>CAWIRU010000009.1:0-1623187 GCA_963838705.1 uncultured Acidobacteriota bacterium | reverse complement strand
ATGACGAAGTCCACGGATACGATCGCGCTCGATGGATCGCCGATCATCAGCGACGCCGCTTCCCAAACTTCCGCCGCCGCGATTTTGATCCGGCAGCAGGGCGATTACATTTCGGCCAAGGGCGGCGTGCGCTCAACGTTTTTGGCTTCGTCCGCGGCGAGCAGCCCCAGCATTGGATCGGGAGCGACGCATATATCGGCCGAATCGCTCAGCGGCTCGAATACTACGGGAATTTTGACGTACACGGGCCACGCG
Organism: uncultured Acidobacteriota bacterium; assembly: GCA_963838705.1. Lineage (GTDB taxonomy): Bacteria > Acidobacteriota > Terriglobia > Acidiferrales > UBA7541 > Palsa-147. The sequence continues at coordinate 1,622,932 of CAWIRU010000009.1, read as the reverse complement.
CGGATGTGGCAGGGCGATTCAGTCCTGGAAGCGAACACGATCGAACTGTTTCGAGACGAGAAGCGCGTGGATGCAAAGGGGAGCGTCGTCGCGGTTTTTCCTCAGGTCGCGAGCTCGCTGCCACCCGGATCGGTGGCACCCGCCTCAACGCATACAGCACTCGCGCCATCAAGCTCGGGGGTAACGCTGTGGAAAGTTCGAGCGCCGATGCTGCGTTACTGGAACGATCTCGGACGGGCGCATCTCGAAGACGGAGTGTTTGCGGAGTCCACCGATCAATCGCTGAAGTCCCGGACGCTCGACCTGTTCTTATCGCCCGCTACGTCAGCGCCCTCTACGGGGCCGGCGGCGACTCCCGCAGCCAGCGCGAAAGGAACGCCGATTGCGACAGGCGGGCGCCAACTCACCCGCGCACTCGCTCTTGGCAACGTTATCGTCCACCAGGCCGACCGCACCGGCTTGGCGGAGCGCGCCGACTACACCGCCGCCGAAGAAAAATTCGTACTCTCGGGCGGAAAACCGACGCTTACGGACGCAGAAAATGATACGACGACGGGGCGTTCGTTGACCTTCTATCGTGCGAGTGATACGATTTTTATTGATTCGGACGCAGGTTCTCGAACGCTTACGAAGCACCAGGTCGAGAAATGAACCGGCATGTTGAAGCTCCAGGCCGTCAATCTCAGTAAGTCTTATCGCGGGCGGAAGGTTGTCGACGATGTCAGTTTGGAGATTCGGCAGGGCGAAGTGGTTGGGCTTCTCGGACCGAACGGCGCCGGAAAGACGACGACTTTTTACATCGTCGTCGGTTTGGCACGGCCGGATTTCGGGAACGTTCTGCTCGATGGCGAAAACATCACCGATCTCCCCATGTACTTACGGGCACGCAGCGGGATCAGCTACCTCCCTCAGGAACCATCTGTCTTTCGCAAACTGACGGTCGAAGAGAATCTGCTCGCAGTATTGGAGACTCTGCCGGTAACCGCGGAACAGCGCCGCGACCGAGTGGAGGAGTTGCTCGCGCAGATTGGCCTGGAAGGCGTGAGAAACAGCCCAGCGCACGTGCTTTCGGGCGGCGAACGGCGTAGGCTGGAGATTGCACGATCGCTGGTGCTCTCGCCGTCGTTCGTGCTGCTGGACGAGCCGTTTTCGGGGATTGATCCGCTGACGGTGGTGGATCTGCAGAAGATCATCGCGGACCTTTCGACGGCGGGTATTGGAGTGCTGGTTACGGACCACAACGTGAGAGAGACGCTAGCTGTGACTGACCGGGCGTATATCATTAACAATGGGAAGATTTTCCGCACTGGCACGCCGGCCGAACTGAGCAGCGATTCCGAAGTGCGGCGCGTGTATCTGGGGGAAGGATTCCGGCTGAACTGAGCGTTACTGAACTAAACCATGAACTGGCTGCAGCCAAAATTAAATCTCCGCGTCGCGCAAAAGCAAATTTTGACGCCGGGGCTCGTGCAAATGGTGAGCGTGCTCGCGCTCAACCGCCTCGAACTGCGCGAAATGATCAATCAGGAGATCATGGCGAATCCAGTTCTTGAGGAACTAGGCGAAGACGGAGTAGTCACCGAAAATTATCAGGACGAGACATTCCTCAAGGCGGAGACGGAGAAAGTACCGGAGAAAAAAGAAGAATCAAATCCCTTTGACGAATTCGATCTCAGCTCGTTTTATACGCAATATCTCGATACGGGCGCAGCGAAAAACGGCGAGCACGAAGATATCGAGCGGCCGTCGTTCGACAAGTTTCTATCTTCTCCGCAGAGCCTCACCGACCATCTTGCGTGGCAACTGAGCGTGAGCATTTCGAGCGAGATCGTCCGAACAATTGCCGAGGACATCATCGGAAATCTCGACGAGTCCGGATATCTGACGGCGACGCTTGAAGAGATCGCCGAGTCCGGGAATTACGACATGGAGGATGTGGAGGAAGCGCTCGCGCTGGTGAAGGAACTCGATCCGCCGGGAGTGGCGGCGCGCACGCTGGAAGAATGCTTGACGATGCAGCTGAAGGTGCTCGATCCGCAGAATACGCTGGCGCAGCAAATCGTGAGCGAGCATTTGAAGCTCTTGCAGAACAACCAACTCAAGGAAATTGCGCGCGCGGTGAACCGGCCGCCTGAACTCGTGAAGCGCGCGATTGACGTGATCAAGCGCCTCGATCCCAAGCCCGGGTTGCGTTACAACAAGACGGAGCCGCGGCTGGTCGAGCCGGACGTTCAATTTACAAAGGTGGATGGCGAGTGGCAGGCCATCATGAATGATGATGGGGTGCCACAACTTCGATTGAGCCCGATCTACCGGCGGTTGCTCTCGCGCGACGCCGCGGACCGCGATGTTCGAAATTACGTGAAAGAGCGATTTACGGCGGCGATCCAGTTGATGAAAAACATCGAGCAGCGCAAGCACACGATTGTGCGCGTCTGCCAATCAATTTTGCGGCGCCAGCAGGATTATCTGGATTACGGCGCGGATCATCTGAAGCCGATGATGATCAAAGAAGTTGCGGAAGAAGTGGGCGTGCATCCCTCGACGGTGAGCCGCGCGGTGGCCAACAAGTATGCGCACACGCCGCAGGGCGTCGTCGAACTGCGGAACTTCTTCTCGGAATCCGTGAACGGGCCGCAGGGCGGCGAGATGTCGCTGCTTTCACTGAAACGCCGGGTGAAAAAAATGATCGAGGATGAAGATACGTCGCACCCGCTGACCGACGATCAGATTACCAAGAAGCTTCAGGACGAAGGCATCCAGGTGACGCGGCGGACCGTCGCAAAATACCGCGAAGACTTGCGCATCCCCAGCACGCACCGCCGCCGGGTGAAAGAGTAAGCCGCCCGCCGTGCCGCGGCCTTCCAGCTCCCGCGATTCCCGGCAACTCGTGATCGTTACAGGCCTTTCCGGCTCCGGAAAAGGTTCCGTCCTCAACACGCTCGAAGATCTGGGCTTCTACTGCGTGGATAATTTGCCAGTTTCGTTCATTCCGACGTTCGCCGAACTTTACATGCACGGCGCCGGCGAAATTGAACGCGCGGCATTGGGAGTGGACGCGCGCGAGGGCGAGCAGATCGAGCAGCTCCCGGAAATTTTCAAGAAGCTTCGCGCCGAACACGCCGCGATTCTGGTTTTTGTCGAGGCGAGCGACACGGAGCTGGTGCGGCGGTTCAGCGAGACGCGCCGGCCGCATCCGATCGGCCGCGATCTACCCGTGCGGGAAGGGATACGGGAAGAGCGGCGGAGGATGGAACCGATCCGGCGCTTGGCGGACCTGACGATTGATACGACGAAATTCAACGTGCACGAGCTGCGGCAGTTCGTGTCGCAGAAATTCCAGAATCCCGACCGCAGGCCGCTCGTCGTGTCGATCGTGAGCTTCGGCTACCGCTACGGAATTCCGACCGACGCGGATCTTGTGTTTGATGTTCGCTTTCTGCCGAATCCGCATTTCGTGCCGAAGTTGCGGCGGTTCAGCGGGAAGGTTTCGAAGGTGGCGCGTTACATTCTTTCATTTCCGCAGACGCGGATGTTTCTGAAAAAGATCGAGGCGCTGCTGGCGTTTCTCATTCCGCACTACATCGCAGAAGGGAAGAGCTACCTGACGATTGCTTTCGGATGCACAGGCGGGCGGCACCGGTCGGTGACGATGGCCGAAGTGGTGCGGAAAGCGCTGGCGCGGCGGGGCTACACAGTCAAAGTGGTGCATCGCGACATCAACAAGAGCTGATCCTGGCCGTGCGGGTGCGGAAAAGTATTCGCGCGTTTTCCATTTTCATCCGATTTCCAACTCATCGGAGTTCTCGTAGACGCGCGAGCGTTGACGGTCTGCGGAAAAAAAGCGATAGTACAGGCGCGCGAGCGAAATATATTTGATCGAAGGCTTACCACTCGAAATCATGAATCCTGCCGCAGCGGCGTCGCGTGAAACAGGGCTGAAAATTATAATCCGGCACGACTGGACTCGCGGCGAGATTCGCGAGATTTATGAGTTGCCGCTCACCGAGCTTCTTTTCCGCGCGCAGATGGTTCACCGCGCCAATCACAAGGCTGATGAAATACAGATGTGCCGCTTGCTTTCGATCAAGACAGGCGGATGCCCGGAAGATTGCGCGTATTGCCCGCAGAGCGCGCACTATTCGACGGGGGTCGAGCGCGAAAGCGTTCTCGACGTGGATGAAGTTCTTGCCGCAGCGAGGCGCGCGAAGGATGAAGGAGCGACGCGATTTTGCATGGGAGCGGCGTGGCGCGATGCGCCGCACGGGAAGGAATTCGAGGCGGTTCTTACCATGGTGCGCGGCGTTGCCGGGACCGGGATGGAAGTTTGCTGCACTCTCGGGATGCAGACGGACGATCAGGCGAGGGCGCTCAAGACTGCGGGACTGACGGCCTACAATCATAATCTCGATACTTCCCCGGAATTCTACGGTGAGATCATCCACACACGCGTTTACGAAGAGCGGCTGCGGACGATTGTGGCGGTGCGCAAGGCCGGGATCACGGTGTGCTGCGGCGGCATTTTGGGGATGGGCGAGTCGGCGGAGGATCGCATTGGATTGATCGAGCAATTGGCGCGGCTCGATCCGCATCCGGAGAGCGTGCCGATCAATATGCTGGTGCGCGCCGAGGGGACGCCTTTGGCGAACGCGGCCGATCTGGATCCGCTGGTGATGGTGCGGACAATCGCGGCCGCCCGGATTACGATGCCGCGCGCGATGGTGCGACTTGCCGCCGGACGCCTGCAGATGTCGCGCGAAGCGGCGGCGCTGTGTTTTATGGCCGGCGCGAATTCGATTTTCACCGGCGAAAAACTTCTTACAACGCCCAATCCTGAAAAGTCCGAGGATGAAGCGCTGCTTCGGGATCTTGGCTTGAAGCCGCTCGAACTCGAATCGCGTGAGGGATAGCCGGCCGTTTCGCGGAACCGGCGCCCAGAAATCGCGCGGAGAGCGCGCGAGCTTGACTTTTCCGCACTGCGCCCCTAGCGTTAAAAGCTCCCGTTGGGTATCGTGAAAGCAATGGAGAAGCGTTGAAGTTTTCCCACGAAGTGGCGCGGCTGCTCGGATACGTGCGGCCTCATATCGCGCGGCTGACCGGCGGAGTGATTCTTCTGGCGATCTTGGGCCTTTCTGAGGGCCTGATCGCGCTAATGATTATTCCCGCTTTTGACGTAGTCCTCAATCCGCATTCCAGCGAGCAGAAACTGAAGCTTGTCACGCTCCCATTTGTTGGGCGGACTATCTATCTAAATTCCTTCTTTCCGCAGTCCGTGCATTTTGTTTGGACGGTTTTTGCCATCGCGCTCCTGGTGATTTTTCTCGTCAAAGCAGTCGCGGAATTTCTCGGCAGCGTATTGGTGCAGTACGTCGGGCACGCGGCGATCATGGACGTGCGCAACCGCGTCTACAGCAAACTGATCCAGCAGCCGATGGGATTCTTTCAGCACAATCCGACGGGGCGTGTGATGTCGGCGGTGATCAACGACGTCGAGCAGATGCGCAGCGCATTCTCCGAATATTTGGCCGATTTTTTCCGGCAGATTTTCTCGCTCATCGTGTTCATTGCGGTGCTGCTGGTATTGAACTGGAAGCTCGCGCTCGGCTGCGCGATTTTCATCCCGCTGGTGATCGGTCCTGTGAGCAAGCTGGGGAAGAAAATCCGACGGTCTACCGAGACAAGCCGCACGCGGCTTGCAGATTTGAGCCAGATTGTTCAGGAGACAATGAGCGGCAATCGCGTGGTGAAAGCGTTTGGCATGGAGCGCTTCGAGATCGGCAAATTTCGCGACGCGGCGAAGCATTTGCTGAGAGAGAACATGCGATGGGTCCGGGCGTATGCGGCAACCGGACCGATGATGGACGTGCTCTCGGCAGTTGTTTTTTCGCTACTTATCTTGTATGCGCGGGGCGCGATCAATCATGGCGCGATGACGGCCGGGGCAGTTTTGGCTTTCATTTATTCACTTTTCAAGGCGTACGAGCCGATGAAGAGGCTTGGCGGAATCTATCAACTGTTCCAGCAGGCGCTCGGCGCCTCGACCGTCGTATTCCAGTTCATTGACCTGCCGGAAGAAGTTTCCGAAGCGCCCGGCGCCGTCGCGCTGCCGCGATTTTCGCGCGAGGTGCGATTCGACGATGTCGGGTTCGCGTACGACGGCGGACCGGCGATTCTGCGGGACATTTCGCTTACCGTGCCAGCCGGGTCCGTGACGGCGATCGTGGGATCGAGCGGGGCGGGCAAGACGACGCTTGTGAATCTCCTGCCGCGATTTCATGCAGCGTCGAGCGGAGCGCTTCTTATTGATGGCAACGACGTCAGCATGGTGACGCTGCGATCGCTGCGCGAACAGATGGCCATCGTCACGCAGGAGACGATTCTTTTTAACGATACGGTCTGGAACAATCTTTGCTACGGCCGTCCGGATTTGCCTGAAGCGCGAGTTGTGGCGGCATCGAAGGCCGCGCTGGCGCACGATTTCATCACGCAATTGCCGCAGGGCTATCAAACGCGCATCGGCGAGCGCGGCCAGCGGCTCTCCGGCGGGCAACGCCAGCGGATTGCCATCGCGCGCGCGCTTCTGAAGGACGCGCCGATTCTGATTCTTGACGAAGCGACGTCGGAGCTGGATTCGGAATCGGAAAATCTCGTGCAGAAGGCGCTGAACAATCTGATGACTGGGCGGACCGTTTTTGTCATCGCGCATCGCCTTTCGACGATTCGCCGCGCGGATCGAATTGCCGTCCTTGATGGAGGCACAATTCACGAGATGGGCACTCACGAAGAACTTTTGGCGCACGGCGGGACTTACCGGCGGCTTTATGAAATGCAATTTCGGGACGTAGATCTCGACGTGCCGGCACCGGGACCGATGTGACATGCCGGAATCCGCGACAGGGAAGAGCACGGTGAAGGCCGCAGCGCTGAAGTCAATGACGGGCTACGCGCAGGCGCGCGCCGAGGAGGCCGGGCGCGCGATTCGCGTCACGGTGCGCAGCGTGAACCATCGCTTTCTCGACGTGCGTGTGAAAGCTCCGGAGGGATTCGAGGGAGTGGAGGCGCGGATTCGCGAAGTGATACGCGCGCGAGTGCATCGCGGGCACCTTGACGTGGCGTTGCATTACGAGCCGAGCGGGCCGGCGTCGGTTCAGGTGAACACGGAAATTGCGGCGGCCTATATCGCGGCGGCGGAAAATTTGCGGCGACAGTTCAATCTTTCTTCCGAGCCCGATCTGGCGGCGATATTGCGGCTTCCGGGAGTCGTGGGAGCGCCGGAAGCGTTCAGCGAGGACGACGAAGAGCGATTCGCGAAGCTTGTGGAAGCGTGCTTGATCGAAGCACTTGAGAAGCTTGATGAAATGCGCAAGTCGGAAGGCAGGATTCTGGCGGATGAACTATTTGCCCGGTTGAAGGCGATTCGCGATTACGCCGGCAAGATCGAAGTACTCGCGGAACGCATTCGCCCGGCGTATGCGAGGCGCCTCGCAGCGCGATTGAAGGATTTGCTCAATGCGGCGCCGATTGACCCCGCGCGGCTGACACAGGAAGCCGCGATCGCCGCGGAGAAGAGCGATACGGCGGAGGAAATCGCGCGGCTGCGAAGCCACGTGCAGCAATTCGAGACGTTGCTGACGGGCGGCGGCGAGATCGGAAAGAAACTCGACTTCCTGCTCCAGGAGATGCAGCGCGAGGCCAACACGCTGCTATCGAAAACGCCGGGCACGGAAGCGGAAGGGCTGGACGTGACGCGCATGGCGCTCGAAGTAAAGTCGGAAATCGAAAAGTTGCGCGAACAGGTTCAAAACATCGAATGAAAACGGCCGACAAGAGGGAGCCGCAAGTTTTCATTGTTTCCGGTCCTTCGGGATCGGGAAAATCCACGCTGGTGGAAAAGATTTTGGAGCTGCCGGGGACGCTGCTATCGGTTTCGTGCACCACACGACCCCCGCGGAAGGCGGAAAGCGACGGCAAGTGGTACAATTTCATCTCCGAAGCAGAGTTCGAGCGGATGAAGAAGGCCGACGAATTCCTCGAGTACGCGCAGGTCTTCGGGAAACACTGGTACGGGACGCCGCGGCGCTGGCTGGAACTGGCGCGCAAGCGAGGACTCGATCTCGTTCTCGAGATTGACATCCAGGGCGCGGCGCAGATCAAAAAGAAACTTCCCGCAGCGATTGCGATTTTCATCGTGCCGCCGTCGCGACAGGAACTCGAGAAGCGTATTCGCGCGCGCGGGCAGGATTCGGACGACGAAATCGCACGGCGGCTCGACCGTGCGAGGCAGGAACTGGAGAGCTACGGCGAGTACGATTACGCGGTCGTTAACGACAACAGAAAGCGAGCCGAACGGGAAGTGCAATCGATCGTGCTTGCCGGGCGATGCCGGGTGGCTCGCCAAAACGATCAAGTCAAAGAGATTCTGAAAACTTTTGGAGGTTGAAACACTTATGGTGGTTTCGACGCAGGCACCGGAAAGCCAGTTCGCCTACGTTGTTGTGGTATCGCAGCGTGCGAGGCAGTTGATGCTCGGAGGGCGGCCATTAATCGATAATCCGAGGGCGCGGAAGTATACGCGCGTGGCCGAAGAGGAATTGCGGCAGGGACTGCTTGAATTCGAAGCACCCGATCCGATCGTGGATGCCGAAGCGGAAGCGAAGAAGCGGAAAGATAATTCGTAGGGAACGGCATGAGAATCGCGCTGGGAGTTACGGGCGGCGTCGCTGCGTATAAGGCGGCGGAGCTTGTGCGGCGCCTGCAGCAGGAAAAGCTGGACGTGCAGGTGGTGATGACGCGCAGCGCGCGGGAATTCATCACGCCGCTTACGTTTGCGGCGCTTACCGGGCAGAAGGTGATTACGGAGATGTTTGGCGCGGGTGCGAGCGATGCGCCGAATGTCGAGAGCGCCATCGAACACATCGCTGTCGCGCAGAGAATCGATCTCCTCGTGGTCGCGCCTGCAACAGCCGACATCCTCGCGAAGTTCGCCCACGGCGTGGCCGACGATTTCCTCACTACTCTTTACCTCGCCACGAAAGCGCCGGTCGTCGTTGCGCCTTCGATGAACGTGAACATGTGGGAGCATCCGGCCACGCATGCTAATCTTCAGACGTTGCGAACGCGGGGTGTGCACGTGGTGGACCCGGATGAGGGATATCTCGCGTGCGGGATGACGGGCGCGGGGCGGCTTGCGGGGATTGAAACGATTGCTCGAGCGGTATGCCGCGTGCTGGGTTTGCGCCGCGATCTCGAAGGCGAAACAATTCTGATTACTGCCGGGCCGACCGCTGAGGACATTGATCCCGTCCGGTTTCTTACGAATCGCTCGTCGGGCAAGATGGGATACTCGCTGGCGGCCGCGGCGCAACGGCGGGGGGCGCATGTGATTCTCGTGAGCGGCCCGACGGATCTCGCGGCTCCTGACGGAGTGGATTGGGTGCCGGTGCGCACGACCGCAGAGATGCACAGCGCCGTTCTCGAGCGGGCTGCTGAGTCGAGCATCATCATCAAGGCCGCGGCCGTGTCGGACTATCGCCCGGTCTCGCCGCGGGCGCAGAAGATCAAGCGCGGGGCGGCGAATATGACGATTGAACTCGAGCCTACGCCCGACATTCTTTCGGAATTGGGCCGGAATAAAGGATCGCGCGTTCTGATTGGCTTTGCCGCGGAGACCGAGCGAGTGGCCGAAAGCGCCCGGGCCAAACTCGCGCGCAAGGGCGCCGATATGATCGTTGCGAACGATGTTACGCAGCAGGGCGCGGGATTTGACACTGATACGAACATCGTGACACTTTTCCTCAATGACGGCCGCGAAATTGCGCTGCCGAAGATGTCCAAGAGCGAAGTCGCCGACCGAATCCTCGACCAAGCCCTCGAATTGCGCCACCAAAACAAGTAAACTCTCACCGGCCAGCCTGACATTTTGTCTGTGAAATCGCGTGCCGACGATGGACGAGATCACTCGCGCAAAAATCGAGGAATGGTTTCGATATGCCGATGACCTCGGCTTGTCGCCGTTCTTTCACGACCGCGCGGGGGCCCTCGGTGCCGCTCCGATTGCCACCGAGGCTGTTGAAGTTCCACCACCCATGCCGAAACCAAAATTAGATTCATCGAAAATTCCGCCAGCGGTTGCTTCGCGGCCGTTTGCAGCGGCAGCGGCTGCGCCGGTTGTTGTTTTGCCGGTGGTCAGCGGACCGACTTTGTTCGATGCGACGGACAAAATCGAGGGCGACACACTCGAGCGGATTCGCACGGACCTTGGCGAATGCACGCGATGCCGCTTGCACGAGCACCGGCACAGCATCGTATTTGGCACCGGGAATCCTTCCGCGAAGCTCGTGTTCGTGGGCGAAGGGCCTGGAGCGGATGAAGACGCGCAGGGATTGCCGTTCGTCGGGCGCGCGGGGAAATTGCTGACGCAAATGATCGAGGCGATGGGGCTCAGGCGCGAAGATGTCTACATCTGCAACGTGGTGAAGTGCCGGCCACCCGAGAACCGGCAGCCTGAGCGAGACGAAGTCGCGACGTGCTCGCCGTATTTGCTGCGGCAGATTGACGCGATCCGGCCGCAGGTGATCGTTTGCCTCGGGAGCGTGGCGGCGCAAACGCTGCTCTCGACGAATCAAGGCATTTCAAAATTTCGAGGCGAGTGGCTGGATTTTCGCGGCACGCGGCTGCTGGCCACTTACCATCCGGCTTACCTGCTACGGAATCCGCCGGCGAAGTACGAAGTTTGGAAAGACTTGCAGAAAGTGATGGCTGTGCTGGGCTTGCAGTCGAAGAAGCCGGCCCCTCCGCGTTAGATTCTTCCCGAGGAAATTTTGGCTATTGCGCTTGGAATCGCCGCCGCCGTTCTATGGGGAACCGCGGATTTTCTCGCGCGCTATTCGACGAGAGAGATTGGGACCTACCGGACGCTTTTGTATATGCAAGCTGTGGGCGTGGGGATTCTGACGGTTTGGCTGGTGTTCGATGGCGAATTGGCGCGCGAGTATTCGATGCATTCGTGGACGCTGTGGGTTTGGGTTGCGATTTCGGGCTTTCTGAGCGTGGTCGCGACGCTGGGATTTTATCGCTCGCTTGAAATTGGAACGCTGTCGATCGTTGCGCCGGTTTGCTCCGTCTATCCAGCGCTGACGCTGTTGCTCTCGATTTACACAGGCGAGCGCGTAAGCAAGCTTCACATTTTCGGAATTTTCGTTTCGCTGATTGGAGTTGTGCTCGCGGCCACATCGTTTGCGCCATTGCCGGCAGATTCGGTGGGGACCGGCTCGCATCCGCATGGGCATCTGACGCGCGGCGTTGGCCTGGCGCTGATGGCTTCGACTTTATACGGGATTAATTTTTGGATCATCGGGTATCACGTTGTGACGAAGATGGGCGCGACGATGTCCGTCTGGAGCGTGCGCCTGCTCGGCTCGATCCTGCTCGTCGCGGCGGCCGCGCCTGTGAGGCAGAGCATTCGATTGCCGCGCGCGAAGACGTGGTGGCTGATTGCGGGCGTTGGCGTGTTTGACGCGGGTGCGTTTCTCGTTGCCAGTCTTGGGCTGCGCACGGGGCACGTTGCTGTCGTCACCGTCATTAGTTCGCTCTTCAGCGCTGTCACCGTGTTTCTTGCGTGGGTTGTGCTACGAGAGCGTCTCGAGCGCACGCAGTGGCTCGGGATTTTTCTGATTTTCGTCGGAATTGTACTCGTCAGCGTTTAGTCAATTCGGAGAGCCGGTCAATTTCGGGCCAATGCGTTATTCAGGAGTTAAGTCAGTTTAGCAGGTGAGGCTGAGTATACTTAAGGGCCATAAGCTCCACACTTGTGCCAGCTGGAGCGTGTAGCGAGCAGTCGCCACCATCATGGGCGTGACAATCCATTTTGAAGGGCAACTAATCGACCAAGTCGCATATCGCGGGCTGGTAGAAGTGGCAAAGGTATTTGCAGGAGACCGAGTGTGGAGGACTGAACCTATTGTCTCCAATGAGACCAGGCTCCTGCGGGTCCGTGATGGGGAGGATTGGAATTACGTCGGTCCAGTTCGTGGCATCGTTCTTTACCCTCATGCAGATTGCGACCCCGTGCGCCTTGAATTCGACCGCGACTTGTACATCCAAGAATTTACCAAGACTCAATTCGCTGGCGTTCAGACTCATCTGAGCGTGTTGGAATTGCTGAAGGCTATTGAACCCTTTTTTCAAAACCTGAAGGTTGAAGATGAGGGCGAGTATTGGGAGACGGAGGACATCCAACTCTTAGCAGAACATCTCTCAAGTGTTCAGAAAGTCATCGAGTCGGAGTTGCAAAAAAACCCGTCAACCCAGGCGAAATTTAAGACTCCAAGCGGAAGAATACTCGACCTGTATGACCCGCCCTAGTGGCGGGCGAACTCCTGGTCAGCCGGGTTATCAGAAGTTCGCCCGCGACGCGAATTTGTCGGTGCGAAAGATTCGCGCGCCGACCCTGTTACACTAATCATCCGCCATGGCGCCCCGCTACTGCGAAATCGCTCTTCCTGTGCCGCTGCGCTCGCTGTTCACTTATGCAGTGCCCACGAAGCTTGAATCGAATGAGTTGGTGGGGCGGCGAGTTGTCGTTCCGTTTCGCAATCGAAAAATGATCGGCGTTGGGTTGGCGCTGACGGATCGCGCGCCCGATGTTGCGCGGGTGAAGGAGATTGCGGAGTTGCTCGATCCGATTCCGGCGCTGCCGGCGTCGTTGATCGAGCTGGGGCGCTGGGTGAGCAAGTATTACGTCGCGCCAATCGGCGAGACGTTTCGGTCGCTGCTGCCGCCGGAAGCGGAGACGCGGCAGGAGCGCGAATATACGCTGACGGAAGCGGGGCGCGAATATCTGGCGGAACTTGTCGCGCGCGGGCCGGCGGACAAGCGCGAACTGGCCGATTTCACCGCGCTCGACATTACGAAGGATGCGGACGGCGCGGTGCCGCTCGCTCGCTTTCGGAAAGTGCCGGCCGCGCGCGAGGCTGTGGAGCGGCTGGTTCGTGAAGGCTATCTCACCTGGAACGATATTGTGGTGCGGCGCAAAGAACGCTTGCAGAAGATCGTGGCTTGGAAGCAGGAGGAGTCTGGCGCCGACGGAAAGATCTTGAACGAGAAGGAACTGCGCGTGCGGGCTGCGCTGCTGGAAGCCGAAGTTCCACTGCCGCTTTCTGTGCTGATTGTTGCCGCGGGCGTTACGCGGCGCGTGATTGAGAAGCTTGCGGAGCAAGGCCGGCTGATTCTCTGGGACGAGCCGCGTGTGGCCGAAGAGGATCCGTGGGACACGGATTACATGGCGCCGACGAACACATTGAATCCCGAGCAGGCCGCGGCGCTCGAGCAGATTCGCGGATGGATTGATGCGAAGACGTTTCACGTCGGCCTCCTGTACGGAGTGACGGGCAGCGGGAAGACGGAAGTTTATCTTGGCGCAGTGGAAGCGACGATTGCGAAGGGGCGAAGCGCGCTCGTGCTTGTGCCCGAAATCGCGCTGACGCTGTGGATGAGCCGCCATGTGCGGGCGCGGTTTGGGCCGGGAGTGGCCGTGTTGCACAGCGCGCTGACGGATAACGAACGGGCGCGGGAATGGTGGCGCGTGCGGCGAGGCGAGGCGCGCATCGTGGTGGGCACGCGATCTGCTGTTTTTGCGCCGCTCGAGAATCTCGGGCTGATTCTGGTGGATGAAGAGCAGGAGACGAGTTACAAGCAGGAGGAAGCGCCGCGATATAACGGACGCGATACGGCGATTTATCGCGCGCGACTCGAAGGCGTGCCCGTCGTGCTCGGTTCCGCGACGCCGTCGCTTGAAAGCTACCATCACGCGCGGACGGGCAAGTACACCCTGCTCGAGTTGAAAACGCGGGTGGAGAATCGGCCGCTCGCGCAAGTGCGTGTGGTGGATTTGCGCGACGAATTTCGCGTCACGCATCGCGCTTCGCCTGTTTCCGAATCGCTGCGCGCTGCCATTGCCGCCCGGCTGGAAGCTGGCACGCAGGCGATGATTTTGATTAATCGCCGCGGGTATTCGTGGTTCTTGATGTGCAGGGGATGCGGCGCGTCGGTGCAATGCCAGAATTGCAGCATCGCGCTGACGTATCACAAGAAGCGCGCGCGGCTGGAATGCCACTACTGCGGATTTACCGCGCGGATTCCGAAAGAATGTCCCAAGTGCAAGCAGGAGTATCTTTATTTCGTCGGCGATGGAGCCGAGCGAGTCGAAGAATCGTTGCGTGAGGAATTTCCTCAGGCGCGCATCGCGCGGCTCGATCGCGATTCGGTTCGAACGAAGCAGGAGTTTCAGAAGGTGCTCGGCGCGTTTGCGCGGCGCGAGATTGACGTGCTGGTCGGAACGCAGATGGTAGCGAAGGGACATGATTTTGAATTCGTGACGCTCGTTGGAGTGGTTGCGGCGGATCTTGCGCTCGGGCGGCCAGACTTTCGCGCGGCGGAGAAGACGTTTCAGCTGTTGACACAGGTGGCGGGACGCGCGGGGCGCGGGAAATTGATCGGCGAAGTGATCGTCGAAACGTATTATCCAGAACATTATGCGATCGAGTGCGCCGCGCGGCAGGACTACATCGCTTTTTTTGAGAAGGAGGCGCATTTCCGCCGGATGTTGCATTACCCGCCGTATGCGGCGCTCGCTAATGTGCTCGTCCGCAGCAGAAACCTCGAGAACGCGATCCGGTGGTCGCGGACCCTCGAGGGATATTTCGCGCCGTTTGAAAAAGAGGGAATAAAAGTGCTGGGGCCGGCGGCGGCGCCGCTTGCTCGATTGCGGCAGGAATTTCGATTCCAATTTCTTTTGAAGGCGGCGAAGCGATCGAATCTGATGCGGGCGCTTGGTGGTTGTGTGGAATTTTGCGCGAAGCGGGAGATTCCGGAGACGGCTGTGATTGTGGATGTGGATCCGACTAGCTTGTCGTGAATTCGAGGTGAGGGAAGAATGCCCGGCTGAATTTAGCCGCGGGATTTCTCCGGCGCTAAAGCGCACGATCCAATGCAGCGGCGTTTTCCGGAGCGCTGAAGCGCTCCTCCCCCGCATGAATGCGGGGGCTCCCACCGATATTGCGCCTCGCGCCGATACTGCTCCTCCCACCGAGACTGCGCCTCGCACCGGTGCTGCGCCTCGCACCGGTGCTGCGCCTCGCACCGGTGCTGCGCCTCGCGCTATTGAGGTGCGAGCCCCTTGCTCTGAGACCGGGCGCTACAATTGCCGGAGCGGCGATTTTGCCAATAATTGCGCTGATCTGGCTGCGACGATGTCGAAACTGACTACGGGTTTGTCGTTGGCCAGGGAGTGAAACTTAGCAGGAAGATGACGATGCCGATGACGGCCCAGAGGCGCCGCCGCGGGTCGAGCTGCTCGTAGCGATCGAGCAGTGGCGGATGACGAAAAGAGATCGAGAGCGCGAGGATCAAACCGCCCCATAAGTACCAACCGGCCCACATGAACCATCCCATCACCAGCAGGACTGCGCCGACGAAAAGTGAAATCCGGCGATGCTGCGTGGGCGTCAGGCTGTAAAGAATATGTCCGCCGTCAAGCTGCCAGGCCGGAATCAGATTCAGCGCGGTGACGAAGAGACCGACCCAGGCGGCGCGGCCGACAGGATTGAGCAATAACGCTTGCGAATTTTCGTTCGGGTGAATGAGCACGGCCAAGAGCTGCACGAGCGGCGGATTGCCAAAATGCAGCGCGTTCGGATCCCACGATTCAGGCGAGACGAATTTGGAATTGGCAATCGCGAAAACGAGCGCAGGCACGGCGAAAATGAAGCCGACCACGGGGCCCGATAGACCGACGTCGAATAGCGCGCGACGCGTGGGAATGCGAGAGCGTATGCGAATGAACGCGCCGAATGTGCCGAAGAGCGTGGGCGCGGGAATGAAATAAGGGTAGGTGGCTTCGATTCCGTTGAGACGGCAGGCAAAGTAGTGGCCGAGTTCGTGGGCGAGCAAGATTGTGAGGAGCGTAAACGAGAACGGAATGCCGAGCTTCAGCATTTCGGGATGCATGAGCGGCCGCACCATGGTCATGAAAGGATTATCGTCGGTCGAAAAAGGCTCGACGCCGTTTGCGTAGGAGCGCGCGAATTCAGCGCCGACGGCGAGCGTTGAGATAACGGTCAGCAGAAAGAGCAGCAGGGGCAGAGCGATGGGACGGCGGCGCGGACGCGGCGGGACGTATACTTCAATCGGCGGAAGCTGAAACTCGACGATTTCCGGAGAGATACGAGCATGCCCATTTCCGCTGCTCATCGGTGTGAGATGCCCTATTCCTTGGAAAGTTTTCTACCGAACGGCCGTTGGAACGATGTCCCTTGGAAAAAATTTTAGTGCGAAGGCGGCGCCGATTCCGCTTTCTTGGCGGGAACGTCTTCGAGCGCCTGTAATTCCTTGCCAGGCTTGAAGCGGACAGCTTTGCCGGGAGGGATGCTGACCTGTTGGCCTGTACGAGGATTGCGGCCGATGCCGGTCTTGCGGGGCTTGACGTTGAACACGCCGAAGCGGCGCAGTTCGATGCGCTCGCCGTGGCCGAGAGCGTTTTTCATGGCTTCGAAGACGGTCTCGACGGCCTGTTCGGCCTTGGTGCGTGTAATATTCGTTTTTTGAACGACCGCATTTACGATGTCGAGCTTGATCACAACCGCCTCCCGCGCAACCGCAAACCTATGCTAGACAGGGGGTTGTAGGTTGTCAAGCCGGGGACGGCGTACTAAGATGCGCTGCCATTTTCGCCAATCCGATACGTCTCGGAAGGAGAAGTGCTCATGAGTGTGAAGTCCGACAAGTGGATTCGCCGAATGGCGCTTGAAGAAAAGATGATCGAGCCGTTCGCCGACCGGCAAGTGCGGGAGGGCGTGATCAGTTACGGCGTTTCGTCGTACGGCTACGACATGCGCGTGGCCAACGAATTTCGAATTTTCACGAATGTGAATTCCTCGATCGTGGACCCGAAGCACTTCGATGAAAAATCGTTCGTCAAGTTTGAAGGCGACGTGTGCATCGTGCCGCCGAACTCGTTTGCGCTGGGGCGGTCGGTGGAGTATTTCCGGATTCCGCGAAGCGTTTTGACGATTTGCGTCGGGAAGTCCACGTACGCGCGGTGCGGAATTATTGTGAATGTGACGCCATTCGAGCCCGAGTGGGAAGGATTCGTCACGCTGGAGATCAGCAACACGACACCGCTGCCGGCGAAGATTTATGCAAATGAAGGACTGTGCCAGGTGATCTTTTTTGAGTCGGATGAAGTCTGCGAGATTTCGTACAAAGATAAGAAGGGAAAATATCAGGCGCAGCAGGGGATCGTATTGCCGCGCATGGGATGAGTTCGCTCGCGACGAAGCAGTTATTGGAATTGAAGGCGGATCCGAATTTTCCGAAGAAGTGACGCGCAGAAGAAGGCGAAGAGTGCCGAGCTGAAAGCCCGGCGCTACAAGTGCTGGAGGGTCGAGCTTGCCTGTATGGGAACGTGATGGAGCCTTTCCACACGAACCGCAGATCCCTCGTCCGCCGCGGCGGACTCGGGATGATAACGTCTATCGAAGATTTTAACTTCTGAGGAATGGCGCTGGCGTTTCCCAGCGTCCCGCGAAGACAAAGGAATCGAGCGGATTTCGAGTTCGCGGCGCGGCCTCTTTCTTCTGCAAGTCCTCCGGCAACGAATCCGGATCGCCGCGGTAACCGACGGCGACTGCGCTCATCGGCTCGTATCCGTCCGGGACGCCGTAAGTCTCCTTCACCTTCTCAGGAAAGAAACCGCCCATTTGATGGACGGAAAGTCCCTCCGCCACTGCTTCAAACTTGAGGTAAGCGACCGATTGGCCGAGGTCGTATGTGGCGTGACGATTCGGATCGGCTTTGTCCGGCCAATTCAGACGCGCGACGGTGAAGAGAAGCACTGGCGCGTTCTTGGCCCATGCCACGTTTCCGGGACGCAGGCAATCGACCGCGCGGGCGAATTCTTCCGGGTCTTCCTTTGTGGAGACGATGTAGCGCCACGGCTGGGTGTTCGATGAGGATGGCGCCCATCGCGCGGCCTCGAACAATTTGCGCAACTTCTCAGGTTCGACGCTCCGATTCGCGAAAGCACGAGGGCTCCATCGCCGCTCGAGAAATTCGTGGATCGGAGTGGATGTCTGCGCGCGCTTTTCCATTTTTTGCGGCTCCGAGGTGCGATTGCGAAAAACCGGCCGGCCTGCCGGCCAGCCCCTCGACAGCTGGGTCTGCCGGCGATATCGCCGGGCAATATTTTTCCGCGTGACGGATTCCCGGATTACGGATTATTTTTGGATTACGCCGCAGGCAATTCGCGCGCCGGAATTGCCGGAGGGATCGGTCATCAAGTCGTCGGCCTGCGCGTGAATCACGAGCGAAGTGCCGCCGTCATGGAACAGAGAGTTTGGGCCTTCGCCGAGCGTTACGTTGGGCGCGAGCGAAGTGACGTGGGCGGACCCGTCAGCTGCCACTTCAATATTGGGTAGATCGCCTGCGTGGGGTCCGTCCGGATTCTTCGAACCGTGCTTTTTGTTGTCGGGATTGAAATGAGGGCCCGCCGTCTTGAAATCGGGCGGATCGCACTTGCCGACGGCGTGAATGTGAAAACCGTGGGTGCCGGGTGGAAGCTGAGAGGCATTCAACGAGATTCGCACGCCGCCGCTCGTCTGTTCGAGCCGCGTCGTGCCGATTTTGGTTCCCTTGGAATCAATGATGTCGGCATGAGCGGATTGTTGCGCATGCAGAGGAACCGCGGTCATCAAGAGCAAAGCGGCAAAGAAAAACCACGCAGGAACTTTCATGAATCGTCCTCCCTAAGTCGAAATCAGAAGCGCCTAGCATTTTACCGGGAATCGCCCCTCGTACACCAATCGCCAGGGTCCGCCGCGCCGGGCTTCGACGAATCACACCGAAGCCCGGCAATCCGGCACCTGAATTAGCGCGGGTGGGCGATCGGCTCGCCGAGCGCGATCGGGCCAGGCCCTGCACCGGCGACCATGAGCAGGCCGCCCATGATGGCTATGTTCTTCAGGAAGTTGACCAGTTGCATCTGCGCTTCGACTCCATGAGCTGCCCAGAAGCTGTGAAAAATAAGCGTTGTCGGTATCAGATACAGAAACAACACGAAGGCTGCGAGCCGGGCGCGATATCCGACAAACAACATCGCGGCGCCTGCGAGTTCGATGGCCGCGGCCAGCGCAATGCTAGCGGCCGGGAACGGAAGCCCCTTCGCGGCTGCATAGCCGACCACCGTCGAGAATCCAGCGACCTTCATGCCGCCGCTTACCAGAAACAAGATTCCCAGGAAAATCCTGGCGAATAAAGCTGTGAAACGATTGCTATCCTTCATTTCTTTTCTCCCATTCTCTCTGTCTTATTTCACGCGGCTCTTATCCGAGGTCGAAAAGCAGGACCTCGGACTGTTCTGTCGCCTCAAAACTGATCGAAGATTCTTCGGAAACAGCCACGCCGTCGCCGGCTTTCACCGGATGTCCGTTGACCTTCCCGGCTCCGCGCGCAACCTGCAGCCAGGCATGACGCTCCGGGCGCAATTCGTGAATCGCCTTTTGCCCGGGCTTCAACTTTGCGGCAAACAATTCCGCATCCTGCTGAATGGTGACCGTGGCATTGGGTCCGGCGACCGGATGGAACTGGCCGTCCAGCTCGCCTGGCACAAACTTGTGCTCTTCGTAGCTTGGCTTGATACCGCGCTTCGACGGAATCATCCAGATCTGGAGCAGATGAGCCGGCTGCGTTTGGGATGGATTGAATTCGCTGTGCAGGATGCCCGTGCCCGCGCTCATCTTTTGAATTTCGCCGGGACGAATAACGCCGCGATTGCCCATGTTGTCGCGGTGCTCAATCGCGCCTTCGAGAATGTAGGTGATGATTTCCATGTCGCGGTGCGGATGCATGCCGAAACCCTGGCCGGGCGCGATGTGATCTTCATTGATCACGCGCAACGAGCGAAATTGAACGTGCTTGGGATCGTCGTAATCCGCGAATGAAAATGTGAAGCGGCTATCCAGCCAGCCGTGCTGCGCGTGCCCGCGTTCGTCACTTGGTCGAATTTGAATCATGTGTGTTTCCCCTTTTTGCAATTGTGCCGTGGGACTTCTTGGCACTGCCGCGTCCGAACTTGCGGCAAATTCGTCTTAGATCTTCTTGGTCGCGCGCCGTTAGAATGCTCATCGTTTTGACAATGGCTTTAACGTGGCCGGGAATTACTCGCGCTATCTGCCGCCGCCCTTCGCGAGTGAGGTGAACGCGAATGAGCCGCCGGTCATCATCTTGGCGCACGCGCCGCACCCAACCCTGTTTCTCGAGGTTGTTGATTACGAGCGTCATGTTTCCGCCCGATCTCAAAAGTTTCTGGGCGATTTCGTTCTGGCAGAGCGGCCCGAGAAAGTACAAGACCTCGAGAGTTCCGAACTGGCTGATGGTTAAGCCCTGTGGATCAAGTTGCGCTGTCAATTGAGCGGCCACGGTATTTGCGGCGCGCTCGAGGTTGATATGCGCGTTTAGCGCCCGGACTGCCTTTGCGCTGCCTTTGTAGTGAGTCGGCATATCGGTGCTTCCAGCGAGATCGTTTAATGTCAAACGATTAGATGCAGCGGGGTGCGGGAAAGTCGCAGCGCGGCGGATCTGACTGAATCGCGGTGAGTTACGGCTTTTGGGCCGGGCGAATATCTATCTCGCTGATGAAGCTGTTCGGCGCCTGGGTGAGTATCGACTCAACGGCGTGGGCGACGTCGTCCGGTTGCAGCATCTTCGAGATGTCGCGGCCAACGTGGGGCGAGAAATCCGTTGCGACGGTGCCGGGGCATACCGCTGCTACTCGGATTCCGAACCCGCGCAGATCTTCGGCCATACACGCCGTCAATCCGCGAAGTCCCCATTTCGACGCGCAATAAATCGCGCCGCCAGCGAAGGCGTTTTTCCCCGCGAGAGAGGCGATGTTGACAATGTGGCCGCGCTTCCTCTCGATCATCGACGGAATTACCGCGCTGCTGACCAGGAACACGGACTTCAAATTGGTGTCTAACACAGAATCCCAGTCAGCTTCGGACATTTGCTGAATGGGGCCGAAGCGACCGATTCCGGCGTTGTTGACGAGGATGTCGATTGGGCCGAGCTCACGCTGAGCCTGATCGACGAGAGTCCGAATGTCCGATGCGCGAGAAACGTCAGCGATCACTGCGATGGCTTTGACTCCGATTAGCCTCAACTCGGCGGCAGCGGATTCAAGGCGCGCCGCGTCACGCCCGCAAATGCACAGGGCCGCGCCGAGTCTTGCCAAGCGGCGCGCGATGGCCAATCCGATCCCGCGGCTCGCGCCGGTCACCAGCGCCACTGTGTTGGCCAATGGACGCGTCGCGCTATCCGGATCAAACATATCTGTATTCCTCCGATGCGGCCTTTTGCGAAGATTCACCATCTTAACATCGGAGCAAAGAAGCTACGGGATTCAGCCGGGAGTTGCATTCAAGAAAAGCGAAGGAGCGATTGACCTTGCACCGCGAAAGTCCTTTTCCTATAATCCCGTAGCTTTGTTTTCGGCGGTCCCTGCAGGGGTCGTAATTTCTATTCTCGACCGTTGCCCATAGTGAATCTGGCTCAGGAGGCGGTTAAACAATGAAGCGAGAGTGTATGGTCGCGAAGGCGATGCTGCTGGCGGCAGGGGCGCTGCTGTTCTGGCAAGTTCCGCACGCGGCCGCGCAGGAGGCTCAGGGGCAGCAGCCGGCCTACACGATTCCGGAGTACAACGCCTTTCAGGCGTGTCGAGCCGAGACGAAGCCGGATTCCCAGGTGAAGTGCCTTGATGATTTTGTCGCGAAATTTCCAAAATCCACGCTGATGAAATATGTGGATTCCATGTACATCCAGGAATACACGGCGCTCAAGACCTACCAAAAAGTGATCGATTACGCCGACAAGTACATGGCGGATAGCGACCCCAAGGCGGATGCCGCCGGACGATTGCAAGCTCTGTATTCGCGCAGCTCCGTATTCGAGTTTGCGTACAATCCGAAGGCGCCTGACGCCACCGATCAACTGAACAAGGCAAGAGCGGGGGCGAATGATTGCCTGAAGGCCCTCGATGCGCTCCCGAAGCCCGATAACATGACGCCTCAGCAGTTCGCAGACAACAAGAAACCCGCGGCAGCACTGTGCAATAACACTGCCGGATTTGCGGCGTTACAACTGAAGGACTACGCGGCCGCCGCAGCATCTTTCAAGGCCGCCCTCGTGGACAATCCGACGGATGGAGTTGCCTCTTATCGACTGGGAGTGGCATTGCTGCAGGAAACGCCTCCGCAATCCCTTGACGGTTTCTGGGCGCTGGCGCGCGCCGTCGCATTAAAGGCGCCAGGTGACGCGCAGATCAAGGACTATTTGAGGAAGCGCATCGCGGCGTATCAGCAGTCGGGTTGCGATCAACTCGTTGATCCGCAAATGAACGAGCTGCTTCAACTCGCAGCAACGTCTCCGGATCGCCCTGCGACTTACAACATTCCCAGCGCCGACGATCTCAACAAGATTCGCACGTCTTCGAATATTCTCTCCGTGATTTCCGATCTGAAAGGTGGCGGGGACAAGGCGAAACTCACTTGGCTTGCGATTTGCGGGCTGGATTTCCCCGAAGTTGTGGGTAAGGTGATTGACGTGACGCCGGGTACGGACATGGTCGAGCTGCACGTATATACCGGCGCGACTTCCGAGGAAATGGAAGCCGCAACGACGGCGAACATGGACGTGAAGGTGCCCGGACAACCCGAAGCGAGCCGGTTGCAAAAAGACGATGGCGTGCGATTCTCGGGAACCCTGACCGGCTATGATCCGGACCCGTTCATGCTGCACTGGGAAAAGGCGAAGGTAAATCCGGAAGACATTCCGCCGGAGAAGCAGGAAGGCAAGCGCAAGCCGCATAAGGTGGGCGCGAAGCCATCAGGCAACTGAGTTCGATTGACGAAATCGAAGTAAGCTGCAATTTTGAAATTGGCCGCCGGAACCGGGCGGCCAATTTCATTTTTGGGCGGGCAAATAGTGGGCGTGTACTTGGCGCGCGCACCGTGCAGGTAAACTTGAGGTTCGATGCATGAGCGCAAAAACGCCGGCAAGATGCCGGCGCTACGATGGCGGGTTTCGGCGAGCAAGCAGCACACGCGGTTTATCGAAATTTGAGGTGAAACGTCTGAACGCCGAGGTTGTGCTACTTTCGGCGGTGGGCGCGGGCGTCGAGTTTGTATGCTTCCACCTTGCGGCTCAGGGTGTTGCGGTGGATTCCCAGGACTTTTGCGGCGCGGGACTGGTTTCCGTTGGCACGCTCGAGCGCGCGGCGGATAAATTTCTTTTCGAACTCGTTGACTGCTTCATCGAGCAGTATTCCGCGTTCGACTAATTGCCCGACTAGCGAATCCAGTTGATCTTTCACGATCGCACGCTCCGCGCTATTGCTTCTGCATTCAGTTTGCGTGGCCCTCAAGTCTAATCAAGAGCGTGACCCGTGATCCGCTCGGATGCTTCGCGATACCGGGCGCGCGTCGCGGCGACGACGTCCGGCGGCAACGCGGGCCCCGGAGCCTGCTTGTTCCAACCGATCTTCTCGAGATAGTCCCGGACGTATTGCTTGTCGAAAGAAGACTGCGCGTGGCCCGGCTTGTACTCATTGGCGGGCCAGAAGCGCGACGAATCCGGCGTGAGGGCTTCGTCGATCCAAATCAATTCGCCATTCGCGAGGCCGAATTCAAATTTTGTGTCGGCGATGATGATGCCGCGGGCCGCGGCGTACTCGGAGGCGCGCCGGTAAATCTCGATGGACACGTCGCGAAGCCTCCCGGCGAGGGATGTTCCGATCTGCGAGGCGGCATCGGCGAACGAAATGTTTTCGTCGTGGCCTGATGTTGCTTTTGTCGAGGGCGTGAAGATCGGCTCGGGCAATTTCGACGAATCGAGCAGGCCTTCCGGCAGCTCAATGCCGCAAACGCCGCCGGTCTTTTTGTAATCCTTCCAGCCCGAGCCCGAAAGATATCCGCGGACGACGCACTCGATGGGAATCGGCTCGGCCCGGCGGACGAGCATCGAGCGGCCGGCTAGTTCCTGAGCGTAGGGGGCGAGTTCGCCGGTGAAGTTGGAGGCCTCGAGGACGTGCGAGGACACGATTCCGCGCAGTTTCTCAAACCAGAAGAGAGAAAGCTGCGTGAGCACTTTTCCTTTGTCCGGAATGGGGGTCGGCAACACGACGTCGAACGCTGAGAGCCGGTCCGTTGCTACGATCAGCAAGTCTTCGCCGGCCTCGTAGATGTCGCGAACCTTGCCGCGTCCCCGGAGTTTCAATCCGGCGAACGAAGTTTCTGAAATTGCTGGGGCCATTTGAAATGATGCCACGAAAGCATTGTCCTTTCTGGGAGGCGGGTATTCTAGCTTACGAACGGGCGAAGTCAACGGAGAAGAAAAATGGAAGCGGAAAATGAGACGCGGCCGCGACGATGATACCGGCGCGGCCGCGCGGAGATTCTTGCGGATGATCGCGTGAGAGAGCTACGCGGCGTTCGTCGCAGCCCGCGCGACCGGCGCCTGCGCCTCGGCTTCATCCCAGCGCACGGAAACGAGCTTCGAAACGCCCGGCTCCTGCATCGTGACGCCGTAGAGGACGGAGCCGGTTTCCATTGTCTTGCGGTTGTGCGTGACGACGATGAACTGCGTCTGGCTGCCCATTTCGCGCAGCATGTTGATGAAGCGGCCGACGTTGGCTTCATCGAGCGGGGCATCCACTTCGTCCAGGATGCAGAACGGGCTCGGCTGATAGCGGAAGACGGCGATGAGCAAAGCCAGCGCAGTGAGCGCTTTTTCGCCGCCCGAGAGCAGGAGAACATTTTGCAGACGCTTGCCCGGAGGCTGCGCGACCACGTCAATGCCGGCCTCGCCTGAGCTGTCCGGCTCGGTCAGGCGCATTTCACCGTGGCCGCCGCCAAAGAGCGTCGTAAACGCGGCCGCGAAACTGGAATTGATCGCATGGAAAGCTTCCTCGAATTTCTGGCGCGAGATTTGCTCGAGTTCGGCGATTGTCTGCTGCGTATTCTGGATGGCTTCGATGAGATCGGCATGCTCGCGGCGAAGGAAGGAATCGCGCTGCTCGCATTCTTGGTATTCCTCTAGCGCCATCATGTTCACTGGGCCAATCGCCTCGACACGCGCTTTCATTTCGTTGTAGTTCGTTTCGGCGGCGACGAGAGCTTCGCCGGTCAGCAGGGCCGGTTCCAGGCCGATCAATTCCTCGGGCTGGGCGTTGAGTTCGGCGACGCAGGCCTGGCGGAGATAATCGCGGTCCGAATCGTTACGCGCCTTTTCAATTTCGCATTGGCTTCGATGAGAGCGCTGTTCGTCAAGCGATTGGCGCTGGCCGCGAAGCGTCGCGTCGAGTTGGGTCGTGCGGCTTCGGGTATCGTCAAACTCGCGTTCGAGTGAGGCCAGTTTTTCCTCGATGCGGAATTTTTCAGCGCGCAGGCTCTCGGTTTGCTGAGCCAGCTCGGCGGTGCTCGATTCGATCTGCGTGCGCTCGCTGACAAGGACTCCGTGTTGCTCGCGCAAACTTTCCGTGCGCGTTCGCACTTGTGAGCTCTCGGCGGCAATGCGATCGGAAATGGCTTCGGCGCTCGCGAGACGCTCGGACATGGCCGCAAGTTCTTCGCGCAGTTGCGCCAGCGATTCCTGTCGCGTCTGAAGATTTTGGCGCATTTCCGCGAGCCGCTCGGTGGCGGCGGAGGACTCGGCTTCCGCTGCGCCGCGCGATTCCTGCGCTCGGGCGTGCCGCGCAGTAGCATCTTTCGCGCGTTCCCGGGCAGCGCTGGCTTCCGCGCGAACTGCTTCGATTTCCGCGAGACAAGTATCACGCTGCTCTTCCGCGCGATGCAGATCCGTCCTCGCTTGATCGCGCTGGTGCGCGGTGGATACGACCTCCTTAGCAGCCTCCACGTGCTCCGTGTTCATGAACGTAAGCCACTCTTCGGCTTGCGCCATTTCACTTTCGAGACGCTGAATCTCTATCTGCGTCGCATAAGCTTCGGCTTCGAAGCGGGCAGCCTGGGTCTCCTGCATCCGCAATTCGCGCTTCAATGCCAGCGGGCCGGCTTCATTCGCGCGGCCGCCCGAGACCATCCGGCCGTGGTAGCACGTGCCGTCGAGCGTGAGAAAGTGAAGCTGGGGATACGCTCGGGACAATTCTTCGGCGAGCGGCGCGTGCTCGACGACGTAGGCCGATTGCAGCTTCGAAAGAAACTGCTTCGCGGCCGGGCCGAGCGGATCGCGAAATTCAACCAACCGGTCGAGCCGGGCGACGACGCCTGCTGTTGCCGGCAAAATTTCCGGCGCGACGGAGACGGCGATGTTTTGGGCACGGAGTGAATCCACGAAGAACGTCGCGCGGCCGCCCATTTCGTTACGGAGGAGGGCGACGCCTTCGCGGGCGTGATCGAAGGTTTCCACGACGACGTATTCGAGCTCATCGCGCAGGAATTGCTCGATGGCGCTTTCGTGCGTTTCTTCAACCTCGGCGAAGTCCGCAAGCAAGCCGACGGCGCGGAAGCTGCCGCCCTCGACTCCGCTCGTCGCGAAGAGCTTTTGCACGGCGTCGGCGGAGTAGGCGCGTTCATCGAGAATCTGCTCGAGGGAAGCGCGGCGGGCGCGAGCGGCGGAAAGGGCTTCGCGCATCGTATCGAATGATTGCTTTGATTCCGCGAGCGTCTTGCGCAATTCGGCCACGCGCGCCTGCGCTTCGCGGACGTTGTTATCGAGTTCGAGAGCGCGCATTTCCGCGAGCAGGCTTCGCACGCCGGTGGATTGCGCATTTTGCGCCTGCGCGGCACATTCGGATTCGAAGGTTGCGAGCGAAGCGGCGCGCTGGGACTCGAGCGTTGCGAGGCGAGCGACGGCTTCATCGGCTTGGGTGGCTTCCGCAAGGCTGCGAATGCTTTCTTCGCTCATGCGCGCGGCCAAAGCGCGGAGTTCCTCGATTCGCGCTTCGAGATTCCTTTGCTCGTCCACGCCTCGGCCCGCGGCATCGAGAGCTTCTCGCAGCGCCGCTTCCAAAGCCGCGGTGCTCGCGCGCAGGTCGGCCAAGGAAGCTTCGTTAGTTTGCCGCCGCGCATCGAGTTCGATGGATTCGCGCTCGGCGTGTTCGATTTCAACGAGCACGCGCGCGATGCGCAGCTCGAGTTGCCGTGCCTGCTCCTGATTGAATGCGATGCGATTCTCGGCGCGATCGAGATCGAGCGCCGTCTGGCTCAAGAGATTCTGCGTTTGGCGCAGCTCGGCTTCGAGCTCGTAGTTTCTGGCGTTGAGCCGTTCCTGTTCGGTCTCGAGATCGCGCAGCGATCGCGTCGCGTCGTCTTCCGCAGCCGCCATCTCGCGCAATGTGCGCTCGAGCCTTTCGGCCTCGGAATCGAGATGCTGCGCCTTGCTCGCGAGCACGGTGCGCAGAGCGCCGCGCATCTGTTCGCGCAATTCCGAGTAGCGCCGCGCCTTCGATGCCTGGCGCTTGAGTGATGCGAGTTGCTTTTCCACTTCGACGAGGATGTCGTTGACGCGCGAGAGATTCACGCGCGAGGCTTCGAGCTTGGCTTCGGCCAGCCTCCGCTTGGTCTTGTACATCGTGATACCGGCGGCTTCTTCGATAATGGCGCGTCGGTCCATCGGCTTCGAGTTCAGGATTTGACCGATGCGGCCCTGCTCGATGATGGCGTAGGAATCCGGGCCGAGTCCCATGCCCATGAAAAGTTCCTGGACGTCGCGGAGACGCGCAACGCGGCCGTTGATGATGTATTCGCTTTGGCCGGAGCGATAGAGGCGGCGCCCGATGACGACTTCGCCGGGCTTCGGCTCATGCGCAGGTTTGTGAACTGGGCGCTTCTTGCGGAATTTGCCGGCGATTCCTCCATCGGCCGGCGTCGCGATTTCTTCCGCACCAACTTCCGCTGAATCGGTTCCATCAACGGCTGTGCTATCGATCGTGGGTTGCGCGGCCATCTCAGCCGATTCCGGCGAGGGAGCGGAGGCTGAGGCGTCGGTTGACCCTTCCGACGCGGCCAGGACGAGCGCAACGGCGTCTGCGAGTTCCGGGTCAACGAGCGTGAGCGTCACTTCGGACATTCCGAGCGGCGGGCGCTTCGCCGTGCCATTGAATATGCAGTCGGACATGCGCTCGGCACGCAATAGCTTGTGGCTTTGCTCGCCCAGGACCCAGGAAATGGCGTCCACGATGTTCGACTTGCCGCAGCCGTTCGGGCCGACAATGCAGGTGATGCCGTTGCCGCTGAAAGTGATCTGCGTTTTCTCGCAGAACGACTTAAAGCCCAGCAACTCGACTTTACGGAGTTTGAGCACGCATACCCTCAGTTAGGCTTTGCACTCTTCGCCGCAACGTGAAGAGAAACAAAGGCTTAGTTTTTGAGACGGAGCTCTTCCGGGACAAAAAGTTTGGAGGGTCGATGGTCCGTGGCCCTGCCGCCTGGCGCGTGCGAATCGGCGGTTACGGGAAGTGAAGATAGCACGGGTACTGGGCCCTGTAAAGTCCAACCGGCATATTTGTCCTATTTGCAAAATATTGTCGGCCGTTCGTGGCTACGAGAAACTGTCACCGTATCAGCGCTCTCACGGCGTTAGAACTGGTGTAACTTACGATTTGTGGCGCTGAGCGCGGCGACGGAGCAAAGAGGCCCATGATGACGCTCGAAGAATGCCGGGAATTTTACGCGCAGGAAATTCGACTCGCGGCGAACCTCAATTCGCGGGCGCTGATTGAGGCGTACGCACGCGTGCCACGGGAGAAATATCTTGGGCCGCCGCCGTGGCAAATCGCGTCGCCGGAACAGAGAGTGTTGTCTATTACGGGCATGGGCGGCACTTCGTACGCCGCAACCGAAGATCCGCGAGATCTATATCACAACGTTTTGGTGGGCCTCGACATTGCGCGCAACGTCAATAACGGGCAGCCCAGCGCGCTCGCGCGTTGGATTCATGCACTCGATCTGAAGCCGGGAGATCGCGCGTATCACCTCGGGTGTGGAGTGGGTTATTACACGGCGATTATCCGGGAAGTCGTCGGTCCGGCGGGAAGCGTTGTTGCCATCGAAGCGCTGCCTGATTTAGCGGCGCGCGCAAAAGAAAATCTCTCTCACTATTCCAATGTGACCGTGAATTCCGGCGACGGCGTTACATTTGATCCGGGCCCTTGCGATGCGATGTTGATCAACGCTGGGGTGATTCATCAGCACGTGTTGTGGCTTGACCGGCTCAATGAGCACGGACGCCTCGTGGTCCCGCTCACGATGGCTGCGAATGCCACTCTCGGCCAGGGGATTATGGCCAAGATCGCGCGCGAGCGAGGCGGCTTTACGGCGCAGATCGCCACGTTTCTCGCCATATTTCCCTGCACCAACGGGCGCGACCCGCAATTCGAGCCGTTGATGGCCAGGGCGCTCACAACGGGCGCGTTGATGAGAATTAAGTCGGTTCGCCGCGACGCACACGAGGCTGCGGACACCTGCATCCTTCACGCACCTGAAGTTTGTCTTAGCATGATTGACCTATCGGCCGCACATGAAGCCGCTGCATCCTAGGCCGAAGGACTTGAAAACAGGAGCGGGCGCGCAATGAATTCAAACGAATGGGCACAGCAAAAGGTCGCGCAAATCCGCAGGCGCAGAGGCGGGAGCGACACGGACAAGAAAGTGCGCAAGGAAATGGGAGAGCTGAAGCGATCGCAGATGCCGAAGATGTGGATGGAAACGCGCCAGTCATTGCGGCGAAGGATGGACTTGATCAATGAAAGCCTCGGCGAACACATGCTGGAATGGGCCGGGCTCGACGCCAACAAGGTTGTTGTGCGCGCGATGGAAGTCGTTGACCAGTTATTGAGCGTTACCTATCACCCGGATGTTCTCGCCATCCGTTGCGAATATCCAAGCGGGAAAGAAGAATACCGTCCGAAAGTGACGGCCACCAGCGAAGTCGTCTTTCTTGAAGAGCACGGCGATGAAAAACGCACCGAAGAACTCGCCGAGCATATTTTCGATAGGTTCGTGATGTCGTTGTGAAAGAAACTCCCCGCGCCATCTGAGAATCCCGCGCTTCGATTTCCCAAGGCACCGCATTCAACGGCGTTTCTCGGGCAGCCTCGATGTTTATTCGCAATCGAATTGTGCTAGGGTCGCAAAGCGTATTGTCGCGGGCGAACGAGTACTCGGGCGATGGACACCGCAATACCTCTTTCTGCGGCTGAAGCGCGCGTTGAAGCGCGAAGCGCGGGGCTGCGCCGCGAGCTGGGCATCGTTGACATCGCTCTGGCGCAAATACTTTTCATCGTGGTTCCGGATTTTTTCGGAACGGCGGTCAAAGCCGGCCCATCGCACGTCGTGTTCTGGATGCTGGCGATCGTACTGTTCTTTGTGCCGCAGGCGCTGGTCGTCTCGCACCTGAACAATCTGATTCCACTCGAGGGCGGCCTATACCAGTGGGCGCGATTGGGATTTGGCGACGCCACGGGATTTATCGTCGCGTGGAATCTTTGGCTCTACGTGGTCCTAATGGTCGCGGGGATCGGCCTGCTGACGACGACGTATGCAGCGTATGCCCTCGGGCCATCGTTCGCGTGGTTGGGTGTAAGTAAGGGCGCGATCGGCGCGGCGTCGGTCGTCGTGATCGCCGGGCTAATGATTGTCTCGCTCCTGGGGCTCGGGGTCGGGAAATGGGTGAACAATTTTGGCAGTGTGGTTACGCTCGTTACTCTCGGGATTCTGATTCTTCTTCCTCTCGCGAACTGGCTGCATGGGGCGCCGCCGCCGAATCGAGCTTTTTCCTTCGTTCTGCCGCATCCCTCGGTTTTTCAGCTCAGCGTGTTCAGCAAGATGACGTTTGGCGCGCTGAGCGGATTCGAATACGTGGCGATTTTCGCCGGCGAGTGCCGAAATCCTCGAAAGAACATCGCGCGCTCGGTGCTGATCACCGCGCCCGTAATCGCCGCGGTCTATATCTTCGGGACGGGCGCAATTCTTTCTTACGTTCGACCCGACAACGTTGATGTCATCGGACCAATTCCCCAGGCGCTAAGTATCGGATTCGGTTCGCTCGGATTTTTGCGCCAGATTGCCCAACTTGCGATCCTTTTGCTGCTTTGCAACTACATAGCGACGTACAACCTCACCTTCAGCGCCAACGCGCGGCTGCCAATGGTGGCGGGGTGGGATCGCCTGCTGCCGCGATGGTTCACGCGGCTACATCCGATTCACCGAACGCCCGTGAACTCGATCATCTTCGTCGGAGCGCTGACGGCGGGAGTCGCGCTCGCCGTGCTGATCGGAGCCGGCGAGCAGGAAGCTTTCGAGATTCTGCAAGTGGCTGCGTTCACCTGCTACGGGCTTGCGTATCTCGCTCTGTTTGCGTTGCCGCTGGCCGGGTTCAAAGGCGAGAAGATCACGATGGGATTCTGGCTGCGCGCCGCGGCTGCGTCTGGATTCGTTGTCACGCTGCTCTTCGTGGCGCTTTCGATCTTTCCGATTATTGACGTGCAGAGCCGGGCGGCCTACACGCTGAAAATTGGCGGAATTGTTCTAGGAGCGAATCTTCTCGGGGCGTGCATCCTGCTTCTGGAGAAGCGCGCCGCCCGCGCGCGAAGTTAGTTCAAATCGCACGCGGGCGACGCACCTGGAAATTCGAGTGGATTCTTACGCTTTCTTGATCGCCTTGATGATGATGAGCAAGACCACCGCGCCGACCACGGAGCGAATCAACAATCCGATCAATCCGACTGTGAACAAGTTGAGCGCTCCGAAGATCCAGCCGCCGATGAACGCGCCGACGATTCCGACGATGATGTCTACGATAAGGCCGAAACCTCGGCCCTTCACAAGCTGTCCGGCCAGAAAGCCGGCAACTGCTCCAATGATTAGTGTCCAAAGCAAGCCAACGCCGTCCATAGTCATCCTTTCCCAAGCACGCGGGGATGCGCCCGCGTTCGCGATGTGGTTACCTTCCGGGGTTCGTAGAGAATAGGGGCGGATTCTACCATCGCTGAGATTCAATAGCGCAATACCTTATTTTCGAAAACCCGGCAGACGCGCCTCAATCTGAACTGCGAGGCCGCGCGGGCAAAAACGGCCAGTGTCCTCATGCGCTATTGCGCTTTCTCGCTGTATACGTTTGACTTAGCAGGGCGGGGGCCGTAGCATCTCCCGCTACACCGGAGAGAAGAATGGCAGTGGCTGACGATCGCGCAAACCGTGGAGCTTTGCTCGGGCTCGTGCTGTTTGCGGCGATCTGCGGCGCGACGTTTCTTCGATATCGTCCGCCGGCGCCAAAGCCGGCAAGCGCGCCGCCATCGCAATTCTCCGCGGGACGCGCGCGCGAGATTCTCTTTCAGTTGGTCGGGAACGGAGTTCCTCACCCGGTGGGCAGCGCTGAAGATGCCGCCGTGCGAGAGCGGATTGTCGAGATTTTGACGAAACTGGGTTACCGGCCCGAAATCCAGCCAGGTTTCGGCTGCAACGAGTGGGGCTCGTGCGGGTCGGTGATGAACATTGCCACGCGGGTCGAGGGCACCGAGCCGGGTGAGGCTGTGCTGCTTGCCGCTCACTACGATTCGGTTCCCGCCGGACCGGGAGCGTCGGACGATGGGATGGGCGCGGTGACGGTGCTGGAAATCGCGCGGATTTTGAAAACGCTCCCGCCACCGTGGCATCCGATTATTCTCTTGATCACTGACGGGGAAGAGGCGGGAATGCTCGGCGCCGACGTGTTTGTCGAGAGCCATCCGTGGGCGCGCGAAGTGAAGGTCGCCGTAAACGTCGAGGCGCGCGGAACGTCGGGGCCGAGCCTGATGTTCGAAACGGGAAGCGCGAACGACTGGGCGATGCGTTTGTATGCGCGCGCCGTCCCGCACCCGATCACAAATTCGATCTACTACACGGTCTACAAGCGCCTGCCGAACGACACGGATTTCTCGGTCTTCAAAGCCGCCGGCTATCAAGGACTCAACTTCGCGATTATCGGCGACGTGATGCACTATCACACACCGCTCGACAATTTCGAGAATGTGTCGGCGAGCAGCCTGCAACACCACGGAGACAACGCGCTCTCGACCGTTCTTGCGTTCGCCAACGTCGATCTCGGGAATCCTCCCCAAGGCGAGGCCGTATATTTCGATGTGTTCGGGCGCTGGCTGGCGCTCTGGAAAGACCAATTATCGTTTCCGATCGCGGCGACGGTCGCGTTTCTCCTGCTGATCGAAATCGCGCTTCTGTTTCGAAGACACCTGCTATTTATTTCCACTTTCGTGTGGGGGGTGTTTGGCTTTTTTGGAATGTTGGCGTTAACCGGGGTGATCGGTTACGCGTTGCTCGTCGCCTATCGCATAACCGGCGTCGTGCCGCCAGCCGGGGCCGAATACGGCTGGATCGCACATCCAATCGTCATTCAGATTGCCTATCTCGCGCTCGCCATGTGGAGCGTCATCGTTGTGGTGCGGATTTTTCAGAGGCGAGCGAGCTTCTGGGGCTACTGGGCCGCGTGCAACGCCCTGTTTGCCGGCGTCGCAATCTGGATGTCGCGGAACTACCCCGGCGCGAGCTTTATATTCATCGTACCAATCACTTTCGCCGTAGTTGCCGCGCTTCCGGCCGTCATTAACTCGAAAAATTCGGCGTGGTGCCGCGAAGTCGCCGTGCTAATTTCGGCCGCGGCGATTTTTTCGGTGCTCGTCCCGTCAATCTGGTTCCTTTACGATGCGCTTGGAGTGGGGATTTTGCCGCTGGCCTCAATGCTCGTGACGCTCGCTGTAGCGGCGCTGGCTCCGGCATTCACATCGGCCGATGAAGGTTTGGGGAGCGGGTTGACCGGACTTGCGCTCACCGTGGCGATGCTCGCGGGGGCGACCGGCTTTGTGACGCCGACGTATTCCGTGCGTTCACCGCAACGCGTCAATTTTCAGTACTGGCTCGACGGCGACGCGCACCAGGGTAAGTGGGTGGCCGCGGCGAATTCGCAACGGCTCTCGGATTGGCTAGCCGCGGCAGCTTCGTTCAAGAAAAGACCGCAGCTTATTTTCCCCTGGGATTTCGCCCCGCGATTTAGCGCCGACGCGCCGCAAATTGAACTGCCCGCACCGGCGTTAGAGGTGCTTTCCTCCGATCCTGCCGGCACCGGCGTTCGGTACCACGTGCGAATCAAATCGCCGCGGGGCGCGCCTGATTGCGTGATTTACTTTCCACCGTCGTCGGGAGTGGGCTCCGTTGAAATGGAGGGGCGCGTGATGCCCTCGCCATCGGGCCGCGTTCTCTCGTTTCTGAACGAAGCGATGCACGGATGGAAGGCATACGAGATCGCCACGATGCCGGCGGAAGGCATTGAGATGAGTTTCACGTTGCCGAGCGCTGCGCCGGTTGAGACTTACTTGGTCGATGAAAGCTACGCATTGCCGTCTGACGGCATGTTTCTGAAGAAGGCTCGCCCGCCCGACGCCGTGCCCTCGCAGGACGGCGATGCCACTGTTGTCAGCCGGCGTATCGAGATCCGGCCGTTGGCGTCAGGCGCAACTAATGCGTCTACGACAACCACGTCGCCGTGACGTACAAGCGGTTCGCGCCTCCTGGAAAATCCATTTCGCACGCCGTTTGCCAGTCGGGAGCATCCTCGCTACAATCAACGATTTGAATTTTGCGTCGGGAACACGCTGACGCGCCGACTATGCACGAAATCCTGTTGCACGACACTCTGACGAACCGCAAGGAGCCGATTCAGCCGGTCCATCCGGGCGAAATCCGGATGTACACCTGCGGGCCGACGGTCTACGACTTTGCGCACATCGGGAATTTCCGGACGTTTGTTTTTCAGGATGTGCTTCGCCGGTTCCTGCGCTTGCGCGGCTACAAATTGAATCACGTCATGAATCTCACTGACGTGGACGACCGCATCATTCTCAACGCGGCGGCTGCCGGAATCACAATCCGCGATTACACCGAGAAATATATTCAGGCTTTCCTCGAAGACATGAAAGCGCTGAGCCTCGAGACGCCCGAAAGGATTGTCCGCGCAACCGATCATATTGGGGACATGGTCGCGCTGATCCAGCGGCTGCAGCAGAAGACCTACACGTATCCAAGCGAGGGCTCGATCTATTACCGAATCTCGAAGTTTCCCTCGTACGGCAAGCTTTCGCACATTGATATGACCGGGATTCAAGCGGGCGCGCGAGTTGACGTGGATCGCTACGACAAGGCGGACGCCCGCGACTTCGCGCTCTGGAAAGCGCCGAAGCCCGGCGAGCAATTCTGGGAAACGCCGATCGGGCCGGGGCGTCCCGGCTGGCACATCGAGTGCTCCGCGATGTCCATGAAGTATCTCGGCGAGACGATTGACATTCATACCGGAGGAATCGATCTCGCTTTCCCACATCATGAAAACGAAATCGCGCAAAGTGAAGCGGCCACGGGAAAGCCATTCGTGAAGATGTGGCTCCACGCCGAGCACTTGATGGTCGAAGGCGAGAAGATGTCGAAATCGCTTGGGAACTACTACACGCTGCGCGATCTCTTCGCCAAGGGCCATCGGCCGTCCACGATTCGCTTTCTTCTGCTTTCCGTGCCGTATCGCCGCCAGCTCAATTTCACGATGGATGGGTTGCAGCAGGCGGCGAGCTCGGTTGAACGTCTGCGAAACTTCGTGGCGCGAGTTGAAACCGGCCGTTTCCCCGCGGGCGAAGCGCCGGAAATCACGGCGCGCGTTCAGGCGCGCGAGGACGAGTTTGACGAGGGGCTCTCGGACGATTTGAATACCGCGCAGGCGCTTGCCGCCGTGTTTGATCTCGTTCGAGATATCAATACGGCGATTGATCGCGGCGAGTTTTGCCAGTCCAATGCGCCGATCGTTCTCGCGGCGCTCCGGAAATTCGACGAGATACTTGCGGTGCTCGAAGACACCGACGATGCCAAGCTTCGAGCGCTCGGCTATGCACAAAAACGCTCCGGGATCAGCGACGCGGAGATCGAGGCGCTGGTGAACGAGCGGCAGGAAGCCCGGCGGGCGCGCAATTTCAAACGCGCCGATGAAATCCGCGAGCAGCTTGCCGCGAGTGGTATAATCCTTGAAGATACGAAAGACGGCGGTATCCGCTGGAAACGGCAGTGAATTCACGCATCTACAATCCGCGACCTCAGCACGACTTGCCCTCGAATGAACGCCCGGGTCTTTTCAGCGTAGATTAGTCTCTTTTCCTCCTCCAGTACTGACCGGAGCGCGCGCCGTGGCCGGCATGCGCGAGCCGAGCACTTGCCTTCGAGCACTCTTATTCACTTTAGGGAGGAATCCATGCCGAATACAGAAGTAATGGAAAAGAAGCTACCGCATCTCGTTACGGCGCTGCCCGGACCGAATGCGAAGAAGGTCGTCGAGCTCGACGCGCAGTATGTCTCGCCGTCGTACACGCGCGATTACCCGCTCGTTGCGAAACAAGGACGCGGAGCGATGGTCGAGGATGTTGACGGCAACACGTTTCTCGATTTTGCAGCGGGAATCGCCGTCGTCGCGACGGGGCATTGCCATCGGGAAGTGGTGGCCGCGATTCAGAAGCAGGCGGCCGAGCTGATTCACATGTCAGGCACCGATTTCTATTACCCGAATCTCGCCGAGCTGGCGCAGAAACTCAGCTCGATCGCGCCGGGTAAGGAGCCGAAACGAGTTTATTTCGGCAATTCCGGGGCGGAAGCAATCGAAGCCGCGATTAAGCTCGCGAAATATCACACCAAGCGCGACAAGCTGATCGCGTTCCATGGCGCGTTCCATGGCCGCACGATTGGCGCGCTTTCTTTGACCGCGAGCCGAGCCGTCCAGCGAAAGGGATTTGGAACTTTGCTCTCTGGCGTATTCCACACGCCGTATCCCGATACCTATCGCGGGACCTACGGAATCCGGCCGGAACATGCGGCGGAAGATTGCCTTGGCTATCTGGAGAACGAGCTCTTCCGGCGCCGCGTGGATCCTGAGGAGGTGGCTGCGATTTTCATCGAGCCCATCCAGGGAGAGGGCGGGTACATTCTTGCTCCAGCCGAGTTCCTGCAAGGCTTGCAGCGCATTTGCCGCAAGTACGGAATTTTGCTGGTTGCGGACGAAGTTCAGTCCGGCATGGGCCGCACCGGCAAGTGGTGGGCTGTGGATTACTCGGGCGTCGAGCCAGACATCATCACGTCGGCGAAGGGAATCGCTTCGGGCATGCCGCTCGGCGTCATGATTGCGCGTGAGAGTGTCATGGACTGGACGCCGGGCGCTCACGCATCCACATTTGGCGGGAACCCCGTTTGCATCGCCGCTTCGCTCACGACGTTACGATTGCTTGAGTCGAAATACATGGCAAACGCCACGCGGATGGGCGAAGTCATCATGAAGCTCACGGCGGACTGGACCGAGCGGCATAAGATCGTCGGCGAAGTGCGCGGGCGGGGGTTGATGATCGGAATCGAATTTGTCCGCAACCAGAAAACGAAAGAGAAGGCTACCGACCTGCGGAACAAAATCGTTCAGATGGCTTTTCACAGGGGCCTGCTCGTTCTTGGATCAGGCGACACCACGCTCCGGCTTTGCCCGCCTCTCGTCATTGACGAGGAGCAAGCGAAGTTCGCAATTCAGACGCTCGATGCTTGCATCACGGAAGTCGAGCGGACGCTCTAAGACCGCGCTTTTACCGGGGGCGCTGCGGTCTCGAACAAACGCAGCGCTCCTGGGCGTCTCCCGCCTATACCAGTCACGACTTAGGCCACATCGCCTGCTAGAATAGGCGCTCGTTT
This sequence comes from uncultured Acidobacteriota bacterium, assembly GCA_963838705.1. Taxonomy (GTDB): domain Bacteria; phylum Acidobacteriota; class Terriglobia; order Acidiferrales; family UBA7541; genus Palsa-147. The sequence continues at coordinate 1,585,118 of CAWIRU010000009.1, read as the reverse complement.
CGCCATTCCATCGCACGCGGAGGAGCGATTGCCGCGCATTCTGGACGTTGGCTGCGGCCCGTCAAAATATCCCGGGTCAATCGGCGTAGATGTGAACCCGAAGACCGCGGCCGATGTGGTTTGCGATCTCGATCGAGGCCGCTTGCCGTTCCGCGACGATACATTCGATGAGGTGCGCGCGGTTCATTTGATCGAGCACGTGGAGAACGCCATCGGGACGATGGAGGAGTTTCATCGAGTCGCGCGGCCCGGCGGCACGATTTTCATTGTGACGCCGCACTACACGGATGTCGCTTCGTACACCGATACCACGCATCGCCGCCATTTGAGCAGCGAATCCTTCCATTATTTTTATCCGGGCGGAAAGCACGGGCAGGAATCATGGTATACCGCCGCGCGATTGAAAGAACGCAGACTCAAGGTGAAGCTCTTAAGCGTGTGGCGAATCCTGGGGCTCGAGCTGCTGGTGAATCACGCGCGATGGTTCCGGAGATTCTGGGAGTATTATCTGAGCTTCGTGATTCGCGGCAAGGTGATGGAATTCACGTTCGAGGTCGTGAAGTAGACATGCCGATATTTGCGCGGATGATGTACGGGCTGGTGAGCTTCGCCTCGCGCAAGGGAATCAGCGACGCGCCCGCCGATTCGAATGCGGCGCCATCGCAGAGCGCCGAAGCGAATAGAAAATCTCGAGCGCGGCGAACCGGAATCCGCGGCGAGACGTTCGCCTACTGGTATCTCCGCCGCCATGGATACACCATGATCGCGACGAATTACACCGCACCCGGAATCAAAGGAGAAGTTGATCTTATCGGCTACGATGGCTCCGTGCTCGCATTCATTGAAGTGAAGACGCGAAGCGCGGGCGGCCATCTCGCGGCGAAACCCGAAGACGCCGTGGATGCCGCGAAACGCCGAAACGTGAGCCGGATGGCTCGGCAATTTCTGCACGATTCGAGAATCCCCAAAGTGCCATACCGCTTCGACGTCATGGCCATCGAATCGCGTCCCGGCCGGCAGCCGCTCGTGCGGTTGCACAAAGGCGCGTTTGCAGAACAATCCTAGTAATTCCAATGTCACATCGGGCCGGCACGCGGTAAGTCCCGGTCCTTTTTGCGGGATTGCGTAGTAAAATCGAAAATTGTGCGGTGTGGTCCGCCCAGTCCAGGACGCCGCTTGGGGGCGGCGTTTGTCTGATTTTTAGCCCACAACGGAGGAGGCCAGGTTGCCTGAGCTTCGCAAGGACCCGATTACGGGTCGATGGGTCATTATTTCCACGGAGCGCGGTAAGCGTCCGAACGAATTCTTGCGTGAGAGCGTCGAAATAAAGGGCAAAGGTGTTTGTCCCTTTTGTCCTGGCAATGAAGGCAAGACGCCGCCGGAAATTATCGCCTACGGGCGGAATGGAAGCGGCAAAGATACGCCCGGCTGGACGGTTCGGGTCGTGCCGAACAAATTTCCGGCGCTTGGGATTGAGGGCGGACTCGACCGGGAAGGCGACGGCCTCTTCGATCGCATGAACGGGATCGGCGCGCATGAAGTGATCATCGAAACTCCGGAACACAACAGCACGCTGGCGATGATGGCCGATCGCTCCGTGGAACAGGTTCTTTGGGCATACCGCGACCGGGTGGTGGACCTGAAAAACGACAAGCGGTTCCGCTACGTACTGCTGTTCAAAAATCACGGAGAGCCGGCCGGCGCGTCGCTCGAACACACGCATTCGCAACTCATTGCGCTGCCGATCGTGCCGAAGCGCGTGCGCGAAGAAGTGGATAATTCGAAGCGCTACTTTATTGAGAAGGAGCGCTGCATTTTCTGCGACATGATCCGGCAGGAAGCGGAAACGGAAACACGCGTGATTCTCGAAAACGATCATTTCATTGCGCTCGCGCCTTACGCGCCGCGCTTTCCGTTCGAAACGTGGCTTCTGCCGCGGCAGCACAGCTCGGCCTTCGAGAATATGCCGGGCACGCAGTACGGCAGCCTGGCGCGATTGCTTCGCGAATTTCTTGTGCGGCTGGACTCCGTGCTTTCGCGGCCGGCGTACAATTTCGTCGTCCATACGTCGCCTGTCGGCGAAGAGACCAACGATCATTACCACTGGCACATCGAAATGATGCCCAAGTTGACGAAGGTGGCGGGATTTGAATGGGGCACCGGCTTCTATATCAACCCGACACCTCCCGAGGAAGCGGCGCGGTACCTCCGCGAAGCTGTCGTAACCGTGCCAGCGTAACTCGTTCGATTCCCCGATACAGCGTCGGATGACCGACGCGTGTTTTCGTCGCCGCTACGGTGCAGGCCGTCCGCATCCGCCCCGGCGTGTCTGACGCCTGCACACTTCGTTGATGTTTTGGCCTGCCCGGTGCTATCGTGATTTTCTCGTTTAAAGATCGTCCTATGGAGGCTCAGCCATGACATGGGGCCAGCGTCGCGCGCTCATCATCATCCTGGTAGTCGTATTCGTCGTCATCTTCATCGGATTCGCGGCTTCAAATCCGGTGCACGTGGGGTCGAACTCAGTCTTGGTGGTGAACGTGGAGGGCCAGATCGAGGAACAGCGGCCGACGGACTTTTTCTCGGCGCTGAACGGCGAATTCACAGCGGTCCTGCACGATTTCACGGACGAGCTCGACACGGCGAAGAATGATTCGCGAATTCGCGCGCTCGTCGTGAAGATCGGGCCGCTTGAGACGGGCTGGGGGAAGCTCGAGGAGATCCGCGCTCATCTGATGTCGTTCCGCGAGAGCGGCAAGCCGAGCGTTTGCTATATCGGCGGCGATGGCGCCGGCAACGCGGAATATTACGTCGCGAGTGCTTGCTCCGAAGTGTGGGTCGTTCCCACGTCCGAGATATGGATTCGCGGGATGATGGGAGAGGCGGTATTTCTTCGAGGGGCGCTCGATAAACTGAAGATCGTTCCCGACTACTACCACATCGCCGAATACAAGACAGCCTCCAATCAACTTACCGAAAAGAAATTCACACCCGCGCACAGGGAAGAGGTCGAAGCGATTGTGCGCAGCATTTACGGCCAGTATCTGACTGATGCCGCCGCTGCCCGGAACATGGATCGCGCTACATTTGAGAAGCTCGTCGAGAAAGGCCCGATCTCGGCGGATGAAGCGGTGGGTGACAAGCTCGTGGACCGGCTCGCGTATTGGGATCAGGTGCAGGACTATGTGAGGACGAAGACAAAGGAGTGGAATCCGGTCAGCCTTGGGAAATATCGTTCGCAGGTGAAGAACTCCGGAATGACGGAAATTGCAGTGGTACACGCGACGGGCTTGATTGTTTCCGGAAAATCCGGAAACGCGCCTGGCGGCGGATTCATCATGGGCGGCGATTCAGTGGCGGAGGATATACGCAAGGCGCGAGAGGATTCGAAGATCAAGGCCATCGTGCTCCGCGTGGATTCGGGCGGCGGCTCAGCGGTCGCGAGCGAGGTGATTCGCCGAGAAGTGCAACTGGCGCGAGGCGTGAAGCCGGTAGTCGTTTCGATGTCGGATGTCGCGGCATCAGGCGGCTATTGGATTGCGATGTCGGCGAACGAGATCGTGGCCGAGCCCAACACGATTACGGCATCGATCGGCGTGCTGGGAGGAAAGCTCAACATTTCGGGCCTTCTCAATATGCTGGGAATCAGCTCTGACTACGTCGCGACCAGCGATAACGCGACGATCTTCTCTTCGCTGCAGAGCTTCACGCCGGCGCAGCGCGATGCATTCCAAAAGCTGCTCCAGGAAACGTACGCGAGGTTCACCCAGGGCGTCGCGGACGGCCGCAAGATGAAAGTGGAGGACGTGGATAAAATCGGAAAAGGCCGAATCTGGAGCGGCGCGCAGGCCAAGGAGCGCGGGCTCGTGGATGAACTTGGCGGACTCGATCGAGCCATTGCAATTGCGAAGCAGCTTTCCGGGATACCCGCGAACCGCTCGGTTCACATCGTCCGTTTCCCGGAGGAGAAAACGTTCTTCGAGATTTTGATGGAGCGGCACCAGGAGGATTCGGCGCAATGGACGTCGGTGGAAGCGCTGGTGCGCCACCTCACGAGCACTTACGAGCCGTTGCAGGTTCGTATGCCGTTCGAACTCAAGATTTACTGACGAGCGCGAATTCAGTGCAAATCGGCGCGGATGGCCGTGAAGAATTGCATAGGTTTCGTTATACTTAGCGGTGCGGCGCGGTACCCAAGTGGCCCAAGGGAGAGGTCTGCAAAACCTCCATTCGTGGGTTCGAATCCCACCCGCGCCTCCATCATCCCGCGAAATCCCCTTCAAACTTAGGATTAAGACGTAGAATCTTGGGCCTCACTCCGCTCATCGAAAATGCATGCGCGAGGAGGCAAGAAATCAAGCTTGGAGGGCGGCGTAATGAGTTCGAATCCGTTGAACAAACGAAAGCTCGGACGGTCCGGTCTCGAAATCACCACGGTTGGGTTTGGAGCGTGGGCCATCGGTGGCGGGGGCTGGGCGTGGGGCTGGGGGCCGCAGGATGACGCGAAATCCATTGCGTCAATTCGCCACGCGGTAGAGCGAGGCGTGAATTGGATTGATACGGCGGCGATTTACGGGCTTGGACATTCCGAAGTGGTCGTCAGGCGCGCGCTGACGGAAATCCCGCAGTCTGAGACGCCATATGTTTTCACAAAATGCGGGGTCCTTACCGATCCTGCGGACCCGTACGATCCCGGCAAGAGGAGCCTCAAGCCACAGTCAATCCGCCGCGAGATCGAAGCGTCACTGAAACGGCTTGGCGTCGAGCGCATTGACCTATACCAATTCCATTGGCCTGATGAGCGCACACCGATCGAAGATTCCTGGACGGAGATGGATCGGCTTGTGCGGGAAGGCAAGGTCAGGGCCGCGGGAGTGTCGAATTTCGACGTGGAATTGCTAGAGCGCGCCAAACGTATCCGGCACGTGGACTCGCTCCAGCCACCATTCTCGCTGATTCGCAGGAATGCGGGCGCGGATGTGATCCCATGGAGCGCGGCTCATGAGACGGGCGTAATTGTTTACAGCCCGATGCAGTCAGGCATTCTGACGGATACATTCGGCCCCGAGCGTGTCGCTCGTCTTGCCGGAGACGACTGGCGCAAAAGCAGTCCCGAATTTCTGCAGCCGAATCTGGACAAGAATCTACGGCTGCGCGATGCCCTGAAGCCGATTGCAAAGCGACACGAAGTCACCGTGTCCGCGGTCGCAGTGGCCTGGACGTTGAGCTGGCCCGGCGTTACGGGAGCCATTGTGGGTGCGCGCTCGCCCGAGCAAGTGGATGGCTGGATTCAGGCCGGGACGCTCGATCTGACCGATCAGGACCTCACTGAGATCCGAGCTGCGATTCAGGCTTCCGGGGCCGGAACCGGCCCGCTCGAGCCAACTCGCAAGACGATGACGGCGCGCTGACGCGTGTCGATCTTCACGCAATTTTGGCGACACTCGACGATACTCCACACGGAAACACGCTTTTGCTTTCTGAAACTTGACGTGACACGATGCGTCTAATTCCAAAGCCGCAGAACTAGCGTTGGAGACGAACGCTAGAATGAAGTACCGCCAGGTAAACTTGAATCTATGTGGATTGTAAGGCTCGCACTCAGTAGGCCGTACACGTTTGTTGTCGCGTCCCTGCTCATCGTAATCCTCGGGGTCCTCGCCATTCTGACGACGCCGACCGACGTTTTCCCGAATATCAACATACCGGTCGTCAGCGTCGTTTGGAATTACTCGGGCCTCTCGCCGCAGGAGATGGCGGACCGGCTTACGGGCAATTCCGAGCGGGCCGCGACGACGACCGTGAACGACATTCAACATATCGAGTCAACGTCGCTCAACGGCATCGCAATCATCAAGCTTTTCTTTCAGCCGGGCGTGAGAATCGAAGGCGCGGTCGCGCAAGTAACCGCGATCTCACAGACCATTTTGAGGCAGTCGCCTCCGGGGACCACGCCTCCCCTCGTCATCGCTTATAACGCATCGAGCGTGCCGATTCTTCAGCTTGGCTTGAGCAGCGACACGCTATCCGAGCAGCGGTTGTTCGACCTCGCAACGAATTTCATCCGCACACGCCTCGTGACGGTTCCGGGCGCGGCGATTCCGTGGCCGTACGGCGGCAAGCAGCGCCAAATTGACGTTGATCTCGATCCGCGGGCGCTCTTTGAGAAGGGAATTTCCGGCGCCGATGTCGTGAGCACGCTGAGCACCCAAAACCTGATTTTGCCGCAAGGCACCTCAAAGATTGGCGACCGCGAATACAACATCGAGTTCAATAGCACGCCGAAGAAAGTCCCGGAACTGAACGACCTGCCGATCAAGGTGGTGAATGGCGCGATGATCTACGTGCGCGACGTCGCGTTCGTGCACGATGGCGCGTCGTTTCAAACAAACATCGTGCGGCAGGACGGCCGCCGGGGCGCCCTGCTCACCGTCCTCAAGAATGGCAACGCGTCGACACTCGCCGTAGTTTCCGGCATCGCGAAAATGCTGCCGGATATCGAGGCGACGCTGCCTCCGGGCCTCACACTGCGCAAGACGATCGACCAATCGCTGTTTGTGCGCGCCGCAGTGGATGGCGTGGTGAAGGAAGCGGTCATCGCCGCATGTCTTACAGCGATCATGATCCTGATATTCCTTGGGAGCTGGCGGAGCACCGTTGTCGTCGCGATTTCGATTCCACTCTCGATCCTGACCTCGCTTCTCGTGTTGAGCATGCTGGGCGAGACGATCAACATCATGACGCTGGGAGGACTAGCCCTGGCGGTCGGCATTCTTGTGGACGACGCTACGGTCGAGATCGAGAACATCAACCGGCTCCTGCCAGAAGGCAAATCGCTTCACGAAACGATCTTGACCGGCGCCCAGCAAATTGCGACGCCCGCGTTCGTCGCGACCCTGAGTATCTGCATCGTATTCGTGCCGATTTTCTTTATGCGCGGAATCGCCGGATATCTTTTCCGTCCACTTGCTGAAGCCGTGGTCTTCGCAATGCTGGCTTCTTACCTGCTTTCGCGGACGATCGTTCCGACTCTTGTGCTGTTCTTCTTCCGCGCGGAACGCCGGAAGCTCGCGGCGCATCGCGACGCGCCGGAGCAAGCGGGTTGGTTCAAGAGGTTTCACAACCGGTTTGAACATGGTTTCGACCGGTTCCGTGACCACTACGTGGAATCTCTTGATTGGTGCCTGCACCACCGCCTGGTCTTCGGCACCTTGTTTCTGGCCTTTTGCGCTGTTTCGATGCTCCTCGTTCCGTTTCTTGGTTCAGATTTATTTCCCGCCGTGGACTCCGGCCAGCTTCGACTTCACCTCCGCGCCCCGATAGGAACGCGCGTGGAGGAGACCGCCGCGCTGTGCGACCGCGTCGAAGCTTCGATTCGCAAGACCATCCCGCAGGATGAGTTGGCAGGAATTCTCGACAATATCGGCTTGCCCTACAGCGGAATCAATCTGTCGTATAGCACGAGCGGAGTGATCGGAACTTCCGACGCGGAAATCCTGATTTCGCTGAAGCCCGGCCATCATCCTTCCGACGACTACATTCGCCAGCTTCGGCGGAATCTCCCTCAGGAGTTTCCGGGAACGGACTTCTTCTTTCAGCCCGCGGATATTGTCAGCCAAATCCTGAATTTCGGGTTGCCGTCGCCGATTGATATTCAGCTCGTGGGGCCGAATCTCGCGGCGAACTTTAACGTGGCGCGGCAGATGCTTTCTCGCATAAAGGAGATTGGCGGCGCGACTGATGTACACATTCAACAGGCTCTCGATCTGCCAAAGCTGAAGATCAACGTGGACCGCACGCGCGCGGAGACCGTGGGATTCACGCAGCAGGACGTTGCCAATAACGCGCTGGTGGCGTTGACGACGAGCTTCCAGACGGCCCCGAACTTCTGGGTGAGTCCCGAGGGCGTTCCTTACAGCGTTTCCACGCAGACGCCGCAGTATCGCGTGGACACGTTGCAGGACGTTCAGACGATTCCCGTGATTGGGAGAACGGGGCAGTCTCAGGTTTTGGATAACGTTTCAAGCATCAATCGCGAAGTTGGGCCGGCGGTAGTAAATCACTACGACACACAGCCCGTAATCGACATTTACGCGGCGGCGCAAGATCGCGATCTCGGCGGCGTCGCGACGGACGTCAATCGCGTCGTGGATTCGTTCAGAGACAAACTGCCCCGAGGGACGACAATCGCAATTCGCGGGCAAGTTGCGACGATGCGCACTGCGTTCCTTAATCTCGGAGTGGGCTTGACGTTTTCAATCCTGCTGGTCTATCTCCTGATGGTGGTCAACTTCCAGTCGTGGACTGATCCGTTCATTATCATCACGGCGCTGACGGGAACTTTCGCGGGCATTGTGTGGATGCTGTTCGTCACCCACACGACGATGAACGTGCCGTCGCTGATGGGAGCGATCATGAGCATTGGCGTTGCGACGTCAAACAGCATTTTGCTGGTGACGTTTGCCGGGAGCGAGATGCGCGGCGAGGGTAAAACGTCCACCGAGGCGGCTCGCGGCGCCGGGTTCACGAGGCTTCGGCCGATTTTGATGACGGCACTCGCGATGATCATCGGCATGCTGCCGATGTCACTCGGATTCGGAGAAGGCGGCGAGCAGAATGCCCCGCTGGGCCGGGCCGTCATCGGCGGTTTGCTGTTCGCGACCGTCGGGACTCTATTTTTTGTTCCCGTGGTGTACAGCTACATCCGGCGAAACGGATACAAGCAGGCGCTCTCAGAGGACGAGCCGGAATCGTGACGGCGCTCGGATCGATTGCACTGCGCGTACAGAGAGGAATCACTTAGCAATAGCCATGGGTTACGACGACAGACAGGATTTTAAAGACACCGATGACGCGCCGGAGCAGCGCCGGCGCCCTTTGCGGGCCGTCCTATTCGTAATTGTCGTTCTTTTCTTCGCGGGAATGGCTCTCTGGGGAATTCTTAGCCGGCGCAGCGTTCGCGCGTCGCTCAATTCCACGGCCAGGAGCGCTGCGACCATGCCGGTTGCGGTCGTTCACGCGCAGCCGTCCAATACCGCCGGCGAACTCCTGCTGCCCGGAAGCATTCAGGCGTATCTCGAAACGCCGATTTACGCGCGAACGAACGGATATTTGAAGAAATGGTATTTCGATATCGGGTCGCGCGTGAAGGCAGGCCAATTGCTCGCTGAGATCGACACTCCCGAGATCGATCAGGAGCTTCGCCAGTCCGAAGCCGCGGAACTTCAGGCACAAGCCAACCTTGATCTTGCGAAGACCACGGCCGATCGCTGGGTCGAGCTGCTGAAATCAGACGGCGTGTCCCAACAGGAAGTGGACCAAAACGTTTCCGCTTACAAAGCGCGCCAGGCCGATTTGCAGGCCGCGAAAGCGAATGTGCAGCGATTGAAGGATCTGCAGTCGTTTAAGGAAGTGACCGCGCCATTTTCCGGGATCGTCACGACGAGAAATGTGGACGTCGGAGCTCTGATTCAGAACGGGAATTCCGTGCAACTGTTCCGAATGGCGCAGACGAATCTGCTTAGGATTTACGTGAGCGTTCCGCAGTCCTACAGCCGCTCGATGGTGCCGGGGGTTCCGGCGGACTTGGAGATACCCGAGTTTCCGCACCGGACATTTCCGGGGAAGGTCGTTCGGACAGCCGGAGCAATCGATCCGACGTCGCGCACCCTGCTCACCGAAGTGCAAGTGCCGAATCCGACGGGTGAACTCCTTCCCGGGTCGTACGCGACCGTTAATTTCCATCTGAAACTGGTCGAACCTCCGCTCGCGGTACCTTCGAACACGCTGATCTTCAGGTCAGAAGGAACGCAAATAGCGGTGGTGACGCCGCAGGGCACGGTGCATTTGAAAAGTGTAACGATTGGGCGTGATCTTGGAACGAGCGTGGAAGTCTTGTCCGGAATCGATGCCAATGATTCGATCGTTTTGAATCCGCCCGATTCGATCGGCGAGGGCGACGCGGTCAACGTGACGCGAAATCAGCCTGCACCTGCTGATTCGAAGACCAAGTAACCCTGTAAATCCGATGCGAGCCAAGATTCACAAACTACATGAACGCTGGCCGGAGAGAACGGTTGTTATGTGCGGCTGCGTTTTCTGGATTCTTATAACTGGTTGCACGGTGGGGCCAAATTACCATCGTCCGTCCGTCGAGGTTCCGTCCTCGTTTAAGGAAGCTCCTCCCGCGGGTTGGAAGGCAGCCACGCCGAACGATGCGATCGCCAAAGGCAATTGGTGGGAGGTGTTCGGCGATCACAAACTGAACGAGCTCGAGTCGCAAGCGATCGCCGGCAATCCAACGCTGCAGGCTGCGATGGCGCGGGTGACGCAAGCGCGGGCGGCGGTACGCATCACCCGGGCCGACCTGTATCCAACGGTAACGCTGGACCCGTCATATTTGCGGGAACGGTATTCAGGCACGCGCGAGAATCCACCGGGATTTTCCACGCAACCCTACACTGACAACACGATCAATTTGCCGGTGGACTTCGGCTACGAAGTCGATCTATGGGGCCGCGTGCGCCGGTCGGTCGAGTCTGCGCGCGCGCAATATCAGGCAAGCGAGTCTGATTACGAAAATATTCTTCTCACGCTGAAGTCCGATATCGCGCAGAATTATCTTTCTCTCCGATATGTGGACACGGACCGCGCCATCCTTCTCGACAATATCGATCTGCTCAAGAAAGCGCTCGCGCTGACGCAGGCTCGCCACAACGGCGGAGCGGCCAGTGGACTTGATGTGTCCGAAGCGGAAACGCTTCTTGCGACTATCCAAGCTCAGTATGTCGGTTTGGGCGTGCAACGGGCGCAATTCGAGCACGCGCTCGCGTTGTTGGTGGGCCAGCCCGCATCCGAGTTCGCGGTTCCTAAAAATCCGCTCGTGCTCGAGCCTCCATCGATTCCGATCGGATTGCCGTCGGATCTTTTGGAGCGGCGTCCGGATATTGCTGAATCTGAGCGCTTGATGGCTTCTGCAAATGCGCAAATCGGAGTCGCCCGCGCGGCATTCTTTCCTTCGCTGAGCCTTACGGGCACAAGTGTGGGCTACCAGAGCGATAACATTACCCAGCTTTTCAACCTTTCAAGCGCCGTCTGGTCGGCTATGGCGGGCGCATCGCAGCCGCTCTTTGAAGGCGGACGTCTCACGGCAAATCTCGCGCGCGCGCGCGCCGCCTACGATGAGAATGTTGCGAATTATCGCGAGCAAGTTTTGACGGGGTTCAAAGAAGTGGAAGACGGCCTTGCCGGCCTGCGAGTTCTTCAAGAACAGGAAGCGACGCAGAACAAAGCTGTGGCTTCGGCGAAGAGGACAGCTGAAATTTCAACCGCGCGCTACAAAGAGGGGCTCGCGAACTATCTTGAGGTGATTGACGCACAGCGAACGGTCCTGGACAACGAGGTGCTTTCCGCGCAACTGCGCGAATTGCGCTTGCTGACGACCGTTCAACTGATCAAAGCGCTGGGCGGCGGCTGGCAGGATTCGAAGATCCACGCGCAGATGCAGACTGCTGCGCCGAGCGCGAACACGAGCCACTAGCTCCGCTTGCTGTATGTTCAAGAAGTAACGCGCGCCGCGCTGCCGCGCACATCAACGCCCCGAGGCCCGCGCTTTCGACTCCGCTCGCAATCGACGACTATCGCGAACTACGATTTTTGTTTCACGAACGATGACCAGTTGCATAGAATACATCCCGTCCTTTCACGAGAACTTCGCTACGAATCTCTATGTCAGATGAATCCATCGCAATTATCGGCGGCACTGGAGACCTGGGATACGGATTGGCCCTGCGATGGGCAGCGGCTGGCTTTAACGTCGTAATCGGCTCGCGCGTGGCGTCGCGCGCCAAAGAAGCGGCGCAAAAAATCAAAGAGAAACTTGGTGCAAAGGCTAAAGTAAAGGGACTCGTCAACGAAGAAGCCATTTTTCACGCTTGGATCGTCGTAATCGCCGTGCCATTTTCCGCGCAAGCAGCGACGCTCGCTTCCATTCGCGAGAAACTGCGCACCGGTCAGACTGTGGTGGATTGCACCGTGCCGCTTGAGGCCACCGTGGGGGGCGCGCCAACGCGAGTTCTGGGGTTATGGGCGGGCTCGGCGGCAGAGCAGGCGAAGCGTCTGCTCCCGGACACGGTGCACATTGCGGCGGCCTTTCAAAATGTGTCCGCGCACGCGCTTCAGGAATCCAATCAACCGGTGGATTGCGACGTGTTTGTCTGCGCAGACAACGCCGAGGTCCGCGCGCGGCTTCGGCCATGGGTTGAGGCCATTCCGAATTGCCGCTACGTGGATGGCGGCAAGCTCGAGAACTCGCGGATCGTCGAGTCGCTGACGGCTTTCTTGATTGGACTGAATCGCCGGTACAAAGTTCAGGCGTCGGGCATCCGCGTTACCGGCATTGGTCCGGCGAAATGACGCGGCCGAGCGTGCGGCGGCATGTGCAGCGTCGCATCGAGCTGATCGGCTTGCGGACGCTGCCGGAGGTAAAGCCGGGCGAGGATGTCGCGCGGCTCGTGTGGGACGCGGCAAAGCGCGAAGGCGCGGGGATCGAGACGGGCGACGTGGTTGTCCTCGCGCAAAAGATTTTTTCGAAGGCCGAAGGACGCATCGTGCAGTTGCGCGACATTCTGCCTTCGACTCTGGCGCGAACGTGGGGGCGAACGCTCGGTGCCGATCCGCGATTCATTGAAGTTGTGCTGCGCGAGTCCCGGCGGATCATCCGAATGAGCGAGCGGGCGCTGATCGTCGAGACGCGGCAAGGTTTCGTCTGCGCAAACGCGGGCGTGGACCGTTCGAATGTTCCAGACAGCGGAGCGGTCACGTGCCTTCCGCTTGATCCAGACGCATCGGCGCGGAACTTCGTCAAGCGGCTGAAGACGCTTAGCGGCGCGCGAGTTGCGGCAATTATTTCAGATACCTTCGGGCGTCCGTGGCGGCTGGGTTTGGCGAACGTCGCGATCGGCGCTTCCGGATTTTCGGTGCTCGAAGATTTGCGCGGCAAGAAGGATGCGAGCGGCCACACGCTCAATGCGACGATCCTCGCGGTGGCAGATGAACTCGCGGCGGCAGCGGGCCTCGTGATGAAGAAAGCGGCGCAGATTCCAGTCGTGATAGTTCGAGGCGCCAAAATCCCCTCCGGGCGAGGGCGCGCGCGGGAGTTGATTCGAACGCCCGGCGAAGATATGTTTCGATAATGAGAATCGAACAGCTTTCATCGTTCGAACGCACCTCAGGCCGAGATTGATGGCAACGATCGCCAGAACGACGAACCCGAGCTCTCCACAAGCGCCACAGGATCAACGTGCGATTGAGCGCGCGCTTGTGCTGGCGGAATCGGGCGGACGCTTGGCGCGCGAAGATGCGATTCTGCTGATCGAGTGCGCGCGAACCGGCGCGCTGCTAGAGGCAGCGTCATCCTTGCGCAATCGCGTAAAGGGAAAGACGATCAGCTACTCCCGCAAGGCCTTTATTCCTCTGACGACGTATTGCCGCGACCGCTGCGGCTACTGCACGTTTCGCCGCGATCCTGGTGAACCCGGCGGGCGTTATATGACGCCCGAGGATGTTGTCGCCGCGGCCGAAAATGCGCAGCGCGCCGGATGCCACGAATTGCTGTTTAGTCTGGGCGACCAGCCCGAGGCCGAGTTTCCCGAGGCGCGCGATTTTCTTCGCACGCGAGGCGTCGAGCGGACGCTTGAATATCTCGCAGCGATGACGCGGCTCGCGCTCGAAAAAACCGGGCTGCTCCCGCACGCGAATCCCGGCTTGATGAGCGCTGCGGATTTTGCCGAACTCAAATCGTCGAATGCGAGCCTCGGCCTGATGCTCGAAAATTCAAGCCCGCGGCTGATGGGCCGGGGCCACGCACATTGGCAAGCGCCCGACAAAGCGCCGCGGAAGCGGCTTCGCACGATCGAGGACGCGGGACGATTGAAAATTCCTTTCACGACGGGCATTTTGATCGGCATCGGCGAGACGCTCGAGGAGCGCGTGGACTCTCTGCTCGCGATTCGCGAACTTCAATTGCGCTACGGCCACATTCAGGAAGTCATCGTTCAGAATTTCCGAGCCAAGCCTGCGACGCCGATGGCCGCGCATCCGGAACCCGGCATGGATGAAATGCTGCGCACTGTGGCTGTCGCGAGGCTGGTGCTCGGCGGCGAAATGAACCTTCAGGCGCCGCCAAACCTCAGCGCTCCCGATTATCCGCGGCTTCTTGATGCCGGCATCAACGATTGGGGCGGCATCTCGCCCGTCACGCCCGATTTCATCAATCCTGAGGCTGCGTGGCCGCACATTGCGACGCTCGGCGAGCAGACCGCCAACGCCGGATTTGAAATGCGCGCGCGCCTCGCGATTTATCCTGAATATATCGAGCGCGACGGATTTCTGAGCGAAGGCGTCCGGCCGTACGTTGCGGCACTCGCGGATGCCGATGGTTTTGCGAAGACTGGAGATTAGATTGTGGCCGTGAATTCAATTATTTCCGCGCCGCGTGAGTCGCTCAATGATTCGTTGAAAGCAGCGCGCGCCGGCGTTCGCGCCGCGCTCGAAGCAGCGCTCGAGCGAAAGAAGCTCGACTTTGACGAGTGCCGGCTTCTTGCCCACGCCGACGGCGCAGACCTCACTGCGCTGATTCGAACCGCGGACGAACTTCGGCGGAGGCAAGTCGGCGACGCCATCACCTACGTCGTCAATCGAAACATCAATTTCACGAATGTTTGCATGGTCGGCTGCGCGTTCTGCGGTTTCGGGCGCGGCCCGAATGCGAGCGACGCGTACTTTCTGTCCATCGAAGAAATTGTCGCGAAGGCACGCGCGGCCTGGAAAGCCGGCGCCACGGAAGTCTGCATCCAAGGCGGCCTGCCCAAAGAATTCGACGGCTTCTTCTATCGCGAGATTTTGCGGGGCATTCACTCAGCCCTTCCGGAAATGCACATTCACGCGTTCTCGCCGATGGAAATTGCCTACGGCGCTGAAAAGACAGGGATGCCCCTGCGCGAATATCTCTTGATGTTGAAAGATGCCGGGTTGAACACGATTCCGGGCACGGCCGCGGAAGTGCTAGATGATGATGTCCGCGCGGCGTTGAGCCCGAACAAGCTGAAAGTTAAGCAGTGGGTCGAAATCGTGCGCACTGCCCATTCACTGGGAATTCGCAGCACGTCAACGCTGATGTACGGGCACGTCGAGACGCCCGAGCATTGGGTCCGGCACATGATGCTGCTTCGCGACATTCAAGAACAAACCGGCGGCTTCACCGAGTTCGTGCCGCTCGGATTCATCCACGAGAAGACGCGTCTCTATCGCAAAGACGGGTCACGGCCGGGATTCACGCGTCGCGAAAATCTGGCGGTGCACGCGTTGGCGCGAGTACTTTTCAACGGCCTGATTCCCAACGTGCAAGTGTCCTGGGTCAAGATGGGCTTCGACGAATCGCTCGCGTGTCTCGAAGCGGGAGCCAACGATTTCAGCGGGACGCTGATGGAAGAGCATATTTCGCAATCGGCCGGCGCGACACACGGCGAATATGTCTCGCCCGCGGAATTCCGGGCGCAAATCCGCCGAATCGGGCGCGTGCCGGCCGAACGCACGACAACCTACCAATTGCGCCGCGTGTTTTCCGTGGAGCCTTCGGAAGCGGATGAAGCCGTGCCCGTGCGCGCGCCTCGATTAAATCTTATGAATCAGCCGGCTCACTACACGGGGTCCGGCTACTAATGAAAATCGTCGCACTCGCCGGAGGAGTAGGCGCGTCGAAGCTTTTGTTTGGGCTGGCGCGCGTCATGCCGCCGGGTGAGTTGACAATCGTCGTCAACACCGGCGATGACGTCGAGATGCATGGCCTGACAATTTGCCCCGATCTCGACATCGTCACATACACGCTCGCGGGCGTCGTGAACCCAACGACTGGGTGGGGGATTGACGGCGACACGTTTGCGGCGCGCGATTATCTCGGCCGTTACGGACGCGAGACGTGGTTCAATCTCGGCGATCGCGATCTTGCGACGCACATCCACCGCACGGACATGCTCCATCGAGGAGCCACGCTTTCCGCGTGCGCCGAGTCGATTCGCCGTGCGCTCGAAGTCGAAGCGAAGATTTTGCCGATGAGCGACGAGCCGGTGCGCACGCAAATTGAAACCGAAAACGGACTGCTGCCGTTTCAGCACTACCTCGTGAAACATCGCGCAATGCCGCGAGTCTTGCAAATTCATTTTCGCGGAGCCGAGTCTGCGGAACCCGCTCCCGGAGTGGTCGAAGCGATTGCGGGAGCGAACGGAATCGTGATCTGTCCGAGCAATCCGCTGATTAGCATCGGTCCCATTCTCGCGGTGCCAGGAATCCGCGATGCTCTTGCCGCCCGGCGCGCGGACGTCATTGCGATCAGTCCGATCGTGGGAGGAGCGTCGCTGAAAGGTCCGTCGGACAAAATGATGGCGGAACTGGGGCTCGATGTCTCCGCGCTAGGCGTGGCCCGCATGTACAAAGACATTTCGCAGCGCATCGTGATTGACAGGAGCGACGCTGGGTTGCAGGCGGCGATTGAGCGGTTGGGGGTCGCAGCATGTGTAACTGACACCGTAATGCGCACCGACGAGGATAAAGAGCGGCTTGGTGCCTATACGTTGAGCCAGTTGAAGGAAAAAGCGAATCACGCGTCTGCGTAAGGGACGGCACGCGCAGTCCGTGCAGGAATTCAGGATTGGAATGAAAGCACTTCTCATCCCCGTGAAAGATTTGAGGAACGCGAAGCAACGGCTTGCGCCATGGCTCTCGCAGAGCGACCGCTCCGATTTCGCCGCGGCGATGTTCGAAGATTTCTGCGCGGCCGTGGTTGGTGCTTGCGGAATGGATCGCATTGTACTGATCAGCAATTACGATCCTGCGATCGATCGAGCTCAGAAATACGGCTGGGAAGTAATCCGCGAAACCGAGCAGCACTCAGAGAGTGCATCGGTGGATTTGGCGTCTCGAATCTGCGAGGAACGCGGCATCGCGTCGCTCGCGCGAGTGCCGATTGACTTACCGCTCGTCACACCCGAAGACATCGCGTCGATCTTTGCGGCCATGCGGCCAGCGCCGTCGGCGGTGATCGTGCCGTCACGAAGCGGAACCGGGACGAATACGCTGCTGCGCACGCCACCGGCACTCTTTCCATCGCATTTCGGGCCGAATAGCTTTCCGAAACACCTGGTCGAAGCAGAAAGATGCGGTGCCGAGTGCGTTGTATTGAGAAATGAACGGCTCGAACTCGACGTGGACGACTGGGATGATTTGCAATTACTTGCGGCGCGGCCGGACATCCCTCCAGGGACGAGGCGATGGCTCGAACGCGTCGGCCTTCGAAACGTAGCGCGAGCCGCCGGTGCAGCCGCCGCCTACGAGACGATTTCGCCAGCTGGAGAGGCGTGTGAAAAATAAGATTTATAAGTCGGCGGATGCCGCGGTCGCCGATCTGCCTGACGGCTCGAGCGTGATGTTCGGCGGCTTCGGCGGCGCGGGATTTCCGCACGAATTGATTCGAGCCGTAGGCCGCAAAGGCTCTCGCAATCTATTCGCGATCAGCAATAACTGCGGAACAGGCGAATCCGAACTCGGCGTGCTCTTCAAGAACAAACAGATTCAGAAAGTCATCGCGGCTTTTCCGGGGCCCGGGTCCATTTATTTTCAGCGGCAGGTGGAAGCGGGCGAGGTCGAATTCGAACTGGTGCCTCAGGGAATTCTTTGCGAGCGGATGCGCGCGGCCGGCGCCGGCATTCCGGCTTTTTACTCGCCTGTCGGGGTCGGAACGGAAGTCGCGCAGGGAAAAGAGGAGCGCGTTGTCAATGGCCGCCGATGCATTCTGGAATCTGCGTTACTCGCTGAATATGCTTTCATTCATGCGTATCGCGCGGATCCTCTGGGAAATTTGACGTATCGAAAGGCTGCCCGAAATTTCAATCCGGTGATGGCAACCGCCGCGAAAATCACGGTTGTCGAGGTGCAGGAAATAGTGCCGGTGGGATCGCTCGACCCGGAAGCCATTGTCACGCCGTCGGTATTTGTAGATCGAATTGTGGAAGTCGGAGAAAGCCGTGGCGATTAAGAACAGGCTTTCGCGGGAGCAAATCGCCGAGCGCGCCGCTCTCGAATTGCCGGACGGCGCGTACGTGAATCTCGGCTGGGGCATCCCGAACCTGATCGCGGCGTACGTGCCGAAAGGCGTGGACGTGATTTTTCATAGCGAGAACGGCATCCTCGGAATGGGCCCGCGAGCGAATGAGGGCGAAGAGGATTTCGATCTGGTTGACGCGATGAAGGCGCCGGTGACGATTTTGCCCGGCGCGGCATTTTTCTCGCAAGTGGACGCGCACATGATGACGCGCGGCGGCCATCTGGACGTGTCGATATTGGGCGGGCTGCAGGTCTCGGAACGCGGCGATCTCGCCAACTGGAAGGTCCCGGGCGCAAAGACTTCCGGAGGCATCGGCGGAGCGATGGACATTGCGGTAGGTTCGCGCCATCTGATCGTGACGATGGAGCACGTCAATAAGTTTGGCGACGCGAAGGTGGTGAAGACTTGCACGTATCCGCTCACCGCGCTCGAATGCGTGAAGACGATCGTGACGGATTTGGCGGTGATTGACGTTGTGCCCGAAGGATTGCGCCTGCGAGAAGTCGCACCGGGAGTGACGCCCGAAGAAGTCCAGAGCGTAACCGAACCGAAATTGATCCTTCCTCGAATAATTCCGGAGATGCCGATTCGCTCGCGCGAATTAGCGCGGAATTCCTGAATATTTATTTTGACTCGTGCGTCAGTTTGATCCGAGCGCCATCCGGACCTTGTTTGCGAGAGCGCTCAGCTCGAAGGGTTTTTGGAGGTAGTGAGCGCCTTCGCCGCTCTGAACGTGCGCGGAGGCGTTGAACTCGAGATAGCCCGACATGTAGATGACTTTGACATCGGGCCGCAGCTCCGTCATCGCGCGCACGAGTTCGTGCCCGCCCATCTTCGGCATCATCGTATCCGTCAGCAGAAGATGAATCGGCCCCGAGTGCTGCGCTGCAATTTCTTTCGCTTCCTCTCCGTCGGCCGCTGCCAGGACCGTGTATCCGCAGCGCTCTAGATATTCAGAGGCGAGCTCGCGAATTCCCGTTTCGTCATCCACGACAAGAATTGTTTCCGCGCCGTGTTGCGGCTTCGCGGCTTTTTCGGGAGCGGCGTGAATGATCACCGGACCCTCCACCGGCGGTAGGTAAACAGTGAACGTCGTTCCACGGCCCGGTGTGCTTTCAACCGCGATGAATCCCTCGCTTTGTTTCACGATCCCATAGACGGTCGCCAGTCCGAGGCCGGTGCCGCGCCCTTTGGCCTTCGTCGTGAAGAATGGCTCGAAGATTCGAGCTTGAGTTTCCGCATCCATTCCGGCGCCCGTGTCGGTGACAACCAGCGCGACGTAGGGCCCCGGCGCGGTGACGGGCAGCCTCTGGGGATTGCCGGGCTCGAGCGTCGTGTTCATGGTACGAACCGTAAGCGTGCCACCCTGCGGCATCGCATCCCGCGCGTTCACGGCGAGATTCAGCAAGACTTGCTCGATCTGCACGGCGTCAGCTCGGACACGCGCGAGGGCCGGCTCGAGTTCGACCTTGAGATGAATGTTCGAACTGATGAGGCGCGGCAGCATATTCCCCATGTCGGTGACGACAGCGTTCAAGTCCAGCACCTCGGGCTTGAGAATTTGCATGCGGCTGAACGCGAGCAGCTGCTTCGTCAGCGCCGCGGCCCGATCCGCCGCCTTCTGGATTTGCGAAACGTTCTCCAGCGGCTTATCGGCGGCATTATTCAGCAACAAATCCGTGTGGCCGCGGACGACCATCAGAATGTTGTTGAAATCGTGCGCGATGCCGCCCGCGAGCTGGCCGATCGCTTCCATTTTCTGCGACTGCCGCAACTGGGCTTCGAGCTGTTTTTTCTCTGTGATGTCCAGCATCACGCCCTGAATGGATCGAGCCCCGGTGCCGGCGTCGAGGACCACTCTTCCGAGATCAGTGAACCAACGATAGGAACCGTCGCGCGCCTTTAGCCGGTATTCGGCGACGAGAGGTTGGCCGGTCTTCTCGCAATTTTCTTCCTGTTCGAGTGCTTTCGCCCCGTCGTCGGGATGCATGCGCGAAAACCAGAAGGCGGGATCGGCCATCCATTCGGCCGGCGTGAAGCCGAGAATCGCTTCAATTTGCGGGCTGACGTAATGCCAACAGCCATTCGGACCAAAATCGGCCATGTAAGTGATCGCCGGAAGCTGCTCGACCAGCAGCCTGAACTTGGTTTCGGCTTGAAGAAGATCCAGCTCGGCGCGCTTCCGTTCGGTGAGGTCGTGGACGATTACCTGCGCCCCATGTTCGTTGCCGGAGCTGAAAACAGACGCAGCGACTTCGACATCCACCGTTGTTCCGTCCAACCGGACGAACTTTTCTTCGAGGAACGGCGCGCCGCGGCCGGTCCCGCGCGCTTCCGCCATCCGGCTTTTCACGACCTCGTGATAGGACGGGTGCACGATGTCGAGAACTCGCTTACCAATGAGCTGATCTGGCGATCTCGCGCCGAGAAGCTTCAGGCAAGCCGAATTTACGAAGACGAGTGTGTCGTCGTGGACGATCCAGATCGCGTCGGGCGAGAGTTCGATCAGCCGCCTGTAGCGTTCTTCGCTCTGACGCACCTCCGCTTCCGCGCGTTTGCGATTCGAGATGTCCCGGTAAATGCAATAGACCGCGATTTGGCCGCCTTCAATGCTCACCGGAGCAACAAGGAGCGAGACATCGAGCCGGGTGCCATCCTTCCGGCGCCGAACCGTCTCGATGTTAGCGTTTACGCCGCGCTCGGCTTCCTGATCGAGCCATTTTCCTTCGCTTTGCTTGTCCTCCGGCACGACCAGGCGATCGAGGTCTTTCCCCACCGCCTCGCTCATCGTGTATCCGAAGAACCGCGTGAACTCGCGATTCACCTGCTGGACGATATTCTTGGTGTCCACGATGGCAATGGCTTCAGGAGCGGACTCGACAAGCTGCTCGAGATACGCCTTTTGTATCGTCAAGCTGCGCTCCGCCTGCTTACGGCTCGTTATGTCGAGGATAACGAGGGTGACTCCCCGGACTTCACCCGAAGCCACGCGTAGAGGAAAGTAACTGACGAGCCAGTCTCGCGCCTCGCCGGGTCGCGCAGGTGTGGCGCCATGCATCTCGCGATTCAGCACCGGCTCGTTCTTGACGAGTACCAAACGCACGAGCGATTCCATTTGTAGCGCCATGCCGGGAATCATTTCGGCAAGCGTCTTGCCAATATGATCCGCGGCGGGCCGCCCGTTGAAATTTGCAAGCTGGTCGTTTACCCGCCGATACCGCATTTCGCGATCCACGAACGCGAGTCCAATAGGAGCGGTGCGATAGAGCAGGTCCAGTTCCGCGAATTCATCGATCGAGCGCCGCTGGCTGTCGAAAAGCGCCTGCTCCGAATTTGAATATTCCTCGAGCAGCAGGAAGATCATTCCGATCACGATTCCGAGCGTCCAACCGAGGTCGAGTGAAAACGAGATCTGGGGAAGAAACTCAACCAGCGACAAGACTCCAGCGAGCCGGTAATGTCCCGACAGCAACCCGTTCGCTCCACTCACCGCGTACAAGATTTGCGTGACCCCGTACAGAAGGAAGCAGAGCGCGGCAATCAAACTGCTCTTCCGCGAAGCGCTAAAAGCCCGCCGCAGCAAGGCCACGCCGCAATATAGGAATACTCCGCCGAGAACGAGTTGCCGCGGCGCGGTGCGGAGTGCATAGCTGAAAGCGGGATTTTCTTTGTGAAAGTACGCCGCGGCGAAGGAAACAATCGCCAGACCGCCCGCCGCCAACGAACAATCGATCATGCGCGTGCGCAGCGGCCGCCCAGGGGCTTCCAGGCTCCACAATCCGCTGAGAAGAAATGGGAACATCATGTAGCCGAAGACTTGCGAGAGAAGGATGAGAATTGTTTTCGGCAGAGTCCAGGCGGGCCCAATTAAAAGTATCGGGATTCCGGTCGCTAGATAGGCAAGATACGCTCCCCATGCCCATGTCCACCAACGTAAGAACTCCTGGCGGCGGAGAAAGCGATAGAGGGACGCGAAGAGCAGCACGACGAAGAGCGTTGCGATGCTTTCCAACCCGATGAACTGAACGAGACCGGAGCTGTGTGACAAGTGCGACCTCAGTCAAAACTCAACTGCTGCGAGGCCGGACTCGAATGCACCAAGACCGCACACGAATGCCGTGGTAAGGGAACGGGCAACACCACAGCTTCGCGCCTAGTACTAGAACCCGCCTCTAGGCCTGAGTTTGTGCCTGGCTCACCGAAGGGTCAAGCGCGGTGTGAATTGGGCGTAACTAGCTCAATAACAGTAGTTTTGGACATTTTCGCGGGGTATTCGACTAGCTGGCGCTCGCGGCGCGTTGAATCAGCTCCACGGGCTGGATGTTTGAAACGAGAATGTGCGCTTGCTCGAAAGCTGACTTCACGCGACGCCGCAATTCGCGCGCGACGTCGTCGGCACGGAGCGCTGCGCAGCGCAGTTGAATGCGGAGCGCTGTTCCTTCCATGGTCAGCGACTCGATGCCGAGGACGCGAGGCCCTTCGATGAGCGCCGCCGACCACTCGGCATCGCTGCGGAAATCGCCGCAGACCTTCTCCAGCACGGCGAGAGCGCGGCCTACCGTTTCGCCCGACGGCACGGTGATGTCCACATAGGTTTGCGACCAATCGCGGCTCAGATTTGCAATCAGGCCGATCACTCCGTTCGGGATGCTAATCACCGCGCCGCGATCGTTTCGCAACACGGTGCGGCGCAAGGTTACGTGCTCGACGCGCCCGATCTCGGTGTTCACGCGAACGACGTCGCCAACGCCGTATTGATCCTCAAAAATTATGAAAAATCCGTTGATCAAATCCTTGACGAGGTATTGGCCGCCAAAGCCGATCGCCAGGCTCGCCAGTCCCGCCGCGGCGGCAACCGGAGTCACGTTGAATCCGAATTCGGGCAGCGCAGCGAGAAGGCCGACAATGATAACGATCCCGAAACCGACGCTATAGAGCACGCCCGCCATCGTGCGCGTCTGCTGTTCGCGCATTTGCGCCGCGCGCGTTTGCGTTTTCGCTGATTCAATCAAGCGGGACGTCGTCGCGCGCAGAAGCCTCACGGCGAGAATGGCGATGATGAGAATTATGACGATGCGAGAGCCGTGCGTGCCGACGGTCTCGATCCAATGTGCGACGGGTTCTGTCATCGAGGAATTCGCGGGGATTATACCATCCGGTTGCGGGAGTGCAGGCCGTGGAATTGAAGCGGGACGCGAAAGAAAGCGGGCGGCCGCGGCAGCGGCTAGGCGTCGAGCGCGCCGGATGTGCCGGCGGGAAGTTCGATGGAATATTTCGTTCGCGCCTTCTCCGCGTGCAGTTCGAGCGCGAGCTGAATCAGCCGGTCGATTAATTCTTTGTAGGAAATTCCCGACGCTTCCCACATTTTTGGATACATGCTGATGGATGTAAATCCCGGGATTGTGTTGAGCTCGTTGATGAAAATGCGGGATGTTTTTTTCTCGACGAAGAAATCAGCCCGCGCCATCCCGGCTCCGTCTATGGCGCGAAACGCGCGAATCGCATACTCCTGAATTTTTTTCACCTGCGCCCGGGTCAGTTTCGCGGGGATCTCAAGTCGAGTGCCTTCTTCGAGATACTTCGCCGTGTAATCGTAGTATTCGCGATGCGGAATGATTTCGCCAGGAACGGAGGCTTTCGGATCGTCGTTTCCGAGGATGCTGACTTCGATCTCACGCGCGTTGACCGCCCTCTCGACAATGATCTTCAAAGCGAACTCCGCCGCAAGATTCAGCGCAGCGGGCAAGTCTTTCGATTTTGCGACCCGCGTCATGCCGACCGACGATCCCAGCGTCGCAGGCTTCACGAAAAGCGGATATCGAAGAGCTTTCTTGATTTTGGCAAGCGTTCGTTGCGGCTCGCGCTCCCATTCGTTGCGGCTAACGGCGACGAACGGCACGATTGGCAACTTGGCGTGCTCGAAAAGGCGCTTTTGGACGTCCTTGTCCATGCCCACGGAAGACGCGAGCACGCCGGCGCCGACGTACGGCAAGCCCGCAAGTTCGAGAAGGCCCTGCACCGTGCCGTCTTCACCAAACGTGCCGTGGAGAACCGGAAACATGACGTCCACGTGAATGCCTTGATTGCCGTGACTATGTTGATGCGAGCCTGCTGACGCAACCGGCAGAAGCGCCGCGGCGCTCGGATCAGCCGGGAGTACCACGCGCTCGCCGGACTTCAAGACTTCCGCCAGCAGTGACTGCGCGCCCGCGCCGGCAAGCCAGCGGCCCTCCTTCGTGATGCCGATCGGCACAGCTTCGTATTTTTCAGGATCGAGCGCGCGTATGACGGATGCGGCCGAGGCGAGCGAAACTTCATGCTCGCCCGAGCGGCCACCGAATAGAATTCCAACGCGCAACTTAGTCTTTCCGCTCATTCCAGCAGGGCTCCCCGAAGAGTTCGCGTCAACATCACTGGAAAGACTTACAGAATCTTCTTTCCCAGTCCTGACAGGAGAAGCTCGACTCCCAACAGCGCCGTCTTGTTGTGCAAGTCGATCACCGGATTGATTTCGACGATTTCAAAAGAAACAGCCGTGCGGCTATCCGCGATCATCTCGAGCGCAAGATGCGCTTCGCGATATGTGGCGCCGCCGCGCACGGGCGTCCCGACTCCGGGCGCATCCGTCGGATCAACGAAGTCCATGTCCAGGCTCACAACAATGCCCGCCGTGTCATCTCCGGCGAATTTGAGGGCTTCCGACATGACCTCGCGCATGCCGCGCTCGTCAATATCGCGCATCGTGAAGACGTGAACGCCCGTCTCTTTGATCAGTTTGCGTTCTTTCGCATCCAGTTCGCGAATGCCTACGAGCGCGACGTTTCGGGGCTCGACCATCGGTTTTGCGCCGGCGAGTCCGGTCAATTCGGGAGGGCCATAACCCATGATGGATGCGAGCGGCATGCCGTGGACGTTGCCCGAGGGCGAACTATCCGGCGTATTCATATCGCCGTGAGCGTCGAGCCACACGACGCCGACAGATTTGGATTTTTTCTTGAAATGCGACGCGACGCCCGCCACGGTTCCGGCTGCAATCGAATGGTCGCCGCCGAGGACAAGCGGGATCTGATCCTCATCGAGAGTCTTGCTGATCATCTCGGCGAGTCCCTTGCAAGTCGCGGCAATCTCCTCGAGATACTTCGCGTTCTTCTCGCCGTAATGCTGTTCCTCCGCCTGAATAACGGGAACGTTGCCGATATCTTCGACCTGGCGGCCGAGATGTTTCAGGCGCGTTTGTAACCCGGCGACGCGCAGAGCAGACGGGCCCATATCCACGCCGCGGCGGCTCGCGCCTAGGTCCATCGGCACACCGATAATGCGGATTTTCTCAGCCATGCAATTCGACCGTAAACGATCCCAGAGGCGGGCGGAACCTCAAGGATAAACGCGGTAGAGCATGCGGGGGAAGGGAATTACTTCCCGGATGTGCTCGGTCCCGCAAATCCACGCGACCGTGCGCTCGAGGCCCAGCCCGAATCCCGCATGCGGCACGCTTCCATAGCGCCGGAGATCGAGATACCACTGGAAAGACTCCTCCGGAAGGTTGTTCTGCCGCAAGCGCTCGACAAGCGTTTCGTAGCTCGAGAGACGTTCTCCGCCGCCGATGATTTCACCATAGCCTTCCGGCGCGATCATATCGAAGTTCAGCGCAAGGTCCGGCCTGGCGGGATCGAAAGCCATGTAGAAGGCTTTCATCGCCGAGGGATAGCGATGAATGATCACGGGCTTCTCGAATGATTTTGAAATAATGGTTTCCTCGTCGCCGCCGAAGTCGTCGCCAAATTTCGCCGGATTGTTGCTCTTCTGCAGGACGTCGATCGCTTCCTCATAGGTGATACGCGGAAACGGCGGCACGACTTTTTCCAAAGCGGCGACGTCGCGCTTCAGCATATCGAGATCGGTGCGGCGATTCTTCACCACGCCTTGAACGATCGCGCTGACCAGGCCTTCGCCGAGTTCCATCATGTCGTCGAGATGCGCATAGGCTGCTTCCGGCTCGAGCATCCAGAATTCGGTGAGATGCCGGCGGGTCTTCGATTTCTCGGCGCGAAACGTCGGCCCGAAACAATAAACTTTGCCGAGCGCCGCGGCGGTCGCTTCGACGTAGAGCTGGCCGGACTGCGTTAGATAGGCCTTTTGGTCGTCAATGTAATCCACTTCGAAAAGCGTCGTCGTTCCTTCGCACGCCGCCGGGGTAAAGATCGGCGCGTCAGTGAGCGTGTAGCCTTGGTCATCCATGTAGTTCCGCGCGGAACGGATGGCTTCGGCGCGAATCCTTAAAATTGCGGCCTGACGAGGCGTGCGAATCCACAGATGGCGTTTGTCGAGAAGGAAATCCACGCCGTGCTCTTTGAGCTGGATCGGATAGGGATCGCTGTCGGCCACGCGCTGAATCACGTTTACGCCGGTGATGCGGATTTCGAAGCCGCCCGGAGCGCGCGGCTCGGCGTGAATCGTTCCCGTCACCTCGACGCTTGATTCCTGCGTCAGGCCCTTGAGAGCTTCGAAAGCTTCGGGCTGATCTTTCTGCGAGACGACTCCCTGAATGATTCCCGTGCCGTCGCGAAAAATCGGAAACAGCAATTTCCCGGATTCGCGCAAATTGTAGAGCCATCCCTGCAGCTTGACGGCTCGATCCTGATGCTGCCCAGCGTGATCGATCGTGATAATCGGCACGGGTGCTTTGGCTTCCTGTGTCATCAATCCATCCCGGTTGAATATAACCCAGTCGAATTTAATTCTGAGTTGCGCGCTCTTGCTCGGACTCCAATTGTTGCTCGAGCCTGTCGAGCGCGGAGCGAATCTGGCTCATCGTCGGTGAGCCCGGACCGTGCTCCTTCAATTCAATGACGAGCGGCAGCGGATTCGGCGCGGCCGCGAAGAGCTTGAGAGCCGCCTCCCAATCAATCGTGCCGTCGAAAGGCAGCAAGTGCTCGTCCGTCTCGCCGTGATTATCGTGAATGTGCGTCGTCACAATGCGATCGCGCATCGTCTCGAACGATTTTGCGACGCCTTCCTCGAGGTGAGCGTGGCCGAAATCGAAACAGAAGCGCAAATCTTTCAGATGCGTTTCGCGGATCAGGGTTTGAAGCGTCTCGGGCGATCCGATTTCACTGGGCGTGTTTTCGAGCGCAATCGTCACGCCGCGTTGCTTCGCAAAAATGACGAGATGCTCGAGTGAATTGAATGCGGCGTCGAGCTTTCGCGCATCGGCAGACTGGCGTCCGTGCCCCATGTGTTGCACGAGATAACGGAACGGAAGGCGTTCGGCCACGTCAATGGCGCGTTTTACTTCATCCACGGCATCGAGGCGGCGCGTCCGCTCGGGATCGCAAATCGAAATCGGGCTGCCGCTGTCGCGTCCCGCGGAGCTTTCGCGCTCGGTGGGGGAATGAAGCGAGTGCAGGACAACGCCGTTGCCGCTGAGCCAGTCGCCGAGGTCCCGAACGGATTGCTGCGAGCGGTAGCTGAAATGCGAGTGATCGCAGAAAACTTCAACGCTCTTAATCCCGGCAGCGGCCGCTTCTGCGATCAGTCCGAGCGAAAGCGGCTGCGCAATGAAACGGTAGGTTGAGAGAACACGCTCCATGGATCCCCAAGTGGTTCGTCGAGCGAGATTCGTTCCGGGCCGCGTTCGTTCGGGCGTGGCGGCAAGATCCCCAGCGCCGGAAACTTCACAAGTCCAGAATTACCATGGTCGATGGAAAGAAGACCTGCGTCAATAGCCGAGCGCGGCGCCCTGGTGCCGCGGGTCAGGAGCGCCAAGACGTTCGCCGGTTTTCGGATCTATGCCGATCGCTTCGATTTGGCCGATATGAGTCGGAGGACTTTCGCTTGAGCGAACCGATTCCGGGGGGTCGAGGATATAGCCAAGCTGCTCGAGTTCTCGCGCCGTGGCATCGGAAAAATTTTGATCGAGGAGTAGTTTGTCCGGCTCCCATTGATGATGAAAGCGCGGCGCGTTGATGGCTTGCTGAGCATCCATGCCGAGCCGCATCCAGTTGATCACCGAGAGCAGCGTCACAGAGATGATCGTCGGACCGCCGGGAGAACCAGTCACAAAGCTCAACTGGCCGTCGCGGAGGAGAATCGTCGGCGTCATCGAACTCAGCGGGCGCTTGCCCGGTCCGATGGTGTTGGCCTCCGACTGAATCAGTCCAAACATGTTCGGCTGGCCCGGATTCGCCGAGAAATCGTCCATTTCGTCGTTCAGAAGATAGCCGTCCGGCGTAGTAACTCCCGATCCGTACACATCGTTAAGTGTGTAGGTGTTGGCGACAGCGTTTCCGTCGGCGTCAACAACGGAAAAGTGCGTCGTGTGGCCGGAGCGCTGCACTTCGCGCCGGAGAAGGGCCGACGCAGCATCGCGCGGCAACGCTTCCTCGGCTGCTGCGGCCGGAGTGGAGTCAAACGGCTTCGGATCGCCAGCTTTCACGTCGCTGCTCGAAGTGGCTCTTGTAGGATCGATCGTTGCCCTCAGCACGGCGGCATATCGAGGATCGGTAAGGCCCTGCGCCGGAACGTGTACGAAATCCGAATCCGCGAGCCAAGCGGCTCGGTCTGCGAACACGCGCCGCATCGCTTCCGCCACCCAGTGAACCGACTGCGCGTCGTCCCAACCCTTCAAATCAATCGGGTCGAGAATATTCAGAGCTTCGATCATCGCGATTCCGCCCGAACTCGGCGGAGGGCTCGTGATCAACTGCCAATTGTGATCGTGATAGCGGTACGTGGCATAAAGCGGTTCGCGGACTTTCGGCGCGTACGCTTCGAGGTCTTCGAGCGATATAATCCCGCCATTCTTCGCCATGTCATCGGCCAGGTGATGCGCGGTTTCGCCGTGATAAAACTCGTCCGATCCGTTCGCAGCAATGCGGCGCAGTGTGGCCGCAAGCTCAGGCTGACGAAAGACGTCGCCTGGTTTGTAACTCGCGCCGCCATTTAGAAAAATGCGCTTGCTGACTGCGAAACGGGAAAGAGTTGACGCGCTCGCTCCGAACGATCGCGCAAGGTTATCGCTCACCGTGAATCCCTGATCCGCGAGGCGAATCGCGGGCTGAAGAACCTGCTGAAGCGGCGATTTGCCGAACGTGTGAACGGCGAGCGCCAATCCAGCGACGGTTCCAGGGACGCCGACGGCTCGATAACCGACGGTCGAGCCTTCGGGATCGAAAGTTCCGTCCGCGAGTCGATACATATCGCGCGATGCGCGCTTCGGCGCCACCTCGCGATAGTCCACGAATGCGGTCTTGCCACTCGACAGTCGAATCAGCATGAATCCGCCGCCGCCGATATTTCCGGCTGCGGGCTCGACGACCGCCAGCGCGAATCCGACGGCCGCCGCCGCGTCGATTGCATTGCCACCCTCTTTCAGGATTTCGATTCCGGCCTGATCCGCAAGCGCTTCATCGCTCACCACCATCGCTTTCGGCGCGCGCACTGCCTCTGGTGGCCACGAAGATTCAGCAAGCCGCTGCTGCGAAACGTTAAACAGGCACGAAGCCAGTGAGAATGAGGCCGCGGTCAGACTGGCAAAGAATAGTAGCTTTCTCGGCATAGGAGTACTAGGAGACGGAGTTTATGCAGGCTTGCGCGTGAGGTCAAGCATACAAGGGTGACGAAGAAAGTTTAGAATTTAGCGCTTTAGGCTGCTTCGGATAGGAATTCGATCTTGAACGCCGGAGGAACCAGCCCGACGGCCGCGCCCCGGCCGAGAAGCTCGCGAACGGCACGACGTCCTTCTTCGCCGTAATCGAGCGTCCAGCGATTCACATACATCCCGATAAAGCGATCGGCCATCGCCGGGTCCATATCGCGCGCGAATTGTAGGGCGTAGTTCAGTGCCGGCTCGCGATGCTCTAGGGCGTAGGAAACGCTTTCGCGAATGACGCGTTCGACATCGCGCCCGAGCGACGCATTCAAGCTGCGGCGGATTGCGTTCGCACCGAGCGGCAAGGGCAATCCGGTTTCCTCGTGCCACCACTGCCCGAGGTCCACGACGCGATTCAGCCCGAGCTGAGAATAAATCAGCTGACCCTCGTGGATCAGCAATCCCGCATCAACTTCCTTCGCAGCGACAGCATCGAGGATCTTGTCGAACGGCATTGTGACGGTGTCAACATCGGGCTCGAATAGCTTCAGCGCCAAATAACTCGTCGTGCGCTCGCCAGGAATCGCGATTCGCCGGCCTTTCAAATCGTCTTTCTTAATCGGATGCGCGGCGACGACGATTGGACCGTAGCCTTCGCCAAAACTCGCGCCACAATCGAGCAGCACGTACTTGTCCGCGATAAACGAATAGCCGTAGAAGCTGACCGCGGTGACGTCGTAGACTTCTTTCTCGGCGGCGCGGTTCAGCGATTCAATATCGCAGAGTACGTGATTGAATTTGACGCCCGGGATGCGCACTTTGCCCGTTGCGAGCGCATAGAACATGAAAGCGTCGTCGCTATCCGGGGAATGGGCGAGCTGAATCTCGGCGGTCTGAGTCATGGCGGGCTTAGTGGACATTTGCCTCGGCTCCCGCGAGTCGCTCTGGGCGCAACCCGCTGAGGGTCAAGCGATACTACGGCGCAGTTCTCTTGCGCTTGGATTCCCGCCCGGGGGAGACGTTCGCCCGGTGAACTGCCGCAACTTCGAAACGGAGGATAGCACACTTCAACCCGGGTCGCTAGCGCATCAGATTTCATCTGAATTCGTGGAGGTGCCATCCCGCTGCGTGATTCGTTTTGGCACTGCCTTTTCGGATGCTGCGCTCACTTTGTTTTTCCGTTTGCCAAAATCCAGGCCGCGATATCCGCGACGACAGGATCCGCAACGTGGCCCGGATCGTCGTACTCGCTGGGCGTGGCCATGCCTTTCCCCGTCTCGAATAGGTGGTTCAAGTCCTTATAGTACTTGAACTCAACCAAAGGTTTTCCTTCGAGCGATTTTTTCCATAGGTCAAAGTCAGCGTCGCGAACTTGATAGTCCCTACCGCCCTGCAAAACGAGAGTTGGAATCGCCAGTTTGGCCGCTACCGCCGGCGGATCGTAATTGCGAAGATCAACGAAGTACGAAGAAGCAACCTTCGCGCCCATGAGATCAATCATTTCGCCGCTCTTGAGTTCAGGATTCTCGATTTGCTTTTCGGTCAACTCCGCGGCCGAGATTTGCTTCTGAAGCTGTTCGGAGGATCCGCCAGGCAGCGTCGAGAAATATTGCAACTGTTCGACGATCAATTTTTCCAGCGGCCGCGCCGATCCCGCGAAGACGATGATCC
Organism: uncultured Acidobacteriota bacterium; assembly: GCA_963838705.1. Classification (GTDB taxonomy): domain Bacteria; phylum Acidobacteriota; class Terriglobia; order Acidiferrales; family UBA7541; genus Palsa-147. The sequence goes on along the minus strand of CAWIRU010000009.1, from coordinate 1,553,700 downwards.
CAGCCACTTGCGGATCGCCAGCCGCAATTCGTGGAGCGAGATAGCCGCCCCAACTGTGCCCAAGAACATAGACGCGTTTCGCATCGATTTTGGGCTGGTGCGCGGCCAAATCCACTGCCGCGCGCGCGTCGTTTATGACTTCGTCGTTAACGGTGAATGTGTTTGGGTCGTCGCCGGCTTTCGCGCCGTACTTCTTGGTCCGCTTCGTGTATCTGAGAACTGCAACGCCTTTCGTGGCGAGGCCCCAGGCGAGATCTTTAAACGTAGCGTTCGGTCCGATCGACTCGTCTTCGTCGTGCGGCCCAGAACCGTGCACGAGCACGACCGCCGGAAACGGACCGTCGCCGGCAGGCACAGTGAGCGTTCCCGGCAATTCCCAGTGGCCCGATTTCACCGTGACGGATTGTTCGTGAAACGAATCGGGCTTTGCATAAGCAGGCGCGGTCCAAAGTTCCTTTGGATGATGGGGCACGAAGCGAATGCCACCGATGTGACCGTCGGACGTAAAACTGATTACGGTGTCGAGCGTGGCTTGCTGGAAATCGCAAACCAGCGTCACGACTTGATAGCCTCCGACCGCCTTGGTACTCGCGTCGGTAATTTTTTTAAGCGAGCCGACTTGATCGTTGAGTTTCTGCCAGAACTCCGAGAGCTTCCCGGCTGGCAGAGCTGACTTCATTGCCGGGTCGTACTGCGATTCGATGTCGTCGAATTTCCCAGCTACCATTTGATCCAGAACTTGTCGGGCGTGAGCCTCCGGGATAGTCACCTGCGCGTGAAGCGGCGAGCCGATGGCGATAACGGCGATGATTTGAAGAGTGGCGATCGCGAGAACCGATTCCGCAATTTTCATCGAGAGTGTCCTTTGATCTAAAGCTGCGACGCGCTCACATCAGGCCGGTGATTTTCCGGCCGGCGCGAGCTATCCAAAATCGGCGGCGAGATGCCGGCGCTTCGAATACGTCCCGCCTCAGAGCGCAGAGACGACCGCGTTTATCGAATGGTTGAAGTCCGTCTTGCCATCCAGATAAGGCTGCCAGTACGTTTCGAGGACGCGTTGATAATTCTCCCACCCGCGCGTGTAAAGTCCGTTGCGGTAGGCGTAGGGCGTATACGATGCCGGAGTTTTACGAGGCGCCGATGCCGGATAGTTGAGTTTGCCCTCGGCCACGGCGCGCCGAACGACTTCGCCGGTTGTGTAGAACAGAAGCGCGTGCCAGAGATCGCGCGGAATCGGAATGTCGCGATCGTGGCAAGCGTTGACGATGGCGTCCTGCACGGTGGTGGCGAGAGCGTGCGACGATTCGTGAAAGAGAATTTCGAACCCAGCGAGGCCCTGATTCCGCGGGTCGGTGCTCGACACAGTGATATGGGTCGGGTCGAGCGACGTATATGCGCCAAACGGCCCGGCGTATTCGGATACATCCACGCGGATCGGATCGCTCTGCCATTGCGCGTGATAGACAACCGCTAGTTCCTGCGCCAGCGGAAGACCCGTGCGCCGGATCAGAGGCGCCACACTCGAAATCCACGCGCGATTTTTGCGGTCATGCTCGGGCCACCAGCGCTGGCGATAGACCGGCGCGGCCTCCTCGAGCGCTCCGATGAGCGGCTGCGGCAATCCCGACATACACGTCGTGGACGACAGGCCCGTCAAATCGGCGCAGGTCTCGAGATCCGCGAGCCGATTGTTGATCAGGACCATTTCCTCGTCGATCAGGAGATCGCGGCGCGCGAGATTTTTCGCGTAATAGTTGACCGCCGCTTGCCAGGCCGGAGAATCAGCGCCACGGTTCTCCGCTGCGCGGGAATCCTGCGCAGGTCCACCCACCTTGCCGCGGCTGGTGGTTTCCTGGTCGCGCAAGCGCGCCTGCTCGTAAAGGAAATGGTGAAGATTGAGCCAGAATCCGCTATGGAGTTCGAATACCGGTCGCGGAACTTCGGATTCATCTTCCGGCTTCGGGACCGTCGAGGACGAGCCCTGCAATGGCACGGGGCTTTGCGCGGTTGCCTTCACCGGGACGCAGGTCACGCAGATGCAAACGACGAACGCGAGCAGAGGGAAGCGCGCGTAGCTTTGTCCGGAATGACGACGACCTTCAAACTGCCGGTAATTTCGCGCGGACTGGAGACGGGCTCGGCTCACGAGTACAGTATAAACGCGGCAACGCCTTTTCGGATTCGCGGCAAGAGTTACTGAACGGTTGCCTTCGGCCCGGAAGGCAGCGGCGAGGCGTGGTGCGCGACGATGCGCCATTTTCCGTCCTGGTGCAGGAATATATTCGTCGCTTGCGTGAGCGCCTCGTCAATTCCGTCGGAATACGCGCTCATCACCTGCTCGGTGCACGCCACCCAGCCGGTATTGCCTTCGACGTGCACCAAGATCGCGCCCAGCGCGATTTTTGTGCGGCGCGTATTCGAAAAGATTCGCACCCAGCTCTCGCGTACTTCGGCCCAACCGAGCAGCAAGTCCCACCCGGGATGGACGCATTGCACCCAGTCGTCGTGGGCCCATATTTCGTCCATCTGGGTGATGTCGAGCGATTCGAAAGCCGAATAGTATCGCCGATTCGCGTCGCGAACCGCCGATTCGGGAGATTGAAGGGCAAGGACGGTTTCAGCCGGCATGGGTGTATCGCGGATTGTATACCTGAGATTTGCGCGCTCGCAGCGAAATCGTCGCGTGAAAATGCCAGCCCAGGCCGCAAATGCGATTTGCGGGCCTCGTTCGATTCAATTCTGAGTTTCTGCCGGCAAGACTGGATCGTCGGCTGTCGCGGTGTCGCCATGTTTATCCGCGGCGTGGAACTTGCCGGCCGCATCGAGGAAGAACGAGCGCTTTCCGCTTTTTCCGTAGGTTTCGGGCGTTGCCGTAATTTCGAAGCCGGACGGATTTCCGTCAGGGCCGGTCACAATCCTGTAGCGGAAGCGGTAGCCGTTTTGCGTCCCGGACGCCAATTGCGCGCCGATCAGATTTGCCTGTTCCGGCGAGACTTGATTTTTTGGCGCTGGACCGAGTCGCTGAAGAGATTCGGGCAGTTCGTCAAACGCGCGTTGATAGGTGCCGATCACGGTCTGGAGATCGCGCATCGAATGAATCGCGTCGTCTTCGCGGTTTTCCGTTTCCTGCTCCGCCCACCGTCCTGCAAGCTGCCGGATGTCGAAGAGCATGAGGCCGACGGAGATGATTTTCCATCCGCTCGATTCGCGCACCATGCCGATGTCAGCAATGTCTCCGTCCGCGGTCTGCAAAGGAATGAACGCGAGATTCTCCTCGGTACGCGGTGAGCCGAAGCGAAATTCGGCGGTTGCTCCGGCTACTTGACATCGCAGGATCGAGTGCCCGCTTTGATCTGTCGAGAGGAGCGGGCGGCCCGCATCGTCGGTGAGCGAGAATCGTTTCAGAATCGCGGAGCGTTGGTCGAGAGGGAGCGCGCGGAACGACGTCGCATTGTCGGCGGTGAGAAAATTCGCAAATTGAATCTCGTCGTGCTTGCAAGCGGCCGTGAGGGCAGAGACGAGCGCGGCGGAAGGATCGGCCTCCTGCGCGGCCTGCGCAGCGGCGCAAATGGGAAGCAACAGGGCGATGAATGCGAGTAACGGGGCTCTCGCCCGCCGCAGGAATCGCTTTGCTTTCTTCAAATCTTGGCTCCAGACAAAATAGCTGCGAGATTCACCGTGAATTTCGAGCGCGGCATTACGTCGTTGCAGCCCGCAGCCCTGGCATGTTCGGCGAGTTCCGTCTGCACATGGGAGAGATAGCCGATGAGCGGCGTCTGGTTGCCTGAAGCGCGCAGCCGCTCGAGAGCGTCGAGGGCGTCGGCGCGCGCGTTCAGATCCACGATAGCCAGCTTCGGGTGTTCGCGCTCGACTGTCGCGATGAACGCGTCTCCGGTGCCGCAAATTGCCAGCGAGATGCCCGTGAGCCGCGCCGTCTCAACAATTTTGGATTGAAAAAACAGGTCGTCTACGAGAACCACGACGTCGGCCAAGCAAGCCTCCTCCGAACAATCTGGAATGAAAGTAAATCCACGTCCGTTCAGGGTGTACCACGCGGCGGCCAACCGCTCAAGCGCGGCCATTTCGACAAAACCCCACGGGTGCGGTATAAGGAAAGAAATCGTCGCGAGGAGAATATGTCTCCCAAACACAACGAAGACGCGCTGCCCGGACTCACCGTTCTCGAGCAGACTCCGATCATAATCGAAAAAATCGTGCACATCGCCAACGACGAGGAGTTGCACTGGAAACCGTCGATGGAGCGGTGGTCAATCAGCGAAGTGCTCGCTCATCTCGCCGAAGTTGAAGTGGTGGGATTTCGCGAGCGCATCCAGAAGATGGTCGAGAGCGATTCGCCGCAACTCGAAGCTTACGATCAGAACGCCGCATACGCCGCGGGCCGCTACTCAACGCGAATGGCCCGCGAGAATCTGCATCTCTTCTGCCACGAGCGGGATCGCAGCCTTTCGTACCTCCGCTACATTCCGGCGGGCGTGGCGTCGCGCTCAGGAATTCACTCTTCGATCGGCAAGGTTACGATCCATCAGCTGATGAACGAGTGGGCCTTCCACGATTTGGGCCACATCCGGCAGATCTCCGAGCTGTTCCGTTCGCGCGCGTTTCATCCCTATATCGGACCGTTTCAGCGCTACTACACCATCCGGCCTTGATACACTAGTTTCAGCCCTGCCCCAGCAATGTTCCGGAGCCGACGATGAAAGACATCTCCACGAAGATTCTCTCGCTGTACGACGAACTCGAGCGCGATTCTCTCGATCTTCACGCTTTCTTCGAAATGGCCGGAGGCAAATCACCCGAGCAGCATGAAGAGATCCTCGACGCTGTGGCCGAACTCGTCGGCGTAGGAATGCTGCGATCGGCGGAAGGCGGCGATTTTTTCGAGCGGACGGAAGACGGAAGAATTGCCGTTGCTGGCGGCAAGGATGTAACGCTTTATACGCGCCAAGGATGCCACCTATGCGACTCGGCGAAATTCGTGATGGAGCCGATCCTCAAAGAACTCGGCGCTCGTCTTCGCGAAATTGATATCGATCGCGATCCCGTCTTGCAGCGGCGTTACACAGACGATGTGCCGGTTATCTTCATCGGTTCGCGCGAAGCCGCTCGCCACAAGATCGATCCGGAAGATTTTCGCCGCAAGCTCGGGAATGCAGGACGCAGTTAGCGGCTCAGTCGTCTTCGAGTGAATCCACCGCGCCGACGGTCTCATCCGGATTGGCGCCCGGACGTCCTTTCACGCGGTCGTAGACGCTAAATTGGCAGGTAGAGCCGAGTGCTTCGTTGTAGTACGTGGGGACTCCGAGCGCGGTCCGCAATTCTTCGTTAAACTTTCGCAGGTTGACAAGCTGTGCGCGGTGCGCCGGAAATTTGTGCTCTTCGTGCGTTAATAGAAATTTCTGATAACCTGCATCCCAGAGCACGGTGAACTGTCCGTTAAGCATGATCGTCGGAAGCTCAGTCATGTGGTAGTTGTTATCGTTGCCGCGACGCAGTTCGGCTCCGCAGCCGTATTTTTCGATTCGCATGACGCCGCGCGTGCTGCTGAGCGTGAAGCCGAATGCCGGCAGCTTCGCGACGTTATTTTCCGTGAAGGCTGCATAGACGTACCACATAGGCCTCCAGAATATGAATCCGAACGCCCCCCTGTAAAGTCTAAAATGGACCGGCTCTGGCCTGAAGATCGGCCGCCCGGAGCGCTGCCTCTGCTAAGCCCTAACGATGCTTGTGCATCAGCGATGGGCCTGAATCGAGGCGGCATTCGGCGCATCTGATTCTTCTAGAGAGCGGGCAAAGCCAATATCTACGGTGCGGCTCCAGAGGTGTCGGTGGGAGAAATCAAGAATTCGGTGCTCGCGGAGGTGCCGCCCGTATTTCAACGCGTGACGCGCGAGAACTTGCTCGATTGCATCGGGAACACGCCGCTTCTGCAATTACGTCGAGTGGGACGCGAGTTTCGCGGGGTCGAATTTCATGCCAAAGCGGAGTGGTTCAATCCAGGCGGGTCCGTAAAGGATCGCGCGGCGCTTCGCATGATCCTTGAAGGCGAACGCCGCGGTGCGCTTTCGGCCGGGAAAACGATTCTCGATTCGACGAGCGGGAATACCGGCATCGCCTACGCGATGATCGGCGCAGCGAAGGGCTATCGCGTGAAACTTTGCCTGCCGGCCAACGCTTCGCTCGAGCGGAAACGCATTCTCGCCGCGTACGGCGCCGAGTTGGTGATCACGCCGGCGGAAGAAGGATCGGATGGCGCGATTCGCCGCGTGCGCGAAATCTACGCTGGCGATCCGTCAAAATATTTTTATCCCGATCAGTACAGCAATCCGGAAAATGTGCGGGCGCATGAGGCGACGACGGCTCCCGAAATTTGGGACCAGACGCGCGGGCGCGTGACGCATTTCGGAGCTGCGCTGGGGACGAGCGGCACGTTCATAGGAACCGCACGAAGACTGAAAAAATTCAATCCAGCAATTCGAGTGATCAGTTTTCAGCCGGACTCCGCGTTTCATGGGCTCGAAGGGATGAAGTACATGCCGGCGGCGATCGTGCCGGAGATTTACGACGCGTCGGTGGCGGATGAGAATTTTTTGATTTCGACCGAAGCGGCTTACGCGATGGTGAAGCGCCTGGCGCGTGAAGAAGGGCTGCTCGTCGGCATCAGCTCCGGCGCGGCTATGTGCGGCTGCTTTGAAATCGCGCGGCGGTTGGCGCCCGGAGAGCGGGCCGTCATCGTCACGGTATTTCCGGATTCGGGCGACAAATATTTGAGCGAGCGCTTCTGGGACGAGAGTTGAATCGAGCCATGCTGAGAATTCGCGAACAGGTGGCCATCCGCATCCGCAACCAAGGAGCCGAGGCGTATCCCAACGAATGCTGCGGCGCTCTCTTTGGTTCCGAACAAAACGGTCATCGCGATGTAATTGAAATCTTGGCGCTAAAGAACCAGCGGGACGATTCGCCCCGGAACCGGTTCTCGATCACGCCCGAGGACGTTCGCGATGCGGAAGCGGCAGCGCAGCGGTACGGGCTCGAGCTGCTCGGATGGTATCATTCGCATCCTGACGCTCCAGCCCGGCCGAGTGAATTCGACCGGGAGCATGCGTGGCCGTGGTATAGCTATGTGATTATCAGCGTGCAATCGCGCGAACCGAAGGACATGAATTCCTGGCGGCTTGCCGACGACCGCGCAAGTTATGACGCCGAGGCGATTGAGACTGTGTCGCTCGGCGGCGCCGAATGAACGGATTTGCACGATCTCGATTTAGCGGAGGGGAGACAGAATGGCAGTCAAGATCACGATCCCGACGCCTCTGCGGGCGTATGTGGGGAAGAAAGATATCGTCGAACTGCAGGCAGGAACGGTCGGCGAGGCATTGGCCGCGCTGACTTCGCAATACGCGGATCTGCGCAAGCATCTGTACGCTGATGACGGAAGGCTTCGGAGTTTTGTGAACGTCTACTTGAATGACGAAGACATCCGCTATTTGCAGAAAGACAAGACTCAGGTGAATGACGGCGACACGATTAGCATCGTTCCGTCAATCGCCGGCGGCGCGCAGAGTTAATGATTTGGAGAGCTGAAACATGGCAACGAAAACGGTGAATCCGGCGACCCCAGCGAAGGGAAGCGACGTTACGCTTTCGAAGGAAGAGATCCTTCGATATAGCCGCCATCTCATCATGCCCGAAGTTGGCATGGAGGGGCAGCTCAAGCTGAAGCGGGCGCGCGTGTTGCTCGTGGGAACGGGCGGGCTTGGGGCGCCGCTTGGTTTGTATCTCGCCGCGGCGGGAGTCGGCACGCTCGGAATTGTGGATTTCGATAAAGTTGATTTCACGAATCTGCAACGCCAGGTGGCTTTCGGTACGCGCGACGTGGGCAGGCCGAAGATCGAGGCGGCGGCCGAGCGGCTTGGAAATCTGAATCCTGAAATTCAAATCAAGAGCTATGAAACGCAATTGACGAGCGAGAACGCGCTCGAAATATTCCGCGACTACGACATCATCGTGGATGGCACAGACAATTTTCCGACGCGCTATCTCGTCAATGACGCTTGCGTGCTGCTTGGCAAACCCAATGTTTACGGCTCAATATTCCGATTTGAGGGACAGGCCAGTATCTTTGGATATCCGGGCGGGCCGTGCTACCGCTGCCTTTATCCCGAACCGCCTCCGCCGGGACTGGTACCGTCGTGCGCGGAAGGCGGCGTACTTGGCGTGCTCCCCGGAATCATTGGATCCATCCAGGCGATGGAAACTTTGAAGCTGATCTTGAAAAGCGGCGATCCGCTCGTCGGACGATTATTGCTGTTCGACGCGCTCGGTATGAAATTTCGTGAGCTGAAGCTTCGCAAGAACCAGGATTGCCCCGTTTGCGGGACGCATCCGACCATTACGAAGTTGATTGACTATGCCGAATTTTGCGGCATTCGCGGCGAAGAAGCGCCCGCGCCGCAGACATCCGTTCCCGAAATCACGCCCCGCGAGCTCAAAGCGCGTCTCGACCGCGGAGACGATCTCTACATTCTTGACGTGCGCGAGCCGCACGAATATCAGATTTGCAACATCGGCGGGCATCTCATCCCGCTCGGCGACCTCTCGCGGCGCGTGAACGAACTTGATAGCGCACGCGAGATCGTCGCCCACTGCCGCAGCGGAAAGCGCTCGGCCGAGGCCGCCGAATTCTTGCGCAAAGCGGGATTCAAGAAGATTTTGAACCTGAAGGGCGGGATCCTGGCGTGGTCGGATGAAGTGGACCCCTCCGTTCCGAAATACTGATTCATCTCAAGGAGAGACCTATGGCAGAAGTGAAGATCACGGCGCGCAAGAATGGCCCGTTCAGAGTGGAAGCGCCGGAAGGCAGCATCGAGTTGGTGGACGCGGACGGAAACAAGTACGACCTGACGGGCAAGACTGCCTTTTCACTCTGCCGGTGCGGAGGGAGCGTCAACAAACCCTTTTGCGACGGGACTCACAGCAAAATTGGCTTCGCGGCTGCCGAAGCTGCGGTGAAAAAGGAAGATCAGCAGAACCCACCGGATCCCGGCACCCTGCTAAAGTAGGCAGGGTTCTCCGGTCGGTGCGCATCGGCGTTAGCGCCGCTCTTCGGCTAGCTCCAACCGTTCTCCAGTGTAACATTTTTACTCCTACCGCAGTTTCTTCGTAGGACTTAAGTTCTACTTTGCGAATTCCAAGAAACCTATATACCCTGTTTGTAGCACCTTCAACAGTACTATACGTACTAGACGAACGGCACACAGCGTGCTCCTACATGGGTCGGGTAGGAAGTCTTTCGGGGGGGATGTGGGCAAGTCGTCATTCTTCTGGGCTGCCGTCCACCGTTTCCGCGTGTCCATTCTGTGGGCTCTCGGCGCGGGCGCCTTTTTCTTTGTCGTATGGACCCTCCGATTTTCGCCATACCGCTCGGATTTGCTCCTGGATACCTATCTGCAAATGGCTGGAGGGCTGATCGCCTTCACGTTTGCAGCGAACGCTCTGGTGCGATTCCGGGGAACCCACGACCGCGTCAGCCTGATCCTGGCGTTTGGATTCGTCCTTGCGGCCCTAATCGAAGCTGCCACGGCAATGACAGCCTATCGCGAAGCGTACCAGGTGCCGAGCGGTCCGCTGCACGTCTCACTCGCGTGGATGGCCGGACGAACGCTTCTGGCGGTTCTGTTGATCGCGGCCCTCGGGGTTGAGCGGAAGAAGCCGATAGCACGCGACGCAGGCCGCGAAATTGCCGCCGCCACGCTTCTGGTGGGCGGCGTGGCCTACCTGATCAGCGTGATTTATTTCACAGTTCCGCCGATGCGCATCCACACGGATTCCGTTCTGCCCCGGCCATGGGATCTGATGCTCGCGGCGCTGTTCCTCATTTCGGCGTTTGGGTACAGCTGGCGCTTGAACAGGGTTGAGTCGGCGTTCGATCGGTCTCTCTATTTCGCGGCTGTCCTGAATGTGGCCTGCCACCTGGCGGCGAGCGAGTCTCAATCGCCCCTCGACGCTCCCTACATTCTGTCGCACTTTCTGATGGTCGCGAGCTACGCGATCGTCCTCGGCGGGACTCTGATCGAGAACGCGCATTTGTTCGACGAGGTGAGCCGTTTGGCAAAAAGCGATTCGCTGACGGGCCTCGCGAATCACCGCAGACTGATCGAAGTGCTCGATGGCGAGCTCCAACGATCCGGCCGCACTGGCCGCCGGTTTTCCGTATTGCTTCTTGATCTGGACGGCTTGAAGAAGATCAACGACCGTCTCGGGCACCTGGTGGGAAGCCGCGCGATTCAGCGCGTCGGATACGTCCTTCGAAACTATTGCCGCGCCTCGGATACGGCAGCGCGCTATGGCGGCGACGAATTCGCGCTGGTTCTTCCCGAAGCCGGGGAAGAAGAAGCGCTGCAGGCTGCGGCTCGAATCTGCGAGCGCGTGAGCAACGACGGCGAGAAGCCGGTCATTTCGGTCAGCGTTGGCGTTGCCGTCTATCCGCGGGATGGAACGTCAATCGAGCGGCTGCTTTCGGTGGCGGATCACAACTTGTACGACATGAAGCTGCATGACCACAGGGGCGTGCGTCACATGCGCTTCGCGGCGGGGCACGGGACCACGTAGAAACTTGGGAGATTGAGGATGCCGCTTCGACTGCGACGGTCAAAGGAATACGGCGCACCACGTGTCGAGAGACGCGTCCCGATGGAAGTCGGCGTGCGGATCTCAGGTCATGTGGATTTGCCGGGAATCGAAACGACGTTCACGGAAAACGTCAGTTCCCGAGGCGCCCGCATCGTGACGTCGCGCCGCTGGCGGCTGGACGACCGGCTCATCGTTGCGACGATGACTGGCACTTTTCACAGCGTGGCCCGAGTCGCATACTGCGAGTCAATTCCGAGCGCCGGGTATGCCGTGGGCGTCGAGTTTCTTGAACCGGACGGCGCGTGGGTCGTCGGGAATCGAGCGACCGCCTAGTCTCCGCGGCGCGCCGCACCTCTCCGCTACTTCTTCCTATTGGACAAATCCAACGGTGGGCGCGGGGACCGGCGCAGAGCCTTCCGGAATTGTGCCGAACTGCGCTTCGTAGCGCGTCACGTTCTCCTGAAGCGCGCGCATCAAGCGTTTGGCGTGGCCGGGACTCACGATCAAGCTCGAAACAAGCTTGCCTTGCGGCACACTCGGGAACAGATAAATGAAGTTCAGGGTAAACTCCTCGGCATTGTGGTGAATCATCACCAGGTTCGAGTATTGTCCGAGTAATTCCTTCTCGTCCGCTTTGATTTGTACCTGTTTTTGTTCTTCCGGCATTGTCTCCTCCAGAATTTGCGCCAGCCCACTATAACAAAGCACCGCTTTGAAACGAGACTCGGTGTTCCTTTCGCGGACTCTGTCGGCGGTACCGTTGACTTGCGAACATGTTAAGTGTAGTTTATATCGGAAGTTCAGCATAGTTAACCCATGAATCTCGGACGAATTTCGGAATTTATTTCGGGTCCGCTCGCCGATTCCGCGCCGGTTACGACGCCATCGGACGGGAGTGTCTCGCGCCGGCCGCGCGAAGCCTGGTGGTTCGTCGGTCCCGCATTTGTCGCTTCCGTCGCGTACATGGACCCGGGCAATTTTGCCACCAATATCGAAGGCGGCGCGCGATTCGGATACAAACTCCTGTGGGTGTTGCTGTGGTCGAATGCGATGGCCATTTTGGTACAGTACCTGGCCGCGAAGTTGGGAATCGCGACGGGAAGAACGCTGCCCGAGAATTGCCGCTCAGAGTTTTCGAAGCCAGTAACGCTCGGATTGTGGATCGCCGCGGAAATTGCCGCGATGGCCACCGATCTCGCTGAATTCTTGGGTGCGGCTCTCGGATTCAATCTTCTCTTCGGAATTCGAATGTTGCCTGCGGCGTTGCTGACCGGCGTCGTCGTGATGCTTATCCTGATGTTCGAGCAAGCCGGATTTCAGTGGCTCGAACGCGTCATCATGGGCTTCGTCGCCGTGATCGGCCTCGCGTACGCCTACGAAGTGTTCTTAAGCAAGCCGCACTGGGGCGAAATCGCGCAGGGCATTATCGTTCCCCATGTCCAATCGTCTTCGATCTACATCGCCGTTTCGATGTTGGGCGCAACCGTGATGCCGCACGTCATCTACCTCCATTCCGCACTGGTTTTGCCGCGCCGCGAGGCGGCTGACCGCGAGGAGCATCATCACAGGAAGATGGAATTGCTGGATGTTCTTCTTGCGATGAACGGCGCGTGGTTGATCAACACCGCGATGCTGATCATGGCCGCAGCGGTATTTTTCGGCCACGGCCTTTCGGTTTATTCCATCGAGGCGGCGCATAGCACGCTCGCGCCGCTGCTCGGCCGTTTTGCCGGAATTGCGTTTGCCGTTGCGTTGCTCGCGTCAGGTCTTTCGTCGTCGAGCGTCGGGACGATGGCTGGCCAGGTGATTCTCCAGGGCTTTCTGAACATTCGCATCAGCATCTTTCTTCGCCGCGTGGTGACGATGATCCCAGCGATTCTCGTAATCGCGTGGGGCCTCGATCCGCTGAAAACACTCATCCTGAGCCAGGCCGTTCTGAGCTTCTGCCTGCCGTTCGCCATGATTCCGCTGTTGATTTTGACGCGGCGCCATAACCTTATGGGAACGCACGCAAACCGGCCGCTTACAAACTTCCTCTCCTTCATAACCACCGCCGTGATCCTCGCGATGAACGCGTGGCTCCTCTATTCGATCTTCTCCGGGCAAGCCTGAGTGTGGGAAAATTCAGACTGTGCTGCGCGAGGCATTTGCGCGCGTCAATGCTCGTGAGAAATCCAGCTCTTGACGATACCCGCAGAAAATGAATCCGGCAGAACCCAACGCAATTAAAGTACGGCAAAAACGCGCGCGAATTCTCCTCGCCGTTATCGGCGTCCTTCTCGTGGCAGCTCTTGCCGCATTCATTTTTGGGAACTCAGGGTCGGATTGGAACGTGCCGCCCGAAGCGAAAACGCTGGCGAATCCCCTTCCGCAAGACCCGAGTTTCATCGCGGCCGGTAAAGCGGTTTATCAGGAGAAATGCGCGAATTGCCACGGCGATACGGGCAACGGAAAGGGAAGCGAAGCTTGGAAATACAAGGTGAAGCCTGCGGATTTCACCGACACTGACGTGATGAAGAAAATGACCGACGGCGAACTCTATTGGAAGATCACCGTCGGCCGCAAACCGATGCCGAGCTTTGAAAAAAAATTGTCGGAGGACGAGCGCTGGGTGCTTGTGGATTACATCCGGACGTTTTCGCAGCCAAGCGCGCCGACATCTTCCCGATAGCGAGCGCCGGCCCAGGCGATTCGCCAGCCTCGAGAATCGCCGGTCAACTCACCTTGGCGAGGGCGTCCGCAACTTCATTCACATCCGGGACAGTCGGAATGTCGTACTGCTTGAACCACGCGATCTTCCCGGCGCGATCGATGATGGCAGTGGCGCGGCCCGTGATGCCCTTGTCGGCCAGATATACGCCGAATTTGTCGGCAACGGCGCCGCGCGGGTTGAAGTCGGCGAGCAGCGGATAGTGAATGCCCATTTTCTCGGCGAAAGCTTTGTGCGACCACACGCTATCCACCGACAGTCCGAGCACTTGAGCGTCGAGCAGTTCGAATCGCTTCATATCGTTGACGAAGCAGGCGTGCTCGTTCGTGCAGACCGGGCTCCAATCGAGCGGATAAAAAACAATCACGACGCGCTTCCCGCGGAAGTCCGCGAGCTTTACTTCCTTCTGGCTTTGGTCCTTCAACGCAAAATCCGGCGCTGCCGCGCCCACTTCAATTGCCATGATTCCTCCTGGAGCCTCGCGAGTTTCTCGAGCGAACAGAATGGCTGAACCGCGAAGGCACTGATGATATCCGAAGCCGGCGTGCGTGACAAACGCGCCCGGCTCCGCGGAATTCCGGCGCGGCCTTGACGCGGCCGGCTTCTGCTACTATACGGTCGGCGATGTGGGAAGCGCGCGTCACTCACGAAGAGGCGTATCCGGGGATCCGGTTTTTGCCGAGCAGCCGGAATTGGTGGGCTCGCTTAAAGGGAGTGCCGGCCGAATGCGTTCATCTCGAGCGGGGGCATCCGTGGATGGCTTCGCTCGTGCCCGACACCCTTTACTTGAGAGGGAAGGCTGCGAGACGCCGCGAGCCGGTTCGGCCCGAGGTTTCGCTTTGCCGGGAGTGTTTTCTGGAGGTGTTTCGGCGAGAATTCCAGGAATTCACGGGCCGAGGGATTGGAATCGAGCCCGATGGAGAATCGTTCTCGCAGTATTTTTTCGTTTCATCGCCTGATTTCAAGGCTGCCGGGATTTTGCCGGAAGTTCGGGAGGCCCTCGAAAAGCGGCTTGCTGCCGAGCCCGGAGTCTGCGCCACCTGCTCGTATCCGGCTACTTGGGATTGGCTCTCGCGGGAAGAGGTTGCTGATCTCGGTGACGCAGGCGCCATCGTGAACGCGCGCGGCACCAAACTCTGCGCGGTGCACGCAGCGCGAAAGATCAGCGATGCATTCGAAGGAATTCACGAGGCAAATCTCTATTACGTGAATCTGCCTTATGGCGAGACAGGCGCGTACGTTTGGATTTGACGGTGACATTGCGCGAAGCAGTCGAAAAATACCGGGCACTCGCGGGCGGCTACGGTCGGCCCGTCGCCATCGCGCAATTTGGTTTGTCGCAGGCGGATGCGGGAAAATTGTTCAGCGCATTCGATGAGGATTACCATATCAGCCGCTACTTCCATTTTTCCAACGAGGCCGGCGAGGCATTCGACATCAACGGTTTTCCCCAGACGCACATAGTGATAGACGCCGAGATTCAATCCACCCTTTAGTTTGGCGAGCTTCACAATTTGAAACAGGAAGTCTTCGAGCGTGGCTACTCGCGTGCGACGGTGGCTTTCTGCGTTTCGCGCACGAGATTTTCGTGCTCTTGGCGCAGTTCGGCGGGGAGCCGGTCGCCAAACTTATCGAAAAAGGCGCCGGCCGCTTCGGTTTCCGTGGCCCAGTCAATCGGATCGACGCGGAGCAGCTCTTCAAGAGCCTCGCGCGAGACGTTCAATCCTTCGAGAGTGAGCGAGCCGGGAGCAGGCACGTAGCCGATTGGAGTTTCATCGGCGCCGGCGTGGCCCTCGATCCGGTCGAGCATCCACTTCAAGACGCGAACGTTGTCTCCATATCCCGGCCAGAGGAATTTTCCACCAGCGTCGCGCCGAAACCAGTTCACGTGGAAAATCTTGGGCGGATTTTTGACGCGCCGTCCCATCTTCAGCCAGTGACCGAAGTAATCAGCCATGTTGTATCCGCAGAACGGGAGCATCGCCATCGGATCGCGGCGCGTGACACCAACGGCACCCGTCGCGGCGGCCGTGGTTTCCGAGGCCATCGTCGCCCCCACATAGACGCCGTGCTGCCAATTGCGTGATTCGTAGACGAGCGGCGCAACGCGCGCGCGGCGCCCGCCGAAGATCATCGCTGAAATCGGGACGCCTTCCGGATTTTCCCAGTCCTTCGAAATGGAAGGAGCTTGCGACGCGGGGACGGTGTATCTGGAATTCGGGTGTGCGGCGGGATCTTTCCCGCCTGTGTAGGTTTGGCCTTTCCAATTGATCAGACCTGTGGGTGGCGTGCCGTCAATGCCTTCCCACCACGGCTCATTTTCGGAGGTCATCGCGACGTTTGTGAAAATCGTGTTCTTTCGAATCGCCGTCATCACGTTCGGATTCGTTCTCGCGTTGGTACCCGGCGCGACGCCAAAAAATCCCGCTTCTGGATTGATGGCGCGGAGCTGGCCATCCGAACCAATGTGAATCCAAGCGATATCGTCGCCTAGAGTCCAGACGCGATATCCCTGATTTTCGAGCGCCGAAACCATCATGGAAAGATTCGTCTTGCCGCAGGCGCTCGGAAACGCCGCGCCCATGTAGGTGACTTTGCCGGACGGATCTTCGAGGCCGAGAATTAGCATGTGCTCGGCCATCCAACCCTGGTCGCGCGCGATGACGCTCGCAATTCTCAGCGCGAAGCACTTCTTGCCGAGAAGCGCATTACCCCCGTATCCCGAGCCGACGCTCCAGATAAGTTTTTCTTCCGGGAAATGGAGAACGAAGCGGCGGTCAGGCTTCAAATCGCCGAGAGAATGCAGGCCGGGGACGAAATCGCTGGAATTGCCGAGGCGATCGAGTGCAATCCCGCCCATGCGCGACATCACGCGCATGCTGGCCACAACGTACGCGCTATCCGTAATTTCGACGCCGATCCGGCTATATGGAGATGCAGCCGGACCAAGAATATATGGAACCACGTACATTGTCCGGTTCTTCATCGCGCCATCGAAGAGTGGCCGGACCATGTTTTTGGCGTCTGCAGGCGCCATCCAGTTATTCGTAGGGCCGGCCTCGATTTTTTCTCGCGAGCAGATGTAAGTGAGGTGCTCGGTCCGAGCTACGTCGCTTGGGTCGCTGCGATGCAGATAGGAGCCCGGGTAAGTTTTCTCGTTGAGCGGGGAAAATGTGCCGTCCCGCAGCATCTCGTCCACAAGGCGCGCATATTCCTGCGCCGAGCCGTCGCACCAGACGATTTTTGCGGGTTTAGTGAGGCGGGCAGATTCTTCAACCCAGCTCTCGACGGGACTCGACAAGGGGTCTCCTGAGCACGTGACTTTGGGCCGGGAGGTGGTTAGCCGGCAGTCTGCTTCGCGCTCGACAAAGCAGACCTCCATTTTATCGAAGGAGTGCAGTCTAGGTCAGCAGTATGTGAATTGCAAGCAGGGGCACGGCCGCGATTGGCGAATGCGGAACGGGCCAAATGCTATACTTTTTCATAATGTTTGCGCGCAAACTGCAGGTTGATATCGTAATAGGCGGCGAGACGCGGCCGTGCCCGCTCGAATGGCTCGATAGTTTCGCCATGCGGAACTTTACGCGGTCGGCGGATTTCGACGATACGCTTCCAACCGGCGATGGGCGGATGGAAGCAGGATTACGCGTAGATCCGAAGCGGCTCGGCGAGGCGCTGGAGGAATGGTTCAACAGCCGAGGGATCAGCAAGGGAAAAGCTGTTCGCGTTGGAGTCCGAGAAGTTTAGGCCCCAATGGTCGCGCCGGCATCTTGCCGGCGTTCTTGTGCGGCGTGTCTGGGCGTGAAACCGCCGGCAAGATGCCGGCGCGACGACCGCCCGCGTACCGTGTGCAATCCGTCACAGACTTCCGCTCAGACTTTTCTCACGAAAGCAGCGATATTTGTCATAAAAACAGAACGCAATCACGACTATTGCGCGGGAGCGGTGTTGAGATCGGGTGAACCCAGAGATATTTTCAAGAAAAGAGGAGCCGAACCGAATTTGGCGAATGACTGGGGCGTTGCAGCGGTCATCGCGAAACAGATCCGACTCCCCACCTTCGTTTTGACGCAAGGCGGCGAAAACGGTAAGCAATCTCACCGATTCTCTCAGAAACGGTTTCGGAGACTTTCACGCGCAGAGCGGAGTTATCGAGATTGAGCGGGTTCAGCATCTGAGCTAGCTGGCGGCATGTGTCGCGCAATCACCGCGCGAATCTTCGGCAACGCTGCGCGCGCCGCTGCGGCGCCAGCCGCGACCAGACGCGGCGTTTCCACGAAACCATCCCAAAGAACATCGTGAACGTCGGGCTCGATCACCACGTCCGCCGCATGACGCCAGGGCGGGTCCTGGCTCTCTTGAATGATTGAAAAGGAACGCCCGATTACCTCGATCGTGTTCCGCGGCTTTTCCTTCAGCTCGCCGGGCTCCAGGTAGACGCCGATCGCGATATTCGCGCCAAGCGCGCGGACAGCTCTTGTCGGAACTGCGTCGGTCAAAAATCCGTCTACGAGGAAGTGGCCGCGATGCTCAACCGGCAGGAACAAGCCGGGATACGCGCAGGATGCCCGCAAGGCGATGCCGATCTCGCCTTCGGTAAAGTAAACTGATTCGCCTCGGACGAGATCCGTGGCGACAATTGCGAACGGCACCTTCAATTCTTCGAAGTACCGCGCAGTCGTGAACTTGTGCAGAAAATCCTCGAGGCGCTCGTTCGAGGCCATTCCCATGCGCGAGAGCGTCCAACGTCCGAAGTCCCGGAAGCGTGTCTCGGAGCCCTGGCGCTCCATGTCGTCGAGAGTTGCGCCGCTCGCGTAGGCCGCGCCGATCAGCGCACCCACGCTCGTTCCCGCGAGGCAATCAATGGGAATACCGGCTTCTTCAAAAACTCGCAGCACGCCGATGTGGGCGATTCCGCGCGCGAAGCCGCCGCCAAGAGCCAGACCGACGCGCGGCCGCCCGAACTCGCCGCCGTACGCAAAGGAACGCAGTCCGCGCACAGCGGATCCGAGCCATTTCTTTGTTGTGCCCATAGGTGTTTTCTACTTTATTTGACACTGTAACTCAAACCGGGGATGCTTGGGTCTGCGGTTGACCGCGCAGTACCTGTCTTGTAACCTCCAGCGTTGCCTCGGATAGGGAAATGAAAAAACGCATCGAAAAGGCCGCGGTGCTTGGCGCCGGAACCATGGGCTCGCGAATCGCGGCGCATCTCGCGAATGCAGGAATATCGTGCTACCTCCTCGATATCGTTCCGCGCGAACTGACTCCCGAGGAACAGGCGAAGGGCCTGACGCTGGCACATCCCTCCGTCCGAAATCGCATCGTTCGCGCGGGGTTTGAAGCTGCGAAGAAAGGGCGACCTGCGGCGTTTTTCACGACCGACACCGCCCGCCTCGTCACCATCGGCAATTTCGACGACAATCTGGCCTGGTGCGGAGAAGTGGATTGGATTATCGAAGCTGTCGCCGAGAATCTCGAGATTAAGCGGAATCTGCTTGAGCGCGTCGAGCAGCATCGCAAGCCCGGCACGATCGTTTCGACAAACACGTCCGGTTTGCCGATTCATCTCGTGGCCGAAGGCCGTTCGGAAGATTTCCAGCGGCATTGGGCGGGAACGCATTTCTTCAACCCGCCGCGCTACATGAAGCTCGTCGAGCTGATTCCCGGACCGAAAACGGATACCGAAGTGGTCGAATCGCTCGACGAGGTCTGCGATCGCCGGCTCGGCAAGGGCGTGGTGATCGCGAAGGACACGCCGAATTTCATCGCGAATCGCATCGGCACGTATTCGATGCTCAACGCCGTGCGGCTGATGATCGAACTTGGAATGACGATCGAAGAAGTGGATGCGTGCACTGGCCAGGCGGTCGGCTGGCCGAAGTCAGCGACGTTTCGCACGGCGGATATCGTCGGCCTCGACATCCTCGTCAACGTTGTTCGAAACATTTACGAGAACGCGAAAAACGACGAATCCCGCGAGGCGTACAAAGTTCCCGCAGTCATCGAAGACGTGATCTCGCGCGGTTGGCTTGGCGAGAAAGCCGGCAAAGGTTTCTACCAGTCCGTGAGAAAAGGCGGCGAGCGCGAAATTTTGACGCTCGATTGGCAGAAGATGGAGTACCGGCCGAAGCAGAAAGCGCGGTTCGGTTCGATCGAAGCAGGGAAAGCGATTGAAGATACGCGCGAGCGGCTGCGCGCTCTTGTTGCGCCAGCGCTCGATGGCCAAGGCGGCGATAAAGCTTCGCGATTCCTGTGGGGCAGCATCAGCGAAATGTGCTCGTACGCTGCGCGCCGCGTCCCCGAGATCGCGGATAGCATCGTGGACGTCGATCGTGCGATGCGCTGGGGTTTCGCGTGGGAGCTTGGGCCGTTTGAGATTTGGGATGCGATTGGAGTCGAGCGAATGGCCAAGACGCTCGAGCGTGACGGTAAGCTCGTTCCGTTGCTCGTCGAGCGGCTGCTCGCGTCCGGCAAGAAATCGTTTTATCTGTCGGAGCGAGGAACGACGAACTTTTTCGACCAATCCATCGCCGCGATGAAACCGGTGGCCGAGCCGTCCGGCGTGACCATCCTGAAGTCTGTGAAAGAGCGAACGAAGGCCGTCCAGTCAAACGCAGGGGCGAGCCTGATCGATCTCGGCGACGGCGTGGTGTGCTGCGAGTTTCACGCGAAGATGAACTCGATCGGCGGCGATATCGTCGCGATGATTCACGCCGGGCTCAAGCGCCTCGAAGACGAATTCGACGCCATGGTCATCGCCAACCAGGCGCCGAATTTTTCCGTCGGGGCGAATCTCATGTTGCTGCTCATCAGCGCGCAGGAAGAGGAATGGGACGACATTCACTTCGCCGTCAGCCAATTCCAGCGCGTCAACATGGCGGTCAAGTACGCGCCCCGGCCTGTCGTCGTCGCGCCGCAGGGCATGGCGCTCGGCGGCGGCTGCGAAATCGGCCTTCACGGCGCAAAGATACACGCCGCGGCGGAGGCGTACATCGGCCTGGTTGAGACCGGCGTCGGATTGATTCCCGGCGGCGGCGGCACGAAGGAAATGATGATTCGCGCGAATGAGAATTCAGCGGGCGGCGAAAGCCTCGATTTGTTTCACGCGCTGAAGCCGGTGTTTGAAAATATCGCGATGGCGAAGGTGTCGACGAGCGCCGAAGAGGCAAAGTCGCTCGGCTATTTGCGACGCTCGGATCTCATCGCCCTGAATCGCGATCGTCTTGTCGCCGACGCCAAAGAGACGGCGCTGGCGCTCGCGCGCACGGGCTATCACCCGCCCGCGCCTGCCCAGATCCGCGTGCTCGGCGAAGAGATGCTCGCCGCCGCGAAGCTTGCGATTCACATGATGCTGCGCGGGGATTACATCACTGATTACGATGCCGTCGTCTCCCGCAAGCTGGCCAACGTTCTTGCCGGCGGCGGGCTCTCCTCGCCGCAGACGGTTTCCGAACAATACGTTCTCGATCTCGAGCGCGAGGCGTTCGTGAGCTTGTGCGGCGAGCGCAAGACGCAAGAGCGCATCGCCCACACGCTGAAGACCGGCAAGCCACTGCGCAATTAGAACCGGGAAAACTCGCCGCCCAAGATCATGGGCAAAGTACATTCCCCAGAATTTGTTTTGCGTCCTGCAACCTTCCGATATAATTTCGCCAAACACTGGGGGTACATTTCCAGAATTCGGTATTTCTTTGTGGCATGTCTATCAGCGATTTACAGAAAGATCGACGAGCATTCATTCAACGTGACAGTTCAATTCAAGCAAATCGGGTCAAACCTCGCAATCGCGGTTTTGCTTGCGTGCTCGCTGGCGGCTGGTTGTGGAACGAAACCGAAGGGAGAGGCGCAGCCGCAAACCGCTCCGCAGCACTCAACGATTGTCTTCATGACCGATTTCGGAACGGCGAACGACGCCGTCGCAATCTGCAAGGCGGTGATGCTTCAGATTGTTCCCGACGTCCGCATCATGGACATCACGCATCAGGTCACGCCTTTCTCAATCGAAGATGGCGCGCGATTCCTCGCCGCCGTCACGCCCTACTATCCGGCGAATACGGTGTTCGTTGTCGTTGTTGATCCAGGCGTTGGCACCTCGCGCAAAGCTGTTATCGTGAAGTCGAAGAAGGGCCAGTATTTCGATCTTCCCGATAACGGCCTGATCACCCCGGTCGCGGATCGCGATGGACTCGAAGCCGCGCGCGAGATCACGAATCGCGCGTGGATGATCGGCGCCGGAATTTCCTCGACGTTTCACGGCCGCGACATCTTTTCGCCATCTGGAGCCCACCTTGCTGCGGGGGAAGATTGGACTCTCGTCGGGCCGGAAGTTGATGTCAAATCTCTCGTTCGCTTGAGTGTCCCCGTCTCGACGATTGACGCCAAGGGCATCACCGGGCAGGTGATCGGCCTCGATGATCCTTTCGGCAATCTTCTCACGGACATTTCCAGCGATGACTTCAAACAATTGGGTTACAACGTCGGCGACAAAGTCACCGTAAAAATCGAAGGCAAGCCGTACACGTTGCCGTACGCCAAGACATTTATGGACGTGCCAGTCGGCCAGCCGTTGCTGTACGTGACCTCCCGCGAGCGCGTTGGTTTCGCGGTCAACGAACGCGATTTCTCAAAGATCTACAAGATCACTCCGCCAGTAGCCGTATTCATTCCGCGAAAGTGATCGCGCCGCGCTCTACGTCAGTGCACGGGACCTCAATGGGCCGCTTGGCGCCAAATACCGCGGGCTGTTGCTTTTTCACTCGCGACGCATCCAATATGGGATGAGGCAAGTCGGAAGGTGAAACATGCGCGAAGCAGTGATTGTCAGTTCGGTTCGGACGGCGGTCGGCAAGGCCCCGAAAGGCACTCTGCGTTCAACTCGTCCGGATGACCTTGCGGCGCTCGTCATCAAGGAGGCGATCAGCCGGGCCAAGGGGCTTGATCCCGAGGAAATCGAAGACGTGATTCTCGGATGCGCCATGCCCGAAGCCGAGCAGGGAATGAATGTCGCGCGGATCGCGTCGCTTCGCGCGGGCCTGCCCGTTGAAACTTCGGCCATGACGATCAATCGCTTCTGCTCTTCCGGTTTGCAAGCGATCGCAATCGGCGCGGAGAGAATCATGGCGGGTCATGCCGACGTAATCGTCGCGGGCGGCGTCGAATCCATGAGCCTCGTGCCCATGGGTGGCAATAAAGTTTCGCCGAACCCCTGGCTCATGGATCACTACCCGGACGCTTATCTCGGAATGGGATTGACGGCCGAAAATGTTTCGAAGAAATACGAAATCACGCGCGAGCAAGCGGACCAATTTTCGCTGGCGAGCCATCACAAGGCGCTCGCCGCCATTGCCGCCGGCAAATTCAAGGATGAAGTCGTGCCTGTTGAGGTTACGTTCACCGAGGTTTCCTCCGGGAACGGAAACCGCACGAAAACGACGAAACTCGTATTCGAAACCGATGAAGGTCCACGCTCGGACACGTCGCTCGAAGCGCTCGCGAAATTGAGGCCTGCGTTTCACGCGCATGGCGTGGTTACGGCAGGGAACAGCTCGCAAACGAGTGACGGCGCCGCCGCAACCGTGGTGATGAGCGCCGAGCGCGCCCGCGCGCTGAAGATCGAGCCGATCGCACGGTTCCGCGCCTTCGCCACCGCGGGCTGTCCGCCGGAGGAAATGGGCGTCGGCCCGGCCTTCGCAATTCCAAAGGCGCTCAAGCTGGCAGGGCTGCGGCTTCAGGATATTGACGTGATCGAGTTGAACGAAGCGTTCGCGGCGCAGGCGTTGGCAGTGGTGAAGCTCGCGGGCCTCGATCTGAGCCGTGTCAACGTCAATGGCGGAGCGATTGCGCTCGGCCACCCCCTTGGTTGCACAGGCGCAAAGCTGACGGCGTCCATTTTGCGCGAGCTCGAGCGCCGCAACCAGCGCTACGGATTGGTCACGATGTGCGTTGGCGGCGGAATGGGCGCGACGGGAATTCTTGAGCGCGTCGCCTGAAAGAAGGCACGATCTCTCGAAAATTAATGGCTTCCTGTAGCAGGTTCCGCTTCGACGAGCGCTTTGAGTCTCTCCAAGTCATGTTGGAATTTCTTCCGCGATGCCGACGTGATGAACGGCTCAAAAGAGCGCGATAATTTGTCGTGAAACGTCGTCTGCGCTTCGAAATCAACGTGCGTTGTTCCGCCCATTTCCGACAGCCGGTACTCGGCTTTTTCCGTGAAGCTGGTTGCCGGGTCTCCGAGCGATTCAATTTGAAGACCGAAGCGCTGATTCGGCGCAAATTCAGTCACGGTTATGTCGAGATCCGTCCGCGATGTCTGATCCTTATCAATCTCAACCGCGCGAAAACGATCGCCAACGCGCTCGTCAACCCTTGCAACGTCCGTGGGCGCGATTCGGGTGATCTCACTGACTCCTCCCATCCATTGCTCCATCAACTCCGGCCGCGATATCCACGGAAACACGTCCGCGGCGGGCCGATTGATGTCAATGGCGCTCGAAACATGCCCGCGGCCAGGCCGAAATCTCGCGAGCACTAGCAGCCCGATTGCGAGCGAGGGGATTCCGACGGTTACGATTCCGATGCGGATGATCCACTTCATGTCCGAGTTGTAGGCGAAAAACGCGGAGAAGTCACTCTCGGATTGCTATCGTCTTTGGCGTCGCGCTCAATCGACCATCGGGCCGAGTGTGGCAGCCCATTCTCGCGCCAACTCTCCGAGGCGCCTTGAATCGTGATCCAGAAGAGCGCGCGATTGTGTTTTGTAATCCGCAACCAAAAGCCGCGAGGCGGAGAATGGCGTTCGACGCGCCCGGAAGCGGTTTCGCCCGTTTCCGAATGGAGTGAGAAGGTGTCGCCTGGCCGCGACTCATCCGCGCTCCCTGTCCCTATGGCCGATTGCCCTCGACTTCTCTTCGCTGTAAGATTGCCCTTCACGGCGCTTATCCTGTCCTGCCGACCCGGCACCATCTGAAGGAGAAGATCCGATGGCCACTTCTACCGTTGCTCAAAATCGGTTGCGCGGAGGCGCGTTCCTCATCACGCCGTGCCAGCCTGAGGATGTTTTCACTCCCGCGGATCTCTCCGACGACCAGCGCTTGATCGGCCAAACCGCCGAAGAGTTTGTCGCCAACGAAGTGATGCCCGTCATTCCAGAGCTCGAACAACACAAAGACGGCTTGATGGCGCAGCTTTTGAAGAAGGCCGGCGAACTCGGCTTGCTCGGCGGCGCGATTCCGGAATCCTACGGTGGCGCAGGCCTCGACAAAGTCTCCGCGACGGTGTTGGCGGAGAAGCTATCCGCTTACGCTTCGTTCGCAGTCTCCCACGGCGGCCACGCAGGTATCGGAACGATTCCGATCGTTTATTTCGGGACGCCGGAACAGAAGAAGCAATACCTTCCGAAGATCGCGAGCGGCGAATTAATTTCGTGTTACTGCCTCTCGGAGCCCCAAGCCGGTTCGGACGCACTCGCCGCCCGCACCCGCGCCGTGCTCTCACCCGACGGCAAGAACTGGATCTTGAACGGCCAGAAGATGTGGATCACAAACGGCGGCTTCGCGGACGTGTATATCGTCTTTGCCAAAGTGGACGGCGAAAAGTTCTCCTGCTTCATCGTGGAGCGCGGTTACCCGGGATTTTCGGTGGGCGCGGAAGAAAAGAAAATGGGTATCAAGGGCAGCTCGACCGTGCCGATTTTTTTCGAGAATTGCCCCGTACCGAAGGAAAATCTGCTGCACGACATCGGTCGCGGTCACATTGTTGCGTTCAACACTCTGAACGTCGGCCGGTTCTCTCTTGGCGCCTATTGCCTTGGCGGCTCGAAAAAGGTGCTCGAGGCCTCGTCGAAGTATTCCAAGGAGCGCACGGCATTTGGCAAGCAACTCCGCGAGTTTGGCCTGATTCGTTCGAAGCTCGGCGACATGGCGATCCGAATTTTTGCCGTCGAATCCATGATCTTCCGCTCGGCGGGCATGGTGGATGCCGCAGTCGCGTCGCAAGAGGCGGGGGCGGATAAATCGCAGCAGGCCATGCAGGTGCTCGAGGAATACGCGATCGAGAGCTCGATCAGCAAAATATACGGCAGCGAGACCGTTGACTTCTGCGTGGACGAAGCCGTGCAAATCTTCGGCGGCTACGGCTTCCACGAAGATTATCCGGTGGCGCGCGCCTATCGCGACAGCCGCATCAATCGGATTTTCGAGGGCACGAACGAAATCAATCGCATGCTGATCATTCAGATGCTGATGAAACGCGCGATGGGCGGCGTTTTGCCGCTGATTCCCGCGGCAATGAAGCTCGCGGACGAGGTGATGGCCGGCCCGTCTTTCGAAGAACCGCCATCGGGCGCGTTCGCGGAGGAAGAGCGCGCGCTGGCCCAGGCGAAGAAATCGTTCCTCCTGACCTCCGGAACAGCGATGCAAAAATTCCGCGAGAAGCTTGCCGATGAGCAGGAAATCGTCGCCGCGCTCTCGAACATCGTCATGGAGATTTACGCGATCGAATCGGTTCTGCGGCGCGTGCAGAAGGCTCAGGCCGCGAAAGGCGACGCCAGCACCGCGGCGATGACCGCTGCCGTGCAGGCGTTTGTATACGGCGCAAGCGATCGAGTTGAGAAGGAAGCGCGGACGGCGCTCGTTGCGACGCTAGAAGGCGATATGCTCCGGACGCAACTTGCAGTACTGAAGCGTTTCTCGAAGCGCGAGCCGGTAGACGTCATCGCGCTGCGCCGCCGTGTCGCCGACGCGGTCCTCGTTCAGGATCGGTATCCGTTTGAGGGCCGCTGAGAAATTGAAGCGCAAAACGGCGGCGTAGAACTAGTTCGCGTTGTTTAGAAGCGAGTTCCGTCGAGATGGTACTGGAACCAAGGGTGGGCAGGATAGTGTCTCGCTTTGGTAATTCCTTTCTTCCCGATTTGCGTAGTTTCTCTATCTTGTCGTTCTGACCTTTCGTGTTTTCAACGGCTTAGCAGTGCGCCTTTTGGAGGTTGCCGTGCATCGAATCCGGTGAGCCTAAGAAAGGGCAATTACCCTAGGGACATGTCTACAAAAAAACTTGGGAACAGACAAAAACTGAACCGCGCTATCTGGTGCATCGTCGGAATCATTCTCATCTTGCAGATCTATTTCGTTCGGGAACTCCTGGCGGCCGAACTTCTGTTCGGTATTGGCTTTGCCGTTCTGTTTTTCATCGGTGCGATTGCTTATGCGATCGGACGAGTTGGCGGACGTGGTTTGACGTGGGCGGAATCTCGAACCCGCGTGCTCGCAGTATCAACCCGGCGGGGGTTGGGCACGCTGGCGGATATCAGTAGAAAGCCATTCCGCCATCCACGTTCAGAGTCTGCCCAGTAATCGCGCTCGCTTCATCTGAGACGAGGAACACGGCCGCAGCGGCGATCTCTCCCGCCGTCTGCGGCCTTCCTTGCAATATCCCCTCCAGAAATTGCTTAAACATTTGATCCCGGTCGCCGTGGAAGTATTCGGCTAACTCGCGGCCAAGCTCCTGCGACATGCGCGTCTCGGGCACAGGCCCTGGACTCAGGGCATTCACACGCACTCCTTTTCGCGCAGCCTCTGCCGCAAGGGTCCTCGTCAATCCGGAGAGCCCGGCTTTTGACGCGGCGTACGGGCTGTTCAATGAAAACGGAACTTTTCCTGATGCGCTCGTAATATTCAGAATCGAGCCGGAGCCGCGCCGGTACATTTCAGGGAGAACAAGCCGGGAGAGCAGGAACGGCCCGCGCAAATTCGCGGCGATGACCGCATCCCAATCGTCAGCGGATATTTGCTCGACAGGTTTTACGGGGCCATAAATTCCGGCCGCGTTCACGAGGATATCCGCAACGCCGAATGTGTCGCGAGCCGCCCGAACGATCCTTTCACATCCGGATTCTGTTCCCACATCGGCTGAAACGGCTTCGGCCCGGCCGCCCGCTTTTTGAATTTCCTCCGCGACTCCACGAACCTCGCCTTCGCTGCGGGCAGCGACCACGATGGAACCGCCCTCTTGCGCGAAGCGCAGCGCGATGCCCCGGCCGATGCCCCGGCCGCCTCCCGTGATGATCGCCACACGATCGTTCAAAAGCATCCCATCCTCCCGAATACATCGAAGTGACGCAGAATATCATCGAAATACAGGCGCGGAAAACGCGGTGGCAGGAACCGGCCTCTTCGGTTAAAATGATGGCTTTGAGGGAGATACTTTGGCGTTAACCCAGATACAAGGAACGGCGACCGGTACGAAGACGCTGGTTCGAGTCCGGCCGCGCGGCTTCTGCGCCGGGGTGGTTCGGGCCGTGGATATCGTTGACCTGGCGCTCGAAGCCTACGGTCAACCGGTCTACGTACACCACGAAATCGTCCACAATCGCTACGTCGTGGACCAACTGAGGCGCCGCGGCGCGATTTTCGTCGAATCCATCGGCGAAGTTCCGGTCGGCGCAGTACTGGTGTTCAGCGCCCACGGCGTGCCGCCTCGCGTTCGCGAGGAGGCCACGGAGCGTAGGCTCCGGGTGATTGACGCCACCTGCCCGCTCGTCACCAAGGTTCATCTCGAGGCGC
Organism: uncultured Acidobacteriota bacterium; assembly: GCA_963838705.1. Taxonomy (GTDB): domain Bacteria; phylum Acidobacteriota; class Terriglobia; order Acidiferrales; family UBA7541; genus Palsa-147. The sequence continues at coordinate 1,525,782 of CAWIRU010000009.1, read as the reverse complement.
TCAAATTCGCTCGCGAAGGCCGCACGCTCATCCTGATCGGCCACAAGGATCACCAGGAAATCGTGGGGACATCCGGAGAGGCGCCCGAACGCACTGTTGTTGTGGGCAGCGTTGATGAAGTGGATCAACTGGAAGTTCCGGATCCGAACAAGCTCGCGTTTTTAACTCAGACGACACTCTCGCTATACGATACGCAGGAGATCGTCGCGCGCCTGCGCAATCGTTTTCCGGCTATCGTCGGCCCTGCCTCGGACGATATCTGCTACGCGACGCAGAATCGGCAGGAAGCCGTCGAGGCGCTCACGCGCGAAGTGGATTTGATTCTCGTTGTCGGTTCAGCCAACAGCTCGAATTCTAACCGCCTGGTCGAAGTGGCGAAGCGCGCGGGTGTCGCGGCGCGCTTGATCGAAGACGCCAACGACGTCCAACAGGATTGGCTTGAAGGAGTCAAGAATCTCGGATTGACAGCGGGCGCATCAGCCCCTGAGGTGCTCGTCGAACAGGTGAGCCAGCGTTTGGCGAGCTTGGGATACACGAACCAGCGCGATCTCGACCTGATTCGCGAAGATGTGCGCTTCACTTTGCCACCGGAACTGACTGTTCGGCAGGGGACGGCCCGCTAAACAGCGGGACGGCAGCGGCGGACCAACTTCCCTAAGGAGATCAAGCGTGGCGGTCAAAATCACCCGCCAACCGGATAAGATTGCCTTGTTGGGCGCTCCGACCAGCGCCGCGGCGATGTCGCCGGGTCATGAGCGCGCTCCCGCTGCGCTTCGTGCTGCCGGTCTGGTCGAACGGCTACGCTCGATCGGATACGAGGTAACGGATCATGGCGACGATCCAGTTCAACTCTCCGAGCCCGATTCCGATAGCCCGCGCGCGCGAAATCTTCCGAGAATCGTCAAGTCGCTCGAAGCATTGCGCCCACGCGTCGAAGCCGCGGTGAAATCGGGCGCGCTTCCCATCATCCTCACGGGCGACTGTACGTCCGCGGTGGCCACCGTCGCCGGCGTGCGCCGCTATTTCCATAACGTCAGCATGATCTATTTGGACCGCGACGCGGATTTCAATATTCCCGCGACGACGCCTTCGGGCTGCGTGGACGGCATGGTCGTTGCGCATCTGACGGGACGCGGAGCCGCCGAGTTGGTCCGGTTCTGGGGCGAACCGCCGCTCGTTCGCGATCCGGATATCGCGCTCTTCGGCATCGAACGTCTCGATCCGCCCGAAGAAGATCTTCTTCGCCGCGTGCCGATTCGAAGTTTTCCCGCCACGGAAGTGCACGGCAAAGGCGCGGCCGCGACGGCTCACCAGGCGCTCGAACGCATCCACGCGAGCCGCAACGAATTCATCCTTCATCTCGATGTGGACGTGATCGCAGGATTTCAAGCCACAAATTATCCCGGCAGCGGCGGATTGACGCTTGATGAAGTGCGCGAGGCGCTGGAAGTTTTTGTAGCGGACAAGCACCTCGCGGCGATTGATGTCGCGGCCTACAATCCGGAAAAAGACCACGACGGCAGCGGGGCAAAAGCCGTAATCGAACTTCTCGCTTCCGTTCTTGCGTCCCGCCGCCAGGCGCACGCTGCATCGTCGGCGGGAACGGCGAGCGCAGCCGCCGCCTCCGGCGCATCCACCGCGGCAGGAAATCCGGTTCCCGAAGCCGCGAATCCTCCTCCTGTGGCCGGCGGCGAAGCGTGGTCGTCGGATTCGCTCGACGATTCAACTTCGGCTACGGCTGCCGCGCCTGAAGGAAATTCTGACGCGAGGTCATCGGACGATTCGACTGCCGCCATAAATACAATTCAGGAAACTTCCGGCGAGAACTCCCTCGACGAACTGACCGGAGGCGATTCCGGCGAGCCGGAAAAGCAATCCTGACGCTCCCAAACGTGACCGTCTCACTCACGAGTAACGCCGCTCCTTCCGTCGTAACCCGCTCATGAAATTCCCGGCTCCGAAAATTATAATTTTTGACGTGGATGGCGTTCTGGTTGACGTCTGCGAGTCTTTTCATCGCACTGTGATTGAAACGGTGCTCTATTTCACCGGGAAGCGCGTCAAGCCGGCCGAAATCCACGAATGGAAAAATCGCAGCGGCTTCAACGACGACTGGACGCTCTCAACCGCCTGGGTACAATCGCTCGGCTTCGACAACACCTACGACGAAGTGAAGAAGAAATTCGTAGAACTCTACTGGGGAAAGGGCAAACCTGGCAATGCGAGCCGCGAGCGCTGGGTTCTGCCGAAGCGGGAACTTCGGCGCCTGGCGAATCTTGCCGAGCTAGCGCTTTTTACGGGACGCGTCCGGCGCGAGCTTGATTACACGCTTGAGCGAGTCGGCGTTCGCTCCGTCTTCAAGAAAATCGTTACGGTCGAAGACGTCTCGCGCCCGAAGCCCGATCCCGAAGGATTGCTCTCGATTCTCAGCGGCCGCCATCCCTCGAGCGCTCTGTATCTGGGCGACAACATAGACGATGCTCGCGCATCCAAGGCAGCGGCAGTGCCATTCATCGGAATCCTTCCCCACCGGAGTCACGCTCGATTACAGCGCGCGCGCAGCCTCCAAGATCTTGGCGCACGGACCATTCTGGGAAATGTTCGCCAACTCGAAGGCTGGCTTGCGAAGCATACGAAGTAGTCTCTTCCGTTGAGGCGGCAAGCCCCGTAAGTCTCCTGATTTGACCAGTTAAGGACTTTAGTACCATTGTCACTTTAGAGTTCAACTCGGAATAATCTCTCCTTAGACCGGCAGATTCGCTCGAAAATAGGATGGTCATGACTTCGAATTCCCGATCTGCGGCTGCGCGCGCGTTTGTTCGCAGTTTGAACATTCTCCTGAAATTCGTCCGGATGTACGACTTTGGGCATCCGCGTACCGCCGCACAGTACGAGATCGCGTGGAGCGAACTCCGCTCCGCTCTCGGCCCGGATGACGACAACGGCCTCCTTCTTTCCGCATCGGGCGAGCAGCTTCTGCTCGACGGAGTTCCGCTGGAATCCGCCGCCGCGGAAAAGAGCTTCGCTCGCCTGCTGTCTACCGCTGGAATCGCCAGCATCCATTTCGCGCCGAACGTCACCCAGTCGAGCCTGGCCCGCCTCGTAAAGGCTTTTCCAACGGGTGGCTCGAAGCCGAACGTCCTTGCCCAGCAGCTGAAAGACGCGCTTGAGGGCGATTCGACAATTCACATCAACGAGATTTGCTTCGTGCCCGCAGATTCAGCCGTAGCCCGCGGAACCGCTGCCGCGACGATTGCAGCTCACGCGTTCGGTGCCGATGCGGAAAAGTTCAATCAGCTTTTTAATGATCCTCAGAAACTGCTTCAGCTCATCACGGCCGCTGACGGTCTTCGCAGCGAACGCATGGGACTGGACGACTCGGGAGACGGAAATCCAGGCGCAACGGGCGGCCGCGGCGGGCATTCGAGCGGAGGTTCCGGGACCTCGGACGGTGGATCAGGCGGTGGTGGCGTAATGATTCCGGGCATGCCGAATTTCGGACTCTCGTGGTTCGAATCGGCGGACGAAATTGCACAAGACGGATCGTCCGCGGACACCCATGTTGCGACCAGCAGTTTCCCGAGTGAACACGAAGTTGGTTCTGGCGAAGCCGGTGGAGTGTCGGGATCATTCCGCGGTGCTTCGCTTGGCCGCCGGTCGGGACGTGGAGGGCGCGGTGCCTCCGGTGGCGGTGGCGGAGTCGGGCGCCCCGATCCATCTGACGGCGTGGTTCTTGAGGCGGGGTTAATTGCTCTTCATCAGGACGAGCTTCAGGGCATTCTGAAAATGTTGCGGCACGTGGCGCGCCTCGGCAATGACGGCGACCCCGATACGGCCTCAATGGCTTTCCAATCTCGCGTCGCGAGTCTCCCTCAGCGCGCGCGATTTACGCTGACGCAGGCGCTGGCAGGAATCGCCGCGAAGGCGCCGGCAAACGTGCCCGATCAATCCACGCTTCTGCGCCTCGCCGAGCACGTAGCGATTCGCTTCGCGCTCGAAAGCTATCAGCGCGGCGACGTGAAGGTGGACGCCGTTCGCCAGATGCTCGACGCGATGGGCGCCGAAATCGAAGGCCTGCGCAAGATTCTGAGCGGGCACGAAGAGAAGCTCGCCCGCGCCGGCATATCGGTAAAGTCGCACACCGAGGTTCTCGCGCAGCAATTCTGGAACGAGCTTCCGCTCGAAAAGCGCAACGAGGCGCTGCTCTCGCCGAACGCCTGGTGCATACCCGCATCGAGCGTTCGCCAATCGGTTGAAGCCTTCCAGAAGAGCGGCGACGCGGTGGCAGCGGTCAAGATTCTCGAGAACTATGTGAGCTGCATCAGGAATCCGAATGCCGAAACCCGGCGAGCGGTCGCTCATGGTGTGGCAGAGCTCGCGCCGTTCTATGGCGGTTTCGAAGATAAATTGTTTGTCAGCACGATTCGCGAGCTCGGCTTGGCGCTCAACGAAGAAACCGATTCCGAATCGCGGAGCGTCATCAGCGCCGCTTTTGTCCGCCTCGCGCAGGAAGCGGGACAGCGCCGCTCTTACACGGGCATGCAGCGCGCCATCGAAATGGTGGACTACATCGAGAACGATCATCCGGTCACCGCGAAGAATCTTCGTCCGCGCCTCGCTGTCGAATCCCGGCTTGCGGAGTTCGTTGACGATGCCTTGAAGGCCGACAAGCTTCCGGTCGGCCTGCTTGCGTTCCTTCGCAGGATCCCCGGCCCCGCGGCCGAAACACTCGCGCAGCGGTTCAGCCGCACCGGTTTCCGCCACGATGCAGACCTGCTGCTCGAAGCCATGTCGGCCCTGGGACCGGATGCCGTCTCGCATCTCCGCCAGACGCTTCTGACCGCGCCGGCGCAGCAGGCCGTTGATGTCATCGCGATGCTGGCGCGCCTTGACCTCGCGGCGCTCGAGGCGCATTTGCCCGGCCGCATGAATGATTGGAAGCGGTCGTCGCATGACCGCGTGGTGCGCCAACTTGCGGCAAGCGGCGCCCCCGAGCGCGGCCATCTCCTCCTCGGCATCTTTGATTCGCTGGATCCTCTTGTTCAGCCGCTCGCGCTCGATGAAATCGGCTTGGCTGGAGAGCAGGATGCGAATCAGCGGCTAGTTCGAATTGCCGAAGGCGATTTGCCTCCGGGCGCGACTGCCTTTCTACAGCTGAAAGCCATCGAGGCGCTGGGGCGCCTGCGGACTCCAGGCTGCGAAAAGCTCTTGAGGCGGATCGTCGAAGGAAAACAAGTTTGGCGCTGGACGTTTCCGAGCGAGTTGCGCATCGTGGCCGCGCAGGCGCTCGAAAAGATCGACCCGGAATGGGCGAAGCACTTCCTGCCCAAGAGCGGTCTCAGCGTCGCGGAACTCGCCATTCAGCCGCTGGACATCGAAGTCAATTCAAATGTCATGCGGCAGCGGCGCTACGCGCGCATGCGCCTGGATCGTCCGATGTCCGCCGAAACGATGAACCTGAAAGAAAATTGCGAAATCGAGATTCCGGAGATGAATCTTGGCGGCGGCGTGGCCGTGGGCGATCAGGGCTTGCACCCCGGCACCATCGTCGCGCTTCGCATGAATACTGATTCGAAACCTGTTCGCGCTCAGGCAATCGTTCGCGATGCGAACATGCAGGCGCGCGCGTTCGAAGTGATTGACATTGATCTGGAAGAGCGCGCACGGCTGCGCAAGTTGCTCGTGCAAATCGGAAGCATTTTGCAGGCGGCGTCACCGGATAACCGCGGCCGAAATCGCGGACGTGCAATTCTTACGCCGTCTTCGCAGTAGTGTTTTTATCGCAGGGCGAAAGTCCCTGGATTCGGGGTCTCGCGGCATGGTGATGAATCTTCCATTTCATCGCCACTGGCTGAGGGGCGATATCGCGGCTCTCTGGACAGCGCTACGGTCACTTTCTCGCAACCCGAAAGGCCGTACTGCTTGCTCAAGCCAGCTTTACCGGACTAGGATTTTTGTGAGGTGACGCTCAAGATGGCTCCTAACTCCTCTAACACCTACGGCGGCCCCGCAGTCCCGCCGGTCAGCGCCGATCCAAAGGATCGTCGCAAGACGCCGCGGTACCCGATCATCGCAGAAGCTCGCGTGGTTGACCTCAAGACAGAAACCGAATTTAAATCCCGAGTGTCCGAATTGAGTCTGGACGGCTGCTATCTCGATTTTCTCAATCCGCTCCCGGAAGGCTCCGAACTCCGGTTGCGCGTCTCGAAAGACAGTGGAGTATTTGAGACGGACGCGCGCGTCGTTTACAACCACCCTGGAATGGGACTTGGCATTCGGTTCGTCAATACGCAGGAAGCGCAACGAAAAATTCTCGAGCGCTGGATAGAAGAACTTCAAGCTGCGGGCTGATAGCCCGCTTGCGGCCGCAGCAAATTCTTTTAGTTATTTGCCGTCCGCAAGATATTTCTCCGGCAGATTGTGTCCGGGTGTCTCGTCTTCCCAGTAAATGGTGACGATCCACCAGCGCGTTCCATCGAAGAATAGTTGAAAGCTGTTTACTCCCCGCGCGAACGGCTTTTCGCCTTTTGCGTGCCGGGATTCGTAAGTGCTCCAAACCTCTGCCATGTGATCCCAGGATTCCACGCGGTTGGCAATCGAGACCTCAAAGAATCCCTCTTTTGTAAAGTACGGCGCGCCCATTTTCGCGTAATCGTCGGGGCTCATGTCCCTGGACTTAATGTTTCCCTTATCATCGCGCCAACTGGGAATGAGCCTCGCGCCCGTGAAGAAGAGAGAGCGGAAACGATCCCAATCGCGCGGCCCGGCCGGCCCTGAAATCACATCATAGGTGGCGGCCATGATGTGCTCGATCGAATCAACATCCTTGGCCTGAGCGGCAGGTGGCGCGGGCGGAGCAGCCTGTGGCGCAGCTGGCGCGGCTTTCGGCGCCTCTTCTTGGGCTCTGGTGTTCGCCGCTATTCCAGTCAACAATGCCACCGTAACGACTGCCATTGCCGCATAGCGTCTCATGTGCCGTCCTCCTGTTTTTCGCGAAAGATTCTAGCAGTTTGTGAATTCGCACAACCGAGCTAGATTCTTTGACGTCGGTCATCTGCTCTCGTTACCGGGAGTCGCGCCGGAGACTGGCGCAAGCGGGCATCATCGACTCTTCAAACCTTGCGCGTCACGCGGCGGCACAACCCGAATTGGCCGCGGCGCCGGCATTGATGCGCGCGCGTGTCTGGTGTTAACTTCATTCTTGAATCTCAAAGGCTGAACAAGTGCTCTAATATTCGCGACTCCTGTAATTCCCAAGGAGGAAAAGTGTCTTCCCAACCAGTCCCGAGCGCACTCGACGCCCGCACCCAGGCATTTCCAGGCCTGACTCCGGCTCAAATCAATCGCGTTCGCGCCGGCAGCAAGCTGCGTCACGTTGATAAGAGCGAAATCCTGTTTGAGCCCGGCGACGCAAATGTGCCGTTTTTCGTCTTGCTCTCCGGAAGCATGGAGATTGTGCAGCCGTCTCTAAAGGGTGAAAGCCTCGTCGCGACACACGGCCCCGGCGAGTTCACCGGAGAAATGACAATGATCTCCGGGCGGCGCTGCCTGGTTCGCGGCCGCGTTACGGAAGCCGGCGATTTTCTGGAGCTGAGCGGGGATGGCTTGCGATCGCTCGTCGCGAAAGACGCCGAACTGAGCGAAATTTTCATGCGCGCCTTCATCCTGCGCCGGTTGGAACTTGTGAATCGAGGCCAAGGCAACGTGATTCTGATGGGCTCGCGGCACTCGGCCAACACGCTGCGTCTCCGCGAATTCCTCACTCGGAATGAGCATCCCTACAGGTATGTAGACCTTGACTCAGACGAGACTTCGCAGGAGCTTCTCGACCGCTTCGAAGTCCAGCCGGACCAAATTCCTGTGGTTGTTGTTTGCAACGCTCGTGCCGTATTGCGGAATCCTTCGATGCAGGAGTTGGCGGACTCCATTGGATTGAACATCGCGGTTGATGAGACTCTCGTTCGCGATGTGATCATCGTTGGCGCGGGACCGTCCGGTCTTGCGGCGGCTGTCTACGCTGCCTCCGAAGGCCTCGATGTACTCGTGATTGAGGAGGCTTCGCCCGGAGGCCAAGCCGCATCGAGTTCCAAAATCGAGAATTATTTGGGCTTTCCCACCGGGCTTTCGGGCCAGGAGCTTGCAGCCCGCGCGATCGCTCAGACGGAAAAATTTGGCGCCAAGATGATGGTGGCGCACAGCGTGATGCGCCTGGATTGTGCGAGGCGCCCGTACAAGGTCGTACTCGATACGGGAAATGAGATCGCGGCGCGCGCGGTTGTGATCGCTACCGGCGCGCAATATAACAAGCCGCATATCGCCAATCTTCAGCAGTTCGAGGGCCGGGGAATCTACTATGGCGCGACGCACATGGAGTCGCAGTTGTGCGAACAAGCGGAGCTGATCGTCGTGGGCGGAGGGAACTCCGCCGGACAAGCTGCCGTTTTCCTTTCGCAGACCGCGAGTAAGGTGCACATGTTGGTGCGCTCCGGAAACTTGTCGAACAGTATGTCTCGCTATCTGATCCAGCGGATCGAAGAAAATCCCGCCATCGAGTTGCACTACAAAACCGAAATCATCGCTCTCGACGGTGATGTGCAACTCGAGCGCGTCACGTGGCACGATAAGGCGAGCGGCAAAACCTCCGTCCGCGATATTCGTCATGTCTTCGTCATGGCCGGAGCATCACCGCGCACCGAGTGGCTCAAGGGCTGTATTGCTCTCGACAACAACGGGTTCATCCTAACTGGGCGGGATTTGGATCACGCAACTGGATCGCCGGCGTGGACGCTCACCCGTCCCGCGCAAATGCTGGAAACGAGCCTCCCTGGCGTTTTTGCGGTTGGCGATGCTCGTTCGGGCAATGTGAAGCGCGTGGCCTCGGCCGTGGGAGAAGGCGCAATTGCCGTCCACCTTGTCCACCGCGCCTTGGCGGAACTTTAAGGAGCAGACGCATGCAAGAATGCACGCACATGAATCAGATCAAAGTCACGAAGACGAGCACTCACGTTTGCGCCGAGTGCGTCAAGATGGGCGACACATGGGTTCATTTGAGGTTATGCATGGAGTGCGGCAACGTTGCGTGCTGTGATTCGTCAAAGAACAAGCACGCGACGAAGCACTTCCGCTCGTCCAAGCATCCGATCATGCGGTCAATCGAGCCGGGCGAAAAATGGGGCTGGTGTTACGTGGATGAACTGGAGCTCGATTTCGCCTGAGCGCGGCCACCCGGCATCGCGTCAAATTCGAGGCTCAATCGTTCCGCTTTTTCCACTGACTGCCCGGCGTCCACTTTGCTGCCGGCAATGATCACGTCAGTCGCGTTCCAGCTCTTCCATAGGCTTCAAATAGCGACAGCAGGTTCGAAAGCGCGAAAAGCTTGCGGATGGCAGGGCTGAAGTTGATCAGCTTAAAATCGCAATTCTCCCGCTTCGCGGAAACGTAGAGCGCCACGATCGCGCCGAGGCCCGAGCTGTCCATGTGCGAAAGGTCCTGAAGGTCGAGCGTCACATGGCGCTTGTGCGGCATCACAGCGGACACCGCATTTTTGAGCTCGGCAGAATGCTCAAGCGTCAGCCGTCCCGAACAGTGGAACACCACACAATCATCCAGCGTCTCGGTCCGTATAATCAATTTGGTCGGAAAGTCGGAAGACACACAGCCTCCTTCGGCAGACGTTCAGCATTCGATCGTGTTTTGTCGAGCACCTTCTTTACTCGTGTCCCTGGGCAAAAACAAGCTGATTCAGCGAGAAATCCGTGAGTGGATCGATTCCGGCCGCATCGCGGAGAGCGCGTTCGCTCGGCCGCGGGAATTGACATTGTGCTAGAGTGTCCGACCGAGAGCTCCGGCCGTGACATTCGTGAAAGCGCTTAAATTTGCGAGGTGAGATGAAGAAATTCGGAACCGCAGCGGCTGCTCTCATATTGCTCCTGATGTCGCTGCCAGCCGCAGCGCAAGATCACAGGATCAAGGTGATCGCGGACCAGGACAGCGCCGGGCCGCAGGGCACCAATTTTCTCTCGCTGCTCATGCTGCTTCGGGCGCGCCAGATCAACCTGCTCGGAATTACGACGGTCAGCGGCGATCAGTGGGTGGAACCCGCGACTGTGTTTGCTCTCTGGGCCACGGAGCAGGCTGGGCGGACAGATGTGCCCGTGATCAAAGGAGCGGAACTTCCGCTCCTTCAAACGCGCCGCGAACGCGAATTGCTCGAAGCGCTTTATGGCTCCAACACCGGCTGGAAAGGCTCGTTCAATCCCGACGCGCCCGATCCCAAAACCACGTGGGCTCCGCCCGGCGGTTATCCCAAGGTCAAGACGAAGCCGGGGCGCGCCGCGGATTTCATCGTGGATACGATTCGCGCAAATCCCGGCGAAGTGGTCCTCTACTGCGCCGGTCCGCTTACGAATATCGCCCTCGCCGTCCGGATGGATCCTGGCATAGTGCCGCTGACGAAAGCCATCTACATCATGGGCGGCAGCAGTCGCGGCGCGTCCGAACTGAATTGGTGGTGGGACCCTGAAGCTGCAGCGATCGTGATGCGCGAGCCGTGGAACGAGATAATCGTCAGCCCGGTGGAGGCAGGCGGCCAGGTCTTTTCGAGCAAGGAACTCATGCAACGGGTGGTGAATGCGGGCGGCCCTCTCGCGAACCACGTGAAGGATCTTTACATTAATTTTCAGGCGCCGGAGGGCACAACCCTCTGGTCTGCGATGTGGGATGAACTACTGGTCGCTTCACTGGTCGATCCATCCGCGATCAAGAAATGGGAGACGCTGTATCTCGACGTTGACATCGAGCACGGCCCAAAATATGGCGATACCGTCGTTTGGAAACAGCTCGAAGGTAATCCGATTTTCTTCCTGCCCTACAGCGGTCCTGGCGGACCCGACCCCGAAAAATGGAAGAGTCACTTAACAGCGCCCGTGCAGCTTCATCCGGCGCGCGTGCAAATGAAAGTGGATGTCGAGAAATTCGAAAATATCTTTGTGGATCTAATGAGCCACTGAACGCGCTGCGGCTAATCACCTCTTCGAGCGCTGCGTTCAAAACGTCTCGAAATGATTCGAGGCGAGGCCCGCCCAAGCGTTCGAGGCCGCGCGGGCACACCAATTCCTCCTCAAAATCGCGGGACGCCTTCGTGGCGCCTTCTAGGCGCCCGCGCCGACCGCGCGATACCCGCTCCCCTTAGCCTTTTTTAGTGCCTCGATCGCCTGTTCGGAGGTGAGCAGCGGCGTGGTCTTGATCGAACGCACGGACCCGCCAGCCGCCGCCGCGATCGCAATCGCAGCAGCGTCTGTGTTCGTGGGCATGTCGGTGATTAGCACGACGTCATAGTCACCGAACGCCATGAAGCCGTTGATGATCTTGCCGCCGAGCTTCTCGACCGCCGGGCGAATTTGATCGATCCGGTTCGTGGGATTTTTTACGAGGGCCGACCACGCGTCGGACGTGTAAGCGACTTGGGTGAGAAAGTGTGGCATTTCTACTCTCCTGATGGGTCATGCGAGTAAACCCTGACCCGCAAAGATGGGAGCCGGAATTTCCGACGTAAATCTCATCTTTGCGCGCAAACGATACGCCTGTCGCACTGGCGCGTCAAGTTTACACGCGAGCGTCGCCGCTCCTGCTTGCGCGATTCGCAATCGAGCGATCTAGCGCGCCTATAAGAGTTCTGACGGGCATAGGTGTCCCGCGCGGGATGAGTCGAGGTATAATTTCCGGGCCAGTCGAGGCTCGGATTGAGGCCGGCAGTGGCGAGCCGCCGGAGCTCCGATCAGCTTGCGGATCCTGCTTTCGTTGCAAAACCGTTGTATCGAGGGCACGACAAGAGATACGATGCGTGAGTCGGGGCCTTCACTGAAAGCCCGGTAGCGGGGTATCTTTGGAATACGTTGCGTGTTGGTATTGATTGTCTGTGCCCCGAAGCACTGAAGATTAGGGGCCGCCCTCGACAACGTAATTGTTAAGCTTGGAGCGATTCAGTTGCAGGCTGCGCAGCATGCAGCACTCTCGCCGCTCACGGGGGGTCGTCAGCGACGAGCCATTCACGCCCTAGAAAGGAGACGCCGCAACCTTGTCGTTGCCGATTGATGCCGTTGTCGTGAGAACCAGGAAAAAAAAGAAGCGGCGGCTGAGAAAACGCTGGCAAATTCTAATCGTGTGGCTGGTCATTCTGGGAGTTTGCGGAGTCGTCTGGATGATGGTCTACGATGTTCTTGGTGACGATATCTATCGCGCGAACGTGAACTCGATTCTAGGGGGTATCATCTTCACCACGCTCGCATTGATCTCTGGCGTCGCACTGACGATTGGGATATTAGACAGTCGCGGCCACACGTGAATAGCCAGGGAGACGCGGCTACTATTAAGACTAGATTATTCGAGACACGGCCTAAGTGCGCCGAATTCGGTCCGAACTAAGGGACAAAAAACGTCAATTTTCGCATTTCGTCGAGTACCAGAAGTTGCGCCGCTCAGTTCTACCCGCATGGTCCAAGCATACAAAGTACGCTGCTACTTCAATTTGCCGCTGTAGCAATTGTTAAGCAGCGTTCACAAGCCTTGGCGCGAGATTTGCTCATTGTCTCGTGCGTGCTCCACCAAATTCTACCCTCTCTCTGCTCCCCGTGACCGCGCAAGGTGGCCGCCTAATAAGGAGAAAGAATGAAGAGGAATCAGAAGGGCTTTTCGCTTATCGAACTACTCATAGTTGTGGCGATCATTTTGATTATCGCGGCGATTGCAATTCCGAACTTGCTCCGCGCCCGCATCGCGGCCAATGAGTCCTCGGCCGTGGGTTCATGCCGCACGATGAACACATCCGCAGTGACTTATAATTCGTCGTACGGCAATGGTTTCCCGGCTGGTCTCGCTGCAATGGGCACGGCAGCCGCTGGCGACACGACTGCTTCATGCGGCGAAGCATTGTTGATTGATAACCAGTTAACGACCGGCGTGAAGAGTGGCTACAGCTTTGCGTACGCCGATGGTCCTGGCGATACGCCGAACGCGGCTCCTTCAGGAGGCTGCGCTGGCTGGAACACTTACACGATCAACGCTTCGCCGGTTACACCAGGCACGACGGGTCAACGCTACTTCTACACCGACGGGTCGGGCGTAATTCGCTACAACCCGACGGGCGCAGCATCGGCGACTTCACCGCCGCTGCAATAGCGCAAGGCAATCGGCGCCGATTCACTCGGCCGCCAGACGAGATCGAACGATTGGGCCGACGGCTCCCGTGAGCTGCCGGCCCCTTTCTCGTTTAAGCCACGCCCGCCGCTCTTTTCCGAGCCATTCGCTATGACGAGAATCGCGCGCGCAATCGAATTCGAACGCTGAGATATTACCGCCGCAAGTCTGCGCGAATGAACGCGCCGTCCTAATCTGTCATTCTCCTGTGGTCGCCCATGACGCAGGAATCGCGGCCGCGAAGCCGCTTGAGAGAGATTCGACGCCGCTACCGAAGCCACCGCGCAATCGGCTCCCGAGTCAGCTCTATTGCAGTAATTACCCGGGATTCGTACACTTTTACGACCCAAGCCCGGGTGGCGGAATGGCATACGCGGGGGACTTAAAATCCCCTGACGCTTACGCGTCGTGTGGGTTCGACCCCCACCCCGGGCACTACTGTCTTCAGTCCGCTGCTGAATAATTGCGGTTTCTCATGCGTTCGCCGTGGCAAGAATTATCAATCAAGCCAAGTGGTTGATTTTCACCGGCTATTTTTGGTCGGGATTAGGGAGCATGCGATCACGAATGATCGCGGAGAGCTCATTGCAGGCTGCGATGAACTGACGAAGGGTCCGTCTGGTGGGACCAAACGAATCGAACTCATCTATCGTGAGACCGTCTTCGGTGTAGGCACGCTGGAAGTCCGGAAATTTCAACAATAGCTCATCCACAATCCTGGGATCGACGGGATTGTCGATCCGCGGGATAACTTCGATGTCACTCGAATTCAAACGAACCTGCCACTTGTGTGGCGGCGATATCACGACCTCGCCGCCGATGAATTCGCTCCAGTGCATGTGATTGCGGAAAGCTGCCGAGAGCAACCGAATGCGATATCCGCGTTCGCGAAAGATTCGATACGTCTTCTTGAACGTTGCGACACCGGCCCACTCGAGGTATCCGGGATCGGTTGTGATGGAGTCCATTTCCGCCTGAACTTTGAGCCAGTCGTCGAGACGCCCTACCATGATCGTGCACACGGGCCCCATGCCGGATATGCGCTTGCCCTCGCCTTCGCGGCGCTTCAAACCGCGCTCAACGGCTTCCGCGACGGCGATGCATTGCGGCAGCGTAAAGCAAACCGTGGCGTTGATGCTGATGCCCCGGTAGGTGGCCTCTTCGATGGCTGCGATCCCCGCCTTCGTGACCGGAATTTTTACGATCATGTTCGGCGCCAAAGCATCAAACCGCATCGCTTGCGAAACAATCGTATTCGCGTCGCGGTAAAAACGCGGGTCCGTCTGTATCGAGAGCCTGCCGTTGATCCCGCGGTGCTGCTCGAAGGCCGGCATCAAGAGCGCCGCCGCTTTAATCGAAATCTCTTCAACCACTTTCCAGGCGATCTGGTCTTCCGTAGCAAGCGGCATCTCCTCGATGAGCTCGCCGATGCGATCTTTCCAGAGATGCATTTCCTTCTTCAGCACGTCACAGACGATGACAGGATTGCAGGTGGCTCCAACCGCGCCATGCTCGACCGCGTAAGTCAATTCCTGTAGAGAGGCGGAATCATTCCAGAGACAAGTGGGCGTCGTCTGGGTCATTTCGTGCAGGGGACTCTTAAATTTGACGAGCTGCTTCATCGAACCCTCCGCAACCAGCCCGCCCGCAGTGGTTGTCCCGCCAGGAGACAGGTCGCGGCGGCGCTGCGTTTGGCAAGAAATCGAGGCCAGCGGCAAGATTCCCGCGGGCCACGGTAAGTATACATCCAACGTTTTGCAAGACAACGTTCTCCCGAAACGTTTTGGTTTTATGACGGTTTCTAGTAAGCTCCTGCATTGTAAAACTCCATGATTCCATTTCCGAGTCGCGGCGCGGGGAAGGCTAGATTGAAGTCGACAGCGAAGCGCGTGAAGCGCCACGTGACGATTCGCGAGGTGGCGAAGGCGGCCGGGGCTTCCGTCTCCACAATTTCCGCCGCGCTGAATAATTCCGATTATGTCAGCGCGAAAATGCGGAGCCGGATCGAAGAAGCGACCAAGGCGTTGCGATATTGCCCGAACGACCTCGCACGCGGCCTTCGCCTTCAGAAAACCCACTCGATCGCCATCGTCGTCCCCGATCTATCGAACAATTTCTACATCGAGCTTGTGCGCGGCGCGAAAGACTATTCGGCCTCAGCGAATTTCACCGTTCTGATCGGTGATTCCAGAGAGAGTTGGGACGAAGAGCGCAATTACCTGGATTCCTTTCACCGCCGCCGGGTGGATGGCGTTGTGCGCGTCCCCGCCATAAACGCAGTCGGTGGAAAAGCCAGAACTGTCCTGGGAAATCTTCCGGTGGTTTACGCCGACCGTTACCCGCTCGAGCGCGACCCATATATCGGACGAGTAGGGGTGGACAATACCCGGGCGTCGGAAAGCGCCACGCGCTACTTACTGAGCCTGGGACACCGTGATATCGGGGTCATCGCGGGCGATGCTTCCAGCGGAACGTCGGTGGACCGGCTGCAGGGATTCATGAGCGCGATTCGTAGCGCGAAAATCCGCCCGGACCGCTCGATGATTCATGCCGGGCACAACGACATGGAAAGCGGCCATTTTCACGCGATGCAGCTCTTGACGCGCGGGCAGCGCCCCACGGCGATTTTTTGCACCAACAATATGATGGCGTTGGGCGCGCTCGCGGCCATACAGGAAATCGGCCTCGGCTGCCCCGAAGAGGTCAGCCTGCTCGGGTTCGACGATTTTTATTGGGCGACGCTTCTACGTCCGAGGCTCACGGTAGTCCGCCAGCCCGCGAGAGAAATTGGAATGATTGCGGCGAGGCTGCTGATCGATCACATCGAAGGACGAGCGAGCATTCCCACACCAGCCGTGCTGAAGACACAACTCATCGTGCGAGATTCCTGTTGCCCTCCCAGAAAGTCGTAAGCGCAGCGCTCTAGCCGCAAGCAACTCGAGCGATGAGAGAGCCACGTCCGCCTTCTGTGTGTTTAGCCAAACTCAATAGGATTGGAGCAACTGCGGTCGTTCTTTCGAAGTCTTAGCCAATCGGCGTCGAGCGATTGTGGATTTGTCCGAACGGCCATAACTTGCCGGCCCTGGCCCGGAGAAAATACGCGCCCAACCCCAACAATAAAAGAATCACAGCCGTGCCAAGATTCTGCCGCTGCTGCGGAGTGGCCGCTACAAAGACCCACCCTACGAGTGCAATGATTGCTGGGATTGGATAAAACCACATTCCATAAGGACGCTGAATTTCCTTTCGATAGATCCGGATGGCGAACAGCGCGACGATCTGCGGAAGAAACTGGAAGACAATCTGAATGATCATCAGAGCCGAGAGCAGCCGCTCCAGCGAAAACCAGCAGAGCGGAATCGCCATCGCGTTGATGGCGACAAGTGAAACGGTCGGGAAGCGTCCCGTGGGATGGACGCGCCCAAACACCTTAAAAAAGTTTCCCTCGGCGCCCGCGGCATAGAGGATTCGAGTCAGACCCAGGCACAAGCTGAAAATCCCTCCCAGCGTTGCGACCAGGATGAGGCATGTCATTACGGAGGCCGCGCGCGTGCCGTACAACTTGCCAATGAACTCGGACACCACCGCCTGTGAAACGGCCGCTTCGCGCCATGGAATCGTTCCGATGATCACCACGCTCATTAAGAGGTAAAGCACCGCGACGATCAGAACGGAGAACACAATTGCCCTGGGAATATTCTTCGAGGGATTTTTGACTTCGGCTCCGAGGTAGGTAATGTTGTTGTACCCGCCGTAGTTATACATCGCGAATAACGTAGCTCCCGCCAGCCCATAGAAAAATGATTTGGAGAGATGAAACGCGCCAGGCGGAAAATCGAACGCCATCTTCGTGTTGATGTGAATTACGCCGGACGCGATCACCCATAACATCGCGATCAACACCACGGCCAACATGACAACCGAGTACCGCCCGACCATTTTGATGGGACGATACAAAAGAAATGTCATGAGCACACAGATGGATGCGGCGACGGCGCCGACACCAACGTGGCTTAATCCAGGGAAGAAATAATGGCAATACTCGGCAAAGCCGACGCAGGCGCCCGAGATGGACAACGGTCCGACAAAAATTGTTTCCCACAGAAAGAGGAAAGAAAATAAATGACCCCAGGTGCGCGCGTTAAAAGCCTCGCGGAAATAAATGTAGGCGCCGCCGGCTCCCGGCATCGCCGCGCCGAGTTCGGCGTAAACCATCCCATCGCATACGGAAAACAACGCGCCGAGCAACCAGCCGAGCACAGCCTGCGGTCCGCCCATCGCGGAAAGGATCACTCCGATGGTGATGAAAGGGCCGATGCCAATCATCTCCAGCATGTTCACGGCCGTGGATTGAACCAGCCCCATCCCGCGAACCAGTTTTTCGGAAGGTCCCGCGATCTCGGAGGGAAGTTGCGGTGCAGGGTTCTCGGCCAAGTCAGGCGTCCTGGAAAAACATTTTATCGAGAATCGAGCGGGGACTATAGCAGCGCGGTCGGGCACGGACAAGCAAAGAACTGCAGCGATGCTGAAACGTTTCGGCAGAAACCGGCCTACGCCGCGCTTGGAGATAGACCGGGAACTGCGGCGGGTTCGGGGAAAGACCCGGCGTGGACAGCCCGCGGGATCCTACGCTGACCTACGAGCGATTTTGAGCGCGAGGGCATGTGCCACAGTTGAAGCACGACGATGTTCCCGGAATTTGGTGAGTGCCTCGAAATTTGAATCCAGCTGTTTCGTGAAGTGCGGGGATTCGATACGATGGTCGCAGGGGCAGGGAAAAGCGGAAGCCGTGACCAAGCCGGAAATTATGTGGAGGTTCGCGCTATGTATGGGCGCTTCCGTGTTCTTTTGCTTCGCACAGTCTCTCGCCGCACTTCCTACTCAGTCGGCGCCGCAAACACATCCGCAATCATCCGGACCGCTCGCTGAGGCACGATCTTCTCTCTCGCGCGGAAACACAGACGAAGCAATCCGCATTCTTTCCAGTTACCTTGAGACCCGGCCAAAAGATTCTGCCGCGCGGATTTTGTTAGGCCAAACGTACTCCAGCGTTGGACAGAACGACCGCGCCGAGGAAGAGTTCCAGACAGTCTTACAAACCGCGCCTGACGACTCCACCGCCCTTGCGGCACTCGGCGAGATCTATGAACGCGGAGGCCAGTTGGAGAAGGCTGAGCCACTGCTCGAGCATGCGGCGAGAGTTAGCCACGGTGTCCCGCAGATTCGAATGGAGTGGGGAGTCGTTCTCGCGCGCCTCCACAAATATAAAGAAGCCCAAAGCGCATTAGCAGGCCTTTCACCGCCGAACGGCACCGAGCAACGGATCGCATTCTTCAGGCTGAGAGCTTCCGTGGCTCTGGGTCTGGGAAATCCTTCGGACGCCGCCGCGGAAATGGAAAAAGCTCTGGCACTGGCGCCGGCGGGCCCTCGGCTGGTCTTCGCGACGGCCGTCGCGGAACTGCAATCGAAAAATTGGAAACGCGCCGCCACTTTGGCGGAGCCCTTATTTTCCAGCACGCGCGATCCGAAAATCGGCTTCGTCTGCCTTGAAGCACAATTGGAAGCGCATGCCGACTTTCATCAAACGCTGGAATTGCTTCGCTCGACGCAACTGGCCCCAACCGACGAACTGGCCTTTCGGCAGCGCCTGGCGCAGCTTCTGATCTCTCACGGAGAGTTTTCTGACGCCATTGAAGAATTTAAGGCGGCGGTGGATCTCGACCCGAGCAATCCAGAATCGCAGTTCAACCTCGCTCTCGTGCAGTTCCGCGCGGGCCGCCTGGACGATGCCGTGGCGAGTGCGGAGAAGTGCAAGGAGCTCGGCGACAGCGCCGAGCTCGAAGACTTGCTCGGCGATATTCAGGAGGCGCGCGGGGACAACCTGGCGGCCGTGCAGAGTTATCAAGCTGCCGTAGCGTTGGCGCCGAACGAGGAAAAGTATACGGTCTCGCTCGCCGTCGAATTGATCCGCCACGAAAACTTCGATGCTGCCAAAGTCGTTCTTAAGCAGGCGGAAGCTTTGGAGCCGCAGTCTTGGCGAATCGAAGTAGCGCTGGGCATGATCGAGTATTTTGCGGGGACAGATGAGGAAGCCACGCGCTATCTCCTGCGAGCGGCCGACTTGGCGCCCGAACCCGAGCTTGCGCTGAAATATTTGGGGAATGTTCAGGTAGATCGCGCATCCGCTCCTGATCCCGATGCGATTGCAAGGCTCTGCGAATATTCAGACCGTCAATCCAAGGACGGCCAGATGCAGCTCTACTGCGGCGCTTCGCTTTTTCGTCGAGACTCCGTTTCCGGTGACAAAACGCATGCCCCGGAAATTCTGCGGCGGCTCCACGCTGCAGCTGCTCTCGTCCCGAAAGACGCCTCGCCGCATTGCCAGTTGGGGAAAGCCTATAAATGGCTGGATCAGTGGCAGGAAGCACTTGTCGAATCCCAAATCTGCGCGCGCATGGACCCGGACTCCGCGGACGCGCACTATCGTCTGGCTCAAATATATGAGCACGTAGGACAACGGGAGCAGAAGCAAAAAGAAATAAAACTCTACGAAGCCGCCTCAACGCGTGTTGCGGATGAGAACGCCCGCCGCGGCGCGACCATCAAGACGTTTCTCTACGACATCCAAAAACAGCAACCGGACCATAAGTGAATATGGCCCGGCGCCTAACGACAAGATGAAGCTGTGCCCAGCAGGATCAGGGAGCGGACTTTTCCTTCTTTGCGGTGCCCGCGTGCTCCGAATTCATCAGCTGAGGATTCTTCCCAAGGCTAACCATATTGGCGAATAAGCGGTACGCTCCGGGCACGCCTTCGGGCATTTGGCGATAGAAGGCGTAAGCATTGTAAATGTAGACGCCCTTCCCGTATTTCGCATAAACGAGGCCGCCTTTTTGAGGAGCTTGGCCCGGATCGTGTGTTTCGAGTAACGGTTCATACGCTGGGTCCCAGCTCTCAAGGAATTTCGAACCGCGCTCTTCCACCCAATTTTCAAAATCCTTACTGGTGATTTTATTGGGCCAGGTAAAAACGGGATTGGCCGGCGCCAGGATTTCGACCTTGGAATTTTCGTCGGTGACTTCTTCCGGGTTGTTGCCCATCTTGTAGGGATATGGGCCGTAATTGTGATCGTACTCCGGCGTGTTGTATTGAACGATCGCCACGCCGCCGTTCTTCACATAATCGAGAATGCGGCCATTATTGGTCTTGAGATCTTCGCGCGCGGCATACGCGCGCACGCCGAGAATAATCGCATCGAATTTTGAGAGATTCCCGCTGGCCAGGTCCTCCGGGGAAAGAAAGTGAACGTTGATGCCCAGGTTTACGAGAGATTGAGGCACGTCGTCGCCGGCTCCTACGATGTATCCCACATTCAGGCCCGGCGCGACTTTCACGTCAACGCCGGTTGTGCGATACGTAGAAGCGCGATACAGATTGTAAGGACGCAAACCGGCATAGCCGATCGTGTGGTAGCCCTCCTTGTAATCGTGGCCGTCGTAGGTGGCGACCGCTGTAATCGCATAAGCCTTTTCCATAAGCTTCGTCGGCGTAACGTGAAAACTGAGCGACTCATCATCCCCATCTTTTGACGTTGAAAATTCTTCTTGCGGCGCCTTCCACCCGTCCGGCAGGTCGAGTTTTACAGTGCCCTTTGCGGGCCCTTTGACATTGCTGTGAATGCTGACCGTCACCTCGAATGACTTGGCGTCTAAGGGGACAATTCCAGCCTGCGGCGCGATGGACACCGAGATGGCCGGGCCTGTGACCAACGGCTCGAGCACCGTGCCCGGGCCTGTCACTCGCTTCACGGATTGAACGACCTGCGCCAATTCGAACGGCACGCCGTCGAACACGAAATGCACTCTTGCGGAAAGCGGATACGGAGCCACGGCCAGTCCGAGATACTTAGGTTCGTTGATGTCGTAGTAGGCCTGCTCGATGTTCGGGCGCGTGAAATAAGGCCGCGTGAAGCCCGCGTTGGGCGCAACGTGAATTGTGAAGCGAAGATCCGCGGACTGATTCCCTTTGAGTGTGCTGCCCGCTTGTGTCGCCGGATCGATTGTCCATGCTTCGTTCGTCGGCGCTTCCAGCACGGCGCTCTGCAGCTCCACCGGAAGATTGGTCGGGCTCGTTGCATGAACATTAACCCAGAATTCCTGGCCGGGGATTGCCACTTGGAAACTCGGCTGATTTCGGAAGAAGCGTGCAAAAGGTCCAGTCGGCTCTTTCTCAGGAGCGACCGTCACAAGCACCGAAATGCCCAGCGATTCCGCGAGGGCATTGCCGAATTGCGCCTGCTTTACTCTTAATTCGTGCGTCACGTCGTACTTCGCATCTTCCGTCAGGTTGCTGCTGGCGACTTTTTCGATCAGCTCGTTCGTGCTTTTCAAGCCTGCCGCTAGCGTGGAAGCAATCGCTTCCGGGTGCTGCGCTTGGAAATCGCCCATGGCTTTTTCAACCAGAGAATTGATGTGGGACAGACCATCCTTCAGGAAGGCGGCGTCGCCGCCTTGCGCGAGGTTCGCGATTCCCGTAAGTGAAGTGTCGATTCCATCAAAGAAGGACGACTCCTTTTCGGGAACCGAAACAACAGACGCAAACCGGTGGTAGTCGCGCATCTCTTCTTCGGCTGGCGGCAAGCTCGTGCCGCCGCTCTGCGACTTCTGATTACCCAGGCCTAGGCGGGAGATCTGCACGTATGTCAATCCGATCAGTGGGTTGTACTCGCCCTCCGGAACTTGCACGGAAGTGGTGAGCGCGCCTTTTATCAGAGTGCCGTCTGTGTAGTTCTGGAATTCGGCTGGATAGAACTTTCCGTCCGCGTAGTCGAGGATCCCCTTGTCGGTAACAGGGGAAAACGGCACGACGGCATAATCTTTGAGCGGCTTCCAGGGGCGCAGTCCCTCTTTGATCTGCTCGGGAAACATCGCCGGGTCTCCGGCCGCTTTGAAAGCTTCTTGCGCCATCTGCCCGGCAACCTGGTGATTGCTATGGCCGTCGGTGCGCCCTCCGACAAAGACCGACGTGATGACGAGAGGTCGCGTCATTCGAACGGCACGAACCACATCCGAAAGAGTCTGATCGTGCCCCCACTTTTCGAGTGACTCTTCTTTCGTCTTGGAAAAACCGAAGTCGATCATTCGCGTCCAAAATTGCTGCACTCCGTAGTAACGATCGGCCGCCAGAAGCTCTTCCGTGCGCACCAACCCAAGCGCATCGAAGTAATCCGACGACATGACGTTGGCTCCGCCTTCGCCGCGGTTCAAAGTCAACAGCGCGACTCGCGCACCTTGCCCGCGCGATTCGTAGGTGAGCATGGCTCCGTCTTCGTCGTCGGGATGCGCCGTCACCATCATCAAGCTCGTGCGCGTGTGGAGTTTCAGCAGGCTCTGCCACAGTCCAGCCGCGCCACGGTCAATATCGAGCGCCTGCGCAGCTGGCGTCGGCCTCGAATTCACGGCGGTGGGAGATTGCGCGCCCACCGGAACCGATCGAAATAGAAAAGGCAGCGCACATACCAACGCGAGAACGGCTATGGGAAGAACCTTGCTGAATCGTGACGCCATTTCCCCTCCTTACCCCTGCTGCAGAGTATCCAGCGGACGCTGATTTGAAAATCCGGTTTGCGAATTGCGAGGCGTTTCGAATTCGCCGCTGTGCGGCGGCGCTCAGCGTCGAGCCTCAATATTTTCGCGCGGAGCAACGGCATTGTACGTCCGCAACGAGTGTTGTCAATAGAAATACCAAAACGTTCTGGCATACGTGGACATTGGCGATTCGCTGCACGTGCACACCTGTAAACATGCGAAACTCGGCACAAGAAGCGGGTTTTCGAAAAATTGCCTTGACAACGATTTTTGCGGATGTTAATTGTCCACCTATTGTACCCGAATCGTTTCGGCATGCTTGAGGGGTAGGGGTTCGAGGGGTGAGTGATTGTTGGCCATCGTTCGTGTGACCACATCCCATTTGTTTGTCCCAACCTTTTTCGTGGCGGCCGCGGTTCGGAATACGCGCCTTGCATCCTGTGATTCCAAATGAATCGCAAGTGCCTGAGCGGTTTTGAAACGGAACGCGTCTAAAGAGCGGGGATCGCTCGTCGAATCTGACAAAGTGGAGGCTGCAATGAATCGAGGGATGAGAACTCGGAGATTGCTTGGCTGGGCGACGTCGTTTTTCGCTTTGGTCGCGATTTCTGCTCTGCCTGCGTTCGGACAAATCGATCGCGGCGCCATTGCCGGTCGCGTTCAAGACCCAACAGGCGCCGTCATACCGAAGGCAATCGTCACGATCACGAATAAGGCTACCGGCGTCGTCTCGACGACCCCCGTCGACAGTGCAGGCGAATATCAGGTTCTGACATTGATCCCCGGCACGTATTCCGTGGAGGCTAGCGCCGACGGATTTGGAAGTGCTTTGCGAGACGACGTCGAAGTGCACGTGCAAGACCATCTCTCCATTGATTTCACTTTGAAGGTTGGCTCCGTAAAGCAGCAAGTGGTGGTCGAGGCTCGCGAGCCGATCTTGCAGACTCAAACAGCCGATGTCGGAAGCGTCGTGAATTCTCAGCACATCAACGACCTTCCTTTGAACGGACGGCGCTATGCTGATTTGGCGCTCTTGGAACCCGGCGTAATTAGGATTTCGCCACCGTCCGGTAACAATGCGACAGACCTGTTCAGCGCCAACGGGAACTCTCAGCTCCAAAATAATTTCCTGCTGAACGGTATCGACAATAACTCGTTCTCGGAAAACCTGCAGGAAGCTTCGGTGCAGGTTGTGCAGCCGCCGCCGGATGCGTTGCAAGAGTTCAAGATTCAGACCCGCACTTACTCCGCTGAATTCGGCAATTCCGCCGGAGCCGTGGTCAATGCCACCATCAAGGCCGGCACCAATGGCTACCACGGAGATCTGTACGAGTTTCTCCGGAATAAGGTTTTGGATGCGAACTATTGGTTTAACAATACGAATGGCTTCCAGCGCAACGGATTCTCTCAGAACCAATTCGGAGGCACGATCGGCGGCCCGATCGTCAAGGACAAGCTGTTTTTCTTCGGCGATCTCGCACGCTTCACAAGCCGGGAAGGCGAGACGGTCGGAAGCACGGTTCCGACACCATTGATGGATCAAGGCAACTTTACGGAACTGCCCTTTGCTTTGACCAATCCAATAGGAATTGCGAGCCAGGCCAATTGCTATGTCGGAAATATTATTCAGACGGGATGCTTCGATCCCGTCGCGCAGAAGTTTTTGGCCCTGGTCGCCGGCACAGCAGTTCCGAATCTCCCCGCCGCGGTGGCCAAGGAAGGAATCCCTGGGAGTTGGACGGGAGCGACCAACTATGGATTTCCGACGTCGATTCCCAATGACCAAAATTCCCTGGACGCGCGTATCGACTACAACTTGAGTTCGAAGGATCAAATCTTCGGAAGCTACAGCTATCGCCATGTGGACCGCCAGGACCCGTTGTGGACCAGCAATCCCTTGATCGGCAACGGCCAATTCGCAACAAACTATCGCTGGCACCAGCAATCACTCGCGCTGGGTTGGACGCACACACTCTCGAACTCGTTGGTCAATGATCTGCGTTTCGGCTTCAGCCGTGACTACGCGCATAGCGATCCTCTGGGATTAACTCTTGGCACTTCCCAGGCCGAATCCGCTATCGGTTTGTCAGGAGTCCCGCCTGGCCCGAACGACGCTGGCCTTCCCGCTTTCCAGTTCAACGGCTTGGTGAACATGGGGTCAGCAGGGTGGCGGCCTCAGTACCAGATTTCGCAGGCATGGAACGCCGTTGAGAACCTGAACTGGTTGAAAGGAAGTCATAGTTTCAAGTTCGGGTACCAATATCTCAGGCGGACCGACAATTTCTTCGACATCGAAGCACCTGAAGCTCTTTTTTATGAAGGCGGATCTGTCGCCGCCGGTTTCGGATTTGGCCTGCCTGATTTGGTGCTCGGAGACGTAGACGATGCGTTTTACACGACTCCCCACGTGGTCCATTATTTCCAACCGGGACACTCCTTCTATGCCATGGACACCTGGAGAACGACTTCCAAACTCACCCTTACTTACGGTCTTCGCTATGAACTTTTCGCTCCGCTCATAGATCGGCGTAATCAGACCTCGAACTTCTCGCCGGCGAACGGCGGGGAAATTATCACGGCGGCGAGCAACGCGACCGGTTGGTATAATCGCGCGCTGATTCATCCAGACCTGCTCAATTTCGCCCCGCGACTTGGATTTGCTTACCAGATGCTGCCGCGCCTCGTCTGGCGAGGCGGATACGGCATTTTCTATCAGCACGTGAACCGGATAGGCTCGGAAGCCCTGCTCCAGCTCAACCCGCCGTTCTTCATTGATACCAACATCGCGGACTTCAACCCAAACAGCACTGTCTTCCAGCTACAGAATGGGATACCCACGTCGCTCACTGAGTCCACGGCAGTCAATTTGACTCAGCTGCAAATACGCGCTCAGGATCCGAATCAACGCACTCCTTACGTTGAGCAGACGAGCTTCGGGCTCGAATACCAGGTTGCCGGCAACACCGTGTTGGCGGCCACCTACGTTGGCAATTGGGGCCGCAAAGAGGACAGGCTGCGCGACTATAACCAGCCCATGATCACGGGTTTCGACACGGGCTGTCCGATTTTGCAGTATCCCTATCCCAACTTGACCACCGCAACGGGGCCAGTCGACACATTTACTACTAAGGGTTGCGTAAACCCTACCACAGATGGAAACCTCGAAACCGCGACCTATGATGGGAATACGGACTACAACTCGATCGAGCTTGCGTTGCGGCAAAGGTTGTCCCATGGCTTGAGTTTCAACTTGGGATACACCTACGCGCACGGTCTCGCCAATTTCACCGACCACTTGACGTCCGGACTGTATCCTCAAAACTCGTATGATTACGCTGCGGAGATGGGCAATTCAATTCTCGACATTCGCAGCCGTTTCGTCGGGAGTTTCCTGTGGGAGTTGCCGTTCGGTCAGGGGAAACCCTACATGAACGGCGACAATTTCGCCAGTCGCTGGTTGGGAGGCTGGCAATTCAACGGGATCGTAACGGAACAGACCGGAAGTCCCTTTCAAGTCTCTGCCAACAACGATGGCGTGGTGGACGGTCACAATTCACTTTACGCGGATTGTATAGGCGATGCCTTCGCGGGCGCGACAACCAATCACAAGCTCTATACAACCACCGGCTTTTATATCAATCCGGCGGCGTTTGCGCAGCCCGGTCCCGGACAGTTCGGGACCTGTACTCCCTATCCTTATCACGGTCCCGGAATCCAGATGTGGGACCTGAGCCTGTTCAAACAATTTAAGTTCACGGAACGATATCAGCTACAGTTCAGGACTGAATTTTTCAATGCTTTCAATCATCCCAACTTCGCAAGTCCGAATGCGAATATTGGCTCGCCAGGCTGCCCATCTCTGCCGAGCTGTGACTTTGGAAAGGTTACGAACACACTGACCCCGGTTCTGGGAACCGATTCGGGCGGACCGGGCGATCCTCGTGAAATTCAGTTCGCACTGAAGTTGTACTTCTAGTTATGAAGCCGTACTTCTAGTATCCGGCACGGGAGCGGCGTGGGCCGCTCCCGTATCTTCTTTTAAGCATTTCCGGTTCCGGCTCCGGCTCGAATCAAATGCTCATCAGGGAGGTTGTTTGCCGTCAACGTGTCGTTTCCCGGCAAGGTAGACATGGCAGAAACTACTTACGCGCAGGAGGTATTGATTCACCCCACTCCGGTCGCTCCCGGCAAATCCGGAGTACTCGTTTCTGTGACTCGCGAGCGCGCCAATTGGGAGACCATCAATTTCTCAGTTCGCCGCCTGATTGCGGGACAGGCTTGGAAGAGCGACACGCGCGACGAGGAAGCCGCTCTGGTGATCCTCGGAGGCAAGGCAACAATCAATTGGGGCGACGGGCCTCGCGAGATCGGCGGACGGAAGAACGTTTTCAGCGGTTATCCGCACGCGGTGTACCTGCCGGGCCGGACGCCGTTCGAAATTTCCGCGATCACTGATTGTGAATTCGCGGACTGCCGCGCACCTTCATCGGCTCGGTTCAGTCCTCGAATCATTGTTCCCGCGGATTGCCGCGAGGAAATTCGCGGCGGAGGAAACTGCACCCGGCAAATCGTTGATGTCATTCGCCCGGAATTTCCTGCCGACAAGCTCTTGCTCTGCGAGGTTTACACTCCCAGCGGGAACTGGTCGAGCTATCCTCCCCACAAGCATGACGTCCACAACCCTCCGCTCGAAGTGGACCTCGACGAACTTTACTATTACCGGATCAGCAAGCCCGAAGGATATGCATTCCAACGCCTGTACGACGCTGCGGGAACGCGCGACGACACCTTGAAGCTTGTCGATGGAGACTTAGTGCTGATCAAGGATGGCTATCACCCCGTGGTCGCGGCTCATGGGTACGACGTGTACTACCTCAACGTGCTTGCCGGCAGCGCCCGTTCCATGGCTGCCAGCGATGATCCGCGCTACGCACACCTTCGCAAGAGCGGTTTGGAACGCGATCCCCGCGTGCCGTTGGTTCACGTCAGTGGCTCGGAAAAGAGTTCGTAGTTCGGGCTTGAATATGCAGCGGGCCTGCCGCTCGAAGTCATCACAAGTCCGAATTACGCGTTTCGCGATGGAATCGCGCCACCGATTTTTCTCTTCGCGATTCGGGGCCGGGAAAGGAGACGCCGGGGATGCCGCATAAAATCGGAATCATTGGCGCGGGAGGAATTGGAAATATCCACGCCACCATCCTGGCAAAAGATCCCCGCGTGACCCTCCATAGTTTCTATGACGTGGATGCGGCTCGCGCCCAAGCCATGGCCGTTCGGTTCGACCGTCAGGCCGCCCGGTCTCTCGCAGAGGTTTTCGCGGAATGTGACGCCGTCTTCGTCTGCACCCCGAATACGACGCATGAAGAAGTTGCGATGCAGGTTTTGGAAGCGGGCAAACACGTTTTCTGTGAAAAGCCATTCGCGCTGAACTTGGAATCCGCCGCAAGATTGCGAGATCGGGCCGTCCGCTCGGGCGTGGTCTATCAAGTGGGGCACAACCGCCGGTTTGCGCCGGTATACAAAGTTCTTAAAGGCGCGATCGACCGGAACGAACTGCTCCCGCTTTCCGTTCACGCGAAAATGAACCGCGGAGAGCTCGTCAACCCGCCTTGGGTGTGGAACGCCAACCTTACCGGAGGATTTTTGTATGAAACGCCCGTGCACATGTTCGATCTGATGACCTTTTTCTTCGGCAAGGTCGAATGGGTCGAGGTGGCTGCGCGCGCTCACGAGCATGGCGAACTGGACGACTTTTCCATCTTGCTTGGATTTCAATCCGGCTTGCAGGCGACGATGAAAACTTACGCTCACGCCAGTTGGCATTTTCCTTTCGAACGCTTTGAGGTTTACGGGATGCACTCGACCTACGAGACATTTGAGATGGAGAAAATCTCTTTCACGAACGGCCTCGAAACCCGCACCACCACTTACGATTTCTCCCTCGCCACCATGCACGAGAAGTGGGGCTACGTCGAAGAAGATCGCCTTTTCGTGGATGCCCTCGAAGGCAAATCTCCCGCCCCTGTCACCGCCGATGACGGCTACAACGTCGTCGAATTAATCGAAACGTGTTACCGCAGCGCCAGGGAAGGGAAGCGCATCCACCTGGGCGCCCTCGTAAAATAAATCCAAACGGATAAATTCTTCGAGTGAAGTCAAGAACCGCGCTCGAGGCATAAGTCCCAAGTTGTCATTCCGAGGACGATCCGGCGAGGATCGGCCGAGGAATCTGCATTTTCTTCCGTCGCGCCGGCCGAGCCCTTCGTCCGTCGTCGCGCCGGCCCGGCCTGCCTGCCCTGAGTTCCGAAGGGAGCCTCGAAGGGCCGGCGTTTCTCTCTTCAATACCCGCCGTTCGTCGCGCTGGCCCGGCCTGCCCGCCCTGAGTTCCGAAGGGAGCCTCGAAGGGCCGGCGTTTTTCTCCTCGATCCTCGCTGTTCTTAGGGACGCCCGCAGGCGCCGCCCGGCAATTTCCACGCCGCGAATCTCGCCCGAAAACACCCCCTTTTCGTGTCCCGGTTAGAAACGACCTCGACCTTTTGTTTTCTATGGTTTACGGCGATTTCTAATTGTTTTGGTGTCCCGGTTAGAATTGAGCGCATTCCCGCTCCGTCCGCTCCGTTAATCGCACAGTACATGTACCTTTCGGTCATAGCTCCGCAACCACCGTAGCAGGATGTCGGCGGGAAATCAAATGAGGCGTGATGTAAGGATTTGGTGCGAGGACGAGGCGTCCGCTCGCTTGCTGCGCGCTAACGGTCGGCAAGAGGTTCAGACTGACGATCTCCGCTAGTTCCTGGAGACAAGAATCCGACGCCACCCGGATCTGGGCAACTTCTGTGGGAATAGAAGGATGAAGATGTTGTAGGAGTTGTTAAAGATATGAAATGCTGCTTTGAATGGGCTGCCATTACCATCTTCGAGTTCGATGGTTCCGTTGTCAACGAGCCTCACCCATTGCGCGGAGATAAGTCGCGAGAAGGGGTGATCCGTATCAAATACGCGCGCCATCCGGAGCTGCCCAAATCGTTCGAGAAAGGCGCGCGAGAAGATGCCCTGCTCGATTCTAAGCTGCCTCTGCCCGCTAAGGTCTGAGGCGGTCGACCGGCAAACGAGAACCCCGCACGGCTCGTGGTGGTTCTCAACGTACCGTCGAATAGCTGCGTGACACGACGCGCCGTACCGCTTGCTCAGCGCCATCGGCGTTCGGATCGCGAGCGGGTAGTCGGCCGCCTCTCGAGTGAATCGATCGATCTGAAACATGACGTGCGCAGCAAATTGGTTCGCCTCGAATTCAAACTGGTCCTTGACCTCGGGGCTCAGCGACTGGTCGTCGTCCTCGTAGCGGTATGCGTTCCGCTGCCAAGGCAAAATTGAATGGCCACTGTCATGCAAGGTCGCAAAGTTGATTCGCGCCGGATTCATCCTTAGATCGAGATAGATCAGGTTCTCACGCAAATCGATCAAGGCCCTAAGCTTCGAGAGAGCCTTGCCGAGAATCCCGTAAGCTCTTGAAAAGAAATCGGCGTGGATGTCACTAAGCGAGATATTCTGCTCGACAGCCAACTCAGCGCTGGCGACTATGTCTCGCACCGGCGTCGGGAGTCGATCTCCCACACCGGCCTTCTTCAGGGCCCACTCAGCGTACCGGCGAATTTCCGCTCTGTCGTGTTCGTCGCTTTGGCTGGCTGTTTTCCCGCGCATCATTCACGCCTGCTTTCGCCGCTTTCGACGCGTTCGCAGGAATGCTAAGTACTCTACGAGCGCTTCCTCTTCGTTCGGCGTCAAATCTTTCATAGAGGAGAGAGCGAATGAGCGGCTACCGTGTCTCGGAGTGCCTTCCTCCGCAGTGGCCGGAACGAAATAGCCCGCCTTTTGCATCAGATAGTCGTACTCCACCCCGTAAAGCACAGCGAGCTTGTGAAGTATGAGTGGAGACGGTTTGTCGATTAGTTCATTCTCGAGTTGACTCATGTAGGGATTGGATATCCCGGTCTTTTTCTCCACGTCCCGTAAACTCATTCGCTTCGCGTCTCGCATATCCTTCAGAAGCCGACCAAGCGACAAATCAGTCGTGTTCCCCATGACTTCCTCCTGCGGATAGCGGTCGGGTTCCTACTCGTCCCGCTGGCTGGCGCTTGTTGAATTTAACATTTCCGGAGTCAGCGCTCCAAATTTAATTTGCTTGACAAGTTGAACACCTCTCCATATACTTTTCTCGGTCGACGCAGCGATGCGCGACCGTTGGATCACCGAACCTGAAAGTCAAGGAGAGTACCCAATGGATCAGCGAGAGCACGTCCCAGAAACACACAGGCGACCACCGCATCCCGAACCGACTCAAGAAGTGAGCGTTACCGTTGATGGCGTGAAGCACGAGGTGCCCCGAGGCGAGTACGTCGTGTCGGCATTTAAGCAACTGGTTGGTGTTGATCCTGCCCGCGAGCTCGACGAACTCGTGCACGGGCAGCTAAAGCCGCTCGACGATAACGCCCGCATCGAAATCAAGGGGTGCGAAGTGTTCGTCAGCCATGTTAGGACGGGGGGTTCCTCTTAGGTGATTGCCGCAGAAATGCTTGAGGAGCTAAAGCTAATCTGCGACGGCGCGTTAGAGATGGTAGAGGGTGGGTGCTTTTTTCTTTATCTACCGGGCCTAAGGGTACTGAGTGCCAGTCATATTTTCGTCTTGGATGCACTGCTTTGCTTGCAGGCCAGAGACGGGTACCCGACGCGCCTTTTTCTTTCGCAACAGGTGCCGAATCGCGGCAACAACTGGACTCAACACCGGATACTCGACCGCACCTGGTACACGTGGTCATGGAACAACGTGGCCGCGTCTAACCGGCCTGCTCAGGTCCTGGCTGAGCATTTGCGGGCACTGCGATGACCGCCTTCTTCAAAATCGGCAGCGATTTGTTGGATGCTGTTCGAGAAGACCTACAAAGGCCGCACTCATTTGCGGCGGAGCGAGTTGGATTCTTATCTTGCAGGCCCGGTCGTCTAAGTGCGAACGGATTGATACTAATCGCCCACGGCTACCACCCTGTG
The DNA here is from genome assembly GCA_963838705.1 of uncultured Acidobacteriota bacterium. Taxonomy (GTDB): domain Bacteria; phylum Acidobacteriota; class Terriglobia; order Acidiferrales; family UBA7541; genus Palsa-147. Next base: position 1,493,956 of record CAWIRU010000009.1, on the reverse strand, counting down.
GCTGACTGCGACTATGTGAACGATCCAGCCGTCGGAGCGATGATGGGATCCGCAGCGATTAGGAAAGCATTGCAGGTTGCGCTTAGCTCTGACGCCGGAATGTTTCACGTCCATATTCACGGTCATCCAGGCCGACCGAGTCCGAGCCGCACGGATCTGTACGAAACAGCGCGTTTCGTCCCGGATTTTTGGAACGTCAGGCCTCGGATGCCCCATGGAGCTGTCATTTTGAGCGAGGACTCTTTGTCCGGACGATGCTGGTGTCCAGGAGTCAAGCAACCGGTCGCGATCACGGAATTTTGCATTGTCGGTCAACGACTCTCCTGGATAAGGGATTGCTGATGGAACAGAGATTTGTCAGTCAGGACTTTCTCGGTGAGAACAGCCCGTCAATTTTCGAGTCTTGCCGCATCGGTATCATAGGCCTTAGCGGTGGCGGGTCGCACGTTGCTCAGCAAACCGCCCATGTCGGCATTGGCGATTTTCTAGTGATCGATTTCGATCGCGTGGCGGAAAAAAACCTTAACCGCATGGTCTGGGCGACGTCGCAAGACGCCCAAGGGAAATCGTTAAAGACAGCAGTCATCAGTCGCGGAATAAAACAGGTGAATCCACGCGCGAGGGTTAGCGCTGTCCCAAAAAAGTGGCAGGAGGCGGCCGAACTTCTGCGTGATCGCCATGTCATTTTCGGCTGCGTGGACTCGTTTTCAGAGCGCCAACAAATCGAGGCAGTTGCGCGGCGCTACTTAATCCCATACATCGACGTGGGAATGGACGTTTGGCCTATTCAGGAAGGTTTTTCGGTGGGCGGACAGGTTGCTCTCTCGATGCCTGGCGGACCGTGCTTGCGATGCCTAGGTATCTTGACTGACGACCGACTCGCGCAGGAAGCGGCGAAGTACGGAGCTGCTGGCAACAGACCTCAAGTCGTGTGGGCCAACGGCGTTCTTGCGTCGACTGCGGTCGGGGTCTTCGTGAACTTGATCTGCCCCTGGCGGAGTCTTCAGCTACGCGGAATCCTGCGGGAGTACGACGGAGACTCGCACACTGTCGCCACCAGTAACAAGCTTCCGTACCTCGCATCCGTTAGATGCGCGCACTTTTCAGGCCTGTCCTCAGTCGGGGACCCATTCTGGAATTAGCTCTTGCCTCATCACCCTCCGGAGGATGCGACGGATCTGTACCAACACAACGCGAGACAGTCTGAACTACGCTGCCTGGAGCTTCATCTGTGGTCCGAAGGCATGGAGGTATTCTGCCAAAACTTCGCGGGCAGCTTCCGGATTGGCGACCAGAGGATTTTTCTCGAGAGCGGCGAATGCCGTAAATTCCAACTTCAAGATTTGACATTTTCATGCACGCGCCCACGGCGTGCCGAGAATTACTCGGCGACGGCCAAGAAGATCACCAAATCGTTTGGATACCAGCAGCTTGGAGGCGGCGATCGCGGGTGACGAGCGGAAGGCCGAGGTGGAGGGCAGTTGCGGCGATGATGCGGTCGGGCATGTCGGGAACAATGTCGCGGGGAACGGACCTCAAGGCACTAGCGACGTTGTGATTGAGAGGAAAGACTTTGAATGCTGGATTATCTTCGCCGAGCTCACGGACAAACCTCTCGAATGCATCGCTGGCGATGCGTCCGCGTTCAACCAGGTACACAACTTCGACAAGCGAGACGGCTGAAATGTAGGTTGGCATGCCGCTGGCCGCCGCGCCATCGATTAGCGAAAAGACTGTCTCGGAGAGATTGGTAGTGTCGAGGAGGTACCAAATGGCTGCATGTGTATCGAGCACAGCGGGCATCAGGTGATGTCTCGCGGGAAGTTGCCCCACATCTCGCGGCGAGCCTCGGCGATGTCTTCTTCTGTGATATGGAAGTTCAGGTCTGCCCACAACCCGCGCAGGCTGCGGAGCGGTTTCTTCGGGTCGCCGTTCTTCTCCTTCAGGAAGTCCACAAAGTCCAACACTTCCTTCTGCTTCTCAGGAGGCAAAGCGCGGAGTTTTTCGACAACCTGTTCTTCAATCGTCATGGCAGCCTCTCGGGTAGGTCTGATTATTATAAACCTGCTCGACACCATTTGGGGTCACGGCCTTCGAACAGGAAGCTACGGAGGCAAATGAGCCAGACTAAAGCGGGCTCGAAGCTCTACGAGGGTCAACCGGGGCCGCCTCGAGCGTTTGACACACATTTACACGGCACGAAATGGACTAGACTACGCTGCTTGGAGCTTCATCTGTGGTCCGAATTCATGGAGGTATTCCGCTAAGACTTCGCGGGCGACCTCCGGATCGGCGACCAGAGGATTTTTCTCGAGGGCGGCGAGCGCCAATTCGCGGGAATGTTCGACCGAAGCGCGCACCGTGAGGCGCTCGTATTCTTTTACCTGTAGCAGCAAGGAGCGAACCGCTTCCGGCGCGCGCCCTACCGGAGGCACTTGAACGCCGTGCGCAGAGACTTGGCAGGGAAGCTCGACGGCGTCATCGGGAGCGAGATCTTCCAGAGCTTTCCCGTTGCGAACTGTCAGAGGGATCAGCGAGGGCGTCTCCGCGTGCAGCGCCTGCAACACGAGCAGAGCGATCTTTTCATAACCAGAAAACTCCGAATACAATTCCTGATTTTCCTTGCGCCGCTCGCCCGCCGTTGCCTCGATGCTGAAGTATGAGGCGTTTCGTTCTCGCAAGTAATCCTCGTAGACTTCGATGAGTTTCGAATCGGAAGCCTGCGCCAACTTTTGAAACAGCCGCACGTTCATGGCTTCGATGGCTTGGCCGCGCGAATGGCCGCTTTGCTTCGTATTCTTATACGCCGCCTGCGGGAAGTAGTAGAAGTAGAGGTATTCGGTGGGCAGCAGTCCCAACTTTTGAATGAACTCTGTCGGGAAAAGTCCGTGCCGGTAGCATTTCTGGATGATCTCGGGAGACGCCAGTACTTTCGGCAACAACTCCCCGCCCGCTTCATCGCGGATGGAGCGCACCCAACCCAGGTGATTCAATCCGAGATAGTCGAAGCGCAAGCCGAATGGGCTTCGGCCGAGCGCCGTGGCGATCGCTTCGAACATCTCGAGCGGTGTATCGCAAACGCCGATCACATTCACTCGTGAATGATTCAGAAGTCCCTGAGAAATAATTCCGACCGGATTTGTAAAGTTGATGACGGTCGCCCGGGGGGCCACGCGTTCAATCAAACGCGCGTAGTCCAGCATCGTGGCCAGATTCCGCATGGCGCACGCGAAACCGCCTGCGCCCACCGTTTCCTGCCCGACGAGCCCGTGCGCCAGCGCTATCGTTTCGTCTTTGACCCGCGCGTCAATGCCGCCGACGCGAATGCTCGAGATGACGAAGTCCGCTCCATCAAGGGCGCGCTCGGGATCGGAATAGGCTTTCAGTTGTGCGCCGAGTCCGCTGCGCTTGGCCATCGCTTCTGCGACTCTCTTCATCATTTTCAGACGATCCGGATCGGTGTCCCAAAGCGCCAACTCGTCGAGATGTAGGTTGGCGTCAAGGCCCGACAGGCCATGTACGAGCAGTGGCGTCCTAACCCCTGCGGCTCCGATCAGAGTGATTTTCATGATGGCGTTATATGCTCCATAATGATTTCTCGCTTGGCGATTCCGATGCGATATGGAATTCGCCGTCACTTTTCTTCGACTACGAACGGTAATACTTAACCATCAACTTACGGAGGATTTTCTGCGTCGGCAGCGCACACGATCCTCCTGCGCCCGTTGTTGCCAGCGCGCCGCAAATATTGCCCGCTCGCAAGCTCTCTTCCAGTGGCCACCCAGCGAGATAGCCGTGAAGAAATCCACCGTTGAAAGCATCACCTGCACCCGTTGCATCCACCGAGCGCACGGGAATGGATTTCACTCGCAAAATACTGCCGTTTCGAACCGCCAAGCAGCCATCCGTACCGAGCTTGACCACAGGCACTCGCACCCAGCGCGCCAATTTTCTTGCTGCTGCTTCCACTGTCCGTTCGCCGGTCATCGCCCGCGCTTCGGGTTCGTTTGGAAATGTAAACTCGAATTCCCGCAAGAGGGCCGGCAATCGAGGAGACTCGAGAACCTCAGGGTTCCAACCGAAATCCGCGGACACCGTCACGCCCCTCTTGCGTAAATTGCGGATTGCTTGCGACCAGACTTGAGGCGGCCTCATTGCGCACGCCAAATGCACGTGCCGTGCTGTCCGCAATTGCTTCTGCACACCTGTTAGTCGCAAGAGATTTTCCAATCTCACATTTATGGCGTCGTGAGTAATCATCATGCGATCGCCGTCGAACGCCGCGGACACTGTCATCGCCGTCGGTAGCCGCGGGTCAACGACGCTGCCTGCGGTAGAAATTCCGCTCAGGCCCAGTTTTCGCCACTCCGGGCTCGCGAGGGCATCGCGTCCGACCCTGGTAATGATTTTGGTCGGCGTGCCCAGACTGGCCGCAACTAATGCAGTCGTTGCCAGACCGCCTCCCGGAAAGCGCGCGAAGCTCGCGGTCTTGACCTCTTCGCCCATCCTCGGAATTCTCGGTAGGTTGTAGAACACGAGATCAATAAAGAATTCGCCGAAGACCACCAAGCCTCGGTCATGTCGGGCGGAGGCGGAAATCGTCATGCTACGAATGATATCAGAGTTGGAGGAGCGGACAAGATGGGCAGGTGCGATTGCCGAATCGTTTCGGTGCCTGTATTTTGGCCATTTACAGCGCCTTTCCCGTTTCGCATGCCACAAGTTTCCGCCGTTAATCGATGTTCTCGGATTGGCGCGAAGCCGGCAATTTTTCTCGACTTCACTTCGCCGCAACCTCAAGAAGCGTCTTGTAGATCATCTCCGTTCCTTGCTCCAGCGACTCGACCGGCACGCGCTCATCGTTCCCATGCATCCGCGTCAAATCTTCCGCCGTGATCGGATACGGATAAATCCCGTAGACAGGAACTCCTCTGCTCCGCCACGCGATCGCGTCAGTACCCGCTTGAAAGAGATATGTCGTCACCGGCGCGCCCGGCCATACGGCATGAGCCCCGGCTTCCAACGCCCGATAGAGATCCGTGTCTTTGCTCGACGGCTGCAAACTCGCCTCCTGTTTGATACGTGCGTCGAGTCGCGCACCTTCAGGGGTGTCCTTCGACGGCAGAGCCACTTCGACGCGCGGGTCTCCAATTGCGTCTCGGATGTCAGCAATAAACTTCTGTAAGTCCGTTCCTGGAATAATCCGCAGATTAAGAGTAGCCTCGGCCGATCCGGGAATCACGTTTCCACGAAATCCTGCTTTGAGGAACACGGGCGCGAAAGTGTTCCGCATGATCGCGTGGAGCAATACATTCTTGCTAATTTCTCGATCCGCCTCTTGAATCACTTTCGGGTCCTTGCTGCTTGTCAAGTTGTGAAAATACTTCGAGAGCGGAGGCTCGCTCGTCTTCGCAAGCGTTTCGAAGAATTCCCTCGTGCTGGGAATCAACTCCACCGGCGTCTCATAATCCGCGAGCTTCGCCATCGCCTTGGACAACGTGAAAATGGCGTTGTCGGGCCTAGGCATCGAGGAGTGCGTTGACGTGCCTTTGGCGGTAACGATCAGCGGAATGGACACCTTGTCGGCTGTGGAGATGCTCACATACTGCACTCCGCCTCTCGCATCCTTTATGATCCATCCGCCTTCATTCAATGCGAATTCGCAATCCATCACGTTCCAGTGATTTTCGGCGAGCCAGGTTGTGCCGTATGAACCTCCTCCTTCCTCATCGGCCTCGGAAAGCAGAATCACATCGCGGTGGAGCGGCACATGGTTTTTCGCCAATCGCATGACCGCCTCGGCGAAGACAGCCAGGCCGCCCTTGACATCGATAGCGCCGCGGCCATAAACGTAGCCATCCTTTACCTGCCCCGCGAAGGGATCGACGCTCCACTTATCGCGTTCCACGCCCACGACATCCGCGTGCGCCGCCAGCAATACGGGCTTTTTTGTCCCGTCACCTCTGATGCGCGCGATGAAATGCGCTTTTCCGGCATCCGGCGTTTGAATGAGCTCAACTTCGACGCCGAGCGGGCGAAACTTTGCCGCCAATAATTCCGCCAAATCTCCTGTCTTTCCTGGGGGATTGCTGGTATCCACGCGAATAAGCTCGGTCAGGAGATCAGCCGTGGGATTGTCTTTCCGTTGAGCCGGTGCCTGATGAATGAGACTCAGGCAAATCGCAGCAGCGATCGCTACTTTCTGTGGTATGGATGATTTCATTTTCCGGAGCTCTCCAATCCAGTTCGTACAGACCGCGGGGTTTCGTTTACAAATCGCAATTCCCATTGACGCGGTGTCAAACCGAGAGTCTCGTATAGACCGCATCCCTTCAGCGGTCAAGCAGATCACTTCTCATTTCTGTCAATTGCTCGGAGGGTGCCGTGCGCTGCGGAGCTGCTTATCTGTGTTCCGATTGAGAGCGCATGCAATATCGGCTAACGTATGGAGCGGGAGAGAATCTCCGTGGCGAGAGGAAGGTTTGTCGGCGTGGCGATGATGCTGGCTTGCGTAGCTACTCTCAGCTTTGCAAGCCGTACAGCATCACCCCAGCAGACGGGAGCTGCCATCGGCGACGGGGCTAATACCTCGGCCAACGAAAAAGGACCGGCGTCGCGCTCCGATTTTGTGGGCGACGCAGCTTGCCGGGAATGTCACCAAGAGATTGGCGATACGTATGCCCGCACCGGTCACCATTTAACATCGCAGCTGCCCACCAAAGATTCCATCCTGGGCAAATTCTCGAACGGCGCAAATATTCTGCGGACCAGCGATCCGGATCTGCATTTCCGCATGGACGCGAAAGAAAATGGGTTTTACGAGACGGCCGTATTCTGGCAACCGCCGGACGAGAAGACGCGAACGGAGCGAATCGATCTCGTTACGGGATCGGGAGAAAAGGGTCAGACCTATTTGTATTGGAAAGGGAATCAGCTGTTTCAATTGCCGGTGTCTTACTGGACGGAGTTGAGAGGCTGGATCAATAGTCCCGGATACACGGAGGGAGTCGCGAATTTTGACAGGCCGATCCCGCCGAACTGCCTGGAGTGTCACGCCACGTATTTCGAGTCGATCCCATCAGAGAAAGCCGAAAACTACTATCAAAAAGCCGGTTTCGTTCTGGGCATCTCGTGTGAAAGATGCCACGGACCCGGCCGGCAGCACGTTGAGAACGAGCGATCGAAGTCTGCAGCTGTCTCTTCAGACACTCATTCCATCGTGAATCCGGCGGGACTGCCGCGGGAACGGCGGATAGAGGTGTGCGCGCAATGCCATGGCGGGATCGGGCGATCGATCGCGCCGGCATTTTCGTATGTCCCGGGACAGCCACTGGAGAATTACATCAAACTGCCGCGTCCCGACGCCGATGCGCGCGTTGACGTGCACGGCAATCAGGTGGCACTCACACAAAGAAGCCGCTGCTATCAGAACTCGGAGATGACGTGCACGACGTGCCACGAAGTGCATGCGCCTGAACGCACCGCAGCTTCTTATTCGGATAAATGCTTGCAGTGCCACAAGGATCGGGACTGCGGCGAATTTGTGAAACTGGGCCCGAAAATTCGGGAAAACTGCATTGATTGCCACATGCCGGTCCAAGATTCCAACGTGATCGTTTCCGACTTGAAGGGCAAACAGGTCAAGGCGCGGATACGCAACCACTGGATCAAGGTTTATGCGACAGCGCAAAATCCCTGATTACAGAGGAGCTAGTTTGAGGCAGGCGGTAGTGCCCGTAGGTCAGACGGAAGAAGAGAGGTTGAGAAAGCAACGAGCTCGCCTATTCAGGATCTGCGTCCGGAGCTTCCAAGGACGACCGCGGTGGAAATTTTAGGTTTCAGCAAACACTAGATTGAGAAGGCTCATCGGGCAGCGGCATGTTGGGGCAGTTGCCACCGAAGTTCGTTTTCAACGCGTGGCTGCGATCATGCCGAAAGCGCTCTTCGGGATGACGCTGTTACGATCATCTCCCCGTTTCAGGACGGCCACCTGCAGACCGATTGGCCTCCACGATTCCCACCTTGTTTTCTCCGCTGCATGCGATGTAGATGCGGCCATCCGATGTTGCTGCCATATTACGCACGACACCGCCGCCAGACGGAATCTTCGCCACGGCAAATGTCTCTGTTCGCGGATCGAATCGCACGATCGTATTTGGAGTGACTCCTGCCTCGCTATACCACACCATTCCATCCGGTGTAATCGTCATGCCGTACGGGCTCGACCCCGGCCCGCCCGGAGACGCCCACATTTTTACCGCTCCGGTCGCGGGATCCAATCTCCCCAGATGTCCGAGCTCGAAGTCCGTGAAATAGACCTTGTCATCGGCTGCGATGGCCATGCGTCGCGGACGCGTCCCTTCCGGCAGGCTATATTCGATAATCTCCATCGTCTTCGGATCAATCTTCGCCATCTTGTTGCTTCCGAATTCGCAGAAGAACGGTATCCCCTTGCTGTTGATTCCCATTCCGTATGGCAACGCCTCTTTCGTGGGAACCTTCTTGAGATCGATTTTTCCGGAGCGCGGGTCGAGCCGGCCGACCATGTTTCCGCCCTGCACCGTGAACCAAAGAATTCCTTGCGCGTCAAAGACAGGCGTGTGCGGATCGCTCGCCAACGGGTCGGGCAATTTGTATTCCGTCACGTTTCCGGTGCGAGGGTCCAGTTTGCCAATCAGCCCGGCATAATTTCCCGTGTACCAGATATTTCCGTCGCGATCGGCGACTAGGCCATGAGGCCCCGAGTTTGCCGTCTTCAACGGATACTCTCGAATTGTTCCCGTTGCAGGGTCGAGCCGGCCAATTTTGTTTGCAAGTTGCTCGGTGAACCAGAGCGCGCCATCGCGCCCAACCGCGGGATCGTGCGGCCGGGCTTTCGGCGTGGGGAGATCCCACTCACGGATGTTCACCTTCAGCGTTTCGACGGACGGCCGCGGGGCGGCGGCAATCAAGAAAGCCGCGACGAGAACCGATGCGCTCAACGCCTTTACCTTTGCTGAATTCACGATTCCTCCTTTCTAGATGGACACGTCCGAATTAGGCCGTCGCCGTTTGTGCTTCCAACCGAAAGCATAATCCTCCCGGTGCCGGATGCCAACCATGCGTCACCTGCGGCACTCCAAATTTCTGGCCGGTGCATGTTGCCGTTTGCTTTGCGTCGCTGCTATGTTGTCGGCATGCCGAAAATCTCTCATTTTGAATGTTCGCGTTGCCGCGAAAGCCAACCGGCGAGCGGGCCGCAGACAGTCTGCCCCAAGTGCGGGGGTTCGCTGTACGTGCGCTACGATCTCGCGCCGCTTCGCGGCTTGGCCCATCGAGAAAAGATATCGCTGAATCATTTCGCTTCCGGTTGGGACGGAATGTGGCGTTACCGTTCCGTTCTTCCCGACGCCGAGCCAGTGACTCTCGGCGAGGGTTGGACGCCGATGATTCGCAGCCGGCGCTATTCGAATCTCTTCGTGAAGGAAGAAGGCGCGAATCCCACCGGAAGCTTCAAGGCTCGAGGCCTCGCGATGGCAGTCACGATGGCTCGCCACTACGGACTGAAGAAGCTCGCCGTTCCGTCCGCGGGGAATGCGGCTGGGGCGCTCGCTGCCTACGCCGCCGCGGCGGGAATCGAAGCGCATATCTTTATGCCGAAAGATGTCCCGTTTGCGAATTATTTCGAAGCGACCCTTTACGGTGCGAACGTCACTCTCGTGGACGGTTTGATTTCCGACTGCGGACGAATCGTGGCCGAGCGGAAAGAAAAAGAAGGATGGTTCGATATTTCCACGCTCAAGGAGCCTTTTCGCGTCGAAGGCAAGAAGACGATGGGCTACGAACTCGTCGAACAGCTCGGCTGGGAATATCCGGACGCCGTGTTTTATCCGACCGGGGGCGGCGTTGGTCTGATCGGAATGTGGAAGGCCTTCGCGGAATTGGACGAGCTCGGCTGGGTGCGTCCCGGCAAGCGCCCTCGCATGATCGCTGTGCAATCGTCGGGATGCGCGCCTGTCGTGCGTGCTTTTGAAAGCGGCGAAAAGGCGAGTGAAATGTGGAAAGACGCGTCCACGTTTGCGTCGGGTCTGCGCGTGCCGAAGCCTTACGGCGACTATATCATGTTGGATATCCTTCATGAATCAGGCGGCGTCGCGCTCTCGCTCCCGGATGAAGCAATTCTCGCGTCGCTCAAGGATTGGGCTCGGAACGAAGGGATTCTACTTTCGCCGGAAGGCGCGGCAGCAACCGCGGCTTACGACCACTTGTTGAGCACGGGATTCCTCACACCGCAAGATCGTGTGGTGCTATTCAACACGGGCGCGGGGCTGAAATATACGGACGTGACTGCTGAAGCCGCGGGGATTCGTAAGCCGGCGTAGTCTGAAGTGCAAATCCTGGATCAATCGAGAATTGAAGCTCGGAAAGTCCCGGATGGGCAGTTAGAAATAGAGGCCTTCAGAAGGGAATTGCGCCAGGCTCAAGCGGTGTTCTCGCATGTCGTCGCCGCGAAGTTCTCGTAGCGCCGATGATACAAACTCTGCAGTCACCCGCTTCCGCCAGGTCATATCGAAGTCCGTATTGTCGAGCGGCTTCGCGACGCGCGCCGCGAGCGTTGCGGCTTCGGCAATTGCGTCGTCGGCGAGCGCGCGCCCAACCAGCGATTTTGCTGCATCCGCGGCAACGAGAGGCCGCGAAGCCGCCGAACCGATAACGATTCGCGCGTCCTCGACCGTGCCATTTGCGTCCAATCGCGTCGCTGCTGCTACCGACAGCACCGGAAAATCGAACGATCCTCGCCGCCGCAGCTTCCAATACGTGCTCTTCAATCCGTGCAGCGAATCGAGCACAACTTCGGCAAGAATCTCGTCGGGCCGACGCGTGATGTAATGAATGCCGTCGTTGTTGTACATATCCGAGAGCAGCACTTCGCGCTCTTCCGAACTCGATACGAGCCTGACGCGCGCTCCGAGCGCGATCAGCGCCGGAGCCGTGTCTGTGGATGAAACGGCCACGCATTTGTGGCTTCCTGGCGCGACCCAGCACGTCACGCCATCCTTTTTCAAACAAAAATTGATCGCCTTCCGCCACTCGTAGCTCTGATCGTAATAATTGCACCGCGTGTCGAGGCAGAGATTTCCTCCGAGCGTAGCCATGTTTCGAATTTGCGGCGTGGCCACTTGCGCAGCCGCCTGCGCGAGCGCCGTCAACCCGTTCCGAAAGCGCGAATCTTCCGCGATGTCGCTAAGTGTGACGCACGCGCCGAGACGAGATCCCGCCTCGCCCAGCCGGGTCTGCCTCAACTCGTCCACGTGCCGAAGACTCATTAGCGTTCGCGGAACTTGCTGACGGCGTTTCATATTCGGCAGCAGGTCAGTGCCGCCGGCGATCGGCATCGTCGCCGGCCCTTCGCCGCTTAATATCCGCGCTGCTTCATCGAGTGAGCGCGGCGCGCGAAATTCGAAAAGAGGCAGGCGCATCATGAGCTGAGCACCTTTTCTTTTTCGGAGCTTGGCTTTGGGCGGCGCGGAGTGTCATTCACGGCGTTTCCGTCGCCTCCCTCCCACGGCGGCGGAACGCGGAGCGCTTCCGGCCAATCCACATGCGGAAAAGCGCCAGGCCCGAAACGCGGTGCGCGGCCCGCTCTTTTTTCCGCCAGCGCTTTCATCACCTTCTCCGGCGTGATCGGGACCTCATCAATTCTCACGCCGACGGCGTCATAAACCGCATTCGCCACGGCCGGCATAATCGGCAGCAGCGGCCCTTGTCCGACTTCCTTCGCGCCAAACGGGCCGCGAGGGTCGGGCTCTTCGATCAGCTCCGTGATTACTTCGGGCATGTCGAGCGAAGTCGGGCTTTTGTACTCGAGAATCGAGGGAAATTTGTGGACGAGAGCATGTGACAGCTTTTTCGGCAGACGGCGAAATTCCTGCTCTTCCATCAGCGCCTCGCCGAGACCCATGTAAACGCCGCCCTCGACTTGCCCTCGCGCCAGCGTTGGATTCAGCGCGCGGCCGATATCGTGCGCGATCCAAATTTTCGGAACGGTGATCCAGCCCGTCACCTGATTCACCACGACTTCGACAACTGCAGCGGAATACGAATACGTCGGCGAAGGCCCGACGCCGCCGCCCTTGTAAAGCGCCGGCGATTTCGGCGGCGTGTACGAGCCAACCGTGCCAATTGTCCCGAATCGCGCTTCCGCGAGGCACACCGCTTCTTGGAAGCTCAGTCGTTTCTCGGGCGCGGCCGAATCGAAAACGCTCCTCTCGGCAAATCGCAGGCGTTCCTTCGGCACCGAAAGCTTTTCCGCCACTGCACTAGCAATAATTTCCTTCGCGCGCTCCGCGGCTTGTACGGCCGCGTTGCCCGCCATCAGCGTGACGCGGCTCGAGTACGAACCGAGATCCACCGGTCCGAGGTCCGTGTCCCCGGTGTAAACGCGAATGTCGAACGTATCGAGCCCGAGAATTTCGGCCACGATGCTCGCAAGAACGTCGTCCGATCCCTGCCCAATTTCCGTCGCCCCGCAAAAAACCGTGACGCCGCCGCCGCGATCAATCTTGAGCTGCACTCCCGAATGCGGCATCTTGTTCCAATAAATCGGCAGCCCCGCGCCGGTCAAGTACGCCGAGCACGCCAGCCCCACGCCGTGTCCTTCCGGCAGCTTCCGGAATTTCGCGTTCCAATAGGAAACTTTCACCAGGCGGCGAAGGCATTCAGCGAGCTTGATGGTCCCAAGCCGCATGTAATTCGCGGTGACCGCGCCCGACGATTCGACGATCCGAAGCCGCAGCTCGGCCGGATCAATCTTCAGTTTCTCCGCGATTTTATCGAGCTGAACTTCCTGCCCGAATCGCGGCTGCGGCGTGCCATGGCCGCGTTTCGGGCCGCAGGGAGGCTTGTTTGTGAATGTGCGGCAGCCCTGAAAGCGATATCGCGGAATGTGATAGGTCGTCGTCTGCAGCGCGCCGGTGTAGAACGTGCTCGCCACGCCGTACGATCCGTACGCGCCGCCGTCAATTAAAGTCTGAAGATGCACCGCCGTGATCGTGCCGTCCTTTTTCACGCCGGTCTTGAATCTCATCAACACCGGATGGCGGCCGCGATGGCAGTAGAAAACTTCTTCGCGCGTCAAACAAATCTTTACCGGGCGGTCGAGCATCAGCGCGGCCTTGCTCACAACGATCTCGTGATTGAAAGGATCGCTCTTGCCGCCGAATCCGCCCCCGTTCGGCGTGGCGATCACGCGAATGTGCGCCGGCGGCATCTGGAGCACCTTCGCAAGCGCACGATGCAAATAATGCGGCGTCTGCGTGCTCGACCAGATCGTCAGTTTTCCATCGGGATCTTTGATCGCCACCGAAGCGTGCTGCTCGATCGGGAGATGCGTATTGCCCTGGTAAAAGAACGTGTCTTCGAATACTTCGTCCGCTTGTGCGAACCCCTCTTCAACGTCTCCGAAATCCAGCGCCACGAGCTTGTGAATGTTTCCCGATTCGCCGTAATCGTGAATGCGCGGCGAGGGCGTCGCGAGGGCTTCCTCCGGATCCGAAATCGTCGTCAGAATTTCGTACTCGACATCAATCAAATCCAAAGCTTCAAACGCGGTCAGTTCCTCGCGCGCGATGACGGCAGCGACGGGATCGCCCACGTGCCTCACGTGATCGACGCACAGCGCTTGCTCGTCCTGGCTCACCGGCAGGATCCCGTATTCGATCGGGACGTCTTTACCGGTCAAAACCAAATAAACGCCCGGATGAGCGAGCGCTCGCGAGGCATCGATTTTTCGGATGAGCGCGTGCGGATGCGGCGAGCGTAGCAATTTGCAGTGCGCCATTCGCGGCAAAAAAATGTCGTCGGCGAAGCGCGTCTGGCCCGTCACTTTCGCGCGCGCGTCAACCCTGCGGCGGGGAACGCCGATCACACGCATCTTGTCGCCGTTTGCCTCGGGCGATTTCACCGGCGACTCTGGCGAATCCGCCGGTGCCGGCGGACGCTTGGTTTCATCCCGCATGTGATCTCCGAACGATCGTGTGGCTCGTCGTAATAACGCTAGCTCTCATACGCCGGTCTTCGCTTGTTCCGCGATTTTCAAGACAGCGGCTTCGACTGCGTCGAATATCTGCAAGTATCCGGTGCAGCGGCAGAGATTCCCCGAAATCGCCTCGCGAATCTCCGCGCGATTTGGCGTGGGATTTCGATCGAGCAGCGCCTTCGCGGTGACGAGAATTGCCGGCGTGCAATATCCACATTGGGCGGCGCCCAAATCCGCAAACGCATCCTGCAGCGGATGAAGCTTGCCATCCACTCCAAGGCCTTCGACAGTCAGCACGTCTCTGCCGTCGCATTCGAGCGCCAAGACGAGGCATGAAAGCACCGCCTTGCCGTCGAGTAAAACCGCGCAGGCCCCGCACTCTCCCAGTTCGCACCCGTGTTTCGTGCCCGTGTGCCCCATGTCCTCGCGTAGGACTTCGAGCAGCGTCTTATATGGCGCGAACGAGACGTCGGTCTGTTCTCCATTCAGCGTCAGCCGAATGCGCGATCTCTTCTCCGACTCAATCGGAATCGTAGCCAAATTCAATCACCTCGTGCCGGCAACGATCGCGCTGATCCGCGGCTCGCCGCATTCCGCGGAAAGACTCGGTTGAACCGCTCCTCGTCCGTGTTGATCGGCGATGCAACCCGAGCCGCATTTGGTTTCGCCAGCAATCCTCGAATCAAGTAATCGGCAAATCTCTCGCCTATTTCGCCAGCCGACAAAGCACCGCTGGGACTGAACCAACGCACGCTCCAGTTGAGCGCGCCCAAAATCGCGCGCGCAACCAGCGCCGGATCGCAGCGAACGAACTCGCCCGACCGCGTTCCGGCGGCGATCACTTGCCGCACGCCTTCCTCGTAACGGTCGCGCTTCGCGACAAGCGGCGCCCGGAGGCGCGGCGGCAGCGCGCTCGTCAGAAGATGCGCCGCGGAGCCTTCTACCTCATCCAACACGCAGCGCACATGCGCGAGAATTACGAGCCGCAGCTTATCCGCCGTGCTTTCTCTCATCCGCCGCGCTTTTTCAAGGGCCGAAATCATCCGGTCCAGGGAATTATCCTGGCAGAAGAATAGGAGTTCGTCTTTTCCGCGAAAATAATTGTAGAGATTTGCTGGCGAAAGGTCTGCCGCGGCTGCGATATCACGCATGCCGGTTTCCGCAAACCCGCGCGTCTGAAATTCTTTTCCGGCGGCGCGCAGGATCTCGAGCCTCCGCGCCAGGTAGCGCTTTCGAAGTCCACCGTTGCGCGCGTTCTTAGTTTGGCCAGTTGGCAACTTCAGTCCTCGGGGTCTCGCGGTGTGACAGCGATCCCACTGCTACTTGGACCAGATGTACCACGTCGAACCGGCTGAAGTCAAAGAAAACTGAACGGCTGTTCAGATAACGAACAATGGTTCAGATTGGAGTAGAATAGTACGCGTTGACGGGCGAAGACGCCGCCTGGATTTAGCGGCGGCAAAGATGCATGATGGCGTGAAAGTCAGAATCGGCAATTCAAAACGCACTTAGATAGGGGATGACAGATGAAGCTGTCGAATTATGTTTCAGGCCAATGGATGGAGGGCACAGGCTCTGGGGGTGCGCTCGTTGACCCGGTCACCGGCGAAGAGTTGGCGCGTATATCGTCGCAAGGAATTGACGTCGGAGGTGCGCTCGACTACGCGCGGGCCCGCGGCGGTGCCGCGCTTCAAAAGCTGACGTACCGCGAGCGCGCGGATTTACTCGCCAAGGTCGCCGACGTTTTGGCCGCAAATCGCGACGAATACTTTCGTATTTCTCTTCTCAATCTGGGCGCAAATCAAGCCGACGCGTCGTTCGATGTGGACGGCGCGATTTACACCATCAAGTACTACGCCAAGATCGGCCGTGCACTTGCGGAGCAGAGGATATTGAAAGAGGGCGTCGAAATCCCTCTCTCTAAGACAAACATTTTCTCCGCCCAGCACTTTCTGGTCCCCGCGAAAGGCGCCGCCGTATTCATCAACGCATTCAATTTTCCCGCATGGGGCCTGTGCGAAAAGGCCGCGCCCGCGCTGCTCTCTGGCGTTCCCGTCGTGGTCAAGCCCGCTTCTCCGACGGCCTGGTTGACGCATCGCATGGTCGAGGACATCGTGAAGGCCGGATTTCTCCCCGACGGCGCCATCTCCATTCTCTGCGGTTCCGCGCGCGATTTGCTCGACCACGTTCGCGAGGGCGACACGGTTTCTTTCACGGGCTCGGCCGACACGGCCGCACGCATTCGTTCGCAGGCGAATGTCCTGCGCCGCTCGGTAAGAGTGAATGTCGAAGCCGATAGCATCAATTCCGCCATTCTTGGCCCCGATGCCACGCCGGGCGGCGACGTGTTCGACCTTCTCGTCAAGGAAGTCGTTCGCGAAATGACGTTCAAGGCCGGGCAAAAATGCACCGCGATCCGGCGCGTGCTCGTTCCGCGCCAGCACATGCAGGTCGTGGGCGAGGCCATCGCCGCGCGTCTCGGCTCGATGAAAGTCGGGAACCCGCGCAATCCTGAAGTGAAAGTCGGGCCCGTGGTGAATAAGACGCAACAAGCGGCGTGCCTCGATGGTCTCAGGCAATTGAAGCAGGAATGCTCGGTCTTATTTGGCGGCGACGAAAGCTTTCAGCCGATCGATGCCGACGCGCAGAAGTCCTCTTTCGTGCAGCCAACGCTTCTCGCCAGCAAGAACGGCCTCGACGCCAAATTCGTTCACGATGTCGAAGTCTTCGGGCCCGCGGCGACGCTCGTGGCTTACGACAGCACCCCGGATCTCATCGCCATCGCGCGTCGCGGCCTGGGATCGCTCGTCTCATCGATTTTCTCGAATGACGCAGATTTCGTCCGCGATGTCGTGCTCGGGATTGGCGACCTTCACGGACGCCTGCTCGTAGTTGACTCGTCTGTTGGCACCCAGCACACCGGCCACGGCAACGTCGTGCCAAGCTGTCTGCACGGAGGTCCCGGGCGCGCCGGCGGAGGCGAAGAGCTCGCTGCACTGCGCGCGGTATTGCTCTACCATCGGCGATTTGTCGTGCAAGGGCCGCCCAGCCGGATTGGTGACTTGGCGGCGCTCTCCGCCGACGCGAGCATCTTGTACTCCTAACGATCTTCGATTCCGCCCAAAATCCTGTTATGAGTTCGCGGGCATCGCGCTAGAATCGCACGGCTACTTTTCGGGGGATTGGAATGATTCTCAGGCGGCGCCTTGCGCCATCGCTGATTTATCTGTGCCTCGCCGTTCTTTCCTTCGCGCTGTCGGTTCCGGCGCAAACTCTTAAAGACGACACATTGAAAGGGATGAAGTGGCGGCTCATTGGCCCGTTTCGTGGCGGACGCGTCCTCGCTGTCGAAGGCGTCGCGAATCAGCCGAATGTTTATTATTTCGGTGCCGTGGCGGGTGGAGTTTGGAAGACAACCGATGGCGGTCTCACGTGGACGCCGATTTTCGATAAGCAGCCGATCGCCTCAATTGGCAGCATTGCTGTCGCGCCGTCGGACCCGAACATCGTTTACGTTGGCACGGGCGAAGCCTGCATCCGCGGCGACATATCCTTCGGCAACGGCGTCTACAAATCGCTCGACGCCGGTAGGACCTGGACGCACATTGGCCTCGATGACACGCGCCACATCGGCCGCGTAATCGTTGATCCGCGCAATCCCGACGTTGTCTTCGTCGCCGCGCTCGGCCATGCATTCGGCCCAAATAAAGACCGCGGCGTCTTTCGCTCTACAGACGGCGGCAAGACGTGGCAAAACGTTTTGTTCAAGGACGACAAGACAGGCGCCGTTGACATTACTTTCGATCCCAACAACGCGCACGTTCTTTACGCGTCGCTCTGGCAGGCCCTGCGCACGCCGTGGAGCTTCGACAGCGGCGGCCCGGGCAGCGGCCTTTACAAATCGAGCGACAGCGGCGCGACGTGGCAGCGCCTCGAAGGTCATGGCCTACCCGAAGGCGTGCTTGGCAGAATCGGCGTCAGCGTATCTCCCACAGACTCAAATCGCATCTACGCGCTGATCGAAGCCGAAGAGGGAGGGCTCTATCGTTCCGACGACGCGGGCGCGACGTGGGAAAAGATCAACGACGATCATCGCTTTCGCCAGCGCGCTTGGTACTTCACGCACCTCTTCGCCGACCCGAAGAGCGCCGACACGGTTTACGTTCTCAACACCGGGATGTACCGCTCGACCGACGCGGGAAAGACTTTCGAAGTCCTGCCCGCGCCGCACGGCGACCGTCACGACATGTGGATTGATCCAACGAATCCGAACCGCATGATCGAAGGCGATGACGGCGGCGCGACGATTTCAACCGACCACGGAAAAACGTGGAGCGCGCAAAATAATCAGCCGACAGCGCAGTTCTACCATGTCGCGACCGACAATCGCTTTCCGTATTACGTCTACGGGGCTCAACAGGATAATTCGACTGTCGCGATTGCCAGCCGCAGCGACGGAGGCGCGATCGGCCAGAAAGATTGGTACAGCGTCGGCGGCGGTGAAAGCGGCTACGTTGTTCCCGATCCGCGCAATTCCAACGTCGTCTACGCGGGCTCGTATGGCGGCCTGATCACGCGCTTCGACAAAGGGACGGGGCAGGTGCAGGATGTCTCCCCGTGGCCGCTCAATCCAATCGGTCACGGTGCCATTGAGATGAAGCACCGGTTTCAGTGGACAGCGCCAATTGCGGTTTCGCCGCACGACCCGGCCACGCTCTATTTTGGCGGCGAAGTCCTCTTCGAGACCACCGACTCCGGCGCGACGTGGAGCATCATCAGTCCCGATCTCACTCGCAACGACAAGAGCAAACAAGCGTCCGCCGGCGGCCCCATCACGAAGGACAACACCAGCATCGAATACTTCGACACGATTTTCGCGATTGCCGAATCGCCGCTCGAGAAGGGTGTGATTTGGGCCGGCTCGGACGACGGACTCGTCCACCTGACTCGCGACGCAGGGAAAACATGGAGCGACGTCACACCGAAAGATTTTCCTGAGTGGGGCACCGTAAGCATTATCGAGCCGTCGAGCGCCGACAAAGGAACCGCGCTCATGGCCGTCGATCGCCACCGCCTCGACGATTTTCAGCCTTACATCTATGTGACGACAAACTACGGGAAATCTTGGACGCGGATTACGAACGGGCTTCCTGCGGCGAGCTACGTTCACGCAGTGCGCGAGGACCCCAAGCATCGCGGATTGCTTTTCGCCGGCACAGAGACCGGGATTTACGTCTCGTTCGACGGCGGTGGCCACTGGCAATCGCTCCAACTCGATCTGCCGGTCGCGCCGATTCACGACCTCGTCATTCACGACGACGATTTGCTTGCCGCCACCCACGGCCGCTCGTTCTGGTCGCTCGACGACATCTCGCCTCTGCGCGAAATCAGCGACTCGATCCAGCAGGAAAGTGCTCATCTCTATGCACCAGCCGCTTCAATTCGCTTTCAGGGCGAATCCTTCCAGGTTCCAAAAGGCTGGGCGCTCGGTTCGAATCCGCCGAGCGGAGCGATCATTGATTACTCGCTAAAAACGGCGTCGAAGGACGCGATTCAGCTCGAGATTCTCGACGCCGACGGCAAGCTGATCCGGAAATATTCGAGCAAGAAGAAGAACGAGGAAGAGCTGCCCAAGGAGGAACCGGAGCCCGAGAAAGATAAAGATACTTTGCCGGCGGAAGCCGGACTGAATCGTTTCGTCTGGGACTTGCGCTACGAGCCGGCGAGCAAAGTGCCGGGTACGACCTCATGGGGAGGCTCCGAGGATGGGCCGCTCGTTCTTCCCGGAAGTTATCAGGTCAAATTGACGGCCGGCGGCAGGAGTTACACCGCGTCCGTTGATGTGAAATTAGACCCGCGTGTGGCGACTTCGATTGACGATCTCAAAAAACAGCTCGATCTCGCCCTGAAAATCCGCGATCGCGTGACGGAAGCGCACGATGCCGTCAATCAACTGCGCGATTTGCGCGCCCAGCTCGAAGCTTTGCGCAAGAGGCTTGCATCCGACGATTCGCACAGAGACGTCGCGACGGCCGCCGGGGATCTTGTGAAGAAAATCTCTGCCGTCGAGGAAAGAATCATCCAGCCGAAGTCGAAAAGCTCGGAAGATCCGCTGAATTATCCGAGCGAGGTGGCGGACCAAATGGTGGCTCTCGGAAGCACGGTGAATAGCGCCGATGCCGCGCCTACGGCGGCATCCTACGACGTGTTTGACGAACTCAACCGCCGGTTGGATGAACAGCTCGCGAAGTGCAAAGACATCAAGGAAAAAGATCTCACGGCGTTCAACGAGATGGTAGAGAAGGCCAACATTCCGCTCATTATGGTCGCGCCAGCGAAGGGCGAATGAATCAGTTCGCGCCGCGGAGCCCTTGAGCCTCGCGCGCGGTTGGAATATGATTTCCAAAATGGCGGATAACGCTAGGGAATCGCATCACCCGATAACATATTGGATCGGCGAAGGCGGCGGCTGGCTGCTCAAGCACGTCGTCAGCGGCCTGGCCGCGACGGGCATTACGCCCAACATGTTCACGTTCTTCGCTCTCGCCGTGAACGGCTGGGCTTCCGCGCTATTTGCGATGGGCCGTTTTCGCGAATCCGCCGCCGTGCTTTTCTTCGCGGGCTTTCTCGATATGGCGGACGGCCAGGTCGCGCGCCGCGTCGGCCGTGTCACTGCCTTCGGCGCATTCCTCGATTCAACGCTCGATCGCTATTCCGATCTCGCTCTCTACATGGGCCTCGTCGTGTATTACACACTGATCGGCCGCGGGTTCTACATGACGCTCGCCGCCGTCGCGATGGCAAGCTCATTCATGGTCAGCTACTCGCGGGCGCGCGCTGAATCTCTCATCCCAAGCTGCAAAGTGGGTTT
Source organism: uncultured Acidobacteriota bacterium (assembly GCA_963838705.1). Taxonomy (GTDB): domain Bacteria; phylum Acidobacteriota; class Terriglobia; order Acidiferrales; family UBA7541; genus Palsa-147. The sequence goes on along the minus strand of CAWIRU010000009.1, from coordinate 1,473,068 downwards.
CATGGAACGCCCCGAGCGCCTCGTTCTTCTCATTCTCGGCGGCATATTCCGAAGGATGGCGCCGGTACTGTGGGTGATAGCGTTCATCTCGACGCTCACCGTCATTCACCGCGTCATTTATACCTGGCAGGAACTTCGCGCCGGCCGCGCGCTTCCGGCCATCGCCGAGCCTTCTCCTTCTTAGCCGGCATTTTCAGAATCCTCGCGCGTGCGCATGCGTTCTTCAATCGGCGCGGATACGATCGCGTGCACGCGTTCGCGAAGCGCATCCACCTCATCCCGCCCGACGTCCGTTGTCTCAATCGTGTCATGCAAAATCACGGTGATTTTCCCCGGACGCAGCATCCAGTGGCCCGTGCGGAAAAACTCAAACGATCCGACGATGCTCATCGGCACAATCGGCGTGCCGAATTTCTGAGCCAATCCAAACACGCCCTTGCGAAACGGGCCGACGTGCCCATCTCGCGTCCGCGAGCCCTCCGCGAACGCGATCAGGCTGATCCCCGAATCAAGCGCCGCTTTGGTTCGCCGGCTCATTTCTTCGAGGCCCGTGCGGCTCGGCGCGTCCGGCACAGGAATATTTCCGAACCGGCCCATCATCCAGCCGTAGGCGGGCACCTTGAAGTGCGATTCCAGCTCGAATCCACGCACGAATTGCGGAATCGCGGAATAAATCACGAAAGGATCGAAGATATTCACGTGATTGCAAATAAAGATGCTGGTGCGCTTGGCATCGAAATTCGGCGCACGCTTCACTTCAAATCTCACTCCCGCGACGCGCAGGATATTCCGGAAAAACGCGCGCTGCGGCCAATCGTTCTTGCGCGGGTCAACGAAAATCGCGAGAAAAACGAGAAACGTGCAGATCACGAAGAAATGAACGCCGCTGGCCAACCACAAAATTGCCGACCGCACCGCCAGATACGCATTTTTCATGCAAATATATCCAGCGCGCCTGGAAAAACTTCGATCGTCCTGCAATCAAGCTCATTGCTCTCGCCATCCACCATCACGGTTACGGGCCCATCGAGCTCGAAATCCACGCGTCGAGCGGCTGCGCGCGACGCGAGCGGGTGCTCGATGTGCGTTCCATCGAAAAGTGTCGGCAGATTCCGCAGTAGCCCGATGCGGCCGATCGGCCCCCAGCGGACGTATTCGAGCAAGCCGTCATCGGCCACCGCTTTCGGCGCAATCATCATTTTTCCGCCCGTGAATCGGCTGTTGTTGAACGCGAGAAAGAGGCATCGCCGGTTGTCGAGCTCGGCTGCCGAATCGAGGCGATGCGGAAACGCCCGGCGATCGAGCCGCGCGAGGCACAGCAGCACGCCAAGAACGTAACCGCCCTCTCCAAACGCCTTAAATCTCTTGTTCGCCGCCGCGGCAACATCCGCGGCAAATCCCAGTGTGAGCAGATTGATGAAGTAAAGCTCGCCGTTCGCGTGCGTCAACCGCATCACATCGCAACTCCGGCGCTGTCGTCTCACGATCGCGTCCGCTGCGGCAGCGGCGCCGTTCACCGTGAAATCTTTCAGAAAGGAATTGCCCGTGCCAAGCGGCAAAAATCCCAAGGATGGTTTCTCGCCGGAAAGCGCCTCGGGAAAAAGCCCGTTCACGATTTCATACGAAGTGCCGTCGCCGCCCACCGCGATAAAGTTGCGCCAGCCTTGGCCGTAATACTCACGTGCCAGCCGCGTCGCGTCGCCGGGCGCGGCCGTATTTCGGATTTCGATTTCAACGCCCCTCTTGCGAAGCTCTTCGAGCGCCCCAGGCGCGAGTTTCCCGCATCGTTTGCCGCCAGCCGCGGGATTCACGATGGCGAGAAATCGCTCGTTCATAAGGGAATGACCGCGCTTGAGTCGAGCGCCTGCCGGATTTCCTCGGCCATCACGTTGCGTTTGATCTTGAGCGCCGCCGTCCTCGGAAAATCGCGCTCCCACGAAACGATTCCGCTGATCCGCTTGTAGTTCAGCAGCCGGCGGTTACGAGCGGCGATCTCACTGCGAAGCGCCTCGTCGATCGCGTGCCCTTCTTCCGGATGGACCACGATCACCAACTGCTCGCCGGTCATCGTCCGTTGCGGCCAAAGGTAGTTCGCCGCAAAAACGCAGAACTCCTTCACCGCAATGCCTTCAAATACGTTCTCGATGTCTTCTGGATAAATATTCTTTCCTTCTTCAGTGACGATCATGTTCTTCTTGCGCCCGAAAAGTTGCAGGTGTCCGGCCGGATCGATCCGGCCGAGGTCGCCAGTCATGAGCCATCCGTCCACGAGGACTTCGGCCGTCATTTCCGGGTCGTCGAGGTAGTGCGACATCACGGTCTTGCTGCGGACGGCGACTTCGCCGATTCCTTCGGTGTCCGGGCTGACGATTTTTAATTCCATCCCTGGCAGCGGCTTCCCAACGGTGTCCGCGCGAAAGGGCCGAAAATCATTGAGCGTGATCGCCGTGCCTGCCTCGGTACAACCGTAGCCATTCGCAACGGGAATCCCCAGATCATAAAAAAATTGCAGCGTCGCAGGCTCGGTAAACGCGCCGCCCGTAAAGAGCGCAAGCAATTCACCGCCAAATGCGTTGTGAACGTCGCGAAGCAGCTTGCGGCTAAGTCCGACGCGCGGACGTCCGCGCGTGACCGCCCGGTTCACGCGAATCAGTCCGTTGAGCACACGCCTTTTGCCTGCCGGAAGCTCGCCAAATCGCTGCCGCAGTCCGCGCTCCAGATTCTTCAGCACCATCGGAACGAGGCTCATGTACGTGATCTTGTATTTCGTAAATGCTTCGCGGATATATTCCGGCCGCAGCGATCGCAGATGCACCACCGTAGCGCCGCACGTGAACGGCCCAATAAATCCCACCATGAAATCAATCGCGTGATTCGTAGGCAGAATGCTCAGATACCGCACGCCCGGCCAGAACGGAAACAGGGAAGTCAATGCCATGCATTGCTCGAGATAATTCTCGTGCGTCAGGACGCAGCCCTTCGGCCGCCCGCCCGTTCCGGACGAATACACGATGCACGCCGGATCATGCCTTTCGCGCGAGAGAAATTCAGGCTCGCCCGCGCCTTTGCTTTCCTCCCAGCGGCGAGCGCCGTAAATCTCGGCACTCAGGGGAGCCTCCGTTACCAGCACAGTCTTCGCGTGCAGACTCCCGATTTCAGGTGATTGCGCAATGGCGCGCCACAAATGGTGCTCGACGATGAGTACTTCCGCCTTCGAGTGCGCGAGCAATTGCAATTGTTCGACGGGCGTCAACTTGTAATCGATCGGAACGAGCACGCCACCGCAGAAGAAAATCGCATACGCCGAAATCAGCCATTTCGACTGATTTGTCATGATGATCGCGGCGCGGCTGCCGGGATCAAATCCCGAATCCTCGAGCCATCGAGCCAGAGGCAGGGCCGCGTCCTTGAATTGCCGGTAAGTCAGCCGGCAATTTTCGCGGTCGCGATCCGCTTCGATTAGGCATATTTCGTTTGGCCAGCGCTCCAGCGCATCACGCAGCGCCGCACCAAGGCAGGAATAACGGCTGAGGTCGAGCATCAGAGGCGGGCTTGAATGCGCTCCGCGAGCGTCCGGAAATCGCTCACGCCCTGCAATTCGTAATCCGGCAATTCGACGTGAAAGTGATTTTCGAGCCGCGTCAGAAGATCGAGCGTCTGAAGGCTATTGATGCCGAGCTTCTTGAAAAAATCGTCGTCGGGGCTGAGCCCTTCGCGCGGCACTTTGAAATGCTGCGCCGCGAGCGTCAGAATTTGCTCCGTGGTTTCCTGGAGATTTGCCATCGCTCTTCCGCCTCAAATGGCCGCCGCCTACGGCAGATAGGGCAGCGCGTCCGTGGACTCGACGAATTTTCTCAGGCCGGCCTCGACTTCCGGCCTCACAAACAATTCGCAAAATGTTTCAATTTCATGCCGCAATTCCGCTTCCGGAATGTGCTTGATGAATTGCTTCGCAGCGATGGCAGTGTCGAGATCGAACTTCGCGAGTTGCGCCGCGGTTGTCCGCGCGACCTTCAGCACTTCACCGTCGCCAGTCACCTGGCTCACAAGGCCCACGCCCTGCGCCTTCGCGGCATTGATGCTGCGTCCCGTCAGAAGCAAATCGCGCACGACGGCATTTCCCAGATCGCGCTTCAACCGCGGAATCCCGCCGAATCCGGGAATCAATCCAAGGCGCAATTCCGGAAAACAAAATCGCGCCATCTTGTCGGCGATAATGATGTCGCATGTCAGCGCGAGTTCCAGGCCGCCGCCGAAAGTTACTCCATGGACCGCGGCGATCGTTGTGATCGGGGCCGCGTCAATCGCGTTCAACACGCGATGAATCCGTTCCAGAAAATCTCTCACGCCTTCGAGCCGGTCTTCGGGCGAAAGCGACTGCATCCTCTCGTACAACTCGCGCAAATCGGCGCCTGCGCAAAAGCCAGCGGGCATCTTGCTGTAGATAATTAGCGCGTGTATGGTCTCATCGAGCGACGCGAGCAACACGCCAACGCGTTCGAGCTCTAGAAGCGTCTCCGAGCCGATTTCGTTGCAAGGCTCGCGGTGCAGCGCGAGTTCGATCACGCCGTCCGTCGTCGTCCAGGAAAGTGTTTTGCCGTGAAATTCCTTCATTTCTGCTGTTTCCGGTAAATATCCTCGATGGCCGGCCGCAGCCGCTCGATGATCGCGTCCCTCTTCAGTTTACCATTGGTGGTTAGCAACCCATTCTCGACCGAAAACGCTTCGGGCGCGACGCAGAACGCGCGAATTTGGCGGTAATGCGGCAAATCGCCGTTGACGCGATCGAGCGCCGCTTGCAGATTCGTTGGATTCAATCCGTTGCCGTTTGCGCCCGAAAAAACGGCCGCAAGAAAGCTCCGATCGTTCCCAACCAGCATCACGTGATCGGCGCCGGGCGCGAGCGCTCGCAGGTTCTCTTCGATCGGCTCGGGCGGAACCTTGTGGCCTGAATTCAGAACGATCAGATTCTTCACTCGGCCGATAATCCGCCAATTGCCGTCTGCGCTCCTCGCGCCCTGGTCGCCTGAATGAAACCAGCCGTCGCGCAACGCCTGCGCCGTAGCTTCCGGACGATTCCAATAGCCCGGAAAAATATTCGGCCCGCGCACGAGAATTTCTTCGTTCTCGCCAATCGTCATTTCAATTCCTGGAATCGCAGGCCCGACGAAGCCGGGAACCGGATGTTGGGGATCGTCGAGCGTGCAGATGGCCGTCGTTTCCGTCAGCCCATAGACCTGCAAGACCGGGATTCCGATCATCATGAAAAACAACTGCGTGTCCACGGCGAGAGGAGCCGATCCGCAAATCAGTGCTTTCAAATTTACGCCGATCGTCTTGCGAATCTTTCGAAACATGATCGCGTCGGCCAGCGCCAGCCATGCACCATCGCCGAAACGAACTTTGCCGCTTTGCTCGCGGCCGTAAGCGGCCTTGGCCCGCGCGAAAAGCGACGCCGCGAATCCGCCACGCTCTGAAATCTGCGCTTCGATCTTCGTGCGAATGCGCTCGAGCAGTATCGGAACGTTGATGAAGTAATCCGGCGCGGCCACTTTCATTTCGTCAGGTAGCCGCTTGAGATCCATCGAAAGCAGGAGAACACTGTTCCGGCTGAGCGCGGTCAACATCACGATCCATGAAGCGGCCAGGCTCATCGGCCCGTAATGAAATATGCGGTCGGGGCGCGGCTGCTTCGGGTACATCGCCATCAATTCGTCGAGACGCGCATTCGTGCAGGGAATGATGTGGTTGACGCCGCGCACGTTGAGCACGACGCCTTTTGGTTCACCCGAGGTTCCGGACGTGTAAATAATGGTGACGGCGTCGTCGTCCGCGAGCGGCTGTGGAGGGCTCGCGTCGCTCCCGGCCAGCGCGAAAACTTCATCGAAGAGCGCCGTCGCCGGCGCTTCCGGCCAGATCGATGTGATCGAATCGCGCAACGCTGCGTCAGCGCATAGCAGCCGCGCCGGCGCGCAGTCTTTCATCATCCCGACAAGCTCCGCCGGAACCTGCCGCGCATATAGGGGCACGACGATAATTCCTTCCGCCATCAGCGCAAGGTCAACCGCCGCCCATCGAATGCTGTTCGCCCCAAGAAGCGCGCAGCGATCGCCTTTTTTCAGCCCGCTGCTTTGGATATAAGTGCGCGCCTTCGTCATGATCTCGAGCAGCTGCCTGCCGGAGGCTGTTTCGAGGCGGTCGGTGTGGATCTCCTGCATCACGGGCGCATCGCCCGCGGCTTTCAATCTTTCGATAATCGTTTCGAGGAAATTCATCGAATCTTGCAGCCCCGCTCAGGCGTGCGCCGTCGCCAATTGTTCCAGGCGCGCGCTCATCGGCGGCAAATATTCTTCCCAGCTGCGCGAGCCGCCGCGAATCGGAAATTCCGGATAGCGCCGCGCGACGTGCGCCTCGAGATACGTTCCCATTCGCGCCATGAGCTGCAGATTTCGAACCACCGTCGCCGCGATCGCATCCCGAATGGAATCGCTCTCTTTATCGAGCCGGTCGAGAATCACGACAAGCTTCTCTTCGAGATCCGGATCATCTACGCGAAGCGATAAATGATTGTGCCCACGCTCGTGCATGATATTGCGAATCCGTTCGTCCATCGTAATGCCCGCCGATACCACGCCGGCCGGCATGGACGTCACGATGGCGTGGTACCGCGACGAAACCATGCGGTGGCAACATCGCAGAACGCTGACAAGCTCGTACATGTTGTAGCGTTCGGACGAGAAAATCGGCGCACCGCCGAGCTTTTCGCTCATTCTTTCGCACGAACGCGTGTCGAGCGCTTCCATCGCGACCAGAATCGTGAACATCGCCCGCGTCTTCGTGTACCTCTTGACCGCGCCGCTGATTCCCGAAAGATATTTCTCGTACGCCGCATCCACGCCGGCTCCCGAGCGGTGAAAATAAAGCGAGCGGTAATGACTCTCTTTGTAAGCTCCGGCGGCCGCGTGCGAGATCCACTTCGAGATGGATGGCTTCACCGGCCACCAGAACGGATGAATCGGGCAGACGGCGAGCACCGGCGTGCGGCCGTCCCATCCTACATCGCGCAGCGCCTTCTCTCCGTATTCCGGCCCGTGCGGCTCGAAAGTCCACGCGGTGTCCGTCCCAAGCTCGGTCGAGACGCCGAGTTTGCCCAGCACATCCTGCGATTCCGGGTTGCGCGTGATGATCAGCGAATCGGCGCAATATCGCTTGCACATTTTTCGTAGCAGCGGATCCATCTCGCCGGCCTCGGCGCCGTAGCCGACGCTGAGCTTGTTCTGCGCGGAGGCGATGCCGAGCGAACCGATGATCATTGTCGTCAGGGCATTCGCGAATTTGCTTTTGAACATCGATCCTTCGCACGCAATCACGCCGTCGTGCTTCGGCACCTCGCGAAAGAGAAATGGCGGGTAGACGTCCGGCAGATAGACTTGCCGCGCGTCGCCGAAATAGCCGCGCGAGTTCTCAAAGCTCTGCGTCATCACGGATAGCTCGAGATTATCCGCGCCGAGCACATGGCGCACCTGCCGCAGAATTTCCTCCACGCGAACATCCGAGCCCGTGTTCCTCGTGCCGTTGTAGCCCGCAAAAAGCAGCTTCAATTTGTCGCCCGGACGCCAGCTCCGGCCCGCGCCGAGCATCCACATGAGCTTTTCGAGCTCAATGATGCCGCTCACCCACGCCTCGAGTAGCACGTCGGTCATGATCGGGTAATCCTTGACTCCTTACTTGCGGCGGATGCCGATGCCATTTTTGCCGCATGAGCAGCGCCCGGCCAATCCTGATAGCTGTATTGGAAATTGTTGTCGCGGCTGAACCGCAAAAGGTCGTAGCAATACTTCGAGAACGGCGCGGGTTTGCGTCCAAGTTCCGCCACCACTCGCGAATTGTCGAAAACCGTGTTCCAAACCAGATACGGCAAAAACACTTTGAGCAAAGTCGCGATGCCGCCCAGCTTGCCCGGCCGCCGCGCGAGCGAATTCACCATTCGCGTCGAGGACTTCTCGAGGCCGGGCACGAACATCGGCCCGCGCTTTCCCTGCGCGCTCGAAAGCGCCTCGGTAAGTTGTTGAAAAGTCTCGGCTTCCGTGCCCGATGAAAGATGATAGATCTCGTGCAGCGGTTTGTCTTTCAAATGCAGCGTCGAAATCGCATCCGCAACATAATCAACGGGCACAATGTCGAGCCGGTCTCCGGGCCGGAACGGAAGCATCGGCAAGCCAGCAAGAAATACGAACGCGCGGACCATGTCGAATTGTGTCGTCTCCGGGCGCCGGCTGTCGCCAAGAACGATGCTCGGCCGCAAAAAAAGCTTTGAGACATCCGGCAGCAGCTCGCGCCCCATGTGCTCGCAGAATTTTTTCGTTCGCGCGTAAGGATCGTAGTCCGAGCGATCCCAGTCAATCGCACTATCCTCCTGTACGACCTCATTGCTCCGCATCCCAGCGACAGCAACGGTGCTCACATGACTGAACCGCCGCAGGCCGTGATCGCTGTGCGCGCGCGAAGCAAGCTCGATCACTTGCAGCGTGCCGCGCAGATTCACGTTGAGGCACGCCTTCTCCGATTTGCGATTGAGCGATGCGGCGCAATGAACGACAGAATCCGTGGTCTTGACGAGCCTTTCGTAATCGTCGGCGTCGAGGCCGAATCGCGAGCCCGTCAAATCGCCGCGGAAAAACGCGATTCTCGAATCGAGCAATTCACGAAACCGGGGAAATTCGATGTGAATCTGAATCGCGCGCCAGAGCCTCTCGCGCGCTTCGTTGCCGTCGCGCGCGCGCACGAGCAGATTCGCATTCTCCGAGGAATTCTCGAGGAGATTCGCGAGAACATGCGCGCCGATGTAGCCGGTCGAGCCGGTCAGGAAGATGGCCACGGTGTTTGGGTGTTTAGGACGCTGCCGGTGCTGCCCGGCTCGCTCCCGCGACGCCGGTTTCTTTCGTGTCGCCTAGCGGCACGCTGCGGCGCGGTTGCGCCTCCGGGGCGCGTCCTTCGATGAGAGGATAGCACCACTTCCGCAGCGCCGGAATGTGCACGTTAATCCAGTAATCCCACCAATCGAGTGAGCCCGCATCGTAACCGAAATCGGCGCGCTCTTCTTCCGGCAGCGCCACGGCCAGCCGCTCGATGTTCGAAGCTTCGAAAATATGATCGTTGTGCAAAATGAACGGCTCGAAGAGCGAGATGAGTTTAATCACCTTATCCAGTTCGCGCTCTTGCCGCGCGAGCGGAGGCTTCACGAACGGAATCGGCTCGACGGTCCGATTGATCGCCTGAACAATGGCCTTCTGCGCCGGCGCGGAAAGTTTTTCGTAACGGGCTTTCGAGACGGGAATTGCGTCGAATTTGAGTTTCATCCGATGCGCGAAACCATTTTGCGCGCGATAGTATTTGCGATGGCCGAGGCCCGTCAGCTCGATCGAGCGCCGCATGTTGCAAGGATTCGTCACCGAAGACGCAATCTGATAAACCGGAGCGTTGCATTTCTGAACGAGCGCCGCGGCAACCAGCGTCATTCCCCGGCAAACGATATCTACGGGCACGATGTCGAGGCACTTGCGTTCATTCGTTGGCAGTTGCCGAAAATATGTGCCGAGCAAATACGAAAGCGACGCCGAGGTGTTGATGCCTTCATTCCAGCCCAGAAACGGCTTTTCGATTGACGATTCGACGATCGCCGGCCGCACGACCGCGACGGGAACCTGCGGCGAGGCGGCCATGAAATTCTGGATCAGCGATTCGGCCAGGCCCTTCGTCAGCGTGTACGTATTGGGCCAGCCCAGCTCGTTCGCGCGACGCGTTCCTGCCGCCGTCATTTGCTGGCGTATCCATCTCGTCCGGTTCTTGCGAACTTGATTATCGAGCGCGACGCCGTGCAAATCTTTTGCGGCATGTTCGCTGGCGAGGGCCTGCCGGCGCAATTCCGCGGTCACGTCGGCGCTTTCGGCGCGCGCTTCGGTCTCTCGAATCAATCCTTCGAGCGCGCAGATTTCCTTCCCGGCGTCGTAATCCTTCAAGCCCGCGGGCGTGTAGTTCGGCTTGATCTCCTCGAGGATGCGGCCATCGCGCTGTCCTGCCACGTAGCACGTCGAAAGGTGCAACAGCGCCCCATGCCGGCAGATCGCGAGGAAATCCAGCACGTTCGCGACCGCTGAGACATTCGAGGAAAGCGCGTCCCGCAAATCCGGATTGAAATCGGTCAAGCCGGAGCTGTTGACGATGACGTCCAGCGACGCGGCCATCTCCGCGGCAATTTCCGGCGAGAGTCCAAGGCCCGGCTTCGTCACATCGCCTTCGACCACTTGCACACGCGCGCGCAGAAATTCCGCTAGCCGCGCGCCGTGCTGCTCCGCGAGCGGGCCAAACACCGGCGATTCTTCGACAATCTTTTGAAATCGCGCGAGTGAGGTCTGAGAACGGTTGCGCCGAATGAGAACGTAAACTTTCCGAATTTCCGGCAGATCGTGCAGCAGATTGGCGAGCCAGACCTTGCCGATGAACCCGGTCGCGCCGATGAGCAAAATACTCTTGCCCGCGAGGGATTCGCGGACCGAAAGTCTCGAAATTCCCGGCCGGTCAGGGAAATGAACGACGGTGGCCGCAGTTTTTGCGGACGCTCGCCGCGCGCGCCGGATCGCCTCTTCGAGAATTTCCGGGTGCTCGGCGTAGCCAAGATCCTGAGCCAATTTCTCCCGGCTGATTCGGCCATCCGGCCGATGTCCAATTAATTTCGCGAACGGCCCGCGCGGACGAATCACGGGATCGAGAAGCCGTCCGGTCGCCAGTCCGTCTCGGAATTCCAGCCGGTTCGCGATCAGGCTATCCACACCTAGATACTCGGCCAGCGGTCCCATGATGTGGTCGAGCCCCTGGCTCACAAGCACGATTCGCTCACCGCCCGCCATCGCCGCTTTCAGCTTTGCCACGCCTTCCGGCTTCAGCCGCGGCTTGAAGAAGTATTCGAAGTATTCCTGGCCGAGCAAATCCAGACGGTCGCGGCTGACGCCCCGAAGCACCGTATGCAGCAGGCGCGTAGCCCCCACCCGGTGAGTCGCATAGAACACCGGCCGCGCCACGGCCAGCACTCCCATCGTCCCGCGCCGCGCCCATCGTTCCAGGAACGTCTGGGCGTTCCACGCGAAGAAACCCACCGGACGTACCGCCGTGAGGTTTAAAAGGCTCCCCTCGACGCGCCAATAGGTATAAGGGCGAGAATCGGCCTTAACGGCGCCGGGACCGCGGCCATTCGTTATGTTGTTCAGGGGCGATGTTTCCATTGCCAAACATCACTTCGGCTGAATGTGCTGGATGCCTATGGATATGCTGAAGCTAACATTCTATCAGGAGGCAATCAAGCGAGCGAGGGCCTCCCGGCCTGAGGGCTAAGGCGCTGTTTTCCTGAGACTTAGCAGGGGACTGCGCAATCCGCCAAACACGAGTTTCGTTAGGCCCGAATCACTGCGCGGATCCTCGGCGACCCCGACACCGCCGACTGCATTTCGGCTGATGCGGCAATCGTATCGAGGAGCGCTCTGGTCACCTTGCCGTCCATCTCCGCCGAGCTACGGATATCCACCGGGTAGCGCACCACGTATTCAAGCCCCGAATCTCCGAATCGAAGCTGCCCCTCGGGCGCGGGCGGCCGCATTCGGATATCAATGCGGCGCTCGACGTCTCCGTACTGCTTCTCAATATCCTCACGGTAGTGCTCGAAGACCGAATTCACGGCGCCAATCAGCTTTTCTTGCGCGGCCTCGTGATTGGTTCCCGGCGCCATCGCCACCGCGACTTCGTGCCAGGTGTATTCCGTGCCGGGGAGTTGTTTGAACAACGGCGTGCTCGCCTGAAACAGGACCGAGTTCGAAAACACGACGATCCGGCCGGTGGGGTAAAGGTCCACGCTCGTTCCCGCCAATTCCATCAAATACATCCGGACAATTCCAACATCAATGACGTCTCCGGTGACACCCGCGATCGAGATACGGTCACCCACGCGGATGCCGTACCTGCCGATGACGAAGAAATAAGCCGCGACGGACAATATGACGGCCTGCAAGGCAACCGCGATGCCAGCGGTGATGAATCCCGCGAATGTCGCGAGAGAGCTGAACTCACTGACGAATCCGAGCACCAGGACGATCAGCATAAGAAATCCGGTGACGAAGCGGCGCAGCGTCATGAAGTGCTGCCGCCTCCGCTGGTCGGTCACGTAGCGGAAGGTCACGCGCCGCCACAGATCGGAGAAAATCGTTAGGAGGAGCAGCGCGGCTCCGATGACGAACAGCCGCGCCAGCACGGCGCGCATCATCACCTTGTATTGGCTCGAGACCGATTCGCGCCACACGAGCAGATTCGAGCGGCTCTGATCGAGAAGAATAATTTCCTGGCTCAACGGCAGCGTGGCTTTCGTAAGCTGCTTGAATCTTTCAGTCAGATCTTCAAATGCCTTTTTGTCCGCGTCCAATTGCGCCGGAGTCGTTGACGGAGGCTGATTCGCGCGATCCTGCCCTTGCTGGATCGTGTTTTTCAGCTCAGCCATCAGCGGTTGCCGGAGATTTGTGACCGTGTTGCGCAATTGCCCGGTTTGCGCGATGAGCTGGTCAATCGAATGCATCCCCATCAATTCCGTATACAGGAGTTCGCCCTGCCCTATGAGCCCGGTCGGGTTCTGCTGCACGGCTTGTTGGCTGCTCGAATTCAGCACGGGACTCTGTCCCTTCGCCATGCTCGCGAGTTCGGGTATCGTTTTCTCGAGTTCCGCGATGCTTCCGGGCAATCCCACCGTTGCGCCTTCGCCGCTGCTCCCGACGAATGAAGACATTCTTTGAACCGCGTCTTGCATCGCCTTGTTCAGCTCAATCTCGCCTTGCAGCTTTTCGCGCTGAGAAGTCAGCTTCGGCAGATTTCGCTTCGACGCGCTGTCGATCTGCTTGGTGATCGCGTCAATTTGGGACTGTAGCGCTGCGATCCGCGCAGTGATATCGGTGCCCATCTTGGTGTAGTCGGGCTTTCCGGCCGTCGTTGCGCCCGCCTGATTGGCGCCGCCGCTCGTTTGCGCGGCGATCAGCGCGGCTTCGGCTTTCGCTGCCTGAAATGCGAGCTGCGTGGTTTCTAGCGCAAGGCTGTGCGCATTTTCGCGGTAAACTGTGTCGCTCGGTTGGCCGCTCGGCTGGATACCTGCGCTCGCGGCGCGATACCAACTGATCACTGCGTTTAAATGTTGGAGAATCGCGGTGCCGTTGATCTGATTCGGGGTTTGCGCCGCGAGCGCGGATGCTAAGAGCGCGGAAAAAACGAAAATCGCCGCGATGAGCCGCCAACGCCGCTCGATTGACCGCGTATCATTCTTCATTCGCCGAATAATCCTCTCGATGTTGGATGAAGAAATATTGCGTTTGGTGGCGCGCGCCATGATCCAGCCGTCAGGCGGTCCCGGCGCCGCGCGTCTCAAAATTGCGCGCGATCTCACGCGCTTCGTGCCGCTATTTTGCGTAGCGGAATAAGAGGCTGGGGCCCGCCGGTCCGCTCACCGGCCGCGTGTTGTACTTCAAAATGTAATCGAGATGCTCCGCATCGAGAGGATAGCCGATTCCGCTCGGATATGGGTAAGGAACGAGCGTATGGAATGGCAGCGGCGCGACCGTATCGCCGTATGCCGCATAGAAATCCATGTCTTTCGCGAAGCCGTCGGCATAGAAGAAATAATCGCGCGTCCAGCTGTGAGGCACCGGCGGCAGCGCCGACGGATCAAAATTCACCGCGACCTCATCGCCGGAACCGAACACGACGTACTCGTTGTCCGTCGCCGCCACCAGTTCCTTCACATCGCCGTAGCGCGTGTAATAGCCGGCCTGCCGCGTGTATGGCCCTGTCGCGCTCACATTTTCGTAGATGTAGCGAATGTCATTTTTCGGATTGCCCTCGACCACCTGCGGATAGCCGCGGAATCCGAGACGCGCATCGGCCAGCGGCACTTCGCTTGTGCGGAAAGGAATCTCCGGCGAGGAATTATCAATCCGGATTCGATCCCAATAAATCTTCAGATTCGTGACGATGCGGATCCGCCGCGTGCCCGTCGGCAGTTTGCCCGTCAAGTCGGCCACCATCGTCCGCGCAAGCCCAGCAGGGAAGCCCATGTCGTCCACTACGCGCCTCAATTTGCCCGAAGCGTCTTGCGCTTCGACGTATGGCGCGACCGGCTGAATTCCCGCCTGCCACGCGGCGTACATCGAATTCGCCGTGAAGTAATCCGTGAAGCCGTCCATCAGCAGGCGCAGCGGCCGCGAGGCGTTCCATTCGCCGAGATCGAGTTCCAGCGTGTGCATCGCCGCGAATCCCTGGTATGGCGCACTCGGAAAATCGGCGACGTATTTCCGGTCGCGTTCGAGCAGCAGAGGCAACACATCGTGTCCGCTCCCGTCCCAGGCTCCCGCCGGCGCGTGCGCGTTGCGGCTCGCGATCACTTTGAATTCCGGGAACGGCGGATTGCTCGCGAAGCGTTCGTTCGGGTACACCTCGACGTCCGAAGGGTGGTCAATCGCGAGCAGTCGAACGCGATCGAGATAATCCAGCTCTTCCATCGGCTCGAGTATGCGGAAGCTGATCTTGCCGTCGCGCAGCGCCACTTGCGATCCATTCACTTTGAGATACTCATCCGGATCCGGGACGTCACGCTGGCCCGGCGCGATCCAATGGCCCACAATTCCCGGCCCGATCATGTCGGCGAGAAATTCGTAGCGGCTGCCGTTCCACACGAAAACGATCGGGCACGAGCTGCCGCGGCGGTCGATCTCCGTGATTTCCTTGCGCGCGCCGCCCGCCACGCGAATTTCGTCCTGTAGGACGCCGGTTGGCCAAAGCAATCGAACGACGTCAGCTTCCGTCTCAGCGCCGAGACCCGCCTGAATTTCGGCGGGGCCCTGTCCGAGATATCCTGTCGCTCCGGCGACTTCGAACTTCTGCCGCATTGCGCCGGCAAACACTTCCACCTTCGTGCCGATCGCGCTCTTGTTGTCGTTGTTGCCTTGTAGCGCCAGGCGCAGCCAGTGATTCTTGTTGCCGCCAATATTTCGCAACAAAACCGGCGCGGCATTCATTTGCGTGATCAGAAGATCTACCGCGCCGTCGCCGTCATAGTCGAAGGGAACAACCGCGCGGGGATGCGTGAGCGCGATTTCGTCGAGACCGGTATCTTTCGTCACGTCTCGAAATCCGGCGGGTCCTTCGTTCCGGAAAAGCGCGATCTTTCCGCCCGATGGGTCTTCGCCGACGGTGACGAGATCAATCCAGCCATCGTTATCGTAATCGATCGCAGCCACGCCCCACGCTCGCGTCCAATCCAGCTTCGGCAACGCGACCGGCTCGAAGCGCTTTCCATTCAAATTGCGCCAAAGTGTCACGGCAGGCGACGAAGGATGCGTGAACGCAACATCCATCCAGCCATCCTTGTCAAAATCGAAAACGACGACGCCATTGCTTGCGGCCGGCATTGCGCTGCCCCACGGCTGGCTCGCTTTGAATTGGCCCTCGCGAGGATTGAAAAGTACCGAGGGCTGGCCCGATGGACGCGTCGTGACGAAATCAATAGCGCGATCGTTGTTGATGTCACTGATGGTGACGCCGTTCGCTGCGATGTTGAGCCCCGATTCCGCGCTCCAGTTCGTAAATGTGCCGTTGCCGTTGTTGCGCCAGAGTTCGCTCTGAGTCGAGGGAGCCTCAGACGCTGCGCGCGCCGCCGGAGCGGTCGTCACGTAAAGATCCAAATCGCCGTCGTGGTCGTAGTCCACGAACGTCATTCCGCGCGCGGAAATCGTTGAATGAATTCCCGCAGTCTCAGTGACGTCGCGAAACGTGCCGTCGCCCTGATTGCGATAGAGCGCCATGCGACGGTTGAAACCAATTGCAAGATCCGCGTGCCCATCGTTGTCGTAATCGCCCGCGGCGCAGCTCACAGCGCCCGGCATCGCGAGGCCGGCACTCTTTGTCGCATCCTTGAAGTGGCCGCCGCCTTCATTGCGATAAAACGCCGACTGCCCATCGCCCGTCGCGTTCGTCGAAAAAATGTCCGGCTGGCCATTGCCGTCAAAATCAAAAACACAAACGCCAGCATCGGACGTAGCGCCAGGCCCGGCGCCCGCGCTGGCAGAATGTGGCAGCCCCGCGGCCTCATTCGCGATTTGAAAATGAACTGGAATTGCCGCTGGGGTCGCCGTCAGCGGCGATGAAATCGCCTCCGCGAGGGAGTACTTGCCCTGCTCGCCGTAAATCAGGCTCATCGGCGCGCCGAGCTTGCTGGAGTTGAGGTGCTGGAATCGTTCGAGATGAATCTTCGCGTCCGCTGTGTCTCCGCTGCGCTGATACGCCTGCGCCATCCCGAATTCAGCCGACAAATGAAACGGATTAATCTCGATCGCTTTTTGGAATTCCGCAATTGCCTTCGCGTATTCGTGAAGTTGCGAATTCAGCAGCCCGATAAAATAATGCGTGTCGGCGTCGTTTGGATCAATCGCGGCCACCTTTTCGAAATTCGCGACCGCCGCTTCAGGATTTCCGACCGATTTCTCCAAGAGTCCGAGGTTGTACCAGATGTGCGCGTCGCCCGGCTGCGCCTTCGCCGCCTCCGTCAAAATCGCGCGCGCATCATCCGAGCGCTGCGTGTTCAGAAGCGCGATGCCCTGATTTAATCGCGGCACGTAATCCTTCGGATCCGCGGCGGAAGCTTCCTCAAAATATTTCAGCGCATCCTGCGGGCGCTGCTGATCCATATAAGCGATGCCCAAGTTGTTCAGCCGCAGCGCTTCGAGCGGTTTCGCGTTGTTCGTTGCAGCCGACTGGGCCGGTTCCGCTGCGTGCTCGCGCGGTAGCAGCCGCGGCGACACAAACAGCCCCGCCGCGCCGGCCGCGAGCGCCAGCCACACCAGCCGCTCTCTATTGAACATTCCTATTTCCTTCGCAGGGGTTGCGCGGCGGATTGGCCGGCGCCTTCTTTGATTGTGATGAATTGATCGGCATGCACATTGGTCAGGCGATCGCTCTTGCCGCTCGGCCAGCGCACTTCAATCGCGTCCGCCTGCTCGTGCGCGCCGAGGCCAAAGGTTAGCACAAGCTCGCTCGAGGAGAGATAGCTCGATCCGCTTCGGAGCATCTGCGTCTGCGTATCGGAGCCGGTGGCCAAGCGCACGACCGAGCCGATTCCGTCGCGGTTCGAACTTGTGCCGACAAGCTTGATGCGCAGACGGTGATTCGTCGCGCCCACGTTGTGAAAAAGAAGCGCTGGACCGCCATTCGTCGAAATCGCGATGTCCGGCGCGCCATCATTATCAATATCGCCGTACGCCGCCCCTCGCGCCACGCGCGGCGCCGCGAATCGCGCGCCCATCGATGCCGTCACTTCCTCAAATTTCCCGTTGCCGAGATTGTGAAACAAATGCGGCGGCTCGGCATAACGCACGCGATTCTGAATGCGCTCAATGCCGTCTTCGATGTGTCCGTTGTTGAGGAAAATGTCGAGCCAGCCGTCGAGATCGTAATCGAAGAAAAAACAGCCGAAGCCGAGCGTCAGCAGGCTTGCGCGGCCGATACCGGTCGGCGCAGCCTCGTCGACGAACAGCCCATTCTTTTCGTTGTGATAAAGCGCGGCCATCTGATTCGAGAAATTCGTGATCAGCAGGCTCGGATACCCGATGTGATCGTAGTCCGCCGCGTCAATCCCCATGCCCGCCCGCGCCACGCCGTCCTCGTTGAATCCAATGCCCGCGGCGACACCCTTTTCCGTGAATGTGCCGTTTCCGTTGTTGATGTAAAGCTTGTTCGGCTGCGTATCGTTGCTGAACGCGATGTCCGGCCAGCCATCCTGATTCGCGTCAAGTATCGCAACGCCGAGCGTCTTCGAAGTCTCGTCTCCGAGCCCCGCCTTTTTCATCACATCCTCAAACGTTCCATCTCCGCGATTGTGCCAGAGCTGCACCGAGGCGCCTTTGTACGCTTCCGGGGTGCAATACGATTTCGTCTTGCCGTCAATCGTGCAGTAAATGTCGTTCGCCTCCGACCATTGCACGTAGTTCGCGACAACCAGATCGAGCTTGCCGTCGCGGTCGTAATCCACCCACGCGGCGCTCGTGCTGAAATCGTTCGGCCCCCAGAGGCCCGCCTGCTTCGTCACGTCGGTAAACGTGCCGTTGCAGTTGTTGCGGAAGAGATGATTCTGTCCGAGCGCGGTGATGAAAATATCGTCGCATCCGTCGTTGTTGTAATCGCCGACGGCAACGCCCATCCCGAACATCTCCACCGCGAGGCCAGCTTTCGCCGTCACGTCCGTGAAAGTCCCGTCGTGATTGTTGTGGTACAGGGCCGGGTGCGACGCGTGGATGTGATGCTCGGGCCAATCCGCGCCGTTCACGAAGAGAATGTCCTGCCAGCCGTCGTTGTCATAATCGAGAAACGCGACGCCGGAGCCCATCGCCTCCGGCAGAAATTTCTTTCCGTACGCCCCGTTGTTGTGCGTAAAGTGAATTCCCGCCGCGCTGGTGATGTCCTCAAAGTGAACTGAAGTCGACGGAGCGGCCTTGCCGCCCGACTGTGATCGCGCGGTGATAGCGGCCGCCAAAACGATGAAAATGAGAAGCAATAACCACGCGGGCTGGCGAAATCGCCGCGTCAATCTGGATTTCAATCGGAGCCCCCGTGAACCGGCGCGCCACTATGTGATTGAGCGGCGCGCAGCATCTCAGCCGAAACCGACACGTGCTCGTGAATCGCCTGCCGCTCGTTGTTATCATCCGGATGCGCGCGCAGGTAGGGCCCGGTGAGCGTCTGCGCCGATTCGTCCGCCTTGAATCGCAGATAGCGCTTCTGGAATTCCGCAGCACGATCGGTTTGCCCGACTCCGGTGTAGCAAAGCATCAAATTGTAATTGGCTTCGAGGTCTTCGGGGTCAATCGAAAGCGTCGCTTCGAATTCATGGATCGCATCCCCGTAACGCCGCTGGAGGAACAGAATCCGGCCCATTTCGTCGTGCACCACGCGGTCGCGCGGATATTGCGCGAGCACAGTCCGCAAATGCGCGGCCGCTTCATCGTACTTGCCCTGATTCCGCAATATTCTCGCGTAGAAAAAATTCGCTCGCGCGAGCGACGGCGAGACAGCCAGCGCCTTATCGTCAGCCGCTTTCGCCGCGGTCAAATTGCCTTCCTGGAAACGTGCGCGTGCGATATTCACCCAGCCATCCGGATTCTGCGGCGCCACCTGCGTGATCTTTTGAAACGCATTCACCGCGCCCTTCAAATCGCCCTGCAGCAGCAAGCCGATTCCGTAATCATTCCAGCGCGTCCAATCCGAAGCTTCGAGGCGAACTTGCATCGGCGGCACCGGCGCGCTCGCGGGCACGACGTGAAGTTCCGCCGTGTCTTCCGCAAGCGTCACGATCGGCAAATTCGGTATCGTCTTGATTTCTCCAGAAACCGTCGCCGTGTCTCCGTTGTACACCCAATGTCCATCGTCGAAATCCGACGTCACATCCGGCTTCGCTTCTTTCGGGTCGCGTGTGCCCCCAAACGAAAACTGAGTATTAATCCACGAAAACTTGCGATAGTTCAATTTTGCGTGCAGCGTGATCCGCGAACCCGCGTCCGCCGGAATCTTCAGCCGGTAATGCACCGTATCGGCCGCCCCCGGCGGAATCAGATGCACGTACACCGTCGCCCGTGCCGCCCACGCATTGCGCTTGTTGATCGGATTTCCGTGCGCGTCAATCAGCACCGAATGATAGAAATGCGCGCCCGGCTCTACCGGCCCGCGCCCGTCATCCTCGGTCAGCCCGCTCCAGAAGATTACTTTGCCATTTTCATCCACAGCCGAAAGTTCGAGCCAGCAATCGAACGCGTCCACCGTCCCGCCGGGGAAAAAATGCCCCACGAGCCGAGTCCGCACAACGACGTCCACGCGTTCCGTATCCCCCCGCCGCACTTGCGCGTTCACGCGATTGAGTGGCGCCGTAATCGCGACGCCCGGTCCGCCGGCCTCTTCTGTAGACTCTTCGCCCCCGGTTGGAGCTTCGGTCTCCGCTTCCTCGCCGACCGCAAACGTCGTTGAAAGCCCGGGCTCCATCGCCGACGGAACCACCGCTCCCGCCTTCTCCGCGCCTTTTTCCGGGGCGATCGCAAAAATATCCACGCTGAGCGCCTTCGCCTTCAGGAATTTCTCCGTGCCTTCGAGCTGCGCTTCATCATGATTGGCAAAAGGCACCGCCGTATTGGCCGCAAAAAAGCTGTGTGTGTGAACCATCTTCGGCCCAGCCGCCGTATCTTTCGCCGGCGCCATGGGCATGTGGCAATCCGCGCACGTCTGCGGTTTCGGCGGGTAGTAGAAAGACCGCGCGCCGAATCCCGAAACGCCGCTCGCCTGCCAGTTGTCGTAATCGTTGAATCCGCGAATCCACCGGTAATGATTCACCGGCTGATCCAGATGCACCTTGTGGCACGCCGAGCAGAAATCCGGCGTGTCGTTGCGCATGAACGGCTTCAAAAACGTACGCCGGTGCGGCTCCGGATTCAGCTCCACAAGAAAATCGTGCAACCTCCGAACGACGGGGTTATTGCTGGTGGCGAGATCGTGCAGCGCGGGAACCTCGACCAGATAATTTCCCTGGCCCATCGTGCTCCGCACATTCGTAATCGAATGGCACATCATGCAGCCGAGCCCGGCCTGCCCCTCCGGCGTCATCTCCACTTCGCGAACCGGCCGGTCGAACTCTCCGCTGAAGAGCAGCGCCGGATCATGGCAGCCCGCGCACCATTTCGACGCTTGAATTCCGCGCACGTCCTGCATGTACTCGATGCTCTTGCGATACCACTGATTGTTGAACGAGGAAAAATGGTGCGCCGAGCTTTTCCACTGCTTGTAAATGCCCTGATGGCAGCGCTCGCAGGTCTGCGACTCCATGAAATATTCTTTGGCGATTTTCATCTCGCCGGGCGTCTGCGCCGAACTCGGAAAAAATGGCCCGCTCGGTCCGTCGCCTTCGTTCTCCATGCTGGCGGGAGAAATTTTCGGATTCTCGATGCGGTTGGCGCGCTCCCATGGCACCGTGCGCATCCACCACGCGCCTCCCGCAATTCCCGCAGTCAGCAAAATCGCGAGCGCGTAACGCGCAGCCGCGCTTGTGGCAGACGAAGCAAGCCATCCGCGCTTGCCCGCCCACGCCGCCGCCAGAATCGCTCCGCCCGCCAAGCACGCGCCGATATGCGAGTAGAGCAGCCAATTCATGCTCCGCGGCGCGCCGGTAAATATCAGCGCAATGCCGGCCGCCGTTCCCGCAAGGAGCACCAGCCACGCAATTCGATCGGCCGCACCGCCGCTCGAGATTTTTCGCAGAATGAACGGCAACGCAACGACCGCGAATAGGATGCCGCCGGCCAGATGGTAGACAACCGCTCCTTCATAAATGATCGTCGCCGTTGGCCACGAAAATAGATAAGCGGCGCTAAGAAAGAGGGAAGACAGCAGAAAAATGCGGAGTCGGTTCATTTCAGGTCGGACACACCGGCAAAACTAGCTGAATCAAGACATACCAAATTGGAATATTGATCCGGGGTGAGTCTCTAACGGTGTTCGAAGTCAGTCAATAATATGAATCCACTATCGGTTTCGATTCGCGCGTGTTATTCGCGCGCACGCTCGTGAATCTCGGCTAAGCGGCGTTGTGCGCGCGGGCGACGAGCAAAATGGCGAGCGCATAGAACGCAAACATCATCGCCAGATATGCGCGTGCCTGCTTGTTCGCGCCCTCGAATTCCTTCCATACGAGCACGCCCCAGAGCGCCGCCACCATCGGCGCGGATTGCCCGATCGCATACGCAATCGCGAAACCAATCGAATTTCCCGCCACGAGGCTGAATATCGTCCCGATGCCCCAGATGAATCCGCCGAGCAGGCCGAGCAAGTGCCCGCTTGCCGGCGCTTTGAAATATCCGCTGAATGCCACCGGCTCTCCGACGAGCGGATACTTCATAAAGTACACATTCCAAATGAAGCACGAGAGCAGCGCGCCGAGCGTGAAAAACACCGCGAGGCTGTACGGTCCGAGGCTGTTTCCCGTGCGCATCGCATGCGTCGAGATCGGCGACCAAAGACCCATCAGCACGCCGGAGACGACGCAAATCGTGATGCTCTTCCGTGAAATCGCCCGATTCGCGCTCGCAAGCTGCCCGTATGCCTTTCCATCCATGACCACCGCGACGATCGCGCAGAGGACGCCCGCGCCGAGCATCAGCGCGTTGCCCTTCGGCTCGCGAAGATACGTGAGGACCACGCCGACGACGAGCGCGATTCCAATCGAAACCGGGAACGCGATGGACAAGCCCGCCATGTCAATTCCCGCGACGAGCAGAAGGTTCGCGAGATTGAAGATCGCGCCCGCAATCATCGCGTAGCCGATGTTCGAAGTATCCGCGGAGCGAACGTTGGTCCAGAAATTCGACGCGTCGGTTCCCACGTTGCCCATCGTCAGCGCGAGGATCAGCGAAATCACAAAAATGCCGATCGCGTAATCCCAGTAGAAAAGCTCGAAGCGGTAATTCTTGACGCCTTTGTACGTGTTGGCCCACGAGCCCCAGCAGAAGGCAGTTGCAACCATCATAATCATCGCGATCGTGAAATTTGGCGGTGTGTACATCGCTCAGTCCTTTCGATTTGGTTGCGTGCGGGATCGTGCTTGCTGCTCGTTCGGAAGACGCTTCTAAAACGCCGGAGCTCCCGCCGGACTTTTTGCTTTGATGAACGCGAGTACCTCGTCGCGCTTCGCCATCGCGCGCGCGCCGACCTTCGTGCAACATAGAGCGGCGCACGCATTGGCGAAGAGTCCCGCGCGCGCGTGATCCCATCCTTGCAGCAGCGCGTACGATAGGCCGCCCATGAAAGCGTCGCCCGCGCCGGTCGTATCCACCACATCCGGCCGGAACGCGGGCACGTGAACCATTTTGTCCGCCGACGCGATCAAGCAGCCCTCCGCACCCATTGTGATCGCAACGAGTTTCGGCCCGAGCTTGAGCAACCCGGCCGCCATCCGTTCGAAGTCGTTTGCGCCCGTCAATTCGCGCGCCGCGGCCTTGCACGGTTTCAACACGTCCACGAGCTGCAGCGCAGCAGAGAGTTCCTGTTCCGAACCCAGATTCGACTGCGCAAAAAAGCTCGGCGCTACGTCGAGATCGAAAATCACACGTACGCCGGCCGCCTGCGCCACTTTCAGCGCCTCGCGGACGGGCACGAGCGGAAGTTGCGACGCTTCGGTATGAAAATGTTTTGCCTTCCGAATGTGCGGAGCGAAGCGGCCATTCACTTGAAACGCGCTGATCTTCCCGGTCACGTTCGGAAACATGTAGATGCACCGCTCTCCCGCGGCGTCCACTGGAATCCACGTCAGCGAAGATCGCTCGCCTCTGACGATTTCAATCCCGCCCAGGTCCATGCCGTCGGCTCGGAACGCTTCCTGAATGATTCGGCCGTTGTCGTCGTCGCCGATCAATCCGAGCCAGCCCGCCGATGCGCCGAGGCGCGCGACCTGCGTCAAATTGTTCGCCGTCACGCCGCCCGCGTGAACTTCGAGGCGATCGGCGTTGATCTTCTCTTCCGGACCGAGAAGCCGCGGCACAATCGCGAAATAGTCCACCGTGCAGCTTCCGATTCCCACCACGTCAACGTTTTGGTTCTGCGCCATCAGTTCCTCACTTGGAAACTTACTTGCTATTGCCTGCCGGGTGGGCTCCAGGCGTCGGCCGCGCCATCAGTTCAATGAACATTTTCTCGAATTTCGCGCGGTCAAGCTCTTCCGGCAAATGTACGAGCTGTTCGCCGAGCCCCGGGTGCGCGTCGGCTGTCCACACAATCACGTTGCCGTAGCCCGCTCCATGATCGATATTGATGTCCATGTAGAGCTGGTCTTCCTTCGTGATGACGCTCGGATCGAGCCAGCTCGCCGCGGCGAGTTCGTCCCACATATATTCTTCATCTGCGTATTTCGCCACGTATTGCGATGCAGCGCTAGGCGATTTCGCCAGTTCAGCGATGAGCGCCTTCGTCATTCGCGTCTTGATCGAAATGTCCACGGTGGTGATCGTGATTTTATGCCAGGGCGAGGTCAGCGTGATGTGCACAGCCTCGGGGTCCCACCAGAAGTTGAATTCCCGGCGATTCTCCGTCCGCCACTCGATCGGCACCACCGGCGCAACGCTCCCGCCCATGATCACAAGTTCCTGCGCGAGGTCGGGTACCTGCGGATCGAGGCTGATCGCTTGCGCGATGTTCGTGAGCGGCCCGGCGGCGTAGATCGTCACCTCGTGCGGATATTTGTGCACCATGCGAATAATGAAATGCGCCGCGTCTTCTTCAGATGCTTTCGTCGTCGGGTCGCCCTCGACGATGTGCGGCACCACAAACGGCTCGTGCCACCTCCCGCGCAGGCCCTCGCCCAGATTCATCCCCGGCCGATGTCCGTTCCACGCGCCTTGATAATGCACCGTGCCGTACAATTTTTCCCAGCGCTCGATGAACTCCATCCGGTTGATCAGCGGATACACCGCGCCCGGCAGCACGGGAATGTCCGTGCGCCCGACGATTTCGAGCATCCGCAGCGTGTGCGCCACCTCTTCATCGCGCCACATGTCGCCGCTCACCACCGTAATCCCGAGCGTCTCCACTTCCGGCGATTGAATGAACATCAGCATGGACTGCTGATCCGTCGTCGCCGGCCCGCGCGCGTCCTGATCGAGTATAACTTTCCTCTTGTTTTGAGCCGCGGCAGGGAAAACGAAAAGTAGACTAACCGCAATGGTGTAAATTATTTTGAAACCGGTTTTGATACTCACTGATGCAAATACCCCCTCAGGATTTGTGCGCATCTCTTCGCGCAGAGACGCATGGAGACAGCCGTTCGAATGCATATTCGAAGTCATTTCGGGCAGGCGCTGCTTATAATTCCCGGCACGCCGCGAGTCAAGAGAAAACCCCCGGTCACGCGTGCGAATCGAGCCTCCACGCAAAATTCCGGGACAATATCGGATGTTATAATTCGCGGATGTCTTTGCATGATCGGTGGAAGCCGGTGCTTTTCCTTCGCGATACAGTGCGCCGAAATGTTCGCGCGCAGCCGTTCGTCGCTATAACCTGTTTCCTGCTTCTCGCCGCAACTTTCTGTGCTGCGCAAGAAATTCCAGAGAATGCGCGCGCCCTGGTGGATCAAGCCCAGTCCGAGTTCGCGCGCGGCCAGTGGAACGAAGCCGCAGCCACGTACGAAAACGCGGTCGTGCTGGCGCCGCGGAATGCGAATTTGCGCATCGCGCTGGGCCTCGCGCTCGCAAAGGCGGGCCGCTTCACCGACGCCATCGCCAGCTTCCAATCCGCGCTCGAAATTTCCCCGCGCAATAGCGCCGCCGAAATCGATCTCGCCGGAGCCTATCGCGGCGTTCACAACAACGACGCGGCCCGCCGCCTTCTCGAACGCTCGTCCCGCGAGCATCCCAAGCTTGCCGCGCCGCTCGCCGTCCTCGGCGATCTAGATATCGAACTTCAAACCTACGAGGCGGCGATCAAGCATCTCTCTGCCGCGATCGCGCTCGATCCCGCGAACTACGAAACGCGCGACCGCCTTGCACTCGCCTACAAATCGAAAGGCGACGCAGCCGCCGCCCTCGCGCAGCTTTCAAAATCCCTGGCGCGCGATCCGAACGACGCCCTCGCGCATTTTCTGCGCGCCCAAATTTACGACGACCGCAATCAGGACGACCGCGCTCTGCCCGAAGCCGAAAAAGTCCTCGCGCTCCAACCTCAAAATCTCCCAGGCCGCGCCGTTCTCGGCAAGATCCTGCTGCGCGTTTCAGAAAGCGCCGGCGAAGCGGAAGCACCGGCTCTGTGCTCTCGCGCCGCCGACGTCCTGAAACCCATCGCCGACGCCCAGCCCAACGATTCCGAAACTCTCTTCATCCTCGCGCGCGCCTATCGCTGCGCGGGCAATGCCGCCGAGGCCGAGAAAACTCTTGCCGCATTCGAAGCGGCTTCGAAAATCCTGCGCGCCTCGAAAGAAAATCAGAATCAGGCGCTGCACCTCGTCCACCAGGCCAACGATCGCGCCCTCCAGAACGATTTTCCCGGCGCGCTCGATCTCCTCCAGCAAGCGCTCGAAAAATATCCGGATTACGACGCCGCCTATTCGCAGCTCGCCAAGCTCTACTATTCCGCCGGCGACATCGAAAAGGCGAGCGCCGCAATTTCCCGCGCTCTCGAGCTCGCGCCCTATCAGCCCGATTTCCTCTACGTTCAGGGCAAAATCTTCGAAAAACAGGGCAAGCTTGTCGAAGCGCTCTCCGATTTCGAGCGAGCCACGCTCGTCAACCCAAAAGAATCCGACGCCTACTTCGAAATCGGCGCCATCTACCAGCAGAAAAGCGATCCGGAGCGCGCCAAAGCCGCCTACAAAAAAGCCGTCGATCTTTCTCCCGACGATCCCGATTACCGCCGCGCTCTCGCTTCGCTCACAGCCGCCGCTCCTTCGCCCTGACGCAGCGTCGCGCCCGCTGAGCGGGCAGCCGCATGCGCGCCCGGCGAATCAGCCTTCATCAGCGCAACAAACTCTTTGTAAAATTTCGCAAGGTCCAAATCTTCCTGCACCTCGACAAGCTGCTCGCCGAGCCCCGGCTGCTCGCCCGGCACCCACACCAGCGTGTCTCCATACGACGCTCCGTGGTCGAGCGACACATCCATATACAGCTTGTCCGACTTCGTGATGATGGATGGATCGAGCCACGCCGCAGCCGCCAACTCGTCCCACAAATAGCCTTCCTCGGCATACTTCGCGATATATTTTGCCGATGGCGACGTCCCCGCCGCAATCTGCGCGATCAATTCCTTGCTCATCCGCGTCTTCACCGAAATATCCACGGTCGTCACGACGACGCGCGGCCACGGCGCGCGCAGCACACTCCGCGTCGCTTCCGCGTCCATCCAAAAATTGAATTCGCGCCGCGGCGTCGCCACAAATTCAGGATCGCTCGTCTCCGGCGCAATCCCTCCGCCCATCACAATCAGCTCTTTCGCGAGCGGCGCAAATTCCGGGTCGAGCGTAATCGCCAGCGCGAGATCCGTCATCGGCCCCGCCGCGTAAATCGTCACTTCGTGCGGATACTTCCGCACCATCCGGATCAAAAAATGCGCCGCGTCCTCCTCGATCGCCTTCGTCGTCGGGCTGCCCTCGGGCATCGGCGGAATTTCATACGGCCCGTGCACCGGCTTGCCGTAATTCCACGCGCCTTGATAGACGATCTTGCCGTAAATCTTTTCCCAGCGCGCCATATCCTCTTTCGTATTCACAAGAGGGAAGACGGCGCCGCGAACCACAGGAATATCGGTCCTGCCGATGATCTCGAGCAGCCGCAGAGTGTGCAGCACCTCTTCGTCGCGCCATGCGTCCCCGGTAAGCACGGTGATCCCAAGCACGTCCGTCTCCGGCGAATTCACAATCGTCAGCACGGCCTGCATGTCCGTCCCGCCGGGCCCGGCGCAATCCTGGTCAATAATCACCTTGCGTTTCGCCTGCGCCGCCGCGGTCGCGGCGAACATCGTCGAGAACACCGCAACGCCAATGGTTGCAAACATCGCGCACACGAGAATCCTGCTAGCCATTTTCATTTTCATCGGAAGGGCCTTTCGGAAGGGGACTCCGATACTCCAGTCAATGCTCAATACATGATCGTTCGCGTCAAATGATGCGGCCAAAACGTCGTGTGATACGGCAGCCAAAGCCGCGCGTCAATTTGCGGAATGATGATCTGCAACTCGGGCGGACGAATCTTGTTCACTTCTTCGCGGAGCAGCGCGGTCGCATAAAGCAAGTGCGCGCGAATCTCGATTTCCTGCGTGCTGTCGCGCGGAATCAATTGGTACGTGTTGATCGTGTGCTCGAGCGCCGGCGAATACTTCAAAATCCCAAGAATGCGCAGCGCCGCCGGAACAATGTAATCCGCAAACGCGGTCATCTTCTCCGGATCTTCCAGCCGGAATCCGCCCTTTCGAATTTGCCGGTAGAGCATCCAGACGCCCAACTGCGCCAGCTTGTAGAACTTGATTTCGTGCCCGTCGTACACGCTCACGTCGTTGAATCGCGGAAATTCCTTCACCAGCCGGTCGATCAGCCCATTGCCGTTGTCGTAGAGCTTCGGCGAGCAGGAGTGAACGAACTTCGAAAAGCGGCCGTCGTACTTCGCCGCAAGCACGCCTCCCACTTCATGGAGCACGGCCAGCTTTTCATCGAGCATGGGCATCTCGATGTTCCCCGCGAAAATCTTGTTCAGCTCGTCGCGGGTAATTTTCGCGAGGAACCGCCCGTCGAGGATGGGAATCCCGTTGTCCATCGCCCGCCTCAGGCAGGCGAACTCAGCCTCGGAATCCGACCAGTGTTGCCCCATGTAATCAACCTGGAACTTGACGTGGTTCGAGAAATCCGTGAACGCCGTATCAATCGCGTCCGTCACCATGATGAAATCGATCTGCTTGTCCGGATCGCTGCCGATGTCGAGCGGTTCAGCGTAGTCGGGCATCGGCAATTCTTCGTACGCCATCCAGCCCGCCACTTCGACGATTTTGTCCACGTCCGTTCGCACGTCCCGCGAATGCTCGATCACGGGGCGAAGGCTGTCGAGAACAGGGCTTCCGATGGGTTTGGGCCAACGCACTGGAGCGCTTTCCGCTGAAGCTGAATTTGAAGGCGATGCCGCGGCGCGCCGGAGACCCTCGCCTCCGGCGGCCGCCAACATCATAGAACTTCCGAGTCCCTGAAGAAACCGCCTGCGTCCGGTAGATTCAAAGTTCATTAGAAGATGAACTTGACCCCTGCCTGGAACGCGAACGGCGTGCTGCCCGGCGCCACCTGCGTGATCGCTCGGTACGTCGCTCCTGCCGGTGAAATGCTCTGCAGATACGGGAGCGAAAGCGAAGTCAGCGGGCTGCAGCTGAAGCCGCGCGCCGTCGTTGCGGTTGGGTAAAGCGTTGTCCACGGGATGCAATTTCCCGCCGTCGAATAAGAAATTGTTCCATTCGTATCCGGGTTGGAATACAGATTTGCCTTGTTGGTCAGGTTGTAGAAATCGCCCGAGAGCTGCACCTTATATTTCTCGCCGAGCTTGATGTCCTTTGCCAACCGCGCGTCCCACTGCGCGTAACTCGGCTGATCGAATGGATACCGCCCGAGGAGGTAAGGCTTGCCGCCTCCAATTTGAACGGAAGGGCGATCGTTGTTGTGTGAATATCCGGAATTGGCGACGCCGTCTCCGTTCACGTCAACGTCCACGTAAAGTGGGAAAGGCACGCCGGTGTGATAAATGATCGTCGAACTGAACAAGAAGCCCCACGGCATATCAATCACGCCGCCGCCCTTGATCTGCGACCGGATGTCCAGGCTGTTCCGGCCGTAATCGAGGTTGATATTGAACGGATCCTGCTGTCCGAAATACGTATCGGTGTCGCGTTCGCTTGCGCCGTTATCCTTGTTGTTTGACCAGATATAGTTCGCGAACAACTGGTAACGGTTAGAGAAGCGCTTCGTGATGTTGACCACAAATGACTCGTAGTTGCCATGCGCGTAGCTGGCGGTCGTATTTGTGCTAGACGCGAGCGTCGGGTCCAGCAGCCCGCATAGAATCGCGCGGCCGAACTGGTCGGTTGCGGGAGGTTGTCCCGGGCCGCCGCATGGTGTAAAGTTTCGATACCAGGCTTCTTCCGAGCCGTATCCGCCCGTCCGTAGGTGTTGCGAGTTAACCCATGCGAACGTGCCCGTCAAAGTCCAGCTACCCGCAAATGTTTGCTCCAGGCCTGCGGTCAAGCTTGATACACGTGGGTTCCGCATTGCCGGATCCACAAGGTTCGGGCCGGGGCATCCGTAAATGATCCCGTTGGTGGGGTCCGGTGTGTTGCAAAGCTGGTTGATACCCAAGGGAGTTGAACTCGGGAAGAGGTACGGAAAGCCAGGCGTTGGCAAGCACGAGGAGCTAAAGAAGCAGAACAATCCCGTGGTCTTCCCCCCGCCGCCCGTGGGCATGAAGAGAGTGGGCATAACAGCATAGTAATAGCCCCAGGCCCCGCGAACGATTGTCGGATTTTTCGTCCCGCCTACGTTCCATGCCAACCCGACGCGCGGCCCCCATTGGCCAAAGTCGTCGGGAAACCGCTGCGGAATCGGAATCTGCTTCGAGCCGGATCCAAGCCCTTCATACGTCGTGCTTCCGGGGAATGCCGTCTGCGGCTGCGGGTACCATGTTCCGTCCCACCGCAAGCCGTAGGTCAGCGTGATTCGCGGCGTGATTGACCACTTGTCCTGCCAGTAGAGCCCCACACCCGTCAGGTAATTGGGATAGAGCGTCCCGGCATTAAAAAGAGGCACGCTATTAAGGCCGAGATCCTGAATGAGCGCGAACGGCGCGCCCGTGTTGAAACTCGAGAGGTCGCCGAACTCGTACTGCCCGGAGGACCAGCCTACGAACGTATCCTTCCGATCCTCAAAGGTGTCCGAGTCGCCGCCGAACTTCATGTCGTGTTTCCCGAACGAATACGAGAAGTTATCCGCAACTTGAAGCTTGCCGTTGTTGCCGTTGATGGGCAGATAGTACCGATCGCCGATCAATCCAGGCCCGATCAAGTCGGTCTGCTGAAAATCGCCATTCGCATGCCGCGCCCGGACCTCGCCTTCGACGCTTACGCGAAGCTCGTTTACCTTTCTGCCGAGCACTGTATTTAATGAGATCACGCCGCTGACGCCCTGATTGATGAAATTCTCTGTGTCGCCGAAAGCAGCCGGGGTTTCGTTCTGTCCAAGCCCACCGGTAAAGCCGCTGGTATGGTTCCGCGTGATATAGGATCGGATGCTGAGGTGATTCGCCGGGGTGAACTGGTAGTCGTAGTGGCCGAGCAGCGTAAACAAGTCCTGGAATTGCGTATGTGGCCCGTTGAAATCCGCCAGATTCGCGACTCCGTAGCAGGCCTGCAGATAGCTCTCTCCGGCTGTGGGTGTGCCGCACGTTGGTGCAAGGCTAAAGCCCGCCGTCAACGGGCCCGGCACTGGAATCTCGCCGGAAGGACACGGCAGCGTGACGCAGTTTGCAAACGTTGGCCCGGTGATAGTGTTCATGGTCGCATTACACTCGGCGACCGTCCCGCTGCTGCACAGGTTCGTGAGCAGGGGACCATCCTGCCTCTGAATGTCCGTGGCGAGGAAAAGGAACTGGCGGTCCTTGTGGATCGGGAACCCTACTGACCCGCCGAATTGATTCTGGTTGCTGATATTCGGCGGATTGCCGAGACCGTCAGTCGCGGTGAGTCCGCTTCCGCGATAATATTCGTGCGCTTCGCCGTGTACTTCGTTCGTGCCGGACTTCGTCACGACGTTGACTAGACCGCCTGTGGCCCGTCCGAACTCGGGAGCAAATCCGTTCGTTACGACCTGAAATTCCTGCACGGCGTCGAGTGGAATCGTGAAGTTCTTCGTCTCGAGAGATCCAAAAATCTCGCCGAAGAAGTTGTTGAAGCTGTCCTGGCCGTCAATGACCATGCCGAGGTAATCGCTTTGCTGGCCACCCAGGCGAATGCCGCCGCGCAATCCGGGAACGATCTGCGCCGACGAACTCAACTGCGCCAGGTCGCGGTAGTCGCGGCCCGAGAGCGGCAGGTCTTCAACGTCTTTCTGGTTGATGACTTGGTTGATGCCCGCAGTAGTCGTGTCTACCGGACCAGCCAACGACGCGCTCACCGTCACCGTCTGCGTCTGGCCTTTCACGGGCAGCGTCACGTTGAGTTCCAGGCTCGCGCCAATCTGTACGGTGATGTCCGTGACCTCGGTCGCGGCGAAGCCTTCCGCCTCCGCACGGACCTTGTATATGCCGGGCAGCAAATCAGGAAACGCATACGTTCCCCCCTCGTCCGTCAAGACTTCGCGCTTGTAGCCAGTAGATGGATTCGAGATGGTTACCTTCGCCTTCGGCACCACCGAGTGGGTGGAGTCGTACACATAGCCGCGGATCGCGCCGCGTTCCAGGTTCTGCGCGTTCACGCCGGCGGCCGCCACTAGCAATCCCAGCGCCGCCAAAGCCAGGAATACACTCTTCCAAATCTTCATCGTTGCTCTCCCGTTTGTACTTTGCTTGTCAGAAATTTCTGCCTGAATCTGAGTCTTCAATCTACTTTCCCTGGATCCGTGAAATAAATAGCTGGATGAATCTCTCGGCGTCCACGCCCGTGCAAACATCCACGTTCGGTTTCACGTGGTCGACGCCTTCGATAATGTATCGGTCGCCATGCAGCACGTTCCGCTCGATTTCATTCCGGCGGTTCGCCACCGTCTCGCCGCGGCTGAATTCTCCGCGCGTTTCTACGTCCACGTGCATCGCCTGCGTCTTCATCAAAGTTGAATCGATCGCCTCGCCCACCGCCAGCGGATCGTACATCGGCGAACCCGTATCTCCGAATTTCTCCGAAAGCGTCACCAGAAAATCCAGCACCGAAACCATGAAATCGTTTTCCGGCCCGTGCGTTTTCGCAAGCTGCGCGAGATGCTTCCGGCCAAAAAGCGTCTCATTCCCGACGTCGAGCCCCACCATCGTCACCGGCCATCCTGCCTGAAAGACAATTTGCGCCGCTTCCGGATCGTTATAGATGTTCGCCTCGGCCGCCGCGTTCACGTTACCGCCTGAAATCGAGCCGCCCATCACGATTACTTCCTTCACCAGCGGCACGATCGTCGGATCCTTCAGCACGGCCAGCGCGATGTTCGTTTCCGGCCCGATCGGCACCAGCGTGATTTCGTGCGGCGCTTCGTGCACCATCTGGATGATCAAGTCCGGCCCGAACCGCGAATCCGCCTTGCATCTCGGCGCGGGCAATTCGACGTTGGCCAGCCCGTTTTTCCCGTGCCAGAATTCCGCCGTGATCAACTTCTGAAACAGCGGATGTTCCGCGCCTCCCGCCACCGCCACGTCGCAGCGATTCGCCAGCGACACCAGCTTCAGCGCGTTCTGCAATCCCTGCTCGGCGGTCACGTTTCCCGGGACCACCGTCAGCGCGCGCACATCCAATTCCGGCGAGTTCAGCGCGAGCAGGATCGCGATCGCGTCGTCCGTGCCCGGATCCGTATCAATGATCACCTTGCGCGCTTTTGCAGGCGCGCCGGCCGCGAAACTCGGCGCAGCGGCGAACGCCGCAATCGCCAGGCACGCGCACAACATCAAGCCCGTCAAATACTTTCGTGCCGCAAAACTTTGGGGATAGTCTACGAGCGGAAAAGAGCAGCCTTCACGAACGATTCGAATCTGAAAAGCCTGACCCAGGACTAATCCCCCAGCTTACGAATGGCGGGTAGCGTAGCTTCCACCCCATACGCTGTCAAGCGGAAACTCTCCATCTGTGGATATCAAAATTTCGACTGTTGTAACACAAACAATTTTGATTTCTCCGCGATGCCGCTTGCGTCGCGCGTGTGCGCCAATTTCGACCGCGCCGCATTCTCTCCGCGCAATCGCGGCCGCAGCACTTGTAGGGCTGGTCGTAAGACCAGCCGATTTTCTATCAACGATGCTAAGATTTCGAATTTCATGCGCCCCACATCAAAGGTTCCATCTCACTCTCGCCGCGCGTTCCATCTGCGCACCTTAGCTCTGCTCATCATATGCGCCACCCTAGCCCTCACCGCAGCCCCGCCTCGCCAACAAACGCATCGCACGCCACCCCGCGCCTCCGAATCAAAAATCCCCGCCAACGCGAATCCCTACAACATTCAGTTCCTCGACGTCACCGCCGCCGCGGGCATTCATTTCCATCACGAGCGCGCCCAATCTCCCAAGCGCATGTATCCCGAAACCATGGGCGCTGGCGTCGCCTGGCTCGACTACAATCAAGACGGCTACCTCGACGCCTTCTTCGTCAACAGCGGCTTCACTCCGCTCTTCCATCCCGCGCAAGCGCCTCAGCCCGCGCTCTATCGCAATAACGGCGACGGCACCTTCACCGACGTCACCGCCTCCAGCAAAATTCATTCCGACGGCACATTTTTCTTCGGCGTCGCCGTCGGCGATTACGATAACGACGGCTATCCCGACATCTACATGACCGGCTATCGCCATTCCGTCCTACTCCACAACAATCGCGACGGCACCTTCACCGACGTCACCGAAAAAGCCGGCGTCGGCAACGACGGCAACTGGGCCACCGCCGCCGGCTGGTTCGACTACGATCGCGACGGCAAGCTCGATCTCCTCGTCACCAATTACGTTCAATACGACATGGACCACCCCATCACCTGCGGCGATTTTCGTCCCGGCTACCAAAATCTCCCGCAGGTCAGCTCCTACTGCCATCCCGACAATTTCCCCGGCACTTCGCCGCGCCTCTATCACAACAACGGCGACGGCACCTTCACCGACGTCACCGCCAAAGCCGGCCTCGTCAACAAAGATGGCAAAAGCCTCGCCGTAGTCCTCGCCGATCTCAATAACGACGGCTGGCCCGACATTTTCATCGCCAACGACACCCAGCGAAATTTCCTCTACCTAAATAACGGCGACGGCACCTTCCGCGACGTCAGCTACACCGCCGGCGCCGGCTTCAGCGAAGACGGCCGTCCCGAAGCCGGCATGAGCGCCGATGCCGCCGATCTCCGCAACAACGGCCGCATGGATCTCTACGTCAGCCACCTCGATTTCGAGCTGAATCGCCTCTACACCAACAACGGCGACGGCACTTTCATCGACGGCACCATCGCTTCCGGCCTCGGCCAATCGAACATTCTCAATAGCAGCTTCGGCGCGCGCTTCTTCGATTTCGATAATGACGGTTGGCGCGATCTCCTCGTCATCAACGGCCACATTCTCGACAACATCGCGCGTTACCATCCCGACGTGAAATACGCCGAATCGAAAAAACTCTATCGCAACACCGGCGGCGGCCATTTCGTCGACGCGAGCGCCTCCCAGCCCGCGGCGTTTCTCGCGCCGAAGGTCGGCCGCGGCCTCGCCGTCGGCGATTACGCCAACGACGGCTGGCTAAGTTTTCTGGTGAATAACAACGGTGAGAACGCGCAACTCTTCCGCAACAACGGCGCCGCTTCGCCCGCCGCGCGCGAAAATCACTGGCTCGGCATCCGCCTGGTCGGCCTCAGCAGCAATCGCGACGGCACCGGCGCGCGCCTGAAAATTACCGCCGGCGATTTCACGAGTTACGATCAAGCCAAAGGCGGCATGAGCTACATGTCCGCCCAGGACCCGCGCATTTATTTCGGCCTCGGCGCCCACGCCAAAGTAGATACTCTGGAAATCCTCTGGCCCAGCGGCGTCCGCCAAGAACTATCCAACATCCCCGCCGACCAAATCATCACCGTAGAAGAAGGCAAGGGCATCACCCCTTACAAATATCCCCACCTCCGCCAAAAATAGCCTGGACGTCAATCGTAGCGCCGGCATCCTGCCGGCGTTTTTGACTTGCGTCTCGCGGGGTTGGCGCATCGTCTCCGACATTCACCAGCTTATTTCTAGCATTGTCATTCCGAGGAGGAACCGACGAGGGTCCGACGAGGAATCTGCGCTACCCTCTTCCCGTTCTTCCAATTTCCGTCTTTTCCCCTTTTCCATTTTCTCTTTTCCCTTTTCCACTTTCCCATCTCGGCGTACCATTCATCCGCAACCAGGCCCAATCGCGCCCAAGCACTCGAAAAATTCAATCTCACGAAGGAGCCTCAATGAAATCACGCATTCTCAGCATCACCGCCGTCGCGTTACTCTTCGCCTCAGCCGCCGCCGCGCAGACAAAAATCTCCGGCCAGCAGCAGTGCCCCAAGTCCGACCCGGTCGGCACCGCCGACGCCGGCGACAAGCCCGGGCACACCATGTCCCTGGTGAAAATTACCTGCACGTGGGGCACTCCAATCGAAATCGAAGGCGCGAAATCGAAGGACGGCACGTCCGTTGCCTTTTCCGAAATGACCTCCACGCGTCTCACAAACACCGGCACGTACGTCGCCAATATGGACAACGGCGATAAGTTCTACGTCAGCTTCCGCGAGTCCGGCACGGTGAAAGACGGCAAGCCGCAAGGCACCAAGGGCACGTGGTCGTTCACCGGCGGCACCGGAAAGCTGAAGGGCATCACCGGCAAGGGCACCCACACCGTCACCATGAACGCAGACGGCACTTCGACGGTAAGCGTCGAAGGCGATTACACCATCCCCGCCCCCATGCCCAAGAAGGCGATGGCCAAAAAGACGAACTAGATTCTCGAACTTTTCCGCCGGTTCTATCTTGTCCTTCGTAGGTCGGGTGGCCCATCCTTCGTTCGCCGCTGGCGAACGAAGGGTGGGTCTTGCCTTTCGCTCCGCGTCGCATACGCCGTCATTTGCGCCGTCTCCACCCCGATCCATCGGGGCTGAGTCCGCCGCGGCGGACAACGAGGGTCCGACGAGGAATCTGCGTTTTCCTCTCCGCGCATCCCTCTCTCCCTCCCGCTCCGATACAATAGGTCATCCAACATGCCCGCCCCGCTCCCATACAAAGAAGCCTTCCCCGTCGGCACCGCCGTCCGCATCGCCGACCGCCCCTTCCTCGACGATTTCATCGCCACATGGAAACACCACCACAAACTCCAACCCGACCAGCTAGCCTACGCAGACCGCGCCGCCAAAATCGAACACGTGGGCTTCTACCACGGCGGCGATCCCGTCTATAAACTCGCCGCCATCCCCGGCCTCTGGCTCGAACCCTGCCTGCGCCCAATTCCCTAGTCTGCGGCATTCCAATTCCGTCGCATCGCCGGCATCTTGTCGAAGACTCTGAGTCTCGAAGGGCCGGCTCTTTTCTTCCCGCCCTGCCTCCACCTTGTCATTTGCGCCGTTTGCATCCCGATCGATCCGCACCGACGACGACCCGACGAGGGTCGGAGGAGGAATCTGCGTTTCTCCCAAGCGCGCATGTGTGGGCCGTTGGCTCCCTTCAAATTTCCAATCT
The DNA here is from genome assembly GCA_963838705.1 of uncultured Acidobacteriota bacterium. Taxonomy (GTDB): domain Bacteria; phylum Acidobacteriota; class Terriglobia; order Acidiferrales; family UBA7541; genus Palsa-147. The sequence continues at coordinate 1,436,049 of CAWIRU010000009.1, read as the reverse complement.
CAAATTTCAAATATGAAATTTGCCTGCAGCCCTGCCGCCTTTCCCCCCTTTTCCCCTTTCTCTTTTCCATTTTCCGCTCTTGCTCCCTTACCCCTTTTCCAATTCCGCGGCCCGGCCTTTCATTCTTTCGCATTGTCTCTAGCCGCATCCGATCCTTCATCCTGGACCGCAGCGACGTCCCGCCGCGCGGCACGCGCAAGATGGCACGCATGCCGATGCGCCCCTGGGGTGTACCGAATTGCTACATCCACGGACAGATATGAAGGGAATTGGTTTACCATAGCATTTAGCAGAATTTCGTGCTGTCCGAGTGCCATTCGCGCGCGCGTTGATCGCTCGCATCTTCCGTCGGGAGGGCCAAGCCTTGAAGCAACGAGAATGGCAGAAATTAGAGAAGCGCGCATACCGGTTGCTTTCAAAGCGCCTCCAAGCGAACGACGCCGGTGGAGGGCCGCTTTGCAAACTAAGTGGCCTTCAAACTGATGCCTACGGAATCTTTGGAAAGGTCGCGCTAATACTTGAGTGCAAGACCACAGCTCGGAACAAGCGCATAAACATTAACCAGGCCGTCGACAAGCTCGCTGGGCGAAGGCCAGCGCTGAGACGCGCCCTGCAGGAAAAATACGGAAGGCGTTTGAAATATTTCCGTTTCGTCATCGTTGTCGGGAATGCTTCGGCCATCGCCCCGTACAATCGGCGCAGCAAGAAACCGCGGGACATTTTCGTTTGGACACCAAAGTATTTCGACGCGGTAGAGAGTCTAGCGTCGGGCATCGGTAGCAAAGCAGTCGCGTACATTCTCAAAGAACTCCGGGTATCCAACTTGCGGGCATCGTTGAACGAGAAGAAATCTCATGAATTATTGCCCGCCATACGAGTCAATCCAGACGGCAAGAAAAATAGCAGCACAATTTACTCATTCTTCGCTCCGGCACGCAGCCTTCTCGACCTATGCTATGTCGCGCGGGTAGAGTCGGATCAACCGAGGGCCTACCAAAGGTTGCTAAACAGATCCAGACTGAAAAAAATCCGCAAATTTATCAATGACAGCGGGACATTCAAGAACAGCGTGGTGCTGAGCATCCCGTCTAATGCCCACTTCCAACGCAGGTCCGCGGCTCGAATCGGCACAGTGCGCGGCGCGTATGGCACCCTCAGAATTCCTTACGTGCCAGCGAGCATGTGGATCATTGACGGCCAACATCGGATCTACGGATTCCTGGGAGCGAACCGAAGCCGTCTCGACGCTCCGATTCCGGTGGTCGGCGTGCAGAATCTAAACAATTTCGAGCAAGGGCGCATTTTCGTCGACATCAACGGAAATCAAAAGCCGGTCGACGTCAACCTGCTGTGGGATTTATACAGTCAACTCTATTCCGACCACCCAAGCGGAGTTATCTCTTTGATGGTCAAACAACTAGCGTTCAAAAGAGCCTCGTTGCTTTACCGACGGATATATGTCCCGGGGTCTAGTGTTAGGTCGAGAAGACACTACGATATCTATCTGGCGAATATCTGCGAGGCGATTGAGAAGCAAGCCATCCTTCAAGCCGCGATTGGGCTCGGCGCGAAAGTTAAGCTCGACTTCCTCCCACTACCCCGAGTTCAAAGAGCTGCGTCTATTGCGCGCCGTAAGCTAAATCTGCTTTGTAGGTCGCTGAGGGTAATTTGCGCCCAATTGCGGGAAAGGAAATGGTGGGACCGCTTCTTTTTGTCAAACAATGGAATTAGCATTGTAATTCGCCTCTTACGAGAGCTCCTGCTTTATGAACGAGTAAGTTTTGACTTGAAGGAGCTGAGAGCCGTACTCAAGGCCCCGCTCAAGCGGTATCTCGAGCACATGGACGGTCGGATCGACGAAGTCCTAAGAAACACAAGCAGCGAAGCGGGGCGCGACAACGTAGCCCTAGACATATTCGCTCAGATTAGACAGGAGCGCGATGGCTTCGCCGCGCAAAAGTTACGAGACGCTCGCAAGTTCATGGGAGACGATGCATTTCAAAAGATCATTGGACATTTCGAGAAATCCATGCGGGAAATCATACGGAAGAAGTTGCAGCCAGGCGCCACCGACTGGTGGCACGAGCGGATCCCTCCGGACGTACAAGAAAAGGCCCAAGCGGCGTGGGAGAAAGGAGGTAGAAAGGGGGAGCATTTGGATCGAGTTGATCTCTCAGACTACATGCGAATTATCAGTCGAAACTGGACCAATTGTTTCGAATCAGATTACAGTCAGTCCGGAATTGACAAAAACGATCTGAGTCTAAGATTCAAAGATTTGTGCAAACTTCGAAATCATTATTTCCATTTTCATGGATCGATAATCCCGACAGAAGAAGACATTTGGCAGGCCCGCATTCTCTCAAAACATATCCTACAACCATTGTCGTAGTGAACCGGTTCGTCGCTAAGTCGCATTGGACGAAGCTCCAAGCTATGAGTCGGCCATCGATTCGATCCCCGCTTCCGAAAATGCCCTCCATTGAGAGCTCTCCCATCGTTCTCGCCTCTTGACCGTCCGACTTACCTTCCTGAGTCCCTGAGCGCCGCATCCGTATTTCTACTTAGCGCTGCCGCTGGCCCAACTCCCCAATCCACAGGACGCCTCACTTGCGCACTCGCTAACACGATGCTATATACAAAGCATTATGAACTTAAATGATAAAATAAATCGCTCCCGCCCCGGCCACCCACCGGCGCCCGACCTTGTGCGTCACGCCCGCAGATGCGTCATCTGCCATCACCCCGAACGCAACGCCATCGAAGAAGCCTTCGTCCATTGGTTCCACGCCGACCGCATTGTGGATGATCACAACCTGCCCTCGCGCTCGGCCCTGTATCGTCACGCCTACGCCACCGGCCTCTACGACCTCCGCCGCCAAAATATGCGCTACGCCCTCGAGCACCTGATCGAGGACGCCATCCACGCGCCCGTCTCCGGCGACTGCGTCATCCGCGCCATCCGCGCCCACGCTCGCCTAACAGCCGACGGCCGCTGGATCGACCCGCCGCAACAGATTATCGTCGAGCGCCGCGACGCCGACGACCCGCTCGTCACTAGTCACTCGTCACTCGCCACTGGTTTCTTGACCGGGACACCAAAACAATTAGAAACCGCCGCAACTGACACAAAACAAACGATCGAGGCCCCTTCTAACCGGGACACAAACACTGCTATCGAGACGGGCGATCACGAATCGGAGGGCGAGCCTTCGCGGCCGATACTTTTTGCCGACGTTCCTCGTCGCCGCCGCATTGGCCGCTTTCTAATCGAGACACCCGAACGATTAGAAATGGCCGCAACTGACACAAAACAAACGATCGAGGTTCTTTCTAATCGAGGCAAAATTGCACCCCCTTCCGAGGCCAATTAGCATATGCGCCACGGCAAAAAATCTACTCGTAGCGCCGGCATCTTGCCGGCGTTTTTGACTTCCGGCCGATGCGAAACACTATGCTGACACTACGAGACGTGATGGAAATGGAATGCGGAGTTCCAAGCCTAAGAATGCTGGCCAATCGAAAGAATATTGCCGTCCGGATCCTTGAACCACGCTACCTGGCTGCCGTCGGGCGTCGTCCAGATGCCGAATTCTTTATCCTGCGCGAACGGATATTTTTCGAGCTCGACGCCGCGGCCGACGAGCCACTTCGCGACGGCGCGAATGTCGCTCACTTCCCAGCCCAGGACGGTGCCCCTGCGCGGCGTGAAATCCCCAATTTTTCCAATGCGGATATGGTTCTCGCCAGCCTGCACGACGAGCGCGTATTGGTCGAGGCTCACAAAATCGAATCCGAGCCTGTCCACGTAAAACGCACGAGCCGCGTCGTAATCGTTGGTGACAATGAATCCGGCCATTTTTCCGGAAGTGAGCATGTTGGCCTCCTCGGACAGGTGCGTAGTGCGTACACGGATTCTACAAAGTTCCTGGCGCCGATGCCCGAACAAAATAGAATAGAGCTTGAACGATCCGGCAGCACCTCCCTCAACTCGGGCTGCCGGAGGGACCATAATGACCCGCACCACAATCACCGGGCTCCGACTAGCTATCGTTGTCACTACTCTCTTTTGTATGAGCGCTTCGGCGGACGCTTTCCCGAAATTTCGCGCGAAAAGATTTTTTCAAGGCAGAGCGGCTCTGGAATTCGCCAGCCTCAACCTCGCGAGCGTCGCGGACCCGCACGGATTTCTCACGTCGTCCGATGGAACTTGCCTGTTCTATCGCTACTGGCCGCCGGCGATCGCTCTCGATTCGCAAAAAAACGCCGAGCCGCAAAAATATGCTGATGCACAAAAGCATGTCGAGCTGCCAAACGATGCCGATCCGCAAGAAGTCGTGCTCGTTCTGCACGGCATCGGCGCGCACGCGGGGCCGTTCCGGGTCGTCGCGGATGGGCTCAATCCGCGCGGAATTCCCGTCTACGCGATGGACACGCGCGGGCACGGCTTCTCCTGCGGCAAGCGCGACCAAGTTCCCGACGCGGCCACGGAGAATCGCGACATCGAAGCAATGGTCGCATTCCTGCACGAATCCTATCCGCGCGCAAAAATTTATTTGCTGGGCTACAGCATGGGAGGAATCTTCGCGTTGAATTACGCAAGCCGGGAAGATTCGGGCCTCGCGGGATTGGTGCTGCTCGCGCCCGCGATGGCGGTTTCAGCGCGGCAGGATCTCAGCACCGCGCTGAAAAATCCGCTGATTATTCCGTGCGCGATGTTCTGCCGCTCGAAGTTGGTGATCAGCTTGACGGGAGATCGCCTGCCGAAGGATCCGCAATCGCGCGAAGAAATTCTCGGGCTGCGGCGCGATCCGCTGGCGTACCGGAAAGTGAGCGTGCGCTACGTCTGGGAACTCGCTCGCGCGACGCACGGCTGGCCGGCGCGCGCGGCAACGGGAGTTGAAATGCCCACTCTCATCGTGCGGGGAGACAAGGATTCGCTCTTGCCGTTGAAGACGAGCAAGAAACTTTTCGCCGTCATCCCCGCAAGCGATAAAAAATTCGAAGCGTTTCCAAATGTCCCGCACACCGCGCTATGGACTCCCGAGACTCCGAAAATTCTCGAAAGCATCGCCGCTTGGGTGGACCAACCCATGCGCGAAAATTTGCCGCCGAATTTTAGCCGCCCGTCCGCGCCATCTCCGCGCGCGGCGCCGGACGAAATGAGGGGCGAAACGCCGGAGCGCTAGAGATCTTCGCCCTGGCTATCCACCATTTTCCGCGGATCGAACGCCGTCAAAATCTTCGAGCCGCCGACCAGCAGATAAAGATCGATTTCTTTTTCGTCCGCCGCGATGGTTGGCTCTCCGTTCGCGCTCTTCTTCGGGAAATGGAAAATCACTCCGGTCACCGTCGTGTTGTCAGGCGCTTTCAAGAAGTCAATCTTCGACGGAAAGACTTTATCTTTCGACTTCTTGAGTTGCAGCCACGCCGATTTCTCGAACGCTTTTTCGCCGCGCCGTTGGAAAAGCGCCATATTGGGAGCCCGCACGAGAACCATGAGGTCGTCCGGAGCGGCCGCGAGCGTCTTGTCCAAGTCCTCTTGCGTCATCGTGCCCTTCAGCACGGCGCGGCGCATGGATGCAGCGCGAATCGTTCGCGACGACCACCAGTAAATGGTGTAACTCGCCGCTTCAGCAGCGGCCGCATCCTCCTTCTCCGATCCGCCCATTTCGGTGGGCGTCGAGCCCGCCGCGTTTTTGGACATGTCGGTCTTGCTACCCGCGACACCGCCGCTCCCGCTCGCCTGCGTCATTCCATCCGGATGCCACGCGCCCTGTGCAGTCAGATTGGCCCTGACCCATGGCGAATTCTGAAGGATGTCCGTGACATCTTTATCGGTCCATTGGCTGACGGGTTTTACCTTCCACGGATCGCCGCCCGCCCAGGCGAGCGTCGCGATTATCAAGAATGCTACGCCACCGATTATTTTCTTGCGCATTGAGTTCTCCTTTTGCACGCCGCGAAATCACTGGATTTTCGCCGGCCGCGTCGCGTCTCGATTATGCCAACCTACCCGTAAATATTTACCACGATTTGGGAAAGCACGCATCGGCTTCTCGCCAGCCCACACTGCGTGAGACGCCTGGTGTTCGCGGATAGTTGCCGGTGAAATGGAAGATTCGTGAAACACGAAAGAGGGAATGCACCCACTGAGGAACGCCGCCGCGAAACGGCGAAGAGAATGAGCGAACGGCTATCGCGCGTCAGCAATAAACCGCGAGATGGATCGCCAGATTTCGGTAGGATGCGCGCTCTGGGAATTCCGGCCGAGGTGAATCGCCAAGCTGAGGCCGTAGGACTCGACCGAACGCGGCTCGCCGGGCTGATAGTGCCGTGGGGCGCGGAAGTCGAGCAGACCGCCGGCGCCTGATGGGCCTAGCTCGACATTTTCCATGAAAAGAGTGCTTCCGAATCCTGCTAGTTGCAGTCGCCCGCTTCCGAATGCGGCGACTGGCAAGCTCGACTGCGAGAAAAATACGGAGTGGCTCTCGTCCGGCTTAGGCAGGGTCGCGAAACTGTCGTCGCGCGCATATGCTGGAGCCAAGGGTGACGCGAGCGTGGCACGCGAATCGCTTCTGTCCCTGAGCCGCGCTGAGGAGTTGGTGCCTGAGCGCCCCAGTTCCCATGGAGAGAACGCGGCACTCGATCGAGATGTTTTCGGTGGGGAAGACAACCGTAAGAAAGTGGTTTGTGCTGACGCGGGCACGGCGGCAGCCAGAATCGCTCCGACCAGTAGCGCGTGCCGTATATGCATGCTCGAATCCTCTGTCCTAAGCGGCGCCTGAAGAACTGCGAAACCGAGGTGGCGAATGCCGCCGGCCGCCCCTCTACTGGTAGATGCGAAGAAGCGGGCCAAAAGGGTCAAAAAATCTTTCTCCGCGGCGATGAAAAATGACGTAAGGGACGATCCGCGTTTTGAGGCGCTCGTAGTCTATGCCAAAGAGCGCGCGTCTGCAGCAGCGAAGACGAAATAAGCGATCGCGTTAGTTGCCGACCACGAATAATTGGCCGTTATTTTGCGTGTAGATTTTTCCGTCTATTCCGATTGAGAGCGGCGTGTAGGCGGCGCCGATCGCAGAACTCAGAAACATTTTGCCCGTCGGAGTTGTGAACACACCGGTGTTGCCCTGCGGCAATTCATAAGCGTTACCGTCTTCGCTGTTGACGTAGACGTTTCCGTTCTCATCCACACCCGGCATGTTGATGCACCACTCGTAGCCGTTGGGATGATTGGCGTCCACGGTGGTGCTCTGGAATGACCATTCGGCAGTCATGTTGGTGGGATCAACTTGAGAAATGTAGTACGGACCTTCCGGCACAGAATCGCAGACTGGATTGCTGAAGCTGCAGTAAGCCGCGCCGCCGTAATGATTGTCCTTGATGACGATCGAATACGTACCGTTGTTCGAGTAGACGGCGGGCGTCGAGTCCCATCCGAACGTGTAGGCGTTCAGATAGTTTCCCGACGCGTCGAAATGCATCAGATGCCCGCGGCTGAAATTGTAATTGTCGGTGACGCCGAAGACGATGCTGCCATCGGGAAGCACCGCGGGGGACGATGACGCTTCGTCAGCGATGGAGCCCGAACCGTTGGCGTTGGTGGTGGGATCGACTCCGACAGTCGTGCCGTTGCGGCAGGAATTTCCGAGAGTGGTCACGCCGGGGCCGGCGATCGGCAAAATAACGCCGCAGCCATCCGTCAAGCGATTCTGCAGGGACGCCGCCCACTTCGGAGTGAGATCGGGATTCACAGCAATGAGGTAGGCCACCATCGAATCGAAGTGCGCGACGCTCGCGGTATAAATTGTTCCATCTGGCGCGACCGCCGGAGCGATATTCATTCCGGGACGCTGCGAGCCGCAGAGTTGAGTGGGAGCGACCAGGGGAGTGACCGGCGGCCACGGCAGAGACGTGCCGTTATCGCCGAGGTTGAAAAACGTTCCGGGGCAGTTGGTTGAAGTTCCGACGGGAGCGCCGGGCACGAGGGTCGCGAAAGTGACTGTGCTCGTCGTGTCGTCAGGCGCAATTTTCACGAGCCACGAATTCTGGACGTCGTACTGCTGCCACGGATTGCCAAGCGTGTTCAGCTGAATCACGTTGTAATAGATGTTGCCGCTCGAATCGGCCGTCAGCGGACTCGCGACGTAAGTGTTCGACGCGTTGACGCCGGCCACGCCGTTGAATGGGTTAATCGGCGACGTCGCGGTGCCGGTTGTCTTGTCCACTTTCCAGACTGTTCCGGCCGCGCCGGGAACGTAGATGAAATTGTTGGCCTCCGCGGGATGAAATACCGGCTCCCAACCGTCGAGGCCCGCATAACCGAGATTAAAATTCGTTGCGTTGGGTTCGGGATACCAATCGCTGTCGAAACTCCAGACTTGCGAAAGCACGCCGTTCTCCCAAGTGAATCGAACTTCGCACCAATCCATCGTGTTCCACGTGTTCGGACCGCACGCGTCGCCGTAAATCCAATTCCCGACGGGATTGCACGAGTTGTACGATCCCATTTTCATTACCATGTAGACATCGTTGCCGTCGGTGATGGGCGCTTGTTCGTGGACTGTCAGAACCGCCTCTCCGAACAAAACAGTGTTCTCAGCTTTTTCCTGATTCACGAACGGATCGTAGGCGATGTTGGCGAGAGTCTGGGTGAGATTCTGTCCTGCGACGCTGACCATGCCGGTGTGCTGCGAATTCGATCCCCATTGCGGCCAGACGGGCATGTCTGAGGGCATAGGCTGGCCAACGGCGAATGTTGCCGTGATGGTTGCAGGCGATCCTTGCGCTCCGGTGGCCGTGACGGTGATGTGGCCGGTGTACGAGGCCGGAGTGAGAGTGCCAAGCGCGGCGGAGATTTGCAGAGCTTGCGGCGCCGTGCCGCTTGCGGGCGTCACCGTGAGCCAGGGAGAATCGCTGGCTGCGGTGAACGTGAGCGTCCCTGATCCTGAGTTCGTCACGTTGACCGAGTCGGAGCCAGGACTCGAGCCGCCGAAAGTGGCGCTGAATGTGACCGTCGAGTTCGAGATCGAGAGTGTCTCCGGGACCGTGTGGCTGCCTCCGCCTCCGCCGCATCCGGCAGCCAACAAGCCCAGAAGCGCGCACGAGAACATTCTGCCGCCAAATTTCATGGCGAAAACCTTCCTTTCGGGCGAAGCGCGAACTTCTTTACTCGAATCGGGACCGAGGCCTTGCACCACGGCTGAATTGAGATTTCTATATCACCGTGGGCAAGCGGCGTCAATCGGAGGAGGCCTGGATCGCTCGCGGTCAGCGGCTGATGAGGACGAAGGCGCCCCAGTAGAAGGGGAGATCTTTGTTGTAACGCTGGCGGACGACTTCGCGCTCCTTGAGTTGCGCCTGGCGAAGAGCTTCGGGTTTGTCGAGGCCGCTGAGCCATTTGGCGTAGAAGAGGGCCATGAGCTCCTGAGTTTCGCGGTCGGGGACGGACCACATGCTCATCATCACGGCATCGGCGCCGGCTTCCTGCAATCCGCGGCGCAGGCCGAAGACACCTTCGCCGTTGCCTTGCTCGCCCAATCCTGTTTCGCACGCGCTCAGCACGACAAGTTCGGTGCCCTGGAGATCGAGCTGGCTCGCTTGATATGCGGTGAGCACGCCATCTTCGATGCCCGCGATGGGCGCGCCGCCGGTCTCAACACGGTTCGCGCCCGCGAAGAACAGACCTGAGCGCAGCATGGGATCCTGAAGAGTGACGGCGCCGCTGCTGCTGGTGCTGGCCTGCGACTTCTGCGTGAGATCCTGATCGGTGAGGAAAAATCCGTGCGTGGCGAAATGAACGACACGCGGATTGCGCAGGCGCTCGACAACTTCCTCGAGCGCATGATCGCCGGTGTAAGGAGTAACTTGCCATCCGGAATCCTTCAGCAACTTGTTGATGGCATCGACTTCGATTTGCGTGCCGGGAAGAGGATTGAGCGCGCCACCGCGGAGGCCGGCCGAGCGCTGCCCGGACGCCGCGGGCGAAGGAGCGACAGATGCGACGGGCGCGGGGGTGAGCGAGGCGATCGGAGAAGGTTTTCCTCCTGCGATGTTCAGTTGCGCGAGGATCGCGCGCTCTTCCGATTCCGATAAATCGAATTTCGGATTGCCGAGGAGCACAGCAGACTTGGACGAAGAGGCGCTGCGAGGGCGGAGAAGATCCTTCGTGCTGTTGACGTAGCGCAGCTCGTATTTTTCGAGGAGCATTTTGCCGCTCGAGTCCGCGAAAAGACTGATGGGGATTTGATTGAGCACGCCATCCGGCGAAACGTAGACGCGCTTCACGCCGGCGAGCGCGGGCTCGAGAGGCTTCCAAAACGCGTCGTAGGCAGCGGTGGTGTCTCCGGCGCCAGAGCCGGGCGTTGACGTTTCTCCCGGTGCGGGTTGGGCGGAAACGCCGCGAGTGAGCGCGACGTTCGTCCGGTAGTTGGAGATTGGCGTGGATTCAAGTTTTTTTGCGTCTCCGAGAACAATCAGGCTTGGAGTGGAGGCGCGCGGCGTGACGACGAGAGCGGCATAACGGTAGTCGTTTGTCCAATTTTTGCCGTCGTGAAATTGGTAGCGAACGATTTCGACGGCAGCCTCGCCGGGCTTGAGAGACTTTTGCACTTCCTGCCAGGTGGCGGCGGCGAGATTTTTCTGTTCTCCGACGCCACTGACGTGACGCGCGAGTTGCTGCTCGAGCTCGTTGGCTTCGGCGTCCAATTTCGATTGCAGCTCGACCCAGCCAGGAGGGCGGGAAGTGGCGAGTTGCGCGGCTTCACTCTTTTTTGCGGTGAGGTCGTCCATCAATTTGACGGCCTCGGAATCGCCACTCGCAGCGACGCGAGCCCGCAATGCGGAAACGCTGGTGCCGACGATGCCCTTTTCCCAAAGAACGAGATCGAACATCTTTCCGGCGGCGGCGGGATCCTGGTCGTGGCGCGCGACAGCAAAACTAAAGTAAGCAGGAAACACACCGTGAACACTGGCGAGAAATTGCAGGCGATCCTTTTCGCTCATGTAGGAAAAGTTGTACTCGAAGCGGCGGCGGATGAGCGAAAGGCCGCGCTCCATGTAGGAATTGGCTTCGTCGTGGCGGCCCATCGCTTCGTAAACGCCGGTCAGATTGAATAGGTTGGTGTAGACCTCGGGCTGGCCGGCGCCGAGAACTTTTTCAAAAATTGTTTGGGCGCGCTTGTAGAGGGGTTCGGCATCGGCGTACTTGCCTTCGCCTTGATACATGCCGGCGAGATCAGTGAGCGTCGAAGCCATCTCGCGGGTCTCGGGGCCGATTGATTTAGAGACGACTTCGACGGCACGCTTCAGATAGGCTTCGGCCTCCGAGTTGCGGCCTTCGTGGCTGCAAACGACGCCGAGAAGAGAAACATCCGCGCCGACGGGACGACTATTCTCGCCGAGTTCCTTGACGTGAATCGCGAGCGCACGCTTGAGAAGAGGTTCCGCTTCCGAATTGCGATTCTCCGCTTCGTAGAGATAAGCGACGCGGTACATCGCGCTCGCGAGTTGCGGGTGGTCGGGGCCGAGAGCTTTTTCCCTGATAGCGAGAGATTGCTTGAGGAGCGGTTCGGCTTCGGGGCCGCGACCCTGGTAGACGTAGAGCAGGCCGAGATCGCTCATGCTGGTGGCGACGTTCAAATTCTCCTGACCGAAAATCTTTTGGTAGATGGCGAGGGAGCGCTTCAACGGCGGCTCAGCGTCGCCGTAGAGTCCCTGATCGGAATACAACTGGGACAGGCGGCCGAGTGTGTCGGCGACGTTGGGATGATCAGGCCCCAGTTGCTTCTCGTAAATGGTGAGCGCGCGCTTGTAGAGATCCTCGGATTGCGATTGATGGCCTTCGAGTTCGTAAAGCGCGGCGAGATTGTGAATGTCCGTGGCGATCGCTGAGCTATTGCCCTCTTTTTGATCGATCGCGAGCGCTTGCTTGAAGAACGGCTCGGCCTCGGGGTAATGGGCCTCCTGCGTGTACATCAATCCCAAATTGTTCAGCGTAATGGCGACGTGCGAATTTTCATTGCCGTAAGCCTTCTGATCGATCGCCAGCGCGCGGCGGTAGAGCGGTTCGGCCTCGGCAAAGCGGGCCTGCATCGTATAGAGCAAGCCGAGATTATTGAGATTGATCGCGACGGCAGGGTTTTCGGGACCGAAATTCTTCAGGTTGATCGCCAGCGCGCCCCTGTAGAACCGTTCGGAATCGGCGTAGCGCTCGGTTTCTTCACAAAGCGCGGCGAGATTATTGAGCATCGCGCCGATGCCTTCGCTCTCCGGACCGAGGGTTTTAATCCCGATGCCGATGGCGCGGTTATAGAGCGGTTCGGCTTCGGAGTATCGGCCGAGATCGTCGTAAATGGTGGCCAGGCGATTGATCGAAGCCAAAGTGTTGGCGTTCTGCAGGCCGAACGTGGCCTCGGCCACGCGCTCGGCTTCCTGAGCGACGGGGAGGGCTTGGACCGGTTTGCCTTGCTGCTTGAGTTGTCCCGCTTGCGCGAATAATTCCTTCCAGCGCGCTTCCTGGGCGGACGAGGGAAGGCACGCGAGCAGGACGAAAGTTGCCGCGGCAACGAAGCGTGCGGCGGCGCTGGGAGCAGTTGCGGCGCAGTTTCTGAGTACGAATGTCGAATGCGCGTTAGAGGCGTTGCTGCGTGTGCGCGCTAGAGCGGATCGTTTTCCCATGTTCGGCCTTGCGGGATTTTAGTTTATCGGCGAGTGATTCGCCAGTGTGGTTGCGGCGGAGCGCCGGATGGAATCGTTACAAACGAGGTTGAAGTCCCGGGAGTTGCCGTCAACTGCGATTGTTCCCGGAGTCCGGGGCCTCCGGGCTCTGAGGAAATGCATCCAGACGGCGCTCTCGTTGGGTTCGGGCTTTAGCGTTCTCGCGGAAACTGGTAAGATGCGCGCGCGATGGCAGACCAGGCTCCATCCGGCGCTCCCAGTTCCGGTTCGCAATTTTCCCACTACCGGATTCTCGAGAAACTCGGCGGTGGCGGCATGGGAGTCGTCTACAAGGCCGAGGACATTAATCTTGGCCGGCCCGTCGCGCTGAAATTCCTTCCGGATGATGTTGCGAAAGATCCCGTCGCGCTCGAACGATTCCGCCGCGAGGCTCGCGCGGCCTCGGCGCTGAATCATCCGGGAATTTGCACGATTTACGAAATTGGCGAGGATGGCGGGCGGCTTTTTATCGCGATGGAGTATCTTGAGGGCGAGACGCTGAAGTACCGCGTGGCGGGCAAGCCGCTTGGGAACGAAGATTTGCTCGATTTCGGCATTCAAATTTCCGATGCGCTGGCCGCGGCGCACGATAAAGGCATCGTCCATCGCGACATCAAGCCCGCTAATCTTTTTATTACGCAGCGCGGCCAGGCAAAAATTCTCGATTTCGGACTTGCGAAGACGATCGCGGCGCCTTCGGCGCAATCCATTTCTGCCACGCAAGAGACGGCGGGGCTCTCGCCCGAGAACCTGACGAGTCCCGGCAGCACGCTCGGGACGGTGGCCTATATGTCGCCCGAGCAAGTGCGCGGGAAAGAAGTGGATGCGCGCAGCGACATTTTCAGCTTCGGCGTGGTGCTCTACGAAATGGCTACGGGCACGCCGCCGTTTCACGGCGAGACTTCGGGAGTGATTTTCGAGGCGATTCTGAATCGCACACCGGTGGCGCCGGTGCGGTTGAATTCCGATATTCCGCCGGATCTCGAGCGCGCGATCAGCCGTGCTCTCGAGAAGGATCGCGAGCTGCGCTACCAGCACGCCTCCGATTTGCGCGCGGATTTGAAGCGCATTCGCCGCGAATTCGATACCACGCGCACGGGAACGGCGACGGTGACTGCCGCTGTCCCCGCAGCGAGTTTGACGCCTGCGGCAGCGGCGCGATCCGCGCCGGCGAGCACGGGCGCGCCGGGTTCGGGGTCATCGAAGAGTTTGCCATCGTCCGCGTCAACGGCTGTGCCGCTGTCTGATTCGGGCGCCGCTACGGGGTTGCCATCCGGAGAAATCGCCGCGGTGGCGCCGCGCTCGCCGATGTTGGCCATCGTCGCCGCAATTGCGGTCGTCGTAATCGCGGTCGGCGCGTTCTGGTGGTTCAAGGGCCGCAGCAAGCCGACGGTGCTCACTGAGCGAGACACCGTTCTCGTCGCGGACTTCGCGAATAGCACGAGCGATCCTGTATTCGATGACACGCTGAAGCAAGCGCTTGGCGTGTCGCTGCGGCAGTCGCCGTTCTTGAACGTGTTGTCCGATGACAAAGTGGCGACAACGCTTCGGATGATGACGAAGCCGGCGAATACGGCGCTTACGCCCGAGATCGCGCGCGAACTCTGCCAGCGCGCGGAGAGCAAGGCTTACGTCTCCGGCACGATTGCCAGCATCGGAAACGAATTTATCGTCGGCCTGAAGGCGGTGAATTGCCATACCGGCGATATCCTCGCAGAGGAACAGGAGCGCGCGGCGGGCAAGGAGAAGGTGCTGGACGCGCTCGGAACGGCGGCGACGAAACTGCGCGGCGAGCTCGGCGAATCGCTCTCCTCTGTGCAGAAATTCGATGTGCCTCTCGCTCAGGAAACCACGCCGTCGCTCGAAGCGCTGAAGGCGTTTACTCTCGGGAGAAAGACTGAACGCGAAAAAGGCGCCTCCGCAGCGCTCCCGTATTTCTTGCGGGCCGTGGAACTCGATCCGAATTTTGCGAGCGCGTATGGCGGAATCGGGATCATGTACGGGAATCTCGGACAGCCAGATCGCGCCTCTACCTATCTCACGAAAGCATTCGAGCTGCGCGATCGCGCGAGCGAATTGGAAAAATTTCATATTGCTTCGTCGTATTACGGAGCCGTGACGGGCGAGCTCGAGAAGGCTGCGGAAACCTACCAAGAATGGATTCAGAGTTATCCGCGGGATGCGATTCCCTATAACAATCTCGGCGTGATCTATTTCCAATTGGGACAGCCCGATAAAGCACTGGACGTTGTGCGTGAATCCGTCGATCTTGATCCGAACAATGTGATCGACCTGGAATCGCTTTCAGACTCATTGATGGTCCTCAATCGTCTCGATGAAGCACGGAAGCCGCTGGACGAAGCGGTCGCGAAAAAACTGGACGACGATGGCATTCATCTCCAATTCTACGAAATCGATTTTCTTCAGGGCGACACGCGAGGGATGGCGGAACAGTTATCGTGGTTTGACGGTAAGCCGGACCTCGAGCATGAACGGTGGGCCTTTCAATCCGATACCGAGGCATATTCCGGCCATTCGCAAAAGGCTCGTGAATTGACGAAGCGCGCCATTGACGCCGCTCTGCGAACGGACAACAAGGAGAGCGCGGCGTTTTGGCAGGACAATGGAGCGATCCGGGAGGCCGAATTTGGATATTCGGCCGAGGCGCGGCAAAGCGCCGCAGCGTCACTGAATTTGGGAGGCACGGACCGGCCGGTTGCCGAGGAAGCGGCGATTGCATTCGCGATGGCGGGCGATACTGCGCACGCTGAATCCACCGCCCAGAGTCTCGCGAAACGATTCCCCCTGGACACGCTTGTAAGATCGCTTTCGGTGCCCACGATTGAGGCGCAGATTGCGATCGATCAAAACAATTCCGCGCGCGCGATCGAGTTGCTTCAGGCGGCGTCACCGATTGAGTTGTCGGTCAGTTCCGGCGGAGCGGGCATCAATTCGTGCATGTATCCGGTGTATGTGCGCGGGCAAGCGTATCTATCGGCGAAGCAGGGCGGCGCGGCGATCGCAGAGTTTCAGAAGATAGTTGATCACCGTGGTTTGGTGCAGAATTGCCCCACTGGCGCGCTGGCGCATCTGGGGCTTGCGCGAGCGTATGTTCTCGCGGGCGACAGCGCGAAAGCTCATGCGGCTTACAATGACTTTCTGACGCTTTGGAAGGATGCCGATCCGGATATTCCGATTTTGCGCGATGCCAAGGCGGAAGCGGCTTCGCTAAAGTAAATTTCCAGTCGAAAATTTGCCAGGAAAACCGGCCAGCCATACGGCTGCCGAGAATGAACTCGTAGCGCCGGCTTCCAGCCGGCGGTGTTACGCGCGGCGGCGACGACCAAAATCGCCGGCAAGATGCCGGCGCTACGATTGGCAAGCTGCCGTTATCGCGAAATGCTGAAAAGTCGGCCGGCCTGTCGGCCTGCCCGACGATTGCCGGCGACGAAATGACTTTCGAGAAATTGGCCCGGAGGCTGAGAGCCAGTGGGGATGGCTCACAGCCTCCTTGCCGAGGTGCAAGAGCAGGAAGGCAACTGCTGGATGGCCTCGACGGGACCGATGTCTGACCGGCTTCGCTGGCGAGGCAGATCGGTTCGCTGGGTGACGCCAAGTCCGGCCCTGCAGCCGCCTAGATCAAATCTGTTCCGTCGCTGCGTGATGCAATTTGAGTGCCGAGTACCGGGACGCGCCGGCCTCCCGTATCCGCGTTAGTTTCCTTGGATTTGAAACGCGAAAAGTGCGGGGCTGAGGCTCGCGTCGCGTTGAAATTATAAGCGCTTGTTGAGTTGTTCAACGGCGATGACACGGCTCCCAGATTCATCGCGCATTTGAATTACAGTTCGTGGCGCTGATCGCGGGATCGTTAGACTCGCCGGGCCGCCTCGAGCCAGTTTTAGGAAGTCTGAGTGCAGGGCGAGTCTTGCGAAGAGCGGAGGTTGGAGTACGTACATGACCCGCAAATACATGAGAGACCGCGCGAAAATCATCAAAACCGGTGCGATAGTATGACCATTCCTCTTGACAAATTTCATCTATAGGAGCAAATTGCGGCCACTCCAGCGGGCCAGCGAGCCTTCGCGTTCGTTGGTGGGCGGACACCACGATAGGCCCCTCAGTATGGAGATCTCGCCGAGCTGTCGTTGAAGACGGCCGAAGGTTTAAGGAGAAATCCAGATGGAAACTGCAATTGGTATTTTCGATTCGCGCGACCGGGCCGAACAGGCTTTGAAAGAACTGTTGAAGCGGAACGTGCCCCAGGAGTCGATTGTTTTCTTAACGACTTCCGAAACCGAGGCTGCGAGCCTGGCGAAAGAGTTCGGCTCATGGGCCGGCGGATTTGCGGGCGGGGCGGCGGGGATGACGGCGGGAGTCGTGGCAGTGACGCTGCTGGCGATTCCAGGTCTCGGGCAAGCGCTCGCATTGGGTATCGGCGCGACGGCGCTTCTCGGATTGGCTGGCGCGGGGGCGGGCTCGGCCGCGGCAAAAGCCGCGTCAACAGACAGCAGCGTTCCGCGACCGATCCCCGACAACGAAGACGCGGCGCTTTTCCGGAAAGTTTTGAAGGACGGGCGCTCGCTGATCATCGTGAGGACGGACTGGCACGAAGTGGCGAGCGTGGCGTGCGGCATTCTCGATCGCACCGGGATCAGCATTCAGGAACGGACGAATCTGAGAATGAAAGCGTCAACGCGAGAAGCCGGCGACGCCAACGTCGTTGACATCAGCGGAAGAATTACGCTAGGCGAAGGAAATGTGATGCTTCGCGAAATCGTTCAGGGGCTCGTGGAAAAGGGAAAGACCAAAATCGTGCTGAATCTGGCGGGTGTCGATCACATAGACAGCGCGGGCATCGGAGAGCTGGTGCGAAGCCACACCGTGGTGCGGCGGGCCGGCGGCCAATTGAAGATCGCGAACGTCGGCAAGAAAGTGCAAGAGATGCTGAAAATGACGAGCTTGAACGCGGTGTTCGATATTTATCAGGACGAGGACAGCGCGATCAAGTCATTCGGTCAGGCTGCGGGCGCGAAAGCCTAATCGGCTGAGCCCGAACGGCATCAGGCCGAGAATTGCTCGAACTCGAAACAAAGGGCCGGCGGTAGAGACTTACCCGCCGGTCTTCTCACTATTTGCAGCGATTTCCTCCCTATGAAGAACAACGCCGGCGCGGACATTCCACTTCCGCCCCCGCCGGAGCCACGACGATACAGCCACGCGGCGATTCGTTGACTTGCCTTCGCGTGCGGCCTAACATTCGCATCGTGAACTGAGATTTATCACGATGATTGGCCAGATCATCTCGCACTACCGCATCGTCGAAAAACTCGGCGGCGGCGGAATGGGCGTTGTCTACAAGGCGGAAGACACGAAGCTGCGCCGCTTCGTCGCTCTGAAATTCCTGCCCGAACAAATGGCACACGATCCCATCGCGCTCGAGCGCTTCGAAAGAGAAGCGCAGGCGGCATCCGCACTGAATCATCCGAATATCTGCACGATTTATGAAATCGGCGAGCACGACGGCCAGCGATTCATCGCCATGGAGCTGCTCGACGGCCAGATGCTGAAGCATTGTATCGAGGGGAAACCGCTGCCGCTCGCGCAGATTCTTGAACTCGGAATCGAGATTAGCGACGCGCTCGATGCGGCGCACGCGAAAGGCATCGTTCACCGCGATATCAAGCCGGCCAATATCTTTGTGACGGAGCGTGGGCACGCCAAGATTCTGGATTTCGGATTGGCAAAGCTGACGGCCGTCACGCCCGGCGCAGATTTTTCCGCGATGCCGACCGCGGCGGCGGATGCCGTCTTGACCACGCCGGGCACGTCCATGGGGACTGCGGCGTATATGTCTCCCGAGCAGGCGCGCGGCGAAGAATTGGATGCGCGCACGGATCTCTTTTCGTTCGGTGCGGTGCTTTATGAAATGACCACCGGGCGGATGGCGTTTCCGGGGAATGCGACGGCCGTTGTTCACGATGCGGTGCTCAATCGAACGCCCGTGCCCGTCGCGCAATACAATCCTGAAGCGCCCGGAGAGCTTGTCCGCATCGTTAATAAGTGCCTCGAGAAAGACGCTAAGCTCCGTTACCAGCATGCGTCGGATCTTCGCTCCGACTTGCATCGGCTGAATCGAGATTCAGGAGCGTCGCGCGTCGCCGCGCCGGTCGTTGCGGAGAAGCGGCGGACGCAGCCGGCGTACGTCGCTGCCGCTGGGGCCGTGCTCGTTGTCATTGTCGCGGTGCTCGCCTGGAAATGGCACACGCTCTTCCCGAGCAAAACTGCCGCGCCGTCCGCGGAGAAGGCCATCGCCGTTGTTGAGATCGAAAATATGTCCGGCGACCACGCGCTCGATTGGCTCGGCCCCGGCGTGGCGGAGCTGCTGACTACAGATCTCGCGCAGTCGAAGTCGCTCGAAGTGATTTCGACCGAGCGCGTGCGCGGGCTGATTCGGGAACGCGTAAAAACCGAAGGCCAATTGCCTCCGGGCGAAGCGCAAGGCGTGGCGCAGGCCGCGCACGCGGACATGTATTTGAGCGGAGCGCTGCTGAGGGTCGGCGATGGGTTGCGCCTAGACTTGCGCGTGCAGGAGACAGGCAGCGGGCGCGTTGTTTATGCCGACAAGGTCGAGGGTCCAGACGCGAAGGCCGTCTTCGGAATGGTGGACAAAGCGTCGTCCGGGATACTTTCGCAGATCGCGCCGGGAGAATCGTCTCCACTCGACGTCGGGGCGAGCTTGACTTCCAATCTCGAAGCGCTCCAAGCCTTCGAGGAAGGCGACGGCTACCAAGACCGTTTTCTCATTGACGACGCCGAAGCGGCGTACCGGCGCGCGATCCAACTCGATCCCAATTTCGCCATGGCGTATTACGAACTAGCAGATCTTTCCTACGACAATTTTGAGGAAGGACGGCGAGAGATTCTCCCGGCCGCGCGTCTTGCGGAGCACGCGCCTTTGCCGCCTCTACAGAAGGCGCTCATACAGGGCATGCAGCTTCGGTATGACGGGCGATTGCCGGAAGCTGAAGAAACGCTGCGCACGGCAATTCGCGAATTCCCGCGCGAAATTGATCCGCGCTTCGCACTCATGGCCGTGCTTTGGGATCAAGGAAAGGATGGCGAGGCGAAACCGATTCTCGAGGAAATCATTCGCATCGACCCCCAGAGGCCTCTCGCATACAACTACCTAGCATATGAAGACGCGGCTCTCGGCCGCGTGAATGAAGCCGTCGCTGATACAGACAAATATGCGTCGATGCTCCCGCCGGGCGATCCAAATCCTCGCGATTCGCGCGGCGATGTTCTAAGGATGGGTGGCCGCTACCAGGAAGCGGTTGCCCAGTATCAGGGAATTCTCGACGACAACGCGAAGCATCCCGGTATCGCGTACGGTGGGAATTTCGAGGAAGGCAAAATTGCGCTGACGTATCTGTGCATGGGGAATCTAGCAAAGGCCGAGTCGGCTGCGCGTGAGGGTTATGCGGCCAGCAAGGGCCTCGAACATGCGTCGTTGGCCGGCATTCTGGGAGAAGTGGAAGCCGGACGCGGCCAACTCGACGCCGCCGTCAATTATTTCGAAGAGGCGGCGCAGGGTTTCGCGGATCAGGGTAACGATATGGCAAAAGGGCCACTGTTCGAGGCGGCGCAAATATATCTCGAACAAGGCCGCCCCGATGCGGTGCTGGCGCTTGGGCGCCGCGATAAGACGCCGTGGGCTCCGGGTGTGCGAGCGCTGGGCGATCTCGCTTTACACGATGAGGCGGCCGCAAACGGAGAGTTCACAAGTCTTCGCAATTCTTTGCGCCCACTCGTCGGAGATTTCGCTGCAGAAAAAGCGGCGACGGCCATAAAGATATTGGCAGCCGGATATGCCGGGCGCTGGCAGGATGTCCGAACGAATTGGCCGGATCTCGTGAATCGAGACGACAAAGCAATTGCGGGGCTGGCCGAAGGACGAGCGGATCTGGAATTCAATAGTTTTGCCGAAGCCGAGCGCCAACTGAGGACGCTCCAAGTCAAGGGCCGCATATTCGGGAATATGAGGTACGTGGCCTATACCGACTTTCTTTCGGAGATGCTGTCCGAATTTTATATCGGCGAAATTTACGAGAAGACGGGCAGAAAGACCGAAGCAGTCAAGGCCTATCAAGATTTTCTAAGCCACTTCGAGAATTCCGACGCGCGGTTGCCGCAAATCGCGGAAGCGCGCGCGGCGTTGAAGCGCCTCTGAATTGCCCCACGATTGTCCGCTGCACAAATCATTATTGCGTTCGTGTTCTCAGATGTATCGCGCGGAGGCGCGGCGCTCGGCCGCGACAGACTCGATCAGGCGCTCGGCCGACGGGAAATTTTCGGGCGGCGCGGTGAGTTTCGGCTTGATGCGCGTGGCGATCTGTTCGGCCATGCGGAAGCGGACGTCGGGCTCGAGCGAAAGCCGCCGGTTCAGAAATGCTTCGACGACGGCAAATTCCTCCGGCGTCAGATTCTCGGCTCCGTATTTCGTTGTGACGGCGCTTGGCGGAGGCTGCCACAACGGCCGGATGTCCTGAAGTTCCCGCTCGTGAATCACAATTGTTCCCGCGACGAAATCGCCGAGACGCTTGTTCTGCTTGCTGAGCAGGACGCTCACAATACCGATGGCGTATAGGAATGCCGGGGAGCTATCCACGATTCGCATCAAGTTGCGCCCCACCGATTCGGCCGGCGTGATCGGGCGGCCGGAATCCTTGATCACGCGAATGTGCGTAATTCGCTTCCCGGGCGTCTGGCCGTTCCAAACCGCTTCAAAAATCGCGAAGTAACCGAAGAAAACAACGAAAAGCAGAAGAATTAGCAGAGCCAGCGTCCAGTTGCTGCCGAAACCGCCGGGAAAAACACCTGCGATCAGAAGCGTTCCGCCGAGAATGGAAAGCGTAATAACAACGGACTGAATCAGCATATCGAAAGCAAGCGCGAGAAACCGGCTGCCGACACCGGCGATCGCGAATTCGAGCGCCGTTTGCTCGGGAGTTTCAATGGTAATCTTGTCGGCGGAAGCGCTCGATGTTGGGGGAGTCAGTGGTGGCAGCGACATGATCTCTACGCGTTGGCTTGAGAAGCGAAAGCCCTACTGGTCGCGGCTCGAGCAGCTCGTCAGCCGGTCGAGATCGGGCGGCGTCTCGGCGCTCGATCATCGCGAGCTGCAGGAACTCGGCCTGCTGTATCGCCAGACCGCGTCGGACCTTGCGGCCGTGCGCGAGGATATCACGAGCCCGCAACTTGCCGCATACCTCAATCAACTTCTCGGCCGCGCGCACAATCTGATCTACATGGGCACCCGGCCCAAAATCAGCGGCATCGTGAAATTCTATTCGCAGACGTATCCGGAGATTTTCCGCGAGACGCTTCCGGAAACTTTGCTCGCGTTTGGAATTTTCATCGTGACCGCCGTGGCGGCGTGGGCCGTGACGATTCACGATCCCGCGTTCGCGCAACGATTTCTGGGCCCGGAGATGATGGAGACGATCGAGCGCCGCAAAATGTGGACGCAGTCCATCGTGACGGTCAAGCCCGCCGTGGCCTCCGGAATCATGACCAACAATATGTTCGTCGCGTTCGCCACGTTTGCGTATGGAATCACCGCGGGCATTGGCACCGTCTGGATGATGATTTTGAATGGCGTGCTCCTGGGCGTGGTCGGCGCGGCGACGTGGAAGGCAGGGATGGCGCAGGATCTGTGGAGCTTTGTCGCGCCGCACGGCGTGATCGAGCTTCCCGCAATTTTCATCGCGGGCGGCGCGGGATTTGAGATCGCCCGCGGGATGCTCTTTCCGGGACTGCTGCCGCGCCGGGAATCGCTCGCGATCGCGGGAGGGCGCGCGGCGCGTCTTCTTCTCGGCACGATTCCGATGCTATTCGTCGCGGGAATTATTGAGGCGTTTCTCTCGCCGTCGGATCTCCCGCGCCCGCTGAAATATCTTTTCGCCGCGGTGATGTTCACGCTGCTGATGACTTATCTCAATTTTTCGCGGCGTCCACACCCCAATCAAGCGTAGCAAACAGCAAAAAGTGCAATCGTAGCGCCGGCATCTTGCCGGCGTTTTTGTGTTGCGTCACCGCGCGGAAAATCGCCGGCAAGATGCCGGCGCTACGATGGCATGGCTGCCAGGTATCGGGAATCTCGAAAATTCAGGGTCAATACGAAAATCCGGCCGGCCTGCCGGCCGGCCCTACGAAAATCAACGTAGAGATGTCGCTACGCTAGAGCAGGCTGCGTTCTTTGATGTCGAGATATTGATTGACGAGCGAGGACGCGAGGTCGTGCGGCATCAATTCCAGCGCGAGGACGCCGCGCTGGCGCAGCCCGCGCAGGAGCACTTCACGGCGGTGCGAGATTTCGAGCGCCGCGACGTGGCGATACATATCTTCCTTCGTGGCTGGAGTCGTGTTAGCCACGGCGGTGAGATCGGGCTGGCCCATGGCGACGAACAGCACGAGGTGCCGCGAAGTCATGTGCATCGCGTAGTCAATCACTTCAGGAGTCGTGGCCGTCTCCGCGAAATCCGTGATCCACACGACAAGGCTGCGGCACTTCTGCGTGGTGAGCAAAGAATGCGCCGCGCGGGCGTGATCGGCCTCCCCGGATTCGCCGCGCACTTGCGAGAGCGATTCGACGATCGCGCGCACGTGCCGATGTCCGCGCGCGGCGTTGACGTTCTGCTGGATGCGGCGGCCGTAGGCGAGCAGCCCGACGCGATCGCCGCAATGAAGCGCGACCTGCGCGAGCGAAAGCGCGGCGTTGACGGCGTAGTCGAGCTTCGAAATTCGCAGCGCGCGCCCCGGCTCTTCCACTTGCGCGCGCAGTAATCGCCCGGCATCGAGCACGATCCAAACAACCTGGCTGCGCTCGATTTCAAAGACGCGCGTGATCAAATGATTTCGCCGGGCGGTCGCGGTCCAGGAGATATCGCGAATCTCATCGCCATCGCGATATTCGCGCAAGGAATCGAATTCGCGCCCGATGCCGCGCTGGCGGCGACGGCGCTTCTCCATTTCAATTTGGCGGCTGCGAATCAGAAAGAGCGTGTGCTGCTTGGCTTCTTCGATGTTAGGCAGAACACGAACGACTTGCGCGGTATCGGCAACGGCCCAACGCTCGGCGAGGCGCATCGCACTTTGATAGGTGACGTACATGCGGCCCGCGCGCGCGTCGCCGCGTTCCGCAGGAAGAATTTCATACTTCGCCTGCGCCGTGCCGCCGGCGCGGACTCTGAGTTCGACGTTTGCCGGTTCGGTGCGCAACGTGAGAGGCGTTTCGTCGGTGATCCGCGCGCGAATTGCGATGCGGCCTGAGTTCTTGATTTCAATCGCGATGGAACTCGCGCAGGCGAGCGCCGGACGCGCGCGCCAGACTCGCCGGAGCTCAAGCTGACTGGGTGAAGGAAGCTGCAAAAAATCCCAAAGCCACGCGGCGAGGAAGACGCCGTCCCACAGGAACATCGCGGCGATCATCCGCGGAAACCACCACGCCGGAATGAGCCAACCGAATCCGAGAAGAATCGCGACGAAAAAGCGCGCGCCGAATCCAAACGGGATTCGCCCGTTCGGACGCGCGCGAGCGGCGGCCGCGGGAGGCGCGAGCGGGTTCTCGACCACTATTTCGGCACCTCAACCGCCGCGAGAATTTCAGAAACAGCTTGATCCGCGGTCAGCCCTTCGAGATCGGCTTCGGGCTTCAACATAATGCGATGGCGAAGAACGGCAGGCGCGGCGGCCTTGATATCGTCGGGGATGAGGAAATCTCGGCCCTCGATGCCCGCAAGAGCGCGTGCCACGGAAAAAAGCCCGATGGCCGCGCGAGGGCTCGCGCCAAGAGTGAGCGCGGGCCAATCGCGCGTCCTGCGAACCAGTGTGACGAGATATTTGTAAAGCCCCGGCTCGACGCGCACGCTTTCAACTTCCTGCCGCGCACCGGCGAGCCAAGCAGGATCGATCGGCGCGATATCAACGGAATCGAACCGGCGTGAATCGAATCCCTGGCCCCATCGGTGGAGAATTTCCGCTTCTTCTTTTTCGGACGGGTAGCCAACGCGAATTTTGAGGAGGAATCGATCGAGTTGCGCTTCGGGCAGCGGATAGGTCCCCTCGAATTCGATCGGATTCTGGGTGGCAAGAACCGTGAAATTGCCGGAGAGCGCGTAACGCGTGCCATCAATCGTAACCTGGCGCTCCTCCATCGCTTCGAGAAGCGCGGCTTGAGTTCGCGGCGACGTCCGGTTGATTTCATCCACAAGCAGCAAGTCGGTGAAGACGGGCCCGCGGTGAAGCGAGAACGTGCTCGTTGCCATGTTGAAGACGTTCGTGCCCATCACGTCGGCCGGCATCAGGTCGGCGGTGCATTGGACGCGTTGAAAGCCCAGGCCGCAGATTCGCGCGAGCGTCTTCACGGCCAGCGTTTTCGCCAGGCCAGGCACGCCCTCCATCAGCGCGTGGCCGCCGCAGACCAGGACGAGAAGCATTTGGTCAATGACGTCCCGCTGGCCGATGATGACTTTCGAATATTCGTTGCGTACGTGCGCTGCGAGGCGCGAGAGGTTTTCCACGAGTCGAATTTCTCCTGTTACTTTTTTCTCTTCAATACAAGTCGATCTTCGAGCGATTCGAGGCGATGAATGATTTCGAGCGCGTCGCCGGGTGGAACTTTCGCCGCGCGGCTCGCCGCGGCGGCGCGGTGCAAAGCATCGGCCAGCGCATCGTCGTTCCAAGCGAGCCGCACGCGCAAAGCTTCCGCGAGCGCGGCATCGCTCGTCGTGAGCGGCAAGCGCAATTGGCGCGCGAGCATCGAGCGGAATCGCTGATAAACGGCGCCGACCATGGCCGGCTCAGCATGTGCCCGTTCGTAGAGGCCGCCGATCGTGTCTACGAATTCGAGCGGCCAGAGCCGCGAAACCTTGGCGGGCATGGCCACCGGCCCGCTGCGCCGGCTGAACGTGAACAATACCGCGAAACCCAGGATCGCGACTTGCAGAAGACCCCATGCCACGGGCGTTTTGCTGACGTAGCCCCAGAGCGAATCGCGCTGGCCATGAAAATATTCGTCCCAATAAATTGTGGGTTGATCGGCGGAGTTTCCGGTTGCGGAGCCGACAGCATCGAGGAAGAGATTCAGATTGTTGTCGTGCGTGATTCCGGAGTTCGTGAGTGGCGTGGGCCCGGCCCACCAAAGAATTTCGCCGCTTCCGACGCGCCAGCTCAAAACGACCGGGGAATCCGCGGGCCCGTACAGCGGCATCTGCGAGGGCTCAATCGTTGTCCACTCGGCCTCGGGCTGGAGCGAAATTTTTGCCGCGCCTGCCGTGAAGTTGCTCGGGAAATCGGCGTCGTAGGTCTGCCACGAAGATTCGAGCGGTTCTTCCGAGGAATGCGCGTCCGGGAAAAAGGACGACATCATCGAGCCGGTGAAAAGAATCCTCCCGCCCGATTTCACAAAATTTAGGAGCGCCGCGCGATCCTTTTCGACCGGCGGCTGAACCGGATCGGCGAGAACCAGCACACCACTCGCCGCCTCCTCGGGCAATTCGGCCGGCGGCCGTTCCCAGACCTGCACGGGATAGCGGAGTTGCTTCAAGAGCAAGTAGGCGGCGCGAGCGCCATTGGAATCCACCGAATAGATTGACGGAATCGGGTTCGCTTGTTGCCGGGAAGGCGGCGTGAAGAATGCGAGTGCCGTCGCGAGAACGAGGAAGATCGCCGCTGCAATTCGCAGTAGCTTGCGGTCGGAGGGATCTATGGCAAACGGCATCCGAGTTCCTCAACTTGATGCATGCAATCTTGAAAATCTTCCACGCGGGCCGGGCGCAATCCGTACCAAATTCGTTCAAGGCGCGACGTCAGCGCGGCCAAAGATTCCCGCCTCTTCGCGCGCTCGGAGGGCAAAGCGCCGCCGGATTCTTCGACGAGCCGCAAATATTCGCGCGGCGTGCGCGTGCGATCCGGTTCGACGACACCGAGGTCTTCGAGATACGTGATCCCCGCCCAGTAGGTGGAGTGAACGGCTTCGCGAAAATTTCCACCGTCGGCGGCCAGCCTCGCGGCACGAATCCACTCCTGCCAGGAACGGTGCGCCGCGACGTGCTCGATGTTCTGCATTTCCTCCATGCGGCCGCGCTCGCCCCAGAATCGGAGCAGCATCATCGCAATCCATGCCACCGCGGCGGCGATCAGAAACCAGAAAAGAAATTTCGCGCCGAGCGGATGCCTGCCAATTTGACGAAGCAGCTTTTCCACAATGCTCAGAAGCCAATCGCTGATTCGTTGCTTGAGGCGATCCCAGGCGTTCGGCGGCCGAACGGAAGCAAATTCGCGCTGGCTCAAAATTTCGTCGAGATCTTTGCGCGCGTCTGGATTTGGCGGCGCCGCGCGCGAGGAATAATTTTGGGCTTGAGCCGCGAGGTTGCTGAGCCACGCTTCCGCTTCCTCGACGTGCGTGGCGCTACGAGCAGGATTGCGTTCTGCATTAACCAGAATCGAACGCAGAGGCTCGCTCGAAATTTCGTAGCGGCGATCGGGCGTCTCGACCTGCCATTTGACAGGAAGCCGAGTCCGAAACGCGGCGATCTCCTCGCGGCTCGCGTGCGCCTGTTTGAGAGTCGCTTCGAGGTGGCGAAGTTCGGCGGCGAATCCGCGGGCGTCGTACGGAGCCGATTCGTACGGGCCCGGAGATGGCGGTGCGGTCTGCGCGGCAGCTGCTGTCGCCGCGAACAGCCCGAACAGCGTGAGCCGCGCAATCGAACCGAATGCTTTTCGGAAGCGGCTCCGTCTGTTCACCGGGAAAGAGTATCCGAAAGAACTCGCGAAGCCACGACTAAGTGATCGCCTTCGGCACGCCGCCCGTCACCGGGCCTCCGAGCGGCGCCATCATCATTTGAAGGTCGAAAGCTTCCTTTCGCACGCGAAGGTCATAATAAAGGATTGAGCTCGCGATCGTTATGATAGGAACAACCAGCACGTTGGCGACAAACGCCCCAACCTGCGTCAATCCCATGAAGACCAGAATCATTGAAGGATTATCTTTCACGAGGATGATTCCCATCTGGAAGGGAAAGGCGAGGAGCATGCTCGCCGCCATGCTCAGCGAGAAATAGAGAAGGAAAACGAGAAATGCCCGGCCCGCACTATCCCTGGTGAGTTGCCAACTGCGCTCCAGCGCCGCCCGGGCGCCGAGGTTCTCAAGCAACGCCGCCGGAATACCGACGATCAACCGGCTCATGACGTAGACTCCCGGAACGATCAGGAAGAGAAGCCCAACAAAAGTCGCGAGACCGTTCAGCATCATTACGCCGAAGATGGTGCCCAATTCGCCGCGGACGCGTCGAAAGGATTCTCCGATGGTGATCGTGCGGCCGAGATAGAGTTCCGAGACCGCGGTCACGGTCGCGCCTTGCGATAGCATCAACGCAATCAGCGTGACGATCAGTGCAAGGAAGGCAAGCACGCCATACGACGCGGCCGCGCTAACCGAAGAAAGGGGAGGCGCCGTCACCCCCCGAGTTCCAGACGTTGGGAAGCCCGCGGGCGTCAAGACCGCGACCTGTGCAAGGTTGAGAGCGAGCACGAGAAGCTGCGGGATCGCGGAGATTCCAATAAATAGGACGAAATAATTCCGGTAGAGCGTAAACGTGCGGTCGAGGATTTCGCCAACCGAGAGTGGGCGCAAATCGAGGTTGTTCATCGGCGTCTCCGATTCGAGGTGAGCGGGGTTGGCTCGCCCGGCAATTTACCAAAGATTGAAGGAAAACGATATCTGAGGTTTCGAGACATTTGCGCAGCGTGCGTAGAGATGAAAGGCTCGGCAGCGCCGGTGGATGAGCGTGCCCGGAACGCGAGATGCGAAAATGCAGATTCTTCGGCCGACCTTCGTCGGGTCGTCCTCAGAATGACAGCGTGGATGAAGGGCCGGGATCCCGGACCGGCGCGTCGGTGGCTGATCGGACTATGAGGCTCGGCCGGTCAAGCGTCCAACGAGCAAACGCATGAACTTGTCCGCATCCACGTCCACGGCGACCTTCGTATTCGTGTGAAATGGTTCATCGGCGACGCGCGCGTCAATCGCCGCCCCACTCTCAATCGGCGCCGAGCGGCGAACGGGCGCATGGTCGTACGCAACAGATTCGCCGGCCGTCAGCTCGCCTTCGATTTCAATGTTGACGTAAAAATCCTTAAACGTGACAAGCGTCGGATCAAGAAGCGTCGCAAGGGCAAGCGGATCGTGCATCATCGGGAAGCCGGGGAATCCAGTTCGCCGGTATTGCGCAATCGTGCTGCGCGCGATTTTCCCCGCAGCTTGGCTCACGGGATTCGGCGCAGCCTCGAGAGCAGCGGCGTGCTCATCGCGGAGCTGAACTTTGCGCGTGACGTCGAGCCCCACCATGACGATCGGAACCCCGGAGTGAAAAACCACGTGCGCCGCTTCGGGATCTACATAGAAATTGAATTCGGCCGCGGGCGTGATATTCCCGCCGGAGATCGAGCCGCCCATCAGGACGAATCCCGGAATCATGCCGGCAAGTTCGGGATCGGAGCGGAGAGCCGTGGCGATGTTCGTCAGTGGGCCGATGACGACAATCGTGACTTCACCCGGATGCGCGCGGACGATGCGGCGGATGATTTCGGTGGCCGTTTCGGCGGCAGGTTTCGTTTTCGGAGGAGGGAAGTTCACGCCGCCCAGGCCGTCTTCGCCGTGAACGTAGCTTGCCGTGATGAGTCGTCGCGTCAGTGGAACGCTCGCGCCCGCGGCTACGGGGATGTCCGTGCGTCCCGCGATTTCGACGAGTCGCAGCGCGTTCGGAAGCGTCAGCGCGAGAGGCACGTTGCCCGATACGGGCGTGATCGCTTCGACTTGAAGCTCCGGCGACCTCAACGCGAGCAGAATCGCGAAGGCGTCATCCACGCCGGGATCCGTATCAATAATGATCCGCCTTGGTGACGCACCAGGCGTCAAGAAAGAATCCGCGGTTCCGAATGCCGCTCGATATTCGCCCGCGCCCAGCAACGAGCTTCCGAGAACGCCGCCAAGTAGCAGCCCCGCGGAGTTGCCGAGAAATTCTCGCCTGTTAGGCGCCGTGAATTTCGGATCGGATTTCATAGTTCTCCTTTGTCACTCGCCGAGATCGCGGGCAATTGTCCGTGCCGGGTTGAGAATCCTACCGCACTTCGGCTGTCAAATTCGAAGTCTCTTTGGTCCGCTGACGAAAGAATTCCCGCGCTCGTAAAATCGAAGGACGAGATGAGCGTCGCGCGTGATTCCGATGCGAATGCTTTCGCCGATCGCGCCTCTTTTCCGGATTGCCGAGCCAAGCCACAGCGAGCTGGGCGCGCAGAGATCCACAGCGTCGAGACGCGCGTCAATGCGGAACGCGGATGCCAGGCGCCCCGGGCCGCGCGTGAGTTCGAGCAATTGCGCCTTGCGGCGGTGGCGGCGCATCAATTCAATCCCTTCGATCGGCTCGACCGCGCGAAGCAGCACTCCCGCGCCCACGCCGTGCTTCTCGCCCGAAACGTTCATCATGAACGACGAACCATAAATGAAGTAAACGTACGCGTGTCCGTGCTCAAGGAAAAGCGCACGATTGCGCGGCGTCGGCCCGCGGAAAGCGTGGCACGCGGCGTCGCCGGGAAGATAAGCCTCCGTTTCGACGATTCGCCCGCTCAGGCGTCCGGCGGGGAGATCGCGAACCAGCGTCTTACCAATGAGGAAGCGCGCGAGCCTGACCGTATTGACCGGCAACTCGTCGCGCCGCAAGAGTCGAATTTTGCGATTGGCCATGCGTTCGTTTCTTGACCCTGCCCCTGATCGCGCAGGCGAACCATTCTAATCGCCTACGCGCCTGCGCTCTAGCCGCTTCGGGAAAAGTCAATATCGCCGTCATTCCGAGGAGCGAAGCGACGAGGAATCCCTCTTTTCGCGGGCCTTTAAACCACGAGGGATCCCTCGTCCGCCGCGGCGGACTCGGGATGACGGCATTCATGCTTTTTTCCGCAGGCGCTCTAGCCGCGCGTACGGCAATCGCATTGAAAATGACCGCGAGATATTTTCTCAACGATTGGCTGTAACCCGCGCTTTCCTGTTCGTCCGCGTTCGACTATGCTGGCGTTCGCAATTATCCAGTACCCGGACGCGCGCAGCTCGATGCTCCGGGAAAATATCCTGGGGGTATCGGTGGATGAAAAGAAACGGGATCGCGAACTCGGAATGCACCGCGCGATTTCGCGCCGCGATTTTCTAAACGGGTTCAGCATCGCTGTCAGCGGTTCGCTCGCCCTTCCCCACCAGGCGTGGCTCGACGCATTCGGCCAGCAGCCATCACCCTTCGCACCGGAAAAAGATCCGAATTATTATCCGCCGGCGCGCACCGGAATGCGCGGGAGCCACGATGGCTCGTGGGAAGTGGCGCACGCGCTGCGCGACGGCAGCCATTGGAGCAACGCCACTCCCGACAACGAGAAATACGATTTGATCGTCGTCGGCGGAGGAATCAGCGGGCTTGCCGCCGCTTATTTTTACCGTCGAGCGGCGGGTCCGAAGGCGCGCGTGCTGGTCATCGAGAATCACGACGATTTTGGCGGCCATGCCAAGCGGAACGAGTTCGAAGCGAACGGGCGGATACTGCTCGGCTATGGCGGCACGCAATCCATCGCCGGGCCGAAGCATTACAGCGCCGAAGCCATGGGCCTCCTTCGAGAGCTCGGCATTGACGTGGATCGCTTCTACCAATACTACGACCGCAAATTTTTCTCTTCGCGCGGAATGACTCGGGGAATGTTTTTTGCGAAGGAGCGGTTCGGCGCCGATCAGCTTGCGACTGGATTGGGTTCGCTCCCGTGGCCCGAATTTCTGGCCAAGACGCCACTCTCGAAGGAAGCGCAGAACGACATTGCGCGGCTCCAGACTGAAAAAGTTGATTACCTGTCGTCGCTCAATCGCGAACAGAAAAAAGAGCATCTCGCGCGAACGAGCTACAAGGATTTCCTTCTGAACGATGTGAAAGTCCGTCCCGATGTGATTCCATTTTTTCAGGAATCCACTTACGGGCTCTACGGCATTGGGATCGAGGCCGTGCCAGCGGGCGACCTCGCCGGCCTCGGGGCGCCGGGATTCGCGGGCATGGATCTTTCAGGGCCGCCGGGGCCGGGGCTTGGATACGAAGTCACGCTCCAGGATGTCGGTGCGCCGTACATCTTTCATTTTCCCGACGGCAATGCCTCGATCGCGCGTTCGCTCGTCCGCGCGCTAATTCCTGGCGCCGCGCCGGGACACAACATGGACGACATCGTCCTCGCGCGGATGGACTATTCAAAACTTGACGATCCCGGCTCGCCGGTTCGCATCCGTCTGAACTCGACAGCGGTTCGCGCGCGAAACATGGGCGGCATACCGGGCGAACCTATTCCGGGCAACGATGTGGAAGTGGTGTACGTCCGCGGCGGTGTGGCGCGATCGGTGAGCGCAAAGCACTGCGTACTCGCGTGCTGGAACATGGTGATCCCGTACCTCTGCCCGGAACTGCCGGAGACGCAGAAGGACGCGCTCGAATACGGCGTGAAAGTGCCGCTCGTCTACACCAACGTCATGATCCGCAACTGGACGTCATTCGAGAAATTGAAAGTCAGCACGATTGATTGCCGCGGAAGCTTCTACAACGAAGTCGCGCTCGATTTTCCGGTCAGCATGGGCGGCTACAAGTATCCCGCGAATCCGGAAGAAGCGTGTCTGCTCCATTTGGATTACATCCCATGCAAGCCGGGACTCCCGGCGCGCGACCAGCAGAGAGCCGGAATCGAAAAGTTGTACCGGACGACATTTGATACATTCGAGCGGAATCTGCGCGACGAACTCGGAAGAATTCTCTCGGAAGGAGGCTTCGATCCGGCGCGTGACATCCAGGCCATCACGGTGAATCGCTGGCCGCATGGATACGCATACGAATACAACTCGCTTTACGATTCGGATTTCACCGAAGACCAGCAGCCATGCGTGATCGGGCGGCAACCGTACGGACAGATTCACATCGCGAATTCGGATGCCGAAGCCTACGCGTACACCAATGCGGCCATCGATCAGGCCTACCGCGCCGTAAAGGAAATCACCACGAAGCGCGCGTGAGAGCCGAGAACCTCGGCGCGCTTCCTATCCTGCCGTCGTCCGGCATAATCCGGCAGCCGCGTACGCCGTCGCGCTTCCTCAGAACTTTATAATCAAGCCGCCGACAAAGTTGCCGCGGCTGATGTAATTCCGCTGATTCGCCACGTAGCAATTTCCGAACGGGTCGCAATACGTGCCGGGCGTCGAATTGGCGTACGTCGGCATGTACCGCAGATCGCCGCGGAACCCAAAGTGACGCGAGAAGTAATACTTTACTCCGCCGCCGACGCTGTAGGAGAACTCCGTATCGTTCGGGTTGCCACCGGAATTCGAGTCGTGCGTGAAGCCGAGGCCCGCCGCCACGTAGGGACGCAATTTCTGTTCCGGGCTGCGGAAGGAATAGGCGATTCCGAAACTGAACTGATCAATGTTTGAGTTGTATGCCGTCGTATAAAGCCCCGTCGCGGTATTGTGCTCGTCAAACGAGCTGAGATTCCGATTCCACATGCCTTCGAATTGAAAGCTGTCCGTGAACGAGTAATCAACGAACGTGCCGAAACTCACTCCCTGATCGGCTCGGATCGAATCTATATTGGCTGAATTTTGAACGGGAAAGCTGCCGCTCGTCTCCCAGCCTGCAAATGGAGTTACTTCCCATTTGTCGGTGTGTGACTGCGCATGGAGCACCGGCGTGCAGAGACTGAAAGCCAGAACGAGCCAGGCAAATCTGAATTTCATGATTCCTCCAATGAATCGCCGTTTTATAGTTGGTCCGCCACCGTATTGAGATGCGCGTACTGTTAAAGAGGTTTCGTGAGGAAGTACGCGGATGCGCTTTATCTGCAATCAGTTGGGAGCGCAATGAGACGCTCGCCTAAAAATGAAAGGAGGGATCTGGGGGTCCCCGTTCGGCGCCTTCACAGTCGAGTGAGAAGAGAAATCTTCCCGCGTGGTTCTACGTGGACCGCAAAGCCGCGCTGCCCAAACCCCTCCCGACAGCACAAACACCGGCGTCGCCTAAAAGTTGCTGATTCCGATGTTCGGCGCGATGAACACGCCGGACTTTGACCGTCAGCGCCATTTCTTCCATGTTTTCAACCACTTACGGCTTTAACACAGTTTTAACAATTCGGTAATATGGCTTTGACCCGCTACCTTTAGCTTGTGTCCGCCCGAGGTTGTGTTTCTCCACCTCGAACTTCCTAAATGATTTCACGGTGGGATGCTCGATAGCAATTATGAAGCGGGAGAGCGCGAGTCGAACCTTTGGTGTTCGAGTAATTCTCACGTGAAGCACGGTGAAGCAGAATTTCCATTTCACAATATTCCCATCCCCGGAAGTCTTCGTTGCATCGGTGCGTCAGCAGCTTTCCGATCTGCGATTTTTGGCGCTGTAGATTTTAAATCTCGCGAAGTGTTCCGAGAGCCGTGCGTGCGGCACGGCAGCGCGGGACGATACCCATCAGCTTGAACTCGATTCCAAGGAGGAAATGCATGCGAGTGCTTGTGACTTGGTTGCTCGCTTTCGGCCTGGCAGCAAGCCCGGCGATGGCAGGCGACGACACGAAAAAAGTTCCCGATGATACGGCGAAAACCGCGCCGGCAAAGCCCGCCAGCGATTCGAATAAAAACGCTTCGACGGGATCCAGCTCCGCGGTGGAAGTCGAGCTTCAACAAATGAGAGATTTGCTCAAGGCGCAGTCCGATCAGCTTGAGCAGCAGCGCGCTGCACTCCAACGCGAGGAGGAGAAAGTTCAGGCACTTGAAGAACGCTTGAGCGCGGCGACACCCGGCACCGCGGCGCCTTCGACCGCAGCGGGCCCCTCGGGTTCTGGGGAGTTCCATGCCGGCAATGCGATGGCCTCCGCGACCCTGGCCGTCCCGGGTACTCCGGCACAGCCCCAGGCCGGTAATAGCATGGCTGCGGATCAGGCCGGTCCGGAATCAATTCGCTACAAGGGAATCAGCCTCACGCCGGGAGGTTTCGTGGCGGCTGAAACGGTCTATCGCCAGCATGCAACCGGCTCGGATATCAATACGCCGTTCAACAGCATTCCGTATCCCGGCGTCGCGCTGGGCCATCTCTCGGAGAATGCCTTCACCGCTCGCCAGAGCCGCCTAAGCCTTCTCGCTCAGAGCCACATCGGCAGCGCGAAACTTACTGGATACTACGAGGCGGATTGGCTTGGCACTGGCGTTACTTCCAACAATCGCCAGAGCAACAGCTACGTATTTCGCCAGCGCATTCTCTACGGGCAAGCCGCGTTTGAAAATGGCTGGAGTGTGACCGGTGGCCAGCAGTGGTCTTTGGCGACGGAGGATAGAAAAGGAATCGACAACCGCCAAGAAATACAGCCAATGACGATCGATCCGCAGTACTCAGTGGGTTACACCTGGGCTAGGCAGTACGGATTCCGGGTCGTTAAGTCCTTTGGTGACAAGTTTGCGCTCGCCGTTGCTGTCGAGGCACCGCAGGCGACGGTCGGAGGAAGAGGTTTTTCTCTGGTCACAACAACGAATCAGGGGACCGCTGCAGTTACCACGAGTGGCAACACCTTTATCGATTCTCCAGGCAGCGGCGGCGGTTTGTATAACTTCTCCGACACTACCGGATATACAGTCAACAAGGCACCGGACGTCATCCTGAAGGCCAGTCTCGATCCCGGCTGGGGCCACTATGAGTTCTACGGGATTATCAGCGAGTTCCGCAGCCGGGTTTATCCTTGCGGTGTAGTTGGCACGAACGCAACTGATACGAACCCACCGGCGACCACCACCACTGTTCCTTGCCCCATTAATGCATCCACATCGCCAAGTTCACTTGGCGTGTACAACGATTCACGAACGGGCGGCGGCCTCGGATTCGCCTTGCGCGTTCCCGTGGGCACGAAGAAGGTGGAGTTTGCTCTTCAGGGAGCCGGAGGAGATGGTATCGGCCGTTACGGGTCAGCGCAGCTTCCGGACATGACGTTCCGCGGCGACGGCACGGTGGCCCTGGTTCGCACGGCCCACGGGCTTGGCGAATTGGAGTTTCACGTAACGCCGAAACTTGATATCTACGCCTATTATGGTGGAGAGTACGCATGGCGTACGGCGTACGAGGATTACACGAGCATTGGGATCGTCAAGACGCCGGCGATTCCCGCGACCACGACGTCAACCGCGATTCCGTCCACCACAACTACCACGATTAAACTCGGCCAGATCGGCGGGTACGGATCGTGGTTCGCCAATAACAGCGGTTGCAGCACAGAAAATGCGCCGTCCAATGACCTCACTCCATCCGGCGGCGGCACTTGCGCCGGTGACACTCGCTTCATTGAGGAGGGAACTTTTGGATTCTGGCATAAGCTCTACCAGGGTCCCATGGGAGGCCTCCGCTGGGGTCTTCAGTACTCCTACTTGAGCCGAGTTGGTTGGTCGGGCAATAACAACGTGGCAGGCGCAACCTCAGGCATTTCACCTAAGGCTGTTGAGAACATGCTGTTGACATCGTTTCGTTACTACATCCCATAGTCGGGATGCGGTTAGCAGTTCGGATATCACGTTTCGCGAAAAGAGGGGCAATTCCGAAAGGGATTGCCCCTTTCGTTTGCTAACGCATTAGTTACGAATCGACCAAACATAGAGCTATTCTTCAGGCTTCGGATTGCCTGACCCGCGCCGGACAAAATTCGTCCCGAAGGGGCTCAATCGGGAGGGTTTAAGCTTAGGAATCTCTTGGTGTTAAGTACCATTCCCGTTTCCGCATTTCGGATATTACGATGACCCGGTTCAGGGGTGTATCCAAGCTTCATGCTAGGGAAGTCGCACAAGTTCGCCCGGCCGCTGCTCCTGATGCTATTGGTGTTGCTGGCCGCATTTCCTGGCGCGGCCGACGAGCGGCATCCCGCGCTGCCGGACCGGCCTCATTACGCCATCGAACATTTCGGCGAGCGCTTCGGACTCTCCGCCATCACCGTCATCTCGATGGATCAGGACAAGCAAGGATTTCTGTGGATCGGCAGCGAGACAGGCGTGTATCGCTACGACGGACTTCACATCACGCCATATGGCCTCGCCGAAGGTCTACCGGGACTGCACACGAAACAGCTCTTGATCGCCCCCGACGGGAAAGTGTGGGTGCGCACGCGAAAAGGATTGGCGCGGCTGGAAGGCCCGCGATTCGCTCCCGTGACGATTCCGCCCGAAGCGGGAAAACTCTCATCTGCCGTGCAATCCTTCGCCGTGGATTCCGCCGGCAAACTTTACGCCATCGTTGACCAGGGCCTGCTGATTCTCGATGTGAAGACTCTGGAATTCGGAGTCTTGAAAAGTGCAGACGGATTGCCCAGCACGCACGTCGAAGCCGTCGTGCGCGCGCCGGACGACACGATCTGGATCGCGGCCGGCGGGCGCCTGGCGAGATTCGTTCCGAAGGACGCAAAACTGCATGTCTTACCGTCGCCGGTTCTGCCCGCGGATCTCGTCGTTGCGCTCGTGCCCGATGACCGTGGGCGAATGTGGATTCGCACGGAAAATCACGTCGCCAAGCTCGATCTCGCCGCTTCTGCCTCCAAACAATTGGTACTCCACGATGACGGAGTACCGCCCGCAAATTCCGATGGCATCCCCGTCCTCGATCGCCACGGCGACTTGATGCTTCCGACATCGAGCGGCCTCTATCGCTGGCAGAGAGATCGTTGGCAGGTGATCGGACGAACGAATGGGCTGACATCGAGTGCGCTTTTTTCTGCGTTTGAGGACCGCGAAGGCACCATTTGGGTAGGCCTGGCGGGAGCGGGACTCGATCGCTGGCCGGGATCGAGCCAATGGTCGGGATGGATTGACGATGGCGGTTTGCCGGATCCGCTCGTGCTCGCCGTTGTGCGCGATCCGCGCGGGCGGCTTTGGGTTGGCACGAATTCCGGACTCTCGATGTGGGACGACGCGAACCGTCGTTGGAAGGTTTGGAACAGGACGAACGGACCCGTTGCCGGCGTGCGAAGGCTCGCGCTTGCGAAAGACGGAGAGCTTTGGGTCCTCTGTCCCGCCGCGTCGCTCGTTTGGTTTGACACAACCGTCGAGAACCCTGAGCCGGTTGCCGTCGCGACGGGGAAAAATGTTGCTTCCATTTCCAGCATAACCGCCGCGCCGGATGGCGCTGTTTGGTGGAATGGCGAAAAATCCGTTCACATCGCGCACCGGCAGGACGCTGGATTTCGATTCGAAGAGCTCGCGGTGCCTGATGAATTTCAAGGCACAACAACCTTCATTTCGCTCTCCACGCGCGGCGTTCTTTGGGGCGGAGGGCCGCGCGGACTCTCGCGATTCGATGGCACGCACTGGCAGAAATTTAGCGCCGCTGATGGGCTTCTCGACACGAACATATATTTCGTCGCCGCGGTGAGTGACAGCGATGCGTGGGTCGGATACTGCGATCAGAATGCGGCGACGCACGTCCGAATTGATTCGCGGGGAAAGCTGGAGGCGCAGCATGTTTCGAAGGCAGCGTGCCTTCTCGGCGTTGATCGCGCGGGCAATGCGTGGCTCGAGATGGACAACAGTCTCGGTCGGCTCTCGCCCGACGGCAAGCTCCGCAATTTCACGCGCAGCGACGGCTTGCTCTGGGACGACACGAATTGCGGCGCGTTCTGGCAGGAATCCGACGGAACTTTGCTTATTGGAACGAGCCACGGCCTTGCGCGATACGATCCCCTACAGGAAGAATTGCCGCGAACGCCGCCGACGGTTGTTTTGACCGCCGCGGAATTTGCCGGCGAGGACAGCTTCACCAAGATCAATCCGCAGGTTCCGTACGATCAGGCGTGGTTCTCGGTGCAATTCGCCGCGATGACTTTCCGGGACCCGGATCAGGTCCATTGCCGCTACCGGTTGAAAGGACTCGAACGCTCGTTTTCGGAAACATCCTTGCGCGAGGTGCGCTACTCGGCATTGCAGCCGGGGAATTACACGTTCGAAGTTGCGTGCGGTTCGCAGGACGTGGGCTGGAGCGCCAAGCCCGCTCAGTATTCATTTACCGTTCTTGCACCGTGGTGGCGGACACCGTGGGCCCGCACTGGCGGAATCATTCTCGTCGCATTGCTGATCCTGGCGCTGATCCACTTCCGGACGCGGCGGCTCGAGTCGGATCGCCGCCGCCTTGAAGCGGCTGTCGAAGAACGCAGCAGCGAACTCGCGCGGGTCAATCGCGAGCTGCAAGAGGCTTCGCTCACCGATCCATTGACGGGCATTCGAAACCGGCGATTCTTTTACACAACCATCGCGGCCGACGCCAATCAGGCCGCGCGCGCTTACTTCGCCGACAAATCTATCTACAGCCGCGATCACCGCGACCTTCTTTTCTATTTGATCGACCTCGATCATTTCAAACTCATCAACGACGCCTACGGGCATGATGCAGGCGACGAAGTTCTCGTCGAATGCGCGAGGCGCCTGGCCTTGATCGTCCGCAAATCCGATTTTCTGATCCGATGGGGCGGGGAAGAGTTTCTGATTGTTTGCCGCGCGGCGGAAAGGAAAGACGCGGCGGTTGTCGCCGAAAAAATACTCAGCGCCATCGCAGAAGAACCCTTCACCATCGCCGGCGGGAAAAAAGTGAATCGCACGTGCTCGGTAGGCTGGGCGCCTTTCCCGTGGGATCCGGCGCTGGCGCCGCTCACGGTGGACGAGGTGCTGAAAATGGCCGATCGTGGCCTTTATCGCGCGAAAGACCGCGGCCGGAATCACGCAATTGGAATGCTTCCGATGGAATTCGCTGAAGTGCCGGTGGCCGTGGGTCCCGAAGAAGACAGGGAAGAGGATCCGAGTCTATCGGTGCGCGAAGTTGTCTCGCCGGGCCCGGGCTGGTAGCGCGCTCGCTGCCCGATTTCTTCCAGCTACTCACTCCAGATTTCCAATTCGAGTCTCCACCAACGAACCTTTGAACGTGCGCCGTCGGAACCTCGTGAGACTCGCTGGGGCCGGTCCTGGCGACGAATTCGTTGTGTCCACGGTAGGAGGAGCAAACGATGCGCGAGGAAGAGATCCAAATCGGAAATTCCGGTTTGGATGTTCGATCCCGCCCAAGGCGTGTCCCACAAGCGGACACGTGCGCGCGATTGGGTGGAAGCCGGGCGTGCTAAGTGCTGCGCCACCAATTGCCTGAAGGGGGCTACGGATGGACAAAGATATGCTTTGAATCGTTCTGGTATTTCCTTGGAGGCGCGCGGATGACCTCTATCTGGCAAGACGTACGCTACAGCCTGCGGGCGATCGCGAAAGCGCCGGGGTTTGCGGCCATCGCCATCCTGACGCTGGCGCTCGGCATCGGCGCTAACACCACGATTTTCAGTTGGATCAATTCCGCATTGCTGAATCCAGTTCCCGGGATTTCCAATCCGAGCGAGGTTGTGGCCCTTTTGCAGGATAAGTCCTCCGGCGACTTCGACACGTTTACTTATCCCGATATCGAAGCCATGCGCGACGGACAGCAGAGTTTTACGGGCATCACTGCGTGCATGCTCACTACCATGGCTCTGACGGGCAAAGGCAAACCGGATCGCGTCTGGGGCATGGTGGCATCCGCGAATTATTTCGATGTGCTGGGCGTGTGGCCGATACTGGGGCGCACTTTTCTGCCCGCGGAAGATGAAAAGCCCGGAGGCGCCCCCGTGGCGGTGATCAGCTACCGGCTCTGGCAAACGCGTTTCGGTGCGGATCCAGGCGTCGCGGGCCAGACGATCGAAATCAATCAACACCCCTACACGATCGTGGGCGTAACGCCACCGCTCTTTCAAGGAAGCCAGACCGGGCTGCGATTTGAAATTTGGGTTCCGATCATGATGGAAGCGCAATTCATGCCGCAGGGCGACCTGCTCCATGATCATCACGAGTTTTGGTTAC
The DNA here is from genome assembly GCA_963838705.1 of uncultured Acidobacteriota bacterium. Classification (GTDB taxonomy): domain Bacteria; phylum Acidobacteriota; class Terriglobia; order Acidiferrales; family UBA7541; genus Palsa-147. The sequence continues at coordinate 1,395,329 of CAWIRU010000009.1, read as the reverse complement.
TTGCGTTTGGACGCTTGAAGCCGGGCGTCGCGCTGAAACACGCGCAACAGGAAATGACGGTGCTTTTGAAGCGGGAGATGAAGAACTACCCGGAGGAACATAAAGGCCACTACGGCGTGACGGTGTACCCACTATGGCGCAACCCATATGGCATGAATTTTTTTTTCGCGAATCTATTGCCGCTCCTGATGGGAATTGCGGGCCTGGTGCTCCTGCTGGCGTGCGCGAATGTGGCGAATCTGATGCTGGTTCGGTCCGTGGGGCGGCGGCGTGAAATCGCCATTCGCATGTCGCTGGGTGCAAGCCGTTGGCGGCTGGTGCGGCAACTGCTGGCGGATAGCCTGGTGCTGGCCCTCGCGGGAGGCGCGATCGCCCTGTTGATCACGTTCTGGACGGAGGGAACTCTCATGAAATTCATGCCCCCGTCGGATCTCCCATTTGCGCTCCCCACCGGGGCGGACCGAACGGTGCTCCTCGCCACGCTTGTGATTTCAGTGCTCACCGGCGTGACCTTCGGAATTTTGCCCGCGCTGCGGGCGTCCGGCGAAGCGCCGGTGGCTGTGCTGAAAGAGGACATGGGGACCGCCTCGGGCAGCCTGCGGAAGGCGCGCCTGGCGAGCGCGCTGGTGGTGGCTCAGATTTCGCTTTCGCTCCTGCTGCTGATCTGCGCGGGATTGTTCATTCGCAGCTTTATGAGCGCGCAGCAAATCAATCCGGGGTTCAACCCACATAACCTGCTGATCGCTTCCTACGATCTGTTTCCCGCGGGATATTCAGAGGGAAGCGGGGCGGAATTCGATCGCCAGCTCGTCGCGAAACTGGAAGCGCTGCCGGGCATTCAGTCGGTGTCCCTGTCAACCAACGTGCCGCTGGAGTTCGACACCGATTCGACGATCGTGAAGCCGGAAGGCTACGTTCCCCAGGCCAATGAATTGATGGCAACGAACGACTCCATCGTCACGCCGAATTATTTCCAGACCATGCAGATTCCGATTGTGAAGGGGCGCGACTTCACCCTACAGGACGCCAGCAGCTCCCGGCGCGTGGCGATTGTCAGCGAAGCCTTTGTGAATCGCTACTGGCCGAATCAGGAGGCTTTGGGCAAGCAGTTCCAGTCGGACTTGACGCACGAATGGTTCACGGTGGTCGGCGTGACGCGGGACGTCAAATTCGGCAGCCTCAATGAGACCCCGGCGCCATTCCTTTATTTCCCGCAGTACCAGATTTACCGGCCGGGTCTCACCATCGTCGCGCGCACGGCAGGAGATCCATTGATGTTCGCCAAGACCGTCGAGAAAACGATCCATGAACTGAACTCCGACCTAAGCGTCTTCGATGTGACCACGCTCGAATCGCGCATGCAATTCAGCACCTTCGCCCCGCGCATAGCGGGAACTTTCATAGGCGCATTTGGGCTGCTCGCGCTGGTGCTCGCCACGGTAGGAATCTACGGTGTCACGGCCTACACCACGCGCCAGCGCACTCATGAAATCGGCATCCGGATGGCGCTGGGCGCGAGCAAAGACGACATTCTCCGGCTGGTTCTCGGCCACGGGCTTCGATTGACCTTCATAGGGGTGGGTTTCGGGTTGGCGGCCTCATTCGCCCTGACTGGCTACCTGAGCAGCTTGTTGCTGGGGGTGACCAGCACCGATGCGCTCACCTTCTGCTCTGTGGCGATTCTGCTCTGCGCCGTTGCGCTTTCTGCCACTTTCATTCCCGCGCGTCGCGCCATGCGCTTGGATCCCATGGCCGCGTTGCGTCACGAATAAACGATTTGGTGACTCAGCCCCTCGAGAACGCACTCCCGAGCTTGTATGAACTGACCGCGCTACCCGGGATTATTTCCGGCAGTCGCTTCAACGAGCTTTTGAATCGCCGGCGCAACCACCAGCAAGAGATCCGCCTGGGGTTTCTTCGCTTGCTCGATCAGCGCGAGTTGCTGCGATTTCCAGTCGGCCGGCGCGGACTGGCCTTTGTCGATGAAATCGAGAGATTGCAATCCTGCCGCGCCGAGGCCGGAGAGCTCCTGCGAGAGCGGCTCGACCTGTTGCAACAGGAACGAGCGTTGGAGCGCCGGTTGGAGCCGCGCATCGTTATCGCGCCAGATGGCGAGTTGCGCGCGGACTTGGACCTCTGCGGCGCGATCGTGAAAATGACTCGCGATCAGCGTGTCCACAGCATTCGAGAATCTGCGAGCGACTTCGCTTTCCGGCGCGACAGCATCCACGAGCCTGTTCAGCGCCGTGTCGCTCTTTAATGTGAGCCCGGCTTCGAGCGCCGCTTGCTCGCGTCCATAACCCTTCACAGGTTCGACGACGTCGGCGAGCACGGCGAGCGAGGAGACGTCCGCCGTTCCCGCCATCCGGCGCAGCATCGCGTTCAATCCGGTACGCTGCGTCAGGCCACGGCGTTCGAGCCTCCAACTTTCATCTTCAATTCGCCGGTACATCGAATCCACGTCCGTCACGTTTTGAGGCGACCATAGCCTCTCCGCAATCGCGGCAGTGCGCGGCCAGATCCGCGAATCAATATTTTCGGCGGTCACATATTCCGACCACATGCAGGCCTCGCCGCCGAGGATCAGGCGCTGCTGCTCCGGAGTCAGAGCGGCCGCATCGCCGCTCAGTGGATCATCTGCGTAATGCTGAGAGGCCGGCCACATATAATCGAGATAGTAGCCGAAAGAAAGAATGCTGCGGAACCCAAGCCGCGCCGCATCGGCCAGAGATTTCTGCCCGCGCCACGACTGAATGACGATGTCCTTCGGCAAGTCGGGAGCGAGAACTTCATCCCAGCCGACCATGATCTTTCCGTACTTGCTGACGATTTTCTGGACGCGCTTGTTGAAGTAAGCCTGAAGCGCGTGATTATCCTGCAGCCCGTGCGCGTGCATGAACGCCTGAATCTTCGGATTCGCGTCCCACTGCTTGCCGTTTACTTCATCGCCGCCGATGTGGAAGTACGGATCGGGAAAGAGGCGGCTCATCTCGCCGATGAATTTGTCGAGGAATTTGTACGTGGACTCCTTCGTCGGATCCATCGCGGGATCGAAGATGCCCCAGGTGCGCTCGATTTGATAGGGCCCCGGCGCGCTTGCGAGCTCGGGATAGCCTACGAACCAAGCGGTGCTGTGGCCGGGCATGTCAAATTCCGGCACCACGCGAATTCCGCGGTCGCGCGCGTATTCGATCAGCTCGCGGGCCTCGTCCTGCGTGTAGTAAAGGCCATCGGAGCCGAGTTCCTGGAGCTTCGGGTACACCTTGCTCTCGATCCGGAATCCCTGGTTCTCCGAGAGATGCCAGTGGAAGACATTCATCTTCACGGCGGCCAACGCGTCGACATTTCTCTTTATTACATCGAGCGGAATGAAGTGGCGCGATACGTCGATCATGAGCCCCCGCCAGACGAAGCGCGGCTTGTCGTCAATCCGCGTCGCCGGAACCGCGAAACCATCCGGCGTGATTGCGACGAGCTGGGAAAATGTTTCCAAGCCGTGAAGAATTCCGAGCGGATTTGGGGCATTTAACTTCGCGCCGGCGTTCGTGATTTCAAGCGAGTAACTTTCGTCTTCACCGGCGTCTTGAATGGGCTTGCTTGCCTGATCGGCATGGATGACGAGGGTCGCTTTATCGGGTTCTCCGGGGCGCGTCGAGAGCGGTATTCCCGTTTCCCGGGAGATGATATGCAGAAATCTCTGCACCGCGCGGCCGAGCCTTGGCTCATTGTGGCCGGTAATGGCGACGGAGAAAGATTGATCGATGAGAAGCCGGCCCGCTTGCGTCTGAATACTCGCGGGCAAGGGCACGAGGTCGAGAGGATCGTGAGATTCCTGCGCCGTTGCGTAACCGAAAGCTATGCACAGCATGAATCCGAGGGAAACGATCCGCATGCGCCGGTGAATTTGCGAGTGAGCCTCCCGAATCGGCAGAGCGGGCAGGATATTACACGGGCGCATCGCGCGCCAAGCTGTTTCCGTATGAATGGCTCGAGGACTACAACTCGCGCAGCGATGCCGCGATCGGCCGCAGCGCGGCTCGAACCGCCGGCGGAACGCCTCCCACAAATCCCATGAAAAGCGCGAACACCACGCCTATGCCGAGCAGCACCGGCGTCACTCGAAACGCGAAAGCGACGTGCGAAAAAGTCTGAAAGTTCATCGCGCCAGTCGTGAAGCCGTTCAAAGGCAGGACGGCGATACACCCAAGCAGTCCCCCGATCAGGGCGATGAAAAGAGCTTCGAAGACAAACGACGTGACGACGCTCCAGGCGCCAAATCCGAGGGCGCGCATCGTCGCGATTTCGCGCGACCTCTCTGTGATCGCTGAATACATCGTGTTCAACCCTCCGAACACCGCGCCGATCCCCATCACCAACGCGACGATTCCGCCGAGAATTTCGATCAGCGTGGTCAGCGCGCGCGACTGCTTGTCGTAATAGTCGATTTCGCGCTCCACTTTCACGTTCAATCGCGGGTCGGACGTGAGCGCGTCCTTGAACGAATTCAGCGCTCCCGGCGAGGTCAAATGCACGGTGACTGATTGAAAAATATCCTCCGGCCGTTTGAACGTTTGGTTCAAGACGCGCGAATCGCACCAGACCTCCGAATCGAACGCGCTTCCGCCCGCGTCAAAGACGCCGACGACCTTCCACGTCGCGCCGCCGAAACGAGGCGCGTCGCCGAGATTCAGGCCCACGTACTCGTGCGCCACGTTGCGCCCGACAACCAGTTCGTTCAACCCTGGCTGAAAAAATCGCCCGGCCATCATTTTTACCGACGGGCGGACTTCCAGCACCTTGGGCGAAACGCCGCGCACTTCCACGTTCGCGTCGGTACCTGTGGATCGCAGCGGAAAAGCCACGACGACGACCACTTCCGGCGAAACAAGCGGCCCGTCGCTCCCTCTAGCGACGCCCACAGTATCTTCGATCACCTTTTCCTCTGGAAGTTGCACGGCGCTATCCATCTCCGACGTAGAGCCGGCGCGGCTGACGATCGCGTTGTCGGGCGACCCCGAAGAGACAAGCGTGGCCTTGAATCCCCGCGCGAGCGCGAGCATGGCGATGAATACGCCGACGGTGCCCGCTACGCCGAGAATCGCGACCACGGCCGAAGACCACCGCGCGCGCACGCTGCGGATGTTGTAGATGAGCGGAATCGCCATGGTTCACACCCTCCGAAGCGCATCCACCACGCGCAAGCGCATCGCCGAAATTGCGGGCAGGATGCCCGCGACCGTGCCCACTACCAGCGCAAGAAGCAAGCCGGCAATCATGAACTTCACCGGGAAATAGAAGAAGGGCAGAAGACCGCCGGTCGGGTCGCCCATGCTCGACCATCCTTTGGCGAGCAATAGACCCAGGCCCCCGCCGATGAACGCGACGAGTAACGACTCCGCGAGCACGAACACCATCACGAACATGTCCGAGAATCCCACAGCCTTCAGGACCGCCAGCTCCGCTGTCCGCTCGCGCACCGCGATGGCCATCGTGTTCCCCGTGACGAGCAGCAGCGTGAAGAACACCACGCCGCCGATCGAAAGAATCAGGAATTCGATATTGCCCATCTGCTTCACCCAGGACGCGGCGAACGCTTTTTCGGTGTCCGTCTTCGTCTCGTAGGGTGAATTCGCGAATTCGTCGTCAATTTCCTTGATGACTTTCACCGCGTCGTCGGGATTTGAGATCCGCACGATGTACCAGCCGACCACGCCTTTTTGCGGTGAGGCTTCGTCGAGCCTCTTCCAGTGGAACCAGAACTGTGTTGTGTCGTCCTGCGGCCGCTTCGCCGTGTAAATCCCTCGAATATTGAACTCCCAGTTGCCCGGGTAGATCGTTCCCATGATCGGGACGCGGTCTCCGATCTTCCAGCCGAAGCGCTTCGCCGACTTCTCACCGACCACCGCGCCCTCGCGGTCGCCCATGAATGCCGCCCACTGGTCGTCGTTGATGTGGAACTCCGGATACATCTGGCGATAGCCTTCCTCATCAATCGCGAAAAAAGGGATAAAGTTTTTGGGGTCCTGATAGACGCCGCCGAACCAATTTGAGAACGTGACCTCTTTCACTCCGGGCGTCGCCAGCAGCCGGTCGCGATAAGAGAGCGGCATCGGCTGGATGATGGACACCTTGTTGATCACGAAGAGGCGGTCAACGCCGGCGATGTCAACGCCCTGGCTGAACGCGCCCCGCACGATGATGAGAAGACCGAAGAGAAACAGCGCCACGACGAAGGAGCCGATTGTCAGCAGCGTGCGAATTTTCTTGCGCTTGAGATTGGCAAACAGCAGATGCATATATTTCATACACGAGCCTCCGCCGCGGCGCCTTCGACGAGCACGCCCTTATCGAGGTGCAGCGTCACGTTCGCGCGCTCGGCTACCACCGGATCGTGCGTCACCAGCAGCACGGTCTTGCCGAACTCGCGGACCAGCCGGTCAATCAAATCCATGATCTCGTCGGCGCTTTTGCGGTCGAGGTCGCCCGTCGGTTCATCGCAAAGCAGGAAAGTCGGATCGGCGACGATGGCGCGGGCGATCGCAACTCGCTGCTCCTGTCCGCCCGAAAGCTGCCGGGGGTAATGGTTCATTCGGTCCGCAAGGCCGACCACCGAGAGCGCCGTTTCGACGTGTTTTCGCCGGTCCGCGCCCGAAAGTTTCGTCAGGAGCAGCGGCAGTTCGACGTTTTGAAATGCTGTCAGCACCGGCAGCAGGTTGTACATCTGAAAAATAAAACCAACGTGCCGCGCTCGCCATGTCGTGAGCTTGCCGCCCGACATGTGCGAGATTTCGTCGCCATCAACCGTGATGCTGCCCTTCGACGGCAAATCAATTCCGCCGAGCAGATTCAAGAGCGTGCTCTTGCCGGAGCCGCTTGGGCCCATGAACGCGACGAATTCGCCTTTGTCCACGTCGAGATTCAGGTTCTGAAGCACGTGAATCACTTCGCTTCCGCGGCGATAATTCTTCTCCAGGCCGCGAACGCAGACCAGGCTTTTGCCGTCGCCTCTTCCATCCACTCGAACCATCGGGCTCTCCTCTAGCGCTTGATTTCCACTTCCTCGCCGTCCTTCAGTCCTTCCGGCGGCTTCACGACCACCGATTCGCCGCTCGTGATTCCCGCAAAAACTTCCACGTCGCTTCCGTGATTGCCGCCGAGGCTCACCGCGCGCCGCTCCACTTTCGTATCGTGAACCACGAATACCACCGGCTTGCCGCCGTTTTGAATCACGGCGTCCTGCGGGATCAGCGTCTGCGGCGCGGCGTTCGCGGATTTGGATTTGCCGCTGGATTGTTCGGAAGTATCGAGAAACGCGACCTTAACTCCCATGTCCGGCAAAATTCTGGGATCGAGATGATCGAACGATATCCGGACCTTTACGGTTGCCTTCTGGCGGTCCGCCGTCGGAATCACGGTGCGGACTTTCGCCGGGATTTTCCAGTCCGGATAGGCATCGAGCGTTGCTGTCACCGGCTGGCCGTCTTTCACGCGCGCGATGAAGGATTCGTTCACGTCCACTTCGATCTCGTTGGAGTTCATGTCCACGATGGTGGCGATTCCCGTGCGCGTGAATCCGCCGCCGGCCGAAACGGGCGACACCATTTCGCCGACCTGCGCGTCCTTCGAAACCACCTCGCCTGTGAACGGCGCGCGCACCGTGCAATTGTCCACGTCCTGCTGGGCCACCGCGATCATGGACTGCGAAGCTTTCACCTGTTCCTTCGCGAGCGCGATCTTCGCACGCAAACTGTCCGCTGCTTCACGCGATGTGTCGAGGACTTCGACGCTGTCAATTCCTTCTTTTTGCAATTCCTCGGCGCGGTGGAGTTCGCGCTCGGCGAGGCTGAGTTGGACTTGTAAGTCCTGAATCGCGGCTTGAGCGGCATCTCGATTGGCTCTCGCGGATGCAAGCCGGACCTGAGCGTCCGAATCATCGAGCCGGGCGAGAATATCGCCCTCGCGGACGTGACGGCCTTCTTCGGCGTACACGGCTGTCACGCGCGCGGTAATCTTGGCGGCAACGGTCGCGCGGCGCCGCGGCGTAACATATCCGCTCGCGTTCAAAAGCGTCGCCGCTTCGCCCGCCTCGGCTTTGCGTGCCGCCATCACTTCCACAACCGGCTTGTGCCCGCGAATCGCGAAGATCACTCCGATGACGATTAGGACGAAGCCACCGCCGGCCGCTATGAAAGCCAATATCTTGCCGAGACCGCCGCGATGCCGCGCATGGTCGGCTATTTTCAGCGACGAAAGATCGGGTCTGGAAGAACTTGAACTCATCGCGATTCTTCGCGCTCCCGCACAAACAGGCACACAATTGCGTCTCTAACTTTAACTACGCAATCACCGGAGTAATGTTTCACCCTCGGCGCTTGCAGGACAGTTCTCCCGCCCGGGTGCTCCACTTCGGCATAAACCTCCATTCAGGAATGGACGGTAACAATGGACGGGGCAGGTGAACTCTAGACGATTTTAGCTGTTCGGGGCGGTGCGGGGCAACCGCAATTGAAAGCGGCCGGGACGCCCCAAGGGCGCGAAAAAATGATGCTTGCTAGCTGAATTTCACCTGCGTGACTTGCCGTTCGGAGTCGGTCAACTGGAATAGCTATCCCGGCTCCAGAGCTGTGGCATCTTAGCGAATCCAGCGGCACCCCGGCAATCCCGCGTTCTGCAGCCGCGCTTCAGTTCAGTTTCAGATCACTACTAATCTGGGGCTTGCGGCTACAATATGCTCAATTTCGAGAAGCGAAGGTGATGTCAACCGTAACGGCGTTGGTTTCGGCGGGTTTGCCGTCAAGCGTCCCAGGCGTATATCGCCACTTCGTGACCGCGTCTTCTGCCGCTTTCCTGAGGCTTGGGTCGTTCGAGAGTCCCTCGCCAGACATGGCGTGAGCGTTGTAAACGAAACCGTCCGCTCCGATAACAAAACTTACCCGAACGATTCCGCTGATGTGATTGGCTTTGGCTTCCGGAGGGTACACCGGCTCAATTTTTGTTACCAATTTAGGGGGAACCACTTTCGAGTTGCCGATAGCCGGTTTTACAAATTGCACCGTGCTCTCCCACCGAAACCCTCCGTCAATGAACATGAAGTAGCCAATCGCCTCCCCCTTGGGGTTCTTCGACGTCGCCCAGGCGGCGAAGTAGATATCGAGTGGATGCCGAATAGCCTGTAGCCAGCCCCATTCCATGCCTCTCCCGGGTTCCGGGTTGTCGTTCACTTTTCGCGTGAGGATTTGCCCGTCTTCCTTCACAAAATTGCCAAAAAACTGCATCAGAGATTTTTCGCTTGTGCTACGGGACTCTGCGTCACACAGGTCCATCCAGCTGTCTGCTTTGTCGGGCTCGTACATGGCGTGAAGCCACGCATCGCAATTCGGCACTTCCGTGTCTTTCAAAATCGCCGTCAGGTTTTGCAAATCATTTTCCCTCGCCGCTTTCAGCATGGATTCCAGAAGTTGGCGCAACCCAGCGGTTGTATCCGGGTAATGCGAGGGCTGCGTCACTGAGGTCTTTGGGGATGAAGATTTTTCTTGCGAGCGAGTCGGAGTTGGAATCGCCAGTAATACGAACAACAATGGTGAAGCGCGTTTCAGCAAGTACATACCTTGCATGTCCGTTCATTATCGAAAATCTTGTAAAAGAGCAAGGCAGAACTAGTTCAGCGCGACGCGTTGCACGGGCGCGCCCGATTGGAACAATAACCCGGAACCACCCACTACGACGAGCCGTCACGACTCGACGATTTGCGGGCAATTGTGGCAAGATAATTGTTTGCATGAATATGAAGGCTCCTGGGAGCGTGAGATGGCAAAGGCCACATTTGCGGCGGGATGTTTTTGGGGAGTCGAGTCGGAGTTTCGAAATTTGAAGGGCGTTACAGACGCGCAGGTTGGCTACACGGACGGAAAGACCACGAATCCGACGTACAAGGAAGTTTGCACGGACCGCACCGGCCACGCCGAGGCCGTCGAAGTGGATTACGATCCCGCGAAGATCAGCTACGGCGATCTCTTGAAGGCATTCTGGGCAATGCACGATCCGACGACAATGAATCGCCAGGGCCCGGACGTGGGCTCGCAATATCGTTCCGCGATTTTCTACCACACGCCCGAGCAGGAAGCCGAAGCGAAGGCTTCGCGCGACGCGCTCGCGGCCTCAGGAAAATTCAAGCGCCCCATCGTGACGGAGATCAAACCCGCGTCGCAATTCTGGCGCGCTGAGGAATATCACCAGCAGTATTTCGAGAAGCACGGTATGGCGTCCTGCCACTTGCCGAACAGAAATTAAGCGAAGAGCCGGAAGCATCCATACCCGAGCGCCGCGCCAATCGCCGATCCCGCGATGACGTCGCTCAAGAAGTGCATCCCCAAAATAATCCGCGAGGCCGCGATGCACACGGCGGCGACCATCAAGATGTCGAAAAGCTGCGGATAAAACATTCCGATACAAATCGCGATGGCAAACGCTGTGATCGAATGCCCCGAGGGAAATGAAAACTGATCGGGCGGCAGAATCGCGGACCAGCAATGCGGTTCGAGCTGGCATGGCCGCGGACGATGACTCGCGCTTTTCAGAATCTTGAAGAGACAAATTCCGATTCCCACGGCCAGCGAAGCGGATCCAACCGCAACGAATCGTGACGGCCCGCCGTAAGTCAGCAGGATCGCGCCCAGCGCGTACCACAGCCAGCCATCTCCGCAGCGCGTCGCCATGATCATCCAGATTCGAAACCATCGCGGCGCGCGCCAGCGATGCACGCGGCGCATCAATCGGTGATCGCGCGTTTCGATGAATCCCCAGACGGATCGTGCTACGGTCATCTCCGTTACTCCACTGCGCTCGCCTCCATCGCAAACAGAGGAAAGCGGCTGCGGGCGGAAACCTTCGGGATCGCGCGCTCAGCCCAGCGGCGCGCAAACATTCGCTCCGAAAAACAATTGCCCGCAATCACGGCCGGAACGAGCAAGGCGAGCGGCGCCATCACGGCGGTCCAGCGGCGCTCGCGCATCATCTCGCGCGCGATGATCAGGACGTCACGCGTCAGCTTCGCGTAGCTACCGGATTTGCCGCGAGGCTTTCCGAGTCCTTGCCTCACGCCGGCGAGAAAATCTTCCATCGTCACTGCGCCAGAAACCTCGGTGTACGCCGTGCCGGCGGAAGCAAGCGTGTGCGCGTCGCTGCCGCCGAGCGCGATCTTTCGCATGCGCCGCGCGAGACGCACCGCGTGCCGATTGTTGCCAAGCGGCATCAAGCTGTTCAGCGTTTCCATCGCGGGGAAATATTCCTCGAACCATTCAAAATCCTCTTCCTCGCGCCGCCCGGTGAGCGCGGAGAAGACGTGATTGACACAGAAGAACAGGCGATGCTCGGTGAGGTAGATGAGCAGGGCAATCAAATCGTTTCGGCGGCGCTGAATCTCGATGTGCTGGCGCTCCGTAATGTCGTACACGCCGACGTGCGCCTGCGTACCGCTCGGCATCCGGCACGTCGCCTCGACGCTCACGAAAAAATCCGGATAGCGGCGCAGCGGCTCGCAACCTTCGATCGAGTCGTGATCGGTCAACGTGACGAAATCCATGCCCCGCTGTTTCAGAACGGCATAGACATCCTCAGGATGGCTGTAGCATTCGCGGCAGATTGGTCCTAGAAACGCCGGCGACTGGCACGGCCCCGAGTAGTACGAGTGAACATGCAGGTCGCATCGCATGAAACTTTTGTAACAGACGCGCGTTACAAGCGCGTGAAGCCGCCGCGAACTTCATGTAAAAGCGCGAGTTATGACCGATTCGACACGCGGGCACGTGATGTTACCGAGATTTAACAGAGCCGGGAATCGCGTGTGCAACAATTCCGCGGCTCATGAAGCGTATCGAGTTTGTTTTCTTCGACGCCGGCGGCGGGCATCGTGGCGCGGCAACGGCTCTTCAAATGGCCATCGCGTCGCGCAATTTTCCGTGGGACGTCCATCTACTGAATCTGCAGGAATCGCTCGACAAGCTCGACATTTTGCGGCGCTTTACCGGAATTCGCATTCAGGATTTCTACAATAAAATGCTCGCGTCCGGATGGACGCTCGGGAGCGCGCAATTGCTGCGCGTTCTGCAAGGCCTGATCGTCCTGTATCACCGCCCTATGGTGAAAATGTTGACGGACCATTGGTGCTCGACCGCGCCCGACATGGTTGTGTCATTCGTCCCGCATTTCAATCTCGCGCTCGGCCAAAGTTTGCATCGTGCTTTTCCCGGCAGGCCTTTCGTGACGATTTTGACCGACCTTGCGAATTATCCGCCGCGATTCTGGATCGAAAAGCAGGATCAGGATTTCATCTGCGGCACCGCACGCGCCGCCGAACAAGCGCGCGCGGCAGGGAATGCTCCTGAGCGAATTCATCGCGTTTCTGGAATGATCCTTCACCCGCGATACTACGAGGCGATCGAGATTGACCGCGCCTTGGATCGCCGCTCGCTTGGATTGTCGCCCGACTTGCCGACCGGACTCGTGCTTTTTGGCGGGCACGGATCGAACGTCATCGCGGACATCGTGAAGCGGCTCGACGATTCTCAGCTCGGCGTGCAGCTCGTCGTAATTTGCGGGCGCAACGAGAAACTCGTGCAGCAGCTCCGCGCGCGCAACGGCCGCATACCGATATTCGTCGAGGGCTTCACGACGCGAATTCCTTACTACATGCGTCTCTCGGATTTTTTCATCGGCAAGCCCGGTCCCGGCAGCCTGAGCGAAGCCGTCGCGATGAATTTGCCTGTCATAACGGAATGCAATTCGTGGACGCTACCGCAGGAGCGCTATAACGCGGACTGGATCCGCGAGAAACAGATCGGAATAGTCGTGAGGAATTTCAAGACGATTGACGCGGCAGTGCGCGAGCTATTGCGACCGGAAAATCTCGAAAAATTCAGGAAGAATACCGAAGCGATGCCCAATCGCGCCGTATTCGAAATTCCAGAAATCCTCGATGGAATTTTGCACCAATGCGCGCTCGGCTCCGGCAAGTGCTGAAGCCAGGCAGCGCAGCGTCAAGGCTGTGAGTCCATCGCGGCGTGCAATTGCACCTGCCCGTCCTTCACAATTTCGAGATCGCGCTCCCACGTTTTCCTGCCGCGCGCTGATATCGAAATGTGGTGCATTCCAGCGTTGAGAGGCAAGACAGACGGCGTGTTCCCGACGAATTTCCCGTCTACGTAGATATCCGCGTTTTCAGGCTCGGATTGAATCGTCACATTGCCTTTTCCAGCGGGCGCCTCAATGGCACTAACGCTGGCGTTCGGAAATGCGCGTTTCATCGCATCAATCAAATCTTGCGCGCTCAACGCAAAATTCATTCCTTCGAGTTGTATCCCCGCCGGCGTATCCGCGCGCCCCGGCTTTGTAATTCCCGGCGCGCCGGCCTGCGCAGGCGAGTTTGGCTGCGTTCTCGCGCGCCTCAGAGTCGTGATCCCGGCTGGATCGTCATCGGCCGGCGCGCTCAGTGGCGCTTCCACAAGCTTCATCGTCGTGATCCCGACCACGTCTCCTTCCGTGTCCAGCAACGGCCCGCCGCTGTTCCCCGGATTCAGCGCCACGTCGGTTTGAATCCACGTCCCGTCGTGATGCTCGATCTTTCCCACCGCGCTGACGATGCCCTTCGTCACCGTCCCCGGCATCCCGCCGCCCGGATATCCGACCGCGAGCACAGTCGCGCCGGGATGCACGGCCGTTAGCTCAGCGAGCGAAAGATGCTGAAACCCACTGCCATCCACTTTGACGAGTGCGAGATCGAGATGCGGATCGGAGTAGATCACACGACCGAGAAGGCGCGCTCCGGTCGAAGTCACAACGAAGAGCGAAGCTGAGCCCTCGGCGACGTGCCGGTTCGTCGCGATCAAGCCGTCATCCGTGATGAAAAATCCGGTTCCTCGCAGCTCGGTGCCGAAAAGCTCGACGACGGACGGCGCAGCTTGCCGCACGATCTCTTCCGGCGGCATTTCGTGCCGCTCGCCGCGCTTCGACGATGCCTCCACCGAAGCAGGAACGATCGTCGGTGCATGCAGCGCAGCCGTGGATTCCAGCGAGACGTCAAAGTGACTTGCTTTCAGCAGGTAATACGACCCGTGAGTTACGCCGGTCGCGGAAATCCATGCGTGCGGTCCCTCGGTGAGAACGAGTTCCTGTGGCGCGAATCCCACCTTGTAGATTCTCGCGGTCATGTGGTGGTCGAGCTTTTCGCTGAAGACGGAGTGCGGCTTGTGAAGATAGCTGCCCGGAATTTTCATTTGATAAGGAGTCGTGCCGACCACGATGCCGTTCAGCTCGACCTTTGCGTTGGGGGGAGTGCTCGTGATCGTAAGCTCATCGGCGCGAGCGACTGGCGCGGCAGAGAGAATTGAGATCGCGGAGAGACACCACAGAAATAAAGACGGACGATTCGCCATGATGAGCCGCCTCACGAAAGTTAGGATTCGCGCAAAGTCTCACCGGTGCGCAAGGCTGTCAATTGTGGAAACTACGCACGCCTGAAGTTGGCGAAAAAAGGCGGCTGGTCTGACGACCAGCCCTACGGGTGGCTCGATAATGTTCGTGGCGCGGGCATCCTGCCCGCGTTCTCGCATCCCGCCGCCGCGCATAAAATCCGGCCGGCCTTCCGGCCAGCCCTACGCTGACTGACATCGCGCAGCCAGCAAATGTAGCGCGCGTGGTCACACGCGCCGCTCTTCTCCCCCGCCTCGACGCGTGAAATCGCGGATGCTACACTCCGGCGTTCGACGGAGCCAAACTCCCATCGCCATGCCGATTTCCTCCATACATATTGATACGCGGCCAGATTGGCGCGGCGGCCAGAATCAGGTCCTCCTCACGCTGCGAGGATTGCGCACGCGCGGGCACCACGTGGAATTGCTCGCCCTCGGCGGGGGCGCGCTCGAAAAGCGCGCGCTCGCGGAACGATTCACCGCATACGCCATTTCTCCGCGCAGTGTCCGACCCGGCGGTGCGCGTCTGCTGAGAAAAATCCTGCGCGGCCGCCGCTTCGACATCGTTCACGCACACGATCCCCACGGCCTCACGCTCGCCTGGCTTGCCGGCGCGCATCGCCACACGGCACTCGTAGCGCAGCGTCGAGTCGCAAATCCGCTGACGGGCGGCCGCATCGCTCTCGCGCGTTATCGAGCCGCGCGGCGTATCTTCGCCGTTTCGCGCTTCATCGCCGACAGCGTGGTTCACTCCGGAATCGCAGCAGAGAAAGTGGAAGTCATATACGAAGGAGTCGAGCTTCCCGCGCCAGTCACCGTAAGCGAGCGCGAGCAAGCGCGCGCGAATTTCAGAGTTGCCGCGAACGAAATCCTGCTCGGCTGCGTCGGCTATTTGCTCCCCGAAAAAGGGCAGGAAACGCTCGTACGCGCGATGCCGGCAATTTTGCCGGAATTTTCAAATTGCCGTTTGATTCTGGCGGGTGACGGGCCAAGCCGGCGCGACCTTGAATCACTCGCGAGGAAACTCGGCGTGGAACGCAAAGTTATCTTCGCTGGCTTTGTTGAACGAATCGCGGACGTCTATCGCGCGCTCGACATTTTTTTGTTTCCGTCGCTCGCCGAGCCGCTCGGAACGTCCATGCTGGCCGCGATGTCCTATGGATTGCCGGTGA
Source organism: uncultured Acidobacteriota bacterium (assembly GCA_963838705.1). Lineage (GTDB taxonomy): Bacteria > Acidobacteriota > Terriglobia > Acidiferrales > UBA7541 > Palsa-147. The sequence goes on along the minus strand of CAWIRU010000009.1, from coordinate 1,379,692 downwards.
TTGGCGTGGCGAGCGGCGGCGTTCCTGAGATAGTCGCGCACGAGCGCAACGGCCTTTTGGTTCCTGCGCCCGAGCCTGACGCATTTGCCGATACGACGTTGCGCCTCTTACGCTCCCGCGATGAAGCGATGCGACTTGGCGCGGCAGCCCGCGCGACAATCGCGGAAAAATTCACCGCCGACCGAATGGTCGAAGCCACGCTTCAACAGTACGAACACATTTCGGAAGGCGGCATCCGCTAAATTGTTTTCGACTTCCGCAATCCCATAGATAATTTCTTTCGGAAAAAATCAAATTCCTGGCAACGCGGCCCGAAGCGAAAGCGTCTCTCTATGAGAGCGCAGCAAACATCACGCGCTTGGCTCGCCGGAGCAACAACCCAGAATCCCGCCGCGGGCCGGACCAATCCAAAGGAGGAATTATTATATGGGAAGAGGTGTGCGCGGTTTTATTCTCAGTGCGATCGCCGTTCTGGCGCTGGCCGTTACGTCGTGGGCAGCGCACAGGGACACAACCCCGTGGTCTGTCACCAATACGGCCACAATCGGGTCGAACACGATTCGCCCCGGCGAATATCAAATTCGGACAGAAGAAGGCTCCAACCAACTTGAGGTTCTGAAGGATGGAAACGTGGTGGCCACCGTGCCATGCCGATGGATTCACCTCGATCAAAAGTCGGAGTATTCAGAAATCCTCATGAATAGCAACAATGTGGAGGAGATTCAGTTCGCCGGGAAGACCGAAGCGGTAAAGATCGATTCCGGACAGTCCCCTACGGAGCAGCAGTAACGTCAATTGAAAACGGGGCGGATTTCTGTCCGCCCCGTTTCTATTTTCAAAATCCAGAAAAGCGTATCGCGAATCTTCTTAAGAATTATTTCAAATACATCGCGAGCCAGTCGGCAACCGTCTTGTACCAAAGCTCGCTATCCTGCGGCTGGAGGATCCAGTGGCCCTCGTTGGGGAAAATCATCAGCTTCGAAGGAACGCCCTGCCGCTGCAAAGCTGTGAAGAACTCGAGATCCTGGGTATACGGAACGCGGAAATCGAGTTCGCCGGCGGTGACGAGCGTCGGCGTCTTAAATTTCCCAAGTGCCCCCGCATTTTTCTCGGGCGAAAATTTGTCGTAAAGCTCCGGATTCGCCCACGGTGTTCCGCCGTATTCCCATTCCTCGAACCACAGCTCTTCCGTCGCGCCGTACATAGCGCGCGCATCGTAAGGCCCCGCGTGGCTGACGATGCACTTGAAGCGATCGGTGTGCGTCGCGATCCAGTCCATCATAAATCCGCCGTAGGAAGCGCCGCCCGCCGCAACGCGCGAGCCGTCAATGAAAGGATATTTCGCCACAGCGGCTTCCACGCCGGCCATGATGTCCGTATAAACCTTGCCGCCCCAATCCTTGCTGATTTCTTCGGTGAACTTCGAGCCGTAGCCCGGCGAGCCGTGCGGATTCGGCATCAAGACGACGTATCCCGCTGCCGCAAAAACTTCCGGATTCCAACGGTAGCCCCACGCATCGTGCCACGGGACCTGCGGGCCGCCATGCACGAGAAGCAGCATCGGGTATTTCTTCGTTTCGTCGAAATTCGGCGGGCGCACGACGAATGCTTCGATCTGCGTGCCATCGGCGCCGGCATACCAGAAGGGCTCCATCTTCGGCATGTCGAGCTGCGCGAGGACGGCGGCGTTGTGATGCGTGAGCTCGCGGATGCCGTGGCCGTCATTCACTGAAACGAAAATTTCCGGTGGAAATTCCAGGCTGCTGCGTGTGAACGCGATCGTGCGGCCGTCGTGGCTGATATCGAATTCGCCGTAATAGCCGTCGGCGAGAATCTTGGCTGGCTTGCTTCCGGCCGCGATGCCAATCGAATAGATCGGCAGCTCGCCTTTTTCTTCCGCCTGAAAGAAGATCGCCTTGCTGTCGGCGGACCAGTTCAAAGCCGCAACGTCTTCGTCGAATTCCTCGGTCAGGTTGATGTGTTTTCCCGTTGCGCGCTCGTAGATAAGGAGCCGCCAGCGATCCGATTCGAAGCCGCCCGTGAGTTGCGCGCGATAGGCAATCCATTTTCCGTCGGGCGAATAAGTCGGGCCCCAATCGTTGCCTGGATTATCAGTTATGCGCTTCGGCGCGATTCCGCCCTTCACGGGAACAATGAAGATGTCTCCGTTCGTGCTTGTGGCTTCGTCCTTATCGGTGTTGGCCGTGAACGCGAGTTCTTGCCCATCGGGCGAAAATCCGATCGCTTCCGGATCGCCCAGATTAAACGGTGGAACATCGTAGTCGGCGCGGGGCGTCAAATCCTGAGGCGCGCCGCCATCCGCGGATACGGCGAACAAGTGGCTGCGCTTGCCGTCCCACCACTGATTCCAGTGGCGATAGAGAAGTTTCGTGTAAATCCGCGCGTGCGCTTTGCTCTTCGCCTTGTCGGCGTCGCGCTTCGCATTGCACGCGTCGTCCGCGCAATCGGGATAGACGCGCGAGACGAATGCGATCGTCTTGCCATCCGGCGACCAAAGCTCGTTGTCCGCTTCAGTCGAAAGAGAAGTCAGGCGCGAAGCTTCGCCGCCCGCGAGCGAAATCCAATAGATTTCCGTCTTGCCGTTCCGCGCAGAGAGAAATGCGAGCCGCCTGCTGTCCTGCGACCAGCGCGCGCGCTGATCGCTTCCTCCGCGCGTGATCTGCCGCGGATCGCCGCCCGTCGCCGGGACAATCCAAACATCCGAAACGGTGCGATTGGCCTCCTTCTCAGCGACGGCGACGGTGTAGGCGATCCATTTTCCGTCGGGCGAGATCTGCGGATCGCTCACGCGGCGCATAGAAAGCATGTCGTCGAAAGTAATAGCGCGCTTCGGAGTTTGTGCCGCAGCGGCGGTGCTCAAAAGCAAAATTGCCAAAGAAATTGTGTAGACGCGATTCAGGCGCAAGACTTGTCCTCCCGGATTGATTCGCCCCAATGTTATCGGTTATTCGGCAAAGAACCTGGATGTTCTCATTTTCGCGCGTGATTTCCAAGCCGCGCGGCGAAATTCGGGGCCAGGACGCAACGCGTTCCGCCACGATTCCGTGTGACGCGAATCACACTCAGTTCCGCGGCAATGCGATACACTTCGCCGATTGGCAAGCTCTGCCGGAAAGGAGTCCTCGCTTGGCGGACGCACTGTTCGTTCATCGTCTCCATTTCGCCTTCACCGTGACGTTTCACTACATTTTTCCGCAGCTCACGATGGGGCTCGCTCTTCTGATTTTCATCATGAAGTCCATCGCTTTGCGCACCGGCGACGCCAGTTGGAATCAGGCCGCGAAATTCTGGGGCAAGATTTTCGGAATCAGTTTCGCTCTCGGCGTTGTGACCGGCATCCCGATGGAATTTCAGTTCGGCACTAACTGGTCGGCGTTTTCGAAATCGGCGGGCGGCGTGATCGGCCAGACCCTCGCGATGGAAGGCGTCTTCTCATTTTTTCTTGAGTCGTCGTTCCTCGGGCTTTTTCTCTTCGGCGAGAAGCGTCTCGGCCCAAAACTTCACTGGCTTTCCTCCATGATGATGTTCGCCGGCTCGTGGCTCTCGGGCTATCTCATCGTGGCGACGGATGCCTGGATGCAGCATCCCGTCGGATATTCGATTGAACCGGACGGATCGTTCGCGCTCGCGAGTTTTTGGGATCTCATTTTAAATCCGTGGGCTCTTGCGCAGTACGCGCACACAATGCTGGGCGCCGTGCAGACAGGCTGCTTCGTGATGGCCGCTGTCGGAGCGTTTTATATCCTGGCGCAACGGCACGCTGAATTCGGCAAGCTCTTCTTGCGCGTGGCAGTCGTCGCCGGCGTCATCGCTGCCGGCGCGCAACTTTTTCCCACTGGTGACATTCAGGGACGGATGATCGCGGCGCACCAGCCTCCCACTCTCGCTGCCATGGAGGGCCTCTTCAAATCCGAAGCGGGAGCGCCGCTAGCCATTCTCGGCCAGCCGGATATGGAGAAGCGCCGCCTCGACAATCCGATGATCGTGCCCGACGGGCTCAGTTTCCTCACCTATCGCGCCTGGAGCGCGGAAGTGAAAGGCCTCGACGCATTTCCGGAAAACGAAGAGCCGGACAACATTCCGCTTCTCTATTTCAGCTATCACATCATGGTCGGTCTCGGCACGATTTTCGTCGCGATACTCCTGCTCGCGGCTTTCAAGCTCTATCGCGGAACTCTATTCACGTCGCGGGCCACGCTTTGGATTCTCATGCTCGCGTTTCCATTTCCATTCATCGCCAATACGGCCGGCTGGATCACCGCGGAAGTTGGCCGCCAGCCGTGGCTGATTTACGGCCTGATGCGGACGAGCGCGGGCGTTTCCACGCAAGTGTCGGCGGGCAACGCGTGGTTCACGCTAATCGGCTTCCTCGGCCTTTACGGAGTCCTGGCCATCTTGTTTCTCTTTCTGATTTATCGCGAAATTGACGAAGGGCCGGCGGAACATGATTCCGCGCCCGGCACGCCTGCCCGGCCGCAACCGGCCGCGGCGGATTGAGGAGGCCGGCATGGAGACAATCTGGTTCGCAATCGTCGCTGTGATGCTTGCCATGTACGTGGTCCTCGATGGATTCGATATCGGCGCGGGCATCGTTCATCTCGTGGTTGCGCGAACGGATACCGAGCGTCGCGCGGTAATCGGCTCGATCGGCCCGGTGTGGGATGGCAACGAAGTCTGGCTTCTCGCGGGCGGGGGCGTGCTCTATTTCGCTTTCCCGGGGCTCTACGCCTCGAGCTTCGCCGGCTTCTATCTCCCTCTCATGATGGTCCTGTGGCTCCTGATCCTGCGCGGAACTTCGGTCGAGTTCCGCAGCCACGTAGCCTCGCCGCTCTGGGCGGCATTTTGGGATGTTGTCTTCGGCGCGTCGAGTACTCTGCTCGCCGTATTTTACGGCGCCGCCCTCGGCAACGTGGTTCGCGGCGTGCCGCTCGACGCCAGCGGAAAATTCTTCGAGCCGCTGTGGACGAATTTTCTTCCCGGGGCGAACGCGGGAATTCTGGATTGGTATACGGTGCTCGTCGGCGTGGCCGCGCTCGCAGCTCTCACCATGCACGGCGGCCTTTGGGTCGCACTGAAGACGAGCGGCGAAGTATCAGTCCGTGCCTCACGCCTGGCGAATCAAGTGTGGTGGCTAGTCGCGTTACTCACCATCGCAATCACGATCGCGAGCTTCAAGCTTCAGACGCAACTCGCGCTGGGTTTGCGCGCGCGTCCCTGGGGATTCATTTTCTCCGTGCTCGCCGTCGCGGGCCTTCTCGGCGTGTTCTGGTTCGAGCGGCAGCGCGACGAGCTAATTGCGTTCCTCGCGTCCTGCGCCTACATCATCGGCATGCTGACAAGCGCTGCAACCGGCCTCTATCCCTACGTTCTGCCGGCCACGACGAATCCCGCGTACGGACTCACCGTAGCTTCGGCGCGCGGGCCGGAGCACGGCCTGCGGGTCGGCTTGGTATGGTGGATTCTCGGAATGGCGCTTGCGACCGGATATGCGGTCTTTACGTATCGCCGCTTCGCCGGCAAAGTCGTGATCTCAGATGACGGCGAAGGCTACTAGCCGTCGCGCGTCGCAAAGTATTTAGCTTGGATTATTTCGGAATGCCGATGGCCCACGCGTAACCGTCGGGATCTTCGAGAATGACGTCGCGCCAGCCATGCGGCTTATCCTGAGTGGGCTGAAGGATTTTAGCGCCCGCCGCGCGCGCGCGCTTTTCCACTTCGTCGGGATCCACGTGAAATAGACGCAGTTCCGCGCCCAGCCCGCGTCGCACGCCGCTCTTCAGTTCCGGATGCCACGCGTGCTTCTCGTACGTGCGGTCAACGTGAATCATGAATTCGAGCCGCCCCGCGCGAAACGCCGCGAAATCCGGATCGGAATGCTGCACGGTGGCGCCGAGAACATCGCGATAAAACGCGATCGACTTCGCGATGTCCCTCACCAGCAGATTAACGGTGAAGTCCGGCATCTGCCGGCCGTATTCGTCGGCCGACATCCACGGCGTTTGCTCGCGTTGATCCATAGAAGTTCGGCGCGTGTTACTGCGTCGCGTGCGGCTTGGAAATATCGCTCAGCAAATCCGGCTTCGATTCCACGCGCTCGAGATGTGGAAAGCGCAGCCCGCCGTGATAATCCACCGCGTACGTCTTCACGTACGCTCCGTTCGCGAGCAACAAGCTGATCGGCTCCGAGTTTGATTTCGCGGCCTCGATGGCCTCGCCCAATGCTTCCGGCGAAAATTGCCTGCCGTTCACCGCGACGATGTGCATTCCCGGCCCGATCCCCGCGTTGTAGGCGGGCGATCCGTGAATCACGTCTCCAATCGCACCTTCTTCGTTGACGCTCAGCCCGACCGAATCGCGAAGATGCAGGTGATGACCGGCCTCTTCACCGGCTGCTTCAATTTCATTCGGCGCTTCGGTGTAGACGAGCTTCCATCCGCCGTTCTCGATACCGCCGAGAGGCGCGTGCGGACTGAGCGATGTGAGCCGCGTTGTTAGCAGCGTGCGCCAGTCGTATGGCGCGACCGCGTTTAGCCCCGCCACAACGTCATCGAAAGTGTACGTCTTCAGATCCGGCTTTCCGCCCGGGCCTCCCTCGAAAAGCTTACAAAAATCATCAATGGACTTGCTGTTCTGCGTGAGCTGACGGATTTTCGTGTCCACTTCGAGCCAGATGAGCTCGCCTTCGTCATAGTAATCCGTGCCGCGGCGCCAATTCTCCCAATCGCCACCAGCGAAATAGAGCAGGGACGCGGCGTCAGCCGTATCCTGCAACGGCCGCCACGTGCGGCCCGCTTGGTATTCATACGTTGACGCGATATCGGCGAGGTGCTCGCGATATTCTTGCTGCGTATAAAGTCCGCTACGCGCTGTGAGAACGTTGCCGAGATATTCCGTCAGTCCTTCGTAAACCCACAGCAAATCGTCTTTCATCGGCTGTTGGAAATCGGGCGTCGCGAGGTCGGCGGGCCGGCGGTACTTGCCGTTCCATGAGTGAACGTATTCATGCGGCAGCAATCCGGCGCCGTCAATGCGCAGGGTTTCGTCAATCAGCGAGCGTTCGGGCAGCCGCGAATCATCGGACTCGTGATGTTCGAGCCCGAAATGCGCCACGTCGTCACTGAGCGTCAGCAGAAAATGATAATCGCGATAGTGCCGCGAACCGAAAAGCGCGCCCGCTTCCGTCACAAGATTTCGCAAATGCAATTGAAGCTCCGGCGGCATCGCAACGGCAGCGGCGCTGTCGGCCGCGAGATCAATTTCGTGCGGCGGCGTCTGGCCCGGCGAAAGGTCAATCGCACGGAAGAATCGCCCGGAAATCACAGGCGAATCCACCAGCATGTCGAGCGATACCGGCGAGAAGTGAATCTCGCTTCCGCTCTGGCTCGCCACCGGCAGGGAAGTCCCGAATTTCCAGCCGTCGGGCAGCCGGAGGCTCGATTCGAACGTGATCGCGTCCGCCGTGTAGCCCTTCGGATAGAGGAGCACCTGATTCCAGCTCAGAAGATCGAGCGACGCGGTGGCCGAAGCGCCGGCCGAAAATCCCGTTGCGGGCGCGGCCAGCAAAAAATCAAGTTGAACGTCGAGCGAATCCGCCCCGGCCGGGATATCGAGATGGAAAGCGAACATATCCACCAGATCGCGCCGCCAGGGAATTTCCTTTCCGCCCGCGCTGAATTTCAGCCCCGCAAGATTGGCGATCGGGCCATCCGGCGCGTGCTCTCCAGGGATCCATTCCGGGTAGTAAAGCGTTAGAGGGCCGCCGTGAACGGGAATCGTTTCCTTGGCGTGCAGAATTTTTTGCGGCGCTTGCGTCGCATCCACCCACAGCTTGATTGTGCCCAGCGCTGGCGGCTCGGGCGAGGCCTGCGCTGCGCTTGCAATGACGGCAAATGCCAGTGCGGCGCACACGCGCGCCAGAATCGTGCGATTCATCAATCCCACTTGAATGCCCCCTTGATTGTCCGTGTCATTAGACGCCGACACGACGTGCCTGCGTTACTTCGCGTTCACTCCAAGCTGCGAAAATAGAAAGCTGAGGATGTCCGTGTTCTCCTCGATTTCCTTGTTCAGCGGCCGGCCTCCGGAATGGCCCGACTTCGTGTCGTAGAGAAGCAGAATCGGGTTGTCGCCGACATTCGCCGCCTGAACGCGCGCGGCCATTTTCCGCGCGTGCAACGGATTCACGCGCGTATCGTTGTCGCCCGTGACGAAGAGCGTCGCGGGATATTTTGTGCCGTCCTTGACATTCTGATACGGCGAATACGCCAGAATGTATTTGAATTGCGTGGCGTCATCCGATGATCCGTACTCCGGAACCCACCACGAGGCGGGTGGAAACTTATGAAATCGGACCATGTCGAGCAGCGGATAGAGGCAGACCACAGCCTGAAATAAATCGGGCCGCTGCGTCATCGCCGCGCCCACGAGCAATCCGCCGTTGCTTCCGCCCGCGATCGCGAGCTTCGTCGAGCTTGTGTATTTGTTCGCGATCAGCCATTCTCCGGCGGCGATGAAATCGTCGAATACATTTTGTTTGTTCTCCATCATTCCGGCGTGATGCCATGCGTCGCCGAATTCTCCGCCGCCGCGCAGATTGGCCAGCGCGTAAATCCCGCCTTGATCCGCGAAGACGACGCCGAGCGGGCGAAACACCGGCGTATTGCTCACGTTGAATCCGCCGTAACCCGTCAGGAACACCGGCCTCGCGCCGTCGCGCACGAGTCCCTTCTTATAAAAGAGAAACATCGGCACGCGCGTTTTGTCTTTCGATTCGTACCACACCTGCTCGACCGTGTATTTCTCGCTGTCAATCGGAACCGAGGATTTCTGCCACGTGTCGAGTTTTCCCGTTTTCATGTCGTAGGAAAGTATCGTGGCGGGCCGATTGAACGATTCGAAATTGAAAAATGTCAGGCCATTGTCCCATCGTCCCGTTGTTCCGCTCACCGAGCCGAGTGACCACAGCGGAACGTCACGCACGGGTTTGCCGTTCGTTTCGAAGACTCGCAATTGCGAGGTTGCATTGCGGACGTACTCGACTAAAATCCTGCCGCCATAGAGGCCGAAGTTTTGTATGCTCGCGTCCGACTCGGGAATGATTTCGGTCCACGCATCGCGCGCCGGATTTTTCAGATCCACCGAATAGACGTGCCAGTGCGGCGCTTTCCAGTTCGTCAAGACGTAGAGCGCGCCGCCTTCGATATCCCCGTAGAAGAGCGAATCCAGATCGTTCGCGATGGCCTTCACGGGTTCGCCGCTTTTCACGTCTTGCACGTAAATTTCCGATCGCGTGCTCCCCGATCCGTAGATCACTTCAATAACGAGGTAGCGGCCGTCGTCGGAAAGCTTCTGCGCGATGATTTTGTTGGTTCCGAAGCCCTTGCCGAAAATTTCGGTGTCTGTCTTCGCATCCGTGCCGAGGACGTGGTGCATTACGCGCGGGCCATCGGGCGTCATGCGCGTGTAGTACGCGCCGCGATTGTCGGGTTCGATCGAAAGGCTGAAGTAGTCGGCGTGCGGCAATTCGTCCGGCAGCGCCTTTGCCGTCTTCGCGTCAAGGAAATGCACGGTGACTTCGTCCTGCCCGCCGGCGCGAACGTTATAGGCCGCAAGCGAGCCGTCGCTTGAGACGTCCAGCAGGCCCACGCTCGTCGAATGGTCCGCGCTGAGAGAATGCGGATCGATCAGAACTTCATCCTTGCCGTGCAGGCCGTCGCGCTTGTAAATGACGTACAAATCTTGATCGGGCGCGCGCTTCGAGAAAAAATAAACGCCGTGGCGCTCGCGCGGCGATCCGATGGATTCGACCTTCATCAACTCCGAAAGCCGCTTCGCGATTTCCGCGCGGCCCGGCACGGCGTCGAGAATGGCGGACGTGCACCTGTCTTCGGCTTCGATCCACGCGCGCGTTTCGGGGCTCGTCTGGTCTTCAAGCCAGCGATACGGGTCCGCGACGCTGACGCCGTGGATCGTTTCGACCACGTCGTCCTTGCGCGTTTCCGGTGGGCACTTTCCCATCGCTGCTCCTTGTGCAAACGTCGAAGCCGGAACTGCGGCGAGAACCGCGAACAAAATGAAAATGATTTCAATGATTCTGAGGGGCGCGGCCGGATTGCGCCTCTCGCGGGCGCGGAAGGCCCGCGAATTGTCGTAAATCATCTTGCCGTCCTTTGCGCCCGCCGCCCCAGCGTGGCGCTACGTGATGGGAGTCGCTGTTTTTCGGGGAGGGTTGAAGAACGGCAATTCGCGCACCGTTGCGCGGACCTTTTGCCGCACCGCCTCCACCGTCAATTCCATTTGCAATTCGGTTCCCGCCGCGGCGTGCTCGCGATTGATGCTGGCTAGCGCGATCATTTTCTTGAGCGTCGGCGACCACGTGCTCGAAGTTGCTTTGCCGACCTGCAATCCGCCGCGATAGACGGGCACCGCCGTGCGCGATGCCGTGCTCGGCACTTGCGGCGCGAGTCCCACGGTCTCGAATTGCCGTTCGACGTCGTCCCAATTGACGTCAATGCCCATGAGAAGCCGCTTCGGGCCGCGCTGGTTTTCTTCTTCGAGCGCCGCGCGCCCGATGAAATGTTCCTTCTTCAAATCTACCAGGCGCCCCAGTCCGATTTCGTACGGCGAATATTTCTGCGCTTCGATCAGCGCCTTCTTGCTGCTGAAATAATCCGCTTCGATCAGGATGAGGCCGGCTTCGATTCGCGCCACGTCCAGCGCCAGCATTCCTGCTGGATGAATGTCGAATTGCTGTCCCGCTTCCATCAGCGCGTCCCAAACTGTTCCGGCCTCGGCCCACGGAATCCACACTTCGTAGCCAAGATCGCCCGTGTAACCGGTTCTCGAAATGTCCACATCCACGCCGCCGATTTTCCCGCGCGTAAATCGAAAATATTTTAAATTCGTGATGTCGGGCGTGGCGGCGCGCTGCAGCAGGCGGCCTGACGTTGGCCCTTGCAGGGCGAGCGCGGCGATCTGGTCCGTAATGTCTTCGACGTTAACGTCGAGACCGAGCGCGTTCTGCTCGAACCAGCGCAAGCTCGGATCGGCCGCGGTCCAGCGGTAAGTATCCTGCGTGAGCCGCGAGATCGTGCCGTCGTCAATTACTTTTCCGTCTTCATCGCACCAGCAGCAGTAAATCACTTGCCCGACAGCTACTTTGTTGATGTCGCGCGTGATCACGCGGTTTACGAACTTCGTCGCGTCCTTGCCCGAGACGAAATATTTGAAGAGAGGAGTGACGTCAATCAGCGCGGCGGCGTTGCGGATCGCGTTGTACTCGTGCTCGTGGTGCATTTCGTACACGCTAACCGTGTAGTAGCCGGACCATTCGCGGTAGTTCAGGCTTTCGCAGAGCCGCAAAGTCCTGTCGTGTACAGCAGTTCCGATCGGCACGTTCTCTCCTTGCTCCGCATTCGTTCGAGCGTCACGCTGAATATTTCAGACGGCGACAGCAATCCACGCAATTCCGGCCGAATCAATATCACAGCACCCGTAGGGCTCGCCGGAAGGCGGGCCGGATTTTCGCTCACGGTTCCGTCTGAAGCCCGCAAATTATAGTGCTCGCCGCACTCTTCCTGCAACACAACGCGAAGCGAAACCTTGCGCCGTCGCGTCATCGAAAATTTGCATCGGTGCGAGGCCGTGACTATAGCTCAATGCGACGCACGCTTCTTTGTTGGCGCGAAGCGCCGGGGCCTGTAAAATATCACGGCTTCGAACGAGCCTCGCGCTCGAATCGTCGCGCGGCTTTTCCCCATGCCAACTCAATACGACGCAATCGTCATCGGCGGCGGCCACAACGGCCTTGTGAACGCCGCGTATCTCGCGCGCGCCGGGCGCAAAGTTCTCGTGTTGGAGAAGCGCCACGTCCTCGGCGGCGCCGCAGTCACCGAAGAAATTGTTCCGGGCTTCAAATTCTCCGTTTTTTCCTACGTTGTCTCGCTGCTTCGTCCGGAAATTATTCGCGATCTCGATTTGCCGCGCCACGGCCTCGAAATTCTTCCGCTCGACGGCACCTTCACTCCGATGCCGAATGGCGATTATCTCTGGCGCGTGAACGATCACTCGAAGACGCGCCGTGAAATCGCGCGACACTCCAAAACCGACGCGGAAGCCTACGACGAATTCGGCAAGGAAATGGTGCGGATGTGCCGTTTCGTAAAGCCGATTCTCGGCATGGTCCCGCCCGATCCAACATCGCTCGATCCACGCGAGCTGAAAAAACTTCTGTTCCTCGGCCGGCGATTTCAGGCGCTCGATCACGAGGACCGCTACAACCTCGTGCAACTCATGACCATGGGCGCGACGGATTTTCTCGATCAGTGGTTCGAGACCGACGTTCTCAAGGCCACGATGTCCGCGTCCGGAATTATTGGAACTTTTCTCGGCGTGCGCTCACCGGGCACAGCCTACGTTTTGCTCCATCATTACATGGGCGAGATCGACGGCGCGTTTCGTTCGTGGGGTTTCAGCCGCGGCGGAACGGGCGCGATTTCAAATGCCATCGGCGACGCGGCGCGCGAAGCAGGAGCCGAGATTCGCACCGAAGTGCAAGTCGCGCGAATTCTCGTCAAAGAGGGCCGCGCCGAAGGCGTCGTTCTGGATACCGGCGAAGAAATTCGCGCGACCGTCGTTTCCTCCAGCCTCGATCCCAATCTCACATTTTTGAAGCTCATGGATTCGAGCGAGCTTCCTGGCGATTTCCTCGAAGAAGTTCGCCGCTACAAATATCGCGGCTCGTCCGGAAAAGTGAATCTCGCGCTCGATGGGCTGCCGGAATTCAAATCACTTCCCGGCGCGGGCCGCCATCTGCGCGGCGCGATGTCCATTTCGCCGAGCGTCGAATACATGGAGCGCGCCTACGATCAGGCCAAGTACGGCGAATTTTCGAGCCGCCCGTACATTGATATGGTGATTCCGAGTCTCACCGATCCCTCCGTGGCGCCGCCGGGCAAGCACGTTCTTTCCTGCTTCGTGCAATACGCGCCGTACAAATTGAAGCCCGGCTTGAACTGGGACGAGCAGCGCGACGCTTTCGGCGACGCAGTGATAAATACGATCAGCGAGCACGCGCCGAATCTGAAAAACATCATCATCGGCCGCCAGGTGATCACGCCGCTCGATATCGAGCGCTCGATCGGGCTTACCGAAGGAAATATTTTTCAGGGCGAACTTTCTCTCGAGCAGCTTTTCTTTTTGCGTCCCGTTGCCGGATGGGCGCGGTATCGCACGCCGATTCGCAACCTTTATATGTGCGGCTCGGCGACGCATCCCGGCGGCGGAATCATGGGCGCGCCGGGGCGACTGGCGGCGCTTGAAATTTTGAAAGACAAGGGGACGCGATAGCCGTGGCGCCGCAACGCGACATCGTCATTCTCGGCGCGGGGCACAACGGCCTCGTCACGGCGTTCTATCTCGCGAAGGCCGGTCACAAGCCGCTCGTTCTCGAGCGCCGATCGGTAGTCGGCGGCGCGGCGGTTACGGACGAATTCGTTCCCGGCTTCAAAGTTTCGACGCTCGCGCACGCGGCTGGACCGCTGCTACCTGAAATTGCGCGAGAAATGCAGCTCGAACGGCACCGGCTCGCGATGATCGAACCGGCCGTGCGGCTCTTCGCGCTTTCGCCCGACGGACGCGGCCTGCTGCTGCATTCGAACACCGGCGATTCCGTTCAGCAAATCAGCCGCTTCTCGAAAAAAGATTCGGCGAAGTACGTCGAATTTCAGGAAGCGCTCGCGCGCTACGGCGGGCTTCTTCGCCAGCTCACGATGATGACGCCACCTGACATCGACAAACCTTCCGCCGACGAGCTTTGGAATTATCTGAAGCTCGGCCGCAACCTTCGCAACTTCGGCAAGAAAGACATGATGCGGCTGATCCGCTGGGGGCCGATGGCGGTCGCCGATCTCGCGTCCGAATTTTTCGAGACGGAACTTTTGCGCGCCGCGGTTGCAGCACGCGGAATTTCCGGCGCGGCGCTCGGGCCGTGGTCGGCCGGCAGCACCGCACTTCTTCTGCTGCGGGCGGCGGCCGATCCGCATCCAGCAGGCTCGGCCGCATTTCCGCGCGGCGGCATGGGCGCTTTGACGCAGGCGATGGCCGCGGCGGCGCGCGAAGCCGGCGCCGAAATTCGCACGGACGCCGAAGTGCAAAGTATTTCCGTGAAAAATGGCGCTGCCGTGGGCGTCGTGCTCGCGAGCGGGGAAGAGATCTCCGCGAAGCTGGTCATCTCGAATGCCGACCCGCGCCGCACGTTTCTCAAACTAATTGATCCCGTGCATCTCGCACCGAGCTTCGTCGTGAAGATGCGGAATTTCCGCGCGAACGGCACCGTCGCGAAAATCAATCTCGCGCTCGACGCGCTGCCTTCGTTCACCGCGCTAGGCAATTTTTCCACGGCGCAGGCGCTCTCGATGAATGACGGCACGGCTGCGCTGAGCGGCCGCATTCACATCGGCCCCGACATTGATTATCTCGAGCGCGCGTTCGATGCCTCGAAGTATGGCGAATTTTCGCGGCGGCCTTATCTGGACGTGATGATTCCTTCAATTCTGGATCCATCGGTCGCGCCGCAGGGCAAGCACGTCATGTCGATCTATGCGCAGTTCGCGCCGTATCGCTTGAAGCAGGGCGATTGGGATAGCCAGCGCGATGCGCTCGGCGACGCCGTGGTCGAAACGCTCGCCGAATACGCACCCGATCTTCCCGGCAAAATTATCGGGGGCAGCGTCCTCACGCCGGCGGATCTCGAAGACACCTACTCGCTCACCGGCGGGCACCCGTTCCACGGCGAGATGTCGCTCGATCAGCTTTTTATCGCGCGGCCGCTGATCGGATTCGCCGAATACCGCGCGCCGATTCGCGGCCTGTATCTTTGCGGCTCCGGCACGCATCCCGGCAACGGGCTCACGGGCGCGTCGGGCTACAATGCCGCGCGCGAAATCCTCAAGGATTTGCGCTAGTTTCGGATGGCTTCGCCCTCACGATTTCTCGACATGCGCATCATTGACCGCCAGCGCCTCGCCGCGCTCACCGAACACGAAGCCAACCGCTTCGCCGCCGAACATCCCAATTCGAAGGCGCTTTTCGACCGCGCCCGCGCTTCGCTGCTTGGCGGCGTGCCGATGAACTGGATGGTGAAATGGGCCGGACCGTTCCCGGTTTTCGTCGCCGAAGCGCACGGCAGCCACTTTATTGATGTGGACGACCGCGAGTATGTGGACCTGTGCCTCGGCGATACCGGCGCGATGACCGGCCATTCGCCCGATGCTGCCACCGATGCCATTGCCGAGCAGGCGCGCCGCGGAATCACGTTCATGCTGCCGACGGAAGAGTCGATCTGGATGGGCGAAGAGCTGGCGCGGCGCTTCGGGCTTCCTTACTGGCAATTCACGCTGACGGCGACGGATGCCAATCGCTTTTCGATTCGTATCGCGCGGCATGTGACCGAGCGGCCGTACGTGCTCGTGTTCAATTATTGCTACCACGGCACGGTGGATGAATCCTTCGCCACGCTCGAAAACGGCGCCGTGGTGCCGCGCCGCGGAAATATTGGGCCGCCGGTGAATCCCGCCGAGACGACGCGCGTCGTGGAGTTCAACGATCTCGATGCGCTCGAAAAAGCGCTCGCGAAGCGCGACGTCGCGTGCGTTCTCGCCGAGCCTGCGATGACGAATGTCGGAATCATTCATCCCGATCCCGGCTTTCACGCCGCGTTGCGCGAACTGACGCGCCGCACTGGAACGCTTCTGATTCTCGATGAGACGCATACCATCTGCGCGGGACCCCGCGGCTACACGCGCGCACACAATCTCGAGCCGGACATGTTTGTGATCGGCAAGCCGCTGGCGAGCGGCATTCCGGCGGCGGCGTACGGCTTCACCGCCGAAATCGCGCGGCGCATCGTGGATAAAATTCACATCGAGGATTGCGATACGGGCGGGATCGGCGGGACGCTCGCGGGCAACGCGATGTCTCTCGCGGCGATGCGCGCGACTCTTGAAAGTGTTCTCACTCCCGAAGCTTTCGCGCGAATGATCCCGATGGCCGAGCGATTCGAGCGCGGCGTGGCGAGCGCGATTCTCGGCGCGAAGATGCCGTGGCACGTGACGCGGCTCGGTTGCCGCGCGGAATACCAGTTCCGTGCGACCGCGCCGCGAAACGGATCCGAAGCCGCGGCGGCAATGGATTTTCCTCTCGAGCGATTCCTGCATCTCCACGCGTTGAATCGCGGGATTTTGTTGACGCCGTTCCACAATATGGCGTTGATGTCGCCGGCAACTTCTGAGGCCGACGTGGACCGGCACACCCGCGCGTTCGGCGAAGCCCTCCGCGATTTGACCGGCGAAACAGCTTCCGCGTGACTTTGAACACCCAGTATTTGTGTCCCGGTTAGAACTGACTCCCGTTGTTTGTTTTGTGTGAGTTGCGGCGATTTCTAATTGTTTTGGTGTCCCGGTTAGAAATGGGCACTGTTCGATTAGCCGGCGCGTCCGGAAGGCCGGGGCGAGAGCGGTTTCGATGGTGCCAGCGAGCCGCATTGTATACTCAGAAAAATGCTAGCACGCGGTTGGTGAGTGCGAAAGTGCGCCGTCTGTAAGAGTTTTAGTACTCAACGCAGGACTACGAAGCCGGGCTAGCGGTGGCGTCCGCGAGCGTATACTCGAGCGCGTTATGGCTGTGATCATTTCGATGCTGCGTGGCGTGAATGTTGGCGGCCACAACAAGATCAAGATGGAAGAGTTGCGGGCGCTGTATGTGTCGTTGAAGCTGCTCGATGCGCAGACTTACGTGCAGAGCGGGAATGTGATTTTCAGGACGGAGGAGCGAGACCTTGATGCGCTGACGAAGCGCGTGCGGGGCGGGATCGAGCGGAAATTTAGCTGCTCTCCGGATGTGATTTGCCGGACGGCCGCGGAAATGAGAGACGTGACTGAGCGGAATCCGTTTGCGAAGCGGCGCGGCATCGAGCCGAGCAAATTGCTTGTCACGTTTCTCGCGAGCGATCCGGGAGCGGAAGCGCGCGCGGATGTGCTTCGGATCAAGACTGAGCCTGACGATCTGCGGGTGGATGGGCGCGAGCTCTATATTTATTTCCCGAACGGGCAGGGGCGGTCGAAGTTGCCTTGGGTGGCTTTGAGTAAAGCGCTGAAGACACCGTGGACGGGTAGAAATTGGAATAGCGTGGTGAAGATGCTAGAGATTGCGGAGAAGATGGAAGAGGCGGAGTGATTGGGGAAGTTGGCTTGCTGAATGAAAACATCGGCTTGCGTTCGGAGAGGCGGCTTGCGAGCGGAGAATCGCGGGCAGGATGCCCGCGCCACGATGCCGGACTTGGTGCAGAAAAACGCCGGCAGGATGCCGGCGCGACGAATTGCGGCGCGTGAATGTGGCCGGGTGTATATTGCTGGCCGTCGGGTAATCAAGTTCGGGATCTCGATTGCGCGATTTCAAGGAGGGGGCGTGGATATCGCTTATCTTTACCTGTTTTATGCAGGACGAATCATCGCGGGCGGGTATTTTCTCATGGGCGCCTTCAATCACTTCGCAAAGCTCAAGATGATGGCTGGTTACGCGAAGAGCAAAGGGACGCCAGCGCCTGAACTTGCCGTCGGCGGGACGGGTTTGCTTCTCTTGCTAGGAGGCGCGAGCCTACTTCTCGGCTATCACCCGACGATCGGAGCGATGTTGCTGCTGATATTCCTGCTGGGTGTTTCCTTCGGCATGCACAATTTCTGGGCCGTTCAGGAGCCGATGGCGAAAATGGCCGAGAGGGTCAATTTCACGAAGAATATGGCGCTCATCGGGTTTGTGCTGATGACGATCGCTATTCCGAGGCCCTGGCCGATGAGCCTGGGGAATTGGTGATCGAGGTTGATGGCGCACGTGGCTTGAGAGTTCGTGGAATAGCCCGGACCATTCCTTCGCAAGGGGAATCGCAATCGTCAAACGTGATGTTAATCCGCACCGCAATCGCCGCGCGGCCGTGCGAAGTGCGGCAATTGTGGAATTGAATCGTGGAACCAAACGACGCGGGAATCATCCAACGTAGTGAAATAGGCGCGCCTCGCAGAGACGTTTGGCGAAAATCCGATCCACCCGGCTCGCGGACGAAACGAGATGAATGAAATGTCGTCGCGACTCGCATTGCGATCGCGCGTTCTTGCGGCGTCGATTCTGATCGCGTCAGTTGCTTTCCTGTTGGTTGCGTGGCGCGCCGGCGCCGATGATGCTTCGTACAAGCTGCAATCTTCAGACGCGCCGCCGCCTCAGGAATTGAGCCAGATGGTGCGAGAGACGCTGACTCCCGATTCGCTGCACGTGACCGGCTTGAATGGTAGCTTCTGCCATCTTTGGCTTCGAAGAGAAATTCCTCCTGCCGCGATGCTGAACCGGGGCATGGGGATCGCCTTCCCGCAGCTTGCCGAGGGAACGCTCATCGGCGCCATCCGCTACGAAGGCGATGCGAACGATTACCGCAATCAAGACGTCAAACCCGGCGTCTACACGCTCCGATACGCGCTGCAGCCCGTGGACGGAAATCATCAGGGTACTGCGCCGTTTCGGGATTTTCTGCTTCTGGTTCCGTCGAGTGTTGATGTTTCACCGGCGGCGATGAAAGTGAGCGATCTTCTTGACGCGAGCCGAAAAACAACAGGGAC
The DNA here is from genome assembly GCA_963838705.1 of uncultured Acidobacteriota bacterium. Taxonomy (GTDB): domain Bacteria; phylum Acidobacteriota; class Terriglobia; order Acidiferrales; family UBA7541; genus Palsa-147. The sequence continues at coordinate 1,361,009 of CAWIRU010000009.1, read as the reverse complement.
AACGCATCCGGCAATTTTGAGTTTGGTGCCTGCCGAAGCCGCGCCCGTGGCGATTCCTGCGATAACACATGTCGCCGAGGGCGATTTCTGGGTGTTGTTCTTTCGCGCCGGAGTTCCGGCGGGAGCGGCAAGTCCAGGGCCGACGGTGATGGGGCTCGTTATCGTTGGCCACGCTCCCGAGAATCACTAGCCGGACCCGGAGGCGGCGGCTTCCAGGCTCTGAAGTGAACCCGTCAGAACGGATTTCCGTTCATACCTCGCCTTGCGATTCTTCGCATTTCCGGTTGGCCCTTGACTTTCCCGCGACGTATGTCCATTCTTTTTGGTTTTACGCAGTAGGCGATGGCGCGCTGAGAGAATGCCGCCGCGGGAGCGAGAGTGATCGTTCGAGTTTTTTTCCACGACAAGTGCTTCGACGGCGCGTCGTCGGCGGCGATTTTTTCGCGGTTCTATCGCGAGCGAATGGACGCGAAGGCCGAATTTCGCTATACGGGCATGACTCACAAGGCCTCGAAGCCATTTGAGGAAGATGTGTTCGACGGCGACGAAAACGCAATCGTCGATTTCAAATATTCGAGCTCGCCGCGGCTGACGTGGTGGTTCGATCATCATCAGAGCGCATTCCTGACGCCGGCCGACGCGGAGAACTTTCGCGCTGATCGCTCCGGGAAAAAATTCTACGATCCGACATACAAATCCTGCACGAAATTCCTGGCGACAATCGCGTCGGAGAAATTCGGGTTCGACGCCAAGCCGCTCGCCGAACTCATTCATTGGGGCGACATCATTGATGGAGCGCAATTCGCGTCACCGGAAATTGCGGTGGGATTGAAAGAACCGGCGATGCAACTGGCGCTGGTGATCGAAGCCGCGCCCGAGCCCGATCTCGTTCCGAAATTGATTCCGTATCTCGCTCAAATTTCGCTGGCCGAAATGATTCAGCTTCCAATTGTCGCGAAGCATCTGGGGCCGCTGCTTGAGCGGCACCAGCGCTCGATCGAAATCATGCGCGAACGAGGCCAGGCAAAAGACGGCGTGATTTTTTTCGACGTGAGCGATCTGGATCTGGAAGGCTACAACAAATTCATTCCTTATTATCTGCATCCCGAATGCTTGTATTCGGTCGGCGTGAGCGCCTCGCCCACGCGCGCGAAAGTTTCGATCGGAACGAATCCGTGGAAAGAAACGGACGCGGACGTGAATCTCGCCACGCTCGCTGAAAAATATGGCGGCGGAGGCCACGCGCGCGTTGCCGCCATCAGCCTCAATCCCGAAGACCTCGCTCGAGCGCGCCAGATCGCGGGCGAAATCGCCGAGACTCTCCGCCGTCAGTAACATTCACAGCAGAGAAATATTCGATTTTCGATGGCATCCTGTGCTGCATGGGCGCTCGTACAAGTCACTGATTAAAGGTGAACATCTGATAACAAAATCCGAACCGTGAGTACACTTTTTGAGACACTTACGTTTGCGACGAAACAAGGGGCGAGGCAACGAATGAGCCGTCGAGGACAATGCGTTCTTCATGGGTAGGCAAGGATTTTCCTCGTACTGGGCATGGTTCGGACGGCGAAAGCGGGTTCTCAGTATGTTCTTAAGAATGAGTAAATTGACCGCCAGTTGAGCCGTCCGGGTTGTTCCTGGATTGGAATCGTACGTGCACGGTCTTATGCGCGCTTGGGGTGCCAGCGTTCGACGTACGGGCCAGGAGATTTGCGAGTGCTTTTTGCCCGCTTGGTGTTTAAGGGGCGAGAGCTAAATCGCGTTTTTTGCCATTTTAGGCTTAGAAGGGGATGCTCATGAGAAAGCAGTGGACCTCGATGGATTCCCGAATTTCGATGCGATGGATGGCGGCGCTTGGCGCGCTGGCTTGCGCGGCCGGAGCGTTGGTTCTCAACACGTCCGCGCGCGTCCATCGGACGGAAGCATCAGTTGCAATCGCGAGGCCCATGTCTATCGGCACCGCCGCTCAAAATCCCGCGCAAACCAGCCTTTCGAATTCAAGCGCTGTCAAAGAGAGCTACGGCAAATTGCCGCTGGCCTTCGAACCGAATTATGGCCAGACCGCCGACGCGGTGAAATTTCTTGCGCGCGGCAACGGCTACACGCTTTTCCTGACGCCGGCTGAGGCCGTGTTTGCGATGCGCCAGGGCGCGAAGCGCGACACGCTGCGAATGAATCTGACGGGGGCGAACGCGAAGGCGAAGCTTTCGGCGGTTGATGAGCTGCCCGGCAAGAGCAATTACCTGATCGGAAACGATCGTTCGAAGTGGCACACGAATGTTCCGAACTATCGCGCGGTGCGCGATTCGGGCGTTTACCCTGGAATTGATCTCGTTTACTACGGCAATCAGCGCCAGTTGGAATATGACTTCGTTGTCGCGCCGGGAGCGGACCCAAGGGCCATCGAACTCGCGTTCTCAGGCGTTCAAAAGATTACGGCGGATTCCACCGGCGACATCGGCTTGAGCGCGAAGTGCGGCGAGATGAGCCTGCGCAAGCCAGTTGCATATCAGGAGTTCGGCCGAACGAAACTATTCGTCACGGCTGATTTCGTGGTGAAAGACGGCAACCGCGTCGTGGTGAAATTGGGCAAGTACGATCGGACGCGCCCGCTCGTGATTGATCCGATCCTTGCGTACTCTACATATCTTGGCGGAAGCGCGATCGATGGCGCCAACGCGATTGCGGTTGCGCCGGACGGCACGGCGTTCGTGGCCGGCGGAACTTCTTCGACGAATTTTCCGACGGCGCACCCGCTGCAGCCGAACGATGGCGGTTCTCATGACTTTCCGCAGGATGCATTCATTGCAAAGCTAAGCGCGGACGGTTCGTCGCTGATCTATTCGACTTATCTTGGCGGCTCCTCCGACGATGTTGCGAACGGCATTGCTGTCGACACTTTCGGAAGCGCGTATGTAACCGGTGGGACGCTTTCGCCGGATTTCCCAGTTACGCCAGGGTCGTTCAATACGCTTTGCGGCGGGGATGGTCAGTGCGGTGCCACCTATAACTCGGAAGGTTTGATTGTTGAAAACGCCTTCGTCGCGAAGATTAACGTCGCCGGCTCCGACATCGACTATTCCGGATTCCTCGGTGAATACGAAAACGTGATCGGTTATGCGATCGCCGTCGATCTCAACGGCACCGCGTACGTGACGGGGCAGACGGGACCGAATGGAACGCCGACGGTCACTATTACGCCGCCTGCCACGGGGCCTCCTCCGTTCCCGATCGTCAATGGCGCGCAGACAGCTTTCGGTGGAGGAACGACGGACGCCTATCTAACGCAGATCAGCGCGACGGGCTCCAGCGTCCTTTACTCGACGTATCTGGGTGGAAATAACGAGGACACCGGCTACGGCGTGGCCGTCAACAACAGTGGCGATGCGTATGTGGCCGGACTGTCGTATTCGACGAATTTTCCAGTAAGCGCAAGTGCGCTGCAATCAACGAACGAAGGAGCGGGCGACGCGTTCGCGGCGGAAGTGAACACTCGCGCAGTCGGTGCCGCGTCGTTGGTGTATTCAACACTTCTGGGCGGCAGCGCACTGGATCGCGCCAATGCAGTAGCGATTGATGCCCTGGGGAATATGTACGTCGCTGGCGCATCGAACTCGACCGCTGCGACGCTGGGATTCGCGGTCCCGGCAGGAGCTTTTCAAGCGAATTGCGACCTGGATGCGCAGGGCAATTGCGAAGGCGACGTATTTGTCGCGAAAATCGACCCCGCAGGATCGGGGGCGGCGTCGCTCATTTATTTTACGTACATCGGCGGATCGCTCGCCGATACGGGCGCAGGAATTGCGGTCGATACGAGTGGGGACGCTTACGTCACCGGCTCGACGGTTTCGACGGACTATCCGACGACGGCCGGAGTATTTCAGCCGGCGTACGGTGGCGGAAACGACGACGCTTTCGTCACCGAACTCGATCCGACGGGTTCGACTCTCGTTTACTCGACGTATCTCGGCGGTACAAACACCGACAATGGAAACGGAATCGCCGTGGACACGAGCGGCAACGCGTATGTCGCGGGCCAGACTTGCTCTGAAGACTTCCCACTGGCGAATCCGGAGCAGCCGATCTATGGAGGAGACTGCGACGCGTTCATCTCGAAGATCAGCACGGGATCTGGCCTTGTAGTCACCCCCGCGGGTTTGATTTTCCCCGATGAAAATATCGGAGCGGCGAGCGCGCCAGAATCAGTGACGCTTACCGCGGGCACGACAGCGGTCACGATTTCGAGCATCACGGTGACAGGCGCCAACGCCGGCGATTTTGCGGCCACCACCACCTGCACGGGCACTTTGGCGGCGAGCGGCCAGTGCACGATTTCGGTGGTCTTCACTGCGTCGGTCGGAGGAGCAGAGAGCGCGTCAATCCAAATTCTGGATAGCGCGCCGGGCAGCCCGCAGATTGTGAATTTGAGCGGGAACGGCTTGGCGGCAACGCCGGGCTTTACAGTAGCGGTGATACCGGGATCAGCCACCGTGACCGCAGGGAATTACGCGAATTATGCACTGACGATCAGTTCAGTGGCGGGGTTCTCCAACCCCGTATCGCTCACGTGCGGCCCGGCTCCGCAGGGCGGAAGCTGCTCGGTTTCGCCATCCATCGTATTGCCGAGCACAGGGACCCCAGCGGGAGCCGTACTGACAGTCAAGACGGGCGCGCGGACGTTCGTTACACCGATTTCGTCGCAGAGGCAGAATCCGTTCGGCGGCGTGCGGCACTTCGGACCGGGCTGGTTCGCGCTGATTTTCGCACTGATGTTGATGATCGCGATGGCCAGCAGGCAGCGCGGGCGGCGTGCACCGGCGGCTGCGTTGGGCTTCTTGCTGACGATGCTGATCATGATGGCGGCTTGCGGCGGCGGCCCTGCGGGCGTGCCCAACGGAACGCCGGCAGGTACATATACGGTCACAGTCACCGGGACTTCGGGTTCACTGACGACCACAACCTCGGTTACGATAAATGTCAACTGAGTAAGTGCTCCGTTCTAATAGGCGATTAGCGGTTCGAGAAAAACTGTCAGCGGGGTCGCATTTTTCGGTGGGAGCGCGGAACAAACTTGGGTCGCGCAGCGCGAACGCGCTTAAGGAGATAACTAGATGAAACGTTTCGTATGGCTGGTTCCTGCGATGTTCCTCTTCTGCCTGACGGCAAACGCGCAGGATACTCCCGCATGGGAGGTCGCCGGCGGGTACTCTTACCTCTACGCGAACCTCGGCAATTCGGGCGGCACAAGTAGCTTCGGCCTGCAGGGTGGCGGCGGCTCAATCACCGAGAACTACAATAGTTGGTTCGGCGGCAGGGCGGAAGTGAACGGCTACCGCGGCACGGAATCAGGGACCAACGTCTCTGCAGTGACAGCCAACTATGGACCGGTTTTTTCCTATCGCAAGATGGATACGATCACACCGTGGGCGAGCGTGCAGCTGGGTATCGTCCAGGGCAGCGCGGGTTATGTTGGAACGTCCGCGTCATCGTTCCATTTCGGTCTGGTTACCGGCGGTGGCGTGGATATCAAGGTGAGTCCGAGAGTCGCGGTTCGCTTGAATGCGGACTACATGATGTCGCAATTCCTCGGACTGCGGCAGGATAACCTCACGTTTGGCGGCGGCCTCGTCTTCCGGTTCGGCCACAAGTAGCTCCTTCTTCTGGGATAGGGGCGCGACTTTGAGTTTCTGAAGCCGCGCCCCAAACTCACCGCGTATATTCTTCACTCCTACTCCTGAGCCGGATTCCAAGTTTCGCTCCACCGTGTTTCAGGCATTCGAGCCACCAGCCGTTACATCCTGCACTTCGATTTTGCGACGATACTTCGAGCTATTCTCGAGCGAAGAGCGAAAGACCGCCGGCGTCATGCTGCGACGGGCGACAGTTTACCGCTAGCGCATGGGCGCGATTCGTGGCGTTGACCGGATTGGACGCGGTGTCTAGCATCAATTGGCGATGGCGGGAATCGCGACAATCGAAGAGCCGAAGTCGGCGGCGGGGTCAGCCGCGACGGCCGGCAAGACGCAATGGATTTACACGCCGTGGCTTGATTGGCTGGTAGGTTGCGGCGGTTGGTCGGCGCCGCTGCTTCTGTTTGCCTGGCTGGCGTCGTCGCACGCGCGCGGCTGGGCGCTCGGGTTCTACTTCCTCGCGCTGATCTTCAATTATCCGCACTTCATGGCGACGGTTTATCGCGCGTATCACACGCGCGAGGAATTCCAGAAATATCGGATTCTTACGCTGCATCTCACGGCGCTGCTTGCGCTGACGGCGATTCTGGCGCACGCCAATTTCCGCCTCGTGCCGTGGGTCTTCACCCTCTACATTTTTTGGAGCCCGTGGCATTACTCAGGGCAGAACTACGGGCTGCTGATGATGTTTGTCCGGCGGGGCGGCGCCACGGTGACGAACGTCGAGCGGCGCATGCTGCGTCTCGCGTTCATCTCTTCGTACGTGATGCTGCTCGCGAGTTTTAACGCCGGGCCGTCGAACGATCCGCTGATTTTGTCGTTGGGGCTTCCGCTTGCCGTATCGGTGCCGCTGCGCGTGGCGTCAGGAGTGTTGTTTTTTTGCCTCGGCGGCTGGGTCTTCGCGCAATGGACGATGCGCACCGGCTGGCGCGCGATGACGGCGCCGCTGACGCTGCTCGTCACGCAATTTCTATGGTTCGTGCTTCCGACGGCGCTCGAGCTTGGATACCGCACGGCCGTGCCGCAGACTCGCTATAGCAGCGGGATTCTTGCGGTGCTGCATTCGTCGCAATATCTCTGGATCACCAGCTACTATGCGCGGCGCGAAGCCGTGGCCGCGGGAGGCGCGGCGTGGCGCATGGGCAAGTATTTCGCGACGCTGATCGCCGGAGGCATCGCGCTTTTCATCTGCGGGCCGTGGATTGTGAGCTATACATTTCATTACGACTTTACGGTCAGCTTCCTGATTTTCACCGCGCTGGTGAACATTCATCATTTCTTGCTCGATGGCGCGATTTGGAAATTGCGCGATACGCGCGTTGCGTCGGTGCTGGTCGATAAAGAGCGGAATGACAAGCGAGAACGCAGCAAAGCCGCTGTCGGAAGCGCGACGCCGAGTTGGATTGGCGGGCAGAGTTTCGGAGCGCACGGCTTTCGCGTGACCGTCGCGCTGGCGCTTTTTCTGGTGGGCGGCGTGGACCTCGTCCGCTACTTCGCCGGGACCGACGAAGGGAATCTTCCGCACCTTCTCAATGCGGCGAGCATGAATCCTTACGACAGCGCGCTGGAGATGCGGATCGCGCGCGCGGACGCCAAGGCCGGCCGCGCGGAGGATCAGCTCAACGCACTCGCTCGCGCTGTGGAAGTGAATCCATCGAATCCGGCGGTGCAGGAGGCCCGCGCACGGGCGCTGATTGAAACGGGACGTTTTGATGAAGCTTACGAGCATTACAGGCAAATGCTCGCGCGATTCCCGAAGAACACGGACGCGCTCGTGAATTTTGGTTTGCTGGCGGCGCGATTGGGACACAGCGACGAAGCCATTGAGAGCTGGGAGCGGGCAATTGACGTAGACCAATCGCAGGCGAATGCGCAGCTCTATCTGGCCGAAGCGCTCGATCGCTCGAGGCAATTCGCCGCGGCGGCGACGCATTTTGAGGCGTTTCTGAAACTCGCCGAAGCACCGAATGGAGAGCGGCCTCCAGAAACGAGCGTGACACCTCGCCAGCGCGCGGCAGTCACGATCGAACTGGCCGATGCGCTGCGCCAGACGCGGCAGGTTGACCAGGCATTGACGGAGTATCGCTCGGCCGCCGCGCTCGCGGAGCAGGCCGGTGACATCCGGGATCAGAGCCTCGCGCAATCGCATCTCGCCGATGCTCTCGACGCCGCGGGCGAAGCAGCCGACGCCGCGGTGGCCTTTCAAAAAGCGCTGTCGCTCGATGAGCAACTGAAGGATCCGCGCGCGGAAGCCGTAGACTGGTTCAGCTACGGGCAATTTCTGGCGCGGCACGGCTTGCCCAGCCGGCTTGCATTTGCGTGCTATCTCCGGGCCGAGGAGTTGCTCGCGCCAACGCCGGGAGAAGAATTGAACACCGTGGAAAGCGCGCGGCGAATGACGGAAGCGCGGCTTGGCGCCGATGCCGTCGCTGTGAAGAAAAATCTCGACGCTGTCCTCTCGCAGGCAAGATCCCTCCCCGTCTCAGCATTCACCGCTGCGCGCTAATCTCGAATTTTCCTGACAAGACTGCAAACAAGAAATGCCTCGCGTCCCGTCGCGACGCCTGTGATATAACCCCTGCGCGAACGGGCCGCAGAAGAGTGGTGTCCAATCACGGCTCCATCAGGCAACCGAAATCTAATCTGAATCTGCTGGTCGCGAGGGTATTCCATGAAATATCGCAGACTTGGGCGCACCGGATTCAACGTCAGCGAAATCGGCCACGGGCTTTGGGGGATGAGCGGCTGGACCGGTTCTGAAGATGAGGAATCGCTCGAGGCGATGCAATTGGCGGTTGATCTCGGCTGCAATTTCTTCGATACGGCGTGGGCTTACGGCGATGGGAAAAGCGATGCTCTCCTCGGCAAAATCCTCGCGAAAAATCGCGGGAAGCGCCTGTACACAGCCTCGAAAGTTCCTCCCCTAAACGGGAAATGGCCCGCATTGCCCAAGTACAAATACAGAGACGTCTTTCCAGCGGGGCACGTCCTGGAGAATGCCCGAATGATTCGCGAGAAACTTGGGACAGATGCGATCGATTTGCTGCAATTTCACGTTTGGGACGATAGCTGGACCGGCGAGCCGGAGTTTCGTGAAACGGTGGAAAAATTGAAGAAGGATGGCCTGATCCGATATTTCGGACTGAGCCTGAACCGTTGGGAACCCGACAACGGAATCAAGGCGCTACACACCGGGCTCGTAGACACGGTACAAGTGATCTACAACATTTTTGATCAAGCGCCGGAAGACAATCTGTTTCCCGCGTGCCGCGCGCTCGACATCGGAGTGATCGCGCGAGTTCCGCTCGATGAAGGCAGCCTCGGCGGAAGGTTGACAGCCACCACGACATTTCCCGCGAACGACTGGCGCTCCGGATATTTCGGACCGGAAAATCTTTCTAAGACGGTGGGGCGGGTGGAGATCTTGAAGCGAATCCTGCCGGGGACGATGACGATGCCGGAAATGGCGCTGCGCTTCATCCTCTCGAATCCTGACGTGAGCACGACGATCGTCGGGATGCGGCGGCCGCGGCACGCGCGGGAAAATCTGGCGACCAGCGATGCCGGGCCGCTTGACGCAAGCCTGCTCAAAGCGCTCAAGCCGCAACGCTGGGATCGAACTCCGCAGCGTTGGTCGGATTAGGTACGCGGGAATTCGACCGGCCTACCGGCCAGCCCTACGAATACCGGCAATTCGAATCGTAGCGCCAGCGATTGTGTTCGGCGCACGACAGACTAGAACATCCATCATGGCGAATAGCAACGCAAGCTACGTTGGCGCGATTGACCAGGGCACGACGAGCACCAGATTCATTGTGTTCGATCGTAGCGGCCGAATCGTGGCTCTCGCTCAGAAAGAGCACGAACAAATCTATCCGAAGCCCGGCTGGGTCGAACACGATCCCGAAGAAATCTGGCGGAACACGCAGGAAGTGATCGCAACGGCCATGAAACAACGATCGCTGCGGGCGGCCGACTTGGCCGCGGTAGGGATCACGAATCAGCGAGAGACGGCGGTCGTCTGGAATCGCAAGACGGGCAAGCCGGTTGGAAACGCGATCGTCTGGCAGGACACGCGCGTTGGCGATGAGGTCGAGGAATTTTCGCGCCACGGCGGCCAGGATCGATTTCGCCTGCAAACGGGACTCCCGCTCTCAACATATTTCAGCGCGCTAAAAATCCGCTGGATCTTGAATCACGTTCCGGGAGTTCAAAAGCTGGCCGGCTCCGGTGAAATCATTTTCGGCAACGTTGACTCGTATCTGCTCTGGAATTTGACAGGCGGCATACGAGGCGGAGTTCACGCGACCGATGTGACGAACGCGAGCCGGACGCAATTGATGAATCTCGAGACGCTCGAGTGGGATCGCGAGATTTTGGATGCGTTCGGAATTCCTGAGGCAATGCTGCCTCAAATCCGCTCGAGCAGCGAAATCTATGGGCACGTGAAAGAGGGGGCGCTCGCCGGCGTTGCCATCGCTGGAATTCTCGGAGATCAGCAAGCGGCGCTCGTCGGGCAGACTTGCTTCGACGCGGGGCAGGCGAAGAACACGTATGGTACGGGCTGCTTCATGCTGATGAACACGAGCGAGCGCGCGGTGCAATCGAAGCACGGATTGCTGACAACCGTCGCCTACCAACTTGGCAAGCTACCGGCGCGATACGCGCTTGAAGGCAGCGTCGCAATCGCGGGTGCGCTGGTGCAATGGCTTCGCGACAATCTTGGCCTCATCGAGAAGAGTTCTGACGTGGAAGAGCTTGCGCGGACGGTGAAAGACAACGGCGGCGTCTATTTCGTTCCCGCGTTTTCAGGGCTCTATGCGCCGCACTGGAAGAGCACCGCGCGGGGCGTGATCGCGGGATTGACTCGCTACGCGAACAAGGGGCACATCGCGCGAGCGGCGCTCGAGGCCGCCGCCTTTCAAACACTCGAAGTTCTCGAGGCCATGGAAAAGGATTCCGGAATCGAACTCGATGTGCTGCGAGTGGACGGCGGAATGGTTGAGAACGATTTGTTGATGCAATTTCAAGCGGACATTTTGGGCCGTCAGGTGGTACGGCCCGCGGTGAAAGAGACGACGGCGCTGGGTGCCGCCTACGCGGCTGGACTCGCGGTTGGCTACTTCCGCGATCTCGACGAGCTGCGCGCGAATTGGGCCGTGGACCAGACGTGGACGCCAGACATGCCCGCAGATAAGCGAGCCGAACTTTACCGCTTGTGGAAACGCGCGGTGACGAAATCGCACGACTGGATTGATTAAAGACGAGCAGGGAAGCCGTACCTTTTACTAAACAACTCGCGTCGCAAAGGAGTCGCGATGGCATCGCCGTGGCTTGGAGAGTTTATGGGGACGTTTGTCTTGATCCTGCTCGGCAACGGAGTTGTGGCGGGCGTGCTGCTAAAGCGATCGAAGGCAGAGGGTTCCGGCTGGATCGTGATCACCGCGGGCTGGGCGTTTGCCGTCATGGCTGGCGTTTTTACAGCGATCGCGTGCGGAAGCAGCGACGCGCACTTGAATCCGGCCGTGACCGTGGGTTTTGCATTTTCGTCCGGCAATTTTGATAAAGTTCTGCCGTACGCCTCCGCGCAATTGCTCGGTGCGTTTGCCGGCGCCGCGCTCGTGTGGCTGCACTACCTTCCACACTGGAAGGAAACTCCCGACGCGGATCACAAGCGAGCGTGCTTTTGCACCGCGCCGGCAATCCGAAATACAGCGGCGAATCTCTTGAGCGAAATCGTCGGAACTTTTGTGCTCGTGTTCGTGGTGGAAGCCATTTTTTCGAAGGCCGTTGCGGGCACCGGCTTCACTGCCGGATTGGGGCCATATTTAGTGGGAGCGCTCATCTGGGGAATTGGCCTCTCGCTCGGCGGCACGACGGGATATGCGATCAACCCCGCTCGAGATTTGGGCCCGCGGCTGGCCCACGCGGCGCTACCGATTGCGGGGAAGGGCGTCTCGGATTGGAGCTACGCGGCGATTCCGATTGTGGGGCCGCTGGCCGGTGGTGCGATGGCCGGAATTCTTGCGCGGATAATTCACTTTTGACGCCAGGATTTCCGTCACCTACCAAGAGGCTCAGAGTGCTCTCTCCGGCTGCCTCTTGCGACAGAATAGCGAGATTTCGTACCTTCCGAGATACTCATAACTACAAAATTACCTATGGGGCGCAATGTGCTCGTCTGGAAACATCCGTTTCGTGCCAGCTTGCCGATTTTCCATCAGGCTGTAAATTCATCTTAGGGTCCCCTGAAAATTCCATATATAGGCGCCGGTAGTGGACAGAATTTATAGCAATACGGTTCCAGATTCCCGGGCGTGTGCCCCGGCGGCCGTACCCATGTCCGTTGCGGCTACGATATTCGCTGCTGTCCAGGAGGGTCGTAAAATTAAGCGCGAATTCAACAACAAGATATTCAGTTTCGCGACGAGATTCGCATTCGGCGCCCTCTTTTTGTTCACCGCCGCCAGCAGTTTTGCCCAGGTTAGTCACATCGGAAAATTGACGGGCAACGCACAAAAGGGAAAGGAATACTACCGCAGATATTGCATCGGGTGTCATGGTCCGAATGGCGACGGGCAAGGAGAGAACGCGCCATATCTCGATCCAAAACCGAGGGACTTCACACTCGGGACTTTCAAGTGCCGATCGACACCGACCGGCAGCATTCCACTCGACGAAGACCTGTTTCGAACCATTAAGCGCGGCATTGACACGACGGCTATGCCTTCGTGGCTTCCTCTGACGGACCAGCAGCGCGCGGATTTCGTCGCGTATATCAAGACTTTCTCGACACGATTCCAGGATGAGAAGGCCGAGCCTCCCATTCAAATTCCTCCGGAAACGCCGAATACTCCGGAAAGTGTTAAGAGAGGCGAAGTCTTGTTTCAAGAGACACTGAAATGCTACCAATGCCACGGAACAACAGGCCGGGGAGACGGCCCGGCGGCGTCAGCGCTTCGGGACAACAAGGACAACCCCATCGTTCCATATAACTTCCGCGAGAGAACGCGATTCAAATGCGGCGACACGGACGAGGATCTCTACCGGATTTTCATGACTGGACTTGACGGCACACCCATGCCGTCATTCATGGATTATCTGAAACCCGATCAGGGATGGGACCTGGTGCACTACCTGCGCTCGCTTCAACTCAACTACAAGCCCAAGCACAGCGCCAGCACCGGGGTTTCTACGAAGGGCCAATAAACTTTGCGTAAGCCTGAAAATTTCGCGGTTCGATCGCGATTCAGGAGCCGGGAAGCCGCGGCGGTTCCCGGAAATGGAGGGGAAGAATGAAGCGGGCGTATGCAATCCTGGTTGGCGCGGCAATGACGGCGGGCTTCGCGATCACTATTCCGGCGCGCGCGCAAAGTGCGTACCAGGTCATTACCGTGGCGGACGGGGGAACGATTTCGGGAGTCGTCAAATGGTCAGGTGAGCGGCCCAAGCCCCTAACGCTTCCGATCACCAAAGATCCCGCAACGTGCGATCCGGCTCGCGCCGGAACGCGCGACCTGGAGCGCCTGGAAATTGGCACGGACGGCGGAGTCGAGAACACGGTCGTCTATCTTCGAGGGATCGCCGCCGGGAAGGCCTGGGACCTGCCGGAAGCGCGCCGTCATCTCGACCAGAAAGAGTGCCGGTACGTTCCGCATGTCTCCCTGATCGCAGCAGGTGCGGACTTATCGATCAAGAGCAGCGATCCGGTTCTGCACACCGTCCATATGATCGGCGCGGCTGATTACAATCTTCCGTTTCCGATGACGGACGTGACTCTCACGCGGACGATGCACAAGGCCGGCACGATTGATCTGAAATGCAACGCCGGGCACATCTGGATGAACGGAGTCATCATGGTGGTAAACCATCCGTATTACGCCATCACGGACGAGCACGGTGAATTCAGGATCACGGGCGTGCCGCCGGGCGAATACGAGATCGTCGCGTGGCACGAAGGCTGGAAGGTCGCGCGAGAGGAGCCCGTGCTGGACGTCGGCACCCAAACGAAGACGAAGCGATTGTTCTATACCGACCCGATGACCTGGCAGAAGAAGGTAAGCGTGTCGGCGAATGGACATGCCGTCGTTGATTTTCAAATCTCGGAACACTAGCTAGGACCTCAACTCGACTGGCCGCTTACGGAATACACACTCCGGCCTAAATCAAATTGCGCGATTCGGTTGCCGCGCACCGCACGCTTCGGTATCATTGAAGTTGCCAGCCCTTGGAGAAGTACAGCTCTGCGTTGGTCAGCAGCGCAAAGCGAGATTCCGTTCACGTTCGCCCAGGATTCGTGACGCGTCACCTAGACGCGAACCTTTCCGACTCCTATTGCATGTTTGTAAGCTCTAATTGAGATGGGTGAAAAAGACACCAAATCGCTAGCTCGCGTCAGTCTGAGGCTGGTGACGCCGCTGATCGTCAGCGTCGCCGCAGTATCCATGATATTCGCAGCGTATCAGGTGCGGACGCAGGACCGGTCGCTGCGCCGCGAACTCGAACGCCGCGTCGAAGCCCTCGGCGACAGTATGGACGAGACGGTTGAGGGCGACGTCGCGAATCACGCCAATACCAGCCTTCGACGGTCCATCGAACGGCTTGGCCACCGGGACCATCTGGACGGAATCGCTGTATTCGACATGACCGGAAACTCGCTCGCGTCGAGCTCCGGCCTGGACGTGGCGATGCGTGACCGCATGCGCGATGCCGCGGCGAACTGCACCAAACCCGCGGGCTGCCACGAATTCTTTGACTTCGGCGATTCGCTCTATCATTCCTACGCGCTGCCGCTTCAGGTGAACGACGAGCCAAACGGCTCGCTCGTTTTTCTCACGGACGCGAGCTACATCCAAACGGCGACGCATCGAATGTGGCGCGACACGCTGGTTCACGCCGCGCTTCAAACCTTGCTCATCGCGTTGCTGGCGCTGCTCCTGATTCGCTGGGTCTTCAAGGACACGATCACTCAAATCGCGGCATGGATGAGGTCGCTAAGGCAGGGCCGAGCTTCGGCGCAGGCTCCTCCGGCGGGATCAAGCTTGCTGGAGCCCCTGACGCACGAGGCGACGCAGATGGCGGAGAGCCTCGACGCCGCCCTCGCCGCAGCTGATTCAGAGGCCCGGCTGCGCGAAGCGGGCGAATCCACCTGGACGGCGGAGCGGCTGCGAGTGAGCGTGCGCAGCAAGCTGCAAAATGCCTCGTTGTTCGTGGTTTCGAATCGCGAGCCCTACATGCACGTGTGGAAGGACAATACGATTCAAGTAATCGTTCCGGCGAGCGGCGTTGTTACGGCACTGGAGCCGGTGGTGCTCGCCTGCGACGGAACTTGGATCGCGCACGGTTCAGGCAACGCCGATTGCGAAACGGTCGACGCGTTTGACCGGCTGCGCGTGCCTCCGGACAATCCCCGATACACGCTGCGCCGCGTGTGGCTCACGAAAGAAGAAGACGACGGCTACTACTCCGGGTTCGCGAATGAAGGACTTTGGCCGCTTTGCCATATCGCTCATACCCGGCCGCTCTTCCGGCCCGCCGATTGGGATCAATATCAGCGCGTAAACGAGAAATTCGCGACAGCCCTGTGCCAGGAAATGGCCGGCACGGAATCGCCGATCGTCCTCGTGCAGGATTATCATTTTGCGCTCTTGCCGCGGCTCATCAAAGAACAAAGGCCGGACGCGCGCGTCGCGATCTTCTGGCACATTCCGTGGCCGAATTCGGAGGCGTTTCGAATCTGCCCGTGGCAGCGGGAACTTCTCGAGGGCCTGCTCGGCGCCGATCTGATCGGCTTTCATATCCAGTCGCATTGCAACAATTTTCTCGAGACGGTGGATCGGGCGCTCGAATCAATAACCGATTGGGACAGGTTTGTTGTTAGGCGTCAGGGTCACACTACGTTGGTCCGGCCGTTTCCAATCAGCGTAGCATTCAGTGAGGCGAAGCCCGACGTGGATTTGAGACGCGAGCGCGCCGCGCAACGATGGAAGGTGATGGACGAACTCGGTATCAGTTCGCGATTCGTCGGCATCGGCGTGGATCGCGTCGACTACACGAAGGGCATTCTCGAGCGATTCTCGGCCATCGAACGTTTCCTTGATGAAAATCCGAGTTACCGCGGCGAATTCAGCTTCGTGCAAGTGGGCGCGCCGAGCCGGACGAAAATACGGCGCTACAGCGAATTTCTTGAGGAAGTGCGCAGCGAAGCGCAAAGAATCAACAATAAATTCAAGTCGGAGAAATCAAAACCGATCGTGCTTTTGGAGAGGCATCACAGCCATGACGAAATCGAGCGCTTCTATCGCGCGGCCGACGTCTGCCTGGTGACTTCGCTGCACGACGGCATGAATCTTGTCGCCAAGGAATACATCGCGGCGCGGGATGACGATCGTGGCGCGCTGATTTTGAGCGCATTCACTGGTGCGGCGCGGGAGCTGCCCGACGCGTTGATCGTCAATCCTTACGATGTCGCTCAAGTCGCGACCGCAATCCTCACGGCATTGAACATGAGCACCGAAGAGCAGGAGACGCGCATGGCCCACATGAGGCGCGTCGTGCGCGAGCACAACGTCTATCGTTGGGCCGGCAACCTTCTTTCGGCGCTTGCGGAGATCCGGCTGGAGAAGCCGGAGCACGTCGAGGCATGAAGACTCCGAAATCGGATCATGGACGCGTGATCGAATTGAGCCGCGCAAAGACTGCGGCCGGACGCTCTGTCCGGAGAGTGGTCCCGATTAACGCCGCGCGCAAATTTGGGAATCCGAGGCCGCTGTTTGCCGCGTGGGACGAAATCGAGGCCGCGCTGTGTGACGCCACGAGTCTTGTGGTCATGTCGGATTTCGACGGCACGCTCGCTGCAATCCGGTCGCAACCCGAGCAAGTGCGGCTTGGCGCGCGTGTGCGCGCGGCGTTGGCGCAGCTTGTCGCGAAGGACGTACTCGTCGGAATTGTGAGCGGGCGAAGCCTTCCGGACGTGCGCAAACGCGTCGGCCTTGACGGAATCTGCTATGTCGGATGCCATGGATATTCTTTCCAGACAACGCACGGGAAGCCGGTCACGCTGATGAATCGAACGGAGGAGGCGCTGCTCCCGGCGGTCGGCCGGGCGCTGAGGCTGCGCATGAGGGACCTTCGCGGAATACGCGTGGAATCGAAAGAAGCCGGCATCGCCATTCATTATCGAAACGCGAAGCCGCGTGATGCCAAGCGTGCGCGGTCGGCGATTAACGAAGCGCTCAAGCATAACCGCCGGCTGCATCTGATCACCGGCAAGAAGGTCTGGGAGATTCTGCCGGGGCCAGGCGTTGACAAGTGGACGGCGATCCGGGCGCTTATGGCGCTCGAAGATCGTGCAAAATCATTGCTGGTTTACGTTGGCGATGACGCTCCCGACGAGCACGTCTTTGCTCGCATGCGCGGAATCTCGGTCGCAGTAGGCAAGCGCCGCCGCACTTTTGCGAGGTTTTACGTCGAGACGACTTCGGATGTGCGGCGATTTCTGGAAGAACTGGCGAGGGCAAAAGTATGATTCAAGCAAAAGAACCGTTTCAGTTCATGGCCGCATCTTACTTGATTCGCATTCGGCAGGAACGCGCGCACACGCTGGGGGAGATGGCGGCTTGCCTCAAGGAAGTCTCCGACGCATCCATTTTCTACCACACCTTCCAGAGCCTCGAGGAGCATCACTACACATCCTACTCGAGCGATTTCGCCGAGTGGGCGACCGCAGCATGCAACGCCTATGAGCTGGCGGAACGCATGGCCGCGCTGGATGCCGGAGAGTTCGTGAGCATTGACGACTTGCGGCGGGATCTCGTGAAAGCCATTGAGCAATACGTCACGGAGCGGCCCCAATTCAGGGATTTGCTTGCCTACGAGCCCTTCTATTTTTGCGAGGAAGTGGAATTTACGATGCCGCTCGATATGCGCGCAAAAAATCTGGTCGAGCTGAGCGACGGAATATCGAGGCTGAGCCTGCAGTCCCTCCATCACCATTTCATCAATTCCCGGCTGCGGCTGCATTTGAAGACGAACGATTTTTCCAACTGGATCCGGGAGGATCTCGACATGCCGCAGCTGGCGGTGCGCCTGAACCAGCTTGATTTTCATACCAATACGCTCGACGGATTGCGAGACGAACTCATCTCGACGATCGAGCCCTGGACCCGCCAATGAGCACCGTTGTAACGGACAGCACGGCGCACACCACTCGCCTCGAAGATCACGCGGCCATTGTCGGCCAGCCGGAAATTAATGAAATTCGCGCAATCGCGGCGCGATTGGCCGGCAAGCGCGTCATGATGGTCAATTCCACGGCCGTCGGCGGCGGCGTCGCGGAAATTCTCTCACGGCTGGTGCCCCTGATCGAACAAGCCGGGTTGCCGATTCGCTGGGAAGTGATGACCGGCGGCGACGCCTTCTTCGCGGTGACGAAGGCCTTCCACAACGCGCTGCACGGCGCCCCGTACGACGGCACGCAAGAGTGGTTCGACGTCTTTCTCGCGACGGGAGAAGAGAACAAGCGGCGCTTCACGTTTGATGACGACTTCGTGGTCATCCATGATCCGCAGCCCGTCACGTTTGTGACGGCCAGGGGCGGCCACAAAAATAAATGGATCTGGCGCTGCCACATCGATCTCTCCCGGCCCAATCCGAAGGTCTGGAATTTTCTTCGACCTTTCGTTGAGGAGTATGACGCATCGCTTTTTTCATCGGCATCCTTCACGCAGGGACTGCATATTCCGCAATACCAATTCGCCCCTACGATTGACCCGCTGGCTGACAAGAACAAGGAATTGGAGCCGGAGTACATTCGCTCTGTGGTCGAGCGATTTGGGATTGACCCGAAGCGGCCGATCGTGTCGCAGGTATCGCGATTCGACCGGCTGAAGGATCCCGTGGGCGTGATTCAGGCCTACAAGATTGTCAAGCGGCACTTGGATTGCCAGCTTGTGCTGGCGGGCGGCGGCGCGAGCGACGATCCGGAAGGCGAAGCCGTGCTGGTCGAGGCGCGAGAAGCCGCGAACAACGATCCCGACGTTCACATCCTGAATCTTCCGCCGTGGAGCCACCCCGAGATCAACGCGATTCAGCGAGCTTCAACGATTATCGTTCAGAAATCGCTGCGCGAGGGATTTGGCCTCACCGTGACGGAAGCGTTGTGGAAGAAGAAGCCGGTGGTCGCGGGAGCGGTTGGCGGAATTTTGCTGCAGGTTCTGCACAAAATCACCGGGATGCTCGTGCACTCCGTCGAGGGATGCGCGTACCAAATCCGCTATCTGCTCTCGAATCCGGATCTGGCAAAGCGGCTCGGCGAAAACGGGCACGAGCACGTGAAAGAGAATTTCCTGGTGACGGGAAACTTGAAACGCTACTTGATCCTCTTCTCGATTTTGCAGCGCCAGGGATGACGCCCTAGGGAGTGAGCTTCCCGGTGATCAGGTAGTCCTGCGGCGGAACACCGAAAGCGTCCGCGACGCGATTGAAGAATGCGAATAGCGCTGTGACATAGACCGCTTCCGCGATCTGCTCTTCTCTCCAGCCCGCGTTACGAAGCTTCTGGACGTCCGCCGGTGTCGTGCGATATGCCGCGCGCGTCACAAGCTCAACGTAATCCATCAGTGCGCGCTCCGCCTTCGTCAGGCCTGCTTTGTCGAGTTTGCCCTCCAGAATTGCCTCCACGCATTTGTCGGATGCTCCCTGAACACGCAGGAAGTGGGCGTGGCTGTCCAGTCAATACGGGCACTTGTTCAGGAAGGAGACGTAACTGGCGATCATCTCCTTGTGCCGGCGGATGAGGTGGCCTTGGGAGAAGTGAACGCCGTTTGAAAACTCGACGACTTGGCGAAGAAAATCGGGCCGCGCGCCGAAGCATTTGATGATACCGGGAACTTGATGCCTGCCCGAGGAGGCGCGCCAGAAATCGTAGGCCGCGGCGACATCGCCCTTCGCTTCCGCGTCCTCGATGATCGCGATTTTCGGTGGAGGATACTTAGGGCGAGCTGAGTCCTTCGTCTGTCTGTTTCGGGCTTTCGGTCGCTTCTTTATCGGCATAGACAATCGAGCTGTGCAGCCGGCGCGCGCTCTTCGACAATTATATCGGTGCTGCCGCTATTTTGAAGCGGCTTGCGCGTCAATGTGCTCGATCACGATGGCCTTCGATCCGCCGCGCTCGTAGACTTTGCCGCTTACAACGACTTTTTGCGCCGCGAATGGCAGGAGCTTCGAATTTTGGCCGATCGAGGGAGTCGTATCGGCGATCGGCCAATAAATCGTGCCGTCGTCCGCGAGGATGACAAGTTGCGAGCCCGCGTTCGCGCATTGCGTTGCGCACTCCTTGCTGATCGGCTTTCCGAGGTTCTTCGTGAAGGCGCATGCAGAATCGAGGACGTACCCTTTTACCGTAATTGTCTTTTCCTTGTCTGGGCTGAGCGCGGCGAAGAGGCCGGTCGCTAGGACCAACACGCCGAGCATGATTTTCAATCGCATTGAATGATTCTCCCTTATTCAGTCAGATATGTTTCCGTGGCCCGATCGAAACCAAGTACGCCAAAAGCTCCGGCGCCAAAAGCAGACTCCCGGGCTTGGGCGTTCGTCCGGGAGTCCTAACTCGAATCGCGTGACAATCTATGCTAGGGGTATCGATTGGCGACAATTTAGTAGGGAACACCCCGGCGCGCAATACTGCAAAAATACTACGATCTCGAGAGCGGCCGCATTCCTTGCGATTCGATACATTGGTAGGCGCGCCCCGCCGCGACGTTCTTGAAGTCTTCCACGCGCCCGCTCGGCCACTGAATTACGATTCGATCCACAGAATCGCGCTTTCCAACGCCGAAAGTCACCGGCAATTCCGACTGCGAGAGATAGCTTGATCCGCCTTTGACGACCCGCGACTGACTGGCGCCGTTGTATTCGATCCGCACACTCGCGCCGATGGCATCGCGATTCGATTTCGTGCCGGCGAGGTGAAGACGAATGCTGCGGTTGCCGCCAATCTGGTTGTTCCGGAATAAATAGGCGGGGCCGTTGTTTGTCGTCATCAGGAGATCGAGATTGCCATCGCGGTCAAAATCGCCGTAGGCGAGACCTCGGCCGACCTTCGGCTGGTCGAATCCTCCGCCCGCCTCAGAAGCCACGTCGTAGAACGCGCCCTTTCCGTCGTTCAAGAAAAGGTGGGGCGGCTGCGCGTAACCCACGTTGCCGCGAATGTTGCGCACCGTCTCGTCAATGTGTCCGTTCGCGACGATGAGATCAAGGAATCCGTCAAGATCCATGTCGGCGAATACGCAGCCGAAGCCGAGAGTGCTCTTCGACGCCAAGCCGATGCCGGCGCGCGTCGCAATATCGTCAAACGCGCCTTTCCCGGTCGCGTGATATAGCCCCATCATTTCGTTGTCGAAATTTGTGATGGCGACTCCGGGCGCGCCGGAATTTTCAAAGTCCGCCACATCCACGCCCATTCCCGCCCGCGCTTTACCTTCGGCGCTGAACGCCAGCCCGGCCTCGACGGCGACGTCTTTGAACGTCCCGTCGCGCTGGTTGCGGTAGAGCTTGTTAGGTTGCGTGTCGTTCGCCACGATGAGGTCGGGCCAGCCATCCTGATCGTAGTCAAACAACGCGACGCCCAGGGATTTCGAGCTACTGTCGAAGATGCCGCTCTTCGCGGTCACGTCTTCGAATGTCCCGTCGCCGCGATTGTGGAATAGCCAGCAGGTCTCGCCGCGATACGCTTCCGGCGTGCAATACGATTTATGCTTGCCGTCCAGACTGCAGAAAACGTCGTGCTCGGGCGACCACTTCACGTAATTGCAGACGAAAAGATCGAGAAGACCGTCGCGATCGTAATCAAACCACAACGCGGACGTGCTGAATCCTTCGCGCCCCGCGAGGCCGCTCGCGCGCGTCGCGTCCACGAATGTGCCCTTGCCCGTGTTTTTGAAGAGATGGTTCTGGCCCACGCAAGTTATGAGGATGTCGGGGAAGCCGTCGTTGTCGTAGTCGCCCGCCGCGACTCCCATTCCGTACATTTCGAGTTCGAGCCCGGCGTAGTGAGTCACGTCCGTAAACGTGCCGTTGCGATTGTTACGATAAAGCTTTAGCGTGGTTCGCAGGCGCTTGTGGCCCGGCCAGTCCATGCCATTGACGAGCAGAATGTCCTGCCAGCCGTCGGCGTCGTAATCGAGAAAAGCGCAGCCCGAGCCCATCGTCTCCGGCAGCATTTTGCCGCCATATGCGCCGCTATTGTGATGAAACTCGATGCCGGCCTGAGCGCTGACATCGGAGAGGCGAAAGGCCAGACCCGGCGCGTTCGCGGCAAATAGATGTGTTCCAAACGGCCAAAAGTTCGCGGCCCGAATTGCGGAGACTGACGCGGAGACGGACGCGGCACGAGCCATGCCAAGCAGGAAAGAACGTCGGTTCACGGAACGCTTACCAGCCCGTGGCGAATCGCGTAAACGACAAGCTCGGCGGTCTTGTGAATGCCGAGCGTGTCCATGATATTCGCGCGATGAACCGCGACCGTGTTCACGCTGAGTTCCAGTTGGCTCGCGATTTCTTTGTTCGATTTTCCGCTCACGATGAGCTGAAGAATTTCCAATTCGCGAGCAGTCAAGCTTGCGCCGCGTTCGCCCTTCAACGCGGGAGCGCGCGCTAGTTCGGGTGCGATAACTTTTTCCCCCGCGGCGACGCGCCGGATCGCTTCGACCAGTTCGAGGTCAATGGCATTCTTGAGAATGTAACCGCGAGCGCCCGCCGCGAGCGCTTGCCGCACGAGCGTATCTTCCGAGTGCATGCTCAACATCAGAATCGCCGTTTCGGGGGCGCTCTCGAGAATTCGCTGCGTGGCCACCAATCCGCTCACTCCCGGAAGCGCGCAATCCATTACAATCACGCGCGGCCGATGCTGCAGGGCCATCCGAACGGCCTCTTCTCCGTCTCCCGCCTCACCCACCACTTCGAGATCGTATTCATCTTCAATAATTCGGCGGAATCCGCGGCGCACGAGGCTGTGATCGTCAACCAGCAGGACTGAAATTTTTTTAGGCATTCGTATCCGACCTTCCCTGGGGAACACTCAAGCGAACCAGAGTGCCGCCCGTTTGGGGCGTGATGAACTCGATGCGCCCGCCGAGCAGCTCGGCGCGCTCGCGCATCGCCACCGTGCCGATCCCGCGGCTCGCCGATTGTGAATTGAAGCCTCTGCCGTGATCTTCCACCTCGAGCTCCAGCGAATCGGGCAGGAACTTCAGCCGTACCCACGCTTCACGCGCTTCCGAATGCCGCGCTACATTGTTCAACGCTTCCTGAAGAATCCGGTAAATGTGGATTCCCGCGCCGCCATCCACGGCGAATGGCCGCCCCGATTTTTCGTAGCTTATGACGAGACCGGTCTGCTTTTCCACCGTCGGAATGTACCAGCTTACCGTGCTCTCGAGCCCCGATTCTTCTAGCATCACGGGATGAAGAGCCTGCGAAAGCATGCGCACGTTTTCGAGGGTGGATTGGGCGATTTCCGAGACTTCGCGGAGTTCGCCCCGAAGCGGCGAATCGGGAGGCGCATGGCGCTCGGCGCGGGCCAGCATGGCGCCGACGGCCGTAAGAATCTGGCCGAATTCGTCGTGAAGCTCGCGCGAGATATGGCGGAGGGTTGACTCCTGTGTCGCGATCAATTTCTGCGCGAGATCGCTGCGCTGCGCGGAAAGAGATGCGAGTTCGGCGAACAGGCGCCGGTTGGAGCGGATCATGTAAAGGCCGGTGAGCGAAATCGCGATGAGGGTCGCGCTCAGAAAAATGTAGCCCTGGCGCTGGACGCGATTGTAAATCTGGGCCACGCGCTGCGCAGCCTGCTCCTCGCTTTCGTTGTTTTCCACGAGCAGACGCGCCACCGCCGTGCTCAGCGCTTCCTGGCGCGCTTGAAGCGAAAGCCGAATCTGGGCGCGGGCTTCGTCCGCTTTGCCTTCTTTGGCCAGCTCAAATGTGCGGCCGACTGCGTCCCAGAATTGCTGGACGGAACTACCGAGATATTGCCGCTGGTCCGACGAGCGCGGGGCGACGGCCGTTTGCTCTTCTAGCTTCAGGGCGTCATCGAGGTCGGTGTGAATGCGATCGAACTGCGCCGACCATGCCGTCAACGGATACGGCTCATCGTTGTCGAGCATGTCGCGCATGGCCAGCGCGAGGGAATTTAGGTCGTTCTGGATGCGCAGCAATTCGAGCGAATCTTTGCGGTTGCGGTCGGCAATGTCGTGCTGCAGCTCACGGAGCCCGGCGATCTGGCGCTCGACGTAGAAGGAATACGCGACCACCACAACGAGCGTAATGATCAGCCCGACGAAGAGAACTGGCGTTGGAGAAGGACCCGGCGAGCGCTGCACGGTCCGAGAATATAACGCGGGCGAGTCAAATTCCAATCTGGAGGGTCTTGCACGGCACGTGCCGTCGGCGAAGTCCCAATCCAACTAGCGAGGCCTGCGGCCTTCCTTGATTTCGAGATCAATCATCCATCGGGCTGTTCGACGAAAACGGTCAACCTCAAAAGGGTCATCGGAATCGGTCATGCGCGACGCCTTCTCGCGAATCTGCCTCCGATAGGCAAAATGCAACGCGAAGAACGCGCTGCCGAATGTAAGGATAATGAATATGACGCCGGTCAGGAGCTGATCGTCTTCAGACAGCAAGTACACGACCGCAGCGAGCAGCCCGAGCAAAAGGGCGCGAACTATCCAGGCAACCTGCTTGAAGTACCGAGGCTGTTCTGCTGCAGGACGGTAGGAATACCGCACCGAGCCGATCAACTCAGCTACAAGAGCGAGAGCCCAGCCAAGAATCGCCGCGCGCAACATCACTTACCTCTTTCACAATGTGCTCTCGGAAGCGATGCGCCGTGAGCGAACGGTCCGGCGCGACGCGGATCTGCGTCGCACACAGCATGGTCGAGGGCGCTCCCGGCGTCAACTCGCGACGCACTGCCGAATCGCATCGCGCGATTCGATGATTCCGAATTGCTGATATGCTTGAAACGCATTTCCCCTCGGCTCGGTTTCAGGGGCATAAGCTCTCGCATGAATATCAATACCACAGCCGGCGATGTCGCGTGTTCAGGTGAGGCGCATTCCTGAGAATCAATCACGGGCGAAGCGAGAAATGATGAAAGCCTGCGGTTCCGCGATGCGGTTGCGTGCGAGGCGGCGCGGGAATCCCATTTTCTTCCTCGTGACGGCGGCGCTCTTTATAGTCTGCCTCGCGCCGCAAGCCCTGCGATCCCAATCCTCCGCGCCGGCCAGATCGCCGGCCGTTCCGAAAGCTATTCCATCGAATGTCACTCCTCACATCGATTCTAGCGGCTACGTCGGAAGCGAGCCATGCGCGAAATGCCACGGAGCCATCACCGAAAGTTACAGCCGGACAGCGATGGCCAACGCGAGCGGCCCTGCTTCACAGGGCGTCATCGAAGGAGATTTCGAACACAAGCCGTCCGGCGTTCATTACCAAGTTTCCGCCGACGATGGCCACGTCTGGCTCAACTTCGAGCGTCCCGGCGATCCGCCATTGCAAGGGAAACGGGAGCTGGTTTATTTCATCGGGTCGGGAGGCCGCGGCAGAAGCTATTTATTCTCCGTTGACGGATTTCTCTTCGAATCTCCGATTAATTGGTACGGCCAGCGCCGCGTTTGGGACATGGCGCCCGCTTACCAGCAAGCCCGCGAAATGCCGCTGAACTTGCCGGCGTTGCCCGGCTGCCTTACCTGCCACACCAGCGGATTGCAGCCGCCGTTTGCCGGCACGCAGAACAGATATCCTTCGCCCCCATTCGAGCACGGCGGGATCACTTGCGAGCGTTGCCACGGCGCGGGGCAGCTTCACGCCACGAGTTCCGGGCCGATCGTCAATCCCGCGAAACTTCCCCCCGCGCGGCGCGATGAGATTTGCATGCAGTGCCACCTGGAAGGAAACGTCGCGATCGAGCAGCCGGGGCGCCATCTGTACGAATTCGAGCCCGGCAAGAATCTCTCGGAGTTCATTCGTTATTTCGTCTATACCGGCACGGACCGCCGCGGGATGGGCGCGCTCAGCCAGGTGCAGGCGCTGGCGCAAAGCGTGTGCAAGAAGAAATCCGGCGATGCGATGTGGTGCGTCACCTGCCACGATCCGCACTCGACGCCCGCCGCGGCACAAAAAGTGGAGTATTACCGGGCGAAATGCCTCGCCTGCCACGGCGAAGCCTTCGGCGAAAAACATCATCCAGCCCAGCGAGACTGCGCGCAATGCCACATGACGCGCGCGGCAAGTTCCGACGTGGCTCACACTCAGGTGACCGATCACCGCATCCTGCGTGTCCCGGAAATGCAGCTCGAGGATTTGAGCGCGCCGAGAGTGCGCGAACTCGTCGCCTTTCCCCCGGGTCCGGCGGATGCGCGCGATCTGGCACTCGCATGGCAATCTGTGGCGGCAACCGGGACGGACGCGGAACGAACGAAATCGAGAACGATGCTCGAAGAGGCAGTTCAGCAGACGCCGAACGATGCCATTCTTCTCGCGGCGCTTGCGTACACCGAACAGCAGTACGGAGCGCTCGATCGCGCGCGCGAACATTACGAGCGCGCGCTGGCAATTGATCCGTCCGGCATTGATGCAGCCACAAACCTCGGCGTCATGAACGCAAAGGCCGGCGATCTCACTGCTGCAGTCGCGCTTTGGAAACCCGCATTCGAGCATTCGCCTGGCAGCAGCCGGATCGGAATGAATATCGTGATCGCAAATTGCGCTGCGGGAAAATTCGATGAGGCTCGCACCTACGTCCGGCGGGTTCTGGAATTTAATCCCGATTACGGCGCCGCGAAAACGCTCGAGCAGCGCCTCGCGGCGACTCCTCCGAGCTGCGCTTCGCACTAGACCGTCGATAGCCAGTTCGTGCAGCGAGCCGCTAAGCCAATGCGCTCCAGGAACGCCGAATCACTTCGTCACTTCAGCGATATAGACCGACAGCGGTTCCATGTTGACGGTTCCGAGCTTCCCCGCCTTCGGCGGCGAGTTCAAATCCGTAACGAGCGTCTTCGCGCTCGGCGCCGCGAGCCCCTGCGCCGACAAATCGAAGCTGACCGATCGCGCATTCATTGACATGTTGATGACCACCAGTACGGCGTGGTCCTTGTAATGGCGCAAGTACGAAATGACGTCAGGATCGTCCACGTTCAGCGCCGTGTAGCTTCCATCCAGAAGCGCCGAATTGGTGTGCCGCAAGCCGAGCAGCGCCTTGTAAAAATTCAGGACGGAATTTGGATCCTTCAGCTCGTCCGCCACGTTGTGCGTCTTGTAACTCGGCGGCACAGGCAGCCACGGCGGGCCTTTCGTGAATCCCGCGTTCGCCTCGTGATTCCATTGCATCGGCGTGCGCTCTCCGTCGCGGCCCTTCTCGACGGGCCAGCCGAGTCTGCCGATGGGATCCTTGACGTCTTCACGGCGTTTCGGATCGTTGTTCTCCATCCCGATTTCCTCGCCGTAATACATGATCGGCGAGCCGCGCAGAGTTAGATAGAGCGCCGCCATCACCTTCGCAATTTGATCGTTGTGCACGCCGTCGCCCCAGCGATCGTAAGAGCGGACGATATCGTGATTGCTGATCACGAATACGGGCCAGCCGCCCGCCGAATCCACGGCCGCAATCTGCTTGCGGAATTGCGGCGGTGAAAGCGTCTTCACCTGCGTGAACATGAAGTCCATGGGCATCTGAAGCTCGTTGCTGTGCTCGCCGTAATACTCCTTGAGCTCGTCGATGTTGCGCGTCCACGTTTCGCCGATCAAAACGGAACCGTATTCATCCGCCACTTTTCTCAATCCGCGAAGCACGTCGTGAACTTCGGGCAGCTTCGCGTTGTACTCGTCCACCATGTTTGGATCGCCGAACTTGTTCTTGCCCGGCAGGATCGGGTTGTCTTTCAGATTGGGATCTTCGAAGAGAGTGTCCACTGCATCGAGCCGGAAGCCCGCCACGCCGCGCTTGTACCACCAGCGCGTGACGTCGAACATTGCGTTCATCACCGCCGGATTCCGCCAATTCAGGTCCGGCTGCCCGGCATAGAAGTAGTGGTAGTAATACTGGCCGGTCGCGGAATCGAATGTCCACGCGGAGCCGCCAAAAGTAGATAGCCAATTATTCGGTGGCACGCCGGCCGCTTTGCCGTCCCGCCAGATATACCAATCGCGGTGGGCTGACGAGCGCGACGACCTCGAATCAATGAACCACGGGTGCTTGTCCGACGTGTGATTCACCACGAAGTCGAGGATGATGCGGATGCCGCGCTTCTGCCCTTCGTTGACGAGGCGATCAAAATCCGCCAGCGTTCCGTATGTAGGATCAATGTTCTCGTAATCGGCCACGTCGTATCCGAAATCCACTTGTGGCGACGGAAAGCACGGCGTTATCCAAATCGCGTCCACTCCCAGCGCCTTGAGATAGTCCAGCTTGGAAGTGATGCCGTTGATGTCGCCGAACCCGTCGTTGTTGCTATCGGCGTAGCTGCGCGGATAAATTTCGTAGAACACGGCGTGTTGCCACCATTGATGCCCCTCGGCATCAATCGTCTTTTGCGCCCACGCTCCTGGAGCACCCAAAAACATGCAGACGAGTATGACGGCTGTCAGCATGAGATGTTTCAACATGATCGATACCTCCGTCGCGGCGCAAAGGATAACCGCATGAGACTCGAATCTCTAGTGTTTTTCGCGTTTCGGACTGTCGCGCTTCTCGATGAAATGAAAAGCAAGCTTCGCGTGCGGGTAAGTCTGTTCGCCATTTGACGGCAATGCGAACTTCGCCGTGGCGCTTCCGTCAGCCAATTTTTCGAGCACAGCGCCTTCGACTGACGCGACCTCGCCGGGATTCCAAAGCTCGAGTTGATATTTCGAGCCTGCCGCGCCGGAGATTTCGAGATCGAGGCGTTCGCCTCCGGGCGCCCAAGTCTCCGCGAGAATTCGCAAGCCTCGGCTCGCGCTCCCGAGAGGCGGCAATTCCGCCGAATAGCTCACTCCAAAATCGTTGCGAAGGCGAATTCGCAATATGTTCGGCCCGCCGTACACCGGAAATCGCACTTCGACGTGCTGATCCACGTCGCTCGGGCGAACGTGATAAGCGACCGGCCGGCCGTTGATCTCAACTCCGAGAATTTCCGCGCGCAGGCTGACCGCCGGGCTGAAATCCACAGCGCAATCTCCGTTGCCGGACTTCTTCGTGTCGAGCGTGATTTCGTCGATCGTCTTGCGATAGCTGAAATCAAGCGCCACCTGACCCACGCGAACATTCCGAATCGCGAACGATGTCCATTCCGCGGGAATGTGCGGCGCAAATTCGAGCCGGTGATTAATCGCATCGGCCTGCAAGCCAAACAAGCCCCGCAGCATCGGGCTGATCACCATCGCCGCTGACCAGATCTGATGCGGTGAGCTGGTGGAAAGCGGTTGGTAATAATCGCCGGAGAGAACCTCCGTCACATGTCCGAGCGAGCCATCGAGAGCCAACAGTGCGTTTGCGCGAAGATTCGCGTAGGCGGGGAAGTCGCGATGGTAGCGATACTCGCCCACCGACGCCCAGCCCGTGAACAGCGGCCAAACAGATCCGAAATGATAGCCGCCGCCGCTGTATTTCTCCCAGCGCGACGAGATGATCCTCATGCCCCAGTCCGATTCGTGATCTTCGTCGGCGAGCAACTCGAGCATCTTCTCAGTCTTGTCCGCATCGAGCAGTCCGAACCACATCGGCACCGTCGCGAGAACGCTAGGTAACTCCACGCGCTTCCCGTCGAGCCTGAGCGCGTACGCAAATGTGTTCTCATCGGGTGCCCAGAACGCTTCATTCAGCAGCGGCCTTTGCCGCTCAAATGCTCGAGCGAGCTCTTTGCTTTGGTCCATTTTGCCAACGAGTTGCGCCAGATTCGATAGTGCGCGAAGCGCTTCGACTCCGAGGCCGCTCTGATAAAGCTCGGATTTCACCGGAAGTAGCGGACCGCCTTCGACCCAGCCGTGGCCAACGCCAACGTTTTGCGGAAAGCCTTGCGAGTCGTATGTTGAACGCAGGAATTCATACGCTTTCGATATGCTCTCCCATTTCTCTTTCGCAAAGGCGACATCGCCGCTCTGCATCACGTAATCATTCATCGCGATGATGTAGAGCGGAGTCGCGTCCGCCGAAGCGTACGGGTAGGGATAGTCCTTGAACCACGAAACGAACGACGCGCCTTGCGCGATCTCATGCGGAATCTTTCCGTCGTCGCGCTGATATTTGCTCAGAAATTCGAGCGCCTGGCGAGTCGTCGCGAAGTCGCCCTCGGAATTCAGTGCGAACGAGGTCCAGAGTGCGTCGCGGCCGAAATACCACGCGAAGCCCGGCCGCTGGCTTCGGCCCGACGTTCGATAACCCGCCACGAGGCCGGTGCCCAGGGACGAATTCGCGACGACGCCTTGCGCCACGCTGACGCGTGCCCAATCGTAAGCCTTCTGAAGTTGAGCGTCCGGCAATTCGAGATTGACGGTGTCCGCCAAATATTTCCGGTAATACTCTGCCGAATCGGCAACCAGACGATCGCCGCCCGCGGCTAGACGTTTGTAGACGTTTTCGGCGTCTTGCGGGCTTTGATCCGAAGCGGCGATTACGATGACACGCGTCTCTTTGCCTTTTGAAATTGCGCCGAGATGGAAAGAGTTTTCGTAAGACGCGGAATAGTTGTTTTCGTACTCCTGACGCTGGTCAACGGCGCTAGGCGAGCCGACGAGCGCGGTGAATTTGCGTGTCTCCTCACTGAAATAAAACGCGTGAAGCGTCGAGTCCCAGCGTTCAAACGTCCCGCCGAGCCCGGCTGGCCATTCCAATTGAAAATCGCGCTCGAAGCTGGCTTCGATGTCGAGTGGTTGCTCGGCCTCCACATCGAGGAAAATAATCGCTCCCGGCTCGTGAACGGGAACGAAAAGTGTCTCGCGCACAGAGAACGTATCGCTTGCATAGATGATCGTGCTCGATTCCGGTCTGACAATCACGCGCCGCACGAGTGACTCGGCCGGCACCGACGCGCCGTCGAACAGAAATCGCAAATGGAATTCCCGCAGAACTTTTAGGGGATAAACCCACGCCTCGAGGCGCCCGCTCTCGTTTCCAAATAAACCGGCGCGCATGCCAACGGCGGAAAAAAACTCCCAGGGCCGCGCGGGCCGGGTAAGTTCGGGCGGGCCCGGCTGGGTCTGCGCTCGTACTCGCGAAAACTGCGGTAAAAAAACTGCCGTCGCCGCAATGGCGGCGAGACTCAAGCAAAGCGAAATTCGGCGCTTGATTTTCCAGAAACAAGGTCCCAAAGAGCCGCGCGCCGCGCGGACACCAAGCTCCTCGGAGGTTCGATGAACTTGCAAAGCCACGTTGACCTTACTGTAGAATGACGGCGCGGATTCTAGCACGGGCCAAACCCGGGAAGGTACCGCCCTTTTGCCGTCTTCACGCCGCAAGTTTCTTCAATCGCTCAGCCGTTCCGCGCTCGTATTGTCTTTCGAAAATATTCTGGCACTCGCCAAGCCATCGCGCTGGCGGGAATTTGACGGCGTGGCCAGCGGCGGCGAAGTCGTGCAGGCCCAGCCGGCGCTCGGAAGCGATCTTGGCGTGAGTTTCGTCAATGTCGGGCGCGAATCGGGCCTAAACGCCAGGACAATTTTTGGCGGCGAGCACAAGAACAAGTACCTGCTCGAAACGACGGGTTGCGGCGTCGCCTTCTACGATTACGACAATGACGGATGGCTGGATATTTTCCTCGTGAACGGCTGGCGGCTCGAAGGATTTCCTGCGGGCCAGGAACCGAGTTCTCATTTGTTCAAGAACAATCGAGACGGCACGTTCACGGATGTCACCGCGAAGGCTGGACTGATTCATTCGGGGTGGGGGCAGGGCTGCTGCGTCGGCGACTACGACAATGACGGAAACGAAGATCTTTTCGTCACTTATTTCGGGAAGAATGTCCTTTACCACAACAACGGCGATGGAACTTTCAAGGACGTTACGGACAAGGCTGGCGTCGGCGGCAACGGCAAGCGCTGGAACACGGGGTGCGCGTTTGTCGACTATGACCGCGATGGCCACCTAGACCTTTTCGTCGCGAATTATATCGATCTCGATCTTGCGACAGCGCCGGTGCCCGAGTCCGGCCCATGCCTCTACAAAGGCGTCATGGTGGCGTGCGGGCCTCCGGGATTGAAGGGCGGAAAAAATCTCCTGTTTCACAACAAGCGCGACGGCACATTTTCGGACGTATCTGACGCGTCGGGGATCCTTCAGGCCAACGGCACGTACGGTCTCGGCGTCCTGACGGCGGATTTTGACAATGACGACTGGCCCGATATCTACGTGGCGAACGATTCCACCGCCAGCGCGCTTTACCGGAACAAAAAGAACGGCAAATTCGTAGATGTGGCTGTGGACGCTGGATGCGCGCTGAGCCCGGACGGTAAGCCTCAGGCGGGCATGGGTGTCTCGGCGGCGGATTACGATCTCGATGGATACCTCGACATCGTCAAAACGAACTTCGCCGGCGACACACCCTCGCTCTACCACAATCTCGGCGACGGATATTTCGAGGACACGACATTCACCGCGGGTCTCGGCCTCTACACCCGGTTCCTCGGTTGGGGTTGCGGATTCTTCGATTTCGATAACGACGGCTGGCCCGACATCTTGATCTGCAACGGGCACGTTTATCCTGAAGTCGAGCAACTGAAAACGGAAGCGGGCTACGCGCAGCAAAAATTGCTCTATCGCAATCTGCGCAATGGGCGATTCGAAGACGTGTCGTCGCGCGGTGGGCCGGGGATCACCATTCCGGTGGCATCCCGCGGATGCGCGTTCGGTGATTTCGATAACGACGGCGACATTGATGTCGTTGTGAACACGGTAAACGACTTCCCTCAACTGCTTCGCTGCGATTCGCGCGTGGAGCGCAACTGGATCAAAGTGCGCACGATCGGCACAAAATCGAATCGCAGCGGAATCGGCGCGCGCCTGCGCTGCGTGACGCGCCTTCCCGGCGAAGCGAAGGATCACAGCCAGATTGACGAAGTTCGCAGCGGCGGCAGCTACATGTCGCAAAGCGACCTGCGCGTGCACTTCGGCCTCGGCAAGGCCGATAAGGTCGCGCTGCTCGAAGTGCACTGGCCCAGCGGAGCGACCGACACGCTCAAAGACGTCGCAGTGAATCAGCTAATTTTCGTGAAGGAAGGCGAAGGCATCGTCCGCACGATGAAGTTCGACCACCCGAAATCATCTCCATCGCCGAAGTAGACCAACGCATTTCGTAGGGCGCGTCATAAGACGCGCCGCTTTCTTGACAGCGTCGAAAACTGAATCCTCAGAGGTAACGTCGAAAACTAAAACTTCAGAGCCGGGAGGCCCCTGCCTCCCTGGCTTGCTACCAAATCGACGCCCTCGAGCCGATGCTAAGGACTCTTCAGCGTCGCACGTACATCCTTGCCTGATCCTTCTTTCAACGCGTGGATCGTATCTACCGCGAGATCCTCGAATCGTTCGACCAATCCGCTCGGCCAACGGACCTGCACCCACTCCATTTTGGTGGCGGCGCCCAGGCCGAAATGCACGCGCATATCGTTGTTCGAGATGTAGCTCGAACCGCTGCGCACCTCGTCCACAAAATTGCGCGAGCCCGCTTTCACCGTGATTCGCGCGCCGATTCCGTCGCGATTCGATTTCGTGCCGATCGTTCGAAACTCGCCCCAATGATTCGCCGAGCGTGCTTGATTCACCAGCAGGCTTGGCGGCGCATTCATATTGCTGATCACCGCGGACTGATGCCCGTCATTCCACAAATCGCCGATCGCCAATCCTCGCGACGACATCGCCGTCGTAATCGCCGGTCCGGCGTCTGCCGAAATATCGCTGAACGTGCCATTGCCGTTATTGTGGTAGAGAATTCGAGGCTCTTTGAAACTGCTCCCAAGATGTTGGCTATCCACTTCCGGATAAACGTGCCCGTTGACGAGCAGCAGATCAGGCCAGCCGTCGTTGTCGAAATCGAGAAACATCGTCCCCCAGCCTAGATACTGCGTATGCAACCCAAGTCCGGCCGCGACCGTCACATCGTCAAACGTCCCGTCCCCGTTATTCCGATAGAGCGTCGAAGTATCGTCGGAAAAATTCGTTTTGAAAATATCGAGCCGGCCGCGGCCGTCGAAATCGCCGATTGTCGAGCCCATCCCGGCCTGCTCGCGCCCATCTTCATTGAACGCGGCTCCGGCCGTCACCGCGACATCCGTAAACGTGCCGTCATGATTGTTGTGATAGAGGATGCTCGGAGTGCTGTCGCAGGCGACGAAAATATCGGGCCAGCCGTCGTTGTCATAATCGAGAGTCGAAACACTGAAAGAGTAGTGGCCGTTCGTCTTATCAATGTGCGCTTTCGACGTGACATCCTGGAACGTGCCATCGCCGCGATTGTGGTACAGGATGTTGTGCTTCCACGGCAATCCGCGCGGACCGCACATCACCGGCACGCCTTTCCAGATGCATGACGGGCGATCGCCCGGAGCCGGTGCGTTCGCGAAATCGAAATCCACGTAATTCGCGACCATCAGATCGAGATGGCCGTCGCGGTCGTAATCCACGAACGCGCAGCCCGTGCCCCAGTCTTTTCCGGTTCCCGCGACGCCGGCCTTCGCGCTCACGTCCGTGAATGTGCCATCCCCATTGTTGTGATACAGAATGTTTTTGCCGTAATAAGTCACGTAGAGATCGTCAAAACCGTCGTTGTCGTAATCGCCCACGCACACGCCCTGGCCCCATCCCGTAGCCGCGAGCCCGGCCTTCACGGTCACATCCGTAAAAGTGCCGTCGTGATTGTTGTGATAGAGATGATTCGTCGGACCCTTGCCGTGCGGAAATCCCTCGAGTGTCGTGCCATTCACCACAAAAATATCCGGCCAGCCGTCGTTGTCGTAATCAAAAATCGCGACTCCCGTGCCCGTCGTTTCAATGATAAATTTCTTGGAGTTCACTCCGCCAAAAACGTCCATCATCGTGAGGCCGGCTTTTTCGCCGATATCCACGAAATTCGCCAGCTGGCCCGGGCTGCTCGGAGCGCGCGCGCCAACGCTTACCGCGATCGGAAGCCACAGCAATAGAAATATGGTGAGCCGGCTTCGGGCGGAAGACAATCCTTGCGCAATTTGGGAGATTGGACCGGAAATCATGGACTGCCTTGCATACTAGGTTGGACATCCCGCGCGGTCAAGGAATTCGGCTGCCTTTCCACAAATGCCGCTTCGGCACGTATTCGCAACCGGATTTCGTCGAGATGGTATTCTCTCCGGGTTGGAGTAAAAACCGACGCGATATGCCTCGTCCGCTCGCCAAATCGTATCTCGGAGTTCGAATCAAGATCGCGTCTGCGGCGCTTTTGCTGATCTCCACGACCGTCGCGGCGCGCGCTCAGAAAAGCCCCGGGCAAGCGGGCACAGAATCGGCCGATGCCCAAGCGAAATTC
The DNA here is from genome assembly GCA_963838705.1 of uncultured Acidobacteriota bacterium. GTDB lineage: Bacteria > Acidobacteriota > Terriglobia > Acidiferrales > UBA7541 > Palsa-147. The sequence goes on along the minus strand of CAWIRU010000009.1, from coordinate 1,325,794 downwards.
AGCGCGGGAATGTCGGCTCTCCAGCGCGGAGACTTGGAATCGGCGCGCATGGACTTCGAGAATGTTGTCCGGCTCGCTCCAAAAAGTTCCGAAGGTCACAATTCACTGGGCTGGGTGCTTCTCGAGCTTGGACAAGTTGATCCCGCGATATCACACTTTCGCACGGCAATCGAAATCAATCCCAAGCTGATTCAGGCGCATATCAATCTCGCGAATGCGCTCGCAAGAAAAGGAGACCTCGACGCCGCAGTCAAAGAGGCCCAGGAGGCCGTGCGGCTTGGTCCCTCTGATTCCGAAGCCCGTCGAACGCTCGGACGCACCCTGAGCCTTCAGGGCCAGGTGGAAGATGCCATCGTCGAAATTCGAAGAGCTGTCGAGCTTGAACCGCAGCGGAGCGAACTCCACGACGATTTGGGTGCGCTTCTGGTGCAGCGCGGCTCGGTGGACGATGCGTTCGCGCAATTCTCCGAAGCACTGCGCCTGAATCCGAATCTCGCCGACGCGCACTTCCATCTCGGCGCTCTGCACCTCCAGCAGAAGCAAATCCCCGAAGCGATTTCCGAGTTGCAGACCGCCATCCGTCTCGCTCCGAGTAACGGCCTGTCACATTACTACCTCGGCGAGGCGCTCGAGGCACAAAGCGGCGAGGCTGCTGACCGCGACGCGGCGCTCAAGGAATTCGAGGCTTCGGTAAAACTGCGCCCCGACTTCGCGCCGGCACAAAAGCAGCTTGCCACGGCACTCCAGCGGCGCGGTGACGCAGAGGGAGCGCTTGTGGCATTCCGCCAGATAGCGAAGCTTCAGCCCGATAGCCCCGACGCCCATAACGACCTGGGCCTGGCGCTCTTGCAGATTGGGCGCGCGGACGACGCGATTCCGGAATTCCAGGCAGCGATCCATCTGCGCCCCAGCGACATGAACTATGCGGAAAATCTGGGCGTGGCGTACTTGCAGAAGACCGAGTTCGATTCCGCGATTGAACAATTCGAATCGGCGCTAAAGAGCTCGCCGGACGACGTGACATTGCGTTACAACCTGGGGCTGGCGCTCAAATTGAAGGATCGTCTCGCCGATGCGATGGTCGAGTTCAGAAAAGCTGAGGAACTCGATCCCTCCCAGCCGGATGTTCACTACACGCTTGGGATCACGCTTTGGCAGCAAGGAGATTTCGGCAAAGCCGTGGATGAACTTCAAGCCGCTGTCCGCGCCAAACCGGATTACGCGGAAGCCTATTACACACTTGGGACCGTTCTGAAGCAGCAAGGGAAGCTGCAAGAATCTGCCAGTGCTTTGCGCGAAGCAATCCGTCTGCAGCCGGATTTTGCTGGCGCGCACACTACTCTCGCTGCCGTGTTGCGGCAACTCGGCGACAGTGCGGGCGCCGCCGCGGAAAGCAGAGCCGGCGCCGAGATTTTCAAGCAGAGGACAAATCTGCAGGCCGCGACGTTTGCAACGAACTCAGGACGACGCTTGTTGAACGCCGGAGATCTCGACGGCGCCATGTCGCAATTTCATTCTGCCATCGAGTCGGTTCCAACCTATGCTCCCGCACACTATCAGCTCGGGATGGCGCTTGAAAGGAAAGGTGATCGCGAGGCCGCAAAAAAAGAATTTCAGCGCGCCGCCGAGTTGGATCCTCGCCTGACGCCGCCCAATTGAAGCATCAATTTCAACAAGTGGCAGCTTCGCCCGATACCCCGTAGCTTATGAATGGCTCAGCTGGGCGGCCCGTCACCGCCTCTCGCGCGTCCGTTTTTCTATCATTTCCCATAGATTTTTTCGATAGAAGGTTCTGTATTTTCATATTCTGGGCCACGTGGGTCCGAGCTTCACTTCGTAGAATCAGTGGCTTGCGCGAAATTCAATTTTTGGTACTCGACTTGCTACTCTCTGCGCCGATAGTATTTTTGTACTAGGGGTCTGTGCATTCTCGGGGGTCCTAGACTTGGAACGCGTACATGGCCGCTTGGGGGCTGTCGCGACTCGGGGGGAGTCGCTGCCCGGCGCTGCCACGAATCCATCTTTCCTTCTGAACTACAATCGAAACCACAACCGAAATAAATTCGCTAATTGGTAATCAGCTCGGTACTGAGTCCAAGCTCTCGATCACTTCTGCGGAGGCACGGCATGAGGCATGCAATGAGTCTGCGGTTCGCATTGGGATTTGCCGTTTTCGCGTGCGTATTTAGCCTGTGGACGCCGTCGGCTTCAGCGCAAGCTGTCTACGGAAGCATCTTCGGCACTCTGACCGACCCACAAGGCGCAGCAGTCGCGGGCGCCAAGGTAACGATCACGTCGGCGACGAAGGGCACGTCGGAAACCACCTCGACGAACGAGAGCGGCAACTACACGGTTACCCACCTGATACCGGACCTCTACAACCTGAAGGCCGAGGCGACGGGCTTCAAGACAATTGACATTCCGGGGATCCAGGTATCCGCCGACGTCAGCACGCGCGCGGACGGCGCGTTTGTTGTCGGCGCCGTGACTCAGTCTGTCGAAGTGACGACGGAAGCGCCGCAGTTGAAAACGGACCGCGCCGACGTGGCAACGGAATTCAATGAAAGAGAGATCGAAAATGCCCCGATTTTTGACCGCAATTTCACCTCATTTGAGCTGTTGGCTCCGGGTGCGCAAAAGTTGATTGGATGGAGCCATGCCGCGACCGAGAATCCGCAGGGCGGCCAGCAAATCTTCGTGGATGGCCAGCACTTCAGCGGCACGGCCTTTGAGCTCGACGGTACCGATAACCAGGACCCGATTCTCGGAATCATCGTGATCAATCCCAACCTCGACGCGGTGGAGGAAGCGAAGGTCACTCTTCAGAACTTCGATGCGGAATTCGGCAAGGCCATCGGCGGCGTGGTTACCGCGCAGACGAAGTCCGGCGGCAATGACATTCATGGCAGCGCGTTCTGGTTCCGCCGCACGGATTGGTCTGCGGCCCGCGATCCGTTTACGAATTCGGAGGTCAGTTCGGTTACTGGGAAGGCACTCCCCGAGGCGCGCTGGAACCAGTTCGGCGGCTCGGTGGGTGGCCCAATCATTAAGAACAAGTTTTTCTTCTTCGGTGATTATCAGGCCACGCGTCAAGTTGCGGGCATAACCAACCTGCTTACGGTTCCCACTGCGGAAGTACAGAGTACTTGTGGCCCGTCGGCGCCTAGCACCGGCATGTGCGACTTGAGCCAGTACCTCGGCGTGGAAGGCAGCGGCGCGACAGCGGGACAGGCCTACGACCCGACCAGCAGTACGGCGCTTAACGGCGGTGGCCGCACTGCATTTGCGGGAAACATGATTCCCGTGAGTATGCTGTCCCCTTCGGCTCAAGCAATCCTGGCAGCGTTCCCGGCACCGCAGAATAGCAACGTTCTCAACAATTATATTTTCTCTGGCTCTGGTCCGTTCAGCCAGAACGCGTTCGATACGCGATTCGACTATCAAGTCAGTCCGACTTTACACGCCTTCGGGCGCTTTAGCCTGGATTGGTTCAGTCTGTCAGGCTCGCCTTCGTATGGTCTCGCGCTTGGCGGCATCGGCGACGGCTTGGCTGGCTTGGCCGGCAGCTCGGTCATCCACAACTACAGCTTGGCGACCGGATTTGACAAGGTCATCAGCTCGTCCTTGCTGACGGATTTCCGCTTCGGCTTCTTCCAGTACAATCCGCATGCGACGAAACCCGACGTAGGGAAGAACCCGGATTCGCCCTCTGGCTACAATATTCCTGGTACGAACCTTGGCGACTCAACAACCTCTGGGCTGCCGGGTTTTTATTTTGACTCACTAGCCTCGAGCGCTAATGGACAGTTCCAGTTCGGCGACGGCTTGGGTGTAGCCCGTTGCAACTGCCCGCTCTACGAACAGGAGCGGCAGTATCAGTTCGTCAATAACTGGACGAAAATCATCGGCAACCACCAGATCAAATTCGGTGGCGACGTACGCTACGCACAAAATCTGCGTGTTCCGAGCGATGAGAACCGCACCGGCGAACTTCACTTCGATGCTGTGGGGACTTCCAATGGCGGCAGTGGTGGTCTCGATCTAGCCACTTTCCTCCTCGGTGATGTCAGCAACTTCGACCGCTATGTCAGCACCAGCCTCACGGCGGGGGAGCGCCAGAAGCGCTTCTTCTTTTTCGGTCAGGATACATTCCGAATCACTCCGAAGCTAACCCTCAACTATGGTGTTCGGTGGGAGGACTATAGCCCCGAATCGATGACTGGAAAGGGCTTGGGTGGATTCGCCAACCTCCAACAAGGCATCATCCGAGTGGCTGGATACGGCCCGTACGGTTTGAACGGAAATATTGATGCGACTTGGGACGCGTTTGCTCCTCGTCTTGGTCTCGCCTACCAAATCAGACCCAAGACGGTTATACGCATGGGGTACGGTCGCAGTTTCGACATGGGCGTTTTCGGGTCGAACTTTGGGCACGCCGTCACGCAAACCCTGCCAGTCCTGGCAGCGCAGGAAGTGCAGGATTTCAACAACGGCACGTTCCCGACAAACGTCACGCCGAACGTTTATCCGGCGTTCACGCTCGGGGTCGGGCCCCCGGCCAATGTGTTCCCGACCATTCCCGCCAACGGGCAATTGCCGCTAGGGGGTCCGCAAGGAAACGTCAGCCCAAGAATTCGGCCGACCTATCAGAGGTTGCCCACTTTGGATGCATGGAATGCGACCGTGCAGCATCAACTGACGAACACTATGACGATTGACATAGCGTATGTCGGAAATAAGGAAACGCACGGATTCGTCGGCACGAGTGCCACGTACAATGCGAACCCGGTGTTCCCAGGGCCCGGAACGAGCGTCAATGGATCGTTCTCACCGCTCACTCCGGCGAACGAACGTCGTCCGTACCACGACGCCTTCACCACCCTCTACACTGGGCCTAGTGGGACGACGAACGTCGTCTGCTGCGACATCGATTTGGGCAACTACTTCGGCAACGACGCCAGCAGCAAGTTCAACGCTTTGGAGATCAAGGTAGACAAGCGCTTTTCGCAGGGTCTCCAATTTCTCTCCCATTACACCTACGCTCACGCCGAACAGTACGACGGCAGCAACGAATACGTGTTCGCTCCGAAGCTTGCCTACGGCCCGAATAATCAGGTCCGCAACCACGTATGGATTGCGAGCGTGGTCTACGCATTCCCGTTCGGCCGCGGCAAGAAATACATGTCGAATATCAGCAAGCTCGAGGACTACGCAATCGGTGGCTGGCAGCTCACCGGTGATACGAACTGGAGCGGTGGCTTGCCGTGGACACCGCAATACGGGGAGTGCAGCCAGGACAACGACTTTGGTGGGAGTGTGAACGGCGGGGGCTCCAACACGACGTGTCGTCCGGACGTCGCCAGCGGCTCCTTGAGCCTTGGCGCGCACAGGCTGCCAAACGGAAATTACTCGTGGTTTACTCCTGTCCCGAATGGTCTTGCAATTACGGCGCCGACAGGTGCGGACTACTGCACGGTCGCGCGGCCGACGATCCCCGGGTTCGCGCGTCCGGCTTGCGGAACGTTAGGCGACGTCGGATACGACTCATTCCGCGGGCCACACTATTTCGGTGCGGACGCTTCGCTGTTTAAAGATTTCGCCATCACCGAACGTGTGAAGGGCCAGTTCCGTGTGGATGCGTACAACGTATTCAATCACAAAGTCCTCGGCTTCGATTCAAACGAGGGCGGCACCTGTATTGACTGCGGTGGCACGAGCGGCCAAATCACAAACATCGAGGGCGACACCACGATGCGGCAGATCGAATTTGCCGTGCGGTTCACCTTCTAACGCATATCCCAGCCTCAAATGTACGGGGAGCTCTCACGAGCTCCCCGTTTTTTGTTTGGCCCTGCTTCAGGTAGACTCCTAGCGCAATGCTCCCCAAACTATTAAATCGCGCCGTCGTCTTCTTGTTTCTCATACTTCTCGCAAGCTCAGCTCGCGCGATCGTTCACGCGCAAGAGGCAGCGCCATCCGCGCAGGAGAGCACCAATGCGTCATCGCCCGAATCGCAATTCGCCGACGCGCGAAAGTTGTTGCAGCAGGGCGATTACAATCAGGGACTCGCGCGTCTTGAAAATCTTGAAGCGAAACAGCCTGGCCTGAAGGGTCTCTCCCACGAGCTCGGCGTCGGGTACTACAAAAAAGGCGATTACCTGAAGGCGATCGAATATCTCAAGAAAGCCCGGCAAGAAAATCCCAACGACAACGAAGCGCTCCAATTGACGGGACTTTCTTACTATCTCGCCGGGCGCCCCGCTGACGCGATTCCGCTCCTCGAAAAGGTCCAGGGATGGTATTCCAGCGCCAATGTCGACGCGTCCTACGTTCTCGGAATTTGCTACATCCAAACCAAGGACTATCCCAACGCGCGGCACGCGTTCGCAAAAATGTACAATGTGCCCGCCGATTCCGCGGCGAGCTATCTCTTCACCGCGCGCATGCTGTTGCGCCAGGATTTCGAGCCGCCGGCCGAGGACTACGCGCGCGAGGCCGCAAAAATTGATCCGAAGCTGCCCCTCGTCCATTATTTGCTCGGCGAACTTTATCTCTTTCAATCCAAGATTCCTGAAGCGATTGCAGAATTGCAGAAGGAGCTTGAGATCAATCCGGGCTATGCGGCCGCGTATTACAAGCTCGCCGACGCGGATACCCGGATCGAGAAATACGAAGACGCGGAAAAATTGCTGCAGCGCTCGATCTGGCTCGATCCGACATCGACCGGACCCTACATTTTGCTGGGCAAAGTTCTCGAGAAAAAAGGCGAGACGCAACTGGCTGTGCGCGCGCTCCAGCACGCGATTTCGATGGATCCCAACAATTCAATTCCGCACCATCTGCTCGGCCAGGCCTATCGCGATATGGGCCGCGCCGACGACGCCGACCGCGAGTTGAAGCTCGCCGAACAACTACAGGATCGCCAGAGCACAAAGCCGTAGCTCCCACGCCCATGACCACGAGAAACTTTATCGTCGTTGGGCTGGGAGAGGTGCTTTGGGACATTTTTCCGGGCGGAAAACAGCTCGGCGGCGCTCCCACAAACTTTGCGTACATCACGAACCTGCTCGGCGATGACGGAGTCGTCGCCAGCCGGGTCGGCGCCGACGATCTGGGGAGGGAAGCGCGCCGGGCAATCGAGAAACTGCAGCTTCGCACGTCGCATTTGCAGCTGGATTCAGAGCACCCCACGGGAACCGTGAAAGTTCAGGTGGACGCAGCCGGCCAGCCGAAATTCGAAATCTCCGAAAATGTCGCCTGGGACTTTCTCAATTGGACGCCCGAATGGAACGCACTCGCACTCCAGGCGCATGCCGTATGTTTTGGCTCGCTCGCGCAGCGATCGCCCGTCTCGCGTCAAACGATTCGCGAATTCGTCAAGGCAACTTCGCCTGGCGCCACCCGAATCTTCGACGTAAATCTCCGTCAGGCGTTCTTTTCCGCCGAAGTGCTGGCCGAATCGGTGAAGTGCGCGGACATCGTGAAGCTGAACGAGGATGAATTGCCCCGCGTTATGGCGCTTCTCGGGCAGAAGCACCACAGCGAGGAGTCATCGGCAGAAAATCTTCTTCGCGCATTCGGTTTGAAGCTTGTGTGCGTGACGCGTGGCGCAAAAGGAAGCCTGCTCGTGAGCGAGGCCGGCTCACACCATCATCCCGGCTACTCCGTCAAAGTCGCGGACACGGTAGGCGCGGGCGACGCTTTCACGGCAGGACTCGTTCACCAATACCTGCGCGGCTCGCCGTTAGCGGCGATGAACGAAGCCGCGAACCGCGTCGGCTCGTGGGTCGCGAGCCAGGTCGGCGGCACTCCCGCGCCAAATGCCGCGCAACTTCGCGAAATTTTTGAAGCGAAGCCGTAGCGATCCATCGCTAATGCACCGCCGGGGCGGGTTGATTCTGTTCTTTCGCCAACCGATCCACCCAGTCCTGCGGCAGTTCGTGCAGCAGCACCAGAAAAACGCCGTTCGTCCAGCCGAATCCAATTACATTCGCCTGATACCCGGCGGTCACGTGCGTCTCGTCCGATCGAGTGACCGCGTTGTACTTCTCCCGAATCGTGCCGTCGCGGCGGAAGTTCTCCGCCACGGCGGAAATAAATTCGTAAGACGCGCGCGTCGCATCCTCGGCGAACCCATAGCGCCACATTCCGTCGTCGGCAATCAATTGCATCGGCGCCCACGCGTATGGATAGTCCCATTGCGCGCCCGTTTCGAGCGGGCTCATCGCGATGCCGCCCGGCCGTTCGATCAATTTCAAATTGTGCACCACCGCGAGCGCTTGTTCGGGCGTCGCAAGTCCTACCCACAGCGGGTAGAAGGTCGTGATGTAAACGTAATTCGAGCGCTCGTTCTTCTCAAAGTCATAATCGAAAAACATCCCGCGCTCGGCGTCCCAAAAATATTTCATCATTAACGACTTTCGCGCTTCAGCGCGCCGCTTCCACTTCGCCGCCTCTTCTTTGTGCCCGAGAATCTCGCTCATTCGTGCAAGGTCCATCTCAGTCTTGTAGAGCAGGCTGTTCAAGCACACGGGCGCGAAATGATGTGTAGCCGCGCTGTAGGGCTCGAAGCGAAAAGACACATCGAAACCTGATTCACGCATGGCGCGGTCGCCTTCGTAATAATCGGCGCTCAGTCTGATCGTGTGCGCCGGCTCGCAATCCGCCTTGGCCATTGTCGTTGCGGATTCGCACACCTGCACGGAATACTGCCGCCCATAAACGGTTTGCGAAGATTGGTGTTCGTCCGCCGCGGCCACGTAACCGTGATCGAATTCCGGATGCATCAGAAAAAAAGTGGCGACTTTGCGGTAGTAACCACTCTCGTCCTTCACGCTCTCCGGCGTAGGTCCCAAGTCAAAATCATAGTATCGCGACAGCCCCGTCGAGCCGGCCAGATGCGGTTCGCGCATCCACATGTCGTAATCTTTCGTCGCATACCCGTAAGCTTTTTCGAGCCACGCGCTATCCTCGCGCGAGGCCGCTTTCTCCGCGTCGTAGACACTCATGATCATCGACGACAAAAATGGCGGCTGTGCTCGGCTCAAGTAATACGTGCGATTCGCGTTCAAAAACGTGCCGTAGTGCTCGATCTCGAAAAAGAAGTTCTCCACCATCCCCCGCGCGAGTTCGAGCCGGTTGTCGCGCAACAGGCCGCGGATTATGAAATAGCTGTCCCAGCCGTACATTTCGTTAAATCGCCCGCCCGGCACCACGTAGGGGTGTTCGAGATACAGCAAGCCATGCGGAGATATCTTGTTCGCGTCAATTTCGCCGGGACCGTGAATCACTTGCGAAAGGTGCCGCACCTGAACGTTGCACCGCTTCTGCAAATCCTTCACCGCGTCGTTCTCAGGATAGTCCGCGGGCAAATACAACACCGACTCGCCCGCCGCAAGCTTCGGATCGACCACCGTCTCGCAGTTTGCCAGCGACCGCGTCAGCGAATCCCAGCCCGACGCGATGTAGTTGCGAATGGGGGCGAGCCCGGAACCAGCCGCGTCGCCCGGCGAAGCGATCGCCGCGACTTCAAGCCACGGAAACGAAATCGAAATGCAGAGGAGGACAGCGGCCACATAACGCCATGCGACGCGCTTGGTCTCCACCAAGCCGGGTTTCACACCAGATTGTGTCGGCATATGGCCCAGAGAATAATCGTTATCAACACGGAGGGCAAGGACGCCCCAATTTATTGCGCGGGCATCAATTGTTTCAGCTGCTCGAGATTTTCGCGCGCCAAAGTGTGATTCGGATTGATCTGCAGCGCGCGCTCAAGGTGAGTCTTCGCTTCGGCGTATTGTCCGCTTTCGGCGAGCGCGCCGCCAAGATTGGCCTCGGCGTCGGCGTCCTCCGGGCGCAATCGGACGGCCGCGCGAAATTGCTCGATCGCGCCGGGAAAATCGTTGGTCGCGATCAGCGCGTTCCCGAGATTGTAGTGCGCGTCAAAATAATCCGGCCGCGTATCGAGCGCAATATGGAAGCGCGCGATCGCATCGCCGGTGCGCCCCGCCGCCAGCAACGCGCCCCCAAGCGAATTGTTTGCCGTCGCGTCGTTCGGATGAAGCGCTACCGCGCGCGAATATTCGGCGATCGCCTCATCGAGTTGGCCACGCGCCTGCAACATCGCCCCGAGGTTGTAGTGCGCTTCGAAATCGCCAGGATTCTTCTCAACTCTATGCCGCGCAAACGCCTCGAGCAAAGTTTTCCGCGGATCTTCGTCGCTCTCCAAAGCCTTCCGCGGAATCACCTGCAGCCACAAGTGCGCCATTTCGTCTCTGGCGCGATTGCCGGCGGTCACGCGCTGGGGCGGATGATTCGGATTGGCGATGTTGCCTTCCGAATTGTCGTACGTGTATCGCATCCCGACCGTCGTGCCCTTCGGCAGCCTCACGGGCGCTGTGTAACGAAACACCGCCTGCCAGTTCAAATCCCACCGCGGAATATGAATCAGCGTTTTCTTGCTGCCATCGGGGAGCGTCGCGTACCCAAGCAAATCTCTCCCGAGATAATGAGCGTGCGGGTAAATCGCCAGCAGATCCACGTCGACGGGCAACGTGAAATCGTCCGTGACCACGAAATCCTTCGCGCCCGCCGGAATATCGAGGGCCCGATCGTTTTCAAGCTGAAGCAGCATCGGGAAAATGGACGCCCGCACATCGGTGAAGTACAAACCGATAGTCGGCTGCACATGTTCCGGCTTGCCCGAAGGCTGCATGTGCGTGTTTAGGATCAGATCGGTGTCTCTGTCAAGGCGCAGCGCCATTCCGTCCGGCTCGACGTAAGGCACCGTCCCCGGCTTCCAAAACAAAAAATGGCTGTCGGGATCGAACGACTCGGACTCGATCTCCAGTTCCATTCCGCCAAATCCCGCGCCCGGCTCTTTCTCCATGTGCCGCGCGGATTGCGTTCTGTCCACCAACACGTTGGCGTGGTGAATGAGTTTCTTGTCCCCAGGGCGAATCTCCATCGCCTTCAGCCAGCGCACGCGATCCACGGGCGAGCGAAAAATAAAATTCCAGTAATTGTCGTCGCCTCCGGCGGGTAGGAGATAAGGTTTCTCGGCCGTCAAAATCAGATCGGGCTTCCCAAGCTGCCAGCCCTCGACGAAATTCGGCCGCGGAGGAAGGTCCGCCGCGTCCCCTTCTTTCTCTCCGTCGTCAATCCATTGCTGGAAAAGAGAAATCTGCCGGTCGGACAGCCGGAGCTCGTCGGCAAATTTCAGTTCGCCCTCCTCGGGAAGCCACGGAGGCATGAGCCGCTTGCGCGTGAGAGCAGCATTTTGCCGCGCGTGGGATTTCGCGTCTTCATACGTGAGCAGGGGAAACGGCGCCGCCTCGCCCGCGTGATGGCAGTTCGCGCACTCGCGAAAAATAATTGGCGCGATGTCTCGATCAAATGTGACGGGCCGCTCGGATTTGCCGCCAGACGAAACCGGTTGAACATGCGAGTTCCGGCGGGCAATCCCGCCGCTGCCACTCGACGCAGCCGTCACCAAACTCAATGCAAGCAAGCAGAAGGGAAGCGCTCGCGACGACCGAATCATTCGAGGTCCGAAATGTAGCAACCAATCGCTTCAGTAGTGCGAACCGCAGGGAGCTTGCCGTCGAGAGCGGCCTGAATCGCGTCGTCCAACTCGTGCGTGGTGGCCGCCCTCCGCGCGCGTCCGAAGTCCACGTACCAATTATCAATGCGGCCGTGATAGACGAGCCGCCCGCTCGCATCGAACACAGCCACTTCCGGCGTAATCTTCACCTGGCTTTCTTTCACCAACGCATGCCGCGTGTCCCGCAGCGCCGCGATTTTGTAGCCGTAGTCCGCCTCGTGCTTCCGAATCGCGTCAGGCGTTTCCGCTTTGTCGGGATAAACGAGCCAGAAGGCCGCTTTCCCCTCATACGCTGCGATGATTCGTTGAATCGTCGGCGCGTAGCGATTCGAGATCGGGCAATCCGTCCGAACGAAAATCAGGACGACGACTTTGCCCGAAGCCGCTTTCAGCGGGTCTATGGCCTTTCCGTTAAGGTCGAGCGCAGTCTCCGATGAACCATGGCCCGACGAATGAACAGGGAAGAGAATTGCGAGGCTCAGGGCCAGCGCAGTGAGTGTGAGTTTGATTCTTGAATGGGTTTGGCGCATGAAATCCCGATTCTGCACGGGCTTTGTTGATTCTAGGAGCGTTCGCCGCCCTTGTCCAACCATCGGATCCGGGGCAGCTCAGTGGAACTTCTTCTCGAGTTCAGGCAGCGTCGCGACAAACACGTGTCCTACAATCGCGAGGCTGCGCGGATCAACTTTGTCCAATGTGTCCTGCGGAGTGTGCCAGTAAGTCGCCGCGACGTCGAAATCAATGATGTCGCATCCAGGAACGCCGCGCCGGATGAACGAGAAATGATCGTCGCCTCCCACGGTCGTGTTTTCATCAACAAAAACTTTCCCGTAACCCAGCCGCGCAGCCGTCGCCCAGATCAAGTCCGTCAGCCACCGCGTTGAGCCGGTGTCCCGCTTGATCTTCAAATCGGATGGCCCAATCATATCGGCAAGAATCATCGCCTTGACGCGTTTGAGGTCTCCCGAAATCGCCATGCTCGCGGCCATTTCGCGGCTGCCAAATGTGCTGTTCTCGTTCGTCCATTGAATGCTGTTCTTGTCCGCCCAATTGTCCTGCGCCTCTTCTCCGTCAAAAAAGACAATCCAGAGATTGAGAGCGCTCTTCGCTTTACTTCCGCAGAATATTCGTGCCAATTCAAGCATCATGCCCGTGCCCGAGCCTCCGTCGTCCGCGCCCACGAAGTTCGGCAAACGCACCGTGTCGTAATGCGTCGTGTATAGAACGATGTCTTTACCGGTGCCCGGAATCTTGGCGATGATATTTTTCATCGCAATATCGCCAAGCACCGTCGATCCGTGAAAATCGTGCTCCTCCACCTGGCATCCAAAGCTCTTGAGCTTCCCGATGATGTAAGCCTGCGCCGCGCGAATCCCATCAGACCCCGGCGGCCGCGGCCCGATTTCGACAAGATGCCGCACGTGCTCGAATGCGCGCGAACCGTCGAACCCGCCGGTCGAACTGGGCGCCGGAGCACTCGACGGAATTGTTGCTTGTGCCGCCGGGGCTTCAAGAACAGCCGCGCGGCTCACGCCCGCCGGCGCGGTACCGCAACCCACGGCGCACAGCATCACCGCGACAAATACTGCACCGTATCTATTCATTTAGAAGTTTCGATGCGATGTCGTTCCACTAGGTTTGCAGGCTCAACAGTCCACATGGTACCTCGACTGGGAAATTACCGTTGCGGTTGGTGCGGGCGTCCGCCGCGGCGGACTGCGCCCCTGGCACGTTGGCGAGCGCTTTACCTCGGACCATTACACTTTATTCATTGTCATTCTGAGGAGGACCCGACGAGGGTCCGACGAAGAATCCCTCCTCTTTCCCTCGGATGCGCTGCGTGCGTAAACAGAACCCCTGCGACATCCCGTATCACATCTGAAATCTCAAATTTCAAATTTGAAATCAGGTTAGGTTCAAGCCTGACCCTCGGAGCGCTTCGTCGCCGCCCTGCCTACCCCAGCCGCACATACTCATAATCAATCGGCTGATTATTAATGCCGCGCTCAGGCGGCGCAATCCACGCGGCCATCTTCCCCCGCTCGGTGACGCCCTTCATCAAACTATAAATAAACGCGCGGTCAGAATCGGTCGGCAGCCAATCGTCCTTGCGCGCGTCAAATTCCTCACGCGTGATCGGAGTGCCCGCTGGATCGGTCGGCACGTTTGCCCAGCTTCCTATCGTCCGCCGAAATCGCGTGCTCGGCAGAGTCATCCGGAAACTATGGCCAACCTTTTCGATGTGTTTGTTCCACCGCTTCATCCCCATCTCGCAATCCTTCACGTAGGAATCGCGCGTCACTTCGTTGATGGCGTTGCGCATCGGGATTTGTTCCGTCCGAACGCCGCCCGCGCCGTCGGGAAGCTCGAGATTGAAAACCTGATCAGCGGCGCTGTGATCCTCGTAGCGCGCTTCGTCCGGGCGCCCCTTCAACCCATTCGCGAAATAGGAAGCGGCGTTCGACGATGAATCGCCGCCAAATAAATCGAGCGACGAACTGAACCAGAAATTCAGATACTTTTGAATGAGAGGCAATTCCACAGCGCCCGCTTTTCGAATCGCAATGGGATCATCCGTATTCAACTCTTGCATCACTTCAAGCGTGCGCTTGATGACGCGCGCAATTCCCGTATCGCCGACGAACATGTGATGCGCTTCTTCGGTAAGCATAAATTTGCAAGTGCGCGCGAGCGGATCGAAGCTCGATTCGGCGAGGGATTTCAATTGGAACTTCCCGTCGCGATCCGTGAAGTATGTAAACATGTAAAAACTCAGCCAATCCCGAATCGGCTCGTTGAACGTGGTCAAAATGCGCGGCTTGTTCGCGTCGCCCGAGTGGCGTTCGAGCAATTCCTCCGCTTCCTCGCGGCCGTCGCGCCCGAAATACGCGTGAAGCAAATAGACCATCGCCCAAAGATGCCGCCCCTCTTCCACGTTCACCTGAAAAATATTTCGCAGATCGTAGAGCGATGGCGCCGTGTGCCCGAGCAATCGCTGCTGCTCGACCGATGCCGGTTCCGTGTCGCCCTGCGTGACGATGAGCCGCCGAAGCGTCGAGCGGTGCTCTCCCGGAATCTGCTGCCAGACTTCCTTGCCGTAATGGTCGCCGAATCCGATGCGCCGATTCGCGTCCGGCTCCGCCAGAAAAATTCCCCAGCGATATTCGGGCATGCGGACGTAGCCAAATGTCGCCCAGCCCTTGGAATCCACCGACGTCGCCGTTCGCAGGTACACTTCGTAAGCCTGAAAATCCGACGGCCCCAGCCCATGCCACCAATTCATGAACTCCGGCTGCCAGTGCTCCAGCGCCCGCTGCAGCGTGCGATTCGATCCCAGATCAACGTTGTTCGGTATGCGGTCCTGATAATTCAGCGCCATCAGACTCTCTCCCAATCAAAATTCGATTTCGACCCAGTTCCAAACTTCCTAAGCGCGCCGTTTTCGCCGGTCGCGTTGGGCCGGATGAAAACCCAATTCTGCCAAGCCGAAAGCCGCCCGAAAACCTTCGTCTCGATTGTTTCCGCGCCGGGGAAGCGCAGACTCGCTTCCATTCCGGTCAGCGCATCGGGCGAAAGGCTCACGCGCTCTTCAATCGCGACGCGGATTTCGTCTTCCCAGTCCAAATCGTCAGGCGAAACGGTGACAAGCCCGTGTTCGAGCGCTTCTGCGGGTGAAAGCGCCTTTCCCGAAAACTTTTCAAGCGCCGCAAGCTTGTCCTTATCGCCGCAAAATCGCGTTTCAAGCCGGCTTCGGCCATTCACCATCGGAAGCAATCCGAAATTGAATTCGTCGAGCGCGACTTCCGGCGATTCTCCCTCTTCCTCCGCGAGCGCGAGCATGTAACTGCGATCAGCGGCAAGCGCCAGCTCGAAGAGAACGCCGGCAAAGCACGATTCGCGTTCAATAATTGCAAACAAGCTGCGCGAAGACACATCGAGCCGGGCAAGCGTGCGCCGCAGCAATCCGAACGTTTCGCGCACGAGCCAATCATCCTTGTGTTTCAGCATGATCGAGTCAGAAGCGAGCACCCCCTCAACGCTGCCGGATGTTTTCAGCAGCACCAACCCCAGTTCAAGCTCATTCGTGCGCAACATCAAGATCGCATCGTCCAATTCGCGCGCCATCGCCAGCGGCCACCAGCGATCGCCGAGTGCGTGAATCGCTTCCGGTGTCTGTGGCTGATCGCCCTCGGGCCCGCGAACCGTCAGCGTCGCCGTGCGAGCCGCTCGATCGAACGCCACATCCACAAACTCATAGTGAAAACCAGCATCATCAATCTCTCGATTCAACGGATTCAGTTGAATGCCCTTGGAGTCCGCCTTTCGCGGCGAATTAGCAACGAGCGCGGCCGCGTGCGCGCGCGTCAGCTCGACAAACTTCGCCGGCGGCGCGATTTCGTCAACCAGCCCCCAAGCCTTCGCGCGATCGGCCTTCACGCCATCCGGATTCGTGCAAAACATATCGGCCAAATCCCGCCGCACTTTTCTCTTGTCAACGACGCGCGTAAGCCCGCCGGTCCCCGGCAGCACTCCGAGCAGCGGCACTTCCGGCAAGCTCACCGCGCTCGACCGATCGTCGGTCATCACAATTTCGTCGCACGCCAGCGCCAGCTCGTATCCGCCGCCCGCCGTCGTTCCATTCAGCGCGGCAAGAAATCGCAACCCGTCGTGGCGGCTCGAATCCTCCATCCCATCGCGTGTTTCATTGGTGAATTTGCAGAAATTCACTTTCCACGCGTGCGAAGAAGTTCCAAGCATATAAATATTCGCGCCCGCGCAAAAAATCCGCGGCTTCGCGCTCGTCAGCACCACGCAAGCAACTTCCGGATGCTCGAATCGAATCCGCTGCAGCACATTGTGCAGCTCAATGTCCACGCCGAGGTCGTAAGAATTGAGCTTGAGCTTGTAGCCCGGCTTCAATCCGGCGTCTTCGTTCACATCCATCGCGAGAGTTGCCACGCGCCCATCAATACTCAGCCGCCAGTGGCGATAAGCGTCCGGCGAAACATCAAACGTGACCAGTCCATTTTCCTTTACGTTCAGCATAGTTTCCGCGCTCCCTAAATTTCAGCGCCGCGTCGCCGGCGCCTGCACCGCTTTCAAAATCGCGTCGACGCTTTCCCCAACGCTGCGCTCCGAAGTATCCACCGCGACATCCGCCTCGCCATAAAGCAGCTCGCGCACGGAAAGAATCCGCCGCAAGTCCGCCATCGACTCGCGATTCTCCGCCATCGGCCGCATGTCGCCTTGAGCGATCACGCGCTGCATATGATCTTCCGGCGTCGCGCGCAGCCACACAGTGAAGCATGCCGCCAGCAGCCGCTCAAACGTCGCGTGCTCCGAGACCAAACTTCCGCCCGTCGAAAGCACGAAGCGAGCATGGCGCTCGAGAATCTGCTCCAAGCACTGTCGCTCGAGCCGCCGGAAACCGCTCTGCCCGTACAAATCGAAAATGACGCTCAGCGTCACGCCGCATTCCTGCTCGATCACGCGATCGAGTTCGATGAACGGCACATCGAGCCGCTTCGCGAGCTTCGCGCCAAGCGTCGATTTGCCCGCGCCGCGCAGCCCAATCAGCGCGATGCGGCCGTGCCGCCCCGCGGTATCCGCGCCGCCCAGCTCGCTCGAAAAATTCTTCAGCAGCATTTGATGCGCGCGGCGAATCTCGTCGGGGCCGAGCCGCCGCAGCAGCTCGGTCGTGTGCATCAATTCGACGGGCGGTTCCGCGCCTTCCATGATGAGCGTTTCGAGGCGCAGGTCGAGCGCTTGAGCGATCTGCCGCAGCAGCAGAATCGAGATATTTCCTTCTCCGCCCTCAAGCTGCGCGAGGTAGCGCTCCGAGACTGCCGAATCCTTCGCAAGAATTTTGCGCGTCATCCCGCGCCGCGCGCGAGCCTCGCGCACTCGCTCGCCCAGCATGCGCAGGTAAACGCGCTCCGGCACAGCCGGCGCGCTCGCCGCGGCGGGAGCGCGCGTAGCGATGGTCGCCTTCGCCAGCGCTCTCATCCGATTTGCCGCTTTCCAGCGCTTTTCGCAAACATGAACTATTGCCCTTTCATCGGCCTACAGCATGCATTATACTGCCACCGCAAGCGCACCTCCAGCAATTTTCGCTGATGTCCTTATTTGGAAGATCGTCCGGGCTCGGCTTGAGCTCCGGCATTCAGCCAATTCTCGTTGTGGTTGTCATTCCGAGGACGACCCGACGAGGGTCGGACGAGGAATCTGCGTTTCCCCGATGGGGCCGCGTTCGCTCGTCCTGCCGGCGAGAAACAATTACTCTTTCGGAGGTCGGGGCTTCAGCTCCGGCAGTTTTTTTGTCGATTCACGGTCGATTCTGCGAGGAAAAAATGGCTGACTGGATTCTGACGTTCAAGGGCGCCGTGCTGGCCTCGGAATACGATTTCACCGCCTACATGAATTCGCACATGTACGTCTCGCGGTTCGATCAGGCCACATGGTTCCTGCTGCGCACCATCGGCGTCACGCCCACCTCGATGAAGCAAAAAAATCTGCGCGTGGCCATCGTCCGCCAGAACTATCAATTCCTGAAAGAGCTGCGCGGCGGGGAACTGGTCGAAATCAAGAGCGGCTTCCTCACCGTCGGCGAAAAATATTTTCGCTTCCTCCATCAAATGTCGAGCGACGAGCCCGGAAAAATCGTCGCCACATGCGATTGCGTCGCCGTCCAGGCCAGCCTAGAAACCGGCAAAAGCGTGCCCCTAACAAAAGCCCTGCGCAGCGCCGCCACCCGCCACCTAGTCACCCCCAACAGCCCCGCCGGCAAAGAATTTCGCTGACGCCATCGCCTCGTTCGTAGGGGCGTCCGCCGTGGCGGACTGCGCCCTCTTCAGGGTGGTTTTCTCTTTCCGCGAATAGCAGTCCACGCTGTCATTCCGAGAACGATCCGGCGAGGATCGGACGAGGAATCTGCGTTTCTCTCTTGCACCGCCAACGTCCCGCCGGCTCTTTTCTTTATCGGTCCGCCCTGGCAGACGCTCTCCTGGCCTCGTTCGAAGGGGCGTCCGCCCTGGCGGACCGCGCCCTCTTCGCCGTCCTTCGCGCGCTGATGGATGCCAACGATCTGCGGCAAAAAGACCTGGTCCCAATTTTCGGTTCCGAGAGCATCGTATCCGAAGTCCTGCACAAAAAGCGCGCCCTCAACAAAGCCCACATAGAGAAGTTGAGCAAACGATTCCACGTTTCTCCCGCGCTATTTTTCTAAATTGGCCGCGCCCTCTTCGCCGGGAGGTAGACGCAAGCGTGCCGATAACAAAAGCCCTGCGCAGCGCCGCCACCCGCCACCTAGTCACGCCCAACAGCCCCGCCGGCAAAGAATTTCGGTGAAGCTGGGACAGCTTAGAATTCATTGAACGGACCGAAACCCTCGACCCCGTATATCTGTTCAACTGTCCAGTTCAGTGCCAATTCGATCCCTGCCAGGCAGTCGTCGGCTGTTTGAAACATTCTCATCTGAGGGCGAGGCTGAAGATAGCTGGGCGCTCTTGCCTGTTTCTGATTCAGTTTTTTGCAGAAAGAGACTAGCTGTGCTGTTGGGTCCGCTCCATCCAGCGAAAGTTGCTTCGCTTTAATCGCCCAGCCCGACAGATCCTCGAGTTCAACGCTTTGTAACCTTGTCGGGACCACTATCGGAGCCATCCTGACATCATTAATTTCATAGTCTTGAGTGTTCTTTATGAATTTCTTGATTATGAAACTGAAAAGATCCGAATTCAAAATTGCGATGAACTGGTTTATCGAAACGAGCTTTCCGACTGGAGCCAGTCGCGACCCTCCCGCATCAAACACGCATGGAGGCTGGAGCCGCGCCTTGAGCCCGACATGGTTCGCAAACAGCGTCCACGTAACGCCGGCCCGTAGGAAATATGAATGTCCTTGCCACCTAGCCTCAGGCGCGGTCTGCAGATATTTGACATTCTCGGGACTCCAATGAATGAAAAGCGGCTCATTCGTCGTCCATCTGTGACCTTCTGGGTCGCCCTTCCTAAAAGGAACCCATTGCCTTTTGCCAGGGACGCCGTTGTAGATTGCGGCAATTCGCGGCGCACTTTCCGAGTCGGTGTAGATTTCTCCTGGTTGAAGGCCAAGGTCGCTTGGCGAGGCTCTTTTCTTGAGAACAAGAGTGTACAACTCCTCAAAAATCCGAATGAAATCACCCTTGAATTCTCGTGACAATTGCGAATATAGGTGCCTTATCTCTCCCGTGGTCGTCCAAAACTTCTCGAGTTCAGCTCGCCGAAAATCGAAGGCACGCTGAAAATCTTCCTCCCCGGCGACCAACTCCTTTCCCACGATTCGGTAAATCTCGCCACGCGTTAGACCGAGCTTTCGGTCATCATTGAATTCGGCCCTCAAAGAATCCACAGCAGATTCAAAGTCTTGCCCTCTCGCTCCAAAGATCCTAGAGAAAGACGATGCGACTACTGGGCTTTGCGCCCAAAGCCTTGTCAAATACCTTCGTCTATCTGCAACTGCACGGGACTGCGCTGTCTCAGCCAAATAACCAAGAAACCGCCCATTATTGCCCGTTCTCATGCCCTGTGCCCCCTCAGACAAAAGGCCGATAAGAATTGGTTCCCCGGGCTTTATCTGATCGTGAAACTTGAGAATCTCGTCACGATTACTTGCGAACTTCTTTGAAGTCTCGATCTTGTTCCACCAATCAGTTACAAGGCCTTTCATCCGATCGTTGAAGCGATTGTAGAGTCGCACGACTGCTTCCGTAGGCTCAAAGAACGAACTCTTCAACGCCCTGCGAAAAGGCTCGACCGCCGTTCTATGAATTCTCAAGCAATCGAACCGGCTGTGCAGCACTGCAAATTCTGTTTTTTGAACTTGAAACGAAGTTGTTCCTTTCTCGACGACGGGTTCAGCACTTTGGAGTAGTTTTGGAATCACAATTTCAGGCGTGTTGTCCTTTGACGCGTATCGCGCCTGAATGAAAGTCAATGGAAACGAATCTCGCTCGTTCGCGGATTTTTGCGCCACAAACATCGCTGCATCGACCGTCGCATCAAACGGGTCACACTGAACAAGGTAGTCAAGGCGATACGATTGGAGAAGTTCTCTGAGGCGGAGTTTGGTGCTTAGGGTAAAGAAGGTGTCTGAAATAATGAAGCCAAATCGACCTCCGCCTCTCATTAATTTGAACCCCTGGTCTACGAAATGCACGTAAAGGTCGTCTGCAAAGCCAAAACGGTCTTCAAGCGAATCACGGTAGTTGAAATCACTTGATCTCTGTGTGGAGATGTACGGCGGATTTCCTAAGATCAAATCGAAACCCGGATTCGGGATTCCACTTCCGTCGGTATCGTAAAACACGTCCGGGAATTCAAGCTCCCAGTGAAAAGGGACAACGTCCCTTATGATCGCTGAGAACTCTGGTTCAAATCTTTGTATGGAGGTCACCAATTCGCGCTTGGATTTTGCAGACGCGGCGCTCTCAGATAAAATGGCGCGGCCGATCTCACAGTAGTCGAATTGCGTGATTGGTAGCCCTGTGAGGCTACCTACCCAAAGATCGGCTACGTCTTTAAACGGCCGTAGCTTCGTTAAAACCTGTTCATTCCATCTTTGTTCCTTATTTTTTACGATCTCTAATCTGTCGCTGCTCTCGGTTTCGATAGCAGTGATTTGCTTGATGGCGGAGCCGACTGTGGGCGCGAAATTCATGCCCAGTGAGAGAACGCTTTGTGTTCCTTCTTCTGAATTTCGCATGCGAGGCAGCGACCCGAGTTCGGAAATATTCGCGCCAATAAGCGAATTTCCCGGCCTAAGGTGGTGATCGAGGAAGTTCAATGGCTCCTCTGATGCGATACAGGTAAGCCAAAGGGAGAGTTTCGCCAGCTCTACAGCCAGCGGATTTATATCAACACCGTAAATACATGCTTCGACGACCCGTCTACGCCAATAAGAGATCTCGGCTTGTTCCTGCGATGTGCCTGGGGGCACGTTTTCGATCTGAAACCTGGTCGTCGGATGATACACGATCTCGTCGCCAAGCCATTCAGTCGCGCGTACAAGAAAATGACCGCTGCCCATAGCGGGATCGAGCACGTTAAGCTTCAAGACCTCATTAGCGAACGAATTGTCTTTGCGTGTCGCTTTTCGAGCATCTTGCACATTTGCCGAGTGGTCTATTCCATCAACAAGCGGCCGCAATGTTTTTTCCACAAGGAATCGCACAACCCAATCGGGGGTGTAGAACGTTCCGGACTCCTGCAGTGTCGCATGCTCGCCCATCACCACCAGTTCGGTCGTGTCGGTCGAAAGCTCAAGGCGCCCTCCCAATAAGCCTTCATAGATATCTCCCAGTTGCCGAACTTCTAAATCTGCATAATCAATCGTGCCCCAATCAAACTGGGCTTGCCTGGCCCGCTGGTTGGGCCCAGCCGAAAAGATCAAATCTCTCAAAACATTTGCAAGTGACTTGTCGCCAATGCGCCACTCCTCTAGTTTTGAATGTGATTTGCGATCAAAAAGGCCGCCGTTGTAAAGTGGAACTCCACACGCCTTATTTACCGAGGGACGATCTCCATTTATCAGATGAAATAACTTTCGGACGTCTTCGTAAAGGTCAGTAAAATCATCAGATTGAAACTCCGCCGGAGATTGAAGCTTGATTACAAAACGGCTGACTGAGTATCTTTCCCTGTAATTCGCGTTCGAGCCCGCACCCGAGGGCTTAACAGGTAGAAGACCCCGTCCTTCTGCGTATAAGACAAACAGCAGGCGGTAGAGAAGGATCAAACACGCGTCGTACAGGCCTCGGAGGTCTTGTGATGTCAGATTATTCTCCCTGAACGACCAAAAACCGTTTGCAAGATCCTTTACAACAACCGATACACGCCGTCTGATGCTTTCTTCCAGCTCTGCTTGGAATTGGAGCGATTCCTGCCGGATTTGATCTAGCAGGCACGAGCCACCGGCCTCTACGAACACGGAGGAAGAGAACAAGGCGACGAATAGCTTGAATTCATTGAAGTGGCAGAAGTGGGTTTTAGGACCAGCTAGTCGAAACTCGAAATATGCGTCGGGACGTGCGTCCCTGCAGTACAGACGCCAGCAATCTCCATTAGTGAGGATGCCCCAGCGGAAATAGGGGCGTCCTAACCGATCGGTCGCGCTGCTGAGATAGTCACGGACTTGCTGGTGGGGGAACCGATGCTCCGATTTTGAGACTGCGTCCAACCGGTGGCCAACCTTTTTTGCCTCGGCAAGTCCGGTTGCTGCCTCATATTTTGCTGAAGGAGCCGAGTCGAATACCCTATCTTTGGTTTCTTCATCAGGGAAAAGCAAATAGTCAGGCACCATGCGCCTAGATGAGGCTGGTAGGTCCTCCTTGTAGAGAAAGCAAAAACCTAACTTGATCAGTACAGGCTCAATAAACACGCGGCAAGTCGTCTCCTCGTTTCCTTTTTCTAGGCCTACATGTCTGCGCAGCCAAAGCTCCATCAACTCGTCGTAGATTGGCCGGATCGTACTATCGTCCTTAGGCCAGCTGCGAACCTGTTCCAGGCGGGTTTTCAGAAAATGGTCTGAGAAAATTCCGCGTGTCTCCCACGCTGTTCGGAATGTGGGGAAGAGCGACGGAGTTTCTTCATCGACCTTAGGCACTTCACGATGGCGGGCGGACTTAGCAGGTTTCGGCATCGATTGAGATAGTTACCATAAATGAAAGAGGGCCACAACGCAGATCGCAGAGCATGACTCCTGAAATCAGGAGCACGATTTTTGTAACATTTCTCCCACGAATCCTGCTGATTCCTCGGCACTTCTCGAAGAGCTAGTACCCTGTGGATTTGCTGGTACCCCGGGGCTGCGTGGTAACGTGGCTCGAGGTCCATTTTATGCGAGCAGAAACGCGGAACTTGGCGATCTGGGATGGAAGCCGGGCGGCGAAAGGCTCCCCGAGGCGGGCGCAGCAAGCGGCGCCCCTACGACGAGCTGCGAAGGGTTTTCTAATCGGGACACGCAGACGATTAGAAATGGCCGGAAGTGATAGAAAACATGAGATGGAGGTCGGTTCTAATCGAGACAAAATTACAGGGTGTTCGACGATGCCGTTGGGGCATGAATTCGTCGCGCTGGCATCCTGCCGGCGGTTTTTTTTGCAATCAGCGATAACGAAACTCGCCAGCACACCCGGAGCAAAACCTCTACAGAAGCCCGATTTTCCCTTTTCCCTTTTCCAATTTCACTCTTTTCTAACCGGGACACCAAAACAATTAGAATCGCCCGGAAGTGATTGAAAACATGGAACAGAAGTCGATTCTAACCGGGACACAAAATGGGGGTGTGAACGCAGCGATTTAGGCGCAAAAAGCGCAAATGACAAGGGGTCACGAACAACGCGGAAAATCAACGAACTGGAGGCGTGACGCGCGTCACGCGAGGAGGTGACGAGCGTCGCGGCGCGGCAAGCCGCCGGCTCGCATGATGTGGGTGTTGCGGGAGATAGCAAAGTAAGGCCCGCGATGAGATTGCTTCCCGAGTAGCCGGCTGCTCAAGCGCACGGTTCGCGAGGCCGGGGCTCGATCGGGGAGCGGGAGGTAACCCACATGGTCAGCCATCCCTTTACGACTCCGGCGCTGCTAGGCGCGAATGCCTCATACGGAGAAAAATTTGTTCCGCCGGCAAAATGGCACGCCGGCGAGAAAGACGCGTTCTTGGAAGCGTTGCTGGAATTGCCGTCAACGCATCAGGCGCGGAGGAATCCGCTGGAATGGGTTGTATCGCTCGTCGTGCATGTGACGTTGCTCGCGGCGATCATTGCGGTGCCATTGTATTTCAACGACACGATTGACTTGGGCGCGTATACGGCAACGATGCTGGTAGCTGTGCCGCCGCCACCTCCGCCTCCTCCGCCCGCCGGAGGATTGGCGAAGCGAGCGGTGCGGCCGAAAATGATGGATTTGGTCCAGCACACATTGAGTACGCCGACATTCATACCGCGGCAGATCGCGATTGTCCGGGACGAAGTGGCGCCCGCTGATGCGAACGACGGAGTTGTTGGCGGCGTCCCCGGCGGAGTTCCCGGCGGCGTGCCGGGAGGAGTGATTGGAGGAGTGCTGGGCGGCGTGCTGGGATCGGTCGGCACAGGATTGCCGGCACCGCCTCCGCCGAAGGCGATCGCGACGAAGAAAATTATGCGCGTCGGCGGAGATCTGAAACGGCCGCGCTTGGTTTTCAGTCCCGCGCTGGATTATCCAGTTCTGGCAAAGGCGGCGAAGGTTGAAGGCACCGTGATGATTGACGCCGTGATCGATGAAAAGGGCAACGTAGTTGAGGCGCGTGTGATCAGCGGGCCGGGGCTGCTCATCCCCGCGGCGCTGCAAGCGATTACCTCATGGAAGTACGAGCCGACGACTCTCAATGGAGAGCCGATTGAAGTGCAGATGCACGTGGAAGTGAATTTCCACTTGCAGTAAGCCGGAAGCCGCAGCACGGCGAAAGACTGCGACGAGGGCGCACGTACTACGGCGCACTCGCCTGCGCGAGCGAAAAGTCGGAAGCGCGGCGCGTCCTCTCGCGATGTGGTTAAGCGGTGGCGCGCTGAAGATTTCGCGCGGCGAGGCTGATCATCAGTCGCGATGTGCCGGTGAAGATCATGCTGATGCCGACCAGCGTTCCGATCACCCAGAGCGAGCTCGACGGCCATTGCCGCCAAACTAGCACGCCGAGAATCAAGGTGATGATGCCGTCGAGCAAAATCCAGCCCGCGCCTCCGGCGCTGCGATTTTGAAAATAGGCGACCAGGTCCAGCAGGCCTTCAGCCACAAAGAAAATTGCGAGCGCCAGTGTGAATCCGGCAACACCCACCAGAGGATTCATCAGAAAATAAATTCCCGCGATCAGATACAGAATCGCGACGAGAACTTTCCAGATGATGTTGCCCGCGCCTTTCGACTGAAAAGCGTGGATGAATTGAAACCCACCGCTCAAGACAATCAGCCACGCGACGACGATGACGACGCCGAACGACGTCGCGAAGGGAATTGCGATCGCCAGGAAGCCGAAGACAATCAGCACGATCGCCCACAAAATTGACAATCCGGAAGCCGGGTTGGAAAGATTCGACTGCGCCATAATTCGATTCCTCCTTGCAATTGGACGAATTGCGGATGGCCTGGAGGAAGCTAATAACACAAATACGCTGAAATTGTCACTGCGAGCCCCGGAGTTGCGAGAGTTAATCTGCGGGCGGTTAGCCTTTGCCCATGTACTCGCCGACGATAGCGGCGCAGGCTTCGACGAAGTCCTGATCCGCTTTCGTGAACGTGCCGGCAAAATAACTTTCGATATCGAGTTCAGCGACGAGCTTCTTCTTCGCGAAGATGGGAACAACGACTTCGCACTTCACCATCGGCGATCCCGAAAGATAGCGCGAATCTTTGGTGACATCATGCACGACGACGGTCTGGCCGGATGTGGCCGCGGCGCCGCAGAGTCCGGTGTCGAGAGGAATGCGGACATTGGGCGTGAAGCTGCCGACAAAAGGGCCGACGAGAAGGATGCCGGAGTCGGCCGGGTCAACGAGATAAAAGCCGACCCAATTGTAGCGCGTCATTTTTTCGTGGAGGCGCTGGGAGATAAGCTCCATGAGGGATTTGGCCGTGGGAGCGCCCACGGCAAAGGTTTGAAATTCGCGGAGAAGATCTTCATGCACAGGCATCATGGCTCGGCCCCAGTGCTTTGAGTATCGAGCAGAGATTTCCCTTTTTCCGGGTTGAACAGCCCGAATTGTACTGCGCGGCGCGATTTCGAGAATGGATTATTTCGCGGGCTCGGTGATTTTCAGCGTTTCGTTTTCGCGCAGGCCTTTGGTGAGCACCTGCTTGCGGCCTGAAGGCCAGGCGACTTCGATGCGATCGATTTTGGTGGCGTCGCCGAGGCCGAAATAGAGCGGCAGGACGCTTTGCGAAAGATAGCCGGACTTGCCATCGTTGTAGTGCGTGTAAGTCTGGCCGTCGGCGGTGAGGCGAACGGTGGCGCCGAGGCCGTTGCGATTGGATTTTGTGCCGATGAGAACGACCTTGAGCCAGTGGATTTTTTTTACCTGGGCGAGATCGCTGATGAGGACTTGGGGTTCGGAATTGAAATCGTTAGTGACGATGTCGAGGTCGCCGTCGTTATCGAGATCGAAAATGACCGAGGAACGGCTGGCCTTGGGAACGGTGACCATCACTTTTCGCGCTTCATCTCCGCAGATGTCTTTGCCTCGGTCACCCAGAATCTCGTGGTTGGTGCAGTCCATGGTGAACCAGGGCGTGTAGGGCGTCTGGCGCGGTTCGATGCCGAGAAGAAATTCGGAATCGAGGAATTTTTCACCGCGATTATTCAGCAGCATGGAGTTGATGCCGTAACGGAAAGGAAAATTCATGCCGGCGGTGATGAAAATATCCTCCCAGCCGTCCGCGTTGATATCGCCGACGCTCACGCCCCAGGGCCAGAGCTGTTCGACGCCCATCTTGTCGGACACCTCTTCAAACTGGCCATCGCCGAGATTGTGATAGAGAGCGTTGCCAAAGATGAACGAGTCTACGGGCCCGCCGAGGACATCCGGTGACGGATGTCTTTTGATTTTTTCCTTTTCGTGAGCGGGAGATTGCTCGTCCATCATGTCGGAATGCATGTCCGTGATAAAGAGATCCATTCGGCCGTCATTGTCGTAGTCAAAAAACTTGACGCCCATGGCGCCCCAGGGTGTTTGGGGGAAATACTCCCGCGTTTTTTCGACAAACTTCTTGCCAGCCTCATTTTCGAAATAGTGGTTCGCTCCTTGCATATTTAGAAAATAGACGCCCGGAAAGCCATCGCCCTTTAGATCGGCGAAGGTGGCATCTCCGCACCAGCCGTGAGGATTCAGGCCGACTTCCGCCGTGACGTCCTTGAATTTATAGTGGCCCAAATTCTTGTAGAGAACGGGATGCTCGTAGCGCTCGGGATAGAGATGGCCAAAAAATGCGTCCTTGAGGCCGACGTATTCTCCATCGGGGCCCTTTTCGTTGCTGGTGTAGACGCCGACGTTGCAAACGAGCAGATCGGGCAAGCCGTCATTATCGTAGTCGAAGAAGAAAGCGCCGGAGGAATGAGCGACGAGGTCAAGTCCTGCTTCGTGGGTGATGTCTTTGAAGTGCCCGTGGCCGTCATTCTGAAAGAGAATATTGCCTTGATTGACGGTGGTCACGTAGAGGTCTTCGCGGCCGGTGTTGTCAACATCGCCGAAAGCCGCGCCAACGCTGACGCGACCCTTGACGGCGACACCGGCGTCTTCGGTAATATTCTTGAATTTTCCGCCGCCCAAATTTTTCCAGAGTTCATTCCCGCCGAGTTGATTGACGAAGTAGATGTCGTATAGGCCGTCGCCATCTACGTCCGCAACGGCGATTCCGGAGCCGTGGTCGTAATGGACTCGCATGTATTGGTCCCTGGCGTAAGGGACCGCGTGGTGGCGGAAGGTGATTCCGCTCTGCTTTAGCTGATCGGTGAAGTGAAATTGGTAGAAGACTTTGAACTGGCTGGCGGTATCGAGTTGCGCCTGTTTGCGCGCGGCGAGCGTATCGAGGCCTTCGTCATTTCTTGGATAGCGCACCTCCGGCAGGCCAGCATCTTGCTGGCCGTGTGAAGTTGCGAATACTCCGGCAACGGAAATGGAAAAGAATGCGAAGAGAAGAAACCATCGGGGCAGCATTGGTCCTCCCAGCCTAATATTGAGCGGGCAGCTGGAGCGGCTTTCCTGACGGCACCGAACTATCGAGAAATAATGCGAACGGTAACGGGCGCATCAATCGCGCTTTGTCACCGTTTTCTCTTCCAAATGCATTGGAAATTTATCACAAAAGTGTCGAGGAAAATCGATTTTGTTGATGTGTTCGGATGGGATGACGGTGGTTGTCCGGACCCGGAGTCAGGGGCCCCGGGCTCTGAGGATAATGTCTAGAGGCTCTAAGGCAAGACGCTAGGCGGCTCTGAAGATATTTTCTAGCGCAGGACCCATTCGGCGGGCTTTTCGGTGAAATGGAAATCGCAGCGCTGGCTTGGAGTTCCGGGCCATTCGACGTGGTTGACGCGAGCCTTTCCGACGAGCTTTCCGCCGTTTTGAGGCGAATGGACGTCCACAATCGCGCCTTCTTTTATGGGCACACTGCACACGGAGAGAAAATCATTCGCGCTGACATTCTCGGTGGTGACGGAAAGGATGAACGCGAGGCCATTCGAATCCGTGCCCCGGAGCGTCAGGGCGATTTTCAAGTGGACGCGGGGCTCCGCCGGCCGCTCGCGGACGCGAACTTCAATAAGCCGCGCCAGTGTTTTCTTGAGAGCAACAATATCCACCGGCTTTTGGAAGAAGGCTTTTGCGCCGAGGTTCTCGCAGAACTCCTTATCCTGGTCGCTGGATTTTCCGGAGACGATGATGATGGGTATGCCCTGAGTGAAGCTCAGTGAGGCGAGCGTCTGGCAAACTTCGAAGCCGGAGTAGCCGGGCATGGAGAGGTCGAGAAGGATCGCATCGGGCCGATCCTGAAGCGCGAGGGCAAGAGCGTCTTCCGGCGAGCCGGTATCAACGATGTCGTAGGCGTCCTTGAGGCGGAAACGCAAAACTTTCCGGACGGCTTCGTCATCGTCAATCACGAGAAGCCGCGGGAGTTGGCCGGCGGTCTTTGGCGGATTAAGTGTGCTTTGGTTCGCTTTCAGCATAGTCGTGTCTCTCTTCATTTTCGATCGGGGCAGCTTTGCCGAGTTGTTCTTCAAAGATTCCGTCGAGGCTTCGGATCAACTGGGCGTGGGTGAACGGTTTTCGAAGAATGGATCTGCCCGCTTCGAGGACACCGCGCTCCGCTATCGCTCCGTCGGTATAGCCAGTCATGTACAAGACTTTCGTGTCCGGCCGGGTGGAAGCGAGGCGAAGCGCGAGTTCGCTTCCGGTCATGCCCGGCATCACGACGTCCGTCAGGAGCAGGTCGATTTTTGAATCGAATTGGCCCGCGATCTTAATGGCTTCCGCCCCGTCCCAGGCCTCCAATACCGTGTGCCCGAGCTGCTTCAGCGTGCTGCTGGTGAGTTTTCGCAACGCCTCTTCGTCTTCGGCGATCAAGATTGTGCGCGGGCCGTGGGCCTTGCGGCGCGGCGCAAGCGACTCCGGGCGCTCGAGCGCCGAGCCCTCGACGCGAGGCAAATAAATCTTGAAGGCCGCGCCGCGCCCAGGTTCGCTCTCAACCCAAATGTAGCCGCCGCTTTGCTTGATGACGCCGTAAACGGTGGCAAGCCCGAGGCCCGTGCCTTTTCCCATTTCCTTCGTTGTGAAGAAGGGTTCGAAAATGTGCGATTGCACTTCGGAGTCCATGCCGGTGCCGGCATCGGTGACCGAGAGCATGACGTAGTGGCCCGGAACCACGTATTGACGATTTCTGCGATCTTCTTCCCGCAACTCGAAATTGGCGGTTTCGATTTTCAGCAGGCCGCCACGCGGCATGGCATCCCGCGCGTTGACCGCAAGATTCATGATGACCTGATCAATTTGGCCACGATCGGCTTTCACCTTGCCGAGATCCCGGCAGGACGTGATTTTCAGTTCGATATCTTCGCCGATGAGGCGGCGGAGCATTTTCTCGATATCCGCAACGACGGCGTTGAGATCGAGAATTTTGGGCTCGAGCACCTGCTTGCGGCTGAAGGCGAGAAGCTGCTGGGTAAGTGTTGCGGCGCGATGGCCGGCCTTGAGAATTTCTTCAATCGCTTCGCGATAGGATTCGTCGCCGGAAGGATTTTCCTGAAGAGCTTCCGCATAACCGATGATGACGCCAAGCAGATTATTGAAATCGTGCGCCACGCCGCCTGATAACCTGCCAATCGCTTCGAGCTTGTGGGATAAAACGAGCTGCTGCTCGAGCTGCCTGCGCTCGGTGATGTCGCGGTTCACGATGACAAGCTTCTCCACTCTTCCGTCCAGATTGCACACGGCGCTTGCGGTGGATTCCAGGACGCGCCATTCGCCGTTTTTGTGGCGGATGCGGTATTCGACGCGGCTCCCGGCGCCGCTGCAACGCGCCTGCTCGGCCGCTTTGGTCACTTTTGCCTGGTCATCGGGGTGTATCTGCGCGTAGCCGGACGTTTGCAGGAGTTCTTCCGCGGAGTAGCCCAGCACCGTTTCGTACGAGGGACTGTTGTAGAGGCGCTTGCCGTCGACGGTGACGACGGCAATCATGTCGGCCGCGTTTTCCGTGATCAGCCGGAACAATTCTTCGCGTTCGACAAGCCGCACGCGAAAACGATGAATCTGAAGCTGCTGGTAAAGGACGTAGACGACGAAGAGAAGGACCATTCCGACGAGCGCGCGCGTCGCCAGGTGGATATTCGAATTGTCCAGAAAATTGAGTTGGAGAGCATAGACAGAGAGCGAAAACGAAACGATGCCGACAGTCAGGAGGAGTGTGACGAGGACGCCGGAGAACGAGAGCCACCATTGGCGGCGTTCGGCGACTCTCAAATCGCCGCGGACGGTTGCCACGCGTTCCTTTGCGAGTTGTGTGAGTGGAGACACGTCTGATGCGTTCAACGCCGCGAGGTGAATTTCGAACGGACTGTTGTTTCCAAATAGAGAATCGGCGGGAGTGCGAATGACTTGAGTGAAGTCGAAACGGCACGGAGGAAGTGATGGGAGAGAACAGTTTCAAGTTGGGGCAGTTTGCAATTGGATACGAGTCCACCAGCCAAAATCGGAATTCTTTTGACAGAGAAATGGTGTCGCCTTCAATCTAGTCTCCCCTTCCAGATGGTGTGTCCTTAGCGAAGTGAACCGCGGCGAAACTCTGCGCTTCCGCGCAGGAACGCGGTAATCCATTTCGCCACGCAGTCTCGCCGGACACACGCTCGTCACTTCCAGCCGGTGGCGATAGTGTCTCCGCTCATTCCGGCGAGAGCAATTTGAGGGCGCAAACCTACTGGAGCGCGTATGGCCGAGCTTCGACAGAAGCCTTTTGCAGCAGGTGAACTTGACGAAGCCCAGCGCGAGCAGCTCTTGCTCGAACACCTGCCGCATGTGCACCACATCGCCCGGCGAATTCATTTTCGGTTGCCGCCGCAAGTGCCTTTGGAAGATTTGGTTCACGCGGGGATACTGGGGCTGATGGATGCGGTGCGGAAGTTCGATCCGAATAAAAACGTTCGCCTGAAATACTACGCGGAATTCAGGATTCGCGGCGCGATCCTCGACAGCCTACGGCAAGTGGATTGGAGCCCGCGGGCGCTGCGGCGAAAAGCACGGCGGCTCGAGCAGGCGGTGTTGCGTTGCGAAGCGCGACTTGGCCGAGACGCCGCCGAGACCGAAATCGCAGATGAACTCGAGATGAGCCTCGACGAGCTGCATAACCTCTTGCGCGACCTTCACGGCCTGAATCTCGGAAGCATTCACGTTGACGAGACTCATGCGTCGCGAAGCGACCGTTTGAGCGCCGCGAGCGGGGCGGTCACCGACGACGACCCGTTCCATTCCACGCTGCGTTCTGAGATGACGGGTTTGCTGATGCGAGCGATGGAGGCGCTATCCATTCGCGAGAGGGAAGTGATGATGCTGTACCATTTCCGAGAACTCTCGATGAAGGCGATCGGCGCGGTTCTGGGTGTGGGAGAGTCGCGGGTGTCGCAGATTCACAGCGCGGGGTTGAGCCATTTGCGGGATCAATTGCAGCAGTTGATGCAGCAGAAGACGGTGGCGGCGGCGGTGGAAGTTGATTCGACGTTTTGTTAGCGCGAATTTGTTTGTGGCTGGGGTTAGAAACCGGCTGGTCTTACGACCAGCCCTACATGAGCTTGTGTTGGCAATCGCTGTAATCGTGCGATACTGCATCGCCGCAGAGAACGACGCCGGCAAAATGCCGGCGCTACGAGTGCATTTTCGGAAGCCGTATAAAGAACACTTCGCGGTAGCTCCAGGAAACCAAAAGCAGGTCCCAATCGTCGCATTGTAAGGCATGATAGGCGGGTTTCAGTTGCGCGCGCGGAGATCTCTGGGGAAAGGTGACATTCCAACAGCGGCGGTCCCAGCCAACAGATTCTAAAGCGGGTATGCTCTTCCATCCGGGGCGGGCACATCCGATAATATGGGGTTTCGGGAAAACCACCTCGGGGGCGGGGTGGCGGCTCGGACTTACGGAGGCTGCGCGCAAGCGCTGCCGACGGCAAAGAGCCGCTAACGCGCTCCACACCGCGGCAACGAAGCGACTCATCAGCCGGAACGCAAAACGAAATCGGACGAATCAATGAGGACTGACTTTGCCTGAACACCTGACGAACCCAGCAAGCTCCGAGTACAACTCGAATTCTGCCGCGAACCAGCCGGACCGCGGCAAGAGTCATTGGTGGATCTGGTTTATCGTGATCGCCGTTTTAATCGGCGGGTACGTCTATTACCGGCGGCAAGCGGATCAGGCCTCGAAGGCCGCAGCTGCGCCGCCGGTCCGGGCCGTGCCGATTCAGAGCGCGACCGCACACACGGGCGACATCGGCGTCTACATCAACGCGCTCGGCACGGTCACACCGGTGTACACGGTGACGGTGACGAGCCGCGTGCAGGGCGAAATTACCAACGTGTACTACCGCGAAGGACAGATCGTCCGCAAAGGCGATCCGCTCCTCGACATCGATCCGAGGCCATATCAGGCGGCCTTGATTCAGTCGGAGGGCCAACTGGCGCACGATCAAGCCGTGCTGAACAAAGACAAAATCGACATGGATCGCTACCAACTCGCGTACAACCGGAATGCGATCGCCAAGCAGCAACTCGACGACCAGCAGCAGACCGTGCTGCAGGATGAAGGAACGGTAAAGAACGACCAGGGCTCGCTTGATAATGCCAAAGTGAATCTGGTTTACTGCCACATCGCTTCGCCGATCGACGGGCGGGTGGGACTGCGGCTGGTGGACCCGGGGAATATCGTGCAGGCGAACAGCACGACATCGCTCGTTGTGGTGACTCAGCTTCAGCCGATTACCGTGATCTTCAGCGTCGCCGAGGACTACCTGCCTCAGATCCAGCAGCAATTGAAAGCGGGGCATCGCCTGGAGGTGATTGCATTCGACCGCGACCAACTGAAGAAAATCGCGGACGGAAGCCTTCTGACGCTCGACAACATTATTGACACGACTACCGGAACGGTGAAGCTCAAGGCCATTTTCCCGAACGGAGACGCAGCATTATTCCCCAACCAATTCGTAAACGCGAGGCTCACGGTCGACACTCTGCATAACGCGATTCTCGTCCCATCCGCGGCGATTCAACGAAATGCGCAGGGCGCGTTCGTTTACGTGATCACGCCGGACCAAACCGCTGCTATTAAAACCGTCACGATCGGGCCAGCGGATAGCGACTCCACTTCGGTGCAGGGCTTGCAGGCTGGAGATGTCGTCGCCATCAATGGTTTCGACAAACTTCAAGACGGGGCAAAAGTGGCCGTACGAAGCAAGGGCGCCGATGGCGGCGGCTCGGGCAGTGGAAGCGGCGGAGGAAACGGCGGCGGACAGGGCGGCACGGGAGGCGGGAACGGTAACAGCGGAGGCAGACAGGGACGATGAGTCCATCTCGCCCATTTATTCTTAGGCCGGTTGCCACGTCGCTCTTGATGGTGGCGATTTTGCTGGCGGGATTCGTCGCGTATTTGCAGCTTCCCGTGTCGGCGCTGCCTGAGGTTGATTATCCGACGATTCAGGTGGTGACTTTTTATCCGGGCGCGAGTCCGGATGTGGTGGCGTCGGCGGTGACTGCGCCGCTCGAAAGGCAGTTCGGCCAGGTTCCGGGATTGAATCAGATGACTTCGACGAGTTCGGGCGGGAGCTCGATCATCGTTCTGCAATTTTCTCTCGAATTGAATATTGATGTGGCGGAACAGGAAGTTCAGGCCTCGATCAACGCGGCGCAAACGTATTTGCCGGCGGACATACCGACGCCGCCGATTTACAGCAAGACGAATCCTGCTGACACGCCGATATTGACGCTGGCGCTGACGTCGAAAACGATGCCACTGCCGCAGGTGGAAGACCTCGCGGATACGCGCTTCGCTCAGAAGATCGCGCAGTTGCCCGGCGTGGGATTAGTGAGCATCAGCGGCGGCCAGAAACCCGCGGTGCGCGTGCAGGTGAACCCCACGGCGCTTTCCGCGTATGGAATTAATCTCGAAGACGTGCGCGCGGCGCTGCAACAGACGAGCCTCGATTTGGCCAAGGGGAATTTTGACGGGCCGCAGCAGGACTTCCAGATTGATTCGAACGACCAGCTCAATACAAGCAAGGACTATCAGCGTGTGGTCGTTGCGTATCACAACGGCGCGCCGGTCACGCTGTCGGATGTCGCGATCGTGACGGACGACGTGGAGAACACGAAGCAAGCCGCGTGGATGAACGAAACGCCGGCGGTGATTGTGAATATTCAGCGGCAACCCGGCGCGAACATCATCCAGGTTGTGGATCGCGTGAAAAAGCTGCTGCCGCTTTTGCAAAGCAATCTTCCCGCGGCGGTTCATGTTGCGGTTCTTACGGATCGGACGACGACGATTCGCGCATCGGTGGAGGATGTGGAATTCGAACTGATGCTGACGGTCGGGCTTGTCGTGATGGTTATTTTCATTTTTTTGCGGAATGTGTACGCGACGATTATTCCGAGCGTCGCTGTGCCGCTTTCGATTGTGGGCACGTTCGGAGTGATGTACCTCGCGGGATACAGCCTCAACAACTTGACGCTGATGGCCTTGACGATATCCACGGGATTTGTGGTGGACGACGCGATTGTGATGATCGAGAACATCGTCCGCTACATCGAAGAAGGCGATTCACCACTCGAAGCGGCGTTGAAGGGTTCCGAACAGATTGGATTCACGATCGTATCGCTCACGATTTCGCTGATCGCCGTGCTGATCCCGCTGCTCTTTATGGGCGATATCGTGGGGCGGCTATTTCGTGAATTCGCGATCACGCTGAGCGTGACAATTCTCGTGTCGGCAGTCGTGTCCCTCACGCTGACGCCGATGATGTGCTCGCGGCTTCTGCGGCATACGCCGGAGGAGAAGCAAGGGCGCTTTTTCCGCGCGACGGAGCGCGGATGGGAACGGATCATCGAATTTTATGGGCGCACGCTGCGGTGGGTGCTCAAACACCAGACTGCGACGCTCGTTGTTGCCGTCGGGACGCTCGTGCTGACCATACTGCTGTACATCATCGTGCCCAAGGGCTTCTTCCCGGTGCAGGACACCGGCATCATTCAAGGCATCTCAGAAGCGCCGCAAGAGATCTCTTTCACTGCGATGGCAGAAAAGCAGCAGGCGCTGACGCGGGTGATTTTGAAAGATCCGGCGGTTGACAACCTATCGTCGTTCATTGGCGTGGACGGGACGAATACGACGCTCAACACGGGGCGCATTCTCATCAATTTGAAACCGCTGGAGGAGCGGAGAATTAATGCTTCGGATGTGATCCGGCGGCTCCAGCCGAAGCTCGACAAGATTGACGGGATCACGCTTTACATGCAGCCGGTGCAGGACTTGACCGTGGAAGATCGCGTCAGCCGTACGCAGTACCAATACACGCTCGAGGATCCCGACCTGAACGAATTAAATCTCTGGACGGCGCGATTGATGAAGAAACTCACCGCGTTGCCGGAATTGAGAGATGTCGCGACCGATCAGCAGACGAGCGGGCTGGCCGCGTCGCTGGTGATCGACCGCGTCACGGCGTCGCGGATGGGAATCACGCCTTCGATGATCGATCAGACGCTTTACGACGCGTTCGGGCAGCGGCAGATTTCGACTCTTTATACGCAATTGAATCAGTACCACGTGATTCTGGAGACGATGCCGAATTTTCAGAAGAATCCGTCGAAGCTGCAGGAAGTTTACGTGCGTTCGGCACTGGCTTCGGCGTCCACTTCGACCGCGAATCCGACGTCAACGGTGGTCACGTCAACGACCGCCAACGGCACGGCGGGATCGTCTTCACCCAGCCCGAAGGCATCGAGTTCGATCTCGAGCGCCGGGTCGGCAAGTCCTTCCGCCGTCAGCGCGGTGAATGGGTCGGCCGTGCCTTTGAGCGCGTTCACGCATTTCGAGTCGAAGAGCACGCCGCTTTCGGTGAACCATCAGGGGCAGTTCCCGGTGGTGACGATTTCATTCAATCTGGCTCCGAATGCGTCACTCGGCGAGGCGACAAAAGCGATCCAGACAGCGGAAGAAGATATTCACTTGCCGCTGAGCGTACAAGCCGCGTTTCAGGGCACGGCCGCGTCGTTCCAGGCGTCTCTTTCGAACGAGCCGATCCTGATTTTGGCGGCGCTCGTTACCGTGTATATCGTGCTCGGCGTCTTGTACGAGAGCTACATTCACCCGCTCACGATTCTTTCGACGCTGCCGTCGGCGGGCGTTGGCGCGATATTGGCTCTCATGATTTGCGGGCAGGAGCTGAGCGTCGTCGCATTGATAGGAATCATCCTGCTGATCGGAATTGTGAAGAAGAACGGCATCATGATGATTGACTTCGCTCTCGAAGCGGAGCGGCAGCACGGCAAGAAACCGGAAGACGCGATTTACCAGGCTTGCTTGCTGCGTTTCCGCCCGATCATGATGACCACGATGGCCGCGCTCCTGGGCGGCCTGCCGCTCGCGCTCGGCACGGGAATTGGATCGGAATTGAGGCGACCGCTGGGAATCTCGATGGTCGGCGGCCTGTTGCTGAGCCAAGTGCTGACACTCTATACGACTCCGGTGATTTATATTTTCTTCGATCACCTCGCCAAGCGATTCTCGCGAGCACACGAGGCGGCGGGTGCGGGAAACCCTGAGACGGTTCCGGCGGATTAACGATGAGTCTATCGTCTCCTTTTATCCATCGTCCGGTCGCCACTACGCTGCTGACGGCGGCGATTGCGCTGGCAGGGCTCGTCGCGTTTCAGGTCTTGCCGGTCTCGCCGCTTCCGCAGATTGATTTCCCGACTATTTCGGTGGGCGCGGCGCTTCCGGGTGCCAGCCCCGAGATCATGGCTTCGTCGGTGGCTACGCCTTTAGAGCGGCAGTTTGGCCGAATCGCGGGCATCACCGAGATGACTTCATCGAGTTTTCTCGGAACGACGAGCGTTACGCTGCAGTTCGATCTGAACAGAAATATTGACGGCGCGGCTCGCGATGTTCAAGCCGCGATCAACGCCGCCCGGAGCTACCTGCCGCAAAACCTGCCGAGCAATCCGACGTATAGGAAAGTGAATCCGGCGGACGCGCCAATCATGATTTTGGCTTTGACGTCGGACGTGTATGACCGCGGACCGCTTTATGACGCGGCGTCAACGATCATCCAGCAGAAGTTGTCGCAGATACAGGGCGTCGGCCAGGTGAGCGTGGGTGGAAGTTCGCTGCCGTCGGTGCGCGTTGAACTGAACCCCACGCAATTGAACAGCTACGGACTGGGACTGGGCGACGTCGCGGCGATGCTGAGCAGGCAGAATGCGAATTTGGCGAAGGGCCAGATTGCAAACGATCTCACGACGGCCGACATCGTGGGCAACGACCAATTGCTAAAGGCCGACAGTTACAAGCCTCTAGTTGTCGGTTATCACAACGGCGCCGCGATTAAACTCTCGGATATTGCGGATGTGAACGATTCGGTTGAGAACATCCGCGCTGCAGGATTTGAGGACGGCAAACCCTGCGTGATACTGATTATTTTCCGGCAGCCCGGCGCAAACATTATTGATACGGTGGATCGCGTTCGGGCGGCGATCCCGGCGCTAAAAGCGTCCATTCCCGCGGCGATGGTCATCACGTATGTATTCGATCGAACGACGACAATCCGCGCTTCAGTAAAGGATGTGGAGCGCTCGCTGATCATTTCGGTCTCGCTGGTTATCCTGGTAGTGTTCCTATTCCTAAGAAATATTCGCGCGACCCTGATTCCGAGCGTTGCCGTTCCGGTCTCGCTAATCGGGACGTTCGGCGTGATGTACCTGTTTCACTACAGCATCGACAATCTTTCGCTGATGGCGCTTACGATTTCGACCGGGTTCGTGGTGGACGATGCCATCGTCGTGATCGAGAACATCTCGCGCTATCTCGAAGCGGGGATGGCACCGATGGAAGCCGCGTTGAAAGGCGCGAGCGAAATCGGGTTTACGGTGCTATCGATCAGCATTTCGCTGGTGGCCGTGTTCATACCGATACTCCTAATGGGCGGAATCATCGGCCGATTGTTCCGGGAGTTTGCGGTCACGCTGTCCGTGGCAATTCTTGTATCGCTTGCAATTTCACTGACCACCACGCCGATGATGTGTTCCAGGCTTCTCAAACGCATGCGCGAGGAAGACCACAACGCCGCATTCCGCGCGAGCGAAAAAGTGTTCCAGTGGATACTGCGCACGTACGAGCGATCGTTGACGTGGGTTTTGCAGCATTCGGCTCTCACGCTCTTTGTGCTGTTCGCGACAATTGGGCTGAACATTTTTCTGTTGGTGATCGTGCCGAAGGGTTTTTTTCCGCAGCAGGATAATGGAACGGTTTTCGGCGGCCTCCAAGGCGCCCAAGATATCTCGTTCCAGGCTATGCAAGGGATCACGCGGCACTACGTGGACATCATCAAGCAGGATCCAGCGGTGCAGCATGTCTCGGCGTTTACGGGCGGGGGTGGCGCCGTCAACACGGGATTCGTGTATATGGCGCTGAAGCCGCTCGGGGAACGCAAGATCGGCGCCGGCCAGGTGATCGATCGGTTGCGGCCGAAACTCATGTCGGTGCCGGGAGCGACCGTCTTTCTGCAGGCGGGCCAGGATTTGAGAATCGGCGGAAGGCAGAGCAATGCGCAATATCAGTACACGATTCAGAGCGATAATCTGCCGGACCTCGTGAATTGGGGCCCGACACTGCTCCAGCAGATGAAGAAACTGAAGGGCCTGACGGATGTGAATACCGACCAGCAGAATAGCGGACTTCAGGCGGAGCTCGACTACGACCGCGCGACCGCGTCCAGACTCGGGATCACGCCGCAAACGATCGACAACACGCTCTACGAGGCATTTGGACAAGCCCAGGTCTCGACGATGTACACGCCGCTCAACCAGTATCACGTGGTGATGGAAGTCGCGCCGCAATACTGGCAGAGGCCCGATGGCTTGAACAATATTTACATTCCCACTTCGAGCGGAGGCGTCGTTCCCCTCAGCGCGATTTCGAAAGTGAAAGATACGACCGCGCCTCTATCCGTTAACCATCAGGGGCAATATCCTTCTGTGACTGTTTCGTTTAATCTGTCGCCCGGAGTCGCGTTGAGCGATGCCGCAAGATCCATCATAGACATGGAGCAGACGATCGGCATGCCCGCGACGATTCACGGAATGTTTTCGGGAACGTTGCAGGCGTTTCAATCATCGCTCTCGACGCAGCCGATGCTGATCATTACCGCGCTGATGGCGGTTTATATTGTCCTCGGCATTTTGTACGAAAGCTTTATTCATCCCATCACGATTCTTTCGACGTTGCCTTCGGCGGGCGTCGGCGCCGTGCTGGCGCTCATGATATTCAAGATGGATCTGAGCGTCATTGCGTTGATTGGGATCATCCTGCTCATTGGCATCGTGAAGAAAAACGCGATCATGATGATCGATTTTGCGCTCGCGGCGGAACGCCTGGAGGGCAAGACGTCCGCCGAAGCCATTTATCAGGCGTGCCTGCTCCGTTTCCGGCCGATTCTGATGACAACGATGGCGGCGTTGTTCGGAGCGCTGCCGCTGGCCTTGGGCACGGGGACTGGGTCGGAATTGCGGCGGCCTCTCGGCGTTACGATCATCGGCGGGCTGATCGTGAGCCAGATGCTTACGCTCTTCACCACGCCGGTGGTTTACCTGTATCTCGATCGCATGCGTCTCCGCTGGGCAAAGACGCACGGCAAGACGGGCGCAGGGGTGCGGCAGGAAGGTTACGGAGCAGCCGGGACGTCGTTCGACGATTAAGAGGATGGATTTCTTGAGAGACAATTCAACTGCGCGTTCCTGGCGGGAGATGCCTAAAACTCTCGCGCTCGTGCTTGTCGTGCTGCTGGCGATGGATGGCTGCATGGTTGGGCCGAAATATCACACGCCCTCCGTGCAAGCCCCGGCAGCTTACAAAGAACTCACGCCCGACGACATGAAGACGACGGACGGTTGGAAGGTAGCCCAGCCGAAGGACGACGCGCTGCACGGAAAATGGTGGGAGATATTCAACGATCCGCAGCTCAATGCTCTGGAAGACCAAGTTAATCTGTCGAACCAGAATGTTGCCGCGGCATTCGCGAGTTTCATGGCGGCGCGCGCTCTGGTGAAAGAAGCGCGCTCGCAGTACTTCCCGACGGTGACGACGAATCCAAGCATCACGAACCAGCGCCAGTCAACGGCAGGAGGAAGCGCTAGTGGCGCCGGAGCCGGTTCGGCGTCCAAGAATCCGTTTACAGAATATTCGCTACCGTTTGATGCGACTTGGGTTCCGGATTTGTGGGGCCGCGTGCGGAACACGGTGCGTGCGAACGTGTATGGCGCGCAAGCGAGCGCGGCGGATCTGGAAAACACGCGCCTGACGATGCAATCGGAGCTGGCAGTGGATTACTTCCAGCTTCGCGGACAGGATGCGCTGAAGGAATTGCTGGATTCGACGGTTGTCGCATATCGCGAGTCGCTCAATCTGACGCGCGCGCTATATGAGACGGGGATCGATTCAGACGAGTCGGTGGCGCAGGCGGAAACGCAACTGGAAGCGACGCAGGCGCAGGATACGAATCTCGGAATTCTCCGCGCGCAGTACGAACACGCCATCGCTATGCTGGCCGGACAGCCGGCCTCGACTTTCTCGATCGCACCGTTGCCGTGGAATGCGGTTCCTATTGCGATCCCCTTCGGCGTTCCTTCCCAACTCCTCGAGCGGCGCCCAGATATCGCTGCGTCCGAGCGGCTCGTGGCGCAGCAAAACGCACAGATCGGCATCGCGACCGCCGCGTATTATCCGACGCTCACGCTCAGCGCGGCGGCAGGGTTGACGAGCACGGCGATCGCGGACTGGTTCACTTGGCCGGCGCGCTTTTGGTCCGTTGGACCGGCGCTTGCGGAGACAATCTTCGATGCCGGATTACGCCGCGCGACGGTGGAGCAATACCGCGCCACGTACGATCAAGCCGTGGCCACCTATCGCGAGACTGTGCTGACTGCGTTTCAGCAGGTCGAAGATAATCTTTCTTCGCTTCGGATTCTCTCGGTGGAAATTCAGCAGCAGGACGCTGCGGTCACATCGGCGGAAAGAAACCTGTCGCTGGCGACGGACCGCTACCGCCTGGGAATCGATCCCTATCTGAATGTGATCACGGCTCAGACGACGCTGCTGAGCAACAAGCAGACGGCGGTGGATCTCCGCATCCAGCAGATGACGTCGAGCGTACAACTGATCGAGGCGGTTGGCGGCGGG
The DNA here is from genome assembly GCA_963838705.1 of uncultured Acidobacteriota bacterium. Taxonomy (GTDB): domain Bacteria; phylum Acidobacteriota; class Terriglobia; order Acidiferrales; family UBA7541; genus Palsa-147. The sequence goes on along the minus strand of CAWIRU010000009.1, from coordinate 1,283,719 downwards.
TGGGATTCTTCCCAACTGCCGACGGGGCAGAAGCTCGTCGCGAAGACGGCGCCCAACTCTTCCGCGAATCCGCAAGCGGCTTCCAAAATGAATCCTTAGCGCTGCGTGAGCGCCGGTTTATTCGAGCCGTTTCATTCCAGAGATGGAGCGGCCGCGAGCGCAAGGATAACCATCGGAATCGTCCTCGCGCTTTTTCTGATCAAATACCAGCACGGTGAAAAGCCGGAATGGGGGAACAGCGCGTGTACGCAGGTCTGATTCTGCGGATCTCCGAACATGTACTCGGCCTTGCCGTCTTTGTGGGGAATTGCATAAAGCGGCTGAATCTTCACGACGCCATACGCGGAACTGGAATTTTTCCCCGCGATTTTTACGCGCAAGAATGCGTAGTCGGAGAGATAAACCAGCACCAAGCCCGCGGCGACGAGGATGAGAATTCGCTTCATTTCTTTTCGTCACTATAACCCTATCGCGCGCACCGAGGAAACGAATCGGCGAGCACGAGCAAAGTTCGGAGGAGGCTTGCCTGGTCGCGATCCGCGCCAGTTTTTCTTAAGGCTACCTCTAGCCTCGGCGGTGGTTGCCCTTCTGAATCCTCGTAACTGACTCATTCTTAGGTAGTTCCACGCTTCGCCTCGTTTGGGCGTTGCTGTCACACGTCCATGTGATTCCTGTCACAGTCCGGGCGCTCGCCGGCTGCGAGACTTGAGGTTAGCGGGCGGCTCGTCACCGCGACGGGCGTATGCCGCGAGGGAGAATGCCAATGGCAAGCCTCATGGAAATCCTGGACGGCAACGAGGCCGTAGCGAATGTAGCTTACCGTCTCAACGAGGTGATTGCGATCTACCCCATTACGCCTTCGTCACCGATGGGAGAGTGGGCGGATCAGTGGAAAGACGAAGGCCGGAAAAATCTTTGGGGAGTGGTGCCAACCGTAATCGAAATGCAAAGTGAGGGCGGGGCGGCTGGCGCACTGCACGGTGCGCTTCAGGCCGGAGCACTCGGCACCACTTTTACCGCGTCGCAAGGCCTCCTTCTGATGATTCCCAATATGTACAAAATTGCGGGCGAGCTCACGCCGGCCGTGATTCATGTTGCGGCGCGCACAGTTGCCACACATGCGCTTTCGATCTTCGGCGATCACAGCGATGTGATGGCGACGCGAGCGACAGGATTCGCGATGCTCTCCTCGAATTCAGTGCAGGAGGCGAGTGACTTTGCGCTGATCGCTCAGGCCGCGACGCTCGAGTCGAGAATTCCTTTTTTGCATTTCTTCGATGGATTCCGCACATCGCATGAGGTCAATAAGATAGTGCCTATCGCCGACGACGATCTTCGCGCGTTGATCAACCAGGATCTCGTTCGCCAGCACCGCGATCGAGCGCTCTCTCCCGATCATCCCGTCATCCGCGGGACGGCGCAAAATCCGGACGTTTTCTTTCAGGCGCGAGAGGCAGTGAATTCGTACTACCGGGCCTGCCCGGAAATCGTTCAGAACGTCATGGATCGCTTCGCCGAGCGGGCCGGGCGGAGTTATCACTTGTTCGACTATGTGGGCCACCCGGAAGCCGAACGCATAATCGTCATGATGGGATCCGGAGCCGAAACAGCGGAGGAAACAGTCGAGAACTTGATGCGGCGCGGCGAGCGCGTCGGACTGCTGAAGATTCGGCTTTTTCGTCCATTCGCTGCCGGCGCGTTTCTGGCGGCGCTTCCCAAGAGCGTTCGGGCGATCGCAGCGTTGGATCGCACGAAGGAGCCTGGCAGTTTGGGCGAGCCGCTCTATCAGGATGTGATGACACTTCTTGGAGAGGCAAAACGGCCAACATCGGAGTCGCGCCCGGCGGTGATCGGGGGCCGCTACGGACTATCGTCAAAGGAATTCACGCCTGCGATGGTCAAGGCCGTCTTCGATGAGTTGAAGCAACCAGAGCCCAAGAATCATTTCACGATTGGCATTCGCGATGACGTGACGCATACGAGCCTCGACTACGATTCGGAATTTTCGACGGAAGATCCGCAAACGGTTCGCGCGCTCTTTTACGGACTTGGCTCGGATGGAACCGTCGGAGCGAACAAGAACTCGATCAAGATCATCGGCAAGGGCACGGAGAATTACGCGCAGGGGTATTTCGTCTACGACTCCAAGAAGGCTGGGTCGGTAACGGTGTCGCATCTGCGTTTCGGCCCGCGGCCGATCCATTCGACGTATCTCATCAGCAAGGCGAATTTCATTGCTTGCCACCAATTCCAGTTCCTCGAACGGATGCACGTGCTCTCGGCTGCTGAAGAGGGCGCGACATTCCTGCTCAACGCGCCGATCGCGATTGAAAGCGTATGGGATCAGATGCCCCACACGGTTCAACAGACGATCATCGACAAAAAGCTAAAGTTTTACGTCATTGACGCTTACAAAGTGGCTCGAGAAGCGGGGATGGGCAGCCGGATCAACACGATCATGCAGACGTGCTTCTTCGCTATCAGCGGCGTTTTGCCGCGCGAGGAAGCGATTGCGGCGATCAAAAACGCAATTCGCGCCACGTACGGCAAGCGCGGCGAAGCTGTCGTGGCGAAGAATTTTGCGGCGGTGGACGCGGCGTTAGCTCACCTTTATGAGGTTGCTGTCCCGGCTCACGCCTCGGCGACTTTCGACATTCTTCCCGCGGTTCCCGCCGAGGCACCGCGTTTCGTGCGGGACGTTCTCGGCATGATTATCGCGGGAGAGGGAGATTCCTTGCCCGTCAGCGCGATGCCGATTGATGGAACGTTTCCGACGGGCACAGCCATGTGGGAGAAGCGGAATATCGCCCAGGAAATTCCGGTCTGGGACGATGACATTTGCATCCAGTGCGGCAAATGCGTGCTGGTCTGCCCGCACGCCGTGATTCGAGCGAAAGTGTACGACAGTTCAAATCTCGCGAGCGCCCCCGAGACGTTCAAGTCATCGAAGCCGCGTTGGCGTGAATTCGAAAAGATGCGATACACGCTGCAAGTGGCGCCCGAGGATTGCACCGGTTGCCGCATGTGCGTGGAGATTTGCCCGGTCAAGAGCAAGACTGAGGCGAATCACAAAGCGATCAACATGGAGGCACAGCCGCCGTTGCGCGAGACGGAGCGCGCAAACTGGGACTTCTTCCTTCACTTGCCGGAATTCGACCGCGATCGGCTGTCGCACACGCAGGTGAAGGATGCGCAGATTCTGGAGCCGCTGTTTGAGTTTTCAGGCGCGTGCGCGGGCTGCGGCGAGACTCCGTACATCAAACTGCTGACGCAGCTCTTCGGAGATCGATTACTGATCGCGAATGCGACCGGATGCTCCTCAATTTTCGGCGGAAATCTTCCGACCACACCGTACGCTGCAAATCATTGCGGGCGCGGCCCTGCGTGGTCGAATTCGCTCTTTGAAGACAATGCCGAATTCGGCCTTGGCATGAGACTTGCGGTAGATAAGGGAGCCGAGAACGCCCGCGAGCTCGTTCGGCGGCTTGCTTCACAGATCGGAGAGCCGCTGGCGCAGGAATTGATCAGTGCGGATCAGAAGACGGAAGCTGGGATTGAAGCCCAGCGGCGGCGAGTGGCGGACCTCAAAAACAAGATCAGTTCGATTCAATCGCCCGAAGCGCACGATTTGATGGCGGCCGCCGATTCGCTTGTGCGCAAGAGCGTATGGCTGGTCGGCGGTGATGGGTGGGCGTACGACATCGGATTCGGCGGCCTCGATCACGTGCTCGCTTCCGGGGAGAAAGTGAACGTGCTCGTTCTCGACACGGAGGTGTATTCGAATACCGGCGGACAAATGTCGAAGGCTACGCCTCGCGGAGCGGTGGCGAAGTTTGCCAGCGGCGGGAAAGGCAGGTCCAAGAAGGACTTGGCCATGGAGGCAGTCAGCTACGGTTCTGTTTACGTGGCGCGCGTCGCGATGGGCGGAAACGACACGCACACGCTAAAAGCGTTTCAGGAGGCGGAGGCACACGACGGACCGTCGCTGATTATCGCTTACGCTCACTGCATCGCGCATGGCTACGACATGGCGCTTGGACTCGAGCAGCAAAAGGCGGCCGTCGCTTCCGGCTATTGGCCGTTGATGAGATATAACCCTGCATTGCGATTGCAGGGGAAGAATCCATTCCAGCTCGATTCGAAGGCGCCCAGCATTCCGCTCAAGGATTACGCGTATCGCGAGGCGCGCTATTCGATGCTGGCGCAGAGCCACCCGGATGTGGCTCGCGAGCTACTCGCTGAGGCGCAGGACGATATCGAGCGGCAGTGGCGCGTCTATTCGAACCGCGCGGCGATGCCCGGCCGCGCGGATACGCCTTCGATCGCTCCGGTACCGGCTGCGGAGAAAACCACGGCAGCGGTGAAAGTGGGCGAGGACGAATAGTTTACCGCGCCTCAATATATCCCGGCGTCGCGGTCCAGCATTGCATTAACATGCCTGCAGACTCTCAGAAGTACGGCCGAGCCGCCGAGACATGTCCTCCGACACCCGCGAATTGAAGCCAAACCGCCGGTCATTTTTGAAAAGGACAGCCATTGCCGGCGCGGGAACCATTGCTGCCGCCGCTGGAGTGAACGCCATTGCGCCTCTCGTGCTGCCGGAAGAGATGGTCTTCGAGCCGAATCGAAGCTACTGGTCGAGAGCGCTGCCGCTGCCGAATTCTGCCCTGGACGAAAATATTGAAGCGGATGTTGCAGTAATTGGCGGCGGCTTCACCGGCCTTTCTTCCGCGTACTACATTCGAAACAATTCTCCCAACAAGCGCGTGGTGCTTCTGGAGGCCAAGGCCTGCGGCAACGGAGCGTCCGGCCGGAATGGCGCCATGATGCTGACGATGACCGACGATCGGTTCATGACGTGGTCGGGCGAGCCCGAGCTGGACCGGAGAATTTACGAGCTTACCGCCGGTAATATCGCTTCGTTGAAGGCAATTTCGGCCGGCGCCGGAATGGATTGCGAAATCGAACAGAATGGCGCTTTGCAGGTTTGCAACACACCTGAAATTGCCGCGGCAGGGAAGAGTTACATCGAAAAAGCGCGCGACGCTGGGTTTCCATTCGAATTTTGGGAGAAGGACCGGACAGCTGCCGCACTTGGCACCGGTGCTTACTCTGGGGCGCTCTTCGACCCGAACAGCGGGCAACTGCATCCGGGGAAGCTTGTCGGAATGTGGAAAGCGGCCGCGCAATCCGCTGGAGCCGAAATCTACGAAGGGACGCCCGTCGTACACGTCGAAGAAGGACGCGTACATTCGCTCGCCACTACCAACGGCCGGGCCGTTCGCGCGAAATCATTGGTGATCGCGACGAATGCTTATAGCTCGAAGCTCGGCTATCTGCGGCGAGCTGTCACGCCCGTGTTCGATTACGTCGGAATTACGCCGCCTCTTGATTCGAGCTCGGTCGCGCAGATCGGATGGAAGAGCCGCATTCCGTTCAACGACAGCCGAACCGAGGTCTACTATTTGGGAATCACCCGGGACAATCGCATCCATATCGGAGGCGGCCCGGTGGACTATTCGTTTAACGACGGACTTAGCGAACGCAAGGATTCCGCGCGGAGATATGCCACGATTCAGAGCGAGCTCGCGAGAATTTTTCCGAAACTCGCCGGCGTGAATTTCGAAACTGTCTGGAGCGGGTCCGTGGATATGTCACTCGACGGAAGTCCGGCCGTTGGCGCGATGGGACGATTCAAGAATATATTTTACGGGATCGGATTTTCGGGGCACGGCGTGAATCTCACTTCGGTCTTTGGGCGAATTATTGCCGATCTGGAGGCCGGGCGCGGCGATCAATGGAATTGGCTGCCGTTCGTGAATCGGCTGCCTCCGTACATTCCCAACGAGCCATTCCGCTGGCTCGGAATTCAACTGGCACTGGATTACTACCGCAGGAAAGATCCAACGACGCCCTGATCAAATGAAGTCGCTCAACGTTCTATTAGGGGGCCGTCACGCCGTAGCCTCGTGAAGCCGGAACTCGGCGTGGAGCGTCTTCACGGCCCGCTGCATCGCGGCTTCCTCGACGACGCACGAAATGTTGTATTCGGATGAACCCTGCGCGATGGCAATGATGCTGATTCCCTCACGCCCGAGCGCGCTGAAAATCCGGCCTGCCACGCCGGGAGTGCCTCGCATGTTTTCGCCGATTGCCGCGACGATCGCGACATTGCGGTCTTCGGAAATGTGCTCGACCGTGTGTTCCTCAACTTCCGGCGCAAAAGCCTCGCGCAGGGCGGCAACCGTGCGCTTTTCATCGGCCGTCGGAATCACGAAGCAGATATCGTTCTGCGAGGAAGACTGCGTCACGAATAGAACGTTCGCGCGCGTGGCGGATGTGGCGGCGAATGAGCGCGCGAGCACGTCGGTCAGGCCGACGATTCCTGGGCCGCCGACGGTGACGAGAGTCACGTCGCGAATGGCGGTGAGCGCCTTGACGCCTCCGCCGGTGGGCGTGCCTCCGGCCGTGATCCTCGTCCCCGGCTTTTCCGGCGCGAAGCTATTGCGAATCCACACGGGCACGTTGGCCGCCGTCACGGGCCTCAGCGTGTTTGGATGAAGAACCTTCGCGCCGAAATACGCAAGCTCCGCGGCTTCGTTGTAAGAAATCTCGGGCAGGGTTCGCGCTTCCGGGACGAGGCGCGGGTCGGCGGTTTTTACGCCGTCCACGTCGGTCCAGATGATGGTTTCCGCCGCGCCGAGTGCGGCGCCGAGAATCGTGGCGGAATAGTCTGAGCCGCCGCGCCCGAGGGTTGTCTGCACGCCGTCGAGCGTCGAGCCTATGAACCCGGTAACCACCGGCACGACGCCATCTTTCAATAATGGGCGGAGACGCGCTTCGGAGCGCTCGTGGGTTTGCTCCATCAGCGGTTCGGCGCGGCCGTGATGATGATCCGTGACGATAACCTCTGTGGCGGATACCGATACGCTGCGCCGGCCAAGCTGCGTGATTGCGCCTGCGACGAGTGGAGACGAAAGGCGTTCGCCGATTCCGGAAATGGCATCGAGCGCGCGCGGAGTCAGTTCGCGAAGGAGGGCGGTTCCTCGCAGCAGGCGGTCGAGTTCGCCGAGGACCTCCGCGTGGGACGCCGACACCGCGCTTCGCGTTTGCGGATCCTGGACGAGCGCGTCGAGCGCGGCCTCGTGCTGCTTCTTCAATTCTTGAACCAAGGGCGACACGTGCTCTTCTTGACCCGCTTCTGCGCGCCGCGCTCCTTCGATCAAGCGATTTGTAACTCCGCTCATCGCCGAAACGACCACGACTACGGGCTGCCGCTCCGCGGCCGCTTTGACGATCTCTGCCGCGCGGCGGATGCAGTTTGAATCGCCCACCGAAGTTCCGCCGAATTTCATCACGCAAAGAGAAGAACTCATTCCCAATGGCCTCGAAGTTCCATTGAAAGTGTATTTCAAGCGCGCCGTTTTCTATAGGCGAATTGCCCATGTGTGCGAAGTTTCAAATGCGGATTCCAGACGATGAAATTGCTGGACTTTCGGCGGGAATTACGGTGATGGCGTGGGCGTGGCGGAGTTTAGTGCGGCGTCCACTTAGGATGAGATGTGAAAAGTCCGTTCACAATTCCGATCTGGTAGGTGAGAAATAAACCGAAGCCGAGGCTGAGCAGGCCCGTCGCCACTCGCAGGCCGCGGTTGAGATTGCTGAACCGATTGCTCACGTACGTGAAGGGCACCGCAATCGCCGCGGTGATGAGCATCATTCCCGCGATCGTGCCAATGCCGAAGACGAGCAGGTACACGACGGCCCAGCGCGGTTGCCGGATCGTGGTGAGGACCAATAACGCGACGGCAGCAGAGCCTGCGAGGCCGTGGACGAGACCTACCACGAGCGGGCGGAGAACCTGGTAGATGCCAAGTTTGCCAAAGACGCGATCGAGAAATCCAAGCGGCGTTTTTTCGGGAGCGTGCGCATGCGATTCCGGTTCGTGGACGTGCAGATGGGTGTGAACGTAATCGCCGTGGCTGTGCGGATGTGAATGTACGAACGCAGAGCCGTCATGCGCTGTTGAGAACTGATCGTTGATCCATTGCATGATGCCCGTGAGATTCAGGATTCCGAGCAGGATCAGCATCAGGCCTACCGAAAACTCCATCGAGAGGCCGAGCCGCGTGGGAATCACCCAGCCGACCAGAATGATTCCGGCGCCCACGGCGAAAATCGTGATGGTGTGGCCGAGCCCCCAGAGCGCGCCGATCCACGCAGCGGGCCCGATGCTGCGTTCGCGGCTTACGATCGTGGTCACGGCAATGACGTGATCGGGATCGGTGGCGTGCCGCATCCCGAGAAAAAATCCCAGCGCGATGATGGAGAGGACGCTGATCATGCTGGGTATTTACACAGACGACGACAACGAACCGAGTTCCGGTTGCAGCTTTGCGGCGCGAAGTTCGGCCTGGCGCGAGCGGAGATATCCCAGAAATTGTGGCATGCCTTCACCTGTTTTCGAGGAGACATGAAAAATTTCCATCCCCGGCCGGACGGCGTGAATATTTCTTTTCACGGCTTCGAGATCGAACTCCGTCGCCCCCGCGAGATCGAGTTTCGTCACGACGGCGACGTCCGCGGTGTTAAAGATCGTGGGATATTTTAGCGGTTTATCTTCGCCCTCGGTGACGGAAATCAGCACGAGGCGAAGGTTTTCTCCGAGATCGTAGGACGAGGGGCAAACAAGATTGCCGACGTTTTCAATGAACAGGAAATCGAGCAGCCCGACGTCCCAACCCTCGAGCGCATTTTGAACCATCGCGGCTTCGAGATGGCAGATTGTCCCGGTGGTGATCTGGCGGACCGGCGCCTGGCTGCGGGCGAGCCGCGCCGCGTCATTTTCAGTCGCGAGATCGCCAACGAGCGCGGCTACTCGATAGCGCGGCCGGAGCAACGTGAGGACTCTCTCCAGAAACGCGGTCTTGCCGGAACCAGGGCTCGAGACGAGGCTCGCCACAAAAACTTCCGCGTCGCTGAATTTTTGCCGGAGCGCGCGGGCTGCGATGTCGTTTTGCTTCAAGACATTTTCGCGGACTTCGACGAGCCTGGGCCGTGCGTTCATTGGAGTATCTCCAGCGCTGTGACCATGAGTTCGCGCCCTTGCGCGATGTCGGCACTCGGCGTGCCGCACTCCGAACAGCACATCCATTGCAACGAGGCCACGGGCCGCACCGTTTGGCAGCGAGGGCAGTTTACGCGAACCGGAACCTCTTCAATCTTGAGTTGCGATCCTTCGAGCGGTGTTTGGAAGCAGGCCATTTCGTACGAAGAAAGCAAAGCGTCTTTGGCGACTCCCGAGAGTTGGCCCAGCCGCAAGTGAACGACGCCGACGTGCACATCGCCCATACTTCGTGCTTCGTCCTGCACGAGATCAACGATGCTCATCGCGATGGAAAGTTCGTGCATAGCGTCATTCGCCTCGATCGTGCGCGTCTATCGGTCCGAAGCGGCCATCTCTTTCTGCGAAGCTTCCGCTTGCTTGGCCTGCCTTACTTCGATATCGGGCGCGAACTGGCCAAACGCCGCCAGCGCGGCTTGCCCGAGACTAATTCCGCCGTCGTTCGGCGGGACGGCGTGATTCGTCCAGATTCGCAATCGCGAATTCTGGAGATAAGTCCTCACGTCCTCGAGTAGAAGTTCGTTTTGAAAGACTCCACCGGAAAGAACGACAGCGTCGACAGCGGCGTCTTCGGCCACGGTGGCGATCGCGTCGCACAATCCGTGCGCCACGCCCGCTTGAAATGCGCGGGCAATCTCGGGTGCGCTGCGGCCACGCAGCCTATCACGAATCAAGTCCGAGAGCAGCGGGCGGAAGTCGAGTTCGCGATTTTCGAACGGGAACGCATACGCGTCCGTTCGCTCTGCGCCGCGTGCTTGTTGTTCGAGCCAAATAGCGGCTTGACCCTCGTACGACATTTCTCGCGTGAAGCCGAGGAGAGCCGCGGCCGTATCGAAAAGCCGTCCCATCGAAGTGGTTGTGAATGTTCGGACGCCCTTCGAAATCAGTTCCATCGAGCGCTCGAAACGCGGAGTGAAGTGAAACGGAGGCGCCGCGAGGTCCGGCGATTCGTCAAGTTGCGCGAGGAAGCCGGCCGCGGCTTGTACCGGATATTGCGCGGCCGCATCCCCTCCCGCGAGCGCAGCGGGACGCAGATGCGCGGCGCGGTCAAAGCCACCGGCAACGCTGCCAACAAAAAGTTCGCCGCCCCAGATTGCTCCGTCATCGCCGTAACCGGTGCCGTCAAGGCTCACGCCGACGACACGCGTCTCCCACGCTTTTTCTTCCGCAAGCACGGAAGCGACGTGCGCGCGATGGTGCTGAACCGCGTGTTTCTCACCGGCCGGCAGACTTCGCGCACGCACGGTCGAATGATATTCCGGATGCGCGTCGTGGACGAGCAAGACGTCTTCCCAGCGAACGTCGTACATCGCCATCAAGTCCTCGACCGTTTTGTCGAATGCGAGAGCCGATTCGTAGTGATCGAGGTCGCCGATATGTTGGCTGACGAAAGCCTGCCCGGCGACGACGAGCGTGATTGTGTTTTTCAAGTCGGCGCCCACGGCGAGAATCGGCCGATTAACCGGAAGCGTCGCCGCCGCACTCGGAGCGTAGCCACGCGACCTTCGCAGCACCACGGGACCAAGAATTCCGGAGCGCGCCACCGAGTCGTCCACGCGGCGCGCGATGGGCCGCTCGCCAATGAGAAATGCGTCGGCAATTCCCGAGAGCCGCGCGAGCGCGTCACTGTCTTCGTATGCAATCGGTTCGCTCGAGCGATTTGCGCTGGTCATCACGAGAACATCGGGCGCCCCGGCGGCAAAGAGAAGATGGTGAAGCGGTGTGTACGGCAGCATGACGCCAAGTTCATTGTTGTCCGGCGCGACGCCAGGAAGCTGAAGCTTCGCAGGGGCGAGCACGATTGGACGAGCCGCTGATACGAGCAATTGTTCGGCGCCGTCGCTGAGATCAACGAGCGCGCGCGCCGAGTCCAAATCTGTCGCCATTACGGCAAACGGTTTTTCTTTCCGGAATTTTCTCTCGCGCATAGCCGAAACAGCATCGGCGTTTTTCGCGTCGCACGCGAGGTGGTAGCCGCCGAGACCTTTCACCGCCACGATGCTGCCCAGGCGAAGCAGTTGTGCCGCCTGACGAATACTCCCGTCGCTCGCTGTGAAAATTTCCGATCCAACTTTCAGCGAATACACCGGGCCGCAATCCGGGCACGCGACCGGTTGCGCATGGAAGCGCCGATCGGCAGGATCGCCGTACTCGCGCGAGCAAAATGCGTCGAGCGGCCAATTCTTCATCGTGGTGTTCGGGCGATCGTACGGAAGCCGCTCAATGACGGAATAGCGAGGCCCGCAGTTCGTGCAGTTGATGTAAGGATAGCGATAGCGCCGGTTTGACGGATCGAAAAGTTCCTGGATGCACGCGTCGCAGACCGGGAGATCGGGTGAAATTCGCGTTGTAGGCCGACTCTGACCGTGGCTCTCCTGAATCGTAAATTTGGCGAGGCCAACCGGCGCCGCCGGGCGAACCTCAATCGCGGATATTGACGCCGCAGGCGGCGCCTGAGCATTTACGTCGAGAAGAAATGCGTTCAGTTGGTTCGAAGGCCCCTCGACGTGAATCTCAACGCCCTCTTCACCGTTCCGAACCCAACCTGAGAGCGCGTGCTCTTGAGCAAGCCGGTAGACGAACGGACGAAATCCGACGCCTTGAACGACGCCGCGAATTCGGATTGAACAGGCGCTCGGCATTTCGTCGAGACTCCGTTGGGCACTACTCTCCAACGACGCACCCATGTCCCTGCCAGCCAACTTGCGAAACCACGCCATCTTCGACGAGCACGGGAACGGTTCGCTGCCCGCCGGTAAGCTCTTTTATGCGCGCGCGGGCAGAAGGATCCGCTTCGACGTCGTACTCGAGGAACTCGACGCGTCTCCACTCGAGCCACTCGCGCATTTCCTGCGTGTGAGGGCAGCGCGCGGAACCGTACAGCTCGAATTTAGCCACGTCCCAGCACCTCCACCGCTTCGCGAATGACGTGATAAATCGAAGCCTGGACTTCCTGAATGCGCGGAATGTAATCGCAACTGACGACGATGGGAAAATCGACGAGCCCGCGCCGCACGATTTCGCCGCCGTCGTATCCAAGAAGAGCAGCCGTGAGAAGACCGCGTTTACGAGCCTCTTCGAGCGCCATGATTACGTTCTTTGAACCGCCGCTTGTGGAGATGCCGACCGCGACATCCTCGGGTCGCGCTTGCGCGATCAACTGCCGCAGAAAAATCAGTTCCACGCCGACATCGTTGGCGATCGCCGTAACGTTGGCGGGTTCCAGGGACAGCGAAACCGCAGGGATCGGCCGATACGTCGCGGGAGGGAGGATGCAGTCGAGCGCCCAATCGTTCGCGTCCGTCGCGGAACCGCCGTTGCCGAAAATGATCAGTTTGCCGCCGCGGTCGATGCGTTCGCGAATCGCGACGGATGCGTTGCTGATCTGGCCCGCTTGCTCGCTCGCGACCTGCGCGCGCAACCGCGCGTCGTCGTCGACCTTCATTCGAATCGATCGCGCGGCTCCGGCCACGATGTCGCCGGTTTCCTGTTTTTGCTGTCCGAGGAAAGGATAGAGAAACTCAGCTGGCCCGACATCGTGGCCGAGTTCGCGATGCTCGAAGAAGACGTGCACCGTCTCCCAAAGCGTGTGATACAGAATTTCGATCAATTCCTGATGCATGAACGCGTCGGTCGTCGCAGCACCGACAGCGTAAGAACCAATAAGCCCCGGCAGAGCGAACGTCATCGCCCGGCGTTCCTGGGCAAGATCAAGCGCGGCCCAAACTTCCGGATCGCCCTCCGGCGGACCGAAACCCATCACGATATCTTCGGGACGCAGCAGGGCTTCGAGCCAGGGACGGAATTCAATGGAGAGATCGAGCGCAGGAAGGGCCCGCTTGCCAACGATCACCGGGTGAACGAACTCGACGGAGACATGTTGCGCGTCCGTGGCGTAAGGGCCGTGCCCAAATGCCAAGAGGCGCCCACCGCGCAAGAATCGCTCCGACATTTCGCGGCACGCCTCGGCCAGACGCATCGCCTCGCGCGCGAAAAAGAAATCGTTTATTTCATTCCGCGCAAGCAGACGTTGCTCGACGTGTGCGGAGAGTTCGACACCGGCGGCAATTCTGTGTCCCAAGGCATTGGCCTCTAACAGATTCGCGGAAGCGGATCGCCGACGAGCATGTCAACGATGCGGCTCGCTCCGTAGCGCGTTAGCGCCAGGACCGCGCCCGCGGGCTGTTCGCGCATTTCGCCGATCATGCGAGCGTCCTCGCCGCCCGGAACGGCGCGAATCGCGGCGAGCCCAGCGTCTGCTGTCTCCGCGGACAAAACCGCAAGAAACTGGCCTTCGTTGGCGATGTGGAGCGGGTCCAAACCAAGCAATTCGCACGCGCCGCGAACCGCGTCGCGAACCGGAATCGAGTCTTCTTGAATCTGAACGCCGACGCCGCAATCGCGGGCCAGTTCGTTCAGAGAAGTGGCGACGCCGCCGCGCGTGGGATCGCGCATCCATCGAATGCCGCCTCCGGCTGCCTGCGCGAGCGCTTTCACGAAAGGAAGAACCGAGCGCGTGTCCGATTGCAGATCGGCTTCGATGTCGAGTTCGCCGCGCGCCAGGAGAATCGTGATGCCATGATCGCCAATCGGTCCCGAGAGGAGAACTTTATCGCCAGGACGAACGGTGCGGGGATCTATCTTTACTCCCGGCAACGGGCGACCGATTCCGGCAGTCGTGATGTACATGGAATCCGCTTTGCCATGCTCGACGACTTTCGTATCTCCACCGGCAATCAGAATTCCCGCTCGCCGCGCCGCGGCGCCCATGGCGCGGACTTCTGCTTCGAGGATATCGGTCGGCAGACCCGCCTCCAGCACGTAGGTTGCGACGATGGCTTCGGCACGGGCGCCGGATACGGCGAGGTCGTTCACCGTGCCATTTACCGCGAGCTCTCCGATGGAGCCTCCGGGGAAGCGAAGAGGCTTTACGACGAAGCTGTCCGTCGTGAACGCGACGCGGATGCCATCAATTTGCACGTGCGCGGCGTCGCCGAGAATTTCCGAGGAGGATTCGAACAGAAGCGGAACGAACAATCCCTCAATCAGGCGGCGGCTAGCCTTGCCGCCTGCGCCGTGCGCCATCTCAATCTGCGGTTCGCGGAAGCGGATTTTTGTGGCCGTGGCCGCCATCGAGTCTCCATCCTTCACGCCGATGAACTCAGGCTCGCTGATGCACTCAGGCCGACAAGCGCGGCCGTCTTGCGATGCTCGTAATTATAAAACGCGGCGCACGATCCCTCGGACGATACCATCAGAGCGCCGATGGGATGCTCGGGCGTGCACTCATTGCCGAAAAGTTTGCATTGCGCGGGCTTGAGGACACCCTTCAGCACTTCGCCGCACTGCGCGGCTTTTGGATCGGTCACTCGAATTCCCGGGATGCTGAAGCGCTGCTCAGCATCCCACTCCGCGTATTCGTCGCGAATCCGCAGTGCCGATTGCGAAATGAAGCCCAATCCTCGCCATTCAAAATACGGCCGGAGCTGGAATACTTCAGCCATCGCTTCCAGCGCTGCGCGGTTGCCTTCCCACGGCACGACGCGCTTGTACTGATTTTCGACGCGTGCCTCTCCCATTCGAAGTTGCTGAAGCAGCATCAGAATCGATTGCAGAATATCGAGCGGCTCAAAGCCGGAAACGACAATCGGCTTGCCTTGATTCGTCGCGATCCATTCGTACGGGCGGCACCCGATCACCGTGGAGACGTGCCCCGGGCCGACAAAACCATCGAGACGCATATCCGGCGAATCGAGGATGGCGCGGATCGCCGGGATGATGGTGACGTGGTTGCAGAAGACCGAGAAGTTCGTCAGGCCTTGCGCCTTCGCCCGCATCAAAGTGAGCGCGGTGGATGGCGCGGTGGTTTCGAAGCCAATCGCGAAAAACATTACGTGCTTTGAGGGATTCGCCTTCGCGAGCTTCAATGCGTCGGATGGCGAATAGATGATGCGAACATCCATCCCGCGCGCTTTGTGCTCGAGCG
Organism: uncultured Acidobacteriota bacterium; assembly: GCA_963838705.1. Lineage (GTDB taxonomy): Bacteria > Acidobacteriota > Terriglobia > Acidiferrales > UBA7541 > Palsa-147. The sequence continues at coordinate 1,268,609 of CAWIRU010000009.1, read as the reverse complement.
GGCTTCCGTGCGTGCCGGGAACTCGCATCATGTCGCCGAACGCCGTGAACATCACGTCGGGATCGGCGGCCACCGAGAGCCCGTCATCAATTCGCCCCATCGGAAGAACGCAGACGGGGCAGCCCGGCCCGTGAATCAATTCGATATTCGACGGCAGAACATCTTTCAGCCCGAACCTGTAGATGGCGTGCGTGTGCCCGCCGCAAACTTCCATTAGGCGATAGTGCCTGCCCGGATCGGCGAGGCGGCGAATCTCTTCGGCTGTCTTGTTGATCAGTTCCGGATCGCGGAATTCGTCAACAAATCGCATGGCGTCCTTTCAATCTGACTGGGGCATCGCGGATGCCGCGGGCGGTTCGTACCGGCGCTTGTCCTCTTGTTCGGGCAATCCGTAGCCTTGCACCTCTTGCAACGCGGCTTCCGTTTCGCCGAGCATCGCGAGCGTGCGCATTTGATCGATGGCGTCCTGTTCGCTGATTTTGCTCATCGCGAAACCCACGTGGATGAGAACCCAATCGCCGGTCACGGGCTTATCGTCTTCGAGCAACCCGAGATCCACGCGGCGCCGCACGCCCAGCACTTCGACCGACGCGGCGTTCCGATCGTCGTCAGCGATCTCGACGATCTTTCCGGGAATGGCAAGGCACATGTGGCATCCTCCCGACAAATCTCTCTCGTTTTCGTTGCTATCCATATCTCTATTCACTGCTGCCGCGCAACGATATTGAAATTGAGCTTCAACTCATCTTTGACTTTGAGCGCGCCTCCCGCAACGGAGACGAGCCGGATATCGAAATTCGATTGCAGCAGCGAGAAATCGCCTGAGGCTCGAAGCGTGCCGTCTACCAGCATCACCTGCGCCAAAATGTCTTGAGACCTCGTGACGCCGTGGAGCGTCAAATCACCTTTCAAGACGACTGAGAACCGTGGACCACCGATCGCTTTTGCGATGATCTGAGTGCTTTGATATAAGATTTCAGGAAAGCGCGACGTCTCTAGGACATCCTGCTTCATTCGATTTTCGATGTCCTGGCGGTCTTTCGCGTTGACGTCGTCCGCGACCGCCAGCGAATCGGCGTGGACGGAAAATTTGAGCGAAGCCTGCTCGAGAGTTTCGGGATCGAACCGCGCTTCGCCAGCGAAATCCGGGACTGAAATCGTCGGATTGTGGCCAAATCCTGAAAAAAGACCGCTGGCAAAGGCGCGAACAGTAAATCTGCTTGCAGAAGCGTCAATGATGTACGGGACCGTCTCGTCTTTCGCGGACATCATCGCTCCGTTTGTTGCCGACATCTACGTTCATCCTTGCTTCATGCGTACCGCAAAATGCACGAAATTCGGCTCGTCCGTCATCGTCAACGAGACAACATCGCCGAAGAAGCGTTCGAGTGCGCCCACTCTCCGGGCTTCCTGTGCCCGACGAATCCTGCGCACAAACTGCCGTTACATGGCGCGCAATCTGAAATACCGTTCGATATCGGGCAACACATTCCCTGCGAAATTGCCGATGCCCAACTGCCCCATGTATCGGCGGACGACGGGGTTGGAAAGAATGAGCCCCGCTCCGAAGACCACGAGAGCCACTCCGCCGAGCATGTACAAAGTTTCCTTGTCTACTGCATCGCCATTCGTTACGTGCTCAATCGTTTCCATCGCTCGACCTTCCTTTCGTTGGCCCTTCACTGGACCGAATTCGAACCAGATTCGAGGCTTTCACCTCTAATGACTTTGCCAACAACCGATTCGACCAAGCTGGCGGCGCGTTCGACGGCAGCCGCGACCGGCTCGCTCAATCCCATCGCCCCTTCTTCGCCCCCGAGATCCTGGGGCTCACAGCCGACGAGCAACACACGGCTCAACTTTTTCTCCATCGTTTTCGCGAGGCGCAATACGTTCATCGGATTCATGGCGTGCGTTTCGATGGACGCCTGCGACTCGGGCGAATCGAGTGAGTCAAGATCGGGCTCGACGACGTACAGCGTTCCCGGCGCGTCGCCGCGCGGGCACGCGTCCACGAGAATCGTGACGTCGTAGCCCTCGAGCAGCGCGTAGGCCAGATCGAATCCGCGAATGCCGAAGTCCGTCACGCGAACCGATTCCGGGAGCTTGCGTTGACCGAGCGCGGCCGCCACTTCGACGCCGAATGCATCGTCGCCCAAAAATATATTTCCGATTCCGGCGACCAAAATACGAGGCGCTCGAACGGACTCGGACGCGGTCGAGCGTTCACCAGTTGCGTCAACTGGCTCTACTTCTCCCGGCGCGAAAAAAAAGCGGTGGCCGGGTTGGCGCTCGGTTCCGAGGTCGCGGCCCGGATCGTCGTTGATGATGACCGCCAGATGGAATTTCCCTTCGTAATCCTGTTCAATCGCTTCGATCGTTGCGATTCGACCGTTGAGAGCGATATCGAGCACGTCGTGGCCCTGGCACGGCCGCAAGCGGACGTGGTCGCCGGGCCTCACTTCAACGCCGCCAATCTCGAGGCTCTCGAGAGGGCTCTTGTCTTCCAGGAGCCGCCACTCCCACTCATTCATCTTGGATCCCCATTTGCGCCGGATCGTCATTCGCGGGGCGCACGTTGCGAAGCGCGCCGTGGAGCTTCATGAAGTGTTCCGCAGGAAGCGATTCGGTGCGTTCAAGAATCCGGCGGGCGCGATCGTCGCCGTTCCGCACTTCCTCTTTTTCTTCGTCGGTCATGGTGAGAATTCGCAGCGCCAAAATCTCGTCAATCTCCGTGCCGTCGCAAAGATCGCCGGCGCTCTCCGGAGCGATCTGCGGGTAGTCGTAAAGAATGATCGGCGAGACGAGCATCGTGTCCCGCTCACCTTCATCACCGGCGAGGACGGGCCAATAGCCTGAGTTCCGGCACTGCGCCGTCTCTGCCGCGAACTCGGCTGAAGGATCGAGAAGGGAATTGAACTGCCCGCGCGCAGCAGTGAGAATTGCATGCGTCGAGACCGCAGAGTAATTCAACAGCTCGTCGCGGTTTCGAGGAGTGTGACCCTCTAGCGAACTAAGGTTCATCACGCGGATCATCAACCGGAACAACCCGTCGCCGAGCCGCACCGCCGAGAGCTCGACTTCACCGCGCAACTGCTCTTGCCTTCGGACGAGGACTCCAACGATTCGGGCGTCGCTGTCCCGCAGCGGCTCGATCTCCGTCCGCTCAGCGAAGGAAAACGCTACCACTCGAGGCTCGAGAAGAATTTGCGCGAGCGGCGCGTCAACGCTTACTTCGCGCTCCACCGCCTCCTGCCAGGCCTGGAATACACGGCCCTCAACCTCCAACGCGTCCACTGCTTCAAAAGCTGGCTCCGCGTTTTCCGGCAGGCTCGCGAGCGGCGGCGAGATCGCTCCGACGCTTCGAGCGATGAGCTGAAGAAACCTAATCTTCGCCGCGACGGCGCTCTCCGTGCTCCCTGTGAGCAAACATTCCGAGCGCATTTCCCACGCGTCGCCGGTGTCAGACGTCGAGTTCGCGGGCTTTGGAGCAAGGACGCCGAAATTGAAACGCCTCTGATTCTTGAGCGCGGAAGGCCGGTAGGGATACAGAATGTATCCCTCGTAGAGAACGGCATTCGCGATAGCTTCGACGGTCTTCGCGTTCACAATTCCACCGGCTCTTCGACGCCCGCCAGCAACTGCTCGAGCGCCTGCTCCCACGTGGGTATTCCCCTGCGCATCTTGTACTGATAAATGCGCTCGAAGATGTCTTTGCGAATTGAGAGCCATGCGCTGTTCGGATAGTATGCGTCCATCAACTCGCGCCAAACTTTCACGGGCAGGCGAAACTTCGCTTCCTTCTCCCACGATATCGGCGAAACGCGGAGCGTGCCCTCAGCATCTCCGTAGAACGCGGTCCCGCTAAACAGGAAGCAAAGCGGCAAGTCGCCGTCGTTCAGCGCGTGAAAGTATTTTGTCGCCGCCACGTTGAAGTCAAACGTGCAGGGCACGGGCAGCTCGACGGAGGTCGAGCCCGTGAATTGCGGAACCACGACGCTCGCGTGAGTCCAGAGCATGCTGCGAAGCGTCTGGCCCCAGCGCTCCGGCTCGCCGAACAAATCGAGGAGCTTGGCCTGTTCCTCGGCGCCGTAGTGCCGTCGCGTGGCTTCGATTTGGATCTGACAGCGAATCGCGGCCGTGTGGATGACCTCATCGGTGGGCGCGTTTTGCACGCGCATACGAAATCCAAGCGTCGGAACCGCAGAGAAGGGAACCACGGACGCGCTCTCGACTTTGAAATCGAGGTTAGGCATCGGATCGCTCGTCTTCCACACCGGCTTTTCTACGCAGATCGCCAAAGAATCGCTCGATTTCCTTCCAAACTTCGGTGCCGCCCGAAAAGCCCTGCCAGTGCGTACGAATCAATCCGACCAGCCGGTAGCATTCGTCAATCGGCACGACGTAGCACGACGATCCGTGGAATCCGTGCGTCAAATTCACGCGATTGACCAGCAGCGCCTCAACGTCCGGCTCCAATTTCTTCAACACGGGATTGTCTTCGACGATTTCGTTCCAACTATCGAGCCTCAGCAGCGATTCGGTGGCGCCCGCAGGGCTCGGATAGAACGCGACAACTTTGTCCTGCACGCTGCTCTCGTAGACGAAGGCCATGCCGATGGGAATCATCAGCGCTTCCCACTGCCCGTCCGTCATCCGAAAATCTTTCAGGAAGCTCACGTGGCGAGGCACGCGCTTGAATTTCGTTCCCTCTCGATGGCTGAATAAAATGGCGCACGCTTCGCACGCGCAGACCAGTTTTCGCGTTTTCGGCTCCAGGAGATGCTGGTGTTCCGGCGCGAGATCTACCTTACAGAGCTCACACTTCTCGGTCGCGCTGCGCTTCTTCGCAAACTGGCGAAGCGTCGCAAAGGGACTCTCAGGAGCGGGCATGAAGGCAATCGTCACAATGCCGCTCCGCCGCGCTGAACTTTCGAGAGAGGCATGGCGATACGTGCGTGATTCTGTTCGATCAGAAGTGGCAGCGGCGCGAGGTGCAGCGACGTCTGATCCACGCCGCGTCCGGCGCGAACGACGTCGTAACGCAACTTGCATGACGGACACGCCAACACTGCCGCTTCGAGCAGAGCGCCATCGAGCGCACGGCCGCACCCGGGGCAGCGATTTTCGTAGGCGTAGTAATTCCCGTCCAGGCGGCAGAAGAGGAATTTCACGCCGCTGACGTCAAGAACAGAAGCCGCTCCCGGAAGAAGAGAGCAAATGCCGTCGACTTCTTCCCACTCGGTTCCATCGCGAGCCGGATCCAGCCCGTGCCCGTTGCCTTGCAGCTGCTCCAGCGGAACATATCCGGGAATTGGCGCCGGAGGCTGCGTCACGCCATCCACGATGAGGCGCGTGACATCAGGCGCCGCGGCATAGATCGCATCTTCGATCGCCAGTTTCAATGTGACCGCCGATGACGGGCACCCATGGCAACTGCCATCAAGCCGCAGCTTCACCACGCCGGCGTCATCCACGTTCAGCAATTCGACGTTTCCGCCATGAGATTGCAAGTAAGGCCGGGTCTTCTCGAGGGCTTCTCGAACGCGGGTTTCCAAATCATCGGGATGCAGGCCGTGCAGCAAGAGGAGGCCTTTTACGAGCTCGTCACGCTGCAATCGAGCAATGATCGCTTCGCCGGCCGCGCCGGAGTTGTGAACGATCTCCATCACGGCGTTCAAGCCCTCGCCATGCAGTTCCATCAAGGCCTGCACGAGGCGCTTCGCGGCCGCGCGCAATTCCGCGTCCGCGGATTGCTCCAGCTTGCGGATCAAGTCTTCAATCGCCTGCGCCCGCTGCTGAAACTCGTTGCGATTGGCCATTAGGTTGTCCCGGTACATGAAGAAGTGAGGCGCGGCACGCAAAGGGGGGCGGTGTCAGTCCTTAATAATTTACAAAACCCTCTTGCGTGCCGCGTCCTCACTCCAACTCTGCGTCTTTAAGGCTGCATGCCGAACATCGGGGAATGCTGAGTCTCCAAGACCTTGCCGTTCCCCAGGTACATATGAACACCGCACGGCAGGCACGGATCGAAGCTCCGCACCGCCCGCATGATGTCAATGCCCTTGAACTTGTCCGGCCCGTTATCCTCAAAGATCGGCGTGTTCTGGACCGCGTCCTCGTATGGCCCCGGCGTGCCGTAAATATCGCGCGGATTGCCGTTCCAGGGCGTCGGAGGATAGGGGTGATAGTTTGCGATCTTGTGATCGCGGATGACGACGTGATGAGAGAGCACTCCGCGCACGGCTTCGTGGAAGCCGCAACCGATCGCTTCCTCCGGAACCTTGAATTCGTTCCAAGTGCGCGTGCGTCCGGCGTGCAGCTCCGCCAAGGCCTGTTCCATGAAGTAAAGCGCGCAGCACGCCGCGTACACCTGGAAGTACGTCCGGGCGCGATCGCGTTCGATGGCGTTGCTCCACTTCGGGATCTTCCACTCGAACTCGACTTCCGGAAGCGAGGTGGTCTTGGGGAGATACATTTTCACGCTGCTGCCCGTGGCTTTGATGTAGCCGATATCCACGAGTCCTGCGAGCGCCGTGGCCCACAAACGCGCGATCGGGCCGCCGCCGGTGTCGAGTGCCAGGTGATCGCCGGTACGCTTGTCGTACCAGCGCGGGCACATGACCCAGCTGTATTTGCCGCCGAAATCGCGCTTCTGCGGACGCGGAAGCGTGGTCTGGTTCCACGGATGATGCTGATCCACCGGGTTGCCGAGAGGGTCCTTCTTCACGAACACTTCGGAGCTTTGCCAATCGTCGTAGTAGGAATGGCCGAGCAGGATGCGGATGTTCAGGTTGATGTCCACGAGGTCCGTGGTCACCAGCTTGCCATCCACCACGACGCCCGGCGTCACATACATCCCGCGGCCCCAGTTCGTCATGTTTTTGTAGGTGTAGTCGCACACGGCTGGATTATTGAACGAGCCCCAACATCCGAGCAGAATGCGGCGCTTGCCCACTTCCTCGTAGCCTGGTAGCGCTTCGTAGAAGAAATCGAAGAGATCGTCGTGCAACGGCACGACCTTCTTCATGAACTCCACGTACTTCATCAAACGCACCAGGTAATCCGTGAAGAGCTGAATCGTGGGAACCGTGCCGACGCCGCCGGGATACAACGTTGACGGATGGACGTGGCGCCCTTCCATCAAGCAGAACATCTCGCGCGTCATGCGGCTCATCTGCAGCGCTTCACGGTAGAACGACCCCGTGAAGGGATTCAGAGCCTTCATGATATCGGCGATGGTCTTGTAGCCATGCAGCCGCGCGCCCGACGCTTCCTTTTTCTCGGCTTTCGCGTAGACGCCGGGATTGGTCTCCTTGACCATCTGCTCGCAAAAGTCCACGCCGACCAGGTTGTCCTGGAAAATATTGTGGTCGAACATGTACTCGGCGGCTTCGCCAAGGTTCACGATCCATTCCGCGAGCGCCGGCGGGCGGACACCGAACGCCATGTTCTGCGCGTACGTCGCGCAGGTGGCGTGGTTGTCTCCGCAGATGCCGCAGATACGGCTGGTGATGAAGTGGGCGTCGCGAGGATCCTTCCCCTTCATGAAAATGCTGTAGCCACGAAAGATTGACGATGTGGCATGGCACTCCGCGACGCGGCGAGCGCCAAAGTCAATCTTCGTGAAGATCCCGAGGCTGCCCACAATTCGGGTGATCGGATCCCAGTTCATCTCGACAAGGTTTTTCTTCCCAGTCGGGGCATCTTTCAAAGTGCCAGTAATCGTGCTCATCTCTCGGCTCCTTTGTTATCTCAGTAGGACCGCGCGCTATACCCGGTGGTCAGTTCAGCGCGCGGATGACGCCACTTCGGTTCCTTGTTGAGCGTTGCGTTACTGAATTTGCGAAGTGCGGTGATCGCGCGCCCGTACATACCCACGGCGCTCGACGAAATCTTCGCGCCCGGTGGTTCATCCATGAACGGCATGAACTTGTCCGGGAATCCCGGCATCGTGCAGCCGATGCAAATTCCGCCGACGTTTGGGCAGCCGCCGATTCCCGCCATCCAGCCGCGCTTGGGGACGTTGCAATTCACCACCGGTCCCCAGCAGCCGAGCTTGACGATACATTTCGGCGAGCCGTACTCCGTCGCGAAATCGCCCTGCTCGTAATAGCCCGCGCGGTCGCAGCCCTCGTGAACTGTCGAGCCGAACAGCCAAAGCGGCCGCAGTTCGTCGTCGAGAGGAATCATGGGGGCGAGGCCACAGACTTGATAGAGGAGGTAAAGGATGGTTTCCATGAAGTTGTCGGGTTGGACAGGACAGCCCGGCACATTCACGATCGGGAGGCCGGCTTTGGAACGCCACTCCCACCCGAGATAATCGGCCAGACCCATAGCGCCCGTCGGATTCCCGGACATCGCATGAATCCCGCCGTAGGTGGCGCAGGTTCCGATCGCGACCACGGCAATCGCATGCGGGGTCAACCGGTCAATCCATTCGTTTGTTGTGATCGGCTGCCCGGTTTTGGAGTCGGTGCCGAGAGCGGCCCAGTAGCCGTCCTTTTTAATCTTTTCGTTCGGGATCGAACCCTCGACCACAAGAACAAAGGGTTCGAGCTTTCCTTCTTCGGCGAGATAGAAATACTTCATAAAGTCGTCGCCGACCTCGTAAGCCAGAACGGGATTGTGCAGATGTACTTTTGGAAGTCCTGGAATCGCTCCCAATAGCACATCTTCGATGCTCGGCTGCATGGCGGCCGTTACGGAAACTGAATCGCCGTCGCAGCCCAGCCCCGCGGTGATCCAGAGTACGTGGACCTCGGGGACCGCGGGCGGTTTCTGAGTCACTCGACCGTAGGGAACTGCTTCTGGTGCCATACTTGGCGCTCCTTTCCGGCACTCTCGTGTGTCTGTTGCTCAATCTCTAAGACTGAAATGCTTCCCGCAACGAACACGACCGGCTTGGCTGGTGAAATCCTGCTTGTCTGCAACCGCCCGGGTGCAGACGGGCGCACCGCTGGTACGGATGTCGCCCACGGGAAAGGAGATACATCCAGTTGAAATCTCGCTCAAGCGGGTAGCGCCCCGATTTAGCATCAGGCTTTTGAGCGATAGGCGTATCGGGGATTCCCTGAGGGCGACCGTTGATAAGAAAGTTACTAAAAGAAAATTACGTGATTTCTCAAATCGAGATTATGAATCGAGAAGATCGATCGTCAGGAAAGTCGCGTCAACTGGCTCGTTCGGTCAAATTCCATTCGATCGCGTGTTGCATCAGCTCGCGTGCGTTGCGCAGAGAAAGCTTTTCTTTGATGTGCGCCTGGTAGGTTTCCACCGTCTTCACGCTGATGTGCAATTCTTCCGCGATCTGGCGCGTTCCGTGGCCTTCGCCGATCAGTCGGAACACTTCGAGCTCGCGATCCGAAAGATCGGCCATGGGCGAATGCTTCACCGTCGTCGCGCCCCGCACATACTGCTGAAGCATTTTTCCCGCCATCCGGTCGCTCAGATAAACCTCGCCCTTCACGATTCTGCGGATGGCGACGAGAACTTTCTCGGTGGCTTCTTGTTTCATGATGTAGCCGTTTGCGCCCGCGCGTAGCGCGCGTTCCGCATAAGTGGATTCGTCGTGCATCGAGAGCACGAGAATCGGAAGCGACGCGTTCCTCGCGCGAATGGATTTGACGAGTTCGATTCCATCGGGGCCGGCGAGAGAGATATCCACGAGCATCACGTCAGGTTGAAGGGTCGTGAGCGCTTGCAGGGCGGAGTGTGCCTCTTCAGCTTCTCCGCACACCAGCATATCGGCCTCGCGATTGATCATAAGTCCGAGGCCCTGGCGAACGATCGGATGATCGTCAACCACGTATACTCTATATTTCCTGGGCGAATTGCCGGACGTAGATTTTGACGTCATGGTTTGCGCCCGCCGGCTCTATGTTCCTGGTTCTTGATCGGGAACGCGCAATCAACCGATGTTCCGCCGAGGGGCGCCCGGCCCACTTGCAGCGCTCCCCCGATCATACTCGCGCGGTAGCGCATGATATGCAATCCCATCCCGCCGTCCGGCGCCGGAGTGTCCGGGATGCCGACGCCGTCGTCGGAGATGGTCAAGGTGCAGCCGTTCTTGAAGGACGAAAGCCGGATGATCACATGCTTTGCGTTGCCGTGCTTAATCGCGTTGTTCACCGCTTCTTGCGCGATGTGATAGAGATGCGTCGCCACGTTCACGTCGCCGATCAAAACTTGATCGTCGCAATCGAACCGGCAGGAGATTTTGAAAAGATCTTCGACCTCGCTCGCCAACTGCTTCAAACCCGACATCAAGCCGTGGGCTTCCGACATTACCGGAAGTAATCCGCGCGCAAGCTCTTTGGATTTGCTGACCGCCTCGTTCACGAGCTTGAGAATCTTGTCCGCGTCCGCCGATTCGGGTAGCGCGGATTCGGCCAACTTCTGCTGGAGCACTTTGCTCATGAATGCAATGCCGGTCAGGTGCTGGCCCAATCCGTCGTGAAGGTCCTGCCCGATGCGCCGCTGCTCGCGGCTGCTGATTTCAAGAATTGTTTTCTGAAGGCGCTGCCGCTCGGTGACGTCAATTCCGGTAACGATGATGAATTCCGCGGAGCCATCTCGATGAGGGAGAAAAGTATTCGACCACGAGATTCGCCGCGGGGCGCCCTCGCGCGTGGCCCAGTACGTTTCGTACTCAATCGGCTTTTCGCCGTCGCCCGGCTCTGAAAATATCGCTTTCATTTGCTCGAGCTCATCAGGCACAGGGAAGAGATCCCAGATGTGATGGTCCTTCACTTCTTCGAATGAATATCCCGTCGTCAATTCGCACGCGCGGTTGAATCGCACGATGCGTCCCTCGCGATCCACCACCACCACGAGCGCGCCGACGGTATCCAGAATGGCGGAGAGCACGTTGCGTTCTTCCTGCAACGCGGATTCGGCCTCCTTCAATTCTGTGATGTCGAACCCGACGCCGTGAATAAACCAGGGCCGCCCATCAGCGTGGCGAACCATGTTCGCTTCGCACTGAAACCAGACGACGCGCCCATCTCGCGCGAGAACGCGATACACCGAACGGAGCGGCCGGCCGGAAAGAAACATTTGCGCCGCTTCGACGCTCCATCGTTCCTTATCTTGCGGATGAATCTGCTGGTACCAGCGAACCGGGTCCTCGAGCCATTCCTGCTGCGAGAATCCAAGCGTCGCTTCGATCTGCGGGCTGACGTACGCTTCACCGATTCCGCGATCCATGTACGCCATGAAAACTATCGCCGGAATTTTTTCGACAAGGGCCCGGTATCTGGCTTCGAGGGTGGGCAGGCTCTTCTCGGTGGGGACTTGCCTCGTTGCGAAATCGCTGCCTACGCTCCCGGGTCTCGATGCGCTCAAAAAAGTTTGTGCGTACGTACCCGCGAGCTGGAGAAGGATTCTCTCTGCCTCCTCCGAGCCTGCGATTTGCGCAGCGCCGTCTTCCGGCGCAAGAGAATCGTCAATCGTTTCCGGCCACTGACCGGCATCCGGCATCCGATACCTCGAATTACAGCCTTCGATTATCTGGCCCCGACGTCGGAGCGTTCTTCGCGCGCCAGCTCGGCTCTTTATTCAGTGACGCTTGCGTAAACCGGCGGAGCGCATGAATCGCCCGTCCGTACGTCGCCACGGCATTGGAAGAGAGCAATGATCCCGGCGGTTGGTTCATGAACGGCATGAATTTGTCCGGGAAACCCGGCATCGTGCATCCGATACAAATTCCGCCGATGTTGGGGCATCCGCCGATTCCGTTCATCCAGCCGCGCTTTCCCACGTTGCATTGCACCACCGGGCCCCAACAGCCGAGCTTCACAATGCAAGTTTTAGATCCGTAGTCATCGGCAAATTCCGCCTGCTCGTAGTAGCCGCCGCGATCGCAACCTTCGTGAACTGTCTGGCCGAAAAGCCACGTCGGCCGCAGCGCGTCGTCGAGAGGAATCAGCGGTGCCCGGCCCGCCGCCATATTGAGTAGATACAGCAAAGTCTCCGTGAAGTTGTCCGGCTGGACGGGGCAACCGGGGATGCACACGATGGGAATGCCCGGCTTCGTCTTCCAATTCCAACCAAGATAATCCGGCAAGCCCATGCATCCGGTGGGGTTGCCTCCCATGGCGTGAATTCCGCCGTACGTTGCGCACGTTCCGGCCGCGATCACAGCCCACGCGTTCGGCGCCAGGCGGTCAATCCATTCGCAAGTCGTGATCGGCTGGCCCGTCTTCGCGTCCGTGCCGAGGGAGGCCCAGTAGCCTTCTTTTTTATTACTCTCGTTTGGAATCGAGCCTTCGATTACGAGAATGAACGGCGCGAGTTTTCCTTCCGCCGCGCGATGAAAATCCCGCAAAAAATCGTCGCCGTTTTCGAAATCGAGGAAGGGATTTCGCAGCTTGACCTTCGGAACCCACGGAAGTGCCCCGAGGATTAACTCTTCGATGCTCGGCTGCGTGGCAGCCGTCATCGCGATCGTATCGCCGTCGCAGCCCAGCCCTGCCGTGATCCACAGTACGTCGATTTCCTTGATCGGCTCTCTCGCCGATCCGAGTCGAAAGCCCTGCGGCGTGGCAGCGTCTGTCATACGAATGTTCCTCGCGGATTACGAACAGGCAAGCGGCGGGCGGCACCTTGCCGGCCGAGATTGTACAGAATTTAGCCCCTGCCAGCGCCATTTTCTCGTGGCAGCGCCGTCAGCGGCTGGTGCGCGAACGGCACATTCACTTCACGGCCAAAGCGGCTGCTACTCTCGCCTACTTCCGCGAGACAATCACGCTTTGCGGCCCGGCAGGCAGAGGCACAAGCTCGCTGGTTGCAAATCCGGCGTTGCGGAACATCGCGGCGTACTCCGGGAAAGAGTACGCATCCCCGCCTTTTGTCGTGCCAAGCATGATGATGACGAAGGCCGCCGTCGCTGGCGGCGTGACGCGGTCCTCGTTTGGAATGAATCCGAGCGTGATGGCGCGGCCATTCGGTTTGAGCGCCGCATGAACTTTTCGCATCACGTTCTCGATAGCCAGTGGGTCGAAAAGCTGGAGAAAGTTCGTGAGGAGAATAATGTCGTAGTCTTTTCCGAGGTCAATATCGAACGCGCTGCCCGGCAATTCATGAAACCGATTCGTGACCCCGGCGGCCTTCGCATTTTCTCTCGCCACTTTCAGCACTTGCGGCCAATCGAGCGCGAAAATCTCGGCGTTGGGATTGTGCTTCGCGAGCGTGATGCCGAATGCGCCGTGCCCCGCAGCAATATCGAGCACTTTCCATTTTTCGCCGGCATCCGCATTCGTAATTTTAGCGATGAACTCAGCGAGCGGCGCCTGCATCGGCGCCATCGCGATCGCAAAGTCAACCCAGATCGGATCTTCCGGGCCGGTAGTGCCCGCGCCACCAGCCACTCCCGGTCGCCCCGAGCGCACCACGCTCGCCAAATCCTTGAATGCGTCCGTCATCGCCGGCAGCGCGAGAAATCCGATCGCCGAAGCGATGCAAGCGGGCGAGCGGCGGTCTAGGAATTTCGCCGAATCCGCAGTCAGCGCGTAATTTTCGCTTTGCTTGACCAGGAATCCGAGAATTACGAGGTAGTCGCACAGGGCGCGAATACCGCGTTCGGACGCCTGCGCGCGGCGCGATATTTCTGCAACCGTTGCCGCGCCTTCTCCGATCGCCGTGAACAAATCCAACTCAATCGCAGCCTTGAGCGCCGCGGTACGCTGATAGGCATTCAGCGTCTCGAAGATCAGTTCTGGGCTCGATTTTTGCGCATGATTTGGCGGGTTCAAGAGAGTCTCCTTCCGCGGCGCGAAATCTCGCGTGAATATCGGACGCTCGGCTAGATTAAGGTTTGCGCGCGCGTCTGGCCAGATTAGCATCACCGCACTTCTGCGCGAACCGGTTTGTCTACCATCTCTCAATTCGCTTGACTTATCTTTCTGCGTATCAGTAGTATGCGAAAAATTCGGATCTGGCATGCGTCAGGCTGAGCCGTCAATGGCGTGATGGTGCAGAAACGAAATATGGGTCGGGGGGAACGTGGAATTCCTAAAGAAATTTATAACTATTGGTGTATTTGCAGTGCTTTTCGGCGCTGCAGCATTCGGGCAGGGAGGCGCCACTGGCGCCATTAGCGGCTTGGTGCAGGATCCCTCCGGCGCCGCGATCGCTGGCGCGAAAGTTGTTGTCACGGACGAAGCCACAGGGCAAGTCGTCCGCGAATTGACAAGCGATTCCTCCGGCCTTTTTTCCGCACCTCTTCTATCTGCCGGGACGTACTCCGTCGAAGCTAGCGCATCGGGCTTTGCCGCAATCAAGTTCAGCGGAGTCGTTGTTCGCGTTACAGAGAACGCCCGCATGACGGCCGTGCTCAAGGTGACGAGCGTCAAACAGGAAGTCACCGTGACGGCTGAAGTCACGGCAGTCAACACGACTGCGCCGACGACGGGCCAATCCCTCGGCACGACAGAAGTCACCGATCTGCCCATGGCCACGCGAAACTTTCAAACTCTCTTGGCCCTCTCGGCAGGTGCCGAATCCAACTTGAACAGCGCCACCGGACTGGGCCGCGGCCAGGTGTACATGAACGTGAACGGCGGCCGCGAGGACAACAACAACTATCTGATCGAGGGCATCACCGCTTCGGACCCGACGCTTGGTGAATTGACAAATACCCCTCTGCCAAGCCCGGACGCGATTCAGGAGTTCAAAGTCAGCACGAGCCTTTACGATGCCACCCAGGGCCGCAATGGCGGCGGCAACATCAATGCCGTCTTGAAGAGCGGCACGAGCCGTTACCATTTTGATGGTTGGGAATATTTCCGAAACACGGTTCTCGATGCCAACGATTTTTTCATTAATGCCGCGGGTGAGAAGCGCCCGGCTGAAAAGCAGAACATCTTCGGCGGAGACCTGGGCGGACCAGTTGACCCCAAGGCAAAATTCGGCTTCTTCTATGTGAACTACCAGGGCACCCGCCAGCGCAGCGGCGATTCTCCGGGAACATTCATCAATACCGAAATACCCGTGCTTCCCACCGCGCGTGACGCGACGACCCTCACGAATACGTTTTTCACGAACGCGCCAGCCGCTTGTGGTTTTCCGGCCGGGGTCACGAGCCTCGATCCAGTTGCGCTGAAAATTTTACAGGCGCAGAGCAATCAATTCGGCGGTGGTGGCGGCGGCTGGCTATTTCCGACGGTACCTGGAACTCCCGGAGTCACCTACAATGCCGCAACGAAAACGTGTTCGTATAACACCGGCCCTCTCGTTCTGAATTCAACCGGCAGGTTCAGGGACGATCAATTCACCGCGAATTGGGACCGCGAGTTCCGCGGTGGCCATGATCGCGTTTCGTTCCGCTTCTTCTGGTCCGATTCCGACATTTATCAGCCATTCGGTGCGGACAACCTGCAGATTCAGACGGGCGGCGTAGCTGGCACCAACAACCTGAACTTTCCCCTCGATACTCCGCTGCACGGGCGAATTGGCAGCATCTCGGAAACGCACGTCTTCAGCAACGATCTCGTCAACGAATTTCGTTTCGGTGTCAACGTCATCGGCACCGTCAATAATCAAGTTGCGACGCTGACGCCTGCGGAGGTCGGCATCAACAATCCAGCGGGCGTCCCCGACATTTACCGTTTCCAGTTTGAGAATTTCCAGTTCGGCTCATATCCGACCCAGCCGCAGACGGATCTTTCCGATGCGTTTGCATTCATTGATACGGTGAGTTGGACGCGCGGAAAGCATACGTTCCGGTTTGGCGGGGAAGCCGACCGCGTAACCCTGCGCCGCGACTTGCCCGTACTCGATAACGGCCTGCTCTATTTCATTCCAGGAACGTACACCAGCCTCACTGACTTCCAGAACTTCCTCATGGGTTCGCCTTTTCTTGCCGAGGGCGGCGGCGGCGTGGCGAATCACGATTACCGGATTCCTGCGTACTCGCTGTTTGTCCAGGACGACTACCGCGTTACGAAGTCTCTGACTCTGAATTTGGGCTATCGCCAGGACTTCAATGGAGCTCCTTACGACACGCTCTGTCACATCGGGAATACGAACCCGGAGCTTGCCGGTTCGACGGGCGTTGGATTTATCTACCCGTCGTGCGTAAGCCAATTCAAACTTCCCGGTTTCAGTGGGAACCTTCAGAAAACTGGTCTCGACAACAACTATGCGTCCGTGTGGGAGCCACGCATAGGCTTCGCCTACGATCTCTTCGGGCACCACAACACCTCGATTCGAGGCGGCTATGGCATCTACAGCGTCCGCGAAGACCTGGGCGCTGTTGACAACCTGTCGTTCTCTATTCCGTTCTACCCTGTCTCCGTGGGCGCCGGCACAATTCCTGCCGGTAGCCTCGCCAATTTGTTTACGGGCTCAATTCCCGGAGTCGCGGGAACCCCACCGTTGGGGGTGCTCAGCAGCGCCTTCGTGCCCACACCTTCAATTCTTCAAAGGTTTGTGAACTCGATGGGCGCGCCGACCACTGATACGACGCAAGGCGCCGTGTTCTCTGGCACCGCAATCGATTTCATCGGTCTCGAAGTGCCATTGCATTGGATTTCGCCGACGACGCAACAATGGAACCTCACGGTACAGCGCGAGCTCGGCGCGAACTGGTTCGTTGAACTCGGATACGTCGGGACGAAAGGCACGCATCTCCGCGTGACTTACGATCCTGAACAAGCGCAACTGCTGGGACAGCCCGGGTTCCCGACTAGCCTCAACGTGACGGCTCAGAATGGAACGCAGTATACGATCACGCAGAACACCGTGGCGAACAACGAGGCGCGAGCGCAGTACCTCGGCATCAACCCAGGCGCGTTCGAAGCGTTTTCGCCGATCTCGGATTCCCATTTCAATGCTCTCGAATTGACCGTGGCACATCATTTTTCGAGGGGCCTCTATTTCCAGAGCGCCTACACGTATTCGGATTCGATTGACGACGTCTCGACATCCAGCGTCGCGTTCCTGACGCGCATTAACAATCAGAATGATCCGCGGGATTCTCGAGGTTTATCGGACTTCGACCATCGCCACCGTTGGGTGTCGAGCTTTGTCTACGAACTGCCGTTCTATAAGAACTCGCACGGAGCCACCGGTGCGGCGTTGGGCGGCTGGGAAGTGAGTGGTGTGGTGACTCTTCAATCCGGAGCGCCCTTCACGGTCTACGATTCTAATGGCGGATCGGCCGCAAACTTGGCGAGCCCTTCGACGACGGCCAGCTTCGCTTCCGGATTCAGCTGCGCGAATGCGGCGACATCTGGCAGCACGATTTCACGCCTAGGCAATTGGCTGAAGCCCGCCGCGTTTACACCCGCGCCTGTCGTGGGTCCGGATGGTTCGACAGGATACGGTGACACGCCTCGGAACTGCTTCATCGGCCCGTATCAGGGGAACTTCGACTTCACAATCGGCAAAACGTTTGCTCTTGGCGAGCGAGGAAATCTCAGATTCCGGACGGATTTCTTCAACCTGACCAATCATCCATCGTTCGCGATTACTTCGCAGAACAACGTGGAGAGCCCGGCGTTCACTCAGATCACATCAACGATTGGCAACCCGCGCGTCATTCAGTTCTCGTTGAAGTATTCATATTGACGCAGGCCAGCCGCGGTACGGCGGGGCGCGAACTTCACAAATCGGGATGGCACTGCCGCTTGCGAAAGCGGTAGCGCCGATCCTGGCACAGCGCCACGAGTCTAGGGTTGTCCGCTCGGTTCTGCGGCCTGCTTCTGAAATCCGCGAGGTTCCGCAATGGATTCCGTGATGGTGTAGTCTTGCGGGACTTGAAATAGCGCCGGGTCAGGCTCGGTGCGCTCGATGTTTTGCATCGCAACAGTGGATTTCGATCCGCTCTTTGTATTTTCGTTCACCCGGAGAACCACCGCGGAAAGTTCGTCCGAGCACCAGATCGTGGTGATGTTCTCGCCGAGTGAGGAATCTCCGCCGCTGGTTGAGGCGAGCATCGGCTTCATGATAATTCGCTCGCCATGCGCCTGCACTCCCTCGATCGTTCGATCTCCCAAGTCCTCCACCGTCATGTTCGGATTTGAATTTCGATTCGAGGGCATCCGAGAGGAGCAAAACGTCCGCCGGTGGCTCGGCGATGGTTGACTCAGCGCGCTAGGTCGGGAATGAATGATTTCTGCCGTCGCATTCATCGTGTCGATTTTCGTCATGGTCTGCGCGCCAGTGTCGCAAATCGAAATCAAGTGCTCATGGACTTTGCTTCCTTCGTCGGCGCCGTTATCGCGCTTGAATTCTCCAGCGGCCCTTTCGATTCGGACGCGCCCCTGCCCGTCGCGCGCCACCGACTCTGGAGGCAATCCGGCAATGGGACTCAACAATTTGGGCAAGCCAGTCCGCGTAGACACAATTTCGGCGTGAAACGAATTTCCTGTGACGATCCCGATGTCCCCGAAGCCGACGGTGTTCACTCCGCATTGCGCCCCAACAGCCGAAGCGGAAACGAGCAGCAAGAAACAGGCACTTACGAGGATGAACGGCGGAAGCAAGAAGCGGCGCATGGAGGTCCCTCGCGAGTTGGATTGTACTCAGGGCCCGTGATTCTGCGTATTGGATTTGCGCGCCGAGATTTGAGTTGCCTATGGCAGCGAGCCGCCGTTCGTCGAGACGAAAGACTGGCCGAAACGAATCAATCGCCGGCGCGCATCCCGCTGTCCGGTGTTTCATGGCTTGTGCGACGGCGCCGGGTGTACGATCGTTTGCAGCAGCCTGACGATCTCCGGCGCCGCGATGCGCTGATAATCCGGCGCCAGCAGGCCGTAGGTTTCCACCGCGTCGTACTTCCGCGTTTCGCCGCTCGATTGCGTTCCGTTGAGCGGCCAGTAGCTCCAGCTCAACTCATTCTCGCGCAGATATCGCACGAACCAGCGGAACCACTGGCCGTGATCGCCGCAATCGAGCTCCTGGCACGTTCCGAACTCGCCGATCCACAGCGGCACGCCGGGCTCGGTGTGCAGCAGGTATCCCGCGCGCGCATCGTACGCCTGCTTCATCTCCTCGTAGCTCCCAAACTTTTTCTTGTCGGGCGCGTACGCGTGCGGCGAATAGACCACGCGATTCGAAATCTTCAGCGCGAGGGGCAAGTTTCCAAACGCCGTGAAATCCTTCGAATATTCCGGCCCTTCGACGATCACCAGCAAATTCGGATTCGCATCGAGCACCGCATTCCCGCCGCGTTCCGCCGCCGCGTGCCAGTCCAGCCGGGGATTGTCCCCGCCCCAACGCACGCCATCGCGCGGTTCGTTGCGCAGATCGGCGCCCACCACCCACGGCTGACTCTTGTAGCGCTGGACGATTGCCTTCCAATCCTCGAGCCACTTCGCCTCGGGATATTCCGCGCTGTACCAAAGCCCGTTCCCATCCGCATCGTTGCAGCACCATCCCGCGCGGCTCACGTGATTATCCAGAATCACCATGATGTGAGCGCGCGCAAGAGATGCAATCACCGCGTCCATCACCTCAAGCGCGCGCTTCCCGCGAAATTCAGGATTCGCCTTCACCGCGTAATCCGCGACCACCGGATTGCGCTCGAGCGTTTCATTCGCCCACGGCAGCCTCACCGAATTCGCGCCAATCGCGCGTATCTGCTCGACGATCGTTTCAAGCGGCGCGTGATCGAGCCCGCCGGCCACATATTCCTTTTCGTCGAATCCGTACCAATTGACGGAAGCGAGCCGCACCACACCCCCGGCCGAATCCAGAATCACGTGGCCATTCGTATGCAGCGGCGGGCGAATCTCTTCCTGCGCCCGCGCTGCCGGCGCCGAGATCGCCGCCAGCAGAGCTAACGCCAACACAACGGAGGCGAATCGCACTGTCCGAATCCCTCCTGCGTTGCGTTGAGGGGTCACGCGGCTATCAGACCCGAAACCGGCGATCTTGGCAATCCCAGACGCGCGATGATTGGGCACGCTTGCCGACAATTGTGGTCGGATGACGAGCAAACCGGAAGTTAACCAGCGGCCAGATCGGTACCGTTAAACGCGATTGTATTGAATGGTCTGGCCATCTTCGAGGCGGTCGGCGGTTCGGAAATTGTCCAGAAACGGGGTTCGCGGAATGTGGCCGGGGCGCCGGCGGCCCCGCTTATTGAGCTCTTCGCCACCAATGGGTGACGCCATCACGCGGCTCCGTACATTCTGACGCTAGAATGCTCTTGTGAAATCTATCTCCTGGCGGGTGCAGTTGGGATTAGTTGCCGTGGGGTATGCCACGGTTCTAGTGATTGCGGCAACCTTACTCTTTGTGCGGCACATGCAGGAACTCAAGTATCCCGCTGACGCATCTGGTGGCATGTGGGCTGCCGGCGACGCGATGCTTTGGATCTTCATCGCCGGCCTCTTCTCTATCCCCAGTGCTTTTCTCGTATGGGTGATCGCAAGGTTTGAGTCCATTTATAAAACCTATTCGCAACTTCTCTTAGGTCTCAGTTTGAGCGCCCCCGTTTGTCTGGGTGTGGTCACTCTCGGCAATAGCTATCTCGCGGAAAGTGTCAGCAGTCTCTGTTTGTACAGGCTCTTCTGGTCGCCTCTCATTCTCTTGGGAATCGGCGTGAGCCGGTTGGCGGCTCGATTTGATCGATCCAAGAGGCTGGTCTCGTATGCTCTTCTCATCGAGGGGCTGACACTTGCAGTTGCTGTTGCGCTGGTCATCCATGCATGGGGCGGAACTAAAATCCGTTGACGAAAGGCGCCCGTCGGAATACGCAGAAGTAGTTCTCCTGCTTTCTTCCAAATACACAATCCAAATTTTCCGCCGCCTGGGCTGGATTCCGCCCGAGAAACGGGGTTCTGGAAAGTTTAGAAAGCGACAGACAGCGCCACTTGGCCGTACAACGCATTAATCGGAAGCTGGCCCCAGCCGAACTCGGCGAATACTACCGACCCGCTTCCCCCAAGGTTATAATCGCGAGCGTTTATGACGATCGGCCGAAAAAATGGGCTGCGCACCGCGATGATGTTCGCCGCCCTCCTTCTGGCGCGCGCGAGTTGGGGCCAATCTGCGGCAACACCAAAATTCAATACCGCAAGCGCAGGTGTCCGCGCCGCCGATATCGAAGCCGCGGTCGCCGAAATCTGCCCCGCGCGAGACATCACGAGATTGAAAGACGGCAGCATATCCGGATGCCGCGTTTGCCCAAAGGCCACGGATTTCTACGGCGATAAAAACAGCAGCTGGGGCATGTACGCCGAGACGCCCGGCCACTTTACTTCCGCGCACGACGACAATCTCCTTCTCGACGGCTCTGGCTGCGATTCGCACGCTCGAAATTGGGGCGGTAGTTTCATCTTCATGCTCAAGTCGGGTGGGGTTCACCTGTTGAAGTACGATCAAGGAATACACACCGACGAATGCTATAAATTCGCTTATCCCGGCGGTCGCGACTTTCTCATCTGCCGCGGCGGTTCCACCTTCCAGGGCGAAAGTACTGAAGTGATTTTCATGGTCGCCTTCGACGCCACTGGAAACGCCGTTACAACAAAATTGATTTCAGCCTCGGACACCGCGAACGCTTGCCTCGGCGACATCAAATTTTCGCCTGTAGAATCCGCAGCATCGGCAGCAGCTGGAACATCCGGAGAAATAAAGGGATTGACGATCACAGCGATGCAGGGAGCCACGGGCTGCTCCACCGCGCAAACTGAAGCAAAAGCGGGGAAACTATCGCGCAGCGTGAAATCCTACGAGATCGAATTTCTCTTCGACGGCAAGCAATTCAAAGTAGCTCCCGCAAGCCGCGCTGCGCTCAGCCGCTTCGATACCGACTAACCCCGACGCAAAATGACCCTGTAACTTTTGGGCGAGTTCCGGCTCTAATGGTAGGCAAGGGATCGCCTTCGTGGCCGCCCGCGATATCCGATCCGAGGAGGTAGAGAAATGAATCGTTCAACGACTCTAGGATTACTAATTTTCACGATCATGCTAATTCTGTTCGCCGCCACCCGCCACTACGCCGCTGGCGCCGCCACGATCATCCCCGATCCGGCCGTGGACGACACTCTCGCCGCCCAAAAAGGTCAGGCGACGGTCGTCGTCGCAGGCGGCTGCTTCTGGGGCATCCAGGCCGTTTTCGAGCACGTCAAGGGCGTCACCCGTGCCACTTCGGGCTACTCCGGCGGCGACGTGAAGAATCCCGATTACGAGCAGGTCAGCAGTGGCACGACGGGGCACGCCGAATCCGTTGAAATCGTCTACGATCCCTCGAAGATCACTCTGGGCCAGCTTCTAAAGGTGTTTTTCTCGGTCGCACACGATCCAACCGAACTCAATCGCCAGGGCCCGGACACCGGCACGCAATATCGCTCCATCATATTTTTCTCAAATCCGGATCAGCAGCGCATCGCGCAGGCCTATGTGGATCAACTCAATCAGGCCAAAGTGTTTTCGGGTCCGATCGTGACGCAGATCGTTCCGCTGAAAGCCTTCTATCGCGCCGAAGCCTATCACCAGGACTTCGCCGCAATTCATCCCGACAATCCCTACATCGCGACGTTCGACCTTCCCAAGGTCAAGCATCTTCAGCAGGACTTCCCGAGCCTATATGTGAGCTACCGGTAGGGTCGCGCATTCGCCTGGAGCGCCAAGCGGCGAGCCGTTCGGCGTTGTCCTAATGCAAGAATTCGCCACGGCACCGCTTCCATCGTGCGGTGCCGCGACGAGTTCAATAGATGCAAAGCCCGCTTGGCCCAGTTAGACCATCACAGAGACACGACCACGTAGCGCCATCGTCATGCGACACGTAAAGGTGCCCCGACCAATCAATCACAGCGATCGTTGAATCTCGGGCCGCAATGCAGTTGGTATCGGCTTTGCCGTCCAGCCATTTCGGCATGCCTTCGCCTAAAGCCCGCAGCGGTCCGTCGCTGTCAATCGGCCGCCGGTAAACTGCGCCTTGCTTCGCAAAAGGGTCCGTGGATGCCGACACGAAAATGTCGTTTCTCCCAAAAGCAACGGCGGAGCAATGAAGGGCGTGAAGCCCTCGCTGTTCGATAGTCCATGTCGCTCCAGCATCGCGACTGATGCAAAGACCCACCGCCGCCGCTATCACGATCTCGGGCCGCGTTGGATGCGCGCACACCTGATGAACGTCACTGGCGATATCAATAGTGGGCCGCCAGGTTAAGCCTGCATCGGTTGATCGCGGAATTCCGCCAACGTGGACGTTAACCAGAAGCGCGGCGCCATCGCACGTCGCCGTCATGGAACGAATTCCCAGCGGTGGCCCCACCCGCTTGCCGTCAACGATCGCCGATCCTGCGTACCACTTGTCGCGGCCCTCTACGGCGTCGAAACCCGTTAAGCGTTGCAGCGCGCCGTCAGAATCAACGCGCAGGACACGCGCATCGTCGGTTCCAACAAAGACAACGTCTCCAATCGGCACGCAGCACGAAAGGTCGAATTCGCTTTTTGCAATCGTAGTCCATTCGCCGCCAGACGATCGCCGGCAGAGCGAATGCCCGCCAACAATGGCGAGCACTCCTCCACGTCCATCGGCCACCACACTGCGAACTGATTGATGGGCGAGTTCTTGGCGAACCATTTTCCCAGTGACGCTGAATAGCCCGTTGCCCCACGTCGCTACCAGAATAGAGGGGGTTGTCATCAAAGCAGATCCCGTTGGCGTAAAGCCGCGTGAATTTTTCGAAGTAATTGTGCAACGATCAACGCGCCGATTCAATGGAGACGCCCTGGGCGAGCGCGAGAGAATTCCCCGCATCCCATCAAACGCGAACCGAAAGCTGCCGATCCTCGCGATCCCGCACTCTACCGCAAGCGGGCCGCGTGAAGAACGAAAAAGCCAGCTCTCCGGACAGCCCGAGGAACGGATAAAGTGGATAACTTCCGGGCATCCATGTTGTAATCTCTGCGGTTGCGGCCGTATTACGAGCCGTCCGGTTGGTATGACAGCAATCTCGCGTCCGAGGGGAAACCAATGAAGCGAAACATTCTCAGGACGATCGCATTTGCGAGCTTTGCGCTGATTGCCGGGCTAGGCGCGCCGGGGCAGCAGGCGCAAGCGCAAGAAGCCAAATCACCATATCCGAACATGGCGCCGCTTGATCAGTATCTGATGGAGCGAAATGCCGAAATTGCAATGGCACGCAGTGCGGCGCCTCCATCGATTTCAACCGATGCCGAAGTCGTGGTTCTCGGACGGCATGGTTACGAAACGGCCGTCAAAGGCAAGAATGGTTTCGTTTGTGTTGTCGAGCGATCGTGGATGTCCCCATTCGACTTTCCTCAGTTCTGGAATCCAAAGATGCGAGGTCCCATCTGCTTTAATCCGGCCGCGGCGCGTTCGATCCTACCGCTGACTTACAAGAGAACGGAATTGGTCCTGGCGGGATTATCCAAAGCTCAGATCCTGGAGGGCCTCAAGGCTTTCGATGCGAAGGGATTGCCGCCTCTGGAGCCCGGCGCGATGTGCTTCATGTTGTCGAAACAAGGATACCTGAACGACTCCGCCGGGCATTGGGTGCCTCATTTGATGTTTTACATTCCGCTCACAGATCCCAAGTCATGGGGAGCGGATTTGCCGGGCTCCCCGGTTATGTTCAATCCGCAATTTCAAGGCACCTCGGAGCCAATTACCGAGCTCATGATTCCGGTGCTCACTTGGTCGGATGGATCGCCCGCTCCTAAGGACGCGGAGTGATATTTGATCTCCACGTGCGCCCGCAACTCTAACTTTTATCGGCTTAAATTCTAAGGCAACTCCTCGTGCGTTTGGTTGTCATCTCGCATCGCTAAGCTCTTTAGATCTGAAATCAGGACAGCACCAGGGTTGAATCATCTGCGTTTATCCCAAGCGACCGGCCATCCGGAATTTGAAACGGACGGACGTGGAGGAGTTACAACGAGCTTGCAAGGGCGGAATACTCACTAACGCGGGAGGCCTCCCTCCATTTCAGGCTGAACCAACACACTTCAAGGGATTTTCGCAACGCGCCGGTCGCAGGGATTCCAAACGCCGATCCCTCAGCGATGATCCGTCAGCCGATGCAGGACAATCACCGCCGGATTCGTCGAGCCCACGTCGCGTTGCGTGTACGTGAAAGTCTGTCCGTCTGCCGAAATCTCCCAATCTTCTGTGTCAAACGCGGTGCCGTTCAGTTTCGTGACGGCTCTAATCGTGCGCGGTCCGGTCATCTTCGCGGAAACCGTCATTCCGGCGGGAAGTCTAGGGCCTTCCTCGGGATAGTCCTTGCCATCGAATTTCAGCGAATAGTGCGTTCCGTCTTCAGGAAGGCGCAAAGTGACTCCATCGTCACCATTGGGTTCAACGTCCACTTCAGTAAAAGTCATCTTGACCTCGGTTGATTCCCATGTGCCTTCGAAGCCCGAGGTCCCTGCCGTGCGCTTCACAGTTTCGAAGCCGCTGGACATCTCGCCGGTTGCATTCGGAACACTGAAGGCGCGCTTCATCGACTGGCCGTCGGCGGCGAGCACCCAGGTCTCGGTGCCCGTCGTCCTGCCGTTCGACTTGTAGGTGAACTCCCAAGTCGTCGTGTTCACCACTTTCATAGCCGTGGTACCGAACGCTGTTGGCTGATCGGTCCCATCCGCTCTGACTTTCCAGGAAAACGCGCCGTCCTTGAAGCTCCAAGTATTCGGTCCCGCTGCGGCAACGGAATCGGTTGAACCGGTCAAGTGGCTCTTTGCCTCGTCAATCTTCCACTTACCGATGAACGGGTTGGCGGCGTAGACGCTCGAAGCCAGCGCGAGCGTAAGTGCGGCAACTTCAACCTGTTTCAAGCGCATTGGTCGCTCTCCTCTACGCGCTCAACTGTCGTCATAACGCCGTTGACCTCTTCTCCCATCATATCGAAGTCGCACCTTGACGTATTGAGTGGATCTGACTCCCAGGAAAAACCAATCGAAAGTGCGGCGCTAGATTGCGGCATTTAATGCGCTCCGAATCCACTCTGAAACGGACTGCTTTTTGGTCTTGGCCGCAGATTCGATTGAGCGCAATTCGTGCGGCGTGACGCGGATTCGCAAGGTTCCCACCCTGGCTTCGCCCTTGGGAAGCGGTGGCCGTCCCGCCTTCCTAGCTTTCTTCTTTCGGCTCAAGGTTTCTAAACTCCTCAACGATCGCGGCTCTGACAGCCAGCAACGGCGAAGTCACAGGCCCGAGGTGCAGCACGGTCACATGGCGCGGTCTTTTCGGATTATCCGTTTCGTAGGCCCATGCATAAACTTTTGGCGCTTTCGGATGGCCCTGAAGCTCGAAGACTTCCACGATTCCTTCCCATATCGTCTTCCCCTGAAATGTCTCCTTGATTGGCACACTCTCGACGTGCGACGACTCGACGCCGTACAAGTGCCGGATTACATCTTGCAATTCTTCGATGTAGGTCACGCGGCAGCCTCCACAAGGTCATCGTCCAGAAATCCTGATCGACTCCCGTTGCCACTACAGGTGTGCACGGCAGCGGGTTCTGACGCCTCACGAAATTCCAGTACGCGAAGTGAAGCACAACCACCGACTCAAAGTTGCCAAACTCGGTGAAGAGAAGGAAATCGACAGCGAAACACTGAGCAAAAGCAAGGTGGCACTCATCCTATTGAATCGCAAGGCTTTGCCTTAGTTTCGCTATTGACACTTTCAAAATCTTCTTATAGAATTTAAGTCGCGTTGAGAGCACGCTTGGCGTGCACTGGCGCTGCCCGCAAGGGTGGCGCTACTCAGCGCTTTTTTTATTATGGCCACCGCTTGAATCCGTGTCTCTTTCCAGTCTGCCGGTCACCGGTGATCTTCCCTCTTATGATGTTGAAGTACTTGAGGTCTTTGACCGGATTACAATAGGCCGCATAAATTGCTCCAGCCGTAAAATCGGCAAGTTGGATCCCCGTGCTGAAATGAGAGGGCGAAAGAAATACCCCCTCGATTATGCTGGGAAATCGTGTCCAGTATGTCCCAGCCGTCAACAGACCCCTATAGAATCCTCTCAGTCGAACATCTTGACTCGGATGGCGCTGGTCTTGGACAACAATACCTAGGTCTTTGGTCGCACGGAGATAGTATTGATAACGTTCCATAATCAGCGTGACGCCAAGTTCGTAAAGATCCTCAGGCCCAACGAAGCCCGGCTTCGAGTATGCGGCTACCTTGTCGATTACGACGCCGATCACGCGGGCATAAGTGGTATTGCGTATGAGTCCTAGAGTCTTCCGGCCATGCGACCCCCGTTGCGCGTCCGAAAGCAGTCTTAGAGGGTTTCGATGCCCTCCGGGATGCCGTACGTGTCTCCACTTAATTTCGACATGTGGGTTGACTCCTACTCCTGTTTTCAGGCCGTCCAGTCCCATGCGAACATTTGGCCAGTCTTCGCAACGTAGAATAACTCCGGCCAAGACCAAATACTTCGTGCCGCCCATTACGGCGTCGCCGGATTCATCAATGAAAAACATTCGCATGAGTTATCCCTCTTGTTCGCTACTTGGCCTATTGCTTCGACGGGGACGCCCCGGATACCACTCCTGCAGCCCCCACAGACCGCGACCGACCTTTATGACGTCGCCCTCTCCGCTGTTGTTGTTCCGACGCAGAATTGCCGAGACACTCGACTGAGTGCAGCTCAATCCCCCGCGATTAAGTGCATCCGCAATCTGTTCCGTGCTCTTTGCGCCCTTGCCAGTGATACGTAGGTATTTTGACGCTGCCTCGGCGATGTTCAAGCCCACGAAGGTGTCTGCCTGAATTTCCGGGCCGGATAGCGGTTTGGAAGCTCCGAACACGACTACTGGTTCACCGGAGAGCAGCTCAAGAGCGGCGATCGCTGCATCCAGTTGCACTCGACGCACCCTCAAATCCTCTAACACCGCCTTGTAATCAATAGGTTCTTTCATTTGCCAGAAACCTCCTTGTGCAGGCCCAATTTCGTGCTATAAACAGAAAAGGGTTTATGAAGGGCGAGTTTCCTCGCCCTTCTGCGTGCCCGGAACGGTTGCCGCCGTTCCTTAGGGCACTAGGCCTCTCAAGGGCCATCACCCTCTTTCTGCCAAGAGGACGGCTCCGAGATTGTGACACAAAACGAACTCGGGGCCGTTCTCAGTTCCAAATATACCCCAGCTAAATTCTCAAGCGCAACGAATATCTTTCAAGCGTTCTAGTTTTCCACAGTTCGAAAACTGTCGTTGCGTTTGTTGCGGTCGTTGCGTTTTCCTCCTGGCACCGGTTGAGCTTCGCGGGGCGTCAGAACCGAACGACATGGATGGGAATGCGCCGTTCTACGAGGGTGAAGAACGGATTCTCTAAGAGAAGTAGAGAACCATGCCGCGATGGCTGCGACTCATTATGCGCGACAATTTCGCGCGGATACACAAGACGCAGAGAGTCACGCGTGCAACGGCCGCCGGCTTGGCCGATCATTTTTGGAGCCTAGAAAGAGATCATTCTCACAGCGGGTTAGTGCATGTTTAAGACGATCTATTTCGTGCGGGGCATAGGTGGCACCAAGCAGTGGCGTCAATGCACGCGTGGCACACCGCTGCGAGGCGGTGGCTTGCTCTATTCTCTGGGCAGTACCCAAGGCTCCGTGAGCCCGAAAGATTGGAAAACAAAACCGTTTTGGCATCGACTTTTCAAGAAGATATTTGCCAGGTTTCATTTTTAAAATTGAAACTGAGACGCCACCGCGCCGATAGTCAGCTAGACAGCCTACGTGCTTTAATGTGTCGCTTGATTTAATCCGATCCCGATTCTAAGGAGGATCGCTTCTGTCCTTACCCATCGAAGATTACGCGATGATCGGCGATTGCCACTCGGCCGCGCTGGTGTCGAAAAATGGTTCGATTGACTGGCTGTGCCTTCCGCACTTTGACTCCACGGCATGTTTCGCGGCACTGCTTGGAACACCTGAAAACGGATATTGGTCCATTGCGCCGGCGGGCCCAATCCGTTCCGTCCGGCGGCGCTATCGCGAAGGAACGCTCATCCTCGAGACGGAATTTGAAACCGAAAGCGGCTCGGTGACGCTCGTTGACTGCATGACGCCTCGCACCACCTCTCCAGAACTTCTCCGGATGGTCGTCGGCACGCGGGGCGAGGTCGAGATGAAGCTGGAGCTGGTGATTCGGTTCGACTTCGGTTCGGTGGTGCCCTGGGTCCGGAGTACCGGTAGCGGCATCTCCGCAATCGCTGGTCCCAGCTTGCTTGGCCTGCGCACCGAAGTCCCGCTTCACGGTGAAAAGTTAAAGACTGCGGCAACATTCAAGATAGTCGAAGGCCAGAAAGTAACCTTTGATCTTACCTGGTATCCGTCAGAGCGGTACGAACCTTCGCCGCTGAACGTGGCCGAAGCGATCCAGGACACCGAGAACTGGTGGCGGGAATGGTCCAGTCGCTGTTCGTATCGCGGCAAATGGCGCGATGCCGTGACGCGCTCGCTGATCACGCTGAAGGCCCTCACGTTTTTGCCCACCGGAGGCATCGTCGCCGCGCCAACCACTTCACTCCCGGAGTGGCCCGGCGGTGTGCGCAACTGGGACTATCGCTTTTGCTGGGTGCGCGATGCCACGTTCACCCTTCGCTCGTTCGTCTCCGCCGGTTATTTTGAAGAAGCTCGGCAGTGGCGTGAATGGCTGCTCCGGGCCGTTGCCGGCAGCCCTTCGGAGGTCAACATCGTCTACGGCCTTCGCGGCGAGCGGAGGCTCACGGAATTGGAGCTGCCATGGCTTCGTGGATATGAAAACTCAGCGCCGGTGAGAACGGGCAACGCCGCTCACACGCAATTTCAATTGGATATTTTCGGAGAGGTAGTCGGCAGCCTTTATCAAAGCCGCCGGGCAGGAATTGAGCCGTCCGAGAACGACGCCGAGGACATAATTCAGGCGCTGCTCGAATTCCTTGAGACCGGATGGGAGCGGCCCGATGACGGCATTTGGGAAATGCGCGGGCCGCAACGGCATTTCGTTCACTCCAAGATAATGGCGTGGGTCGCCGCCGATCGTGCCATCAGAGCCGCGGAACATGGCTGGATCTCGGGAGATCCCGCGCGATGGACGACGCTGCGGGAAAAGATCCACGCGCAGGTATGCCAACAGGGCTTCGACGCGGATATCAATTCCTTCGTGCAGTTCTACGGTTCCAAGCACCTCGACGCCAGCGTCCTGATGATGCCCTTGGTTGGATTCCTTCCGCCGGATGATCCTCGCGTCATCGGCACCGTTAAAGCGATCGAGACGCATCTGATGGAAAATGGATTTGTTGGGCGTTATACGCAGGACGAGGCCGTAGACGGTTTGCCCCACGGGGAGGGAAAGTTTCTGGCGTGCTCTTTCTGGCTGGCGGACAATTACGTCTTGCAGCGCCGCGAGGAAGACGCGGTTCGGATGTTTGAACGCCTGCTGGATATCCGCAATGATGTCGGGCTGCTATCCGAAGAATACGATCCAGTTGCAAAGCGGCTACTGGGCAATTTTCCGCAGGCGTTCTCTCACGTCGGCTTGGTGAACACGGCTTTCAATCTGAGCCGCGTGGCGTCGCCGGTAGTCGCGGTCAATCCTTACAGTACACGGTCTTGATTTTTCGCCAACAGCCTGCTAGGTTTGTTGCGGAGCTATGACTAGAGAATGCAGGTACGGAGCAGTAATAAGACCCGGAGTGGCGGCAATTTGGCCGATTCTAATCGGGACACCAAAACAATTAGAAATCGCCGTAACCCAAACAAAACAAAGCACCGAGCTCCTTTCTAATCGGGACAAAATTACACCCCCTTCCGGACGCGATCAGAGCAAGGGAAGTCGGGGCAAAGAGCGCGAGCCCGCCATCTTTCGGCATCGGGCGCTCGGAAATCGTGGTGGGCCGCGCAGGACTCGAACCTGCAACCCGCTGATTAAGAGTCAGCTGCTCTACCATTGAGCTAGCGGCCCACGAATCGAAAAATGATACCACGAACGGCGCGAAATTTGAGCCAGCGGCCGCGGAGCCGAACGGCGGAGATTTGCCGCCCCGAATCGCGCCGTGCAGTTTCGAGCTAGACCGAAAATCGGGACCTCGCTAAACTGTACGCTCTGCAAAACCGACTGCGAGGTTATATCCATGACGGAAAAAATCAACAAATCAAACGCGGATTGGAAGAAGCAGCTCACGCCGAATCAATATCACGTGACGCGCGAAAAAGGCACCGAGCCTCCGTTCACCGGTGAATACGACGCCACGGAAGCCGACGGCACGTACGTTTGCGTTTGTTGCGGTCAGCCACTTTTCAGCTCCGACGCGAAGTTTCATTCCGGCTCGGGATGGCCGAGCTTCTGGAAACCGGTGGACGAGACGAAAGTCGAAGTTGACCGCGATACCACGCACGGCATGATTCGCGAAGAAGTCGTATGCAGCAAGTGCGACGCGCATCTCGGCCACGTCTTCAATGATGGCCCGCAGCCAACCGGACTGCGCTACTGCATCAACTCCGCGGCGCTGCGCCTCGACGAAAATAAAGACGAAAAGAAAAAAAAGTAGTGGCGGCTTTCGCGCTTGAGCGCAAAACGCAGTCCGCGCTCACTGCAATATTGATTACGGTTTCATCCGCGGCATGACGCGAAACGGCGCCGCGAAAATTCAGCAAGCGGCGCGCCGTCGAGGAACAGCGCTAGTAGTCCAGGAAAAACAGCGTCGGATGCGCATCAGTTGGATCGGTCGAAACCAATCTGATCTTTTCCGGCGATACCAAATACAGCGCGAGGCTCGCGGGAAGCCCGGCTCCGCTTCCGTTCGTCACCACGCCGTGCCCGTTGGCGCCAACGGTGTAGGTCGCCGTGAGCGCCGCCGCCAGATTCTGCGTATCGGATCCGGTGACGGAATCAATTTCACCGGTCAAGTTGCCGACGCCATCCCCGGCAGGAACGCCGCTGACGGTTGTGGCCTGAACATCCGCTGCAGACGGATTCTTCAGCGTGTATTCGCCCTGGATTGACGTCAGCCCGTAGGTTCCGCTCGTTTGCAAATCAATCATCCCGGAAGTGACTTCCGTATCCGTGCCGACGAAAACAGCTTGCGACGAGCTCACGATGTACGCGACTCCCATTCGCCCGGTGCCCCCGGTGAAAGCCAATCTGCCCGTGGGGTAAACGGAATACTGCGCCGCCGGAGGGAGCGCCGACGAAATCGTTCCGCCGTCGTTTTGATCGAATGCGAGCGGTGTTGTGCCGCCCGTCGTGCCGCCGGAAGGAGTGAACGTCATCAGGCTGCCGAAGATGCTCGCGTCGCCCGAGGCGGAGGAAGTGCCGGTCCCGCTGACGACATAATTTCCGTTGAGGGACTCTCCAGTAAACGGAGTTCCGCTCTCCAGGTACGCGATACCGCCGAACGGACCAATGTTTACCGGCGTTGTCGTCGTGCCATTCGTTGTTGACTCTCCATCCAAAAGGAAAATCACCTCGGACGGCGACACGATATAAAAAACGAAATTCAGCGTATTCGGCGAGAAGAAAAGGGAAGCGCCGCCGCGGCCAGCGGAGTTCAGGTTCGCGAACGAACCATTGATCGAGAAATTGGTCATCGTTCCGTTGTCGTTCTGATCGGCGGAGCCGCCCGTGAGAGCCGAAGACCCATCGGCGTGGAACTGCCCGACCGTCGCCATGCGCTTCAGCGTGGCGTCGAACCCGAAGAAATCAAACGCATAATTCCCGTCGAACATGGCCGCGGAGAAAGACGAGGTTGACTCCTTGAGCAGAATGCCGGAGCCGCGGTTTCCTGTCGCATCGGTCTCAACGAATTGGCCGTTGCCTTCCGCGTCGAGCGCGAATTGATATGTTTGCAGCAGCTTTTGGCCTGAAGGGCCTGTGACGGTGAGCGTCATCGAGCCGCGGCCATCGGTCCCAATCGTGTAGTTGCCCGTGAAAGAGAGTCCGGGCAAGAATCCGTTCGAGCTAACGTCTTCGGTGCCGCTGGAAATCGCGCCGGTACCGCTCGCGCTCATCACGCCCGCGATAACCTCCGGAAACGTCACTGCCGAATTGAACTTGCCGAACCCGGTGAAAAGGAAAGCGTAAGATCCGTTGAACAGCTCATATTCCTGGAGCACATTGGTGTTCCCGGCGACGGCGATGCTGTAGTTCATCGAAACGGACGCGGGCGGTTGTTCGGAGTCGGCGACGGTGACGGTAAAATTTGAAGTGCCGGCACGAATCGGCGTGCCCGTGATCGTGCCACTCGATGAGTTAAGCATGAGTCCCGGAGGCAAGAGTCCCGGGGCCACGGTCCAGGTGTATGGCTGAGCGCCGCCCGTCGCTTGAACCACGGCGTTATAGCCTTGCGCGGTGGTGCCGCCGGGCAGCGAAGCTGTTGTGATTTTAAGAGGCGTTGCCGGGTTAATGGTCAAGCTGAAGGCCGCCGTTGCGATGTCCTCAGGAATCGCTGAATCCGTCACTTCGACAGAAAAAGTGAAAGTTCCAGCCGTCAACGGTACTCCGGAAATTTCGCCCGTGGTGATCGGGGTAGTGGATCCACCGGTCGTCGTATTCTCGGTAAAAGTAAGACCCGGCGGCAACGTACCTATCAGAGACCAAGTAAGCGGAGGAATGCCGCCAGTGGAAGAGATGGTCTCGCTGTAAGCGGAGCCGACGAGCGCCTGCGGCAACGGGGAAGTGGTGGAGATCGAAAGCGGGGGCGCCGGAGCGATCGTAATCGTGTAGGACTGAGTCACGATGACCGGCGGAATCCCGGAATCCGCGACTTGCAGAGTGAACTGCGAAGTGCCGGATGCGCTCGGCGTGCCGTTGATCAAGCCTCCCGGCCCGACGTGGAGCCCCGCCGGCAAACTGCCCGCGGAAACGCTGTATTGCAGCGGAAGCACGCCGCCGGTCACCGAAATCGTTTGACTGTAAGGCACTCCGTTTTGTCCGCTTTGCAGTGACAGCGTGTTGATGACAGGTGGCAATACGATCGTCATCGTCGCAACGGATGTGATGCTCTGCAGCGCATTGGCCGTCGCTTGAACCGTAACTTTCACCGAGCCGAGCAAGCCGGTCGGAGCCGTGTACGTCACGTTGAATGGAGTTACGTTCGACAGGGTGCCGCAAGACGGAATCGTGCAACTGAAGGGAGTTGTGGTCTTGTCGTCATACACGATCCATGTGACGCCGGAATTTGTACTGTCATTTTTGACTTGAGCCATCAGCGTGTATGACTGGCCCTCGTCCAGCGTTACACTCGCGGTGGGCATGATCGTTATCGTAATCGCACCGAGGCTGCTGCTACTACTGCTGCCGCATCCGCACGCCAAAAATGACGCGGCGAGGACGCAGGCGAATATCGAGATGGCAGAGAACCGCTTCATTGAACCTCGTTCAACAATGTCATGTGTTTCGTCAACTATCCGCGATTCAGCCGCGCAATCACGGCTGAATCCCCCAGGGAATCGATTTAGCCGGGTTAGCTCCCTTTACGTGGCAAGCGGGGACTCGGATATCAAACCCGAGAAGAAAGCGAACAGTTTGAATAACAAAATGGGCTGGCAGTGTCAACGCGCATCTCCGCACCCCTCAGAAACGCGCCGGTTGCGGCCATCGCCGAGCCAGCCGTTTCAAGTCGACACCCGAAAAACCATCTGGGATAATTCGCGCAATATTCAGGAGTCTGGATGCGTTCCTCAAGACTATCGTTGCCCGCGATGATTCTGGCGCTGGCGGTCAGCGTGTGGCCGATGACCGCGCTCGGCCAGATTCTTGCGGGTTCGCTGACCGGCACGATCGTGGATTCAGCGGGCGCGCGCGTGGCGGGCGCGAAGGTGGCGATTACCGAGGCCGGAACTTCGCTTGAAAGACACGCGTCTGCGGACTCGAGCGGCGCCTTTCGATTGGACAATCTGCGTCCGGGCCGATATCGCCTCTCGGTAAGCGCGAAGGGTTTCGATGACGCCGCTTCCGATGTGGATGTGATGGTTAGCTCGGTACGCGACGTCACCGTGACGCTGAGACCCGCGAAACTGGAGCAGAGCGTGAGCGTCCAGGGCACCTCGTCGTCCGTGACCACCGAGCCAATCAACACGGCAAGCGCAGTCCATCAGGCCACCATTACCGAAAAGGATCTCGACACGATTCCTCTTGCGGAGCGGAGCTTCGCTAACATGGCCTACCTGGCGCCGGGAACGGAGCCCGTCGAGCCTTCCGATCCTACGAAGGCGCGCATCACGGCGGTATCTTCGGGTGGCAGCTCGGGCCTCAACATCGAGCTTTCAGTTGACGGCGGCGACAATTCCGACGACTACATTGGCGGCTTTCTCCAGAATTTCTCGCCCGACACGATCCAGGAATTCGCCGTAAGGACCGCGCAAGAAGATGCTGACACATCACGAACCACCGGAGATTCGGTTGTCGTCACGACCAAGCATGGCACCGACGACTGGCATGGAAGCGGGGCATTTTACGAGCGCGCTGCCGCGCTGAACGCGCGATTTCCGATTGATAATCCACCACCGAACCCGAAGCAGCCGTTCTCGCGGCAGAATTACGTTGGGACGCTTGGCGGCCCGATCGTGCGCGGGAAGCTTTGGTTCTTTTCTTCGATCGAAGCCGTCCACGAAGACGCGAGCATTGCATACAGCGCGGCGAGTTTGACTCAATTTCAAGCTCTCTCGCAGTTGGCCACGGATGGCGTGATTCCGGGCGTAAGTTCGATCGCGGTTCCGAGCAATGTTCCGGTGCCTTTCCGCGATTACCTGGGCACGACGCGATTCGACTGGGCGGAATCCACGCGCTCGCAGTGGTTCCTGCGCGCGGCGGTGGACAATTACACGACGCATAATGCGCTGGTACAACAGGCCGCGCTGCCATCAACGGGTGCGACGTCGCACAACAATTACATGAATCTCGTCATCAGCAGCCAGACGACGTTCAGCTCTACTTGGCTCGGATCGTTTGTCTTCGACGCCAGCGGATTGCACCTGACCGAAGAACGAAATTCGAATTTCGGATTCGCGCTGGCATTCCCGTTTACGGCCACTTCGAGCTCGATTTCGGGCCTCGAGACATTCGGCGACAACCAGTTCGTCACGCCGATCACAGCGTTTCCCATTCTGCGAAATCAGGAGAAATATCAGTTCCGCTATGAGGTGAGCCACACGATGGGCGCTCATTCGCCGCGTTTCGGCGTGAACTTCATCCATGAGCCGGTTTTGAGCGGCGCGCTCTCGGCAACGCGGGAGAATTTCGTCACTTTCCCGGAAGACCCAACTTTTTATTTGGGCAATCTTGCGCAGTTCGCCGCGGACTATGCCGCCGGAAGCGCCATCACGCCCGCCGGCAATGGCAGCTTCTCGCAGGATGTGCGGCGGCTCGGGCTCTATGCCGAGGATTCGTGGCGGGTCACCCCGCGGCTCATCGTGAACTACGGTCTGCGGTACGACACGACCTTCGGATTGTTCACGGCGTCGGGCCAGAGCCAGTCGGTCAATCCCGCGCTGCTCACTCTGAGCGCGCTGCAAATTCCGCTGGTCAGCGGCGTGCCTCATGATTATCGCGGGCAAGTCGGTCCGCGGCTGGGAATCGCGTACTCTCCCGGTTGGTCGCCGAAGACCGTGATCCGCGCCGGCTTCGGGCTCTTCTATAACGATCTCGCGCAGAGCGGCTGGGTCACCGCATTTCAGGCGGTGAATCAACCTGTGGGTTCGTGCGCGCTGGTCGGTCTGACCCTGGTCGGGTCTGCGTGCTTGCCTTCCGCAGCCACGGCTGGCCCAATCGGCGATGTGGCAGGCTCGGGCGCCATCATTGATCCGCATTACAAGACGGCATACGCGATTCACGCTACCGGCGGCGTCGAGCACGCATTCAACGCGCACTGGACACTCGCCGCGGACTTTACGCACGAAGAGGGCAACCACGCTTACCGTCGCTACCAATATCAGGCCGGATACACGCTTTTCTCGCCGGTCTATCCGCAGGATGTGACCGACCAGCGAAATAATGTTCCCAACATTACGGTCTTCCGCACGGACAATCGTTCGAGCTACAACGCGCTTGCGATTCATTTGCAGGGCAACGTGACGCGCCGCTTCGATCTCGTCGCAAATTACACGCTATCGAGCGGGAAGACCTGGGGCTGCGTGCTGGGCGAGCTTTTCGATTACGTGAACGGGGTTTGCAATCCGCTCCACGCATTCGGACCCGGCGATTACGGCCCGTCGGGAGAAGATGTCCTCCACCGCTTCGTGTTCGCAGGAACGCTTCACGTTCCCGGCGGCATCGAATTGACGACGCTCACGCAAGCCGAGAGCGCGCGGCCGTTCACCCTGACGACGAGCGTGCCGGTCACCGGCCTGGGGGATGATGTGGACGATCGCGCCGTGATCAACGGCCAGTCTGTCGGCCTCGATACGCTTCGCGGAACTCCGTATGTTCAAGTTGACCTGCGCGTCAGCCGTCCGTTCAATTTCCGCGAGCGATGGACGGTGACGCCCTTCATTGAATTCTTCAATCTTTTCAACCGCAACAATCCCGGCGCGAATTACGTCACGGATGTTGCCGCGCTGCCGGTACCGCAGGCCGAAGTGCAGAATGGAAACATCACCGACGTCTGCACGAACGCCGCTTGCACTTCGACTCAGCCAATCACAAGCCTCAATGAACTGCGCGTGGCGGGGGGCGCGCTCGGAGATTTCTTCGGTCCGGGCACGACCGTCGGGATCCCGTTCGCGGCACAGCTCGGCGTGCGCGTTTCGTTCTAGGCGGACGTACTGCTCCGCGGTACAGCCGCCAGATTGCACACTCACGGCTTTCTATCTGTTGACTTGGGGGCGTAGCAGGCGCACCATGCAAATTAAGTGGGGATTGAGTGCGACGATGGCTGGGATCGCCCAGACACTGGATAATGTAGTGGAGCGCGCTAGAGCGTTAGAAGAGGTGCGTAAAAGAGACCTGCGCAATGGCGACATTGTGCTCGTGACCACGCAGAATTCACAGTATACGATCTGGGTTCTCGGTGGCCCGCACTACTGGGTGTGGGGCGGCTGGTTCGATTCGCAACACATGTCGCCGGTCCGGGTGGCCATCAATGGCTGCACGTGGGGTGGGACGGCTCTTAAGCACGATATCATCGCCGCTTGCGGACTCCGCCTGGAATTTGGCAACAGGGTACTCACCACGCGCATTCGTAAGATTCGCGTCATCCGCCAGGGACCGCACTGCTCGATTAATTAACCTCGGATTCCAGATTTGTTCCCGACTCAACTGCCCTGTGCTCTTATTCACCGTCAACTGTTCGGCGCATGTTTGAACGTGTCTTTAATTGCGTGTCGGTCCTTCGGCGTAGAGAGACAGCCCGGCCTCTTGGCAGGCCGGGCTGCCAATTCGTAACAGCCACGTATTGCAGCTAGGGAAGCGCAGGAGTTGCGATATAACCCAATTGCGCTCCGCTGCTGGTGTTGTAGTGACCCGCTACCACTCCCAGGTCGTTCAAGCCGCCGCCATACGTCGCTGACGCGCCCGGCACATCAATTTGGAAAAATTCCCAGGACTGTTTTGTGGGTACGCCAAGAAAGCCATGCACGTTGCCTGCGCCATCGAAGAAATGTCCCGAAATCCAGCCGAGATTGTTTATGCCGAATAGGAACGTTCCTTGGTTGGCCGCCATCCCGGCGCTGGGAACGTCAATCGCCGAAATGGCGCCATTGGGAGCGCGCACAAACCCGTGATAGACACTGCCCGAATCCTGATAGTCGCCGGCCACAACGCCGAGGTCATTGATCGAGTAAGCGTTCATATTCATCGAGCCTGAAACGAAATAGCTGGTGACCGTTCCATTGTGGCTCAGAAAGCCCGTCCACTCTGCGAAGCTCGGTGCCGCGAGGTAGACTCCGCAGAAATCACCCAGGTTATTTACTCCCAGGATCGCGGTCTGGGACTCGCCCGTCTGGCCGGTGACGATGTAGTTGGTGTAAGCCCCGTTGCGGTAGAGAAACCCCTCGTCGTTGCCTGTGGCCGTGTCGAGGAAGTAGCCGACCGCCGTAGCCGCGTTGTTGTTGCCGTAGCCGAAAGTTTGGCCTGAGTTATCATCGGGATCAACGGGAGTCGTTCGAAAGAATTTTCGAAGTTGCGTCAAGGATTAGAATGGAGGTCCCATGAGCTTATTGCCGAGATCTCGCCGCGAATTTCTGAAGCTGGCCGCGGCCATGGCAGGCGCTGGCGCGCTGGTTCCGAGCCTCGCGTTCGGCGAGCACGAACTGCTTTCCGGCGGAGAATATCAAGGAGCCGCGTCGGAGGCCGATTACACCCTCCGCATCGCCGCGAGCCCGGTCGAAATCGCGCGCAATCTCATCGTGTCCTGCACAACTTACAATGGCCAGTTTCCAGGGCCGTTGCTGCGCTTCAAAGAAGGGAAGCAAGTTGTAGTTGACGTGTATAACGATACCGACACGCCGGAGCAATTGCATTGGCACGGCCAGTTCGTTCCGACAGACGTAGACGGAGCGGAGGAAGAAGGGACACCCTTCATTCCGGCGCGCGGGTTGCGCCGAATTGTGTTCACTCCGCGCCCATCCGGGTTCCGTTTCTATCACACTCACAATCGGGCGGGCGCGGATCTCTACGCGGGACAGTACAGCGGCCAGGTCGGGCCGGTCTACATCGAGCCCAAGCATGAGCCGGGAAGCTACGACCGAGAAGTCTTTCTCGTGCTCAAAGAATTCGAACCGTCTTTCAGCCAAGGCGGAGACATGGCGCAGGATTTTCTGGCTCCCGCCACAAAGGTAGAAGAGCTCGAATCCTCTGGCGAGTCCGCCATGAAGGCCTCACTTGAGAAAGGGATGCCGCACGGTTATGAGGTGGGCTATCGATATTTCACGATCAACGGCCGGATGTTGGGGCACGGCGAGCCGATCAGGGTAAAACAGGGCGAGCGTGTGCTCTTTCATATTCTGAACGGCAGTGCGACCGAGATTCGCAGCCTGGCGTTGCCGGGGCACTCTTTCAGAGTGATCGCGCTGGACGGCAATGCGGTACCGGCTCCTGCGGATGTGCCAGTGCTTTGGCTCGGAACAGCCGAACGCATTTCCGCCGTCGTCGAGATGAATCATCCCGGAGTTTGGATCTTGGGTGACCTGGCAGATGATGATCGCGGTCATGGCATGGGCAGCGTCGTGGAGTATGCGGGACACAAAGCGAAGGCAGTGTGGATGCCGCCGAAGCCATTTCACTGGAACTACGCGCGCTTCGCGCAACCAAACCAAATTGCTCCCGAGCCGGACGAAACGATTGAAATGACAATCACGAAGCAGAATGCAGCGGAGCGAGGGTTCAACCTGTGGGCGATCAATGACAAAGTGTTCTCGCGGGAAGCGATGACTCCCGCATACCACCTGCATGAGGGCAAGCGCTACCGGCTGCGCCTGCGCAATGCCAGCGACGATATTCATCCGATCCATCTGCACCGGCACAGCTTCGAACTCACGAAGATCGCGGGCAAATCTTTGGCGGGCGTGATGAAGGATGTGGTCATGGCCGGAGGTTATCAGGAACTCGAGATCGACTTCCTGGCGGACAATCCGGGACTCACGCTGTTTCATTGCCACCAGCAATTGCACATGGACTTCGGCTTTATGATGTTGTTCGCCTACGCGTAAGTGGGCGAGAGTGGGGTTAAGAATGGCGACAGTTCCACCTTCTTCATGGGCGACGCGCTCGGCAAAGGCGGTTCTGTTGATCCGCGTTCTGGTCGGATGGGTGTTCGTGTCCGAGGGCATTCAGAAATTCCTTTATCCGGAAACGCTCGGGGTCGGACGGTTTATCAAGATCGGAATTCCCTGGGCGAATGTAATGGCTCCCTTCGTCGGCACCGTAGAAATCGTGTGCGGAATTCTTCTTCTGGCAGGTCTGGTAACGCGTTTCGCGGCGGTTCCGCTGCTCGGCGTGATTAGCGTGGCGTTGTATACAACCAAGATCACCATGTTTTCGAAGGCTGGATTTTGGGGCACGCTGCACGAAGCCCGCACGGATGTGAGCATGTTGCTGGGACTCATTTTTCTGCTGCTGGTGGGAGGCGGCGCGTGGTCCATAGACGCCATGTTGGTCGGGCGGCGAGACCGAACTCATGGCTGAAGAGCCAGCGCGTCAATCCTCAGATTCCATCTCCGACAAGAAACAAGTTACGCTCCTCGATCTTTCTTTGTTCTTTCTCCGGTTGGGCACGACAGCCTTTGGCGGACCAGCGGCGCACATCGCGATGATGGACGATGAACTCGTCCGCAGGCGACATTGGCTTTCTCGTGAAAAATTCCTCGACCTGCTTGGCGCAAGCAACCTCATTCCGGGGCCGAGCTCAAGCGAATTGGCGATTCATATCGGTTATTTGCTTGCGGGTTGGTCCGGACTGATTGTCGCCGGTATCTGCTTCATCCTTCCGGCGGCGATTATGGTAGCGGCTCTCGCCTGGGCCTACGTTCATTTCGGAAAGCTCCCCGAGGTTTCGGCGATTCTCTACGGGGTCAAGCCGGTGGTCATCGGCGTGATAGTCCAGGCCCTCTGGGGCCTTGGGCGAACCGCGGTTAAGACAACGATTCTCGGACTTGTAGCCGTCTTCTGTCTCGTAGTATCGATTTTCGGCGTTCATCCGCTTCTCTTACTGCTGCTGGCAGGCGCATTGGCATCCCTTCCTCAACTAAAAACCTGGCATCCATCGCTCTCCGCTCTTTCTCCCCTGGTGTTTGGAAGCGGCAGCGCGGCGACAGCTGCATCGTTCAGCTTGAGTTCACTCTTTCTGGTTTTCCTGAAGCTCGGGGCAATCGTGTTCGGCAGCGGTTATGTACTGCTGGCCTTCCTTCGCGCTGATCTGGTTACGCATCGAGGCTGGCTGACGGATGCACAGCTCGTCGACGCTGTTGCCGTTGGTCAGGTAACACCTGGGCCGGTGTTCACGACTGCCACTTTCGTCGGATTCATTCTCGGAGGAATCCCCGGCGCGGTCCTTGCCACGGTGGGCATCTTTCTTCCTGCATTTCTGTTGGTCGCCGTCAGCGGTCCGTTGGTGCCGCGTATTCGTGAATCCAAGACGGCGAGCGCGTTTCTCGACGGCGTTAACGTCGGATCGCTCGCCTTGATGGCCGTGGTGACCTGGGAACTCGGCAGAGCGTCGATTGTTGACGTTGTTACTACAGGCCTGGCCGTCGGGTCTTTGATCGCTTTACTGCGATTTCGTATGAACTCCGCGTGGCTCGTACTGATTGGAGCAGTCGTCGGACTGATGGCCCATGCGCTTCATCACTTTTAATCTGCCTAACACTTAATTCAAGTCGGGCGGAATTCGCAGCTTAATTTTGAGGAATGAACGGGCGCACGCGATTATATTCAGAGCACTGTGGATCGTTGCTCGCCAATTATGCAGGTTTTGGCAGCTAATCCTCGCGCCATCGCGCGCTACCCCCGGCTGCAATCCTTACAGGGTGCCTGCTTGATTTCGCGCAAACCGGCTGCTAAGTTGGCCGCGGAACTATGCCGGGAGAATTTAGGTGCGGAGCGGTGAATCCGGCGGCCAGGGCGGCTGGTTCGTGCGGATTTCCTCGACGCAGTGAATTCATAGAGGTGCGCATAACTCGAAGAAAACAAACATCCGAGGTCATGATTTTGCGACACAAAACCCGAGGGCGCCTCGGATGCGAAATTGGGCTCGCGGCTTCTGGAAAGGCGTGCCGGGCTGAGGCCCGGTGCTACCTGAGGCGGAGGCAATCCGCCGCGCGGATTCGTGCGTACGTCATGTGAAGAAATTCCGGACCTTCGCTACACGTGGCAAGGATTGAGCTTGAAACATTTTGACGGGCCGGGAATCTAGATAGCTGCGGGCGGTCCACGCTGCCCAAAACTTAATTCGGAGGCTTTTGGTGGAAGTTCCTGTAACCGAGAGGCAAGCGAAGAAAATTCGCCGGCGCGAACTGTTGAAGCTTAGCCCTGTCGTGCTGCTTGGCGCGTTTGCCATTCCTTCGTTTCAGGAGACGCTGCTGAATGAGGGCCTCGCGTTTCACGATTGGGCCGCTTCGCTGTTCTTCCGCCGTTCGCATCTCGCGCCGACTTTTTCCGATGCAGATGTTGTGCCGTTCGAAAAATTTCCGATCAACGATTACGACGTGGACGATCCCGGCGTTGACTTCGCCACATGGAAGCTCAAGGTTAGCGGCGACGTCGCGAACCCGGGAGCGTATACGCTCGATCAGATCCAGGCGCTGCCGCGACAACGGCAAAATACGCGGCATATCTGCGTCGAAGGATGGGACGTGATCGGCCGATTCGGCGGCGCCAGGCTTCCGGATTTTCTGCGGATG
This sequence comes from uncultured Acidobacteriota bacterium, assembly GCA_963838705.1. GTDB lineage: Bacteria > Acidobacteriota > Terriglobia > Acidiferrales > UBA7541 > Palsa-147. Next base: position 1,225,365 of record CAWIRU010000009.1, on the reverse strand, counting down.
ATCGGAGCGAACCCGCGCGCGAAGTTTGTTTACGTTGAATGCGCGGACGATTACTACACCACGATTGACATGGCCACCGCGATGCACCCGCAATCGCTGATGTGCTACGAAATGTACGACCGGCCGCTGACGCGGGAACACGGCGCTCCCGTGCGGCTCAGCATCCCCACAAAAATCGGATACAAGAACGCAAAGTATCTGACGAGCCTGCGCGTCACCGACGTGCTCACGAAACACGGCTATTGGGAAGATCAGGGATACAGCGATTACTACGGAATCTGAGAAGCTCGCGGAGGCCGAGGTGGAGGCCGTTGTGGAGGCAAGATGAGCCCGGCAGTCCCGAAGAAAATCATAACTTGGGATTCGAATCGGACCGGGATGGCCGTGCGCGCCGCGTACGAACATCCGTTGGTGATTCGCGTTTGCCACTGGGTGAATTCTGTAGCGCTGCTGGTTCTTATCGCGAGCGGGCTGCGGATTTATCTCGCGTTTCCAAGTTTTGGCCCGAAAATTCCGCAGGAGAATTTCGTCACCATACCGAAGCAATTGACGATCGGCGGATGGCTCGGCGGGGCGCTTCAGTGGCATTTCACATTTTTGTGGATTTATATTTTCACCGGCGTGATTTACGTTGGGTATCAGGTCTTCAGCGGAAATTTCCGGCAGGCGCTGTTCATGCCGCGCGATGTTCGCGGGGTGTGGCCGATGGCGCGGCACTATTTTTTCTTCGGTCCGAAGCCGGAACTCTCCGAGCCTTACAATCCTCTTCAGAAGCTGGCATACACTTCGGCGATTCTGCTCGGCGTTTTGTCCGTGCTGACGGGCCTGGTGATGCTGCGCCCCGTTCAATTTTCATTTCTCGGAATACTGATGGGCGGGTTTCATTACGCTCGCATCTGGCATTTCGCCATCATGATTGCCTTTTTACTTTTTATCGGCGGACACCTTGTGATGGTGATTTTGCATGGCTGGAATAATTTTGTCTCGATGTTGAGCGGCTGGAAGAAAGACCCGGAATACCTCCGCTAGCGGGGAAATCCGCGCGGGCGCTTGAAAACGGCGAATGTCATCTGAGGCGAAAGCCCGAAGCGAAGGCGGAGGTTCGGACGCCGGCGAGAATTCCGTCGCTCGGAGCGAACGCATTCTTATCGAGCGGATCCGAAACGGCGAGAAGGAACTCTTCGCGGATCTGATTCGGCCGTACGAGCGGCAGGTTTACGTTACGGCGGTGGCGATTCTGCAGAACGAGGCCGACGCTCAAGAGGTGGCGCAGGAGGCGATTCTCAAGGCTTTCACGCATCTGTGGCAGTTTCGCGAGGAGTCGCGCTTTAGCACGTGGCTTACTCGCGTCACGATCAATGAAGCTCGGATGCGGCGGCGAAAAGAGCATCGGGACATCATGAAGCATTTCCACGAACTCGAGACGCATGACGAGGAAGGCGATTACATTCCGAAAGATTTCACGGATTGGCAGGAAATTCCGGCGGAGACGCTCGAGCGGAAGGAAGTGCGCGAACTTTTGGTGAAGGCCTTGGCGTCGCTTGCCGAGAAATATCGCGAAGTGTTCGTTCTGCGCGACGTGCAGCATTTGAGCATTGAGGCGACTGCGGAAGCGATCGGCGTCACGCCCGGAACCGTGAAGACCCGGCTGCTGCGAGCGCGGCTCATGCTGCGCGATCTTCTGGCACCGGGGCTCGGCGGAGGCTGGACGAGCCGCCTGCCGTTTGCGAAGGGGAGCAAGCCATGGACCTGAAGTGCGAAGACGTCTGGCGCGAAATTTCGAATTATATTGACGAGCAAATCGAGCCGCCGTTGCGGCAAGATATCGCGCGGCATCTTGCGGGTTGCAAGCGGTGCTCGGCCGTTTATGACGGAACGCGCAACATTGTTCAGATTTACGGCGACGAGCGAATGTTCAGTCTTCCGGCGGAATTTGCGCCCGCGCTGCGGAAGCGGTTGTCCGCACGGCTGAGTCCGGAGCGAGGATCGAGCTTCGGGTTGGTTTTGTCGCTGGCCGGCGCGGGAGTGATTGCGGCGATTCTTCTCGTGTTCAGCCTGCCGCGGTATGCGAGTCCTTTGTTGCGCGCGCCGATGAGCGAGCCGGCGATCAAGGCTGCCTACGGCATGGTCGCGGTGAACGACGAAGGGAAGACGTTTCACGTTCCGGGATGCACTTTCCTGCACGGGAAATCACGGATGATCTCACTCGAAGAGGCGTTGCGGGAAGGCTATACGCCGTGCATTCGTTGCGAAGGTGAACTTTTGCAGCGCGCCGATGTCGAGCCGGTCGATTTCGATTCCGCGCAGCAGGCGGCGATTGGCCAGTAGCCGGGAACCCCTCTCCTACTAAATGGAATCGCGCCAAAACTCATGAATCAATGGGATGCTGCTCGTCGGTGGGCGTTGCGCAGGGAATGCTCCGGGCAGCGCGCCTCGTGTGCGCCGCTGCCCGGAAGGAAATTTTCGAGGGTGCGCGGCTAGTTGTTAGGCTTTGAGGTGCTGTTCGACATGTCGTCTTTCTTCATACCGTCGTCTTTTTTCATCGTGTCGGTCTTTTTCATGCCGTCCGTCTTCTTCATGGTGCCTGCCGGGGCGGGCTTGGCCTTGGCATCCGTCGCCTTAGTGTCCTTTGCCATGGTGTCTTTCTTCATGGTGTTCGTCTTGGCGGGCTTGGCGTTTGCGTCTTTTGACATGGTGTCTTTCTTCATGTCGCCATGTTTCATGCTGTCGCTTTTCTTCATGCTGTCGTCTTTTTTCATGGTGTCGTCTTTCTTCATACTGTCCTGTGACGACTGGTCCTGTCGGGCGGGGGCAAATGCGAACGACGCGATCGGAATTGATAAGCTGCACATGAGTATCCCTGAGATCATTAGGTTCTTCATTGGTTTCTCCTTAGGATTTGAAATTAGCGGCCCGCGTGAATTCGTTCGCGTAGCCAGGGGATGCGATGTGTGGATGGATGGAAGGTTACACGCAGTCCTTCGAATTGAGAAATAAAGGACGATATGAAACTTTTGTTGCCTTCGGGAATCGAACTGCCATGACGCGCAAATCGGTCATTTCCGCGACTTGTGTTTTGATTCTTCTCGTAGCCGGTTTCAGTTTAGATGTCCGTGCGGCAGAGAATCTCAAGCTGAATCCGAAGCTCGACTATTCGAGTGACAGCCAGGATGGGCCGCTGATTACGGGCGATCGCATGGGGGAGGGCGCCGTCGCGGGCAAGCTGAACTACATCATCATGTACGGCGAGGCGTGTTACAACTCAAAGCGCCAAGCGCGGCGGACCGTGCATCTCTATGAAAAATACAAAGGGCGCGTGAATTTCGTGGTAGTGGATTTGGATGTTCGCACGTCGCTCGCGCAGCAGGAACTTGTGAAGAAATATTACACAGGCTCGATTCCGCACGTTACGGTGCTCGACCGCGGCGGGAAGGCTGTGTATGACGACGCGGGTGAAGTTGACGAAGCGAAAATTTCGGAGATATTGGACGCCGCGCTGAAATAAAACTTCGGCAAATTCATTCCGTTTGGCTCAGCTGCTCCCTTTTCCCGCCGGAAACTCGCCTTCCCATCGCGCGATCACGACCGATGCAAGACAATTCCCCAGAACATTCACGGCCGTTCGACCCATGTCCATGAGCTGGTCAATGCCGAAGAGCAAGAAGAGCGGCTCTGTCGGCATGTGGAACGAAGTCGCGGTGGCGAGGACGATGACAAGAGACGCTCGGGCGACGCCTGCGGTTCCTTTGCTGCTGATAAGGAGCGTCAGGAGCATGACGGCTTGTTGCCCGGCGCTTAAGTGCAGTCCTGCGGCTTGCGCGATGAATATCAACGCTAGCGATTGATAGAGACTCGAGCCGTCGAGATTGAAACTGTAGCCCGTTGGAATGACGAAGGCGACGGTTTCTCGCGGCACGCCGAAGGATTCCATTTGCTCCATGGCGCGAGGCAGCGCGGCTTCGGAACTTGCGGTTGCGAATGCGATCGTAACTGGTTCGGCTACCGCGCGGAGGAACGCGCGAAGAGGAACGCGAGCCATGATTGCGATCGGAATTAGTACGCACAGGATAAACACGAAGAGCGCGACGTACATTGTGGCGAGAAGCTTCGCGAGCGGCAACCACACACCCATGCCGAGATGGCCGATGGCGTAAGCCACGGCGCCGAAGACGCCGATCGGCGCGAAGAGCATCACGATGTTGGTGAGCTTGAACATCGTTTCCGAGAGACTTTCGGCGAATGCCAGCATTGGGCGGCGCTTCGGTTCCGGGACGAGCGCGAGGGCAATCGCAAACAGAATGCTGAAGACTACGACTTGCAGGACCTGGCCTTCGGCAACCGACTTGGCGATGTTTTCGGGGAAGATGTCCGTAATGATTTGTCCCGCCGAATGCGATGTGACGTTTAGAGGCTCAGCCGTTGCCGATGCCGATGGGAGGAGATGGACGCCTTCGCCTGCGCGGCTGACGGTGATGGCCGCGAAGCCGATCAGGAGCGCGAGCGTCGAAACGATTTCGAAATAGATGAGCGACTTGATTCCGAGGCGGCCGACTTTCTTGAGGTCTGCGTGGCCTGCGATTCCGACGACGAGTGTGCCGAAGAGCAGCGGGGCGATGATGACCTTGATGAGCCGCAGGAAAATCGTGCCGAGAAATTGCAAATGCGCGGCAGCGCCCGGCCAATCGTGGCCGAATTCGGCGCCGGCAAATAGCCCGACTGCGATCCACGCGGTGAGCGAGCGACGCGCAGCGGCGTAGCCCGCGAGGAGCAGGATTGCCAGCCAGCGGAGGATCGGTGCGGCCGTCTGCGCCCACGCCGCGCCCGAACTCGACGCCAGGGACACAGCGATCGCGATTGCCGCCGTGATCAGGGCTGCCGCGAGAAGCCGGTTCTTCATTTGAATCCCGGAAGCATAATGGAAACGAACGGTATGATGCGCCTAAGCGTATGTCAAATGCGAGGCAGGGGAATTCGACCCGAGGTGGGCTCGGGCATAGGGCACGTCTTCCCGACAGAGTCGGGACGCAAAAGTCGCGTCAGACGCGCTGGTTTTGTGCCGATGCGCGAACGCCTAAAACCGGCTGGTCTTACGACCAGCCCTACGAAAACCGAACCGTTGCCGACATCTTTGCCCGCGAATGGCGCGAATTAACTCCGCGGGCCGTTCGAGGCTCAGGGTCATCGGAAAGTTGCCCGCGCCACGAAACGGCAGGGATGCCGGGCTTCCCGGCCAGGCCGGGACGCACAAATCGCGGAAGCCCGGCGCTACGAGTGCCAAGAGTTGAGAATTGAGTTATATTGCGCGGCGAACGCCAGAGTTCGCTCAGGAGGGATCAATACTTGATGGAATCGATTTGCAGATTCGTTGGCATCGTGGTGCTCGCCGTGGCGAGCGGCACGCTTTCAGTTTCAGCGGCGGCGCAGGAGGTTCCGAAGCAGCTTGAGCCGCCTGCGGGCGAGCAGCTTCTACTTCAGGTGCATGCGAAGGGCGACCAGATTTATACCTGCAAGAATGATGGCGCGCTATTCTCGTGGACGTTGAAGGCGCCAGACGCTCGGCTTTTCGACAAGAATGACAAGCCGTTCGGCAAACATTTTGCGGGGCCTTCGTGGGAAGCGAACGATGGGAGCCGGGTTACGGGCAAGGCCGTCGCGAATTCGCCGTCGTCGGACGCGAATTCCGTTCCGTGGCTTCTCGTCACGGTCGTAAGCCACGAAGGAAGCGGCGTGCTCTCGCGGGTTACGTCGATTCAGCGCATCAACACCAGGGGTGGGAAAGCGCCAGTCGCGGGCTGCGATGCTACGCACGTGGGAGACGAGATTCGAATGCCTTATGCCGCGGATTATCGGTTTTTTGCGCCGAAGTGATCTACCGATCAGTTCTTCGAAAGCTTCGCGTCTTGCGCCAGCTGCGGCTATGCGGGGCGGCGAACGATAGGGTAAAGATGCCGGGCTGAAGCCCGGCGCTACAAGTGCCAGGAGCGGGGGATTCTTGGCGCGAGACGATGCGAGACTCGTTGCGTTTTTCATTCGACTGCGAAGTTTGGTATAAATTAGGGTTCGGAGACGCGGGCGGGCAACGCTGTAGCCGTTACACTCTTCCAATTGATTGAATTGGCGCGGCTTGCTGTGTGTTCTTGGGAGGCTGGCATTGATAGAAGTTCAGGATTTGACGAAGACGTTTGGCGACAGAACCGCCGTTGACCACATTTCCTTCACGGTAAATAAGGGCGAAATTCTGGGGTTCCTTGGCCCGAACGGGGCGGGGAAAACCACGACGATGCGCATTCTGACCGGCTTCCTGCCTGCCACGAGCGGCACGGCAAAGATTGGCGGGTTCGACGTCTTCGACGATTCGATCGAGGTTCGCCGCCGGATTGGTTATCTGCCTGAAAATCCGCCGCTGTATACCGACATGACGGTTGGTTCGTATCTCGATTTCGTTACGCGGATCAAAAACGTGCCGGCGGAGAAACGCGCGAGCCGGATTGACGATGCGCTGGCGAAGACGAATATCACCGACAAGCGCGACGAATTGATCAAGCGGCTGTCGCGCGGCTACAAGCAACGCGTGGGAATCGCGCAGGCGTTGGTGCACGATCCGGACGTAATCATTCTTGATGAGCCGACGGTGGGACTCGACCCGAAACAGATTATCGAGGTCCGGCACCTGATTAAGGGGCTTGCGGGGAATCACACGATCATTCTTTCGACGCACATTTTGCCGGAAGTGAGCATGACGTGCGATCGCGTGGTAATCATCAACCGCGGCAAGATTGCCGCCGTAGACACGCCTGCCAATCTAACGACGCAGCTCAAAGGTGGGCAGCACGTCCGATTCGAAGCGCGGGCGGATGAGAAGGCGTTGCGCGATGCGGTGCAGGAGATACCGGGTATCCGCAATGTGAGCACTGAACCTCTCGGTTCGAGCGGAGTTTTCGCCGTCAGCGTGGAATCGCTGCCGGGCCAGGATGTGCGAAGCCAGATCGCGGCAAAGATTGTCGGGAAGGGCTGGCCGCTTTTCGAATTGCGCGGCGTGAGCCTGAGCCTCGAAGAAATTTTCTTGCAGTTGACCACCGATGACGCGTCGCATGCGGTGGAAAGCACGAATTAAGGAGCCGAGCTCGAGATGAAGGGCTTATACGCGGTTTATCGCAAGGAGATCGGACATTACTTCGTTTCACCGATTGCCTACATAATCGTCGGCGTGTTTCTGTTTCTGACCGGATTCTTCTTCACGAGGATTCTTGCCGCTCTGATCGAGGCGGCGTTTGAATCAGGAATGCGGGGCGACCAATTCGGAGGCCTCGATGTGCCTTCGTACCTCGTCCGCGATTTCTTCGGCGTGTCGGCGTCGCTTCTGCTTTTCCTAACGCCGATGCTTACGATGGGCGTCTACGCCGAAGAGCGGAAGCGGGGAACGATGGAGCTGCTGATGACGTCGCCGGTGACGGACACGGAGATCGTGCTCGGCAAGTATCTCGCCTCGATGACGTTGTTTTTAATCATGCTCCTGCCGACGATGGCCTACTCTATCTTCACGTTCGCCCACAGCGATCCTGCCGCTCCGTGGCGGGTCCTTTTTTCGGCGTATCTGGGCGCTTTTTTGATGGGCGGAGTGCTTTTTGCGCTGGGATCTTTCTTCTCTTCGCTTACGGAAAACCAGCTCATCGCCGCCGTGCTCACTTTCGGAGCGTTTCTGATCCTGTGGGTGATTGATTTCGGTTCGCGCGGCGCGAGCACGGGCATCGGAGCGGCGGTGCAATATCTTTCGATTATCAAGCATTATGACGACTTCACGCGCGGGGTGATTGACACGTCCAGCTTGATCTATTACGCGAGTTTTATTTTCCTGGGACTTTTTCTTACGGTACGCAGCATTGATTCGATGCGCTGGCGCCGCGCGTAGGATTCGGCGGCATTCCGGCTTTTGACCGGGGAGGAAAGACAGAGATGAAATGGGACCGGCAAGAAACGCTCCGGTTCATCGGGACGCTCGGCCTGGCGCTGCTGGTTGGCGGCTACTTGCGCTACACGGTGCAGGGCGAGCTCTTGCTGACGAGCAAGATACTGCTTATTGCGGGCGGCGCGGTGTTTCTCGGAGCGCTGGGGTTCGGCTTTCGCGAAGTGGTGGGCTACTTCAGCGGCCGATCCGCGAAACTCGGCACGAATGTCGCGACGCTTGTTGTCAGCGTCATCGCCATACTGGGCTTCCTGAATTTTCTCGGCTACCGGCATCACAAACGCTTCGACCTCACGACCGAGAAGCTCTATACGCTTTCCGACCAATCCAGGCGAATCGTGAGCGGGTTGAAACAAGATGTGGACGTGATCCGCTTTGGAAAGAAGCCCGATCCGGACGTGCATGACCGGATGACGGAATACACCAGCCTCAGTCCTCGTCTCCGTTACAGCGAAGTGGATCCGGACCAAAAGCCGGAGGTGGCGAAGCAGTACGGCATAACCCGCTACGATCAGGTGGTTGTTTCATCCGGCGGCCACAACGAAATTTTGCAGGATACGACCGAGCAGGACGTCACGAACGCGATCGTGAAAGTGACGCGGAATAAGGTCAAGACAGTGTGCTTCGTCGCGGGGCACGGCGAAAAATCAATTACGAACAGCGACGTGGACGGAATGTCGGGAATGGATTCGGCACTGAAGAAAGAAAGCTACGCGTCGAAGACTGTGAATCTGGTCAGCGAAGGATCCGTTCCCGCTGATTGCAATGTGCTCGTGCTGGCGGGCCCGAAGCAGGCGCTGCTGCCAGTGGAAGGGCAGGCGATCGCGAAGTATCTGGATAGCGGCGGGAAAGCGCTGTTCCTGATTGATCCCGACACGGATCCGAAGGTCGGGGACATCCTCGAGGCGTGGAATATCAAGCTGGGCGACGATACGGTGGTGGACGCGAGCGCGCTCGGCCAAATGGCAGGCACCGGCCCGATCGTCCCGCTCGTCGTGAATTACGGAACGAACCCGATCACGCGGAACTTTGAAGGCTCGATGACGTTTTACCCGCTGGCGCGAACGGTTTCGCTGTTGGACAAAAACAAGACGCAGCCGCAGGACACGGAGTTGATGAAGACATCGGAGCGCAGCTTCACGATACCGAAACTCGAGCCGGGGCAGCGCGAGATCAAATTTGACAAGGCCAAAGACACGCTGGGTCCGCTGTCTCTGGGAGTCGCGGCCGAACGAAAGAGCGGCGCCGAGCCGAGCCCGACGGATGGGCGCCTGGTGGTTATCGGCAATTCGCAATTTGCAGATAATCAGTACGCGAGCCAGGTGCGCAACGGCGATCTCTTCATGAATACGATTAACTGGCTCGCGCAGGACGAGGACTTGATCTCGATTCGGCCGAAGAGTCCGACGAGCCGGCACGTGACGTTTACCGAAACGCAGCAACGCGAGCTCACCTGGTTCAGCCTGCTGCTTCTGCCGGGACTCGTAATACTGTCGGGCGTCTATATCTGGTGGAAGCGCCGGTAATCCACCATGAAGAAGACGACGGTAATTATTCTTCTGCTCGCCGCAGCGCTCGCTGCGTTCGTATATTTTTACGACCTCAAGCACACCAAGACGAACCCGATTTCGGGCGATCTCGACGTTGATACATCCAGTTCGACCGAGGACACGAGTAAGCCCGCGTTCACGTTTGCGCCTTCCGATGTTGCGACGATGACGATCGAACGAGCGGGGGCGGCGGTGGCGCTCGAGAAGCGCAGCGACGAGTATTACATGACGCAGCCCTATGCCACGCGGGCGGATCAATCGGGAGTGGGCGCGATCGCCGGCGAACTTTCGTCAATTCGAGTGAGCCGCACGCTGACAGCGACGCCTGAGCAGATGGTGATTTTCGGATTGACGAAGCCCGTGGTCGAGATCGACTTCACGTTGAAGAATGGCGCGAAACACAAACTGAAACTCGGCAACAAGGACTTCTCCGGATCGAGCGTGTATGCGCTGGTGGATGACGCGAAGGATGTTTCGATGGTGTCCGACACGATTTTGAACAGCAGCAATAAGCCGGCGGACGATTTCCGAGACCAATCTGTTCTGAGTTTTCAGGCGAACGACGCTACGTCTTTCGACCTCAAGAATGAATCCGGGGAGCTGGAGGCGTCAAAGCACGATTCCACGTGGAAAATTGAGAAGCCGCGGCCGGCCGCCGCAGACAGCACTGCCGTGTCGTCGTTTCTCGACACGCTGGCGACGGCGCAGGTCGCTTCGTTCGTGGACGACGCTTCGCCGAATCCCGCGAAGTACGGATTTTCGAGGCCTGCGGTGACTTTCCGCGTGGAGATGGGCGGGGGCAAGGCGGTGGAGCTTGAAGTCGGGAAAAAAGACGGCGACAATTACTTCGCGCGGCAGACTTCGCAACCATTTATTTTCCGGATAAAAGAGACCGTTTACAAAACTCTCGGCGAGAAATTCTTCGACCTTCGCGACAAGCAAATGCTTCGCGTTAGCGAGGCCGACGTAGTACGCCTCGACATTCAAGATGCCGGCGTAACGGAGGCCTGCGTGAAGGATTCGAACGGGGAGTGGAGCGCGAGCCAACCGGCGGGCGCGAAAACAAAGCCGACGAACTGCGCGAGTCTGTGGGGCTCATTGCGCGACGCGCGGGCGACGAATATTCTCGATACGCCGAGCGGCGCGATCAACGCCCAACTCGCGAAGCCGGCAATTGAAGCGACACTGACCGACAAGTCGGGGAAGAAAACTGAGATTCGCGTGTCCGGAGGGACGGGGAAATCGGTTTACGCTCGAACGAGCGACGGCCCGGAAGTCTTCGAGCTGGACAAGCAGATTCTTATTGACCTGAATCCTTCGAGCAACACCGTGCACGACTAGGACCCAGAGGATTCTTAGTGGCAGCGTGCTTGCGCATCGAGGCTCGGTGTGCGCGGCCAGGTCGCCAGCAATGCAACCGAACCATCCACCGGCGAAACGTAGACGTAGAAGACGCAGGTATCGCCTTCGAGCTCGAAGAAATGAGGCCGCTTCACGTCCGGATGCACACCCGTACCGCTGGCGAGCAGCCCGCGCAGAGTCTCGAGCGTCTCGGGCGAGTGGTTTCTCAAATCCTTGATCTCGAAGCTGTTTTCGACTGTCATTTCAACCATTTGACTCGCGTTGCATTCGCAGCCCATTGTTCTGTCCTCACCAGCTATTACGGACGGCTATGCGGAAAAGTTCCAGCGGGACGCCATTTTCTTTGTTATCTGTAACCTCTAGATTAGACGCTGCGAGGCGAATTTCGACTCAAGGAAAGCGTGAAAATACGTCAGATGTTCCATCCTGGAAATTCATTTCCAGTATTCCCGGGTTAACCCATAACTAGTCACTTGCGCCGCGTCGTTGGAGTTGTAATAGTTGGGATCAGTTGATGTTAAATCAAGCGTGTCCTGCGCTTACGAGAGCTGTGAAAATTGAAAAAGAAAAAGAAATCTCCTGCGAAGAGAGCTGCCAAAAGACAATCCCGGTTTCACCGCGACCGGCGCCGGAAGCACCGGCACTGGCAAGTGACCGTGTACTATCACGACGGTGAAAAATTCGCGCGCGTTTATATAGATCGTGAAAGGGCGGAACGCTTTGCCGCCCGTCAGAAGAAGTCGCCGGTGGTGCGGGCCGCTCGCATTCTAGAAGTGGACTGATACCCATCAGTCAGGCGACCTCCGAATTCAGGTACGCGCTCGTCGCAGCCGCATTCGAGAGTGGCGGTGTCGAAAGAACGCAGGGAGTGGCTCTTGTCGCGATTCGGCGCCGCATGCTATAAATAAAAAGCGGTTGCGGCACCTCTCAGTTCGCGGGATTCGTATAGTGGTAGTACGCCACCTTGCCAAGGTGGAGGCGAGGGTTCGATTCCCTTATCCCGCTCCATTCGCCAGTATTGAAGATCCGAATAGAATTTTGCGCGCCTGAGTTGTCTTCGTGTACGGACCAGTCCGAGTAGTGCGTTGCGAGGACGAAGGCGCCGTGTTAGAGTTTCGCGACTCGAACCCTCATGCTGGCCTACCTCTGCGGTCCAATCGAATTTGCAGACGGCGGCGGAAAACTTTGGCGCCGCAAGCTATCCCCTTTCCTCAGCGAGCAGTTGGGACACCGCTTTTACGACCCCGCGGAAGATGAAAAGAAGAATCTCACCGACGAGGAAGTCGCCCAGTTCCGCGAATGGAAGCTGGCTGATCCCGAACGGTTCCGGCGCACCGTCCGGAAGATCATTCAATTCGATTTGGACCTCATTGAGAATAAAGCCGACTACCTGATCTGCTATTGGGACAACCCGGCGGCCGCAAGCGGCGGCACGCCGGCGGAATTGACCGCAGCCTTCCGGAAGGGCATTCCGGTTTATCTGGTTACGCCGCTGCCGATGGAGCAGGTGAGCGGCTGGATGATTGGATGCTCGGATCAGATATTCACCACGATTGAGGCATTGAAGGAATTCCTGACGGGGCGCTACGGGCGCGAGAAGCAGAGTCCGCTCTGGAAGGAATGAGTGGAGAGCGAGCGCCATGAACTCGCGCACGGGGAACTGGATTTTTTTAGCCGCCGATGAAGAAAATCATTGTCGCCGCCGGAAGCACTCGCCGCCCCAAACTAAACGCCGTTACGGAGGCGCTTGCCGTCTTCGGAAAGCAACTTGATCCGGGCGCGATATTTGAGGTCGTGGGCGTCGAAGTGCCGAGCGGCGTCGGTCACACGCCGCTCTCTTGTGCCGATCTCATGGCGGGCGCCCGCAATCGCGCTGAGGCTCTTCGCGCGATTTCGGAAGAAACGAAAGCTCCGTGGGAATTTTTCATCGGTCTCGAAGGGGGATTTGACGTCGTGCATGTCGCCAAAGAGCGCTTGGTGTTCCTTGAGAGCTGGGCTTACGTCCTTGATCGGTGCAGCCGAGGTTATTTTGGCCGATCGGGCGCGGTCCTGGTTCCCGAGCCGCTCGCCAGAGCCGTTGTGGATGAAGGGATCGAGCTTGGCGTCGCCGTGGATCAATTCACCGGCGGGCGGGGCATTCGTGATGCGCAGGGTGCGTGGGGCGTGCTGACTGGCGACCTCGTAACCCGGCAAGACGCGTTTCGGATAGCGCTCATTGGCGCGTTCGCTCCGTTTTACAATTCCGTCGCCTTTCGCGCGAACGAGGCGAAGGCCAAGGGATGATGTGAGGCGATTGTTGGGTCTGCGATTCGAGGGCGCGTTGTGTTAGTTTAGGGCCGCGAATCTGATATTCAGGAAGTGCGAGGCACGGAGGGCAGGCACGTGGATATCGTCAAGGGCAACATGGGATGGATCGAGGTCGTAGTCGGCCCGATGTTTTCGGGCAAGAGCGAAGAATTGATTCGCCGCCTGCGGCGCGCGGAGATTGCGCGGCAGCGGGTGCAGATCTTCAAGCCGGTGATTGACCAGCGGTATTCGGTGAACGGGATCGTCTCGCATTCGGGATTGGAGCTGGGCTCGGATCTTGTCCGGACGGCTGAAGAAATCCTGGAAAAAGTCGAGCCTCGCACGGAAGTGATCGGGATTGACGAAGGGCAATTTCTCGGAGATGGCCTGCTTTCGACGTGCAAGAAGCTGGCCGATTCGGGAAAGCGCGTGATCGTGACGGGCCTTGACACAGATTTCATGGGGCGTCCGTTCGAGCCGATGCCACGGCTGCTGGCCATGGCCGAAGAAATCGTCAAGCTGCTCGCGATTTGTGTACGCTGCGGGAATCCTGCGGTTCACACACAAAGGCTTGTGGCATCCGAGGAATTGATTATCGTTGGCGCCGGCGGGATGTATGAGGCGCGTTGCCGGCGATGCTTCGAGCCAAACCTCGCGACGCAGAAGATGGACGAAGAGAAGGCGTCCATTGCTAAGGCACGCGCGGCGGCGGGATAGCCTCTTCCGGACTTCCCCGCAGGGAATGCCCATTCCGTCCATAGCGCGCCCGCCTGCTCTTTCGATGCGGGTTGCCGCTGCGCCTTAGACTGGCTTAAAATAGGCGTCGAGCCTCCAATGACCCGCTGGGCCTATCTCGCTGCGTTAGCCATTCTGTTCACTGGACCAGATGTCCCGAAGTCGTATGGTTTTCGTCCGCAAGCGCCGGGGCTAGCTAGCACGTCCGTTCCGAACGAACCAATTCAATGGCAACCAATCGCGCCACAGAGCGTGCTTGTTTCGGTGGCACAGTCCGCGCCTGGAACGAAGCCCGGTGCGCTTAAGCAATCTTCCCGTTTGGAGATTATTCGGTATATTTCCGGTGAATTCGTTCACGCAGATAAAGCGCTTCCCGGCGCGAAGAAGGGTTTTCGTATCGTGGTAGGGAAGCCCGTCGACGAGAAGTCTCTGAAGTACTTGCTGGCGAATACCGGCATCGCCGTGAATCCGGGCGATACGGTGCAGATTACGCGCGTCGAATTTCGCGAAAAAGAAATCGCGATTGACTTGAACGGCGGCTCCGCGCGCCACTTCCGCCTGAGGGACCATCTTCAGGTTGGCATCGGAGGCGCTCCGACGCCGGTCGCGACCACGACGACAGATTCGGGCGGTCCGCAGCGAGTGGGCGCGACGCTCGTTCTCGATTACGGCAGGCCGCTTCCCGACATGAGTCCCGATGATTTGAAGCGCGATCTTTCGCCCGTTCTCGAATTCGAAAAGGAGAAATCGGCGGCGGTAAATTGGGTGGATACGCTTCCGCTCGAATATAAGCAGGCGATACAGGATGGCCGCGCAGTTGTTGGAATGAATCACGACATGGTGATTGCCGCGCTGGGACGTCCCGACCACAAAGTTCGCGAGAAGAACGATAAAGGCGATGAGACCGAGGATTGGATCTACGGCACGCCGCCATCGAAAACCGTGTTTGTAACGTTCATCGGCGACACGGTAACTCGCGTGCGAGAGTTCAACTGACGTACCGCAAAGCGCGAGGACCGTGTGGCTTTCGCAGGTTTCTTTCCTTGCGTTGACTTTTATCCGTTCGCAACCTAGCATCTTTTGTTCGGCCTTTCTCGCGCGAAGCCTGAGGTTCCGGGCTGCACACAAGCAAAAATCTCGGAGGACGCATGCCAGTCAAAGTCGGTATCAACGGATTCGGCCGCATCGGCCGCAATATCTATCGAGCAGCTCTGGGCGACCCGGCGATTGAGATCGTCGCGGTGAACGACATCACGGACCCGAAGACTCTCGCGCACTTGCTCAAGTACGACTCGATTCTGGGGAATCTGACGCACAGCGTCACGCACACGGACAATTCCATCGCCGTGGAGGGCAAGGCATTTCGCGTATTCAAAGAGAAAGATCCAGCGCAGCTCGATTGGCCTTCTGTGGGTGCGGAGATCGTGATCGAATCCACGGGCATATTTACTTCCGGGCCGGATGGGCGGAAGCACATGCGCGGCCCGGTGAAGAAAGTGATTATCTCAGCGCCCGCGACCGATCCCGACTTCACGATCGTTCTTGGCGTGAACGATAAGGCGTACGATCCCGCCAAGCATCACGTGATCTCGAATGCTTCGTGCACGACAAACTGCCTCGCGCCCGTGGCGAAAGTCCTGCAAGACACTTTCGGGATCACGGTCGGCACGATGACCACGATTCACTCGTACACGAACGACCAGAAACTTCTCGATCTGCCACACAAGGATTTGCGGCGCGCTCGCGCTGCTGCGCTATCCATGATTCCGACTTCTACCGGCGCCGCCAAGGCTTTGCATCTGGTGATTCCCGAGCTAAAAGGGAAGCTGGATGGATATGCGATGCGCGTCCCGACGCCGAACGTCAGCGTGGTGGACCTTACGGTAATCACGGAGCGGCCCTCAACGGTCGAAGCCGTCAACTCAGCCTTGCGCCGCGCGGCCGAGGGTCCGATGAAGGGCATTCTGGCGTACACGGAAGAAGAGCTGGTGTCCGCGGACTTCAAGGGCAATCCAAATTCTTCGATCGTTGACTCGGCCTATACGCGCGTGGTCGGCACGAATTGCGTGAAGGTGCTCGCGTGGTACGACAATGAGTGGGGTTACTCCTGCCGCTGCCGCGACTTGATCAAATTTCTGGCAGCGCGACTATAGCCGATCGCCGCAGTTTCGGGCGCCTGGAAAGTTCCAGCGCCATAGGGGAATTCTCGGCGTCTGTGATGCTTCAATGAACAAACTTTCGATTCGCGATCTTGAGATGGGCGGGCGGCGCGTCTTTATCCGCGTGGATTTCAACGTGCCGCTTGAGAACGGCAAGATCGCCGAAGATACGCGCGTGCGGGAAACGATTCCCACCCTGCGTTTTGCCATCGAGCGCGGCGCGAGACTTGTGCTGGCGTCGCACCTCGGCCGGCCGAAAGGGAAGCCCGACCCGAAATATACGCTACAGCCAGTGGCGGCCCGTTTGAGCGAACTCATCAGGCAGCCGGTGGACTTCGCCACGGATTGCGTCGGCGCCGAAGCTGAATCAAAGAGCCGTAAGCTGCGCGATGGTGGAATCTTGCTGCTCGAAAACGTCCGCTATCACCCTGAGGAAGAAGCCAACGAGGAGAATTTTTCGCGGCAGCTTGCTTCGCTCTGCGACCAACTTTTCGTGTGCGACGCTTTTGGCTCGGCGCATCGGGCCCACGCATCGGTGGTTGGGATCACGAAGTTCGTCAAGCAGGCTGCGGCGGGACTGCTGATGGAAAAAGAGCTCGCGTATCTGGGCAAAGCGGTGACGAATCCCGAGAGGCCGTTTGTGGCGATACTCGGGGGCGCGAAAGTTTCGGACAAAATCGAGGTGGTGCGGAATTTGATGCGGCTCGCCGACGGAATGCTGATCGGCGGAGCGATGGCGTATACGTTTCTAAAGTCGCAAGGCCTTCCCGTGGGCAAATCGCTCGTCGAGAATGACAAAATCGAACTGGCCGGCGATTTGCTGTCGCAAACGAGTGCGAGGAATTTTCAGTTTCGACTTCCGGTTGACCACGTCGTCGCGCAATCGCCCGGATCCACCGAAACTCGAACGGTCGACATCGCGGAGACGCCCGCGGACTGGATGGGGCTGGACATCGGGCCGAAGACGATCGAACTATTTCGAAAGGATATTTCGGCGGCGAGGACGATTGTGTGGAATGGGCCGATGGGAATGTTTGAAAGGCCGGCGTTCGCTGCCGGGACTCTTGCAATTGCGCGCGCGGTGGCTGACGCTACCGTGAGGGGAGCGACGACAATTGTCGGCGGGGGAGACTCTGTCGCTGCGGTTGAGGAAGCGGGCGTTGCCGACAAGATTTCACATATTTCGACGGGCGGGGGCGCATCGCTCGAATTTCTCGCCGGGCGCTCCCTGCCGGGCGTCGAGGCGCTGACGAACAAGAGCTGAACTCAAGAAGGAATTATCGCAGCACTCAGAATTGCGGTGATGTGGCATTCGACGGCGGGCATGGCGTATCGGTACGTCCGGCCGGTCTGCCGGCCAGCCCTACAATAACTGTGGTTGGTGGCGCGCTCGTTTTGGTCTGGCTTTACAACGAACGCCGTCGGAGGCGTGGTGGGGCTGTTTGAGGAGGGGTTTTGAGACGACCGGTTATCGCCGGAAACTGGAAGATGTACAAGTCGCAGGCGGAGACGCGTACGTTTTTTGAGCGCTTTTTGCCACTCATCGCCTCGACGACGCACTGCGATATCGTCGTCGCGCCGCCGTTTACGGCGCTTTCGGCTGCCGTTGGCGCGGCACGCCGCTCAGTGGTGTCTATCGCGGCCCAGGACGCCTTTTGGGAGAAGGAAGGCGCGTTTACGGGGCAAGTTTCGATGGGCATGATCGTCGAGACGGGCTGCCAGGGCGTCATTATCGGGCATTCCGAGCGCCGGCAATTCTTCGGCGAGACGAACGAAGGCGTGAACAAAAAAGTGAAGGCCGCCCTTGCTGCGGGGCTGCGGCCGATTGTCTGCGTCGGCGAATCGCTCGCTGAACGCGAAGCGAATCTCACGCATGCGGTGCTGGGAAAGCAATTTGAAGGCGCGTTCGTTTCGTTGACCGGGGATGAATTCTCACGTATTCTGCTTGCGTACGAGCCAGTTTGGGCCATCGGCACGGGCCGCACCGCGACGCCGGAAATGGCAGTCGATAGCCACCGTTACTTGCGGGAATTGGCTCACAAGCGATTCACGTCCGAGCGAGCCTCCGCACTTCGCATCCTCTACGGCGGCAGCGTCAAGCCCGACAATATCCGGGGATTGATGGCGCAAGTGGAGATAGACGGCGCACTTGTGGGCGGAGCGAGCCTGGACGCGCAATCTTTCGCATCGATCGTCAATTTCTAGCGCGTGAATTTTCGAAGGCGCAAGATGCCGGAGTTTTCCGGTGGCGCCGAGCGGGGGCAGGGAATGCCGACGGAAGCAAAATGGGCGATATCACTATTGATCGCAGCAGGCGTGATTTTTCTCGGGTGGAAATACACGCCGATTCTCGTGGCTTTGCATATTCTGGTTTGTTTTGTCCTCATCCTCGTCATCATGCTGCAGAGCGGCAACGCGGCTGACCTGGCAGGCGCATTTGGAGGCGCGGGCAGCCAGACGGCGTTCGGCCCGCGCGGAGCCGCGACGTTTCTTTCGAAGGCTACCACGTGGTGCGCGATCGTGTTTATGGTAACTTCGCTCACGCTTTCAGTGAAGCGCACGCCGGAAGATGTTTCGATCGGCGGTAGCTCCGTTCTCGAGCAGACGACCAAGACCGCGCCCGCTCCGGCGCCGGCTAAACCCGCGGGAGCGTTGCCGAGCTCCGCGCCGGGTCAGACCCCGATGAAAGCTCCGGTGCCGCCGGCCGGATCGCAGAAGCCCGCTCCTCAGAAATAGCGGCTTCTGCTACAATTTCGAAAGTCTCCTCTCATTGCGGAAGTGGCGGAACTGGCAGACGCACCATCTTGAGGGGGTGGCGCCGTAAGGCGTGAGGGTTCGAATCCCTCCTTCCGCACCATTCATTCGCTCCACCGGCTCCCGCTAGGGCGAACAGGGGCTCACCAATGCGCGATTTCCCCGTCGTTGACATTTCAGAATTCACGAATCAGGCAGCGAGCACTGTTTCGCTTGATGCTAAGCGCGCGATTGCGCGACGCGTGGACGAGGTGTGCCGCGAGACAGGATTTCTGGCGGTGTCGGGGCATGGCGTACCAGCTGAAACAATTGCGAAGGCTTGGGCCGCGGCGCGCGCGTTTTTCGATCTTCCAGTGGAGAAAAAACTCAGCGTCAAGATGTTGTACGACGGATATCCGTATGGCTACTCCCCGCTGCAAGCTGAGGCGCTTGCGAAATCGCAGGGGAACGAGACGCCGCCTGACTTGAAGGAGAGCTTCAATATCGGGCCGCTTGAACAGAATGATAACGTCGAGAACGATCCGGACGCGGATTTTCGATACGCCGTGAATATTTGGCCATCGGAGCCGGCGGGATTTCAGCACGCGGCTACGGCATATTACCGAGCGCTAAGCGTGCTTGCCGCTAGGGTCATGCGCGTATTCGCCGTGGCGCTCGATTTGCCGGAGAATTATTTTGAAGGTGCGATTGACGATCCGATCAGCGCGATGCGGATGTTGAACTATCCGCATACAAGCGTGACGCCGAAGCCGGGACAATTGCGCGCGGGTGCGCACTCCGATTACGGCAGCTTGACGATTCTGCTGGCGGATGCCGCCCCGGGAGGGCTTGAAATCCGCTCGCCGGAAGGGCAATGGGTCGCCGTTCCGAACCTGCCGGGCGCGTTCATCGTCAACATCGGCGACCTGATGGCGCGCTGGACCAACGACCGCTGGATTTCCACGTTGCATCGCGTCGTGAATCCGTCGCCCGATCAGAGCGGATCGACGCGGCGGCAATCGTTTGCATTCTTCCATCAGCCGAACTGGGACGCGGAGATTACTTGCATTCCAACGTGCCTCGCGGAAGGCGAGAAGCCGAAGTATCCTCCGGTGCGCTCGGGAAAATATTTGATGAACAAGTTCCGAGGAACTACGGTGAAGGTGGGTGCCGCATCGGCAGGGTCGGAAGCGATTTCCAAAACCTGAAATTCCATTCCAAGATTACGGCTTGCCTCGCAGAGATGCGTGAGCCACCGCGATTTGAGCTGCTACGGTCGCGTTGTTTTCAAGCAAATCCATGTTGGCATTCAGAGTTGCGCCGCCGCTGGCCTTCGACAAATAGCTGAGCAAATACGGTGTGACGGCCTTTCCTTGAATGCCTTCGGCATTTGCCGAAGCCAATGCCGCTGCGATGAACGATTCGGTCTTCGCGCGATCGAGCGCGCTCGACTCCGGCGGCGGATTGCAAAAAACAATTCCTGAAGAAAGCCCGAGCTCCCATTGAATGGACATGAGCCGGGCCGCTTCCGGTGGAGATTCGACGCGCGAATCCAATTCAAGGCCGCTTTCGCGCACGTAGAATGCGGGGAAACTACTCGTGCGGTAGCCCACGACAGGAACGCCGAGAGTTTCCAGCAACTCGAGCGTGCGGGGCAAATCGAGAATAATCTTGGCGCCAGCGCAAATGACGGCGACGGGAGTTCGACCAAGTTCCGCGAGATCAGCTGAGATGTCGAGAGTATCTTGAACGCCGCGGTGCACTCCGCCGATTCCGCCAGTCGCAAATACTGAGATTCCGGCTTGAGAGGCGATCAACATCGTGGCTGCCACGGTGGTTGCTCCGGGTTTGCGCGCCTGAAGCACGGCGGAGAGATCGCGGCGGCTGACCTTGTGAATTCCATCCGTGTTCGCGAGCAGTTCGATTTCCTCAGTCGAGAGTCCGACGATTAGCCGACCATTCAGGAGACCCATTGTCGCAGGGATAGCGCCTTCCTCGCGGACTGCGGCTTCCATGCGCTGGGCCGTTTCGAGATTGTGCGGGCGGGGAAGGCCGTGCGAAATCACGGTTGATTCAAGGGCAACGACCGGGCCGCCGCGAGCGAGCGCCGCAGCCACTTCCGGACGGATATCGAGATACGGATTCAAGGATTGGCTGCGCCTGACTTTTTCAAGTTTGATTCGATGCGCTCGAGAACTGATTCCCGGCTCAGATTCGGTGCGATCGAATCTTCGGTTTCGAGCGTAAGGCTGGCTGCCGCGAGGCCCCAGAGCGCCGGATCGTAGCGTTCACGCGCGATCGTGGCGTATACGTAGCCGGCGACGAGCGCATCTCCCGCGCCCGTTACATCACACACCTTTCGCGCGCCAATGGCCGGGATGAAACTCGCTTGAACTCCATCGTCTGCGTAAATTCCAGCTTCACCTAGAGTCACGACTACCGTGCCGACACCTCGGCGCCGAATTTCAGCGGCAGCCTCGACGACGTCATCGGGGGTTGCGACTGCGCGCCCGCTCAGCACCGCGGCTTCTTTGGAATTTGGAAACAACACGTCAATCTTGTCGAGCACGTTGCGCAGCCGGGCTGATTTGGCCACGGAAATAGGGTCAACAAAGACCTCTGCGTCGGCTTTGTTCGCGCGCAGGAGGCGCTCGATGGTCGCTGCGGGCAGGTTGGCGTCCAGTATCCAGAATTTGGACTTCGCAATCGCGGGTGTGATGCTGTCCGCCCAAGCCAAGTCAAGCTCTTCGAAGATCGCCATATCCGCGAGGCCAATAAAGAGCTGGCCCTTTTCGTCGAGCACGGCGGTGTAACTCGCAGTCGCCCGGTTGGGTGAATGACATACCCCAGAGAGATCTAGATTGGGCGATTCCAAGTCCCGCAAGACGAGATCTCCCGCGCTATCGCGGCCGACGGCCGAAAATATCGCTGCCTCGCAGCCGAGCTTCGCGAGGTTGCGTGCGATATTGCAGACTACGCCGCCCGGGCACGAGCTGACCGTCACCGGATTGGACGTGCCGGGATGGAGCGATTCGATCACGCGAGCTTTGCGGTCCACGACGATGCCGCCGATGCAGGCGACCGTGTCAGCAGTCCTCGCGTTCATATTGCGTGAAATCGGCGTTTCGGCCGGCACGCACGACATCATATCAAGACAATGCTGCGATTCGACTTGGGACTGCGGATGATTCAGCGGGCGAACGGAGCGCACGTTCGCGTCATTTCTGCCTACGTCCGGCGAATGAGCTGAGCGGCTATCCAGCCGACGAGAATCAGCCCAACCAGCATTTCCCATCCGTACGAATTTCCATACGTCGCGACCGGAAAGTGATGGCTGAGCATGATGAATACAACGGGAACTGCGAGAAATGTGTTGTGTTTCGACCGCAGTTTCGCCTGTGCGCCGAGGGCTGCGTCGAATTTGGCGCCCGCCGCGGCCGCCGCGATCATTTTCCGCTGCGCAGGAAGAATTCGCATCCAGACGTTGAGCGTCATGATCGTTCCGAAAAGCGCCCCGACGTGGATGTACGCGGCGCGGCCGCTGAATACGTGAGATAGACCCCAAGAGAGGAACGCGATTGCGACGATGGAAAACGCCGCAAATCCTATTTCGGATTTGCCTAGGGCCGATTGCGCGGCGGAGTCGTAGACGATCCAGCCGATCGCCAGGACTCCCAATCCGATGATCACTCCAAATCCGACGGATATATCGGCTACATCGCTGTCGATCAGCGCGCCGCCGATGTAGTAGACGAGGATCAGCAGGACCATTCCGCTGACCCATGTCATGAGAGCTTCCCAACGGAACCAGTGGACTTGTCCGGGTGCAACGCCGAGAGTTTTCTGCTTTTCAACAGTATAAAAACCGCCGCTATGGACCATCCACAACTGCGGGAGCGTTTCGCGCCCTGCCGCCGACTTCTCGAGTTTTCCGAATTGGCCGTCGAGCCACGTGAAGTAGTACGTCTGGCCGACCCACATGATGCCCGCAAAAACGTGAAACCAGCGAGTGAGAAGATTTAGCCACTCCAGGATTGTTGAATTCACTTTGCCTCGATCGAGTATTTCCTGCGCTTCGCAAATTTGAAAAATACAGACGTCGAAACTGGTGACACTAGCATTGAGTCAGGTGCTGCACAAGATAAGGTGCGAATTGCCGGAATTGCGTCTGAGCAGCGAGAGTGCGCGCGGGATCGAGCGGCGTCATCGAATTCGATTGCGATAAAGCGCCATTCCGACAGCGGCGTCGATCCCAATTTTCTCGAGCGCCCGCACTTCGCGTTGGCTGCGAATTCCTCCGGCTGCAATGATCGGCAGGCGTGTCGCCCGGCGAAGCTCGCTGAACCACTTTAGATTGGCGCCGGTCATGGTGCCTTCCCGATCCACGTCGGTGCAGAGGAAGCCCGCACAATACGGCTCGAGTGCCGGCATAACGTCCTCGGCCTTGACGGAAAGGCGGCGCCTCCATCCGTTGATCGTGACGCGTCCTTTTGCCGTGTCGAGGGCGACGATGATTCGGCTTCGTCCGGCAATCTTTACGAGCTGGCCAAGGAAACGAAAGTTCGGGCTGCCTTTACGAAACACAGCGCTACCGACAATGATCTGACTTGGACGGCAGTGCAGAACCTCGCGAGCGCGTGCGCCTGAACGTATTCCTCCGCCAACGCGCACTTTCATTCCATATTTCGCGCGAGCCTTCTTGCATAGCTCGCTCACGAGATCGTCGTTTGGCCTTTTGCCCATCGCTGCGTCGAGATCGATTATGTGAAGCCAGGAATAGCCGCCAAACTTTTGGAGCAGACCGATCACATCCTCGACTTCTAGCGCTTTCTTCCGGCCATGGATCAACTGAACGGCGCGGCCATCTTGAAGATCAATGCAGGGAATCAGCACGGCAGGCGAACCTCGACGTCGCGAGCGGCGAGGAATTCCTTCAAGCTGAGAATGGATTGGACGCCGTCGTGAAAAATCGAAGCGGCCAGCGCCGCGTCGGCTTGCCCATCCGTGAACACATCGAAAAAATGCTGCGGTGTCTTTGCGCCTCCCGATGCGATTACGGGAACGCGCACGGCAGCGGCAATCGCGGCCGTGAGCGCAGTATCAAATCCGGAGAGCGTGCCGTCCCGATCCATGGATGTGAGGAGAATCTCGCCGGCGCCGTGTGAAACACCTTTCTTCGCCCACTCAATCGCATCTAATCCGGTCGCGTCGCGTCCTCCGCGGACGTAAACCTTCCAATTTTCTCCGTCGCTCTTCGCGTCTATCGCCAGAACCACCGCCTGCGAGCCGAATTCTTCTGCGAGGCGCGACAACAAATCCGGATCATTGATCGCGGCCGTATTGACGGTGACCTTGTCAGCCCCAGCGAGCACCACTGCGCGAGCTTCTTCGAGCGTGCGTATGCCTCCCCCGGCAGCGAGCGGAATCGCGAGTTCTGCCGCGACTTTGCGAATTGTTTCGAGAAATGTAGACCTTCGATCGCGCGACGCCGCGATGTCGAGGACGACCAATTCGTCCGCGCCTTCCGCGTTGTAGCGCGCCGCGAGCTCGGCCGGATCGCCGGCGTCGCGCAATCCGAGGAAGTTGACGCCCTTGACGACGCGCGCGCCGTCCGTGTCCAGGCAGGGAATGATGCGCCGCGAGAGAGTCATTGTGCGAAGTTCAGGAAGTTTTGAAGTACGATCGCGCCGGTTGCAGCCGACTTCTCGGGATGGAACTGGACGGCCCAAACGTTTTCGCGTTCGACAGCCGCAGCGAACGCAAGACCATGGCAACTCGTTGCCACAGCGCGGGAATCCGTGCCGGCGGCGGCGTAAGAATGGGCGAAATAAAAATAGGCTCCGTCGGGCACGCCGCGCAACGCATTGGAATCGCGGAGTTTCTTGACTCGGTTCCATCCCATGTGCGGCAACTTCACGTCCGCCGGCAGTTCTCGCACGGAGCCATCGAAGATGTTTAGGCCTTTGACGTCGGCAGCTTCTTCGCTCGATTCGTAGAGGGCTTGCAGGCCAAGGCAAATCCCCAGGAACGGAACGCCGCGCCGGATGGCGGCGCAGAGAGGTTCGCGTAACCTTCGTTCATCGAGGCTGCGGATCAACGCTGCGAAATGCCCTACGCCGGGAAGCAGTAGGGCGTCGGCCCGCTCAATCTGCTCGGGCGATTGGGCCCGACGTGACGTCGCGCTCAGACGCTCGAGCGCACGCTCGACCGATGCGAGATTCCCGGCGCCGTAATCCACGAGTGTGACGATCACAGCAGGCCCTTTGTGCTCGGCAGGACGCGCCGCAGCCGCTTGTCCTTCGCGACGGCGAAGCGCAGGGCTCGCGCGAACGCTTTGAAGACCGCTTCGATTTGGTGGTGAGACGACCGGCCGTAGAGAGCACGCAGATGAACGTTGGCGCGCGCTGACTGGGCAAATCCCAGGAAGAAGTCTTCGACGAGTTCCGTCTGCAAGTCTCCGACCCGATGAGCCGCGACTTTCACTTTGCAGACGCAATACGGACGCCCGCTCAAATCCACGGCGGCGGCAGCCAGGGTTTCATCCATCGGCATCAAAAAATATCCCGCGCGCAGGATTCCCCTTTTCGATCCAAGCGCCTTTCTTACCGCGTCGCCCAGAGCGATGCCTGTGTCTTCGACCGTGTGATGCTGGTCGACGTCGAGGTCGCCGCGAACTTTCAGGTCGAGATCGAATGCACCGTGGCGAGCGAATAGTTCGAGCATGTGGTCGAAAAAGCGGATGCCTGTCGAGACGCGCGCCTTTCCTTTGCCGTCGAGATTGATGCGCAGGCGGATGTCGGTCTCGGTTGTTGAGCGATGGATGGACGCGGATCTCGGCATGGTGTGGTCAGCGATTCCGTTCAATTTCTTGCATGAGCCGGTTCATCTCGGCGCGGGTTCCTATCGTGATGCGCACAAATCCTGGGCCGATGTCATGCGTGCGCGCGCGGAGGAGAATTCCGCGTCGTTCGAGGCGCTCGAATAGCGCCGGTCCTGCGGGGCCGAAATTGGCTAGGACGAAGTTGCCGGCGCTCGGAAACACCTGGACGCCAATCGTTTCGAGCGCGCTCGTAAACTCCGCACGCAATTCTTTCACTTCATGGACGTACTGGCGGAGCGTGCCTCGGTCCCGGATCGCGGCTTCCGCGGCCACGATCGCCGCCAGATTTACAGCGTAGGGCGGCATCACGCCTCGGAGCAGGGAAATGGATTTTGCATTACCGATCACACAGCCAAGGCGCAGGGCGGCGAGGCCTGCGGCCTTCGAAAACGTACGTACGGCGAACAAGTTTGGATAGCGGCGAATCCAGGGCAAAATCGTCACTCCGGAGAAATCCGCGTACGCCTCGTCAATCACGACGGCCGTGTGGCTCGCAGCCTTCGCGATCTGCTTGAGTGCTCGTTCATCCAAAAGAGTTCCCGTTGGATTATTCGGATTCGCGATGATGGCGACGCGAGGCTTGCGCCGCAAGGCGCGAAGAAAATCATCGAGCGGAAAATCCATCTCGCGCGTGTATCGCAGCGCCGTGATCCGCGCGCCGAAATTCTCGGCGTAGAAGCGATACATGGGGAACGTCGGGTCGCAGAAGAGCACCCCGGATTGCGGATCGACGCAAGCGTCGAAGAAAACGCGCAAGGCATCGTCGGCGCCATTCGCGAGAAGGAGTTCATCCGGGCGCACGCCGAAGTAACGCGCGATCCTACGGGACGACCGGCGATACTCGGGATACATGGCGATGTGCTTCGTCGAGAGGCGCGCGAGAGCTCTTGGAACCGCTCGCGAACAGCCTGCGGTGTTCTCGTTCAGATCGAGACGGAGCATGCCCTCGCGGCCGTCACCGGGAAGATCGTAAGTTCGTTTGTTCAAGACAGCGCGGCGAATTGGGAGCTTTGATTTCATTGGCGGACCGTGATCGCGGCTTCGTGTGCGAGGAGGCCTTCGGTGCGCGCGAGCGCCGCAGCAACGGGACCGACTTGCGCGAAGCCTTTTCGCCGAATGTACTGAACGTTGATGCACTTTACAAAATCCGCCGTCTTGAGGCCGCCGCGGCGCCGCGCCCATCCGCCCGTTGGCAGCACGTGATTGCTGCCGCTTGCGTAGTCGCCGACGGGCTGCGCGCTCCATTCGCCCAAGAACACTGTTCCCGCCGCGGAAACGTTATGGACTTGTTGGCGAGCATCGCCCATCAGCGTGAGATGTTCAGGCGCAAACCGGTTAACGAAGCCAACTGCCGCTTTCAGCGAGCCGGCGATGAGAATCGCTCCCGCCCTCTTTGTCGATTCGTGCGCGGGGTTTCCGCGCGGAAGCTGCTTGAGTTGCGCGTCGACTTCTCGCTGCACGTCTTTCGCTAATTTCGTTGAAGTCGTCACGAGAAAACTTCCGGCATCGGGCGCGTGTTCCGCCTGTGCGAGCAAATCCGCCGCGATCCAGCGTGCGTTGCCGCTGGTTGCCAGCACGATTGCCTCTGTCGGTCCAGCGGGCAGGTCAATGGCACAATCGGCGCTGACCAATTGCTTCGCGGCGGTCACAAAACGGTTGCCGGGCCCGAAGATTTTCTCCACCCGTGGAATACTGCGCGTGCCGTATGCAAGCGCGGCAATCGCCTGCGCGCCGCCGATTCGCGCGATTTCGGTGATGCCGAGCATCGCGGCCGCCGCGAGCAGTTCGGAGTTGGGCCGTGGGCATACGACTCTGATTCGCTTCACGCCCGCCACTTGGGCCGGAATCACGGTCATCAGAAGCGTCGAGACCAATGCGAATCGGCCACCGGGGATGTAGCAACCGATGGACTCGATCGGGCGCACCAATTGCGTGATCGTGACGCCTGGCTCGACTTTCAGAGTCATCTTCGTGGGCAATTGTGATTGCGCGACGCGGCGAATGTTACTCGATGAGTGCTGAATGGCTCTGATGAAATCGCCGCTGACCTGAATTCGCGCCGCTCGCAGCTCGCGCGACGTGATCCAAACGCCGACTCGCCGCAAATCTGTGCCGTCGAGGCGCTTCGTCCATGCAAAGAGAGCCGCATCACCACGCTTTCGCAGATCGTCCACGATTTTTGCGGCGACGCGCTCGGCGCCAGCGTCTCGCCGCTGTCGCGAGGCCAGAAGCGCTTTTTTCACATTCGGTGTGAGTCGAACGATTCTCATCAGAGCACTATCTTGTTCAAAGGATACTCGACGATGCCCTGCGCCTTGGCCGTTTTCAACTTTGGCAGGAGCTGCCGAACCACGGATTCCTCGATGATCGTGTTGACCGCAACCCACTCGGGATCGCTGAGCGTCGAAATTGTCGGATTTTTCAGAGCGGGCAGCACATTCAACACGCCGGGCAAATCTTCGCGGCGGACATTCAGCATCAGGCCTACTTTGCTCGCGGCGGCGATTGCGCCTTGAAGCATCACGATTAGATTTTGCGATTTTTCACGTTTCCACGCATCGTCGGCCGCCTCATGATTCATGATGAAGACGGTCGCGGACTCGAGGACCGTATCCAGGATGCGAAGCCGATTGGCGCGCAGGGACGATCCGGTTTCCGTGACTTCGACGATGGCGTCGGCGAGTCGCGGCACTTTCACTTCGGTCGCGCCCCACGAAAATTCGACGCGCGCGCGCACCCCGTGGCGTTGCAAGTATTGTTGAGTGATTTGCACGACCTCAGTCGCGATGACTTTGCCTTCGAGCTCGCGCACGCTTTGCACCGGAGCGTCTTCGGGAACGGCGAGAACCCATCGAACGCGCGCGAGCCGCTGCTTCGCGTAAATCAACTCGGCGATTTCGGAGACGTTTGCGCCTGTCTCGAGCACCCAATCCCGGCCGGTGATGCCGGCATCGAGCGCGCCATTCTCGACGTAACGCGCCATTTCCTGCGCGCGCACCATTAGGCATTCAATTTCAACGTCATCAATCGCCGGCGCGTAACTCCGCGAATTGACGGTGATCCGCCAGCCCGCGCGTGCGAAGAGATCGATCGTCGCGTCCTGCAAGCTGCCTTTTGGAATACCGAGCTTCAGCACGCTCATTTTTTTGTCTCTTGCGCGTAAACGCGCGCGGGGTCGAACTTGCGTTCTTCGACAATCACAGCGCCGCCGTCCGCTTCAAACCGGCGGAAGAAGCAGCTTCGATATCCCTCATGGCAAACGCCGGGACCGAGAGCCTCAACACGCAATAGGAGCGCGTCGGAATCGCAATCGACTCGCATTTCGCGCAGTTTGAGAACGTGGCCGCTCTGCTCGCCTTTCTTCCACAGGCGATTTCGGGTGCGGCTGAAGAAAACCACTTCGCCGGTGCGGCGCGTTTCTTCGAATGCCTCGAGATTCATGAAGCCAAGCATCAGCACTTCGCTCGTGCCTGCGTCCTGGATGATGACCGGGAGCAAGCCGCCGCCTTTGTCGAATCGGAGTTCCATGCCGCCTCCTAAATGAAAAAGCCCGCTGGAACATTTGCGCCAGCGGGCTGAAGAGTGCTTTGTTTTATCTCGACTCTATACAGACCTCACCGGGCGCGGCGTGTGGCCGTGATGATGGTGGTGCCGATGCGCCCGCGGTTTCATGTCAAAAACAAACGATAAAATGAACCTCGGCACCTGTCAAGATGAATCAGGCGCGCACGTTGCAACGAGCCAGAGCGTTGCGAATAGATTCGGTGCAATCGCCAGCTGCCAGTCCGTCTGTAGGCTAATTCGACGCGGGAAATGTCATGGGTTCGGCCGTCTTGCTCCATCCCTTCATCGTTATTTTTCCGTCTGAGCGAACGGTGCCGGTCATCATGCCGGTCGTGTTGTAGGTCGTGGCGACGT
The DNA here is from genome assembly GCA_963838705.1 of uncultured Acidobacteriota bacterium. Lineage (GTDB taxonomy): Bacteria > Acidobacteriota > Terriglobia > Acidiferrales > UBA7541 > Palsa-147. Next base: position 1,195,779 of record CAWIRU010000009.1, on the reverse strand, counting down.
TGCCGTGCGGGTCGAGGGCGATGATGCCGCCTTCGCCTTTCTGCTCGACGAGCTCTTTCATCACCACGTCGTCGGCCGCCTGCTCGAGCGAGACGTGGAGGTACCGCACGCGTTCGCAGATGTCGGCTGCGACGACATTGCGGATATAGAACTCACCGACGCCCGTGCCGGAAACGGCGCAGCTCTGATTATTGGCATAAGTGCCCGCGCCAATGATTGGCGAATCACCGACGCGCCCCGGCATCTTCAGTTCCGTCCCGCCGGTCGAGGTGCCCGCCGCGAGGTTGCCAGATTGGTCAAGCGCAACGACGCCGACTGTGCCGTGCTCCTGGTCGCTCAGAAGCTCCGATGTCTTCTTCTTTTCTTCTTCCGACTTCGCGCGCTCGTACATCTGCCACAAATGCTCGTTGTAGAAGTAGAACGGCGAGACCAGCTCAATGCCCTGGGATTGCGCGAATCGCTCAGCGCCGTCGCCTACGAGCATAACGTGGGGAGTTTTCTCCATTACCAGCCGCGCCAGGTGGATCGGATTGGCGATATGTTTCACGGAGGCCACCGAGCCGGCGGCGAGAGTGCGTCCATCCATGATGGACGCATCGAGTTCCGGAATGCCGTCGCGAGTGTAGTAGCCGCCGCGGCCCGCGTCGAACAGGCCGGCATCTTCCATGACGCGAATCGTGGCTTCGACGGCATCGAGGCTCGATCCGCCGTGCGAGAGAATCGCGTAGCCGCTCTGAATCGCCTTGACCATTGCCGTGCGGCGCGCCTCGATCATGGCCGGTGTAGCGTGGCTGTAATCGCCCGCACCGCTGTGCGCAACGAGTACGAAATTTAGACTCGACTGCGACGGTGCAGCGGGCTGCGCGGCGCGTGCGGCTCGGCCGTGATTCGCCGGCGTGAGTCCAAGGGCCAGCGCGAGAAGGGTGAACGCGGAAAGTCGAATCATTTTCATCGAAACCTCCATCACGACATTCGAGGCCTGTCACGCGCCCGAGTGAAACGCCAATTGCGGCGGTCTCAGCGGGGGAGTCTGTGTTGCCTCGATGAGGATGTCAAGCGGGCCGGATTCAAATGGCGGAATCTTTCACTTGCGAAACACAATGTTCCTTGAAATTCGTGCGTGGTTGGATATGATACGCAGTCTCGCGAAGGCGGGTCCTCAGGAGCATGTTTCTTCTGATATTGATAGCGATTGAATCGGGAGCGAAACCGATGCAGAGCAGAGTTCGCACGAAGGGTTCGGCAGCGACAGCCGCGTTGTTGTCGCTTTTGATTGTGGTCATGGTGGTTTTGACGGTCTACTACTTCACCGATAAGCGATTTCAGGCCCCGCCGCCGATTACGGCCAACGGCGAATTGATTGACAAGCAATACGATTTGACGCTTTACATGACGGCCGTCGTTTTCATTTTGTCGCAGATCGGGTTGGCCTACGCGGTGTTTCGGTACCGCGACAAGGGCCAGCGCGCGCAATTTACTCGCGGCAATAACACCCTCGAGATGATCTGGACTTCGGCAACCATAATCGTGTTCCTGGGCGTCGGGATTCTTGGACGTAAGGCCTGGGCCGAGACGCGCTTCGAACCTGCAGCGCCGGATGCGATCAAAATCGAGGTCACCGAGAACCAGTTTGTATTCAATTTCCGATATCCGGGCCCCGACGGAAAATTCGGGCGCCTGGATCCGAAACTTGTCAGCGCGTCGTCGGGGAATCCGATCGGGCTTGATTTGACAGATCCCGCTGCGAAAGACGACATCATTGTTCCGACTCTGACAGTGCCGGTGAACCGTCAAGTCGAGCTCGATCTTCGGTCGCAGGACGTCATCCACAATTTCTACGTGCGCGAGCTTCGTTTGCAGCAGGACGCCGTGCCGGGCATAGAGATTCCCATCCATTTCACGGCGACGAAGATCGGGCAGTACGAAATTGTGTGCACGCAATTGTGCGGCTTGGGACATTACCGGATGCGGAGCGTCTTGAATGTCGTCTCGGATTCCGATTATCAAGATTTTCTGAAGCAACAGGCGTCAGGCCAGTGAGCGGTTGCGGGAAGTCAGGAGGCCACGAATGAGTTCGCATGCCGAATCGGCGCACGCCATGCACGCGCCGACCGGGTTCATCCGCAAGTATATTTTCAGCGTCGACCACAAAGTAATCGGCATCCAGTATTACCTGCTGGCCCTCGTCGCGGTGGTGATTGGCATCGTGCTTTCGGTGCTGATGCGATTTCACCTGGTTTGGCCGGGCGCGCATCTGCCTTTCACGGGCGCCATTATGACGCCCGAGCAATATCTGGCGCTGGTGACGATGCACGGCACGATCATGGTGTTCTTCGTGCTGACGACGGCGCCGCAAAGCGGATTCGGGAACTACTTCCTTCCCATTCAAATTGGCGCCGCGGACATGGCGTTTCCGCATATCAATATGCTGTCGTTTTGGGTGACGTTTCTCGCGTTTGTCGCGCTGATCGCGGCATTCTTTGTCCCCGGCGGTTCGCCGATCAGCGGCTGGACGGCGTATGCGCCGCTTAGCGGACTCGGCGAAATAACCGGGCCGGGCGAAGGCCTCGGGCAAACGTTGTGGATCGTGAGCATCGCGCTTTTCTGCCTCGCGTCGTTGATGGGAGCGCTGAATTTCATTGCGACGACAATCGATCTCCGCGCGCCGGGGATGTCTTTGATGCGCATGCCGCTGACGGTGTGGGCGTGGTTCATAACCGCGATTCTCGGCTTGCTCGCGTTTGGCGTTCTTCTGGCGGCGGGCGTCTTGTTACTGCTGGACCGTTCAGCGGGAACGAGCTTCTTCGTGCCCGCGAACGAAATCGTCAGCGATACGTTGCTGAACCACAAAGGCGGATCGCCGCTTCTTTGGCAGCACTTATTCTGGTTCTTCGGCCATCCGGAGGTTTACATCGCGATTCTGCCGGGCATGGGCGTGGCGTCACACATCCTCTCAACATTCTCTCGGAAGCCGATATATGGCTATCGCGCGATGGCTTACGCGATGAGTGCGATCGGTTTCCTCGGGTTCATGGTTTGGGGCCATCACATGTTCGTCAGCGGGATGAGCCCGTATTCGGGATTTGCGTTCTCGGTCCTGACGATGTCAATCGGCGTGCCATCGGCCATCAAGACTTTCAATTGGTTGGGCACGTTGTGGGGCGCGAGGATCCAACTGAAGACGCCGATGCTTTTCGCCATCGGGTTCGTATCGCTGTTCGTCAGCGGCGGCCTTTCGGGGCTGTTCCTCGCGCAGCCATCGGTGGACAACCGCTTGCACGCGACGTATTACGTGGTCGCTCACTTCCACCTGGTGATGGGCGTTGCCGCGATTTTCGGAATCTTTGCGGCCACCTACTTCTGGTATCCAAAAATGTTCGGCAGGATGCTGAGCGAAGGGCTCGGGAAACTTCATTTTTGGGTTACTTTTGCTGGGGCATATTGCATCTTCATGCCGATGCATTTCCTTGGGATTGCCGGCGGCATTCGCCGTTATTCCGACTATACGGGCGTGCAATACCTGGCCAGCCTCCAGCCGTTGCATCATTTCATTTCGATCGCGGCGTTTACCACGGCGGGGATTCAACTCGTCTTTCTCTTTAATTTTTTCTGGAGCCTGAAGTTCGGCGCCAAAGCGAGCGACAATCCGTGGAACGCAACCACGTTGGAGTGGACGACGGCCACACCGCCGCCCCACGACAATTTTGCGGGCCACTATCCGAGTGTCTATCGTGGTCCGTACGAATTCAGCGTTCCTGGCGTCGAGGAAGATTACGTGCCGCAGAATCTTACGCCGGAACAAGTTCGCCGGACAAAGTAGAGAACGAACATGCCGACAGTAACAGTCACTGACGAAATCAAGATTATCGGTCCGGGCCGCGGTCGCGGGCGTGGCGGAGGCGGCAAACCTCCCGGCGGTGATGGCGGTGGGGGCGGGAACGATGGCGGCGCAGGCGGATCGGCCGTTCCTCAGCGCACATACATCACGGGGATGACCGTCGCGCTCGGTGGCATCTTAATGTTCTTCATGGCGCTCGTGAGCGCGTACATCGTGCGAAAAGGTACGTCGAATGACTGGCGCCCGTTTGAAGTGCCGCGAATACTTTGGGTGAACACGGCGGTGCTCATTCTCAGCAGTTTTACTCTAAGTTTCTCCCGGAAGCGATTTCTGCAAGGCGATAAGTCAGCTTTCCGCCACTGGTGGCTGGTCACCAGTGCGCTCGGATTTCTTTTTCTCGTCGGTCAGTTCGTGGCGTGGAGGCAATTGGAGAAAGCCGGAGTGTTCCTGGCGACGAACCCGAGCAGCAGCTTTTTTTACGTGTTCACCGCCGCGCACGGGCTGCATCTTCTCGGCGGAGTGCTCGCGCTCTTCTGGGTGGCCGTGTTGCCGATGCGGCGACTGACGCAGGGAACGGCAACGACGATTGCAGCGATGTACTGGCATTTTATGGACGGTTTGTGGGTATTCATTTTCTTACTTCTGCTCCTGGGACGGTGAGACGTGAGCCATTCGGAAACTGAGGGCATTCTCTCGACACCGTGGTCGGGCGGCGCATCGCCGTTCGCGATCAACTCGAAAAAGCTCGGGATGTGGCTTTTCATCATCTCGGACTCGTTGACCTTTTCGGCGCTGCTTGTCGCGTATGCATACGTGCGGCTGTCGAATCCGGATTGGCCGCGGCCGTTCGAAATCTGGCCGGCGATCGCAAAGTCCACGCTGATGACACTGATTCTCCTCAGCAGCAGCTTGACGATGGTGTTGGGAGTTGCAGCGGCGCATCGCGGCGATCGCAAGAAGACGCTGCGCTACCTCGGGCTGACGATGCTCTTCGGCGCGGCCTTCGTCGTCATTCATGCCACGGAATGGTACACGCTCATGGTTGTGGATCACGTCACGCCGTGGTCGAACCCGTGGGGCGTGCCCTTGTTCGGCGGCACATTCTTCGGACTAACGGGCCTGCATATGCTGCACGTGACGATCGGCGTCGGGTACCTCGCGGTGGTCGCGTGGGGATTTGGAAACGGAAAATTCAAACCGGTGGACGTGGAAGTGAGCGGCCTCTATTGGCACTTCGTGGACCTGGTCTGGATGTTCATTTTCCCGCTGGTGTACTTGATGTCGGTCAGCCTCAAAGGATAGGAGCGAGCTAATGAATTCATACGAAGCTGCCATCGAGGATAACGAAAAGGCTCACCCCGTCGGTAGCACCAAACTGTTCGTGCATGTATGGTCTTGGCTCCTCATCTTGACGGCCATAGAAGTCTTCCTCGCATACTTGCGTCTGCACCCGGCGTTAATGCTTACGATTCTTGTGGGATTGTCGCTCATCAAGAGCGCGCTGATCGTGTCTTACTTCATGCACTTGCGGTTCGAGCACCTCGGGTTGTTTCTGTTGCTTATTCCTGCGATGGTCTTTTGCATCTGCATGATGCTGATCATGTTCTTTCCGGACAGCATTCGGGTTCTGAATCTCCGGCCTCACTGATTTAGGCTGATCTTAGCGGATTGCGCCGCGCGATATTGCCGAGTTGCGCGTAGATCGCCGTATACGAACGCAGCGCGCCGGCTCACTCCAGCGACACGACTCCCGGCCTTTCACTTTCAGGCAGTAATCCGAAGGAAATCAGAAACGTGCAGGGAATGCGCTATCGAAGCCGTCCAGGCGGGTCCGCCGGCAGGGGGGATTCGGAGACCGCGGGGGAGGTTGCGTCGGCTTCAAGCTTCGACGGCGGCGGCTGGGGGATTCCGAGCCCGCGGTTCATCTCGACGTGATCCTTGGCGCACGCCGGGCAATAGACCTTGCCCGTGTCTTCATCGCGAAGGCTGGCGAGTTCATAGCAGCCGTGGATGCAGTCGCAGTATCCGGTGTTACTCGATGTCTTGATCGCCACCAACGCCATCCGGACGTCCTCCAGTGCGAATACTAACTGCCTTCACGCGAGCACGCAAGTGCGCTCAAACACATTGGGCAGAGATAATCAGCCGATGCCGCAGGGATTGAGAGCGGTGCCGCGAGTCAGACTCGTTCGTTATGCATCAATTGGAACGGATCGACGGTATTGTCGTGCAGATCCATCCAGATGCGGTCAGGAACGGACAGGAAGACGGCGACGACTCGGGGATCAAATTGCGTGCCCGCATTCTTGCGAATTTCCTCGCGGGCGACGGAGATTGGCAGCGCCTTGCGATACGGCCGGTCTGAAATCATCGCATCCAGAGTATCCGCAACGGCGAATATCCGGGAACCGATGGGAATATCCTCGCCTTTGAGACCTTGCGGGTAGCCGGTGCCGTCGAAGCACTCCTGATGAGTGAGGACGATTTCCGCTGCTTCCTTGAGGAAGGGAATTCGCTTCAGCACGTCGTAACCGATGTCGCAATGGCGGCGCATCACCGTGCGCTCGTCGGGGGTCAGCGGACCGGGCTTGCGAAGGATTGAATCAGGAATTCCCATCTTGCCGATGTCGTGCAAAAAGGCGCCGCGGGCGATGTGCCGCAGCGCGACCTTATCCACGCCCATTGATTCGGCCATCCGGATTGTGAACGCCGTAACGCGTTGGCAATGGCCTTCTGTTTCGGCGTCTTTGGCGTCGAGCGCGCCGCCGAGGGCTTCAAGGGTGTGGTCGTAAGACTGTTCAAGATCGCGCAATGCGAGAGAAAGTTGCTGCGTTCGCTCCGCCACCAGTTGTTCCAGGTCGCTTTGATACGAGCGATTTTCCATTACCAGCCGCCGGTGCTCGAGCGCCCGGCCGACGCTCATATAGAGTTGATCTTTCTCGAATGGCTTCAGGATGTAATCGTAAGCGCCATTGCGGATCGCTTCGAGGGCGATGGCGATATCGTGCATCGCCGTCACCATGATGATTGGGACATCGGGATCCAGTTCCCGAAGCTGTGCGAGCAACTTCAGGCCGTCCATTTCCGGCATGACGATATCGCTCAGCACGAGCGATGGCGGCTGCTTCTTGAACTGATCGAGCGCGACTTGCCCGTTCGAGGCGATGTCGCACTGGTAGCCTTTGGCTTCCAGAAGGGTTGAAATCACTTCGCGGATGGCTTCTTCGTCATCCGCAATGAGGATTCGCTCGTTCAGCACGGGATTGGCCTCGCTCACTTGCGGTCAGGCTTCGCTGAATTCGCCAGCGCGCACCTGTCCGCCCCTAGAAAGTTTCTCAGTACCCGGTGAAAGAAAGTGCACCCAGACTGCCAGTGCTAGTACCATTCTCTGAAAGTTTCCAGGCTCATTTAACTTGCTTATTATTTGTGCTTTAGCCGTTCTTTATAGATCCGAACGTGAGTACCGCTGGCGGGCGTTCCGTCTCACGCTAGGAATAATCGCTATGGAAATTCTCATGGTGCGACGGTCGAAGTCGTCGTCTCAAAGTCGACTCGGTGGCGGACGCTCGCGGAGCGGATGGTTACAACTAGGAGAGGTTTTGCGCTGGCCCTTCAGCGGTGAGCGCCTGCAGTGCCGCCATCATTGTCTCCACTTGGCGCGACAGTCCACCGACGATGCCGCTGAGCTGGGCGACAGCATCGAAGGGCAAACTCCCCGCGGTCCCGAGGCGGAACTGCGCGATGCGGTAAAGAATCCGAAAGCGGATTTCGAGGAAGAGACGCTCGGTCTCCTGACGATGCTCGACTCGGGGGGACAGCGATGCGACTTCGCGGGCGAGACGATCGAGGCACGCGAAATCCTGGCCAATGCCGACGAGGTACTTGCGGAGTGCCGTCCGCCGCTCGACGCGGAGTCTCTTTGCGCTGCCTTCCGGAAGCCGGCTGTCGATGAAAAGTCGATCTTCGTTCGTAAGAGAACGGCGGATCTGGGCGAGATGCCGGAAATGCTTTGCTGAGAGCCATCCCAGATTAACTCCCCCGATTGGCCGCAGCTTGGACTCAGCCTCGAGAGGCCGAACGAGCAATCCAAGACCGACGAGAAGAAGCACGAATGCCAGAGCGGCGAAAAAGATTGGTCCGAGCATCATCGGAGGATCTCCAGCAGCCGCGAATTCAACTCTCGCAAGCGAAGATTCACTTCGGGCATAACCTCCGCGTACGCTTGCGGTCTCAGCATGGTGGTCGCAGGAGCTTCGGCGGGAACCGGCCTCAATACGGCTGCCAGCCAGAACAACATCGAAATCGCGAACGAATTGACGACAATTATCGAGTACAACGGATAGAATCCGGCTGTGAAAACAGAAATGAACTCGTGATTGGCGACCTGCACCGCTGAATAGAAGAGCAACCCCGCAGAAACCAAAGCGATCACCCGGTCAATACGAATCATGTAATATCGGGTAAACAGGAACGCGAATATGAGCGTGCCCAGAATCGCGAGCTCGAGGTCTCTCTCGAGGTATGTTATCAATGCGGCGATGTGACTTTGATTGTGCCAGGCCGCGAACGCCGCTTTCGCAACAAGAATTCCGGCCACGCCACACAGGATGATTTTGCAAAGGCGCCAAATTCCCAAGTTTTGGCCGAGGACCTTGCGGCAGATCTCACAGACGACGACGGCTCTCAGAGTAATGAAAAACCCCTGAGTTAGCCAGTAACTCCAGAAATAGGGTTTAGAGTTGAAGCCGAGCTTCGCGATGATACTCAAACGGATGATTTCGACCACGACGACGGAGATCAAATAGGCGGTAAACACGGGCAGCCTGCGGTAGAGGCCCTGGCGCACCGCGAGGACGGCTACGGCGACTTCAAGAAGCATCACCGCGACATCGCGACCATTTTGAAACCAGGAAAGAAACATGGGAGCCGGGTTTCATCATAGCATCTTATTAGCATTCCGGTAAACTATGACGCGCCCGGCTCCCGATACCGGACGCCTTTGACTCTCGATACCGTGCCGTTGCTTTTAGCTTGCGATCCCAGGAGTCATCGGAGGAAACGGCGGTGGGGGAGCAACGCCTCCGTCCGCGGATAGGGTTGGGCCATTTACCGATTGTACGTTGACGGCGCTGACTACCGGGAGTAGCATCAACAGCGCGGCTAGGCTGAGAAGAACCGTGGCTTTTGTTTTCATGATTGGGCCGCCTCCTTGGCAGCGCATGACGGGCATCGTTTCACGCGCGAGCAGGAAGCGAGCGCAGACACACAAAACGTTCAGAAATCGGAACAGGCGGGAAAATGGACTCGTGGGAAAAATTCGAGCTGAACCAGCCGATCGTCGATGATTTTTGCTCTCGGACGCTTGCCGCGATCCCGAGCGAATTCGGCAGGCTGATCCACATCGCGCTGCTGCGCGATATTTCTTCAGGGAAATACTGTCACGAGGGCCTTGAGACGATTTATTCCGAATCCGGCGTTGACGGCGCGCTTCGTTACTGCCACGAACAGGTATTTCAGAAGCTGCTGGAAATGCCTCTCGAGCGGCTGGAATCGGATTTGCGGTATTGCTTTGCGGGTATGGAGGGCGAGCCCGATCAGATTGCGGCGAGGTGGCTCGAACTTGAAGTCTACAGGATGCTCATGCCATTCGGCGTGCCGGAATACTTGCGCGATTTATTTTGCGCAAATCTACGGGCTTTGCTCGAACTGGTGGTGACAGACGCAGCTATGGTCCCGGCAGTCGCATAGCGATGCCTACAACCCGCCCCACGATTTCAGCCTCTTCAGGATAGCGATGGCATTCCGGGACGGACGGCGACAAAGGGTGCGGCTGCAGAATCAGTCTTCCCCGATCGAGCGAGCACCACGAACACCTGTACCCGCGCCTGAAATCCACGAAATACAAGGGCCTGTCATGTTCACTGCGCCAGCCTCCCTCCTCAACCGTTTGCAAGGCAGGGTCGATCAGGACGAGCGATCCTGGCCGCACCAGCGGATCCATCCAGCGGTCTTCGGTGCCGATATAGCCGTAGCGGTGCTTTGTCCCGTTGAGGAGCGCGCCCTCGAAGTTTTTCCATGAATCGACAATCCGCGTAAGGCTGTCGGTGCGGCGAGCATCGAATGCGGGATCAAATCGCAGGGGGAGCCGCAGCCTACGGGGCGGAGTTCCAAGGTGCGTATTCTTGGTGCCGTGAGCAAAGCTGTCCCGGAAGTGCTCGTCGAGCGGAATGTTGTACCACTGGCAAACCTCGAAAACGTCCAGGTGGTAGAGCGTGCACAGCGTGTAGAGTTTGTGCAACGTCGGCGTCACATCCGCGTTTTCGATATCCGCCAGCCGGCTGATATGAATGATAAATTCCGGACGGCCGTGCTTGCTCGCAAGCTCGTAGCTGGACTGTTCGACATCGCGATATGTGAGCCCCAGCCGTTCTCGCACTTGTCTCAGACATGACCCGGGCTGCATGAGTTCTCCTACAGACATCGCGGGCCGGGAAGCGTCCGGGGATTATAACAGATGGCTAAGGTGCTGTTCTGTTAACGGAACACTCATACCAGCCGCAGTATCCACTTTTCGGCTAAAAGCCTTCGCCAGGTTTAGCCTGAAAACCTGATATTCTGAATTCCGATCCTATGGAATCGAGGGCCCGACCTTCATGAGGCGCTGGCAGCGCACGCTTGCCGCAATTGCCGTTTCACTCGCAGCGCTGATCGCATTGGATGCGCCAAGGGCTCATTCATTTGCAGGAACGCAAGACTCGCCGGGTTCCCCTCACGCGGCGATTGCACCGCCACAAGCAGTTGAACATGGCGGCCCCGAATTTCTCAAAACCGCCGATGAAGTTCTGGCTCAGATGAGCCAGCTTCTCGACCTTCCCGTGAAGTCGCCACTCAAGAAAAGCCTTCGCTCAAAAAAAGAAATCCGGGAATACTTGATCCGCGAGGATCAGGAAGACAAGAGCCAGGAGCAACGCTACGCGGACCAAAAGGCCTTAGAAGCCTTTGGACTGATACCCCCCAACTTTCCCTTGGATGCATTTATGCTCGACGTGCTCACCGACCAGGTCGCCGGGCTTTATGACGCCAAGGCAAAGGAATTCTACATTGCCGACTGGATTCCTGTCGATGAGCAGCGGAGCGTGATGGCGCACGAACTGACTCACGCGCTGGTGGACCAATCGTTTCGATTGGACGATTGGATCAAAGCCGCACGGCCGAATGATGACGCCGAACTGGCGCGGGATTCGGTGAGCGAAGGCTCCGCGATTGCGGCGATGATCGATTATTCGCTGCTCGACCAGAAGATTTCCGTGCGGGATCTCCCGGACGTCACCGAAATCATACGGCAAGGCGCAGTGAGCGAGATGGAGAAGGACCCTCATCTTTCGAAGGCGCCGGCGGTCATCCGCGACGAACTGCTGTTCCCGTATCTCGCCGGGACGGCATTCACACAGGAGTTCTTGAAGGCGAATACGGGCTGGAAGGACCTGCCAAAGGTATTTGAAAATCCGCCGGTTTCGAGCCAGCAAATCATTCATCCGCAACTGTACCTCAAGGGAGTGAAGCCGGAAGCTGTCACTCTGCCGAAATGGAGCGGCATCGTTCCTCCGAGTTGGAAGCTGCTCGAGGAAAACGTCCTGGGTGAATTTGGTTTGGAGGAGGTGCTGAAGCAATTTATTGGGGAGGAATTGGCGAAGCAGAATGCGCCTTTCTGGGCGGGTGACCGTTATTCCGTCTTCGAGGACCAAAAGTCAAAAATCACTTCGCTGATCATTCGTTTCCACATGAACAATGCTGACGACGCCGCCCTGTTCTTCGGGAAGTACAGCGAAGCGCTCGAGTTCAAGCACAAAACTCGAGTCGAGCTGCTGAGGCGCCCGAACTTCTTCCAATTCAAAACCGAGTCGGGAAAGGTGTTCCTGCGGTGCGTAGCAAGCGACTGTCTGTCAGTCGAACAGGCCGACCGCGACACTTTCGACAAGATCAATCGGGCAATCGGCTGGCCACCTGCGCCTGCGGAAGTCGAGCCGCCGGTCAAGCCCACGATGACCGAACGCACCGGGCACCCCGCGGCCTCGAACCTCGCCGCAGCGACTCGCTAGCTTTTGGCGGCTACGAATCCGTGCGGCGAATTACCATCAGCGTCAAATCGTCCGCCGGCTGACCGTCTGCGGAATAGGCTTGGAGATCGCTCAAAAAAGCCGCGGAAAGTTCGACCGGATTCAAGTGGTATTGGGTCTCCACGAATTCGCGCAGCCTTTTTTCACCATATTCAACTCCATCATTGCTGCGCGATTCCGAGAGCCCGTCTGTGTAGAGCACCAAACTCTGAGCCGGTTCGAGTCGCAGTGCCTCGGTCGTATATTTCGACGAAGAAAACATTCCGAGCGGCATGCCGGTAGAGTCAATGGCTTTGGCGTTCTTGCAGCCCGCGACCCAGACGGGCGGGTGCCCGGCGCTCCCGATTTCCACGTCGCCGTTTCGGCTCGCGCGGCCGCACACGAGAGTAGCGTAAAGCCCGTGAATTGTGCTCTCGCAGAAGAGGCGATTCGCGACCTCGAGGACCTGAGCGATGGGCCGTTTGAGCGGAATCAGGCTGCGAAACATCGCGTGCAAGTGCGCCATCAGCATGGAAGCCGAGATGCCCTTGCCGGTGACATCGCCGAGCAGGAATACGATCGCCCCGTCGCCGTTGCTGGACTGAATCACGTCGCAGTAATCGCCGCTGACAAGCCCTGCCGGTTTGTACCGATAGTGGAAATGCCAGCCAGAAGATCGAATCTCTTCCGGTGGCAGCAGCGATCTCTGGATGCTGGCTGCAGTTTCCATATCGCGCTCCAGGGCGCGGCGTTCCTTCTCGGATAGATGGTCGAGACAGAAGCGGATGAGAGGATCGGCAGTCAGGCGGTCAAATTCGACCGTGTCGTGGCAGGTCTCGCAAATCCCGAATGTGCCGGCCTTGACGCGTTCAAGAGCCGAATCCACTTCGGCGAGCAGACCCGCGAGATCTTCATCGGGCGAGCTTTTTATCGCCGCCGCAAGGCGCTGCCGTCGAGTTTCCAATTCTGTTTTGAAGTAGGCGTCACTGATGCTCGCCATGTGTTCCTCCGTTAGCAAGTCTCGCTGGCGCAAGGGACTCGCGCCATCCGATTCGCGCGGCCAAAACTCACGCTGGTGACATTATTTCGATTCGGCGACGAAGCCGGGCGATTCAGTCAAATTGGCCTGTAAGGGAGACTCGTCGTGCAGCATTGCGCATTTGCCATGCAGCCGGTCAAGGCGCTTTCCGAGCTCGGTTCGCCATCTTCTGGCGCGTTCCGGGGAAACGAAGCCGATGTTTCGAGTGCGCCGCAACTCCGTGAGCGCTTCGCCGACCAACTCGGCGGCGCGTTCGGGGCGTCGCGCCCGGTGTTCGTAGTATTTTGCGAGCTCGACGTAGGCTTCCAGGCCCTCGCGTGAGATTCCGCGCAGCTCCATCCAGAGCGACGTGGCGCGCGCAAAGTCACCTTCGCGTTTTGCCAGGCGCGCAAGCGCGGCCCGAGCGGCGCCATCTGCGGGCTCCGGCAATTCCCTGGCGATCGCGTGAGTGTAGAGATCGCGCGCCCGCGACGATTCTCCGCGCCGGTCGCAAATTCTTGACACGCCGAATACCTCGAGAGCGTCTCTGCCTTCCAACTCCGGGGAGGCCAGGAGCGAAAAGACACGCCCGGATAGCGCGGCGAGTCCAACGAGGTCCATCTGATTGTGGTAGAAAACGGGGACAAGCTGTTCTGCACAACCACCCCGCAGATAATCGAAATAGATTTGGGGGATCAAATCAGACACGATGTCGTGGCCGCGATTTCGGCCGAGGACGTAGCGTTCGAGTTCAGAGAGGCGAACCGAACCAATTCGCGCGCGCCAAATGTGCCTCGACGGATGCAAAAGATCAAGATGCGCGCGGGGGGCCTTGGGAGAGATCGAGCGCGTCATTCGAAATCGCGTTTCGAGCAGCGGCCAATCAAATGACTTGCCGTTGAAGGTGACGAGGACGCGCCGTTCGGAGAGACGCTCCTTCAGAGCAGCGAGAACAGAATGTTCGTCACTGTGGTCGCGCATGAAGAATTGCTCGACCTCAAGGCCGCCCGCTTCCCACCACGCGATGCCGATCAGAAACGCGTAGGTGCCGGTGCCCCCTGCCAGTCCCGTGGTTTCCGTATCGAGGAAAAGCCAATTGCTTTGATCGGCCGCTTCTTCCGGGGCATCGGGAACGATCAAACGCAAGGCTGGCAGCGTGATGTCGCTCGGAGCGACGTCGGAAAACCAGCGGCGGACGGCGAGATGTTCGCCGTGGCGCGTTTTTTGCGTCGTCGCACCGAGCAGGCGGCCGAGATGATCCGCGCCTTCAGGAATCGCGGACACGTAGCCGCGCGGCTCCGCATCTGCCCGCTTTCTCGCGGGCTTCAGCGCAGCGATTCGGCTGAAGCGATCTTCGGTCATCGGCCTCGTTATCGAGTACTCTTCGCTACGATCGCGGAGAAATACGCGCCAGAATTGTCAATGCAACTTCCTTCGCTCCCTCGCTCTTTTCTCCTGCCGGGCCGACACACGACGGGCATCCGCTCGCGCACGGGCACGCGGAAATCAGCTCGCGGGTGCGATGGAGCAGAAGGTCATACGCACGGAAAAGAGGCTCGCTGAAGCCGATGCCGCCCGGATAAGCGTCGTAGAGATACAGATTCGGTTCGAAGAAATCGCGCGGCAGATTTGGATCCGCCGCGGCTTCGGCTTCCTCGTGCCAGTCAGGTTTAATCTCCGGGCTCGGCGGACGCTCGCCGATCGCCGTGCCGAGATCGCGCGGGTCGCACATCAGCAGCAACGACGCCATGAATTCAAGAGCGCGCAGCAGGCCGAACATGCCCGCCTGGCGGTCCGAGAGCGAATAATCGAGGCTGGCGACAAGCGAACGGTTGAGGGTGATCCAAAATGCAGTCGTATGCATTTCGTTCTCAGGCAATTCAAGTTTGCCGGAGCCGATATTTTCATTCGTAAAAAATTTGATTTTCTTGAAGCCGACGACTTGCGAGCGAACCAACACGTCCCCGTGAACGCGCGTGGCCGGGCCCGCAATCGCGTCTTCTTCGGCGAGCTCTAGAACGCGGACCTGCGTATATCGAATCGCATCCGTAAAATAGTCTACGTTGACGCGCTTGACGTAAGCTTTGCGTTGATCGAAATCCAGCTTCTCGACGTGATACTGCTGGCCCTGGTGGATGTAAATGGCCTTCGGATGCACGGTCGTGAGCGCGCTCGAGAAGTCCACTTCGCCGATCACTTCAGGTTCGCCTGAGATTCCGTCGTCCGCGGTTTCATTGCCGGTGATATCAACGATTACAAAATTGTCGGAAGTAACAGACCGCAGGCTTACGGTGTCTGCAGGGTAAGCTTCCTGGACCCAGTGCCAATTTTCGCCGCTCCTATGAAGGAAACCGGTTTCGGCAAGACTCTCGCAGAGAGTTTGGACGTCGCCGCCGCCAAATTTTTCGACCGGCGAAATCGGCAATTCGAATGCGGCGCACTTGAGATGATTGACAAGGATCTCCAAATTGTCGGGCTGGACATAAGCATGTTCCGGCGAACGCCCGAAGAAATAATCGGGATGCTGGACGATGAATTGATCGAGGGGCGACGACGAAGCGACCAGGACAGCGCACGCGGCGCCGCTGCGACGTCCCGCACGGCCGGCGCGCTGCCACGTAGACGCGATTGTTCCTGCATAGCCAGCCATTACCGCAGCATCGAGCGAGCCGATATCGATTCCTAGCTCGAGCGCGTTCGTCGCAACCACGCCTCGGATGCGACCTTCGCGCAAGCCACGCTCGATGGCGCGGCGCTCACCGGGGAGATAGCCGCCGCGATAGCCGCGGATGGGCTCTTCGCTGCCGGGGGCGGCGGGATAGGCTTGGCGCAAATACGTGAGCAGGACTTCGGTGTGAAGACGGCTGTTCGCGAACACGATGGTTTGAAGCTTCTGTCCGAGAAATTCCTTTGCGACGCGTGTGGTTTCGTTGAGATAGCTCCGGCGAATTCCGAGATTGCGATTCACGACCGGCGGATTGTAGAACGCGAATATCTTCTCCGCGGAAGGTGCTCCATTTTCATCGAGCACTTCGACGCGCGATTCAGTGAGCCGCGAGGCGAGCTCTCCCGGGTTTGCGATGGTTGCGGATGAGCACACGAACTGCGGCTCTGAGCCATAAAATTTCGCGATGCGGCGAAGGCGCCGGAGAACATTGGTCAGATGGCTGCCGAAGACTCCCCGGTAGGTGTGGAGTTCATCCAGTACGATATAGTGCAAATTTTCGAAGAGCCGCAACCAACGCGTGTGGTGGGGCAGGATGCCTGTGTGCAGCATGTCGGGATTCGTGAGGATCACATGGCCGCGCTCGCGGATGGCTTTGCGGGCGTCGCCGGGAGTGTCGCCGTCGTAGGTGAAAACGCCGAACGAATCATCGAGGCGAGTGGCGAGATCGTGCAGTTCGGCAAGTTGGTCCTGCGCGAGCGCTTTTGTCGGGAAAAGATAGAGAGCGCGCGTGTCAGGATTTTCGAGAATGGCATTGAGCACCGGCAGGTTGTAGCAGAGCGTCTTGCCGGAGGCAGTCGGCGTGACGATAACGACGTTCTTGCCATGGCGAACGGCGTCCGCGGCCAGCGCCTGATGCGAATAGAGTTGCTTGACGCCTTTTGCGCTATACGCAGCGGCGAGCTCAGGCCGTACCCATTCCGGCATGGGGGCAAACTGCGCTTCACGGGCAGGGAAGTGCTTGATGGCGGTCAAAACGTCGCCCGTTCGGTCAAGTGTTGCCAGGCCGCCCAACGCATCGCGGACCGCATCGATGGTGGAGCGAGATCGAACGGCCAACGATTGGTGCAAGCGACCTCCTTGGGGGTCTGGGTTGTTCTTCGCTTTTTGTTCGCTGAGGCTAGCACGCTGGTGAGACCGGCGCAATACCAAATTCGCGGGCCGCGTCACATTCCGCCAACCGCGTCTTCGCGCCTTGACAGGGATGCTCAAAGGCCGCTATAGCTTATGCATGGCGCATACATTCATTGTTTTCGATTTCGGTACAAACGAGGAAGCCTCGCAACAGGCGCGGCGCCGCGTGGAGGGCTGGAAGCAAGGCTTCCGGCTGGGCAACAAGCTCCTTATGAAATTTGAGAGAGAAGGCGCAGACGCCAAGACGGATGCCGGCGACGCCAAGACCAGCGCCAAATCAAAGACGAGCGTGGACGCAGAAAAGGCGGAGAAGGTCCGCGTGCTCATCCGGCTCGACTTTTCCGATCACGAAAAGCTCTCGTACCAGCGCTGGCTCGATCGGATTCCGAAAGAGGAAGCGTTCAAGCCCGCGAAAAGCAAGACGATTTGCCAGGACGACAGCGAATTTTCCGAGATGGAGAAGCTGTTCGATTCGCTTGACTAAGCGTACTCCGGTGGTGCACCTTTTCACGTCGGGATTTATGCCAGTTGGGGAAATCATCCAAGCTTTTCCAGCGCCGCCTGACTGTGATTGGCTATAATCGAGTGAACCCGCAAGATACCCTCACGCGTTCGACGGAGACCGATGCCGTCCCAGACACGAACTAAAGTCGCGCGATTCGACGCGTCGAGATACCACGGCCTGGACCGCGATAGCCTGATCCGGATGTACAGGACGATGTTTCTTTCGCGGCGGCTGGACGACAAGGAAATTCAGCTCAAGCGGCAAAATAGAATCTTCTTCCAGATAAGCGGCGCGGGTCATGAAGCTATCGGCGCCGCGGCAGGTTTGCTTCTTCGACCCGGATACGATTGGTTCCACGCGTATTATCGCGATCGCGCGCTTGCGCTGATGCTCGGAATGACGCCGCTGGAGATGCTGCTCGAAGCGGTGGGCGCGAAAGACGGGCCGAGCTCGGCCGGCCGCCAGATGCCTTCGCATTGGGGACATCAGAAGATCCACCTGATCACACGCTCGTCACCGACGGGCACGCAGTGGGTGCAAGCCATCGGCACGGCCGAAACCAGCTATTACTTCGACGAGTTCCCCAAAGCGCTCGAACAGGCGAAGAAGGGTCCTCAAGGCTACGCGGTGACGCATGAACCCGATGAAATTACCTACACATCCGGCGGCGAGGGCGCGACGAGTGAGGGAGAGTTTTTCGAGGCGCTGAACGTTGCATCGGGCCGGAAACTTCCGTTGCTGTTCGTCGTCGAAGACAATGCCTATGCGATTTCCGTTCCCGTGGAAGTGCAGACTGCGGGTGGAAATATTTCGCGGCTGGTTGCAAATTATCCCGTCCTGCACGTCGAGGAATGTGACGGCACGGATCCGATCGGCAATTATGCCGTGTTCAGCCGTGCGATCGAACATTGCCGCATGCGGCGAGGGCCCGCGCTCGTGCATGCACACGTGATTCGCCCGTATTCGCATTCTCTCTCTGACGACGAGAAGCTCTACAAGTGCGATGCCGAGAGGGAAGGCGAATCGAGACGCGACCCGTTGCCAAAATTCAGTCTTTTCCTTGTGCGCGAAGGTGTTCTCGAAGAACACGAAATTGAGGAAATCGAAGCGAGCGTGGATCGCGAGATTGCGGCAGCCACGGACAAAGCGCTGGCGGCCGCCTTGCCGGCCGCCGATTCGATTTACGTAGATGTTTATTCGCCGGACATTGACCCGACGTCGAAATCCTTTGAGTCCGAGCCCGTACTTCACGGCGCTCCGAAGACGATGGTGGACATGGTCTCGGCAACCCTCGCGGACGAAATGGCGAGGGACGAACGGATTCTCGTGTTTGGCGAGGACGTCGCCGACGTAAGCCGCGAAGACTGTCTTGCAAAGGTCAAGGGAAAAGGCGGCGTCTTCAAAGCGACGGCGGGCTTGCAGAGGCGCTACGGTTCCAGCCGCGTGTTCAATACGCCGCTGGCCGAGGCATCCATCGTCGGGAGAGCGATTGGAATGGCATTGCGCGGTTTGAAACCCGTGCCCGAAATCCAGTTCTTCGATTACATCTGGCCGGCAATGATGCAACTTCGAAACGAGCTCGCGACCATTCGGTGGCGGTCGGCCGGCGCGTTCAAATGCCCAGTTGTGATTCGCGTGGCTATTGGCGGCTATCTCACCGGCGGCGCCATTTACCATAGCCAGTGCGGCGAAGTGACGTTCACGCACATTCCGGGCCTGCGCGTCGTGATGCCTTCAACCGCGCTCGATGTAAGCGGTTTGCTGCGCACGGCGATTCGCTCGGACGATCCCGTGCTCTTTCTCGAACACAAGCACCTCTATCGCCAGCCGTACAACCGGTCGCCTTACCCAGGCAAGGATTTCACGATTCCATTCGGGAAGGCCCGGATGGTGCGCGAAGGCAGCGACGTAAGTATCATCACTTACGGAGCGGTGGTGCATCGCGCGGAAGTTGCCGCGGCCGAGCTCGGACGGCAGGGAATTTCGGTTGAGATTGTGGATCTTCGATCGCTCAGTCCGTATGATTGGGAGGCGGTCGCAGCGAGTGTGCGGAAGACGAATCGGGTGATCGTCGCGTACGAGGACACCCGCTCATGGGGTTACGGAGCCGAGATCGCCGCGCGAATCGCCGACGAACTCTTCGAGGAGTTGGATGCGCCAGTCCGACGCATTGCCGCAACCGACACGTTCTGTGCCTACCAGCCAAAACTCGAAGATGCCATCCTGCCCCAGACTGAAGACATCATTCGGGCAGTGGACGACATCGTAAAGTTTTAGAGATGTAAGGAAACTTTTCGAAGCCAAGGTTCGTATCTTAGGTTAGACACCTTGGCGGGAGGTGCAACATGGTTTGTACAAATTGCCGTCGGGAAATCGCCGACGCTTCGAATTTTTGCTATTTCTGCGGAGTCCGGCAGGCGCCGATACCGCCGGCAGGAAATGCGCCGTGGACCGGCAAGCGCTTGATGCGCTCTTCGACGAACGTGAAAATCGCTGGGGTCTGCGCAGGCGTTGCGGAGTATCTTGATTGGGATGTGACGCTTGTACGGCTGCTTTGGGTGCTCCTTACGATTTTCCCGGTGCCGTTTTTTCCTAGCGTTATCGGGTACGTCGTTTGCTGGATTGTGATGCCAGTGGCCCCGCTCCCTGTGCCGGCGGCGGCGCCGATGGCACAGACAGCGCCACAGAGCACACAGACGGCTTAGCCCTTGTCCTTCCCGTGGCGCGGAGCTTTGCCCCGCGACCCGAAGATCGCGTGATCGAACGACAGGATATCCGCGCCAACCGTTGCCAGCGTGAAGGCTCCTACCGCAAGCGCTAACGGGAACTCGTAGTTGTGCACCGCTAGAACGCTTCCTAGGGGCAGGTGCACCCGCCAGATCGCAATCGCCATTTCAACGGCGAGTAAAAGACCGGCAACTTGCGTAAATAGTCCCGCCATCAACAGCAATCCGCCGAAGAATTCGAGAATTCCTGAGACGTAAGCGAAGTAGCCTGGAAAACCCATGTGCTGGAAATTGCCAATCCATTGCTGCGTATGTCCGAAAAGCTTCGGGTAGCCATGGCTCACGAAAATGATTCCAAGCCCGAAGCGCAAGAGCAGTAGCGCCAGCGGCTTCAACTTGCCGAGAACTTGCATGAATCCCCCTAAAAAGACGATCCAGATCGCCGCCTAAATCAGATGAATTCTAGCAGATTCGCTCGCATCAATTTCGCGCGCGTTCGCGCTCATCCTGAGGCATTCGACGCGCATGGAGCTGCGTTCTTTAGATTGTCGCGTTGAGTCTGCTGCAAGAGCCTTCTGGCTCGGCTGCGCGGCCGTCGCTGCGAAGAGCACCGCGAAAGATTCGGACCCGAAGAGCTCATTGCGATCCGCGGAGAGCGCATTCGTCGTCGCAAAGTGCCGGACATGCTGCGTGAAGTAATAGACAGCCGCGCGAAAAGAACGGCTTAGGTGTAACGGCGTTGATGCGCGCCGTGTTGTAGAATAACCAATTCCATCGAGGAGAGGAAATGTCTCCATCGCAGCGGACAATTGGCGTATGCAACGGCGGCGTCGCGTTTGAGGTTCGTCCCTGATGCGTCGCGTCGTACTCGGCATCGTCCTGCTTTCAATTGTCGGCGGAGTGGCGTACTGGCGCTCGCACAGAAACGTTGCGCCGCCTGAAGCCGCTTACGCGATCAATCGAAAAGTCACGGTGTGGAGCAGCAACGCGCAAGTGCGCGAGCCGCTCCAGATTGTCAATTTCGGCGACCGACTAGAAATCATCCGCCGGTCCGGCGACAACGCGGACGTTCGCACCGCAAATGGCGTCGAGGGATGGATCTCGTCCAACGAAGTGGTGTCCGCAGACCTTTGGCAGCGCATGATGTCGCTTTCCACCCAAGCGCGGGCGATGCCGGTTCAAGCGCGCGCGCATACCAAAGTTCTGAGCAATTTACGATTGGAGCCGGGCCGCGACGGTGCGCGTATATTTCAGGTCGGGCGCGACACCAAAGTCGCGATCCTCGCGCGAAAGGTTCTCGACGTCGCGGTTGCGCCGGCAGCCGCAAGTAACGCCGAAGCATCCGACGATGACACGGACTCGCAGGAACCTCCCACAACGAAGAAGCAAGACTGGGTGCTCGTCCTGGCCGATGCCAAGGATGCTGGTGAGATTGCCGGTTGGGTGGTTGCGCGTTTCGTGCAGATGGACTTGCCGCCGCCGTTGCCGGATTACGCGAGCTCGGCGGGTATGCGAGTGTCGGCATGGTTCGAATTGAATCGGGTAGCCGATCCATCCAATGGTTCGAGGCCGCAATACATTCTATTCGGTTCGCGCGGCCCCGAAGGCGACATCTGCGATTTCACGACGATGCGCGCTTACACTTGGGGCGCAAAGCGCGAGCGCTACGAAACCGCGTACGTCGAGAGCAACTTCTGTGGATTGATGCCGGTTCTGGAGACGCCAGCCGCGCAACTGGGCGGCGATGCCACGTTCCGGTTCGAGGCCGCGAGCGACTCGGGAAAAGAAGAGCGCGTCTATCGATTGCACCAGACGATGATTCGACGGATTGACGCAAGTTATTTGGAGCGCCATGCGAAGCGCCGGAGTCGAGGACGTTAGTGCGAGATGATTTCTAAGTTTGTGGCGAACTACTCCTCCCATTCGCTGGCGAATCGTTGTTCGGCCGCCGCGCTTTGCTTTATCGCTCTGACGCTCGCGGGATGCACTCATGAGGAAGTGACGGCGCAAACGCCCCCACCGCCGCCGCTCACGTTTCTCGCCGAGTGGGGAACGCACGGTCACGAGCCAGGGGAGTTCGGCCGTCCGGAATGGCTGACCACGGACTTCACGGGGAATGTTTTCGTCGCCGATTCGGGAACCGGTTCCATCGAGAAATTCGATCCGAGGGGGCATCCGCTGCTTTCATTCAATGACCGCGTTCCGGATGATCCATTTCGAGTGGCCGTGGATTCCGGAGTGGGCATCTACGTTCTTTCTCCGAATGCCAACTCGATTTTCATTTTTTCGCCGGAGGGCGAGCCGTTCCGCCATTTTCTACTCGCTCCGTTGAAGCCGCACCAGCGGCCTGAATCCATCACTGTGGATGTTGCGGGCGATATTTTCGTGATCGTAAGCGTCGGGAAGAGCGTCGGCAAATCCGACTCTGGGCAGAATGAAATCAGAGAGTACAATGCGCGCGGGCGATATCTAAAGACGCTCGCTCCCGCGGCGGTTTCCGGCGATCGTTTCATTCCAGAGTCGCTCGTGGCTGGATCGGATGGAAATCTTTATATTTTGGATCTCTCAGGTACGCGCGTGCAAAAATTCACTTTGGATGGTGAATACGTCGCCACGTGGGGAGACGCATCGGCGTCGGGCACGGCCGGTGATGCCACTACGTCTGGATATGGAATCGGCGTCACCTCGAAATATGTTTTCACCCCGGATTCCGCCAGTCGGGGAGTGAAGGTCTGGACGCTCGACGGACAAATGAAATTGACGGATTCACTCGATAACCGGCTTCAGAACGGCACCGGACGATATCAGATCGCCGTGAGTACGCGGGGCGAGCTTCTCGTTCTTGATGTCGCGGGGACGCGCGTTCTGCGGTTTCGAATCAACTTCTAGGGGTCCGCTGCGAAAATTCTCCCCAGCAAGGCAGGCAGAAGCCAATGGCACTTTTGCTCAAAGAATCGGATGTGCGCCAGTTGCTGACGATGGAATTGGCGCTCGCTGCGGTGGAGGAATCATTCAATCGCCTCGCCGACGGTACCGCCGTCTTGCACTCGCGCCAGCGCCTGCACGTTCCCGGTGGTTCGTATCTGCATTACATGGCTGCCGCGGACCCGCGGCGCGGGTATATGGGAATGAAGATCTATTCAAGCTCGCGCGATGGATTGCGGTTCATCATTCCATTGTTCAACGCCGTCACGGGCGAGCTTTTGGCGCTAATCGAAGCCGATTACCTGGGGCAAATGCGGACCGGTGCGGCGAGCGGCGTCGCGACGCGGCTGATGGCTCGCGCGGACGCGACGAAAGTTGGCCTGATTGGCACGGGCCTGCAAGCACGCACGCAACTATCAGCGATAGCGTCCGTGCGCAAGATTGAGCGCGTTCGCGTATTCGGGCGCGACGCGGCGCGACGCGCGAAGTTTTCGAGCGAGATGACCGGACAGTTGAAGATTCCGGTGGAAGCGGTTGATACGGCCGCAGCGGCCGTGCGGGATTCCGACATACTTGTGACGTCCACGACGGCTTCGCAACCCGTCGTGGAGGGCGCTTGGCTGCGCCCCGGCATTCACATCAACGCGATCGGTGCCAACTTTCCGCAAAAGCGTGAACTCGACACCGGTGCAGTGCTTCGCGCCGATATCATCGCGGCCGATTCGCGTGCGCAGTCGAAGCTGGAAGCGGGTGATTTGATTCATGCGTTCGAAGGCGATCCGTCGAGATGGGATTCAGTGCGGGAGTTATCTGAAATTGTCGCGGGACGCACGCCAGGCCGCAGGCGCCCGGATGACATCACGCTATTTAAGTCAAATGGGATCGCGATTGAGGACGTGGTGACGGCCGGCCGCGTCTATGAAAAGGCAGTTGAGATGAAAATCGGACGGCACGTCCCGTTGTGGGAGAACGAGGAGCAATTCGGCCAGAGGCCGCCTCGTCCGCGCTAGACCGATCGACGGCTCTGCTGCAACCGTTCCCGCAACGCGTTGTGCAAACGCGAGCGCGTTTCATCCGGAAGGGGCACCGGATCGGAATTGCAATAGATATCAATCGTCTTCTTGCACGTATCAACGACCAGCCGGCACTTCTTGCACTTCTTCAAGTGTTCTTCGAGCTCTTGCCTTAGGGCCGGATCGAGAGCGTTATCGAGGTAGTTGGTAAGTTCTTCTATGATGTTGTTGCACTTCACTGTTGATCACCCTGCCGAAAGTACCGATTGAGCTTTTGGCGCAGCTTTAGCCGCGCTCGGAGCAATCGGGATTTCACCGCGGGAACCGAGAGTTTCAAGATCTCCGCGGTCTCTTCGGTGGACATATCTTCGATGTCACGAAGCTGAAAAACGATTCGAAAAGATGGATCAAGTTCCGAGATTACTTCCGACAGAATTCCCTGAAGCTCGGCCTGCCGGTAGCGTTCTTCCGGCGACGGGCCCCAGTCTTCGACATCGCGGAAGAAGGAGTCCTCGCCGGTCTCGATTTCCTGATCGAGCGACGTCTCGTTCGGCCGGCGCTTGCGGAGCTTCATCAGTGCCTGGTTCACCGCGATGCGAACCAGCCAAGTATAGAAGCGCGAGTTCCCTTGAAATTCCGGGAGATGCTCGTAGGCCTTCAGGAAGGCCTCCTGCATCACGTCTTCGGCGTCTTCGCGACTTCCAGTGATATTCATCCCGAGCCGGAAGATCTTGCGTTCGTATCGGTTGACGAGGGTCTCGAAAGCGGAGACGTCCCCGCTCCGCGCGGCGGTCACCAACTCAAGTTCGTTGTCCGCGGGCGCAGCTTGCGTCGGCGCACTCCCGGCAGCAGCGCGGGATGCCCCTGCTTGTGGTGCAGCATTTATCGGATCTAGTTTGGGTGCGTTCATTGGATGTTACCTGCCTTTGACGGTCAGGCACTCAAATAGGGTAGCACACACGTCCAATTCGCGCCGGACTCAGGCCGCCAAGGCCGGCGGACGGCCGCTGGGATTTTGAGTTTTTCGCGTTAATCGCTATGCTAAGGCGTTCCGCGTTTCGCCGGAGATGGATGCGCCACTCCGGGGATGGCAGACCGCAAGACGAATTACAGAAGATGGCAACTACAGCCGATTCGGAACAGAAGTGCTTGCTGCATTATCGCGTCGAGGAAGGTCTCGCGATCCTCGAGCTCGACGACCCACCGGCCAACACCTACTCATACGAAATGATGCAGCAACTCGACGCCGGGATCCTGAAAGCCCGGATGGACCCTGGCGTTCACGTCATCATTCTCTGCGGCAAAGGCGAAAAGTTCTTCTGCGCCGGAGCGAGCATTTCGATGCTCACGGCTGCCACTCCGGAGTACAAATATTATTTTTGCTTGCATGCGAATGAAACGCTGATGCGGCTCGAGCAGACGCCGAAGCTCGTCATCGCCGCGTTGAACGGGCACACGGTAGGCGGCGGCCTCGAGGTCGCGCTGGCCTGCGACATTCGCATCGCAAAGAAAGACGGCGGGAAGATCGGGATGCCTGAGGTGAATCTCGGTGTGTTGCCGGGCACCGGGGGCACGCAACGATTGTCGCGCACGATTGAGCGATCTCGCGCGCTCGAAATGATGGCGCTGGGCCGCACGTTTGGCTTCGAGGAAGCGCTGCAGCTTCGCTTGATTCATCACATATTCGAACCGGGTTCGTTTTGGCTGGACGTGCTCGCCTACGCAAAGCAATTCTGCCCGCCCAACAAGGCTTCGGCTGCGGTCGGGCGGATCAAGCGAGCGGTCGTGACCGGCTCCGAACTCCCGCTCGCCGAGGCGCTCGGGCTCGAACGTGAATTGCAGCAATTGCTGTTTACGAGCGAAGACGCGAAAGAGGGAATGAAGGCTTACGTTGAGAAACGTCCACCTCGATTTAAGGGGCGGTAGCGCGGCAGCTCGCGCGTCCAGCCAAGCGGCGCGCGGTGGAGAAAGTGAAAAATAATAAGAATCCCACCGCGGCGCACGACGGCGATAGAATGATTCGGTCGCGGCAACGGACTGCCCACAAGGGTCATCCAGAAATAGGCGCTGCTCAAAGAACACAAGCGGACCCGCTGGATTAGCGCGGGCCAAGAAGGCTCGAATCGGGAGATCGACGCGGATGCGTACGCTGCCTGATTATCTCCGGAAGGGTATGAAGCTGATCATCGTCGGGTGCAATCCGGGCGAGCGATCGGCGCGCGTAGGGCATTATTACGCGGGCCGCGGCAATCAGTTCTGGCCGCTGCTGTACGAGTCCGGCGTTGTGCCCGAAATGCTTAGCTACAACGATGACAAGCGCCTCGTGGAGTTTGGCGTCGGAATGACGGACCTGGTGAAGCGTCCGACGAAGGGCGTTGAAGAGATCGAGCGTCAGGAATTCGCCGAGGGCCGCGTGCTCCTCGCGCAGAAGCTCGAAGAGCTGAAGCCGCGAGTGGTCGCTTTCAACGGCAAAATTACGTACGAGCGCTTCTCGGGCCGGACGTGCAAGCTTGGGCTGCAGAAGGAAACGCTCTATGGAGCGCGCGTTTTCGTTCTTCCCTCGACGAGCGGACAGAATGCGGGAACGGAGCGCGGTGTGAAGATGCGCTATTTCAAGAAGCTATCGGCGCTTCTGAAGAGTTTGAAGGGCTGAGTGAGCAGCGAACTGGGAAGGCGGTTCGGTGACGGAAGCAGTCAAGGCGGCTAGCTCGAACGTGTTGGTTGAAGAACGCGAAGGCAGCGTGCTCACGCTGCGCCTGAATCGTCCCGAGCGACTGAACGCGCTGAACATCGAACTTGGCGAAGCGCTTGTGAGCGCGCTGCGTCACGCGGCTGACGATTCGTCCGTTCGCGCTATCGTTCTGACCGGAGTGGGCCGCGCGTTCTGCGCCGGCGGCGACCTGGGCCTGCTTCGTGATGCGCGGGTTCGAAACGCGAGCCACGAGCTTGAAAGCCTGGTCCGCTCGGGCAAAGAAATTTCTCTTCTGCTCGCCATGATTCCGAAACCTGTGCTGGCTTCGATCAATGGGCCCGCGGCGGGAGGCGGAGCAAATCTCGCGCTCGGGTGCGACTTTCGCATCGCGTCCGAGCAGGCAACGTTTGGCGAAAGCTTCGCGAATATCGGCCTCTACCCCGATTTCGGAGGGACCTACTTCTTGCCGCGGCTCGTTGGCCCGGCGCGCGCTGCCGAGCTTTTCTACACCGGCGAAATGATTTCCGCGGACGAAGCACTGCGTCTTGGAATCTACAACCGCGTCGTACCGGTCGAGCGTCTCGTCCACGAAACGCAGTCGCTTGCGGCCCGGCTCGCAGCGGCGCCGCCAATGGCTGCGCGTTTCGTGAAGGACCGGCTCTTCGGTTCCGATCGCGCCGCGCTTGAGCGGACACTTGACCAGGAAATCGAACGGCAGGTCGAGTGCTTCATGTCCGAGGATTGCGCCGAGGGGTTGACCGCGTTCTTCGAAAAGCGCCGCCCGAAATTTCGCGGAAAGTAACGTCGAATAAGCTTGGAACGATAAAATTGCGCGCCGCCGAAGGTGTGCGGCGATGAAAGGCAAGACTCAGTCGTGTCAACCGCAATAGAAACTCAAATTGCCGCGCGCGGCTATACGTACGGCGAGTTGATGGTCGCGGCAGCTGCGCGCGAAATCGCGGACGGAGAGCTCGTGTTCGTCGGCATGCGGTTGCCGATGCTGGCGTTTCTCGTCGCAAAGCGAACTCATGCTCCCAACGCGGTCGGACTCTACGAGAATGGATTGATTCGGGAGACACCCTCTCCTCAACTGCTCTACACCATGGCGGATCCTCCAAATTTGCGGGGGGCCACACAGTGCGGGCAAATGCTCGACGTCATGGCTTTGCTCCAACAGGGCCGCGTGCACGTCGGGTTTCTCGGCGCGGCGGAGGTCGATCGATTCGGGAATTTGAATTCGACCTGGGGCGGGCGTCACGGCGAGACGCATAGGCTCCCCGGTTCGGGGGGCGCATGCGATATTGCATCGCTCGCCAAGCGTACCGTCGTTTTGCTCGCGCACGAGAAATCGCGGCTGCGCGAGCGCGTGGGGCACATCACTTCGCCAGGCTACGGCCGAGGAAACGGTTGGCGTGCGGCGCAAGGGCTTCCAGGTCACACCGGCCCATCGGCGTTGATCACAACGCTTGGCGTGCTTCGCTACGGGAGTGATGGAGAGGCGTATCTCGCGTCCACGCATCCGGGAGTAGCGGTCGAGGACGTCCTCGCGAACACAGAATGGACGCTGCGCGTCGCCGATAATCACGTTGAGACTCCGGCGCCAAGTAGCGGGGAACTTGCGGTGATGCGGTCGCTCGACCCGAATCATTTCTGGACGAAATAGCTTCAGGCGACTAGACGCGAACATGACTGCTCCCGGCAAACTGATGACGATGCGCGACGCGATCGCGCAACATGTGCCATCGGGCTCGATGGTTCTTCTCGGCGCGCAGATGGAACAGATGATTCCGTTTGCTGCGGGACATGAATTGATTCGCCAGGGACGGCGCGACCTGACGGTCGTGGGTCCGATCTCCGACATTTTGTTCGATCAAATGATCGGCGCAGGATGCGTGTCGAAGGTCATGGCCGCTTGGGTAGGCAACGTCTCGGCGGGCGTTGGCTATTGCTTGCGGCGCGCGACGGAGCAAAATATTCCGCGGCGAATTGACATGACGGATTATTCGAATTTCACGATGGCGCTGGCGCTTCATGCGGCTGCGCTTGGAATTCCATTTTTGCCAACGTATTCGACGCTTGGCAGCGACCTGCTCAAGAAAAACGGAAATTTGCGCGAGTTCATTTCGCCTGTGAACGAGGACAAGCTCGTTGCCGTTCGCGCCCTGCGCCCGGACGTGGCAATCCTGCACGTGCAGCGCGCCGATCAATTCGGGAATGCCCATATTTGGGGCAGTCTTGGCGTCGCCGTGGATGG
Source organism: uncultured Acidobacteriota bacterium (assembly GCA_963838705.1). GTDB lineage: Bacteria > Acidobacteriota > Terriglobia > Acidiferrales > UBA7541 > Palsa-147. The sequence continues at coordinate 1,166,853 of CAWIRU010000009.1, read as the reverse complement.
CGCGCGAGCTGCTCGAAAGGTGATTATCATCGCGGAAGAAATTGTGCCGGCAGAGGTGATCGCGTCAGATCCGAACCGGACTCTCGTGCCCGGGTTTCTTGCCGCCGCGGTGGTTCAAGAACCCGGTGGCGCGCATCCGTCGCCGGTGCAGGGATATTACGGCCGCGACCACGAGTTTTTCTCCGAGTACCACGCAGGGAGCCGCAAGCTCGAGGATTTCGAGCACTGGCTCGAAAAATGGGTCGTGCGCATACCGGATCGACGCGCCTATCTCGACCAGCTTGGAAAGTCGCGCTTGAATGAGCTCCGAGTTCGCGAGCATGCCTACTCGACTCCGGCAGATTTTGGTTATTGAGACAGGTGAAAGAACGATGACCATTGACCCGCTTGCAAACATTGAAGTATCGCCGCAAGAAGTGAAGCTGCGGCTGGACCACGGCGAGAAGTTTCTGTTCGTCGATGTCCGCGAGTCGTGGGAGTACGACACGACGCGGATCGCAGGATCGAAACTCATTCCCATGCGTGAAATTCCGGCGAATCTGGCCGCGCTCGAATCCGCCGACGACGTTGTCTTGTTTTGCCATCACGGCATGCGCAGCCTCGATGCTGCAGCTTGGCTGCGATCGCAGGGCGTCAAAGGTGCGCGTTCGATGGCCGGCGGAATCGATCGCTGGTCGATAGAAATCGATCCGCTCGTCCCGCGATACTGAGGGCACTGAAGATGGCTCGGAAGAGATCTGCAACGAAGAAGTCCGCAAAAGGGAACTCCAGACGCGCGGCAGGCCTTGTGGAATTTCTCCACAAGCCGAGTTGCACCACTTGCCGAAAGGCCCGGGCGTTTCTCGAAAACAAAGCCGTCGAGCTGCATTTCCGCGATCTCGACAAAGAGCGGTTGAGCGCGGAAGAACTCGAGAAGCTTATCGGAACGCGCGACCACACAGAATTCCTCAACACGCGAAATGATCTTTACCGTGAACGGAACATGAAAGAGAATCCGCCCGATCGGGGCGAAGCGATTCGACTGATGGCCGAAAATCCAAACTTGATTCGCCGGCCCGTGGTTCTAGCCGGCGGCCGCGTGGTTCTCGGCTTCGATCCGGAGGAATACGACTCGCTGTAAAGGACACCGCGCCACTTGCCCCCCATCATTGATATTCATATCCACATACAGCCGCTCGATCAGTTCGATCCGCGCGCGCTGAAATTGATTCAGCATGGCCGGAAGGACTACGCCGACGTTGAAAGGTTCTCGGCGAGCCCGACGGAATTCTTAAAGTTCCTCGACGAGGCTGAAATCGAGCGCGCTGGGTTGATCAATTACGTCAGCCCGGAAGTTATCGGCTTCGGTCCGGAAGTGAACGACTGGATTGCGCGCTATTGTTCGGTCAAGCCTGAGCGCCTTCTCGCGTTCGGCTCCGTGCACCCGAAATTCGTTCCCGACGCCGGTGCGGAAGTCCAGCGGCTGAAAGACATCGGCATCCGCGGGCTCAAGGTGCACCCCTCGCATCAATTGTTTGCGCCGAATGCGTATCGCGACGGTTTCGGCCCTCTCGCTGCGATGTACGAGAAAGCCCAGGCCGTCGGACTTCCGGTGATGATCCATACGGGGACTTCGATATTTCCCGGCGCGCGCAATCTTTACGCTCAGCCGATGCTAGCGGATGATCTCGGCGTTGACTTTCCGAACCTTGTCGTCATCCTGGCTCATGGCGGCCGGCCTCTATGGATGGAGGAAGCCTTCTTTCTCGTCCGGCGGCATAAGAACATGCACATGGATATTTCGGGGATTCCACCGCAAAAACTAATGGAATATTTTCCGCGAATTGAAGAAATCGCCGACAAAGTTCTTTTTGGCACGGATTGGCCGGGACCCGGCGTTCCCGGCGTGAAGGGTAATATCGCGAAGTTTCGCGCGCTGCCGATCTCGCCCGCCGCGCAACAAAAGATTCTCTATGACAACGCCGCGCGTCTATTTCCTGTGCAAGCTTAGGCGGCCTCGACGATGGATGTGAAGACAATCACGGTAATCGGCGCTGGGACGATGGGCCGCAATATTGCATACGTGGCGGCCCAAGGAGGCTACCGGACGGTTCTCGAAGACGTATCCGCAAGCGTTCTCGAGGAAGCGGTTGCGTGGATTCGGGAGAGTCTCGACGAAGCAGTTTTTTGCGGAACGCTGACCGCAGAGCAGCGAGACTTTGCGGCCGGGCTGATCCGGACTTCGCGCTCGGTGGATGAGTCGATTCGCGAGGCCGATCTGGTGATCGAGGCAACCCCGGACGAAATGGAGACGAAGCTCGAAATCTTTACGCTGCTCGACAAATTTGCCAAACCCGGAGCGATCCTCGCCAGCACCACAACGTTGCTGTCTGTCACGGAAATCGCCACGATCACTTTTCGCGCCGAGCACTGCGTGGGTATGCACTTCTTCAATCCAATGCCGAACATGAATGTGCTGGAAGTAGTTCGCGCGCTCGAAACATCTGACGAGACAATTTCCGCGTGTATTGAAGTTGGACGGCGGATGGGCGAGGAAGTCGTGGTCGTCCGGGAGCCGGCCGATTTATCACACTCGGCGTCGGTGCCATGATCGGCGAAAGGGCGCAGAGTTGACCGCAGGCCGGAAGAAATCGCACAAAAGCAAGAAACACGCCATGAAACTCGCCGATCGCATCATCATCCAGCAGGGGGATCTCACCGAAATGGACACGGACGCGGTGGTGAACGCCGCGAACAACGACTTGCAGTTGGGCGGAGGCGTCGCGGGGGCGATTCGCCGCAAGGGCGGCGATGCAATCCAGCGCGAATGCAATGAAATTGGATCGATTCCGATCGGCAGCGCGGCGGTGACTACGGGCGGGAACTTGAAGGCGCGGTACGTGATCCATGCCGCGAGCATGCAACTTGGCGGCGAAACGACCGCGAAGGCCTTGCGCAGCTCGACCGGAATGTCGTTACGTCTTGCCGCGGACAAACAGCTCAAAACGATTACGTTTCCCGCGGTCGGAACGGGCATCGCCGGCTTCCCGCTTCGCGAATGCGCGGAGATCATGATTGATGAAGTGGCGCGCCATCTGGCAGGCTCGACCTCGGTCGAAAAAGTCTATTTCGTCCTGTTTGATCGCGAGGCTCTCGCCACATTTCAGCGCGTCGCGAAGGAAAGGCTGCACGCTGGAGCTGCCGAGGCGTGATCGCGGAAGAACGGGAGCGAGAGGAGCGCATCCGGAAAGTACGTGCGGAGCTTGTGCGCTACGAGCATCCGTTGTTTGTATTTGACGCGCGGCCGAGCGGCGGCGGGGTCGAATTGGAAATTCGTTACAGATTTGCCGACGCCGAAATTCACATCTACCTGCTTCAGCTCCATCCGCGAGAAATCGATAACGCGCAATTCCCGTGGATGTTTCAAAAGCAACTTTACGACGGGTTGCACGACTTCGTGATCGAGATGTTTAACAGCAACCCTCAGCGTCAGGACTGATGTTCTTGCGAACCAGCAGCACGACCCTACACAAACCGCTCGTCGAGCGGATCCGCATTGGCGGACCGATCACGTTTGCGGACTACATGGAAACGTGCCTCTACCATCCGGAATTGGGCTACTACAGCGGGCCCTCTGAAAGACAGCGCACCGACTACTACACCAGCGTGGATATGTCGCCGATTTTCGGGCGGCTGATCGCGCGCCAACTGCACGAGATGTGGCTGATTCTCGGCTGCCCCGGAAATTTTTGTGTGGCAGAGTGCGGCGCAGGTTCAGGAGCGCTGGCGGTGCAAATCCTGGACTTTTCACTGAGTGCACTGCCGAGTTTCTACGAGTCAATTGATTACAAAGCGATCGAGATTTCGGAGAAGAGCAGAGAGGTTGCGGCGATCGCGCTTGCGGGCCACGTTTCCGCCGGTCACGCGTCCATTCAGTCCGCGATGCCGCAAACGATAGCGCAGGGCTGCGTCCTTACGAATGAATTCCTCGACGCGCTGCCAGTCCATAGAGTCGTGATGGAAGACAGCAACCTTCAGGAAATCTACGTCGACGCCGCCGAAGACGAACTCGTCGAGCGCAAGATGCCGATTTCGTCTCCTCGCGTGAACGAATACTTTCGACAACAACAAGTTGTCTTGCGCGAAGGCCAACATGCGGAAGCCGCTCTGAGCGCGTCCGATTGGATCGGAGACGTCGGCCGGAGACTCGGCCGCGGATTCGTTCTAACCATCGACTACGGGCGCGAAGCGCGAGAGCTTTACGACCGACATCACATGAGCGGCACGGTGCTCGCCTACTGGCAGCATCGCGCGAGTGAAGAGTTTTATCGCGCACCCGGCGAACAGGATCTGACGTCCCACGTAAATTTCACGGCGCTCGACTTATGGGGACGAAAGAGCGGCCTGGTGCGAACAGGCCTGACGTCCCAAACGAATTTTCTGCTGTCCCTCGCACGTCAATCTGGCTTCGGGGATCTGAAGCGGGATGGCGCCAGTGAATCCGACGAGCTGCGCTCTCGCTTGCAATTCAAGAGTTTGATCTTCCCGGAAGGAATGGGCGAGACGTTTCAGGTGATGGTGCAGCACAAAGGCATCGCCACCCCTGAGCTCGCGGGTCTAAAGCCTCTGTAGTTTAGGAGTAGAAGCTAGGACTTCGCGGTCGAGGCGCTCGGCTCTTCGTACGGCTTCTTCAAATAGCGATCCGCTTCGGCCTGCGCTCCGCCCGTATCATCTTTCAGGTGTTGCGCGCGGCTGTACTCGTTGACGGCGCGTTCGCGTTGGCCCGTCAGATCGTAAATCTTGCCAATGTAAATGTGGCTCCAGACCTCGACCCACTTGTAGGCCGAATCAAGATCGCCATCGAGGGAGGCGCGGAACGCATTGGCCGCAGCTTGATAATTCTTTTGGTAGAAGAGGGCTTCACCGACGCGGAAGTGAGCCAGCGAATTGTTCGACTGCAAATCGAGCGCGTGCTGGTACTCCTGAATTGCGTCGTAGAATTTCCCCTGAGCCGCCAGACCTTCGCCACGCGCGATCGCGGCGCGGACCCGAAGTTTCGGGCTGGCCTTAAGTAAATTGTTGTTCGGGTCGAGCGTGATGCCGTTCGGCTTGGGCCTGCCGAACGTTTCGATCTGGAATTGGGAAGCGAGACCCGCGACATTGATTCTCTTGTATTCCGGGTTTCCCTCCGTGTCCACGCGGACTTCCACTGGCATGCGGAACGTGTCGAGATCCTGGTTGACCTTGCCGACAACCTTAAATCCCTTTTTCGTCCGATACACGATGTATTCAAGCCTGAAGTCCGGTATGCCGGTCGAATTCACCCATTGCGAGAAGAACGCGACGAGATTCAGCGACGGCTGACCTGCAACGGGAGGAACGGCCGGCGTTCTCGATTCCGCCATCTTTTCGAAATCGTCAAGTGTCACCGTCTTGCCCGCGTATTTGGCAAAAAAATCCTTGAGCAGAGAGCGGAACGGTGCATCGCCAAGCTCGTTGTGGAGCATGTGGAACACCATGCCGCCCTTATCTTCGACCACCGAGCGATACTCGTCCGAGTACGGTTGCAGACGCTGCGCCTGCGAAATCGGCGCCGCGTCTTCGTACATCAGTGTGCCGACCGCGAAATCGTCAAGCGCCTTCCGCAAGCCCGCTTCGCCGCCTGTCTCTTCAGCGTACAGCGCGCCCGAATAGTGCGAGAGGCCATCGGAGAGCCAAACGTCCGCAGAGGACGCCGGCAACACCTCGTCGTTCCACCATTGCTCTGCCACGAGCTCCGAGATCAATCGCTCGTTTGGCCGCGCTGTCCATTGGCGAGCGCTGATAAGAATGATCCCCGGCCCCGCGTACTCGCCCAGTGAGCCATCCGGCATCTCCGCTATCACGTAGCTGCGTTCGGGCAGCGGACCAAAAACATCGGAGAAATAAGTTACCGCGTGCGCGAGCGAAGCTCCGTACGAGTTTGCTGTGCCCGCTTGAGCAGGCGGAGCATAAACGGGGACCGAGAAGCCTTCCACCTTCACTGGATTAAGTTGCAGATTGCCGAAGACGAAAGTTCCGCCCGGCGATGGCCGATCGGACTGAAATGCGTAAATCGCCTGGCCTTGCTCGCCAGTCTTGGCTGCCGCTACGAGCTGCGGCGACTCTGCCTTGCCGGTTCCAACCACAGCAAAACTATCGGGAACTGTAATCCTGAAGCGATAGCTGTACCGGTTCGACGGATAGTTCGTTAGCGGAAACCAGCGCGACGGCAGGAGCAGATACCCGCCAGTCTTGTCCACCGATGCGAGCCGTACGCCTTTAGTCGGACTATCCTCTTCGAGCGAAAGCGGCCCGGCGTATTCGAATATCACGGAAGTCGTGTTGCCGGCAACCAGCGCGTCGGGTAGGTTGACGCGCAGATTGAGCGCGGGATTTCTATCGCGGCTGAATTCGAGCGTTTTACCGCTCGCGGAGCGGACCGCGGTGACTTTCAGATCCTGGTGCAATTCGACGACGAGTGTGCGCGTCGGCGCGTCCGCGACAAAGTCCACTTTGGCGCGCGCGGAGATGGTCTGGTCGGCAGGATGCAGCGTTGCCTCGACATCGTAATGCGTAGCCCGCAGAGGAAATCTGGGTGACGTTTGGGCGTGAGCTCCAGAAACGCATAAACCGGCGACGAGCGCCAACGCCATAGCGATAATTCCAATATAACGGCGCGGGAATCGAGCGCGGTATTTGGGCAAGGTAGTAGGTCTCCGCACTTCTAAGATACCAAACCCAACGGTACAGTTGCTTGCCCAGTTTACTGGGACAACATCGCCGCAAGGATGTCGGCGGCGCGGTCAATCGCTCCACCTGCACCGAGCCTCGCGGTCATTTCCGCGAGGTCGTTCTTCATCCTCGCGCATTCTTCGGCAGAGCTCAGAAGCCGCCTGACTTCCGCCTCGACGCGCGGCCCCTTAAACTCATCCTGAATCAATTCGGGTACGATTTTGCGTCCGGCGATGAGATTGACCATTGCGAGATGCGGCGCGCGGATCATCCGCCGGAGAATGAATGCACTCGGCGCAGATACGCGGTACACAACGACCATCGGCGTTCCCAGCAGCGCTGCTTCGACCGTTGCGGTTCCGCTTGAGACAATCGCGCAGTCGGCGTTGGCCAATACGTCGTACGGCTCTCCTGGAATTCGCTTAATCGCGAGGCCCGGACGCATGTAGCGCTGCAAGAATTGTTCGGGAATTCCGGGCGCTACGGCCATGACGAACTGCGGATTCAGATCGCGCGCGAGCTCCTCGCATCCATCGAGCATGTCCGGCAAGTTCAAGCCAATCTCGGTCGGCCGGCTGCCGGGCAAAAGCGCCACAACAGGCCGCGAAGCATCGAGTCCGTGCGCCGCAAGAAACTCCGCGCGGCTCTTCGACGGCCGCACGACATCCACTAGCGGGTGTCCCACGAAATTCACCGGGATTCCAGCCTCTTTGTAGATTGCTTCCTCGAACGGAAAGATGACGAGGACTCGGCTCAAATTTCGCTTCATGGCGCGAATGCGCCACGACCTCCAAGCCCAGATTTGCGGCGCGATGAAATACACGACCGGCAGATTCAGGCGATGCAGCTTCTTGCCGAGAGGAAGATTGGTGCCGGGCGAGTCCACGAGGATCGCGAGTGCCGGTTTGCGGCGCGCAGCTTCGTTGCGAAGGCGGCGCAGGATTTTCAATACCGTGGGAACTTTGTGAATGACTTCCGTGATTCCGAGGACCGCGATTTCCTTGGCATCGACGATAAGTTCGACGCCGGCCTCGCGCATCCGCGGCCCGCCCATGCCGAAAATTTTCGCGCCGGTTCGCTTCTGAAGCGCGCTTGCCAGGCGAGCGGCGTACATGTCTCCGGACGCCTCACCGGCGGAGATGAGAATCTGCGGAGGCTCTTTGGAATTCACGAGCGGATCTCAGTCATCCGCGGGCAGCGAACCGGCCGGGCCCGCGAGCGCTGGTCCTGCGACAGGAATCTGAAGCTCCTGATCCTTGTACTGAAGCTGGTACAGCCGGTAGTAAATGCCGCGCCGCGCGAGCAACTCCTGGTGTGAGCCTTCCTCCCGCAGCCTGCCTTTGTGAAACACGAGAATGCGGTCCGCGTGTTGTATCGTGCTCAGTCTATGCGCGATGACGAGCGCGGTGCGTCCTTCGAGCAGGCGATCGAGAGCCGCACGGATCATCAATTCCGTTTTTGTGTCAACGCTTGACGTGGCCTCGTCCAAAATCAAAAATTTAGGATTGTGCGCGAGAGCGCGGGCAAAGCTGATGAGCTGCCGCTGGCCCACCGATAGCGTGGCGCCGCGCTCGGTAACTTCCGATTCGACGCCTTTGGGCAACGCGCGGATTAGATCGCCGAGGCCCACCTCTATAAGAGACCGCTCAACGGTCGCGCGGTCAATGGACTCGGTGCCGAGGCGGACATTCGATTCAATCGAGCCGGTGAAGAGAAATGGATCCTGGAGCACGATTCCAAACTGGCGCCGCAAATTTTCGACGTCGAGTTCGCGAATATCCACTCCGTCAATCAGAATCTGTCCCTTCTGGATTTCGTAAAAGCGAAGGAGAAGTTGAATCAGAGTAGTCTTGCCTGCGCCGGTGTGACCGACGATTGCGATCGTCTGGCCGAGCTCGACCCGGAACGAAACATCCTTCAGCACCCAGTCGTCTTCGGACGGATTCGCGCCTCCGCGGTAGGCGAACCAAACGTTGCGAAACTCGATTTCGCCCCGCGTGGCGGGGAGTTCATGCAATTTCCCGGTCGCAACAGACGTCAACGGCTCATCCAGTAGCTTAAAGATCCGTTCAGAGGCCGCCATCGCCGTCTGAAGAATGTTGAATTTGTCGCTCAAATCCTGTATCGGCCGGAAGAATCGTTGCGCCCACATCATGAACGCGAAAAGCAGGCCGGCCTGCATGGCGCCGTTAATGACACGCGTTCCACCGAACCAAAATACGAGAGCGATTGCCGCGATGCTCAGGAATTCCACCGCCGGATAGAAATAAGCGAAGGCATTGATCGCATCCTTGTACGCGTCCATGTGGACGCGATTCAGGACTTCAAACTCGCGCCTGGATTTCTTTTCGCGATTGAACAGCTGCACCACCGACATTCCCGTGATGTGTTCCTGCAGGAACGCATTGATCCGCGCGATCGCGGTTCGGATTCGACGGTTCGCATCACGCACCTGCGTCCGGAATATCAGGGTGGTCAGCAGCATCAGTGGCAGCGGCGAAAGCGTCGCCAGTGCGAGCTTGGGTTCGAAGTGGAAGAGCACCGCAATGAGCACGAAAAGGACGAAGAAGTCGTTCAGCATCGCGACGACGCCGGATGCGAACAGGTCATTGAGCGCGTCCACGTCCGTCGTCACGCGCGTCACAAGCCGCCCGACCGGGCTGCGGTCGTAAAAGCTGAATGGCAGCCTTTGAAGATGCGTGAAGATTTCGCGGCGCATGTCGTACATGATTTCCTGGCCGACGCGCTGCATCACACGCATCTGGACATACTGCAATCCGAAGCTGAAGACCAGCGACGCGAGGAAACCGAGCGTGATCCATCCGAGCGCGCGCATCGCGACGGCGTAGGCGAGCCTGTGAGCCAGCACCGGAGAGATGTAAGTGTCCACCGCGACCTTGAAAAAGTAAGGACCGATGATTTCCAGAGGCGCGACGGCGACCGCCAGAACTAGGGCAAAGAATACCCACCACTTGTGCGGGCGGAGGTACTGCATCAAACGGCGAGTCAGCCGCGTGTCGTAAATTTTTCCTAACGCTTCTTCTTCGCGGATGTCGCTCATGCGCGTTCCAGCTCTTCCTCGAGAAGTTGCTTCTGGTAAAGGTCTGCGTAATAGCCGCCGATTCCGAGCAATTCCTGATGCGTGCCGAGCTCGGCAATGCGGCCGTCGACAAGGACGGCGATCTGATCGGCGTCACGCACCGTAGAACAGCGGTGAGACACGATGATCGTCGTGCGCCCCTTCATGACGTCGCGAAGCTGACTGAGGATTCGCTCTTCCGTTTCGGTGTCAACGCTCGAGAGGGCATCGTCGAGAACAAGAATCTGCGGATCGCGAATGATGGCGCGCGCCAGAGCTGTGCGCTGCTTTTGGCCGCCGGAGAGCGTCAGGCCGCGCTCCCCGATCATGGTTCCGAACTTCTCCGGAAACTCGGAGATGTCACCATAGATGCTCGCAATCTCTGCGGCCTTTTCGATCTGTTCCGTGCGCGCGGCTTCCATTCCGAATGCGACATTTTCCGCGAGCGATTCGCTGAACAAGAACGTATCCTGCGGCACGAATCCCAGCGAGCGCCGCAATTTGGTCAGCGGCCAATCGCGAATCGAGCGGCCGTCGAGCAGCACCGTGCCTGGCGGCGCTTCCCACAGACGGGCCGCGAGTGCGGCGAGCGTCGATTTACCGCTTCCCGTCGGGCCGACAATCGCGAGTGTCGAGCCGGCGGGGATTCGCAAGTTGATGTCTCTCAGGACCGGCGTCGCGGGCGTGCCGTTACCGGCGGTTGGATAGGCAAAGCTCAAGTTGCGGAATTCAATTTCTCCGCGCACCTTCGGGGAGCTTTGGACGATCGGCGAATCTTCATTCGCGACGCCTTGAACCCCCAAGGCCGCGTCGTTGATTTTCGGCTTGGCATCAAAGATGTAATTGAGTCGCCCCATGGAAGCCGCGCCACGCTGGAAAATATTTGTCACCCAACCGAGCGCCACCATCGGCCAGATCAGCTGGCCAAGAAACGTGTAGAACGCCACCCACTCGCCGAGCGAAATGCGCCCGATCATCACGAGGCGGCCGCCCTGCCACAGCACCAGGAGGAAAGTGACGCCGATCAGCGCGGTCAACGCCGGCATGAACATGCTCCAAGCCAAAATGAGCCGGACGTTCCTCGAGACATATTCGCGATTCGCGGAGTCGAAATTCTGGATTTCAACCTGCTCCTGAACGTACGCCCGGATCACGCGAACGCCTGAAAAATTTTCCTGCGCGCGCGCTGAAAGAGTGGCGAGCGACGCCTGAATCTTCTCGAACAGATTGTGAATGATTTGGCCGAAATACCGGACGGCGAGCGCGACGACCGGGACGGGAACCAGCACGAGAAACGTGAGAACCGGAGAAATCATCACCATTACGCTTACAGCCAGAATGAAAGTGACGATCGTCGTGGCCGTGTACATAATTCCCGGGCCGAGCACCATTCGAACATTGTTGAGATCGTTTGTGCAACGCGACATCAGCTCGCCCGTACGGTTGCGCACGTAGAACTCAGGCTCGAGCTGCATGAGATCGGTGAGAAGGTCGTTGCGGATGTCGTACTCGATTTCGCGCGACACGCCGATCAGGATCCAGCGCGTGAGGAACGAAAAAAGGCCCTTCAACGCGATTGCGGCGATCAACACGACGCAGAAGAGAGCCAAGGTGTGCCGGTCGAGCGGCTGATAATAGCGGCTGAACCAAACGGAGATTATGCCGAGCTTGCCGACAAGCTTGCTCAGAGGTTTCGGCTCATTGCCAACGCAGTCGAAAATCACGCCCATGATCAGCGGCACGAGGTTTCCCACTAGCCCCATCGCGACGAGAGTGATCATGCCAATCGTCATTCCGCCCTTGTAGCGGCCGAGATAAGGGAGGAGACGCACGAGCTGCTTCCAGCCCGGCCCGCGGGCTTCCGCGGCGCGGGGTTTCGTTGCGGCTTGAGCTGCGGCGGCCATTACCTGCCTTTCAACTCCGGCATTTCAAGCGAATTGGTTTCGCCTAGAAACTGTTCATAGGTTCGATCGAGGGATTGGTAGCGTTTCGCATTGGGGTTCCATTTCACGCCGATCGTCTGGACGTACCCCCCAGCAGGCTTATCGAGCGGCGTAAAGTACATGACGAGTCCCGAGTCCGGGTGCTGCTCGTATTGAAGCCGCCAACCCGATACGGGCGCGACGGGCGTCGCCGCGAGATAGCCGCTCGGATTCTTCAGGTGCTCATCGCACAGTAACACCTGCTTCCATGTACCTCCGTCGTTTTCCACGACCACCACGCGCGTCACCAGCGTCCCCGGCACCTTTGTTTCCGGTGTTTTCTTAATTCTGTTGATAACAAGTATTTGCTGCTTTCCGTTCAATGCCAGGTCCCCGTAAACCAGCACTTCCGCTTCCGAGCCCAGAGAGCTCTCGGCAACTTGCTGTATATCGGCCGGGGTCGAGGGCACCGCCGGTTGTGCCGGTGTCTCGGCCGTTGGGTTAGACGTAGCTGGGCCGCCACACGCTTCCATCAGAATGGTAACAAAACAGAAAAACAAGACTCCGCATCGCCTGCTCAATTTACCCCCACTGCGTTCGTCTGGTTGCGCGACATCTGTGACCCTTAGCTATTTTAACCGCACAGCTATCTCACCGCACCGCCAGAATCTCTTCGATGCGGGCCTCGAAGTTTTCCTCTCCCTCGGACCACAAGAGCGCTCGATCTACCGGCAGAGCCCGCTGGATGACCTGCATCCAATCCAAAACCTTGCGAATGTTTTCCCTTGTCCGCTCGTGATACGTGCGGAAGCTTTCCCGTTCCGTCATCATTTTGAGAAATCTCGCCTCGTCGGGATGTTTTGTCGCTACGGGAGGATCACTGCCAAATCCAAGTAGCCGTGCGTGCCCAGTGAAGAAATGCTCGAACCCGATGTCTACTTGAAAATGGCCATATTCCTTCCAAATACCGTCGTCGTAGTCCTCGCCGTAACATCGAATTTCAACCGGTTCCGGCTGCAAATGCCAAACGCCTGTCCCCGTGTTAAGGGCCCACAGATCCCAGTATGCACGCGCCTCATAGGCAGAATCCGAATTCAGATGCTCGCGCACGAGCTCAACGATTTCGGCTGGTTCTCGATAGACGCGGCCTATAACGGATTCGAAGAGTGGCGCTTCTTGCGGTCCGACGGCGCGAATGACGAGATTGCTGAAGCCTGCTTGCGCCGCGGAGAAGGGAACGGTCGAGAGGAATTGCTCAAAGCGTTCCGGCAATAGTTCTTCGCGGGAGTCGCGGCACCAGACGCTCAGGAAGGCCTCATTCGGCATTTGGCGATTATAACGGTTTGCGGGATTTCGTCCGAATTCGCGAGCGCGCAACGAATGGGCGCCGGCACGGCCCAACCGGTCTAAGTATTCTCGGAGCCCTTGTCTTCGGGCTTTTCCGCGTTTTTCTCGGGCGTTGCGATGCCGGTGGAGATATTCACCAGACGCTGGCGGATGGTGTCGCCCATTCCAGCAAGGACTTCGGAGCAGGCGTCTCGCAGCCGCTTCTCCGCCAATTGCGCGAGAGTTTCGATTACGGCCTGCGAGTGCTGTCCCAAAGTTGTGGCGGAGGCGAGCAGCCAGGAGTTCGATGCGTTCTCGAGCCGCGCTTTGAAGTGGTCAATGGATTCATCGGTCGCATGTTGAACCTGTTCCATCCACGCGCGCTGTTGATTCTCGCGTTGCGCCTGCCAGTTTTCGATGAGCGGTTTTAGCTGGGCTTCAAGATTCACCGTGGCTCGCTCAAGTCCCTGCGCGACCCGTTCGTCGAGCATGCCTCGAAATTCCGCGAGTGACGTGTTCTGCGACTGCGCCATCTCGTTCTGCATGCGCTCGGTGGAATCGCTCGAAACGTCTTCGAACTGGCTGAGCGTGTTGCTCGCGACGCGGTGGACTTCATCGGCAAAGGTTGCCGCCGTGGTGTCGGCCGCTTCTTTGACGCGATCCCCGACGCGACTCGCAACATCGTTCGCCGCCTCTTCCATCTGGTTCTGGGCGTGCTGGACGTAGTTGCGGCTGTAACCGTCGAGCTCGGAGGTGAATTTTCGCGAGGTCTCGGCCGCGCGCTCGTGCAGAGCGTTCGTCGAATGTTCCACGGCCTTCTCAAGAGAAGCCTGCATGCTGCTCTGTGCTTTTTTCGAGTACCAATCGGAGGCCTTCAGGAGCGATTCAAAAGTGGCGTGCATCGCTTCGGTGGTCTTCGCCTCGAGTTCTTCCTCGGCCTTTTTCACGCGCGTCCGCAAATCTTCCTCAAATTGCGCAGGGAATTGTTCCGTCTGCGCCTTCAGGCGGTCGAGCGCGCCGCGCAGCGATTCCTCCGTGGCTTCCTGAAGCCGCGTCTGAAGGGACTGTCGCGCATCTTCTGCTTCCGCGCGCGCCAACGCCAGTTCTGCCGCTACTTTTCGAGCCATATCGATCTGGGGCGTGAGCTGATTCGCGATTTCGCCCGAAACGCGATGGAAAATTTGTTGCGCGGATGCCTCGAGCACGGGTTCGAGCCGCTGCGCTTTCTCCGCGATGACGCTGTCGGCGAGCTGGCCGATGTCTGAGAGGTGCGATGAAGTCAGTTGGTCGAGCTTTTGACGCGTTTCGTCCACCGTCGCCCGCGCCGCGTCTTGAATTTCGCCCTTCGTTGCTTCGGCGCGCAACTGTTCCTGCGCCACTGTGGCCTTGAACTCCTCGATCGTCTTTTGGGCGTTGGCCGTCGCGTCGTCGAACGCAATCCTTATGCTCGAATTGCGCGCGGCGATATCGTGCTCGGCTTGTTCGACGATCGCTTGCGAGACGCGCGCGAGTTGTTCGTTGAGTTTGTGCGAAGCGCCATCGAGAGATGCTTGAAGCTCATTCTGCCAGCGGCTCGCCACAACGCCGGCTTCGTTCTGTACCTGTTCGAGGCTCTGCGCTCTGGCTCTGGCCGCCGCCTCTTCGACTTCGCGCCGAAGCTGTTCACTTCGCCCGCGCGCCGCGTCATCCGTGGCGAAATAGTCCGGCACCGAGGCGCGTTCTGCGATGGCCTTGGAAACGGCGTCCTCGACGGCTTGATTGAGCGTCTGCGAAGTCGTTGCTTCGGCGGCTTGCCTGACCGCTTGCTCTGCGGCCTTCGACGCATTGTCGCGCATCACGACTTCAAGCGATTCGCGAAGTTGGGCTTCAATTTCAGCGCGGCCTTGCTGTGTGGCGGCACGCGCATTCTCGACGATGGAAGCCGTCTGGAGCGCGGATTGCTGGACCACCACTTGGAGCGCTTGCTCGGAAACGCGTGATACGGAAGCTTGTACAGCGTGATCGATGGCTTCCCGCAATTGCGCGTCAATCTTGCTGCGCGTCGCTTCAATTTCTTCGGATACGGCGGTCCGGCTTTCGTACCGCGCCACCTGATGCAGGCTGTGCTTTGCTTCGGCGACCAGCCGCTCCATCTCTTTCGCGAGATCGGCGGGTGTAGGGCCGAGAATGGAAGCTGCCGCCGATGGCCTCGCTGCTTCCACCGACTGCGCGCGAGCCGATTCGGGCACGGGCGCGTTGGGTGCCGCTGTTGGCGGGACTAATTCTAGCTTCTTATCCGGTGCGAGTTGTCTTGAGGGCTCGGCTGGCTCGCCGCCGATTGGCGCGCGAGTCGCGGGAGCCGGAATATCGCCGGTAAGTCCGGTCGCGCCTGTGTACCAATCTTCGGGCGGAAACGCGATTCCCCAGTAGTTCCCAGCAATCTCAAATTCAACGCCGATCTGGAACAACTCGCGAACCGTGCGCGGCCGTTGCACCCACACAACTCTGCCTCTTACTACGTATGTCGGCGCGGAGGCTTCGTGCCGTGGAATTTCCAGCGAGACCCACGAATTCTTCGGGACGTAGTGCTTCGATTGGTATTTGCAGCCGTGGCAGTTAACCATCACGGTGGAGGTCCGCTCTTTGAACGATTGGCCCAGCGCGTCGGCCCCGGAGACAATTATAGGAACCGCCTGCACGACGCGCGTGCTCCGGCGCTTCAGGGATCCTGGATCGTCTAACGTGTTCAGGTCTGCCACCGCCTACCTCTTGAGCGTTTTTTCAGCTTAACATCGGCGGGCGCGCAGCGCGCTACAAGGGGCGCCAATGTTCGAAAAAGTTACTTGCTGCCGCCGAAACGGTTTTTTGCGGATGCGCACAACTCCAATGATTTCAGCCATTTCGACTGAAAGCAGAAAATCGCTAAGCACCTGCGGGGAGAGGACTGGAGACCGGATGATTTCTGTTTCAGTTCGAATCACTGCGCTACAGATGACTTGTGCCGGCTGCCGAAAACGGCGTCCTTCAGCTCCTTCGCAACCCACAACGGGCCTACCAGGAAATATATCAATCCCTGAAAAAACGCGGGCTTATTGCCCTCGATTCGATGGCCGAGGAAATTCATAATCCAACCGCCGACGAACAGCGCAATGCCGAGGCGCCAGTGCTTCATCACCAGCAGCACGATTCCGGCGAGGATGATCGGTATTCCCACTGCGTGGAGGATCTTATTCCACGGGTTGGTGTGCTCGTGATCGTATTGCGCCATGTATCGTTCGAGTGCAGGCATGTGGCACCTCGCCGAGCTCGGGCCAATCCCGCCTAAAGCCGACAAAACCGCTCCCGCCAAAACTACTACATTTTAGGACGCGAGCAGCAAGAAGTTGGAAAAATCGCGGTGTGACGCAGCGATCGAATCGACGCACGAGGCGCTATAGATCGCGCCGGCCTTCCATTGCCTTCATCATCGTGACTTCATCGGCGTATTCGAGATCGGAGCCGACGGGAATTCCCATCGCAATTCGTGTCACGCGGACGCCGAGCGGCTTGATGAGCTTCGAGAGATAAACGGCCGTAGCCTCGCCTTCGGCAGTGGGATTCGTGGCCAGAATAATTTCTTCCACGGTCCCGCCTTTCAGGCGCTCGATGAGGCTTTTGATCTTGAGCTGGTCAGGGCCAACGCCTTGCAGCGGCGAGAGCGCGCCACCGAGAACGTGATACATGCCGTCGAACTGGCGCGTCTTTTCAATCGCCATGATGTTCGGCGAATCCTCGATGACGCAGATTATTTTTCGGTTTCGCGTCGCGCTCGCACAGTAAAAACATGGATCGGAATCGGTAATGTTGTTGCAGACCGAACACTCGCGCACTTTTTCTTTCGCGTCGCGAATCGCGTCGGAGAGCGCGAGCGCCCTTTCCTTATCCACGCGCAGGAGATGAAACGCAAGGCGCTGCGCCGTCTTCTGCCCGATGCCGGGCAGGCGCTTCAACTCGTCAATCAGCCGCATTACGGAAGGGGCGTAATCTGGCATGTGGCTCCTGAATCGTACTGTGAGAAGGGAATGCGGAAAAAGCAGAGAACCTGGAAACGCTGAAACTCACCGGGCGCTAGAACAATCCCGGAATCTTCAAAGCACTCAACCCTGAAAGGCCGCCGGTCAGATCTTTGACTTGTTTCGAGAGTTCATCGTCCACGCGCCGCGTCGCTTCGTTCACGGCCGCGCGGATCAAGTCCTGCAGCATTTCCTGATCCTCGCTCGAAAAGACTTCGGGCTCGATGCGAACCTCGGTCAGCTGTTTTTGCCCGTTCATCTTGACGGTGACCATGCCGCCGCCCGCGCTAGCTTCCACGTGGAGTTCCTGAATTTGTTTCTCCAGGCGCTCCTGTGCCGTTCGGAATTGCGTCAGCATCTGCTGCAGGGCTTTTACTTCCATGGTTTAGTCCTCGCTTCGGCGCTTCACACCCGAAATGCGCCCGCCGAACCGTTCGAGCATCGCCCGCACGATGGGATCCTGCTCAAACCGCGCCTGCAAATCCGTGCCTCGTGCCATTCCCGTTCGAGCTGGCTCCAGTTTAACACACACGCGCAGCGGCTGTCCGATCACCTGGCTTGTCAAAGTGCGCAATCGTTCCATCGGGTCGCGCGCCTGCAACATTTCCGCCAGCGTGCGTTTGTCCATCGGAAAGAAAAGCCGGATTTCATTGCCTTCGAGCTCCCAGCGGGTCACGTATTCGACCATTGAAGACAAAAATTTCTGTTCCTGCAGCGCCGCTTTGATCGCTTCGAACTGCGCCGCCGCGAGGCCGCTTGTCTGCGTCTCAATCGAACTTGCCACAACGCGCGGTGGCAGCGCGGCAGTGGGTGAATTCTTCGCTGCCGCGGGTTCCAGCGCGACGTCGCGCGGGCCCGAACTCGTCGCGTCGGCTGGAACGCCATAGCGCGCGCGGGGCTCATCCTTCGCCGTTGGTGCCGGCGACACGCGCGGGACTGCCGAAGCGGAAGGAACGGCTGATGCCGTCGCGGCGAACGACTTCGTCGGCTCTGCCGCCCGCAACGACCCGCCTTCGCGCATCCCGGCAATCACTTCTTCGAGCGGCGCGAGGCGCTTCGCCGTGACCAATTTCAACAAACCAAGTTCGAGATGCAGGCGCGGGTCGGGCTTGCGCCGGAGATCGTCGTCGGTGGCGAGCAGAATTTGGAAAAATCGTGTCAAGTCCTCTTCGCCAAACAACGCTGCCTGCTCGCCGAGCCGCGGGCGTTCGTCCACGGGTGCCGTGATCAATTCTGATTTTTCGCCGCAGACTTTTGCGACGAGAAGATTCCGCACGTGGCGGATCGCCTCGCGGCAGAAGTGCTGGAGGTTGTGTCCTTCGGCGATGAGCCGGTGAACGAGCGCCAGCGCCTTCTTGGCAGACTGTTCGTGAATCGCGCCGACCAATTGATCGAGGATGTCTTCCGCCACAACGCCGAGAAGCTCGCGCACCTGCGCGTCGGTGATATGGTCGCCGCAGTACGCCAGGGCCTGTTCGAGCAGCGAGAGAGAATCGCGGAGACTGCCTTCGGCCGCGCGAGCCATCACCGCAACCGCGCCGGAATCAATTTTGAGATTTTCGGCTTTTGCGATTCTCTCGATCGCGTCGGAAATTTCCTGAAACGTGAGCGCACGGAACTGGAATAGCTGCGCGCGCGATTTGATCGTGTCGGCGAGATCTTCCGGCTGCGTCGTCGCCAAAATGAAAATCACTTTTTCCGGGGGTTCCTCGAGCGTCTTCAATAAGGCATTCGACGCCTCGTCCGTCAATTGATGCGCTTCGTCGAGAATCACAATCTTGTATCGGCCGAGCGCCGCGTACCGCACCATTTCGCGCAATTCGCGAATCTGATCAATGCCGCGATTCGATGCGGCGTCAATTTCGAGCACATCCAGCGAGTTTCCCGAGGTAATTTCACGGCAGGAGTCGCACTCGTTGCATGGCGTAGCGGTCGGGCCTTTTACGCAGTTCATCGCCTTGGCGAGAATTCGCGCCGTCGTCGTTTTCCCGACGCCGCGCACGCCCGCAAAGATATACGCGTGTGCCACGCGATTCGATTTGATGGCGTTTTCGAGAGTTTGCGTGACGTGGCGCTGGCCAACGACGTCAGCAAAAGTTTGTGGACGCCACTTGCGCGCGATGACCTGGTAAGCCATGAGGAATTTTTCCGCCGCCCCGGAAGCGATGAGAGGAACTTCGGGTGATCCGCGGCACACGAAGCTGACCCGCTACCGTTGCTCCCTTCCGGGCCTGGCGGGGTTTGCGGGGAATCGTTGCACAGAGCCCGAAGTTCCACCGATCCGCAGGAATTTTTCCCGCAGGCGGGAGTCTAACATAGGGGCAGACCCGGCGAAAGCCGCGCCGCGAATCAAGATTATTGGCCTAATTTAGTGTGGAGTCTCTTGCGCCGATGGAGAGCTGTTCGATTTCAGAGCCGCGCGCACGGGAGGCACGACGAACGCCATCTCGACGCTTTCATCGTTGATGGCCGCAAGCGTCGCAAGAGTTTTCTGAGCCTCCGCGGTCTGGCCCGCCTTGCTCTGCGCGCCGGCCAGCAATTGAAGCGAAAGCGGATCGCGAGAATCTTCCTCGAGTTCGGAAATCGCGCCGGAATAGTCGCCTTTGAGATAGAGCACCGCGCCGTTTGCAGTGTGAAATGCGTTTTGCACAACGTTGTCGCGATTCGACTGCGCCATCCGAGTCAGCGTCTCAAGAACTTCTCGCGCCGTGTCTGCCTTGCCGGCGCGGGCCGCGATGTACGCTTGCGTCTGCAGAATCCTGGCGAGCTCCGTGTCTCGCGTCCCGGCAAGGATATGGCGTTTGTCCGATAGGACCGCGCTCGCCGCGTCGAGATCGTTCATCGCGCCATCCAAGTCTGGATTGAATAGCGATGTGTCGCGGTGGCACTCGGCTTCTTCGATCGGAAGATTCAGCTTGTGGGCTTCTGCCGCAACTTCGCCAAAAGCCTTCCGCGCGAGGCCGGGGCGGTTTTCGCGGAAATAGGTCATGGCCCAGAGAATCCGGTAATCCAGCTTGTCGGTTCGTTCCTTCGCCATATCAATCGCCTTGAGGTATTCGAAGCGCGCGCGGTCCTCGTCGCCCATCAGAGCGTATGTGGACGCGATCCCGACCTGCGACGTGAAGAAAGTTGGCGAGATTCGAAGCGCCATCCGGTAATGATCGAGTGCGTCGGGAAAATCGCCGAGCATGCGGAGAATTTCCGCGTATGAATCTTGCGGATTCGGCTGGCCCGGCAGGGCCGCAACGTATCGATCCATGAGCGGCGGTGCCAGCTCGGCTCTCCCGCCCTCCGCGTAGCAGTATGCGAGATTGTTCAGCGCCGGGTAGTAGTCAGGATCTTTCTTTAGGAGCTTTTCGAGTACTTTCGCGCCGTAATCGTAGTTCTCCTGTTCACCGAGGAGCCATTCGCCGTACATGTTGGCGAGCCGCTTGTCGTTCGGATATTTGGCAAGCAAATCGTTCATCGCCGCGATCGCCGGGACAAGCTGCCCATTCTTTGTTCCGGTCATCCACTGGATCAAAAGTTTTTCGTCGGGGGCGGCGTGCGAGGCGCTCGCTTTTGCGAGCGCAAGCTCCCGCACTTCTTCCGATGGATCGGTTGTAAAAAATGCCAGCGTCGCGTGGCCCAGAGCGAATTGCGGATCGGCCTTCACGGACTTTCGGAAAAAATCGATGCCTTCCTCTGTGAAGAGCAAGTCTTCGCGGTGCGACAATCCGAGCTCGTAATCCTCTCGGGCTTCTTTCGACGACGTGGTCACCGGCACTGTGTCGGATTTCATGGCAGGCGCGATCGTCTTGCGGGACGGCGCGGACTTCTGCGCGCGCACGAGCGGAGATGTGGCAATTGTTCCGGCAGCGAAGAACGCAATGATCGCTAGCCCGAATGAATTCTTGATCCTCATGGCTCCTCGCATCAAAAAGCAAAACATCAACTGGAATTAGTGGCCCTTCAACACATACCCAGGATCAAACGGCTGCTTGTCGTCGATCCGGATGACTTTCACTCCGCTCGTGATGTTGTAAACATCCACGATGCCAATCGCTGTCGGGTTGGTCTCGACTGCCTTCACAATATCCTCATCGCTCGGCACGAAGATGATTGACGCGGCGGGTTTGCGGCTTTCTTCATTGAGGATAGTCTTTCCCTCCTCGGCGCCTACTCCCATCACCTTTTCGATAACGAACTTCATCGCCGGCGAGTTCGGATCGCGAATGACGATGGTGATCGCGCGGCCGCCCGGCCAGTTCGCAGTCTTCTCTCGAAGTATTTTCCCGAGTTCGGCGAGCGACATCGCCTTGGCCGTGTTCGCGGGATTTACGATGACAGCGAAATCCGTACCGTAGGCGACGGCAGCACATGCCACAAAGAGTAGAGATAGGACCGCCAGCCTGAGTCGCGTCATCACGTGTTCTGCCGATTCAAAGGGATGGGTGGGCCTGCCGAGGTCCGCCCTCGTTAAAAAAATTAGCACTTAGGGATGACACGGAGGCAGTCCAACAGCCACGATCGTGTCGTACCAGTACCCCCTACGATTTGCCTTAGCCTCGCGAGCTCCCGGCGGCTTGATGGCAGGCTGTTTCCAAAAATCTGTCGAAATCCCCGCTATTGGGTGTACCTTATTCTGCGGATGCTTCCTCCGCATCCGAACCGCGGCGCCAGCGGCAAACCCCACGAAACGGGGACTGGAGGATAGAATGAAACGATTGTCGTTAGTAGGCGTTGTATTGTCTTTTCTATTGTCTTTCATCCCTGCCGCGCACGCTCAGTCCACGGAACTCCTGCAAGGCACCCAGATTCATATCAGTTTGCTGAATGGGCTTAGCACGACCATCGCCAAGGACGGCGACCCGTTCACTGCAGTGGTGTCCGAGCCGGTGTTTTATAACGGTCAAATGGTGCTTCCGGCGGGAGCCAAGATTCACGGTCAAGTCGGAACCATCGCCCGTCCGAGGCATTTTGCCCTCATCCGTGGGCAAGCTTCGATGAGCCTCACTTTTCGATCGATTGAAATCGAGAGCCGCATCTTTCCCGCGCAGTTGAGTATCCTCGCCATTTCAAATGGTGGCGCAGATCAGGGAAAGTCGCGAAAGGACCTGCATACTGTCGAAGGCGTAGTGATTGAAGAAAAGCGCGACATCAAGGGAACGGTTGAAGACGTGGCCATCGGCACCGGCGGAGGCTCGATCATCGGAGCCGTGTTCAGCCACGTGATCCGCGGAACGGTATTCGGTATCGTCGGCAGCACGGCTTATGTGATTCAGAAGAAAGGCAAGGACGTCGAGCTGCCGGCGCAGACGCAATTTTTGGTGAGGATGGATTCAACCGTGTCGGTGCCGAATAACGTGATCCATAGCGCCTCGTACAATACCGGCTCTATGTGATCGCGCGCGCAAGCGCGCTCAGTTGGCACAACGCGGAATCAAAGGCCGCCTAGGGTTTACGCGGGTACGTGTCGCTTGACGCCGAGAAGGAATCGCGCCACGCGCTTTGTCCATGCATGCGTTCAGCCCCGACGAGCGCCCCGGGATTGCGCGTTTCCCTCCACACGACCTGATAAAACGCGGGGCGACTCGACAAATCTCCGCCGCCCGTTTGAAGGGCGATGAGAGCGTTGGGGCCGACGCCTGCGTTCAGGCGAAAGCAGCAACCGTTCTCACTAACGTTAGCCGTGGACGTGCGTTCCGTGAAAAAGCACCCGGCCGCGTCGAATCCGGATACTTCAATCACCATCGCCGTCGCGATGCGCGGCTCACGGCGGGCCTTGGGATAATCTTCTGTACTGGCGCGATGCTGGTCTGAGGCGCTTGGCATATTGCTCCCTTCATTCGCCGCACTGGCGCACGTCGCAGTTAGCATCCCCTTCTCCAAAGCACGCATTTTTGATGGCTGAAAATACGAGGGATAGGTGCGTCCACGTTTTGAGCATTTGATTCGAATTGAAACGCCGCGCCGCTCTGAAACGGTTTAAGTATCATCGGCATTAGTTTGTGCCCGATGAGGCCGCGGCGGCTCGTTTGTTCGCGCGCTTCAGATGGCGGTAAAGGCTGGTGCGACCGATACCCAGCATGTGCGCGGCCCGCACTCGATTTCCGTTGCAGGATTCAAGCACGCGGTCAATGTGGATCCGCCGCACTTCATCGAGCGGCAGCGGGCGCCAGTTCGCCTCGGCCCCCTGCGCAATTCCATGCGGATGTTGCAGAGATGATGGAAGGTCCTGGACGTCGATGAATTCGTTCGTCGCGGATATAGCGGCGCTGGAGAGCGCGTTTTCCAGCTCGCGAACATTTCCGGGCCATTCGTGCTGCAGCAGAACCACCTGAGCTCGACGCGTGAGTCCGTGAATCGGTTTCGCGTAGCTCTCGCTATACTTCTTCAGAAAGTGGCGCACCAGAATCGGAATGTCTTCGGGCCGTTCCGCCAGGCCTGGAACGTGCAACTCGATCGCGCTGAGGCGAAAGAAGAGATCTTCGCGGAAACGCTTCGCCTTCACTTCCGCGCGCAGGTCGCGGTTCGTCGCGGCAATCAACCGGACGTTTACCTCCTTCACTTCCGGCGAACCGACGCGCTGAATTTCGCGGTTCTCAACCACACGGAGCAGCTTCGCTTGTACCGCCAAGGATGTTTCGCCGATCTCGTCGAGGAACACCGTTCCGCCGTTTGCGTATTCGAATAGTCCCGGCCGAGTGTCGGTAGCGCCCGTGAAGGCGCCGCGAATGTGGCCGAACAGCTGGCTTTCGAGCAGCGTGTCAACGAGCGCGGAACAATTGCACACGGCGAACCGCTCGTTCGCCACGGGGCTCATGTTTTGCAGCGCCTGCGCCACCAGCTCTTTTCCAGACCCCGTGGCGCCGGTGATCAGGACATTCTTGTAGTGCCGTGCCACTTTGCGGGCGAGATCGAACATTTCCAGCATGGCCGGGCTTTTTCCGACGATCCCGTGGAATTCGAGGCTGCTCAGGATTTGTTCGTCAAGATTGCGGATATGCCCGCGCTGCGTGAAGACTTGCGCGAGATCATCCAGCGTTTTCAGCAGCCGCGCGAAGTCGATGGGTTTGCACAGGTAATCGTAGGCGCCGTGTTTGATGGCTTCGATTGCCGATTCGACCGAGTAGCATCCCGTCGCCAGGATCACGTAGACGCCTGGGTCGCTATGCAGCGCATTCTCGAGAAACTTCCAGCCGTCCATCTTCGGCATCTGAATGTCGGCGATGACCGCGTGGCACGCGCCTCGCCGGACCAATTGCAGCGCTTCGTCCGCGTCCTCAGTGCCGACGGCCGGGAACCCCGCGCGAGCGAGGCGGCTCGTCATCAATTCGATTTGATCCGATTCGTCGTCCAGAACACAAAGCGAAAGATTCTTGCGGAATGTGCCAGAGAGTTCCTGCCCGGCGAGTGCCATCATGCCGTACCACAGGCACGGCGAGTGCCAGAGTGGCGGCGAACCGCCAAACTACGTCGTCATACGATGCCCATCGCGCGATCAATGAATTCCGCGTGGCGACAAGAGACTCAAAGCGTGCGAGATGCGGCGTATAGGAAGCAGGCCACTTTTCAACAAAATTTCAGGTTTGATATCGCGGTTACTTGCGCGCGCTTGTAGTTCGAGTTCCAATTCGAAACTGGATGTCCCAAGACAGGACGCTTCTTCGTCCGTCATCTGTGCATCCTTGAATCACCGGGATTCGCCGCGGAGCACCGTCGGCGGCGCTATCAGCCGTAGCCAGTGCCCGGATAGAGGATATTTAGCGCGAATACAAATACGCGGTAGAAGATCTTGCCGAACAGATACCACGCGAGGAACAGGCCGGCAATACCGTACCCTTGCCGGATGAAATTCAAGTATTTGAGCGCGGTTTCGTCGCTCATCAATAGCGTAATCGCATTGCTGCCATCGAGTGGCGGGAAGGGGAGCAGGTTAAACGTTCCGAGCAATAGATTGAGCACAAAGAGCACGCTCAAAAAAGTAGCGGCGAGCCCGGCGATTCCCGGAGTGGTCGCTTCCGCAATGTGTGTAAAACTCGCGCTCGACGGCGGCTCGAGCAATCGAAAAAATATCCCCGCGCGAATGGCTAGGCCCGCGAAAATCATCAGCGAGAAATTCGCGGCAGGCCCCGCCAGCGCCATCCAAGCCGCGCGGCGCGGATAGCGCTGCTGCCACGATGGATCGTAAGGCGTGCTGGCCCACCCGATCATCCAGTGGGCCATGACGTACGAGAGTATCGGCACGACGACCATGCCAATTGGCTCGCGCTGGATATGGGGCCAGGGGTTCACGGAAACCTGGCCGCCGTGGAACGCCGTCGGGTCGCCGCCGAGCTTCGCCGCGAGCGCGTGAGCTCCCTCATGGCACGTCGTTGAGAATAGAAAGACAATGTACCAGATAAGCCCGAGCAAGAGGAATTCAGGGTTCATCGTGATGCCAAGACTATTTTGTTCGGCATCACCGCGCAAGTCTTTCGAGGATTCTTGACAGTGTTGCAACCGGGGCGTAGGCTGCGCGCACAATTACGACAAAGAAATCTGTCGGTCACTCAGCGCTCGGAGGAAGCCATGCCGCCCAGCAAAGCATCCGGCCGCGCCGCATCGTCACGCACTCCACCAAGAAAACTGCGCTCTGACTCGAACGAGTTTGAACGATTGTTGGAGCGCGCCGACAAGTATTTCAAAACTCATCAGAGGAAAGCGGGATCGACACGCAAGAAGTAATCGCTCGGGCCGCACTCGCTCCTCGTTCGCGCCGCACACGCGCCATCGCGCGCGAGCCCGCTAAAATTTGGCTCCGGGGCCTGGACTCGAACCAGGATTCTAGGCTCCAAAGGCCCATGTGCTACCAATTGCACCACCCCGGAGCGGAAGAAAAGCGAATCGGGACTCTCGATTTTTTCCGGTCAGTACGAATGATATTACGTGCCGCTCGAAGGCGCAATTCGTTCGTGGCGCTTCGCAATTCGCCGCGTGCCTCCTGCAGAGCCGCTCCGACCTTCAGGTGTTTGCCATAACGCTTGGCGCACAGGCTTGCGCATGAGAGCAACATTGTCTGGCAAGCTGTAGGCTAATCGCCTATTGTGTGGGGGATCCAGGACACAATGAAAACCGCCCTGCTCGTCGCGCTCGCGATATTTACCATCGGCTATTTGATCGCCTGGTTTGCGGCGTCTCGGAACACAAGCACGATTCCTGGCACCGAAGAAGTGAAGCCAAGCGGCCGTGCAACGTTAGTTCAGCTTTTCGTCGGATTCGTTGCCAATTTTTTCGACACGCTCGGCATCGGCTCATTCGCAACTACTAGCTCGATGTTCAAGCTGCTGAAGATCGTTCCCGATGGCCTCATTCCGGGAACGTTGAACGTGGGCCACACGCTGCCAACGGTCGTCGAGGCCGTCATATTCATCTCCATCATCCGAGTGGACGGGCGGACGCTCGCTTGTATGATCGCGGCGTCGGTGGCTGGCGCATGGATCGGAGCCGGGATTGTTTCAAAGTGGCCGCAGCACAAAGTGCGGATCGGTTTGGGCCTCTGTCTGATCGCCGCGGCCATGCTGATGTTGGCGTCACAGCTCAATCTGTTTCCCGTCGGAAGCGACGCCGAGGGACTGACTGGCGCGCGCCTGGTCGTTGGGACCGCCGGAAATTTTGTCCTCGGCGCGCTGATGACACTCGGCATCGGTCTCTACGCGCCCTGCATGATCCTCGTCAGCCTCCTCGGAATGAGTCCGAAAGCGGCGTTTCCGATCATGATGGGATCGTGCGCCTTCCTGATGCCCGTCGGCAGCGTTCAATTTCTCCGCACGCGCCGCTATCAGCGCAGCGCCTCGATCGGGCTGGCTCTCGGTGGGATCCCCGCGGTGCTTCTCGCCGCGTTTCTCGTGAAGTCTCTGCCATTGAGCGCGGTCCGCTGGCTCGTCGTGATCGTTGTGCTTTACACAGCCGGAATGATGCTTCGATCGGCGTATTTGGACCGGAGCACCGCCACCGCTCCTCAGCCTGACGTTTGATTTCGTGAAAAGCGGAATTCGCGTTGATTCCCATCCTCGCGCGCGCCATTGTTTGACCGCTTCCACAAAAGGCCCCCGCTAGTTCGTGTAGGATAGAGCCGTCATGTCGTCAACGGTCCAAACGGCGCCGCGCCTCTCCCACGACGAAGCGGTGAGAATCGCCGCCGAATTCTATGGACTCGCGGCCAGCGCAGCTCCCTTGCCGAGCGAGCGCGACCAGAATTTTCTTTTGCGCGATTCACGTGGCGAGCAATTTGTCCTGAAAATCGCGAACTCCGAGGAATCGCTCGAATTTCTCGAAATGCAAAACAGCATGATTCGATTTCTCGCGGACGCGCCCGTTGATCTAACGTTTCCCAGGATTGCCGCGAGCAAGTCGGGGAAAGACATCGTGACGGCAAATTCCAGCGGCGGACAACCGCATTACGTTCGCTTGCTGACCTGGATCGACGGCGTGTCCCTTGCCTCGGTTCGCCCTCACAATCGAAAGCTGCTGAGATCGCTCGGCCACGCGCTCGGGCAAATGGATACGGCCCTCGCCGGGTTCGAGCACCCGGCCGCGCATCGCCCATTTTATTGGGATATCCGGCGCGCCTCGGCGGCGCGCGAGCATTTAGGTTTGCTTCCGGATTCCCGGCGAGCGCTTGTAGAGAAATTTCTTGACCAATGGGAAGCGATTGACTGGAGCCGATTGCGATCAAGCATCATTCACAACGACGCAAACGATTACAACGTTCTCGTTGGCTCGTCCGGCGCGTCCGGTCAGCGTGCCGTCGCGATACTGGATTACGGCGACGTGGTCCACACGGCCACCGTGTGCGAATTGGCCGTTGCGCTCGCCTACGTAATGCTCGACAAACCCGACCCGATTGGCGCGGCGGCTCAGGTCGTTTCGGCGTATCACGAAATTTATCCGCTCGATGATTATGAAGTTGACTCGCTTTACGCGCTCGTCGCGGCGCGGCTGTGTTGCAGCGTGTGCTATGCCGCGTACCAGGCCCGCGAGATTCCGAAGAACGACTACCTCTTGATTTCGAACGCGTCCGCCTGGGCGCTCCTCGAAAAGCTCTCCGCAATGCCGCCCGATTGGCCGCGAAAGATGTTCCGCTTCGCGTGCGGTATGCCCGTGGTGCAAGACGCATTTGCTTGCTCGCGCGCGGGTCGCGAGCAACTGCTCGAATCGCGCAAACAGCTCGTCGGGCCGTCTCTCAGCATTTCATACAACTCGCCCCTGCATATCGTCTGCGGCTCGCGGCAATATCTCTACGATGCCGACGGCCGGCGCTATCTCGATTGCGTGAATAACGTCGCTCACGTCGGGCACAGCCATCCACGCGTAGTGCGCGCCGCCGCGGACCAGATGGAGCTGCTGAACACGAACACTCGCTATCTGCATGAACTCATGGTCGAGTATGCCGAGCGTTTGACCGCGACTCTGCCGGATCCGCTCCGCGTCGTGTATCTCGTCTGCAGCGGAAGCGAAGCGAATGAACTCGCGCTCCGGTTGGCCCGCGCTCACACCGGCCGGGAAGATGTAATCGTCGAGGACGCCGCTTATCACGGCAATACGACCGCGCTCATCGAAATTAGCCCATACAAGTTCGATGGTCCCGGAGGCCGGGGGCGCGCGCCGTACGTTCATAAAGTCTCGATGCCCGACGTTTATCGCGGGACTTATCGAGGGCCCGACGCAGGTTCGCGGTATGCGCATCACGTGGCAGAGGCAGCCTGGCTCAGCCGCGGCCTGGCTGCGTTCTTCTGCGAGTCGGCGATTTCATGCGGCGGACAAATCGTCTTGCCTCCGGGATATCTGCGGGAAGCCTACGCTGCCGTGCGGGAAGCTGGAGGCGTATGCGTCGCCGATGAAGTTCAAACGGGATTTGGCCGCGCCGGCGAACACTTTTGGGCCTTTGAGTCGCAGGGCGTCGTGCCCGATATCGTCACGCTCGGCAAGCCAATCGGCAATGGTCATCCTGTCGGCGCGGTCGTTACCACGCGGGAGATCGCGAAGTCATTCGCGAACGGAATGGAGTATTTCAATACCTTCGGCGGCAATCCGGTTTCGTGCGCCGTGGGTCTCGCGGTTCTCGATGTAATTCGAGATGAAGAGCTGCAAGAAAACGCCCGTGAGGTAGGCGCGTATTTCGTGGAAAGCCTGCGAATGTTGGGAGACAGACACCTGATGATCGGCGATGTGCGCGGGCTCGGCCTGTTCGTTGGCGTGGAGCTCGTTCGCGACCGTCAAACTCTCGAACCGGCTGATTCGGAAGCGTCCGCCATCATTGAACGAATGAAAACCCGCGGCGTCCTTTTGAGCACGGACGGCCCATTTCACAACGTGCTGAAGATCAAACCGCCAATCGTCTTTTCAAAAGCGGACGCGGACGTCGTAGTTTCCGAACTCGATGCTGTGCTCAGCGAAGCTACTTCGCGAGCACCCTCTTAACACCCATCGCGCCGCGTCTCGGCAACTTGATTCGAAACCAACTGCGCGGCACGTTTGCCGCTCTCACGTTGTTTTGTTACGCTGCTAAAGTTCTTCCAACCGAACGGAGAGGTGTCCGAGTGGTTTAAGGAGCACGCTTGGAAAGCGTGTGTTGGGGAAACTCAACCGTGGGTTCGAATCCCACCCTCTCCGCCATAATGCCGTGGTCCCGACCGGGCCGGGATTTCGGCTGCGGGCTCAGACGCCTGCGTTTCACCTCATCCTCGAATCTCACCATCCCCGCCATTTAGTCTCGTGTTTTTTCTGTGTTCCCGCCGTTCATTGTTGCGGAATATCTGATTCTCCGGACCGTATGCCTTGAATTACCAGCTGATTCCATCGTGACAGCGCCAGCTTGATACGCCTCGCGGATTTCCGCACAAACCAAATTGATACTTGACGTTCTGGCGCGCTTCCTTCGAACGCCGTAGTCGCCCGCGCCGCTGACTCTTCTCGGTGTAGAACCTGCGCGGACCTGAATGCGAGCACCGAAGCTGCCGATCGCTCGCTGACTCGCCGCACGAACTGGTGGAGCTGCCGTGTCCGCGCTTTTACTGAAGGTCGCAGCCCTTGGCGCTGTGGAAAAATGAATGGGTCCGAGAGCTGGAGACGAGCATCTAAGGCCGAATGATGATGGCGCCGAGTACGGCGAAACAGGACGTTGAAATGTGCTAAAAGGATTGGGCTCAGGACAGCCAGGAATTTTCAGTAGCCGCTTTTACTTGAGTTCTGACGCCTGCTGAGACCCGCTGTTTTGCGCGTGGACACCCAACAGATCGATTCCAACGTAATTGCAAGCTGCCGGGGGAGAAGATGAACACGCTTTGGAAATACAAATTCTGGATCGGCGGAGCGGTTTGCGTGGTCGTGATCGGACTGATCATTGGAGCGATACGGCCAAAGCACGTATCGGGAGCGCAGCCGGGCGGTTCGCCGGATGTCGAGATCGTGCAGGTTGAGCAGAAGGATATTCCGATTTATGGCGAATGGATCGGCACGCTCGATGGGTTCACGAATGCCGATGTGCGGGCAGAGGTCTCAGGCTACCTCGTTCGACAGGGCTATCAGGAAGGTGCGTTCGTCAACAAGGGACAGCTGCTTTTTGAAATCGACCCGCGTCCCTTTCAAGCGGCGCTCGATCAAGCGGAAGGACAACTGGCGCAAGCGACCGCGCAACTTGCCAATGCCGAAGCCGTGCAACGCCGTACCGAACTTGACGTGAACCGATACACCCCGCTGGCGAAAGAGCAAGCCGCCAGCCAGCAAGATCTGGACAATGCCATTCAGAACGATCTGGCGGCCAAGGCTACGGTGGCAACCGCGAAGGCTCAAATCCAAACGACTGAAGCTGCCGTTGAAACTGCCAAGATCAACCTCGATTTCACGCGACTCGTTGCGCCTATCGACGGCATCGCCGGGCAGGCTCAGCTTCAAGTCGGAGCACTGGTCAATCCGAGCAGCGGGCCTGTGACCTCCGTGTCCACGGTCGATCCGATCAAGGTTTATTTCACCGTCGGCGAGCCTCAGTACCTTGCCTGGAGAAAGCGATACCCAACAGAAACTACACGCGAAGCGGCTGACAAAAATCTGCGCCTACAATTGATTTTGGCCGACGGCTCTATGTATGCAAATGAAGGAACGTTCTACTTTGCGGACCGCCAAGTAAATGAGAGCACCGGAGCAATTCGGGTCGCGGGACTATTTCCCAATCCTGGAAACATTCTGCGCCCCGGGGGATACGGCAAAGTTCGTGCCGTCATCCGAGTCCAACAGGACGCGTTACTCGTCCCCCAGCGCGCGGTCTCCGAGCTACAAGGCGGCTATCAAGTGGCGGTCGTGGATGACGAGAACAAAGTGAACATCCGAGCGGTCACCGTCGGCGATCGTGTGGGCAACCAGTGGCTAATTGCGGACGGCCTGAAGCGAGGCGAACGCGTGGTCGCCGAGGGCGTGCAAAAGGTGCGTGCGGGAATGCAAGTGAACCCCAGGCCATTTGCGGCGGAAACCAAGGAAAGGTAATCCCATGTCAAAGTTCTTTATCAACCGTCCCATCGTCGCCATGGTGATCTCCATCGTCTTGGTGATTGTTGGCTCCATCACCATATTGAGTCTGCCTGTCGCCCAGTTTCCCAACATCGCTCCGCCCGAGATTCAAGTCATAGCCACCTATGTCGGCGCTGACGCGCAAACCCTCGAACAGTCGGTTGCCACTCCCATCGAGCAACAGATGAACGGCGTGGACAACATGAACTACATGTATTCGCTGAATGCCACCGGAAACTCAACCAGCAGTTTGATTGTGGACTTCGATCCGAAAACCGATCCGAACACTGATTACATCCTCGCTCAAAGCCGTGAGACGCTCGCTGCGTCCCAACTTCCCGCCGACGTCACCAATTATGGAGTCCTCGTTCGAAAGTCGGTAACCGCTCCTCTCATGTTAATCGCGGTGTACTCTCCGCATGGAACGTACGACGCCAAGTTTTTGGCGAACTATGCGTACATCAATCTTGCGGATCCCATCCTGCGTTCTCCGGGCATCGGGAACGTTCAGGTATTCGGCTCGGGCCAATACGCGATGCGATTGTGGGTAAAGCCCGACCAGTTGGCAAAGCTGGGCATCACCGTGCCGGAAATCGTCAGCGCCGTTCAAGCGCAGAACACCGTTAACCCGGCAGGGAAGGCGGGGGGCGAACCGGCGCCCAAAGGCCAGGAATTCACTTACTCGGTTCTGGCGCAAGGCCGCCTGACTTCTCCGGAAGAATTCGGGCAGATCGTCGTCCGCGAAACGCCCGACGGAGGCACCGTGCGGGTCCGCGACGTCGCTCGAATCGAGTTGGGCGCGCAGGACTACAGCGTGGCTGGACGTTTTAATGGCAAGCCGAGCGCCGTCATCGCCACCTACCAACTCCCGGGGTCGAATGCCGTGGATGCAGCCGCCGGCGTCAAGAAGTTGATGGCGCAAATGAAGCAGCGCTTTCCGGAAGACCTCGATTTCGACGTCGCACTGGATACGACGCGCGCGGTTACACAAGGAATAAAGGAAATCGTCGAAACGCTTTTGATCGCCCTCGCTCTTGTGATCCTTGTGGTGTACCTCTTCTTGCAGGGCTGGCGCGCCACGCTGATTCCGCTGCTTGCCGTGCCCGTCTCGCTTATCGGCACGTTCATACTCTTCCCCGTGTTCGGTTTTTCCATCAACACGCTTTCTCTGTTTGGTCTGGTGCTTGCGATCGGCCTTGTCGTGGACGACGCCATCGTCGTCGTCGAAGGCGTGGAACGGCACATCGAGGAAGGAATGACGCCGAAAAACGCGGCGTTGAAAGCAATGGAAGAGACTCTCCGGCCCGGTTGTGGGCATCGCGCTGGTTCTCTCCGCCGTGTTTGTGCCAACAGCTTTCATTCCCGGAATTACCGGCAAACTTTACCAGCAATTCGCGGTGACGATCGCGATTTCCGTTCTACTTTCCGCGTTCAACGCGCTCACACTCAGCCCCGCGCTAGCGGCGCTTCTGCTTCGGCCGAAGCAACCGAGCCAGGGACTGTTGAGGAGATTTTTCGATTGGTTCAACCGCGTCTTTGAGCGAGCTACTGAGGGCTATGTGCGTTGGAGTGCGGTCTTGGTCCGGAAGACGGTCGTCGTGCTGGTATTGTTGGTCGGCTTTTGTGTCGCGGCCGGCTTTTTTGCCAGCCGAATCCCGTCGAGCTTTCTGCCGGATGAAGACCAGGGTTACGCGTACGTGAATGTGCAGCTGCCGAATGGGGCGTCATTGGAACGCACGACGGCAGTCACAGCAGACGTGGAAAAGATCCTGATGAATACGCCCGGCGTCGAACATGTGACCTGCTTCGTCGGTTTCAGCTTGCTCAGTTTTGTGCGCACGAGTTACAACTCGACTTTTTTTGTGACGTTTAAGCCCTGGGACGAACGCACTACAAGAGCGCAGCAATTTCAAACGCTCAAAGCGCACCTGAACCAGCAGTTGAGCAAGTTGCCCGCGGCAGTTGCCTTCGGTTTTTCGCCGCCCGCCATCCCAGGTGTCGGCACCGCCGGTGGGTTCACGATGATCCTTGAAGACCGATCGGGCGGCGATCTTCAGTTCCTCGCGAAAAATCTTGCTACATATCTTGAAGCCGCGCGAAAGCGGCCCGAAATCGCCAGCCTAAGCACCACTTTCTTGGCAAGCGTCCCGCAACAGTTCGTTCATGTGGACCGTGACAAGGTTCTGAAGCAAGGTGTGGCCCTCAACGATGTCTACAAGACGATCCAAGCGTTTATGGGCGGCTATTTCATCAACTATTTCAACCGCTTTGGCCGCCAGTGGCAGGTCTATATCGAAGCGGAAGGCGAAGACCGCGCCAAAGCGGAAAACGTCGGACAGTTCTACGTCCGTAACAGCAAGGGAGAGAATGTTCCGCTTTCCACACTGACATCCGTAGAGTCGCGCCTCGGCCCGGAATTTACGTTGCGCTTCAACGAATACCGTTCGGCACAAATCAACGGCAGCGCAGCGCCAGGCTACAGCGCGGACCAGGCCACGGCGGCCCTCGAAGAAGTTTTCAAACAGACGATGCCGCGGGAGATGGGCTTCGACTATTCGGGCATATCTTTTCAGGAGCAGAAAGCGCGGCAGGGAGTGCCCCCGTCAGTGATCTTCGGTCTCTCGCTGCTATTCGTCTTCCTGATTCTAGCGGCATTGTACGAAAGTTGGACGCTTCCGTTTAGCGTCCTCTTGAGCACGCCCGTGGCGATTTTCGGAGCATTCGGTATTCTCTTGTTGCGGCGGTTCTTGCTCGGTGTTTTCTATCCGCCCTACCTGGTCCAGATCGAGACCGATATTTACTCGCAAATTGGACTGGTCATGCTCATCGGTTTGGCCGCCAAGAACGCGATTTTGATCGTCGAGTTCGCGAAAGACGAGTACGAGAACGGAAAACCTCTGGCCGATGCCGCGCTCGCAGGAGCCAGGCTTCGTCTGAGGCCGATTCTGATGACGTCCTTCGCGTTTATTCTCGGTTGCGTGCCACTGTGGGCGGCGTCCGGCGCCGGGTCGGTTGCCCGCCAAATTATGGGAACCACCGTCATCGGGGGGATGCTGGCCGCCAGCCTGATCGGAATTTTCTTCGTGCCTGCGATTTTCTATCTGGTGGAGAAATGGTCGGGCGCCGGGAAAGAGCGTGCTCCGGGGGCATTGCCGGCGACGCCTGCTCCAGCGGAAGGGGACTGAGATGTACCGGCGCGGGATCGGCACGAAGGAATTACGGTGGGGCAGCCTATGAATAAAGTGACGCCAATCATAGCCTTCCTGCTGGTCTTGGGATTAGTCGCTGGGTGCGCCGTCGGACCAAACTATCACCGACCCGACGTTAAGACTCCCGCTGCCTACCGTGATCTGAGCGAGAATCCGCAGGTCCAGGCTCAGGCGGCGTCTTTTGCGGATCTTCCCTGGTGGCAGGTCTTCCAAGACGCTCAATTGCAAGACCTCATTCGCACAGCGCTGAAGCAGAACTACGACCTTCAACTGGCGACCGAGCGCATCAGCGCGGAGCGCGCTCAACTGGCGATAACGCGTTCGAGTCTTTTCCCCCAAGTGCAAGGCACCGCCAATTTCGCGGGTGGCAGAGAGCAATTTTTCCCGGCAAAATCGAATTTACTGCTGGTCGCGGCAGACGCGTCGTTTCAACTCGACTTTTTCGGCAAGTTGCGGAGAGCGACCGAAGCCGCGCGCGCCCAACTTCTGGCGACCGAGGATGCGCAGCGCACAGTCACTCTCACGCTGGTTAGCGACGTTGCGAGCTCCTATTTCGCGCTCCTCCAACTTGATCTCGAACTCCAAATCACGCGGGATACGGTGAAGACGCAGGAAGACTCCGTCAAGCTGACTTCCCTCAGACTTGACCACGGCGTGGCCACAAAACTTGATGTGCTCCAGGCTCAGCAAGTTCTCGACACCGCGAATGCGCAGATCCCTGACCTCGAGCGGCAGACGGGACAAGTGGAAGATGCGATCAGCATTCTACTGGGCAATTACCCGGAGGGCGTGCCGCGCGGGAGCCGTTTGGCGGAGCAGGCGCTTCCGCCAGATGTGCCGCCCGGCCTGCCGTCCTCGCTGCTCGAGCGGCGTCCCGATATCCGCGAAGCCGAGCAATTGCTCGTCGCCGCAAATGCCGAAATCGGCGTCGCCAAAGCGTCGTTCTTCCCCCAAATATCGCTAACTGGCTCGGGCGGCGGCGCCTTTGGGCGTAGCGGCCTTTTCTCGAGCATGATGAGCTCTCAAAACGGCATCTGGTCATATGGCGCGCAAGTAAGTCAGCCGATTTTTACCGGGGGCGCGCTGCGGGGAAATCTGCAACTGGCCGAATCTCAGCACGAGCAGGCTCTGACCGCTTACAAACAATCCATTCAGCATGCTTTTGGCGATGTGTCCGACGGGCTGATCGGATATCAGAAATTCCATGAGGTGCGAGTTCGCCAGGAGCAGGTCGTACGAGACTTGGCGGAGTCGGTCCGCCTTTCGATCATGCGCTACCGGGGTGGTACGACCACATATCTCGAAGTGCTTGACGGCCAACGATCGCTCTTCGCTGCGGAACTGACTCTCGCACAGGCACGAGGCAACGAATACCAGAGTCTCGTACAACTCTACCGGGCGCTTGGCGGTGGCTGGCAGCAAAAATAAATTCGATAGAGAACAGACGGTTACCGAAAAAAGTTTGCGCGAGACGCGCACGGCGGTCGTTACCTTGATTCACTAGACCCAATTACCGCATCCTGGTAAATCGGCAGCGAATCGAAAAGTGTTCCAGGGCTCGCCCCGCGCCACTCGGCGAGTCTATGCCGGCCTGCGGAGAATCCATTCGCCAAGCGCGTAACGCCGAAGGTCTACCGGTTGCTCGAGCGCTTGCTCGGAACTTGTTTCTCGCCACGGCGAACCGGGTTCCTTGCTCAGGAACCGCTGATGGACTGTTTCGAACCCCCGCAACAATAACGGAAGCCGCTCTCTGCCGTACACCCGGTGCCACGGCTTATGCACGGCGTCGCATCCCACGGGTATCGTCAAGAAAAACAATCCTCCCGCTACCAGGTGATCCAGGATTTTTCGCGTCGCTTTCAAGTCTCCGGATGGATCTTCGGAAGATCCGTACAGGCCGGAAAGCCCGAAATGCTCGATTGAGGAGCAGGCGACAACAACGTCGAACTCCGAATCGAGTGCGAGTTCATTGAAATCGCCGCGTAGCAACGTAAAGCCCGCCACCAAATTGGCGAGACGATCTTTAAGGTCCACCCCAATTACTTCGTATCCGAGTGCAAGCATCGCGGGAATCACCGGAGATTCACCGCAACCCACCTCCAACGCCTTTTTTTGCCCGCGCGGAAGGTTCACGCAAATCCATCCCCAATCCAGTAGCTTTTCCCCATCTAAGTCGAAGCCACCGGCGGGCGGCCTCGGTTCTCCTCTCAACCACGCTCGAATTCCGAAGCGCCGGTCTACCTGCCGCGCAATCGTTCCAATCGCGTTTCCCACCGCCATAATTGTTCCTCCGTATCGCGCGCGGCTCTTATTTGACCGGCCGGACAAGAGAGAAGCATTTTGTGTTCCAGAGGTGAACGGCGAGCACTGTCTTTAAAATCAACAATCGTCTTTCAGAAGTCGGCTTCTGAGTGCCGAATTGAAATGGCGTCATTCCAGAACGGAAATGAATCGATGGAGCCACAAAACTTCGCAACCAAGCGCGCGTGCTGCCGCGGCTTTCCGGAGAAGCTGTTCCTGAAGTTTGCTAGCTGAGCGGCGGGAAACGCAAATCACCCGCGGACTGCACCGCGCGAAGGTTCACTTAGTCGTGAAGGACGACGCTCAAGAGGGAATTATTAACGTGGATCTCGCCGTTGTACTTGATAAAGCCGAGCTTCCTGAATTTGTTCATGAAAAAATTGACACGCGATCGTGTTGTGCCAATCATCTCCGCCAGCGTCTCTTGCGATACTTTAGCGAGAACCTTCTGAGGGGTCCCTTGCGCGCCAAAGCGCGCGAGCAGCAACAGCGTGCGCGCCAGCCGCTTCTCGGTGGAGTTGAAGAGCTGGTCTATCAAGTCCTCTTCGACTCGGATGTTTCGGGCGAGCATATGGGCGATGAAACGGTCGGAAAACTCGTGTTCCCCGTGCAGGACTCGAATCATCTCGGTTTTATCAATGACGAGCACGGTCGTAGGCGCAATCGCCGTCGCCGTCGCCATGCAAATAGTCTGACCTGCCAGGCACCCTTCTCCAAAAAAATCGCCCGGCCCCAGAATCGCCACGACGGCTTCCTTGCCGGACTCGTTAACCACGGTAAGCTTCACACTACCTTCTTGTATGTACATAACAGTCTTCGCGGCGTCGCCCTGCCCGAAGACCACTTCCTTTTTTTGAAACTTACCGACCTTTCTCCCCAGACCTGTCGAGTCGAGAAACATCTTCGCATCGAACGCAGGGATTTTCGATTTCATCTTTCGCGCGGTTCGGGGCATCAAAGCGGATACACGTCTATTGGGAGAAGGCACGATACGGCAGGATAGCATGAATCCTAAGTCCGCTGACTGTCCTATATTGCACACTTCCAGGCCCTGGACCAAATTGCACCATGGGCCTCCACGTCGCGCTTTGTTCCAAGAAGATCGAAACTTTCGCTTCGCCGTATCGCGCAGCGCGGGCGGCGGCTGCCGAAGATCACTCGGCGGGGCAGCGTCCCGTCATTCTGATTTCGAGATCAAGATTACTCCGCGCGCAACGAGTCCACGGGGTTGACCGTCGCGGCTCGTCGGGACGGAACGTAGCACGCCATGTAGGCCGTGACCAGAACACCAATGGTCACTGCAGCGTATGTGATCGGGTCAACTGGATTCACGTTGAATAGCAGCGACGACATCAGGCGCATCGCGGCGAAAGCGGCGACGAGGCCGCAGGCGATGCCGATGCCGGTCATCCACAATCCTTGGCGTACAAACATCGCGACGAGCGACTGCCGTTGCGCGCCGAGCGCCATGCGTATGCCGATCTCGCGCGTGCGCTGCGACACCGAATACGCGATCACGCCGTAAATCCCCACGATCCCGAGCAGCAGCGCCATCCCTCCGGCCACGCCGAGCATCACCAGCGTGAACGAAGTGCGCGCCATGGATCTCGTGTAAAAGTGGCCGAGAGTGTAAACGTCCGCGAGCGGCACATTCGAATCGGACGACCAAGCGATCTGGCGGACTTCGTTCAAGAACGCTTGCGACCCGGCGCGAGGGCTGCGAATCGCGAACGCGATTCCGCGGTTCATGGATTCTTTCTGACCCTCAAATCGGGCCACGATGATGGGCCAGTAAACGATTTTGGGCGCTGGTTGATTGACACCGTCCTCGTGCACGTCTCCGGCGACGCCGATGATTTCGCGCCAATCGTCGGTGCTACCGACGCGGATCCGCTTTCCGAGCGCATTGCTGGCGTCATGCCAATACTCGCGCGCGAAGTTTTCGGAGATGATCGCGACAGGCAATCTCTGGTAGGTATCCGTCCACGTCAGATCGCGGCCGGCGACAAGCGGTGTGCCCAGAGTCGCGAAGTACCCGGGTGATATGTGTTTGAAGCGGCGGACCGGCGGAATCTCGCCCTCGGCGTACGCGCGGTCTTGTGCGAAGAGCACATCGTTGTTGTTGTGTCCGTCCATCGGGATGGCGGTGGAAAAGCTCACCGACGAAACGCCCGGAATCGCCGCGAGCTTGTTCAAAAGTTCCTGGTCCTCGCGAACCAGGCGCTCCAGTTCCGTATCCGGCACGTGCGTTTCCGGAACGTAGAATCGAAACGTTTGCACGCTGTCGGGCGCAACAAATCCCGGCGGGACGTGCATTAAAGCCCGAAACGTCCGGATCATCAGCCCCGAACAAATCAACAGCACAAGTGCGAGCGCCACCTGCACAACTACCAGGACGTTTCGCGCGCGGTGCTGCTGGCGGCTTTGGCTGAGGGTTCGTCCTCCTTCGCGGAGGCCGGTATTCAAATGCGCGCCGGCGTATTTGATGACCGGAATCGAGCCGAAGAGCAAACTCGAGAATAGCGCAATCGCAAACGTAAACAGCAGAACCGGAACATCAATACCAATCTCATGAATGCGCGGTAACCCCGTGGGCGCGATCGCAACAAGGATGCGCAGCGCCCCATACGCCAGCCCCAATCCGAGCAGGCTCCCGAGCAATCCGAGGACAGCGCTCTCGAACATCAATTCGCCTGCGATACGCTTCCAGCCCGCGCCCAGAGCCCCGCGAATGGCCAACTCTTGGCGGCGTCCATCGACACGAACGAGCAAAAGGTTCGCAACGTTGGCGCATGCGATCAGCAGCACCATCGCGATCGAGCCCATCAGCACCCACAATACATTGCCCACATCGCCGACGACATCCTGCTTCAGCGGACGCAAATTGGGCCCAATTTGTGCTTTTTCGAACAGCTTCACGCTGAAGCCCTCGGGCGCGGGAAAGCTGCGGTTTGTAACCACGAGCAAGCGCGCCACGTCAGCGTTGGCTTGCGCTATCGTTACTCCGGGTTTGAGACGGGCAAGCGATTCGTAGCTGAAATTCCCGAGCTTTATCTTGTTACGGTCCAGCTTGAATGGCAGTACGAGCGCGGGATCGTCATAATCCAGAAAATGAAATGTGCGCGGCAAGACGCCGATAATTTCGCGCGGCTTTCCGTCGACGGTGATGGTGCGTCCGATCACGGAGCTCGCGCCGCCGAATTTCTCGTGCCAGTATCCGTACGACAGCAGCACAGTATCCGGCGCGCCCGCTGAATCATCCGCGCGGCTGAACAATCGCCCCAGCGCTGGCGTTACGCCCAAAATCGGCAGCGTGCCGTCGGTGACGTCGAGCCCGGGCACTTGCTCCGGCTCTCCATTGCCGGTGACGCTAAGCGAGTCTCCGTTGTACATCCCGATATCCTGAAACGTGGTGCTTTGTTCGCGATCGATGAAGTAATTCGACGGCGACATGTTTAATTCCTTGATGCCGACGCCTGGTGCGGTGTGCCACACGCCGATCAACTGCTCAGAGTGGGGATAGGGCAGAGGCTTGAGCAACACACCTTCGAGGACACTGAAGATCACCGTATTCGCGCCCACGCCGATGGCCAGCGTGATAAGAGTTATGGCGGTGAAGAGCGGAGCACGGCCCAACCTGCGGAGCACCTGCCTCAGTTGATCGTTGAATGTTCCCATGCGCCAACCTCCACGCCGGCGGCTCTGTCTTCGCGATTGGGCTCAAAGCAAGCCCGATACATGCGACGCCGGCTCGCATCAGTTGGTACGCAAGTCAACGCTGAAAAGTTTAGTTTGCCTGGGAGGATTGCACGCGATCCAGGCCTGCGTGGCCGGAAGCTGAACTCGAACACAGTGATAGTCGCGCGGCTACGTGCGGCGTCTAGCCGCTTCGGAGAACTTTGCGCAGTGACTGGCGCACTTCTAATCCGCCATCGTACTGAATGAATCCCAGCTTCCTGAATCGATTCATGAACAGATTGATTCGCGGGCGCGTGGTCCCGACCATTTCCGCCAAAACCTGGTGGCTTAGAACGGGAATTTCAGCAACGGCGGGGCCATCCTTATCCAGGTGTGCCAGCTGCAGAAGCACGCGCGCGAGCCGTTTCTCAGCGGAAGCCGTCAGCAGTTCCGCCACATGATCCTGATATTTCTTGATGCTGGAAAGCAGATACGCCACAAGAGAATTGGACGCCTTGTTTTTCTTACGAAGTATTTCGAGCATCGTCTCTTTTTGAATGATGCGTATGGAGCTGGCCATCAACGCGACGGCCGTGGACATCCGCATCGGATAGCCTGCGAGGCAGAGCTCGCCAAAAAAATCATTGACTCCCAGGATCGCCGTGACTGCCGGCGGTTGATGTTTCGTTCGGGTGCTGAGCCGCACCCCTCCCGCCTGAATATAGAAGAGCGTGGATGCGGGCGCGCCTTGCGTGAAGATGTTCTGCTTGTTCCGATAGCGCGCGACCCTGCCTCCCAGCCCGGCCGCTGACGAGAAACCTCTAAGGTGAGAATCCATCTGGTTCATGCCTTTCGTGGATCGTTCCACGTTTACAGGGGCGACGCATGTCT
This sequence comes from uncultured Acidobacteriota bacterium, assembly GCA_963838705.1. Classification (GTDB taxonomy): domain Bacteria; phylum Acidobacteriota; class Terriglobia; order Acidiferrales; family UBA7541; genus Palsa-147. The sequence goes on along the minus strand of CAWIRU010000009.1, from coordinate 1,125,158 downwards.
ATGACTTTGACTTCCGCTTTCCCACCGTCTTTACAGATTCCCAATGAGCTTCCAGCGTCGTCTGGTAAGCCTTATTGGCATGTTCCAGCGCATGCTTCGAATGTTCATGTCCGGTCTCGTGATCTTCCTTGTCGTGGTGCACTGCGGCGGTCCGGTGCGCGTGCGCTGCGAGTTCGTGGAGTTCCGCAGCTCGTTGGTGCGAATTATTAGGCATTAAGTCTCCCAGTCTCAGTCAATCCTAGGACTACTCCATCTCCCAATCTGTATCGTTTTGAACAGTTTTGTAGAGACGCCACTCTTGGCTCACGCAACACCGGAGGCCTGTAAAATTCATTTCGTATGAGAAGGATCTGAGGTGCGTGCCTCGCCAAAATCCGAAAGGACTGTGAGCGCGCCGACGCTAAAACAAATGGGGCGATAGCCGACTTATCATTCCATCTCTACGAAGGACTCGGTCACCGCCGGAAGTGTCGGAGCTGAACGTCTCTCAACCGTGATTCGTCGGGAAAATGGAAGTTCAGATGACAAAATTTTCTAGGTGTCTCTTATTGAACAGTTCAGCCTCAAACGCGTTTGATAACGTGCAAATTGCTCCGCCGTCAAGCACAACAAGCCGGCGGACGATAGGCGGCGCGCTTGCCCATCACTCAACAATCTTACCTGTCTACGTAGAATCCCGATGGGAACCATGTAGTCGGCACTTCTCGTTGTGTTCTTGCTTGGCTGTGGCGGCTGGCATTACTTCGGTTGACATAAGAACTCGAGTCTTCTTGGTTTTAAGAAGAAAGATGCGATCGCGAATCGCAGACGTAAAAACCGATTCGCGAAGCGCGAGATGTGCAAGCCTTGCGCTCGTCGGCGCGCGGTGAGGCCGAAGAGCGCATTTCTCAGGGCCAGAATTAAATTCACTTCACAGGAGACCACGAGATGCAGCCAAGTATCGAGAATGAAATCCGAGTTAAGGAATCCGGAGTGGAACGCAAGGCAAATGAAAAGATAGACCGACTCTGGAACGATCCTGCCTTCGAGGCCGAGATCCGCTCTCTCCGGGCGATTGTTTGCGGCAAATCGAGTCCTGAGGCGGAGTCTTCGCGCCGTTCGATTGCGGTTCCGACCGTGCAGTAGCAAATGCCGGCGAAATGCCCGGCGGCGCCGGAACCAACTATGGCTATCTGGCGCAAATAAAGTCGTTTCTCCTCGCCAGATTTTGTTGGAAGATGAGCGGCCAGGGCCATTGCTGGCTGGTGAATGTGCCGGCAGGCGGTAAGGCCGAACTGGAGAGTTGATCCGTGCGGCCCAGAGCGCCCTGCGCTCGAGAATTTCGGTGAACCTTGCGAACTGACTCTCTCAGATTGAGTTGGTCGGCCAACCAGGAAGGGAATTCGAAATTTCGCGCACCTTGGAGCAAACCATGAAATTGATTTTGGCAATCGTAGCGCTCGCGATTTTCTCACTGGCGGCGCCGGGAATCGTCTCGGCGCAAAATGAACCCGACACGTTTAAGCACACTTTGACAGGCTGTCTAAAGAAGGGAACAAAGACGAATGTCTACTCGCTCACAGATGAAAACGGCAAGATGTGGGAGCTTCGCAGCAAAACCGTGCAGCTCGGTCCTCATGTGAATCACAAGGTCGCCGTTACGGGCAAGCTTCCTAAGGAGTCGAAGGGTAACGGCAACAACTCTTCCGGTGACGCGACACCGGAAAATCGCTTGACCGTGACAAGTCTAAAGATGGTCAGCGAAAGTTGCGAAACTCCTTAGTAGCGCCCCGCATTTCGACCCGTGCTCTAATAACTGCATTCGTGCGCACCTAGACGTCCGAATCCTCAATCGAATTGTCCGAATTCCACTTGAATCTTCCAGCTTATTTTCGGCTGGAACGTTCACGCCGATCCGGCGAAGGTCTTCGTGGGGCTGGCCGGCAGGCTGGCCGCATTTTGTGCAGCTCGACGAAGCGAAAAGTTAAATCGTGAAAAGAATGTATTGGCTGAGGCTAATTCTTATCAGCTCCGGGGCGGGCGATAATGTTCACTCACGAAGACTAATTCAGTGACAGCGGCCATTCGATCGTCTCTCCGCGAACTGGCCTGGTCGGACGGCTCCCCCAAATGCCTTGATGTCCCGCTTCTTTGTCGAGCTTGATCGCGATTGCGGCCAGGCACTTTGCCCGCTCAACCAATTGAAGTTCGTTGGCGGAGGGAATTCGTGTAACGCTGCTGTACATCTCCAGGGTCCCGAGCAATTCGTCGTTCTCGGCAACAACGCGTTCTGCACAGAAAACAAATAACCCAAATAGCGCTGCGTGCACCGCAACTGTAACGACGTCGCTCGCATCATCCGCCGGAAACGAAATTAGCGAAACCACGCCGCCAATCTGGCAATCGAGCGCGCTGCAGATTCCATTGAGCACTTCCGGGAGGGGCGCGCGGGCTGAAATCGAGTTAAGGAGTTGTTCTTCCGCGCTCAACAAATATTGGCTTTTGTCATCGCAATCGCGAGGCGCTTTGCGTTTTTGTGCCCTGCTGCGTCCACCGAAATTGTGTTCATTCATCTTAGCCCTTCCTTCTATTCAAACTGTCTTCGCACCAAATTCACTAATATCGAATTTTCAAACTGGCCCGTGGATTGGCCACAACGCGAGCCGATGTAATGTCGTCAAGGGCTGCGGTAAGAAAAAAGGGGCTCAGCATGCGTCGGCAGCAAAGGTGAGAGCCGCCTCGGTTCTGACTCAAGAGTTCCATCGCGGAACACTTTGACCCCAGGCGAGTGTCCTCCAGACTCCTCTGCAACACTGTCCCAAACGGCACAGTTCCTTCGAAAATTGAAATTTTGTCCGGACATCGCAAATTTCGCTTTCAAATCTGGGAAACCGCCTAAGCGGCCCGATCGGTAGAAGCAGCTTTTGATTTCTGGTCCTTCATCGCATACAGAGACCTATCCGCCGCGGAGAGTAGCGTTTCAATGGTTGTGCCGTCCTCAGGATAGACCGCGCAGCCAACGCTCACCGTAAGCAGAGGCTCCTCGCAATCCTCGGACAACATTTCGCAGGTCCTGCGTGTGACCGAGCCGGCTTCCTTGGCGCCGGTCTCGGGAAGAATGATTGCAAACTCGTCGCCGCCATACCGCGCGGGGGTGTCAATGGATCGGCAGCAGAAGCGGAGGATGTCGGCCAGACGGCACAGCGCCCGATTGCCGGTTAGGTGGCCATAGCTGTCGTTGATCTTCTTCATCTCATTTACATCAAAAAAGAGAACCGCGAGGGCCCGAGCCGTGCGATCTGAGCGTTTCAACTCGGATTCCAGGGTTTCTGAAAACCTGCGGTAATTGGCCAGTCCAGTCAGAGCGTCGGTCGCCGCCAAGTGCCGGAGATGATCTTCTAATGCGCAGTGTGCCGTTACGTCCTCGGCGATGATCTCGCACCCGCCCGGTGCGCCTTCTTCGCTGCCCACTTGCTGGCCGCTGAGCCGGACTTTCATGGGTGTTCCGTCCTTCCGCTTCCACTCGACTTCAATCAAATTGATTTGGCCGGTCGTCCGGTAGGATTCGAACAGCAGCGCGCGTTCGACTGGGTCGCGAATGATATCGTTTGCCAGATTCACACCCAACAATTCCTCTTTGGATCCGTAACCGAGCATCGCCACAAGGGCTTCATTCACGTCGAAAAGCCGGCCATCCAGGTCGAAGTGGCAGATGCCATAGGCGGGATTCTCCACCAGGGCGCGATAGTGGGCTTCCGAGTGCCGCAATCTTTTTTCTGCGTGATCTCGCTCCTCGCATCGGGTCTTTTCCTCCACCGCGAGTGCAACGGCCAGCGGCAAGCGATTCAGGCGATTCTTGTCCACGCAATCGAAAGCGCCCTTTCGGCTGTACGCTTCCGCGATGTCGTCGTCCAGCGCGCGCGTGGCCAGGATGAACGGAATTTCACGCTCCTCTTGACGCAAGAGTTCGAGCGCCTCCATTCCCGTCCAATGAGGCATCGAGTGTTCGCACACGATCACGTCATAGGTCTGCGACCTCAATCGCATTCCGAACTCCGCCGGCACCTGAGCCCAGTCCGCGGAGACTGCGAAGTCCAACCGCTTGAGTTCCTGCAGGCAGAGCTCGACGTCGGATTTCCTATCATCCACGAAGAGAATCCGCAGGATTCGCCGCCGATGGGTGGACAGACGACGGGCAATATAATTCTGGTCATTCCGATGTGTTTCGTTTTGGCTCATGTGTGCCATGTCGAACCGCCTTGAGTAACTCTTGAACCGATTCGAAAATGCCGAGCCGGCCAGAGGAGCCTGGGTTTTTCCCTATTTGGAACTTTGCGGTCGAGGGGGCATTGCCGGCTGTCCTATAGAACACACCACTGAATGGTGTGTCGTTGTGGTCATCACTTCCGCGCCATGTTGCTCACATTTCTCCCACCGGTCTTCGCCAATCCAGAGGTCCCCGGAGGTCGATCTCACGGACGTCCAGCGCACTTCTGCGGTGCAGCGAACATTCGCTTGCCGCCCGCCTACGGCCTCAGGTACCCTCGCCGCTCAATCACGATTGAACGAGAGATAATGTCAATCGCATCGGACCTGCGGCAGCGTTTCCGCTCACACTTCAAATCGGACCCGCAAATCTTTCGCGCGCCGGGAAGAACGAACCTGATCGGTGAGCATACCGACTACAACGACGGTTTCGTCATGCCGGCTGCCATTGGTGCCTACTGCTGGATTGCCGCAAGCGCGCGAGAGGATCGAAGACTCATTGTTCGCTCGGAGAATTTCCGCGAGACCCTCGAAGCGGATCTTGCCTCGCCATCCCTGCTTCCAACGAAATCCTGGAGCGACTACTCGATCGGTGTTGCCGTCATGCTCGAACGCCACGGACTGAAGATTCGCGGCGCCGAATTGCTCATCCTGGGCGAAGTCCCAATCGGCGCCGGACTGAGTTCCTCAGCGGCCATCGAAGTTGCCACCGCCTATGCCTTGCTGAGCCTTTCTGGCATCGCCGTGGACCGCGCCAAAGTCGCGCGCATTTGCCAGCAGGCGGAAAACGATTTCGTCGGCATGCGATGCGGGATCATGGATCAATTCGCCAGTCTGAACGGTCAGGAAGGGCACGCAATCCTGCTCGATTGCCGCTCGCTTGCGTTTGAGCCGGTGCCAATTCCCAAGAATGTGGACCTCGTGATCTGCAACACGATGGTGAAACACACTCTGGCTTCCAGCGAATATAATCGGCGCCGCGCCGATTGTGAGGAGGCGGTCCGCATCTTGTCGGGCGCGATTCCAGGAATTCGCGCGTTGCGTGACGTATCGCTCGCGCAGCTCGAAAGCCACAAGTCGCTCCTGCCGGAAATCGTTTATCGCCGCGCGCTTCACGTGATTTCTGAGAATGGCCGCGTGATCGAAATGGCGGATTCCCTGAAACACGGAGAGATCGCCACGTGTGGCCGGTTGATGGCCGAATCCCACGAGAGCCTGCGTCATCTATACGAAGTGAGTTGCGCGGAGCTCGATTTGATGGTCGAGCTCGCTAACAAACGAAAGGGAATTCTCGGCGCGCGGATGACGGGCGGCGGTTTCGGCGGGTGCACCATCAATCTGGTCGAGTCGCGATTCACCGGCGAATTTCGCACGGAAATGTCGCGCGACTATGAAGCCGCAACCCGGCTTTCGCCCGAAATTTACGTGTGCAAGCCAGCGGGCCCCGCCGGGCCAGTTCCCGAATGACGGAATAACAGGAATCCGGCGAAGATTGCGCGAATGAACTGGAAAGATCTCAAGGACGCCCCTCACCGGCGATTCAATCCGCTGACGCGCGATTGGATTCTCGTCTCTCCGCAGCGAGCCCAGCGCCCCTGGCAGGGCAAGGTCGAGAACATCGCGCAGCCGCCAAGCCTCCAATATGATCCCGATTGCTACCTCTGCCCGGGCAATGCGCGCGCTCGCGGCGTCCGCAATCCCGCGTATACCGAAACGTTCGTCTTCGACAACGATTTCCCTGCGCTCGTGCCGGAGACTCCGCCCGCGAATGCCAACGTCGAAGATCTGATTCTCGCCCAATCCGAGCCGGGGGTCTGCCGCGTCGCGTGCTTTTCGCCGCGCCACGATTTGGCGCTTTCGCGCTTGAAGTCCGCGGAGATTCAGGCGGTCGTTCAGATGTGGGTGGACCAGACGCGCGATCTCGCGGCGATGCCGTGGATTCAATATGTGGAGATTTTTGAAAATCGCGGCGCGCTGATGGGAGCGAGCAACCCGCATCCGCATTGCCAGATTTGGGCAAATTCGGAGTTGCCGAATCTTCCGGCAAAAGAGCAAGCATCGCAGAAAGATTTTCTCGCGCGCGAAGGCAAATGCCTGCTCTGCCGTTATCTCGCGCTCGAAATGGAAAGCAATGAGCGCGTCGTGTGCCATAACAGTTCGTTCGCCGCCGTCGTGCCATTCTGGGCGCTCTGGCCGTTCGAATCACTCGTTCTAAGCCGGCGCCATCTGGGGGCATTCGAGGATTTGACGGCCGCCGAGGAGATCGACCTCGCCGACATTCTCCGACGCGTGACGATTCGCTACGACAATCTCTTTGAAACTTCGTTCCCCTATTCCATGGGATTTCATCAGCGCCCAACCGATGCACAACCGCATCCCGAGTGGCATTTCCACGCGCACTATCTGCCGCCACTCCTTCGTTCCGCCACGGTGCAGAAATTCATGGTCGGCTACGAATTGCTGGCCACTCCTCAGCGAGACATCACGGCGGAAAGCGCCGCAGCTCGCCTCCGGGAAATGAGTGAAGTGCACTATCTCGATCGAGTCGGCTAGCGCCGCGAGGTGAAGATTGTGTCCTAAAGGCCTTGAGCGACGTCGTAATAATGTTGTGAAATTTGCCACCCGGCAATTCAATTGAGGAGGACGATCGTGAACCTGGTGACTCGATTCCTGACGTGCTTGCTTGCGGCATGCGCGGGCATCGCTGTGCTCGCGTTTGCCGATTCCCAGAGCTCGACCTCGACTTTTCACAACGCTCCCGCCGCCACGAAACTATGGAAGAATCCATATGAAGGTCAGCAAGCGATCAAATCCAAAGCAACCTATCAATTCCGCTGCGGCAAATGCCACGGCAATAGCGGCGAGGGCTCAGGAAACATCCCCGCATTAGCCAACGGCCCCACCCAATCCGCCACGGATGGAGAAATTTTCTGGTTCATCACCAAAGGCGACCAAGCCAACGGCATGCCGTCCTGGGCGGCGATCCCAAAAGCGGAACGCTGGAAGATCGTCGCGTATGTGAAGACGCTTGCCGGATCGACCCCGTCAACCGAGAGCGCGCCAGTGGCGCTCGCAAATCCAGCTGATTTGAAGTTGCCCACTCCGACGCCGCCATTCACCGACTTCCGCTACGAGCAGCCCGGAAAGATTCGCAAGATCACCGTTGGCGATCTTCCAGCGCCATTCGCAACATCGTCGGCGGGGAACGCACCGAGAATTGTCGCACGTCCCGAAAAAGCGTGGCCTCAGGTTCTGCCGGGTTTCAAAGTGGAGCTGTATGCAACCGGACTCCACAATCCGCGGCTCATTCGCACGGCGCCCAATGGCGATGCTTTTGTCGCAGAAATGGCTCAGGGTGACATTTTAGTCTTTCGCGGAATCACCGCCGATGGCAAGCCCGCACAGACCACGATGTTCGCGTCCGGACTGAACCGTCCCTTTGGCATTAATTTTTATCCGCCGGGCCCGAATCCAAACTGGATCTATGTGGCGAACACAAATTCGGTCGTGCGTTTTCCTTACCGGAACGGGGACACGAAAGCGAGCGGCCCGTCGGAACATATCGTTGATTTACCCTCGGGCCCGGGCCATTCGACGCGCGATATCCAATTCTCCTCCGATGGAAAGAAGATGTATGTCTCGGTTGGATCAGCCTCGAATGTGGACGATTCCGACACATCTCCCGCCGAGAAAAATCGCGCCGATGTTCTCGAATTCAATCCCGACGGTTCACAGATGCGGATCTACGCGTACGGGATCCGCAACTGCGTGGGGCTCGCGGTCCGGCCGACGACGGACGAACTCTGGTGCTCTACAAATGAACGCGATGCTTTAGGAGACAATCTCGTTCCCGACTACATCACGCACATACAAGACGGCGGTTTTTACGGCTGGCCGTGGTGGTACATGGGCGGCCACCAGGATCCTCGGCACGCAGGCAAGCACCCTGAGCTGAAGGACAAAGTCATTACGCCGGACGTGCTGCTCAATCCTCATAATGCTTCGCTCGAGATGACTTTCTACGAAGGTAAACAGTTTCCAGCCGAATATCACGGCGATATTTTCGCGTCGGAGCACGGCTCGTGGAATCGCTCGGTGCGGGTGGGATACGAAGTGATTCGCGTGCCACTCCATCAGACGGGGCATGCGAGCGGCGAATATGAAGATTTCATGACCGGATTCGTCGTCGACAACGAGCACGTTTGGGGGCGGCCGGTTGGCATCACCGTCGCTCCCGATGGCTCACTACTGGTGACCGATGACGGCTCAAATTCCATCTGGCGGATCAGCTACGTAGGAAAGTGAACTTCAGAGTTTGTAGCCGATCATGCGGACGAACTCGTGGCGCTTCTTCGCGTCGTCGGGATTTTCGACGCCCTTCGGCGGATTGCCGTCAATGACGCCGATGACTCCGCGGCCGTGCCCCGATTCAGCGACGATCGCTTCGACGGGATTCGCCGTCGCGCAAAAAATCGTGCAAACTTCGTAGCAATCGCGCACTCGTCCCAGTATGTTGATCGGATAGGCTCCGCGAACCAGCAACACGAATACGTGCCCGGCGCTGATGGCCTCAGCAATCGAAATCGCCGAGCGGCGCAACTCATCGTCGTTCGCTTCCACGCGAATCAGGCAGGGTCCCGACGCCTCGCAGAACGCCACGGCAAATTTCGCCCCGGGCACCGTGTTGACGATCACTTCATAGATGTCTTCGGCGGTCTTTATGAAATGCGCCTGTCCGAGAATCAGATTGGCGCCCTCAGGGATGTCGAGTCGCACGCTGTGGAATTCCATAAAGCCCTCGCTGAATGTAGATTTTTCCGTTTTCGACGCGCTCGATTAAAGCGCCACTCCGTCGTTTCTCGGAAGTCCATTATCAGCAGGGAGTAACGAGGAGGCAAGCAGCAGAGTATCTGGCAGGACACGTGCTTACGAATTATGTGACTGAACCGAAGTCGGACGCATCCAATATGTGCAAGATGGCGTACTCCGGATGCACCGGCGCGAGCGGCGAAGAGAGCGAAAAGGGTCCAATGCTTTCGAGAACGATCGAATCCGCGAAGAAAATTCTCAAGATTATGCTGGGCTTCGCGCTCCTGAGCCTCGGCGTTGTCATGATCTTCACTCCCGGCCCCGGCTGGCTCACAATCCTGCTCGGATTGGGCATTCTCGCCGCCGAATTTGGTTGGGCGCGGCGGCTGCTCGATCGCCTCAAAGAAGAAGGTTCACGCCTGCGCACTGCTCTCGTCGCGCGCCGGGCTCCCCGCGACGCTTAATCTCCTGCCTTCCCAGATTCCTGTTTCCCATTGTTTGCGCGGCTCAGTGTGTGTTCTCATCCTTTGACGTACATCGAAGTCGCGTAAGTAGTAAGTAGGAGGTAGAGCCGCATGGACCAATGGCGCGGGAAATGGGCGCTCGTCACCGGAGCGAGCGCGGGAATCGGCACTGAACTGGCAAAAATATTGGCGGCGGGCGGAACGAACCTCGTCCTCACCGCGCGGCGGCGTGACAGGCTCGAGCAATTGTCGTCGGAATTGAGCGCTAAGCACGGCGTGCAAATCGAAATCGTCACGGCCGATTTGGCGCGACCCGAGGCTCCCGGCGAAATCTACTCTTTTACCGCCAACAAAGGCATCCGCATCGATCTTTTGATCAACAACGCGGGCTTCGGCGTATACGGCCCGTTCCGCTCGTCGGAATTAGGCCGCCAACTCGAAATGGTTCAAGTGAATTGCGCGGCGGTCGTTAACCTTACGCACCTCTACCTGCCGGGAATGATCGAGAATCGCAGCGGCGACATCCTGATTCTCGCCTCCACCGCATCGTATCAGGCTGTTCCATATATCTCTGTTTACGCGGCGACAAAGTCTTTCGACTTGCTGTTCGCGGAAGGCCTCGCGGAAGAAGTTCGGCAATACGGTGTGCGCGTTTGCGCGCTCTGCCCGGGCTCAACAAACACGGAATTTCAGCAAGTTGCCGGCCAGCCCGATCGAGTGTTTCGTCGCGCCGAGACCGCGGAAAAAGTGGCGCGCGTCGGTCTCGAAGCGCTCGCGAGCGGGAAGAGCAGCGTGATTTCGGGCTTTGCGAACAAGCTGAGCACAGGGTCGCAGCGATTGGCGCCAAGGCGATTTGTTACGCGCGTGGCTGCAAAAATGTTTGCGCCGCCTCAGACGTAGAGCAGAAATCTCGAATTCAAAAGCCGCGACGCCGAGTCACTCTTCGTCCAAGCCTTTCGAGTGAGCCAGCTTCTCGATCACAGAGAGATCTTCAAGCGTGGTCGTGTCGCCCGAAACGCCGCCCTTCTGCGCCACTTCGCGCAGAAGCCGCCGCATGATCTTCCCGCTGCGCGTCTTCGGCAGCAGATCCGCGAATCGAACCTCCGAAGGCCTCGCGATCGTGCCGATCGTCACCGCAATATGTTCGCCAAGAGCCGCCTGCAATTCGCGCGAGGGAATCTGCCCGGCGCGCAGCGTGACAAACGCCACAATCGCCTCGCCCCGAATTTCGTCGGGCTTCGCCACAACGGCCGCTTCCGCCACGGCGGGGTGGCTTACGAGCGCGCTCTCAATCTCCATCGAACTCAGCCGGTGTCCGGCTACCTTAATAACGTCGTCCACGCGGCCGAGAACCCAGATGTAATTGTCTTTGTCGCATTGCGCCGCGTCGCCGGTGAAATAGACGCCGGGAATGCGGCTCCAGTAGTCGCGGCGATAGCGCTCGTCATCGCCGTAAATTGTTCGCAGCATCGAAGGCCACGGCCGCTCGATAATCAAGTAGCCGGTTTCGCCGGGCTTCACCGTTTCGCCCTGCATGGTCACGACCCGCGCCGAGACGCCGGGCAACGGCCGCGTCGCGCACCCAGGCTTCGTGGGTGTCGCGCCTGGCAACGGCGTGATCATGATCGAGCCCGTCTCTGTCTGCCACCACGTGTCTACGATCGGGCAGCGCCCCTTTCCGATCACCTGCGAATACCATTTCCAAGCTGCGGGATTGATTGGCTCGCCGACGGTCCCGAGAAGTCTCAAGCTGCCGATGTCGTGCTTCTCGATCCATTCATTGCCCCACGCCATGAATGCACGCACCGCCGTCGCGGAGCTGTAGAAGATGGTCACCTTGTAGCGCTCGACGATTTCCCAAAATCGGTCGCGCCTCGGAAAATCGGGTGCGCCTTCGTACATCACGATGCTCGCGCCGTTCGCGAGCGGCCCGTAGACGATGTAGCTGTGTCCCGTCACCCAGCCGATGTCGGCGGTGCACCAGTAAATGTCGTCTTCGCGGAGATCGAACACGAGCCGGGTGCTCCACTGGCACTGAAGCAAGTAGCCCGCCGACGTGTGCATCACTCCTTTCGGCTTTCCCGTCGTGCCGCTTGTGTACAGAATAAAGAGCGGCTGCTCCGAATCGAACGCGACGGCCGGGCATTCCTTCGACGCTCTCTCGACCAGTTCATGCCACCACAAATCCCGGCCGTCCAACCAGCCCACTTTTTCGCCGGTGCGGCGCACCACGATCGATTTTTCCACGGTCGGGCAATTTTTCAGCGCGGCGTCCGCGGTTTCCTTGAGCGGAATCACTTTGCCGCGCCGGTAGCCTCCATCGGCGGTGACGAGAACTTTCGATCCCGCATCGGCGATGCGATCCGCGAGCGCGATGGCACTGAACCCACCGAAGACGACGGAATGCACCGCGCCGATCCGCGCGCAGGCCAGCATCGCCACCGGCAGCTCGGGAATCATCGGCATGTAAATCGCCACGCAATCGCCGGGCTTCACGCCGAGTCCTGAAAGCACGTTCGCGAACTTGCACACTTGCTCGTGCAGTTCCGCGTAAGTGAACTGAAGTGTCGCGCCATCCTCCGCTTCCCAGAGCAGCGCCGGTTTATTTCCGTTCTCTTCGAGATGCCGGTCGAGACAGTTATCGGAGACGTTCAGCTTTCCGCCCGTAAACCATTTCGCGTGAGGCATGTCCCATTCGAGGATTTTCTTCGGCGGCTCGAACCAATGCAGCATCTTCGCCTGCTCGCCCCAAAATCCTTCCGGATCGCGCTCGGCGTGCGCGTACATCTCCTCGTACTCCTTCATGGATCGCACGTGCGCGCGTTTACTGAAATCTTCCGGCGGAGGAATCGGCGGTTCGTTCAGGACCTGCGGGTCGAATTCTTGCATCCTGGGCTCCTTCGAGCGACAGCCGCGCATCGCCAGCGGCTTCGAAAACCAGGCGCGCGCAGCCCTAAAGTACGAGACGCGCGCCGCACGGTCAAGCCCGTTAGCCATCGCTCGCCGCCGTGCACAGTTGGCGTTATCCGGATGGTTGTGGTTTCATTTGGAGGATGGACGAGAAATCCCTAGCAGGGCAGCTCCGCGCCGAGGGCTTCGGCCACACGTTCGTCTGGCAGGACGGCCCGGACGCCTCCTATCCCGATCACACCCACCCGGTCGAAACAGCCCACATTATTCTCTCCGGTGAAATGTCCTTGTCCATAAACGGTGAGACACGAACCTACCGTGCTGGCGAGCGCTGCGATGTCCCTGCTGGAGCCGTCCATTCCGCCCGGATGGGTCCGCAGGGGTGCCGGTACCTGATCGGCGAAAAGTAGCCCTTTTAGCCCGCCTCCCCAGCGTTCATAATTCTGGAACTTCCCGGCGGTCTGGACGGAATACGTAACGAGAGGCCGTACAGATCGTCATATTAGGCATAGATGGTTCGGAACAGCGGACACTCGGATGACGATCTGGCGCGGCGATTGTTCGCCGGTGACGAAGGCGCCTTTGTGCTCGTCTACCGGCGCTGGCAAGGCCCGATTTACCGCTTCGCGCTGCACATGAGCGGAAACAAATCCATCGCTGAAGACGTTACCCAAGAGGTTTTCATGACCCTGATTCGAGAGGGCGGCCGGTTCGATCCCGCGCTGGGTAGCCTGTCCGGCTATCTCTTCGGCATCGCCCGGAATCAGGTGCGCAAGCGTTACGACCGCGACCGGTTTCTGGTTCCGTTCCCCGAGCATTCGGGGGAAGACGGAAACTCAAACGGACACAAGAGCGGCAACGGGGCTCATCCCAGCGTCATCGTCGCCCCGGTGGATTTCGGACGGGGCGAAACCATCGCCATCGTGCGCGACGCCGTTTTGAGCCTGCCCGGTCATTACCGTGAAGTCGTCGTGCTTTGCGATTTGCAGGAGATGAGCTACGAAGAAGCGGCATTGGTTCTTCAATGCGCGGTGGGCACCGTGCGTTCACGCCTGCATCGCGCGCGCACCCTTCTCGCGGAAAAGTTGGACGAGCATCGATTGCCCGAAACGAAATCCGCCGCGAGCGGCGTGAGGCCATGAAGGCTGGATCATGAAGGCTGAATTATGAATTGCGCTCAATTCCAGGAAATCGTTCACGACCTCGCAAGGGACGCGGCGCTGGATCAGCCCGCGCGCCGGGATGCGCTGGCGCACGCCGATTCCTGCCCGCGCTGTGACGAGCTTCTGGCCGAGTCCCAATCGCTGACATCCGCGCTGCATTCCCTCGCCGCAAAAGACGCCGCGCTCGGCGCAAGCGAGCGAGTCGAAGCGGCGCTCATCGAATCGTTCCGCGAGAACCAAAGCCCGGCCTTGCATTCGAACCGGCCGTGGCGTTGGGGACTTGCTGGCGTCGCAGGTCTCGCGGCCTTGGTGTTGTTGTCTGTACTCGTGCTGCGCCATCCCGTGGTGAGTCCGCCAACTCGCGGGAATGGCGCCAGCCCGAGTCCTTTGACTGCCGGAGTTGCACCTCCAACAGCCGCGCCACCCAAGCAAGCGGCGGGTTCGACGGCAACCTCGGCCGATGCGGATTCAGCCGATGCTGGTTCCGAGTACGCCACCGCTTTCGTAGCGATCTCGTTCACCGACGATACGACTCCGGTGGGCGATGAGGTAATTGTTCGAGAGTCATTGTCACCGTCAGCGCTCGCAAATTTGGGTTTGCGGGTGAGTGAAGCGAACGCGAACGAGGATGTCCTGGCGGACTTCGTCGTGGACGAGGACGGCACGCCGCGAGCAGTTCGTCTCGTCGAATAGATTTCGTGTACGCGCGAGAATGGCACTACTCAATTCAATTGATTCCGGAGGAACACAGATGAAGAAACACGCAGGAATGTTCGTAACGGGGCTGAGCGCTTTGATTCTCGCTGCTGGACTGGTTGCGTTCGCCCAGGATGGCCCGCCTCATGGCGAAGGAATCATGGGTTTCGAGCCGGGATTTGGTGGTCACGGCCCGGTCGTGAAAGGCGCGCCGTTCTCGGCGCAGACGACCGTCGAAACCGTCGCAGTGCTGGAAGACGGCACGCACATTGACCGGAAGACTACCGGCTCGTTCGCTCGCGACAGCCAGGGCCGCACGCGTCGTGAAGAGACGCTTCCTCCGATCGGTCAGGCAGGAGAATCCGGCACTCCTCCGCACGTCGTTTTCATTCAAGACCCGGTTGCTGGAACCCACTATCTGCTCGAGCCCGATAAGAAGATCGCTCGGACGGAATCAGCTCGTGGACGTGGGCATCAGGGCGGTTCTCCCGATGCCGCGCCTCGGAATCACGGGCCCCACGCAGACAGCGCAAACGTAACAACCGAGTCGCTCGGCACGCAGACAATCAACGGCGTCGCCGCGACAGGCACGCGCATCACGCGCACAATTCCCGCCGGCGCGATCGGCAACGACAAGCCCATTCAAATGGTGACCGAAAAATGGTATTCGGCCGATCTGCAAATTGACGTGATGACGAAGCACACCAATCCGATGATGGGAACCACAACCATTCAGCTCACGAATGTATCGCGCGAGGAACCTGCAGCTTCGCTTTTCCAGGTGCCCCCGGATTACACCGTGAAAACTGGTCACGCTGGACGCGGGTTCGAACACCCGGCAGCACCACCCGCGCCGCCGTCGGAGTAGCAGCAGATAGTTTCATCCACGGGCACAAGTCTCAGTGCCCACCCCCAAAGCGGGCGGAGAGTGGCGTTTCCGCCCGCTTTTCCTTTTTTTGGACTGGATTCAGTTGCTTGTGATAGCGCGATCGAGCAGTTCGACCACGTGAAGAACTTCCTGGCCGGTATTGAATTTCACGGCGCCTGCGCGTAGCTGGAGAATGCATCCCGGATTCGCGGTGACGATCGCGTCCGCTTGCGTTCCGTGCGCCAGGCGCATTTTTTCCTCGAGCAGCGACATGGAAGCGGCCGTTTGCGTCACGTTATAGGCGCCCGCCGAGCCGCAGCAGTGATCTGCCAGCGGCATCTCAACGAGTTCAACACCCGGCACAGCGCGCACCAGTCTTCGCGGCGCCTCGCGAATTTTCTGTCCGTGAACGAGGTGGCACGAATCCTGCATCGTCACGCGCAGCTTGACTGGGCGCATCGGAGCCGCGAGGCCAAGTTCGTCGAGAAATTCCGTGACGTCCCGCACCCTGCGCGCGAAGAGTCCCGCTTGCGCAACATCGTCCCCGGCTGCCGGAAAGAGATCGGAATATTCCTTGAGAGTCGAGCCGCACCCGGCGGCATTCGTGATGATGGCATCCACATCGTTGCTGCCGAACGCGCGGAAATTGGCGCGGGCCAGATCGCGCGCCACATCGCGCATGCCCGCGTGCGCGGCGAGCGCTCCGCAACACACCTGCTCCTTCGGCACCACCACTTCGCATCCATTGGCCTGCAGCACGCGAATCGCCGCGTCATTCAGCGCCGTGAATGTGACCCGCGCGATGCATCCCGCAAAGAACGCGACGCGCGCCCGCTTCTTTCCCTGCGCCGGAAACGTCTGGCCGAGTTGGGAAGCGAAGAACTTATCGTCAATCCGCGGCAGCAACGCGAGGCGCTCTTCCATCCCGAACGCTCTGGCGATTCCAAGTTTGCGCGTCAGCGATTCCACCCCCGATGTTTGAAAAAATCGCGTGAGCCGCGCCAGCCCGGCAATCCGCTGCGGATAAGGCAATAGCGAGCGATAGACCAGACTTCGAAGCATCCGCGACCCGAGCGGTCGCACGTTTGCCTGCTCGATCTGTCCACGCGCCAATTCGATGAGCTTTCCGTATTCCACGCCCGACGGACACACTGTCTCGCACGCGCGGCAGTCGAGGCATCGGTCCATGTGCGTGATGAATCCGCCGCCGATCTCGAGCTTTCCTTCATCCACGAGCGCCATCTGCCGGATTCGCCCGCGCGGCGAATCAGCCTCTTTGCCCCACAGCCGGTACGTCGGGCAATGATTCAAGCAAAGGCCGCAGTGAACGCAGCGCGAGTAATCCTCGTACGCAGGCTCCTCGATCGCAGAGAAGCCGCTTTCCGGCCTGGCTGGCATCGCCGCACCGTTGGCGTGAATGATCGGCGAGTCCGCGGCCATGAGATCAGAGACCTCCCGCGAACCGGCCCGGCGCGAAAATGCCGCATGGATCGAAAACGGTTTTCAGCTTCTTCATTTGTGCGAAGTCCGCGCGCTCCGGGCCCCAGATGGCAAGCGAAGTTTTCCATTTCGACGGGCACCAAGGAATTGTTGCGTTCCCGCCGAGTTCGGCGCATGCCGCGGCGATCCGCGCAGTCGCGCCGGATACCTTCGTCCTGGAATCTTCGCTCGCGTCCGGCGGAAGCAGCACGAAGTAGATGACGCCGACTCCGCGCGCAATCGCCACACAAGGAAGATCCACGTTCTCGCACTCCGCCGCGCTGCGCTCAAGCATTTCGGCTATCCGCGTCGGCAAAACGCTCAATTTCATAATCGTCGTGGCCGGCGAAGACGCGAGTGCTATCGGAATAAATTCCCGCTTCCGGCCCCACGCGGCCCGGAGATCGTCCGAGAGAAAGGCGACATCGGTCGCGCCGGCCTCCGCCGCCATCCGCTGCAAATCGGTCTCGTATCGCGCGAGTACGCGCTCACTCCCGGCGTAGCCTGTCGTCAAAGCCCACTTCGTGTTTGAGAGAAGATTTGGTCGCAGCGGTGTCGGCTCGATCCGCGCGGCGGCATCGCTGTAGAAGAGTCCGGCGACTCCGGGGCTCAGAATCTCGAGCGTGGATGGAGAAAGCGCCGACCGTGCTATGCGGTGCCGCAGATCGAGCGCCATTTCCGCACTGTCAAACGTCGCCACGAATTCGCGGCTCGCCGGCGGCAGCGGGAACGTCCTGAAGTTGATCTTCGTGATGATGCCGAGCGTGCCGAGCGCGCCAATCATCAGCTTGTGCAAATCGTAACCGGTGACATTCTTCACTACGCGGCCGCCGCTCTTCGTCAGATTTCCTCCGCCCGTCACGAATTCCATCCCGAGAACGTAATCGCGTGCCGTGCCGAAAAGCTGCCGCAGCGGAGTGTCAACTCCCGTCGCAATCGTGCCGCCAGCCGTTGTGCGATCGAAGAAGGGAACGCCGAGCGGAAGAAATTGGTGCTGCTCGCCAAGCACGTGCGCCAATTTTTGCAGCGGAATTCCCGCTTCGACGCCCAGCGTCAAATCTCCGGGATCGTACGCGACGATACGCTCGAGTCGCGTCATGTCAATCGCCACGTCGTATCGCGCCGGCGGCATGCCCATGTTTAGCTTCGAGCGCGACCCCGTTGCAATCACCGCGAGTTTCTCCGCCGCCGCGAGCCGCACAAGATCCGCCACTTCCTGCGCCGACCCAGGCCGCGCGGCCACTGCGGGCGCAACTCCATCAATTTCGAATGACGAAAGAATTTCAGGATCGAGTGCGACGTTTTCAGGCCCGACGATGCCTGCGAAGCGCGTCTCGGAAATTTTTGCCGAAGCGCTCATCCGGCCATCGTGCCTGCAACTGGCAACGGCCGTACGCGCGTCTCGCCGCAACCTTTGCCCGTCGGAAAAATCTTCCCCGGATTCAGCAGACCTCTGGGATTGAACGCATCGCGCACGCCGCGCATCAGATCGAGCTCAACTTCGGTGAATAGCAGCGGCATCAGATGGTCTTTCTCCATTCCGACGCCATGCTCCCCAGTGATCGCCCCGCCCATCTCGATGCAAAACTCGATGATTTCGCCGGCCGTGGTGACGACGCGATTGAACTCATCTTGATTCCGCGCGTCGAACAGAATAATCGGGTGCAGGTTTCCGTCGCCCGCGTGAAAAATATTGCCGATTTCGAACCCATTTTTCTTTCCGATTTCCGTGATGCGCCGCAGCGTCGCCGGCAATTTCGTTCGCGGGATCACGCCGTCCTGAACGTAATACGTCGGCGAAATTCTGCCGACCGCGCCGAACGCATTCTTCCGCCCTTTCCACAATAGATCGCGTTCTTTGGCGTCCTTCGCCACCCGAACCTCTCTGGCGTGGTGCACTCGGCAAACCTCGGCAACGCTCTCTGCTTGCTCCTCGACGGCTTCGCGCAAGCCGTCCACGTCAATCAGCAGCACCGCCGCGCTATCGAGCGGGAATCCCGCGTGAACGTAAGCCTCCACAGCGCGCAGAGTCCAGCCATCCATCATTTCGCACGCGGCCGGCGTGATGCCGCGCGACGTGATGTCCGCCACCGTTTCGGTCGCGTCGTCCAGCGTGTCAAAGACGGCAAGCAGCGTCTTGACGGCTTCCGGCAGCGGCGTCAGCTTCACGGTAATCTCCGTCACGAGGGCGAGCGTGCCTTCCGATCCGACGAAAAGTCCGGTCAGGTCGTAGCCCGTTGCGTCGAGCTCCGAGCTGCCGATGTGTGCGAGCTCGCCGGTTGGCAGCACAATCTTCAATCCCAGCACGTGATTCGTCGTCACGCCGTAAGCCAGCGTGTGCGGCCCGCCCGCGTTCTCCGCGACGTTTCCGCCGATCGTGCACGCCTTTTGGCTCGAAGGATCCGGCGCGTAGTGCAAGCCGGCATACTCCACCGCGCGCGTGAGATCCAGATTTACGACGCCGGGCTGCACGACGGCGCGGCGATTCTCAATATCAATTCCGAGAATTTGATTCATGCGCGAGAACACAACGAGAATTCCGCCGTGCCGCGCCAGTGCACCGCCGGAGAGCCCCGTCCCTGCTCCGCGTCCCACGATCGGCATTCGATGGCGATTGGAAAGTTCCACGATCCGGAGAACATCTTCGGTCGAGCGCGGAAACACCACGCACTCAGGCCGCGCCACTTCCACCGAGCCATCGTATTCGTAGAGAAGTAAATCCTCGCGGCTCGAGAGCACGGCATCTTTTCCGAGAAGGTCTTCCAGCGAGCGAATGAGATCGCGATTCATAGCTCAAACGCGTTCTGAGGATTCTCCCAAGTCACTATAATCGCGCCGTTCAAGCGGCGTCAACGCGCATAAGCCGCGCGTGTTTCGCATCATCTTTCGCGCCGTCGCATTGCTCCCTCGCTGCCGTGTATACTTCCGTGGCGCAGGCACGTTGCCCGCGTTTTTCCGCGCGACGGCTCGATCTAGAAACGCGCTCAAGATGCCCGCGCCACGGAAAAATCTTCTGCAAACGGAGTGAATTTTGGTCCGCCCAAAAGTTCTCTCGACACACGCGCTATTTGAGGCAGCCCGGAATCTCCTCAACGCAAGCTGCGAAGTTGAGTTCTGGAACACGCCCGAGAGCATTCCGCGCGATGAACTGCTCAAGCGTGTAGCCGGCAAGGATGGGCTTGTCTGCCAGCTCACCGACAAAGTGAATCAGGAACTTCTGACCGCCGCGCCGAAATTGCGAATCGCCGCGACCGTTTCCGTCGGCTACGACAATATTGACGTCCCGGCCTGCACGAAGCGCGGCGTCGTTGCCACCAACACGCCCGGCGTTCTCGATGACACGACCGCGGATTTCGCCTGGGCCCTCCTCATGGCCGTCGCGCGCCGGCTGGTGGAAGGCGACGCGATGATACGCGCGGGCCAATGGACCGGTTGGAACCTCGATCAGCTCTGCGGCGCCGATGTCTGGGGCAAGACGCTCGGCATTCTTGGATTCGGCCGGATCGGGCAAACCGTCGCGCGCCGCGCGCAGGGATTCCGCATGCGCATCCTTTATTTCAATCGCACGCGCGTCGCTCCCGAAATCGAGAAGGAACTTCACGCCGAGTACGTTGATCTCGACACGCTACTCGCTCAATCCGACTTTCTTTCGCTGCACGTTCCTCTCACCGAGGACACGCGACATCTCATCAATGCCGGCAACTTACGCAAAATGAAGCGCACCGCTTTCCTGATCAACACCTCGCGCGGGCCCGTCGTGGACGAAGCGGCGCTCGCGAGCGCCCTTCAGGTCGGCACCATTGCCGGCGCCGCGCTCGATGTCTACGAGCGCGAGCCGCAAGTCCTCCCCGCGCTGATTCCGCTCAAAAATACGGTTCTCGCGCCGCATCTCGGCAGCAATTCTCTTGAAACGCGCACGAAAATGGCGGTGATGGCCGCGACGAACGTCGCCGATTTTTTCGCGGGCCGCCGTCCTCCCAACGCGCTCAATCCCGAAGCCTTCGGCAAATAACGTCGCGTGAAAGAAATCGCACAACGCATTTTCCGCAAAACGCTCGCTGCCGTGGATGTCCGCGCAGCATTTGAAGCCAAACTCGAGCGCCACGGGCCGTTCATCCACGCCGCGGGCCGCCACGTTGATCTCCGGCAATACCGCGAAATCCTCGCCGTCGCTGTCGGGAAGGCCGCGTTCGCGATGGCCGATGGTCTCGAAGCGATTCTCGCGCCCGATTTTCACGCGCGTGGCATCCTCTCGATTCCGTCGCCGTCAGTCCATGCGCTTCCGGGCTGGGAAATTTTCACGGCGGGACATCCTGTCCCGACAGCCGCCAGCTTCGCCGCGGGCCGCGCGGTACTTGACCTTCTCAAACAAACGAGCGAGCGCACTCTCATTTTCTTTCTGCTCTCAGGCGGCGGCTCCTCGCTCGTCGAATCTCCTCTCGATCCAAGCATTACGCTGGCTGACTTCCAGCAACTACATCACGTCCTCGTCACCTGCGGCGCGCCCATCCAGGAAATCAACGCAATCCGCAAGCATCTCTCGGCAACGAAAGGCGGCCGCCTCGCTCTCGCGGCGCCGCACGCCATGAAGATCACGCTCGGCGTCACCGACGTTCCCGAAGGCCATGAATCCGCGCTCGCCTCCGGGCCGACCCTGCCCGACCCCACAACTATTTCGGACGTCGAGCGAGTCGTCGAGCGGTACAACCTCGCCAGGAAAATGCCCGCGAGCATTCGTTCAGCCCTCGAATCTCGCTCGCTCGTCGAAACTCCGAAACCCGGAGATCCCGCATTTAATCGCGCCCATTTCGCCCTGCTTCTCGGCATGCACGATCTCATTCATCACGCGCATCTCGCCGCCGAGGCCGAGGGCTTCCACTGCATTTGCGATTATTCAACGGACAACTGGCCGATCGAGCGCGCCGCCGATCATCTGCTGGCGCTGCTCGAATCCATGCGGAGCGAAAATCCGGGAATGCGCGTCGCGGTGATTGTTGACGGCGAAGTATCGAGTCCGGTCACGGGCGACGGAATCGGCGGGCGCAATTCCGCGTTCGCCCTGGCGTGCGTTTCAAAAATTGCGTCGCGAAAAATTGCGGTGCTGAGCGCCGGGACCGACGGCGTGGACGGCAACAGTCCTGCGGCAGGCGCGGTCGCTGACGGCGAAACTCACGCTCGCGCCGCGGCGATCGGCCTCGATCCCGGCGACTATTTCCGCCGCAGCGATTCCTTCACATTTTTCGAGCGCCTGGGCGATGCGGTCCACACCGGCCCGACGGGAAATAATCTCCGCGACCTGCGTTTCCTCCTCGCTTGGTGATCTAGTTCAATGCCCCGGCCCGGTCGCATCCGAAACGGCGGCATACCTTCACTTCGCCTTATTTCTTTCCGCTGCCGATCTGCGACTCGATCTTTTGCAAACGGGAATTCACTTCGTCGAGCTGCTTCTGAATGCGCTCGAGCGTTTTCGCCACGTCGCCCTCGCCCGAATCCGATCCACTCGGCTGCGAATCCGCGTTTGCGCCCGCGTGTCCGCTCGGTCCGCCTTTTCCGCCCGCTTGCGCGCGAATCGCCTGAATCTGTCCCTCGACCATCCTGGACAGGCCGCCGCCGAATCCGCCTTCCTTAGCCACTTTTTCAAGCGTTGGAATCGCATCGGGGTCGCCGCGCCGGCCCAGCGCAAACACGGCAGGGAATCGAACGTCGCGATGGCCCTCTTCGACGTAAGAAATGAGCGCTTTCGTAATCTCCTTATTGCCCTTGTCGAGCTGCCCGAGACTGCTGATCGCTGCTGCCCGTGACGTCAGTGGCTTACCGGCGGCCGACCATTCGAGCACGAGCGGGGCCGCACTGTCGTCGCCGAGATCCCCAAGCGCGCGAAGAGCGCCGCGGCGCAATATATCGTCGGGCGAATCCGATTTCACGGCCGCGGTCAGGACGTCAAGCGCATTCGGCGCCTTCACGTCCGCGAGCGACTGCAATGCCGCACCGCGCACGCGGTACGCCGGATCGCTTGCCGCAATTTTTGCGAGCTGAGCGCCGAGCGACGCGTCTTTGAACTTCCCGAGTTGCGCCACCGCCGCCTCACGCACCCACGGCTTGTCGTTAACCAGCGCGGCCTCGACTTCTTTTTCTGCTGCGGCGTCACCGATCTTCCCAAGAGATCGCAGCGCTTCGTTGCGCACTCCCCAGTGAGGATCGCCGAGCGCCGCGCCTCCGAGCGCCCGCACAACATCGTCATTATCCTTAACATCGCCGAGCGCGCTCGCCGCATCGGCGCGATCCGGAACTGTCTCCGCATTCTTGAGTTGGTAGATCAGCGCCGCCGGCTCGCGCTTGAACTCGACTGTCTTCAGTATTTTGTTGCCCGAGTCGAAAATCACCATGAGCGGCGCGCCGTCCAGCGTGAACGAAAACGTCTCATCAACCTTGCTCACGTCAATCGGAAACGTCTTGCGTCCCGACGCCGTCGCGACTTCGACGTCGATAGGCACGTGAAACAGCCCGACAAAATTCTCGACCTTCTGTGTCTGCTTCACTTCAAGCTGAAGCTGTTTCGCCGCGTCGTCATATTTCTCCATGACTTCAAACTTCGGCGCCCCAGCGCCATAAACCCACTGCCGGAAGAATTCGTCCACGCTCACCGACGTATCCTGCTCGATCGCCTTGATCAAATCCGCGGTGACCGCATTTTGCCCGCGATTTGTGTCGAGATAATGATGCAGTGCGTGGAAGAACGCGTCGTCGCCCAATTTTTCGCGAAGCATCCGCAAGACAAGTCCGCCCTTGCCGTAAATATTTCCGCCGTTCTCGATCGCGTTCGTAATGTCGTAGCTCACGATCGGATTCGGAAACAGCCGCTTCTGCGCCGCCCAGCGATTCGAATCATTCCAGAATTCGTACTCGGCATCGTCTTTGCCGAAGCCCACTTCCGTCCAGTAGTGCTCCATGTAAGTTGCGAAGCCTTCGTTCAACCAGATGTCCGCCCAATCCCGGCAAGTCACCAGATCGCCGAACCACTGGTGTGCTAATTCGTGCGAATCGAGACTGTCCGCGCCTTGGAGCGTCTCCGCGGCCAGCGCCGGATTCACCAGCGCCCGCGCCGTCAGCGTCGTCGCGCTCGTGTTCTCCATCCCGCCGACTACAAATTCGTCCACCGACGTCTGCGCGTATTTCGCCCACGGATAGCGCACGCCCAGCCGGTCTGAAAACGCATCGAGCATCTTCTTCGTGCGTTCAAACGTCGTGTCAATCTTCGATTCCTGTCCCTTCGGCACGACATATTCCACCGGCATTCCGCGCCACGTATCCTTCTTCTCCACAAATTCTCCGGCCACCACTGAAATCAAGTAAGTCGAAAGCGGCTCCGTTTGTTTCCAGTCCCAGGTCTTCGTGCCATCGGCTTCAGTCTTCACGCCCGCAAGCCGGCCATTCGAAATCGTGAGCCAGTTGGCCGGCACGGTCACGAGCATCTCCGAAGTCGTGCGGTCGTTCGGATAGTCGTAGATCGGAATGTAATAGCGAGTGTCTTCGGATTCGCCTTGCGACCAAATCTCGCGCGGACGGTCCGGATAATCCTTGTCCGGCAGCACCCAATAGAGTCCCCTTGTCGGCGTGCCCCAGTAATGAATCGAGATTTCCATGTGCTCGCCCGGATGCGCGGCCTGCGGCAGCTTGACGATCAATTCGTTGGCGGTCGTCTCATACTTCGCGGCTTTGCCGTTCAAGCTCACGCTCTCGATCGTCAGCGCCACCGAATCGAACTTCAGTTCGCTCACGTTCGGACGCAGGATCGAAATGCTGTGCGTCACCTCGCCGATGACTTTCCTGTTGTCAACGTCGAAGCGAAGATGCACGCGCACGTTCTGCAAATCGTAATCGCGCGTCCTCGGAAACGGATCGTCCGCGCGCAACGCCAGCGCGCTTCCAAGCGCCGCAATGCAAATCACCAATGCCGGCAAGACCCACCGACATTGACCGCAACCAGCCAATCGTAGCGCCGGCATCCTGCCGGCGATTTTAATGCGCATCGCCACACTCGACCGAATCGAACCCGTATTCATCACTTTCCTCGCTCTTTGGATTTCGCCCCAGGTATTCTTCCGTAAAATTAATAAAGAGTGCTCGCTCGGTGTTTAAAGCAGGCTCTTCACCCACCCGCCGTCCACCGCGATCGTCGTTCCATTGATATAGCTCGCGCGCTCCGACGCAAGAAATGTCACAAGCGCGGCAAATTCTTCCGGCCTCCCGATGCGCCCCACCGGCACTTGCGCGCTCATCCGCTCGAATATCTTTTCGCGCGTAAGCCCGGAATCCGCGGCCTGCTTGTCTGCAAGTTGTTGCAGCCGTTCAGTCAGCGTGTAGCCGGGGCACACGTTGTTGACGGTAATCCCGTCTGCGCCGAATTCATTCGCGAGCGTCCGCGCCAATCCCGCCACCGCCGCGCGAACCGAATTCGACAGAATCAGCCCATCCACCGGCTGCTTCACTGTCATCGAAGTAATCGTGATCAGCCGCCCCCAGTGCCGCTCCCGCATCTTCGGCAAAACTTCCCGCGCGAAATACACGGCGCTCATCAAATTCGTGTCTACCGCCGTGCGCCATTCCTCATTCGAAGTCTCGAGAAATTTCTTGGACGGCGGCCCTCCCGCGTTCGTTACGCAAATGTCCACGCGCCCGAAGCGCTTGCTCACTTCCGCCACAAACTCGCGAACATCCTCGTAGCGAGTCACATCGAGCGCCTTCCAATACGGCGCGCGCCCCGACGCTTTCTCGATCGCGGCCGCAGCCTTCTCCAGCTCCGCCGCATTGCGCGAGCAGATCGCCACATCCGCGCCCTCGCGTGCAAACTCCTGCGCCACCGCCAGCCCCAGCCCCTTGCTCGCCGCCGCCACAATCGCGACGCGACCTTTCAATCCGAGATCCACATTGCCTCCAAATTACGTGCCAAAAGTGCCGGTCGAAATCGGAACCGTTGGCGCGCCACCCGCCGCTTCCCCCGCGCCTTTTGCAAACCCGCAATCCTCCATCGAATTCGCGCAATCGTCAATCCCGTCTGCATGGTCCGGCAGACGGCTGCTTCACTGCGAAGGTGTTTGCGGCGCGAGTCGCATTGGCATAAGATGCGCGCCATCAGACGCTCGCGCTGGCCTCGAAGCTTCGCGCCTTTGGCCCGCGCGCCGGTGCCCTGTTCAAGCGGCAGGAGGTCCACATGAAGCGCATTCTCTTCGTTCTTGCACTGACTCTCTTCGCGGCGACGACATCGAGAGCTCAAATTGGAAAGACGGTCGCCGTCACGGCCGGCACGCCCGAAGATAAAGCGCTCAGCGAAATCTACGCCGCTCCCGACGGTCCCGACAAGATCGCTCTGCTCGACAAATTCATGGCCGATTTCGGCAAGGGCGATCTCGAATTGCTCGCCGATCAGCTCTACGCCAGCACGTATCTCGCGCAAAAAAATGACGCGATGGCCATCGAGTATGCCGGCAAAGTCCTCGCTCTCGATCCGGATAACCTGTCAGCGGCCGTCACACTCGTTCACGCAGCCGACGAGTCGGGCGACACCGCCAAACTCTTTGACGCCGGCGAGCACGCCGTCGCCATCGTCGCGCGGTTCAAGAACCAGCCGATTCCCGCAGGAATGTCGCAAAATTCATGGAACGATCAAAAGGCCGGGATACTCCACGGCGCGCAGGCCGATCTCGATTACGTCCAGAACGCGCTCTTCAACGCGGCCTACAAGACGGCGGACCCGAAAGCCAAAGCCGCGTACTTCGAGCGCTTTGCCGCCCTGTTCCCCGATTCGCCGTACGCCTTGAACGCGCGCGAGCAAGTCGTCTTCGCCGATGAGCAAGCCCAGAACATCCCGAAAATGATGGAAGCCGCGCAGGCCGTCCTCGCCTCCGACCCGAATAATGTGGATATTCTTCTGCTCCTCGCCGACTTCTGGAGTGAAAAAGGCCAGCAACTCGACAAGGCCGCGCAAAACGCGCAGAAAGCTCTCGATGCGCTTGCCAAGGCGAAGAAGCCGGATCAAACGCCGGATGATCAATGGCAGCAGCAGATTTCGGTGCAGCAAGGCCTCGCGTATTCCACCCTAGGCATGGTTGACGTGAACAAGGGCCAGAATGCGGACGCCGTAGCGGCGTTCAAGAAAGCCGGGCCGCTCCTGAAATCCAGCACTGTCAGCTATGCGCGCAATCAGTATCGCCTGGGATTCACGCTCGCAAAGATGCAAAGGATTCCCGAAGCCAAAGCGGCGCTCACCGAGGCCGCCTCACTCGATAGTCCCTACCGCGCCATGGCCCAGCAGACTCTCGCCAAAATTAGCGGTGGCCCGGCCCACGCCACGAAGAAATCGCAGTAGCCAAACGCGGCCCGCAGTAACCACGGCCGCAACGCATCTCACTCAGCCGCCCGCACCACGCCTCTGTTTCACTCGAGAGCCCGGAGGCCCCCGGCTCCGGGACCACTCGACCGCTATCGCGAATCAAGTCGCACACCTCAATGCCGATACTCAAAATTTGGCATCGTGCGGAATCACTCACAGCGCGCCGGGTACCACATTTTTCTTGGTACTTTTGTACCGCTCAGCATGTGTCTTGCCAGTTTTCTGAGCGGTTCTATAATTGGTGTCGAAAGGAGCAATACCGTGAAACCTCTCGGTCTTGCACTCTTGTTTCTCTGTTTCGCGCTTCCCGCTCACGCCCAGCACGTCGGCGCCGTCAACACTCAGCCCACCGGCGGCGGTGGTGGCGGTCTCGGCGGCAGCCTTGAGGGCGGATTCGCCGGCGCCAGCGGCGGACACATTCCCGTCACTCAATTCTCCGTCGTGACTGCTCACGGCGATCCGGATTTCGTCCCGTCCTCGTACATGTCGTACGAGCGCGCCGTCGAAGTCGGCCGCGAGGCGTTGGCCGACAAGCCGAAATCCCTCGGCGCTGCCGCCCGCGCATATCGCGAAGAGAAAGCGCGAAAGTAAGGTCTGCGCGCCAGCGCGCGGTCTTAGTCTCATACCTCCTTCGTCGCGATGGCTCGCACGGGCCGCATTGACTTGCCTGTGCGAGCGGCCTAACATGGCCGCGTCATGTCCGATTCGCGCTGGCCTTTGAACCAGACAATCTCGCATTACCGCATCGTCGAAAAATTAGGCGGCGGCGGAATGGGAGTCGTCTACAAGGCCGAGGATACGATGCTCGGCCGCCCCGTCGCGCTGAAATTCCTCCCCGACGAACTCGCCTCCGATGCTCAAGCCCTCGAACGATTCCAGCGCGAGGCCCGCGCCGCTTCCGCTCTCAATCACGCCAACATCTGCACGATTTACGAAATCGGCCAGCAGGACGGCCGCTTCTTCATGGTCATGGAGTATCTCGACGGCCAGACCCTGAAGCACAGAATTCAGCAGCATCCTCTCGAGACCGGCCAATTACTCGAGTTGGCGATTGAAATCGCCGACGCGCTCGATGCCGCGCATGCGAAGGGCATCATTCATCGCGACATCAAGCCCGCGAATATTTTCGTCACCGATCGCGGCCACGCCAAGGTTCTGGATTTCGGCCTCGCCAAGCAGATGAATAAAGATCTCGGCATGTCCGCCACCAAAGATTCTGGCGGTGTCGAGCCCCTCGAACTCACCAGCCCCGGCTCCACGGTTGGCACGGTTGCCTACATGTCTCCCGAGCAGGCGCGCGGCGAACAGCTCGACACGCGCACCGATCTCTTCAGCTTCGGCCTCGTCCTCTACGAAATGGCCACTTCGCGCCAGGCCTTTTCCGGCGGCACTTCCGCCGTGATCTTCAACGCAATCTTGGAGCGCCAGCCGCCCGCTGCCGGATCGATCAATCCAAACGTGCCCCCCAAGCTCGACGAAATTATCGAGAAGGCGCTCGAAAAAGATCGCGAAACGCGCTACCAGCACGCCTCCGATATGCGCGCCGATCTGAAACGCCTTCGCCGCGAAACCGAATCGGGCCACTCCTCTTCGGCGACATCCGCTCGCTCCGGAACTGGTTCCACGACGCCTCTCGGAACCGCTTCCGCGCGAGTCATGCGCCCGGCCCCCGGTTCGTCGGCGCGTAGCTCCGCCGTGCATGAAGATGTCGCGCCGGAAGTGGCAGCGCCCGGCGCATCTCGTCGTTGGATCGCATTGGCCGGCGGAGCCGTCGCCGTTCTCATTCTCGCCGCCGGCGCGTTCTGGTGGTTCAAGGGATCCACGAAACCCGTCGTTCTCACCGATCGCGACACCGTCGTCGTCGCCGATTTCACGAATTCGACTGGCGATCCCGTTTTTGACGACACACTCAAGCAAGCTCTCACCGTCTCGCTGCGCCAGTCTCCGTTCCTCAACGTTCTCTCCGACGAAAAAGTCGCGGCCACCTTGCAATTGATGACCAAGCCCGCGAATACACCTCTCACTCCAAGTGTCGCAAGCGAACTTTGCGAGCGCGCGAGCAGTAAAGCATTCATTGAAGGTTCCATCGCCGGCCTCGGGAGCACGTTCGTAGTGGGATTGAAAGCCGTGAATTGCCACACCGGTGACGTCCTCGCCCAGGAGCAAGCCACGGCAGCCAACAAAGAGAAAGTTCTCGATGCACTCGGCGTAGCCGCCACAAAACTCCGCACCGAACTCGGCGAATCGCTCTCCTCGGTTCAAAAGTTCGATGTCCCTCTCGCTCAGGAAACCACTCCCTCTCTTGAAGCTCTCAAGGCTTACACCCTCGGCCGAAAGACCGCGTCTGAAAAAGGCTCGGCTGCTGCGCTTCCATATTTTCAGCACGCGGCGGAACTCGACCCCAACTTCGCCAGTGCCTTCGCCGGTCTCGGCATCATGTACAATAACCTCGGCCAGCCCGCCCGCGCCGCCGAGAACCTCACGAAGGCCTTTCAGTTGCGCGACCACGCTAGCGAGCGCGAGAAATTGCACATTGCTTCCAGCTACTATCAGCTCGTCACTGGCGAACAGGAAAAAGCGGCAGAGACCTTTCAGGAATGGATTGGAAGCTACCCGCGAGATGGCATTGCCTATGGAAACCTTGCCAACGTCTACGCTGCGCTGGGCCAGTACGATAAGGCTCTCGATACAGTGAACCAAGCCGTACATCTGGATAATGGAAACGTAATTGAACTTGAAAACGTTGCGATTGACGACCTCGTCTTGAATCGCTTTGATGATGCGCGAAAAACGTTCGATGACGCGCTGGCACGTCACCTGGATGACGACACACTTCGAATCGAGATCTATGGTCTGGATTTTCTGACTGGCGATGCCAAAGGTATGGCCGAACAGGTGTCCTGGTTCGAAGCGAAGCCCGAACTTCAGCACGAGATTCTCGCGGCCGAGGCCGATACCGAGGCCTACTACGGTCACTTGCAAAAGGCGCGTGAATTGACGCGTCGCGCGATTGATGCTGCCGTGCGCGCCGGTAACAAAGATTCCGCCGGTGGATGGGAAGCCGCTGCTGCAATTCGGGAGGGTTACTTCGGAAATTTCGCCGAAGCAAAGCAGCATGCGGCAGCCGCTTTGAATCTCTCGCCCGGTACCCGCGACGTCACGGCCGAAGCGGCTCTTGTCTATGCAGAATCCGGCGATTCCGCGCGCGCCGATTCGCTGGCTCAAGATATAGCCAAGCGTTTTCCTCTCGACACGCAAGCGCAATCCTACTGGCTTCCGGTGATCGAAACGCAGGTTGCATATTCAAAGAAGAATTCCATCTCGAGCGATTGAGCTCCTCCAGACGGTCTCAACGCTCGATATCAGTAGTGTCTCGATCGGGTGCACGCCGTCGATTTACCTGCGCGGGGAATCTGATCTCGCGAGCCAGCAGGGAAGCGCCGCCGCCGCGGAATTTCAGAAGATTCTCGATCACCGCGGCTTGGTTCAGAATTGCTCGACCGGCGCTCTTGCACACGTTGGCGTCGCGCGCGCCGAAGCCCTCGCCGGCGATTCCGCCAAGGCCCGCGCCGCCTATCAGGATTTCTTCGCCCTCTGGAAAGACGCCGACCCCGACATCCCCATCCTCCGCGAAGCCAAATCCGAAACCGAAAAGCTGAAGTAGCCACGCCAGGGCTCAATCGCAATCGCAGCAACCGTAGGGCTGGTCGTAAGACCAGCCGCCTTTCGTCGCCGGGGCAATCACCATCTATACACTCCCCTCAGAGCCCGGAGGCCCCGGCCTCCGCGAACCCACTGCCCCGCGCTCCCAATCACATTCGCTCAACGATTATTTCCGCCTTCGCGCACCTCGCGCTCTCGCCGTCCTACTCTTCACCCCCGTCGGCACCGCCGCCGCCGTCCGCAGCAACCCCAGAAACGCCTGCGCATCCCGCGTCAACGGCCGGTGCCTCGGCGACACCACATCGAGATTCCGATGCAACGACTCCGCATCGACAATTTCAATCGCCACCAGCTTCCCCCGCTGCAATTCGTGCGTAACCGCAATCTGCGGAAGAAAACTCAACCCCAATTTCCGCTCGACCATCCGCTTCGCCGCCTCAATCGTCTCTACCTCCAGCACCACGGTCGGCAACAATCCCGCCCGTCGAAACAGTCCCTGGCTCAACGTCCAATCACTCGATCCCATGTCGTAAAAAATCAGCGGCAATCCTTCCACTTCATCCAGCCGCAGCCGCCGCTTCTGCGCCGCCGGATGCGCCGGATGCCCCACCAGTATCAACGGATCGTCGCGCAGCGTCGTCGTCTCCACCTCGGGATGATTGAGCGACCGCGCCAGTCCGATATCCGCCTCTCCATCCAGCACCATTTTCAGCACCTGCATCGAATTGCCCGACCGCACGCTCATCATCACGTTCGAATTTGACTTCTGGAAATCCTTCATCACGTCGGGCAGAAAGTAAGTGCAGACCGATAGCGACGCCGCGATGCGCAGCGCGCCGCCAGCCGAAGGCTGAAGCTCGCGCACGGCCTGCCGCGCCAGCGCCACCGTCCTCAGAAGCTGCTCGGCATGCGGCCGCAAAGCCTTTCCCGCAGGAGAGAGCGAAAGATTCGATCGCGCCCGGAGAAAGAGTTTCGCGCCGAGCGAGTCCTCGAGCGCGTGGATCCGCCCCGTCACCGCCGGCTGGCTCACGCGAAGCGCCTCCGCGGCGCGGTGGAATCCGCCGTAAGTCAGCACCGCGAGAAACGTCTCCATCTGGTCGATTTCCATGATCCCCTCCCGCGTGCAAGCGCGTTGCCGCTTGACGCGTCCCAGTAAGGGTACCAAAGTTGATAAGAAAAAACTATCGTACCGATAATTACAATCAGTTTGACGAATTGACCCCGCGAGTAGACAATGGCCTGAAGTGTGGCAGCACGCGGGCCGCGCCGGAAAGGAACCAATCATGGAAGGCAGCGCGACACGGCAATTTGCGAGGACCGAGCTCGATAAGCCGGTCGAGATCCAGATTGGCAAGCAGACCATCTGCGACGCGGATCCGTCGAACAACGTCAGCATCGGCGGCCTTTTCGTCCATCGTGGCGACCTGACGGTTGGCACGCCCGTTCACATCAAGATTCCCGTCAATAGCCACAGCTTCGAAGCCGATGGCCAGGTTGACACAGTCAGCCAGGCCGGCTCCGGCATCGAGTTCAGATCGCTCTCCGCGGTCGAGCTCGAAACACTCTACGAGTTGATCGCGGACCTCACGATCCGCGGCCTCGCCGCCGCTTGACCTGGTCGATCGAATCGTAGCTTCAATCACCTGCAGCGGCCTGCCTTAGCCGGGCATTTTCCTTTGCCACCAAGCTGTCCTTGAATTTCGCCATTTTCGCTGTCGAAAAACGACATCTCGAGCCCGAGTGATCCTCTGTCCGCCGCGAGGATCCCTTGAAATTGTTTGCGCAGTCATACTTCGGGTACGAGATGGATCCCAAATCGTCAGGGATGAGATTTGTAATCGGAGACGTATTTATAGGGGCGAATGCGCGGGCGCTCGTTCGATCAGGAGTTTCAGCGGTCTAGCTGCCAACACTGGGGCGGTCAACATAATGGATCACGCGGTCATACGCGTCCCGGATCAAATCATTGAGTGGAATAACGGTACCGCTCACCCGTTGCTCGTCGAGAAGGTCCAAGTCGACATCCGAAACGACCATCTGCTCCTGGTTCACTGTGCCTTCTGCCGCAATCCCGTCTCGCGCGAAGAAATAATCTGACGGCGTGAGGATCGCTGCTTGGCCGTAGTGCGTAGCCATGTACGGCACTTCGGGAAGGTTGCCCACGGTGCTCGCCATTGCAACGTAGATTTGATTCTCGCTTGTTCGTGCTTGGGCGCAGTAGCGAACCCTGCAGAATCCCTGCCGGTCGTCCGTGCACGACGGAACAAAAATAATCTGTGCTCCGGCCTCCGCCAACACCCGAGCCGCTTCCGGGAATTCCACGTCGTAACACACAAGGATCGCAATTTTGCCGTAAGCAGTGTGGAAGACGTAAAACCCGTGGCCACGGCTCATTTGGTATGGGCCTTTCTCAGTCGAGGTCAGATGAACTTTCTTCTGGCGATAGACGCGGCCGTTCGGCGTGAACAGATGCGCGGCGTTAAACAGATGGCCTTCCTGGATCACCGGATGCGTTCCCGCGATGATGTAGAGTCCGCTTTCTGAAGCCAGTCGCTTGAACAGTGACTCGTATTCCGGTCCGAGTTGGGCCAGACGCCGCACCGCTCGCGCCGGAGCGGGTTCGCGCATCGAACTCAATAGCTGCATCGTGAAATACTCGGGAAACAGCACAAACTGGCTGCGGTACTCTTGGGCGCTTCGGACGAAAAACTCGACTTGGGTTGCAAAATCCTCAAACCGGGTGACAGGGCGTAGCAAATACTGCATCGTTGCAATCCGCACGCGACGCGGACGCGCAAGATCGCGGAGAGCCTCCTCGCGAAGTTCCTCGGAGTCCGACTGGAGGCCGACTGATTCCAGGCTTACCGACGCCGTGTATTCCGGATTCAGCCATTCGAGCAGAGTGGCAAAGCCGCGCGATTCGTTGTCTTCCAGGTATTCAGCCACGACATCCAAAACCACCAATCCATTTGCTAGCTGGAAGCTCAGAGTTGCGTCTTTTCTTTTGCCTTTGATGACTTCGGCGACGTATTCCTGCGGCTTCATCTTCCCGGCGACCTCGGCGTAACCGGGAATGCGTCCGCCAGTCAGCAGCCGCTTCAGGCCGCGCTCCCTGACCAGCTTTTTGCGTGCTTCGTAGAGCGAGGAGCCGACGCCCTTTCGCCGCGTGGCGTGGTCCACACACATATCGGCGCCGTATAAAGTTTTGCCAAGCGGGTTATGCGTCTCAAATGTTCCGCTTCCGGTGATCGCTGTCCACTTCGCCGACTCCGCATAGTCGTCCCAATCAATAATGAGCGAGCTGGCGGATCCCTGCAATTTCCCCGTTTCGTCCGCCGCCACGAGCTGGCCCTCAGGAAAGATGGCGATGTGCCTCGTGAGCTCTTCGGCCGTCCACGCTAATTCTTCCGCGTAGACCCGTCGCTGCAGCTCCACGATCGCCGGAACGTCTTCTAATGTCATCTGCCTCACAGCGATACCCGCTCTAGCAGATTTTTCTCCTATCGCAATCGCTTCTGGCGAATCGGCCATGATTGGCCTCCGCTCCCTCTGGGCTCGTTCAGCACTTAACGCCTCTGAACTGTCTCCGTCCTGCGCTTCAGCCAGCGTGACGGGATCTTTGGAGCCCTGACCCACCGCTAATACCATCGCAAACTTGCAGCAACGCCGAAGTGACGCATAAGACGCCGGCGTGTGATCCAGATCACATTCAAAGAGCCGCTCACCCCGCAGAACCGCCACGCCGTCAACGATCGCGTGCGCGATTATATTCACCCACAGATTTCGCCGCCACAGGTACAGCACGCTAAGCATGGCGCCCCCAAATCCAGCGATCAACAGATGCGCCCATCCCCACGGCCCCACTTGCGCAATCGTAAAAAGCGCGCAGGAAACGACGCCGGCCACGGCGCGGCTTCCCGCGAGTTCCTCCAGCCGTTCGATCGCATAGCCGCGGTACAAAACCTCCTCCCCAACCGCCGCTCGAACCATCGAAATCAAACGCCACCGGAGCGGAGTCGCGAGCAGCGTGCTCATGTGCTGGTCTTCATTTAGGTGAAGCGCCGGGAAGATGACGAAGTAGATCAAGGCTAAGCCGCCAACTCGGTTTCTTGGTCTCAAATTTCATGTGCATTCACGCTGAATGCGTTCATCTGGCACGCATCGTTTCTCCAAGGTTTTCGTCTCGGCACATTTTCGCTCGAATTACATCGCAGCCACCGGAGGAACCTCGCTGTTCACTTCGGTACACTCAGTCCTTGCTGCGAGACGTTTGCGACGATCGCCAGGAATTCCGGCGCAACGCCGCGTACAACAGGACCCTCTGAAAGTGCCATCCAAGTATGTGGGCCACGGCAGGACTGTGCAAAAGAGAACAGCCGCGATACACCGCTATCAGTAGCATCTGCGAACGGTGTTCGCGATCGAATCTGGCAACAGAATCAGGAATTTCGCCACTTCTATTTGTTTTCGGAAACCTAGTCTCGCTGATTGTCATCTATTCCTTTAGCAGAGGCCCCGAGCAATGAACCTCCAGAGGAGTTTCAAGAAAATGAACATTCGCGGAAATGACCCAGGTTTTCCACGGCCTCGGTTGGACAAGCGATTTTTGGTTTCCCTATTGTCGTTGGCTCTGTTGTTCGCCACTTGGCCTCAAAATCTCGGGGCTTATCAAGATGCGCAAGCTCCGGCGCCAGCCCCGGCGCAGGCCCCTGCCGCGCCTCCGTACGCGCAACAGACTCCCGAACAATTACAGGAGTTGGTTGCTCCGATTGCTCTTTATCCGGATTCGCTCGTCGCGCAGATTCTGGCCGCCTCCACTTTTCCCGAGCAAGTCGTCGAGGCAGACAGATGGGTGCAAGCGCATCCCGAATTGAAGGACCAAGCGTTGGGTCAAGCCGTGGACCAACAACCCTGGGACCCAAGCGTTAAAGCCCTCACCGCATTTCCATCTGTCCTTGGAAATATGGACAAGAATCTCTCTTGGACTTCATCCCTCGGCGACGCTTACTACAATCAGCAACAGGACGTGATGGATGCCGTGCAGGTGATGCGCCAGCGCGCGCAGCAAGCGGGCAATCTCAAGACGACGCCGCAGCAAATCGTAACTGCCCAAGGCTCCACGATTGTCGTTGAGCCCGCTGATCCCAACGTAGTCTACGTGCCCGCGTACGATCCGTGGCTGGTCTACGGAGACCCTCTATATCCCTGGCCCGGCTGGTATCCGTATCCCGGAATCTGGTTTGGCGGCCCGTATCTCTCGTTCGGAGTCGGTTTCGGAATCGGTTTCTTCGGCGGTTTCGGATGGGGATGGGGTCATTGGGGATTCGATTGGCATAACCACTACGCGCTTTACAACCACAACAGGTACTTCTCTCGGAGCCCCACGTTTTACAACCGTACCAATTATTACCGGGGAGGTGCCCGCGGCGGCGTGGGTGCGCGAGCGGGAAATATTGGGGCGCGCGGTGGAGTCGGTGCGCGTGCAGGCAATATTGGAGCGCGCGGCGTCTACAATCGTCCCGGCGCAACTACCCGGCCGTTCGGCGGGAACGCCCAGGCTGCTCGAGGTTACGCTGCGCCCCGCGGCCAGACCGGCACTCATTCGGGTGCCTTCAGCGGATACGATCACGGCGGACAGACTCGCAGTTTCTCGTCCCGCGGCAGCGCCAGTTTCGGTGGCGGTCACGCCGGCGGTGGCTTCCATGGTGGCGGTGGGCGTCATTAATCGAATTCTCGCGATGTTTTCGACTCGATCTTGAAATTTAGTTATGGAGAAAAAGCTTATGCAGCGAGCGAAGCTGAACTTCGAAAGATTCCATTGGGGCAAAGTTCCTGGATTAGTCGCGGCCGCGATTTTCTTGGCAGCGTGCTTTCCCGCTCTTTCCATGGCGCAGCAATCAGGCCAGAAAACATTTTCATCCGCGGAAGATGCGGCCAAGGCGCTCGTCGCGGCAGCGCAGAGCAACGACGAAAAGGCGATGCTGGAAATCCTCGGGCCGGACGGAAAGCAAATCGTCTCCTCGGGCGACGATACGGAGGACGCCGAAAACCGCGCCAATTTCGCGAAGAAATATCAGGAAATGCACCGTCTGGTGAGAGAACCGGATGGAGAGACCACCCTATACATCGGCGCGGAGAATTGGCCCACTCCCATTCCGCTCGTCAACAAAGACAGTTCGTGGTACTTCGATACCGAGGCGGGCAAGAAAGAAATTTTGTATCGGCGCGTCGGACGAAACGAAATGTCAGCCATTCGCGTTTGCCAGGAGCTCGTCGCGGCGGAAAAGGAATATTACTCCGCGCAACACAACGAGTACGCCCAGAAAATCTTCAGCGATGAAGGTCAGCACAACGGCCTCTATTGGAAAGTCGCTGAAGGCGAATCCCCAAGCCCCATCGGTCCGCTCGTCGCCTCGGCCGTTGCTGAGGGATATGCCAAAAGCCAGGACGGCTCTCCCACTCCTTACCGCGGCTACTATTTTCACATCCTGACGAGCCAGGGGAAAAACGCTCAGGGCGGCGCCAAGAGTTACATCGTTGACGGCAAGATGACCGGCGGCTTCGCTTTCATTGCCTATCCGGCGGAATACAGATCGTCGGGCGTGATGACATTCATCGTTGGCGAAGATGGCGTCGTGTATCAGCGGGATCTCGGCCCCAGGACCGCCGATCTCGCCAAAGCCATGAAGGATTACAATCCCACGTCCAAGTGGCAAAAAGCCGAAGACGAGCAAGAACAATCTGCGGATAAATAACTAAGCTACAAGCAATACATTCGGCGCGGAAGGTGCAGTTCGGACTTGAGACGCTGTGTGCGCGTAAATGGCTCAGCCCTTGTAGCGAGCGCCATCAAAAATCGAGTAGCGGCTCTCTCGGATTTTTGCCCAACGTGAAATAGCCGGTCTCCGGACCTTCGCGATCTTCAAGTTTCAAAGAAACGTTGAATTCGGCACCATCATCAAAGGTGATTCGAATCGCATCATCTTCGCGAAACGAAGCTGCCACGACCTTACGTCCAATGCGTTCACAGAGACGGTCTCTGTATCCGGCTTCGCCAAAACGAAAAGCCTCTCCCGCGATACGCACAACGGGCCACGAGAATAAAGTCAGCGTTGGCCGATGGAACCTCAACTGAACGTAATCCTGTACGAATTCAACAGACGTCAACTCTTCGCCGATGATTCTGTCGATTGGCAGTGGTTCCATGGTTACTCAGAAATTATTTGCTCGGCCAGCTCGAGTAGGTTGATTTCACTGAGCCCTCAAGGCTGGCCTCCTCAACAGCCGGGTGTCGGATCCTTTCGCGTAGCGCCACCATTCATATTCAACGCCGCTCGATTTGACCAATCTCAAGATCGGATGGTAGTTCCGCTGTTCTTAACGCGGAAGTTCAATCGCTGTGCGGGTGTCTGAGCCCGCAGCCGAAAGCCTGGGCCGGCCGGGACCACGGCATTATGGCGGAGAGGGTGGGATTCAATCCCGCTAGCCTAAGAAAACCTCAACAACGATAGTAAATCCTAACTTTTGTGGTTTCAATAGGCAAAAAGACCGATTTCGATTTTCCCATCGTCCATAGGAAATCTGTTACTCGGGATTTCAGGCCGATGTCTTAGGAAGTCTTAGGAGGTGCGCGGCGTGCGAAGTCCTCTTGCACTTCCGCCTGCCCCGCATGGGCATGACTGCCGGCCAGTATAAGGCCTCCCCGCTGGAGTCTGGTGGGTGCATCATCAACACTAAGGGTTCCGGGGTGCAGCGTGGCCTATTATGATCGCGGCCACTACGTAAAGATTGGGTTTCCGGCTGAGAACCCGGGGCTTCCCGGCGAATGGAAGTGGGTGCGCGTTCATCAGTGCGACGAGCGCGTGAGCTTCTCTTCGGCACACTCGACAACGAGCCTGTGGTGAATCCGGAAGGCCTTGAGCTCGGCCAGGAGCTCTTGACGCGGCTTGGTGATCCTAAGGCACGCGGTAGCCTTCCAGTTCGGCGCCATCACGCAATAGAACCACGTCGGTGACTCCGCGGCGCGTGGCAAGCGCGCCGGAAAACATCACCCGGCGCTCGCCGAAGAGCGTGCTGCGCGGCTCCTTCAAATCCATGATCTGCTTTCCGTCTTCGAGCCGGAAAACCCTGAATGCACGATACCGGCCGAACACCTCAACGCGGCCCTCGTCGCAATCGAACAGCTCATATTGCAGATCACCGGACAAATCTTCGAAGTCGCAACCCCAGGGCCCCAGCGCGTCGGATGTGCGCGGCCCGGAGTTTTTTAGTCCACTCTGAGGGTTGGTTTTCGGCAGAATCTACACCTGAAAAGGAGGATTTTGCCGTGAAGCAGAAGCGATTCAACGTTGAACAGATTGTGGCGGTCTTGAAGCAGGCAGAGGCGGGAGTACCGCTGGCGGAGCTGCTCCGCCAGGTTGGCGTTTCCCAGCAGACGTTTTATCGATGGAAGAAGCAGTATGTGGGACTGGAAGTCGACCAGGTTCGGCAGCGGAAGCAGCTTCAGGAAGAGAATACTCGTCTGAAGCAACTGGTCGCCGACCTGACGCTCGACAAAGCCATGCTGCAGGATGTTCTATCAAAAAAATATTAGGGCCCTCGCGGCGCCGGCAGGTGGTCGAGTACCTGCACGGCAGTTACCGGGTGAGCGAGCGGCGTGCGTGCAGAGTTGCCCGGATGAATCGAGCTACCTTCCGCTATCGTAGTCACCGAGATCCTCGGAGGGAGTTGCGCATGCGCATCCGTGAAATTGCGCAAACGAGAGTGCGGTACGGATATCGAAAGATCCGCGTGCTGTTGAACCGCGAAGGCTGGAAGGTGGGAACGTACCTGGTCGAACGCCTTTATCGGGAAGAGGGTTTAACGCTGCCCCAGCGGCGGAAAAGGCGGCGTCGAGTGGCGGAGCACCGCCGGGAGCGCTTTAATCCAACGGGACCAAACCAAGTATGGTCGATGGACTTTGTAGCAGATCAGTTGGCGGATGGGAGAAGGTTTCGATCGCTGACCGTCGTGGATATCTACACCCGTGAGTGCTTGGCGATCGAGTCGGAGCAGAAGTTGAAGGGTGAAGACGTGGTGAGAGTGCTGAACCGGATTAAAATCTCACGCCGAGTTCCGAAGATGGTGCACTGTGACAACGGGAGCGAATTTTCCAGTCAAGCGATGGATCTGTGGGCCTACCAGAACGGAGTGCGGATGGCCTTTTCCCGGCCAGGGAAACCGACGGACAATGCCTTCGTGGAGTCGTTTAACGGAACGTTCCGGTCAGAATGTCGGAATACGCACTGGTTCACGTCATTGACGGAGGCCCAGAGGATCGTGGAGACTTGGCGGGTGGAATACAATGAGAGTCGCCCTCACCGAGCTCTCGGCGAGAAGACGCCCAACGAATTCGCCAATGAGATCGCGGCTAGCCGCGATCTCATTGGGTTACGAACAGCCGAAAACTCGCCCTAGATTTGGTACAAAAAAGCCGGTCCGGTCAAACAGCCGAAAACTCACCCTAGATTTGGTACAAAAAAGCCGGTCCGGTCAGTCCGGTCAAGTGATATAAAAACTCTCACTTCTCCTGGACTGACAAATCGGGCCGGTCATTCGTGAAACCAAGATCCGACGGTCTACTTTTCCTCCGCCGCATCACCCGCTCTCACGGCGTGACGCGGTCTATTTTTGCTCCGGCGTTTACAGCTCCCCGAGAATGGCTTAGATGAGCGCATTCAGATGGATGAGCGCGAGTTCAGACAGCGACGAATAAGTTATGGCAACGGGATGCGGTAGAGATTCCGGCGAGTGGTTACTTGGACGTATGCATAGACGGTGGGGCTCACGGCAGAGCTGACGACACGAGGGATCACGGCCGTAGGTTTCGCGTTGGTGATGTCTTCGAGGCGAGCGATTCCCGTCATGGGCAGCTTTGGAAGTCCAGTATCACGCCGGAGGGGCAGCACGTAACTCTTTTCTTTGTCCGCGATAGCAAAATTAACGAAAATGGACCCTCCGCGTACATCCCAAGTGGCCTGGCAGAAGCCTACGCAGAAATAGACCGGATCACCTCCGTCCACAGGAAATGCAGTCAACGAGGCGGTATGCTCCGCATCGCGCCCCGGCGCACCTACAAGGACCCAGTGTCCGTCGGGAGAGACAGCGACGATGTCGAAGATGCGATTAGGACTCATTTTCCGTCGATCAGTCCCGTCTGACTTCACACGATATACGAAATTCATTCCACCGTCATCCACGTCCAGAAAAACCAGATCACCATCTGGCAGGAAAAATGGCGAGTCCTCGATTGCGGATGAGCCGACGCGGATCGATGCCGAGGGGCGGTTCGCAAAGGGCGCGATATGCACGGGTGGCGAGCGGCGGTTCGTCGCCACGACCCACAAGCCGGAACGCTCGCCCTGATCCGTCATCTCAAAAGCGATTTGTTTTCCGTCCCGAGAAACTGAGTAGCCGTCCATCGAATAGCCCGGCAGAACCCTCTCGGTCTTCCCGCCGGCCATTTCCCTGGCCCAGAGCTCAAATCCTGTGGTCTGGCCATTGAACATCAAATAATAGAGCTTCGTTCCATCCGTCGAAAAAGTAGGTTGGATTGCATTGCCTTCCGATGACACTTGATGGTCGCCGTCATGGTCATGATACCAGACGGTAGTATCTACCGAGCCCACGGCGGTAATGAGTGACTTCCCATCTGGGGCCATGGCAATACCTGCCTCACTTGTAGGGCCGTTGGTCACTTGCTCTGGCTGGCCGTTCGGAAACTGCTGCCGCCAAATATGAAGTCCAACTCCAGTGGCGGCGCTGAGATAGACAAACCTGCTGTCAGGCGACCAGGCACCCGCATAACAAGTGCTGTCGGCCGGGCCGACGATGCGAGGTTCTCCTCCGCCGGAAAACGGGACGACGCGGCATTGGACCAATTGGCCTCGATTGTCCATTTCAACGACGAGGACCCAGTGGCCGTCGGGAGAAAGATAGGAATGGTGGGCCATACTGCGATCGCCGGCAGGCGAGTAAACGTCGCGACTCTGCCCCCGCCCTTCATCCGTGGTCACTATGACCATATGCAAACCTTCCTCTATTTCGGAGAAAAGCAGTCCCTTTCCATTCTCAATCCAAGTAAGGGAGGAAGCGTTGGGAAGCAACAGGTGGGGCTCGACGCCGCCGATGATTGGCACTTCCCACGTATCGAAGGGGATGGCGGTACCATAAACAATGCGAGAGCCATCGGGAGTGAAAGCGGGACTCATTTTCTTTGTTGAGTCATGCGTGAGTTGGACTGGCTGGCCATCGGGCAGAAATTTCACATAAAGCTGCCCTGAGCCGAAGAAAGCATCGCTCCCGCGGATAAAGGCGAGCATGCGGCCATCAGGAGACAGAGTGGGATAAACGGCGGAATCGGTAAAAAACGTCAATTGCTCCCACTGGTTGGCTACGGGAGCGCTCTGCCGTGGGTGAAGAAAGAAAAAGAAAGCTGCGACTAGCACGATAAGCGCTAGGGCCGCCGCGACGAGCGGGAGCGCGTATCGTCGCATCGCAGAACGCGCCGGTAAGATTGTCGCGCCGGTCGCGCGAGTCGAATCTGAATCTCGCTTCAGACGCTGCAAATCCGTGCGAGTGTCGGCGGCGCTCTGATAACGCAGTTTGCGGTCTTTCTCGAGCGCCTTGTTGATGATTTCCTCTAATTTTGGGGACACGCCAGGGTTCAGACGGACTGGCGCCACTGGTGTGTGATTTAGGATCGCGCCTGAGATTACGCCTGAGGTCTCGCCGCGAAATGGCGAGACGCCTGTTACCATCTCGTAGAGCACAGCGCCGAACGAAAACAAATCCGTCCGCGCGTCCAGTTCTTCGCCGCGCACTTGTTCGGGCGACATATACGCGACCGTGCCAATCACCGAACCGACTCGAGTGAGTTGGTCGACGTCGCTTGCTGTCGGCATTGCAGAGAGATTTAACGGCCCGCCTCCGGTTGAAAGTTTCGCCAGGCCGAAATCCAAAATCTTGGCGTGCCCTCGCTCGGTCACGAAGATGTTGGCGGGCTTGATGTCGCGGTGGACAATTCCTTTGGTGTGGGCTGCATCGAGTGCATCCGTGATCTCAGCGCCGAGCTCCAACACTCGCTCGGGCGGCAGTGGCTTGCCGGAGATGCAATCTTTCAACGTCCGGCCGTCGAGAAACTCCATCGCAATGAACTCCCGGCCATCTTGCTCGCCAATGTCGTATATCGTGCAAATGTTGGGATGGTTGAGAGCCGACGCTGCGCGGGCTTCGCGCTGGAATCGTTCGAGCGCCTGCACATCATGCGCCACATTGTCAGGAAGGAATTTCAGAGCGACAACACGGCCCAGCCGGGTGTCCTCTGCCTTGTAGACGACACCCATCCCGCCGCCACCAAGTTTTTCTAGGATGCGATAGTGGGAAATCGTTCGCCCGTAGAGTGGAGAAGAATCGGGCATTGGACCGAATCTTATTCCGCGAACTCAGGCAAGTCAACAAACGACGACGAAGACGACGAAGAGAACGAGGTTGAGCGGCATCGGCGACTATAGTCACTGCTTCGACTGCACGAAGGACATGAATATGGAGAACTAAACCTCATCGGTTCGCCATCGGTTCGCCATCTTCTGGCCCACGTACAGCAGAAGACGCGAGTCGGGTTCTTTGGTTCTCGACAACAATCGGCGAAAACGTCCCAGAAAAAGCGCTCATTAGCTTGCGGTCGTGGCCGTCCTGCGCAATCAGGCTTACGGCACAGCGCTGCCGGAAGCGGGCGAAGCGGAACAGGGACAAAAGCAAATGGCAAATGTGGGGGCCGAGGGCCGCTGAATTGTCGTGTCGGGTGCGGCGCGGCTTCACAGGGCAATTGATTTGTAATAGGATCCCGCTATGAGCACCATTGGCCCTGCTGTGGTCCTACCAGTTGTCGTGGCTCTTCTCTACTTTTTGATTCCCGGTGTGCGCTCAGAGCCTTGGACACCTCTGCGGATTTCGGGACTGGCGCTGGCAATGATTGGCTACGTACTGGTGGTAACAGCGCGTGTCCAATTGGGTCGTTCCTTTTCCGTGAAGCCCAAGGCCACTGAACTTGTTGCTCATGGGTTGTACTCCCGCATCCGCAACCCGATTTACGTCTTTCTAGACCTCATGCTGGTGAGTGTCATCCTGATGCTGAACGTGCCCTGGGCATTGCTGGTCGTGCCCGTCCTCGTCGTAGCGCAATCCCTGCAGGCTCGCCGGGAGAGCAAAGTGCTGGAAGCAAAGTTTGGGCAGACTTATCTGGACTATCGCCGCCAGACCTGGTTTTAGCTCCCTCGGAGTCTCTACTGCCCTCAAGCTATACGACCACGGATGCGGAATGGATATGGTCTTCAGCACAAAGCCGAGCTCCCACGCGCTAGTTGGCAAAGCCCAGCGCTGTGAATAGGACGGCAACTCTCGACCACGCGATAGTACGATGGCCTTACCCATGCGGCTTCTCGTGCTAGGAGCGACTGGCAGGACCGGTCGCGCCTTGGTCCAACAGGGCTTGGCAC
The DNA here is from genome assembly GCA_963838705.1 of uncultured Acidobacteriota bacterium. Classification (GTDB taxonomy): domain Bacteria; phylum Acidobacteriota; class Terriglobia; order Acidiferrales; family UBA7541; genus Palsa-147. Next base: position 1,080,936 of record CAWIRU010000009.1, on the reverse strand, counting down.
GAGGGCATGTTATGGTCGCATTCGGGCGCTCGGCTCTTGATGCTGAGGCTGACCCTTCGCTGCACGTTTTGATTGGAAATCCGTTGGATGCTGAAGCTCTTGCTTCGGCCGTACGCGGTCAAGAAGCGCTATTGTCTGCTCTCGGCACGCGCGGCCTACGGAGGACTTCGGTGCGAACTGACGCCGCACGAGCAGAGATAGAAGCGATGCAGCGCACCGGGGTGCGGCGTCTGCTGGTCATCTCATCGTCCCTGGTTGATGCCAAATCCGGATGGCTCTCTGTCCTTCTCGCGCGCACTTTACTCCGCCATATCCGTAACGACCAGCGCGCTATGGAGGAGTTAGTTGTGCAGAGCGGCGTCGACTGGACTGTGGTGCGCCCCGCCTTGGTCGGCAACGGCCCGCTTACACGCGGATATCTTGCTTCGCCTCTGGGAAGCGCTCAGCCAGCTTCCTATGCTCGTTAAAGCCGGGCCGACGTCGCCTGCATGATGTTGGACAGCGTAGAGCGAGCGACCTACGTGCAACAAATTGTCCGGTTGGGTGGTGCGACCACATGATTCTGTTCCTAATATTTCTAGTGCTCGCAGTTTACAACGCGGGGGGCATGACCGTACTGCAATTGCAACACTATAGAATTTATGCCTTCGTCGGCAAAGAAAGCTTCGCCGATTACGTGAACGCCAACAACCGTGCTGCGGCCCTGCCCACCATTCTGCCAGCGGTCCTGCTGTTGTTATCGTCCATTGCGCTCGTAGCGCGTCCGCCGGCATTTGTCAGGCAATACGAAGCGGCGATCATTGTGGCGCTAAATCTGGCCTCGCTCGTTTCCACTTTTCTCTGGCAGCGCCCCATTCAGGCTCGTATGGCTGAAACGGGTTACGAGGAAGCAAGCATCCGGCGGCTGGTCGCAACCAACTGGATACGTACCAGTGCGCATTGGCTGATTGCGGCGGTTGGCGTGACCATCCTCGCGCGAGTTGTCTCACAGAGGTGAGGCATTTCCATCCGAAGACGGGCGGGGGAAAGGATTGAACAAGGAATTGAAGCCAAGAAGCTCTAGATTTTTCGGGCCTCACATCTCATTTCAGCGGTGGCGTACCAGCCTGTGCGAGTTCCTGTTCGATGCGTCTCTCTTTTCCTTGAGCACAGCGGGCCGGACAGGGTAGAAATCAAAGAGGGACTCCAGCGCGTCGAGGTTCCATTCCGCCTCACCCGGCTCCACGGGCATTATTTCGCCAATTTGTTTGCTCTTGAGAGGGTGCACAGCAAAATTCCCGATAGCTCTCACCGCGTCCATCTCTTCGGCAATTTCCGAACGCAATGTCTTACCGTCCAGCACCTGCCGGATTTCAGTTGAAAGGTCGCCTGCTTTGACCGTCGCCGCCCTGCGCAAGACATTTTGCAAACAGCGCCGACTCGGGGCTGCCGAGGCCTTCGGACTGTCCCCGAGGACCAAACACGCTTCGTTGTAGTCCTCAGCGAGGCGCTGGGGTATTTGAGCAGCACAGGGGTGGTCGCATCGCACCCTTCGGATAGACGAGAAATGTTCGCCTTGGTTGGCCAACACCAGCAAGTTGGCGGGTTGGATGCGACAACGGCGACCCGTTTGTTAGAAAGATGATTTAAGTGTTTGGCACTTAGAACACCGCATCCGGACCGCTGCCCAACCGCCATTTACATCCGTGGAAATTAGGACTTCACAAGGACCGTCATGAAACTCCACCAAAGAGTGAGGACATTTAAGAGCGGCAGTGAAAATGAAAACGATGTGTCCAACGTCGACATGTGGCTGAGAATCTCATCGGGATGCCGTGGTGGCACCCAGGCAAACACAGCTACAATGGCCCGTGCAAAGAGAGATTTTTGGGCTGACGTTCGGTGCATTAGGCCTAATGGCGGATTTAGCGCTGCCCTTCTGGTGGGCTATGATTGCCGCCATCCCGATCGCGTGTCGTTTTCAGTTATTCTGGCATGAGGTCGCCTTGGCCAAGGCGGCGAAAATTAAGACTAGAACCTTTAACGGGGAGACATCACGATGCCCAGCAGTAATGTGGAACCGCCGAAAGAGGCAGCTGCCATTTTACGTATGGCATTTGCCTTCGTCACCTCACAAGTTTTGTATGTAGCGGCTGAGCTCGGGGTTGCAGACCATCTGATTAATGGCGCGCTGAGCGCGCAGGACCTTGCGAGCAGAATGGACGCACAAGCCGGCGCGTTGGCGCGCGTTCTCCAGGCGCTGGTCGCTTTCGGGATCCTCAAGCGCGAGGGCGAAGAGCATTTCGGCCTCACTCGGACAGGGGAGCTGCTCCGTACCGATGTAGCCGGCTCGTTGCGCTCCACGGTACGCTTCATCGTCGGTCCGTGGGCCTGGCGCGCTTTTGAGCAACTCGACCACAGCGCGCGAACGGGCGGATTGGGCCGCCAATATTCCCGCCAAAATCATTAAAGCGGAATTCCGGGGCGGGGCCAGTGGTCGCGAAGAAGTTCCGCGCATCGAGGCCTTGATGCCTGCTTTCGGTTTTTGCCCGCCCGACCTCCGGCCCTCGCAACTTACTGACTTGGCGGCAAAGGACTCGGCGGGAGAAGACCGAGTTGCCGCATCATTCCAAGATCGTCCCGATTCGCAAAGTGCTCGGCTATCTTGCCATCGAGCACCCGATACATGTGGGAGTGCTGGACCTCGAAGGAGCGCCCGGTGGGCTTCACACCAACCAACATCCCGCCATCAACTGGAAAGTTCGACATTCCCAGGTGGGTACCGCTGTAAGTGCATCGGACAAAGATCCACTCGCCCTCCGCGACAGAGTTCAGAGTCGTCAGCCTCGCGTCGGGGAAATTGGTCTTGATCTCTCCCAACACTCGCCGCACGCCAGAACGCCCCACCTGTCGGCCGTGATTTCGGCAGTCCTCGGCGAAGCAGCTTGCTGCTGCGTCGAGGTCGCCGCGATTGAACGCCTCATTGAATTCTTCGGCTATTCGCCGACTGGTCTCTGTGATGTTCAAGGCAGGCCCCTTTGCAAGAACATGTAGGAAGTAGACCGAAGCGCAGTCGTGGAGTCAACCTGTGCACTAACCGAAATCCAGTGATCGGACGGTGCGGGAAGAGATTTCGAGGCGAAAAGCAATCTTTTTCGCTCAGTTTCTGGATAGCTGACCACTCATCCGGAACCACCGGGTCACTGCGCGCCGATGAAAGCCGAAATCCACTTTGTCACATCCGGGGTAAATTTGTTATACGTCTATGTGAGGGTTGGAGGAACTGCGCGATGGTTTTCTTAGAGTTATAATCTCCCCGACCATGATGCTGGCTCCGGGAACCAGACTTGGACACTATACGATTGTCCTCCCATTGGGCGCAGGCGGAATGGGCGAGGTCTACCGAGCTCGGGACGCACGCCTAGATCGCGATGTTGCGCTAAAGATTCTGCCCGCGGCTTTCTCCACTGACAGTGAGGAATTTCACCGTTTCGAGCGGGAAGCGCGTTCTGCATCGGCCCTCAATCACCCTAACATCGTCACCATCTACGAACTCGGTCAGGACAGTTCCACGCACTATATTGCGATGGAGCTGATAGACGGTAAGACGCTACGCGAGATGCTTGTCTCCGGTGCGCTGCCGATACGAAACGCTCTTGAAATTGCGGCGCAGGTTGCCGAGGGACTTACCAAGGCACATGAAGCAGGCATTACGCACAGGGACGTAAAGCCCGCGAACTTGATGATTTCTCATGATGGATTGGTCAAGATCCTCGACTTTGGCCTGGCGAAGCTCGTCTCACCCTGCGTAGAGCGTTCGGAAGCTCGTACCATGTCCGCGTGGCAGTCTCGACCGGGTGTGCTCCTAGGAACGGTGCAATACATGTCGCCGGAGCAGGCGAGTTGCGATGAACTCGATTTCCGGTCAGACCAGTTCTCGTTCGGGTTAGTACTCTACGAGATGGTGACCGGAAAGCGGGCATTTCGAAGAAACACAGCAGCGGAGACAATGGTGGCCATCCTCCGGGAACAAGCCGAACCGATCGGAACGCTAAACGCCGACGCCCCCGCGCCGCTGTGTTGGGCTATTGAGAGGTGCCTGGCAAAAGAGCCCGATAAACGCTACGTCTCCACTCGAGACCTAGCACGCGAACTCGTAGCTATACGCGACCGATTCTCTGAAAAGCCAATTAAGCACCAGGTAGAGTATCGGCCGACTAATATTCCCGTGCCGCGGACCGGGTTTGTTGGACGCGAAAAGGAAATCGCTGCCGCCAAAGATCTCCTGCTGCGTCAGGATGTACGCCTGGTCACCGTCACGGGGCCAGGCGGGATCGGAAAAACGCGCCTAGCTGTCCAAGTGGCAAGCGGCCTTCTCGAGATTTTTCCAGGTGGCACTCATTTTGTCCCACTCGCTCCTATAAGTGATCCTGCATTGATCCCTTCCATGGTCATTCAAACCTTGGGGATTCGGGGGGCGAGTGGTCAGTCACCGCTAGAAATACTCAAGAAGCATTTACTGGATTCACGGCGGGCGCCAATGTTGCTCCTGCTCGACAACTTCGAGCACGTGCTAGCGGCTGCACCTGTCCTGGCAGAACTGCTCGCAACGAGTCCCCACCTCAAAATTCTGGTGACCAGCCGCGCAGCGCTACATGTGTACGGCGAACATGAATTTCCAGTTCCGCCCCTAGCGGTGCCCGACTCGCGATTAATGCCATCGCTCACGGTCCTTTCACAGTATCCTGCAGTCGCGCTGTTCGTACAACGCGCCGCAGCCGTAAAGCCGGACTTTGTTCTGAACCGCGAAAACGCGCACGCCGTCACCGAGATCTGCGCTCAGTTAGATGGTCTGCCTCTCGCGATTGAGCTTGCAGCCGCTCGAATCAAAGTTCTTTCGCTCTCTTCCATTTGCACGCGCCTTGCGAGCCGTATGCAGCTATTAACGGGCGGCGCGAGAGATCTGCCACAGCGCCAGCAAACTCTTCGCTCTGCGATTGATTGGAGCTACGATCTGCTAACTCCCGCCGAGCAGAAGCTTTTCCGGAGATTGTCGGTGTTCGTAAGAGGATGCACCCTAGAGGGCGCAGAAGCTGTGTGCGACACCAAAGGCGATCTTAATTTGGATCTGCTCGACGGTATGGCATCCATGGTGGACAAAAGCCTGCTGCAGCAATTCGGGCAAGCGAACGGCGAATCACGCTTCGTGATGTTGGAAACGATTCGCGAATATTGTCGGGAAAAACTGGAGCGAAGCGGTGAGCAGGTTGCAACGAAGCGCGCCCATGCAGCTTATTGTTTGGTACTGGCTGAAGAAGTGACCACCGACCAGAGCGCCGCGGAAGGATCCGAATGGCTGGAACGCTTCACGTTGGATCATGACAATTTTCGCGCGGCCCTTCAGTGGCTGACAGAAACCGAAGATGCGGAGTGGGGCCTGCGTCTTGGCGCGGCCCTGTTTCGCTTCTGGGAGATACGGGAGTTCTTCGCTGAAGGCAGGGACACTCTAGGCAAGGTGTTGAAGATGCCAGCTGCGGCAGCTCGCACGAAGCTGCGTGCGCGCGCTCTTTTTTCCGCAGGCGTGCTCGCAATCGAACAGGGGGACTACACCTCAGGGACTACGTTTGTCAGCGAAAGTCTGGCAATCGCGCGTGAACTGCACGACAACCACGGCGTCGCCGTCTCTGTGAACGCCCTCGCTGTCCTCGCTCGGGATCAGGACGACCTCACACTGGCGCACTCGATGTTCGAAGAAGGCCTGATGCTCTGGAGAGAAGTGGGCGACCAGAAGGCCGTCGCTCGTTCGCTCAGCAACCTCGCGAGCGTCGTCAAACTTCAGGGTGACTATCCCCGCGCGTACTCTTTATACGCCGAGTGTCTATCAATCTTCCGAGAACTTGGAGATCGTACAGGAGTGGCCTGGTCGCTAAACTCTCAGGGCGATGTCGCCCGCGATCAGCGTGACTTCGCAGCCGCCCAAACGTTGTATGAGAAGAGCCTGGCAATTTTTCACGAACTCAATGATCGCTGGGGCATCGCCGGCTCACTCTCTGATCTCGGAAATATCGCCAGAGAACAACGCGATTGCCACACCGCGCACTCTTTCTATCGTGAAAGCTTAAAAATTTTCCAGGAACTCGAACACAAACGCGGAATCGCTCGGCTTTTGGAGGGTTTCGCTTGCTCGGCTGCCGCTCAATTGCAAGCAGAGCGTTCGCTACGGTTGGCCGGCGCGGCTGCTGCACTGCGCCAAAATATTGGCACTCCGCTCACACCCGGGGAGCAGGCCAAGCTCGAAGCCATTTTGGATCCGGTGCGCCAGTCATTGACCAACACCGCTGGCACAACGGCTTGGTTAGACGGTTGGGCCATGCCCGTCGAGAAAGCTATCGAGGAGGTAATGATGCTCGACGTTGCATCTCCCTCATGTTAGCGTCCAAGCGCGCCAATTCAGGCGCGGTGACGCGAACGCGATCGAAATCCGGATGCGTCCGGACGATTCTGTCCGCGCTTACTCCGCGCTTGCAGGGTCGATGAGTCGGCGCACAGCTGAGACGCGATTGCACGGAATTCCTACGCGCCTCGCGTGCTCTTGAATGGTAGCCTCGTCCGGCGCGAGGTAGACACAGTAGACTTTATCGCCGGTTACGTAACTATGGAGCCACTGGATTTCGGGTCCCATGCCTTTCAAGACTTTAACCGATTTTTGCGAGATTTCCCGTATCTGCGCGTCAGTTAAATTCCCGGCTCCCGGCACTTCGCGTTCGATAACAAACTTGGGCATGAGCATTTCTCCGTAATCAACTTGATGAGCAACGAGACGAGCAAACTAGCGCGCACAAATGCTAGCATGCAGACCAAGCACCTTCAAGCCGCCTCGGCCGAGAGCGCGTTCGAATCAGCAAAGAATCGCCAATAATATGAAGCTAACAACAAAAGACGAGGTTGCCATGGATCTCCGATCGCTTCAAAAGCCGCTGAAAGACCAATACCGCGCCGACCCAAACGCCTCGAAAATCACGATCCGTGCGAAAGGCAGACAGACCGACGTTCCGGTGTCATGCTCGGTTGACATCGGCCGTGCCATTTACCAGGCCGAGGCCCACAATGGAGTCGGAGGTGGCGGTTCGGGTGCCTGTTCTGGCGACCTTCTGCTCGGGGCCCTAGCGGCTTGCGCTCAAATTACTTGTCAGATGGTCGCAGCCGCTATGGAGATACCCGTTGATCGAATTGAGGTCACGGTGGAAGGAGATTTGGATCTCCGGGGTACCCTGGGCATGTCAAAAGACGCACCCGTGGGCTTTGAAAGCATTCATCTTAATTTTGATGTTGCCGCACCAACAGCGACAGCCGAACAAATGCGCGGATTGCGAAAGAAGACAGAACAGTATTGCGTGGTGATGCAAACCTTAGCGCGGCCGCCAAGACTGCAAACCACCTGGGCTGATCACGAGTGAACACACGGCCGGCATCCTATTGAATTGAACGGTCAAATTTTGAGTAGTGAGGGGGCCAACCGTGCTGAACGAGGCGACGATTACCAGCTTCAGAGCCAATCTGCGCGGAGTATTGATCGAGCCGGGCGATCCGACTTACGACGCGGCTCGCAGGGTATACAACGCGATGATCGACCGGCGCCCGCGACTGATTGCGCGTTGCGCCGACGTGGCCGACGTTATGACGGCGGTAAACTTCATTCGCGACCAGAACCTACCGGTGGCCATGCGTGGCGGCGGACACAACGCGTGCGGATTGGGAGTGTGCGATGACGGCCTGGTGATCGATCTTTCCCCGATGAACTATGTTCGCGTGGACCCGAAGAAGAAGACCGTACTGACCGGCGGCGGCGCGCTGTGGCGCGACGTGGACCATGCGACGCACGCGTTCGGTCTCGCGGTCCCGGCGGGCATAATCTCGACGACCGGCGTGGCCGGACTGACCTTGGGCGGCGGGATCGGCTACTTGACGCGTCGCTACGGCCTGACGATTGACAATCTGCTGGCCGTCGACATGGTGCTGGCCAACGGAGGATTCGTCACCGCCAGCGAAAAGGAATATGCCGACTTGTTCTGGGCGGTGCGCGGCGGCGGCGGAAACTTCGGCGTCGTGACGTCGTTCCTGTTCAAGGCGCACCCCGTGCACACCGACTACGCCGGGCCAATGCTGTGGCCGATGGAAGACGCGGCGGAGATCATGCGCTGGTACCGCGACTTTATCGCAAAGGCGCCCGATGACGTCTACGGGTTCTTTGCTTTTCATACCGTACCGCCGTGGCCACCTTTCCCCGAGCATCTGCACAACAAACTGATGTGCGGCATCGTGTGGTGCTACACCGGACCGGTCAAGAATGCCGAGAAGGTGTTCAAGCCGATCCGGAACTTCAAAGCTCCGGCGCTCGACTTGGTGGGCCCGATTCCGCATCCGGTACTTCAAAGTCTATTCGATCGCCTCTATCCGTCGGGCTTACATTGGTATTGGAAGGCCGATTTCGTGCGTACACTTTCGGACGAGGCCATCGCGCTGCATTTGAAGCACGCGGCCAAGTTGCCGACGTTGCAATCGACCATGCACCTGTACCCGATCAACGGCGCGGCGAGTCGCGTCAAGAACGCCGCCACGCCTTGGTGTTATCGCGACGCGGTCTGGGCCGCCGTGATGGTAGGTGTAGGTCCCGAGCCGGCGAATAAGGAAATAATCTCCACGTGGGCGAAGGAGTACTGGAGCGCGTTGCATCCGTACACCGCAGGCGGCGCGTATATCAATTTCATGATGGAAGAGGGGGAAGATCGCATTCGGGCGACCTATGGCAAGAATTACGACCGTTTGGCGAAGATCAAGAAGCGGTACGATCCGGAGAACCTGTTTCGCGTGAATCAAAACATCAAGCCAGCGAACTAAACGTTCGGGATTATTACTATCAGCCAACTAGTCCTCGCACCAAGCCTCCAGCGTTCTCCAGTCTGGCGATCACTCCCTAGTACGCTTTAGGCCAGCGTCCAGATCCGGGCAGGCATAGGTAAACTGATCGACGACCGTCCTGGTTATTCGGAATTGAGGTCCGCTTTCACACGTTCCCACGAACGATTCTTAATGGCCCTGCTAATGCCGCTCGGACGCTTTTTTCAATAAGCGCGAGCAGGGGGCCAGAAGCCGTGGCGCAAAGGGTGTGTTTGGATCCCGGCACACTTTCCAGAAAACATAAGCCTGAGCCGTTTTTTGTCTCGCATCAGTTAGCGCGCCTTGCCGTGCCTGCGCGGGAGTCACGCCGTTGTCCGCAATTCGCGCTATCCGGAAAGTGGGCAAAGATCGTGCGAAAAGGTTGTGCTTCCGGCAAACCACAAGCTGAGTCCGCGTGTGATTTAGAACCAGCAGCATGGACGCTGGTACTCTAAACCGGTTTTGGCACGCAGGCGCACTTAAGTCATAATCAAGGTTGCCATGAAGCGGAATAAAATTCGGCAGCAGAAAATACGTCCGAGGGACGTGCCACGGGACAAACGTTTACAGTAGATAGACGCCAAGCTCTCCGGGCAGGGCCCGTGCATCATTCCTCCCCGGGTCCCGGATGAGGTCTTGAATCGGTTCACGCTCGGCCGCAATGAGAATGAAGCGAACCGAATTGGAGACCCACCCGCTGACGGAGTGAGCCCTTGACGGCACACTTCCCACGCGCGTTCCCAGATACGTGGCACCTTGTTCTAACCAACGCTGCTATATGGGGCAGCAACGGAAACCTTTGGTTGGTGGAAGTCGACCAGAAGCGCGGGATGGCGATGGTAATTCTGGACTTTGGTTCCTAAAGGAACAATAGAAAGCCGGAACAGCAGACCGGGTAAAATCTAAACAGAGGTAACCGGTATCTGGAATCTAAGGAAACTTTCGTGGGCTGTGATTTGGATTGGAATTCTGTTTGCTTTTTGCGTCGACACTCGCGGTATCGGTCCTGTTTCTGATTCGGGACTTGGGATTATATTCTTCGGCGTTTTTTACTTCTTTAACGCCTTGACTGTGACGGTTATTACAGCATTCGCTGTGCTGATTCTCGTTTGGATGCTGGTGGGATTAAGGCGCAGGTAACGAATCGCAGAGGAAGTCAACATTCCGCAGCGCTCATTTCGCAACCGAGAGCCCCGCCGGGAGTGGCGACGATTCGCTAAACACGCTGAGCGTATCGGGAGCAAGCGACGTACAGCTGATCGCAATCGCTGATATTCACACAAGCAGAAAAATCTCCCGATTCCAACCAAAACTGCCACATCAGCAGCAGGGTCTTGCTTGCAAGACCACCCAAGTCTGGAATCGCGAGCTTGCCTGGTTCAATGTACATGACGCGCTCTAAGTTGCAGGCCAGCCGCTTAACTAAGATTATGCATCCTTAGCAACGTCTCCGCCGGAAAGCTACCAGATTTCAGCGCCAGTTGGGCCTCCTGCTTGAATGCCGCACCGCTTCAGTGGGGTGCCGGTGACCTGTTCCCCGAAATTTAGTCCAGCGAAAACTTATCTTCTCCGGGTATAGACCGCGAGAGGAGAAGCGCCATGAAAAGGAGCCGCTTTAGTGAAGAGCAGATCGTCGGGGTGTTGAAAGAGGCGGAGGCCGGAGTTCCCATGAAGGATCTCTGCCGCCGGTTCGGCATCAGTCATGCCAATTTCTACCACTGGAAGGTGAAGTATGGGGGCTTGGAAGTGAACGAGACCCCGCGATTGCGTCAGCTGGAGGAAGAGAACGGACGGCTGAAGAAGATCGTAGCGCAGCAGGCGCTGGACCTCGATGCGCTGAAGATGGTGCTGTCAAAAAAGTGGTAGGCCCGCGGGCAGGGCGAGAAGCGGCGCGTGTCGTGCGGGAAGAAGCAGGGCTCAGCGAGCGACGCGCCTGTGGGCTGATCGGGATGCACCGCGGGAGCTGGCGTCACCAGCGCAGAGAACGGGACGAAGGTGCGTTGCGGGCTCGGCTGCGCGAGTTGGCAGCCGAGCGTCCGCGATTCGGTTATCGACGGCTGTACATTTTCCTGCGTCGGGAGAGAACCGAGGATGGTGCGCTTCAGTGGCTAGTCAACCACAAGCGAGCGTATCGGCTCCACCGGACGGAAGGGCTGGCGATGCAGCGCACGAGGCGCAAGCGATTTCGAGCCGAAGGGCGAGTGCCGTTGGCGCTTCCGACGCGAGCGGATGAAGTGTGGACGATGGACTATACCCACGACGAGCGGGCGGAAATCCCGCACGCTGAATCTGATGGATGGCTACACGCGAGACGCGCTGCGGATCAAGCCGGACACATCACTACCCGGTCTGCGCGTGGTGCGGCTACTGGAGGGACTGCGAGAAAATCGCGGGACGCCGGCGGCGATTCAGGTAGACAACGGAACGGAGTTCACCACTCGCGTCGTGCATCAGTGGGCGTATCAGAATCAGGTGGCGCTGCACTTCATCGAGCGCGGCAAGCTCACGCAGAATGCGTTGATCAAGAACTTCAACGGGAAGTTTCGGGATGAATGCTTGAACCAGAACTGGTTCGTGGATCTCCGACTCGCACGGGAGGTGATCGAGGCCTGGCGGGTGAACTACAACACCGCACGCCCGCACAGCTCGCTGAGGTATCTGACGCCGGAAGAGTTCGCCGCAAGTGTTGCCGCGCGACCGGCGTCTCCCCCACGCCGGTCGTCTTAATCGCACCAGCGTGGGCAGGCTCGGACGTGCAGGAACCCCGGAGTGCTAGCTTATGGCTGGACCAAAAACGGGGGCAGGTCACGCCGTTAAACGAAGAAGGCCGACGCCTTTCGGAACCGTCGACAGCTCCGCTCCTGCCGTCGCTCCCCGTACAACCGTACAGGTTACAGGTCGGACACGTGAGGACCTTCCCGCCCGATCTACGAGTTGCCTCCCGCCTAATATTTTAGTGTAAGAAGGCCCAATACCATTACGGAGGTTGGATCATGAAAGTCGGATTGACGGTAGCTGGCCTAGTTCTCGCCGCTGCGACGGTTACCTTGGCGAAGGACCCGCCCAGCTACGACAAAGGCTTGCTTCTTTCCATGAACTCATCGTCCTGCGGCATGGCCGAAAAGGGCAGTAAGAGCGTGACGGGCGAGATCCTGGGCACCGACGGCGAGCACAAGAATACGGAAGAGGTGCTGTGCAAGGAATACGTTCTGCAGGGCGATCGCATCGTGTACCACATCCGTCCGGTGGACACTAAGCATCCCCAGCTACTTCCCGTTGGAGATAGCGTTCGATACCGGATTCACAAGGACAAGATGTACGTGCTCGATCGCGAAGGCGACACGAAGGAGCGTGAGTACACCGTAACCTCGATGCAAGTTCGACAGGACGTGAAGGATGCAAGAAACACGCAGTAGCGTACCGAGACTGGTCTCCGCTCCGCGGACCGCCGTCCGGCGCTTGCGCTGGACTTGGCCGCGTGGGATTTTGTCTATTGGCCTCGGTCCTCTTCACCTCAAGGGTTTTCGGAGGTAGTCGGCTGTAACTCTCTGTTCGAACCATTATGGTCGTATATGAGGACGGCAGACGTGCAACTGCGAACGGGATATTTCGGGGCGGGATTGCTGTTTCTCCTGTTGGATACGGTCTTCGCTCCACCGCAGGCCTTTTCACAGGAAATCAGCCAGCATTCAATCGTTCGAAAGATTAAAGCGAAGATTGATCCGAAATACCCCCGAACCGGCCAACCAATACCAGCTCTCGGGAAAAGTGAAAATTGAATTGACTGTCTCGCCGGACGGCAGTGTCAAGAAGACCCGCGTGGTCGGCGGAAACGCTTTGCTGGTAGGCGCTGCTCTTGACGCGGTCAAACAGCGGAAGTACGAGTCCGGTCAAAAAGAGACCATCGAAATGACCGAAATTTTCTTCGCAGCCGATGCGAAATAACTGCGATTGAACAGACTATTGACTTCCAAATGCTCGCCCGTGGTAGATCACGACACGCCATCCGTCTGGGTCTTCGAACGTCAGGCCATCGCGATACCGTTCATTTCGGCTCGCGCACACTGGCCAATTACACGCCTGCGCAGATGGAACGCATCATGCCCTTATTGCGAGACATGATTGCCCTCATGGGCTTTCTTTTCGCATTGTATTTCGCAGTGAATGTCCACTCATTGGTCCGCCAATCCCTCTCTTCGGTTCCGCGCGAGGTTGTGCGCGCAATCGTTCCTCTCGACCCATGGTTGATCGTCGGCCTGCTGGCCGGCCAAGGCGCGACGGTCTTCTACTACCTTCGTCGCTTCGACGCCGCGGCTAGTTCCGAAACCCCCGACAACAACGGCGGCAATTAATCCGGGATTCCCATTTTGACTTCCCGCTGGCTTACCGCGTCTGTGCGGTAATGCAAACGCGGCTTTACCCTCCGGATAATCCTTGAGCAGCGATCGAAATTGTTCACGAAGTTCAGGTATATTCGCTCAGCCGTGAACCGTAGTCGCGTGATGCGTCGCGAATTACACCACTTCTTCCTCCGAGCCGGAGATCGCTGTCGTGCAATGCTATTCAATAGGAAAGTTCCTGCAATCGATGATTTTTCGTTAGATGGTCACGGCGTTGCCTCATTCGGCGGGGCGTCCCCACCGACAAATATGCCTCAACCCGATCGTTGATGCCGACGAGTCGCGCACGAAACGGCCTCACTCGGCGCTCGGCTACAGGCCGCCGGCGCCGGCGGCCTGTAGCCCCTGGGGAGCAAATCCATCATCACACCCCATGGCTGTGATATAAAAACTCTCACTGCTCCTGTACTAACAAATCGGGCCGGTCAACAACGCCGTTCAGCGTCAACAATTTCCCTCCGGCAACAACATTTCAAATTCTGGACATCGCGGATGTTGGGGCATATCATTCCGCCTAAGAATTGTGATTCGTGGCTTTCCTTATGAAGCGGTCGGCTGAGCCTTCAGTGCTGCCGACCCTCAAGCGGCAAGGAGGCCGATCATGCCACACGATAGCCTTGAGATCCGCGTTTCGCTGCAAAAGCTGCTGTTGGGACTGGTCGTGGTAATCGTTCCACTTAGTCTAGTCGGCTTGTATATCACTTCAGAGAGTGTGTCGTCGTTGGAAGAGGCGGACGGTGCGCATATGAAAGCTGTTGCGCAAGCCAATGCCGGGGCAGTCTCTCAATTTATTGACCGTCTTGTGACGGAGGTCGGAAGCATCGCTCTCGCTCCCGCGCTACGCGACGTCGTCTCGGCGGCTGATCGCTCGTATCAAAATGCCAGCGATGCGGCCATTCGCGATCGGATGGACTCCCTAGAAGGCAAATGGGCCACGCCCGCAGCGGATCCGATGGTCAAAGGAATTCTTACGTCCCCGGCCGCCGGCTATTTGCGAGCTTATCGTGAAGTGGACCCGAGACTTCTGAGAATCTGGGTCACTGATGAAGCGGGCGCCATAGTTGCAGCGACCGACAAGCCGCAGCATTACTACCAGGGTAAGCAAGATTACTGGCAGGCTGCCTACGCGCAAGGGCGGGGCAGCAACAGCGTTTCCAGTATTCTGTACGACGAGCGGAACAAATCGAATTACATCAGCATCGGCATGCCGATTTTCGATCAAGAATCCGGACAAGTGTTGGGAGTCGTGAATGCGTGGGTGGATGTCTCGGGACTTTCGTCGCTTTTAACGAAGAATTCTCTCGATGGCATTGGATCGATATTTCTGGTCAGTGATGACGGCACGATGATCGCGGGACCGAATGTCGAGCCGGCGAACAGACTTAAATCAGAGGAAAACAGCGCCGTGCATGATGGGCTGGCCACGGTTCAGGGTCGGCAGAGCGGCCACGTCGTCGCTATAACAGCGGGAGGAAAACGCCTCGTGGGTTTCGCCGACACTGGGCTCAAACAAACATACCCGAACCTAGCCTGGACGGTCGAGGTGAGTCTAGACGAGCGAGCCGCCACCGCGCCGATTCGTCCCGTCATTCGCTTTGCCATCTCCATGGTGGCGCTGAGCGTCGTCATGCTCACGCTATTGGCAGTGTACTTCGTCCTGCATCGTCGGCAGCAAGTTCCGGAGATCGAAACTCTGCACGTGCAGCCGCCGCCTCCGAAGAAGATGGCGGCTTCGGCATGAACGTTCGGGGCGAATCAAGGAAGAAAATGAACTGTTCGTCTTCAGCACCTATGAGAGTAAGAAGGCAAGTTGGGTAGCTACGGTTTCGGGCTGAGTGCACCCATGTTGATTTCCTTCGAGCGGCGGCGATTGTACCGGAACCGCTCTTCGAGCGTGACGCGTTTCTGTTCTTCTCTCCGTTTCAGAATGGCCTCCCGCCGGCCGTAGTGCACATCGGCGGGTGCGACATTCCCGATCCCTTCGTGATACCGCCGGTGATTGTAGAACTCGATGAACTCCGCGATCGCCCGCCGCAACTCCGGGGGATTGGAATAAACCAGGAGATTCACGCGCGCCTTCCATGTCTCCTGGAAGCGTTCGAGTTTCTCGTTCGTCTGGAGATGGCACGGCGAACAGCAAATGTGCCGCCCGTGCAACATCTGATTATGCTTCTCCTAGGCAGGCTGAAGCGCAGACCTGGTGGTGCTGACAACCTCGAAGTCGTGTTCTCAAGCTGATAGCGGAAGCCCCGGGTTCAGTACGACTCCGGCAAGCGGAATGGAAGTGCCGATGTATTGCTGAGAAGTTCCATCCATCGGACTTTCCACCAATACATCGCCGGTGCGTAGTAGCGCCACGTCGCCAGAAATCTCGAGGACCGGCCCTTCCGGCGTATCCTTTGGCGTTAAGACCAGGTTCTTGATTCGCTTTTGGATTTCCTGCCGTGCGAATTCCGGATCGCTGGTCAGTGCATCGCAAAAGTCCCGGCAATCGTGTCGTAGGAATTCTGCGATCTGCTGGTCAGTGAATTTGGGGAGCTTCGGCGCGGGCTTCGCAGTCAGCAGCCGGCCAATTTCCACAATGCGCGCTTCCACCTTGGAAAGCTGCTTCGACAGAACCGAGGAGTATCCGTGTTGTCCGATAGCATCTGCCAAACGGACCGCCTGGCTTTCCAGATCGACACGCTCCGCGTTCAAACTCGGTCCGTTAGATTCCGCTTCGGCTGCCAGCTTTTCTTCAACTTCAATCGCCGCCTTTAGTTGCTCCGAGAAGTCCCGGATGCGCTGCTGCGCCAATCGTGGGTCAAGCAAGTTCCTGGAAATGGCAGAGATCAGCTGTGGCTCTAATCGGTTCCGCAGGATCGTTATCGTATTCGTGCAGGTGTTGCGGAAGCGGTGATTCTTGCAGCCGTAGCGAACTTTAGATGGATGTCCGCCGATGATCACGCTGTACTTCCCGCCACAAATCCCACAGGTCATAAGCCCGCTGAACAAATAGGTTCGGCTTGCTGGGGTCCGGTTGAATCCGCCCTGACGTCTTCCGTAAATCAGGTCCTTCATCCGCTGATTCACCTGCTGGACTCGATCCCATAATTCGTCCGTGACGATTCGCAGACCAGGAACTTCGACCCGAATCCATTCCGACTGCGGTCTTGCACGCTTGGCTTTTTTCCCCTTGATCGGATGGAGCAATTTCTCAGTTCCGTTCCAGACTCGGACACCACGATAAAGCTCATTCTTCGTGATCTCCTTGATGCTCGATGGAACCCAGACCTCTTGTATCCTGCCTTTGTACTTCCGGCGCGGAGCCGGGACGCGCTCGGCGTTCAGCGTTTTCGCAATCTGCGAGAAACTTAGACACGCTCCACGCATCTCCATGATCCGCACGACCGCAGCAGCCTGTTCGGGAGCGATTTCCTGCTCTACTCCGACCACCCGGTCCTGACCACGCTCCTTCACTGTCGGGTCCGTCAGATACTTGTTTTTGTATCCGTAACACGTTCCGCCGGCGGTGTATCCCTTCCGAATACAACCTTCCTGTCCTCGATGGACTTTCTTAGCCAAGTCTTTGGAATAACGCTCATCCCCATACCCTTTCACCATGTGGACGATGCGGGAACCGTCATCACGAGTGTCGAGCCGGTCGCTGACAAAATAAATAAAGACGCCATAGTACAGAAGCGTGTCACTTTCTTTGAGCACGTCCGGCAGATAGCGACCCAGTCGTGAAGTGTCGTCAATTAAAATGCAGTCGAACGGCGTCGGGTTCTGGCCGGCTCGACGCATGAGATCCGCGAGCCCATCCCGTCCGACAAGAGTGCGGCCGCTCACTTCCTCGTCCGAGCGGACATACTCGTCCAGCACGTCCCAGCCCTTGTCTTTGGCTGCGGCGCGACAGTTCCGAATCTGGTCTTCGCTCGAGGTTGGGCGCTGCAAGTCAGAAGAATAGCGTGTGTAGATGGCACATCGTATCTTCCGGCCGTCGGATGCAGCAGCGAATTTGTCGAACTGCTTTCCCATGGTAACTAGCCCACGGCGTTCATGAGCCGTGATCTCCTTACTTAAGTGCCCGGTATTGGTTTTTTCTGCTTCGCCTGCGATCTAATTTCTTTCGCGACGGTACCGGCAGAGTCTCCCAACTGAGAGGACTGAAGTCGGTTCGCGCGCTGGCGCGAGTGCTTCAGTTCAACTCCGTGCACCCGAAGGAACTTTTCGACCAGGCGAGGCATCAGCCATTCGCGAGTTACGGACCGGAGCTCTTCAATGTCGGCTTCTCCTGGCGGGAATTGAAGGCGATTACCGCCAGTCTGGCTCGGCGTCAAAGATTCCGGTTTGCACTGCCCGGACCGCGATCGCGCACCGGGCCGGCCGGAAACATGCGACCGATTCACAGTTCTGTCATTCTTCGCCATTGACTCTTCCCTTCGAGGGCAACGCCGGTTTTGCGGTCCACGATTGCCGGCGAGGTGCTGGCGCGAGGAGTGCATCAAGTTCCGATTCGCCGCCATACACTGATCCATCACTGAAGATGAGCAGCTTGGTGCCGTCACCCTGGGTCTCGAACGTCTGAACTGCCAGCCGCAGTTCGAACAAAAACCATTCCAGCCTTTTCCTGTACTGGCCGGTTCGACCGGCCTTCACTAATTCTTCAACTTGCTCCTCCCAATGCCTTGCAATGCTTTTCATGTGGAAGCTCCTTGAATCTCTTTTGATCGTGTCATCGTGCTGCAGTGCTGAGATCGACTCGCTCCGGCGCCCTGATCTGGCACTTGTAATTCCGAGGCCACAATCGATCGCGCCAGCGTTCTGCTTTCGCCATTGCCGACATCGCCCGTCGGAACCCTGCTAGGGATTCGGCGATGGGGCGCGCAGGGCGGGACAGTCACCTCTCGCCCACCGCCGGTGAGGGACTAAAACGTGCGCCACGCCTACGCATGGTCCCCTCCTTCCGCGGCGCCGGATTCCTCAGACGCCTTCGACTTGGAGCCGCCGTCCAGCTCCGGGATGTCCAGCCCCTGGAGCTCCGGGAGGGACCGGCCAACGATCCCTTGGAGGTCACCGTACATGCCGGCCGTCCCGGTCATCAGCAGTTCAAGGCGCCGCTGCCGTCGGGCCCATTGTTTCGTCTGAGCCCGTTTCTCAGTTTCCAGATCAGCCGCCATTTCCACGATGGCTTCGACTATTGCGGACACCCGGCCGCGGAAATGAACGCCGGTCAAATAGTCAAACATCTGCTGCATCTTTCCGTCGCGCCCCTGGACAGCAACCTTCGCAGCAGCTGCCTCGATGATTGCCTGCCTCAAGGCTTTCGCCAAAGGCAGAGCGCATCGCATGGTGGCAACCCAGACGCCCTCGACGCGATCAAACATGTCGACCTCCTTGGGCAAAACGCTGGTTATGATCGCGCCGACGTGAGCACCCGCGAGGCGCTGGTCCTCTCGGTTTCTGGTGAGCCATTCGGCGCTCCAACTTTTCGTGCGCTTTGATTCCCACAGGATTGTGCCCGCGTGGACTCCGCCCGAAGCGATGACCTTGTGAACTACGTCGCCGCCTTTCCGTCCCTTGGCCTCTGGCTCGATCACGTCAGCGGGAAACGCAGACCTCAGCATGCTTTCAAGTTCAAGCTCCTGGACTTCGCCTTGAAGCTGCTGCGATCCTTGTTCGCTTTTGCGACGCAGCTCTTCCACCTGCCGCTTCATGTCGGAGATGACCTTCTCCTTCTCCGCAAGCTTCAGCAGGTAAGTCTCTTCTTCCTCTTTTTGGGTCGCCACGCGCACTCGCGAGCGTTCCTCACGGAGTCGGCGTTCGACCTCCAATTCGAGCTTCCGCTTTTCCTCCTCGAGGGCTCGCTGTTCTCGCCGCAAAGCAAGCTCGGCATTCTCTGCCTCCGCGAGCTTTGCTCGCTGTTCTGCAAGCTCCTGCTCGGCAGCCAGCAAGCGTTGCGCGTAAGACTCGGCAGCTCTCTCTTCGGCGGCTTTAGAAAGAAGTTCGCGTTCCGAACGGAGTTTCTGTTCTACGGCGGCGCCGATTTTGTTTTGTCGAATCTCGAGCTGCCGCTTCAGATCATCCAGCGCCAGTTGGCGGGCGGAGAGATCCTCTTCGTGCCTCGTCAATGCTGAAGCACGCTCCTCCGCCTCGCGTTGGAACTTTGCACGCTCAGCGGCGATCAGTGGTTGCGCTAGGGTCTCCGAGAGAGGAAACTCCAGGGCACAGCGTGGACAAGCGATTTTCGTTTCGTGCAGCATAGTCAGCCTCCTTTTGGCTTTAGTTGGGGCCGCCTGTTGCGCCGGATCTCCAGTTATCGGAGAATGGAATCGAGCTGTTATTCCGGGCTTCTAAGCAGCCTGGGTTTCGGTCAAGCCCCGCGTTCCTAGCGCGGGCGTTTTCTTTGCGCCCTACTTAATTCTCACAATCAAACGGTCGCTGGCCCAATTCCACCAGCGCGCTCTGCACCTCCTACTCTCGCGCGTCCTGATGCCGATCTCGCGTAGGAAACCGCCAAAATTCTTAACTTCACCGGGCAGCGGGCATGGTCGTGGCTTTTCTCCTAGTGCTCGCCTTTCCGCGGATGTCAGCCATCTTCCGGTTGACCGACCGGTTCTCTCATCACTGAAAGCGACGTATTGAATCCCGCGTCGAGAGAAAGCAGCCGCAGCCTTGCGATCGAACCTGATCGAGCCGTCACGTCGAATCGAGACCATGGCTTCGGACATGTCAGCTTCGCGGTTATCTATCTTAGGCATGCGTCCTCCTCAGCTTCAGTTCTGTTCAACGCCACTCTTTCCTCTGCAATTTTTATTGCGCAATCCAAGGTAGTTCTTCACCTTCCGGCCCGACGCAGGGTTTATTTACCCTTCAGGTTCGCCTGGACTTCCTTTTCAGTTGCACTCCTCGCATCTTCTGTGCCATAACGAAATTAGTTAAGCGCGGTGGACCTTCTGTACCACCAATGGGAGTATTATACCACTATGAAGAATATCGTCAAGAAGAATATTCGGCCGAACCTTCAGGCGATCGGAAGGCGAATTCGGCAGATCCGAGGGTTCGACCTCACCCAGGCTCAGTTCGGGAAACTCGTCGGCATAGGTCAAACTCAGCTGTCGAAATACGAAAAGGGCCAGAGTGCGCCGACACTAGAGTTCTTACTGAAGTTGAAAGCCCACTCTGGAAAGAGTCTTGACTGGATTGTGAGCGGCGAGGAGGTTTCCCGGCCGACAGTTTACGTCCCGAGGAATGCCACCTCATAATGTATTCTGGGTCCGGTTCTGATATCGCCCCGCTATATCACGGCCGGTCGGAAACCAAGCGGAGCAAGGCTTGGCGCCTGAGGAAATAATCTTCAGTCGCTATCTGTGCCCGTTCTTACGACTTTGGGCTTAGGAACGAACTCGGCGTCCGCCACAGCTTTCTTCGCATCGCCCGGCATGCGCACGTCAGCGCGATACTTCTGTGTAGTCGCCAGCGGTTCGTGCCCGAGTTCCTGAAAGAGGGTCTTCAACGGCGCGCCGGCAAGGTAGCGCCGGCTCGCCCCGGTCTTGCGCAGCTTGGAAGCCCCACAACAAACTGCGCCCCTGGTCGAATTACTTCCGGCTTGCCGACAATTCGGGAGTTGGTCCGTCGATGACCATAAGCACGCTTGTCGGGACCAATCTGGAGGCATTATTTCCGGATTGCCGGTCATCCGGGAGTCGTGGCCATATCGAGCAAAGCTGCCGGCGACTTGTGCTTTAGAACTTGTAATTCGCTATTACCGAAAAATACGCCGTGTTCTTTCCAAGAGGCTGTCAGCCAGTCAGCGGGAGCACGTAACCCGGAGAACAGTTCCACTTATTTTCCGTAGGCCTGGGCGATCTGGCCGACGAGCTTGGCCCAGCCCACATCAATGGCCGCGTAGACCTCGCCGGCCTCCGGTCGCGCATTGTCTTTGAGGATTTCCACGATCAAGGTCGTGTAGTCCGAAACGATGACGCCCGCCTGTAGCATGCGTAGGAGCCCAGCTTGCCGTTTGGTCTCGCTGAATGTTCCAGAGGCATCAACCGCCACATAGGCGTCGAGCCCCTTTCCCACGGCTGTGATCGCCGGAAAAGCCGCGCAGACTTCAAGCGAGATGCCGGCGAAGATGAGTTTTTTGCGGCCAGTCGCCTCGATGGCGCGAGTCACGCGCGCATCATCGAATGCATTGACCGATGAACGGTCGATGATCTCGATGCCTGGCAGTGCTTCCACAAGTTCGGGGAATGTCGGGCCCCACATGCTGTCTCGCGCTGTCGTCGTAACGACGATTGGCAACTTCAGCGCTTTCGCAGCTTTGGCCAGGGCTACTACATTGTGTTTCAGCTCGCCGGTAGAATAGTCACGGACGCCAGTCATGAGACCGACCTGATGATCGACGAGGACGAGCGCCGTATTTTGGGAAGTCAGCGGTTCGTAAGGACGAACTTGGTTATTCATTGCATTCTCCTTTTTCGGTCATACTGGTTTCGGCCAGCTATCCGACCGATCATTTGATTTACTTTACGTTCCGTTTTATAATAAGGCGTCACCGAAGTCAATTGAATTTACGCTACGTTCCGTTAAACTTAGCTCCATGAAGAAGAACGTGCTCCCCACTGCGCGCAAAGGCCGACCGCCAAGCGAGATGGCGGCGTCGCATGCCGCAATCATGGATGCGGTCTACACCCTACTTCAGGAAAAGTCAGTCCGAGACTTGACCATAGAAGAGGTCGCCAAGCGGGCCAGGGTCGGCAAACCCACCCTTTATAAATGGTGGCCGACCAAGGCAACCTTAGTGTTGGCCATGCTCTGCGAGCGGATGGCTCCCAACCTGGAGAAGCCGACGGTCCTGACCGCGGAAGAGTCTCTGCGCCTTCGGGTGCGGCGCTTGATTGACGCCTTCAGCGGGCCGTTTGGCAAGATCGTGGCCGGGCTGATCGCCGAGGGCCAGAGCGAGACGGCTATACGTCAGGCGTTCTTAGACCGATGGGTTAGTCCTCGGCGGAACGCTACCATCGCCGATCTCCAACGGGGCAAGAATGCGGGCGAATTGCGGTCAGATACAGAACCCGACCTGCTGAACGACGCTATCTTTGGCGCGATCTATTATCGCTTCTTATTGGGCTCGGGCCCGTTTACCAGACGGTTCGGCGAAGAATTGGTCGAGCAAGTCATCCGTGGGCATCGCTCGGGAAATCCCCGGAGTTGATGGATAACGAGATTGCGAGCTTCAAGGATACGCGTTGTCGGTGGCCGCCCATTCGGCAAAGTCGACTTCACCATCTACCGGTTTTGATGTACCCACGCCATGCGGGCAGCGGGTCAAGTTGACGCATGACCGCCATCCGCTAATCTAGCCGTATGATACCGAGCGGATTGTCGGCGAACCTTACCTGGGGTTACTTCCTGCTTGCGCGTTTCTCGGTACTAATCCGGCGGACGAACCGATAACTTCCGGGTTCCTCGTCACTCGACCGGAACCGTGATGGAAGTCACAAGCCGCTACTCGTATCTCAGCGCGACCATGGGATCGACCTTCGTGGCGCGGCGTGCGGGGATGTACGTTGCGACAAGTGCAACGGGGACAAGCGCGACGATGGCGAGCGCGAGAGTCGAAGGATCGCTGGGCGTGAGGCCAAAGAGAAGGCCTTTAACCAGGCGCGTGATCCAGATGGAGCCGAGGAGTCCTGCGGCGACGCCGATGACGAGCACAATGGCGGCGTCGCGCATGACTAGGCGGAGGATGGAGCTTCTCTGCGCGCCGAGGGCCATGCGGATACCGATTTCGTGCGTCCGCAGGGTGACGACATAGGCCATCACGCCGTAGAGGCCGATGGCGGTGAGCAGGAGCGCCAGGCCGCCGAAGAAGCCGGAAAGGACGGCCATTAAATGTTCTTGCAGGACGGAATCGTCGGCTTGCTGCTTCAATGTCCTGAATTCCAGGGACGGAGATTTATTCACGCTGGCCATGGAGTCGCGCACGGCGGGAATCAGCGCGCCTGGTGTAGTAGCCGTGCGAATTTCAAAGGTGGTGTCTTCGCGGAGGTTGTGAATCTGGGCGAGCGGGACGTATGCGGTTGAAAGAAAGCCCTGATCCAGCGAATCACGCTTTGCGTTCTGGACCACGCCGATAATTTCGAGTGGTTTGTCTCCGATTTCCGGCCCTCCAAGCAGGATGTGCTTGCCGATAGGATCTTGTCCGCGGAAATAGGTGTTGGCCAGCAATTGATTGATGACGACAACGGGCGTGGAGTTTGCGGAATCGCGAGCCGCGAACACACGACCTTCGAGCAGCGGCGTGCGCATCGTCGAGAAGTATCCAGGCGTGACCCAGTTTAAATAGACAAGCGGCTCAACGTCGTTCGGCGGCTGATAGCCTGGCACTGAAACCTCGAAGTTCCACTCATCGCCCGAGGAGAGCGGAAATAACAGGCACTGGCTGGCGGAAACGACCCCCGGAAGCGCTTGCAATTTCGCAAGCATTTGGCCGTAGAGCGGCGCGAGAGCGGGCTCGGGCAATCCAGCG
Organism: uncultured Acidobacteriota bacterium; assembly: GCA_963838705.1. GTDB lineage: Bacteria > Acidobacteriota > Terriglobia > Acidiferrales > UBA7541 > Palsa-147. Next base: position 1,057,101 of record CAWIRU010000009.1, on the reverse strand, counting down.
CTGTGAACATTCGTCTTGGTCAATAGGACATTGTTGGGGTCGAAGCCCGCATTCAGGGTCATTAAATTAGTGAAGGTGCGAATGAAGAGACCCGCGCCGATTAGCAAAATCAAAGAAAGAGCGACCTGCGCGGCGACAATCCAACGGGCGGAGGCCGAATGTGCGCGGCCCCCGGACGTTTGCGCCGAGCCTTCTTTCATTGCGGAGATCGCCTCGAGACGCGTGGAACGAAGCGCAGGCAAAATTCCAAAGAGCACTCCGCAAAGCACGGCGATGGCGATGGTGAAGGCCAAGACGCGGCCGTCCATTTTCAGATTGAGAAAGACTTGGCCCTGATCTGTGGAAACGAAACGAACGAGCAGCGCGCTGCCCCATCGGGCGAAAAAGACTCCAAGAATGGCGCCCGCGCCCGACAGCACCACACTCTCCGTCAGCACCTGCCGAATCAGCCGCACCCGCGACGCACCCAGCGATAGCCGCACGGCAATCTCCTTCTGTCGAGCCGCCGAACGCGCCAGTAGAAGGCTCGCAATGTTCGCGCATGCGATCAGCAGCGTCAGTCCAACGATGAGCATCAGGATTTCGAGCGGCTGGCCGTATTGCTCGCGTATGCCATCGAAAACGCCCGTGGATGCGGGATTTGGGAGGAATGTGTTCTTTCGAAAAATGTCCTGCGATTTGGCGCTCCAATCCTGCGGGACAACGGCGCCAAAAAGCGGTGCCGACAGAACTTTCATGCGTGCTTGAGCCTGCGCGATGTTTGCGCCGGGTTTGAGGCGGCCGATCATGGAGAGCCACCAGGCGTCGCGCACATCGAGAGACCTTCCGAGAATCGCCGCCGCGCAGATCGGGATCGCAACATCGAACGGCGTGCCAACATCCGTTCCGGAGAAGCCACGCTGGCTGACGCCGACGATTGGAAAGTAGTGTCCATTCAGGCGAATCGAGGAGCCGATACCGGATTGCGCCCCAGCGTAGCGAGATTGCCAGAAGCCATAGCCCAAGACGGCGACGCCGGAGCAGCCGCGGACGTCATCGGGCGTGGTGAGTAGACGACCCGCGGCTGGGCGGACGCCCAAAACGGTGAAGTAATCGCCGCTGGCGTAGATGCCGTTGATATCGTTCTCTTCGCCGCCGTCGGCGAGGTCGAAAGTTCTCGGTGACCAGGCAAAAACGCCGGAGAAAACGTCCACATGATCGCGTACCTGTTCCCAAATCGGATTCGTTACGCTGGACCACGGATCTTGAGACATGGGAGATTTGAATCTGATTTGCACGAGCCGTTCGGGATTTTGCACGGGCAGCATGCGGAGCATGACGGCGTCGATAAGGCTGAAGATTGCGGTGTTGGCGCCGATGCCCAGCGCGAGAGAAAGCAGCGCGATGCCGGTGATGAGCGGAGTTTTGCGGAGAATGCGAAAGGCGAAACGGATGTCCTGGAGGATGCCCGAGGAAAAATTGCCGGTGTCTTTTCCCGGCGCGATGGGTTCGCGGTACCAATCCCTCTCGACAGGGCGGAGGCTGCCGGCAAGTAGGTCTTCATCTTTGAGTTCCTCGAGAGCTGTGCGATGCGCGGCGCCTTCTGATTGGCCGGTCGCAAGGAGTTCTTGATAACGGTCCTCAAGATGCTGCGCGATCTCTTCGGCAATCTCTGTCTCGCGCATTGGGGAGAGTTTTACCCCGGTGAGTCTGCGGAGAATCTCCGGCTTCCATTCAGGCATTTTCTGCCTCCGTGATGCGATTGATGCCAGCGACAAACTCGCGCCATCCGTGAAGCTGCGAAGCGAGGACCCTGCGGCCCTGGCGAGTCACACGATAATAACGACGGCGGCGCTGTCCGCTTTTTTCAACCCAGCGACCGCGCAGCCAGCCGCGTCGTTCCAGGCGGTAGAGCATGGGGTAAAGCGAGGCCACGTGGAAACGTACCGTGCCGCCGGAGCGTTGCTCGATGAGTTTGCTGATCTCGTAACCGTGGCGGGGGCGAGCTTCGACAAGCGAAAGAATAAGAAGTTCGGCGCCGCCTCTTTTCCATTCCGCCTGTGAACTTGTGCTCTCCATATATGGGACCACAACATATTAAACGAACGGCGCGGCACGGAAGTCAAGTGAATGTTTCCCGAGCCGGCTATGTCCGGAGGTTAGTCGCTTCCGAAGGACCGTTAATCAGGTGCTTCAGGGATTGGGAATTGAAGAGACGTCTTGCCGGATTGCGATAAGGGTTGTTATTCGCTGACTGCACCGTGCGATTCTGGACGAGTTGTCGGCAAACTGGAAGTTATCCAGGTCGGGCCGATCAGTAACGAAAAGTCGGCTTCTCGCTACCGATTGGTCGCTCGCTGCTGGCGCGTTTATCGGTATAAACCCGACGGGCGAGCTGATAACTTCCGGGTTGCCCGTCAATCGGGTGCGAGGACCGGGAATGTGACCAAATCCCCAGGAGCTTGCGCAAGATTGTTCTGAGGAAGAGTTGCGCGCGATCTGCGAAGGGCTATTCGTACCGCAGCGCGACCATGGGATCGACCCGCATCGCGCGCCGGCTGGGAATCCGGCACGCCGCCGCAACGGTGGCAAACAACAGCAGCGTCACCCCGCCAAGTATCACTGGGTCCGCAGGCTGTACTTTGAAGAGCAAGCTCCGGATCACGCGCGAGAGCGCCAGCGCCCCCGCCAGCCCAATCGCCGCGCCCGCGAGCGCGAGGATCATCCCGCGCCGCATAATCATCCGTTTCATTTCGCGGGGCTGCGCCCCCAGCGCGATGCGAATGCCGATTTCGCGCGTCCCCCGTACGACTCCGTAACTCACCACGCCGTAAATCCCCACGGACGCAAGCACCAGCGCCAGCGCCGCAAAAAGTCCCAGCAGCAAAGTCGAGAATCGCTGCTGCGCGAGCGAATCCGACAGCACCTGGTCCATCGTCTCGACGTGTGACACTGCGAGGCTCGCGTCGAATTTCTGTATTTCCGCGCGCGTTTCCGCTGCGATCGCTGCCGGGTCGCGATTGGTGCGTATCACAAGCGATTCGGTCCATCCGCCCGCGCCGTAAACATCGAGCGTCGGCCCCGCGCCAAGCCCGAATTGATGCACGTTGCCGACGACGCCGACAATCGGTGTCCAGCATGGCTTTGTGTCCATCGGGCACAGGTTGATGCGATGGCCGACCGCATCCCCCGCCGGCCAGAATCGCCGCGCCATCGCCTGATTGATCACGACGTTTGACGTTGTCGCGTCGGATTCGTTGAGCTCGCGGCCTTGGATGAGCGGCACGCCAATCGTCGAAAAATATCCAGGACTGACCGAACGAGCTTCGGCGGTCGGCCGCGGCGGCGTCACGGTTTCCGGATGGCCTTCGATGGCGAAACGCGAAGTCGCTCGCATTTCGGAAGCGAGCGGCAACACCGTAATTCCCGCGGCGCTCTTCACTCCGGGCACGGTTTCTACGCGGTGGACGAGCTGTTCGAACCGCAGCGAATCTTCTTGCTCCACGGCATTCTGCTTAGCCTCTGTCATCTTCGCGAAGACGTCCGGCGGAATCGAAGGTTGCGAAACGCGCATCGTCAAAATGTGTTCGGCGCGAAATCCCGTATCGACGCGCAGCAAATTGCCGAAGCTACGAAGGAAAAGTCCGGTTCCAATAAGCAGCACAAATGACAGCGCAATCTCTGCGACGACAAAGACATCTCCCAAGCGCCCGCTGTGCGCGCCAGCCGCGCCCGTGCCGCCGATTTTCAGCACGCTGTTCAGATCCGCGCGCGAACTTTGAAACGCGGGCAGAACGCCGCAAAGAATTCCCGTAAGCACGGAGACGCCGAAAGTAAACGCGAGTACCCAGCCATTCAAGCTCGCCGGTTCAGCCGCGGCAATTTCCGCGGGCGCAAGCGTCGAAAGCGCAGCCAAGCCGGCTTGGGCGACGACAATGCCGAGCAGTCCTCCGCCAATCGCCAGCAGGGCCGTTTCCGTAATCAATTGCCCCACGAGCCGCCGGCGGCTCGCACCCAGCGCCGCGCGCAAAGCGAATTGCCTTTGCCGGTCAGCGTTTCGCGCAAGGAGCAGATTTACGAGGTTCGCGCACGCAATCAGCAGCACGAGCCCGACGGCGCCAAAAAGAACCAGCAGCGCGTCTCTGAATCGCAATGCGGCGGGATCTTTAAGCGGGCTTACGCTCACGGTCCAGCCGGCGTTTGTGTCCGGATGCGCGATCGCTTGTTGCTGCGCGAGCGTCGCCATTTCCGCTTGAGCCTGCGCGATCGTCGCGCCTGGCGCGAGCCGCGCAACCACCGCGCATGGATGGTGCACGAGCGTGTGCAACTCATCCATCTGGCCGTAGGGAAACCAGATATCCGCCCATGGAACCAAATCGAAACTTGCCGGCAAGACACCAACGAGGGCGTACTCCTGGCCATCGAGCGTCAGCGTGCGCCCGATCGCGTCCGGGCCTCCGCCGAGTCGTGATTGCCAGATTTGGTGGCTGACCACAGCCACCGGCGGGCGGCCTGCCTGATCTTGATCGGACAGGAAAAGCCGTCCGGCTGCGGCCTTCACTCCGAGCGTCGAAAATAATTCCGCCGTGGCGTACGTCGCTTCAACGCGGTCGGTCTCGCCATGGCCGCTGAGATTCAGGTCAACCGGCGCCCAGTCATACGCGCCCATTTCAGAAAATGACCTGATCTGCGCACGCCAATCTTCGAAATTCGCGGTCGAGAGTCCGAGGCGCGGCCACTGTGGCAAATAGTTGTCCCAGATTTCGACGAGCCGGCCTGGATCGCGGTACGGCAGCGAGCGCAGCAGCACGTTTTGCACCACGCTGAAAATCGTCGTGTTCGCGCCGATGCCCAGCGCCAGCGTCAGCACCGCCACCGCCGTAAAGCCCGGGGCCTTCGCCAGCATCCTCAGTCCGTATCGGAAGTCTTGAAGAAGAGTCTCCATGCGGCCGCCGGCCTCTACGCCCAGGAGCACGTGGGAGCAATCGTATCGCAAGAGACACGCATCCTCCATCTCTTCCGATGGTTCCGGACGGATGGTACGCTACTCGGAACTTATCGTCGGACCGCGCCAGCCTGAACGCAACGGAGTTGGGCCTCACTGGCCGCGGATATCGAAGCGCTTGATTAACCCATGTTCGATTCGAAACGTGTGACCGACCATTTTATCTGTGAGGAGGTTGCCGTTGAGATCGCGGACGACTTGATGGACTTCTATAACGACTTCTCCCTCCGGGCTAATGGAGAACTCGGTCGGCTCGACGTGCGGATCGATCATCGCCCACTGGTGTGTCCAATACTTACGCACTCCATCAACTCCGTGGACGTGGCCGCCTTCCATTCCATTTGCCCACATGACGTCCTCGTGCATGGCCGCGAGCACGCTCTCCATGTCGCGAGCGTTAAACCGATCGTAAACACGCTTCAGAAGTTCAATTTCACTCGACATTGAAATCTCCGTTCCCATTATCCACAGTGGATGATCACCGATTTTCGCACGCCTCGCTCTTGCACGGTCTGTACCTTCTCGCGTCACCGCTTCTCTGCAACGCCCTAAGGTTCACCTAGGTCATGGATGGTCGGCCAACTGGAAGCTATCCGGCTTCCACGGCGGGATTAGTCCTGTGATGTCGGCTTGTAGGAAGTGAACTCCGTACTTGCCATCAATTTCTGTCGGATTACGCGCAATCCGGAAGTAATCCAAGTTCGCTGGAAATCGTGCTATGCGTAGAGGCAGCCTACCGACAGTGCTGACAAAATGGACCCGCCAGAGTTTCGGCCCCAACGAACACGCCCGCTTGCATCATCAGTTGTGCTAGGCCACTGTACGTGCTTCGACCTGAGTCACACAATCTTTAGCGAAGTCAGTCGCCGCCCGTGCCTGTCTTCACGACGTTCGGCTTGGGGATGAAGTCCGCGTCGGCCACAGCTTTCTTCGCCTCACCGGGCTTGCGCACGTCGGCGAGATACTGCTGTGTAGTCGACAGCGACTCGTGCCCGAGTTCCTGCATGAGAGTCGTCAGCGGGACCCCAGCAAGATAGCGTCGGCTCGCTCCCGTCTTTCGCAGCTTGTGCAGCTCCACTGCAAACTGCGCCCCTACCTGCATAGCGAGAGTTACGAGATCACGCAAAAGGTGCTGGTCTGGGTTCCCGTTGCGGTTGGGGAAGAGCAGGTCGTTCGGTCCGGCACCGAGGCGCTTGCGGCGTGCATTGATAGCGTCGGCGAGCCGCTGGCTGATTTCCACGGTGCGGCTCTTGTCCTGCTTGCCGTACAGAGTCAGGGTCGTGCCGGTCAGATCACGATAGCGACAGCCGTACGCCTCATGGTCTCTCGCCATGCTTCCAATGAAGAAATCGAGCAGGAAGGTCTCCTCGGCGCCGGCGGCGCCGTAGAGCACGGAGAGTTCGTCGTCTGTGTGGGCGACGACCTTCTTCTCGTGATATGTCGGCTCCTCATGATTCGCAAGCAGCTTTGAGATGCCGAGCGACTTGAGGAAAATCCGCACGTCCGAGACCCTGTTGGCTAGGGTGCGTTTGGGGTTGTTGCTGGAGCTTCCGTCGCTTCGCTTCCTCACGGCGACCGGCTGCTTCCTGAGCCAGCCCATGTAGTCGAGCAAGACCTGCTTATTGTCCCGGCATTCGTCGACGTACGTGACGCCGCAATGCTGGACGAAAGCGTCAACTGCAGCCCGGTACTTGCGGATTGTTTTCGCATCCAAGCCCCGCGCCTCGGAATTGGCAAAGTACTTCTCGGCGGCCGCCGCCAGCGTGATCCTGCCGGCGACCAACGGCGCACCGGTGTTCCTGGCGGGAGTGGCTCCGCTGAGGCGATGGTATTCGTCGAGCGCCAGCCGCTGCTTGCGCTTCCGCTGCGCCTCTAGCGCATCGGTGCCGGCGTCGAGCCACTGGCCGTTGTGGCTCATGTAGTAGCGACCTTCGAGATGCTTTTCAAGCAGCGCTTGATTCACATTCACGAAAACGATGTCAGGCTTGATCTTGCCGTTTTCGTGGTAGGCGGCTTTGCAATAACGCCAGTTGCCGTCGACCTTCGCGTATTTGTAGAGCGTGTACTTGGATATCGCCATGGTCCAGGTTTCCTCTCTTCGCCTAATACTGCGCGGCGGGCGATTTCGAGGATTTCTTAGGGAAGAGATTTAGGAAGGAATCTAACCCACTGAAAACAAAGTAATGGCGGAGAGGGTGGGATTCGAACCCACGGTTGAGTTTCCCCAACACTCGCTTTCGAGGCGAGCTCTTTCGACCGCTCAGACACCTCTCCGCGCGGCAAGAACCCTACATTAGCAGACGCTTCGCCGCCTCTCAACCCCAACTGGGTGATCGCGCACTTATCTCAGACGCCCGACGCAAGAAGCCTGGAAAAATACCCTTGACAGCGTGCAATTTTGGTTTATACTTAACAGTGTTCAGTAGAGTAAGAGCGTTAATACGAGGCAGGGTTACACCACACTATGGGCGTCAAAGAACGAAGGCAACGCGAAAAAGATTCTCTGCGCGACGAAATCCTCGGCGCGGCTCGCGACATCTTCATCCGCGAGGGCTATGAAGGCCTCTCCATGCGCCGCGTCGCCGACAAAATCGAGTACTCGCCCACGACGATTTATCTCCACTTCAAAGATAAGTCCGAACTCGTTTTCAGCCTCTGCGAGGAAACCTTCGCGAAACTGAATCGTGAAATGCAGTCGAAGCTGCCGAAAATCGCGGATCCGCTCGAGCGCCTCTATGCGGGCCTGCATTTGTACGTCGAATTCGGCCTGAAGAATCCGCAGCAATATGTCGCCACATTCATGGTTCCTCACGATCACGCGAGCGACGAAGAAAAGCAGCGCTACAATGCACCCACATCGCAGGGCATGCAGGCGTTCGGCATATTGCGGCAGGGCGTGGCGGATTGCGTGAGCGCAGGCGTGCTGAAGGATGTTGATCCGTCTCTCGCAGCGTCCTCTATGTGGGCCGGAATTCACGGCATCACGTCTCTCTTGATTTCGCACGAAGCATTTCCGTGGGGCGACAGGAAAAAAGTGATCGACTTTCTGATCGAGTCGATGGTCGAAGGAATCCGCGCGAAGGCCTAAAATTTTTTTGGCTCGGGAGTTAACGATGTTAACGGAAATCGAAGCGTTAATCGAGCTGCAACAGTCCAGCCGCCCGAAGGGCGAAATTCGATGAGATCTTCTGGAAACATCTTCAATCAGCGGCGGGGCGCTTAATTTTATGTCTCTCCTCGCGCGACGCAATCTCTTCCACGATAAAGTGCGCCTCGGCGTCACTCTCACCGGCATAGTCTTCGCTCTCGTTCTCATTTGCGTCGAATTCGGTCTGTTCCTCGGTTTCACCACAACGACATCCAACAACATTGACCACTCGAACGTGGATCTCTGGGTCGTCGCGCATGGCGTGAAATATTTTGACGCGGGCCGGCCGTTCTCCGAGCGCAAGTATTATCAAGTTCTCGGAACTCCTGGCGTTGCGCACGCCGAAAAATACATTCAAAGTTTCGGCACGTGGAAGCGCCCCGACGGCCGCATCGAGAATATTCAAGTGATCGGCTTCAATCCCGACACGGGTGTAGGTGGTCCGTGGAAAATGTCGGAAGGCGATATCGCCGCCGTGAAGCAGGATGACGCGGTCATCGTTGACGATCTCTACAAAGACAAGCTTCAGGTCACGAAAATTGGCGATCGCATCGAGTTGCGCGATCATCGCGCGCGCGTCGTCGGATTCAGCCACGGCATTCGCTCGTTCACCACTTCGCCGTTTGTTTTCACCTCGTTCAAGAACGCGCTGAACTACACAAATTCGAATTTCAGCGCCGATCAAACCGTCTACGTCCTCGTCACAGCCGCGCCGGGAACGCCGATCAGCGTTCTCCGCGATCGTCTCAAGGCCAATGTCCGCGACGTGGATGTTTACACGACAGCGCAATTCAGCAGCATGACGCGCATGTACTGGATGTTCACGACGGGCGCGGGCGTCGCTCTGCTCATCGCGGCGGTGATGGGCTTGGTCGTTGGCGTCGTCGTCGTGGCGCAAACGATTTACGCCACGACGATGGACCACATCCGCGAGTACGGCACGCTCAAGGCCATGGGCGCGTCGAACAAATATCTCTATCGCGTGATTCTCCAGCAAGCGCTGCTGAGCGCGGTGATGGGTTACGTTCTCGCGCTCGGCGTCAGCCTGCTGCTTGTGCGATTGAGCGGAACGGGCGGCGCCGCGATTCTTCTCCCGTTGCCGATGGCCATCGGCGTTTTCATTCTCGCCGTGCTGATGTGCGCGGGCGCTTCCATCATTTCGATCAATAAAGTCACGCGGCTCGATCCCGCGATGGTTTTCAAAGGCTAGGGAAGGGAATCGAATCCCATGAACCGTGCAATCGCAGTCAGTGCAGTCAGCAAATCCTACGACGAAGGCGCGGCCGGCGCTCTGGCACTCTCCGGCGTGGATATCGAAGTCCGGCGCGGCGAAGTGAGTTTTCTCGTCGGGCCATCGGGCAGTGGCAAGACGACGCTGCTTTCGATCATGGGCTGCATTCTTCGGCCCACGACGGGCCGCGTCGAAATTCTTGGCCGCGACATCACGACGCTCGACGAGCGCGCTCTTCCCGAAATCCGTTTGCGCCACATTGGTTTCGTGTTCCAGGGCTTCAATCTTTTCCCAACGCTGACGGCGGCGGAGAATGTCGAATTGACTCTGGATATGAAAGGCCGTGCGAAGCGCGACGCGCGCAAGCAGGCGCGCGAACTTCTCGATCGCGTCGGGCTCGCGCAGAAATACGAGGCGTTCCCCGCGGATTTGAGCGGCGGGCAAAAGCAGCGCGTCGCGATCGCGCGCGCTCTCGCCGGCGATCCGGATATTCTGCTCGCGGATGAGCCGACGGCGGCGCTCGATTCGCAGAGCGGCCGTGCGGTGATCGAGTTGCTTCGCGATCTCGCGCACGAGCGCGGACGCGCTGTTGTTCTCGTCACGCACGACAATCGCATTCTCGAATACGCGGATCGCGTCGTACGCATCGAGGACGGCCGAATCGTCGGCGATGAAATTCTCGCGGCGCGCGCCGGCGCGAACGAAGATGCTTTGTCGATCGGTCCACACACGCAATTCGTTCCGCCCGCGACTGGCGCGAGCGGCCCAATTTCCGGAATCGCGCGGATGTCATCCTTAGCTCTTGGAGAAATTCGATGAAAAATAAAACTGTTCTGATCGCACTTGCCGGAATTGCGATTGCCGTTGCGGGCTATCAATTCAACCGGATTCGCGTGAGCGCAAGCACGAATTCGAAAACGGCTGCTCCCGCGGCCGGTGCGAATTCCAAGTACAAATTGCTTGCCGCGCCGGGCCGCGTCGAGCCGCTTTCCGAAGAAATTCGGATCGGCTCCGAGCTCAAAGGCAAATTGAGCGAAGTGCGCGTCGAGGAAGGGCAGCGCATCGCCAAGGGCGAGATTCTCGCCGAGCTCGTCAATGCTGACTACGCCGCGCAAGTAGATTCCTCCGTCGCGCAACTCGCCGAAAAAGAAGCCGAGCTGCGCAAGGTAATGAACGGCTCGCGCGCGCAAGAGCGGCAGGAAGCGCTCGCATCGCTCAAGCAACAGGAAGCCGTTCTCGAAAACGCGCGCGCCGAAATGGAGCGCCATCAAAAACTTTTTGACAGCGGCGTGACGTCGCGCGAAGACGCCGACCATTACGTCCGCGAATACAAAGTTGCGAAAGCGCAATACGACGCCGAATTGCAGCGCCGCGCGCTCGTGGACGACCAATCGCGCGAGGAAGACATCGCGAAAGCGCAAGCCGATGTCGCGCTCGCTCGCGCGCAACTCGCGCAAAATCGCGCCGTCTTCGAAAAGACAATCATTCGCGCGCCGATTTCCGGTGTCGTGCTGCGCCGGTTTCACCGCGCGGGCGAAAGCGTCACGGATTCGGCGACCGTTTCCGATCCGATCGTGTCGATCGGGGACGAAGGCGTCCTCCGCGTCCGCGTGGACGTGGATGAAACCGACATCGCGCGAATTCGTCTCGGCGATCGCGCCTACGTCACCGCCGATGCGTTCGGCGACCGCAAATTTCCTGGCCACGTCGTGCTGATCGGCGGCGAACTCGGCAAGAAAAACATCCGCACCGACGAACCCGCCGAGCGCGTGGACACGAAAATTCTCGAAACGCTCGTCCAACTCGACGACGGCCACGAACTGCCGGTCGGCTTGCGCGTGGACGCGTACGTCGTCACCGGCGATAATTGATCGCCGAAGGAGCGACGCGATCTCCGCGACTGCAAAATTCTTTGGCTGCATCGCGGCGCCAATCCCGGCGATCTTCCTTCCGCCGAGCAACTTCTCGACAACGTTCGCCGCTACGTGTAACGGCGCGCGGCAAAAAAATTCTGGAGAAGCGCGGCGCATTCTTCCGCGCGGACATTTGGAACGAGCTCGACGCGGTGATTCAGTTGCGGATTGTCAAGAATGTTGAAGCAACTGCGCGCCGCGCCGCCTTTCGCATCGTCCGCGCCGTAAACCACGCGGTCAATTCGCGCCTGCACGATCGCGCCCGCGCACATCGCGCACGGCTCGATGGTGACGTAGAGCGTGACTCCCGCCAGGCGGTAATTTCGAATTTTGGTTGCCGCGGCGCGGAGCGCGATCATTTCCGCGTGCGCGGTTGGATCGCAGTCGCGGATGGTGCGATTTGAGCCTGTCGCGATTTCGCGGTTGTCGAGAACGGCTACGGCGCCGATAGGCACTTCGCCGGCGTCACCGGCGCGTCGCGCTTCTTCGAGCGCGATGGACATCCATTTGGGATGGGAATCAAGTGGGGTCGTCATATGAGTAATGGTGACGAGTGACTAGTGACGAGTGACGAGCAGACCGCTGAGCGGCATCTCCAAACGTGCCGGATGTCAGACGGTCTGGCGCTACAGTAGTGGCGGCCAATTTCGGCCGCGAGGGGTAGTAATTTTGTCCCGATTAGCATTGGGTGCTGTGCCATGGTTTCAATCATTTGCGGGCGTTTCTAATTGATTTGGCGTCCCGATTAGAAAGGAGGGAAAGTGGAAAAGGGAAAAGTGAAAAGTGAAAGTGAAAGTGGGGCTCTTGACGAGTCGTGCTGCCAGCTCCGGAGGAGAATTTCGATGCTGGTGGCTGGTTGAAAAATCGCCGGCAGATCCGATCCCGGGACTCCGGTCGAGTCCATCGGACTCCCAAAACCAGAGATGCCAACGGCCCGACGAAAGCTTGCCCGGATCGCACGTCGCGACATATCTCATTTTGTGCCGCGAAATTTAAGGCTCGGTGCTGTGTTTTCAATCGTTTAACGGTAGTTCTCACGATTATTTACTTGACACAGGTAAGGCGTCTGGCCTATAATTTTGGACATGGACGTAACGCTCACTCAGGCTTCAACTTGGAACGCAGATCGCGCTTCACGTCAGCCACTAGCTTTCGCAACGGCACAGCTTCGAGCGGACGGCCTGTCCTTTGTTTCTTCGGTTTGCGAGGTGCTTTCATGGCTCTCCTAGAGATGCTTCAAAAGTACGGTACGGATGAAAAGTGCCGTGAGATTCTGACCAAGCTGCGCTGGCCCGAGGGCGTGACGTGCTCGCGGTGCAAAGAGCGCAAGGTCTGCTATCTGGAATCCCGCAAGCAATTCGAGTGTGCGTCATGCGGCTATCAATTCTCCGTTACAACCGGAACCATTTTCAACGACACCCATCTTCCGCTCGAAAAGTGGTTTGCTGCAACCTATCTTCTCTGCGAAGCGAAAAAGGGAATGTCCGCTTGCCAGATTCAACGGACGCTCGGAATCAGCTACAAGACCGCATGGTACCTCTGCCACAGAATCCGCGCTGCGATGGTCGAGACTGAGAAAGAAATGCTCGACGGCAAAGTTGAGATGGACGAAACATTCGTCGGCGGCAGGAATACTGGATTCCGAAAGCACGCGCGTCTCGACAACAAAGAAATCGTCATCGGCATCCGTCAACGCGGCGGCAAGCTGCGATTCTTTCATGCGCAAGACATCAAGAGCGGCACGCTCAAGAAGTACATCACTGAGAACGTGAGCGAAGATGTGGACGTTCTTTTCACCGACGATTATCTGTCCTACCGGAGCGCAGCACGCGATCTTCGCAAGACTGGCCGACACAAGACGATTCGCCACAGCCTGAAAATCTACGTGAAGGGCGACATTCACACGAACACAATCGAATCCGCATTCTCGCTCTTGAAGCGCGGATTCATGGGAACTTGGCATCACATCAGTGGCAAGCATCTCGCGGCCTACCTCGAAGAAATGACTTTCCGATTCAATCGCCGAAAGAGTTCCGATTTGTTCGTTGATACGCTGCGGCATATGATTACGGCTCCAGTGCTTACGTTTGAGAGATTAACTGCGTGAAAAAACTTTCAATTTATTTCTGCGTTGTCTGTGAAAACGAACAATGCAAGGCAGCCATCCCACTTGTAGAACACGACCCTTCCACAACTAATAATCACTATAGTTGGCCTCTATCGTTTGAAGCCACGTGTCCGAAATGCAAGTTCCTCCATCAATATGGCGGCCCGCATGTGTACATGGCACAACTTGCGCAAATACCCGATTTCCTACCACACGCCTCTTTCCGCAAAGATTAGTCCTCGGGCGATCCTCGCATACGAAGGTGTTCTCCCAAAAGTGACCGATTCGTATCCCTCTCGACGGATCATCTAGTACAGAAACTTTGGTAATTCCTCCAGACTCAAATTTCACCTCGATGGAGCTACTGTCAGGGACTTTTGGATATATTACTGTCGGCATGTGGCCTTCCTGCACCAACTGGCCCCACATCCGAAGTCCAGCCAATTCGACGTATCTTTTCCGCACAGCTTTAACATTTTCGACAAATTCCTGAAGCTTGAGATCGAATTCCAAAGCGGACATCCCGATATCAGGAAGAGTGATGGCCAAGCTGTCACTCGCTTTATTCATTTCCCCGACGTGTCCCTCTACTTCTTTGACATAAGCGTCATCTTCCATAGAAATAGCGATGTCCCTTACAATAGCCATAGATGTGGGGCCGTCGATATAAAGCGATGTCTTCTTCGCAACCATGAATAGATACACCGACAGACGCACAGCCTGCCCAACCGTAAGGTTCTTAGAAAACAATCGTTCGAGAATGAACCTATATAGCGGTTCTTCACAACCGATGATCTCAAATCTGTCTATTTTCTTAAGCCTAGAAGACTTTGTGATCCAACACTCACACTCGCCGGTCCGCGAGGCGAGGGCTCCAATTATAAAGCGCAGATGCTTGCTAGCTTTTCTGGCTGGATACGCCTCTACCTCCGTTCTCATAAACTCCAACAACTGGTCCTGTATTAATGTTCTCAAATCTGATATCTGCGTTGCTGGAGAAGTTGACAAAAAATCTTCAAGTCGCAACAGAAATGCGTCGATCAGGTCACCGAGGCCAGAACCGCCAATCGCAATTTGAAAGTTGCCCATTGTGCGTGGCTCAATCTTCACTAAAAAACATCTTTGGTGCTCGATTGTCTCCTGAGAATCGGCGGAAATTACGAATGCCTTCTTGCGCAAATGGTCAGTGCAGCACAGGGCTGAGATAAGTGTCACGCGCTTCCTTTCTGGAAGCTGCGGAGGCCTTGAACGAGGGAACCAATGCAGCTTCGGCCCCATCATACGCCGATACCTGCATCAAGTATATAATCGTGGTAGTTCTAATAATTCGGTGTGACTCGAAGTAAGTACGTGGCTTCGCGGTCCGTGGCCTGTGGCCCGTGGGACGACAGGCGTGTTGCTTTGTCGGCGTTGTGGCTCGCATCAACATTTTGCTCGAGCCACGTTACCACGCACCCCCGGGGTACCAGCAAATCCACAGGGTACTAGCTCTTCGGGAAATGCCGGGGAATCAATGGGATTCGACGGCGAAATGTTACAAAAATCGTGCTCCGGATTTCGACGAAAAACGCGCGATCACGACGCGCAAGATAGCGTCGTGCCATGCCGCAAAAAAACGCGGCCGAGACTGCGCCACCAGCTTCGTATGCGCGGTCTTTGTCGCAGAGTGCCGCTCACTTCTTGCGATTGTCTGGCGTGTAGTGAGATTGGAGGTATTGAATAATTTTCTGAATGGCGTCGTCCGGGATCGACGCGCCATGCGTCTTCACCATTTTATTTACTTCAGCAGCCCACACGTCCGCGGGCAAAGGTGGCTGCATGGTGATGAATCGGGGACTGTGACACGTATTGCAGTATGAGTTTACTTCCTGCTGGCCATCGCCCGGCGCAAGAGACGCGGGGTACAGCGGATAGGCTCCGACGTCGTACGACGCTCCCGCGGTGGCGGCGTACGGAAGCGTCTGGCGAATGCTCCCAGGCTCGTTCTGCGTGTAGAATCCTGCATTGAATTCCGCGTAGAGGGCGGTGCTGGCAAGGAAGACGCACAATACACTTACCAGCGCGAATATTTTGCGCGACTTCAAATTGCCCTCATCACGCGGCGCTTCCGACGGTGATTTCTTGCCGCTCGATTCGATTCCATAGATAACCGCCCGGATTCCAAACTGCCTCGTCGGGCTGCATGTGGCCTTTTTCATCGGTTGCCCGAACAGCCAACTCATATTTCCCGGGACGATTTGGCGTCCAGGCAAGCTCCCAGGTTCGGAAGGAATATGGACCGAAGTCTTCTCCGAGCCGGGCTTCGAGCCAACTCTTGCCGTTGTCGGCTGAGACTTCAACTTTCTTGATGCCGCCATACCCGCTGAATGCGATGCCACGCAATTGCACGCGCAGGCCCGCCGGAATTTTCGAGGAGCCATCGGGTGAGATCAGAAACGACCGGACGGGCATCTTTGCGATTGGAATCGTCTTGACCTTCCCGGCTTTCACTTCATCGGACGTGGTTGTTCCGCCCGGAGTATCTGGGATGCGGTAAGCGGTCTTCATCCAGAAATTGTCGTCCAGTTTGTCGAGAATGCGTATCCAGGACAGGCACTTGACCCAGTATGTTGCGAAATTTCCGGGCACGACGAGCCGGACGGGGAATCCGTTCAGCATTGGCAGCGGCTCGCCATTCATCGAATAGGCGACGATACACTCATCGAGCACAGGATCGGTCAGATCGAGTGATTTCATGAATCGGTTGGAGCCATAGCCCTCGGGTCCCTTCCCGCGATCCAGTCCTTCGAATTGCACCTGGAGAGAGCCGCTCTTCACTTGCGCCGCGTTTAGGATTTCGCGGAGTCTCGCTCCGGTCCACAACGCGTTGCCCATGGCGCCGTTTCCCCATTGTCCACCGGGCACCCGAGGCTGAAGGCGGCTGCGGCTGTTGCCCGAGCACTGGTTCACTGCGGCGACCGAAACGGGCTTGAAGCGATTGATCAAATCGGGAAGGCTGAGGGTGACAGGAATTCCAACGTTTCCCTCAACGTGCAAGCGCCACTCCTTCAGATCCACTGAGTTCGGCAGCGTTTCGAGATGCCAGCGCACATAGAACGCTTCGTTCGAAGTGAACGGACTTAGGAAATAATGCCGCGGCGTCTCGAGCTGGACGGGGCGGTCCGTCAGGAGAATCAGTGGCGCCTTTTGCGGCTCGGTAACGATCGGCCCCACCGAATTCCAGTAGGGGTTCGGACCCGGTCCGGTGAAATCGGGGACACTGCGCGACGCAGATGGTTCCTGGGCAATCCCATCGAGAGTTTCGAAGAATCCTGACAGCCCGATGGCGCTGCCGCCCGCGCCGAGCGTTTTCAAGAAGCGGCGGCGCGAAAGCTCGCGTTCAGGAGTGGTAACTGATGATCGTTCGGGCCGGGATGAATTGTGTATCAGTTCCATTGTGTCTCGTGGGTATGCGAAGGATCGCGCGACGACCACCGTTCGCATTCTGGCATCCGGGTTTGCGCGCCTCGGCTAACGACGAATCGTGATTCTCGCTGGGTCAGGTTCGTAGCCTTCGTCAGATACGATCTTTGCGGCGGCCGCGCGAAGGGACTCGTCGTCTTCACTTTTCGGCGCGTCGGAGTGGCGGTTAACCACCTCTTCGCCAGTTTGGATTCGAACCTGCCACTTCGACTTGGCGGCATCCCAGGAGACTTCGACACTATCTGGACGCATGGCTTCCTCCCATCGCAAAGCGTGCAGCATTGTAGTGCAGGGTGCGGCGTTTGAGAACCCCGCCAGTGTGAATGACGGAAGCAATTCGCTTTTCGCGCGAAGTTTAGGCGCTACGAACGGGTAACTTCGCCGCATCCCACGCTGCGATGCCGCCGGCGATTTCGCTGACGCGTTCAAACCCTTGCTGCTGCAAAAGACTCGCGGCAATTGAAGAGCGATAGCCGCCGGCGCAGTAGACGAGCAAGGGACGATTCCGTGGCAGATCGTGCGCGCTCAGAGATAGATGATTCAGCGGGACGCTCACGCTGGCGTCAATGGACTTTTGCTGATGCTCGCGCGGGGTGCGGACGTCGATCAGCAGCGGCGGCGCGGCCGAGGACAAAAGATCGGCGGAGAGGGGCGCGCTCACGCGTTCCGTCGTTGCGGTGAGCTCCGGGCGCGACTCCAAGCTTTGCATACCGTCTTTGAGATAACCCACCACATTATCGAAGCCAATGCGTCCCAGGCGGATCGCGGATTCGTTTTCGCGCCCGGGATTGGCAATGATCACGATTGCATGCTCTCGATCGAGAACCGTGCCGGCCCATGTGGCGTACTGGCCGCTTAGGCCGATGTTGATGCTTCCGGTGAAATGGGCCGTGGCGAATTCATCGGGTTCGCGCGTGTCAAGTATCTGCGCGCCGCCAGACTGAAGTTCGCGCACGCGATCGAGCTCGAGGGGTTTCAACTGTCGTCCGAGAGCTTCATCGAGCGTCGGGCGCTCCTGACTATTCAGCACGGCATCGTAGGTGAAATAGGGGGGAGCTTCTGGTTGGTCGGCGGTGACGAGATCGATGAATTCTTGCTTGGTCATGGGTTGAAGGGCGTAATTCAGGCGGCGTTGGTCGCCGATGGTCGATACCGTTTCCTTGCTGATTGCTTTGCCGCAGAGCGAACCGGCGCCGTGGGCGGGATAGACGAGGCATGCGTCCGGCAAAGGAAGCAATTTGGAATGCAAGGAATCGAAGAGCAGGGCGCCGAGATCCGTGGCGGACCAGCCGAGCGCGGCGCGAAGATCGGGGCGGCCGACATCGCCGACGAATAGAGTGTCGCCTGTCAGAACTGCGTACGGGTCGCTCGCGCTGCGATTGAGATCGTAGACGACAATCGAAATGGACTCGGGAGTGTGGCCCGGAGTTTCGAGCGCTTTCAAACGCACGCGGCCGAATTCGAGGACACTGCCATCGGCGAGAGGGGTGAAGCGGTATCCGGCTTTCGCTTTGGCGCCCAGATAGATCGTGGCGCCGACGCGATCGCGGAGTTCGAGATGGCCGGCGATGAAGTCGGCGTGAAGGTGGGTCAAGATTACGTGCTTGATTTCGAGGCCGTGTTCGGCGGCGAATACAAGATAACGATCGATGTCGCGTTGGGGATCGACGACGGCTGCTGTGTGAGTTTCCTCGTCGCCGATGAGGTAGGAGGCGTGGGCGAGGCAATTTAGATAGAACTGATGGAGGATCACGATGCGATTTTGCCTATACTTCGCGATTTGCGCCAGAGGAAATACGCCGGCTGACGGGGAATTGGGACGCGCTCGACGAAAGACACAGGAGCCTGCGGAAATTTGAAATTTCAGATTCGGAGCGCGAAAAGGCTTGCGCCGATTTTCGGGAGGCGACTGCTCTGGATGCGCTCGTTTACTCTCGATTCATCGGGGCGATAGCGGCTGTTGACATCCGGAGTGGCTGCGGAAAAGATGTAGAGAATGAGAAAACGTATCGCACTAATCGCGATTGTTTTGGGTTTGGGGGCTTGCAGCGTGGCCGGTGCGCAGTCTGCTGCGCCGGCGGCTAAATCGGATACGGCACCAGCACCAGCGCCGGCACGAGCCGCCACAGCGGTGTTCGATCCCGTCGAGTTTTATCAGCGGATGGAAATGCAGCAGATAAGTGGAACGTGCGCGACGGAGATGTCGCCGAACCAGGCCGTGATTGTGGGAGGCGTGTCGAGCACTGGGCTGAAGCCGGGAGACGCCGCCGAACAGCTCGACAAGCAGCTCGCGCCGATGCGGAGCTACGTGGCGGAGAAGCATGGCGAGATTCAGATGATGGAGCGCGTACGGACGCTTAAGAATCCGCCGCAGGGTAGGACGGAGAGCGAACCGCCGTTTCAGGTGGTGCAGAGGTTGCAGGCGACGTTTCCGGCGGATGCGCCGGTGGACGCGATTCTGGAAAAGCTGATCGAACTCGGGTTCGACCGCTTTGGCGACAATGTGTTGAACAATTACAATCGCCGCGAAGTGGTGATTCGATATCGTGTGACCGATTTCGATGCGAGATTGAACGAGTTTCAGAAAAAATGCACATTCGAAGCGTGGACGCAATGGTGCAGCACGGCGAACGACAAAGAAATTTGCGGAAGTAAGACTCCTCCCGCGACGATGGATCTGCAATCGTTCAACGTGCGATCGAAGGAGACGCTGATGCGCGCTGATGGAGGCAACTCGCCGTGGCAATTCTCTGTCAACCGAATGCAGCACGCGCCTGACGCGCCGGACCTAATGGGAAATTTGACGGTTCATCTTCTGGGAAACATTTCCTTCACGTACCGGCACGAAGAAGAGAAGCCTTGAATGAGTTTGCAATGCGCGGCCGGAGAGCGCGCCTGTTCGTAACGGTCTTCGCAATTTTCTCCACGTGTTTCCTCCCGGCTCACGCGAGCGCGCGAGAGGATTTGCCGCAACGGCTGCTTCGCACGATTCAGATTGGAACTCCGCAGGACATTACGGTCGCTGAGATCCGCAAAGTGGCGGAGAGCAACGATACCGACTACACGACGGCGATGCTCGCGCGCTCGGCGCTGCTCGTTTTGCGGCAGGATGAGCCGACACTGATTTCGTACGACGAGCTCCTCGACAATCTCCTGAATCACCTCGTGAGTGACGGCACACCGTTTCAACCGCTGCCTAGCCTTCCCAGGTTTCGCGGAAAAGAGACGGTGTTCACGATGGTCTACGCCATGGTGATGAGCGGAAATCAAGAGCGCGTGATCGATTTATTGGAGAAACATTCGCTGACTGGGAGCAGATACAAGCAGGCGGTGGTGCTCTCGGCGCTGCGGAATGTGGGAACGCAGCGCGCGCTCAGCATTATTCAGCAATATGCAGAGAAGGGGCAGGATCGCAATCTCGCGGAAACGACGCTCGCTGATGAGGATTATCCAGTGCTTTCCGAAATGCACGATCGCTGGGAGATGGTGCCTCCGGCGCAGCGCTCGCGAGACAATCTCACGGCGATCGTTCAGAGCGGATGCAGTCAGCGAAGCGTGCTGGCGGCCTACTGGCTGGGATTTTTTGCGCCGAATCCCGATCCGAAAAGAGAAATGGCGGAGCTTCAGTCGCTCGAGAGCATCGCGCGGACGAACACGGTCACATGCGAAATGATGGAGCACGCGATTGCGCTGAAAGCGCTCGGGCTGCGTTCGGCGGAAACGGTGGATTATTGGAAGCGGCTCGCGCAAAGGACACCGAACGTCTGGGAGCGGCACCAGATTGTGATTAATGCGTGGGGACGGTGGGGCGGGAAGTTCGCGCCCGCGGCGCTTGAATTGTTGAAGACCGACACCGCGCAATACGCGGAATGGGAGCTTCTAAACGGCAATCTGGAAACGCGGCAGGGGCGGGAATACCGGAATTATTGGGACATCTGGATTCCAGCGGATGTCTTGACGGTGCTCGAATTTGATGACGCACAAGGGCGTTTTGAGATGGAGCCGGCGGGACTCGATGCGATGCTGGATTGGCTCGAATCGGGCGCGCGGCCGCGGGACCCGGTGGTGCTCAATCACATGATTTATCACCTGGCAGCATTCACTTCGGGAGATGACACGCGCCGATTGCTGCGGATCTTCGACAAACTGCCCCAGCGAAACCAGAACTGGTGGATTTTGCAAACGCTGCGCGATCCGGCGGCGTTGCCACTGCTGAAATATTGGAGCACGTTGCCCGCGCCGAAGGATCAGCAGGAGATGTTGGAGCGTACGATCGGCAGCCTGGGCAGCCGGTCTGCCAACCTCGGAGCCGCTTCGAAGTCATGCTGTGAAGCTACGGAAGAATGCTTGCTGCAGCAGGTGCGCCACAGTGATTCGTCGGCTGGATTCGCCGCCGTCGAGATTCATTCGGAAGACGAAGCGCGCAAATGGCTCAATGGCGGCGCGGTGGCGCCTGTCGAGCTCAAGGTTCACTACACGGATGAGTTGAAACGGTCGGCCGTCGTACGTCGCGATGACGGGAGGGAAGAGCACTGGCAGTATTTGTATGATTGCTGGCAAAACTTGGATAAGAGCTCCGGTGGAAAACTCACTCACTGATTGTGTTGGACATACTTGTCAATGACACGCCGTCACGGGTCGCGCGGATCCGGAGGCGGGGGCCTCCGGGCTCTGAGATTACCGGGCACTCGCGAATCTTCTTTCGATATGATGTAGGGCGTCGAAGGGAGAAAATCATTCCATGCGTGGATCATCGCGAGCGGCTGCGCGTTTTTTGATCGGGTTGGCGTTCATAGCTCCAGCATTCCCGTTTCTGCCGCGCGTTTCATTTGCCCAGCAGATTTCTGAAAGCCTTTATTCCGGCATGCATTGGCGATTGATTGGGCCATTCCGCGGCGGCCGCTCGAATGCTGTTGCCGGTGTGCCGGGTCAGCCGAACACTTTTTATTTCGGTTCGGTTGGCGGGGGCGTGTGGAAATCTGAAAATTCGGGCCGCACGTGGACTCCGATTTTCGACTCGCAACCAGTTCCATCCATCGGGGCGATTGCCGTCGCTCCCTCGAATCCAAACGTGCTCTATGTCGGTACGGGCGAGTCCGACATGCGTTCGCAGATATCGTTCGGAAACGGCATGTATAAATCCGCCGACGCCGGTAAGACGTGGACTCACATCGGCCTCGATAACACGCGTCAGATCGGCAGAATCCTCGTGGACCCTCGAAATCCGGACGTTGTCTACGTCGCAGCACTTGGCCACGCGTACGGCGCGAACCCGGAGCGTGGCGTTTATCGCTCAACCGACGGTGGAGCGAATTGGCAAAAAGTTTTGTATAAGGGCGATAACATTGGCGCGATTGATCTCGCATTCGATCCGCAAAATTCGCGCGCAATTTATGCGGCGCTTTGGAATACCCGGCGCCCGCCGTGGAGCGTCTATTCTCCGTCGTATGGAGCCGGAAGCGGAATATTCAAGTCCGTGGACGGCGGAGACACCTGGCAACAGCTTAGCAAGGGGCTGCCCGCAGAGCGCGTAGGCCGGATCGGAATCGCTGTTGCGCCCGCAACTCCGAATCTGGTGTACGCAATCATTGATGCCAAAGAGGGCGGCATCTACCGCTCGGATGACGCCGGCGCTTCGTGGCGCAAAATGTCTGACGAGCGTCGCATTTGGGGCCGCGGATGGTATTTCTGCAACATCGTAGTGGATCCGGTGAATTCTGAAACGGTGTACATCTCGAATACTTCGGTCTACCGATCAACCGACGGAGGCAAAAGCTGGACGTCCATCAGAGGCGCGCCCGGCGGCGACGATTATCACCAACTCTGGATTTATCCCGACGACCCGAAACGCATGATTGTCGCGAGCGATCAGGGCACCATCGTAAGCGAAGACGGCGCGATCACTTGGAGCTCGTGGTACAACCAGCCGACCGCGCAGCTTTACCATGTCGCAGCTGATTATCGTTTTCCGTACTGGGCGACGGGCGCTCAGCAGGATAGCGGGGCCGTTGGCGTTCCAACGCGCAGCAGCCACACCGAGATTTCGATGCACGATTGGACCGGAATCTGCGCGGGCGGTGAAGCCGGTTACACCGCGCCCGATCCACTACATCCGGAAATACTCTTCGGCGGCGACGTGACGAAATGCAATTCGGTCACCGGCGAAATTCGCGATGTTTCGCCCGAGTTGAGCCGCAAAGGGCCCTTCCGCAAAACGTGGACTCTGCCGCTTGTTTTCTCCGAGGCCGATCCTCACGCCTTGTACTTCAGCGATCAGTTTTTGTTCAAGACGCTGGACGGCGGAAATTCGTGGGCGCAGATCAGCCCCGATCTAACGCGCGAAGATCCCGGCGTATCGCCCAACCTCGATGAAGCGACCGCGGCTGATGCACCATTGAACAAGCGCCGCGGCGTTATCTACACGATCGCGCCATCGCCGATTTCAGAGAACGCGAACCTGATCTGGATCGGCACCGACGACGGCTACATCCAGAAAACTTCGGACAGCGGAAAAACGTGGCAGAACGTGACTCCGCCCGAGCTCACGCCGTGGAGCAAGATCGTGATGATGCAGGCTTCACACTTCGACGCGAATGAGGCGTATGCCGCAGTGGACCGCCATCGCTTGGAAGACGACGAGCCCTACATTTACCGGACTCGCGACGCCGGCAAAACCTGGCAGCGGATTACGAATGGGCTGCCCGCAGGCGTCTACATGCAGACCGTAAAGGAAGATCGAATCTGCAAAGGGCTGCTGTTTGCAGGCACGGAGCTTGGCGTGTTCGTTTCGTTCAACGATGGCGATGATTGGCAATCGCTCCAACTCAATCTGCCGCCCGCTTCGATGCGGGATCTTGCGATCCACGGCGATGATTTGATTGTCGCGACGCACGGCCGTGGCTTCTGGGTCCTCGACGACATTACGGCGCTCCGCCAGATGACTGACAAAGTGGCGCAGTCCGACGCCTATCTATTCCGGCCTGCGGAAGCCATTCGCATGCACCCCGGCGCCGACTACGGTTCGCCCATGCCGAGGGATGAAGCTCTCGCCGAAAATCCTCCAGCCGGCGCCATGATTGATTATTATTTGAAGTCGGCGGCGCCGGGTCCTTTGGTCATTGAAATCCTCGATGCCAAGGGCCAGGTGGTGCGCAGATACTCGAGCGAAGATCACGCGCCTAGGGTGAAACCCGAAACGCTCGAGTTTCCCGCATTCTGGCGGCCCGCGGCCCAGCCGCCTTCAACGGCGGCGGGTATGCACCGCTGGATTTGGGATCTTCAGTACACGCCGGCCGCCGGCGGCGCTCGATCTGACGACGATGAATTCTTTTTCTCGCCACGCGGAGTGACTGCGCTGCCCGGCAATTACACGGTCAAATTGACCATCGCAGGCCGGAGTTACTCCCAGCCGCTGACGGTTAAGATGGACCCGCGCATACGGACATCCGCCGCGGAGCTGCAGAAGCAATTCGACGCCGCCACCGAAGTGTCACGCTTGCAATCCGAAATCAACCAGGCGCAGCGCGAAGCCCGGCAGCTTCTCTCGCAAGCGAAGCAACGCCGCTCGCAAATTCAAAATAATGCGGCGGTTGTCTCGGCTCTCGACGCACTCGTTCAAAAGGCGGAAGACATCGCCGGATCTCCGCCAGCGGGCTACGGTGTAATTCCGACGAAACCGCCGAAGGAACAGCCGGACTTGTCTTCGCTCAGCGCCAAAATCGCGCGAATTTTCTCCGCCGTGAACAACGGCGACACCGCGCCGACGGTTGACGCCATGCGTGCGTTCGACGCAGCTAAGGCCGACGCTGCTGCAGTGATGGCAAAATGGACCGAGCTGACCACCAAGGATCTGCCCGCGATGAATACTCAACTCCAGCAGGCGGGTCTCGCTCCGATTGTGATTGGTGCCCAAGGGCCCGCGCCGGCGCCGGCACAACCGCGAACATTCGATACCGACTGAGCGAGCGCAAGCGGCAATGAGCACGTCCGGGGTTCAGAGTGCGAGGAGTTTCTTGATTTCGCCGCGGACGTAGAACAGCATAACTCCCGTGCGAACGATTGGATTTAGCTTTAATTCCGTCAGCAGCGCATTGGCCGCATCTGTGATCTGGCTGCAAACCTTTTTGCGTTCGGCCTCATTCACTTGCGACATCTGAATGCCGTTCAATTTCTGATCGATCGGATCGATCGGTTTCGGCGTCCAATGCAGATTGGAAAAGACGCTGTCTTGCTGTTTCATATATATGGGCAATTGCTGTTGCACGACGCTGCGGCCGTAATCGTAGTCGTGTTTGCGGTAACTGACGTCGAAGAAGCCGGCAAACGCCAACAGCCCGCTGCTTGCCAATAGCGCGGGCTCCGCCACGAAATCGTAGATGAGCATTTCTTCTTTCTCGTGCAGTCCGGCCGCGAGTTCAAGCACCAGAACCGAGTCCCGCCACGCATCGGCAACGCCGGCCTGCGCGCTCAGCTGTGCGTATTCGCTTGCGTATTGCTGTTGCAACTGAGTTCGAGCCGCAGTCAACTTGGCCACGGAATCTTGAGTCGTCTGTCCGTTCTCGGCATAGAAAGATTTGAGCAAGACATCGGTCACCGGCAACGTTATGGCCGGAGTTAGGGTCTTGTCGCCAAATAACTGCACCAGTTCGTCCGCGCGCTGATTGAGCAATGTCAGTTGGTCGTTGTAGCCCTCCGCGACGGACCAGTCCTGAAATTCGGATTGTCCGACCACGGAATCGGCCAGACGGCCGGCCAACGTCTTGAAATTGGCGGTTGCTGCATTAAATCCCAGCGCGGGATTCGCGGAGTTCTTTACGGCGGTGGAGCTTTTTTGTTTGGGCGCGACGAACAAATAACCGCGTTGATACGAGTTCAGGTGACCCTCGGAACCTGTTTCGACTAGATTCTTCGCCATTCCCAAAGGTTCGTTCTGGAAGACACCTCCGTCAGTATAGGTAAAAGTCGTACTGGGCAGACCGGCCCAGACGGATCGATCGAGCCATTTACTCGTGTAGTCCGCTATGTTTCTGAGCAGATCCTGCACTCGGAACGCGACGGGAAATGCGCCACAGGCCACCGCCGCTGCGCGGATAGTGTCCCAGGCTTGCGCTCGATCATCCGCAACCTGATCGAGCGGACGCACGAGCTGGTCCTCATGGCGCGTGTAAATGAATTTGTTTCCGCTGAGGGTGGAACGGAAGTAGTCAACACCGTTAAGGTTCGATAAAGCTAGACCGAGTTGCACCTTGCCATCGGACGGCATCGCCGGATGCGGCTTTGCGGCAGGCGGCGGTTGGGGCGCGTTCTTGTACCGTCCCATCAAATAAGTTTCCGATATTCCTATGACGAAATTGGAAGACAGTACGGAATGGGTCACGTCCTCATCCGGTCCGCGCGCCAGCAAACCCGTAATGTCCACGGTTGAAACCCACGCGTTGAAGAGCGGATTGTCGTAAGGCTGGCTCATGGAGGGCCCGTCGTAAAGCAGACGCTGCGCGATCATCGAGGCGGTCATGCCGCCCGCCGAGGCGCCGGTGAGCACGTCAATCTCGAAGCGTTCGTCAGGCAGGTTGTTGTCATCCGCCCATTTATTGTGTTGAGAGACCGCGTCCAGGATTTCAAACGCCACGCCTGATTCGTAACTGCCTAGCGAGACCGCGCCGGCAATCGTGATTGCAAGTTTCTTGGCCATCGCAACGTCCTCCGCCGGCTTTCGCATCGGTGCTGACGCGATTCCGGCCGCGCGTGATGTGGGACGAAATTCGGCGGGTATACTACATCTAAAATGGACGACGTATATAACGAATTTCGCCAGGGATAATATCGTCCTCGGCGCCGCAGCGAATGCTCCGGCACCGAGGACTTGGGAATCTGAAGCTGATTGTTATTGCTTGGGCTTAATCGAGATCAGCTCGACCTCGAAGATGAGCGTCGCATTGGGGCCGATATCGGCGCCCGCGCCGCGCTCGCCGTAGCCGAGATCGGGAGGCACGAAGAGTTGCCACTTGGATCCGACGGGCATTAGCTGCAGCGCTTCGGTCCAGCCCTTGATCACCCCGCTGACAGGGAACGTAGCGGGCTGGCCGCGTTTGTAGGAGCTGTCGAATTCCTTGCCGTCAATCAACGTTCCGCGATAGTTGCACACGACGGAATCCGCGGCGGTGGGTTTCGGCCCCGTGCCCTGTGTCAGGATCTTGTATTGCAGGCCGCTCGGGAGAGTGACAACCCCTTCCTTCGTCTTGTTCACCGCGAGAAACGCGTCGCCGGCTTGTTTGTTCGTCTGCATGGATGCTTGCCTCGTTTCATCTGCCTTCTTGCGCAAATCTTGTTGTAACTGCGTCAGGACGGTGTGCATCTCCATATCCGTCATCAACGTCTTGCCGGTAGTGGAAAGCTCGTCCTTCAAGCCCCGCATCAGAATCGCTGTGTCAACGTTTATAGATTGCGATTTCAAGTTGCGTCCCACGTTCATCCCGACGGCGTAGCTGAGCTTGTCCTTGTCGGTCTTGAGCACTAAGGGCGGCGGGCCCTTCGGCGTGGAGGGCTTTTGGGTTTTCGCGGCGGGAGAGGTCTGTGAAGCCGCCGCCGGAGGAGTTTGATTGCCGGCCGGCGCAGATTGCTGCGCGCGGGCATCGCCGGCGAAAATTATTCCGCCGGCCAGAAGTGCGATGACTATCGTATTCGGTTTATTCATGCGAGTAGTGTATGACGGGCGCGAGGCTATCGCAAACGAACACCGGCGAATTATTGAGCGCGTTCCGCCGCCCTCCCGGAATCAGCGGAGCCGGTGCGCGATTCCGTCCCTTAGGAGACAATGCTGATGGGGAACTCCGCGATGAGCGCAGGCAATTCGATTTCACAAACCGTGCAGACCGGATGCTGCATCGCGGGCGGCGGACCGGCGGGCATGGTGCTGGGCTTTCTTCTCGCTCGCGCGGGAATCGAAGTCATGGTGCTTGAAAAGCACTCGGACTTTCTGCGTGATTTTCGGGGCGACACGATTCATCCTTCCACGCTCGAACTGATGTACGAGCTTGGAATTCTCGATGAGTTCTTGCGACGGCCGCATCAGGAAGTTCGCGCAATCAGCGTCCTCGTCGAGGACAATGAGGTGCCGATAGCCGACCTCTCTCACCTCCCGACTCACTGCAAATTCGTCGCGCTGATGCCTCAATGGGATTTTCTGAACTTCATCGCCGAGAAGGCGAAATCGTATCCGCAATTTCATTTGCGGATGGATTCCAATGTCACCAAATTGATCGTGGAAAATGGCCGCGTGTCGGGCGTGCGCGCAACCACTCCCGAGGGCACTCTCGAAGTGCGCGCGGATTTGATTGTGGGAGCAGATGGCCGGCATTCCGTTGTTCGCGAAAAGGCCGGCCTTGAGGTGATTGATCTTGGCGCTCCTATGGACGTGCTTTGGATGCGGCTCGCGCGGCAGTCGAACGATCCTCCTCAGACGCTCGGCCGCTTCCGAGGAGGAAAATTTCTAGTGACGCTCGACCGCGGCGAGTATTGGCAGTGCGCGTACGTGATCGCCAAAGGGGAATTCGAGGCGATCCAGCAGAGAGGCTTGCCGGTGTTTCGCGAGGATATCGAGAGCGTCGCACCATTTCTGCGCGGGCGCACGGCTGAGTTGAAAGATTGGAGCGACATCAAGCTGCTGTCGGTCGCCGTCGATCGCCTGCGCGAGTGGTCGCGACCGGGACTTCTGTGCATCGGCGACGCCGCGCACGCGATGTCGCCGATCGGGGGCGTCGGCATTAATATCGCGATTCAAGACGCCGTGGCCACGGCGAACATTCTGTGGCAACCGCTATCTCGACGCGCCGGCCCCGCCCGTCTTGACGAGCGGCTTTCCGATGTCCAGAAGCGCCGCGAATTTCCGATGCGGATCATTCAGGGCTTTCAGGTTTTCGTGCAGAAGCGCTTTATCGGACCTGCTTTGAAAACCAAAGCGCCGGTTCGGCGGCTTCCATTGCCGCTCAAACTTCTACAGCGATTTCCGGTTTTGCGGCGGATTCCAGCGCGGTTCCTGGGAGTGGGACCTCGCGCCGAGCATGTCCACACGCCGGATGCAAGCCGACAGTCCCGCGAGTGATGGCACTGAGCGAAGCTACGAGAACATTTTCAGCGGATCAAAATTCCTCCTCTTAGGACGCGGCATCGATCTGAATCACGATTTCGCCTCCGCGTCTCGCGTCGGAACCGCACCGGAACAAATCCGGCCGACGCTGTCCGCCGCCAGCTAACGATCGCGTTGTTGTCGACGTCTCAACATATATTCACGAAATTACAACTTTCCCGGCGACGGTATTCTGTGGTATTGGCTGAATGCTTCTGTTCTGGAATAGCGCTTGAACGAGGGGGCCAAGATGAGCGGTTTCAATAGAATTGCCATATTGTTGGCAGTGTTGTCCTTATTTACTTCCACCACCCGGGCTCAGAACGCGATTTCGACGGGCTCGATCTCGGGCCAAGTGACGGACGCGTCCGGCGCGGCGGTGACCGGCGCCACGGTCGCGGCAGCGAGCGAGGCGGCGGGGGTCAAACTCACGACGAAAACAAATAGCTCGGGCTTTTACAGCTTTCAATCGCTCGGCGTCGGCACTTACGACATCAGCGTGAGCCAGTCAGGGTTCAAGACTGCCATCATTAAAGACCTCGTGGTGCAGGTGGGACAAAACGCGGCCGCAAACTTGTCGCTGCAAGTAGGCGAGATCGCCCAATCGGTGACCATCACGGCTGAGGCGCCGCTGCTGAGGACAACCGAGTCAACAGTCAGCACAGTCGTGGACGAAAACTTGATTTCGAATCTACCGCTAAGCGGCCGCCGGTATACCGACTTCGTGCTTCTTACTCCCAACACGACTGCGGACGGTGACTTCGGCCTGGTCAGCATGGCTGGGCAGCAGGGCGGAGCCGATTCGGGCTACGCAAACGGCAACGGTTCGAATTCCTTCACCGTGGATGGCGCGAACGCGACGAGCAATTATTTCGGCGAAGCCCGCGGCCGGACGCGCGTGCCATACGTGTTCGGGGAGCAATCAATTCAGGAATTTCAGGTCACGGACAACCCGTACAATGCCGCGTACGGAGGCGCGGGAGCGGGTTTCGTCAACGCGGTGACAAAATCGGGCACGGATTTCTGGCATGGCGATGCGTTCTACTACAACCGAAACTCCGGCGTTGGGAATGCGAACGACGCAATTGATAAGGCGAATGGTGTCAGTCGCCCGCTCGACGTCCTTCAGCAGTTTGGCGCGGACTTCAGCGGTCCAATGGTCCGCCACAAGGCGTGGTTCTATTTCGATTATGAGCAGCAACGCCGCAAGCAGCCTATTTCGGTAATTAGTTCGGCGTACAGTGCGTTGAGCGATCCCCGCAATTTCCAGCAGAATTTCGGTATTCCGGACGGAACCACTCTGCCGGCTTCGGATGCAAATTATCCGGTCCCGGGTGGCTTTTCCGCGCCTCCCTTGCCGTCGGATCCGAACTTTTCGGGTTACTTGCAGCAGGTTTCGAACGCGCTCGGCGCTTTTGACCGCAACCTGGGTCAACGAGCGCGGCGCGCCGACAACATTTCGTTCTTTCCGAAACTCGATTGGCAAGCTAGCTCTGCCGACCACGTAACGTTCGTCTACAACTATAGCCGGTTCAATTCGCCTGGCGGCGAAATCACCTTCAACCCGGTTGCGACATTTGGCGACGAAGCTCTACCGAATAACTTTGTGCGCGACCACCATCTCAGCGGGCACTGGACGCATACCTTCAGCTCGTCCTTCCTCAACGACGTGTCTGTAAGTTTCTTGCGCGACGAACAGATCGAAACGCCGTCCGGCCTGACAACCGATACGCTCGGTCAGATAGAGTTTTTTGGGCCCAGCTTCTTCGAGCTCGGCAACCCCACGTTCTCTCAGGGCGACAACAAAGAAAACCAATGGCAGATCAACGATCACGTGACCTACATTCGGGGGCGCCACACGCTGAGCTTCGGCTTTGACTTCGACCGGACGCAGGTCACCGATATCTCGCCCGCAAACTTCGACGGTACTTACGCCTTCAACAACCCCGAAGGCTTTGCGCTGGGGCGGTACAGCTTCTTCACGCAGTCCGCGGGAGATCCGATCTTTCCTTTCACCTTCCCGTACTACGGTTTTTACGTGCAGGATAAATTTCAGCTGACAAAAAATTTAACGCTCGATTTCGGATTGCGCGAAGATTTCCAGGTGTACCCGCAGCCTCGGGCCAACACGACGACCACCGATCCGCTCGTCGCGTCGCTGACCGGGCAATTCCCGAACCAGTACAACCGCCTCGCGCCGCGCATCGGTTTTGCGTACCAGCCTTTCTCGAAAACGGTGGTCCGCGGCGGTTTCGGAATGTTTCGCGAAATCCTAGACGGCATCAATTACGAAGAATCCGTAATCGCGAACGGACTGGCATCGGAACAGGCGACAACATTCGTTCCGTTCAATTCTTCGCTGGCACCAAATCAGCAGGCGCCCATTTTTCCGGCGTTTTTGACGAGCACGAGCTCGTTCGGAGCGTCTTCAAATATTTCCATCGTGGACCCCAGTTTTCGAGTTCCGTACATTCTGGAATCGAGCCTGGAGGTTCAGCGTGAATTATTCGCCAATATGACCGTTACGGTGGGAACTGTGTGGACGCACGGAGTGCACCTGATCAGTTCGAGCGCCTACGACAAGAACCTGGTGGCGTCCGCCGGCACGACGCAGTATATCGTCTGCCCTTCTGGCGTTGGGCAGGGTACGCCGGGGTCGCCGGATCCTTCGACGACCGTCTGTCCGGCAACTCCCTTTACCGCTCCCAACCTCGACAGCGGGCTGCTGACGGAAGGCCGTATCACCACCGCCGTCAGCCAAATCAACGCGCTGATCAGTCCGGGAGGAAACAATTACAACTCGCTATACGTGCAGGTTCAAAAGCGCGCCGCTCGCGGACTTTCTCTGATGGCCTCCTATACGCTATCGAAGGGGACGCAGAGCGGAGCGGACTTCAACGACCAATTCGATTTGAGCGACACGCACGGGCCAACACTGCTCGATCAACGCCACCGAATCTCCATTGCTGCGGTTTATGCGCCGGACGCTTCCGGCGTTTCAAATATGATGGAGCGGCGGCTTCTCTCGGACTGGACGATTAGCACTCTGATGCAATTCAACTCCGGCCGTCCCTATACCCCGCTTCTTGCCAGCGCCTGCACAGGTACGAATCTTTCCACCTGCGGCTCCAGCGGAAACGACACGCTCAACGACAGCGCCATTAACGAATCGACGAGCAACACCGCCGTGGGCATCGCCGGCGCCGGGTCTGTGCCTGGCGTGGAGTACAACTCGTTCTACGGCCCGTGGATCGACGAAATTGACCTGGGAGTGACGCGGGCGTTCCACATCACCGAGCATCAGACCATCCAGCTCCAGGCCCAGGTCTTCAACCTTTTCAACCATCCAAACTTTTTCGTGCAGGCTGGATCGGGAATCGTGCAGACCGAATACGACCCGGTCGGTCCGACCTGTGGAGACGGCGCGTCGCTGACCCAAACTTGTTTCCTCGTGCCTTATTCGGGGTTCAAGACGCTCGAGTCCATAAATCAATTGAACGGGCCGCGAACGTTTCAGTTTGCGTTTCGTTACCAGTTCTAAGAGCAGCGGAGAGTCCAGATCAGCTCGCGTCCGCGTGCGTCATTTTCGCGCGGAATGCTTCAACTCGTTTCAAAGAAAATTTCAGGCGGTCCCTTCCATATTTCGCGCGGGTGATAACTTTCTCGACGTTAAGAAATACTTCAGGGTCCTCCAATTTTTCGCGCAGTTCCTTGATGAACGGATAGACTTTCGCGAACATCACAAACATTTCGCCGCTGAACGCGGGCTGGAGAAACAATTCTTCGCTTAGCGCGCCGTGGAGCACAAACGAAGAAGCCATTCCCCAGTAGCCGCCGACCTGCCGCAGCCAGTGGTTCTCCTGAGAGCCCACGGCCCACACAACCTTCAGGAAGTCGTCGGCGTTGCGCGGCCAGAATCCCGTGAACCACCAGTTGCGGGCTTTGCGCATCTCCGGCTCGCGGCGCAGATCGTAGAGCTGAAGGATCAACTGGGCGTCGGCGGTTGTGGATTTCTTGGACATCGGTTCCTCCGTGTCGCTATTCATTCGTCGTGCGGCAAGAATTCTACCCCTTGAAGCTGGTCGCGAGAAATCCTGTGTGCTTGCCCTGGCGGAGCGCGTGGCGTGAATGAACATGGAAAACGGAAAATGGAAACGGGAAAACGAGAGAGCGCACCGAATCGGCATGCGCGTGAGAAAAAGTGAGGCTGCGAACCGAAGCTTTCCGTTCGAAGACCGATACTCCTTGACAGATTACCTCTATGGGAGCAGATTTCCGTCGCGCCAGCGGGCCACTGAACATTCGCGCACATTCGCGCGCGGACAGCGGAATGCGCCAGTGGTCGAGAGATCTCACCAAGCTGCGGCCGAACGGAGCCGCGAACGCCGGGAGAAGTCCAGATGGAAACCGCAATCGGTGTATTCAATTCGCGCGATCGAGCCGAGAAAGCGTTGAAGGAGCTTTTGAAGCGCGATGTGCCGAAGGAATCGATCGTCTTCCTGACAGCATCCGAAACGGAGGCCGCCAGCTTGGCGATAGAATTCGGCGCGTTGGCCGGGGGAGTCGCGGGAAGCGCGGCCGGGGTCACGGGCGCATTGGTCGTGACGACACTGCTATTGGTTCCAGGTTTCGGGCCGGCGCTGGCGATCGGACTCGGTGCGACGGCGCTTCTTGGGTTGGCCGGCGCGGGCGTGGGTTCGGTGGCGGCAAAGGCGGCTACGACAGACCGCAGCATCCCGCAACCAATGCCCGACAACCAGGACGCCGCGCTATTCCGCAACGTTTTGAAAGACGGCCGCTCGCTGATCATCGTCAGGACGAACTACCACGATGTGGCGAGCGTGGCCTGCGGCATCCTCGATCGAACCGGAATCGGCATTCAAGATCGTACGAATCTGAAAACGCGGGCCTCGACACGAGACATCGGCGACGTGAGTGTGGTGGACATGAGCGGAAAAATCACACTCGGTGAGGGAAATCAGATTCTCCGCGACATCGTTCGCGAATTGGTGCGAACGGGCAGGAAGAAAATCGTCTTGAATCTGGCTGACGTCGAATACATTGACAGCGCGGGCATCGGCGAGCTCGTCGGGAGCCACACCTCGGTGCGCAGAGCCGGCGGCCAAATGAAAATAGCGGGCCCCGCCAAGAGAGTGCAGGACATGCTCAAGATGACGAGCCTGACTTCGGTCTTTGATATTCACCCCGACGAAGCGAGCGCGATCAAGTCCTTTGGCCAGTCGGCCGGGGCGAAAGCTTAAAGCAGTATCAGAATTCCGCGGCCGATTTAGGTCATCGCGAAAAATCATGCAAGCCGGAATCATCACTTCGAAACTGTAAGTTCAAGCGGAGGAAACAACATGTTGGGCGAATTACTCGGAGAAAATACGGGAAAGCGTGTCGTACGAAGGGTTTTAGCGATAGACCCGCCGACTGTCGAGGTATCGTTCGAGGAAACGGGCAAATGGCTGGGGATCGCGACAACGGGTCTCGGGACCTACAGCTCGGTTATCAGGCCGGACGGGACCTTTCTTGGAGAGGGACAGGGCTTGATCATCACGGCCGACGGCGAAGGGGTTACGTGGAAGGGCTCAGGGCAGGGAAAGCCGATGCCGGGCGGCGCGATCAGCTATCGCGGAATTCTGTATTTTCAGACGACATCGCAGAAGCTGGCGCGACTAAATGCAGCGCCGGGCGTCTTCGAATATGAGATCGATCCGGAAGGGAAGACCCGCACGAAAGTCTGGGAGTGGAAGTAAGAACTCAGACCGAGCAATGCTGACCGGCAGGGGCGTCGAAGGGGACGCTCGTGCCCGAGATTGTTGGTCACTTTCAATGAACCGTTCCCTGAAGCTTCTGCATCGAAGTACGGTATGGACGTTACAGTTCCCAACCCGAGCTTGACCCCGCGCGAAGTTCTATCCGCGTGGGGGAGAATCTTGACCGGCAGGGTGCCGCTGCTCTCGATTGAGATCACGCGCGAGTGTCCGCTCACATGTCCCGGTTGTTACGCTTATGGTGACACGCACCTCGGAAACGAAGTGACGCTTCGCGAACTGAGCGATCTGCGCGGCGACGCGCTGGTCGAGGGCGTGATTGGCCTGGTGCGGAGGCACAAGCCGATTCACGTTTCGCTGGTCGGCGGCGAACCGCTGGTCCGGCACAAGGAACTCAGCCGGATTCTTCCCGCGCTGAGTGAGATGGGAATCTTTACGCTGGTGGTCACGAGCGCCGTGATTCCCATTCCGGCGGAATGGATGAGGATTCCGCGGATGCGCGTAGCGGTGTCCGTGGACGGGTTGCCTGAGGACCACGACATTCGGCGCAAGCCGGCCACCTATGAGCGCATCCTGAAAAACATCGAAGGCCGCGAGGTTAACATTCACTGGGTAATTACGCGGCCGATGCTTGTGCGGACCGGCTACTTGGAGGAATACGTAAGATTTTGGCAGGAGCGCCCGGAGGTGAACCGCATCTGGGTGAGCGTCTACACTCCTCAAATTGGCGAGCAGAGCCCGGAGATATTGAGTCGCGAAGATCGGATTGTCATGGCGCGGCAGTTGCCGTGGTTGTGCGAGAAATATCCCAAGCTACTCGTCAATGAAGGCATGGCGCAGGCGTTTGTTAACCCGCCGAGCAATCCCGATGACTGCCTCTTTTCGAAGATGTCCGCAAATTATTCCGCCGATCTAAAAACTCGTGTCGAACCCTGCGTTTTTGGCGGTACGCCTGACTGCTCGCAATGCGGCTGCGCCATCAGCGGCGCGTTGCACTGGATCCGGACCGAGAAGGTTATCGGCCCATTAAGGGTTGATCACTTCATTGGCGGCTCGATCGGCATCGGACGGCTGGCGAACCGCCTCCGCCAGGGTGCGGTGAAGCCTCCGCGCTGGGATTCGGACGCCGCGAAGCCGAAGGCCGGCCCCGGCCTCGTTCAAATCGGCTCGTAGAGTCCAAGCGGCGAATTCAAGGAAAACACTTCGATTGCGCCGTTCATTTGGCAGACAATCGGGCGGATGACGCTCGAAGAAAAACTGCTTTATCATCAGATCCATCCGCTAAAGCTTGCCGCCGACATCGGGTGCGAGCCCGTCTCGCTCTATTTCTTCTGGAAGCACAATTTGCTCCTCGGTTTTGCGACGCATTTCATCCCGCCGATCGTGGCGTCCGTTCTTCTCATTCGATACGCCAACCTGGAGGGGCGGAAGAATTCCACATTCGGTGCTTATATACAGCAGCACATGACAAAGACTGTCGAAGCCGCACGATTTGGCGGAGATATCGTGATGGTGTTTGGCGCGTGGTTCCGTCGCGGCTTGTGGATTGCAGCAGGCCTTGCGGCGATAATTTTGGGGTGGTTCAGCGGTTTCGCGGGTAGAGCTTCAGCCGGGTAATGTAATGTCGTCCGTTCTCTCAAAATCAGGCGTGACGCACGGACATGCAAATCAAATCGCGGAAAGGAGCGATAAAGTGAATAACTCGACGAAACGCATGAGGGTGGTTCGAGGATCGGCTCAATTCTTTTGCGTCGTTTTACTTTTTCTGGCCTGCTCCGCGCTTTCAGCGCAAAAGGAAGAGCAGCGCGTACGGAATGTTGTTCTGGTGCACGGCGCCTGGGCGGGCGGTTCTGGGTGGAGAGGCGTTTACGAAATTCTTGTCAAGGACGGCTTCAACGTCAGCATCGTGCAAGAGCCGGAGACGTCTTTCCAGGAAGATGTCGCCGCTACGAGGCGGGTCCTCGCCGTGCAAGATGGACCGTGCATTCTCGTCGCTCACAGCTACGGGGGATCTGTAATTACCGAAGCGGGGACGGAACCGGCGGTGGCCGGTTTGGTGTACGTCGCGGCCCACATGCCGGATGCGGGAGAAAATGAGGCCGATGACGGAAAGCGCTTTCCAAGCGACATCAGCAAGTCCACCGCGGTAAAGAAAACCGCGGACGGCTTCGATTATCTTGACCCCGCACAGTTTCATGAATACTTCGCGGCCGATCTGGCCGCCGAGCAAGCTGCCTTCATGGCGCGGTCTCAAGTGTGGATCAAGGATGCCAACTTCCACGCAGTGATCACCACTCCGGCGTGGAGAAGCAAACCAAGCTGGATGTTGGTGGCCGGAAGCGACAGAACTATCAATCCTGAGCTGGAACGGTGGTATGCGGCGCGAGCCAATAGCCACAAGGTCGAAGTCTCAGGCGCGAGCCACTCGGTGTACGTCTCCAGACCAAAGGAAGTCGCAGCCGTGATCGAAGAAGCTGCCTCGCACGCCAAGTAAGACCTGGCGCAGCACGCCGTGGAAACCATCGCCCCGCAGCCGAATCTGCGTCAGCCCTTCTTCGCCTTCGCGGGAGGAACCAGCGCGACCGCGGCCTCGGTGGTGAGCAGCAGGAAAGTGAACGTCTCCTGCAGATAAAGGCGAACAGCAGTATCAGTGTGGCTGAGATAGCCGATGGAAACGTCTTGGCCGATGTGCAGGTCGAAATCGCCGCCGCGCGTGGTCAGTACAAAAGCTCCGGCAATGGCGGGCGCCCAGATAATTTGATCCTTGACGAGCCGCTTTACGTGCTCGAGCACAGGGTAACCGTGGTCGCTGGTCTCGGCGAGCGCGGTGTAAGCGTCGGCGCCGAGCAGCACCGAGTAGGGGCCATTGACGCCGACGAGCCGCAACTGGCTCAATCCTTGCTCAATGGCTTCCGGGTACTCACGCACGTCGCTCGGAAGCGTCTTAACCGGATTGCTGGTTCCCTTGCGGATGCCTTCAATCTCCGCGGCCGCATAACCATCGAATATCGCGCGGTCCTCGGCAAAGGCGATCAGTCGCGCGGCGTCCTTCGCTGGTTGCCAGTCCGAATCGTTCGCGCCGCGCTCGACGTCGTCAATCGTGTGGCGCTCCAGTTCGAATGGAACTCGCAGTTCGACCAGCGCCTTCACCTCGCGCTGCCGCGAGAGGATACCTTCACCCGGGGCCGCGAGCTTCCGCAAGTGGCCTGTGCCAACGGCGGAGACGCCAGTGCCGCCCGGCCCCTGCACATCCACCACGCGCCGTCCCGCCAGGTATCGTTTGAAGGTGCGTGAAGTTTCCTCTTCGATCTGCGCCCATGCCGCATCGGAAATAGGTGCAAGCTCGCGATGAAGGTTATTCATGTGGAATATCTCCTTTGAGGGAACCGATGCCGAGCGAGCCGTCGCCGCCTGGCGCGCCGGATTGAGAAGCCGCGGACGCTTCTGGAGCGGCTGAGGGAGGCGCATCCGCAGACTGGTCGTCGGTCACGTCCTCCAGAAATGTCGCGGACGGTACGAAGAATAGATTCCCCGTGATGGCGCGGCTGAAGTCGAGCAGCCGGTCGTAATTGCCGGGCGGCCGCCCGACGAACATGTTCTCGAGCATCAGCTCGGTCGTGCTCGGCGAACGGCTGTAGCCGATGAAATAGGTTCCAAATTCGCCTTGAGTGGGCCGGCCGAAGGGCATGTTGTCGCGCAGGATTTTGATTTCTTTTCCGTCCTCGACGATCGTTGTGAGCGAGCTGTGCGATGAGGTTGGCTTGACAGATTCGTCCAGTTCGATGTCCGAGAGCTTCTTGCGGCCGATGATTCGCTCCTGCGCCTCCGTGGATAGCGCGTCCCAACCCGCGAGATCGTGCAGATATTTCTGCACGATGACGTAGCTGCCTCCGGCGAACGCGGCGTCTTCCTCGCCGACGAGCACGGCGTCAACCGCTTCCTGGCCCCTCGGATTCTCCGTTCCATCCACGAAACCGATGAGATCGCGGTCGTCGAAATAGCGAAAGCCGTGCACTTCGTCCGCCGGCGTAACGGCATCTCCGATGCGCGCCATGATTTGTGTCGCCAGCTCAAAGCACAAATCCATGCGCTTCGAGCGAATGTGAAGGAGCAAATCGCCCGGCGTGGAAACTGCGTGGCGCCCTCCCGAGCGAATCTCCCGGAACGGATGCAGCATTGCCGGCCGTGGCGGCCCAAATAGACGGTCCCACGCCTCGGACCCGACCCCCATGATGCAGGAAAGGGCGCCTTCGAGATCGCGAGTCTCCACCGCTCGAAGCAGCGCGCTGAGGTCTCCGCAGAACGACCGCACGGTCGCGCGGCTCTCCGGGCCCGGTTTCAGAGTCACAACCAGGAAGATAGCCGCGCGAGTGAGCGGCGCGGCCACCGGCTGCGCGAGGGCATGCAAGCCGTCAGCGGCCTTGCCTGCGCCTTTCGATAGGGGCTCCATCGGATGCAATCCTGGCGGGCCGCACGGGTTTTCGAGCTTCGAAATACCGCGCCTGCCTCGCGTGCGAAAGCTAAGCGCGAAAGCTTACCACCGTCTGCCGACGAGCGTCCATGCCGCATCCCGATCTGCTGGTCCGCTCGGTGCTAGTCGCGGTACTCGAGGGTTATCTGGAAGGGCGCTGGTTGCCGAGGTGCGTTTTTGCCGGGTTCGATCGCCACGCCTATCATTCGTAGTGCAGCGCGACCATGGGATCCACGCGCATCGCGCGGCGCGCGGGTATGAGGCAGGCGAGAAGCGCCACGGCGCAAAGCACGAACGCCACGCTCGAAAAAGTCAGCGCGTCGGTGCTCGTCACGCCGAGCAGCATGCTCGCCAGAAATCGCGTCAATGCGAACGACGCTGCCAGGCCCAGCCCCACCCCGATGAACGTCAACCGAAGCCCGTGGCCGATCACCAGCCGCAGAATGTCGTCCTTGCTCGCGCCCAGTGCCAGGCGGATGCCGATTTCATGTGTGCGCTGCCGCGTCGTGTAGGCCGTGACGCCGTAAACTCCCACCGCGGCAAGCATCAGCGCAAGCAGCCCGAACGCGCCCACAAAAGTTCCCGCAATGTGCTGGAGAAAGCTGGACATTTGCTCGCTCGATTCGAGAGAGTTCACATCGAAAACCACCAGTTCGGCATTCATCTCGCGGATCGCACTTTCGAGCGTCTTGGCGAAAGTCAGCGGATCTCCGGCCACCCGCGCATGGATGATCATGGTGGAGTCGTAAACCTGGTACAACGGCAGATAAACGAATGGCGTTGGCCCTTCATTCAGGGTGCCCACTTTGCTGTCGCGCGCCACGCCGACCACCGTGAACCACTCGTGCGTCAAGTCGGAATTAAGTTGTTTGCCGAGCGCTTCCTGATGCGGCCAGTAGCGGTTCACGAATGCTTCGTTGACGATCACCGCGCGTTGCGACTTCTTCGTGTCCGCGAGCGTGAAGTCGCGCCCCTTCACAATCGGAATCTGCACGGTCCGGAAATAATTCGGCGTGATGATTGCGTCCGGCGTCTCCATGGATTCATTCGCCTGCGATACGTAGCCTTCAGGCTTCACACTCGTCGAGTACGGGTAAAGTCCCAGAGGTGTGCGGCTCGCGAGGGCCACCGACTGTATGCCCGGAAGCGCTTCCAGCTTGGCGACGAGCTGGCGATCGAATTCGGCGCCCTTCTCGTCCGAATATCCCGCTGTAAACAGGTCATAGGAAGCGATAACGATATCGCGCGGATTGAATCCCGGATTGATTTCCTGGGCGCGCATGACGCTGCGGATGAACAAACCCGCGCAGATCAGCAGCAACAGCGACAGCGAAATTTGCGCCACCACTAACCCGCTCGCGAGCCGCGCCTTCCGCAGACCGCCCGACGCGCTCCCCGTGTCTTCCTTCAGCACCGCCACCGGCGCCACGCTCGATGCCCGAAGCGCAGGCAAAATTCCGAAAATTACGCCCGTGAGCACCGAGATCACCATGGTCGCCAGCAGCACCGTGCGGTCCGCCTGGATGACGAGCGAGATCGGGAAATCCATCGCCGGCACGAATTTCATCAACGTTCCGGCGGTCCAGGACGTAATGAGCAGCGCGACCGCGCCTCCGGCCAGCGCCAGCATCAGGCTTTCCACCAGCAATTGCCGCACCAGCCGCCATCGGCTCGCGCCCAGCGACATTCGAATCGCGATTTCGCGACGCCGGCCCATTGACCTCACCAGCATCAGGTTCGCCACGTTCGCGCACGCCAGCAGCAGCACCAGGCCCGCGATGGCCATCAGCATTGGCAGCAGCTTCGAGAAGAAAATATTAAAGCTGAATGGATTGCGCCAGAGCGGGTACACCGTCACAACGTCGTGCCCTTTGTGCTCCTCGGGATAATTCTTCGTCTCCCGCTTCAGTAGCACCGTCATTTCTTCCTGCGCCTGAGCCAGCTTGACGCCCGGCTTCAACCGGCCGAACGCAAACAACCAGAAATTGTTATGGTCATGAAGCAGATCGCCCTGCGGCGACAATTGCGCTTCCATCATCATCGGGATCCACATCTCCATCCGCAATCCCGTCTGGCTCCCCTGAAACGCCGCCGGCGCGACTCCTACGATCGTGTAGGGGTGTTGGTTGATTTCAATTGTCTGGCCGACGATGTCCGGATTCGCGCCGAAGTGCGTTTGCCACAGCCGGTAGCTAATCACCGCCACCGGCGCGCCTCCCGGCTTCTCGTCCTCCGCCGGGAGAAAGCCGCGTCCAAGGATCGGCCGCACACCCAGCACGTCGAAATAATTCGCAGACGCCAGCATTCCCCAGACGCGTTCCGGTCTGCCTTTGCCAGTCAGGCTCAGCGGAATGAAGATGCACGCCGTGATGCCCGTAAAGCTCCTTTGACCGTCGCGCATGGCTTCGATATCTGGGTAGGAGAATCCTAAGGGGTTGGCTCCGGGTTTGCCCTGAACGAGCGACACGACCTCGCTCGGCCTGGAAAGCCCGGGAACTGGATTCAGCAACGCCGAATTGATCCAACTGAATATCGTGGAGTTCGCGCCGATTCCCAGCGCAAGCGTCAGGATAGCGATGGCGGCAAATCCCGGCGCCTTCGCGATCATCCGCAGGCTATACCGCACGTCTTGCCAGAGTGAGGTCATCCGCGCGTCTCCAAGGCCATGATAGAGCGGTATGAAGCAACTCCCCACCCATCCAAGCGGTACGCTAGGCCTTTGCCAGTACACGACTTAGCCAGCCGGCCCTCGGCCGAATCGCCATTAGCTGTCCGCTTGTGGGACGAGCCTCAGCGGGACCGGACAGCTAAACCAATCCGTTCCACGCGACGCCTTGGGTGGTCAGCAACCAGAAATATATTAAGCGTGGTTGGCGGATGGGCGTCGAAAAATGCAGTAGACGCGATCCGTCGCCGAGCCAGCGGCAAGCCAGCTCCCGCGCAGTCGCGCCTCCGGAAACTTGCATACAACCGATTCGGACATCAAGTTGACTTCGCTTGGAGCGTCCCATAACCTAATCCTTCACGTACGAAATTCGCGCGGTAAAATGCTGTGACCCGCGCGAACGATTCCACGCGAACAGAAGAGAAGGGTGGTCGAGCAATGTCGGATTTGAAGCTACCCCTGCGCTCCGAGGATTTCTCGGAATGGTACAACCAGGTGGTGCTGCGCGCGGAGCTCGCCGATTACGCCCCGGTGCGCGGCTGCATGATCGTGCGGCCCTACGGCTGGGCGCTGTGGGAGAACATCACAGCTCAGCTTGACCGGCGATTCAAAGCAACGGGTCACGTGAACGCGGCGTTCCCGCTTCTGATTCCGCGCAGCTTCATTGACAAAGAAAAATCGCACGTCGCGGGATTTTCGCCCGAACTCGCGGTGGTGACGATCGGCGGCGGCGAAAAACTCGAAGAGCCGCTGGTGATCCGGCCCACTTCGGAGACAATCATCGGGCATGCCTACGCGAAATGGATTCAGTCGTACCGCGATTTGCCCGTCCTGATCAATCAATGGAACAGCGTGATCCGCTGGGAACTGCGCACGAAACTCTTTTTGCGGACCCTCGAATTCTTTTGGCAGGAAGGCCACACGGCGCATGCCACTCTCGAAGAAGCGGAATTCGAGACGCGGCAGATGCTCGACATCTACGCGGACTTTGCGATCAAAGAAGCGGCCGTTCCTGTGATTCCGGGCCGCAAATCGGACTCGGAGAAATTCGCCGGCGCCGACATCACCTACTCGATCGAAGCCATGATGGGCGACGGCAAGGCGCTGCAAGCGGGCACGTCGCACAATCTCGGGCAAAACTTCGCCAAGGCCTTTGAAATCCGCTACCTCGACAAAGGCGGCGTGCTGCAGCACTGCTGGACGACGTCCTGGGGCCTTTCGACGCGATTCGTCGGCGCCATCATCATGGTCCACGGCGACGATCAGGGATTGATATTGCCGCCGCGCCTCGCGCCATTCCAGGCCGTGATCGTGCCGATTTTCAAGACGGACGAGGAAAAGGCCTCCGTGATGGACGCGGCGCGCAAAATCCGCTCGGAGCTGGTGGCGGCGGAGATTCGCGTGAAGCTGGACGAGCGCGAAGGCATGAGCCCCGGATTCAAGTTCAACGACTGGGAAATGCGCGGCGTGCCGCTGCGAATCGAACTGGGGCCGAAGGACGTTGCGAAGGGAAGCGTGGTGCTGGCGAGACGAGACCGTCCCGGGAGAGAAGGGAAGTCGTTCGTGCCGCAGGCGGGCTTGGCCGACGCGGTGAAAAATTTGCTCGCCGAAATTCAGCAGGCGCTTTTCGATCGCGCTTTGGCATTCCGCAAGGCGAACACAATCGAGCCGAGGGATTACAGTGAGTTCAAGCTGGCCGTGGAGCGGGGATTTGCGATCGCGCACTGGTGCGGCAACGAAGACTGCGAAGCGAAAATCAAGGAAGAGACGAAAGCCACCATGCGGTGCATTCCGCTCGATCAATCCGGCGAACCAGGCAAGTGCGTTTTCTGCGGCCAGGCCTCGAAGGATAAGGCGATTTTCGCCAAAGCCTACTAGCTCCGGGTGCCCCTGGGCGTCCGCGCGGCAAAAGTTAACTTCTCGCGAACATCGTGCTTCCTCTATTCTCGACACCCTCGCACTGGGGTGCTAGCCTGAAATCGCATCATCTCGAACTGTGTGCACCAAGCCTGAACGAGGCAATATTTT
Source organism: uncultured Acidobacteriota bacterium (assembly GCA_963838705.1). GTDB lineage: Bacteria > Acidobacteriota > Terriglobia > Acidiferrales > UBA7541 > Palsa-147. Next base: position 1,013,191 of record CAWIRU010000009.1, on the reverse strand, counting down.
ATGGGTGGTAAATTGCGAAACCGCGAATCCGGCTTAGGAAAATTTGGCGGGATCGTATTCCTGGCGCTGATGGCGCTTGCGGTGTACGTCGGCATCAAAGCCGGCCCGGCCTTCATGAACAACTACGAAATGCAGGATTCGATGCAGTCCGAAGCGCGCTTCGCCCTGAGCAGCCGCAAAACCACCGAAGAAGTCCGGAATGACGTCTTCGCTGAAGCGCAGAAGCTCGGTCTGCCTGTCGAGAAAAAAGACATCCGCGTCAAATATCCGGGCATCGAGCAGGGCTTAATGGGCCAGGTGGATCTTGACGTTGATTACACCGTTAACGTTGACCTGGGCTTCTACACCCTCCCATTGAATTTTCATCCCCACGGGGACAACCACACCATCTAATATAGGAAGTGACTCCGAGAAGAGCAGGGAGATGGGGCGTCATCCCGCTGCTGTCCAGCCGAACCTGGCCAATTACCGCCCGGCGCTGACCAGGACCTTCGACCAACAGAAGCATGGCTCTATCCGGTAGGGGGAGACTTGCAGATTCGGCTCGGCCGCGGATTCTGGACATCGCGATTCGGCCTGACCCTGCTCGGCATCGCGCTGGGTGTGTTTGTCATCGGCGCGGGCATCTGCACGTATTACTACATTTCGTTCGGCCGCATGATTGACGCCCGGCTTTCCGGGCAAATCTTCCAGAACACCTCGCGCGTATACGCCGCTCCTCAAAAAATCTTCACCGGCGAAAAAATGAAGCCCGGTGATTTGGAAAGCTATCTCGTTCGCGCCGGATACTCGGAAAGCGATGTCGAGGGCTCGCCTGGGCAATACCATGCGGGCAAGGATTTCGTCGAAATCCGGCCCTCGAGCGATTCGTATTTCAACGGCGGGAACGGCCTGCGCGTGGACTTCAACGACAAATCCCTCTCGCGGATCACCGCGCTGGCCGATAGCGCCTCGCTTACGCAGGCCGAAATCGAGCCTGAGCTGCTGACGAACCTCTTTGACACCACGCGCGAGAAACGGCGGCTCGAGCGCTTCGACGACCTTCCCAAAGAGCTTGTTCAGGCGGTGCTCGCGGCCGAAGACAAACGGTTCTTCGAGCACGGCGGATTCGACTTCATCCGGATTCTCGGCGCGGCCTGGGCGGATGTGCGGCGCGGCCAGAAAGCGCAGGGCGCGAGCACGATTGACATGCAGCTGGCGCGCAGCTTCTTCTTCACCACCAAGCGCGACTGGAAGCGGAAGATCAAGGAAACGATCGTCGCGATCGAACTCGACCAGCGATTCAGCAAACCGCAAATTTTCGAGCTGTACGCCAACGAAGTGTACATCGGCAATCGCGGCAGCTTCGCGATTCGCGGATTCGGCGAAGCCGCGCAGGCGTATTTCGGCAAGGACGTTCGCGAATTGACGCTCGGCGAATGCGCGTTTCTCGCCGGTATCATTCGAGCGCCCAACCGTTACTCCGCGGCTGAACTTCACCCCGATCGTGCGAACGAAGTTCGCGACCGCGTTCTCGGCGAGATGCTCGAGAACGGCTACGTCACTGCCGCGCAAGTGGACGCCGCGAAGAAGCAGAAACTCCATTTCGTAGGCGGCGGCGTGAATTCGAGCGAAGGGCCGTATTTCGTGGACATGGTGAAGGAACATTTGCTCGAACAGATTTCGGAAGCCGATCTGGCGAGCGAAAGTTACAGAATCTATTCGACCCTCGATCCCGACCTTCAGCGCGCCGCCGGCGCTGCGGTCCAGGCCGGCGCGGAAAATCTCGACAAGCTCCTCGCTAAGCGCTATGCCAAGTGGAAAAAAGGGGGCGAGGCCTCACCACCTCAAGTGCAACTGGCCCTTGTGGCCATGGACCCGCGCACCGGCGAAATTCGCGCGTTGGTCGGCGGCCGGAATTACGGCGAAAGCCAGTTGAACCATGCCACCGCGCACCGCCAGCCGGGCTCCGCGTTCAAGCCGTTCGTCTATGCCGCCGCGTTCGATAACGGCGCCGAAGGCATGCAGCCTGTCGTCACGCCGTTGACTCCGGTGGTGGACGCCCCGACGACGTTCACCTTCGACAACAAGACTTACACCCCGAATAATTTTGGCGAGCAGTTCTACGGCAACGTGACAGTTCGCGAAGCCTTGATTCACTCGATGAACGTGGCGACGGTGAAAGTGGCTGAAATGATCGGCTACGACCGCGTCGTCACCGTCGCGCGGCAAATGGGATTGGGCGCAAACATCCAGGCGACCCCGGCGGTCGCGCTCGGGGCTTACGAGATGACGCCGATAGACGTCGCCGCCGGATACACAATCTTCGCGACCAACGGCACCCGCGCCGAGCCCATCTTCCTGCGTAGCGTGATTGACGAAGATGGCAAGATCGTAGAAAAGATGGAGCCGAAGACGCGGCCGGCGCTCGATCCGCGCGTGGCGTACCTGGTCACCACCTTGATGGAAGACGTCATCAATCAAGGCACCGGCGCGACTGTTCGCGCGATGGGCTTCTCAGCTCCAGCAGCGGGGAAGACGGGAACGTCGCGCGACGGCTGGTTCGCGGGATTTACGTCGAACCTCGTCTGCGTCGTGTGGGTCGGCTTCGACGACAATCGCGACCTCGGGCTTTCGGGCAGCGTCTCGGCCGCGCCGATCTGGGGCGATTTCATGAAACGCGCCGTCGCGCTTCCGGAATACAGCAACACTCAATCCTTCGATCCGCCGTCCGGCATCGTGCAAGTGACCATTGATCCGCAATCCGAGCAGCTCGCCACTCCGCAGTGCCCGACCACGCGCGAAGAAGTCTTCATCGCTGGGACCGAGCCGACGGAGTTCTGCTTCATTCATGGCAGTCGCGCGCAGTCGCATGCGCCGCCGGTTTCCTGGCTCTCGCATTTGTTCGGCAAGGGCGATTCAACTCCTCCTCCGCCCGCAGGCGGCGTAGCGCCCGGCGGCAGGAATGCGAAGCCCGGGGATGAAAATGCCGGCCAGGATCAAGCCAATGGCCAGGACGCCGACGCGCAAAAGAAAAAGTCCGTATTGCAGAAGATTTTTGGTATCTTTGGCAGTAGCAACAGCAAGAAGCCTGCGGAACAGCCAAAGCCAGACCCGGAACAGAAACCGTAGGCTTCGGGGCGCGGAACGAAGGAGAGGTATGATGATTCGCCTCGCCGCATGTGTCCTACCGGTCGTTTTCCTTTCAGGTTCAATCGTCTATGCCCAGCAGCCGCAAACTTTCGATCGCGTAGCCCAAGCCGCGAGCTCGGCTTCGCCGAACGCCTCGGGCGGCGCGCCCGGCACTTCGCGCGCGACTCAGGAAATGCGCGGCGACATCCAAATGGCGCGAAAGATGTATCCCGAAGCGATTCACACCTACCAGTTGATTCTTGTCACGGCGCCCAACGACGCGACGCTCCTGAACAAGATCGGCGTGGCCTACCAGCAAGATGCTGACATCGCCTCCGCCGGCCGCTATTACAAGCGCGCGATGAAAGCGAACAAGACGTATACGAGCGCAATCAACAATCTCGGCACCATCGAATACGAAAAGAAGCATTTCGGCAAGGCGATTCACCTTTACAAGCAGGCGATGGCGCTGCATCCGCCGAACGAAATGAGCACGCTCTACAGCAATCTTGGCTACGCCTATTTCGCCGACAAGGAATTTCCACAAGCGCTCGATTGCTTCGAAAAAGCTCTCGCGCTTGACCCAGACGTATTCGGCCACCACGGCGGCTATGGCTCGACGATTCAGCAGCGCTCCACTACCGATCCAGGCCTTTTCAATTTCCTGGTGGCTAAGACCTACGCGAAGCAGGGCGACGCCGAGCGTTGCGCGCACTACCTGAAAATCGCGCGCGACGATGGATACAAGAAAATGGCCGACGTCCAAGCCGATCCTGAATTTTCTCGCGTGATCAAAGACCCGCGCGTGCTCGAGGTCTTGCAGACCACGCCATCCTTTGCCGGCGAACCGCAAACGCCACAACCGCCCCAGCCGTAATTCGTGATTCGTGCGCGTGAATCCAGCCGCGCGCGAATTGTCTCGCCGACGTAGGGGCGGGTCTTTTACCCTGACGCTTTGGCCGAAGGGCAGATCCGCCCGGCTTTTCGAAACTTTGTTATTCCCAACGAAACACCTTCGCTGAAACCGCCGTGCAAATCGCGAACACCACCACCAACGCCGCCACGTCTCCCAAGTGCGCCGACCACGCGTCGCCCCTCCATATCCCTTCGAGCAGCGACACCGTATAAGTCAGCGGCACAACCCTGGCCACCGCGCGCATCGCTGGCGGGAGTAATGCAATCGGCACGAAAAGTCCGGAGAATCCGATCATCGGGTACATGATAATGGCGCCAATCGGCTGCGCGAATCGCGCCGTCGGTACGATGCTGGCAATCAGAAATCCGATGGAAAGAATGCTCCAGGTGCTGATCAGCAGAGCGATCGTGAAACTGAACAACGGCGCATGAACGCCGACGGGGTAATACCGTTTGCCCGCCAGCACCATCAAGCCCAGCGTGGCCGCGGTGAGCAGCAGCTTCACGATCACATGTGCGGTTAGGATCGTCTGAGGGCGCAGCGGCGTGGCGCGAAGCCGTTTCAGAATGCCGCCTTCGCGGTAGATCGAAATGATCGTGACCAGCGACAGCACCGCGCTCACGGAGATCAGCACCGACGCGAGCACGGGCAATCCGACGCTGATAAAACTGCTGGCGGCGAGCGCGCTCGGCGGAAGTCCGCGGCCGAGTAGCTGGCCTACAACGACGAACACCAAAACGGGGATAACGATCGTGCCGATCGCGCCAAGCGGTTCGCGCAGAAATATCTTTGTCTCGATCCAGGTGAGTTTCCAGAGTCCACGCAGCATCATGTTTGAGCCTAGTCTCGAATGGAATGGCCAGTCAGTTTGATAAAGACGTCTTCGAGGTTCGGGAGAATCGTCCGGAAATCCGTCACCCGAATGCGATTCTCCGAAAGACAATGAATGACTTCGGTCACCAGATCCTCTCCCCGGCCGCGAATCGTGAATTGCGAATCGCTGCGAGTCACCGACTCGACTCGCGGGATCGCTCGAAATCGCTCTTCAGCGAACGCGTCGTCCGTGGCAAGGATGACGGTTCTCTCGGGGCAATGCCGCTTGACGAGGTTGTCCGGCGTGTCCATATCAATAATGCGCCCGTGCTCGATGATCGCCACCCGATCGCACAATCGTTCGGCCTCTTCCATCAGATGCGTGGTCAGAAAAACCGTCTTGCCGCGCTCGCGAATCCCGCGCACTAGCTCCCAGATCGCGCGCCGCGCTTGCGGATCGAGCCCAGTAGTCAGCTCGTCGAGAAACACAACCTCCGGATCGTTGATCAGAGCGAGCGCGATGAACAGACGTTGCTTCTGGCCGCCTGAGAGCGTCATGAACCACGCGTTCCGCTTGTCGGTAAGGCCGAGTTGCTCCAGCAACCGTTCGCAGTCCGCCGCTTTCTTCCGGTAGAGCGACGCCCAGAGGTCTATCGCTTCCCACACTTTGATCCGCTTCTGAAGCTGAGCCTGCTGGAGCTGCACCCCAATGCGTTCCTGCAGCTTGTACACGTCTTTGAACGGATCAAGACCCAGCACCGAGATCGCGCCCCGGTCCGGCGTGCGCAGTCCCTCGATGCATTCCATCGTCGTGGTTTTTCCCGCGCCGTTTGGCCCGATTAAACCAAAGATCTCGCCGTCCTGGACCTCGAACGACACCTCGTCCACCGCCACGGTCGAGCCGTAGGTCTTGCGCACTCCGGATACTCGAATGACTGGATGCACGATTGTTTATAAACTCGCGGCTTCCCTGCGTCGGCGCAAGAGTTTATATCACGGAGAGACTCTACGCCCCGATTAACCGGCTCGTCGGAAACGGTTAACAACGGCGAATGAGCCCGCATTCCGTGGGCGGCAGGGCCCGCGCAGTAACGATAGACTAGTTTCGCGACAATGTTGGTTGCTCTCTCGACATCTTCGCAGTACTTTCTGTCCACCGAGGAATTTGCGCGACCGAGGTGTGGGTTTGTCAGTCTCTGCCCCTGATGCCATCCAGCCCGCATTACGCCATGCCGAGGAACAGCTCCTGCGGCCATTCCGGATTGGCCAATGGGTGCGGTTAGCGTTCGTTGGACTTCTCGCGGGCGAGGCCGGTTCCTTTGGGGGATGCAATTTCAGTTACCCCGCGAATACTGAGCACCGGGGATCGCAGCAGTTCGTTGGCGGAATTCTTCCTGCGCAACTCACGGAGCATCCCGCGTTGCTCGCTGGGCTGATCGTAGCAGCGGTTGTGGTCGGAATTGCGTTGCTGGTGCTGTTCACGTACATCAGCAGTGTAATGCGATTCATTCTGTTCGATAGCGTCGTTGCACGAGAATGCCACATCCGCCGGGGTTGGACTCGACGACAGGAGCCCGGATTCCGTCTTTTTCTGTGGCAGCTCTTGTTCATGCTCGCAACTTTCGCGGCCTTATTGATCGTGATCGGGATTCCAGCGGCGTGCGCTGCGGCTCTCGGCTGGTTCACGCACGCCAGTGATCATGTGTTGGGACTCGTGCTGGGCGGAATAGTCCTATTCCTCGTTTTCGTCGTTCTTCTCATATTCGTGGGAGTGGTTGGTGTAATGACCAAGGACTTTGTCGTTCCGCAAATGGCCTTGGAAAACATTGGCGTCATGGAAGGATGGCGCCGGCTATGGGCGTGGATCAAGAATGAGAAAGGGGGATATGCCGGGTACATCGGGATGAAAATCGTGCTGACAATCGCGGCCACGATTGCCCAAATGATCGTCACACTAATCGTGTTCGTCGTGCTGTTCGTGATCATTGGTGGAGCTGGGCTCGTGGCGGTGCTTGGCGGAAAAGCAGTTGGATGGACCTGGAACCCCTACACCATTACGCTGGCGGTGGTGCTGGGGTGCATTGCGGTCGCCATTCTGATCTTTGTGGCGGCGCTAATCTCCGTGCCGCTAATCGTATTTTTCCCGGCGTATTCGATTTATTTCTTTGCGCAGCGATATCCGCCGTTGGCATCGCTGCTCTGGCCTCAACCGCCAGCCCCGGCCGCAACGGATTATCCGGCGCCGGAACCTACCCCCTTATGATTCACACCGTCGCGCTAGGAGACCGCCTTCCGGGCCCGGCGCTGGCCTGCTCGTTCCATCGTTTAACGTTCACACCCATCACCAGGAGCCACAGCATCACCAGCACTTCACTGAGGAGCGCGGAAGCGAGATTGTACGGGGACAAATAGTTTACAAGCGGATTTGACATATACGTCAACCAACCCAAACCGGCGAATGCCATCAGGACGCCCAGAATTCGGGGCAGGAACGTCGACCTGAAAATGAGGTAGCCGATGAGGATGCAATAGAATCCGTTAAATACAACTGCGATGTTCACGCCCTTAGGCTGCCATCGAAGCGCCTCAAACGTGGCTCCCACTAGGCTGACCGACGCCGCAAGCAAAGCAAGGCCCCGATTAACCGGCTTGAGGATGGCATAGAGCAGCAGCGTCACCACCACCATCCCCGAGACCGCGATGAGGCCTCCTGCGATATTCAACGCGCCGCGAAAAAGGAGTTCGGTGAGTGCTGCCGTCACTACGCTGAGCAAATAAAGGCCACCCGCCATCCGGGCCTTGAAAAGCGGCGACGCTTCTACAGTCCGATCCATAATTAATGCTGCGCTCATATTCCATTTCTCCTCATGCGAGTAATTGAATCTAGTGCATTTACATCACGCCGGTTTTCGATAGAAGCGCAGCCGCATCGCTCGGGGGATGGGCGGCGGCTTTCACGCGGCGCTGGCCTGCTCGTTCCATCGTTGAACGTCCACGCCTTTCACCAGGAGCCACAAGCAAAGCGATAGTTCCGCGAGGAAGCCGAGGACCATCAGAAAGGTGGAGAGATGACTTGCAAGCGGTGACAGAAAGATTAGCCAACCCAAACCGGCAAACGCCATCAGCACACCCAGAATTCGAGGCAGGAACCCCGACCTGAAAATGAGGTAGCCGATCAGAATGCAGTACGGACCGAAAAATACCAGGCTGTTGATTTTGTACGGAGCGAGATTAAAGAGGCCAAGAACATCATTGGCGCATCCCGCGAGGCTCAAGAACGCCGCGAGCAAAGAGAGATTCCTGTTCACCGGCTTAAACATGAGATAGAAGAGCAGCGTCACAGCGATGTAGAACGCATACGCGATGAGGTTGACGGCGTCATAAGCAACGAGTCGGCCACGGCCAACCAAGGCCTCGGCGGATACTGCCGTCAGAAAGTAAAGCAAATAGACGGCACCGGTAATCCTGGACCCGAGACGCGGCGAAACTTCCGCAATCGTTGCCATGATTTCATCACCTCCCGGAGATGCCGCCTACGGATCTTGGCGACGCTGAACAATCCCAATCCCATCATGGGCGTGAACACAACGAGGCCGCCATGGCGAACCGTCCGCTGAGACCACAAAGGGCCAAGTCCGCTATTTCTCGCCGTCCGGCCCTATACGATAGAGATTGTTTAAGGTGCGCGCTGTTCACTTTTGTACAGTTCGCTGAGATTTCTAGATGAGCGAGGGTTGCTGCCGATTCGCCGCGCCGGTCCTCGTCGCGCGGCCATCATCGGGCCCCTTCAGCCTGTCTTCGCTGAGAGCCATGCCGCCGCGGTCAAACAGAACGTAATCACGATTGAGAAAGCGATGGGTAGGATAAAGAAGTATCTGCAGCTGAGAAACGTGATGGCGGCAATGCAAAGGGCGAACATCCACGCAGTGCCGCGCATGAGGGCCAAAGACTCTGGCGGGAGGCCGCCTAGCTGCCATGCCAATATCGCCGCGAGCAAAAGAAACACGCTGACAAAGAGACCGAACCCGACATAAAAATCCCAATAGGTCCGGCTGAACCCCATTATGTAAAAGTGACTTGATCGCAAGGAGCCAAGATCCACTCCCCACTTGGGATCGGACCAGGGGAACCCAGATGTGTGGCCGGCGTCAAAAAGTAGCAGAAGAACAGAAGAGACTCGGTAAAGAATTCGCGCTTTCACGTGCTGCCTCCCAAAAGTTCGTGGCCGCAATTTACCATATCGGTCAACCCGGTCTGTCGCTCGCTCCCGCTCCGAGTGGCTTACAGTCCATCGAAGTCCAGTATGCGCAGCGCATAAGTTGCGGCATGAAGTAACTTTTGTGAAAACGTAACTGTTCGTGTTTCTCGACGCTCGTAATGCGAGGTGATAGCGTCTGATTGGCAGCCATAATCTCTTGCATTGGGGGGACGCCGGCTCCGTGTGAACTCCAATTCGGGGTCCGAAACACAGAGAGATTTCGAACGCCAAGATTGGGAATCCTGGGATAAAACGCACGACATGGAATTTGGAGCACGCAGCGACACGGGGCGAGTCCGCAAAAATAACGAGGACAGCCTCGCGATGTCACCAGAAATCAACTTGTTCGTTGTCTCCGATGGAATGGGAGGCTTGGCATCCGGCGAAATTGCAAGCCGTCTCGCCGTGGATACAGTTCTGGCGCATTGCCGCGAAAGCGACTCCAATTCGGCATCCGCACTTATTGGCCAGCGCATCGAGGGAGTTTCCCAAACCTCAAATCGCTTGGCGAGCGCCATCCGATTAGCCAACCAAGCAATCCAGCAGGCGGCACTGGAGAATGCGGCGCATCGCGGGATGGGTGCAACAATTGTGGCCGTTCGCTGTGAAGGGGAGCGCATGAGTGTCGCCCATGTGGGAGACAGCCGGGCCTACCGTCTGCGCGATGGTGGTCTCGAGCAGCTTACGCAGGATCATTCGTTCGTAGCCGAGCAGGTCCGGCAAGGAGAAATCACCGAACAGGAGGGGAGCGGAAGCAGTCTGCGCAATGTTCTGGTCCGTGCTTTGGGCGTGGACACGGAGGTTGAAGCGGATGTCACCGAGGAACTCTTGATGGAAGGCGACACAATTCTCTTGTGCACAGACGGACTGACGTGCGAGGTCTCCGACAGCCAGATCGCGACGGTCCTGCAAGGTGTGGACGACGCTCAAGAAGCCGCCGACCAACTGGTGGACATCGCAAATCGGGCCGGAGGCCGTGACAACATCACTGCCATCGTTCTTCGCCCGTCGTCACGGCGGACGGGACCTTTCGCCCGGATGGCGCGGCTGGGAAAATGGCTCGGAAGACGAGGAGATCACTCGTAAGAGGTAAGAATTATGCCGAAACTGGTACTGAAATTTGGGGAATCCATCGTAAAAGAAATGCACGTGGGCCGAAAAGATATAAGCATCGGCCGGTCGCCGAATAATGGCCTCGTGATTGATAATCCGGCGGTGTCGAATCGCCATGCGCGAGTATTCAGTCAGGATGACCACCTGATGCTCGAAGATTTCGGCAGCCTGAACGGCACTTTCGTGAATGGGCAGCGAGTGAAGTCCACGTCACTGAACCCGGGCGATGCCGTGACAATTGGTAAGCACACCATTCTTGTGGAAGATACCCGCGAGCTGGATGGCTTTGCCGTATGGACTCCCAGGACGAGGCCGCTTCCTGTCGCTCCGCAAATCAATGAAACAATCATGCTCGATACGAAAGAGCGGCGTGACTTCGTCCAAAAGCTCGCTGCGGAAGGCGAGCGGTCTCAGTTGGCCCCGGGACGCCTGAAACTGGCGACGCTCGTGGTGATCAAGGGCAAGACAGACCAGAGCGAATACACCCTCTCCAACAAGCTTACGGTAATAGGAAAATCCGCAATGGCTACGGTGAAACTGCAGGGCTGGTTTGCGCCAAAGGCCGCAGCACAAATCAACCGGCGGGACGACAATTCATACTACATCGGCGCGGCTGGAAGGCTTCCCAAAGTCAACGGCAAGCCGGTCAAGCGCCCGGTGAAACTCGAAACCGGCGATTTGATCGAAGTCGCCGGTATCAAGCTTGAATTTCACTATCGCGATTGAGATTTAGCCGAGTGCCTTCGGCGCTTACTTCACGGGATGCGACTTGAACCCATGCGCCGCAAGATTCTGCTCGGCGGCTTCGAGCTCCTTCTGATCTGCGTAGGGCCCCACTTCGACGTGGTAAGACTGAACCCACAAATGCCCTTTGTGCCGGGAAACGGCATGGAATCCCAATTCGGAGAGCTTTTCCACGGCGCTGTCTGCCCAAGCTGAATCTTTGGACGATCCGACTTCGAGGTAAGTAAGAGTCGATCCCGGCGCACCGACGACAAAGTTCCCGCTATCCGCCGGTTTGGGTGCTGGTGCCGCCGCTACTGGAGCGGCCAGCGACGTATCGAGCTTGACGTCCGCAGTCTGCACTTCGTCGGCAGTTGCGGTTGCGGTGCTCGACGCCACGACGTGACTCGGATGTTTTGCGTTGGACGACCGAGTTCGCGTGTTTTTGCTATCAGCCGAATTCGTGCGGGACGTCGCCCGGTTTGACGGCAATGTATCCGCCGACCGCGAGTCCGACCCGCCATTCAGATCTACTGGATGAGTCGATGGCGGCGCGGCTCCATCCGTTACATCGGCCATTACCTGTCTCGATTGGGTACCTTGCTCGGCAACTGGGCTCTGGACTGTCGCGAGGGCGGATGAGTGAGAGGCTGCCAATTTGCTATTCCCGCTGCGGCCCAGGCCAAAAGCAATCGCACACCCAACGAGAACCACCAGACCAAGTCCTGCGAGCGCTTGCTGAGAGCGGACCGCCGTGATCGCTCCCCAATCGCGCTCGCGGACGAAAACTCGAATGATCCGCGCGGCGTCGAGCGCAATTCGCTTGCTTTCGATGCCGGCTTGCCGGAGCTTCGATGCGCACCAAGGAAACGCGGGCTTCGCTCGTTCTACGCCGCGGCCCAGAATCTCTTGAACGGCGAATCCTGCTTGCTGAATTCTCGGGACTACAGTAGCCCACCGATCAGCAACGGGACTCGCTTCCTCTTCATCCCTCAGAGCCAATTCGAGTTCATCCACCGACTGGAAGCGTTTGGCGGGATCTTTTTGCAAGCACCGCAAGATTATGGATTCGGTCTCGGCTGTGATGCTTGGCACGATTTCCCGGGGGCGCTTCGGAAATTCGCGAATCTGCTTTACGGCTACGGCAATAGGATTGTCGCCGGAGAACGCCGGGCAACCGGCGATCATTTCATAGAGCAGGAGACCCACGGCATAAATGTCGGTGCGCGCATCCACGTGTTTGAGCTCCACCTGTTCAGGGGCCATGTAGGCGGGAGTTCCGGCGACCGTGCCGGTCATCTGAGAATCATCATGAACCAGGCGCGCAATTCCAAAATCCATGATCTTAACGCTTCCACTTCGGTCCACGATGATGTTTGCAGGCTTCAGATCCCGGTGGACGATTCCCTGCACGTGGGCCTCGCGGAGCCCGCCGCAAATCTGCCGGATGATCTCGAGCGCCTCGCGCGGCGGAAGAGGCCCGATGCGGCGCAATCTGGATGCGAGGCTCTCACCCTCGATGAATTCCATTGATATGCAGGCCGTTCCGTTCGAACGATTGAATTCATGAATTCGGGATACGTTCTTGTGCGTTACTTTCCGGGCGAGACAAACCTCTCTCCTGAGGTTCTCCTGCATCGCTGGGTCTGAGGCAATTCCCGGCTTTAATACCTTCAGGGCCACGATTTCGTTCGTTTGCAGGTCCCGAACCTTGTAGACCATCCCCATGCCGCCCGTGCCGATGTGCGATAGCACCTCATACCGTGCGGGAATATTCAGAGGCGCTTCGGCCCAGCTCACTTCGAAAATATCTTCTTCTTCCGTTCGGCCTTGAACGGGCGTTTTCCCGAGCCATTGACAGTGCAAATCGGATTCCCGCGAGATTGTTTCGTACACCGTGCGAGAAACGAGTATCTGACCAGCGGCGGCGCGCTTCGTGATTCCCACCGCGCCATTCACAAATTCGCCGAACACATCAATCCCTCTCGAAGTGCCCACACTCGCGTGGATGCCAATTCGCAGATCCAGTTGCTTGTCCCGGGGAAATCGTAGGTTGGACTGCTGCAATTGGCGCTCAATTTCGATCCCCACACGCACGGCGGAAACAGGATTGGGAAACTCCGCCATCAACGAATCGCCGATCGTTTTAACTACTGTCCCGTTGTATCTCTTAATGAGACTGGTGGTTTCTTCGATTTGGCGGCGGTCCGTTGACGGAACGCGATTGTCGCCGTTGCGATCAGACGCCGCCTGGCGAAAGAGCGCATCAACGAACATCACCGTCAGAGCATCCGTAGGTCGTTCAAAACGCTCGGTCTCGGCTCGCACCGTTGGAGGACCATCAGTAGTAGTCATAGCCATAATGTGGATTCTCCGTCTTGACTCCACAAAGGTTAGAGTGGGAGGCCGGCGATGCCAATAGACTCCACGTCACGTCGCGGTGGTACGGTAGTACTGCGAGGAATCCAGTACGCTATTCTCAAGCTCCTCCGTGTGGATACGGATTCAGGAAAATCGCGCGCTTGGAAATCGTAGGGTCCGTGGTAACACGGACCGGGTTTAGACAAATTCCGTCACGGCACCACCGAAGAACTTGGCGGTCGAGCGCGTCGGTCACGTATTCGCCCGCTCCACCGCGGCATTGACTTGCCCACCGCCGCGTCCTAACATGCGACTTTGACTTTTCGAACTCGCGCATGATCGGCCAAACGATTTCACATTTTCGAATCCTGGAAAAACTCGGCGGCGGAGGAATGGGTGTTGTCTTCAAGGCCGAGGATTTGAATCTCGGCCGGCCCGTCGCGCTGAAATTTCTTCCTGGAGAAGTCGCGAAAGATCCCACCGCGCTCGAACGTTTCCGCCGCGAAGCTCGCGCGGCCTCCGCGCTGAACCATCCAAACATTTGCACGATTTATGAAATCGCTGAAGACGGCGGCCGGCTTTTCATCGCGATGGAATATCTCGACGGCGAGACGCTGAAACACCGCCTGTCGGGCAAAGCCATGCCGCTTGACGAAGCTCTCGATTTCGCCATCCAGATTGCCGATGCGCTCGTAGCCGCGCACGACAAAGGTATCGTCCACCGGGACATCAAGCCGGCCAATCTTTTTGTGACCCAGCGCGGGCAGGCGAAGATTCTCGATTTCGGTTTGGCGAAGACCATCGTGGCCGGCTCGGCGAATTCAATCGCCATGATGACGCAGGATACCGCGCCTCTGATTTCGGAGGACCACCTCACCAGCCCCGGCTCGACCCTCGGCACGATCGCTTACATGTCTCCCGAGCAGGCTCGCGGCCGCGAACTCGATGCGCGCACGGATCTTTTTTCGTTCGGCGTCGTTCTGTATGAAATGGGCACCGGCCAGGCGGCGTTTGTGGGAAACACTTCAGCCGAAATTTTCGACGTCATTTTGAACCGCGCACCCGCGCCGGCGAAAACCGTGAATACAAAGCTGCCCAACGCCTTCACGGAAATTATTGACCGCTTGCTGGAAAAGGATATTTCCGCCAGATACCAAAGCGCCGGAAAGCTGCGCGCTGATTTGCAACTGCTCAAACGCGATCTCGATTCCGGACGGTCGGCTTCGGCCCCCACTCCATCTGCGCCGGCGCAAAAATCCGTTGCCGTTCTCTATTTCGAAAACGCCAGCGCGGCGAAAGATGATGAATATTTCCGCGATGGAATGACCGAAGACATCATCACCGAGCTTGCCAAGATCAATGGTCTTCAAGTCTTCTCGCGCTCCGAAGTCCTTCCGTTTCGCGACAAGGGTGCGGGCGCGCCGCAGGTCGGCCAGCAACTGAACGCTGCGTTCGTCCTCGAAGGCAGCATCCGCCGGGCCGGCAACCGCCTGCGTATCACCGCGCAACTCGTGGACACGCGGACGCGGCATTCCGTCTGGGCCGAACGCTACGACCGCCAAATCGAAGATGTCTTCGCCATTCAGGATGAAATCGCGCAAAGCATTGCCGCCGCGTTGAAAGTGAAGTTGACCGAAACGGAGAAGCAAGCGATTGCTAAAGCGCCCACCGCCGACGTCAAGGCATACGACTACTATTTGCGCGGGCGGCAGTTTTTCTATCAATTCCGACGGCGCGGCTACGATTTCGCGCGGCAAATGTTCACGCGCGCCATCGAAATTGATCCCGGATACGCGCGCGCGTATGCGGGCGTGGCGGACTGCTATTCGTACCTCTATATGTACTGGGACGCGACCAAGGCGAACATCGAAGCTTCCGAGGACGCCAGCCGGAAAGCGTTGGTGCTCGATCCAGGTCTCGCCGAGGCGCACGTGGCGCGCGGACTTGCCATTTCGTTAAGCAAGCGCTACGACGAAGCGGAAACTGAATTCGAAACGGCGATACGTCTCGATTCGAAGCTCTTCGAAGCGTATTACTTTTACGCGAGGGCATGCTTCCAGCAAGGAAAGCTTGAGAAAGCGGGAGAACTCTTTCAGAAGGCTTCGGAAGCGAAGCCTGAGGATTACCAGGCTCCCAGCATGATGGCGATGGTCTATGAAGGTTTGCACCGCATCACGGAAGCGAGGGCAGCCCACGCGCGCGCTCTGAAGTTGGCCGAGAAGCATCTTGAAATGCATCCGGATGACGCGAGAGCGCTCTACCTTGGCGCCACAGACTTATGTCAACTGGGCGAGCGCGCGCGGAGTTTGGATTGGGCCAGGCGTGCGCTGGCGATTGATCCGGAGGACTGCGGAATTCTTTACAACATTGCTTGCGTGTATTCGCTTCTCGGTCAGAAGGAAGAAGCGATCGATTGTCTCGATAAAGCGATGTCGCATGCCGCGTGGTACAAGAGTTGGGCGAAACACGACACGGATCTCGACTCTCTTCGGGATCATCCGCGTTTCAAGGCCGTGATGGACCGGCAGACGTAGGCTTTCGACTGTTTCCGACGCTGCCGCGTCCGCCGAACGGCGCCCTGCAGTCCTTGGTAGCCCACTCCTGCTATAATGCGGGCCGAGATGTACCGTAAAACTGTCTGCGGTAGCGCCGTAATTTTCGCGCTGGTTCTCCTGACTCTCGCCTTCGCCTCAACAGCGATTCTCGCTGCACAATCCCAAGCGCCCCCAACCGGACAATCTGTGCCGGCCGCTTCCGGGCACGCGGCGATTGTGAAGCTTCGAATTGACTCCGAGATCGAGCCGGTTCTTGCCGAGTACATCGTCAACGGAATTGATCGCGCGGCGCAGGAACATGCGTCGCTGGTCCTCATCACGATTGACACTCCGGGCGGGCTCGACTCCTCGATGCGGCAAATCATCGCCAAGATTTTGGCGTCGCCCGTGCCGGTGGTGACGTTCGTGTCGCCTACAGGTTCGCGCGCGGCGTCGGCTGGATTCTTCATTCTTCTCTCCGCGGATGTGGCCGCGATGTCGCCCGGAACGGACACTGGCGCGGCGTCGCCCGTCATGATATTTGCCGGCTCGTCGGTGCAGATTGACGAAACGATGCGCCACAAAATCGTGAACGAAGCCGAAGCGTATCTCAGAAGCTATGTGAGCCAACGCGGCCGAAACTTCGGTCTCGCGGAAACCGCTGTTTCCGACGCGAAAGCATTCAGCGAGAAGGAAGCTCTCGACGGAAAATTGATTGATCTCATCGAGCCGTCGCAGGAAGCGTTGATTGCGGCGCTCAACGGTCGGACGATCACGCGGTTTGACGGTTCGAAAGTGAAGCTCGATCTCGGCTCGCCAGTGGCGACGGCAATCGAGATGACGGGGCGCGAGAAATTTCTATCGAGGATCGTGCAGCCGGATGTGTTTTTCATTCTTCTGATCGTCGGAGTGCTCGGGCTTTACGCGGAATTCACGCATCCCGGAATGTTCGCTCCCGGCGTCATCGGCGGAATTGCGCTGCTGCTCGCGCTGTACGCGATGCATCTTTTGCCGGTGAATCTCACGGGACTACTGATGATCTTGCTGGCGCTCGCGCTTTTCATTCTCGAGGCGAAATTTCCGACGCACGGAGTGCTCGGCGTCGGCGGCGTTGCCGCGATGGTCCTCGGCGCGCTGATGCTGGTCCGCTCGCCGTTGACGGGAATGGGCGTGAGTCTCGGCGCATCGCTCGGGGTAACGATTCCATTCGCGGTGATCGTGATTCTGCTGATGCGGCTCGTGATGCGCTCGCGCGCGTGGAAGACGTCCACGGGCAGCGAGGAACTGGTCGGCGAGGTCGGAGAAGTCAGAGAGCAAGTGGGCTCGCAAAATGGAATGGTCTTCGTGCATGGGGAACTTTGGCGCGCGCACGCCGCGAGTTCTATCCCGCAGGGCGCGCGCGTGCGGGTGCGCCGGGTCGAGGGATTGACGCTGCACGTCGAGCCGGTGGACGCGTCGGCGATTCATCCTCGCGCGTGATTCAAGTCTAAGGAGAATTCAATGCCGTTTGCTCAAACGTTGTCTATTGTTGCGGTTTTTATTTTTCTCATCTGGATTTTCAATTCGGTGAATGTGATCAAGGAATGGGAGCGCGGAGTGATCTTGCGGCTCGGGCGAATGTCGCCGGAGCCGAAGGGCGCCGGGCTGCGATTCGTGGCGTGGCCGATCGACAAGCTCACGAAGATTTCTTTGAGAATCGAGACGCTTGATGTTCCGCCGCAGGACGTGATCACGCGCGACAACGTCTCGGTGAAAGTGAACGCGGTCTGCTACTTCCGCGTGGTGGATGCGAATCGCGCGCTTTCGCAGATACAAAATTATCTCTATGCGACCTCGCAGCTCGCGCAGACGAACTTGCGCAGCGTGGTCGGCCAGTTCGAATTGGACGAGATTTTGTCAGAGCGCGAAAAGGTAAACGCCAAGTTACAAGTAATCCTTGACCAGGATACGGAGCCTTGGGGTATCAAGGTAACGAAGGTTGAGGTCAAACAAGTCGATATCCCGGAGAACATGCAGCGCGCCATCGCCAAACAGGCGGAAGCGGAGCGCGAACGCCGGGCGAAGATTATTCACGCGGAAGGCGAAATGCAGGCTTCGACGAAGCTGGCCGAGGCGGCTCAGGTTCTTCAGACTCAGCCCGCTTCGATCCAACTTCGCTACCTGCAAACGCTGACGGAAATCGGCACCGAGAAAAACACGACAATTGTTTTCCCGTTGCCGATTGACATGATCCAGCAGTGGACGAAGTCGATGGGGGGAAATAAATAAAAGTGGCCGGCGGAAACGGAAAGCGCGGAGGGGGTGACCGGGTGCTCGAGAGCCGTCACCTCGTTGGATTGTTCCTGGGGGTAGTGTTGCTGTGCAGCGTGTTCTTCACCCTCGGTTACGTTATGGGCCGCACGCAACTCGGCCCGCCGTTGCCGCTTCATGCTTCGGCGTCAACTCGCGACATCGTGACTGGAGTGTCGCCCATATCTCCGAAGCCGGCGGACGGCGTGACGCCGCAACCGGACCGCGAATGGGATTTTTATGACGGAAAGACTTCGAGCCGTTTGCAGCCCTCGGAACCGGCGCCCGCAACGACGGCGCCGGCATCTGCGCCTGCTGTCGCTTCTCCCAATTCTTCAACTGCTAACCAGGTGCAGCACGACGCAGAGACTTCGCGGCCCACGCAGCCCGTAGCGAAGCCGGTTCCTGTGAACGCTACCTCGGCCGAATTGCGCCGTTTTCAGCCGCCGCGAATTCCGCACGGAGCGGTGATACTTCAACTCGCGGCCTTGTCCAAGGAAACAGACGCATTGGCAATGGCCGATGCGGCGCAACAGAAGCATTTTCCGTCTTTCGTCGCGACGCCCACAGGCGACAAACTCTACCACGTTCAGGTAGGGCCCTACGCCGACCTGCCAGCGGCCGAGCGTGCGAAAGATTCTCTTGATCATGCCGGATTCAAAGCCATCATTAAACGCTGAGTGAAGAAAGTCCTAGCATCGAAGCTCGTACCCTATCGACTGATTCCCCGCAAATTGTGGATGATGCTTGTTGTTTCTGTATCGGGACTTAATCTCCAGAACACGGGCTGGCCGATGTCCATGCAACTAGCAGCCTTCATACCGTCCGTCGCGATCGCGCAGGGCGTGCAGAGGGTGCCGCGCAAGATCGCTGGGAAACCTTGGATAGAACACGAATGTGCGCACGGCGTAGAGCTGCGACTGAGTTCGATGGAGCCAAGTCAAGGGAGCTTGCAATTGGTCGAAATCCGGAGCGCCAACCAACTTGCAGAAGTTAGCGGTCAATGGGATGGCAGCGAGATTCCGTTCTGGCGCGCGGAGAGCGCCGGTAAGACTGATTTCGATGCGCGGAAGGCGTTACTCGGAATTGACCTCGAGCATGCGAGCGGAAAGGCAGACTTCGTAGTCACGGCCAAGACCGTTGATGGCGAATTCTTTACATGCACCGTGGGTTTGGAAGTGAAAGAGGGCCGGTTTGCCACTGAAGAGTTGAAGGTGGCGTCGCAGTTCGTAGAACCTAATCTGGAGCAGGTTGCGCGTGCGGAGGCGGAGCGTAGGAGATTGCGAGAGATTTTTGCCGCTGTGACGCCGGAAAAGCTCTGGAATGGTCAGTTTCGAATACCGATCGCGGGAGCAACGACGGGCGGCAATTTCGGAAAGCGGAGAGTGTTGAATGGACAGCCTTCTTCTCCCCACTCGGGGGTGGATTTCGCAGCGCCGGCCGGCACGCCAGTGCATGCGGCGCAGCGCGGGCGCGTGGTACTCGCCGAGCCGCTGTACTTTTCTGGAAATACCGTGATCGTGGATCATGGATTGGGCGTCTACACTTTCTACGGACATCTTAGTTCGTTCGACGTAAAGGCTGGTGATGAGATCAGTGTTGGCGGCGTTCTGGGAAAAGTAGGCGCCACCGGGCGAGCGACCGGGCCGCACCTGCATTGGGGATTGACAGTTGATCGCGCGCGGGTGAACTCGCTCGATATTGTAAAGTTGCTATGATTCGAAATCGTTCCTCGGCTTGTGAGCGATTTCATAGGCTTTCGTAGATGGATTGCCGCCGCTGTCGCCGAGAGCGGGCTGGATTTTTGGTTCTAGATGGTCTAAGTTGGTTTCCGATGATCCAGAAGGCTATATTGAAACTGGTAGCAAATACCGATAGGTAGCGGGTTTCATTGCCTATCCTTCCGTTGGCGGAATGCAAGCCATCGTAAACGCTGAATGAAGCTATCGGGGCCCCTGCGCAGCGTTCTCGCGATCGCGTCGGGATTTTTCCTGGCACTGTCTTTCCCTGACTACAATTTGGCGTTGCTGGCGTGGGTCGCGATTGCGCTGCTGATTTTCGCATCAGTGGGCGCGGGCCTGCGCGATGCGCCGCTCTACGGATTTCTGCATGGCATCGTTTTCTACCCGACGTGTCTGCCGTGGATCGCCGTGGTCATCCGGCAGTATGGCGACGTGGAGCCTTTCGACGCGGCGGGAGTCGTGCTGCTGATTGGGATCGCGGGCGGAATTATTCTGGCGTCGTTTTCGACCAGCCTCGCGTGGCTCAGCCGCAAGAGCAGCACGGCACCGTTTATCATCGCGCCATTTCTGTGGGTGACGCTCGAATTCGCGCGCACGCATCTTCCGTATATCGGCTTCCCGTGGAATCTCACCGGGTACGCGGCGAGCGGCAATCTCGCTTTTTTGCAACTCGCCCCGCTGACGGGGATTTTTGGATTGTCATTTGGGATCGCCGCGTTCAACGCGCTTCTGGCGTGGGCCGTCATAACTCGCAGCCGCCGGGGATGGACCTCGCTTGGAACCGCCGCCGCAGCTCTGATTCTCATTGCGCTCGCCGGGCCTCACTTTGTGCCGAAGCCTTCGGGAAAATATTTGGCGCACCTCGTTCAGACGAACTTTCCGCAATCCGAACATTATCCGGACAACTGGCTGGACATTCACGCCGGGGAGTTGGACGATCTCGAAAAGATCAGCGTGGACGCGGCGCGCAGGGAGCCGGGAGTCATCATCTGGCCGGAAGTACCCGCGCCATTCAGCCTTCAGGATTCAAAATTTAGCGTGCGCGTCCAACGCATCGCCCGCGATTCCGGCCAATATTTTCTTCTCGGCGTGGTGGCGTGGAAACTGAGCCTGGGGAAGCAATTGGAAGCGACGAACAGCGCGGTGCTGCTTAACCCTTCCGGAGTACGAATCTACACTTATGATAAAATTCATTTGGTGCCCTTCGGCGAGTACGTGCCGTTGCGGCAGTGGATTACGTTTGCCGGTCGCCTGACCGCCGATATCTCCGACTTCACGCCGGGAACCGAGTACAGCGTTGGCCAATTGCCCGGCGGCCGCTTCGGAACGTTCATCTGCTACGAAGCGATTTTTCCGTCGGAAATCGCGAACTTTGCGAGAAACGGCGCCGAGCTGTTGATCAACATTTCGAACGATGGGTGGTTCGGACGATCGGCAGCGCCGCCGCAGCATTTAATGATGTCGCGAGTGCGCGCTGTCGAAAGTCGCCGATGGATGCTCCGCGACACGAATAACGGCTACACTGTGTCCGTTGATCCGTACGGTAGGATCGTAGCCGCGATGGCGACGGATGTGCGCGGCGAATTGGACGCGCCATACGATTTTCGAAGCGACCGGACGTTGTACTCGCTGTGGGGTGACTGGATCGCGTGGTTGAGCTTGATCGCGTCAATCCTCATACTCGCGCGATTTATCGTGATGAGGCCCGCGCGGAGTGAAGCGCCGGAAGCGTCTGTGGCACGGACGAAAGTGAAACAGAAACATCGCCGCCATTCGTAGCGGCGAATTCGCTGAGCGGAATTGGGAGTTAATAATTCCAGATGGCTGATCACCTCGAAGACCTCGAACACAAATATTCGGAGCTCAGGAGCCGCCTCGAGCTCGTCCGGAGTTATCTTTGACGTTCCCGACAACCAGAAGCAGCTAGCCTCGCTCGAAGAAAAAGTCAGCCAACCCGATTTCTGGTCCGATCCGGAAAAAGCGCAGGGTATCTTGCAGGAACGCAAGGTGGTCGAAGGGCGCCTTGCGGCTGACGAGAAACTCAGCCGAGCCGTGAGCGATCTCGATACTTATTTTCACCTCGCGCATGAAGAAACGAATGCGGAGCAGCGCGAATCGCTCGTCGCCGATATCGCCAACGAGCTGAAGTCCACGGACGTATATGTCGCCGACCTCGAGACGAAGACCTTGCTTTCCGGCAAGACCGATGCCCTGAACGCCATCATGACGATCAAGCCCGGAGCCGGCGGCACCGAATCGCAAGATTGGGCCGAGATGCTGATGCGCATGTATTTGCGCTGGGCGGAATCGAAAGGATTCAAGGCGACGATACTCGATTCGACGCCGGGTGAAGAAGCGGGAATCAAGACCGCGACAATCCGGTTCGAGGGCGAGAACGCGTTCGGACTGCTGTCGAGCGAGACCGGCGTTCACAGGCTGGTGCGGATTTCGCCTTTCGATCAGGCTGCGCGGCGGCATACATCGTTTGCTTCCGTGTTCGTGATTCCGGAAATTGACGACCGGATTGAAGTGGTGGTCAAACCGGAAGATCTGCGGATAGATACATTTCGAGCTGGCGGGCATGGCGGGCAGAACGTCAACAAGGTGGAATCGGCCGTTCGATTCACGCATTTGCCAACCGGGATCGTCGTGCAGTGCCAGAACGAACGCAGCCAGCACAAGAATCGCGAGATGGCCATGAAGATTCTGCGTTCGCGGCTTTACGAGCACGAGCTCGAGAAGCGGCAAGGGGCGCTGAAGAAACTGGATGAAAGCAAAGGGGATATCAGCTTCGGCAGCCAGATCCGGTCGTACGTGCTGCAGCCCTACCAGATGATCAAGGACCATCGGACAAAGGTGGAACGCGGCGACGTGGACAAGGTGCTGAACGGCGACATTGACGACTTCATGCGCGCTTACCTCATGGCGCGGCGCAAGGGGGGGAGCTTGGTGCCGGTCGTGGAGGAGTAGGGCGGGTCGAATGAATCCCGTGGCTAAAGCCCGTTATAAAACGAAGGCTTTGTTTCGCTGGACTAAAGTCCAGCTACCCCTGATAAAGCAGGGGGCTCCCACCGAGTGAGGCGGCTCCAAGCAAGGGGCGTCGCAAATCAGCCCGGAATATGCCCGTTTAAGGCGCGTTTAACTCGTTTCAGGACAAAGCGTTGACACTAATCAGAGTGCATGTTACGTTCCATTTTTGGCGTTCCCCGCGCGAAAAACGAATTTGACGCCAGAGCGATAGCCAATACTTCGCATTCCAGGAGATTGTTTTGAGAGCATCCGAAGAGCGCTTTTTGTTTACGTCTGAGTCCGTGACGGAAGGTCACCCGGACAAGATTGCCGACCAGATATCCGACGCCATCCTCGACAAAGTGATGGAGCAGGACCCGTACGGCAGGGTCGCGTGCGAGACGCTGGTTACGACCGGCCTTGTGGTGATTGCCGGCGAAATCACGACGAAATGCTACGTGGATTTCGACAGCGTGGCGCGCAAGGTGATCAAAGATGTGGGTTACGACCGCGCAAAATACGGCTTCGATGCCGAGACCTGCGGCATCATTTGTTCCATCAAGAAACAATCGGCCGATATTGCCATGGGAGTGGATACCGGCGGAGCGGGCGATCAGGGGCTAATGTTCGGCTTCGCTTGCGACGAGACGCCCGAGCTGATGCCCATGCCAATCCAACTCGCGCACCATTTGACCCGCCGCCTTGCCGAAGTTCGAAAGAAAGAAATCCTGAAGTTCCTCCGGCCCGATGGAAAATCCCAAGTCACAATCGAATACATTGACGGCCGCCCGGCGCGCGTGGATTGCGTGGTGATTTCCACGCAACACAGCGACAAGATTTCTCATGAAGAGCTTTCGAAAGCGATTCGGAAAGAAGTGATTGACCCGGTGCTTCCGGCCGCGATGGTTGATTCGCGCACGAAGTATCATATCAATCCCACCGGCAACTTCGTCATTGGAGGGCCGATGGGCGATGCCGGGTTAACGGGCCGCAAAATTATCGTGGATACATACGGCGGATACAGCCGTCACGGTGGCGGAGCGCTTTCGGGCAAAGATCCAACGAAGGTGGACCGCTCGGCGTGCTACATGGCGCGTTACGTCGCGAAGAATCTTGTGGCGGCGGGAGTCGCGCGAAAAGTGGAAGTCCAGCTCGCGTACGCCATAGGCGTGGCAGAGCCCGTCTCCGTGATGGTGGATACGTTCGGCACCGGAGTGATTCCGGATTTTCAAATCACCGAAATCGTTCGTTCGAATTTCTCGCTCACGCCAAAGGGCATCATTGACGCTCTCGATCTTCGGCGGCCAATCTATTTGCAGACGGCAACGTACGGCCACTTCGGCCGGAGCGAGCCGGGCTTCACTTGGGAACGCACCGACAAGGCCGAGAAGATCCGCAACGAAACGGCCTCGCGCGGCGCCGTGGCGGTTTCGCGCGGCTGACCCCTTCGCGACTACAATTCAGGAGATAATTTCGTGGATACAGCACCAAAACTCGCCGGTGATGTGAAGGACCTCGCCCTGGCGGAGCGCGGAAAACGAAAGATTGAATGGGCAAATCAGCACATGCCCGTACTTCAACTGATTCGAAAACAATTCATCAAGGATCAGCCGCTCAAGGGCATTCGCATGTCCGCCTGCCTGCATGTTACGAGCGAGACGGCGAACCTGGCCATCACGCTGCGCGATGGCGGCGCCGAGCTTGTCCTGTGCGCGTCGAATCCGCTTTCAACGCAGGATGATGTGGCAGCGTCGTTGACGAAGGATTACAACATTCCGACATTTGCCATTAAAGGCGAGGACAACGCCACGTATTACGCGCATATCAGCGCGGCGCTGGATCACAAGCCGCAAATCACGCTGGATGATGGCGCGGACCTCGTCACGCAATTGCTCACGAAGCGAACAGACCTCATCAAGGACGTCATTGGCGGAACGGAAGAAACGACGACGGGCGTGATCCGGCTTCGCGCCATGTCGAAAGACGGCACGCTCAAATATCCAATCATCGCCGTGAACGACGCGCTAACGAAGCATCTGTTCGACAATCGCTACGGCACGGGACAATCCACGATAGACGGCATCCTGCGCGCGACGAATCTGCTGATTGCGGGACTGAAGTTCGTCGTCGCGGGATATGGATGGTGCGGGCGCGGCTTGGCCATGCGCGCGAAGGGATTCGGCGCCGACGTAATCGTCACTGAGATCAATCCGGTCCGCGCGCTCGAGGCCGTCATGGAGGGTTATCGCGTGATGCCGATGAGCGAAGCCGCGAAAATCGGCGACATTTTCGTCACCGTAACCGGCGATAAATCCGTGCTCGCGGCGGAGCACTTCGACAATATGAAGGACGGCGCGGTGCTGGCGAATGCCGGGCACTTCAACGTTGAGATTGATATCACGGCGCTCGACAAACTTTCGAGCGCGAAGAAGCAGGCGCGGCCGTTTGTGGATGAATACGTGATGAAGGACGGGCGCAAACTGTATCTCCTCGGCGACGGCCGGCTCATCAATCTTGCTTCGGCCGAGGGGCATCCCGCTTCTGTGATGGATATGAGCTTTGCGAACCAGGCGCTTTCGGTCGAGCACTTGATCAAGCACGCCCCTGAATTGAAACCGCAGGTTTACTCCGTGCCGGAAGCGATTGACAGGCAGATCGCGAAGTTGAAGCTCGAATCGATGGGCGTGCAACTGGATAAGCTCACGGCGGAGCAAGAGCACTATCTGACTTCGTGGGACGAAGGCACGTAATCGTCCTGATAAGAGCGCAACGATATTCGCGGTAGATGCGGTAGCTGACAGATAGCATCTGCGGCTGTTGGAACGGAAGTCAAAGACGCCGGCCCTTCGAGGCTCAGGGTAAACAAGATGCCGGCGCTACGAATGAATGGGTTGGCGTTTGGGAACGATTCAACCGGGCGAACTTCAGCACAGCTGATACGAGCAGTACATTCATCCTGCAATCACGAAATTGGCAATCTGCGAATGCGAGACTGGGCCAACTGGGCAATTGAAACCGCGAAAGTGCGCGGCGCGAAGTATGCCGACGCGCGCGTCATGGACATTCGCCACCGCGATGTCTCGACCAAGAACGGCGAAGTAGGGAACCTCTCCGAGAGCGAATCGCTTGGCATCGGGATACGCGTGATTGCCGGCGGCGCGTGGGGCTTTGCCGCCACGGACCGCATGACGCGCGAGGGCATCCAAGCTTGCGCCGCCGAGGCCGTCGCGATTGCCAAGGCATCGGCGCTCGCGAAGACGCACGATGCCGTACTGGCTCCGGAGATCGCCCACGTAGACACCTGGCAGGGCCCGTTCATCAAAGATCCGTTCCGCATTCCGGTCGAGCGCCAAATTGACGTGCTGCTCGCAGCCGACAAGGAAATGCGAAAGGTGAAGGGCGTCACTCTCGCCGAAGGCTCGATGTCGTTTCGGCGGATCGAGCAGTTTTACGCGTCCACGGAAGGCTCGGCAATTCATCAGATCAAGATGCTCTCGGGCGCGGGCATCGTCGCGACAACTTTTGCAGGCAGCGAAATTCAGAAGCGGTCTTACCCGAATAGCTTCGGCGGCCAGCACATGCAGCAGGGATACGAGCTCGTGGAATCGCTCGATCTCGTCGGCAACGCGCAGCGAATCGCGGAAGAATCGGTTGCGCTGCATTCCGCGCCGCAGTGTCCCGAAGGCACTTCCACAATTATTTTGGAGAGCGCGCAGCTCGGATTGCAGATTCACGAGTCCGTCGGGCATCCGATCGAGCTCGACCGTGTGCTCGGCATGGAAGCCAATTTTGCAGGAATGAGTTTTCTGACGCTCGACAAACTGCGAACGCTTCGGTATGGATCGGACATCGTCAACGTGGTCGCGGATGCGCGGCTCGAACACGGGCCGGGCCTCGGCACGTTCGGCTATGACGATGAAGGTGTCCCGGCGCAGTGCACCCCGATCATCACGAATGGATTGTTCACCGGATATCTGAGCAATCGCGAAACGGCCGCTGCCATTGGCGAAAAACGCTCGGGCGGCACAATGCGCACCGAAAGCTGGCACTACCTGCCCATCATTCGCATGACGAATGTCAGCTTGCTTCCCGGCTCGTGGAAATACGACGACCTGATCGCGGACACGGATGACGCGATTCTGATGTCCACGAACCGGTCTTGGTCCATCGATGATCGCCGCTACCAATTCCAGTTTTCGACTGAGATTGGATGGGAGGTCAAGCACGGCAAGATCGGGCGGATGATCAAGAATCCGAGTTACAGTGGCATCACAACGGAATTCTGGGGAAGCTGCGACGCGATCTGCTCGCGCGAGCACTGGACGCTCTGGGGCACGCCAAATTGCGGCAAAGGTCAGCCGATGCAGACGATGGGCACGGGCCATGGCGCATCGCCGTCGCGCTTCCGGAACGTCAAGATCGGCGTGGCATTCGCGAAATAAATGTCACCTGCAAAGAAAAAATCGGCGGGGAAGCAAAAGCGCGCCGCGCGCTCGCGCAGCGGAGCCGTTGCAGCCGAACACCGGCTGGGGCCAGCGGAGCTGCGCAGGCTCGCCGAGCGAGTCCTCAAATTTAGCGATGCCGACGAAACGGAAGTGGATATCGGCGCCGTTACCGATGCGCTCACTCGATTCGCGAATAACACGATCCACCAGAACGTCGCCGAGCAGAATCTGACTGTTTCCGTGCGGACGGTGGTTGACGGCCGGACGGCGCGCGCTACGACGAACAAGACGGACGACGAGTCGCTGCGACGCGTGGTTGCGGCCGCCGCGGATTTGGCGCGCTTCCAGCCGAAGAATCCCGATTTGCTGCCGATGCTCAAGCAGCAGAAGCTCGAGAAGGTCGCGCGCTACTTCCCGGCCACCGCGACCGCGACACCTGCGGAGAGAGCACGCGCTGTCGCGCGTGTTTGCAAGGCCACGGCCAGCGCCAAGCAGACTGCGGCTGGCATTTTTTCCACCGGAATGGTGGAGACGGCGTTCGCGAATTCACGCGGATTCTTCGCGCATTACGAACAGACGCGGGCGGAGTTTTCCGTCACGATCATGGAGAATGATTCCTCGGGCTGGGCGAAAGCGAACTCGCCGGATATCGCGGACATCGATCCCGACGCTCTCGGCGCTTCGGCGAGCCGCAAGGGCATTGCATCGCGCGGGCCGAAGGAGATTCCGGCCGGACGGTACACCACGATCCTCGAGCCGGCGGCCGTGCTCGATCTTGTCGGATTTCTGTTTTACGATTTCGCCGGGACCGCGGTCCTGGACAAGCGCTCGATGTTTACCGACCGGATCGGCAAGAAACTTTTCGGCGAAAACATCACGATTTGGGACGACGTCTACCACCCGCTACAACTGGGAACGCCGTTCGACGGCGAAGGCGTGCCGCGGCAGAAAGTCCAGCTCGTGGATCGCGGCGTGCCACGGAATTTGGTTTACGCGCGCGCGACCGCGAAAAAAATGAAGACGAAGCCGACGGGCCACGGCTTCTCGCTGCCGAACGAATATGGCGAAGCGCCGATGAATTTGGTCTTTACGGGAGGGAAGGCAAACGTGGACGAAATGGTGCGCTCGACCGAGCGCGGCGTCCTCGTCACGCGGCTCTGGTACATCCGCGAAGTGGATCCTTACGAAAAGATTCTGACGGGGATGACGCGCGACGGCACGTTCCTGGTCGAAAACGGCAAAATTTCCGGCGGGATTCGCAATTTTCGCTTCAATCAAAGCATGATTGAAATGCTGTCGAACGTGGAAATGCTGGGAGAAGCGGTCCGCGCGGCGGGTGAAGAATCGTTCGAGATGGTAGTGCCGGCGATGAAGGTGCGCGACTTCCACTTCAGCGAAGTCACGAAATTCTAGGCGCCGGCCGGTTGTTGAGCGCGCGGCGCGTCTCGCGCGCGTGCGGGCTGCGGGAGGAGCAACGACGATGGCGACGAGCAGCGATTCGGCCCGCGAGCTTCTGCGGCACACGGTTGCGACGGTAGCTTATCGCGGTGGCAAGGCGCTTCGCGAAGCCCCGCCAGGCTTTTCTCAATTCCAGGTTGCCGAAGGCAGCCGCACTCCCGGACAGATCCTTTCCCACATTTGCGATTTATTCGATTGGGCGCTTAGCGTCGCGCAGGGTAAGGAAACCTGGAACGGGACGAAGCCGCGCGAATGGAATGAGGACGTGGCCCGATTTTTCGCGAGCCTCGCGGCGTACGACGAGTATCTCGCGTCGGACGCGACGCTCGGCGCCTCGCCTGAAAAGCTGTTTCAGGCTGCAATTGCCGACGCGCTGACGCACATCGGCCAGATTTCAATGCTACGGCGGATTGGCGGCTCGCCGGTTCGCGCAGAGAATTATTCGCGAGCCGATATCGTGGCTGGGCGCGTCGGGCCGCAACAGACTCCTCCCAAGCACGAATTCGACTAACTCATTCTGATTCCCTTGATTTCTGAGCCGTGCGGGTGTGGGCTTATGGGTTGAATTGAAGGCTGGAAATCGCGCGACGGATTACGTTTTCCTGAATCTGAACGAGATCGGAATTCGCGACGGTCATTCCGAGAATTGTATAGGTCTGCTTTTGGCGCTCGAGCAAAACGACGACGCCGGACCACTCGTGAGTTTCAATGCTTCCGCGGAATTTGCGCTCGACTGCCGCGATGCCCGAAATCGTCAAGCGATCGTCTCCGAGCGGGCGGTAATTGTCGAACATCTCCCTCAGTTTTTTGTCGGACGACTTGAGGTCGGCGTCGAGCGAGCCTGTCTGCGGGCTTGTGCCAATGAGCAGATAAGTGGTTTCGTCCTGGGTGCCGAGCGCCGCAATGGTGCCCGGGAGGGTCGCACGCGCCCCTTCTACAATTTCCCACGTCGGGGGCTTATACATCCGAAAGCCATAGGTAAGGTTCGAATAGGAATTTCCGGAAGCCTCTTCGCGTATCGGCTCGTCGGCGGGCTTGGACGGTGCCGTGGGCTTCGCGGCGGCCACAGGGGGCTTAACAGCGGCGGATGGCGGATTTCCGGCCGGGTTTGCGGCGGGCGGAGCGGCGGACTTTGGCGCGCTCGCGCTTGGCGCGGGCCTCGGAGCGCTGTCAGTCTTCTCAGGCGGGCGTGGAGGATTTGCCGAGGCTGACGCCGGTTGCGGCGGCGGGGATGAGATCGCGGGCTTCACTGCCGGTTGAACCGGCGCCGGCGGCGGAGCCGTAGCAGTTGGTTTCTCCGCGGGCGGCGTCGTAGGCGGCGCGGCGGGTTTCTTTTCCGCGGCGGGCTTTTTCTCAGCGCCCGAACCACCTTCGGCGACGTCTATCGAAACCACCGCATCCCGGCGGACAACGGCAAAGCCGTAGCTCGTTTTTACTTTGAAGGAGTTCTGGTCGAATCCGACGATCACGCCGGTGACGGTGCTGCCGTCTTTCAGGTGCAAAGTGTCTGCGCCCAGCGCCACAGCGAGGACAAGAACGGCAGCCGAGACCACGAGCAAGCGCTTCATGATTTTTAGTATGGCAAACGAGGCTGGACGCGGCAAGGAATGCACGGGGAACCGTATCGTGTGCGGCATCTCTTGCTGAGCGCGGATTCGCCAGCCACGAGGCGACGATTGGCGAAGAATAACGTCCGATTCAGAACGGGAATCGTTCAGGAGAAGTATGTCAGGCTAAACCACAGCGCAACGGTGAGGACACTCGAAAGAATGATGAGCGTGCGCAGGCGCTTCTTGCGTGTGGCTGCGATCACAATTCCCATCGCGCACAACGCGAATCCAGCCTCGAACCAGAACCACGCGCTGATGCCGGTTCCATTGAGCCCGAGAGAGTTCTGATACCACATCGAGGCGAAAGAGGTGCCGGCTGTAAGGGGTGTCGCGACGAGGGCCGCTAGCGCAAGGCCGCTTGCCCATTCCGGGACGGTGCACTGGCGCCGCGTCTCGCGCCAGTCAATCCAAGTCTGGCCGACGATCATCGCAACAACCAATAGAACCAACAGTGCCACGCGCCCTCCTAATCGGGCCGCAGAACCGCGCCCGGAACCGAACCGGGCTGACCTTGGTTCGCTTCGTTACAGCGGCTTTGTTGCCGCGCTCGAGGCGAGTGCAAGGTCTCTACGCTGATTAGGAAGGGGCAATCGGGCAGCCAAAAAGGGGGTGCGCTAGACTGATGAGGACGCTTCCCGTATCTCTCTGTTATTAAATACCTTACATTATGGAATTCGATCTAGTCGCACGGCCTGCCGACGGCGATGACGGACGGTTGCCATTATTCGAGGAAGCGGGGTATCGGAAAAGCGAAATCTTTTGCGGGTGGGCAGTGTGGACGACGATAGCGACGGAAGTGAAGCGGAGGCAGGATCCGATGCCAAACCAATCCGTTTCCGGAATCAGTTCGTTAGCAATTTCACAAAGCGTTGCTTGCGAAGCAACCTCGCATTGTGGGACGTGAACGCGTGGCCGCGACTCTGCTAGGATAGCGCCCGATGCGCCAGCCCTGGATCATCGCCCACCGCGGAGCTTCCGGAAACGCGCCGGAAAATACACTGGCGGCATTTCGAGTTGCTGTCGAGATGGGCGCGACCTTCATTGAGACTGATCTGCATCTGACGCGCGACGCGCAGTTTGTCGCGATTCACGATGCAAGTCTTCAGCGCACGACGAACGGCGCCGGCGCCGTTCGTGACATGACGCTTGCCGAATTGAAAGAACTCGATGCGGGGCGCTGGTTCGACCACAGTTTCATCGGTGAACGCATCCCGACGCTGGAAGAAATCCTTACGTTTGGGCGCGAGCATGACGTCGTGTTCTATCTCGAGATCAAGTATGAAGCGGCCTGGGGCATGCACCACGCGCTCGCGGCGGCGCTGCGCGGCGCGGGGGATGTCGCGCGATCGATCGTGCTTTCGTTTGATCCTCCGACGCTCGACGGCCTTCGCAAGCACGATCCCACCATCATGACCGGGCTGCTAGTCGAAGAACTGCGGCCGGACACCACCAAGACGGCGGTTGGCGTCGGCGCGCGCCAGCTTTGCCCGCGAGGGGATTTGATCTCGCAGGATCTGGTGAATGAGGCGCATCTCTCCGATCTTCAGGTTGCGACGTGGACACTCAACAAGCCCGATCAAATCCGGCGGGTGATCGCGGCCGGCGTGGACGGAATCATGACGGATTTTCCGGATCGCCTGCGGACGGTCATCCACCATCTTGAGCCGGAAGATTAGCGATCCGCATGGGAATCAATCCCCTGAAGTTGCGGCGTAGAGAGCGGCAAACTGCGACAGGTTTAATTGCTCGGCGCGCGCGTCGGGCTTTAAGCCGCACGACTTGAGGGCGGCGGCGATTCGAGCGTCGGTTAGCAATTCGCGCAAATTATTTCGGAGCGTCTTTCGCTTGTGGGCGAAGCAGCGCTGAAGAAACTCCAGAAAATGCGAATCGTCCCGGACTCCGAGAGTCGAGCGCTCGCCGGGAGGCGCCATGTGCAGGAGCGCTGATGTCACGCGCGGCGGCGGCTTGAACGCCCCGGCCGGAATTTTGAAGATGATTTCAGGCATCGCGAAGAATTGACAAAGCGTGGAAAGATATCCGTAATCGCGGCAGCCGGGCTGCGCGGCGATTCGCACGGCGACTTCGTGCTGAATGACGATGTGAATGGAAGCGATGCGATCGGCGGCGTCAAACAGGCGCCGAAGAATCGGTGACGTAATGTAATAGGGCAGATTTCCGTAGACGCGAAATCGCCCGGGCGCCAATTTTTGAAAATCGACGGTCAAGACGTCCGCTTCGACGATTTCGACGTTGCCCCACTCCGGCGCTTTTTCGCACAAGCTGTCGGCCAATCTCGGGTCCGTTTCAACGGCGAAGACGTGCGCGCCCGATTGGGCGAGCAATTCCGTCATTTCGCCGTGACCCGCGCCGATTTCAATCCAGATTTCGTCTTCGGCGACGCTCAGCGTTTGGAGGATTCTATTTTGCCATCCGCGATCGGCCAGGAAGTGTTGTCCGAGTTTTTGTCGCGACATCGCGCCGGCGAGTTTAGCAGGTTCCACGATTCCCTGAGGCGGGGGATTCCCTTGACGAACGTGGCGCGATTCAGTACCGTTTTTCGTCCTCGGGAGAGTGAATGAAGGTTCTTTTCGTCGCCTCAGAAGGCTTGCCGTATTCGAAAACGGGCGGACTGGCAGACGTCGTTGGCGCTCTCCCACAAGCGCTGGTAGAAGCGGGGCATGCCGTCGCCGTCCTGCTGCCTCGCTATCACAACAACAAGACTTTGCCGCCGATCATTCCGAGCCTGACGATCCCGCTCGGCGATGATCTGCGCTACCCGGCGATTGCCGAGGGCGCGAGTCTGAACCGGGTACGATATTTTTTTGTCGATGACCCTTCGTATTTCGATCGCGACCAACTTTACGGCATCAAGGGCAGCGACTATCCCGATAACGCCGAACGATTCGCTGAATTCAGCCGGGCGGCGATTGAATTCACGAAGCAGGTCTGGATGCCGGACGTGGTTCACTGCCACGATTGGCAGACATCGCTCGTACCCGTGTTTCTTCGCTCCGTTTACGCGCAAGACCCGGCTCTGCGCAAGCTCGCCGTGGTCCTGACGATTCACAATCTCGGTTATCCCGGCGTTTTTCCGCGTAGCGTGCTCGAACGGACGGGGCTTCCGGCAAATCTTTTCAATCTCGAAGCGCTCGAATATTACGGCAAAGTGAATTTCCTCAAGGGCGGGATCATTTTTTCGGATGCGATCACGACGGTGAGCCGCAAATATGCAAAGGAAATTCAGACGCCGGAGTACGGCTTCGGGCTCGAAGGCGTGATCCGCCAGCGCGCGGACCGGCTCACGGGAATTGTGAACGGCGTCGACTACGCGGTTTGGAGTCCGGAAGCCGACAAGCTGATCGCGCAGAATTATTCGGCGCAGAATCTCGATGGCAAGCGAGCGTGCAAGAAGGACCTTCTGGAGGTATACAAGCTTCCCGCGGCGAATATGGACAAGCCGCTGATCGGGATTGTCTCGCGATTTGACGAGCAGAAAGGCTTCGATCTGATCGCTGAAATTGCGGGCGAGTTGCTTCAGGAAAATGTTTCGCTGTTAGTCCTCGGCACGGGCAAGCCGGAGTATGAGAAGCTGTTTCAAATGCTGGCGGCGAAGTTTCCGGAGAAAGCCGCGGCGAAGATCGCATACGACAATACGGTCGCGCACAAGATCGAGGCGGGTGCGGATATGTTCCTGATGCCGTCGCGCTACGAGCCTTGCGGGCTGAATCAGATCTACAGCCTGCGTTACGGCACAGTGCCCATCGTCCGCGCCACGGGGGGCCTCGACGATACGATCGTGCCGTTCAATCCGGAGACGGGCGCGGGCACGGGCTTCAAGTTCGAGCCGTACAAGAGCAAGGCTTTGCTGGCTTCCATCCGTGAGGCGCTCAAAGTCTTTCGGGACCAGAAAGCGTGGCGTAAGCTCCAGCTCAACGGGATGGCCAAGGACTTCTCCTGGAAGGCGTCGGCAGCGGCGTATGTTGATGTTTACGAAGCAGCTAGAAGCGCTAGAATCCCCAGCGCTGTAGTCTCATCTAATTGAATTGCGCGGGCCGGGCCGAGCGAGGCTTCTGACCCGCCGTGAAGAGGGAAAATATGGCGGATAACGTCCAAGCGGTCAGTGATGCAAATTTTCAAGTTGAAGTAATTGACGCCAGCAATACCCAGCCAGTGATGGTGGATTTTTGGGCGGATTGGTGCCGCCCTTGCCACATGCTTTCGCCGACGGTGGAAGAAATCGCCCGCGAGAACGCCGGAAAATTGAAGGTCGTCAAGATGAACGTTGACGAGAATCTGAACTCTCCCGGCAAATTCAATATCCGCGGGATCCCGACGCTCCTGGTGTTCAAAGGCGGCCAACTGGCGGATCAGATTGTCGGCGCGGTGCCGAAAGAGCAGATCGTCAAGATTCTGCAACGGCATATCGGCTGAAGCAATTTGCCCTGGCGGGCATGATTCGAGCGGCTCCGGGCTGGTGCGTGCGGCTCGGAGCGTTTCTTTGTTTAGGCGACCTTGCGGGCGAGGACGATGAAGCGGTGCCGCTGGGCATCGAACGAATTCTCCATTCGCTATCACGATGAAGAGTGGGGTGTGCCCGTTCATGATGACCGGATTCTCTTCGAGTTTCTGATTCTCGAGGGCGCTCAGGCCGGATTGAGCTGGGACACGATCCTGAAGAAGCGCGAGAATTATCGCGCGGCGTTCGACGGATTCGATCCTGAGAGGATTGCCCGGTACGATGCGAAAAAGGCACGAAAACTTCTCGCGAATCCCGGCATCGTTCGGAATCGCCTCAAAGTAGCCGCTGCAATCCGGAACGCGAAGTTATTTGCCGCCGTTCAAAAAGAATTCGGGAGCTTCGATCGCTACATTTGGCAATTTGTGGGCGGCGAACCGAAGCAGAATCGCCGAAGTTCCCGCAGCATGCTACCCGCGCGCACGCGCGAGTCCGATGCTATGAGCGAGGACCTGCGGCGGCGCGGCTTCAAGTTTGTCGGTTCAACCATCTGCTACGCATTCATGCAAGCCGTCGGCATGGTGAATGACCACGTTGTTGATTGCTTTCGTCATCCCCAAATCACCGCTAAGACCGCGAAGTAGGTGTCATCCAGACCACATGCTCGTAACCTCGCCCGATTGCTGCGCGTCCTTCCAGTGTCAGGCGATCGATTGATCGCTCGACCAGGCAGCGGAGATTGGCTCGAGTTCGAGCAGGATTTCGGAGGCAACGCCGATGAAAATTCTTCCAGCACTTGTATTCCTCGCCGTGGCATTGCCAGCATTTGGACAGAGCCAACCCGCAGGTACGGCAGTCGCGCCGGGCTGCGGCCCGACAAAAGTCGAATTCGACGTTAAAACGGACGACAGGCAGCACCCGACCGCCCAGCCGGACGGCGCGGAGGCGATCGTATATTTCCTGCAGGACGATGCGGATTTCAATTCACGGCCCAGACCCACGACCCGGTTTGGCATTGACGGCGCATGGGTTGGCGCGACGCACAGCGATTCCTATCTTTATGTCTTGGTTGACCCCGGCGTGCATCACTTATGCGCAAGCTGGCAGGGGCTGGTAGTTCTTGGCCCCAAGCGCGGTGAAGCGGCGCTGCAAATCACCGTAGAAGCCGGACAAGCATACTATTTTCGGGCAAAGAATATCGAAGACCCCAGGACCAGACCAGCAGAGCTCATTTTTAGGGAGCTCGACCCCGACGAGGCCCAGCTTTTGATGAGCAAGTTTTCGTTCAGCATTTCGAATCCGAAGAAGTGATTTAGGCGCAGGGCGCCCCGCGAAACCAGTGAAACGCGGCTCGCCCGCACATACTTGCCTTATTTTTGGGCACAGCGTAGGATGATTTTTCGGCGTTTTGCTTTCCATCCGTTTGCCTTTCCAGCAGTTCGAGCGTGGGCGGAAATGTGCGGGCGGCCGGTCCATGCGGCGGCAATAATCCAGAGATGGCGGCGAAAATGAACGAGGGACGGTTGGAAGCCAAGACAGTAGCCGTCGTCGGCGCGCAGTGGGGCGACGAAGGCAAAGGCAAGGTCGTTGACTATCTGGCCGGTTCGTTCGAATACATCGCCCGCAGCCAGGGCGGCCATAATGCCGGCCACACCGTCATCGTCGGGAACCAGCGGTTCGTTCTCCAGCTCATTCCTTCGGGTATATTGCGGCCGGGAAAGAAGGCCGTCATCGGGCCGGGAACCGTTGTCGATCCCGCCGCACTCGTCGCCGAAATCGAGACTTTAAAGAAAGCTGGAATTGACGCGCGAGGACGCCTCTACCTGAGCGATCGCGCGCATTTGATTTTTCCGTATCACCGCGACATGGACAAGGCGGCCGAGGCCGCGCGCGGCGAAGCGAAGATCGGCACAACATCGCGCGGCATCGGACCGGCCTACGAAGATAAAATGGCGCGGCGCGGACTTCGGGTTGGCGATTTGCGCGATCCTGAAAAATTTGCGGAGAAGCTGGAGCGAGTGATCAAGGAGAAAGATGCGATCAGCCGTGCGACCTACGGCCAGCCGCTCGCGACCGCAGGAATCCTCGAGCGCTACCTCGAACTTGGCGCGCAAATTTCCGGATACATCGCGGATACAGCCGCGCTGCTGAATCGCGCGATTGATCGCGGTTCATCGGTTCTCTTCGAGGGCGCGCAGGGCACGATGCTCGACATTGACCACGGGACGTATCCTTACGTCACATCCTCGAGCGCGACATCGGGCGGCTGCTCGACGGGCCTCGGGGTGCCTCCGACACGCGTTGGCGGCGTTGTCGGGGTCACGAAGGCATACACGACTCGCGTGGGCAGCGGGCCCTTCCCGACGGAAATGCCGGACATCGAGGCGACCGAAGTCCGGGACCGCGGCAAGGAGTTCGGCGCCGTCACGGGGCGCCCGCGGCGTTGCGGCTGGCTCGATCTCGAAGTCTTGCGCTACGCCAAGATGGTGAATGGCATTGACTCTCTCGTGGTCACGAAACTCGACGTTTTCGACACGCAGTCCGACATTCAAGTCTGCGTCGGTTATCTCTACAAGGGCGAGCGCGTGAACGACATGCCGGGCGAAGTCGAGAAATTCGCGCAGGTCACTCCCGTTTACAAAACGGTACCCGGATGGCGCAAGCCGACATACGGCGTGCGCGAGGAGAAGGAATTACCGCAAGCGGCGCGGGACTATCTGAAATTTATTTCGGATTCGCTCGAGGTCGAAATCGGAATGATCTCCACGGGCCCCGAGCGCGACGCCACAATTATTTCCTCCGGGACCAGACTGGCGTCCTGGCTCTAACTGCTCATGCTGTCCTACCAAGCCGCTCGCAGCAAAGTGATCGAGGTCGCTGAGGGGCTGTTCCGGCCGCGCTCTCCCGAAACAATTGATATCGTGAGCGAACCCGCTGCTGCACTGGGCCGAGTTGTGGCTCGAGACATTCGTGCGGATCGCGATTATCCCTCGTTTGATCGCTCGATTCGAGATGGCATCGCGGTGCGCTCGGCCGATGTCGCGAATGTTCCCGTTCGTTTGAAGGCGGTCGGCGAAAGCAAAGCGGGCGGGTCGTTCGCTGGCACGCTCGCGCAGGGCGAGTGCGTTCACATTATGACCGGCGCGCCGGTGCCTGCTGGCGCTGATGCCGTCCTGATGGTCGAATACACGAAGGCGGAAGGGGATTGGGTCACGGTCGAGCGAGGCGCGCGCGCAGGCGATCATATCGTTCGCGCCGGAAATGAAGCGCGGGCGAATCAAGTAATGATTCCGCGCGGCAAGCGCCTCGGATACACGGAATTGAGCGTGGCAGCGCAAGTCGGCGCCGCGAAGCTGCCGGTGTTTGCGCGGCCGCGCGTGGCCGTTCTCGCGACGGGAGATGAACTCGTTCCCGCGGATGAGAAGCCGGGCGCGTTCGCGATCCGCAATAGCAATAGCGTCTCTCTGGCGGCTCAGGTTGCTCTCTCCGGGGCTGAGCCAGTCATTCTCGGCGCTGCGCCCGACCGTGAACGAGAATTGCGTGGGGCCATCGAACGCGGGCTTGCTGAGGATATGCTCGTTCTGAGCGGCGGCGTTTCGATGGGAAAGTACGATCTCGTGGAAAAAATTCTTCAGGACGCTGGCGCGGAGTTCTATTTCGATGCGGTCGCGATTCGTCCGGGGCGTCCTGCGGTATTCGGCGTTTGCAAGGACAAGCTCATCTTCGGGCTTCCGGGGAATCCCGTTTCCGCGATGGTGACGTTCGAGCTATTCGTTACTCCCGCGATTGACGTGTTCGACGGCGCGGCGCCGCGCCCACTCGCGCTCTTCCGGGCAAAGGTCAAGCACGAATTGGACGAAAAGCCGGGCCTCGCGCACTTTCTTCCTGCCCGACTGGAATTCACGGACGACGGGCCGGCGGTCGAAGCCTTGCGATGGCAAGGATCAGGCGATGCCGTCACGCTTGTGAAGGCGAATTGCTTCATCGTCGTGGGGACATCGCAGGAACACGTGAGCGCCGGCGATTGGGTGGATGTTTTTCCCCGGCGAGGCTCAATTTAACCCGGTGGCCATTTGCATCGCTAGCGCGGATTTCCTCCGACATTTCCATACATATCAGCAAATCGCGTGGTATGTGCAGTGTTGGAAACCGCTGAATCGTGCTAGCGTAATTTTGCCGGTTGGAAGTCCGGGGTTCGCGAACGCGATATCCTGGGTGCGTGGGTGAAGCGCAAACTATCTCATTACGATTCGAAAGGGCGCGTGCGAATGGTGGACGTGAGCGAGAAGCCGCCCACGACGCGAGCGGCGGAAGCGCACGCTTTCGTGCGCATGCGTCCTGCGACGGTGCGCAGCATCCGCCAGCTCAAGAATCCCAAGGGGAATCCGCTCGAGATCGCACGGATCGCCGGAATTGCCGCGGCGAAGCGAACTTCCGAATTGATTCCGCTTTGTCACCCCCTGCCGTTGACTCACGTGGATGTCGTCGCAAAGCTATGCAAAAATGGAATTGAGATTACGTCGCGCGCGGCGACGACGGGGCCGACCGGCGTTGAAATGGAAGCGCTGGTTGCGGCAGCGGCGGCTTCGCTGACGATCTACGACATGTGCAAGGCACTCGAGCGCGGGATGGAAGTGACGGAGCTATTTCTGGTGGAAAAGACGGGCGGCAAAAGCGGGACGTACCGGCGCCCCGGGTTCGGACGCATCGCTTCGAGGCAGGCGCGAGGACGCTGATGAAGGAAGTCAAAGTTCTCGTTGTTGACGATAACGCGCTGATCCTCGACTTGTTGATGAAGAATCTATCGCCGCATTGCGACGTCCGGGCTGCATCGGACGGCGCTGACGCGCTCCTCAAGATTGTGGACGACCCGCCGGACCTGGTTCTCTGCGACTACAAGATGCCCGGACTCGATGGCCGCCAGCTTTTCGAGAAGCTTCGCGCGCGCCCGCAGACGAGGGCGATTCCGTTTATTTTTCTAGCCAGCCGCGGAGACATCGAAGAGAAGCTGCGGCCGGTGGTGGACGGCGTCGAGGAATTTATTCCCAAACCGTTTTTCGTGCAGGATCTGATTCGGAGCGCGAAAAAGGTCGTTGACAGAATAGCGCTCGTGAAATTGCAGAATCGCGCCGTCAGGCCGGGCGTGATTCAGGGCCGCCTCGAAGAAATGAGCATGATGGATCTGATGCAGTCGCTCGAAATGGGGCAGAAGTCGTGCAGGCTTTCCGTGCGCCGTGGCGATGAAACGTGCGAAATGTTTTTTGCCGGAGGGCAGTGCAAGGACGCGCGGCTTGGCAGCGTGGATGGCGAGGCCGCAGTTTACGAAGCCGTCCGCTGGGCCGACGGCGATTTCGAGATTGACTTCAATATCGCGCCGACGCGCAATACGATTTCGCGATCCACGACGGGCCTGCTGATGGAAGGCCTTCGCCTTCTCGACGAGGCAGGCCGCGACGGTTCGGAAAACGGCTCGAGTCCCGCCGCATAATTCATTCAAAGCCATGCGCATTGCGATTATCACTGTGAGCGACAGCGTGTCACGCGGCGCGCGCGAAGACCGCTCGGGCTCGGCGCTGCGAAAGCGTTGCGAAGAACTCGGCTGGCAAGTGGCCGCTTCAGAAGTTGTCGCCGACGAGCCGATTTCCATTCGCGAACTTTTGATCGAGATTTGCGATTCCGGCGGCGCGGACGTGATTCTCACGACGGGAGGCACGGGACTCGGGCCGCGCGATGTCACGCCGGAAGCAACCGCTGCCGCGGCAACGAGAATGGTGCCTGGTCTTGGAGAGCGAATGAGGGAAATCGGCGGCCGGGGATTTGAACGCGCGTACCTTTCGCGCGCGACCGCCGGGGTGCGCGCTTCGACCCTAATCGTTAATCTGCCGGGAAGCCCGAAGGGCGCAGTTGAATCGCTGAATGCCGTCTCGGATCTCCTGCCCCACGCCGTGGATATTCTGCGTGGCGCGGGTCACGATTAGACGATCGCAGCGGTTTGAACTGAAACGAAGAGCGCTCTAGCGCTGTTGGTGCGCGAACCACCAATCACGCCAGACGGTGGGATCGTGCCCCAGCCTCTCGCCTGTGATGTCCGCGAGCGCCTGGTAGACCCAATTCTTCGCTGACGGATCGAGCGCGGGATCTTCCGCCATTTCGATGAGCGACGGAACCGCATTCAGCCTTTGGCGTCCGCTCAACATTCCGGTACGCGCCAGACTTGAAGCGGCGCGCTGTCGAACGTCGGCCGATGAATCGTTGCGGAACGCGTCGAGCAGCGGATCAACGGTGCCGTCCGTGCCGAGTTGCGCCAGGCCCTCGACGGTCCAATAGCGCGTTTGCTCGTCCGAATCGTGCAGGTGATTCACCAGCTTCGCGAGAGCTTTGTCTGGCTCAATCCCCCGATTTCCCAGAGCGCCGATCATCCAGAGAGCCCAAGGTCGTCCGGCCGGATTGGCGTCAATCACGCGCGAGAGTTGAATGGCGCCGCGCGACGTCTTCGGTACCCGATTAGCAGCCAGATAAACTTCAAGTGCCGCGGCGCGCACGCGAAGATCATCCTCGTTCAGTGCCGTGCCCAGCACGCCCGTTAATTCCGGGGTAAGCGAGACCTTTCCGAGCCACGCCTTCGAGTACCGCGGAACAAGCAGCGCGGCTGCCGGAGAATGGTCGATCGATCGCTGCATCAGCGCTTCGGCTTGCTGCTGCGCGGGAAGCGAGTCAATCTCCTCGACGAAACCAGCGGGCAGATCGTTGAGCGCGACAGCGGAAACGTCGCGATCGAGCCGCATGATGATTGCGATCCGGGCCCAAGCCGCGCGCACCGTCCCTGGTTGAATCACAGCGAAGACAATGAGCGCGCCGATCACGCTCGCCGAAATATTGACCCGGCGAATGATGCGCCCCATGCGGAGCGCTCTAGTCATACGCGCGTCGAGCGCTTCTCGAGTTGTGTTGTCGCGATTCATGTCGAGTTCATTGTCAGCTTACGGACCCTTGCGTTCGTTACACAACCGTCCAAAAGGTCAGCCGTTCCAGGACCGTTACCGGCCTAAGAGCGCTCAAGCTGCGCACTCTTGGCACCCGTATTGGGATGCTGCTCGAGGTGCATCGGATTTATTGATTTCGGGTGCTGGCGCCAGGCGCGCAACTGCCAAAATGGACGGTCGGGCGCTGCCGGTCGCAGCGGTGTTCTCTCCTTGTTCCCAACCCAGAAGGAAGAGAAGCATTTTGTTGCGACGAGGCTCTGGCTCGTGCTTGGCGGCTGTGCTAGGATGCGACGTTGATTTGGGCGATGCCCCGCCAATACATCCCGATTTTTATTTATTGCCTCCTCGCGGCCGCCTTTCCCGCCGTAACCTTGATTATTTTCAAATTCATCCGGCCCGATTCGACGACTGTCGGCGCGAAATTGGAGCCGTACGAGTGCGGCGTGCCGGCGGAAAGCGATGCGCGCGGGCGGTATTCTGTGCGGTTCTACATCGTCGCGATTCTTTACGTTATTTTCGATGTGGAGACGATTTTTCTGTTCCCTTGGGCGATTCGCTACAGCGTCCTGGGCGGCTATGGGCTGCTCGCGATGGTCGTATTTCTCGGGATTTTGATCGTCGGGTACGTCTGGCTTTATAAGAAAGGCGCGCTCGATTGGGTATGAGCGCGCAACGATGCTCTTTGCTTGCGGGCGAACTGATTGCGTTGACGCTGTTTTTGCGGCTGTGTTAGAAAACGAGCTGCCTGACGCACCGCTATAGGTGCGTTCACGATAGGCTCGGCTCAATCAACCAATCGAACAAATGGCTAACGACCCCTCGGTAAAAGATTCTACCGGTAAGCCGGCTGGCGCTCCCGGTGGAGACGAAACACCGCCAAAAGCTGACGCACCCGCGACTCCGCCGGCTGCAAAGCCCGCTGCGCCTGCTGCTGCGGCGACTCCGCCTGCGGCAAAGCCCGCGCCGGCAGCGAAAGAAGTTCCGCCGAAACCGGTTCCACTCGACAACGAACTCGTGCAACGAATGAAGGCGCGCTTCGGAGAGGCGATCCGCGAAGCGACGCTCGACCGCAAGCAGGCCATCATTCTAGTGGAAGCATCGCGCTGGCTCGAAGTGTCGCGCTATTGCCGCGACGACGAGAAATTCGATTATTTGGTCGACCTCACGGCCGTTGATTGGCCGAAGCGCGAGCGGCGATTTGACGTGGTGGTAATTCTCTACTCGTTCGCGACGAACGAGCGGCTGCGGCTGAAGGCGCACGTTGGCGAGAACGAACCGATTGCGAGCGTTGTTTCGGTGTGGCCCGTCGCGAATTGGCTCGAGCGCGAAGCGTTCGACATGTTCGGAATTCGATTCGAAGGACATCCCGATTTGCGCCGCATACTTCTGCCCGACGAGTGGCAGGGACATCCGCTTCGCAAGGATTACGACATATTGAAGCAGGATACTGCCTGGGTGCGCGAGAACCTGGGAATTGAAAGCGGGCAATAGAGTGTCACACAGAAAATGAGCGATTCTCGCACAACCGACTCTTTGCCGCCGGGGACGACAGTTCTCGGCGCCGACGAAATCATCCTCAATATGGGGCCGCAGCATCCGTCCACCCACGGCGTGCTGCGCGTGAAACTGAAACTCGACGGCGAGCGCATCGTCGATTCCGAGTGCATCATCGGGTATTTGCATCGCGGCGTGGAGAAAATCGCGGAGCATCGCAGCTACCAGCAATTCGCGCCGTATGTGGACCGGATGGATTACGTCGCGGCCGTTTCGAACGGGCTTGGTTATTGCGAGGCCGTCGAGAAGTTGCTCGGAGCCGAGGCGCCGATTCGCGCACGCGTTGTACGGACGATTCTCACCGAACTGCAGCGGATCGCGAGCCACTTGCTTTGGCTCGGGACGCACGCGCTCGATATCGGCGCGTTGACGCCGCTTTTTTACTGCTTCCGTGAACGCGAAGAGATTCTGAAAATTTT
Source organism: uncultured Acidobacteriota bacterium (assembly GCA_963838705.1). Taxonomy (GTDB): domain Bacteria; phylum Acidobacteriota; class Terriglobia; order Acidiferrales; family UBA7541; genus Palsa-147. The sequence continues at coordinate 969,397 of CAWIRU010000009.1, read as the reverse complement.
CGAGAAGTATTGCGGCGCGCGGCTTACAACGCATGCATTCCGCATCGGCGGCTTGCAGTACGAGACGTACGACGGGTTCGAAGCCGAGGTGAAGCGCTTCTGCACCGACTTTGAGCACCGGATGAATGAGTACGAGACGTTGCTCACCGAGAATCGCATCTGGCTGGGCCGCACGAAGGGAATCGGAATCCTCAATTCCGCCGATGCGATTGCGCTCGGCGTTACTGGCCCTGTGCTTCGCGCGAGCGGAGTCAAGTGGGACATCCGGAAGGCGATGCCGTACGCGGCGTACGACCTTTACAAATTCGAGATTCCGACGGGGGCGAGCGGCGACACGTTCGATCGCTACATCGTTCGCCTCGAGGAGATGCGGCAGTCGCGGCTGATTTGCCTGCAGGCGATCGAAAATATTCCGACAGGCCCGATCATGGCGCGCATCGGCAAAGTGCTGAAGCCGCCGCCGGGCGAGGTCTACCACGGCATCGAGGCGCCGAAGGGCGAGTTGGGCTATTACATCGTGAGCGATGGCACGACGCAGCCTTACCGCGTGCGCGTGCGGCCGCCGTCGTTCATCAATTTGCAGGCGTTTGACAAGATGGCGCGCGGATCGCTCGTTGCGGACGTTGTAGCCATCATCGGGACGATTGACATCGTGCTTGGAGAAGTGGACCGCTAGCATTTTAGGAGCAGAAAAGCCTTCGCGAATATGAACGCGGCAAATTTAGACGCTATTCGGCCTTTTATCCTGCCGGTGATTTACGCGGTGGTGATCGTAGCGGTGTTGCCGCTGCTCGCTGGATACATTGTGCTTCTCGAGCGCAAAGTAATGGCGCACATGCAGGCGCGGATGGGCCCGATGCGAGTGGGGCCGCACGGATTGCTGCAGCCTATTGCGGACGCGGTTAAGCTCCTTCTCAAAGAAGACATCATTCCCGACAAAGCGGACAAACTGCTGTTCTGGCTCGCGCCGCTTGGCAGCGTCACGATGGCGCTCCTGGCGTACGCAGCACTGCCGCTTGGCCCGACATTTCAGATCGCCGATCTCGATGTCGGTCTACTTTTCATTTTGGCTGTGAGTTCGCTTGGGATTTACGGCATCGTGCTCGGCGGCTGGGCTTCAAATAGCCATTACTCGCTTCTGGGCGCGCTGCGAAGCGCGGCGCAGCTGGTGAGCTACGAGACTGCGGCGGGGTTGGCGCTTGTTTCGGGGCTGCTGCTCGGCGGATCGCTTTCGATGAAGGCGCTCGTCGAGGCGCAGGATCAGGCGGGCGTCTGGTTCATCTTCCTCGTGCCGATCAGCTTTTTCATTTACATGGTCGCGTCCATTGCGGAAACGAATCGCGCGCCGTTTGATTTGCCCGAAGCCGAATCCGAGTTGGTGGCAGGTTACATGACAGAATACAGCGGCTTCCGCTGGTCGCTCTACTTTCTGGCTGAATACGCGAACATGATTGTCGTCTCAGGCATTGCGACCACATTGTTTCTCGGAGGCTGGCTTCGGCCGCTCGCGAGCTTCCACGAGCATCTCTTCGGACTACCTTTCGAAGCGCTCGACATTATTCCCGCGCTGGTTTTTCTCGGTCTCGCTGGATGGTGCGCGAAGCTCGCATTGCGCCAGGCCGTGCCGGTGCAGAAATTCGTGATGTTCCTTTTTGTCGGACTGTTTGTGGTGCTGGCGGCCGCGATGGCATGGTCGCTGACGTCGCCGTTGATGGCGGGGATTCATGGCGCGTTCTGGTTCATCGTGAAGGTTCTGGTATACCTCTACGGATTCTTGTGGTTCCGGTTTACATTCCCGCGCTACCGCTTCGACCAATTGATGAAGCTCGGCTGGCAATTCCTGATTCCGCTCGCGTTGGTGAATCTTTTGATGGTTGCGATTGGCCTCTTGCTCCACCAGCGGTTTGGGTGGTGGCTGCTCTGGTCCGTGATTCTCTCGAACGGCCTGACACTTCTGTTCGCCGTGTGGTTGAGTTCGGAGAGTTCAAAAACCACGTCCGCGGAAGCGGCGGCTGCGGCCGGCGGCGGGAAATAAATGACGCTCGATACCATCATTTTCTACTTTTTTGCGGCGCTCGCTGTCGTCTCGGCGATCGTGATGGTCACACGGCGGAATGCCGTTCACAGCGCGGTGTTTCTGATCACGACGCTGCTCGCGACGGCCGGAATTTTTCTTCAGCTTCAGGCAGAGTTTTTGTTTGTCGTGCAAATCATTCTTTACGTCGGCGGGATCATGGTGCTCTTTCTCTTCGTGATCATGCTCGTAAATTTGGATGTCGCCGCGCGGCAAATTCAATTCAATCGCCAGGCGTGGGTCGGCACGATTCTCGCCATTGCGCTTGGAGCGCAGGTGTTTATGGCGTTCCGGCTCGGAAGCGGCGCGTTTAATTTGCCCGCGGCTTCCACGCGAGCGATGCAGCCGAACGCCGAGCAAGTCGGCGCGGCGCTTTTCCAGCGCTACATGCTTCCATTTGAAATTGCTTCGATTTTGTTGCTCGTCGCGATGATCGGAGCGGTTGTGATGGCCAAGAGGAAAATCTGATGCTGACGCCGAGCCACTATCTTTATCTCAGCCTTGCGCTCTTTACCATCGGCGTGATCGGCGTGCTGACGCGCCGCAACGTCATCATTATCCTGATGTCCATCGAGCTGATTCTGAACGCGGTGAACATCAACCTCGTGGCCTTCTCGCGATTGTGGGGCTCGGTGGACGGACAAGTGTTCGCCATTTTCATTATCACGGACGCGGCGGCGGAAGCCGCGGTGGGGCTCGGGATCATCCTCGCGTTTTTCCGCAATCGCGAGACGGTTCTTGCCGACGAAATGGATTTACTGAAGTGGTAGCCACGGAGATCAATTGAACGCGCCGTTGCCGTATTTTCTCGACCATATCTGGCTGATTCCGATGTTTCCGCTGGCCGGAGCGGCGCTGATGTTCTTCATCGGACGCCGGCTTCCGAATATGGCAGTCAATGTGATTTGTGTGGGGAGCGTCGCGGTCTCGTTCATTTTTGCGCTCGGCGGATTCTTCCAACTGCTCGGCCTACCGGAAGGGGAACGCGTCGCGGAGAAAATACTGTTCGAGTGGATTCCCGCGGGCACTTACCACACGACATCGGGCGCGGTGGCCAAATTCGTTGCGGACTGGGGCTTTTTGCTCGATCCGCTCTCTGCTGTGATGATCCTTGTCGTTACGGGCGTCGGCCTGCTGATTCACATTTACTCGACGGGCTACATGGCCCACGAGGGCGGCTACTACCGCTTCTTCGGCTACCTGAATCTCTTCATGTTCGCGATGCTGATGCTCGTGTTGGCGAACAATTTGTTGCTGCTATTCGTCGGGTGGGAAGGTGTCGGAACGTGCAGCTATCTTCTGATCGGCTTCTGGTTCAAGAAGAAATCCGCATCGGACGCGGGCAAGAAAGCGTTTATCGTCAATCGCATCGGTGACGCGGGATTTCTTCTCGGCATCTTTTTGACGTCGGCGCTTCTCGGCACGATCCGTTTCACCGAGATCGGCCCGGCGCTCGCGGCGGGGCATTTTGGCGTTGGGGCGGCGATGATTACGGCGATCGCGTTGCTCTTCTTCTGGGGCGCGACGGGTAAATCGGCGCAGATTCCGCTGTACGTTTGGCTCCCGGACGCGATGGAAGGGCCGACGCCGGTCAGCGCGCTGATTCATGCGGCGACGATGGTCACCGCGGGCGTGTACATGGTCACGCGAACGAACGCCATTTTTCAGCTATCCCCGCTTGCGATGACGATTGTCGCGACCGTAGGAGCTCTGACCGCGATTTTTGCAGCGTCGATTGCCGTCGTGCAGAACGACATCAAGAAAGTTCTTGCGTATTCGACGGTGTCGCAGCTTGGGTACATGTTTCTGGCGTGCGGCGTGGGAGCTTTTACCGCCGGAATTTTCCATTTGATGACGCACGCGTTCTTCAAGGGCTTGCTCTTCCTTGCAGCAGGCAGCGTGATTCACGCGATGTCCGGCGAGCAAGACATGCGGAAGATGGGTGCGCTTGCGAAAAAAATTCCTGTGACCTATTGGACGATGCTGATCGCGACGCTCGCGATCGCCGGAATTTTCCCGTTTGCCGGCTTCGTGAGCAAAGACCTCATCCTCGGGAAAACGTATGAGAAGGATCTGACTCTGTGGCTGGTCGGATACTTCACCGCCGGAATGACGGCGTTTTACATGTTCCGGCTGATTTTCATGACGTTCCTCGGCGAGTCTCGAGTGGACCACGAGGTTAAGCATCACATCCACGAATCACCGAGATCCATGCTGATTCCTCTCGTGATTCTCGCAGGGCTCTCGATCGCCGGCGGCTGGGTGAGCTGGCCGGAAATTCTCGGCGGCAGCAGCCATTTCGTCCATTTCCTCGGCCCAGTTGCCGGCGAACCGCACGAAGCTCGCGTGGAAGCGGCGAAGGGCGTCAGCTCGAGAATGGGCGAAATTTATTTGATGCTGCTGTCGGAAACGCTCGTCGTGGCCGGAATTTTGTTCGCGTGGTACCTCTACATCAAGCGGCAGGACCTTCCGAAGAAAATTGCGGCGAGCGTTGGCGGCTTATACCAACTGCTCGTTCACAAATACTACGTGGACGAAATTTACGACGCCGCGTTCGTCAACCGCGCGAAGGAACTCGGATCGTCGCTCGGCGCGTTTGACTCCACAATTATTGACGGCCTCGGCGTGAATGGCGCGGGCTGGCTGACGCGGGTGGTCTCGCGGATCTCGATGTGGTGGGACACATGGATCGTGGATGGCTCGGTGCGGTTGGGCTCGTGGATTGTCTATTTCGCGAGCATGCCAGTCCGCATGATTCAGAACGGCGAATTGCAGGAATACATGCTGGTGATCGTTTTCGGCCTGGTCAGTTTCTTGGGATATACGCTCTACCTGCTGCAGCACCAGATGCGGTAGGCGGAGAGGAAGGGAAGGATGCTATTTTCCGATAACCACATCCTGAGCACGATCCTGTTGACGCCGCTGGTCGGCGCGATTCTGATGCTGTTTATTCCGCGCCAGTACGCCAATGCCCATCGCTGGATGGGCAATCTCTTCAGCTTTCTCGGTTTCGCGGTGTCGTTGCCGCTCGTCTGGCGATTCAAGATCGGCGAGAGCGATTTTGAATTCCGGCAGACGCTTGATTGGATTCCGTCGATCAACGCGCACTATTCGATCGGCATAGACGGCATCAGCTTGCTGATGGTGATGCTAACGACGATCCTGGGCGCGATCGCGATTCTTTCTTCGTGGTCCGCGATTCAGAAGCGCGAGAAGGAATACTACATTCTCTTGCTGCTGCTCCAGACGGGCATGCTGGGCGTCTTCATGTCGCTCGATTTCGTGCTCTTCTACGTCTTCTGGGAAGTGATGCTTGTGCCGATGTATTTCCTGATCGGGGTGTGGGGAAGCGACCGAAGGCTTTACGCGGCGATCAAGTTTTTCCTCTATACGCTGGCGGGCTCGGTGGTGATGCTGCTGGCGATTTTGGCGATTTATTTCCGGACGCACACTTTCGATATTCGCGAGATTCTGCTCTCGCACAATCCCATTTTCTCTCCCCAATTGCAGACGTGGCTCTTCTGGGGCTTCTTCTTCGCGTTTGCCATCAAAGTGCCGATGTTTCCGTTCCATACGTGGCTGCCTGACGCGCATACGGAAGCTCCGACGGCTGGTTCCGTCATCCTCGCCGGCGTCCTGCTGAAGATGGGGACGTACGGCTTCCTACGATTCTCGGTGCCGATGTTTCCCGACGCGACCATGCGATTCCGCTGGATCATGATTCTGCTTTCGATCATCGGAATCATTTACGGCGCGCTCGTTTGCATGATGCAGAAGGACATGAAAAAGCTGATCGCGTATTCCTCGGTCAGCCACATGGGCTTCTGCACCCTGGGGATTTTCGCGCTGACGCCACTCGGGCTTTCCGGCAGCATCATCCAGCAGGTCAATCACGGAATTTCCACCGGCGCGCTGTTCTTGGTCGTCGGAGTTCTTTACGAGCGGCGGCACACGCGCCTCATTTCGGAATTTGGCGGCCTTTCAACGCCGATGCCGAATTTTGCCGCGGCGTATTTAATTATTACCCTCAGTTCGCTCGGCATGCCGCTGCTGAACGGGTTCGTCGGCGAATTCACGATTCTGCGCGGCGTATTCGAAGTGCGATGGCAATGGGCGGCGTGGGGCGTCCTGGGCGTGGTGCTGGGCGCCGCGTACTTGCTTTGGCTCTATCAGCGCGTGATGTTTGGAAACGTCACCAATCCATTGAACGAGCATTTGCCGGATCTGAATGGCCGCGAGTTTTTTACGCTGGGAACATTGATCATTCTGGCGTTCTGGATCGGGATTTACCCTTCGCCACTGTTCCGCACGCTCGATAAACCGGTCGAGCAGATTGTGGTGCGCTACAGCCCGAATTACTACGCGCCGCAAACGACGGCAAGCGTCGCGCCGGCTGGCGGCGGATCAGCGCAGAGCGCCGCGCCGGACGCGATTCCGGCCATGAAGATGGCCGCGTCTGCCGGCTCACAAAAGGACTCGAAATAAGTTCATGCCGGGACTCCTCCAAGCCACGCTGCGCGACTCGCCGCTGATCATGCCGGAGGTGATGCTCGCGTTTTTCGGGCTGGCCATTCTGCTGACGGATTTCCTGCTCGAGCCGAATCAGAAAGCGTGGAACGCGCTGACAGCGGCGCTCGGCGTCATCTTCAGCGGGCTTGCGCTTTGGCTTTTGCGGCCTCTCGCGGCAATTTCCGCGGAAGGATTTCACGGCGCGATTGTGATTGACCCCTTTTTCATGCTTTTCGGATTTATTTTTCTGGCCGCCACGTTGCTCGTGATTTTTCTATCCGTGCGCTACCTCGAAATCGAACAAGAGCATCACGGTGAATATTACGCGTTGATGCTGTTCTCGACCGTCGGAATGATGTTTCTCGCGTGCGGCAACGACCTAGTCACCTTGTTTATCGCGCTGGAGACAATGGCGATCAGCTTCTACGTGCTTTCGGGCTTCCTGCGCCGCGATCGCCGCTCGAATGAGGGCGCTTTGAAATATGTACTGTTGGGAGCGTTCAGCTCGGGAATATTGGCTTACGGTTTTTCGCTGCTTTACGGAATTTCCGGTTCGACGAATTTGAACACCATCGCGACCGTGCTTGCTCAGCGTCCGCACGGCGATCTGCTGGTCGTCATTGCAGTTATGACAGTGTCGGCCGGCGTTTTTTTCAAAATCGCGGCGGTGCCGTTTCACCAGTGGGCGCCAGACGTTTACGAAGGCGCGCCGACTCCGATTACGGCTTACGTGAGTGTGGCGTCGAAGACGGCGAGCTTTGCGCTGCTGCTGCGGCTCTTCCTCGGCGCTTTCTGGCCGGTGCGACTGGATTGGACCGTTTTGCTGACGGCGGTTGCGATTCTTTCGATGACGGTCGGGAATCTGGCGGCAATCACTCAGAACAACATCAAGCGGCTGCTCGCTTATTCCTCGATTTCCCACGTGGGATATATCTTGCTCGGACTGGTGGCGGGAAACGAGCGCGGCATACAGGCGATGATGTTCTATCTGCTTACATACGCGTTTTTCAACACCGGCGCGTTCGCGATTGTAATCGTGCTGCGCCGCAAAGGCGTCATCGGCGACGAGTTGGAGGATTTGAACGGCCTGATGCAGCGCAACCCGGGCGCTGCGATCCTCATGCTGATCTTCTTGCTTTCACTCGCCGGAGTCCCGCCGACCGCCGGTTTTGTCGGCAAGCTGCTCATTTTTTGGGCGCTGATTGAGACGGGACACACGAAATTGGCCGTGCTCGCCGTGCTCTACATCCTACCTGCGGTGTATTACTATTTCAGAATGATTGCGGCGATGTTCTCGCGTGAGGCGACGGACCCGGTGCGGCCGAGGATTTCGATGGGACAGGCCGTCGCGCTTGCGGCGATGGTGCTCGTGACGCTTGCCGCAGGCGTTTATCCCGAGCCATTCCTGCGCCTCGCTACGTATTCGCTACTCACGCCATTCGGCCGCTGAGCCCGAAGCCTCATGCCCGACGAAAATCCAGATAAGAGACCCGCTGGCGTTGCGCGGCAATTCGCCATAGCGACGGAATTGCCGTTTCTGTTTGTGGGCGCCCTCGTTGTTGGTGGTTTCCTCGGGCATTTGTTGGATCGATGGTGGCACACCACACCATGGCTGATGATTGCGGGCGGCACGCTCGGTTTTGCGGTTGGATTACGCGATCTGCTTCGGCGGCTTTCAAAGAACGATCACAACTGAGAGTGCGCGCGTGGACTTTTATCAACGCGTCGAGCACAGAATCAACTGGCTGACGCCGGTCCTCGGCGCAATCGCGGCCCTTGCTGCGTGCAAGCTGATTTCGATGCGAGCGGGCGCGGGAGTCGCGATCGGCGCCGCCCTCACTTGGCTTCACTATTTTTGGCTTCGACAGGCAACAAGCGCGGTTGTCCGGGAGGCGGTGAAGCAGGCCGACGCACCCAGGCGCAGCGATTCGTCGTGGATCGTGTTTAAGTTGTTGGTGGGCTACGTCTTGATCGCGATCGTGGCGTATGTTATCTTCATTTACTTTGGAGTGCCGATCTTTAGCGTGCTGGTCGGCTTGCTCGCGCTCGGCGCCGCTGCGATTTTCGGCAGCGTCTATACGGTGTTTTTCGACAATCAATAGAGGACGATGAAACTTCATCAGCACTGGTTCGCAGCGCTGCTCAACCACTGGTTCGGCCCCGCGATCTCTCATTTATTGCTTCTGATCGGAATTCACGTGCAAGACCCTGCGAACCCGATTCGCATGCACGTTGCCATGAGCATCGTCGTGTTTTTGCTGGGAATTATTCTGGTGATGCTGCTGAAGCCGCGCATTTCCGTGGATAATCCGGGAGCGGCTCAGCAAATTGCGGAAATGCTTCTTACAAATCCGATGGGCTTCGGAATCCGCGATTTGCTGGTGGAAAGCGCCGGGCACATCGGCGAGGCGTGCGTTCCGTTGGTCGGTTCCGTGGCAATTTTTATTCTGCTTTCGAATCTTCTTAGCGTAATCCCTGCGTTCGAGTCGCCGACGGGAGAGAAAAGTGTTCCCCTCGGTTGCGCCATCATAATTTTTCTTTATTACAACTATCAGGGCATAAAGCATCACGGGTCGATCGGGTATGGGAAGCATTTTGCGGGGCCGATTTGGTGGATTTCGCCGCTGATTTTTCCTGTTGAGATCATCAGTAATTCCGCGCGGCTGCTCTCGCTGACGGTCCGGCTTTGGGCGAATATTTTCGCGAGCGAACTGTTGTATTTGACGTTCGTCGCGCTACTTACCGTGCCAGTCATCAAAGTTTCGGCGAATCATCCCGCGGCCGGGTGGGCGCTGGGGATATTTCCGGCAACAATTCCCGTAATTTTTGTCGCATTGCACATATTTGTCGCCGTAGTTCAGGCGTTCGTGTTCACGATTCTTCCCGCAATTTATATCGGACTCGCTACGTCCGAAGAGCACTAAATCGGCTTGATTTTAAAGGCTTTCAGTGTGAGCCCGGCTGCACGAGGATGACGGGAACCACCGCCTGAAGCCAACTTATAAAGCATAAAAGGAGAACGTCGAGTGAAGATTCTGAAAATGTTGGCCTTGGTGGCGGCGATGCTGGTGATCGTCGCTCCACAAGCGTTCGCGGCTGAAGGGGCTGCCGGCGGCGGCACCAATTGGGTCGCGATTACTTCCGGATTTGCGATGGCTTTTGCAGCGGCGTTTGCTGCTCTCGGCCAAGGGCGCGTTGCGTCCGCAGCGTGCGAAGGATTGGCGCGGAATCCGGGCGCCGCTGCGCCGATTCGGTTGGCGTTGATCCTAGGACTCGTGTTCATCGAGACTTTGGCGCTGTTTACGCTGTTGATCGTGTTTACGAAGGTTGCATAAAGGCAGTCAAGTCCTACCTTTTGAAGGGCCCGGAGGCTCGCCACAAGCGTGCTTCCGGGCCTTTTTCTTTTTGTGGCGATGGCCGATCTTGAGGACTGGAGTTTGGTTTCGTAGGGCTGGCCGGCAGGCCGGCCGGGGTATGCAAGATGCTTGGCATTCGAGAGAGTCTGATTCGTGAAAAGCCGGTCCGTCTGCCGACGGACCCTACGGGTGCCAGCCGGGCGACAACGGGAAGAATCAGGCATGGTTGCTGGTTCAGCGACGGCGGAAAGGATCGAGCATGGCCGGCGGTTGTGCGAGACCGTAAATTGCTGATTAGCGAAGAGATAAGGCCGATAGTAGGGCATAGTGCATGACGCGGCTGGGGAAGAGGCCCAGGTAGATGGTGCCGGCGGCGGCGAGGACGAGGGCTGTGGCGATGGCGGGCGTGACGGCGATTGGCTCGAATTCCTTCTCAGGATCCCAGAAGTACATCGCGACGATCACACGCAGATAATAGTAAGCGCCCACGATGCTATTCAGCGCGGCGATTACGACGAGCCAGACGATGCGCGAATCGAGCGCCGCCTGGAACGCGTAGAATTTGCCCAGGAAGCCGCCTGTGGCGGGCAAACCGAGAAGCGAGAGCAGGAACAGCGAGAAGCACGCAGCCAAGGCTGGCTGCTGCGTTCCCAGCCCCGCGAAGTCTTTAATGTCGAGGCGGCGCTCGCCCGTGCCGCCGAGGTGCGCGACGACGAGGAATGCGCCGAGCTTCATCAATGCATACGCGGCAAGGTAGAAGAGCACCGCGGCGATGCCTACTTCGGTGGAAGCCGCGAATGCCACGAGAATGTATCCCGCGTGGGCGATTGATGAGTATGCGAGCATGCGCTTGACATTGGTCTGCGTGAGCGCGGAGAAATTGCCGATGCACATCGAGAGCACGGCAGAAATCCAGATAGCCCAAAACCACAAATGCCCGGCGGAGCCAAAACCGGTGTAAAAGATACGCAGCATCAGGGCGAAGGTGGCGGCCTTTGGGGCTGAGGCGAGGACGGCGGTCACCGGCGTCGGCGCGCCTTCGTAAACGTCAGGGGCGTACACCTGAAACGGCGCGGCGACAACCTTGAAGCCGAGGCCGACGAACATCATGGCGAGGCCGAGCGCCAACAAAGAACTCGGCGGCGAAATTGCGAGCGCCAGTTGGACGCCCGTCAGCATTGTGGTGCCGGTGGCGCCATAGACCATCGCGATGCCGTAGAGAAAAAACGCGGTGGCGAAAGAGCCGAGGATGAAATATTTGAGCGAGGCCTCGTTCGACTTCAGAGCATTTTTGCGGAAGCCCGCGAGAATGTAGCTCGATATCGAGCTCACCTCGAGGCCGAGGAACGCGGTAATCAACTCGCCCGAACCCGCCAGAATGCCCATTCCCGCGGTCGCGAAGAGGAGCAGCGCATAGAATTCGCCGCGCTGGATGCGTTCGTTATCGAGGTATTGCATGGAGCCAAGCGTGGCGAGGATCGCCACGACGAGAACGATGGCGTGAACGAAGATGCTGAATTCGTCGGCGCGAACCAGGCCGCCGTAAGCGATGCCGCGATGCTGCCATACGAGATAAAGAGACTCGAGAGCGCCGACGGCGCCCACGAGGCTGATCCAGCCCAAGGCACGCTTCCAATCCGCTCGGAGAAACGGGTCGAGGAGCATGACGAAGATGCCCGTGGCGCAAAGAATGAGCTCCGGCGCGACGCGGAAGGCGTCTTCGATGCGCTCGGGCGGGATGTGGATGGGCAGCATGCCGGCTACCTGGCCGCCTTCGATGGAGCTGGAATTTCGGCGGCGGTTGCCGCAAGCGCGTGAGGAACGCTCACGAGCTGCGGAGCCGCGGGCGAGTTGCGGACGTCAATCATGCGGTCGCGCCGCATCAGATGAAGGATGTTGTCCGCCGAAGCTTCCATGCGCCGCGTGAATAGAGGCGAGGCCACGCCCATGAACAAAATCACGATGGAAAGCACTGCGAGGATGATCCGTTCGCGCCCGCTCGCATCCGGGAGCGTCTTGTTCTTTTCGACGGTGACTTCGCCGAGCGCGACGCGCTGATAAGCCCACAAAAGATAAACGGCGGAGAGCACGGCGCCCGTGGATGCCCACGAAGCCCAAGCCAGATGGCGCGCGAACACGCCGATCAGGATCAGGAATTCACCGACAAATCCATTCAGCAGCGGCAGCGCGAGCGACGAGAGGCACGCGAACAGGAAGAACGCCGATAGCACCGGCATCGGCGTGGCGAGCCCGCCGTACTCCTTGATTTCGAAGGTGTGGCGGCGATCGTAAAGCATTCCGACCACGAGGAAGAGCATCCCGGTCGAGACGCCGTGGTTCAGCATCTGGTAAATCGCGCCTTCAATCGAAATCGTGTTGAAGGCGAAGATGCCGAGAACCACAAATCCAAGGTGGCTGATGGACGTGTACGCGACGAGGCGTTTCAAATTCGGCTGAATCGTTGCGACCAGCGCGCCATACACGATGCCGATAATCGCGAGGACGGCAATTTCAGGCGCCAGGCGATGCGCTGCGCCCGGAAACAGCGGGAGGCAAAACCGCAACATGCCGTACGTCCCAAGCTTTAGCATGACGCCGGCGAGTATGACAGACCCGGCGGTCGGAGCCTCGGTGTGCGCGTCAGGCAGCCATGTGTGGAACGGGAAGAGCGGTACCTTAATCGCGAATGCAAGGAAGAATGCGCCGAAGAGAAGCAACTCAGTGCGCGTGGAGGTGATTGCCCCGGCCGTGAGTTTCGCTTGAATTTCCGGCAGGTCGAACGAACCCGTCAGATTGAAGAGCCAGATGATGGCGACGAGCATCAGGATCGAGCCGAACATCGTGTAGAGAATGAATTTTATCGCCGCGTAAATCCGGTGGTCGTGGCCCCAGATGCCGATGAGGAAATACATCGGCAAGAGCATGACCTCCCAGAACAGGAAAAACAGGAAGAGGTCCACCGCGAAGAAAACTCCAATCAAACCCATCTCGAGGACGAGAAGCATGATGAAGAATTCTTTTGTACGGAACGTAATGCTGCTCCACGAAGCCAGGATCGAGAGCGGCGTGAGGAAGGTGGTCAGCAGGACGAGGAACAGACTGATGCCGTCGAGGCCGAGATGATAATGAATCGGCGGAATACTGATCCAGCGGTGGAATTCCTCGAGCTGATAATTCGGGTTCGCGGAGTTGAAGCTCGGCAGCAAGAGCAGGGAAATTACGAATTCGGCGAGCGACGTCGCGAGCGCGACGCGGCGGACCGACACGTGGTCGTTGCGATTCAGGAAGAGAATCGCCGCCACCCCGAGCAGCGGCAGGAATGTTACGACGGTCAGGAGATGCGATTGGGATCCCACGTCAGCGCACCATCCCCCAGACTCCGAGCACCAGCACCGTGAAGCAGACCGCGCCGACGATCACCCACGCGGCGTAACTTCGCGCGTTTCCGGACTGAATTTGCCTAGCTTGCTCTCCAATCTCCCGCGCGGTGCGGCCGGCGCCATTCACCGTGCCGTCAATCAAGCTCTCGTCCACCACATGCCATAGAACGTTCGTCGAAATCCAAAGAAGCGGGCGAACGAACAGGGCGAGATAGATTTCGTCCACGTAATACTTGTTGAGCAAAAGCGTGTATAGACCATGGAGTGACTGCGCGAGTTTCTTGGGCACGTCCGGCCGACGGATGTAGAACCACCAGGCCGTGAGGAAGCCGATGAGCGCGACGATCACACCGGGAGCGAGCAGGCTCTTGACCAGCGCGGCGCCAGGAGTTTGGGCCGCCTCAGACGCGCCTTCGGCCACCGAAGCCGTGCCCGCGGGCGCTGTTTCAAACACGGGCCTCAAGAAATTCTGGAAATGATCCGTGCCGCCAATCATCGTGGGAAGCGCGAACCAGCCTCCGCCGACCGCGAGAACCGCCAGAATCGCCAGCGGTACGAGCATGCTCTTCGGCGACTCGTGGACATGGACTTTGTGCTCGTCGTAACGCGGCTTGCCGAAAAAGGTGAGGAATAGCAGCCGGAACATATAGAACGACGTCAGCATCGCGCCGAGGATTCCGAGAACCCACAACGGCATATTGGCGAACGGGCCGTCTTTCGCCGCATCGAGAATCGCTTCTTTGCTGAAGAAGCCAGAGAACAGCGGCACGCCCGCAATCGCCAGTGTTGCCGCGAGCATGGTCCAGTACGTGATCGGGATTTTATTGCGCAGGCCGCCCATTTTGCGCATGTCCTGCTCGCCGCCCATCGCGTGGATGACGCTGCCGGCCGCAAGAAAGAGCAGGCCCTTGAAGAACGCGTGCGTCATGAGATGGAAGACGCCAGCAGCGTACGCGCCCACGCCGCAGCCGAGGAACATGTAGCCGAGTTGCGAGACGGTGGAATAGGCGAGAACTTTCTTGATGTCGGTCTGGACGAGGCCGATGGTCGCCGAGTAGAACGCGGTGACCGCACCGACCGCCGCCACGACGAGCATGGCGGTGAGCGCGTGCGAATAGAGCAGGTGCATCCGCGCGACCATGTAGACGCCGGCGGTGACCATCGTGGCTGCGTGAATCAGCGCGCTGACGGGCGTGGGGCCTTCCATGGCGTCCGGCAGCCAGACGTAGAGCGGTATTTGCGCCGATTTGCCGATGGCGCCCGCAAAGAGCAGCAGCGCAATCGCGGTCAGAACGCCGATCTGGCCAACGGCCTCGACGGGCGCGTTCGCGACCTTCAGAAAAATCGTTCCGAAGTCCACCGAGCTGAAAGTCCAGAAAGCGAGAAGGATGCCGACGGTGAAGCCGACGTCGCCGATGCGCGTCGTGATGAATGCTTTCTTGCCCGCGTCAGCCGCCGATTTCTTCAGGAACCAGAAGCCGATGAGAAGATAGCTGCAGAGGCCGACACCTTCCCATCCGACGAACATCAGGACGAGATTGCCCGCCATCACGAGCGTCAGCATGAAAAACATGAACAGATTCAAATAGCAGAAGAAGCGGTAATAGCCGCCTTCGTGCGCCATGTAGCCGGTGGAGTAGACGTGAATCAGCAGCCCGACGCCGGAGACGACGAGGAGCATCACGATCGTGAGTTGGTCCACCCAGAAATTGAAATCCGCGCGGAAAGTTCCGGCGACGATCCACGGCCCGGCGGACCTTACGATTGGTATTTGAGCGGCAGGCAGCAGGAAAAATTCGCGAACCAGTTCGAGGACAGCGAGGAAGGTGAGCGAAACCGAGCCGATGCCCACGGCGTTGACGCGCGAATTCGGCCACGCCTTTCCGAAGAGGCCATTGACCGCCGCGCCGGCGAGCGGCAGGAGCGGGATGATCCAGAGAATGTCGGCAATCTTGGGCATCAGAATTTGAGAAGGTTCACGCGCTCAACGTTCAGGGTCTGGCGATTGTGAACCACGGTAATTACGATCGCGAGGCCCACCGCGGCTTCGGCGGCGGCAACCACGATGACAAAAAAGACGAACACCCAGCCGTTGTGCGCTCCGCCGTTCGCGCGATCGAAAGCCACAAACGCGAGATTGACGGCGTTGAGCATCAGCTCGATCGCCATGAGAATCGTAATGATGTTGCGCTTGAAAACAAACGCGATGACCCCGAGGCCGAAGAGAATCGCGCTCAGCACCAGAAAATAGGATATCGGGACGGCGTTCATGAGTCCTTCTTCGCCAGTACGAGCGCTCCGAGAAGCGCGATTAGAATCACGATGGACGTGATCTCAAACGGGAACAAATACGAACGGAACAACAAGAATGCGAGCTCACGAGTTGGATCCGATCCGGCGATAGCCGCAACGGCGGCCGGCGGAGCAAACGCCGCGCGCGACATCCAGTAAACCAATTCCAGCGTGAGGAAAATGCCGAGAGGAAGCCCGGCATATCGCGCCATTTTGCTCAAGTTCGTGCGTTCTTCTTCGCCCGCATTCAAAAGCATGATGACGAAAATGAAAAGCACCATGACGGCGCCGGCGTAGACGATGATCTGCACGGCCGCGATGAATTCGGCGCCGAGCAGAAGATAAAGGACGGCGAGCGAGACCATCACGAGAATCAGCGCGAGGGCGCTGTGGATTGGCTCGCGCATAAAAATCACCAACAGCGCGCCGATGACGGCGATCCCGGCAAACGTGAAGAACAGGATGTACGGAAGCGTCATTGGTTCTGCACCAGTACCACGAAGCTCGTCACGACCAGATTCGCGAGCGACACCGGCAGGAGAAACTTCCAGCCAAAGTCCATGAGTTGGTCATAGCGGAAGCGGGGCAGCGTGCCGCGCGTCCAGACGTAGAAGAAAAGCAGGAACCCGACTTTCAACAGAAACCAGAACGGGCCCTGAATCACCGGCATCACCGCGGGAATCAGGCAAATCGCGCCGAGGGTCAGCGCGATCACGCTGATTACCGCGAGCTGAATTCGCGCGATTCCGTGCTGAAGCATTACCGTGTCGTAGACCAGAAAGGCGCCGCCGATCAACAGCACCGCGCTGGGAAGATAGAGCGGCCAGCGCCATGAAGAGGAGAGCGGCGATAGCCAGCCGCCGAGGAAGAGAATCGTCGCGAGGCAGGAGACTGTGATCATGTTCGCGTACTCAGCCATGAAAAACATCGCGAACTTGAAACTGGAATATTCGGTGTGGAAGCCCGCGACGAGCTCTGTTTCCGCTTCCGGAAGATCGAACGGAACGCGGTTGGTTTCCGCGATGGCCGCGACGAAGTAGCAGAGAAACCCGACGATTTGCGGGAAGAAGTTCCATCTCGGGACGTAATGGAACCAGCGGCCGGCCTGCTCGTAGATAATTTCGTTGAAATTCAGTGTGCCGGCGAGCAGGACCACACCGACCACGGAGAGCGTGAGCGAGACTTCGTAGCTCACCATTTGCGCGGAGGCGCGCAAGCCGCCGAGAAGCGAATACTTGCTGTTCGATGACCACCCCGCGAGCGCCACGCCATAGACGCCGATGGAAGTGATCGCGAAGACGAACAGCAGGCCGAGGCTGACGTTTGTGATGCCGAGATTCGTTGGCTGGCCGAGAATTGTGATCGTCGCCGGGCCGAGCGGAACGAGCGCGAGCGTGGTCATCGCAAGAGATAGCGCGAGGAAGGGCGCGAGGATGTACATGAATTTGTCGGAGGTCGGGGGCGTGAGGTCTTCTTTGAAAAGAAACTTGAGGCCGTCGGCCAGCGGCTGCAGCAGGCCGTGCGCGCCGACGTAGAGCGGCCCCAGCCGCGACTGGATGCGCGCGACGACCTTGCGTTCGAACCAGGTGAGATAGGCCAGCGCCGTCATCAAGACGAACAGCAAGACGACGATCTTGACTATCGATACCACCAGGATTGGATGCTGGGCGACGAACTCCACGGAATTTCTTTGGCCTCGTTACAGGAATTGAGCTTGGAACAATACCGGCCTAACGTGCCGCTTGAGAAAAGATAATCGTGAGAAGAGAAAATCGTTCCCGGCGCGACGGCGTATGAATCCTCCGATTGCTTTGCGCCCGGCGTGGCGCGTTCGGCGCCGCCTGCGAGCAGATTCGCGAAGGAGACGCCGTAGCCCGCGACATTTTGGCGAATTTCGTCGAACGCGACTTCGGGAGTGCGCAGGCGAATCGCCGGGCCCATCCCGAGTTGCGAGAGCTGATGCGAGAGGATCCGGAGCAAGTCGAAATCGCTGCGCGGACCTTGCGGATCGATGGAACGATGTGTGATTTGGACTTCGCCGGAAGTGGCGGTCATCGTGCCGTCTTTTTCGTACGACGACGCGGCGGGGAGGACTACATCGGCGAGCTTTGCCGTTTCCGTCAGGAAGAGATCGTGAACGACAAGCAGTTCGAGGCCGCCCGGGCGATCGGCTGATTTCGCTGCGAAGGTTTTGACCGGATTCGCGCCGACGACGTAAAGTGCGCGGATTTTTCCCGCTAGGGCCGCTTCGATCATTTGCCGGGCGCTAAGGCCTGCCGCGGATGGAATTTCGGCGCCCCAGAGCCTGCTGAAACGGGCGCGCTCGGTGGCATCGGCGAGAGAGCCGTAACCGGGAAGGCGATCGGGCAGAACGCCGAAGTCCGCGGCGCCGCGCGAATTCGCGTAATCGCCAAGCGCCATGTAGCGCGTCCGGCCTGGGAGGTGCGAACCGAAGGCGACGAGGTCGCGGACGGCCGCGCCCGCGAGCGCCGCGCCGAAGACGATTACGACGTCGCTGGAACCTTCTAGCGCGCTCTTCAGGTTGGCAAGTTCCGATGTCGTTTCGGGAGCGGCATCGCCCTCGCCGGTCGCAAGCCAATGGACGGCTGCAGCTTCGGAATCGGCGGGGACGTGAACCGATTGAGTCGCCTTGCGCTCCAGCTTCGATTCTCGGGAATTGATCAGGTAGAGCTTGGCGTTGTGATGGCGGATGCCGGTGCGAATCTGCCACGCGACCAGCGGATTCTGCTGCGTCGGATCATTGCCGATCACGACGACGGTATTCGCGTCGTAGACGTCGGCCATCGAAGCCAGAGAAGTCGCAGCATTAGGGCCGAGGGCTGCGGCGAGGCCGGCGTAATCCGCCGTGCGATGGTGATCGAGATTGTTCGTGCCAAGATTCAGCCGGGCGAAGCGGTTCAGCAGATAATTTTCTTCGTTGGTCGTGTGATTCGAGCCGATCACGCCAATCGACTGGCCGCCGTGCTTTTCGTGGATCTGCTTCAGCCGCCGCGTTACTTCTTCGAAGGCGTCTTCCCAGCTTGCCGGTTCGAGCTTGCCGTCGCGGCGAACGAGCGGCCCGCGGATTCGCTCGGCGTGATTCGTGAAATCAAAGCCGAAGCGCCCTTTGACGCACAGAAATTCGCCATTGATTCCGGACTGGTCGCGATTATTCGCGCGCAGGATTTCGTTGTTGCGCACGCTGAGAGTCGTCTTGCAGCCGTTCGAGCAATGCGTGCACGGATTTGGGACGTACGTCATTTCCCAGGGCCGCGTCTGATAACGGTAAGTGCCGCTCGTCAGCGCGCCAACCGGGCAGATATCAATGCACATGCCGCATTCTTCGCACGCCAGAGCGCCGGAAGTATTTGGCAGAATCACGGAGTGAACGCCACGCTCGCCCACGCCGAGCGCTTTCACGTCCATGCCTTCATCGCAAACGCGCACGCAGCGGAAGCAGAGAATGCAGCGCGGGGCATCGTAATAAACGAGCGGCGACCACTTTTCCTCGGGCGTGTGCAGTTTTTCTTCAGCGAAACGACTGTGGTCGAGGCCGTAGCGAAAGGTCATGTCCTGCAATTCGCACTCGCCGCCCTTGTCGCAGACGGGGCAATCGAGAGGATGATTCGAAAGCAGGAATTCGAGCATATCTTTGCGGGCTTTGTGGACCTGCTCCGTGTCCGTCTTGACGACCATGCCTTCGGTTGCGACGAGCGTGCATGCCGTCTGCAACTTCGGCATTTTCTCGACTTCGACGAGGCACATTCGGCAAGCGGCTTGCAGCGAGAGACCTTTGTAATAACAGAACGACGGGACTTCGGTCTCCATCCGCTTCGCGGCCTCGATCACAAGCGTGCCGGAGGGAACGGTGACCTTGCCGCCGTTCATCGTAAACGTAATCTGTTTTTGTTCAGCCATTGATTGCGAGAGCCCTTGACCCCTAAGAGCCGGCGATTCGCGCTAATTCGCGAGAGCCATGATGTCCGCGGCCGACATGTAAGCGCAGCGGCCGCGGAGATGGTCTTCGAATTCCTGCTGCCATTTCTTCACGATGCTGATCGTTGGCATTGCCGCCGCGTCGCCGAGCGGACAGAACGTCCGGCCAAGCATGTTCTGCGCCAGTTCGCCGATGAGAGGAATATCTTCCGGCGTTCCGCCGCCCGCGTGAAACCGGTCGAGCGCCTTTCGAAGCCACGCCGTGCCTTCGCGGCAGGGGATGCACCATCCACAGGATTCGTGCGCGTAGAAGTGCATGATTCGGCGCGCGACATCCACCATGCAAGTGTCCTCGTCAATCACGATCATCGCGCCCGAGCCTAGCATCGAACCTGCCTTGGCGAGCGAATCGTAATCCATCGGGATATCAATTTCATCGGCCTTCAGGAGCGGGCAGGAACTGCCGCCGGGAATTACGGCCTTTACTTTCTTTCCGCCGCGAACTCCACCGCCTAATTCTTCGATGGCCAGACGCATGTTCATGCCGAGCGGCACTTCGTAGATACCCGGGCGATTCACATGGCCGGAGATGCACAGCATGCGCGTTCCGCCGTTCTTCGGCGTGCCGAGATTCGCGTACCACTCGCCGCCTCGCAGGATGATCGAAGGCACAGCGCTTAGCGATTCGACGTTGTTGATGATCGTTGGGCACCCATAGAGGCCCACGACGGCAGGGAAGGGTGGCTTAATTCGCGGATAGCCACGCTTGCCCTCAAGCGATTCCATCAGCGCGGATTCTTCGCCGCATTCGTACGCGCCCGCGCCCGTGTGCGTGCAGAGATCAAACGAAAAGTCGCTGCCGAGAATGTTTTTGCCGAGATAACCGGCGGCGTAGGCTTCGGCGATGGCCTTGTCAACGATGTCAAGGACATAACGATATTCACCGCGAATGTAAATGTATCCACGCTGCGATCCAATTGCCCGTCCGGCAATCGCGACGCCTTCGATCAGTTGGTGAGGATCGTGCTCCATCAGCGGGCGATCTTTGCAGGTGCCCGGTTCGCTTTCGTCGGCGTTGCAAATGACGTACTTCGGTTTTGGAATGTCCTTGGGAACGAAACTCCACTTCATGCCGGTCGGGAAGCCAGCGCCGCCACGGCCGCGGAGATTGGATTTCTTCACTTCGTCGATCACCTGCTCCGGCGTCATCTCCTTGACCGCTTTTTCGAGCGCCTTATAGCCGTCGTTCTGGCGGTAGACGTCAATCGAGCGTGAGTTCGCCAGCCCGAACCGGCGGCTGATGACCAGCTTTTCGAAATCGTGCCGGTCATGGACCGATCCAGAAGTGCACGGCACGGGCTTCGGTTTCATTCCTGATTGCAGTTCCTCGAGCAGCCGATCCACACTCTCGGGCGTCACATTTTCGTAGAAATCGTAATTCACCTGAAGGGCCGGCGCGCCAGTACACGCGCCTATACACTCGACTTCTTCGAGCGAGAAGGTGCCCGTCGAGGTCGTTTCCCTGTTCCCGATTCCGAGGCGCTTTTGGAGGTGCGCGTAAATCTCGTTGCCGCCGCGCAACATGCACGAAACATTCGTGCACACCTGGACGTGATATTTCCCGGACGGCTTGCGGCGCAACATCGAGTAATAGGAAAGAGTTTCCGTTACCTGAACGATGTTCAGGTCGAGTCGCATGGCGATCTCGGCTAGAGTATCATCGCCGAGATAGCCGTAATAATCCTGAGCGTAGAGCATCATCGGGATGAGCGCGGAACGCTTCACCGGATAACGCCCGAGCAATTCGGCAAATTTTGTTTCGAGCTGCGGCGGGAACTGCATTCTTCCGCTATTGTCGCCCGCCATCATCGGTCCACCTCGCCGAGGACGATGTCGGTGGTGCCGATGCACGCGACAACGTCGGCGATTAATCGCCCGACGACAAGCTTTTGAACGGCCTGCAAGTTGACGAAGGAAGGCGCGCGGACTTTCACGCGGTAAGGCTTCGGCGAGCCGTCGCTCGCCACGAAGAAACCGAGCTCGCCACGCGGCGATTCAATGGCCTGGTAGACCTCTCCCGGAGGCGGCGCGAAGCCTTCAGTGTAAATCTTGAAATGGTAAATAAGCCCTTCGATCGAGGTTTTCATTTCTTCGCGCGACGGCGGCACGATCCCGGGCGCCTCGGTGCGGATCGGGCCGTCGGACGGAACCACTTTCATGGCCTGCTGGACGATCTTGATGCTTTCGCGAATCTCGGCGACGCGGACCAGATAACGTGCGTAGCAATCGCCGTCGGTCTGAACGGGCACGTTGAAATCGAATTCCTCGTAACTCGAGTACGGGAACATCTTGCGAACGTCGTAGGCGACGCCGCTGCCGCGAAGCGTAGGGCCTGACACGCCGAGCGCAATCGCGTCATCGGCGCTCAAGATGCCTACGCCCTTAGTGCGTGCCAGCCAAATGCGGTTCTGGGTCAGTAGGGTTTCGTACTCGTCCACGTGGTGCGGAAACGCGTCCAGGAAACGCGCGATGAGCTCGAGCCATCCCGGCGGCGGCTCGAGCGCCAGCCCGCCGATGCGGAAATAGCTCGTCATCATGCGCTGGCCGCTAACCAGCTCAAAAATCCTCATGATTTCTTCGCGCTCGCGGAAGCAATAGAGGAAGACGGACATCGCACCGAGGTCAATTGCGTGCGTGCCCAGCCAGACCAGATGCGAAGCAATACGCGTCAGCTCCGTGAGCAGGACGCGGATGTATTGAGCGCGCTTGGGAACCTCGAGGCCGAGGATTTTTTCCACGGCCAGGCAGTAACAGAGATTGTTGGAGAGCGGCGCGAGATAGTCCAGCCGGTCGGTGAGCGTAATCGCTTGAGAATAGGTTTTTGCTTCGCAGCTCTTCTCGATGCCCGTGTGCAGGTAGCCAATGTGCGGGCGAGCACTGACAACGATTTCGCCATCGAGCTCGAGTACAATTCGTAGAACTCCGTGCGTCGAAGGGTGCTGCGGCCCCATGTTGAGGACCATTGATTGCGCGGCGCCGGCCGGAGTTTCGATGGTAGCCATCAGCGATATCCCTCGACGGGATAATCCTTGCGCAAAGGATGGCCTTCCCAATCATCGGGCATGAGAATCCGCACCAGGTCCGGATGGCCATCGAAACGCACGCCCATGAGGTCAAACGCCTCGCGCTCGTGCCAGTTTGCGGCCGGCCAGATCGGCGTCACGGTTGGAACCACAGGATCGTTCCCGGGGACGCGGACTTTCAGGCGGACCCGTTCGCGGCGCTCGAGCGACAGCAGGTGATAATTCAGTTCGAAACGAGGTTCGACGGGGAACTTGTCCACGGCCGTGATATCGGACAGAAACGTGAACCGAAGCCCGGGCTCGTTCGCGAGGAATTCCGCGGCGCGGCGAAGATGCTCGCGCGGGATCACCGCCGTCGTTTCGCCCCGAAATTCAATCACTTCGGCGACGGCTCGAGCATCCCACTCCTGCAGCCTGCGGATAAACGAATCCTTTTGCGATTCCGGCGTTTCCACAGTGGTTTCGTTCCCGGAGAGCGGGCTCAGCGATTCCAGTCGAGCGCGCCCTTCTTCCAGAGGTAAATGTAACCGGCCAGCAAAATTATAATGTAGAGCAACATTTCGACGAAGCCAAAGAGACGCAGCTCGCGGTACACGAGAGCCCACGGATACAGAAAGATGGCCTCGATGTCGAACAGAATGAACACGAGCGCGACGAGGTAGAACTGTACCGAGAACGGTTCGCGCGCGTCTCCGGTCGGACGAATGCCGCACTCGTAGGCTTGCTCCTTGGCGCGCGACGGCCGGTGCCGGCCCACAAGCACCGAAATCGCCAAAATTGCCCCGGAAATGCCCATTGCGGCGATAAACATCATCAACAACGGGCCGTAAGCGTCGAGGAGATTGCTGTCCATGATTCGCGCGCTGTTATAATAACGGCGCAGGCGCACAGCGGTCAAATGGCGATCTAGGAATAATTTGGAATCATAGGCGATGGTTTTCCAGGGGCAAGTGTGAGCGGAGCGAGGCGTTGAGCCGGGGATTTAACACGAATGTTCGCGTCGGCGACCGGTTGTTCCATGTTCAGACGGAGGATCGCGGCCCGGCGCACGCGAAAATTGACACGGCGGTCTATCTCGAAGGACGCGTGATTCACCGGCATTCTTCGCCGTACGGGCTGCTCGATGCACCCGTGAGCGAGCAGGTGGAGGGGCAGCACCGGCAAATTATCGAGTCGCTGAAAGCCGGCTCGATCGCTTACGAAGCCGGAGCGGCACAGAAAACACCCGAGCCGGATGCAGTGAGCGGAATATGCGTCTCGCTGCTGAATGCGAAATCGTGGGTAACTTCTGGTCACGCGGATTTGCAGGTGGAGGTGCGAGGCCGCGGCGATGGCGCCGTCACCGTAGCTGGAGCGCGGGTGGAAGTACGGCTTGATGGCACTGTGCCGCAGACTCATGAAGCGACAACAGATTCAGCGGGCCGCGCGCAAATCAAATTTCTTTTGCCAGCCGCTGGCATCGGCGGGACGACACTTGTGATTCGTGCCATTGCGCCGGCTGGAGAAGATGAAATTCGCTTCAACCTACGCGCCAAAACGAAGACACCGGGGCCGGCGCAATGACGGTTACGATCAACGGTGAACGACGCGATGTTCCGGACGCGATGTCAGTTGCGGCGTTGCTCTCACACCTTGGACTGACGGTGGGCCGAGTTGCCGTCGAGCGCAATCGAGATGTCCTGCCTCGAACGCGGTGGAATGAAACGCTCGTCGAGCCAAATGATTCGTACGAAATCGTTCAACTCGTTGGTGGCGGGTAGTCAGAGCCGCTCGACGCCACGGCCTCTATCCGACGGCAGGGAACTACCCCGTTTTTTTTTCTTTGCGAGATAGGCTTTCCACGGCTTCCAGTAGTAGAGCGGCCAGCCTTTCGTCACGCCTTTGCGGTCGTACGCCGGTACGCTGACCTGGGTCAGATCAATTTTTCCGCCGGCCTTCGCCTTGCTGAATAGCAGAATCAGAATTGAATCAGGATCCTCGCTCTTCCAATGGCTGGCGCGCCACGCTTGTACGATCATCCGATCGGGCACGACCAACAAAGTCTTGCCAAGGCTTTGGCCGTCGAATGCTGAAAAGCTTCCGCCAACTTCGCGATTGACCTGTGCCGGGGCGCCGGTGACCGTCGAATGCTTCTGCGAGTCGAGAAATGTCTCGTAGAGTTCGCTGGGCGGAGCGTTTAGGGTGACCGTCTGCCGAATTACATGAGCCATGATTTTTCCTCTCTATGTGGGCGAAGGTTATAGCACGGCTGCAGAGATGATGGGCTACGCGTAGCCAAGTTCCTCTGATTTCTTCTGCGGAACGTGCGTAATCGGAGAGGTTCGCTGGTATAGAATGCGCATCGCGCTGGGACCCGGCGGGGATTTCCCGGGCCAATCTCTCGAACAATCCGCGCGGAAGGAAAATTGCCGATGAATAATTGCGCTTCGATGTTTGATCTCACGGGGAAAACGGCGGTCGTGACTGGCGCTTCCTATGGCCTCGGCGTGACGATGGCGGAAACTTTGGCTGGAGCGGGCGCCCAAGTGGCGCTCGTGGCTCGAAGCGCCGAAAAGCTACAGCGCGTGGCGGAAAAGATCGAGAAAAACGGCGGCAACGCCTCAGTATTTGCGTGCGATGTCGGCGACTCCGCGCAAGTCGCCAAGATGGCTGCGGCAATTATCGCAAAATGCGGCCGGGTGGACATTGTCGTAAACAACGCAGGAGTCGCGGCGGAGGGCGGTGCGATGCCGGAATTGGTTCCTAACGATCTATTCGAGCAGACTGTGCGAATTAACCTTCTCGGCCTTTGGTATTGTTGCCGAGAGTTTGGCGCGGCCATGCTGCGCGAAGGCAAGGGCGGCTCGATCATCAACATCGCCTCGATTGCCGGAATGGCCGGTTGGCGAGACGCCGCGCCGGCCTATCAGGCGACGAAAGCAGCGGTAATAAATCTCACCAAGAATCTCGCGTGCAGCTGGGGCGACCGCCGCGTCCGAGTGAATGCAATCGCGCCCGGCTGGTTTCCGAGCGAGCTAACGAATCCGTTGCTTGCGATCGGCTCGATGACTGCGCGCCTTTCGGCGGGTGCTGCGTTGGGCCGCTTGGGTGATCCGGAGGAGCTTGCGGGGCCGCTACTTTTCCTGGCTTCAGAAGCGTCGAGTTTCGTCACCGGCCATACGCTGGTTGTTGATGGCGGGTTTTCAGCCGGGAGCGGGCAGTTCTCCTGGCCGGAGGAATTTTACGGGATTATGGGGGAGGCGATGCCGAACGGAATTGGGAAGCGCATCATGCCTGTTTGAGGCGGCGATCTTCGAATTCTCTTCGGGCTTTCTAAATGCCCGCGAGGATGTGCCCGAGCTTGTGCTTTTTAGTGCGTAGGTAGGCGCGCGAGCGATAGCTCGTACGCGGCTGGCAGGGCACTCTCTCCGCGATGTGAATCCCGGCATCTTCTAGCTGCTTCACTTTATCCGGATTGTTCGACAGCAGGCGGACGCGCCGCGCGCCCAGGAGCTTGAGGATATCGGCGGAAAAGCCGTAATCGCGCGAATCGGCGGCGAATCCGAGCTTGCGATTGGCTTCGACCGTGTCCATCCCGGCGTCCTGAAGTTCGTAGGCTTTCAATTTGTTCATCAGGCCGATGCCGCGGCCCTCTTGAGGCAGGTAGAGCAGAATTCCACGCGGCGACTTGCCGATCTTGGCGAGCGAATATTCGAGCTGCGCGCGGCAATCGCATCGCTCGGACGCGAGGATGTCGCCGGTCAGGCACTGGGAGTGAATCCTGACCAAAGGCGCGCTCTTTCCGGCGCGGCGGCCATTGCCCTTTACGACTGCGACAGCCGTTTCCGAAGGGCCACGCCCTTCGATTCCGAGGATTTCAAAATTGCCGAATCGCGTTGGCAATTTTGCCCGCGCAACGATTCTCGGTTTCCCTGTCAGTTTTCGCTTCATCATTAGAATTTCGCATTATAGCAGGAGCCGCGTTTCCCCACCGGTCTCACGCCGCACGCTTTACATCGCGCGATGATTTGACCGACAATGCGTTAGCGTCGCGTTGCACCGAGCGTAATCCGCATCAGCCATGGACCTACTGACCTCCGGCAAAGACCTGATCCTCGCACTCGTCCTGAAAGTCGGCTGGGCGGCATCGCTGGCTGCCTTGCTCGTGCGCTTTTCCACGTTTCGGAGGATTCTGTTCAACGAAAATCGCGACTCCGACCAAAAAGTGCTGTTACTCCTGTTCCTGACACCGCCTCTAGCCATCGGAGTTCTGATGCGGCTGCTCGGGTACAAATTTTTCGACCTGACGCTCGAGGGCTCATTTCTCATGGGGCTACTCGGGGGAAGAATGGTCGGCCTGCTGGGAGGCTCGCTGATCAGCTTACCGGCATTCGGGAATCACGAGTGGCTCTCAAGCCCGATGGCGGCGCTGGTCGGGCTTTTCGCGGGAATGATCCGACAAGCGATGCCGCGCAAGGAAGATATCTGGCATTTTGGTCCATTCCTTTTTCTCAACATACCGAAGTCCATCGTGGATCTACTGCGGCGCGGAAAAGTCAATTGGGCGATGCTTCCCCTTGCCACCTGCGCGTTGCTGGAGCTGGGACTCGTGGAGCTTCATCGGGCCGTGCCGTCGCGATGGCTATTCGCGTTCGATTCGCCGGACTGGCCTTATCTTCTGCTCATTATTTTATCCGCGGTTATGTCCGTCGCGATGCCGATCAAGATTTGGAACAACACGCGCACGGAGATGAACCTCGAGCAGAATCAGCAGCTTCTGCTTCGGGCGCGCATGGACGCGCTGACCAGCCAAATCAATCCGCACTTTCTATTCAATACGCTCAACACGGTCTCATCGCTGGTTCGCTACGATCCCGATACGGCGCGGGTGATTGTGCTGAAGCTCTCAAACATCCTGCGCAGGCTCTTGCGCAAGCACGAGACGTTCGTGCCGCTGCGCGATGAGATCAGCTTCATTGACGACTATCTCGATATCGAAGTCGTCCGGTTCGGCCGCGACAAACTGCAAATCTTCAAGGAAATTGACGATCAAACGCTCGATGCCTTCGTGCCAAGCATGTTGCTTCAGCCGATGATTGAGAACGCGATCAAACACGGCCTCGCGCCGAAGCTCGAAGGGGGGCAGATCCATCTCCGCACGCGCCGCAACGACGGACGCCTTTTCATCGAGGTTGAAGATAACGGGCTGGGTATTTCACAGGATCGCTTAACGGGCGTTTATGCCCAGGGCATCGGAATCAGTAACGTCCACGAACGCCTGCGGCTGTTATATGGCGATCAGTTCCGCATGGATATCCACAGCCAGGAAGGGGCCGGCACTCATATTCAAATTGAGATCCCAGATTTGGTTACGACGCTTCCGACGCCGACTTAATTTACGGCTCAGCGGATTCGGAAGTCGCATGAATCAATATCCGCGGCATTCAGCGATCGGCGGGGTTCGGCGCGACGCGGCGAACCGGCGCGTACATGCATCTGCCCGGCTGAATTTCGCATCGCAGCACCACGGAGATTTTTACGAATGAGTTCTGACGCGAACGCGAACGAAGGATATTCGGCGATTGTTTTGGTGATCGTGCTGATCGGAGTTGCCGCGTATATCCTATTTTACGGGCTGCAAACACTCATCTATTTCGACGCCAAGCACTGGGGCGCTCGCGAAGCGTCGCTCTACGTGACGGCGCAGCCTTTGGCGATCGCCGCTCCGGCGTTGCCGCCAAATCAAAGCACGCATCTTGAGTTTTTTAATTACCAGTGCGAAGCGCCGTGGAAAGGGCCGGCGAAGACGACCGAGGATAACGACTACTTCGAGGCCAAGTTTCCTTCCGGCCAGTCGATTCGCGTCGAATCGCCCGAAGATCAGGCCGACGTGCTCAAGTCTTTCAAGGGAGAGAGCCCGGAACAGCAGCAGCGCATCGCCGCGGTTTTCGGGGAGCATCCATTCGATTCGAATTTCGATCTGTTTGCGGCGGTCTACAATGCCTCTCCGGCGCAGGCCTCGCCGTTTATGCCGCGGGGCGATGCCGAGCGGCTTAACACCCTTCTCATCTGGAAACTATCCTTGGATACGGAATTGCCCGGCGGAACTTTTCAGTTTGAGTCAGACAGGAACCGCGGATTGCAATTCGGAGACCCGGTGCGCTCTGCTGCCGTTGCGATTCGCGCGTTCAATGAACATGACCGGCAATTCAAAATGCTGATCATGCGCAGCGCAGCTTCCGGGACGAAGCTCGCTCAAATGGATATCAACCGGATTATCGCGACGCTGAAACCGATCCCGCTTCCCGGACAATAAATCGAAGACGAACTAAGCTCGAGCGCTTGCCGCCGATTCAAGCACCGCGCGGTAGTACGCCTCGTAATGCGGGATTACGTCGTTCGCGCAGTAATTCTTCCGCGCATTGATTCTCGCAAGTTTCCCCATCTCGCGGCCGCGGTCGGGACGGGACAAAATTTCAATGGCGTGCTTGGCGGCGGCAGCGACGTCGCGCGGCGGCACGAGAAAGCCGTCCACGCCATTCGTGACGACCTCGGGCAGGCCGCCGACGTCCGACGCAATTACCGGCACCTCGCACGCCATGGCCTCGAGCGCCGCCAGTCCGAACGATTCGAGGTCGCTCGGCAGCAGGAAGAGGTCCGCCGCGCCGAGTTTTTCCTGCACGTTGTCCTGCTTGCCCAGAAAAATGACGTCTCGCGAGATTTTCTTTTTCCGTGCCAGATATTCGGCCGCGCCACGATCCGGGCCGTCACCGACCATTACAAGTTTTGCCGGCATTTTCTCCCGGACGAGGGCAAAGATTTCGATGACATCCGTGATGCGCTTTACCGGACGGAAGTTCGAGAGATGCATCAGAATGGGTTCGCCGTTCGGAGCCCACTGCGCGCGGAGAGGCGAATTTTCGCAGCGGCAGTAGAGATCGCAGTTCACGAAGTTCGGTATCACTTCAATGGGGCGGTGGATTTCAAATTCCTTGACGGTGCGATCTTTTAAGTATTTCGAAATCGCCGTGACGCCATCGCTCTGCTCGATTGAAAAACGCGTAATCGGCAGATAGCTGCGATCGTTCCCCACGAGTGTAATGTCCGTGCCGTGG
The DNA here is from genome assembly GCA_963838705.1 of uncultured Acidobacteriota bacterium. Classification (GTDB taxonomy): domain Bacteria; phylum Acidobacteriota; class Terriglobia; order Acidiferrales; family UBA7541; genus Palsa-147. Next base: position 939,673 of record CAWIRU010000009.1, on the reverse strand, counting down.
AGCGTGGTGATAAAGGGAAGCCTGCGAGGCAAAGCCATCGAGCGCGCCAGCAGGGCGCTCACCGAATGCGGAATCGCGTAGTGGACGTGAAGCAGATCCAGTTTGGCTTCGTCGGCGACTTCGAACATTTTGACGGCGAGGGCAAGCGTGTAAGGCGGATGATCGAACAAAGGATACGTGGTGACCTCAACCTCGTGAAAGAAGATGTGCTCGCTTGCGCCGTGCAGGCGGATCGGCATCGCGTAGGCGATGAAATGGACATCGTGCCCGCGCGCGGCGAGCTCGATTCCCAGTTCCGTGGCCACTACGCCAGAGCCTCCGTACGTCGGATAACATGTGATTCCGATTCTCATGGGCCTCTCACTCTATCACTGCCGCTTGTCGGCTCTAATTGCAGATGCTAGATTGGCGAATTCACGGGCACAAAGGCCGGGCGGGTCTGAGACCCGCCCCTACGAGCGCGAGATGTCCAGCGCCGTGCGTCTTACATTAGACGCTCTTGGATGAAGAACGATGCGTACTGAAATGGGACAACCAAGTAAATCGCTGAAACGTCTGGCCGCTCACGAACTTGCTGAGAAGCTCAATACAAGCAATACCGCGCGCCAATTCGGATTTACGTTGCGCGAAGCTGGCCCGGAATCCATCGTCCTCGGAATGCGAGTCGTGAAGCGCCATTTGCAGGTTCATGGCGTAGTCCATGGCGGCATTCTGGCAGCCCTGGCGGATACGGCCGGAGGCTTGGCGGTGTACATGTGGCTGCCTCGTGGCTCGCGGGTCGCCACGGTCGATATGAAGATAAATTATCTCGAGCCAGTGGAGCGCGGCGTAGTGATGGCCCACGCGCGAGTGATCCGCCTGGGAAAGAATTTTGGCGTGGTTGACTGCGACGTCACCGACGACACGAAGCGCCTCGTGGGCAAGGCGCTCATGACGTTTGCCGTGATTCACCGCGGCCGAAAACAAAAAAGAAGACGGCGCGGTTAACGCCGTCCTCTCGTAAATTTCGTCCCCGTGAGCCCGCGTATCTCCCGCGGGCGATCAAACTTCAGGCCTGTCCGTTACCGTTCCCGCCCTGCGCGGCATCGTCGCCGTCTTTGTACAAATATTTGATCGTGTGCTTGTAAATCATCAGGTTCGGGCTGCCGAAGCGCGTCAGTTTGATGCAATCGCGGTCGTACCACTCGATGGTGCCGCGCAGAACTTCGCCGTCGGTGAGCACGACGGCAACAGGCGTGCGCGCCTGCATCTGCTTCACGTAATAAAAGTTCTCCGCGAATGTCTGATCGGGAGGGGCCGGTTTCTTCCGAGGCGGTTGCTGTTGCGGCTGCGGTCCGTGCGCCGGGCGTTGCGGATATTGTTCCTTCACCTCGGTCAGGGACGATCGGAAAAGCTTACGGTTGACCATAAAGACTCCTTGCTGCGTTGACTCTTATGATTCCTGAATCTGGATTTTGGTTTCAGCGGATCGCAAGAAATCGGCGTCGCCGATCGAACAGCAATGCCGTTCAGCGGACCCCCATCGAAACTGTAACGGCGTCCAGACCGAGTTGCCGGCCTACGTTGCGCCGCAAGCGGCTCGACAACTGGTCAAGGCTGGAAACGGTCCGATTGACCCATTCGAGATTTACCTTGTTGCCGAGGGCATCCAGCTCCCGCTGAAGGTCAGGGTTCCGCAGCGAAGAGTTTTTCGAATTTACGGAAATCTCAAGCAGGTCTGTCAAAAGACTATAGAACAGCTCGATGACGTTTTCAAACGATTCCTTTTCTTGCTTCGCGAGCTGCGCGGTGGCCGCGAAAATGTCCCGGTAGTTTTCCGCATGTATGCCCAGCTCGATTAGACGAAGGACTTGACGGCGCAGCCGCGCCGATTCCGCCAGATCGAGCGCCAGAGCCGCTCCGGGGCTTCCGTCGGCGAGTTGAGCCGCCAATTTGCGTTCCGCGGGCTTCTCGTGGGTGCGCTCGGCGAGGAATTCTTCGATCTGCGCGGCGGCTACCGGCGCGAAATGGAATTGGATGCAGCGCGAACGGATCGTGGGAAGCAACGCGTCGGGCCGCGGAGCGATCAGAATCAGCGTGGCGGATTCGGGCGGCTCTTCGAGAATTTTGAGGAAGATGTCCGCATCGTTCCATCGCATTGTATCGGCGCCATCCAGAATGAAGACTCGGCGCTTGCCTTGCGGTTTGAAGTACGCGGCGCGTTGGACCGCGCGGAGCTGGCCGACACGGATCATCGGCCGCGCGACCGGGGTTTTCAGCCGGACCGGGTCCGGCACGATTGCCCATACGTCCGGATGCGTTTCGATGATCAGCGGCACGCGTTCGACCATCGAGGCGTCCGCGCTCTCGCCGCGTTCCGCGAGACCCCGTTCCATCAGCGATTTGAGATCGGCCAGGCGCGCGATGCGGACGCATGGCTCGCATTCGCCGCAGAAATCATCTTTGAGGCGCTCGCAGTTGGAGGCTTGCGCAAACATTCTTGCGAGCGTGAATTTGCCGATGCCGCGTGGGCCGGTGAAGAGCAGAGCGCTTGGCACACGGCCGCGGCCGAGCATCGAGCGAAGCGCGGAGACGACGCGTTCGTTTCCGATGAAAGTGTCGAAGCCCATGGGCGTTAGCTCGCCGTCCGTGAAGCGAAGACGCGTGACTCAATCGCGGCGAGGACCTCGCGATGAATTTCCTCGGGCGAGCGCATCACTCCCGCCTTCGCGTCAAATGATTCAATCGTCACCCAGTTTGAAGCGCGAGCGAGAGAATCGTAAACCTCCGCCGCGTCCGCCAGGTGCGACGGATTCGACTCGTGAATGTCGCGAGCGAGCTTCGTGTAGTCGCGGGCGCCCTTCGCCGCGATCTGCTGATGCGCTGCAGTTACGGGAACGCGCAAATAAATTACGACATCTTCCGCGGGCAGGGCGTAGATTTCATATTCGAGCCTTTTCAACCAATTCAGAAATTCCTGCCGCTTCTCTCGCGGTGCGCGCGCGCCCTGATGCGCCAGATTGGAAGCGATGTAGCGATCGGCGACGAGCGTTTTGCCCGACGCGAGCGCCGCTTCGATCTTGGGCTTCGCCTCATAGCGGTCGCCGGCGTAAAGCAGAGCGGAGAAATGCGCGTCCACGGCTTCCAGCGCGCCAAAATCGCCGTTTAAATATTGCGCCACGAGGCTCCCAAAAAATCCTTCGTAACGCGGGAAGCTGATTCGCTCATTTGGAATGCCGCGGGCGGATAGCGCGCGGACGAGGAGATCGAGCTGCGTTCGTTTTCCCGAGCCGTCGATTCCTTCCAGCACGATGAATTTTCCGCGTCCAGGCATGCGTGGGCATCAGTCTAGCACACCACTCCGCGCTGCTGCCGCCCGGAGCTTCGCGCGGCTCCGCGAACTCGCCGTGCTAATATTTGCGCCGTGGCCGTAGATAGAGGCGCACTCGCATCCAATCTCGCGCGCATCCGGGAGCGCGCCGCTCGCGCAGCGGAACGCTCGGGCCACCGGGCCGAGGACGTTACTCTCGTGGCAGTCTGCAAAACTTTTCCTGCAGAGGCCATTCTCGCCGCGCATGAACTTGGGCTGCGCCACTTCGGAGAAAATCGCGTGCAGGAGTTCGATTCGAAGCGAGGAGCACTCGACGGCCTCGACGCGACATTTCATCTGATAGGGCATTTGCAAGGCAACAAGGCGCGCCGGGCTGCGGAGATTTTCGACGCGATTGATTCGGTGGACTCAATCGCTCTCGCACGGAAGCTCGATGCCGCTTGGGATGAGAACCACAAAACCGATGCCTCGAAGCTGCCGGTGCTAATCGAAGTGCAGTTGGCTGCCGAGGAATCGAAATTCGGCGTGGCGGAAACGGAACTGCCGGCTTTGGTGCAGGCGATTCTACAGATGCCGCGCCTCGAGTTGAGAGGCCTTATGGCAATTCCGCCGTTTTTCGAGGATGCAGAAAAGGTGCGGCCGTATTTTCAGCGTTTGCGGCAAATTCGCGACGAAATGCGGCAGCGATTCGGTGCAGCAGCCGCCGATTCATTTGGCGAATTGTCCATGGGAATGAGCCACGATTTTGAAGTTGCGATCGAAGAAGGCGCGACGCAGATTCGCGTGGGCACAGCGCTATTCGGCGCAAGAGTCGCGCGTTGATCGAAATCGCCGAGCGCCGCGGCGGAGTTGTCTTTACGGTGCGGGTTCAGCCGAGGGCGAGCCGTGACGCCGTCGCGGGCGAGCTGGAGGGCGCACTGAAAATCCGTCTGACAGCTCCGCCCGTGGACGATCGCGCGAACGAAGCGCTCCGGCGATTTCTGGCGGCGCGTTTGAAGATAGCGTTGTCGGCTGTTAGAATCGCGAGCGGCGAGAGAAGCCGCATCAAACGAATTGAAATCCGAGGAGTCACGCCCGGGCAAGTGCACGCGCTTCTGACGGAGTGCGCTTGACGACGTGGCAGCCCGATAGTTTCGAGATCAAATATGCCGGACATTCAAGCCATTCAACAGGAATTGCGCGCGAGCCGCTTCGACGGCTGGCTATTTTACGATCATCATCGGCGTGACCCGATCGCCTCGCGGATTTTGAAACTTAACCCGGACGGGCTCGCGACCCGAAGATGGTATTACTTCATCCCTTCGCGCGGTGAGCCGCGCAAGCTTGTCCATCGAATCGAAGCGGGCATGCTCGATACGCTGCCCGGCCGCAAATACGTTTATTCCAGTTGGGAGGAGCAGCACAAGCTCCTTGGCTGCATGATGAGCGGCGCGAAAACGGTGGCGATGCAGTATTCGCCGCAGAACAACATTCCATATATCGGCCTCGTGGACGCCGGCACGGTGGAACTCATCCGGAAGATTGGCAAGAAAGTGGTAAGTTCCGGCGACCTCGTTCAGAAATTTGAGGCGAGTTGGTCGCCCGAACAGCTTGAATCGCATCTCGCGGCCGGTAAGCTGGTGGATCAGATCACTCGGGATGGATTCGCGAGGGCAGGTTCGTTTGTGCGGAGCGGCAAGGCGTTGACTGAATACGAATTGCAGCAATGGTTTCAGGAGCAATTCGAGGCGCACTCGCTCTACGCGCCGGATGGGCCGATCGCCGCGGTTCAGCCGAACAACGGCAATCCTCACTATGAGCCGAAGCGAAACAGCTCTAAGCACATTCAGGCAGGCGATTTGCTCCTTCTCGACGTGTGGGCGAAATTGAAGCGGCCCGGCAGTGTTTTCTACGACATCACCTGGATCGGCTACCTCGGCGATCGCGTGCCGGAGAAGTACGCCAAGATTTTCGCGATTGCGAAGGAAGCGCGAGACAGCGCCGTGCAATTCGTCAAGAATTCCGTCGCTGCGGGAAAGGTGATTCACGGTTGGGAGGTGGATCGCGCGGCGCGGGAAGTGATCCGAAAAGCCCGCTACGGTAAATATTTCGTGCACCGGACGGGCCACAGCATCGGCCAGGACGTCCACGGCAATGGCGCAAATATGGACGGTCTCGAAACTCGTGACGACCGGCGCATCGTTCCTCACACGTGCTTTTCGGTCGAGCCGGGCATTTATCAGCCCGAGTTTGGCATCCGCACGGAAGTGAATGTGTACGTCGGCGACCACGAGGCACGCACAACCGGCGCCGTGCAACAAACGATCATTCCGATATTTGCGTAATCAAACGTGAGCGCGATCGCCCTGGAAAACCCGTCCGCGACCCAGAAGATTTCGCCGATTCTTGTCGGCATTGCCGCGTGGCTCGTGCCTGGGCTCGGGCATCTCATCCTGCGGCGATGGGCTCGGGGCATAGCGTTTTTCGCCGCCATTGGCGGGCTCGCGCTGATGAGCTATCACCTTCGCGGCGTCGTTTTTTCAATTCTGCCGCCGATTGATCCGCGAATGGACCCACTCGCGTTTCTCGGTGCGGTCGGCGATGCGGGGACCGGGGTGTTCTACTTATTGGCGCGCGTTCTGGAGCCTTTGGGCCCGGATATTTCCAGGGCGGCGGGAGATTACGGCACGCGACTGCTCGCGGCGGCGGGCGTGGCCAACTTTCTGTGCATCATAGACGCGTGCGAGATTGCGCTTGGCCGGAAAGGATGAATCGCCGCGAGCTGAAGCGTCTGCGCGGAAGCTGAAAATGCCCTCGCACTTTCAACTCGTGCTGTTCTTCGCGCTCGTTCTCTCAGTGATTCTCGCGGGCTTGATTCGAGGCTCAGGGACCGAGCGCGTTAAGTATGCGCTGCGCTCGTTTGCGGCCTTCGTGGTCGTCGGGATCCTGATCGCGTGGCTGATGTACCCCTTCTCACACTAGCGGCGATCCCGCAAGAAGGCGAAACGGATTCGCACGGTGTGTTTGACACATTTTTCCGGCGGATGCTAGAGTGATTTAAGAGGCCGAGGTAGCTCAGTTGGTAGAGCAGCCGATTCGTAATCGGCAGGTCGCGAGTTCAAGTCTCGCCCTCGGCTCCAACATTTCAAACCGATTCGTTCCGATTATTTCCTGCTAGAAGAACTGAGGGCGCGCTTTTATCCGCGCTTCCCGCCGCACCAAGCGCAATAACCGCAGAAATTGCCGTGAGCTCGGCCAATAGCCTCCCGTTTCTTCACGACCTGCGATTGTACGGGCCGCGGCGATTGGTCGCAGCTTTCGTGAGCCTGCCGTTCCCCGGACGGCCGCGCAAAGAATCGGCCGGTTGCGCGTCGTTCTCGTTGGCTTTGGGCGGAGGCGCGAGCAGCTTGACGACGTGGCCAAGGCGTTCTTGACGGTACGGCTTTGCGATGCAGACCACGGCGCCGAGCGAATGTGCACTGGCATAGTCGCTCGGGTAAGCGGAACTGGTCGTTAGAATAACTGGCATGCTTTGCAAGCGCGGATTTGTTTTGCAATCGGTGCAGATGTCGTATCCGGGCATGCCGACTCCTTCGAATTCAGCGATGAGCAGGGAAGGGGTGCGATGGTTCAGCACGCCGCGAGCTTCCTTTCCATTGGCCACGGTAATGACCTCGTAGCCCTCGCTAGTCAAGTAGCTCTTTAGAGATTCGCGAACCCCTTCTTCGGCGTCCACCGCGAGCACCAGCGGCCTCTGCGAATTGGGATCGCGGTCGATAGAAGCTTTTGGCGGTTCTAGTTCCGCGTGGACCGTTTTACCGCTCGATCGAATGAAATCTTCCTGGCGGTGAATCACGTTCAGCGCGATTGCCACAGAACGTCGTCCATCGGCGAGCTCACTCACGTGGACCACGCGGCCGGGCTGTTCCGCTTGCACGGAATTTGGGGCCTTGCTGTGCGGGAATGTGACCATCACGTCCAAACTGTGGCGATAAACGGGGTTCGTGCTGGCAATCAAGACGCCCAGACGAGATACGTTCAACGTGGTTGTGACATCGTCAAAGCTGTTGCGCGTTAGATTTACGCTACGGACGCGCACCGGCGCGGAAATTGGCGCGCGCCGCTTCGCCCTCCGTTCCGATCGAACGGCATTCGTCACAGCAGCAGGTTTCAAGTTCGGAATGGGCTCTTGCGTCGCGACCAGAACGGGGGGCGCCGAAGCAGGGCGTGCAGCCTTCGGTTCGGAATTCTCTGACGGGAAGTAAGCTTCAAACTGTTCCGGGATAACGAACTCGAGATTGATGATCTTGGCGTCCGCAAGCTTCTCTGGCAATTTCGGAGTCTCAATCGCCGCGTTCTTGCGCAATCCGCTTGCGTCTTGCGGAGCGGAGAATCTGGCGCGGACCTCAGCGGGGGTAAGAAACCTGTCCTCTTCGGGGCCACTCGGCGCTTTCGCAAGTGGCTGCTGAGTCGCCCCGGAGTTCGCGGCTGCGCCTGTCTTTGCGGGTTTCTTCCTGAAGATTAGGCAATCTCGTAGCTTCCGCATGTGTTCTGCACCTCCGCACTTGATCGAATCCCCGCTCACAAGATAGCGGACAGGGCGGTTCAGCGGATTAGAGTGAAAGTCACATTTGAGGAGTACTCGAGAGGGGTACGAGACCGGAACAAACGTACTAGAACCGCAGAGGTTGATCACTCGAACTAAAACGTCAGGGCTATCTTAACGTGGCGCCGCTCCGCAATCGCCAGAAACCGGTTCTGGTTTTGCTCTCGGTCCCAGTTCATTTTTTCGCGTCGTCAATAGGCGGAGCGAACGCGCCTCGACGCGCCCGGGTCCAGAGAGAAAACAACAGCACAAAAAGCGCTATGAGCGCGGCAAACCAAACGGCGGTTGTGACCAATACTACCCAGTGGGGCGCGACGCCGACTCGCTTCAACAGGAAGGGCAGGAAATTCAGAGTGGTGATGTGCACGTAATCCCACGTGTCTGACGAGGGAAGGCCCGGACTGAGCCCCCAGCGGTCAATGTGCCCGAGCGCGTAATTCCAAATATTGCTGAATCGCAAGCCGACAAAAAACGTGGGCGCATCAATCATGTCCATCTGGTATCGCTCGAGAGGGCACCAGAAGGCCACCGAAGCGAGTTGCACCGCGATGCTGATTCCAATTAGACCGATTCCCGTCGGCCACGCCAGCCTGCTCAAGCTTTTTCGATATCGCACGAGGAGCGGAACGGAGATGAACGCGAAGAGCTGGGCGGCAGTGGCGGCGTAGCGGTCGCCCCAAGCCGTGTCTCCTGCCCAATCGGTGTATCGCGCATAGAAGCTAATGTATGCGAGCAGAAGCAGTCCAAATGTGATTACGTACGCTCGAACCGGCGAGCTGAATCGCTTCCAACCCAAAATACAGATCAGAATCGTCAGCAATAGCAATGGGTCGTACGTAAAAATTGATTTCTCCGGCGAGAAAAGCGCGCCAAAGAATCCCACGTGGAAGGGGGTCTCAAACGGATAGTTCGTGGGCAAAGATGGATCCCGTTGGCGAAATTCCATCGCCACAATTGTCATGTACGTATTGAAGAACGAACCGAATCGAACGAATTGATAGAGGCGATCCATCAGGCCGAAGGATATGTAAACGGGAAGAACTACTTTCGCGTAGCTGACGAAGCGTGACCATAGCTCTTTCCTGCGAATGTTCGAGAGCCAGGCGGCGAGCAGGAGAAAAAATCCCACGGCGATCCAATCCATCCCCGTAGTCAATCGCGTAAGAATGTTCGCGCCCAGCGCGACGCTTCCGATCAGGAGCGCGCGCGTTTTGCCCGTCTTGAGCCATTCGTATTGAAAACACAAGCCCGTGAGCGTTAGAAGGAGTATGTAATTATTCTCCATCATGTTCTGGGTGTAATGCAGGAAGGTCGTGCCGAAAAGGAGCGCGAGCGCGCCCGCGAGCCTTTCGTTTATCGAAAAATCGAAAAGTCCCAGCAAACGGTAGCAAATTAGAACGGAAAGAACGCAGACGAGAATGTTGGTGCAGAAGCTGACGACGATGTCGCGGACGTTTGGATCGGTGTCGTCGTACTCGTCAAAAATCGGCAGTTGCGCAATGTAGGTGCCGGCGACGTCGGATGGCAGCAGCAGGAGTGACTGGCCGATGCCGTACCAGGCGTAGAGCTTGCCATTCCGGCCGTGAATTCCGAACTCGGGATACTCGTCAGGGAAGACCGGTGGTTCGGATGTCCAGAAGGAGTGTGCCGTTTGGAGCCTGTGCGTCGTGTCGCTCGAACCAAGCTCGCCCGATTGCACAACGAACGCGGCGAGAAAAGCCGTCAGGCCCAGCAGAAAAACCGGATTGGCGAAGAGACGCTTGATACGGCTAGAGCCCGAAATCACGGTTGCTTACATACCGCGATTGTTCGCGGCGCGTCAATTTCAATTAACTGTTTTCGGCCACTAGATGCGCAAGCAAATCCGCCGACAAGAGCCCGGGAACCGCCCGTTCGGCCGATCGCGCCTCGTCTTTAGTTGACCGTGACAGTGAAATTCGTGGTTGCCGACGTGCTGCCGCTCGTTGCCGTCACTGTCACCCTGTACGTGTCCGCGGAAGTGCCCGTCGAGCCGGTGCCGGTGCCACTCCCACTGCTGCCGCACCCAGAGAGGCCTATCAGCGCGGCGAAAAGTAAAGCGACAGCCAACGCGCTCCACCGTCGTTGGCGTGTCGGCGCGACGAACATGAAGAGCCACGCGAGCGCGATCGCGCATCCGAGAGCCAACAAGCTGCTGCCAGACGGACCGCGGGCCGGAAAATGCATCAACGTCGACGCCGCGATTGTGTTCACTGTGATTGTGGTGGTCGCGCTGGTTGTGCTTGAAGAGAGGGTGACCGGATTCGCTCCCGTCACGGCGCAAGTCGGGATGTCGGTGTCGCCGCTTTTCGTTCCGGCTACTGTGCAGCTCAGTGTAACGGAGCCCGCGAAGCCGTTGGTCGTCGAAACAGTAATCGTCGAAGTCGCGGGCGATCCCGGTGACACCGGCGAGGGCGAGGCGGTCGCCGCTGAAACATTGAAGCTCCCCGAGCTCGAGCTCGACGTCCACTTGGTCACAAGATTTTCTACGTTGACGGAGCCAAGACCCGTTGCCGGATCCCAGCCTACGCCAGCTTGATAGTCGGCCGTCGCCGTGCCGTAGCCCGTTTCGCCCGGAACTGCATTGTTGCCGGCCGTCGTGTCGTTGAAAATGCACCCGCTTCCGGCAGACAGCGCGGGCGAGCCTGAGCCGTTGCAGGATGCAAACGATTCCGTTTTCGCGAGCGCATATAGGACTGTACTCGCTTGACCCTGGCGTGAATTCGTACGCTGATCCACTAGGGACATGATGCTCGCGAACGACGGCGACGAAGCCGACGTGCCTCCGATGATGTCGAGCGTGATTTCGCCGCCAACTGGCACGCAGCCGCCGCTCAGGCAGACGGCATAGCCATCGTGTCCCGCGGCCGAAAGCGAAACATCGGGCACGCCTCGACCAACGAAAGCGTTGGGCGCAGCGGGAACATTAAAGCCCTGCTGAAAAGAGGGCAAAGCGAACGACCCGCTCACGCCACCGCCGCCAGCGTAAATGCTTGGTGTCGTGCAGCCGGATTGCCCGCTCTTGCAGCTTTCGTTCCACACGTCTTCAGGGATGTACGAAAGCGCGGACGGATACGCGCTTGTGTTCGTGCTCCAGTAGAGATCGTCGTTGCTGCCTTCGTTAAAAATCGTGCCGCCGACAGAAACGGCGTATGGAGTCGAGCCCGGCAAATCCACCGAGATCGGGCCGGTCGCAACTGTCTCCGTGGCAGGATTATCGCAATCCTCCGCGCCGGCATCGCCCGACGCAGCAGTAAATGTTATTCCCTCGCCCGCGGCCTGTTGCGCGATGCTATTTTCGAGAGAGATGTAACTCGCGGTCTCATCCGCTTCGCAGGCGCCATAACTTACCGTCATGATGTCGGCGATGTTGTTGTCCACGACGTACTCGGCGGAGAGGTCGGTGCCAAAAGTCGTAGTCGTCGTCTTCGAGACGACAAACTTGATCGCTGCGCCGTAGCCGATCGCCCCCGCCCATTCATTGTCGAGCGTGGATTCGGTCTGATCGCCCGAGCTCGTTATCCCGGGATCGGTGCCGTTGTGGATTACCGACCAATTTCCGCCGGGGAGGCCGAAAACACTGTCGAAATCCGAGACGTCGCTCGCGTCTATGTCTGAGACGCCGAGCGTCGCGATCGTCCGGCCTGAGCCGATGATGTTGTCGGTGTAGGCCGGTTGAACGTTATAGATGACAGCGAAATCGGCAGGTCCGAGAGCGTAATCTCCCGGGCCAAAGGTCAGGTGCGTGACCGGCTTGCCCGGAGAAAACGGAACTGTGGCCCGCTTGCCCGTTCGCACGAGCTGCGATCTCGGGAAGAAATTATGCAGTGACGCGACTCCGGCGACGACCGGCGCAAGCGCGGCGGGAATTTGAGGATTGCTGGTGTTGGCGATGTGGTTTTCGCCGTTCACGACGAAATTGTGGATCTCTGTGTGGAATGCGTTCCGCACGAGCCCGGCGGTTCCGCTGAACTCAATCATCGTGCGGCCGTTCGACACGTTCGTCACCGTGAATCCATGCTGCTCGAGCCAGCCGGTAACAGCTTGGATGTCCGCCGTCGCGGGGCCGAATCGCTGCCCAAATTGTTCGGGCGTTAGCCACTTGTGATAGTTCGGGGATGATTTGTCCTGCTGCTGGGCGAGAAGCGCCGTTAGGGCAGATTCTTGCTGCGGGCTGCGCTGCAACACCAACTGGAGGCGCTCGAGAGTCAAACCGTCGGAGACCGCGCCGCGATCGAATTGCGGGCGCGCCAGAGCGTGCGTGTTCCCTTTCAACGTGACGAGATTGCCCTCGTCAATCGGCTGAGTGATCCGCGGTGGAACTGCGGATGTCTGCGCGGTCACCGCGAATGCCGAAAAAGCAAGCGCTGAGAGCACCAAAATCGTCTTCATGAAAAGCCCCTGTTGCGATTTCATGGGTTATGCCTCTTAATTAGGTTCGTGTTTCACGTGCCGGACTATTTTCGAATTCTGGTTCGTTGCTCACCCTTACGAAACATGCGATCGAACGGCGATTGTGGTCTGCTTGTGCAGCTTCCCGGCGTGGCTGGAGGCGTCTGGAGTGTGCACGGAAACCGCGATGAGCGTGGCGACGCGTCCATCAGCCCCGATCTCGACTCCTTCCACAGTTGTCCGCTTAACGGGCTTGGATGCAGGGATGTCGCGCTGAGGCTGCTTTGCCGTCAGGTCTAATATGAAAATACGATTGAACGTCCGGGGCGCGACATGTAGCCTCGCGCGCTAATCCTATCGAGGAGGACTCGATCCATGCCGCACATACCGCTTCCGGAAGGCATACCAGGAATCGTAGGGCCGATGATGTATAGGCCAGAAACCGCGAAGCCGATGAACGAGCTTGCGGAAGTCCTCCTGCGAGGGCCGAACTCGCTCACGCCCGGAGAACGCGAGCTGATTGCCACGTATGTCTCGGCGCAGAGCGATTGCTTTTTCTGTCAAACGATTCACGAGGATATGGCGGCCCACCACCTCGGCGGAAACGAGGAACTTGTCCGGACCGTGAAGCTCGGATTTGAGACGGCACCGGTGTCGGATAAGCTCAACGCGCTCGCTACCGAGGGCTATGTAAATTCGATCCCTTCAAGCGCGGCCGCGGGCGCAGCGCACGGAGACTAATCGAATCGCGCGTCTTCCACGGCCTATCGTGATGAGGCGGCGCTGCGGCGAAGCGAGGCTGGGCCTCCGCTTGATTTTCGCCGGGAACTCTTCACGAATCGCCTAAATTCCTGGGCGCTCGGACCTGAAAAGCTCATTTCGTTCGAGGACGTTCTCCTGCAGAAACTCTATAATCGGCGGGCAATGCCCGGGCAAGCTCGCGCCAGGTCACTAGTACAAATCCCTGCGCTTTCAAGAATTGCCTGAATTCCGGACTCTTCACCATGTCGAAATCAGACTGTCTCCACGCCGCGCCCCAATTCGGATGATCGCGCGTCGCGCCGCGCATTTCGTCGTCATCGAAGGCGAGGTGAACGACGAGGTGGTGCACGCCGGGCATAAGTGAAGCCAGCTTCGTTTCGTAAGCGCGGAGCCAGCCTTCAGGTTTTACGCCTGGCGCGATCTCGAGATCATCGTCGTTGAGAACGAAATCCGGCCTCGGTTGCGCTTCGGGCGGAAATTTCGCGCTGGCGGCGCGATGCCACAATATCGGTAAACCCTGCTCGCGGCCGATTCGCTGATATGCCTCGGCAAGCCCAGGCGTGCCCATCAGAGCGCCCATGTGTGAGTCCAGGTGACTGATGTGGATGCCGAAGGCCCGCGCTCGATCCACCTGGGCTGCGAGCTCCGTCTCGACCTCAGGCAATTTGGCTCGCTGCGCGACGGTCGTCTCGACGAGAGGGAAGTATCCTTGCTCGTCCAGCAAGCTGGGCACCCGGTCGGCCGGGCTCACGGGACTCCAACGAAAATCCGTCCATTCGCTATTCAGCGCAAGATGAACTCCTAGGTCGGCCTCGGGATGGGATTGAGCCCATAGGGCAACTTCGGGGAACCACGGACACGGCACTAGGATGCTCGCGGAAGTCACCCAGCCGTTTTCGAGTGCCTCGAATATCGCTCGATTGACCGAATGAGCCATACCGAGGTCGTCGGCGTGGATAATGAGCAGGCGCGCGTTTGCCGGATAGCCCAGGCGTTCCTGAACTGTCGGCCCTGGATGCCTCGCCGCTCCAAGCACGGCGAGGCAAGAAAGCAGAACGCAGAGAATGAAGTGTCTGGTCTTCATGACCTCGCATTCCGGCAGGCATTCCGGCTAGCGGTAGCCAATCGTCAAATTCACGTTCGCGTACCGGCCGGTGCGATTTCTCAGAACAGGAACTTCAACCCGAACTGCATGATGCGGCCGAGGTGTGCCGACGTCGGATGCAAGAAAGTGGCGTCGCCAAACGTCCCATCCAGGGATTCAAATTGCGTGTGGTTGAACACATTGAAATTCTCCCACCGGAATTCGAAGGCACGCTGCTCGTGAATCTCGAAGCGTTTGAACAATCCGAAATCGAAATTCAGTCGGCTGGGCTGCCGCAGATTGTTGCGGCCCGAATTGCCGAACGTCAACCCAGTCGGATCAGTGAACGCGGCAGGATTGTAGTAGAGCGGCGCGTATACGCCGGGGACGTTTCGCTGAACGGGCGCGTTCGGATCGCCGACTTGATCCACGAGCGCGCCGATGCCAATCGAGTTCAACACAGTCCCGTTTGCCACGCCCGCGTTGTCCACAAAATCTCCGTCCAGCACCGTGAACGGAATGCCGGTTTCGGCCGTTGTGATTCCCGACGCTTGCCACCCGCCGAGCAGGGCGTGGACCATGCCGGAAGAACGGCGGAAGAACGGCGCGTCGTAGACATAGCTGATCTCGAGGATATGGCGCTGGTCGTAGTTTCCACTCGCCCGAGCGCTAGCAGTGTCGTAAGAATTCACGAAGCCAGTGTCAAACCGCGAAGATGAGTTGTCAATTGCATGGCTATAGGTATACGCCGTACTGAATGTGAAATCTCCTGCCGTGCGCTGCGCCTCAACCTGCAGCGCATGATAAATCGAATTTGCATCCTCCTGCAGACGCGTGATGTTCGATATGCCGTAGTAAGGACGGTACGGATCAGCGTCGTTCCCGCATGCGACTGAAAGATTGATGGCCGCCTGTCCGGTGACCGTCACACCGTTAACCATTCCGCTGTTGCAAATATCCGCGCTAAGAGGTTCGCCGGGGCTGAACGGATTCTGCGATGCCGGCAGCGGCTCAAGCTGATTGATGTCTCGCTGGGTCGTCAGGTGCGTTCCCTTCGAACCGACGTAAGCGACGCTAAGTGTCGTCTTCCACCCAAGTTCTCGCTGAACGTTGAGATTCCATTGCTGGACGTACGGCCAGACCGCTTTGCTGGGAATCGAAGTCACGGCGAGCGGGAAGAGAAGTCCGCCCCCGCCGATGTTCGTATAGCCGGTTACGTTGTACTGCGTGGGAGTGAGTACGAGCGGCGGGCTGCCTTCAAGCGCTTCCGCGTCTGCTTCGTTCCCGTTCGTGTGCTCGAAGAAGATACCGTAGCCGCCGCGGATCGCCATCTTGCCATTGCCGAAAGGATCCCAAGCGAACCCGATACGGGGCGCTGGGTTGAAGAGATGGCCTGTCAAGCAGCCCGGAGGAATGCGGGAGCCTCCGCACTGAATCAATCCATCGAACGGGCTGCCAATTCCGGGAACCAGAGCGCCCGGCTGTCCAGTGATCGATCCATTTGTGTCAATCACCGGCGCGTCGGCGGCGGAGTAACTGCTCGGATTAAAGTTGTACTCCTGCTTGAATTTCTCGCGGTACGTTCCGAACATGCTGACGCGCACACCGAGGTTCAAGGTGAGTCTCTTTGTGACGTGCCAGTCATCCTGGAGGTACGGCTCAAAGATTTTGTACCGGTTGTAATACTTCGTCTGCAGATTTGTCTGGGAGAAAGATGCAATATTACCCGTTAGCAAGTCGGCGAAGGCATTTCCCGTGCTTACAGGAGACGTCGCGTCGAATGTGAGGAATCCGCCGGTTCCATATCCCGGCTCGTTGATCTCGTTCTTCTGGTCCGCGATGAACGTTGCGCCGAACATCAAGTTGTGCGAGCGGATGATCTTGGTCACGTTGTCACGGTATGTGTAAATCGGGTTCGCGTTATTCCACGGAATAAAGCTAGCGTCTTCTGTGAAGCCGCCGTTCGTCAGGCCGCCGCCGTAAGGCGTTCCGTTAGCCACAGAGAACCCAGGCAGCTTGCCGCCGAAGCCGTT
Organism: uncultured Acidobacteriota bacterium; assembly: GCA_963838705.1. GTDB lineage: Bacteria > Acidobacteriota > Terriglobia > Acidiferrales > UBA7541 > Palsa-147. The sequence continues at coordinate 923,489 of CAWIRU010000009.1, read as the reverse complement.
ATTGAAGAGACCCGTGGCGGTCATGCTCGACGGCCTTTGCCATGGACCGGTATTGGTCAGGAATATGTGATCGGCCGTGTAGCCAAAGATGAACTCGTTTAGCAGCGTCGGGGAGGCCATCGTCGTCAACTTCGTGACGAAATTTGTCGCCGGGCCCACAAAATTCGTTTGGATCGTCGGAAAGCTCGATTGCTGCGACCAGTTCAGTACTTCGGGTGTGATCGTATTCCAGGAATCGTGAATGTAGCGAAACGTCAGGCGATTGTTCTTGGTGAGGTTGTGGTCGATACGAAAAAGTTCCTCGCGCCAGAGCGTCGGCGTCGAAACGCTTCCTTGCCAAGCCGGATAGCCACCGTTCGTGGTGTTCGCGTGCGGCACAAGAGCCAGCAGGGGGCTCGTATTCACAGCGTCGACGGGAACCTGATTACCGGGGAAAGGCGTGCCGCCCGAACCGGGAATCGTGGGGCAATCAGCGAACGTGCCGAATGAGTCGGGACAAAGATCTGAGAAATTGCCCGAGCGTTCATCGTCAGACGGAACATTCTGAAGAAACGTGGTCGGATTCTTCTCGCGGCGCCATTCTTCCGAAAAGAAGAAAAAAGTCTTCGACTTGTCGGAATTGTAATGGTGCGGAAGGTAGACAGGACCGCCGATTGTGTAGCCGAAATCATGCTTTTTGTAAGGGGGCCGGACCGTGTCGAAGAAACTTCGCGCGTTGAAGAAATCGTTGCGGCCAAAATAAAAAGCGTCGCCGTGGAAATCCTTCGTGCCGGACTTCGTGACGACTTCCACGGTGCCGGAACCGTTTTTGCCGTATTGGGCGCCGTAGTTCGACGTGAGAACCTGGAATTCCTGGATCGCGTCTGCGTTGGGATAGACGTTCAGCGAAGTCGCGCTCCCGTCGTCCATGTCTCCGACGCCGTCAATCTCCCAGTTGTTGTATTCGGTGCGGCCGCCGTTGATGCTGTATTGCACGTTTCCGTAAACGCCGACGACGCCTTCGTCCTGCCCGGATTGATCGCTGACGCCGGGCGCGAGAGTTACGAGCTGAGTGAAATTGCGGCCATTCAATTCGAGCTGGCTCACCTGCTTGGCGGTAATCGTGTCGCTCACCTCGGACGATTGCGTCTCGACGGCGGGAGCTGTATCGCCCTCGACTGTGACCTGCTCGCTAACCGCCCCGACGTTTAACTGGACGTCAACACGGCGCTTTTCCGCAGCCGCGAGCACGACTCCGCTCTCCTGAAATTTTTGGAATCCCTTCGCTGTAACCGTGACGGTGTACGTCGCGGCGGGAAGGCCGGCGACGAGATAATCGCCGCTCGTATTTGTCGGCACGGTCTGGCGTATGCCACGCGCGTCGTTCGCGACGGTCACCTCCGCTCCCGTTACCGCGGCCGACGACTTATCGGTCACCGTTCCGGTAATGTAGCCGGTGTCCTGGGCCCGCGCGAGGAAGGGAAGGGCAAGAACGGCAGCAAAGCACATGGCCAAGTGGCAAAATGATTTCATTGTTGGCTCCGTCGAGAAATCAAGAACGCCGACCATATCAAAGAAATAGGGCGCGATTGGACCGCGTGCAACCCTGCCATTGCGCGGCTCAGCGCGGCGATGCGATATTCATTAAAACGTTTAATAAACATTAAGAGGCCGAATGGGCGAATATTGGATTAGGAATTCTCCCCTGTCAAGGAGAAAAACGCGGGGCCGTTAGCCCCGAGACTGACCCGAATCCCTGCGTTTCAGAATCGAGTCTTTGCAGCTCCGGCAAAGCAATAAAGAGAATGATAAGTCTTTTCGCGCCGGCCGTGGAAAGCTTCAGTTCCGGGGCGTGCGGTTTCTCCTGTTCTTGAATTCATTCGGCCGGTAGCCTAGAGTCCGATGAAGTGACTGGTTCATTTCAATCTTGCTCGGTTCGCTTCGCCATCACATCTCTGCTCACGTGCTTCCTTGCGTTTGCTTTTGGATCAGCCAACGCCTCGGCGGATAGTGAAAACTTACTTCAGTCAAGTCCGGGAGCGGCACCTGCCGGGGATCTGGAACGGTTGTACGACGAAGGGCAAGCGAGACTACAGCAGGGCGATCTGAATGCCGCTGAATCTGATTTTCGAAAAGTGCTCGCGGTGAATCCGCATGTCGCCGGAGCCTGGGCGAACCTCGGCGTCATCGCCATGCGGCGCAGGCAGTGGAGCAGCGCCCTCGAATTTCTTCATAAAGCCGAAAAACTTGCGCCGAACGTCGCCGGAGTCCGGCTAAATATCGGCCTTGTCTATTTCCGCCAGGAAGAATTTCGGTCGGCGATTCCTCAATTTGAATCCGTCGTGCGCGATTCTCCCGGCGCTTTGCAACCTCGGTACCTCTTGGGCCTGTGCTATTTCTTTTCGGAGCGCTACTCTGCCGCCGCCGAGACGCTCGGACCGCTCTGGGACGCCGAGTCGAACAATCTAAGCTATCTCTACGTGATCGGCGTCGCGGCGGGCCGCGCAAAGCACGCCGATCTTGAATCAAAGGCGCTAGGCCGGCTGGTCGAGATCGGCGGCGATACGCCCGATTTCCACCTGCTCATGGGCAAGGCCGATTTAAATCGTCAGGAGCCGGAAAAGGCATTGATCGAATTGCAGCGCGCCGAGCAAGCGAATCCTGCGCTTCCTTTTCTTCACTTCAATCTGGGTCTCGCTTACATCGGGATGGGCAAATACGACGAAGCTCGTGTGGAATTCTTGAAGGATGCCGCGAATGAGCCGGATCTCGCATGGAACTACGACGAGCTTGGCACGCTCTATTCGCGCCAGCACGACGAGGCGAAGGCCGAGCAATATTATCGCGAGGCGCTCAAGCGCGATCCGCACATTGCAAGTTCGCAATTCGGTCTCGGCGAGATTTATCAGCGGCAGGGAAAATTCGCGCAGGCGCTTGCCGCGCTCGACGCCGCGGAAAAGCTCGCGCCCGATAGCCGAAACGTTCACTACGTCCGCGCGCGCGTTCTCATGCACCTCGGCAAGTCCGAGGAAGCGAAACGTGAATTTGCCGAATCGCAGCGTCTGCTTGACGCGGGCTTGGCGCGCGAAGATCAGATCCGCAGCGGAATGGAATCCGGCACGAGTCCGACGCCTAATCCAGAGCTAATGAAAGAGCCGCAATAGCCCTCACCGCATGTGTCAGCGAGCCCGCGCCTAATTCTGATGGAAATGAGAGAGAAGAACGGCATCAGTGGACGAGTGCCCGCGCGAAATAACGAGCTGCTTTCCATCCGCCGACCACGCGTACGACCAGATCATTTCCGAAGCGAAGTGGGTGATCTGCCTCGGTGCAGCGGCGGCGTGCGTCTTCATGTCCACAGGCTGAAACCAGATATTGTCCACGCCATTCTGCTTGACCAAATATGTGACGCCGCTTCCGTCGGGCGCCCAAGCCAACGCCGACACTTCGCCGATTGGAGTCGCATGAAATCCCGATGGCAGATCGTAGCTCGTGCTGACCAATCCGCCTTCGATCGGCAGGATTCCGAGCCGCGGCATCGCTGTCGCACCTGGACAGCACGACGCGGCAATGTAGCGCCCGTCGGGCGAAATAGCAGGCCACGCGAGCTGTTCTTCACTGAGCTGCGCCGGCGATCCGCCTTCCGTTGAAACTTTCCAAAGCACTCCGTGTTGCGTGTGCGAGTCTTGGTAGACCACAGTCTTCCCATCCGGCGTGCAGGCCGACGCCTCGATCGAATCGCCGTGAATGAGCTGGTGCGCAGCGCCGCCGATCTCCGCATACCAAATTCCGATGCCGGTCGCGTCGGCCGCCGTAAACACAATCGATCGGCCATCGCCGCAAGCGTGGGCTGATGTGATGTAGTTCGGAGATTGTGACGCGAAGTCTTCATCTTTCTTGCTGTCGAGAGAAAGAATCGCAAGCTTTTGCGCGCCGCCCGCGTAGAACGTGTGCAGGATTCTTCCGTCCGCCAGCCATGCGACGCCGCCAGCGCCTTGCTCCTCGCCCTTGTGCGTGACGGCTTCCTTCGCGTCGCCCGTTAGCGTCAAATCTTTGCTCGTCGGAGCGACCCAAAGCCCACCGTACGTTGACAACTGTACGGTCACCGCCGTCGAGCCATCCGCGGTAATGCTCGTGCCCTGGTAGAAATTCAAATCGCGCGTGACGCGCTCCGTGTCCCCGTCGGGATAGGATGCCATCCAAATCTGGGGATTGATGAAGTCTCCAGCGCCGGCCGCCGTCAGCGCGATATGATCGCCGTCAGGCAGCCACGCGAGGCCTGAGAAGCCGCGCCATTTTTGGGTTCCCAGAGGCGTTTCGTGGCCCGAACTTGTGTCAACCGTTTCCAGTCCATCCTGCCGTGCGTCGGCGTACGAATCCGTGATTGGCACGGCGATCTGTTTACCGTCCGGCGACCAAGCCGGACTCCAGCGGTGGAAGCGTATTTTGCCTTCCCTCGTGGCAAGAACGTGTTCGCCGGATCCATCAACGTTTGCGACGACGAGTTGGCTTTGCGCGGCGGCCTCTCCCGCCGCGGGTGGAAATCGCACGAACGCGATTCGCTTTCCGTCAGGCGCGAATGTAACCGGGCCATCCACATCGTTCATTATTTGTTGAGGCGTGCCGCCGAGACTCGGGATTTGAAACAATGCCCTTCGCCCGAGCTTCACATCGCGAACGTAATAGACGTAGTTTCCGTCGGGCGAAAACGTCATGGGCCGGATTAGCCTCGGGTCTGGCGCGACGATTTGCACGCTGCTGCCCGTCGCTGTCTGCCGAACCCAAATCGCGTATTCGCCGGCATCCACGGTGATGTACGCCACCCATTTTCCGTCGGGCGAGATCGTGGCATTCAACACGTTGCCGAGTGTCGTGAATTGCGTGATGGTCATGTTCGCGACCGAGACCTCATGCCGGTGGCCGAAGAAGACGTGATACGCGAGAAACGCCGCCAGCACCAACGCGATTGCCGGAGTGAGCACCGTTACGATCCGTTTCGCGGTCCAGCGCCGTGGGGCGGTGTCTGCCGTCCCTACTGGCGCAGAGTGCGGCGACGGTGAAGCGCCTGCGGCGGTCGGCGTCGAATGCGATGACGACGTGACTCGCGATGAGTCCATCTCGCGCTTCAATCGCTTCAGGTCGGCGCGCAGTTCCGCCGCCGTTTGGCATCGCAAATCGCGGTCTTTTTCAAGTGCCTTGGCGATGATTTCATCGAGCTTTGGCGGAACTGACGGATTGCGCGTTGACGGCGGTGCGGGAACTTCGTGAAAAATCGCGTCAAAAATTACGGGAGGCGTCGCGCCAATGAACGGCCTCGTTCCCGTGGCCATTTCGTAAAGCACGGCGCCGAAGCTGAAAAGATCAGTCCGCGCGTCGAGCGCATCGCCGCGCGCCTGCTCGGGCGACATGTAGGCAACCGTGCCCAGCGCCGCACCCGGACTTGTAATCACGGCTTCGGCCGCCGGATCGGCGTCCAAGCTTGCTGTCGCCATCCCGAAATCGCCGACCGGGCGCGCGGGCGTGGTCTTCGCCAGGCCAAAGTCGAGAATTTTCGCCTGGCCGCGCTGCGTGATGAAAATGTTCGCGGGCTTGATGTCGCGGTGAATGATGCCGCGCGCGTGGGCCGCGTCGAGCGCGTCTGAAATCTGGACGGCGTACTCGAGCAGGGCATCCACCGGAATTGGCCGCCCGCCGATTCGCTCGCGAAGCGTCTGGCCCTCGAGCAGCTCCATGACGAGAAAGGGACGAACTATGCCGCGCTCGTCCGAATAATCGCCGATGTCATACACAGTGCAGATTCCGGGATGATTCAGAGACGAAGCCGCGCGCGCCTCGCGCTGAAACCGCTCCAGCGCCGCTTTGTCCGTTTCAAGATCGGCGGAAAGGAATTTGATCGCGACGAATCGTCCGAGCCGCGTGTCTTCACCCTTATAGACAAGGCCCATTCCACCGGAACCGAGCGGTTCGAGGACGCGATAGTGGGAGACAACGATTCCGGGCTTCATCGTGGAACGTAATCGTATGTCAGCCGTTCGGAGGGCGCAAGACTTCTGGCGCCTCTGAGGCGCGCGAAACGCCAGCGGCACCCGGTGGCCGCCGGAAATTCACAAGATTAAATCGAGATTTTTCGCCGTGTCTCAGCGTTCAGTGAGCACCGACTGAAGTTGCGCCGCAACCTGATCCTGCTTCTTGGTCGCAACGTACCAGTCGATCGTGCGGTGCAGCCCGTCAATAAATTTAACCTTCGGCTCCCAGCCGATCAGCTTCTTCGCAAGCGAATTCTCCGCCACGCGATTCAGCGGCCCGGTCGGCATTTCGGGGTGCAATTCGAAAGTTGCCGTCTTGCCCATATAGCGAAGCACTTCTATAGCGGCGTCAATCACCTTGATTCGTTCCATCGTTCCGAGATTCACGGCGGTCGCGTCGTCAATCTTCTCAGCGGCGAGGATCGTGCCGCTCACGATGTCGTCAATGTAAGTCCAATTGCGGATTTGCTCGCCCGTGCCCCACACGACGAAGGGATTTTGGCCGATGAACGCGCGCGCGATCATCGCGATCACGGCGTGATTCTCCACGCCGCGCGGGCCGTACACGGTGAAGTACCGGCACGACGCCGATTTCATGCCCCAGTCTTTGTAATATGCCTGCAGGGTCATTTCGGCCATCAGTTTCGCCCAGCCGTACATATTGTCGGCGTCGTATGGCGGCCCGACCATGTCCTCGGTCAGATAGAGTATCTGCTTCGGATCGGTCTGAATGTGATTTGGATACACGCAGCCGGATGATGCATAAACGACCTTGTCAACTTTCGCGCGATGGCAGGCGCGGAAGACCACGCCGTCGAGCATGAGATTCATCGCGCACGCGGCTTGGTGCAGATCTACATAGCCGCGACCGCCGTGGTCCGCCGCCAAGTGGAAAACGACGCTCATCCCTTGCACGACGCGCTCGGGCACGCCCGGTTCGCGCAGGTCCGCTTGGACGAACTCCACGCGGCCGTCCTTCACCAGCGGAGCAATGTTATCGAGCTTTCCGCTGCTCAAATCATCCACGACGCGAACCTTTGCGCCCTTGGCCGCGAGCGAATCCACAATTCCCGAGCCGATAAATGACGTTCCGCCGGTCACAAGTACGTTGCGATTCTTCCAATCCATTCGACTGACGTCCTCCGTCCTGGAGTATCCATTGCGAATTTCATCGGTGCGGCAAACCCAAAGAATATCATTACCCCGTCCGATTCCATACGGTCTCGCGGGGAAACTCCAAGCGGTAATACCTAGCCGCTCACCGGGAAGGGAAGTTCCGGCCCGGCGGCAGGTGGGTAAGTGATCCGCTCACCGCTAACCTTGGCAAATGGCGTAAGAGCGTGGGCCTGGCGGCTCGTGCGGCTCATGATGTGCTCGACGGCGACCTTGCGGGCAATCAGCGCGTCCGCAATCAGAGAACGATGGCAGCGCCACGGAACGGCTTCCGCGCACATGATGGCGCAACGCTTCCCCCGCGTGAACTCGATGAGATCGGCGAGTGCCGCTCCGAATTCCGGCGTCTGCATGTAATCGGCAAACCCGCGAAAGCTCGCGTTGCGCCAGCCGGTATTGACCGAGTCCTTTTTTGGGTGACGCAGGCCGCCGAGCTGCTTTTTGTGCACGTATCCGATATCGGCCTCGCGAAGCGAATTCATGAGCGCGTCCGAATTGAATTGAGGATTGTGCCGCGAGCGCGGGATCGTCCTGACGTCAACAACGCATTGAACCCCATGCGCTCCCAACAGCGCGAGAAATTCATCAAGTGGCCGATTGGAGTGGCCGATTGTCAAAATGGCGGATTCGGCGGCGGGCGATCCGGTTTGTCCTGAATTTTCCTTCTTCGCGCGCTTCCGTGCGGCCGGCGCGCGCGTCTTCTTGGAGTTGGGCTTCATCGAATGTTCAATTGCGGGTCATGAGCGCGTTTTGTAGAATTCCGACGCGCTGGACGCGCAAGAATCTGCGGCGCGCGCGGGCTCTCCCGGCTCTCTCTCGTGCTTGATGATACACTGGGACGCGCCGGGCTTCGGCAGGAGTCGAGTATGCGACTGGCGATTGGAGCGGATCACGCAGGATTCCCACTCAAGCAGGAACTCGTGCCCTTCCTCGAAGCCCTCGGTCACAGCGTCCTCGATCTCGGAACAAACAGCACAGCGCCAGTGGACTATCCCATTTATGCGGAAGCAGTTGGCCTCGCCATTCTCGATGGCCGCGCGGAACGCGGCGTCCTGATTTGCGGGAGCGGCGTCGGCGTCTCGGTCGCTGCGAACAAGCTGCCGGGCATCCGTGCCGGGATCGCGCACGATTGCTACTCTGCCCATCAGGGCGTGGAGCACGACAACATGAACGTTCTCGTGCTCGGCTCGCGAGTAATCGGACCGGAACTGGCAAAAGATTTGGCCGCAACTTACGTCAAGGCCGTGTTTACAAATGAGCCGCGCCACCGCCGCCGGCTCGAAGAAGTGAAAGCGTTGGAGGTGAAGTATGGCAAGCAAAGTTAGCGCTGATGCCGCGGATCTCCCGCACACAAGTGCCAATCCTCTGCGGCTCGCCGAAGCGCAGGGCCAGGCCATCTGGCTCGATTACATTCGCCGCACGCTCCTGACGAGCGGCGACTTGCAGAAGCTCGTTGACGACGACGGCTTGAGCGGCATGACAAGCAATCCGACGATTTTCGAAAAGGCCATCGCCGGTAGCGCCGATTACGATGACACGCTGCGGAAGCTGATCCAGCTCGATCCGGCCGCGGATGCCGTGTCGCTTTTCGAGGCGCTCGCCATCGAAGATATCCGTATGGCCACCGACATTTTGCGGCCCGTTTACGACCGCACGAGCGGCGCCGACGGTTTCGTGAGTCTCGAGGTGTCGCCAAAGCTTGCGCGCGACACCGCCGGAACAATTCGCGAGGCGCAACGCCTGTGGCGCGCCGTCGAGCGGCCCAATTTGATGATCAAGGTTCCGTCCACGCCCGAAGGAATTCCGGCTGTGGAAGAGCTTCTCGCGTCGGGAATCAACGTCAACATCACGCTGATGTTCTCGATGGGACATTATGAGGCTGTCGCGCGCGCCTACATTCGCGGTCTCACGCGCGCCGCCAATCCCTCGCGCATTGCGTCCGTTGCCTCGTTCTTCGTCAGCCGCGTGGATAATCTCGTTGATCCGGCGCTGGAGAAAATCGGCACGCCGGAAGCGCTCGCGTTGCGAGGCAAGGCGGGCATCGCGAACTGCCGCCTCGTTTATCAGCGCTTTCAGGAAATTTTCGACGGGCCAGATTTCGCGGCCCTCCGCGCCAAGGGGGCGCGCGTTCAGCGCGTCCTGTGGGCCAGCACGAGCACCAAGAATCCCGCATATCCCGACACGCTTTACGTTGCGGCGTTGATCGGGCCGCACACGGTAAACACACTGCCCCCGGCCACCCTTGACGCGTTTCGCGATCACGGCGTCGTCCGCGGCTCTACGATTCTCGATTCGCCTGAGACCGCTGCGGCTGAACTCGCGGCTCTCGCAAAAATCGGGGTTAGTCTCGAAGCTGTAACCCACCGCCTCCAGATTGACGGCGTGGACTCCTTTGCGAAGTCCTTTGAGGATTTGATGGCCGCGCTCGACAAGAAAAAGGCGGCGCTGGTTGCCGCGAACGTTGGCGCCGCTTCAAATATCGGCAAAGAAGAGCAATCACTCGGCGCCCTCGCTTCCGCCGTGGATCAGCGCTTGACCGCATGGGCGGGCGCGCAATTTTCGAAGCGCCTCTGGGCCAAAGACCCTACCCTTTGGGCTCCTGCCGGCACGCCTGAAATCACGGATCGTCTCGGCTGGCTCACATTGCCGGAGGTCCAGCGCGCTCAGGTGAGCGATCTTGTTAAATTCCGCGAGGAAATTAAAGCGGAAGGATTCACACACACCGTTGTCCTCGGGATGGGCGGTTCGAGTCTCGCGCCGGAAGTTTTTGAGAAGACATTCGGCAGCCGCGATGGCTACCCCGAGCTCCACGTGCTGGACAGCACTCACCCTGCGGCGGTAGCCGCGCTCGAGGACAGCATTGACTTGCGGCACACGCTTTTCATCGTCTCGAGCAAATCGGGAACGACGATCGAGCCGAACTCGTTCTTCTATTACTTCTGGCGTCGCGTAAGTGAACACGAAAAGTTGCCGGGTCAGCAGTTCGTCGCGATCACCGATCCAGGAACGCCGCTGCAAACGCTCGGCGAGCAGCGCGGGTTCCGCCGGGTCTTTTTGGCGACGCCGGATGTTGGCGGGCGCTACTCGGCGCTGACGCACTTCGGTCTCGTGCCTGCCGCGATCATCGGCCTCGATTTGCAGCGGTTCCTGGACCGCGCCTTGGCCATGCAGCAAGCCAATTCCGCAAGCGTCGCGGAGCAAAATAGCCCGGGCCTGCAACTCGGCGCGATTCTGGGAGAAGCGGCCAAAGCCGGGCGCGACAAAGTTACATTCTTCGCGTCGCCATCGCTGCGGCATTTGCCCGTTTGGCTCGAGCAACTGATCGCCGAAAGCACGGGCAAGGATGGGAAGGGCATCATTCCCGTGGCGGACGAAGAGCCCGCGGGCGATCCATCGCGCTACGGTTCTGATCGCCTCTTCGTCCATTTGCGGCTCGCGTCAGAGAAGGACGAAGTCCACACCGCTAAGCTGCGTGCTCTTGAAGCGGCAGGCTACCCGATTGTCCGGATCACGACCAACGACCTCATCGATCTGGGCGAGGAATTCTATCGCTGGGAGATCGCTATCGCCGCCGCCGGCGCCGCCATCGGCATTCAACCGTTCAACCAGCCGGACGTGCAGCTCGCGAAGGATCTTGCTCGCCAGGCGATGAAGAAGACTCCAGGCGACGGCGCGAGGAAATCGGCCGCCTTCGACGCGCCCCAATCAGGCCCGATTGATATATCGGACTCCGGCACGTTGCGCTCGGCCGTGCAAAAGCTGCTTGCATCCGTGAAACCGGGTGATTACATCGGCATTGACGCGTACATAGCGCCCTCGGATCACATCACGGCTGCACTCGAGCGTATTCGCACTCTGCTCTGGCATCGCTCGAAAGCGGCCACGATGCTTGGCTACGGCCCGCGATTCCTCCATTCCACGGGGCAACTCCATAAGGGTGGGCCGAGTACCGGCCTTTTCATTCAGATTCTCGACACGCCCACGAGCGATCTCGCCGTTCCTGAAACCGATTACACTTTCGGCACGCTCATCCGCGCGCAGGCGCAAGGCGACTACACCGCGCTTCAACAGCGTGGCCGCCGGACGCTCCAGGTTCAACTGGGCCGCGACGCCTCGGCAGGTCTCGCGCGCCTGGAAGAGGTGCTGCGTGTCTGAAGTCACGACGCTCTTTTGGGACATGGGCGGCGTGATTTTAACGAACGGCTGGGACAGGTCCAATCGCCGCCAAGCCGTCGAGAAATTTCATCTGGAGTGGGAAGAGTTCGAGGATCGCCACGAGCTGCTTTTGAACGGTTTCGAGACGGGCGAAATCCCGCTTTCAGAGTATCTCCAGCGCACGGTCTTCTACCGCGAGCGGCCTTTCACGCGTGAGGAATTCAAGAAATTCATTTTCGAGCAATCGCAGCCCCTTCCTGATTCGCTGGCATTGCTCGGCCAGATTGCCGCGACGAAAAAATATTTTATAGCCGCGCTGAACAACGAGTCGTTCGAAATCAACGAGTACCGCATTCACACATTTCACTTGCGGGCGTACTTCGACGCGTTCTTCAGCTCGTGCTACCTCGGCGTGCGCAAACCCGACGATGGCATCTATCGCCGCGCTCTCAGCATTTCGCAGCGCGAACCGGCCGAGTGCATGTTCATTGACGACCGCGGGCTAAATCTCGAGTGCGCGAAAGAGCTGGGCATGCACACGGTCCATTTTCGCAACGCGAATCAATTGCGCGAGAATCTCGCCAAATACGGCATAGTAACCGACGGGCAATAGCCAGGAGGCTTCGCATGGAACTTGGAATGATTGGTCTGGGGAAAATGGGCGGATACATGACGGAGCGCCTTCTAGAAGGCGGCCACCGCGTCGTCGGATTCGATCGCGACGCCGCCACGGTGCAGCGCATCGCGGACAACGGCGCGCAGGGCGCGAATTCCCTCGAGTCGCTCGTCACGCAACTCAAGGCCCCGCGCGCGATTTGGTTGATGGTTCCGTCGGGCGCGCCTGTGGATTCCACAATCGCCGCGCTTCTGCCGCTTCTCGCCGAAGGCGACACGATCATTGACGGTGGCAATTCGAACTATCGCGATTCGATCCGCCGCGCAGCCGAGCTAAAGCCTAAGAAGATCAATTTCGTTGACGTCGGAACGAGCGGCGGCGTTTGGGGTCTAAAGGAAGGCTACAGCATGATGATCGGAGGAGACGCCGCCACGGTCGAGCGTCTCGCGCCAATTTTCAAGACGCTGGCTCCCGGACCGGACAAGGGCTGGGGCCGCGTCGGTCCGGCTGGCTCCGGCCACTTCGTAAAGATGGTCCACAACGGAATCGAGTACGGAATGATGCAGGCGTACGCGGAAGGGCTCGATCTGCTGGCCCACAAGAAGGAGTTTGGCCTCGATCTTCTTCAAATATCGCGCATCTGGCAGTATGGAAGCGTAATTCGTTCATGGCTGCTCGATCTCACTGCCGACGCGCTTGCCGGCAATCCGAAACTTGAAGGCATCGGCGCCTACGTGACCGATTCCGGCGAAGGACGCTGGACCGCGATCGAGGGCATCGAGCTCGGTGTGCCGCTTCCCGTGATTTCTGCGGCGCTCGAAGTGCGTTTTCGCTCGCAAGATCCGGAGCCATTCGCGAATAAGCTACTCGCGATGATGCGGCACGAGTTTGGCGGGCACGCCGTGCGGACCGTCGCGGGCAAATGATCCAGGCAGTACCCAATTCAAAGGCCACGCTCATTTTTTGAGAGGATTTGACCGTGAACACAACCGCGGCCGGCATACCAACGACTTTGGTCAGCGGCGAATCGGCGCCCCGCGAGGAGCCGAAACGCACGCCGTCGGAGCCGTGCCTCTTCGTAATTCTCGGCGCTACCGGGGACTTGATGGGCCGCAAGCTCTTTCCGGCGCTTTACCGACTCAGAAGGCGCGGCTTGCTGCCCGATCACAGCGTCGTACTCGGCGTGGATGTGCGGACCGACGTCAACGACGACAGCTTTCGCGACCGTTGCCGCACCGAACTGATCGCCAGCGGCGTTCCTGAAAGCGAGCTTCCCCCGCGCTTCGCCGGCGGAAACCTGCTCTATCAGGCGCTGCCGAAAGGCGATGCCGCCGACTTTCAAGCCCTTGCTCAGCGCATCGTTAGCATCGAGAAGGAAAAGCAACTTCCCGGCAATCGCGTGCTTTATCTCGCTTTGCCGCCCGCTGCGTTCCCTCGAGTCATTACGGCGCTTGGCGAGGCCGGGCTGAACAAGAGTCCCAAATGGACGCGCATCGTAATTGAAAAGCCGTTCGGCCACGATTTCGATTCCGCCGAAAGCCTCAACGATTGCGTTCACAAATATTTTACGGAAGACCAGGTTTTCCGGATTGACCACTATCTCGGTAAAGAGACGGTGCAGAATATTTTGGTCTTTCGGTTCGCAAACTCACTCTTCGAGCCGCTCTGGAATCGCGATCGCATCGCGAGCATCGAAATCACCGTCGCTGAATGCCTCGGCGTCGAGCACCGCGCGAAATATTACGAAGGCGCCGGCGCGCTTCGCGACATGATCCAGAATCATTTGACGCAGCTCATGACGCTCACCGCGATGGAAGTCCCCTCGGCCTTTGAAGCCGAAGCCATCCGGCATGAAAAAGCGAAAGTCCTGCGCTCGGTAATGCCGCTCAATCACAGCGACGTCGTCTTCGGCCAGTACACTCGCGGCAAAGTTGACGGCGCAGATGTGCCCGGGTACGTCGAGGAGCCGGGTGTCGCGAAGGACTCCAAGGTAGAGACGTTTGTCGCGCTGCGGTTGTGGGTCGATAATTGGCGCTGGCATGGCGTGCCGTTTTTCTTGCGTACCGGGAAGCGCATGGCCACCCGCGCTAGCGAAATCGTCGTCAATTTTCGCCGGCCGCCCGTGATGATGTTCCAAGCCGACGGGCAATCCGCGCTGCATGCCAACAAGCTCGTGATGACAATTCAGCCGGACGAAGGCTTCGATATTCGATTCGAAATCAAGAAGCCCGGCGACGCCGTCGAGCTTCAGAACCAAAGCCTTAGCTTCAAGTATTCAGACGTGTTCGCGCCGCTTCCGGAGGCCTACGAAACGCTGCTGCTGGATGTGTTAAAGGGCGATGCCACTCTGTTCGTCCGCGACGACTGGGTGGAGGATTCTTGGCGCCTCTACACGCCGCTCATTCAAAATCGTCCGCCCGTCTATCCGTATCCGGCCGGATCGTGGGGTCCCGCCGAAGCGGATCGACTCATGCTGGGCATCACCGACGGCTGGACCTTGCCGTGATTCGCGAAGCTCGCGTTTTCCCGGATGTCCCGCTGCTCACCCGCGCCGTCGCCGATGAATCTCATCGCATTGCTCTCGACGCGGTTCTCGCCAGGGGGCGTTGCTCCATCTGCCTCTCCGGTGGCGCGACTCCCAAATCCCTCAATGAGCGCTGGGCGCGCGACTTCATTTCCCGAATGCCTTGGGGGCAAATTCACTTTTTCTGGGGCGATGAACGATACGTTCCGCATGACGACGAGCGCAGCAACTATCGCATGGCGCGCGAGACGCTTCTCTCTCGCATTCCGATCCCGCCGGAAAATATCCATCCGATGCCCACCGATCTCGCCGACCCCGGCAAGGCGGCGATCGCGTATGAAAAAACTCTGCGCGAATTTTTCGGCGACCGCCCCGAATTCGACCTGGTTTTTCTTGGGGTCGGCGTCGAAGGCCACACGGCTTCTTTATTTCCGGATTCGCCCGCGCTCGGGGAGATGCAACGCGCTGTAGTAGCCGTTCGGGTCCCCGCCGAGCCGCCCGAGCGCATTACGCTTACCTATCCGATGCTCAATCGTTCGCGGAATATTTTCTTTCTTGCGGAAGGCGGCATAAAGCGCGAAATCATTTCGGAAATTCGCCGTGAGCCGGAGAGCGCTACGAGCCCTTACCCCGCCGCGCGAATTCGTTCGGCTGGCCGCGTGATCTGGTTTCTCGATCAAGCCGCTGCGTGGTGATGCGCGACGCGATCGTTCTCGCGCGGGGTTTTAAGAAGGCTTGCCAAGAGCCCTTTCAACCCGCTCGCGCAATCCCCGCAAACGCGCCACGGGTTCGTTCGAAAAAACGAATCGCACGAAGCGGTCGCTCCGTTCTGATCCCCAGTTCTTCATCGGCGTGGCCGCGATTTGCCCGCGCTCCATCAGCCGCTTGCTCGCTTCCGCACTCTTCATGCCAAATGGTTCCACATCAAGCAGCATCGACCAGCCGCCGCTGCAAGGCATGAGCGGGAAAGATTTCAATTCTTCGCGGATGCAATCGAGCCGTCCCTGCCATTCCGCGACGGCCGAGCGAAACGACGTCTCGCCGTCGCGCAGCGCCGCCGCCGCTGCCCGCTGTGCGATTCCGACCTGGCACACGACATTTGAAATGCATACGAGCCCGATGTCTCGCATCGCATCCGCCGGCCCCACAATCCAGCCCACGCGCCAGCCGATCATTCGCTGCTCTTTGGATACCGTTCCAACCGTGATCGTTCTTGGCGCCATTCCTTCGAGCGACGCCGGATGAAGATGCGCCGCGCCGTCATATAGAATTCGCTCCATCGCCGCGTCATAAATCATCCACGCGTCGGCAGCGATGCACGCCTCCGCAACCGCCTCCCACTCGCCGCGATTGAGCACCGCGCCAGAAGGCATCGAAGGGCTCATCATGAGGAATGCGCGCGTCCGCTTCGTGACTGCCTTGCTCAGTTCGTCAAGATCAAGTCGCCACGAGCCGTTCGCGGCACGGAACGGGACAAATGCCGGAACTCCTCCCGCGAGCCGCACGCGATTGACGAGCCCGACGTAGATGGGGTCCGTCATCACAACTTCGTCGCCCGGATCGAGCAGCGCCAGGAGCGTGTTCAGAATTCCGTTGCACCCGCCCGCGGTAATGAGGCACTGGCGCTGCCAGTCGTATCGGATGCCGGATAATCCGGCGACGTGATCGGCGGCGGCCATGCGCAGTTCGTTCGCGCCGAAAAATGGCAGGTAGCTGTTGGCGCTGTCTGCGCCCACTTCATCTCTCGAGATCGCAAGCGCCGCGTCGGGCGGCCGCACGTCCGTATCGAGATTTTCGAGGCGCAGCACGCCGGCCGCGGCAGCGTTGGCGAGCTCCGCCGTCGCATCCACGCCAATTCCGACAAGATGCCGGACGCGTTCGACAGTCATGGGATGTCCTCCGTGTAAAATCGCGATTATTATGCAACTCGGTGCGGCGCGCACATATCCGAATCGCATCGCGGCATTCAGCGTGCGCGCGAGACCGGAACCTTCGTACCATTGACCGTAACTCACTACCAGCCTAGCATCGTCTCACGGCGCGAAATCGCGCCGCGGCCGCCTCTTTGCCCCGCCGGAACTCGATCCGCTTCTGGTCATAGCGACGAGTTTCAATTCTCGATTCCATCGGGAGTCAAACCCCATGTCCACGCCAACGTCAGTCTCAACGCCTGCGTCTGCCGTCCGAACGAAGCCCCTTGGAAACGCGAGCGGAATTACCGGCGCGAGAACGCCGGCGTCAATTCAGCCAATGCCGCAGGTGAATACGATTGCGGAAGACCGGCGGCGCGGCCGGCGCGTTCTCCTCCGCATCCGGGCGAACGCCCACGTCGTGCTGAAAGGGATGGAAGAAATGTTGCCGGTCGTGACCCTCAGCGTGAACCCGGCCGGCGCCATGCTCGTATGCCCGCGAAATCTTGCCGCGCAGACGCAATTCGTTCTCGAGCACGCCGCGACGAGTGAAACGATCCAGTGCCGCGTCGTATCAGCGGCGAAGCAGGTACCCGAGGGCTTTCACGTGCCGATTTCGTTCGATGCTCCCGCGCCCGGATTTTGGAAGATTGATTTTCCACCCGAGGATTGGAAGCCGCACGACGACATGTAAGTCGTTCGGCGGTTTGTCACGAGCCCTTGAAGATCTAGGGATACGCTCCGGCCCCTGGCGAATTCAGTTATGAAACGGTAGGTTCCCGAGATCGAGATTCCCGCCGGACAGGATGATTCCGACGCGCTTCCCGCGCGCGTCAATCTTTCGGAACAGCGCCGGGGCCGCGGCTACGGCCGCGGACGGCTCGACGACGATTTTCATCCGCTCCCAGATCATCCGCATCGCCTCCACAATTTCGTCCTCGCTTACCGGCACGATCTCGTCAACTCGATCGCGAAGAATCGAAAATGTCAGAGGGCAAAGCGTCGCGCGCAATCCATCGGCGATTGTCTCAGATTTTGCGGCGGCCTCGAGCTTTCCGCTATCCATCGAACGGTAGGCATCGTCCGCATTTCTCGGCTCGCAGCCGATGACGCGAATGCGCGGCCGCAATTCTTTCGCCGCAATCGCGGTGCCACTCAGCAGGCCTCCGCCGCTCACGGGCGCTAAAAGACGATCGAGAGCGGAAACTTCCTCGAGAAGCTCGATTGCGACGGTACCTTGCCCGGCAATCACACGCATATTGTCGTAAGGATGAATCAAATTCGCCCCGGTTTTTTCCAGAATTGCGTTTGCCGTCGCCTCCCGCGCCGCAAGCGTAGGCTCGCACTCCGTGATTTGGCCGCCGTAGGAGCGCACTGCCACTTTTTTTGCCTCCGGTGCGTTCGAGGGCATGACGATCCACGCCGGAACTCCGCGCATCCCGGCGGCTCGCGCCAGCGCCGCGGCATGGTTGCCGGAAGAGTGAGTCACGACGCCGCGGCTCGCCTCCTCCTCCGAAAGTGATAGGACGGCGTTCGTCGCTCCCCGAATTTTAAACGAGCCGGTTTTCTGAAAATTTTCGCACTTGAAGAAAAGACGCGCGCCCGCGATTTCGTCGAGCGTGGAGGACGTGAGCACCGGCGTGCGGTGAATCTGCGGCGCGATGCGGCTATGCGCCGCGCGTAAGGTTTCCAGATCAGGTCCGGCAGGCATCTTGATGATTTGCTCTGCGTAAGAGCACCGCCGCATTATCGCACAGCCACGCGCACGCAACGGCGCATCGGTGGGAATTGTGAGGATTAACCGTTGGATATCGCGCTTTGACTGCGTGTCGCCGCGTGCGGCTTCTCAACGCGTGATATTGAACGTAATCTTCGCGCTCGCCGAATTGTCATAGCGATTGCTGGCGCGAACCGACAACGTATGCTCGCCCGCGGAGAGATCGTGGAGCTCGATCTCGTAAGATTCCTGCAGTGAATCCGAGAGCGATCCCTTCGGAAAAATCACGCTCCAATCATTGCTGTCGAGGCTGTACTCGGCGCGTTCGATCGTGCTGGCCGAGTCGTGGACGTCGAACGTGAGCGTCACATCTCCGTGGCCGCCGCTACCGGCTTGCGCGCGCAGACGCTCGACGGAGGGCGGCGTATTGTCCACTTCGAACCGGTCGCAGACGCGCTCGGACGTCAGCGCCCGGTCAGCCGGGTTCGAAGGAGCGTCGGACGCCACAATCTTCAAGTAATAGGCGCCATCAGGCAGCGTCGTCGCGTCCCACGAATAGTAGTGCTGATCGATCTTGTCCTTGAGCAGCCGCCAATTCTTTTCACCCTCTCCGCGGATGTAGACGCTAAACGTCAATTCGTCGTCGTTGTCGTCGTGCGTGGACCAAATCACGCTGCGGTAGCCTTTTTGTTCAAATCCTTGCGGCGGAATTTCCACTTTCACGGGTTTCGGCAATTCGGTCGGCGTGGGAACGGCGGGTCCTGAGGGATTGTAGCCGGGCGGAATGCGGAGCTGCACCGGGATCGGCGCGCCTACTCCGCCCGGAGGGGCGAGGAAGCCTTGCACGCGAATGCCCGGGCTTTGAACGATGACGCCGTCAATCACGGGCGCGACGTTCTTCGGCAGGTACGCGAGATTCACCCATGAAATATCCGGCGCTCCTCCACCATCCGTCTCACGAAACACCGCCTTCCATTGCACGAATCGTGCAGGCGGACAAGACACCGTTTCGCCGCTCGCGGTTGAATACGGCCCCGCCCAATCGCTCCAATCCTCTCCGGGCCGCGAAGTGTTTCCGGATCGAACATAAAACGCCACTTTGCCCGACGTCGCGCCGTTCTCGCCCCACCATGTGAGCTTGCCCCACTGCGAGAAAATCTTGGCGTCGAATGCTTCGGATTCATAGGAGCCGTCTTTTTCCTGGCCTGGCCCAAGTACGAACACCTTGCCCGGGTTCGCCGTCGCCGCGTAGATCACTCCGCCCGCCCCAGGGACCAGTGCGGTTACTTGGTCAGAAGCCGCGTTCACAATGATCGAAAATACCTTTTGGCCCTCAAGCTCAATCACGTTGCCGTGGTTGCCGGTACCAAGAAGCAACTTTCCTTTGCTTCCGAGGCTGAGCGCGTACACAGCGTCATCCCTCGAGCTCCATAGCGATTCCGGCGATCCGTCGGGCGCGATGTGGAACACCTCGCCCCCTCCAGTCGAAGACATGAAGAAGGGAATCGGGGCAACGGCCGAAGTGGGCATCTGCGCTTCGACGGTAATCTGCCCTCCGCCGGTGGAAATCTGCGCCGCCGTCGTAGGCTGAACGATAACGGGCGGGGGAACGAACGGCGCGGTCTTCGGTTTTTCGCCGATCGCCGCGGCGTAGATGTTTCCCTTCGCGTCGTCTAGCAACGCCGTCACTTCTTTTTTGTCGGTTTCATACAGCACGAACGCGTGTCCCGCCTCTGGCGCGCCTGTTCCTTTCTTCGTCGTGACATCCACGCGAAGAATCAATCCGTCAGGGTCGGTGCCGACCAGCAAGTTGCCTTTGGCGTCCACAGCGAGCGAACGCGCATGACGTTCGTCGCTCTTGTAGAAGACCTGCCCTTTGCCATCCGGCCCTACAGCGAATACTTCGCCTTTGTCGCCGGTCCCGACAAACAGTGTTCCGTGGGAATCGAGCGCGAGCGCCCAGATATACTTTGTCTTCGGCTCGAAAAAGACGGTCTTCTGGCCTTCAGGCGTGACTTTGTACACCTTTCCGTCGGGCGACGTGCCGACGAAAAGATTATCCTTGGAATCAAAAAGGATCGTTTGCGCTGACAGCTCCTGCGATTCGAAGACCGTCGTCGCGGTTCCGTGTTCGTCGAGGCGCACGACCTTCGCATTCGATCCGCCCGCAGCATACAACCGCCCGCGGGAATCCATCCGCGCTTGCCACAAATAGGCGAGGTTGGGGTCGGCGAACTGCGCGAAATGAGGAGCAGGCGCGAGCCTCCCGTCGCTCCGCAGCGCCACGCCTTTTCGCGTGCCCTTCTCGAAGTCCGCATAGTCCGTCTGCCGCCAGAATCGCGTGTGCTCTCCCTTCGCCGGCGTCGAGAGCGAGAGAATCCATACGATGGCGCCGACGGCCGCCAGCAAGCACACCGCGCACGTTCGTAATCTCATCGGACTCGCGACTCCTTCGTGTGAGGAACTCACTTCACGGTGATGGTAAGCGCCCGCTGGCCCGAGATCACTTGATTCATCGGCACGGACCATTCGCCCGCGGCCGACTGGTTCAATAGCCGCGCGGCGCCTGGGTTGCGGCGTTCATCCATGATATTGATTTCCGAAAGCGGTACGTTGGGAAGCTCTTTATCTTCGACAAGCAAAGTCGGCGTTGGTTGCAGCAGGGCGGCGTACAGGCGGTCATTATGCCGTTCGCGATTCATCATCGCCACGAGCTCATCAAGTCCCGCGAGCTGTGAAAGCGCGCCGAAAGGCTGCGTCATCCGGTTGAGCGTTTCGCCGTCGGATACGAGCAATTCCATCGGTCCTCGCGCGGACTGCAGCGGGATCGTGACCGGAATCTCCTGGATAAAGGGGGAGCCGCGATACGGCCGAAGCAGGACTTTCACGCCAACGGTCTCGCCGGGCTCGACTTCGCTCTTCTCGCTCCACGCGCTTTCAATCGTCGCGGAACGCCGCTCTGGCATGCTCGTGACGCGAAGCGAGATCTTGTCGATCTTCGGCATCTCGTAGGGATTTGTAAAGATTTCGCCGAACGCCCGGAGCACGCCAAACGCAATCTGGAGCCCGCCCGGTGCGCCGGAATCCTGCGGCGCGTAGAGGTCCTCGAGTTTCACCGATCCGTGGTCTTTCAGATCGATCGTTCCGCTCAATTGCAGCGTCGTCCCTTCCGTGTACGCGGTATTGCCCGAGATTCCGTTCAGCGTCGAAACCGCGACGAGAAGCGGTGTGAGCTGCCGGACCTCAGCCACCTCGAAATGAAAGTGCTTCTCCTCTTGCGGCGTGGCGATCGCCACATCCATCGGAATCATCCGCGGCCCGGCGCCCAGGCGCCCCATCACTGCCGTCGTGCGGTCCTCGGTTAGCGTTCCGATCACGCTTCCGGTGCTCATGATTTTTGTCGATGCCATCGAGGAATTGAGGGTCATCACCACGTGCGCCCGCGTCAGCGGGATCGAGACGTCCCCGAAACTGAACAGCGGATGCCCGCATGCGAATACGCGGTCGCCCACAATTGCCGTCACCGTGCATCCGGCATCGAACGAAAGGTCGCCGCCGACCAATTCCATGCCCACCATGTCGCCGGGCTTGAGCTTTGCGTCTTCCGGTGACGGAGCGGCCGTGCCGCCGGCCATCGCGGTGAGCCCGAGCGCGCTGAACTGACTTCCGAATTGCGCGATTGTCTCCGGATATACGCCGGTCATGATGAGCGGCGTTTCAATCGGGACGAGAAAGCTGCCGGAATCAAGGGACGCGCGTCGAGCGAGTTCCGCAGGCACCGGAACGCGAAACGCCGACGATCCAGCCGACATCGTCGCCCACGATTTCGCATCCGGGCTCGGCATTGAAGAGGCGGACGCCGGTTTCGCTACGCCGTCGGCCGGAAGCGCGTTGTTGATGTCGTACATGTTCGCAATCGGCGTCACCCCGCCAATCGCTTCTTTGGTGAACATGCCGAGCCTCAACGACAGCGCTCCAACGAGCTTGCCGTTAATGAATACCGGACTCCCGCTCATCCCTGCGACAACGCCGGAGTGTTCCGGTTTCTCGCCCAATAACTGAACGAGAATTACATCGAGCTTCGGCCCAAGGGCGTTGTGAAGCACGCCGATCACTTTGAGATCCATCGGCTCGACGGTATCGCCGCTGAAAATCGTGTACGCGACGCCCTTCATGCCGGGCTGAACTTGGTCAATCGGAAAGATTCCGTCGTCGGCAGCAGGAAGGGAGATGGCCGCAGTCAGGAGCAACGTCACGGTCAAGGCTAGGAGTAACCGATTTCGCATAATTTTTGATGATACCCGCGCCATCGAGGCGGCGCAAACCATCGTTTCAGATGAGTTAGATGCCACCTACCCCGTTTAAGTTCCTTTGGCCGATTCTACGGAATTGGAGTTCTTCGCCAACCTGTTAGAATTCCGTTCGTGAGCAAAGCGAAGATCGCCCAGGCGAAGATGATAGAAGGAGTCGTCGAATTGCCGGGCGACAAGTCCATCTCGCACCGTTACGCGATTCTCTCCGCGCTGGCCGAGGGCGCGAGCGAAATCTGTAACTACTCCTTCGCGGCCGATTGCAAGAGCACCCTCGATTGTCTTAGACGTCTCGGAATTGAAATTGAATCGCACGATCGCGCGATTCGCATCTCCGGCAAAGGCCTGCGCGGCCTGAAAGCACCCCGCCGTACGCTCGACGCCGGCAATTCCGGCACGACGATGCGCCTGCTCACCGGCGTCCTCGCCGGGCAATCCTTCTCTTCGACGATTACGGGCGACGCCTCTCTCCGGCGCAGGCCGATGCGCCGGGTTCTCGATCCGCTCGCCGCCATGGGCGCGCAGATCTCGGCGCGCGACGGTGGGCTCGCGCCTCTCGATATTCATGGCGCGCTTTTGCATTCGATTGACTACACGCTTCCGGTGGCGAGTGCCCAAGTGAAGTCAGCGATCTTGCTCGCGGGACTTTACGCCGAAGGCGAAACCTCCGTCCACGAATCAGTCGCCACGCGCGATCATCTCGAACTCGCCCTTCGCGAATTTGGCGCCCGCGTGCTCTCGGGCAAGGGCGTCGTTCGCATCCAAAGCGGGCCGCGCCTCCAAGGCCGAAGCCTGACGGTTCCCGGCGATCTTTCCGCCGCCGTTTTCTTCATTGCCGCCGCGCTCATCCTGCCCGGTTCAAACGTCATCCTTCACGATGTCGGGCTCAATCCCACGCGCACGCGGATACTCGACTTTCTCATTTCGATCGGCGCGTCAATTAACGTCGCATCGTTGCAAAGCCGCGCCGGCGAACTCGTGGGCGATCTTGCCGTGCGTCACGCGCCTCTTGCCGGTGGAGAGATTTCCGGCGCGCAGGTAGCGGAGATGATTGACGAATTGCCGATGCTCGCGGCGCTCGGCCCGTTTACGGAGAAGGGAATCGAGATTCGCGGCGCGCAGGAACTGCGTGTCAAGGAGAGCGATCGCGTCTCAGCGCTCGCGGAATC
This sequence comes from uncultured Acidobacteriota bacterium, assembly GCA_963838705.1. Classification (GTDB taxonomy): domain Bacteria; phylum Acidobacteriota; class Terriglobia; order Acidiferrales; family UBA7541; genus Palsa-147. The sequence continues at coordinate 899,910 of CAWIRU010000009.1, read as the reverse complement.
GCTGGGGCGGATGGGCGCTCGCGTACAAGAATTTCCGGATGGCCTGAGAGTCGAAGGGCGCGGCGCGAGGAAATTGAAGGGCGCAAGGATTGATCCGCGCGGCGATCATCGCATTGCGATGGCACTGGCGATCGCAGGCCTCGGCGCTGAGGGAACCACGGTGATCCAGGACGCCGAATGCGCCGCCGTCTCGTTTCCCGGTTTTTTCGCGATGATCGAGCGAATGGTTCAGCACTAGCCGCAGTACGTCGATCGCGCCCGGCATTCTTTACCGTTGCTACCGTGGGATCACAGGCACCTGTAGCGCCGGGCTTCAGCCTGGCAGCCTTTATCGTAGCTATCCTGAGATTACGATTCGGACTTGCTGAGTTTGATCGTCCCGTAGCTCGTGGCCAAACTGATCTTCGGCCCGCGCGTCCCGACTTTGCCATTCAAGGTCGAGGAATCTTCGCTGCTCTGCTGGTTTAGCCCCGACGCCCCAAAGTCGCTCTGAATGTCTCCCGAGCGCGACGCTGCCGAAATTTCAAAAGTTGACGTCGCGGGAATCTCGAGGTCCACGCCGCCCGTGTCATTCGTGATGTTGATTTCGTCCTTCGGCGGCTGGTTCAGGTTTACCGACACATCGCCGTGCGCGTCGTTGATCTCAATCCGTCCCACCGTGTTTTCCAGATTGACGTCGCGATCGCGCGTCGCCACCCGGATGTTGCCTCGCACGTCCGAAACCTGCAGCCCGCCGGAATCGAGATCGAGATGCCCCCGCAAATTCAAGATCGTCAGCGTCGTGCGTGATGACGTGAACCGCGTCGTCTGCGCGATCTTCTCGAGCTGCACCGAGCCGTAAAAATCGCCGTCGAACGTCGCGTCGCCGCTAACGCCGGAAACATTCACGTCGTTTCCCGGCCCTTTTACATTCACATCGCCCGTGATGTTGGCCGCGCGCACGTCGCCGTTCTGCACCGCAATTGTGACCGCGCCGGTGTCGTGAACTTCCACATCGCCGTTCTGCGTCGTTGCCCTGACGGTACCCGAAACGCCGCCGACGTTGATGTCACCCTTTTCCGTTCGGGCAATAATCGTGGCTTTCGCCGGAACGTGAATTTCGAAGTCCACGCGGGCGTGTCCTCGTCCGGAGGTCCCCGTAGGATGCACGTCGTATCCGCCATTGGCGCCGGGCACAATCGCCACGGTGACTTCTTCCGCGCGTTTCCGCGATTCTTGATCGCTAATAGCCGTAACCGTCTTGGTGGCCACCACTCGAAGCTCGTTGGCATCTTCGGCGAATACTGTGATATCGCCCTGATCGGTGTTTATCGAAATCGTGGAGTTTGACGGAATCTTCTGCGCCGGCAATTCTTCGGCTACCGGCACGCCCTTGTTCGTCCAGATGTCTCCGAAGTCCATCTCAGGGAATCGCTCCCGCACGCGGTCATATACGTCGAGTCCTAGAGCGAGGAAGATCAGCAGCAACAGCAGCGCAATCTCGCCGCCTGTGACAACAGGCCGCCGCGGGTCCGCGGGGTCTCGCGGAGAAAAATTCTCGATAAGTTTCGCAATGCCCCAAACGATGAGAAGAAGCGGCCAATACACACGGAACAAATGCGCGATTCCAAGTTCCGGCCGGAAATGATGCAGAAGGAAGAGGACGCCGATCAAAATCAGGATCAGACCGCCAAACACCGATTGCCGCTGTCGGGTTCCGTTGCTCATATCTGTCTGCAATCGAGGGCGTTGGAGATCCCGAACCCGCCGCTCAAGTTTGCTTTTCCTTGTCCACGTGCCCTTCGGTCGAAGCCGTCGCCTCGATGAGCTTCACTGCGCCGATAACGATCAAAATAACCGGCCAGAGTTCCCCGAACGAGACGCGATTCGAGAATTGCTGAATGAGGAAAAGCACTCCGATGGTGATGAGGATTGCAGGTCCCATGAGTCCGCGCATACGGCACCTCGCACATGTGCAACGCGTTTCATCCGGCATGGCTTGTGCCTCCCGAAGAGCCGCCCTGACTGCGCTTCACCAACAGCCACACGCCGATGGCGATCAGTATTAAAGGCCAGCCTCGCTCAACCCACTCGCCGCGGATAAGCCCGAAATTTCCCAGAAGCGCCAAAACGCCGAGCCCGACGAGCACCAGCGCGCCGACAGGCAGTCTTCCAGCTGAGACTGGCTGGGGCGCAGGTGCACCGTTGTAACGGGCCTTCGCCACGCGGTACGCATCAACCGACATGTAAATCGGAAACAATCCGAACGCCACCCAGCCAAGTACCTCGAGATCGCCGAGCGCGCCCGTGATGCCGGCCGCCAGAAGGCCGCCCCAGATCGCGACATGAATGATCGCCTTCGTGTATTCGCCGTTGTAAACAGCTCCCAATCCGGGAATCAGTCCCAGTGCCGCTGCCGCTCCGGGATTTACATCCGGCTTCACCGCGGGAGCTGCCGTCTGCCCCGAAATCGCCGCGGCGACGCAGTTTTCACAATAGAGCGCGCCCCGGACGTCGCGCGTGCACTCGGGGCATAGCGGTTTCCCGCAATTCCGGCAGAAGCCGGTGGCATCCACTTCCGTGTGGACGGCGCACTTCATTGTTGGCTCCTCATGGATGTTCGCGTGGCGATGTACGCATATAGATTCGCGTCGAGAGTTGAGCTTCGGCCCGGATGCGAATCTTGCTGCGATTTTTCCTGCGGCGTCGGCGACGCCGGAACTTCTTGCCGCTCGCGTTCGCGCGCCGGCGATTCTTCCGGCCTGAGCTTGGACTGGATCTCGTACACGACTTTCAAATCGTTGACGTACTTGAGCGCGCGCCCGTAAGTGAGGTGAGCCTGTCGGTTCGCGGCGCGATAAACGTTTGATGGCGCCAGGTCGCCCTTCTTGATTTTCGAAGGACTGAGTCCCGCCGCGTAGCCGAGAATGATCAGCGTCACCGCGCAAGTGAGCGCGCCCATCGCGAACTTCGGCTGCACGATAAAGTCCGCCCACGCAAACCATCCGCGCCACCCCGCCTTCGTGGGTCGCGGGCCAATCGTCTGATCGAGAATCGAATTGATGAGGAGCGGCGGAACTTCCACGGGCGCGAGGGAACGCATTCGCTGAACGGCTGTGCCCACCCGCTCGATCAAGCGCGTGCAGTCGGCGCAAACATCCGCGTGCCGGTTCAGATCCGTCACATCGGCGGGATCGAGGCGATTATCAAGATAATCGCTTAGCCGCTCTTCAGTTTGTGCGCAAGTCCAGTTCATTTTCTCTCGTTGTGATTATGCCGGCCGCAGCCCCAATTGTTCCAGAATCCGCGCCAGTTCGATTCGGCCCCGGTTGATTCTCGATTTTACCGTTCCTTCGGGCACCGACAAAACCTCTTGAATCTCGTTATATTCCAGACCCTGCAAGTCCCGCAGGATCACCGCTTCGCGCAACTCAGGCGAAAGCCGCGAGAGCGCATGTTGTATCTGGCCGCTCAACTCCGCGTCGGCCACGTGCTTGAAAGGCGTGCGCGTGGACGAGTGCTTTTCCTCAAGCCGCGGCATCTCGTCTTCGATCGAATCCGTCAGCCGGTCGCGCTTCGTTCGCCGGTAATGATCCACCAGCAGATTGCGCGTCACGCTCGTTAGCCACGTCGGAAAGCCGCCTGCCGCCGACCGGTAACTCGCCAGCGACCGGTAGATCTTGAGAAATACTTCCTGGCTCAGATCCTCCGCTTCGTGCGAATTTCCCGTGAAGCGGTAACACAGCCCGAACACGCGGCGCGCGTGGCGATGCACCAATTCCTCCCACGCCGGCCCGTCGCCCCGCAGGCATTTTTGTACCAATTGGGCATCGGGCTCCAATCGTTGTCAGCCTCACTGCCGCCATCTACTTTCGGCCTCATCAAGAGAAACGCATTTTCCCGCCGAAATGTTCCGTGGCTGGGCGGCATGTTAGCCACGCTTGCTCCCAAAACACAAGTAGGCCAGCGATTTACGGCGAAGCGGGCGTCGCGCGACGTCATTGCGCGCCCTGCGTCCCCGGGCTGCCGTCTAGCCGCGCCCCGAAGCTACTCGGCAGCCGATGCCGGCGTGATGTCCTGGCCGAAACACAGAACGTATCCGTTGCAGTCTTCGACTTCGATCTCGCGCATGTTGTAAAAAGTTGATTCGGGCCCGCGCAGAATCTTCGCCCCCTTGGCCAGATACTCCCGATGCAGTGCGTCGACGTCCGTTACCCAGACGTATACATCCCATGCGGCCCCAGAATGCGCCTTTCGATTGGGACGCATCAATCCAGTCGCGCCCGGACTCCCAAGCGAAATTTCAGCGCGATCACGTCCCAATATCACAAAGCACGGCGGCTCGCCCCAGTACCTCTCAAACCTGAATCCCAGGATGTCGCGATAATACTCGGCGGATTTTACGACGTCGTCCACAATAAACGACGGCGAGGCACCTCTAAATTCCTGCTTCCGGAGCGCTCCTTGTGTGGCGGCTTTGTTCTTCTCAGGCATGCTTGACGCTCTCGTAAACAATGAATGATATATCCGGGTTTTCCGCGATCTTCATCAGGAATTCCGCGCCATCCAGAACGGCCTGGATCTCTTCGTAGGCCGGCGCGATAAAGACAATGTAAATCGGCCGCGGTTTCTCACGAAGCGATTTGCGAATGTTTCCGAGGACGATGCCAAGAGGCAGCGCCTCGCACGGCCGGTTGAAAAATAAAATCAAAGGTTCCGGCGGCAACGAGAAGTCCGTAAAATCCATGCAAACGGCTTCGAGCGACTTGCACTTCTGTTCGGGACTCGAGTATTTCCCGATGTTTTTCTGCGCGACGGCGTGTAACTCGGGCGCGAATTCGATCCCGATGATTTTCTTGAAAGGAAAATTCGACGCGAAGAAAAGCGCGCGTCCTTTGCCCGACCCGTAATCAATGAAGAAGAAATCCTCGTATTCAATTTTGAGCGTTGACATGGCGGTCCGGAACTGATCCGGGTCCACCGGCAGGTAATTGAATCCATAAATCCAGTTCGGGCTCGGAATATCCAGATCGCTCAGGAAAGTTACGCCGCCGGCGTCTCCGTCCGTGTCCACGCCGTATTTGAGATCGAATTCGCTTCGCGTCTGATCGCCCGCGGACTGCTTCGCCGTTCGATGCTCTCGAAACAATTGGATCGGCAGAAGCACTCCGCGAAAAATTGACGCGACAACTCCGCGCCTCTCGATCGATTTCTTGATCCGAGGGATGATCGTTTTCGCCAGCCGCGGCATGCAAGCTCCCCGGCGCCGATCATATCATTTTGCTCTTCGCCGCCGAATCCGCGCCGGCAGGCGCATCGCCACGCACCGCTTGCCGCGTCGCTCCCTTGGCCGTCGAACTTGCGGAAAAAACTGAACCGCGCTGCGGCCTGCAAAACTTGACACCCTCCGCGCTTAGCTGCTACGGTCGCCTCGGATGCGCCGATCGTTTCGCAAGCTCATCATTCTCATATTGGCGGTCGTCGCCCTCGCCGCGCTCCTCTACAAATTCCGCAATTCCATTGCACTCGAGGGATTTCGCTGGAGCGTCCTGGGCAATTCCTGGCGCCACGCGAATCTATACCTTCTGCTGCTCGGCATCGCGTCCACGTACTTCGCCTACGCCATCCGGGCGATGCGTTGGAAACGCATGTCCCGCTATCTCGGCCCAAGCAAATTTGCGAGCCTTTACTCCGCGACGTTGATGGGCTTCGCGTGCGTGTTCCTCCTCGGCCGCGCCGGCGAACCGATCCGCCCGCTGCTCATTGGGCGCAAAGAAAACTTGCCGGTTTCGGGAATGTTCGGCGTCTATCTTCTCGAGCGCGTTCTAGATCTGGGAGCCACCGCGGTATTTGCCGGCCTCGCGCTCATCGCCATCTCGCGCGGCGGCCTCACCGCGGCGAGTGGAACTCCGCTGATGCGCGTCGTGCAGACCGGCGGCGCAGCGATCCTCGTCGCATTCGCGGCGCTCACCGCGTTTCTCATTTACTTCCGCGTTCATGGCGCCGGAGTCGTGGCCGCGCGCTTCGAACGCTCAGCGCTTGAGGCCAAGAACCGCTCCGGCTGGCGCGCCAAACTTGCGGCCTTGATTGCCGGGCTGAGCGAGGGCTTGCACGCTCTGCGCAACTGGAGCGATCTCGGCGCAGCCGTTGGCTGGACCGCGGCTCATTGGATTCTTGTCGTTTTCATTTACGTCTGGGTGTCGCATGCGTTCGGCGGCGCGCTCGCCGCGCTCACTTTCTCGGGCGCCATGCTTGTGCTCGCTTTCACCATGATTGGTTCTGCGTTGCAATTGCCCGGCGTCGGCGGCGGGGCGCAGGTCGCGACGTTTCTTGTCTTCACCGTTATCTTTGGAGTAGAAAAGGAGCCGGCGGCGGCCGCGGCCATTTCGATCTGGCTGATTACGTTCGCGAGTTCGATTCTCGTGGGCGTCCCGCTGCTGCTTCGCGAAGGCTGGTCCATGGGCGAATTGCGGCGGGTCGCGAGCGCCGAACAGGAAGCGGTCGTGCTGGAAGCGGAAGAACACATGGCCCAAGAACATCCGGCAAAAGGCGCGCGTGAGGAGAATGGCGGCGCGAAGGGAGACGCGCGGCTGTGAAATGTCCTTTCTGCTCGAACATCAACGATAAAGTCGTGGATTCGCGCGAAGGCCGCGCCGGCGATCTCATCCGCCGCCGTCGCCAATGCCTCAAGTGCAATCGCCGTTTCACCACCTACGAACGCATTGACGAAGTGCCCTACATGGTCATCAAGAAGGACGGCCGCCGCGAGCGCTTCGACCGCAAAAAAATTCTTCAGGGATTGCTGAAAGCGTGCGAGAAACGTCCCGTCCCGACGTCGAAGCTCGAAGCCATCGTGGACGAAGCCGAACAGGTCGTCAGCGAGTCCACCAAGCGCGAACTCACCACGGAAGAGATAGGCGCGCTGCTAATGTCGCGCCTCAAGAAGCTCGATAAAGTGGCCTACGTGCGCTTCGCTTCCGTCTATTCGGATTTCAAAGATGTAAAGGAATTTATGAACGAGCTGAAAGGCTTGCTGCGCGAGCGCGCCCGAAAGTAATTCGCCCGCCGGCCTCGTTTAAATCTTCGTCTACGCGTGCCAGACGCCCGCCGCGAAATTCTTGATCGTGCGAAATCCGAGTTCCTCGTAAAGCTTCACGGCAGTCGCGTTCATCGAAGTCACCGTCAGCGAGAGCGAATGGAAGTGCCGCGCGCGTAGCGCCTGGATGGAGGCCTCCATTAAAAAGCGCCCGATCCCCGCGCCGCGATAGCCCGGCCTCACGCAAATCTGCGTCGTGTGCCCGACTCCCTCAGCCACGGTGGACGTTAACACCATCCCAATCGGCGGTTCGCCACTCGCCTCGCGCACCAGGAACGACGCCTCGGGCAGAAATTGCCCGCATCCCGGCAGGATCACGATGTTCCGAAGAAATTTCATTCCCCCCGCTTCGCTGCGGTATTGATCGTTGATGTCCCCGTCCACGTGATCGGCGTAAGCAATCTGGATGAGCTTCGCGCACGCTTCGAAATTGCGGTCGCTCCACCGCTCGATCCTCAGGCCCGACGGTAACGCCGTGCCCTTCAGCTTCACTTCCGCGATTTTGAGCATCATGAATTGCCGCGGATAAAGCCGGAAATGCTGCGAGAGCAGCGCGGCATCGAGCGCTCCTCCGAACGGCATGATTTGCGCTTCCACGCGATTCACGCGCGGCGTCGCGCGAAGCGTCGCGAGCATCTCGCTGAGAAGGCCGTCAGTGATCTCGGCTTGCGGGAAGCGGGGAGACGCAAATAGGCCGCCGATCAGCCCCTTGTGGTCTTCGAGAACGTAGAAGCCGTATCCCGCCGCCTCGTAACCTTCGCATGCTACATAGCCTCCGAGGGTGTGCGAATCCACAAAGCGGCGGATCAAATCGAGCGACGGCCGGTAATCCCAGGAGAGTTCCTCGCGCCAGTAGCGGGCTTCTTCTTCAAACAGACGCTCGAGGTCGCGCGTCTGCATCTGCCGAAGGTCGAGGAGCTGGACCGTCTTGGACTTGTGCTCCACGAATGGATTATAGCCTCGCCCCGGTTCGCGCCCAACTATTACTCAAGCGGCAATCGAGTGAGCCTCGCGCGCCGGTGGACTTTCTGAACTGTGCTAACATCCGGCACGATATCAATTTAGAGAGGATTTTTACAGGATTCTGATGTCCCTGCTTTCCGAACTCAGGTACCCGTCCACGCCCTTCGCCAAGGCCATCTCCGCCATTCTGGCCTTCCTGTTATTCGCCTTTTTTGGGACCACGGTCACCGCAGGATTTCTGCTGCGCCAAATTTTGAAGCCTTCCCGCAATCCCACGACGATGGACCTGAACGTCATGATGGGCCACCCCACCACCTTCTCCTTTCCCGTGGACGGAGGCGAAAGGGAAGGCTGGTTCTTTCCGGGGTTGCAGGGCGCGGCCACAATCGTTTTCTGCCATGGCTACGGCTCGCAACGCGGCGATATTCTGACGCTCGTCTCGGCGCTTCAGGATCAGCAATACAACGTCTTCGTTTTTGATTTTGCGGGGCACGGCGCGAGCCCCGGCGCTACCACTCTTGGCTATCGCGAGTCGGACGAATTGCGCGCCGCAATCAATGCTTTGGCCGGCCGCCCGGATGTGGATCCAAAACACTTCGGCGTTTGGGGAATGGATATCGGGGCATACGCGGCGCTCGAAGCGGCCGAAGCCGATCCTCGCATCGTTGCCGTCGCCGTGGATTCAGCATACGACGAACCCGTAGACCTACTGCGCATTCAGGTGAAAAAGTCGGGACTGACAGCGCTGCCTTTCGTAATGCGCTTCTGCGAAATCGGATTCCGTCTCATCAACTATCAGTACCGGCAGGACCCGCCGGTCTCCGCTCATTTCGGGCGGTTGCTCGGAACCGCCAAGCTCTTCATTCAGTCGCAAGACCGAACACTGCTGGCTTTGGCCACCAGCCAGCTCTATCAGAAAGCGCCTGACCCCAAGCGGCAGGAAGTGACACGCGTGAGTTACACCGAGATGGGCGATGAGGACCGCAAGACTTACGAGAACATGCTCGTATCGTTTTTTCTGCTGAATCTGCCCGTTTCAGGCCGTCCCGTCCACTAGCCACAATCGCGGCGGGGTGCTGCCGGCCGCAAGGATTCGCGAGAAATCATTCTCGAGCCCACGTCGGCAATCGATCAAATCTTGGGCATGCATTGGCGGTTAAGTCACACTCCTCATAACGTACCATTGTCCGATCACTCACCGACCCTCATGGTCAGTGTGCGAAGGCAGACCACTCTTCCCGGTGCTCCGTCTTTCCTGGGTTTTAGCATTTCCCATATCTTGCGCGTCGTATAGACGGAGAAAACTTACATGAAGATCGTGTCGCTTATGCTCGCGCTCGTGTGCCTACTCGTGTTGTCCGGTTGCAGCGCTTCCTCTCCTAAGATGAGTGTTACCCTCACTCCAAACGCTGCCCAGTCTATCGACCTCGGGCAACAACTGGTGTTCTCCGCCGCAGTAGCCCACGATTCGACCAACGCAGGAGCGACGTGGAGTTGCGCCGGCGCGGCTTGCACCACGCTCGCAAACGTCTCGACCGGCTCAGCGACCTTCAACGCAACGGGCGCGACCGGCACGGCGACGATCACTGCGACTTCAGTGAAGACGCCGGCAGTCTCTTCCAGCATTGCGGTCACCGTGAATGCGCTGCCGGTCGTCACGACCACGCAAGCTCAGGTGACAGCGGCAACCGCGGGCACTGCATACAATCTCGCTTTCGCTGCCACTGGCGGCTCGGGAACGCTCACATGGACAGCGTCAGGCCTTCCATCCGATGGACTCTCGCTCAGCTCGAGTACCGGCGCCATATCCGGGACGCCGACAAGCAAGGCATCCATCACCTTTACAGTGACCGTGACTGACTCCAGCACTGCGAGCCCCAAGTCTGCGTCATCGGCATCATTGGTCCTCACGGTCAATAATCCGGCCGCACCGGCTATCACCACCACCCAGGCTCAATTGACCGCGACGCCAGGAACCGCTGGGTCTGCGTATAGCTTCGTCTTCCGCGCCACCGGAAGCGGCAGCTTGACGTGGAGCGCAACGGGTCTCCCGTCAGACGCATTATCACTCGGCTCGAGCTCGGGCGCGGTTTCCGGAACTCCCACCTCGAAGCTGACGATCAGTTTCAGTTTGACTGTTAGCGACACGTTCGGCCAGTCGTCTCCGGCAACGGCGTTCGTGCTCACCGTTAACAACCCAGCCGCGCCCGTGATCACCACCACGCAAGCGCAGGTGACAGCGGTACCAGGTACCGTCGGTTCGGCTTACACTTTTGCGTTTCATGCCACGGGCTCAGGAACGCTCACGTGGAGCGGGACGGTTATCCCCCCTGATGGACTGTCTCTCAATACCAGCAATGGCGTTGTATCCGGGACTCCTTCGACAAAAGAAAGCGTAGCGATCACTTTGACCGTCAGCGACACGTTCGGTCAGTCATCGTCTCCGGCGACGTTCACTCTCACCGTCAATAATCCTGCCGCCCCTGTAATTTCAACGACGCCCGCGCAGGTGCCCGGCGGAACCGTAAACGTTGCATACAACTTTACCTTCCACGGTTCCGGATACGCTCCGCTCAGTTGGAGCACTACGCCGGTGTTGAGCGATAGCCTGGCTATGAACGCGGCCACCGGTCAGGTAACCGGCACGCCGCCCACCGCGACGACATTGAGCTTCAGCGTTTCGCTCACCGATGGCGTCGGTCAGGTAACTACCGTCAACGGATTCTCGATCGTAGTCAGCACCGAGAGCATCGCGTTTACTCCGGCCGCTCCCTCATCAGTCACGGCGGGCGGCACGCTCAGCGTGAATGCCACTGTTTCGAATGATCCCGGAGCTGGCGGCGTGAACTGGACAGTCTCGTGCGCCAGTTCGCCCTGCGGCAGCTTCACCGTTAGCCATACCGCGAGCGGAACTGCGACAACATTCGACGCCCCGCCGCAGCCGCCAACCGGAGGAACCGTGACGATCACGGCCACCGCAGCCGACGCTCCGTCACCGCAGGTTTCCGCGGTTGTGACGGTTAGCGCGGCTCCTCTCGTCTTCACAACGAGTTCGCTGCCAACCGGCACGGTGAACTCTTCCTACAACGCGACGATTACCGCCAGCGGCGGTGTTCCACCCTACACGTTCACGATGGATGCGGCTTCCAGCGCGCTCCCGGCAAACTTGGTGTTCAATCCGGGCACTCCATCAGCAACGATCACAGGCACACCCACGGCAACCGGCACAACAAACAACATCGTCATTGACGTTAAGGATTCAGAAGCTACTCCGATGACGGCACAAATGACCTTCTCGATCACCGTCAACGCGGTCAGCGCCGCCTGCGGAACTGGCAGCGAGTCTTTCTTAAACGGTCAGTACGCCATGTTGCTCCAGGGATTTGATTCCAGTGGCCCCGTGGGCATCGGTGCCACATTCAACGCGGACGGCGCGGGCCATGTCGCCACGCTCGTGGGCATAGAGGACATCAACAGCACCGACGCTTCGGGCTTGCAAATGGATCTATCCATCATTTCCGCGAGCAGCTCGTACTCGGTAGGTTCGGACCACCGTGGTTGCCTGACGCTCGCGACCTCGTCGGGAACTCAAACGTTCCGCTTCGCTCTCAGCGGAATTTCTGGTGGTATCGCTTCTACCGGAAACCTCATTGAATTCGACGCAACCGGCTCAAATGCCGCTGGCATGATGGGATTGCAAGATCCCACGGCGTTCTCCATCGCGCAGATCACGGGCGCCTACGCCTTCGGTGCCTCAGGCCCCGAAGTCGGAGGATCGAAATTCGCAATTGTTGGCATGCTTTCTCTAAGCGGCGGCGCCGTCAGCAACACCAGCGTTGTGGACCTAAGTGACCACGGGAACATCGATGGCAGCGGCACCACGAACTATCCTGCGACCCCCGTCTCCCTCACTGGCGGCTCATATAGCGTTGCATCCAATGGCCGCGGCACTCTCGCGCTCGATACCGCCAACGGGACGACGGGCTCCATTATCTATGTGCTGTCGCCCACTGAATTTCTCATGCTGACCACCGACAGCCAAATCACCGATTCCTTGTATCTTGGATCGGCGACACAACAGTCAGGCGGACCTTTCTCCGTTTCTTCCTTCAGCGGGTCGAGCGTCGTCTACACCACGGGCCTCGGGAACGACGGTGGAACAGAAACCAGCTTGGGCAGCGTAATCCTATTCACCGTGACCAGCAGCGGAACTGCCTCGGTCACCGGTTGGCAGAGCAGCGGTGGCACCGTGTCAGCGCAAAGCGCATCGGGTGTTACGTTCAGTGTCGCTTCCAGCGGACGTGTCACTTTCGTGGCTCAAGCCGGCGACCACCAGACCCCCATCATGTATCTGGTCAAACCAAACAAGGCCTATGTGCTGTTTACTGACGGCACCAACCCGAACCCAAAGGTCGAATCAGGCGATCTCCGGTCCCAGAGCCCTGGCCCCTTCTCGACCTCGTCCCTGGACGCCACCCTTGGCTTTGGGACGCTCCAGCCCGACGTCATTGGCATCGGCCAAGAGGTTGGAATTGCGACGTTTGACGGCGCTGGGAATGCTACTGCGACTTCCGACAAGAACTCGTCGGGAACCCTAAAACCCAATCAGACTTCGTCAGACACCTACTCGATTGCGTCTAACGGCATTGGAGTTATCCCTGCCAATTGCACTGTTGGCACGAATTGCAACAACGTCTTTTTTCTCTTATCGCCTACGAACCTTGTGATGCTGGACACGTCAAGCGACACGAATCCGGATGTCGATATTGCGCAACAGTGACGAAACGATGGAAATCGGTGTGAACTAGCTTAAATCAATTCGTGCTCTGAACGAAGGCGGGTGTCCTGCTCTCGGATCGCGAGGGTGGTCCCCGCCTTTGACTTTCCTGCACGCGGCACTTGGCTTCAACAGCGTTATTTGCTCGTGATGGCCTACTCGAGAATTTCGCTTTGGAGGGTTTCCAGGAATCTTGCCTTGCCCTCCTAGGGTTCGTCGGCCGCAATTTGCGCTCTCACGCACGGCGGATTGCCGAACTGCGAGACGTTTCCTATCATCGCTTTCTGGCTCAGCTCCTCCATCCCAGCGGGAGACGTGAACACAATCGAAACGCCCGGAATGTTGGGTGTCCACTCTGGCAGTTCCCGTCCATAATAAAAGTTCAATCCATATTCCCAGTTTCGGTTCACGTGATAAACCGTAACAGCTTCGTCCCGGTGCACAACGAACCACGCGGGAGGAGGCAGCAGCGGGCGCGCTGAAAGCTGCGGAGTTTTTATGGAGAGAGCGATTCCGCCGACCGTCAACACAAATAGAACGCACGCAGCCAGCATCCCGGTCGCCACGCGCGGCGGCGCCAGAAACGGAGTCGTGCTTACAACGAAAAACACCAGGACTTCGAACGCTCTGACGTCCCGCGTGAAATAGTCCGGAATGTATGGCGCGGATTGGTGCGCGACGTAGAACAAGACTAACCAGAGCGTCAGGCCCGCCGCTGCAAGCAAATATCGCGTCGGCCACTTGGTTTGAGCAACCAGCCGCTCGAATCCGATGGCGAGAAGAAGCGCGAGTGCGGGAATCGCCGGCAAGATATAGCCGGGCAATTTCGATTGCGACGCGCTGAAGAAGACGATGGTAAACATCACCCAGCACGCGGCGAAAAATCCAGGAGACTTATGCCAGGATTTTTCGCGCCATAGCCGCCAGCCTTCTGCGGCTGCGGGCAACAGAAGAATCGTCCAAGGAATCAGCGCGAAAAGTAGAATCGGTCCGAAGAACCAGAAGGCCTGGACGTGCTGAAACACCGGGCTGATATAGCGCTCGACGTTGTGCAGATACAAAAACGTCCGCAGAAAATCCGGGTTTCGCCACGCGCAGATGGCGTACCACGGAACCGCGACGATCGCGAACGCCCCGATCGCATACGGTTGGGCGAACCGCCGCAACGCCTTCCAGTTGCGCGTGCACAGTGCCCACAGAGCCAGGCTTCCGCCCGCGAGCACGATTGCTGCCGGGCCTTTGGCGAGCGTTGCCGCACCCAGCGACGCGCCGAAGAACGCCGCACCGAGCGCCGAACTGGCCAGCGGTCGCTGCGAATCATCCACGGAAGCAGTATTCAACCCGCGTAAAAGGCCGGCCTCACGGAGAATTTCTCCGGCGCAAACCATCGCGAACGTAAGGCTCGCGCTGAAGAGCATGTCCGGCGTCGCGGCGCGCGAGAAAGCAATGGCTGCGGCAGTCGTAGCGAAAATCATGATCGCGATCCACGTGACCCTTTCGCCGTATTCTTTCAGCGCGAACCACCCGATCGCGCAAGTCGCGAGCAACGCTGCGATTGCCGACGGCAGCCGCGCCGCAATTTCTCCCGATTTCAGAAATCGAAATGCGATTCCGGCAGCCCAATAATAGAGAACTGGCTTTTCGAACCACGGCTGCCCATACAAGCGCGGCGTCACCCAGTCGTGCGTCTGCGCCATCGCCCGCGCAATCCACGCGTACCTCGGCTCATCCGGGCCGACCAGACCGATCGTGGCGAGTTGCGTGAAGAATGCGATGGCTGGAACGAGAACCGCGGCGATGATCGCGATAATTCTTAGGGCGCGTTGGCTCTTGGTCAATGTGCGGACAGTCTATCAAAAGACGCTGCCGGATTTGAATCGCCGGATTGAATCCTGCATTGAAAGCCCACAACTGATTCGAAAGTGGCTCGCTCGCGCGCGACTATGACAGAATGGCCGCTCATGCGCGAACGGTTCGAATATTTTGCCGCCTGGTCGGTGATGAAAGGAATGGGATTGCTCCCGCGCCCGCTCGCGCGCGGCGTGGGCGCCGCATTCGCGCGACTCGCATATTGGGTTCGCGCGCCTCTCCGCCGCGCGGCGGATTTCAATCTCAAGCTCGCGTTCCCCGAATGGAGCGAGTCAAAGCGCCGCGAGACGATTCGTAAAATGGTCCGGAACATCGGCTGGATGGGCGCCGAATTTACCCAGTTTCCCAAGTACAACCGGGAAAACATCGAGAGCGTCATCATCATGGACGGCAACGAGAACTATCTGGAAGCCGTTAACCGCGGCAAAGGAGTGCTCTTTCTCACCGGCCACATGGGGCCCTGGGAGCTCTCGTCCTTCGCGCACGCCGTGTACGGCTATCCATGCCATTTCTTGGCGCGTCCCATCGAAAATCGCCGCGTGGATGCGCTCGTAAATCAATACCGCTGTCTTTCGGGCTGCAAGGTGATTGACAAGAACGATTCGGCGCGCTCGATGATCCGGATTTTGCGCGCCGGCGGCGTGATCGGCGTGCTGGCCGATCAAAACACCTCTCTTGAGGAAGGCGTCTTCGTTCCATTCTTTGGAATTCCCGCGTGCAGCACTTCTGGATTGGCGCGCCTCGCGCTGCGCACTGGCGCCGCCGTCGTGCCCGGCTACGCTTTCTGGGACGATGCGATCGGCAAATATCGTCTGCGCTTCGAGCCTGCGGTAGATCTTGTCCGCACCGAAGACGAGGAAAACGACGTTGTCGCGAATACCGCGAAGTTCATGAAGGTGGTCGAGGATTTTGCTCGCGCTCATCCCGATCAGTGGCTTTGGGTGCATAAGCGTTGGAAAACGCGTCCGCCCGGCGATAAACCGGTTTATCCGTTCTAGCGCCGCTCCTCGCGCGTCACGTCGCTTTGTATGACGGCCTTCTACGAAGGCATTGACCTCGGTTCGAAATCTTGAAGTCCTTTGAGGTGGATTATGGCCCGCACCGCTTCCGATCTCGCCCAGCATCTTCACGCAGAAATCGAAGGAGACCCGCGCATTCCCATTGCCTCGCTCGGCAGCCCCGAGACCGCCGGCCCCGATGGCTTGATCTACGTCGAGAGTGAGAAGCACAGAGCGAGGGCTGAGGCGTCCCGCGCGCTCTGCGTCTTGGCGCCGCCGGGGATAGAACTAACTGGGAAGACCGTGATTCGCGTAGCCGCACCAAAGTTAGCCTTTGCCAAGGCCGCCGCCTGGCTCTCCCCTCGCACACGCGTGCCCGCGGGCGTTCATCCAACTGCCGTTGTCTCCCCAAAAGCGCTTATATCGGGCGACGCAGCCATCGGCCCGCACGCCGTTATCGAGGACGGTGCCTCGGTGGCGTCCGGCGCCGAAATCGGCGCATTCTGCTTTATCGGTCGCGGCTCATCCATCGGCGAAAACTCCCGCCTCTATCCGCACGTGACGCTTTATGATGGCGTCAGCCTCGGACGCGGCGTGATCATTCATTCGGGGGCGGTTATCGGCGCGGACGGCTTCGGCTACGTATTCGGGGAAGGCCGCCATTGGAAATTTCCTCAGATCGGCCGGGTCGAAATTGGCGACGACGTCGAGATTGGCGCCAACACCACCGTGGACCGCGGCTCTCTCGGCACGACCAAAATCGCCAACGGCGTCAAGATTGATAACCTTGTTCAGGTAGCCCACAACGTTCAATTGGGCGAAAACACGGTCATTGCCTCCCAAACGGGCATTTCCGGCAGCTGCATTGTGGGAAGGAGTGTTTCCATGGGAGGGCAGGTCGGGCTAGGAGATCATTGCGAGATCGAAGACGGCGCGATCATCGGAGGCCAAGCCGGAATACTCCCGGGAAAGAAAATTCCATCCGGTCAGATCGTCTGGGGCACTCCCGCACGCCCATTAACGCGATTCAAAGAACAGTTCGCGTGGCTTGGTCGCCTTCCGCAAATAGGAAAGCGCCTTCGCAAATTGGAATAATCTCGGCTCCAATCGACCGCGAAACGGTTTTTCCACATGCCTGGGAGCCGATTCTATAACCGGCGCGCCCGCCCAATAGTCTCCCGCACGTGGTTGTCCGCGACAGTCTTTTTTGTTGACCCGAAAGCAATTCGCCTACATAATTTAGCGGGGAGCTCTGTATCTATTTGCAATAGCTGGGGATCGTGGATGCAACCACCTGCTGTTCTTGGCCATCTCTAGGATACGGTGGGTATCCGAGGGCAATGAGAGGCTAGGGTGGTCACCGATTGGGTCCCAATTCAGGCGGCACTGATCGGTATTGGATTGTGCCTCAAGTTTTTGGTAATCCAGTAAGTTTCGAATGTTTACGAAGCCGCGCGGCGAGATAGGGCTGGCGCGCTGCTGATCGCATATTTCAGGAGCTGAGACTGACCTATGTCGGAAGGATTGTTGACATCGCGGCCGTCAACCGTGGAGCACGGCGGCGCCACTGCAACTGTTCCCGTCCGGACGCTGGAGGGCCTCGTTGATCGGGCCGTGGACCGGTCAACGCGATGGCTCCTCGCGGCACAGTTGCCTGCCGGATGTTGGTGGGGAGAGCTCGAAGCCGATACCACTCTGAATTCCGACTACATCGTATTCAATTACGTCATCGGAGAGAAGCACTCTCCAAAGATTCCGAAGCTGGCGAACCACATCCGGCGCCTCCAACTGCCCGACGGCGGCTGGAATATCTTCCCCAAGGGCCCTGCGGAGCTGAACGCCACAATCAAGGCCTATTTCGCCTTAAAGCTCATCGGCGACGATACCCAATCTCCCCATATGCGCAAGGCGCGCGAGAGAATCATCGCGCTTGGTGCAATCGAAAGTTCGAACTCATATACTCGCTTCCACTTGGCATTGATGGGCGCGGTGAGCTGGGATCTGGCTCCGGCGATTCCTCCCGAGCTCATTCTGTTGCCTCGTTGGTTCTTTGTGAATATCTACGAGATGTCCTCGTGGACGCGAGCCATCGTCGTGGCGCTCTCCGTGCTTTACGGGCTGAAACCGAATTGGTGTGTCGCTCCGGCGGGTTTCCTGGACGAGCTTTTTGCCGACGCTGGACGTAAGCGAAAAGCTTTCGAATGGGATCGCGATGTGATTTCGTGGCGGAATTTCTTCCTGGCCACTGACCGCGCGATGAAGTGGTACGAGCGATTACGGTGGAAGCCGTTTCGCGCTCAAGCACTCAAAAAAGCCAAGAAGTGGCTCCTCGAGCACATGGATCGCAGCGAAGGTCTCGCCGCGATTTACCCGTCCATTCAAAATTCGATTTTCTGCATGCGCGCTCTTGGCGTTGATCTCGAGGATCCGATGCTCAAAGAGCAGATCAAACACCTCTCAGCTCACGAAATCGAAGATGGCGATGTGATCCGCATGCAGCCCTGCGTTTCGCCGGTCTGGGATACGGCCATCGCCATGGTCTCGCTCGAAGAGGCCGGCGTTGATCCGAGGCACTCCGCGCTTGTAAACGCCGCGAAGTGGATGATTGACGCGCAAATTACGGGCGGCGGCGATTGGCAGGTGAAGAATCGCAACGCCGAACCCGGCGGCTGGGCTTTCGAATTCCGCAACGATCACTTTCCGGATGTGGACGACACCGCGTTCGTTCTCATGGCTCTCGCTCGCGTCGGCTATCCCGACAAGGAACGCATGGAGACCGCCGTTCGCCGCGGCGCCGCCTGGATGCTGAGCATGCAGAACCGCGATGGCGGCTGGGGTGCCTTCGATCGCGACAACAATCTCACGCTCCTGAACAACATTCCGTTTGCCGATCACAACGCCATGCTCGACCCGTCCACCGCCGATGTCACCGCGCGCGCAATGGAGGCGCTCGCAAAGCTCGGTTGGCCCGCGGATCACCCGGCGGTAAAGAGCGCTCTCAATTTCCTCCGAAAAGATCAAGCTCCGGATGGCCCCTGGTATGGCCGGTGGGGCGTGAACTACGTTTACGGCACCAGCGGTGTTCTGCGAGCCATGGAGGCTCTCGGCCTCGGCTGCAGTTCCGAATGCCAGCACGCCGCCAATTGGCTCCGCTCGGTTCAGAATGCCGACGGCGGATTTGGTGAATCGTTGCACTCCTACGCCGACTCCAATTGGAAGGGGAGAGGCTGCAGCACGGCTTCGCAGACCGCATGGGCCCTGATCGGCTTGCTCGCTGTTTGCGGTACGGAGGATCCGGCCGTACACGCCGCCGTGAAGTACCTGGTTGATTCTCAGAACGAGGACGGCACCTGGGATGAAGAAGAATTTACAGGCACCGGTTTCCCGTGCGTCTTCTACCTCAAATACCACTTGTATAGAAATTCGTTTCCGCTGTATGCCCTGGCGCATTACCGCAACTTGCGGGATGGTCGAAGCGAATTCACTGCGACAAAGCCGGGGCCGCAAGGCGTCGCATATCGAAAATTGCATCGGGGGATTGAATGAGATTTCCGCTTAGCCTGACGGCGAACCTGACAGGCTATCTCGCAGGGAAAAAAATCCGCGGCGAAGAAAAGTTTCCGCTGGTGATGATGCTCGAGCCGCTCCACGCGTGCAATCTCACGTGCACGGGCTGCGGCCGCATCCGCGAATACAAATCCACCATCAACGAGATGTTGACGGTCGAGCAATGCATTGCGGCGCTCGATGATTGCGGCGCTCCCATCGTTTCCATCTGCGGCGGCGAGCCCATGATTTATCCCGAAATCGGCCGGCTCACTTCCGAGATCCTGAAGCGCAAGAAGAACATTTATCTCTGCACCAACGGAATGTTTATTCGCAAGCGCCTCAACGAGTTCAAACCCACTTCGCGCTTCTTCTTCAACGTTCATCTCGACGGCCTCGAAAAAACACACGATTTGTGCGTCGAGAAAGACGGCGTGTTCCGCGAAGCCATCGACGGCATCAAGGCCGCCAAAGCCGCGGGCTTCCTCGTCTGCTCCAACACCACGATCTACAAAGAAACCGATCTCGAGGAAATCGCCGAGCTCTTCGAAGTTCTTCGCGAACTCGGCGTGGACGGCTACATGATGTCTCCGGCGTATTCCTACGCTGCCGTTCAAACAAAGGATATTTTCATGTCGCGCGAGGAAGTGCGCGAAAAATTCCAGCGCGCGAGCCAGTTGCTCGAGGATTTCAACGTCATCACCTCTCCCATCTACATGGAATATTTGCGCGGTGAGCGCGAACTGATGTGCACGGCTTGGGGCAATCCCACTTATAACCCCCGCGGCTGGAAAGGCCCGTGCTACTTGATGACCGACGCGCACCACGCCACCTTCAAAGAGTTCATTGACAATACGCCCTGGGAAAAATACGGCCGCGGCCGCGATCCGCGCTGCCAGGATTGCATGGTTCAATCCGGCTACGAACCATCCGCCGTTCTCGGCGGCAATAAAAAATTAGGCGACACCTGGAAAATGCTCAAGTGGCAACTCTCCGGCCGCATGGGCGGCGCGAAGGGCGCGAAAACCAACGGCCACGGCCACGCGAGCGGCAACGCAAACGGTCATTCGAACGGACACTCGAACGGTCGCGGCAACGGACTCTCAACGATCAGCGCGCCCCTCCCCAGCAGTGGGGCTCCGAAGGAAGAGGTTTTTCGAATTCTATGAAGACGCTCGCCACGGGCGCCACGGGTTTCGTGGGCAGCCACGTCGCGGGCCGAATTCTCTCTGCCGGGCACTCCGTACGAGTCCTGGTCCGGCGCGAGAGCGATGCGCGAGCGTTGCGCGGGTTGAATGTTGAGCGCGTCGAAGGCGACCTGCGGGATCCTGCAAGTCTCGATCGAGCTCTCTCCGGCATCGCCTGGGTCTTCCACGTAGCCGCGGATTACCGTCTCTGGTCTCGACGTCCCGAAGAAATCTACGAAAGTAATGTCACCGGCACGCGCAACTTGCTCGAAGCCGCGCGCCGCGCAAATGTCGAACGCTTCATCTACACCGGAACGGTCGCGACCGTCGCCGTGGATCGCTCCGAGCTTCCGAACGAATCCACAAATGCATCTCTCGACGAAATGGTCGGCCATTACAAGCGCTCGAAGTGGCTCGCGGAACAGGAAGTGCTCAAAGCCGTGCAATCCGGCTTGCCTGTCGTAATCGCCATGCCGACCACGCCCGTCGGTCCGGGCGATTGGAAACCGACGCCCACCGGCAAAATCATCGTGGATTTCCTCACCGGAAAAATGCCGGGATACGTCGAGACGGGCTTGAATTTCGTCGCGGTCGAAGATGTCGCTGCGGGCCATCTTCTCGTTGCCGAAAAAGGCCGCATCGGCGAACGCTATTTGCTCGGCGCCGAAAATCTCACGCTCAAGCAGGTTCTCGACGCGCTCGCGGAAATTACCGGCACGCCTGCGCCGCGATTGAAAATTCCGCACTCTATCGCGCTCGGCTACGCCTACGCCGAAAACACAATTTCCCGAATTCTCGGCCGCGAACCGCAAATTCCCGTCGAAGGCGTAAAAATCGCGCAGCACAACATGTTCGTCGATTGCTCGAAAGCGGCGCGCGAATTGGGTTATCAAGCGGGCCCTGTCAACGCGGCCCTCGATCGCGCCGTGAGATGGTACGAAACGAACGGATATATCCGAACGGGAGTCCGGCGCGCTGTCGCTGCCGCCGCTTAGCGATGAAAGTCATCGTCACGTTCGCGGTCGAGACGGAATTCGCGCCCTGGAAAAAGGCGCTGAATTTTCGTGCGACTGTGCGTGACGGTCTGGCGATTCATTCGTGCGCAATCGGCGCCGCAGACGTTGATTTCGTCGTTACCGGAATGGGCGCAAGAAACGCGACCCGGTGCGTCGAAATTCTGCTGCGCGAATCCTACGATCTTGTCATTGCGGCAGGTTTTGCCGGCGCGCTTCGCTCTGATCTAAGTGTTGGCGACATCGTCGTAGCCAACGTGGTTCGACGTCAGAGCCCGGAGGCCCCTGCCTCCCAGCTCGATCAGCAACTCGGCGGTCCGAAAGCGATCGCTTCCGACGCCGGCCTCGTTTCGTTGGCCTCCGCGAATGGCGCAAGAATCATCGAAACGATTTTGAGCGTGGACCAGATTGCCGGCACCGCCGAAGAAAAAGCGCGGCTCGCCCCGTTTGCAAACGCCGCTGACATGGAATCCTTCTCGATTCTGTCGGCGGCTCGCGCGCATCGAATCCCCGCTGCCGCGATTCGCGCGATTTCGGATTCTTTCGAGCAGGATCTTCCCGCGGGCGTGGACACGCTCCTGGACGACGCGGGCCGTGTGAGTGTGCCCGGCGTCGTGAGGTACGTATCCGCTCATCCTCTTGCCGTGCCCGCGGTCATCCGCTTGGGCCGCCGCAGCAAGAGCGCCGCGGAAACTCTCGCACACTTTCTCGAGTCTTACATTCGCAATCTGACGCTCGCCTCGGCCGCCGGCGCGCCCGAAGAGCTTCAGGGAGTCGCTGCAAGATGAGCCGGACCACCGCCATCATCGATTCGGGCTCGGAGCTTAGGCCAAGGTCGAAGACGATGCGCGCTGGTGTCTATCGCGGAAAAGGCCGCGTCGGCGTCGAGACCGTGCCGATTCCCGAAATTCGCGACGGCGAAGTGCTCTTCCGCGTCGCCGCGTGCGGGATTTGCGGCACCGACATCAAAAAAATTCATCACGGCTTCGTCCCGCCGCCGCAAATTTTCGGCCACGAGCTTGCCGGCACAATTGTGGAAGTCGGCCGCGGCGTCAAAAATTTCAGGCCCGGCGACCGCGTCGTGAGTTTCCATCACGTTCCCTGCGGCGATTGTTATTTCTGCGAGCGAAAGCTCTTTTCGCAATGCGCCGGCTACAAGAAGACCGGTCTCACCGCCGGCTTCGATCCGAATGGCGGCGGATTCGCCCAATATGTTCGCGCCATGCCCTGGATCGTCGAGCGCGGGATGATTCCTCTGCCGCCGGACGTTTCGTTTGAAGAAGCGACGTTCGTCGAACCGGTCAATACGTGCCTCAAGGCCGTCCGTAAAGCCCGCGTCGCGCGCGGTGAAATCGTCGTCGTCATCGGCCAGGGCCCGATCGGCCTGCTGTTGATGCTTCTTGCCAAGTACGAGGGCGCCACGGTCTTCACAAGCGACCCGATGGCAGGCCGTCGCGCGGCAAGCGTTCGATTTGGCGCCGCCGAATCCTTCGACCCCGAAGCACAGAATTTACGAGATGAGATTCGCCGCCGCACCGAAGGCCGCGGCGCTGACGCCGTTCTCTTGGCCGTGCCGAGCCCGAGCCTCGTTCCCGAAGCGCTCGCGCTCGCGCGTCCCGGCGGCCGCGTGTTGCTTTTCGCGCACAACGATCCGGTGATGCAACTCGATTTTCCAGCCGCGGCGGTTGGCGTAGAAGAAAAGGAAATTCTCGGCAGTTACAGCGCTTCGATTGAGGATCAGGCGGAGTCCGCCCGGCTCGTTTTCGACCGGCGGCTTCCGGTCCGGGAGTTGATTTCTCATCGTTTCCCATTGGAGGACATCTCGAGCGCACTGGAGTTGGCAGCGCGCCCAGCGGGTGATACCTTAAAAGTGGTGGTTGTGAACTCATGAGCACCCATCAAAGCGAACATAACGGGCACATGACGGCCGCGGTTCTTTACGGCCGCGAAAATCTTAAGGTCGAGACGGTGGACATTCCGCCCATCGGCCCTAGCGATGTCCTGGTCAAAGTCGCGGTCGCGCTCACCTGCGGCACCGACCTCAAAGTCTGGAAGCAAGGTTTTCACGCCCGCATGATCCAGCCACCTTCGATCTTTGGACACGAGCTGGCCGGCGTAATTGAGTCTACGGGCGGTGACGTCAACGGCGGCGTGAAGGCCGGGATGCGCGTGGTGCCCGGCAATTCGGCGCCCTGCGGCGTCTGTCTGTATTGCCGCAAAGGCCAGCCGAATCTCTGCGAAGATCTACTCTTCAATAACGGCGCGTACGCCGAATACATTCGAATTCCTGCCCGCATCGTTCAGCAGAACATGCTCGAAATTCCCGATCATGTGCCATTCAAAGACGCGGCGATGGTCGAACCGCTGGCCTGTGTCCTTCGCGGCATCCATGAAATGAATGTGCAGTCGGGCGATGTTGCTGTCGTCATCGGATGCGGTCCGATCGGCTTGAAATTCATTCGCGTTCTTTCCGCGCGCAACGTGCGCGTCATCGCCCTCGGCAAACGGAAGAGCCAGATTCGTGCCGCCGAACGGCTTGGCGCGATGGCCGCGCTCGACGTTTCCACGCTCGGCTATCCGATCGCCCGAGTTCGCGAACTGACCGATGGAATGCGCGGCGCCGACGCCGTGATTGAAGCCGTAGGCTCGCCTCTCACCTGGCAATGGGCAGTGCAGATGGTGCGCAAGGGCGGCACCGTGAATCTCTTTGGCGGCTGCCCGCGCGGCTCCGAAGTCAAATTCGATCCCGCGGCGCTGCACTATTCCGAGATCACGATCAAATCGACTTTCCATCATTCGCCGAAATTTATTCGCGAGGCCCTGGACTCCATCGCCAGTGGCGAGGTCCGCCCGGCCGATTTCATCACCGGCGAAGCTCCCCTGTCCGAACTGCCTCACGTTTTTGAGGAAATGAAGCATCGGAACGGGGAATTGAAGACCGCAGTTATTCCGTGATCGTCCCGGCTGGCCCGGGATTTCCATGCAGGCGACACCCGAACTGGAGATAGCACGCAATCTGCCGCGTGCAGGTTGCTCGGTAGAAGAGGCGCGCCGGTACACCCGCTGGCTCGCGACGCACCACTACGAGAATTTCAATGTCGTCTCGTGGCTGCTGCCGCGCCGCCTGCATCAGCATTTCTACAACGTCTACGCCTACTGCCGATGGGCCGACGATCTCGGCGACGAAGTCCCCGATCCGCAAAAGGCGCTGAAACTTCTCGATGCATGGGAAGACGAATTGCAAAGCACGTACAACGGCCATCCATCGCATCCTGTTTTTGTCGCGCTTGCTGGAACCGTGAGCGAGCTCGACATTCCCATCGATCCGTTTCGCGATCTCCTGATCGCCTTTCGCCACGATCAGACGGTTCATCGCTATGAAAATTGGGAAGGCGTGCTCGACTATTGCCGCTACTCGGCAAATCCAGTCGGCCGTCTGGTGCTTTACCTCACCGGCTACCGCGATGCAGCGCGGCAAGCGCTCTCCGATGCGACTTGCACCGCGTTGCAACTTGCCAATTTCTGGCAGGACGTGGATCGCGATCTCGAGAAAGGCCGCATCTACATCCCGCTCGACATTCTCCGCGCGAATGGACTGACGGCCGACGACCTTATCGCGCGACAATTCGACGAGCGTTTCGTGAAAGTCATGAAGGAATTGATCGTCCGAACGCGCGCGCTTTTCTCGCAGGGTGCGCCGCTCGCTCGGCAAGTTTCAGGCGGACTCCGCGTGGATATTGAATTGTTCACCAAAGGCGGGCTCGCTGTCCTCGACGGAATTGAAGCAGTTGGCTACGACACGCTGCATCATCGGCCCGCGATCGGCCGCGCGACGCAAATTCGCTTGCTCGGCGGCGCGATTCTCGAGCGATGCATGTCGTGGCTTTGGCCCGGGCCGGCGGATTCGAATGGAGCGTCGTCGCCGAAAAGCGGAGTCGGAATCGCAGGGCGTCATGCCTGAGCGCGCCATGCCCGAGCGCCCGGCTCCGGAGCCATTGCCGGTTTCCGCTTCGTATGATCACTGCCGGAATATCGCGCGAGCGGCCGCGCGCAATTTCTATTACGGTTTTCGCTTGCTTCCTGCGCAGAAGCGCGACGCGCTTTGTGCGCTCTATGCCTTCATGCGCGGCGCCGACGATATTTCCGACGAGCCCGGCGAGATCGCCGCGAAGCAGCGCGGGCTTGCCGCACTTCGTGCGGAAATGGATCGCGCGCTCTCCGGCGACGTGAGCAACTCGCCCGTCTGGCCGGCGTTTCGCGATACCGTCGAGCGCTTTCAAATCCCGAAGCGCTATCTCCACGATTTGATTTCGGGCGCGGAAATGGATTTGACGGTCAACGTGTACGAGACGTTTGACCGCCTGCGTGAATATTGCTATCGCGTAGCTGGCACTGTAGGTCTTTGCTGTGTACATGTGTTTGGATTCAGCGATCCGCGCGCGCCCGAATTGGCCGAGCGCCTCGGGATCGCATTCCAGCTCACAAACATTCTGCGCGACGTCTCGAAAGATTACGAGATGTGCCGCGTCTATTTGCCGCAGGAGGATTTGGACCGCTTCGATTGCAATTCGGCGGAAGAATTCCGCAGGCGTGCGGCGAGCGAAAATTTCGTCGAACTCGCGCAATTCGAAGCGGCGCGGGCATGGCAATACTACGGCGACGGCTGGCCGTTGCTCGATCTTGTGGAAGAGGATAGTCGCGCGGCGCTCTGGGCGCTCGCTCGAATCTACGCAGGCATTCTCGAGAAAATTGAATCGCGCGGCTACGACGTTCTGGCGTCGCCGCCCGCGCGTCTTTCTTCGGCCGAGAAAGTCTGGATTCTGGCGCGAGCGCGGATGGGTTGGCGGGATCCCAATTATGTCGTTCGAATGCGTGAACGTGATCGGCGGGGGATTGGCGGGGCTGTCCGCGGCCGTCGCGCTGGCTGATTCGGGTGTTCGCGTGCGGCTGTTCGAAAAACGGCCGCATCTCGGCGGACGAGCTACTTCGTATCTCCTTCCCGACGGAAGCCACATTGACAATTGCCAGCACGTCACGCTCGGCTGCTGCACCAATCTCGCGGATTTCTATCGCCGCGTGGGCTCGGCTGGCCAAATCCGATTTTACGATCAACTCTATTTCGCCGATGCGCGCGGCGCTCGCTTCACCATCTCGCCTTCGCCGCTCGCGCCGCCGTTTCACATGATGTTTTCGTTCCTGCGATTCTCGGCGCTTACGTGGGCGGACAAGATGGCCATCGGCCGGGCCATGATGGAAATCGCGCGAACGGGAGGGCATCCGCCGGAATCGGAAGGCACCTCCATGCTCGACTGGCTGCATCGCATGAAGCAAACGCCATCGGCCATCGAGCGATTCTGGCGCGTCGTACTCGTGAGCGCTCTTGACGAAGAACTCGCGCGCACCGAGGCGCGGTACGGCATTGACGTTTTCTGGAAGGCGTTTCTCTCGAATCGCGAGGGTTTTCGTCTCGGCATTCCGTCGGTGCCGCTCTCGGATCTTTACGACGGCTGCCGCGCGGCCATCGAGAAGCGCGGCGGGGAAGTTCGCACGCGCGCGACGGTGCGCGAGTTGCGCATCGAGCAAGGACGCATGAAGTCGATTGTATTCGATGATGGATCGGAAGAAACCGCCGACGCGTTTGTGATGGCGGTTCCGCAAACCGCGGTGCTGGACATTGTCGATCCCGCGCTCGCCGCATCCGACGCGAATTTCTCGGGCTTGCAGCATTTGCACGACGCGCCGATTACGGGAATTCATCTCTGGTTCGACCGGCACGTGATGGACGAGCCGTTCCTCACGCTGCTCGATCACACGGTGCAATGGGTTTTCAACAAGACGCTGCTGTATTCGGATGCGGCGAAGGCAGCGTCATCGAATGGTGGAGGCGCGGCGAAAGACGGAGATGCAGGGCAATATTTGCAACTCGTCATCAGCGCGTCCTACGATCTCGTTTCGCGCTCGCGGCAGGAAATTGTCGAAATGTGCGTGCGCGAATTGCAGGATGTCTTGCCCGCGACGCGCGACGCGAAGCTCGTCAAATCGACCGTGATCAAGGAAGTTGCCGCAACGTTTTCGCCCGAACCCGGCTCCGATCAATGGCGTCCGGGGCCGCGCTGCAGCGTCGAAAATCTTTTTCTCGCCGGCGATTGGACGCGGACGGGCTGGCCCGCGACGATGGAAGGTGCCGTGCGCAGCGGCTACATCGCAGCCGAAGCCGTGCTTAGTTCGGCAGGGAATCCGCGTAAGTTCGTTCAGCCCGACTTGCCGCCTCAAGGTCTCTGCGCGCGTTGGGCACGCAACGGGCGAGGAAAGTCGTGATGGAGCGGGCGCGCGTAACGCCGAAGCCACGATCGGACGGCCCGATTTCAGCAATTGATGATGTGCAGTGAGACACACGCGCGAATTCCGAGTTTGGGCTTTGCGATTCAGAGTATGATGGGGCATCCCCCCGGAGGAATTCATGGAGCGGAAGTATAAACAGAAGGGGTATAGCGAGCGCGACGGCGCCGAGAAAAAGAAAGAACATCGGCCAGCGGAGCCGCGGCCGAGGCAGGACCAGATGGGCCCGCGCACTCCGCGAATGGTCGGATCGGTTACGCGAGGGCGCTGCGCCAGTTGCGGCGCGGTGCTCATGCCGGGATTCGATCCGAACGGGCAATGCCCGCGCTGCCACTTCGAATTGCATTCCTGCAAGCAGTGCCGTCATTTTGATACCGGCGCGCAATTCGAGTGCACGCAACCAATTCCCGAGCGCATCGCGAAGAAAGACGCCAAGAACGACTGCACTTTTTTCGAATTCCGGATGACAGTCGAAAAAGATACTTCGCCGGTTACGTATGCGGCTCCGGCACCTTCCCCGGCCGCTTCGAACGGATCACCGTCGAATCCGAGAGACGCCCGGCAGGCGTTTGAAGATCTCTTCAAGAAGTAAGTCACCTCCCTTGTTGTCGCACTGAGATCACACAGGAAATAGCGTAGGTTCGCTCGAAGGCTGATCCGCGATTTTTTCAAGCCGCGGATAGTGATGCCGGAGAGGCTCGGGCACGCTTACTTTTTCGCCCGAAAGAAGATGAATCAATTCGAGCGCGTTGACGATGCTCTTGCCCTCGAAGTGATTGTTGGTGATGACGAACGTCGTTTCCGCGTGTGCTGCCGTCTTCTGTATCCGTTCGCTCCACGGTCCAAGTTCATCTTCGGCGTAGAGGTAGTTGTAGCGCTCGGAGGGAGGAGTGGCGGGATCGTCGCTGAACCAGGTGTCGTAGCGGCGGCCGTGAAGGCGGACGTAGCCGACGCGCGACGTGGCGCGCTCGCTCGGCTTCACCGATTTGCCGATCACGGGCTGGTCAATATTGCAGAAACCGATGCGACGCTCGCGGAGCCAGTCGAAGAATGGCGCGACCGTCCAGGTTGAATGCCGAACTTCGACGACTAGAGGATAGACAGAAAATTCTTTCGCCAGCTTATCGAGGCGGCTGAAATTTTCCGGTGTGTTGTGGAACGAAAAAGGGAATTGCAGAAGCACGGCGCCGAGGCGATGGCCTTCGGCAAGGATGTCGAATCCTTCGCGCACCGCCGCGACGTCGGCTGGACTTGCGCCGGATTCGTGCGTGAATCGCTGCCAAAGTTTCGCGCTGAAAAGAAATCGCGGATTTGCGGCCACTTGCGCGAGCCATTGGCGGCAAAGTTCGGGCCGCGCCGGTTGGTAGAACGACGTGTTGATCTCGATCGTATCGAAATACTGCGCGAGGAATTCGGCCTCGTGAAATCCCTTCGGCCGGTGCGCGGGATAGACGATTCCTCTCCAGTCGGGGTAGGACCAGCCCGCGGGACCGACGAGGATGCGATGCGGGGCGCTCGAATCGTGCTTTTTCTGGCTGGGCATTTTGCGCAGCGCGTTCAGTGGCTGTGGGTGATTCGAGTCCACGGGGTCACTCCCTGCGCGCGCCCGCACAGGGTATGCCGCGCTCTGTTGCGCTGTCAAACTCGCGTCCCCTTGAATGTCGTTCATCGTTTCGGGCCTCGCTGCATTTTCGCCAGCCCTAAAGCGCCGCGAAACACCCTGCATTTTTGTCCCGATTAGAAACGACTCGTGGTGTTTGTTTTCTGTGGTTTGCAGCGGTTTCTAATTGTTTTGGTGTCCCGATTAGAAATGCGCTGCCGATTCGTATTGGAGCGGGATTTTGCCCGCGAATTTTGGGCGCAGGCGTCGCGCGGAAAATCGCCGGCAAGATGCCGGCGCTACGATCGCACGGTCGGCCCGATCGGACATCTTGATTCGTGTGGGAGGGCATCTTGTTCTTGTGACTACTAGAAATGGGCGGTGATGATTGTTTTGTTTGAGTTGCGACGATTTCTAATAATTTTGTGTGACGATTAGAATTGAGTACTGGACTCCGCAGATTTGCGGGGCCTTCGATCGGCGGCGTGTTTTGCCTTATAAACATTGCGTTTCCACGTTACCACGCACCCCCGGGGTACTAGCAAATATCGTGTAAGAATTGGTACTTCGCAACCGCAGTCCATTCATGGGATTGCAGCGTCCACAGGAAATTTTTGAAGGTGCTTCGGGAATTCAGAGGAAAAGGAGCTTGCCCTGGGGCATGAAACCGCGAGGCAGGGGCCTCGGGGCTCTGAATTACGCAGCGGGGCACGCTACACAACACAGCTTCGGAACTTGGACGAGCCTGCCTCCGGGCTTATGCTCGATCAGCAAATCCGAGCTCATGGGTTTCGCTTTGCGGGCGCACTGGATCTCTCGCACGGCCAGAGTACTTTGGGGTATGCAACGTCGATGCCATGGCCGCGTGATCGGCCGTCGCCTGAGAGCTTCAGGCTCCACTCGCGCTTGTTCTCGATTACGCGCCGCAGCTCGATCTCGAGCCGATAGTAGGAACTAATTCGTAGAAGTTGCCTATTGCGTGCATCGGCAAACTGGTGGCCTGTCAGAATAGTTTCGAACATAGGCGCCGAAGTCACTCCAGTTCTATCCGGGATCGATTCCGTCGAAAAGACCAATCCGGATCCCCCGGATCGTGCCGCAAGCTGCAGCAGTCTATCCCCGAACGCTGGAGCTGTAGTCACGGACGGAGTTGGGTCCGGAACTAGCGCGAAAACCCTTACCCAGTTCAGGTAACGTTCGAGTTCTGCGGCGGGGAACTGGCTTCCAGTGTCCCAGCCGTTCGAGATGACATACAAAGTGTCGCCCGCGGCCAGAGGGCCTAATTGCGAGAGCGCCTGGCCCATCGCCTCCCACAGTGCGATCTTTCGGGTGCCCTTCATCAACTGGCGGCGGCCCACCTCAAGTCCAACAAGTTCACGCAGGACGCTCTGACGGTTGTTCGTCAAGGGAAACGTCTTCTCGACTTGCGTCGAAAAAACGATCAGACCCAGCTGGGCGCTGTTGCTCAACGCCCCAGACAATTGCTTGGCCGACTCTACGGATTCAATCCAGTCCGATTTGCTGTCGAGCATGAGTTCGCTGGCATCGAGGACGATTACCACTCGTGGGCTATCACCAGGCGTCACAGACAGAATCTTTATTGGTTCGTGGCTTAGCGAGGCTTGGAAATCGTCGCGGGTCAGGCCAGCGATCATCCGTTCTTGATTGTCGAAAACGTTTACGGCTACCGTTCTCCGTAAACACGGATCGGACTGAGCGGCGAGCGAAGCAGTGGTAACTAGGATTGCGAGCGCGGCAAGAATTGATAGTCGGTGGTACATCGAATCCCACCCAAACTGTTTCTTACACTATATATAACGAAAAGGCTATTCTCAGACGCTTTATGGCGGGCAGTTGCTTGGCTGGGCAATTGGGTCCCCGAGGCGGCGGCCTCGGGGCGCTGAATTGAGATAGTGCTGGTGGAAGTGCGTTTAGAGAGAGACGTGCCAGCCTCGGGATGTGGGTCAATGAGCCGAAGAGGAAACGCAGATTCTTCGTCGGACCCTCGTCGGGTCCTCTTCAGAATGACAATGGACATCCGTGTGGGTGCGTCGGCGGTAATGACAATGCGCATCTGCCCGGATGCATCGTCAGGCCCGACCAAGTCGGGATGCAAAAACCGCGCTTGACTACCCGCATCCGGGATCGGGGCTGCAAGGCCGATAGGGGGCTGCGAGGCCAAGACTGGGGCTGCGCGTTCAATACCGGGGACATCAATGTTAGATCGGCGCCTGCAGGCTCCTGCCCGGAGGCTCGCCGGGCAGTTGACCTCGGTATGAGGGTGGCTGGAAAGGTTGAGATAAGCCGCTAACTGTCTCGGTGGTATTATCCTGCAGGCCGAGCCGCGGTCGCATTCGGTTGTGATCCGGTCGATTCCCGCCGATCTGAGATTGATGCGGCATTGATGGCACCGAGGGGAGCAGCACATGGACGAGATGACATTGATAGGCGTGATAGGGCTGGTGGGAATTTTAATCGGCGCGATCATCGGGTATGTGATCGCATCGTTCAGGACGAAATCCGCGCTCGAGAAATACACACTCCAGACGTACGGCAACACGCGAATCCAGGAGAGCACGGCGACAGAGCTTCGAAACAGAATTGCGGAAATGAAGAACGCCGCCGAAGTGAAGGGAAAGGAGATCTCCGGTCTGCAGGAACAACTGCGGGCCGAGGCCGAGGCGAAGGCCGCGGCGCAAGCCGAGCTGAGGGACGCTCGTGCGGCGCTCGATGCGTTTTCGACCGTGCGGGATCAGTTGCTCCACGAGAGCCAGAGCCGCGTGATTGCCGAGACGAAACTGGCGGAGTCGCAAACCAACTTCGAGACATTGCGGAAATCGCTGGAGGACGCCGAGGTGAGGATGGTTGACGCGTTCAACGCGTTATCGTCGGCGGCGCTAAGGAACAACAACGACGCGTTTATGACTCTCGCTCAGAGCACTTTTGAAACGATCCAGACGCGGGCGGCGGGTTCGCTCGAAACGCGGCAGCAGGCCATCGAAGGCGTCGTGGCTCCGCTCCGCGACGCGCTTGACCGTTACGAGAATCAGATTCACGAGCTTGAGCGGGCGCGGCAGAGTGCATACGGCAGCCTCGAAGAGCAGCTCAGGTCGCTGGCGACGACGAACCTGAAACTTCAACACGAAACGGGCAGCCTGGCGACGGCGCTTCGAACGCCGCAGGTGCGCGGGCGGTGGGGCGAGATGACGCTTCGACGCGCGGCGGAACTTGCAGGGATGTCGGAGCATTGCGATTTCACCGAGCAGCAGTCGTTCGATGACGGCGAACGCCGGCAGCGGCCGGATATGATCGTGAATCTGCCCGGAGATCGCCGCATCGTGGTAGACGCGAAAGTTCCGCTGCAGGCGTTTCTCGATGCTGTGTCCGCGGCGACGGAAGAGCAGCGCGCGATTGAATTTTCCAAGCACGGTCAATTGGTGCGCAGTCACATGAATCAACTGGCGTCGCGCGCCTATTGGGAACAGCTCGCGCCCGCGCCCGAGTTCGTCGTGCTTTTTTTGCCGGGAGAGTCGTTCTTTGCGGCGGCGGTCGAGCAAGACCGGACGCTGATCGAAGACGGCATGGAGAAGAAAGTAGTGCTGGCGACGCCGACGACGCTGATTGCGCTGTTGCGAGCGGTGGGGTACGGCTGGCGCCAAGACGCAGTGGCGAAGAATTCGGAGGAAATCAGCGAGCTCGGGCGGGGGTTGCACGACCGGATTCGCACGTTCATCACGCATTTCGAGGATATGGGAGCTTCGCTCAAGCGAGCCGTGGACCGGTTTAACGACGCGAGGGCGTCGCTCGAAAGTCGCGTATTGCCTGCAGCCAGACGATTCCGCGATTTGAAAGCGGCGGCGGGCGAGGAGATTCCGGAGATTTCGGCGATTGACGAGGTGCCGGGAATGATTTCGGCGCCGGAAGCGCAGGAAGTTGGTGAGCCTGTCGAGAAGCGGCGAGCTGCGAGCGCCGCCGGAGGATCTTCAGGCGATTAGGACTGATCGGGCGTGAGGTTCCCCGAGGCGGGGGCCTCGGGGCTCTGAATGTCAAAAGAGCGAGCCGCTCGGCGAAGTATTATTTGCCCTGCATCATGCTAGTATCTGCCGCGCAAGTTTTCCAAAATTTCAAGAAACATCACAGGGGAATTCTCTTGGGTCATTTTCGCTTCGGCAATTTCATGCGTCGCGCTATCAGACGGGTTCTCGTGGCTGCCGCCGTCGCATTTATTTGCCCATCGTTTATAGCGGCGCAGGCGCGACCGGCGGGCGAGCCCAAGAAAATCATTATTGATACCGATCCAGGCACGGACGACGCGATTGCGCTGCTGCTGGCGTTTCATTCGCCTGAAGTGAAGGTGGAGGCGGTGACGATCGTGGCTGGCAACGTCACATCGGATATGGGGCTCGATAACGCGCTGAAGATTGCGAGCCTCGTTGGGCGCTGCGACGTTCCGATTGCAAGAGGCGCGACGCGGCCGCTGCTCGAACCGCTTGCCACCGGATTATTCTGGAACGGGCCCGGCGGCATGGGTGGCGCGAAATTGCCGCCGCCGCAGTGCCACGCAAATCCCGCGTTCGGACCGGACCTTATCATCGAGACGATTCACAAATATCCGCATCAGGTGACGCTGGTTCCGATTGGGCCGCTGACGAACATCGCGCTGGCGATCGGGAAGGACCCTTCGATCGTGCCGCTGGTGAAAGAAGTGATTTTGATGGGCGGCGGAATCACGGGCGGAAACGTGAATGCGGTTTCGGAGTACAACGTTCACAGCGATCCCGAAGCTGCGGCGATGGTGTTCAACGCGGGCTGGCCGATCACGATGGTGGGACTTGACGTCACTGAAATTACGCTTGTGACGGATGAAGACGTGGCGAAGCTCGAGCAGCATCCCGGGCCGGAGACGCAATTTGCCGCGGCCGTGCTGCGCTATCAGATCGGAACGTATAAGGGCACAGGGATTTTTCACGGTGGCGCGATTCACGATGCGCTCGCGGTGGGCGGCGCGATTGATCACACATTCATGACCACGCAGGACATGCGGGTGGACATCGAAACGGAAGGGAAGTTTACGCGCGGCATGACTGTGGCGAACCGGAAGAACGTGGTCGAGAAGGAAGCGGTGAGCGGCGACCATGTGGAATCGGTCGGCGTCGAGGCGGTGACGCCGAACGTTCACGTGGCGACGGGGATTGACGCGCGACGATTTGTGGATTTTCTTCTTTCGCGCATCGGCAATCACTGAGATTTGCCCCGCCGGGCTTGCTCGACTGAGGCCCCGGTGAGATAAATGTCGCACGCGACGCGCAACTCGCCGGGAGATGGGAACTTTATGAGCGAACGCAACCTCGTGGTTGAACGAGCGGGAGATACAGTGCGAAACGAACGGATGTTCATCGCGGGTGAATGGGTCGCCGCTGCGGGCGGCGGCACTTTTGAAAAGAAGAATCCCTACACAGGTGAAACGGTTTCGCGGGTAGCGGCGGGGAAGCGCGAAGACGCCCGGCGCGCGATTGAAGCCGCCTCGGCTGCTTTCCCCGCGTGGAGCGCAACGGCGCCTGCCGTTCGTCGCGGCCTGCTCCTCAAGGCAGCCGACGTCCTGACCGAACATCAAGCGGAAATCGCGCGGCTGATGGCTGAGGAGACCGGCGGGACATTCGGCTGGGGAATGTTCAACTGCATATTTACCTCAGGAATGTTGCGGGAGGCCGCGGCGCAGGCGTATGGATTGATCGGCGAGATTATTCCTTCGGATTTGCCGGACACGGTGGCAATGGCGACGCGGCAGCCTGTCGGCGTGGTGGTCGGAATTGCGCCGTGGAATGCGCCCATGATTCTGGGAGTGCGGGCGATCGCGCTGCCACTCGCGTACGGCAACACGGTGGTTCTGAAAGCATCGGAAGAATCGCCGGGGACGCACCTGGCAATTGCGAAAACGCTCGAAGAGGCAGGTTTCCCCAAAGGCGTGATCAACGTAATCACGAACGCGCCGGCCGATGCGGCGGAAGTGGTGGACGAACTAATCGCGCATCCGAAAGTGCGCCGGATCAGCTTCACAGGTTCGACGAAAGTGGGGCGCATCATCGCCGAAAAAGCGGGGCGCCATCTGAAGCGCGCGCTGCTTGAGCTCGGAGGCAAGGCGCCGATGATCGTGCTGGAAGACGCGGATCTCGATGCGGCGGTCGCGGCTGCCAGTTTCGGCGCGTTCATGAACCAGGGGCAGATTTGCATGTCAACGGAACGGATCGTGGTTGAGCAAGCCATCGCCGATGAATTCGCCAAGAAACTGGCGGAGAAGGCGAAGGCGCTCAAGGTGGGCGATCCAATGCAGCCGGAAACCCAGATCGGCAGTATGATTCATGCGGGTGCCGTCGAGCGCGTGCAAGGGCTTGTGGACGACGCATCGGCGAAAGGCGCGAAGGTTTTGAGCGGCGGCGGCGCGAAGGGCGCCTGCTATAGCCCGACTGTGCTGTATAACGTTTCGCCCGCGATGCGCATCTACCATGAAGAATCGTTCGGGCCAGTCGTATCGGTGGTTGTCGCGAAAAATGCTGAAGACGCGCTCCGTATCGCCAACGATACCGAGTACGGACTTTCGAGCGCCATCTTTAGCCGCGACATCAATAAAGCCATGCACCTTGCCGAACGCCTCGAGACCGGCATCTGCCACATCAATGGCGCAACGGTGCACGATGAGCCGCAGATGCCGTTTGGCGGTGTGAAGGACAGCGGCTGGGGAAGATTCGGCGGCAAGGCTGCGCTCGACGAATTCAGCGAACTGCGCTGGATGACGCTAAGGCGAACGCCCACGCATTACCCGATTTGAAGCGCGCAACAAGCTTCGGTGACGTTTACCGGAAATTTCAGAAAGACATCGCTACAAAAGGAGCATGACTATGGCAACAGCAGTTTCCACACCTACGATGGATCCCAGTGTTTCCGCATTTGTGACAACAAAACGAAAGATGTTCATCAACGGGAAATGGGTTGACGCAGCTTCGGGCAAGTCATTTCCAAGTTACAACCCGGCGACGGGCGAGGTGCTCGCGAATGTCGCGGAAGGAGATCGCGAAGACATTGACCGCGCGGTGAAGGCCGCACGCGCGGCCTTTGATAGCGGCCCGTGGTCAAAAATGCCTACCGCCCAGCGCGGCAAGCTGATTTGGAAGCTGGCGGATTTGATCGAGAAGCACCACGAGGAATTCGCGCAACTTGAGTCCCTCGATAACGGCAAGCCGCTGGCGATTGCGCGCGTCGCGGACGTTCCGCTGACGATCGAGCACATGCGCTATTACGCGGGCTGGGCGACAAAAATCGAAGGCAACACGATTCCGCTAATCCTTCAGGAGCCGTCGAAATTCCTTGCCTACACGCTGCGTGAACCGGTGGGCGTCGTTGGTCAGATTATTCCGTGGAATTTCCCGCTGCTGATGGCGGCGTGGAAGCTGGGCCCCGCGCTTGCAGCAGGATGCACGGTCGTCCTGAAGCCGGCCGAGCAGACACCACTATCGGCGCTCCGCTTGGGAGAGTTGATCCAGGAGGCTGGATTCCCGGACGGCGTGGTCAATATTGTTCCCGGATATGGCGAAACGGCGGGAGCGGCGCTCGCGGCGCATCCGGACGTGGATAAGATTGCGTTCACCGGTTCGACGGAAGTCGGAAAGCTGATTCTTCATGCCGCCGCGGGAAATTTGAAGAAAGTGTCGCTCGAGCTTGGCGGGAAGTCTCCCAACATCGTGCTTGCGGATGCCGATCTTGATTCAACGATTCCCGGCGCGGCGAGCGCGATTTTCTTCAACCACGGCCAGTGCTGCTGCGCGGGCTCGCGGCTATTTGTGGAAGAGAAAATCTTCGACAAGGTTGTTGATGGCGTCTCGAAAATCGCGGAAAAGATCCAGGTGAAACCTGGTTTCGATCCGTCGAGCGACATGGGGCCGCTGGTTTCTGAGGAACAGATGAATCGAGTGTGCGGCTATCTCGAATCCGGATATCGAGAAGGCGCGAAAGCAGTGACGGGAGGTGCGCGCCACGGTGATCGCGGTTATTTCGTCAATCCGACCGTGCTCGTGAACACCAACGACAAGATGAAGGTGGTGCAGGAGGAGATTTTCGGGCCTGTCGTTACGGTGATCCCATTCCGCAGTGCAGACGAAATCGTGGCGCGCGCGAACGACACGATCTACGGACTGGCCGCGGGCGTGTGGTCGCGAGACATCAAGAAGGCGCATTCCGTCGCGGCAAAACTTCGCGCCGGCACTGTTTGGATCAACTGCTACAACATTTTTGACCCGTCGCTTCCGTTCGGCGGATACAAGCAGTCCGGATGGGGCCGCGAAATGGGGCACGAAGTGCTCGAGAATTACACGGAAGTCAAATCAGTCTGCGCTGCGTTGGACTAGGGAATAGCGGCGGATTCGTCAATCGGGGGCCGAAGCGTGAGTCGCTTCGGCCCCCGATGTATTTTTGGGGAGTTCGAATAGCGCTTCTGCTAGTGTTGCGTTTCGGAAATAATTACGCGGGAGTGGCCAGAGATGGAGTCATCGAGCGACACGCAAAATTCTTTACGGAGCGATTATCTCGCGCTCGGCACGATTGCGCTTGGCGTCGCGGTTCTGCACGTCGCCACGAATGGGCGGTATGGTTTCCACCGCGACGAGCTGCAAGTGCTCGACGATGCGCGCCACATGGATTGGGGCTTCGTGGCCTATCCGCCCGTGACGCCGTTTATTGAGCGAATCGGACTCGCACTTTTCGGGAACTCGATGGTCGGCCTGCGAATGTTTTCCGTGCTCGCGCAGGCGGCCGCGCTCGTCATCACTGGACTGATGGCGCGCGAACTCGGCGGCAAGCGCCTGGCGCAGGTCGTGGCAGCGCTTTGCGTGGCAGTGTCGGTGCTTCCATTATTCTCGGGAACGGAATTTCAGTATTCATCGTTCGACTATTTCTGGTCCGTTCTGATCGTCTACTTCCTGATTCGCCTGCTCAAGTCCGAAAATCCGCGCTGGTGGCTGGGCATCGGCGCGGCGATCGGCGTCGGCATGATGACGAAGTATACGATGGGATTTTTCACTGCTGGAATTGTGGGAGGCGTGCTGCTCACGCCTGCGCGGCGCTATTTGAAAAGTCCGTGGCTGTGGTGCGGAGCCGGATTGGCTGTGCTAATTTTTCTTCCGAATCTGATCTGGCAAATCCGCCATGAATTCTTCTCGCTCCATTTCTTGCGCCACATTCATGCGCGCGACGTCGGCGAAGGAAGGGCCGACGGTTTCCTGCGCGACCAATTTATTATCAGCACGAATCTATTTGCCTCGCCGCTGTGGCTCGCCGGCCTCTTCTATTTTTTCGCTGTGCCGGAGGGCAAGCGCTACCGCCTGCTGGGCTGGCTGTATGTGATCCCGTTCGCAATCTTTTTCTTTGCGAAAGGCCGCGCCTATTACCTCGCGCCCGCCTATCCAATGCTCTACGCGGGGGGAAGCGTCCTTTGGGAGCGGTGGGTGGCGTCGCTTCGAACTTTGTGGTCGCGCGTCGTGGAAGGCGCGACGTTTGCGGCGCTAGCGGTTGGCGGAGTGATGGCTTGCGCGATCGTTATCCCGATTAATCCGGTGATCTCGCCTGCCAATTTCGCGCTGAGGAACAACGGAGATCTGCGCGAGGAAATCGGATGGACCGAGTTGGTGGCGACCGTCGCGAAAATCCGCGACTCGCTGCCTCCCGATCAGCGCGCGAGCGCCGGTATCGTGGCCGGAAATTATGGAGAGACGGGCGCGATTGACCTCTACGGCCCGGCTTACGGCTTGCCGCAGGCAATCAGCGGGACGAACTCCGCGTGGTTGCGCGGCTATGGAGACTCTCCGCCGAAGATTCTTATCGTGGTCGGGCTGTCGCGAAAATATGTGGACGAGATGTTTCAGTCTTGCACGCTCGCCGGCCACAACGGAAATCCCTACGGGATCAAGAATGAAGAGAGCAGCGACCATCCGGACATTTTCGTGTGCGGACCGCCGAGGGAGCCCTGGCCCGAATTCTGGGAGGACTTCCAGGCTTACGGGTAGCGGCGAGTGCGGCCGCTGTAAAGAATTCCTTCTACGTTAGAAAGAATATCAACGAAAACATCACGGCGATTATCAGGCCGAACACAACCAGCAAGTTCCCGGCGCTCCCGATGAGCAAGTGCCGGCTGATGATCGGCCCGGCAAATCCGGTGGTCCCGGGCGGGCGCTCGTAAGGTGCCTTGAGCCGATAGCCCACCCATGTGATTCCTCCGCCAATCAGGAGACAGAGGAAAGCGTAGAGATAGTGCATATCGTTCATCTCCCGAAGTCGGCGGGGCAGCCGCGAATGTGGGCTCTGTATTCCGTCTTCATCGTGACACGATTTCTCCTTCCTGGGCGTTCTCGTTCCCGGAGATTTCGAATTCGGTAACCCATCGAAAAATTGCAAATCCGTCGAAGCAGGAAATGTGCGACAACGCTCAGACAGTGAGTTAGAATTCCTCGGTGTTTGAAGCAGCGAATCGAGCAGGCGAGCAATCAGAGACGCGCTGACATAAATCGATCGCTCGATCCCGTCGAACGGCCAGAGGAGATGATATGCGAAAAATCCACCTACGTCTTACATCGGCAGCGCTTTTTATTGGTCTCATGATCCTGATTGTACCCTCACCCGTTCACGCCCAAGCCGATGCCGCCAAGACCTTCAAGACTAACTGCACGCTTTGCCATGGACCGGATGGCAGCGGCAACACGCCAACCGGCAAAGCGTTAAAAGCCAAAGACCTCCGCTCGGACGAAGTGCAGAAACAATCGGACGCCGCGCTCGCCGACGTCATCACCAAGGGACGAGGAAAGATGCCAGTCTTCGGCTCGAAGCTTTCACCAGACACGATCAAGTCACTCGTCGCCTATATCCGGCAGCTTCCAAAAAAGTAAGAGTCCTGTCTGGATACCGCGGCCAGGGCATGGACGGTCCAGATCGCTCCGCGATTCTTTGAAATTTGAGTGCGAGAGGATTCGATGAGCTGGAACGTACAGAGTTCCTGGAACAGTTGGAAAAACAACTCTTCGACGCCGGGACCTCCGCCGGACGACCGGCGCTCTTTTCTGGGAGCTTTGCTCGCGATTGGAACCGTCTGCGTCGGCGCGCTGCTTGCCGTTCCGTTGATACGTTTTACTCTCTTTCCTCTTTTGCGGCGGACCACCGAACTCGAAGAGTCGCCCGTCGGGCCTCTGAGCGAGTTCTCGTCCTTGTCTGAACCCGTCCAGAAAACCATCCAGATTCAGCAGGTTGACGGGTGGCGCAAAGCAGTTTCAGAAAAGGCTGTGTATGTGACGAAGGACAGCAGCGGGCAACTGCTTGTCCTCTCCTCGGTTTGCCCTCATTTGGGTTGCACTGTGCCCTGGGACAACGACAAACGCGAATTCATCTGTCCGTGCCACGGGGGCACTTACGCTCCGGATGGAAGGCGGATCAGCGGGCCATCGCTTCGAGGAATGGATAGCCTTGAAACGACCGTTGAAGACGGTCAATTGCTGGTGCGTTTTCAGTATTTCCGTCAACTTGTCGCTGACAAAGAAGTGATGGGCTGAGGAAAGACTCTCTCCGACATGAACTCGAAGGATGCTGGCGGAAACGAAGCTCCCGAAAGTCCCCACACCGGTTTTCGTGGATGGCTCAATCGCCGCACCGGCTTGGACGATTTGCTTCGGACTGCGCTGGATGAGCCCATTCCGGGCGGCGCGCGCCTCGCTTACATATTCGGGTCAGGGCTCTTGTTTATTTTTCTTTCGCAAATCATCACGGGAGTATTTCTCGCGCTGTACTACGTGCCTTCGGCAGACCACGCACACACCACGGTCGCGTACATCACGAAGGCGGTCACCGCCGGCTCATTCTTGCGAAGCCTTCATTCCTACGGGGCCAGCGCGATGATCATCGTGTTACTCCTCCACCTCTCGCAGACATATATTTATGGAGCGTACAAGGGACGGCGCGAGCTGCTTTGGATTTCCGGGTGTGCGCTGTTCGGGCTGGTGCTGGGAATGGCCTTCACGGGCTATCTGCTCCCCTGGGATCAAAGGGCGTACTTTGCGACCGCCGTAGGGACGAACGCGATGAGCGAAATCCCAGGGATTGGTGCAAGCCTTACCCGCTTCGTACGTGGTGGCACCGAGATGGGGACCCTGACTCTCTCGCGCTTCTTTGTCGCTCATGTCTTCCTGATCCCGGCCTGCATTTTTGCTCTCGTGGCTTCCCATATTTTTCTGTTCCGCAATGCCGGTGCCGCCGGGCCAGTGAGTGAAGATCCGTACAATCCAAAGCAGAAAGCAGAATCGTTCTACCCGCGCCAGGTATTGATGGATCTCTCCCTCACGGCCCTCCTGATTGCCGGACTGGGAGTGTTAGCTTTCTTCATGCCGGTGCCGCTGGGCCCCGCGGCCGACCCGGCAAATGCACAGTACGTGCCGCGGCCGGAGTGGTATTACCTGCCCGTTTTCCAGTGGCTGAAATATTGGCACGGTGCGGCTTCTGTGATCGGCGTCCTGATTTTGCCGATGATTCTTGTCGCCGGCGTCATCACCCTTCCATTCCTGGATCGCAGCGTCGAACGGCGTCCGTGGAAGCGCCCTGCGGCGATGGGAGCATACCTATTTATTCTTTTCACGCTGGTGGGACTCGGACTGCGCAGCGAATACTTGGACAAGCACGACCTTGGAGTTGCGGAACAATTGGTCAAGCAAAATGAGGAAGAAGCCGCCTATATGCGCAAGCCATTTGAACCGGAGCTGTCTTCGGCGTCGCTGGCTGCGGCAAATGTGGCCCTCGCCAATCCTCTGGCAGCAAAAGGGAAAACAATTTTCGAGGCGCGTTCCTGTAACGCATGCCATGGAGACGGAGGAGTCGGCACGGCCGCGGCCCCAGCTCTCATCGGGATCTCAGCTAAATTTTCGCCCGATCAGCTGGCCGCGCTCTTCAGGAACCCTACGGCGAAGATGACTGCGGGCGGCATGCCTAAGGTAGATCCACCCCCGGACGATCTGAAGGCGCTAATCGCGTACATAGAGAGTCTGAAGTAGCAGGCAACGAGAGACGAGCGGCGAATTCGGATATTTTATTGTTGCCAGGCTCCAGCGATAGCTGATTCGCTGGAGCCCGGCGGTTCTCCGCCAAACGCCCTAAGGCTGGCTGGTCAGAGGCAGGTTTGAAGACACAATTCCGACTGTTGTTCCTATAACGTCGCCTGAGACGATCATCTCGACCCGGCGATTTTGTTGACGTCCTTCCGCTGTCTCATTGGACGCAACGGGTTGGTTTTTACCGAATCCTTGTGACGTCATCGACGCCATAGGAATGTTTTGCTGCCCCAGGTAATCCCGGACCGCTGCTGCTCGTTGTTCCGAGAGTTCCTGATTCATGGCGTCGCCACCCACGCTATCCGTGTTGCCTTCAATCGCTAGCCGAAGATCCGGGTAAGCAAGAACTATTCCGGAAATTTTGGCCAGCTTCTCGCGGGCGATTGGACGAAGCGTGTACTTGCCGGTGTCGAAAAGCACGTCCGACATGCTCACCACGAGACCGCGAGCAGTGTCGCGAGTGACGAGAATGGCGTTGAACTGCTGCAGCAATTTGGCGCGAAGTTCTTCACGATCCTTCACGGCCTGCTGTAGCTGCTGATCTGAAGACGCTGCGGCGGCTCGGTCTCGATCCGATTGCGCCTCCGCGTCTTGTTGTGCTTGTTGAGCATCCGCAGCGGCCTTCTTGGCGTCCGCAGCGGCCTTGTTGGCGTCCGCAGCGGCAGCGCGATTCTGATCCGATTCCGCCTGGGCATCGTGCTGCTTCTG
This sequence comes from uncultured Acidobacteriota bacterium, assembly GCA_963838705.1. Lineage (GTDB taxonomy): Bacteria > Acidobacteriota > Terriglobia > Acidiferrales > UBA7541 > Palsa-147. The sequence continues at coordinate 856,705 of CAWIRU010000009.1, read as the reverse complement.
CTGCGCCGCAACGGCCGCGGCGTCAGCTTCCGCACGTTCGCGGTTGGCATCCGAGGTAGCTGCCTCCGCATCCTTACGAGCCCGCATGTCTGCGTCGGATTGGGCGTTGGCGTCCGCAACCTGCGCCGCGGCCGCGTCCCTATCGCTGTTCACGCGATCCGCGTCAATCCGTTTCACGGCGATTTCGCGGGCGTCGTCTGCCGTCTGCACAACTTCGCGCGATTCTGCAATGAGCGATTTCTTGTCAATGTGCTTCATGGTTGCGAGATCGTCGGCGCGCTTCATCTGACGAGTTGCGTTCTCGAAGCTGGTGGTCGCGTAAGTCTCCGCTCCAGCCGACTTGGCTATGCGAACGGCATTGCGCGCTTCGAAAAATTCGAGTGGGAGTTTTGCGTTCAAGACGACCGGATCGAAATGATAGCCGGTGGGAATGTACCCGCCGCGATCGATCAGTTTGTACTTCGCATCCACGGCCTCGGTGGCGCCGACGGTGTCGGGGCGAATCGCGTTCTCGAGGACCACGACGTTGCTGGGACGGCGCACGGCATAGTAGGGTTCGGCGGTTACAATTAGCGCGAAAGCCTGAAGGTCAGTGGTAACGTCCAGCTTGCTGCGGTGGTTATCACCCACCAATACTTCGCCGATGTTGACGGGGCGACCTTCCGGCGAAATCGCCCACATCACGTAAGTGAGATACTCGTTGCCGAAGCTCGTGGGCCTGTCGAGCCCGGAAAATTCGGCTTCGATCTCCATCGTACCGCGCTTGCTCTCGACTCTGGCCTCGCCGGCTGCGGCAGGCATCAAGTCGGTGCCTTGAAAATCAATTTTTGTGGAGCCGCTGCGGTGTCTGTAGCTCACCGCCCGGGTTGTGCGGCTAACGATGCTTACCCGGTAGACGGATGTCTGGTTGTTATCGGACGTTCCGGTGGTCTGCGCTTGGGCAATCGTAGCTACGCCCAAACACACGAGGACTGCGGATAGCACTGCGGAAATCTTCAATGGGAGTCTCCTTGAGTAGCTCTGAAGATCCCAGTGTCAAACTTCGCGCGCTTCAATACTGTCCGCAATTGCACGTTGTGCGCAGGTCAACACGAGCAAGCCGGGTCTGTGACGGCGAGAGCTGTTGGAGTGCCATAACGGGAATTGCATCTACGTGCTCCGGGGACCGCTCGCGTCAGTTGCCGGTTGCCAAAGATATTCTGAACGCAGTACAGTGAGTTCACTGCGCGCGGCGCGCCCGTAGCTCAGCTGGATAGAGGTCGCCGTGGCGACCCTTCGAAGCAGAGGGTCGGGAGTTCTTCGCCGCAGCAGATCTCCGGCGCGCCACAAACTCGAATGTTCTTCATTTACGTGCTACACAGTCAAATGACCGGCCGTTTTTACACCGGTCTGACATCCGATTTGCAAGCCCGAATGCTGCAACACAATTCCGGCCAAAGCATCTCAACGAAAAATCGCGGGCCATGGGATTTAGTTTATAGCGAGCGTTTCGAAACGCTATCGGAGGCAGTCCGCCGCGAACGCTATTTGAAAACAGGCAAAGGCCGCGACGAGATCAAGCAGAGCTTAGCGAAGAATTCAACGATTGGCTTGACTGGATACAGGTCGTCGGCAATTGCACGCGGCGCGCCGGTCAGCACGTCACGCACATTTGCCAGCCACCGCATGCACTCCGCCGCATCTGAAACGGTGGCTCAACGCCCCGAGTCAACCCGACACTTGCCCGTTGCCAAACTGATTCCAGTCGAAGTACAGTGAATTACTCGCACGCGGCGCGCCCGTAGCTCAGCTGGATAGAGCATCTGCCTTCGAAGCAGAGGGTCGGGAGTTCGAATCTCTCCGGGCGCGCCACAAAAATCAGCCGGATAGAGGTCGCCGCGGCGACCCTTCGAAGCAGAGGGTCGGGAGTTCTCCGCCGCGGCGGATCTCCGGGCGCGCCATCTCTTTTGCCGTTTCTTTTGAAGGACTTCCGGCCCCACCCAGATCACTGTTTCGAACTTGTCCGATTAGCGTGTCTACCGGGACGTGAGGATTAGTTCCGGTTTGCCCGTAACTCAGCAGCTAACCGCATGCGGATGGCGGCTTGATTCATTTCTATGGGACACCGGCAGCAGAGCCGGATCCCGGTCTGCGATCGCGTTGGTTGCGTCGTCCCAACCGTCAGTGATAAGTTTCACATTATGGGCTCGGCGCCGACCATCACGATCTATGTCCCGGGACCGCTTCGCACCTACTGCGCGGGCGCAACGGAACTCTCGATGTCGGCACACACGGTGCGCGCCGCACTTGAGGGCCTCGAGCTGAGCCAGTCGGATTTGTATCGCAATGTCTGTGACGAAACGGGTGCGTTACGTCGGCACCTGAATGTATTTGTGAACTCGGACAATGTGCGCGATCTCAACGGGGTCGACACGACTTTGGCGCCGGGGGACGTGGTCACAATCCTGCCGGCGGTTTCAGGAGGCTAATGATGGCGGATCGAATCATTCTCACCATTGGCACCAAGAAAGGTGTGTTTGTCGCGGATGCCGCGAAGCCGAGGCGCAGCTTCGCTCTGCGCGGGCCGTTCGGCCCGGGCATCCCCGTATACGCGACGCTGATCGACACGCGCGGAACACCGCACCTCTATGCTTCGAGCTGCAATCCGTTCTTCGGCATGAAAGTGCTGCGTTCGACGGACATGGGGAAAAGCTTCAGTGAGACGAAATCGGCGCCTGCGTTCCCCAAAGACGACGGCCGCGCGCTCGCCAACATCTGGTCACTTGAGGCTGGTCGTGACAAGAAGGACCTATGGTGCGGCGTGGAGCCGGCGTCCCTGTTCAGGAGCCGCGACGGTGGCGATTCGTGGGACATGGTGCCGGGGATTAGCAACCACGATCACGCGCGCAAGTGGCAACCCGGCAATGGCGGGCTCTGCCTGCACACGATCATTCGCAACGGAAATCGCGTACACTTGGGCATCTCAACGGGCGGCCACTATTTGAGTGAGGACGGTGGCGAAACATTCAGAGCGTCCAATCAAGGGGTCGGTGCCGGCTTTGCGCCCGACCCTTATCCCGAGTTCGGTCAGTGCGTTCACAAGATCGCGCGGCACGAGAACGCGCCTGGCAGGCTCTATATGCAGAACCACGGCGGATGGGCTGATTGGACGGGGCCTGGCGGGCCTCGGCCGGACATTGGTGTACTACGCAGCGACGACTATGGCCACTCGTGGCGGTCGATCGCTAAGGGATTGCCGTCGGACTTCGGATTTCCTATCGTGGTCCACCCGCATGACGCCGATACGGTGTACGTCATGCCACTTGAGGGGCCGACGCGCACCTGTCCCGGGGGTGCGCCGGCGGTGTGGCGCAGCGAAAACGGCGGCGAGTCATGGAGCCGGCTCGCACGTGGGTTGCCTGGGAAGCAAAGCTACTTCACCGTCCTGCGCGACGCGATGGACATCGATCGACTCAAGTCACCTGCACTTTACTTCGGCACGACGACCGGTCAGCTGTGGATCGGAAGGGATGGTGGTGAGCAATGGGACTGCCTGTTCGATTCGCTGCCCCCGATCCACAACGTCAAGGTCGCGGTCGTATGACGCGAGCGAAGACTTTCCCTGGTCACTAGAATGCGTAACGCGCTACTCGTTGAAGTAATGCACGCGGATAGTGGGCGGGCTGTCGGGGACACGGAAGTTATCCTAAGTCCCAATTAGTCGGATTGCCGGACAGTTTCGCCGCTCATCGGCAGATCAGGCCGTTCCTTGAGTTCCCAAATCAACTGAAAGCTCGACCTACTGACAGGGCTGACACAAATTCCGATAGAAAAGTTCTAAGATCGTCCCTTTGGGCGCGCCACTTTTCGCCGGTCTCCTCTTAGAAGTCCACTTCGGGTTTGCCTCTGGCTACGCGCCAGATCGTCATGATTCTCGGTGATTCCTAGCCAGCGTGCGACTTTTCTTGTTCTTCAATTCGCTTTTTGAATTCAGAAATATCTAGCCGCGTTTGACTATGAAACGGCTCGTTCTTAGTTGCGAACCAGAGTTCATTATTAGTCTGGTCGAGCACAGAGAAGCGTACGGGGGTAGGTGATATGTCTATATCATTGTGTGGCGGAGTGGGTCTGCCTTTTGTGTCTGCCGTAAACCGAAGGACCAAATCGGCATCCTTCGCGTCCTTCACGATTTTGAATCGCCCCCACTTGGTTAATGCCTCGACGGCTCGATCTGTAATCTCTGAGTGGCCCGTTTGATTGTCGATGTACACGGTCTTTGCGGCTATCACGCTGTCTGGAAGCGGGACATGCTTGTCCTTCGCATACATCGGTGAAGCGACGAGTGCGATTGCGAGTATTGCTACACCTGCAGCGGTTTTCATTCTCTTTCTCCTCTTCTAGTTCTTCGACGCACGACTGTTCTGCTCGGTAATATCTATGATTTAGTGGGGTCTCTAGGAAGGATTGGTTACGGGGTACTTGCCGGGCCTGAGAAACCTATTAACCTTTGGATCTTCGTCCCTCCCAAGCAACAGTTTCACTTTGCTTTCGCCAGTATAGCAGGCATAACGATTTCGAATCCTAGTGTTTCGGCGGATCGCGCGAACAGCCTTCCCGTTGCACAGTGAAATTTAGCTTTTTAGCAGCCTGCGAGAGGCTTAGTCCAGAGGGGCGCTTAACTGTGGCAAGGCTGACACGATTTCCCTGAGAAAAGCTTTTAAATTGTCCCCATGGGTGCGCCAGCGATCAACTCAGCTCGAGAGAGATTGCCGCGATGCCGCTTCGAAGCACCGGGTCGCGAGTTCTCCGCCACGGCGGATCTCCAGGCGCGCCGGCTCGAATACGCGCTCGTCGTGGAAAATGATTTGCCGTGATGGATTCAGAGGTTCGAGGTATGATTTGCGGCGACTGCCCGGCGCGGAATTGTTGTAGTGTGAGTCCGCCTAAGACGTATGGGCACTGAAAAACCGTAGCCGCGGCTCCAACCGCAAGGAGATCTCACATGAAACGGATGATCGGGCCGGTTGCGATTTGCGTTTTGTTGCTGGGAGTTTCGGTTCGGGCGCAGGCTCAGCAAGGACCGCCGAAGCCGGGCCCGGAAGTGCAGCGGCTCGCATATTTTGTGGGCAACTGGAACGAAGTAGGTAAATCTACCGCGCACGGTATGGCCGGACCGGTGTCGTCAACTCAAAAGTGGGAATGGGTGTCCGGGGGATTTTTTATTGTGGGTCATTCGAACAACAAGTCGCCCATGGGCGAGTTTCAGATCATGGCCGTCGTGGGATATGACCCGGAAACAAAAATGTACACCTACAACGCATTCGATAGTTGGGGCGAGATGGTCACAGCCAAAGGAATTGTCAGTGGCGACACTTGGACTTGGACAAGCGAGATGATGATGGGGGGCAAGTCCATGAAGACGCGCCTGACCGAGAAGGAAGTCTCCAAAACGCAATACACATTAAAATACGAATCGTCCGCAGATGGCGGCAACACGTGGTCATCCGATATGGAATCAACGTTTACGAAGGTGGTGGCGGCGAAGTAGAGATTGAGGACGGATGGATTTTGAGGCGCGTGGCGCGTCGCCGCGCGTCTTTTTTATTGCGTGAATTTACTACCTCGGCTTTCCAAATATTTGTCCGGTTAATGCGTGGCTCAGGCGCTCCGCCCCCATTCATGGACGTTTGACTCTCCACAAACGGGTCCTCTAAGATGCGTTCGCAATTGCATGCAGGGCCGGAAGAAGGAGTTCGAGATGGCGGCACAACGCTACGACATCGTTACGGTCGGGGGCGGAATTGCGGCGTCCTCATTGGCGAAAGCGATGGCCGAACGAGGTGCCAAAGTCTTGGTGCTGGAGCGGGAGCGGCAATTCAAGGACCGCGTGCGCGGAGAGGCTCTCGTGTCTTGGGGTGTGGCCGAAGCAAATGAACTCGGAATTTTCCGCCTGCTCAAGGAGAATTGCGCCCACGAGGTGCCATATATTGAGGCTGGTTCCGGGATACGCGACCTCAGGACGACCACGCAGCAGCAGTTACCTGTTCTTTCTTTCCCGCACCAGGTGATGCAGGAAACACTGCTGGCGGCTGCGGAAAACGCCGGTGCGGAAGTGCGCCGCGGGGTGAGCGTTGAACACGTTGAGTGCGGGACCGAACCTGCCGTAGTTGTGGATGGGCAAAGCCACCAGAGGATCTCCGCGCGTCTCGTGGTTGCCGCCGATGGTCGCGGCTCTTCGGTACGAAAATTCGCTGGTTTCCCGGTCCGCGAACAAGTCCATGGCTGCTACATGGCTGGCGTGCTGCTGGAAAACGTTCGCGCGTCAACGGAGATTTTATATGGTGTATTCAACCCCGAATTTGGCACATGGGCCGGTTTGATTCCCCAGGCTGGCGACCGATCTCGTGCCTATCTTGTTTATCCGAAGACAACGGGCTACCGGCTGCAGGGCGAATCCATGCTCAGTTTATTCTGCAGTGAGTCTGCGAAAGGATATGCGCCGATGGCCGATTACTACGCCGGCGTGAAAAGTGCCGGGCCTCTGGCCAGTTTTGATGTAAGCGACTACTGGGTGGAACACCCTTACCGCAATGGCGTGGCGCTGGTCGGTGATGCTGCGGCCACCAGCGATCCCACCTTCGGCCAGGGACTTTCTTTTGCACTGCGTGATGCGCGAATGCTTCGCGACGAACTTACGAATAACTCCGATTGGAACGCGGCAGGACACCGCTACGCCGACCAATTCCAGCGGAATTTTCATGCATGCCACACGGTCGAGGGATGGTTCCGCACCCTCTTTCAAGATCCCTCACCGGAATCAGCGGCATTGAGAGCGAAAGCGTTGCCCCAGATTACTGAGGATCCCTCAAGGGTTCCTGATCACATTTTCAGCGGTCCCGATTTGCCTGTAAGCGAGCACGTGCGAGCGCGCTTTTTTGGCGAATGCTGATTCCGTTGTCTCGTTGAGTTGATTCTTTTGCTCCGCGTGTGCGAAAGCGCGGCAATTATTTTATTGAAGGGGTGAATGCGAAAGCGGAATTGTCTTTGCCGCTGTCGTTGCGAATCAAATACTGCTTGCGATTGACCAGACGCGCGATGGTGCCTTTCGCGCCCACTGCCCACGCGTTTTGGATATCCAGTACGAACACGGCGTTCAGATCGAGCGAATCCGTATGTTTCCAATGAACGCCAAAGTCGTCAGAGACGTCTTCGCCGTTAGGACCAACGGCTGCGAGCGTCGCGCCATCGATTGACGCCACTGCGGAACGGTATCCTCCCGGCGGCTGCGCAGCGAGACGCCACGTTTTTCCCTGGTCCTTTGAATATGCGGCTACGCGGTATGGCCGGTTCGGATCTTTGTAGTCGCCGCCCACCACGTTGACTGCAAATGTGGTGGACGAGATGGAAAATATTCCGGACGACGCGTTGCCGTTGGCGATCGGCGTTTCCACCGCGCTCCATGTCTTCCCCAAGTCCGTTGAGTGAAACACGCGCGCGGCGTTGCCGCCTCCGGTGCCGAAATACATGCCTGCGTCATTATTGACCGCGAGTGAGGTTCCGCTCGCAGCAAACGCGCCCTCGCCGGGAAGCGCGGCGGGCATGCCTTCGCCCGGGAGTTCCTTCCAGTCCTTGTAATCGTGCGTCGCCACAATCACAAACTTGCCGTCAACGGGATCGCTCAGCGCGTAGCATTCTCCGTCGCAGGCCAGCGCATCGAGAAAAAAAGTATTGCGCGAGTCCGTAAATTCCAACTTCCAACCAGCGCCGCCATCGGCAGTCTTGTAGATCCGAGATTTGTCTCCGTTTCCGCTAGACATCACGAAGGCGTTCTTGGCGTCTAACGCTACAATGCTCCGGAAATCGAGCGTGTCGCCTCCGGCCACGTGCAGGCGCTTCCATGTTTTGCCGAGATCGTTCGAGCGAAGAATCACGCCATTCGAACCGCAAGCCCACACAGCGATGTTTTCTGTTCCGTTTGAATCCACAGACTCCGTCGCGCTTACGCCTCGCAGGTTGGTATCGATCCCGCTGGTTTGCACCGACCACGACACCGTACTAGGTGTGCCGAAATCTCGTACGTCGGCGCGGGCGTCGCTGCCCGGCGCGCGCCACATCGGTGCGCGACCGTCTGCGCTGGCAAACATCACCACGAGTGTCAACAGCGTGAACGATGTGCGAATCCGCATCTCGCGGATTCTAACAATGTTTTCGCTGGGTGGCCGAATCGCTTCTCAGCTTGTGCGCATCCGAAGAGCGCGTTCGACCACTCTCCTGAGCTTGCAAAAGTGCCGTTGACGCCCTTAAATGTAATTCGATGACCGTGTGTTTGAATTTGGAGCAAATCGAAACAGGCGTCTCCGTGCGATGACTTCGTGACCCTTCCACCTCAAAAACGAATCCTTACGATGAACAGAGGGTCTGCCACTTTGAAATCTGCCCTCTATGAGGCGGGAAATCGTATCGAACTTCTACTTTCGATCGCTGTCGATCAAGCCGGCGGCTCGCGCGGCCGCCTCAAAATTGCAGAGCCGAGCGGGAATATCTTGTTCGATTCGCCGGTCGAAAACGGGAACTCAAATGCTGCATTGGAAATCATGCTCGCTTGGCTGAGCGAACACGGTTTTCTCTCTGGACTTGCTGCTGCGGGTCATCGGTTCGTTCACGGTGGCCCTCGGTATAGGGAACCGCAGCGGGTCAATCCGGAATTCCTGTCTGAGATGGAGCAGCTCGTTCCACTCGATCCCGATCACATGCCGGCGGCGATCCAGGGAATTCAGTTTATCGCCGAGAAATTTCCGGAACTTCCGCAGGTGGCATGTTTCGATACCGCGTTTCATAGCACTGTACCTAAAGTTGCGCGCATGTATGCGTTGCCTCGACGTTTTTACGACGAGGGCATTCTTCGGTACGGCTTCCACGGTCTCTCCTACGAATACGTAATGAGCGAATTGCGAGCGCTCGAAGAAAAGTCCGCTAGCGGGCGCGTAATCATCGCGCATCTCGGCAGCGGCGCCAGCATCGTCGCCGTCAAAGAGGGGAAGAGCATTGACACGTCAATGGGCTTTACGCCGCTTGAAGGGCTTGTCATGGCCACCCGCTCCGGCGATGTTGATCCGGGTGCGATACTCTATCTGCTTGAGCAAAAGAAATTGGCTGCCAAAGAGATGAGCACGCTTCTAAACAAAAAATCTGGGCTCCTCGGAGTGTCGGGGACGTCTGGAGATATGAGGGAGTTGCTGCGCAAGATCGATCAAGATCCTCGGGCCGGGGAGGCGGTGGAACTGTTCAGCTACCGAGTGAAGAAATACATCGGCGCGTATACGGCGGTTCTTGGCGGGTTGGAAGTTCTCGTCTTCACGGGGGGAATCGGAGAGCACGCGCCCGCGGTTCGCAAGCGGATTTGCGGCGGGTTGGAATTTCTTGGCATACGCATGGACGTCTCACGCAATGACGCCAATGCGCCTGTGATATCTTCCTCCGAAAGCCGCGTGACGGTGCGCGTGATAGAGACAAACGAAGATCTGATGATTGCTCGCCATGTCGTTGCTTCTCTTGAGTGGGACAGCGCCTAGCTGCGGTGCCCGTCTTAACCGAATATTAATGGCCGCTACTTGCTCGCCGGTGGCTTTGGAGTCCAAACTTATACTGTCGCGCCGCGATGGCTACGCACGAATCTCGCAGCGTGGACGAAGGAGCCGGTATGGACGCAGGAGCCGGTGTGGGGACAGGAAAAAAGATGCTTGAATTCGACGCCGCTTTATCAACCGTCGTTGAAGTCGCCGAACAATCGCAATCCGCTGAAACCCTTGCTGCGCGCGTAAAGCCGACTGGACCGCTTTCTGCTGAGTTGCTGGACAAGATGCAGCGCTATTGGTGTGCCGCGAATTATCTCTGCGTCGGCCAAATTTATCTTCAAGATAATCCGCTGCTTCGCGAGCCGCTCACAAAAGAGAACATCAAGCCGCGCTTGCTTGGGCATTGGGGCACATCGGCCGGGCAGAATTTCATCTACGTGCACTTGAACCGGCTGATCCGCGAAACGGACGCAAATATTATCTACATCTCGGGCCCCGGCCACGGAGGCCCGACGCTGAACGCCTGCGCGTATCTCGAAGGAACCTACACCGACGTGCACCCCGAAATCACTCAGGACATCTACGGCATGCGGCTATTGTTTCGTTCTTTTTCAACGCCCGGCGGCGTCCCGAGTCACTGTGGTCCGCACACTCCGAACTCGATGCATGAGGGCGGGGAACTCGGCTATTCGCTTGTTCACGCTTTTGGCGCTGCCTTCGACAATCCAGAACTGATTGTGGCCTGCGTCGTCGGAGACGGCGAGGCCGAGACCTGCCCGCTCGAAGGGAGCTGGAAGGGCATCAAGTTCCTGAATCCGTCGAGAGACGGGGCTGTCCTGCCGATTCTGCATCTGAATGGCTACAAAATTTCCGGCCCGACCGTAACAGCTCGCACGAGCGACGACGAGCTCATCGCGTTCTACAAAGGCCTTGGCTACGCGCCCGAATTTGTAGAAGGCGACGATCCAGAAATCGTGCACCAGCTTCTCGCGGCCGCCCTCGATCGCTGTTACGCAGGGATTCGAGAAATCCAGAAACGTGCGCGAACAAAAGATGCGAAGGCAAACGCGATTCAAGCCCGTCCGCCATGGCCGATGATCGTCCTGCGCACTCCGAAGGGCTGGACATGCCCGAAGGAAGTGGATGGCGTTCCCATCGAGGGCACATTCCGCGCGCATCAAGTTCCGCTCTCCACCGTCTGCGAGAATCCGGAACATCTAAAGATGCTCGAAGCTTGGATGCGTAAGTATTCGCCGGATAAGTTATTTGACAAAGACGGGCGTCTGATCCCCGAACTCGCGGCGCTGGCTCCGGATGGGGAACGCCGCATGGGCGCAAATCCTCATGTCAATGGCGGGCGATTGCTGAAGGCGCTCGATCTGCCCGACTTCGCGCAATATGCATTATCCATTCCCGGCCCGGGACAAGTGGTGGCGGAAGCGCCGCGCAAATTGGGAGAGTATTTTCGCGATGTAATCAAACTCAATCCCGCAAATTTCCGGCTGTTCTGTCCGGACGAAACGAATTCGAATCGCCTGAATTCGGTGTTTGACGCGACCAACCGCTGCACGATGGAGCCGATCGTATCCATTGATGACCACTTGGCTCCCGACGGCCGCGTGATGGAAGTGCTCAGCGAACATCTATGCGAAGGCTGGCTCGAGGGCTATCTGCTCACCGGCAGGCATGGCGTGTGGTCTTCTTACGAGGCATTCGCCCAAGTGGTCGATTCGATGGTCACGCAGCACGCGAAGTGGATGGAGCAGTGCCTGGAATATCCGTGGCGCAGGCCGCTCGCCTCTCTGAATGTTTTCCTCACCAGCCACGCCTGGCGAAATGACCACAACGGTTTCAGCCACCAGGCGCCGGGCTTTGTGGACAACGCGCTGCAACGCCGCAGCGAGGTGGTTCGAATCTATTATCCGCCGGACGCAAACTGCTTGCTAAACGTCTTCGATCACTGCCTGCGCAGCCGGAATTACGTCAACGTGATTACGTGCGGGAAACAGCCGGAGTTGCAATGGCTCACGTTCGACCAAGCGCTCGCCCATTGTTCTCAGGGAGCATCGATCTGGAAATTTGCGACGAACGATGGCGGAACTGAGCCGGACATTGTTCTAGCGTGCGCCGGGGATGTTCCCACGATCGAGGCCTGCGCCACATCCTGGCTGTTGCAGAAGCACGTGCCGGGGATAAAAGTTCGCGTCGTAAACGTCGTCGATCTCAACTCGCTGATGAGCCCCGACGATCATCCGCACGGCATGGACAATATCTCATTCGATTCGCTGTTCACGCGAAATGTTGATGTCGTCTTCGCATTCCATGGCTATCGTTGGCTCATCCATAGCATGGTGCACGGACGTTCGAACGAGGCGCGTTTCCACGTACGCGGATTCAACGACGTGGGCACAACGACTACTCCATTCGACATGGTTGTCCTGAATAAGATGAGCCGCTTCCACCTGGCCATTGATGCGCTGAAACACGTGCCCCGATTGCGATCGCAGGCGTCGGACGCGATTGATATGTTCAATCGGAAACTTTACGAACACCATGTCTATATCCGCCAGCATTTTCAGGATATGCCCGAAATTCGGAATTGGAGTTGGACAGACGATTTCAGCGAGCCAACCGCTCCGCCGCCGCTCGCGAAAGATCAACCGCGCGGCCAATCATTCTCAGACGCTTAATCCCGGGAATTGCTCGCGATCGCCGGATTCATGCTTCGGCGGCCTCACTGGGCGCCGGGACTGTCAGTGCCAGCCGGATAGACAATAATCTCGACGTCTCCCCAGCCGGAATCAGCGCCGGCGCCCGCACCAAGCTTCTTGCCCATTCCCAGCGTCTTCAGTTGGGTATCGTCGAATCCAAAATTGCCGACGAGATACGCGCGCAACACCGCAGCACGCGCCTGAGTCAGCACCAGATCTTTTTGCGTATCTCCAGTCATGCCGGAATAAACGACCACAACCGCGATACCGAACTCGTTGCCGGCAAGAAACTGGCCCGCGGCGCCCAATGAGCCCTGGTTCTTCAGCTTGGCTGTATCAATCTTGTCGAAAAGGCGCTTTGGCTCGTACCTGAACGTTTTCAGAGGCGAAGCTTCGGGCAGGCTTACGATTTCGTTTTTCGCCAACTCGGCCGAATCTTCATAGCCGCGTTTTTTGAAATAACCGCGCAGCAGGAAATTCTGTTTCAGAGCTTCCATGTTTTCCTGGAAGTCCGCGATCCCCGCCTGGGCGTGGATCACTGTATCGCGCATGCCAATGGTTGTCTGGTCCAGCTCGGTATAGATTTTCTTATCGTTGATGAGGGCCCCGATCGTCCCCTGGCCTTGATCAATCTTCGCGCTGATCGATCGCAGATTTGCGGTTGCTACCGTCGTGTTGTCAATCGCGGCCTTGCTGCTGTCGAGAATCGCGTCCGTCTTCTTGATCAGGTCCGCCATCACCAGCGGAGGCTCGCTGGCAATCGTATCGCCGTCACGCACATTCAAGCCTTGCGCGGATCCAAACGAGATTGAGACATATTCGTTTCCGAGAAGGCCCTCGGTCTGGATGGCCGCGACCGAGTCCTGCTTGATAATGTCGTGGGTCGAGCGCTGAAGATCCATCAGCACGGTGATCTTGCCGGCCGGCTTGTCCGGTAAATCAATGCGGCGGACGCTGCCGCTGTGGACTCCGCCGACGCGCACTTCCGCGCCCGTATCGAGTCCCACGACCGTGCTGAACTGTGTCTTTAACCGGTACGTCGAGCTGAAGAGGTATTGCCGGTCACCTATGATGAAGATTCCTGCCGCCAGAATCGCCAGCGTCGCAATGATGAAAGCTCCCAGCCGGGCTGCCCTTGACATGTGTGCTCCCTATGAATCCCGTTTGAAAAATTCCGCGACAAATTTGTCGCCGCTGCGCTCAAGCTCTTCGAAAGTGCCTTCGATCACTGCATTCCCCTGGTGCAGCAGCACAATTCGGTCGGCGATAATCTTTGCGCTTTGCAAATCGTGCGTGACCACGATCGATGCCACGTCCCGTTCCTCTTGCAATTTGAGAATCAACTCATCAATCTCGCGAGATGTGATTGGATCGAGTCCCGCGGTGGGCTCATCCAGCAACAGGATGCGTGGCTCGAGAGCCAATGCCCGCGCCAGCCCCACCCGCTTTTGCATGCCGCCTGAAAGATCGCTGGGCATTTTCTTGATGTCGCCTTCCATGCCCACGGCAGCCAGCAATTCCTTGATGCGATCCCCACGCTCGGACGGCGTCATTTTTGTGTGGCGCCTCAAAGGAAACGCGATGTTTTCCTCTACGGTCAGAGAGTCATAGAGCGCCGCCTGCTGGAACAAGAACCCCATCGTCTTCCGGATCTCATTCATCGATTCGATGTTTAAACTCGTGATTTCTTGATCGTGGATGCAAATCGATCCCGAATCCGGCTTCTGCAGTCCGATGATCAGCTTCAGCAGCACGCTCTTGCCGGTTCCGCTGCGGCCAAGTACGGCCAGAGTCTTACCGTCGCCAACCGTCAGATCGATCCCGTCCAGGACCTTCTGCGCGCCGAAGGACTTATGTAACCCCCGAAGCACCACAGCAGGGCCGGCGCCGTTTCCCGCGCTTTTTTCAGTTGCGTGGTTGCTGCCGATGACAGTCGCTGCCGGCAAGACGGCTTGGTCCATAGGCATCATGGAAAGAACACCAGGATTAATTTCACCAAAATGACGTCGGCCAGGATTACAAAGAGAGACGCTAGGACCACCGAACTCGTCGCCGAACGGCCCACGCCCTCAGTGCCGCCCTGACTTCGCATTCCCTGAAAGCACGCGATCATGCCGATAATCAGGCCGAACACCGCGGTTCTGAAAGTCGGCGCAAGAAAGTCGCTGAAGCTCGCGCCGGCAAATCCCGCATGTACGAATTTGTGAAAGGAAATCGGGTCGGTCAGCGTGTCAACAATCCAACCGGCTGCCACGCCGCAGAAATCGGCAGCCAGGGTCAGCAGCGGTAGCATCAGGATGCAAGCCAGGATGCGTGTGAAAGCCAGCAGCTTGTACGGATTTACGCCGGAGGCCTCGATGGCGTCAATCTGCTCCGTCGCCTTCATTGAGCCCAATTCCGCGCCGATTCCAGCTCCTACTCGGCCGCAGACAACCAGGCCGGTCACGACGGGGCCTGTTTCGTGAATGATTGAGTACACGATTGCGGCGGGGAGCATGGACTTGGCGCCGAAACGAATCAAGCTCGCACGGCTTTCCAAAGCGAGCACCGCTCCAATGGCGGCGCCCGCCAGCGCCACCAGCGGCAACGATTTGGAACCGACCTCGTCGAGTTGTCGAATCAGCTCGCGGCCCTCAAACGGTCGTCTTACCGCCGCGCGCATTACCTGCCACGCAAAAATGCCGAGTTCCCCAAACCATTCGAGGAAGCCGTTTATCGGATTCCAGAGTGAAGCCAGCGCGGAGCGAATTGGTGGCTCAGCTTCCGGTGCGTCCGGGCTGATCCAGTGTGGAGAGAGCTCGGCGTTGTCGCTCATGAGTGTGGCTCAGGGGTTGGACTGGGCTACCGAATCCGTCGCCGTTGATGCGGAGCGATCCAAGTGACTGAACAGCGAGTGCGGACCGCCGGAGATGAACTCGCGCGCGATGTTTCCGCCCACGAACTCGAGGAGCGTGTAATTGCCCATTCGCAACCCATCTTTGAGACCGTAGCGGCGGGGATACCATCCATAGATAGAGGTCATCGAGCCGGCATAAGGTGCGATCAGAGCGGGGAACGACAAACGACGATGGCCGTCGTCACCGCGGCGCGCCGTCACCGTCGAAATCACGGAATGATTCAACCGCGGAAATATTCCTCTGCACTCACAGCGGTAATACAAAGTGTCTTCCCGAAACGCTTCCGCCAACCCATAGCGCGTCGTCGTCGTTGCCAGCTCGATGCCGAAGTCGGATCCAACTCGCTCCCCTAAGGGTCCCACGCCTTGCCCCCACTCCGGAGGAGTCTTAGTTGCCTGGTCAATGCCTCCCATCGCCGCGGCGGTGGCGATCGCATAAGGACCAAGAGCGTCGAATAGGAAGTTGTGGATCTTGGTTCTTTCCGTCGGGCGCGTGTAAACCAGCTCGAGTGGTGGGCTGGTTGTTCGCGGGGAAGGCGGAATGTCGTTGGCGAAGGACGGTCCCGCGCTTGAGGAAGATTGCGCGATTACCACGGGCGCAAGCGCTACCACGACCGCAATGACAGACAGCAGGGACACGCCTCGGAACCATTTCATTTCAAATTCTCCTTGCCTAGGACTGGCGACCGAGGGTGGCTGTGATAGCAAGCCAGAGAAGGACCGGGCTCTTACAGATACGAATAACACCTCGAGGGTTGAAGTGTCTGTCTCAAAGAGGACAAAGTTCGCCGCGAATTCCTCCATTCTCGCGTCGGTTGACCGGCAGCCAGAATCCGCAATTGCCGTTTTTCACTTCATTTACGATCTTGTTTGCACAAATGCAGCAAATCGTGTTTCGTCGAAATGATGTGGAGCGGACCGCGCGTTGGTTCGTGCGGAGGTTAGACGACGCTGTCAGCTCATTGACTGCGAGGCGGCTTGAGTGAGTGCGAGAGACTGGCTGCTGTCGGCGGCGGTTTCCCGCTCAGGAATCGTACACGCGAGAGCTCCAAGCGCCAGTATCGCGGGAAAGCAGACGATGACGTAGCGCGGCTCGACGGTTTGCAATTGTGTCAGGAGAGCAGTGCGCGCGAGGACGAATGCAATCAAGAACGCCAATGCCGGATGCCTTCGGCAACGCCACGCGCCCACAAGTGCGAGGCCCAGATAAATGCAATTCAGGATTCCGTATCCGAGCGTCACGCCGAAATCCGTCCGATTTCCTCGCCATTTCTCTTCCGGCGGCCATAGTTTCCCCGAATAGGGAAGCAATTCGATTCGCGGCGTGAACCAGATCATGAACGCCCGGCACGCGGGTATGAACAAGTAAGTTCGTATCGGATGCCGAGTCGTTCGTTCGCGCGCCAGGAGTGCAAATTCGTGATCGAGTACGGGCGACATATTCAGTTCGCTGTTGTAGCTGCTTAAGAGTGATTCGACGCGCGCTCTTTCCGCCGCGGAATCGAAGGCTGATCGGGGCAGAGTTTCGATGAGAATCGGCGCTTTCTCGAGCTTCCATGTCGCCAGATAAGCATCGCCGAACTGCACCATCCACGTTTGAGTCCATTCATAGAAGCCGCGAGGGATGTAATCGCCTTGAGTCTCGGCAAATCGGGGAGCGAGAAATTCGATGCGGCCGAGTGTGATTGCATTTCGCGCCGCCCACGGCGTTAGCGCCAGCAGTAAGCCGGCCACCATCCAGGAGACGCCGAGCGCCAATTTCGACCAATCAGCGCGGCGCCGCCAGCGGACGGCGAATGCGAATACAGCCGCCACCAACAGGAGCGGCGCTTCGGGCCGGACCAGTGTTCCGATTCCAATGATCAGGCCGCCGATAAGCCACCACCCGGCGCGATTAAGTAACGCGCGCATCTCGAGCGAATGGATAGGAGTGTCTATAGAAGGATCGCTGAGCGTTTGGACGACAAACAGGATTGCCAAGGTCGTCAGGAACGTGGCGAGAACTTCGGTGAGTACAATCGCGCTGTAGTTCGCCGTGAAGGGACAAAGTGCCGCCATCCAGAGGGCGAGAGTCGCAGCAAGGCTGCGTTTAGAGACAGGCGCAAAGCGGGCCGCGATCAAGGCGGCCAGAACGCATGTTCCCATATCAACCAGCGCTTGCACGATCATGACTGCTTTACCGGATCGTCCAAACACCGCGTAAATCCCGGCGAGAAATGCGGGATAGCCCGGCATCCGCATATCTACTGGAATCAATTGGCCGCGGACGAAGAGTCCGTAAACGCCGTGGTCCAGCCAGTTGCGCGCGAGCTCCTCGTAGAATTTCGTATCTCCCGAGTAAGGCGAGAAATGGAGGATGAAAAAGAGGCGCAGCGCAAGCCCAACCAACAAGGCGGCAGCCAAGTGCTTGTAGGAAACAGGAAAATTCAGCGATGTTTTAATGGAAGAATCTTCGGTCGGGGTCAATTTCGCAGTCAAAGGGCCCTACGAACTCTAGGCTACTCGTTCGTTCGCGGCCTCGCAACGTCGGCAGTTTGGCATGTCATGAGCGTCGGATTTCGCGATGGGACTCGGGCCCAGGACGCAACGCGCTTGCCCGCGTGCCAGATTACGTACGCTATGGTAACGGGTAAGCCGAGTGAAACAATGACGACGCCTGATAGCATCACGGCAGCCACGACCTCGCTCGCGGTGTAAAGATTCAGGCCGCGCCCTAGAATTAGCATTACTGCTCCCCATCCACAATCACTTGCCTTGAGTTTCATGAAACGATTCCCGCCTTCTGTTGATCGCGTCTGAAACTCGGGTGACCCAGAACTGAAACAAAGAACGGCGAGGTCCAGAAAAACAGCAACCCTGACCCGGAAATCTCGTAGCTCGTCCGCGCCTCGCCATCCGCAAACACATCTTAAGCCGCGTACGTCTCCCACGGCTGTTCTCTTCGGCACACTTGCACGCGAGTCTGAAAAGAAATTGCGGATTATGTCCATTACAGGACATCTATCCAACATCGCATCGTTTAGCATGCAGTTCTGTGGGAGCAGGATAATTTGACCGAAGCGAAAGCGGCCTTCACACCTTAGGAACAACGGAAGTGGTCAATTCCGTTCCGCGCGGCCGCCGAAACTCGGGGACTCGCACAGAAAACAACGCAGCGCCTTGGGACAGTTCGAGATGTCAACCTGCGAAAAAGAGGAGTTAGCTAGAAAATGCCTTTACTCAACATCGTGATGGTTTTGATCGTGGTGGGAGTGCTTCTCTGGCTCGTTAATAGCTACATACCGATGCAGGGAACGATCAAGTCCATCCTAAATGGGGTCGTAGTGATCGCCGTGGTTTTGTGGCTCTTAAACATTTTTGGATTCCTTCATTCTTTGTCCCGGATGCACGTCGGGGCCTAAGTGATTGCGAATCGCGCGCGGAGAAAAAATCCGCGCGGTATCGGCCGGAAACAATATTCGGAAGGCTCTACTGCGCGAGCCGCGATGAGCGGCTGGCGCATGAAATCAAAGTAATGGAGGCAACACTCATGAAAGCGTTTGGAGTCATAAGCACAACTGCACTGTTCTTGCTTCTCGGAAGCACTCTTCCTGCACTCGCACAGGACGAGCACCACGAACCAGAGGCCAAGCCGGCGCAGCACGAAGAGCCGGCCAAGCCGGCTCAACACGAGGAACAAGCGAAGCCGGCGAAGCAACAGGAGCAGGCCAAGACGGACAAGCAAACGCAGCCTGCGAAGCAGGCTGCACAAGCGAAGCCCGCGAAGCAAGAGCAAGAAGCTAAGCCGGAAAAACAAGCAGCGCAGGCGAAGCCGGCTGCGCAACCGAAACAGGCCAAGCCGGAAAAACAAGCGGCACAGGCCAAGTCTGAAAAGCAGCCGCAGGCCCAACAGGTAAGACAGCAAGCATCCGCCAAGTCCAACGGTCAGCAACACGCCTCGAGGACTCCGGCTGAAGAACAAAGACAGCGAGCAGTGCCCGCACTTCGGCTCAGCGCCAGAGGCAGCGGTCGCATACCCGACGATCGGTTTCGCGCCAATTTTGGCGAAAGCCACGTGTTCGTGATCAACGAACCCGTAATGGTTGACGGATATTCGCGCTTCCAATACGGCGGTTTTTGGTTTGGATTCCTCAATCCATGGCCGGACGGCTGGTATTACACCGATGATGTGTACGTTGACTACGTTGACGGCGGCTATTGCCTCTGCAATCCGTATTATCCCGGCGCTCGCATCGCCATTAGCGTCGTGATCTAATTATCTCTCAGAATCAGTGTCAGGGGGCGGCTCGGACGAATCCGGCTCGAGTCGCCCTGGCAGTGTTCGGAGCGTGGAAAACGCCGAAGTCATATTTCGGCTGTAGAGTGAAAAGAGGCAAAGGACAATGCTCGGAACCATATTGATCGTGATTTTAGTGTTGGCTCTTCTCGGCGTCTTGCCGAGATGGTCGCACAGTCAAAATTGGGGTTACGCTCCGACCGGCGGCGTGGGTTTGATCTTAGTCGTCGTCGTGATTCTCCTTCTTCTCGGCCGCATTTAAGTATCGGCGTTCTCGGATGCGTCTGACGGAGCTACTTCCGCCCGTTTGATCGAGTTGGATTGAGCGGCCGGAAACAATCGAAGTTCGCGGTCGGCGGGCCCCGTTCCTTTTCGAACTTTATTATCGGCGGCAACTCGAGGTGAAAAATGGATCCATCCAAACGTCAAGCAGTTCAATTCCTGGAAAAGGAAATCAAGACGTACAAGGCGCTCGCGCTGTTCTTGTCCAAAGAAGGCGTCAAGGAACACCTACAAGCAGGAAACAAACAGGCCCTCATCGGTCCAACGTACTACAAAGAACGAATGCGTGAGGCCAAGAAGATCGTCAGCGAACTCAAAAAACCGATTTAACCCTCTCGCCTCCAGCCGCCGCCACCAAAAGCCTTTCGACTAGCTTCCTCAAGTTTCGACACAAATTCGCAACTAAAACCCGAAAGTGTACTCAAGTGGACAGACTTCGCCCTCGCAGCGTACTAGCATGTTCTCTTCAAGCTTCGTAAGAATTCTCAGACTCCAGGAGGAAATGCGCATGAAGTTCGTAAATACAATAATGGTTGTGCTCGCACTCTCATTGCTCGGCGCCACCCTAGCCCCAGGCGCTCGAGCCGATGAATGGAACAAAAAGACCGTGATGACGTTCAGTCAGCCGGTCGAAATCCCCGGACAAGTTCTGCCAGCCGGCACTTACACTTTAAAGCTCGCTGATTCGCTCTCGGATCGTCATATCGTGCAGGTCTTCACGGCAGACGGAAGCCACATCATCGCCACAGTCCTGGCGATCAATAACTACCGTCTCACCCCGACCGGCCGCACCGTGGTCACGTTCGCAGAGCGCTCAGGCGATAACCCGGAAGCGCTTAAGGCTTGGTTTTATCCCGGCGATAACTTCGGTCAGGAATTTGTGTATCCGAAGCAACGCGCGGCTCAGCTAGCCATGGAATCGAATGAGCCAGTTCCCGCGCTTGCCGCAGACACAACGGACCTTCGAGCCGCGGCGATTGTCGCGGAAACCCCGGAACAAAAGGAATTGCCGATAACTGAGGCGATCCAGACCGTTCCGCCAGCCGCAGCCGCAGCCGCAGCCACGACTCCTGCGCCAGTGGCTCAGACTGAGGCGGCCGAGTTGCCGAAGACGGCTAGCTCGATCCCTCTGATCGCGCTGCTCGGCTTTGGTTCGCTTGGTATCGCATTCACACTCAAGCGTCTTTTGAGCTAACGATCGCAACCGTCACGAAACTCCAGCGCGTCGCGGCTCTGATAAGTGATTCTCAGATCCGCGGCGCGAGGAGACTTGCCCGTGAATCTCACTGCCCAATCGTCGGCGCTCAGATTTTTCCGGATTTGTTTTCTCCTTGCCGCCATTCTGCTCTTCTGTAGTTTGGCTTCGAATTCGCAATCGCAGCAGACTTCTCCGGCTCCGCCTGGCGCAGCCGCCCAGGCCGGAATTTCCGTGAAGTCGGAACTCGTTGCGCTGCCCGTTAGCGTGACCGACGCGAATGGAAATTTCGTTTCAGGACTCACCCAGCAAAATTTCCGCGTGTCCGAAGACGGGCGTCTTCAGGAAATTTCGCTGTTTCAACACGGAGACACGCCCGTCACCGTCGGCCTAATCGTTGATCACAGCCGCAGCATGGGCTCGAAGCTTCCGGAAGTGGCCGATGCGGTTTCCGCGTTCGCTCGCTCGAGCAACCCTCAAGACGAAATGTTCGTTGTGGATTTTAATGACGACGTCTCCGTGGAACTGCTGGATGGAAAAGCTTTCACGCACGATCCAAAAGAGCTCGCCAAAGCCGTCTACTCCGTCCGCGCGCGCGGTCGCACTGCGCTGTACGATGCCGTGGCGGAAGGGCTTATCCATGTGAAGCTCGGCCATTGCGAAAGGAAGGCGCTGATCATCGTCAGCGACGGCGGAGACAATGCCAGTCAACAAAAACTGTCGCAGGTTCTGGCGCTGGCGCAGCAATCTCAGGTGCTGATTTATTCCATCGGGCTGATTGGCGATAGCGGTGAGGTGGATCCTGCCGTGCTTCGCCGTCTCTCCAAGGGTACGGGAGGCGTTGCCTATTTCCCGGACAAGAACAATACCGTCGCGAATATTTCGGCTCAAATCGCCCGCGAACTTCGCGAACAATACACGCTGGGGTTCACGCCGGAGAAAGCGAACGACGCTCACGCCTTTCGAAAGATAGAAGTAAAGGTTGTCGCTCCCGGCCGCGGCAAACTTCGAGTTCGAACACGCTCAGGCTATTTCTCCGCCGAAGAGACGACTTCTCCCGCCGCCGCGTCGAAGGGCGCGAAGTGATCGCCCGGCACCCAATGGCAAACAGGTCTCGCAAACTGAGCGCGTTGCTTGTTCGCGTGGCATTCTATTTTTTCCTTACCACCGGCATTTTGGGGCTCGGGTACGCCACCTACGTCGTCGTTGATGCGCGCGTGTATCAAGCGATCGAGGAATCGAAACTTCCCGCGGTGCGTCCGGCGCAAGGACCTCGCCTGGTCGCGGAAGGCGACGCGATCGGCGTGATGAGAATTCCTCGCCTCGATCTCAAAACCGTCGTCGTGCAGGGGCAGTCACCGAAAATCCTGCGGCGCGCGGTCGGCCACCTTCTCGAAACCGCTTTGCCGGGCGAGCCCGGAAACGTCGCCCTCGCCGGACATCGCGACGGTTTTTTCAGGCCGCTGCGCAACATTCAGCCCGGAGATGCCATCACGATCGACACGCCCGACGGCGAGTTCGACTACGAAGTGGTTTCGACTGAAGTCGTCTTGCCGGATGACCTTGACGTTTTGCGCCCGACCGATGAGAACTCTCTGACTCTCGTGACTTGTTATCCGTTTTATTACATCGGTGCGGCGCCGAAGCGATTTATCGTCCGTGCTCGCCAGGTTGGACGTGTGCCAACCCAGTCTGCCATTGCAAGCGCGCCCCTCCACCGTTGAATCGGCCCGAAATGGAAAAATCCAATGTGTGCCTTAGTGAACAGTCAAGCGCAGCCGTTCCGTCTATCATTGAGCCGTGCAGGGAGACCGGAGAGTTGCTTCGCGCATCCCTCCGCGCCCGGCGCGTGGATCGTTTCGGTCGTTAGCTGAACCGAAGGAATGGGGGCGAGATGCTCTGGACAATTTTTGTGATTTTGCTCGTGTTGTGGCTATTGGGAGTGGTTACGTCTTACACGTTGGGTGGATTCATCCATATTCTGTTGCTCTTGGCTGTCGTCGCCCTTCTGTTCCAGCTCTTCCAAGGTCGAAGGACAGCCTCGTGATTACGGCGCCAAAAATATGAAACCAATGTCTATCGCGGGGATTGTGCTCATCGTTTTGGGTGCGCTGGCCTTTGCCTATCAGGGAATCAACTACACCCGTCGAGAAAAAGTCCTCGATGTTGGGCCGATTCATGCCACAGAAGATAGGCAGGAGCACATTCCTATTCCTCCGGTGCTGGGAGCCGTGGCGCTCCTCGGAGGAATCGTTCTTCTCGTATCCGGCGCCAGGAAATCTGCATAGCGGCTGTTCCGGAATGGGTCTCGGTGGGGACACGCTCGAAGGAACCGCTCATTTCCCGGGTAAGGCTCCGCGCAAAGCCGCCGATTAAATGCTCGGGGCTCGAGGCGCAGCCTGAGCCGCGGCCACAAAGTTTGCGGAAGGGTCTAACGTCCGCATCAGCACTTCTGATCATGGAGGTCAGTGAATGTTACGTAAAATCACGATTAGCGCTTGCCTGATGTTTTTTGCCGTCGCGCTTTATGCGGCGAACAAAGAACAAGAACGCTTGGAAAATTGCGGCGTTGTAATGCAAGAGATCGTAAATGTCCCCGATAACATTCCTCAGCCGCTGTTGGACAAGGCTGAGTGCATCATCGTCTTCCCGTCCGTTCTCAAGGCGGCATTTGTTGTCGGCGGAAGCTACGGCCGCGGCGCGATGGTTTGCCGCACCGGCAAGGACTTCCGCGGATCATGGGGTTCTCCCGCGATGTACGCGCTGGAAGGCGGCAGCATCGGTTTCCAGATCGGCGGAGAAGCCACGGATCTCGTATTGCTTGTGATGAACGATCGGGGCGCCTCATCCATTCTGGATAGCAAGGTCAAGCTCGGCGGAGATGCTTCCGTCGCGGCTGGTCCAGTTGGACGCGATGCTTCCGCGGACACCGATGCATATATGCGCGCGGAAGTTCTCAGTTACTCGCGTTCGCGCGGGCTTTTCGCCGGGATTTCTCTCGAGGGCGCTTCGCTTCGCCCGGACAATGACGCCAGTGCCGATGTCTATGGCACCCCGGTCACAGCAAGAGAAATCGTCATGGGCGGCAAGATCGGCGTTCCGAAGTCGGGCCGCCATCTGGTTGCCGTTTTAGAGAAGCGCTCGCCGCGTAATGAGTCCCGGGTATCCGCAAGTAATTAGTTGTTCGAATGCTTGAGACTTAGCGTTCGGGCCGGTGTGGGAGTTTCACAAGAATCGATCCAGTGAGCTCCCGCTCCGGTCCTTACGCAAAAGTCCCGAAAGCAAGAGTCCCTGGAGCAATAGGACAGCGGCGAAAGTGACCGTCAGTGCGTTTGCCTCGAAGAGATCAAATGCCAAAAACGATTTTGTCGGGAACGGTCTTCATCCGGGAGGGCACCCCGCTGCCGGAGGATTTTCGAATCGAAACCGAGCCATTTGCGGCCGGTTGGATGCTCGTCAAATATCCCGACGGGTATGGGTTAAGCCGGGCAATTCTCAACGCACATTGGACGTTTTTTTGCCTGTCTACCGAAACCAGCGCGACTGCCCTCGGCTTCGACGAGGAAAACACCGTGCGCAAAGCAGTGACGCGAATCCTGGAGAAGGCAAATTCAACGAGCTTCAACTCCCTGGAAATCGCGCGAGTCGCCTCAACGCGTTTCCTGGGCGTGTTTTACTCGTCGGTCCACGCTCGATTCCGGCACGTCAAGAAGAGTATTTACCTTCTCCGCGATGAAGGCGATCCGCAGTGGGATCAAGGAAAGGGCTCGAATGGCGCCAACCCGCCCACGCCAGACCCGATCGACGGCGAAATGCCTGTTGAACTGGCAACCAAGCCATCGTAGCGCCGGCATCTTGCCGGCGATTTTGACTTTGGAACTTGGCGCAATTTAGGCTCACGCCGCCCACTAAGTGGATTTCTAGGGCTGGCGATACAAATTAAACGGAGGCCAAAAACATGGCAGTAAACATTACTCCTCTTCATGACCGCGTCCTCGTACGCCGGCTCGAAGAAAAAGAAACTGCACGTGGCGGGATCATCATTCCCGATACGGCGAAAGAAAAACCGAGTGAAGGCGAAGTGATTGCCGCAGGCGCCGGCAAGGTGGAAAAGGGCCGCCGCGTTCCTCTCGATGTGAAAGTCGGCGACCGGATCCTGTTCGGAAAATACACGGGCAACGACATCACAATCGACGGCCAGGAGTACTTGATTCTCCGCGAAGAGGAAATCCTGGCCAGGATCAGCGGAATCGCTAAATCCGCGTCCGGCAAGAAGTAGTTTCACCCGCACCGAAGATTTCGGGCGGGTTAGAAGAATTCAATTACCCGGGAGGGTAAAGTTTAATGGCAAAACAAATTGTTACAGGTGCGGATTCACGTCAGGCAATTTTGCGCGGCATCAACACTCTAGCTGATGCCGTAAAGATCACGCTCGGCCCGAAGGGCCGCAACGTCGTCATCGACAAGAAATTCGGCTCACCCATCATCACAAAAGACGGCGTGACGGTGGCCAAGGAAATCGAGCTGCAAGATCCGCTCGAAAACATGGGCGCGCAGATGGTGAAGGAGGTTGCTTCAAAAACTTCCGACGTTGCCGGCGACGGCACCACGACTGCGACCGTGCTCGCGCAGGCCATTTTCCGCGAAGGAGTGCGCACCGTTGCCGCGGGTGCAAGTCCGACGGCGCTCAAGCGCGGCATTGAGAAGGCGGTTGAAGTCGCCGTGCAAGAAATCAAGAGGCTTTCTCGCGACGTAAAGGGCGACATGATCGCTCAGGTGGGGACGATCAGCGCCAATACCGACAAGCAGGTCGGCAACATCATCGCCGAGGCCATGAAGAAGGTCGGCAAAGATGGCGTCATCACCGTCGAGGAATCCAAAACGATGGACACAACTCTCGAAGTCGTGGAGGGCATGCAATTCGACCGCGGCTACCTTTCACCATACTTCGTTACGGATCCGGAGCGCATGGAGTGCGTCCTGGAAGATGTCCGCATTCTGATCCATGAAAAGAAGATCAGCTCGTTGAAGGACCTGCTGCCGCTGTTGGAACAGACAGCCAAGATTGGCAAGCCGCTCCTGATCGTCTCTGAGGATCTTGAAGGCGAAGCTTTGGCGACCCTGGTGGTGAATAAACTCCGCGGCACACTACACTGCGCGGCGGTAAAAGCCCCGGGCTTTGGCGACCGCCGCAAGTCCATGCTGGAAGACATCGCGATTCTCACCGGCGGAAAGGCCATCACAGAAGACCTCGGCATCAAGCTTGAGAACGTGACGGTCGAGGAACTGGGTAGCGCTAAGAAGGTGACCATCACGAAAGATAACACCACGATCATTGCGGGCGCCGGCAAGCCCGCCGAAGTCGAAGGCCGAATCAAGCAGCTCCGTGTGCAGATTGAAGAAACTACGTCGGATTACGACAAGGAAAAGCTTCAGGAGCGTCTTGCCAAACTTGTCGGCGGCGTCGCGATAATCAAAGTGGGCGCGGCAACCGAGACGGAGCTCAAAGAGAAAAAGGCTCGCGTCGAAGACGCCATGCACGCGACTCGAGCGGCTGTGGAGGAAGGCATCGTAGCCGGCGGCGGCATCGCTCTATTGCGCTGCCTTCCGGCGCTGGAGAAGCTCAAGCTTCACGACGACGAAGCCATCGGCGTGAACATCGTTAAGCGAGCGCTCGAAGAACCCCTGCGCCAGATCGCCCAAAATGCGGGACACGAAGGCGCGCTGGTTGTAGGGCGCGTGCGCGAATCGAAGGAAGAAAACTTTGGCTTCAACGCGGAGACCGGCGAATTCGGCGACATGATCAAGGCCGGCATCATCGACCCGGCAAAGGTCACGCGCCTCGCGCTCCAAAACGCTGCCTCGATCGTGTCATTGATGCTCACCACAGAGGTCCTGATTGCCGAAGAAAAGGGTGAGGAAGCGATGGCCGGCGCCGGCGCGGGCCACGGCGGCGGAATGGGCGAAGGGTACTAGAAACCGCTCGGTTCGCTCGTTGCCGAAGCTATGTACAACTGAATCAGCGTGATACGGCCAGGCCCTTGGGGAATCAGACAGGCCGCTTACGATGAAAGGAACATCAGGGATCGCATGTCTTTGCATAAGTCAGCCTCTCAACTGAAAAACCCGGAACGTGACGAAGTATCGCTCGAGGCACCTCTCGACGTTCCTCTCGACGCACCGGTCGAATTCCCGGCAAAGGCGCCGCGCGAATCCCCCGAGATCCGCTCCCCAACCGCCAGCAATAAGGTAGGACTTGACTACCTTTTTGCGGCCGATAAATCGGCTGTTTCGTGGCCAACTCATCCGCGGCCGACGCTCCCTAGCCGCGTCGCCGTCATCGGAAATTATCTTCCGCGAAAATGTGGAATCGCCACGTTCACAACGGATCTCTGCGACGCGATTCACGCCGAATACGGCGTCACGGAGCTTTTGGCATTACCGGTCAACGATATCGAAGAAGGCTACAGTTACCCCGCGCGGATTCGTTTCGAGCTTTCGCAGGATGATCTAGCTTCCTACCGGCAGGCTGCCGATTTTTTGAATTTCAGCAATATTGATTTGGTTTGCCTGCAGCACGAATACGGAATATTCGGCGGACCGAGCGGCTCCCACATTCTCGAACTCTTGCGCCGGCTTCAAATGCCCGTCGTGACTACGCTACATACGGTGCTGCGCGAGCCGAATGCGGATCAGCGCGCTGTGATGGACGAAATTGCGGTTTTATCGGACCGCCTGATCGTCATGAGCCGGCAATCCTCGGAAATTTTGCAGGAAGTTTTTCACGTTCCGCTCTCCAAGATTGATTTGATTCCGCACGGCATTCCCGATTTACCTTTCACCGATCCCCACTTTTACAAGGACGGCTTCGGCACGGAAGGCAAGGATGTCCTGCTCACGTTCGGTTTGCTCTCGCCGAACAAGGGCATCGAAAACGTCATCAAAGCTCTCCCGACTATCGTGTCGCGGCACAGCAACGTGGTTTACATGGTTTCTGGTGTCACGCATCCGCACATTCTCCGTCGGGAAGGCGAAAAATACAGGACCTACCTGCAAAATCTGGCCAAGGAGCTAGGAGTTCAGGACAACGTAATTTTCTTGAACCGCTTCGTAAACCCGAAAGAATTAGTCGAATTAATAGGCTCCGCGGACATCTACATAACGCCGTACAAACACAAGGACCAAGTTGTGTCGGGTACTCTGGCCTACGCCTTGAGCGCCGGAAAGGCGATCATTTCGACGCCTTATTTGCATGCGATCGAATTGCTGGACGATGAACGCGGAGCGCTGGTTCCGTTCGACGATCCCGAGGCGATTGCCGCGAAAGCGATCGAGTTGCTGGATAACGGAACTGGGCGCCACGCGATGCGGAAGCGTGCCTACTTGTATACCCGCGACATGGTTTGGGACCGTGTGGCGCAGCAATACATGGGAAGCTTCGAACGCGTGTACAACGAGCGTTTGCGAAAGCCGCGTGCCACTTTTTCGGCCCAGAATACGGTAAAGGACCTCGACCGTCTGCCCGCCGTAAAACTGGATCATTTGAGTCGCATGACCGACCACACTGGAATTGTGGAGCACGCTGTTTTCAACGTTCCGAATTATCCTGAAGGCTACTCCACCGACGACAACGCCCGCGCGCTCATTGTGGCGATTCTCCTCGAGGAATCGGAGCACGGCACTCCGGCCAGCTCGCTCGAACTCGCCTCCCGCTATCTCGCATTCCTGTGGCTCGCGTTCGATCCGATTACAAAGAGATTCAGAAATTGTCTGACATATGAACGCCAGTGGCAGGATTTGGAAGGATCGGAAGACAGCCACGGGCGGGCATTGTGGGGCTTGGGGACTGTTCTTGGCAGGACGAAAGACAACGGCTTAAGAGGAGCCGCGGGACGATTGTTCGAATTGGCTGTTCCCGCCGCCGTGGAATTTAGGAGTCCTCGCGCTTGCGCTTTCGCTTTGCTCGGATTGGATGAATATCTCGAATCGTTTCCAGGAGATCGCGCCGCTCTGAATGCCGCGGACGCGCTCGCAAATCGTCTGCTCAATTCATACCTTTCGAACCGCTCGGGCGAATGGAAATGGTTTGAAAATGAGCTTTCCTACTCGAACGCGCGATTGCCGCAGGCGCTGATTCGGGCCGGAACTCGAAGCGCAAACGACGGGATGGTTTCGGCCGGCCTCGAAGCGTTGGAATGGTTGGCGACGGTTCAGCATTGCGAAAGAAAAGGCCACTTCGTGCCGGTCGGATCGCACGGTTTCTACTCGAAAAGAACGGAGAAGGCCCGTTTTGATCAGCAGCCGATTGAAGCATGCGCGGCCGTTTCCGCATGCTTGCAAGCCTATCGCGCGACGGGAAAGAGCCGCTGGCTGAAAGAGGCGTGGACAGCTTTTAATTGGTTTCTCGGCGACAACGATTTGCAGATTGCGCTCTACGATCCCACCACCGGCGGATGCCGCGACGGTCTGCACCCTGACCGCGCCAATGAGAATCAGGGAGCCGAATCGACACTGTCATTCCTTATGGCCCTTCTGGAAATGCGCAAGCTCGAAGAATCACACGCAATAGGCGGCAAGTCCTGATCGGCTCTCCATATTCCTTTAGTCCTAATGGGTTTCCAGAGAGCTCGCGGTGTCCTGCTGTCAGATCGTCGTAGCGAGAGATGATGATTGAATACGACCATTTGTTCGTCCGGCACGCTGCGAATCCGCTCCTGACCGCAAAAGATTGGCCCTACTTGACGAATAGCGTATTCAACGCCGGGGCCACACTACTGCCGGACGGATCGACTCTTCTCCTTTGCCGAGTCGAGGATCGCCGGGGCCTTTCTCATTTATGCGCGGCGCGTTCGAAAAATGGCGTTGATGGATGGCAGATCGACAAGGAACCGACACTTCTGCCCGACCCCGACAAATTCCCTGAAGAAATCTGGGGCATCGAAGATCCGCGCATTACCTACGTGCCGGAACTCAAGCAATACGCCGTGACGTACACGTCTTATTCACGCGGGGGCCCTGGTGTTTCTCTCGCCCTCACGAAAGACTTCCGCATATTCGAGAGAATGGGCGTCATCATGCCTCCCGACGACAAGGATGCGGCGCTTCTTCCCCGAAAAATCAACGGTTCCTGGGCCCTCATCCATCGGCCCATGACGCCGCTTGGCGCGCACATCTGGATCTCTTATTCCCCTGATCTCCGGAATTGGGGCGTTCATACGCTGATGCTGGAAGCTCGGCGCGGTGCGTGGTGGGACGCGAACAGGATCGGCATGTCGCCTCCACCGATCGAAACGCCGAGAGGCTGGCTGATGATCTACCACGGCGTCCGAAGGACGCCATCGAGCTCCATCTACCGGCTCGGCTTGGCTCTCTTTGACCTCGAGAAACCAGAAAAATGCATTATTCGAGGGGATTCCTGGATGTTTGCGCCTGAAGCGGAATACGAGCGTCGTGGAGATGTCCAAGACGTCGTGTTTCCGTGCGGCTACACTTTGGGGCCGGACGGGGACGCGATAAATCTTTATTACGGCGCCGCCGATTCAAGCATTGCGTTGGCTCGCGGCAGCATTAGCAATATGTTGTCCTGGTTGGATGCGAACGGCCATTCCGAGCAATCGCAAAATCGCCGGCAGCGGAAGAGTTAAGCGCTGATTGCGGTTGCGGCTACTGGGCGGCGCCGCCAAGCGGCAAACGCCTCTTTCACCAGATTGAAAATCGTGCGCCGATTTTCAGAGATTACCTTCAGCCACGGCAACACGCCCATCTGAGGAAAATAAATTCCCCGGAAACACATCCGCGCGAGAAAAATATTTATGCGATAGCCGATATCCTTGGGATCGACCGAATTGACAGCCTGTTCAATCGCCTTCGCACTATAGGCGCGAGTCCATCCGTACCGCACTTCGTCGTGAGCTTGCGTGATCGTCATCTTCAGCGGCGTGTGGGCCATCGCAAATGGAATAAATTCCTGCCAGTGTTTTGGCCGCGTGAGCCGGCCTGCGGCTTCGAGTCTCTTGTATAGCGGCGTGGCGGGCAAGGGCGTGAGCAAGCCAAAGATGGGCAATCCTGGCGGCCAGGTGCGAATTTCCTGAAGCGTGCGTTCCGCGACCCCTGGTGTGTCGTTGTCCATGCCAAAAATAAAGGAAGTGATGGCGTAAACGTTGCGTCGCGCGAGCCTCTCAAGCACGGTTGCATATTCACCCGGCTTATTGAAACCCTTGTTCACGCTGGCAAGGTTTGCGGGGTCGATGGACTCCATACCGATGAAAATCCATTTACCGCCTGAGGCGGCGATGAGATCAACGAGTTCCTCATCGCGCAACAGATTGGCGCTGATTTGTGCGACCCAGTGCAACTGAGCGCCGGCAGCGATGATGTCGCGCAGCAAGGATTTCGTGCGTTTGATATTGATGGCGAAATTGTCGTCAATGAAGAAGACGGCAATCTGTCCGCCCTCGCTTTTCGCGCGAGCTTTCAAAAGAAGCAGTTCGTCCACCACGCTCTTGTTCGAGCGAAACCGGATCGAGTCGCCGAAGAAGCCGGTTACCGTGCAAAACTCGCATCCATAAGGGCAACCGCGCCCCGATTCGACGGGAATAATGCGAAACGTCCCCCAACCATCGGCCACCCGCTGGAGCACGCTTTTCGCGAGCTTTGGAACTAAATTGAATTGCGCGAGGTCTATTTTG
Source organism: uncultured Acidobacteriota bacterium (assembly GCA_963838705.1). Taxonomy (GTDB): domain Bacteria; phylum Acidobacteriota; class Terriglobia; order Acidiferrales; family UBA7541; genus Palsa-147. Next base: position 825,103 of record CAWIRU010000009.1, on the reverse strand, counting down.
TCCCAGGGAATCGCCGGGTAAGGCTGGAGAGTAGGCTTGCGCTCCTGTCCAAACTCGTCAACGGGAGCGTAGAGATCCTTAAGTTTGCCCCGCGCTGCATCCTCGACGATCTTTGGCCAGGTTTCGTCGGCCTCGCCCAGGGCCACTGCGTCGGCGTGGCGCGGCCCGCCGTTTCGACCGAGCGCTTCATCGGACATTTCCGTGACGTGCGGGCCGCCCATCACGACGGGCACGCCGACGGCGCGAATTGCGTCCGCGATCCGGTATGCCTTCGCGATCATCCGGGTCATCGCCCCGATCCCGACAAGTCCGATTTTCTCTTCGCGGACGAACCTCGCGATCGCGGCTTCATCCATCGGTTGCGCGTTGCCATCTATCAGCAACACTTCGTGGCCCGCGGGAGTCAATGACTGGAGTAAAAACATCCAGAGATGCGGCATGAAATTGCGCGTGACCCCGTTATCGGGGTTGTAGAGCAGAATTCGCATCAGGTGGTCTCCGATGAGAAGCCATTCGGTCCCGCTAAACAGGACCGGCCACGAAGTCTTGCCTATTTTCCTGGGAGTGCGGGTTGCCGCATCTCTACTGCAGCTTTGCAGCAACTTCCGCGACTCCGGCCGTTGATGCAGGTCCCCCGTTCAACTCGAGCAAAAGCAATCTGCTGTCGGAGTAATACGGCTGTCCCGTCGCAGTTTGCGCGGAGAATACTGGGTCGGGACAACGCACGTATTTCTCACGAGTCAGTTGCCGCGTTTCCGCGAGATTTGCGGCGATAAAGTCGCGCTCCGCGTCAACGTTTGGATCAATTCTGTGAAGGAGCCGAAAATTGCGCTTCACAAATTCAATGGCAACGTCGTGCGTCGCCGCACCGACCCAGATGGGCGTATCGTCCAACATGCGGTCCGTCTTCCAAATTCGCAGGTGATGCCGCCGCGCTACGATGGAATCAGGGTCGGGCAAGGCATACGAGAAGTCCGGCGCCCTTCCAAAAACGTAAAGCCTGTCCATCGGCAATTTTGCGTAGTGTTTGCGCTGCCACAAAAGATGCCAAATAATCTGCGGTTTCGATTTCTCCACTTTTAGCCAACCGGCGCTCGCAAAAGCGCTTTGCAAATCATCTTCCTTGGCCACGAAGATCAGATTCAACATGTCGCCCCCGCGGCCTTCGCCGTTCAGCGAACGTGGCGGCAGCAGCTTCATCATTTCGGTCAACTCGGAGGTGCCTTCCCGCGCGATTGGAAAATCTTCGGCCTCTAGCGGCGTATCGCTTTTGATGTACGCCGTCACTTCCGTGCCTTTTAGAACCGTGCTGTCACGGCCGCGGGAAAGCGCGAACAAAGGCGCGGCGGGCGCATAAATCGCGCCGACCACGGCCATTGCCAATCCCATGCGGATGGTGTGGGATCTTCCTTTGAATTCTTTTCGTCCGACTAAACCGATATTCTCGCCGGAGATAAGCTCCACCGAATCGAGCGTGATGATGACATCGCCTCCCATTCCGAGGGGGCGCCGTCCTTTCACCGCAACGATCGAGCCCTGAGCACGCGTCCCCGCAGGGATTACCGTAAATCCTCCGGCCGCCACGTCTTGTACGACGACAAAATCAAGACGATCGTGCTTGCGTGCATGGGCAGAGGAGATCGTTTGCGCAATTTGAAGCTTCACGGGAGTGCCAGTTTCGAGAACAAGCTTGTCCGGGCGGATGGGATATCCCTGGCTGAAGAGCCCGTGTGGCAGCAGGAGGAGAAGTGCAACGGCTGGTGGGATTAGGCGCGCCGCGCGGGACATCTGACACTACCTTTCTATTGAAGTCAGGGCTTAGGCCACCGCAGCTTCGAGAACGGCTGTCACAATGTCGCGTCGTGTCACTGCGTACCGTAATTGGACAGCAAGCGAACATAGGAAAACTGTTCAAAAGTGCACACCCCGTGTTGCCACCTATGATAAACGGTCATGAGGATATATGTCTGAAGGTGTGGGTGAGAATCGGCTGTTCGGCCAGGTCAGCAGGATAGGCAGCGCGACACAGCGACCTACGATGTGTACTTGCTGTGGCCGGAATAATTCTGTCCAGCCAAATCTTGAGAGTTTGTTTTCGATCCATCTAGCTCAATTTTCTTGGGCCGTGCGCTGAACTCGCAGCCCAACGGCGGCGCTCTGTTCGATGCTAGTAAGAAGGATCGCCGGCAGGGTCCGGCGCCGAGAATGAAGTCTTGGGTTCGCCTGGGCGTCTGGTGTGGACACGCGTCGCGCATTCTCTATTGACGCCGCAATTCAACGAGAAGCATCCCGCCAGGCTGGCTCTATAGGTGTCCAGGACCGCGGGGAATTCTTCTCGACTCGACTGCCTCAACCGCGGAAAGCTTTCGGTCTATGTGCGGTTCTGAGCGAGGGGCGCCGGAATGCAGTAAACAGCGCTCTCCGGTAGCAGCTCCGCACGTCGGGCAGGGAACAGCGAACAATTGTTTTGCTGTCAGGTCGCTCATCCTCATTAGGATAACGTGCGCCAATACCGCCGGCAAAGCTGTGCCATTTTGAACACTTTTCGCACCGGCCTTCAGCAATGGACAGCTAATTTGTTTTTGTGTGAAGCGCCTTCCAGCGCGGTTTGCTTCGCCGGACTTGTTTAGGTGGACGCGGTCTAGGATACGTTGGTGATTCGCTTTTCGACTTGCAGACCCTGACTTTCAATCAACTCGCGCACTCTCTGCAGGAATGTATCCGGGTCGAAAGGTTTCGGAAGAAATGACCTATTTGGTGCTGAGAAGGCATCAACGCCGCTGGCAGTGTTGATCGAAATATACAGAACGGGCATTCGCGGCTCACGTTCCGTAAGGTAATCGGCCAATTCCAGTCCGGTGATTCCCGGCATTTGGATATCGGTGACGAGGAGGTCTACCGGAGTGGGATAGCGTTCGAAAAGTTCGATCGCTGCGGCCCCGTTCGCTGCTTCCAGGACGTTGAATCCATAGTCAATTAAAAACTCGCAGAGGATGCCTCTCAAAGCATCTGAGTCGTCCACGAGCAGCACCGTTGGTGCCGCAACCTCGGAATTCGCTTGCGATGCGCACATTTGCGGGCTTCTCCCGAATGCTTGTCGTTACACTTTTACAGCAGGAGGGAAGACAGTCTGTGACCGGCATCACAGTGCGCAGTGATACGCGTCACGCGAGTCTAGCGGGCTTGATACGGATCGAATGTGCAGACGTTGGACAAACAGGATGAAGCTCTTACCGGCTTGTGCCCACAAGTGTTCGGCGTCGTTGTTCAGATCGAACAGCTCGAGCCGAGAGACTAGCGATAGGAACCGAGCGCTTCAATCATCAAGTCCCAGAACTTATCGAAGTCGAGCTTTGTGGCGACATTGGTGTTGGCCGGGCGGCCCGTGATTCCTTCCATGTCGCAAACCGTCGCGCCGTATGTATAGGTCCCCTTGATTTCGACGACGACGTTCACAAACTCGCTCTTTACGATGTCCGGGTTGATTACGCGGGCGACGGCGCAGGCGTCGTGAATCGGCGGCGCGTCGAAATGAAAAAACTTCTTGTACGTAGACGCGAAGAAATCAATCAGGCCGACTGCCATCCGCGCGACTTCGTTGTCCAACTTTCGAATTCGCTCCACGACTTCCGGAGTCGCCTTCGCCTGATGCGTGAGGTTAAGGCCGATCATCGTCAGCGGAACGCCGGAGCGAAAAACGATGTCCGCCGCTTCCGCGTCAATCCAGATGTTTGCTTCCGACAGCGGATTTACGTTTCCAATCGAGTTCGTTCCGCCCATCAGCACGATCTCTTCGATCTTCGGAATGATCGTCGGATCCTTGCGTAGAGCCAGCGCGATATTTGTCAGCGGAGCGGTGGGAATCAGCGTGATTTTGTCGTGCTCGTGGAGCAGGTCAATGATCAAGTCGGCGGCGTGGCGCTTGTCCACGGGGACGGTCGGAGGCGGAAAGTTGTATCCGTCGAGCCCTGTCACGCCGTGAATGTATTCCCCGGTGCTCAGTTCGCGCACGAGCGGGCGATCGGCTCCTGCAGCGAGCAGCGTCTTTCTAATTCCCGCCACAGTCAATACGTTGCGCGCATTTCGCGTGACTTTCTCGAGCGTCTGATTACCCGCGACCGTCGTCACCGCCAGCAGGTCAATCGTGGGATTCGCATGGGCGAGAAGAAGCGCCAGTGTGTCGTCGTGGCCGGGATCACAATCAAGAATCACTTTTTTCATTGGGTCCGTCTTCAGCAGCGAAGAAATTTTGGTAGAGCTTGAGTTGCGGATTCAATCACGCAGAGACTGGCATGTCAAGAACGGCCGAACGCTGCCGAATCTGGCGCGGCGTTCATGATCGAGATATTCGAAACCAAAATTCTCGTTTGACACAACATTGGCTGAAGGGCATATTTGGCGCTCTTTCAGCGCCGATTTCGCTTCGCGCCGGTGCGGTTCGTCTGAGCGCGACTTTCTAGCGCAGGCGACGACGCGAGCCAAATGCTCGGAATCGTAACCATCCTGGCCGTCTGCTACCTGCTTTCCTCCAATCGGAAAGCCATTCAATTGCGCGTCATTTTGTGGGGGCTCGGACTTCAATTCGTTCTCGCCGCGTTCGTCATGCGCACCCACGCTGGTTTCTGGCTTCTCGACAAAGCGTCCCATGGCATCGTCTGGCTTCTCGGATTTGCGAAGGCCGGCTCAGAGTTCGTTTTCGGCAAGCTAGGCGATCCCAACGGCAGTCTGGGCACGATTTTTGCCTTCCAGATTCTGCCCATTATCATTTTTATCGCCGCGCTCTTCGCCATCCTTTATTATCTGCGCGTGATTCCGGTTGTCGTCGGGCTTGGCGGAAAAATAATGTTCCGGCTGATGCGCACGAGCGGAGCGGAATCGCTCGAAGTCGTCGCGAGCATTGTGATGGACCAGACGTCCGCGCCGCTCGTGATCCGGCCGTATCTCGACGGCCTGACGACATCCGAGTTGATGACCGTCATGACGGCTGGCATGGCCCACATCTCAGGAGCGATGCTCGGCGCGTATGTTTTGCTCGGGGCGGATGCGCGCCATTTGCTCACGGCCGTGGTGATGACCGCGCCTGGGACGATTCTCATCACGAAAATGCTTATCCCGGAAACTGGCAAACCGGCGACGGCGGGGCGCGCCAATTTCGAAGTCCGCGAAGAGTATACAAATATTCTCGACGCGATTTCGCACGGCGTCACCGATGGCCTGCACCTCGCTCTCACCGTCGGCGCCATGCTGATCGCGTTCGTCGCTCTGATCGCGCTGAGCAACGGAATTCTCGGCACGATGCATACTTCGCTGCAAGCGATTTTCGGCTATTTGCTGGCACCCGCGGCGTGGATCATCGGCATCCCGTGGCACGACGCGCGGGCGGTGGGAAGCTTGATGGCAACGAAGCTCGTGCTGAACGAGTTTCTCGCGTTCTCGATGCTCGGGCCGATGCAGGGCCAAATCGCGCCGCGCTCTTATGCCATCGCGACGTATGCGATCTGCGGCTTCTCAAATTTCGGTTCGATCGGAATTCAGATCGGCGCAATCGGGGCCCTCGCCCCAAGCCGCAAGAAAGATTTAGCGCGGCTAGGATTTCGCGCGTTGCTGGCCGCCACGCTCGCGAACTATCTTTCGGCTGCGATTGCAGGGATATTTCTTCGCTGATCCGGACGTTCGCCGAATTCCCGGCCAGGGAGGACTTCGATATGGAAGACGTCTTTTCAGCCCACCGCACGGACGATTCGATTCGCCTGGACGCCGCGCGCACCGCCATTCTCGTCGTTGATATGCTCAATGACTTTTGCAAAGAAGGCGGCGCGATGGTGCTGCCGGCGTGCGAACGATTATTTCCGCCGCAGAAATCCGTGATCTCGGCCGCGCGCGAAATTGGGGCGCCCGTGATTTGGATCGTGGACAACCATCGCCAAGGGCTGAGACGCGATCGCGAATGGCTGAAACGGGCGCCACATTGCATCGAGGGCACCTGGGGCGCGGAAATCGTCGAAGATCTCGAGGCGGGAAAAAAGGAACTGCGCGTCAGCAAGCACCGCTACTCCGGATTTTTCCAGACCGACCTCGATCTCGTTCTCAAGGATCTCGCGTGCGATCAACTGGTGATATTCGGGGTCGTTACGAACATCTGCGTCCGTTCGACGGTTCACGACGCTTTCTTCAACGGCTACACAGTCGTGGTGCCCGAGGATTGCTGCGCCGCTACCGGCCCGCGCGAGCAGGCGTCGTCGCTCTATGACATCGCCACGCACTTTGGCATCGTGAGCGACGCGGCCTCCGTTGTCGCCGCTCTTACGACGGGCGTGCCGCTCGCAAATAAGGAATTTGCATAGGGAAGCGCGCAACTCGTGGAAACGCAAGCGCCGCTGGCGGCTACTCCTGCGAGGATTCGCTGACCGGTTGAAACTTTGGTTCCTTCATTCTGAGCAATGCATAAGCCTGATTGAGAGAGGCGACAACATGGAGATTAGGGCGAGTCTCTTCGCCGTGCAATTCAAACATCCGGGATAATCCGAAGATGTGCGCACTGGTCGCGACGATCACTCGCATCCGCGATGGGTCGGGATCGACAGGTGGGTAAGACGCAAGCTCGCGAATTTGCTCGGGCGTCACCTCCAACGCCGTCGCCGCAGAGAAATCAACGATGGTTCCGCGGACGCGAGTGACCTCGAGCATTCGTCGAGCGTCATCGAGATAAAAGTTTTTCAGCGAAACGAAGGTAACCTCTCCTTCGAATCTGACCATCAGGATATTGTTGATCGGATCGACTTCGAATCGGTACGCCATAGGAGACTCCCGGGCGCAGCTCCATTTACTATCTGACCGAACGGCCCTTCCGATTTTGTTCGTTTTGCGTGAACGAGCGTTCTACCCAGCCGGGCGCGACCTGGGAGATTTCTTCAGGGACAATTTGAGCGGGGATTTTCATCCCGTCCCACAGCTGCCACGAAAGATACTCCTCTAAGCGTCGCGGTGCAATCCTCGGCAGAATGCATATCCGATCGCGGCGCACCCGCGACCCGCGCCACCAAATTCCCGGCGTGTGCATCCCAGATACATGCGACTGATTTCTCATGCTTCAGACTGGAAGTTGGCGTACGCTAGATCGATGAAGACGACACTCATCGCGATTTTCGCTCTGGCCCTATCGGCCGCGGTGCAGGGCGACGTTTCGCCCATGCAACTCGAAAGCACCGTAGCTTCGATCACGATCTCCTACTCCGGACAGGGAAGCGATCCTTCGATCGGTCCTTACTACCGGTTTTCGGTCCGGAATAACTCGAGCCATAGCGTGACGGGTTTCCATCTTTTCGAGGTTCCCGATTCGATTCAAAAGGCGAACGGGAGCTATCCTTGTGATGCGTCATGCATGGCCGTGGCGCTGAATGGTGACACCTCCGATCCGATGATTAAAGCTGGTGAGTCGTTCGAATTGCATGTCCCACCGAAGGATGCGGCGCGATGGCCTACGATTTGGGTCGATGCGGCTGTTTTCGACAATTACACTTACGAGGGCGATAAGAAAATCGCCTCTCGCCTCGGCCTCACTCAGATTGCCGCTCAGGCCGCGTTCGATCGCATGAAACCGTTGCTCGACGGTATAGCGACCGACACGACCAACTCCGACAGCGGAAAAGCCGAGGAGCTTCGATCGGAATTGAACGCAATTTCGGTGGACGTCGAACCCGAGATGATCCAGCGATTCAATTATTGGTTTCCCAACACGCCGGACTGCGGCCACGAATTCAGCCGGCTGATGCAAGACACGGCGGCTTCCTCCATCCGAATCATCGAACGGGAACTCGAGAAATACATTTCCGGCGCGGATGGATCAGCGACGCCGTTCTCGACGTGGCTCGCCTCGATCAACGACTACATGCATAAGGGGCATGTCGGCTGCGTGGGCTGCTCGGCGCTCCCGAACGGCGCGTCTTCGGCTTCGAGCGAGTTTCAGGCCTGCCCGGCGCAGCCCCCATCGACGACCTCCCAGAGCCCTTCGCGACCCAGTAACTAGCGTCAAAACTTCGGTCTGCCGGCAACCCGCCCAAACTAGTTCCCAACGATTGCGCCGGCTCGATTGGTCTGACACTCCAACCAAGCAGAACTTGCAGACGGGGCGAAAGAAAATCATAGCGAAAGTTCTAGTGCAATTTGTTAAGTGACCTCCTTTCAAATGTTTAGCTCGTAGTACTCCGTGGCATCGAACGTGCTATTCACAGGTTGGGGGCTTTCTCTCTTGGAGGCACAAGGGAGGGGATTTAGGAACCGAGCGACCTCGAGACTTATTCGGCAGTCCCTGCCGGATGGTCCTTTAAAGTCTCTCGATTTGTTCGCAGCCGATTTCGACAGGTCCGGACGAGGCCGTTCGACGGAAGCGAATGTAGGCGACGGCGGTTTTGTGCCACGCCCAGTTTCCTCTCCTACTTCGATTTCTTATGGAATCGGGGTGTGCGTCCGCTGCCGGGTCGAAACTTGAAACCCCAGCTAAGAGTGGAGCTCTAACGAACATGAGCACGGCGACAAAGATCATCCAGCCAGCGCCGCGGCCCAAGTGGCGGGAGCGCCTTCAAGCGCTGAACAATATCCCGCCGCTGATGCGCATGGTTTGGCAAGCTGCGCCGGCGACCGTCGTTTCCAGCATTTTCTTCCGCGTGGTTGTTTCGCTCATTCCTCTCGCCATGTTGGCGGTGACGAAAGTCATCATTGACTCGATCCAGATCGTCCAATCGCATCAGGGCCCGCTGCGCCCGCATTTCTGGTGGTTCGTTGGACTGGAATTTGCGCTGGCGGTAGTGGCTACGATCCACGGGCGGCTGCTCGACTACTGCGACGTCTCGCTCGCCGAGAAGTACACGCGCTATATCAGCACGCGAATCATGGAGCACGCTTCGCGGCTCGATCTCTCCTCGTACGAAGACCCGATGTTCTACGACAAGATGGAGCGGGCCCGCGTGCAGGGCACAGACCGTCTGGGAATGATCCAGTCCACCGGGCGATTGGTTCAGCAAGCGATTACGACCGTCAGCTTGGCGGCTGGGATTTTCTTTTTCTCGCCGTGGCTTTTGCTCGGTCTTGTCCTTTGCATCGTGCCTACATTTCTTGGCGAGACGCACTTTGCGTTTCTGGGATATTCGCTGAGCTTCCAGCAAACACCTTCACGCCGCGAGTTGGACTACCTCCGCGTATTAGGCGGAAGCAAGGAAAGCGCGAAAGAGCAAAAGCTCTTCGGCCTCGGCCCGTTCCTGGTGGGCCGCTACTCCACGATTTCGAGTGACTTGCAAAATCAGACGCTGGGGTTGGCGAAGCGCCGGCTGCTCGTCGGCTCGTTTCTGGCGATTCTTGGCACGCTTGGATACTACGGCGCTTACGCGTACGTCGTATATGAAGCCGTTGCGGGCGTGCTGCTGATTGGCACGCTAGTTTTCCTGACGGGCGCAATCGCTGGCGCGAGTTCCAACATCCAGCTGGTCTTCTCGACATTTTCGAGCATCGCGGATCAAGCGCTGTTCCTCACCGATCTATTGGATTTCTTCTCGCTCACGCCAAGAGTTCGTTCCAAGCCGGATGCGCTGCCGGTGCCGAGGCCGATTCGCCGCGGATTCGAGTTCAGGAATGTTTGCTTCGCGTATCCCGGTACGAAGCGCTTGGTGCTGAACAACATCAATTTTCGTCTCGAACCTTCCGAGCGAATCGCCATCGTCGGCGAGAACGGCCAGGGCAAGACGACGATCGTCAAACTGCTCACGCGCCTCTACGACGTCACGTCCGGCCAAATCCTTCTCGACGGCGTTGATCTCCGCGAATACGACCTCGAAGACCTCTGGAAAGAAACGAGCGTCATTTTCCAGGACTTTATGCGCTACGAGATGACGGCTTCGGACAATATCGCCATGGGACGCATCGAGGACCGCGCCAACGCCGCGCGAATTCGAGACGCGGCTATCAAGAGCCTCGCGGATCCGATCATTCAGAGGCTGCCCAAGGGCTTCGAACAGGTTTTGGGTTGCCGCTTCGACGGCGGCGTGGATCTTTCCGGCGGCGAGTGGCAGCGGGTGGCGCTGGCGCGCGCTTATCTGCGAAATGCTCAACTGCTGATTCTTGACGAACCGACAGCTTCTCTCGACGCGCGCTCCGAGCACGACATCTTCCGGCAATTCACGGAGCTGACTGAAGGAAAAATGGCGCTTCTGATTTCTCACCGCTTTTCCACCGTGCGTATGGCGGATCGCATTCTGGTGATGGAAGACGGAAAAATCAGCGAAGAAGGGCCGCACGACGAGCTGCTGAAGAGCGGCGGGCGTTATGCGGAGATGTTCGAGTTGCAGGCGACGAGTTACCGATGACATTCCGAGGACACCACTAGATGGCTGCTGCTGATCAATATCCGCTTGGGATACGGCAACCTGTTCGCTCGCTCGCCGAGCCCATCGCGGAAGTCCACAAGACCGAGGTGACGCGGCAGAAACCGGTTCTCCGCTCGCAAAGCGGCGAGGAACGGCTGTGTGCGTTCGCCGTCCGCGAAGCACGCGCGTGGAAACCCGTCGCTGCAACAGGCAACGCCGCGGCTCTCGAAGAGCGGCGGAAGCAGATTGACCTTTCGTTGCGCAGTTCTGTGCAGGCCGTGCGAAAGCTCGCGCGGACCGAAATCGGCCGGCGAGTGGACGCGCGGTGGCTGCTCGACAATTCAAATTTATTCCGCCTTTGCTTGCAGGAAGTGCGCGAATCGCTGGCCTCGGCGCGAGATCTCCCGCAAATCGAAGATGCTCGAGCGGAGCGCCTGCCACGAGCGTTCGCGGCGGCGGAAAGCTTCATGCGCGCTGCGCAATTCGAGTTCGATGGCGCGATTTTCGCGGCGTTCGTAAATGGTATTCAAGAAAAATCCTCGCTGATGTTCGCGGAAATTGGATTGCTGCGGCCGTTCTCGCAGCTTGCCGTCCTGGAACGCGTCTCGAAGCTCGCGGAAGGAATCGCGGCGGTCGCGAAATCGGACGCCGCTCCCGCATCGCCCGCGGCGGAAAAACCCGGCAAATCGCTTCAGACGCTGGTCGCGACCCTGCGCTGCATCGTTGATACCGACTGGCGCGAAATTTTCGAGGCGGTCAGCTCGACTGGCCGGATTTTGAGCGAAGATCCCGCCAACGCGTACGGGAGAATGGACGCAGAGGGCCGCGAAGCTTATTGCAAGATCGTCGCCGGTTTTAGCGCGCGATCAAGCTGGAGCGAAGAGCAAATTGCGCGGAAGGCCATCGCGCTTGCGTCCGCTCCTCATGGCGCGGCCGAGGCGCGCGCCCGGGAGCGCAGGTCGCACGTCGGATTTTATCTTGTCAGCAACGGCCTGATGACCCTGAAGAAAGCGATCGGCTATCATTTCACGATCCTTGAGCGCATTCAGGGAATCACGCTGCGCTGGCCCGAGCTCTTTTATTTCATTGCGATTGAAGTCGTCACGCTCGCCTTGATGAATCAGATTCTCGCTTTTTCCGCGGCGCGCCTCGCGGGTCTGCTCGTTTTGACGCTTTTCTTGCTGCCCGTCGTCGAATGCGCGGTGAGCGCCGTAAATCTCCTGGCGACTCTTGTCGTCCGCCCCCAAAGACTGCCGCGCCTTGATTTTTCGAAAGGCATCTCGAACGACTGCGCGACGATGGTCGCGGTACCGATGCTGCTCATTAATGCGGAGCAGGTCGAGCGTGCCGCCAGGGATCTCGAGATTCGTTTTCTTGGAAATCGGGATGCCAATCTCCACTTTGCGCTCCTCACCGACCTTCCGGATTCGCCCACGCGATTCGACGAGCACGATGTTTTGACGGGCCTCTGTTCCGATCTAATTCGCACGTTGAACGATAAATACGCGCACGAAGGCCGGGGCTCATTCTTCCATTTCCACCGCCCGCGGATGTTCAATCCGGCGGAAGGCGTTTGGATGGGATGGGAGCGCAAGCGCGGAAAAATTCTCGATTTCAACCAGTTGCTGCTCGATAAGGGCGACCGCTTTACGGAAAAAGTGGGAGATCTTTCGCTTCTCTCGAACATTCGCTACGTGATTACGCTGGATCTCGACACGCAGTTGCCGAGAGACGCGGCTCACAAGCTTGTTGGCGCCATCGCGCATCCCCTGAATCGCGCCGTCCTTAATCCCGCGACAAATTTGGTCGTAGAAGGCTACGGCATTCTTCAGCCGCGCGTGGATATCTGCACGAAATCGGCGGGCAAGTCGCGAATGTCCGCGATTCTCTCCGGAGAGACGGGCTTCGATATTTACACGCGCGCGATTTCAGATGTGTATCAGGATTTGTTCGGCGAAGGCTCGTTCACCGGGAAGGGGATTTACGAGGTCACGACGTTTCAGCAAGTGATGGAGAATCGCTTCCCGAGCAACGCCATCTTGAGCCACGATCTGATCGAGGGCGCCTACGCGCGCGCGGGCCTGATCTCCGACGTCGAAGTGGTGGACGATTATCCTTCTCGCTTCAGCGCGTTCAGCAAACGCAAGCATCGTTGGGTGCGCGGGGATTGGCAGATCCTTCGCTGGATGCTGCCTCGCGTGCCGGACGCCTCCGGGCGGAGTGTTCGCAATCCGCTCAATGTTGTCTCGCGCTGGAAGATTCTGGATAATTTGCGGCGCAGCCTTACCGAGTTTGCGACATTTGCGCTTCTCGTGTGCGGATGGCTGGTTCTGCCCGGCAAGGCGCTCTACTGGACGCTCGCCACTCTCGCGATCGTCGCGCTTCCATCGTTTCTGCATACCGCGATAGGCATCGTGAGGGCGCGCCGCGCTCTCTTCTCGCCGGAGTTTTGGTGGAACACGATTTCCGATCTCGTGAGCGCGAATTTGCGGCTGTTCTTCCGCCTGACGTTTCTCTGCCACCAGACCCTGGTGACTCTCGATGCCGTGGTCCGCACAATCGTCCGGATGGGGGTCACGCACCGGCGAATGTTAAATTGGGAGACGGCGGCGGAAGCTGAATTTGCCGAGGCAAGAACGACCCCTGTCGAACTTTACTTGGAATGGACTCCGCTGCTTTCACTCGCGATTGCGGCGCTGATCGCAGCGACCAGGCCCTTCGATCTCATCGTGGCCGCCCCTTTCCTGATGCTGTGGGCCTCGTCAAATGCCATTGCCCGCTGGCTCGATAAGCCGCGGCGCTCGAAACGCAGCAGCATCACCGCAGTCGATCAGGCGATGCTCCGCCAAGCCGCGCTGCGTACCTGGCGCTTCTTCCGCGAGTACAGCACCGCCGAAGAGAATTGGCTGATTCCGGACATCGTTCAGGAGGACGCTCCGGGGATCGCGCACCGCATTTCGCCGACAAATCTGGGGTTCCTGCTGACGTCCCGGCTGGCCGCGAACGATCTCGGATTCACCACGTTGCCGGAATTTATTGCTGCGATCGGGAGAACGTTCGACACGGTCCGTGAGATGCCGAAGCGTAACGGCCATCTCTACAATTGGTATGACACGCTGACGCTCGAGGCGGTGCCGCCACGCTTCGTGTCAACGGTGGACAGCGGCAACCTCGTTTGCTCGCTCTGGACGCTGAAGCAGGGATGCCTGGACGCGAAGGCGCGGAAAGTATTCGACCCATCATTGTGGCGCGGCATTCTTGATCACGTTGAACTGATCAGCGAAATCCTGCTGCGCGCAAAAGAGCCGGAGCTCGTCGAGGGACTCGAAACGCTGAAGCATCGCATGACGCCGCTCGCGGCTTCCGCGACGAAATGGCTCGAAGCGTTGCCGGAAATCGAAATCGAGGCGGCTTCGTTCGACGAAGCTGTGTCCAGCTCGAACTGTGCGAGCGAAATCAAGTGGTGGGCCCAAGAAATGCACATGCGCGCGCGCAAGCTGGTCGAATTGGTTTATGACTTCGCGCCGTGGTTTTCTCCCGTGTATGCAAAATTGCGCAGCGACTTTCCAATCCAGGACGGAATAGATCCCGGCGCGATGACTCTCGAATCCGCGCGGGAGGTGATTCGAACGCTCGACCAGAAACTCCGCTGGTTCGCTTCCGCCGACGATGTGGATAGCGAATCGCAAGCCGCGATCACGCTTCTTCGCGACGCGCTTGCCCGCTCGGCCAATTTGTGTGACGCGACAAGCACGAACCTGGACTATATCGCCGAGGACGTGGATGAATTCGTCGCCGCGATGGATTTCAAATTCCTGTATAACCCGCAGCGCAAGCTGCTATCCATTGGGTTTGACGCTGATTTGAATCGCTTGAACGAGGCGCATTACGATCTGCTCGCATCCGAGGCGAGAGCTGCGTGTTTTGTGGCAATCGCCAAAGGCGAAATTCCTCAGGAAAGCTGGTTCCGTCTGAGCCGGTCGCACACGATCTTCAAGAGCGCCCCCGTGCTGCTTTCATGGACCGGAACGATGTTCGAGTACCTGCTGCCCGGCCTTTGGATGAAGTCGTACCCGAACTCGCTCCTCGAGGAAAACCAGCGCGAGTCGCTGCGTTCTCAGCAAAAATACGCTCGCTCGAGATCAATTCCGTGGGGAATCTCGGAATCGTGTTCGAGCGAGAAAAATCCGGACGGGTTCTATCATTATCAGGCCTACGGCGTGCCGGGCCTCGCACTGAGCCACGACGATTCCGGCGACCTCGTCGTTTCGCCGTATTCGAGTTTCCTGGGTCTTACGGTTGACGCGGCAAGCTCGATGAAAAATCTCCGAAAGCTCAAGAAGATGGGATTGGTTGGCGCGTACGGTTTCTTTGAGTCCGCGGACTTCACGCCGGGCCGAATCGGATCCGCAAAACCGTTCGAAATTGTACGGTCGTGGATGGCTCACCATCAGGGCATGAGCCTCGGATCGGCGGCGAGCGTTCTTTGTAATTCTTCCATGCAGCGCCGGTTCCACGCGGAGCCGATGGTTGGCGCGACGGAGCGAATCCTGCAGGAGCGGATGCCGCGGCTCCTCAAAGTGCGGCCTTCCGAGATCGCCGGGGCGGTTGCCTCCACCTTGATTGGGCACGGCCGGCTGGCATTGCAACGGGCGCAATCCTGGAGCTCGTCGTCACCGGATTTGAGCGTGCCCGTGCGGCCTGCGACCTAAAAATCCCCAAACTTCCTTGACATCCAATAATTTGTGCGACACTCTCCGCGCGGATTTGAGGACACAACACGTTGAGACGAGTCGTTCCCAGCGCGGCGATCGCACTCCTTCTCGTCGCTATCACTTTCCCGGCATTACGCGCGCAAGAGGAAAAGAAAGCCGGTGCCGCGCAGCGGGAAACCATCGAAGTGGATCCGAGTGCTGCGGCCAGGCCATTTCCTCATTTCTGGGAGCGAATGTTCGGCTCGGGCCGCGCGATTCTCTCTCTCCGCGAAAGCTATCGCCGCGATCTCCGCGAAGTAAAGCAGGCCACCGGCTTCGAATACGTGCGCTTCCACGCCATTTTTCACGATGAAGTTGGCGTGTATGACGAAGACGCGAACGGCGCGCCGGTCTACAATTTTTCTTACGTGGATCAGATTTACGACGGCCTGCTCGAGAACGGCGTGCGCCCCTTTGTGGAATTAAGCTTCATGCCGCAAAAGCTCGCGGCCCGGCAAAGTCTGCACTTTTTCTGGTACCACCCGGACGTTTCGCCACCGAAAGACTGGGCTAGATGGGGCGATCTCGTGTCGCATTTCGCGCAGCATCTCGTTGATCGCTACGGCGCCGATGAAGTGTCACGGTGGTATTTTGAAGTGTGGAACGAACCGAATCTCGATTTTTGGGCGGGCGAGCCAAAAGAACAGACCTACTACCAGCTATACGACACTGCAGCGAAGGCGCTGAAGAGCGTAAGTCCCGCAATCCGCGTAGGTGGCCCAGCGACCGCGCAGGCAGCATGGGCGGATCGCTTCATTCGTCACATCGCTGAGAACAACATTCCAGCCGACTTTGTTTCCACGCACGTGTACGCGAATGATTTGTCTACGGACGTATTCGGCACAAAAGAGGAAATTCCGCGCGCCGACATGGTCTGCCGCGCGGCGCAAAAGGTTCACGACCAGGTAAAGGCGTCCTCGCGCCCGGACATGCCGATCATCTGGAGCGAGTACAACGCGAGCTATAAGAATGAGCCCGACGTAACGGATGCCGTGTTCATGGGCCCCTGGCTCGCCAACACGATCCGGGAATGCGACGGCCTCGCCGAAATGTTTTCCTACTGGACGTTCTCGGACGTCTTCGAAGAGCAAGGCGTCGTCAAGCAGCCGTTTTACGGAGGCTTCGGGCTGATCGCCGAAGACGACTTGCCGAAGCCGGCGTTCAACGCATTCAAAGTGCTGCACAAACTCGGCGACCAAAGAATTCCCGTAGATTCGAAGTCGGCGCTCATCACGAAGCGGAGCGATGGCGCGTTGGTGATCGCGCTGTGGAATCTTTATCCGCCGGAAGACGCCGGCCGGCCAAAAACCATCACAATCAACTTGAAGGATTCGAAAAAAAGCCGCGTTCGCGTTTATCGCGTGGATTCCACTCACGGCTCGCCCCTGAGCGCCTACGACGCCATGGGGCGGCCCGCCTATCCAACCCCACAACAAATAACCGAGCTTCGTCGCGCGGCCGCACTTCCAGCCCCAGAAGAGTCGCCTTTGACCGGCGGACGAGTCATAGTCACACTTCCGCCTCAGGGGCTAGCCTTGCTTGAAATTCAGTGAGGAACGGACACTGTCTGTTGCGTCGGTTCGCTAGCCGGAGGGAGTTGAGTTGCTTCTGAGGTCGTGGATGGCTGGTATGGTTTGAATCCCGCTCGATCCATGCCGCGCTGCGCTTCCACATTTTTCATGAACGTGTCCCACACGAATCCGGTGCGAGCGTTTTCGGCCATCACCATCGTGATGCCCGTATCAATTCCGATGACATCGCTGTCGTACCAGTTGGTCAGCGGATTGAACGCGTCCACAAATCCGTAGCGGCTTCGCGTCCCCACGGCGTAGAGGCGGTCAATCGTGCGCAGCACGCGCATCACGGCTTTGGGCTGGAACGGCAGCGAGCCGGCGGTCGCACACGGAACGATGGTCCCGTCAATCGGTCCCGTTTTCGGCGGGCCGCCCCACACCTCATAGCCGCTTTGCGAGTCCGACGCCGTGATTCCCCAGAGATCGTTGCTGTAGTCCGGGAACTGCTTGGAAAGGCTGACGCAGAATCGCCGGTGGGCATCAGTCGCAAGAACCGAATTCTGGAAGTAGTCGCCGTAGCGATCGCGCTTGCCGCGGAAATCGAACCATGCCTGGGAATACTGATGCACGAAAATCGGAGCGAACGAACCGATAAACCGGATGCCGTCGTATTCGAACATCGTGCGCTTCCAGGCGTCCCAAGTCTCGGTCGGAAGCGGGTGGCTTGGAGAGCCCAGGCCCAGCAGATAAATCATCATCATTTCGCTGTAGCTGTCCCAGCGATATTGCAGGAATCCGGTTTCGGGAGTCCAACCGTGCGGGAGAACGCGAGTGTCTTCCGAGAGCCAGTTCCAATCCACGCGAGCGAAGATTTCGTGCGCGAGCTCTTTGATTTCTGGAGCTTGAAAGTGCGCGCCGCAGGTCAGGACACCGCAGAGCAGGATCGCCGTGTCGACCGACGAGACTTCGGATTGCAGCAATCGCTCGCCGGTATTCACGTTGGCCCAGTGATAGAAAAATCCGCGCTCGTTCGGCAGCTTCTTTCGCAGAAAGTGCAGCGTGTTCAAGACGCGCTCGCGAGCTTCACGCGACGACACGTAGCCGCGTTTCTCCCCGATGCAAAGTGCGGTGAGGCCGAATCCCGTCGCCGCGATGCTTCCGAGCACTCGGGCGTCGGGAGCACGGACGTTGCAGCGATCCTTCACGAGGCCGGTCTGCGGATTCGCCTGTTCCCAGAAATAGAGGAAATTGGCTCGTTCTAAGTCTTCGAGAAACGCATCTTCGCCTTCGGTGAGGTCGGTGCGTGTCCGAGGAACCAGCGGATTCTCGATTGACGCAGCCGATGCGCGGACGGGGAGAAATGAACCGCGGGCAGCGAATGGCAGGCACACCCCCAGGCGAGCTAAGTCCTTAAGCAGCCGCCGGCGCGAGAACGCCTTACGGCTCACGAGTCGCATTCCCATGATTCCAGTGTAGTCCAGCCCCCAGCTACTTAGATGCCGTGGAGAGTAATAGGTAAACATGCGCGCACCCGTTTGGCGCGGAAAGCGGCAATTAGAACAAACGGAAATTTCGTTGCTTTGCCGCTGACGGGCTGGGTTGATTACGATCGGCGGGCGTTATCCGGGAATCGGTGGCAAAACTTTGATCGCGCGCAGGCGCCCTTGCGAAGACGATCGTTCAACTTCCGCCGAACGCCATCGAACGTTTCGGATCCCACCTCGGCGGAAATGACTTGAAGAGCTTCTGCAAATCCTTGTCGGCGTGATCGCCTCCGCCTTTCGCGGAGAAAACTCCGATAGCTATACCCCGCCACACCAGGCGGCGCGTTTTCGCATCGAACAAATCGACTATAACGGTTCCGGGAGAGTAGTTTTCGATAGGGCTCGAACTCGTGTCGGCTTGATCCCAGCGGTGCCAATTCCAACCTTGAAGCGAACCGTAGAACGCATCGAGCGTGCGCACCTTCTGGCTCGCGACGTTGGCGGCGACTCCGACATCCGCGCCATTGGCGACTTGCTTCCACCCCTTCGCCGTCAACTCCGAAGTTACAGCGCGCTGGATCTCGGTCCCGTCCCCGTCCTGTGGCTGCTGAATCCACATAAATGTCTTGTACGTATCGAAATCACCGATTGGGTCGTAGTCCGACGTGATCTTCTGCGCCTGCGCGGCCCCGGCCGTGAGCGCGAGAATAACGAGAGCAATCCCAAGTTTCGCCATCTGCATGCTTCGAGACTCCTCAAGATATTTGAACGATTTGTCTGGGAAATCGTTGCCCAAATCTTATCGCTCGGCGGGGGTAGAACCAGTGTACGCCCAGGCTCGAATTTCACAAAGCGCGGAGCTGAAACGGAGCCGCCACTCTCGCGGCCGCCATTTCTCCTCTAAGCTGTCGGCGAAAACCTTGCTAGAATCCCACAAAGTTAAAGAAGAAACTCCGCAATAAGCCGCTCTCGGAGGAACGGATGAGTGAGGATTCGCGCGATCGCGAATTGGGCATGGATCGCAAGATTGCGCGCCGCGATTTTCTGAATGGCGTCGCGATCGCCATCGGGGCATCGCTCGTGCCCTCGGGGCATGCCTTCGCGCAGAACAAGGGGCCGGACCGCTCGGCGCAGGATCCGCTCCTTGAACAGGGAATCACGCCGCGAGATCCGCGCTACCAGCCCCCCAGCCTGACTGGGCTGCGCGGAGATCATCCCGGCTCATTCGAAATTGCGCATCGGCTTCGCGACGGCGCGTTCTGGGATGCGTCGTCCAAGCCGGAGAGCACGGGCGAATCGTACGATCTCGTGGTCGTCGGCGGCGGAATTAGTGGCCTTGCTGCCGCCTACTTTTATCGCCGCCATGCCGGGCCGCACGCGCGAATCCTGATCGTTGAGAATCACGACGACTTCGGCGGCCACGCCCGTCGCAACGAATTTCATGTCGGCGACCGGCTCTTGCTCAGCAATGGCGGAACTCAATCCATCGAGAGCCCGGGCGAATACAGCGCAGTCGCCAAACAATTGCTGCGCGAATTGGGAATCGACACGCAGCGCTTCTACAAAGACTATGATCGCGAGCTCTATTCGAATCTCGGCACGGCGTGCTTCTTCGATCGCGAAACATTTGGAGACGACCGGCTTGTCACCGGAATGGGCAAAACGCCATGGCCGGATTTCCTCGCCAAGTCTCCGCTCTCCGAGCAGGCGCAACGCGATATCGCTCGCGTGTACACCGAAAAAGTGGATTATCTGCCCGGATTGTCACGCGAACAAAAGCGCCAGCGCCTCTCCGGAATCAGCTATGCGGACTTTCTCACCAAGCTCTGCAAAGTTCATGCGGACGCGCTGCCTTTCTTCCAGACTTACCCCGCCGATCTCTTCGGCGTGGGAATTGACTGCGTTTCAGCGCTGACCTGTTTCAATGCCTGGGATGACTATTTCTCATTCACGTATCCGGGCTTTGACGGCATGGATTTGGGCGAGATGCCGAAGGCCGAGCCCTACATCTTTCATTTTCCCGACGGCAACGCTTCGATCGCGCGCCTTCTTGTGCGGTCGCTTGTGCCGGGCTCCGTGCCGGGTCACACCATGGAAGACGTTGTGACCGCCCGAGCCGATTACTCGCGGCTTGATCTGCCCGGCTCAACAATCCGAATACGGTTAAACAGCACGGCGGTTCGCGCGAATCACGTAGGCGCGCCTGACTCCGCGAAGGAAGTCGAAGTGGCTTATGTCCACGCGGGAAAACTCCAGACGGTTCGCGCGAAATCATGCGTCCTCGCTTGTTACAACATGATGATCCCGTATCTATGTCCGGATCTGCCCGGCCCACAAAAGGAAGCGCTGCATCTCGGCGTAAAAGTTCCGTACCTTTACACGCACGTTGCGATTCAAAATTGGCAAGCGTTCCAAAGGCTTGGCATCCACCACATCGTCGCGCCTGCGAGCTATCACACCTACGTGGCGCTCGATTTTCCCGTCAGCATCGGCGAGTACAAGTTCCCGAGCCATCCCGACGAGCCGATGGTGCTTTTCATGCTTCGCTCGCCTTGCCAGCCCGGCCAGCCGCGGCGAGACCAGTATCGCTACGGCCGCGCCGAGCTTTACTCGACGCATTTCTCGGTGATCGAGCGCAAGATCCGCGATCAATTGCAGCGCATGCTCGGTTCGGAAGGTTTCGATCCGGCGCGCGATATCGCCGCGATCACTGTGAATCGTTGGGCGCATGGTTACGCTTACGAATACGAATCGCTCTCCGATCCCCGCGTGCCGGGGAAAGAGCGCCCCTGCGTAACCGGCCGGCAACCCTTTGGCCGCATCTCGATCGCCAATTCCGACGCGGCCGGGCACGCCTACACCGACGCCGCGATCGATCAGGCCCATCGGGCAGTTCAAGAAGTTCTGAAGTTTGCCTAGTCTTAATTCGATTGTTTCAGCGGCGGGACACCGGTAGTTCGATGAATCGCGACGTCGAGCGCAATCGGCTGGTTTTTGCTCACTCGAATATGGGGATACAACAAGAATTCAAATCCGTCCTTCTGAAATGTCACGTCGTAAATTCCTGATGGAAGATGTGGCAGCGCAAACTCGCCGTCCGCGTTCGTGTCGGTGCTGATCGCCGCCTTGTTTTTTTCGTTCATGGCTTTCACGTGGACGCCCGAGACCGGGATCTTGCCGCCCTCCGTCACGTGGCCGTGAATTCCGGTCGCCGTCGGATCTTTGTTTTTGGCTGCCGCGACAAGCGAAAAAGCCAGCACAAGCCCGGCGCAGATGGAGAGCGCGATGATTTCTCTTCGATACGTCGCGCAGGCGCCTCTGTTGATCGTTCGCATCAGGCGTCTCACGCCCGATAGTATACTCGCCGCGCAGCTTGGCAAACGCGCGGGACGCCTATTCGTATCGCAGCGCGGTCATCGGATCAACTCGCGTAGCACGCCGCGCCGGAATCCAGGACGCTCTGCCGGCGCAATCACGATAACCCTCGTCACACTAGGTAATTTGCGTGGCATGCGGGCGGCGGAGCGCGGCTCTTGGATGTGATCCTGGATCCGACTTACTGTGCGCGCGTCGCGGCAATTTTCTTTCGTGCGCCCGCCGCCGCCGCTTTCGCGATGCGCCGCCTCGGCTCGCTTCAAATGACTCTCGTCGACCTGCCGCAGCATCCTCAACCGCTTCCGCTCGTGCTGCCTCATGCTGATCCGCTCCTCTTCTGTCGGTCCACCTGGCTTGCAGAAAAGGGGACATTTCTACTTTGCACAAACCGGACATTCTCATTTCGCAGCGACACTGGGCGGCGCTTTGCTTGACAGACCGCGGCCTGCGGGATACTCTCACGGCGCGTTAGGCCACGCTGTTTCGGCCCCACGATTCGTCAAATTCAGGAGGAAATTTTGAGATTTTTTAAGCTAACAGCAGGAATTGGTGCGTTGCTACTCGTTGCTCTTTCCGCCACAGCGCAATCGCAGCCAGGCAACATCGTCGGCCTGGAATTCCAGACGCCGAAAAACGGCATGGTCAAACAATACGAAGACGGCCGGAAACAAAAGATCGAATGGCACAAGCAGCAGAAGGATTCCCAGCCGCTCTATGTTTTTGAAACGCTCACCGGCGAACATACCGGAACCTACGTCGTCGGTCGCTTCGGCCAAAACTGGTCGGATATGGACAAACCCTCGGTGCCGGATGCTGCCGACCTCGAACAATACAGAAAGTCGGTCGCTGGCTCGGTTGAGAAGCTCGAAACTGCCTATTACGAGTTTTTGCCGAAGTGGAGCAATCCTTCCACCGACATGAATAACAAGTATACGGAGGTCATCACTTTTCACATCCGTTATGGAAAAGGCGACGACTTCCGCAGTGCTGTAGCGAAAGTGCACGAGGCGCGGCAGAAGATGAATTCGCCAGCGCACTATTCGTGGTATCGCTTGGTGAACGGCGGGCCCGGCGGCACGTACGTCCTCACGTACGATCATGCCAACTGGGCTTCAATGGCGGACGACCCGGCGATAAAGCCGTTGCGTGACGAACTGCGCGCGGCCTTCGGCGAACAGGAAGCGATGTCAGTGATTGAGCGACTCAACAGCTCGATCGAGGGCACGTACAGCGAGCTCATCCAGTTCCGGCAGGACTTGAGCTACATTCCGGCCAAGTAACAGCCGCGCTCGCGATCGTAAAAAGAACGCGCACTCTGGTTGATTGAACGAAAGCAAAGGCCGGCCCCGCAAGGGCCGGCCTTTTGTTTTTTGCGGCAGGGATCAATTCATTATGCTTGACGTAACGCATAACACTTGATACGATCAGTCAATGGTTGTCAGCTTCCGCGACAAGCGGACACGAGACTTCGCCGCCGGCAAGCGGGTCAGTGCGTTCTCCGGATTTGAGCGCTCTGCGCGGCTGAAGCTTGACCGTCTGGAAGCCGCCACGTCTCTGAGAGACCTTGCTGCTTTGCCCGGCAACCGTTTTGAATCGCTCGCGGGCGGCCGCAAGGGTCAGTTCAGCATCCGCATTAACGATCAATGGCGGATTTGCTTCGAGTGGCTCGACCGGGCACCGGGGCCATCGAATGTGGAGATTGTTGACTATCATTGAGGAGGACCGCCATGGCACTCGACGCAATCCATCCGGGTGAACACCTCGCGGAAGAACTTGAAGCACTCGAAATGAGCGCGGCCGAATTGGCGCGAAAGCTCCGCGTACCGACGAATCGCGTCACGCAGATTCTGAACGGGACGCGTTCCATCACAGGCGATACCGCGCTGCGCCTCGCTCATTTCTTCGGTACGAGTGCACAGTTTTGGCTCAATCTGCAGACGCTTTACGATTTGCGGCTCGCTCAGGAGAAAGCCGGAAAATCCATCAAGGCGCTCCCCACGCTAAAACGCTCCGATCCCGCCCTCGCATAAACTTGAAGGTAGCTAACCGCGCGAATCGCAAGAACGAAAGAATTGCGAGCGGCGAATTATTCCTTCGCCGCATCCTGAAACGACTCCGGGGGATCGAGCGAGCATTCTTTCCAAAAGTCGTCATCGCTGATGTTTCCGGCGTTGAGTTTCTTCAGGCTGATCACGGTGGCCGAGATTTGCCCTCCATCGGCGGAATCGAAGACCACCACGACTCCGGCCACGGCCGTCGGGTCCGCGGCAATTTCGCGCAGTGCTTTCAAGAAAAGTGACTTCGCATACTCGCGCTTAACCTGGGCGCGCGTCGGGGGAGCGGCAGGGTCAATCGGCGCGACCCAAATAATCTTTACGACTTTGTCTTTCAGCAATCCCCACGATCCCGCAAACGGGCCGATATCCTCGCGGCTGACGCGGAAGAGTGGCGCGGCGTCGGATTCAACCTCGGCCTTGTCAGTGCCATTTGCGAATCCTGCGGGCATGTCCAACTGCGTGCGCCGAATCCATCCCCGCGAAGGCCCTGAAATCTGGACGTGCACCCACCCGCCTGGCGCATCAACAATCGGAAATTCATCGCCCGCGTCCGCGGTCATAAGCACTTCGGCGCTCGTCTGGGGCTTCGCGTAGATCGCCGTGCCGGATTCCTTCACGACAGAAAGATCGTCCGGATGCGTTTGGTTTTGCCGGATTTGCTCGAGATTTTGGATCAGCGCATTAAGGTCCTGAACCTGCCGCTCTGCCGTTTCGCGTTTCTTGCGGATGGATTCCAAAGTCTCGCCGGCGAGCGATTTGGCGGATTTGCCGCCCGTTGGTGAAGGCGGCGCAGTTACTTTCGCAGGCGCTGTTGCGGAAGTGCTCGCTGCGGGAGCGCCATCAGGCTTTTTCGGCGCCGTCGCGGTTCGCGCTGCGTCCGGGGAGCCCGCTCCGCCCGCCGCCGACGGAGCGGCAGCCTTTGTCCCGAGCGCTTCAGCGAGGCTATCGAGAAAATCGGATTCGATTCGGCCATTCGACACCAGAGTCCGATATCCCGAATGCCCGCCGCCCGGGTCGGCGTACCAGGCCGTAATCTTCGCGGCGACCCGCACGGAAGTCTCACCGCTCCCAATGTCTGTTGACACGATCTCGCACTGATAGAAGCCGCGCTCGTAATGTTCGAGCGATTCGGTCGAGTCCACGAAGCCGTCGAGCGTCGGCAGTCGGCCCGATGCCGCGGAGTGCAGGCCCTGCAGCGCCTTGTCTACGAGGGTCTTGGGAATGCTGAAAGTTTTTACGATCGGCGCAGCCTGTCCGAAGGCCGTGCACGCAGCCAACATAAGGATGACGGCCGCCAGGACGGAAGTGAGCGCGGCCGCGCGGCCGCAATTGCCGCGCGTCACTGCAACGGCTCCGCCACGCTGCGGCTGATCCAGCCATGCGCGCCGTCGGTGGTTTCGATGCCGAACCAATATGGAGTCACGATAAGCACGAGCAATTCTGAGTTCGCAGGAAGTGACCGCAGCACGGTGGCGCTATGGAACGGCGCAGTCTTCAGGTCAGCGCCCGGATCCTTCACGCGGACTTCCAGTTCATGTTGCAGATTGTGGTAGCGAGTCTGGAGGTTCTGCAATGCGCTTTCAGCCGATTGAAGCCGTGAAATTTCTGCATCGCGTTGCCGCTCGGGTGTCGCATTCGCAGCGTCGTAGGCCTCGCGCGCTTTCAGGGCTTCGGCATCCTTCCGTTTCTCGTACTCGATGGCGCGAATCTTGTCCTGGATCTCTCTGAACTCGCTGCTTTCTACAGTGCCATCGGACGCATGCACTCGACCTCCCACGCCCTGAATGTATATGGCGTCAATTTGTAGCCGGGTGTTCATGACGCTGAGGCCTTCGACCACGTATCTCACGGCGACAGTGCCTATATCGGCGGTGTCCCTGAAGTGTTGTGGAGCAATCGTCTCGGTTCGAACCTTATAAAAGACATGCCCGCCGCCTTGCCATTTGCCGAAATAGGGGAACGCCTCGGCCGGCGCCGCGCCATCAAGGATCGGTTCTTTCGCATACATCTGCGTTCCGTGGATGATTCCATCTTCCACGATTGTACGCACGGCCTGGAGCACTTCGCCTTCGGGGGCCGGAAGTTCGATCAGGAGCGTGGAGTCAGACCTTTTCTGATCGGGCGTAAATCCGTAAAGTACAGAAGCGATAAGAAATGACGATAGCGCCAGCCCCACCAAAGGCAGCTCACACCGGCGCCTCTTGCGGAGACGGGATCCCGGATTCCCTTCGACGGGGCGGATGGACCCGGCCACGTTGCGACGGGTGTCAGTTAAATCGAGTTTGGTCTTCAATGGATTCGCGCTTCCGACATCTGCCTCGTTTGACCATGACGCTCGTAAGCTACGATTGGTTTCCCCGCTCCCCAATCGCAGCGCGACTTGAAGAGTGGCATGCCAGCGGGGTTTTTCGCAAGTGGCTCCCGCGTCGCGGCTGACCTGGGGTCATCGCTAAAGGTTCTAGTACGTAGACTTTAAGATGATATCCATAAAAAATTCCTTGCATTCGAAATGCTTCGGAAGTAAGTTCCTCCTCGATTTTGCAGTTTTGTAACACGGTTGCTCTCACTGGGCGGAGAGGGTTTGATCCGTGTTTGACTCAAGACCACAGCTCACGAAAAGCGATTCCAGTTGTAATTGGTCCTACCATCACACCTGCCTCGCCGTGTGTTCATGTTCTTTCTACCCGCCCGTCGCAGGCGAAATTCTCTCAGCACAATTATTCTCGCGTTTTCAGATCAAACAGGAGGCAGCATGGTGAAGTTGTCTCTTAAAGGCACGATGAACATCCGTTGGTCGTTGGTCAGCTCGTTCTTCGCGTTTACGTTTCTTGTGATCGCGTTGATCGTGGGCGATAGCCAACCGGCATACACGTTGCCAATTCACAGAATTAATGCAGTGCCTGCTTTTGCCCGCAAGTATGGATTGCCTTGCTCGGCGTGTCACACCGCTTGGCCGAAGCTGAATGACTTTGGAACCGCGTTCCGGGATCGCGGCTATCAGATCGGGAACGATCGCGATTCTCCCATTTGGCAGAACAACGCCTATTTCCCCGTAACGGCTCGAATCACGCCGAACTGGCACCTCGAGCACACGACGAATCAGCAGGTGGATTCGATCCCCGGCGGCGGGACTGGAAGTACGATTGTTGCGGGCAACGTAACCCAGCATGGGTTCGACTTGTCCGGCATGGACCTTTGGTTGGTGGGAACTCTTTACAAGAACATTACAGAGTCGATTCTCCCGACGACCGACTCGACCGCGACGTGGCACTTCGAGAATGCCTACGTCCGCTTCGACAACCTCAAGGGCAGCCCGTGGTTCAATCTGAAATTTGGACACTTCGAGCTCAACGAGTTAATTTCTGAGAAGCGCTTCCTGTTCCTCTCTGGGAACGGCGGACTCTACCAGTCATATCACTTTGTTCCACCCGGAGATTCGAACAACTTCGGACTCGGAGACAACGAGTCCGGTATCGAATTGATGGGACACAACGCCAACAGCTATACACGCTACTCGATTGCGGTGTTGAGCAGCAGTGAGGGCGGCGTGGGTTTTACGAATTCGGTAGAGAGCGGCGGCGGCGCGATCGGACGTACGTACGACGTTTACGCAACCTTCGATCAGGCGTTTCAGGTTGGCCACGACAGCATGGGGGCGTCCAGGATCCAGGGCTTCGTCTACGCCGGTCAGCGCCCGACGTACTACCAAACTTCGAGTGGTGTTCAGCTTGTGGGAATCGGAAACGAGCCGTTCTATCGTGTCGGCGTCGCTTCCGAATTCTACATCGGCAAGCTCGACATCATGCCCTTCTACATGCACGCTCACGACAACGTATTCCTGGGCACGTCAACGCCTTCGAACGGAACGCTTCCAACCGGAGCACAGGCACCATCGTGGAATGGCGCGTTCGTCGAAGCGCAATACTACCAAAGCCCACAACTCGTGTTTGTCGGACGTTACGAGGCGATCCGAATGCAGACACAAGCGCTTCCGACGAATCCCAGCGATCTCGGGAACATCGACGCCTACTCGGTCGGCTATCGCTGGTACCCGATCATGTTCAGCCGGGCGGGTCTTGCTTTCCACAACGAATTCTCCATCACGAAGTCAATTGGCATCGTTCCACTTAGCGCGGACGGTGTGGGTTTGCCGCCTGCTCCCGCCCCCAGCGGAAACCCCAGCAACACTCCGGTGTGGAGCAGCAGTTTAATGATCGGATTTGACTTTGCGTTTTGAGGGATGAGGCCTCCAATGAGAATGAAAAACACAGTGGTGGCATTCTTCTCCGGCGTGGCTTTGCTTTGCTTTCTCGCGGCCGGGACTCCTTGCTTCGCGCAAATTGACCATAACATTCAGCCGGTAACGACAACGGAACAGAGCCACGTCGACGGCATGACCGGACACGCTTACGGAATTGTCAATTCTGGAGCGCAACTCTACCGGCGTTACTGCGTTGGATGCCACGGCCCGATGGGTGACGGCACTGGCGAAAACGCGCAGTGGATTGATCCCAAGCCCCGTGACTTCACGGAGGCGATTTTCAAGTGCCGCTCGACTCCTACTGGTACCCTGCCTACGGATGACGATTTGTTCAACGCGATCACTCGCGGCTTTGTCACCACCAACATGCCGTCTTGGCGTCCGCTCGGACCTGATCTGCGAGCGAATCTCGTGGCGATGGTCAAATCGTTCTCGCCGAGATGGCAGACGGAGAAGCCTGGCACGCCGATTCAGATCCCGGCTGAGCCGCCGCCCACAATCGAAAGCATTCTGCGCGGTCGCGAACTCTTCCAGAAGAACGAGTGCTGGAAATGTCATGGGCCGGCAGGTCGCGGCGACGGTCCCTCTGCATCAACGCTCACCGATGATAAAGGATTCCCTATCAAGCCGTATAACTTCGCCACCGGCGACCGGTTCATGTGCGGGACGACAAACACGGACCTCTACCGCATCTTCATGACCGGCCTCGATGGGTCTCCGATGCCCTCATTTGCCGGAGTGATCACGCCCGACCAAGCCTGGGATCTCGTTCACTTCTTGAGAACGCTAATGACGTCGCTGAAACCGCCGGAATACGTAACCTTTAACCAATGGCTGCAACAGCATCCCAAGGAGCTCAAGCCCATTGGTCCCGAGGCGGCTCCAGGGTCCGGACAGTAAGGATCGAACAATCGCAGCTGGAGGTTTCTAACACGCGATTTTTTTGACACGAGATGGAGGCGCTGCATGCGCAAATATCTTCTTAGTCTGGCATTGGTAGTTATTGCTGGTTCCGCGATGGTGGTCCTTGCCGGTCCGCCGGCAGGCACAGCCACCATCCAAGGCAAAGTTACCTACACGGGGACCCCGCCGAAAATGAAGCCGATCGACATGTCGAAAGAGCCGGTGTGCGCCAAGGAACACAACCCACCCGAATTGGTTCAGACGGTGACGACCGGCCCGGGGGACGCTCTTCAATACGTGGTGGTTTACATTTCGGCGGGCGCCGGCAACGAAACCACGCCGCCTTCCCAAAGCGTGAAATATGACCAGAAGGGCTGCACGTACGTGCCGCATGTTCTCGCGATGGAAGTGGGTCAGCCGCTGACCATCTCCAACGACGACCCGGTCGCCCACAACATCCATCCCATGCCGAAGCTAAACTCGGAGTGGAATAAATCACAGCCCCCAGGGACGCCCCCAATCGACACGAAGTGGGATAAGGCTGAATTCATTCCAGTGAAGTGCAACATCCATCCGTGGATGCACGGCTACTTCGTCGTGCTGAAGACTCCGCACTACGCGATTACCGGTCAGGACGGCTCTTTCAGCTTGACCGGACTCGCGCCGGGCAAATACACCGTCACGGCCTGGCAAGAGCAGTATGGCTTTCAGAACCAGGACGTCACGGTAGCGGCGGGCGAGACGAAAGCCGCCAATTTTTCCTTTAAGGTGACGCCGTACTTGTATTGAGCCGTCGTTTCACCCGGGCGGATAAGTTCAGCGTATTCGATATGAAGGAGGCGGCGTACTCTCACGGCCGTCCTGTGGTTGCACTTGTGGGCGCTGAGAGGCCGAAAACGTCATGGGGAAACTTTTTGCGGTAGTCGTGATCATCATCACGCTTGTTTCAGCCTACTTCATCGTCGCGCATACCTGGTGGCCGCCTGAACCGATCACTGCACTCGGCCAGCGCATCGATCATCAGCTCAACGAAACGATGGTTGAGGCCGGTATATTGTTCGTCCTTTCTCAGATCATTTTGGGTATCTTCGCATGGCAGTACGGAGACACGAAGACGCCGCGCAAGATCAAGTACTTTCCCGGCGGCTCGACGCCGCTGGTGGTTGCGGGAATCGCTATCGTTGGTCTGGAAATTTTGGCGCTTTCGTTCGTGGGCTCCAAAGTCTGGGCGGACGTGTATTTCGTTCCCGCTCCCCCAGACGCGCTTCATGTGGATGTGCAGGCCGAGCAGTTTGCCTTTTACTTCCGCTATCCCGGGCCGGATGGGCAATTCGGCCAGATTCATCCCGACAAGATTAGCGACGGAAACGGCAACTATTTCGGTCTCGATCCCGCGAACGACGTTGCCGCCCGGGACGACATCATTGTCGGATCGCTGACCGTGCCGGTCAACAAACCCATCTTGCTGACGATGCATTCGAAAGACATGATTCATAATTTCTACGTCCCGGAGCTCCGGGTCCAGCAGGATATCGTTCCCGGACTCGATATTCCGATTCATTTCACGGCGACGAAAACGGGAAAGTTCGAAATCGTTTGCACCCAACTCTGCGGCCTCGGGCACTACGGCATGAGGGCATTTCTCGAGGTGTTGCCGCAGGATCAATTTGATCAATGGCTGAAGTCGCAGTCGCAGTAGCAGTAGCAGTAGCAGCAGACTTTGTGCTCGTGCGCTGCCGTGCAGGTGCGCGGCTGGCCATGAAGACCTTTTCTACGAGGTCGGCAAATGGATAACATTCAGTCGGAAGCCGCAGTACATCACCTCAC
The DNA here is from genome assembly GCA_963838705.1 of uncultured Acidobacteriota bacterium. Taxonomy (GTDB): domain Bacteria; phylum Acidobacteriota; class Terriglobia; order Acidiferrales; family UBA7541; genus Palsa-147. Next base: position 794,573 of record CAWIRU010000009.1, on the reverse strand, counting down.
ACCGCCTTCGAGTTTCATCCGGAAACACGTGTTCAGCCTCGACCATAAGGTGATCGGGCTGCAGTACTACGGATTGGCGCTCGTGGCCGTGTTTATCGGAATGGTGCTCTCCTGGCTGATGCGTCTCCATCTGGGATGGCCAACGCTCGCGATTCCACTTCTCGATAAGCTGTCGCCAAACGGCGCGCCGGGCGGCGTTGTCACGCCGGAATACTACCTGTCGCTGATGACGATGCATGGAACCATCATGGTGTTCTTCGTCCTCACGAATGCACCGTTCGCGGGGTTCGGCAACTACTTCCTGCCCATTCAAATCGGTGCGGAGGATATGGCGTTCCCGCGCTTCAATATGATGTCGTTCTGGGTGACTTTGGTCGCGTTCCTGGTGCTGATCACGGCGTTCTTTGTGGCCGACGGCCCTCCGATCGCGGGTTGGACGTCGTACGCGCCGCTGAGCGCCGTTGGCAAGGACGCCGGGCCCGGCCAGGCTCTCGGACAGACGCTCTGGGCGGCGGCCATCGGAATCTTTTGCATCGGACAGTTGCTCGGTTCGCTCAATTTTATCTCCACCACGCTGGACTTGCGCACAAAGGGCATGACGCTGATGCGGATGCCGCTCTCCACGTGGGCATGGTTCGTCACGGCCTGCATAGGATTGCTCGCGTTCGCCGTTCTTCTTCCCGCCTGCATTCTCTTGATTCTTGATAAGACTGCCGGGACGAGCTTTTTCATTCCCGGTGGCCTGGTGGTCAGCGATAATCTTCAGGCTCATTCGGGAGGCTCTCCGCTGCTTTGGCAGCACCTCTTTTGGTTCTTCGGTCATCCGGAGGTTTACATCGCCATCCTGCCGGCCATCGGAATCATTTCCCACATTCTGCCGACGTTCACGCGGAAGCCGTTGCTCGGAGGCTCGCGCGTGCTTCTCGGCTGCATGATCGCCATCGCCTTCTTGAGCTACATGGTTTGGGGACATCACATGTTCCTGAGCGGCATGAATCCGTTCTCGGCGCTGTTGTTTTCGGTGCCGACGCTGCTCATCACAATTCCGGCGACAGTGGCTACGCTCATGTGGCTGGGTTCGATTTATGGCGCCAGGATCCGATTTACCACGCCAGCGCTTTTCTGCCTTGGCTTCGTCTCTGTATTCATCAGCGGCGGCATCAGCGGATTCTTTCTGGCGCAGCCTTCCATTGACATCTACTTACATGCGACGTATTTCGTCGTCGCTCACTTCCACTTCGTGATGGCAGTCGCGGCCATCTTCGCGATCTTTGCAGGCACCTACTTCTGGGCTCCGAAGATGTTCGGCCGCATGATGAACGAGACGCTGGGTAAATGGCACTTCTGGCTAACTTTTATCGGCGTTTATGCCATCTTCATGCCGATGCATTATCTGGGACTGGCCGGTAATGTCCGGCGGTATGCGGCGTTTACCGATAACTTCCTGATACCGCTGATCCCGGTTCACAAGTTCATCACCATCGCCGCTCTTTTGACCGGAGCGGCCCAATTTATTTTCCTGTACAACTTGGTCTACTCGCGTTTCTGGGGACCGAAGGCGTCGGACAATCCTTGGGAAGCGACCTCACTCGAGTGGTCGACCTCTTCGCCGCCGCCGTTCGATAATTTCGGCGGGCGCCATCTTACGGTCTACCACGGCCCGATGGACTACGACGTGGAAGGTTCCAGTGGCGATTACGAGATGCAGGTGTCGCCCGAAAAGGTAGAGCAGAAGACTTAGGATCTCGGAAGAGAAGACTGAGGGAGGAGCCGTGAGCGATTCAACGATGGGAGAAGGGCACGGAGCCCTGATGGAAGCGTCTCCCTTTGGCATTCAATCGAAAAAGTTGACGATATGGCTTTTTATTGCCTCCGACGCAGTTACGTTTGCAGCACTTCTTTTCGGATATGGTTTTCTGCGAATCGGGAGCTTGAACTGGACCACGCCGTTCGAGTTTTCGCCGACCCTCGTCAATGGATTGATCATGACGTTCATCCTACTAACGAGCAGCCTGACGATGCTCGCCGCCGTAGCGGCCGCGAAGGCCGATAATAGGCCGAAGGTCTTCCGCTGGCTCGGAATGACTATGCTGCTCGGCGCGATTTTCGCCACGCTCCACATACGCGAGTGGTTCAAGATGTTTCATGAAGGCTGGGGTCTGCACTCGAATCCGATGGGTGGGGATCCGCAATTTGGGGCGACTTTTTTTGGCATCACCGGGCTTCACCTGCTGCACGTGATTTCCGGAGTCGCCGCCCTCGCCGTGATCGCCCTCGGCTATAGCAGCAAACGGCTGGACGCGAACCATATCGAAACCACCGGACTCTACTGGCACTTCGTCGATATCGTTTGGATGTTCGTCTTCCCGTTGCTTTATCTTATGAACACCCGCTGAGGTGAGGCTGGACCAGAAGGGGAGGAAGCAGTCATGTCGAATCAAGTGCCGGGCATGAAATTCGACGTCGCGATTTGGATCGGACTTCTCGTAATCGTGGGAATCGAGGTGGTGCTGACGCTTCAACACCCTCCCGCTCGCACTCTCCTAGTGTACCTTCTGGGCCTCGCATTCATCGAAGCCGGACTCGGTGTGATGTATTTCATGCACCTCAAGTACGAAAACTCGAAGCTGTTCTGGTCCTTGGTACCGATCCTGATTTTTGTGTTATTCATGATGGACCATATCTGGCCGGACGCGTTTCGAATGGCGAGCATGAGCTTGCTGAAATAACTGACGAGACGGTTGAATCAACGCGCGTGGGTGGACTGGCGCTTGTGTTTGCCGGCTCAAACATAGATAATTCGAAAATGAAGAGCAAGTCTGCCAGGCACGAGCAGTCCCGCCTCGGAAGTCTCGCACGAGGAGTTTCGTCGCTGTGCGTTCTTTTTTTGAGCCCTTCGGCCCTTTACGCGCAAGGCTGCGCGATGTGCTATCAGAGCGCGGCCTCGTCCGGTGCGAAACTAATCGCCGCCCTGCGCCACGGCATTCTCATCATGCTCTTTCCGCCCATGCTGATCTTCGCCGGAATCATGGGGCTGGCCTACAGTCGCAGGAATTCGTTTGCCGAGCAGCCTGAGCCCAACGCCGAGCCCGACGCCTCCGCAGAAGAAAACGACGAAATCGAAATTCATCTCTACGACTAAGCGGCTTTAGCCACACCCTCAATAATCCCACCTGCGACTTCGCCGGGTCGTGCGCGGCCACAAACATCAGCTGGCCATATCGTGACGCGGCCACACTCGCACGCTTTATTTCTTTTGGCCCCGCATTGAGGTCAGCCAGAACAAGATCAAGCTTGCCGCCAAAATCGCAAAAAAGATCCAAAGTTTTAGTGTGATCGCATAGGCAATCAGCGACGCCGCGAATCCCCAGTACCACGATTCTGCCTTAAAACCTTCGCTCCACTTGGCATGACGTCCAGCGGAAGCGATGCGCGGCCACGGCGAGGGCCACAGGCGCGGCACGGCTTTGCGGTATTCCGCGAACTTTTGACCCTGGCTCGCCTGAAGTTCAGATTCCTCGCGAAAGATCAGCCGGTAGCAGAACACCAGCATCGCCACCACTGCCACCACGAATCCAAGCCGGCTCATCATGCTGCCCACGGCGATGATCATCAGCACATTGGCGAAATAAAGTGGATTGCGTACGTAGCGGTAAGGCCCATCCGCAATCAGCGACGCACTCTTCACTTCGGACGCATACACCACTGACGCCTGAAGATACGACGACGCCCACGTGCGGATGAAGGCGGCCACCACGAGCAGGACAGCGGCGAACGCGAACAGGACACGCAGGATAAACTCAGCATCCCAATGCAGCCTTCCGCCAAGCCAATTGGCCAGCGTCGCCGTTGAATTTTGTTGATCGAATGCGTACAACGGAAATGTGATGGCAAATATCAGCCCGAACACCATCGCTCGGTTCGCAAATTCCCAGTTCGTAGCTTTCACTCATCAAAAAGTATCGCCGCACTTCATGAATGTAAAGCTGCGTTCTCGCGAAACTTCGTCTCTTTGTCCCGGGGCCAGAGTGCGCAGGCCGCATTCACGTCGTCGCCTCGCCAAGAAAGTTAATCCCGCGCCTGTGCTAGAATGCGCCAGCAATTCGCGGCAAGCCACCGCGACATTTTCCGGAGGGTCACCATGAAGGGCAATCTGCGCTATATCCTCATTGCCGTTGCCGTGTTGGTCGTCATCGTTCTCATTCTCCCGTTCGTCATCAGCGTCAACGGCTTCCGCCCAACGATCGAATCAAAGCTGTCCTCCGCTCTCGGGCGTCAAGTCCAGGTCGGCGACCTCAGCCTCTCGATTTTTTCGGGCTCGCTCTCCGCGGACAATCTATCGATCTCCGACGATCCGGCGTTCAGCAAATTGGCATTCCTGACAGCAAAATCATTTAAGGTCGGCGTCGATCTTCTGCCGCTGATTTTCTCGCGCGCGCTCCACATCACTGGCGTTACGATCGAAAGCCCCGAAGTAATTCTCCTAAAAAATCCGGAAGGCCGCTGGAATTTTTCATCGCTCGGCGCGAGCGGCATTTCGGCCGCTCCTACATCAGCCGCCGCGCATAATGCGCCCGCGCCTCCTCCGCAAGCAGACGGAAGCGAGCCCAATCTCGTTGTCGACAAGCTCGAGCTGAAGGATGGCCGCCTTACCATCGGCTCGACGAATTCGCCCGAGCGCAGCGTCTACGACAGCGTCAATTTGACCGCCTCCGGCGTCGCGATGACCTCCCAATTTCCCATGATGCTCACGATCAAGCTCCCCGGCGGTGGCAATCTGAAACTCGACGGCAAAGTCGGGCCTGTCGATGCCTCCGACGCGGCGATGAGCCCCATCGATGCGAAGCTGACTATCAGCGGCCTCGATCTCGCGAGCGCTGGCCTCGTCGACGCGAGCGCAGGAATCGGCGGCTTCGTCGATTTCGATACCACCCTGTCCTCCAAAGCCGGCGAAGCCCAGACTCAAGGCACCGTGAATCTCAACAAAATGAAATTCGTCAAAAATAGTTCGCCCGCTACCGTGCCCATCGAAATCAGTTTTGGATCTAACTACGATTTGAAAAAGAGCGAAGGCGTTCTGAATCCTAGCACCGTCAAAATCGGTACCGCCGTATCCCATCTTTCGGGTACCTACGACCTGAAAGGGAAGGCGCCGGTGCTCAACCTGAAAATCGAAGGCCAGAACATGCCCGTCAAGGATCTCGAAGGCATTCTGCCGACACTCGGCGTGGTGTTACCGAAGGGAGCGTCCCTGCAGAGCGGCACGCTCGGCATGAATCTGGTCGCCGCAGGACCGACGAACCAATTCGTCACGACGGGACACGTGAGCCTATTGAATGCGAAGCTCACCGGTTTCGATATCGGCTCGAAAATGTCCGCGCTCGGCTCGTTCGCGGGCCTGCCGAAAACGTCGGACACGACGATCGAGAAAATGAATACCGATCTTCGCGTGGCGCAGGAGGGGATCCAGATTTCAAACCTCGACGCGGTCGCGTCCGGCATCGGCGAGTTGACCGGCGGCGGGACCGTCGGCGCCGATAGTTCACTCAACTTCAAAATGCGCGCGATTTTGAGTGGCGGCGCGGCGAGTCTTCTCACCGCCAAGAGCGGCAAGAACGCCGGCATACCTTTCTCAATCGAAGGCACCACGTCTGATCCGAAATTCGTTCCCGACGTCGGCGGAATCATGAAATCGGAGGCAGGTGCGGCGCTCGGCGACACAGGCGTGACAAAACTCGGTGGCGCCGTCGGCGGCCTTCTCGGCAAAAAGAAAACCACTCCCTAACGAGATTAGGCGCCGCGCAGATTTTTTGATTGCCGACACGTCGGGAACCGTCCGCACCTTAATGCGCCAGTCCGTTCCGAACGAGCTATCGGGACGCGACACATCCAAACGCTCTGCTTTAGGCTAATATGTTTGCCAATGCAAAATACCCGCGTCGTCCTCAGCGCCATCGGCGGCCCTGAAGTTTTCAAAGTCATCGAAGACGATATCCGCGATTCCGGCGCGAATGAAGTTCGCGTTCAGAATCTTGCGTGCGGAGTCGCCTTCGCCGACGTCCTGATGCGCCGCGGATTCTATTCGGGCGTTCCCCCGCTGCCGTATTCTCCCGGTTACGATATCGTCGGCATTGTTGAATCGTGCGGATCCGGCGTTACGCAATGGAAGCCCGGGGATTCAGTCGCCGCGCTGACGATGACCGGCGGATATTCGCGCTACATCGTGCTCCCCGAGTCCGAACTGGTGCGAGTTTCCACCCGCCTCGATCCCGCCGAAGCCGTCAGCCTCGTCCTGAACTACACCACCGCATATCAATTGATCCATCGCATGGCCAAGCTGCGCCAGGGCGAAAGCGTTCTGATTCACGGAGCCGCTGGCGGAGTGGGATCGGCCGCGCTGCAACTCGGCTCGCTCATCGGCCTGAAAATGTACGGCACTGCATCGAAGCCCAAGCACGATTTAGTGGCCTCGCTCGGGGGAATTCCCATCGATTACAAATCCGAAGATTTCGTCAAGCGCGCCGCAGGCGCCGATGCGGCATTCGATCCCATCGGAGGCCGCAACTGGCTGCGATCCTATCGCGCACTCGGCACAGGCGGACGGTTTGTCGGCTATGGAATGTCAGCGGCTCTCGAAGACGGGCGCCGCAACATGCTACTCGCCCTGGCGAGCTTCGCGTGGCTCGGCTTGGCGGGCCTCGTCCCCGGAAAATCCGCGCGCTGGTACAACATCATGACCGAAAAGAAGAAACATCCCGGCTGGTTTCGAGAGGATCTTTCGCGATTGCTCGTCATGCTTCAAGAGAAATCCATCAGCCCCGCCGTTGCAGAGAGGCTGCCGCTGCGCGAAGCAGGCCGCGCGCACGAATTGCTCGAGCGCGCCTCCGTCAGCGGAAAAATCGTTTTAATGTGTCAGGAATAATCATCTAACTAGCAGAGTGGAGCGAAACGACGAAGCCGCCTATCTATAAAAGGTAACTCATGGCTTTTCAAACACCGGAATCCAAGGCCAATCGCAATCCGCCAAAGCGCGCCGGCGCGATGCAGCGCGTAAAATACATCGCCATCAACGCGTTTTTGATCTTCCACATCCTTGCCATCGCTTGCTGGTCCATCCCGGTCAGCAGCCCGCTCGTCGCGATTGGCAAAAACGCGATACGCCCATATTTCATCTGGTCCGGCCTCTTTCAATCCTGGGATATGTTTGCGCCGAATCCGAAATCAATGAACTCCTATATGGAAGCGATCGTTCTCTACAAGAACCGTTCCTCTCAATTGTGGTCGTTTCCGCGAATGGAGGACCTCACCCTAGCCGAGCGCTACTCCAAGGAGCGCTACCGCAAGTACGAGGACAATCTCCAAAATAATGATTTCGCCCCGTTGTGGCCGGACGCGGCACGCCACATTGCGCGGCTGACCAGCGACTCCTCGAATCCCGCACAGTCGGTCTTACTGGTCGTGCGATGGTCGGACATAATTCCGCGCACGGACGGCGGCTATGATCGCGGCGCTTGGGATGTAAATGTTTTCTACAGCTATCACGTCAATCCTGAGGATTTGAAGTGAGATTCAGATCCCTGCTCGACGCGTGGAATGATTTTTTCTTCACGCCGCAATCGCCCATTCCCATCGCGCTGTTTCGGATTATCTATGGCCTGCTGGTCATCGCCACTCTTCTATTGCTTCGGCCTGACTGGCTCGCTTGGTATGGCCCGCATGCGTGGGTATCACTCTCCACCATGCAGAAACTTGAACCGGGAATGCGCCTCAATGTGTTCACGGTCATCCCGCAAACGGACTCGTGGATCAACGCCGTATTCTGGATCATTCTGACGTCGGCGATGCTCCTGACGATCGGTTTCCTCAGCCGCCTGAATTCCATAATCGTATTTATCGGCCTCGCCTCGATACAGCAAAGAAATCTCTATATCACTCATGGCGGAGATACTTTCTTGCGGCTGGCAGGCTTCTTCCTGATGTTCGCGCCCGCCGGTGCGGCTCTTTCCGTGGATCGCCTCGTCCGGATTTGGCGGGGGAGGGAAGGCGCTGAACTACAACCGCGCAGCCCGTGGGCGCAGCGCATGATTCAGTTTGAATTGTCAGTCCTGTATTTCGCGTCTTTTTGCTGGAAGATACAGGGCGCCCCGTGGATCAACGGAACGGCGCTCTATTATGTCTATCATCTCGATCAGCTTCGCCGTTTCCCTCTGCCCTCGTGGTTTCTCCGCCCGGCGATACTGAAGTTGGCGACTTGGTGGGCCCTGGTGTTGGAATTCTCTTTAGGCGTTCTGATTTGGATTAAGGATCTGCGGTACATTCTTCTGGCGCTCGGATTATTTTTCCATCTGTGTCTCGAATACTCCCTGAACACTCCGATGTTCCAATGGGATGTTCTGTCGGCATACGTTCTGTTTATCTACCCCGCCGACATGGAGCGAGCCTGGACTTGGATTAGCCGCCGCGCAGCCGCGCATCTCGGTGCGCCGGTGACGCTGATATACGACGCCAACTCCGAACGGCTCCAAAGAATCACAAACGTGCTGCGCGCGCTCGACATCTTTCACTCTCTATCGTTCATCGATCTGCACGCCGCGCAAACTCAATACAATATTCCTCCAGAAACAAATCGCGAGCGCCTGTTCGTCATAACGCCCTCCGGCCCCCGCCAAGGCCGCGATGTGATGGAAGCCCTGGCCCGCGTGGTGCCCCTCCTCTGGCCCCTCGCGCTCCTCTCATTTCTCCACTCGCAACCGCCAAGCGCCGCGCGTCAGTCTGGAGACTAGAGAAGTACGGTCATTGAGTTCGGGCGAGCCTCATTTCGACTGGCCCGAAGCCGGGAGGCCCCTGCCTCGCGAAACCTCGGCCCATTGGCATCCATGCGCCTTTAGTGCGTGAACGCCACCGTGAGCCCCGTCGTCAAAATCAAATCATTCGTCTTCGTGCCGGGAATCGTATTGCTCAGATAGCGGTCGCTCGCCGTCGTCTGCCATCCAAGCCACTTGCTGATCTTCGTCGTCACCGCCATATCGAACGCGAACCGATACTGCCCGAAATCCCCGCCCGAAAGCTCCGGATAGATCAGATATTGCTCCGTGAGCGTCGTGGACTTGCCGAACTTGTGCGTGAAATCCTCGCCAAGCGTCAATCCCGCGATGTTGCGGTCCAAGCCGGTCGAATACGCTTCACGCGTGTAGTTCGCGCCCACGAGAAAATCGAGCGAAGTCGCATCGTTCTTGATCGCCTTGAATCCGAAGCCGCCGGTGTAAATCCCGCGGAGATCGAGATCTTGAGGCGAGTTGTATTCGAAGTCGGCGCTCCCAAAACCGAAAAGGCGCGAGGAAATATTGCGATCGTAGCGCGCGCCGCCCCGCACGTCGTCGGCCGTGACGCTCGAGACGCCGGCGACGCTGCTCTGCGCGTAAATCGAGCTCGCATACGCCGAAATTTTGTCGCGCAAGGTCGTGCGCGCCGACGTGAATCCGATCGATAGATTCGTCGTATCGCTGTTGCCTCGCGCGAGTGCGAAGCCGACATTCGCGCCAACATTCCAGTCCTCAAGCAGTCCGGGGTGCTGCAGGTGACTGTAAGTGGCCTGCTCGCTTTCCGAGCGCACAACGCCGACGCTCGTGAGCGGAATGTGCACGGCACCCGCGCTCGTCGTCGCAACGACGAGATCCGGGCCTTGCGTAGTGACGGTGCCGCTGACAACCTTATTGTCCGGCGTGACAACGTAGACTGGCTTTTCCGTAGCCAGTTCCGCTACTTTCGACCACTGAATATTGATCTCCCCGGCGAAGTCGGTTTTCAGCGTCAGTTGTTTGCCGTCCGATTTCACGACCGTTCCGGTCAAATGATCTCCATTTTTCAGAGCCACCGTGTCCGCGCCGGCCACGAACGCGGCGGCCAAAACGACAGCGATGGCGCAAAGCATTTTCTTCATTTTTATTCCTTTGAATGGATTTAGCTGGAAATTAGATTAAATAGTCTAACAACGACAGCGGGAATCGAAAAGCGCGAATCGCCGGTCTTTCGCGAGCTTCCCCGTCCCATCTAGGCAGCGCCGCGAGGGCTCACGATCTATCGCGTCTGTAGTCCTTGCGATTTGAAATGAATGCGAGGCAGGAGAAATCCCGTCTGCCGCGCGTGCTCTTCGAACGCCGCGCCGAACGCGCCTCTGAGCACGCGCTCTTCCTTCTTGGCCTTGATCGCATACGTAGTGAAAAGCAGCGCAAACGCAACGACGCCGCGCCACTCTCCGATCGCCAGCGCCGTGCCCGCAACTCCGAGCAACACTCCGGAATAAATCGGATGCCGCATGTAAGCATACGGCCCAGAGCGAACGAGTTCGTGATCCTCTTTGATCACGACTTTGTCGCTCCAATTTCGGCCGAGGCAAATGCGCGCCCAGACCGTCACGCCGATGCCCGCGGCCGTGATGATGACGCCGGTCGCGCGAGCTGCAAAAGAGTCAGGCACGAATCGCCACGCCAATGGCCCGATTCGGAGCCAACTGGAAAGCAAAAGTGTAAACGTTGTTCCGAGAATCAGAAATCGAAGCGCGCGAAACGCGTGAGGCTCGGGCGTCTTCGTCACGCCCGATTGCCGCGCGTTGATCACCCAATACAACCCCAGCGCCGCCCATAGGTATTCGGTGATTTGAAATGCCGGCGGAAGGGTCATCGCTTCCTCCTGTTCATTCGCCGCAGGCGATTGATCCATATTGATTCGATATGAATTCGTTCGAGAAGATAACGAATCACCTCGCCGCCGAACGCGTCCACTTTCAGTTCGTCTTTGATGCGGGAAAGCGACGCAGCGCGCGCCCGGAGCGCTCGCTCGCGCTCGTCAAGAATCCGCGTTCGATCCGCCGCCTTGAGCACTCCGAACATGCCGGCGCGCAGCAAAAAGCCCTCAGGCGAGCGCGAATCCTGCTCGCCGAATTCACGGAGGCGCTTGATCACCGTTTTGCGGCCGAGCGGCGTGAGAGCGTAGACCTGGCGGTTTTGGCCGCGATCGCCGGGCGCGGCTTTCTTGCGGACGAGCCCCTGAGACGTGAATCGGCGGAGCAGCGGATAGACGATGTTATTGTGAATCTCCGCCGTGCCGAGAATCAGTCCGGCTTCTTTCTTCAACCGGTATCCGTGCTTCGGCCCATCCCAGAGCGGAAGCAAAACCAATAAGTCATTCATGACAATGTCAGCATTGTACTAAAGACCGTGCCGTGTCAAGGCCGGTTTGCCAGCCCAACAATCTTTTCCGCCAAGCAGCCAGCAGGATTAAAAAATAAATGTCGCACGCCGGAAGAACCGCGCCCTCCGAAATTAAAGGCATGCGGATCCCCCAATGGCGGGGGCATTGAAGCCACTACTTGATGAAATACCGGAGTGGTATCATGCGTCCGTTCACCTTATGCGGAGAAAAAAGACGGGGACAAGGTTACACCACGCGCCAAGTCCAGGCGGGCATAAAAAATGAGTGCGAGCGAAAAACGTCTCAACAAATCCAAGCTTTCGAAAAAGTCTAAATCCCCGGCTAAAGGCTCTCCCGCCCGGAAGCCTCACTCCAACCCCTCAAATGTAAAAGGCTCGGTGACTCTCCATTTGGAAGCTCAGCATGGAAGACCCTTCACCGAAGCAGAGCTGGTTGACGGGCTGGATGAGGATCTTCGTGATGCCTGGCAAAAACTTCGTGCCTTCGCCACCGGTCTTGGCGCTCAGCGAATCTATGCTTCAGCCCTTTCGATCATGTTTGCAAGGAAGGTCTGCTATTTCTTTGTGAGGCCAAAGAAGACATTTCTCGAAGTATGGATTTTCCTTCCTCGTGAAATCGAAGGGCTCACATCCATGCACGGCCCCACCAAGAAAGCAAGGTATTGCAACCTGTTTAAGCTTGTTCACGCTGACCAAGTGGAGGAGCCGCTCACCGGCTGGCTACGTGAAGCGTTCGATTTCGCTCCAGAGCTGGGCCGATCCTAGTTCCAAATATTTTAGCGGGCCAGTAAGAGAAATAACATCAGTACGAATTAAAATCGCCGGGTAGTCGTCATCCATCCGCCAAAATCAAAATCCGGCGCGAGCGCGATCTCAGCTAGCGCCACCCGACGTCGCAACCCTGCTTTTCGCATTTACATCGAATGCAGAAGCGCGCTTCGGCGCTGCGGCCGGCGGCCACGGTTTGTTCTGCGCGCGAGCTTCAAGCACTTCGATGTGATGATTGTCGGGGGACAACTGCACGAACGCGGGAAGCGTAGGCGCGAGGAGTTGCAGCGCCGCCGCGGCCAGCTTGGGACTCGTCGAGTCTCCAAATCCTTCGGGACCAACATCTAATCTTCGCAGTTGAGCGGTGATTGCCTTGTGAAGCCCGTCCCAAATCTCTTCCCGATGCTCCCGCCAATTCTCGCCGAACGGGGAAACGAAATGCTTCTCAAAATCGTCATAGAACGACGGCGTCAGCATGTTCAAGCGCGCGATCGCCACAAGCTGCTTGATTTCGGCCTCGAGCCGCAGATTATTCAGGTAGAAAGCGGCAGGAGGGCCTTCGTCCCCAAGGCTTCGCAGCACAACGGTGGACCGATCTCCGGCAACGGTTTCCCTCACGAGCGTCAGGAACGTTCGTCTCGATTGAAAAAAAGAGGAGGTGTGGCACTCGGACGCCTCCACGATCTCCACATACGGAAGATAAAAACTGTCTTTGTCTTTGAGCATGCGATGGTACAGCTTGATGTTGGCGTCAGGCGAGTCCCGCTTGGCGCGTTCTAGCCACGGCCCAGCCATGCCCGCGCCCAAAATGAGCGAGATAACTTCAGGCACACCCGGAAGCGCGGTGTCGAGTCCATCGCTCGCCGCATGCTTGGCGGCTTCCTCGCCCGTCGGTGGCTCCTGGTTCGGCAAGAAGAGCAGACCCGCTTCGTGGGAGATTTTCCAGCCTACGCAACCTCGGGAGTGTGGCGGCGCCCCGATGTCGCGCCATGCGGTGCACGGGAAAACCAGCTGCAGCCCGCCAATATCCAGAATTTTGCTGCAGATCACGTCTTCCAGCTGCTGCTCAGGAATATTGGGATTTCTAGGCACCGAGTAGCGCGGGCCTGCCTCTACTCTTACTCTGACCATGTGAAACTCCCCCATGCTGCCGGCATTTTATGTGCTCGTCAGCAACCATCTCAACGGTCAAGGCACTTGGTTTTGAGAAACTAGTTAAGTCCTAGGACTAGCAAGCGTTTAAGCGGACATTACGCGGCAACTCGTCCCCCGAAAAGTTGGCGCGGAAAATTCTGCGACCGGGCTTAACCGGCCGCACCAACAAGACACTGACACATTGCGACCGCCGGCGCTAGAAATTGAACACGACGCCGGCGTGAACGACCGGGCTGACCTGGTCCGTACCGAAAAATCGCGTGCCGAGAGCGTCGGCACCGACGCGCAGCGAAAGCCACGTAATGAGCCTGTAGTCAACGCCGCCGCCTGCCTCCCACGCAAACGAACCCTGGCCGCCATAAAGCGTTTGAGGATGCAGATGGGCGTGGCCGATCAAGCCGTGTATCCACGGCTGAAGTTTGTTCGTCTGATTAAAGCGCGCGTGGACTCCGCCGCCGGCGAAGGCGAGTTTCGCGTTCGTGGGCGCGCCGCCCCATCCGCCGAGCAATTGCCCTTCGGCGCCGATGTCTCTGTTGAAAAACCAGGAAATCGCTCCGACGAACCCATTCACGTTGAAATTGAGATTCGGCGCTGCTTCTGCGTGAGTCCAGCTATATTCGATACTCGCTTCGAAACGGGATGGTCCTTCAAATGCGCTGCTGACAATCGAGCCATCACCGCTTCCGCTGGGAAGTGGCGGAGCAAGGCTAGGCGAAGCGCTCGCAATTGCCGAAGTTGCTGGATGAATTTGGGCATTGGCGCCAACGCTTACGATCATGCTGATCGCGAATATCAGAAGAAATCGTCGCACGGGATTTCCCCTCCCAAGTGATTGCTGCCTGCCAATCTGCTTACCTCTATTTGACCCGAATTGAGAGCCCAAAGTCCACCTAGAAACTGTACAGATGCCATAATACGCGTCCAAGTTGTTTCATTCTAGCCCATTTGACGTGAGGAATCAGTAAGTTACGAAGATGCGGCCCCTCCGCGCTTTGCACGTCCTACGAACGGCGTCACACGTCAACTGTACAAGCACTCCCGAACCGAAGTTCACGTCCAGCCGGCCCGCACGAGAAGTTGCCGTTTCGGATACGCACCCTTGCGCCGGCTCTTGCACAGCGTTATCGTGTTTAGGCTATGGCGACTCCTGTAAAGAAGTCGAAAGCGCGCGACTACGTTCGCCGCAGCCGCAGATTCCCCCTTCACATTCCGGTTGTCGTCTACGGACGCACGCCGGACGATCAACCGTTTCGCGATCACACGACCACGATGAACGTGGACGCACACGGTGCGCGAATTTCGGTGACGGCCGACCTCGAGAAGGGCCAAAGAATTCTCGTCGTCAACAGCTTCACGCAGGAAGAGCGCGAGTGCCGCGTCGTTCACGTCTGGTCCAAGCAGGGCGGACGGACAAAGATCGGAATCGAGTTCATGAAGCCTTCGGGGAATTTCTGGCACGTTTACGCCGCGAAAGTCGAATCCAAGCTCCAGCCCGCGACCGCTGTTTAGGCGAACATTTTTCAACGCGGGTCGAATTCCAGCAATTTTCCCAGCGGTGTCAGCCAGGCTAGTCCGTGTGTGTGCGAACGAATTCTCCGATTCGATCGATGGCCTGCTGCGCTTCCGGCAAGTACGACGCGAAGACGTGCCACACGTGCGGCATATCTTCGAACACATCGAGCGTCACGCGCACTCCCGCATTTTTCGCGCGCTCTTCCAGCCTGTAAGCATCGTCGAGCAGCGTTTCTTCCGTCCCCACTTGTATGAGCAGCGGCGGAAGCCCGCGCAAGTCGGCGTAGAGCGGAGAGGCCAGAGGGTTGCGCGGATTCGCGCCAGCGAGATAGAGCCGCGCCTCGTCAATCAGCGACTCGCGCGTGCAGAGCGGATCGACTGCGGCTTTTGTTTCCATCGTTCCGCCGGCGCACTCGAGATCAATCCACGGTGAAATGCAAACCGCGCACGCGGGCAGTGGCGAGCCGGTATCGCGAAGCGTGACGAGCGTCGCGAGCGTAAGTCCTCCGCCGGCGGAATCTCCGACGATCGCGATGTTCGACGGCTTGATTCCCTGAGCGAGGATGAACTCGTACGCCGCGACAGCATCTCCGATCGCCGCGGGAAACGGATGCTCGGGCGCGAGACGATAGTCGAGCACCAGCGTTCGCGCGGCGGCAGCGCGCGCGATTCGCGATGTCATCTCGCGATACGCATGAGCGGAGCAGAGAACGTACGCGCCGCCGTGAAGATACAGCACGGCGCGATCGGCATTCGCGCCCGGTGTCGCGACCCAATCGGCGGAAGCTTTCGCGATCGAGACATGCTCGACGCTCACGTCCGCAGGCACAGGGAATTGCGCGTAAAATTCCTCAACAAGCTCGCGCGCCTGCGCGATCGTTTCGTGAGGCTTCGATACCAAGTCTCGCCATTGAGCGATGGCGCGCGCGGCTTCTGCTCGAGGCACTCGATTTTCTCCTTCTCTGATTACTCGGTCTGAATGCTCAGGACCGGATGAAGTTCGATTCCGTTCGGCGCGACGCCGGTCTGATGATGCAGGAAATCGAAGAACGCAACGCCGGTGACGCGGACGATTCCGCCGGTGCGGTGAAATCGCTCGATGGGCTTTCCGAAAGCGGATTCGAAAGAATTGCGCGCGGAGTCAATGTCGCCGACGCGGGGAGAAGCGCAGACGCCGGAACAATCGGCTGAAGGAATCTCGACGATCATCGTCTCGCTGGAATTATCGAGATCGGCGATGACGATGTGAATGTCGCGATCTTCTTCGAGCTTGAAACCGACGAGCCGCGCGCGGACCGCGTACGTTTGCGTTTCGATGGGCGCGATGCGCGCGTCCGCGGGCAAATACCCGGGCGCGGACTGCGATACGAGCCAATCAACCGTCGTGGATTGCGGGCTGAAATTGACTCTGGCCGCATCGGCATCGGTCAAAGTCTTTACCGCCCAGCGCTCCTCGCCGCACGGCGCGCCGCAATTGATTTGTTGCGGCGCGATGCCGGTCTTTCGCAGCGCCGGGCGCAGCCGGTAGAAAATAAAAATCAAAATGATGATGACGATGATGATCAGCCGGATGGTTTGAAGCTGATTTCGATTCACTCGCGCCCGGTCCGCGTCATTTGGTGGCGAGCAACGTTTTGGCGTGCGCGAGCTCGGGGCGATCGGAGTGCGCGCCGCCATCGCAAATCTTCAAGAGTTGGGAATAGTAGCCGGAAGCCTGTTCGGGTTTTCCGGCCAGCTCGGCGGCGTGCGCGGCGCCGTAGAGACCGTCGAAGCGATTCGGCGATTCCTTCTGATTTTTCTCGTATTCGACGAGAGCGTCGGCGGGCCGGTTCATTTCAAGGAGCATATCGCCAAGCATTTCGCGCGCTGGCATCAGAGCGGTTTCGGGCGCGTCGGCATCTTCCTGATCCGCGGCGGCGCGGATCTCTCGTACCGCGTCTTCTTTTTTGCCGGCCGCGTAATCGGCCCATGCGTTCACTTCCTGACGTTCGACCGAGACTTCACCGGGCTTCGGCACGCGGTAAACGCCGTTCCCATCGTCCACGGATTTGTAATTCTCGAATGCTTTGGCGGCGGCCGCGGCATCGCCCATGCGAGCAGCGCCAATCGTCTGCGCCCAGTAGGAGTCAATCCGATCGCGCGGCTTCAGAATGGAAGGAACAGGAAGCGCGGCGGCGTGCGCCCAATCGTGCAGTTCGAGGTAATAGCGCGCGGTGAAGAACGCTTTGACCTCGGCGAGAGTTCCGGGTTCCGCATCGGGGACTGCGTCCAAATCCTCGATTACCTTCCACGCATCTTTCTCTCTGCCGATTTGGAGGTACGCGTACTGCAAGAAATCCATGGGATGAAATGCGTAGTGAGCTTCAGCCTGATGCGCGTTGATTTCACGTATGGCTGCTGCGGCGGCTGCCGTATTCGACGCGATCGACTCTTGCCACAGACCGAGGCGCGAAAAAATGTGCGACGGCATGTGAATCGCGTGAGAAGAACCCGGCGCGATCTCTGCGTAGCGGCGAGCGGCATCGAGCGCGAGAGGAGCGAGCTCGGGGCGATCGGCGGAATGAATCAAATAATGCGCGGCGCCAGGATGATCCGGATTCGTGGCGTAAAGTTTGTTCAGGACGGCGATAGCTTTGCGGCGATTCGCGTAGTTCTTGTCGTCGGGCGGATCCCAGGTGAGCAGCGAGAGCGCGTAGAACGCGGCGACTTCGGTGTCGTCCGGATATTTCTCGTACATTTTTCCCATCGCGTCGGAATAGCGGCGCGTGCGCGTGTCGTGATTGAGTTTCTTGTTGGTGTCATAGAAGAGCAAAGCCGCATTGATGAAATCGGTTTCGCGCTCGGTGCGCGCCTTGATCTTGAGCGCCTGCTTGAGATCGTTGTGGCCCTCTTTCACGACGTTGGCTTTGGGTTCGTCCCAGAGTTGGTGATAGAGCGCCATCGCTTCGCCCCAGTGGGCCATCGCGCAGTGCTTGTCGGATGCGGCGACGGCTACGAAAGCGTTTTCGGAAGCGGTGTATTGGAAGGAATGAAGAAGTGCGACGGCGTGCTCGAAAGATTTTTGCGCGTCGGGCGAGCACGAGGTGGGGAAGATTACAGTGCCGAGCTTTTCGTTGTCGCCGTGGTGATGATGCTCTTCGTCTTCCTGCGCCCAGAGCCTGGAAGGAATGAAAATCGAAAGACAACAGAGAATCAGGATCGCGCGAACTCGCATAAGAGCACCTCGCCGGTTGGGAGTTTATGCGCAGGGGCGTTTTCGGTCAACCGGGGGACGATGGGCAGAGTGACGAGTGACAAGTGACGAGTGACGAGCGGAACCGCGGCGCCGTGTTTGGGCCGAGGGGACGCTGCTTGCTGCGGGCTCGCGGGCAACGTACGAGAGATGAAAGGCGCAAGGGGCAGATGCCGGGCTGAAGCCCGGCGCTACAAATGCGATGCCGCGCGATCGGTTGGGTACCTGAATCGTCGAGGCGCGGGACTCGGGGCTCTGGATCGAGATAGTGCTGCTGGAAATGCGTTCAGAGCCCGGAGGCCCCTGCCTCCGAGTTCGCGGGCAACGAACGAGAGATGAGTGGCGCAAAGGGCAGATGCCGAGCTGAGGCCCAGAGCTTATTCTCGGGCGAAAGTGATTAATGCGGCGGATGCTGCGGGTAGTTCGACGAGCAGCGTTCCATTCTGAAGCGAGAGCTTTCCTTCGCGAGCTGGTGACCATGAGCCGTTTGCGCCGACTGGCGCGCCGCCGAAGGTGACACCCGCCGTGTCGTTCGCGTGCGGGGCGTGAAGCGAAAGCGAGGTTGCTGATTCCACGCGCTCTCCCGCGTCGATGGTGAGGCGAACCCGCCGGTCGAGATTTTTATTGAAGACTGCAATTTTGAGAGCTCCGTTATCGGCGCGGAGACCGTACGCCGTCAGCAGAGGGGCGTCGTGGTGGCCTTCGAGTTTGGTCTCGACAAGTTGACCGGCGCCGGCCTGCGCAAATAGCAGCATCCCATAAAAGATTGGCCGCGCGAGGAAGCCGTCCTCGCGCGTTCCGGAAATTGGCGTGTACCAGCCGTGCCCGCCGCCATGAAAGTTGATTCCCATCCCACCCTCGGATGCCAACTGGAACATCAAGTCGCCACCCCAGAGCGCCGAAGCAAAAGTATCGCTCACGCCTTGCTTGCCTCCGCCGTAGCAGGAATTCGTTTCCGCGAGGCGGAAGGAGAGGCCAGATTCACGCACGACGCGCTTCATCCCTTCGAGCTCGTCGTGCCATTTGGGATTCGGCTGCAGGAGCCGCTCGATCGTCATGGAAGGATCAGACGGCGGGCCCTCGGCGTAGTAATGCTGCGAAATGAAACGTGCGTCGTTTTTGAAGCGCTTCACGAAGGGAACGAGCCAGTCGTTGTTGTAAGCGGTGTCGGGCCCGGCAAAAGGAGCGCTCGGAACGCGAGCGCGAATCGTTTGGAAAGAATGTTGCCACTCCGCCGCGAATTGGCCGAAATCGTAACCCGGCTTGCGAATTCCATTGCGGAAGAACAGATCGGGCTCGTTGCAAAGTTGAAATGCACGCAGCTTCGAGCCGGCCACATCCATGACGTAGGCAGCTTCCGCGGCCGCCACTTCGGGCGTTCCCGTGCCCATATTCAGCCCGTAAATCAGAGTCCAACCAGTGGCATCGAGAAAGTCGCGCAAATTGCGGATGGCCAGCGGCTCAATGTTCACGCGCGGGGGAGCTTTTTGTCCCGTATCGGGGCCAACAGCGAGTGCCCGTCCAGCCGGGGAAGAGTCTTGAGTCCCCGGCTTTGCTCCGGGATTCGGAGTCCAATCGCAGTATTCGCTGGTGTTGCCGCCAATTCGCAGGACGCCTGAATTACCGAGGCGTTGCACAAAACCGACCAGCTCCGAATTATCGCCGGAGAAAAACCGCGGATTCCCAAGCTGCGCCGACTCATAACTCAGGCCGGTGAAATCGCCGGGGAGCTTTTCGCCAACACGGTCCGGACGGAGGGAGACTCGAACCGAAACCGTAGAACTCTCTTCGGCAAGGGCGAGCGGCAAACGAAGAAGAGCGGCGGAGGCAAACGCAGACATTCGAAGAAAATCTCGACGATTCATGTGAGTGGATTTCATCACAAGGTCATGCTCTTCGGCAATCATTGTGTTTCCGCGGCGATCGCCGAATAGGCGTTGTGGCGAGTGGAGCAGAGGATTTATTTACAAGAGTTCAGATCGCCGGCGGCGCGCGATCGATTGCCTGGGGAGAAACGCAGATTCTTCGTCGGACCCTCGTCGGGTCCTCCTCAGAATGACATTTGGGAGCTCATCGAGGGCAAGAGAAATGGCGCTCGGTCGACTTGGTTTCCTTTCCCAAAGGGGTGATTTTCTGATTCAATGGCGCATTGTCGCCTCGGCTGGCGCATGCTTCTTCACGATCAAGGAGGCAAGCCTTTGCCTAGAGAATCTGATTCCGATCCGAAAAGAGATTTGCAAGGCGAGCGAGCGGCGGCCAGCGGCTCGGATCCGGCGAGCGCGGTAAATCCGGAGCGGCGCGCGCCATGGGGACGCATCGATCGTCTCCGACTGTTCCTCTTCGTTGGAATCGCGTTCATTCTGCCGGGGATTTTTATTTATGCGCTGCACCTGCAGGGGGATCTGAAAAGTTCAGTCTTCTCGGTGCGGAGCGAACTGCCGCTCAAAGCCATCCTGGCGTTTGCGGTTCTCTTGGCGACATGGATCGTGTCGCGGATCGAGAAACGCCCGCTTGACGATTACGGCATGCCTCTGAGCCAGGCGCTCGGCTGGCGATTTTGGGAAGGACTGGCGTGGGGATTCGCGATGCTTTCCGCGATTCTGCTGGTGATTCGCGCGGCCGGTGGATTTCGAATTGACTCGGTGGCGCTCGCGGGCGCAGCGGCTCTGCGATCCGCGATTGGATGGGGCGCCGTATTTCTTGCCGTTGCCATCAGCGAAGAGTTTGGGTTTCGCGGCTACCTGCTCTTCTCGTTTTCGAGACGCATGCGCTTCTGGCCGGCGGCGATATTCCTGTCAATCCTGTTCGGCGCGGCCCATTTACCTAATCCCGGCGAGAACGTCCTCGGCATTTTGCAGGTCGTTGTGTCCGGTTTAATCTTCTGCCTGATGATCCGGCGAACAGGGACTCTGTGGTTCGCCGTCGGCTTTCACGCGGCTTGGGACTGGGCGGAAACTTTTTTCTACGGTACGCCCGACAGCGGGCTGCTTGGCACCGGGCGTTTGCTGAACACTTCGGTGCACGGGCCGAATTGGCTCACGGGCGGATCGGCTGGGCCCGAGGGCAGCGTCGTAGCGTTTTTCGTTCTGCTGTTTTGCGCACTCCTCATTCATCTTCGGTTTCCGAAAGCAATCTACCCGGATCGTCCCCTCTAGCTGGCGCACGGTCGAATGCCGGGACGGCCCCCGCAAGTGTGACACTTGTCACAACTTGCCGTGACGCGTGTCACGGCACCGATTTGCCGGCGAGTTCATCCTCCATCTGTATCGCGGGATTGTTTCCAGAATTCGGGGTCCATTGCGCCCTGAAAAAACTTTGAGGAGATTCAGGATGATCCGTTGCGGGCGAGCAGCTTTTATTGCCATTTTTTTCGGCGCGTTTTTCTTTGCGAGTAACGCGTGGGCAGGAGATGTAAAGGGAAAGGTTTCGACGGAGGGATTGAAATCGGCAGAGAACATTGCGGTTTACATTGACGCCGTGCCGGGAAAGAAATTTGACGCGCCAGCGCAGCACGTGCCGGCGGATCAGCGAAATATGAACTTCGTGCCTCATGTCACAGTTGTGATGCGAGGAACGACAGTGGATTTTCTGAACAGCGACAAAGTCGCACATAACGTCTACTGGCCATCCATCAATGGGAATAAAAGACTGGCGCATAATTTGACTATCGTATCTCCGGGACAAAAAAAATCGTTCGAATTCGACGACGTCGGCACGGCACAACTCCTCTGTAATATGCATCCGGAGATGGTTGGCTACGTTGTGGTGGTCCCCACGCCTTACTTCGCTCTTACTAGCCCCAGCGGCACTTTTGAGATCAAAAATGTGCCGGCCGGCAAGTACACATTGAAAACGTGGAGCGAGGACGGCAAACCAACAACGCAGGAGATAACCGTTACCGACGGCGCGGTCAACGTCGAGCTCGTCGTGAAGAAGTAGCGAAGCGGGCGCGATCGTGCGCGTGAAATTGTTCCCGAATTCAGGCGACTGAAAGGCGAAATTCCGTGCATGAAATTCGATCATTGGACGGCGCGTTTCGCGCCGTCTTTGGCCGGAAGCATGGTGGCACGGCGCAGTTGATAAGCCTGGCAGCGATTTTCCTGCTCGCATCATCGCTGTTGGGCCAGGCGCACGGCGCGAGCGACGATAATGCGGTCACGCCTGTCGAAGGCGAGAGCTTGCTCGGTCAGCTAAACAGGCCGTTCAACGAGACGAGCATGGGGAAGACATGGGAATTGGGGCCGCCGCCACCCGTGCCCGGGGAAGAAGCGCCACGTTGGCGATTGGAATTGTCGCCGAGCTTTGGCGCGCAATTCGTAACACTTCGTGGCGCGGACTTGTATCGGCTGAATTGCCGGGGATGCCACGGAGAGTCGGGGCTCGGCGCTCCTCCGGAAATAAACTCGGTAATCGGCCCGGTCCAGGCGACATCTGTTGAGTTTACGTTGGCACGAATGAAGAAGGCCGGGCGGGAGATGAGCCGGGCGGATGTGGTCGCCACGGCGAAAGAATCCAGAGTTCTGTTGCTGGAGCGGCTTCACAACGGAGGGGAAAGCATGCCGCCACCCAGCTTGAGCGAGGCAGAGATTCGCTCGCTGCTCGCTTACCTCGAACAACTTTCCGGCGTACCGGGGGCGGAAAAGAATCAGATTGCGGTAAAGGAATCGTCTCACCGTGTGGGGGAGCGGATTGTGAAATCTACGTGCCACGTTTGCCATAGCGCGACCGGTCCCAATCCGAGTCCGCAGCAAATACTGGACGGGACGATTCCGCCACTCGGGACACTTACGACGCGGGTGAGCATGCCGGATTTTGTGCGAAAAGTGACGATTGGAGCGCCGATCCTGATGGGCACTCCGCCGATGCTTTACAGGGGCAGAATGCCGGTGTTCAGCTACTTGAGCGCAGACGAAGCCGCCGATGCCTACATGTACCTCACATTCTACCCGCCGCAAAAATAGGTCGTGAAAAAGCGGCGTAGTAGATGTGGATGTGCAATTCGTCCCACGATGTTGAGGCGTCTTGCGGACTTGAAATCTGTGGTCGAGACACTTGGGGTGCTCGAATGGACACGGTGAGTGCGCAGGGGACGCGGGCGTATACCCGAGTGATTCCTGTCATAGACGGGGGCACCGAGCGGAGTTGCAAAAGACACAACAGGAAGAATTGGTGGGAGATTGGCCATGCTGCAATTTGCGAAAAGTCGGAGAACCAGATTTCACGTTGGAATTGTGACGTTGATCGGAATGCTATTGAGTTTTGGCGAGACTGCGTTCGCACAGGATAAGCAGGCGAAGAAGGAATCGAGCAACCAGACAGCGCCGCTTTCGGGCGCCAGCATGTTCAAGGCCTACTGTGCGGTGTGCCACGGCGCGGATGCGAAGGGAGACGGGCCGGCAGCGTCGGCGTTGAAACAGGCACCGGCGGACTTGACGACGCTGGCGAAGCGGCACGACGGGAAATTTCCCGACAGCTATGTGGCCACTGTGCTGCGGAACGGCGTGAAGTCGCCGGCACACGGCGACGCGGATATGCCGGTGTGGGGCCCCTTGTTTAGGTCAATGGATTCGGATCAAGGGATTATGTACGTCCGGATATCCAGTTTGGTGAACTATATCAAGTCGTTGCAGGTTAAGTAGCCAGCGGACAAGTGCGCGGGCTGCGCTTCCGCGCGGTGCTCGAGCTAGGGCTTGTCCAGGCCAGGCTTGGGCAAAGCGGCGGCTGGCGCAGCTGCCGCGGGAGCGCTAGGTTTTGACTCGGCTGGCTTTGCGGTTGCGCCGCCATTGCCGCCGCCAGCGAGATACCGCATCGCCGTTGCAGCGAGGCCATCAAGCGCACCACCGCCGTTCGAACTGCTCGTCACCAGAATGTCCGGGACGAATTTCGAGCCGCCTTCGGAGAGCGCGGTGATGACATTGACGAGCGCGGTCGCGTTCGAACCAAGCGCGCGCACCTGCGCCTCGTAGCCGCGCGCGCGCGAGACCAACAGCTTCGACCTCTGCGCCCTTCGCGGTACCGGTTTGGCGAATATACTCGGCTTCGCCGCGAGCTTCCTCGGCACGCGCATTGGCGTCGTTCGTCTTGATGTCCACGCCCACTTTCGATTTGGCGAGGTCGGCCTGCATTTCGGCCGTGCCCTTGGCGTTTTCCATTGCGATGCGCTCATCCTGCGAGGCGCGCTGCTTGCGATAGGTTTCGATTTCCTGATTGGCGATTTCGCGCTGGGTGAGGACCGTCACGAGGTCTTCCGGCAGAATCACATCCTGGATGTAAACGCCGCGCGTCTCGACACGGTACTGCTCGAGCTGTTCCTTGATGTGCTCGAACGCTTCTTCCTGCACCTGCTGGCGAGTTTCGATGAACCGTATTGCGGGCATGCTTTGAAGCTTGTCGCGGAAATGATTTCCGACGGCGGCCTGCAGGACTTCATTCACAAGATTCAGCATCGTGCCGACCATGGAGATGACGCGCGGCGCGTTTGTGTCGGGCACGTGAATTTGCACTTGAAGATCGATCTTGAAAACGAAGCCTTCGTTGCTCTTCGCGACGATTTGCGAAAGCTGGGCGTCGAGATTGTGCGCCTGTGAGACGGCGTCGGCCCAGTTCAGCGTCAGGATGGACGTGGGAACGATTTCGGCCTGATAGCAGCGCGGATTTAACGGATATTTGCCGGTGCGTAGCGCTTCCTGCCAGATGCCGCGATGCCCGGGCCGAACAAGCGAGCCGAATTTGAAGTCGGCACCGGACGTGTCCTGCGTGGGCAATCCAACGTAGGCCTTGATGACGGCAGTCTGCCCTTGCTGGACAACCAGCATCCACACGAGTTCGACGGTGACAAGAAATGGATTCAGGGCGTAGGCGCCGTAAAGCAATGGATCGTGCTGAAGGCCGATGCGGCCGCCATTGTCGAGGAACGCCTGAAAATCCTGATAGTTGTTGTGAAGATTGTTTTTGTTGCCGAGGAGGATTTCGATGATGTCGCCGTCAGTGGCGCCGCCCTTTTCCAGTTTGTCGAGGTCGGCAAATCCGCCGAGGCGGCTGGCGATATCGCCCGAGGGCAGGGGATCGCCTTCGAACGTGGTGACGATGCCGACCATGTCGAGCATCGCTGCGTCCTTCGCACATGGCTGCGGTTCGATCCGAACGAGCTCGAGTTGCTGCGGGCGGAGTCCCACCGCGTCTGGCGTGAGCCGTCCATTCTTTCCGGTCTTTGCGCGCAGATCGGGCGAGAGCGGAAGGCCAAATACCTGGCTCTTCGTGATAACGAGAAATGCGACGGGATGGATTGGCGCGAGTGTGCCGGGAGGGAACACGGGCCGCTGGACGCCTTTTTGCCCTCCTCCCGTCGCAATCGAGCGCAGATCGCTGAAATTCCCAAACGCCTTTCGATACACGGCGGATTTTGCGCCGATGGGAAGGGGCGAGCCCACTTGTGCAATGACGACGCCGATTTCACCGGCGGGCACCTGTACCCACGGATAATTTTGAACGTCGTAAACGAGCCACGGCTTCCAGCGCAGGCCGGGCATCAGAAGGTCGGCTTGATAGCCCGCTTCGCCGTGGAACGCGACGGGATTGTCCTCGGAGAGTTTCCGGAAAGAAAAGCGCTTGAGTACCAGTCCGACTTCAGAAGGGCCCACGCGGCGAAAGGACAGGATTACGTACAAAACCGCCAGCACGATCAGAAGTTGAATCCAATGGGTAATTGAAACTCCAAATAACATGGCAGCTGCCTCCATGATTGAGATTATGCTGCGCCTCGCGATTGCGCGGTGTCAAGCCGAGGCACGACGAAAACTCGCGGCGTCGTTTTCCCGGATCTCGTAACGGCATTAAATGATGGAGCGTCGAATCCCTGAAAGCTCCCGTGTGTGAGTAGCTCAAGGTCATAATGTTCGGACTGCGGAGTTGTTCGCACCGCGTGTTCGAGTGGAATGAGGAGGAAAGTCATGTTGAAAATCTTCAAACTGGGGATCGGTTGTGCGGTTTTTGCGGTTGTGCTTGCATCGATTCCGGCTTCGCAGGCTCAACAGGCAACAGGAGCCCCAACAGCGCCGGTGCCGGTGCAAATCATCAGCGGGAAGAAAGTATTTATTTCGAACGCAGGAGTGGATGGCATGGCGCTTACCGCTGTCACGAAAGCGGGAGACCCCCAACAACCCTACGACGAGCTGTACGCTGCGATGAAGGCGTGGGGGCGATACAATCTCGTCGGCGCTCCCGCGGATGCTGATTTGGTGATGGAGATTCGATTCACCGCTCCGCTGACGGATTGCGGCAAAGTAGCAAGTTACGGAGCGCTCTTGAATTTGGCCATTCTCGATGCCAAGACCCATTTCACGCTTTGGACGCTCACGGAGCCGGTGGAGGGCGCCTTCCGGGAAGCGACGTGGAAAAAGAACTTTAGTCAGGGAATTTCGAACCTCGTGGAGGATTTGAAGAAGCTGACCACGTAACCGGCGGCAGCGGCGTTGGCGAGTCAGCCACGTAAGTGAGGGGCGAAGGGCCGGGCGCAAGCGTGTATACTCTAGCTGGGGCGAGAGAACTACGAGGGGCGCTTGGGAGCAACACGGCTGTTTTCTGGGACGTTTTTCATTCGAAGCCCGCGCAGTAAATCCTTTGGGAATCGGGGCAACGGGAATCGGATGAAAACTGAATGAACACCGGCGATGCGAGCCGGCGCCTTCGCGAATGGATTATCCTTTCCGTATTCACGGCGGTGGTGCTCAGCGCCGTGGCGCCTGTCGTCGCCAGACAATTCCTCGAACGCGGCGCCGAATCCGAAGAAAACGAACCGGTAAACTTTATCCGGCAGCGAGAGGCGTGGTTTTTCGAGCCGCGCGCGTCCGCTCACGGGCACGTCCCGAGCAGATTGCGCATCCGGGCAATTGCCGAGCGCGACGCGATGATTCGGGCCGAAGGCACCTACTCCGACCGCATCGCGCGCGCCAGCATCTCCATTTCTCCCACCAAATGGACTCCGATTGGCCCTCAGCCTTTGAGCGATGAATCGCCGTTCGGCAATACGTCAGGACGCGTGAACGCGGTTGCAGTGGACCCGTGCGATCCGACGTGGAATACCGTGTATATCGGCGCGGCAAATGGCGGTGTGTGGCGAACTGCCGACGGCGGAAACACGTGGGCGCCGCTGACGGACGCGCAGGCGTCGCTTTCAAGCGGCTCAATTGCGCTGATCAATTCCGGGACGAATTGCGCGGCGACGACGGTAATTTACGGCACGGGCGAAGAAAATTTCGCGTACGACAGCCTCTACGGCACGGGCGTGTTGATTTCGGCGGATTCGGGAAACACGTGGACGCCGGACGAGACATTCAGCGCGGGGCAGCCGCAGGGACTGACGATGTCCGCGCCGTACATTGGTTCGCTCTCGGTGCAGCCGGGGAACAGCAGCGTGATGCTTGCGGCCGTTTATGGCACGCCGGCGATTCCGTGGGGGATTTGGCGCTCGATGGACGGCGGGATGCACTGGACGCTGCAGAATCCGGCGAGCCCGTCCATTGATATTGCGACGGGTGTGGCGTTTGACGCGAACGATTCGACGGGAAGCACGGCGTACGCCGCGATGGGTTATCCGGACAACGATTCGGCGCTTGTGGCGGCGGGAGATTGCACGGCCGATCCGTGCAACGGCGTTTTTAAATCGAAGGACGGCGGAATGACGTGGACGCGCCTGGCGGGGCTCGACACGGCAATCAACGCGGCGCTGGGCGCGAATTCGGATACGAAGTACGGGCGAATCAGCATCGCATTGAGCAGCCCGCTTGCGGGGCAGACGGGCAATCCCGCGAGCACGGAAATTTTCGCGGCGATCGCGGACGGGACGACAGGTTCAAGCCGGTTTCTGGCGTTCGCGAAGAGCACGAATGCGGGGGATACGTGGAGCATTCTGACTCAGGAGCCGTTCTGCGACCGAGGCTCGAGCGCGGGGCAGTGCTACTACGACATGGCGCTTGCAATTCAGCCGGGGAATCCGCAGGTGCTATTTGCGGGCGGTGCGGCGGATGCGATTTCGGGCGCAAGCGTTCCGGAGCCGACGCTGATTCGCTCGACCGATGGCGGCGCGTCCTGGGCCGACGTTTCGGCGAACAATTCCGGCGGCACGTCGAATCCGCAGATTCACGTGGATCACCACGCGATCGCGTTCTCGCCCGATGGACTAAAGTTGTACGTCGGGAACGACGGCGGCGTTTGGAGCTCGACGGACGCGATGACGGCGGCCGCGGGATCGCAGCACTGGACGAATTTGAATAGCGGATTGCAGACGATGCAATTCTATCCGGGCATGGCGCCGCACCCGGCCGATCCCAATATCATCTTTGGCGGAACGCAGGATAACGGCAGCGAGCGGTACAGCGGAACCACGGCGTGGTCCGACCCAGGCACATGCGGCGACGGCGGCTGGACGGCCATCGGGCCCGTGACCGTGAGCTCGTTTACGGTCTTTCTCGCATGCGATGCGGTGGGGAACAACGGAACGATATGGAAGAGCACGAACAGCGGCAGCACATTCAGCACGTCGGACAGCGGAATCAATTTCAGCACGAACGTCGATTTTATTCCTCCGTTCGTTCTCGATCCTACTTCGCCGCAGAATGCGTATTTCGGGACGACGAGTTTGTGGCAATCGAAGGCGAGCGGCGCGAATTGGACCGCGATGGCCGGCGGGGCGAGCCTCACGAAGAGCGGGTCGTCCACTGACTACATTACGGCGATGGCTGTGGCGCCAAGCGATTCGAATACGATTTATACGGGATCGCGATTGGCGGAAGTTCACGCGACGACGAATGCGCTCAACGGATCGTCCGCGACATTTACGGACGCGACGACGGGCCTTCCGTCGCGAGCGATCACCCAAATCGCCGTTGACCCGACGATCGCGACGACGGCCTACATCACGTTCTCCGGATTTTCCGGATTTGGCGATACGCCCGGACATATTTTCGTGACCACGAACCGCGGAGCTTCGTGGACGAGCATTGACGGCGACTTGCCGAACTGCCCGGTGAACGAACTCGCGATTGACCCCGGCGATCCAGAAAACATTTTTTACGCTGGGACCGACATTGGAGTTTTCGTCACGACGAACGGCGGCGCGCACTGGAGCACGCTCGCGCCTGGATTGCCGAACGATCAAGTGCTCTCGATCAAGATTCAGGCGTCGAACCGGCTGCTGCTGGCGGCGACGCACGGGCGCGGCGCGTGGGAATTTGCGCTGGCGGCGCCTCCGCTCAGGATTTCGACGATTTCGCCGAATTCGACGACCGCGGGCTCGGGGCAATTGCAATTGACGGTGGACGGTGTGAGCTTCACTTCGAATTCGGTGGTGGATTTCAATGGGACGGCGCTCGCAACCGATACCTCGGGCGCGCCGACGAAACTCATCGGCACGGTGACGGCGGCGATGACGGCAAACGCCGGCGTGTTTCCGGTGACAGTGACAGATGGCGGGCAAACTTCGAACAGCCTGAATTTCACCGTGACCGCGCCGCCTCCGGACTTCGCGTTTGGCGCGATCACGAGCAATCCGGCCAGTGCGACGGTGACGGCGGGAGGCTCGGTTACGTACACCGTTCCCATCACCGCGTTGAATGGATTTACGGGCACGGTCTCGCTCGCTTGTAGCGGCGGAGTGCCGCTGAAGGCTCAGTGCGGGACCGGATCGGCGACGCCGACAGCTCCCGGAACCATTGCGATCTCGACGGCCCCGAATGGGAGCGCGATTCCGGCGCCCATTGCGCATCAGACGCCGGGCCTGCCGACGGCGGCTGCGACTTGGATTTTTGCCTGTGGCGCGTTTGCGCTGCTGCTATTCGTGTGCAATGGCGCCACGCGAAGGAGAGCTGCGCTCGAGATGGCTTTCGCGGTCGTGATTCTGACGGCCACGCTCTCGGCTTGCGGCGGAGGCGGCGGTGGTGGTGGGAGCACTGGGTCGACAGGGACGCCGCCCGGCAAGTACAGCATCACGATTACAGGCACGTCTGGATCGCTTATCCACACCACGACGGTTTCGCTCACGGTGAATTAGGACCGGGAGGCAGGGGCCTCCCGGCTCTGACAGACACGCTGCGAGGTTCTCTCTTTCGTTCAGAGCCCGAGGCCCCTGCCTCGGAGTCTTACAACCGCGCGGGCCGGTCCTCCATCAAATCCACGAAAGC
Organism: uncultured Acidobacteriota bacterium; assembly: GCA_963838705.1. Taxonomy (GTDB): domain Bacteria; phylum Acidobacteriota; class Terriglobia; order Acidiferrales; family UBA7541; genus Palsa-147. The sequence goes on along the minus strand of CAWIRU010000009.1, from coordinate 764,520 downwards.
GGCTGCGTCGAGGGGTGCGGTCGTTTGCGATTTCTCGGGCGAAACGGGGCGTGTATAATCGCGTGTCGCTTGCGAGCGGTGTCGGCCTGCGAGGCCCACGCGCGGGCTGAAACCCAGCGGTATTGGCGGGCGGAGGATTATGGGCGTGCTTTTTTCCGGGATGAATAAAAGAGGTGGCGGAGGCCGGCGCGCGCGATCGCTAGGTCGCGCGTGGGCGATTGCGTTGAGCGGCATCGTTGCGATGGCCGCCTTGGGTGCCGGAATCACTGCTGCGACTGTGACCCTCGATCGTATGGGATCGTTCTTCGCGCCACGGGAGTACCCCGCGGGTTACATCCCGGCTGGCGCGCGCGAGCACGCCATTGTGCAGATGCGGGCGATGAGCGCGGCGTCTGGCTCTGACCAACCTGTGTGGAAATCCATCGGAGCAATTTCGACGACGGCCACGAACGGCTCTGTTGCCTCTGCACCGGTGAGAGCCGTAGCAATCGACCCGTCCGATCCTTCGGGCAAAACCGTCTATGTTGGCGCGGCTACGGGCGGAGTTTGGAAAACGACGGACGGAGTGAATTGGATTCCGCTCACCGACGATCAGCCTTCGCTCGCGATCCGCTCTCTGGCGCTCGATGCAGCGACTTCGCCCGCGACACTCTATGCGGGAACTGGAGCGCGGACGGCCGAAGGAAACAGTTTTTACGGTGCGGGTGTGATGAAGTCAGTGGACGGCGGGCATACTTGGAGCACTACGGGCAGCGCCCCGTTTTCGAGCGCGGCGAACGGCGGCGTTTCGATCGAGGCGATCACTATCAGTCCGAATCCCGGCACGCATCGGGATGTATTGGCGGCGGTGAGCGGATCGGTCGAGGCGACTTCCGGCGGCGCGTGGCGCTCGGTTGACGGCGGAACGAATTGGACGCCCGTTCTTACGGCCGGCGCGGGAATTGAGGGTTTTGATGTAGCGTTCGATCCGAACGACCGCGCGGGCCTGACGGCGTATGCGGCTCTTGGTTCGCATGAAAGTCGAGTCGGAGCGTGCGCATCATCGGCGCCATGCGGCGGGCTCTATGTGTCGCGCGATGCTGGCGCGAGCTGGAAGCGTCTCGCGGGACTCGATCAGGCTGTGGCACCGGCTCAAATTGGCCGCGCGTCGCTTGCGCTCGGGCCGCAATCGGCGGGGAAGACGATTCTGTACGCGGCAATCGCGGACGCGGCGTCTAGTTCGAGGAACCTTCTTGCGATTTTCAAGAGCATTGACGGCGGGACGACTTGGACAAAGCTCGAGGCGCCCGCGAATAGCCTATGCTCGCCGGCGTGCTTCAATGCGATGACGTTGCGTGCCAGCCCGGCCGACCCATCGGTCGTGTTTGCGGGTGGCACGGGGCTCGCTCGTTCCGTCGATGGCGGAAACTCGTGGCAGGACGTCACGATTGATCGCACGCACGCCGCAATTTACCCCGAGCAGCATAGCCTCGCGATCAGCCGCGACGGCTCCGTGCTCTACGTCGGCAACGATGGCGGCGTCTGGAGTTCGCCGGATGTGGCGAACGCTGGCATCGCGGCGGGATCGCACAGTTGGAGCAATATTAAAGGAAACTCAAGCGCGTCGAGTTTAAGCATCGCGCAGCTCGATTCCGGACTCGCAGCCGCCGCGCCACCCGGCCGAGTTGTTCTTGGCGCGACATCGTTCCCAGCGGCGTTGCCACCAGGGTTGCCGAATCGCATTCAGACTTCGTCCGTGTTTGATCCGCGCGACAAGCAAACCATCTACGCGACGTTCTCGGGATTTTCCGGGTTCAATGGCGACGCGCTCGGCCACGTTTTCATGACGGCGAGCAGCGGTGCGCAGTGGAGCGATATCAGCGGCAATCTGCCGAACATTCCTGCGAACGCCGTAGTGGTCGATCCTGAAATTGCAGGCACGCTCTACATCGCGACGGATGTCGGAGTTTTTGCGACAAGCGATCATGGAGCGACGTGGTCGCCTCTTGGCGCTGGGTTGCCGATCGTGCCGGTAACGTCTCTCGCGCTCCAGCCAGCTTCGCGCGTGCTGACCGCCGGGACATTTGGACGCGGCGAGTGGGAGCTTTCACTAGGCGGAGGAACGACATTTCGTCTGGCCAGCCTATCTCCAGCGAATGCGATGGCCGGCGCCGCCAGCTTCACTCTCAACGTGAAGGGCAGCGGCTTCACAAATCAATCCACGATTCGCGTGAATTCCACGCCACTCACGCCGACAACGCTCCGGCCCGACGGCTCGCTCTCCGCGATTGTCCCCGCGGGATTGCTGAAGGCGGGTGGGGTAACGAACGTCAGCGTCGTTGACAACGGCTCGGTGACGAACACCTTGCCGCTCGCGGTGACGAATCCCGTGCCGACGGTCAGCGCAATCAGCCCGACCAGCATCACCGTAGGCAATGGCGAGTTCACCTTGACGGTGACCGGCACAAATTTCGTGTCAGGGTCGGTGATCAACTTCGGCAACTCGAGCCTGACGCCGATCGGCAATCAATCCTCGACATCTCTTGTCGCGGAAGTCCCGACGAACGCCATCGCGACAGCGGCGGTCCTCAACGTTTCGGTGACAAATCCATCACCGGGCGGAGGGACGAGCGGCACAGAAGCCTTTGACGTGCAGGATTACGCCTATGGGCCGATCACGCCAACGACCGCGACCGTCGTTGGCGGTTTTACCGCGCAGTTCAAAATTCCCGTGATCGCGTTGAATGGATTCAACGTGCCGCTCACGCTGACTTGCTCCGGGTTGCCGGCCAATTCGGTGTGCTCTTTCTCGCCGACTTCTATCACGCCAACGGCTTCGGGCGCGACGGAAACTCTCTTGGTATCGACGGAGTCGAACTCGTCCGTTCCAGTTGGCGGCCCGGGCATGGGCATTCCGCCGGGCTATCGGAAATACTGGCCGCTGATCGCCGCCGCGTTAGTCATCGCGCTCTTAATGGCCTGGATGCCGGTGCGGGCAAGAGATCGTGGTTTGCGTCGAAGATTCGTCTTGGCCGCGTGCGTCGCAGGGATTGCGTTTGCGGGAACCCTCGCCGGCTGCGGAAGCGGCGGGACGGGCGGCACGGCGGTTGGGACCTACCAAATCACGATAAGTGCCGCGGAGACAACTACGTCCGGCACGACAACGGTGACAATCGCGAACCATCAGGTGATGGTCACGCTGATCGTCCAGCAGACGCCGCCTTAGTCTGAAGAAGCCGCCGGCCGAATGCGGCACACGAAATTTCGGAGCGCTTCGATTCGCCCGCGCGCCAACCGCTAGAGCATCTGCCTCAGCACGTACTGAAGAATTCCGCCATTCTGGTAATACGTCACTTCGACCGGTGTATCCACTCGGGCGACTGTATTGAAGGCGATTTCCTTGCCGTCCGCAGAGCGCGCGCGAACATGAATCTGCTTGCGCGGCGCAAAATCCTTCGTCACTCCTTCGATCTCAAAAATTTCTGCGCCGGTGAGGCAGAGCGACTTTGCCGTATGGCCCGGATTGAACTCGAGCGGTAGAACGCCCATCCCGATCAAATTGCTGCGGTGGATGCGCTCGTAGCTTTCCGCAATTACGGCGCGGATTCCGAGAAGCGCGGCGCCCTTCGCGGCCCAGTCGCGGGAAGAGCCCGATCCGTATTCCTTGCCGGCAAGAACCACGAGCGGCACACCTTCGGATTTGTATCGCATCGCGGCGTCGTAGATCGTCATTTGCTCGTCGCTCGGCTGGTGGCGCGTCCAGCCGCCTTCGGTTCCGGGCGCAAGCTGATTGCGCAACCGGATATTGCCGAATGTTCCGCGCGTCATCACTTCGTCGTTGCCGCGGCGTGCGCCGTACGAATTGAAATCCTTTGGCTGGACGCCACGCGAGATCAAATATTTTCCAGCCGGGCTATCGGGCGGAATCGAGCCGGCCGGCGAAATGTGGTCGGTAGTCACGCTGTCGCCGAGCAATGCGAGCACACGCGCGCCATGAATATCGGTGAGCGCGGAAGGCTTCAGTGACATCGAATCGAAGTATGGCGGCAGTTTGATGTAAGTCGACTTCGCATCCCATGCGTAGAGATCGCCTTCGGGAACATGCAGCCCGCGCCACTGCGCGTCGCCGGTGAAGACGTCGCCGTATTCCTTGCGGAACATTTCGGTCGAAACCGAGGCGCGCAACGTCGTCTCCACTTCGACTGGCGTGGGCCAGATGTCGCGGAGATACACGGGCTTTCCGGATTTGTCGTTGCCGAGAGGTTCATTGGCCATGTCGAAATCCATGCGGCCGGCGAGGGCGTAGGCCACGACGAGCGGGGGCGAGGCGAGATAATTCGCGCGCACCAGCGAATTCACGCGGCCCTCGAAATTGCGGTTGCCGCTGAGAACCGAGACCGCGACGAGATTATTTTCTTTTATCGCCTTGCCGATCGGCTCCGAGAGCGGTCCGCTGTTGCCGATGCACGTCGTGCAGCCGTACCCGACGAGATGGAAGCGCAGCGATTCGAGATACGGCATCAAGCCGGACAAGAGCAGGTAGTCCGTGACTACCTTCGATCCGGGCGCGAGACTCGTCTTTACCCACGGCTTGGCGGTCAGGCCGCGCTCGACCGCTTTTTTCGCTAGAATTCCAGCGCCGAGCATCAGGGAAGGATTCGACGTGTTCGTGCAGCTTGTGATCGCGGCGATTACCACCGAGCCATCCGCGAGATCGAAGCGATCGCCGTTATTTTGAACCATGACGTGCTTCGCGGGCGCGGCGAGGGATTTCTCGAACGACTGCTTCGCGTCGCGCAAAGTGACGCTGTCCTGCGGGCGCTTCGGCCCCGCCATGGTCGGCACCACGTCCGCGAGATCGAGTTCCAGACGATCCGAGAATTCGGGATCGGGCGTAGCGTCGGTGCGAAAGAGGCCTTGCTCTTTCGTATAGGCCTCGACGAGTTGGATGAGAGAGGCGTCGCGGCCGGTGAAGCGCAAGTAGGCGAGCGTTTCGGCGTCCACGGGGAAGAAGCCCATCGTCGCGCCGTACTCCGGAGCCATGTTGGCTAGCGTCGCTCGGTCGGGCAGAGTGAGGCTCGAGAGGCCGGTGCCGTAGAATTCGACAAACTTGCCGACCACGCCTTTCTTGCGAAGCGTCGCCGTGATTGTGAGAACGAGATCGGTGGCCGTCGCGCCTTCGGGCAGGCGGCCGTGGAGCTTGAACCCGACCACCGCGGGAATCAGCATCGAAAATGGCTGGCCGAGCATCGCGGCTTCTGCCTCAATCCCGCCGACGCCCCAGCCGAAAACGCCGAGGCCGTTGACCATCGTGGTGTGCGAGTCGGTCCCGACGAGCGAATCCGGATACGCGAACCACGCGCCATTTTCCTGCTTCGTGAAAACGACTTTGGCGAGGTACTCGAGATTGACTTGATGGCATATGCCGGTATCCGGCGGAACAACCTTGAAATTTTGAAATGCGTTCTGGCCCCAGCGGAGGAAGGCGTAGCGCTCGACATTGCGCAGGAATTCGATTTCGGCGTTGAAGGCGAGCGCTCCGGCCGTGCCGAATTTGTCCACTTGCACGGAATGATCAATGACGAGATCGGCGGGCAGGAGCGGATTGATTTTCTTCGGGTCGCCGCCGAGATGGCGCATGGCTTCGCGCATCGCCGCGAGGTCGACAATCGCGGGAACACCGGTGAAATCCTGAAGGAGTACGCGCGCGGGCATGAACGCGACCTCTTTGGAGAATGCAGCGATCGGATCCCAGCTCGCGAGCGCGCGCACGTCGTCGGGATGAACGAAGCGGCCGTCCTCGAAGCGAAGCAGGTTCTCGAGCAGAATCTTCAGCGAAAACGGCAGGCGCGATACGCGGCCGGCGCCGGAGCGCTCGAGTGCGTCGAGGCGAAAAATTTGGAATTCGGCGTCGCCGGCTTTCAGCGCCGCTCGCGACCCGAAGGAATTTCTTGATGCGGGGCTCATGCTGGGGCAGGCTCCTCTCTCTAACACAATATGATAACGCATTCGTGCGGCGGGAGTGGGGACGGAAAAGAGAAAATGGAAAAGAGAAAAGCGAAAATGGAGGGCGCGGCATTGAAAGGCGGCGTGCTCTTCCGCGGGCGTGACATAATCGGGTGGCCGGGAATTGCGCTGGCAAATAGTTGATGCGCGTCTTGCTCATTGCGACTTATGAATTGGGGCGGCAGCCTTTTGGGCTGGCGTCGCCTGCGGCTTGGCTGCGAGCGCAGGGCGCGCGCGTCACTTGCGTGGACACTTCGCGCGAGCCGCTTACGGAAGCGGCGATTCGCGAGGCGGACCTGATTGCGTTTCACGTGCCGATGCATACGGCGACACGGCTCGCGATCGAACTCGTCGGCGCTGTGAGGTCGCTGAACCCGCGCGCGCATTTGTGCTTTTACGGACTCTATGCGCCGGTCAATGAGGCGTATCTGCGGAAGCTCGGCGTCCAGACGATTCTCGGCGGCGAATTTGAGCAGGGTCTTGCTTCGCTGGTACGGCGGCTCGAAAACGGTGCGGGGGATTGCGGCGATAACGCAACGCAGCACGAGCCGTTAATTTCTCTCCAGCGGCAGAATTTTGTGCAGCCCGACCGCAGCGGTTTTTTGCCGCTCGATCGATACGCGCGCCTGACTTTGCCTGGCGGCGAAGAACGCCTGGCGGGCTACACGGAAGCGAGCCGCGGATGCAAGCACCTCTGCCGCCATTGCCCGATTGTTCCTATTTACGACGGCGTCTTCCGGATTATTCCCCGCGAAATCGTGCTCGAAGATATTCGCCGGCAGGTGGCGGCGGGCGCGACACACATCACGTTTGGCGACGCGGATTTTTTCAATGGAGTGGGTCACGCGCTGCCGATTATTGAGACGTTTCACCGGGAATTTCCGGACGTCACCTACGACGCGACGATCAAAATCGAGCATTTGTTAAAGCATCGCCAGCATCTGGCGACGCTGCGCGAAACGGGATGCCTCTTCGTGACGAGCGCCGTCGAGTCAATTGATGACGCGGTTCTCGACAAGCTGGCCAAGCATCATACGCGCGCGGATTTTGTCGAAGTGATACGCGCGTGCCGCGCGGCCGACCTCGCACTCCAGCCGACATTTGTGCCGTTTACGCCGTGGACGACGCGCGAATCGTTCTGCGAGTTGCTGGATTTTCTCGGCCATCACGAGCTGATCGAAAGCGTCGCGCCGATTCAGCTCGCGATCCGGCTGCTCATTCCGGCCGGATCGCGGCTGCTCGATTTAGATGAAGTTCGCAGCTTGGTGGGAGAGTTCGATGATTCTGCGCTGGCTTATCCGTGGAAGCATGACGACTCGGGCGTCGATCAACTCTGCGCCGATTTGCAATCGCTCGTAAACAATTGCGAGAAGTTGAAGCTCTCGCGCACGCAGACTTTTTCGCGAATTGTGGAGACGGCGCGGCGTTCGGCGGGGCTGCCCGTCGTGCCGGCGAATCCGCTGGCTATCGTCGGAGTTCGTCCGTCGATTCCGCATCTCTCGGAGCCGTGGTATTGCTGCGCCGAGCCGAGTGGCGAGCAATTGGCCGCGATTGAAGAATTGCGTAAGCGAATTCCTCAGGGTTCGGCATTTGTTTGACATAAAGATGTTTGGCAGATTTTGCTGCGAAAGCCGGGTGTCCGCCGCGGTGGACGCCCCTGCGAACACATGAACGCGGACTCTACCCCAAAGCGAATTTTGATCTTGGCGTCGAAGCTCGGATATCAGACGCAAGCTTTCGCCGATGCTGCGAAAAAGCTCGGCGTTGAAGTTTCGCTCGGAACCGATCGCTGCCACAAGCTCGACGATCCGTGGGGCGATGGCGCGATGGCCTTGCATTTCGAAAATCCCGAAGAATCCGCGAGTGAAATCGTTCGAGAGACCTTCGGCCACGCGCCCGATGCGATTTTGGCGCTGGGAGATCGTCCGACGGCGACGAGCGCGCTTGCGGCCCGCGCGTTGGGATTGAAAGGCAATCCTCCCGAAGCAGTCGAGATATGCCGGAACAAGCTCAGCCAGCGCGAAACGTTGAAGCGCGCGACGCTGCCAGTGCCGAATTTCTTTGCGTTTTCGCTTTCTGAAGACATCAACTCCGTCCTCGCTCGCGTTTCGTTCCCATGCGTTTTGAAGCCGCTGGCGCTTGCGGCGAGTCAGGGAGTAATCCGCGCGAATGATGCCGGCGAATTTCGGCGCGCGGTCGAGCGGATTCGCTCGCTCTTCCATCAGCCGGAAATCCAGGCCACGCGCGACGCGACGTTCGATCGCATTTTGGTCGAGCGGTATATTCCTGGACGCGAAGTTGCCGTCGAAGAGCTGCTCACCGATGGCCGGCTGCGCGTCCTCGCGATTTTTGATAAGCCGGATCCTCTCGAAGGGCCGTACTTCGAAGAAACCATTTACGTAACGCCTTCCCGATTGCCGCAACCAACTCAAGATGCGATTGCCGAGTGCGCGGCCAAGTCCATTTCAGCGCTCGGGCTGGTTACCGGCCCAGTTCACGCCGAATTTCGAATCAACGACGACGGAGTGTGGGTGCTCGAAATCGCGCCGCGTCCGATTGGCGGCTTGTGCTCGCGCGCTCTGCGATTTGGCGATGAAACGATTTCGCTCGAAGAATTAATCTTACGCCACGCGCTCGGGCTCGGCGGCAGTGATTTGGCTCGCGAGGACGGCGCGGCGGGCGTGATGATGATTCCGGTGCCGCGTGGTGGGAATTTGGAGGGCGTCGAGGGGATTGAAGCCGCAAAAAGCGTCCCCGGCGTCGAGGACGTGCTGATCACTGCGCGAATACATGACAACATCGCGGCTTGGCCGGAGGGATCGAGTTATCTCGGATTTATTTTCTCGCGAGCAAATTCGCCTCAAGCCGCAGAGACTGCCTTAAGAGAAGCGCATGCGAAATTGAATTTTGTGATTAGACCGCGGCTGCCGGTGGAACATCCCGTGACGGGGCGAATTACAGCATAGAAGTCTTCGCGCGAATCAGAGCGGAGTGAAATGCGAAAATGCCCGGCTGAAGCCGGCCGCTACAATTGTCATGGCGGCGATCGGAGATTGAATCAGCCCTTAGTCTTCGGTGCGACGTAGCCTTCCGGGAGACGCGCGCCTTCACCGAAGAAGAATTGTTCCATCTGCTGTTCCATGATTTTCTGCGAGTTCGGGTCGAGGGGATTGAGGCGGTATTCGTTCATCACCATCTTCGAGTGTTCGATCCACAACTTCCAAGCTTCCTTCGAGACGGTTTCGTAGACGCGCTTTCCGAGTTCGCCCTTCCACGGAACGCGATCGAGGCCCGGCATCATCTTCCCGAATTTCACGCACATCACCATGCGCGCTCCCACAGGGGCGGGCTCGGGCGCAGCGGCGGGCTGTGCGTCGTCACATTTCTCGTTGGCCATTCCACTCTCCGATGAAGCAATTCGCGTCGTATCGAAATCCAAGAATACTGGAACGCGCGGCCGAACGCCAGTTGGAGTCTTCTCGTCGCAGCGGGGAAGCCGCGGGGGACCCGGAAGCGGCAGCCTTCGCGCTCCGAAGGGAAGTCTCGCCATGCCTGCTTGCGGCGGAGAAATCGGTGGCCGCGGTCTGAGTGCTTGCGGGAATCCTTAAAGTTTAATAAAAAGGTAGCCTCCGGCGCGCGGCCGGAATGCTCGAGGGAGAGTTCACCATGGCATCACCAAGCTTGGATTTGAACGAGATCGCCCACGCGGACGCGTACTACTGCGAAATTCCTTCCGAACCGTGCGCCATCATTATGTTCGGCGCATCCGGAGACCTCGCACGGCGCAAAGTTCTCCCGGCGCTATACGACCTGGCGAGGCACGCCTGCCTCGCACCGCGATTTCGATTGCTCGGGTTCGCGCGCTCGAAAATGACAGACGACACCTTTCGCACAGCGAGCGAGGAATTCCTGCCAAAAGATGACGCGGGTTCGGCGAATGGCTCGACGCGAAAGGATTTCCTTCAGAACTTGCATTACTTCGTCGGCAATTACGATGATCCCGATTCCTATCGCCAACTCGCGCAGAGATTGGAGGAACTCGATAATGACGGGCAGTTGGGCGGCAATCGCCTTTTTTATCTTTCAACGCCCCCCGAAATCTACACGCCAGTAATCGAGCAGCTCGGCCGCGCGGGCCTTGCAAAACCGCGCGATGAAAAATCGTGGTCGCGCATCATTATCGAAAAGCCATTTGGCCGTGATTTGGAATCCGCGCAGAAGCTCAATCGCACGGTGCTGGGCGTTTTCGACGAATCGCAAATCTACCGGATTGACCACTATCTCGGCAAAGAGACAGTTCAAAATCTGCTCGTCTTTCGATTCGGTAATGGAATCTTCGAGCCGCTCTGGAACCGCCGTTACGTCGATCAGATTCAAATCACCGCCGCCGAGACGCTGGGCGTGGAGCATCGCGCGGCATTTTACGAAACGACCGGCGCCCTGCGGGACATGATTCAAAGCCACGTCCTGCAATTGACTTCGCTCGTCGCCCTCGAGCCGCCCGCCACCTTCGAGGCTACGGCTGTCCGCAACGAAAAAATCAAAGTGCTGCAGTCCGTGCGCCCGTACACGCCTGAGTCGGTATGGAGCGACGTCGTTCGCGGGCAGTACGGCCCCGGAGAAATCGACGGCAAGGCGGTCCCGGGCTATCGCGAAGAGCCTGGCGTCGCGCCGAAATCCGCCACCGAAACATTCGTGGCGCTCAAACTCCAAGTGGATAACTGGCGCTGGAGCGGCGTGCCTTTCTATCTGCGCACCGGAAAGCGCCTGGCAAAAGCGGTTACGGAAATTGCCATTCAATTCCGCCAGGCTCCGCATCTCGTTTTTCGCGGCGAGCAATTACAGCCGAACATGCTGGTGCTCAATATTCAGCCGGACGAAGGAATCTCGCTCTCATTCGGCGCCAAGGTGCCGGGGCCGAAGATGCACATGGGCCCGGTCACGATGGATTTCAAATACCGCGCAACATTCGGCGGAAAGCCCCGGGATGCCTACGCGACGCTGATCAACGATTGCATCCGCGGCGACGCGACGCTCTTCGATCGCGCCGATAGCGTCGAAGCTGCTTGGGGACTTGTCGATCCGATCCTGAAGGAATGGAGCGAAGCGGAGCCGCCGGCGTTCCCGAATTACTCCGCGGGATGCGCCGGGCCCAATGCAGCGGACGAAATGACGGCAGCGGACGGCCATCGCTGGCGAAATCTATAACAGCGCGTCGGTGAATGAGCATCGGCTCGCACGGCATTGCGAGCGGATAGCAGAAGGTAGTCTGTGCGCGAGAATCGAACTATGAACGATCGAGGCATCGGCAAACGGGAGAGCGAATGATACTGGCGGGCGACATAGGCGGAACGAAGTCGAACCTCGGCGCGTTTGAAGAACGCGATGGAAAGCTCGTTTGCGTGACGCAAGACAGCCTGCCGAGCCAGAAGTACGCGACGCTCGAGGATTTGGTCGCCGATTTTCTGAAGGAAACAAAAATAAAAGTGGATGCGGCATGCTTCGGCATCGCCGGGCCGATCGTTGATAACCGCGTCCGCACGACGAATATTCCGTGGAACGTCGCGGGCGAAGATCTTGCGCGGATGCTCGGCGTCGCTTACGTCCGGCTTCTGAACGATCTCGAGGCGACGTGTTACAGCGTTCTCGTGCTCGAACCCTCCGAAATTGAATGCATTCATGCTGGAATCGAAGGGCCGCGGGCGACGAAAGTCATCATCGCGGCGGGCACCGGGCTCGGCGAAGGGGTTCTCTTCTGGGACGGCGGTCGCTATCACCCCATCGCGACCGAGGGCGGTCATTCGGATTGGGCTCCGAACACGGAGCAGCAGCTTGAATTGTGGCGATATTTGCGCGCGCGGAATGAAATCGTAAGCTGCGAGACGATTCTTTCAGGCCGCGGATTTCCGGCGTTGCATGACTTCCTCGACCCGACGGTGCGGCACCCGGAATGCGAAGAGCCGGACTGCGATCCGGCTCCGTTCATTACCAAGCACGCGCTCGCGGGAACTTGCCCGGTCTGCGTGCGGACGCTCGACTTGTGGGTGGACATCTACGGCTCGGAGGCGGGAAACCTCGCGATCCGCAACGTGGCGCTCGGTGGCATTTATGTCGCTGGAGGAATCGCCGTGAAGATTCTTCCGAAGTTGAAGGAAGGGCGATTCGCAACCGCTGCGGCGCACAAAGAGAAAATGACCGCGCTGCTTTCTCAAGTTCCGATTTGCATCGTGCTGAACGAAAAGGCCCCATTGATCGGCGCGGCGCACGTGGCCGCGGGCAAAGTGTGAGATTTCCTTCCGCGTACGAGCCCGTTCTCGTGTCTGCTCCCGTACTGATTTTCATCGTCAGTGTAATCGCTGGGGTCGCCGTGTGCTGGAGGGATTTGCTCAGGCGGCGGATTCGAATTTCGCGCCCCGGTAGCGTCAGCGCTCTCACAGCGCTGGATATCGCCGCTATGGCGTTCGATGCGTGCATTGCCGCGTTTTTCCTGGTGCCGTTGGGCGTGTTTTTCGCGATGACCGGCAGCATGAAAGGGGCCTCTCCACTTCCCTTGGAAGGCGTCGCGGCGGTGCTCATCGGTATTTACCTTTGGCTCGAAGGGCGAAGGCAGATCCAATTTCAACGGCCCGACGGAATAGTCGCCGGAGAATTTCTAATTTTGGCCGGATTTTTCGAGCTTTTTGCACCGCTTATTTACGTGCCTACGATCGGTCTTGAGATTTCGCGCGCTAGCAGACTTTTCTGGGCCGCTTGGATCATCGCGGGCGGCGCGATCATTGCTGTGATCGTTCCGCGATTTCTCAAGCGGCGTGAGGAGCACAGGATTATCGAACGCGTGTCGAGTCAGGGCGAAGCGATTCAGTCAGAATACACGCCGTCGACGCCCGAATGCCCGCATCCCGAACGTTGGAAGATGCTCGATTCGATGACGGCGGAAGTGGAAGTCCTCGATTTTCTGAAATCGCTCGTGATGACGGTGAAGCCGGATCTTGTGGTCGAGACCGGAACGTTCATGGGCCTGAGCGCGATCAAGATGGCCGAAGGCATGAAGGCCAACGGCTTTGGACGAATCATTACGTGCGAATTTGATCCCGTGGTGTTTCAGAAGGCGAAGGAGCGAATCGCCTCATCAGGCCTAGCCGATTGGATCGAGTGCCGCAATGAATCAAGCCTCGACATGAAAATTGACGGCACCATCGACATTTTTTTCAGCGACAGCGATATCCCCATCCGCGAAAAGGAAATCCGCAAGTTTCTCCCGCAAATCAATCCCAACGGAATTGTCCTCACGCACGACGCATCATCGCATTACAAAATCGTGCGAGAAGCAGCTTTGCGGCTCGAAGAGGAAGGGCTGCTATCCGTCGTGCTGGTAGCGACGCCGCGCGGCCTCGTAATCGCGCAAAAGCGCGCCGGCAGGAAATAGGCGCGCTAAGCCTCTATTGAATCTTACGCGTGGCAGAGATCGCCGCTTCGACTTGCGCGAGCGTTTCCATGTTCGGCCGCACCGGCTGGTTCACAAAGATGTACTTTCCGCCGCTCTCTGCGAGCAAATAGCTCTTCTCCGCCGGCAGCCGCGCAAAAGCGGCATCGCGAATGTCCTCGGGAACGAAAATGAAAATTCGCTCCGGCTGCTGCCAGAACGCCGGGAACGTCGCGTCATCGAGAAATATTTTCGGCGCGTCGGGATAGTTCGCGCCGTAATCCAGATTGGTGCCAAATCGGCCATTGTAGATATACACGCGGCGATGCGTGTAATACGGAATGCTCGAGCCGTAATTGAAATCGCCGTACTGGATAATCTGATCTTGCGGGCGAAGATAGGGAAGAATGTCGTCGGCAAGAACGCGAGAGGAAAGCTTCGTCGAAAAAATGCCGTAGGCTGAATTCGCGCAGAAGAAAAATGCAGCCATCGAAATCGCCAGCGTCAAAGTTGCGGCGAAGTCTCGCCGCATCCGCCGAAGCATCCACGCCCCGCCCAATCCGAAAATCGCGATCACCGCAGCGCCTCCCGCCTGCCAGCGAAGATCAGCGAAAGCGGCTGGAGTGAGGTCGAGAAAATGGGACATCGAAAGCTTGTAAAGATTCGAGTGCTCTCCGAGAAGCGACGAAATATCCGCCGTCGCCTTGACGCGCAAAGACAGCCAAACAAAATAAGCGAGCACAGAGCCAACGGCCACGCCGATGACCGCAAGAATCGCTTGCAACCGCGTGAGCCAGCGCGATGCCGCTTCTTCCGCCCGCGCGAGGCCCAGTCCGAGCAGCAGCGCGATGGCAGGCCACGCGCCGAAGCCGTAGTACTCCATCCGCGATCCGCTCTCGAGCGAGAAAAAGATCATGATCACGCCGGCCCAGATGAAGAGCAGCAAGCGCGCCTGATTGCCCGGCGCCATGTTGCGGCCCCGAGTGCGTGGGGCAGGGAATTCGCGGAGAGAGAAGGGCAGGAAAACGCTCCACGGCGCGAACCAAACCAGATGCGCCGCCCACCAAAGCAGCAACGGGACCGAATCGTAATCGGGCGGATAGCGTGTGCCGAGAGCGCGCTTGAAATGTTCGTTGATGATGTAGGACCAAAGAAAACCGGGCGAGCGATGCTCGGCGATGAGATGCCACGGCACGGCGACGATCAGAAAAATCAGAATGCTCGAAGGCAGCTTGAGATCTCGCCAGCGGTTCCAGCCGCCGGTCGCGAGCAGGAACGCGATCAAAATCGCGGCCGTGAACACGACGCCAACTAGGCCAAGCGTGAGAACTGCGAGGCCCGTCATCGCAGCGCATCCCCACATTCCCGCGCGCGCGCTGATTTGCCGCGTCCACGCCAGTAGAAACAGATAAAACGCCGCCGTCAGTTCGAGCGCGAAAATCGCTTCGGGAATCATGATGCGCGTGAAAAGAAATACGCCGATGCTCGTGCAGGTCACCAGGCCCGCATACAACCCCGCGCGCTCGCCGAAAAACCGCCGCCCGAAAAAATACGAGACGAGCGTCAGCGCAATCACGGCCAGCGCGAGCGGGAGGCGCGTAGTGAAAGCATTTTGTCCCGCGACGGCGTACGTCGCGGCGACGAGCCAGTAATGCAGCGGCGCCTTCTCGAGGTAGCGGATGCCGTTCATGTACATCACCGCCCAATCGCCGCGCTGGAGCATTTCGCGCGCGACAAGCGCGTGCGACGCGTCGGCATCATCGAGCAGCGGCGGCTCGGCAGCGTTGCCGATATAGATCGCCGCCGAAAGTACGAGGAGAAGAAGAATGGACGCGCGGCTGGTCAATGAAAAACGCGACGCGTCGTCTTGTTGTGTGAGATGTGCTTCCACGCTGGTCGAGGTCAGCTTTTTGCGCGAATTTCCAAACGACGATAATACCACGCGAACAACTTTGCTTCAGAACGCACCGCTCCGAAGAACGGAACTACGCGTTATTGATTTAATCAGGAAATTTGCTTCAGTTGGATCCGGCACGGAGGCCGAAGCCGCGCTTCGTCAGCGCCGAAACTGAACAGTGACTACGAGTTGAACCGCAACGGGCTTGCCGTCGAGCGTCGAAGGCTCGTATTTCCACTGCCGGACGGCGTCCATCGCCGGCTGCTGCAAGAGGAACGGCCCTGAGATGGCTTTCATCTTCGCGACGTGGCCGGATTCGTTGATTGTCGCGTCGATTTTGACGTCGCCTTGAATGTCGTTCTGTTTCGCGGCGACTGGGTAGACAGGCGGCGTCGACCAAATTAGCCGCGGCTGAGTCACTTTGCCGCCGGTGGGAGCTGCCGCCGATGGATTTGGAACCGCCGGGCGCGGAATGTTGACGCCCGCGTTCGCGCCGAATTTGCTCAGCGTGTCTCCGCTGGTTGGCGCGGCCGCGCCGCCGGGGACGTCAGGTGGTGCCTCAACGTTGGTGCTCGATGGGCCGTCGTTGTCCGTAGTCGGCGCGCTCAAACTCAATGGCGGAATCGACGAGCGCCGGTTCGCCGGTTTCGCTTGCGATTTCGGCGACGGAGCCGGAGAGGCGCCGTCCTTTGAAGGTGGCGTCACGGCCGTCGTTAGCTCAACCTCGACACCAGTCTCCGGTGTGCCAGGATTTGAATCCGCGCCGGCCGCTGATGACGGACCATCCGCGCCCTGCGGCGTCTCGTACGGCTCGGCGTTCGGCCGCAAATTCCCCGGCGGCAAAGGAGCTTGTTCACCCGCGGGCTTTCCAACGACTGCGGGCTGCGCTGGAGAATTGCTCACATTCTCAATAAAAAACCAGGCGCCTCCGAGCGCCAGAATCACGACAGCGGCCGCCGCGAGGAGGAAGCCCGAATTCGACCCACTCGCTGATTGCGCGTGCAGCGGCGGAGTTGGAGCGAGAAGGCTGGCGGTCATGACATCCGAATGCTCGGAAAAAACGCGCTGAGCGGATGTCCGCGGCTCGGGATCTTTCAGAAAGTTGCCGAAGCTTGGTTTTTCGCCGCTTGATGCCGGGAGCGCTTGCGACGGCAGTGGGATGCCGCCGTCCGATGGCGTGGTAAAGGAATGCAACGGCGCCGCACTCGAAGCCAGACGGTGCTCGAGCGGGCGCTCAAAATTCGCGAGGTCCGGCGATCCATGCTTCGGCTTCTGGACTGGTCCGGCAATTCTCGCCGGCCGGTGGGCGGCGGGCTCGTCCTGGTTCGTATCGAGATGTCCGAGCGCCAATCGCTCTAATTCTTTCAAAGCCGCAGGCGAGGCCGGATTCGAATTCGGTGACGGCAAGGGCGAAACCGCCGGCTGTTCGGGAGGCAGCGGTTTGAAAGCCGACGTTTCGGAAGGCAAGGACTCCGTAATCGGGGCTCGCGCAACCGGGGCATTCGCCGGCGGCGCCACGCTCTCGAGATGCAAATCGTCTTCGGAGATTTCCGGCGGCCGAGGGGGGACCGGCTTCTCAGGCCTCGTCGGGAGTTGAGAGAGCAAATCGGACCAGGTCTCATCATCATCAATCGCGAGATCAATGGGCTCGGCGTTCGCGGCTTCCGCCGTTGGCGCGTTGGCCGCAGGCGACGGAGATTTCGATGCGGGCGGGGCAGGCGCGGCTGGCTTTGCGCTCGACGCGCGAGGAGCTGCGACGGCATCAATCATCTCCGCCGGGAAACTCGCGCCCCAGAAATCCTCGGGCTTCAATTCCGTCTGTCTGGCGGGCGCCTCGATTTCAGGATGCGCATTCTCTTCGTCCGCGCTGACGTGAACGAGAGTCGGTTCATCCGCAGCGGCATTGCTTGATGGAATTTCAGGTTCGCGCTGCCGTGAAGAAGGCACGACTGGTGGACCAGCGTCCTGCTTCGCTGGCGCTGGCGGCTCTGGAGCCTGCGTTGCGGGCGAATCGGAAGGCGCTGCTACCTCAGCCGGAAATTTCACGCCCCAAAAGCCTGGTGCAGACTGCGTGAATTCGATTTCGACGTAGCTTTTCAGATTGGGATACGTGCGCACGTTGGCCACGCGGCACAGCATCCCGCGCTGCGTGTTCAGATTCGTCACCGCAACCATCTGTCCCTTGGACACACCCGCGGCGAGCCGGACGATTCCGCCATTTGGGAACACGATGACGCTGACGGTGTCCTCGTGGAAAGCTTCAATGGGATGCCCATCCGTGAGCGATTTTCGCGAGCCGTGGATTTCGAGCGGAATTTCGGCAGAAATCGCCGCGATTCGGGATGCCGGAGATGGCGCAACACGCGAGTGCGTCGCAGATACGCGCGACGCCACCGACGACTCAGCGGGCGATTTGACGGGCGGTTCGGTCGGCCGTATGGTTGATGGCATAGCGATACCGGGCAGGGCTACGCGTCACGTAAAATCGCCGATCGGAATCGAAAACCCGCGCCCGTTTCCCATTTTCAATGGGCCTGCAAGTCCAGGCTATGGTACCGACGTACTACGATGGAACTATTTCATCCGAACCGGGTTTTATGGTCGAACGGCGGCAACGGCGGAGCTTCGCATTGAATAAGGATCTGGCGCCGAGAAAACGCAGTTTGAACCCGCGCAACCGCCGCATCTTCAGGGGCATCGAATCACCAGACAATGAGTCGCAGCGAATTCGAACGCCTTTGAGTCTCTTGCCATACCCGTTATAGGATGTAACGCAGTTCGCACGAGTCGCTGCTGGCTCAACCGGCCGAGACCACCAGTTCAAATTGGAGCGAAAACCTACTATGACACGCTGGCCTTTCTTGAAAATTCTCGCGGGAATTCTTGTCGCAGCACTTTTGTTCGTTTGCCTGCCGCAAATCGCGGCGGCCGATGATAACGATCCTCCGGCTCGCGTAGCTCGACTGCGCAGTGTTGAGGGCTCTGTATCCGTTCAGCCCGCAGGCGCCGATGATTGGGGCGCGGCGGACGTCAATCGCCCAATCACGACCGGAGACAAGCTCTGGTCGGATCAGGATTCACGCGCCGAGGTGGTCCTCGGCTCGGCAGGAATACGCCTCGGCTCGCAGACGGCGTTCACGATTCTAAATCTCGACGATCAGATCGCGCAGATCAGCATCAACGAAGGCACAGTCAACGTTCACCTGCGCTCGCTTGGCGACAATGAGTCTTTTGAAATTGACACGCCAAATTTGGCGTTCTCATTGCTGCGGCCCGGCGACTATCGCGTCGGTGTAAATGAAAACGGCGACACGACGATTGTCACCGTCCGCGGCGGCCAGGGCGAAGTCACCGGTGGCGGACAAGCATTCACGATCTACGCGAATCAGACCGCAACATTCGTCGGCACCGATCAACTCACGCCGGATATCGGCACAGCGATCGCCACCGATGATTTCGACGGTTGGTGCAACACGCTCGACGTCCGCGAAGATCGCGCCCCGCGCTACGTCTCGCAAGACGTCGTCGGTTACGAAGACCTCGACGACAACGGCCGCTGGCAAAACGTGCCGGACTATGGCCAGGTATGGGTTCCGAACGGAGTCGTCGCCGGATGGGCGCCCTACCGCTACGGCCACTGGGCGTGGATTGGGCCGTGGGGATGGACGTGGGTTGACGATGCATCTTGGGGCTACGCGCCATTTCATTACGGCCGCTGGGTTATGGTCGGTGGTTACTGGGGTTGGACTCCGGGCCCGGTTGTTGTCGGCGTCCGGCCGGTTTACTCGCCCGCGCTCGTGGCGTGGGTCGGCGGCGGAGTTGGCGTGGGTTTCGGCGTAGCGTGGTTTCCGCTCGGGCCGCGTGAAGTTTACATGCCGCCGTACGCCGTGAGCCGCACTTACGTCACCAACGTAAATATCACGAACACGGTGGTCGAGCGCACGTACGTCACAAACGTTTACAACAACTACCAATCGCACACCAACGTGACCAACGTTACGTACGTGAATCGCACCTACGTGACCGCGACGTCGCAAAATGCGTTCACCTCGGCGCAACCGATTTCCAGAAGTGTCGTGCAAGTGAACGCGACCGAGCTCGCGCGGGCGCCGGTCGGAACCGCCGCCGGCGCAGGCGTCGCGCCGCAACCACGAAGCCAGTTCGGAGCGGGTAAAATGACTGCGGTCGCCAAACCGCCGGCCGCGGCAATTTCGCGTCCGGTGGTCGCGAAGACCGCGCCGCCTCCCGCGCCGGTTCCGTTTGCCGCGCAGCAGAAGGCGCTACAAGCCAACGCAGGCAAGCCTCTCGCTCCCGCGCAACTGAGCGCCATTCGGCCCACCGCGCCGGCGGCAGGAAGAGCGCCGCAGGCGGCGGTACGCGTCGCGCCGCCAGTGACATCGCGGCCTCCGACACCCGCGCCCGGTGGCGGAATGAAGCCCGGCCAGCCCGCCGCGGGGAATAAGCCTGCAGCAGCGCCTCCAGCCCAGCCGCCGTCGCGGCCCGCTCCCGGCGCCGCCGGAAATCCAGGCATGCGCTCGGATCGTCCGCCATCGGCTCAGCCGTCCGGCGCGGCTCCAGCGACAAATCCAAATCAGCCGCCGAAGCCGGCCGCAACGACTCCAAACGAAAATCCGGGCAACCGTCCGCCGGCGGCTCATCCTCCGGCGGTCAAGCCAGAACCAACGGTGCCCGAGGTCAAGCCCGCGCCAACTCGTCCGCCGTCAGCTACGCCCCCGGCGGTCAAGCCAGAACCAAAGGTGCCAGAGGTCAAGCCCGAACCAAATCGCCCGCCGTCAGCTACGCCCCCGGCGGTCAAGCCAGAACCAAAGGTGCCTGAGGTCAAGCCCGAACCAAATCGCCCGCCTGCGCCTTCGACCGAGTCGAAGCCGCCGGCATCTCAGCCGCCACCGGCAAGAACCACCACGGATAAGCCGCCAAAGGCCACCGACAAGAAGCCACCAAAAGAAAAGCCGGAGAAAGAAAAGGACAAAGACAAGCCGTAACAACCGCGCAACACAAATTCAACCGCCCGGCTCGCGAGCGCAAACCGTTCGCGATCCGGGCGTTTCCTTTTCGTCGCGCTGGCGTCCCGCCGGCGTATTTCTCTTCGCGCCGTCGCATGGGCGTCCGCCGCGGCGGACGCCCGGCCTTTCGCCTCGAAGGGCCGGCGTCTTTCTCTTCGATCCCTGCCGTTCGTCGCGCTGGCGTCTCGCCGGCGTATTTCTTTTCGTCCTGTCGTAGGGGCGGGTCTCAGACCCGCCCGGCCTTTCGAATTCTCCACCGGTCTCGTTTACCCCGCCTGCCCTAAGCCTCGAAGAAAGCCTCGAAGGGCCGCCGTTTTTCTCCTCGCCCTGTCCCTCGTCGCGCTGGCGTCCCGCCGGCGTTTTTCTCTTCAATTCTTGCCGTTCTTGGGATCGTGTCCTGACGTTCGAAGGGGCGTCCGCCGGCCCCGCCCCGCTATTTCCGCGCCGCTAATCACGTCCGAAAACACCCCCTTTTCGTGTCCCGGTTAGAAACGACCTCCATGTTTTGTTTTCTATGGTTTACAGCGATTTCTAATTGTTTTGGTGTCCCGGTTAGAATTGAGCGCATTCCCGCTCCGTTCCCCCCGTTAATCGCACCGTACATGTACCTTTCGGTCATAGCTCCGCAACCACCCTAGCAGACTGTTGGCGGGAAATCAAACGGGCTTCATGTAAGGATTTGGTGCGGCGACGAGGCGTCCGCTCTTCCGTCCGCACAGATGTGGTTCACGTCTCTCTTCCGCCTGGGCCTCTGCCGGCGTCCCGAACCTGTCGGGACGAGGTAAGGCCCTTCGGCCCCTTCCGCCATTTCCGCCCCACATGTAGCGCCGGGCTTTCGCGCTGTGCGCGTCTCCGGTTCCGGGTGTCCGGTAGACTCCATCGGAGTCCTGCCACCGGACCCGACCCTGTCGGGAAGCCCGGCACGTCTTTTCCTTCCGCCGTTTCTTTCGTCGCGCTGGCGTCCCGCCGGCGTTTTTTCATCGTCCGTCCGTAGGGGCGGATCTCAGACTCGACGCGCTGTCAATTTCTTGCATCAGGTACTAGTTGGGCACGTAAGTGGCACCGCATCTCGTTGGTCATGTACGATGACACCAGGCGAATCAAACAAATGTCCTCATTTGAAATTCCTGACGACGTAATCGACGGCGTCGCATCGCAAATCCACACGAAAACGAATAAGGATTACCAAATTCCCGTAGTGGGAGTAGCGGGCAACCTTGAGACGCCTCAAGTCTTCGAAATCATGCCCTTTGACCAGATCGACACGCGGGCGCCGAAATTCTATGCCGTCGACGGAAGCCAAAATAGCCACGCTTTTTATAACGGCGTACAGCTCTGCTTCTACCAAGCTGGGTATGTTTGTTTCCAACATGGAAAGCAGGTTCGAATGAGCCCAGGCGACGATCCCATCACCCTGGGGAAGGTCTTCCACGGCAACAAAATGCTAGTTCTAAATGAAAAGCATCTGAGCGATATCTACGACGAATTTATTGCGCTTCCTGTGACAGCTGCGTTGTTGTCTCTGTTCGATGACACGCCTGACGCCGTATTCGCGTATAAAAAGGAAGTCCTCGTACGCAACCCCGGTACGCTGTTGGGTTTCTGTCAAGATGTACTTGAATGGGCAAGCATCTATGACATAGTCCAGCACTGCCACGTTGAAGCCGGCGATTTTATTTTGCGGGACGGGCCACTTCGAAGCCTTCATATCAAGCAGCCGTACTTAATCAAGTTGGGATACCTTCTTCATAGCAGGCAAATTCGCGCTATCGGAGTCACTAAGCAAAGCCCGATAAAGACTGAACTAGCCTACACGTTTTCAAAGATCGACGTTTACCTTCAATCGAAGCTCAAGCCCACCTTCCCCTTCAAAACAACTGATCCAAAAGGTCAGAAGCTCTGCTGTTATTTCGAGGTCCGCGACGACGTTTTAGAGTCCGCCTACGAGACGAGCAGCAGCAACATGTATGCGAAAAAGGCAATTTCAGGAGGGCGTGGGTTCGGTCTCTTTTTTGCGGCGCGACTTGACTACGTGGAAAAACTGCAAAACTACGATTGGCTGATCTGTGATCTGAACATCTACGACTGCATCCCTCGTATCGCCGACGGGGTGATGGCCCGCGATTACGAGACTGCCGCGGAGATCATGTACGAACTTACGTCAACCACCCAGGAGCACTATATCTTAGGATATCCATACCCACTCGTCGAAGCTCATAACATGGTTACGCTGACCGCCGACTTTAAACAGCAAGCCATCGCCCGCGTCAAGGCCGCGCTTTATTCCGCGCAGCAGATGGATCACACAGACATCGAGAACCTGTTCTTAGATCTACATTCCAGATTTTGAATGGAGCGTACTGTGGAGCGCAAAGACTTCGGAGTCCTTTACGGGCAAAAAACGACCGAAGACGCCCTGTTGATCTACTCTTCCTATGAAGATGCCAAGGCGTCTCCAAGAATTGGCGATTTTATAGTTCTTTCCCCGAAGAACGAGGGTGGTCAGAAATACTTGGCGCGAGTCGAGGCGGAAGTCTACGACGAAGACCCGCTGTTCCGGTCGCAGGATAAGACCCTAGTGGCTGTACATTATGCACGCATCGCCGAGCGCGAGCTGTCCGACAGAGACAAGCAGAAGATGTTTAGCTACACGTATAAAGTAAAAATGCTCGGTACCTTCGAAGATCGTGGGACCTCGATCTCATTTACCACCGCTGTGAGAAAGCTTCCGGTGGTCTCCTATCACGCCAGGCACCTCCAACCCTCAGAGGTCAAATACATCCTCAACATGGGCAACGAAAGCGGAGTATCGCTAGGCAATATCTGCATTGGTGAGGAGATTCAGTCAGATAAAGGCGAGATCCGGTTTGATACCTCGCGATTGAAATCAAAGAGAACCATGGTGTTCGCCCAATCGGGATTTGGAAAGACAAATCTGATGAAGGTTCTGCTCTACAACACGATAAACGATAATTCGTTCGGAAAACTCGTATTCGATTTGAACGGTGAGTACTATTCGAAAACGGCATCTCAGACGACTGGCTTGGGAGACGTTGACGACGATCAAGTGCGTAAAAACCTAGTCGTGTACTCCGATCGCAAAATCTCAAAGTCGACGAAATTCTCGTACATGGGCAGAGTGCAGATCAATACTCATAAACATATGACCGTCGGGGACATCCTAACCTTTTCGACTGGGTTCTCCGAGGTGATGAAATCGTTCCTACTCTACTTGGATGACAGGCAGGTCGAGGGCTTCATAAAAAAAATCGACGCATACTGTGATTCTCCGCAGAATTTGTACAGAGATTTCCCGGATTTCTTCGGTGCCAAGGCTGAAGGGGACGATAAAAAGCAGGACAAGAGCGCGCGCGGGACCATTATGGCGATACGCAAGCGGATTCGTCACTTCATCGACGAGGGAGGCGTTCACTCGTCAACTTCCACTCTGATAGAGGACACATTCAAGGCGTTGCGAGAAGGCAAGACCGTGATCATTGACATGTCGCTTCGAGACGCGGTCGACGCGTCAATAATTTCAACCATGATCGTGCGCAAGCTATTCGAGGATAACAAACGAAACTTCACTGAAGCGCAGGACGACCAAATCATACGGTGCGTTGTGATCGTTGAAGAGGCCCAAAACGTACTCTCAGACGAGCAGGTGCGTTCGTCGAGCAACCCTTTCGTTCACGTCGCAAAGGAAGGCAGGAAGTTCGGAATTGGTCTGGTAGCAATTACCCAAAGGCCATCCGCAATCTCAGAAGAGATCCGGAGCCAAGCAGAAAACTTCTTCGCATTCTACATG
Source organism: uncultured Acidobacteriota bacterium (assembly GCA_963838705.1). Classification (GTDB taxonomy): domain Bacteria; phylum Acidobacteriota; class Terriglobia; order Acidiferrales; family UBA7541; genus Palsa-147. Next base: position 740,383 of record CAWIRU010000009.1, on the reverse strand, counting down.
GGCAACACCGACGACATCAAAGCTCTGGTAAGATCCAACGTCAACTATGACGGAGTCGTTAGCGCTTTCATCCAAAGGGAAACGATACCAGGCAATCTGTATTTTGTGACGTCCTCCCACCCTTTCGTGATCCCTGTCAGGGTGGTCGAGTTTGACAAATTCGTAGCGAACAAACTCTATAAGAAATGACGACGGCGCGACCCCATCTATCACATCGATACTCCTGCGCCGATCTCCCACCGGCTGGGAAGAAACTGCGGCGCCAGCTGTTGCGACTGCTTCGAAAACAAGGTTTCGGACTCGGACAGGACTACCAGCTAAACCCATCGGGACGCAGCAAAGCTCGAATTCGCAAAATACACTCCCATTTTCGGCAAGACCGACTCGACGACGAGAAGAAATTTGTCAGTCACTGGTTCCCGAAAGTATCCAAATACTTTGCATCCGGATCGGACGTCGACCCGTCGCGTGTGAACCCGTACCCAGTTGTCGTCGACGATAACGAGGAGTTTTCAGCTCTGTTTCGTATCGCCTGCCTTTGGTGGAGTGTTCCCGTTTCAAAAGGATACGGCCGTCGCTTCCGCATCTTGGTGTTCGATCGGTCGAATGGCAAACTCTTCGGCCTTCTTGCCCTTGCAGATCCAGTTTTCAACCTGCGAACCCGGGATTCCTGGATCGGTTGGGGCGTCCGCGAAAGAGAACGCATGCTGGCCCACGTGATGGACGCATACGTTCTCGGCGCTGTCCCCCCATACAATCAGCTCCTCGGGGCCAAATTTATCGCGCTCCTTGCTGCGAGTGATTTTACCCGGCGGGTTTTTGCGCTTCGCTATAAGGAGGGAAGATCGATCATTCTCCGCCGAAAATTTGACGGGCGGCTTGCCTTGGTGACGACGACGAGCGCCCTTGGCAGTTCGTCGGTCTTAAACCGGCTCAAGTTTGATGGGGTCAACATTTTCCAACCGCTTGGCTTCACCGAAGGATATGGGCATTTCCATCTTGCGAATGGGACATTTGTCAAAATCCGCGATTATCTGAACTCGTGCGGGGATCGCGAAACACGACGGTACAACTTTGGCAGCGGCCCTAACTACAGAATCCGAGTCGTTCGAAAAACCCTGGAACGCCTTCGCTTGCCCGCCGATTTGCTCCGCCACGGTGTGCGCAGAGGAGTCTACGTGGCACCGCTCGCCGCGAACACTGCCGCGTTCCTAAACGGACGAGCTTCAAGACTTAGATGGTACCACCGGCCGCTCAAGCAGGTAGTTCAGCAATGGCGCGAGCGCTGGCTTCTGCCGCGCGCGTCTCGAGACGACTCGTTTAGAAATTTCGACTCCGGCGAATGGCGCACTATCTTAGGCTTGGATTCTTAGGCACATCGGCTCACGCTTCCAGGATCGCGTCCCTCACCTCTGTCCCACCCCTTCCGCCCAATTCTCGTCGCGCTCCCAGCATTTGGCCTCCATCGCAAATCTCACTATGTTTCCCCGGCGCAGCTTGATGCACAGCCGCGTGAGCGTCAGTTGCTCGCGCCCATCGAGCGCGCGCATGTACGCCTTCACCAGCTTCACATGCTTGGGATGAATTCTTTTGAGTTCCGCTCTTCCGTCCGGCGTCAACGTCCGGCGAATGATTCGCCGATCCAGCGGCTCGCTGCTTCTCGATCGTTTGCTCGCGCGGCTCGATCTCGCGCCCCTCGCCGGCGCCCATCTTCGCCGCATGCGCCGCACCCAGCCCCATGCCTCCAGCCTCCGCACCACCTTCCCGACGTTCCCCTTCTGGCATTGCATCTCCCGGCTGATCTCTTCGAGGCACTTCGGACCGCGGCGCAGCGCATCGAGCACCCGGAACTCCCACATTGACAGATCGAAATTATTGAGCTGCGCGGTCAATTCCTCGCGCATCCAGTTCGCCGTGTCTCTGAGTTCGCTGTAGGCGCTATAGGCGCGCAACGTCTTCCCGCGCACGTCCCTCCGCTGGCGCGGGATGCCTTCTTCGCCGCCCCGCGAGTCAAATCGCATCGCCCGCCCCTCAAGTATCCTCACCATTTTGTAGCTCATCTCACCCTCCCTCTCATTTCCGGGCCTCTGCAGCTCGCGTCCCCGGGCCGCCGCCGGCGGAACGTGAGCCCCGAAGGAAGCCTCAAAGTGCCTCCTGGCACCCGCTCGTCACTCGGCACTTGTCACTCGTCACTATTTTTTTGGCTTTTAAAACTGTATACAGCTTGGGGTGCCCGGACGGGCTGAAATAAGGTAGGACTTCACTACGATTTTACAGCGTCATTTTTCGGTTTTTCAAGCCACACGTCCTGTGGGCACGAGCATCGCGAAATTGCCCACACTAGCGCCTTTTGCAATTGTTGTCTGTGCGCCAGTGTCCGGGCAGCTCGCGTACGCGGGGCAACGCTTCGGAATGTCGCGTCTTCTAATTCTTGACTGACGAGCGATTGGCCCGAATAGCGGATTCGGGCTGAGTTTTGGCCGAAGGAAAATGGAACCTTTCGGGGCGCGCTCGGGAAGTTCAAACGGGGTGTGCGCGGATTTCTGGCAGTAGAGGCGGGGCCGTTCAAGCGTTACAATCAGTTGTGCTGCAGAAGACTCACGATCATGTTCGTCCGCCGGCTGGTTTCTGAATCTCGGATGCAGACTGAATTTTGGGGTGTGAGGATGCGTCTCGTGGCACGCATAGGCACGTATCATCCGGAGTGGCGACGTGCGATTTAGGGCCTATTTATCGGCGGTTTTGGCGCTTTTCGTTTTTGGCGCTGTTCCTCCTGCTTCGGGGCAGGGGATCAAAAGAATCCTTGTGTCGCGCGCGCGGGTGTTTTCCGAATTCGGGCCGGGAATCGCGGAGATGAAGCGCGACGCTTCGGGAAACTATTACGTTCTTGCGAAGCCCGCCACCGTGATCTGGATCGTCGGTCCGCATGGCCAGCGACTCGGCCAGATTCCTCGAGCTAATTCCGCCGGCGCGACAATTCAGTACGCAGTGGATTTCGATATTGATCCGAGCGGGCGAATACTTGTGGCGGATCGCGGCGCAAATACGATCGAGATTTTCCAGCCGGACGGGACTTTCGTTACCAAGGTGCAAGTGTTTGCGCCGACGTCGGTCGTCGCGCTCTCGGACGGCGAGTTTGCCGTTTCCACGTTGCGCACGAAGCGGCTCGTGCTCATTTTGAACGACAAGGGAACTCAAATTCGCAGCTTCGGCGACCCCGCCGACATCGGCGTGGACGTATCCGCCACGCCGCTCGAGAGTCTTGGCAGGATCAGCGGAGATTCCGCGAACGACGTTTATTTTGCTTTCACCACGCTTGCCAATCCAACGATAAGAAAATTCGATCGCTTCGGCTACGCGCACGGCGACGCGATGGTTACGGAGGACCAACTGCATTACACACCGCCCGGGCACGAGGACCGAGTTCAATTTGGATTCAATATGTCGGACATAAATTTTTCTTCGACGCTTGATGGCGGCGCGATGGTGGGTTCGTCGGGAGACATTCAACTTTCGGGCGGAGTGGGAATGGGGTTGGGCGGGCGCATTGGCGGCGGAAGCGGCCCGGCGACCAGCGCGGGATTATTCGAAACACTTCTCTCGTCTGGAATGGCGGGATCGCCGGGCGGAGGATTTGGGCGAGGCTCCGGTGGCGGGAGAGGCGGCGGGATGTTGACGGGGCAAGCGACGATTCAAGGAGACAACGTCAACTTCAATCTGGGTCCGGGCGGCCGGGGAAGCGCTGGATCAAGCGTGAATGGTGGAAATGGCGATAACTCGGACGCGTCGAGTGGCTTCAAGCTGCGATTCAGTGAGAAAGACGCTTTTGATTTGAATAACTCGAGTGATACGGAATGGCTCGATGCAGCGATGCAGGATTTCCAGAACGCGCAGACGCTCGATCAGGGCAACGGGGCGGGGCTCGGCGGCGATGGCGGTTCGACGAACGGCCTTGGAACGGGCGTGTTGCTCGGTCTGGGAGGAGTGGGCGGGGCGTTTGGCGGCGGAGGGATCGGTGGTGCTCATTCGCTTGATAAAGGAGCCGCTGGACATGCGGGAGGTTTCGGTGGCGGCGGCGGACCGCGACCCGGCGGAGGCGGTTTTGGCGGATATGGTCCGGGTTTCGGGCCGCGCGGGCGCTTCGGTGAGATGAATTTCACGGCGACGGTGAAGGTGAATCTGGATCCGCAATTTTTGACGGCCGATGATAAGCCGACGGTCACGGCCGTCGGAGTGGATCCTGAAACGAAAGACATCTGGGCATCCATCGGGAAGGCGTTGATGCACTTTGACAAGAACGGAACGCTTCTGGATAGCTACTTGATCGCGACTCCCGACGGCGCGCCATTGCGAGCGAAGGCGATTGTAGTTGAACCGGACCGTTTGATTATTGCGTCGGATCCGAGGGGAATTTTTGAATTCGAGCGTCCGGACGCGGGAGGGCCGGTGGCGCCGGCGCAGCGGCCGTAGTTTGGCGTGACGCGCCGGCTAGGGATGTGACGGCGGCTGAGTGGAAGGCGCCGGTGCCGGTGTCGCGGCGGGATTGGGCGGGGCGGGCGGCTGGATCAATGCCAGATAGGCGCGGCCGAAGGCGGAATGCTGCGTTCCCGGCGCGATCACGATGGCTTGCACGGTGTAGCGGCCGGTGGGCAACTTCGCGAGAGGAAGACTGATGCGGTATGACGCGGTGCGCGATTTCGCGTCAATTTCAGTGGGCGCGAGAAGCGGCGAGGCGTTGATTTGAAATCCATTGCGGAAAAATATTAATCCTGCGCGCAACGTTTTCGGGTCGAAGGCTCCGGGCTTGTCCATTTTTTCGGGATAGTAAGCTTGGAAAAAAACGTAGAGCGTTTGCTGCTGGTCGAAGAACCGGGTGACGCTCGGCACGATTCGCGTACCTTCCATTTCAAGCGGGGACGTTGTCAGCTTGGCGCGGACGCCCTGGCCTTTCGTTTGCACTTCGGAAGTTTTTTCCACGGGCACGAGCTGGCTTGAGAGCAAGACGGAACTGAGTGCGATTTTGTCAGCGGGCGGCAGCGGGATCAGGAGAGATTGTTCGAACGTGCCGATCTTGCCCGTTTCGTCCTCTCGCGCGACGAATTTTAATTCATACTTGCCCGGCGCGAGCACCACTCCCCCCTGATACAAAAGGCTGCTTTGATTCACTTGCTGGAAGCGTTCCTGGTCCAGGTGGACTTGAATTGTGTCGCGAAGATGCGCGACTACGCGGCCCGTCGAAGCGACACGCACCTCCGCCGCGAAATCGAATCCCGCTTGGCGCTGGCCGCGTTTCTGCGCCCATTCGAGCGCGCTTGAAGATAATTTGGCTGAGATGGGAACGTAGAACTGCTGATCGTTCAAGCGAAACGTGGAAGTTTCGACGGCAACCGCCAGCTCGACAATCGGATTTTCCGAGGCGAGCGAGTCGGCGAGTTGCTGATCGCGGTCTTCTTTTTGGAGATGTTGGAAGTCCCTCGGGGCAAAGTATCCCTCGCGGGACCGGACGTGCGCTCCGGGTGCGTTGACCTTTACGCGGATGCTGTGCCAAGCACCGTCGCGTTTGATATTTGACGCGAGCGTGTATCCGACGAGGTAGTAGCCGCCATATTCTTTCTCAATCTGCGGAAACGCTTGACTGAGATCGCCGAGATCGAAGAATGCGTGGCCGCCGGTGTCAGAAGAGAGCGTTGCGAGAGTGTCGCGCGAATCCTGGCGCTGATCGGTCTGATGGTAAACAGATGCGCCGGTGAAAATCGAATTGCCGGTTGCCGCGTTCGCGGTGGCATCGCCACCCGGCACCGTGGCGAATAAACCTCGCGCGTCAATCGAGTAGATCGAAACGTCAGCGAGGTTCGCCGCGTCGGTGGCCGCGCGCAATTCCGTACGGTTTTCCTCGCCGGTCTGCGTGATGCCGCCGGTGAATTGAACGATGGCCTTTCTTCCGGGGATCGCGCCGAGAACATTTGCGAGGCCCTCGACGGCGGCGAGTTTCTGATCGGTGTTGAAGACGTTGAATTCCGTCTCGTCGGCCGTGTAAGCCGCGCCGGTGTATTCCTGCACGTCGTATTCGCCGTTTTGCGCCGCGGCGTAGAGATTGTCCGCGAGACCGGATGACGCGCCTGGAATCAGACGCGCAATCGCTTTGGCGAGTACCTTCCGATCGTTCGTAAAATCGGCCCAGACGGAGAGGCGATTTCCATACGTCACGACGGAGACGAGATCCGCGGGGGTCATTTGCTTATCAATGAACTTCTGGGCGGCGTCGTGAGCGCGAAGCAGATCGTCGTTCTCCATCGAAGTCATGTCGAAAAAGAGCACAAGCAGCCGGCGGTCGCGGACGGCGTTCGTCACGGTATCCTCGGGAAGCGGCGCCGGAGGATCCAGGGGGACGGTAATCGGCTTTTGGTCTTCGTTGCCGGCGCGCTCGATGGTTTCAATGTCGGCATAAACAAACGTGGAAATCTTTTGCGGCTTGCCGTCGTCACTGACTGTGAATTGATCGGCCCGCAAGCCTTTGATTGGAGCGCCCGAACGATCGGTAACTTCAACGTCTATTCGAACGAGGTCGGACGAGGTGCGCAACGGCGGCGCCTGATTCGCGGGACGAGTCGACGCGGCGGGAGGCGGCGGGGGAGCAGGGACGGCGGTGGGCGCCGGCGCCGACTGCTGTTGAGATTGAGCGGTTGCAGGGAATGCAGACACGCCCATCGCCAGGAGGGCAGCCAAGAATCTTTGTGCGATCTTTTTCATTAGAAATTCATCCGAATCGCGATATCCATTGTACGCATGGACGCCGCCGACGTTACACGCCCGAATGTCGTGGAGCCGAACAGCGTAGAGAATCCCGTGAAGCTGGGAGTGTTCGATACGTTCTGAATCTCCCACCGCGCATCGAGGCGATGCGGACGATCCCGCGGGCCGAAGCGAAAACTCTTGTCGAATGATGCGTTCCAAGTAAGCGAGCACGGGCCTTCGATCGAATTGCGCGGCGCGTCGCCGTATTGGCCCGCCAGCGGAAGTGCAAATGCGCCGGTGTTGAAGAACGTGAGAGGCGAGCCGCCGCAAGTTCCGATATTGGGGTTGCCGATCTGGTCGGCGCGCGTCGAGCCGTTCGCTCCGGTGCCGGTGTTGTCGGTCTCACTGCCGCCGAGCAGCGCCGTGGCGGGCGTGCCGGTGTGGAAGGTGACATTGTTGAGGATGCGCCAGTTGCCGAAGAGATGCTCGGACCAGCCGTGATTTGCGTAGCGTTTGCGTTCGCCGAACGGGAGTTCGTAGACGGAAAAAACGCGCAACTGATGCCGCATGTCAAAGGATGAAAGCCCGCGTTCAGCCGCGAAATTGCCATCCTGCTGAACGACGACGGGCGTGCTGCCACCGATCGTGCTCGCATTATCGAGAGCTTTCGAATACGTGTAGATCACCTGAAGCGAAAGGCCGCGCGTAAAGCGATGGACGAGGCGGGCCTGCACCGCGTTGTAAATTGAATTCGCGCCGGACTGATCGTAGAGAAAACTCGTCGCGTAGGGAATCTTCAGATCGTTTTGGGTGTTCAACTGGCTGGTGCCCGGAGGCGCGCGATTCGGCGCGCGAAGCAAATCGAGATCCGTGCCCTTCACTCCGGTGTAAGTCACATTGAAAATCCAATTGCGCGTAATGTCGGTTTCAGTTCCGAGCATCCAGAGTTGGGCATAGCCATTCTTGTAGAACGGCGAAACTCCGGCCGTGTTCAATATCTCGCTCGATGCGGTTGGATTGGTGACGGCGGGGAATCCATTCTGGAGAGTCAACTGCTGCGTGGCTGAAGTGATCAGCGTTTGGGCCTGGTCGAACGGCGGCTGGTAGGCGAGATAGGACGTTGCGAGGCTGTTGTAGATGGCTTCGTTGTAGAAAATCGAATAGCCGCCGCGGACGACGGTTTTCTTCTTGATTGGCGGCTGCCATGCGAAACCGATGCGGGGTTCCCAATTGCCATAATTTCCGTGAATGAGCGATTGCGGATAGACGCCGTTAAAAGTGCCGGTAGCGCCGGGCGTGACGACGTCAACGGCAGTGGCTTGGGCATTCAAATCCAGATTCGCGATGTGGTTGTAGAGTTCGATCGGAGGCGTGACGCCGTCGTAGCGGATGCCGACTTCGGCCGTGAAATGCGTGGTCACTCGCCAGTCGTCTTGCGCGTAACCCAGGAATCCCCAAGCGCGAAAATATGTGGACGGGTCGCCGAAACGCGTCTGCGTGCTGTAAGGCAAGCCCAGAAGGAAATCGGCAAAATCATTTCCGGTGCCTTGGACGGGCGTGCCCGTCGAGCTCAATTGGCTCGTCATCAATCCAGTGAAAGTAAATTGGCCGCGCGGAATGGGGTCTGCGTCGTCGTTGAGCTCGATGCGGCGGATTTCGCCGCCGAATTTGAAAGTGTGTTTCTTCCGTACGTAAATAAGCGAATCGGAGAAGCGCAACGTCTGATTGCGCGTAAGCGATGGGTCGGGATCGTTCAGGCCCGAGAAGTCGGTGAAATTTATCGACGGAACGCCGTAGTTGATCGGGGCGGTTGAGACGCCCGTGATGCCGAGATCGCCGGCCACATCGTTCACGTAAGAATTGTCGCTGAGAATCTGAATGCGGCTGCGGCTCCAATTCAGGTGGGAAGTTTCGACGAGCTTCGAAGACCAATTGTGCGAAAGCGAGAGGTCAACATTCTGATTTCGAGTGGATTGATGGCCGCCGAAATCGGGGAAATTACCGAGCGTGTCCAATCTCTGCGAATTGAAGTTGTACCCGGCATTCAAACTCCATTTGGCGTTGATCGTGTGGATGACGTGAAGATTCACGATGTCGCTATTGAGCGGCGTCGTGGACTGCAGATGATAGTTCTGAATCGTGCCCGGAAGATTTGGCAGCGGGACGTAAGCGAGAAGACCGGTTGCGGCAGTGTTAATCCGGGCTGCCGGAATGTTGCAGCCGTCGTTCAGGAGCGTGCGAGGCCCGGTGGAACTTGAAGCCGGATCGTAGAGGACGATGCCGGTCCCGCAAAAATCTCCATTGCGCTCGTCCTGTGTCGGCACGGTGGAGAAAACATCCACCGGCGACTTTTCGAGTGTGTGCTGATAGTTGATGAAGAAGAATGTCTTGTCCGCGCCGTTGTAAATGTGCGGAATCTTGAGCGGGCCGCCGGCATTCGCACCGACGACCTCATCGTAGTGCGAAAGCTTCGGGGCGGGCGCACCCGTGATTGAATAGGGCTTCGCGTCCCAGATTGAATTCTCGTATTTATCTGTAAATCCGAAGCGCATGCGATTCGCGGCCTGGCGCGCGAGCCTGCCGCCGCCTCGCCCGCCACCTCCAGGCCCTCCGCCTCCGCCAGGTCCTCCTCCGGGCCCACCAGGACCGCCCGGGCCTTGCAACGCGCCACCCTGACCGCCGAAAGGATTTCCGCCCTGCTGTCCCGGCGCCTGCCCGGGGATTCCGCCAAAGCCGCCGCGCCCACCCTGGCCGCCGACGCCCAGATCGCCGAACATGCCGCCGGGTCCGCCCGCCGCGGCCCCTTGTCCAACGGTTCCTTGCAGCAGAAAGGCATCGGATGTGGAGGCACCGCCGGCGCCTCCGGATACGGTTAGAGTGGGCTGCTGCGGCGTGCTGGCACCCGGGTTTTCGTTCTCCTGGCTTCCCGTGCCTTCGCCCGTCAATTCAGTTTGTTGGAAGCCGCCCGTCGCGAGGCCTTCGCGAATCGCATTTTGGACACCGGCGGGAATTTGATTTCGTCCGGCGTTGCGATTTCGAGCGGCCGGCGCAGTGTTGCCCGCATTCGATTGGCCAGCACCCGGTGCGGCGCCGTGTTTCCCGGCCGGCCCACCGGGTGATGATTGAGCGGCAGTTAGCTCGGCGAGCGTGGCGACGCGCAAGACGACGAGGATAGGGCCGGAGGGCACGACGGGAATTTTCACGTCTATGGAGGCGACGACGAATCCCGGTTCGGTGGTCTCGAAGCGATAGATGCCCGCAGGCAAATCCGGAATTTGAAATTTTCCGGATTCGTCAGTCCAGCTGATCCAGGATTTATGTGTGGTGGTGTCCGTGACGTGCACGGTTGCGCCGGGAATGGCGGTGCCTTCGGACGTGCTCACGGCACCAACGGCAACGTAGCTCGCTGGCGGATTGGGTGCTTGCTGGGCCTGTGGCTGAGTCTGCTGCGCGTAAGTGAGGATTGGTATCGCTGCGAGCAGCGACGCGAGCGCGCTGGCTTTTAACGCTGCAGAGGACCGCGAAGGCATCCCGTCTGTGTCCCTGTGCGCTTTCCCGCACGGCGTGACGCCTTCCCCGGACGATATGGAATGTACGGCCGCTCGTGCCCGCGCAGTCTTATTCTACTCGCTCGATCCCGAGCTTGCCTTCGCTGGGTCGTAGACTAGGCGGAAGGTGACCGGTTGGCTCATTCGCGGATTCTGCATCTTGGTCGTCACGATGAGTTGTTTGCCGTCAGGAGAAAGCTCGTACGTTCGAGTGGTCGATCCGCCGCGCCGGCCTTGCATAGATGTGACAAGCTGCGAGCCTTGCCACTTGGCGACCGGCGGCGCGTATTCATGGCCTTCGTCTCCGCCGTTCTCGCCACTCGAAGAAGGCTTTGCGGCCGGCTGTTCCTCCGGATAAGCCGCGAGGACGCGGCCCGAGGCGCTGCTGACCTTGACCGACGTATCGGTTTGCGCGATTGAAAGCAGCGAGAAATCGTTCATCATACCCTGACCTTGTCCACCGCCGCGATTTCCACCGCGCCGCTCACCGCCGCCTTCGCCGCCGCCCTGTCCGTTGTTTCCCATAGCCTGCTGCATTTTCTGGCGCGGATCGTCGCTCTGATCTTTGTTGAGCTTCCATTGGCCGGCTAGATTTGGATTCGCCGCTGATTTCGTTTGCGGAGCCGAGCCATTTGCGGAGCTTGCACGCCCCGAGGACGTTGTCAGGAACAGCAAACCGAGGCTCATCGCCACCACGAACAGCTTTATCGAAAAATGATTATTGCGATTCATTGCCCGATCTCCTCTACACCGCTCCTCGATGCCGAAACGGACGCCGACCTACTCCCTCACACGTCATTCCAGCGGGAGGGGGTGTTAGTTCCAATATTCGATCCCTCCGGCGCAGCGCGCACGAAGGCCGCTACGAGGAGGACTCTTGCCCCACCGCGATCTCGCAAAGTGGATTGGGGAAGAGAGCGCAATCAGAACGTGTTGCGCTCCCGATGGAACAGGCTAGAAATAGGACGATTGGCCGGCGCGCGCCGGGAAAAGGATTTAAGTAACAGAACTGCCGGCGGCGCGCTTCAGATCTGTCGGCTTTGTACGGCACAACCACGCCGCCATACCTCCGCGTGCCTTTAATTCCTCAGCCGCGGTTCCGCTTACCACGTCCACGTGGACACCGTAGCGCAAGATCAGGCTGGGAAGAATTTCACGGAGCGTTACGTCGCGACGATCTCCGCCGCACACCGGACAACATGGATCCGCCGAACGATCGATCGAATTGCAATTGTTGCACTGATGAAGGTCAGCCTCAAGGTCGCGCGGGATCACCATACTTCTGATCTTACCGTTTTGGAGCTGCGCAAGGACTTCATCGAAGCCGAGAACGGCGCCATGTTCCGCATTGAGGACGGTGGACACGAGCGCCGAACCGGTTTCGTGCCTCCATGTTGCGATCTCCGGCTCGATGCGCCTCTGAAGTTCATGGGCCGCAAACTTGCCGTAGTCTTCTTCAATCAATTGAACGCGGCTCCGCCATTCGGGCGGGAATTCATTGGCGATGGGCTCTGTCAGGCGATCCGAGCCGACGAGAAATAAGGCCGCAAGATTTTCTTGCTCACATAGGGTTTTCGCGCGCTGTCCGGTTTCGCGGAGCATGTGTGCAAATTGCGCGTCCATGCGATGGTCGAAAACATCGCGTTGTATTCCATGAGTCGTCTGGATACCCGGACGCGAGACGTGACCCAAATCGCCGCGTTTCCATTGCGATGTGTTGACGTCGAATCCGATCCGATCGAGTTCTGACATTTCGCCGAATTCGTGGCGGAAGAATCGCGCACCGGAGCGATCCACAGCCACGACGCATATGGCTTTCTCTTCGAACCGCGGCCAAAAAAGTTGCGATACCGCGGGGCGTCCCCAATGCAATTCATTCGTGACGTTTGGCTGCATTGGAATCATTTCCCACGTCTTCGGGCCTGCGAGTATCACGAGACTCTTTTCCTGAGGCACTCGTTCGCGGAGGAACTGCAGCACCCGTCCGCACTCCTGCTTGAATAGCGCCTGCTCGGCTCGAGGGACAAGCGGCGACAGCGCCTTTATTTCCTTCTTCAGCCAAGCTACGTGGACCGGCACAAGCCTTTGCCTCGATGATTGCTTACGGGAAGTGTCGAGAATTACCGTGAGAATCGGCCCTGGCAATCCAGCCAACGACTGCAGTTTGGTCAGAGTCATCATTGTTTTCTTCTCGCTTTCTCCGAAAGTTTGGTCCGGGCGGCAGCTTCGACCTGAACCCCGCCGCACCGTCGCGCCCCAGGTTCTTCTATAGCGCAGACTGCACTCGTGGAACGTGCGGGACATCACGGCAGGTTGTGACGTTCGTCACGTCGTACGCTGAGTCGATTTACACGGCGGTGACGGCATTGAGCGAGGCCTTATGGCGTAGGGCCGAACCCCGTCAACGAGCGCGTGAGCATCCGCACAAAGAGACGTGATTGATGTCACATCGTGTTTTCGGCTACTGATCTATAAGGATTGTAACGTCTCTTTGAGGGGCTGAGGGGACGGGAGGAATTATGAGAATAATCCTCGCGGTGGATGACGAAAAAATCGCGTACGAAGCGGCAATGGCGCTGGTGAATCAATACCGGCCGCAAGGCGCGGAAGTGCGAGTGATTCACGTCCTGCAGCCGATCGCGATCTCGGTGCCGCCGCAAATGGCGGCTGGCTACGTGCCTGAACTTGCCGAGGAAGCCAGGCGGGCTGAACAACTCGTGAACCGAGTTGCAGACACGCTGCGAGCTGCGGGATTCAAGGTAAACAGCGTCGTCGAGAAAGGCGAAGTAAGAGAGACGATTATTGACGCAGCCGACGCGTGGGCGGCGGATTTAATTGTTCTCGGATCACACGGCAGGAAGGGAGCGAGACGATTCTTGCTCGGCAGCGTCGCGGAGTCCGTCGCCCGACACGCGCCGTGCTCGGTCGAGATCGTGCGTTCCCCAGCGGCTGCTTGATATAAGCCGCAACCAAACGTATGAAATTGCTGCTTGCCATCGATGAGTCGAAATATTCGTACTTCGCCGTGAGGGAAGTCGGCGAAAACTTTTTTCCTGACGCAACCGAAGTCCTGATTGTTCATGCCGTTGAGCCGGAAGTTCTAATCCCGTATTCCTATGTCGGCCGAATCGAAGATCTCAAAGGCTTGCGACAGGAGGCTGTCGCTAAGGGGAAGGAACTGCTGGCGGAAAGCGAGAGACGCTTGACTAAAGCCGGATTCAAGGTCGAGTCGGTGCTCGATGAATGCGACGCCCGGTCGGCGATTCTCGGCCGCGCAGAAAATTGGCGAGCGGACTTGATCGTCCTGGGCTGCCACGGCCGCAAGGCCGTCGAACGAATGTTGATGGGAAGTGTATCCGACTCCGTAATGCGCCATGCCGGCTGTTCCGTCCTGATTGTTAAAATTTTGTAGCCTCTTTTGGGATTTCGTAGCTTAATGTGGGGCAACAGGCGGCCCTGTGCAGGCCCCATCTGACGCGAGAGGAGCATCCAGCCATGCCCAGCAACGGCATCCCCCACTTCGAACGGAGGTTGCTGAATAAAATTCAAAGCTTGACCGGCGATGCGCCCATCCGGTTCGTGCTCGGAGATGGCGACGGAGTGCTGCCGTTTCAAAAGGAGCCGGTTGATACTGTTTTTATTGCGGACCGAAAAACGCTGGTTGCGATGGCACTGAATCCAGAAGTGGGCTTCGGCGATGGTTATGCTGCGGGAACCGTACGGATCAGCGGCGATTTAATCCGCCTCCTGGAGAATCTCTACTACTCAGGGGCGGGCTCCGGGCCGGGAGGAATATATCGCAGGCTCTGGTGCCGCTGGCAGGATTGGCAGCAAGCGAACACACGGCAAGGATCGGCGCGCAATATCCATCACCATTATGATTTGACAAACGATTTCTACAAACTCTGGCTCGACCCGCGATTGATTTACACCTGCGCGTATTTTCCATCGCCGAACTCGACGCTCGAAGAGGCGCAGGCGGCGAAGATGGATCACGTCTGCCGCAAGGTTCAGCTTCGGCCGGGAGAGCGCGTGATTGAAGCCGGCTGCGGCTGGGGTGCGCTGGCGATTCACATGGCGAAGAATTATGGCGTCAGCGTCCGGGCGTTCAACATATCGAAGGAGCAAATTCAATTTGCGCGCGATCGAGCTAAGACCGAGGGGCTAAGTCATCTTGTCGAGTTCATTGAAGACGACTATCGAAATATTTCCGGCGAGTGCGATGCGTTCATTTCGGTGGGCATGCTCGAGCACGTTGGGGCGGAAAATTACAAGGAGCTGGGAGCCATCATCCATCGGACCACGGGCAATTCGGGACGCGGGCTGCTCCACTTCATCGGGCGAAATCGGCCGCAGCCGTTCAGCCGCTGGATTCGGAAGCGGATTTTCCCCGGCGCGTATGCGCCCGCGCTGAGCGAGGCGCTGCAGATCGTGCAGCCGTGGAACTTTGCCATTCTGGATGTAGAAAATCTGCGATTCCATTACGCGAAGACGCTCGAGCACTGGCTGAGCCGCTTTGAAAACTCCGTCGACCAGGTCACGAAGATGTTCGACGCCGAATTTGTTAGGGCTTGGCGGCTCTACCTGGCCGGTTCGCTGACGGCTTTTCGCGTGGGTTCGCTGCAGCTTTTCCAGGTGGTGTTCGCGGGATCGGAATGCAAGCGAATTCCCTGGACGCGGGAATATCTCTATCGCGAGCCAACGGAAACGAGAGAAGAGCCCCGATGGATTCATGCGAGGTCCTGATTGTTGGCGCGGGTCCGGCGGGGTCATCGTGCGCGTGGGCATTGAAGCGCGAGGGTGTGGACGCCGGAGTCCTCGACAAGCGCGCGTTTCCCAGAGACAAAGTGTGCGGCGGCTGGATCACGCCTGCGGTGGTCGAAGAGCTGGAAATTAACGCGAGCGAGTACGCCTCGGGCCGCGTTCTTCAGCCGATCACCGGGTTCCGCACCAGCCGCATGGGTGGCTCTGAAGTTCTTACTGATTATCGCGCAATCATCAGCTACGGCATCCGCCGATTCGAATTCGACGAATTTCTCCTCAAACGATCGGGCGCGCGGGTGTTCGAGCCTGCGCCGTTCAAATCGCTCGAGCGATGCGGGGATCAGTGGCTGGTGAACGGCGAGATCAAGACCAAGCTAGTTGTCGGCGCCGGGGGACATTTCTGCCCGGTCGCGCGGTATCTGGGCGCAGACGCGCGCGAGGAAGTCGCGGTCGCGGCGCAGGAAACGGAATTTGAAATGACGCCGAGCCAGTCGGAAGCTTGCGAGATTCGTCCCGAAATCCCGGAGTTATTTTTCTCGCCGGATATTAAGGGATACGGATGGTGTTTCCGCAAGCAGAACTTTCTGAACGTGGGCCTTGGCAGGTTGGATCCGCACGGCCTGCCGCAACATGTGTCGCGCTTCGTGCAGTTTCTGCGCGATAGCGGCAAGCTAGCTTTCGATTTGCCGAAAGCGATGACAGGCCACGCGTATCTTTTGTATCGCGGGACCAAGCGGCGAATGATCAGCGATGGGATTCTGCTGGTGGGCGATGCGATGGGGCTGGCGTATTCGCAAAGCGGGGAAGGCATTCGCCCGGCGATTGAGTCCGGCTTGTTGGCGGCACGAGCGATCGCTTCGGCTGGCGGCGAGTACACGCAGGATCGGCTGGAGAAATACCGACAACTGCTGGCTGACCGATTCGGGAAATCCGACTCGGAGTGGTCAGCGGCGATCGGCCGGCGTCTCCCGGACAGCCTCGTGCGGGCGCTTGCACAGCGCCTCTTTGAGAGTGATTGGTTTTCCCGGCACGTGATTCTTGACCGTTGGTTTTTGCACCGGAATGAACCAGCACTCAGTTTTTAAATGGGCGTTGGCTAGGCTGTCGGGGGAGGGAACGCCGCTCGCTGTTTCCTCGGGGATGTACCCGCGCTCCGCTGCTGGATTGACATCAGTTCATCCTCGAATCCTTCTTCGAAATTGCCTCATGCAACTCAGTCGGGAAGCCGATATTGACCTTCGTCACTGAAGGAAGTGACGCATGTCACCGCACGCCTTCGGGTTCGCGGCGAGCATGTAACCGTCCTTTGGCGAGCACCGTCTCCAGAGGTAGTTGAGTTTCCATCCCAGGGCCCCACGGTGCAGCCCGAAGGGAAGAGCTCAAAGGAGTAGATGAAATGACCGAAAAAGCAATGGCAACCCAGACGGCCCCTGCCATGACATCTGTAAAGCTGGTCGAGCCGGACGTTCTGCTCGACCGCATCAATCGAATCCGTGAAACGATCGAACGCCGCGCGTTCGAAATCTTCCAAAACAATGGCGGTCTCCCCGGACGTGAACTCGATGATTGGTTCAAGGCGGAGGAGGAACTGCTCCACCCGGTCCACATGAATCTCGCCGAATCTGAAGGCGCAGTGACCGTTACATTTGAAGTGCCCGGATTCGGCGCTGAGCAACTGCAGGTCAGCCTCGAACCGCGCCGGCTGATGGTCAGCGGCAAGAAAGAAACGAGCAAGGAAGAGGACCGGAAGGGAAAGACCGTCTACCGGGAGCAGTGCTCGGACGAAATCCTTCGCGTGATTGACCTGCCAGCCGAGGTTGATGCCGCAAAGGCGACGGCGATCCTGAAGAACGGCGTCCTCGAACTCAGATTGCCGAAGCGCGTGCAGGCGGGAACTGGCCGCGCCGACGTGAAAGCGGTTTGATCGCGGCGGAAATCGCAAACGAAACATGGGGATGTTGTGGTGCGGACCGGAATGCCGGTCAGGGGATGGGCCTCGTTCGTTGACTTGTGTACGAACGAGGCCCGATGCTCAAGACGCGAGGATTGCCAACGTCGCGACTGTCTCTGTTATGCCGTGATTTCGGAGGTCTTCTTTACCGGTTTCTTTGAGCGGGTTTCTTTGTCGTCCTGAAAGTAAGCGTTCAGGACATACTGAGAGAGCATCCTTTGCGTATTGAAGAACGATCCGTTCAGAGCAATCGAGTTGCGCATGACTTCCGCGTACGAATTCCGGCGCTTGTAGAACATGGGAAGAATCGTGAATTCGAGCTTTTCGTACATGGAGGCCATTTCACTGGAGTGAAGCTCTGAGTTTTCCTTGACGGCAATGTCCCATCCCGTCGCGCCTTCCACGTGGCCTTCGGGCCACCAGCCATCGGGCACGCTGAAACTCGGAACGCCATTGAGAGCAGCTTTCATGCCGCTCGTGCCGGACGCCTCGTAGGGCTTTATCGGTGTATTCAGCCACAGGTCAACACCGCTGGTGAGAAGTTGTCCCCAACGCATGCCGTAATTCGGAACGTACACGATGCGAATCACGTTTTTTAACGCCGCGATCTGTTCGAATACTCGATGAATTAGCGCTTTGGCCGGTTCGTCGTGGGGGTGAGCTTTGCCCGCGTAGACGATCTGAATCGCGCCCACGCGATGAGAAATTGATTTCAAGCGTTCAGGATCGGAGAAAAGGAAATCCGCGCGCTTGTAGGTGGCCACCCGGCGCGCGAAACCGATGGTCATCGCACTTTCATCAAACTGGACGCCCGTGGCCTGCCGAATCTCACTCAGGAGTTCCTCTTTTGCGCGGGCGTGCGCAT
Organism: uncultured Acidobacteriota bacterium; assembly: GCA_963838705.1. Classification (GTDB taxonomy): domain Bacteria; phylum Acidobacteriota; class Terriglobia; order Acidiferrales; family UBA7541; genus Palsa-147. Next base: position 722,520 of record CAWIRU010000009.1, on the reverse strand, counting down.
CCTGGATTTCTTCCAGCGGAATGCCGACCGCGTAACGAAGGTAATTGTTGTCGCGGCGCCAATCCGGGATATGGCGGTCGTAAAGCTCCTGGAAAGCTGGAGCCGTCCATGTGCCCGCGTGAACCCCGTTCGTGATCGCGTGAACGGTAAAATCCGGGAACATCTTGCGAGAAACTTCTCCGTGCTGCATCGCGACGCCGTTGATGTAATGCGAGCTGCGGAAGCCGAGATACGTCAAATTCAGGATGTCGCCCGTGAAGCAGCCGAGCTTGTCGAGCAGCTCCGTGCGCTCGTCGCCGAGGACGCGATGGACGAGCTCCTTCGGGAACTGATCGTGCCCGGCGGGCACGGGCGTGTGCGTCGTGAAAATGCACTTTCGCTTCAAAAAATCGAGGTCTTCGTCGGTTGCCTTTTTGAGCGGACGGCCATGCATGTGGTTTTCGAGAAGCGCAATTGTGAGCAAGGACGCGTGCCCTTCGTTCATGTGGTAGTTGGCGAGATGTTTGTGGCCAAGCGCCACCAACATTTCCGTGCCACCGATGCCCAAGACTACCTCCTGGCAAAGGCGGTAATAGCTATCTCCACCGTAGAGGTACTCGGTTATCGTTTGATCGAATTCGCTATTTTCGGGAAGCGCCGAATCGAGGAGATAAACGGGCACGATTGAGCCGCCGACACCGTAAACGGAATACTGCCACGCGCGCAGGACCACTTTGCGCCCCTCGATGACGATGGTTGCGCGAGCGTCCAACGGTTCGAGCAATGACTCCGGATTCCAGGACGTCGGAGTCTCGGTTTGGTTGCCGTTTTCGTCGAGGTGCTGGTCGAAGTAGCCTTTGCGATAGAGAAGCGTTACGGCCGCAAGCGGCATGCTGGCATCTGCGGCGGAACGCAACGTATCTCCGGCGAGGACACCGAGTCCGCCGGAATACGTCGGGATATCGGCCGCAAGCGCAATCTCCATGGAAAAGTAGGCCGCGCGGACTGCGTGAGAAGGTTGGGGCATCGTCTGTTATGCCAGCCTGGGTTGTCTCCGCCGCACTTCTGAATTGCGATCGCAAATCACGGGAAGAAAATAGCTTCCAATATCGCAGGCGAATTCGCAAGTGGTGACAGCGGTGCTGTTGCTGAACCAGGCCATGGGCGGGGCGGCTTGCGGTTCTCCCAGGTTAGAATGCCGAGAGGAGGCGCTTGATTCCTTCCGCAAAATCCGCGGGTGGCGCGATGAGGCTGACGATCAAATAGCCGTCGGATTCGAAGTCGTAGAAATGGCCTGGATGAACAAAGACATCTCTATCGTTTAGCAAATCAATGGCGACGTCTTCGTCCGAGCGAGTTGCCGGCACGCGGAGAATCGCATACCAGCCTCCTTCGAGTTTCAAGCGGCTGCAGGTGCTGTGAGCAGCGAGTTGGGAATCGAGCTCCTCCAAATTGTGCTTTACACGGCTTTTGATTTGGCACTGGATATCGTGCCGCTGGTCGAGGAAAACCGGCAGCGCGGCCTGGATTGGCGCGTTCATCGAGAGGTAAGTATCCGCGACGACTTCAAGCCGCGCGAGCGCTTCCGCTTTCAATTTTTGCGGGCCACTCGCGATCAGCCAGCCGGCCTTCATTTGCGGGAGGCCGCAGATTTTTGAGATCCCGCTTACCGTGAACGTCAAGGCGGCCTCGTTCGCAGCGAAGCTGGCCGGGGATTGGACGGCGAGCGCGAAATCCAGGAAGACTTCGTCCGAAACGAGCGCCAACCCGCGCGTGGAACAGACGGCGTTCAGTTGCGCCAACTCTCCGGCTTTGACGTAGTGCCCGGTCGGATTGTTCGGATGGACGACTATCACGGCGCGAGTGCGCGGGGTGATGGCGCGCTCGAGAGCGTGGAAATCGATTTGCCAGCCGTGATCGTACACGAGCGCGTAGCGAACGAGCTTTACGTCTTGAATATCCGCCAGCAGCTCGAAAAGAGGATAACTCGGCCGCGGAATTAGAATTTCATCGCCGGGATTGCAGAGAGTTCGTAAGACGAATGAATACGCTTCACTTGTGCTCGTGGTCAAAACAATGTCTTCGATCGGTGCTTCCAGCCCATGATCAGCGTAATACTTCGAGACCGCGTGGCGAGCTTCCACGAGCCCGCGGGGTTCGGGCTCGTAAATCAAAGCGGAGGGATTTCCTAATGCTCCGAGAATCGCGTTGCTGTCGTACGCGAATCCACATTGAGTAGGGTTCGAGGCGGTGAGGTCGACAAGAGGCTTTCCCGCGGCTCGGTGCCTAGCCAGCGTGTCGCTCAGACGGTTCGCCTGAAGATTCCAGTTTGTGCGGTCGGAGAACATGGCACGCGGATATACGCCGAGAGTCCGGGTTCGATTTGAAGGTTAGCACAAATGAGAGCGAGGGCAGGTGAGTCACCGGAATTACAACAAACCGCGCGGGAGGCGTTTTCGGCGGTGATGGTAGGAAACTGCGTACCGGGCGGGTCGCTGTTGCATCCAAAACCAGGATTGCGCAAACGCGCGCTCGCGGTAAGATGATTCGGCGTCACGGAAATCGAGGAAGCGATCTTGAAAAAAGCGTTTGCCACGAGAGCAGTTTGGTCAGCAGTTGCCATCATCGCGTTTGCGTCGGTAGTCATCCGCGGCCAAGAAACGGCGAGCCCGCAGGGCAGCTCCGAGCCCCTCACACTGCCGTCCGAAAAGCACCTGCACAACGTCCGGCAACTCACATTTGGCGGGCAGAACGCCGAAGCCTATTTTTCAATCGACGACAAATATCTCATCTTCCAGCATCAGGGCGAGGGAGTGCCGTGCGACCAGATGTACACGATGCCGGTGGACACTCCCGATGGGAAGCCTGCGACGCCGAAGCTTGTCAGCACAGGCAAGGGACGCACGACGTGCGGTTATTTCTTCCCGTCCGGCAAAAGGATTCTTTTTTCCTCCACGCACGAGGCGAGCCCGGAGTGCCCTCCCAAGCCCGACTACTCGCACGGTTATGTCTGGCCAATATACGACACGTATGAAATTTATACGGCCAAGCCGGACGGCAGCGATTTGCGGAGACTGACTTACAGCCCCGGCTACGACGCCGAATCAACCATCAGCCGCGACGGAAAGCGAATTGTTTTTACGTCAACGCGCAACGGCGATCTCGACATCTACACGATGAATATTGACGGCACTCACGTGCGCCAGTTGACGCACGAACTCGGCTATGACGGCGGCCCTTTCTTTTCTTATGACGGGAAGAAAATTGTTTATCGCTCGGAGCACCCGACTACGCCGAAAGAAATCGCCGATTACAAGGAACTGCTTTCGCACGGGTTGATTCGGCCGGGGAATTTGGAAATCTGGGTGATGGACGCGGATGGCAAACACAAACATCAGGTGACCCACAACGGGGCTGCGAATTTTGCTCCCTTCTGGCACCCGGACGGGAAACGAATCGTTTTCGCGTCAAACGTTGCCGATCCCAACAATCCCCGGAATTTCGATCTCTACATCATCAACGAAGATGGCAGCGGTCTCGATCGCATCACCTACCATCCCGATTTCGATGGCTTCCCGATGTTCAGCTCGGATGGCAAGCGGCTCGTGTGGGCGTCAAATCGAAACGGGAAGGTGCCTCACGAGACGAACATTTTCATTGCTGATTGGGCTGAGTGACCGGCTTGACTATCAAGGATCGTCGCGTGCTCCCTAAAATTGTCGAGGTTGGCGAACCGGTCTTGCGGCAGAAAGCTCTTCCGCTGACTGTTGCTGAAATCTTGAGTAAAGACACGCGGAAACTCATCGAGAAAATGCGTGAGGCGATGCGCGACGCTCCCGGCGTTGGACTCGCAGCCCCGCAGATCGGCGTATCGCTGCAGATCGCCGTGATTGAGGACAAGGCCGAATATCACAAAGATGCATCAGCGCAAAAGCTCGCCGAGCGCGAACGTGCGGCGGTGCCGTTTCACGTCATCATCAATCCCAAGATTCGAAAGTTGAGCCCGCAGAAGGTGGAGTTCTACGAAGGCTGCCTGAGCCTGCCGGGATTTACGGCGATCGTTCCGCGTGCTCGAGGCGTGCGCGTGGAATGCCTCGACGAGCACGGAAAGCCGAATGTGATTGAAGCCTCCGGTTGGTACGCGCGCATTCTGCAGCATGAAATCGATCATCTTCTCGGGACGCTCTATATTGACCGGATGTACAGCCGGTCGTTCACGTCTCTCGACAACCTGTCACAACATTGGAAAGACAAATCAATTCGCGAAGTCCGCGCCGCGCTGCGATTGAGTTAATTGCGCGCATCCCGCATAAAGGATGGCGAAGTTGGCTCACTTAATCCGCAACCGCTTGCCATGGCTAACGGCGCTGCGCGACCGGAATTACCACTCCTTGTCATAGCTTCCGGCGTGGGTTAGAGTACCCGCCTTCTCGTCAGGGGATAACCATCAATGTCAGAAAAGGGGCCACAAAAGGGACGCAACCATCTAAAAGTCCTGATTCGCCGCGCCGCGATCAAAAAGCGGGTCCAGGAAGTTGCCAAGCAAATTACGAAAGATTTCAAGGGTGAGCGGCTGCATCTGGTGGGCGTTCTGAAGGGTGCGTGCATTTTTCTTTCGGATCTGGTTCGCGAGATTAATTTGGACACTTCGCTTGATTTCATCGCGGTTTCCAGCTACGGCAAAGGTAAAGAAAGCTCGGGACAGGTCCGCGTGTTGAAGGACCTCGACAGCAGCATCGAGGGACTCAACGTGATACTCGTTGAGGACATTCTCGACACCGGATTGACGCTGAGCTACCTTCGGCGAATTCTTCAGCAGCGGCGGCCGCGCATCTTGAAAATCGCCGCGCTGCTCGACAAGCCTTCACGGCGCCTCATTAAAGATGTCAATGCCGACTATGTTGGGTTTGAAATCCCCAATGAATTCGTGGTTGGCTATGGGCTTGATTACGACGAGCGATATCGCAATCTAAAGGACGTCTGCGTTCTCTCCCTGCCGCCAGAATAGCCGTGCCGCGACCCGTTCTCACCACGCGCGACCTTGAAGACACGCCGGACGGCGGGGAAATCACGATTGCGCCCGATACGCTGATCACGCCGCTGGCGCGCGACGAAGTGGATCGGCGCAGAATAATCATTCGCGTCGATGAGGCGTCGAAGCCGGGGGCGCATTCGCATTTCGGGCGCGTGGTGGCGTTGGGCGCGGACCACGGTGGATTCGCGCTGAAGGAAGATTTGAAGGCTTACGTGCGCGAGTGGGGATACACGCCGCTCGATCTCGGCACTTCGAGCGCCGAGGCCGTGGATTATCCGGATTTCGCGGAGGCTGTGGCGAACGCCGTGGTGCGCGGCGACGCGTGGCGCGGCGTGGTGATCGACAGCGCCGGAATCGGCTCTTCCATCGCGGCGAACAAGGTCCCCGGAGCGCGCGCGGCGCTATGTTATGATAGAGCCACCGCGCGTAACAGCCGCGAACACAACGACGCCAACATACTTTCTCTTGGCGCGCGCCTCATCCCAGCGGACGCGGCGCGCGAGATTCTGGCGGTGTGGCTTGAAACGGAATTTGGGGGTGGCCGCCACCAGAAACGCGTGGACAAGATTCGTGCGATAGAGGACCGGCATCGCAAGCCGTAAAGCCATGTTGGCACACGGTTTGCCCGGTATTTGCGGTTGGCTGTCGGAGCGGATTCGTTGGATTCGCAAGAGCTCGAACAATTGATTCAAGCGGTGACGGAGGAAATCCTCCTGCAACTCGGGGGATCCGGCGACGCGGTGCGCGCCGCTGATTTCCTCGACATCGCTTGTCCCGAATGCAACGAACGCTGCGCGCAGCTTTGCGTTCACAAGACACAGAGAGTTGTCGAAGCGGGCGCGGCGCGCATTTCGGCCGGCGCGGGTGTGAGTTCGGTTGACGCCGGAATCGCTCACCTGATCGATCACACGCTTTTGAAGCCGGACGCTACGCGCGATCAAATTCGCACGCTTTGCGAAGAGGCTACGCGCTTTGGTTTTGCTTCCGTGTGCGTGAATCCGTGGAACGTGGCGCAGGCCGCAGAGTTGGTGCGTGGAAGCGGTGTGAAAGTGTGCACTGTGGTCGGATTTCCGCTGGGAGCAACGCTGCCGCAAGTGAAAATTTACGAGACGGACGAAAGCATCAAACTCGGAGCGCAGGAAATTGATATGGTCGTGAATATCGGCGCGCTGAAATCCGGCCTCGACGACGTGGTGGAATCGGATATCCGCGGCGTGGTGGAAGCGAGCCATCGCGGCGGTGCGATTTGTAAGGTAATTCTCGAGACGGCGCTCTTGACCATCGAAGAGAAAATTCGCGGCTCTCTCGCCGCCAAGAATGCTGGCGCGGACTTTGTGAAGACTTCGACCGGATTTTCATCGGGCGGAGCAACCGCGGAGGACGTGAGCTTGATGCGCGCCGTGGTCGGTGGAGATATCGGCATCAAGGCCGCGGGGGGCGTGCGCAGCCTCGAAGACGTAAAGAAAATGGTCGCAGCGGGAGCGACGCGCATCGGCGCAAGCGCGAGCGTCAAAATCCTCGAGCAGGCGCGCGTGGCTGCGGCTCCGCCGGTTGTCACGCAGCCATCGGCGTATTGAACGAAATCGTCATTCGCCCGGACTTTGAATGGACCCCATCGAGCTGAAAACTCCAATTGATGTTTCCGCCGAAACGCTGGCCACTCTTGCCGAAATCGGGCAGGAGATTAATTCGTCGCTCAATCTCGACGAAGTGCTCGCGAAGTCGGCGGAGCTCATCAAGCGGCTGATTGACTACGAAATCTTTGCGGTGCTCCTCCCCGAGGAAGGCACCAACGAGCTTCACTTTCGATTTGCGATCGGTTACAGCCCGGAGGTCGCGGAGCACTGGCGCATACCGTGGGGCGAGGGAATTACCGGCACAGCGGCCTCGACGGGCCGCTCAGTGCGCGTGAGCGACGTGACCAAAGATCCGCGCTACATCAATGCGATCGAGGGAGTTCGCTCTGAATTGGCAGTACCGCTGATGCTTGCGGGGAAGGCCATCGGCGTCCTCGACATTCAAAGCCACCAGCTCGACTATTTCACACGCGAGCAGCAGTACATTCTGACGTTGCTGGCCACGCGCATCGCGAGCGCGATTGAAAACGCGCGGCTTTTCGAGCGCGTCCGGAATCAGGCCGATACGCTGCTGCTGCTGAACGAAGTCGGCCGCGAGGCGAGTTCGGTTCTGGACGTGGAGGAAATTCTCCGGCGGGCCGCCGAGCTCACGAAGCGAATCATTGACTATCAAATTTTTGCGATTCTCCTCTACGACGAAGCTGAGAACGTATTTCGGCATCGCGTGACCGTGAAATTCGGCCAGCGCGTTCAGGAGAAATTTGCCGTGCCCGCGCACGAGGGAATTGTGGGAGCGGCGGCTACGCTGAAGCGGCCGGTCGTGGTTCCGGATGTTTCGCTCGATCCTCGATATTTGAAGGTGAATCCGGAAACTCGCTCGGAACTGGCTGTGCCGATGCTGCACAAGAATCGCGTGGTCGGAGTCTTGGATTTGGAAAGTCCGCAGTTAAATTATTTCACGCCGGACCACGTGCAGGCGCTTTCGATTCTCGCGGGGAGTCTTGCCGTCTCGATCGAAAATGCGCGCCTATACGAGGAAGTGGCGCGCGCCGAGTCGCGGATGGAGCGAGACCTCAATGCCGCGCGGCGGCTGCAGGGCGCATTGCTGCCGCGCGCGCCAGGGCCTGAATACGGGCTCGACGTCGCTGCGAGGGTCGTATCGTCGCGCGAACTTTGCGGCGATATTTACGACTTCCTGAGATATGGGCCGCAGGAGTTGGCGGTCGCGATGGGAGACGTCAGCGGAAAGGGAAGCGCGGCGGCGCTTTACGGCGCGGCGGCGATTGGAATTTTGCGAAGTCTTGCGCCGCAGAAGCTTCCGCCTGCCCAGCTTCTGCGCGATATGAATCAGCTGATCGTCGAGCGCCGTATCGAAGGGCGCTTTATGACGGTGGCGATTGCAACGTGGCATCGTGGCAAACGAAAGCTTCGCATCGCGAATGCGGGGCAGGAGCAGCCGCTGCTCTTTCATCAGGGCCGCTGCGGGAAGATGAAGCTCGAAGGTTTTCCACTCGGGATGCTCGATGAAGTGAGCTATGACGAATCGAGCGTCATCCTCGATCCCGGCGATATCCTCGTGTTTTATTCCGATGGACTGAGCGACACGAGCAACTCCGCGGGCGAATTCTACGGCACGGATCGATTGTGCGATTTTGTGGTCGCGCATGCAAAGCGCCCGGCAGGGGAGATTGCGGATAGGGTCCTCGAAGAAGTCGAGCTATTTTCCGGCAGAGCCCACGCGTTCGACGATAGAACTCTCGTTGTCCTCAAGGTACTCTGATCTCAATGATGCGTACTCATGGGCCGAGCTCGGCCCCCGCCTCACCGATTGATCCGGCAACTTTCACGCCGAAATTCCGATGGCGAGCCACCGAGCCTCTTCTGCGAGCGGGTTGCGCTCGATGACGTCGCCGCACGGCATGGCACGCCTACGTATGTCTACAGCCGCGCCGCTATCGAGGCGAACTATCGCGAATACGGCGCGGCGTTTCGCGGTCTGCCGGCCACGATATGCTACTCGGTGAAGGCCAACTCGAATCTTTCGATTTTGAGGCTTCTCGCCAAGTGCGGGAGCGGCTTCGACATAGTTTCCGGCGGCGAACTCTACCGGCTGCGACGGGCTGGCATTTCGCCCAAGCGAGTTGTGTTTTCCGGAGTAGGGAAAACGCGCGAGGAAATTCGCGAGGCGCTGCGGGAGGAAATTCTTCTTTTCAACGTCGAATCCGAAGGGGAGCTAGACGTTTTGAATGACGAGGCCTCGCGTCTGCGCAGGCGTGCCCCAGCGGCGATTCGCGTAAATCCGGATGTCGAAGCCGGTGGGCATCGCCACATCGCCACGGGCCGTCATCAACACAAGTTCGGCCTCGACTGGCGCGATGCCAGACGAGTCTATCGAGCGCATCGCGGTTCGCGCTCGATCGAATGGAAAGGCATCAGCGCGCACGTTGGATCGCAGATACTTGAACTCAAGTCAGTACGCCGCGGGCTTGAACGAATGGTTGACTACGTCAAGGACTTGCGGCGCGACGGGATTCGCCCTTCGTTCATTGATATCGGCGGCGGCTTGGGAATTCGATATGCGCTCGAAAAGGCGCCGTCAATCTCCCGGTTCGCACGGCTGGTGACTCGCGTGCTCAAGCCTCTTGGGTGTCACGTGCTGCTCGAGCCCGGCCGTTCAATCGTTGGCGCTGCCGGCGTTCTCTTGACGCGCGTTATTTATACGAAAGTGAATCGCGGCAAGATGTTTGTCGTTGTGGATGCGGGAATGAACGACTTTATCCGCCCGCCGCTTTACTCCGCCGTGCATCCTGTGACGCCGGTCAAGCGCGGGAAGGTGCGCTCCAGAATTGTCCGCGCGGATATCGTCGGCCCTGTTTGTGAAAGCGGTGATTGCTTTCTTCATGACTGGCCGATTAAAGAAGTCCACGCGGGCGATGTGCTTGCATTGTGGGGCGCCGGCGCCTATGGCTTCGTTGAAGCCAGCAACTACAATGCCCGGCCGCGCGGCGCCGAGGTTCTCGTTTCAGGAAACGCGCAAAAGATCATCAGGCGCAGAGAATCGCGAAACGATCTCGTGCGCGGCGAGTAGCAGTGACACTTTCGACTGACCTACGAATTTGCGGGCAGACCTGCAAGAAAAGTCAGCGTTCGCCCCAACGCAACTTGCTCCGCAACACTTCAAAGTAGGATTTTCTCGGCGGCTGCACGAGAAGAACGCGATTCGGCGACTTGGTGATCACGACGCGATCATCACGCTCAAGTTCGAAACCCACCTGACCGTCGAGGGTAACGTGCACGGGCTCGCCTTCATGCGTGAACGTGATTTCGATTCGCGAGGAATCAGGGACCACCAACGGCCGGTTCGTCAGCATGTGCGGGCAGATGGGAGTGATCACGAACGCATGCATATCGGGATGCACGATCGGGCCGCCCGCGGCGAGCGAATAAGCCGTCGAGCCCGTCGGCGTCGCGATAATCAGTCCATCGGCGCGATATCTTCCGACGTGGCTTCCGTCCACGTGTACGTGGAATTCCATGAGACGCGCAAGAGCGGCCTGATTCACGACGGCGTCGTTGAGGGCTCGCTGCGCCTGCGTGGTCGAAGCATTTCGCGTCACCTCAGCTTGCAGCGCCATCCGCTCGCTCACGCGGTGAGTGCCGGCGAGTGTTTGCTCGAGAAGCGGATACATCTCGCCGAGCGTCACGCTCGTCATGAATCCGAGCGCGCCGAGGTTTACAGGCAGGATCGGGACTTCGCGATTTTGAAGGAGACGCGCGGCGGCGAGGAGAGTCCCATCGCCGCCGAGGACTACGACGAGATCGGATTCGGAGATGAGCGTTTCCTGTGGCGCGGGGCCATCGCAGTTCGGGCACGCTTCGGCAGCGCTCGGATCGAGCAGCACGCGAAGCTTGCGCTCGCGCAGCCATTCAACGAGAGGCGGGACGACCGTGCCGACGTCTTCCTTCCGAGGCTTGCAGATAATTCCGACGGAGCGAATCATTTGGTTTGTGCGGCGATTGTACTAGAGGGCTTGCGAACGGCGTGCAGGAAAAATTCGATATTGCCTTCCGCTCCGGCCACGCGGCTTTGCGCGATTCCAACGGCATCGAGGCCGTTCTTCTGCGCCGCGTCCTTCACGCGTTCGATAGCTCGTTGATGCAAAGCCGCATCGCGCACGATGCCGCCTTTGCCGATATCGCCGCGATCCAACTCGAATTGAGGCTTGATCAGAATGAGGAATTCCGCGTTCGCTCCGGCGGCTGCCGCGACTGCCGGAAGAACCTTCGCCACCGAAATGAACGACAGATCCATCACCACGAAGTCCACGGGCTCCGGAATCGCTTCGGATTTGAGATACCGCACGTTGCATTTGATCGGGACGACGCGAGTGTCGCGCGAAAGTTTCCAGTCGAGCTGTTTCACATTCACGTCCACGGCGTACACGCGCGCCGCACCGTGTTGCAACAGGCAATCCGTGAAGCCGCCGGTCGAGCTTCCTGCATCGAGGCAGACCTTTCCCGCCGGAGAAAGATGAAAATCCTCCAAGGCGCCTTCGAGTTTTAATCCGCCGCGGCTGGAGTAACGTAGCGTCTCGCCGGAGATTGCGATTTCGGCATCGCTCGCGATGAGAGCACCGGCTTTGCTCTGCGGCTGGCCATTTACGATAACGTTTCCAGCCAGAAGCATCGCTTGTGCTCTCTGGCGTGACGGAGCGAGACCCCGCTCAACGAGCAGCACGTCCAGACGGGCCTTTTCTATTGGTGATTTCACTTCGTTAAGCGCGGCGGGCGACGAGGAACTCCGCGAGCTGTCGCAGGCGGTCTCCGCGAAGTCCGTAAGAATTCAGCTCGGAGATGGCTTTGCCGGAAAGCTCGGTTGCCACTTCGCGAGACCTCTCCAACCCGAGGAGCGCCGGATATGTGGCCTTTTGCTGCGCCTGATCTTTCCCGGCGGTCTTGCCGAGCGCCGCCGATGATTCCTCGACGTCGAGAATGTCGTCAACCACCTGAAACGCCCAGCCGATGTATTCGCCGAAGCTACGGAGACGCTCAACGTCTAAATCCTCGGCGCCTCCGGCGATGGCACCGGCAACGATTGAGGTTCGGATGAGCGCCGCGGTTTTCGAACGATGGATGTATTCGAGGGTTTCAAGTTCGATGGGCTTGCGTTCCGCTTCGAGGTCCGCCACCTGGCCGCCGATCATTCCGTGAATTGTGCCAGCGGCGCGGGCTACCTCCAAGATGAGGTGAACGTCGCGCCGCGATTCCACGGGTGATCTCGCGAGTGTTTCAAATGCGAGAGTCAGCAGAGCGTCGCCCGCGAGGATGGCTATCGCTTCGCCGAATTTCTTGTGGCACGTGGCCTTGCCGCGTCGCAGGTCATCGTTGTCGAGCGCGGGAAGGTCATCGTGAATCAGCGAGTACGTGTGGATGAACTCGAGGGCACATGCCGCCGGGATAGCCGCGTCGGGGTGGTCATTGAACATACGCGCGGATTCAAGGCACAAGATCGGTCGAAGCCGCTTGCCACCCGCGAAGACGCTGTACCGCATCGCCTCATGGATGGATTGGGGCCGTGTGGCTGCAGGCGGAAGAAATTGCTCGAGGGCGGCGTCTATCGCCGCGCGATCCGATTCGAAAAAGTCGGGCGGTTTCATGCCTTGGCTTGATTCACTGCGGCCTCAAATTGCAGCCAGGCCATCGGGCGGCGCTACGATGGCTTCTCGTCGGCGTCGAAAGGCTGGGCTTCCATTTTTCCGCCGGCCTTCTTGAGCAGGATCTCGATTCGGCCCTCAGCCTCTTCCAGCTGTTTCTGGCATTCGCGTGAGAGCGTCACGCCTTCTTCGAACAGCTTCATGGCTTCGTCCAGTGAAAGGTCGGCGCTTTCCAGCCGCTTCACGACTTCCTCGAGGCGGCCGAGAGAGCGCTCAAAATCTCCCCTCTTCGGAGTCTCAACTGATTTGTTCACCGCAGCGCTCAAGTTCGCCTCATTTCACCGAAAAACGGCCGAAGGGTTGATTGCGCCAGAGCGCCATCATTTCTGACAGCTCAAACAAGCATAAGTCGATCTGCCGCCCTGTTCGATTCGGCGGATTTTCGCTTTACACCGGCGGCACGCGAGGCCCTCGCGGCCATACACCCGCAAGATTGCTTCGAGGCCTTGAAACCACCAGTCCGGGTTGCGAAAGTCGGGCGCCGGATCGAGACAGCATTCTAGCGCACGACGGAGAACGTCAACAATGGCCTTATGGAGCCGCCGGGCCTCCGATACGCTCACGCGATGCGCGCGCCTGTGCGGATCAAGCCGGGCTCTCCAGAGTGATTCGCTCGAATAGATGTTTCCGATTCCGGCGATTTTATTCTGGGAGAGAAGAAATTCTTTCAGAGGGCGCTTGCTCGATGAGAGAAGTTCAAATAGACGCGCGGGTGTGAAATTCTTTGACAGCGGATCGACACCCAAATTGCCCATTCCGCTTGAGTCCGAGATGCGCTCCAACCATTGGACCCGGCCGAAATGCCGCGGATCGACGAATCCAAGCGTTCCATGATTGGTTTCAATCGCGACGTCAATGTGTCCCGAGATGATTCCGTCGCGAAACCAGACAAGCTGGCCGTCGAGACGGAAATGCATCGCCAGGAAGCCGCGATCGAGCCGCAGCAACAGATATTTTCCCAGGCGGTCGACATCCAGGATTTTCTGTCCGCGAAGCCGCGTCGCGATCTCTTGCGCGGCCATCTCTTCGCCGCGGCCCGAGGACGGGCGGACGGCTGTCGGATGAATGACCCGGCACCGGCGGATCGTCTTGCCGCGGACGAGAGGGCGAAGTGTAACCGCAACAGCTTCGACTTCGGGAAGTTCAGGCATCCGTGGCGTTCCGTGCTCAGGGCGAAGGGACCAGCATTAATCGATGCGCCCGCACGCGCGCTTCCGCCGCGGGGCTAAATGGCGCCGGAATCCCGCGTCCTGCAAACCATTCCGGGAACTGATCTCGATAATGGGGACTTGAGTACTGCCCCGATTCACCCGCGGGAATCTCCATGAGCGATTGATCGAAGTCCGAGAGATCGGCGACGTAACGCATGGCGGGGCCGTGCCGGTAGCCCATCGCCCGAATCGTGTCGATCGTGCCGCCTTGTTCGATCGGACCAATGCTGAGAAAGTCACGAAGAATTCCGGATTGCCCGAAAGGATGGAGCATTTCGAGCGGATGCAATTTCCCCCAATTGGCGTGGGCCGGATCGCCATCCGGGCTGGCAGCCGAGAGCGATTGAATGGCCTCGTCCGCACTTTCCATCAGGAGCTCTTCATAGCTATGGAACTGCTTCGGCAACCACGCCGCTGGACGATCTTGCAAGACGTTGGCGAGGAAAACCTTGTCGCGCCACCATACTTCGTTGTACTGGCTGGCAGGCTCCCAAAGTTCATATTGGCTCGGATCCCCGACGAGATATGGGCGAAGCAGATTGGCCATCAATGCATGACGCGTGTACTCGACGAAAGACGTCTCGACGGAATCGGCTGACGCTCGACCGTCCCACGTTTTCAGCCTGTTGATGAACGATAAAGTACGAGGGCCTTTCGGCGGAAACTTGTCACTTGCATCAACGAGGTGCCGTGCCAGAAAGTTATCAGGCACGCTGACGATGTCGTTCTGAACCGCATTCGCGTCGGCAGGACGCATGTCCTTGCGCCCCGCCAGAAGCTCGTACAGCCTGGCCGTGCGCTCGGGCCCCGCCCACCGATCCGTGAAGAAATATTTGAAGCCTGGGCCAACTGTTCGCGCATTAGCCGTTGCGATTACGCCGCCCTCCGGATTAAGGGCTTTCGGCAAATCGTCGGGAGGGATGTAGCCCGTCCAATCGCCCACGTCTGTTGATCCTTCAACAGGCAGCGCGCCGTTTCCCGATCTTCGGATGGGAATCCATGCTCCAACGGCATAGCCGATGTTGCCGTTCTTGTCGGCGTAAACGCCGTTTTGCCCCGGGCCCGCAATCTTGTGAATTACCTGAAGGAATTCAGAAAAGTTCTTGGCACTGCCGAGCAACGGATAGGAGAAATCGAGGGCGCCGGGTTCGACGGCGGTCCAGCGAAGCGCGTAGGCGTGCGCGCCTTCTTCTGGAGCGTCGCGAGAGACAATTGGTCCATGGCGGGTGAGAACAACGTCGAGAATATCGTCGTCTTCGCCCTTCACATGGATCACTTCGCGCCTCGTCGAAGCCTTGACCCAGTTTCCGTTCACCAAATATTCAAGCGGATTCGCAGGATTCAGCGTCTCGGCATAGAGGTCCTGGACAGCCGCGTTGCTGTTTGTAAAGCCCCAGGCGATGTCGTCGTTGTGGCCGATAACGATCAGCGGCGACCCGGGGAAAGTGAAACCCTCGACATTCCAGCCCGGCGCTGTGAGGTGAAGGATGTACCAAATGCCGGGCATGCTGAACGCGAGGTGCGTATCGTTCGCGAGGAGCGGCTTTCCAGAAGCTGTGTGTCCGCCGCTTACGACAAAATTGTTGCTGCCGATGATTTCCGAAGTTTGCTCTTCGAATTGCGACAGGAAATCGCGCGTTGAGCGCCAACCGAGCGGAGGATCGAGCTCGCTTCTGGGATTCCTTGGCGCGGGGCCTGCGATGGAGAACGCCATGGAGGGAGAATCGTCCTGCGGTGCTTCCGAAACCGGACGCAAGTGTAATTCGGGCGCGCCTACGATGAAATGGTCGAGGGGAGAATCTACGACGAAGAGATCGCGCGCCCTTTCTGGGCCAACGACGGCCATGATGCGCGCGCGATTCAACTTTGCTTTCCAGGTCGTGGTCAATGTCTTCCACATGTACGCGCTGATGAGGAAGGTGTCGGTGGGCGTCCATGCGCGAGGTTCGTAACGCAGCACCGTAAATTCAATCGGAAGGCGGCCGCGCCGCTCGTCAATATAGCGATTGACGCCGCGCGCGTATGCTTCGAGAACCGTGCGCGCCAGCGGATCCATCCGTGCAGCGGCAGCCTCAGCAGCCACGCGAAGACCCAGAGTGCGATTCTCGCGATCCACGTCGAGCGCGACTTTGCCGAAAATCTCCGAAAGCTCGCCGGCGGCCGCGCGGCGCAGCAAGTCCATTTGCCACAGCCGATCCTGGGCCACCACGTAGCCCTGCGCCGTGGCGAGATCCTCGAGCGAACTCGCTTGTATCCACGGAATGCCCCAGGAATCCCGATCGACGGTGGCCGAATTCTTGAGTTCCGGCAGCTCAACCTCGCCGTCAAGAGAGGGAAGCGGACGCGATATCATCCACCAGGCCACAAGAAAACACGCGCCGGCGGCAAGCAACAGAGCGGCGGCGGAATTGCGCAGGAAGTGAGAGCGTTGCGGTCGGACCATTTAATTGGACCGGCGAAGTCTAGCTTACCGAACAAGCCGCCGCAACCCGGTGTGTCCACGTACCAACAAACAGTGGAATACTCCTTTTCTGCCCTGCAAATTGCTAGAATTTTCTCCGATGGTCTTCCTGCAACTCTTCGGCGTCCTGGCCCTCGTCGGCGTCAACGCCTTCTTCGCGGCCGTGGAGTTTTCTCTCGTGGCTGTGCGGATTTCGCGCGTCCGTCAGCTCGTTCAAAAGGGAGATGCCCGGGCCCGTGTCGTCGAGTCGCTTCTGACGGATTTGGGCCGCGTCATCTCAGGTGTGCAGGTCGGAATTACGTTGGCGAGCCTGGCGCTTGGCTATGTCGGTGAGATCACTCTCTCGAGCGTGATCCGGCCGCTCGTTGCCGCCGTTCCGGGGCACTGGGCGTCCGTGACGGCGCACGGCATCGCGCTCGTTGTTGCGTTTGGGATGCTGACGACAATACAGGTGATACTCGGTGAACTTGTTCCCAAGAGTGTCAGCCTCGCGCGGGCGGAGCGCGTTGCTCTATTAATCGCGCGGCCTTTTCATTGGTTCCTGAATTCATTTCGTTGGGCCATTGACCTTCTGGACGGAATTGCCGAAAAGTTCGTCCGCACTCTCGGAGTCCCGGCGGCGCAGGGCCACACGCTGGTCCATTCGGCGGAGGAACTTCAGGTGCTCATCGAGCAAGCCCGCGAGCGCGGGCTCTTGCAGGCTTCCGAGATGCAATTTATCCACGCCACGATGGAGCTTAGCCAGGTGCAAGCGCGCGAACTGATGGTGCCGCGCCCGGACATTCACGCATTGCCGGCGGGGGCCAGTCTGGAAGACGCCATGAAGATGTTCGCGACCACTCAGCGATCGCGAATTCCCGTGTATGAGGGGACGCTGGACCACGTGACGGGATTCGTGCACATCAAGGATTTGATCTGGCCGCTGCTGGAAAGGGCGCGGCGATCGGAAGAAGGCCAACCACCGATTGAATTCAATCTAAATCTCTATCGTCGTGAAATTTTAATCGTTCCGGAGACGAAGCCTGCGAGCGAGTTGCTGGTGGAGTTCCGCATGCGGCGCACAGAGATCGCGATGGTGGTGGACGAATTCGGAAGCATTCTCGGGCTTATTACACTCGAAGATATTCTCGAGCAAATGGTCGGGGAGATTCACGACGAATTTGACGTCGTGGAGCGGCCGCTTAAACTTCCCGATGGATCGCTCGTGTTTGATGCCGCGCTCAAGGTGCGCGATCTCGAAGCTCAATATGGAATATCGGTTCCCGACGACTCGGCCTATGAGACGATCGGCGGGTTCGTGTTGAGCCGCCTTGGATTCCTACCTCGCGGCGGGGAAAGTTTCGAGGCCAATGGGCATTTGTTCACGGTGGTGGATATGGACCGCCGTCGGGTTTCGCGCGTGAAGATTAAGGCGCTCGAGGCGGGTGGCTCTGCCTCAGCGCCGGCGGTGACCGGCGAAGGCGAAAGGCCCGCGACTTTGCCGCCTGCGGCGAAGTCAGCCGCTCAATCGGGATCGGAACCCGCGTCGCCCGCTCGGAACCGCGGAGGCTTGTGACGATCCTCCGCCGCATCGGCCTTCGATTCGTTCTCGCGATTCCAGCGCTCTGGCTGATCGTTACGATGGTGTTTCTCCTTGCGCACATTGTGCCGGGCGATCCCGTGCAGCAAATGCTCGGTGAGGGCGCGCGAGTCGAAGATTTGAATCAACTTCGCCACGCTCTTGGCCTCGATCTTCCATTGCCAACGCAGTACGCGCGCTATTTGGCGGGCGTTTTTCGCGGGAATTTAGGTGAGTCATTCCGCTACCAGCGTCCGGTGTCGCGCGTGATTCTCGAGCACTATCCTGCGACGCTTGAACTCGCCTTCGTCGCGTTGCTCGCCTGCGCGGCAATCGGAATTTCCGCGGGAGTCCTGGCAGCGCACAAGCGCGGCCAGGCGGAGGATCGCGCCGTGAGTGTGTTTACGCTTCTTGGATTGTCGGTTCCAAATTTTGCGCTTGGCCCGGTGCTGATTCTTGTTTTCTCTGTGATCTTGGGGTGGTTGCCGGTTTCGGGCCGCGGCGGCCTCTCTCATCTGGTCCTTCCTGCCATTACGCTCGGGGCAGCGTTGGCAGCCATCTTGACTCGAATGGTGCGGATGGCGGTGATCGAAGAGCTGTCGAGCGATTACGTCCGAACGGCGCGTGCAAAAGGGCTCTCGGAATCCGCGGTGCTGTTTCGTCATGCGTTTCGCAATGCCCTGATTCCAATCTTGACGATTCTGGGCCTGCAATTTGGCACGCTTTTGGCCGGAACGATCGTCACCGAGACGATATTTTCTTGGCCCGGAATCGGGCGCCTGGCGGTCACGGCCATCGAGGCGCGGGATTATCCGCTTCTGCAGGGATGCGTTCTGTTGATCGCCGTTTCGTATGTGCTCGTGAATCTTCTGACCGATTTCGTTTATCTGCTCGTTGATCCGCGAGTGCGGTTCGAATGAGGCAGCCAAAGTGAAAGAGTTTCGACGATTCCTGCGCCAGAGCGTGCTGGGCCGTTGGGGGCTGGCGGTCACAGCCGCCCTGATTATTTGCGCGCTTGGGGCGTCATGGATCGCTCCGCACGATCCCGCCGCGCAGGATCTCGCCGCGCGCCTTAGCCCGCCGAGCGTGGCGCATTGGATGGGCACAGATCAACTCGGCCGCGACATTCTTTCGCGCGTAATATTTGGCGCGCGGGTCTCGATGCTCGTGAGTGTGTGCGTCGTTTTGGTGAGCGGAATCGTGGGCCTTACAATCGGTTCGCTAGCCGGCTATTTTGGAGGCTGGCTCGATCGGTTCGTAAACATCGTGCTGATCAATGCGTTTCTATCGTTTCCGGGAATCCTACTTGCGATTGCGTTCGCGGCCTTTCTGGGTCCGGGAATCGGGAAAGTGATTCTGGCGCTTTCCATAACGGGTTGGGCCGGGTACGCGCGACTGGCGCGTGCGCAAATCTTGCAGGCGAAAGAAATGGAGTACGTTCTCGCGGCGCGTTCGCTCGGAGCGTCGCACGCGCGAATCATCACGCGGCATCTGATTCCGAATATTTTGCAGCCGGTTCTGGTGCAAGCGACAATTGCGATGGCGGGGGCGATCCTCGCGGAATCCACGTTGAGCTTTCTGGGACTGGGAGTTCTCGCGCCGATGCCGAGCTGGGGCGCGATGCTGAACGATGCGCGGAGCCATCTTTTCGACGCGCCGCACCTTGTGATCTTTCCGGCGCTCGCGGTGATGTCGGCAGTCCTCGCCTTCAATCTTCTCGGCGACGCGCTGCGAGATTGGATGGATCCGCGCATGCGTGCACAGCTCGCTGTGGCTGATTTGGCGCGCTGATTCTCAAACGGAATTTGCTGACTCGGCAGGAAAAGAGGAACCGGGGAAGGGAACGTCGGAGGAAAGCGCCTACTTCAATTCGACGGTGACTTCAGCGCCACGATTCGCGCTCAACGCTTTTGCCGCGTCGCCCTTGTTCACAGCAAATTCGAGAAAGCCGCTCGACCCGATCAACGCCACCGGCTCGCCTTGTGCGCCGTCGGCAAACGTCCTGACCATCTTGCCGACCGCTTTGCTCCCGACGAGTACTTTCACTTGGCCGTTCCCTGGATTCAGCGAAGAAACGTCTTCAGCCGTCAGATTGGTTACGAGGTTTCCGTAGGCGTCCACCCGCAGCACGACGCCCTTCACTACATTGCCCGTCACTTTCGGCTTCGGCAACGAAAGCCGCGTGAAGTCCTCGATCGGATCGCCGAAACTTGCGGTCTGCCATGTCTTCGAGAGCGCGCCACCGACCGGCGCGAAAATATCGCGGCCATGGAACGTGTTGCTGATCGGGCGCAAAAAATAATGTTCGGCGGTGATGTGCCTCACCGTGATGGATTCCTTCTCGCGTTCGTATACGAGAGAAAGGACGCCATTGTCCGGCGCGATGTAGAACTGCGTGCCGGCGCTGACGAGCAACGGCCGGCGCGCGGTGCCAACTCCCGGGTCAACCACGACGATATGAATCGTGCGATTCGGAAAATATCGCGATGCTTGATTGATGGTGAGAGCGGCGTCGAGCACGTCGTAGGGAGCCACCGAATGCGTGATGTCCACAATCTCGGCTTCGGGGTTGTTGGCAAGGATGACACCCTTCATTGAGCCGACAAGATGATCGGCCGTGCCGTAGTCCGTGGTCAGCGTAATAATGGGTCGCGCCAAATCGAGCTCCCGGATGGACTGGGATGAAAAGTTATCGGAACAATTCCCCTGTAAACACGCTAGCGGACGCTCTGCGCTCTTGTCAAGAAAACCAGCAGCACATGTGCGATGTCAGCAATCTCCAAATCGACGCGAAACGTGCGCAAATGAGGGCGATTCGCGCGGCTTGACCCCTCTTGATGCGGCAGTTATTCTGGATCGAAGGAACGCCTGATACGCGGTCGTATTGCGGCTTCCAGATCATGCGAGTCTACCTCGATTACAACGCGACGACGCCCGTGGACCCGGAAGTCCTCGACGCCATGCTGCCGTACTTTACGCACGCCTACGGCAATGCAAGCTCGATCCACTCGCCGGGACAAGAAGCGCGACTGGCCGTCGAGAATGCGCGCGAATCCGTCGCGTCGCTGATCGGCGCGAAGCCGGCAGAGATTGTGTTTACGAGCGGCGGGACGGAAGCCGACAATCTTGCGATTTTCGGCGTAGTCGCGGGCGCGGCGGGGAAGCGGCACGTAATTACGTCCGCGATCGAACACCACGCCGTCCTTCACGCCTGCGAGAAACTGCAATCGGATGGCGTTGACGTTACGTTTCTACCTGTGGGATCCGACGGTATTGTTGACCCCGAGGATGTTCGCCGCGCGTTGCGTCCGGATACGGCGCTGATCAGCGTGATGCATGCAAACAATGAGCTGGGCACGATCCAGTCGATCGCGGAGATCGGCGCAATCGCGCGAGAAGCCGATATCTATTTTCATTCGGACGCCGTGCAAACCGCGGGAAAGCTGCCGATTGACGTAAGTCGTCTCGGCGTGGATTTGCTTTCGCTTTCAGCCCACAAGATCTATGGACCGAAGGGAACCGGCGCGCTTTTCGTCAAGAGCGGAACGCGACTCCAGGCGATGTTCTTCGGCGGCCATCACGAGCGCGATCGGCGGCCGGGAACGGAAAATGTGGCGGGCATCGCCGGGATGGGACGAGCAGCCGTGATTGCAGCAAGATCGGTGATCGATGACGCCCCCCGGGTCGCAGCGTTGCGCGATCACCTCGAGGAATCTCTGCTGAATGCGATCCCGCAATGCCACGTCAACGGCCGCCGGGATATGCGCGTTGCGAACACCTCGAATGTTACGTTTTCATCTGCGGAGGGGGAGTCGCTCGTAATCGCTCTCGATCTTCGCGGCGTGTCGTGTTCGACGGGCGCCGCATGTTCTTCCGGCGCGGTTGAGCCGTCCCACGTGCTAAAGGCGATCGGATTGTCGCCGGAAGAAGGGCGCTCGAGCATCCGATTCAGCCTTGGGCGCGGAACGACGTCGGCCGAGATTGACTATGCGCTGGCCGCAATTCCCGCCGCTGTCGAGCATCTGCGCGAGCTCTCGCCGGCTTGGGGAAAGGGCGTACCGGTTCGATGAATCGCGAGGCAACAATCATTGCCGCTATCGACACGGCCGCGACTGCCGGCCCGACGGCGGATTCGCCTGCGTCGACGACAATCGCCGTCGCGATGAGCGGAGGCGTGGACAGTTCCACGGCCGCTGCGATCCTTCGCCAGCGCGGGCATTCGATCATCGGCCTCACGATGCAGTTGTGGAACCAGCGGCGGCTTCCCGAGCTGCAGGGCGACGGACCGGCCCCGCATCGCTGCTGCTCGCTCGACGACGTCTACGATGCGCGCCGCGTGGCGCAGCATCTTGAGTTTCCGTTTTACGTCGTGAATTTCGAAAAGCAATTCGAGGAGAGCGTAATTCGACCGTTCGTCAACGAGTATCTGGAAGGCCGCACTCCGATTCCGTGCTCGAGCTGCAACAGCCACGTGAAATTCGATGAGCTTTTGCGGACGGCGCGGCAAATTGGGGCCGATCGTCTGGCCACTGGTCATTACGCTCGCGTCATTCATAACCCGGAGACGAATCGCTGGGAACTTTGGAAGGCGCGCGATGAGTCGAAGGATCAATCGTATTTTCTATTCGGCTTGAATCAGGAACAGCTTGCGCGCACCGAGTTTCCGCTCGGCGATATGACCAAGGCCGAGGTGCGCGAGATTGCGCGCGCGTCGCAGTTGCCTGTCGCTGAAAAGCCGGAGAGCCAGGAAATCTGTTTTGTTCCCACGGGCAATTATGTCCGGTTCATCAGCAGCTATCTCAGCGAGCAGGGGCGGCCGCTCGAGAGCGAAACAGGTGAAATCGTTTCGACCGACGGCGAAGTTCTCGGACGGCACACTGGATTACATCAATTTACGGTGGGCCAGCGGAAAGGTCTTGGTATTGCAGTCGGCCGTCCACTGTACGTCGTTGCACTCGATCGCCCTGGCAATCGAGTTATCGTGGGCGAGGACGAGGAACTGCGCGGAAATCGATGCGAGGTCCGCGACGTGAACTGGATTCCATTCGATGCGCCGGCTGGGCCGGTGCGCGCGACCGTGAAAATCCGCCACCGCCATGATCCTGCGGAGGCCACGGTGACGCCGATGGCCAGTAGTTCCGCGACGATTGCGTTTGATGTTCCTCAGCGCGCCATCACGGCCGGGCAGGCCGCGGTGTTCTACTCAGGCGAACAGGTCCTCGGCGGCGGCTGGATTCGCTAAAGGGAATTTGCACTCCACTTTCTCGACCTTCAACTCGAACTACGGCAAACAAAGCCGCACCGTCCTGCCATTCGGCACACCACGACTCTCGCTAAAGCAATGGCTAGGGAATTTGCCCGAGAGGAACCGAAACCGCCTACGGCGCCAGCGAATGCCTAACCTAGATGAATAGCTCGTCGTCCGCGGCGCTCGCTTCAGCAGAGCGGGGCCGCTGTTGGCCACGGATGAAATCGAGGCCCACTTTGATGCCCTTGAGCACGGCGGACACTTGCATGACGGGACCCTGCAGCGTCCGGCGAACTCGTGAACCAGTATCCTCGATGACTTCGAGCGCTCCGGTCAAAATCTGATCGGCGCGAACGACCTGAACGCGTAGTCTCTCGACGGCATCTGTAAAGACGCGATCGACTTTTTGCGCTTGCCCGCGAGCGATGCGAGTGATTTCGGCTGCGTCGCCCACCATGCTCGAGATGCGGTCCTCGGAGTCGTCCAGAATGCGGTTGATGCGCAAAAGGATGGGACTCACCCTCGAATCGAGATCGCGAATGATGCTGGTCATCTGTTCGCTGGTCTTCTTGAACTGGAAGTACAAGCCGGCCAGAATAGCCGCCTGAATGACGATGGCCACCGACGAGATGATCACAAAGGCTGCAACCCATCCCTGCATTGATTTATCGCCTCGTTACTGCGCTTTCGCCTTTTCCCGGTAGGCTTCCTTGCCGGCTTCGACGGCGCCGGTAACCGTGTCCCTGACTGCGTCCTTCTGGCGGGCCATGATTTCCTTGCTTCGCTCGATCAAATCCTCGGCGCGCTCACGAAGCTCACGGGCTTTTCGCTGAGCGTATTCGCGGCCTTCGTCGGCGCGGGAAGCAAGGTATTCACGAGTCTCTTCGCCTGACTTCGGTGCGAACAGGATGCCCAGAAGCGTCCCGACACCGAGCCCGACGAGGAAAAAACTCACTTTGGAACCAACATTGTCGCTCATGCTTACCTCCGTGTTGACATTAACATAGGCAAACTGACCAGGCAAGAAGTCGAACGGTGCGGCAATGGGACGGTATCCGACTTGCCGACTAAGCACCCGCAAAACGACGAACTTACTCACTCTGTCATCGAAGAAGTTCACGGGTTTGGCTTGATTTGGGGCCGGCTAACTGAACCGTCGGACGCAACGAAGTAAACGGTGGCGTGCGGCGTGTCTCCATCAAAGCGAAGAATCAGTTGACCGACGGATCCTGCGGAATCGGGCTTGGCTACCCACTCGGGACTTGCCGGCGTGGATTCGAGATCGAGCAGGCAGCTGTCGAATAGGACGGAAAGGGTCTCGTGGGGCAGACCTCCAAGAGACACGACATGGACGAAGCGCTCGCCCGTTTCGCTGGCACCGCAGTTTCCCTGAATGTTTCCCGGGTTCGAGGCGAGTGTGTCAGTAAAGATGAGAAAGCGGTGTGGGCTTTCAGCGATGAGGCGGGCGTCGAAGGGGGCGCTGGTTCCCTGCGGGTAGTCGCTTGGGTGAGTCAGAGCAATACGCTGAACCGGGCTCCGCGCGGATGCGAGTTCGAGAATTGTGAGTCGTCCTTGTTGGCGCAGTTGGGCGCGGCCAGAGTGAACGTGCGGGATCGTCACTGCCCGTTGCTGAGCGACAGCGAGAATAGCCGCGAGCGCCATTCCGGACGAGAAGAAGCGCATGGAGATTCGGTGGGCATTCATTGTGATGTGATTCGGCGACTCGACCAAAACCCAAACGTGACAGTCCTCGGAAGCTCAGTCCATTGTAGCGCTACTGTCAGAGGCGGAATCTGTGTGAGTTGAGGCCAGACTACGCCAAGCTTGCAATTGACCCATTACCCCCCCCGCCTTCATTGATGACTTTCCGTTCCCGATGCGTGTTGTGTTTCCTTTTGAAGATGCTCGACGACGCGCCGCGCCTGGCTCTTGTTCACCACCCGGGAAATCTCGTCAACTCCAAGCTTTCGCAATTGAGCGATGCTGCCAAATTCACGAAGCAGCTTTTGCGCCGTCCGCTCGCCGATGCCAGGAATGTCCGAAAGCGCCGTCCGGACGCGAGAGTGCGTGCGGCGTTTGCGATGAAAAGTCACCGCGAAGCGATGCGTCTCATCGCGAATCTGCTGGATCAGGTGCAGGATTGGCGAGTGGCGTTCGAGAACAACTGGCTCGTGCTCGCGGCCGAGGACATATAGAATTTCCTCCTTCTTCGCGATGCTCGCGACCGGCTGATTGATGATCTCGAGTTTTTCGAGTGCCGCGGCTGCGGCATGTAATTGACCGATGCCGCCGTCAATCAAAATCAAACTTGGCATCGGCTTGGTTTCGTCGCGCAGGCGGCGGTAACGGCGTTCGACGGCTTCGCGCATGCTGGCGAAATCATCGCGAAGCAGACCGGCAGTGTCAGTGCGCGACGCCTCATCGCCACGGATGATGAATTTCCGATAATCGGACTTTTTCATCTTGCCATTTTCCCACACAACCATCGAGGCCACGGTGTCAGTGCCCTGAGTGTGGGATATGTCAAAACTTTCAATCCGCTTGGGCGGCTCCGGCAGGCCGAGCGCCGACTCCAGGGCTTCGGCGATGGCCTTTGAGCTGGGCCGCAGCACACGGAATCGTTGCATGAACGAGTGCTGCGCATTCTTCTCGACCAGTTCGAGAAATGCGTGCTTTGGTCCGCGCTGCGGCGTCAGGATTTCCACGCGGTGGCCGGCTGTTTCGGTCAGGACTTCTTCAAGAAGCTCGAGATCCTCGAATTCGATGGGCACGTGGATGAAACGCGGCAAGTAACGCGAATCGAGATAGATTTGCTTGAGCAGCGACGGCAAAAATTCGGCGGGATCGAAATTCTCCTGATCCTCCCAATAGAAGTCGCGGCGGTCCACAACGCGCCCACCGCGCAAGTGGAATAAATTCACGGCAACTTGAGGCGGTTCCGCGTACCACGCGATCACATCGGTATCATCGCCTGCAGCGGCCGCGATTTTTTGCCGCTCTTCCATTTCGTGCATGGTGCGGAGAAGGTCGCGGTAGCCCGCTGCTTCTTCGTATTTTTCTTTGTCCGAAGCTTCTTGCATTCGTTTCTCGAGATCATCGACGAGGTCTTTGTGGCGCCCTTCGAGGAACAGGCGCACATGCGTGGCGGCCTCGGCGTAGCGTTCATCCGTCGTGAGTCCCGGAACGCAGGGGCCGAGGCAGCGATGAATGTAATATTGCAGGCACGGCCGCGGATGTGGCCGCGTCAAATCCACGGTGCACGATGGCACGAGAAAATGCTTGTGGATGAGATGAACCAACCGGTAGGCGAGGCTGGCAGGAAAATAAGGGCCGAAATATTGTGAGCCGTCTGAGGTCAGACGCCGCGTCACATAGACGCGCGGATATTTCTCGAACGCGGTGTAGCGGATGTAGGGGTAAGTCTTGTCATCGCGCAGCAGGACGTTGAACTTGGGCTTGTGCTGCTTGATGAGATTGTTTTCGAGCGCCAGCGCTTCCTTGTCGTTATCAACGACAATGTAGTCGAGGTCCGCGATCTCGCGAACGAGCGAGCCCGTTTTCGCGTCGCGCCAGCGCGATTCCAGAAAATAAGACCGCACGCGATTCCGCAACGATTTCGCCTTGCCGACGTACAGAATCGTTCCGGCCGCGTCCTGGAACAGATACACACCGGGCTGAAGGGGCAGGCTATCGGCTTTTTCGCGGGGGTCCATCGTCGCGCTAGAATAGATGGTGTGGTTTTCGCGGGCCGCTCGTGGCGACCTGCGGTGCAACTTCGATGATATCAGAGACCATCGAATCGTCTTTAGGCAGCGTTGGCGATTGGCGTTGGATCATGAAGAAGCGACATCTCAAGTTCAGCTATGGATTTAGTCGAGCGACGGCCGCCGCCGCTCTCGCCATTTATCTCTTCGTCCCGATGGCAGCGCGCGGACAGGATCAGCCGCCAAAGCCGCCCCAATCGTCCACTCCTCAAACGAATGCGCCTCAGCCGCCGCCCCAATCAGGCCAGCCGCTGTCTGACAAATCAGATCCGAATCAGCCGCAGGTGTACGACCCGTATCACGCCAGGAAGGCGATGGAAGTCGGCGAGTACTATCTGCGGAAGGGCGACCCGGAAGCGGCGCTCGACAGGTTTCAGGACGCGATCAAGTACAAGTACGATTTTGCGCGGCCGCGGCTGCTCATCGCTGAAATATACGAGAAGCGCCACGACGACGCCCAAGCCATCCACTACTACTCCGAATATTTGAGAATTCTGCCGCAGGCGCCCGACGCCAAAAAGATTAAAGAGCGGATTGAGAAACTGTCGAAACGTGTCGAGGCGGCCGATTCAAGATAGCCCGCGCGGCCGTAAGCATCTTCCGCGCGAACTCCAAACAACATCCTGAGCGCACGGCTAAGCCACCGGCAATCGAGCGATGAAGCGGCGCGCTTGATCGTACTGCGAAAACCGCTTCTCCTCGGCGCGGAATTGCGGCGAATGCGATTGCAGGCGGCAGCGCGAATATTTCAGCGGATGTTTCAGATGGAGCATCTCGTGGTACAGGACGTACTCCACAACGTGCTTCGGAACATTTTGCCGGTCGAGGTCGCCGCTAATGACGATCTGGTTGAGCGCCGGGTCGTAACAGCCCAACATGCTGCGCCACGGACGCGCGCTCCAAGCCAATCTCGGCGGCATAAGAGTGCCATCGAAATATCGGCCGTTCAGTTCGTCAAAAAGCGGTGCGAGGTCGTGCACCTTGCCCCGCGGACGCTCGGCGATTTTTCGGCCGCGACTTCGGCGCAGAGCGAGTAACCGGCGATGCGTAGTTCGAGCCGAGGAAAAGCTCCGGTACCTTTCGAGGAACTCGCTCGGCACCTTGCGACGATAAAGCCGCGAAAGCAAGATCGCCGCGACCGCCTCGAGCAGCGGAAGCGGCGCGCCTCTCAGAAGATCGGAGAGCCCCGCGATCGCAACGTCCTCGCGTATCCGAATCGTGTGCGTCAGGCCAGCGTACGGCCGGAATTCGACGACGAACTGCGGCGGCCGGCCCAGGCATCCGAGCCGCGTAAACATTCGCCGGAATAGCGGCGCGCCATCCGGAACTGCGTCAGACCTCCGTCGCAAATGCTTCAAGATTGAGGCCTCCGAACCGGCGGCGGGGCCATGTCCTTTTCCGCTTTAGTCGCGTCATCAACGGCGTCCTCGGTGCCTTCGATGGCATCGTCCAGCGTGTCCTTGTAGGAATCGACGTCCTTATTCTCTTCGAATTTGTGCAGCGTCACGAGGAACTCTTTCCCCTTGCTCTGCATCTCCTTGATACCTACGCGAATTTCCTTTTGCTTCTCGATCGCCAGGCTAATGACGTCGCCTGCATCGTCAACGCAGCCAGAATAAGCATTCAGAAGGCCGTTCAGCGTCTCGCCGCGCCGGGCCTGTGGCTGCGTGCGGTCAATCTCGTACTGAAACTTCTTCAGGCGGTCCGCGGCAAACGAAAGATAAAGCTTTACGCGAACGTCCGGCGAATCGGCATCACGGATTTTATCGGCTTCTTCTTCGGATAGATAATCCCGCTTCTGCGGTGGCGCAGCATGAGTAAGGGCGGCGCCAAACAATGAAACTGTAACAGCCAGAAAGCAGAACGCGATGAAAGTGCGCATAACGTCGCTCCTACGGTTTGTTGCTGTCCTTGCTGGGCGGTTTCAACTGACGCGGGAAAAGCTCTTGAATGAGCTGGTGATCGAGCCCTTCGAGTTCGTTTCGGATTTCGACGAACCGTTTCTGATCGTCCTTTGGCAGCCCAGCGATGATGTCTTGTAAGCGGGTCAGGCTTTCGCGGACGGAGAATTCAAGTTGCTTGAAGCCCGACGGCTTTTGCTCCGGATCAACGCCAGTCGCTCGTAGCGACTTATGGAGTGACGAGCATTCATCCCGGTAGCCTGTTAGAGTGCCCAAACTTTGGTCTATGTCACCCGCCTCGACCTGCTGCCGAATCTGGTCGAACTCAAAGTCGCCCAGCTTTTCGATGAGCTTCGCCTTCCGAACGGGGTCACTCTCTTTGTCGAAGCGCGCTTTATATTCCTCGAAGCGAGAGCGTGGAACCTGCGGCGGCATCACGAGTGCCAGCGCAAGCCCGAACCGTGCACCACGCATCCCCAGATTTTTCATCGCCCGTCTTACTTCTTTTTTTCCTTTAGCTCCCGCTCCAGAGCTCGCACTCGAGCGGACGCCAGGAAATACTCGTCGCTGGTCTGTCCGGCATTGAGCTCGAGAAACTTCCGGTACGCGTCCAGCGCCTCTTGCGTCTTTCCAAGCTTATCGTAGCAGCTTGCGCGAATAAACCACGAGCCGTTCGATAGAGTTTCGCGCTTCGCCAAAAGGTTCAACAACTCCAAAGCGGCGGGATAATTTCCGCCGAGATAATTCGCAGCCAGGAAATCGCGCAGGACCTCTGTCTGGGATGGATCCGCGCGATACGCAATATCCAGCTCCTTCGCCGAGCCGGCGTAGTCCTTCTTTGCGAGCAGCAGGTGGCCGATTCTGGCGTGTAAATCAGGTTCATTCGGCGATGCCGCCTCGATCTGTTTCAAGGCAGCCAAAGCTGCGTCGTAGTTTTTGAGCCGGAACTGAATCAGGGAGCGCAGCTTCAGTGTCGAGACAGTCTCCGGACGGATCGCCGCAGCCCGATCGAGCTCGGCTAACGCTTCTTCATTTTTGCCAAGATCGGTCAATATCGAAGCGCGCTCGATTCGCGCGTCAGCGTCCTTTGGGCTTGATTGCAGATACCGCTCCAACTCCGTTGCAGCTTCGCCCGACTTTTTCTCACCGAGGAAGGTTTGCGCTAATCCCAAATGACCCGCGCTCGAATTCGGTTGGAGATCGACGGCCTTGCGAAACTCAATCTCGGCTTCCGGGAACCTTTTCGCGTGGAGTAGGACGCGCGCAAGTTCGAGTTGCGCAGGGAAATTGTGCTCGTCCAGTTTTAGAGCGTCGTGAAACTGTTCGATCGCAGCGTCGTCTTTTCCCTCATGCTCAAGTGCCATTCCGAGCGCGTATCTAGGGCGAGGCTGGTCTGGCATCAAGTCGCTTGCATGTTGCAACGTGGATACGGCCTCTTCGGGATCACTATCGAGCAGTGTGAGTCCAAGGTTTAAATAGGCAGGGCCCATCTTCGGGTCGAGATCGATCGCGTCGCGGTACTCGGCTTCGGCATCCTCAGCTTTTCCCAACGCTGTATAGGCATACCCCAATTGAAAATGGATCGCTGCGTTGTCGGGATACTTGTCCAAAAAATCAGTGCAGATTTGAACGGCTCCGGCGAAGTCCTTGCGATCCATCGCCGCTGCGGCCTTCGCGAGCGCCTCGCGGGCGGCGGCATCGGCAGGATCTTCTTCGTGAATGACCGTGCGGCTCGTGCTCTGCGCATGAATGG
This sequence comes from uncultured Acidobacteriota bacterium, assembly GCA_963838705.1. GTDB lineage: Bacteria > Acidobacteriota > Terriglobia > Acidiferrales > UBA7541 > Palsa-147. The sequence goes on along the minus strand of CAWIRU010000009.1, from coordinate 692,319 downwards.
CGGGTGTGAATCCGCTAAGCGTAACGAATATCAGCGCCGCGATTCGTGCCTGTGCGTTCATTTTGGAGCGGTAGGATTACTCCTCGAAGAAACGTTTCCGCCATTCGGCCCCAAGTGATTTCCGTGGCTCGCGTCGCGATGATGATTCAGCGCCTTCGCGAGAAATTTGCCTGTGTACGACTGATTGTTTCGCGCCACCTGCTCCGGAGTGCCCGCGGCAATCACCCGGCCGCCCGCGTCGCCGCCTTCCGGACCGAGATCGATCACCCAATCCGCGGACTTGATGATATCCAGATTGTGCTCGATGATGATCACGGACGCGCCGCCCTCCACCAGTTTTCGAAACGATGTGAGCAGTTTCTGAATGTCATCGAAATGCAAACCGGTCGAGGGTTCATCGAAGACATAGAGAACGCCCGTGTTCGTCTGCCGGGTGAGATGCGCCGCCAATTTTAATCGTTGCGCCTCTCCGCCCGAAAGAGTGGTGGCCGATTGGCCGAGCCGGAGATATCCGAGACCGACTTCTTCCAGGATTTTCAGCTTCGATACGATCTTCGGCACCGCAGCGAAAAAGCCGAGCGCTTCACGAACGGTCATTTGCAAAACGTCGTGAATGTTCTTGTCGCGGTACCGGACCTCGCGCACGCTGCTTTTGTATCGCGTCCCACGGCACTCCTCGCAGACCAGCTCCACATCGGCAAGGAATCTCATCTCGACCGTAACGGTGCCATCGCCCTCACACGCCTCGCAGCGGCCGCCGGGAATGTTGAACGAGAAATGGCCGGCCGAGAAACCGCGTTTCTTGGCATCGGGCGTGGCGGCGAAAGCCTCTCGAATCGAGTCGAACGCCTTCATGTAGGTCGCCGGATTCGATCGCGGCGTGCGGCCAATCGGAGATTGGTCCACCATTTCGAATTCCGTGATCGCCGCATCGCCTTCAATCCTCTCGCAGACGTCGCTCCAGTTCCCGCCGGCGCGCTTGGCTTGCAGGGCCTTGTAGAGAACATCGTAAAGCAGCGTGGATTTTCCGGAACCGGATACTCCGGTGATGGCTGTGATCGTGCCGAGCGGGATCATCACGTCCACGTTCTTCAGATTGTGGCTTCGCGCTCCGATTATTTTCAGGAATTTTCCACGAGGTTTTCGGCGCAGCGCGGGAACGGGGATTTTGAGGTCGCCGTTCAGGTAGCGAGCCGTCAGCGAGCGCGTATCGCGCAACAACGCATCGCGCGTCCCGGAAAATACAACCTTGCCGCCATGCTCGCCGGCCCCCGGCCCGAGATCAAGGATGTAATCCGCCGCGAGAATCGTGTCGGCATCGTGCTCGACAACGACGAGTGTATTTCCCAAGTCACGAAGGCTCTTCAGAATATGAATCAACCGGTGCGTGTCGCGCGGATGCAGTCCGATAGATGGCTCATCGAGAACGTAGAGCGAGCCGACCAAATGCGATCCGAGAGACGTCGCGAGCTGGATTCGTTGCGCTTCGCCTCCCGACAACGTTGACGTCAGCCGATCGAGGGTCAGGTAATCCAACCCAACTTCTTCGAGGAATCGGAGGCGCTCTTCAATTTCCTCCAGAACCTTCGCCGCGATCTCCGTCTGCGACGGGCTGAGCTGAATCGTGCGGAAGAACTGCCGCGCCTGCGTGACCGTCATCCTTCCTATGTCCGTGATGGACTTGTCCTCGATGTAGACGGCGCGCGCTTCCTGCCGCAGCCGTGTGCCGTTGCAATCGGGGCACGTCGCATAGCCTCGATAGCGGCTCAAGAAAACGCGCACGTGCAGCTTGTATTTCTTGCGCTCCAGCCATTGGAAGAATCCCTGAACGCCCGGGAAATTCTCCTTCGGCTCGCCGGAAATTATCCGTTCCTGCTGCTCGGATGAAAGATCGCGAAACGGAACGTCCAGAGGTATCCCGTGGGCCCGCGCGTATGTCTTCATGTCCGCAAAAATTTGGCGATATCGCGGCTTCGTCCAGGGCTCGACGGCGCCGCCCGAAAGCGATTTGCTCTTGTCGGGAATTACGCGGTCAATGTCGAAATCAATCGTGTTCCCGAATCCCTGGCACCGTGGGCACGCTCCGTACGGATTGTTGAACGAGAATAGGCGCGGCTCCGGTTCCTGATAAACAAGCCCGCACTTCTTGCATTCGAATCTTTCGTTGAAGATCATTCGCTCGGGTTCGGCGCCGGCTTCATCGGATGGGAACTCGAGGACTGCTTCACCGCGGCCTTCGCGATAGCAAATTTCGATCGAATCCATCAATCGCGAGCGAATGGACGGGTCTAGTGAAAGCCGATCCACGACCACATAGACCGGCTGCGAGAAATCTAGATCGAGAAGCGTTTCCGGGGAAGAAAATTCGTAAGTGCGGCCGTTCTGATGAACCCGATTGAACCCGCGTTTCTGCAGGCTCACGAGTGCCTGACGAATCACGTCGCTCGATGGCTTCTGCGGCTTACGGCTCTTCGCTGTGCGCGCCGCGCTGTCGTCGCTGAGTTGCAGCTTATAAAGAACCAGGAATCGCCGGCCGTTCGGCTGCGCCAAAACGCGATCCGCGATTTCATCCACCGTGTCTTTTCGGACTTCGCTGCCACAACGCACGCAAATCGTCCGCCCGACGCGCGCGTAGAGCAATCGAAGGTAATCGTATATCTCCGTGGCCGTCGCCACCGTCGAGCGCGGATTCCGTGTCGTGTTCTTCTGGCGGATCGCGATGGCCGGCGCGATGCCGGTGATCTCGTCGACGTCGGGCTTCTCGATTCGATCGAGGAACTGCCGCGCGTAGGCGGAGAGCGATTCGATGTAGCGGCGCTGGCCTTCGGCGTGAAGCGTATCGAATGCGAGGCTGGACTTTCCCGAACCCGATACTCCCGTCACAATCGTGATCGCGTTATGAGGGATAGTGACGCTTATATTCTTTAAGTTATGCGCCCGGGCGCCGCGCACACGAATAGCGTCGGGCTCAGTTGGAGCGGCCGTGGGCGACTTCGGGGTGGCGCGGGTGGACTCTAGTCGGTTGGTTGGCATGAGCCTAAACTCACAATTATACGCGGTATGGCATGTCGCGGCAAACCGGCCCCAATCCACCCCGAAATGCGGAGCATTTCGGGAAACGGAGTAAAATGCGGCGGCATTGGAATTTCAGGGGAGAGACTCCGTGGCGGAAACGGAAAGTCCGTTCAAGCGCGTGATTTGGATCGTTTTGGACAGCGTGGGAATTGGAGAATTGCCCGACGCGGCCCAGTATGGCGACGTAGGGCGCGACACGCTCGGCCACATCGCGAGGTCGCGTCCGCTTAAACTCCCGGTTCTTGTTTCGCTTGGTCTGGCGAATATCAAGCCGCTCGCGAATCTATCCGCTCCCGTTCGTCCGGCGGGGAATTTCGGTAAGGGCGCGACGCACTCGCCCGGGAAAGACACGACGACGGGTCACTGGGAAATGGCCGGGATATGGCTCGACCAGGCGTTCCCCGTTTACCCCCACGGTTTTCCGGCGGAACTGATCGCGGAATTCGAGCGTCAGATCGGACGTCGAACTCTGGGAAATAAGCCCGCATCCGGAACTGAGATTATCAAGAAACTCGGCGACGAGCACGTTCGCACCGGCTATCCCATCGTTTATACCTCCGGCGACAGCGTGTTTCAGATTGCCGCGCACGAAGACGTGATTCCAATTCGTGATCTCTATCGAACGTGCGAGATTGCCCGCAAACTGCTCGATGGACCGAATCGTGTGGGCCGCGTCATCGCCCGGCCATTTGCCGGACCGACGGGGAATTACCGCCGGACGGAACGCCGGCACGATTACGCCGTCGAGCCGCCGCGCCCAATGCTGATGGACGTGCTCGCCGAGCGTCGCGTGCCGGTCTTTGGCGTCGGCAAGATTCACGACATTTACAACGGCCGCGGCGTGGCGGATTACGTCACGACGAAGAATAACGCCGATGGAATGGCGAAGCTTACCGAATCGCTCGCGTCGCGCCGGAGCGGCTTGATTTTTGCGAATCTAGTCGATTTCGACATGCTCTACGGCCACCGAAAAGATGTCGAAGGGTTCGCGCGATCGCTCGAGGAATTTGACGAGCTGCTCGCCGCCTTCCTTCCGAAGCTCGAGCGCCAAGATCTTCTCATCATCACCGCGGATCACGGCTGCGATCCCGATCCCGTCAACCCGACCACCGACCATTCGCGCGAATACGTGCCGATCGTGACCTACAGTCCGGGGGCAGCGGGCGGAAAGAATCTGGGAATCCGCGCCACGCTTGCTGACATGGGCCAGACCATTGCGGAAAATTTCGGTGGCTCGATTCCACACGGCAAGAGCTTCCTCAACGATGTCGCGCCCGCCTGATCGGAAGTAGATGAAGGAAAATCCTCGAGCGGGTTACTGTCCGGTGGAAGTTTCGCTCTTGGCGTAGTATCCAGTGCGAGTTCGAACCACGAGTTTGCCGTGGCCGCGTTCGTTGACGTCCACATGCACGAGGCGGTATGTCCCGTCTTTTGCCGTATTCGTCGGGTAGTAGCCGAGGGTGTATTGGTTGCGGATATCCCGCGCGATCTGCGCGCACACGGGCGCGACGTCTTCGAGCGTGTCGGGGAAATATGCCGCGCCGCCCGTAGCCTCGGAGAGTTCCGTCAAAATCTTCTTCGAGCGCCGCACCATTCTCTTGTCGTGGCTTTGATCGTAGTCGCTGAACACTCCGACGGCATAAACGAGAGCGTTTGAATTCTGAGCGGCCTTCACCGTGTATTCGAAACTCTTGCGGCTGGCGTCGTCGTCGCCGTCCGTAATGACCAGAAGCACCTTCTTGTCCTTGTGGCCTTTTTTCAGATGATCGAGCGATCCAATCACCGCGTCGTAAAGCGCCGTGCTTCCTCTCGAATCGATTCGCTCGAGCGCTTCCTGCAATTCTTTCGGATCGTTGGTGAAATCCTTGTCGAGGTCGAGGTAGAACTCATCGTTGAAATTTACGACGAAGACTTCGTCCTGCGGATTGCTGGTCTTCACGAACGTTATCGCCGCGGCATTCACCTGGGCGCGCTTTTCACGCATGCTCCCGCTATTGTCCACGACGAGCCCCATCGTGACGGGAACATCCTCGCGTTTAAATACGGAGATTTTCTGCTCGGTCTTGTTTTCGAAGACCCGGAAATTCTGTTCCTTCAGGTCAGGTACGAACGCGCCCTTGGAGTCCTCGACGGTCGCATGGAGCACGACGAGATCGACATCCTTCTTGAGCGTGTATCCCTGTTGGCCTGCGGGCTTGCCGGAATTTGCATTCGGGGGCGGAGGAGGCTGATCCTGCGCGCGCGGCGCCAATGAGACACACGTCAGGCAAACGAGAACCATGAAAGCGATTAGTACAACGTGGTGCGCCGGAACGAAGTTGGCGGCGGGGCTAGTGGCCCGGTGCGAAGTATCCCGTGCGCGCAAAAACTTGAAGCGGAGGCAATCCCTTCGGGGGGCGCAGGCGGACTTTGATCTTTCTCCATCTGCCGTCGCGCGCTCGATCACTTGGCCGGTATCCAAGAACATATTGATTCCGCAACTCCATACTTATTTTAGATGCAACATCCGGCAAATCGGATAGGTTGGCGACCGTGAAAGTCCTTCCCCCGGTCAACTCAGTCATTTCGGAGAGGAGTTCCGGCCCCTCTTTTTCCTCGATCGTCTTGAATTCCCCTTGATCGAAGATGCCGATTGCATAAAGCTGAACGTCCGCCTCTTTCAAATACTTGCGCACGTCGGTCTCGCTGTAGCGGCTATGATTATCGCCTCCGTCGGAGATGATGAGCAAAGCCTTTTTCGGGTTCTGTGCTCCTTTCATTTGGCTCAGTCCGAGATAAACTCCGTCGAAGAGGGCGGTTTGCCCGTGCGCTGACGAGTACATCAGGCGATCCTGTAGCTCCTCGACGCTCGGTGTGAAAGGGCTTGCGAGCTGCGCGCGATCGTTGAAATCCACGAGGCAGAATTCGTCCTGGGGATTTGCCGTCTTGAAGAATTGCACGGCCGCGAGGCGCGACTTTTCAAATTTGTCGGCCATGCTTCCGCTCATATCGAAGATCACGCCGATCGAAATCGGAACATCTTCGCTTGAAAACCGCACGACTTCCTGCTCGGTGTTGTCTTCGAACACCCGGAAATTATCCTGCTCGAGGCCCGTCACCAGCCGGCCGTAAGGGTCCGTCACGGTGACGTTGACGAGCGTCATGTCCACGTCCACCTTGATGCCTTTTGCGGATTTCTTGACGACTTGCGGTTTATCGGGCGCAGATGCTTGCGGAAACGACGTCTCGGGAATCAGAACGCAGGAAAGGGCCACCGCGCACGCGACTCCACGAATCCATGTCGCGGCAGGCGGTGTGGCGTAACCGCTCAAATATCACCCGTGGGAGGTCCGCCGCAGGGACAGCGATCCATCCCAGCTCTCTAACGCGGATTCTATCATTCGCCGAATGCAAATCAAGACGCAGATTTGTAAATCTTTGAATTGGATACCCCCGGCGAATTTCCTCCGTCCGCCTCATTTTTCCGGCTCGTGCTATGATTTGGTTTCTTCACGGATTGATTCATGGCGAATAATCCCGGCGCGAATGCGGTGGCAGTCATCCCCGCGCGATATGAATCGTCGCGCTTCCCCGGTAAGCCTCTCGTGCCGATCGGCGGGCGGACGATGATCGAGCGGGTTTATGAGCGGGCGAAAGAAGCCAAGCGCATCGCCCGCGTGATCGTCGCCACGGACGACGAGCGAATCGTGAGCGCGGTGAAATCGTTCGGCGGCGAAGCGGTAATGACTCGCAAAGACCACCACTGCGGCACGGAACGCGTCGCCGAAGTTGCCGCCCATACAGCAGCCGCGATTTATGTGAACGTCCAAGGCGATGAACCGCTGATCGACCCAAAAGCGATTGATGCGCTCGTCGGCGCGATGGAAGAGGACGCCGAGATTCAGATCGCGACGCCTTGCTCGGTAATTCATCAGGGGGCCGAGATCATGGATCCAAACGTGGTCAAGGTGGTCGTTGACTTCGATGGAGACGCGCTCTACTTCTCGCGCGCTCCGATTCCGTGGGTCCGCGACACCGTCGCGACCGTCGCACCGCGCCACCTGAAGCACATCGGGCTCTACGCCTTCCGCCACGAGGCTCTTCTCGAATTCCCGACGCTCCCGCCCGGAGATCTCGAGCGCGTGGAGCAACTCGAACAGTTGCGTTGGCTGGAGAATGGCTACAAAATCCGGATTGTGGAGTACGAGTACGAAGCGGTCAGCGTGGACGTTCCTGCCGACGTCGCGCGAGTCGAAAAAATCCTGAACGACCGCGGACTGTCCTAGGCCTTCCTGCGGTTCGGCGGATCAACCCTTAAATTCTTCATCAAGTTTTTTGGCGCGACGTTCCGCCAGGCCAGCCCTAGTGCCCTCGTCAATGAAGGCCTTTTGGCCGAATGCAACAACACGCAGGTGGCTCCTTTGCGTCCCCATGCGCCTTTCGCCGGCACAAATACGCCGGGCTCGGCGCGCGCAAATTCCTCTCGCTGGTCCGGCATCAGTTTGACCATTCCCCAGCGTTCATCCGGATAGCCAAGCGTCGCGAATATTTTGCCTCGCACGCGGAAATCGGGATGATCCATGTGCTCGTTCTCTGTGGCATCGGGGAGGCTCAATGCGAATCGTCGAAAATCGTTCCGAGTCATGCTAGATCCTCCTTTGCTAGTTGCACGCATAACTTCATGAACCGGCTGTTCGAGCGATGAGATCCCGAATCCGGGCAGTCCGGTTCCGCAAGCTCGGATCAATCGACAAGCTAAATTTTATCTTTAGGGAATCGTGATTTGACAGAAAGAACGAATCCACGCATAATGCGTTGTACGTAGATCCTACCGGAGGAATTTCGGAGACCTTGCGGAGCGGCCCGAAGTACATCTTCGTGACGGGCGGCGTGGTTTCTTCTCTCGGTAAGGGCGTTGCGGCGGCTTCGATGGGCTGTTTGCTCGAGAGCCGCGGCCTCAAAGTAACCCTTCAGAAGTGCGATCCCTACTTAAACGTTGATCCCGGCACGATGAGTCCGTATCAGCACGGTGAAGTGTTTGTCACCGACGACGGCGCCGAGACCGATCTCGATCTCGGCCACTATGAGCGCTTCACGTCCGCAAAATTGACTCGCGATCACAACTGGACCACCGGAAGAATCTATGAGGCGATCCTGACCAAAGAACGCCGCGGCGATTACCTCGGCAAAACCGTCCAGGTAATTCCGCACGTCACCGACGAGATCAAAGATGCGTTTCGAAAAGTCGCCGATGCAGTTGACGTCGTGATTGTCGAGATCGGCGGGACGGTCGGCGACATTGAATCACTGCCGTTCCTTGAAGCCATTCGACAGATGCGCCTCGAGCTGGGGCCGGAGAACGTAATCTTCGTGCATTTGACGCTCGTGCCGTACATACCCACTGCCGGCGAATTGAAAACCAAGCCCACGCAGCACAGCGTCAAAGAACTACTCAGCATCGGAATCCAGCCCGACATTCTCATTTGCAGAAGCGATCGCCAGCTTGAGCGCGAGCTGAAATCGAAGATTGCGCTGTTCTGCAACGTCGCGGAATCTTCGGTCATTTCCGCTCCGGATGTCGGCAACATCTACGAAGTGCCAATGTCGCTCGCTGCCGAAGGATTGGACGATCAGGTATTGCGCCTGTTGCGCATCGAAGCGCCCGCGCGCGACCTCGGCAATTGGATCGCGATGCTGGAGCGCCTCGAACATCCCGAGGGCGAAGTTCGCATCGGCGTGGTGGGCAAATACGTTCAGCTCGAAGATGCGTATAAGAGTCTGCGTGAAGCACTGGTGCATGGCGGCCTGGCGAGCCACCAGCGGACCGTAATCGAGTGGATCGAAGCGGAGGAGATTGATTCCGCGGCCACAGCAGAGCGGCGGCTTCGCCATGTGGACGGCATTCTCATTCCCGGCGGCTTCGGCAAGAGGGGCATCGCTGGGATGGTGCATGCGATCACCTACGCGCGCGAGAAGAAAGTGCCGTTCTTCGGAATTTGCCTCGGCATGCAGTGCGCGACGATCGAGTATGCCCGCCAGGTCTGTCACATCGAGCGCGCTGATAGCACCGAATTTGACCCCACAACGCCGAATCGTGTGATTTATAAACTGCGCGAGCTCCTCGGCGTAGACGAAATGGGCGGCACGATGCGTTTGGGCGCGTGGCCGTGCAAGCTCGAGCCCGGATCATTCGCGCATCGCGCGTACGGCCAGCTCGAAATTTCAGAGCGCCATCGCCATCGTTACGAATTCAACCGCGAATTCGAGTCCACGCTGATCGCCGCGGGATTCCGAATCACTGGGAAAACGCCCGACGGCGTCTACGTCGAGATCATCGAGGTGCCCGATCATCCCTGGTTCGTCGGCGTGCAGTTCCATCCCGAATTCAAATCCAAGCCGCTCACGCCGCATCCGCTCTTCGCTGCGTTCATTCACGCGAGCTACGAACATCGCCGTCACCGCCATGCCGGCTCCGTGGAAGCGCGCGTGCGCACGGCAGAAACCTCCGACTGACGATTTTCGGTCACGTCCGGTTGCAATCCACATCAATCCCGCATAGGCTTTTCGGGCGCATTCCGAAAGAATCGATCGTATGAGCGAAGTATCGACATTTTCGGTGGGCAGCGTCGCGCTTGGCGGGAACGCACCGCTATTTCTGATCGCCGGTCCGTGCGTGATCGAAAGCGAAGCGCACGCGATGTCTATCGCCGAGCGGTTGGGCGAGGCTTGCCGCGAATTGGGCGTGCCGTTCATTTTTAAGGCGTCGTTCGACAAAGCGAATCGAACCTCGGTTTCATCTTACCGGGGACCTGGGCTAAAGGAAGGATTGAGGATTCTCGGCGCAATCGCCAAGCGCACTGGATTGCCGATCCTCACGGACGTTCACGAGCCATCTCACGTCGCGCCGGCGGCCGAGGTTTGCGATGTGTTGCAAATCCCGGCGTTTCTTTGCCGCCAAACGGATCTACTCGTGGCAGCCGGGCGTTCCGGCCGCGCCGTAAATATAAAGAAAGGCCAATTCGTCTCGCCGGTGGAGATGGGGAACGCGGTCGAAAAGGTCGCGAGCACCGGGAACAGAAAAATCATTTTGACGGAGCGCGGGGCTTCCTTCGGCTACCAAAATCTTGTCGTGGACATGCGCTCAATTCCCATCATGCGCAAATTTGGCTACCCGGTGGTATTCGACGCGACGCATTCGGTGCAATTGCCCGGCGGTGAAGGGAAGTCGAGCGGCGGCCAGCCGGAGTTCATCGAGCCTCTCGCGCGGGCAAGCGCTGCGGTCGGCGTGGACGGCATCTTCGTTGAAGTGCACGACAATCCATCCGAGGCCCTATCCGACGGAACGAACGCCCTGCCGTTGACTGAGTTTCGCCCTTTGCTTAAGAAGCTGCTGCAGATTTCGAAGCTTGTCCGCGGGTGGAGCGTGGGTGCCCGATGAGCCTCGAAACGGCCAAGCGCGTCCTTCGGATTGAAGCCGAAGCTGTCGCCGGCCTGATTGATCGGCTGGACGCGCGTTTTGAAAAAGCTGTCGAGACGCTATTCGATTGCAAAGGCCGCGTCGTCGTCACTGGCATGGGTAAGTCCGGCCTGATCGGCCGAAAAATCTCGGCGACTTTTTCCAGTACCGGCACGCCATCCTTTTTTCTACATGCTGCCGAGGCGGCGCATGGCGATCTGGGAATGCTCGCTGGCGATGACGTGGTTCTTGCGATTTCAGTGAGCGGCGAAACGCAGGAACTGCTCGATATGATCGAGCCGCTCAAACGCCTGGGAATCTCGATGGTGACGCTCACCGCAAGTCCGCGCTCGACGCTCGCCGTTGCAAGCGACATCGTCCTCGACATCGCCGTGAAGGAAGAGGCGTGCTCGCTGAATCTCGCTCCGACCGCTTCGATTGCCGCTGCTCTGGCGATGGGCGATGCACTGGCGATTTCGTTGCTCGATCGCCGCGGGTTCAAGGAACATGATTTCGCCGCGCTTCATCCCGGCGGCAAGCTCGGCAAGCGATTGCGCCGGCTCGAATCTCTGATGCATTCAGGCGACGATCTTCCCTGCGTCGGACCCGCCACAAGAATGCCCGATGTGATTTACGAGATGAGCCGCAAAGGTCTTGGCCTTACGGCGGTGGTGGACGGCGAAAAGAAACTTCTCGGCATAATCACCGACGGCGATCTCAGACGCATGATGGAGCAGCGGCGCAAAGACGTGCTCGATCTCGCCGCGGCGGAATGCATGACGAAAAATCCGACGACGTTGCCGCCAGACGAACTCGCCGCGTCCGCCCTCCGCATCATGGAGCAAAAGAGAATCACGTCGGTGCTCGTCGTGGATTCGGATCATCGCTTGCAGGGCGTCGTCCACATCCACGATTTATGGACGCTGCAATTGTTCTGAATTTCTCAATCCTTGGAGAGCTGAATTGCCTTCAAGATCACCGCGAATCCCGGCGAGCGTCTTAAGGCGCGCCAAGAAAATTCGGCTGTTATTAATGGATGTCGATGGCACGCTCACCGACGGCAAAGTTTGCATCTTCGCAAGAATGTCCGATGGCGATTTGGGCGAGCTGAAGATTTTTGACGCGCACGACGGCGCAGGCCTCACGCTCGCTCACATCATGGGAATCAAGACCGGCTTGATCACCGGACGCAATTCCGCCGCAACCACCCAGCGCGCCAAAGAAATGAAGATGGACTACGTCTATCAGGGCCACGCGAAAAAACTGGAAGCCTATCGCGAATGCCAGAAGTTGAGCGGCGTAGATGATGAAGGCACGGCATACATCGGCGACGATCTCCCCGATCTCGCGCCTTTCGAGCACGCTGGTCTGGCGGTCGCAACCGCGAACGCTGTCGCCGAAGTAAAGCGAGCGGCGCACTTTGTCACTCGAGCATCAGGCGGAAATGGCGCTGCAAGGGAAGTCGTCGAACTCATTCTTCGCGCCCAAGGCCGCTGGGAAGAAGCGATTCCGAAAGCTCTGGCCTAATTCTGGAGCGGGAGAAGGGAATCGAACCCTCATCTCAAGCTTGGGAAGCTCGCGTTCTGCCACTGAACCACTCCCGCTCAAACCACCAAGCGCGTTCAGAATAGCACCGCCGCGAACGGCATGACAAGACACCGGCTCATCGTACTCCGAGTTGTATTGCCATCGGCGGACACCATGTTAGAGTGTGCAGTTTGCGTGCGGAGCTTGCCGCGCGCCAGGAGCGGTTTTGGCATATCGCGACCTTCGAGATTTCATCTCCCGCCTCGATAAGGAGGGCGAGCTGCGCCGCATCAGCGCGGAAGTCGATCCGGTTCTTGAAATCACGGAAATCACTGATCGCGTGAGCAAAGCCAATGGTCCCGCGCTTCTTTTCGAGCGGCCGAAGGGCTCGAAGTTTCCGCTTCTCATCAATTCCGTTGGCAGCGCGCGCCGCATGAATTTGGCTCTCGAAGTGGATGATCTAGACGAAGTAGCCGGGCGAATTCGATCTATCTTGAATCTGCAATCGCCGCAAGGGCTCTTCGACAAATTGAAAATGCTTCCGAAGCTCGCGGAGCTGGGTTCGTTTTTCCCGAAATCCGTGAAATCGGGGCCGTGCAAGGAAGTCATCAAGAAGGACGGTTTCTCGCTGCTCGACTTCCCAATTCTGAAATGTTGGCCGCAGGACGGCGGGCGTTTTATCACCTGGCCGATGGTCATCACGAAAAATCCGGAGACGGGAAAGAGAAACGTGGGCTGTTACCGCATGCAGGTTTTCGACGAGCGTACCACGGGCATGCACTGGCAAACCCAGAAGCATGGCGCGGAACACTATCGCTCGGCGCGTGCGCGATCCGGTTCAGGCAAACTTGAGGTCGCCGTTGCCATCGGTTCGGATCCGGCCACGGCGCTCGCCGGCATTCTTCCGGTCCCGCCGGATCTGGACGAATTCATGTTTTCCGGATTCCTTCGCCGCGAGCCTGTGGAAATGGTTTCGTGCGAAACCGTAGAGTTGGAAGTGCCGGCGAACTCAGAAATCGTGCTCGAAGGTTTCGTGGACCTTTCCGAGCTGCGAACCGAGGGCCCGTTCGGCGATCACACCGGCTTCTATTCTCTCGAGGGAAAATATCCGGCGTTCCACGTCACCTGCATCACTCATCGGAAGGATCCGATCTATCTCACGACAATCGTCGGTCCGCCGCCGCAGGAAGATTATTGGATGGGCCACGCAATCGAGCGCGTTTTTCTTCCGGTGATGAAGATGCAGTTCGCGGAAATCGTTGACGTTGCGATGCCGGCCGAAGGAATCTTTCAAAATCTGATGATCGTCGCGATTCGAAAATCGTATCCCGGCCACGCCCGGAAAATCATGAATGCGATTTGGTCCCTGGGCCAGGCAATGTTCACGAAAGTCGTAGTCGTGGTGGATCACGACGTCGACGTTCAAAATTCGCGCGAGGTCGTTTGGAAGGCGCTTTGCGCCATCGATCCCGAACGCGACATCGAATTTGTCCTCGGTCCCGTAGACACTCTCGATCACGCCGCGCGCATGCAGGACTACGGCTCGAAAATGGGAATTGACGCGACTCGCAAGTGGCCGAGCGAAGGCTACTCCGGCCGCTGGCCTGACGAAATCCGTATGGACGAAGCCACGAAACAACATATCAATGAAATTTGGGACCGTCTTGGCATCGGTGGGCCCGGTCGAGGGTAGCCGCGCCGCAGCGTGCCAATGCATGCAAGCCCGTCACTCGAGGAGTAGACTGTAAAAGAATGACAACTCGGCCAATCGCGATTCTCTTCGTCACTTGTTGCCTGGCAACTTGCATCGTTTGCCGGCTGCCGGCGTATTCAAGAAACATCCCGCACAGCCGGCAAGATGAGAAAACTCAAGCACCCTCAACGCAAGCTCCCGCGCCTCACGAGACTTCTGTTCGCCCGTTACGCGTGGAAACCCGCATGGTGCAGGTAAGCGTGCGCGTACTCGATAAGCATGGGAAACCAATCGAAGGCCTCACGAAAGACGACTTCACCTTATCCGACGACAAGAAACCGCAGCCGATTGCAATTTTCTCGAGCCACACGAATCAACCGACCCCCGCCGCGGCGGATCCTCTCCCCGCCGATACGTACACAAACGATTTCGGCGGCCCGGCGGCGGTTCCGGGAAATGTGACCGTGATTCTCCTGGACGCGTTGAACACGGACTTTTTCGATCAAACCCGCGCCCGATCCCAAGTCGTCAAATATCTCCGCACGATTCAGCCCACGGATCGCGTGGCGCTCTACATGCTTCGAGATCACCTTCAAGTCCTTCACGATTTCACCAGCGACGCGACCGGCCTGGTCCAGGCCCTCAACAATTACAAGGGCGGAAAGCTCTCCTCGGATTTGGACACGCCCGAGACCACCGCCACGAACCGCTGGAACACGCAAATGGCCCAGGCTGAAAAGGACGCTGGAATAGACGAGGCCCAGGCGATCACTCCGGCGCGCCTGGAGCTAACGACAGAAGCCCTCCGTTTGATCGCCGATCACGTCGGCGGCTTGCCCGGCCGGAAAAGCCTCATCTGGGTTGCCGGCGATTTTCCATTCAGCATCGAGTCCAATAATCTGGAACGCACCGACGACGGAAGGCAGCTGCCATTCGCCACCGAGTTCGAGTTGACGGCGCGCGCGCTTATCAACGCGAACGTCGCCATTTATCCGGTGGATGCACGGGGGCTTATCGGTGGCGGGTTGCAAGACTCCGGCGTCGTTCAGGCCTCCGACTTGACGGCTCTCGCTCCGATGAGAACCCTGGCGGCCAGGACCGGCGGGCGCGCCTATTACAGCACGAATGACATCATGGGTTCGATTCGCGAGGCGATCAGCGACTCGCAATTGACCTATGAGCTCGGTTTTTATCCGAGTGACGTGAAATGGGACGGCAGCTTCCACACAATTCGCGTGAAGGTGAAAACTCCCGGCGCGCAGGTGCACGCGCGCGACGGTTATTTCGCCTTCGGTGACTCGCGCGACGCACCCGACACTCGAATGGCCCTGATGTCGGAAGCCGCGAAGGGGCCGCTCCAGTCCACCGAGCTCACCGTTCGCGCGCACGTCGCTTCCTCGCGCGCGGACACCGAGACCGATTTGACCCTGGCCATCGCTCTCGATCCCCGGCAATTCGATTTCGAAGAGAAAAATGGCTCGTGGAATGAACTTGTCGACTTCGCATTTATCCAGCTCGACGCGAAAAACCAGATCATCCGTACAAGCCGAAGACATTTTCCCCTCTCCCTCGATGCCGAGACGCTGAAGCAATTGATGACGCAAGGCCTTTCGCTCGAGCAAGAGCTTCCGATCGTTCCGGGCGCCACTCAAGTCCGAATCATCGTTCTCGATGGTGCGCGAGGCAAGATCGGTTCCTTGCAGATTCCCTTAGGGCCGTATCTCGCGGCCGACAAGAAATGACGTAGTACCGTCTCGTTCGTGTCCATCGTCTCTTCGCTCGAATCGCACGCAACCCCCGGAATCCAAGCCATCCCTTGTGTTCTCAGCCACGCCAGCACTCCCAAATCGCCCTCTCGACGCTGCCAATACGGGATAATCCTTCTTCGAATGATTCCAGTTAGCTCTTAACCAACAGCACACCGTGAGAACACCCTGCTTGACACTCGGTGTCTGGGATGTAATAAACGAAAAAAGCGCGACGTACCAGTCGGCTTAGTACTACTGGTCGCAGCGTGAGATTTCGGCCTGTGGGGTGTGGGCCGGGTTGCAAGCGGGGATTCGGCAGCAGAGCTTTTGATTTTTCCCGATTCACGTCATGAGCGCACTTACCGCGATTGCGGAGCAGGGAGCGAGGGGCCGCGCGATGTTTAATCTTGGCAAGACGAGGTCGTTGGTTGGGCTCGATATCGGGTCGAGTTCTGTGAAAGCCGTTGAGCTGAAGCGATCGAAGCAGGGATTTGAGCTGGTGAGCTTCGGACTTGAGCCTCTGGCGCAGGACACCGTCGTGGACGGCGCGATTATGGATGCTCCATCCGTAGCGGAAAAAATCACCGCCATTTTCGAAGCCCAAAAAATAAAGTCCAAAGATGTCGCCACGTCGGTTTCCGGCCACTCCGTGATCGTGAAGCGCGTTCCGATGCCGTTGATGAGCGAGGAAGAGCTTTATGATCGCATTCACAACGAAGCGAGCCAGCACATCCCGTTCGACATCGCTGACGTCAACCTGAGCTACCAGCTTCTCGAAGCGACCGAGAATCAGATGGACGTCCTGCTGGTCGCCGTGAAGAAGGACAAGATTCTGAATCACACCAACGTCCTGGCCCAAGCCGGGAAAACTCCGGTCGTCGTGGACATTGACGCCTTCGCGCTGCAGAACTGCTTCGAGGTGAATTACGATCCGGATCCGACGCAAGTCGTGGCGCTCTTGAACGTGGGCGCGAGCGTCATGAACATCAATATCGTCCGCGGGTTCACTCCGCTGTTCACGCGCGACGTCTCGGTCGGCGGAAACCAGTACACCGACGCGCTTCAGAAGGAACTCGATCTCAGCTTTGAGGACGCCGAAAAACTTAAGATGGGCGGCAGCCATGCGGGCGTCACCGAAGAACAGCGCACGGCCATCCTCCGCTCCGTCTCAGACATCTTGATCTTGGAGATTCAGAAGACGTTTGACTTTTTCCGCGCGACCGCCAGCGGCGAAAACATTCGCCGAATCGTCGTCGCCGGTGGAACGGCCCGCGTGCCGGGCTTGCTTGATCTGCTTCGCGAGGAATTCGCGATGCCGGTCGAAGAGTTGTATCCGTTCCGCAAGATCGCGATCGCCCCGGACCGATATGACGAGAACCAGCTCCGCGAGATGGCGCCTCGTCTGGCTATTGCCGTCGGTCTGGCTTTGAGGAGTTTTGACACACCATGATCCGGATCAACTTACTCGGTCAGACCCGTCCAAGGGCCGCAAAGCAATCTGTTCCGGTTGAAGCCACCCTTCGCGTCGGAATGCTCATCGCGGCCATTGTCTTGGCCTTCGTGTTTCTCTTCGTCACCTACGAATCACAGAAGAAGGATCTCGACGCGACGAACGATCAGATTCACCGGCTGGAAGCGGAGAGGGCGCGTCTGGAGCAGGTCAAACAGCAGGTCCAACAGTTCGAAGCCGAAAAGTCCGTCCTCCAACAGCGCATCAACGTAATCGAGCTGTTGCAGAAGGGACGCGCGGGCGGCCAGGAACTTCTTCAGAACGTGGCCAACACCGTCGCCCATACCGATGGGCTGTGGCTGACGGACATGACGAAGGCGGGGAACACCCTCACGCTTGACGGCGAGGCGAGTTCCGTAAACGCTGTGGCCAACTTCCTGACCCAGATGAAGCGCTCCGGATACTTTGACAAGGTCGAAATCAAGGAAGCCAAGGAAAACGACCTCGTGAAATCGGTTACTACATTCTCTTTCTCAATGACCGCGGAAATCGCGAGTTCGCAAAGCGTGCAGGCCGCGAGCGCCCCGGCGGCGCCCGCAGCTCCTGCGGCGCGGGGCAGGAGCTAGACTCATGGCAACGCCATTCAGAGATTGGCCTTGGCCGCTGCAGGCCGTTTTCTATCTCGGTCTTGCGGTTGTGATCGTGATCCTCGGCCTTTGGATTCCGGGTCTTCCGAATCAGCGCGTGCGCGCCGATCTTGAAGCCGCGAAGACTCAATTGAAACCGCTTGAGAACGAAGTGGCGAACCTCCGCGTCTATCAGCAGCGCCGCGTCGAGTTGCAGGGCGAAATGGACGCCTTGCAGAAACAGCTCGCCACGCTTCAGACGATTGTTCCGGAAGACAAGCAGGTGGATCAGTTCATCATCATGCTCCAGACCGCGGCGAGCACTTCCGGCGTTTCCATTCGCAGGATTACGACCAAGCCGATTGTGTCCCGCGACTATCATTTCGAAATGCCGTTCGATCTCGAAGCGGACGGGCCGTACTTCTCGATGCTGGATTTCTTTGGAAAGCTGAGCCGCCTCTCCCGCATCATCAACGTGGGCGACCTCAAGTTCGATGGGCTTTCCTCCACGGGATCGACGAGATTTCCTGTCACGCCGGGAACGTCCGTGACGGGCACCATGACTGTGACTACATTTTTCACCGAGCCCGGCCAGCAACAGGCCGCGGCTACTCAGCCGGTAAAGCGGTAGGGAATCAGGATAAGAGATATGAAACTCTTGAACTCGATCGCCAGTACGACCGCGGTTGCTGCGCTGACGCTCGCCTTGGCCTCAACTCTTGGCGCGCAGACGCCGCCAGCAACCAGTGCTCCCGCCGTTAGCGCTCCGGCACAGCAGCCCAAGGCCGCTCACAAGAAAGCGCATCAGGCCAAGTCTGCTCATCCGCAGGCGGCCAAGCCTGCCGCTGGAGCTCCGAAGTCGGAGGCACAGCCGGCAGCGGCCAGTAACCGGCGGGATCCGTTCCAGTCGTTGCTGAACGCCACCAAGACGGACACGGGCGCGAATCTGCCTCCGGGCAAGGCTGGATTGGTAATCGCTTCAATCCGCGTGGATGGAGCAATCAAGTCGCAATCAGGTATGATTGCGGTAGTCTCCAACCCGCAACAGCGAGTCTATTTCGTCCGCGAAGGCGATCGGCTCTACGATGGCGAAGTCGAAAAAATCAATTTGGATGGGGTAGTTTTCCGGGAATCGACCAAGGATGCATTTGGAAAGCCGGTCGAGCGGGAAGTTACGAAGCGACTCTACGCGAGCGCAGGAGAGCAGCAATGAGGATCATACGGCAACCGTGGGGACTTGCCCTTATTTTCGCGGCAAGCCTTATTTTTACAAGTGGGACTCTGCGCGCTGAGTCTGCGCCGGTCGTCCGGCTCAATAGTGAAGTCAAGGACGGCGTGGTGCGGCTGGTGGCGCAGGCCACTGGCCCGTTTGCGTACACCACGAGCCGCCCGAACCGCTCTCTGTTCGTGCTCGATCTGACCGGTGTCTCGGCTCCAGTGCCGACGGCGGCTCGGACCGTTGACTCGAGCTTGGTGAGCGGCTATCGCGTGCTTTCATACGGCGGTGCGAAGCCAATCGTGCGCGTCGAGGTTCGGATGAGCGCCGATGCGGAGCCGAAGGTCGAGCGCGCCGGGAACTCCGAACTGACCGTCATCGTGGCCGGATCGAGCGCGCGTCCGACGCCGGCGGAATCCGCCAGCGATGCCCCGGTCTCTGATGCAAAACCGTTGAATACCTCGGCTGCGGGTATCGAGCACGTGCGGCTCGAACAGTCCGGTGGCGATACCGAAGTAAACGTTACCGGCAGCGCTCCGCTGACCTATCATGTTTCGAGACTCTCCCACCCCGATAGAATCGTGCTCGATTTTTCGGGAGCTCAAGTAAAGACGTCTGAGCGCAACATCCCAAGCAATCTGGATCCGGTGCGGGCGATTCGTCTGGCGCAATTTTCGCCGGAAGTGGCTCGCGTTGTGATCGAGCTGCGCGAAAGGTCGCCGTACACAGTGAATGCCAAGGGCAACACGGTCACGGTTGATTTCGTCGGCAGCACGGCCAAGGGCGCGGCAAAGGGTGATGCGGATTCGAATGCGTCGCCTGTCAATACCACCCGGAACGCGTCGCCGGTCTCGTCTCCAGCCGTGGTTTTGCCGGCCAGCTTGACTCAACCCGACGCAGCACTCGCGTCCGGTCCTGACACGAAGAATCCGCCGCCGGCTCCTGCGGGAACGGATGCCACAAAGGCTGCGGCTGATGCGCAGCAAGCTTCCACCCCGGCGCCGTCCGGCAGGTATTCCGGTGAGCCGATCTCGGTGAACTTGAAGGATGTGGATCTTCGTGATTTCTTCCGCCTCATCCATGAAATCAGCGGCTTGAACATCGTGGTTGACCCCAACGTCAAGGGCAATCTCACGATTGTACTCGATGATGTGCCGTGGGATCAGGCTCTCGACATAGTCCTGCACAATAACGATCTCGAAAAGCAGCTCGATGGAAACGTCCTGAGGATCGCCACTCGCGACACGATCAAGAGGGAAGCTCAGGAAGCCCGCGAGCTCGCGCAGGCTCAGGCTGAAGCCGCCGATGTCATTACGACTACGCGCGTGCTCAACTATGCGAAGGCGGACGACATGGTCGTGACGTTGAAGAAGTTCTCGTCGTCGCGCGGTGATGTGATTGGCGATTCGCGCTCGAATACCATAATCATTCGCGACATTCCCGCTGTCTTGCCGGTCATGGACAACCTGCTCCGGCAGCTCGACCGCAAGTCGCAGCAGGTGGAAATCGAGGCGCGCGTAGTGGCCGCGAACCGCAACTTCGCTCGCGAGATCGGTACGCAGTGGGCGTTCTCCGCGGGCACCGCAAGCCGCAACAACATATTCGGCGGCGACTCCGGCGTCGGACCCAGCCCGATTACGCGAGGACCGGCGCTGCCGACCCCCCCGCTCATCGTCAGCGGTGGTTCTTCGACTGGCAGCCAGATGCCTTTAAACGTTGGTCTTGGCGCGTCGGCGCCGACCAGCGGCATCTCTTACGCGTTCACCTCGCGTAACTTCGCTCTCGATCTCATCATAGACGCGTCCGAAACCAAGGGCGTCGGCAAATTGATTTCGAAGCCTCGACTCATCACGCAGAACAACCAGAAGGCCCTGGTCAAGCAAGGCACCAAGATTCCGGTCCAGACGATTGTGAACAATACGATTTCGGTCCAATTCGTGGACGCCGTCCTCCAACTCGAAGTCACGCCTCAGATTACGGCTGAGGGCACGATCTTTATGGACGTCAAAGTCACGAACGATCAGATCGACCAGGCCATACCTCGCGTCGAAGGCATTCCGGCAATTGATACGCAGGAAGAAGATACGCGCGTGACCATCGCAGACGGCGGCACGATCGTGGTCGGCGGCATCATCGTGTCGAACCAGCAGACAGCGGTCGCACAGGTTCCGCTTTTCGGGAGCCTCCCAGTGATCGGCAATCTCTTCCGTCACACAACGGTCAGCTCAACCGCTCAAGAGTTGCTCTTCTTCCTGACGCCACGGATTCTTCCGAACTAGCCGGCGCGACAGGAACCTGAGCTTCGCGAGTTGACGAGAAACGATCTCACGGATCACGGAATCCGGAGCCGGCAAGAGCGGCTCCGGATTCTTTTTTCCGGCCTTCACGCTGACGCCATCCTCGTTTCGCATCTCCCGGATATCCGTTATCTGAGTGGTTTTACGGGAAGCAACGCGCTGCTCGTCGCAGCAACGGGCGAAACTACGCTTCTGACGGATAGCCGCTACACCATTCAAGCGAACGAAGAGACTTCCGGCGTCGAGGTGCGCATTGTGCGCAAGCCCCTCTTCGTCGAAGCCGGGAGCCTGCTCGCGCGAAGGCGCTCGCGGAATACGGTCCTGTACGCGCCGGCGCAGCTCACAGTCTCCCAGTTTGAACTAATCAGGAAGGGAGCCGGAAGCCGCGTCCGGTGGAGGGCGGCGCCGGGGTTAGTCGCACGCCTTCGCGGCGTCAAAGACTCGAGCGAGCTTGAGGTAATGAAACAGGCGGCTGATATTGCGAGCGCTGCCTTCACGGACGTCTTGCCCTTGATTCGTCCCGGAGTTCTCGAAAATGAGCTCGCGGCGGAGATTGAATATCGCATGCGGCTTCGCGGAGCCAGTGGCGCCTCCTTCGAGACCATCGTGGCTTCCGGACCGCGGTCCGCTCTGCCCCACGCGCGGCCCACCGATAAGCCCATCAGCAAAAACGAGTTGGTCGTCCTCGATCTGGGTGCTATACTTCGCGGTTATTGCAGTGACATGACGCGGACAGTTTTCGTGGGGAGGGCGCCCCGCCGGGTCCGTGAGTGGTATCGAGCGGTGCTCGAGGCGCAGGCAGCGGCCATCCAGGCTCTAAAACCTGGAGTTAGCGCCGGGGATGTTGATTCAGCAGCCCGGCGCGTCCTGCACCGGCACCGGTTGGCGCGGTTTTTCACACACAGTACAGGGCACGGCTTGGGGCTCGAAGTTCACGAGGCTCCCAGGCTGGGACGCGGTGAAACAACCAAGCTGGCGGCTGGCAACGTCGTCACGATTGAACCCGGCGTATACGTTGAGAGTGTCGGCGGCATACGCATCGAGGACGATTTATTGGTAATCCAGGATGACGAAGTAACGGCGGAAAAACGCGCTCAAATTCTCACAAGCGCACCCAAGGAATTTCTAGAGCTCTGATGGCGGACTCGAAGAAGGCGCGAAAGAATTCCTCGGCGAACACCGAGGGCGTCGACCTCCCGGATCTCGAACGTCTGCTTGCATTCATGGGCAAGCATGGCTTGGAAGAATTCGAGTACGAGCGGAGCGGCTTTCGAGTGCGGCTGAAGAAAGCCTCTCACAGTCCCGCGCCTGTGTTCCGGCCCGGGATATCTCCCGAGATCGTAGTTGCCATGCCGGGTGCCGCTGCACCGGCGCCCCAACCGGCGCCCGCAAAGGAAGCGGCCGGCGATAGCGCGCGCACCGAGGACCTCCACGTCGTCAAGTCGCCGATTGTTGGAACGTATTACGCGTCGCCGAACCCTGGCGAAGAGGCTTTTGTGCGGGTCGGCGACCGCGTGAAGTCAGGCCAAGTGCTCTGCATCATTGAAGCGATGAAGCTGATGAACGAAATCGAATCCGACGTGGACGGCGAAGTGATGCGGATGTACGTGGAAAATGGCCAGCCCGTCGAGTACGGCGAAGCTTTGTTTGGAATACATCCGCAGCGCAAGAAATAGGCAGCCAGCAGCGCCGGCGCCTCGATCCAAATGTTTCAAAAACTCCTGATCGCCAACCGGGGCGAAATCGCCCTTCGCATCATTTCGGCCTGCAAGGAACTCGGCATCCGCACGGTTGCCGTCTATTCCGAAGCGGATCGCAACGCGCTGCACGTCAGGTTCGCAGATGAGGCCGTCTGTATTGGGCCGCCGCGCAGCAGCGAGAGCTATCTCAACATCCCGCACGTGATCAGCGCCGCGGAAATTACCAACGTTGACGCAATTCATCCCGGCTACGGATTTCTTTCCGAGAATGCAAACTTCGCCGAAGTCTGCGAGGCGTCGCACATCACGTTTGTGGGTCCGTCGTCCGACAACATTCGATTGATGGGCGAAAAAGATAAAGCCCGGAAAGCCATGGCCGATGCCGGGCTTCCGGTGATTCCCGGAAGTGATGGAATCGTGCCCGATGAGGAAGCCGCCGGGGAGATCGCCGCCGAACTCGGCTATCCGATCATGATTAAAGCGGCCGAGGGCGGCGGAGGCCGCGGCATGCGCGTCGTATCGAGCGCCGCGGAATTGATCCTCAATTTTCAGACGGCTCGCTCGGAATCGCGGCAGGCCTTCGGCTCTCCCGACGTCTATATTGAAAAGCTGATCGAGCGTCCTCGCCACATTGAATTTCAGGTTCTCGGTGACCGCTTCGGCGATTTGATCCATCTGGGCGAGCGCGAGTGCTCGATTCAGCGCCGTCACCAGAAAATCATCGAAGAGTCGCCCTCGCCCATTCTCGACGCGAAAACGCGCTGCGAGATGGGTGAAAAGGTTGTGGCCGCCCTGAAGGACATCAAGTATTCGAGTGCCGGCACGGTCGAGTTTCTGCGCGACGAGTCCGGCAAACTTTACTTCATCGAAATGAACGCGCGGATTCAGGTCGAGCACCCGGTCACCGAAATGGTCACGGGAATTGATCTTGTGAAATCGCAAATCCGGGTCGCGGCTGGGGATCGCCTCTCCGACGTTGTCGGCAAAGTGGAATTTCGCGGGCATGCTATGGAGTGCAGAATTAACGCCGAAGACCCTGACACCTTCGCGCCGTCGGCCGGACGCATCACCGCGTTTCGCGTGCCGGGCGGACCCGGCATTCGCGTGGACACAGCCGTCTACGCCGACGCCGTGATTCCTCCATACTACGATTCGTTAATTGCAAAACTGATCGCCCACGGAGATGACCGGAACGAAGCGATGGCGAGGATGCGCCGCGGGCTCGAGGGATTTGTAATCGAGGGGATTAAGTCAACTATTCCTCTGCACTACAAGATTCTTTCCGATCCTGATTTCATCGCCGGGAATTTCGACACCCATTTTCTGGACAAGAGCGCCACGCTGGCTGCGAAATAAAATCGGAGCTCATGTTCCCGAGCGTTTACGCGATACTCGATGCAGAACTGGCGGGCGACGGGATGTTTTCAATCGCTCGAGCGCTCGCGTCGAGCGGCATCGAAATCATTCAATACCGCAATAAATCCGAAACCTCGCGCGCCGTATACGAGGATTGCGCCCGCCTGGTTGAACTTTTGCGCAATCGTTCGCGAATCATCGTGAACGATCGAGCCGACGTCGCGGCGTTGTGCGGCGCGGATGGCGTGCATGTCGGGCAGGAAGATATGGCGCCCGGCGATGCTCGCGCGATTTGCGGCACGGAGCGCCTGGTTGGAGTTTCAACGCATAACTTAGCGCAGTTTGAAGCCGCGATAAAGACTTCGGCCGACTACATTGCCGTCGGCCCAATTTTTCCCACGGCGTCAAAAAATAATCCCGATCTGGTTGTCGGCGTCGATTTCGTGCGTCGGGTTCGCCCACTGACTTCGAAGCCAATCGTCGCGATTGGCGGCATCACTTTGGAAAACGCTGCGGAAGTGTATCGTGCCGGCGCAGATTCAATTGCGATCATTCGAGATTTGATCGCTGCGCCCGAGCCGGCCGGTCGCGCACGTCAATTCCTGACGTTGGCAAGTGAAATACGTCAGTCGCGGAATTAAAGAGTGACGACGTAGATGCCAAAGCGGACTAGATGGACGGCTGAGCGGTCGCCTCGCTGCGCTTGCCCTGCTTATCTATTCGCGGGATTTTCATCGAAAGTCGTTTGTTAAGGCATAAACCGCAGTACACTTGCGCGATTCACGGCCGGTATTGGTCTTCACGCGTGGGCGATTGAAGAGCGCGAGCGAGCAGGAAACTGCGAACGTATGACCGGCCGACGTTAGCTCCGGCCGAAACGATTTGTGGAGGCACCTGATGGCAGGTTCGATTTTCGCTACCAAACCGATCAACACGATCATGAGCGAGGCGTCGGAAACGGGCGAGCATTCTCTGAAGCGCGCTCTCGGGCCCGTCAATTTAGTGTCGCTCGGAATCGGCGCGATTATCGGGGCGGGCATTTTCGTCCTCACAGGCGCTGCGGCAGCAAAATATGCGGGTCCCGCGATCGTGCTTTCCTTCATCCTCGCTGGGTCGGCATGCGCGTTTGCGGGACTCTGCTATGCGGAGTTCGCCTCTTTGATTCCGATAGCCGGTTCGGCCTACACCTACGGATACGCGACGCTCGGCGAGATTGTGGCCTGGATCATCGGTTGGGACTTGATTCTCGAATACGCGTTCGGCGCGGCGACGGTGGCTTCCGGCTGGAGCGGCTACATGCTCAGCTTTCTCCAGGACTTTGGCATCCGTATGCCTCCTCAATTCACCAGCGCATATGGTGAGCCGTTGGTTCAATACAACGGCCACTGGGAGCACTTATCGCGAATCAAAGATACGTTGGCATCGAACGGCGTGGATGCAGCCTCGTTGCCCCATATGACCGCGTATTTCGATCTGGTGGCATTTCTCGCAATCATTGCGGTGACGCTGGTTCTCATCATCGGCATCAAGGAATCCGCAAACCTGAATTCCGCGATCGTGATGATCAAGGTTTCGATCGTGCTGATTTTCATCGGCGTGACGGGAGTATATTTCTTCCAGAACCCAAGCCATTTCACGGCTAATTGGCATCCGTTCATTCCGCCAAACACGGGCACGTTCGGGCAATTTGGATGGTCGGGAATCGCGCGCGGTGCCGCCGTGATTTTCTTCGCCTACATCGGATTTGACGCCGTTTCGACCGCAGCGCAAGAAGCCATCAATCCGAAGAAAGACATGCCCATCGGCATTCTCGGCTCGCTCGTAATTTGCACGATTCTGTATATCGTCGTGTCCGGATTACTGACCGGCGTGGTCTCTTACACGGCGTTGAACGTTTCGGATCCGGTGGCGGTCGGAATTGATGCCGTGCCCGGCGTAAGGTGGGGAAGTTTTCTCGTGAAGCTTGGCGCGATATTCGGGCTCGGGACGGTCATGCTGGTGATGCTACTCGGACAATCGAGAGTGTTTTATTCGATGTCGAACGATGGATTGCTGCCGCCGTGGGCGAGCAAAATTCACCCGCGATTCCGCACTCCGTATCTCTCAAGCATGGTAGTTGGAATTTTCGTGGCCGTATTCGCCGCGATGATTCCCATCGCAGTTTTGGGCGAGTTAGTAAGCATCGGGACGCTTCTGGCCTTCGTAATTGTCTGCGCGGGCATCTGGATACTCCGAGTGCGCCGGCCGGAAATGACGCGGCCTTTCACATGCCCGTGGGTACCCTTTGTGCCGATCATGGGCATCCTGATTTCGGGCGCGCTGATGGTCGCGTTGCCTCTCGCAACATGGCTACGGCTCGTGATCTGGCTCGCGATCGGAATGTTTGTGTACTTTTTCTACGGCCGCAGTCACAGCAAGGTACAGAAATCCCTGGATCGATAGAATCTTAATCCGCCCACGATCCTTAGTTGAGCGCAGGCGCCCGTCTGCGTCACAATGAACCTTCATGTCTCAGTTCTCGATGCTTCGTGTGCGGGCGCTCTGGCGCCGACTGTCGCCCTATGACGTCGCCGCCATTGTCGTCGCGGCTGCGTACGTCATCTCACAGGTGGCCGGGTCATTCGGCCTCGCCGTGCCGTTTTCCGGCTTTTTCGGATTTCTATTCATTCTTGCGGTCGTGTACGCGCTATTCCGCCTCACGCCGTGGGTTCGCAACAAGCTTCTTTGGAGCCTGCGGAACCGGCTCATCGTCGCCTATATTTTCATCGCGGTCGTTCCGGTGGTTCTGCTGCTGACGATGGCGGCGATTGGGGCATATCTCATTTACATGCAATTCGGCGCGCATCTCTTGCGCGACGACGTTCAGGAGAAAATCGCCGCCGTGCAGGGCGCCTCACGGGCCATAAAGTCGGCGGTGGTGCAAGAAGCATCGCGGGGCAAGAGCGACGATCCGTTTACGCTTTTGACGCGGCCCGACGTCGTCGCCGTGATCGCGGGCGAGTCCGCGGAATTGCCGGGGCTGCGCGTGGAAGCGGAACGCACCAACCATCTTCTCGAGAGATGGGGAGAGAAAAATCGCCGCCGATTTTCGGGGATGGTGGAGATTAACGACGAGCTCTGGCTGCGCTGCACGACTCTCGTCGAGTTGCCGAAGGCTTCATTCCCGATATCGTTCTCTGTCCCGGTCACCTCCGAAATGCTGGACGATTTGAGCCCCGAACTCGGCCCCATCAATCTGACGATTCTCCGGCCGGATGACGGCACGCAATCCAAAGGCCTCAAGATGTCAATTGACAGCCGGGACTTCATCCCTGCCCGGGAGTTAACGAGCCGGAGGCGGACGGTTGGGCCGCGTTCAGGCTGGCTCGACTCGGTGGTCACGGGAGGATTTACATGGGAAGCAATTCTTCTGGATCCCCAACAAGGCGACAGAGGAACCATCCCCGTGTTGGCTGCGTTCTCCGCGCGGCCATCGCGGCTGAATCAGCGTCTATTTGCCTCGCTTGGCGATTTCGGCCCGCTTCTGACTCTGTTATTCGTGGTCACGGCAATTATCTTTCTTGTCCTTGAAGCTGGCGCACTTATCACCGGCGTTGTTTTGACGAAACGGATTACGGGTGCCGTCGCGGATCTTTATGAATCCACGCGATACATCCGCCGGGGAGATTTTTCGCACCGTGTCCGGGTGCAGCGGCGCGATCAGCTCGGCGTTCTGGGCGAGTCGTTCAACGAGATGACAAGCTCCATCAGCGAGCTAATCGAAGAGCAGCGAAAGCGCCAGCGCCTTGAGAATGAAATTTCGATCGCCCGCGAGGTCCAGGAACAGCTTTTTCCGCAGTCCATTCCGCAGGTGGAAGGCGTCGAGCTCGCCGCGATTTGCCGCGCGGCCCGCGTCGTCAGCGGCGACTACTACGATTTCATTCGGCTCAGCCCTTGCCGGATCGGCATTGCCGTGGCCGACATCAGCGGAAAGGGAATTTCAGCGGCTCTGCTGATGGCGAGCCTTCAGGCCGCATTGCGAAGCCAGGCGGTCCTCGATGCGAACGGCAGCACCGCCCAACTCGTCAGCCGCTTGAATAATCATCTCTTTCACAACACGTCGGACGACCGCTACGCCACGTTTTTCTACGCTGTGTTTGATTCGAGCACGCGAACTCTCGAATACACGAACGCCGGCCACTGCGCGCCGGTATTTGTGGGCGATGGAAAAGTGGCGAAGCTCGACGCCGGTGGGACTGTCGTCGGGCTTTTCGCCGAAGCCGATTACGAATCGGTGACAATCAAGACGCCGCCGGACAGCCTCCTGGTGGTATTTAGCGACGGATTGATCGAGCCGGAAAACGTCTACGGCGAGGAATTCGGCACGCAGCGCCTCACCGATGAAATCCTGCGCCACCGCGAAACGCCGCCGCAAAGGATGGCCGAGGACTTGATAGATTCCGCGGAGCAATGGGCGGGAACGCCCGAGCAAGCCGACGATATGACCGTGGTTGTTGCGCGCTTGTGCGTGGACGGGGGTCCGCGAACGAGCTAGGGCTAGCATTAGGAATCACTTATACTTACGGACATTCTCGTAGAGGAGGCAGCGTGTCTCTTCGGCAGCGATGTGCGCTCGTGACCGGAGGAACCCGGGGGATCGGCAAAGGCATCGCCGTCAGCCTGGCGCGGGAGGGCGTGCGGATTGCCATTTCTTACCGCACAAATAAAGGCGCCGCCCAGAACACGCTGCGGCAGCTCCAGTCGCTCGGCGCGGAGTGCTTTGCCGTTGAAGCCGACGCGACCGATGCGGACAAGGTGCAGTTTCTCGCCGATGCGGCCGTGGAACGCTTCGGACGCCTCGACATTCTTGTGAATAATGTCGGGACCTTCTATTGGAAACCCGTCGTTGAAACCACGCACGACGAATGGCAACGCGTCGTCGCTTCAAACCTGTTCAGCAACTACTACATGAGCAAGGCAGTCTTGCCGGTAATGCGCCGGCAGCACTGGGGGCGCATTATCAATATGGGCGCCGTTGGAGCGGAGCGCGCGTTTGGTCAGGCCACGATTTCTGCGTACGCGGCTGCGAAAGCCGCCGTCGTTTCGTTCACGCGATCGCTCGCGATCGAGGAGGCGAAGCACGGAATTACCGTAAACGTCATCAATCCTTCGAATGTGGATGAGAAGGACCTGACGCTCGACGAAGCGCGGCGAATTCGCGACACGCGCTCGCC
Source organism: uncultured Acidobacteriota bacterium (assembly GCA_963838705.1). Lineage (GTDB taxonomy): Bacteria > Acidobacteriota > Terriglobia > Acidiferrales > UBA7541 > Palsa-147. The sequence goes on along the minus strand of CAWIRU010000009.1, from coordinate 662,983 downwards.
GATTGGCCGGCCGCCGTCGGCCGAAGATGTCGCCGCTGCCGTCAAATTTTTCGCCAGCGACGAAGCCGATTTTATTACCGGCCAGGTCCTCAACGTAAGCGGCGGTTGGATGCTGTGATGAATTCGCACCGCCGAGTTTTCCTCGACGATTCCTGCAATTCCGCCCGCAAGGTGTAGACGCGTGAAAGTACTCACAGCCGCGCAAATGCGAGAAGTTGACCGCCTGAGCACCGAACGATACGGCATTTCGGGCCTTCAGCTCATGGAGAACGCCGGTGCGAGCGTGGTGGATTACCTCGAGCAGAATTTTGCGAATGTTGACCGGCGGGCCATCGTCATCGTATGCGGGAAGGGAAATAACGGCGGCGACGGGTTCGTGATTGCGCGGCTGCTGCGCGCGCGCGGCGCGCATCCTGTGGCGATTCTCTGCGCTGGGCCGGAGGAAGTGCGCGGCGACGCCGGCGTTAATCTCGATCGTTACCGGCGGGCGGGCGGCGAGATCGCGTTCGCCAGAAACCCCAGCGATTGGCAGGACGCCAGGAAGATTCTTGCGCGCGCCGAGATCGTTGTGGATGCGCTTTTGGGTACCGGACTGCGCGGGCCTGTCGAAGGCTGGTTCGGGGAGGTCGTCGGCGATATTAATGCGCGTCGCGTTAACGCACCCATCGTCGCCGTTGATATTCCCTCGGGACTGTCTGCCGACGTGGGAGAGGTTGCGGGGCCGGCCGTTGACGCGCACGTTACCATCACATTTACCGCGCCGAAAATCGGCCCGCTGCTCTATCCCGCTTCGCAAAAGGCCGGAAAGCTAGTCGTCGTTCCTATTGGCTCGCCGCGCGACCTGGTCGAGGAATGCTCCGATTCAAAATTGCGATGGCTCGAACCCGGCGAGATATCCGTGTTTGACTTGCAGCGCCGCGCCGATGTGAACAAAGGTGATTTCGGTCACGCGCTCGTTGTCGCAGGATCGGTCGGAAAGACGGGCGCCGCCGTTATGGCCGGATGGGCGGCGCTGCGCGCAGGGGCGGGCTTGGTGACGCTTGCGACCCCTGCGCCGTGTCTCTCGATCGTAGCCGGTCAGGTGCCGGAGATCATGACCGAGCCGCTCGCCGCGACCGACGCCGGGACGATCAGCTCGCGGTCGCTCGAAAACAGTCGTTTCTCGGGTTTGCTCCGAGGCAAGTCGGTGTTGGCCATCGGGCCCGGCCTCTCCACGCACGCCGACACGCAGCAATTCTTGCGCACCGTAATTGACGAGACGCCAACTCCGACCGTGCTGGATGCCGATGGACTCAATACGTTTGCCGATCATAGGCCGGAGCTCGCCGCGCATAAGTGCGATTCGCTTGTAATCACTCCTCACCCGGGAGAGATGGCGCGGCTCATCGGAAGTACGGCGGCGGAGATTCAGCGGCGCCGGATCGCGGTCGCACAAGAGGCTGCCGCCGAGTTCAGGGCGACGGTCGTACTGAAAGGGCATGAAACGGTCATTGCCGCGCCCGGAGGGTCCGTCTGGGTGAACTCGACAGGCAATCCGGGGATGGCCAAGGGCGGGACCGGGGATGTTTTGACGGGCATGCTCGCCGGGATTCTCGCGCAGCACGGACGGCAGGATTGGACGGCCGCTGTTTGCCTGGGCGTCTATCTGCACGGCCTCGCCGGAGATTTGGCGGCTCGGGACATCGGTGAAATTCCGTTAGTGGCGACCGACCTGATTCGCGCGATTCCGCGGGCCTATTCGCATTTCCTCGCCGAGTTGGCAAATGCCCGTTCGTGATTGGGTCACGCACTCCGCCGAGGACACGATTCGAACGGGAAGGGAACTCGGCGCACGGCTGAAGCCTCCCGCGCTGATTCTGATGGGCGGCGAACTGGGTGCGGGAAAAACAACGCTGACGAAAGGGATTGTATCCGGGCTCGGGGCCGCTCGCGAGGAGGATGTCACCAGTCCGACATTCACTCTCGTTCACAACTATCACAACGGCGTGCGCGTGTATCACATAGATCTCTACCGCGTCGGCGATTTTCGTGATTTTGAAACACTCGGTATCGAAGACCTATTTGCGACGCCCGCGATTGTAATCGTGGAGTGGCCCGAGAGAATGACACTGCGCACCGGATGGCCGGTTGTGCAGGTTGAACTCGAACATGTGGACGAAAACAGCCGGCGAATTCGGGTGTCTGATTCAGACAACGTGCTGGGCGGCATCTGATCGCAGATTTTTCGACGCAGGTCTGGTCCCCCGGGCGCTAGTGCATCCAACGGCCAACCTCTCTCAGGAAATCCGCCAACAACGGCCACAGAAACACCATTAGCAGCGCGACAGCGGCCGCCATGCGGACGACCGGCATCATAGGCCGCGGCGTGGCCTGCGGATCGTGCCGCTCGCAGAAACCGCCGAAGAGCGCCGGGCGGGTGCAGCGGCTGCCGTTTTGCGCGATGTGAAGGCAGGTTCCCGATAAAACCGGAGTTCGGGTTCCGCCATTAACCGGTTCGCCCACCTTGGTTGCGCCTCGGTCTCATTCTGCTACAGTGAAATTTTGATTGCCAGAAGCGCCTAAATGCCCGACGCACCGATCGCGCCTTCGTTAACGCAACCGGCCCGGATGAAGCTCGAGCCGTATTCGGCCGAGATCCGTCTGCAGTCGCTCAACGTCGGAATTGACAACATCCATTTCGATGTCTTCCTGAGCCCGACATTTGTCGAGTTTGCGCGGCGCTATCTTCTTGACCTCATTCGCCAGACGGCGAACCTGAATCTCTTCTGGGACCACAGTAGAAAGTCCGTCACGCCCGAAACGGCGGCATTCCGAAAACAACTCTCCGAGCTGCTTCAGATTTCACTCACGCGCGCCAAGTTCACCCAGAACATTGAAGTCGATCTCCTGAATCGCATCGCCGTGCTGAAATTCCTGCTCAGCGAAATCACGAATCAACTCTCGAGCCTTATCGTCGAATGCAAGGAATGGATCCATTCGCGCGGCGCGCACTTCGAGCATGGCGAACAGGCGCACGTCATGCGCGCGCGGATTGCGGAGCTCCAGGCCGACCGTAAGAACATTTACCGCCAGGTGGGCCAGACGCTTTTCCAGATCATCCGCGATCTGGACGACGCGATGCTCGCCAAGGCCCGCCGCGCGCTCTTCGGCGACGATTACAGCGCAATGTACGACCTGTTGAAGAACCGCCTTTTATTCGTCGAGGACGGCAGCGACGAGACGGTCTTCCTCGAACACTACGTTCTGCTCGGCAATTTCAGCCGCGACCCGGACCGGTTTGAGGTTTTCGATCAACTCCTCCTCGGTCTGATTCGCGAATTTGTGCTGGTAGACGATAACGCCGAGGAGTTGAGCCGGACACAGCAATCCTACGAGCAGCTCATGGAGCAGGCTCGCGCGTTGCGCGCCGAGCTTTTTCGCATGGAAGAGCAGCAAGAGGAGCTCCGGCGAAAGATTGACGGCGGCGGCGATTCCTTTCATTGGCCCTGGAAAAAGCGCGGGGCATCTTCCGAAGATCACACCGAAGCCGACGAACTGAAGCTGCGCATTGACGCGCTCGAGGTCAGTCTGCAGGAAGTCGCGCCATCCATCGAATCCGCGAAACAAAAAATGGAATTTCTGACGGACGAATACCGCGGCCGCATCGGGAATTATCTCAACGATCCGGAGAATATCCGCCGGCTCTTTGATTCACGCGCCGCAAACGGCGAGGACGATTCCGCGCCCGAGACGCGTGATCGCCTGCTGAACGAATTGGTGCATCGCCTCGAGGAGCGCGATCTGCTCGTTCACGTTCTCGCGGGCTATGAAACGCGGACCATCTACAGAGATTACTGCCCGCCGGTCCACTTGCAGCAGTTGAAGAAAGCTCTCGTCCTCGGCGAAGAGCAAAAGCGCGTCGAGCAAATTCTGGAGCAATATCCGGCGCGAAAGTTCTCTCTGAAGCGCCTCCAGGACTCGTCCCGCATGATCCGGCGCATTTCAGCTGAGGAGACACGCTCGACGGCTCTGCGCTTTGCCGAAGATCTGGCGCGCCTTCGCCGCGATCGCCGCAATTACCAGCACATCGGCGGGTGGATCGAGCGCGTCAATCTCGTGCGCTCGGAGCATTCGCGCGAACTCTCGCGCATCAACAACAGCCTTTACGAACTGGTGCTTCCCGCCGAAGTCCGCAAGGAAGCCGACGCCGTGGTCTCGCACGCCGTGATCAAGGCCGATGTGCGCGGTTCGACGGGCATCACCAAAGACCTGCTTGCCCGCGGGCTCAATCCGGCTTCGCATTTCAGCATGAACCTGCACGAGCCCGTCAAGCGTCTTCTCAGCCAGTTCGGCGCCGCGAAAGTATTCATCGAAGGCGATGCGATTATTTTGGCCATTTACGAGACCGAATCCACGCGAGCCACCCAGCACGCCGTCGCCAAAGCGTGCGTTCTCGCGCGCGAAATCCTCGCGGCCACCGCGGCGTACAACATCCGCGCGGAATCGAGTGACCTGCCACGCCTGGAGCTTGGCGTCGGCGTGGCCTTCCAGAATTCCGCGCCATCCCTCTGGATGGATGGCGACTCGCGAATCATGATTTCCAAGGCGCTGAATTTGTCCGACCGGCTCTCGAGCTGCTCGAAGATGGCTCGGCGGCTCTTCGCCCACAATCCGTCGCCGTTTAATGTCTTTCTCGTGCAAACGCTTATGGAAGACGCCGTCGAGGATGAAGGCGAGGAGCTTCTCGTTCGTTACAACTTGAATGGCATCGAATTGAACGAGGAAGGCTTTCAGAAACTTTCGCGCGAAATTTCGCTCGCGCCCATGGCGGGAACATTCACGCTGCCTTGGGGCAAGGAGCGCGTTCAGCTTTATTTCGGCGAACTGCCGATCGCCAGCGCGCTCGAGCCAATCGTCATTCGCAAGGGCGCCGTGCGCCAGTTGCTGCCGGGCGGGAAGATCGGCTTGCCAGGTTCGCGTCCTTACTACGAAGTTTGCACCCATCCGCGTCTGCTTGAAATCGCTCGCAAGCGGATTATCGAGGGCCCGCCGAAGAGTTGAACGCTCCTCGCGTCAAACCTATACTCGCTCCGGAGGCGAAAGGGGTCCGGTGATCCTCCCGGCCTTCAAAGCCGGCGATCCGGCCCTTCGCGGGTCGGATGGTGGGTTCGACTCCCACACGCTTCCGCCAAGGTTGTGGTTCCATTCGTGTGACCCGCAGCGATTCGCCTGGTGTGCCGTATTGGACCCTTGCAAGTGCCTCGCGTTTGAGCTGCGTTTGCTCCCAACGTTGGTAATCCTGAATTCCGGCACAGACACTCGATTATTCTCAAAAAGATGCGCTTTTCGATACAGGAAGGACATCTCTCAGCCGATAAGTACCGGTAAGGAGAAAAGACAGTGGATGAGGCAACCAGGCATGCGATCAGAGTGAAAATGGAACATCGGTTGCCGCAGCTCATTGCCGTCGCCGCCGAAGTGCTCGTATCACTCACACGCGACGACGCTCAAGCCGCGATCTACAAATTCGACGAAGCGCAAGCGAACGACATAATTGACGCAGCGGTCGAGTTTATGGCGCGCGCACCTCGACGCGCGTCGGCAGCATACAGCGACGCGCACACGGAAACTGCTGAATGAGGCAGACCCGCAGTTGCGGCTTATTTCATCGCCGCCAAAACCGATGATTCCCAAGCGCGGCGCGGGGTTTCCAAAACTGGTTGGATTTCCCGAACTCGATTAGCGCAGACGAATCGCCCCGCATGAATCGTGGTAGCATCCGGGCGGAGGTAAACGGTGCGCTACGCTTTCCTTGTTCTTGCCGCTTTTCTCGCCATCATCTGGATCGTTGCATTTTTCACGTTTCACATCGTAGGCGCGTTCATTCATGTTCTGCTTGTACTGGCTCTGGTATTTTTCATCATTCATTTTGTCCGCGCGCGCGGGACGCCCTGAAAACTTTATTCCAGGCTGGAGCCGGATTCGTTGGTTTTCTCTGGGCATAACAATCAGCGAGCGACGCGGGAATCGCGACGCGAGAGGCTGGAGTTAAAGGCAGCGGGGTACGAAGGCGGCTAAGGAATTCGCTGCACGAACGACCGATTCTCGCTGATGATGCAGCCGGACTTCTCGATCTTCGCAACGTTTGCCATTGCCGCGGGATCCTTCGTGAGCGCGGCCCGGTATTTTTCGTACGCGCCGAGATTTTCGAAATCAATGAGCGCGAGCGCCGTGTTGGTTGGCCCCGCGAGCTTGGTTGGCAGGAAATATCCGATCAATTTTCCTCCGCAGCGTTCTATCTGCTCGGGCAAAGCGCGCGCATACTCTTCAAAGTTGCGGAATTGGTTTTGATCGATTACGTAATTAATACAAAGTGTGATCATTCTTATTCCCCCACCTTTCGAGTCGTTTCCATTTTGCACTAGAGGTTTCTCGATCGCCGCTGCATCAATTCGTTGACCTCTCGGTAAGGAATCGCATGGTCCAGGTATGCCGAGTAGGTCCCCTTCTCCAACAATTCATTTACGGCGTCTTTCGCCAAAGCTAACGCGGCACGCATGATGCCCGAGCCGACGCTCAGGCGCGCGACGCCGGCCCGCTGCAAATCACGGACGGGAGGCGTGCCCGGACCAGCCAGCACATTGACCGGCCCGGATACGGCACGCACAAGCTCCGAAATCACAGCTAAGTCGGTAACTCCCGGCACGAATAGGCAATCGGCCCCCGCAACGCGGTAGGCAATCGCGCGGCGCACGGCCTCTGGGAACCTCCCAGCCGGCTCTCCGATTTGCTCGAGAAACACATCCGTTCGCGCATTGATGACAACGCGAACGCCGGCTTGGTCAGCAGCTTCGCGGGCCGCGCGAATCCGCTCCACCTGCTCCTCCATTTCAAAGAGGGGATTTGATGGGTCGCCCGTGGCGTCTTCCAGATTGAAGCCCACCGCCCCCGTTCTGATTAGAGCGCGCGTCGTGTCGGCAACGTCTTTGGGGGTGGCTCCATATCCGGCCTCAAGATCGGCGGTGGCTGGAACGCCCACAATCGTCGAGATGCGCGCCACTGCTTCGAGCATTAAATCGCGCGGTACCTTTTGCCCGTCCGGATAACCAAGCGCTGCGGCAATGCCTGCGCTCGTGGTGGCGATGGCTCGCGCGCCCGCCTTTTCAAATATTCGCGCTGAGGCTGCATCCCAGGCGTTCGGAAGGACCAAGATCGGCGGGGCATTGTGCATCGCGCGAAGAGACTCGGCTTTGGCAGCTGATTGTCCATTCATCCCATACCTCTCGTTTCTCCGGTGGCCGACGTTTCAGGACTCGAAGCTCCGGTTCATCCAGGTCTCGATTCTACGGAACGGCTATGCGAGAATGTTTCATCCTTGGATGAAACGTCATCGCCTGGGGACAGCTACAATCTGAACTCATGAACGCAGCATATCCCATCGCATCAATTGCAGAACTTATCGGCGAGCCAGCTCGGTCGGCGATGCTGATCGCCGTTCTTGATGGCCTGGCTCTTCCTGCGGGGGAATTGGCTCGGGTTGCCGGTGTTTCAGCCCAGTCGGCAAGCGGGCATCTCTCCAAGCTGGTCGATGGCGGCTTGCTCGCGGTCCAGAGTACGGGCCGGCATCGGTATTACAGGATTACCAGGCCAGAGGTCGCGCGCGCCCTCGAGGCGCTCGGTGCGATTTCGACAATGCCTCGACAGGCCAGCGCGCCCCTCGATCCCGAAGCAAGAGCGTTGCGTGCCGCGCGGTCGTGTTACGACCATCTTGCGGGGCGCGTCGCCGTAGAATTAGCGAGGGCATTGGAAGTCTCAAAAGTGATCGAACCTCGCGGCGAGTTGGACTATGAACTCGGTTCTCGCGGCAAAGCGTGGTTCGCAAATCTGAGCGTGGATCTTGACGCGCTTCGGCATCGTCGCCGATCATTCGCGCGCCAGTGCCTCGACTGGACCGAGCGGAGGCCTCATTTGGCCGGCGCGCTAGGCGCAGCTCTATGCGCGCGCCTGCTCGCATTGAAATGGATTGCGCGGCGTCCAAAGACGCGAGCACTTCGAATCACGCTACTGGGCGCTCGCGAATTGCACGTTCGATTTGGGATCTCAAGCTCCTCATAGCAGGCGCGCCAAAAAGGAATATAGCCAACGTACATTCGAGATGGCGTGCGCCTGCCTGCCCGCCGAAACCTTTTCTCCTCTCCGCGCGTAAAGTAAGTAGCATGGTTGACGTGCGCAAAAACCGCGTGGTGTCGCTGCGCGAGCCCATCGGCGTGGCTCTGGAGACGCTGCGTGCCCATAAAATGCGGTCATTCTTGATGCTTCTCGGCATCATCCTTTCGGTTTCCACGCTCATTATTGTCGTCGCCCTGATCTCCGGCGTGAACCGCTACATCGCGGAGCGCGTGGCCAACCTCGGCTCGAACGTCTTCCTCGTTGCGCGCTATCCAATCATCACCGAGGTGGATGAACTCCTCAAAGCGACGCGGCGCAACAAGCTGATCACAATGGACGACTACGAGGCCTTGCGCGACAACCTGAAACTTCCAATGCGCGTGGGCGTCGAAACGCGGGCCGACGCAAAAGTTCGCGCCAATGGCCAGAGCGTCGAAGACACGAGCATCCGCGGCGTCTCCGCAAACATGGGAGATATTGATGTTGAGGTGCCCGCGTCCGGCCGCTATATCTCCGAAGGTGACGATCTCCATCACGCGATGGTCGCGATGATCGGCTCGGAATTGGCCACGAAGCTCTTTGCGGGCGTTGATCCCATCGGCCGCGAGATTGAAATTGACGGCCGCCCATTCGAAGTCGTCGGCGTCGCGAAGCCCCTCGGCAGCGTCCTCGGCCAGTCGCAGGACAATTTCGTCTACATCCCCATCCAGGCTCACGTGAAGATTTACGGCGCACCGAACGGCGTCTACATCAACATTCAGGCACGCGGACCCGACTGGATGGCCCAGACGCAGGACGAAGCCCGCGTCCTGATGCGCGCGCGCCATCATCTGCATCCGAACGAGACGGACAATTTCGGAATCCTGGATTCGGCGACGATCATGGATCTATGGAAGCAGCTTACCGGCGTGATCGCCATTGCGATGGTTGGCGTCGTCTCGGTCTTCCTCGTCATAGGCGGGGTGGTGATCATGAATGTGATGCTGGCGACGGTCACGGAACGAACGCGCGAGATCGGCATCCGCAAATCGCTCGGCGCCCGCCGCCATGACATTCTTCTGCAGTTTCTGATTGAAGCAACCGTCATGGCGGCAACCGGCGGAGCAATTGGCGTTGCGCTCGCCTACGCGCTGACTCTCATCATCAAAGCTACAACGTCCGTGCCGATGTCGGTGCCCCTGACCGCGGTGATCCTGGCTGAAGTCATTTCGGCGGCGGTCGGGGTTTTCTTCGGCGTCTATCCGGCGCAGAAAGCGGCGCGTCTTGAACCCATTGAGGCGCTGCGAGTGGAGATTTAGCGGTGGCGAAATCGTCTTTATGGCTTCAGATGAATGAAAATTCGCGAATGGCGCTCACGACGCTGCGCGAAAACAAGATGCGCTCGTTTCTCACGGTTCTCGGCGTCGTCATCGGAATCACCGCGTTACTTTGCGTCATCTCCATACTTCTCGGTGTGTACCAGGACGTGAACGCGGTCCTGACGGACTACGGCCCCAACACGCTCTTCATTTTTCGTTTTGATCCTGGCATTCATACGGGGCGCCTGACGCCGGAGGAGCGTTCGCGGAAGCCTCTCACGTTAGAGGATGGCGAGGCGATCAAGGAATTCTGCCCGGCCGTGAGCGAGGTTACGGTCAGCGTGTTTCCCCGCGTCGTGGACGTCGGCCCGCCGGCGGCTCCCGCAACCGCGAAGTATCTGAACAAGGAAGTGGCTGGAATCGATTTCTCGGGAACTCTTCCGGTAACGGAAGAGGTATTTAACTCCGTTCCCGCGAGCGGGCGCTTCTTCACCGAGGCGGAAAACTTGCATCGCTCCGATGTCGCCCTAATCGGGTCCGATATCGCGAAATCTCTTTTCCCGGGCACGGATCCGATCGGCAAACCGGTGGAGGTCGGCAACGCCACATACACCGTCATCGGCGTCCTCGAGCCGCGCAAAGGCCAACTGCTCAAGGACCAATCCGCTGATAAAGAAGTGCTCGTTCCGTACCGGACGTACCGCAAGCACAATCCGGAAGACGACGAGCACATGATCGGCGCGGTCGCGTACCCAGGCCGGATGGCGGAAGCCGAAGATCAAATTCGGGGCGTGCTGCGCCGAACGCGCAACGTGCCTTACGACAAACCGGATAATTTCGGCGTGTCCAGCGCCCAGCAGATCGCTGATCAATTCCGCCAGATCACGGCGTCGGTTGCGCTGCTCGTATCGGTGATCAGTTCGATCGGATTGCTGGTCGGCGGCGTCGGTGTGATGAACATCATGCTAATGTCGGTGACTCAGCGGACCCGCGAGATCGGCGTGCGCAAGGCGATTGGCGCGCGCCGTCGCGACGTCATTTCTCAATTCCTGATTGAAGCGATGGTCCTCACGGGATCGGGAGGCGTGATCGGCGTCTTGCTTGGCGTCGGGATCAGTCTTTTGATCAATCTGGCCGTTCCAGTGTTGCCTTCCTACGTACCGCTGTGGGCGATCGTCATGGCTGTCGGCGTTTCGATGAGCGTAGGCCTATTTTTCGGCATGTATCCAGCCGTCAAAGCTGCCCGCCTCGATCCCGTTGAAGCTTTGCGCTACGAATAGCGCGCGTGTAAGTCGCCCGTCTTGCTGCGTGGCCAGACTTCCGCAATCGCAATCGCCGCGAGTAACATCACGATTGGATCAATCGGATGCCGGTAGCGCAACAGCGCCTGCGCGAGATATTCCGCAAACGGATAAACGATTGGAAAAACACTGACGGGAAACGCATACACGTTTCTTCTCCGCCACAGCACGACAATTCCCGCCAAGGCGCCAATTCCCGCGAGGAAGTTGCAGAGGAATAAGCTACGAATCACAAACGAGTGCGTATCCAGGAAATCGTGAATCGGCGTCGCGCTCCCTGTCCAGGTGGAAACAAATCGCCGCGAAATCATGTGAGCCTCGCGCCGCGGATGAGTCAGCATGAACTCGATCGCTTCGTCGCGCTTTTCCGCCATGTACGCAATCTCGCCCATCGAAACGTATTTCTCCCGCTCGTCCTGATTATCGAGCGGGTCTTTCCAGACGGCCCAGCGATCGCTGTAGTGTTCGTTGTTTCCGATCCAGAGTTGCATTCCGAAGGCCGAGCGCGTCGGCACGAACGCGTGAAACACGATGTAATTCCGGATCGCCCACGGCAAGCAGCACAGGACGATCACCGCCGACGAGAGCACCGCGTTCTTGATCCAGGGCCGCCGCTCTTTCCACGCGCGATAAACGAGCCACCCGAGCAACAGGGGAAGCAGCGACGAAAGCGTCGGATTCGTCATCAGCGTCAGGCCCCACAGCAGCCCGTAGCCGATCCAATCGCGCGTCCGCTGCGATTCGGCCAGCACGAGCGTCGCCCACAGAATCGTCGCCGTCAGCAGCGTCGAAATCGAAGTGTCCCAAATCCACTGGAAGGGAATGATGATCGCGTTGGGAAAGAAAGCCCAAAGCCACGCCGCTCCGGCTCCCAAGCCCGGGCCGCGAATTTGCTTGCCCGCGTAGTAAAGCGGCACGCAGGCAAGCGCCGAGCACAGCATGTTCAAGCTGATTGCAGAGAGAAACGCGTTGAAGGAATACGTGCCGAAAATGTCGAAGAATACCGCGACGATGTAAGGATAAACCGGCGCCGTCCACGCCGTCGGCCCCGTGTCCGCGCGGAATGGCGAGCCGAACCCATGCCCGATCGCAATCGAATACGCGATATTCCCCGGCTCGTAGAGAAACGGCACCGCCCGCAGCACTTGCGGTGAAATCTTCTGCGTCTGCGAAATCGTGTACCCAACGCGCAACGCCAGCGCCGCCAGGACGATAATCGGCAGCGAAGCCGCAATTGCGCGCAGTCTTTGCAAGCGGCTCATGCTCTCCGTGAACTCCCGCCCGCCATTTTCGTTTCGCCTTGTAGTGCGGTTCTTTTCATTGCTAATATTCCCGCGCGATGTCCGACACGTCTTCCTCTTCCGCGTTCGTTCCGGGCTCGACCGTCTCCCACTTCCGCATTCTCGAGAAGCTCGGCGGCGGCGGGATGGGCGTCGTTTACAAAGCCGAAGACGTCAATCTCGGCCGCGCGGTTGCCCTGAAGTTTCTTCCCGACGACGTTGCCAAAGACCCCACGGCACTCGAGCGTTTCCGCCGCGAAGCCCGCGCCGCTTCCGCGCTGAATCATCCCAACATTTGCACGATTTACGAGATCGCCGAAGATCGCGGCCGCCTCTTCATTGCCATGGAGTATCTCGAAGGGCAGACACTCAAGCATCGCCAGGCCGGCAAACCCCTCCCACTCGACGAGGCGCTCAGCCTCGGTATTCAGATTTCCGACGCTCTCGCCGCTGCGCACGAGAAGGGAATCGTACACCGCGACATCAAGCCCGCGAACCTCTTCGTCACGCTCCGCGATCAGGCCAAGATTCTCGATTTCGGCCTCGCGAAGACGGTCACTCCGGCTACGTCGAAATCCATTTCGATGGAGGAGACCGCCGCGACCTCCGCCGAAAAGGACCTCACCAGCCCCGGCTCGACGCTCGGCACAATCGCCTACATGTCTCCCGAGCAGGCCCGCGGCCGCGAACTCGATTCCCGCACCGATATATTCTCATTCGGCGCCGTTCTCTACGAAATGGCCACCGGCAAGGCCGCGTTTTCCGGCAGCTCCACCGCGGAAATCTTCGAAGCCATCCTAAATCGCACGCCCCAGGAAGCGGCGCTCCTCAATCCTACTGTGCCCGCGGAGCTCGACCGCATCATCAACAAGTGCCTCGAAAAAGACGCCGCGCTGCGCTATCAGCACGCCTCCGACCTGCGCTCCGATCTCCAGCGCATGAAGCGCGATCAGGAATCCAGCCGCTCCACATCCGCAGCCGCGAAAACTTCCGCGCCTAAAGCCGCCGCTCCAACGCGCTCCACGCTCATGATCGCCGTAGCAGCGTTGGTCGTCATCGCGCTTGCCGCCGGCGCTTTCTGGTGGTTCAAAGGACGTAGCGCCACCAAGACCGCAACGCTCACCGAGCGCGACACCGTACTCGTCGCCGACTTCGCCAATTCCACCGGCGATCCGGTCTTCGACGACGCCCTCAAGCAAGCGCTCAGCGTCTCTCTGCGCCAGTCGCCATTTCTCAATGTCTTATCCGACGAGCGCGTTTCCTCCACGCTCCGCCTGATGACGCGCCCGGCGGACACTCGCCTTACTCCCGACGTCGCTCGCGAGCTCTGCCTGCGCGCTGACAGCAAGGCCTTCGTCGCAGGCTCAATTGCCAATATCGGCGGCGACTACGTCGTCGGTTTGAAAGCCATCAATTGCGCAACGGGTGATGTCCTCGCGCAAGAGCAAGTCCAGGCCGCCGGCAAGGAAAAGGTTCTCGACGCACTCGGCCAGGCTGCAAGCAAGCTCCGCTCCGAACTCGGCGAATCTCTCGCCTCAGTTCAAAAGTTCGACGTCCCGCTCGATCAGGAAACCACCGCCTCCCTCGACGCATTGAAGGCGCTGAGCCTTGGCTCGAAAACATTCGACGAGAAAGGCCCGGTTGCCGCCCTGCCTCTCTATCAGCGCGCCGTCGAACTGGATCCGAAATTTGCGCGAGCGTATGAGGATTTGGGCCTGATGTTCTCGGACTCGGGCCAGCCGGAAAAGGGCAACGCGTATATCGCAAAGGCGTTCGAGCTCCGCGATCGCGCCAGTGAACGCGAGAAACTGCACATCGAGTCTCTCTATTACGAGCTGGTCTTGGGCGATCTCGACAAAGCGACGGAAGTCTTTCAACAATGGCTGGGGAGCTACCCTCGGGATTCCACGGCTCACGAAAACCTCGCGATTATATACGTTGCAAAGGGGCAACTCGACAAGGCGCTTGCGTTAGTGCTCGAAGCGGAGCGCCTCGAGTCGGCCAGCGTAATCACTTTGGGAAATGTCGCGGGGCTGCATTTGGCCTTGGATCAATACGATGATGCGCGCAAGACGATCGCGAACGCCTATGCCCTGAAATTCGACAACGATAGTTTGCACATCTCGGCTTACGCCCTCGACTTCATCGCGAATGATAACCACGGCATGTCGGAAGAAGGCTCGTGGTTCGAGGGACACCCCGATCTAAAGCATGAATACTTCGCGCTCGAAGCCGACACGGCTGCGTATTACGGTCGCTTGCAGAAAGCGCGGGAGCTGACGAAACGCGCCGCGGACGCAGCCGATCGCAGCGATAACAAAGAATCGAGCGCGCTCTGGCAGGATAACGCCGCCTTCCGCGAAGCCCTCTTCGGTAATTTGGCCGAAGCGCGACAGGACGCCGCAGCCGCGCTGGCGCACGCCGCCTCGAGCAATGACGCCCAGACCGAGTCAGCACTGGTTTTCGCAATGACCGGAGATTCTGCGCACGCTCAATCCGTCATTCAGGCCCTGACCAAACGCTTCCCGCTAAATACCCAAATCCAGTCATATTGGCTGCCCGTGATCCAGGCCGAGCTCGCGCTTTCGCAAAAGAATCCTGCCCGCGCGATTGATCTGCTTCAAACGCCCGCGCCAATGGAACTCGCGCCTACCTTCTCTTCGCTCAACAATTCCTGCCTCTATCCGATTTACATTCGCGGCGAAGCCTATCTGGCGCAGAAGCAGGGAGCCGCAGCCGCCGCGGAATTCCAAAAGATCCTCGATCACCGCGGCCTCGTCTGGAATTGCCCGACGGGCGCCTACGCCCATCTCGGCCTCGCCCGCGCCTACGCTCTCTCCGGCGACACCGCAAAAGCAAAGTCCGCCTACAACGATTTCCTAACGCTTTGGAAAGACGCCGATCCCGACATCCCCATCCTCCGCGAAGCCAAATCCGAATCCTCCGCGTTGCACTAACAGGCCATCGCAATTACGGGCACCCCCGCTGATTCATCACTTGTAGCGGCCGGCTTCAGCCGGGCGGCTTTTGCCTTTTCGGGTGTTCTATCCTTGCGCAGAAAGGGTGGGTCTTGCCTCACTGCCGATCGGGCCCGCACCATCTGTTCCCCCGCGTTGACTTGGTAATCCACGCAGCCTAATATCCCTGCGGAGGTCACGCATTCTGCATGATCGGCCAGACCATCTCCCACTATCGCATCATCGAGAAACTCGGCGGCGGTGGCATGGGCGTGGTCTACAAAGCGGAAGACACCAAACTCCACCGCTTCGTCGCGCTAAAATTCCTCCCCGAAGCAGTCGCGCAAGATCCTCAGGCGCTCGCACGTTTCCAACGCGAAGCACAAGCCGCCTCCGCGCTCAACCATCCAAACATCTGCACCATTCACGAGATCGACGAAAAAAATGGCCAGTGGTTCATCGCCATGGAGTTCCTCGATGGCCAGACGCTGAAGCATCGCATAGCCGACAAGCCTCTGCCCGTCGATCAACTGCTGGAATGGGGAATCCAGATTGCCGACGCGCTCGACGTAGCACATGGCGAGGGCATCGTCCATCGCGACATCAAGCCCGCCAACATTTTCATCACCAAGCGTGGCCAGGTAAAAGTCCTCGATTTCGGCCTAGCCAAGACGCTCGCGTCGCCATCCTCACTTTCACTTTCCGCGACGCAAGATGTCGGCGGCATTGCGCCGGAACATCTCACAAGCCCCGGCAGCACGCTCGGCACCGTTGCCTACATGTCACCCGAGCAAGTCCGCGCACGCGAGCTCGACGCTCGGACCGACATTTTTTCGTTCGGCACCGTGCTCTACGAGATGGCCACCGGCACGCTGCCGTTCCGCGGCGAAAGCTCTGGCGTAATCTTCGAGGCCATTCTAAATCGCGCGCCGATATCGCCAGTTCGCTTGAACCCCGACGTTCCGCCGAAACTGGAAGAAATCATCGACAAAGCACTCGAAAAAGATCCCCAACTTCGCTACCAACACGCAGCCGACATCCGCACCGACCTCCAACGCCTGAAGCGCAGCGCTGAGACTTCGCGCATCACCGCAGCAAGCTCAGGAACAGTCCTCGCCGCGCCAGAGTCAGGCTCTCAAGCCGCAGTTCAGCAACCGGGTTCGGGCTCATCTTCGCGCATATCTGCAGCGCCGGCACCCACCCCGGCTCCCGCGCTATCAGGTTCCTCCGTGAGCGATTCCGGAGTTCATCCAAAAAGCTCCGCCAAACTGTGGAAGATTCTGATTCCTGTAGCCGCCGTAGTCGTCGCCGCCGCGATCGCCGCGTTCTTGTATTTGCGCCCGAAGCCCGCTCAACCTTTAACCGAAAAAGACACCGTCGTCCTCGCCGATTTCACAAACAGCACCGGCGACCCCGTTTTCGACGGCACTCTCAAACAAGCGCTCGCAGTCGATCTCGAACAGTCCCCTTTTCTCAACATTCTTTCCGAGCGCAAGGTTTCTGAGACTCTTCGTCTGATGGGGCGGCCTGCAACCGATCACGTCACACAGGACGTGGCCAAGGAACTCTGCGTTCGCACCGGCAGCAAAGCGATCCTAGCGGGTTCGATTTCCAGTCTCGGCACACAGTATGTAGTCGGCCTCGAGGCTGATGCTTGCAGCACCGGCGACACGCTCGCCAAAGAAGAAGCCGAGGCGACGGGGAAGGAAGGCGTACTGAAAGCCCTCGGCACCGCGGCCTCCAGCCTCAGGAACAAACTGGGAGAATCGCTGGCCTCCGTTCAGAAGTTCGACGTTCCGATTGAGGCAACCACGCCTTCGCTCGAAGCTCTGAAAGCGTTCAGTCTCGGCACAACCACCCAGCGCACCAAGGGCGATGCCGAAGCTGTGCCTTTCTTCAAACGCGCCATCGAACTCGATCCGAATTTCGCCACGGCCTACGGCGGTCTCGCAGTCGCCTATTCCAATCTCGGGCAAGCCAGTCTATCCGCTGAGAACGCCAAGAAAGCTTATGCCCTCCGCGACCGTGTAAGCGACCGTGAAAGGTATCGTATCGCGGCGTTTTACAACTTCCAGGTTACAGGCGAGCTCGAGCAAGCGAGTCAAGCGTATGCGGTGTGGGCGCAAAGCTATCCGCGTGATTCGGTACCCCACGGTAACTTGGGAGCGATATATCTGTTACTCGGTCAATACGATAAATCCGCTGCTGAGACGAACGAGGCCTTGAATCTCGACCCCAATTCCGTAACTGCATATGTCAATCTGGCAACGGCCTACCTCGCACTCAATCGTACCGACGAGGCCAAGGCCACGGTTGAGCAAGCGCAAGCGCACAAATTGGATGCTGGGTTCCTTCATTGGTGGATGTACTACCTTGCTTTCCTTGAGGGAGATTCAGCGGAGATGAAACAGGCTGTCTCCTGGGGCGCGGGCAAGCCCGGGGAAGAGGACTTCCTGCTGTCTGCGCAGGCAGACACCGAAGGCTATTACGGGCGGCTCGTGGCTGCCCGAGACTTCACCCGCCGCGCGGCGGACTCGGCGGCTCGCGCCGACTCCAAAGAAACCGCCGCGATATGGCAAGTGGTTGCCGCCATGCGCGAAGTGGAATTCGGGAATACAGCCTTGGCGGCACAAGACGTGGGCGCAGCCTTAGGTTTGTCTCAGGGCCGGGATGTAAAGGTTGTCGCGGCTCTTACTTTGGCGAGAGCCGGCAATACCGCGCGAGCTCAAACGATGATGGAAGAGCTGGAGAAGGCCAATCCATCGAATACCATGCTGAAAGTTTACTGGGTGCCGACAATTCAGGCGGCCATCGCCCTCAACAGCGGCAAATCCTCTGAAGCTCTGACAAACTTGGAAGCCGCTGCGCCCTACGAGCTCGGCGCCGCGCCGCCCTATCAAGTTGGTGGACCAATTTACCCGGCGTTTCTTCGCGGCCAGGCGTACCTTCTCGCCAAGAATGGCCAAGCGGCCGCCGCCGAATTCCAGAAGTTGCTTGACCATCGTGGCATCGCTCTAAACTATCCGACCGGCGCGCTTGCTCATCTCGGTCTAGCTCGCGCATACGCACAAGCCGGCGACACCGCCAAGGCAAAAGCCGCCTACAACGATTTCCTAACTCTCTGGAAAGACGCGGATCCCGACATCCCCATCCTGCGCGAAGCCAAATCCGAATCCGCCGCGATCCATTAGCCCTACGTGCGCCTTCATCGCTTGAAATGCGGCCGCAAATTGGAGTACGCTTCGCCGCGCCCGGCAGCGAAAGTACCGAACGCGCTGTGGAGCGCTTGCCCAATCCGGTCGTCAGCTCTTCTTGATCCGCGATTTTTTGCGTCGCGCGCGCCATCAGGGGTGACATAGCGCAGGTTAATACGTCAAATATTAAAGCCCAGTGGCGAGCGGGCCTGGTGTCGGACCATGAGCGATCTCAATAAAGAATTCGCCGGGCAATCTCGCTTAGGCCTGTCCTGACAGCAAATTCTCTTGTTCTGTGAAGAGGAAGCGTACGATTTGCGAGCCATTGGTACCAATCTGAAATTTGTTGTTGGATATCTCGGTTGATGCAGGTCCTAATCGTCTCATTCCTGCAAGTGTATCCATTCTCAGAGTCGCGCCCGCCGGAGGCAACGATGTCAGCGAAAATCCGTACGTCCATCTTTGGCCAGATCGCCCGAGTTATGCTTGGAGCGATCTTGTTCTTCGTCGCCGCTTCACATTTGGCGGCACAGGCCACAAATCAATACCCGCTTTTGCGTAAGCCAACGGTGAGCAAGACGCAGATTGCATTCAGCTACGGCGGCGACCTATGGGTCGTGGACCGCAACGGCGGAGACGCGCGGCGTCTGACGAGCGACGCGGGGATCGAAATCGATCCGGTATTCTCGCCCGACGGCACGCAGATTGCCTTCACGGGCGAATACGACGGCAATGAGGATGTCTACGTCATTCCCGCAGCCGGTGGCATCCCGAAGCGCCTGACCTCGCACCCCGGCTCGGATCAGGTGGTTGGCTGGACGCGTGACGGCGCGCGCATTCTCTTCCGTTCGAGCCGCGATAGTTTTGCACGCGGACCGCAATTGTACACAGTCGGCCTCTCCGGCGGCTTGCCGGAAATGCTGCCGCTGCCGAAGGCCGTTGAAGGAAGTTACTCGCCTGACAGCTCCCACCTGGCCTATGTCCCGTTCACAAATTTCGCCGAATCTTCAATGTTCCACCGCGGGCTGAAGCACTACCGCGGCGGCACGGCTTCGCCGGTCTGGATCGCCAACCTTTCCGATTCGAGCATTGTCAAAGTGCCGCGCGTGGATTCGAACGACTCGGCTCCGATGTGGATGGGCGACAGCGTGTACTTCCTCTCCGACCGCGATGGTCCGGTGAATCTGTATGTCTACGACACGAAAACAAAGCAGGTGAGCGCCGCGATCCGAAGCAATGGCGTGGACATCAAATCGGCCTCCGCGGGCCCGGACGCGATCGTCTACGAACAGTTCGGCTCAATTCATCTATTTGATCCCGCGTCGGGAAAGCAGAGCGCGGTAAATATTCGCGTGACGGGCGATTTCCCCGCTGTGCGGCCTCACTTCGTCAATGTCGGCGACAAGATCGAGCACGCCAGCATTTCGCCGACGGGCGCCCGCGCCGTCTTTGAAGCGCACGGTGAAATTTTGACAGTGCCCGTAGAGCACGGCGACATCCGCAATCTGACGAACACGACGGGCGCGGCCGAGCGCGATCCCGCATGGTCGCCGGATGGAAAATGGGTCGCTTATTTCTCGGATGAGTCGGGTGAATACGAGTTGCACCTGCGCCAGCAGGACGGCATGGGCGAAGTGAAGAAATTCAATCTCGGAAACCCGCCGTCGTTCTACTATTCGCCCACCTGGTCGCCCGACAGCAAGAAGATCGCCTACCACGATAAGCGGCTGAATCTCTGGTATCTGAACATTGACACAGGCAAGCCGGTGCTCGTGGATACGAATCCTTTTGACCATGCGGCTTTCAGTCCCGTCTGGTCGCCGGACAGCCGCTGGATTGCCTACACGCGCCAGCTCGATAGCGCGTTAGGCGCAGTGTTCCTGTACGGCCTGGAAGACAAGACCGTCCATCAGGTGACCGATGGATTGAGCGACGCGGATTCCGCCGCCTTCGATAAGAACGGCAGGTATCTCTACTTCATCGCCAGCACAGACGATGGCCCGGTCATCGCGAGCAGCATGGGCGGGTACAAAGTCCCGGTGACGAACAGCGCCTATGTGGTCGTGCTTCGGAAGGATCTGAAATCGCCCCTCGCGCCGCAGAGCGACGAGGAAAAGATCGCGGCCGACAAATCTTCAGACGCGAAATCTACCGACGCCCCGGTGCGAAAAGACGAGTGCGCACCCGAAAGCGATGCCAAGGCCCGCGCCGAACAAGCTGCGGAGAAATCGGGGAAGAGTGACGCTGGCGAGAAAAAAGACGAAAAGAAAGACGAGCCGGCCGCCAAAGCCCCGCCGGAAGTGAAAATCGATTTCGAGAACATCAGCCAGCGCATTCTGGGTCTCCCGATACCCGCGCGAAATTACGATCAACTGCTGGCCGGCAAAACGCACGTGCTGTTTCTGATCGAAGGCCCCATCGTGAACGGCGACGGGCAGACGGGCCGGATCGTGCACAAATTCGACGTGTGCACGCGCAAGACGGACAAGCTGATGGAAAACATCGGCGCGTTCGTCGTCTCGTCCAACGGCGAAAAGGCGCTCTACGAGCAATTGCCGCCGCGTCCTCCGATGCCGGGGGACGGAGGCCCGCCGCCCCACGGCACGTGGGCGATCAAGCCCGTGGATATGCTCGGCAAGCCGGGCGAGCCGGGCAAGTCCGACGGCACCCTCCATCTCGCTGGGATGCAGGTCTACACCGACCCCCGCGCCGAGTGGCAGCAGATGTATCGCGAAGTGTGGCGGATCGAGCGCGACTTCTTCTACGATCCCAATCTTCACGGCTTGGACCGGAAAGCTCAAATGGCGGCGTATCAGCCCTTCGTGGACAACGTGATGAGCCGCGCCGACCTCAACTACATTTTTGCCGACATGCTCGGCGATATCACCGCGCAGCACGTCTACATCTTCGGCGGCGACCGGCCGGAGCCAAAGCCCGTCAACGTCGGCTTGCTCGGCGCGGACTACACGATCGATCACGACCGCTACCGCTTTGCCAAGGTGTACTTCGGCGAGAACTGGAATCCGAGCCTGCGCGCGCCGCTCACCGAACCCGGCGTAAACGTCCGCGAAGGCGAATATCTCCTCGCGGTGGACGGACGCGAACTTCACGGCAGCGACGAAATCTACAGCTTCTTCCTCGAGCGTGCCGGCAAGTCCGTGCAATTGAATGTCGGTCCCGACCCGAGCGGAAAAGACGCGCGCACCGTGACCGTCGTCCCAATCCCGGATGAACATTCCCTACGACAGCGCGAGTGGATGGAGAGCAACCGGAAAAAGGTGGATGAACTGAGCGGGGGCAAGCTCGCATACGTTTATCTGCCGGACACGGCCGTGAACGGCTACACCAATTTCAATCGCTACTACTTCGCGCAGAATGCGAAGCAAGGCGCCGTGATTGACGAGCGGTTCAATGGTGGCGGCTGGATCGCCGACTACATCGTCGAGTGGATGAAGCGGCCGTTGCTGGCCGCGGCCATGACGCGCGAAGGCAAAGACAGTCTCATTCCTCGCGCGATCCGCGGGCCGAAAGTAATGCTGATCAACGAAATGGCGGGCTCGGGCGGCGACGCTCTGCCCTGGATGTTCAGACGCCTCGGCACGGGGCCGATCATCGGCACGCGCACCTGGGGCGGCCTCATCGGCATCGGCGGCTATCCGCCCCTGATGGATGGCGGGCTGATCACTGCGCCTCGTTGGGGCCTATACAATCCGGACACCGGCGAATTTGACGTGGAGAACAAAGGCATCAAGCCGGACATCGAAGTGGATCTCGACCCAGCGCTCTGGCGCAAAGGCCGCGACCCGCAATTGGAAAAGGGAGTTGAAGTGGCGCTTGAGGAGCTGAAGGACCACCCAGCGCCGCCGATTAAGCGGCCAAAATATCCCGTCTACAATTGGCCGAAGGTGCGTTCCGGCGCCGCGAATTCTCAATCGAATTCGGGACAGCAGCAGTAAACGCGCTCGCATATTTTGGCTACTCTGGAAAGAGAGCGAGAGGTTAGGAACTTGCTGCTAGCGACGCGAAAATAAAAAAGGGCCGCGGGAATCCGCGGCCCTTTGATATCGTTCAGTTTTTCCGCTATTGCTTGTCGTAGACGGCGGTGCTGCTTGTTTTCTTTCCCATAGCGTCCGTCAAGCTTACGGTGACGGTGCGTGTCTTGCCGTCCGCCGAAACAACGATGCGGCCCTTACCGACGACCTTGCCGTCCTTCTTGAGCGTCATCGCCAACGTGTTCGCGTCCACTTGCTTGTACGATCGCGAGTCGTACGTCGGTTCGCCGGTCACGGGATAGTCTTTGCCGTCGAACTTGCCCGTCCACTCGTCGTGTACGGCCTTGCCGTCCGCTGTCATTCCGTCCACGGTGACTTTCACGCTGTCGCCCGCCGCCGCGTACACCACCATATTATTTTTCGTCGCCCCGGCGGGGAACTTGGACTTGGCCTCATTCAATTTCCACGTCCCCATATTCGGATTGTCGGCAGCGAAGCACACCGCGACCACGGCGAACATCGCCGCCAGCGTCAACAAGATCGTCTTCTTCTTCATAGAATTATTCTCCTCTCACGAACTCCCAGCTTGAACCGAAAACCGGCGCTCATCATACACCCATTTGATTGATAATCCTTAATGCGCGCCCCTCGATTGAAGCCAAGCGCCGACCCACTCAATCGTAGCGCCGGCATCTTGCCGGCGTTTTTGACTTTCACGTCTTCATAGCGCCGCTCTCACTTTCAGCCGTTATGCATCCCCAGGACTTGTCTGCGGCGCGTCTTCATTTCGAACCGCTGGGCTCGATCAACCGACGCGTCACTGCGTATTTGCGCTCGAGTCGCGCAGGAGCACGACGTCAGCCTCAACTCGCCTCTGCAGCACCGCGAGCCTCGTGCCATCGGGCGACCACTCCAAGCCCAAGATCTGGTCGCTCTTGAAATTCGTGATCTGCCGGCCCGGAGAGCCATCCACCGGCTGCAGCCAGACGTTATCCGCGCCCGCCACCGTAATCGGATACACCACTGCTTTGCCATCCGGAGTAAACAGCGGCGCATCGGCAATCGCCGGATTCGGGTCCAAATACCGCACTTGGGGCTGTGCGCCGGCATCCAGCGAAATCAATGCGATCTTGTGGACTGGGTTTTTTTCGCCGATCACATACAGCAGCGCCAACGCTCGTCCGTCCGGTGAGCGGCCCAGGTAATACCCCTGGGCGACGAACCCGTCCGGGATCACTGTTCCGGGCAACACCTCGGGCGTCCCGCCATCCGTGGGCACGCTCTTGACTCGTAGTTCCACGACATCAATGTAATACGCACGCTTCGAATCGCGCGAGCACGCCGGCATGATGTCACGGCTCCCACTCGTAAGCCGCGTCAGGTTCGTCCCATCTATGTTTATCCGCCAGAGACTGATCGCGCCGCCGCTCTGATTTCCTGTCGATGACAACAACAGTGTCTTTCCATCCGGACACGCGGCGAGATTGACGGTCGTAGCACTGCTCAGCAGCGTCGTCGCATTGACCCCACCCATTGAAGTCCTCGCGAGGCGATTGTCTTCGCTTAGAAAGAACCCATCGTTACCAGCCCATGTGAAATTGAAAATATCTCTCTGTTGCTGCGGAATGACTGGGCTTGCAGCGCCGAATTCTCTGCCGCTCGCCGAGATCGTAGACAGCGTGTAGAGGCGCTTTTGCTGGACCGCCGCAAGCATGCTAGCGTCCGCCGTAATCCCGGGCGTGTGGTAGGTGTTGGTATCCTTCGTCACCGCGCGAATCTGGCCGCCTGGATACGCAACGTAGCCGATCTGGCCACGGATCGCTCCCGTGGACGGATCGAGAAACCCCACGATCAGGCCCCGCCCATCCGGCATCCAAGCCGCACCGCCGAACGAGTATGTCGCGGTGCCGGCCAGTTCTTCGCTCTTCCGGGACGCGATGTTCATCACTTCGATTGCGCTCTGTCCGAAGTCACCGCTGCCCGCCATCGCGAGGCGCTTCCCGTCCGCCGACCACGAAACGTGCGCTTTTCCAGCGCTGACCGGCCCATTCGCAACCACTTTCTCGCCGGTGCCGTCGGCATTGGCCTGCAGCAGCTCGTACTTACCGACTTCCGGATCATTGAATCGTTCGTACGCCATCATCTTGCCGTCCGGCGAGACCGCAACGTCGGAATCAACGTCCCGCACGACAAGCTGCGGCGTGCCGCCCAGCGCCGGCGCTCGGAATAGATCGAACACGTCGAGTGCGGCGGTCCGCGCTTTGCGAAAATAGAAGTAATTTCCGTTCGGCGAAAACCTGAAGTCCCTGTAGAACGCTTCGGCCGGCGCGATAATTTGCGTATCGCTATCGGTGGGAACGTGTCGTAGCCACACGCTCGACTTGCCCGCATCAACCACAGCGCTAAGGATGTACTTTCCGTCGGGCGATATCGCCGCGGCGTGGGATTTCCCGTTATCGGTAATCTTGGTGATCGTGAAATTCTGGAAAGGCACCGCAGAACCACGGCTCAGCATCGAGTACACGCCGTATCCCGCCGCGGCGAGCACAGCCAGCGCAATCACGAGTCCTGCCGTGAGGCCCAGTTTGTGCTGCTTCGCCGTAGCGACCACGACGGAACTGCCGGACGCATGCGCCGCTTCGCTTTGGTGCTGCACTCCCGCGCCGCTTTCAGCCCGAATTGCGGACTCGCGGGACGACGAGCCGGCATTCGCGCCAGCGGCGGAGAACGATGAGGGCGCGGATGTCAGAATTTTGCTTTCGCCCGAACGCACATCCTCAGAAGACTGCTGGACGTAGGATCCCGACTTGCCCGTGTCCGTGTCGCGCTTCAGACGTTGCAGCTCGGCACGCATCTCGTTCGCATGCTGGTAACGCAGATCGCGATCTTTCTCCAGCGCCCGGTTGATCACGTCTTCCAACTTCGCCGGGATATCTGGATTCAATCTTACCGGAGCGACCGGGACGCCATGGAGAATCGCGTCGGTTGTCATACTCGATGTGTCACCGCGAAAAGGGAGCGCGCCCGTCGCCATCTCATACAACACCACGCCAAATGAAAACAGGTCGGTGCGTGCGTCCAATTCCTTGCCACGCACCTGCTCCGGCGACATGTACGCGACAGTGCCCACCGCGGTCCCCGGACTCGTCAGTTGCTCCGCAGCCACTCCCCTAACTGCATCAGCGGTCCGGGTGTCTTCCGACGGCGTTGCTTCGCTTTTCGCAGTCAGCTTCGCCAAGCCAAAATCAAGAACCTTCGCGTGGCCGCGCCTGGTGACAAAAATATTGGCAGGCTTAATGTCACGGTGGACGATGCCTGCGGCATGGGCCGCATCCAGAGCGTCCGCAATCTCAATCGCCAGACCGAGCAGATCGTCCGTCTCTACAGGCTTTCCGGCGATGCGCTGTTTCAGCGTCACGCCATCCAGAAATTCCATGGCGATGAACGCCTGCCCGTTATGCTCATCAATCTCATAAATCGTGCAGATGTTCGGATGATTCAGCGCGGAAGCGGCTTTGGCTTCGCGTTGAAAACGGCTCAGGGCTTGCGGGTCTTTGGCTACCTCGTCCGGCAGAAACTTGAGAGCCACAAAGCGGTCGAGCTTGGTGTCTTCGGCCTTATACACGACACCCATGCCGCCGCCACCCAACTTCTCAATAATGCGAAAGTGGGAGATCGTTCGCCCGGAGAGTGGAGAAGAATCGGGCACCGGCGCGAATTCTATGCCGCGCCCAACGTCAAGTCAACGCTTCGCCGTATCGAGCTCCCGTTCGGTCGTAGGGGCGCTGCTTGGTGCGCTCGCTTTTTCGATTTCGGCGTTATTCCTAACGCTCCAAACAACCTGCGGAACCGCATTCGTGGGGCTCGGGCATCTTGCCGGCGTTTTTGACTTTCACCGCCAGTTAGCCCCTTATGCTTGGGGTTTGTCATTCCGACGACGACCCGACGAGGGTCGGAGGAGGAATCTGCGTTTCGTGCCCGCCGGTAAATTTGGCTTTTCCTCGGCCCGGCGCCGCTTCACCGCCCCCACAGACCTTTAAATTGACGAATCAACCGCTTATTTTTCAATGATCGGACCGGTGGGAATCTGTCGTGCCGTTTCCGCCATCAGGTTATTTTTTGCAAAATCGAGAGCACGATTTTCGTAAATTTTTTGCGCTCGAATGCCGCTGATTCCTCGGCACTTCCTCGTAGCACCAGTACCCTGTGGATTTGCTGGTACCCCGGGGGTTCGTGCTAACGTATCTCGTGAATTATATTACGAGAACGATAACGGCAAATCAGCGCGAGCCCCGCGATTTCGCGGGCCACGCTGTACACCTCCCGCCCGTCACTCGTCACTTTTCACTCGTCACTCGCCTTTTAACCGGGACACCAAAACAATTAGAAATCGCCGTAACTCACTCAAAACAATCGTCACGCCCCGCTTCTAACCGGGACACGAAAAGGGGGTCTTCCAAAGAGCACTTCACACATTCTTTCGCAGCGCCGTTGGCATCTCCGGTTTCGGGAGTCCGATGGACTCAACTGGAATCCCTGGATCGGACTTGCCGGCGATTTTTCACGCAATCGCCGGGTCCCAAAATCGGCGGCAAGATGCCGGCTGGAAGAGTGGCGAGGGCTGCTTCTCTAATCGAGACACCCAAACGATTAGAAATCGCTGCAACTCAAAGAAAACATTCATCACGAGCCACTTCTAATCGAGACAAAATTGCAGGGTCTTCCGAAGCGCAATTTCGCGCCTTTGGTGGAGCGCCGGACCGGATTTCGTCAGGCACTCTTCACCGATGCGCCACGAAAATCGGCGCAGGGCTTCACAACCGGCGCTCCCACAGCGCGCCTACCCCTTTTCTATTTTCCCTTTTCCCTTTTCCATTCTGTTATATACTCCCGCCGCCCCGTAACAACTTCAGACTTGCTCAAAAGGAGCGCACTCGTGTCGAAGCACGCATTCTACGCTCTGGCAAAATTTTCTCTGGCCGCCGCCGCTGGCCTCATGATCTTTACGGGACAATCGTTCGCTCAGACTCCTCCGATTCCTCCTCAGATCGGATCTCAAAACACGGTGACCGCTGATCCGTCCGTGCCGCGGCCGCGGACAACGCCCTGCGTCGTCGCCCTCTTCTCCGATTACGCCTTCGAGAATTTTAACGCGCAGACATTCAGCTACACGCCGCCGGCGAATTGCCCCGGCCCGTGGGCCAAGATCGTCTTCGAAGCGAATTTCAACGTGACCGAAGGCGTTCAGTACGATCGCACCGCCGCGATTTACTTGGGCCACGCGAATATTTATTACGGCACGACGGCGGAACCTTCGCTGACCTTCGGCCCATCGTGGCACGTCGAACGCGACCTCACCGACTACGCCTCGCTATTCACCACAGCGCAATCGGGCGAAGTTGACCTCGGCAATCTCGTGGACTCGACTTACACAGGAATCATCTACGGCACCGCCGCCGTGGAACTCTATCCCGTGGCGGAACATCAGTCCGCGCCGGTCACACCCGATGCTGTCTTTCCAATGCCCGACGCCGAGGGCGGAGCGGCCACGCTCAACACTTCAACCGATCAGCTGACTGGAACATTCACGCTTCCAACGAACGTCGAACGCGCCTATCTCGACGTGCTCACTCAGAACCAATCGAGCGATGAATTCTGGTACACGTGCGTGCCGAACGACGTCGCCGCCGAACTCGAGAGTTGCGGCAACACCGCGTTCCGCGAAGCGGAAATCAGCATTGACGGAACTCCTGCCGGAGTCGCCCCGGTTTATCCGTGGGTATTCACTGGCGGCGTGGACCCGTGGCTTTGGTTCCCGCTGCCCGGCGTGCAGACGCTCGACTTCGTTCCGTATCGCGTGGATTTGACGCCGTTCGCGGGCGTGCTCAGCAACGGGCAGCCGCACACGATAGCGGTGAGCGTCTACAACGCGGACAGCTACTTCCTCGCGACCGCTTCGCTGCTCGTCTATCTCGATCACGGCTCGACGCAGGTGACGGGCGAAGTGACCGAAAACACGATCGGCGCAGGGCCGAGCCCGGACGTGGACGAAAATCTCACCACGAATCCAGACGGCAGCATTGACGGAACGGTTTCGGTTTCGTCTTCGCGCTCGTTCGCCGTCGCGGGCTACGTGAACACGTCGCACGGAAAAGTTACGACCAACGTGTTTCAGGACATCAACTTCGACAACACGCAGCAATTCACGATCACCGCTACGGCATACGACCAGAACATCAGCCAGAACACTCACGTGAACTCGACGACGCTGACTCGCGTCGGCCCACAAATCTTTGCGACCTACGAGCAGTTCAAATACCCGCTCGTGTTCGATATTGACGTGACGTACAACTCTGACGGTTCGGCCGATCAGACCTCGACCGTTCATCAGGGATACGAAACTGATCTCATCTCGCCCGGCTTGATCAGCGCGGTCTCGAACCACGTGGATTCCACCGACACGCTGGTGTTCGCGGCGGACGGCAGCTATTCGAATCAGAATCAGAAGAGCGATCAGACCTACGTGACCGCCAACACCACCGGCTATCACTACGACTGCACGCTCGAAGCCGCGAACAACGTGCTGACTTCCATCGGCCGCGGCTGCTCGCAAAAGTAATACGGCTGCAAAGCCGGTGCGCTCCGTCACGAGCGAGTTGTGATAGGCTGCTCGCGACGGAGCCGCATGACGCTAAGAAAGAAGCGTCGTTTTCGGGTCGAGAAGGAAGCGCGCCGCCGCGCGCGCTTGGGCGCGGGAACGCCGCCGCCCGCGCGCGTGATTCCGGACAAGCGCAAGAAACCGCCCAAACACAAAAAGGCCGTCGGCGAAATTGAAGTGGAGTAGCGCTTCAGGAAGTTGTTAGGTTCCCCCGGAACCTAGTTGCGGGAGCCTCAACCGGGCTTGTAGTCGGGGACGATGTCGCTCGGCGCGAAAAGCGGAATCGCCGGCTTGTCGCTAGTTGCCGCGAATCTCTTCGCGACCTCATCCAAATCTTTTTTCGAAAAGCCGGTGACGCTGATGCCGATTTTGCCGTCGGGCTCGATCAAAAAAAGGCTAGGAACGTTGGTGATGCGATAGAGGTTGGAGACAGGATAGCCGTCGCCGTCGGGAAGTGCAGGGAAGCTGAGTTCGAATTCTTTGCAAAAGTCTTTCGTGTCAGCCGCGTCGTCCTGAGAAATTCCCCAGATCTGCGCGCTTCCGCCGCCGTACCTGTCGAAGATTCGCTCGATAAATGGAAATGTGAACTGGCAGACGGGACAGGAAATCTTGAAGAACGCTGCCAGGACCGGACCTCTCTTCAGCGCATCGGAGAGCGAATGCGGCTTTCCGTCAACGTCTTTGAGCGTGAAATCCGGCGCCGGCGTTCCGGCTTCGAGCATGCCGCACGAGTGTTTTTTGGACCAGAAGGCGCACACGATGATTCAGCCACCCATCTCAATTTTAATCCAAACAGATTCGATGCGACTTGACGGATCTCGATTCGAATTTCTTGCACCGCACTGCCGCCCGCGGCAATCGGCGATACGCCTTTCCGGCATCAATGGATTTGGCGGGTTTTCTTTTGAACGTAATCCATCAGCAGATACTGGCCGAGCGTGTAGGGCGTGGTGAAATACGCTTTGCCGCGGCATAGCTCGGTTACTTTCTGGACGAAGTGAACCAGACTGTAGTCGCTCGCCAGCATGAACGTGTTGATCAGAATTCCCGCGCGGCGGCACTTGGAAACTTCCTCGAGAGTTTGCGTCACAACGAGCGGATCGAGGCCGAACGCATTTTTGTAGATGCGGCCATCTTCGAGAGTCAATGCCGATGGCTTGCCGTCGGTGATCATGACGATTTGCCGCATGTCTTTTTTCTGGCGATTCAGAATGCGCTGGGCCATGCGAAGTCCCTCGCGCGTATTCGTGTAATACGGCCCGACCTGAACGCGCGCGAGCTTGCCGAGCGGAATTTCTTCAGCCGAATCGTGAAAGAGGACACAGTGGAGCGAATCGCCCGGATATTGCGTCCGAATCAAGTGAGAGAGCGCGAGCGCGACGCGCTTCGCGGGCGTGAAACGATCTTCGCCGTAAAGAATCATGCTGTGGCTGCAATCGAGCATCAGAACAGTCGCGCATGAACTTTGATACTCGCACTGGTGAACCATCAGATCCGAGTAGTCGATTTCGATCGGCACTCGCGCGCCATTGCGGCGAACGGCGCGGAACAGAGTCTCGCCGATGTCGAGATTCAGCGTATCGCCGAATTCGTATGATTTCGAAGCGCCGCCCGATTCAACCCCCGTGGCGAGATCGCGCGTGTCGTGGCGACCAAAGCTCGATTTTCCGAGCGACGCGAGCAAATCCTTCAGTGTCTTGAATCCGAGAAAATCAATCGCCTTGTCGGTGATTTCGAAGCGAGCATTGAGATTGGGCTGGTCGCGGTCAATCTGCCCGCCAGGAGTTTCCGAGGGCGGCGGTGTCACTTGCGGCGGCTGCGTCGAAATAAAGTTTTCCTGCTCGAGGCGCTCAATCAGCCGGTCAATTAATTCGAGGAGCTGCTGGTTCTGAGAAAGGTCCGGATTCTCCATTAGCTGCTCCATCAATTCGGGAGGGAGCAAGTCGCCTTCTTCGAGGGCGCGGAGAATCGCTTCGCGAAGCTCTTCCATCGCGCGCTCGGAGGTCATCGAAGGATCCATCTCGTACACGCCGTACTGCGATTCGTATCCGCTGCGCAGCAGAAAATCGGAAAGGCGATTCATCAGCTCCTGAAGGTCCAGGTCGTCTGCTGCCTCGCCCGTGTATTTCGAGTAGCGAATGTATTTCATGCGCGCTCTTCGGATCTCCTAATTGAATTGGCGCCGCGGACTGCGGCTGGGCGCCTGCGGTTCACGCGGTTCGGATGCGCGGCGAGCTTCGGCGAAAAACCCGCGTTCTTCGCTGCGGCTGATTCGTTTGTGCGCCCAGAGACCTTCGAGAACGAATTCGGCCGCTGCGGCGACGACCGGCTGCTCGGATTTCGAGCCGACGCTGAGTGGCGCGAGATTGTCGAGGAGACCCGGAATTTTCTTGAGCTGCGCGTAGTGGTCCGCGGACGAAGCATTTACCGCTACTTTGAGGTCTCCGCCGAGTTCGAACCATTGGACGACCGGCTGGAGATTCACTTCAGAAAAATATCGCGTGAAGACTTTGCCGATCGCGGCGCGAATCAATTCGCGGGCGATATTGTCGGCACCGCGCACTTCGCCTTCGTACTCGAGTTCGAATTTTCCGGTCATCGCGGGAATCGCGGAATAAATATCGGCGACGCGGGCGACGGCGAGGGATTCCTTGTTGCGAACGGCGCGCTGCTCGGCGCTGCTGGTGACATTTTCGACGGCACTGATGGGCAGGCGCTGGCTGACGCCGCTGCGGCGGTCAATGCGCTTATCCTCGCGCGCGAGAAACGCGATTTCTTCGATCACCTCGGAGAGATAGTCGGGCACGATCACGCGGCGATGGCCCTTGCGGTCGGTCCACGACTCCTGCGCCGTGATGGACATGCCCTCGCGCACCGTGGCGGGATAGTGCGTGCGAATTTCCGAGCCGATGCGGTCTTTCAGCGGCGTGATGATCTTTCCGCGCGCCGTGTAATCTTCTGGGTTTGCGGTGAAAACGAGCAGGACGTCGAGCGGCATTCGAACCGGGTAGCCCTTAATTTGGACATCGCCCTCCTGCATGATGTTGAACAGGCCGACCTGGATTTTTCCGGCGAGGTCGGGGAGTTCGTTAATCGCGAAGATGCCGCGATTGGCGCGCGGGAGAAGGCCGTAGTGGATCGTGAGTTCGTCGGAGAGATCGCGGCCGCCGCGCGCGGCTTTAATGGGATCAACGTCGCCGATCATGTCGGCGATGGTCACGTCGGGAGTGGCAAGCTTCTCGACGTAGCGATGATCGCGACTCAGCCAAACGATGGGGGTCGAATCGCCTTCGGCGCGGACTCGCTCGCGGCAGGAACGGCAGATCGGTTCGTACGGATTGTCGTGAATTTCGCAGCCGGCGATCGCCGGGATTTGATCGTCGAGGAACGAGACAAGGCCGCGGAGAATTCGCGTTTTCGCCTGGCCGCGCAGGCCGAGCAGAATGAAGTGATGCCGGGAAAGCAGGGCATTCACGATTTGCGGGATGACGGTGTCTTCGTAGCCGTGTATGCCGGAAAAGAGCGGCTCACCGGTTTCGAGGCGCGCGAGGAGATTCTCGCGCAGCTCCTGCTTGACGGATCGATGGCGGATTTTATCTTCCGACCATGCACTGCGGCGAAGTTCGCCGAGATTACTGGGACGAGCACTCATCGAGCCCTCATTCAGACCGGAAAAGGAAGGGCCGGTCGTTGCGTGCGGTTGCACCTTCATTATAGTTGATGCAGCAGTTCGCAGATAGTTGCCAGTGCGTATGGCAGCGCCTGAAGTCGAGGATGGGCACAGCAGCACTTCGCATGAAGAAGAAGTTGGTACGGAGTTTAGGCCGCACTCACGTTTACATCCGCGGAGCGGATCAGTGGAATCAGTGGCACGCCATAAACATCGATTCTGGAATTCCAGGCCTTTTGCGGTACAAAAGATCCGGCGTATTTCCGCAAACTCGTTTCCCAAGACGTTTGATCCGCAAACGGCTGAGGCATTTCATTGGCGTTCAGAAAACCAAGGTAGACGAGGACGACAGGCTTACCCAGTTTCGCAATCTTCCACGCCCAGGCGAAGCGGCTGCTAAGCTGATAGCCTCGGTCCATGCCAAGTGACCATCCCGTCCCAAGGTTCGTGTTGGCTTCTTCAATTGCCTGGCCGATTCGTAAACGATTGCCGTCGTCTCCGGCGGCACAGCGATCGTCGGACTTTAGCTCGGCAGCGTGAGCCTTCGCTTCCAATAACAGCAACCCTTCCCGGCCTGCAATCGTACACGTGGTGAGAAAATCCCAGTTTGGCGTCCTGGGTCTTTCAACTGCTGCGAGCCACCATGAAGTCATGATCTTGCGCTCGTCGTTGTTTAGGAATCCATCTGTTTCGGCGAGATCAGCCTCAGCCGGCCTGGTGAAGCCCTCAGGCATGCATTTGTCGTTCTCGCTCACCGTGGCGAATGGTTGAACTAATGAATTTAGCCATTTAACGAATGCCGGCCTGCCCATACTCGTTGCAAGCAGGCAACGAAAACGACTGCCTCTGAATTCCCGTGCCCGAAAGGTCAGTTTACGTTCGCTCGCTTCATCTATTTGCAAGGTTGCCTCCATCAAGTGCAGCGCGCGCATGGTATCAGTTTCACGGTCTCGTGCTTAGCAGTCGGACCCGCGAAAGGAACCAACGCGAACTTTTGTAAGAGGGGCTACGCTTGCGCATGGCCGTTGCCGCCGGCCTTGCGCCGCATGCGGTAGCGGACTTCGGCCTGCGGAACCAATTGCTTGAGCACGGGAAGGAGGCGGGCGAGGCGCTCGTTCTCGTCCCGCAGAGCGAGAATCGTCTGCTTGTCCTCGAGATCGAGCGGAAGATTCTCGGCGATGACGAAGGCGAGCGATTCGTTATCGTCGCGGTCAATTTCTTCGGGCTCGCCGCCATAAAGAAGCACGTGGCAGCGGGCGTAGAGATCGAGCAGGCCTTCGGGAATGCTCGCGCCCCTTGGATCGGTGTCTTCTTCGAGAATCCGGATGTCGGCTTCGTAATACGGCTTTTCCTCGACAACACTTTCGAGCTCGAACACGCTGTGGCCCTCGGCCTGGATGTCCATCCTGCCGTCGTCGTACTGGCGAGTCACCTCGACCACCTCGGCGGTGCAGCCGACCTTGGCGACGCCGCGTTCACCCGCGAGAATGACTCCGAATTTCGATGCGCCCTCGATGCACTCGCGGATCATCTGCTTATAGCGCGGCTCGAAAATGTGGAGCGGCAAATTGGCGTGAGGGAAGAGAACCAACGGCAGGGGAAAGAGCGGGATTCGTATCAGACTCATGGAAGCCGGTCCCTCACGGAATCGAGAGTCGCAAGATCAAGGTAGCGCCGCGAGCGCTGCCTGCATTTCGTCGCGTGCGTGAAAATCGCCTGACTTGTCCGCAATGGCCACGCCTGACGTCAGAATGCGGCGAGCCTCGGCGGTTTCACCAAGGCGCGCGAGAAGCTGGCCGTATTGGAAATAGCCCGCAACGTAGCTCGGATTTGCAGCTAGAAGCTGCTGGAAATGCTCCTGCGCCGCGGCGTCGTCGCCGAGCTTGGCGCATTCGAGCGCAAGGCCGTAGCGCGCGAAGGAATCGCCCGGGTTTGCCTGGACGAATCCTTCAAGACTTTCGCGGCGCGTCTTGGTTGTTTGGGTCACGACGCTAAAAGCGTATCATAGCGGATTCCGAGTCGCGAGAGATGTTGGGGCGTTAACGGAGCGGCGGTTGTGGGAATTTTTCTTCTGATTTTGGTCTCAATGTTGGCTGCACCCTCTAACGGGAAGCGATCCCGAGCATGCAGGGGGAATCCCGACATTGTCGCGCCGTGTTTCAAATTACGCGGCAGAATTCGAATCGTTAATGGCGGCCCTCAAATGCGCATTTGGCGGATTGGAACGGACCGGATGCTCGGAGTTCTCCCTTCGGAGGCCGAGATCATCCCGGAAAATTTGAGTAAGGCACTCGACGACGCTGGCCAATGGCCAGAAGTATACGGCGATTTCGAGGTTTGCCCGTTTACAAAGGAAAAACCCGGAGCAATGCAAATGGCTTGCGTGGAGTCTGCAAGTCACTTGGTAATTCGGAAGAAGAAATAGTGATCCGACGCCTGTTGGCAGGGCTAGGATTTGCGGTCCAATCCCGATCGATATCACGTCTGCGGAAAGATAAATGGCAACAAATAACTCGAAGGTAAAACGAAAATCGAATGCGAAAAACGGCGCGGCGGCAGCGCTTCGGGGCAAGCCTGTAAGCGCATCGCGGTCGGAGATGCTGGAGGTCGTGCTGCCGAATGACGCAAATCCGCTTGGGTATGTCCTTGGCGGGCGCGTGATGCATCTGGTGGACATCGCGGGAGCGATCGCGGCGCACCGGCATTCGAACAGCCACGTTGTAACGGCGTCGGTGGACTATGTGGATTTTCGGAACCCGATTAAGGTGGGCGAGCTGATCGTTTTGAAATCCAGCGTTAACCGGGTGTTTCACACTTCGATGGAAGTCGGCGTGAAAGTTTTTTCGGAAAATGTGTTGACGGGCGAGCGGAAGCACACGAGCAGCGCGTATCTCACATTTGTGGCGATTGACACCGAGCGGCACCCGCATTTGATTCCGCCACTGATTTTAAAAACGAAGGCGGAACGCCGGAGGTACCGCGAGGCGGAATCGCGCCGGCGCATTCGACTGGCCCACCGGTACAAACGGGGGCAGAGGGAGGAATAAATGCAGATTCCTCAGCGCATTCTGATCGGATTCGCTTCGGAATGACATTGTTGCGGGGAGCGGCCGCTGCGAGCAGTGTGGCCGCTTGAAGGGGGATGGCCGCTAGAGGCGAAAATGCCGGGGCACGCTTGAGCTGCGGTTGCTCTTAGCTCGCGGCTGGAATTTCAGATTTTGCGGAGGCCGTAGACTTTCCTCCGGATAGATATGCCTGCGCGGACTCGGCAGTACGCGAGCCTGCCTCTACGCAATTTCCCAGCGCCGGTCCAATCCAATAATTGCCGGTCAGGAAGAGGCCCGGCACATTCGCTAGCTCCTCATTGATTTTCTCGAGATTGTGCGCGTGGCCGAGATTGTATTGCGGCAGGCCTTTCTCGTAGCGCGAGATCTGTTTCGCGACCGGCGCGCCGCTGATTTCCAGAATGCCGCTGATTTCCTCCTCGACCACCGAGTTGATCTCATCCGGGTCTTCATGAACGATTTCGGGGTCGGTAGCGCCGCCGACGAAGCTTGTAAGCAGAACCGAATCGGTTGGAGCGCAACCGGGGAAGAGCGAAGAATTCCAGACTGTGCCGAGAGTGCGCAGGCCTTCTTTACGCGGAATCAGAACTCCGAAACCGATCAGCGAATTGGCAACTTGCTGGCGCTTGTATCCATGGCTGATGACGGCGACGGGCGCGTAGGTAATGCCGAGCAGCGATTTTGCGAGATTCGCTGACAGGCCCTCGACGATATGACCGGAGACGTAAGCGGGAGTCGAAACGACGACGGATTGCACTCTTAGTTCTTCGCGCTGGCCGCCTTGCGTAAATCGAACCGTGAAGCCGGGGCCCGAAGCGTTTCGTTCAATCGAATCGGTGTGCACGCCGGGAACGAACGCGGCATCGAGGCTGCGAGTGAGCGATTCCGTAAGCGTCTTCATTCCGCCGCGGAACGAGCACAGGCCGGGACGCGGGCCCGAGTCTGCTTTTCGCGAATTCATCGCGCCGCGAATGACGCTGCCGTGCTGGCGTTCCCACTCGTCGAGAGCAGGAAAGGCGCTCCTGAGGCTTAAAAATTCCGGATCGCCGGCGTAAACGCCGGAGACGAACGGCGCGACGAGGTACTCAAGAATTTCCTGGCCGAATTTGCGGCGGACGAAATCGGCGACGGATTCTTCCGGGGACGGCGGACGGGTGCGACGGAACGGCTCGGAGATGACGCGGAATCGCGAGCCAAAGCTGAGAAGCGAACTCGTCAGCACGGCCGGCGGAGACATCGGGACTGCATAAAGCCGCTTGCTTTTGTAAATATACCGCGGGGCGCGCGGGTTCGACTGCAGAAGATCGCCCTCGATGTTGAGGGTCCGAATCAGTTCCAGGATCGGCTTGGTGCAGAGGAAACTTTGCGGGCCGGTTTCGAAGAGGAAGCCATCGTGTTCGATCGTGCCGACGAGGCCGCCGCCGCGCTGTTGAGATTCGAGAACGAGAACGGAGACGCCGAGCTGGCGCAGGCGATGAGCGCAGGAGAGGCCGGAGATTCCGGCTCCGATGACGGCGACTTGGATTGGCGGCGGCACGATGTGCGCGGCTCTAGAGAGTTTTGGAAAATAGCGGGCGGCTGTCCATTTGCTGCTCGCGAAGATAGCGATCGAACGCCATGCCGGTATTGCGAATGAAAACGCGGCCGAGCGGGGTGACGCGGATTTCTTCGTCATCGAGACTGACGAGGCCATCGGCGCGAAATTCCTCGAACTGAATCATCTCGGGCGCGAAATATTCATCGAACGAAATTGTGAATTCCTGTTCGATTTCGCGCTTGCGAATCACGGTGTGGCAGAGCAGGCGGGCGATCACTTCGCGGCGAAGGCGATCGTCTTCGGTGAGGCGATAGCCGCGCATGGTGGCGATGCCGCGGCGGCCGACAGCCGAAGCGTACGCGGGGACCTCGCGATAATTTTGAGCGTAGGCCGTGCCGAGGCCGCTGATGGCGCTCACGCCCATGCCGTAGAGATCGGCGCCCGCCTTCGTCGTGTAACCCTGAAAATTTCTGTGCAGCGTGCGATTGCGCTGCGCGACGGCAAGCTCGTCGCCGGGGCGCGCGAAGTGGTCCAACCCGATATATTCGTAGCCGCCGCCGATGAATTGCGCGAGGCCGGTGCGAAAGATGCGGAATTTCTCCATGCCTTCCGGTAGATGCGCGATGAACGAGCCTTGCTGCTTTTTCAGCCAGGGAACGTGGGCATAGCTGAACATCGCGACGCGGTCGGGAGCGAGAGTCAGAACCTGATCCACAGACGCGGCGAAACTGTCCATCGTTTGATAGGGCAGGCCGTAGATCAAATCCACGTTGATGCTGTCGAAACCGAGTGTGCGCGCGTCGAGAATGAGGTCGCGCGTCATTTCGTAAGGCTGGATGCGGTGAATTGCTTGCTGCACCTGGGGATTAAAATCCTGAACGCCCATGCTGAGGCGATTGAAGCCCAGGCGGCGCAGCGTGGCGAGATGCTCGTGGGAAGTGACGCGCGGGTCCACTTCGATTCCGACTTCGGCGTCAGGTGCGAAAGCAAATCGTTCGCGCGTGAAGCCGAATAATTCTTCCATTTGAGCGGGGCTGAGATACGTCGGCGTGCCGCCGCCCCAGTGGAATTGCACGACCGGGCGCGATTTGGAAACGAGGCGGGAGACGTGCTCGATTTCGTTTTTTAGGGTGGCGAGATACGGAATCGAGACGCCCTTGTCTTTTTGAATCGAAACGGTGCAGGCGCAAAAGAGGCACAGGCTTTCGCAGAATGGGATGTGCATGTAGAGCGAGACCGGCGTGGCATCCGCATCGGCCTTGGCGAAAACTTTTTCGAGATCGTCGGGGCCGAAATCATCTTTCCAGACGGGAGCGGTGGGATAGCTGGTGTAACGCGGCCCCGGGCGATTGTACTTGGCGAGGAATTCCTCGGAGACTTGGGAGATGGTGCGGGCGTCGAGCGGCTTTGGAGTTGATTCCGGCATGGCGATTCGATTTTGTCGCTAGGCTCTCCGGGCTGCTTCGGCGGGCGCGCGTTCGGATACGGTTAATTGATATTCCTGCCCGGAGCGTACGAATGCGTGCGCGATTTCGACGGGCGT
Organism: uncultured Acidobacteriota bacterium; assembly: GCA_963838705.1. GTDB lineage: Bacteria > Acidobacteriota > Terriglobia > Acidiferrales > UBA7541 > Palsa-147. The sequence goes on along the minus strand of CAWIRU010000009.1, from coordinate 624,340 downwards.
GTTGGGCAAGATGCCGTGGCCGAGATTCAGGATGTGTCCGCGGCCGGCTGTTTTGGAGATTGCGCCGCGCGCGGCTTCGGCGGCGATGTCTTCGCGCGTGAGGAGAATACGCGGATCGATGTTTCCTTGGAGAGCGATGCGATTTCCGATCACGCGGCGTGCTTCGTCGAGGGGGATGCGCCAGTCCACGCTCAAAACATCGGCGCCGGATTTCGCGAGCGACACGAGGAGGTGCGACGTGGCTTTGGAATAGAGAATTACGGGCGCGCCGGCTGTGCGGAGTTCGTTGATGACGCGCTGGGTGGCTGGGAGTGCGAACGCGTCGTATTCCTCTTGGCTCATTTCGCCAGCCCACGTGTCGAAAAGCTGAACGGCGGCCGCGCCCGCTTCGATTTGCGCTCGGAGATAGGGCGCCGTGGCGCGAGCGATTTTGTCGAGAAGCGCGCGCAAGAGATCGGGCGCCGTGTAAAGCATTTGCTTGATCTTGACGAGCTCGCCGCGCGTTTGGCCCTCGACCATGTAGCAGGCGAGCGTCCAGGGAGCGGCGGCGAAACCGAGTACGGGAACTGTTGGGCCGGCGCTGCGACAGATTGCGCGGATGGTGTCGCCGAGGAATCGAGTGGTGTCGTTCGGGTCGAAGACGCGCAGGCGATCGATGTCGCTCGCGGCGCGGACCGGATTGCCGAGGACGGGGCCGGAATCGGGGACTTCGAGGGGCAGGCCCATCGCTTCGGCGACGATGAGGATGTCAGAGAAAACGATGATGGCGTCCACGCCGAGGCGGCGGAACGGCTGGAGTGAGACCTCGGCGGCGAGGTCCGGGGTCTTGCAAACCTCTAGAAATGAATGCTTTTCCCGCAGGGCGCGATACTCGGGAAGGTAGCGGCCGGCCTGGCGCATGATCCATACGGGCACGCGCTCGACTGGCTCGGAGCGACATGCGCGAAGGAAGAGCTGCTTTCGGTTCTGGGTATCGTTCTCCATGCGAACTCAGGGTCCTCGGCTATGATAGCAGATGGGCCGCCGCGGCGGGCGAGGTGCGATTGGGGCGCCGCTCGCGCAGGGGCAATGTGTGTTTCAGGGCTATAATAAATCGCTTGGGGGCTTGACGGGGTTGACGGCAATTTCGAGAGACTGCCTTGCATGTTGGCGCGCGGATGAGGCGGGATGAATAACGCCTGGGGATATGCCAGCATCGCGATGTATGCCGCGAGCTTTTTCTGCTACGCGCGATTTCTTTACACAAATGATCGCAGGATTGGCCGAGTGGCGACGATGTGCCTCGCGCTCGGAATTATTCTTCACTATGCGGCGTTGCTGGAGCGATCGCGCTGGATTCATGCCGTGCCGTATGACGATTTGTATGGCTCGATGTCGCTCTTCGCGTGGCTTCTCGGAGTGACGTATCTCGGGCTCGAGGTATTTCACCGGCAGCGATCGGTCGGCGCGTTTGTGACGGCGATTTTGCTGGTCTGGATGACTTTGGTCACGCTGCTTGCACCGCGAACCGCACCGACACCACCGCCGGCGCGGGGAGTGCTTTTCGCGCTGCATGTGACGTTAAACACGCTCGCGTACTCGGCGTTCGCCCTGTCGTTTGCATTCAGCGTTATTTATTTGATACAGAACCGTGTGCTTCGAGCGCGGCGGCCTGGGCTGGTTTTCTGGCGATTTCCTGCGCTCGACGTGCTGGAGCGGATGAGCCGGAGCAGCGTGTGGGTGGGCCTCGCTTCGCTTACGCTGGGAATTTCGTTCGGCTTTATTTGGGAGCATCGCCTCGTTGGGCGGTATTCCGCGGCGGATCCGAAAGTAATTGTGACGCTTGCAATTTTTGCCGCATACGCCGCGTATCTTTGGCTGGCGGGAAGCGCGAACTGGCGCGGGGCGAGGGCGGCGTATATTTGCGCGTTTAATTTTGTGGTCGTGCTGTTCAGCTACACGGTTGTGAATTTTTACCTGACAGGGTTTCACCGGTTTTTTTGATGCCAACGGCTACCGCATCGGCGAATCTCGCGATGGGACGCGTTCAGATCGCGCTCATTGGCTGCAATCATCGGACTGCGCCCGTCGAACTGCGCGAGCGAATTGTGTTTACGCCGGAACAGGCGCTGCGCGCTGCGGATGAACTGCGCTTCAGCGGCACACTTGAAGAGGCACTCGTACTTTCCACGTGCAATCGCAGCGAACTCTACGGCGTTTCGCCAATTCCCACCGGCGATGTGCAGAGCGTGATGGAAAGATTGCTGGCGGATTTTCACGGGCTCGCGCCGGCTGAACTCGACGGGCGGCTCTATCGCGAAAATAACACCGAAGCCGTGCGGCATTTGTTCCGCGTGGCATCGGGTCTCGATTCTATGCTTCTCGGCGAGGCGGAAATTCTGGGCCAGGTGCGCGAGGCGTACGGGCGCGCGCTGGAGCACGGATCAACCGGGCCGGTGCTGAACCGCCTCTTTCAAAGCGCGCTAGAAGTCGGGAAGCGCGTGAGGACGGAAACAGAAGTAGGCACGCGGCCGATGTCGGTTGCATGGGCAGGCGTGAAATTGGCCGAGCGGGTGTTCGGCGATTTGGAAGGGCATGAGGCCGTGATCGTCGGCGCGGGATCGGTGGCGGAGAAAGTGGTGGAGCATTTGCGCGATCGCAGAATCGGGCGATTGGTGGTGGTGAACCGATCGCGGGAGCGCGCGGAGGATTTGGCGCGGCGCGTGGGTGGCGAATCGGCGGATTGGGCGACGCTGGAGACGGCGCTCGCGCTGGCCGACATTATCGTCACGTCAGTGAATGCCGAAGGTGTGATCACGAAGGCGATGCTCGAGCGGGTGCACCAGGCGCATGGCGGGCGGGCGCTCTTCGTTGTGGATTTAGGCGTGCCGCGAAACGTGGAGCCTGAAGCAGCGAGCCTCTACAACCTATACCTCTATAACATTGACGACCTCGGGGAAATCGTGGAGCAGAACCGGAAGGCGCGCGAAGCGGAAGTGCCGCGCGCAGAATCGTTGATCACGGAACACATTTCGAAATTCGAAGCGTGGTGCAGCAGCGTCGAGGCGCTCTCGATGACGGGTAAGCTGCGCGACCGATTGCTTAAGGAGCGCACCGCGCTTCTCGACGAACGGGCCGCAGAGCTTTCGAGTCTGCCGGCGGAGGAGCGAGAGCGGATTCTGCAGCTTACGGGTGAGCTGATTGAACGCGTGGTGCAAACGCCGAGCGACCGGCTTCGGCGGACGCGCGAATTGCGCCAGCGCCTCGCGGGAATCGAAGCTCTGCGCGACCTTTTTGGCCTCGACAGCGAGGATACGTGAAGGTATTTCGGATCGGCACGCGCGGCAGCGCTCTCGCGCTGTGGCAGGCGAACTTCATTCGCGACCGACTGTCGGAGCGACAGCGAGTGACGGCTGAAATCATCGTTATCAAGACTTCGGGTGACAAGTTTCAGGAAGCGGCGATCGGGCAGATGGGATTGAAGGGAGTGTTCATCAAGGAACTGGAGGACGCGCTGCTGGCCGGCCGGGTGGACCTCGCGGTGCACAGCATGAAGGACGTGCCGACAGAATTGCCGGACGGCCTTCAGATCAGCGCGATCACGAAGCGAGACGAAGCGCGCGATTGCATCGTCGCGCGCGGCGGCGAGAAGCTTGATGATCTTAAATCAGGAGCACGAGTAGGGACGAGCAGCTTGCGGCGCCAGTCGCAATTGCGGCACCGTCGGCGCGATCTTGACGTGAGGGATTTGCGCGGGAATGTGGACACGAGACTTCGAAAGCTCGACGCGGGAGAGTTCGATGCCATCGTGCTCGCGAAGGCCGGGCTGGATCGCCTGGGGCTCGGCGGGCGCGCGACGGAAGTGCTCGACCCGGAAGTAATGCTACCGGCCGTGGGACAGGGCGCGCTGGGGATCGAGACGCGGGCGAATGACGCCGAGACGGTTGGGATCATTCGCGATTTCGACGATGAGGAAACGCGCCCTTGCGTGGAAGCTGAACGCGCGCTGCTGGCTGAACTGCAAGGCGGGTGCCAGGTGCCGCTCGGCGCGTGGGCGCGGATCGAGAAGGGCGAGTTGCGTATCGAAGCAGCGGTGTTGAGCGTGGAGGGAGCGGGTTGCGTGCGTGGAGATGCATGCGGTGCGATTTCCTCGGCCGAGGCGATTGGCAGAGAATTGGGCCGACGGCTGCTGCGCTCTGGAGCCGACAAGATTTTGCAGATTGCGGGGCGCGTTACCGGCGGGGCCGCGTCGTGATGCGAGAGAACAAGCCACTAACGGGGAAGAGCGTGGTGGTGACGCGCGCGCCGGAGCAGGCGGTGGAACTCACTGCGCGGCTAGAGGGATATGGCGCGGAAGTCTTGCTCGTTCCGACGGTGAGCTTTGCCGACCCGGAAGACACGACAATTCTTGATGCGTCGTTGCGTTCGCTCGATCGGATTGATTGGATATTGTTCACGAGCGAGAACGCCGTGAAGTTTTTCGCGCGGCGCGCCCGGGCGTTAGGGATTGATCTTGGTGAATTGCAAGCGCTGACGAAGATTGCTGCCGTTGGCCCTGCGACGGCTGCTGCCGCCGGGACGGAAGGCCTGACGCTGGACTACGTTGCGAAACGCCATAACGGAGAGGCGCTAGCACAGGAGCTGCGCGGGGAGTTAGCCGGTAAACGAGTCCTGTTGCCACAGAGCGATTTAGCGAAAGAGGATATGGCACGATTGCTGCGCGAATTTTCGGGACAAGTGATTGAAGTCGTGGCGTACCGAACGGTCGCACCGGGGAGTGAGACTCCGGCGCCGACGGGAAGAATTCGCGGAACGGAAGAGCCGGCGGATCCGGCGGCGGAAGCGCTTCGCAGAATTCGAAGCGGCGATGTGGACGTGATTTCATTTGCAAGTCCTTCGGCATTCCGGAACTTTGCGGAATTGATGGGAGCCGAAGCGATGCGCGCGCTCTCCGAATCGGCGAAGTTCGCGGCAATCGGGCCGACGACTGCGCGGGCGATACGCGACGACGGCTGGGCTGTTGCGATTGAGGCTGCGGAATCCACGTCGCAGGGTCTCGGCGACGCCATCGCGACTTACTTCGAGAGAGAAGCTTCGGGAGTGAAGACTTCATGAGCTTTCCGGTGCAGCGCCCGCGACGATTGCGACGGAACGAGGGGTTGAGAGGGCTGGCGCGCGAGACGCGGCTCGGCACGCAGGGGCTGATCTATCCGATGTTCGTTTGCCCCGGGACGAATGTTCGGACTGAAGTCAGCTCGATGCCGGGGATTTACCAGCAATCCGTGGACAAGTTCCTCGAAGAGTGCCACGAAGTGGAACAACTCGGAATTCCAGGAATAATTTTGTTTGGCTTGCCGGAGAAGAAGGACGAGGTAGGCTCGGAAGCGACGGCCGCGGACGGCCCCGTGCAGCGCGCGATTGAATCGGTTCGCAAGGCCAAGCTGAATTTGATTGTGATGACGGATGTGTGCCTGTGCGAATACACGAGTCACGGGCATTGCGGCGTGGTGAAAGACGGCGAAGTGCTGAACGACCCGACGCTGGAACTGCTGGCCGATGAGGCCCTATCCCATGCGCGAGCGGGAGCGGATATTGTTGCGCCGTCGGACATGATGGATGGGCGCGTCGCAGCGATCCGGCGAAAGCTCGACGAAAACAAGTTCGCGGATATCGCCATTCTTTCCTACGCCGCGAAATATTGCTCTGGTTTTTACGGCCCATTTCGCGAGGCGGCGCAGTCCACACCGCAGTTCGGCGACCGCAGGAGCTATCAGATGGATCCGGCGAATGCACGTGAAGCGTTGCGCGAAGTCGCGCTCGATCTGGAGGAGGGCGCGGACATGATTATGGTGAAGCCGGCGCTTCCGTACCTGGATATCGTCCAGCGTGTTCGCGAGGCGTTCGATGTTCCGGTAGCCGCGTACAACGTGAGCGGGGAGTATTCGATGGTCAAGGCGGCGGCGCAGAACGGATGGATTGATGAGAAGCGCGTCGTGCTCGAAATCCTGACCGGCATTCAACGCGCGGGCGCCGGGATTATTCTGACTTACCACGCCAAGGACGCGGCGCGGTGGCTCAAGGCTTGTTGAGGAGCGGGGCGGGAATGACTTTGAAACCGAGGACGCGTTCCGCGGAGATTCTTCGCCGAAGCGAGAAAATCCTTGTCGGGGGAGTGGATAGTCCGGTGCGGGCGTTTCGCGCTGTCGGCGGGAGCCCTCTCGTCATCGAGCGGGCGGAAGGCGCGCGGCTCTATGACGCGGACGGCAACGAATACATTGATTACGTGTGCTCGTGGGGCGCGATGATTTTGGGCCACGCGCATCCCTCGGTGACAAAGGCGATCCAGGAGCAGGCGGCGTGCGGCACGAGCTATGGCATGACTTCGCCGCTGGAAAGCGAACTCGCCGAGCAAATCGCCAGGGCCATGCCTTCGATCGAGATGATGCGTTTCGTCAGCTCGGGCACAGAGGCTACGATGTCCGCGGTTCGCCTCGCGCGAGGATTTACGAAGCGGGACCTCATCGTGAAATTCGAGGGCTGCTATCACGGGCATTCGGACGGCTTTCTTTCGCAGGCGGGCTCGGGCCTGGCGACGCTGGGAATTTCGGCGAGCCCCGGCGTGCCCGAGGCTTTCGCGAAATTGACGATCAACGTGCGATACAACGATCTCGCGGCCGTTGAGAAAGTGTTCGGCGCGCACAAGGGTGAGATCGCGGCGGTGATTGTCGAACCGGTCGCGGCGAATATGGGAGTGGTGCCGCCGGAGGCGGGATTTCTTGAAGGGCTGCGGGAAGTAACGCGACGGGAAGGCGCGCTGCTGATCTTCGACGAAGTGATCAGCGGATTCCGCACGGCTCGCGGCGGAGCGCAAAGCGTCTACAAGATTCAGCCGGATTTGACGACGCTGGGCAAGATCATCGGCGGCGGGTTGCCGGTTGCAGCATATGGCGGGCGGCGGGAGATCATGCGAATGGTGGCGCCGCTCGGGCCGGTCTATCAGGCAGGGACGCTTTCGGGGAATCCGCTGGCGATGCGCGCGGGGTTGGCGACGCTGCCACATTTACGCGCGCCGGGATTTTACGAGGAACTCAATCGCAAGGCCGCGCGACTCGCCGAGGGAATGTCCGGCGCGATCCGAGATGTTGGCGTGGAGGCGCGGGTGAACGCGGCGGGATCGCTGGTGACGCTGTTCTTCTGCGACGGCTCGGTACGAAACTACGAAGACGCGAAGAAGTCGGATACGAAGCGGTTCGCGGCGTTCTTCACGGCGATGCTCGAGCGCGGAATCTTTCTGGCACCGTCGCAGTATGAGGCGCTGTTCGTCTCGGCGGCGCATACCGACGCCGACATCGAGAGAACGATAACGGCGTGCCGTGAGAGCCTCCGGACGCTTCTGGCGGCCGCTCCAGCTGATTAGTCCCCCAAGCGTGATTAAGTGCCAATTATCGTCGGACCCCCGGCGTTCGCTTGCGCGGAAGTAATTTTCCACAGAAATTGTGCACCCGACGGGTAATTCGGCGTCGCCCGCGGCGCCGCTAACAGCTAACCTTCCCATTTCCAGACACATAAGAAAGTACTATTCCTATGGCTCCTCTGGCCTCTTTCGTGCGTTGTCACCAGTAGGTAGTTTGAGTCATTGGAGTCGAGAACAATGGTTTTGGCCACCTTAGTTCTGCTGTTTCAAGCGCCAGCGGTCCCGGTAAAGACCGACGACGCTATCAAGAATCCGCCAGCGACGGAGTATTACGCCGCCAATTTGGCCGATGAGCGAACGTCAATCACCGCATTCCAGCCCACGCCCTCTTCCACTGCGCCTGCCCCTTCTCGATTCGATCAAGACGGTGTTCGTCTGCTGAATTTTACGGACGACGGAAGCAAGGTAAAACCAACCAGCACGGTGCCGGTATTCCCGGATGAGACTTCGAAGATTTTGGCGTCCGTTCACATTCCACCTCAAATCGAAACGCTGCCGCCGCTCCCCGAGCACAGATTCTCCGTTATGCGACCCGGGCACAGCTGGCTGATGCTCGCGCTCGCACAATCCAGCGCGGCGACATTCGACGCATGGACCACGAACCGCGCGGTTGCGCAAGGGCACACGGAGTTGAATCCGATGCTGCGCCCCGTGGCTGGGTCGCCGGCGATATATGCCGCAATCCAGGCGACTCCGTTACTTTTCGATTTCATCGGCCGTAAGATGCAGCACAGCGAGAATGGAACTTTGCGGCGGATGTGGTGGGTGCCGCAGGTGATCGGGACGGCAACGTCGCTCGGCGCCGGCATTCGAAATCTTGCTGTTAGTCATTAAACGCTGTTGAGGATCGAGGCGGTTACTTATGCTCCATGAACGGATAGACACGGGTGAACTGAGACGCTTCTGGGAGCACATCGAGAACTGCGACGAGTGCTCCCCTGAAGGCGCTTGCGCGGAATGCAAGAAATTGCTCGAAGCCGTGAAGTCCACGGCCAAGGCGACTGCGAGTTCGTCTCCGGACTTCATGTTTGCGCGTTCGAGCCACGCGGTAGGAGCCGATGCGCTCCGCAACTATTCGGATTTGGAACTGATGCGCGCGTTTAATGCGATTACGGCGGCGGGCAGCGACAACGCACGTAGCGCGGCCGTGCTGGCAGAGATCAGCCGGCGAGCGCTTTCGATCCTCCTGAACTAAACAGCAAAGCCAACCAATTCGGCGGCGCGCCGCGAGGATGCTCCGGCGAGCCGCTTCTCGACCCACTCCGCGCCCTTCCTTGAAGCGGTTACGGCTCCAGCGGCAAGCGATTCCGGACCTTCCGAATCCGTGTTTGCGAAAAAGATGCGATCGAGCGGTTTCCTCGCTGCCGGGATGGTCTTCGTGAAGTTGCCGGGCGTGGCCACAAACATGGGATGGCCGCGGCGGAACATGTGAATCTCGATCGGATCCACGTTGAATTCGGGGAGGAGCTTCTTGAAATCCGCGAGGACGTTTGAAGCGATTGCCTGGCAGCCTTCGATCGTGAGGAGCTTCTTGCGGCTTTTTTCATCCATCGGCGTATAGAAGGTGAGGATGTTGTATTTCTGTTTGTAGCCGGGCTGATTCCGGATGGTCCAGTCGGCGACGATGAAATCGGTGAAGCTGTTGCCGGGGCACCAAGTGTCATAGCCGCGATTGTAGACGGGCTTGTCGAAGATCATGTTGATGACGGGATAGGGCGCATAGCGAATGGATTGCATGGCGTCAATCTGGTCGTCGGACAAACCGTTGACGATTCGCGATGAAATAAGCTTGGGCGTGGCCATGATCACGGCTTTCGCGGCGACGGTCTGCAACTGGCCGCCGAGGGCATAAGTCACGTTGACCGAGTCCTTTTGGGGATCAATGGATATTGTGGTCGCGCCGGCGAACATGCGATCGGCAAACTTTGCTAAAAGAATTTCCGAGAGCTTCTTCGAGATCGCGCCGTTTCCGCCGGGGAGAGTGATGCGGGTATCTTCGAATTTCTCGCCCGCGATTTCGATGAAGTCCACGAGGGCAACATAGACGGAAGTGTCTTTCGCTTTCGCGCCCCAATTCGATTGGCCATAGCCATCCCACCATTGCGTGAGCTCGGGCGGGTAATCCTGAAGATACTTGGTAAGAGGCTCGCCATCGAGCCGCTCGAGATTTCCGGGCGCGGCGAGCTTCAGCATCTGCGCGCGGAATTTTTTGAAGCCTTCACGGACGCTCTGCGGATAGGGAAGCTCGTCGAGGCCGCCTCGCCAGGAGTCGGCCACCCATTTGCCGTTGACGATCGTCGGATCGGGAAAGTTGACCGGAAGTTGCTCGAGCCCGATTTCTTTCGCTAGGGCGGCGCTCTCCGAGCCGACAAAATCGTAAGCGGATCCGGTGGCATAACCCTGACCCTGAAAATCTTCGCGATATGCATTGCCGCCCCAGTGCTCTTCCTTTTCGAGAAGCAGAAAATCCTTCGAGCGCAGGAAATAAGCGGCGCTAAGGCCGCTGATGCCGCCGCCGACGATCACGACGTCGTGATTCTTGGAAGCGGGCGGATGCGCGAAGGCTTTGCCATCGCGAACCTGGTGGCAAATCTCGAAGTGCTCGCCATCAACCTGGGGCTCGGTGTCGCCCGGAGAGGCGAGTAAGGACAGATCAATCGGACAGCCGGCGGCGATCGAGCCTGCGACAACAAACTTGATAAAGTCCCTGCGGGTCGGGGTCATGCGCGATCTCCTTGGATGGCAGTGGGAAGTACGGCGGCGGCTTCCTCAAAGCTTTCGCTGCGCGTTCTAAGCCGATACCAGACGAGAATCAGAATGATTGAGAACAGCAGGATGATGGTTGAGATGGCGTTGATTTCGGGCGTGATGCCGCGTCGCAGCCGCGACCAAATTTCGAGGGGCAAAGTGTTGCTGCGGCCGATGAGGAAAAAGCTCACCGCGATTTCATCGAGAGAAAGCGTAAAGATTAGCAGCGCCGCGGCGATGAGAGAGACGCGGAGGTTTGGCAGCGTGACGCGCCAAAATGTGGTCAGGTTATTCGCGCCGAGGTCGAGTGACGCTTCCTCCTGCGCGCGGTCGAGCTTCTGAAGGCCGGCGAAAATCTCCGTCGTGGCAACGGAGATGAGCGCGGTTCCGTGGCCGAGGGTGATTGTCACCAAGCTCAGTTTCATGCCGACCGCGACGAAAAGCATCAAGAGTGAAAGTCCCGTGATGATGCCGGGAAGAATCAGGGGAAGCAGAACGACGCGGCGGAAAAGCGCTTTGCCCGGAAAATTCACGCGGTCCAGAGCGAGCGCCGCCATCAGACCGAGCACCGTCGAGATCGCAACGGCCACCATCGCGACGATGAAGCTGTTGAGGACCGTGCTCCAGATCGCGTCGTCCTGAAACAGGTTTCGATACCAGGCGAGCGTCAAATTGCGCGGCGGAAAGCCGCCAACGCCGCCTGCGTTGAATGAATAAACGGCGAGAACAACGATTGGGAGGTAAAGAAACGCGTAGACGAGCGCGGCGTAGGCGCTGAGCCAGCGCGAGCCCGGAGACGCGATGTTTCGAGAACTCATGAAAAGCTCAACTTTTTCTCGACGCGCTCGACGAGAAACAGCAGCGTGACGACGAGGACCAGCATGCAAAGAGAAATCGCGGCGCCAAGCGGCCAGTTATAGGCCGCACCGAACAAGCTGACGACGATGTTCGAAATCATGATTCCGCTTGGACCGCCGACGAGCAGGGGCGCGAGGAAGTCGCCGAGCGTGAGTACGAAGGCAAACGTTGCTCCAGCGAGGACGCCGGGAAGCGAAAGTGGAAAGACGACGCGCCAAAACGTGCGGAACGGGGAGGCGCCGAGGTCTTGTGAAGCTTCGACGAGATTTCGCGGCACGTGTTCGAGAGACGCATAAATCGGAAGGAACGTGAACGGCGTGTAGATGTGCGTCAGCGTGAGAACGACGGCGAAAGGACTGTAAAGAAAGAATTCAACCGGATGCGAAGTAATGTGCAGGTACTGCAAGAAACCGTTCAGAACGCCGTCGCTGCCGAGAATTGTCTTCCAGGCGTATCCGCGAACGAGATAGCTGACCCAAAGCGGAATGATGACGAGCTGGTAGAACAAGTCTTTGCGTCGCGTCGCGCAGAATGAGAGGAAGTAGGCGAGAGGATAGCCGAGCAGAAGCGCGAGGATCGTGACGGCGCCGGCGATGCGCATCGAACGGAAGAGGACCTGCAGATAGATTGGATTGCTCACGAGCTCGCGATAGTTTGCGAACGTCCAGGCGTGGACGATGATCTGAAGCGGAGAAACCTGCCAGAAGCTGTAGCAAAAAAGAATGGCATACGGAACCAGCAGGAAAATAGTCACCCACAGAAGCGGGGGAATGGCCACGGTTGCTTTGTATGCGCGCGTGTACATGGCTAGTTGGGCTCGGACTCGCGGACGCTGACTGCGTCGGCGGGAGTGAATTCGAATTCGGCTTCGCCCTCCAGACTCCCGCAACTCGGAATTCGGACGCGAAGGACTTTGCCATCGGAGAGCGCAACTTCGAGGAGGTCGGTAGCGCCGCCGAAGGTCTGCGATTTGACGCGCGCTCGAAAGCGAACGGGCCCGCCGTCGGCCGCGCGAACGCCCGGAGCAAATTGCCCGAGAAGCCGAATGCATTCCGGGCGCACAGAGAAAGTGGCCGCTCCGGATTCGGGGGAGGCGCCCGCGACGCGCCAGGAAATGCCGCTTGCGGCTGCAACACCGCCGCTGACTTGCGCGCGAAGAAGATTGGTCTGGCCAATGAAGTTCGCAGTGTAAGCGGTGTCGGGCCGGGCGTAGATGTCGCGCGGGCTCGCGACCTGCTCGAGAGCGCCGGCGCGAAGCAACGCTATGCGATCGGAAAGCGCCATGGCTTCTTCCTGATCGTGCGTCACGAAGACGAAAGTGATACCCACTTCGCGCTGGAGCAATTTCAACTCGATTTGCATCTGACGGCGAAGGTTGGCGTCGAGCGCGGAGAGGGGCTCGTCGAGAAGTAATACTTTCGGCCGATTCACCAGAGCGCGCGCGAGGGCAACGCGCTGCTGCTGGCCGCCGCTCAGGCGAGAAGGGGCCGAGTGGGCGAAGTCCGCCATTTTGACCATCGCGAGGGCTTGAGCAACGCGCGAAGGTATCTCCGCGTTCGCGACGTGCTGAACGCGAAGGCCGTAGGCGATATTCTCGAAGACGGAAAGATGAGGGAAGAGCGCGTAGCTTTGAAATACGGTATTGACGTGGCGGCGATGCGGCGGAAGTGTGTCGAGCCTTTCGTCCTCCATCCAGATCTCTCCGCCATCGGGCTGCTCGAATCCGGCGACGAGACGGAGTAACGTCGTCTTGCCTGAGCCGCTTTCGCCCAGGATCGTCAGGAACTCGCCGGAGGCGACGTCGAGCGAAATGCCGCGCAGGACCTCGCGGTTCTGAAATTTCTTCGCGACACTGCGAATGGACAGAATCGAATTCACTGCGCTGCCTTGACCTCATTCCAGATTTCCGTGTATTTCGCGCGGCGCGGAACCTGCTGCCAGAAATAAATTCGCGACATGTAATTGTCCACGTCGTCGAGATGGAGATTTTTCTGCTGTGATTCGGGCATGAATTTTGCCGCGCCAGGATTGGCGGGATCGTATCCGGTGACATCGGCGACTTTCTTCTGTGTTTGGGCTTCGATCATGTATTCGAGGAACTGAGCGGCAAGCTCTTTATGCTCGCTCGCGGCAGTGATCATGAGGTGGTCGATCCAGCCGGTGGTGTTTTCCTTGGGAATCGTCTCGCCGATGGGGAAATTCGCCTGGCGCAGCTGGTTTGTCATCAGAGGCCAGCCCATTGCGGCGACGATTTCGTGATTTTCGAAAAGACTTGTCAATTCGCCGCCGGTCGCCCAGATCTTGCGGATGTTGGGCTTTAGCTCGAGAAGCTTTTTCTTTACGTTTTCGAGTTCTTCGTCGGAGAGGTTGTAGAGATGGTTGGGGTCCGGCTTGTCATAGCCGAGAAGTTGGGCGGCCATGTAGAGCGTCGAGAGCTCATCCCAGACTGAAATCTTGCCTTTGTATTTTGGATCCCAGAGAACGGCCCAGCTATCGGGCGCTTTGGGAAATGCCGTTGTGTCGAAGAGCAGCGGATTCGGACCCCATGTGAAGGGCACGCCATAGACATTGCCGTTGACGCGGACAAGCGGAAGCGAACGAAGGTGCGACGAGAGCTGCTCATAGGACGGAATCTTCAACAGGTCGAGCGGAGCAGCGAGTCCCGATGACGCGATCATGGTGGCAACGTCGCTCGAGGGGGAGATCACGTCGTAATTGCTGGCGCTTCCGCCGCGAAGCTTGGCAACGAGTTCGTCGCTCGAGCCCATGTAGGAGGCGCTAATCGTGCAATTGTGCGAGACCTCGAAATCGTGGACGTAGGAGGGATCCGCGTAGCCTTCCCACACGAGAAGACTCAGCGACGGCGGCGCCTTCTTGCACGCTGTCGGCGCGAAAAGAAATGCGATGGCAGTCGCGACGAGAAATGCGCGGCGCGTCCATGGCGGCTGACGGCTCATCATCATCGAGGCTCCTTCGTTCAAAATGTCGGCGGCGTGTTAACCCAGAGAACAGACACTTCTCGTTTGCCGCGATTCGCCCAACGGTGACGCGTGTTGCTCGCGAAATAGAAGCTATCGCCGGCGCGCAATAGGACGGGTTCGCCGCCTTCGAGCGCGATTTCCAGGCTGCCGCGAAGAACGTAGAGAAACTCCTCGCCCTCGTGGGCATATGAATCTCCGCTGCCCGCGCCGGGCGCGATGCGGAACAGGTGGGGCTCCATCACGGCATCGCCCCACGCGAGTAATTCCATGCGAACTCCGGGACCCGCTTCGAGAACCTTGCGTTCGGTGGGACGAACGCGGCTTGGGCTTGCCGCTGCGGCATCGAACAGCGAAAGAATATTGACGCGATAAAAATTCGCGAGGCGCAAAAGAGTGGCGACCGAGGCGCTCATATGGCCGCGCTCGAGAGCGCTCAGAAAACCGACAGAAACCGAGACAGTTTTTGCGACCTGCGAAAGTGAGTGGCCCGTCTTGAGGCGCAAGCGACGGAGGCGCGGGCCGACGGGACCTGGCTTTGCGGGCGCGCGATTTGCGAGCAGGCCTTCCGATCGAAGCAAGTGAACGATCGCGGGGGCGTTCATGCCGCGAGCGCGACGGAGGAACTGAGCGCGCTTCAGCAAGCGGACGTCGCGCGAGGTGAAAAGGCGGTAGCGGCTATCGGTTCGGACCGGTGTGATGAGTCCGACGGTCTCCCAAGTGCGCAAGACAGAGGGGGAAACGCCGACCAGACGCGCGACGTCGCTGATGCGAAGAAATCCATGCGTCCGATTCATTTTTTGCGAGCGACCAGGCGCGGCGGCCACGCGAAATTCCTTGACAACCTGCAACCCTTACACTAAGGTTCGCGGATTATAGTAAGGTTTTTTCTCACGGCGCAATTAAAATCTCGGGGAACAAAGCAATTTCCTACGAGTGGGGATGAGTCGCAAAGGAGCGCAAATGAGAAGAAGAGCGACGGGTGGGGTGTGCGTTCTTGCGTTTCTGGGGGTGCTTCTTTTTTCGAACGTTGCGGCGGCGCAGACTACCGGCGCGATCCGCGGAACGGTGAAAGATCCGTCGGGCGCGATTGTGCCGGGAGCGCAGGTGACCGCGACACTCCTCGGGACGGACACCGCGCGCTCGATCGCCGCGGATAAAGACGGTGCATTCGAAATCGTCGAACTGCCTGTAGGGCATTATCTGGTTACGATAGACGCGTCCGGCTTCAAGAAATTTGCGGTGAAGGATTTGGCTGTTGATATCGGCCACGTCGCCCTCGTCAACGCGACGCTCCAGGTTGGCGGCGCGACCGAGACGGTGACGGTCGAGGCGAACGCCGTGCAGGTCGAGACCACGAGCACGCAGATCGGCGCGGTGATGACCGATCAATCCATTCGTGAACTTCCGCTTAGTACGCGCAATGCCTACGAGCTTCTTCAATTGCAGCCTGGTGTGCAATCCCAGCTTGGCGCGGACCTCTTCTACGGGAGCAGCAATCCGGGCGTGGTCTCGGTCAATGGTGGCCGCGGGCGATCAAACAACTACATGGTCAACGGCGGCGACGCGAACGACATTTTTGTGAACGCTCCCGCGATTCAACCTTCGCCGGATGCCATCGAAGAATTTCGGGTTATTACGAATACTTTCGACGCAGAGTACGGACGGAATTCCGGTTCCATCGTCAACGTGGTGACGAAATCGGGCACGAATGAAGTGCATGGAGATATGTACGAATTCCTTCGCAATACCGCTCTCAATGACCGCGGCTATTTCGATCCGTTCGTCGCGGATTATCACCAGAATCAGTTCGGTGGAACGCTCGGGGCGCCTATCAAGAAGGACAAGTCATTTATTTTTGGATCTTACGAAGGCAATCGCCGAATACAGGGCGACTCTTCGGGTTCAGTCCCGCTGCCGTCCTCGAGCGAGGCGACGGGAAACTTCGGGCCGGGGGGTGGATTTTCGGGACTGCTGACCGATCCGGCATTCGCGAGCCAACTCGCGAGCCGGTCCACCGGATCCAGCGGCCAAACGTGCCAGCAGGCGGTCACTGCCGAAGGCGGTATTGCTATCGTTGCCTCACCGACCACGCAGTATTCAAATATCTTTCCGAACGGCGTAGTACCGATTCAGTGTTTTGACCCGACGGCTCTTGCCCTCTATAACAAGTATGTCGCGCCGTTCGGCACGAGTACCATAAGCACTGTCCCGAATGAGACGGAATACGTGAATCAGTCCACGGTTCGATTCGATCAGAAACTCACTGCCGCGCAGCAGCTCACCGTGTACTACTATTTCAACAACGACAGCGATACGGTTCCATTCTCAACCTTCCAGGCGGCCGGGGCGAACCTTCCAGGCTTTCCGGCCCTCACGAGCACTCGGGGCCAGCAGTGGAACGTATCCCACACTTGGACTCTGGGGACCAGCGCGGTGAACGAAATTCGATTTAACTATTTCCGAGAGGGGCAGGGCAGTCTCAACCATCCGCTTGCTACGCTGGCAAGCGTCCAAGACGCGTGCGGGTCTGCGGTACCCTCAGCCAATTGCTTTACGAATCCGACGAATCCGTCGCTGGGGATCACGACGAACATTCCTGGCCACATGGGAGTTCCCTTCATTAACGTGTCGGGTGGGTTTGCAATCGGAAACAATTTCGAAGGCGAGCTTCCGCAGACCGGAAACTCCTTCCAGTGGACCGACACGTACACGAAGACTTACGCGAACCACACGCTGAAATTCGGCGGGGACGTTCGCCGCGCTTACTTTAATCAGTTCCTCTACTACAACATCAACGGCGACTTTAGTTTCATCAGCACTGCGGGCCCGAATGATCTTGGATATCAGGACGGCTACGCTGACTACTTTCTCGGCGTACCGAACTCCTATTCGCAGGGCGCTGCGCAGGGCGAAACGCTCCGGAACACAGCCTTTTATCTCTTCGTGCAAGATAGCTATAAGATCAAACCCAGTCTGACCATCAACTACGGACTCCGCTGGGAGCTGAATACTCCGTACTACGACACCGGCAACCGTCTACAGACTTTCCGTCCCGGACAGGTCACGACGCAATATCCGTGCTGGATTTTTACGTCAGGTTCGGAGGCCGCTGGGTTTTCGCCAGGAGATTGCGGTCAGAATAGCGCTCAGAACTCAGTGTTCCCACTGGGGCTCGTGTTCCCGGGAGACAAAGGCGTTCCGCAAGGCTTGACCTCGACTTATTACAAAGCATTTGCGCCCCGCATCGGTATGGCATGGTCGCCGTCTACGACGGAGGGCTTCCTCGGGAAACTGTTCGGCGGCACAGGCAAGTCGAGCATCCGTGCGGGGTTCGGTCTCTTTTACAACCCGATGGAACAACTCGTCCTCGAACAATTCAGCGCGGAGCCCCCTTTCGGCGGGAGTTCATTCTCGAGCTTTCCAAACTTCAATTTGCCGTTTTTGCCGCAATCAAGCGACCCGACTACCGGACCGTACACCCCGAACCCATTTCAGGGAATTATCAAGCAGACGCCCCAGACGCCATGCCCCGGCGCAGGCGGTCCTGCGGGGTGTGTGGACTGGGCATCGTTCCGTCCGATTCTGCTCTATGGTGAATTCACTCCGAACCTGCGCACGCAGTACGCCGAACAGTACAACCTAACGATCGAGCGGCAGGTGAGCAAGGACATGGTCTTCCGCGTAGCCTACGTTGGGACCCAGGCCCACCGATTGCTCGCTTCGCACGACCTAAACTACGGAAATCCCGAGACGTGTTTGCAACTGAACAACATCCTTGGCTCGGGAACGTGTGGAACCTTCGGTTCGGACAGTTCTTACTTCGTCCCGGGGGGAACACCGATCCCGATCTACACTCCGCCTCCGGGTGTCTCGGTGGTCACCGGCTGTAACGGTCTCTACTTGCCTTATAACGCGGGATCGGGCGGCAATTGTCTCTCAGGGGGCACATTTGCCCCTGCTGGAGGGGTGACGCTCGTTGGACTGAGAAAGTATTCGTCGCCCAACTGCCAGCCGCTCACGGGCACTGGCTGCCCACCAGATGGTGTGCCGGTGTTCAGCAACATCTTTCAGGAAGACACGATGGCCAATTCGAACTACAACGGCCTCCAGATTTCTCTGGATAGGAATTATTCGCATGGCTTGAGTTTCCAGGCGTCCTATACGTTCAGCAAGGCGATTGACCAGGGCGCGTCATTCGAAAACGAGCTTAACCCGATCAATTTTGAGGCGACTCGAGGTGATTCACTTCTCTCCGCAAAGCATCGTTTCGTAGTCAGCCCGATCTGGAATCTGCCCATACCAAAGTATTCGGGCTTCGCGGGGAAGGCGCTGGACGGTTGGGGCGCATCGGCAATCATTATCTATCAGAGCGGGTTCCCGATACGCGTAGAAGACGCGAACGACGCCGAGTTGATGAGCAGCGTCTTCTTTGAAGATGCGAATACTCCGCAGGTCACCGGCAAGATCCAGTTCGTGAATCCGAAGTCGAATAACTCTCAATGGTTCCTCTCCTCAAACTTCAGCGATCCCACTGCAGGGGGTTTTGGCAATGTTCCTCATGCGCTTTGTTGCGGTCCAGCGATCAGCAATACCGATCTTGTCATCTCGAAGCAGACGCCATTCAATGAACGCTGGAAGTCTGAGTTCCGGGCGGAGTTCTATAACACCTGGAATCACACTCAGTTCGCGAATCCAGATGGCAACTTCACGGATGGCGCGGCCAACTTCGTGAACGGAGTGAACCAAGGTGGCACGTTTGGATTGATACTGAAGACCCGCGAAGATCCGCGCGTCATTCAGTTCGGGTTGAAGTTGATGTTCTAGAACGACACGAAGTCATCACGGGCGAGGGGCTTCCAAAGAGGCTCGTCGCTTTCGCGCGTGAATAAGCATATTTGGACGTCCGCTCTGGACCCCGAAAGCAAACATGAAAATCACCGTTCTGGGAGCAGGGATGATGGGCCGCGCGGTCGTTTGCGATTTGGCGCGGGCCGGGGACGTTGAGAATCTGATCGTTGCTGATTTTGACCGGAATCGGGCCGAAGACGTTGCGCGCCAGTTTGGACGCGGAAAGACCAAAGCGGCGTTCGCCGATGTCCGGGATACCGCCAAGCTGGCGAGACTCCTGCACGGCTCGACGGCAGTCGTGAATTGCACGCAGTACAATTGGAATCTCGATGTGATGAATGCGGCGCTCGCGGCGCGAGTGAATTATCTCGACCTCGGCGGGCTTTATCACATGACCAAGAAGCAATTCGCGATGGACGCCGATTTCCGCCGGATTGGGCGAATCGCGATTGCGGGGATGGGCGGCGCGCCCGGCACGACGAACATCATGGCGCGTTTTCTCTGCGACTCGATGGATCGCGTGGATTCGATTGACGTGTTCAACGCGTCCGCGGACTTGCGTCTCTACGACAGCCCAATCGCTTATACGTTTTCGATTGCGACGATCCTCGATGAGCTGACGATGACGCCGGTTGTGTTTCGAAATGGACGCTACATCGAGCGGCCGATGCTTTCTGATCCGGTTGTCGAGCGCTTTCCAGAACCGATTGGGCGCGTGACGCTGCGCAATTCAATACATTCGGAGCTGGGCACGCTGCCGAGCAGTTTTCGGAGCAAGGGCGTCCGCGAAGTGCATTTCAAGATCAACTACGATCCACAATTTGTGGGTCTGGTCCGGAATCTCACCGAAGTGGGATTCGCGAGCCGCGAGCCATTGCCCGTCAATGGAACTTGCGTGGCTCCGCGCGAGGTGTTGCTCGCACTGCTAAATCGAAAGGCACCCAAGGTGAGCGCGAAGGATGTCGAGGCGATTCGCGTGGTCGTGCGCGGCCGGAAGAATGGCAGGCGCGTCGCTGCGGCGGCGGAATCCACGGCGCGATACACGCGCAAGCCGGCCTTCTCGGCAGTAGCCCGCGACACGGGGTTTCCCGCGGCCGTCGCGGCTTTGATGCTGGGGCGCGGACAATTCAACGGCGTTGGCGTGCAGGCGCCCGAAAATGTCGTGCCGCCGGAGCCATTTTTCGATGAGCTGGCGAAGAGAGACATGCCGGTTCGACACTGGAAGATAAGAGCGGGCCGCAACTGAGCCTGCAAACATTTCGACGAGTTTAAGATTTGCCCCGGGAGGGCCGTATGCACGAAGCGCTACAAAAGGAAATTCAGACTTACGAGAAGCGCACGCCGAAATCGCGCGAGGCGCACACGAAAGCCACAAACCGGATACCCCTGGGCGTCGCGAGCAACTATCGCGCCTACGACCCGTACCCGATTTTTGTGAAGGACGGCAAAGGCGGCCACATCCACGACGTCGACGGGAACGAATACATTGATTTCAATCTGTGTTTCGGCGCGCTCATGGCCGGGCATTGCCATCCTGCGGTGATCAAGGCCGTGCAGGAAAAACTTGCGACTGGCACGATGTTCGGCATGCCGCACGATGCCGAGAATGCGCTCGCGGAAGAAATTTGCGCTCGCTTTCCGGTCGATATGGTGCGGTTCAGCAACAGTGGCACGGAATGCACCATGCACGCGGTTCGTCTTGCTCGCGCGGCAACGGGCCGCGATCGCATCATCAAGATGGAAGGCGCTTATCACGGCTTGCACGATTCCGCGCTGGTTTCGGTCAAGCCGAAGTTGAAGGAAGTCGGAGACCCTAACTTTCCAAACTCGGTTCCGGGCGGCGAAGGCGTAACCAAGGCCACGCTCGCGAACACTGTGGTCGCGCAATTCAACGATTTGGCGGGTGTCGAGCGGCTCTTTGCCAAGTATCCCGGCGAGATTGCCGCCGTCATCGTCGAGCCGATCATGATGAACGTCGGAATTCTGATGCCCGATCCTGGCTATCACAAGGGACTGCGAGAAATCACCCAGAAGCATGGCGCGCTTTTTATTTTCGACGAAGTGAAGACGGGAGCGAAACTCGCCCGCGGCGGCGCGTGCGAATATTTCGGCGTCAAGCCGGACATCGTGTGCCTCGCCAAATCGATCGGCGGGGGCTTTTCTCTCGCGGCGTTCGGGGCGCGACGCGAGATCATGAATTTGATCACGGATCATCGCGTGTTTCATGGCGGTACTTACAACACGAATCCGGTAGCAATGGCCGCGGGGCTCGCGACCTTCCGCGAGGTTTTGACACCTGCTGCATACGAGCACGTCACACGGTTGAACAAGAGGCTCGTAGATGGCTACCAGAAGCAGCTCGACAAGACGGGGCTCGTTTCGTATGTGATCGGCGCAGGCTCGAACGGCGCGCTGATGTTCTTCCCGAAGACGATTCGCAACTATCGCGATTGGCTCGGCGCCGACACGGATCTTTGGCGCCATTATTGGTTTGCGATGACGAATCGCGGCGTAATGCCGCAGCCTTACTGGTGGGACGAGCAGTGGACGATCTCGGTGGCGCACACCGACGCCGATATTGACCGGCATCTCGAGTGCTTTGCCGAAGTCGCACCGGCATTGGCGGCAGCGCAGCGAGAACGCACGGCAGCCGCTGCGCGCTGAGCGCCGTAATCGAAAAAGTCGCCGCACGGAAAGGAGGTGCGATCGTTGTCCGCTGACGCACCGGTGATCGCACAGCCTCATCTGAAGCGCGCGCTGGGCCGATGGGATCTGGTGGCGCTGTTCGTTGTGGCTGTGTTCAACCTCAACGTGGTGCCGAGTATCGCCGCGAATGGCGGCGTGACTGTGTGGCTCTGGCTGATCGCGCTCGTGCTTTTCTTTTGGCCGCAGGGGATTGCGGTGATCGAACTTGCTCATCGCTATCCTGGCGAGGGCGGGGTCTATTTGTGGGCCAAGGAAGTGTTCGGCGATTTTCACGGCTTCCTTTCCGGTTGGTGCTACTGGACGAACAACATGATGTACGTTCCGACTGTCCTCCTCTATTTTGTTGGCGTGTCGGTGTTCGTGCTTGGACCGGGGCATGAGGCGCTTGCCGACAACAAAGCGTTCACGGTAACCGTTTCTCTCGTGCTGTTTGGCTTGCTGGTGGTGCTGAACATCTGGGGTCTCGGCGTTGGAAAATGGGTGAACAACCTCGGCGGGATCGGCACCGGCGTTGCAGCTGCGACACTGGTGATTCTCGGCATCGTTATCTGGTCGCGTTTCGGCACAACCGTCACTGCGTCTGACTTTCACATTCCGAAAGATCCGCGATTTGTGCTGAATTCGTTCGGCGTCATTTGCTTTGGTCTCGTCGGGCTTGAACTTGCATCCGTAATGGGCGATGAAATTCAGGAACCCGAGCGGAACTTGCCAGTCGCGGTGGCGTGGGGCGGCGTGATTTCCGGCGCGCTGTATATCGCGGCGACGGTGACGCTATTGATGGCGGTCAACAAGAATGACATCAGCGTGCTTCAGGGAATCGTGCAGGCGGTGGCCCACATGGCGAGCCGAGTGGGCGTCGCATGGATTGTCGCGCCGTTCGCCTTGATGCTGAGTTTCTCAATCGCCGGAATCGCCTCGGCCTGGCTGGCGGGGTCGGCGCGGATTCCTTTTGTGGCGGGACTCGATTCCTATTTGCCGTCGTGGCTCGGCAAAGTTCACCCGCGTTATGGGACGCCGTACGCCGCGTTAATCGTGCATGCGATCGTTTCGATATTGCTAGTGGGACTCAATTTTCTTGGTGGCAGCGTTCAAGAGACTTTTCAGAAGCTGCTGTCGCTCGCGGTCGTTCTGCAGTTGGTGCCGTTCATCTATATTTTTGGCGCGTTGCTCAAGCTTGCTTTCGGCGAATCGTTTGTGCAGGGCCGCTACAGCAAGCGCGTGCTGGTTCTTTCGGGATTGAGCGGGCTGACGACGACGATCTTGGCCATCATCGTGGCGTTTTTTCCGGCGCAGCAGATTCGATCCGTGCCTTTGTACGAACTGTGGATGTTCGGCGGAACGGCGCTATTTATCGGCCTCGCCGCATTTTTCTTTTTTGTATACGGCCGGCGCAAAAGCACGGAAGCAGCGGCTGCCGGTCGCGTTTAATCGAAATTCGACGTAGGAGATCGTGATGGCAACCGAAGCGAAGACGAGCGTTCGCAAGTATCAGCTCTATATAAATGGAGAATGGTCGCCAAGCGAGAGCGGCGCCTATTTTCCAGTGATTGACCCGTCCACCGAAGAGACTATCGCCGAAGTTCCGAACGCCAATGAGAAAGACGTCAATCGTGCTGTCGCCGCGGCGCGCACGGCCTTCGATTCCGGCGCCTGGCCGCAAACCACCGCCCAGGCACGCGGGCGAATTCTTTTTCGCCTCGCGGAACGCGTACGAAAAGAATCCGCCATGCTGGCCGAACTCGAATGCCGCAATACCGGCAAGCCGATCGTCGAAGCGGAATATGACATCGCCGATTGCGCCACATGCTTCGAATACTACGGCGGGCTGGCGACGAAAGTGGTTGGACAGGTGAACCCTGTTCCAGACAACGCGTTGAGCCTTTCGCTGCGCGAGCCAATCGGAGTGGCCGCGCAGATTATTCCCTGGAACTATCCTCTCTTGATGGCGGCCTGGAAGCTCGCACCCGCCATCGCAGCGGGCTGCACCTGCATCCTCAAGCCAGCCGAGCAAACGCCGCTCACGGCTCTCGAATTCGCCAACTGGCTCTCGGACGCGGGCCTTCCCCCCGGCGTCGTTAACATCATTACCGGCTTCGGCGAGACATGCGGCGCGCCGCTCGTCAGGCACCCCGATGTGAACAAAGTTGCATTCACAGGCAGCGCATCGGTCGGCAAGCAGATCGTCAAGATGGCAGCAGACACCGTGAAGCGCGTCACTCTCGAACTCGGCGGAAAATCCCCCAATATCTTTTTCGCCGACGCCGATTTCGACGCCGCGATTGACGGAGCACTGTTCGGCGTTTTCATCAATCAAGGCGAAGTGTGCTCGGCGGGCAGCCGAATTTTGGTGGAGCGCTCGATTTATCCGAAGTTTGTGGAAGCGATGGCGGCCAAGGCGAAAACGATCCGCCTCGGCCCGCCACTCGAGCGCGAAACGAAAATGGGCCCGCTAGTGAGCAAAGATCAATACGATCGCGTTTCCTCTTATCTCGATATCGGCAAAAAAGAAGCCAAACTCGCAGCCGGCGGCGCGCGCCCGAAGGGTTTCGCAAAGGGATTTTACGTCGAGCCCACGGTATTTTACGATGTGGACAACTCCGCCCGGATCGCACAAGAGGAAATTTTTGGGCCGGTCGCGTCGGTGATTCCGTTCAGCGACGAAGCCGAAGCCGTGCGCGTCGCCAATGCAACGCCCTACGGATTGGCCGCGGCCGTGTGGTCGCGCGATATTTTTAAGGCCTTCCGCGTTGTGAAGGCCCTGCGCGCGGGCATCGTCTGGGTGAATCACATGCAGCCGACGTACGTCGAAGCGCCGTGGGGCGGCTACAAACAATCGGGATTCGGCCGCGAGCTTGGCCCGTGGGGAATTGACGAATATCTCGAGACGAAGCAAGTCCACATCAATCTCAACGAACAGCCGATTGGATGGTACTGAGATGGCTACAATTCAACTTCGCACTTCGATACCCGGACCGAAATCGCAGGAATTAATGCGGCGCCGCGAACGTGCTGTGCCGCGCGGGATCTATCACGCCACGCCTGTGTTCGCCGCGCGCGCCGAGGGCGCGACCGTAGAAGACGTGGACGGCAATCGCTTCATTGATTTCGCGGGTGGAATTGGCTGTTCGAACGTTGGTCATCGCGCGGACCGAGTTGTCTCCGCCATTCGCGCGCAGGTGGACCGCTTCCTGCACACATGCTTCAGCGTTGCGCCGTATGCCGACTACATCACACTGGCCGAGAAATTAAATGTCCTGGCGCCGGGTGATTATCCGAAGAAGACGATCCTGGTCAATAGCGGAGCGGAAGCGATCGAGAACGCGATCAAAATCGCGCGGTGCCACACGCGGCGTCCCGCAATCATCTGTTTCGAGGATGCGTTTCACGGCCGCACGATGCTGACGATGTCGCTGACAAGCAAAACGCAGCCATATAAAGCCGGATTCGAGCCGTTCGCGAGCGACATCTACCGGATTCCTTACGCGTATTGCTATCGCTGCTCGTATTCGCTGAAGTACCCGTCGTGCGAAGTGTTCTGCGCGCGACACCTCGAGGACACATTCAAGCGCGTCGTGGCCGCATCGGCAGTCGCAGCCGTCGTCGTTGAGCCGGTGCTCGGTGAAGGCGGGTTCGTCACGCCGCCGCGTGAGTTCTTGCACATCCTTCAGGATATTTGCAAGAAACACGGCATTCTGTTCATTGCGGATGAAGTGCAGACGGGATTCGGCCGCACCGGCAGGCTGTTTGCGTGCGAGCGATACGGCATCGAGCCGGACCTGCTTGTAACCGCGAAGTCGCTGGGCGGCGGCATGCCGCTCGCGGCGGTGACGGGACGCACTGAAATCATGGATTCGCCCGGCGTTGGCGGCCTGGGTGGGACTTTTTGCGGCAATCCTTTGTCCTGCGCCGCCGCGCTTGCCGTGATCGAGACGATGGAAGAAGAGAACCTCAGCGCCCGCGCCGAGTTGCTCGGCGAGAAATTCACAGCGCGCGCAATGGATTGGCAACGCCGCTGGCCTATCATCGGGGAGATACGGGGCCTGGGCGCGATGCGAGCGATCGAGCTCGTCACGTCGCGCGAGACACGCGAGCCTGCCAAGCACGAGACGGAACAAATCATGCGATATTGTTACGAGCATGGTTTGCTGACGATCTCCGCCGGGACGTACGGCAACGTCATTCGGCTTCTGGTGCCGCTGGTGATTTCGGAAGCCGAGTTCGACGAGGGGCTCGATGTTCTCGAAGGGGCGCTCGGCGCCGTCAGCGAAACACATGCAAGCGCCGGGACGCGGCACGCTTGAAGTGCGGGAACCCCGGGAGGCCCCGATGTCATTTTCCGCGAAAGTTCCGATCAAGTCCTATCCTTTCCTCCTGGACGGAGAATGGATCGGAGGAGGAACTCCTCTCGAAGTTTTCTCGCCCTACGACGGCAGCCCGACCGGCGTGACTTACTGGACGACACCCGAACAGCTCGAGCGAGCCATATCAGCTTCCGTGCGCGCGTTTGAGACGACGCGCCGGATGGCAGCGTACGAGCGCCAGCGAATTCTGCGCGCCATTTCCGATGGGATCGCGGCACGCGTGGAAGAATTTGCGAAATTGATCGCGACGGAGGCGGGCAAGCCCGTGAAAACGGCACGCGCCGAAACCGAGCGCGCGGTCTTTACGTTTGCGTACGCAGCGGAAGAGAGCGTGCGAATCGGCGGCGAATGGATCCCGATGGATTTGATGCCCTCCACCGTGGGACGAACGGCCATCCTGCGGCGCTTCCCGATTGGCCCAATTGCCGCGATCACGCCGTTCAATTTTCCGCTGAACCTCGTTGCCCACAAGGTCGCGCCCGCTATCGCTGCGGGCTGCACGATGGTTCTCAAGCCCGCGCCGAAAACGCCGTTGACGGCACTCTTGCTCGCGGAGGTGGTCGAGAAAGCCGGGTGGCCCGCCGGGGCGCTGAATGTCCTTTCACTTTCAAATGATGATGCGCAGCGGCTGGCAATGGACGACAGGCTCAAGCTGCTGACGTTTACCGGCAGCGGTGCTGTGGGATGGGGGTTGAAGCAAAAGGCCGGGAAGAAGAAAGTCGTGCTCGAGCTGGGCGGGAATGCTGCGGTGGTGGTGCACAGCGATGCCGATGTGGACTACGCGGCGGAACGATGCGCCATCGGCGGATTCTCGTATTCGGGACAGAGCTGCATCTCTGTGCAACGCATTTACGTGCAGCGCGCCATTGAGGATCAATTCACAGCTTCGTTGTTGGCGAGAGTGGCGAAATTAAAAGTCGGCGATCCGCGCGAAGAATCAACCGACGTCGGGCCAATGATCAATGAGGATGCAGCCAAGCGGGCCGCATTGTGGATTGAGGAGGCAGTCGCGGGCGGCGCAAAGCTCCTGGCGGGGGGGAAGCGCCGCGGCGCGATCATCGAGCCCACAGTGCTTACGCATACGAAACCCGATATGCGAGTCAGCTGCGAAGAAGTGTTTGCGCCGGTGGTCATCATTGATGCGTACGACGATTTCACGGACGCGCTCCGGCGCGTGAATCATTCGCCTTACGGATTGCAAGCTGGGCTATTCACTCGCGACGCGAAGCTGATTTTCCAGGCCTACGAGACACTTGAAGTCGGCGGTCTGATGGTCGGAGAGATGTCGTCGTTCCGGATTGACCACATGCCGTATGGCGGAATCAAAGACTCGGGACTTGGCCGGGAAGGCTTGCGGTATGCAATCGAAGAAATGACCGAGCCGAAGCTCCTCGTGCTCAATTTGCGCTAAATTATTCCAATCTCCTCAAGTCGCCGGTTGATTCATCAAGAGAGCCGGCGCTCTTATTCCGTAAATGCAAATCGAAGATCCAGTGCGCTGAGTGCGTCGAGTTTGAACTTTGGGCGTGCGCGAGGATGCGATAGATTAACGTCGGCTGAAATTGTTGGCAGAGCCGAAGGAAGTCTGGCACATGAAATTGGTGACGTTTGAAACGGGCCCGAGGCAGACGCGGATCGGTGCGCTGGCGCCGGATGGTCGCATCGTTGATTTGAATTTCGCCTACGCTTCGTATCTGCGAGAAGTGGAACGGGACCCGGCGGCCTATCGAGTCGCGGATGCGCGAGTTCCGGCCGACATGCGCGGGCTATTCGAAGGCGGCGATCAGAGCTTGGATGCCGCCCGGGCGGCGCTCAAGCATGCGATGGACTCTGGTTCACGGGCAACTGGCCCATCGGGTGAGCGGCTCTTCTACCGGACCGAAGAAATAAAATTAAAAGCTCCGATCGCGCCCAAGAAATTCTTTCATACGGCTGGGAATTTTCGCGAACATCATGAAGAAGCGCAAAAGGCGGGATTCTCCCATCCGGTGCTGCCCTGGATTGTATTTTTCCAGAACGTTGACGCGATAATCGGCCCTGACGAGCCGGTGATTTATCCCGAGCATCTTACCGAAGAACTCGATTACGAACTTGAACTGGCGGTGGTTCTGAAGAAGGCGGGGCGCCACTTTTCCGCCGCCGACGCTGCCAACTACATCGGCGGCTATGTGATTTTCAACGACATCACCGCGCGCGATATTCAGCGCCGGGAAATGAAATCTGGCGTATTCAGTTTTTGCAAGGGGATCGATTCGTTCTGCCCGCTTGGACCGTGGATCGTGACCGCCGATGAAATTCCAGATCCTAACGACCTTGCGATGGAATTGCGGGTGAACGGAAAAGTCCGGCAGCAATCACACACCAAGAAAATGTCAGTGAAGATTCCGGAGATTGTGGCGCATTACTCGCCGATGGGATACAGCGCGGGGGATGTGCTTTCGACCGGAACCGTGTCGGGCGTGGCGGCGTTCAGCGACGATCCAAAGTCGCTGTTTCTGAAGCCGGGCGACGTCGTCGAGTGCGAAATCGAGCGGATCGGCATCCTGCGAAACCCCGTGATTTCCTGGGAACAGGCGTACGGGAAGAAGCCGGCTACTGCGGGATAGTTTGAGGGAGCAATGGAAGACGGCGGCGACCGCAAAATCTGGGTAAGCGCACTGAACGATCCGGCGCGTATCGGTCCCAGCGCATCGAGAAAGGGGCCAGTTCGTTTTTACGACACCACTCTTCGCGATGGCGAGCAAACGGTCGGCGTGGCTCTCGATCCGCAGCAGAAACTCGAGATCGCGCGGCTTTTGGATTCTCTTGGAATAGGACGGATTGAAGCCGGATTCCCGAGAGTCTCGGCCGACGACGCGGAAGCTTTCGGTCTGGTTTGCCGAGCCGGGTTACGCGCCGAGATTTGGGGATTTGCGCGGGCCGTCCAAGCCGATCTCGATGAGGTGATCAGGCTGGGGGCGCGCGCAACCGTTATCGAGATTCCGGCGAGCGAAATCAAGCTGCGCGCGTACGGGATTACCGCCGAAGAATCGATTCGACGCGCTGCGGATGCGGTGGGCCACGCTGTAAAGCACGGCTTGGCGGTGGCGTTTTTTCCTGTGGATGGCACGCGAGCCGAGTTGGGCCACTTGCGCTCGCTTTATGTCGCCGCGATGGAAGCAGGCGCAAAAGAAGCCGTGATTGTAGATACGATTGGAGCTTGCGGGCCTGAAGCCGTTGGCTACCTCGTCGCGCAGGTGAGAGAGTGGCTCGGGCCGGCGGTTCCACTTCATTTCCACGGGCACAATGACTTTGGACTCGCCACGGCGTGCGCTGTAGCGGCGGTCCGCGCCGGTGCGAACTGGATTCAGGGAACGATAAACGGAATGGGCGAGCGTGCCGGGAATGCCGGCCTCGGCGAAGTAGCGATGGCGCTCGAGTGTATTTATGGCGTCGAGACGGAATTGAATCTCGAGAGAATTCGGGAAGTGTCGCGTCATGTGCGGAGCGTGTCGGGTTACGCGCTCGAGCCGTGGAAGCCCGTTGTTGGCGAGAATCTGTTCATGCGGGAGAGCGGAGCGGTAGCCAGCCAATTTCATATTCCGGAAGCAATCGAGCCGTTTTCGGCGGAGATCGTTCACGCGCGGCGCGAAATCGTGCTGGGAAAGAAGAGCGGGCTCGACAGCATCGCGATCAAGAGCCGCGAGCTCGGATTGGATGTATCAGAAGCGCAACGTGCGGCGGTGCTCGCGGCGGTGAAACGGAAGGGAATCGAGAAACGCGGCCTGCTCACCGACGGGGAATTCCGCGCGATCGTCAGCGCCATTTGCGGGAGCTGACGTCCGGTTGACTTGGCTGCGTTTTCGGCGCTTCCTTTCCGCGTGCGCACTTCTCGGCAAACAATCTGCTATATGATGATTTTGCGTCGCGGCGCGCGGCGTCAGTTCTCGAAATTGCAGGAACCTCAGGAGAATGTATGGACCGCGAGCACTTTTACGCAACGATGAACGGCGAAGGGACGCTGGATTACGAAATTTATATCAATACCAAATCTCTGCTGCACTGCCAGAAGGAGTTCAAGGATTTCTGCAACGGCGATGAACTACAGTTTCAGGTGGTTCACCAAGTCGAAGAATTGTGGATGAAACTGATTGCCTACACGCTCCTCGACATTGACGATTATATTCAGCAGGAAAACACGAATCGCGTGATCACGCTTTTCCGGCGCGTGCATATCGCGCTGCGATTGATGATCAATCAGCTCGATCTGCTGGAGACGATGTCGCCCAAGGAATACCAGGAAATTCGCCTGCAACTCGGGAACGGAAGCGGGCAGGAATCGCCGGGCTTTCGGACGCTATTGAAAATGCACCAGCCACTTTGGGAGTCATTCAGAACCCATTACCTGGACAAGCATGATCTGACCGTCGAGAAGATCTACGACTCCGGATACTCCCATTCGGATGCCTACGTGGTCGCTGAGGCGCTCGCGGAATTTGACGAACTTTTCCAACGATTCCGTTTCTGCCACATTCAACTCATTCACCGCACAATCGGACTCGGCGCGAAATCGCTGAAGGGCCGCGGCGTAGAACTCCTCAACGAAGGGCAACGCGTCAAGTTCTTTCCGGAACTTTGGGAAATTCGAAATCAGATGACTGACGAGTGGGGCGGAAGGTACGGTGTTGTCCGCGACTCGATCGGCGGACACTAAGACCCGGTCCGACCGGCGAGGGGCAGAGCAAACCGCAGTTACTGCACACCTCGTGAGTCGCCTTCGCTTCTCAATGCTTAAAGTGTGGGAGTACGGCCTCGCCGAAAAGCTTGACCTGCTCCAGGCGATCGTCGCCCCAAAGCTCCAGCAGAATGTGCGTGCAGCCCGCATCGCGATACTCCTGGATGCGACGAACGCAATCCTCAGGCGTGCCGGCAATGGGGCGGACCTTCTCGAAGACTTCGTCCGTGACCGCTCGAGCCGCTGCTTTGCGGCCGCCGCTCTCCATTGCGTCGGCAATCGGCCGGATCTCGTCGAAGCTCAGTCCTGCTTTTTCGAGCAGCATGTCGGCTGAGCCGCGGATGTTCTGAACCTTGTTCGCGAGGTACATCGAGGCCATTTCGCGCGCACCATCGCGCGCTCGCTTTGGATCCTTGCCCACGCTGCCCACTATTACTGCGCCGAGGTCTTGATTCGCCGGGTCGCGGCCGGCCTTTCGCGCGCCTTCCTCCATAATCGTTCGGGAGCAGCGGATGAAATCAGGCGTCGTGATGCTAGCCGTCAGAAGGCCATCCGCCATACTTCCGCCCATTCGCTGAAGGACCGGGCCTGTCGCGCCGATGTAAATTGGAACTGGATCGCGACCGACGTGTGCGTCAGGCTTGAGCGCGGGCACGTGCGCGTCGAAGACTTTGCCTTCATAGTGAAATTCTTCGCCGCCGAGAACGCCGCGAATAATCTCAATGCTTTCCTTCATCACGGTCGCGGGGCCGGCACCCTTGCCGGTTTCGCCCTCGCCCGCTTCTTTCATGAAAATCTTCGAAGCGCCGAGTCCGAGGAAGAATCTCCCGGGACCTGCGACATCCTGCATCACGCGCGCCTCCATGGCGATTTGGATGGGGTTTCGCGTATAAGGCGAGATGATGCCCCAGCCGATGGGAATGCGCTTCGTCTCGCGCGCGATAATGGCGGCGATCGCCGTGGACGACCGCGCCTCGTAGGAATGTTTTCGCCACCAGGGGTAGGCCTCGGCGAGCCAGAAAGCGTCAAATCCGGCGCCCTCGCACGCCTGCGCCATTTGCACGGTTTCCGCAACGGGTTCCATGCTGAGTTGCAAGACGCCAATTCGGAAGGGAACTGCCATAGGATTTTTTGCTCCGTGCCGTTTCCAAAATAAGTTTTAAGGATTTGTCCAGGAATGCTCGAGTCCTTTGATCAAGGCCCACATGGCTTTGTTCAAAGGCGTCGGCACTCCCGCAGTTTCGCCCGACTTGACGATCGCGCCATTCATGAAGTCGACCTCGGTAATACGGCGAACGAGCACGTCCTGCAGCATGCTCGCGTTGTGTTTGCCGGGAGCGTTCGCACCTTTCTGAACGAGGGCGCGCGGATCGCCGTGAAGCGTGATGCCCAGAGCCCTCGCGACGGCTTCGCCCTCGGCAATCAAATCGTCGAAGAGTTGGCCGGTAGCGGGAAATCGCGTGGCAGCGCCGTGATGCAAAAGCGTCAGCGCACCGACGGGATTTGTCGAAGCGTTGAAGATCAATTTCGTCCACTGTGCGCCGCGGGCATCCTCGAGAGCGATGGTGTTGAGGCCGGACTTGGTGAGCATTCCCGCGAGTTCGGTCACGCGGGACATCGGAGTGTTTGCCGGCTCGAACGGGCCGATCCATGTGTCGCCATTAATATCGAACGCGACGTGGCCTGGCTCGACGATGTGGCCGGCGGGAAAAGTTGTGCCGCGAATAACGTATTTAACGTGCTCGGCAATGATTTCTTCGTTCCCGACGCCGTTTTGGACCGAGCACACCGCGCTTGTCGCACCAAATATGTGCGAAATCTGCGCGATCGCAGTTTTCGTATGCGTGCTCTTCGTTGCGACGATGCCGTAGTCACAAACGGGGATCGAACGAGCGTCAGAGGTGGCATGCAGGCGCACGGTGAAGTCAGCGGCGCCGGATATTCTCAGACCGTTGCGCTCGATGGCATCTACGTGTTGCTGCGAGACGTCGTACGCGTGCACCTCTAATCCATCCAACCGCGCCAAGTGGGCGCCGAAGATGCTTCCGATCGCGCCGCATCCGACAATGCAGATCTTCATCGTCTGCCTACCTTGGCCTCTCGGAGCCTGAATAGAATTTCCAGTCAGCGCTTGCGAAATTCTCGCCTTCGTTCTTGCCGACGCGGTAAGTGTCCTGCGTATAGAGGCACACCTTTCCTTCTTGATCAACGGCCTGCGGGTGGAACGAAAAAACCATATTCTCGCGCAATAGCGTTTCGCTGGTCGCGCTAATCGCTGGGTGCTCGATCATTGTCATGCCGATCGAGTGACCAGAAAGGTGGCCGAGGCTGAAGCCTTGCTTCGCGAAGATATCGGCCGCAGCGCGGTGGACATTCTTGATCGGCTCGCCGTCGCGCATCAGGACGCGGGCGGCTTCGAGCGCTTCCGGATATACGTCGGCCATGCGCTTGGTGGTCGCGCTGATCTTGCCTTGGATCAGAGGCCTTGAAAACTCGACCCAATAGCCTTCCGGGCCGGCAATTTCGAGCGAGTAGAGAAGAAGGTCGTCGGCATTGACTTTGCGATCCCGGGGAACTTTGAAATGCGCCTGCGCCTCGCCATTTGTGCCGGAAAGAACGATGTTCATCATCTGCGAGCCGGCGCCGCCCGCGAAGAAGCGGTCCACGGCGGGGGCCATGATCTCCGCTTCAGTTTTGCCAGGCTCGTATTTTTCCAGCATCGCCCAGAAACCAGACTCGATGATTTCCATGCTGTGGCGAATGCCGGCGAGTTCCACGTCGCTTTTTACCGCGCGGGCCATGTCAAACGGCCGATCGAACGGCACGAGCTCCGCCGCGCCTTTCACCAATTCGCGATAGTCGCGGACGGCCATGACAGCGTCGAGGCCGTAGACGCCGAGACGTTTCCAATTCTTCGAGGCCTCAAAATCGGCAATCCATTTTCCAGGAATGTCGGCCCAAATATGCTCGCGGACCCACGGTTTGCTCTTGTCGCCGATCCAACGCGCTTCGGCCGGGAAGATGAGCCGCGAGTCTCCTTCCAGCGGCATCAGCACGTAGACGTAACGGTGGACAATTTCGAATCCGGAGAGATAGCGGACGGCGCCCTCGAATCCCGTGTACTCGTTGCCGCAGACGATTAGAGCGTCGAGATGCTCGCGCGCCATTGCATCGCGTATGTTGCGAGTCCGCCTCTCGATTTCAGTCGCACTGACCATGCACTCTCCATGCTTCGGCCGAGGGCGTAAGTCTCAGACTTGGCCTGAAACGCTACTGGAGGACTCTATTCGATAACTCCGCAAATCTCTGCCGCCGCCAGGGCGTACACCTTCGTGATATTCACAAAGGTTTCGACGGCCACCTTCTCGCCTTCGGCATCGCGAGGGCCGCTGGACGGACCGTAATTTAGAGTCTCGATTCCAAAGCGCGTCATCACGGATGCATCCGAGCACCATAGAACAGTGTCCCGGCGCGGCGCGGAGCCCATGATGCGCGTGTGCGCGATGTCAATCGTGCGGACGAGTTCGTGATTTTCTGCGATCTGCGCGCCCGGTACGGAAACATAGGTCTCGAAGTCAACTCCATAGTCTGGGAAGCGCGTCTGAAGATCCATTACAAGCGATTTCACCAACCGTCTTGCGTCCGCGAGCGCCATGTTGGGCGGAATGCGCAAATCGAGGAAAACGTCGGTGCGATCGGGAGTGCGGCTGGCGCGCCAAGGATAGCCGCCGCGTATGCAGCCAACGTTGACGACACCGCGCTTTCCGTTGAACGTAGTTTGCGCCTCGAAGCCTGGAATCCACGCGTAGATCGCTTCGAGAACCTCGTGCATCCTGCGGATGGAGCCGTCCATCTCGCGACCCGCCGCGAAGGCCGTGTGAACGTAACTGCCGCGCGTGCCGATGCGCGTCCAAACGGAACCGTAATGCGAAAGCACGATCTGCATGTCCGTGGGCTCACCGAGGATGCACATGTCCGGCAAAACGCCGTGATTCACGATGTAGTGGGTGCCGGCGCCGTATCCCCGATATTCCTTTCCGACAAATTCATCGCTCCACTGCGTCTTCTCGATCTCGCCCACGACCGCGGCGATCAGCACATCTCCGGAAAGGCGGACGCCGGCTCGCTGTAACGCTTTCACTGCTTGCGTGTAGCAGACGAGCGCTCCCTTCATGTTGTAGATGCCGAGCCCGTAGATCATTCCGTTCTTCAGAACGGCTTTTGGCTTGTAGCCGATTCCGGTGAGGAAAGCTTCGCGGCCGGAGTTCGATGTGTCCATGTGGCCGTTGAACATCAGGTTCTTTCCGGCGCCCGTGCCTTCCCAACGGCCAATGACGTTGGCACGCCCTTCCTCGACTTCCTGCCAACTTACCTGCAGACCAGCGGCTTCGAGCGAGCCACGCATATACTTCGCCATTTCGAGCTCTTCGCCGGTCGGGCTTGCGATGTTCACGACATCGAAGGCCATGGCGACGATCTCGTCCTCGCGAACCTGCGCAACTATGTTATTCGCCAGCGATTCAGAAATCGCCAATCGAGCCTCCTGCTAAACCCGGAAATCGTCCGGATCGGTGCATAGCTTTTCGCTGCCGGTATCCGTGACGAGAAAATTGTCTTCGAGCCGCAGCCCGCCGCCGCCCTCCCAGTAAATTCCGGGTTCGATCGCGAGCACCATGTTCTTCTTCATCGTGCCGGGGGCAGCCTTGTGCGAGTAAGGCGGCTCGTGCGCCCGCGCGCCGACGCCATGGGCGACCGGGTGCGACGGCTGCCCCGTGTAGCCGGCCTCGTTTATTCGGGCGCGGATGATACGATCAATCTCGCCAAGCGGCGTGCCATCGCGAAGAACGCCGGTTGCTTCACGGAAGATGCTCAATAATAGCTCAAGCAATTGCGTGTATTCAGGCGTCAAATCACCCGGGCAGATATTCTTGGTGAGGTCGGTCCAATATCCGTCGGCACAGACCCAGATTTCCACCAAGGTCGGCTCATGTTCTTGAACGGGCCGGTTGCTTGTGGCCGTGAAAGTCGCGATTCCTTTTCCAGACCAGACGAGTGTGAACGCCCGCGCCATTGCGACCTTGTCTTTATAACCCACTCCGACTGAGTGGATGTGCCCTTCGATGATGGCCGCCACTTCGCTTTCTTTCATGCCGGGCCGGATATTTTCGCGCGCGTAGGCCATGCCCATCGCAGCGAGCTCGTTGGCGAGGCGCATCCTCTCGATTTCTTGCGGCGTCTTAATCATTCGCAAATCAGCGAGCGTCGGGGCGGCGTCGATCACTTCCTTCACCACGCCGCGAAGCGCGTCGAAATAGCCCTGCGTGGGCACCGTCGGCTCGCCAATCATCCGGTCGCAAATCTGCGAGCCTTGCGATAGCTCGATCCCGACGCGCTCCGCCAGATTCTTCTCGCGCAAAACTTCCAGACACATATCGAGCGAGCGGGAAGTCGGCGGCCGCGGATCGGCCGGGTGATAGAACTTGAAGTAGCGGACGTCCTTATTCCACGCTGTGCGCTGAGCTTCGCGGAATTGCGGTTCGACTACAATCAGTATTGGTTCGCCTTCGCGCGGGAAAATAGCGATATCGTATCCCTTCATCGTCCAGTAGTTCGTCAGATAAAGAACGTTGTCGGGCGCACGAACGACGAGGGCGCTCAGATCTTTCTCGTTCATCACGCGCCTCACGCGCGCCCATTTTTCCTGGTCAAGCGGGTACGACATAACGGGCCTTTCGATTTCTGCGGCGCGAATCGGATGCCAATGCTATCAAGATTCCGTCTCGGGACGGGCGGGAGGCCGCGCCCACGAGGCTTCTTTTCCCTTGATGAGACGATAGAGCGCCGTGTTCAAAGGCGCAGGAATTCCCGCCCGCGCCGCCTCACGCGCGATCGCGCCGCAGAGAAAATCCACTTCGGTTGGAAGATGGTGCTGCACGTCGTAGAGCATCGATGGCGGATGATCCGTGCGGGCGCCGATCCGGTTCATCTCCCAGGGATCGTCGTGCAAATTAATGCCGAGCCCTTTTGCGACTTGTTTGCCCTCTTCGATTAGAGCGTGGAGCAGGTGCCCCAAATCCGCGAAGTGATCCTCTTGGGCGAAATTCGCGCAGTGGGGAAGTTCCGTGAGCGCTGAAACGGAATTTACAGACGCATTGAAAATCACCTTCGACCATTGAGCCGGCTTGGCATCTTCGAGAGCAATCGCTTTCAATCCGGACGCGTTCATCCAATCGGCCGCCTGCTTGACGATTGCGAAAGGTGTTCGGGTCGGCTCGAACGGGCCCATCCATGTCTCCGTATCGAGCTCGTACTGTACGTGCGTGTCGCTGTGGCGCGTGCCGCTCATGAAGGTAGTCCCGCGAATAACGCGGCCTCGCGTGAGACCCGCGACGATTTCTTCGCAGCCCAGCCCATTCTGAGCCGAGAGGACGGCGCCATTTCGAAACTTGTTCGCGACAGGGGAAAGCGCCTCGGCTGTCTGAGTGGCCTTGCAGCAAACGATGCCGAGATCGCACTCCGGGAGTTCCGACGGTTTCGTGATGGCGCACAGCTTTGCCGTGAACTCATGCGCTCCGGAAACGCGCAACCCCCTTTCGTTGAGGGCGCGGGCATGTTCTTTGCGTCGAACGAATGCGAATACGTCCGCGACGCGGCTGAGATGCGCGGCGTACAAACTTCCGATGGAACCACAGCCGATAATGCAGATTTTCGGTGCCACTCGTCGCCGTCCATCGTCACTTCACCGCGAACCGACGCTGCGCTGCCAAGGGCGGACGACGGGAAACTCCGTTCATCGTCTGGCCGGCCGGCTCTCCACTCGAACTGGAGTGGCGGCTACGCGACCTTGCAGAGCCTGAAACAAACTATCCGCGGTGTTATGTGAATCCGAAATTATGATTCCGGCGGGCTCGAGCGCATCCTGCAGTGCCGCGCACACGGTGTGCAGCGGGGCTGCGCCCCCTTCGCCCATGCCTTTCGCGCCGTTGAATGTGAACGGCGACGGCGACTCTACGCTTCCGTAGAGCAAATCCGGCATGTTCATCGCCGTGATCGGCGTGTAATCGCTGAACGTGCTCGTCAGCATCGTGCCTTCCTTGTCGTAGACGCAGCTTTCCATTAGGGCCGCTCCGATGCCGTGCGCCGTGGCGCCGTGCACCTGACCCTCGACAATCATTGGATTGATGGCGCGGCCGCAGTCTTCGACCGTCGCATAGGCGAGGATTTTCGGCTGATACGATTCGCGATCCACTTCGACGACGGCGATGTGGAGTTGCGCCGAGTAAGTCAGCGTGAGGTTGCCGTACTTTTTTGCTACGTCGGGGACCTTGAATGGCGCGCGATACACGTATCTGCAATTGAGTGTTACATCCTCAAAATCCTGCGGCAGGCCCGCGTTATTTACGTAGATCATGTTGGCGATGGACCAGAAATTGACGGACTTCTTCGTACCGCGGACGCGGACTTCCGGCCCCGTATCGCCGACGCCGAACTCGAGATCTTTTTCCTTGGCTTTCAATGCGAATACCGCAACGCGAGCGATTTCCGCCTTCAATTTCTGCGCGGCGCCGTGAATCGCCGAAACGCCCGTGACAGCAAATTGGCTGGCGTATGTTCCCGTATGTCCCGTGTACACGTTTTCATCGGTATCAAATCCGGGATGCACGCGAATCATTTCGGGAGGGACATTCAACGATTCCGCAACGACCTGCGATGCAATCGTTTCATGGCCTTGGCCCTGCGGCACGGAGCCCACGCTGACGACGATCTCGCCGTAAATATCGAGCTTCACATTGGCAGCCTTTGACTGGCCTGAAAAGGGCGCGTGGGGATTGATAATCTGCGCTTGACCGAAATTATTGGTTCCCGAATCGAGCGTTGTGCCGATGCCGATCCCAAGATAGCGGCCTTCCTTGCGCGCCTTGCCTTGCTCTTGTTTCCATTTATCCCATCCGATCAAATCCTTGCCGACATCGAGCATTTTCTTGTAGTCGCCGGAATCGTAGATGCAGCCGTTCGGCGTGGAGTAGGGAAATTCGTCTTTGCGGATGTAGTTCCGTTCGCGCATCCTGTCGGGCGCAATTCCGAGCTTGTGGGCGCAGATATCGATGACCCGCTCGAGGAACCAAAGATGCTGCATCCGCGAATAGCCGCGATTGGGGCCGACCGGGCATTTATTTGTGACAACCTGCGAGAAATCGAAGCGCGCGTTCTTGAACCGGTATGCGCCGGGAAGCACCTGCGCCCAGATGACGCATCCGAGAGGCTCGTAACGCGGAAAGGCGCCACAGTCATCCACGTGACGCGAATCGATCGCCGTAATCACTCCATTTTTATCGAGAGCGACGCGCGTATCGAAAAACGTGCGCTCGTTGCCGTGGGCGCTCGCGAGAAGGTGCTCGGAACGCGTTTCGGTCCATTTGACCGGGCGGCCGCCCATCTTGCGTGAGGCGAGCGCGCACATCGCCATGTACGGATAATTGGTGATTTTGATTCCGAATCCGCCGCCGATGTCGATGCTGTGCATGTGGATCTGATCGATGCCAACGCCAAGCGCGGGCGAGAGGAATTGGGCCGCAAACGCCGGAAAGGAATTGTTGGAGTAGAAGTTGATGCGCTCCGTTTTCGGGTTCCAGTCGCCGATGACGGCGTTGTTCTCGAGAGGAGTGCTCGAAAAGCGGTGGAAATGCAAACGGCCGATATCCACGACGTGGGCAGCTTGCTTGAATGCATTTTCGATGTCGCCGTATTCGAAGACGCCTTGCCAGATACGGTTCGTGCCGGCTTTTTCGTGGAGAAGGGAATCGCCAGTAAGGGCGTCTTCCGCGGTCATGACGGGCGGCAGAATTTCGTACTCCGCTTCGACGAGCTCCGCGGCGTCTTCAGCAGCGAGGCGCGTTTCCGCGACCACGACGGCTACCGGTTCACCTTGAAACACAACTTTGTCCACGGCAATTGGGTAATCCTGAATTTCCTGGCCAACGCCCGGGCCGATTTCGATGAAGGGCTTAACGAGGCCGGCGACCTCTTTGCCCGTCAGCGTGCAAAGGACGCCCGGGGCAGCCGCGGCTTTCGAGACATCCAAGCGAGTGATTTTCGCATGCGCGTAGGGCGAGCGCACGACCCTCATGTAGGTCATGCCGAGCAGTTTCTTGTCGTCCACGAAGCTGCCCTTGCCTTGAACCAGGCGAAGCTCTTCGCGCCGACGGAGGGACTTGCCGATCCATTTGCCGCTGGCGTCGCCGCCGAGCTTTTCCGCACCGGGCTTCACGCGCCGCGGTTTCTTCGAGGATATTGTGGTCTTCTGCTTCACGCGAACCTGTACCTTTTCAATTTCGATTGCGAGCGCCACCTCAAGATAGTGCCGCCTGCAAGGCGTCTATCAGCTTCTGTAGGTTTTTCTTGGCAAGAGGTTCGAGTAGCCCTCCCGCAACAGACGGCAATCGGCCGGCAATTTGCGCTTCTCCTTTCCATAGGACTTTCGTGCCAGCGCCTTCGGGCTCGAGATCAAATCCCGCTCGTATGTTCACGTTGCCGCCGGGAACATCGCCTTTGCCGTCGTATACGGCATGCGATGTCGGTTTCTCCTCAGCGAGCATCATTCTGACTGTTGCATTGCCGCGAATATGCGAAATCCCCACTCGCATGGTCACACTGAATTCCTTGTCACCCTGCTTCTTCATGCTCTGATAGTCAGGCAGCAGCGGACAGAAGCGCTCAGGATCGATAAGGAACGCATAGACCTCGTCCGGCTTCTTCTGAACTACGAAGTCGCCGCCGAACTGAATCATCATGCGCGGTCACCCATCGCTGTCCGCGGCTGCGGCGGCGCGAATCGCTTTGAAAACATTTTGATAGCCGGTGCAACGGCATGTGTTACCAGCAATGCCTTTGCGGATTTCCTGATCGGTCGGCTTTTGTTTTTTCGAGAGCAGATAGACGGCCGACAGGATCAGGCCCGGCGTGCAGTAGCCGCATTGAAGGCCGTGATTGCCGGCAAACGCTTCTTGCACTGGATGCAGGTTGCCATCCTTGGCCAGGCCTTCGATCGTGGTGATTTCCGCGCCGTGGGCTTGGACGGCGAAAACGGTGCAGGACTTCACCGTCGCGCCATTCATCAGGACCGTACATGCGCCGCAGTAAGTGGTGTCGCAGCCAATGTGCGTACCCGTCAGATCGAGCTCCTCGCGAATGAAATCCACAAGGAGCACCCGCGGCTCGATCGTCCGCTCGTAGAGCGTGCCGTTCACGCGCATCTGAACTGAAACGCGATCAAATCCTTCCGGCATATTCGTGGCCCGCCTCAACTTGCTCGCCGCGCGCTCTGCGGGCGGCGATGTGAATTGCGCGCTTCACAAGCACACGCACGAGCGCTCGTTTGTATTCCGCCGAACCGCGCATATCGGACTGCGGGTCGGCTGCGGCCATCGCCGCTTCGGCCGCATTCTCGATTGCCTTCGGCGTCAGCATCTTTCCGCTCAACGATGCCTCGGCGTCGCCTGCACGAATCGCCGTGAGACCTACGCAGCCGAGTAAGATGCGCGCGTCCTTGCACGCGTCGCCGTCGCCCAAAGTCAGCGACACAGCGGCGCTGGCGCTCGCGTACACCGGCGCGCAACGCTTGAAAGCGATGTACGCGCCCGCGGTATTTTTTGGCGGCGCGTTCACCGTAATTTCCTCCACGAGTTCGCCTGGAGCGAGCGCGGTGGTATACGCGTCAAGGAAGAATTCCGGGAGCTTGATAATTCTCGAGCCGCCGGGCCCAATCACATGAACCTCTGTGTCGAGCGTGAGAAGAACCGGCCCCCAATCGCCGCTCGGATCCGCCTCCGCGACGGAACCTCCAATCGTTCCGCGATTGCGCACTTGCGGGTCAGCGATTCCGGCGGCGCAATCGTGAAGGATTGGCACCCGGCTTGCGATTTCGGAGTTTTCAATCTCGGCGTGGCGCGCCATGGCGCCGAAATGAAGAGTGCCATTAGACCGGCGAATGTATGAAGAATCGGGAATGAAATTCAGGTCCACGAGCGACGAGGGGCTCGAAAGGCGGAGTTTCATCAACGGGATCAGGCTTTGGCCGCCCG
The DNA here is from genome assembly GCA_963838705.1 of uncultured Acidobacteriota bacterium. GTDB lineage: Bacteria > Acidobacteriota > Terriglobia > Acidiferrales > UBA7541 > Palsa-147. Next base: position 582,590 of record CAWIRU010000009.1, on the reverse strand, counting down.
CTAGCGCCTTGGCGTCTTCGCCGAGTTCAGTAAGAATTGCTGAGGCTTCTTCGAGCGTGCTGGGCCGGTAGTATCGAAAGGAATTTGGGTACACTGGCTAGCTGCGTCCCCGGGCGTTCGCCGATATTCTCGCGCGAAAGCTCCTGACCACCCTTTGCGCGCAGATTCTAATTCGTTCGCCCTCCGGGTTCAACAGATAACGTCGTGTCTTGAATTTTCGAATTTGAGCTCGCCATCCTGATCCGAGCGGAGAGAAAAGTCGCGGTGACCGCAGGTTCTGAATAGCGGGACTGCGCGGCGATTCGCTGTGGTACGGGACAGCGCGGCGCTATATTCTCTTGGCCGCTTCATGAGACCTACTCGAATCTTTCCTGTCATTCTTGCGGCCGGTGGTCCCGGGAAGCTCGGATTCGCAAAGTCTTTGGCCAGATTCGGCGAGAAGACCGCTCTTGGAATCGCGCTCGAGAATTGCGCCAGTCTTGAGCCGCCAATCATCGTCTTGGGGTACCGCGCAGCCTCAGTTCGGAGGATTCTTCCCAGGGGAGCCCGGTGGGTGGTTAACCGCAATTGGAGACGCGGCCAGCTGACGTCGCTTCTTGCGGGATTGCGCCGAGTACCTCGAGGCGGAGCGTTTCTCCTGTATCCGGTGGACCAGCCGCTGCTCACTCGGGATTTATTGGCGAGACTTGTGAGAGAGTTTTGCGCGCGCCGGCCCGAACAAAAGATTGTGATGCCCCGGGCCGGAAGCCGCCCCGGGCATCCCATTTTGTGCGACGGCGTCTTGCGCGGTGAACTTCGCCGAGCCCGAACGGCGCGAGAGGTGGTCTACCGCAACGAATCGCGCATCCGGTACGTTCGCGTTGCCGATGAGGCAATCTGGAGCGACTTCGATTCGATGGCATCCTACCGCCGATGCCTGCGTGCGTATCGGCTGCGCCAGAACAAGCGCAAAAGCGCCACTCACTCTGTCTGAACGAGCGGTTCGGGCGGGGATCAAATGCTCCCGGAGGAATTGAGATGTTTATACTGGCTGCCGTGGAACAAAAGCGGGCGGCCGTCGTGAACGCTCACACCTAAGACCGCTGCGATGAAAATCGTGTGGTCACCGGCGTCGACGGCTGAGACCAACCTGCAATCCAATTGCACGAGGCTTCCTGCCAGGAGAGGCGTTCCGCGCGCATTGACGTGAAATTCGACGCCGAGAGCACGCGCCGTCGCTGGATCTTGTTCCGGCTGGGAAAAGAAGCGAGCGAGCGCTTCTTGATCTTCGGAAAGAACGTTTATGGCGAAATCCTTTCGTTCGAGGATAAACCTGTGCGTCAACGCCCGGCGGGCGACACACACCAATATTTCAAGCGGTTCGAGAGACACGGACGTAAATGAATTTGCCGTCATGCCGTGGACGCTTTGATCCTCGCGCGTGACGGTTATCACCGTAACGCCGGTTGCAAACTGTCCAAGCGCTTTGCGAAATTCTGCCGTGGTGACGTGCATCGCTTCCATCGAGCGACCGTGGTGACGAAGAATCGAAGGCCGGCTTTATCAAATCAGAGCCAGCCCGTCGGTAGAGCTTAAGCGGTGTGGCGACTTGCGGTCAAAGCCTTTGGGGAACTTAATCCGCGTTTTTGCTAGCGGCTGGGGTCGCTCGTAAGATCTGCGGCGTTCATCTCTGAGGCCGTGGGCTCGAGGCTTGATAGGGGCAGGCGGGGGATTTCCGAGAGACGGCTACCCGAGCGTGCTCGCAAGAAGCTGGTGCCATCGGTCATCAGGGCTTCGCCGCGGCGTACGAGGATTCGCTCAGTCGTCCAGAAAACGCCGGATTCCAACCGGTATGAAACGTAATAAGCGGTGTCGCGAGCGAGCGTGACAATCTGGGCGCGAGTGAAATCAAAATCGGCAAAGTGCGCGGCGGCTTCGGGATCGCTGCCAATCGCATCTCGAAGTTCCTCGATTGACGACACGCCGCCGGGAATTACGGAATAGGGATATTGGTATCGCATTCCCTGCGGTGCAATGACTGACCGTCCTAGTCCTGGAGCGGCGGCAACGGAAGATGAGGCAGCGATAGCATCGCCCAAGCGCTTTTGCAAGGAGCGCGGCGTTCCGGCGAGAACGATAAGTCCAAAGGCCCCCAGGCCCGCGATCGACAGGCCCGAGCGCTCGATTACGCGCAATATGCGCGAGAAACTTACCTCCGCGACTGCCGCGTCTGGCGGTAGTTGCGCAATTCCCAAGCGTGCAATCTGGCCCAGTCGTGCAAACAATTTCGCGGCTCCCAAGCCGAGGCTGGTGGCTTAATGCTCTCATCGCTCGGGCTGGTTCGCACCGCTCGGGGGACGAGGCGGCGATGAAAAGTTTGAACAGCCAGCTCTGAGAGGGCGGGGTCGAACCTGTTGACGGTTGTCCGGCCGAGAAAAGCATACACGCATGCTGCGCTACTGCAAGTGGAAATCCTGAACCGCGCAATCTCGGGCACAGTTTGACGCGCGTGTGCGCTTTCGTTATGATAGCTTCGCGGGGTGGAGCAGCCTGGTAGCTCGTCGGGCTCATAACCCGGAGGTCGTTGGTTCAAATCCAACCCCCGCAACCACTTTTTTCTGCATCGCCTCCTCATCCTACTTGATTCTAGAATCTGGCAAACGCTTGGCTGACATTGTTCGTTCTGAACGCAGCGAAATACAATGATGCGACCCGATATACGCCAAACGAAATTTGGGTGAACAATTCCCCGTCCTTCCATTCATTTCCACTCGCATCAAAGTGCTCGATCTCCCGTCCCTTACTGAATACGGCGATCCTTGACCTTCGTACCATTAGCGTCATCTAATCGGCGAGGACAAAGGATTTGAGACCGATCATCCACATTATTGCGCGGGCATTGTTTCATGCGGGCGGATTGGGACTGCTGGCGCTGGGAGCGCTCGACTCGTCACCTCTGGTGATACCGCTGGGCAACGATTTGCTCATGCTGGCGCTCAGCGCGCGCTATCACGAGCGCATGCCTTACTACGCGGTGATGGCCACGCTGGGATCGCTCATCGGGTGTCTTTTCACCGATTGGATCAGCCGAAAGAGCGAGGGCGGATTGAAAAAGTTCGTTTCGGGGAAGCAACTCGATCTGATTCGGAAGCAAGTGGAAAAGCGCGGGGGATTGACACTTCTTGTCGTGTCTGTCCTGCCTCCGCCGTTTCCGTTCACGGCATTCGTGGCAGCTGCCGCGGCGTTCCGGTACCCGCGGGCTAAGTTGTTCAGTTTTGTCGGCGTGGGTAGAGTTGCGCGATTTGCGATTGAGGGCGCACTCGCGATTCATTATGGACGGTGGATCATCAAGCAGGCTGAATCGCCGCTACTCGAGCATGTGATGATTGCGCTCATCGTAATTTCGATCTGCGGGAGCGCGTTTTCGATTTACCGGTGGAACAAGAGAGGGGGTGCATGACGCCATTCGGCGCGCGATTAGCCTCGACGCGAACGGGCTGATTCATCCTTTCGCAAAGTTACCTCACGCAGGGCATGGGCTCAGATGGGGTCGTTAATCGAGAATCGAAGATACTCGCCGCCGATTGAGGAAGATTCTGCTCACGAGGTAAATGGCGGCGTCCGATCCCAGCTCCCCTTTATGTATCGTCCACTTCCGCTTCTCTGGACATAATAGAACTGCCTGTCGAGCTTTCCACTCTGATCAGTGCTGGTGCTCGGGGCCGGATTTACCGCCGTCCCGCACAAGATCACGATATTCGGCATCTGTCCCTGACGAATCGGCAGTCGAATAGCGGGCGAGGATTTCGCTCAAATCCTCTAATCGAATGGGTTTCGCGATGTAGTCATCCATCCCGGCTTCTAGACAGCGCTCCTTGTCACCGGCCATCGCGTGCGCGGTCATTGCGATGATTGGCAAATGATTCGCAGATCCCTTCTCTTTTTGGCGGATGGCAACGGTCGCTTCAAAGCCATCCATTTCGGGCATCTGAATATCCATCAGCACCAAATCGAAAAATTGTTTTTCTAGGGCCGCAAGCGCTTCCTTGCCGTTCCGCGCCACCGTCACCGTATGCCCGCGCTTCTCAAGAAGCCGCTCCGCGAGCAATTGGTTTACGGCGTTGTCCTCGACAAGCAGAATGCGCAGCGGGTGGCTATTCTCGCGGAGGGAATGGCGAGTGATCAGCGGGGTCGCCGGAGTCTTTGCTGCTTTGGCGCTCAATGCTCTCAACACAGCGACTAACAGTTCTGCTTGCTCAAGGGGTTTGGTCAGGTAGGCCGCGATACCGAGTTCCCGGCAGCGTCGAGCGTCGCCTCGCTGGCCGGCGGAGCTCAACATCATGATCGTAGCCGCTCCCCACTCGGGGTTTCTCTGAATCGTCTCAGCCACCATGAACCCGTCCATTTCCGGCATTTGAGCGTCGAGAAGAATCAACGGAAAATTTTTCGCTGATACTTGCGCCTCTCTCAAAGCGATCAGGGCCTTTGCCCCGCTTTCTACCGCAATCGGCTTTGTGTGCCATCCGGAAAGCATTCTTGAGAGGATTCGCCGGTTTGTTGCGTTGTCGTCCACAACGAGGACGCGCATATCACGCAAGTCCGCCAGATCGCCAGTCACCGCCGGGCCGGCTGCTACTTTCTGGAGTCCAAAGTGCGCCGTGAAATGGAATTGACTACCCTTGTCAAGCTCACTGTCTACCCATATTCGCCCGTGCATGAGTTCGACGAGTCTGGACGATATAGTGAGTCCCAATCCCGTGCCGCCATACGTGCGCGTCATGGAGCCATCCGCTTGCGTAAAGGCTTCAAAAATTGCGGCCTGCTTCGCGGCAGGAATTCCGATGCCCGTGTCTGAAACCGTGAAATGGAGTTGAACACCCTCGCTCGCTTTCCACTCCGTCCGGACGTTAAGGATCACTTCGCCCTTCTCAGTGAACTTGATCGCGTTGCCGACCAAATTCACAATCACCTGTCTCAACCGCCCCGGATCTCCCACAAGCGCGTTCGCAACTCCGGGCTGAAGATCGTAGGCAAGTTCCAATCCCTTTTGATGTGCCCGGAGACTCAGCGTTTTCATCGTGTCGCCAATGTTGTCTGCGAGATTAAAGGCAATCGAGTCGATCTCCAGCTTTCCTGCCTCGATCTTGGAGTAATCCAGGATGTCATTGATGAGTGAAAGCAAGGAATCGGCAGAGGATTTTGCGAGGTTCAAGTACTCGCGTTGTTCGACGTCTAGTTGTGTATCGAGTGCCAGCTCCGTCATTCCCAGAATTCCATTCATTGGCGTGCGAATTTCATGGCTCATGTTGGCGAGGAACTCGCTCTTGGCCCGGCTTGACGCTTCTGCCGCCTCCTTCGCATCCTGCATTGCTTCTTCGCTGCGTTTCCTGGCGGAAATGTCCTGGTAAATCACGAGGGAGCCCACCACTTTGCCGCCTACCTCCAGGCCGACGGTGTGAAGTTCCACATCAACCAAACTTCGGTCTTTCCGCCGGCGACGTGTCATCAAATGGACGGGCTTATTGCTTTCAGCCTGGCGGGAAACGGCATGGGCTTCAAAAAGCAAGTCACCATCGGCCAAAAGCTCGTCCAACGGTTTACCAATCACTTCCGGGCGAGTGTAATAAAAGAGATGTTCAAACGCGGGGTTGCATAGTTGGATTTTGTGATCGGGACCTAACACGATGATGGCGAGCGGGCTGTTTTCGACGAGAGCGTTTAGATAGGCGGTGCGTTCTTCGACTCTCGTCTCGAGGTCATCGTTCGCCCTCTGTATAGCCACATCCCGCTGTTGGATGCGGCCTAGCATGCCGTTGAACTGGTCATACAAAGTTCCGATTTCGTCGTCGCTTCTTTTAACCGCGCGAATGGAATAGTTTTCGTGCGCGGAGACGGCCGACGCGGTGGCAGCCAAATCCTTGATCGGCCCCGAAATCAAGCGCTGCAAACGGTAAGACATTACGAAGGCGATTGCCAGTGAACCGAGCAATACGACAAGATCGATTTCCATAAACCGGATTAGCCGTTCACGAAGGTCCGCCAGGTCGGTTTCAATGTAAATCATGCCGATTGGTTCATTGTTTAGGACTATGTTCTGGAACATCACCATGTGCCGAGCTACCATCGCGCTTCCTTCTGCGCGGGCGGGAGAAGGGCACAATCCTGCTTCGGCCGGGAAACGGCTGAACTTGGCGAAGACATTGCCGGCAGAGTCGTAGATACAAGCCTTCGTCACATGCGGTCTGGCTTGAAGCGCGCCAAGGATTTCCCGCGCCGATCCAGCGTCGTGAAACGTGAGCGCCGCCGTGCTGTTCGACCCGATCATTTTCGCGGAGGCACTCAAATCGTCCGCCTTCGCATGCAGGAAACTGGCGCGATCGTAAAGGGTGAACGCGACCGACGCCACGAACAAGGCCACTCCACACGAGGCCATGACGATCCATTGCAGCTTCTGGCTTATGGTGAGGTCACGGTATAAACGCATTTCAGCTTCCCTTCAGACGGTCTTGGTCGTGGACGATCCGGGCGAGCGCAAGGAGTTTGGAGCTGACATCCAGGTGCGCCCTCTTGACGGCGTCCACGTTTACGGCAAAGCGCAACCTATTACCCTCCAAAAAGAATTGAATCCCGCCGCCGCGCTCCGCAAAGCCCTCGGCCTCACCAACCACAAGTACACTCGTCCCTTCCGTGCTGGCTAATAACTCGGGCAATCGCTTGTCTTCCGAAGCGCTTACGAAAACGAGCTGGCATGAATTCATGTCAGACAGCTCGTGGATCCTCCGCGCTAGCACCTCGCGGTTGTTGACGACCCTACCCCGAATGATGTCATCGAGGGCGCTGCCAAATGGGTCGCGCCCGAACACACAAAGAGTGATTGGAGCCTTTGCATCCGGAAAAACTGCCTGAGGCCACTCGATAAATTTGACGAAGTTCAGTAGAAACGCCGCTTTGACTTGATACTCAACCGACGGAATGGCTTGGGCCGAGGTTGGCGGTGCGGCAGCCAGGCAAAGCAGTGCCGCAAGAGCTAGGGGTCCGAACTGCATGCGACAGTGCACGGCGTCCGCTGTCCTTGTGCTCAGTTTCTTGGACCGCGAGTCGGCTCGCAATCGGTTCGTATTGTCGGCAAGCATATGATCGGCCGTCAAAATTCCCAGGTGAACTTGGCGTAGACGCTGCGCTTGACCAAACTTGATTCGACTATCTGGTCGGGTCCGTTGGACTCAAGATGGTGATCTTGAAGGAGATTCTGCCCGGCGATGCTGAAGGCCAGTTTTTCACCTAATTTCCATGTCAATCCGGTATCCAATCGCGTGTAGGAAGGTATGTGCAACGCAGGAAGGCGGCCAACGAAATAGACCGAAGTGTCCCATGTCAACCGCGATGCCAAGTCGAGATGCGTGCGCAACTGCGCTTGCTCGCGCGGGCTGCTGCCCTCAAGTGTCCTCGGGGTTCCGGTATCTGTGCTCGTTGCATCGCGGTGAATATGCAATTGCAAGTACGAGTAGCCTGGACTGAGAGTCCATCGGCTGGCTGGCTTCCAGTTCAGAGCCATTTCGCCTCCGTGGCTCTCGCCATTCAGCAAGTTTCCGCTGTTGAGTGGAAGAACCAGATGGGCGGGGGCCGGACTTGATTCCAAGTAGGGGGTTCCGGTCTCTTCTGATGTGAGATCGGTATAGGAATTGTAAAATCCCGTCATGTCCAACGAGACGTTTTGCAGCAACTGCGTGCGATAGCCGATTTCCTCGGCGAGGAGGATCTCGTTTTTTTGCCCTCCGCCAAAGAAGCTGACTAAAAGCGGCAAGCCGTTGGGGCCCGGTAATACCGCTTCATTAAAACGCACATCGTCGTCACGCGCGGGCGTTCTCAGGGCCCTGGACACGGAGGTCCAGAACATATTCTTGCTATTCGCAAGCCAAGCGATGCGCGCGTCAGGCTGTAGCCCGAGGCCTGTAAAATGATTATGTTCGAGCTTGGCTCCTAGCGTCAGGTACAGGCGTTCGGGAACGATGGCAATTTCGTCCTGCGCGAAGTAGCTGAAAAGCTGGTCTGTTTCGCTGGCGGGACTGAAGGAAACCCTAATCGAGCCGCGAATATTATCGGATGTCGCGCGATACCCGACACCCCAAACAACATCTTGGCGATTTCCAAATGCGATGTGATGCTGAAAATCGACATCGATAGTGTTACGGCCCTCTCCATAAGTGACGTCGCCCCGATTCGTGCGATCGAAATACACTTGAAGGGTCGTTTGCGAAGTCGATGAGATCGCGCGGTCCCAGCGAGATAGAAGATTCCATCCTCCTAAGTTTGCGCGAAGGTCTAGTGTCCGGGGCTGCAGTACTTGAAGGGACGTGACGGCGTCCACAATTTCGCCTTCGCTCCCGGCATATGCGTCTCCCTGAAATGTGATCGAATCTTTGACGCCGAGTTTGGTGTCTACGCGAAACCCGGTGCGGTACATGTCCCATTGGTCATGGCCATTCTCGCTTGCCAAACCAATAAGATGATCCCGGTTGAAGGCATTAACGAAAGTGCGGTAATACGTATCGCTTCCTAATTTTCCGCCGAATTGGGCTGTGCCGAATCCCTGGTCATAGCTGCCACCGCCGCCGCTAATGAGTCCTCGCTGAGTGTCCGAGGCCTTTTTTGTTGTGATATTAATGACGCCGTTCACCGCATTCGCGCCCCAAACGGCAGCGCCGGGTCCGCGGATAACTTCGATGCGGTCGATATCCTCCAGCGGCACATCCTGGACGTCCCAGTAGACGCCAGAGAACAAGGGCGAATAGACGGTACGCCCATCGATCAAGACTAAAAGCTTGTTAGCGGCTTGATCGTTGAATCCGCGAGAACTGATCGCCCACGTACTGCTGTTTACTTGCGCGACATCGAGTCCGGGCACCATGCGCAGAAGATCTGGGATATTGGTGGCGCTTGAGCGGTTGATGTCCTCTTGAGTGATGACAAAGACCGCGGATGCCGTGCGCGACAGCTTCTGCTCTTTTTTCGATACGGAAGTCACCTCAATGTCCATCAGGTCTTCGATGCTCTTGTCGCCGAGACCTTTTGGTGTTCCTTGCGGCCAAGCAGGAATCGCCATCAGAGCCGCGACCGCCAAACTGATACAGCCACGTCTTATGCCATTGCAAATATCAAAATTGAGCGATGCGGACGGGAGGCGGTGGGCGCCAGCGATATATCCATGTCGAGCTCTCATACTTCTCTCTCCTAGATTGCGAGAGTCCATTTCATAGTCGTGTAGGGCCGTTTTGTCTTCACGGTGGTGCTGGTTTCTCATCGTGGATTGATCCTCTCGGAGTGCGGTTCTTCACAATCCAAGTAAAGCCGACGGCCGATTGCATCGATCTCTCCGGGTTCGAGAGAGTAGCAGCGGCGTTATTTAGTTCAGTCCAGTGGCTTCAAAACGGGGTGCAGTGGGAAGTTCGAACGCACCGCACCCGCGCGAGAATGGCCACGCGAAAGTTTTCACCAAGGTTCTCGTTGGAAGGGGGACTGCTCGAGTACGACGACTGCGGCAGAAGCAAATCACCCAAGGCTGTGAATCGAGAGGCGGACTATCTTGGCTCTAGCAGAGACGCCAACCTGAATTCTCCTGCATTCAGTGAAGAGAACACTCGGGGAAAACTCGCTGGATGCCGTATGAGTTACACAGTGAAGCGAGTTTTGGCGAATGTGCCGACGCGACGGGTAGTGCCGTGGCCTCCGTTTCTTGCCGCGACTGAGCCTCGGATTAAGCCGGTCGGCACGCCAACGCGCGTTGCGTTGACAGTCGAGAGAAGCGTTGATATCTTCTCTCCTAGACGCGCAAGGAGAGCTTGTGGGGAAACAGGTCGATCTGCTGCAGGGAACGCTGGACATGTTGATCCTCAAAGCGGTCTCGCTCGGGCCGTTGCACGGATACGGCATCCTCCTTCGCATTCAGCAGATTTCGAAAGATCGCTTGGAAATTCAGCAAGGATCGTTGTACCCGGCGCTTTACCGGCTGCAGCACCAGGGATGGATCGTCAGCGAATGGGGGGAGTCGGAGAACAAGCGCAAAGCCAGGTATTACCGTCTCACCGCGGCAGGAAAGCGCAGATTCCAAGCGGAAGCTGACAAGTGGAACCGCATGGCTGACGTCATTGCAGGAATCCTGGGCACCAAGACCGAGGAGGTGTGAATCCCCAGAATCGGCTCAACCAAACGCCTTCATTGAAGAGAGTTCGACGAATGGCCGATCGCTTCGGCCACGGCGTCGAGAAACGTTGCGGCCGGAGCGCCGCTGACGACTCGATGGTCGCACGATAGCGACAGCGTCATCATCGGCCGAATTTCTGGCTTTCCATTGACTGGCACGACGCGGTCAGAAATGCGCCCGACAGCGAGAATCGCAGACTGCGACGGGCCGATGATCGCCGTGAACGCGTCCACCTTGTACATTCCGAGATTGCTGATCGTAAATGTCGCGCCGGATATATCTGTAAGCCGCAATCGCCCTGCGCGCGCGCGTTCGGCGAGTTCGTGCCGGCGCGCCGCGACTTCGCCGAGATTTAACTGATCCGCGTTCTGAATTACCCCGGCCACAACGCCGTTCTCAACTGCCATAGCGATTCCGATATTCACGTCGGGATAGACGCGAATCCCGTCGCCGGTCCAGCTCGCGTTGAGCAGCGGGTGCATGCGCAGCGCGCGGGCAATCATCGCGGCGAGCAAATCCGTGTGCGTCAGACGAACGCCACCGGATTTCTCGATCGCGCCCATCATCTTTTCGCGGGTTTCATTCAGTGGGCCGGCGTCGATATCACGGACGACAAAAAAGTGCGGCACCGAGGTCCAACTCTGAGTCGTGCGCTCCGCCATCAGCCGTCCGACCGATCCGAGTTTTTCTTCCGTGCGCACGGCAACAGCGCCTTCAGGTTCGACTGCGGCGAGAATGTCTGAGGCGAGGATTTCGCCGCCGGGCCCAGAACCACTGACGCCATGGATATCAACTCCGCGCTCACGAGCGAGGCGCCGCGCCTTCGGCGAAATCTTCAAATCCGAAATGGGCGAAGTTCCTGCTGATGCCGTCGTAGCCGCCGTGGTGCGCGCCGGTGCCATCGTCGAACGCGCTGAAGGATGCGACTTCGACGGAGTCGTTGGCGCTTCTTCTCCCGGCTGAACGATCCACGCGATTGTCTGGCCCACCGGAACTTCAGAGCCTTCGCTCGCGCTCACGCTTACCAGCGTTCCATCGCCTGGACTTTCGATTTCAACGACGGCCTTATCAGTCTCGACCTCGAACAAGATCTCGCCCTTCCTGACCGACTCGCCTTCCTTCTTTCGCCAGGCTATGAGCTTGCCGGATTCCTGGGTCAATTCGAGCGCGGGCATGACGACACTAATGGCCATAGATTCTCAGGGGATGCGAAAGAAATGCGTTAGTCGGTAACTCCGACGCGTTCCGTTTTTGCGCTGGCCTCGACCATCGCAACAACGCGCTTGCTCGGAGCTGCTTCGGTCTCGCGCGCGGCTGCGAGCGGACCATCGACCGTGACGTAATGAGATCCTGCCACGAGCAGCTTCTCAGCAGGGAAGCGCGTGATCACTTCGTGGCCGGTTTCCGTGACGACGATTTCTTCTTCGATACGCGCCGCGCTCCAACCATCCGTCGAGGGCCAGAATGTCTCTAGCGCGAAAACCATTCCCGGCTTGATCTCGTACGGATGATCGAGCGAAACCAAACGGCTGATCACTGGTTTCTCCCAAATCGCGAGCCCGATTCCGTGGCCGTATTGAAGCGCAAAACACGCCTCTTCATCCGGAAATCCAAATTCCTGAGCCTTCGGCCACACCGATGCTATCTCTCCCGTCGTGCGTCCCGGCTGAACAAGCGAAATGGCTGCGTCGAGATATTCGCGGCAGCGCTTGTAGGCGTCAATCATAGCGTGCGAAGCGTAGCCGATCGTAAAGCAGCGGTAATAGCAGGTGCGGTAGCCCATGTAGGAATGAAGGATGTCGTAGTAGACGGGATCGCCCGGGCGCAAGACGCGATCCGAGAACACGTGCGGGTGCGGATTACAGCGTTCGCCGGAAATCGCGTTCACAGCTTCAACGTATTCGGAACCGAGATCGTAAAGGACTTTACTCACCAGCCCGACCGCTTCGTTCTCGCGCATCCCGGGCTTCATGGCACGGTATAGCTCGTCATACGCCGCGTCCACCATCATCGCTGACATGTTCAACAGCGTAATTTCGTCCTGTGTCTTAATCACGCGCGCGTCGGACATCAATTGCTGCCCGTCAACCACCGTGATCCCTTCGCGCTGGAGGGCAAAGAGGATAGGCGGCTCGATGATGTCCACCCCAAGAGGTTCCTTATGCAGGCCGCGAGCCTCAAGCTCAATTCGGATTTTGTGCGCGACATCCTCTGCGCGGCCCATCTCGGGCGACATCGCGCCTCGCAAAAGAGCGATGCCGGGCCGCGAGCGCTCGCCTAACCAGGGACAATGGAGCTGATGATGCTTTGCGGCTGATCCAAAATCCCAAAGAATCGGCTCATCATTCTGCGGCAATAAAGTGAAGCGGCTGTTCTTGTCCTGGGCCCAAGTGCCGATGTGCGTTGACGTCAGATAGCGCACATTGTTCATGTCGAAGCAGAGCAAAGCGCCAAGTGCAGATTTGTCGAGGAGATATTTGGCCCGCGCGAGGCGTTCGCGGCGCAGACGGTCGAAGTCCACGCGCTGTTCCCAATCCACCGCCATCGTTCCGGAAGTCGGCAGCGCCACGACTCACCTCCCAAAATAGAAACTTAAATCAAGAGTTCAGGAACGGCCACAGAGTTCACGCGCCATCTCGAACACAGATCGAGAGGTCGGTACGGTTACGTCTTCGAGCGGCGGCGAAAACGGAATCGGCACGTGCATCGCCCCCATCCTTCTTACAGGGCCATCGAGATTATAGAAGGCGCCTTCGGCAATGACCGAGGCGATTTCCGCGGTAATCCCGTACCGCCCATAGCCTTCGTCCACCACGATCGCGCGCGAAGTCTTCTTCGCGGACTCGATAAGCGCGCGCTCATCAAGAGGCCATGTTGTCCGCGGATCAACAACCTCAGCGCTGATTCCGATTTCCTCGAGCATCGTTGCCGCCCCCAGCGCGACCTGAACCATGCTGCTCGTTGCGACGATCGAGATATCGTTGCCCGCGCGCTTCACGTCCGCCACGCCAAGGGGAATCGTATACTCGCCCTCCGGAACTGGCCCCTTCATTTTGTACATCATTTTGTCTTCAAAGAAGACGACGGGATTCTCATCCCGGATGGCCGTCTTGAGCAGCCCTTTCGCATCATAGGGCGTGGATGGCAGCACGACTTTTAATCCGGGCACGTGGCTGAACCAAGCGTGCAGGGATTGCGAATGTTGCGCAGCGGAGCGCCGTGCTGCACCGAGCGTTGTTCGCATCACCATCGGAACTCTCCATCTTCCCCCCGACATGTAATGGACTTTTGCGGCCTGGTTCACCATCTGATCCATCGTAAGGGTGATGAAATCGCCGAACATGATGTCCACGACGGGGCGCAGCCCCGTCATTGCGGCGCCGACAGCGACACCCGTGAATCCGGCCTCTGATATCGGCGTGTCAATCACGCGGTTCTTTCCGAACTCCTCGACGAGTCCAGACAGGACTTTGAATGGTGTTCCCGCCTCAGCCACGTCTTCGCCGAGTATGCACACTCGCGTATCGCGGCGCATCTCCTCTGCCAGCGCTTCGCGCACGGCTTCGGCGAAAGTGAGTTCGCGGGAAATCGCTTCAGGCATAGACATCCTGCTCGACTTCTTCCGGCCCTGGATACGGAGCAGCAAGCGCAAATTCAACGGCCGATCGCATTCCGATCTGGATAGCGCCCGCGATTTTGTCGAGCGCCGCCGCGTCGGCGTAATTCTGCTCGACGAGCCAGTCGCCGAGAAGTTTTATCGGGTCGCGCTCAACCACCCACTTCTGCTCTTCCTGCTTAGCGCGATAATACTCCCGGCTGATGTCGCCGACATGATGTCCGCGATAACGATAGGTATGGCACTGGATGAATGCCGGCCCCTCTCCCTTGCGAGCGCGCTCGATCAGGCGGGAAGCTGCGCGATAGACGAGTTTCACATCCTGGCCGTCAACGGTTTCAGCGGGCATGCCGAACGCTGAAGCTCGCGTAAGGACATCGCCGGCTGTCGTTTCGGAATAGTGCGTGTATTCCGTGTAGAAATTGTTCTCGCAGACGTAAATCACGGGAAGCTTCCAGAGTTCTGCCAGATTCATCACTTCGTAAAGCACGCCTTGGCCTAGGGCGCCCTCGCCGAAGAAGCAAACACACACTTGTCCCGTGCCGAGATGTTTCGCTGAAAATGCCGCCCCGGTGGCGATTCCCGCGCTCCCGGCCACGATTGCGTTTGCTCCCAGATTTCCGGTCGCGGGATCGGCGATATGCATTGAGCCGCCTTTGCCACGGCAATAGCCGGCTTCCTTCCCGAGCAGTTCGGCGAACATAAGGTTCGGCGACGCGCCTTTCGCCAGGCAGTGACCGTGCCCGCGGTGGGTGCTCGTGATGTAGTCGTCGGGCCTGAGCGCCTCGCAAATCCCTACCGCGACCGCTTCTTCACCGCTGTAAAGGTGCGCAAGGCCGGGCATGAGGGCCCGAAGATAGAGATCGTTCACTTGTTCTTCGAAGAGGCGGATTGAAACCATCTTGCGGTACATCTGCAAAGCCTGATCGCGATTGATTCCGGAATCCGTCTTGGAGTCGCGGGCAGCAATGGTCATTTGGCCACCCCCGACATGCTCGCCAACACGTTGAACATGACTGCAAAATCCTGCTTCTCGAGTCCCATCGCACGCGCGGCCGTCAAATATTCGTTCGAAACGGCCGTAGTTGGAAGCGGCACATTCAATTGGCGCCCCATCTCCAGCGCGAGGAGCATGTCTTTCTGCATCATGTTCACGTCGAACCACGCTTCCTCGGGTTGTTGAAGGACGAAAGGGCCGCGATATTGAATCATAGGAGATGCGACGGCGCTGTGCGTCAAAACGTCGACGGCAGTTTCGCGAGAAATTCCGCTTTTTTCCGCGAGCAGCACTCCCTCGGAAAACGCGAGCATTTGTACCGCTAGGCTCAAATTCGTGGCGATCTTCATCGAGAGAGCGAGACCGTTGCCGCCGACAAACGTAACTTTTGGACCGATGTCTTCGAGGATGGGCTTCACTCGATCGAACGTCTCCTTCCGTCCGCCCACCATCACCGACAGTTTCCCTTCTTGCAGTGTGATCACGCTGCCGGACACTGGCGAATCAACCATGTCTGCGCCCTTCTCTCGGACTTTGGCTGCCACAGCGCGGCTGAAACTCGGACTTACGGTGCTCATGTCCACCAGAACTTTTCCCGGGCTCAGCGCGGAAATGATTCCGTCTGGGCCGTCGGTAATTGCTTCGAGCGCCGCCGAATCGGTCACCATCGAGAACGTGAAATCGGATGCGGCCGCAGCGGCGCGTGGGGAATCGGCCCACTTCATCCCTTTGTCGAGCAGCCACTGCGCCTTTTTTTTGGTTCGGTTATATCCTGTGACAGCGTGGCCCTTGCCCAGCAGCCGATTCACCATCTGGCTGCCCATGACGCCGAGCCCCACGAATCCAATGTTGGCCATCTGAAGCAATCTCCCGGCTACAAATTTGGGCTGCCGCTCAAGCAATCTGATTCACTCGGTGATACTCCCGAATCGTCCCGGACCTGCTCGAGGTGGGCCCTCATATAATGTTTTGCCCGTTCGGGATCACGGTTTTCGACGGCTTCAAGTATTCGCTTGTGGTGAAACTGGCCGCGCTCAGGGCCGCCAGCCACGCGAAAGATTCTGAGTCGCTGTTCGCGAAGCAAGCCGACAATCGAATCAATCAGCGAGAGGATAATTTGATTACCGGCGGCCTCGGCTAAAGCCAGATGAAAATCGAGATCGGCCTCGATAAAAGCATCCGGATCCTGGCGCGCATCGTCCATGACCGCGACGGCGTCGCGCATGGTGGCGAGGTGTTGGTCGTCGGCGCGGGAAGCCGCCAGGGCAGAAATCTCCGGCTCGAGAATGGCGCGTATTTCGGCAAGTTGCAAAAAGCCTTCGGCCTGGTTGATCTTGATAATTCGGTCGAGAGATTGGCGGATGGCCTGAGATCTTTCATTGGTAACAAAAGTTCCGCGTCCGGTATACGCCTCGACGAGACCTTTCTCACGGAGCGCCTTGATTGCCTCCCGCACCGCCGTCCTGCTGACTCCAAATTGCTCGGCAAGATCACGTTCCGCCGGCAATTGATCGCCCGGCTTGAGAGCGCGAGTGAGTATGGATTCCTCGATTTGGTGAACGATTTGCTCGTAGAGCCGTGAGCTCTGAATCGCTTTGTACACTAAAGCCTCCCGGGGACACGGCGCGCCTTTGCGGTCAGCCGGATATACTAGCGCGAATCGGCTCGAACTATTGTCGAGAGCGAGACCGCACTTTGTTGCCGGCGCTAAGTGCGCCGGAGAATTAAAACGACTCACGCGAATGCCGACACGATCGACAAAGCGCGCGTCGCGTGCCCAAGAACGGAGACGGTCCTTAGGTCCGACCACTGTACCACCCGTCAAAAACACTATCAAGCGTCACCGGCTGTGATTGATACGTCATATCAAATCATTCAATTTGCCTTGACAGCGCGATTATGCGTGGTGGTAGAGTTGTCGGACCAATGGCGTCCCGCAGCTTCTTGAATTTGAGGAGGTCGTTAATGCGCTTCCTGGAATTGCTCCGTACGGAGCAACGTAGATCAAACTTGCTGAAGATTTCTGCTTACACCGCAGCATTGTTCACGGTTCTGGGTCTCGCCGCGAGCTCGTTTGGTCAGACGTACACAGGCCGGATTTTGGGGAGCGTTCACGACAAGAGTGGCGGCGCCGTCGTTGGAGTGACGGTCACCATTACCGACGTGGAGAGAGGCGTGAAGCGTACGCTCGCCACCGACGCCTCGGGAGAGTATGTCGCGCCTGACTTGTCCCCGGGGGTTTATACAGTGCGGGCGGAATTCAAGGGATTCAAGAGCGTCGAGCGCCAGGGACTTCGATTGGAAGTTGCACAGGATGTTGTGGTGGATCTCGAACTTCAACCCGGCGATGCGGCGGAGACAATTACGGTTACGGGAGAAGTCCCGCTGTTGAATACCACGTCTGCGGCGCTGGGCGGAACGTTGAGCAATGAGGAAATCAACGACCTGCCGTTGAACGGCCGAAACTACGAAAACCTGCTTCAATTGCGACCCGGAGTGATGCGTTATCCCGGCGGCGGATTCTCAACGACCAGCACAAATGGCCTGCGCGCCGAAGACAACGCGTATCTGATCGACGGTCTGTTCAATAGCGAGCCGTTTTCGGGACAAAGCATTATCAATGGCGCGGGTATTGCCGGGGACTCGGCCACGATTCTTCCGATTGACGCGATTCAGGAATTCAACGTTATCGAAAATCCTCCGGCGGAATACGGCTGGAAGCCGGGTGCAATTGTCAACGTGGCCGTGAAATCAGGCACGAACGATCTCCACGGTTCTGCGTATGCGTTCGGACGTGACACCGTGCTGGACGCGCGAAACTATTTCGACACGGTGGGCACTCCGAAAACGCCTCGCCAACTGGAGCAGTTCGGTGGGACCGTGGGTGGCCCGATCGAAAAGCAGAAGTTGTTCTTCTTCGGAGGCTACGAGGGCCAGCGCTACACCGTGGGGAATTCAGCTCAACTCAATGTTCCGACAACGGTACCGGGTCTCGGACCAGCCAGCAGCATTCCAGACGCTATCTCTGATCTGGAGGCGCACAGCGTCGCGATTAGCGCGGTAAGCCTGAAGGTGGCGGGCTGCACGCTGGGCCCTCCGGTTTCGTGCGACGGTACCGGATTTCCCATCAACACCGGCGCAAACGGAAACAGCCTCACCGTTGGATTCCCAAATACCGTCGCCGCTGACAATGCAATTGGGAAGGTCGACTATCGCATCAACGACCACCAAACTCTCAGTTCGATGTATTTTTTCGGGAATGATTCCGGCACGGTTGATGACGCTCTCCAACTTCAGAGCAAATGGTTGACCGAGATCCACACCCGCGCGCAAGTCTTCGGCACGAACTGGACTTGGACGCCCAGTTCGACTTGGGTGAATGAGGCGAGATTCGGCTATAACCGGCTGTATCAGCCGACATACTCCGCGGATCACAATGAGTCGGCTGCGAGCCTTGGAATTGACGATGGAGTGACGAATCCATTATACGGCGGTTTGCCGCGGCTCAAGATAAAGGGGTTTGGCGGCCTATTTGAGACGTTGGGAGGTTTCAAATGGCCCAAGGTGCAGGGGCCCGACGAGCGCTACCAATTCGTAGACCACGTTTCCCGAACTGTTGGGAAACATGCTTTGATCTTCGGCGGAGAAATCCACCGCGACAGTTTCAGCGGCGGCGCTTTCGGTGACGGTAAGGGCTATATCATCTTCTCGGGCGGCGCGGCGTTCAGCAATCCCTCCGGCACATCATCGGTACTCGAGGATTTTCTCGCAGGCGACCCCAGTGGATCCATCCCGTTTCCAACGCACGCCCTCGTCGGAGCTGCCCCTACACGGAGCATCTACAATTGGTCGTACGCCGGATTTGTCCAAGATGACTGGCGGATCAGCTCCGGTCTGACTGTGAATCTAGGTCTTCGGTACGATTACAGTTCCGTTATCAAAGAGAGCAATAATCTTCTTGGGAATTTCGACCCGAATCAAGGGCTGGTCCAGGTCGGACAGCAGATCAGCGCCCCCTACAACGGCGATCACAAGGACTTTGCGCCGCGCGTAGGATTGGCGTGGTCTCCGTTTGGCGGCGCGAAGACAGTGGTACGAGCTGGATTCGGCATAATCTACGAAACGGTGAACTGGGAATCATTCCTGGCGTTCAACAACGTGTATGGGCTCGCCACGATTCCCACGGGCGGAATCCTCAACGGTACTCCCGGCACCGGTACGATTACTTCGGGCGTCCAAAACATTCCGAGTCCCGGGACGCCGTGGGACACGTGGGGAGTGAGCACGCCCCCGCCGTTCGCCGTTTCCAGGGTCACGTGCTCAAGCACACTCGGCGCGACGTGCTCGATTTTTGGCGTAAATCCCGGCATTACCACTCCCTACGTCAGCAACTGGACTCTGAATGTCCAGCATGCCTTTACGAACAATCTCTCCCTCGAAGTGGCCTACGTGGGAGACCACGGCTCGAATTTGATGGGCATACATGACATTAATCAGCCAACCGTTGGCGCGGGCTGGACAGCTGCAGCCATCTCCACATGTCAGGCGCCGCCGGCTTTCTCGAATTGCGGCTCGGACCCCGTGGCGGAGCAGGCGGCCAGGCCGTTCACCGCGAACGGCAAGTTTACGTATCTCGCCAATATCTATCAGATGGCGAACATATATCGCTCAAATTACAATGGGCTTCAGGCCACACTGACCGGCAGAAACTATCACGGCCTCACATTTGTCGCCGGCTACACCTACGCTCACGCTCTGGACGATGTCGGCGCCAATTGGGATTTCGGGGCGGGTCTAGGTCTCCCACAAAACAACGCGAATCCGCAGTCCGAATACGCGAGCAGCGATTTCGATATGCGGCAGCGCTTTACACTCTCGATCACTTACGCGATACCCGGCGTGAAGGGATATGCGCAATCGCTCGAAGGTTGGGAACTAACCTCCATCGTCAGTCTGAACGGCGCACAACCGTGGGGCGCCATGGACACGGGAACGGACGTTAGCGGGACAGGCGAAGGGAATGACCGCTGGGATTTCTTCGGCAATCCGAACGATTTTAAATCGGATCAAAACCCGACCGCGTATTTCCCCAGCAATTCCAATCCGGCTTGTGCGGCTAAAGCCCTTGCGCTGGACGGCGGCAATCCGTTGGGTGCATCGAGCACGTCGCTCGGGGCATTCGGGTGCTACGCGCGGGGGAGTTCGATTATGATTCCTCCGGCGATTGGGAGTTTCGGAACAATGGGTCGAAACATCTTCCGCGATTCGGGATTTCGGGATTGGGACTTCTCCGTCGCCAAGAATTGGAAATTTGGCGAGATTTTGCGTGCCCAATTTCGCGCGGAGTTCTTTAACATCCTCAACCACCCGAGTTTCGCCAATCCGTTTGGCGGCCAAAATGGATTTGGCTTTAACGATCCGTCGGCGCCGGGCTCATTCGGTTGCGGCTGCGCAACTCCCGACGTGGCGGCATCGAACCCCGTCATTGGTTCCGGCGGCAGCCGAGCCATTCAATTGGGTCTGAAATTCCTCTTCTAGGCGTGCGGGTACTGCAATTCGCGCCGAAATGAGCCGAGTCCTTGCATGAGCGAGTCGATGCCTAATCTCTGCCCGATCTTTTCCCGACTGGCGTTGTTTGCAGCATTAATGCTGAGCGCAGCGTCGCTCGCTGGCACCGCCGTCGCGCAGCAACGGCCCGAGCGCACGCTGGATGAGATTAAGTCCGAAGCGCTCTCTCGCGCGGCGGTTGGAGGCTATCCAGTCATCGGTCTGGATGCGTCCGACCTACGCGAGGCGTTTGCGCACATTTCGACCCGCGATCCTGACCAGTGGGCGGCGGCATTCATTGGAGTGGCCGATAAGTACATGGCGGAAGGGAAGTCTCTGGAGGCCTCCGACTCCGCCATGGCAAACGCTGACTATGTAAGAGCCTGGCGACTCTACTCATTTGGACGATGGCCGTTCCCTTCATCCCCTGGGAAAAAGCGAGCCTACGCTAAGGCGATCGAGGCGTTTCGCGCGCACGCGCATTTCTGGGATCCGCCTCTTGAGGTCGTTCGCATTCCGTTTGAAGGCTCCGAGATTATCGGTTACATGCGTCTTCCCAAAAACGCCGCGGCACCGGTGCCGTTGGTCATCGCGGTGAACGGTCTCGACAGCCGCAAGGAAGATCTTTCGGAGAGTTTCAGCGCAATCCTGCCGTTCGGAGTCGGGTTTCTCGCCGTTGACGGGCCCGGCACCGGCCAAGCGCCCATCAAGGCGAGCTTGACCGCCGAGCGAATGTTCTCACGCGTCCTCGATTACCTCCAGACACGCCCCGAGATTGATAAGACGCGAATCGCGGTTCATGGGGTGAGCTGGGGAGCGTATTGGGCGACTAAGCTGGCGGTGGTCGAGCGCGCTCGCCTAAAAGCCGCGAGCGCACAATCCCCGCCCGTGCACGACTTCTTCCAGAAGGATTTCCTGCTGAATTCGCTTCTGGGCAATCGTGAATACCTCTTCGATCAAGTTCCAGCCTTGATGGCAATTTTCGACAACGTCAAATCGGTGGAAGACTTAGAGGCGGTTTTTCCTGGAATGTCGCTGAAGGCTCAGAATCTCCTCGACAGGCCGACGGCGCCGATGCACATCCTGGCAGGCGTCTTGGACACGCAGGTTCCGATCTCGGACATCTATATGCTTCTCGATAGCGGTGAAACCCCGAAGGATGCCTGGATCAATCCAAAGGGCGGGCATCTGGGGCGCCAGGTGAAAGTCTGGTCCGATCCCGTCATTTTCAATCAGGTAATCATTCCGTGGTTGGTTCAGGCGCTTGATGCGCGCGCGGTGGAGAGTCGGTAGCAGGCCGTCAACGCCGCAAGAGATTTTGACAGCTTCGCGCCGGGTATTCGGGCAATAGAAAGGTTTGAGCCGGCCAGCTTCGCGACAACGGTTACGGTCTTCGGCGACTATCGGTGTTTACCAGGAGCTATACGGCGTGTTCTCGAACGGTGAAGTTGCGCCGGAACGGGAGTGCACGTCGCAGATCCCGCCGCCGGAAAGCTGCTCAGGAGTGAGTATAGTGTCGCAAGTATCCGTGGACCAATCCTTCTCGTGAGTTATCGGGTCAACGGGAACTTCCCGCAGATAGCCGGAGCCGGAACCGCCGGTTCCTTGCGTCAAGTCATCGAGCCCTTGTGGGGGCTGCTTTTTGTCGAGCGTGTACTGGTCAATTGCCTGGCGCATCACGAAGAGATCTTGATGCAGCGCCGTCTCTTTGGCGCGGATCACCGACTGCGTGTACCGCCCGGCGGCGATTGTCATGAGAATCATGATGATCGTGATGACGATCATCAGCTCGATGATCGTAAATCCCCGTTCTCTTCGGTTGAAGTGCCGCCCCGCGCTTTTGCGTTCATGCATTGTTCGATTCCCCGGCTACCAGTCGGAATACTTTGTGCCGTCGAGCGCCGTGCCAGTGGATTGCGTGAAGACGTCAAACACGTCCTGGCCGCCCCAGCTGTTTGAATCGGCGTCGTCTTGTACCGAGCGCATTCCCCACTCCGTTTTGCCCGTCATCGGATCGATCGGGATTCTGCGAAGGAACCGGATGTGCCGGTCGGGTGCGCCCGCGAGTTGGACGCCCTTGACGAGCGTGTCGAGATCGGGCGGATAGCCCTCGGTTCCGACCTTAATCTGAATTTGATTCTTATCCGCGAGATCCTTGTACCGGTCGATCGCGTCGCGCATCTCCCGCAAGTCATATCGAAGTTCGGCTTCCTGCTTGCGCACCATGACGTAGCGAGTTACGGGCAGAGCAGCGGTTGAAAGTACGATTAAAATTGCGCAGGTGATTACGAGTTCGATGAGCGTCATTCCCTTGGCGGAGTCAAGGCGCCGACTTGCGGCGATGGCCGGCGGCCTGGAAAGGTGGTGCCAGCGCGATTCGGCCCTCATGGTTACTGCACCTGAATGACGGCCTGCGTGGAAACCGTCGCCAACACGCGCTGTTGAGAATCCTTGGCGTTTACCTGCACGATCTGCAGCGGGGAAGTCCCGGGTCCGACGGCCTTCACCACCAAGCCGAGAAGAGTTCCATTTCCATTCACGCCGAGCGTATTGGGCTGGCGCGTGGCGGACACGATCGCTTGGCCGTGTTCCTGGTCGATTCGCTGCACAATGGCCACGCCCTGAGTGCCTACGGCGGTTTGAGTGCCGCCCGATAGGAAACCTCCATCGCGCACTTCTTCGATCGTCACTACCGCCGGGTTGTACTGAATCATTAGAGGAATCGAAAAAAGATCCTGAGAGCCGCTGATTGTCAATCCGACGGTCGTCGTATCGCCGGATTTCAGCGAGACGGTTGACGGCTCGAACTTGAGCTGAGCGGTGGCCGCTTGTGCGGGCGGCTGTCCAGGAGCCGCTCCGGGTGCGGGAGCGCCCGGGGCCTTGTACGACTGAGGATTCGGCGAAACGGACTCGAGAGCACCTCGCGAGACATGGATGTTGGTATCCGTGCCCGCGGCGATACTCTTCAAGTCTTCCGCGTTGATGGACGGCAGCCGGATGATGTGCGGCGTGATCAGGATCATCACGTCGTCGTCGGTTACTTCATTCCGGTTGTCAGAAAAGAAGTATTTCAGGAACGGAATGTTCGCGAAGCCGGGCCAGCCGTTTTTTACTTTCGATTCGTTACGCTGGATCAAGCCGCCGAGGACGTTGACTTCTCCGTCTTTCAAACGTACCTCGTGCTCGATTTTTCTTTGGCCGATTACCGGCTGCTGAATGCCGCCGATGTTTTCTTCCCCGATGACGTTCGAAACGTCCACGCTCAGTTTCAAACTGACGTCGCCATCCGGATGGACGCGCGGGGTCACGTCGATGTTCACGCCAACATCGAGGTACGTGAACTGCGTGTTGACTAGCGGATTGATAATTCCGGTGGAAGCCGTGGCGCCCACGCCGACGCCGGCTTGGAAGCTGCCTGTGGCAATCGGCACGCGCTCGCCAATCCGCAGCTTGGCCTGCTCGCCGTCGGTGATGCGTACCTCCGGGTTCTGAATCGTCCGCGTCGTCGTATCGGTCAAAATCATGTTTGCGGCAGCGCCGGGCAGCGTGATGCTGAAATCGGCTGTACCAAGGTGCTTCAGGGCGTTAAGCGTTACCGCGGTCGGGCTCGTTGAGGTTGACGTGGTGGAGGTCGAGCTTGTAGTCGATGTGGTGGACGTGGTGGATGTCGTCGAAGTCGAGTTGGGCTGCAGCGCGCTTCTCGGCGCGAACGCCACGACGGCGCTTTGCCCGGGCAGTATTCCGAGATCGCGCAGGCGATCGAGTTGCGCCTCGACCACTTGCACTTGAAGCAGGACCTCGGGTTTCGCCTTGTCAATGTTGTGGATGATTTTGCTGGCCAGCATGATCTTGTCCGGCGTGTCGCGGATAACGATGGCGTTCTGCGCGTTGATCTGCTGGACGCGCTGCATTTGGAGCAACTGGCGAAGCCCGGTAACAATTTCAGTGATGTCTTGCGGCGTGAGCGTGTTCTTTAGATAGAAAGTCTTTACAACTTCGTCTTCCACGTCCTTGCGCTTTTGCGGCTGGTCGGGAGCGACGAAGATAATATTGCTTGTTACCGGCTTCCAAAACGATTTGCTCTCCAGCGCGGTGGCGTCGAGCGCTTCTTCCAGAGTGACGTTCGGCAAGTCCGCCGAAATCCGCCGCGAGGAGAAATCGGGGTCAAAAATAACGGAAAGTCCGGCGAGCTTCCCGATCGTGTCGTAAACCATTTTCGCGTCGGTGTTCGACATCTTGATATTGATCGGATCGCGGGAAAGCGGCTTCAGCGCAGGCGGTCCGCTGAGAACTTCAGCTTCCTCGGGTGGCGCCGGGGGCTTGGGAGCTTCTGTCGCATTATTCGCCGCGACGATCGCCATCGTCTTCTCGAGCTCTTGCTCGGCAACGGCGTTCGAGGGATCAATCGTCCGTGCTTTTTGGAATTCCGCGAGTGCTGAGTTCAGGTCGCCCTTGGCGAGAGCCTTTTGGCCCTGCTCGACGTGATACTGCCCGTCAATAAATTTCACGTGGACGAGATTTACTTTGTACTCGATATTTTCGGGGTCGGCGCGAAGCGCGCGCTCAAAGTGAACGTACGCCGAGTCGTAATCCTGAACGGCTTCGGCTTGTTTGCCGGCGTGAAAGTCAGAGTTGCTGGAGGCCTTCGGACACCCTGTAAAAAGCACTGAGACGCAACCCAGTGCGGACACGTAGAGAATACGGCGCAACGAGAACCTCCGCGGGTTGTTTGTCAGCAAGACGACACCGAGTCTAACATTCACACTAGGATGCAGCAACAATGCATACTGTTGCCGATGTATGCGATTTGTAACCCCTGTGTAACCCCCTAAATTGGCCTCCGTCCGTAAGGTCAAGTCGGCGAGAAACCAGGTCCGCAGCGATTGTGGAGCGTGTAGGACGCGCGGATGAGAAACTCCGCGCTGCGAGGCGGCTTGCCCGACCTCGGCTGCGGCAGCTATGATGAACGCTTGTGAAAACAGCAGGTAAGAAAGACTCCGACGGCGTAAAGATAGTCGCGCAAAACCGAGCCGCCTCATACAATTACACTCTCCTCGACAAAGTTGAGGCGGGAATCGTTCTGGTAGGGACCGAAGTGAAGACCCTGCGGGAGGGGAAGGCAAGTTTGCGCGAGGCGTATGCGGAAGTCCGCAAGGGCGAGCTGTGGCTCGTCAATTGCCACATTCCTGAATACCGGCCGGGCGGTCCGTGGAACCACGATCCCATGCGCCCACGGAAGCTGCTCCTCCACCGCCGCGAGATGGACAAGCTGGCCGGAAGGGTTCAACAGAAGGGTCTTACCCTGGTGCCGCTGAAGATATATTTCCGCGGCAGCCGGGCCAAGTGCGAATTGGCATTGGCACAAGGCAAGAAGTTTCACGACCGCCGGCAGGCGGAAAGAGATCAAGAAGCCAAAAAAGAAGCCCGCGAAGCGATCGCTCGCTATCGCCGGCGCTGAAAGGGAGACATGCAGATTCAAATCGAGTCACAGCCGTTCGCGGCTATTTCCACCGAGGCTCTCGTCACGTTTGTATTCGACAAGGACGAGCGAATCGAGGGAACAATCGCGCTGCTCGACCAGGCCACGCAGTCAAAGCTCGCGCCGCTGGCGAAGAGCGGTGAGCTGACGGGCAAGCCGTTCGAGATGGTGTTGCTCCATTATCCGCAAGGACTCGGCGCGCAGAGGCTGCTGCTCGTCGGGGCCGGGAAGCCGGACAAATTTTCTCTCGCCGATCTTCGCAGGCTCGCAGGCGCGGCGTTGCGCTATCTGAAAGCCCGGGGCGTGAAGAACTTCACCATCCTCGCGCGGGAAGGCAATGGAGGAGCGCCGGCGCTACAGGCGGTCGTCGAAGGCCTGCTCATCGCGGACTTCGAATCGGACACTTATCGAAGCAAGAAGGACAACGGCAAAGCCATCGAATCCGTGAAGCTTGCGGGATTCGAAGGATCGCCGGGGGAACTTGCGAGCGCGTACGAACGCGGCAAACTTCTGGGCGAATCGCAAAATTTCGCGCGCTCGCTGATCAACGAGCCCTCCAACAAGCTTACGCCTCGCATTCTGGCCGATCGCGCCGCAGCGATGGCCAAGGAGGCCGGACTTGCCGTCGAAATTCTTGATGAAGATAAAATTGCCGAGCTGAAGATGGGCGCGCTGATCGGCGTTGCACAGGGCAGCGTCGAGCCTCCACGCGTAATCGTGATCACGTACACGCCAGCAAATCTGCGCGCCCATGCTCCCGTGCTGGGCCTCGTCGGCAAAGCGGTGACGTTCGACACCGGCGGCATTTCTATCAAGCCCGCCGATGGCATGGAGAAAATGAAATACGACATGGGAGGCGGAGCCACGATGCTCGGCGTAATGCGCGCTCTCGCGCAATTGAAGCCGTCCGTCAAGGTCATCTGCGTCGTTCCAGCCACCGAGAACATGCCGGGAGGACGCGCGCAAAAGCCGGGTGATGTTCAGGTTGCCATGTCCGGCAAAACGATCGAGATCATCAACACCGACGCCGAGGGCCGGCTGATTCTGGCCGATGGAATCGCGTATGCGAAAAAACTCGGCGCGACTCACCTGATTGATGCCGCGACTCTCACCGGCGCAATCGTCGTTGCCTTGGCAGGCGTGCATGTCGGCGCGTTCGGCACGCCGCGCGAGTACCTGGACCGCTTCTTGAAGAGCGCGGACGCGGTTGGCGAGAAGATGTGGCCCATGCCCATGGACGACGATTACCAGGAAATGATCAAGAGCTCCATCGCCGACATCCGCAACACTGGAAGCGGAAAGGGCGGCGGCGCGATTACGGCGGCATGGTTCATCAAGGAATTTGCAGAGGACACGCCGTGGATCCATCTCGACATCGCCGGTACAGCGTGGTTCGATGAGAACAAGCCGTGGTCGGCGAAGGGGCCGACGGGCATCGCGGTGAGATCCATCGTAGACTTCGCGACGAAACTATCGTAAGCGTCTGCGTGCCCGGAATCTGGATCGCGGGTGGTCCAGAATTTGCTGCGTCACATTTCGTCGGGAGCTTCGATTCCCAGCAATCGTAGCCCTGCGACGAGTTGTTTCTCGACGAGCCGCGTGACGAGCAACAGGAACGCCTTCTTTTGCAGGTCTTCTTCCGTCAGGATGCGGTGCTTGTGGTAGAAGACGTTGAACGACTGCGCGAGTTGAAACGCCCATTTTGCCAGAAACGCGGGTTCCTCGGCGTTAATGGCAGTCTCGACCGCCGCGCTGAGCGATCCGGCGCGCAGCACCACATCCCAAATATCCGGTTCGGCGAGGAACCGCGCGGGATCGCCCGCTTTCTCGGCCAGCCGAACCGTGTCGCGTTCCACGGCCGTCCCATCGGCTGTTTGAGCAGCTTCTTTTTTCCAGATGCTGCGGGCGCGAACGACCGAGTAAAGGCAATACGGTCCGGTCTCGCCTTCAAAGCTGAGCGCGTCCTGGAAATCGAACGCAATGATCGTCGTGCGCGTGTACTTGAGCAGGAAATAGCGCAGCGCGCCGACCGCGATTTTTCGTGCGTTCGACTCGCGTTCAGTTTCCGACGTTTCGGGATGGCGCTGATCAACCTCCGCGCGTGTCGCAATAATCAACTTGTCGATTAAATCGTCAGCTTTGACGCCCTGTCCTTTCCTGCCGCTGATGTCAACGTATGGCCGCTTGGCGTCTTCGGGCGCGATTTCATATCCCAATTCGGCCGCGCACCGCGGCGTCAACGCCACGACGTCGTACGCGAGGTGCGCAAGATGTTCGGCTTGTTCTTCATAACCCGCGGCGCGAAGGCCCTGAACAACTACGCGCTGCGGATAAGCCTGACGCGAGTCAATTACGTTGTAGACGTACGAGGCCCGGCCAAATTGCGGTGCGTCCGGTACACCCGAAATCGCTGTAATCCATGCTTCGTGGCCGTCGGGATGGCGATAAAAGGGCCGGTAATGAAAATCGCGTCCGAGTAGGCCAAATTTCCAAAGGTGATACGCGATGTCCTTGCCGACGTAGGTTACCGTACCGTTTGAGCGAACGATGACTTTGGCTTCGTCATCAGGATCCGCGGCGACTGCAGATTCGTCGTTTGCTTTGATTTTCGCGTCTGCCGAGTTCTCGCTCTCAACCGTTCGCATCACCCAGCAACCGGCGTTCTTGCCCGTGGCTACAAGATGAATCGCGCCGCGTTCTTTCAACATGGCGAATGCGGCGTCCCAAAATTTCAAGTGAAGAATCTCGCTCTCGCGCGGCAACAGATCGTAATCAATCCCGAGCCGATCCATCGTTTCGAGATGCCTGCGGACGATTGCCGTCGAGATGAGCTCGCCCATTTCGGCTTCGAGGCTGTGCCCTTCTTCGATCTTCTTCAGCATGTCCGCGCGGAACTTTAGCCGTTCCTTGTTCTCCTCGAGAAACTCAGTGACCCGCGCGTACAAGTCCCAGCAGTAGAAGTCAAACTTCGGAGCTGCGGCGAGTTTCCGCACTTCGTCGAGCGATTTGTTTTCAATTTCAATGAAGCCCAGCACGACGTCGGCGACCTGCACGCCTGTATTGTCAATGTAGTTTTGCACTTCCACGCGGCGTCCTGCGTGCCGCAGGATGCGCGAGAATGTGTCGCCGAGTACGGCGTTGCGCAGGTGGCCGATATGCGCTGCCTTGTTCGGGTTGATAGCTGTATGTTCGACAACCGTCTTCGGAGCATCGGCCGCGGCCGTTCGCGCTTCATCGCCGGCGGACTTGTTCAGCGCAGCCAGATAGGCCGCTCGATCGAGATACGCGTTTAGGTAACCGCCCCCGGCGACTTCAAGTCGCGCAACGCCATCAATCGGCCCGATGCTTACGGCAATCTCCTGCGCCAAAATGCGTGGGGCCTTTTTGAGCGTCTTGGCAAGCTCAAAGCAGACGGGAGAGGCAACCTCGCCCATTTGCAGCCGTGGCGGCTGCTCGGTCAGAACCGTGACCTCAGTCTTGTATTTCTTGAGAATAATCGCGCGCAGGGCTTTGCGGATGCGATTTACGATCGGCTGGTACACGAGTCTCCGTGAGTCAATGGAATCAAGCGATTATAGGGAATCGCGCAACTAGCGTCAAAGCAGGTTTCTGCTCGTTTGACAGTCTTCGGCGCGCAGACTAGTATCGTTTTTTCACGAATTTGCGCCGCATTCTGCGTGCGGCTACACGCCGATGAAAATCGCTTATTTCGATTGTTTCTCGGGCATTAGCGGTGACATGACACTCGGCGCTTTGGTGGATGCCGGCGTTGAGCTGTCGGCGCTCGAGACAGAGCTGCGTCGCCTGAATCTGCCCAATTGGAATATATCGGCTGGGAAGGTCAAGCGAGGCGCGATATTTGCCACCCAATTCAAAGTCGAGGCGGCAGAACATCATCACCACCGGGGCCTGACTGACATTCTTCGTTTGATCGAGCAGGCAAGTCTGGCTCCGCGCGTCACCGACCGAGCGACGCGCATATTTCGCCGGCTGGGCGAGGCTGAAGCGAAGGTCCACCAAATTGATGTCGAAAAAGTGCACTTTCACGAAGTGGGCGCTGTGGACGCCATCATAGACATCGTCGGCGCGGCGATCGGCTTCGAGTCGCTTGGTGTGGACGAATTCGCGTGCTCTTCGCTCGATGTTGGCGCGGGCCAAGTGAAAACGGCCCACGGAATTCTGCCCGTTCCCGCGCCGGCTACCGCCGAATTGCTTCGCGGCGCGCCGACGTACTCGAGCGGCATCGCAAAAGAGCTTGTGACCCCGACGGGCGCTGCCATCGCGATGACGTTGGCCACTCGCTTTGGAGAAATGCCGGCGATGAATCTGCAATCCATCGGCTATGGCGCGGGATCGGCAGATCTCGCCGAGCGTCCCAATGTGCTGCGCCTTCTGGTCGGAGACGCCGTGGGCACGGAAAAGGGCGAGCGATGGGACGCGCCGGTGAGCGTAATCGAAGCAAATCTCGACGATATGAATCCACAGATTTACGGCTATTTCGTTGAGCAGGCTCTGGCAGCCGGCGCTCTGGATGTTTTTTCGACTCCCGTGCAAATGAAAAAGAATCGTCCGGGCATACTCGTGACTCTAATTTGCGAATCGGCGTCGCTCAACCGGCTGATCGATCTCATTTTTCGCGAGACAACGACCATCGGTGTCCGCACATACGAGGTACGCCGTCGCACGCTCGAACGAGAACTGGTTCCCATCGAAACGCCGCTCGGCGAAGTGCGCATGAAAGTTTCGCGGATGAATGGCACAATGCTGAACGCCACTCCCGAATACGAAGATTGCCGCAAGATCGCAGCGGAGCGCGGTATACCGTTGAAAGAGGTCCTCACCATCGCCAATTTCCATTACAGGAAGCAACGAGAAAACCACAAATAATCAATGACGGCAAACTTCATTCGCCCGCCGGGTCATCCCGCATCGGAGCGGCCCAAGTACTACCTGACTACGCCGATTTACTACGCGAATTCGCGTCCGCACGTTGGATCCGCTTACACAACCATCGTTTGCGACGTAATCGCGCGGCACCGCCGGATGTGTGATTTTGAGGTCGCGTACACCACCGGCACCGACGAGCACGGCGTGAATATCGAACGCGCCGCGGAAAAACTTGGCATCAAGCCGTCGGAACTCGTGGATCGCAACTGCAAGATTTTCCTGGATCTTTGGAAGCTCCTCGACATTCGCTACACGCACTTCGTTCGCACGACTTCAACGCAGCACGCCCTGGCCGTGCAAAAGCTCGTGCGCCGCACTCTTCGCCGCTCGCCTCACGCCATCTATAAGAAACAGTACGAAGGCCGGTACTGCATTTACGACAATCTCTACGTCAGCGACACGCCCGAGCCCGCCAATTGCCCGATTTGCGGCCGGCCCGCCGAGTTGATCTCCGAAGAAAACTATTTTTTCCGGCTTTCGGCTTACGCCGAGAGCTTGCTCGGCCTGTACCGCCAAAATCCCGATTTCGTCCAGCCCGGTTTCCGAATGAACGAGGTGAAAAGTTTTGTTGAAAGCGGCCTGAAGGATATTTCCATCAGCCGCAAGAGCATCCGGTGGGGAATTCCGTGGCCCGACGATCCGGAGCACGTTTTCTACGTCTGGTACGATGCGCTTACGAGCTACATGACTGCTGTCGGCTTTGCCGAAGGACAAGACGGTAGCGAGGAGTTCCACCGCTTCTGGCCGGCGGACCTTCACATGATCGGCAAGGAGATCATCCGTTTCCATGCTGTGTACTGGCCAGCTTTTCTGATGGCTGCGGAGTTGCCCTTACCTCGCAAGGTCTTCGCGCACGGCTGGCTTCTCTTCGAGCAGGAAAAGATGAGCAAGTCGAAGGGAAACGTCGCGTACGCGGAACCGATCGTGAAAGTGCTCGGGAACGATGCACTGCGCTACTATCTGCTGCGCGAGACCGTATTCGGTCAGGACGGTAACTTCAGCCGCGAAGCGCTGATTACGCGTTACAACTCCGACCTCGCAAACGGCCTCGGCAATCTCGCGAGCCGCCTGCTCACGATGGTTTCGCGCTATTGCGATGGCAAGATTCCGGCGCCTTCCGTTATTCCCGATCGCGACCAACATATCATGCAACTCTGCGGCACGACGCGCGCCGAAGCCCGCGCAGCATTCGACAATCTCAATTTCAGTTTGGCTCTGGAAAAAATCTGGGTGCTCATCTCCGCGATCGACAAGTACGTAACGGACAAGAAGCCGTGGGACCTGACGAATGATCCCGGACAGAAAAGTCAGCTGCACAACGTCCTATACGATTCGTGTGAAGGCCTGCGGTTTGTCGTGCTGCTCCTCCACCCCGTTTTGCCGAATGCCACCGAAAAAATTTGGACCGGGCTCGGCCAGCTGACGCGCCTCGAATACCAGCTAATTGATGAAACTCCGTGGGGCGGCCTATTGCCGGGAACGCCGATCGGAAAATTCGAGGCGGTCTACCCGCGTGTTGACAAGAAGGAAGCATCAGAAAGGATCGAGAACATGGAACAAGAGATTCGCAATCCAGCAAGTGCACCCTCGGCTGAAGGCACGCCCGCGACGCCCGCGACGAGCGGAGCAGCAGCGCCTGCGCCAGCCACAAACGCCAAGATTGGCATCGAGGATTTCGCCAAAGTTGAGATGCGCGTGGGCGTCGTGAAGACGGCGGAGCGAATTCCAGGCGCGGACAAAATTCTGAAATTGACGGTCGACATCGGCGACGAGGTTCGCCAAATCGTCGCGGGCCTCGCTGTTTCTTATCAGCCGGAGGAACTCGTTGGCAAGAAAGTCGTCGTCGTTGTGAATCTCGCTCCTCGCAAGCTGCGCGGCGTGGAATCGAACGGCATGATTGTTGCTGCCTCGGTCGGACCAGAAGGCAAGCCGGTCCTCTGCACTTTTGCTGAGGACGTTCCCGCGGGAGCGAAACTAAAATAGGCGATCTAGTTTAGCGCCGGCCTGCCCTGAGTTTTCGAAGGGCATCTTGCCGGCGGTTTTATCGAACGTGGCACCCGATTAACTGTCGGCTAGACCCCGCGCGGCGTGAAAAGAGTTCGTTTGCCACCGCAATTCTAGGGACACTGCTTGGAAATCATTGACTCGCACGCCCATCTTGATTCGGAGCAGTTCAACGAAGACCGCGACGCCGTCCTTCAGCGCGCACGCGCCGCGGGCGTGGCGACGATTTTAGCGATCGGCGGCGCGGACGGCCCCGGCCACCTGGCATCGGCAATTCCTTTCGCCGAAACTCACGATTGGATTTACGCGACCGCCGGAATTCATCCTCACGAAGCCAAGCTCGCGACCGCCGCTCACTTTCATCAGCTCGAGGAACTCACGCGGCACCCGCGCGTCATCGCCTGCGGCGAAATCGGCCTCGATTATTACTACGACCATTCTCCGCGCGATGTTCAGCGAGAGGTGTTTCTTCGCCAACTGGTTATAGCCCGCGCGGCAAAGCTTCCGATCGTGATTCATTGCCGCGAGGCGTGGGCCGATTGCCTTGAAATTCTCGAGTCGGACTGGCGCACGACCGGCCTCGGCGGAATATTGCATTGCTTTACGGGAAGTCTGGCCGAGGCGCGGCGGGGAATCGAAATGGGTTTTCTCGTCTCGTTTGCTGCCAATATTACGTATCCGAAAATGCAGTCGCTGTGCGACGTCGCTCGCGATTTGCCTCTCGATCGCGTCATGACGGAGACCGATTCGCCGTTCCTTCCGCCGCAGCCGTTGCGCGGGAAGCGCAACGAGCCCGCCAATGTCGTCGAAGTGGCACGAACGCTCGCCTCTGTGAGAAACTTAAGTCCAGAGGAAGTCGCGGGCGTGACGGCGCAGAATTTTCGGCGCTTTTTTCATCTGGGAGAACACTAATGTCTTCGGCCGCACAGCCGTGGAGGACGCCTATCTCGGCGCGGATTACGCGAGAGATTTTCGATCTCGTCGGTGATGATTTGGCTGCAGTGGAACGCGAAATCGCGGCGCAGAGCAGTTCCTCAATTCAACCCGTTGCCGAAATCTCGAGCTATCTTCGCGAAGGCGGCGGCAAGCGGCTTCGTCCCGCGCTGCTCCTTCTCGCAGCAGGAGCCGCCGGCTATCGCGGCCCCGGAGCGGTTCGGCTCGGCGCGATCGTCGAGCTAATTCACAGCGCCACGCTGATTCACGACGACGTGATTGACGGCGCGAACACTCGCCGCGGCCGTCCGAGCGCGAATGCCCGCTGGGGCAATCACATGAGCGTGCTCGCGGGCGACTGGCTCTACATGCAATCGTTCGAAATGGCTCTCGCCGAGCGCAGCTTCGAGATCCTCGACATTCTCATCGATCTCACTCAGAACATGGTCGAAGGCGAATTGCTTCAACTTGCGCACTTGGGCCGCATCGACGTGACCGAAGCGGAAGCGGCGGATCTCGCGTATCGCAAGACCGCCTGCCTCTTCAGCGGCTGCTCGCGACTGGGCGCGGTGCTCGGCCGGCTCGACAAATCCGCGGAAGAGTCGCTCGCTGACTACGGCCGTTACGCTGGCCTGGCGTTTCAGCTTGTAGACGACCTACTTGATTTCACGGCCTCGTCGGAGCAGCTTGGCAAGCCGGTGCTCAGCGATTTGAAGGAAGGAAAAGTCACCCTGCCGCTCATTTATGCAATGCAGAGCGGGGCGGGAGGCGGGTCGGTGGATGGCCACGCGGCGGCATACCGAATGGTGGCGACCGTTCTAGAAGAGAAGGGATTCCGGAGCGTGCGGCCCGAGGAAATCACGAAATTGGTGCAGGAATCGGGCGCACTCGCTCGCGCCCGCGATCTCGCGCGAGATTATGTTCGCCGCGCGAAGGCGAGCCTCGATGGCTGGCCGGATTCTCAATATCGCCGCTCGCTGCTCGCCGTACCCGATTTTATCCTCGAAAGAGAGAGCTAAATAAGTAGTGAAGTCCTACCTTATTTCGGCCCTTCGGAAGCCTCTCCGACGACCTTTACGTTCTCGACGTAGCTTCCGCTCGGATCCACGATCAAGTCGGCCGTAACCTTGTCCTTGGGCTTGAGTTTCGCGAGCGCCGCGGCGTCGTGGACGTCATAATCCATTGTCATCGGCATCATGAATCCCGGAATTTCTTCGGTATCAATGCTCGCCGATTTGGCGCCCGCGTTCACCGAGACGACCGTTCCCTTGAGCGCGTATCTCTTAGCGCCTGCGGTCTGCTCGCCAGGGCTCTTACAGCCCACGAGCGCGAATAGCGCCAGTGCGCCGAGCACGCACAGGGACGAACAGCGCCATGCGCGTGAGTTTGCTGTTCCAGTTGTCACTATCACCTCCCATTTCACTTTGCGCGACCTATTCCAATTCTGCCACCGCTCAGTAGTGAAATCTGTAACGAAATTCGGCATAAATCTCGCGGGGATCGTTGAAGTGGAAGCCGCCAAACGTCAGGCTGTTATCCAGCTCCACGCGACGATTCGCCACGTTGATTGCGGTCACGGAAACGCTGTATCTCTCGCCGAAGCTTTTTCCGAGCGAAATGTCAAAAGTTGTGTGCGGCAGCAGATAGTCCCCCGGATACTGCGCGTCCGGGATCCCATTGTGAAACCCCGACCCGTAGTACACATTCGTCGAAGCGTAGGATCGCCAGGGAAGAGTTGCATTGAAACCCAGGTTCAATGTGTTTCTCTGATCGTGGTCTACCGGTGCGTATCCCTGGGCCGGATATTGTGAGCATGTTGGTGCCGTTGGTGTTGGGGGAGGGCAGATCAATCCTCCGGTGATGGGCGAGGTTGCCTGCGCGATTTGATTCGCATAGGCGAGGTGAAACTGGCCGCGGTTCCAGACGCGGGGAGATCGAAGCGTGAGTTCCCAACCTTGAATCAAGGCGGCAGCCCACGTGATCGGCCAGAAAAGATTTGATTCTCCAATATTGTTATGATCGAGCCAGTTCCTAGCCCGTGTCTGAAAAGTATCGGCGTCGAGAGCCCACCCACGATACGGAATCGTGACCCCAATCTGGTATTCGTCGTCGCGCTCGCCGCGCAGGGGAGCGAAAGAGAACCCCTGGTTGTTTGCTAAACCGGCGAGTGAGCCTGTGGCCGTCACGAGTGGCGGGGTTTGGTAAAAGTGCCCGTAGAAGCCGCGAAAGACCCAGTTCAGGCGCGGAATTTTTACTGCCATGCCAACGCGGGGGTCCGTCGCGTTTTCGACGACGTCCGCCGAAAAGTGCGATTGACGAAGTCCGGCGATTATCGTCAACCACGAGGTCACTTTGAACTTGTCGTCGATGAATATGCTTGCAAGCCCACCCGTCGCGCCAATCGAAGAGGCGGGGAAGTTTGCACTGCCGTCTGTGAATTGGTTTTTGAAGTAGTTGTATTGGTGCTGGGCGAATCCGTACACTCCGAAGTGAATATCGTTTCTCCAGACGTTTTCGTCCAGAGCCGCCTGCAAGCCTCCATAATTGGCAGCCTGATTCATGGTTGAGATGACGGGATAATCGTTCTC
The DNA here is from genome assembly GCA_963838705.1 of uncultured Acidobacteriota bacterium. GTDB lineage: Bacteria > Acidobacteriota > Terriglobia > Acidiferrales > UBA7541 > Palsa-147. The sequence continues at coordinate 546,299 of CAWIRU010000009.1, read as the reverse complement.
GCCGCCTTGGTAGTCGGCGCTGTTATAGTGATAAAACGGAGAAACCGTGAGTAGTGTATTCGGATTGAATGTGTGGACCCATGAAAGCGCGGCGTAGCCATCGGTTTCGTGTTCGCCATCGCGGAGGCCGTAACTGGGGGACGCCCCCGCCGCCTCCAACTGCTGATTTCCGATTGAATTGGGATCCGGGTCGTAGGGAATCTGGTAATAATCTTCCCGCAGCGAAGTGACCAGCCGATATTGATTCTTGGAATCGGGATTGAAAATGAACGAAGCGAATCCCCCGTAGCCGTTCTCCGCATCGTGAAAAACCTCCCCGATCGGCGTCTGGAGCCCGTAGTTGCTGCGATTCCCGTTCAGGCTGGCGTAATAGGCGAAGCGCTGGGTATGTCCTCCGAAATTGAGCTGATCGTTTGTTCCGTACCAATTGCCAAAGCTGGTGACGAGTTCCGCCTCGTTGTCCCGCTCGAAGCCCGTGCGTGGCACGATATTGAAGATTCCGTACGTGCGGTCTCCGTAGTCCGCATCGTAGCTGCCTCGCTGGACCTCGAGATAATCAATGTCTTTCGGGTCGATCACCGGGCCCAGATTCGCGGCGATGTTTGTGTTGGGTATGGGAACGCCGTCAATCAACCAGTCAACCTGGTGTCCTCCGCGCATGTGCAACATGTCATGGGTCACGTAGGCAGCCGGAGTGTAATCTGTGATCATTTCCAGAGCGTTGGTGCGGTCGGCGCCGGGAGTCTCCTGAATATCCTCGCGGTTCATGAGCGAAGTGGGCGTGACCGAATCCACGTTGGCCACTTCCGCCTGGCCGACGACGACCGCTGTTTGGCTCACGGTCGCGATCGCCAGTTGGAAATGGAGAATGGGTGTCGAGCTGGAGGTGACCGTAACAGTCTGTTCCGACGTCTGGAATTTCAATTGAGAGACCGTGATCTTGTAATCGCCTACCGGGACGGCGTTGAATGAGAACTCGCCGTTATCGTCCGATTGCGTAGTTTGAGACCAGTCCGACGTGATGGCTTGCAGTTTTACCGATACTCCGGCAATGGGGCGATGTTGCTGGTCATGCACAATTCCTTGAATTCTTCCAAAAATGGTGGCGCGCAACGCCGGCGTAGACAGCAGGGCACAGACAACGAATGCCACAAACCAAATTCTTCGCATGACATATCCTCCGAGATTGGATTAGGGACCGCGCGGGTCTTGCGGTTTAGCTTCTCGGAGGGCCGAACGGGGGCGGAACGCTGATCGAAGAGTCGTTCAAAATCTCTCGGGAGATTAAGCGACGGGAAAGCTGCGGTGCTTCCACGGCGACCGCAGCCGTGAGCAGGGTACGCGGCAGCGGAGTCGCGAAGCCGTAATCGAGGGCATGGTTCGGCGCCGGCGCCGAGCAGCAATGCCTGGAATCGCTTGACGATCGGTCGTGGCAATTCATCTTAGCTGTGGCGGCAGAAGGTGCGCGCTGCGACGAGAGCGGGCAACAGTACCTGGCACATGAGTCCACGCACGCACTGCCGCGCGCGATCAACGCAAGAGGCGCTGCGAGGACCGCGACCAGCGCAACGATGGCTTGTGTTCGACGCATAACGCGGTGAGACTAGCACAACTACAAATCCCCTCGCTAGCGCGATTTGATTTGACCCGCCGAATCACGGTACGCTCCGGTTTCGATGCTGCCTTTCAAGCTTGTCTACCACGACCGCTACGACTTGAATCTCGGCGCGCACGTTTTCCCTTCGCAGAAATATCGCCTCGTTCACGACGCGCTGCTTGCCGAGGGCATCGCCGACGCGTCCGATTTTTTGACGCCCGAACCAGCGAAGGACGAGGACGTTCTGCTGGTCCATGGGCGGGAATACGTGCACAAACTGAAGACGGGAACGTTGAGCTACGCGGAACAATTGCGCATGGAAATTCCGTACTCGCTCGAGCTGATCGAAGCCTGTTGGCTTGCAGCTGGCGGCTCGATCCTCGCGGCGCGGCGCGCCGTCGCAGACGGTTGGGCGGCCAATATCGGCGGCGGTTTTCATCACGCGTACCCGGATCACGGCGAGGGTTTTTGCGTTCTTCATGACGTTGCGATTGCGATTAGAAGGCTGCAGTTCGATCGCGCGATTGAATCGGCGATGGTCATTGACACCGACGTTCATCAAGGAAATGGCACAGCCGCAATCTTCGGCGGTGACGGGACTGTCTTCACCGTCTCGATTCACCAGGAGAACAACTACCCGTACCCGAAGCCGCCGTCGAACTTGGATATTGATCTCGAGGATGGCGTAGGCGATGACGACTACATCGCAATTCTCGAGAAAAATCTCCACCAGGCGTTTGAAGAATTTCAGCCTGGCCTGATTTTTTACATCGGCGGGGCGGACCCGTACCGCGAAGATCAACTCGGCGGCCTGGCTCTGACTCTCGAGGGTCTCAAACGACGCGACTCGCTTGTTTTCGATTACGCCCGGCGCCTCCGGATTCCGCTCGCAATCACACTCGCTGGAGGGTATGCACGGCGGGTGGCTGACACGGTTCGGATACACGTGGGGACGATTCTCGCCGCGCGGGACGCGGCTCTCCTGACGGCGGCGAAGGCATAAGTCGTGGTGGGTCGGAAAGAATTGCCAAGCTCGTGCTGCGAATTACCGTCCGTGGTTAGTGATGGAGCGTTTTCTCGACCGCGGTCGTGAGCCGTTCTTCGAATTCTTCCGACTGGTAGCCGTTCGCGCGGTACGCGATCTTTCCGCTGCGGTCGAGGATTATTACCGTTGGCAGCGCTACCACTCTCAGCAGGTCATCCAATCCGTCCGCGTAAATTTCCGGCATGGTCCACTTCTGCGCTTCGATGAATGGCTTGACGAGTGTTTCGTCTTCGTCGACGTTCACGGCATAGAAAGCGACATCGGTTCTTCCCGCGTACGCTCCAGCGACTTGCGAGAATAATGGTTCCAGTTCGCGGCATGGCCCGCACCAGGTCGCCCAAAAGCTCAAAACCATCACCCTGCCGCGCAGCGGAGCGAGCGGAACGGCCAATCCGTTGATTTGCCGCACCGTAAACGCAAACGGATCTTTCAAATCCCTGTTTCTATCCTTCGGACGGGACGTTTGCGGGCTGGCTTGAACGCGGTCAAATGCCGTCAGTATGGCTTCGCCGAGCCCGGCATCCGTTCCCCGGATCTCCCGCCACACATTGCTCAGATTTTGCCTGATGATTTTGCGGTCCACGGCGCCGCCAGGGCCGTTTTCGGGCAGCACGAAGGCAATGAGATAGTGATCGGCGGCGGAGCGGAGGTTGTCCTGCAGCTCCGCAATCGCTCCGAGGTGCTGTTCTGCCACCGCGTTCGGCCGGATGCGATCGCTTGACTCGAAGTCCTTAATGGCCAAATCGTAGTTCTTTTGCCGTTCGTCAATCTTGCCTCGAAGATCGTAGAGCGAGACGCGAAGCTCATCCTGCTGTTTGTGCCAGTCAGCCTGCGACACGCGAGCAGATTTTTCATCCGGCGCTGTCTTCTCAACCCGATCGAGTACGCGACTCAGATAGCCTGACGCACGGGTCAAGCTGTGATCGTCGCCCTGCCGTTCGAGGAGATTCACCGCGACGAGCATCATCTCGGAGTCGTCGGGATGCACCGCGATGAGGTGCTCCGCATTTTCCAGGGCGCACGCGTTGTCGTTCAATTGTTCGCAGCTCTCCACCAAGGCGCGGTAAACAGCGGCATTTCGCGGCGCATCCGGAAAACGAACGAGATACGCTTCCAGATTGTGGACGAGCGCGGCCCGGTCGTTCTGAGCTTCGGCAACGGCGCGCTTGAGGGCAAGATCGGGATCTTCATTCTTCCGCGCCGGTAAAGGCGATTCTGGGATGTCGGATCGGGATTGACGAGAGGGCGGATTCGGCGCGGTAGCCGGCGCGTCCTGTGCGCGGCAAGTGAGCGCGAGCAGCAGCCATGAAGCGATTACCAGACGCGATGGCCGGATGCTACCTCGCGCTCCTGGCCGACTTTGAAGAAAGAGCCTCATTTAGTGAACCCTGCCGGTATCCCGCCGGGTCAATTTCGACGTGTTCGAACCCGGCGCGCCTCACTTCGTCCGCTATGTTGCGCGAGATCTGTGCATCATGTGCGCGGGGAAGTTCAGCCTGGTCAATCTCGATTCGCGCCAGATTGCCGTGAGCTCGCACGCGGAACTGCCGAAAACCAAGATTGCGTATCGCTTGTTCGCCGCGTTCGATCTGGCGCAGCAACTCCGGCGTCACGGGGGTGCCATAAGGAACACGCGAGGAAAGGCAAGCCGACGCCGGCCTGTCCCAGGTTTCAAGCCCGGCTCGCTGCGAGAGATGGCGAATCTCGGCCTTAGTGAGGCCCACATCGAGCAATGGGGCGAGTATATTGTGATCGCGCGCCGCGCGATGTCCGGGACGAAAGTCGCGAGTGTCATCAGCATTGATCCCGTAAGCAATTGCTGAAAATCGGTGGCGTGCGGCAAGTTCCTCCATGCGCGCGAAAAGCTCATCCTTGCAGTGAAAGCAACGGTCCGCGCCGTTCGCGATGTACAGGGGGTTTTCAGTCTCGTATGTCGCGAGCCATTCGTGGCGGATGCCGTGATTGAGGACGAAAGTCCCCGCGACATTTTGATCGTGCTGGGAATAGCTTGGCGAGAGCGCCGTTACGGCGAGCGCTTGATCGCCTAACATGCGCTTGCCCGCCCACGCCAGATACGCCGAATCCGCGCCGCCGGAAAACGCGATGAGAAGGGATGGGATTTTGCGCAGCGCCGCAAACATGCGCTGCTCTTTCACAGAGGCGCGTGCCGGATCGAGCGAGTCCGCCAAAGCCGCCAGTGCAATTGTATTCATCTGCGAAAGACCCAAACGCCAGTATAGCGCGCTCTGCGTTCCAGTTACTCAAAGTCCATGAGGACGTCCACTTTTCCGGTTTTCGGGTCCTTCTCCAAAAAGTGGCCGATCTTCGCATACGTGAACGGCAGGGTGCCAAACGCCGCGCGCGCGCCGTTATTGATAAAGTCGTCGAAATATTTCTGATCGAACACGGAACCCGCCGCGATTCGCCATGCGGCGCGAATTCGGCGCTCGCCTTCGACGGAAAGGCCCGAAAGCACCAAGCCTCCCATATGATATTGCGGTCCTTCGACGATTGACACTTTGCACGAAACCCGCGAATTTCCGTCGTCGAATTCAAGCGCCGGCCGGACATCCGCATCAAGATAGCCGCGCTCCGCGTATTCATCCGACACACGAACCCACGCCGCGCCCAGCTTGACTCCGTCCGCGGGCTCGCCCTCTTTCAGTCCAATTAAAGCATTCAGATCGGCGTCGGGAATCGCGGTATTGCCGCTCCATGTCGCGTGGGCCCATTTGTACGCGGGGCCCGGTTCGACGGGCACGATCACCGTGACGCTTTTCCGCAGCGGCTGGTTCGGGTCTCCCGTAAATCGTGCCGCGGGCTCGCCGATCTTGACTCGAAGGTGCGCGCTTGCCTCGTAAATTGGCCGCACCTGCTCGAAATCAAACGTATCAATCGAATAGCGCGAGAAGGGATGCCCGACCAGCTGACTCAAACTCTGGTGAATTGCTCGGTCTTCGTCCGCGAGCGGGTCCGTGAAAAACACGGCTTCAACGGGAAGTTCCGAGCCGTCCAGCTGGAACTCCTGGACCAAATGCTCGCCATCGGGCGCACGCAATACGCGATGAGTGACCGATCCGGCGATCTGGTGCGACTCAAGCATTTTTCCCAGAGCTTCGGCCACATCATCGACGGCGGCGCCGTTTGCGGGGACGCGGCCATCGTAGAGCGGAACGGCTTGGCGCAGTGCCGCCGAAAGCTCTTCGTCCGTGAACCACGGGAAATTATCGAAATATGCGGGAATCACGGTCCCGTCGGCGACCGCGAATTCGACGCTGACGCCGTCCCGGTCAGTCTGATAACGATAATTCACATTCGCGAATTCGCCCGATTGAATCAAGCGATCGGCAGCGGTTTGCAGATCCTCACGATGAATGGGCTGACCTTTGTGAAGCCCGGTGGCGGCAACGATTACGTCGGATTTGAATCTTTGAGAGCCGGCTGCCGTTACGTTCGCAAGCGGCCCGGAGATTTCAGCCCCCGGGGTTTCCTGGCAGCGAGGAATTGCCGGAGCCGCGAAAAAAGCAAGCATGCAGCATAGAGCCTCGCGGGTCGGTAATCGGCGCATGGCGGTATTCTAGGCGAAATGAAGCGCGAACGAAAATAGCTGCTTTGTGAGGCGGGAAGACGGACGAGGAACGCTACTCGACGGTGACGGATTTCGCGAGATTCCGCGGCTGGTCCACGTCGCAACCGCGCCGGACGGCGATGTGATAGGCGAGCAATTGCAGAGGCACGATTTCGAGTATCGGCGAAAGTATCTCAGGCGCCGTGGCAATTTCAATGATGTGCTGCGAAGATTCGCGCGCGACGCGGTCGCCTTCGGTCACGATCGAGATCACGATTCCGTCTCTCGCGCGCACTTCCTGAAGATTCGAAACAGTTTTCTCGTAACGCTGTACCGAAGCCGGATCAGAATCGTCGCGCGTGGCGATGACAACGACCGGCAGATTCTCGTCGATTAAAGCATTTGGCCCGTGCTTCATCTCTCCGGCCGGGTAACCTTCCGCGTGAATGTAGGAGATTTCCTTGAGTTTCAGCGCCCCCTCGAGCGCTATCGGATAGTGAATGCCACGCCCGAGGTAGAGAAAATCGGTGGTGCGAAAAAACTGATGCGCGAGCTCTTTGCATTGGGAGTCGCGCCGCAAAATAGCGTCCATCTTTTGCGGAATGTTCGTCAATTCCTGCATGAGCCTTCGCGCTTCGTCCATATGCAGTTTGCCGCGCACCTGTCCAAGATAAATCGCGAGCACCGCAAGAGCCGTGAGCTGCGCCGTGAACGCCTTTGTGGAAGCTACGCCGATTTCCGGGCCCGCGTGCGTGTAGATTGTGCCATTCGATTCGCGCGCGAGCATGGATCCTACGACATTGCAAATGCCAAGCGTTTTCGCACCGTCGGCCTTTGCCTGGCGTTGCGCGGCCAGCGTATCCGCCGTCTCGCCCGACTGGCTGATGGCCACGACGAGGGTGTCCGCGTCAACGATCGGATCGCGATACCGGAACTCGCTGCCGTAATCGACCTCGACCGGAATCCTGGCCAACTTTTCGATCATGAACTTGCCGGCGAGCCCGGCGTGCCAACTTGTGCCGCACGCCACGATCTTGATGTTCGAAAAAGCGCGAAATTCCTTCTCCGAGATGTCAATCGAATCGAGGAAAGCTTTGCCGGTGTCGAGCGAAATGCGCCCGATAAACGTGTCGCGAACGGCGCGGGGCTGCTCGAAAATTTCCTTCTGCATGAAATGCTTGAAGCCGCCCTTTTCCGCCAGGATCGGGTCCCACGAAATATGCTGCGGCGGGCGCTCGACGGTCTTGCCCTCCGTGTCCATCACGCGAACGCCCGACGGCGTTATGACGGCGATGTCGCCATCTGCGAGGAAGAAAATCTCGCGAGTGTGGTGGAGCAGTGCGGGGATGTCGCTCGCGATAAAATACTCGTTTTCGCCCAGACCCACGACCGAAGGAGGGCCTAGCCTTGCGGCAACGATTTTGTTCGGGTCGCGCGTCGAAATCACCGAGAGGGCATAGACACCGGTCAGCCGCTTGACCGTTAGCCGAACAGCCTCTTCGAGCGGCCTGTCCTTCGAATATTTCTCGACGAGATGGGCGATGACTTCGGTGTCGGTTTCGGTGAGAAACTTGTGGCCTTCATCCACGAGTTCGCGCTTCAGTTCGAGGTAGTTCTCAATGATGCCGTTGTGCACCACGACGACTTCGCCGGTGCAATCGCGATGCGGGTGGGCATTTTCTTCCGTCGGACGGCCGTGAGTTGCCCAGCGGGTGTGGCCGATTCCGTAAATGCCTTCAATCGGAGATTCGCGGAGCACTTCTTCGAGATTGTTCAACTTTCCCGAAGCGCGGCGGATTTCGAGCTTTCCGTTTTTGCTGACGACGGCGATTCCCGCGGAGTCGTAGCCGCGGTATTCAAGCCGATGAAGGCCGTCGAGGATGAGGGGAACGACTTTTTTCGGGCCGATATAGCCGACGATTCCGCACACAGCGCGCAACTCCGCGATGAAGCCTCTCGATTTGGCGCTCCGAGGCTCCGGTCAATTCAGACTAGCACACTTTTTGCGGCGGAAAATTCGTGGGCGAAATGCGGATTCCATCAAAACACCAAGGCGGCAGCGATCATTCGAGGATTTCGAATCGAAATTCTTCGATCACGGGATTCGTAAGGACCTCGCGCGAGATCCGTTCGATTTGCTCTTGGGCTTCCTGTTTGTTCAGGCCGTCGAGCTGGAGAACGAAGAATTTTCCTTGCCGCACGTCCTGCACCTTCGCGTATCCAAGCGATTGTAGAGCGTGATGAATGGTCTGCCCTTGAGGGTCAAACACCGTCTGCTTCAGCATTACCCAAACGTGTGCTTTCATTGGACTCTCACAGTAGATCCAGTTTTCGTGCGCCCGTTCGGAATTGCTCGAGCAGCGGGCGTTTTTCTTCGGGCGGCAGGAAGGAATGTGAAAAGCTGGCCTCGGCGAGCCGCGTGAGTTGCGATTCCGACAGGCCGAGCGACGCCGCGTTTGAATACTCGGTCATCAGATCCGTGCCGAACATCGCGGGATCGTCCGTCGAGAGCACGACGATTATTCCTCGATCCACAAAGTCACGGAGAGGATGGTCGGGGAGTTCCGCTCTTGGCTTGCCAATCTGTCGCGCCAGGGCGCCGGTACGCAAATTGCTCGTTGGACAGATTTCGAGCGGAATCCGCAGGGTAGCCAGCCGCTCCGCGAGCGCGGGATCGCGCATGGCCGCGATGCCATGCCCGATGCGCTCGACACCGAGGAGGTCTAAGGATTCGCGCACGATCTCGGGCCCCCCGATTTCGCCCGCATGAATCAACAAATGCAATCCCTGGGTCCGCGCGAATTCGTACACGGCTCGAAAATTCCCCGTGGGAACCGACAGCTCATCTCCGCCGATTCCGAACGCTAGAACGCCGCGCGCCTGAAACTTCGACGCCAGCACGGCGACTTTCATCGCCGCATCGGCGCCAAATTGCCGCGTGGCGTCGAAGATCCACATGATGCGCAAGCCGTGGTCGCGATAGCGGTCCGCGACTTCGGCGAGCGCCGTGAAATTCGCCTCGACGTTTTGGCCGTACCGCAGCATCACGCCGACCGACAGCGTCACTTCGGCATAGATCACATTCTGTCGAACCAAGTCATCCGCCAGCCGGTGAGCGATGAGCGAATAGTCTTCCGGCGTTTTCAAATAGCCCGTGGCCCACTTGAATGCGTCGAGGAATCCTGCAAAGTCCGTATATTCGTAACGCGCCGCCGCGCTTTCGGGTGAAATCGCCACGCCGCGCCGTTCGCCGAGCAGGCTCACCGTGCTCGGGCTGATGGACCCTTCGAGGTGCAGGTGGAGCTGCGCCTTCGGCAATTGTGAAAACTTGGCTACCAGTTCTTGTACGTCAGTCATTTCTAGTTCAGCGTGAGGGAAGCTGGGGTTTCCCTGCGTTAACCCATGCCGTCAGCCAGTACGATGCGACGTCGGTGGAAGCGTCGGAGATTTGCCGCACCAGCACGGCGCCGGCCTGGCTGTAAAACCGGTCGTAATATTCGTCCGTGTAATCCGATAAATGGGCGCGAGCACGCCGGTCGGAGAGAAGCACGTTCTCGAGCCAGGAGTGCGCGCTCAGACACATCTCAAAAGCGTGGTCGGTTGGATCCTGTACGTAAGCGGGCTGGTTCGGATGTATGTAGAAGAATTGCGAATACCGATCGATCAGGCTCGATCCGAAGCGCGCGTCCACGCCCGTCTGGCCCGAAAGATGCCCGTCGAAGTTCAGGGTCGTCGCGAAAGGATCGTGCGCTTCGGCAACGTAGAAGGCCAGCTGCGCCGCGGCCGCTCGCGCGTCTTCCCAATTCCGCGCCCGGAACGCGTCGGTAAGTTTTTGGCTATATAGCCCTACGCTCCATGGAAGCAATCCGTTCGTGTCGAGCGTTCGCTTGCTGTACTTGTATGACGCAACCCTGTAATCGCGCGGCAAATCCGTGTACGGAAAATTGGCGTATTTTTCGAATCGAATGAACCGGTTGTGCGCAAGTGCCGGATTCTTCTGCGCCGCCTCAACGGGATCGAGGACATGCTGGATGAGATATTGGCGATTGCCTTCAAAATAGTAGCGCATCTCATCGGGAAGGATGTCCACCGCCTTCGTTGTGATCAGACGCTCGGCGTTCGCAGCCCAGCCGACAGCTGCCGGAGGCATACACAAGAGACTCACCAGCGCCGTCGAGACAGCGGCGCGAAAGACAACCTTCATCTCTTAGGCTCCTGCGTCGGCGCCGGCGGCGCGGCGAACTCGCTGTGGTACCGGCTGTAACGAAAATAGATTACCAGACCGACGGCCAGCCAGACGAAGAAGCGAATCCACGTTTCGATCTCCAATCCCATCATGAGCAAAAAACAAAAGGCGACGCTCAGAATCGGCACGATTGGGCCGCCCGGAGCCCGAAAACTGCGGTGTCGATTTGGGTCGCGATAGCGAAGTATAAGTACGCCCACAGAAACAAGCACAAACGCAAACAGCGTGCCGATATTTGAGAGATTCGCAAGCGTACCGATATCGAAGAGCCCCGCCGGTATCCCCACTGCGAATCCCGCAATCCATGTGGCGATATCCGGCGTGCGAAACCGCGGGTGCACGTGGCCGAAAATCTTCGGCAGCAGGCCATCGCGCGACATCGCGAACCAGACGCGCGCCTGTCCGAGCTGGAAGACGAGGAGGGAAGAGATCATTCCCATCATCGCGCCGAAAAGAACCGCCAGCCGAGTCCAATGCAGACCGACCGAGCCAGTTTGATCGCTGATTCTCTTGAGTGCGTTCACCACCGGCGCGGCATCGTCGAGCACGGATTGCCACGGCACCAGGCCCGTTAGCACCACAGCCACAGCGATATAGAGCACGGTACAGATGAACAGCGTAAGCAGAATGCCGATTGGCAAATCGCGCTGCGGATTTTTGGCTTCCTCGGCCGCCGTGGACACCGAATCGAAGCCGATGTAAGTGAAGAAAATGATGGACCCGCCCGTCAGGATTCCCGGCCAACCGTTTGGAACGAACGGGTGATAGTTGGAAGGGTGAATGAACTCGGCGCCCGCCACGATAAACGCAATGATGGCTGCAATCTTCAGCAGCACCATGATGTTATTCGCTTCGGCGGATTCGCGAATCCCGCGGACGAGCACGACCGTCAGCAGCATCACGATGAGAAACGCAGGGAAGTCGAATCCGAAATGCCAGCCCGGCGCGTAGAGGTCTTTTCCGGCGAAATCCTGAAGGCCGGCAGGGAGGTAAGCTGGCGAAATCCAGCGTAAGGGAGGATGCCAGCCGAACCAGTCGAGCAGGTTCACCATGTGCTGCGCGAATCCGACGCTCACCGCCATATTGCTTACCGCGTATTCCAGAATCAGGTCCCAGCCGATGATCCACGCGATCAGCTCGCCCATCGTCGCGTATGTATAAGTGTATGCGCTTCCGGCGATGGGAATCATCGAGGCGAGTTCGGCGTAGCACAGCGCCGTAAAGCCGCAGACGATCGCGACGAGCACGAGCGAGATGGCAAGGGCGGGCCCGGCACCGGGACGTCCCGTGGTTGCGCTGTGGTGGATTATGAAATCGAGTAGCGGCGCATTCAAAATCGATTTCGAGTCGAACTTTTGGCCTGCGATCGCCGTTCCAATGACGGTAAAAATCCCCGAACCGATCACCGCCCCAACGCCCAGCGCCGTCAGGCTTAGCCAGCCGAGGGTCTTTTTTAGCTGCCTATCGGGTTGTTCGGAATCGGAGATGAGCCGGTCAATGCTCTTTTTTTGGAAGAGCTGCTGCGCCACTCGTCACCTTCCCTCGGTTCCGGGGATGTAAAGACCAGAAAATGTAACCTGATAGGGCTGTCTTCGCAATGGAATTGCTGGCGCGGAAGCTGCGGGATTACGCGAGTTGGAGATTCGCGTAACGTTCCTTCAGCTTCTTTGTGCCGTGATCCTGAAAACTCACGGTTAGCATCCGGTCGTCGTCTTCTTCTTCGACCGCGATGATTGTACCCATCCCGAATTTCGGATGCTTCACGCGCGTTCCGATCAACGGGTGCGGTTTCGATCGCCCGCCACCGGCAGCACGCGCACCGCTTCCGCGCCCGCCATAACCAGCTCTCGACCGCGTCTGGTAGTACTCGGGGTCCGGCTCGTAGCGGCGCGTCTCCCCGGCTTCAGCGAGAGATCCCGCTACCGTTTCGATCAACTCGCCTGGAATCTCGCGCAGGAACCGCGACGGCGCGGACGAACGCAGACGGTCTTCGCCATAGTTGCGGCGATAGAGCGCGCGAGAGAGCGTGAGCGACTTTTTCGCGCGCGTCATCCCGACATAGCAGAGTCGCCGCTCTTCCTCGACGTCATCATTGCTCGCAATCGAGCGGCTGTGCGGCAGCAAACCTTCCTCAAGCCCGGCGAGGTAAACGATGTCGAACTCCAGCCCCTTCGCGCTATGCAGAGTCATCAGCGTGACGTTTACGTCTTCGTCGTAATCATCGGCGGAGCTCACCAGCGCCGCTTGATCGAGAACATCTTGCAAAGTCTGTCCGGCTTCCGTCGCCTCCGCCATTGCGTTGACGAGTTCGGTCAAGTTCTCGATCCGGGAAGTGTGCTCGAGCTTGTCCTGTTGCTCGACCCAGGCGAGATATCCCGTTCGATCGAGCACCTGACGCAGCATTTCGGCCGGCTCGAGATCGCGCACTTCATTCTGCAGCGTTTCAATCAGGTAGCGGAACCCCCGAAGCGCGGCGCCACTTCGCGTCACTCCGGCTTGCGCGACCGTTTGAATCGAGTCCCAGATGCTCGTGCCCTGCGTCTTCGACGCATTCTGGAGCGTTTCAACCGACGCCTTTCCGATTCCGCGCGGTGGCGTATTCAGCACGCGCAGCAGAGCAACGTCGTCTTCCGGATGAAAAAGCAATCGCACATACGCAAGAGCGTCTCTCACCTCGGCGCGTTCGTAAAAACTGAACCCGCCGACTACCCGGTAGCGGATTCCAATGCGCCTTAGCGATTCTTCGAGGGCTCTCGACTGCGCCGTGGTGCGGTAGAGAACCGCGACGTGCGCGTCGGGCTCGCTCCGTACGAAATTCGAAAGCTCGCCGGCTATGAATTCCGCTTCGGCAGTCGCGTCCTGCGCCTCGAAGAAGCGCACGCTTTGGCCGCCGCCCTGCGTTGCTTCGAGCGTTTTCCCGAGCCGCGAACGGTTGTGCGAGACGACGCCCGCAGCAGCGTCGAGAATCGTCTGCGTCGAGCGGTAGTTCTTCTCCAAGCGAATGACTTGCGTTCCGGGAAAATCCTCGATGAACCGCTTCATGCTGCCGGCACGCGCGCCGCGCCAGCCGTAAATGGACTGGTCCTCGTCCCCGACGACGCACACGTTGTTGTCTTTACCTGCGAGCAGCCGGACCAATTCCTCTTGCGCCGCGTTCGTGTCTTGAAATTCATCCACTTGAATGTAGTGAAGCCGCGCATTCCATTCGGCGCGAGCTGCCGGATATTCCCTGAGGACGCGCGTCGCCAGCAGCAGCAGATCGTCGAAATCAACCGCGCCGGCGCGCTTTAGAAGTCGTTCGTACGTTTCGAATACGGAGGCGGCAGCGCGCGTCGCCGCGTCGCACGCCTCCCCTGCCATCTGCCCTGGAGTGATTCCGTGATTCTTGGCGTGGCTGATTCGTTCCCGAAAGCTTCGAGGCGTGTATTCGCGGTCGTCCAATTGCAATTCTTCAAGCGCGAGCTTGACGGCGCGAATCTGAGCGTCATCGTCGTAGATGGCGTAATCGCGCGGAAGTCCGATTCGCGCGGCTTCGCGCCTCAAGAGCCGCGCGGAGAAGGAATGAAAGGTTGATATCCAAATGTCCGACGCGTCGAGACCTCGCGCACGCAGCAGATCCGTGATCCGCTGCTTCATCTGCTCGGCGGCCTTGTTCGTGAACGTGACGCAGAGAATTGACCGAGGATCGACACCCATCTCGACCAGGTGCGCCGCGCGATACGTGATCACGCGTGTCTTGCCCGTCCCCGCTCCTGCGAGGACCAGCACCGGGCCATCGGTCGCCAACACCGCGGCGCGCTGTTTCTCGTTCAATTGTTCGAGTTCGGGCATGAATGGCTTTGGTCTTGGGCGAGACAGTCTCTGTTTGCGACCGGCCAATTCTAACGGAGCGCGCTGACTTCGGCAAATTGACTCAAATTGCTGCGCAAAAGCGCGGTCGCGCGATCGGGTCAGTGCTGAATCGCCGAGGCAAGCGGGATCTCGAAAAACATCAAAGGCTTGTTGCCCTGAATAATCTTTACATCGGGGATGTACAGCATGGCATCCGGCACGAGCGCAAAATCGTGGTCCACGTCAAAAAAAAGATAGCCGTGAATGGTAGCGAGCGGCGGTATCACGTCCGCATCGAGCGCAAACGGGCGCAGCACGTCGGTGAGCTTATCCACTTTCTTGTCGTGCGCCGGCGTATTGACGGTCGGCAATCGCCGCTTGGTTGTGACATCGGGAGAGCCTGCGGGATAAATGATCAATCGGGCGACTTGCCTCGGGTTAAGCGATTCCACCTTGTCGCGTACCTCACCTGACGCGCCGATCTCGAGCCGGATCGAATTCATGGTGAGACGCATCGGCTGTGGCGTCTCGTTGTGGAACGAGACTTCTAGCGCAAGAATTCCGCCTTTGTATGGATTTTGTTTGCCGAAGATTTGCTCGGCCTTGGCTGCGTCAACGCACGGCTCGGCCGACACGGTTAGTCCTTCGTGATGGTCGTGCGCAGGTATCGTCGCAATCGGCGTCGAAGGCGCAGTTGCGGGCTGTCCCTGCTGTGTGGATTGCGCACGTCCACTCGGCGCCAAAATGAGCAGCCCCAGAATCAAGCTCGCTTGTCGCATTGTTCGGACATTAAGATGCACCGTAGCCGGACCAAGTTGTGAGATGCTCGTGCGACTCGGTAAACACTATAATACTGGTTTTGTTTGTGCGGGTTGAACGTGTTCCGCAGCAGCTTGTTCATCGGCGCCGACTGTGTACTTTCTCTATAGCTTGTTGACTGCCACGGGGATGCTCCTCCTGTCCCCCTACTTTGCTTTCAAAGGATTCCGCTCCGCCAAGTACTGGAACAACTTGCGCGAACGATTCGGCAATCTGCCCGCCGAGGTTGTCGCGCGCGCATCTCAGGTGGAGGGCTCGATTTGGATTCACGCGGTCTCTGTAGGAGAAGTTTTCGCTGCGGTCCCGTTCGCGAAGGAGCTGAAACGGCTATATCCCTCGCGAAGCATCTTCGTCTCGACGACCACGGATACGGGCCAGCGTCTCGCGCGAGAACGCCTTGGATTTGCGGATGGTATCTTTTATTTTCCGCTCGATTTTCCGACGGCCGTTCGCCGGGCGTTCGGAGCAATTCATCCTGCGCTCGTCGTCATCGTCGAGACGGAGATCTGGCCAAATTTTCTTCGCGAAGCGCGCGACCGAAATGTTCCCGTGGTTTTCATCAACGCGCGGATCTCTGAGCGCTCGTTCCGGCGCTCGAAGGCATGGCACCACATTTCGTTCGGGTTCTATGAAGAGGTGCTTGGCGATGCGGCGCTCTTCCTGGCGCAGAGCGAGGCCGATGCTGAGCGCCTTGACGAACTCGGCGCCCCTCCGGATCGCGTGGTCGTAACCGGGAACCTGAAATACGACGGCGATCCTCCGGCGATCGGCCCGTTCGTCTCGTGGCTCGCCGAACAGATACAAGCGCAGGAGCGCTGGCCCGTGGTCGTCGCAGGCAGCGTCGTTGCGGACGAAGAAGATGCCGTGCTCGCTGCCTACGATATCGTCCAGCGCCAGTGGCGCCGCGCGCTCTTGGTGCTAGCGCCGCGAAAGCCGGATCGTTTTAATGTTGCCGCCAGCATTGTTGCTGACCGTGGGTGGAAAGCAGTGCGTCGCAGCGCTCTCGATCTCAGTCGCCCATTGGATGAAAACGCCGATGTGCTCATCCTCGATTCCATCGGCGAATTGGGAGGGATGTATTCCATTGCCGATTCCGTTTTCGTCGGCGGCTCGCTCGTAAACGCGGGCGGCCACAATATTCTCGAGCCTGCTTGGTTTGAGCGCCCTCCTGTCTTTGGGCCGTCAATGGAGAATTTCCGCGATATGGCGCAGCTTTTTTTAGGGGAGGGCGCAGGAATTCAAGTTCGCAGCGGCGAGCAACTCGGCAAGACGTGGGTTCAACTCATTCGCGACACCGCTATGCGCGAACGCCTTGGTAGAAGGGCCAAGGAGCTCGCCGAGAGAAACCGAGGCGCGACCGCCCGCTCGATCGAACGCGCCATAGCAATTCTTCCTCCGGATCACCTTGAGCCGAATCGGGGCCCAGTGTGACGCCCCTGCGGACAATCTTGCGGCCGTTCTCCGTGCCGTATGAGGTGTTTGCGCGACTTCGCGCGTGGAGCTATCGAAAGGGAATTGCGCGCGCGCGGCGCCTTCCGGGCGTCGTCATCAGCGTCGGCAATCTGACGGTCGGCGGCACGGGGAAGACTCCATTCGTCATCTGGCTGGTGCACGGACTTCTGGACCGTGGAAAACACGTCGCGGTTCTCACGCGAGGCTACCGTGGGAAATTTAGCGGAATTCTCCGAGGTGATTTGGTGACTCAACTCAACGCGTCACCGGGACTCTGGTTCAGTCTAAGCGACGAAACACGCATTTTGGAAGGCGAGCTCTGGAAGCGGCCGGACGCGGCGATCGGCGTAGGTCCAAACCGCTTCGCTACAGGATCCGAGCTGGCGCGTGGCGGATTCGACTGGTTCGTTCTGGACGACGGCTTCCAGCATCTCCAACTCGCGCGCGAGCTCGATATCCTCTTGATTGACGCCACAAATCCGTTCGGCGGCGGCCATCTTCTCCCTTCGGGCGCCTTGCGCGAGCCTCGCTCCGCCCTGCGGCGCGCCGATATCATCGTGATTACGCGGAGCGTACATGCGCCGGCGGTAGAAGCAATCGTGAGGCGCCATTCCTCCGCGCCGATTTACTACGCCACCCTCAAGAGTCGCGAGGTTATCGCGCTCGAAGGAACGAATCCCGGTGGCGCAACATCAGAGCCGCCGCGAAACAATCTCTTTGCATTTAGTGCCATCGGCAACCCCGCCGCTTTCGTTGACAACCTGCGCGAGTGGGGCCTCCAGATCGTCGGGCATGCCTCGTTTCCGGATCATCATAAGTACTCGCAAGCTGACATCGAGCGGTTGGAAGCTCAAGCGCGTGCGGCTGGCGCGGATGCTTTGATATGCACGAAGAAGGACGAGATGAATCTTCGCGGTGTCGCGTTTCGCACGCTGCCGGTGTGGGTTTGCAGTGCATCACTCGAGGTCCGCGACGCCGATGGATTCTGGTTCACCGCGGCCGAGATCCTGAGCCGCAAACGCCCGGAGATCACCCTTTGAAGATTCTCGTCCGCGCTACGAACTGGTTGGGCGACGCGATCATGGCCATTCCCGCGCTGCAGGCGATCCGCGCGAGAGAACCGAAAGCCGAAATGACGATTTTCGCACGCCGCTGGGTATCGGCGATTTATCAAGGCCAAGGCCTCGCGGAGCATCTGCTGGTGCTTGAAGACCTCGGAAACCCGTCAGCGCGACTCCGAGCGGAGCGGTTCGACGCCGCAATTCTCCTTCAGAACGCGTTTCAGGCCGCATGGCTGGCTTGGCGCGCAGGCATCCGTGAGCGCATCGGCTACAATCGGGATGGGCGAGGATGGCTTCTCACGCGCGCAATACCAGTTCCAGCGTCAGATGAAATTCCCGCTCACGAATCTTATTACTATCTCGAATTGTTACGGCGCGCCGGCTGGATTAGCCGCCTGCCGGCGATCACTGAGATTCGGCTCAGAATTTCGCGCGAGAGCCGGGAGCGAGCGGCGAAGAAAATCATTTCGGCTGGCGCTCGGCCATCGTCGCGGAAGATCGCTATCGCGCCCGGAGCGGCGTACGGCTCGGCGAAGTGCTGGCCCCCTGAGCGATTCGCCGAACTCGCCGACCGCTTGATTGCCCGGTTTGACGCCGATGTGATACTTTTCGGCGCGCCATCCGAACGCGACATCGCCGCGCGAATCGCCTCGGGCATGCGCCACCGCGCCGTGAACCTCACCGGCGAAACATCGATCGAAGACTTGCCCGCGCATTTCTCAGGGTGCAACGTTTTCGTCGGCAACGATTCGGGTGCCATGCACGTGGCCGCGGCTGCGGACGTTCCCGTTGTTGCTATTTTCGGCTCCACCGATCCGGAGGGCACCGCGCCTATCACCGCGCGCCGGACGCTGGTGCGCAAGGCTCCCTCGTGCAGTCCTTGCTTTTTGCGCCAATGCCCGGTGGACCATCGCTGCATGACGCGCATCGAAGTAGGCTTGGTCGAAGAATCGGCAGGGAAATGGCTCGAGCAGAGGGGCGGGGAATAGCGGCGTGACCGAAACGATGTCCAGGCCTCAGCCGAAGCGCCGAGCGGTGTTTCTCGATCGCGACGGGACCATCGCGGAGGAAGTCGGCTACGCGAATCACATCAGCCGCTTCGTCGTTTATCCGTTTGCAGCGGCCGCAATTCGGCGCTTGAATGAAGCAGGTTTGCCGGTCATCGTCGTCACGAACCAATCCGGAGTGGCGCGCGGATTTTTTCCGGAATCGCTGATCGGCCAGATGCACGAAAAAATGGTCGAAGAGCTGGCTGAGGGCGGCGCGCACGTGGATGGAATGTACTATTGCCCGCACATCCGCGACGACGAATGTTCGTGCCGGAAGCCGCTTCCCGGTATGCTGGAGCGGGCCGCGCGCGAGCACAATCTCGAAATACCAGGTTCGGTGCTCGTGAGCGACCGCTACAACGATATTCAAATGGGATATGAAACTGGCTGCCGGACGATCTTGGTCCTGACGGGCTATGGCCGCGGCGAGCACGAGTGGAATCGCGCGAAATGGCCGAGGCAGCCGGATCACGTCGTCGAAAATCTCGCGGACGCCGCCGGGATCATTTTGAAGGAGATGCGTTGAGCGCCGGGCGAAAAAAACGGATGGGCCCCAGCTCAAGCGCGAGTTCGAGCGCGGATTTGACGCGCCTGCTCGATTTAATCAACGCATTTCCCAAGCAGACGGTCGCGCTGGTGGGTGATCTCGTCCTCGATCAATTCGTGTCCGGCGAAATCTCTCGTGTTTCGCGCGAGGCTCCGGTTCTGATATTGCGTCACCGCCGGACCCGCGCGCTTCCCGGCGGCGGAGCAAACGCGTTGAACAACCTCGCCGACCTCGGCGCTCGCGTCCTACCCGTCGGCGCGGTCGGTGACGACAGATCGGGCCTTGCGCTACTCGAGTACTTCCGCCGAAAACGAATTGATGTATCTGGCATCGAAAAAGTACGCGGATGGACCACACCAACGAAAACGCGCTTTCTGGCCGGATGGACGCACACGACAGAGCAACAGGTACTGCGCGTCGACGACGAACCGGTCGAACCATTGCCCGAACAGACTCAAAAGAAGCTCGCGAAGAGGCTGCGCGAGCGCGCCCGGCACGCGCGCGCAATCCTGGTGTCCGATTATGGTTTCGGAGCAGCCACACCCGAGATCGTCGCGAGTGTCACCGGCGGCAAGCTGACGGCGCTCGATTCGCGCCACTCGCTTCTCGCGTTCGGCCAGTCCGGCGTTAAGGCCGCGACGCCGAATGAATCCGAGCTCGGAACGCTCTATCAGACGCGCATCGGAAACGACGCGCGGATACTCGAGGAGCTTGGCCGCCGCGCTCTCAGCGACTTGCGTCTGAAGGCGCTTCTCGTCACACGCGGAAAAGACGGAATGGCGCTTTTCGAGGCGGGCCAGCCGACGCGATGGATCTCAATCTACGGTTCCGAGGAGGCCGCGGACGTGACCGGCGCGGGCGATACCGTGATTGCCGTCTTCACGCTGGCTCTCGCCGCCGGGGCGACGTTTCTGGAAGCTGCTCACCTCGCAAATTACGCGGGCGGAATCGTCGTGATGAAGCGCGACACGGCAACAGTGACGTGCGCCGAACTCGAAAATGCCGTGCGTTCCTCCGCAACGTCCGGACGATAAAAATCTGATGGACACATCGAAGAAAATTCTCGGGCGTGAGGAACTGAAGCGCGCGCTGGAACCCCATCGCAAGCTTGGCGCGAAAATCGTACTTGCGAACGGATGCTTTGATCTCTTGCACGCCGGCCACATTCGCTATCTCAACGGGGCCCGAGCCGAAGGCGATATTCTCGTTGTCGCCGTAAATTCCGATTCGAGCACGCAATTGCTCAAAGGTCCCGGCCGGCCCGTTCTCGAGGGGCGAGGCCGGGCAGCTCTTGTCGCGGCCCTTTCTTGCGTGGATTTCGTCGTCTTATTCAGTGAACCGAACGTCGAATCCCTTCTGATAGACCTTGCTCCCGCCGTCCACGCCAAAGGAACCGACTACACTGCCGAGACAGTTCCCGAGCGCGACACCTCGGCGCGGCTCGGCATCCGCGTCGCCATTGTCGGCGATTCCAAGAATCACTCGACGCGCGATCTCCTCGCGAGCATTCGCGAGCGCGCCGATGGCTGAACAGCGTTTCCTGATTGTTCGCCTCGGCTCTCTCGGCGACATCGTTCACACGGTCCCGGCCTCGGCAGCGCTACGCGATTCATTTCCGTACGCGCGGATAGACTGGGTGGTTGAAGAGCGTTGGGCGCCGCTTCTGGAAGGGAATCCCGATCTGAATCACGTCATTTTGCTCGATCGTTCCAGCACCGCTGGCGTGCTGCGATCCGTGGAGAGACTTCGCGCCGAGCACTACTCTTGCGCGCTCGATTTTCAATCGCTCTACAAGTCGGCGCTTCTCTCGCGCGCGGCAGGGGCACGGGAAGTTCTGGGGTTCGATTGGAGTTACGCACGCGAGGGCCCGGCGTCACTCTTGTATTCGCGGCGTATCCATCCTTCCGGCGCGCACAAAGTGGATCACAATCTTTCGCTCGCGGAATCCGCCGGGGCGAAGCGCGGCGAGTTGCGGTTTGTATTGCCGAAATCTCGCGAAGCGGAAGAATGGATTTCCGACCAGCTCGGCAAGCGAGGGCTGGCAGATTTTTATGTTATCAGTCCCGGCGGCGGCTGGCGGTCGAAGTGCTGGCCTGCACAGAGATTCGGAGAACTCCACAGGGAGTTGGCGAAGCGCTACGGATGGCAGGGCATCGTGAGCGTCGGCCCGGGAGAAGACGCTCTGGCGGAAGAAGTGATCGAAGCGGCGGGCGATCCTGCCCCAATCGCCCTGTCCACGGATTTGTCACAACTGATGGCGCTTCTGCGCCGCGCAAAATTATTTGTCGGCGGAGACACGGGTCCGCTTCATCTCGCTGCTGCGCTCGGCACGGCCGTCGTCGGCCTTTACGGCCCCACGGATCCCACGCGGAACGGCCCATACGGAATTCGCTCCATCGTAATTTGCAAGGCGCTTCCCGAGCAGACAACCTACAAGCGCGGCGCATCCTATTCTCCCGCCATGCTACGCATCGAAGTCGCGGACGTCGCGGCGGCCGCTGGCCGGCTCGTGGAGAAGCCCTGATGGACGGAAACTGGGTCACGCGCTGGCGCGTTCGCGCAGGGTACCCGCTTTCGATTCTCTATATCGCATTGGCGTCGCCGACGGTGAAGTTCATCGCCATCGGGGCTTCCGTGGCCGCGATTGGGCTGATTATTCGCGGCGCGGCGGCGGGACATTTGCGAAAACTTGAGACGCTCACAACCTCAGGTCCGTATGCCTGGACACGAAACCCGCTCTATCTTGGGAGTTCATTGCTTGCAGCGGGTTTCGCCATCGCCGGCTGTTCGCCATGGAGCGCGTTGGTGATTGTTGCGTACTTTCTCGCGTTTTATCCTGCGGTGATGAAAAGGGAAGAAGCCGAGCTTCGCGTTCGCTACGGCGAAGCGTTTAATGAATATGCCGCGCGCGTACCGCTATTTTGGCCACGACCGCCCAAACGCACGGTCGCGCGCGAATCAACGGCCGAGGGCGCGCGTTTCTCTTGGGAACAATACGCGCGCAACCGCGAGTATCAGGCGGCGATTGGAGTAGTTGGCGCGCTTCTTCTCGTCTGGCTTCGAATGATTGTGCGCCAGCGAGCGGGATGGTAGCGTTTATACGTTCTGCAGAACTTCGCGGGGCTACTGTAAGCGGTAGATCTCGTGCATGACCCGCTGAAATTTCGGGCGGTATAGAAGATCGAACGCGCGCTCTTTGCCGGGGAACATATCGAGCGCGAGCTTGCGTGTCGCGGCGGCCATCGAGGCCGCTTCTTCGGGCGAAAGGCTGCCGGAAGCAATCGTATCGAGCGCCAGATAAACCAGAATTCGCAAACGGCGCATCCGCCTGCTTTCGTCGTCGATTTCTTCTTGTGTTGGTTTTTGCGTTTCGGTCGAATCCATTATTGGCCCAAGGTTGACGTCTGAATTAGTATGAACTGCTGACTTCAGCGCGGCAATAGTACGGGGGGACAGGTTTCCACAATGGAAGCACACAAGAACGAAGCAGATCAAAACGAACGTAGCGTGGTGATTCACGTGGCTGGAACGATGGCCGAAGCAATGGTGATTCGCTCGCTGCTCCAAAGCGCGGGCATTCGGTCTCCGGGATCCGTCTCGATGGATCCCTTCCCACTGCGTGAAGCGCCCGAGGGCACTCACGGCGAAGAAATAGTTGTCCTGGAGTCCGAAGCGAAAACAGCGAAAGACGTCATCGCAACCTATCTTCGCGCCGGATCGAGCGGTGCCTCATCCGGCGACACAACGAAATAATCGTTCTAATGTGTCGAGTCGCTGGAACCGCAGCGCGGCTCAGCCAACTCGAATTTTGCTTCAATCATTCCGCTGGGTGCGTATCGCGATAAGTCGTGACGGACACACCCTTTGCGGTCGCAATAGCCGTTACTGCTCCATCCAGATCCGTTCGCAGCACACGCACGCCGTCTTTCTCGTAGCGATCGAGAACCGCGGGGTGCGGCTGGCCAAACGTATTTCCTTCGCCGACGGAGATCACCGCGATTCGCGGCGCGACCGCGGCCAGGAACTGATCCGTTGACGAGGTTTTGCTCCCGTGATGCGGCACTTTCAGAACGTCCGCGGACAGTGAGTCGCCGTCCGCCACGATTTCCCTCTCTGCTCTTTGTTCGATGTCTCCCGCCAGAAGGAAGTGCGCGGCGCCGGATTGCAGGCGCAAGACGAGCGAATTGTTATTGGGATTTGATGCGAGCTCGCTCGACTCGCTCGGCCATATAACCTCTCCGTGAGCGAATCCGAAATCGAAACCGTTGCCGCGATGCTCGTGAACCACGGGCACTCCAGCGGCCCGAGCTTGGGCGATCAGATCTCGATAGGCGCGTGTGTCCACGTCTGATCCAACCCAGAGCTGGCCTACATGAAAATCATTCAAGACGGCCCGAAGTCCGTCGAGATGGTCGTGGTGCGCGTGCGTCAGCGCGACAACGTCAATTCGTTTAAGCCCGCGCGACCACAGGTACGGCGCAACCACTTCCTCGCCGATATCAATCGCCGCGCGATACTGCCCGAGGGAATCGCTCCCGGCTTCACCGCCGCCGTCGATCAGCATGGTGTGACCGTCGGGAAACGCTGCGAATATGGCGTCGCCCTGGCCGACGTCGAGGACGGTCACTTCCATCGCGCCCGTCGCGATCACGGGCCGGAATGGATGCGCCGCCGCCGCAGCTGTGATCGTCGCGAACGCGACGGCGGCGGTCAATTCGCAAAGGCCTAGAAATGTCGAGCGGTTTTGCGGAGTTGCCGCAGCGCGCCGCTTCCGGCCGGCGGCTCGCGGCCTGTTTGCGAACGCCAGCGCGCACATGGCCCCTAGCGCAGCCAGCCACGCAATCATCAACCATTCAGGCGGCGCTGGAACTCGATAGGACGCGTGAGGTAGCGCCGCGAACAAGTGCACGGTTGTCAGAAGCAACTTGCATAGGAACAGGAGCAATGCCGCCAGAGCGTCAGCCAAGCGCTTCCATACGAAACTGATGCCGAGCATCATGTAGCCCATCGGCACAATCAGGCCGGTCAAAAATACAGCGGGTACGTTGCTGAGCGGCCCCGCCAGTGTTACGCGGTGAAAATCGAGCGCGAGCATCGCCACCATTCCGGCCTGCAGAGCGAACGAAAGCAGGACGAGTTCCCAGATTCGCAATCCCGCGCGAATGGGAGCCGCGAGCAATTCATTTGAACGCGTCGCAACGGCCGCCGGCAACCGCAGCGCCAGCCAATTCGACGCTGCGCGCAGATCCAACCGGAACTGCGCAACCTTCGGTGGATGCGACGCGTCGCGGGTGACATCTCCCAAATGCGCAAGCCCCGCGAGATACGGTTCGCCGGTCCGTTCAATCCATGGCAACGCGAGTCCTGCGATCACTCCGGCGGCGAGAAAGGACAATTGAAAGCTTGAATCGGTCAATTCCAACGGCCGCCATAGGAGCAGCATGAGAGCGGCAAGCGCGACCGTGTTCAGCAGTTCAACCTTTCGGAAAAATGGCCGCGCGGCCAAATAGAATGCCGCCATCAATGCAGCGCGCAGAATCGGCGGCCGGTCTTGCACGATTCCGACGTACGCAACGAGCGCGCCAAGCGTTACGACGCCGGTCAGCCAGATGGGCGAGCGAAGTCTTCGTCCGATCCAAAGCAAAAACACGCAAAGCGCGCCCACGTGCAACCCTGCAACCACAAGGACGTGATACGCTCCCGTTTTCTGAAATTCGGTGGACACTTCAGAGCTGACAAACATTCTGTCGCCCAATAGCATCGCGCGGAGGATCGCGGCTTCCTCGGGTTCGGACGCGAACGCGGCATCGAGGCGCGCAAGCAACGCGCCGCGTGCGCGCGCGAGCCGGTAGGAAATTCCAAGCGGCGGCGTGTCCAGTCTTTGCAGCAGTTCGGTGCTGCGGAGCGTTCCCGTCAGGTCAATTCCTTCGCGCGAGAGGAGGCTTCGCGAATCGGGAGCTCCCGGGTCCATGAAGTTTCGCGGCGCATGCGCACGAACGAGCGCTTCGACCCGATCTCCTGCGCGAATAGCGGGCAAGGTCTCGTCGTGTCGCGGATTGAAGTAATAGTTCACGCGCAATCCGCCCGACACGGGCACGACTCTTCCCGCAATGTCCACACTTACGAGATCGATCTCGTAGCGAATGCCCCACGGCAAGAGCAGCGGATCTTCCTGCAGGCGCCCACGCCATCGCAGCGGCTCGCCCGTGTCAACCCGCTTTTCGGAAACCATCCGCGCGATGCCGTTCGCCGGTACTATCAGACGCGCAAGAGAAGCCGCAGCTCCTCCCAAGGCTGCCCAGACGGCGAGCGAGGCAATCCACGCAGGCCAAGTTGCTTTGAAAAAACGCAGAAGAAGAGCAGCGAGAAAAGTCAGTAAGGCCGTGGAAATGAGCCAGATCGGCGGTGAGAGCGGCTGCGTCAGGCGAAGCAGAATACCGCCCGCGAACGCCGCGACGATCCAGACCGCCGGAACTCTCATCACCGTTTCACGAGTTTCACCATGCTTTCGATGTGGAATGTTTGAGGGAATAGGTCAAAAGCGTGAACTACGGAGAGGGCGTATCCCTGCGCGACAAGCACCGCCAAGTCCCGCGCTAGCGTTGACGGCTCGCAGGAGACGTACACAATCGTCGCAGACCCAAGCTTACGCAGCGCCGCTGTCCCTTCGGGACCAAGTCCAGCGCGCGGCGGATCGAGGACGACGCAGTCCGGCTTTTGTCTAAACCCCCGCAGAAAGTCAACGGAGTCAGTTTCGCGAATGTCCAGCTTATTTGTTGCGCGGTTCGCGGGTGCGCCGGCATTCGCCTTGAAATCGTGCACCGCCACAGGATTCGATTCCGCCGCGATCACCCTACCAAATTGTCGCGAAAGCGGAAGCGAGAAAAGGCCCACTCCGGCGAAAACGTCGAAGGCCACTTCCCCAGTTCCCGCTGCTTCCGCAACCGCCTGTGCCATTTCGCCCACGAGAAAACGATTCACCTGGAAAAACGATAAGTGGCTGACGCGATATCGAAAATCCCCAACGGCATACGTCAGAAATCCGGGCCCAATCAGTTCCATGCGATTCTGGCTGACGTCTTGGAAAAGTGCGCTGGCGAGCGTTGGGATTCTCTCTCTCAAGATTCGGTGAGTGTCACCCGTTGCCTTCGGAAACTTCCCGTACGTGAGAGTGAGAAGTATTGAATCGTCTCGTTCGTCGGCGAACGCTTCCACCTCTCGAAGAGAAGTCGGCAGTCCGCCCGTCGCGAGCAGGTCGCGAACAGCCTCTAATGTCGCCAGAAGCCGCGGCGACAGGATCGGGCAAGTCACGACGGGAACAAGCGCCATAGAATCGGCTTGAAAATACCCGATTTCCGGGGCGTCGTTCGGCCCGGTCTCGCGGACTTTCCACCGCGCCCGGTTCCGGTATCCCCACGGAGGCGACGCGTGCGCCACGATCGGCCCGGTAAAATCAATCTTGCCGATTCGCCGCAGCGTTTCCCTGAGGATCTCCTCCTTGTAGCGGAGCTGCGCTGCGTGCGGAATGTGCTGGTAGTGGCAGCCGCCGCATGTAAGAAAATGCGGGCAATCGGCTCCGATCCGCTCCGGTGAGGGTGTGAGGACAGCTTCAAGCCGTCCACGAACAAACTTCTTCTTTTTCTCAGTGGGCACGACCGCGACGGTTTCCTCCGGAAGCACGAACGGGACGAAAACCGTCGCGCCGTCGTGGTGCGCGAGTCCATCGCCGCCGTAAATCAATTTTTCGATTTTTACGTCCATGGGCGTTCGCTGTGGTTCAGGTCAGGTAAAAGAGACTCAGCCGTGGCACGCCGAAACTCTCAAACAGGCGCTTCTGCGTGTACTGCCGTTCGAGTTGCGCGAGCTGTTCCGCGGACATCTTCCGGCGATAAGGCGCAAGCTGCCGGTCCATCTCCCGATGGATATTCATCAGCATGTCCTCGTTCGCGCCCGATTGCAGCGCGGGCAAGAGCTTTTCTTCCAGCACCGTCAATCGCCGCTCGAAATCCTCGAGATCGAGCGATGCCGGAGAATCCAGCTCCGCGCCGATCTCGTCGAGCCGCTTCGCCGTCTCCTCAAGCCTCGCAGACATTCCGGGATTAACGTCACGTGTATTGCGGGCCGCCCGAAGTTTTTCCGCGTTTCGTTTCAGATAGTTTCGAAGTTCGTCGCGCGAGAACGGCTCGGCGGTTTGCCGCGCGGCTCTCGCGCTGTCCTGCGAAGGTCCGGTGCCCGCCGCTGCCTCCTGAGCCTCCGTGGCGGCATCGAGAACCGCATCCACGCAATAGGCAAGGCTCTTGAGAGACCTGCCGCCTGCGGCGCGGCGCGACCTCCCGTAGCTTTCAAACGCGCGGTCAATCCCCTTCAATACGGCCGTAAGCGGAATCCCCGATTTCTGCCACGTCTCAACGATCGCCCAGTCCAGCGGCGAGACGAGAATATGTGCGCCGCGCTTTCGCCAGAAATATTCCTCGATCTCCGTGAAATAATTGAAGTAGTTGAACGATTCCATGCGCGATGGCCGGCCGCGGCGGCTCAGCGTCCTGATTTCGGCGGAACTGCTGAGGGATGGGCGGCCGCGTGGCGTTCTTTCCCGCTGCGGGACTCTCCGGAGTTGCGCTCCCAAATGATTCGCAGGCCATCAAGTGTCAGGAATTCATCAATCGTTTCGATGTGCCGCGAGCCTTTGCCGATCAACGCCGCGTGGCCACCCGTCGCGACGACCCTTGTGTTTTCTCCGAGGACCTTTTTCATGCGTTCGAGAATTCCGTCCACCATGTCCACGTAGCCGTAGTAAAGACCCGACTGCATGGATGCCGCGGTGTTTGTCCCGATAATTTTTCCAGGGTCCTTTATCTCGACGCGAAAAAGCCGCGCCGCTCGCGCAAAAAGCGCGTCGGCCGAAATTCCGATCCCCGGCGCCAGCACGCCGCCGAGATATTCACCGCGCTCGGAAACTGCGTCGAAATTGAGCGCGGTGCCAAAGTCCACCGAGATGCACGGGCCGCCGTATTTTTCAAACGCGGCCACGGCGTTGACGATGCGATCGGCGCCGACTTCAAGCGGATTATCGTAGTGAATCGGCATGCCGGTCTTGACACCGGGCTCCACGAAAAGTGCCTTGAGATGGAAGTAGCGCTCCGACATTCCAGCGAGCGTCGAATTGAGCGGCGGAACAACGGAGCTGATGATGACGCCGTCAATCGCGCTCGGATCAAGCGAAGCAAGCGTGAAAAGATCGCGCGCCAGAATTCCGTACTCGTCAATCGTCTGCTCGCGCGAAGTCGTGAGCCGCCAGTTGGCCACCAACTCAGTGCCACGATACACGCCGAGCACTGTGTTCGTGTTTCCGACGTCCATCGTCAGCAGCATTACGCCTCCGTCACATCGCCGGAAATCACCGGCACGATCCGGCCATCGTCTCGCGCCACGCGAAGGATTCCGCTTGGCTCGAGACCTTTCGTCGTGCCTACAAACGAGTCGCTCGCCGTCGTAATCCGCACGCGCTTGCCCTGATAGTAGCTCGATACTTCCGAGAACCGGCGAATGATCGGGGCCGAACCTTCGGACAACAGAAGATTGTAGTAGCGGTCGAGCTGACGCAGCAACCGTACCAGGATGTCGAGACGAGAGTGGATTCGGCCGCTCTCGATGCGCAGCGACGTGGCAACCGGCGCGATTTCAGATGGCATGCGCGCCTGATTCACGTTGATGCCAATGCCGACCACGGCGTAGTGAACGCGGTCCGGCTCGGCCTGCATCTCTGTAAGTATCCCGCAGAATTTTCGCCCGCCGATGAGAAGATCATTCGGCCAGCGGACATCGGGAGCCGTGTCCAGTTCCTCGGCCGTGGCGTCGCGCGCAGCGAGGCCGGCGACGAGCGTCAAAAGCGACGCCTGCGCGGGCGATATCGCCGGTCGCAGCAAGACGCTGCAGTAGATTCCCAGGGATTTTTCGGATGACCAGGATCGTCCCGCGCGTCCGCGGCCGGCGGTCTGCTCCTCCGCGATGACCACGGCTCCGTGCGGCTCGCCTGCGTCGCCGAGTTTCATGGCGATGTCGTTCGTGGATTCCACTTTGAAGAAGTGGTAGTTGTGCTTCCAGAAGGGCGTGTTCAGCAATCGCCGGCTGATGAGTTTCGGTGCGAGAATGTCAGGAATGCGATTGATGTGATAGCCCGTGCGGGCATGTCCGCTTACATCGATGCCCAGCGCTCGCAGCTTTTGCACCCAGCGCCACACCGTCCCGCGCGAAACTCCGATCTCGCTCGCAATCTTTTCGCCGCTAATGACAATCGTGGTGTTTTCCGAGAGGAGGGTCAGCAAGGCGTCGATCCGGCGATCCGTGAGGCCGCGAATCAGTTTGAGGCGCTTAGGTTCCATGCGAGCGTGCAAGATTACTTGAGCCGCGCGTGCGCGGCAAGCGTGCGGGACGCAAAAGAGGGCGAACGCCTGCTATTCGAGCTGCGCGAGCCGTTCGCCGACTTTAGTTCGCTCGGCCTCGCGTTCGGCAAGGGTGTTCTCGAGATTGCGAATAATTTCAGCCGGCGCTTTGCTGCGGAAATTATCGTCGGCGAGACGCGCGCGCTTCGACTCAATATCTTTGCCAAGGCGTTCGGCATCTTTCCTCAGCTTTGAAATTTCGGCTTGCTTGTCAACGCCTTCTCCGTAGGCGATACGCAGGTCGAATTGCGCGGTCGAGCGCATCACGCCGCCCTTCGAGTCGAGCCGTCCCGCCGCAAGATTCAAAGCCGATAGGCTCCCGAGCCGCAGGACGGGATCGAGATTATTTCGAACCAGCTCGACGAAAGCAGCGTCGCCGCTCGACAAATCCGCCGCGATTTTCTTCTTCGGGTCGATTTTCAATTCCGCGCGAATATTTCGCGCGGCGGTGATGATCTCCTGAAGTTGCGCCATTTGCCGCTCGGCATTCTCATTGAGCCACGCGGCCTTCGGTTCTGGAAACGCCTGCAACGCGATGGATCTCTGGCCCGCGGCCTGCGGGAGACGGTGCCACAGTTCTTCGGTAATAAATGGCATGATTGGATGCAGAAGCCGCAGCGCGGCATCGAGCACGGCGAACAGATTCCGCCACGCAGCGATCGCCGCGTCATGCTCTTCGCTCAAAAGCTGCGGCTTAATCCACTCGATGTACCAATCGCAAAAATCGCCCCAGAAAAAGTGATAGACCGTCTGCGCCGCTTCGTGGAATCGAAATTCGCGAAGCGCCGAATTCATCTCTTGGGCGACGTGCGCGAGGCGCGAAAAAATCCATCCATCCGCGATCGCTGAGGCGCCGCCCGCCGCCGGCCCATACGGAGCTTTCTCGCGAATTTCAGGCGCCGCGAGCTCCTCAATCGTCGCGCCCGTTGCTTCGAATTTCTCGAGATTGACGAACAGGAATCGCGCGGCATTCCATATCTTGTTGGCAAAGGCCCGTGCCGAAAGGATGCGGTCTTCGCTCATGATGATGTCGGTCCCCGGCGCAGCCATGCTCGAAAGCATGTACCGCATCGCGTCGGTCCCGTACTGCTTTGTCATTTCGAGGGGGTCCACGCCCGTGCCCTTCGTCTTCGACATCTTCTCGCCGCCCGAAAGCCTCACGAGAGAATGAAGATAGAGCCGCCGGAAGGGAATCCGCTGCTCGGGGGTCGCCCCACCGGTCAGATGCAGCCCCATCATGATCATCCGCGCATCCCAAAAGAACAGAATGTCGTATCCGCTGATCAGCACGCTCGTCGGATAATACGTCCGAAGATCATCGGTATCGTCGGGCCAGCCGAGAGTCGAGAATGGCCATAGGGCAGAGCTGAACCACGTATCGAGAACGTCCGTATCCTGCGAGAGCTTCGATCCGCCGCATTTCGGGCACTTCGTCGGAACGCTCGCGGCGCGGGCATGGCCTTCGACAAGCTCCACTCTCGAATCGCGCGCTGGAACCATCTCTTTGCAATCCGCGCAGTGCCAAATGGGAATGCGGTGGCCCCACCAGAGCTGACGCGAAATGCACCAATCGCGAATGTTGTCGAGCCAATTCAGAAGAATCGTTCTCTGGTTATCCGGAAGCACTTCAATCGTCGTGTCGCGAACCACTTTCTCTGCTTCCGCGGCGAGCGGCTTCATCTTGCAAAACCATTGCGTCGAAATTCGCGGCTCAACAATCGCCTTGCAGCGATCACACGTGCCGATGGTGTGCGTGTGTTCGGTAATCCGCTCGATCAGCGAGAGTCTGTCGAGGTCCTCGAGAACACGCGCGCGCGCGGCAAAACGCTCGAGCCCGGCATATTTTCCACCGGCCTCGTTGATGTGCGCGTCGTTCGTCATGATGTCAATCTCGGGCAAGTTGTGCCGCTTGCCGATTTCGAAGTCGTTCGGATCGTGCGCAGGAGTAATTTTGACCACGCCGGTGCCGAATTCGCGATCCACGTAAGCGTCCGCGATCACCGGAATTTCACGATTCATCAGCGGCAGCAACACTTTCTTCCCGATGAATCGCTGATACCGTTCGTCGCCAGGGTGGACGGCAACTGCGGTATCGCCGAGCATCGTCTCCGGCCGCGTCGTCGCGACGACAAGAAATTGGTTCGAGCCGACCACCGGAAACCGAATAGACCAAATCTGCCCGACGCGCTCGTTGTGCACGACTTCGAGATCGCTGATTGCCGTCTGGCACCGCGGGCACCAATTCACCATGTATCGCCCGCGATAAATCAAGCCTTCGCCGTAAAGGCGCAAGAACGCCTCGAGCACCGCGCGGTAGAGGGCCGGCTCGAGGGTGAATCGCTCGCGCGTCCAATCGCAAGAAGCGCCGAGGCGGATCATCTGCTGCTTGATGACGCCGCCGCTCTCCGCTTTCCATTTCCAGACGCGCCGTTCGAATTCCTCGCGCCCGAGGTCCTGCCGCTTGATGCCTTCTTTGGCGAGCATCCTCTCGACAACGAACTGCGTCGCAATCCCCGCGTGATCCATTCCCGGCAGCCAAAGAGTCCGGTTGCCCAGCATGCGGTGCCAGCGCACGACGATATCGATCTGCGTATGTTCGAGCATGTGCCCGATGTGAATTGAACCGGTAACATTGGGCGGAGGCAGAACGATCGAAAATGCCGGCCCGTCGTGCGAGTTTTCCGCGCGGTAGAGATTTTCGTCAATCCAGGCTTTGGCCCAGCGCTCTTCGATTTCCTGCGGCTCGTAAGCCTTTGGTATTTCTCGCGTCATCTCGTGTGACAGCCTCTCATTGCAAACTTGTTTTATGTTTTGGGCGACGCCGGAGCCTGTTCGTACGCACCGATGCTTCCACAACGTGCAAGCAGACTTTCACTATAAGGGGCGGGGTGCAGGCTCGTCAATTCAGCGTGATGAAGAGGAAATGTATATTGCCGCGAGAAGCTAGCGCTACTTTTTGTCGTTCTCAGGCTTGTGAAGCAGATCTTCGACCATCGGTCGTACCAGATTCTTGGAGAGAAGTTCCTGCAGTTGAGGTCCCAACTTTTCGAGAACTTTCGCAACCAGCTCATCCACGCTCGGCGGAGCAGAAGCCGTCGGGGGAGACGCAACAGTTTCCGTTGTAGCCGCACTGGAGGCCGTCGGCTCGGGGGCGGCCTCGTCAGGCAGCGTCTGGGAATCCGGCTGGGCGGAAACGTGAGAAAGCTCGGGTGGAACTGCTTGCTCCGCGATCGGTTCCGAACGCGGCGGTGCAGCCTCGACTTCAGCTACAGCGGCTACAGGCGCTGTCTCAGGCTCAGGCTGGCTTGGATGGGCATCAGGCGCGTCGGCGACGGGAATTCGTCCAATCTCGCGCGCCACGACTTCGGTAGACTCCAAAAATGCGACCGGAGCTGCCAATGGTTCTGTTTCCTCTGCCTCCTCAATTCGAGCGATGGACTCGAATTCCGCAGCCGGCGTCGCCGAGGCATCAATCGCTGGAGCCTCCACCGTAGACGCTTCGACGACGGCGTCGCCAGCCCGCTGCGGCAGAGTCTCCACTGAGACGTGCTCAGGCGGAAAGGGAATCGCCTCAAGAGCCGATTGCGCAGCGGACTCCGCCGCAGCCGGTGAAAACGAAAAAGATTCCGGTTCGGGCGTTTCGACTGCGAGACCCGGCGCAGGCTCGGCATCGGGCGCGGAAAATTCCGGCGCAGCACCCGACGCAGCTGGCTCGTCCAGAGGCGGAGCGGACTGAACTTCCGGCGACACATTCTCAACCGCCGGCGCGTGCGCTGATTCCGCGGGCGCCAGGTCCACCGGCGCCGCTTCTACTGGCCCAGCTTCGGCGCGGTCGTTCAAATTCCAATCGCTCGGATTTGCCAGCGCCGGCGCCATCAAGTCCGTCAGTCCCTTGGTAGACCGGAACGATTCTTCGAGCGGCTTATGCCAATGTGGCCCCATCGCTTCGGCTGGTTCCTCTACGTCCGCCACCGTCGGCGGCTCGCCGAACGCACCGGCAAAAGCGCGCATGAACGATTCGGAGGATGCCGGCTCGGGGTTGGGTTCTTCCGTCAAAACCGGGCTATCGGGCGCCGTGTCTGCGGCGAGCGCGTTCGCTTCAACGTCGCTCTCCGGCGCGCCCTGTCCCGTAGGCTCGTCAATCAGAGCTGCTGAGAAGCTTGGTACCTCAGCCGAATTTACTTGCTCGCGGCGGCGCCAATCAACGCTCGTTTCCGATACGCCGGCGTCGTCCTCAGCGGACGCCATCGTTTCCGTGGATGACGCAGTCGCGGGTGTCACGGCGACTTGCGCCGCGTGCCCCGCGCCCGCTGCGGCGTCATCCTCATCAAGAGACCGGCGGCCCGTACCAAATGCGTACGCCTCTTCTTCCGGCGTAGGATCAGGGAACTGCGGGATCACCGGTGGAGGAGGCGGTTTCGGAATTTCGAGAACGGGAGCTTCCGCCTTGAGATCGGGCTTCGGAGCCTTCGCCATCACGGACGTCACCATCGCGATTAGCGGATCGGGCGGAACAAATGGCTTTTTAAGTATGCCGTCGGCGCCCACGCGGCGCGCTTCCGCTTCGTCAAGCGGATCAAATGCCCCAACCAACAGAATTACGGGCACCTTCGAAAAGCGGGGGTCCTTCTTGATGAATTCGCAAACCTCGTAGCCGTTCCGCACGGGCATAAATACGTCGGCGAGAACGACGTCCGGATTGATGTCCGGAATCCGCCGGACCGCAGCTTCGCCGTTGCCGACCGCGATGACTTCGATTCCGTGGTCCTGAAACGCCAACGAAACCATCTTCTGGATGTTGCTATTGTCGTCGGCGACGAGAATTCGGGGCACCTAGACTCCCCTCTTTGGTGCGTCAAGTTTCGACACACCCACACCATTAAGCAAGTCTCATTCGTAACATTCCATCCGAAGGGAGTCAACGAAGATGGACGAAGGGCGTGACGCACCAATCAGTAGTACGTAGAGACGACTACCAGGGGATGATCTTTTTAACGCCCTTTTTCTTCTTCTTGCTGCTGGATTCGGTGCTGGGATCGGCCTTCGCCGCGCTTCCCGCTGTCGGTTCGGCGCTCGTGCCCGTGCTTGTACCCTCGCTGCTAGTCCCCGTTGCGGCACCCGCAGATGGAGTTGCAGCAGATCCGGTTGCAGCGGCAGGCGGCGTGGCCTCGGGATTCGCGTTTGCCGGAGCGGAATCGCCCTTCGGTGCGTCACCCGCTGGCGCAGCGGTGGAGTCGGAATTCATCGGAGCTGGCAGTGCCGCGCCTTCCGGCGCCGGGGCGACAGTGTCAGCCGGAGGAGCGTCCGTGGAGGCCCCTGCGCCGGCCGGAACTGAAGTATCCAATCCCGCGGGCACCGTCTCCACCGCCACAGAATTTCCAGAAGCGCCGCCACTGCCGCCGGCAATCGCTCCCGGAGCAGCAGAGCCCGGCTTCAATATATCAACAGCCGAAGTCGCTTCCGCAGGCGGCTGCAAATTCGGCTGCCCGCTGTGAGCCGCCATCGAGACATCCGGGCTCGAACGTATCACGCTCATCGTGCGATGAACCATGCTTGGGCGCTGCGCCGTATATTTGCGCTCTTCGACAGCGCGGACAAGCGCAGCAGGGTCGGGCTGCGGCACTGGAACGCCCGCCGCAGTCAGCTTCGCTTTTGCGTCTCCCGTGAGTTTCGAAGTGGGATATTCGCGGACGATGCGAGCGTATAGCTTGTCGGCCACCTCGCGCCGCTCGGCCTTGTCGTAAATGTTTCCTGCCATCCAAAGCGCCTTATCGCTCTGCGTGTACAGCGGATAGCGATCGATGACTTCATTCAGGCGCGCCAGCGCGGCGCGATAAGAAGCCGGTCCCTTCGTATAGTAAAACTGAGCGACGCGAAAATCGCCGTCGGCTAGAATTTCCTGCACTTCGCGCAGGTGTTGCTCCGCTTTCGGAACCAGCGGGCTATTCGGATATTTCAGCAGAAACGTTTGAAACTCATCTTCCGCAAACTGCGCTTGAGAATTATCCCGGTCCGCCTTTTCCATCATTCGGAGGTGCGCCATGCCGACTTGCATCTGGGCGTACGCGGACTCGTCCAGAAATGGAAAGAACGTGATGAAATCCTTGTAGGTCTCGATGGACTGCGTCAGGTTCGCCGTTCCGCCTTCTTTGTAGAAGGAATCTCCGATGGCGAGTTTCGCTTTGGCCAGATATTCGCTGTCGGGATAAGTGTTGATCAGCGTCTGCAGGCTAAGGCGCGCTTCGGTGTACCGCCCCTTTTTGTACTCCGCCATCGAGCGGTCGTAGAGAATCTTGTCCGGTTCCGCGCCGCCTTCGGTCTGAGCGGCCGCCGCGGGCTTTTTCTTCTTTTTCGTGTCCTTGGTATTATCAGCGGAGAAAGCGGCTCCCGCGAGAAGCGCGAGAGCAAGGCCGGCGAAGAGCGAAAACCGAAGTTTCTTGGCTATTGTTTCCATCACACCTTCTGTGTCAAGGCATCGTGTGCCAGATCGCGCATTTGCTGGAATCTCGCGGCCGGGTCGGGGGTCTTGAAGATTGACGTGCCCGCGACTAACGTATCCGCCCCTGCCCGCACGAGCTCGGCGACGTTTTCAAGCCCCACGCCCCCATCCACTGCGATACGAAACTGGTAATTGTAGCGCGACCGCAGTTCCTTAAGCTCGCGAATTTTCGAGAAAGCGCCGGGGATAAAGGATTGTCCCCCGAATCCCGGATTCACTGACATCACCAGTACCGTATCCACCAGGTTCAGCACTTCGCTGAGCGTCGCCACGGGCGTCGCGGGATTAATCACGACCCCTGCTTCGACCTTCAGTTCGCGAATCTGCGTCAGGACCCGATCGAGGTGCACCGTCGCTTCCTGATGTATCAAGATTCGGTCCGCCCCCGCTCGTGCAAACGCCCCAACATACTCTCCTGGGCGTTCAATCATCAGATGCACGTCTAGGGGCAGCTTGGTTGCCTTGCGGAGTGACGCCAGCTCAGGCACCCCTAGCGAAATGTTCGGCACGAAGTGGCCGTCCATCACGTCGTAGTGCAGCACCGGAGCCCCCGCCTGCTCGACCTTCCGCACCTCGGAAGCAATGTTGGCCAAGTCAGCCGCAAGCAGAGAAGGAGCGATTTCGATTGGGTGTCTCTTCATAACCAAAAGCGAATTTTAGCACAGCGATGCAGAAGGGCCGCGTGTTTTGGCTTCAGGAACTCCAACTGGCGAAGGGAATCAAGATTGCCTTTCCAGAGTGGCGCTACTCGGAAACCTGCAGCTGGATTTGAGCCTCGGCGTCCACGCGCGATCCGGACGCTGGCGTTTGCACTGCAACAACGCCTGGCGCGACATTCGTGAATGGGACTACTTCCAGCTTGTCTAGCTTCAAACCGGACGTCGTGATCCGCGCTTCGGCTTCTCCGAGCGGAAGCCCCTGAAGATCCGGCATCACATAAGCCACCGGCCGCGCGCCAAGCGAAACAAGCAAATCCACGCGCGAGCTTTGCGCGTTCTTCGATCCGGCGGGCGGTTCCTGCATGATCGCTGTGTCGGGCGGGACGTCGGGGAAGTAGCCGTTCGACACCTCGCCCAACTGCAATCCGCTGCGGAGCAATTCAATCCGGCCCGCGCGTAGGCTCTTCATCGCCAGGTTTGGGATCGTCGCTTCCTGTGGCCCGAGGCTCAGCACCACATGCGCCCACTGGCCGACCTTCACGCGCATCCCCGCCGGCGGACTCTGCCGCACCACGGCGTCCGCGGACTGCGCGCTGTAGATCCGATCCTCGACCTTCATTCCTAGCCCTCGCGCTTGCAGCGCGGCCTGCGCGTCATTCAATTTCTTGCCGGAGACATCCGGCATGACGACCTCACGGCCTTGTACCGCAAGCCGCATCGCGGTGATCGCGCTGAGAAACGCCGCCGACGCCAGCACAAAGAGAAGCAGCGCCAGACGCCCCATCCACTGAATGCGCTCCGAAATGCTCATTGGGAATCTAATTGTGTCCGACGCCGCGCGGAGGGGCAAGCGGAAGCTGTATGCCCCTGTTCGCGAATGCTACGGAGTTCGCGACCTTACGGGCGCCTCTCGATGGCAATGGCGAAAAATCCGTCAGTTTGGTGCTCGGGTGGAAAGGTGTGGAACGCGCCGCTCGCATCGAATAGCGAAGCAACGTTTGCGCCGGAAACGAGATGCGGGGCGATCGCGGCTTCCACTTCCGCACGCGCTACTCGCCGAAAGCCGGTTCGATTCGCCAGTGCTACTTCAATCACCCGCTCGTTTTCGTCGAATTCAAGCGAGCAAGTCGAGTAGACGAGCCGTCCTCCGTCCTCGAGATGACTGAGCGCCGAAACAACCATGGCCACCTGGCGCGTGTGAAACTCTGCCAGATCATCCGGCGACAATCGCCACCGAATCTCCGGATTCCGCGCCAATGTGCCAGTCCCGGAACATGGTGCATCCACAAGGATGCGCTTGAACTTCTGCCGGAAGGGAAGCGGCCGCGTCGCGTCAATTTCTGCGAGGCGCACATCCTTCAAATCCACGCGTTCGAGTTGCGCGCGCATGGTGCGAAGCCGGTGCGCGTGCCGGTCGGTCGCGACCACGAGCGCGCCAGTTCCCGCGGCTCGCGCCAACGTCACCGTTTTTCCGCCGGGCGCGGCGCAAAGATCGAGGACGGAATTACCCGCACGAACGTTTAATAATCGCGGAACAATCTGCGAAGCCTCGTCCTGAACAGACACCCGTCCCCTTCGAAACACTGGTGCCCTCGAGATGTCGCCGCCCGAGGCCCGGAACGCGTCGCGAAGCCATCGCCCTGGCGTAATTCGAATTCCGCTGCGTTCGAGCGATTTGATGTCCTCCTCGCGCCCTTCGGCGAAAAGAAACGCGCCCGCAGTTTCAGGTGTGCGGTTGTTCGATTCGAGCAACGCGATCGTTCGCCACTCGCCGAACTCCTTCAGCCACCGTTCGATGAGCCACGCGGGATGCGAATAAAGAATAGCCAGATGTTCGGATTGCGGCAGATTGCCCGGAATTAACGTCGCCACCGGAGTCTGCGAGTTGTCCGCCGCTCGCCGCAGAATCGCGTTGACAAACGTCGCGGCGGATCGTTTTCGCGCGCGCTTGACGAGTTCAACCGATTCGTTCACGGCGGCCCGGGCAGGAATGCGATCGAGGAAGCGCAGTTGGTAAATGCCCAACCGGAGCGCGATCGCCACTTCGACGTCAATCGCGCCGCCGCGTTTCCGGCTATACGTTTCGATCAGAAAATCGAGAAGTCGCTTTTGCCGCAGAACCCCCATCGTAAGTTCGGTCGCGAGCGCGGCGTCCTCGGATTTGACCTTTGCGGTTAGCTCAGCGTGCAGCAGGTCGCTCGCGTACGCGTCTTGGGATGCAACGCGGGAGAGAATATCGAATGCGATTTTGCGGGCGGCGCTGACGGGCATCGTGTAGTTGTCGTTTGGTCCGCGATGAATCTCGCGATTCTGTGTCCGGTAGGTTAGATGCCGAATCTCTCGCCGGGCGCGAAGCGCGCTCCATTGGCGAAGTCGCGCGCCGAAATGCGCTTTCGTCCTTCGAGTCGTACCGCTTCGAGGAGGAGGGAAGTTCTATCGCCGCACGCGACAAGAGTCTCGCCGCCTGCATGCGCGATAGTGCCCGGCGGCTGAGAGGCACTCTCTACTGCCGCCGGTCGGCCCCAGATTTGGCAGAGCTGGCCGCGAAATGTGGAGTACGCGCCGGGCCACGGCTCGAGCCCGCGAATTCGGCTGTAGATCGCCTGCGCGCTCAGATTCCAATCGATTCGCCCATCTTCTTTCTTCAATGGACGCGCATGTGTCGCAAGCGAACCGTCCTGCGGCTGCGGCTGGATCTCGCTGCGGTCAAGTTTCCGCAGCGTGCCCACGACCAGGTCGCCGCCCGCTTCGGCAAGGCGCCTTGAAAGCTCGGGAGCGGTCTCGTCCGAGCCGATCTCAATCTCCGTTTTTTCCAGTGTCGGACCCGTATCGAGGCCGGCATCAATCTGCATCGTCGTCACGCCCGTTCGCGTCTCGCCGTTGATGATGGCCCACTGAATTGGTGCAGCGCCGCGATAGCGCGGAAGCAACGAAGCGTGCACGTTGATCCATCCGAGGCGCGGGATGCCGAGCAGCGCCGCGGGAATAATCTGTCCATAGGCGATGATGACAATCGCATCTGGCGCGATTTTGGTGATGAAATCTCGCGCCGAATCCGATCGGATCTTTTCCGGCTGGAAGACGTAGAGCTCCGCGCCGAGTGCAAGCTCCTTCACCGGCGACGTCGCCATCTCCTGCCCCCGTCCGCGCGGGCGATCCGGTTGCGTGATGACGGCTTCCACGGAAATATCCGGCGCAGCGACAAGCGCGCGCAAAGCCGGCAACGCAAATTCCGGCGTGCCGCAAAAAAGAATGCGGAGCGCCACGGCAGAATTACCAATCCCCGGCTTTTTTCAGTTTCC
Organism: uncultured Acidobacteriota bacterium; assembly: GCA_963838705.1. Classification (GTDB taxonomy): domain Bacteria; phylum Acidobacteriota; class Terriglobia; order Acidiferrales; family UBA7541; genus Palsa-147. The sequence goes on along the minus strand of CAWIRU010000009.1, from coordinate 506,182 downwards.
GGATTTTCCGCTTGATGAGGTCGCGCTTCAGCATGCTGACGTGCTGAATGAAGAGGGTTCCGCTGAGGTGGTCAATCTCGTGGCAAAACGCGCGAGCCAGAAGCCCCTCGCTGCGCATCTCGAACTCCTTGCCGGCTGCGTCCTGCGCTTTCACCGTCACATACAGCGGCCGTACGACATAAGCGCGGAATCCCGGCATTGACAGGCATCCTTCTTCTTCGCGCTGTTCGCCTTCGACGTAAATAATTGAGGGATTGGCGCAGACGATCTTCGCTTCGGGATTCTTCCCATTCGAAACATCAATCACGGAAAGCCGCAGGCTGACGCCAATCTGCGGCGCTGCCAGCCCAACGCCGTTCGCGGCATACATGGACTCGAACATATCCGCGATAAGCGTTTGCAACTTCTCGTCGAATTTTTCGACGGGCTTGGCGGGAGTTTCGAGCACCGGGTCACCATACTTCACGATCGGATGAATCATCTTTTGAGTTTCCGTTGAGTGAGAATTGTTTTGAGCTGTTAGAACTCGTCCAGTTGCTTCTGGTACCCGGAGTAATTCCGGCGCGTTTCTTCGAGCGAATCGCCCCCAAACTTTTCGAGAAATGCCGCCGCTAGCACGGTCGCCACCATCGCTTCGCCGGCCACGCCTGCCGCGGGCACGACGCAAATGTCCGAGCGCTCGTACGCAGCTTTCACCGGCTCTTTGCTGACGAGATCGGCGCTCAAAAGCGGCCGGCGCAATGTCGAAATCGGCTTCAAATATCCGCGCACCACCACGTCTTCGCCGTTCGTGATCCCGCCTTCGAGCCCGCCCGCGCGATTCGCGCTGCGGTGGAATCGCTTGCGCGCCGCGTCATACGCAATTTCGTCCTGCACTTCAGAGCCGAGGCTGCCGGCTGCCGCGACGCCTGCGCCGATCTCGACAGCCTTCACGGCTTGAATCGCCATCACCGCCTGCGCCAGTCGCCCATCGAGCTTTTCGTCCCATTGCGCGTGCGAGCCAAGCCCCGGCGGCACACCGTGCGCCACGACCTCGAACACGCCGCCGACGGAATCTCCCGCTCGAAGCGCGTGATCAACTTCGGCTTTCATCCGAGCCTCAGTCGCGTCGTCAACGCAACGAAGCGGCGATTCCAGATTGTCACAAACAATTTCGATATCTTCCCAGGAAGCCGCGCGTTGCAGGCTTACCCGTCCAACACCGATCGTGTGGCTGAGTATCTCAATTCCGAATTCGCGCAGCAGCAGTTTCGCAAACGCGGCCGCTGCGACCCGCGCCGCCGTCTCCCGCGCCGACGCCCGCTCCAGAATGTATCGCGCGTCATGGAAATTAAACTTGAGCGAGCCTGACAAATCCGCGTGTCCCGGCCGCGGAGAAGTGAGCGGCTTCTTGCTATCGTCCGCCCCCTCCGCGTCCTCGACCGGCAGTGCCTTTTCCCAGTTCGGCCAGTCCCGATTTTCAATCCGCACGGCGATCGGCGCGCCGATCGTCTTCCCGTGCCGCACCCCCGCAAGAATATCCGCGTGATCCTTCTCGATCCTCTGCCTGCCGCCGCGCCCAAATCCAAGCTGCCGCCGGTGCAATTCGCGGTCAATGAACGCGAGATCAACCGGCACACCCGCAGGAAGGCCCGAAATCCACGCGATCAGCGCCTGGCCGTGTGATTCTCCCGCTGTAAGGAATCGGAGCATTGTCTGTGGCGCCACGCGCACAAGCGCAAACGTTGCATTCTACCGGACGCATACGTCGCGGTAAAGCCGCGCCGTGCTTAGTTCCCGGGGGCAGATTCTGATAATCCATTTTATCTGGACCTACGAGTTCGTTTTTGTCTTGAGCCGAGATTGAGTAGACAGAGTCCAATTTCTTTTGCAAGATCCACGTTATGGGAAATTCTGATTCTGGCCCGCAACTTTCCGGCTCAGATTTGGTGAAGGAGTGGTTCGGAATCTGGCCTGATTTTCACGATGCCGAGGTCATTAGCTTGAATTTGCACCGCCGGGGCGAATCCGCCTTGTGCGTTTATCCGTACTTCCCCGATAAACCCGCAACTGTGGAATTTCTTTTGAATGAGATCACTGATTTGGAGCTAGCGGATTTCAGCATTCAGAACGTCATTTCGAGTCTCACGATAGAACGGCTTACCAACAAAGAGGGAGAGGTTGTGTTTCGCTTGCAGATGTATCCCTGCTACGGACTGGCGGGATACATTGACGCGAAGCAAGTCCAAGTCAAACTGATACCTGGGAAGTCGGCGGACCACGGCAGTCGATGGTGAATTACTAGATTCCTTGAAATCAAGTGGCATCCTATCGCGCGCCCGATTGCCGCGCATCAATTCTTCGCGTAAGCCTCTCCATTGAGACAGCTTGACGCCCCGCGCCGCGAACGCTACGCTCGTTCCGACCGGCACTGCGCATGTGACCAATGACGCTTGACGCGAGCGAGACCCAAGGTTTCTTCGGCGTTGTGTCGGATTCCCTCAAACGCCAGGTCCTGGCCTTCCAGGACTACACGCTTCTCACTGCCCGCGCGATTGCCAATGTATTCTCGCCTCCCTGGTATTGGGCCGACACGATGAGCCAGATGGACGTGATCGGCGTCGGCTCTCTGCCGATCGTGGTTACCGCGGGCTTTTTCATCGGCGTCGTGCTTCTCTTGCAGACAGCCGCGCAATTTCAGCGCTTCGGCGAAACCGCTCTCACCGGAGACATCGTATCCCTTGCCCTCGTCCGAGAACTTGGCCCGACGATCACCGCGCTTCTCGTCGCCGGCCGTAACGCTTCGGGAATTGCCTCCGAGTTAGGCTCGATGGTCGTCACTGAGCAGGTGGACGCCATGCGCGCGCTCGGCACGGATCCATCGCGCAAGCTCATCACGCCGCGCGTCGTGGCCACAATTCTCATGCTGCCGCTCCTCACCGCGATTGCGGACCTGGTCGGGCTCATCGGCGGCTTCCTGGTCTCAGCATTTCAATTGCGTCTGGCGCCTGCGGAGTTCTGGCATCGTGCCATCAACGTCCTCGCTTTCGGCGACTTGATGCAAGGTGGCATGAAGCCGCTGATTTTCGGCTTGATCATTTCGAGTGTCGGCTGCTACTTCGGCCTGGCCGTCCGCGGCGGCACTCAGGGCGTAGGACGCGCGACCACTACCGCCGTCGTGGTTTCCTCGGTCGCCATCATCGTCGCCGACACGTTTCTCTCCAAGCTGTTCCTTTACCTCTACTGAAATTGACGGCCGCGCCGAAATTCGAACAGAACCGTTTGGCGCCGTTCGGACTTATAATTCCCCGCATGGGTGGACCGCTGTTCGGCTCACGTCTCGTCCGGAGTGCGCATGAGTGACGCGGCGCCGTCCGGGCCTCTCGTCGTCTTCCGCGACGTGCATCTCGGCTTCGACGACGGCGAAGTTCTTCGCGGAATTTCCTTCGAGATCGCGCCGGGAGAGACGAAGGTCCTCCTCGGCGAGAGCGGATCGGGGAAGACGCTTATCCTCAAGCTCGCCGCCGGCCTCGTCCGGCCGGATTCCGGCACGATTTTCGTCATGGGCCAGGACATCGGCGCGATGACGGAAGCCCGGCTTCTTGAATTTAGGCGCAAGATCGGATTCGTTTTTCAGGAGGGCGCTCTTTTCGATTCGCTCAGTGTCGAGGACAATGTGGCGTTCCGCCTCCGCGAGGAGGAAGCGCCCGAAACCGAGATCGAGGAGCGCGTGCGCGAAGCATTGCGGTTTGTCGAGATGGAGGACTCAATCGACAGATTTCCCGCGGAGCTTTCGGGCGGAATGCGCCGCCGCGTATCAATTGCTCGCGCGCTGGTGGATTCGCCTTCCATCGTTTTCTACGATTCCCCGACCGCGGGCCTCGACCCTGTCACGTCGCAAACGATCATCACGCTCATCATGCGTCTGCGCGACACGCTCAACGTAACTTCCACCGTCGCCACGCACCGCCTGCAGGACGCTTTCGGCCTGGCGAATTATCGGTTCGACCACGACTCCGGTCGCGTCGTCGCGCTATCGAAAAACGGCGGCCGCAGCAACGCGCATCCAACAAACGTCCTCGTTCTGCGCGACGGCCAAATCTATTTCCAGGATGCGGCGGACACTCTATTGAAATCCCAGGATGCCTATCTGAAACAATTTCTCGCATCGGCGGAGTAGGAAGAGGAGGCGCGCAGTGAATGACGCGATTAGGAAGGTCGTCCAGGCAAAATTGCGCATTCCGGTTTGGGTCCTTGTCGCGTTGGCCCTGGTCGCGGCTGCGACGTTCACGGTTCGGTCGTATGCTCTAGCGCGAGTTTTCGAACTGCATGTCTATTTTCCGGAGGCGTACGATTTGAAGCAAGGTGCCGCAGTGATTTGCGACGGGCTCACAATCGGCCGCGTCGGCCCGGTTCGGCTGGTTCCGATTGGTCCCGTTTCAAATCCAGCTCGCCGTGTCGACGTAGCATTGCGCATCGACCGCCGATATCGCGAAATGATTGGCCCTCATTCGTCGGCTACGCCGGTCAGGCAGGGTCTGCTCGGCGATGAAATGATCGCAATCAGCCGAAGGGATTCAAGTCAACTGATTCCTACGGGGGGCGAGCTTGAGGGGGTGCCCCCTGCGACCGGTGCCTTATCTTCGGCGCTGGCGACAAGTTTGGCCGGCTGTTTCCAGCAAGTAGCGAAAGATATTAATTCGACGGGAAAGAGCGTGAAATAGGGAGGGTATGATGGCGCAACGGAAGCAACTTTCGTGGACGGAGCTGCGTGTGGGTGTGTTCGTTCTGGCCGGCCTGTTCATCATGGCCGCCGCGATTTTCTACGTCACCGGCGGCGGCACATTTGGGCCGAAGTACCGTCTGACTGCCTATCTGCCTGAAGTCGAGGGCTTGAAGGTCGGCGCGCCCGTCGCCGTGAGCGGATTTGAGATCGGATCCGTCGAGACCATCCGTCTGAATCCCAAGCCGTCCGATCTTCGGCATAACGTTCAGGTGGTCATGCGGATTGACAAGCGCTATCAGGACAGCATCCGCTCCGATTCCGTCGCAAGTCTCGTCACGCAGGGGCTACTCGGGGATCGCTACGTCACCATCACGCGTGGAATCACGGGACAACCTCTGGCCTCCGGCGCGGTCGTGCAGACCTCCGAAGAAAAAGCCATGCAGCAGATCGTCGAGCGAGGCGTCGAGCTCGAGGAAAATCTCGGCACGCTCACCGATCAAGTGAACTCGATCGTCGTGGATCTGAAGCAAGGCCACGGCACTCTCGGCAAACTCCTCAATGATCCCGAGCTTTACAATCATGTAAACGCGACGGTGGCCAGAGCCGACGCGATGATCGCAAACGTCCAGGCGGGGCAGGGAACCATCGGCAAGCTGGTCGCTTCGGATGAGTTGTATACCAAGGTGGACACAACCATCGGCCACGCTCAGGATATCCTCGGAGCCGTCCGCGAACAGAAAGGCACCTTAGGAAAAATTGTATACGACCCGGCGGTCTATCAGAGCGCCAAGGATTTTCTGGCGAATGGAAACTCCGTAATTAGCAACATCCAAGCCGGGAAGGGAACGCTCGGAAAACTGGCCAACGACGATTCGCTTTTCACGAATCTGCGCGATGCATCCGCGAACGTTCGCGACGCGACGGCCAAATTGAATTCCACGCAAGGGACGGCCGGAAAATTTTTCACCGATCCGCAACTCTACGATAATTTGACAGGAGTGACGGCGAACATGCGCGCCATGATCGGGGATTTTCGGCAGAATCCGAAAAAGTTCCTGCACGTCAAGCTTTCGCTCTTTTAGCTGAATTTCGGCGAACCGCGTTCTGGCGCCTTGCCGGCAAAAAATCTGCCGAGGCCAGCAAACATCTTTCGAAATCGGCGCATCTGTGCACAATACTTGGGGCGGCATTTCGCCTCCGGACGAGCCTGGGGAGAAACGGGAAATGACGATGGGGAATACGCGCGCCAAGGACGGCGTCGCAAGATTTGTCGTGGCCGGTACGCTCTTCGCAGCGTCGGTGGCGGGAATCCTTGCGCGGCCAATGAAAGGGACGCCGTCGCTACGGCCAGAGCCCGCGTCCGTTTATCCGTCTTCTGTCTCCGCGGCCGTAATTTCAAAGCCTGCGCTCGCAAAAATGTACGGCGAGCTGCCGCTTCGTTTCGAAGCCAATTTCGGTCAGACCGACAGCCGCGCCAAATTTATCTCTCACGGCGCCGATTCCGCATTGTTTCTAACGGCGACGAATGCCGTGTTGACATTGGATGAGCCCTCTGGGCGTGACGAGCCAATCCAGAATCTCTGGACGGGGGAATCTCATCACGCGATGCAGCCGGCGAAACACACTCGTGTCGCATTGCAAATGTCCCTGGAAGGCGCGAACGCCAGCGCCGGCGTGCGCGGCCTCGATCCGTTGCCCGGAAAGAGCAATTATTTCATCGGAAACGATCCGCGGAATTGGCGCACAAATGTCCCCGCATATTCGAAAGTCAAATACCGTGGAATATATCCGGGCGTGGATCTCGTTTATTACGGAAGCCACCGCGCACTCGAATACGATTTCGTCGTCGCGCCAAAAGCCGACCCCTCGCGCATTCGCTTGCGCATCGCCGGCGCTGATCGCGTTTCAATCAATCGCGATGGCGATCTCGTGATGGAGACCGCTGCGGGAGAAGTGCGCCTGGATCGTCCGCGAATGTATCAACTCGATCGCGGCCGCCAGAATCCGGTGGACGGCGAATACTTTCTGGCGGGCGCCGGCGATGTCAGCCTGCGCCTCGGCGCATACGACCGGAATCGCGAGCTTATAATTGATCCAGTCCTTCAGTATTCGACGTTTCTCGGCGGCACCGCATCCGACGCCGCTTCCGGAATCGCCGTGGACTCGAACGGCAATGCCTTCATCACCGGCAAGACCAGCTCGACCGACTTCCCGACGACGACCGGCGCTTACCAGACTTCGCTTCACGGCACGACAAACGTCTTCGTCACCGAATTGAATCCCACCGGGACCGCGCTCGTATATTCGACTTATCTCGGCGGGCTGACCGGAAACGGCGATACCGGATTCGCCATCGCGATTGACGCTCAAGGCGACGCCTACGTCACGGGCTTGACGACATCTTCCAATTTCCCGACGGTGAACGCCATTCAATCCGAGCTAAAAAGTACGGCGGGCGACGCGTTTGTCGCCGAGGTAAACCCTACGGGGTCCGGCTTGATTTATTCGACATATCTCGGCGGAAGCGGAGTCGCCGGCGACGTCGGCACGGGAATCGCGGTCGATCCGAACAACATAGCGTACGTCACAGGGCTCACGACGTCCGGCGACTTCCCAGTCCAGAATGCTCTCCAGAGCACACTCAAGAACGCGGTCAGCGCTGGATTCGTCACCGCGTTCAGTCCCGGCGGCTCGACGCTTGTCTACTCGACTTACCTTGGCGGCTCAGGCGTGGCTGGCGACAGCGGCGCGGCCGTCTCAGTTGATTCCTCGGGTGACGCATACGTGACCGGAGCCACGTCCTCGACGGATTTCCCGACGACGAAAGGAGCGTATCAGTCCGCTCACAAGGGAACCGGCTTCAACGCTTTCCTGACGGAAATCAATGCCGCCGGCACGTCGTTTCTCTATTCGACTTTCCTTGGCGGCTCGACGGCGAATGGCGGCCTCGGCTTCGGCATCACCCTCGATGCCAGTAGCAACGCTTACTTGACCGGTCTTACTTCCGCGCCCGATTTTCCGATCACCGCCGGGGCGGCGCAGAGCACACTGACCGGAACGGGTGGTCACGCGTTCGTCTCCAAAATCACGCCCACCGCGAGCGGCAGCGCGAGTTTGATCTATTCCACGTTTCTCGGCGGAAGCAATAACGCCGCGGTCGCCGATCTTGGGCGCGGCATTGCCGTGGACTCGACAGGAAATGCAAACGTCGCCGGCATCGCCACGTCCGCCGATTTCCCGGTAACGCCGGGAGCGTTCCAGGCCACCCTCAAGAGCGCCGGCGGCAATGGTTTCGTCACGCGGCTGAATGCCACCGGCACGACGTTTCTCTATTCGACGTATCTCGGCGGCAGCAACGCCATTGGCGACGCGGCGCTCGGCATCGCTGTGGATCCAAATGGCGCGGCATTCATCGCCGGGCGAACTTCCTCCGCCAATTTTCCCACCACGTCCGGCGTTCTGCGCCCCAACTTCACGGCCGCGAGCGGCCAGACGAACGGATTTGCCTCGAAACTCGCCGCAAACGCGGTTGTCTCCGTACTTCCAAGCTCAATTGATTTTGGCCAGGTCCTCCTGAACAAATCCGGTCCCGCGCAGATTGTGATTGTCACGAATAATTCGTCGGCACCGCTGGCGCTCTCGCCGGCACCGGCTCTCTCGGGCGCCAACGCATCCGAATTTCAAATCGCTTCTTCCTGCGGCACGTCGGCTTCGCTGGTTACGTTGCAGCCGAATTCCAGTTGCACCGTATCCGTGAATTTCACTCCGGTGACGCTCGGCGCGGCCAGCGCGACTCTCACGTTCTTCGACGACGATCCGAGCAGTCCGCAGATCATCCCGTTGACCGGCAATGGTTATCTCGACTTCACGATCTCCGCGACGACTCCCTCTACCCTCAGCGATGGAAATTCGACCACGTTCACCGTGACCGTCACGCCCATTGATAACTCAACGCAGACGGTTGGCATATCGTGCCTGGGAGCTCCCGCCGGCACCACATGCGTTCTCGCGCCAAACAAACTCACTCTCGACGGTACGGATGCAGCGTCATCTATTGGAACCATCACCGTTGCATCCAGCATAAAAACCGGTGCCGCACACGGTTCGCCCTCCGGTAAATTCGGAGGGAAGGGAACGCTGATCGTCCTGGCCTTCGCGACGATCGCCGGTCTGGCGATGACGCGCCGGCGCTCGTTGCGCCTCGGTTTCGGTGCGGCGGCTCTCGCTTGCCTTCTCTTGGCCGGCTGCGGTGGGGCCCCGGGCACGCCGTCCGGCATGTATAACTTGCAGATCACAGGCACCGCCAATCCAGGCGGTCAGACGCACTTCGTGGTCATCGTGCTGACCATCGACTAGCGGGAAGTAGCGCCGATCGCGGCAAAAAATGTAGGGCTGGTCGACAGACCAGCTGTTTTTTTGCGAACCAATCTATTCCATTCCCGAAAACTCAATCGCCATCTCACGCAATCGCCGCAAATCGAGCTTCCCCGAACCCAGATGCGGCAATTCGTCCACGCGGAAAAATTGATTCGCCCTCGGCAACCACAAATTCGGCAGATCCGCCCGCGGAAGTTTTTCAAGCACAGCCTTCAGTTCCTCGTCGGGAAGAGTGTGCAACACAACAAGCCGTTCGCCCTTCTTGCCATCCGGCACGCCCGTGACGACAAATGACATCTCCGTCAGCCCCGCGATCTCGTGCAACTTCTCCTCGACCTTGATGTGCGGCACCATTTCGCCGCCCATCTTGCTGAATCGGCTCAAGCGATCCGTGATCGTCAGGAATCCATCTTCATCGAGCGTCGCTATGTCGCCGGTCGAATACCAGCCGTCTTGCAGCACCTCAGCCGTCTTCTCCGGTTTGCCGAGATATCCCTTCATCACGTTCGGCCCGCGAACGAGCAACAGCCCGGCCGTATCGAGCGGCAGGGCCGCGCGCGTCTCCGGATCTACAATCCTCACCGTGATTCCCGGCAGCGGATGCCCGATGCGCCCGCGCTTCGCGCCCACCTGTCGAAATCCGGGCGCGCGGTAATCCTTCGTGTTCACCGCCACCACCGGCGAGCACTCCGTACAGCCATACCCCTCGAGCGGCCGCACGCCAAACCGATCCTCGAACGCCAGCGCCACCCTCTCCGGCAATTTCTCCGCGCCGACAATAACGAACTGCAAGCTCCCGAAATCCTCCGGAGAAATTTTGCGCTGATAATGCTGAAGAAACGTCGGCGTAGATATGGCAAACGTCACGCGGTATTCCCGCACCAGCGTCCCCACCGCCCCGGCATCAATCGGGCTCGGGTGGTACGCCACGCCCACGCCGAGCACCGCCGGAAGCCATATCGTCACCGTGAATCCGAACGAATGGAAGAACGGCAGCACGCCCAGCAGCGTGTCGTGGCGATTCAGCATGAACGTCTGATCCATCTGCGCGATGTTCGACGCGATGTTGAAATGCGTGAGCATCACGCCCTTCGGATCGCCCGTGCTTCCACTCGAAAAAATAATCGTCGCAAGGTCGTCCAGCCTCGCAGGCCGCTTTCCGCTCAGCAAGCGCTCGAGCAGCGACGGCGGCAGCGCCCAGAGAATCAGCGCCATCAACCGTTCGCCGAGCCCAGGCTTCGCCGCAACGTCTTCGATCAGAATCGTCTTCCCCGGCGGCTTCACCGGCAGGCGATCGAGAAGCAGTTGCGTCGTAATCACCGTCTCGAGCTTGCATTGCTCGCCGCATGACGCCAGCGTCTCGTTCGAAGCCGTGTAATTCAAATTAACCGGAATCTTCCCGCATAGCACCGCGGCAAAATTCACGTAAGCGCCGGGAACCGACGGCGGCAGCAAAATCCCCACCATCTCCTGCCCCGCCCAAATCTTCTTCAATCGCCGCGCGAGAAAAATCGAGCTAAGCAGCACCGCGCCCCAGTTCACCCGCGGCCTTCGCATGTCCGCCATCGCGAATCGCCACGGATGCCGGTGCGCCGTGCGCACCAGCGATTTCCCGAGCGGTCGCAGCCACCTTCGCCGGTACTGAAACGCGTCGCTCTGCAAATCCTGTACCGCCTGCCGCACTTCGAACGCCGTCGCCGTCGACGCGAGCGGCTTGCCGAAGCTCACCGAAACCGGGTACGGAAATCGCCGCGGCAATTTCCAAAGAAATCGCCCCTTCTCGAAACTGAAAATGCTGCCCCAGACTCCATCGAGGCAGACGGGCACGATCGGCGCCTCCACTCCCTTCATCACTCGCTCGAATCCCCGCCGGAACGGCAGCAAATTCCCGATGCGCGTAATTTGCCCCTCGGCAAAAATGCACACGATCTCGCCGCTGCGAATCGCATCGCCGGCCGTGTGCAGCGCGGCAATCAGTTCGCGCGGCCTCTGCTGCGACGACACCGGGATCGCGTGCATCAATTTCGCGAACGGCTTGATCACCGGATGATTGTAAATATCCTCAAAAATCAAGAATCGAATCGCGCGGTCGGTCGACGTAATCAGCAGCAAAGCGTCAACGAGCGAAACATGATTCGCCACAAAGAGAGCCCCGCCGCGCGCCGGCACGTTCTCGCGCCCCTCAATGCGTATCCGGTAAATCGTGTGCGTCGCCATCCACAGCAGCAGCCTCAGCAGCGAATCCGGCAGCATCCAGATCGCCCAAATCGTGGCGACGAGCGTCAGCACCGCGCCATCGAGAAAAATTCCCGGCGCCGTTTGTTTCAATACTCCGGTGAACAGATCGTACGCCCCAGCGGCCATCAAAATCCCGACGAACGAATACAAATTCGCCGCCGCAATCACACCGCCTTTATGCTCGGGCGTGGGCCGGTGTTGAATGAGAGCGCCGACGGGGACGATAAAAAATCCTCCGAAGAAACCGAGCAGCGAAAGGTGCACGGCGGTACTCGTCAACGTCTGTCCAGGATGATAGAGAAACGCGGCGAACACGGTCATGCCCGCGGCGCCGAGCGGAATCAGCCCGTACTCGATTTTTCCTCCCGAAAGGTAACCGGCCGCCACGCTGCCGATACCGATACCAACCGCCACGGCCGCTTGCAGGTTCGCGATTTGCTCATTGTTGACCTTCAGGACGTCGTGGCCGTAAATTACGATCGTGAATTGCAGTAGCGCGGCGAGAAAAAATAGATAGGAATTCCCGAGGACAGCCCACGTCAGTACGCGGTCCGCACCGATGATCTTGGATTGGCTCCAGAGATCGCCGAATGGATTCCATCGGAATTTTCTTCCAGGGTCGGCGGCCGGAACGCGCGAAATGGCGAAGCTCGTCGCCAGGCCCGCAAACGTAGCGCCAATTAAAATCAATCCCGCCGCGTATTCCCGGCCGTGGTAGCGCACAGCAAGAAAGCCGCTCGCGACGGTTCCCGCGATGGACGCCATAAACGTCCCGAGTTCGATAATGCCGTTGCCCCACGAGAGCCGCCGATCGGGCAGCAATTCCGGCAGCAATCCATATTTCGACGGCCCAAAAAGCGCCGCTTCCGAGCTGATGAGGAACACGCTCGCGCACTCGAGCGGCAGGCTGTGCCTGAGCAGCGCGAAAATCGCAAACAGCATCACCGCGATCTCGAGAAGCTTTGTCGCTATCGTCACGCTACGCTTGCTGTACTTGTCGGCGAAATAGCCGCCGGTCAACGAAAAGAGAATAAACGGAAGCGCAAACAACGCTCCGACGATGGAAATCAGGCCTTCTCTTTGCGCGCGAGTGAAATGAATCGCGACAACGATGTAAATCACCAAAAACTTCAGCGCATTATCATTGAACGCCGTCTGAAATTGCGTGACGATCAGCGACCAGAATCCCACGCTCGAATATTTCCGCGGAAGGGAAGTTCCAGCTGATTTTTCTGAAGGTTCGTCTGAAGGCGCCTCACGCGCTTGTGAGTTATGCGATGACTCGAAGGGTCGAGGCGGCATAATAGACGTTGGCTGCCAGCGCGGAGTCTATTCGATTTCAGGCCCGAATTGTAGACAGCCTTCGTGCAGGCCGGCTCTTTAGGGGGTCGGAGCTTCAGCTCCGGCATTCAGCGGCAATATTTACCGTTGTCATTCCGAGGAGGGCCCGATAAGGGTCCGACGAGGAATCTCTCTTGCTTTTCGTGGGAAGTCCGACGCGGCGGACGCTTCTCGAATTGCTCTTCACGGGGTCGGAGCTTCAGCTCCGACATATCGCTCAGCATCCAAAGCGGGCCTCAGCCCCTGAGGACACTCCGCGCTTCTAGGCAATCACGCGAAGCGAAGGCGCAGCGCGCTCAATAATCCCTGCCGCAGCTTCCGCAGGCTCTCGCTTCGAATATTTCGTCGCCACGTAATCGTCCACCAGCTTTTGAAACGCCGCCGAAAGCTGATCGTAGTTTCCCTTCAGCGTCACAAATTTTTGCCCGTCAATATAAACCGGGCAGCTCGGCTCTTCGCCCGTACCCGGCAGGCTGATCCCGATATTCGCGGACTTCGATTCGCCAGGGCCATTCACGATGCAGCCCATCACCGCCAGCTTCAGCTCCTCGACGCCCGTATAATCCTTCTTCCACTCCGGCATCTTGTCGCGGACGTAGCTCTGAATGCTCTCGGCCAATTCCTGAAATGTCGAACTCGTCGTGCGCCCGCATCCCGGGCACGCCGTCACGCTCGGCGCAAACGATCGCAGCCCCAGCGCCTGCAGCAATTCGCACGCCGCGTAAACCTCGTCGCGGCGATCTCCGTTCGGTTTCGGCGTCAGCGAAATTCGAATCGTATCCCCAATCCCTTCGCTCAGCAGCACTCCCATCGATGCCGACGACCACACCAATCCCTTCGCGCCCATCCCCGCTTCCGTCAGTCCCAAATGCAGCGGCTGGTCGGTGCGCGCCGCGAGATCGCGATAAATCGCGATCAAATCGTTCGGGCGCGAAACTTTGCACGAAATAATAATCTGATCTTTCCGCAATCCATTTTCGAGCGCAAGTTCGGTCGATTGCAGCGCGGAAAGCACCATGCACTCGTTGATGATTTCTTCCGACGTGCGCCCGAGGTCCTTGTCGGTGTTCTCCTGCATCTTCTCCATCACCAACTCTTGATTGAGCGACCCGCCATTCACGCCAATGCGCACAGGCTTGCCGTAATCGCGCGCCACTTTGCAAATCGTCGAGAATTGCTCGTCGCGCCGCTGCCCATGCCCCACGTTCCCCGGATTAATGCGGTACTTGTCGAGCGCCTCAGCGCACTTCGGATACTTGGTCAGCAGCACGTGCCCGTTGTAATGAAAGTCCCCAATAATCGGCGCATCGCATCCCGCATCCAGCAATTGCCGCTTAATCTCCGGCACCGCCGCCGCAGCCTCCGGAATATTCACGGTAATCCGCACCAACTCCGACCCAGCCTGCGCCAATTCCAAACACTGCCGCACAGTCGAAGCCACATCCACCGTATCGGTGTTCGTCATAGACTGCACAACGATAGGCGCACCCCCGCCCACCACAATCTTGCCCACCCTAACGCCAACAGTCTTGTGCGTCCGCGAAGCCAATTCCGTCACCTCTGCCACCAATTCATTCTATACGAATAGATTGGATGCCCGCCACCAGAGGACCTCGCAGCCGTGCCGGTTCGGCAAAACCACAATCGCGCCACTTGTGGCGCCCGGCTTCACGGCTTCCGGTAAAACTACCAACGCTGTCATCCCGAACGAAGTGAGGGATCTGCGGTTCGTCTGGAAGCTCTATCACGTTCCATACTGGCAAGTTCGTGCGCGCAGCACTTGTAGCGGCCGGCTTTCAGCCGGGCATCTTCGCATTTGCGCCTTGGTCCGTAGGGGCGCTGCTCGCTGCGCCCGCCTTTGCTTTTCCGGGTGCCCCTCGATAAGAACGAAGGCGTTGTCAAGCGACACTGATCGTTCGCAGTGTTTTTGGCACCGCGTGGTTGCCAGAGGGTGGAGGACGAAGAACTCTGGAAATCTCACGGTGAATCATGTCTCGGTGAAACGAATCGTTCCACCATCCATCGATACGGCCTGCACATCGGCCATGATTCTTCTATCCGAATCCCGGCCCGCGCCGGGACGAGAGCGCCCAATCAATCCTTCGGTCTATCCGCCGTGGCAGACGACCAGGGGCACCCGCGGGCTGCTCTCGATACGAACGATCTCCGGATACCGCTTTTGCGTGCGCAGCATCCAGTAGAGTCGAATCGCCAACTTCCTCGCCGCCGCCACTTTCGCCACTCCCTTCGGCTTCGTGTGACAGCGATGTAAATACTCGGAACGAAACTGCGGATCGCAGCGCACCGCCACTTGCGCCGCTTCCACCAACAGCATTCTCATAAACCGGTTCCCCTGCTTGCTGATCGATCCCAGCCGCTGATGCCCGCCCGAACTGTACTCCCGCGGAATCAGCCCCAGATAACTCGCCACCTGCTTGCCGCGCGGAAAGCGAGTCACGTCTCCCATCGTCAGCACGAACGCCAGCGATGTGATCGGCCCCACGCCCGGCTGCGTCATCAGCAACCGCGCGTTTTCATTCTGCTCCGCGGCTTTCATCACCGCTTCATCTAGCGCTACAACCTGCTCGTCCAGCATCGACAACAACTTCAACAGGTCTTCGCGCCGCCGAGCAGCCCAAGGCTTCAGCGGAAGTTCGCGCAGTACTTTCTGTCCCGCTTCGCTCCACAACCGCCGCTTCTTCTGCACGCCCCGGTTCATCGCCAAGTGCTGCAGCTCGTTCTTCACCTGCGCCCGCAGCCGCACCAGCTTGTAGCGATGAATCAGCAACTGCCGTTGATCTCGCTGCTCGCTCGATGGCGTCCAGATCCGCGGAAACCGCCCCTCGCTTAACAGGCGCAAGAGCAGTGCGGCATCCCGCCGGTCATGCTTCTGCTGCCGCACATCGCTGGCGCGAATCTTCGCCGCATCTCCGATCCACACTTCGTGTCCCAGCTTCTCGAGCAACTCCACGAACCACTGGCAGTTCCCCGTGGACTCCATGCCGATCAGCGCTGGCGCCGCAAACCGCTGGTAAAACTTCTCCACCTCTCCCGCCGCATGCACCATCGAGCTCTCTTCGGTCTCCCCGCTCTCGGTATCCAACCAACAAATCTGTTGCCAACTGGGATGGAAATCGCATCCAATAAGAATCATCGAGGGCTCCTTTCTTCCCAGTTTCTTCGTCCTCCAAACAAAGAATACCGGGTTCGAACGGAGCCTTCGTCCTTATCCAATCAATCCTTGCGAAGCAAGGGTGGGGTTTTGGTAATCTAGTGCCGCGCGTGCATCACAAATCCCACCACCGCCATCGCGGCTCCTAGCGGCATCAAGACCAGGCCCGCCGTCTTCACTTCATCGCACCCTGACCCCGGATTTGGAGCGCGCATCGTATGCCCCTGAGACCGCGAACACAACGAATTTGATACCGGCGCCGAGCTTCGAGCGGCGATCCGCGCTGCGGAAAATCCTTACAGAACGCCCATTTGATTTCCCGCCCACGTTCTGCTAGGTTTGTTGTGGAGCTATGACTGGAGGATTACGGTACCTAAAAGGAATAAACCTAACCTACGCCTCAATCCACCCAATTCTAATCGAGACACCCCGACGATTAGAAATCGCCGCAACTCACAGAAAACAATCATCACGGGTCAAGTCTAATCGAGACAAAATTACAGGGTATTCCGCCGCACGATTCCAATTTTCTTTCGTAGCGCCGGCATCCTGCCGGCGGTTTTCCGCGCTCCAACCCGGACCGAAATTCGCCAGCGAAATGCCGGCGCGACGAGGACGATCTGGAGCCTTTCTAACCGGGACACCAAAACAATTAGAAGTCGCCGTAACTTACAGAAAACACTCATCGCGAGTCCTTTCTAACCGGGACAAAAACACTACTCTGCAGAGCGAGATTACGCGGCCTGGATGGAGGTCAACGAGCGCCGGCCGTGTTGCTCCCGTGCGATTCGCAGAGGCCCATGCCTCGAACGGATATCCTCCGTGTGAAAACTGGCGCGGTGGTATCATCCGCGTCGCTGTCATTCCGATCGAGGGCCCTGATGAAAAAGCCGTGGCTGGCATTCCTCTGCAATTTCCTTCTCGCCGGAGCGGGATTTGTTTATCTCGGAAAATGGACGTGGGCCGCAGCGGATTTTCTCATCACCATTACGTTGGGAATTGTGTTGTATCGCTTGTTCCCCGATCAGTCCGTGTGGCTCACCGCCGCGATTCCCGCGACCAACGGCCTGCTCGCCATGAATATGACGAAACTCTGGAACTCCCGCGCAAAATCTCCGGCCTGAAAAATCTTTCAAGAAACTTCTGCGCCGCAGGGACATCGAAAGCGTCAGGAGAAAAACTGATGCCCAAAATGAAAGCTGTGCAAGTCCCCAAAGCGGGCGCCGATTTCGAAGTCGTCGAGCGCGAAATCCCGCAGCCCGGCGCTGGCCAGGTGCGCATTCGCGTGCAGGCTTGCGGCGTCTGTCACAGCGATGTGCTCGTCAAAGAAGGCGGATGGCCCGGTCTCACTTATCCGCGAGTGCCTGGACATGAAGTTGCCGGCGTGATTGACGAACTCGGCGCGGGCGTCACCGAATGGAAAAAAGGCCAGCGCGTTGGCGTCGGATGGTTCGGCGGACAGGACGGCACATGCCTGCCGTGCAGCCGCGGCGACTTCGTGAATTGCACCGGCCTGAAAGTCTGCGGCATCAGCTACGACGGCGGCTATCAGGAATACATGGTCGTGCCAGCCACGGCGGTCGCGGCGATGCCGGAATCTCTCGACGCTGCGGAAGCCGCGCCGCTTTTGTGCGCGGGCATCACCACGTTCAACGCTCTCCGCCATAGCGGCGCGCTGCCGAGCGATCTTGTCGCCGTGCAGGGAATCGGCGGCCTCGGCCACCTCGGAATTCAATTCGCAAATAAATTCGGCTACCGCGTCGCGGCAATCGGACGCGGCTCGGAGAACGCGGGCCTCGCGAAAAAACTTGGCGCGCACGTCTACATTGACAGCGTCGCGACAAACGCAGCCGCCGAATTGCAAAAACTCGGCGGCGCGCGCGTGATTCTCGCGACGGCCCCCAGTTCGAAATCGATGTCGGCGCTAATCGACGGCCTCGGGCCGAACGGCACACTCATGGTAGTTGGAGCAACGATGGATCCGATCGAGGTCACCCCAATTCAGTTGATCGTCACGAGCCGCAAAGTGCAGGGCTGGGCATCGGGAATCCCCACCGACTCCGAGGACACGCTGCGCTTCGCGGAAATGTCCGGCGTGCGCCCCATGATCGAAAAATTCCCGCTCGCGAAAGCCGCCGAAGCCTACGCGCGTATGATGAGCGGCAAAGCCGAATTCCGAGTAGTCCTGACCACGTGATGCGATAGAAAGGAGAAAACGCCGGCGATTAGGTGCGAGGCAGATCGGAATTGGAGATGTCGAACAAAACCTTCCACTCGCCGTTCGATTGTTTTTTCCAAACAATCAAATATTTGCCTTTGTCAGAAATCGTTTTGCCCGATGCGGGCTTGAAACTCATTTTGTATGCGCCGCTTGTGTAGCCGAGATCGCCCGCGAGCGCCACGCCCGCCTTGTTCGCGCGCCAACTCACTTTTGGCGCGTCGGGCGCAAGATGGCCCGCAAGCAATTTCGTGATCGCAGCCTTGCCCGTTACGATCGGGGAATTCGGCATGAGCATGGAAGCGTCCTCGTCGCAATACGCCGCGGCGCTCTCGATGTCTTTCGCGTCATACGCTTTCAGCCAGGCCGCGTCAGCCGCGCGGATCGCAGCGATTGAATTGTTCCGAATTTGGCTCCGATATTTCATGACGATTCCTCCGCGCGCAATGCTTTTTCGCTCGTAGACGCTGCAGTCTATCACTTCCATCAACTACCAAATTCTGGGACTCGTTGGTTTCAGAAATGAATTCTGATTCCTGTTAAGCAGGAAAAGAAAACGGCCGGCAGAGGATCCTGCCGGCCGTTCGACTTCTATTGTATGAACTTACCGGTGCCCGCCGTGGGAAGCGCCACCGCCGTGGAACCCGCCTCCGCCGTGGAAGCCACCACCTGCCGCTCCGTGGCTAACCGCGCCGCCGCGGAATCCGCCGCCAACTGGCCCTCGCGCGCCTACCGGTCCGTGCATTGCCGGCCGGCCAGCGAATGCTCCTACCGGTCGTCCGACGAATCCACCGCGTCCACCGAATCCACCGCGCCCTTCAAAGCCAGGCCGTCCATAGAAGCCCCCGCGACCGAAGCCAGGGCGTCCGTAGAAGCCGTGATACCACGGACCGGCGCCGATAAAGATTCCGCCAGAGAACCACTCAGGACCGTAGTAGCCGTATGGCGCACACGCGTACGGGTAATACGAGTAGTAACCGTAAGCGCACGCGGGAGCGGCGCCAAAGTAAGCCGGGCCAACTCCAACAGCTACCGGGCCTACGCCTACGCCAACGCCAACCGCAACTCTCTGCGCATTGGCGAGCGGCGCCACCATCACGAACGTCCCAACAAGAGCGAGAATTCTTAGATATTTCATAAGGACCTCCTTCTGAGATCCGAACGGCTTGTCTCGAACAACCGCGGTGGTAAAGGGCAAGACGAATGCCAAACTCCGCCGAGGAGCGCGCGATGCGGGAAGTAGCCTGTTTTCTTTGGCTTGAATGACCGTGTGGCCGTCGGGTGCGTTCTCGCAGAGCGGCGAGGAACGGTCGTATTCAAGCGGGAGTGGTGGTTTTCAACCACCGTGCCGATTGTCGAGTCGGGGGTGAGGGAGCGCTGGAAATGCGAGGGCGGGAAGCCCTAGGCTCGCACGCGAATGGAAAACTCGGATGCGCGAAAATTTCGCTGCCGGTTAGCTCCGAGTGGGAGCGGCGGCCATGCGGGCGTGCATCTCGCGAGTGAGATGCGGAACGATTCCGAGGATTCGTTCGATGAGCATGAGCTGGCCGCGATGATGCATTTCGTGTTCTTTCACGGAGGCGATCATTTCGAAGCGGCTTTTCGTCGCTGGCGTCATCCCCGCGCGCATCTGAACCGTTTCGGCGAGAAAACTTTCGCTGAGACCGTCAAGAAAACCGGCCCATTTTTCGCCGGAGGTTTGAAGCATCGCGATGGTTTCATCCTTGCTGCGCCGCGCCTTTTCTTCAGCCATGATGCGCTGCATGAGTGCGGGAAAATCGAAACCCTCGAGCGTGGTCCGGCGTTCTTGCGCGTGAATTTGATATTGAAAACCTGAGCCGAAAGAAATATGAGCGAGCAATTCGCCGATGGTGCGGGTATCCGGAGCGGGGCGAAAACTGTATTTGTCTTCGGGAATTTCCTGCGCGATCGTAATCGTATTTTTTCGTACCGTGCGGAAACTCGCAGCCATTTCTTTGGCGCCATAATAAGTCACGGGATTTCTCCTTCAATCGAACGGACGGCCGCAGTGCACTGGCGGGACCGGCGAAATTGTAACACGCTTCGGCGCGCGAACTATTTCTGTTTGGCGGGAATCGAGTCGGGCTTTGATGTTGCAGCGGCGTGGGCGCGGCGGGCAATGAATACGAAGCCTTTGGCGGCTGCGTCTTTTTCGAGCGCAGCAAGAGTCTCTTGACCCTCGGCGGCAGTTTTTGGAGATTTGATCTGGACTTTGCCGAGAGCCAAGCGCGCTTCAAATTGAATTGAGACCAGGCCGAGGCGAGTCATATCGGCGACCACCGCTTCCAGATTTTTTTCCGCCTCTTCGGATTTTCCGGTGGCCGCGGCGACTTGCGCCTGGGCGATTTGAACGCCCGCGATCGCGTGGCGTTCCTGACTCTTCTTTGCGAGAGCGCCGGCTCTGGCAATGGCACTTTGCGCTTCGGAGATTTTATTCAGGCCGAGCGAAGCTTGCGCGAGAATCGAAAGAGTTTCCGCCTCGAGGTCGGACGCTTTTTCGCGGTGGGCTTCGGCGGCGGATTTGGTAGCGAGGGCATAAGCCCCGGCGTAATTGCCTTCGGCGTTGTCCAAGTCAGCGATGAAGGTGGCGGTTTCGGCAGCAGCGCCCTTGTCTCCGAGCGCGGTGCGTATCGCCAAAGACTCATCGTAGAATTTGTGAGCGCCCGCGAGATCCCCCTGTTCCCGCAGGATTTGGCCCATTCCGAGTGTGGCGGAACCGCTGTTCTGTTTTTCGCCGGACTCCGCGGACAGCGTGATTGCGTTCTGGACGTGAGTCCTGGCTCCCTCGAGATCGCCCAACTCTTCGCGGATCTCGCCGAGGTTGCTGTCGGTCAGGGCGATACCGTCTTTTTGTCCTGTCTTCCGGTAAATCGCCTGCGCATTTTCAAACATTGCTTGCGCGGCGGCGTCATTGCCATAGCCGTACAAAAGGGCGGCGAGGTTATTGGAGACGAGCGCTTCGGCAGCGCGGTCGCCGATCTCTTGACTGATGGCCAGGGCGTCTCGGAAAAGTTTTTCCGAGCCGGACATATCACCGAGGTCGGACGCCACGTTGCCAAGGCTGGTCAAATTTTGCTCGATGCCCACCTTGTAGTCCGTTTCGCGGTCGATCGCCAAAGATGCGTCGAATAACTTCTTAGCGGCGAGATATTCGCCCTGGTCGTGCACGATGATGCCGATGTCGTGAAGGTTGACCTCCTGAGCGCTCTTGTTCCCAATTTTTTCGGCGATAGCTTCGGCCTGGTCGTACATGCGTCGCGCGGATGCGTTGTCGCCCTGGTCGGCCAGCATATTGGCCGCGCAAGTTATCGAGCGGGAAACGCCGCCTAGATCGCCGAGCGCGGCATAGACATCGCGCGCCTGTTCGCAGGCTTTCTGTCCGCCTTTCAAATCGCCGAGCATTTCGAGCGGGCGCGACTCCATGAAGAGCATATCGCCTTCGAGTGAGCGAGCGTCGAGCGAGCGCGCTCTCTCGAGGTTGCGGCGGGTGATCTCGATCTCGCGTTTGAAATCGCCCTCTCCCTGCGCCACGCGGGCCTCGTTGATATCGATCTGGATAATTTCCATGCCGGAGGCGGGTAGTTTGCGCAAAGCATCGATGCCGGCCTGGGCGTTCTTGAACTGTGAATCCGCGATTTGTGCGTCCACAAGCGCAAGGCCAGGCGCAATTTCGTCGGGATAGAAATTCCAGATGGATTTATAAATTTCGATGGCTTTGGCGCGCTCGCCAATCGATTCGTCGTAAGCGGCCTCGATCGAAAGCCGTTCGGCCCGCGGAAGGGCGGAGGAATCATCGAATGCCAGTTTCGTTTCCGCCTTCGAGCGCTCCCGGTATCCGAGATTTTTCCATGCACGCGCCATCACCAGATGCGCCAGCGCGAAATGCGGCTGCGATTTAATCACTTGTGCGAGCAGCGGCTGGGCACCCTTGGTGTCAAAGTTGCGCATGCGGGTAAGCGCTTCGACGTAGATGCGCGCAGCTTCCGGATCGGAGGGAATGGAGATTTGAACGGTTTCGGAATCTTCGGGAGTGATCTGGCCGACGCCGAGCTTATTGCGAATCTCCACTCCCACACGCGCCACCAGATTGGCGATTTGCATTTCCGTGCCCTGAGCGGACATGGAGCTGAGCTGCTCGCCGGTGGCGGCATTTTCGAGGCGAAGGTCCAGGCGGACCTGACCGTTGCCGAGCGCGAGATAGGAACCGAGGAGAACGTAGTCACTTCCGATACTCGCGCGAATCTTGCGCAGAGTTTCGGCGCCGTAGCTATCGGTGTCGGATAGGGAAAGATTCATCTTCATGCGGGCGACGTTTTCGCCGGGGATGGTGCGGAGTTTTTCGCCGGCGCCTACTTCGGTGGTGAGCATCTCGGCGAGCGCGGTGGAGAGCCAGGCCTCATCCGGCCGCCCGGACAAATTCTTGAAGCCGAGAACGGCGACTGCGGGGCGAATTTGCGCGGGCCGGACAGGGATACCGGTGGGCGCCGAGGAAGCCGGAACGGAAGCGGTGCCCAGGCGCGAGATGCGACCGCGGAGAACTCCGAGGTTGAGTCCGATCGTGGCGCCCAAGGCCAGGAGGACCACCACTCCCAAGACGAGCGCCCACTTTGCGGCAACAGATAGCCGGGAGGCTTGCGCGGCCGCGGGAACTGATCCTGCGACGGCGGTCGCGCCAGAGCCGCTTCCAGCCGTGAGGCTCTCGAGCGCGACGCGAAGTTCGCGGGCGGACTGGTAGCGTTGGGATGGCGTTTTATCGAGCGCCTTCCGGATCACGGCGTCGATCCCCGGAGAAATATGCGGGTTTACGGAAATAGCCGGCGCCGGCTCCTGATGCAGGATCGCGCCCATAATCTGCGCGACTTGGATCTGTGGGAAGGCGCGCTGGCCAGTGGCCATCTCGTAGAGCACGGCGCCGGCGGAGAATATGTCGCTGCGCGCGTCGGTAAGCTGACCGGTCAATTGTTCGGGCGACATGTACGGGACGGTGCTGGAGATGGTCGCTGTTTCCACGGTGATGCTGCGCGTGAGGTCGCCGGTGTTCACGGGATGAATCCGCCGGGCGAGGCCGAAATCCAGGATCTTCAAGCGTCCGTCGGGAGTGAGAATCAAATTGTGCGGCTTTAGATCGCAATGAATGAATCCGCGGTCATGCGCGGCGGCCAGGCCGTCGGCGAGTTGAATGCCCAGACGCGCGACTTCTTGAAGCGGGAGCGGGCCTGCCTTGAGTTTGTCGTTGAGCGGCTGTCCTGGAATCAGCTCCATCACCAGGAAATCAACGCCATCCTGGTCGGCAAATTCGAAGATGGTTTCGATATTCGGATGATTCAACTGGGCGAGGGCCAGGGCTTCCTTGCGGAATTTCTTGCGGACGGAGTCGTCGGCTAGGGTTCCGGCGGGAAGAACTTTCAGAGCGACGTCGCGGTCAAGTTTTTCGTCATGAGCGCGAAAAACCACGCCCATTCCGCCGGAGCCGATCTGTTCGATAATGCGATAGTGACCGAGGGTCGTCCCAAGCATCGAGGAGGGGGCGCGCCCCGTCCGCGCATATTAGGATGCGACCTTCGCGAAGTCAATTTTTGGCGGGAGAGAAAGCGGCGCGGAGGGCGAAGAGCGATTCCAGTACGCTGGACAATTGCGAACTTAGTGGAGATAATTTGACTTCTTCGTGAGTGCCATTTAGAACGCTGTTGTAGTGCGGTAAGTGATTTGTATGCAGGTTCTTCAGGGTTAACGCCGGAGTGGCGGAACTGGCAGACGCGCCGGACTCAAAATCCGGTGGCCGCAAGGCCGTGTGGGTTCGACCCCCTCCTCCGGCACCATTCCATCCCAAAGTGTCTCTTTTTATACAGTCTGCCGTTTCCCCAATATTCTATGATTCTGTTGGGTCCGCTAGCGGCCGTTACTAGGCCAGGCGAAACGAAATGGCGGTAAACGCGCGCGGGATTGTGCTCACCCGATTGTTCGTGCGTGACGACGTCAGGCACGTCGTGCGACACGCAGTGCGTAGTTGCACAAAACCCGGGACAAGCCATGGCCCAGCGTTCCTCATCTGGTCTTCCGGGGACAGGGGGCCTGATCCGGATCTGAAGTCGTCTCATGAAGTTTTCGATTGCGAGGAGGCAAGCGATTCTGAATGAAAACCAACGGCGAGCTAGAACGTAGAACTGCAGATTTTCAAGCGTTGGAAAAGAAGTTTTTCGGGCACAAGCATCTTCGCGCGGCCGTAAATGACGGCGGCGATTATGAGGTTCGTTGCGCGGCCTGCGGGGACGTCGAAAGGTTCCTCGGTGAGGACCACGAGGAAGTAGATGCCCCGACTTTTGCATTGCACATGATCCGAAAGCATACTCACCGATCGAAACGAACTGAATCAGGGCGAAGAGAATCCGATCGCGACGCATCCGGCGCCGTCTAGTTCCGCCGGGTTCGCGAGCACGCGGTGGGATTTGATTGTCGGACCGCGCGTCGCGACCACCACGAACTTTCCATTTGAAAATCGAGGGTCGCAGTTTTCTTGCCGCTAGCTCATGGCCGCCGGGAAGGTGCGCGCTGAGGGAGCAGATTGAATCTTAGGGTTTGCCCGCGGGCAGGGGATGCGCCTGAAAGAATTGCCAGATGACTTCGTTGGCGTCGAAGTCGCGGCTGGTCTTGCCGATGAGGAACTTCGGAAAATATTGCTTCCCGCCGGGCCAGGTGTGGCCGCCGCCGACGACGGTGTAAAGCGCGACTTTCACGCCCTGTTGGCAGCCGGAATAAATCTCGCGGCGCGTTTCGAGACCCTCAGATGCTTTTGCCGGAAGAACGTCGCTCGCGGGATCAGCGCCACAGCCATCGAGCCGCGCCCAGGCTTTCGCACTATCCGGAGCGGAGAGAATCATTCCTCCGGACCCACGCTTCATTTCGCCGCCCGCGTAGGGAACCAGAGGATCATCGGTTCCGTTAATTGCGAGAACCGAGACGGGGCGCGATGGATGGCAGAGCTGCGAAAGTGGCACGGAGAAAGCCCCGCCGACCGGAGCGACGGCCGCGATGCGCGGGGCGAGATCGCAGGCGAGGCGATAGGACATGAATCCGCCGTTTGAGAGCCCGGTGGCGTAGACACGAGTAGGGTCAACCGAGTAGCTGGATTCGAGTTTGTCGAGCATCGCGGTGAAGAACGCGACGTCATCAACGCCGTCCATTTCCGCGGGAGTGGTGCCGCGGCCATCGGCCCAACTGTGGCCCACACCATCGGGATAGACAGCAATGATTCCATTGCTATCGGCGAAGGCGTCGTAGCGGGCGATGCGCGCCATGCCGGGGCCCGTACCCAAGCGGCCGTGAATCACAAAGACAAGCGGCCAGCGCGACGCAGAATTGTAATTCTTCGGTGTGTGGACGTAGTAGGTTCGCGTCCGGCCGCCGGATTCGACCGTGAAACTCGGATTGGTAGACGCGCTGCACGCGACCGATGAAAGCACCATTAGGCTGAGTAGAAAAAATGCAAGCCTGCGCATGTCAACTCCTCGAAGTGAATCGCGACATTAATCCGCCGAGCGATTTCGCCTCCGGCAAATTCAGCAGCATCGTCCCACCAATATAGATGATTCCGTAGGGCACGAGGACAGCTACAGCCATTACAATCGGCGGCCGCGGACCGACGGCCCAACGAATCGCCCAGCCAACGCCGGCCGCGGCAATCGCGAGCGACCATATCGTTGCCGCAAAACCGACGGAAAGGCCCGTGCGGCCGATGCGCTTATTGAGGTAATGCCGGAGCAAAACAAATTCGACCCAGCCGGAAATTCCAGCCGAAATTGTGAGGCCCGCGACGCCCCAGCGCGGCGCGATGCCGAGAAGCGGCGGAAGAGGAACTGCGCAGAGGTAACCGAGAATCGTGGTGAGGGCGATGCGGACGATGGAGAATTTCAGCGGAGTGCGCGTATCTCGGAGAGCATAGTAGGTTGCGGAATAGAGGCGGCCGAGCGTGGAGGCGAGAAGGCCGACGGTCGAACCGGCGAGAATTCCCCAAACGTACATCACGTCAGCGTGCATGAAACGGCCGGACTGATAGATCGCAGCGACGACCACATCGCCGAGAGCGAGAAATGCCACCACCGACGGGACGACGAAATACGCGATTTGGCGAAGACCGGCGTCGAGACGGTCGCGCAACGCGCGGGCGACTTCTTCTTCGCCGCCGAGTTGGCCGGACATAGCGGGAAGCTCCGCCGCCGAGACGGCCATGCCGAAGAGGCTGACAGGAAGGGTGTAAAGCGTTTGCGCGTATGAGAACGCAGCGACCGCGCCGGTGGGCAAAAGGCTTGCGATCAACGAATCCACGTAGGCGCTGATTTGCACAACGCCGCGGCTGATGAATACGGGGAAGAAATTGCGGACGACAATCCGCACATTTTCGCGCTCGTAGCTCAGCGCGAGGCGCAAGCGCCCGAGCAAATGCATCACGACCGGCCATTGCACGCCTACCTGCAACGCGCTGCCGATCACGGCCGCCCACGCCAGAACAATCGCGAGAGGGAATTGCGTCATCCGGCTGCCGAAGCCGATCAACGCTGCGATCATCGCGGCATTCCAGATTACGGGCGCGGTGTAGGAAAGAAAAAATTTGCGGTGACTGTTGAGGATGCCGAGGCACCACGCCGAAAGAACGAGCAAGCCGGCGCCGGGGAAGAGGATGCGAACAAGGCGGATCGTCAACTGGCGCTTCTCACCGGAAAAGCCGGGCGCGATCAACTCGATGAGCCACGGCGTGGCCAGGACGCCGACCAGAACCAGCGCAGAAGCCGTAAGAGCGAGAAGCGAAAAGACGGCGCCGGCGGTTTTCTCCGCCTCTTCCTTGTCCTTGCGCGCGAGGAGGGCGGCGTAGACGGGAATGAATGAAGCGGAGAGGACGCCTTCGCCGAAGAGATTCTGCAAAAAATTCGGAATGCGAATCGCGGCTTTGAATGCGTCGGCGGCGTCGGAGTTGCCGAAGTAGTGAGCGAAGAAGCGGTCGCGAATCAGGCCGGATACGCGGCTCAGGAAAATTCCCGCGGCGACGAGGAAGGCCGAGCGGGCGGTGCCGAAACGCCGGGAAGGAGTTTCGCCGGGCGCGGCGCTGTTCGCAGTTGTGTTGGGATCCGGAATGCTCAGCGGCATGTCCTGCGCTCTGGATTCGCGAAAGGCACCGCGCCATGGCGATTTCGCGCAGACCGTTCGCGACGAAGCGAGCGCGTTACGGAAATCATTAAACTGGCTCCTCTGGGCCAAGTCAATTACGAATGAGTGACGTAGTTCTCAATCGCGGAGGTGGCGCGGATGTCCCGGCGGCCAGTTTGCAACTTTGGCACAACGGGCGGTATCAACTGGTTGCGAGTGCGTGATTACGGTATCAGTAGAGTAGCACCTCTCAGAGGGATTATGGCGCAACCTACTACTTCCATGCTCGGGTCCGTTCAACCAAACGTGACCGCCGCTCAAATTTCCGCCGATCTTCGCCAATTGGACCGCCGGCAGTGGTGGCTATGGTCGGCGGCGTGTACGATCATGCTTCTGCTGACGATTGGTGTGGCGTCGTTCGTCTTTCCGGCGCTACTACGGGGAGAAGCATCAGGATCGTCGTTCGGGCTAGGCCAGGCGGTGCGCGGCTTGGTCGGAATGGTCCTGCTGTTCAATTGCTACACGGTTTACCAGCAAGTCGTGCTGAATCGTTTGCGCGAACAAATGTCGCAGCAGATTCAATCGCTGGCCAACGTGGAAAGTCTCGCGACGGAAGTATACAAACTCGCGGCGCTCGACCAGTTGACGGGGCTCTATAACCGGCGGTCGGCGGAGAAGAGGCTGGAGGAAGAAATTTCGCGGGCGATTCGGCATTCGAGGCCGCTGAACCTGCTGCTGATGGATTTGGACAACTTGAAGGAAATCAACGATGCGCACGGCCATTCAGCAGGCGATGTTGTCCTGATGGCGTTCGGCGAACGGCTGCGGCGGGCGATTCGCGGATCCGATCAGGGATCACGAATCGGCGGCGATGAATTCATGGTTGTGTTGCCGGAATGCCCGAGTGGGCAAGTGCAGCACGTGATCAACCGGCTTCGCGGCCTGACGGTGGAGTACGAGGGCGCGAAAATCACGGTGAATTTTTCTGCCGGATGGAAAGACTATCATCCGGGCGAGACGGCTCTCGAGTTCATGAGGCGCGTGGACGAGGCACTGTTCGCCGACAAGCGCGGCAAGTGCATCGATCTCGATCTTCAGACAGTAGATAACGCGGCGCGGCGCGAACGAACGTAATTTTCGACCGTGGCATTTGCCGCGACGATCGTCCCAAGAGCCTGATCCACGGCGGCGAGTTGATTTCCCGGCACGGCGACGTATAGATCGTCTTCTTCGATTCCCGTATATACGCGGTTCCCGATGCAGCCGAGACTTGCCGTGGTTCCCATGGACATGGCCGCAGGAATTGCCATACACGTGGGCCTGCCGAGAATCGGGAGGGGAGACGCGGCGTTCGCGCGGCCAGCGGCTTCCTGCAGGAGCATCGCGGCGCGCGGACGGCAGGAAAACAGAACGACGGAGGGATCGATCGGCGCATCTCCGAGCGGGGCATAGACGATCGCCGCCGGCGTCTTCGGAAGCTGTGGCACCTTGGCCACGTCCTCCGGGCGCAAGTATTCGACGCTGATCATCAGGCCGAGGGTGTCGTCGAGTTCCTTCTTGCGCGGATCAGGCAAATCAATCCGGTGCGTGTAGCTTCCGACCGGGCAATTAAAATGGTCTGATGGAACGGTGTAGAAGCTCTTCCCGTCAGCGGCGAGGCGCCAGAAGCTGCAGCCGGAGGGTTCGGTGCCGAGGAATTTCGGAATGCTAGTTGGCTCGCTATCGAGGATGCTCACCGAAACTGGGCGGCGTTTCAGGCCCAATCGCTCCGTGAATCGCCGTTCGAGTTGCTTCCACTGCGCCATTTCTTCCCCCATGAAATAAAAATATTCATCGTCGAGCACGCGAGCTTATCACATTGAGCTCTCGAGGACGTCACAGCGGAATGGAGGAGTGGGTCGGTTTTCGATTGATGCCTTCATCATTCAAGTTAGGGAAATTAAATTTGCGAAATCGTGCTCATTCGCGAGGACCTAAACTCTCTGTTTGCTCGACTTCTGCTTTTCGCGGCTCTGCCATAAAGGCGACCGGACCCACCACATTAGCCAGGAAAGCGGCGCTTTGATTAAATGCTCAACCCGGCATTCAGCAGGCTGCGGTCGTAGAGAATCAGTATTGTTCTTTGTTACGGCGTGGGCTTGACGAACATTGGTCTGACGCCCATAAGTCGGGATAGTGGTCGACTCCCGACCTACCACTTCACTTCATCGATAAATGCGTTTGTCGGGCTCCTTAGCACCGCCCTGGCGTGGTGATTACGATCGCACCGTTTTGGTCACGGCGTGAACCGGTGATAGTGTGCTCGCAGGAGGCGAATTCTAATGCTGATTATTCGTCCTACCGCGATTTACTCGCTTTTTTTGGTGGCCGCTGTGTCGGGGATGTCCGTTGCGGCGCAGACCGGCGGCGGGAAGACATCTCTTTTTGTCATAGACCCGAACCGGCCGTACGTGTATTTGGAGTTCGACCACATTGGACCTGGAATACCGAGAGACGAAGGCGAACCAAAGACCCGCGTTTGGCTTCGCTTGATGAATAATTGCAGAGTCCCGATAGTCGTTACCGAAAACGGTACTCCGGATGGCAGTCCGAAAGACGAGAGGCAGATCATGTACGAAGTGGTTCCATCGATCGTGATGGGTTTCGGAGTGCCTGAGTTTGGACCAAGGGCCGAGGACAGTAAGACAAAGAGGCGGTCGGATGAGCCAACCACGGCTGATTCCGATAGAATACCGCGCGGGTACATGGGAGACGTTGGGTCGAGAGAGAGCGTCTATCCCGGCAAGGAGATTTTGTTTAGTGTCCCAGTGAATCATCTAGGCAGACGATGGCATATCGAGATTCCTTTCGCTTTTGATCTGCCACAAGGAAAGTGTTGTCGTGAGGACAACATCGGCGGAGAGCCCGAGATGGTGATCGCTTATACGTTGTGGGACCTCCCTCCGGGGTCCCGAGCACAAATCCAGCAGAAATAATTGTTCGATCGCCGCTTCCGTTTAGGATATGTCTTGCGGGACGAGATCGTAGACGTAGCGGATGAATACGGCGGATTGCTGACGATTGTTTTCGATGCGAACTGTTTCGACGAGTTTTTTGCCGCCGGGCTGCGGCTCGAACGTGCGCGAGATTTTGTCGCCGCGTGAATCCTTTTCGTCGGAGACGAGCCGCGTGTCTTCCCAGTGAGCGGAAATCTCCTGGTTGGAGAGGTCTTTGGATTTCTTCAGCTTTCGGCCGTCGGTATAGAACGCGCGCTTGTTGTCTGAGTCGTCGGCGAGATCGAATTCATTGTCTTTCTGCGCAATGGTAATTCTGACCGGGGGATCAATCAGTTCCTGCATGTGCACGCGGTCTTCGCCGCTTTCATTGTCGCCGCCGGAGCCGCCGCCATGCCTGCCGTAAACGCCGCCACCGCCTCCGCCACCGGGAAAGCCCACGCCACCACCCCCACCGGGGAATCCGATTCCCCCACCGCTCCGGCCACCACCTCCGCCGCTGCCACCACTGCCGCTGTTATTTCGCGAATTTTTAGCCTGCTGCATTTTCTGGCGGCCATCGTCGCTTTCGTCCGAGTTCAGCTTCCACGAACCATTTAGATTCGCGCGCGTCGCCGGAGCTTGAGGTTTGTCCGGCGGCTTCGGTTTCGCATCGGGTCGCGTGTCGTCGGTGGAGGGTGCGGGCATTATTGGCCCCGGAGGCGCTTGAGCGCGGAGGGCGCCCGGAAATGCCAGAGCCGTAAGGCTCAGCACTCCGGAAAGGAATAGGAACTTTGGCGATTTTGCGTTCATTTTTTGCTTTCCCTGCCTGCGATCGGGCTCGGCAGTAGGGATGCGAAGCTATTCGAAAAGGATGTCAGGGGAGCGTGACGGCGAGTGAGCTCTATGGATCGGCTGCAACACATGGAGGCTTGGGCGATATCCGAAAGGACGTGGCTTGTTGGAAACACTTGGAACACATCGGGGAGAAATTCCTTGCGCGTGGATGCGGGGGATGCTTAAGATGTCGCTTCCAGAGGAACAACTCAGTGCCAAAAGAAAAACCAAAGGTAAACATCGGAGAGGTCATCCGCTCTTACCGAAGCGATCGAGGCCTTTCGCAAGGCGACATTGAGCGCCGCACGGGCCTCCTGCGCTGCTACCTGTCGCGCGTCGAGAACGGGCACACGGTGCCTTCACTCGAGACGCTGGCGAAGATCGCCGAGGCGATGGAGATCAACCTGGCCGATTTCTTCCCCGGCAGCGACACGGCGCAGGATCGCGAAACCCGGAAGATGCTGGGCGAACTTTCGGAAGAAGAAATCCGGTTTCTCGCGGAAATCAAGAAGTACAGCACGACGCTTTCCGACGACGACAAGAAACTTGTCCTCGCCATGATTCGAAAGATGGCGACGATCACTCCGCCACCCACACGCAAAGCCGCCGCACGCAGGCCCGAGTACTAATCGCTGATTTTTCCTGCCTGAAATTTTCCGCCGGACGCCTAAGAGGATTAGCGCGCGGACGCTTTGGAACCGAAGGATTTTGGTTCGACGATGGCGCGGAAGACCCGGCCGCGGCCGATGATGATTTCTCCCGTGCCGGCTTCGACGTCGAAAATGAGCAGCCGGCCGTCCTGCGACACGAGCCGGGCCGAAGCGTAAACGCGAGCGCCGACCGGCGCGGCCTTCAGGTGATCCACCTCGATGCGCGTTCCGACGGTAATCATGCCGGCGGGGAGGTGCGGCTGCACAGCGTTCGCGGCGGCGAGTTCCATGATTCCGATCATCGCGGGCGTTGAGAATACGGCAGGAAGGCGCGGATCGTATGCAGCGATCGTCCACTCGTGCGGAACGGTCTTTTCAAATCTGAGTTCGGTGCCGATGGGGATTTTCGGAAATTCGCGTCGGCTCGCGGAGCTCAACTCACGGGCTCCCGTCCATCGAGAGTGCGGGGCGCGTCTTTGCAGGAGCGCGGATCAACGAAACTCTTCGTAAATTCGGCCACGGTAATTCCGAGTTGCGCCCAGAGGCGGCGCTTCAGGCTGCGATAATCCTGCGCGCCGCTGAAAACGTCGCGGATCAGATCGCGGAAGGTGGCGCTGTGATTCAGCAATTGGACCATGCGAGTGGTGACGGCACCGCCGAGGAACCGTCCGCAGAAAATTTTGCGGGCGATTCGCGCGGCGAATTCGAGATCGGCGGAAACTTCCGCGCGGAGCAGGGCGGGGTACGCTTCGGGCTGGCCCGCGATCAAAGCCTGCGCGAGGAGATCGCCCGAGCGCAAGGCATAGAAAAGGCCCTCGCCGGTGATGGGGTCAACGCACGCCGCGGCATCTCCGGCCATCGCCCAATTGCGGCCGACAATGCGGCGGCGGCGCAACGTATGAGCTTGCGGCGACGGCAGAACGTGGCTATAGAAGCGCGCGCCATCTAGCGAAATATTCTCGTCCTTTACGAATTGATCGAGGTGGCGCCGGAGAGTTTGGCTCGAATGCTTCGACATTTTGCCGCAGATGCCCACAGAAACGTGATCGGCGCGGGGAAACGACCAAATGTAGCCTTCGAATTCCTTGAGAAATTTGACCTTGATGAGTTCGTCTTCGGTCGGGACGAAGTAGCCAAGCGTCATCTCGAGGTCAGCGGCTTTAAGCGCTGTCGTCTCCGGAAGCATCTGGTTCCGGGCGCCGCCGGCGATCACCACAAAGTCGGCGGATTTCCGCTCGCCGCCTGCGACGAGATTCACGCGGCCATCGTTCGTGTCCACCTGAGTGACGCGCGAACAAATCGTCGCGCAGCCCGCCGCCCGGGCGCGGTCGAGCAGCAGGCCGTTCAACACGGCGCGCGAATAAATGACGATCGGATGATTCATCTGGAAGCGGGCGCGGTGGCCGCCGCTGGAAATTAGCTCGGCGGTTCGAACGACTTTTTTCGGCTGCGGGCCGTCGAGCAGGAAGGGATAAAGACTGATGGCCTTATGCGTGAGGCCGCCTCCGCAGGGCTTCTCCCATGCGAGGTGCTCGTCATAGAGCGTGACATGGAAGCCGGCAGTGGCCAATTGCTCGCCACACATGGCCCCAGCGGGGCCTCCGCCAACGATTGCGATATCTTTCATTCAAGTCTCTCGTTCCCGAAGGGGAATCGGGGAGTGGCACGCGGAAACGGAGTATAGCATCAAATTTCTGAGGCAAGGGGAGCCGCACCAGATGCAGTTGTCGAATGAATTGCTGTACAGGTGGGCAGGAGCGGGAATTGCCGCGTGGTACAATTTTGTTTGAGCTGAATTGTGGCGGCGAGGAGAAGCGAATTTGGGAGTTGTCCTCAATCGAAGCGATCTGCGTCTCGATGTTCAGGACCTCAAGCGAGCGGGGAAGAAAATCGTCTTCACGAATGGCTGCTTTGACCTCGTTCATCCGGGACACATACGGCTTTTAGAGCAGGCGAGGTCGCTAGGCGATGCGCTGATCGTGGGGATCAATAGCGACTCAAGCGTCCGGAAAAACAAAGGCGCAGGCCGGCCGGTGATTCCGGAGGGCGAGCGCGCGGAAATTCTCGCGGCGATGGCGGCCGTTGACTATGTCGTGATCTTCGATGAGCCCACGCCGAAGGAATTGATTGCGGCGATCCTGCCGAACATTTTGGTGAAGGGAAGCGACTGGGGAGCGGATGAAATTGTCGGCCGTGAAGAAGTCGTACGCGCAGGCGGCCGCGTGGTTTCACTGGCGCTCGAACCCGGCTATTCAACAACGAGTCTGATTTTGCGGGTACAACGTCTGCGCGCATGATACTGCCGCTGGTGGCTGAGCTGTTGAGCCGGGTCGGCCGCCGACCCGCGGTGGAAGTGTGTCTCGACGCGCTGCGCCGCGGGGCGGGCGAGGTCCGGTTGGCCGGGCTGACCGACCCGGCGAAGACAATCATTGCCGCATTCACCGCGGCGTCGCTTTCCCGCCCCGTCTTGCTGCTGCTGGATTCGAATCGCCGCGCCGAGGGTTTACTCGAGCCGATCCAGTATTTCTTTCAAGCTTTTGCGCGGAGACCGGCAAGCCGCGTCGTATTCCTTCCGTCGCAGGAAGTGTCGCCATGGGAAGGGCGTTCGCCGCATGCGGAGATTTCCGAGGCGCGGGCGTCCGCGTTATGGCGAATTGCACTGGGCGAGGCGGACGTTGTAGTCGCGCCGGTGGAAGCCGCTATTATGCGGTTGCGGGATCGCGGCTTTCTAGAAGGCCTCGCATCGCAACTGGAACGCGATCAGGAAATTCCGCAGAACGAATTCCTCAACCATCTGACGAGCGTGGGATACGAGCGGCGCGAGACAGTCGAGTCTCCGGGACAATTTGCGGTGCGCGGCGGGATTGTGGACGTGTTCTCTCCGGAGTCGAACGGGCCGGTTCGGCTCGAATTTTTCGGCGACACCCTCGAATCTTTGCGCGAGTTCGATCCGAATAGCCAGCGCTCGTTGCGACCGCTGGAGCGGGCGACACTGCTGCCGCTGACCGATTATCCGCGGCGGAATGAATTGCTCGAGCGTTTCAGGGAACGTTCGGCGACGGGCCGCGAAGATGATGGCATGCCGGCAGGCTTTTATCCCGGCTGGGAATTTCATCCCGCGCTTCTTGACGAAGCGAAATCGAGCCTGCTTGATCTCACGCCGGATGCGGTAATCCTGGAAGATGAGCCGGAGGCGCTGCGCGGCGCGCTGGAGTTAAGGCGTGAAAGCCTCGCCGCCGAATTCGATGAGGCGACAGGCCCCGCAGCAACGGTGGAGCCTGATCGATATTTTCTGACGCCGGAGGAATGGAAAAGCGCGTTTTCCGGCCGGCCGCGGCTTCTTCTCGAGCACCTGGCGATGGAAGGCGCAGCGGTGCAGCACGTCCTCCAATCGCGGCCGACTGCGCGGTATCACGGCAATGTTTCGATGTTCATGTCCGAGGCGCGAAACCACATCGAAAGCGGCCAACAGGTGATGGTGTCGGTCGCAAGCACCGGAGAAGCCGAGCGATTGGCGGACATCTGCCATGAAAACGAGCTGCCTTTCCGGCTGGGTGACGTGGATGAAAGCGCGACGAGTTCGCGTCTTGCGGCGGACAGCAGCGGCGGAACCGTTCCGGCGCTCGTGCTCTTGAAAGCGCCGCTCGCCGAGGGAGTGGTGTTTCCCGAGGCGAAGCTCGTTCTCTACGGCAACACGGATTTGTTCGATTCGATTTCGGCGCCGGCGCGCTCGCGTGCGCGGCCACAGAGCGCGGTGTTTTCGAGCGATTTTTCAGATCTGAAACCCGGTGATTATGTCGTTCACGTCGACCACGGCATCGGTCAATTCGAGGGATTGCGGCAGATTGCAGTTGACGGAGTGACCGGCGAATTCATGCTGCTCCGATACGCGGAAGACGCGCGGATTTACGTGCCGCTCGCACGCGTGGACCTGATACAGAAATATCAATCGCTCGGCGGAGCTGCGCCGCAGCTCGACCGGCTGGGCACGACCGTATGGGAGACGCGGAAGGCGCGCGTCAAGAAATCGGTCGGCGAAATGGCGGAAAAACTCTTGGCGCTATACGCCGACCGCAAGTCCGCGCCGGGCCACGCATATCCGGCCGATACGACGTGGCAGAAGGCGTTCGAAGACGCGTTTGAATTTCAGGAGACGCCGGATCAGGCAAAGGCCATCGAAGACGTGAAGCGCGATCTTGAATCGGGCGAGCCGATGGAGAGGCTGCTTTGCGGGGACGTCGGGTACGGAAAGACGGAAGTGGCGATGCGCGCGGCGTTTAAGGTTGTTTCGGACTCGCGTCAAGTGGCAGTTCTGGCGCCAACGACGGTTCTGGCGTTTCAGCACTACGACACATTTCGCCGCCGATTTGCGGCGTTTCCGATTCGAATCGAAATGCTGAGCCGCTTTCGGACGGCGGCGCAGCAGAAGAAGACACTGGCGGAGCTTGAAGCGGGGAGAGTGGACATCGTCATCGGAACGCACCGCTTGCTTTCGCGCGACGTGAAGTTTCAGGAATTGGGCTTGCTCGTTGTTGACGAGGAGCAGCGCTTCGGCGTGGCGCACAAGGAACGCATCAAGGAAATGCGCAAGAACGTGGATGTGCTGTCCATGTCCGCGACGCCGATTCCGCGAACGCTGCATATGTCGCTGATTGGCTTGCGCGACATGTCCGTGATCGAAACACCGCCCCGAGACCGGCTGGCGATTCAGACGGTGGTTGCGCCGTTTTCCGAATCTGTCGTGAAGCGAGCGATCGAGCACGAACTGGACCGCGGCGGGCAGGTTTTCTTCGTGCACAATCGAGTCGAATCGATCGCGTCAGTGGCAGCATTGGTGAAGCGTCTCGTGCCGAAAGCGCGCGTGATTGTGGGACATGGCCAGATGAATGAGGCGGCGCTCGAAAAAGTGATGCTTCAGTTCGTTCGCGGCGATGCGGACGTTTTGGTCTCGACGACGATCATCGAGAACGGGCTCGACATCCCGCGTGCCAATACGATCGTAATCAATCGCGCCGACCGGCTCGGGCTTTCGGAGCTTTATCAACTGCGCGGACGGGTGGGCCGGTCTAACCAGCACGCGTATGCCTATCTACTCGTTCCGGCCGAGGGCTCGCTTTCAACGCTGGCGAAGCAGCGGTTGGCCGCTCTGAAGGAATTCAGCGACCTCGGCGCTGGATTTCGCATTGCGGCGCTGGATTTGGAATTGCGCGGGGCGGGAAATCTACTCGGGCGCGAGCAGCATGGGCAGATCGTCGCAGTGGGTTTCGATCTTTATTGTCGGCTACTCGAGAGAGCGGTTGCCGAACGCAAGGGCGAGGCCGTCACGTCCGATCGCCGCGCGACGCTGAACCTGGGACAGGACATTCGAATCACGGTGGAATACATAGAAAGCGAAAACCTGCGTCTGCGCATCTATAAACGTATCGCC
The DNA here is from genome assembly GCA_963838705.1 of uncultured Acidobacteriota bacterium. Taxonomy (GTDB): domain Bacteria; phylum Acidobacteriota; class Terriglobia; order Acidiferrales; family UBA7541; genus Palsa-147. The sequence continues at coordinate 469,085 of CAWIRU010000009.1, read as the reverse complement.
GGCGTTTCGGACGATAAGGAACGCGACGAGGTGCGGCGCGAGCTGGCCGACCGGTTCGGTCCGCTTCCGCACGCTGTCGAGAATCTCCTCGATTACGCGCTGCTTAAGTCTCTGGCGGAATCGCTGATGGTGGCTTCGATCGAACGGCGCGGCGATCTTGTGGCCGTGAAATTTTACGAAGAGACGCCGCTGAAACCGGAGAAGCTGGTGCGCGTGATCCGGAGAAAGCGGGGGATGCGTCTCGATCCGAGCGGCGTTTTGTGGTTCGAGTGGAAGAGCGAAGGCGAGGGAGTCGCGGAAGCTGCCCGAAACATATTGCTGCAACTACAATCGTAGCGGTAAACTTTCAGATTGGGAAAGATTCAATGAGACTCGATAGAACTCTGATCATATTCATGGCCGCGGCGAGCGTGGCGCTTGCTGCGCCGGGCGTTCGCGCGCAAGTGAAGCCGACCGTTACGAAAGACACTAAAGATGTCGACATGAAGGGCTCGGGAAACGGGAGAGTGGTGGAGGAAATCGTCGCGCGGGTGAACAACGAGATCATCACGTACTCGGAGTACCAAAAGTCCGAATCGGAATTGCACGAAGAGGTGAAGCAGGACTGCCAGGGATGCACGCAGGACCGCCTGAACACGATGTACGAGGAGCGGCAGAAGAACCTCCTTCGCGATCAGATCGATCAGTCCCTACTCCAACAGCGCGCGAAGGACCTGGGCATCAGCGTCGAGAACGACGTCATCAAGCGGCTCGATCAAGTGCGCCAGCAAAATAATTTCCCGTCAATGGAGGCGCTCCAGGCCGCGGTCGAGGGCCAGGGAATATCCTGGGAAGAGTACAAAGCGACGATTCGAAATCAACTGCTGACCCAGGAAGTGATTCGCCGCGAGGTGGGCTCGCGCGTGGATATCGGGCGCGACGACGTGAAGAAATATTACGAGGAACATAAACAGGAGTTCGTCCGGCCCGAGCAGGTGGTGCTTGCGGATATTTTCCTGAGCACGGAAGGCAAGACGCCGGAACAGACAGCGCTGATCCAGAAGAAAGCCAACGATCTTCTGGCCCGGTTGAAGAAAGGCGACGACTTCGCGGAACTCGCCAAGCGCAACTCAGAAGGCCCGACTTCGAAGGATGGCGGAGAGCTTGGCGCCTTCGAGCGCGGGCAGCTTTCAAAACAGCTCGAAGATACCGTGTTCGCTCTCAATAAAAACCAACTGACGGACGTGATCCAAACAAAGACGGGTTTCGAGATATTGAAGGTCATCGAGCATTTCGAGGCGGGGCTCCAGCCAGTCGAAAAGGTCGAGCCGGAAATCGAAAATAGGATTTATGGGCAACGCATGGCGCCGATCCTCAGGAATTATTTGGCCGAGCTGCGCGAAGAGAGTTACGTGATCGTGAAGCCGGGCTATGTGGACACCGCCGCGGTTTCGACGAACGTCGGAATCAAGGAAGTCGCTCCCACGCCGGACGCCGCGGAAAAGAAGCTGAGCCGCAAGGCGAAAAAAGCAGCCGCGAGCCAATGAAACCGCAATTCATCGCGGATTTAAAAGACGGGCAACCCGTCGCATCACTCTTTCTCGTTTCCTCAAAAGAAATCCGGACATCTTCGAAGACAGGGCGCTCCTGGCTGCAGCTCGAGCTATCGGATCGCACGGGCCGAATCGACGGCAAGATGTGGGACAAATTCGATGAGGCAAGCGCGAGGTTCGACCGCGACGACATCGTGAAGGTGCAGGGCCGCGCGAAGCTGTACAACGACCAGATTGAGCTGACCGTCGAGCAGGTTTTGCCGGCGCAGGAAACCGACTACGATCTGGCAGATTTCTTGCCGCACACGAAGCAAGACGTCGAGAAGCTCTACGCGCAGCTTCGGGACGCTATCGCGCAGTCGAAGAATCCCTGGATCAAGCGGCTATTAACCAGCGTCGTGGAAGACGCCGCGATTGCGCCGAAATTGAAGCGCGCGCCGGCCGCGATGACGATGCATCACGCATTCATCGGCGGGCTCCTCGAACATATCGTGAGCGTGATCGGGCTGATGCAAGGGGTCGCGGATCATTATCCCGAACTGGATCGCGATTTGCTTCTCGCGGGAGTGGTGCTTCACGACATCGGCAAGACGGAAGAACTGAGCTACGCGCGAGGTTTTGGATATACCACGGAAGGGCAATTGATCGGGCATATCGCGTTGGGGCTGGGTCTTGTGCGGCGGAAGATCGAGGCGATTCCGGATTTTCCGCGGCCGCTGGCCGTGCTGATCGAGCACTTGATTTTGAGCCATCACGGCACGCACGAATTCGGCTCGCCCCAATTGCCGCAGTTTCGCGAAGCCGTCGCGCTGCATTACCTCGACGATTTGGATTCGAAGATGGCGGCGATGCGGGCGACGCTCGAAGGCGCCGGCGGCGAGGGCGATTGGACGGACCGGAATCCTTCTTTGCGGCGAAGCCTGCTCCGCAAAGACGATTTCCTGTCCGGCGGCTCGGAGAAAAAGGCAGCGGTGACGCGGGCTTCCGCTCCGGCGCCGGCTCAGAAAAGTTTCGCAGTCAAGAAATAAATGGCAGACGCAGCAAAAAACGCGCTGAAGAATGGCTCGGCATCGACGCCGGGCGTGACTCCGCGACGCTCGCTGCTCGATCTGGCGCCGCTCGAACTCGATTGCATGAACACGCTATGGCCGATCGGAGAGGGAACGGTCCGGGAAATTCGGGAACTTCTCGCGCCGCGGAGGCCGCGCGCTTATACGACCATCATGACGATCATGGACCGATTGGCGCGAAAGGGAGTCGTCGAGCGGAGAAAGTCCGGGCGGGCGTATGTTTACCGGGCGAATCTGAGTGCGGACGACGCGCGGCGACAGGCGCTAGGCCAAGTGGTTGAAAACTTTTTTGGCGGATCGAGCGAAGACGCGGTTACGTTTCTTCGAAGCACAGATGGCGAGGCTTCTCCGGTTGCAGCATCTTCCGTGAGCCCGGCCGCAACGTCGTTTGCGAACTCGGAGGCGACCTCAGCGGCGCGCGTGCTTGTGGCGAAGGCCGCTGCCGCGGGCGCATCGGCAAACACTTCGCGCGTGAGTGTCCCCGCGCAAGAAGCAACAACCGAACGCCCGCGAGCCGCCCGCGAGGATTCGGACGATGAACAATCGTTGACGATGGACGAAACGCTGCTTTGATCACGCCGATGTTTCCATCCGAATTGAAAATCCGAGACACAGCCATCCGGCCTGCGACGATTCTCGCGCCGATGGCCGGCGTCACCGACACCGTTTTCCGTCGCGTGATTCGCGAGCTGGGCGGCTGCGGACTCATCATGACCGAGTTCACCAGCGCCGAAGGCCTCACGCGAAGCGCCGCGCGGACGCTGCGATATTTGTTTTTCGAAGAAGATGAACATCCGATCGCGGCCCAGCTATTCGGCGCGGATCCCGCGGTGATGGCGTCGGCCGCGGCGCTCTCCGAAGATCTCGGCTTCGATCATGTGGATATCAATCTCGGATGCCCGGCAAAGAAAGTCGTGAAATGCGGCGGTTCGGGCCTATTGCGCGATTTGGATTTGCTCGAAGAGATTCTTCGAAGCGTGCGCGCGGCTGTACGCATTCCGCTGACGATCAAGCTGCGTTCGGGATGGGATGAGAACAATATCGTGGCCGTGGAAGTGGCGCGCCTTGCGGAGGGCTGCGGCATTGAAGCGCTGGCGGTTCATCCGCGCACCCGCGCGCAGGGATACAGCGGCGCGGCGGATTGGCGGGTAATTCGCGACGTGAAGCAGGCGGTGAAGATTCCGGTGATTGGAAATGGAGACATTCGCACGCCGGAAGATTCGTTGCGCATGGTCGAGGAAACCGGGTGCGACGCCGTGATGATCGGACGCACCGCGCCGAATAATCCGTGGATCTTCCGGCAGATCGAGCAGTTCGTCGCCGAAGGAAGATACGACGAGCCGAGCGACGCGGATCGGTACCGGCTACTCGCAGATTATTTCGGCAGGCTGGTTGAGTCGGAGATGCCGGACGCGATCGGCAAGATGAAGCAATTTGCGACGTTTTTCACGCACGGCGTTCGCAACGGCGGCGTGCTTCGCCGCGAAGTTCATACGTCCCGGACGACACGGGAAGTGCTTGACCGTGTGGACGCGTTCTTCGAGCCGATTCTTCGCGCCACGACACCCGCGAGCTGACGCAAATCCTTCGAAAGCTTATTTTCCTGACTTTCCGACATTGCCGTCGGACCGCGTCTTTAGTGATTGTTGCGGCTGGCGAGGAGCTGCTTGTAGGCTTCGCGTTTGGTGAGGCCACGCTCGCGCGCGGCGATTTTCAGGGCCGCTTTGTGGTCGAGGTCTTGTGCCTTCATGATTTCTTCGACGCGGCGAGTCAAGGGGATGGCCGCATCGGACGCTTCGCCCGCGGACGGCGCTGCTGACCGCTCGTCGGGTCGCGCGAATATCACCGTGATTTCGCCGCGCGGCGGCGTCTCGCGGAAGCTTTCGAGCAACTCGCTGATGCGGCCGCGGCGGAATTCCTCGTGGATTTTCGTCACTTCACGCGCGACCACGCCGTGCCGATCGCCTAGAACGGCTTGAGCATCCTCCAGCATAGCGACAAGGCGGTGCGGCGCTTCATAGAACACCAGCGTGCGCGGCTCGGCGGCCAAGGGATGCAGCGCGGCATGGCGTTCTCCGGTCCGCGGCGGAAGAAATCCGACGAATACGAATTCGTCCGTCGAAATTCCCGAGGCCGCGAGCGCCGAAACGAGCGCCGACGGGCCCGGCACCGGCACGACCTGGATTCCGTGGCGGAGACAAAGCGCGACGAGGCGATGCCCGGGATCGGAAATTGCCGGCGTGCCAGCGTCGCTCACCAGCGCGATCTGCGCTGCTTGTTCCAACTCGATAACCAGCTCGGGAGCACGCGTCATCTCGTTGTGTTCGTGATAGCTTTCGAGGCGGGTGTGGATATCGTAGTGCGAGAGCAGCTTGCGCGTTTGACGAGTGTCCTCACACGCGATCAAATCAACTTCTTTCAGGATGCGCAGAGCGCGAAGACTGATGTCCTCGAGATTCCCAATCGGCGTCGCGACAAGGTAGAGGCAGCCCTTGCCGGTGGCGGGCACGCCGCTTGACCGAGATTCCTCCTCCTGCCGATTTGAGATCTGATTGTTTCGAGGTGGAGCTTGACGGGGCATTCGATGAGTTTCGAGCCCACACTGATACCGCGTGCGAGCTAAACGCAGAGAAAGTCTAACACAGCGCGAACCACGAAGGCGCTCGGCGCTGGCCGCTCCAGCCAAACGTGGTAAGATTTTCTTTTGCATAGCGGAAGGGAAGGAGTTCCGGTTTGCCTCTCTACGAATACAAGTGCGAGAAGTGCGGCAAGAAGTTCGAGAGGATCGAGCGCGTCACGGCTCCGGAAGTGCGAAAATGTCCGACGTGCAAGGGCAAGGCCGTCCGGCTGCCCTCCTCGCCCGCGATTCAATTCAAGGGATCAGGATGGTACGTGACCGATTATGCGGGGAAGGGCTCGGCTTCAAGTGAGAAGTCTTCCAGCGAGAGCGGTGAGAGCAAGCCAGCGTCGTCGGGTGACAGCGGCGCCGGAAAGAAGGAAGTTTCTGCAAAAGAATCCACCGGAAAATCCAAGGGCAAAAAAGATTAATTCGATTCGCGCCTGACCTGGCGACGAGTTACGCGGGCCGGCAAGCTTCAGAGCTTTAGCGCCTTCAGGTACTCCCGGAATGATGGTCCAAGCTCAGGATTCTTAAGAGCCATTTCCACGGTCGCGCGCAAGAAGCCGAGTTTGTCTCCCGCATCGTACGTACTTCCGTCATAGTTGTATGCCCACAGGCTGTGCTCTTTGGCAAGCATCCGCAAAGCGTCAGTGAGTTGTATCTCGCCGTTTCGTCCCGGCTTTGTGTTGGCGATGTATTCGAAGACTTCGGGTGGAAGGATGTATCGGCCGGTCACCGCAAAATTCGAAGGCGCTTCCTCGCGCTTTGGCTTTTCGATGACGTCGCGGACGCGAAAGAGCCTGTCGCCAAAACCGAGATTGGGTTCGGGTATAGCGTCCACTATGCCATAGAGATGAACTCGCTCCGGCGGTACTTCCTCAACCGTGATCGCGCCTTGGCCGGTTTTCTGGTGGACCTCGACCAGAGCTTTCGTGGCGGGGACACGGCCGTCGTGAATGACGTCGCCGAGGAGAACGGCGAAGGGCTCGTCGCCGACAAGTTCGCGAGCGAGAAGAACCGCGTGCCCGAGGCCCAAGGCTTCGCTTTGGCGCGTGTAGCTAAAATGTACTCCTTCGCTGATTTTTCGGATCTGCTCGGCCATCAGGGGACGGCCATGCTCTTCGAGGTATCGCTCGAGCTCGGGAGCGGAATCAAAGTGGTCCTCGATGGCGTTCTTGCGCCGGCCGGTGATGATGATGATGTGGTCGATGCCGGATGCGACGCACTCTTCGACTGAATACTGAATGAGCGGCTTATCCACGACGGGCAGCATCTCTTTCGGCTGCGCCTTTGTGGCGGGAAGAAATCGCGTTCCGAGTCCCGCGGCCGGCAGAACGGCCTTCCTGACTCTCTTGATCGGCTGGCTCATGCGTCTCCTGTCGCAAGAATGCGAAGCCGCACAATACGGTTCGGAGATGGCCTGTGTCAATCAGCGAGAACATGTATGTGGCGTGATCTGGACCGGGCTGGATGCGGGGATGAGTTCGCGGGTTCCGGATGCCCCAGCGTGTTAACATAATTTGAGATGCGGTTTCAGCGCGAGATTAGCTTGTGACAAATGCGAAAAACTCGGAGCGGGAAGGTCGGTCGCGGATTCTAGGAATCGAGTCTTCGTGCGACGAAACTGCGGCGGCGATTGTCGCGGACGGCAACACGATTTTGTCGAGTATTGTGGCGTCGCAGGTGGAAATCCACCGGAAATACGGCGGCGTGGTGCCGGAGCTGGCATCGCGGGAACACTTGCGCCAGATTGTGCCCGTCGTGAGAGAGGCCATCGCGCAGGCGGGAGTGAATCTTGCCGATCTTTCCGCGATTGCTGTGACGCAAGGGCCGGGGCTCGTTGGCTCGCTGCTCGTCGGAGTGACGTACGGCAAGGTGCTGGCGATGGCGCTGGGCAAGCCGCTGGTTCCCGTTAACCATCTCGAGGGCCACGTTCATGCAGTTTTTCTAGAAGCTCACGCGGCGGGACGGAAGCCGGAATTGCCGGCGGTGTGCCTGATCGTCTCGGGCGGGCACACGATTCTTTATCGAGTGATGATGGAAGACGGCGCGAACGGCGCTGCACTGTCCAGTAAAGGGCACGGCAACGGAAATGCGGCAGCGCACTTATTTCGCTACGCGCGAATCGGCGGAACCAGGGACGACGCGGCGGGTGAAGTTTACGACAAAGTCGCGAGGATGCTCGCTCTCGGATATCCGGGCGGCCCGATCATTGACCAACTTGCTCCGTTCGGCGATCCCGCGGCCATTCGATTTGCAGAGACGAAAATGCGCGGGAACGCGCACGACTTTAGTTTCAGCGGGATCAAGACGGCTGTCTTCTATCTGCTTCGAAAGCGCCCGGAACTTCAGCCGGAAATCGAAGAGCGAAACGCAGCGCTGGCTCGCGGAGAAAGAAAAGCCGACGCGCTGAGGCCGATGTGCTCGCAGGCGACGCTGGATTTGATCGCGAGCTTTCAGAAAGCTGTCGTCGGAGATTTGGTCAGGCGAACGACGACGGCGGCAGCGGAATTCAAATCGAAGTCCATACTCGTCTCGGGCGGTGTGGCGGCGAATCGAGAATTGCGAACTGCATTCGAGCAAGTGGCTAAGCGTGAAGGCGTCGAAGTGTATTTTCCGAGCCGCGCGCTATCCACCGACAACGCGGCGATGATCGCGGCTGCTGCCTATCCCAGATTTCTTGCGGGAGAAACCGCCGACGCAACTCTTAATGCGGAAGCGAACCTTCCGCTCGCATAGCGCTTCGCATCAAAAAGCGGCTGAACCAAGCGTTCGCTCGAAGACGTAGGCGAGACCGTCGTGCGTCACGGCGTAGACTTGCTGCGTATCGTAACTCCAACAGACATCCACGACGCCTTCCGCTGAGAATTCATCCAGGATGCGGCCTTCGCGAAGATCAGCGATAAAGAGCCGGCCCTTGGACGCGTTCTTCAGCCACGACGAATAACAGGCGCAGAGAGGCCGCGTGGGATGGCAGCGCGCAAGTTCCGCGGTGAAGGGAAGCGGGCACGCTTCGAGGGAACCTTCAGGGACGGCGAAAGCACGGCCGCCAGCACAATACACCAGCGTGCCCCCGTCGAAAGACCAACTCAGTGCGGTGATGTTGCCGTGCACCGGCAAGAACAAGTCTCGGCGCATGCCTGGAACCGCGGCGACGAGCAGAAAGTCGTCGGCCCATTCGCCTACGCACTTTAGCGCGAGAGCAACTTGCGTCCCATTCGGACTGAAAGCCATCGGGCCGAAACCTGAGAAAACAGTTTCGTCGCCGGCAGAGTCACCGATAGCCACGGCGGCGAGCGAAGGACTGACGTCGAGCGAACCGATGGGAGTCGCTGCCAGCGAGGGAACTTCCGCATGGCAATTCCAAACGCGAAGAGTTCGATCGGCGGCGAACGCAGCGCCGAACTCAGATCCATCGGGCGACCATGCGAATGCCGCATTCGGCAGATCGGGCACATGAAATGTGTCGAGATGCGCGTTCTTCGTTGTGTCGAAAATCTGGATTTGATTCGTTGACATATTCGACGCGGCGAGGAGAACGCGTCCCGTGGGTGACCAGGCGAGTGAAGAAACGGGATCGTTTGCCCTGCTTCGTTGCGTTTCGAGCGTCGGAATGGAATCCGGGGGAGCGGGAGAGTCGAGATCGTAAATCGCGAGGCGGAGCGCGCCGCCGGCGCCAGTGCCGAAAAAAACAGAAACTTTGCCGGCCGGAGACACAGCCGTGCACGCGCGGCGCCCCGAGAAGACTCGCTTCTCGACCCAATTGGATTCGCGGCCGATATCGCGTATGCCGCGGCAAACGAGCGCGGCGGTGCGCGCGGCCAATGCCTGCGGGCGTCGAAGAACGATTGACGTCGCGGAGGCAGTCGTTGGCTTTTCGCCGGCCTCGTTGATTAAGTCTGCGCGCATTGGACTTGTTTGCTCAGATCCGCGCGGGCGGAGGCAATCTCGGTATCAATCCGGGCCGCCAGGTCTGAAAAGAGATCGCGGCCGGCCTTCGCGGCCTCATCGAACTGCGTCCGCAGCCGCTTCGCGTCGGAAGCAAGGAGCGCCTTCACTTCAACATTGATTTCTTCCAGACGGCTTCTCGCCTGGCTGATTCGGCGGATGGTCCGGACTAGATCGGCGCCTGCGCCGTCGCCGTGAACGCTTTCCGGCGAGCACTCATAGGCTTCGAAGACTCGAGACAACGCGGCTTGATCGCCGTGCATGTACGCTTGATTGGCTTTGGCCATCAATTCCTGGCGCTTTACGCGATCGGCGTCGTCGGTAGTGAGATCGGGGTGGACGCGGCGCGCAACTTCGCGATACAGCCGCTTCATTTCGGGCGTCGGCGTGTAGACCTTTTGAGCGTGGGCTTGGCCTGGGCCTGTAGTGGAACGGGTTGCCTTCGCTCGCGCACGAGCTTTGCGCGCCGCTTCTTGCAGACGCGGATCCCCAGGATGTTCGGCGGCGGCTTTTTCGGCAATTTGGGCTTTGAGCTCGTCAAGCTCCGCATAACGAAGGCCGACCTCCGCGAGATATTTGCGCTCGAAGGAGGCAAGTTCCGCGCGCAGGCTCGCCAGCTCGAGTTCGCGCTCGGCTAGCGAGGCTTCGAGAGTCTCGAGCTCGGTGCGTTTGGTCTCGAGTTCGCGTTCTTCGGGCCGCGTGATCTGGAGTTCAGAATTCTGAAGCATGAGTGTGCGTAATTCGAGCTAAGGAACTCGCAGATAGTTTAAAGGCTGGGGAGGATCCGTGGAGATGCCGACGTGGAGTCTGTTTCCAAAATCGGCAGCTAGCACTGACGGAGCACGCCTGTTCTTTAGTACAGGTGGTTTTGGAGGCGACGCCGACCCCGACGCCAACTCGACGCGCCAATTTGTCGCTTTGGTTCGATCCCAGCTCCACGGATGACGACTTCGGCCCCGTGTGTTGTTGGGTAGAATCTCCTCCGGGCGATGAAGGATTCCGGGCAGTCGGAAATGCCCGGACAGGAGACGCGAGAAATGAACGAAACTATCTTGCAGTATAAGCAGAGAATTCAGGGTTACGCCGCTGGGAAGAAGCCGCTGACGGTGCAGGCGAAATCAGCTGAGAAAATTGAAAAGCTCATCAAACGCGTTCCGAACGCGCAACTTCGCAAACGTCCCGCGCCGGGCAAGTGGTCCGTGACAGAAATCATCGCGCATCTGGAGGACGCCGAGATTGTGACGAGCTATCGAATACGCCGCATCCTCGGCGCTCCGGGCGCTCCGATTGAGGCGTACGATCAGGAAAAGTGGGCTGAAGCGGAGAACTACGCTAAGCGCGATCCACAGGCGGCGCTCAGCGTATTCAAGACGCTGCGAGCCGCCAATCTGGCGCTATTGAAATCGCTCAAGCCGGAGCAGTGGAAACATTCCGGGATGCATTCTGAGCGCGGCGAGGAAAGCATCGAACGAATCACTGAAATGATCGCCGGGCACGATATTAACCACGTGCTCCAAATCGAAGCGATTCTGACGCCCTCGCGGAAATAGACGGAAGCACTTCGCTCAAAACCGCGGATGCGCGGGACACACCCCTAAAGTTGCGCGTGCCAATTCGGGAATGCAGAGTGCGTTTAGTCCGGAAGCTTCGGCGCTTCGGGCATTTGGAGATGCGCCTTGGCCAGCGCCCGAACCAAGCTCGACTCGACCACCTGTTCGGAGGTGTTCCGAACCGTGGCCAGTTCGCTCACCAAGAGGTACTTGGCTCGCTCGAGCATCTTCTTCTCGCGGAAGGAGAGAGGCTTGGTCCGGCTGAGGGAAACGAGACCCTTCAGTACGGCAGCCACTTCCATCAGCGAGCCGGTGCGCATCCGCTCAGAATTCTCTTTGAAGCGGTGCTTCCAGTCGTGATGACTGGCTGACCGCCCCTTCTCGAGATAGGCGATGACATCGCCGGCCTGGGTGGTCCGGATGACGGGGCGCAACCCAACGTTGTCAACGTTGGCCTGCGGGACCATGACTTTCAATCCGCTGGAAACGATCTTGAGCATGTAAAATCGCTCGGATTTGCCGTTGAGGTAACCGAAACTGATTTGTTCTATGACACCCACGCCGTGATTCGGATAAACAACCTTCTCACCTAGCTTGAATTCCATAGGACGGAGTCCCCTCCAAAGTGCTATTGCCATATTAGGCACACGAGGGAGCCGGAGTCAAGCTATTCCCATGAAATATCGCAAGATACGAGATTTTTGGGCTTGCAAATTTACGGCAAATTGGCATGAGAATTGCCCTATAATCGGGCAGAAATGTTGACCCTCTCAGTGGACACTTCGAGCCGGGTGGGAAGTCTCGCTGTGCTCCGCGACCAGTCGATTTTAGGCGTCGTATCCACTTCCAGCGACGAGGCTTATTCGGCCCGGATGTTTCGGCAACTGGAGTTCATGTTGGCGGAGCTCAGGATTGGGTTGCCGGAGATAGGCCTATACTCGGTAATCGCGGGACCTGGTTCGTTCACCGGTCTGAGGGTTGGATTGACTGCGGTGAAAGGTTGGGCGGAGGTTTACGAGCGACCAATTGCCCCGGTGAGCGGACTGGAAGCCGTGGCCGCCGAGGCGCCGATACAAGAAGGAATAGTGGCTTCCATTCTCGACGCTCGGCGGGGACAGATTTACGGGGCTCTGTACTCGAAGCAGGGAGGCAAATTAGAAGTTCGTATTCCCGACGTCGTCGCCTCCCCGGAGGAGTTTCTGGAGCTGCTTCGCGAGACGGTACCGGCGGCGAATGTCGTGTTTGCATCGCCCTCGCCTGAAGTTTTTAACAACGCGCTTTTAAGATCGGATTTCGCAGTTAATACGCTGTTGCGGGTCTCACCGGTCCTGGCTCCTGCCGCCGGGCTATTGGGAATCCAACGCGCAGCACGCGGAGAAATTGTGACGGCGCTCGAACTCGACGCCAATTACGTCCGACGGACGGACGCGGAAATCCACCTAAAGGGAAGTTGATGCTTCGCCGGCTCGCAGATCGCGACGTCGAGGCCGTATTGGGAATACAGAAGGTCTCACCGGAACTGGCGCAGTGGACGCAGCGCGATTACGAGCGGGTGGCGAAGGGCGAGATGGCGGGATGGGTGGCCGAAGAAGGCGAAACGATCCTGGGATTTATTGTTGCGCGCAAGCTGGCTGATGAAATGGAAATCCTCAATCTGGCGGTCGCGCCTGGAGCGCGGCGCCGGCATCTCGGCAGCGAGCTGCTGCTTACTGCATTCGATTGGGGGATGACGATGGATATACGGAAGGCGTTCCTCGAAGTGAGGGCGTCTAATTTTGCCGCCATCGCGTTTTACGAACACCACAAATTCAAGAGCGTTGGGCGGCGGCAAAGGTACTATGTTGCACCCGTCGAGAACGCGATCATTCTGGCCGCCAGCCTGGAGGAAGACATCTGATAATCCTGAGACTTCCTGTGGTCGATTTTCTGTTGGCTGAAAATCGCGGTTGTGCTAAGTTCGCTGGCATGTAGCGACGTGGCTCGGGTCTGGAGGGAAACGGATGTCCACCACCTCACGGGATATTCGGGATACGCTGTTGTCAAGCGATGCAGAGTTCCGGCGGCTGGCAGCCGAGCATTCCCGATACGAAGCGCAACTGGAACAGATTCAGAAGCAGACCTACCTGAACGCCGAAGACCTACTCCAAGAAGTACAACTCAAGAAAATGAAATTAAGAGTTAAAGACCTTATGGAGCAGCTCGTCGTTCGATATATGTCCGAGCCGACCTACCACTAGCGGCGCTGCGGCTGGGCAGTGACTTACGCAGGATGGTCGTGTATCCGCACAGGAGCCGTTCTTCTCCCGATGGTCAAAGAAGGGTTCAAATTTGCTGCGCCTCCGCTTATAACCGGGATATTGCTTGTAATTTTCGGGGAAGTGCTGGATCGCAAGCCGGGACTTGCGATTGCCGGCGGAGTTTTCATCCTGCTGGGGCTTTTCGTCCTTTATTTCTTTCGCGATCCCGAACGCCAGATTCCTGCGGAACCCGGCGCCGTGGTTTCGCCCGCCGACGGGCATGTGGTCGAAATCGTGGACGAGCGACTGGATGGGGTGGCGGGCAGGCGAATCAGTATCTTTCTCTCGGTTTTCGACGTTCATGTGAACCGCGCTCCCGTGGCCGGAGAGATCAGCGAAGTGCAGTACCGGCCGGGACGATTTTATGCCGCGATGCGCAAGCGCGCGTCGAATGAGAACGAGCAAAACGTAATCACGGTAACCACGCGTGCGGGAGATATCGTTTTCAAACAGATAGCGGGAGCGATTGCCCGTCGCGTGATATGCTGGAAGAACGTCGGGGATCGTGTGGCGTTGGGAGAGCGCGTAGGCATGATCCGGTTCGGCTCCCGCGTGGATCTTTGGCTTCCCGACGATTCTGAAATTGTAGTCCGCCGCGGGCAGAGGGTATACGGCGGAGCGAGCATCCTGGCCAAATGGAAAGCAACGGCATAGATACCTACGCGCGGGTGGCCGAGCAAGTGAAGCAGCGTCCAGCGCGCCGCGGCGCTTATCTACTTCCCGGTGTGTTTACGGTCGCAAATCTCCTTTGCGGCTACTATGCGATCCTCGCAACACTCGAAGGCGGCGTCGCCGATTTGGACAATGCCGCGAAGGCGATTGGCTTTGCAATACTTTTCGACACGGTGGACGGCCGGATTGCGCGGCTACTGGGCGCAAACAGCGATTTCGGGCGGGAATTTGATTCGCTCGCGGACGTGGTGAGCTTCGGTATCGCCCCAGCATTTCTCGCGTACGCATGGGGAGTGCGCAGCCTGCCGCTCAGCGAGGCCGGGCAATCGGTCCACATTTACCAACTCGGCTGGCTGGTGAGCTTCTTCTTTGTGGTTTGCTGCGCGTGGCGGCTGGCTCGCTTCAACGTGCAAGGCATGTCTCCCGGCGGTTCGGGATACTTCGTGGGCATGCCGACACCAGCGGCGGCGGGAATGATCGCGGCGGTGGTCCATGCGGTCGGCTTGCCGATTATAAGCGTCAGGTATTCGATACTCTGGCTGGTTATGATGGTTGGACTAGGCGTCCTGATGTCGAGCACGGTGAGGCACTTCGCGTTCAAGAACATTCGATGGAACCGGAGGCAGTCGTCGCGCGCGTTCGTACTCATCGCGCTGCTGATTGGATCAATCGTGTTCTATTCGCATCTCGCGCTATTGCTGATTGCGACGGCGTATTGTGTCCACGGCATTGTGCTCGAACTTGTCCGATTGGTTCGTCACCGGCTCACTTCACGGCTCGCCTGAAACATGTCCCCACGGCTCGCTCGCGCTCAAGGCGTGGCCATCGCCGGAGCGTCCACGCTTCTCGGCAAAGAACTAAAGCAGGTACTGGAAGACCGCAATTTCCCGGCCACCGAAATCAGCCTGCTGGATGATGATGCCGCCGGCACGTTGACTGAAGCGGGCGGGGAGCCGGCTCTTATTCAGGAAGTCACCGAAGACAGCTTTGAGAATGCGCGCTTTGTATTTTTCACGGGCACCGAGAAATTCACCGCAGCGCACTACCGCAAGGCGCTGAGCACCGGCGCGACGGTGATTGATTTATCGGGCGGCCTTCCGGCGGAGGAGCGATCCTTCACTTGGATAACGAGTCTGGACCGTGTGCTCCCGCCCCCCGCACTAACGCCCGCTCCGTCCCGCAAGAAAGCGCTGTATGTTTCGCCCGGCTCGGGAGTGATCATCGGCGCGACGGTCGCTGCGGCGCTGAAGGATTTTAATCCTTCGCGGGTCGCGATCCTCTTCCTTCCGCCCGTTTCCGAGGCCGGCCAAGCCGGAGTGGACGAGCTCGTAGGTCAGACGACAAACCTTCTATCGTTTCGCGCAATCGAACGAAGTGTGTTTGATTCGCAGATCGCGTTCAATTTGCTATCGGGATATGGCGAAGAGCGAAAACCCACGTTGAATTCGATTCGCGAACGAATTGCGGACGGCGTCGCTCGCTATGCGGCGGATCGCACTATCATTCCAGCCATCCAGATAATCCAGGCACCCGTCTTTTATGGCTACTCGTTCGCGGTGTACGCCGATTTTGCTGCAGCTCCGCATTACGGCAATTTGGAGGCTGCATTTCGGACGCTGGAAGTGCACATCGCGGAAAAGGATGAGGCGGCGCCGGATATCGTCAGCGCGGCGGGCCAGAGCGAGATTCAATTGGCTCGGATCGAAGGTGATCCGAAAGTGAAGTCGGGCGTTTGGCTCTGGGGAGTTGCAGACAATCTGCGGCTCGGAGCGACGAATGCGGTGAGGATTGCGGAGGAACTTCTTGTCGTTCCGGCATGAAAGGGGGCGCGATCTCGCGCGCCGGGCGGCAGGCGCGAGGGTTACGGCGTTGGCGATTCTATTCGCGCTAGGGATTGGGGGATGCGGCTATCACGTGGCAGGCCGCGCTTCGACGCTGCCGTCCGAGTGGAAGACAATTGCAGTTCCGGCCTTCGTGAATCGCACGAGCCGGTATCGCATTGAACAGCACTTTACCGCGGCCGTCATCCACGAGTTTCTGAGCCGCACGAAGTATCGAATCGTGCAGAATGAGTCGTCAGCGGACGCAGTGCTGCATGGCGAGGTTCTGACGATCGAGACGAGCCCCATTCTTTTCAATGCGACGACCGGGCAGGTAACGACGATGCTCGTCACGGTGCACGCGAAATTGAATCTCACGGGCCGCGCGGATCAGAAAGTGGTCTACAAGAACGGCGACATGGTGTTCCGCGAGGAGTATCAGATTTCGAGCGACGTCAAAAGTTTCTTCGAGGAGCAGAATCCGGCGCTCGAAAGAATGTCGCGGGATTTCGCGTCGCAGGTTGTTGCCGATGTCGTGGAGGGCTTCTGATGCCGGACATGAAGCTGGACGTGCTCCTCGGGAAGCTCGCGAGCGGGAAGCCTGTGCCCGCGATTCTGCTTTACGGCGACGACGTCTATCTCCGCAAGCTTTGTCGCGACAAATTGATTGAGACTTACGTGCCCGAGGCCGCACGCGACTGGGCGCTAGCGAGATTTTCGGCGGCCGACGGCGAATGGGACGAGGCGTTTCAGCGAGCCGTGACAGTGCCGATGCTCGCCCCGCACCAGGTGGTGATCGTCGAGGGAGCGGAGGCGATTGACGATTTTGGCGAAGAGGCGCGTGAGTCGGCCATTGAGACGCTGAAGAATTATCTGTCCGACCCGGCTCCGTTCACCATTCTTGTGCTCGAAGCGTCGCAGCTTGACGGGCGAAAAGGACTTTCACGGCTGCTGGCAGAGAAAGCGGTAAAGGTCGCGCTAGCGATGGACGCCGAACAGGCGGCAGCTTTGGCGATTTCGTCCGCGAAAGAATTCGGGTTGGAGTTGGATCCGAGCGCGGCGAGCCTGTTGGTAGAAGCTGTGAACGCCGAACCAGCGCGGATTCGGGTAGAGATCGAGAAATTGTCGCTCTACGCGATGGCGAAAGGGAAAATCTCTGCGAACGACGTCGAGGAACTTGTCGTCTCCGCGCGGAAATTCACGGTCTGGGAAATGGGAGACCTTCTAGTGCAATCGCGCAGCGACGCGGCGCTCTTGTTTCTGGATGGCCTATTGCGGGACGGCGAGCAGCCGCCAATGATAGTGGGTGCACTTGCGTGGATGTACCGGAAATTGATTGAAGCGCGCGACATTCCGCCGCGCATGAACAAGTTTCAGGCCGCACGGCAACTGCAGATGAATCCCGATTCGGCGGAGCGCGCGATGAGTCAGTCGCGCCGGTTCTCGATCCATCAATTGACCGCCGGTCTGTCGGCACTGGCGGACGCCGATAGCTTGCTGAAATCGGGCGTCGCGAATCCCCGGGCCGCGATGGAATTTCTCGTCACTCGGCTGGCTGCGCCCGCGACAAAATCGAAGTCATCGGCAGCCTAACTGAAAGGCAGGCGCGCGCCGGAGCCTACCGCCAGATTTGCGGTTCCGATTCGATTCCGGCGTTACGACTTCTTTTCTGCGCGGAGTGCGTTGAGGGCGAGCGTCAGGCGGGACTTGTAACGGTTCGCCGTGTTTTCCGAGAGAACGTGCTTGCGGATGGCGCGATCGACTTCCGAGAAGGTCGGGCCGACCAGCTTCGCGGCGGCGGCGGCGTCGCCCGCGGTCAATGCGGTGCGAATCCTGCGAATCGCATTGCGGACGCGCGTGCGGTTGATGCGGTTCGATACTGCGCGGTGCGCGGACTGGCGAATGTTCTTAAGGATCGATTTCGTCTTCTTCTTGTGCTTTACGGGCGTGCCTTGCGGCATTCAGTGCTCCTTGATCGTTTAAAGGTATTTATTCGATTGAGATAACAAAGTTAACCGACGCTGTGCGCTTTGTCAATTTCACCGAACACGGGCGGTTTGGATGCCAGGTGAGCACGGGCTGCCTTGACCCTGCTTGGCGCGTGCGCTACGCTATTTCGAGTGGCATACCGACTAGCAGGCCAACCAGCATCCAGCCGCCAAAATAGATGAAACAGACCGTTCGACTGCTTGGAGATGTGTCGGAATTCTGCGGGACGCTCGACGAGAACCTGAAGCTTTTCGAATCAACTCTCCAAGTCACCGCAAACCTGAGAGACAGCGAGATCGAAATCGAAGGCGAGCAGGCGCGCGTGAGCGAGGCCGCGCGGGTGGTCAGCCAATACAACGAGCTTGTCCAAGACGGACACGCGCTTGGAAGCAGCGAAGTGAAGTCGCTATTTCGAATGGCCGCGCAAGAGCCAGAGGTACCGCTACGCGGGGCATTTTCGCCGACGCGCGGGCCGCGGGCGTTCGGCAAGAAGGGCATTTCGCCGCGGAGCCCGAATCAACGGCGATATATCGAAGCGCTTGAATCCTTCGATATGGTTTTCGCGATC
The DNA here is from genome assembly GCA_963838705.1 of uncultured Acidobacteriota bacterium. Taxonomy (GTDB): domain Bacteria; phylum Acidobacteriota; class Terriglobia; order Acidiferrales; family UBA7541; genus Palsa-147. The sequence continues at coordinate 451,019 of CAWIRU010000009.1, read as the reverse complement.
GGCCCAGGTGGCACGGGGAAAACTTATCTCGCGGTGGCGATGGCGGTATCCGCGCTGATATCGAAACAGGTGAATCGCATCATTCTCGCGCGGCCGGCTGTCGAAGCCGGTGAGCGCCTCGGATTTTTGCCGGGGACGCTGCAGGAGAAGGTTGATCCGTACATGCGGCCGCTCTACGACGCTCTTCACGATTTGCTCGAAGCCGATAAGCTCGAGAGGTTCCTCGAGAAGGGAATCATCGAAGTTGCGCCGCTCGCTTTTATGCGCGGACGGACGCTGAACGATTCATTCGTGATTCTTGACGAGGCGCAGAATACGACGAGCGAGCAGATGAAAATGTTCCTTACGCGCCTCGGATATAATTCCAAGGCGGTGATCACGGGCGACGTGACGCAAATCGATCTTCCGAACGATCGCCGCTCCGGCCTTGTTGAAGCGATCGAAATCGTTGGAAAGATCGAAGGCATCGCGTTCGTTTATTTCGATGAACGCGACGTGGTCCGCCACAGCCTCGTGCAGCGAATCATCAAGGCGTATGACGAGAGAGGTTCTTCTCATAAGAACTCCTCGGGCCGGAAAGCGGGGAATGGAGCTCCGCGAGAGAGCACCCCGCGCGCTCCGCAACAATAGGCGCCCAGCCGATGATCACGAATCGTCCATGATCACGAATCATCAAGGGCGTGTTCGTGTTGCTCTGGCTCCCCTTGATCGTTTTCTTACCCGCGTGCTCAGAGTCCTCGGGCTTTCAGCAGACGCGGCGTCGGTGCGATTCGTGAACGATTCGCAAATGGCGCGCTGGAATCGAAAGTACCGGGGCAAGCGCGGCTCGACAGACGTGCTCTCTTTTCCCGCGGAGCAACAAGCAAGTGGCGCGGGCCGGCTGCGACGCGATGGAGCTCGTCGCGAGACGCTTTCGGCCCGGAGCAATGAGTATCTCGGTGACATCGCGATCTCGCCCACTGTCGCGAGGCGGAATGCGCGCCGCTTCGGCCGAACCCTCGCGCAAGAACTGCAGATTCTCATCCTGCACGGTGTGCTTCATCTTATGGGCCACGATCACGAAACGGACCATGGCGAAATGGAACATCTCGAAAGCCAACTTCGCGTGCGGCTGGGATTGATTTAAGCGATGCCGGTATTCCTCCACACGCTCGGAGTTCTTGGCCTGACTTTGGGTCTCGTGTTGTTTTCCTACCTGGACCGCGTCTATCGCGAGATGGGGCGCGTGACGACGCGTCGAATCCACGCGCACATCGATGCATTCGAGGCTGACGTCGAGCCGCGGCTTCATTTGGAGCGGCCGCGCGCAAATCTGGCGTTCAGCCTGATCACGCGTTTGTGGCTCGTCCTCGTGGCAGTGGAGACAGCCCGCGGCATCGTCTTCTTCGTGCCCGGAAGATGGGAAGCGGTTGTCGAGATGGTCTTCTTCCTCACCGTTGAAGTCGTCGTCGCGATGCACCTTCTGCCGTCTATTTTGATTTCCCGGGCGTCCGGGAGGTGGACCACGCCGCTGATTCCAATCATCCGCTTCTTCGTGTTGCTGACGTGGCCGATTCAGGCCGTGATGGTCCTGATGATTTCGTTTCTGCGCATCACCGAAGAATCTGACGAGCACGAGGCGCAGCCCGAGCAGCAGGCGATCGAAGCGCTTATGGAGGCCGCGACGGAAGAAGGAATTTTGGAGCATGACGAGGCTCGCTTGATCGAGCAAGTGGTGGAATTCAGCGATAAGCGAGTGAGGGAAGTGATGACGCCGCGGCCGGATGTGGTCGCGATTCCGGCTTCGGCTTCGCTTGAAGAATTGCGACGGCTTGTGGTAGACCGGAAATTCTCGCGGATACCTGTGTATGAGAAAAGCCTGGACGACATCGTGGGAATCGTGGTCTCACGCGACATCCTTAAGGTTCCGGACAGCGAAGCGGGGCACAGAACGGTGCGCGAAATCATGAGACCGGCTCTCTTTGTGCCGGAGACGAAGTTTGGCTCGGAGCTTCTGAAAGAAATGCAGCGCAAGAGCCAACAGATGGCAATCGTAATTGACGAGTATGGGCTTGTCGCGGGGATTGTGACGGTCGAGGACCTTGTCGAGGAAATCGTCGGGGAAATTGGCGAGGAAGATCGAGTGCCGGCGCCGGATGTGGTTCGCGAGCAGTCGGGGAGCCTCGTTCTGCGCGGAAGCGTGGGGATTGAAAAAGTGAAGGAGCTGTTCGGCGTTGACGTCACCGAAGGATCGGAGCATGAGGGCGCGGCGACGCTGGCAGGATTTTTGAACAGCGTGGCCGGGCACGTGCCAGCGACCGGCGAGAAAATCGAGCACGACGGTATTCAGTTTGAGATTCTGGAAGCGAACCAGCGCAAGGTTTTGCGGCTCCGCGCCCGCCGAGTGAGCAGCGCGGCTCACTCAAGAACGCAGTAGTCACCCAATCGCGTATTCTTGGAGAATCGAAAGCGCATCCGAATGAGCTTCAAATCTGGTTTCGTCGCTATTATCGGTCGGCCGAATGCGGGCAAGTCCACCCTGGTGAATGCGCTCGTCGGGCGGAAGGTCGCCATCGTTTCATCGCGTCCGCAGACGACGCGCAATCGGATTCAGGGAATCGTGAATCGCGAGGACGCGCAAATTGTCCTGATCGATACGCCGGGACTTCACCGGGCGTCGAATGCTCTGAGCCGGCAGATGATGGAGGAAGTGCAGCAGGCAGTGGAGGGAATCGACATCTTGTCCCTGATCGTGGATTCCTCTGCGGCCTTTGGCGCCGGCGATCGCGAAGCGTTGGACTGGGTGCGGCGATTTCACGGAACGAAATTCCTTCTTTTGAATAAAGTGGACCGCATCATGAAGCAGCATGTGCTGCCGCTGATCGATCGTTACAGCCACGAAGCCGATTTCGATGAAATCTTTCCGATTTCGGCGCTTAAAGACGACGGTCTCGCGGAGCTGACGAAAAGCTGGATTTCTTGTTTGCCCGAGAACCCGCCGTACTTTCCAGCCGACCAGTTCACGGACCAACCAGAGCGATTTCTGGCAGCGGAATTCATTCGGGAAAAAGCGATCGCCGCGACACGTAAGGAAGTGCCGCACTCTGTCGCCGTGCTCATTGACAGCTTCGATGAGTCCGGAAAGCTGCTCCGCATTCGCGCGACGATCTACGTGGAAAAAGAAGGGCAGAAGGGCATTTTGATTGGAAAGGGTGGCGGGGTGCTCAAGAAAATCGGCACCGACGCACGCCTCGAACTCGAGAGTTTGCTCGGAAGCAAAATCTTTCTCGAGCTTTTTGTCAAAGTGCAGCCGAATTGGCGGCAGCGCCCGGCGCTCGTTCGCCAAATTGATTGGCGGCGACAGCTCGAAGGGATAAGCGAAAGACAAGAACAAGAGCGAGAACCAGGACAAGCGCCAAATCAAGACGAGAAAGCGTAGACGAACCCCTCGGGAATTCTATCGCGCGGCGCGTTCCGGTTGGACGCCCGTAATTCCCAGCGACTTCATTTTGCGGTAGAGATGGCTGCGCTCGAGGCCGAGAGCGGCGGCGGCGCGCGTCATATTCCAGCGGTTTTCCTCCAGCTTCCGCAGGACGAACTCTCTTTCGTAGGCAGAACGAGCCTCGTGCAGACTTCCGTAAGGCTTTTGCGGGCTGCTCGGCACACCGCGGAAGACTTCGGGCGGCAGGTGATGGGGCTCGATTCGCGATGCGGGGCTCATGATCACGAGACGTTCAATTAGGTTTTTCAGCTCGCGGACGTTGCCGGGCCACGGATATTGCAGCAAGACTTCCATTGCTGCCGCCGACAGCTCTTTGGGCTTCTTTCCGTAGGAGCGGCAGAATTCATCCAGGAAATGCGCCGCGAGAATCGGGATGTCTTCGGTCCGCTCGCGTAGCGCCGGGACTGTGAACGGAATTACGTTTAGCCGGTAAAACAGGTCTTCGCGAAAAGCGTTGCGGGCGATCTCTTCGTCGAGCTTCTTGTTCGTCGCGGCGATGACGCGGACGTCCACGCGGACGGTTTGATTCGATCCGAGCGGCTCGACGCGCTGTTCCTCGAGCGCGCGCAGCACTTTCGATTGAGTCTTCAGGCTCATGTCGCCGACTTCGTCCAGAAACAGCGTGCCGGCGTCGGCCTTTTGAAATTTGCCGAGTTTGTCTTCGCTCGCTCCCGTGAAACTGCCTTTGCGATGGCCGAAAAGCTCGGACTCGATGAGTTCTTCAGGAATAGCCGCGCAATTCACTTCGACGAAGGGCTGAGATGCGCGAGGGCTTTGAGCATGCAGCGCGCGCGCGACCAACTCTTTGCCGGTCCCGCTCTCGCCGTAGATGAGGACTCGGCCGTTGGTTGGCGCCGTCAGGGCGATCTGCTGGCGGAGTGCTTTCATCGGCACGCTATTGCCGAGAATTCGGAAGCGTTGCTCGAGTTCGGCGCGCAGGCGGCGGTTTTCGGATTCGAGCCGCAGATAATCGAGCGCGTTCTTGACGACGAGAATGGTCTTTTCCAGCGACAGTGGCTTCTCTAGAAAATCGAACGCTCCGAGCTTCGTCGCGCGGACGGCAGTCTCGATGTTTCCGTGGCCGGATACCATGACGACCATGGGAGGAGCGTCGAGCCCGCTGATTTTCTCGAGAGTCTGCAACCCGTCAATCTTGGGGAGCCAAACATCCAGGAGGACCAGATCGAACGATCTGTCCGAAAGAACTTTGAGGCATTCCTCGCCCGAAGCCAAAGCTTCGACCGAGTAACCTTCTTCGCGAAGCAGCGCAGCGAGGGATTCGCGGATTCCCCGTTCATCGTCCACGATAAGAATAGAAGCAGGCACGATCAGTCGTCCGCACCGTCGATGGTAAATCCCGCGGCGGATTCAAAATCGGCGTTGGAACCATCCGCGGCCGAGTCCGCGGGGGCTGTTACGGGCGCAGCGGAGTCCGCGGCAGGGAAGCGAATCAGGAACCGGGCGCCGATCGGATTGTTATCTTCCACGCGAAGGGTTCCATTGTGTTCGGCGACGATACGGCTGGCGATGGCGAGTCCCAGGCCCGTGCCGCGTTCTTTCGTGGAAAAATGCGGGAGGAAGAGGCGATCCTTGTCGGCGGGAGAAATGCCGTGTCCCGTGTCGGAAACTTCAATCTCGACGCCGTCACCGTCGTCGCTGGTGCGAGTGGCGACCCGTAATTGCCGCAGCGTGGACCCCTCCATGGCCTCGGCGGCGTTGTCGATCAAATTGACGAAGACGCGCCGCAACAATTCAGGATCCGCTTTGACGACCGCTAGTTTCGGAGCGAGATCTGTCTTCAGCGTGATCCCCTCGAGACGGCCTTGGAACAGAGCGAGGGCGCTCGCGACGATAGCGTTCAGGTCCGAGGGCGCGAGGCGCGCGGCGGGGAATCGTGCAAACTGCGAAAATTCGTCAACCAAGGACTCCAGCGTGTGAACTTCGCGCTCAATGAGGTTGGCGCACTCGGCGACGAGCGATTCCAATTCCATTCGCGCAGGCGGCCCGCTCGAGCGCCCGAACCGATCCAGGTAGCGCTTCAGACGCTGCGCGGAAAGGACTATAGGGGTCAACGGATTTTTGATTTCATGGGCAATGCGCTGAGCGACCTCCTGCCACGCGGCGGCCTTCTGCGCGCGGAGCAATTCGGTGAGGTCGTCAATCACGACGACAAAACCGGAGTTCGAGCGCCGGGGCCCGAGCGAGCTCACGGTAACGGCGGTGCGGACCAGGCGCCCGGACGCGGCGATTTCGATTTCGCGGGACGCTACTCCCATGCGCAGGGCGCGTCGCATCAAGGACTGGACGGTGCGCCCTGCCTCTTCTCCAAACAAATCAGGGAGCGTGCGCGCATGCATGCCCGTCTCGCCGAAAATGATAGCGACCGCCGAATTGACGCGCGAGATTTTTCCCTCGGAATCGAGCGACAATACTCCCGTCGGAATATTTTCGAGAATCGCTTCCATAAGCTTGCGGCGGCGTTCGCGCTCTTCGAATGCCTGCTGGAGATTGCGCGTAAATTCGTTGATTTGGCGGCGCCCTTCGCCGAGCTGCGCGGTCATGTCGTTGAACGATGCGACGAGCGTTCCGAGTTCGTCTTGCGCTTGCACGGTGACGCGATGATCGAAGTTTCCGTGCGTAATTTCCTGCGTAGCTTCAGCCAACGCCTGAATCGGCACGGTGACTTGTTTTGAAAGAAACAACGCAACCCAGGTGGTCGAAAAGAGAAGCAGGACTGTGATCAGCAGGAGTGCCAGCAAAATTTGATTCTTGTAGAGGCGGATGTGCTGGCGTTGCTGCTGGTAGGTGTCCGTCTCGCTTTCGATCGTATTGAAGCCCACAAGAAAATCCGGACGGAGTTTTCTGCCGACGTACAGCCTCCCGCCGTCGAACGGAGCGGATCCGGTGATGTATGTGTCGCCATCCGTCTGCCAGACTTCGGCCCCCGAAGGCAGGAGCCGCGCCTTGTGCAAATGGTCGGGAAGAAGGCTCGCCGGTGCGGCGTCCTTCAGTTGGCCGGTTGCATCGAGCGCCCACGCTGCACTTGGAGGACTGGAGATGCCCGAAGAGTCTTCCATTATGCCAGTCGCGCCCGAGGCGAGGTACTTGGGAATCAAATGCGCGGCGCGATCGTTTAGCCTGTCGTGGATCTCGCGGCCCAGCTCGTCGAGCAATTTCTGGCTCTCCGCGTTTGCAACTTCGAGTGGCTTCGGAAACCAAAGATTCAATGTTCGATTGACGAGCGAATAGCTGAACAAGAATAGAAAAACCAGCGGCAATAGCGCGATCCCCATCGCGCCAAAAACCATCTTGGTCTTGAAGCGGGAGCCGAGCTGGCCTGCCTTGCGATCGGCCCACAGGCGAAGGAGATTTCGCAGAAGAATGAGCCCGAAGACTAAAAACGCCAGAATGATGAAGGTCGAGAGGGCGAACAGAATTACCAGCGCATCGCTGCGTTCCGGATGGACCGGAGCGTTGAGCGACCCAAGCGTGAAAATGGCCGCAGCGAGAAGGACGAGCGAAATTCCGCCTACGGCCAGCCAAAGCTTTTGCGTCCAGGGGCGCCGTGTCAACGTCGTTCCTTGCATCGCTCGATCCGCAAACGGATTTTCTCCGAGCAACTCATGCCAACGGCGGGAAAGATCTCATTTTCGCAGGCGCTCGGGACACCCTTTGACTGCGCGTGCAGCTCGACATTTTTCTCATGTTGCGACATGTGCCGGAACCGCGCCGCAACATCAGTTTGCAAAATTACGTGATGGACATTTTGCGGCATGGATAGCCCTGCTACGAGCATCTTGTTTTGAAGATAACGACGCCCTAGGGGCAAGTCAAGCCGCGTGTGTGGCTTGGCGTTCACAGCTGTCCTTTCGTACAGGGGGTACCTGTTTCAGAACGATGGCGCGATGCGACGCCCGATACAAACGAGTGCGCGTGCTAGCCTTTGATTTCCCGGCAAAGCCTGCCGCAGGAGCCGAAGTATGTCGTCGAGGCTGGGCGAAATTCTGGTAAAGGACAGCCTGATCTCGCAAGATCAGTTGAAGCAGGCGCTCGATTACCAGAAGAAGAATGGCGGCCGGCTAGGGACTTGCCTGGTCAAGATGGGCCTCGTCAGCGACGAGGACATCACCGCAGTGCTGTCCCGCCAATACGGCGTCCCATCGATCAATCTCAAATTCTACGAAGTAGATGCATCGGTCATAAAACTGGTTCCGCAAGAAACCGCCGTGCGCTACCAGATCGTGCCGCTATCCCGCGTGGGCTCGACCCTGACGATTGCGATGACGGACCCAACCAACGTCTTCGCCATGGACGATATCAAGTTCATGACGGGTTTCAATGTGGAGCCGGTTGTTGCTTCGGAGTCGGCGATCAGCGAAGCGATCGGGAAGTTCTACGGCTCGATCGAAACCGGCGAAGAAATTGACAAGGTGATGAAAGACCTGGCCGGCGAAGAAGCCGACCTGGAACTCGCGGCGGAAGAAGCGGAAATGGATTTGGCGGAGCTGGAAAAGGCCGCCGATGAAGCTCCCATCATCAAGCTGGTGAACCTTGTTTTGACCGATGCGGTGAAGCGCGGCGCGAGCGACATTCACGTCGAGCCGTACGAGAAGGAGTACCGCGTCCGGTTCCGCATTGACGGAATTTTGCAGAACGTGATGACGCCGCCGCTCAAATTGAAAGACGCCATCACCAGCCGCGTGAAGATCATGTCCAAGCTGGACATCAGCGAGAAGCGGCTGCCGCAAGACGGCCGCATCATGATCAAGTACGCGAAAGACGGCCGGAAGAAAGAACTCGATTTCCGCGTTTCCATCGTTCCAACGCTTTTCGGCGAAAAAATCGTCATGCGGTTGCTCGATAAGGAGAACTTGCGCCTTGACATGACGAAGCTCGGATTCGAGGCCGAGTCACTGGCCAAGTTCGAGCGCAACATCCTGAGGCCATACGGAATGGTTCTGGTGACGGGGCCGACGGGCTCGGGCAAGACGAACACTTTGTATTCGTCTGTTGCCCGCCTCAATACGCCGGAAACGAATATCATGACGGCCGAAGATCCCGTCGAATTCCAATTAGCCGGAATCAACCAAGTTCAGATGAAAGAGCAGATCGGGTTGAACTTTGCCTCCGCTCTGCGCTCTTTCTTGCGGCAAGACCCGAACATCATTCTCGTCGGCGAAATCCGAGACTTCGAAACCGCGGAAATCGCCGTCAAAGCGGCCTTGACCGGCCACCTGGTGCTTTCGACGCTGCATACGAACGATGCACCTTCGACGATCAGCCGGCTTATGAACATGGGTATTGAGCCGTTCCTCGTGGCGACGTCGGTCAATTTGATTTGCGCCCAGCGGCTCGTCCGCCGAATTTGCGCGAACTGCAAGGAAGCCTCGCAGATTCCGGCGCAGGCGCTGATTGATGCGGGGGTCTCGCCGGACGAGGCCGCGAACATGGTGGTGTACGCCGGCCGCGGCTGCAGCGTGTGCAACAACTCCGGATACAAGGGCCGGGTGGGTTTGTACGAGGTGATGGAAATCAACGACGACCTACGTGAGCTGATTCTAGTCGGCGCTTCTTCGCTCGAATTGAAAAAGAAGGCACTGGAAATCGGGATGATCACATTGCGGAAGAGCGGTTTGATCAAGATGGCGCTGGGGCAAACGACGATGGATGAAGTGCTGCGCGAGACGGTGCTGTAGGAGAAGAGAGAACATGGCTGGAATAACGCTAAGCGAACTGCTGAAGAAAATGATCGAGATGGGGGGCAGCGACTTGCACCTGTCGACGAACAGCCCGCCTCGCATCCGCGTCCATGGCAAGCTGCGCCCGCTCGATATGCCACCACTGACGGCAGCCGACACGAAGGCTCTTGCCTATAGCGTTCTCACCGACGCGCAAAAGCATCGGCTCGAGGAGAGCCTCGAGCTCGACTTTTCGTTCGGCTTGAAGAGCCTGGCGCGTTTCCGAGGCAATTTGTTCCACCAGCGCGGCGCCGTCGCGGCCGTGTTCAGGACGATTCCGTGGGAGATCAAGGGATTCGAGGCGCTGGGACTCCCAACGATTGTCAAACAACTCTGCGACAAGCCCCGCGGCCTGGTGCTCGTCACCGGTCCGACGGGATCGGGGAAATCCACGACTCTCGCCGCCATGCTCGACAAGATCAACAGCGAGCGCGACGAGCACATGATCACGATCGAAGACCCGATCGAGTTCCTGCATAACCACAAGAAATGCCTCGTCAATCAACGCGAAATCCATTCCGACACGCATTCATTCGCAAACTCGCTGAGGGCGGCACTCCGCGAAGATCCGGATGTCGTGCTCATCGGCGAAATGCGCGACCTGGAAACCATCGAATCGGCGTTGAGAATCGCCGAGACGGGACACTTGACGTTCGCAACTCTGCACACCAACTCCGCGATCTCGACGATCAACAGAATCGTGGACGTTTTCCCGGCGCACCAGCAGCCGCAAGTCCGCGCTCAGCTCTCGATGGTGCTGGAAGGGATTCTTTGCCAATCGCTTCTGCCGCGTATTGACGGGCGGGGACGCGCCATGGTGATGGAAATCCTGATCCCCAACGCCGCGATTCGGAACCTGATTCGCGAGGACAAGATTCACCAGATCTATTCCGCGATGCAAACGGGAACAGGCCAGACGGGCATGCAGACATTCAATCAAAGCCTGGCGAATGCTTACTACCAGAAGTTAATCACTTTGGAAACTGCGCTTGCCCGGTCGTCGAATCCCGACGAATTACAGGATTTAATTAATCGTGGGGTTACGTCGGCTCCGATGAGCGGGCGTGTCCCAGTGCGGCGATAAGAGCCGATAGGAAAGAAGGAGACAACCCATGCCGGTCTATACATTTCGAGGAACAAATCGCGCGGGCGCCGCAGTCACAGGCGAACGACAGGCTCAAAGCAAGACCGAACTCGCGGCCATGTTGCGCCGCGAGCAGATCAACGTTTCGAAGGTGTCGGAGAAAGGCAAGGAGTTCGCCTTCCCAACCTTCGGAGCCGGCGTAAGCAGCAAGGAGCTGGCGGTCTTCACGCGCCAGTTTTCCGTGATGATTGACGCCGGCTTGCCGCTGGTCCAGTGCCTTGAGATCCTGGCGAACCAGCAGGAGAACAAAACGTTCCAGAAGATTTTGACCGGAGTCCGCGCGTCGGTGGAAGGCGGGCAGACGCTCGCTTCTTCTCTCAAGCAGTACGACAAAGTATTCGACCCGCTCTACTACAACATGGTGGACGCGGGAGAAACGGGCGGTATTCTCGATACGATTCTTCAGCGGCTGTCCACGTACATTGAAAAGAACGTGAAGTTGAAGCGGGCGGTGAAGTCGGCGTTGATCTACCCAACGGCCGTCATCGGCATCGCCGTCCTCGTGATCGCATTGTTGTTGTGGAAGGTCGTTCCGGTGTTCGTCACGTTGTTTAACGGCCTCGGAGCGGAATTGCCGTTGCCGACGCGCATCGTCATTGGTTTGAGCCAATTCGTCGGCAGCATATATGGGTTCCTGATCGTGATTGTATTCGTCGGCACGATCGTCGGCATCAAGGTATGGTACGGAACTCCGCAAGGCCGGATGGCAATCGACACGATTGTATTGAAACTTCCGATTATCGGGATGTTGATGAGAAAAATTGCCGTTGCGCGATTCACTCGTACGCTTGGGACGTTGATCTCGAGCGGCGTCCCCATTCTCGAAGGTTTGGACATAACGGCGCGTACCTCTGGAAATGCCGTCGTCGAGAGAGCTATCTTGCAGACCAGGAAGGCAGTCGAAGCTGGCCGGTCGTTGGTTGACCCGCTGAAGGAAAGTGAAGTCTTCCCGGGCATGGTGACCCAGATGATCGGGGTCGGCGAGCAAACCGGCGCCATGGACGCTATGCTGCAAAAAATCGCGGACTTTTATGAAGAAGAAGTAGACGCCTCGGTGAAGGATATGTTGACGCTCCTCGAGCCCGTCATGATTCTGTTCCTGGGCGTGGTCGTCGGCGGAATCGTTATTTCGCTGTACTTGCCGCTCTTCTCGTTGATTGCTAAGTTGGCGGGCTAGGCTCGGCGAGCGAATCAATAATTCGAACGGGGCCTGGTGACGAACTAGACCGGGCCTCCGTTCGAGGCAGCCTCGGGGGGATGGGATCATTGAAATCGGCCGGGGAGCTCTCCCCGTGCGCATGGCATCCCTTGATCCCAAACGGAGTTCAAACAGTATATGGGCGACTGGCTGCCATGGTTGGGACGCGTCCGCTTCCTCATCATCACGTCTTTGGTCGCTCTGGTCCTCCTTGTCCGTGAATTAACTCCCTTAGCTCTTCCGCTTCACTTCTTCGCACCCGTCATCGTGGCGTGGTACACGTTCGCCATATTCGCCGTTGCGCTTTTCAAGTGGACGCCAAAGGCGGGATGGAATGCGCCCCTGCAGGTGACTGGCGACGTGGTGTTCATCACGTTCGTTGTCTACACCACCGGAGCGCAGGACAGCTATTTCACACTACTTTTTCTCCTCGCCATCTTGATGGGCGCGATTCTGTTTTCGCGGCGAGGAGCGATGATGACGGCCGCGGCCAGCTTTATTCTGCTGGGCAGCGTCGTGGAGGCGGGATACTACGGCGCGATCCCACGAACTTTCGCGTCCGCGCCGACGGCTCGCGGACTGCAGTTCTGGATGGCGACGAACCTGTTCGGCTTCTTCGCCGTGGCCTATCTCGGCTCCGTCCTCGCGCAAACGCTGCGGCATAAGGGCCACGAGCTCGAAGAGAAAAAAGAGGAACTGAAAGTCCTTCAGGCATTCAACGAGGACATCGTTCAGTCCATGCGCGGCGGACTGCTAACGACGGATTTGAATGGACAGGTGATCGTTTCGAACAAATCGGGGGCGGAAATCATCGGCCGCGAATTGGCGGCGATGACGGGAGAGGACGTCAGAAGTATCTTCCCTGGATACTGGCCGGTCCAAACGGATGAAGAAGGGAATCCGCTCGCGACGCGCGAAGACGTCGAATTCCGCACGCCCGCCGGCACGCTTCGATACGTCGGACTGTCCATATCGCCGCTACGATCCGCGCAGAACCAATTGAGCGGCTACGTTTTTAATTTTCAGGACCTGACGGAATTGAAGCGCCTTGAGCACGAAATCTCTGTGCAGGATCGGATGGCTGCTCTCGGACGCTTGTCGGCCGCGATTGCGCACGAAATTCGGCAGCCCCTGTCGGCGATGACCGGTGCGTTGAAGCAGTTGGCGCGCCTGGCACCGCTTGAACCCGACGACCAAAGGCTCGTCCAGATCGTTACACGCGAATCGCAGCGCCTCAACCAAATCATTACCGACTTCCTCGAGTATTCCCGCGAGAAGAATTATGAGTTTTCCGAACAAAACATCGTGGCGCTCCTCGACGAGACGCTGATGCTGCTCGAACACCAGCCGGGATTCAGTGACCACTACAAGATTGAGCGGCAATACGAGACGAAGCAGTTGCGCGCGCAAGTTGATCGGGACCGCCTGAAACAGGTTTTTTGGAATCTCTTGAACAATGCGATTCGCGCGATGCCCGACGGCGGAACGCTTAAGGTCGCGTTGAATGCCGAACCGGTCTGGGCGCGAATTTGCATTCGCGACACGGGAATCGGAATGGATCCGTCCGAGGCGTCGCATATCTTCGAGCCGTTCCAATCTGGTTTTCCCGGTGGAACAGGATTGGGACTTGCGATCGTCTACGAAATTGTGCAGGCGCACGGCGGCCGAATCCGCGTGCAATCCGAAAAGGGCCGCGGAGCGGAATTCTGCGTCGAATTGCCGCGAATGGGACAGGGACGGCGCAAGGCCAAGTCGCGCCCTGAAGTCGCGGCGCGTGAACCGGCAACAGCTGCAAGGCGGGTCTGAGAACGATGGCACATATTCTCGTCGTTGATGACGAACGCTCCATCTGCGAACTGCTCGAAATTACGTTCCGCAAGGACGGCCATCGGGTCGAGACGGCGACGAGCGGCGAGGCCGCCAAGCGCCGGCTTGAAACGCAAGTGTTCGACATCATCGTCTCCGACATCAACATGCGCGACATGAGCGGCGTGGAGCTGCTTCGCTTCTCGCGTGAAGTTTCTACAGAGGCCGTTTTCATCCTGATCACGGGCGTGCCGACGATCTCGACGGCGATTGACGCTGTGAACTTCGGCGCGGACCGCTACGTGATCAAGGGCGACAAGCTCGTGGACGAGTTGCGCGTCGCCGTCCAAAAAATTTCCGAAAGCATCGAGCTGAAGAAAGAAAGCGGAATTCTGCGCCGCGAACTCCGCCGCCTTACCGGCCTCGATCACATCATTGGGACGAGCTCCAAGATGCGCCAGATATTCGAGCTCATCGAGACGATCGCTCCTCAATCGAGCCGTGTACTTATCACCGGAGAAAGCGGGACGGGAAAGGAACTCGTGGCACGCGCGATTCACGAAAACAGCGCGCGATCCAAGAAGCCCTTCATCACCATCAATTGCGGGGCATTCCCGGAGACTCTCCTCGAGTCGGAATTATTCGGATACGTGAAGGGAGCATTCACCGGGGCCAATGAAAACAGGCGCGGGCTCTTCAGTGCGGCGGACGGCGGCACGCTTTTTCTGGACGAAATCGGGAACATGAGCCTGACGATGCAGGTGAAGCTCTACCGCGTCCTCCAGGAGGGGAAGGTGCGTCCCGTCGGAAGCACAGAAGAGGACGATGTTGACGTCCGCGTGATCGCCGCAACGAACAAGGATTTCGAGAAAGAAATCGCGGAGGGCCGTTTCCGCGAGGATTTGTATTACCGCCTGAGTGTGATCCCGATCCATCTGCCTCCACTTCGAGAACGGCGCGAGGACATTCCGCTTCTTGCGCGGACGTTCCTGGAGCGTTATCGAAAGGAAATGTCGAAGGACATCGAAGGCATCGAACCCAAAGCCCTCGAACGGCTGGAGGCCTACGAGTGGCCAGGCAATGTTCGCGAGCTCGAAAATACAATTGAGCGAGCGGTGGCTCTCGAGACCGGGCGCCGCATTGGGGTAGAGGGCATTCCGGAGCGCATTGCTCGCTACTATCAGGAAAAGAGAGACACGCCCCCCTCTGCCGAGAAGGAAATGCTGATTCCCGACGGGGGCATTGATCTCGAGAAGCAAATCAGCGAGATGGAGCGGCGCTACCTGCTAGCCGCGCTCGAATGCGCTGGAGGCGTTCGCGTTCGCGCCGCAGAGCTCTTGAAGATGACTTACCGCTCTTTCCGCCACTACGCCAAGAAGCACGGCGTCTGATATCTGCTTGAGGAACTGCATCGGAATATTGGGGATGTCCAGCATCGTCTCGCCGCTCCCATGGATCCGATTCGTTGGCAGCCCTCAGGCTTCCCTCGAAAACGCCGATAATATGGGTGCCGGAAGACGGCGGCTCAGGCCGACAAATATTGTCGGGTTTTGGGATAGGGCCTTTATCAAGTGGTTTTGACATATGGCGGACCGCGAAACTTCTGTCAGGTAAGCGTCGTCTTATCATTGAGATATGAAGATCTGGGCTGGATTTCAAGCACGAAATCCGCAATTGGCACACAGCGTGCACTCTTAGCCTACGGCACCCCCGCCAGGGAGCCCGAAAAAAGATCTTAAGAAGTTAATATCTCAAGGAGAGAACGACAACATGAAGAAGAATCAGAAGGGTTTCTCACTTATCGAACTGTTGATCGTCGTGGCGATCATTTTGATCATCGCGGCGATTGCTATTCCGAACTTGCTCCGCGCCCGCATCGCGGCCAATGAGGCCTCGGCTGTGGGTTCATGCCGCACGATGAACACCGCTGCGGTTACATTTGCTTCGACGTACGGCAACGGCTTTCCTCCAGGTATTGCGAACATGGGCACCGCGGCAGCCGGCGACACGGTCGCAAGCTGCGGCGAAGCGCTCTTGATCGACAACCAGTTGACCACCGGCGTGAAGAGCGGCTACAGCTTCACGTACAAGGATGGAACTGGCGATACACCGAACACTGCCCCTTCAGGCGGTTGCGCTGGCTGGAACCTGTACTCCATCACCGCACAGCCTGTTACCCCGGGCACGACCGGTCAACGCTACTTCTACACCGACCAGACGGGTGTGATCCGTTACAACCCGACGGGTGCGGCATCAGCAACGTCCGCGCCACTGCAGTAAGCATGGTTTAGGCCGACGGGAGGAAGCCAAAAGCTTCCTCCCTGTCGCTCTAAAAAAAAAGGACGGCAACGGGCCATGCGACCGCGCGAAATAAGCTCAAACCCAAACAAGCCCGAAGCAAGCTCCCACGGTTTTTCCCTCATCGAGCTTCTCATCGTCGTCGCGATCATTTTGGTTATCGCGGCGATTGCAATTCCGAACTACCTCCGCGCAAGAATGTCGGCAAACGAAGCCGCTGCGGCATCGTACGTCAGGACTATCACAACCGCATCGGTTGTTTACAATTCCACGTACGACAACGGATTTCCGCCATCGCTCGCTGCGCTTGGGCCACCCCCGGGAGGCGGCAACAATGCCACGTGCGATACGGCAAACTTGATCGACGAAGTAGTGGCGGCGGGACAAAAGGGCGGCTACCTGTATGCGTTTACCGGTGTTGGAGCTCCCCTCGGCGCCGCTGGCCCCACTTGTTCAAAT
This sequence comes from uncultured Acidobacteriota bacterium, assembly GCA_963838705.1. GTDB lineage: Bacteria > Acidobacteriota > Terriglobia > Acidiferrales > UBA7541 > Palsa-147. Next base: position 434,895 of record CAWIRU010000009.1, on the reverse strand, counting down.
CCTGGCTTCAACAACTACCTCGTGACCGCCGTTCCCGTTTCTGTGGGCGGGACGGGGCAGCGCAGTTTTTGCAGCGACGAGCCGGCTTCACTGCATTACGACATTACCGGCGCGGTCGCGGGCAGCACAACGGCTTGCGAGACTTTGCCTGCACTGCAGTAGTACTTCCCATCGCGGATCATTTCTCACCTTTTGTCTGTTTCGCGAGTTGCTGCTCGATCAGATCGAGTTCTCCGCGAGCCGCCTGATTATCGGGATGGTACGCCAATTCTTCGAGGCATTCGGAGCGAGCTCCATCGAGGTCGTGTAATTGAAGCAGAACGAGCGCAAGGGTGATGTGATATCCGGTGCCCGCCGGTTTGATTGAGATAGCCTTTCTCAGTTCTCCTGCGGCTTCGGCAAATTTGTTCTCGTGGAAATAGGTCAGGCCGAGATACGCGTGCTCGTCTGCGTCATTGGGGTTTAACGCGATCGCGCGGAGCAAATAATCCTGCGCCTGATCGAAGCGCTTCAAGCGGTAATTCAAATAACCGAAATTGTAGTTCGCAAGCCAGTAGTCTGGACGGTCGAGCAAAACTGACTGAAAAATCGGCACAGCCTCGTCCAGGCGGCCCTGCCTGACGAACTCAGCGGCAAGGTTATTGCGCGCGATTGTGTCATTGGGCGAGCGCCCGACAGCGTGGGCGTAAAGCGGCAGGTTTTCGCGCCAGGGCGCGGACTGAACCGCGGTCGAGATGGAGAAAGTTGCGATTAAAATGGCCGCAACTGCGACCAGCGGTCGCGGCCGGCGTGCGTGGTCAACGGGACGCGCCAACGTGCTGAGCAGTAGACCGGCGCCGATCGCGAGCCCGACGGTGGGCAGATACAAGTATCTATCATGAACCGTATCGTCCCGCTGGAAGAGCGCAATGTCGAGTACGGGTAGGAGCGGAAGAAAGCACCAGGCTGCGGCAATCGGAATCAAGGATTGGTTCGTTCGACGCCAGTAGAGGTAGATCAGAGCCGCTATGGCTACAAGCGCGAGCAGAGGCAGCCAGAAATGCAAGCTCTGCGGGTTCGAGACTACCGGGAAACTGTAGAACAAGCTCAAGCTGAACGGCCATAGCAGTTGGCGTAGGTAGAAGACCAGCGCTAAAGGAGCGGTAAGGACGGCGTCGCGGGTAGATAGCCAAGGAGGCTCCGGAGGCACGCCGCGCAAGACAGCATATCGCACCGCCAGATAAAGTGCCGTCACGGCAAGGAATGGAACGGTGTCGCCAATGGCTCGAACGACACGCGGCGCATCGGCCGCCGGAGTCGTGGGTGTGCTATCCAAACCGAGAATGGCGTATGCGAAAATAATTGCGGGAAAGACGATCGCGGTTTCCTTGGTTAGCAAAGCCGCGGAGTAACACACAATCGAGCCGACTCGACTTGGGTTATTTGTCCACCCACCGCCTCGCATCCAGAGCAGAACGCTTCCAAGCAAGAAGAGTGCCGCGAGTGGATCGGTTGCCCCGGAGAGCCACACGACGGACTCGATGTGTATGGGGTAAACGCCAAAAATGAGCGCGGCGAAGGTTGCGATCCACGAGTCGTCAAATTGCCGCCGAAGCAAGAAAAAGAGTAATACTGTGACGCTGAGATGTAGCAAGAGCGCGCAGACATGCCAGCCAATAGGGTTTCGTCCCCACAGTGAATCGTTGATTCGCAGCCAAAGAAAAAAAATCGGGCGGTAATGGAAATTGCTGGCCGCGGTTCGGTCGCTGGATCCAAAGAGAGTGTTTGTGAAATACGACGGCACCGACTCCCAATTCTGAATCGACGCGTTGTTGACGATCTGAACGTCATCGTCATAGACGAAGTGATATCTGAGAGAAGGCAGATAAGGCAGCGCGGTTAGCGCGATGAGGAGCAATAGTTGGGTCCTCAGCGCGCGCGACGGCGAAACAACCAGCGTATCGGAAGAGAGAGCTTTGGCGCGAGTTTCAGGCAAGGGTCAGCTCAAGCGGCAAGTTGGATTCCCGATTTCATTTTGAGAATTTATCACTGCGCGCACCTATCTGGGGACACAGGTGCGGTTCGGGGCGCTAATCTGCAAACACGCCGAGCCTGGTTGGCGGTGAGGCCCTCGTTGCTGCGTACGTGCTGAAGGGCACGATTAGGGCGCGGGCGGGCGCGCAAATCGGCTTTGCCAAGTGGCCTGAAGATCAATCATGGATCGAATGTTGGAAGTGACGTCGCGGGCGATGGGCGATTGACGCATGATGAAATTGGAATCGTCGAAGAACGCTTCCTTATTCCCGTAAACCATGTCGGAGTAGTAGTGCCACATGTAAAACTTGTCATGGGTGACGTAACCGTCCGCGCCAAAGACCGGCTGTGCGAAGAAGAAAGTTGTGCGGTCGACAAGACCGGAGTTCCAAATCGCGGTGCCTTGAGCCGTGTCTGCGTCTCTCTTGATTCCGAGCAAATCGAGAACGGTCGGCGCCAGATCGATGTGTGATGTGACCCACGGAATTCGCTCGGTATGATCGAGGGTGCGTGGCGCATAGATGAGTAGCGGGACGTGGAAGGCAGTCTCGTCAATCGTGCCGCGGCGAAGATTGGGATTCTCGCGCACATTGCGCCGGCCGTGGTCGCCGAATACCAGGATAATGGTGTGGTCGAGCTGACCGCGCTGCGCCAGAAAGTCCATCAACTGGCCGAGCCACGCATCCTGCATGGCTATGATCGCGCGGCCGCGATTTCGAAGGTCGTCCTCGCTGGTTTCGGGCCACGCATCCGGATAAGGAAAGTGCCCGACCTGTGGCAGGTAAGCGGCGACGTATCTTTGGTGCGACCTGATCCAGCCATCGAGATGGTTTTCGAGATTTTGCAAGGTAAACAGGTCCGCCCCGACGCGATGCGCTTTCCAGGACTCCTGCCCCTCGAGACTCGGCACGACGGGCAAAGGCGCTTTGGGATCGAGATAGAGATGCTCCTTGAAGCCCACCGCGGCATAGATGGCTTCATCCGGATTGTTGGGTCCCGTGAGCGGCGTGAAAGCCGCCGATTCGTATCCCATCGAGTTCAAATGGTAGAGAAAATCCGGAGGGATATCGCCTTCTGGGTAGCCGCGGACGGCATGGAGCGTGTCGAGCGGATACCAGGAACTAAAGACTGAGAATAGAGCCGTCTGAGTAAACGGTAGCGTGGTGTAGTGCCGCATGCCGACGAATGATTTCTCGCGAAGCCGGCGCATATTTGGAAACTGGCTCAGGTCGTCATCGGCGGGAAGGAATTCATAGGGGGCGGTCTCCAGCACGAAGAAAATGACGTTGTCTCCCTGTTCCTTGCCGAAATAGCGCGGGTCCACTTCGGACGTAGGCACATGAGCGAGCGTCCGATAGCGCTCGATAAGGTCGGGCGAGGAAAGTGAATTCAGCGCCGTAACGTCGAGTTGCTTCAAGCGATCGAGGCTGAAATAGAGAAATTCCCCAGTGTCTACGGCCTTTTCCTTCCACAGCGACGCGACCGCGCGGACGAAGGTGCTTTCGTGGTAGGGCGTGTGGAACTCGGTATCATTTTGACGGCCGCCGGCCAGGATCATTACGATCGCGAGAGCGTAAAGCTCCAGGCCGATCCGGCAATTTCGGATCGTCTTGCCGGAGTATTGATGTCCCTGTCGTTTGAAGCTCCAGATCACTGAGCCGATGATTACGGCGAGCGCGAGCAGAATTTCGGTGACGCCGCGTGCCGAGAGGTATCCGATGTTTGCTCCCGGTTCGTGAATTCCCCAGTTCAGCGCGATAGACATAACGCGGAAAGAAATGTAGCGGCCGACTTCTTGCATGGAGCGAAGCTGGATCGCCAGCAGCAGCAGGTAGCCAATGCTCAGTACAGGGACGACGGCGGCCGCAAAATATTTGCCGAGATACCGATTCAGCATCCAGAGCCCGATCGGGATGAGAACAAAACCAACGATGACTTCACCCGTGAAAAAGCCCAGGCGTTTGCCGATCCCCAGCGAGATGTAGCCTCCAAATCGGGCGGCCTTTGAAAAGCCGCCCAGATCCGTCATCGTGTACCACTTCACGTACAATCCCATTACGGCTGCAGGAAGCCAGGCGATCACGAAGAGGGCCGCGTCGATCCACGGGGCTTGCCGCTTGGAATCCGAAATGGCAGATGCCAGCGGGCTCTTGGAGGACGCGGCATCGGAGGGAGACGCCGAAGCATCTTGCCCTAGCGGAGTCCCTACCTGGATTCTTTCAGATGAGTCTGCCAGAGCGACTCCTGCGGAATCCGGAGCAGCCCTATCGTCAAGTGTTGGTTTTCGAAAACTCATATTCTGGCGCAGTACCTGAAGGTTTAGAGTAACTTACGCCAAGCCGTTTCCGAGCGGCGATCGCGCGCTCCTTGGTTACCGTTTCGGCAACGAATTTCCGTGTCCCCGCAACGCGTTTTCATCACGGAATAGGTGCGTTGCGACGGGCGGAAGGCTGGCTGCGACGCCGAAGGCGGGTTTCTTGTTAGACTGGGCGGATGAGATTCGTTCTCGCTTGGGTGTTTGCTGGCGCAGCGGTTGTCGCCGCGAATACCGGTACCGCGGCGGTCGTTCGAGCGCTCGAGGCAAGATATGCGCATGCAACGACGCTTCAGGCCGACTTCTATGAGAGATATCGAGCCGGAGCTGCCGGAGGCCAGGCGGAATCGGGAATTGTCTATTTTTCAAAACCTGGCAGGATGCGCTGGGAGTACGAGTCTCCAGAGCGGAAACTCTTCGTTGTGGACGGGACGAACGTTTGGTTTTACGTTCCGGCCGACCGAACCGCAAGCCGGGCGAAGGTTAAAGAGAGCGAAGACTGGCGGACGCCTCTCGCGCTCCTGACCGGCAAGATTCATTTGGACCACCTCTGCGGGCGGATGGAACTGCTTGACGAAGCCTCTGGAACTTCGTCGCCGGCGGACCTGTCCTACGACCCACGCAATCGAATTCTTCGCTGCCTACCGCACAAGCCGAGCGATCCAGGCGAACCGCCGGCGTTTCGGGAAATTCTATTCGAAGTGAGCCCAGAATACGAGATTGCGCGCGTCGTGATCCGCGAGCCGGGCGAAGTCGAAACCGAATTTCGCTTTGGAAACTGGAAGGAAAATATACCGCTGCCTGAGTCGAAGTTCCATTTTGAGCCGCCCGCCGGCGTAACCATCGTCAATGAAGAAGACCTCGCAAAGGGCGTGCACTGACTTATCGCGCACTCCGTTCGGCGTGCATAAATCAGCGGATCGTCCTCCTATATTTACGTGCAAACAGAGCCAAATATTAGTTCACTGGGGCAGGCAAAGCTTTGGGGCGTGAGCGCATCAGTACTAGTAGTAGGGATTGACGTTATGCGCATTTATCCCAAAAACCGTGTCGGGCTCGGCCAACTGTGAATGTGCTAGACTTTGATGGATTCCGGCGAGTCGAAAGCCTGACGAAACAGGTACATGGCTGAATTTGTCTGCAAGCTGGGAGATGCAAGCGGGCGGGTCTTCGAGCAGGTGGAGACGGCGCTGACCGAGGCGGAGGCGCGCCAGCGCCTCGCTGAGCGCGGTTTCTACGTTTATTCCATCAAGTCGCACCTCGGATTCGTCACAAAATTCCGGCGTTCGGGAACAAGCCGGCTCGTTCGCGGGCAGGACTTCCTGATTTTCAATCAGCAATTCAATACTCTCATTAAAGCTGGTTTGCCGATTCTTGCGGCTCTCGATCTGCTCGCCGAGCGGGCTGCCGCCCCGAAGCTTCGGCCAATCCTTGGCGAAGTTCGCGGCCGCGTCCGAAATGGAGCGCTGCTATCGGAGGCGCTGACCGCGCAAGGAGTGTTTCCTCCGGTTTACACGACGTCGGTGATGGCCGGAGAGCGGAGCGGCAATTTAAGCGGGGTTCTGGACCAGTACATCGCCTACCAGCGCACCAGCAGCAATTTCATCAGCCGCCTGAAGAACATTCTGATCTATCCGGCAATCCTCGTGGTTATGACGACGCTGGTCCTTTCCTACCTGGTTACTTTTGCGGTTCCGAAATTCGCCGAACTCTACGATCAATTGCACGTCGAACTGCCAACGGCGACGCGAATCGTGCTCGCGATATCGCTTCCGTTGCGCAATTACATTTTCGTTCTCGTTGGAGTACTCGCCGGGGGAGGGTTTCTCCTCTACCTGTGGTTGAGGAGCGATCACGGTGCGCTCATTGTCGATCGTCTCAAACCCAAAGTTCCGCTCCTTGGGGATATCTGGCTAAAGGCGCAGATTGCACAATTCGTTAGGACACTTTCGACCCTGCTTGCTGGCGGCACACCTCTGGTGTCGGCGCTCGACACGTCTTCGGAGGCTATGGGCAGCCGATTGATTGCGACGTCAGTCAGGGACGCAGCCGCGCGCGTGCGTGAAGGCGTGCCGTTGCATACGGCGCTGGAGGGCACGAAAGTTATTCCTGATCTCGCGCTTGAAATGATCGAAGTCGGCGAGGCTTCGGGAGCGCTGGCACCCATGCTGTCTAGCGTCGCAGAATTCTACGAACAGGAAGTGGATTTGAAGTTGGGCGCCATTCTGGCGTGGATCGAGCCTGCAATTTTGGTGATCATGGCCTGTGTGGTAGCCTTCATTTTGATCGCGCTGTACCTCCCGATGTTCTCTCTGACAACTGGATCGATGCAGGGTTAGGAAACCATGGCGACAACGAACCGAAATCCGATGGCCCCGATACACGCGGACGACGTAGCCGAACAGGAACGCACAAAGATCCTGGCCACGCGGTACCGTTGCGCGTTCGTGGACCTGCGGGAACAACGAATCGACCCCGAACTTTTTAGGAACATTCCTGCCGAACTGATGTTCCGGTACAACTTCGTGCCGCTGGAAGCGCATGACCACACGCTGGCAATCGCCGTGTCGGATCCGAGCCAGGTGCTCGTGTATGACGAGCTGTCTTTGCTGATCGGGAAGAAACTGCAGATTAAAGTGGCGACGGCAACGCAGATCAGCGACCTGCTGAAGAGAACCGAGCAGTCTCAGCGGGTGCTCGATCAGGCGACCGAGGGCTTCACGCTCCAGGTGGTCGCGGAAGACGAAGAGAGCGAAGAAAACATTTCGATGGAAAAGCTCACGCGCGATACCGGCGTGAGCCCGGTCGTGCGGCTTGTGGATACGGTGATCTTTACCGCTCTCGAGCGTCGAGCGAGCGACATTCACATCGAAACAGGGAACACTGAAGTCGTCGTCAAGTACAGAATTGACGGCATTCTTCAGCTTGCGATGGCCCCTCTCAGCAAGGAGTGGCACGCAACGATTCTTTCCCGCATTAAGGTGATGAGCGAACTCGATATCGCAGAGCGCCGCGTCCCCCAAGACGGGCGCTTCCGTGTTCGTTACAAGGGCCGCTTTATTGATTTCCGCGTTTCGATCATGCCCTCGATTCACGGTGAGGATGCCGTTCTTCGCGTGCTCGACAAAGAAACACTGAGCGAGAAATTTAGGAACTTGACGCTCGACGTCGTCGGCTTCGGGCCGGAAGAGCTTCGGCGGCTGCGGCGGTACATTCGCGAGCCGTACGGCATGGTGCTGGTGACTGGACCGACGGGCTCCGGAAAAACGACGACTCTCTACGCAGCAATCAACGAGATCAAGAGCGAGGAAGACAAGTTCATCACGATTGAAGATCCGGTCGAGTACCAAGTGCGCGGAATCACTCAAATTCCGGTCAACGAGAAGAAGGGATTGACGTTCGCGCGGGGTTTGCGTTCGATCCTGCGCCACGATCCGGACAAGATCATGGTCGGCGAAATTCGCGACCAGGAAACCGCCCAGATCGCGATTCAGTCGGCGCTGACGGGCCACCTTGTATTTACGACGGTGCACGCGAACAACGTCACGGACGTGATCGGCAGGTTTATCAATATGGGTGTCGAGCCGTATAACTTCGTATCCGCGCTCAACTGCATCATGGCGCAGCGGCTGGTTCGCTTGATTTGCGAAAATTGCAAGAGATCCGTCCAGTACGCGCCGGAACAATTGCAGGAGCTCGGACTCGATCCAACGGTGTGGGCAGGCGCGCCTCTATATGAGGGCGCGGGCTGCCTCGAATGCAGCGGCACGGGCTATCACGGCCGGACAGCCATCTGCGAACTTCTGGATCTTTCCGATCGCGTGAGAGAGATGATCATTGCGCGACGCCCGACTTCGGAAATCAAGCGCGCGGCCAAGGAAGAGGGCATGCTGTTCCTGCGAGATTCGGGCATCGCCAAGGTCCGCGCGGGTTTTACCACGATTCGGGAAATCAATAAGGTGACTTTCATTGAGTAGTTTAATCACACCTTCCGTTCACGCGAACCGGTCGGGCGGATTTTACCGACGGCTTACGTCCTGGCTTGATGCCATGCCGCATCCTGCGGGAGTTTGCGAGATCGCAGCCGATCGCGTCGCGGTTGCGCGCTGGTCGGGCAGCGGCGGCCTCGAATCAGGGGCGGTCAGCGGACTGGACGCTGGCGCGATTGTTCCGTCGCCGGTGGACTCGAACGTCACGAACGCGGAATCATTGCGATCCGCGCTGGCGGCGGTTTTCGATCGCACATCGTTGCGCGGGCAATCGATCGCGCTGCTTTTGCCGGACCCGGTTGTTCGCGTTTTTATTTTCCCGTTTGAGACGCTGCCGCGCCGGGCCGACGAAGCGATTCCACTCTTGCGGTGGAGGCTGAAGAAAAGCGTTCCCTTCGACGTTGACGACACCGTGGTCTCCTCGATGCGTCAGACAAGCCGTGATGGGTCGCTCGAGGTCATCACCGCGGTGGCCCGCCAGTCCATCATTCGCGAATATGAACAGGCCGTCGAGGCAGCGGGCGGAGAGCCGGGCGTGGTCTTAAGCTCGACGATGGCTTGTCTGCCGCTAATCGCGGAGACGGGCGCGACTCTGCTTCTTCGGGCGGGAGCCAAGTGTCTGACGACGGTGATCGTGCGCGGCAACAATCTCTGCGTCTATCGTTCGACGTCAACGACCACGGACGCGGCGCAAGTTGACGTGCAAGCCATCCTCGATGAGATATTTCCGGCAGTCGCCTACCACCAGGACACTTGGGGCGCGGAACTCGATCGCGCCGTGATCACTGGTTTTGGCGATCGCGAGGAAACAGTCCGGCTGGCGATTGGCAATGAATTGAAGGTGGACACGGGAAACCTGGGCGACGCGGCATCTTCAATCCCGTTGTCTTCGGATGCACGGAGCATGATGAGCCAGGGGCAAGAAGCTCTAGTCGGCTGGATGGCGAATGGAGCCTAAGACGTTATGAAGCGAGCACAGCGCGGATGCGAATAAATCTCAATCTTTCGACGACGCCGCTCGAGAATAACCGCCGATTTGTGGCCGGGGCGGCATTGCTCGGGTTTATCGGCGTTGTCGCGCTGCTGATGCTATCGCAGAAAGTGTACTCCACGTGGAGCGCCAACCGGGCCGTGCGCGCGGATATTTCGCGGATTGAGCGGGAGATCAGCCAGGCCGAATTGCGCCAGCAGCAATTCGGGCAATATTTTGATACACCCGATGCCAAACAGGTTCTCGATCGTTCGAGCTTTCTGAATTCATTGATCGAATCGCGCTCGTTTCCCTGGCCGAAAATTTTCGAGGACCTGGAACAGACGCTTCCGAGCGGAGTGCGGATCGTGAATATTTCGCCGCGGCTCGAGGGCGGCCGCGCACTGGTCAAGTTGACGATTGCGGCGACCGATGACGAGAGCAAGGTGAAATTTATTCGCGCGCTCGAGAACTCGAAGGTGTTCAGCGACGTTCACGTCCGGGATGAGAAATACGTAGAGCCGACCCAAGGCCAGCAGGGACTCTCATCGCAGGATCGAATTACGGTGACGATTGACGCCTCGTATTCAACCACATGAGCGAGAAACGAAAAGTCGCGGGATGGAAGCTTGCCGTCGTTGCCGGGCTGGCGCTTCTGTTGATACTCGACGTCGGCTTCAGCATATTGCTGTGGCAATTGCACCAGTCGGATCCAACCGCGCTTCGCGGCGAGCGCGCCTCGCTCGAAACGAAGGCGAAACTCCTCAAAGCGGATATCGACCGCGGGGAAAGAATTCGCAAGAACATGCCGGACGTAGGTGTTCAGGCGGACCGGTTTTATCAGCAAGAGATGCCGGTTGCTTCGAAGGGTTATTCCGGAATCGTTGACGATCTCGGTGAGATCGCAACCAAGGCCGGTTTGAAGACGAGCGCGACGGGATTTCATGAAACGCCGTTGAAGGGACGCGGCGTAACCGAAATTGGAATCACAGAGAGCGTGGAAGGCAATTATTTGTCCGTGCTGCAATTCATCGTGGGCCTGGAGCGATCGAAGAGTTTTTACCTTCTCGATAGTCTCGCGATGGATCGCGCGGAATTGGGGCATTTGCACCTGACGCTGGAATTGCGGACGTACTTTCGGTCATAGCGATGTCGAAGCGAGCACAACAAATCGTACTGAGCGTCCTGGCCGTGATCCTCGCGCTCGCTGTATACATGAATTTTTCGGGATCGCAAGCTTCTCCTCTTCCCGGATTTACCGCCGTGGACACGAAGTTTGAGCCGCTGAAGATCGAAGATCCGAACTTGCGGCTCGACCTACTCGAAAAGGTGCGCCGCACGGAGTATAAGGGCGAGCATCACGACATTTTCAGCTTCGGTCCGCCTGCTCCGACGCCCGCCCAGAAAGCGGCGGAACAGCAACGCGAGCATCCTCGGAAGTTTGTCGGGCCGCAAAAGCCGCCACCACCGGAACCGCCGCAGGTGCCGGCTACGTTTTTTGGGTACGCGACGAATCCGTCCACTCAAAACCGTCTCGCGTTTTTTAGCAAAGAGGACGACGTTTTCATCGTCGGCGAGGGCGGCATGCTTTTCAACCGCTTCCGGCTGGTGAAAATCGGTAATAGCTCGGCGGAATTCGAGGAGGTTTCGAGCGGCCTTCATGCGACTCTTTCGATGACGCAGCCTGATCAGCAACCGCCGCAGCAACAACAACCATGAACTGCAATCTGGTCAATTCGGCTTTGGCGCGTACCGCGCGCGATTCACGTCCTCGCGAGCGTGGATACACTCTTCTATTCGCTGTGTTTCTAGTCGCCCTCGCTCTAATTGCGACGACGATTGCCGTGCCGAGTATTCTGACGCAGGGAAGGCGTGAGCAGGAATTGGAAATGGTGTGGCGCGGGAAGCAGTACGAGAAGGCCATCGGGCGTTACACGAGAAAATTCAATCGCAACCCGACAAAGATCGATGACCTCGTGAAAGGGACAAACGGCGTTCGCTTCCTCCGTCAGGCGTACAAGGATCCGATGAATGACGTTGACGGATCGTGGCGCTTAATCTACGTCACGGGCGGAGGAGCGCTTATCGGGAGCGTCCGTTACACGTCGCTCCAGCAGATGGCAATGATGGATCGCATGGCGATGGGCCAATCCGGTCTGGTCGCTGGAATGCCGGGCATGCCGGGAATGGGGGGGATGGTAGGTATCCCTGGAGCCGGACTTGTCTCCGGACTTGCGGGGTCCTCATTCGGCGCGGGCGCGGCTGGTGCGCAGCCGGGAGGAATGGGCGGCGCTGGGCCAACGTCGCAGGGCAACGGTCAATCCTCTCAAGGCAACTCGACCGACTCCTCGAACGGAAATCCGCAGGGCCCCGACCAACCCAGTGGAAACAATCCGCCGCAGAATCCGCCGGGATCCCAAACTGGTTTTGGAGCATCCGGGAGTCCTGGAGGATTGGGAGCGTCAGGAGGGTTTGGCGGCTTCGGACAATCGTCGGGTGGCACCGGCGTAGGGTCCCCAATCGGGCAGCCGATCGGTTCTCCGCTGGAGACGACAACGATCGGTGGAAGCATCGCAGGTGTCGGAAGCAAGATCGACAAACCGTCGCTAATTGTTTACAAGAGCGGTAAGAAGTACAAGCAGTGGGAGTTCATATTCAATCCGCTTGAGCAACAATTGACCGTGGGCGTTGCGTCGAGCGGCGTCCCCGGCGCGGTGCCAGCGGGGCAAGCGAATCCAGCTCCTTTCGGCGGTCAGGGGTCGGGCCCAATCGGCGGTCAGCCGATACCGCCAGAGCTTCCGCAGCCTCCGTCGCAACAGCCGCCTCCCCAGCAGCAACAATAAACGAATTGAACGAAGCCGGTCCCGCGCGCAGGGCAATCGCCGTACGAAAATTGAATAAGTGCCGCAGTTGGAATTGGACGATCATGACGCCGGTATTTTGCCGGACCGAGAAGTGCGTGTCAGGGTGATCGGGAAGGGAACTATCGTGCCGAAACCGAGTCGTTGGCAGCGACCTTCGTATAGCGCTGGGTGACGCGCCGGATGTAAGCGCGCGTCTCGGCGATGGGAGGAACGCCGCCGTATCTCGCCACCATGTCCGGGCCAGCGTTATAAGCTGCGAGCGCGAGGACTAGATTCCCGCGGTACTGCTCGAGAAGTTGTTTCAAATATCGCGTTCCAGCTTCGATGTTCTGCGCGGGATCGAATGCATCTTTCACCGAGAAACGGGCGGCGGTGGTTGGGAGCAATTGCATAAGCCCTTGAGCTTGCCTCCGGGAAACCGCGCGTGGATTAAAATTCGACTCTGCGGCAATAACACTCGTAATCAGTTTTTCGTCAACTCCGTGGCGTGTCGCGGCCGCGTGAATGATGTCGTCGAGCTTCTTCGTCGCGGTGGGCGCCGGAGCATTCGCCGGAAAAACATCCTCTGGTTCAAAGCTCACGACGCTGTCCGCGGGAATCTCGACGGCGCCTCCGGCTATCCACAGCCGGATCGAATCGCCAGTGCGCTCGTAGCTGGTGATGTGCAATCGCTCTCCCGAACGAAGCACGGCGTAATCGGCCCGCGCGCTGGTTGCGCCCAAGGCGACTAACACCAGTATGTAAGCGATTCGCCGCATCGAGTCTACTTAGATGCTCATTCCCCGAAAGCGTATGTCCGGATGGCAGCCGCGAGGCCGCCTTCGTCGTTAGTTAGCGTAACTGGCCAGCCGCGAGATTTCAACTCCGGGATGCTATTGCCCATCACCACCGGTAACCCTGCGAACTCGAGCATGTCGAGGTCGTTCCAATTGTCGCCGACCGCCATGACCTCCTCGCTGGGAATCCCTCGCCTGCGTGTCCATTCTTCGAGCGTCGAGCCCTTCGAGCAGGTTGGGGAAATTACGTCGAGAATTGAAAAGTCCTTGTCCTCGTATTCGGTGATGGCGAGGCTGTAGTCGCGGGCGATCGGAGCATTCTGCAGGAGCTTGTGCGCCGCACGCATCCTGGCCAAACCACCCGTAAACATCACTTGGATCGGATCCTCGTCGAGAGCATCTTCGAGCGGCGAGAATTGTGTGATGAATTCGCTGTTTCTCTCGAAATAAGCGCGGCGGACGGGATCGGCCCAGTCGATATGTTCCAGCACAATCTGGCCGATCTTTGACCGGTCGAATATCAGCGCGGCTCCCGAGCGAAATCCCTCAGTGGATTCCAGGACGCTCCGCGCCGTGGCGCGGGGAAGCAGCCGGCGGAAATGCGTTTGGCCGTCGAGCGACTTGATGAGAGCGCCGTTGTTGACGATCAAGAGCAAATCGCAAGGCAATCGCTCCGCAACGGGGCGCGCAAAATCAAATCGGCGGCCGGTGACGAGTACCACCTCGATGCCGCGCGCGGCCGCTTCCGCGACGGCGATGCGATTCGCTTCTGGGATCTGCCAGCGGCTATCGAGCAGAGTCCCATCTATGTCCATCGCAATCAGTCGGATCGCCATGATTCAATTCTAGCAAGCTAGCACTCCTTTCCGCCGGGCTGTTGCCCCTGTTTAGCCTAATCGTGCTGTCGACGGGGAACGCGCGTGTTGCTCTCGCGTGCGTGTCTGATAGAATAATTCGTGCCGGTGGGCGAGTAGCTCAGTTGGGAGAGCACCGCGTTCGCAACGCGGGGGTCGGGGGTTCGAATCCCCTCTCGTCCACCAGATATTCAAGGCCCATCCCTAGTTTCACTTCGCACCAGCGTCGTCGTACGGCCCCTTTGGTACGCTCGTACCATCGACCCTGCCAGACGAAATCGGCAATCTCAATTTGACGATTCGGCTGGCCATCCGGCAGCCGGATCCATTGAACCGAGGTGTCTTATGAGTTCTCTAAACCCAGTCCCGCCGATCTCCGGCGACGAAATCCATGAGGCGGGTACCATGAGATCGAGCGACCGGCGCCGCGCCGCTCGCGCCTCGGTTCTGATTCCTGTGCGGCTGCGTCCCGTTCGATTTAACGATGGGAACTTTGACGACGTGACTTCGACCACGAACGTATCTCGCGGTTGCCTGAACGTTATGACGTGGAGGGATTCGTACTACGCGGGGATGCAAGTGCTTGTCACATATCCTTTTTCTTCGTCGAACAAGAACACCGGCTGGGAGTACCTCGGGGAAGTGGTGCGCTTGAATCAGCTTCCCGATGGCCGATTCCAAGTTGCTTTGAAATTGCAGTTCGTGATGCAGTCAGCGCCCAATCCGCGACTGATTTCCCTCTAGTCGGGCGGCTGCCTGAGCGCGGCAACGCGCGGTAATAGGCGCGCGGCAATTATGTAGTTGATTGCGTACTAAGCGTTGATTGGGAGGCGTTCGTTCTGTTCGTCGATGAGGTCCGTGATTTGTAGGCGCAGGTTGCCGGCGTTCGTCGCATAAGATAGCCCGGTTTCAACGTCAATAATTCCCGCGCGCATGTATTTCTCGAGTTCGAAATCGAAGTACTGCATTCCCTCGGTCGAACCGTCGCGCATCGCGTCCACGAGCGACTTGCCTTCGCTTTCGCCCTTTTCGACGTACTCTCTCGTACGCATGGTGGATTTCAAAATCTCCATCGCCGCGACGCGGCCGGCGCCATCGGCTCGCGGAATCAAGCGTTGGGACACGATGTAGCGGAACGCTTTCGAAAACCGCGCGCGAATCGCCTGTTGATCGCCGAGGGGGAAGACGCCCACGATGCGTTCGATTGTCTTTGAGGCGTCAATCGTATGGAGAGTGGAAAGGACGAGGTGGCCCGTTTCGGCAGCTTCGAGAGCGATTTCGATCGTCTCTTTGTCCCTCATTTCGCCGACCAGAATCACCTTGGGGGCCTGGCGCAACGCGGCGCGGAGCGCCAGTGCAAAGCTCGGCGTATCGCTGTGCAGTTCGCGCTGGTGAATCGTGGACATCTTGTGAGTGTGCAGAAATTCGATCGGGTCCTCGATCGTCAAGACGTGATACGCCTTCTCTTCGTTGATCTGGTTTACTACGGCGGCAAGCGTGGACGATTTTCCGGAACCCGTCGGGCCGGTCACGAGAACGATGCCGTTACGGAGACCGGCGATGTTCGAGAGCTCCATCGGAAGATTGAGTTCGGTAAAGGTCGGCACGACGCTCGGAATAACGCGCATCACGATGGCGCAGCTCCCGCGCTGCGTGAAAATATTCACGCGAAACCGCGATAGCTTGGGAAGGCTGTAGGATATATCGCAAGAACCTTCGTCCCGGAGCTTCTGCACGGCTATCGTATTCCGCCCGATCAATTCGGCCGCGATCCTCGCTGTGTCTTCAGGTGTCATGACCGTGACGTTGTCAATTTTCAGTTGGCGCAGTTGGCCGTGGAGTTCAACCATCGGAGCGCGCCCGGGCGAAAAGATCAGGTCGCTCGTCTTTGGCGCGGCCTTCAACATTTTGGTGATGAGTTCCGGCGCGGGCATGGCCGCGAGCGTCGGGTTTGCAGCTCCAGTTGTATTCTGAGTAGCCGGCGCAACTCTCGGTGTTGTTGGCTGAGCGGGTCTTGGTGCGCCGGCCGGCGCCGGAGTCGCGGCAGGGTTAGGCGAACCTGCATTCGGAGAGGCGGGCGGGGCCGGTGGCCTCGCTGCTATTGGCGGAGCCGCTGCCGGTTTCGGCGGGGCGTTCGCCGGCGGTGCGGGCGATTCCCCGCTATATGATCCCGAAGGAGCACCGCCGGCAGTCTTCGGCGCTGAACCCGAAGACTCTTCAACGATCGCCGAGCGCCTTCCCTCGGCAGTTTTAGGAACGTCCATCCACTCGCTCCACGGACCGCGGCGAAATGCCGCTGGGCATAAAGCCCCACGCAGCTTCTAGTCTGAATGCTAAGTTATCGTTTGGCTAGCGCGCGGCACTTGGGATGTGGCCTAAGGATAAGCTAAGACTAACCGTGATGCATCTCAGCCAACTCGTTCGAGGGCACGGGAGGCGCGGCCAGCGGAAACGTAACGCGGAACGTAGCGCCGCCGCCGGGCCGATTGAAGCACTCGATCGTGCCTAGATGCTCCTGAACGATTCCGTAGCAAATGCTCAAGCCGAGACCCGTGCCCTTGCCTACGGGCTTCGTCGTGAAGAACGGGTCGAAGACGTGGTCGGGAGATTTGATCCCTGGGCCGGTGTCGGAGACTTCAATGACGACGTTCGATCCCTCGGCTGCGGCATGAATCGAAAGCACTCCGCCGCCAACTTCCTCAAGAGCATCGACCGCGTTGTCAACAAGATTGAAAAAAACTTGCATCAGCTGATTGGCGTCGCCGCGGACGTGCGGCAGGGACGTTGCGGGATCGTACTCGATGCGGATGTTCTTGCCGCGCACATCGAGATGATTGAGATTCAGCGCGCTGCCAATCACCACTCCGACGTCAATCAGAGTTTTTTCGGCGGGAACTCGCCGAGCGAAACTCAGGAGATTCGTCACGAGCGCTTTAATGCGACGCGCCAGGGCGGCCACTTTATCGGCCAAGGCGCGCTGCTTGTCCGTCAGGCCGGGTTCGTCGGCGAGCAGTTCCGAGTAGCCGAGAATTCCGGTGAGCGGATTATTGATCTCGTGTGCTGCGCCGGCCGCTAACTGGCCTAGCGACACCAGCTTTTCGGATTGAATCATCTGCGCCTGCAGCCGCTTCAGATTTTCGAGCGCGTCTTCTGAAGCGCGAAGGAGTCGCATCCTCTCCCGATCCACGAGACGCTGGCGCACAACAATGAGCAGGCCGACGACTAGAACCGTGATCTGAGTCAGGGCCAAGCGGAATTCGCGGACGCTGGGCGGCGCCGTGCTCAGCATCGCCGTCCAGAGGGCCATGAGCGGTATCGAAAAGACTGCGGCCATCGCGAGACGCGCCGGCCACGCGCTTGGCCCGTGGCGGCGTGATGAGTCGAGTTCGCTTTGCGGCCGAATTTGATGCGCGATCACGCCGGCCGTGCCAAACCAAGTGAGCGCAGCTATGAGGGGCAAATCGAACGGGCCTCCAGCGTAGTATAGATTCGCATCGATCGCGATGTTCGAGATATAAGCGCCGATCGTCATTAGAAACGCCGCGCAGAAGAGATGCGCGTAGATCGTCTTCCATTCGGCTCTTGCGCGAAGATAGAGAGCACCGAGACCTGCTGCCAAAAGCAGATTTTCGGCGCCCTCGAGCGTATCGAACGCTTTGCCGTACAGATATACGTTAGGCGAGACGTATTGCCAGGGAATGACGACGAACAGGTAGAGATACACCCACCAAATCAACAGAAGCGTGAAATCAACATATCCGAGGTGCATCCGAAGGTCTTCGCGGCGATCGTGCGGACGCAGGGCGAGTGCGCCGATCATCGGCACGGAGTGAAGGAACAGGATCACGTCGCCAATGAAAGGATTCGGCACGTCCTGGCGAAGAACGACCTCGAAATATGTCCAAATGATCTGTCCCAACAACCACGTGCCGATTCCAAGGCCGAACAGAAACCAGAAAGCTTGACTGCGCCTCGGCGGCGCGGAGACGTTGGAAAGGAGCGCCACGGTCGCGAAGGCAGCGACCAGGCAGAGTGATAAATCGCCGAATGCTGTTAGCCAAGGACTGGACGCAAACGCCACCGCGCAGAATGTGGCTACCCCGACAAAGCCGATCCACGCGGCGGCGAGAATCCACCGAGACTTCGTGTCCGGCCACGCGAGGATTCCCGGAACGAATCGCTTCGTTGGCGCTGGGTTCATCACGGCTCTG
This sequence comes from uncultured Acidobacteriota bacterium, assembly GCA_963838705.1. GTDB lineage: Bacteria > Acidobacteriota > Terriglobia > Acidiferrales > UBA7541 > Palsa-147. The sequence goes on along the minus strand of CAWIRU010000009.1, from coordinate 416,904 downwards.
AGAGGTACCGAACAAGGTTAATTCTGCAAGGCGCGAAATGTGGCTGCCGTGTGCGATTTGCGTTCCATCACGGCAATAGGTGTCGGGAAGAGAAGAGCCACAGAAATCGGAAGATAGGAAATTAACAGGAGTGGGACATGGGGAAGCCAGCCGTAGGACGCAGCCCAATACCGAAGCAGGCGGTTGGAATTACGTCGGCTTAGGGCTGCTGTTCCGGCACTACCTGGCGCTGCGCAACGATTTTGCGCGCGTTCAAGTAGAGGGCCTTGGCTTGCGGAATCGCCGCGAGGGCCTTGTCGAGTTGCGCGTCGTTTTCGAGCTCTACCTTGTAGCCTTCGTTTAATCCGAAGACAGACGTAGTCACCTCGCGCTTGATTCTCCACTTGAGCCAATCGAGGTTGTCTTTGATGTCTTCGTCGGAATAGCGGACGTGCTCGGATTCGAGGTATCGGCGAAATTCCGCGAGCACTCCATCATCAACCACAAAGTTCTTGGAGACACTGGGCTTCTCGCCTAGGAAATGCCGCGTGAAATCTCCGACGCCCTGCGGAAAGGGATAAAAGATTCCGCGGCGGATCAGAGTTTCTTCGAACGGATCGAGCTTCGGGGCCGGCACGATGATATCGGGAGTAATTCCGCCCTGTCCGAAAACCTGGCGGCCGCTATCGGTGAGCTTCACTTCGGGCTGGCGCGGCGGCTTCGGATTGTAGTGATAATCGTAAAGCGACACGTTCTTGTAGTCGCGTTGAATCAGCCTGCCGCTGGGTGTGTAGTAGCGAGCAACCGTGAGGAGCATCGCGGTTTCTTCACTGAGAGGAAATTGCGTTTGAACGAGCCCCTTTCCGAAACTCGTCTCGCCGACGACCAACCCGCGATCGTGATCCTGAATTGCGCCCGCGACGATCTCCGACGCCGAAGCGCTTTGCCCGTTGATGAGCACGATCAGCGGAACAGTGACGCCCTGATTGCCGCGCACCGCGTAGAAGCGGCGCTCCGGAGCGGAGCGGCCATGGAACGACACCACGAGCTGATTCTTCTCTAGGAACATGTCCCCGATGCCGACGGCCTGCTGCAGCAATCCGCCGCCATTGCCGCGCACGTCGAGAATCATGCCGTCCAGGTGCGAAACATCGAGATCCTTGAGCGCGGCGGCGAGGTCAGTGTCCGTCGTTTCATTGAACGCGGAAACGCGCGCGTATCCGATTCCGGGCCGGACGACCGAATAGAAATCCACGCCGGGGCGGGGGATTTCGTCGCGAATCACGCTGACCACTATGGGTTTATCCCAGCCCTCGCGGCCCAATGAAATCTTAACTTCGGTGCCTTTGGGACCCTTCAAGAGATCCGCGACCTGAGTCGTGTCGAGGCCGTCGCAGGCTTTGTCGTCAACTTTGAGAATTGTGTCGCCGGGACGGATGCCCGCCTTGTACGCTGGCGACCCGACCATTGGCGCGACGACGTAAGTATAATTTTCGCGGGCGGCAACCGTCATGCCAACGCCGTAATAGCGGCCCTGTTGTTCCTCACGAAAGGTGGCGTACTGCTTGGGATCAAAGAAGTAGGAGTGCGGGTCAAGTACGCGGAGCATGTTCGGAATCGCCCCGTCATAAATGGCCTTATCGGTGTCCACGGTGTTGGCGTAGTTCTGCTGGACGATCGCGAGTACGCGAGTGAAGGACTTAACCGAGTCCTGGATATCGTTGGCGCCGGCCGCGGTCGCTTTCACGGAAGGGCCGTAGAGCCCTCCGAGAACGGCAGATACCGCCAGAACGCCGATCAATAAGAACAGGCCCCGCTTGGATGTTTCCATTTCTTGTATTTCCTCCCGCGCCCCGCTTCAAAATCAGTATAGCACACAAGTTTCGGGCGGTTTGACACGCCACATGCCCTACTCTATGATGCAAACGAAGGCGAAATTGCCACCTCGATGCTCAGTATTCCTCACCTGATTATTATTTTCATCGTGGCACTGGTTGTTTTTGGGCCGCAAAAGCTGCCCGAATTGGCGCGGAATTTGGGCAAAATCATGGCGGAATTCCGCCGAGCGACGGGGGACCTGCGCTCGACGTTCGATGAGCACATGCGGGAACTGGAGCGTGAGTCACAAGCTATCGAGCAAAGGAAACGTGAACTGGAAGTGCGTGAGGCCGCGGTTCGTTCGGCTCAAACGGCGCTCGCGCAACCCGCGGCGGCGGCCGAGACGCAATCCGCTCGGTATGGGGTTCCTGAAATTGGGGCTGGCGAAGCTGGGGCCGCTGAAGTGGGAGCCACTGAGATCGCGACAGAGAGCACTGCCGTTCAAGAGTCTTCCTCCGACGCTAAGTGATGGCCACCGATATTCAACCTGACCTCCCGTTCGCCAATCAGGCCGCCTCAACACACGAAGATGAGGACGGTGGCCGGATGTCGTTTTTCGACCATCTGGTCGAGCTGAGAAAGCGAATCATCAATTCGGCGATTGCGATCGCGGTCGGAATGATGATCGGCGTCGCGGTTTCCAGTAAGGTGTTCGCCTACATGGCTCGCCCGATGCTGGCAGCGCTGCGCGCCGCCCACTTCGAAGACAAGCTGGTCTACACCAATCCGACCGGGGTGATCAGCTTGCTGATCAATCTCGGTTTGTACCTGGGCATCGTGATTGCGTCGCCGGTGGTTCTGTATCAGGTGTGGATGTTCATCGCGCCCGGGCTTTATCGCCACGAGCGGCGCGCGGTGACCGCGTTTATATTTTCCTCGCTCGCGCTGTTCTTGTGCGGGATCGCGTTCGGGTATTTCGTGAGCCTCCCTTACATTTTGAAATTCCTCATCGGATTTCAGGGGCCGTTCAAACCCCTGATTAGCATCAACGAGTATTTCGATCTGATCCTGGTCGTGCTGCTGGGCCTCGGAATAATCTTTGAACTTCCCGTTCTGATTTTCTGTTTGTCGCTATTCGGCATCGTGACGCCGAGATTTCTTTGGAAGAATATTCGGTACGCAGTCCTCGTGATTACGCTACTCGCTGCGATCGTGACGCCGACTCCAGACGCCACGACGATGGTTCTGTTCATGGGTGTCTTGCTAGCTCTCTATTTCATCGGTATCGGGGTTTCTTACTTGGTTGTCCGGAAGCGCGAAAAGCAGACAGCGGCGCGAGAGGGGGCCGGCTAGGCAAATGAAGATCGATGCAGCGGCAACGGCGATCCTAGCGGCTCTGATGACTCTCGGACTGAGCGCGTGCGGAGACGGTACGGCTAAGTCCGGCGGCGCTTCATCGGGCACAGCGCCACAGCAAGTGTCTGGGACTGCCGTGCCCGATTCGAGCGGCGCGTCTGACGCGCTCCCCGCAGATAAGACGGGTGGACTCGACGGGGCGCGCGCTTACGAGTACACTACCAAGATTGTCGCGATCGGTCCCCGCCAGCCAAATACAGACGGTATTCACCGAGAACAGGACTTTATCCGCGCTGAGCTGACCAAGAGCGGCTGCACATTTGACGAGGACGATTTCAATTCGTCCACGCCGATCGGTTCGGTTCCGATGAAGAACATCATCGCCAAGATTCCCGGAAAGACGAACGACATTATTCTCCTGCTCACTCACTACGATACGAAGCGGCAGGATAACTTTGTCGGCGCTGTTGACGGCGGCTCTTCGACCGGCTTAATGCTTGAAATGGCGCGCGACCTTTGTCCGAAGAAGGAACCACTGGGTGTCTGGATTGCGTTTCTTGACGGCGAAGAAGCGTTTGTGGAATGGAACGAGGACGACAGCGTATATGGCAGCAGGGAACTTGCCGCGCGAATGGCATTATCGGGGGATCTGAAGCGCGTTAAAGCCGTCATCCTCGCCGACATGATTGGGCCGAAGGATTTGAAGATTCGCAAGGACACGAACTCGACGGGGTGGCTGACGGACTTGGTGTGGTCGAAAGCTGCCGCGTTCGGATATCAAAATTATTTCCTAGCCAGTTCGCGCCCCATCGAAGACGACCATCTGCCTTTTATGAAACGGCATGTCGCGGCAGTGGATATCATTGACTGCTGCACCGAGGATTTTCCCGCCTGGCATACCTCCGACGACACGATGGACAAGGTGAGCGCACGAAGCCTTGGAATCGTCGGCCACGTGATCTTGGCTACTATCGATGATCTGCAGAACCGGACGGCTGAACGCCAGAAGGGCCAATAGCGCGGGGCTCGTTCCGCACTTGTGTTACATTTTCCAAATGAAATTGGGCATCCGGCAGCGCGATATTCCACTCACATTTTGTGTTGAAATTAGATATGCGTTCTGCGGCAGGATCTGATGCAAACCTTCACCGTTCGAGCGGAATCGGGGACGTATCGAATCCTGTGCGGACGCGGCGCAATCCGTCATTTGAGAGGCGTGATCGCGAAGCAAGGCGATGCGACGGGAGTCTTTCTGCTGAGTTCGCCGCGCGTCTGGAAGAATTGCGGCCGCAATATTGCGAAGGCGCTCGGAAAGTCCCGCTCGGGCGCACCGATTCTTTTCGACGATTCCGAGAGCGCCAAGACCCTCTCAACCGTGGAGAAGCTTTGCCGCGAACTACATCGTGCGGGCGCGGAACGCCGTTCGGTGATTGTTGCCGTGGGCGGAGGAGTCGTGGGCGACGTGGCCGGATTCGTCGCGGCGAGCTACCTCCGCGGGGTTCGGCTGATTCACGTGCCGACGACGTTGGTCGCGCAAATTGACAGCTCGATTGGCGGGAAGACGGGAGTGAATTTGCTAGAAGGTAAGAATCTTGTCGGCGCGTTCTATCCCCCCGTAGCCGTCGTCGCCGATCCCGTTTTTCTGCAGACGCTTCCCGACGCGCAGTTCCGTTCAGGTCTTTACGAAGGCGCAAAGTACGCCAACATCGTTGGCGCAAAATCGTTTGCGTGGCTCGAAGCGAACATGGGAGAGAAGCTGCGTCGAAATCCGCGCGCGGTGGAGCGGCTCATGTCGCGCTGTATTCGCGCGAAGGCCTCGATCGTATCAAGGGACGAGCGAGAATGCGGGCTACGGCAAGTGCTGAATTTTGGCCATACTTTCGGGCACGCGCTCGAAACGGCAGGAAACTACCGCCGGCATCTCCACGGCGAGGCCGTGGGGTGGGGCATGCTGATTGCTACGCTGCTCGCTGTGGCGACAAATCGGATCAATCCAGCGCAGGCGGAGAGGATTGCGCGTCTCGTGATGAGCGTTGGACCTCTGCCGGGCACCGGAAGAACTCGTCCGACACGATTGCTCGAACTGATGCGTGGCGACAAGAAATCAAATAAAGGGCACATTCGTTGGGTACTGCCGGTCGCGATTGGACGCGTCGAATGGGGCGTCGAGATTCCTGATCGTTTGGCGGTCGAGGCAATTCGAGAGGCTCCGGAAGTGGCGCGACTGGCGCGGGGCTCGCGATGACGCGTCCGGGAATCGAATCGCGGTCCGTTACCTCCGGAGACGAACATGCGTCGGCGCTTTCTGGAACGCGGCCCGATGGCGCTCGTGACGAGGCCGAAGCTGGGATTCGCGTGCGTGAAATGTTTGGCCGCATCGCGCCTCGATACGATTTTCTAAATCATTTGCTTTCTCTTTCGCTCGATCGGATTTGGCGCCGGCGGACGGCGAAGCGATTTGCGCGCGTCCTGGCCCAGCCGAATGCTCGCGTTCTCGATCTGTGCTGCGGCACCGGCGACCTTACATTTGCTCTCGAACGGCAAGCGAAGATCTCGAAACTTGCGAATGGTGATGTTGCGAGAGTTCTGGGCACCGACTTCGCATTGCCAATGCTCAGGCGAGCGCGCGAGAAGGCAACCGCTTCGCGGCACAGCTCTTCGTTTCTCGCGGCGGACGCGCTTTCGCTTCCGTTCGCATCGGATAGCTTCGATCTCGTGACGGCAGCATTCGGCTTCCGGAATCTCGCAAACTACGAGAACGGCTTGTCGGAGATTATGCGGGTTCTTCGGAAGGGCGGCAGGGTTGGGATTCTAGAGTTTTCCGATCCCCAGAAGGGTATCGGCGCGGCTGCATTTCGTTATTACTTCCGGCACGTCTTGCCACGAGTCGGCGGCGCCATTTCTGGGAACCGGGAGGCATACTCCTATCTGCCGGGTTCGGTGGCAAAATTTCCATCGCCTTCGGAATTGTCGAGATGGATGGAGCGCGCCGGATTTGTGGACGCGCGGTTTGAGCTTTGGAATTTCGGGAGCGTTGCTCTGCATTCCGGCAGAAAGCCCTAGAGGAATTATCGGCCCTTCGAGCGAGCTAATTCTCGAGGCGGAGAGCCTTGATTTTGCCGAGCAACGTTTTGTAGGACACTCCGAGCTTTTCCGCGGCGCGCGTCTTGTTCCACTTCGATTCTCGAAGCGCGTTTTCGATTTTGAAGCGCTCGACGTGCGCCACAGCGCGTTGCGAGACTTCTTCGAGAGGGCCCTCCCAGAGGAATTCCTCGTTCAGCATTCCGCCGGGTAACTGCTCTCGCGTTGGCCGAGCGGATGGAAGTTGTAGCGCCGCCGCATCGATCTCCGGTCCGGGAGACAGAATCACGGCGCGCTCGATCGCGTTTTGCAATTCGCGTACATTGCCAGGCCAGCGATAACCTAACATCGCGGCTTTGGCTTCATCGGAGAGCACGAGTCCAGGCTTGCGAAATTCCCGGCGGAATCGCTCGAGGAAGTGCTCGGCGAGGAGATAAATATCATCTCCGCGGTCGCGGAGAGGCGGAATCGTGATAGGCACGGCAGAGATTCGGAAATAGAGGTCTTCGCGAAACGATTTTTCATCGACGGCGGCATGCAGATCGCGATTTGTGGCGGCAATCAGTCGCACATTTACCTCGACTGCCAAAGTTCCTCCCACGCGCTCGAATCGCCTTTCCTCCAGAACGCGCAATAGCTTGGCCTGAGTTGCCAGCGGAAGCTCGCCGATTTCGTCGAGGAAAAGAGTACCCCGATGGGCGAGTTCAATTTTCCCTATTTTTCGCGCGCCGGCTCCGGTGAAGGCGCCGCGCTCGTGGCCGAAAAGTTCGTTCTCGACGAGGCCTTCGGGAATCGCCGCACAGTTGAGCGCGACGAACGCTTGCTCGCGTCTCGGACTCAAGTGATGAATCGCTCGCGCAAAGAGTTCTTTGCCGGTTCCACTCTCGCCGAGCAAGAGCGCCGTGGAATCCGTCGCTGCGACGCGCTGGATAATCTGGCTCGCTTCCTTCATGGATGCATGTTCGGCGACGATTCGGGGAAACCCGTAACGCGCGGCGTATTCTTCGCGCAACAGCAAATTCTCGCGGAGCAATTCCTGCTGACGGGCCGCGCGATCCAAAAGTATTTTCAAGTGATCGAGATCGACCGGCTTCTGGATGAAGTCGAACGCACCCTCTTTCATGGCCGTCACGGCTTCTTCGACGGATCCGTAAGCGGTGACAAGAATGACGGGAAGCGAGCCATCGACGCGGCGCGCCTCGCGGAGAACGTCAAGACCCGAACTTCCAGGGAGCTTTAAATCGGAAAGAACCAAGAGGTATCGCCGGGCACGAACTTTTTCGATCGCGGAGTTGCCGTCGGGAGCTTCGTCAACGGTGTAGCCGGCCCGCTCGAGAAACTTGCGCAGCATCGCGCGCAACTCGGCCTTGTCTTCTACGAGTAGGACCGGTTCCATGTGCTGGAGATTCTAGCGCGCCCAGCCCGGATCGCCACCCGACTTTCGCAACTGGTCTTCGAGATCGGAGATCGCGGCTTGATCCTGGCTGACTCGCTGCTGCATCTGATCGATCTTTGCTTGCTTGTCGTGAAGGTCGCTATTCGTGACGCTCTGCATCATCTGCTTCGTGGGGTCGTTCGGGTAATACTGCACGCTGAGCTTGCCAAGTTCGCGCTGCATTAAGTCGAGATCGGCTTGGTCGCGCTGGAGCTTTGCGCGAGCAGTCGCGAAACGGCCGCGCCACGCTCGCTCCTCGCTTCCCGCCGGAGAAGGCGCGACAGTCCCGGTTCCCGAGGGTGCCGGAGCGGTTGCCTCGCCGACGACATTGACGCCGCCAGCGTCCGGAAGGTTATCGTTCGTGAAGACTTTTGCGGCCTTGGGCTCGGATTTCCTCTGCTCCCGCGCCTTTCGCGCAGCGTCAACAAGAGAGGGGGCAGGCGTCGCAGGAACTGCCTGCACTTGGGCTTTGGCCTCAGGAGTTGGCTGGCTCTGTGTCGACTGCTGCGCGGCTGTTCCGAATGCTGATAGAAGGAAAATGGCACTACCGATCGTCCAAAATCCGGTCCGCATGCACACCGCCTTTCGAATGCCGAAGGCAATCGTCCTGCTTAGTTTAGACGCGGCTGGCGACGGGGGCAAATGCTTGTGGCACGGCGTCCTGTCGCAAAGGTAACCAGAGGATGAATTCGGCCCCGCCGTCGGGCAGATTGCGGGCCTCGACGCTACCTCCGTGCTGCATGGCCACTTTTTGAACGACTGCCAGGCCGAGTCCAGTCCCTTCAGACTTCGTGGTGTAGAACGGTAGGAATATTTTTGCCAGGTCCTGATCGGGAATTCCCGGGCCGTTGTCGGCCACCGCAATTCGTTGCCACGGGCGGCCCAAACGGTCTTGCACGGAACCGGAAATCGTGACGCGGCCCTCCGATCCGCGATCCCGCACGGCTTCAGCAGCGTTGCGGATCAGGTTTAGGAGTGCTTGGCGGAGAAGCGCTTCATCGCACGGGATCTCCATGAACTCGCCCTCGGCTCGAATTATGCTTCCGGTGACCGCCTCCTGAATCTCTTCCGCGACGCGGTCTATCAACCCGCCCACGGGGACTGCTTCATAGAAAAGCTCGAGAGGACGCGCGAAGCGGAGGAATTCCGTGACAACGTGCGTCAATGCGCGAGTTTGTTCCAGGATGCGCTCGGAGTTTTCGAGGAGTTCTCCTGGCGGCGCTTCGTGGCGGATCATTTGCGCGTAGCCGGATATCGTGGCGAGCGCGTTTTTGAATTCGTGGGCAATGCCTGCGGACATCTCGCCGAGCGCCGCCAGATTCTCTTTCCAACGGATTTGCCGCTGGAGGTCGGTGAGTTCGGTGAGGTCGCTCATCAGGCACAGCGCGCCGATGATTTTGATATCGGTGGTCGCGAGGGCAATCGGCGCATCGGTGTTCGGTCGCGAGTAGTTCGGCACGGCGCGCTTGATGGGAGAGATTGTGACGCCGAGTTGACGCACGTCGCCGTTGGGCTTGACGTACTGCACTTCCGCGCGATGAATCGTTCTTCCTTCGTGCAGGCAGGCGGTCAGCATCCTTGAAAGATCAGATTCCGCGCCGAGAACTTCGAAGTAGGCGCGATACTGCATGCCTGTATAGCCAAGCGCAGTTTCGGCGGCAGGATTGGCCGAGGTGATGGCGCCCTTCGCGCTCAAGAGCAAAAGCCCGGTGGGCATGTTGCGAGTGACTTCTTCGGTGATGCGCTCGGACTCTCGCGCGCGCTCTTGTTCGAGGCGGTGCAGGCGCGCGAGTTCGCGCTCCTGCTGGCGAAGCTTCTCGATGACGCCTTGCATGGACGCCGCCATGAACGCCGATGGATTCTCGGCCGAGGCGTTGAGAGCGCTCCAATCGCGATCCCCAGGATCTTTCGAATCGCGCAGCAATTTCCGGATGGCGATGACAGCCAAGACGACGATACCGAGGATCACGAGTCCGAATGCCGCTGCAATGCCAAACCCAATGGGCGAAATGGGCCGGGCCGGCACCGGTATGAGACAAATTAGACTTTGCGCGAGCATAGAATCACCGAAACCTGAGAAGTGAGACATACCACTCGACCACCGGCGAGCCAAAAAAGACCACCAGCAACGAGGCCCCGCCAAGAAATGCTCCGAACGGCAATTCGTAATCCGTCCCCTTGCGCCGGATGATGATGATCGCGAGGCCGATTACAGTGCCCAGCAGTGAACCGCCGAGGATCGTAAGGATCGTGCGCCTCAAACCTAAAAACGATCCGGCCATGAGCATCATTTTTACGTCGCCGAGTCCCATACCCTCACGGCCGCGCAGGCGGAAATAGCCTTCGGAAATAACCCAGAGCACTCCGCTTCCGAACGCGGCTCCGAGCAATGAGTCCGTGAGCGACAGGACTGGCAGCGGCGGCGGAAAGGCAAAGACGCGTCCCGCCAGCCAAAGCGCGATTCCGTCCGAGGGCGGCGTGAAAAGGCTCAGAACCAGGCCGATGGCGAACCCCGTGAAATTCACGAGGTCCGGGAGAATTCGCTCTCGAATGTCGGTGAACACGAGGACGACGATGATCGCGGAAAAAATCGACCACTTAAACGTCATCAAAGAGACGCCGAAAGCGAGGTAGCACAGGAGAAATAGCGCGGCAGTGAGAAATTCCACCGCGGGATACATCGGCGAAATCTTCGTTCCGCACGAGCGGCATTTTCCGCGCAAAATCAGATAACTCAGTACCGGAATGTTGTCCCAAGGCTTGATGGGCGTGTTGCATTTTGGGCACGACGACGCGGGAAGAACAATGGACCTTCCGGCGGGAATCCGGAGAATGCAGACGTTGAGAAAACTACCGATCGCGAGACCGAAGACAAACACAATCCCGCCGATTAAGGCTCCAGGAAGCATATTCGCACTGTGCCATAGCGAATCGTGTGGCTCAAGACACGCCGGGCGCACGGTGCCCGAGTTCTAACATCGCAGCGCGATTTGATTGCACCCACGCGCTCGCTATACTGGGATAAGAGATGCCGGCCTCCTGGTTCGAACAAAGAATTCGCCGCTACGAACATCGGCGGTGGGCGGACGAGAAAAACCGCCGAACGCTGCCGTTCGCATGGGGGCTCGAGCATATTGGCGGCAGCGCGACGGAGCGCGATCCCCGGCATTTTTTGGAGCGATTCGTCGCCGAGACCTTAGCGGAGAGTGATGAATGGTATTCACCGAAACCCAAGAGCGAAATGCTGTTTACGCCCTCGGCGGAAGCACCCGGAGAATCCGGCGTACTGACGTTCGCGAGTGCGATTGAGTCACCGTGGCCGGTGAACAACACGGTTCACGCCCGCTTCTTTCCGGCGCGACACACCGGACCTGCGGCCATCGTGCTTTCGCAGTGGAATGCGAAATGGCACGAACAGGTAAGCGTTTGCCGGTGGCTCCAGCGAATCGGAATCTCGGCGTTGCGGCTGAGCCTGCCCTATCACGATCGTCGCGCGATTCCCGACCATCCGCGAGGGGATCATCTCGTCGGCCCAAACGTCGGCCTGACGCTGCAAGCTAATCGGCAGGCCGTTTGTGATGTTCACGGGTGCGTGGATTGGCTTGCGTCGCGGGGTTACGACAAGCTCGGAATCATCGGGACGAGTGTAGGGTCATCCATCGCGTTCGTCGCGTTTGCGCACGAACGGAGGTTCCGCGCTGGTGTATTTCTGCATGTTTCGACTTATTTCGGGGACGTGCTTGTGACCGGGCTGACGACTTCAAATGTGTGGGACCCGATGAAGACAAAAATGTCGCCGGAAGACGCCCAGCGTTTTTTCGCGCCTATCAGTCCGTATCCATACATCAGCAAACTCCGCGGAACAGGGAAGAAGCTGCTTGCAGTGACGGGGATTTACGATCCTACATTCTGGCGTGAACTAACCGAAGAGTTTCTCCAAGCGCTGCAGCACGATGGTGTGTCATGCGAAGTGCTGCGGTTGCCTTGCGGGCATTATTCGCTCGGCGAGCCGCCATTCAGTTACGTCACTGGATTTCGATTCGGAGAGTTCTTGTTTCAAGCGCTCAGCTAACGGACAAACGCGGCGAACTCGCCCGCGCCGATGAGCTCTCCGACGGCGGCAACATCCGGCGCGAGCGAGCGGTCGGCATCTACAAACTTGGATGCCCCGCGCACGAGGGCGAGGGCTTTACGAGCGTCGCTGCCGGTTTTGAGCGGGGCGAGAAGATCGACTCCTTGACAAGCGGAAAGTAGTTCGATCGCGAGAATGTTCTCGAGGTTCTCGAGCATCGGCTTCAACCGGCGCGCGGCGCCCATGCCCATCGAGACGTAATCTTCCTGATTTCCCGATGTCGAAATCGAGTCCACCGAGTGCGGCGCGGCAAAGATCTTCGTTTCGCTAGCCAACGCGGCCGCCGTAATTTGCAGCATCATGAATCCGGAATTCAATCCCGCCTCTTTTACGAGAAATGCCGGCAGTCCGCTCGTCAAGGGATTCGTCATTTGCTCGGTCCGGCGTTCGGAGATTCCCGCGAGGGTGGCAATCGCGAGCGCGAGTTGATCGGCGGCGAGCGCAAGTGGCTGTCCGTGGAAATTTCCCCCGCTCAACACCTCACCGGTATCGGGGAAGACGAGAGGATTGTCGGTGGCGCTATTCAGTTCGATCGAAAGCGTTGCGCGAACTTCCGCGAGGACGTCGCGAACCGCGCCGTGTACCTGTGGGGTGCAACGGAGGCTATAGGCATCCTGCACGCGTGCGTCTTGCGCCGGAGCTCGATGCGACTCGCGGATCTCACTGCCGGCGATGAGTCGAGCGAGATTTCTGGCTGTCGTGGCGTGACCGGGGTAAGGCCGAACGCGCGCAATTCGCTCGTCGAAGGCCGTTGGCGTGCCGCGCAGGGCATCTACAGACAGCGCCGCGGCGACATCGGCGGTGTCAACCAGAATCGTCGCGGCGCGGATAGCGAGCGAAGCGAGCGCGAGCATGGCCTGAGTGCCGTTGAGCAATGCCAAGCCTTCTTTGGCTTCGAGAACGAAGGGAGCGATACCGGCGAGTTTCATCGCTTCGCCGCCCGGCAAGATTTTGCCTTGGAAGTTGGCCTCCCCCTCGCCGATCACTACCTGAGCGAGATGGGCCAGCGGAGCGAGATCGCCGGAAGCGCCGACGGAACCTTGCGAGGGAATGACTGGGTGCACCCGGCGATTGAGCATGTCGCAGAGAGTTTCCGCAGCGACCGGCCGAATGCCGCTGAAGCCCTTGGCGATGGCGTTCGCGCGCAAAAGCATCATCGCGCGCGTTTCCGTTTCGCTAAGAGGAGGTCCCACGCCTCCGGAATGGCTGCGGACTAAATTCGTCTGCAACTGACGAATCTGATCGCGCGAGATCCGGACCGACGCGAGCTTTCCGAAGCCGGTATTCACGCCGTAGGCGACCTTGTCAGACGCGACCAGGCGCTCGATTACGGCGCGGGACGCATTCATCCGTTCGCGGGCTTCCGGAGCGAGCGTGACATCCTGCCCAGCTAGCGCGACGTCGTAGAGGTGCTCGAGCGTCAGGTCATTTCCATTAATCGCGATGGTCATGATTGCGGCTTGGACGAATCCACGATCGGTTGCGCCGGATGGGCGTGATCCGCGTGCGGGAGGGGCGCGATGTCGAAATATCCCCTATATTTTTCCGGCAAGGACTTCGGGCGGCCTAGCCGATCGCAGATGACGTGGAAGGTTTCGCCCGTGGCTATCAGCTCATTCGTGGCGTCACGGATAATTTCGTAGGCAAAGCGAATGGTGCGTCGCTGCGCCTGCGAGACGCGAGTGCGAACGCGCAAAAGGTCATCGAATTTCGCCGGACGCCGGTAGCGGCACGACGATTCCGCGACGACGATGAAACTGTCGTCCTCGATTTCCATCAGTTTGTATTCGAAGCCAAGTTGGCGGCAAAGCTCCACGCGTCCGATTTCAAACCACGTGTAGTAATTGCCATAGTAGACCACGCCCATCTGATCGGTCTCTTCGTATCGGACGCGAACTATGGTGTCGTGGAACTGCATTGCGTTGCGATCGGCGCGCATGTGAGCTTCTTCAGGCATCGGCGAAAAAGTGTACCAGAGGCAGTTGCGAACGTCAGCCGTTGAACCCGCGGAGAATCACCCGCCAGTCCATTTGGGAGGGCGCTTTTCGAGGAACGCCGCCACGCCTTCGCGGAAATCCGGGGTGGAACGGATGTCGGCGTTTTCTTTGATCGCCATCGAGATTTCTCGATCGAGATCGGCTTCGGAAAATTGGACGATAAGGCGTTTCGTTCGCAACAGGCTCGTCGGGCTCGCGGCGATTAAGTTCGCCGCGAGTTTGCGCGCCTCCGTCATCAGGTCGGCCGCGGGCACCACCATGTCAACAAGACCAATCGCCTGTGCCTCCGCGGCGTCAAACAAACGCCCAGTCAACGCGAGATCGCGCGCTCGTTTTTCGCCGATTTGGCGGCGAAGAAAAACGGAAACGAGAGCCGGGATAAAGCCGACGCGCACTTCGGTATAGCCGAATTTTGCCTCGGGAACGGCGATCGTGAAATCCGCGAGCGTGGCGAGACCGCAGCCGCCAGCCAACGCATGGCCGTTGACCGCTGCGATGAGCGGCTTCGGAAATGAGTACACGGTGCGAAAGAGGCGCGCCATCCGGCGCGAGTCTTCGAGATGATCCGCGGGAGTTCTCGTGGCAATCGCGCGCAGTTCGTCTAGATCCATGCCCGAGCAGAACGCCTTGCCTTCGCCAGTGAGAATGACGACGCGCGCGGCGCTCGATTGCGCTTCGGCGAGCGCGGCGAGCAAATCCTCGATCATCTGTGTCGAGATGGCGTTGCGCTTGTCGGGGCGAGCGAGCGTGAGGATCGCCAGAGCACCGTCGTACTCGAGTTTCAGCGTCTGATAAGCCATGTCAATTTCGCCGGAGCGGCCGCGGATTTCTCATGCATGTGCGTATACTTCGCGAATTCTTCCCGTCATCGCACAGGCGATCGCGAGCGATTTCGTATCGATGCCGGTCGAGACGCCGCGAGCCGCGAGCGTTGCCAGGACAGTTTCCGTTGGAATATTGCCGACGAGTTCGTCGCCTGCGAAAGGACAGCCGCCAAGACCGGTCAATGCGCCATCGAAGCGCCGGCAACCGGTTTCGTATGCGGCGAGGACTTTCTCGGCTGCGCTTTCGGGGCGGCTGTGCAAATGGACGCCCAACTCGACCCCGGCTACGGAATCTTTCACCGCGCGAAAAAGTTCGGCGACATCATCCGCGGTGGCGCTCCCCGCTGTGTCCGCAAGGGAGACGGTTCGCACTCCAATGTCCTTGAGCCAAATCAACGCGTCTTCCACAATTTCAGGGCCCCAGGGCTCATCATACGGATTTCCGAATGCCATCGAGATGTAGACGACCAGATCGCGTCCGGCCGCCTTGGTTTCCGCGCGAATCTTTTCGACCAGGGCGCGCGACTCGTCGCGGGACATGTTGGCATTCGCGCGCCGGAAATACGCGGAGATCGAGTAGGGATAGCCGATCGTGGTTACTCCCGGCGCTGAGAGCGCTCGATTCAATCCCTGCTCATTCACGATGATTCCAATGATTTCCGGCGGATTGGCTGCGGAAATTGCGTGGCTCAACCGTCGCATCACGTCTTCGCTATCCGCCATTTGCGGCACGTGCTTTGGGGAAACGAAGCTGACAGCGTCGAGGTGATTAAAGCCCAGAGCGAGCAATCCGCTCAGGTACTCGACTTTCACTTCAGTCGGAAGAACATCCTTCAGGCCTTGCCACGCGTCGCGCGGGCACTCGATGATTTTTACTTCTTCGTTGGGCATAGAAAATTGGTGTTTTTCGGATCAACCGCTCAGGTCTGAAGCACGCCCGTCTTGAATTCGCGAACTTCCGGGTTCAGAGCGGCGGCGGATAGCGCGGTAATCAAAGCGTCTCGGGTGTGCGCCGGGTCAATGATCGCGTCCACCCAGAGGCGCGCCGCTCCGTAGCGAGGATCGGTTTGGTGCTCGTACGTTGATCGAGTCGACTCGTACAGTTCCTTCCTGTCAGTTTCTGTGATTTTCTTTCCTTCACGTTCGAGCTGCTTGATTTTGATCTCGACGAGCGTGCTCGCGGCGGCATCGCCGCTCATCACCGCGTAGCGCGCCGTCGGCCAGGCGAAAGCGAATCGGGGATCGTAGGCCTTGCCGCACATGGCGTAATGCCCGGCGCCGAAGCTGCCGCCGCAAATCACGGTAATCTTCGGCACAACGCTATTGGCCACGGCATTCACCATTTTCGCGCCGGCACGAATGATTCCGCTCCACTCGGCCTCTTTGCCGACCATGAAGCCGTTCACGTCGTGGAGGAAGATCAGGGGAATGAGATTCTGATTGCAATCGAGAATGAAACGCGCGGCCTTGTCAGCCGACTCCGCGTAAATGACGCCGCCGAACTCCATCCGCTTCTCGCCCGTGCCGGCCGCCGCGATTTGGACGTGCTTCCTATTGTTCGCGACGATGCCGACGGCCCAGCCGCCGATTCGCGCGTAGCCGCAAAGAATCGTCTGGCCGTATTCGGCGCGATATTCCTCAAAGCGGCTCGAGTCCACGATCCGCGCGATAATTTCACGCATGTCGTACTGCTTTCCCGGCTCGGAGGAGAAAATCCCGTAGATTTCCTCGGCGGGCAGCGCAGGCGGCTCGGGCTTGCGGTGGTCGAAAGGCGCGCCAGCCGGATGCCCCATTTTATCGACCAGGGCGCGAATTCGCTTTAGGCAGGACTCGTCGTCAGGCTCGCGAAAATCAACGGTGCCGCTGATCTGCGCGTGCATTTTCGCGCCGCCGAGTTCTTCCGCCGAAGTTTTTTGTCCGATTGCGGCTTGAACGAGGGCCGGGCCGGCGAGAAATAGGCCGCTGCCATCGGTCATGAGAATGTGATCGCACATCACCGGCAAATAAGCGCCGCCCGCCACGCACATCCCCATGATCGCCGTGATCTGCGGAATGCGCATCGCGCTCATGACGGCGTTATTTCGAAAGACACGGCCGAAATCATCTGTGTCGGGGAAGACGTCTTCCTGGAGGGGTAGAAAAATTCCGGCGGAGTCTACGAGATAAATTGTCGGAATGCGATTTTCGATGGCGATGTTTTGCGCGCGGATGACTTTCTTCGCAGTCATCGGGAAAAACGAGCCTGCTTTTACGGTCGCGTCGTTCGCAACAATCATTACAAGGCGTCCGGCGACGTGGGCCAAGCCGGTGACTGTTCCTGCTGAAGGCGCGCCGCCCCACTCTCCGTACATTTCGTAGGCGGCGTAGAGGCCCAGTTCAAAGAATTCACTGCCCGGATCGATCAGCTTGGCGATTCGTTCGCGAGCCGTCAGCCGGCCTTTTTTGTGCTGCGCGTCAATGGCTCTTGCGCCTCCGCCCTGGCGTATCGTTTCCTCTTCATTCTTGATTTCGGTGAGGCGATCGATCATGCGGCGATGATTCTTTTCGAAATCGGGGGAGTCGGATCGAATCGCGGTTTGAATGACGGAGCTTGCCAAAGCTTCAGCCTCGAGAATGAAATCGGGTGAAAAACGCAGCCGTATAACCGCAATAAATCAGCCGCCACGAGCAGTATACGTGGTTTGTTCCCATCGCGCGAGGGTGGCGAAGCAGCGTCGAATGCGGTCGCGCGATAGCTTCAAATGTAGGGCTGGTCGTTAGACCAGCCGCCTTTTGGAGGCTCGTAGCGGCCCATTACAAAAATCGGTGCGTCTAACGACGCACCCTACAATTACCGGATGCACGATATCGGCGCGACTGCTAACGCCGATTGCCGCCAGAAGTCGCGCGACGGGCGATGAGTACAGCCGCGGAGATAAGCTCACCCGCCTGAACGATTTGACGCACAATTCCGATGAGTGCGGCTTCTTTCGCGATGACAGTTTGTCCCGTCACGAGGAGTTCCGACGCGCGGGCTGGCCCAATCAAACGCGCGAGCCTCTGCGTTCCTCCCCATCCGGTGATCAGCCCGAGAGACACGCCGCGATGCGCGAAGCTGGCATCTGGTGACGCGATCCGAGCGTGGCACGCGAGGGCTAAATCAAATCCGCCGCCGATGCAATATCCGCGAATTGCCGCGACGATCGGTTTCTTAAATTGCGCCATGTGGTTCATCGTCGATTGTCCTAACTCGGCGAATCGCCTGGTCTCCGACGAAGTGAGCGCTGCAATTTCTTCCAACTCGGCTCCGGCGCAAAACGCACGATCGCTGCCGGTAATCACGGCTCCCGCACAAAGGGTTGTCGATTCCAGTGAGTTCAGCGTGTCGATCAGAATTCCGAGAACTCGCCGCGAAAGACGCGGTATGCCGCTTGGATGTTCGAGGGTAAGGAGCGCAACGTCGTCGTCCCAGGCGAGACGAATGCCCGGTTGCAATGCCCGATCAAGCCGTTGGGGATTCGGCAGAGACACGATTGCGGATGAAATTCACGATTGTTTGAGTCGAAGTGCCGGGCAGAAAAATTTCAGCGATGCCGATTTTCTTCAATCCAGGTATATCGGCTTCCGGGATAATTCCGCCGATGAGAACGGTTACATCCCCCATGCCCTTTTCGCGGAGAAGATCCATCAGCCGGGGGCCGAGAGTATTGTGAGCGCCGGAGAGAATCGAGAGGCCGATCACGTCCACGTCCTCTTGTGCCGCCGCCGACGCGATCATTTCTGGAGTCTGCCGCAGGCCGGTGTAGATCACCTCCATTCCGGCATCGCGCAACGCGCGAGCGATGATTTTCGCGCCGCGATCGTGGCCGTCGAGGCCGGGTTTCGCAATCAGCACGCGAATTCGTTTCGTCGCCATTCGTAGATGAGAATACTTCAAGTCAGGGCAGGGCGGTAGGGTCGACTTCGTAGGCGTTACGGATACGTAGATTCGACTGATTTCTGCGGTCTGGAACTAAGTGACAGCGACTTCTTCGTAAACGCCGAAGACGGCGCGCATCGCATCGCAGATTTCACCGAGCGTGGCGTACGCTTTGACCGCTTCGAAGATGTGCGGCATCAGATTCTCGTCCCGCTCGGCAGCTTTTCGGAGCGCGAGCAGTCGGCGCTCGACTTCTGCGGTTGAGCGTTCCGCACGCAACTTGCGCAGCCGCGCACCCTGGCGCTCCGCCACCTTCTCGCCAATTTGCAGGATCTCCAGAGGCTTCTCGTCCGTCACGTAATCGTTTACGCCGACGATTATTTTTTCTTTGCGATCGACGGCCATCTGATAGTGATAAGACGCTTCGGCAATCTCGCGCTGCGGATAGGAGCGTTCAATCGCGGCAATCATGCCGCCGAGAGCGTCAATTTTTCGAATATAGTCCCATGCGCCTTGCTCGACTTCGTTGGTGAGCGTCTCGACAAAGTACGAACCGCCGAGCGGATCGACAGTATTCGTGACGCCGCTTTCGTGCGCGATGATCTGCTGCGTGCGGAGGGCGACGGTCGCGGCAAATTCGGTGGGCAGCGCCCATGCTTCGTCGAGAGAGTTGGTGTGGAGCGATTGCGTGCCGCCAAGGACGGCCGAGAGCGCTTGCAGCGCTGTGCGAACGACATTGTTGTACGGCTGCTGCGCCGTCAGGGAGCATCCGGCCGTTTGAGTGTGAAATCGGAGCGCCCACGACCGACGATTCTTCGCGCCAAAGCGTTCCGTCATCGTCTTGTACCAGATCCGCCGCGCGGCCCGGTACTTCGCGATCTCTTCGAAAAAGTCGCTGTGCGCGTTGAAGAAAAACGAAAGTTGCGGTGCGATCTCGTCCACATCGAGCCCGCGCCGGAGACTTGAATCCACGTATTCGATGCCGTCGCGCAAAGTGAATGCCAATTCCTGAATCGCGGTGGAGCCAGCCTCGCGGATGTGGTATCCGCTGATCGAGACGGGATTGAATTTGGGGGTATGCTTGGCCGCAAATTCGATGGTGTCGATCACCAGGCGCATCGAAGGTTCCGGTGGGTAGATGTATTCCTTCTGCGCGATGTATTCCTTCAGGATGTCGTTCTGAAGCGTTCCAGAAACTTTCTTCCAGTCGGCGCCCTGCTGTTCGGCGACCGCCAAATACATCGCCCAAATAACGGCTGCGGGCGAATTAATCGTCATGGACGTGCTGACGTCCGTGATCGGAATTTGATCGAACAGGACTTCCATGTCGGCGAGTGAACTGATTGCCACGCCGCACTTGCCTACCTCGCCCTCGGAAAGCGCGTGGTCGGAGTCGTATCCCATGAGCGTTGGAAGATCGAACGCGACGGAGAGGCCGGTCTGGCCCTGAGATAGCAGGTACCGGAATCGCTGGTTGGTATCTTCCGCAGAGCCAAAGCCCGCGAATTGACGCATCGTCCACAGCCGGCCGCGGTACATCGTCGCGTGGATGCCCCGGGCGTATGGAGGCTCGCCTGGCATGCCGAGATCGCGCGCTTCGCTCCAGTCCGGGAGATCCGCCGGCGTGTAGAGGCGCCGGATGGGATAACTCGAGACTGTCGTGAATTCGCGCGCGCGCTCAGGAGACTTGGCCAGCGTCGGGTTGAGCGTGTGTTCTTCCCATGTCCTCTCGGCTTGCGACGGATTGCGGAGCGATTTAGCGGCAGAGGACTTGTCGCCGGGCGACTTTGGTTCGAGGGTCAATGCTCTTGCTCCGGAAGCGCGCGATTGGCCACGTTCACACTAACCGCAGCGTTCTATCGTCTTTGATTCTAAGGCAACGGCGGGGACCTCACAAGCGGCCATCTTGCGTGGGTGCCAAGCGTTCTGGATAGTTGCGAAATGAAATCCTCACGTCTCGGCGCGACTGCGTCGCGCCGGGGACGTGAGCTACATTCTCAAAACTACTGGTTTCCCATCCAGCTTGGATGGCCGCTGTTGTTCAGCAGGTGAACGTTTGAAAACGCGCCAGGGATATTCGGAGTGTGGTAGACGGGAACATTTTCGTTTGCGGCGACTTCGATGTGATTGACTTCGAGCGTTCGTCCCATCGCCTGGTCGTAATTGACCAGCGCTTCTTGCAGATTGGCGCGGGCGCGCAGTTCATTGCCTTCTGCGGTTGTCAGGTCGCGCGAACGGAGAACGACCTGGTAACTCGTGGATGCGCCTAGCTGATACTTCTTTTGCTCGGCCGCAAGAGTGTCCTTGCCGAGTTTTGTTGCGACGATCGCGGCGTCAACCTGCGCCCGGTCCTGTTGCAACGCGATCTGAGCGTTTCGCACTCCCACGGCAACGGTGTTTTGCAGTTGTTGGTATTGGACTTGTTCCTGGCGCTTGTAAAGCTCCGCGCGAGCATTGTCCGCTTGCGCGGCGCGGTTGCGAATCGGCAGCGTCAAATTGAGGCCCGCGGTATACGTCGGAAAGCTGTTGTGAAAGATCTGTGATTGTGAGTCGGTAAAGCCGCCCGGAATAACCGCGGAGGCGCCATAGGCGCTCACTTCGCCCACATAGACCGGTTTGCCGCCGAAAAGAATCGGCGCGCCACCCGCAGTTACGAGGGGATTGGCGATCGAGGCGGCATACGCTGTCGGGTCCGTGAAAATGGTTTCCGTTCCGCCAAGTCCTTGCGATTCGTATTGCCCGTAGAGCGAGAGCACTGGCAGTAACGCATTCCTGGAGACCTTCACTTCGATCCCCGCATTCTTCAGCAAGAGCTCGGTTTGCTTGATTTCCGGGCGCTTCTGAAGCGCTTCCTTGACGGCGCTCTCGAGCGGCGCGACATCAATGTCGGTCGGGCTCTCAATCGGAGTGGTCGGAATAATCTCGACGTTTTGAAGAGCCGGATCCATGAGCTGTTTCGTGATCGCGTTCAGCAAGACGGTCTGCTGCTGCAACTGGTTCGTCTGCGCAAGAATCAGATTTTGCTGGTCCGTAGCCATCTCGGATTGAGCGGTGAGCACGTCGAGAGGGGCCATGGTTCCGATTTCGAGCTGTCGCTTGTTGTCGTTATAAAGCTTCGACGAAGTGGCGAGCGCAGCCTCTTGCACTTTGACGTTTTCGCGCGCGTACACAAGCTCCCAGTAGGCCGTCTCGGTCGTCACGATGGTGGAGATCACTTGGGTCGCAAAGTAGAAATCCGCTGCCTGGCGTTCGTTCTTCGCTTCCACGATGTAGCGGGTATTGGGAGTCGTCCCGAATCCATTCAGCAATTGCTGCGTCACTGTGACCGTTATGTTGCCCTGGAAAGACGGATTGAATACGTTTTCCGGGGAAGAGCTCGATTGCCTGTCGTTAGTCCAGCTCACCGCGAGGTCTGTTCCCGTATGAAAACCCTGAGTGTAGCCAAGAGTTTCCTGCAAGTTGTGCGCGGTCAAGGCAGAGACCGCTGAAGTGCCTACTCCCGAGAGAAACGGATTGTTGACGGGAATGGTCGTGTAGGTGTCGCTGATCTGCGAAGTCACGACGGGATCGAACGAGAGAAACGGGACGGTGCCAAGGCCGAAGGGCTGCAAAATCGTCTGCGTCCCAAGAAATGGCTGCCCGGATTTTGAGCGAAGAACGTCGTTTTCGGCGAGCCAAGGAGTGTAGCGCGCTACGTTGATGCTCAAGTTGTTCTCGAGTGCGAGGGTCATCGCGTCGTCAAGGCTCAGCATCAGCTTGCCGTTCTGGATCAGATCCTCGATCCTCGGGGAATTCGTCAGATCCAGCTTTGGAATCTTCGTTTCCCGGAACGGGCTTGTAATATCCGGGAATGCGCGCGGCGGCTTTGAGTAGTCGTGATCGAAGCTCGGACGCAGGTCGCGTCCCGATTGAGGCGCGGAGCTTTGCGCGATGGCAGCATTCGCAGGAGCGGGCGCCTGCTGAGGCGCTGGCGGGGCTTCCTGGTTTGGCGGAGCAGGCGTGGCTGTCGTTTGCCCTCCCGATTGCTCCTGCCCCTGTTGCGCTCCAGCGTATGCGGGTGCCATCAGCAGTGAAGCACTGATTGCGAATGCGAGCGCCGATTGAAGTAGCCGTGCTGTCATTTTGTTAGTCCTCTCCATCAAGGGATCGATTCAGACACGTCGACAAGTACTCAGACTATTAAAACGCTGATTCGTATCAAATTGTTTCACTTCACCTCTGGGCTGCAAGCTGGCAGCCAGCCGTAACCGATTGATATGAATCGAATAAGTGGGGGCAATGAGAGTACCCGTGTTCGGAATCGGACACCGACGGTTCGCAATCGAACAGGCGGACAGGGCAGTCTAACATTCCATCCCAGCATTGACAACGCGGGCAGCGAAGCCTAGTCTACTGCGCCTGAGCCGCGCGACTTCGACCCGCGGCTTTGGATACGTCCCCGATGACTCGCGAAGAACTAATCAAACTCCTCGAAGAGGTCGGCGCGGTTCGCCAGGGCCACTTCGAGCTGTCCAGCGGGCGGCACAGCGGCACTTACATCCAGTGCGCGTTGGTGCTTCAGTACCCGAAACATGCGGAGGAGCTCGGGCGCGCGATCGGCGGGGAATTCGGCGGTCTCGAAACGGCATGCGTTGTCGCACCAGCTTTGGGAGGCGTGATCATAGGGCACGAGGTAGCTCGCGCGCTCGGAGTTCGGGCCATCTTTGTCGAACGAGATCGCTCTGGACAAATGGCGATGCGGCGGGGATTTGAATTGAAGCCGGGTGAGCGCGTGCTGGTAATCGAGGATGTGTGGACCACCGGAGGTTCGACGCGCGAGACGATCGGCGTCATCGAGCAGTCCGGCGGACTCGTTGTTGCGGCAGGGGCCATCATCGATCGAAGCGGCGGACGGCTCGAGTTGAATGTGCCGGCACGCGCTCTGCTGGAGCTCGAGGTTCCCAGCTACGAACCGGACGATTGCCCTCTGTGTCGCGCCGGAAGCATTGCCATGCGGCCCGGCAGCCGTTTCGCGCGCGCAGGGTTCTGAGCCCACCGCAGCCCATCGCAGGTTTTCCCGTCATGCCATAATGTGTTGGCGATGCAAAACATCAAGCTCACAATCGCTTATGACGGCGCCGGCTTTCACGGCTGGCAGATTCAGCCCGGCCTGGCGACGATTCAAGGAACGCTCGCGGACGCGGCCCGCAAAATTACCCAAGAAAAGATTTTCATCCATGGCGCAAGCCGAACCGACGCAGGCGTTCATGCCCTCGGACAGGTCGCACACTTTAAGACACACTCCACGCTGACCGCTGATGAATTTCGTCGCGCGTTAAACGCAGTTATGCCGCCCCAGATTCGCGTCATGGCCGCGGAAGAAGTTGGCCCCGATTTTCATTCTCGGTGGCAATCACTTTCGAAGACGTATCGATACCGGATTTTTCGGGGTCGCGTCCTTCCGCCGTTCGAGCACCGCCGCGTTCTTCATTATCCCTGGCCGCTGGACGAGCACGCGATGGCCGAAGGCGCTCGTCTTTTCGAAGGCGCGCACGATTTCACTTCGTTCGCGGCATCTTCGGGTTCCGAGGAGGACGACAAAGATCGCGACACGATGCGCGAGGTTTATCGCTCCCAGATTACCAGCCTTCCGTACGCGGCGTTCGGAACACGGTCGGAGCCGTCGGAAAGCGATGAAGGACTATTTAAGGCTGAGACGGATGGTGCGGCTCGAGAAATTCATTACGAGGTGCACGGAAAATCCTTCTTGCGTTATATGGTTCGGAAGATCGTGGGGACGCTCCTCGACATCGGGAAAGGCAAGTTGAAACCGGCGGACATCCCCGCCATTCTGGAAATGAAAGACCGATCGCAGTCTGGACCGACTGTGGGGCCGGAGGGATTGTATTTGGTCTCGCTCGATTATCCTGACCCGACTGCTTCGCTTGCCCGCGAGCGGCGCCACATCGCTCGCGAAATCGGCTAGAATCGGGGCTTCGATGAATGCGCGGTCCCAAGCATCGGCGTTCCCTGCCGGAGTTCAGACCATCAATCGCGAATCTCACGAAGTCATTCTTTCGATCGATGCATCGTCGGGACGAACAGTCGGCGAAGTGCCCGCGACCCCTGTTGCGGCGGTTCCCGATGTGATGGCGCTGGCGAGAACAGCGCAGAGGGAGTGGGCGTCGCGACCGATTGAGTCGCGGTGTGCGGCGATGCGCAGGCTGCGCGATGCGATTTACGAACATCGCGACGAAATTACGCGAACGATTTCGAGCGAGACGGGGAAGCCGCACGTGGAGGCCGTATTCTCGGAATTGATTCTGGCGCTCGACACCACGGATTTTCTTGCGCGGCGCGCGCCCGAGTGGCTCAGGCCGGAAGCCGTTCCACACCATAACATCGCAGTTCGAGCCAAGACGGGTTGGCTACAATTCGAGCCGCATGGAGTCATCGCCGTCATTTCTCCGTGGAATTATCCGTTCTCGATTCCAATCTCAGAGGTTGTGCCGGCGCTTGTCGCTGGGAATGCAGTTTTGCTGAAGACGTCAGAGCTTACGCCGCAAGTTGGCGCGCTGATCGGAAAAGTTGCCGCCGCGGCGAATCTCCCTGGCGGCATTCTTCAGGTGTTGCAAGGAGGAGGAGATCTTGGTGCGGCTATCATCGACGCGAAGCCGGACAAAGTATGCTTCACGGGCAGCGCTGCGACGGGACAGAGAATCGCCGAGGCTTGTGCACGGCTTCTGATCCCGACCGTTCTCGAACTGGGCGGCAAAGATGCGATGCTCGTGCTAGATGACGCCGACCTCGACATCGCGTCAAGCGGTGCCGTATGGGGCGGGTTTACAAATTGCGGGCAAGCCTGCCTTTCGGTCGAGCGGATCTACGTGGACGCAAGCGTCGCCGACCGATTCACGCAGCTGTGCGTCGAGAAAGCCGAAAAACTTCGGCTCGGGCCGCCGTCCGACGCTGAGGCCGAAATCGGTCCGATGATTCGCCCACGTCAGGTCGAGAGGGTCGAGGAGCAGCTTCGCGACGCGGTTGCGAAAGGCGCGAGTATCCTTGCTGGTGGACGGCGTCGCCCGGATCTGGGCCCGAGTTTCTTCGAGCCGACGCTGGTCGCGAATGTGAATCAATCCATGCAATTAATGCGCGAAGAGACTTTTGGACCCGTTCTCGCGATCACCGCAGTGCGATCAGTTGACGAGGCGGTTGAGCTGGCGAATGATTCGGAGTTTGGGCTGAGCGCGAGCGTCTGGACTGGCGACTCCGAGCGCGGCAAAGCCGTCGCTTCGCGGCTGAGGGTAGGATCGGTGATGGTGAACGACGTCGCGAGCTACTACGGCATCTGCGAGGCTCCCCACGGTGGGAGCGGTACAAGCGGATGGGGGCGCGCACATTCGCGGCTTGGACTGCACGAAATGGTTCGAGTAAAATACGTAGATGTGGACCGCATGCCGCGGACACCGAAGTCGTGGTGGTTCGGTTACAGCGAAACTCTTTCGGCGGCGGCCGACCGATTCGTCGATTTTCTCTTTGCGCCGCGCTGGCGTCGGCGCATTGCGGCGCTTGGCGGGTCGCGAGGAGCGCTGGGCACAATATTTCGCAAGCATCGCATTTAGTAATTCCACCGCAGAGTGAGGATCACGACTCATGGCTGAACCCAGCACACCGGAGACACCGGCGACCCCCGCCGTTCCACAAGCGGCCGCAGCCGAGGCGAGTCCAACGGAGCCCCCGAAACCAAAGATCAAGGTGAAGAAACCCACTCAGCGCGCTTGCGACGAAAAGGATGAGAAGGGAAAATTCTGTTTCGGACATTTGAAGCGCTGGTTCGACTACCCTAAAGAGATCGAAGCTTTGATCGGTTCCAAAGCGGAAATTTACCGGTGCGAATTTTGCAAAACGCTTTACAAGCCGGACAAATCAACGGCTCCGCACAGCTACACATTGCGGTATTAGGGAGCATGTGAACCGCGACGAGTTAATCTACGATTGGAACGTCGTGGCGGGCCCGGAAGTTTCTGCCGGCCGCCGCGTCATGCTTAACGACGAAACCCTCCGCGACGGCCTTCAGAATCCTTCGGTCCACGACCCCACTATCGGCGAAAAGATTGAGATTTTGCACCTCATGGAAGCGCTTGGGATTGACACCGTCAACATCGGGCTGCCGGGCGCTGGACCGCGTGCGTACGCTGATACTGAAGCCCTAGCGCGAGAAATCGTCAACGCTCGGCTGAAAATTCGACCCAATTGCGCTGCTCGGACTCACCGTAACGACATCCGCCCAATCGTCGAGATCTCGCAGAAAGTTGGACTAAAGCTCGAAGCGGCCACTTTCATCGGCTCGAGTCCCATACGGCGGCTTGTCGAAGACTGGACTGTCGAGCACCTTCAACGGACGACCGAAGATGCTGTGACATTCGCTGCGAGCGAGGGCCTGCCGGTGATGTTCGTCACCGAGGATACGATTCGCACCGATCCCGAAACCGTGAAGGCTCTCTACACCACGGCGATTCGATGCGGAGCTCGGGCCGCGGTTCTTTGCGATACGGTGGGGCACGCGACGCCACGTGGAGCCTACAATCTGGTCAGTTTTTTTATTGAAAGTGTGGTGAAGCCATCGGGAGAAACAATTCGTGTGGACTGGCATGGGCACAACGACCGCGGCCTCTCCGTGGCGAATTCCATCGCCGCGATCGCTGCTGGCGCCGATCAGATTCATGCGGCTGCGCTGGGGCTTGGCGAACGCGTAGGCAACACGCCGATGGAATTGATGATCGTGAATTTGCGGCTCCTGGGATTGATCGATCGCGACTTGTCGCGCTTGAAGGATTACTCGGAGGCCGTGTCACACGCGACGCGCACACCAATCCCCGCCAATTATCCGGTCGTCGGCCGCGATGCTTTCCGCACCGCGACCGGTGTGCACGCCGCGGCGATCGTGAAAGCCTATCGCAAGAACGATCGCGATTTAGCAAATTCGATTTACAGCGGCGTGCCGTCGCATCTCTTTGGACTCGATCAAATCATCGAGATTGGCCCTCTGAGCGGACGCTCGAACGTAATCTTCTGGCTCGAAAAACGCGGGATTCCGGCAACCGACGAACGCGTGGACCGAATCTTCGCCGCCGCCAAGCAGGCCCAACAGATTCTCACCGAGGCCGAGATTCTGTCTCTCGTGGACGTCGCAGAGAGCGACGCAGCATCGAGAGCCCGCAAGTGAAACTTCATCATCGCCAGTGATTCGATATTGATTCCGCCCCAACCCCTCAAATTGGCGATACAATCTCGCGTTTGAATCCTCATCTGGCATGTTACCCGCGCCCCTGAATACTCCGGTGAAACTTCTCCGCACATTCTGTATCCTATCTGCGATGGCGATGCTTTCGGCTCGACCCGCAGATTTCGATATCGCGGCTCTCGCGCGTGAACCTCACGCCGACCGCGCGCTGGACTGGTTTGCGAAAAACCTCGACTGGATTACAGAGCAGCAAATCCGGTTGACCGAGATTCCAGCTCCGGAATTTTCAGAAGGGGAGCGCGGCGTTGCGGTGAAAAAGCTATTCGAATCCGCGGGCCTCAAAGTCCGAGTGGATTCAACGGGCAACGTCATTGGCGAGCGAGCCGGAAAAGTCCGGAATCAGGTTGTTCTCTTGACGGCGCACATGGATACCGTGTTTCCTGCGGGAACGGATGTTCGCGTAAAGCGTGACGGGCGGCGTCTTCGGGGTCCGGGAATCGCCGACAACGGCGCGGGACTTGCGGCGCTTATTGGTGTGGCGCGAGCGATGGAAGCGGGAAAGCTGCAAACCGGAATGACGATCGCGTTTGTAGCGGATGTCGGCGAAGAAGGAGAGGGTAACCTCCGCGGAATCCGGGCGCTCGTGGAGGATTATGGCTCGCGGCTATTCGCCGTGATTGCCGTGGACGGCGCGTCAACAGACTACGTGACGACCCAAGGGCTTGCGTCACGTCGCATCGAGGCGACTGTCACCGGCCCGGGAGGGCACAGCTGGTCCGACTTCGGCGCTCCGAATCCCATAACTGCTTTGTCCCGAGGGATCGTGCGATTCTCGTCGACCTCGGTTCCTGAGTCCCCGCGAACGTCGTTCAACTTCGGAATCATCGAAGGCGGCACTTCTGTCAACTCCATTCCAAACCGTGCAGCCGTAAAAGTGGACTTACGCTCTGAAGACGACACGGAATTAACGAAACTCGAGGTGCAGTTGCGCGACGCCATGCAGGCCGGCCTCGCGGCTGAGAACGCGACTGGCGACCGTGGCTCCGAATCGCTGAAGATTGAGTTCAAGATGTTGGGCATTCGGCCGGGCGGCAAACTTGCGAAGGACTCCGCACTCCTAGCGGCGATCTCGAGCGTTGACTCGTATCTTGGCAACGCAACCCGCCAGGAACGCTCGTCCACGGATGCGAATCTTCCACTATCGTTGGGGATTCCCGCGATTGCGATCGGCGGTGGAGGGCAAGGCGGCGGGTCGCATTCACTCGACGAATGGTACGATCCATCGGACCGCATCACTGGATTAAAGCGGATTCTTCTTACAAGCCTCGTACTATCTCAATCGAAACCGTGATATGCGCAGACTTAAGTGCGTCGCGGCTTATTCGCGTGGCGTCGCTTTCGCCCGGACAATTGCGGCCGTTGCGGGCCTCGCATCGGCGTTCTTCATCTCTCTGATTGCGATGCATCAGACTCGAGCTGCACCCCGCGCTGACGGACCCGCCGATTTCGTCTTGAAGAACGGCGACGTTTACACCGGCAGCGCCGATCATCCGCGCGCGCAAGCGATCGCGATTCGCGGCGAATGGATTGCGGGTTTTGGCTCGGATAATCAGATATCGACTTCGATAGGTCCGAAAACGCGTGTGATTGATCTGCACGGCGCTTTCGTCATGCCTGGATTCAATGACGCACACGTTCATCTCGTCAGCGCTGGAATCGCAAAACTGGAAGTCGACCTGACCGGAACGAAATCTGTCGTCGAGTTTCAGCAACGCATTCGAGATCGATTGAAGGAATTGTCGCCTGGAGAATGGGCGGTGGGACGGGGTTGGGACCACACGCTCTGGGCCGGCAAGCAATTTCCAACGCGAGAGGAACTCGACGCTGTCTCGCGCGACCATCCGATGTTTTTCGAGAGAGTGGACGGGCACGTCGCGATCGTGAACTCCCGCGCTCTCGAATTATCAGGTCTCACGCGGAATTCTCCGGATCCGCCGGCGGGAAAATTCGTTCGCGATCCCGCCACCGGCGAACTTACCGGCATGCTCGAGGAGGATTCCGCGATGGATCGCGTGAGGCGGCGCATTCCATCGATCACTCCGGCCCAGCGCGGGCGGGCGATTGAACTGGCGCTCGCCGAGTTAGCGGAAAACGGCGTCACCTCGATACAGGACAATTCTGAAGACGAGATGTTCCGGTTCTACGAACAATTCCGCGATGGAAAGTCGCGCGACGCAAGTCCCGTTTCGACTGCGCCTGGTTTCAACGATTTCCGTATTTACCAGGCGCTCGAGCGGGAAGGGAAATTGACGGCGAGAATCACCGAGTGGCTTCCGTTCAACGCGCCCGTCGCCGCGCTCGAAGGAATGCGCCGCGAGGGCGGGACCTCCAGCACATGGCTGAAGACCGGCGCCCTCAAGGGCTTTCTCGATGGGTCGCTCGGTTCGCGCACGGCCGCACTGCTAGCGCCGTACTCCGACGATCCTTCGTCCACCGGAATACTTCGCGTCGATCCGGAAGAGTTGAAGCGCATGGCGATTGATCGAGACAACGCTGGATTTCAAATCGCGCTTCATGCGATCGGCGACCGAGCTAATCGAGTCGGGCTTGATGCCTTTGCAGCGGTTCTACACGCGAACGGCCCACGCGATCGCCGCGATCGAATCGAGCACGCACAGGTTCTTTCACTCGACGATCTCCCCCGATTTGCAACGCTCGGCGTTATCGCTTCGATGCAGCCGTGCCATCTGCTCGACGACGAGCGCTGGGCGGAATCACGCATCGGCCCGAAACGCGTGAAGGGCGCGTATGCATGGAATTCGCTGGAAACAAGCGGCGCGCGGCTGGCGTTCGGCACGGATTTTCCCGTTGAATCCGTGAATCCGCTTCGAGGTCTGTACGCATGCATCACGCGCGAGCTTCCCGAAGGCGGACCTGCTGGAGGTTGGGAGCCGCAAGAAAGACTTCCCATCGATACCTGCATTCGCGAATACACAATCGGCGCGGCCTACGCACAGTTTGAAGAACATCGAAAAGGGCAATTGGTCCCAGGCATGCTTGCGGATGCGGTCGTGTTTCCGTCCGACATTACGCGACTGGCGCCAGCCGATTTGCTGCGGACGAAGACGGAGATGACGATCGTTGGCGGTAAAGTCGTGTACGAATCCCATCCTCACTAGACTCAATACTCATAATCCCAGTTGGCGGAATTGAAATGGGCGAATGTGGCCGCTCCTAGATCGCCCGGGCCGGTGACCGAATCTTCTCCGTTGGAGACGGGTGAAATCTAGGAGGGTTGGGAAAGCTTCACGTCAACCGGGTCGTACATGATGGCCGTAACGGGATGCGACTTTTCGAACGTTGCGATGTCGCCGGAATGCTCGAGCGTCAGGCCGATGTCGTCGAGGCCCTTCAACAGGCATTTTTTGCGGAACGGATCAATTTCAAACGGAATCTTCAGGCCATTCGCGTCGGAGACAATTTGATTTTCAAGATCGGCGGTGAGGCGATAGCCTTCTTGCCGTTCGAGTCGCGCGAAAAGATCGTCCACCTGCGCGTCGCTTAGCGTGACGAGGAGGATGCCGTTCTTAAAGGAATTATTGTAGAAAATATCGGCGTAGCTCGGCGCAATTACAACGCGGAAACCATAGTCGTGAATAGCCCAAGGAGCATGCTCGCGGCTTGACCCACAGCCAAAATTCGCGCGAGCGAGGAGAACAGTCGCTCCGCGATAGCGCGGAAAGTTAAGCGGGAACTCGGGGTTCGGCTGTTCGCCGGGCAGGTAGCGCCAATCGTAAAAGAGCACGCGGCCGTATCCTTCGCGCGTCTGCAATTTCAGGAATTGCTTAGGAACCATTTGGTCCGTGTCAACGTTTACGCGGTCCATCGGCGCCACAAGCCCCGTATGTTTGATGAACGGTTCCATGCCTACTCAGCTCCGTTAACATCCCATTTTCGAATATCCACGAAATGCCCTTCAATGGCAGCTGCGGCGGCCATAGCGGGGCTGACCAGATGCGTGCGGCTGCCTTTGCCCTGCCGCCCCTCGAAATTTCGATTCGACGTGCTGGCGGAGCGTTCGCCACTCGGCAATACGTCGTCGTTCATGCCAATGCACATGCTGCAGCCCGCGTCGCGCCATTCGAAGCCGGCGTCACGAAATACCTGATCGAGGCCTTCTTTTTCGGCTTGAGCTTTCACGACGCGAGAGCCGGGCACGGCGAGCGCCTGCTTGACGTTGCGCGCTACATGCTTTCCGGCGATCACATGTGCGGCGGCGCGGAGATCCTCAATGCGCGAGTTCGTGCAAGATCCGATGAAAACTCGATCGATCATAATGTCCGTGATGGGCGTGCCTGGCTTCAAATCCATGTAAATGAGCGCTCGTTCCGCGGCTTTGCGATCCACGGGGTCAGCAAACGAGTTCGGGTCCGGGACGCGGCCCGTGATATCAATGACCATCCCCGGATTCGTGCCCCAGGTAACCTGCGGCGCGAGCGTCGAGGCGTCGATATCCAAGACCATGTCATGCTTCGCGCCCGCATCGGATGCGAGCGACTTCCAATAATCCATTGCTGTTTGAAAATCCTTGCCTCGCGGAACAAATGGCTTGCCTTCGAGATATTTGAAAGTGATCTCGTCCGGTGCGACCATTCCGGCGCGCGCGCCGCCTTCGATGGTCATGTTGCACATCGTCATGCGAGCTTCCATGGAAAGTCCGCGGACTGCGTCACCGGCGTATTCGAAGACGTGACCGGTTCCGCCAGCGATCCCGATCTTGCCGATCAGCGCGAGGACGAAATCCTTCGCGGTTACTCCCTTCGGACGCTTGCCATTGAAGCGGATGAGGCCGGTCTTCGATTTCGCCTGCGAGAGACATTGCGTCGCGAGGACGTGCTCGATTTCGCTCGTCCCGATTCCAAACGCGAGCGCGCCGAGCGCGCCGTGCGTAGACGTATGGCTATCGCCGCAGACGATCGTCAGCCCCGGCTGCGTGATTCCGAGTTCGGGCCCGATGATATGCACGATGCCTTGATTGCGGCTGTGCATGTCGAACAAGCGAACCCCCGTTTCCTTGCAATTCCGGGCCAGCGCTTCAAATTGTCCGGCGGCGTCCGCATCCAGAACGGGCAGATCGCGATTCTTCGTCGAGACCGAATGGTCCATGACCGCAAACGTCAAATCCGGGCGGCGAACTTTACGGCCCGCGGATTTGAGGCCGGCGAAGGCCTGCGGAGAGGTCCCTTCGTGAATGAGATGACGGTCGATGTAGATCAGAGAAGGTTGGCCCGCAACGACACGGACCAAGTGAGCATTCCAAATTTTCTCGTAGATCGTTTGGGGAGTCATCTTATCGAAACCGTATTGTAACAATCGGCGATGATTCCGCCAATGCCCAAGACTCGCTTGACCTGTCCGAGAGGTCAGTAATTGGCGGACAGAACACGGCGGCGGTTCCGGCGGGAGCTTTACCGCGTTCGGGCGGTGCTATACTGCGGTGGGGGAAGTTGTCTCTGTATCCCCCTTCGAGGGAGTCGTACATGGGTATCCAGTTTCGGGAGCTGGCGGATTGGGTCCGCCGGCGAACGTTTTTCGCCAGCGTTCTAATCGTCATCACTCTGGCCATCGGCATACTTATCGGCACTCTCATATCTGGCCGGGCGATGGCCACGCGCGGCCAGTCGGCGACGGGTGCGTCGTTGCTGGCGATCCCGGATCCCGTTCAGCTCAGTGGAACGTTCTCAGCGATCTCCGGAAAGCTCGTTCCTGCAGTCGTCAATATCTCAACGACGCAAGTGCTCGCGCGCCCGAAGAAGCGCTCCCGGCGTGACGGCGACGACCTGCAGGATTTTTTCAACCATTTCTTCGATGGACCCGACGAGGGAGATAGCGCGGAACGTAGCCTCGGCTCCGGCGTTGTGGTTGACGCAAAGGGCTATATTCTGACGAACAATCACGTCATCGATCAGGCCACGAAAATTGAAGTCGCATTGGACAAGGATTCGAGGCACTACACGGCAAAAGTGATCGGCACGGACCAACTGACCGACCTCGCGGTCATCAA
Source organism: uncultured Acidobacteriota bacterium (assembly GCA_963838705.1). Classification (GTDB taxonomy): domain Bacteria; phylum Acidobacteriota; class Terriglobia; order Acidiferrales; family UBA7541; genus Palsa-147. Next base: position 383,097 of record CAWIRU010000009.1, on the reverse strand, counting down.
GATCGAGCCTGATCGTCCCTTGGCAACAGCGCGCCTCGGAAATTCGGATGGCGTTCAAGTGGGCGATTGGGTGCTCGCATTCGGCAGTCCGTTTGGGTTGCAAGCCACGGTCACCGCCGGCATCGTCAGCGCGAAGGATCGCGCGAATCCAGGTTTCCAATTTCAGAAATTCATCCAGACGGATGCTGCGATCAATCCCGGAAATTCAGGCGGGCCACTTGTGAACATGGCCGGAGAAGTAATCGGAATTAATACAGCCATTTATACGGGCGGCCACGGATTTGAGGGTGTCGGATTCGCGCTTCCGGCCAATACAGTCATCAACGTTTACAACCAGCTAGTCACTTCAGGAAAAGTCACGCGCGGATCGATCGGCATCAGTTTCAGCGAAGATCACAGTGCAAATCCAGTCTTGCTCAGGGAACTCGGCGCTACGAGTGGGATCGTTGTAGAAGGTGTCGAGCCCGGCAGTCCCGCGCAGAAGGCGGGTATTGCTCCCGGAGACTTGATCACGCTCGTGAACGGCCGAGCTGTCCACATCGGCTCCGACCTGGTGGACCCGATCGCGGAGACGCCGATCGGCCAATCGGTTCAATTGCGATACCTGCGCGATAAGCAGACGCACGACGTGTCTGTGACCGTCGCCGATCGCGCGAAGCTGTTTCCACAAGTCGGCGAAGCGGGCGATCAAAACCAAGGGGGAGCCGAGCCGGCGAAATTTGGACTCTACGTCGAGGATCTGACGCCTGACCTCGCGCACAAGCTCGGTGAGGATCGAAAGTCCGGCGCCATCGTGATGGAAGTCGAGCCGGCAAGTTTCGGCGAAGATATCGAATTTCAACGTGGAGACATCGTTCTTGAGGTCAATCACGTCGCCGTTAACAGTGCGACCGACTACCGCCGCGAGGTCGCGAAGCTGAAGCCGGGGCAAGATGTTCTGTTCAAAGTGTCACGCCGGGACGCGAACGACCGTTCGCTAATCGTATTTCTAGCGGGCGCGGTTCCAAACGAATGAGCCGGATTTCGATTGGGAGCGCAGTCGAACGCACGTGCATGCGGGTCGCGCTCGCTGCGATCGTGATGAGCGTCGTGTGTGCCTCGGCTTTTGCTGCGGCCGCCACGTCGCGTGAGCATTCCGCCTCGCCGCAAGCCGCTCACGCCTCCGCTCAATCTGCAAAAAAGAAGGTGAAGCGCAAGCCGCATCACGACCCCGGCCAAAAAGCCCCTTCTGCGGATCGCATTCAGGAAATTCAGACCGCCCTCGGCCGCGAGGGATATTACAAAGGCGATCCTTCTGGGAAATGGGATTCCGATACTCAAGAAGCGATGCGCCGATTCCAGGAAGAGCATGACCTCACTGGAAGTGGAAAGCTCGACGCTCAGAGCCTTCAGAAGCTGGGCCTCGGCTCAGACATCGCCGGCGTGAGCGCACCGCGTCCGCCGCAGGCCCCGGCGCAGCCGTCAAAGCCCGAGGCTCCCGCCTCGTCCAGCAGCGGAACATCGAGCGGTGGAACCCCGGCGTCTGGCAATCCGTCCTCTTCCAAAGGCGCAGGTTCGTCGCCGAGCCAGTAGCTCGGCGGCCGGCGCGTGCCTCGCGTTGACGCCTCTTTCGCGCTCTGATAGTTTTTAATTTCGGACATTCGCTCGAGCGCCGCAGTTCGTACGCTGCTCGTCCAAATTTAAATCGCGAAAAGCTTTGAGAACCGGAGGAACTTCCATGGCAACGTCCGCGGCGCCAAAGGTATACAAGAATTACATCAACGGGGATTGGGTCGAGGGAAGCGGCGGAATAGCCATAGAAGACCGGAACCCCGCGAATCGAGACGAGCTTGTTGGGATGTTTCCGTCATCCACCGCAGCCGACGTCAATTTGGCCGTGGACGCGGCGACGGAGGCTTACCAGTCCTGGCGCCTTGTTCCCGCACCGAAGCGCGCGGAGATTCTCTATCGCACGGCCGAGATTCTAGTCTCGCGGAAAGAGGACTACGCGCGGGACATGACGCGCGAAATGGGCAAGGTACTGGCCGAGACGCGCGGTGACGTTCAAGAAGCTATTGATATGACTTATCTGATGGCTGGTGAAGGCCGGCGCCAATTTGGTCAGACGACGCCTTCCGAGCTGCCGAACAAGTTCGCTATGGCCGTACGATCGCCGATCGGCGTGGCTGCGCTCGTGACGCCATGGAATTTCCCGATGGCGATTCCGTCATGGAAGATTGCACCGGCTCTCGTCATGGGAAATACGGTGGTACTCAAGCCTGCCGAGGACACGCCGTATTCCGCGTACAACTATGTCCAGGTACTAGCAGAGGCTGGTCTGCCGCGCGGAGTTGTGAATATAGTGAATGGAACGGGGCCGGATGTGGGCGCGCCGCTCGTTCGCCACCCGGACACTCATTTGGTGAGTTTTACCGGCTCGACCGAAGTTGGGCGAATAATCAGCGAGGCATGTGCGCCGACATTCAAGAAGTGCCATCTCGAAATGGGAGGGAAGAACATCATCATCGTCATGGACGATGCCAACCTTGACTTGGCGCTCGATGGCGTTCTCTGGGGCGCATTCGGCACGACGGGGCAGCGCTGCACAGCCGCGAGCCGCATCGCCGTCCACAAGAAGGTGTATGGCGAATTCACCGCGAAACTCGCCGAACGCGCGAAGGCCTTGAAAGTCGGCGACGGCCTCGATCCGAAGACCGATATGGGACCGAGTATCAACGAGCAGCAGCTTCAGACCGTGATCAAATATGTCGAGATCGGCAAAAATGAAGGAGCGAAGCTGACGACGGGCGGCCACCGGCTTGAAGGCGGCGCGTACTCGCGCGGGTGGTTCCACGAGCCGACGTTGTTTATTGATGTGGACCCGAAGATGCGAATCGCGCAAGAGGAGATTTTCGGACCGGTCGTGTCTGCAATACCGTTTGATACTTTCGATCAGGCTCTCGAAATTGCTAACGGCGTTGCGTACGGACTCTCGTCCTCGCTATATACGCGCAACGTGAACAATGCGTTTCGAGCGATGCGAGATTTGGAAACCGGCATTGTTTATATCAACGCGCCTACGATAGGCGCCGAGACGCATTTGCCGTTCGGGGGTATCAAGAACACAGGCAACGGCCATCGCGAATCGGGACTCGCAGCCCTAGACTTTTACTCCGAGTGGAAATCGCTGTATATCGATTATTCCGACAAGCTACAACGCGCGCAAATTGATAACGCATAGTTCTTTTGCGTCGCGTCCGGCGAACTGCCTTCGACCCGTGTGACGGGGACCTCCGGGCCCTGACGCAGCGCATCGCGGTTTTCTTGATCGCCCGCGCTCAGAATGGCTCCATTATGGTTCTGAGCCGCGAGTCATCAGCCCCGGGTCTCACGTGCAACATGGCACGGCCATTTGACTGGCTTATCGCGCTGAATGAAAATGCTGGTGTGCGTCCCGGGGCGAGTCTGCCGGGGCTGGGTCACCCAACCATGACAATTCAATCGCGAGGTGCAGGAATGAAGCCGCTATTGCGTCTGGCGTTTTTGACTTCGCTGTCTCTGCTCATCCCGTCACGCGCGCACGCGCAGCTCCGGCCTGTCGACGAATCATCGTTCGCTCCAACTGCGGCTTCAGACGGCTGCGATACATTCGCCCCCGCGCCCGACGATGCGACGGGACACGGATTCGACCTTGCGAATCTCGATCGCAGTGTGCAACCGTGCGACGACTTTTTTCACTTTGTCGATGGCGGCTGGATCAAAAGCAATCCCATTCCCGCGCAGTATCCGTCCTGGAGTGTCCCTTCCAAGCTCGCCGAGGATAATCGCGAGAAGCTACATCAGATTCTCGAAGCAGCCGCGAAGGATGCGAACGCTCCGGCGGGTTCGGTGCAACAGAAAATCGGCGATTTTTATTCGAGCTGTATGAACGAAGCACAGATTGAAAAGGCGGGCGTGCAGCCGCTGCAGGGCGAGTTCGATCGCATAGAAAAGGTTTCAAGCGTCGCCGAGCTGGAAGCCGAGATCGCGCGGTTGCACGGAATTGGTGTTCGCGCGCTCTTTGATTTCGGCGGGCAGCCGGATATTAAGAACAGCAGCCAGGTGATCGCGTTTGCGTCCCAGGGCGGTCTTGGGCTGCCGGATCGCGACTACTATCTGAGAACGGATCCGAAGTCTCAGCAAACGCGTGACGCGTACATCGAGCATGTCCAGAAGATGCTTGAATTGATCGGCGACGATGATGCGAAAGCTGCTGCCGGGACGAAAACTGTCATAGACATTGAAACGAAACTCGCAAAGGCATCGATGACGCGAGTCGAGACGCGCGACGCGGACAAGACTTATCACAAACTGAATCTCTCAGAACTGGCCGCGCTGACGCCTCATTTCTCCTGGACTTCATACTTTGGCCAGATCGGCTTTCCCTCGATTGAAAGCGTGGACGTCGAGCAGCCGGATTTCTTCAAGGAAGTTGACGCCGATCTAACCGCGACACCGCTCGCCGACTGGAAAGTCTATCTGCGCTGGAACTTGATCAACACGAGTGCCGAAGCCCTTTCCGCCAAGTTCGTGGACGAGGATTTTAATTTCTACGAAAAGACTTTGACAGGCACGAAGGAACAGCTTCCGCGGTGGCAGCGATGCGTTCGCGCGACGGACCAGCACCTCGGCGAAGCGCTCGGCCAGATTTACGTACAGAAATATTTTCCGGCGGAGGCGAAGGCTCATGCTCTCGAGATGGTACGCAACCTCATAGCGGCTTTGCGAGCCGACCTGGCGACGCTCGATTGGATGAGCGAGGACACTCGCAGACAGGCGATTGCGAAGCTCGATGCGTACCAACTGAAAATCGGCTATCCGGACGTATGGCGGGACTATTCCAAGTATCAGGTAGATCGCGGTGTTTACATTGACGTCGTGCAGCGAGGTGAGGCGTTCGCGCAGGACTACCGCCTATCAAGAATCGGGAAACCCGTGGACCGCAAGCGTTGGAATATGACGCCTCCGACGGTCAACGCGTATTACAGCCCGACGATGAACGAAATCGTGTTCCCGGCTGGGATTCTGCAGCCGCCGATTTACGATCCCAATCGCGACGAAGCACTCAATTACGGCGGAATTGGAGCGGTGATCGGGCACGAAATGACGCATGGTTTTGACGATCAAGGGGCAAAGTTCGACGCGCAAGGAAATCTGCATAACTGGTGGACAGCTGTGGATCTCAAGAATTTTCAGGAACGCGGCGATTGCGTTGCCAAACAATTTGACGGTTTCGTCGTCGAGGCAGGCCTGCACGAAAACGGCAAGTTAGTGGAGGGAGAAAGCATCGCGGATTTCGGCGGCCTCTTGATTTCCTATGCGGCGTTTGAGAAATATCTCGAGGTGCATGGGCGCCCCGGTCTGATTGATGGCTTCACGGCCGAACAGCGATTTTTTCTCGCCTGGGGGCAAATGTGGGCAGGCAGCATACGCCCCGAATACGCCCGATTGATTGTGAACACGAACCCGCATCCGCTGGGCCAGTTCCGCGCGATCGCGCCGCTCACAAACATGCCCGCATTCGCAGAGGCGTTTCATTGCACGGAAGGAAATCGGATGGTTCGCCCGGAGTCCGAGCGTTGCAAGATTTGGTGATTTGACCGCCTGGCTTACCGCGCGCTTGCGACCAGGCTCGGTTCGTATGGCGAAGGCGCAGCTGGAACACTCTCGGTTTCCGCGCGCGATAGATAATTCTTGTACCAGAGAGTCTCGCTGGCGCGCTGCCAGAATCGCGCGCCGAGCCACAACAATACGATCAGCTGGCTCACGAACAGCGAAGTCTTGATCGACGCGTGCCCCACGTGACGCACCCAGAAATGCATCCCGGCGGCGAGGACGATCCAGCCGACGAGGCTGATTCGGAAGTAGAGCCAGAATAGACTACCGAAGTTCTGCCATACGACCTTTGCGCCGCGACGCAAGCACTTCCGGCTGCGCGTTTCGCTTTCCGCGACGGCGATCACTTCCGCCATATCGAACCATAGCCGCACCGACATCAGCAGAAACGTCAGCAGCAAACTCGCGCCGACGGCGAACCATACCCACGGAAACGGCGATAGGGATTTCTCGTCAATTACGTTCCCAATGGCGCGAGCCGCGGCCCCTACTATTCCGACAGGAATTAATACCAACAACAGGAAAATCACGAGGCGGAAAAACCGCCAAAAGTAAATTCCGCCACTCTGAAAAAACTCGCCGGTTGAGAGACTTGAGTCCCGCCAATATGCTTCTAGAATTCCACCGGTAGCGAGCAGCATGAAAAAAAAGAAGATCGCCGAGTAATAGAGTGGGTTTGGACCTGAAGTCAGATACTCTTCAGGTGGCCCACCGAGCTCGACCGTTGCTGACAAGTGGAATCCCTGCACCAAGAGCGGGATGGAGGCGAGGCTGTGGTCGAGCACCGGCGCGACGCGGCTGGTGATCGTGCGCGCCGCGAGGCTCGCCAGGACAAGATTGACGATGAACACCCACCAAAGTACGCGTTGACGCCGCCACACCAGCCCCGCGCCGCCGACGAAAACGCCTGATTGCCCGTTCGCCATTCTCGTTCGCCTCCGCCTTTAAGTGAGCCACGCCAGCAACTGGCTGAGGCATTCCGTGCCAAATATCCAGAGATCGCGAAGCTTTCGCGTCGCGCGCGTGTCTTCCTTCACGCTATAGCTGTTGTTGAAGAAGCTCCGGTCCATCCACACTTTGTGATCGGGATCGATTTCTGCGGAGATCACTTTGGACGGCTTGTCGTAGGTGTAGCGAATCCAGCGGTCGCGGCCATCCCAATGTTCGCTTACCTTTTCGCCGTTCTCGAATTTGATCTGAATATCCTCGGGGAAAATGAAATCTCCGTTGCGATGAATCAAGACGGTATTGCGATAGAGGCCGCCTGGAGGCGGACCCGATCTCGCACCTTTCTCCCACCACTTCAGGGGATCGGCGTCCACTTTGAGAACTTCGTAATCGAGGATCGCGGTTCCATAAACGGCCTGATCGAAATACCAGCGCAAGTTTTGTCCTGAGACTTCCTCCAGCGTCTTCAAGAAGTCTTCGCCGGTGGGATGCGTGAAGCGGTAACGCATGAAATAGGTGTGAATGGCGCGGCGCATCGTGTCTTCGCCGATCACCTTCTCAAGTGTGAAGAGAAGTGTCGCGGTCTTTCCGTAAGTTATACCTCCGTAAGAACCATTCCCCATGAACTGCCAGGCGTAGCGCGTGACAGGGTCTGTGTCAGGGCGGTTCAGATAACTCATTCTCTGCTGCTCGGGTTCGCCCATCGTCCCAATATGCATTTTGATCGTTGACGTATCGAACCCGTATAGCGCATTCATGATTTTTAGTTCGGTGTAGCTGTTGATCCCTTCATCGAGCCACGCTTCTTCGAACTCGTTTGTCGCGACCATACCGTACCAATACTGGTGGCCGAATTCATGTTCCACGACGCCTTCAGGAACGAGCAATCCTCTTGGCATGAACCAGGCAGTTCCAGCGGTAATAAGAGTTGGATATTCCATTCCACCCGCGTCGAATCCGCCGTGCGGAGGATCGACGACCGTGATCCGATCGTAGGGATATGGCCCATACCATTCGTCAAAGAGACGCAGTGTTCCCTTCAACGCTTTCAGATAACGATCCGTTGAGCTCGCGTCTCCGGGCGACATCAGCAGGTGAATTTTCACTTCGCCTGCGCTGCCGGTCCATGAATCCTCGACGTCGGTGAATGAAGGGCTCGCGGTCCATGAAAAGTCGTGAACATCTTCGGAATGGAATGCGACGGTTTTTGTGCCGTCGCCGTTGTTTACGCTCGAAACCAGGTCGCCTCCGGCACCCACAATTTCATTTTGGGGGAGGTTGATCTTGACGTCGAACGTCCCAAAATCTGCGAAGAACTCCGTGTTGGCGTGAAACTGATGGCAGTTCCACGCGCCTTTCCACCAGACTCCCACCTTCGGAAACCATTGGCCGACCATGACAAAATCGTGTTTGTAGCCTGTGCGCTCGAGAACTTCCGGCAGTTGATCCTGAAAGTCGAGATGAAACGTCACCGATGCGCCCGGCGGGACAGGTTTCGGCAACGTGACTTGAAAAACTGTCTTGTCGTTCACGTTCTGATCGTCCGGGTGGATGAATTGCATCTTGTCGGTGAGGTCGCTCGCTCCATCGACGGCAAATTTACTGACGGTAATGGAGCCGAAGTGTTTTGGATCCCAAGCCGAGTCGGAGCCTGTACCGCGCGTGCCGAAGAGACGAACTTCGGTCATGAATGTCGATTGTGGCTGGAACGCGTTCAAATAGAGATGGAAGGGAAAGGTTTGCTGGGGCTGGCCGGTTAGGTTTTTATAAGTTAGCGCTTCCGACGCGTTGATCGTGTGTTTTACGGCTTCATACTTGACGTCAATTTGATAAGCGACCACTCGTACAGATAGGGGCTGCTTTTCCGCACCGGAAGCAGGCGCGCTCGGCGCCTGCGCAAGCGCAATTCCGGCGGATATAATCCAAGCCAACAAGAACGACGACGTTCTGACTGCGAGCCGCATTCGCACCCCCGGACAGATACCAATCTCTTAAACTGATGTTTCGCCGCAAGAGCATAGGCCACCGCGCTTGCAATCGCAACCTCGTTCCACCCGTTGAGCCGCTTGACGAGCGTGACGGCTCGATAGCGCATTGTTTTAGGTTTGGTTGACGCTTCATCACCCACTGATTAAACTAAGTTGTGGGGACTAAGAGAGCCGGCGCGAAGGTCGAAGCCGGCGGTATGCTCTACCAGCTTTGAAATATGGCCAGCCCATCACTTCAACATAAGCGCCATCGAGATGTCCTGACCGACGTCGTCAGGATTTACATCGAAACGGGAGAGCCCGTGTCGTCGCGGAGCATCGCCCGGCGGCAGACCGAGCCGCTGAGTTCTGCGACGGTTCGTAACGTCATGGCAGATCTCGAAGAGGAGGGCTTTCTCTATCAGCCTCACACATCCGCCGGACGTGTCCCGACGGCGGCCGCCTATCGTTTCTTCGTCGAAGAAGTCGCGGCACAAGCCACGCCTCGCCCGCAAGATCTTGACTGGATTCGCCGCGAACTCGCGTCTGCCGCAACGCCTGAAGCCGTGATGGAACGCGCGAGCCGAATTCTGGCGGACGTGTCGCGCGGCCTCGGCATCGTGATTTCGCCGCCGCTCGCGCAAACTTCGGTTGAGCATCTGCGGTTTCTCGTGATTCCTGACAACCGCGTGCTGGTCGTCTTGATCGGTTCAGGCGGCGTGACGCGCGACAAAGTGCTTCACCCGGAGCGCGCGTTTCGTCAGGAAGAACTCGATCAGATCGCGGACTATTTGAACCGCCATTACACGGGCTGGACGCTCGAAGCGATTCGCGCGGACCTGCAAGCTCAGTTGGCAAAGGACCGCGAGCGATACGATCGGCTCGCCTCTGATGCGTTGATGTTGTGCGATCTGGAGTTGCTCGGAGACGACGAGACTCGCCGTGTCTACGTGGAAGGCGCGGCACAGCTGGCGACCTCTCCAGAATTCACTGACCAAACGCAATTGAGAGATCTCCTCGCAACCATAGAGGAGAGAAGCCGGTTGGTTTCGCTGCTCACAGGCTTTGTAGAGGCCCCGGAGCCGGTTCACGTGGAATTGGGCGTGAAAGAATTCCCATCCGCCGGAAGACATTTAGCAATCGTTACCGCGCCGTTCATGCGCGGGGAGCAGCGGCAGGGCACGGTAGGAATCCTTGGGCCGATGCGCATGCACTACGAGCGTGTCATCACCGCGGTAGCGTTCATGGCGGAATTTTTTAGTGAAGACACCAAGAATAATTAGGACCCTCGAATGAGCAAGAAAGATCGCGAACAAGAGATGAAGGACTCATTAGAAGCCGCTCTATCAAATGCGGCTCCCGTCGATGCCGATCCGAAGAGTCCAGAAAGTTCGGTCGCGGGTGATTACCGCGCGCTCTCGGACCAGGAACGCCGTCTGATCGCCGAAATGGAAGAATTGAAAGGCACTTTGATCCGGCGCCAGGCGGATTTTGAAAACTACCGTAAGCGGATCGAACGCGAGCGGCAGCAGGATCGCCACCGCGGAATCGAAGGCATTATCGAGGCGCTGCTCCCGGTGCTGGATGGATTTGACCGCGCGTTGGCGGCTCATGGCGATCCCAGCTACGAGGAGCATCGCAAAGGGTTTGAGTTGATCGCGCGTCAACTGCACGATGCCCTGGCAAAACGCGGCTTGGAAAGAATTGAAGCCGAAGGAAAGCCGTTCGATCCGTTCATGCATCACGCTGTCGAGCGTGTTGAGTCCGAGGATTTCCCCGATGGTACGGTGGTCGGCGTCTTGCAAACCGGCTATCGATTTCACGATCGCGTTCTTCGGCCCGCGATGGTCCGCGTGGCTGCGCATCCCGCCGCGAAGTCGGCGAATTAGGCCATCATGCATGCAAATGGCTGGCAGAATCGCGCACGGAGCAGAGCGCATCGAATTGCATGCGGTGGGTAAAAAACTGAATGCCGACACATAACAAACGCGACTATTACGAAACTCTCAGCGTTGGCCGCGATGTTCAGGCCGAGCAACTGAAGTCTGCGTATCGCAAAGCGGCGCTGAAGTGGCATCCGGACCGCAATCCCGATAATAAGCTCCAGGCGGAGGAGGAATTCCGCCAGGCCACCGAGGCTTACAGCGTGTTATCGGATCCTCAGAAGCGCTCGCTGTATGACCGCTATGGTCACGCTGGCGTGCAGCAAGCGAGCGGCGGCTTCGGCGGCTTTGATGCGACAATCTTCGAGGATTTCCACGACATATTTGGCGATCTTTTCGGGATGGGCGACCTTTTCGGCGGCGGCCGCAAGCAGGGAACGCGCGGCAGGCGCGGCCAACGAGGTTCGGATCTTCGCTACGATCTTTCTCTCAGTTTTGAAGAGGCGGCGACGGGTGTCAAAACAAAGATCAAGGTGTTCCGTCACGAGAACTGCACCGCCTGCAATGGCACGGGCGCGAAAGCCGGAAGCGGCATAGCTGCTTGCCAGACGTGCCAGGGTCACGGCCAATTGCACTATCAACAGGGCTTTTTTTCAATTTCGCGGACGTGCCCGAGCTGCCAGGGCGCCGGCCAGGTTATTCGCGAAGCCTGCGCGCAGTGCCGCGGCCAGGGGCGAACGGAGCGGGACCGCGTACTCGAAGTCGCTGTTCCCGCCGGAGTCGATTCCGAAACGCGCTTGCGGCTGGCTGGCGAAGGCGAGCCGGGCACGAATGGCGGAGCGCCGGGCGACCTGTATGTCTTCTTCCAGGTGAAGGAGCATCCATTTTTCGAACGGCGGAATGCGGATCTCTTCTGTACGATTCCGGTTTCATTTACTCAGGCGTCGCTCGGGACGAAGATCCGCGTGCCCACATTGAGTGGCGAAGAAGAACTCGAAATCCCGGAAGGGACTCAATCGGGACAGATATTTCGAAAGAAGGGCAAGGGGCTTCCGAACCCGCATGGCGGACGCGGAGATCTCTACATCAACGTCCGCGTGGACATCCCCACGAAGCTCTCGCGGGAGCAGAAGCGAATTCTCGAGCAATTGGGTCAGGTATTGAAAGTCGATAACAAGCCCGCCGAACGTACCACGAGCTTCTTCGACAAAGTGAAAGACATCTTCGGTTAGTACCCTGCGGATTAGCTCGGGGTGGCGTGGCCCGAGCCTGCACGTAGCAAGTACGGGGAAATTGTGAGAGGAGCGCGTTGCTGAGTGGCGACCGCCGCGGTCCGGCGAACGCTCGAGGTTCCGAAAGTATGCGCAGGCGATTCTTTGTGGAAGAGTTCAAGGGTGAAACGGCGATGCTTCGCGGCGAGGCGGCGGAGCACCTCGGCCGCGTGCTGCGCGCGGAGGAAGGCCAACTCTATGAACTGAGCGACGGTCGAAGGGTCTGGCTCGGCCGCGTGGAAGAGATCCGCAACTCGTCGCGGAATGGCAGCGAGGTGGAGTTTTCTCTCGTCGAGTCCATCGAAGCCGCGACCCCGCCCCTTCGAATCGAATTGTTGCTGTCGGTAGTAAAGTTCGACCGCTTCGAATGGTGTTTGGAGAAAGCGACGGAGCTCGGCGTGGCCGAAATCGTTCCCCTCGCCTCGGCGCGCAGCGAGAAGCGGCTGATTGGCGCAGCAGAGAAGCGCTCCGAGCGCTGGGAGAAAATCCTGCGCGAGTCGGCCCAGCAGTCGCGCCAGCTCAAGCCTCCCGCTCTATTCCCGGTAATGCAGCCTGAACATGCGTTTGCGAACTCCCGCGCGGGCTGCCAGTTCGTTTTCTCGGAGCGTCTGGATGCGCGTCCCGTTCGCAGCGTGCAAATGGGCTGTTTGAGCAAATACATTTCGATCGCGATTGGCCCGGAGGGTGGATGGACTGATGGTGAAATCGGGCTGGCACGAGCGACGGGCTATTTCGAGACGTCGCTCGGCGAGGGCATTCTTCGAACCGAAACGGCGGTCATCTCCGCCCTCGCGATTCTCCGTTACGCGCTCGCGGAATGAAGGTTTGCAAGTTCCCGTGTCATGAGCAACCGGTAGAAGTGGACTACCGTCATACGATTTGGTGCAGCTCTCGGTGAATTTTTTTCGTTCCAACGGATTGCTGATGCGCGGCCCTTGGAAATTTGAAGAGTTTCGCGCTATGGCGCGTTCAGCGCGCCGCATGCTATAAAGAAAAAGAACTTGGCAATGGATGAAGAAACAAATCCCGGCGCAAGCAGCGCATCTCCTGTCCAGCCGCCGCCATCGTTCCCGCGCGAATTGAAGGGATGGGTCCGCGATCTCGCGGTGGCGTTGACGCTCGCGATGGTCATTATCGTGTTCCTCTACCAGCCCGTAAAGGTCGAAGGGACGAGCATGGCGCCGCTGCTTTCGGACCAGGAGCGGATTTTCATCAATAAATTCGTCTACCGGTTTGAACCGATTGAGCGCGGCGACGTCATCGTTTTCTGGTATCCTCTCGACCATTCGAAATCGTTCATCAAGCGCGTGATCGGTTTGCCGGGCGAGACGATTGAGCTTCAGCGCGGCAGGCTATTCATTGACGGCAAAGAGGTCACGGAAGCGTACGTGCCGCAGATGTTTTTCGACGGCTCCAGCTACGGGCCGATGCAGATTCCGCAGGGCAGCTACTTCGTAATGGGAGACCATCGCGATAGTTCCAACGATTCGCGGATGTTCGGGACCGTCCCACGCGAGTATATTTACGGCAAAGCCGTCTTCGCATATTGGCCGGTCGATCATTTCGGGTCTATTCCCGCCGTCGAGGCCAGCCCGAAATGAAAGTACGAGGAGGAAACGCTGACGCAGCCTTCAGAAACTCGCGCCACTCTGGCGCTCGAGGACGGGCGAGTATTTAACGGCCTTGCGGCGGGCGCTCGCACCCGTCGCGGCGGCGAAGTTGTTTTTAATACCAGCCTCACTGGCTACCAGGAAGTTTTCACCGACCCAAGTTATTCAGGACAGGCGGTGTGCCTGACCTGCCCGCACATCGGAAATGTCGGGACCAACTCCGATGACGAGGAATCATCGAAGCCATATATCGAAGCGCTGATTGTCCGTGATTTTGCCTCTCTCGCTTCCAATTGGCGCTCCACGGAAACCGCGCAACGCTATCTGGAACGGCACGGCGTTCCCGTCATATCGGACTTGGACACGCGGGCGCTGGTTCGCCACCTTCGCGAGGTCGGCGCGTTGCGGGGCGTGATTGCTACCGATGGCACTCCAGCCGAGCAATTGATCCTCGAGGCGCGGGCACTACCCACGATGGCAGGTCAGGAGCTCGCCGGACGCGTCAGTTGCAACAAGCCCTACGCATGGACTCGGAGCAGCGTTGACATTGATGCGGGGAATCCTGGCGCACACGGTTCCCCTAGTTCCATTCCCGCGGACCGTTATCGCGTCGTGGCCTATGATTTCGGAATTAAGCAGAACATTCTGCGGCTGCTCGTTGACCACGGCTGCGAAGTAACTGTCATACCAGCGAAAACGACGGCGGAGGACGTGCTGGCGCTGAAACCGAACGGCGTGTTCCTCTCGAACGGTCCTGGCGACCCCGAGCCGATCGATTACGCAATCGACAATATTCGCAAACTGCTCGGCCGCGTTCCCATCTTCGGAATTTGCCTCGGGCATCAGCTCTGTGGTCTCGCGCTCGGCGGGCGCACTTTCAAGCTGAAGTTCGGACATCACGGCTCGAATCATCCGGTGAAGAATCTGATGACGGGCAAGATTGAAATTACCGCGCAGAACCACGGCTTTTGCGTCGATCCGGAATCGCTGCCGTCAAGCGACGTCGAGGTCACTCATCTTAATCTGAACGATCACACGAACGAGGGCATCCGGCACCGCTCGCTGCCGCTCTTCAGCGTTCAGTATCATCCGGAAGCGTCGCCCGGCCCGCACGACGCGCGCTCTTTGTTCGATCGATTCACGGAGATGATGCGGGAAACGATGTAGCCTGGTCAGAAAAACAAAATGCCGAAACGCACTGATATCAAAAGAATTCTGATCATCGGCTCGGGACCGATTGTTATCGGCCAGGCGTGTGAATTCGACTATTCGGGAACACAAGCGTGCAAGGCGCTCCGCTCCGAAGGCTATGAAGTCGTTCTGGTAAATTCGAATCCGGCGACGATCATGACGGACCCCGAGATCGCCGACCGCACCTACATCGAGCCACTCACAAAGGAGTATCTGGCTCAAATCATTGCCCGCGAACGGCCCGATGCGCTGCTGCCCACCGTCGGTGGCCAGACAGGACTCAATCTTGCTGTCGAGCTCGCCGAAGCCGGCATCCTCGACAAATATGGCGTTCAGTTGATCGGTGCGTCACTTCAGGCGATCAAGATCGCAGAGGATCGACTTTTGTTCAAAGACGCCTGCCGGAAAATCGGACTCGAAGTACCGGAGTCGGCGGTCGTGAACGATTCCGCTGCCGCGATCAAGATTGCCGACAAACTCGGCTACCCCGTAGTGATCCGGCCGTCGTTCACGCTAGGTGGAACCGGCGGCTCCATCGCCTACAACCATGAAGAATTTACCGACGCCATCGCGCGCGCTCTCGACGCGAGCCCCGTTCACGAGGCGCTCATCGAAGAATCGGTCCTAGGTTGGAAGGAATTCGAGCTCGAAGTGATGCGCGACTGCCGCGACAACTTTGTCGTGATTTGCTCGATTGAGAATTTCGATCCGATGGGCGTACACACCGGCGATTCGATCACCGTCGCGCCGGCCCAAACTCTGACCGACAAGGAATATCAGCGGATGCGCGATGCCGCGGCGGCGATCATTCGCGAAGTCGGCGTCGAAACCGGCGGATCCAACATTCAATTTGCCATTGAGCCTTCCACCGGCCGGATGACCGTAATCGAAATGAATCCGCGCGTCTCGCGCAGCTCGGCGCTCGCGAGCAAGGCCACCGGTTTCCCAATTGCCAAGATCGCGGCCAAACTGGCGGTTGGGATGACGCTCGACGAAATTCCGAACGACATTACGCGCAAAACTCCCGCTTCGTTCGAGCCGAGCATCGATTACGTCGTCGTGAAAATTCCGAAATGGCAATTCGAGAAATTTCCCGGTTCCGACACCACGCTGACCACGCAGATGAAGTCGGTCGGCGAAGTCATGGCCATCGGCCGGACATTCCCGGAAGCGCTTTGCAAAGGGATCCGTTCGCTCGAACCTCACACGGCATGGCGCGCTCCTGCGGAAGTCACTACGGCACTGCTTAGGGAAAAGCTAGCGGTGCCTGGTCCCGACCGGATTCACTGGCTCTTCGAGTCGCTGGAGCGCGGAATGACCGTGGATGAGATCGCGGGTCTGACGAAAATCGATCCGTGGTTCGTTCGCCATCTCGACGCGCTCTCGAAACTGGATGTAAAAATCGCCAGCACTCCGTTCGCCGACGTTACGCAAAAGCTCCTGCTGGAAGCTAAGCGTTCAGGCGCAAGCGACGAGATGCTGGCGCAGCTTTGGAAAACTTCTGCGTCGGCGGTCCGCGACGGGCGCAAGATGCTCGGTGTTCAACCCGTGTTCAAGCGCGTGGACACCTGTGCCGCCGAATTCGAATCGTTCACTCCTTACCTTTACTCGACGTACGAAGACGAGGACGAAGCGGACGCAGTCGACCGGCCGAAGATCGTTATCCTCGGCAGCGGGCCGAATCGCATAGGGCAGGGAATCGAGTTCGACTATTGCTGCTGCCATGCTTCGTTCGCCCTCAAGGAAGACGGCTACGAGACCGTGATGGTGAATTGCAATCCGGAAACGGTCTCGACCGACTACGACACCTCCGACCGCCTCTATTTTGAGCCGCTGACGCTCGAAGACGTTCTCGCCGTCATCGATCGCGAGAAGCCCACCGGCGTTATCGTCCAGTTCGGCGGGCAGACGCCCCTTAATCTTGCGCTCGATCTGAAGCGCCATGGCGCGCCGATCATCGGGACTGCGCCCGAGTCAATTGACCTCGCCGAGGATCGCCGGCGATTCGGCCGGCTTCTTGAAGACCTGCAAATTCCTCAGCCTCGAAACGGGACGGCACTCGCTCCCGACGAAGCCAAGCGAGTCGCCGAGGAAGTTGGGTTGCCGGTACTCGTGCGTCCGAGCTACGTTCTCGGAGGACGCGCGATGGTGATTGCCTACGAATTGAAGACCGTCGAAGACTACGTCGCGCAAGCCACGCTAATGGCTGGCAGCGGCGGCACGCTGCGCCCCATCCTGATCGATCAGTTCCTCGAAGACGCAATCGAAGTGGACGTTGACGCGCTAGCTGATGGCACCGACGTGGTTATCGCGGGAATCATGGAGCACATTGAGGAAGCCGGCATACACTCCGGCGATTCTTCGTGCGTTCTTCCGCCGGTCTCGCTGTCGCCCTCCGTCTTGAATCGCATACGGGATTACACGGGAAAACTTGCGCGTGCGCTGAACGTCGTCGGCGTTATGAACGTGCAATATGCCATTCAACGGGATGTGGTATACGTCCTTGAGGTCAATCCGCGGGCCTCGCGGACGCTTCCTTTTGTGAGCAAGGCTACGGGAGTGCCGGTTGCCAAAGTTGCCGCGCGGTTGATGACAGGCCGCAAGCTGAAGGAGATGCAGCTGCCGCTCGTACAGACCAATGGCGTCCCGGAGCTTGCGACACGCGGATACTACGCGGTGAAGTCGCCGGTGTTTCCATTCAACAAATTTCGCGGCGTGGACACAATCCTCGGGCCCGAAATGCGTTCCACCGGTGAAGTGATGGGCATCTCGTCCAATTACGGCCTTGCGTTCGCCAAAGCGCAACTGGCGGCGGGGCAAAGACTGCCGCGGAAGGGCGTAGTCTTCCTGAGCGTAAATGACCACGACAAGCGTCACGTCGCGGCTCTCGCGCAGGACCTGGCGCGGGCGGGGTTGAAGCTGATTGCTACGCGCGGCACGGCCGCGGCGCTTGCATCTGCCGGCGTACCTGTCGAAACCGTTTACAAAGTGAACGAAGGCCGGCCCAACATCGTCGATCTCGTTAAAACCGGAAAAGTGGACCTCGTAATTAACACGCCTCTCGGCCGCGAGTCTTTCTATGACGAAAAATCCATCCGGCGCGCGGCTGTGCGTTACAACGTCCCTTGCATCACTACGCTTTCTGCGGCGATCGCTGCGTCGCGCGGAATTCTGGCAATGTCCGTTGAATCTCCCGATATCGCCGCGCTTCAGGACCTCCATCGTACGAAGGTGACTCCTTCAACCAGGGCAGCTCGCTCGTCGCCGCAACCCGCTGGCGCGGATTAATCGTGGCTTAGGCTAGAATCCTTCTATGAAGCTGCAAGGAATATTCGCACCGCTCACGGTTCCATTCGCGGCGGATGGATCCGTCAACTCTGCTAGCCTTCGTTCGAATATCGAGCGCTATAACCGGACGCGTCTTAGCGGCTTCGTTTTGAATGGTTCGACGGGCGAATCGGTACTGCTGCGTTGGGACGAGATCTATCAGATTTGGGAAACCGCCAAATCCGTCGCCGCGCCGGGAAAGGTGTTGATCGCGGGCACGGGAGCCGAATCCACTCCGGAAACAATCGCACACACAGCTCGTGCCGCAGCTTCGGGGTTCGACTACGCTTTAGTGCGGACACCGAGTTATTACAAGCCGCTGATGTCCGTGGAAGCTGAAACTGAGCACTTTCTTCGCATCGCTGACGCGACGAAGATTCCGATTCTTTTGTACTCAATCCCGATTTTCACCGGCTACGCGGTCGAACCAGAGTTGGTCGCGCGCGTTGCCCATCACCCCAATATTGCCGGTCTAAAAGACAGTTCCGGGAACATTGCGCGCCTCGCGGAAATCATCGCGGCTGGAGGATCTCGATTCCGAGTTCTGGTCGGGTCCGCAAGTACCCTTGAACCGTCTCTCCGGGCCGGCGCGAGCGGGGGCATCCTCGCTCTGGCATGCGCGCAGCCGGATCTTTGTTGTGATCTTTTCGAGGCTAGTAATGCCGGCGATCACGTGCGCGCAAAGAGCATTCAAGGATGGCTTCGCGGGCCATCCGAAATTCTCGTTTCGAAGCACGGAATACCCGGACTGAAACATGCGCTAGACTGCCTGGGTTTCGTAGGCGGCCTTTCGCGCCTTCCGCTTCTGCCCATCAGCGACGCCGCCAAGGAGGAAATCAAGGGCGTCCTGGCGGGGCTCGCCGCGCTCGCCCGAGCCGGTGGCTAGCGGGACCGGCACACCCTGCCCGGCTCCCGCGCGGCGCATTCGGTTCGGCTCAACTAGGACAATTGCTGCGTCCTTTTGCACCGTGTATCATCCAAATCCTGCATGGAGTCTCATTGTCTGCGTCTCGACGATTTGCCTCGCACGACAAAGTTAATTACAGCTTTTCTCGATGATTTCCCGCGAGTTGCCAGGTTCTACCGGCACGAACCCAATCTCGAAGGCGTTGTAGCATCCGCAAAAGAAGTGAAACTCGATCCGCAAGTGCGGAGCGAAGTCGTCGCGCTCTTGCGCGCTCAGAACCAAGCGCTGGGATCGGGTGCTGCCACCAACGCCAGCCTCGACCGTTTGGCGAACGGCGCCGTCGCGGTCGTCACAGGCCAGCAGGTTGGCTTGTTTGGCAGTCCCGCGTACAGCTTTTACAAAGCCCTCGAAGCAATTCGAATCGCCGAGCGGCTATCGGCCCGCGGGATCGACGCCGTGCCGGTGTTCTGGCTCGCGACCGAAGACCACGATCTTGCCGAAGTAAATCATTCTGTCTGGCTCACGAAGGCTGGCCTTGAACGCTTCGAAGCCGCGACACCGCCCGAATCTGCGGGCCGCGAGGTTGGCGCAATTCGTTTCGGCTCTGAAATCGCCGAAGTTGTTATGGCGGCAGCAAAGAGCCTGGGAGGCCCCGGCGCGAAAGAGGTCGATCGCGCGCTGCGGGAGGCTTACGCTCCGGGCGAAAATTTTGGCTCCGCCTTCGGGAAACTATTTGCACGTCTCCTACCGAAATATGGAGTGATTCTCTTTGACCCGCTCGATCCGGGACTCCACCGCATCGCAGCGCCTGTATTCCGACGCGCGATTGACGAAGACGGATCGCTTCGTGACGCGCTCCGGGCGCGCGGCAAGGAGCTCGAAAAGGCTGGCTTTCACGCCCAGGTGAAAGTAACGGGACGATCCACCCTTCTTTTCATGAACGTTGACGGCAAGCGCGAACCCATTCGCTTCGTCGGGGAAAAGTTCGCGGCAGGCGGAATCACGATTTCTCCCGCCGAGCTTCTTCGCGCGATTGACGAGACTCCGGAATTATTCTCACCGAACGTCCTGCTTCGCGCGATCGTCCAAGACACTCTTCTGCCGACGGCCGCGTACGTCGGAGGACCCGCTGAGATCGCATACATGGCGCAGGTCGAAGTTGTATACGCGCGACTCATGAACCGGATGCCCGCGATCCTGCCGCGGCCCGGCTTCACACTCGTTCCTCCACATGTCGCGCGGTTATTGAAGAAATATAGCCTGTCGCTGGATGACATTTTTCAAGGCCGCCAGCGCGTCGGCGCGGTTCTGGCCGGCAGCAGCGTGCCGCGCGGACTAGCGCAGCGATTCGAGCGCGACGAAAAAATGCTGCGCCGGGCGCTTAAAGGATTCGTAAAGCCGCTCGGGCGACTCGACAAATCTCTCCTTGGCGCGCTCGGTACCGCCGAACGCAAAATGCTCTTTCAATTAGCGAAATTGCGCCGCAAAGCGGGAAAATCCGAAGGGCTCCGCACCGGCCTTCTCGCGCGTCACGAGCAGATTCTTCTCGACTCGCTTTTCCCCCAGCGCTCCCTTCAAGAACGCAGTCTTTGTCTTTTGCCGTTCATCGCATCATTCGGCACTGAGCTTTTGGACGAGCTTTACAAGCACACCGCATCGCCCCCCGAACACCACATCCTGTATCTCTAGCCACAAACACATTTTGTCGCTCGCCCAGCATCAACCTGTTCGCCCGTGAGTTCCGCATGTTAAAATGCCGCCGTTCGAACGTGGGCCGTTCGATTGGGGGGTAGTTCGATGAAGATCAGCGCCGGAAAGAGAAAAGGCATGCAAGCCGTGTCCAACGAGCGCGGTGTGATTGCCGCCGCGGCGATGGACCAGCGAGGCTCGCTCAAAAGCGCCATCGCAAAAGATAAGGGCATCGAGAAGAGCGCCGTCACGCCGGAAATGATGTCTGAGTTCAAGACGGCCGTCGTGCGCATCCTCACTCCTTACGCGAGCGCGATCCTTCTCGACCCGGAATATGGCCTGACGGCAGCGAAGGCGCGCGCGAAGAATGCCGGTTTGCTCCTCGCCTACGAGAATAGCGGCTACGACAATACGCGCCCCGGCCGCTTGCCCGATCTCCTAGACGACTGGTCGGTCCGCCGCCTGGTGGCCGCTGGTGCGGATTGCATCAAGATTCTGCTTTATTACACGCCATTTGATCCGAGCGCGATCAACGAAATCAAGCACGCCTGGGTCGAGCGAATCGGCGCCGAATGCATTGCGGCCGACGTCCCATTTTTCCTTGAATTCGTCGGATACGAAGAGAATGGCGACGAGAAGGGAATCGAATTCGCGAAAAAGAAGCCTGAGATCGTCGCGAAAAGCATGGAGGAGTTCTCAAAACCGGAATATGCCGTGGACGTGTTGAAGGTCGAAGTACCGGTGAATATGAACTACGTCGCGGGCACTCGCGCGTGCAAAGGCGAGTCCGCATACACGCGTGAGCAAGCGAAGGAGTACTTCCGCGCCGCCGCCTCGGTTTCGCAAAAGCCCTTCATCTATCTTTCAGCAGGTGTCAGCAACGATATCTTCTCGGAGACCCTCGAACTTGCCGCCGAATCGGGAACGAAATTCTCCGGCGTCCTCTGCGGACGCGCTACCTGGAAAGAGGGCATTCCAGTTTATGCAAAGCAGGGTTTGAAGGCCCTCGAAGATTGGCTCTCGACGGAAGGGGTGAAGAACATCAAGAACGTCAACGATCGCCTGACAGCCGCAAAGCCCTGGTTCAGCTTCTACGGCGCATCCTCGGCCGCGGCTCTCGCGGATTAGCTGCCTGGTTCGAATAGCTCATAAATGCCAGGTCCCCGCGCGGCTTCAAATCTCCGGAAGCACATCGTTGACGTCCGATCAACCCGTCGAACTCAACTCATCAATGTCACGAGCCGCGTGCAGGAGCTCGTCACGGCGTCTGGCGTTCCGAATGGCGTCTGCTACCTGTACGTTCCGCATACGACAGCCGGAATTTTGATTAACGAGGGCTACGATCCCGATGTTGCGAGCGACATGGAAGCAGCTTTTGACCGAATCGTTCCCTCCGACCTCAAGTTCAAGCACGCCGAAGGCAATTCGGATTCGCACATTAAGGTCGCGCTGACCGGAACTTCGCAAACCATTTTCGTTGAGAACGGCCGGCTCGCACTCGGCCGCTGGCAGGCGGTGTTCTTTGGTGAGTTCGACGGCCCTCGGCATCGCGAACTTCACCTGAAGATCGTCCCCGATCCAGCGTAGTTCCGCGGCGAGTCTGGCCGCTTCACGTTCCGTACTTAAGAGCCCCGAGGCCCCGCCTCGGGCATCAATCCGCCTTTGCCAACTCATCTCTTCGCAGGCGAACGTTCGTAGAACGCACATCCCTGCGGTACAATCCTTAAATCCATGACCTCCGGCGTATACATTCAGGTGCCGTTCTGTCAGACCAAGTGCACCTACTGCAATTTTCACACCGGCGTTTTCTCTCCGAATCTCTATGCGCCTTACGCTACGGCCATCACGCGTGAAATAGAACTTCGTTCGACCGATACGTGGCCTGACTTCGACACGGTTTACGTCGGCGGCGGCACGCCGAGTCTTCTCCTCCCTGCGAATCTGAAGGCGATCCTGGATTCGCTCCGGACACATTTCAAATGTGCGATCGAGGAAGCCACACTCGAAGCCGACCCCGAAACCATCACGCGAGAGAAAGCTGCCGATTGGCTGGCTGCCGGATTCAATCGCATCAGTCTGGGAGCGCAATCGTTCAACGATGTCGAGCTCAAGACGGCGGGCCGAATGCATCGCCGCGCGGACACTTTCGCGGCCGTTGAAGCTCTGCGTTCAGCGGGATTCCGTAACATCACTCTCGACCTCATCGCGGGCATGCCTCATCAAACTGCCGCCACCTGGAATGATTCGATCGAGAGTCTTCTACGCACGAAGCCGGAGCATATCTCGGTCTACTTAATGGAGATTGACGAAGGCAGCCACCTCGGCAAGGAAGTCCTCGCGGGCGGCCATCGTTACAGCGCCGGCGCTATTCCCTCGGACGACGAGATGGCTTCGTTTTACGATCACGCATGCGAGCGGCTGGCCTCTGAGGGCTTCGAGCATTACGAGATTTCGAACTGGGCCCTTCCGGGATTCCGCTCGCAGCACAACATGAAATACTGGCGCCGCGAGCCGTATCTGGGTCTGGGCGCCGGCGCACACTCATTCGACGGCGCGCGTCGTTGGGCCAACAGCCACGACCCTGGCGGTTACGTCTCCGCGATTAATTGTCGTCGGTTGCCGGTCGAGCAAGACGAAGTCGTCACGGCCCAGCAGGCGCGCGAAGAAGAGATATTCCTGGGGCTTCGCCTGCTGGAAGGCGTGGAAGTCGCCAAACTCGGTGGACTATCCGGATGTGCGATTTTGCGCCGAATGGAAGAGTTGTGCGCTGAAGGACTTTTGATTGCGGAGAATGGCCGCGTGCGTCTCGCGCCGGATCGCGTCGCAGTGTCGAATGAAGTGATCGTCGCATTGCTTGAAGCCGTCACGGCCTGAGCCGACTGGGAGCCGAAGGTGTATGAAGAAACGCTGACTCCGGCTGAAGAGCAACTCGCCCGATTGCGGCGAACCACTCCCATCGTTGATCTGCGCAGCGACACGGTCACCAAACCGACCGTCGCCATGCGCCGCGCCATGGCCGAGGCGGAAGTCGGCGACGACGTCTACGGCGAAGACCCCACCGTCAATCGGCTGCAGTCCCGCGCCGCGGAAATTTTCGAACGCGAAGCCGCGCTCTTCGTTCCAAGCGGCTCGATGGGAAACCTGCTCGCAATCAAGACCTGGACGCGTCCGGGCGACGAAGTAATTTGCGAGGCGCGCGCGCACGTAAATCATTACGAGCTCGCATCCATGTCCGCGGTCGCGGGCTGCTTCCCTCGGCCCGTTTTCGCGCCGGATGGAATTCTTACCTGGGATCTGATCGAACCGCGGATCAGGCCCAAGATCTACTATTACTCGCAGACCGGACTCATCTCCATCGAAAATACTCACAATATGGCCGGAGGCTCGGTCTATTCGGCGGAGGCAGTCCGGGAAATCTGCGATCGCGCGCACGATGCCGGTCTTCGGGTGCATCTCGATGGGGCGCGGATTTTCAACGCATCAGTCGCCACGGGCCGCAGCGTCGCCGATTTGTCGCGAAAGTGCGATTCGGTGATGTTCTGCCTTTCGAAGGGACTTGGCGCGCCCGTCGGCTCTATTCTTCTAGGCTCGCGCGATTTCATCGCCGCGGCGCGCGTCACGCGCAAGATGCTCGGCGGCGGGATGCGTCAAATCGGCGTGCTCGCCGCGGCTGGCTTGCTCGCACTCGAAGATTCGCCGAAGCTTCTGCCGCGTGACCACGAACACGCGCGGCTTCTTGCTCAAGGGCTTTCTCGGATCGACGGCATTTCGGTCGAACCGCAGAAGGTGGTCACAAATATCGTGATATTCGACGTCCGCGCAACCGGAAAGACCGCCGCGGAAATTTCGGCGGCGCTTGCCGAAGAGCAAATTCTAGCCAATCCGTCGGAGAAGTTTGCTCTGCGAATGGTCACGCACTACGATGTCGACCGAGCTGGTTGTGAGCGCGCTCTCGACGCGCTGGCAGGTATCGTCGCTCGCTAAGTATTCCGAACCTCCGCGCGGTCTCCGCGCTCACCTGTGATATAAATCTGAATTCGGCTTTTCGATCGTCTTGCCCGCATGCGCGCCTGGACCGCGCGCGCAGAGGACGCCGTGGATTTCTCGCTGACGGATGAACAAATACAGCTTCGCCGCACGGTTCGCGAATTCGCCGAGGGCGAAATCGCGCCGCACGTTATGGAATGGGACGAAGCGTCCCGTTTTCCGATCGAGATTGTTCCCAAGCTCGCGGAGATGGGGCTGCTCGGCGTCGTGTTCCCGGAGAAATATGGCGGCGCGGGCCTCGGCTACGTCGAGTACGCGATCGTTATCGAGGAGCTGTCCCGCGTAGATGGCTCCATTGGGATCATCGTCGCCGCGCACAATTCGCTCTGCACCAATCACATCTATAAGTTTGGGACGGAAGAGCAGAAAAAAAAGTACGTCATTGATTTGGCGCAGGGGAAAAAACTTGGCTGCTGGTCGCTGACCGAGCCGGAGGCCGGCTCGGATGCGGGCGGCACGCGCACCATGGCCGTTCGGCAGAGTGACGGCTGGCTTTTGAACGGCTCCAAGACATTTACGACAAACGGCCACTACGCCGATGTCTGCGTCGGAATGGCAGTAACCGACAAATCGAAGAAGAGCCATGGAATTTCCGCCTTCATCATCGAGAAGGAAACGCCAGGATTCCGCCCGGGCAAGAAGGAGAACAAGCTGGGGCTGCGCGCGAGCGACACATCCGAGGTGATTTTCAGCGACTGCCGCATTCCCTCGGCGAATCTCCTGGGCAAGGAAGGCGAAGGCTTCGTTAACAGCCTTCAAATTCTCGATGGCGGGCGCGTATCCATCGCCGCGCTGGGACTGGGGATGGCGCAGGGGGCCTACGAAGCGTCGGTGAAATATGCGAAGCAGCGCAAGCAATTTGGCAAAACGATCAGCGAGTTTCAGGCGATTCAATTCAAGCTGGCCGACATGGCCACGCAGATAGAAGCCGCGCGGCTCCTCACATATCGCGCGGCGTGGCTCGCTGATCGCGCGATCGCAAAAGGCGAAGACGCTGTGCGGTACACGCAAGAATCGAGCATGGCGAAGCTCTACGCAGGCGAAGTCGCGGTGCGCGTCGCCAACGAGGCGGTCCAGATCTTTGGTGGCTACGGATTTATCAAGGACTA
Organism: uncultured Acidobacteriota bacterium; assembly: GCA_963838705.1. Taxonomy (GTDB): domain Bacteria; phylum Acidobacteriota; class Terriglobia; order Acidiferrales; family UBA7541; genus Palsa-147. The sequence goes on along the minus strand of CAWIRU010000009.1, from coordinate 357,514 downwards.
CCCGGCGGAAAAGTACTACCGCGATGTCAAGCTCTGCACGATCGGCGAGGGGACGAGCGAAATACAACGTCTTGTGATAGCCCGCCAGCTTCTTGGGAAAGCATAATCCTCATGAATCGTGGGATTGACTTTTTGAATCCGTGCGCACTGAAGGCCAAGAATCCCGTTGAAGCGCCGGGCGGGAAAGTTCTTTCGTCCATTTCATGACCCGCGCGATCGAGGCTTGGGCCGAGCAGATTCGCGCGGGCGATGTTCGCGCAATATCGCGCGGAGTGACGGCGATTGAGAATCGCGGTCGCGAATCCGAGGATCTGCTTCGGCAGTTGTTTCCGCACACGGGCAAAGCGTTCAGGCTCGGGATCACGGGCGCGCCTGGGACGGGGAAGAGCACTCTCGTAGACCGGCTCGCCGCGCATTATCGCGGGAAACACGAGACCGTCGGAATTATCGCCATCGATCCGTCCAGCCCATTCACCGGCGGCGCAATCCTCGGCGACCGCATTCGCATGCAGGGCCATGCATCCGACGCGGGAATTTTCATTCGTTCGATGGCGACGCGCGGCTCGCTCGGAGGCCTCGCGGAAGCGACCAACGACACGGCTCTGCTCCTCGACGCGGCCGGCAAGGAATTCATCATCGTCGAGACGGTCGGCGTCGGACAGGGTGAAGTTGAAATCGTCCGCCTCGCCGATTGCACGATCGTCGTCCTAGTTCCCGGAATGGGCGACGATGTGCAGAATCTGAAAGCTGGATTAATGGAGATCGCGGACATCTTCGTCATCAACAAGTGCGACCGCGAGGGCGCTGACCGCTTTGAGGAACAGCTTCGCGCGATTCTGACAATCGCGCCGGAGCGCGATGGCTGGAGGCCTCCCGTTGTTCGTACGATAGCCACGGAATCTAATGGCATCTCCGAATTGGCAGCAGCGATCGAGAAATTTCGCCAGCACAAAGCGTCATCCAGGGATCGCAAGACTCAGGAAGTCGGCTATTGGAAGCAGCGCTTGATCGAAATGCTCGAGCAGCGGCTTCTTGAGCGCGTGATTCGCGGCCGGATCGGCGACGCAGTGATTTCAAGCGCAGCCGAAGACATCGCCAGTCGCCGGAAAGACCCGTACACGGTGATAACCGATATCCTCGAACGCGTCGGCCTCGGAGAGTCGGCGTGAAACTTGGCGATCTGGAATTCTGGATTCTGAATGACGGCGGATTTCGCCTCGACGGCGGATCCATGTTTGGTGTCGTCCCCAAGCCGCTTTGGGAGAAGAAATTTCCGGCCGACGAACGAAACCGGATAAGCCTTGAAATGAATTGCCTGCTTGTGCGCGCGGCGGGGAAGACGCTTCTAATCGAAACTGGCGCGGGCGACAAATGGGACGCGAAGCGCCGCGACATTTATGCCATCGGCAACGGCAAACGCCTTCCGGAACAACTCGCGGCACGCGGCGTTGGCCTCGATCAAATTGATTACGTCGTGAACACCCACCTTCATTTCGATCATTGCGGATGGAATACGCGAATTGAGGATGGTCGCGCCGTTCCGACATTTCCGAACGCCCAATACATTGTCCAGCGCGGCGAACTCGAGCATGCCAAGCGCCCGAGCGAGCGCGACCAGGCGAGCTACATGGCTGACAATTTTCTTCCCATCGAGGCGGCGGATAAGTGGCTGCTTCTCGAAGGCGATCGCGAAATCGTCGCTGGCGTCGAGGTCATCCGCGTACCCGGGCACAACGCGGATATGCAGTGCGTTCGCCTATCAGGAGGTGGTAAATCGGCTTTTTTCTTCGTGGACCTGGTACCGACGACCGCGCATCTCTCCTATCCGTGGATCATGGCATTCGACCTCTATCCATTGACGACCCTCGCGAACAAACGCAAGTGGATTCCGGAAGTCGCACGCGAAGGGGCGCTCGCGCTGTTTGCCCACGACGGGAAAGTTCCTGCGGCGCGGTTGCATGCGCATAACGATGAAATTGAGATCGAGCCCGTAGAAGTGTCCTAAGAAAGACGAACTGAATCAATGGCGTAAGGTGAGTGAAGTGAAAAAAGCTGTGGCCAAAGGGAAATCGGGGACGAAGCGCGCAGGAGAGCCCCCGCGAATCGGGATTATCGGCGGGAGCGGCCTCGATTCCATCGAGGGGCTCTCGGACGCGAAGGAAATGCGCGTGCGTACTCCGTTTGGCGATCCTTCAGACGCGATCGTCGTCGGCACACTCGACGGAAAACGCGTCGCTTTCCTCGCGCGCCACGGGAGAGGCCATCGATTTTCCCCGAGCGACATCAACTATCGCGCGAATATCTGCGCGATGAAAATCCTCGGCGTCGAGCGCGTTGTCTCTGTCAGCGCCGTCGGATCGCTGCGCGATGGACTTCCTCCACTCGATTTTCTTGTTCCCGATCAATTCTTCGATCGCACACGCGGCCGGATCGCCACTTTCTTCGGCGGTGGAGTCGTCGCCCATGTCGGCTTCGACAAGCCGACATGCGCCCATCTCTCCGGCCTGCTCGCTGATGCCTGCGACCGCGCCGGTGTAAACGTGCATCGCGGCGGCACGTATGTCTGCATGGAAGGGCCGCAGTTCTCGACTCTGGCGGAATCTCACACATACCGAAAACTGGGACTCGACGTGATCGGAATGACCAATCTGACGGAAGCAAAGCTCGCGCGCGAAGCGGAGATTTGTTACGCGACCGTCGCCATGATCACTGACTACGATTGCTGGCATCCGTCGCACAGCTCCGTCAGCGTTTCCCAAATTATTGAGAACCTGACGCGCAACGCCGAAAATGCTAGAAACGTCATTCGCGAGGCCGTGAAATCCATGCCGGAGGCTCGCGAGTGCAAGTGCGGCGCCGCCCTGGCGCATGCGATTCTCACCGATCGCAAGCTGATTCCCGCGGCGGCAAAAAGGCGACTCGCCCCGATTGCGGGCAAATATCTATCTTGAAGTCTGGAGAGTAAATGTCCCTGCTGGTTGTCGGCTCTGTCGCGTTTGACGCGATCGAAACTCCGCACGGCAGCGTGCCTCGCACGTTGGGCGGCGCCGCGAGTTATTTTGCGCTCGCCGCGAGCCAATTTACGCGGGTTCGCTTGGTGGGCGTGGTCGGCGACGATTTCGGAAAGCACGACGAGCATAGTTTCCGTGGCCGGCGAATTGATCTCGAGGGTCTCGAGCGCGCCGAAGGCAAGACGTTTTTCTGGGCGGGCCGCTACAACCAGAACATGAACGAACGCACCACCCTTGTAACCGAATTGAATGCCTTCGCGAACTTCAATCCGAAACTTCCCGAGTCATATCGCGACTCACCTTACATTTTCCTCGCGAACATTGACCCCACGTTGCAGCGTTCGGTCCTGCGCCAAATTCGCCGCAAGCCGAAGTTGGTGGCGCTAGACACGATGAACTACTGGATTGAACGCACGCCGGCGGAACTGCGCGAGACCTTGAAGCATACGCAGATTCTGATGATCAACGACGACGAGACGCGCCAAATCACCGGCGAGCACAATCTTCTGCGCGCCGCGAAGCACATTTTCAAAATGGGTCCGAAAACGCTGGTCATTAAGCGTGGCGAGCACGGTGCTCTCATGGTTCATAATCGGTTTCTTTTTTCCGTCCCGGCATTTCCGCTCGAGGAGGTGCACGACCCGACGGGTGCTGGAGACAGTTTCGCCGGTGGATTCATGGGCTTTTTGGCCAGCGCCGGCCGCGTGACCGACGAATCGCTGAAGCGCGCGATGGTCTATGGCTCCGTGTTGGGCAGTTTCACGGTCGAGCGTTTTGGCGTGGATCGCTTAAAGACGCTCACGCGGCGGGAAATTGACTCCCGGGCAAAGCGATTCTCCCAACTGACTGCATTTGAACTGTAGACGTTGTCCGGCTCAGCCAACCCCTTTGGACTCAACCGAATCCCAATTGTCTAAATGCTCAATTCGTGCTCGCGGCTAATGCGCGTTTAGGATAAATTTGCGACTATAGGAACGGGAGAAAGCTGCTTGATTCATGTTCTGTCAAAAGCAACGGCCGGATTGCTGCTCGCTGCGATTCTTGTCCTCTCTTCGGGCTGCAGCAGCACCACATTCAACCCGACTCCCACGCTCTCTTCGATCTCTCCCGCGAACATCACGGCAGGAAGCGCCACGTTTCAACTAAACGTCGTCGCCCTTAACGTCATAACTGGCACGACTGTGGATTGGAACGGCAATCCCCTGATGACAACGCTCAACACGACAACCGGCCAACTATCAGCGACAGTCCCCGCGAATCTCATTGTCACTCCCGGCACTGCCGATATCACCGTCGTAAACCCCGCGCCCGGCGGCGGGACATCGGGCGGCTACACGTTTTACATCGATCCCGCAAACAATCCTGTACCCACGATCAGTTCGCTTTCTCCGCCCAGCGCCAGCGTTGGTGGTGCGGCTTTTTCGCTCACCGTGACGGGCAGCGGTTTTGCCTCGGGCGTATCTATTGTGAATTGGAATGGTCAGCCGCGTTCAACCATATTCGTCAGCGCGACACAGCTGACCGCCTCGATCACCGCTTCCGATCTCGCAACGGCAGGAACCGACGTCGTCACTGTCGCGAACTCCTCGCCCGGCGGAGGAAATTCCAATAGCGCGCCATTCTACGTTGATCCGACCGGCAATCCGATTCCCGGCATCGCGAGCGTGAATCCCAATACCGCTGCGGCAGGAAGTGCCGCCTTTTCGCTTGGGCTGACAGGGCGCGGATTCGTCAGTACGTCCGTGGTGAACTGGAACGGCAGTCCACGCGTTACTACGTTTTCCAGTTCCAGCCAAATTTCAGCAGCTATCCTCGCAACCGACCTGGTGACGGCTGGCGTCTCCAATGTCACGGTCACGAACCCAACCCCCGGGGGCGGAACATCGTTGGTCCAGCAATTCACCGTGACGAATCCGTCGCCCACGATCACAAGCTTAATGCCAGCGAGCACAGCGGCAGGAGGGCCCGCGTTCACGCTCACCGTCGCGGGCGCAAATCTCGTGGCCAATTCGGCTGTGAATTGGAATGGCAGCGGCCGCCAGACGACCTTCGTCAGCTCGACTCAACTCACCGCGGCAATCACCGCCGGTGATATCGCGGTCGGTGGCACCGCGAGCGTGACGGTAGTCAATCCCGCTCCGGGCGGAGGAACATCGGCTGTTTCGACGTTTAAGATCACGGGAAGCCAGGCGCGTCCTGCGCTCAATCTAAACGCGGCAGGACAGCTCGTTTCGATCAACGCCTTCGACGGTGCATCGAACGGACCGAGTGGCGCTCCAAAAATGGACGGCAGCGGCCGCTTCATCGCATTTCAATCCGTTGCGACGAACCTTGTGCGCAATGGAGGCGGCGGACGCGTGTTCGTCCGCGACACTTGCCTGGATGCCACGGCATGCTCACCTCAAACACAGATGATCGATGTCGGCCGTGACGGCAGCCCCGCAAATGGCCCCGCGGGACGCGGCCTTGCAATCAGCGGTGACGCTCGCTTCGTGGCATTTTCATCCGGCGCGACGAACCTCCTGCCTGGCGTAGTCCCCGACGCCACCCAGATTTATCTGCGCGACACCTGCATGGGCCCTGACGCAACGCCCGACTGCTCCTCCAAAACGAGTTTGGTGTCGGTCTCGCTGGCGGGCGCTCCTGGCACTGGTGCAAGCGAGTTTCCGTCGATCAGCTTCGACGGCCGATATGTTTCGTTCACTTCGATCTCGGCAGGCTTGGTTTCCGGCGTCGCCGGCGGCACACCGCAAATCTATCTGCGCGACACCTGCATGGGAACAACCGCGCCGCCGCAGTGCGTTCCCCGCACAATGCTGGTCTCTCAGGACACGGCTGGTCACGCAGGAAGGGGCACGAGCCTCCAAAGCGCAATCTCCGCCGACGGAAGGTACGTGGCGTTCGACTCTGACGCTGTGAACATCATACCGGGCCCGACGAATGGCACTTCGAGTGTCCTCCTGCGCGACTCGTGCCAGGGCATCGCCGCGCCTGAGAATTGTGTGCCCTCGACTGTATTGCTTTCCGCCCCGTGGGCTGGAGCAACCGGCGACGGCCCGAGTTTTTCGCCGGCGATTAATGCCGACGGCCGCTACGTGGCCTTCGTGACGCGGGCGACAAATTTGGTTTCAGGAATTCATACAACCGGGCAGCAAATAGCGGTTCGCGATACTTGTTTGGGTGATTCCGCTCCAAAGGAGTGCGCGCCGTCAATTTCGAACGCGACGCCAGGTGTTTCGGGCAACACTCATTCACCCGCGATAAGTGCGGACGGTGGTTTCATCAGCTTCGTCGCGGACGATTCGAACCTCGCCGCGGGCGACGAGGCCGCACTTCCATCCATAATTCGAGGGTACGTGCGCGCGACTTGCGTCGGTGCGTCCACGAGCGGCGGTTGTACGCCGCACACGACCATGGTCTCGATTTCGAGTGCCGGCAAAGCCGAACTTCTGCCGGATCGCAATGCCCGGTTTGCGGTGCCGATCAGCGAAGACGGGACGATTCTCGCAGTGTTTTCCGTTGCGCCTCCGTCCGTCACATCAGGCGTAATCGCGAATGCAAGCGGCGTCGGCGACGTGTTCCTCCTGCAATTTCCTTCAGCGCCCTGATCGCTCGCGAACCACTGATTGTGCGTTTCAGGAATCCGATGCGTTAGCGTCGCTGGACTCATTCCGCAAGATTCCTTATTCTCGAATTCTTCGGATGCCCATGCCTCTCAAGCCGCTAGCTCTACGCCCCGGTGACGCGATTCGAGTAATCGCTCCGGCAAGTCCCACGGAGGCCGACACGCTTGCGAGAGGGGTCGCCGAACTCCAGCGTCTGGGGTACGTTGTCCGCCAGGATCCGCGCGTCTTGTCACATGATGGTTATTTCGCCGGAAGCCTCGCGGATCGCATGAAGGCATTTCTCGAGGCGATCTGCGAACCGGAGACGCGCGCTGCGATCTGCGCGAGAGGCGGTTACGGCTCAAATTATTTACTCGACGAGCTGCTCGGTGAAATCGACTATTTGAAGCAAGTATTGCCGCCGAAAGTATTGATTGGCTACAGCGACATCACCTCACTTCAGGTTTTCCTCTGGGAGAAATGCGGCTGGATCACATTCTACGGCCCGATGCTCGCCGCTGGCTTCGACGCGGGCGAGAGCGCGCCGGGCGGGTATGACCGGCCGTCATTTGAAGATGCGATTTCCGCGACTACCGGCGGATGGACGATTCAGCTCAAAGGCGAAGATCTATTCCAGGGAAAAGCCGAGGGCGTGGTTCTCGGGGGCTGCCTGACTTTGCTCCTCTCAACGCTCGGTACGCCGTGGGCCATCCACACTCGGGGCGCGATCCTGGTGCTCGAAGACCGCGCCATGAAGCCGTGGCAAGTTGACCGGGCTCTGATGCATCTGAAGCAAGCCGGAAAACTCGACGGGGTCGCGGGTTTGCTCTTTGGCGATTTTCCCGAATGTGAAGGCCCCGCAGGTAGCGCCACGGTTCGTGATGTTGTTTCGCGCATTACGGGAAAGCTCGGCGTGCCGGTCGTATGGAACGTTCCCTTCGGCCACACGCTGCGTCCGATGTTGACGATTCCTCTGGGAGTGCGCGCGCGATTGACGGCGGATGGCGCGTCCACACTCGAGATTCTTGAATCTGCGTGCAGCAATGCATAGAGGGCTTCGAGTCATGTTTCGAGCGACTGCGGCGACTGTACGCGGTGGACGAAATGGAACAGTCTGACTTTATAGGCAATCTGCTACCGCGAACTTCCGGGCATCTTCATATGCTCGGAATTGGAGGCGCGGCGATGGCGCCCGTCGCGGGGATGCTGAAGGAGCGCGGCTACTACGTCACGGGTTCCGACGTGAACGTCTATCCTCCCGCTTCCACTCTACTCTCGTCGCTCGGAATCAAATGGAACGAAGGTTTTCGGGAAGACAATTTGAAGCCCGCGCCGGATCTTGCGGTTATCGGCAACGTCATCGCTCGCGGCAATCCGGAGCTTGAATATATCCTCGACGAGAAAATTCCATACCGTTCGATGGCTGAGGTCATCGAGGAACTTTTCATCCCGAATCACACCTCCATCGTCGTCGCCGGGACTCACGGCAAGACGACGACAACCGCGATGCTCGCATGGATTTTTCACGTCGCCGGGCGCCGGCCTGATTTTCTGGTGGGTGGCGTCGCGACTAACTTCGGCGAAAAGAGCTATGGCCTGGGCGGCGGTCAAGAATTTATCATCGAAGGTGATGAATACGAGACCGCGTTCTTCGACCGTGGCCCGAAATTCCTTCACTATCATCCCGACGAATTGATCCTTACGTCTCTCGAATACGATCACGCCGATATCTACCCCGACCTCGCTTCGATCGCGCTTCAGTTCCGCCGGCTCGTGAATCTCGTGCCTCGCCGGGGACGCATTCTCGTCTGGGGCGAAGGCGAGGAAGTGATCCGGTGCACCGAAAAAGCATTTTGTCCCGTTGAAACCTTTGGACTGTCCGAAGGCGTGGATTGGTCGGCGGGCGACTTGCTCTGGGAAGACGGAATGACCAACTTTCGCGTTGCGTATCGCGGAAATGAACTTGCCCGCTTTCGAATGCCTGTCGCAGGACGCCACAATGTTCTCGACGCTCTCGCTGCGATCGGAATCGCCTATGGGAGGGGCATTGCGTGCGAAGCCATCGAAAACGCTCTATCCACTTTCCACGGTGTGCGCAAGCGAATGGAGCAGAAAGGCGAGGAAGATGGCGTGCTCGTCGTGGAAGACTTCGCGCATCATCCTACGGCGATCAAATTGACGCTCGAGGCGGCGCGCACCCAATGGCCGAATCGCCGGATTTGGGCTGCTCTCGAGCCTCGCTCGAACACGATGCGCCGCAAAATCTTCGAAAAGGTTTTACCAGAGGCCCTGGCTGTGGCCGATAGCATCGCCATCGGACCGGTAAATCGCGCCCAGCTTTTGGGCGATGACGAGCGCTTTTCTCCCGCCAAGGTGGCGGAAGCCGTCCGCGGGCACGGCCGGCCTGCTTCCGCATTTGACTCGGCGGCCGAAATCGCGGACTATCTCGCGGCTGAGTCGAAGCCGGGGGATGTCGTGCTCATCATGTCCAACGGAAGCTTCGACGGCTTGAGTGGAAAGCTTCTTGAAAGGCTGAAATCCAAATCACTCGCTCGCTTGTGAACATTCCAAAGCGCACACCCCCATTCCTGTTGTTCGTCCTCCTGCTTCTCGTTCCGCATTCAACGCGAGCGACGATTCGATACCGAATCTCGCTCAACCATCCCGGAGAGCATCTCTTCCACGTGACCGTCAGGATCCCCAAAGCTCCGATGGGAACCGTCGTGGCGATTCCCGCGTGGAATGCACTCTATGAAATCCGCGACTTTGGATATCGCGTTCGCGACGTCGAAGCTTGTGTTCTTCACGGAGAAGGGCAGCGGGCCGAGCGGATCGGCGTTCGAAAGCTTGACAAACAAACGTGGCAGCTCGGCGAGCCGGGAACGATCTCACGCGCGGGAGACGATGGCGACCTGTCGGTAAGTTATGCGATCGAATGGGATGACCCCGGTCCCTTCGATTCTCAGCTCAATGCACAACATGCCTTCGTCAATTTCGCCGAAGTGCTGATGTATTTGCCCGATCGGCGAGCGGAAGAATCGGTCGTTCAATTTATGGATGTCCCCGCGGGCTGGAAAATTGTGGCGGAGCTTCCAGCCGCAACTGTGCCAAACGGATTCGTCGCCCAGAGCTACGACGCGTTGGTGGACGCGCCCGCCGAGGCGGGGAAGTTCGAGAGTTTCGCGTTCGATGAAAGCGGCGCGCAATTTCGCGTCGTCGTGGACGGCAAATCGTGGGACCGGATGGCTCTTGAAGAAGGACTGCGTAAGATCACTGCATACGAGCTGCACCTGATGGGCGGCGCGCCCTTTGAAGAGTACACCTTCTTTCTCCACATCGGCCCTTATGCCGAAGTAGGTGGGGGAGGGATGGAACACGCAAATTGCACGGCCATCGGCGGCAGCTCCCAGCAAGAGATACTTCAGATTGCCGCGCACGAATTTTTCCACGCCTGGAACGTGAAGCGAATTCGCCCGCAGAGTCTCCAGCCGGTGGACTACACAAAGGAACAGTGGACGCGTGCGCTTTGGTTCGCCGAGGGCGTCACGAGCACTTATGGATCATTCACGCTGCTTCGCTCGGGGGAGTGGAACAAAGGGCAATTCTATTCCGATTTGGCGGAAGAAATTCGGCGGTTGCAGAATAGCCCGGCGCGTTTGTGGCAAAGTGTCGAGGAGTCGAGCCTCGACACCTGGCTCGACAAATACGCGTCGTACAATTCGCCGCAGCGCAGCATCTCGTATTACAACAAGGGTCAAATCCTGGGAGACATGCTCGACCTCGCCATCCGCGCAGACACCGAAAATCGCAAGTCTCTCGATGACGTTATGCGAACCATGAATGTCGAATTTGCGAAGCGCGGCCGCTATTACAACGACAGCTCCGACATCCGCGCGACGGTCGAGCAGGTGGCCGGCAAGAGTTTCGAGGAATTTTTTCGCCGGTATGTATCGGGCGTGGATGAGATACCGTACGACCAATTCCTGTCCGCGGCAGGTCTGCGTCTGAAAGAAAGATCGCACACAGAAGCCGGGCTGGGTTTTTCGCGATCGCGCGCTCCGGGAGGCGGCTGGCTTGTCGCCCGCGTCGAATCGGGAGGCAGCGCCGAGAAGGCCGGACTCCGCAATGGCGATGAAATCCTCGCGGTTGACGGCGACAAGCCGCCCCGGAATCCGGACGTTTGGCTTCGCAGCCATGCACCCGGCGACACAGTCATGCTGCGCATGCGGAGAGAAGGGCAGGAGCGCAACTTGGGGCTTGTCCTGGGCAGCCGCGAAGTGAAAGATTGCAGCATCGAGGAAATCGAGAACTCGACGCCGCAGCAGTTGCGCATCCGCGAAGGATTCCTTCGCGGCACGACGGATTGACGCCGCGAAGTTCCGCCGGTAACTTACCCCGGTAAACTCCCCCGGCAGATAACGATGATTCGCTCCATCTTTCTTGTCACCTACGTAGGCCTGGCGATCGCGCTCGTTTTGCCGTTTTTTATTCTCTACTCTTGGATCACGGGATCTCCCGACGCGATGTACCGCATGGCGATGATCACATTGCGGTCCGCGCTGCGAATCCTCGGAATACGCGTTCACGTCGAGGGCGGCGAGAACATTCCCAATCGAACTTGCGTTTTCGCCTCGAATCATGTCAGCAATATAGACCCAATTGCGCTGGTGCCTTTCATACCACGTCGCGTCGCGATTCTGGCCAAGAAGCAGGTCTTTCGGATTCCGATTCTTTCGATTGGCTTGCGTCTCTGCCAGATCATTCCGGTTGACCGTGAGGACAAGGAAGCGGCCGCAGCGAGCGTGAATAAAGCGATCGAATATCTTCGAGGTGGGACTTCATTCCTGGTCTATCCCGAAGGCACGCGCAGCCCAGATGGGCGTTTGCGCGCGTTCAAGAGCGGGACCTTCGTGATGGCGATTGAAGCGGGGGTTCCGGTCGTGCCGATTTCACTCGTTGGAACACAGCGCTTGATGCGCAAGGGCGAGTGGTTCATCCGGCCAGGCGAGGTGATTGTGCGATTCGGGCCCGCTGTGGATTCGGAGAAGTACAAATTCGAGCGGCGCGAGGTATTGCGCGAGCGGGTCCGCGATTTGGTCGCGGCTGGATTGCCTGAAGACCAGCGGCCGCTGCTCGACTAGGGTATCACTGCGCTACTGTATTAGAGCGCCTTAGACTTGAGTTTTTCAATTTCCGCCGTCAGTTCACGCACTTGCTTTTGCAATTCCGGCAAACGATTAAATACAGCCACGGATTTCAGCCAGGCCTTATTTTCAATGGCTGGATATCCCGAATAGAGCGCGCCAGAAGGAACGTCATTCGGCACGCCGCTCTGCGATGTCACGACCGCTCCGTCACCGATCGTCAAGTGACCTGCCGCGCCGACTTGGCCGGCCAAAATGCAGTTTTTCCCCACCCGCGTCGAGCCGGCCAAGCCCACCTGGCCGCAGAGGAGGGAATTCTCGCCGACCTTCGAAGCGTGGCCCACCTGCACGAGATTATCTATTTTCGCGCCGCGAGAAATCCGCGTTTCTCCGATCGTCGCGCGATCAACGATGGCGCCGGCCTGGATTTCCACGTCGTCTTCGATCACGGCGACGCCTGCCTGCCGGATTTTGTACCAAGTTCCGTCAGCCTGTTTTGCGAACCCGAATCCGTCGGAGCCGATCACGGCCGCGTTTTGAAGTATCACGCGATGGCCGATGAGGCATCCTTCCCGAATGATCGCGTGCGAGTGGGCAAAAAAGGCGTCGCCAATTTTCGCGTCGCGATAGATCGTCACGAAGCTGTGCAGAATCGCGCCTCTTCCAATCTCGACGTTTTCTCCGATGAAACAGAATGGTCCGACGTGCGCTCCGGCGCCGATTTTTGCCGTGCTAGAGATGACCGCGGTCGGATGAATGCCTGGAGCGTAATGGGGTGCAGGATGAAAAAATTCGAGGGCGCGCGCGAAATCAAGATAGGGATTCTTGGATCGCAACGCTGAGATCGGCACATCTCCTCCGTCGGGCGCGATCAAAATTGCCGACGCGAACGTTGTGGCGACTGCCGGGCGATACCGCCGGTTCGCCAGAAAAGTCAGTTGACCGGGTGCGGCTTCTTCGATGCCCGCAACTCCTTCGATTTCAATTCCGGCATCACCTTCGAGCTTGCATGCCAGCCGATCGGCTATCTCGCCCAGCTTCATAGCGTCTCTCCTCTCCGACCCATCAATCTACATCACTCCAGCGTTCTCGTACCTGAGGCGAGCCAGAATTTACTTCTTGGAGGCGCGAACCGTGGTGGAATTCCACGATCCCGCATCGCCGGGCTCTCATTCGTTGAATAGTCGTGGCTGTTCAGGAATAGTGACGGGAGGACGAGCGGGGCGCTTTACACTTCCGACCACGCCCAAAACCCTTACTTCGACGAGAGCCGATCGCGGGACGAACATCCGAAGGCAATTTCCGTGCAAGTCCGGAGGAATGAATTGAACGCCGCGATCCAGCGCCTCGAGCAACTCGCTCGAGCTGATTCCCTCCATCGTCTTGCGGTCGCGAAACGTTAGCCGGAGCCATAATCCTTCCAGTTTGGGCCGGCTTAGGAAGACAGTACGTCCTGGCTCAAACGCTTGGTTCAGGTCGCTGACGAAATAGATGGCTCTAACATCAGCCAAACCGACGGCCTTGTGCTCCCCGTCCGGCGTCAGAAGGTCTATGGCATCAGCTGACGCCAGCCCGGTTGGATTCAAGTATCCCTTGTGGGCAGCGCCGTCCTCCATTAGGACGACCACCTTCTTGTGGGTCGAGGCCGGAGCGCTTCGCTTCAAATTCCTGGTCCTTTGGGGAAGGCAGTTGCGAAATGCGGAGAGTTATGTTATCTTTCGATGAAAGTGTTGTCAACTTGTTGGTGCTAAAAGGGTTAGAATCGGAGCTTCCGGCGATTGACCGAAAAAAGGCAGATTCTCCAATCCGCCTCGGCCATAACTCTAGCCACCGTTATCAGCCGCATTCTAGGGTATTTACGAGACGAACGGATCACTCTTCTGCTTGGCACGTCCGTAGCCGCGGACTCGTTCATCCTCGCGTTTCGGATTCCCAATCTCCTTCGCCGTCTAATCGGGGAAGGCTCAATGACTGCCGCGTTCGTACCCGTGTTCACGGGCTACATCACCGGGAAATCGCAACAGGAGGTCTGGGAGTTCGCGCAGCGGGCTTTCTGGACGCTTACGGTTCTCCTAGCGCCTCTGACGGTTCTTGGCATTATCTTTTCGGACCGCGTGATCGATCTGTTCACACTCGTGGGCGGCCACCGCATCGATTTGAGTCTGGCGGTATACCTCAATCGAATCATATTTCCGTACGTTTTCTTCATGGGCCTGTCGGCGCTGGCGATGGCAATTCTGAACAGCTATCACGTGTTCGGACTCTCCGCGTCCACGCCAATTGTGTTCAATCTCACGCTGATCGTATTTTCGTTCAGCGCCGTGTACGCGCCGATCGTCAAACTGGCGCCGACGCAATACCGGAGTCCCGCCGTGGCGCTGGCCGTCGCCGTGTTGCTTGCCGGGGCGCTGCAGTTCCTGATGCAGGTTCCGGCTTTGGTGCGGCGCGGGATGCGCTTTCGCTTTCAAGTCTCGTTCAAAGATCCCGGAATTCGCACGGTCGGAAAGCTATTGCTGCCGAGCTTTTTTGGCATCGGCCTTTATCAGATCAACTTTTTCGTGGACACGATTTTTGCCATGTCTCCGAAACTGCCGCAGGGAAGCATCACGTCCCTCTATGTTGCGGACCGCGTGGTGGAATTGGTGCTTGGCAGCTTTGCGCTGGCAATATCGACGGCGCTGCTGCCCACGCTTTCGCGGCAGGCCAATCAGCAGAGATTGGGCGACATGACTTCGACTTTCGCGTACGCGTTGCGGTTGGTTTCTTTTGTCACGGTGCCCGCGGCCGTCGGTCTGATTCTGCTGCGACAACCGATCGTGCGCGTGCTCTTCCAGCACGGCCAATTTGCCGCGGCATCTACGGCGCTGACGACGCGTCCGTTGCTCTGCTATTCGCTGGGACTTCCGGCGTTCGCTGCCGTGAAACTAATTGTTCCTGTGTTTTATTCGTTGCGCGATACCGCGACCCCCGTTCGAGTGGCGGCCCTCGCCCTGTGCGTAAACATTTTGCTCAATGCCTGTTTCCTATTTTTTCTGGCGCGCGCTCTTTCGAACGCGGGCCCTGCTTTGGCAACGGCGGTTGCGGCCTACGTGAATTTCGGAGCGCTCTTTGTGATTTTCCGGGGCCGTTTCGGACGCGTTGGCGCGACGGCTTTGCTCGCGTCGCTCGGACGAACCGTCCTATGCGCCGTAGTTATGGCAGCGTCGTGCGTGTTCTTGATGCGAGCCTATCAGTCGCTTCCGAGCGATCGGTTCATGCCGCAGGCCGCGGGATTGGCGGCCATGATCGTGGCCGCGGTCGGAATTTACATGGGCACCGCATGGCTGATGCGTTGCGAAGAGCTGCATGAAGTGATTGCGTTCGTTCGCAGCACGATGCTGGCAGGGCGAGCGGTCTGAGTCGGCGCGCAACGGATCCAATTTGCACGGGCGTTGAAGAGACATTCTCACGGGGGATCATTTGGAAGCGGCAATACGATCATTCTTGAGTTATCTGCGCGTCGAGAAAGGCGTTTCGGTGAACACGCTTGACGCTTACCGTCGTGACGTGGAGAAATTCGCCGCGTTTGCGGGGAGCCGCGGGCTGCCGCTGGACAAGGTGAAACGCGATGACATTGTCGATTTTCTTCGGCACCTCTATCACCGAAAGCTCGACAGCCGGTCCGTAGCGCGACACCTGGTCACGATCCGCCATTTTTTCCGATTCTCTCTTAGCGAAGGATTGATTCGCGAGGATCCGGCGGAGACAGTCGAGTCTCCCCGCTTCCGAAGCAGCCTCCCGATGTTTCTAGCGGTAGAGGAAGTTGAGAAACTCATCGCCCAGCCGGATCCCGACACGGTCGCCGGTTTGCGCGACAAAGCCATGTTGGAAGTGATGTACTCAGCGGGGCTGCGCGTCTCTGAGCTGTGTAAGCTGCGGCTGAGCGACATTCACTACGATAAGGGCTACGTGCGCTGCGTCGGCAAGGGCGATAAAGAGCGGCTTGTTCCGATTGGCCGCCGCGCCATCGAGATAGTGCGGCTTTACCTGGGGAAGTCGCGTCCCAAACTCGCGCGGAAAAACTCGCCGCCGCTATTATTCCTGAGCAGGAAAGGCGGCGCGTGTTCGCGGCACGGATTCTGGAAGACGGTCTCCGATTGCGGCCGGAAAGCGGGCATCCGGAAGAAGTTGAAGCCCCATATGCTGAGGCACAGTTTCGCTACGCATTTGCTGGATCGCGGAGCGGACTTGCGCGCGGTTCAAATGATGTTGGGCCATGCGGATATTTCTACGACGCAAATCTATACGCACGTCGTGGAAGAACGGTTGAAACAGGTCTACCGCGAGCACCATCCGCGGGCCTGAGTTAAACGCATTGAAATGGCGGGAATGGCGCTCACGCTCTAGCGGGCGCCGGGGAAACAACGAAAACTCTGTCGGGACTTGGGAGGAGGCCTAAGCCTCATGCCTGATTACATGTTTCTGCTGGAAAGCCGGCTTTCGCCGGAGCAGCGTGCCGCGCTAGTCCGGGTGCAAGAACTCGCCCGCGCGCAGGATTCGAATGTGTATCTGACGGGCGGAGCGGTGCGCGACCTGATCTCTGGAATGCCGATCCGCGACCTCGATTTCACGGTTGAAGGCAATCCGCAACGGATCGTCCGCGAACTCGAGAAGGGCGGCGCGCGCGTCGTCTCCGAGAACGAACACTTGCGGCACTACGAGATTATTTTCGCCGGCGATGCCGACGGCTCGATTTCCGGCGCGCGAGACGATTTCTACGAGCGTCCGGGAGCGAAGCCCGAAATTCGCTGGTCCACGGTCATGGAGGATCTGCGGCGCCGGGACTTCTCTCTGAACGCCATTGCGATTTCATTGAATTCGGCGTCGCGCGGGCTTCTCCTCGATCCCACGAACGGCCTCGCCGATCTCGAAAAGCGCGAAGTGCGCGCACTCTCGATTCACGCATTTACGAACCAGCCGATTCGCCTGATGCGGATCCTTCGTTACTGCGTTCGCATGGATTTCAAGCAGGAGCCCCGGACGCAGGAGTGGTTCGATCTGGCGATCGGCCGCGGACTGCACGAGCATCTCGATGGGCGGGCTGTCGGCAGGGTAGTGCTGGCCCTCGGGCGCGAAGACAACCCGGGCGGCGTGCTGAAGCAATGGGAGTCGCACGGTCTCATCGGCGCGATTCATCCGAACTTACCTCGGCGCCATCCGGACTATGAAGGTCTCGCACGCTTACAGCGAGCCCGCGAAGCGTTTGTATCGGCAGGCGTGCGGCCGCGACTCGCGACCGCCGTCACGTATTTCCTGCTGGCGCGACTCAAGAGCCGCGAAGCGGCGGCAGCATTGCGAAACATGGAATTCTCTGCCAAGGAGCTAACGGCATACAACGGACTCGTCCCGGAGACGGAAAAGGCGCTCAAGATGCTAAAGGGGCGCAAGACGAATGCTCCGAAGGATGCGTACTTTTATCTGGGCACCGTTCCACCCGAGCGTCTCGCATTTCTCCAAGCCGAGTACGGAAACTCGAAAGCGAGCGCAAAGATTCGGAATTATCTGCAGAAGTGGCGGCCGATGCGCGCGAGCCTCCCCATGGCAGAACTCGATGCTCTGGGAGTGCCTCGAGGCCCGAAGTTCGACAAGGTGCTCGAAGATTTCTTCGAGGCTCAACTGCGTGGCAAGGGACGCGATCCGATCGAGCGAACGAAGATTCTCAAGCGGCTTGCGGGAATTAAGGACGAGCCGAAAAAAAAGGTCGAGGAAAAGAAGAAGTCGAAACAGAAACACAAGGCCGCAATCATGTCCGCACAAGCTGCAGCGGAGGCCGCGTCAACGAAGGCTCCCGCGGCAGCGCCCGCGGACGTATCGAAAGCAGCAAAACCGCAACCGGCCAAGCCAGAAGCGGCAAAGCCGGCTGCGCCTCCGGCCTCCAAGGAACAGCCCAAGCCGGCTGCAAAGAAGGGAAAGCCATCGAAGCCGGCGAAGAAGTCGCGCAGACGCTGAACTTCACTGATTCAGGACGGCGGCTTCCGCCCGCATCTTTTGTGAACGATTGCTGATTGCTGGATTAAAATAGACTCGCATGGATCGCCCGAACTTCGTTCACCTTCATCTGCACACGGATTACTCGCTGCTCGACGGAGCCTGCGAAGTCGGCCAACTGACGGCCGAGGCTGCCCGCCGAGGAATGCCTGCCGTTGCCGTCACCGACCACGGAAATCTTTTCGCCGCCGCGCATTTCTACCACGAAGCCACGATGCGCGGGGTGAAGCCGATCATCGGATGCGAAGTGTACGTGGCGCCGGGCGGCCACAAAACGAAGGGCGCCGAAGCGGAGCGCTCGAATCACCTCGTTCTCCTGTGTGAAACCGACGAAGGCTACCGGAATCTGATTAAGCTAGTCTCGACCGGATTTCTCGAGGGCTTCTATTACAAGCCGCGCATCGACCACGACCTGCTTGCGCAACACAGCAAGGGGTTGATCGCTCTGTCCGCGTGCCTTCGCGGGGAGGTTACCGAGGCAGTTTCCGAGCACAAGCTCGATAAAGCGCGGGCGTCCGCGTACCGCCTCCAGGAAATTTTCGGAAAAGGAAATTTCTTTCTTGAGGTGCAGGATCAGGGACTCGAAATCGAGACCTGGGTCAACCGCGATCTCGTGCAACTTTCGCGAGAAACCGGCATTCCACTTGTCGCCACGAACGACACGCATTATTTGAAACAATCAGACGCCCGCTCGCAGGAAGTTTTAATGTGCATCCAGACGGGCAAGTCAATGAGCGACGTGAATCGGATGAAGTTCGCGACGGATCAGTTTTATTTCAAGACGGCGGAGGAAATGGCGCGCGTCTTTCACGAATTGCCGGACGCAGTCGAGCGGACCCTTACGATTGCCGAACGCTGCCGAGTTAAGATTCAGCGCGTCGATCATCCCTTCCCGGAATTCCAGGTTCCTCAGGGCCATACGGCGAATTCGTATTTTGAAAAGGTGGTTCGCGAGGGCTTTGCGTCGCGATTACCGCCGCTAGAAGTGCTGTCGAAGCAGGGCTCATTGCGCCAGCCGCTTGAGGCCTACGAGCGGCGGCTCTCGAGCGAAATCGAGATGATCAAGCAGATGAATTTTGCGGGCTACTTCCTGATCGTTTGGGATTTCATTCATTACGCCCGTACCCAGAACGTTCCCGTCGGGCCGGGACGCGGCTCGGCGGCGGGAAGCCTGGTCAGCTACGCTTTGCGAATCACCGACATCGATCCGCTCCAATACGATCTGCTCTTCGAACGATTCCTAAATCCAGAACGGGTGTCGCTCCCCGACATTGACATCGATTTTTGCTATCGCCGCCGCGGCGAGGTGATCGAGTACGTCCGGAAGAAGTATGGCGAAAACTGCGTGGCACAGATCATTACGTTCGGGACGATGGCGGCGAAGGCGGCGATCAAGGATGTGGGCCGCGCTCTCGACATGCCGTACGGCGAGGTGGACCGGCTCGCCAAGCTGATTCCCAATCAGCTCAACATCAAATTAGAAGACGCGTTGAAGCAATCCTCGCAGCTCGCGCAGCTAAAGAAGGAAGATGAGAAGATCGGCGATTTGATCAACGTTGCTCTGCGCCTTGAAGGGCTCGCGCGGCACGCCTCGACGCATGCGGCTGGCGTGGTGATCTCGCCCCGGCCTCTGACCGAGATCGTTCCCCTTTATAAGTCGAGCAAGGATGAAGTCACGACGCAGTACGACATGAACGATCTCGAGCGCATCGGCCTGTTGAAGATGGACTTCCTCGGGTTGACGACGCTGACCGTGCTGAGTGACGCCGTCGCGCTTATCCGGCAGAATCGGGGAATCGAAATTGACTTCGCAAGCCTGCCGACCGATGACGTCGAGACCTACAAGCTTTTCGCGAGCGGAAACACGACCGGTATATTTCAATTTGAATCGCACGGCATGCGCGACGTTTTGCGCCGATATCAGCCGACGCGCCTCGAAGACCTGACGGCCCTCAACGCGCTCTATCGCCCCGGCCCGATCCAAGGCGGCATGATTGATGACTTCATCGCGCGAAAGCACGGAAAAAAGGAAGTCACCTACGACTTGCCGGACTTGAAAGACATCCTTTCGGAAACCTGGGGCGTGATTCTATATCAAGAACAAGTGATGCAAATCGCCAACCGCCTGGCGGGGTTTTCTCTCGGCCAAGCGGACATCCTCCGAAAAGCCATGGGTAAGAAGAATAAAGAGGACATGGCCGCGCAGCGCGAGAAGTTCATCGCCGGCAGCACGGCGCGCAAAGTTCCCGCGAAAAAAGCCGAGAAGATTTTTAAGCTGATGGAGGAGTTCGCTGGATACGGTTTCAATAAGTCGCATTCCTGCGCTTACGCCGTGGTTGCGTATCAGACCGCATATCTGAAGCGGCATTATCCGGTGGAATTCATGGCCGCGATGCTGACGGCGGAAACAGGGAACACCGAGCGACTGGTGAAATACATTGCCGAGGCGCGCGATCTGGGAATTACCGTGCAGGCTCCGGACGTCCACGAAAGCTCGCTTAACTTCACTCCGGTCGGCGAACATATTCGTTTTGGATTGGCGGCGATCAAGAACGTCGGAGAAAGCACGGCGCGAGGCATCGTCGAGGCGCGCAAGCGGCATGGGCGGTTCGCGGATCTCTTCGACGTGTGCGGCGCGCTCGATTCGGGATTATTGAACCGGCGAGTGCTCGAGAGTCTGGTCAAGTCCGGCGCTTTCGATTCGATTGGAGGGACACGCGCGGGGCACTGGGCCAGCATTGACGATGCCATGAGGCATGGCCAGCGGCTGAATCGCGAGCGCGCGAGCGGCCAGAATGCTTTCTTCGGCGCGATGACCGCAGCGGCGCCGGCGGCGGCTCGCGAACCGGCGACTGTTGAAGAGTGGTCCGAGGAAGAACGTCTTGCGGGCGAATACGCGGTGCTGGGTTTCTATATTTCCGGGCATCCCCTCGAGAAATATGCCGGACGTCTCGCCGAACTCAAAGCCGTCGATATCGGGATGCTCGAAAGCCAGAAGAACGGCGCCGATGTGACCGTTGCTGGAATCGTCGTGCAATCCCGCCCCATGCGTTCGAAGAGAGACAACCAGCGGTGGGCCATCGTGACTCTTCAAGACCGGACCGGCGTGGTGGAATGCCTCGTTTTTTCCGAGCCGTTTGCCCGGCTCGAGGCTGTCCTCAAAGCTGCTGTACCTCTTCTTGTAAAAGGCCGGGTAGCGGTGGAAGATGCTGGCACGCGGCTACGCATTATGGAAGCGAGGCCCTTGGAGCAGATGCTTGACCGATCGCCATCTCTGGCACTGCTGCGCGTGCGCGTGGATTTGAGCGCGGCCGACGAAAGCCTGCTCGAGCGCCTCGATCAACTCATGGCGAGCCGGCCGGGCCATTGCAAGGTCGAGTTCGATCTCCGGAGCGGGGACGGATCGGAAGCCACGCTGGAATCGAATCGCTCCGTACGCGCCGACACCGAGTTGCTCGATCAAATTCGAGTCATATGCGGCGCAGACTCGGTTGTGACCTAGCCGATGAAGAAACAAGACAAAAAACGCCAGCGCGAGATCGACACGCTTGAGAGGGAAGTGGACGATCTGTTGAGCATTTCCGGCGACGGCGTGGACACCGCACCGGCTCTCGAACGCTTGCAGCGTCAGGTGGCGGAATTGAAGCGGGATTTCTACGCTCACCTCGGCGCGTGGCAGCGCCTGCAAATCGCGCGTCATCCTCAACGTCCGCAAACACTCGACTACGTTCAATTGCTTTTCGATGATTTCATCGAAATTCACGGCGATCGCGCATACGCCGATGATCCCGCGATGGTCTGCGGAATGGCGAACTACCACGGTAGCCCCGTGATGGTGGTTGGCCAACAGAAGGGCCATGATACGAAGCAGCGTGTCGCGCGGAATTTTGGTCAGGCGAAGCCGGAAGGATATCGCAAAGCACTGCGCGCGATGAATTTGGCTGCCAAGTTTAACCGTCCGATTCTTTCGTTTGTAGACACTCCGGGCGCATATCCCGGGGTGGACGCGGAAGAGCGCGGGCAGGCCGAAGCGATTGCGGTGAATCTTCGCGAGATGGCGCGGCTGCCGGTTCCGATTCTCGTGACGATCACTGGCGAAGGCGGCTCTGGAGGGGCGCTTGCGATTGCCGTCGGCGACCGGATTCACATGTTTGAGAACTCCGTCTACTCCGTAATCTCGCCGGAGGGATGCGCCTCGATCATGTGGCGCAGTCCCGGAAAGGCCGAGGTCGCTGCCGAAGCTCTTCGTATCACCGGGAAGGATCTTCTCGAGCTGAAGCTGATTGACGAAATCATTCCTGAGCCCGAAGGCGGCGCGCACGTTGACTATGAAGCGGCTGCAAAGTCGCTCGACGCCGTGCTTGTAAATTCGCTTCGCGAGTTCTCGCGCTTGCCGGTGCAGGAACTTGTTGCTCGCCGCTATGAGAAATTCCGCCGCATGGGCCAATTCTTTGCCTAGCTGATCTGCACGGCACCCCCGAAACATTTCCACCGTCGCGGACGTATTCTCATGTAGAGCTCGTCACGGTCAGGAGGTGTCCAATGTTCTGCGACCGCTGTGGCATGTCAATGCCCGAGAACGCGCGTTTCTGCAGCGGATGCGGGAGGCCCATCGCGATTTCAACGACTGGTGGCGGCGCCGGAACTCGGCTCGGCCACCACATACCGATCCTTGGCGTGCTCTGGATCGTTCGAGGCGTTACGAGGATTCTGATGGCCAGTTGGCTCGGCTTATTCGGAGCGCGCTGGGTGGGCGCAATCGCCGCCTCATTTGCAGACCGACTGCCGAACTTTCCCAACGGACTTCCGCTGGCGCGCCTGATCGAAACGGGAATCATGTTCGGGAGCGTGCTTACAATCGTGATCGGCATCGCGTCGATGGTAGCGGGGTGGGGCCTACTCGAACGGGCGCCATGGGCCCGTATGCTCACCGTTGTCCTGGCATTTCTGGCGCTTCTGCGCCTTCCTTTCGGGACGGCGCTGGGCATCTATACGCTTGTCGTTCTGTTCCCTGAACCTGCCCGGATCGAATACGAAAGGCTCGCACATCCCGCGTAGTCCGTGTGTCCAGTACTCGCCAGTTGAGCTTTGGACACGACTCAATCTGCGGTGGTTGCGGCACGGCGACGCCTCGCTTACTTTACAATTGAAGTAGGCGCGAGGGAATTCGAGATCATGTCCGAGGTCTTCCGGCCGTTCGAGCGACTCGTGGAAATAAGCGTCCTTGGGAGAACGTTCCTGGTCCCTGAGAAGAACTCGGTCCTTCGATGCTTTCAATTCATCAGCCCTGACACGATTCCGTACGGCCGGTTCTGCTGGAATCAGGAATGCCAATATTGCCGCGTGGATTGCCAGCTCGCAGACGACACGCAGGCGCGGCCGATTTTGAGCTGTAAGTTCATGGTTTCAGAAGGCATGAATATCTCTCAATTGGCTCCCGAATTGGTCGGCTGCTTGCGCTCGAAGCTCGGGCCCTGAGTCGCTCGACTTCCGCTCCAACGCCCCGCAGTCGTCCCCCAGCCACCGCTGTTGGCTCGTTGTGGTAGAATCCAGCCTTGAAGGAAATGCTTTAGGCGTTTAGGACTATGACTGCTCGCGTAAAATTTTCGATCGGCTCTGCAATCATTATCGTCACCATGCTCTCGTTAGCGTATGTCGGCTTTACCCAGAGCAAAACCTATTATCACACCCTGACCGAGCTGCAGAGCTTGCAAGGATCCGCGCTACATCAGCGGATGCGTGTCTCCGGGAATGTGCAGAACGGCTCGATCCAGCGATTGCCGGGCCGTGTTGATTTCGTCCTCGAAGAACAAGGAAAGGTTCTCAACGTCAGTTATGCCGGGCGAGACCCGCTTCCCGACACGTTTAAGGACGGCGCGCAGGCGCTGGTGGAAGGGAAGTTGATGCCCGACGGCCGCTTCGTCGCCGAGCAGGTTCAGGCAAAATGCGCATCAAAGTATCAAGCCACCCCTCAGCAGCCCGGCTCGACGGGTGCTACAAACACCTCTTCAACCCTTGCCCTCTCGAACTCGAGGTTGAGTTGACCAAGGCGATTTAGTGGACATATTTGGTTCATTTGCATTAATTCTGGCGTTGATTGCGGCTGTTTACGCCGGGGGCGCTGGAATTGCCGCGATCCGCACACGCAATCCTCTCCTCACAAAGAGCGCGCGCAATTCTGGGATGGCGGTGTTTTTCCTCGTCTCGATGGCAGTGGTCTCGCTCGAATACCTTTTCTTCACGAATAATTTTTCGATGGCGTACGTCGCGGAGCACAGCAATCGCGACCTTCCGTTCTTTTACAAATTTGCCGCGCTTTGGGCGGGACAGGAAGGCTCCCTGCTTTTTTGGAGCTGGCTTCTTTCCATTTATGCGTTCCTCGCGCTCTTCCTCAATCGCCGCAAGCATCCCGAATTAATGCCGTACGTTGGCGTGGTTCTCGCGACGGTTCAAACTTTCTTTCTCGTTCTGAATAATTTTGTCGCCACGCCATTTCAGATACTGGGACACGCGAGCGTCGGTGGCGCGCTTACGGTGGTCGCCCAGGCAGATGGGCATGGCCTGAATCCGCTGCTGCAATACCCCGAGATGGTGATCCATCCGCCGATGCTGTACTTGGGCTATACCGGATTTACGGTACCGTTCGCGTTTGCAATGGCGGCGCTCCTGGGGCGGTACCCCGGCGAGAAATGGATTCAAATTACGCGCCGCTGGACGATGGTTGCGTGGGCGTTTCAGAGCGTCGGCGTCCTGCTCGGCGCGCATTGGGCGTACGCGGTGCTCGGCTGGGGTGGTTATTGGGCGTGGGACCCGGTTGAAAACGCTTCCTTCCTGCCGTGGATTACCGCGACGGCGTTTCTGCATTCGGTGATGATGCAGGAAAAGCGCGGCATGATGAAGGTGTGGAACGTGTGGCTCGTTTTCGTCACGTTCATGCTGTGCATATTGGGCACGCTGTTGACGCGCTCCGGCGTTGTAAGTTCGGTGCACGCGTTCGCGCAATCCTCTATCGGCACGTGGTTCACTTGTTTCCTCGTATTCATTCTCATCACCTGTGTGCTGGCGTTCTGGAAAAACCGGGATTATCTGCGCAGCGATAATCAGCTCGATTCGCTCGTGTCGCGCGAGTCGAGCTTTCTCTTTAACAATCTGATTTTGCTGGCCGGATGCTTCGCGGTGCTTTGGGGCACGCTGTTTCCTGTGATTTCGGAATGGGTCGAAGGGACAAAGATCAGCGTCGGCCCTCCATTCTTCAACAAAGTGACGATTCCGATCGCGCTCTTCCTGCTTTTCCTCACAGGCGTCGGCCCGCTGCTTGCGTGGCGCAAGACCTCTTTCGACAGTTTGAAGAAGAATTTCGCATGGCCCATGGCCGGTGGAATCGTCGCGGGAGTCATTGCTCTTGTCTTCGGGCTTCGCTACATCTACCCGCTCATTTGCCTGATTTTGTCTGTTTTCGTGACGCTGACAATCGCGGCGGAATTCTGGCGCGGTGCCAGCGTGATTTCTGCACGCTCGGGGACGAACATGCTCGCATCTGCCGGCCAGCTCGTCATGCGCAACACGCGGCGATACGGCGGTTACATCGTTCACTTTGCCATCGTCGTAATCTTCATCGGCATTTCAGGGCAGGCGTTCAACAAGGATATTCAGCAGGAAATGGCGGTCGGCTCGCGGATGAGGATCGGGCCGTATACGATCGTCTGCCAGAATTTCGACGAAATCAAAGACCCGAATTACGATTCCGAACGTGCAACCCTAGAGATTCTTCGCGACGGTAAATCGTTGATGATGCTTTACCCCGAACGCCGCTTTTTCCTCGCCAGCCAAGTAACGGAAACGATGGTCGCGATTCAATCAACACCCCTGCGCGATCTCTACGTCGTGTACGCCGGCCGCAGCCCCGAGACCAATCGCCCGGTAATCCACGCGTATCTCAATCCGCTCGTCAAATGCATTTGGTTCGGAGGGCTAATTCTCGTTCTCGGAACTGCCCTGGCTCTTATACCGAGCAGCCAGCCTGTGATGGTGCTTCGTGGCGCAACGGAACCGTCACCCGAGCATGGTGGGCCAGTGCCGCAACCCGTGGGAGTCGCGCATGGCAATGATTGAACCGATCGCCGGCCCTTTCCGCCGCTCCTCGCGCGTAAAGAGGTCGATCATCTTTTCCACGCTGACCCTAAGCCTTCTGGTCGTTCCTCTCGCCTTGGCCCAGCAGAGCGACCGCGCCAAGGCCCTTAGCATGCGCATGATGTGCGTGTGCGGATGCCATCAAATTCTCGGCGTTTGCAATCACGTTGGCTGCACCTATTCTCACGACATGCTGAAGGAAATTGACGATCGCGTCGGGCGCAGCGAATCGGATGATTTGATCGTTCAAAATTTCGTGCAGGAATATGGCGCCGCGGTCATTCTTCTGCCCGCTGCAAAAGGATTTAATCTCTGGATGTGGCTCATGCCCATCGTAGCGGTGGTCGGCGGAATCGTTGTCGTACGGTTCGCGCTGGTGCATTGGCGGCGAAACGCGGCGGAAGTCGCGCCGTCCCGCGTTTCTGCGGATTTGATCGCGCGCGCCCGGCGGGAGATAGGCCCCGATGAGTAGCACCGCCATTGCGCTCGCGTGCGTCCTGCTCGCCGCCGCGACTGTCATCTTCATTTTCTTGATTGATCCGGATGCTTCGGACTCGGCGCCGCACCGCTCGCGGCTCGATCTACTCCTGGAGCGCCGCGATACGATTTACGACAATCTTAGAGATCTTCGTTTCGAGTATCGCGCGGGCAAATTTTCCGACCAGGATTACGAGGACATGAAACAGTCGCTCGAAGCTGAGGCTGCAACAGTTCTCGGCGAGATGGATCTGTTGACAGGCGGCGCTCCGACTCCCGCGACACGCCAGGCGATGACTCGCAAGCCCGCAACCCGAAGTACTTGACGCGAACATGAAGAAAGGGAATCCAGAAGGAATGAAATTACGCCTCTCAAAGGTTGGCGCGCTGGTCGCCCTTTTCGTGGCCATGTCGTCGGCTTCATTCGCCGGAACGGTCACCGGCACGATTCGCAACGGTACCAACGGGAAGCCCGGCGCTGGCCTCGACGTTATCTTGATCCAGCTGCAAGGCGGCATGCAGCCCGTCCAGACGGTGAAATCGGACGCGGACGGCAATTTCACGATTAACAACGCAGCGATTGGCGCTGCTCCGATGCTGATTCGCGTGCCCTACCGCGGTGTGAATTACCACACGCCCCTGCCTCCTAGCACGCCGTCAGTCTCCGTCGAGATTTTTGATCCCACCGACAAGCCATCGGCGATTTCCATTACGCAGCACGACATCGTCTTGCAGCCCTCCGGAACGACGCTCGTCCTCGGCGAAGAATTTACGGTCGAAAACGACACACAGCCGCCGGTTGCGTTTTACAAGGATTCCGGCACGTTTTCGTTCATGATTCCGAAAAACGCGCAGATTCAGCAAGTCTCCGCGTGGTCGTCAGCGGGCATGCCGGTGGTTCAGGGCACGATTGACAAGGGCAAAGGCGAAAGCGCGATCGCCTTCGCATTTCGCCCCGGGAAAAACGGCGTGCGCATCGCCTACCAACTTCCTTACGTATCGAACCAAGCGACGCTCGAAATGGTTTCGCCTTACGCAGCCAAGCAGGTTCTGCTCGTCGCGCCGCCATCGGTGCAAGTCAATGCCGCAGGATTCGCCGCGGGTGGGCAGCAGGAGGGTTGGGCCATTTACGGCCGTGATTCCGTGCCGCCGAATACACCGCTTCAGATTTCGATGAGTGGAACCGCGCCTCCCCCAACGGACGCGACCTCAAACGGAGGTGGCGGCGGCAACGATAATCCGTCCGTCAATTCCCGCGCGAGCGATACGACGGAGGCGGTTACCACGCTTCCCGGGAGACTCGACGGATTGAAGTGGATTCTGGTCGGCGGCTTTGCGGCATTATTCGCATTGGGTGTCGTGTTTTTGTGGAAGCGTCCGCAGGTAGAAATCGCTGGAGCTGGGGCGGCTGTGGTTGAAGTGCCGGCCGTGCCTCCACGAAGTCCTCGCGAGACGCCCACATCGAAGGGCGCATCGCAGGCTTCGCAGGTGGATAGCCAGGTGCGCGGCAGTCTCGATGAGTTGAAGGAAAAGCTGTTCCGCCTCGAATTGCGCCACCAGGCAGGCACGATTTCGGACGAGGAATACAACTCCCAACGCGCTCAGTTCGAGCAAACCCTTCGCGATCTCGTGCGGGGCTGAGCCCACCTCCTTGGAATCAGCCAACGGAGCCGAGCGCCTGGGCTTGACCTTCGACCGCGTGGAAAAACGCTACGGCTCGCTGATTGCCCTGCGCGGCATTTCCCTCGAAATTCTCCCCGGCGAATTTGTTGCGCTACTCGGTCCCAACGGGGCGGGAAAGACCACGCTCTTGCGAACCGCGGCGCTGCTTGTCCGCCCCAATTCCGGACGAGTTCGCTTCTCAGGATTGCCGGATGATTCTCCAGCGACTATCAAAAGCCGGATCGGCATGGTCGCGCACAATACGCTCCTCTACGACGAGCTCACCGCCGAGGAAAATCTGATTTTCTTTTCGCGGCTCTACGGCGTCCCTGAGCCGGTGACTAGATCGGCGGAGCTTCTCGCAGCCTGCGGGCTTAGCACGCGCGCCACAAGCCTCGTTCGTACCTTTTCGCGCGGCATGCGCCAGCGTCTGGCCATTGCGCGGGCTCTCGTTCATTCACCTCGCATCCTGCTTCTCGACGAACCATCCTCCGGGCTCGATGTCGGCGGGCGCGCATGGTTCGCGCAAGCGCTCGCGACGTTGCAGATTGACGGCTGCACGATGCTGGTCAGCACTCACGCGCGCAACGAAGTGCTGCGGATGGCCACCCGCGCCGTGCGTATCGCATCCGGGCAGATTGACTCCGACTCAGGCCACGACGGCGATCCGGGACCAATTCTCGCCCAACTTCAGGCGGAGAACTGAATGAGCACCCGGCGCGCTGCGACGACGATTCTTCTCAAGGAAGTTCGCGCCGAATTCCGCGCGCGTGAACTGCTCAACACGACGTTCATTTTCGCGCTCGTCGTCGTGGTGATGTTCAGTTTCGCGTTCGATCCCACTTCCGCAGAATCGCGGCGCTTCGGTCCGGGCTTGCTCTGGATCGCGCTGCTTTTCGCGGGCTCTCTTATGCTCCAGCCGTCTTTTGCGCGGGAGCACGCGAACGACACTCTGGATGCGCTGTGTCTCGCGCCCGTCAGCCCGTTCGCGATTCTTCTGGGTAAGATTCTGGCCAACGTGATTTTCATGGCCGCCTGCGAAGTTCTGCTGCTCCCGATTTTCGCCGTGCTTTACAATGTATCGTTGTTGCCGGTGCTCGGCCGGCTCGCGCTCGTGCTCGCGCTCGGCACGTTTGGATTGGCGATCACGGGCACGGTATTTTCAGCTGTCGCCGCACAGGCGCGGATGCGCGAACTGTTGCTGCCCCTGCTGTTGCTTCCGGTCCTGGTGCCGCTTTTGCTCGCGGCGGTCGAAGCGACGGCGGGGCTGCTATCGGATACGCCCGAGCTGCAG
The DNA here is from genome assembly GCA_963838705.1 of uncultured Acidobacteriota bacterium. GTDB lineage: Bacteria > Acidobacteriota > Terriglobia > Acidiferrales > UBA7541 > Palsa-147. Next base: position 328,164 of record CAWIRU010000009.1, on the reverse strand, counting down.
TCGACGTGGGTCGAATTGCTCATTGGGTTTGATGTGATGTTTTTTACAGTCGCGTGGCTGCTTTCGGATTTCTTGCTTCAGGAGTAGGGCGGACATCTTGACAAAACACTTGGTCCCTGCCGCGGCGGTGGGCGCTTTGATGGCGATCGCAGGTTATGCCGCGCTTTTTATTGCTCCCGATGAGTCGACGATGCACGCGATTCAGCGGATTTTTTATTTTCACGCGACAAGCGGGATGGTAGCCCTCGTCGCGTTCACGATCTGCTTCGTTGCGAATATCGGTTTTCTCGTCGGACGCAAGCCGCACTGGGATTGGCTCGCCGTCGCAGCGGCTGAAGTCGGGGTCGCATTCAATACGGTGGTTTTAATCACCGGCCCGATATGGGCGAAGCCGGCGTGGGGTATATGGTGGGCGTGGGACGCGCGAATCACCTCCACGCTGGTTCTCTGGCTGTTGTACATCTCGTTTTTGCTCCTGCGTGATCTGATCGCCGATCCGGATAAGCGCTCCAAATTCTCGGCTGTTTATGGAATTTTTCTTTATCTCGACGTTCCGCTCGTTTATTTTTCGATTCGCATCTGGCGGACGCAGCATCCTCAGCCCGTAATCTTTGGCGGTCAGGGGTCGGGGCTCGACCCTACGATGAAGAAAGTCTTCTACTTCTGCTGGCTCGCGCTCACGGCTGTGATGGCCGTTCTCATCCGGGAGCGGTATCAGCTCGAGCGAGCGCGGTACGAAGCCGAACAATTGAGAATTGAGGTCGAGCAACAGGAATTGGCGCCTTAAAGGAGTCCGTGAAATGAAGAATTTTGAAAGCTTATTCATCGCCTGGATGATTGTCTGGGCGGTTTTCTTCGGCTATCAAGTAACGATTGCCCGGCGCCTTTCGCAGTTGCGCGGCGAAATCGAGCGCCTGAAGTCGCAGATGGGCCGAAAATAACGATGGCGCGATTGTTCTCGCTGGCCACGAATCTTCCTTCAGGACGCGGCCAGAAACCCGCTCCCGGCCCGAGGTCATTTTGAAGAAGATCGCAGTAGTGCTCTTCCAGTTGGGTGGCCCAGATACCACCGCCGCCGTCGGACCCTTTCTCTACAATCTGTTCTGCGACCCCGACATCATTGATTTCCCGATGGCCTGGCTGGCGCGGCGAGCGCTGGCAAGATTTATTTCAACGCGGCGATCAAAGGTAGTTGCGGAACATTACGCGGAGATTGGCGGCGGCTCGCCGATTCGCTTCCTGAGCGAACGGCAGGGTGCGGCGCTTGAAGAAGCGCTGGCGCCCTGGGTGCAGGCGAAAACGATCGTGGCGATGCGATACTGGCACCCACTTACGAGCGAAGCAATCGCGGCGCTCAAGCGAGAATCGTTCGACGATTTGGTACTTTTGCCTCTATATCCGCATTATTCATTCGCGACCACGGGGAGCAGCCTAAAAGAATGGGATCGCCAGACTCGCGACGGCCTTGCATGCAAAGGGCGCCTTGTCGAGAGCTTTTACAATCATCCGCTGTATGTTGAATCGTTGCGCGCGCGAATTGACGAGAAGCTTTCCGAGCTCCAAGAGCCGGACGATATGTTCCTCGTCTTCAGCGCGCACGGACTGCCGGTCAAGCTCGTAAAGTCCGGCGATCCCTACCCTAAGCAGATCGAAGAAACGATGCGACTCGTTCTCGCGCGTGGCAACTGGCCCAATCCGCATGTCCTGTGCTTCCAGAGCCGAGTCGGCCCACAAAAATGGCTCGAGCCATCGCTCAAGCAAACGATTGAGCGGCTGGCGGACGAGGGTGTCAAGCGGATGCTCGTCATCCCGCTTTCCTTTGTGACGGACCATATCGAAACGCTTCACGAAATCAATATCGAAGCCCGCGAAGAAGCTAAGAACCTCGGCGTCGAAGAATTCAGCATGATGGGCGCGCTCAATGACTCGCCGATTTTCATTCGCGCCCTTGCAGATCTTGTCTTGAAAGCCGCGGGATTCGAGCAGGGAATCAATACACCGCCGGTTCCATAGATTCATTATCGTTTCTTCGTCGCTTCTTTGTCAGGGAATTTCTGTTATCCGCTTGACACATTTCCAACGCCGGAATATAAATTCAGTGCGAGCGGGCATGCATTTTTAGACGATTCTTAGACGTCGGAGTTTGACCGCACTACCTAGCGGGCCTATGGCTGATCAAACGGACGGAAAGGTGACACAGGCTGAGACCGCGCCTGTAGCACCAGCCGCCGGCGGCGAAAAAGCTGCTGCGGAAAGCAAGAAAGCGGTCGCGAAGATCAATCAGAGCCGTCGCCGTATCGTATGGGCTTGTATTTGGGGCTATCTAGGCATCAATTTTTTGATGTTCCTCCGGTTTTTCTTCCCCCGCGCGCTCTACGAACCCAACACGATTTTCACCATCGGCTTCCCGTCGGACTTCAGCCTCGGAATCGATCAGCGCTTCCTGATGACGAACCGCGTATGGGTGGTGAAGGAGCCGGACCGGCTCTTTGTAATCTTTGCGCGATGCACGCACCTCGGATGCACGCCGGAGTGGAAGCCGTCGGAGAACAAATTTAAATGCCCGTGCCATGGCAGCGGTTACGACAGCGAGGGCGTGAACTTCGAAGGACCGGCGCCGCGCCCAATGGACCGCGCGTTCGTTCAACTCGACCCGACGGGCAAGGTCGTCGTGGACACGAGCCGCCTGTACGTGGACGATCCTCGCGCGGGAGTGAATCATTTCAACGATCCGGGAGCTTTCTTGAACGTTTAGTCGCGCTGGGCAGACGAGCGATGGAGGGGGTTGGTTCTAATGCCGGATGAAAAGGGCCCAAACAGCGGCAACGGCGGGAATGGCCGCAAGACCGGTGTCCTCGATCAGGTTCAGGACTCGGCGAAAGCCCTGAAAGAGACGGTTCAGGCGAAAGCCAAAGACCAGATCGAGGAGCTGAAGCAACCGGAAAAAACTCAGCTCTATCGCTCTATTTTTCGCGTCAAGCACGACGAAGAGCCGCGAAATCGAGCGCTCAGCGTTCTCAGCAACGTTTTCTTTCACCTCCATCCGGCCAAGGTCAATCGCGACGCCGTCCGCTACAATTTCACTTGGGGAATGGGCGGAATCACGTTTTATCTCTTCATCGTTCTGACAATCACCGGCGTGCTGCTGATGTTCTATTACCATCCGTCGAAGGTGCAGGCCTTCCGCGACATTCTCTATCTCGAAAACGACGTTCCGTTCGGCAAGCTCCTTCGCAACATGCACCGCTGGGCAGCGCACTTGATGATCATCGCCGTGTGGCTGCACATGTTCCGCGTTTTCATGACCGGCTCGTACAAACGGCCGCGCGAATTCAATTGGTGCATCGGCGTTCTTCTAATGGTTCTCACGCTGCTGCTTTCGTTCACCGGTTATTTGCTGCCGGATGATCAACTCGGATTCTGGGCCGTCACCGTCGGCACCAACATGGCGCGCGCCACGCCTCTTTTAGGCAACGAGGGACCGTTTGGATCTTTATTGGGCATGACGCCATATAACGACGTCCGCTTCGCATTGCTTGGCGGTTCGATTGTTGACGCAAACGCACTGCTACGCGCCTACATATGGCATTGCATCGCGATTCCGCTGATCGCCGGAATCTTCATGGGCCTCCACTTCTGGCGGGTTCGCAAAGACGGCGGGATATCCGGCCCTGCTCCGATGATGCTGGAGAGCGAGATTAAAGAAGAAAAAGGGCCGCGGCCGGTGATTTTGAGGCCGAGCGGCGTTCAGTAAATTACGCGAGAGGCTGGCTGATGGATTGGCATCAAATCTGGGAAGTCGTCTCGACACCGGACAACGTCCCGATTGTGGCGCTCCTGTTTCTCGTGCCGTTCTACACATGGTATGCGTTTCGCCAGGCGCTGGCCAACGATAAATTGATCGCCGTCCTCGGCTCCGACCCTGCCGCCGCTAAAACCCAGTACCGCAAGACGCAACCGTGGGATCCAAAGTGGGAGCGCGAAGTTCATACCTGGCCGTACTTGATGCGAATGGAATTTCTGGTCGCGATCATCGTGACCGTAATTCTCATGGCGTGGTCGCTGACGCTGAATGCGCCGCTTGAAGAACCGTCGAATCCTAACGTCACGATGAACCCGGCCAAGGCGCCGTGGTATTTCCTCGGCCTTCAAGAAATGCTCGTCTATTTTGATCCATGGATTGCGGGCGTCGTGATGCCAACTCTGATCATCGTTGGCTTGATGGCGGTTCCTTACATTGATACGAATCCTCTGGGCAACGGCTATTACACGTACCACCAACGGCGCTTCGCGATTTGGACGTTCTTGGTCGGCTTCATCGGTCTCTGGATCGTGATGATTGTCATCGGGACGTTCATCCGCGGTCCGGGATGGATGTGGTTTTGGCCGGGGCAAACTTGGGATGCGGAACGCGTTGATTACGCCGTGAATCGAAATCTTGACGAAGTGTTCAGGATCAACGGCTCATGGCTCGCGCTATTGCTGCCGGCTTCGGCGAAGCCTAATGCGGCCATCTGGGCGCGCGTAATCTTCGGGATCTTTCCGCTCGCGATCTTTTTCATCGTCGCCGGCATCGTCGTCCACAAGATCTGCATGATGACCGACTTCAGCCGAAAGATGTACCGCCGCATGAGCCTTGTGCAGCTCATCACCATGTACACGTTCCTGATTTTGATGATTTCGCTTCCCGTGAAAATCCTTTTGCGATTGGTTTTCACGATCAAATACATCTGGGTGACGCCATGGTTCAGCATCTGAACACGCGGCGCAACATGGTGCGAGTGAAGTTCGCCTGTTTGACTTCCGAGGAGGCACGGCTTGCCTGACGTTCCGTCCAAAGGCCCGCAGCAGGACGATCCGATCACAAGCAGTTCTTTCAGCTTTCCGCTGATGATCGCGGCAGTCCTGTTGATGATTACGGTGGCGTGGTCCATGTGGGACGAGATGTACGGCCTTCGCCCTTGGCGCCTTTACCAGCGGCGTTTCGCGGCGGCCTACGCGTCGTACCTTCAGAAGGAGGTCCGCCGGCAAAAGAAACTCGAGGCCGATGTCTATTCTTCTCCGGATTACAGAAAGCTCGGTGACGAAGCCAGCGCTCTGGAAAAAGCCGCGAAACCTAAGGACGATGAAATCGCGCAGCAGATCGCAATTCTCGATACGCAGCGTGCCGCGATCGGCGACGCATTCAAGGACGCTCGCGGAAAAATCGGCCATCTCGTTTACGAATACGAAATCGTTCCCGCGAGTGATAAGGGCGAAAAAGCCTCACGATTGAAAGAGTTGAACGAAGCGAAGTTAGGACCTTGGAAGGTGGATTGGCCCCTTCCGACTGGACAGATCGAAAAGGACAAGAGGTTTACCGCCGATCAACTCAACGACACGTTTACGAGCCTGATGGCCCAGCGGGCCGCGCTTGTCGCAGAGCGCGGCGAGAATGACGCGGCCGCAAAAGCAGCGCGCATTCTGGCGAATCAATATCTGTCCGACCATTTGCCTGGATTGAACTCCACCGCTCTAGAGGGTCTGCTGAACGGCGCCCGCGATTGGGATGAGACGCTGATTCAGATAAACGTGAATCCCTCGGGGGCGTCGATAAACAACCTTGGCGGCGCGGGCTTGGTGGACCGGTGTCAGTCGTGTCACGTCGGCACCGATCAGAAGCTCGTGCCTTCGCAGCTCGTGTTGACGAAGGCCGACCTCGGAATGGCGAAAAGCAACGACGCGCCGTTCACGAGCCACCCTGATCCCGAGCTCCTGAAGATTCACACGCTCGAGAAATTCGGGTGTTCGCCATGCCACGGCGGCAACGGCCGCGCGATCGATTCTGTTCGCCGGGGCCATGGCCGCTACGAGCATTGGCTCTGGCCGCTTTATTATTCTGAAAATTACGATGCCGGATGCCAGCAATGCCACGCGGCGGACATGGTTACGGACCACGCGACGGTCTTGAATAACGGCAAGCAGCTCTACCGCCAGCGCGGGTGTATCGGCTGCCATCGTTTCCAGGGCTTCGATAATCAGGACGAACAACTCGTCTCCGCGCGCCAGCAGATCATGCAGCTGTCGAGCGACAAAGCTCAGGCAGAATTGGAGATCCCGCGGCTACAAAAACAGGGCGACAACGCGCCGGACAACGCGACCGCGAACGCGTTTTATGCCAAGGCCACGAATCTCACAGTTACCGTGAGCCGCATGGACACGCAGATCGTCGAATTCGAGCGCCGCAGCCACACCCTTTTGCAGGAAGTGAAGAAGGTTGGCCCGGACTTGAAAGAAGCCCGGATGAAGCTCCGGAAAGAGTGGATTCCGTACTGGCTCGGCCATACGCACGAGTTCCGCCCGACGACGAAAATGCCGCAATTTCGATTCCCGTCGGATGACGAAATTCCCGCGATCGCCGCTTTCATCTGGCAGCAAGGGCTGACGAGCCCGGCGCTTGAGCACCAGCCGATGGGTAATGCCGTGCATGGCAAGGAACTCTTCGAATCGCGCGGCTGCCTCGCGTGCCATTCAATCGGCGAGGGTTCAAACATGATTGGCGGCACGTTCGCTGCGAATTTGAGCCGCGTCGGCGAGAAGGATAATTACGATTACATCGTCCGCTGGGTCCACAATCCGCGGCAGCGCACGCGTCCCTATTGCCCGTTCGAGAAGCGCGATCTCGGCCCGGAAGATTACGCCAAGCACAATCTGCCGTTCGTTTTCGATCTGGATCACTCTCGCTGCCCGAATGATGGGCACGAGCTCGTCGTTCAACAGCCGACCGTGATGCCGAGCCTACGCCTTCCAATCGAAGACGCGCGCGACATCGCGACATACCTCATGACGCAGAAGCACGCGGACGCATCCTACGCGGCGGCGAACTTCATGGACGATCCGGCGCTTAAGACCAAGGGCGAGGATCTCGTGAGGCACTACGGCTGCGCTGGCTGCCATGAGATCAGCGGTCTCGAAGACGAAGGCCGCATTGGTACCGAGCTGACCAACGAAGGCAGCAAGCCGATCGAGCGTCTTGATTTCGCCCTTTTCACCGAAGATGCCAAGCGCGGCGTTTTGCCCGACGGCAAGCCTTCGATTCGCGATGGAAAGCAGGCTGCTTGGTTCGATTCAAAAGGATTCTTCGAGCAAAAGCTGCAGAATCCCGGCGTGTACGATGTCGGAAAATATCACTCGAATCCGATGGACGCATTGCGCATGCCGAAGCCGAGTCTCCGCTCGAACGACGAGCTCGAAGCGCTGGTTACTTTCCTCCTCGGCAGCACCGATCCCACGCTCCCGCCTGAATACATGTACAGGCCGGCCGACCGTCGCCGCTATATTCAGGACGGCTGGTGGATCGTCACGAAATATAATTGCATCGGCTGCCATCAAATCGGAATCGGCCAGCGTTCGATCCTGATGGATTTGCCGATGTATCAGGGCGAGAACCACGCCAATTTGCCGCCTGTGTTGACCACCGAGGGCGCGCGCGTGAATCCGGAATGGCTGAAGGGATTCCTCGCGAATCCGGCGCTGAGCACAACGGACACGAATCGGAATGGCGTGCGGTCGTACCTGCAAGTGCGCATGCCGACGTTTTCGCTCTCCGACGACGAAATCCGCAAGCTCGTCTTGTTCTTCGAGGCGCTATCGTCGCAGCCCGATCCCTATATTCCGCCGAAGGCACCGGAAATGACCGCAGAAGAACGCACGCTGGCTCGCAACCTGTTCACGAACCCGGCCGCGCCTTGCTTGAAGTGCCATGCCACGGGGAATCCGGCTCACGACAAGACTGCCGTCGCGCCAAATTTCCTGCTCGCAAAAGATCGGTTGCAGACGCCCTGGGTCGAGCGTTGGATCACCGATCCGGCAAAAATAATCCCCGGCACGGCGATGCCGTCAGGACTTTTCAAGCGTTCTGGCGATCACTGGGTTTTCAACGGGCCGCAATCGCCGGAGTTGCAGCACTACACGGGCGACCAGGCCGATTTGCTTGTCCGCTATATGTTTACGCTGACGCCGCAGGAGCAAGCGTCGCTCGTCGGCCGCTTGCCTGCCGCAGGAAAAAGCTCGGGCGGCGGGAAATAGAACTCGCATACGAACGGATCGTCTCCAAGGCCTACCGCGCGAGCCGAAGGGTTCCTATTAGTTGTCTGATGTCATAGGATAGATATTGAGTTCACGAGGAGGATTAATTTCACAATGAAAATTTGGCGAAGTCTGGCGATAGGGTCCGCGCTGGTGATTGCGATCACCGGATGCGGCAAGAAGGAAGCTCCGGAATCCACCGAACAACCGGCGGGTGCGCCGGCAGGCGGAGGGGCGACGATCGATCCGTCAACGGTCGGGGAAGTTACCGGCACAGTTACGCTCGTCGGCACGCCTCCTGCATTCAAGGCGATCAATATGAGCGCTGAGCCGTATTGCTCGAAGGCAAACGCGAAGCCGGTAGTGCCACAGGATGTCGTCACTGGTGACAAGGGCGCTCTCGACAACGTCGTGGTTTACGTCAAGGATGATCTCAGCAAATATTCGTTCGACACGCCGAAAGACCCGGTGGCGTTGAACCAGAAGGGATGCATGTATGAGCCACATGTCGTCGCGCTGATGGCGGGCCAGACCCTCGAGGTCAAGAACGACGACCAGACGACTCACAACATTCACCCGATGCCGAAGGACAATCGCGAATGGAACACGTCGCAGCCTCCCGGCGCCGCTCCCGTTGACAATTCGTTTGCGCGCCCGGAAGTCGCAATCCCGGTCAAGTGCAACGTGCATCCGTGGATGAAGGGCTATATCGCCGTATTCAAGAGCCCGTTTTTCGCAGTCACTTCCAAGGATGGAAAGTTCGATCTGAAGGGTCTTCCGCCGGGAACCTATACCATCGAGGCTTGGCAGGAACACTACGGCGTGGTGGACCAACAAGTGACGATCGGACCCAAGGAAACGAAAACCGTTGACCTGAGCTTCAACGCGTCGGCTCCTCCAGCGGGCGACTAACTCGCGGCCCGAAGATACTCAGCCGCTCGTCTTCCCGGCGCTAACTCCGGGAAGACGGGCGCTTTTGTTTATGGCCTGAATGTCCGGCCGTGGGCAGTTCTTCATGCGTGAAGTGGCGACTCTCTTGTTGCGTCTGCCCGTATTTCATAGCAGACTATGGCGTTCTGGGTCGGAGCAGGGAAGGAACTTGGGTCGAATGCCAGCCTCACCGAATCAGGGCGTGCACCGCTTCGCCATCTTCACGGCCTGCTGCACTGTTCTATTGCTTACCGCAGGCGCGTTGGTTACCAGCAACGACGCCGGCCTTGCGGTCCCAGATTGGCCACTGTCATACGGCTCACTCATGCCTCCGATGATTGGAGGCATTTTCTACGAGCACGGCCACCGAATGATCGCGACGCTCGTGGGGACGCTTACGATTGCCCTCGCCATATGGCTGTCAGTCGTTGAGCCGCGTCGCTGGGTTCGGAGGCTGGGTTGGACTGCCTTGGGACTCGTCATCGCGCAGGGCCTCCTGGGCGGCCTGACGGTACTTTTCTATTTGCCGCCAGCTGTCTCCTCGGCCCACGCAACGCTGGCCCAACTCTACTTCATAACCGTCTTGAGCCTCGCCGTATTTACGAGTTCCTGGTGGAAGCGCGATCTCGAGGTTCGCGAAGACGCCGGGTCGCCGCCACTCCGGGCGCTCGCGGTTGCGACTACAGCCTCCATCGTCGTTCAATTGGTCCTGGGTGCGGGCTTTCGCCATAACGCGTTCGGGATCGTTCCGCATCTCGTCGGCGCCGGAGTAGTCACTGTGATGGTGATCTGGACCGGCCGCGTGCTGAAGAAACGGTTTCGTGATGTTCGACCGCTTCGTCGTTCAATGGTTTTTCTCCACGCGACGTTCGGGACTCAGATTCTTCTCGGCGGCGTGACCTACTGGGTCGTTTTCTACGCGTCGCGAAACGATCCCCAGCCGCTTCCGCTATTCATCTCCGTCACTGTGGCTCATGTTGTTGTTGGTGCACTGACGCTGGCGGCGAGCATGCTCGTCACGCTCGCGTGCTACCGTGTCCTGCGTCCAGCGCGTGCAATTGAAGTCAGCTCGTCGCCCGAGCGTGCCGCGATATGAGGCCCCGATGAGTCAGGTGCGCGAAGGTATCATCCCGGCGAGTGAGCGGCTTTCGGCTTACGTGAATCTGGCGAAACCGGATGTCACCTTCCTCGTCATCATGACTACCGTGGCAGGTTTCTACGCCGGTTCGCGGGGTCGACTCGATTGGACGCTTCTAGTTCACACGGTCCTCGGAACGACCATGGTTGGCGCCGGCACCGCCGCGCTCAATCACTATGCTGAGCGGGAGTCCGATCGGCACATGCGCCGGACGGCCTCGCGTCCATTGCCGTCGGGCGTGCTCGAACCCGCTCAGGCATTCTGGTTTGGCGCCGCTCTGATCACCGCGGGAACGGTATATCTGGGCATGTTCTCGACCTTCTTGGCCGGACTGCTCGCGTTGCTGACCGCGGCGCTCTATCTGGGCGTCTACACGCCCTTGAAGACCAAGACTTCTCTCGCGACACTCATCGGCGCGGTCCCCGGAGCTTTACCTCCGCTGATCGGATGGGCCGCCGCGCATGGCTCGCTTTCTCTCGGCGGCTGGATTCTTTTTGCGATTCTGTTCTTCTGGCAATTTCCGCATTTTCTCGCGATAGCGTGGATGTATCGCGAGGATTACGCTCGCGCCGGAATACAGATGCTCCCCGTCGTCGAGCCGAAGGGCGATCGCACGTTCCGCCAGATTATCGGCACCGCCGCTGTTCTTGTACCGGTAAGCCTGCTGCCGACGGTCGTGGGCATCAGCGGGATCGGCTATTTCTTCGGCGCATTGGTTTTGGGAATGGCGCTCCTGCAGATGTGCCTGTGGGCCGATCGCAACCGCACTAACGTTCGCGCGAAATGGCTCATGCACGCGACGGTGATTTATATTCCGCTCTTGCTCGGGCTGATGATCGTGGATCGAACACCTCGCTGAGCCGCTGGACTTATGTCATCCGCAATTGAGGCGCAAAACGAAACGATGACCTTCAAAACGAATGAAATCGAGCTCGCCGTAATTTCACTTTTCTTCCTCATCCTTTCACTCGTCGGCGTTGTTTGGACCTTCACGAGCGGGCTAATCGGCAGCGGCATTGACGGAATTCTTCTGCTGCTGGTCGGCTTGATGATGGCGGGTGTATTTGCGTTGCAGCTACTCTTCATCGGCCGCGACGCCGGACTGGTGAAGTTTCCCCAGCTCGGTGGAGCGAAAAAAGCTGGCGCTCCGGCGGCTAAGCCGGCCGCACCGCCTACTACCACCGAGGCCAAGTAGGCGACGTTGCTCGCACCGGCTCCTTGGGTTTACCAACTGCCTGCCGTCAATGCCACGCTCAACGGTACGAGCGCCGTTTTTCTTCTCACCGGCTATTTCATGATTCGCAGCGGAAAAGTCCTTGCTCACAAGGCGTGCATGTTGACCGCATTCGTCTGCTCGACCGTTTTTCTCGGCGGCTATCTCTACTACCATTTCACGATCGGCCTGGTGCGATTCGGCGGTGAAGGATGGGTTCGCCCGGTCTACTTCACAATTCTTACGACGCACACAATACTCGCCATCGTCATCGTTCCCCTCGTAATCATCGCGCTCTATCGCGCGCTGACGGATCAGTTCGCGCGCCATCGCGCCATCGCGCGCTGGACCTTTCCGCTCTGGCTCTACGTCTCTGTAACCGGCGTGATCGTTTACTGGCTGCTCTACGTCGCTTACGTGCCGCAGATGCCTGGGACGGCCACGACCCTCGTTCGCGGCCTGTCGCTCCTTGCTGGCACCGGAGGCCTGGCGTGAGCGAGGCTCCCGCCGCGGCGCAGACGCCTCGCCCGTCGTTCGGCGGTAAGTGGACCTATGCCGTGCTCGCCTTCGCGCTCCTGTTTGTGCTGATGCCTTTCTTGTTCTGGAACGCCACTTGGTTTGGCCGTCCGCTCACCGACGAGCAGATTGCGAAATCTCTAGGCGATCACAAACACGCGCGCGAAATTCAACATGCGATGACTCAACTTGAAGTTCGTATGGAGCACAACGACGCGTCGGTGCGCCGCTGGTATCCGCAACTTGTCTCGCTCGCGAGCGACCCGCTCACGGAAATTCGCGTGACCGATGCGTGGGTGATGGGTCAGGACTCGTCCTCGGAAGAGTTTCACGAGGCCTTGCGCAAGATGCTCTCGGATCCTCAACCGATGGTGCAGCGGAATGCCGCGTTGTCGCTCGTGCGATTCGGCGACGATTCCGGGCACTCGGTGATCGTTTCGATGCTCCAGCCATTTGCAATACTAGCGCCCTGGTCAGGTACGGTACATGAGCGGCTAAAACCCGGCGACACCTTGAATCCAGGGACCCTCGTCGGATACGTTAATTCGGGTGATCGCGCGACGAGCGAAGTCCGCGTCGCGGTTCCAGGGACGCTCACTGCGTGGGCCGTACCGGACAAATCTCCGATCGCTGCAGGACGAACTCTTCTTTACGTGGCGCCGAGCAACGAGATTGTTTGGGAAGGTCTCCGCGCGCTCTATCTTATCGGCAAGCCGGATGACGCCTCCGTCATCGAACCTTACCTTCGCGCCGTACAGGACATTCCTCCGCAAGTCCGAGAGCAAGCCCGGCTCACGCTCGAACGCGTGCGCAGCCGCAGCTCGTCCTAAACCCGCGCACGTTATTCTCTCGCGCGCCCTGTCCCTTCGGACAGGCGGTGTTACGCGCACTTGCAGACTAGAATGTGAAAATGGAATGCCCGAAGTGTGGCCAAACGGTGCGCGATGTGGCGACGTTTTGCACGCGTTGCCACAACACCCTGCGCTTCAAGTGCCCGGCGTGCTCAAACGAGCAGCGGCATGGCGGGAAGTGCGACAAATGTGGCGTCGATTTTCTGAAGTATGCAACGGTCTTGATTACTCAAAGGCGCGCCGAGGTTGACGAGGAACACGAGCGCCTCGAGCGGCGCAGTGGACTTCTGAAGAACCTCATCTGGGTGCCTATCACCGGCGGTATCTCGCTAATCCGATATTTCCTTCACCCGAAAGAACGCTAAGTAAGCGGCCGGCCTCCCGGTCAGACCCGCAGAACCTGCGCCGCGTCGGCACGATCGCGCAAATGGCAACCGTAGGGTCCGTCGAAAGACGGACCGGTCGTTCGTATAACCCGGCAATTCAATTGGGGTATGTCGGATTGTTCGGTCAGAAAGGCATTTGGCCGTATGTCGCTTCGAACTCCGCCAACGGGACCATGTCAATGGCATCCCACGGGCAGCCTTCGAGAAACGCGCCATCGGGGCCTTTGCTGGTGCACAGCTTGCATCCGATGCAGAGCAGGGGGTCGACGCGGATACATCCGAACGGCGCGTGATCTTCGTCCGGAACCCAGTACATACAATCGGCCACCGGGCAATAGTCCACACACGCCGGCGAGCCGGAGCAGCCCGTGCACATCTCGTTGATCACGGCGACGATGTGCGGCTTCCGCTTGCGCTTGTTCGTCGTGCCCGATGATATGGGCTGCATCTTTACGACTTCGCCGCTCGCGTGCTTTGCGATATCAATGTCCATCACTGCCACAGTTGGGCCTCCGGAAACGTCAACCTTCGCGCCTTATCTTCGCCTACTTCGGTTATTTTGAGTTGCCGCATAGGCGATGTCAATCGCGTTCACGCCTGCGCCCGCGCGGGCTTCTCGATCGCACGAATCACGGCCTGAGAGAATTCCGCCGTCGTCGCCTTGCCGCCCACGTCCGGCGTGAGCGTCCGTCCTTCGCGATACACGTGCGCCAACGCGTCTTCGGCTCGTTTTGCGGCGTCCTCTTCATCCATGTAGCGCAACATCATGATCGCGCTCATCAGGAGCGCTGTCGGGTTCGCGATGCCTTTACCGGCGATGTCCGGGGCCGTGCCGTGGACCGCTTCGAAGAGCGCCATGCCCTCGCCCACGTTCGCGCTCGGAACGACGCCCAATCCGCCGACCAGGCCCGCCGCGAGGTCGCTCATGATGTCGCCGTAGAGATTCGTGAGCAGCAGCATGTCGAACTGGTGTGGGTTCATCACCATTTGCATGCAGGCATTGTCGATAATCATCTCGTGATATTCGATGTCTTTGTATTCGGGCGCTATTTTGCGGATCGTCGTGAGAAACAGCCCGTCCGAGAGCTTCATGATATTCGCTTTGTGGATTGCGTGAATTTTTTTGCGGCCGTATTTCCGCGCATATTCGAAAGCGAAGCGCGCGATGCGCGTCGAAGCCTTCTCAGTGATGATCTTCAGGCTTTCGACCACGCCCGGCACCACGGTGTGTTCAAGTCCCGCATACAGGTCCTCGGTGTTCTCGCGGATCAGCACGACATCTACGTTTGAGAAGACCGATCGCACTCCCTCGAGATTCTTTACCGGTCGGACGTTCGCGTAGAGCTCCAAATTCTTTCGCAGCGCGACGTTGATGCTCGGCGGGCCGCCGGCAATCGCGGTCATCATCGGCCCTTTTAGCGCAACGCGATTGCGCCGGACCGAATCGAGGACGCCGGCCTGAATGAAGCCGAGGCCGCGGCGTTCAAAATCCGCCCGCGCAGGAATCTCTTCCCAGTCGATCTGCACGCCGGTTGCCGCGAGAATCTCCCTCACCGCGGCCGCCACTTCCGGCCCGATGCCGTCTCCCGGAATCAATGTGACCGTCTTTTTCATCCGCGACTCATTCTAAGTGAAAATCGCGTCCACTCAAACTATCTCGCTATCGGCGAACGCGACCTGCTGTCTGTTCAAGACTCGCTAGCGCGGTAGATGCATTACTCCGAACAATCCCAACAATCCGCCCAGCAAGCCGAGCACAACTCGCGCAAACATCCCCACGCGATAATTCTTCGTCATCCATGCCGCCGTGACGATCGGCAGAGAAGTCAGGATTAGCGTCGGAAGGCCATACGGCTGCCAGAAGTGGTAGATCGCAAACAGGGCGCAATTGAGGAGAACGGCGCGCCCGCCGAAACGTGAAATCCTCGGCAGCAAGTACCCGCGAAAGTACATTTCTTCGACAATCGGTCTGAGACAACCATAAATTGCGAGCCAGCCGACAACCGTAATCAGAAGAAGAGTCCGGTCGAACCCCGCGTATTCCTTGAAGCCTGTGAAGACGCCCCACGACGGCAGCCACGCAAACGCGCTACTGCGCAACATTCGATCGATCGGCAAGGCAATCCCGATCGCTACGAAGCAAATCAGAGCGAGCACCGGCACGACCCTGAAATATCGCGACGTTGGCCAGATCTCGCGGTATAGAAGAATTCCGTCGAGCGACCATCGCCCGTTTCGGCGCTTTCCTTCGAACAACAAGATCCCCAATTCGACAGGAACAAGTCCGAGAACGCACCCAATGAGCAGCGCCGCGAGCGGCGGATAACCCGAACGCGTTACTGCCGGCTCGGACGCGATATAAATTGCCGTGGTCATCGCGCCGGGAACCAAGTGCAGGGCAATCGAGAGCGCAAGACCGTGTTGTGGCAGACCCTGGTCTTCGCCACCGTCGGGTGCGGCGCTTTCAGGCGTGGCTTTAACCGTCTGGCCAGTGCCGTTTGTTTCGACCAGCTCAGGTTTCGATTCCGCGTCAGCCATCATCGTTCGCGAATCATATCATCCGTCAGCGCGGATTCTGTCGCGGGCGGGACGCCGATTTCCTGCCGCAAACGCGGTTGTCGCAGGCAGCCCGTCGTGGTTAAATCTTACGTTTGTGCATGCACCGCGAACGACCCTGTGAGGGACTCATGTATCGAAGAGCGTTGACGCTGGCCTTCTGCTGTCTTGTCTTCGTCGTTCCGAGCCGCGCCGACAAGCGCGCCTTTACGATTGAGGATTTATATCGGGTTCGAGCCCTCGCCCACCTCCAGATTTCGCCCGACGGTGCGACAGTCGCCTTCACAGTTGCGACCAATGATCTCCCGCACGCGAAACACACCGAACACATCTGGCTGATGAACGCCAATGGAACCAACGCGCGCCAATTCACCCACGGCGACGCCGGGGAGACTTCTCCCGTCTTTTCGCCCGACGGCAAATGGATCGCCTTCGTCAGCTCCCGCGATGGCTCCAATAACATCTACATCATTCCCTCCGGCGGCGGGGAAGCATCGCAATTGACGCACCTTTCGACGGGCGCCTCCGACCCGCTCTGGTCGCCGGATGGAAAATGGATCGTTTTTTCGAGCGACGTCTATCCCGAATGCGGCGGCGACGATGCCTGTAACAAGAAGATTTCAGACCGCTGGAGCAAAGGCCCGCTTCAAGCCCACATGGCCGATGGCCTGCTTTATCGCCACTGGACTACGTGGAAGGACGGTACGCGCTCGCACATTCTAATCGCCGATGTGGGAAGCGGCGCCGTGCGCGATTTGACTCCGGGCAATTTCGATTCGCCGATGTTTCAGCTTGCGGGGCCTCTGCAGTACGATTTCTCGCCGGACAGCTCCGAACTTGCGTTCGTCTCGGATCACGATGCCGATCCCGCATCCTCGACGAACGGCGACGTCTGGATCGTTCCCGTCGCCGGCGACGGCGCGGCCAGAAACATCACCGCTTCAAATCCTGCTTTCGATGGCACGCCGCGGTATTCTCCCGACGGCAAGTACATCGCTTACCGCATGCAGAAGCAGCCGGGTTTCGAGTCGGATCTTTTTCGCCTCGCCGTCTTCGATCGTGCTTCGGGAGCGTCGCGCGTTCTTACGGAATCCTTTCGTAATTGGGTGCAGGACTACCAATGGGCTCCGGATTCGAAGTCGCTTTATTTCGATGCGCCGGTTGAGGGCGGCGTACCCGTGTTCCAGGTATCGGTCGATTCCGGCGGTATTCGCCAGGTCATTTCCGACGATTCGATTGACGAATTCGGCGTGGGGCGCGATGCGCGCGAGATCATTTTCATTCATCGCTCGACCGGCGAGCCCGCCGAGCTTTTCTCCGCCGAGATTTCTTCTGCAAAGTCCTCCACTCCCAAACGCCTTTCCCATTTCAATGACAAGGTGACGGACGAAGTGGACATTCGCCCGGCCGAGCGCATGTGGGTCACGGGTGCCGGGGGCGCTAAGATCGAGGTCTTTATCGTTAAACCGCACGGGTTCGATCCTGCGAAGAAATACCCGCTCATCCTAAACGTTCACGGCGGCCCGCAGCAGCAGTGGGAGGATGCCTTCCGCGGCGATTGGCAAGTCTATCCCGGCGCTGGTTACGTCGTCGCGTTTGCAAATCCGCACGGTTCCACGGGCTACGGCCAGGAATTTACGTCCGAAATATCCGGCGACTGGGGCGGGGAACCGTTCGAAGACCTGATGAAGGTCACCGACGAGCTCGCCAAGCTTCCGTACGTGGACGCGAACCGCATGGGCGCGATGGGCTGGTCCTACGGCGGCTACATGATGGACTGGGTCGAGGGCCACACGGATCGCTTCAAGGCAATTGCTTCGATGATGGGCGTGTTCGATCTGCGCTCGATGGCTGGCGCAACTGAGGAGCTGTGGTTTCCTGAATGGGAGCTGAAGGGCGATCCGTGGAATTCGCAGCAGTATGTGAAGTTCTCGCCGTCGTATTACGTCCAAAATTTCAAGACGCCCTGCCTGGTAATCTCCGGTGAAAAGGATTTTCGCGTTCCTTACACGCAGTCACTCCAGATGTTTACGTCGCTTCAGAAAATGAATGTACCCTCGCGTCTGATTATCTATTCGAACGCCGGACATTGGCCGAGTTGGTATGAAATGGCGCTCTATTACACCGCGCATCTCGAGTGGTTCCACGAGTATCTTGGCGGCGATCCTCCACCGTGGACCAGCGAGCAATTCCTGCGCAACGCCGTCTTCGATCCCACGACAGGCCAGCGCACAAAGTAGCCGCCGCGCTCGCGGCACGCCCCCGGCGGCCGTAGGGCTGGCCGGCATGCCGGTCTCAGTCAATTCGAGACCTGGACCTAGTTCAAAACCGGCCGGTCTAACGAACGACCCTACAATTGCCTCAGTCAGGTTCACGCTAGCCCGAGGACATGGCTGGTTTTAATGTAGGGCAGGTCGTAAGACCAGCCGCATTTCCCCAATGGCACCCGAATACTCTCGACCGTTCCCCCATATCGCCAATCTGCTATAATAAGTCTTGAAGAGTTCAGGTTCGCGACCTGGCTCCGATCACGGGAGGATATCAAGCATGGTTCAACTAACGCCGGTAGCAGTCGAGAAGGTAAAGGAAATCCTGGTGCAGCAGAATCCGGTTCCGACGGGTCTGCGCGTGGCCGTAGTCGGCGGCGGCTGCTCGGGCTTCAGCTATCACATGGCCTTCGAAAATCAGGTCAACGAGAACAATGACAACGTGTACGAGTTCGATGGCCTGAAGGTCCTTGTAGACCAGATGTCAGAAATGTATCTCGACGGAATCTCGATCGACTACATCGAATCCATCGAAGGTTCGGGCTTCAAGTTCAACAACCCGAACGTGAAGAGCACCTGCGGCTGCGGCAGCTCCTTCAGCGTCTAATCTAGGAGCGCGCTTGCGCGCGAGATTGCCGGGCTCCTGGCCGTCATCTGTCCAGGAGCCCGTTTTGCGTCTGGCTTGGTTTATGGGTGGCAATCGGAACGCAGGGCTCGCCGGCAGGCGGGCCGGGTTTTCATGTTTTCGGGGGTTGCATTTGTCTCCTGTTCCGAAATCGCCGCATCCATTTGATATGCGCGCCCTTGCACCGTATTCTATTTAAGTCCCATGAAAATTGCCCTCGCCCAGTTCAATCCCACGGTCGGCGATTTCGACGGCAACTCAGCACGCATCCTCGAGATCGCGCGCGAAGCCAAATCCCGCGGCGCCGATCTCGCCGTATTCTCCGAGCTGTGCGTCTGCGGATATCCGCCACAGGACCTGCTAGAACGTCCCGCTTTCATCGAACGAAATCACACCCAACTCGCGAAGCTCGCCAAATGCATTCCGATGCCGAGCATCGTCGGTTACGTTGGTAAGGCGCAAGACAACACCGGCAAGCCCGTCGCCAATACAGCTGCTCTCATCGCCGACGGTCGCGTAGTCTTCGAGCAGCGCAAAATGCTCCTGCCCACGTACGACGTCTTCGACGAATCCCGCTACTTTCAGCCCGCACATTCGCAATCGGTGATTCGTCTCGGTGGCGAAAACCTCGGCATCACCGTTTGCGAGGATTGCTGGAACGATAAGAATTTCTGGGCGCAGCGGCTTTACGAGCGCGATCCCGTGGCAGAGCTTGTAGGGCAGGGAAGTAGCGTCCTACTGAATATCTCCGCTTCTCCATACACGATTGACAAACGCGGTTTGCGGCTCGATATGCTCCGCTCTCTCGCGCGACAGCATCGCATCCCGGTTGTTTACGTCAATCAGGTCGGCGGCAACGATAGCCTCGTCTTCGACGGTTCGAGCGTCGCTATCGCGCCGGACGGTACCGTCGTCGCTCGCGCGCATTCCTTTGAGGAAGATCTCGTTTTCTTCGACACCGAGACGCGTGTCGGTGACATTCGCCACGAGCCTTCTGACGAACTCGAGGCCGCCTACAAGGCGTTGGTCTGCGGTACGCGCGACTACGTCCGCAAATGCGGATTTTCGAAAGTGGTCGTCGGGCTGAGCGGCGGGGTAGATTCGGCGCTCGTCGTCGCCGTCGCCGTGGATGCCGTGGGCGCCGGAAACGTGCTCGGTGTCGGAATGCCCGGGCCTTATTCCTCGGAAGGCAGCCTGCGCGACGCGCGAAAGGTCGCCGCAAATCTCGGAATCGAATTCATAGTCCTGCCGATTACCGGCGTGTTCGGCGAATATCTGCAAGTCCTCGATCCGGTCTTCAGCGGCCGCCCGCAGGACGCAACGGAAGAAAATATTCAAGCGCGCATTCGCGGCAATCTGCTCATGGCATTGTCGAATAAATTCGGTTCGCTTGTTCTCAGCACTGGCAATAAGTCCGAAAGCGCTGTCGGCTACTGCACGCTATACGGCGATATGGCTGGCGGCCTTGCGGTCATTTCCGACGTGCCGAAGACAATGGTGTATGAGCTTGCAAAATTGCGAAATCGCGAAAGGGAAGTCATCCCTGTCGAGACGCTGATGAAACCTCCATCGGCCGAGCTTCGTCCCAACCAGCAAGATTCAGACTCGCTGCCGCCCTATGATGTCCTGGATAGGATCTTGAAGGCGTACGTCGAGGACATGAAGGACCCCGAAGAAATCGCGAGCCACTACGATTACTCGATTGAGCTTGTGAGGAGCATTACTCGGCGCGTGGATCAGAATGAGTACAAGCGCAAGCAAGCAGCGCCGGGTCTGAAGATTACATCCAAGGCGTTCAGCGTCGGAAGGCGATTCCCGCTCGCCAATCGTTTTGTGTCGTGAGACTCTTCGTCGTCTCGTCTGAGGAGGAATGTTTCAATGAAATTCCGTGTCGTCCTGGTTCTCGCGGCAATCCTGAGTTTTGCTGGGGCCGGGCGCGCCCAAAATCCCATCGCCCCTCCGAGCACGTCCGATCAGGTACGTCTTTCAGCGACGATTGAATCGTTTCTGCGCAATCTGTTCAGTTGGGGAGCGGATGTCCAGGTGAAACTCGGCCCGTTCAAGGACGCAACAATTCCGGGATACTACGAAGTCGGCATCGAAGTAAAATACAAAGACCAATCCCAGACGGGCGTCGTTTATGCGAGTAAAGACGGGAACTACCTCATCCGCGGCGAACTCTACAAGACCAGCGAAGATCCGTTCGCTGCCGCCCGCAAGGATTTGACGACCAAGGGCTCACCGTCGAAGGGCCCCCAGGATTCGAAGATCACCATGGTTGAATTTAGCGACTTCGAGTGTCCTCATTGCCGACAGCTCCACGAATACCTGAAAACACTCGAGCAGAAGTATCCGCAGGTGCGCATCGTATTCAAGAATTTCCCAATTGAGGCCATCCATCCATGGGCGATGACTGCCGCGATCGCAGGTCACTGCGCCGCCGAAAAGTCGTCCGACGCTTTCTGGAAGATGGAATCCGCAATATTTGACCAGCAGGACCTCATCTCAGCCGAGAATGCGTACGACAAGCTAACCGACGCCGCCCTCGCCTCCGGACTTCAGCGCGATGCCTTCCGTGCCTGCCTCGCCGACCCTGCCGCCAAGGAGGCGGTACAAGCCGACCTCGCCTTAGCTCAGAAGCTGGGCGTGAACAGCACCCCAACGGTGTTCATCAACGGCCGCGAAGCAGTCGGCGGCGACCCATCCGCCGTCGACCAGTTGATCGAATACGAGCTCCATCCCAAGCACTAACAGCGCAACTTCCCGAGAACACGATACCAGCCAACACTCGTTCGACGATCCTCGAATCCTGACCCACAACTCCTTCGGAAACAACCCAGGGTCACCGTTTCAGCCGACATTCAGACCATAATATGTATTACCGGATGTCAATGGAAATTTGGTGCGGTGGGGATTATTGGATTCTGGGAGGGGTGTGGGTGCTGATGGGGCTATTGGAGTGCCCTTCGACTGAGAGGGAGTTGTGGTGAATCGTACGGGCGATTTGGAGGATGCGGTCGATTATTTGCGACGGTGTGAGGGGCAGAGGCGTTTTTTGGGGCAGAGCTGGGCGGGGGGGGGCGGGACCGGCTGGGTGGTGGGTTTGTCAAACGTCCCGAAAGGCGTGGACTCGCCTTGGGGGCGCGGTGGGTGGGTTGGAAGCTCGGGGGAGATCTGGATCGCGGTTCACCTGGCATCTGTGCGAACTCGGCATTTCGCACCGCCATTTTTTCCGGATGCCGTCAGGTGGACGGCACGGTAGAGCGGAACCAGGAGACGGACTCAGAGGAGTTCTACCGGCGAAAGTACTTGTGGCGGCTCTGTCAATCGTCCTGAAAGGCGCGCACTCGCTCGGCACGGGGAAGACCTGGCTCGAAGATTGGAACGGTGGGAAACAGAATGCAACGAGGATCGGCCACATCCCGCATTCAAGGGAAAGACGCCTGCAGAACGAGTTGGCGAACGACGATGGGCGGGGAATCGCGGCGCGGCAAATTCCCTGCCCTGCGCGAGTGGGGCGGAGCGAGACGAGCGGATGGGGATCTTAATTTTTCTGGCGTGGGATTTCGAAGTCGCGGCGAGTTCGGCGATAGGAGACGGGCAGGTCGCGTGTCTGACGCGGGGCGGTTGAGGTTTAGTCCGGAGTAGAACGAAAAGAATTAATAATCTAGAGAGTGCGAGCGAGGACGACGCCGGCGGCGGCACCGATGGTTAGCCACTTCGCGTTGCGTTTTAGCTGGCGCCAGAGGCTGCCTCCCTTGGCGGCGGTCACGGCGGCATCGCGTTCGCGGGCGAGCGCGGCGGAGCGGGCTTGTTCGTCTTTCAGAGTGGCGTTGGCGGCGGCGAGTTGGGCCTGGCAGGCGCGGCAATCCTGGACGTAGTCGTAGAGAGGCTTGAGGTCTGCTTCGGGGATCTCGGCGTCGCAGGAGGCGGCTGCGGGCGGACAGGAAGATTGCGCGCTTTGAGAATAGGCATCGGTCGGAGGAGAAATCGCCGTGGAGCGAGGAGATTTCAGATTTGAGATTTCAGATTTGAGAGAGGACAAAAGATCGGAGGGCGATCGGTGGGACTTCGGGCTATCGGGCAGGGATGTCGCGAAGAGGCTGGAAGACGAGGGCGCGCCGGTTCCGGCGGTTCCCTTCTCGGGGCCAGTTCCCTGCTGCTGACGGGACGGAGTTTCTGACGACGAGGATAATTCGGGCGCGGCGGTTGCGCCATTTGTTCTTTGCGCGGGGGATGATGGTGCGAGAGTGATTGGCTGAGGCAGCGGCAAATACTGCGGCAAGGAGTTGACGACTTGTTTTGGCGTTTGCACCTGGCGCTTGAGATTGGCGATTTGGTCGAGAGCGGTCTTGAGCGCGGCGGCGCTGTCGCGTTCGCGCGATTCGGCTGCGGTGATGAGTTGTTGCTGGGCGGCGAGAGTGGATTGGAGTTGGGCGCGGTCGGCGCGGGATTCCAGCCAGGAGAAGGCGATTAGCGCGATGGCGATTAGGGCGGCGATCGCGGCGACGGTGTGGCGAAGAGACATGGCTTGTGAGACCGAAAAGCAAAATCGTGAAAGGCAGGTCCGTGTGCCCACGGACCCTACGGGTGCTGGTTGGTCGAACGGCGCTGGCAATTTTCTACGCGGCGGCTCGGCACAAAGTCGCCGGCAGGATGCCGGCGCTACGAATGCGAGATCGATCTATGTGGTGTAGGTAGAGACCCGGGCGAGGACTTGTGGGGCGTAGTTCGCGTTTGTGCCGCCGTTCCAGAGGGCCAGGGCGCGCACGACTTTTCCTTCCGCTATCGCGAGCTTGTGGGCGAAGAGTTCGCAGCCGGCGTCGAGGCCTGTTGCGGGATCGCAGAGCTCGCTCAGGAATTTTCCGGAGAAGCCGCGCTCGCGGGCTGTCTGCCCCATCACTTGCATCAAGCCCCATGACATGGCGCGCGAGTAGGCTTCGGTGTTTGTCGCCGGCTCGATCTTGCAAATCGCGAAGAGTGGGGCAACGTACTTGGCGAAAAAAGCCGGCTCGAAGCGGATGGCCCATGGATCCCACACCGATTCCTGCTCGACGATGGCGCAGACGAGCGCGGGGTCGAGGTGATGCCGAAGGGCGGCGGCGATTGCCAATTGTACGTAAGTGGAATTCACGGCAGGGGCTCCGTATATGTCCGGATTGACGCGGGCGGGAGGGCGGCCTAGTCTCTGCGCCTCCCATGAACGCGACTGTGCACGCCGCGATGGCTTCAAGAAGCGCACCATTTCGCACGGTGGGCGAAATCTTGATGGCGACCGCGGCGTGCACGATTCTCTGGGGCTGGCCTGAAATCGCATTTCCGGCGCAGGCAAAGGCCGGGCTTGCGTTTGGATTGGCGATGGGGGTGCCGACCGGCGCGGCGCTATGGATGACGTATTCGATTTTCGACGCCGTTCTCGCGCGCGTGAGCCGATCCCGGGTTGCCGCGATCCTGGCGCATGATGACGGCGGCGACGGAGAGGAGAAACAGCGGCGCGAGATGCGACGCGCTGTGCGTGTTCCAACCGGACGAACGTAGCGCCGGGATTCTGCCGGCGTTCCTGACCCCTGCCCTCGCACGAAAACCGCCGGCGGGATGACGGCGCTACGATCGCACGGGTGCTTGGGAACCGGCGTTCACTATATTTGTTTTGAAATTCGGGGAAGCTGCTGCGGCGCGCGAATGCCGAGTCATGCGCGAGAGGGTTGTCTATTTCGGTCGCGGAAAGCGGCTGGTCTGACGACCAGCCCTACAATTGCCGGGCGGGCGTTCGCGGCTGAGAAATTCGAGATCTCAGATCTTCGCTCTCGGCTCTCGGATTTGCGAGTTTATGCTTCTGACTAACAGCTAAGAACGGCGCGGGCCGTTCAAGCTGACCCACCTTATTGGCGGCAGTGTGTCGCGGTCAATTCCCTGCTGCTCGCAAAGTTTTTCCAACAAGGCATAAATGCTCGGGAGATGGTTCGTGGCCATGTCCTCGACGAAGATGCGGACGAGTTCGTCGTTGCGGATGCGGCGATAGAGCCAGCGGAGGAAGAGCGCGAATTGCACCAGAGCGGCGAATGCGGCGGTGAGATGGTAGAAGTCGAGGAAGCGGGCCATTGGGAGAGACCTTGGGGGAAACGCAATTTCAGATTTGAAATTTCAAATTTGATATTAAGAGAAGAGAGCGCGTTGCGCCGTCGATCAAGAAGTAAAAGCGGCGCGTCTTACGACGCGCCCTACGATTGCGGGCCTTGCGATCGCGGCGATGGGTGGTTTACGTAGAGACAAAATCGTGAAAGAGCGGCGCGTCTTCCGACGGACCCTACGATTGCCAGAGGCGCGATCACGGCGAGCGCGTGGCGGATCGGCGCGCTAGCCGAAGAGGGAGCCCAGGCCGAGGCCGAGGGTGCCGAAGAGGCTGTCGTAGCCGCTGTAGTCGGGATTGCCGGAGGCGCTTGAGCGGACTCCGAGCAATTGGCCCGGGATGCTCATGGCGCGACCGAGGAGATTTGTGTCAATGCCGTAGGTCTGGCCTAGCGCGCTCAGGCCTGCGAGCTGCTGGCTTTGCGCGTCGTTTGCGAAGGTGATTTGATTCTGGCGGGCTTGCTGGGCGAGATTTTGCGCTTCGGAGCGGCCGAGCTGCGCGGTGAGATCGTTGAAGCCGGCGGAATTGTTGGTGCGCGTAACCTGATTTTGCGCGGCTTGCGCGAGCGAATCGTAGGCTGTGCGCGCCGAGCCCATGCCCTCTTGCGTGATGGCATTTTGCTGCGCGGCCGTGTAGCCGGGATTGGTGAGGAGCGAGGTGAGCGTCGGCATCAGGAGAGAGCGATCCTGCTGCGTTTGCTGATTCTCCTGGCCGATCATTTGATTTTGCTGGGCGAGCTGCTGATCGGTGAGTTGGCGAGTTTGTTGCTGTGCGGCGCGGCTCATTTGGGCCTCCGTGGAGAGAGAATTTGAAATTTCATATTTGAAATTCGAGATACGGAAAAAGCGGCGCCCGCCGCGTTGGGCGCCCTACAAAAGGTGGGTGCGCGACCGTGCTGACGCGATGTCGGAGTTTGTAGGGCTGGTCGTGAGACCAGCCGATTCTTTGCCACGTGGGGGTTGATACAAAAGCGGCGCGTCTCACGACGCGCCCTACTAGAGGCGGGCGCGCGGCATCAGTCAATCGCGGCGATCACGGCAGCGCGCGATCGTGGCGCGGGCCTCCAGGCCGCGGATTTTCGTGGGTTGCCTCGGTGCAGAAAAACGCCGGCAAGATGCCGGCGCGACGAACTACGTTTCGAGACGGCGGCAGTAGGGCGTCCAGGCGTCGTCACGGAGCCAGCCGAGTTGCGCGATGCGGCGGCCGAAGCGCGCGGCGATGCGCGGGGGGAGCCATGCGTGCGCGTCCTCGAGGCCGCGGGTGCGGAGATCGAATTCGGCGGCGCGCTGGAGAGCGATGAGGCGCGCGTAACGTTCGCGCGGCTTCCCTGCTGCCGGATCGACTAGCAGATACGCTTCGCAAGTTAGGCGCCCGAGAGAGGCCATGACGGCGTGGCCTGCATCATCCTCGACCACCAGCTTCGAGAGAAAGAGCGGATTGCGGAGATCGGGAAATGCATAGTCGAAGCCCTGGGCCGCGTGCATGCGCTGGAGCGCGGAGAGATCGGCGTCGGTGTAAGGGCGGATGAGCAAGTGAGGAAGGGCAAGTGCCGAGTGACTAGTGACAAGTGACGAGCGAGATTAGAAAAAAGCGGCTGGTCTCACGACCAGCCCTACGATTGCCTGGATTGTGCGGCCGGCAGTTGTGGCGTGCGTGGCGACGCGCGACGGTTTTTCTCCAGCTTCAGTCTGAGATTGAAAGTTCAAGCGCCTGTGCTGAGCGAGAACCGGCTAGAAAACGCGATAGCGCAGGATTGGGTGGGCGCGGGAAACGGCTTCGGCTACCTCGAATGTGTTTGCGCCGGCGGCGACGCTGTGCGCGGATAGCGCGGCGACAACTCGCGTGGAGACGGGTTTGTTCGAGAGAGGATGCGGCAGCGGCTCCCATTCCGGATCGGCGGCGAGAGCGTTGTGAACGCCTTCGTCGGCTTCGATGAAGGCGAGGATCAGCGCCGCGCCCGGCGTCGCCGACGCGCCCGGAGACGGATTGGCATGCGCGTAGTGCGACGAGGCGAATCGCGAAGAGCTGCGCTGCCAGGCGTCGAGCGTCGTTAGATAGTAGGTGCGGCCGTGCATGGGAACTCCGAGAGCAGTGACGAGTGAGTAGTGACGAGCGACGAGCGACGAGCGGGATTCCGTCCGCGGATATTGGTAGACGTGATTGCGCGCGGCACTCGTACGGCGTCCTCGGCGGCGGACGCCGGTTTTGTATCGTGCCTCGGGGCGGAAAAACGCCGGCAAGATGCCGGCGCGACGAGAGGCAATCGTTTGGCGGGATTGCGCGCGCGGAAATCGTAGGGTCCGTGGGGACACGGACCGGTGTTTCACGATTTGGAATTTCGAGCCGCGGGTCGGCGAAAGGCGGCTGGTCTTACGACCAGCCCTACGGGTGCCATCGGGGCGTTCGTCGCGCCGGCTTCCAGCCGGCGGTTTTCGTAGGTTGCATATGGATGGAAAAACGCCGGCAGGATGCCGGCGCGACGAGAAGCTTGATGCTGTGCGGCACTCGTCAGGAATTGAATGTGTAATTGTGCGTTAGGACTGTGGCGGCGTGGCGGCCGGCGTAGAATTCGTGGATTGGCGCGCAGCTTATGGTCACCTTCTTCCCTTCCTCGACGATCGCTTCGATGCGGCGCAGCGTGAGCCGGCCGAAGCGTCCCACCAGAATATCTGCGAGGCAGAGGCGCTCGGCGCGCATGGGCGAACCATCGGCGAGCGTGAAGATGTGATGCGGCGTGACGTCGAGCGTTTCTTCGTTTGAAAAATACAGGCGGATGAATGTGTCGGCTTCCAGGACGTCGAGGCGGACGATGCGCGTCCACGCATCCCTGCCGTCAAGGCCGACGCCGCCGTTTCCCGGACCGAGAAGATGATCGCCGATGCGGCACGTGTCGAGCGGGACCGTGCCGCGTTCGCGGCAAAGGACCATCGTGCCTGCGCGCAAGCAACTTCCGCTGCCGCCGCCCGAGCCGCCGCCGCTGCCAGATGCGGGCGTGGCCGCGACCATCGCGCCCTGGCTGAGCGGGATGCGTCCTTGAAGAGATTGCTGCTGCGCCGCGGCGTTTGTTTTTGCGGATTGCGCGTTGGCCGGCGAGCCTGCGCCGCCTGCGACCCACGCGATTGTCTGGGCCGTTTCGTCCCAGTAGGGATAGAAATAATACGTGGTGCCTGCAGTGAGGCCGGTGACGGGGAGCGAGCCGTTGCCGACCGACGTGCTCGTGCCGTCGGCGCGAAAAATTGTTAGGCCGGTCCACGACCAGGTGATGCTCGAGGGCGTGGACGCGTAGGTGAAGCCGGTGCTCCATACGGGCGGGACGGAGCCGCGCATGAGGACGCCGGGTTTTGCGGGATCGATGGCGTTATTCGAGAGGGCGTCGGCGGCGACGCGAGCGAAGTCGGTGCCGTCGGTGATGGCCGTGTCGAGATTGAGTTTGTTCGTCGTGCCGATGGCGTTGACGCCGGTGACGACGCGTTTTAGCGCCTCGTAGAGGTGCGGGTTCGCGGCGCGGAGGGCTTCGATTTGGGGGATGGTTAGCATGGGAATCGAAAAAGGAAAACGGAAAAGAGAAAATGGGAAATCGTGACGCGGGCATCCTGGCCGCGGATTTGATTTCGGATGCGGCGCGCAGAGATTCGAATTTCAGATTTGAGATTTCAGATTTGAGATGCAAATAAACGGCCGGCCTGCCGGCCAGCGCCACGAGAGCTTTCGGGGCGTTCGTCGCGCCGGCTTCCAGCCGGCGGTTTTCGTATGTAGCCTCCGGACGGAAAAACGCCGGCAAGATGCCGGCGCGACGAGAAGCAATCGTAGGGTCCGTGGGCACACGGACCGGGTTTCGTGATGATGCGACGAAACGCCAAGGTCTTGAGAAAAAGCGGCTGGTGTGACCACCAGCCCTACGAGAGATGACGGGCGATCTTTGCGCGCTGCGGAATATTAGTGCGCGACGTAGAAGGTCAAGAAATTGAGTTTTGCGGCGGAGACGTCAAGCTGCCAGAATTCGTTTGAGCTGGTGAAATAGATGATGCTGGGGTGAAACTCTCCGTCGCTGTCCGTGTGTGTAGTCGTGAAGCGGCCGGTGGAAGAATCGTAGGCGAAATGCGCGGCGCCAATTCCCAGAGCAAAGCCCGCCGCCGACTTCGGCGACGACGCGAGGGATTGTCCGTCCGCGCCTCCGCTGGCCACGAGAGGGGCGTAGCGCGCGACCGGAGAAGATTTTGCCGGGCTGATGCCTGGCGCCAAATTCGCCGAAGACCGCTGCTCAGCCGAGGGATCCATTTCGGCTAAGACAAACTGATTCGCGGAAGCCGCGTAATAGACGAAGGCGTGGTTTCCCTTCCCCGCGAAATTCAAATTGATCGTGCCGCGTCCGTTCGCGTCAGGCGGAGTCGCGCTGCCCGTGAGTGAGCCTGCCGTCACCAGCGCGCCGGTGCCATCGAGGCTCGCGTCCACCACGCCCTTTGTAATCGTGCCCGTTGCCCCGTCGAATGTAAGCGAAAAGCGCCCGACGCTTGCTGTAGCTGGCGAAGAAGCAGACGGCTCCGAAAGATGAAATACGAAATCGCCGCCGAATTGGGCGAACGCCGACGGATTCTGCTCGAGGAGCTCGCCAGAAATGTGATTGCGAGTCGCATTGAGCCATTTCGGCGCAGTTCGCTCATTATCCGAGCGGCTCACGAGAGTGAACAATTGAGTCGAGGGCAGAAACGGAAGCGCGCCATCGAGTTCGATTGTCGCCGACTCCGTGTCGTACTCGATGATGCCGGGCCTGCATTCACCGGAAATTTCGCCGCCGGAAATGACTTGCAGATTGTCGTTCGCGTCTACCGATGTGACCAGAACTTTGCGATTCTCGAACGACATCCTGCCGACCATCGCGATCGGCTTTCCGGATGAATCGAGGCCCGACAACTGAAAGGCATACGTGCCGTTCTCGTCGCAGACGCTCTTTACGGCCTGCGCGGCGTCGATCGTGAATGTGAATGAAGCCGACTTTGTGGGATCCGCGACCGACGTTGCCGTAATTGTCGGCGTGTTGTAAGGCGGCTGCGGCGCGGTGTTTGGCGGCGTGTAGAGGACGCTCAGGGCCGTGTCCGCGCTGAGCGCACCGGTGTTCGACGAGGGCGAGATCGTCCACGTCACGCCCTGGCTCTGCTGGTCGTTCGTCACCTGCGCGTCCACCGTGACGCCGGCCGAGCCCGCGGCGATGGTGGTGAACGGATTCGTGATTTGCACGCTGATGGGTTTGGCGGGCTCTTGAATCACGAACGAATCGAACGCCGTCGTCGAACTGGTGGTCACCGATGCGGCCGTGATCGTTGGCGCATTATTCGGCGCGGCTGGAACCGCCGCCGGTGGCGTATACGTCGCGCTGAAGCTCGGCGCGGGCGCAGCCACGAGCGTTCCGCACGCCGGGCTGCAGGCGGAACCGCCCACGGTCAGCGTCCAGGAAACGCCCGCGTTCGCGGTGTCGTATAGCACGGAGGCGTTCAGCGTGACGGGCGTGGCGCCCGGCGCGATCGTGGTGAACGTATTCGCGAGGTGCACGACAATGGCCGGCGCGCCGATCGTGAAGATTACGTCGGAGGTCACCGCAGCGTTCGACGGAGCGCTCGCCGTGAGAACGATCGAGTTCGGAGTCGGCGGCAGCAGCGGGGCCGTGTAGGTGATTGACGTGACAGTGTTGTAGTAGGTCGTGCTGCCGGAGGTCGTCTGCGAAGTGATCGTCGTGCCCGCATTGACCCACGTGCCGCATGGCGAAGTGCACGGCGTGGTCGTGTCGGTGGTGCTGCTCGGAGTATTCAACGCGAGCGACCAGATAACGCCGGATTGCGTGGTGGAGTTCGTGACCGTGGCGGAAAACGTGTAAGTGCCGCCGCCGAGGATGGTAGCAGGGCTTGTCGAGATCGCCAGGCTGAGCGGAAATGACGAGCCGCCGCAGCCTGCCAGCGCGCAAAACATGACCACCAGCGCCAGATAACGGATCACCCTCTGCATCCATCCCCCTGGGGATTCAATCGCAAATCAGCGGCGTCCGGCGGACAGGCCGGCGCACCGCGAGATAGCGCCAAGCAGTTTATATAAGCGCGCCGCACCCCGCAAGTTGGAGTCGCAACAAGGATGTTCGGTTGCCCCAGTCGGGAGCGACCGACAGGCAATCGCGCCCTAATTATGGCCGCGGACGATGGACCAGGGGTCCGGTTTTGCCCAGGGGACCAGTTTTGTTAGGGAGAACCAGGAGCCGGCGGCGCTGGTGCTTACCTGGTAGGCGACGCGCTCGGCCAGGATGCTGGTGAAAATTTCCAAGTCTTCGGTGGCGGGCGAAGCGAGCGGCCAGCTACCGAGGCCTTGCATCACGTTGCCTGGACGCAGCGCCGTTAGCGCCAGCGCGCCCGAGCCTTGCACGTTGCCTGTGGTGTAGCCGAAAAGATTGCGGCCGCCGAGGCCGGTGCGCGAGAGAAACGCGGTCGTGTAGAACGAATTGATGGCGGCGCCGTCGTCGGAATATGCGCCCGGCGTGAGGCCGTAGATTTTTCCGTTGGCGGCGTTGTTGCCGAAGAAAAGTTGCGCGATGCCGGTCGGGCGTTCAATCAGCCCGCAGGAATTCGCCGCGATGAACCACTGCGTCCACTGGCGGCCGTAACCGGGCTCGCTGAGCATCGTTTGGAGCGGATCGAGAAATCCTTCGGTGTAATCGAGGACGAGTATTTGCGAGGGCTGCGTGGCCGCGCCCATCGGCACGCCGACGAGAATGCGCTTGTGCTGCGTATCCACCTGCACCCAAATCCGCGAGCCGTATTCCCAATTGATCGCGTCCCAAGTCGGCTGAATTTCCTGCGAGAGCTTGACGGGATTGCCGCCGTCGAAATAGTAAAGCCCGGCGCGGCCGGCGATCACGACCCACTCCTCGCCGATGCCGACGCCGTGCGCGGAAGGCGTGCCGACTTGATTCGAGACTTCCTCGATATCCCAGAGCGCGGGCTCGTTCACGCCGTCATCCTGCGTGACGAAGAGGCTGCGCTCCTTCACGATGTAAAGATAATCGCGCAGCGTAAATGCCGCGCGAATTCCCTGCCCGTTATTTTCGGCGACTTCGAGAAGGCCGGTGACGCCGTCGTAGCTTTCGGCATTGAGCGCGCGTGAGGCGCGAACGATCGAAGCATTTTGCGGCGCGAGCGTCGGGAAGATTTCGAGCTGATCCACGAGAAACGATTCGCCGCTCGGGCCGGGGACGCCATCGGCGTAAACGCGCAGGACCATGTCGCTCGGGATGGATGACTGCGGAGGGATGAGCTGCGCGCTGTATTCGATGTAGTAGGTCGTTGCCGTCAGCGCGGTGACGGCGAGGCCTACGCCGACCGCGCCTGCCGTCGGGCTGAAGCAATTGATCCGCAGCGTGCCCTGCGCGAGATTGGCGCTGCGCTTCACGCGCGCGCGAACCGAATAGTTCGTGTTTTTCACGAGCAGCGGATTGCCGGAAGGGTCGTTGACGGCCGATTGCGAAATCATGCCGCGCGCGACGCTCGAGGCGTTGCCGGTGATGCGATAGGCGTCGCCCCAGACGACATCGCTCGATTCCCTGCTGCCGCCTGCGCCTGATGTGGGATCGCTCGTCCAGCCGAGCGGCAGATCGGAGCCGCCCGTGCCGCCCGCGAGATTCCATCCGCCGTCGAACGTGATGTTATTCCAGTTCGACATCTTCGCGCGCTCGCCCCACCAGAAGAGGCGGTCGGAATAATCAATCACACCAAGCTGATTCGGCAGCTCGATCTGGCCGAATTGATTGTCCATGGCGGTGCCGCTGAGGAGGATGGTGTCGTCGAAATCGAGAGTGAGCGAAGTCGTCGTGTTGTCGTTGATCGTCATCGTGGCGGGAACTTGATAGAAATCCGCGCCACCGGCGGCGGTGAATGCGAGATAGCGCGCGACGACATTCGATGGGCCGGTGGGAATATTCGTGATCGTGACTTGCTTGCCGCCTGCGGCGGTCCAGGAGATTGCGGGGGAAGGCGCGGTCCAGAATCCCTGGCGCGTGACGAAGATTACGACGACTTGATGCACGCCCGCGGAGATGTTGCCAGCGGCGGTGGCGTCGGCGGCTGCGGGGCCTGCGCCTGGGCCGCACTGGCTCACGCGATCGAAATATGTGTCGTCGAATTGGCGCGGGAGATCCTGGCCGACGAGGCTGTCGCTGAACGCCATGTACTCGCGGCCGAATAGAGTGGTCGAGGCGAGGTAGAGATTCGGCGTGCCGGGCGATGCGACGAGGCCGAGAACGCCGGGCGAAGTTTCCTTGTAGAGATTGCCGGAGGAATCGAAGGCGAGGAGGCGCTGGACGAGATTTGCGGTGATGTAAGTTTTTAGGCCGTTGAGGCTGACGCCGCCCGCGAGTGGGGAAAATTGCGAGACGAGCCCGGCGCGCGTACGGACGCCGCCTGCGAAAAATTCCACGTCGCCTAGATTCGGCGACATCCCCGGCGGGACGTCGGCGGGATCGAGAAGCGTGATGAGGCCGCCGAATGTGCCTAGAGGCACCGGCGCGAAGGATTCAACGGACATGGGTTGACCCCAGTGACGAGTGACTGGTGACCCGTTCGGCCGCACAGGCGGCCTCAGGGCAAGCTAGTGACGAGCGGGAGAACGACGACACCGAAAGCGCCTCGCCGGAAATGGGCGCGGCGTGTGCTATTATCGGGAATTTCAAGGGCGTGGGAGGCCCGGCCAGAGATGGGCCCCGGACGCAACCCGCGCGCGCGTGGGTGAATCGTAAGGCACGGGATGTGGCGGGGCAGACGCCGAACGCGCGAACGGCAATTGTAGGGTCCGTCGGCAGACGGACCGGCGTTTCACGGTTTCCGGTACGATAAATCGATGCGGCCCTTGAGGCCGAGCGAGATGCGATCGGGTTCGGCGTGCGATTAGCGAAAATGCGGCTGGTCTGACGACCACCCCTGTAGGGCGTCCGGCGCGGCGAACGCCGATTTTGGATCGTGCCTCGGGGCGAAGAAGCGGCTGGTCTGACGACCAGCCCTACAGAAACCTGGCTCGCACGGACATCGTGCGAGCTGCGAATTGCGGCAAGGAGTGAAATTGCGGCGAATTTTGTTGGGATGCGGGACGATACTGGTTGTCGCGCTGGCGATTTTTGCCGTGCGCGCGGGGGCGCAGGGTGAAACTGCTGCTGCGAATGCGTCCGCTGCGGCGTCCGTTGTGAAGACGGTTGCGCGCGGCGTTGCTGGCTCTGGCCTCGGGACGGATCCGCAGGGGCTGCTCGATTACGCTGCTTCCGATCGCATCGCGAAAATTATTCCGGCATCCTCGACTAGGAATGTTCCCACGATCGCCGTGGGCAATGGCGAGCGCGGATCGCTTGGCGATGGCGGGCCGGCGATCTCCGCGCAGCTCAATCTTGCGGATGCCACGCCGAAAAATCCTGCTGCGGGAAGCGGGATCGCGATTGATCCTGCCGGAAATCTTTTTATTGCGGACACGCTGAACGATACGGTGCGGCGCGTGGATGCCGAGACCGGCGTGATTTCAAGTGTCGCGGGCAAATGGGCGAGCATCGTGTCGCCTGAGGGATTTGCGAATCCGATCGGCGCGGCCGCGGATGCGAACGGAAATCTTTTTATCACCGCGAATAATGTTGTGTATCGGCTCGATGCGCAGAGCGGCGCGGTGAAGCAGATCGCGAATGTTGCCGGTGCGGCGGCGATTGCGGTGACGCGCGATGGCGCGGAGATTTACGTTGTGGCGCCGGCGTCGGGCAGCATTTTCGAGATTGCGGCAGGGGGCGCAACGTTTCAGGACCCAGCAAAGGGCAGCGCCCCTACGAACGGCGCTCTTTCCGTGTTCGCATCCTCGGCGAAGGCGGCGCAGTCGCGGCTGACGGCGGCGCCGACGGGAATCGCGATTGAAGCTAGCGGCAACGTCTTCGTTTCCGAAGCTAGCGCGAACATCATTGAGCGCGTGGACGCGAGAACGCTTCGCGTGACGCAGATTGCAGGCAACAACTTCGCCGGATATTCGGGCGATGGCGGCGCGCCGCTCCGAGCGCAATTCAACGCGCCGGGAGCGCTGGCATTCGATCGCGCGGGAAATCTTTTTGTTGCCGACACGGGCAATTCCGCGATCCGCGAAATTACCAATGTGAGTCCCGCGCAGGCGAGCGGCGTCACTCTCTCGCCGAATACTTTCAACTTCGGCGATCAGCTCACCGGCGGGCAAAGCGCGGCGCAGCCCTTCACGCTGACGAATAACACGACGGGAACGGTCAGCAACATCGCGGTCAGCTTTGTTGGCGGCGCGACGCCCGCGGATTTCACGGAAACAACCTCGTGCGCCGGAACGCTGGCGGCGGGCGCATCGTGCACGATCAACGTCATCTTCGCGCCGCAGGCCTTCGGCGTGCGCAATGCGACGCTCTACGTGACGGATTCGGATCCCACCAGTCCGCAGAGCGCGGCGGTGACCGGCACGGGCGATGATTTCGAGCTCGCCACGCCGTTGAGCGGCACGAACGACATCACGGTCGTGGACGGAGAAACCGGAACGTTTCAATTGCAGGCCACGCCCGACAATACTTTCAGCGGCACCATCACGCTGAATTGCCCTTACAACTTGCCCGACGCGACGACCTGCACGATCACTTCTCCAGCGGGAACGATGCCGCCAACCTTGACGCTGACGGCCGGCGGCGGGCCGCAAACGTTCAGCGCCGCGTTCAAGACGACTTACCGGACGACGACGACGGGGCCATCGAATACGGTCGTCGCGCCGATGGGCGGATCGAGTCCGCGATTCCCTTCCCCGCCGCGGACCGGAGTTGCGATTGCATTGATGTCGCTGCTCGCGGCCGCGCTCGGCGCTGCGATCTGGATTTCGTTGCGCGGCGCGGAATCTGGGCGGCACCGGATGAACGCGCTCGGCGTCGGGATGGCCACGATTTTGATTGTCGTCATGCTCGCGATGGCGTCGGCGTGCGGCAGCAGCAACACCGGCTCAAAAACGATAACGATTTACCTCGGCACGCCCGCCGGAACGTACAACATGGCCGTGACGGCGACGGCGCAGGGCGCCACGCGTTCGGTGAATATCACCCTCGTTGTGCAGTAGATCGAGCCTGCCGGATATAATTTTTCGCAACGCCACAAGAAAATCGGCTTCCGCCGCGGCGGACGCCCTACAGGAGTCCCGTGTGGCGTCGGCTTCCAGCCGGCGGTTTTGGATAACGCCGCCGCGCGGAAAAATCGCCGGCAAGATGCCGGCGCTACGACGGCATGGTCGGCCATTGTAGGGCTGGTCGTCAGACCAGCCGATTTTCTGCCGCCTACAGCTCGCATGAAATTTTCCCACGAATTTCCGCGCTACAGATAAACCACATGCCGGCGATAGCCGTAGGGTTTGCGGCGGCGGCCTTTGAATTGTTCCGGGCGCATGTAGCGCTCGATCAAATCGTTCGTCGCCTGATACGCGGCTGCCTGCATATCCGCGGCGAGCGCGCGGGCGCCGCGTGCGCGCGCGGCGAGCGCGGACGTGGCACAGGCGAGCGCGTCATTCGATGCGCGAATCAGCACCGGATCGGTGCCGACAACGAGCTGCGGCAGCAATTTTTCGTAGCGCAGGCGGACGGTAATTTCAGAAGTCGCGCCGACGAGATTGATCATGTCCTCGCGCCATTCCCACATCCGCAGATACGTCGAGGGCTGGAGATTCGGCAGGCCGCCCGTGATTTTTTCCATCGGAATGAAGAGATCGCTCGAGCCGGTTTGTTGCTCCCAAAGCTGGTGCGGCGCGAGGAGATCGGTCGGGAGCTGCGGATCGGATACGTCGGAAATTTCGGTGGGGGTGACGCCGTTCGTGAGCGGCAGGTCGAGATCAACCTCGGAGACGAGGACGGAGACGCCGGCTTCGGCGAGCTGGCGCTGCAAGCCGCGGTAGGCGGAATTGAGTAGCGGCATCAGTGTCGCGTCGTTGAAGACCGTGCCGGCGGAATCGTTGACGAGGGCGCGCGTGAGATTGAGGACGTCTTCGGTTTGGGCGTACGCGGTGGTCGAAAGGACCGGCATGGTGTCTCCTGCGAATGATGATGTGGCGAGCGGGTTGGGAAAACCGGCTGGTCTTACGACCAGCCCTACAGTTGCCGACCGTGCGTTCGTAGCGCCGGCATCTTGCCGGCGGTTTTGTTTGGCGCCGCCGCGCGGAAAATCGCCGGCAAGATGCCGGCGCTACGGTTGGCTCTTTGCCGCGAATGGCGTCTTCGAAATTATCGCGGGCTCAATTCCCACTTGTGGGCAATGGGGATTGGCGGAGATAGAGAGCGACGCCGAGGATGGCGCTGATGGCGGCGCTGATGCCGCCGATGGCGAGCGTCTCGCGGAGGCCGGCCGCGAGATTGAAATGGCTCGGATCAATGCCGATGGCGGCGAAGCCCGTCACGATGCCGTTTGCGCCGCCGGAAATTGCCGCGGCGGCGAGGCCTTTGATCCAGAGTTCGAGTTTGAGAATGCGGCGCATGGATGGGGATGAATCCGGTCGAACAGGTTGGCGTAAATGCTCTCGATCGGCGAAATTCCACAAAGAGCAATTGTAGGGCGCGTCGGAAGACGCGCCGGGTTTTGAATAATCACTGCGAAACGCCAAGATCGCAAGAAAATGCGGCTGGTCTGACGACCAGCCCTACAATTGCCGACCGTGCAATCGTAGCGCCGGCATCTTGCCGGCGGTTTTGTGCCCCGCCGCCGCGCGGAAAAACGCCGGCGGGACGCCGGCGCGACGATGGCTCTTGTGCCGTTAGTGCAGCAACTGTATGGCGCGTCATGCGACGCGCCGGGTTTCGAATAATCATGGCGAGACGCCAAGATCGCAAGAAAATGCGGCTGGTCTGACGACCAGCCCTACAATTGCCGACCGTGCAATCGCAGCGCCGCCGCGCGGAAAAACGCCGGCGGGATGCCGGCGATTCGATGGCCCTTGTGCCGTTAGTGCAGCACGATGAAGGGGCTGGCGAAGGATGTTGTTGTGGCGCCGCAGGCGGGGCAGACCGACGGCACGGTGATCGTGGATGGCAGCGCGCCGCCGGACGAGCTGGTGCTTGATGTCGCGGCGCTCAGAATTTCGAAGCCAGTGTTGTACGCGTTGCCGGGATAAATCTTCGCGGTGGTGGCGTTGCCGGTGAAAGCGAAGATGTAATTGCCGGGAGCGAGAGTGACGGTGCCCTGCGTGCAGGAACCGTCGGTCGGCCCGGTTGCGGTAAAGGCCGTCGCGCCCCAATTACACTGGAGCGCGCCCGAGAGCGAATAAATCCCCACGTCGTAGAGATCGCCGCCGGTGGAATCCGTGGTGCCGATATCAATCGTGAGCTTCGAAAATTGAAGCTGCACGGGGACAAGAAATGGAATCACGTTGATCGCGTTTGTCGTGCTCGGAGCGATCTGGACGCTGCCAGCGATGTTGGGCGGCGGCGCGTAGAACGTGAGCGAGCCTCCGCCTCCTCCGCTGCCGCAAGCGGAACCGGCGTCCTGCAGCAGCCCGCCGCTTCCCCACTTCACGCAATCGCCGCTGGTTGGCGTGGTGCCCTTCCAGAACGGAACGTAGAGAGTCGCGGGAGTTCCGGTGGGCGGAGAAAATCGAAATGCCGTTTTAACCGTCGCATTGTAGAGAGTGTTCTGCCCGGAGCTGCCGGTCGCGCCGGTGTCGGAATAGCTGGTTGTTGATGTGCAGTTGGATACGCCGTAGGTGGTCACGCTTCCGGCATACGTGCCGCCGGAAGTCGTGCCGCGAAAGATCGTACAGGCGGAAGGATCGGTTCCCGCCGGCGCGGTCCAGGAAAGATTCACGGCGTTGTTCGAGCCGCTGATGACGACGCTGACCTCATTCGATCCGGCGGATTTCGAGCCGTCCGAGGCGCACGTCGTTTGCATCGAGTAGTAATAAGTGCCGGCGGCGAGCGATCCGCCGGTCGTGGCCGTCGCCGTCAATCCAAGCGGCGGCAGGGCGCATGAAAAAGAAAGATCGAGTGTGTTCGGCGAATTGCGAATCAGCGAGGATTCCCAGCCGAAGTGCGTGCCGTCGCCGAATTCGTGGCCGTAGTAGGGGCTGATTCCGAGATTGGCCTGCGTGTTTCCCGACTGCACGAGAGCAAGCGGGGGAAGGCGCGTGCCTCCGCAACCGCCGCCGCCGGTCACGATCGTTTCCAGTTCGACGTTCTGACTGCAGACGTTGAAATTGTTGCTCAGGAGTCCCAGCCCGTAAGGGGAATTGAAGATCGCGCTTCCGCTTGGCGCGCCGCTCGAGTTTGTCGGCGGCGTCGTGTCCATGGTTGCGTAGTTCACGCTGCCCGAGGTTACCGTGAGAATCGCGCCGCCCGGGCAAGCCGCGACATTTTCCATGTGAACGGGAGCGTTATAACCGGCCCCAATGCCAAGGGCCTGGGCGCCGTTGTAATTCATGAACGCCCAGTTGTTGCAGTCGTACAGCGCCGCGTTGTGAAAGATGGCCGGAACCCCGCCGACGTTGCTGCCCGCCGTGTTGTTGATGGTGTAGAACGGCATCGTCGCATTCTCGATGTAGACGTTATCGAAGAAGACGTTGCCGCCGCCGTTGGGGCAATTGTTGTCGCCGGAAGTTCCGCGGCAATCCCAAATGAAGCCGCCGCCCGAGCCGATGATGTCGCGGAATTGAAAGAGTCCCAGGTTCGGCGGGGCCTCCGCGAGGAAAGCGAAGACGGCCAGGGGCGTGGTGGTGTTTCCGGGTGAGGCTTCGAGGCCGCCGCCGCGGAAGAGGACCGTGAATGTGTTGTAGATGGCGAGCGGTGTGTTGTCGGTATTGTCGTTCGCGCCCGTGCGGATGCCGTTGCCGGTGCTGGTGATTTGCAAGAATGTGTTGTCGAAAGTGACTCCGAAGGTCGCGTTGAGCTGAACGGCCTGGTTGTAGCCGCTAATTTGCAAGTCGCGAAACGTCGTCGTGCCGACGCCCGCTGGAATCATGAATACGGGCATGAGGTTCGGGCTGGAACCTGGGGTTACGACGATGCGCGTTTGCGGCGGGCGCGAGAATTGAGCACTTGCGCCGTTGGAAGAAGAGCCGCCTTCGAACGTAAGCCCATTGCACGCCGATGGAATCGTGAAGACTGACGCGGTCGTCGAAACGCTGGTCTGCGGCTGAAGAACTTTGTAGGACCCCGGAGGGAAATGAACGGCGCCACCGCCCGTTGAGCCGGTGGAGCACGCCGAATTGATGGCCGATTGAATGGCGCTCGTGCTGTCGGAAGCGCCGGTGGGATCGGCGCCGTACGCGACGACGTCGGCCCAGGGCCGCGGGCCTTTCGTGCTCGCGTTGCCGCTTACCTGAAGCGAGCCCGTGCTGATGCTCGAAGGAGCGAACGTGCCTGCGCTCAGCGTGCCGGTAACGCTGGCGTTGCCGCCCACGCCGAGATTTCCGCCGAGAGTGATCGAAGTTGCGGTGACGGAATTGAAAGATGGCGTGGTCGGATCGTTCGGGAGAATCGTGTCGTTCATCGTGTAGGTGTTGATGCCGGAGCCGGAGACCTGCACGACGTAGCGGCCCGGAGCGGCGTAGAAGTGATAGTTGCCGAGGCCGTCGGCCTGGACCGGATTGGCGGATGGGACGGTGAGAGTCGCGTCGGTGTAAAGCGTGGCGAGCGGGGAGCACGGGGCGCCCGTCGCGCCGGAGGTGCAAACCGTGACCGTGGCGCCGGCGATCGGCTTGCCGGTGGCGCCGAAGGCGATGTCGTCTTTGCGCGAGCCTTGCGCGCGGGCGGAGGGAGGCGCGGCGGCGATGAGCGCGCAGAGGAGGATGAGATAGGCGCTCGCGCGGTTTGCGACGATTGCGGAGAATTTCTTGCCTCGGATTTCGGATCGCGTCATGTGTTGACCCTCGGTGATTTGATTCCTCGATTTGGCCGGCGGACTATTGTGCACCGATTGCCGCGGGGATTTGTAGCGTGAGGTGATGGAAAAAATCGGCTGGTCTGGCGACCAGCCCTACGAATCCTAGAATCGAACTTGCGCGGCCGAAGAATTGGCAATTGTAGGGCGTCCGCCGCGGCGGACGCCGGTTTTGTATCGCGCATCGAGGAAATAGAGTATCTCGCCTCTGCGCGAAAAAACCGGCTGGTCTGACGACCAGCCCTACGGGTGCTAGTCGCTGATTCGTAGCGCGGGCATCTTGCCTGCGAACTTGGCTTATCGCCGCCGCGCGGAAAAACGCCGGCAAGATGCCGGCGCTACGAATGCCGCGAGCGGCCGGTTACGCCGTGCTTGGCGGCTTTTTCGGCGTCGAGGATGGCGCTGCAATGCTTGCATACCGCGACGCTGGGCTTCACTTTTTCGCCGCACGCGGGGCAATCCACCAATTGTTGCGGGACGAAAGCCCAATCGCGTTCGATGCCGAGCGAGAGCGCGGCGCGGCGATGCACGTCGGAAATTTCGCGATAGGAATGCCCGCGGGCCCACATCGCGTCGGCTTCGGCGATGAGATCCTGATACCAGGCCTGGCGGCGAGCGGCGGCCGCGGCGATTTCGAATTCCGTGGGGCGCGCGCCCGCGCAGACGAACACGCCGTGGACGACGAGATCCTGAATCAAGTCTTCGGCGATTTCGCGCGCGCTGATGGTGAATGGAAAGCGGCGATTGTCGCCGAGATCGAGCGCATCGCCGCGCGCCGTGATGAGCAGGAGCGAGAACGGTTCGCCCTTGGCGCACGCGGGGATGTGGAAGATGCCGTAGGTGCGCGAGATGTAGAAGTCCTGGTCGCCGATGTTGGCGATCGTGACGGTCGAGGGATCGCGTTGCGGCACGGAGGATTCGCGCGGCGGTTCGAGTGCGGTGGCGAGGGTGGTGGTTGAATTCGATGCGGATGATTTCAAGGTGCCTCCTGAAGGCGAGTCGTATGAGTTTTTACGGCAACCGTAGGGTTCGTCGCGCCGGCATCTTGCCGGCGATTTTGGTCGGCGCCGCTGGACAGAAAACCGCCGGCTGGAAGCCAGCGCGACGACCTTCTGCGTGCGTTAAATTACCTTCCGGCGATGCTGACGAAGGGCTGGGAGTGAAATGCTGGCGCGCCGTCGTCGAGGATGGCGTCAACTCGGGCGTTCCAATCGCGTTCGCGCTGTGATTCGCGCGTGTCGAGCGCGCGGCGCGAATTGCCTTGCGGTTGGCGCCGCGCCCATTCGATGGCGCGCACGATTTTGCCGCATGCGGAAGGATCGAGCGGAATGAATTCCCCGCCGCGGCCGGAAAGCGTGAAGCATTGCTCGTATTCGCCGCGCGATGGATATGGGCCGAGCACCGGGACGAACATTCCGTCTTCGCGCTCGAGCGTGGCCGCGCGCCACACATTCGGCGCGCCGTAAATTTCCGGCGGGACCCAGCGTTCGATATGCCAGCGATCGAACGGCAAATATTTCGGAACGCGGCGCAGCTCGACCGTCGAGCGAATGATGTTGCCATGCGCGTCGCGATCCGTCCAGCGGCCGCCGATCCAGCTCAGCCGCGACCAACCCCATACGACGCGGAAGTTCGGTTCGCCGAAACGATTCCAGCCGCCGGCGCGCGCGAGGCGTTCGGCGATCGAGGGCGGCGTGTCGTGCGTTTCGCGGATGACGCGGATCATGGGGAGGAAGTGACGAGTGACGAGTGACGAGTGACAAGTGACGAGCGGGATCTGAAAAATCAAAAGTGCGGTAGAATTGGAGTGCTTGTCAGGCGTGCCCAGTGCACGTTGCGAAATTCGAGGGCGGCGGAAACGCCGCCCTTTTTGTTTTGGTGGCGCGCCGGCAGAAAAGCGGCTGGTCTCACGACCAGCCCAACTAAAACCAAATCGAAAGCTAACCGGGCGATTATTGCAGCTTGGGGAATTGGGCCAGGAAGGCGACGATGTCGCCGGTTATCGCCGACGGATAGGCGCCGGCGCTGACTTCTGTGCCGCCTGCCGCGAAACATTTTACCTTCCAATTATTCAGCGCGCTTCCCTGCACCGGGATGTAGGAGTCCGCGTTGCCGTTCACGCTTCCGATGAGGACGAGCATCGGCGGCGTGGCGGAAGGAATCGTTGCGCCGGACGGAGCGATTTGCTCGTCGGCGGTGGTCCAGTCGAGCGTGTCGCCGCCGGTGGTGTAGCTGCCGGAGAAGGCGAGCGTGCCGGTGACGAGGACGGCCGAGCCGGATGCGTCGACGCTTTGTACGGTGATGGCGATGGCCATGAGGCCTCCTGGAAATGCGAGGTGTCGAATAACGAGAAAAGCCAGCCGAGGATGCGTTCGTAGCGCCGGCATCTTGCCGGCGGTTTTTCCTGGATGACGCCGCGGAAAAACGCCGGCTGGAAGCCGGCGCTACGATTGGCTGGTTGCCGTGATCGCGCAGACAGGATGCCCGCGCCACGATCGTGTTTGGGTTTAGTAGCCGGAGGGGATGGCTAGTGAATCGATGTACGCGCCGGAGCGCGGCGAATCGTTCCACACCTGGAATCCGGTGACGAAGTAGAAGATGTACGCCGCCGCGAGGCCGCCGCTGGTGCCGTAAATTGGAAACACGGTTTGCCCGCCGACATCGTAGAAATCGATGTCCTGCATGACGGCGCGGCCCCAGTGCGAGAGATCGAGAAAATCCACGCGTGACGTGTTGGCGTTGATGGACGATTTGATCGGCACGCCCGCCATCGTTTTCTCGCCGGTGAAGAGCAGATCGAGATCGCTGGCGCGCCCGCCTGCTCCTTCCTTGATGATCTGCGAGATCGTGACGCCGAGCTGCTCCCACGCGTGCTCCTGTTCGAGCGACGTGTAGGCGATAAGCTTGCCGACCTGATTGGTGCCGAGAGATTTCCGCACTTTGTTGATGGCGAGACGAACGACGCCGGGAGTGAGCGCGGAATTATTTCCGCTGACGTGAGGGGTGGCGAGCTCGACTGGATACGTCGCGCGGTTGAGGTTGAGCCACGTGCCCGTGGTGGCGTTGGTCTGATGGTAGAGGATGCCGAAGAGCGAAACCGGCTGCGCGCCGGTGAGCCCGTCGTGAACGATGAGATCGTTCGCGGAAGTGCCCGTCGGGACGTTGTCCACTGTGATTGTGCCGCCGAAAGGATCGACGGCCGTGACGTTGGTCGTCACGCTCGCGGCGACGTTGCGGTTGGTTGTGAGCGTCGGATCGTAAACCTGAATCGTCTGGTTGTAGTAGACGAGGACGGAGCCGGGCGGCTTCGCCATCGTAAACGTGTTGCCGCTGATGGATGCGATCGTGCCGAGCACGCCGTTGCCGTTCGTCTGCATCACTTTGTCGAGGAACGAACGGAAT
Source organism: uncultured Acidobacteriota bacterium (assembly GCA_963838705.1). Lineage (GTDB taxonomy): Bacteria > Acidobacteriota > Terriglobia > Acidiferrales > UBA7541 > Palsa-147. The sequence continues at coordinate 284,175 of CAWIRU010000009.1, read as the reverse complement.
TGCTGCATGTTGTTTTTTACTTCACGCTTCGCGGCGTTCTCGATGGCCTTTTCGGGCGAATTCGATGCGTATTCGACCAACTTCGAAATTTCCACCGCGTGGCGGAAGAAAACCGGCGTCACTTGCGCGACGTCGTAGGTTGTTCCCGATCCGCGGCCGAGATCGCCGCCGTCGAGATTCGCGAGCCCCGCTTTGCCTCCAGGACGAATTTGCAGCGGAAGCCGCATGTTGCGCGAGCTGACGCGTTCGACGTCACCTCGCTGTTGAATCATGGTGAGAAGGATGTCGTCGCGTTCGTAGAGAAGCGGAAGTTTGTCCCGCACCTTTTCAAGTTGCAGCGCGACGGTCTGCGCATTTTGCATTTGTGCCATGGTTTCTGGGCCCCCCTGTGGAATTTTTCAAGCGGAAGTGATTGGTGCGGGATGTCCTCTGCGGACGGGTGGGAGAGTGAAGCAAGCCTGTGGAATAGCTATCGGTAACTCCGCGAAAAAGCGGCTGGTCTGACGACCAGCCCTACGAGAGCCCGTTGGGCGATCGTGGCGCCGGTTAAATTTTGGGACGGGCAATGTCTTTGACAATTACCAATCGGAATTGCCGCAAACCACCCACCTAGTTCCTGTACCAGGGGGCAAAGGCACGGCCGTACCACGGGTGTACGGTTGGACAGTAGCGCGGGCTGCGGCCCGGCGATAGCCTCTAAATGTCGCGCGGCCAAAGGGTTGCGCTTCCGGACGCCCCCTCGGAAGCTGTGACTGCAAGAGTTCTCCGCGCAGGAGGCATAATGAAAGGCCATGTTCCCGCAATTGTTGTCGCCGCAATCATACTAATTCTTACAATCGCTGCCCCGGCGAGCGCACAGACGCTCATGCCATGCGTCTCGAGCCAATCGGCGGCCGTGAAATGTTTCGTGGGCTACGCGATAGCTACGAAAATCGTTACCGTCCCCCCCGGCATGAGCATGACGAACTACAACAGCTATGCCCTTGCCGTGCTCCGAATCAGCCAGGACACAAACGTGTCGGTGATCTTGCTCGGCACAACTTCTGCGATTGCCGATGCGATGCCGGCGAAGAATGAGGACGGCACGGCCAACCCGACCGCGCAGACCAACGCCATCAATGCGATCATCAATGCCGAATTGCTGAACGGTATCATCACGCTTCCCACGCAAACCACGGAAGCGCAGCTCGAATTGTTCGCGCAGCTGACCGTGACCAATATGTCCGGATTTACCGGGGTATCGCTTTCACCGGGAGCCGCTCTCCGGCTGATTGATTCCTACATCGTCACCGCGACGAGCACGAGCGGCACGATCAACTGGACGACAGTGAACGCAAGCCTGACCACGGCGGTGAAAAATCTGATCAGCAGCGGCTTGCTAAAGTTGCCCTCGGGCGTTACACAGACGCAGTTCACCACATTCGTCGAGGATGTCGCGCAAGCTATCGCCGCGTACAAGTCCGCCACGGGGAAGAAATCGTTGTAAGTAGTGATCGTAGCGCGGGCATCTTGCCCGCGCATTTTTCGGTAGAATTTTGATTTTTGCAGCGTCTGCAAAAAAGCGGCGTCTGCCATGGCGGACGCCCTACAATTGCCGGGCGCGGAAATTTGCCTCATGTAGGGCTGGTCGTCCCGATCAGATCGGGACGCTAAAACCGCGTTAGACCAGCCGGTTTTCTGCGAGCTTCCCCAACACTCTACAGATTCAAAATATCCGCATCCGAGAGGCGCCGGTAATCCAGATCGCGCGGACTGAGCGCGCGGCGCCCTTCTCCTCCGGGCGAACCGCCGGCGATATCCACGCGGCGCTCGGCCGTGCGCTGGCGCTCCGCGCGCGCGTTCGACTGCGCGACGACGCCTGACGTCCACTCGTTGATCACTTTTTTCGCGATGCCGGGCAGCGCCTGCCGCGCGCGCGCCACCACCATTCCTGCCACCGCTTGCCGGTTTTCCGGCGACCAATTCCCTGCGCGAAAAGCCTGACGCAATTGCTGGCCGAACACGTGGTTCGAGCGCAAGGCCGCGTCCACTTCGCGATAAATTTCGCCCACGAGGCGCTGGCGCGCGGCGCCGGTCGTCCCGTCCGGAAGCAGACGATCCACCTGGGAATGAATGGCGTCGAGAACGCCGGTGACAGCCGCGGCGTTGGTATCGTGAAAGAAGGCCGCCTGCGCGCCGCCGGCGGGATCCGCGGCGGAGTTCGCGGGCGCTTCCGCGCCGGATCTCGGGGCATTCTGCGCGCTCACCGCGCTCTCGATTGCAGGGGATGCAGCGCGATGCCCCGGGTCTCCCCTATTTGCGGAGTCGCTCGAAATCGCCTGCATCATCCGCGCGAGGCTGCGGAAGGCTGCGGGGTTGAGACGATAGACCGCGGCGGCGAGTTCGGCGTGCGATTCGGGGCGGTTCGAGAAGAAGAGCGTGTCGAGCTTGGCGAGATCGGCGAGTTGCGCGCCCGCGGCGCGAGCATCGTCGGCGGTCGGAAATAATTTCTGGATTTCGCGCGCGCTTTGGACATCGGGGAAGATTTCGCGGAAAGACTGAGCGTCGCGCCAGGCGTCGCGCAGCGAGGGATTGGCGTCGAAGATCGCGCGGAATTGATCAGGATCGGTATTTGCGGCGGATGTTGCGGGGGCGTCGGCGGTAGCAGCGTTTGAATTCGCATCGGCTGCGGATGATCGTTGCGACGCCGAACCGTCGTGAGATGGCCCGGAGGCGAGGCCGAGAATTTCGTCGTCGCTCGGGCGCGTGTTTCGCGTCGGCGTGGATGCGGACGCGGGTGCCGCGGTGCGAGCTGGCGCTGTGTGGTGCGTCGGCGCGGACGATGATGTTGGGTTTAATGCGGGAGTTGATATCGCCATGATTTACTCCTCGAAGGCATAAGAGCGGCGTCCGCCGCGGCGGACGCCCTACAGATGCCTGCCGCGCGATCACGCCGATCTTGCGAAAGTTCCTGTAGGGCTGGTCGTCAGACCAGCCGATTTTTTGCCCGGCGTGCACGATGCAAAAGCGGCGTCCGCCGCTCAAGAGAGCGGAATTACAGGCACGCGGGTCATCGTAGCGCCGGCATCTTGCCGGCGATTTTGTCTGACGCCACCGCGCGGAAAAACGCCGGCAGGATGCCGGCGCGACGAATGCGTTTCGTAGGGCTGGTCGGCAGACCAGCCGATTTTTTGCCGATCGATGAAGCGAAAAGCCAAATCGTGAAAGGCCGGTCCGTCTGCCGACGGACCCTACGGGTGCTGGTCGGGCGATTGACGCTTACGAATGTCGTGCCGAATCGGAACAGAATTTTACGAACAAACACCTAACCCAACTACGCCACTGTGCCGATATAGATGGGTAGGAGGAATTGCATGAGCGCCGAGGCCCCGAACCCGTCCCCTGCTCCGGAAGACATTGTATTGCCTGAGGTGAAAGCGGCACCGACTGGGCGCGAGCGTCGAAAGCGCCATCGCGCGAAGCTGGCCTTACGCGTCCTGGTTCGCAGCGGAATCGGCTCGCTCGAACCATTCGAAGATATCGCCAATACGATTGACGCCTCGCGCGATGGCTTGCTGGTGAAAACTTTGCGAGGCGCCTACCGGCAGGGCCAGATCGTCGAAGTTACGGTTCCCTACCACGGTGTGCCCGATCCCATGAATCCTCCGCAGCCGGCGCGCGTGGTGCGCAACCTGCTTCTGCAAAACCATCTGTATTACGGCCTCGCGGTGGAATTTCAGAAGGCGATCGCGATCAACTCGGCTGAAATCGCGATCACGGGCGCCGTGCCGGTGGCCGTGCGCGTCCTGGCCGTCGAGCCGGACGAGCGTGCTGCGGCCGTAATTCGTGAGTTGCTCGAGGCGGATGGCTATCAGGTGATCAACGTCGCCAGCTCGAAAGAGGCGCTCGAAGTTCTGAGCACCGATACGCCGGACGTGCTGCTGGCGGTCGCGGAGAGCGGCGACATCTCCGGCCAGGATTTGTGCGCCATCGTGAAAAGAAATTCCCGGCTACAACACATTCCCGTAATCCTCCTGATGCACTCCGCGCTGCCAGCCGATTATCTCTCGTGCCACGAAGTGGGAGCGGTCGTGTGCATGGCGCTGCCGTGTCCTCCGGGCAAGTTGCAGCATGCCGTGCGGCTTGTGGCCCCGCCGCCATCCGAGAAATCGTTGTACAACGGAAAATTGAATATCGGGACGATCGAGCGAACATCGTAGGCAACATCGTGGTGCCTGCGTTGTGAGGAGCAAGGCCAAATCGTGAAAAACCGGTCCGTCTGCCGACGGACCCTACGGGTGCCAGCCGAGCGATCGCGCCCCCGCGCCACGAGCACCCGGTCAATCGTAGCGCCGGCATCTTGCCGGCGATTTTCCGCCCGGATGCCGCCGCACAAAAACGCCGGCAAGATGCCGGCGCGACGAATGGGGTTCGTAGGGCTGGCCGTCCCGATAGGATCGGGACGCAAAAACCGCGGCAGGCCGTCCGGGTTCCCGCAGCTATCCGCCCCAATTTCCATCATAGGACCAAAGTACTATAGGGATTCTAGGACTAGGTCCCTATAACTAGATTGCGGAATGGTTCGTGGGTCGCTTCGATAGGGCCCGACGTTCGCACTCGACCGCCAGGAGTTTTGCCATGAGCCCGTCGAATCCGGCGCCGCCGGAGGCCATGTCGTCCGCAACGACAGAAAAGAAGGCCGCGCCCTCAGGCCCGGAGCGCCGCAAGCGCAAGCGAGTCAAATTATCCGCGCAAGTCCACGTGCGTGGTGGAATTGGCTCGGTCGAAGAATTCCAGGAAGTGTGCACGAGCACGGACGTGTCACGCGACGGCTTGCTCTTCGTCGCGGGCCGCTCGGGCTATTGGGTCGGCCAGCCGCTGGACGTCACGTTCCCCTACACGCCCTCGGCAGGCATCAACACCGCGCAGAAAGCGAAAGTCGCGCGCGTATTTTTGCGCCCGGACAGAAAATATGGCGTCGCGGTGCAATTCCAGGCGGCCGTGTCGCAGGCTGCGAAACAGGCCGGGACATCGTACGCATCGAACGCGGTGTATGCATCGTATGCGGCGCAGGCCATTCGCCAGATGGTGCTGCTTGTCGAATCGGATATGCAGGTCGTCGCGACGCTCAGCGCATTGCTGCAGTCGGACGGCTATCACTTCGCGCATGTGCCGACGGCCAAGGCTGCGCTCGACGTTCTGAAGACCGCCATTCCCGTCGCGGTGATTGCTGAAGTGGAAGGCACGGATATGAATGGCCGCGACCTCTGCGTCATCATCAAGAAAAATGAGCGACTGAAGAAAATTCCGGTGATTTTGCTCACCAGTTCAGCGTCGCCGGCCGACTATTCGGAGAGTCATCAGATTGGCGCGGTGGTTTGCATGGCGAAGCCGTTCAATCCCGAGCGGCTGCAGCACGTGGTGCGCATGGTGGCGCCGCCGCCCTCGCAACGCACTGCTTACGGCGGACGAATTGACTCGAATGCCGTGAACAGAACGCTCTGACAACGAAACCTCCCTGGCTAAAACGCAGTTTTAGTTAACACGCTGCAGGTTGAAGGAGAAAAGCAGAGAGAAAGCGCAACGGGGTGGCCCTCGGGCCACCCCGTTTTATTTTTGGGCAGAACGTGATCTGGCGCGGTCGCGCGGTTGGCGATTGTAGGGCGTCCGCCGCGGCGGACGCCGATTCTGTATCGTGCAAGCGGGGCAAAAGAGCGGCTGGTCTGACGACCAGCCCTACATAAACCAAACCGCGAAAACCAGAACTGAATCGGCGTGATCCGCCGGTCGGCAACTGTAGGGCGTCCGCCGCGGCGGACGCCGCTTTTCTGAGCGGCGACCCGCTTCCCGATTTACGTGCTGCAACTCCGAGAAAAAGCGGCTGGTCTGACGACCAGCCCTACATAAACCTTCACGAACAACATTAACGGCGGGCGGCGGGTGGCGTTGCTTGCGGTGGCGGCGCGGCGGCTGCTTGCTGCTGGCGCAGCAGGAATTGCTGATGTAGGAGCGCGTGGGCGCGGACATTCGCGTATCCCGCGGGCGAATCAATCTTGGCCACTTGGCCTGCATCCGACGAGAACCACCGCAGGCACGTCTCGAGCTCGACGGCGTGATTATCGGCAAACGGATCCGGGACGATGCTCGGCAAAATCGTTTCCGCGCCGGTCTGCGGATCGCGCTGGATCACCGGCTGCTGGTTCACCAACTGCGCGATCTCGCGGAATTGCTTCGTTCGCGACTCTTCGTCCGGAATCACAATTTCTTCCAGGCCAATGAGCCGCTTGATGAGCGCCAGATTGTCCGGATGCGCGAGAATTTGCTGGAGCTGCGGATCCGGGCTGCCGAGCAATTGCATCAGGACGGCGCGTTGCTGCGACCACATCGTCGGATACTGCTCGTCGGTTTCCGGATACGAAAACAGATTGCCTTTGAGATCCGCGATGCGAATCCATTTCGATTCGAACGCTGAGCCCGCGCCGAGAAGCGTCACTTCGACGTCGCTCGGACGATTCTTGCGGAAGCAATCGACAGCGAGCAGCATCACGTCGGCGTGGAAGAATTTCATAGCGCGCCAGACGAGCCCGATGCGGCCCATGGCCTGATCGCGCGCCATGGCGTAGCCCGCGGCCGTGTCGTTGTTGGTCATCGCGCCGCCGAAGAGCGCCGGGAATGCGCCGGTGAGAAATTGCGAGACCGGGCCCATCAAATTCGCGGCGTGCTCGGCGAGATCGGGAGGAATTTGCGCGGGCTCGGGCTGAAAAAATCCCGCGGCAAGCGGCTGGCCGGGCTTTGCGCGCGCGGGATAGTGCGCGCCGGGCTCGGCGGTCTGCGATTGCAACGCGTCGAAATCGAGGACTTCGCTGTCGGCGTAAATCGGCGGAATGCCGTACTCGTACGTTTCGATTTGCAAATTCGAAAGCGTGTTAAAGCGCTCCTGCACGGAGATGAGCGCGTCGCCGAGAGCGGGCCGGCCGCTCGAACCGTCGCCGGGCAGCGCGTGCAGGACGCGCCAGTGATCGTCCATATTTTCATTGCGCGATTCGCAGTAGGCGTCGCCGGCGAATGCGACGTAGCAGCCATCGGGATAAAGCGCGAGCAATTCATCGCGGAGTTTTTGATCGTCGAGTTGATAGAACGCCCAGGGGCGCAGCCACGTTCGCTGGAACGTGATCAAGTTCATGTTGTAGTCGCCGCCCTCGGTGAGCGGGCCGCCTTGCGATTGCGCGAGACGCGCGAGGCGTTCGTACTGTGCGGATTCTCCCGGCGCGACGGGCGGTCCGATCTTGCTGGCCGCGTGCGGATACGCTGCGCGCAGCCGCGCTTGATGCACTTCCATGTTCCATTGCAAGAATGGATACTCGTGCATCTCGTTCGCCCAGGGCGGAGTCTTTAGTTCGAGGCCGCCGACGATGGTGATGACTTCCTGGCCGTTGGGCACGCGAAGGCGCGTTTGCGCGGCGGGCACGGTGACGACGTCGCCGGGAACGAAATCGCCGAGTTCGAAGAGCGCGCCGCATTCGCAGCGCGGCGGCTCGGCGCCCTCGATTGCGCTTGTCATTCCGAGGCCCGACGGTGTCCGGGCCGAGGAATCTGCGTCTGCATTTGCGGAAGGCCGAACCGCAGATTCCTCTGCCGATGCTGGTCGCATCGGCCTCGGAATGACAGATGCCGCGTTTATGCTCGCGCCATTGCCTGTTGCCGGGGTTTCGGCGCCGCAATTTTTGCATCGCCATGCGTCGGGCGCGATTTTCACTTGGCGCGCGGCGATTTGCGTTTCGGAATGAAATCCGAATCGCTGGCCATCGACGACGTAGCGCACGTACGCGCCAACTTTTCCGCTGGTCCAAAGTTCGAAGGCTTCGTCGACAATCACGTTGCCCATGCGATTGTTCTGCTCGACGAGCTGCGCCACTTCCGTGGCCGCTTTCGCCGCCGCGACGTCCACTTCCGCCTGCGCAGACTGCGGGAAAAATCGCACGCGCGGAATATCCTGCGAGAGCACGGCGATGATCGAAAGCCCGAACGCCTGGTAAATATTCGTGACGAATTCGTAGCGCGGAAGATCTTCGAGCGAAGCCTGGTCGCTGAATTTCTGCTCGAACGGAAGATGCCAGTTCTGATCCTGCTCGCTCCACCAGAGATATTGCAGGCCGCGCCAGAATTGATGCGCTTGCTTGATGCGGCGGATTTCCTGGCGGCGAGAGAGTTCGGATTCGGTGGTGAAATCGAAGACGATGCGGCGCAGCGCGGCTTGCAGGCGATCGGGGAGATGCTCGTTGTTCGCGCCGTACGCGAGCAATTCGAGAACGGAAATTGGATCGTCGGGCCGCGCCGGGCCGGTCGCGGGGCTTTCGACGGGAACGACGGCGGGATTTGCAGGAGCGGGCTCGCCCGGAAAGGTGATGTTGAAATCGTTCGCCATGTGTCCTCGATGGGAGATTGGAGGAAAAATGCCGACTTGGATCGTCGCCGCTCTTGTCGCCCAGGGTGAGCTCGTAGCGCCGGCATCTTGCCGGCGTTTTTGTTCGGCGTGACTGGGCGAAAAATCGCCGGCAAGATGCCGGCGCTACGAATGACCGTCTGCCTCTTGTGGGGCGCTGACTGGAATCAATCTTCGGCGAGAGCGTCGCGGAGAAAATTCACTAGATCGCCGGGCGTGGTGAATACGTGCGTTTCGGGCGCGGGGGCGAATACGCCGCGCGGGACGAATCCGGGCGCGGATTGCGATCCGGAATGCGCGGCGATTCCCGGCGTATTCGACGGAACGTCGAACGCGCTGCGCACGCTCGACGCGCCGTTGGGCGCCGCATCGATGATTTCGCGATGAATGTGCGCAACGTATCCGCGCGAGCTGCGGCTGCCAGAGCGCGAACCATCCGGCGCCGCCGAGATTTCGATTTCGACGCGGTGAATCGCCGTCGCGGGCGCGTCGCCGCTTCCCTGCCCGGCGGAATGGCTTGCATCGTCCTCTGTGAATGGATCGTTCGGGCCGTCTCCGAGTTGCGTTGCATCGGCGAGAGAGCGCGTATTTTCAATCGCCGCGCCCATCGCGGGATTCATGTAATAGCGTCCACGAATCATTGGCATTCGTGCCTCCATTTGGCGAAGAGCCTTACGTGTCTCCGCGGTTGCGCCGGGGAGGGCACGTGAGCCACACGTACCGAGCCGATTGGCGCACGCAAACGCAAGCGCGCCGTTACGACATCGAATCGGAATTGTCGCGATTGTTGCGGCGGCGCGCGTCTTCGATTTCGAGCATCCGCCCGATTTGCTGCCAGGAACGCCGGCGCAGAGGATTTGCGGGAACGATGAGGCTTTTCGCACGCGCGCCGCGAGGGATTTGGCTTGCACTGCTGTCGAGTTGATTCGCGCAGTGTTCGCCGTTTGCGGGCTGCGAATCGCGCCCATCATTGGCGCTATCGCGCGGCCGGCACCCGTAGGGTCCGTCGGCAGACGGACCGGTTTTTTCGCCATTCGCGGCAATTCGCAAATCGCGACGGCGTTGCCGTTCAATCCCAACATCCACGCGCAACGGCGGAATGCCGGCGATTCCGAGAATCGAATTCAGCAGAGCGCGATTTTCCGCGCGGAGGCGGGAGTTTTCATCCTCGAGGGCGCGCGTGTATCGCGATGACGTGAGGCGCAACCAGATTGTGCGAAGCGATGAGAGCGGCATTTGGTCACCAAGCGAATAGTTGCCGGAACGGCCGGCCTGCCGGCCGGCCCTACGGGTGCCGGGTGTGCGTTCGTAGCGCCGGCATCTTGCCGGCGTTTTTTCGCCCGAGCGAGCCGTACAAAATCGCCGGCAAGATGCCGGCGCTACGATTGACCGGGTGCTCGTGGCGCAGGGGCGCGATCGCGGCGGGATGCGAAAGACGCGTGCGGTGCGCCGGGGCGGTGATTGCGCGCGAAGAAGACCGGGGCGCTGCGGCGCTGTTCGTCCAGCTCGGCTTTGCGGGCTTGAATCGCGCGGATGGTCGGATCGTTCGACGTGACGCGCGCGGCCATGCGCAGCTCGTACGGCGCATTGGCTCCGGGCTGCCCGCGCAGGCGCGATTTCAATCCGTAGCGCGCGGCGTCGGCGGCATCGTCGCCGTCCATTTTTTCCACGTCCTCGACGCGCACCGAATCGCGCACGAGCGACGGCAGCGTGCGAATCAGCTCCGCGCAATTCTCCGTAATGATCCACTCGCCGGCATCGAGCATTTGATACATCAGCAGCCATCCGCCGACGCGATCGTTATCGGCCGGGACGGGCCGCGGCAATCCGTTCGCGGCGAGGACGTCGCCAATCTGCTCGGCGATCGAAGATTCGTCCGTGCGGCGCGCGAAAGCATCAGGCGACAAATACACATTCGAGATTCTCTCGCCGTGCGAGCGTTCGACAATTTCGTGCGCGAGATTTCGCGGGCTCATGTGCTGGCGGACGAATTCGCGATAGGTCACCGTGCGCGTTTGATCCTGCGAGTGCCAGTAGACCGCGGCGGGGTGCTCGAATCCCCAATCCATCGAAATCCATCGCGGCCACCAATCGGCGAAGCCGATGCGTTCGGCGCGCTCGACCTGGCGCGAGGGATCGAAATTGCTGAAATATTGCCCGGCGAAAACATCCCAATCGCCATCGAGAAACGCGCGGCGGAGATGCTCGGGCAGGGCGTGCAGCGTTTTCAGATAATTCGCATCGTTCGCGTAAATCGGATTGTCCCAGACGCGCGCGGGAATGAACGCGTAGTCGGCGGGATCGTATTCGGCGGGACGCTCCATGCCGGGCGCGGGCTGCTGATCGATCCAAAGCGATTTCACCCAGGCGTGGCCGATGTTGCCGGGATTCGAAGCGGCCGCCATATTCGAAAACGCGCCGGGGACGGGGCAGCGATTGCGCGAAGTGAGGAATTGCCACTGCTTCAGAGTGAAAAGCGTCAGCTCGTCCACGCCGATGAAAAGATATTCGGCGCCTTGATATTGGTAGATGTCGTTCTCGCTGCGGCTGTAGCCGAAGCGCGTTGTCGAGCCATTCCACCAGGAGACGATGTGCTTCGTGTCGTTGAACGCGCGATAGAGTTCGCGCGGGACATCGCGGCGGAAATAAAGCAGGAGCGATGCTTCGAGTTCGGGAAACGTGCGGCGGAGGAGCAGCGTGTTTGCGCCGGAGTGTTCGTGGGCTTGGAGGATTGCCTCCATGAGAAGAGCTTTCGATTTTCCGGGGCCTGCCGCGCCGCCGAAGAGGCGGTATTTTGCGGGCGAGGCGTGAAATTCCTGTTGGCGCGGGAAGGGCGAATACGGGAGGACGAGGCGCGAGGGAGATTCGCCGGTTGGCGCGAGAGCGTTTGGATCGAGATTCGCGTCGGGAGAGTTCGTGTCGATGGAGTTCGTCTCGATGAAGATCGCGTCGGTGGTGTCGTCATCGGCGTTGGTATCAGCCGCGTTCGGACCAGCGGCGACGATGGCATCGGCGAGCCAGCGTTCGAGCCCGGATTGGATCGTTGCGGACATGGGAGATGAGGAAAAAGCAAAATCCGGCCGACGTTCGCGCCGGCCCGACGACGGGCAAGAGTGCAGTCGTAGCGCCGGCATCTTGCCTGCGATTTTGTGCGGCGTTACCGGGCGGAAAAACGCCGGCAAGATGCCGGCGCTACGACTGCCTGGTTGCCTCACGCGCCGGGTTCCGTGAAGCAGGCGATTAGCTCATCGCGCGGATTTTGTTGCCGATGTAGAGCGCGGCGGCGCCGCCGAGAATTGAGGCGGCGATCGCGGCGTGATGGACACTTAGAACCGCGCCGACGACGACCGAGCCTGCGCCTCCGAGTTGAACTGCGTAGCCGAGTGTTTTTTTGCTGACGGACATGGTGCCTCCTAAAAAAAGTGACGAGTGACCAGTGACGAGTGACGAGCGGGAGCAATCAAGATCCGGCCGGACATTCGAACGGCAAGATCGCAATCGTAGCGCCGGCATCTTGCCGGCGATTTTGTGCGGCTCAACCGGGCGGAAAAACGCCGGCGGGACGCCGGCGCTACGATTGCCCGGGTGCTGGAAATGCTGCCGCTGGCGGTGCGGATGGATCGGGCGGAGCTGGGGATTCGCGCTCGGGGCGCGGGACCATTGTGACGAGCTGGATCGGAACGTTGGGCGCGAGAGCTGCCGCGGCGGATGCGGGGCGCGCGACGGGATACGCTTCGAGCAGCTTGCCGCACTCGCGCAGGACTTCGAGCAGCATTTTCTCGCTGGCGCGCGGCTTGTCTTTCGACTCGAGGCGATCGAGAAGACGGTCGAAGTTGGCTGCGAGCTTCGATTCGTCGAGGCCGAGGCGCCGCATGGCTTCGCCGATTCTGACGCGGGTGAGCGAGCGTTTTCCGGGCTTCGGCGATGGCGCGGCTGGCGCCGATTTCGCGGAAGCCTTTGCCGCGGATCTCGCGGCGGGTTTTGCCGACGATGCCGAGGAAGAGCGCTTTTTGCGCGCGGCGCCTTTCTTGCGCGGCGATTCGGATTTGGATTTTGATTTTTTTGATGGCATGGGAGGAAGTTCCGGGATTGGCTGCGGCGCGATAACGGCAACCGTAGGGTCCGTCGTCCCGACCAGGTCGGGACGCAGACATCGCGGCAGACGGACCGGCATTTCAGGAATTTGAATTTTTGGCGAGCGACGGCGACAGCGAAAAACCGGCCGGCCTTCCGGCCAGCCCTACGGGTGCCACCGCGGGATCACGGTTATCGTCGTGGCGCGGGCATGTTGCCCGCGATTTTGTATCTCGCCTCGGGGCAAAAAAGGCGGCTGGTCTGACGACCAGCCCTACATTTGATCTTTGGCGCGCGGGCATAGTGCCGACGATTTTGAATTTTGCCGCCGCGCGGAAAATCGCCGGCTGGAAGCCGGCGCGACGACACTCACGCTACGATTTGCACTGTTACGCCGCTGCCGCCGGTGATGGACGTGACTTTCGCGCGGATGAATTTCGCGTTGATGCCGGAGACGCTGCGCGATTCTCCTGCGGTGGCGGTGGACGAATCAATGGTTTGATACTGCGCGTCCACATCCTGCAGCGCGACCTGCAGCGCTATGCTGACCGCGCTCGGCGCCGTGCCGTACAGCGTTTGCCAGCGGACGGTGCGGCCCTGTTCGCCGCGGCCGGAATACGCCGGGAGCGAAAATTGCTGGCTCGCCTGCCCTGCCGCAGGCGACTCGGCATTGAATGCGAGCGTGAGGTCGCCGGGGAACATGGCGTAGGGTGGATTTTGCGTGTTGTAATTCGACATGGAACCTCCGGAAGAAGTGACGAGTGACGAGCGGAAAGGCAAGATCGCGCGGACGGCAATTGTAGGGTCCGTCGTAAGACGGACCGGTTTTTTTGGAAACATCGTGGCAAGAGTTACAAAAAGCGGCTGGTCTTTCGACCAGCCCTACGGGTGCCAGACGAGAACCTGGATTCGCGGGCGTTCGTAGCGGCGGCATCATGCCGGCGTTCTCGGCCGAGGCTGGCGCGAAGAAGATCACCGGCGCGATGCCGGCGCTACGAGTGCCCGGGAGGCGCGATGGCACGACAGGAAAGTTCTGAACACGCCCGCTAGCGGGACGGCGCTGCGTTTGTCTTGATTTGGATTCGTTGCTGGAAAATCAGAGGAGGTGTTTGCTACACAAATCGAGCTTACAGAGAAATCTTTTAAACCATTGTTGCGCGTTTGTCAAATGGCTGTCATGTAAGGATTTTTAGTTCACGGTGTCCAGTAAGAGTCCGACGACACCGTTTGGACACCGCTGACACCGTTCTTGCGACGCTGATTCTCTGGCGAATTGCGCGAGGTGTCGCAGTTTGAGTGGACACCTAAAGGCGGCTGGTCTTGCGACCAGCCCTACACAAACCTGGCTTCGCGGGGGTTCTCGCTAAAATTTCAACTACGGTTTTTCGGCGCCGGGTTGCGCGGGGCGCAGAGTGAACTCGATGCCGTTTTTGGCATTTTCATCCACGGTGCGCTGCAGGTCCACGCGATCCACGTCCACGGAATTTTCGCCGCCGTAGGACGTGACGTAATGAAGTTGGCCCGCATCCAGCCAGTAATCGCGGACGGCGTAGCTCGTTCCATCCTTGAAATAAACCACGGTGAGCGGTCCGGGCGCGGTCGCGGCTTCGACTTCGGCGGCCTCTTCGCTTCCTTCGTAAACGTAATCGCCCATCCACGCGTTTGGCGCGACGGCATCCTGCGCGTTGAAGTCCGCGGGATTGATGTCGTAGCCGCCGCCCCAATAGCCGTAACCTAATCCGTAACCGAAGCCGTAGCCATATCCGTATCCATAGCAGAGCGCGATATCAAAGCAGCCAATGCCGCCTCTGCCGCGGCGAAAGCGCCGGGGGCCGATTCCGAGATTGTTGGGAGCGAATGGGCCGGTGCCGAACGCCGGGATCGGGCCCGGAGGCGGCGCCATACTGACGCCCGTGGGAGCATTGCTCCGGATTGGGCGATGGTTGGAGTTGGGCTGCGGCGCGGAGGATGTGCTCGCGCGGGGAGCGAGAGTTACGCTCGTCGCCGGGCGCGTGGCGGGCTCCTGCCAGATCGTACTCGTGCCGTCGAAATGCTGAACCGTGGCGGAATCGTTCTCGCGAACGAAATAGCCGTAGCCGCCGTAAACGACGTGCGGGGCCGGCGCGGGAGCAGCTTCCGCTCCGGCACGCTCTGCTCCGCCTGCTCCGGGCGCTGCAGGGGCCAATGGACGGGCGCTTACGCCGCCTGACAGCGCGGATGGGCGCGCGGCAGGCGCAGAGCCTCCAGAATGGCTTGCCGGGGCAGCACCGCCGCTTGCGTGCCCGCCGCCGCCGGAATGCCCACCCCCGCCGGAATGCCCACCCCCGCCGCCATGCTGCGCAAAGGCAGGATTCGGCGTAGCGAGCAGCCAGACGCAGGCAAGGAGCGACGCGGCAAAGGGCAGAGCGCGTGCGCACAAAGCTGCTGCATGTGGATTCTTCAGAGGCTCGCCGGGGTTACCCTCGGTGGATTCGGAGCTGGAGAAGGTGTTCATGGGCGGCTCCTTCCGGGGACTGCGTTCTATTCTACCTGATTTGACGTGCGTCGGAGCGGCAGAGTTGCAGAGATTGCGCGGCGGAATGTCTAAAAATCGTCTCGCGCTCGGGTCGGAGCGAGTTTTGTATCGCGCCACGGGGCGAAAAAGCGGCTGGTCTGACGACCAGCCCTACAAAAACCAAAACCGATTCGCCGCGCTCGTGCGAGCGGCACTTGTAGGGTCCGTCGTCCCGACCGGGCCGGGACGCAGACAGCGCGGCAGACGGACCGGTTTTCTGGGGAAACTGTGGCAAGAGTTACGAAAAGCGGCTGGCCTTCCGGCCAGCCCTACCTAAACCAAAACCGATTCGCCGCGCTTGTGCGATTGCGGCTGCTGATGACCTTGGCGCACATTTTTGTTGGTTGTTTCGTTGCTACGGAGCGGGGGGCGTGATAAATATTTCTGCGGAGGAAGGACAAACATGAGAGCACAGGTTCGCTTGGGAGCCGCAGCCATCGCAGCGATGCTTGCCGCGATCGGCGCAGTGGCTGCATTGGACAGCGGAAATGCGAAAGCCGCGAATTCCCCGCGGCCGATGCCGGTGTCGAGACCGCCGGTCGGGCCTTCGGGATATTCGCTGATGAAGACGATCAAGCTCGGCGGGGAGGGCGGCTGGGACTACATCACATTCGATTCGGACACGCGCCGGCTCTACATTTCGCGCGCGACAAAGGTGGTCGTGCTCGACGTGGATACCGAAAAGGTGGTGGGCGAAATTCCGAACACGCAAGGCGTGCACGGCATCGCGCTGGCGATGGATTTGGGGAAAGGATTTGTCTCGGACGGACGCTCGAACGACGTCACGATTTTCGATACGAAAACGCTCAAGACCCTGGGCACCGTGGCGGCCGGAACGAACCCCGACGCGATTGTATACGACGCAGGGACCAAGCGCGTGTTTGCCATGGACGGCCACTCGAAGGACGCCACCGCGATTGACGCCGTGAGCGGCAAAATGCTCAGCATGATTCCGCTGCCCGGCAAACCGGAATTTGCGGTGTCCAGCGGGCGCGGGGGAATTTTTGTCAACATTGAGGACAAGAACGAAATCGTGCGGATTGACGCCGACAAGCTGAAGGTGACCGATACGTGGCCGCTCGCGCCGTGCGAATCGCCTTCCGGGCTGGCGATGGATCGCGTGAACCGGCGGCTCTTCGCCGGATGCGACAACAAGATGATGGCCGTGGTGGATGCGGACACGGGCAAAGTGCTCGCAACGCCTCCGATCGGCGACGGCGTGGACGCCGACGCGTTTGATCCGGGCACTGGCTACGCGTTCGCGTCGAATGGGCAGAGCGCGACGCTCACCGTGGTGCACGAGGATTCGCCCACGAAGTTCAGCGTTGTCGAAGATGTTCCCACGAAGAAGGGCGCGCGGACGATGGCGATTGACCGCGAAACGCATCAGGTGTTCCTGGTCACCGCGGACTTCGGCCCAGCGCCCGCCGCCACGGCCGATAATCCGCGTCCGCGGCCGGCGATCCTGCCGGGAACGTTTGTGGTCCTGGTTTACTCAAAGAAGTGACGGGCGGCATTCAGAATTTCGTTCGAGTCGATTGCACGTCTGGCAACTGTAGGGTCCGTCGGAAGACGGACCGGTTTTTTCGAAAAATCGTGCCTCGAGTTACGAAACTCGGCTGGTCTTACGACCAGCCCTACATGGGGAGCCAGCCAATCGTAGCGCCGGCATCTTGCCGGCGACTTTGTTCGGCATAACCGGACGGAAAACCGCCAGCAAGATGCCGGCGCTACGAATAACATTTCCGACGTATCATTCTCTGTCGCCACTCATGAACTCGACTCCATGCCCGACATACCGCTGAAAATTATCATCACGCCGAATCCGGCGCTGGCCGACGACGAGGTGCGCATCCGCATTACCGGGGCTCCGCCGCGCACGCCGGTGAAAATCGTCGCCTGGACGATGGACGATCAGAATCGGCGGTGGGAATCGCGCGCTGAATTTTTGTCGCGGCTGGATGGCACCGTGGTCCTGAGCCAGGACGCGCCACGCAGCGGAACCTATAGCGGCGTGGATCCCGTCGGCCTGTTCTGGTCCATGCGGCTCAATCCCGGCGATGCCGGCCAGAATGACCAATACTTGAAAAAGGAACTCGCGCCGAGCGAGATCACTTTTGAAGCCACCACGCCGGACATGTTGAATACGGCGCGGGAACGGCTCGAAAAACAATTTGTCCCGCAAGGGACGATCGTGCGCGCCGTCGAGGAAGAAGGCCTCGCGGGATTGCTATTCCTGCCGTCGGGCGAAGAGCGGGAGAAGGAATATTACGATGCCGAGGGCCGGCCGCTTCACGTCAGCCAATCGCTATTGAGCGCTTCGAAGAAATCTCCGGCGGCGGGCGCGGTGGAGGACGAGCGCTTGCCTGTGGTCATCACGCTGGGCGGTTCGGGCGGCGGGCTTGATTGGGAAGCGGCCGCGGCGTTCGCGGGACACGGCTACGCCGGATTCGCGCTTCCCTACTTTGGCTTCGATCCCCTGCCGCCTTCTCTCAACAGCATCCCGCTCGAATATTTCGAGGGCGCGATCGCGTGGCTTTGCCGCCAGCCGGAAATTGATCCGAGCCGGATCGGGGTGTACGGAATTTCGCGCGGGGCCGAGTTGGCGCTGCTGCTGGCATCGAAGATACCGTTGCTGCGCGCCGTCGTCGGGATCGTTCCGGGACACGTGGCGTGGCAAGGCACGGGCCGCGCGCCGGACGAGGCAGCGTCGCCGGGCGCGAAGAAAAATGGTGCGCGATCGTCGTGGACCTATCGCGGCGAGCCGGTTCCGTTCGTGCCGTATGCGATGAGCTGGTTCCGCATCTGGACGGCCGTGCGCGTGATCACGTTTCGGAAGCCGGTGCGCTTTCTCGATCTGCACCACGATTCGCTGCGGCAGCACAAGGCGGTGGCGCAAGCGGGGATTCCGGTGGAGCAAATTCGCGCGCCGATTTTGCTGGTGTCGGCGAGCGATGATGCCGTGTGGCCGTCGGAGGCGATGGCGGAAGCGGCGGTGAGGCGGCTTGAAGCGCGCGGATTTGCGTATGAAGCCGTGCATGTGAAGAATCCCGGAGCGGGGCATCTTTTGCGATTGCCGTATACGCCGGCGACGACGCTTGCGTCGAAAGTGCCGACATTCGATTTGCGCGTCGAATTCGGCGGCAAGCCGCAGGCGACGGCGCAAGCGCGCGTGGTGGCATGGCGCGAGACGCTGAAATTTTTGCAAAGGCACCTGTAGGGCGTCCGCCGCGGCGGACGCCGGTTTTGTATCGTGCGTCGGGACAAAAAAGCGGCTGGTCTGACGACCAGCCCTACGAAGGCTGAGAATGCATTCGTAGCGCCGGCATCTTGCCGGCGGTTTTGTTCAGCGTAACCGGGCGGAAAAACGCCGGCGGGATGCCGGCGCTACGATGTCCTGGTTGCCGTGGCACATCGATTTGACCAATAATCGACTTGAGGTCGAGAAATGCCTGCGAAGAAAGCTACGAAATCAAAGTCGAAAAAATCCGCGAAGCCCGCATCACGCGCGCCTTCTCGCGGCGCGAAATCCGATCTCAGCGCGCAATTCCGCGCCGTGTTCGGCGCGATTCGCGGGATGCTCGAGACGCTGGCGCCGCGGCTCAGCGTCTTCGCCGACGAGCCGGATAATTATCTTCTGAATACCGCGTCGCCGAGCTGGAAGGGCAAGCCGCTTTACTTCGCGTGCGTTCAGATCAAGAAGAATTACGTCAGCTATCACCTCTTCCCTGTTTACATGTACCCAGAGCTGCTGTCGGGGATTTCGCCTCAGCTCAAGAAGCACATGCAGGGGAAGGCGTGTTTCAATTTCACCGAGACGGATATGATTTTGTTTACCGAGTTGGCGGTGTTGACCACGGCGGGATTCCGCGAGTACGAGAGGAAGGGATTGCTGTAGGAATTAAGCGGCAGAAGATTGTTGGCGCGATCGCCCGGAAGGCACCCGTAGGGTCCGTCGGCAGACGGACCGGTTTTTCGCGAATTGGCATTCGCGCCATCAAGTAGCGAGAAACCCGGCCGGCCTGCCGGCCAGCCCTACGCAAACCCAGAGCGCATTCGTCGCGTCGGCATCCTGCCGGCGAATTTTACGTGTTGCCACCCGGCAGAAAATCGCCGGCAGGATGCCGGCGCGACGAACCCTCATTCGTATCGCAGGGCAACCATTGGATCTACGCGCATGGCGCGGCGCGCGGGGATGTAGCAGGCGACGAGCGCGCAGACGAGCAAGATCGCGCACACCGCCGCGAGCGTGAGCGGATCGCCCGGCCTTACTCCGAAGAGCAGGCTCGTGAGCAGCCGCGACGCACCAACGGCCGCTGCAATGCCCACCACCGCCCCGATTGCCGCGACGCCAAGCCCCTGCTTCAGGACGAGCGCGAGCATGTCGCGGCGTTGCGCGCCAAGCGTCATGCGAATGCCGAATTCATTCGTCCGCTGCGCGACGCCGTAAGACATCACGCCGTAAATTCCCACCATCGCCAGAATCAACGCGAGACCTGCAAATAGCGCGAGCAGCGCGGAGTCGAGGCGCGGCTGCGCGGTGGCCTTCTCGAGATATTCATCCATCGTCTTCGCGTCGAAGATCACCACATCCTTGTCGAGCGCATGAACCTGCTCGCGAATCGCGGGGATCAGCGACGCGGGCGGCACCGACGTGCGCACCACGCCGTATTGCCAGTCGAATCCCGTTTGCTCCTCGGGCGTGTAACACTCCGCTTCGTCCGCGGAGTCGAGCCCACGGACTTTTACGTTGCCGACCACGCCGATGATCTCGCGATAAGGCGCTTCCCCACTCTCGGATACGCCGGGCCTGATGCGCTTGCCGATGGGGTCTTCGCCGGAGAACGCTTTGCTCGCGAGCGCCTGATTCGACGACGATCACGTTCGGCGCGGTCGCAGTATCGGCGGCGGTGAACGCGCGGCCTTTCAGCAGAGGAATTTGCATCGTGTGGAAATAATCCACGTTGACGGCGCGAAAGTGCACGCGGGGCTCTTCGCTCTTCGGCACGGGCCGACCTTCGATCCGATACGTCGTGCGAATCACGGCATCGCTGAACGGCAGCGGGACGCCGGTGCTGGCGGATTCAACGCCGGGCAGCGCGCGCATTCGCTCCGTCAACTGGCGGAAAAATGATTTGATGGCTTCCGGCTTCGAGTAGCGCGAACTCGGCAAATCAAGTGCGAACGTGACCACGCCATGCGGATTGAAACCCGGATTGACGCGCTGCAAATTCGCGAGGCTTTCAATCAACAGGCCCGCGCAGGAGAGAAGAATCACGGCCAGCGCCATTTCTCCGACGATCAGAATATTTCGCAGGCGATGCTGCCGCGAGCTCTGGCTCGAGCTGCGGCCGCCTTCCTTCAGAATTTCGGAGAGCGGCTGGCTCGATAGCTGCAGCGCGGGCGCGATGCCGAAAAGAAATCCCGTCACGACGGAAGCGATGAAAGTGAACGCGAGGACGCGCGCATCGAGCGCGGTTCCGGCGACGCGCGGAAATTGTCCCGACGCGAGCTTGACGAGATACTCCGTGCCCCACGCGGCCACGATCAGGCCGCATGCTCCACCGGCGAGCGAAATCATTCCCGCTTCGATCAGAAGCTGGCGGACGATCCGCGCGCGGCCCGCGCCCATCGCGGAGCGAATAGCCATTTCGCGCTGGCGGGCCGTGGTGCGCGCGAGAAGCAAATTGGCGATGTTGGCGCAGCCGATCAGAAGCACGAATGCGACCGCGCCGAGAAGCACGCGAAGCTGCGGCTTCAGGCTGCCGACGAGGCCATCGAGCGCGGGCTCGACTCTGAAGCTCGCGTACTTATCCGTGTCCGGATACTGATCGGCGAGGCGATTGCCGATCGCGTCCGCTTCGGCGTTCGCCCGCGCGAATGTGACGCCTGGCTTCAAGCGCGCGAATGCGGCCACAAAGTGCGCGCCGCGCTCTGCGGTCATTGGCGGGTCGCTACCGGTGGGCGTCGCGTCCTCTGAGAAAGTTTTCCATACGTCGGGCACGTCCGAATTGAACGGGTAGGCGAACGATGCGGGCAGCACGCCGACGATAGTGTAATCGCGGCCGCCGAACGTGACGGCGCGGCCCACGATGCTCGGGTCGGCGCCGAAGTGGCTCTGCCAGAGGCGGTAGCTGATCATCGCGACGAAGTGCCCGGGCTGATCTTCGTCGGATAGGAATGCACGGCCGAGAAACGGCTGGACGCCGAGAATGGAGAACATGTCGGCGCTGACTTTTTCGGCGAAGAGATGCAGAGGCTCGCCCGCGCCCGTGAGCGACGTTGTGTCGTCGGTGTAAACGGCGATGTGCTCGAAGACGTGATTCTGCGCCTGCAAATCGCGGAAGTCGGGGAACGAGATGGCGCGGGAGTTTTCTCCCATTTTCGTTTGCGTGCCCCAGACGGCGGCGATGCGGTTAGGCTGCGTGTACGGCAGCGGCTTGAGCAGCACGGCGTCAACGACGGAAAAAATCGCCGTGTTCGCGCCGATTCCGAGCGCGAGCGTGAGGATGGCGATGGCGGCGAAGCCCGGCGATCTGCGCAGCATGCGCAGCGCGTATTTGATGTCCTGAAGCAAAGTGTTCATTGCGCCTCCGTTTGTAAATGCTGCCGTGATTGCAAGTGTCGCGCCGGCATCTTGCCGGCGTTTTTGTGTCACGCCACCGCGCGGAAAACCGCCGGCAAGATGCCGGCGCTACGATGGCCCGGTTGCCCGCGATTTCATCGCGTAATCATTCGTGCCGCAACGCCACTATCGGATCGACGCGGGTGGCGCGGCGGGCCGGCAGGACGCATGCGAAAATCGCTACGGCCATCAACATCAACGCGACGCTTGCAAACGTGAGCGCATCCGTCGGCGTCACGCCATAGAGCAGGCTCGCCATCAATCGCGTCAGCCCGAACGCCGCGACAATTCCAATCACGATTCCCGCTGCGACTGCGCCGAATCCCTGCCGCAAAATCATTTTGAGAACGTCGGAGGCCTGCGCGCCGAGCGCCATGCGAATTCCGATTTCGCGCGTACGCTGCACCACCGAATACGAAATCAGCCCGTGCAATCCGGTGATCGCCAAAATCAGCGCGAGCACGGCGAACGTCCCGATCAAATACGATGGATAGCGCCGCAGGAAAACTCCCGGCGAATCGTTCGCGACTTGCTCGAGCGGCTGCGCGATGATCACGGCGAGCTGCGAATCGAGCTGCCGCAACGCCGTGCGCACCGCGCCGATGAACGCGGAGGGATCTCCGGCCGTGCGCACGAGGAAAATCGCGAATGTGTTCGGCCCCTGATCGTTCGGCGTGTAAAGGATCGGCGGCGGCGGGGCGGCCAAATCGATCTCGGCGATGTCACCGACGATTCCGACAATCTGCATGTACGGAGTCTTGGGGTTGTACGTGAAGCGCATGCGCTTCCCTATCGGATCTTCGCCGGGAAAATAACGCTTCACGAACGCCTGATTCACGATCACCACGGGCGTAGATTCCCATTTATCGAAATCGTTGAAGAAGCGGCCCTCGATCAACGGAATTTTGAGCGCCGGGAAAAAGCCAGAATCCACGCCGCGAGACTGCGCTTCGTCCTCCTTTCCCGGTTCCACCGGACGGCCCTCAACCACAAAGCGCACCGTGCTTCCATTGCCGGAGAGCGGGGTGTTGCTTGCAATGCCGACGCTCACGACGCCGGGCACCGCGCGCAGCGAATCCGAGTACTGATGCGCGAAGCGGATCGCCGAGGGATTCGCGAACGGATAGTCGTTGTCCGAAGGATAAGAGTAGTTCGGGAGATTCACGGCGAAGGTGAGGACGTTGTGCGCGTCAAAGCCCGGATTTTTTCGCACGAGCGAGTGAAAACTGCGAACCATCAGCCCCGCGCCGACCAGCAGGACGAGGCAAATCGCGATTTCGGCGGTGACGAAGGCGTTGCGCAAGCGCGCGTGAGTGCCGCTCGTCGCGCCGCGTGAATCCTCTTTCAAAATCTCGCCGACCGACGATTCCGCCACGGCCACGCCCGGCGCGAGGCCGAAAACGACTCCCGTCAGAACAGTGACGCACAAGAGAAAGAGCAGCACGGGAAGATTCAGACCCGCATCGCTCAGATACGGCAACGATTGCAGGATGGGCACGGGGATCGCGGCGATCAGCGCGCTCACGCCCCATTGCGCCACCAAAACTCCGGCCGCGGCGCCGAGGAATGCAAGCATCAGACTCTCCGTGAGCAATTGGCGGATCAGGTCGAGACGCGTTGCGCCCATCGCCGCGCGAATCGCGAATTCCTTCTGCCGGCCCACCGAGCGCGCCATCAGCAGATTCGCGAGATTGGCGCAGGCGATAAGGAGGACGAACGCGACGGTGCCGGTCAAAATCAAAAGCAGCGGGCGAACCTGGCCGACGATTTTGTCGCGCAGGCCGGCCATCACGACGTGGATGTTGGCGTTCGGCCCGGGATATTCGCGATCGAGCTGCGCCGTAACCGTGTCGAGGTCGGCCTGAGCTTGCTTCGCCGTCGTGCCCGGCGCGAACCGCGCGATCACATTCATCCAGCGCAGGCTGCGGCGCGTGACAAGGTCGCCATCGACGTGCATCGGAACCCACATCGCGGACGACTGCCCCGTCGGCGCGAATTCGAAACTTTTCGGCAGAACGCCGATGACCGTCACCGGATTATTGTCGATGCGATAATTGCGCCCGATGACGTTTGGATCGCCGCCGAAATCACTGCGCCACGTGGCGTAGCTCAGGATCACGACGTACGGGCCATCGTGCTTGTCCTCGCCATCCACAAAATCGCGGCCGAGTATCGGCTTCACGCCAAGCGTTGAGAAAAAATTCGGGAGCACTTGCGTGGCGAAGATATTTTTCGGGTCGCCGTTGCCGGAAAACGTGAAGCCGTCGAAGGAGTAAGCAGTAAGCGACTGGAAGCTGCGCGTCATTTTTTTCCAGTCGTTGAAATCGGGGTAGCAGACGTTGAACGCGTCCTCGTTCGTCGCCAGCCGCGATTCGGCCAGCGTGACGAGTTGATCGGAATGCGCGTACGGAAGCGGGCGCAACAGCGAGACGTAGACGACAGAGAAGATCGCCGTGTTCGCGCCGATGCCCAGCGCCAGCGTCAGGATGGCGATCAGCGTGAATCCGGGCGATTTCAGCAGCATGCGCAGCGCGTAACGCGCGTCTTGCAGGAATGTGTTCATCGTGCCTCCGATTTAACTGACGCTCCGATTGCTATAGTCGCGCCGGCATCTTGCCGGCGATTTTGTGCCCTGCCACCGCGCGGCAAACCGCCGGCGGGACGCCTGCGCTACGATGGGCCAATCGCCTTTTGTAGGGCGCGTCGTCAGACGCGCCGGGTTTTCGAGCCATCGCGGCGATCCTTGACACCGGCTGGTCTTACGCGGTGTTTGCGTCCCGATCCGATCGGGACGACCAGCCCTACATGAACCAAAACCCAAAACCGCCGGCAGGATGCCGGCGCTACGACTGCCCTATTGCCGGCTTCGCGCGCTCACTCGTATCGCAACGCGACCATCGGATCGACGCGCATGGCGCGGCGCGCGGGAATCGCGCATGCCAGGAACGCAATCGCCGCGAGCAACGCCGCCACGCTCACATACGTCAACGCATCGAAGGGCGCGACGCCGAACAGCAAATCGCGCATCAGCCGCGCGCCTCCGATCGCGAGCACGATACCGAGACCCACGCCCACGGCGATTAACACGCCGCCCTGCCGCAGCACCATGCGCACCACGTCCCTGCGCTGCGCCCCAAGCGCCATGCGAATTCCGATCTCATTCGTGCGCCGGCCGACGACGTAAGACATCACGCCGTACGTCCCCACGCCCGCGAGAAGCAGCGCCAAGCCCGCCAGCGCGCCGAGCAACAGCGCTTCATCATTCGTGTCCGCCATGCTGTCGCCGACGAGTTGCGGAATCGTCTTCACTTCCGAGAGCGCGAGTGTGCTGTTCAAGGATGCCAATTCGCTGCGCATCGTGCTCGCCGCGCTTTCAGGCGGCCCCGCCGTGAGCACGGAGATGTACAAGACGTACGCGCCCTCACCCAATCCAACCGCCGCCGGCAGATACGCGGCGTACATCGCGGGATCGCGCAGGCCGTTGTTGCGGATGTCATCCACGACGCCCACGACGCGGTATGGCATCGCGTCGCTGTGAAATGTTTTGCCGATCGGATCCTGCTTCGGCCAAAAATGTTCCGCCATGCCCTTGCTGATCACCGCGGAGGTGGTGAACTTGCGTTCAAGCGCCTCTTCCGCCTGGACGTCGTGGGCTTTGTCGAGAGGCAGCAACTGCCGCCAAGCGTCGCCGGCGCTCTTCACGTCCTCGTCATTCAGCTCGCGGCCCGCGAGCAGGCGCATGCCCATCGTGTGGAAATAGCTTGGGGTGATCTCGTTCCACGCGACAAGCGGCCCGCCGCGCTCTTCGGATTGTCCTTCGATCCAAATGTAGCCGTTCGTGCCAGAAGTGAGGGGGGCGAGCGTATTGAACGCGGCATCGCGGATTCCCGGCGCGCTCTGGAGTTTTGCGAGCAATGTGTCAATGAACCCCTTCGCCTGATCGAACGTCGTGTCGTCCTTGTCCGGGATCAGCACGTAGCCTGTGAGCACGTGATCGGTTCTCACGCCGACGTCCACGGCGCGGAGATTTGCGAATGTACGCAGAAGCAGGCCGGCGCCCGCAAGCAGCGCAAGCGATAGCGCGATTTCGACGGCCACAAGACCGTCCCGCAGTATGACGCTCCGTCCGCCGCCCGCCGCGCCGGCGGATCGCGATTTCAGTTCTTCGATGAGATCCAAATCCGAAATCTGGAACGCGGGCGCGAGGCCGAAAAGAATTCCCACCGCGGCGCTGACGGCAAAGCAGAAAAACAGGACGGAGACATCGAGCCGGATCGGATTGGGAGGCACCAACGGCGTGTTCTTGAACGCGGCGAGAAGATCAACCACGTTGTACGCGATTAGCGCGCCGATCGCCCCTCCGGCAAGCGATAGAATCACGCTTTCGGTGAGCAGCTGCCGCACCAGTCTCCCGCGGCTTGCGCCGATGGCGCCGCGGACTGCCATTTCGCGCCGCCGCCCGATCGAGCGCGCGAGCAATAGATTCGCCACGTTGGCGCACGCGATCAGCAGCACCAGCCCGACGGCGCCGAACAATGTCCACAGGGGAGTTTTCGAATCGCCGGTCAATTCCTTTTGCAGCGGGACGAGGATGGCGGTCACTTTGCCGTTCGTCTTGGGAAAATCCTTCGCGATGTGCGCCGAAATCGCGCCGAGATCGGCGCGCGCCTGTTCGATCGTGACGCCTCGCTTGATGCGCCCGAGCGCGCGGAGATAGTGGCTGTCGCGCCCGCGAATTGCCGGCGGCGAGAAATCAATCGGCGTCCAGACGTCGGCCGTCCCCGGCGCGTTGAACCAGGCAGGCATCACGCCGACCACCGTGTAGGTTTCACCGTTGAGCTGGATCGTCTTGCCGATGGCGTCGGCGCTGCCGGCGAAATGCGCTTTCCAGAAAGCGTTGCTGACGATGACGACGTGGTTGCGGCCTTTGACGTCCTCGCCCGCGACGAAGGCGCGGCCAAGCTGTGGCGAAATTCCGAGCACCGAAAAGAAATGCGCCTGCGCCTCGACCAGCCGCACCTGCTCGGGCGCGCCCGCGCCGCTGACGTTGCTCGGCTCGGGCCAGGTGAAAACGGCCATGTCGTCAAACGTGCGGTTCTGCGCGCGCCAGTCCAGAAAATCCTGGTCGGTGAGCGGATAATTCCCGTCGGAGGGCTCGGTTTCCCAAAGCTCGACGAGGCGATTGGGCTCGGGAAACGGCAGAGGCTTCAGCAGCACCGCGTGGACCACGGAGAAGATGGCCGTATTCGCGCCGACGCCGAGCGCGATGGTGAGGACGGCGATGATGGTGAAGCCCGGCGATTTGCGCAACATGCGCAGCGCGTATTTGATGTCTTGAATCAGAGTGCTCATTTCGCCTCCGTTTCACGCCATCCCATCCAGAAATGCGGTCGTAGCGCCGGCATCTTGCCGGCGATTTTGTGCGGCGTCACCGCTCGGCAAACCGCCGGCGGGACGCCGGCGCTACGATGGGCCAATTGCCTTTCGTAGGGCGCGTCGTCAGACGCGCCGGGTTTTCGAGCCATCGCCGCAAACCCTAAAACCGGCTGGTCTCACGACCAGCCCTACGAGAGCCAGCCGGGCGTTCGCGCCACGCTCACTCGTATCGCAACGCCACCATCGGGTCCACGCGCGTGGCGCGGCGCGCGGGCACGTACGTCGCGAGGACCGCCACCGCCGCGATCGTCACCGGCACCACCGCGTAAATCCACATGGCGTCAACGTGGAAATCCTCGAGCAATCCTTCGAGCGCTTTTGGGAGCCCGAGAGATGCAAGAAAACCAATCGCGCCGCCGATCACAGCTAATTTCATGCCCTCGCCGATCACCATCCGCACCACATCCAGCTTTTCCGCGCCGAGCGCCATACGAATTCCGATTTCGTGCGTGCGCTGCGCGACCGAGAACGCCACAATCCCGTAAATTCCAATCGCCGAAAGAATCAGCGCGATGAATGCGAAAACGCCCAGAATTTTGCTGAAGAGAACGTCGCCGGAGCTCTCCTGTTCAACCAACTGCGACATCGCGATCACCTGTGCGACCGGCTGATCCGAATCGACGGCCCAGACGGCGCGGCGCAGCTCCGGCGCCAGCGCATCCGGATCGCCGGCGGTGCGCACCATCAAGCTCATATTTTCCTGCGGCCTCTGTCCTACCGCTTCGTACACATTCGGATCTACGCGCTGCGTCAGCGGCCAGTTCTTCACGTTGCCGACCACGCCGACCACCCGCGCCCATTGAGGCGCGGCCGAGTCCCCCACTTCGAGCGAAATCATCCTTCCGAGCGGATCAGTGTTCTTGAAGAACCGCGCGGCGAAAATCGTATCCACGAGAACGACGCGCGGGGACTTTTCGTTGTCGGAATCGGTGAACGCGCGGCCTCGCAAAAGAGGAATCTGCGCCGTGCGGAGGTAGCCGGGCGTCACGATGTAGTCGTGCGTCCACGGGCGCGCATTCGCCGGCTGATCCGCCTCGCCTTGGATTCGAAATCCAACCTGGCCCGCGCCCGACGCCGGCAGATCGGAAGTCGCGGCGGCGCCTTCGACGCCCGGAAGTTTTTCAAGACGCGCCACCACGTCGCGGAAAAATGCGAATTGCTTCGCTGGTTCGTGATAGTGCGCGTCGTCGAGGCCCACATTGGCCGTCAGTAGGTGCTGCGCGCCAAAGCCGAGCTTTTGATGCAGCGATTGCACGATGGAAAAAATCAGGAACCCGGCGCCGCTCAGAAGGAAGAGCGCGAGAGCGATTTCGCCCGTCACCAGCACGCCGCGAAGGCGGCTGCGGCCCGAAGAGGCGTTGCGGCTTTCCGCTTTCAGGCTTGCGTTGACGTCCGTCTTCGCCGCTTGCCACGCGGGAGCGAGGCTGCAAAGCAGCGCGGACGCGATCGAAATCAGGATCGTATAAGTGACGACGTTCGCGTCCACGCGATACGAGATCGTCGAAATCGCGACGTTGAAATTCAGGTTAGCGCGAAGAAAGTCCACGCCCCAGAACGCGAGCAACAGTCCGAGTCCGCCGCCCCCGAGCGCAATGATCAAGCCTTCGGTGAGCATCTGGCGGATCACGCGCATTCGGCCCGCGCCGAGCGCGACGCGGATTGCCATTTCTTTTTTCCGCGCGCTGGCCCGCGCCAGAAGCAGACCCGCGATGTTGCCGCACGCGATCATCAGAATAAATCCGACCGCGGACATCATGATGACCATCGCCGGGCGAACGTTGAACGCGCGAATTAAATAGTCACCGAGTAGACGCGCCGACGCACCCCAACCTTTTTCGGCTTCAGGAAAATCCTGCACGGCCTCTTGCGCCATCGCCGCGACGTCTTCGCGAGCCTGCGCGAGCGTTACGCCGGGCTTCAGCCGCGCGAACACGAAGAGATAGCGATTCTTGCGCGCGGCCGCCGATTGATCGGCCTCGGAATTCGCGAGCGGACGCCACATTTGCACCGGGAAGCCCAGCATGTTGAAGCTTGCGGGCATCACGCCGATGACGGTCGAGCTTTGCCCGTCAACGCGCAGCGTGCGGCCGATCACGGCCGGATCGGAACCGAAGCGGCGCTCCCAAACTTCGTGGCTCAGGATGACCACTTGTGTGCGGCCCGGTTGGTCCTCGCCATCCGAGAACGTGCGGCCGAGCGCCGGCGCCACGCCGAGCACCGTGAAGTAATTTGCGGTGACGTCGGCGGTGCGCAATTGCTCGGGCTCGCCTCCGGCGTTCAGATTCGCCGTGTCCCATTCAGACGCGGCAGCCATTGATTGAAACGAATGATTTCCCGCGCGCCAGGCGAGAAATGCTGGTGCGGAGACGCGTTGAATATCGGCCAAATAAGGCTCGAGCGGATTTGTGGTAGATACGACGACCACGGTATTGGGATCGCGTACCGGCGGGCGGCGGAGCAGCCACGCGCTTGCGAGGCTGAACATCGAAGCGTTCAGCGCGATGCCGATCGCGAGAGTGAGGACGGCGATGGAAGTGAAGCCGGGAGATCTCCGGAGCATGCGAAGAGCGAATTTGATGTCTTGAATCAGAGTGCCCATATCGCCTCCGTTTCAAAGCCCCGCCTCGAACACATTGGTAGCGCCGGCATCTTGCCGGCGATTTTGTGCCCTACCACCGCGCGAAAAATCGGCTGGTCTCACGACCAGCCCTACATAAACCCAAGAGCAACCCAAAACCGCCGGCGGGACGCCGGCGCTACGATCGACCGGTTGCCGCCGTCGCGCTCACTCGTGCCGCAGCGCCACCATCGGATCCACGCGCATCGCGCGGCGCGCCGGGATGTAACAGGCCGCGAGCGCCACGATCGTAAAGAACGCGGCGGCGCCGAAAAACGGGATCGGATCGCCGGCCTTGACCTTGTACAAGATGGCCGCCATTCCGCGGGTCGTTCCCGCGGCTACGAGCACTCCGATCACCACGCCCACGAGAGTCAGCTTCAACCCCTGAATCAGCACAATCCGCGTCACATCGCCGGGGCTCGCGCCGAGCGCCATGCGGATTCCCATTTCGCGCGTGCGCTGCTCGACCGTGTAAGCCATCACGCCGTAGATTCCGATGGCTCCCAGCAACATCGCCACCAAGCCGAAGAACCCAGCCAATTGCGTGAGGATGCGATTGCCGGCATTCTGCTCGTCAATGGCCACGACAAACGGCTGCACGAGAGAAATCGGCTGTTCGCTGTCAACCGACCACACGGCATTGCGAATCGCCGCAGGCAGCTCCGGCGCCGGACCCGACGTGCGCGCGACGATGGTCATGTAAGCACTCGGGAATTCCGCGGCCGGAACGTAGATCTGGCGCTGCGGCCGATCGCTCATCGAGTACGTCTTGACGTCGCCCACCACGCCGACGATCGTGCCGAGCATGCGCATCTCGGTGTATTCGATCTGTTTGCCGATAGGATCTTCGTTCGCGAATTGCTGCCGCATCAGCGCTTCGTTGATGAGAATGACGTTCGGAGCGCCCGCGCCATCGCCGCTCGAAAACATGCGCCCGCGAATCAGCGGAATCTGCATCGTCGAAAAATAATCCGGGCTCACCTGCGAAAAGAGCGCGCCGAGTTCTTCGCCCGGCTCCGCCGGCGGCCGCCCGGCGATGTGAATCAGGACGGTCGTGAAAGATTCGCCGAACGGAACGGATTGGCTCATCCCCGCCGAGACCACTCCCGGAAGCGCCTGGACGCGAGCCATCACCTGCTCGTAGAAACTCCGCACTTGGGCGTCGTCCGCGTACTTCGTCTTGGGAAGCACGAGCGGCGCCGTCACCACGTTTTTCGTCTCAAATCCGAGCTTGTCGTACACGAGGTGAATGAAGCTTTCGACCAGCATCGCCGTTGAAATCAGAACGACCACGGCGAGCGCCACTTCGCCGGCCACAAACGCGCGGCGCAGCTTCGCGCCTCGCCCTCCGCCGGAGACCTGGCCCATGGATTCCTTGAGCGCGGCGTTGACGTTCAGCCCCGTGCTTCCGAATCCCGGCACGAGACCAAAAGCGATTCCGCAAACGAACGCGATGCCGAGAGTGTAGGCCAGCGTGGTGAGGTCAATATCCACGCGGCCGTAGTTCACCAGATAGCCGCGTATCCGGCCGGGAATGGAGTCTGCGATCCAATGCACGCCCCACAGCGCGAACAGCACTCCCATGCCGCCACCCACGGTGAATAACACCAGCGATTCCGTGAGCAATTGCCGCGCAAGCCGCCCGCGCGAAGCCCCGAGCGCCGAGCGAACCGCAAATTCCTTTGTGCGCCGCGCCGCGCGGGCCAGCATCAGGTTCGCCACGTTCGCGCACGCGATCAATAGGATGAGGCCCACGATCCAGAATAAGATCATGACCTGCTGGGTTCCTTCTTCTTTCCCGATTTCATACGTCATGGGACTCAGCAGCGCGGTGGCGTTGGTATTCGTTTTCGGATAGAGCTTTTCGAGGCGTGAAGCGATTCCGGTGACTTCCGCGGCGGCCTGCGCTTGCGTCACACCCGGCTTCAAGCGGCCGAAAGCACTGAACCACCCCGTGACGCGATCGGCCTGCTGCTTTTCATCGAGCGCCAGCGGCGTCCAGATATTCGCGATGCCCATCAGTGGAAACTGGTAGCTCGCAGGCATCACGCCGACCACCGTGTACGACTCGCCCTGCAGCTTGATCGTGCGGCCGACGATCTGCGGGTCTCCGGCGAAACGGCTTTGCCACAAGCCGCGGCTCAAGATGGCCACGTGGCTCGACGCGGGCTGCGATTCCTCCGGCAGAAACGCGCGGCCGAGCATCGGTTTCACGCCGAGCGTCTGGAAGAAATTCCAGCTCACCAGGCCGCCGATCACGCGCTCGGGAGGGCCGTCGCTCGTGAGATTGAAGTACCAGCCCGTCCACGATGCAATCTGCTCGAAGGCGGTGTCTTGCTTTTCCAAATCAACGAAATCGGCGGTTGAGGTGACGCCGTTGTTCGTCCAGCCCTTCTTTGTGTCGTGCGCGAGCAGGACCATCAGGCGATCGGCTTGAGGATAAGGCAACGGCTTGATTAGCCACGCGTTCACGTAAGTGAATATGGCGGTGTTCGCGCCGATGCCGAGAGCGAGCGTGATGATGGCGATGATGGCGTAGACGGGCGATATGCGCAGCGTGCGCAGCGCGTAGGTGATGTCCTGAATAAAATTGTTCATCGCAACCCCAATTCAACGATGGCCGCGAACGTCATCGCGGCACCCGTAGGGTCCGTCGGCAGACGGACCGGTTTTGTACCGCGCCACGGGGCAAAAAACCGGCTGGTCTTACGCGGTATTTGCGTCCCGATCTGATCGGGACGACCAGCCCTACAAAATCCGCGGCCGGCAATTGTAGGGTCGGTCGTGAGACCGACCGCCGTTTCAACCGGCGGCACTCACTCATACCGCAACGCCACCATCGGATCCACGCGCATGGCGCGGCGCGCGGGGATGTAACACGCGAGCAACGCCACGCCGCACATCACCACGGTCACGCCGATGAACGTGAGCGGATCGTGCGCCGTGACGCCATACAGCAATCCCGCCATCAATCGCGTCACCGCGAGCGCCGCCACGACTCCAATCAACGCACCGGCCACGGTCAATCTCATGCCTTCCACTAGTACGAGAGCAAGCACGCTATTGTTCGGTGCGCCGAGCGCAATTCGCACGCCGATCTCATGCGTCCTCTGCGCCACCGAATACGAAAGCACGCCGTACACGCCGACGGCCGCGAGAAACACCGCCAAGCCCGCAAACATTCCGAGCAGAAACAAAATAAATCGCTGCGGCGCGACGGACTCTTGAACGTCGGCGGTCATCGTGTGAATTTTCGTGATGGCAATCGCCGGATCCAGATCCGAAATAATCTTGCGCACCGATGAAGTCACGGCCTCGGGATCGCCCTTCGTGCGCACCGCGAGATTCAGTTTGCGAGCCTCACCGAAGAGCGGACTCTCAACCCACGAATTCTCCACCTGAAGATACGGTGTGTACGTGTGCGGATTTGCCGGATTGCTGAGCGACGTGTCCTTGACGTCGTCCACCACGCCCACCACCGTCATCCACGGCCATTCGGGCACGCCGACTTTGAACCGCTTTCCGAGCGGATCCTGCCCCGGCCACCATTGCTTCGCGGCGGCGGCGCTGATGATGGCCACGTTCTGCCGGCCCTGAATATCTTCCGGCGTGAATCCCCTGCCCTCGAGAAGCGTGATTCCCATCGTGCGGAAGTAGTCGCCGAGAATCCAGCTCTGCACGCAGGAAGGAGGCTGGCCTTGCGTGGCCGTGTCGCGTCCCTCGATGATGATCGCGTCGTGCTCGATCGCATCGAGGGGAAGATCCGTGGAAGCTCCGGCGGATTGCACCTGCGGCAGAGCCGCCGAGCGGCGAATCATCTCTTCGAAAAATCCTCTGACTTGCGAGGCGTGCGGATAGGCGCGCAGCGGGAGCGGCACGCCCACGGCGAGCACGTGCTCGGGCTGAAATCCCGGATCGGCTCTCAACATCCCGACGAAACTGCGCATCACAAGCCCCGCGGCCGCGAGCAGCATCACGGACAGTGCCATCTGGGCAACGATCAGCGCGCCCTGCAAGCGCTTCTTCGCGCGCGATGCGGATGCGCCGCGCGCTCCTTCCTTGAGCGCTTCCTGCGGAAGAGTGCGCGAGGCCTCCACGCCGGGAATCAGCCCGAAAACGATGGCCGTCAGGAAAGACAGCCCGAACGTGAACGCAAGAACGCGCCCGTCAATTCCGATTTCCCGCACGCGAGGAAGGTCAATCGGCGACAGCGATACGAGCAAAGCCACACCCCAATACGCGATGAGGACGCCTACTCCTCCGGAAATTAGACCGAGCAAAATGTTTTCGGAGAGCAACTGGCGAATCAATCGCCAGCGGCCCGCGCCGAGCGCCGCGCGAATCGCGATTTCCTTGTGGCGGGAAGTCGCGCGCGCCAGAAGGAGATTCGCTACGTTGGCGCAAGCGATCAGAAGCACAAGCCCGACCGCAACGAGCAGCACGAGCAGCGGCGCGCGGACAAGGCCGACGACGTCTTGCTGCAACGGATGGACGATGGCGCCCACGTGCACGTCGTGAAACGCTTCGAGCATGGATTGCGGGTAGAGTTTGACGATCTGCCTGATCACGCCCTCCGCCTCCGCGCCGGCGCTTTCCATCGTGACGCCTGGCTTCAGCCGGCCAAGCACCGAGCAATTGTAGAATTTGCCCCACGCCTGCAATTCCGCCGGCGTGAACGCGAGCGGAACGAAGAGATCGGCCGGATGGTCGTTGGTCAGCGGGCCGTGCATCGGGAACACGAAGTCCCGCGGCATTACGCCGATGACGAGATACGGCTCGCGGTCAAGTTCAATTGTCTTGCCGGTAATTTTGGGATCGGAAGCGTAGCGGCGCTGCCACAAGCCGTAACTCAAAATCGCGACGGCATGGCCGGGAGCATCCTCTTCGGCTGCGAAATTGCGGCCGAGCATCGGCTGGGCGCCGAGAAGCGGCAAAAGGGTCGCGCTCGAGCGGGTCACGACGATTCGCTCGCCTGCGCCGCCGTCGCCGGAGAGTTCGAAGTGAACGTTGGTGTAGCCGGCAATCGTCTCAAAGCTTCGCTGGCGCGCCATGAATTCGTGGAGGTCCGCCGGGCTGAACGGAATTTGCGGGAAACCGAGAGCCACGGCGGATTCGCTGATGGATGCGATTTTATCGGCGTTCGCGAACGGCAAAGGGCGCAGGAGGACGGCGTTGATGAGCGAAAAAATCGCGGCGTTGGCGCCGATGCCGAGCGCGAGCGTCAGGACGGCGACGATGGTGAAGCCGGGCGATTTGCGCATCGAGCGGATCGCGAACGTGATGTCTTGAAATATTGAGTTCATCGCCCCTCCAAGAGAAGCAGCCGGCGTTCTCACCAGCCCCAGGAACGGCAACCGTGCAATCGTAGCGCCGGCATCTTGCCGGCGGTTTTGTTCGTTGCCACCGCGCGGAAAACCGCCGGCAAGATGCCGGCGCTACGACGTCCTGGTTGCCGTCCCGCGCAAATCTGATCCGGAGGCTACACGCCGCCGTAATGTAGATTGCACGACGCGAACCACGATGGACGGGCCGCAAGCCATTAATTATCAATCGCTTGCAGATGTGGTTCGGCGAATGGCATCGCGTCCTTGTCCGTTTCCGGGACGATCATGTTCGCGAGCGCAACGCAATTCCTCCCGAAATTGCCGATGCCGGCAGCCGCGAGATACGCCATGCAGCCTCGTGTATACTTTGTCGTTGATGCAGACGCGCCCCGAACACGGCCTCGACGCATGATTCCCTTCCTCCACATCGGCCCGATCACGCTGCCGACGTTTGGGCTGATGGTAGCGACGGCGATGCTGTGCGCGTATTTCGTCCTGCGCGCGGACCTGCGCCGGCGCGGCATTGATGCCGAGGCGGAAACACTTGTCGCGGTGCCTTCGATCGCGGGAATGATCGGCGCGAAGCTCTATCACGTTCTCGAATCGCCTCGGGAATTCTTCGCCAATCCGCTGGGGGAACTTTTCTCCTCGTACGGATTCGCGTGGTTCGGCGGGCTGATCGCGGGAATCGCGGCGTTTATTTATCTCGGCAGGAAATTCAAAATTCCGATTTTGCGGCTCTTCGATATCGCGTCGCCGGCATGCGCGCTGGGATATGGAATCGGGCGAATCGGATGCTTGCTCTCGGGCGACGGCGATTACGGCATTCCGACCACGTTGCCGTGGGGCATGAGCTTTCCGAATGGACTCGTGCCGACGACCGAGCGCGTTCACCCAACGCCGATTTACGAATTTCTCGTCGCGCTGCTGATCACGTGGTTTCTGTGGCGTCTGGGCGCGGGGAGCGCGCGTCGTGAAAATGACGCGGCAAATGCGCACACCAAGGAGTCGGGCCGCGAGAAAATTGCCGCTTGGCGGCCGGATGGTTTCATTTTCGCCGCGTACATGATCACGACGGGTGTCGCGCGTTTTTTGGTCGAGTTCATTCGCATCAATCCGCGCTCATTCCTCGGAATGACGAACGCGCAGACGGCGAGCCTCGCATCAGTGATATTGGGCGTGGCGCTATTGTGGCATTTGCGGAGAACAAACGAGCGCGCAGCGTGATCGCGGAATCGGCGAGAGTGCAATCGTAGCGCCGGCATCTTGCCGGCGATTTTGTGTCGCGCCGCCGCGCGAAAAGACGCCGGCAAGATGCCGGCGCTACGATGAACCGGTTGCCGAATTCGCGCCGCGGGGCAGAAAAGCGGCTGGTCTGGCGACCAGCCCTACGAGAGGTGCGCGGCTGCCTGGGTGGTTCTATTACCCCTAACCCCGGTAATCTGCGGTATTTATCACCAAGGGTATTGAAATCGCCGAGTTCCTATGTTAGGCTGGGGTTGCGTTTGTTGCTCTTGTGTTTGCTTTCAGAGACGTAGTTTCGAGGCTGCAAGGCAACCATGCCCTGCGGCCTTTTTTTATGACGCCTAGAGGCGAACGAGAAGCGCAAATAGCTTTAAATTAACGAGGTAATACCGAAGTGAAAGAACAAGGAACAGTAAAGTGGTTCAACGCCAGCAAGGGATACGGGTTCATTCAGCGCCAGTCCGGCGAGGATGTTTTCGTACACTTTTCGGCCATTCAGGCCGACGGCTACAAGTCCCTCAATGAGGGACAGGCTGTCGAGTTCGAGGTCAAGAAGGGCCCGAAGGGCTTGCAGGCAGAGAACGTCGTAAGCCTCTAGTTCGCTGGGGCGGGGTGGCGGCAACGCTACCCCGCTCTTTCCTAAGCCTCAGCCAGTAGAAGCCGTCAGAACCAACCGCAATTTTCCGCCGCACTATTCAAGGAGGAAACCGTGCAGGTTTTAGAAGAAGGCCAGGCAATCCGTCACGACATCTACGGAATGGGGATCGTGACCGAGTCGAATTCCGAACGCACCATGATTGATTTTGACGATCATGGTATCAAGAAGTTCGTGACCAGCATTTGGAGCGCCGAGTTGATTGGCGAAGCTCCCGACAAGCCGCTCAAGCGGACACGGCGCGGTGGACGCCGCAAAAAGGCCGGAGCCGCAGCGGCAGCAGCCGTAGCAGCAGCGGCAGCCAAGGCGTAAATCACCGGAAACTAAATTTAGAAATTCCGAACGAAAGGCCGGCGCATGCCGGCCTTTTTTATTTGGGGGCGTGAGATTCAGGAAATGGGGCCGTCGTCGCGCCGGCATCTTGCCGGCGATTTTCTGTGGAGCAGCCGGGCGGAAAAACGCCGGCGGAACGCCGGCGCTGCGATTGCATTCGCGGCAATTGTAGGGTCGGTCGGCAGACGCACCGGTTGTGCGCGAAAAACCGGCCGGCCTGCCGCCCAGCCCTACGGTTTCCAACTTCAAGTTAGTCTCGCGAATTTTCTGCGCTGCTACGAATCTTCATACGCTTCGATGCACGAAAATCGGAAAGAGCGCTTTTGAATATTCGGACACGGCTGAACTTTTGTGCAGCGGACGCGCGTTCCAGCGCGCAACTCTGCTTTTAGTTCCCTCCGTTTTCAGCGACTCCGCGAAATTCTGAAAATCATTTCGACTGGCAAGCGACTTGCGAATACCTCCGTGAATTTGCGTGCGCCTCGCGTTTCTGCCGAACTCACGCGAACAATCCGAATATTCGTAGCGGAATGAATCGAGGCGCGCGGCGGATTTAAAAAGGCATGCGAAGGAACGCCAGTGAATCCGCAAATCTCGCGGGAGGTGGGGACTCGATGGAACGAATTCGCCGAATAGCGCTAACGACGGCAGCGACGGCAATCAGTTTAATAGCGTTAAGCGCGGTGCTTGCATTTCCCGCGCAAGCGCAAGTTACGACGGGATCGATTTCGGGCACGGTGATGGATCAGAGCGGCGCGGCCGTCCCGGGAGCGACAATTATAGCGACGAATCGCGCCACGCACTCCACGGCCGTCGCGGAATCGAGCGATACCGGCTATTTCAAGCTGGGCTTTCTCGCCGTCGGTTCCTACGACGTCAGCATCGAAAGAGCGTCGTTCCGCAGCGTGAAAATTTCAGCGGCCGAAGTCGTCGTCAATGCCGACAACAATCTCGGCGGCATCAAGCTCGAGCTCGGGACGGCGACCGCAACGGTTGAAGTGACAGCCGCGCCGCCACTGATTGAGGCCGACACATCTCAAGTCACCGACACATTCACCGATCAGACCGTCACGGGATTTGCCGGCGTCGGCGAATTTCAAGGCCTCGACTTCCTCGCGCTCCAGGTCCCCGGAGTGAATAGCACGCGCGACCTGAGCGCGTACACCAACAACAACGGCCCCGGCTTCAGCGTCAACGGCCTGCGCGGAGAAAACAACGACCAGCAGGTGGACGGGCAGAACAACAATGATAATTCGATCGGCGGCCCTTCCCTCTTTTTGTCCAACGCGGACTGGGTGACGGAATATCAAATCGTGACCAACAACTTCGGCGCGGAATATGGCCGCAACGCCGGCAGCGTGGTGAATGAAATCACGAAGAGCGGCACGAACACATGGCACGGCACGGTTTCCGATGTCGAAAATAATTCGGATCTCAATTCTCTGACGAACCAGGAAAAATACTTCTCGGGCTTGACGAAAGTGCCGCACTCGAACTTCAACTCGCCGAGCACGACGATCGGCGGGCCGCTCTGGAAGGATCACGTATTCGTCTTCGGCGCGTTCGACACACAGATCTCCCCGAGCGTGACGACTTACGCAGACGGATTGCTCACTCCGACGCCGACGGGGGTCGCGCAACTAGCCAGTTGCTGGCCCGGAAGCGCCGCGGTCACCGCGCTCCAGAATATCGGCCCGTACGCGATCGGCGGCGGAAGCCCGCAGGTCCTTCCCGGCACCCAGCAAGTCGTTGACTATCCGAACGCCGTGGTTCCGAACGATGGCGGAACCGGTTGCAACACGGAGCTTGGCGGCGTCGAGCGCACTCTCAACACGAGCTTTCATGAATACGACTGGATGTACAAGATGGACCTCGTGCTCGGGAAAAACGACCGGCTCTTCGGCCGCTACATTTTTCAGAAGTCGAATTCTTTGAACGTCCAAAGCGGCGACGCGGCCGAGGGATATCCGATCAACGTTCCCGGGCTCGCGCAGTTGATGCTGATTGACTGGACGCACACATTTTCCGCTCGCGCTCTGAATCAATTCCGCGCGAGCTGGGGCCGTGAAAACGTGCAGTTCGGCGGCAACACATTAGGAACCGTTCCGGAATCGGGGAATGTCGGAGACGCCCTGGCGCAAATTAAATTCGAGACGCCGGGGCTCGGAACCTTTGGCGTCATTTCCGGCTTTCCTCAGGGCCGCATCGTGAATACGTATCAGCTTCAGGACAACTTCAGCTTCACCACCGGCAAGCATCAGCTGAAGGCCGGCGTGAACTGGACGCGCCAATATTCTCCGAACACTTTCCTTCCGAATTACAACGGCGTGTATTCGTTTTCCAACTGGGGCACGCTTGCGGCGAACACGCCAGCGACGACGGCGATCACCGAGGGAAATCCGATCCTGAATTTCCTCGAGTACGACACGTTTCTGTACGCCGGCGACGACTGGAAAATCAAAGATAATCTCACGCTGAATCTCGGATTGACCTGGTCGTTCTACGGCCAGCCGTTCAATCTGATTCACAATCTCAGCGTGAAAGATCAGTCCGGCTCCTCTCCCTTCTGGGATCCGAGCCTTCCGCTCGCGGACACGACGCTGCCTGCTCTGCCCTCGATCAAGCATCTCTTCGGGCCGAGCGCGGGTTTCGCGTACACGCCGCATTTCTGGGAGGGGATTTTCGGCCACGAGAAGACCGTGATTCGCGGCGGCTACCGCCTCGCCTTCGATCCGCCGTTCTACAACATATACATTCTCTTCCCCTATTTCGCGCCGCTTTCGTTCTCGCAGACCATCGGCAACCCGAACGCCGGGATTCCTGGGGCACCGTTGATTGCCGATCCGACCGGCACAAACGTTCGCGCTTCCCTCGCGAGCGATTTGACTCCGGGCGTTTTCGATCCGCGGTCGTTCTCGCAGTTCTCCTTGCCGGCAAGCTTCGGTCCGGATCACGTGCAGAGCTGGTCTCTCGGGATTCAGCGGGAACTAACGAAGGGAGCAGCGCTCGAATTTCGCTACGTCGGAAATCATGCCGGCTCGCTCTTCCAATCCATCAATGGCAATCCGCTGGTATCGGGAATTCAGGGACTGTATCCTTCGCTGATTCCTTCGGGCGTGACTGCCTGCACGACGCCAAACGTGGCGCCTCCTCCGTCCGGCGGTCCCAGCCCGGCGCTCGGCCGCGCGAATTGCAATCTGGGCGTCGAAGCGTCACTCGGCAATACCGGGTATTCCAATTACCAGGCGTTCCAGGCGGAGCTGCGCACCACCGATTTGTGGCGCCAATTAACGCTGCGCACGTCGTACACCTACAGCAGGACGCTCGACAACGTCACAACAGCGTTCAACACCAACGTGGCCGGCGGCAGCAGCCTTGCCTTCTCACAGAACCCGTTCAACTTTCAGGGAGAAGAGTACGGAAGATCCGGACTCGATTTCCCGGAGAGCTGGACGCTCAGTTTCAACGAGCAGATCCCGGCATTCCGGCATCAGCAAGGAATTATCGGCCATGTACTCGGCGGGTGGGCCGTGGCAGGGACTTACGGCCTCACGTCGGGACAATCGTTCACTCCGATCCAGGAGTTCCTGCAGTCGTTCTCGTATCTTGTGAACGGCGTGAATCCGCCGAATGATTACGTTTTCGCCTCCAGCATCGTCGGGCTGTATGACTTCGCGCGGCCGTTCTGGGGCAACGTGTCGGCACCGGCGAATTCAGTGGGTGTCTACGCCGGAGACGAATGCGCCGAGCAGGTAGGTTTCGGTGCGCCCGCAACCATACCAGTCTGCACGACCACGCCGACGACTCTAATTTCGCTCAATGCGCTCAACGCTACCGGGACGATCACGCCAGTGACGAAGAGCCAGGTGCGGTACATCGGCAACGGGATCGTCGCCGACTCCGTGTTTGGAACGCCTTTCGGAAACGTGCCGCGCAGCGTGGGGCGGGATTTCTGGACGAACGCTGGGAATTTCGCGCTCTACAAGAACATTAAATTCACTGAGCGCGACGTTCTTCAATTCCACATGACGATGCTCAACGTCTTCAATCACCCGAACTTCAACTCGATAGACGCGAACATCGAAGACGCGGGGTTCACGAACGAAAACGTGGGATTCGCGACGCCAAATCTCTTCAACGGAGGGGGCTCCTCGTCCGCGACAGTGACTCGCACAATCTTCTTCGGCTTGAAGGTCGTTTTCTAGTCGGCGGCCTTCTCGGCGAAGCAGGCGAAGCAAAGGGCGGCTCGCATTCGCGTGCCGCCCTTTTTATTTGCGCCGGGCGCCCATCTAGGAAGCTCAAATCTCGTGGCGGCCGGCACCCGCAGAGGCACCCGACCGTAATCGATCGGCCGGCAATCGTAGGGCGCGTGGTGACACGCGCCGGTGTTGCCGTAGGCGATGATCGCCAACGGTTCGGAAACGCGGCTGGTCTTACGACCAGCCCTACGAAACCCTACAATGGATTTCCACCCAATCTAACATCTTGAATTTTGAAGCGTTATGTGAAATTTCATATGCGCAGGCGCCGTACATACCTCCCGATCTCTAGAATCGTTTCGACCAGAGCCGTAAGTTAATGTGGCAACGGGACTTATCGAAAGCGCATAGAATCCTCACACTGGCAAATCGTTTGCGAGGCTAGATTGCGGGGACTATGTCAATTTCCAAAGTTTATGCGCGTTCTTCGTCCGCGGCGGACGCGGAAACATGCCTGTACGCCCCCGCCACTCCCCGAAACCGAATATCGAACAAATTGAAAATCCAGACTCGGTGTCTCTCAGGAGGAAATCTGAGATGAAACGAATCAGCGTGTTGGTCCATGCGATCGCATTGGCGACGGCGTTCTTCGTTTTCGCAATTCCATCGAACGCGCAAGTCACCACCGGCTCGATTTCCGGATCGGTGATTGATCCCACCGGGGCTGCCGTGGCCGGCGCAAGCATTACGGCGAAAAACACTCAGACGGGCGCGGTCGAAGTCGCGCAAACGAATGAGACGGGATATTTCAAGCTGGGCTTCCTGCCCGTCGGCATCTACGACCTCACGATCTCGAAGTCGGGATTCCGAAACGAGAAAGTCGCCGGCGCCGCCGTACAGGTGAACGCCGACAATAGCCTGGGCGGCATCTCGCTTGAACTCGGCGCCGAGACCGCAACCGTCGAAGTGACGGCCGCGCCGCCGCTGGTTGAGTCCACGACCTCGCAGATCACCAATACTTTCACGGATCAACAAATCACGACTTTCACCGGCGTGAACGAACAGGAAGGCCTCGATTACCTCGCGCTGGAAGTTCCGGGTGTGGTCAGCACGCGCGACATCAACTTCTCGAACACGAACGGCCCGGGCTTCAGCGTCAACGGCCTGCGCGGCGAGAACAACGACCAGCAGGTGGACGGACAAAACAACAACGATAATTCGATCGGCGGGCCCGCATTATTCCTCTCCAACACGGACTGGGTCACTGAATATCAGATTGTTACCAACAACTTCGGCGCGGAATACGGACGGAACGCCGGTTCGGTGGTGAACGAAATTACCAAGAGCGGAACAAACACCTGGCACGGCACAGTTTCGGACGTCGAGAACAATTCGGATCTCAACACGCTCTCGAACACGCAGAAGTATTTCGAGGACCTCACGAAGGTTCCGCATTCGAATTTTAATTCCCCGAGCACGACGGTCGGCGGCCCGCTCTGGAAGGACCACGTGTTCGTTTTCGGCGGATTCGACGCGCAGCTCTCGCCTTCCGTGACGAACTACGCGACGGGCGCGCTCACTCCGACGCCTACCGGCGTAGCGGAGCTGGCGAGCTGCTGGCCCGGAAGCGCCGCGGTCACCGCGCTGCAGAACTTCGGCCCGTACGCGATTGGCGGCGGAAGCCCGCAGGTTTTGCCCGGCACCACTCAGGTGGTTGACTACCCGAACGCCACGGTTCCGAACGACGGCGGCACCGGTTGCAACACCGAACTGGGCGGCGTCGAGAGGGTTCTCAACACGAGCTATCACGAATTCGACTGGATCTATAAGATGGATCTGGTTCTCGGCAAGAACGATCGGTTGTTCGGCCGCTATGTCTTCGAGAAGGCGAACTACCTCAATGTTTACGGCGCGCAAGCGGCGGGCTACCCCGTCAACGTTCCCTCGCTAACGCAGTTGATGCTGATAGACTGGACGCACACGTTCTCGGCGACCTCGCTCAATCAATTTCGCGCCAGTTGGGGACGGGAAAATGTGGAATTCGGAGGCAACACCCTCGGCACGGTACCGAGCCAACAAAACATAGGCGATGCGCTGGCCTCGATCGGCTTTGAGGCGCCGGGACTCCTGGGATTCGGCGTGCCATCGGGCTTTCCACAAGGACGCATCGTCAACACGTATCAGTTTCAAGACAACTACAGCAAGTCCTTCGGCAATCATCAGCTGAAAGCCGGAGTCAACTTTACCCGCCAATATTCTCCCAACGTTTTTCTGCCGAATTACAACGGCGTCTACACCTTCTCCGACTACGGAGGCATTGGGACGAATACCCCGGCCTATGACGCGATCACTCAGGGAAATCCGACGTTGAACTTCCTCGAGCATGACACGTTCCTGTACGTCGGCGACGATTGGAAAATCAAGCCGAATTTCACGCTGAATCTCGGCCTGACGTGGTCCTACTACGGCCAACCTTTCAACCTGCTTCACAACCTGAGCGTGGCGGATCAATCGGGCTCCTCGCCCTTCTGGGACCCAACTTTGCCGCAATCCGTCACCACGCTCCCGGCGCTGCCCTCGATCAAGAGCCTCTTCGGGCCGAATGTCGGATTCGCCTACACGCCGCATTTCTGGGAAGGGCTATTCGGCAAGGATAAGACGGTGATCCGCGGCGGATATCGCCGGGCGTTCGATCCGCCTTTCTACAACATTTACATTTTGTTCCCGTACTTCGCGCCGCTCTCCCTCTCGCAGACGATCGGCAATCCGAATACCGGAGTTCCCGGTCCGCCGCTGATCGCCGACCCCACCGGCGTGAATGTCCGGCAATCTCTGGCAAGCT
Organism: uncultured Acidobacteriota bacterium; assembly: GCA_963838705.1. GTDB lineage: Bacteria > Acidobacteriota > Terriglobia > Acidiferrales > UBA7541 > Palsa-147. The sequence continues at coordinate 239,846 of CAWIRU010000009.1, read as the reverse complement.
ATCTCGTCACGGGCGTGCAGGATCCACGAAACGACACGGAATTCTCGCTGACGCCAAATTTCGGACCCGATCACGTCCAGAGCTGGTCATTGGGCCTGCAGCGCGAAATCAGCAAGAGCGTCGCGCTCGAGCTGCGGTACGTCGGAAACCACGCGACGAATCTTTTCCAATCCATCAACGAAAACCCCGAGGTGCTTGGCTTCGAAGGCACGTTCCCGAATGTCGTTCCTTCCAGCGTCACGCCATGCACGACTCCAGCCATCGCTTCCGCCTACGGACGCGAGAACTGCAACCTGGGAGTCGTGGCGCAAATCGGGAACTTCGGATATTCGGATTATCAAGCTTTCCAAGCCCAGTTGCGCGCCACGAATCTATTTAATCAACTGACGTTGATCACGGCCTTCACACATAGCAAGACCACCGACAACGCCTCGGCGGCGTTCCAGACCACCGTCGCCGGCGGAAGCAGCCTTGCCTTCGCCCAGAATCCTTTCAACTACGAGAGCGGAGAGCACGGCATTTCCGGGCTGGACTTCCCGAACAGCTGGACGGTCAGCTTTAACGAGCAGATTCCGGCGTTCCGGCATCAGCAAGGCATCATCGGCCACGTTCTCGGCGGATGGGGTATCGCCGGCACGTACGCCATCACGTCGGGGCAGGGCTATACTCCGGTTCAGTTTTATCTCCAGTCGCTTTCGTACTTCGCCAACGGCGTGAACCCTCCGAATGACTACGTCTTCAACTCGAGCATCGTCGGGCTGTACGATTTCGCCCGGCCGTTCTGGGGCAATCCGTCGGCGCCGGCGAACACCGTAGGCGTTTACGCAGGAGACGAGTGCGCCGAACAATATGAATTTGGGTACAATCCGGCGACGCTTCCGGTTTGCGCCGTGGCGCCGACGACCCTCGTATCGCTGAACGGGCTGAATGCCACAGGCGGCCCTAGTTCCCCAAATTCAGTCGTCACCACGGTCACTAAGGATCAAGTTCGCTACATCGGCAATGGATTCATCTCGAATTCCGTGTTCGGATCGCCATTCGGAACCGTTGCGCGGAACGTTGGCCGGGACTACTGGACGAACAGCGGCAATTTCGGCCTCTACAAGAACATCAAGTTTACCGAGCGCAACTACATCCAGTTCCACATGACGATGCTCAACGTCTTCAACCATCCGGATTTCGCGACGGTGGATGCGAACATCGAGGACGCCGGCTTGCAAGGGGAAGGAGTTGGATTCGGCACGCCGAATCTGACGAATGGCGGAACGCGCACGATCTATTTCGGATTGAAGATCGTTTACTAGCCGAACGCAGAATCTGCCTCAAACACAAAGGGCTGGCTCGTGAGAGCCAGCCTTTTTTGTTCGTGGCGTGGGCATCCTGCCCGCGACTTCATAAGATTTTCCGCGCGGATGCGGCGATTCCAAAAAAAAGCGGCTCGTCTTACGCGGTTTTTGCGTCCCGATCTGATCGGGACGACCAGCCCTACAGAAACCTTCGCACGGTTCGCGTGATTGGCAGCGCGGCACCCGTAGGGTCCGTCGTCCCGGCCGGGCCGGGACGTAGACATCGCGGCAGACGGACCGGCTTTTCACGATTTGGCTTTTCGCCTCGCCGGGCAGCAAAAAACCGGCTGGTCTCACGACCAGCCCTACGTACACCGCCCCGAATCGACTTTACGGATTCACCACGCCGTGGCGGATGGCGTAGCGCACCAGCTGGCTGAAGGCATCCAGATTCAGCTTGTGCATGACGTTGTTGCGATGCGATTCCACCGTGCGCGTGCTGATGCCCACCTGGTACGCCACTTCCTTGTTGCTCATGCCCTCGCACAGCATCTTCACCACTTCGCGCTCGCGCGGGGTCAGGCGGTCCACCGGGATTTCGCCGTCGGCGCCCGGCGGCGCGTTGGGGACGCAATCCATGTAGCCGGTGTAGTAGAGATCCTTGATCTGCGGGGTGAAGAAGGCGCGCTCGTCGCGAGCGGCGCGCACGGCCGAGAGAACGTCGTCGTTGCTATCGGTTTTCACCACGTACGCCCGCGCCCCGGCGCGAAGGCATTCGCGCGCGACCTCCTCGGCAAAATGCATCGTGAGAATCACGATTTTCGTTTCGGGAGACTCGCGGCGCAGCAAGCGCGTGACGTCGAGGCCATTTTGCTCGGGCAGCGAAATATCGAGCACGACGATATCGGGCTTCAACTTCATCACTTGCTCGATCGTTTCCGAGCCGGTCGCCGCCTCGCCCACCACCACGAGCGACGGGTCGGTCTCAATCAGGGCGCGCACGCCGCGCCGGACAACGGAGTGGTCATCGGATATCAGCACTCTCGATATGGGCGGCGTGTCGGGAAACATATTTAGATTCGCGTCGGCGCGCGATTTGGACCTCAATGCTGCGCGGCGTTGAATCACTTTGCGCTCCATCGGCCTGCGCGCTGGAGAAAAACTCTGAAGCGCGCGAAATCTACTTCCGGCTCCCTGCTGTAAGTGCAATCGCATGGTTCGTCATCCTTTCGTTTTGTGAAAACACCGCACCTGCATTTTGTATCCCCGGCGCCTGATTGATTACGGCGCCAGGGACGAGAACACCGGAAAATCTCGTGGAATCGCGCGTCAGCCTGCGCTCCCCGCTGCCGCGCGCCGCACCGATGGGGCCACGGCGGCGGGCGCTGTGGCCGGCAGCGTCGCGCGAATCATGGTCCCCTTGCCCAATTCGGATGAAATTGAAAACGTGCCGCCGAGTTGTTTCACTCGTCCGCTCATCCCCGCGATGCCAATTCCCGGCGCGGGCGTCGCGCCCTCAGCCGGGGCGCCCGGCACCGCGGCCATACCCTTGCCCTGATCTTCGACTTCGAGCACGACATCGGAACCCATGCGAACGAGCCGGACAAATGCCACGAGGCTGCTGGAATGGCGATGAACGTTGCCGAGCGCCTCCTGGATAATGCGGAAGATTGCGGTTTCGACATCTCTCGAAAAGCGGCCAAGGCCGTCGGAAATTTCCACGTGGGTCTGAATGCCGCTCCGGCTGCTGAATCCCTTTGCATACCAGCGCAGCGCCGGTTCGAGCCCCGCTTCATCGAGAATCGGCGGATAGAGGAGATAGGAGAGCGTGCGCACCTCTTGCAGCGACACTTCGGCCAAGCCGATGCTCTCGGCAATCACCTCGCGCAGCAGAGGGTGCTCCGCGCCGGATAGACGGAGTGCCCTGCCGAGATTCATTTTGAGGGCGACGAGATTCTGTACGGTCGTGTCGTGGAGGAATTGCGATGTGTGGCGGCGTTCCTCGTCGAGCGTTTGCAATATTCGCGCGGAAAGTTCCCGTTCGCGTTCCTCGGCGCGCTTTTGTTCCGTGATGTCGCGCGCCAGCATCCAGAGCGTCGGGGGCGCGCCAGAGCGGCTGGACATCCGCGTAACGCGTCCGAGCGCGGAAACGGGTCCTTTCTCCAGCACAACACTGTACTCGATGTAATCTCCCTTCCCCGTCATCACCACGCGCTGGAACATTTCTTCGAAAGGAGCTGAGAACTCGGCGCCGAGCAGCTGGGACAATGTCTTTCCGATCATCTCGGATCTGGGGCGCACGAGAAGAGAATCGTCCATCGCCCAGATGTTGAGGATCGTGGTGTCGGGGGCGAATTCGAAGAGCACTTCGTCCAGCGAGCCGATGAGCGCCAGGATTTGGGCGTCCCGCTCGAGAGCGGCCTCTTCGGATTGCTGGAAACCAGCGCGAGATGGATTTGACGGTGTCGCCGGGACGGCGCCGGGTGCCGGCGGATGGCGCTCGGCGGAATGAGGTATAGCGCGGCGCGGTGCGGCGCCGCGGTGCGGTTGCGGGCCGTCAATCATCCACCACTCCGGCGTAATGACGATCAGATTTCACAATGTTCATGAGCAAACGTCGTCGGGAGTCGCGTTTCAACGGCGAACTTCAGAGAGGCCTGCGGGATCGTGGGCTGCGAGAGAATTTGGATATTAGAGGCCCGATCGAGCGCAACCCCCATCACGCTCAGGACCCGAAGCATCGGCCGGAAACACCGGTTAACAATTTGGAAAGTACTCCGTAGTTAATATGCTGTCAAGTATAAATTGCCGGAGTGCTAATGAATTTCCCTTGTAGTTCCAGTCCGTACCGAACGGAACCGGGAACTACCTAGACGCTCTACGTAGGTAAAATCGCAGCCCTTTTCCGTACTTTTCCGAATTGCCGGCCGCCTCGTTTCCCGCTACCTTCCGGCTCCCAAAAGGGGCACCTACTGTATCTCGGTTTTGCCGCCGCTCCGCCGCCCAAGCACGGAGCCCGGCAACGGTCGTTCGCCCTCGCAGGCACGTAGGAATTTGGGGTACTCCGGCGGGCAAAGTTTTCTCAGCCAACCCAAAGGCATGCGAGGGCGAGCGATCGAATTCGGTGGAAGTCCTCAGTACCGGCCAGCCCCCGGCCAGCCCTACGAAAACCTGCCCGAACCGGCGTGATTTCTCGGCCGGCACCCGTAGGGCGCCCGCCGCGGCGGACGCCGGGGATCGTCGATCGTGGCGAGATCGCGAGGCATGCGGGAAAACCTAAAAGCGGCTGGTCTTACGACCAGCCCTACAAAAAACAATATCGTGCGGCGCGCTACCGCTACTTGTAAGTGGCGACGACCTGTCCATCGACAATCTGGATGTCGGAGACGTCGGGTGGGAGCTTCAGTTTTTCGCGGTTCTCGGGCGAATTGAGCAGCTGATCGGCGGCAGACTGCAATACGCTCGTCGGCAGCGGAAGCGAGCCGAGCGAGCCGCTGACGGGCTCGAACTTCAGGTATCCGCCTTCGGCGTGCAGATGGCCGTCAAGCTCGAGAGAAAGATCCTGGCCGTGGAAATCGTAGACGATGTACGCCTTCACGAGGTCGCCTTGCATGTCCACGCGAACATCCTTCACTGACGACTGCACTTCTTCGAGCGTTGGCGCGCTTTGTGGTGACGTCTGCGGAGCCGCAGCCGGACTTGCGGGAATCGCGGCGCCATTCGCCGAGGGCAGCGGCGAAGATGGAACTGGGGTCGCGCTCGCGGGCTCCGTGCGCCCGTTGATCGCGAGATTCTGATTCAGATAGGAATTCAGCTCGACGTTATCGAGCTGCAGTTGATGCGGCTGGCCCACAGAGGAGGCGGCTTCCGAAACTCGGATTTTTTCCTCGGCGCGCACGGCGGCATTCGGGTCCACTTTGACGGGCGGAGGCGCGCCTTTGCGGAGAATCAACATGAAGATGAGGACGACGAAGGCCAGCGCGACCCACCGTGCGCGGCGATAAAACGTGCGCAAGCCGGCGAATGGGCTGGGCTCGTCGGGGATTTCAACTGCCTCGTTGGGCGCCTTGCCGTCGTTTACGCGCGGAGAATAGAGCGTGCCGCCGTTGGTGATTTGCGAAGCCGTCTCGGCGTAATAGGCGAAGAGCGACGAGCATTTCGCGCATTTGTCGCCGCCATCCTGCTGGAAACCGCAATTCGGGCAAACGATCACAGTTTGAATGTAGCAGGCGAAAGCGACCGCCACGCGGCCCGCGCGCGCCGCCGTGCTCCATCCCTACCCGGCCCGGCGGACAGGCGGCGCGGTGGTGCCAGTGCGGGCGGCTTCGCATGATCGCTGCACGGGCGCGAATCTCGTCGGAAGGACGTGATCGTGCAGATGGCACCCGTCGGGCGTCCGCCGCGGCGGACGCCGGGGTTCGTCGATCGTCGCAACGTCTCGAAGCCTGCGTGAAAACCTGAAGGCGGCTGGTCTGCCGACCAGCCCTACAAAACCAGCGGTGCATCGGCGTGTTCGCGCGAATGGTGTCCGTATGGTCCGGGGCTGTGTCCTTGGTGTCAGCGACTGTACGGTTGGACAGGGCGCTCGGTGCGAAGGCGCTAATCGTCCCTAAAAATGGGCCTTTTCGCGTGTGGCGGACAATTAGTGCTCTCAGCTCTGTTTTGGGCTGTAGTTACTAGTAGTACGACGGTACCCACAGAATGTAACCATCCCGCTAGAGCGTCCTGACGGATTAAATTGCTACCTTTAGTGCTGTCGGAGGGGTACTGCCCTTCCAGAGCTGGCACGGTTCCGGCGCTTAGGCGGAAGAATGGCCGACGACACTGAGGAGCATGAGGATGCGCAAATTCAGACACTCTGACAAGTTCAGCGAGCAGGGGAAAAATTCCGCAGCGGAGCCGATCAGCTTCAGCGGCGCGGCGATCGCTGACGAGATAGAAATTGATGGCACCGACGGCCCGTCGGGAGCCTACGCTCCGGACAACGCTTCGCTGGAGCACCCGTCGGAGGCGAGTGGAGTTATCGTGGTGGGCGGCAGCATGCCGGAAGTCGAATTGGAAGATAGCCACGCGCCCGCGCCGCAGGCAAGTTCGCCGGCGCACGCCGAGCCCGCGCACGGCAACGGCGCGAGCCACGCCGATCACGCCGCGGGGCACGGCGGCCACAGCCACTCCGCGCATTCACACACGAAATCCGAGCACGGCCACAAGGCTCGCCCGTCGGGAGAAGACCGCCGCAAGCGGCGCCGCGCGCTGATCTCCGCGCCCGTGCGAGTCCGGCCGGTCCACATCACCGATGACGGCCCAAGTGAAATCACCACGACGGTAGACGTCTCCCGCAGCGGCTTGCTGTTTCTCTCGCAGCTCTCGAGCTACAAGAACGGCATGGAAGTCGCGGTGGTATTCCCGTACAGCGCGATTCCCGGAGAAGTTTATGCCGAACAAATCGGCCGGGTGGTGCGTCACGTCACGCTGGCCGATGGCCGCAAGGGCGTGGCGATCTGCTTCGACAAGGCGCAGGCTACGGAAGAAGCTCTGGTTGATTCCGGCGGCCGCAGCTTCGCGGCGGAAAGGACACTCGCCGAGCCGGCCACTCCCGCCGATATGGTCGCGCCGGCCGAGCAGGCACGCGCGCAGATACTCGTGGTCGAATCCGACGAGCGCGCGCGCACGACGATGTGCAGCTATCTAAACAACGACGGCTATAGCGCGATGGGCGTCGGCTCCGCCGCTGAGGCTCGCGAGCTCCTTGCAAACAGTGTTCCCGCGGTGGTGGTCGCCGAAATCGAAGGCGACGGCATGCACGGCTACGATCTCTGCGCGTCCATCAAGAAGGACGAGCGGCTCCGAAGCATCCCCGTGATTCTCACAACGCGCTCGGCCTATCCAAGCGACTACGCGAATGCGCACGCCGTCGGCGCGATCATCTGTATGGCCAAGCCGTTCAAGCAGGAAAAGCTCGGACACATGGTTCGTTTGCTCGCCCCGCTCCGCAAGAAGGCGCATTTGATGGTGCAGAACACCGAGTCCTCGGAAACGGCGAAGGCGCGGAAGATTCTCTACCCATCCCATCGCACCAGCACCAAGCCGAAGCTCAAGTACAATCGCGACGAATTCAGCAAGCTATGCGACGACGCCGTGCGCGAGAAAAACAAACTCGATGGCGATCGATTCGACTGCAGCGATGAAGACAAGGTCACACCGGTAAGCAAGGAAACTTCCAAGCCGGCGGAGTCATTTTCCGGCTTGAAGGTATTTCGCAAACTCTTCAAGCGTTGATCTGAAATCGCGGCAGCGTTATCCGGGCGGTCCGAAAGGGCCGCCGGTTTCGCCACCGCTCGTGCAGTGGTAGCACATTCTCAAGCATATGGACGGCGCGTGGAATCATGGTCTGCCCAAAATGCAAACTCGATAACTGGGAGGATGTGAAGTTCTGCACGCGCTGCCACACCACGCTGCGCTTCGAGTGCCCGAAATGCTGGTATGCGCAAAATCACGGCGGAACGTGCGATCACTGCGGCACGGATTTCAAGCAGTATCAGGCCGTCTATCTCGCCGGGCTGATCGGCGAGAATGCGCGCGACACGCAGAAAGAAGCCGACAAGGTCGGGCACGTCCTCACCGCCGCGCAGATGGCGATCACCTCCATCACCTCGCCCTGGATGGCGCTGCTGCTCCTGGCCCGCACAGTCCTCTTCCGCCTCTTGCGTCCGTAGTCAGGCGCGTGGCATTCAAGTCAGCGAGATGACGTCCCGGTAGAGATTTCTCAAGTGTACGTCAGACATATCCAAGATCGGCTCGTACATAAAGGAGTTCAGATGAATATTCTCTGGCGTCATTAGGACAACGCGCCGCAACACCTTGCAGTTCTGAGTTTTCTCGGGTTTGCTCGCAACTAATTCCTCGTACTTCTCCAGTAAGCGCGGTGTTTGGCAAGAGCTGATCGCCGCCACAGACGCCGGGTCGGCAATTTTCTCCACCATGAATTTGTCGGCCGCAAGGCGTATTGCGATAGCAAGGACTATCTTGTTTTCAAAGTTTATCCCATCGCCCGCGGTCAGACACTCGACCGCCGATTCGTGGATGGTGTCGATTACAAGCTTCTGTGGATGTGCGAACGCCCCAGAACCGCCGAAAAGCGCCAGATATATTGCATCCAGCTCAGTATTCGTTATTGAAGCCGAGTCTGGCTTCCAGTGCAAAAGAGAAGTTAGTTTTATGTAATTGGGATCGGAATCATCGTTCATGAACTCCAGTAAATTTCGCATGAACGGAATGGATGCCACTCTCTTCTTCGAATCGGTAAAAAACTCCTTTTTCCAATTCCTCACAAAAACATTTCGTATGCCCGACGCTCTTTCAAGAGACACAGCCGAGTCACTCTTGGACACCATCAAACAATGCGGATAATTGACAACCTCGCGGTTTTCCAACGTACGGAAAAGGTCGAAATTGTGGGTCAGAATTAGGAGTCTAAAAGTCGTTCGCTCGGAAATTTCTTTCAGGTACTCGACTATGGCGTATTTATTTTTGTAATCGAAAGAATCCGCGATGTCGTCTGCGACAAAGAGAGTTTCTTGACCGTCCTCCTGCCGCCTTCTAGCCTCGAACAAAATGTCCAGCATGTATAGTGCTCTGCTCTCGCCTTGACTCAGCACACCCATCAGCGCGGAACGCTCTACCGGAACATTCGATTCTTTGTCTTCAAATACAAATCCGATCTTTGGGGTCTCCCGGGAGTCGAGCATTACAGAAACCTTATTCTTTGCAACCACAGTAAAGGGAACAGCAAATCGCTCGTTGAACAAATCAATAACACTGTCCCATTGCGTTTCCTCCTTGCCCGCCTGCTCCTCAATTTCGGCCTTTCTCTTTTTAACCGCAGTGTATTTGTTCATAAAATCCGACAGCAATGCGCTCTGAGACTTTAGGTATGCCTTCCACACCTCCTGCCTGAAGTTGGTGACATTCAATATCTGCGGCAGAATTCCCTCATTGGCCGAGTAATAATCGCGGAACGCTTGCATGGCAACGTTTTTGTAGGTCTGTTTCTCCAGCTTGTCGAACTGCTTTTTAAGCTCTGGGTCACTTGTTATTCCGTCTCTCTCTTCCTTAATGATCTTCTCTAGCTGCTTCTCCGTGGTCACCTTGACCGGCTTCTTTCCGTTGAGATATACGGTGTGTTCAGCCTTAAAAAATCCATGCTTCGCAAGGTGTTTGGCGATCTCTGAGGCGTCGTAATATTCGAAAATCCCCTTTTTAAAGAATGTGGATTGGGAAATGAGCCTATCGTATTCTCTTGCATACGCTTCTAACGTTGACTTCACGTCTTTATCTTGCAGAAAGTCCAATACCCTCTTTTCGAATACAACATCGTACGGAACCGAAGATAGCGGAACGTCTTGTTGGTCGAGCGCTTCTTGCGCGATCCGAGAGATGGCCGAATAGAATTTGTCCTCAGCGCCCGTGAATGTGAGAGAAATTTCCTTTTCCAAATCTCTTTTTGAGCCGGATTGCTTTGCGAGCGCTTCCAAGAGTGAGTTCTTGGACTGGTCGAGCTCAACATTTATGTCCTGGTACTCCGTCCGCAGATCCTTGTTGACCAGTAAAGCTGAGGTATTTTCGTACAGATGAGAATCGGCGTCGTAAGGAAGAATAACGAAAATGTTTCCGGGATTGACCGGAGCACTATTCTCATCGACGACTGTTCGAGATGACGCTCGTGAAGTGAATATCAGGTCTCCTGATTCCTTCCCTTCCGCGTAATCCTTCAACGTTCGGGCTAGCGATGTTTTCATGGATCCATTTGACGCATAAATTGCGTACGAGCGAGTCTGCTTGAAGTCAAACGTGTACAAGAGCTTTTTGATTCCATAGCAGTTTGTAAGATTGACGGTCAGTTTGTTCATTCCCGACTCTTTGACGGCGTTGGATTGGGGGAACCACCTCGCCGCGCATCCCCCACGCCGCGTCGCCGGCAGTTTACTATTATCAGAACGAATCACGATACACTCTGATTTATGCGCGGATGGGGCCTGTGACTTAATCGCCTCGTCTTCCATCATCCGCGCTCTCGAAAATACCTCCCCGGCGGAAAAATCCCCGCGCGGGTGCATTCCCTTCCGACGGCCTTCTTCACTTCTTTAAACCAATAATCAAACGTGCCTTCAGACACTCCGACGAGCGCGATCGCCCGCTTGTACTCGACGCCGCGCAAAAAATAAATCGCGAACAATTTCCTGCGTCCCTTCCATTCCGGCCTCCGGAGCGCGCGTTGCGCAACCTTTTCGAAATCGGCGATGTATTCGGCCGCGCGCGCGCGTTCCGGCCGCCAGACGTAGCCGCTCGAAGGCCTCTTGAGATCCACGGCGGATGTTTTCCGCCCGAGCCACTTTCGCAGGCTGCAATATCTGCCGTAGCACACGTCGAAGATTTCCTGCGGCTTGAACACGTTCGCGCCTCCCCGCTACGGTAATCGGCGAAATCAGTTCTCGCGCTTTGTCCGGTAATTTGGCTGGCACTCGAGCGCTTCAACGCACGCGTCGAGACATTCATGCCAGCCGGCGAGGTAGCCGGCGGCATATTCCTCGGCAAGCCGCTGGCGCTCGCGGAACGTGCGCTGCATTTCCTGGCTCTCGTGGCGTTCGCGCCGGGCCGCGTTCCACGCAATTCCGATGCGCCAGGCAATTTCGCGCGCGGCTTCCGCCAGCCAGTGCAGCGGCATCGGAAAATAAACGGCCACGCGGCGCTTCGGTTCGTACCACGCCATGCGCCATCCGCGAGGGATTGGCGCGCCAAACGTGAGCTCGCGTCCGATGACATCGCGCCGTTTCATTTGCTGGCTTTTTCCCCCGCGCCGTTCATGCGCTTTTGCTTTCTCTTGCTACATGTCGAACGACTCGCGGGCCTTCGCCTGCCCTCAGTTCGCGCCGCACGATTTCCTGTTTGAGATTTCGCCACACGAGCGAGGCTTCGCGTCCTTGCGGAAGCTGCGCACTTGCCGCGGAAGCTTCCGGGGCAAGCGGGCCCGTCTCCGTATTCTTCCGAGGTGTTGGATTTGCCTTTTCTAAACCGGAGCCTTGGCCTTGGGTTTGGCCTCTGTCTTTCTCTTCTTCTACGTATCCACTACCTATCCGCGACGCAAGACCAGCGCTTTGAGTTTCTTGCGCGCGATTCGCTCCGCAAATCTGCGTAGCCGCCTCCGCATTTCTGCGGGCCCCCTCCGCAATTGTGCGGGCTCCCGTCGCGTGAAAAAACTTCTTCGCCTTCGTGATTTGCACGATCACGCCGCCCGGCGCCGCGCGCGTCTCGATGTATCCGCCCTCGCGCAGGACGCGCATCCATCGCTCGAGCGTCCTCGGCTCGAATCCCGTCTCTTCCTCGATCTCGCGGTAGCTGACCGGCTTCCCGCCCAGCACCCAGCCCATCGTTCCGTCCTGCCGCGTCTGCCGCAAAATCAACCAGCCGTAGAGCCACACCGCCGCTCCCATGCGCTCGTAGTGCTTCGCCTCAAAGAGCGCGCCTCGTATTCCGGTGTTGAAATCTTTCCCTCGCACCTGCGTCTCAAATCTCAAATGCCGGATCTGAAATTGCCGAGCCGGATCGCCGGATATCAAATTCAGATCTGGAATTGCCGCCCACCGGGCGGGATCGGCCGCCCGACTCGCCGCGCGCTCAGCAATGCCCGCAATACGGCAACTCGACTCTCTTGAAGCCGTGTGCCGTCGCTCGCAGCCGGTCGATCACCATCACGGCCTCCTGATGGCAGTACGCGCACCTGCGGTCTTCGTGGCCGTGAAGCGCCTCAATCCTGCGTTCCAACCTTCGCCGCAAGTATTGGCCGGCGAGCCGTCGCCTTTCCGTCTCTCGATTCTCGGGGCTCGCGCGCCAAGTTCGCATGTACTCGCGGTTGTTCTTGCGGCGGCGCGCAAGTTCGCGCGGATCTACGTACTCGTCATCCGGCCTCTGCCGGATTCGCGCGGCTCGAGCACGCTTGGCGGGCACGGCCGGAGTTGCTGCAGTGGCCGCCTTGACTGGGTTCATGGCGCTCATCGCGCGTTCTCCATGGCGCCGTCCAGGCACACCCCTTCGCCTTTCCGCCGCCCGTTATTCTACGAACAGGACCATCGCCAGTAATAGCTAGGAAGTTATTATTCGCGCGCTAATCCACCGCCCCGGTGCTCGCCGAGGGTGGTGCGTCCCCGGGAGGCCACAGAAATGAGCGATGCAAAGCCGCCATTTCATTTCATCGCAACCTGCTCGAAAATTTCTCTTCAGTCGTACGAACTCGCGCGCTTGGATGCTGCAGCCCGGCTCCGCCGCCAGCTGCAAGAAGTGACCGATGAATGGATCGAGGCCGAAGTCGAAGCGCGCCTGGCACGCTGGGCGCTCGATCACCGGCGCCGCAATCCGCAAATTCAATTCGATCGATTCGTGGCGATCGATGGCCTCGGCTCGGAGTTGAAATCCCTGCCGTCTCAGCGTCACCGCATCCGACGGAGGCGCGCGCTTCCAGCAGCGTCTTCGAATGTGCCGTCGTCGCTTGCCCCATCTTCGACTGCTCCTTCTCTTTCCGCAGATGATCCACCGTCTCTTGCTGGATTGCTGCCTGCGTCCGCAGCGGCAGCGGCCGCACAGCGTGTTGCGCCGCCATCAACGCATCGAGTGCTCAACCGGGCCGCCGCGCGGCGATCGAGCTTTTTCCGCTCGCGCCGCCTCCTGCGTCGAAGAACCAGTCGCTTCTAAATTTGTCGCGCGTCTCGTTTTGTCCTCGCGACGACGTTTTCCGCTCCATACAAATCCGTCCTTCGCGGTCTCCACCGATAACATCTTGCAAACCCCCTCTGCACTCCCAGTTGAATTCGCGCTTCCGCTCTCACTCAGCCTATCGATTTCGCCCTTCCCCCGATTCCCCGGTCGCTCCCTATCATCAATTTCACTTTCCGAGCCCCCACACGCACTATCATTAATTCAGCCATTAGAGCCGCCACGCTCCTCCCCTCATCGAACACTCCGCAGTTCGCCCCCATTGTTCGTACGCTTCTCAATCCCGCAATTCCTGCCGCTCCCGACGCTTCGCAAACCCCGCACCTCGCCCAGCAGCGCCACACCCATCCTTCCACTTCTGCTCTTTATCCCGTTCCCAAACCAACCAACGAAATGCCTCCCAACTCCGCGACCCCAACCATAATCTATATATTACCGACACGGACTGGTGAACCGGGTCGACGCGGAAGAAAGACGATCGACTTTAAGCCGTGAGGCAGAAAAGCATCGACTTATCTGAACAGACGTACGGACGATTTCAGTGGAATACAGCGAAAGGCGATCTTTCACGCCATCTGATTTCACGTTGCGCGAAAATATGCGCCTGCACAACGAAGGTCGGACTTTCATTTGTCATTCCGCTGATATGAAAAGGCATGAATAGAATGTGACCATTCAGGGATCAGAGTGTTATGCGCGAAATGCGACACTGATGGACAAACAGGCGGGTCTCCCATTACGGAACCGATTTTCGCAGAGTCGGTGTGGACAATTACGCCCCGACCTCGAGCAGCTCTTTGGCGGGCAGCAATGGTTTAGACGAGCGAACCTTCAGTAAGGACTGGTCCGGTGGCGCAGGCCAGCATGTAATCGCGCGCGGAGTTCGCCCAACGACAGGCGAGATCATTCAACTTCGCGGCACACGGTCGAACAAAAAAGACGCGTAACACGCGCACATTCAGTCACACCTGGCACAGAAGACGTGACGACCGCCTCACGGAGCAGATGTCGCAGGTACAGACGTCGCAGGTTCTGGAGACTGCACGGCATTGGGATTTTTGCGTGATTCCTTTTCCAAAAGCTGCTCTTTGCGATAGATCAGCGCGTTGATGTTGTAGGGCGCGAGCTGAAAATCGTGGCCGTGAGTGATTGCGTCGGTCGGGCAGGCTTCTACGCAATAGCCACAAAAAATGCAGCGCGAGTAGTCGATGTTGTAGACACTCGCGTAGCGCTCGCCGGCTGAAATGCGATTTGCATCTGTATTCTCGCTAGCCTCGATGTAGATGCAGTTCGCCGGGCACGCTGCCGCACAGAGAAAACAGCCGACGCATTTTTCGAGGCCGTTCTCGTCCCGCTGCAAAACGTGGATCCCGCGATAACGCGATTGGAACTGAACGGGTCCCTCGGGATATATCTCAGTCGTTGGTTTGCGAAACATCGTCTTCAGCGTCACGCTGAAGCCCTTCACAAGGGTAGAGAATGTTGCGCCGACTTCGCCGATGATCGATGCCATATGAATTGAATTTAGCAGAGACGACAGGACGCGGCAACCCTAGGCGAGACTCCGTCCGCGGGAAAATAGCGGACCGGCGCAAAAACAGACACGAAGCCTATGGCTTCATTCTCCCGGCGGAGACACGGGTGCCGGACCTAACGGCTCATGCTTGCCGGTGATCGCCGCGATAATTTGCCTACCGTGGAACCGGCCATTCTCGATAAATATCTCGCCCGTAAATCTGCCCCCGACAATAACGCCTGCCACATACATCCCAGCGACATTACTTTCGAGAGTGTCTGGATTGCACACGGGCTTGCGCGTCTCGGGATCGAGGCGTATGCCCAGCTTTTCGAGAAACTCGAAATCGGGATGATAACCGGTCATCGCGAACACTTGCGCCGCGGGAATCGCTCGCTCGACCGAACCATTCCGAATCCAGACTTGATCGCGATCGATGCGCGCGATATGCGTATTGAAGTGCGCTTGAATTTCCTCGGCTTTGATGCGGTTCTCGATGTCCGGGCGCACCCAATATTTAAGCGACGCGCCAAGACGCGCGCCGCGGTGAACGAGGGTCACCCGCGCGCCAGCGCGAAATAATTCAAGAGCCGTTTCGGCGGCGGAATTCTTCGCGCCGATCACTACGACGTCTTCATGCCAGTACGGATGTGGATCGGTGAAATAGTGCGATACGTTCGGCAAGTCCTCGCCGGGGACGTTCAACAGATTCGGGCGATCGTAGTAACCGGTCGCGACGATAATCTTTTTGCAATGGTAGGCGTGGCTCGCGTACTCCGTGTCGCGCGTCGTCACAACAAACGCGCCATCATGGCCGCTCACGCCCTCGACCGTCTCGTAGAGGCGAAGCTCGAGGCCGTAATGTTCAGCGACCCGCCGATAGTATTTCAGCCCTTCCGTGCGCGTCGGCTTCGTGCTCGCCGAGGTGAGCGGCAAGTCTCCGATTTCCAGCCGCTCGCCAGTCGTAAAAAACTGCATGTTGGCCGGGTAGTGATATATCGAATTGCAGAGGCAGCCCTTGTCGATCACAAGCGGGCGCAATCCCGCGCGCTTCACTTCAATGGCGCAGGCGAGCCCCGTCGGGCCCGCGCCGATGCAAACGACGTCAAAATGATCGCTCATATCGAACCAGTTTGAGGATGTTTGCGCGACTTTGCAACTGGCGCGCAATAAGCATCGCGACTGAGGATCACGGGACGGCGGCAATAGCAGAAGCGAGATCGCTAGTGAATTCAGCGACGAGAGTGAGACGATCGGCTGTGACCTCGATCCGGGACTTCTTCCAGGCGTAGAACTGGCTACCCGCGTCTGCGATTTTGACGCTCAGATTCCCGTTGATGAGCCACGATGGCTCACCGAAGATCCTGAAGCCCGCGGCAGACTCGGGAGATAGCAGAGCGGCGCAGTCCCCGCGGCGCACGCCGACGTAATTTGCGTACATCGGAAATGCGACGAGCGCGAAACCTCGATCGTTGAGATGCGAAAGGATGGCTATTTGGGCCGGGGAGAAATCAGGCATAGGGACAGGTTGGGGCGGGGCGAGATACGAGTCAAGCGTGGAGATGGAGGATGGGACAGCGGGAATCGGCGAGAGAAAACATGCGATTTCAGATTTGAAATTTCAGATTTCACAGACTTAGAGAATCGGCGAAAACGGGACGACGACGCTCGAGAGCAAGGTGAGTAAAGTTCAAACTCGAGGCGAGCGCAAGGCGAAGAAATGCAGATTCCTGACTTCTGCTCGGATTGGCATGAGACCAGAGACGAACCCAGGCGCGAGCACTTCACGCTACGTTGTTCTCGCGGCGCCGAATGAACGGTCACGATTCGCGCTATCCAGTACGGCAGGCGCTGACTATGCGGCCGAGGAAGAAATCGAGCCGGACTCGAGCTCGCGGAGAATCGAGCGCAGGGCGGCAGCGAGTTCCTCGCGGCTGACCTGGCTCTTGCGGAATTGGACGCGAAGCCGGAACGCGCCATCAGACGGTTGAAAATCGAAGAGGAATGGTTTAGGCCGCGGCTCAGGCGCGTTCTCTTGCTGACGTTCGCGGCGCGCTTCATCGCGAGAAAGCCCACCGGCGGCAATGCGCTCGACCATTTCGCGCATCTTTTTCTCATTTGGCTGTCGCGATACCTGAAGCAGAAGCGACTTGGTGATGATTCCCTTCTCGACGCAGAGGTTGCGGACCGCATCGGGAATCACGCGCAGCGAAAGGGTTTCGGTCACAGACGAGCGCGCCTTGCCGATCTTCTTGGCAATGTCGTCATGCGTGTAATCGAAATGCTCGGCGAGGCGATTCAGGCCATCGGCTTCTTCAAAAGCGGTTAGATCCTTGCGCTGTAGATTTTCAATTAGCGCGAGCTCAAGCGTCTCGGCGTCGTCAGCGATTTTCTCAATGCACGGCACTTCTCGCAGGCCGGCAGCGCGCGACGCATGGTAACGACGCTCGCCCGAGATGATGTAGTAGGTGTCCTCGCGCGGAACAAAGCGAACGAGCAACGGCTCGAGTACGCCTTTTTCACGAATCGAATCGGCGAGTTCGCGGATGTCGCCGATGCTCTTGCGAGGCTGGTCGGGATTGGGACGAACCTTGTCGAGCGGAATCATGCGCCCGATGGACGCGCCGCTGTAGCTGGCCAGCGTCTCTACATAATGCGCGTCATGCCGCATCTTGAGAGTGACGGGTAACCCGATCTTCCTGGACACGTTGCAACACCTCCTGAGCGAGCTTGCGATACTCCTCGGCGCCCGATGATTTCGGCGCATACGCGAAAATTGTTTCCTTGTAGGCGGGGCTTTCTTCGAGACGCACGTTCTTGCTGATGCGGGTCTTGAAGAGCGCGTCGCCAAAGACGGCGCGAATCTGTTCGTGCGTGTCGCGGGAAATATTAGTTCGTTTGTCGAAAAGCGTGATCACCACGCCGAGAATCTTAAGTGCTGGATTCGGCCGCGAGCGAATCCTGCCGAACGTCTCGAGCAAATCGTCGGTGCCTTCGATGGCGAAATACGCGGCCTGAATCGGCACGAGAAGATGGGTGGCCGCGACGAGAGCGTTCACCGTGAGAATGCCGAGCGCGGGCGGCGTATCGATTACGATGTACTCGTATTGGTGCAGAACCGGTGTCAACGCGTCTTTTAATTTGAATGGCGCGTCGAATTGTCCTGCGAGTTGCTGCTCGAGTTTTGCCAGGGCGAGACGCGAGGGCGCGACGAACAAATTTGCGTCCTTCGTCGAGCGAATGATGGAGGCCAGCTCGGCCGGGCGATCGCTGAAAACGTCGTACATGGACGTCTGAATGTCCGCCGTTTCGAAAAATGCAATGGTGGCGTTGGATTGCGGGTCGAGATCGATGAGCAGTGTTTTTTTCTTGCGAAGAGCGATGGCGGCAGCGAGATTAATGGCCGTCGTAGTTTTTCCGACGCCGCCCTTCTGGTTGGTGACGGCCACAATGCAGGTCAAAAGCTCACCCCGCTCCCTCCTCCGGCAACAGCAGACCTATATATGGGTACAGCCCGCTGCAAACGCACTACCGGTAGGCCAACTGTACCGACGGGACGATTGAACTGCAAGAGGAAAATCGCGGGAACAGCTGTTAGGCGGGAGCCTAAAAGGAGGCTGGGCTTGCGACCAATCCTACCATTGCCCCACGCGGAGAAGGTTACATCTTGTAACGGCCGAGATCCTCGTCGCTGAGATTCTCGAGCCACTTACGGAGTTCTTCGTTGGAGCTGCGTTCGGCCATGGCATTCGCCGACTTGGAGTTCTTGATGACATCCTCTTCGACGAAAATTGGGCAATCCAGTCGCAGTGCAAGCGCGAGAGCATCGCTCGGACGCGCGTCCATTGACATCATCTGGCCGTCGCGCTCCATCCAGATGAGAGCGTAGAAGGTGTCGTCCTTGAGATCGGAGACGACGACTTTGTGAACGCTGACGTTCAAGCCCGTGAGGACATTCTTCAAGAGATCGTGCGTCATCGGGCGCGGCGTCTGAACTTTTTCGATTTCGAGAGCGATGGCGTTGGCTTCGTAGATTCCAACCCAGATCGGGAGCACGCCCGTGCCCTGCGTTTCCTTGAGGACCACCACCGGCATATTGGTCACCGGATCCATCATCAATCCGCGAATCTTGACCTCGAGTTCCATGTGACCTCCCGGAGACTCAGAGCAAGTGCTCGCCGACGAGGCTGTTCGGACCAGAGCGCGTGACCTTGACTCGAATGTATTGTCCCAGAAGACTCTCGGCAGACGAAGTGAAATTTAAGATGCGATTGTGACTCGTGCGGCCCGACCACTGATTCCGCGCGGCGTGATGCGAGTCCACGAGCACTTCAAACGTCTCGCCGACGAGCAAATCATGGCGCGCGATTTGAATTGCACGCTGTTTGTCCTGCAGAACCGCGAGGCGCCTTCCCTTTTCTTCTTCCGAAATCGCGTCGGACATCGATTGCGCCGACGTATTGGGCCGCGGCGAATATTTGAACGAGAAAAGGCCGTCGAATTGAACGGCGTCAAGAAGCGAAAGCGTATCTTCGAAGTCCGCATCAGTCTCGCCGGGAAAGCCAACGATGAAGTCCGTGGTGATGGTGACCGGTCTGCGCGCGGCGCGAATCCAGGAAATCTTTTCGAGATATTCGTCGCGGGTATATGTGCGAAGCATGGACTTCAGAATTCGATTCGAACCGGATTGTACCGGGAGATGAATGTGATCGCAGAGCGCGGGCGTCGCGTCAATCGCTTCGACAATCTCGCGAGTAAAGTCGTTGGGATGCGAAGTGGTGAATCTTACCCGGCGGATACCCGGCACGGCTGCAACTTCGACGAGCAAATCGACAAAATTCAAGCAGCGCGGACCGGGATCGCGGTACGAATTCACGGTCTGGCCGAGCAACTGAATCTCGGAATAACCGAGATCGGCAAGCTGTCGCACGTCGTTCAGAACGGCGTCGCTTTGGCGGCTGCGCTCGGGGCCGCGCGTATGAGGCACCACGCAATACGAGCACGCATAATCGCAGCCTTCGATAATCGTGAGGTAAGCGCGAAAAGGATTGTCGCGGCGAGTCAATTCGGTCTCGAAGGTCTCCTCAGTGTCGAGATCGAGTCCCATCACGCGACGTCCGCCGGACTCGATTTCGGCCAGTAGCTCCGGTAGCTTGCGATAGCTCGCAGACCCACATACAAGGCTCACCCAGGGCGCGCGTTCGAAAATCTCCTCGCCTTCCTGCTGGGCGAGGCAGCCAAGCACCGCGATGACCTTGTTGTGGCCCGCGGTCCCGCGGAACTCGCCGAGACGCGAGAAGACTTTCTGCGCAGCTTTTTCCCGGATGCTGCAGGTGTTGTAGAAGATGAAATCGGCCTCGACGAGCGCTGCCACCTGTCGGTATCCACGGCCGAGTAGCACACCCGCGACTTTTTCGGTGTCGTGGACGTTCATCTGGCAGCCAAACGTCTCAATGTAGAAATTTCGCCCGTTGGCAGGGACGGAATGGGAAGCGGCGCACGATTCTTCCCGCCCAGTGACGAAAGAACCAGGGGCCGCGAGCGAGTCCAGACGGACGTGAATGGTGTCACTCATGCAACAAACGATATTCTAGCACAGCGAAATAGGCGAAAAACCGCTACCCTTGGCGCGTCGAGTCGCATCCAATTGGATGACGTATGGTGCTGATTCGTTTGACCATGCGGGTAGCGTGTGCTACCTTGAGATGGGGAAATAGGTCGCATTACGATATTATTTGCTTTGGGGGGTCCGATTCATAGTTTAGCTTCGTTGGTAGTTGTCGGCCGGCTCGAGGCGCTCATCGAGCAAACGGGCTGGGTTGCAAAAATCGTTCTGGCGATTCTTCTCTTCCTGTCTTTGTTTTCTTGGGCCATCATCCTGTCGAAATCGCGGCTATTCAGCCGAATTGATCCGCAGACGAAGAAGTTCCTCCAGGTTTTTCGCGCGGGCCGGGGTCTCGCCGATCCGCGTACCCTGCGCGCCGCCGCCGGAGCTTCCCCTCTGGCCGGTCTCTATGAAGCAGGATTCCGGGAACTCCAGGGGCAACTGACGGGAACGAACCCGCCGGGCACCAAGCCAAAAAATATCAACGCGATCGGCGTCGAGATGCGATTGGCAGCCGCCGAGGAAGTTCGCGCCATGGAGAAGTGGATGTCGTGGCTGGCGACGATCGGCTCGGTATCGCCGTTCATCGGCCTGTTTGGCACGGTCCTCGGTGTGATGGACGCTTTCGAGGGACTTGGCGACGCGGGCGCGGCGAGCTTGCGGGCCGTAGCGCCGGGCATTGCTGAGGCGCTGATCACCACCGCGGCGGGCCTCTTCGCGGCGATTCCGGCCGTCATCGCTTATAACCAGTATCTGCAAAGCATTCGCGGGCAGGCGACGCGCATGGATAATTTCACAATGGAATTCGTCTCGAAGATCGAGACGCTCTATAGCTAACGCGATGCCGCAAATTTCACGTGAGACGGGCACAACACTTTCCGACATCAACATTGTTCCCTTCGTGGACGTTGTCCTCGTGCTTCTTCTCATCTTTATGATCACCGCGCCGATACTCCAGTCGGGCATCGAAGTGGACTTGCCGAAAACCAAGACCGTAAAAGAGATCAGCGAAGCGCGCGTCGTGGTCACAATTGACAAGTCCCAGCGAATTTATCTCGGCGATACGCCCATTAATATTCACGATCTCGGCGCGCAGATTCGCGGCAAGCTGACCGATCCCACTCACCAGCCCGTTTACCTCCGCACGGATGAAACTGTGCCATTCGGGAGCGTTGCGACCGTGCTCGACACGCTCCAGCAATCTGGCATTCAGAATGTCAGCGTCGTGACGAAGCCCCTGAGCGAGCGCCCGGATTCACAGTGAAATGGAAGCCTATTTCGAGCATCGTATGGAACAAAGCCTCACGGGGCCATTCATGCTCGCCCTCGTGTTCCACGTGGCCTTGCTCGCTGGTATCGCAGTCGCAACGGTTTACTCGCATAGCGGAGACATGGACTCCGGCTGGGGCCCCGAGGGAGGTTCGATGAGCGTCGGCCTTGTTGGCAGCGTGCCTGCGATACCCCTGCCACGGCCCGATGTCGTGACGAACAGCCGCGTCGTGGACGAGAGCAAAGGCCTGTACAAAGCTGAGCCGGTGCCGCCACCGAAAGTGGAAGAGAAAGCGACGCCGATTCCAAAGTTTGAGAAAAACAAACCGCCGAAGTACAACTCGCGGCCGTCGAAACTCCTTGAGAACAAAACTCCACCGCCGCCAAACGCCGTTCCGTATGGAGGGGGAGGTTCACCGGCAGTGCCCTACTCCTCTCCCGCGGCAACAATGAAGTTGGGGGCCGCAACCGAAGGCGGAATGGCTTTTAACGGCACGGGCGGAGGAAATTTCGGCTCGCGCTATTCGTGGTACGTCGAAGCCGTGAACCGCCGTATTTCGTCGAACTGGCTGCAGTCCACTATTGATCCGCAAGTGCAGTTCGCTCCGCGGCTGGACGTAACCTTTCAAGTGATGCGCGACGGCACAGTCACAAACATTCAAGTGACGCATTCGAGCGGCAATCAATCGGTTGATACGTCCGCGATCCGAGCGATACGCGCGTCGAGTCCGCTTCAGGCTCTGCCGGGCGACTACAGCGGATCGTACGTTACCGTTGATTTCTGGTTCGATTACCACCGGCAGTGATGAGGGCTTAGGGATGATGATGAAAACCGGAACGCGAGTCGCAGTCCGCGGCACTCTGCTCGCCGTTGCGATTGCGGCGCTTTTTGCGACCGCGGGCACGGCTTCGGCACAAGACTGGTTCAAGACTGGCACCGGCCTCGGCGTTTCGAAAGTGCGCCTGGCCGTTCCCGATTTTGGAACGACCGCCCCGGCAGCCCAGCCGTTCGAAAAGGAATTTCACGATGTCCTCTGGAATGACCTTGAATACAGCGGAATCGTTGAGATGGTCAGCCCAAGCTTTTATCCGACGACGTTTCCTTCGCAGCCTGCGGAGCTGAACGCGGCAGCGTGGAGCGCGGCTCCGGCGAACACCTACATGATCGCGTTTGGAAATATCGACGCCCAGAACGGCCTCGCCGTCACCGGCAACTTGTTCGACGTGCGCTCGTCGCCGGCGGCCGCCGCGCTCCAAAAAAATTATCGTGGCAACGCCACGGACGCCGACGCGCGGCGCTTGGCCCACCAATTCGCGGACGACATCATCGCGCGCCTGAGCGGCGGCGTGCCCGGAATTGCGAGCACGCAGATCGCATTCGTTAGCAATCGCTCCGGCAACAAAGAGATTTGGGTGATGGACTATGACGGCGCGAACCAGCACGAGATCACGCAATTGAAGACGATCGCTCTCACGCCGCGATGGTCGCCCGACGCCACGCGCATCGCGTTCACTTGCTATGCGCCGTACCAAGGCAACAGCTCGGCGCAGATTTGCATGTATTCGACCGATTCAAACCGTCTCATCAGCTTTCCGCGTTATCGTGGAACAACGTGTTGCCCCTCGTGGTCCCCCGACGGGAAGCAGCTAGCATTCATGGCCAGCGGCCAGGGCGATCCAGGGATTTACACGAGTGACGCCGACGGCGGCCACCTCCACCGATTGACGCTTTCACGCGGCGTGAGCACCTCCCCGGTCTGGAACCCCAAGACCGGCCAGCAGATTATTTTCCTGAGCGATCGAGGCGGCGAGCCGGTGCTCTATCAAATGAATTCGGACGGCTCGAACGTCGAAAAAATTGCCATGCCCGATATGGGCTACGTCGTTGATCCGTCTTGGTCTCCGAACGGCCAGCTCCTTGCCTTTGCGTGGCGGCGGCCCTCGGGAAACTTCGACATCTACATCATGGATATCGTGAGCCGGCAACTTGTCGAGTTGACTCGCGACGCCGGACGCAACGAACGGCCAAGCTGGGCGCCCGACGGACGGCATCTCGTTTTTGAAAGCACGCGAACCGGCACGCGGCAGATTTGGACAATCCTGGCCGACGGAAGCGAGCCCAAGGAACTTACGTACTCGGGACAGAACGAATCTCCAAACTGGTCGCCGAAATAGGCGGAATGCGCGGAGATGAACGAATTGGGGTTTGGCGTCAAGAAACAAACGTTCCAATCGCACGGGAATGGCTGTGCAAACGAATTCGAATCCAAACGTCGGCGTGAACCCACCATCGCCTAATGATGAATCGCCGAAGGAGGCAATTCAATGCAGCGTGATTTAGTCCGCAGGTTTTCACTATTGTGCTATTTCGTTGCGCTCGTGTTCGTGGCCAGCGGATGCAAAAAGCAAGTCGCGGCTCCTCCGCCGGTTTCTGCGCCAGCGCCGGCACCCGCACAACCCACTGTAACGATTAACGCGTCGGTGCCCAGCGTGAACCCGGGAGAATCGGTAACGCTGTCGTGGTCTTCGACCAACGCGACCGATTTGACGATCGCGCCGGACGTCGGCCGGGTCGCGCCCGAAGGCTCGACGCCCGTCACGCCGACGGTTTCGACCTCGTATCAAATCACCGCGAGCGGGCCCGGCGGCAGCGCCACCGCAAGCGTCCGCGTAACCGTGAACGCGCCAGTGGCAGCGCCGCCGCCCGCGCCGAGCGCAAGCTTGGACCAGCTTTTCAATTCGAGCGTGAAGGACGCGTTCTTCGACTTCAATAGTTCGGAACTTCGTGCCGACGCCCGGGGAAATCTCACGAAGACCGCGGAATTCCTTCGCTCCTATCCGCAAGTTCGCGTCCGGATCGAAGGCTATTGCGACGAGCGCGGCTCCACCGAATACAATCTGGGTCTCGGGGAGCGCCGTGCGCAAGCCGCCAAGGAGTTCCTCGCCACTCTCGGAATCCCTTCCGATCGCATGAGCACCGTCAGCTACGGGAAGGAACGGCAGTTCTGCACTGAGCACAACGAGGACTGCTGGCAGCAAAATCGCCGGGCTCATATCGCCCGAGGGCAGTAGAATCAAAATCAGTTGAATACGCGGGCGTCCCGTGGAGAATATCCCGCGGGACGCCCCGGCGTTTCCTGGGAGGATGATTCATGCGCAAACGATCGATCGCCGTCATCGTCGCGGCTGTTTTTTTCGGCGCGATGGTAGGACAACTGCTCGCTCCCCAGCCTGCGACTGCCGTGTCCCGCGAAATCGTGGAGCTTCAACAATCGGTGGCCCAACTGTTGCAGGGCCAGCAGGATCTACGCAGTTCGATGGAACAGAAGTTCGCGGAACTGCACACCTTGGTGGGCCAGTCCCTCGACTCGCAAAACCGCTTGAGCACTGAAATGGCGACTCTTCAGAAGACCGTGCAGGATGCGCAGGCCAACGCCGGCGCCAAGGTGGATACGCTGGCTACCCAATCTCAGGGCCTCTCGGACAACATGCAGGACCTGCAAGCGCGCGTCGGCAAGGTATCGCAGCAGGTTTCTGACGTTCAAAATTTGTTGCAAAGCATCGACGCGAAAATTCCGGGTGGAACCGCGGGAGCAACGCCCGCCGGCAGTGCTTCTGCTCCGCCGAACGGCGCGCCCGCAGCGACGCCTCCGATTTCCTCGGACACGCTTTACCAAAACGCTTTGCGCGACTACAACAGCGGGCGCTACGATCTCTCGCGCCAGGAGTTCAGCGACTTCCTGAAGAATTTCCCGGATTCCGATCTCGCCGGCAACTCACAGTTCTATCTTGGGGAAATTGACTTCTCTCAGGCGAATTACCAGGATGCGCTCGCCGCCTACGATTTGGTCATCGTGAATTACCCGAAGAGCTACAAGCTGGCACCCGCGTCATTGAAGAAGGGCGAAGCCATGCTCGCACTCGGGCAAAAAGCCAGCGCTATCCGGCAGTTCCGTTCGGTGGTGAGCCGTTTTCCCGGAACCGATGAAGCGAAGCGCGCGGAGTCCCATTTGAAGCAACTCGCTCCCAGCCCCGCGGCCCACTGACTCGGTCCTCACCGCCGCCAGCCGAGTTCGGTTATACTCGCGTGACGAAGACGAGCTCTGATCTAGTGGAAGGCGGTAGAAATCATGTCGGTTAACAAAGTGATTTTGGTAGGAAGGCTCGGCAAGGATCCCGAAACTCGGTTTACGGGATCGGGCCAGGCTGTCTGCAATTTTAGTATGGCCACGGATGAATCCTTCCGCGATCGCTCAGGCGAACGACAGAAGCGGACCGAATGGCACCGAATCGTTCTCTGGGGCAAGCTGGCTGAGATCGCCCAGCAATACCTCAAGAAGGGCATGCTGGTTTATATCGAGGGGCGAATTCAGTCACGCCAGTGGGAAGATAAGACCACCGCTCAGAAACGTACGTCGTTCGAAATCGTCGCCAACGTAATGCGCATGCTCACTTCTCGTGCGGACAGCATGGCGGCCGGCGCAGGCGCTGCCGCCAGCGCGCCGAGCTCACACCCATCCGATATTGAAGGGCCGATGGCGGACGATTCCATGTCGGCCGGGCCGGAAATCTCCGACGAAGACATTCCCTTCTAAAGAACGTTTGGGCACGCTTCATCTTCGCGCGTGGATGGGACGGCCGTCGGCTCCGTGATTCGCTTTAAAGCTACCGCTGCGCCGCGGCCTTCGCTCTCAGATCGTCGAGATGGCGGATGAATTCGTCGAACTTGGGCTGTTGGTCGGGAGTGAGGAGGGCGCGAATTTTTTGCCGGCCGTCGTTGCGGATGGCATCCGCCTGCGGCTTCGATTGGTCCTGAAGGGCCTTTAGACGATTATGAACGTCGTCGGAGATTGTGACGATCTGCTTCTGTTGGTCCCGCGTCAGCGATAGCTGCTCGGTCATCTGTTGCACCACTTCCGTGTGCGTCGGGACAATCACGCGGTGGCCGTAAGCACGGGCCTCCCAGTAGTGCATTCCTACGCCGCCCAACGCCGTGCCAAGCAGGAATACGACGACCACGAGGATTCCCGCCTTGCGTTCTACGTTTTTATTTTCCATGGCTTGCGTCACCAACATACGTCAGTACGTCATCCGGATTCACGATCTGATTACCAGGATCGGGAAACAGTCCGACGTACTCCGTCGAGCGAACTTCCGCGACGGGCGGTCTCACTGGGATGCCAGAAACAGCGCCGTAGGTGAGCAGCAGCACGAGTGCGGCTGCGGCCGACCAAGCGGCGCGCAGGGACAATAACTCGAGGAACTTCCAGAATCCGCTTCCTCCGGCGGCAGGGCCTTCCTCGGACCGAATGGAAGCCATGACGCGGCGCGTGAAGAACGGCCCTGGGTCGGCCACGGCGTCGCTCGAATGCTGCAAAAGCTGCCGCGTGACCCTCGCAACATCCACCGCCTCCGAGCACGCGGAACATCCACGAAGATGCGCCACAACGCGCTCGCGCTGCGCCGAGCTCAATTCGTCCGAGACGAAGTCTTCCAACTGGGCTTCGAATTCCGTACACGCTTTCCCGAACTTATTTCGAGGCATGCGAATTAGCCCCTCCTTTCTTTCGACTGCAGTCGCACGGCCCCGGTCAACTTCCGCCGGTACGTTTCCATCATGCTCGCTCGAGCCCGGAACATGCGAACCTTCACCGTATTCACGTTCAATTCAAAAATTTCTGCGATCTCCTGCACCGAAAGCCCTTCCACTTCCTTCAACAGCAGAATCTCGCGGTCTTCCTCTGAGAGCGCCGAGAGCAGCCGCTCCGCGAGATCGCGAGCCTGCGCCTGCTCGTCGTGGCCCGCGGGAGCTTTCTCCGCTTGCGCGTAGGAATCCAGCAACTGAACTTGCTCTTCCGAGAGGTCCGATTCGTAGATGAGCGGTCGTACTTTCTTCTTGCGCAGAGAATCCCAGCACTCGTTCACGGCGATCTTGTAAAGCCAAGTGGAAAACGCGGAGCGCATGTCGAACCGGCGAATCGAGACGTACGCCTTCAAGAAGACCTGCTGCGAGACGTCCTCGACGTCCTCGCGCCGCCGCAGAATTCGCGTGACCACGGCGAATACACGCTGCTGGTGGCGACGGACGAGCTCCTCGAACGCCTCGACTGTTCCATTTTGGGCCATGCGGACCAGTTCGCGCTCGTCCTGCGCGCCGCCCTTCGGCAGGGCAAACGCCGGTATCGCTTGGACTGAGGTTGCCACGTCTTTTGGGACGTTCGCCATTTCGGTTAGGTTACATCGGGATTGGATGCGAGTTCCAGTTCCCGAGGCTCACTTTCATGTTGCAGACATCGTACGACCATGGTAAATAATGACGCTATGATAATCGGTGATCGGCTTCGCTTGCTTCGAGAAACAAAAAAACTTTCGCAGGGCGATATCGAGAAACGCACCGGACTTCTGCGTTGCTACATTTCGCGCGTTGAGAACGGCCACACCGTTCCGGCGATCGAGACGCTGGAGAAACTGGCGCGTGCCATGGAGATTCCGCTCTATCAGCTTTTCTATGATGGAGAGGAACCACCAGAGTTGCCGAATCTTCCAAAGAGGAAGACAGCTGACGATATCGCGTGGGGCAGCAAGGGTAAGGAAGCGCGTCTTCTGTGGCGTTTTCGCCGGCTGTTGTCGAGAATCGAAGAGCCCGACCGGCGTCTTCTTCTGTACATGGCCCAGAAGATGGCAAGCCGTTAAGGTTTGCCTCGCGCTCTTCCAGTCTGAACAACCTGCTTACTCCCACTCGATAGTGCTCGGCGGTTTCGAGCTGATGTCGTAGACCACCCGGTTCACGCCGGGGACTTCGTTGACGACGCGCACCGAAATCCGCTCGAGTACTTCGCGCGGAAGTCGTGTCCAATCAGCAGTCATCGCGTCTTGCGACTCGACCACGCGCACGACGACGACATTCCCGTACGTCCGCCCGTCCCCCATTACGCCGACACTCCGCACCGGCAGCAGCACCGCAAATGCTTGCCAGACTTTCTCATATAGGCCCGCTCGCCGAATTTCGTCCACGACGACGGCATCAGCGACGCGCAACGTATCGAGCCGGTCCCGGGTCACTTCTCCCAGCAACCGCACCGCAAGCCCTGGGCCAGGAAACGGGTGCTTCACTAGAATTTCTTCGGGCAAGCCAAGCTCGCGACCGATCCGACGCACCTCGTCCTTGAAAATATCGCGCAGGGGCTCGATCAACTCAAACGGCATGTCCGCTGGAAGTCCGCCAACGTTGTGATGGCTCTTGATCGTCGCGGAAGGCCCTTTCACCGACACTGACTCGATGACATCAGGATAGAGCGTTCCCTGCACCAGGAAGCGGACGGTTGCTTCGCCATTCGTTGAGCCCGCAGCGAGCTTCCGTGCTTCCTCCGCAAACACCCCGATAAATTCCGCGCCGATAATTTTGCGCTTTTTTTCAGGGTCAGTGACTCCCGCAAGACGCGAAAGGAAACGCGCTGATGCATCCACGCCGATCACATTTAACCCAAGGCGGTTGCGCAGGAGATCGAGCGTCTCGTGATATTCGTCCCGGCGAAGGAGTCCCGTGTCCACGAACACGTTTGTCAGCCGGTCGCCGATGGCCCGGTCCACCAGCGCGGCAGCCACGGCGGAATCCACGCCGCCGCTCAAGGCGCAAAGGGCGCGCGCGCCGTTTGTTTGCGTGCGAATGGCCGCGACGCTCTCTTCGATAAATCCGGCCCGGCTCCAGTTTTCGGCGGCATTGCAAATCTCGAACACGAAATTCTCGAGGATCTGCGCGCCAAATTCGGTGTGGAGCACCTCGGGATGGAATTGCACGGCGTAACACTTCGCGGCTGGATTTTCCATCGCCGCAGTGGCATTCGCCGTGCGTCCGGTGGCCGCAAATCCCTTGGGCAGCCCTTCGACGTTATCGCCGTGGCTGCTCCAGATCTTGATCGAACGCGGCACGCCGGTAAAAAGCGCTGAGTTGCCTTCGATTTCGAGCTGCGCGGGCCCATATTCGCGGTGGGTGACCGGGCGCACGTCGCCGCCGAGCACGTGCGCCATCCATTGCATGCCGTAGCAAATCCCGAGCACTGGCACGCCGAGCCGTAGCACCTCGGGATTGCACACAGGCGCGTCAGCGTCGTACACCGAGCTTGGTCCGCCGGAGAGGATAATCCCAACCGGTTCCCACCGGCGAATCTCTTCCAGCTTGGCATTGCACGGCAGAACAGCGGAGAAAACTTCTTGCTCGCGGACGCGGCGTGCGATCAGCTGCGTATACTGCCCGCCGAAATCGAGAACGACGATGCCTTTCTTGACGCTCAACGCTTCCCCTTCTTGGCCGGCGATTCGCGCGTTTCAGCGCAGAACGATATTTACGAGCTTCTTCGGCACCACGATCGTCTTCACCACGGTCTTGCCGCTGATCATATACGCGACCCGCTCGTCGGCGAACGCGCGCGCCCTTAGCTCTGCTTCTCCCAGACCGTCATCTACCAGAATCTTCCCGCGCAGTTTGCCGTTGATCTGGATGATGATTTCGTGCTGCTCCTCGCGCGCCAGGTCTTCGCGATATTCCGGCCAGCGCACCAACCTGATGCCGCCCGTGTGGCCGAGCATCTGCCAAAGCTCCTCCGCCAGATGCGGAGTGATCGGCGCGAGCATCAGCACGAGAATCTCAATCACCCGCTTCACGACCGCTGGATTCGCTGCTTCGCCCAGCGGCTCGTGCGCGTGAAGTTCGTTCACGAGTTCCATAATCAGCGCGACGGACGCATTGAAGTGCCACCGCACTTCGAAATCGCTCGTTACACGCTTGAGCGTCTGGTGCGCCTTGCGCAGCAACGCCTTTTCCTTTTCCGTGGCCTTGCTGAAATCAAACTGCGCGTAATCGAGCGCCGGGGCATCGCTCAACCGCCCCGCGTTCGCATCAATCAACCGGTAGACGCGATTCAGAAATCGCGAACATCCTTCAATCGCCTGCTCGCTCCATTCGAGATCTTTCTCCGGCGGCGCAGCGAACAGTGTGTACAGCCGCCCCGTGTCGCAGCCATATTGCTCGGCCATCTCAATCGCGCCGACAACGTTCCCGCGCGATTTCGACATCGCGACGCCGCCCTTTTGCACCATGCCCTGCGTGAATAGCCGCGCGAACGGCTCGTCGTGATTCACCAGGCCGATATCGCGCATCACTTTCGTAACGAATCGCGAATAGAGCAGATGCAGGATCGCGTGCGTGATGCCGCCGACGTATTGATCCACGGGAAGCCAGTACCGGACGAGTTCCTTGTCGAACGGCGCCTCGTCGTTGTGCGGGTCGGTGTACCGGTAGAAATACCACGAAGAATCCACGAACGTGTCCATCGTGTCCGTTTCGCGGCGCGCCGGGCCGCCGCATTTCGGGCACGTCGTGTTCACGAATTCCGGCGAAGTCGATAGCGGCGATTGCCCGGTCTCGACCAGCGTCACATTTTCCGGCAGTAGGACGGGAAGCTGATCGTCCGGAACCGCGACGACTTCGCATTTTTCACAATACACCACCGGAATCGGCGTGCCCCAGTAGCGTTGTCGCGATATACCCCAATCCCTCAGCCGGTAGGTCGTTTGCGCTTTGCCGAATCCTCCAGCCTCGGCATCGGCCGTCATCTTCAGCTTCGCCTGCTCGCTCGTAAGACCCGAATATTCGCCCGATTCCACCAGGCGTCCATACTCCGTATACGGCCCTTGCAACCGCTCCGTTCGATTCGGATCGCCGGTCGCCGGCTGAATTACTACTCGAACGTTCAGCCTATATTTCTTCGCGAACTCGAAATCGCGTTCGTCATGCGCCGGCACACACATCAATGCACCGGTGCCGTAGTCCGCGAGAACAAAATTAGCGACCCAGATCGGAATCTGCTCCCCCGAGAACGGATTCACCGCAAATCGGCCCGTAAAAAAGCCTTCCTTCTCCGCGGTCGCAATTTCCTCGGTCTTCAAAACCCGCTGACGCAATCTGTTCCACTGCGCCTCGACGGCCTCAGCGCCAGGCACTCCGGCCAGCAATACACCGACAAGCGGATGCCCGGGCGACAGGACGATCGCCGTCGCGCCGAAAATCGTGTCGATGCGCGTGGTAAATACTTCGATCGCTGCGCCCTCGACTTGCGGTACGTCGAACTTGATCCGCGCGCCTTGCGATTTGCCGATCCAATTCCGCTGCATCGTCAGGACGCGCTCGGGCCAGCCGCCTTCGATTTCTTTCATGTCATCGAGAAGTTGATCCGCGTACGCCGTAATCTTCCAGAACCACTGCGCGATCTCGCGCGCCTCGACGATCGTGTCTTCGTGACGCCAGCAGCAACCGTTGACCACCTGCTCGTTCGCCAGCACGGTCTGGCATTTCGGACACCAATTCACGCGGCTCTTCTTCCGGTAAGCGATGCCCCGTTCCAACATGCGGAGGAAAAGCCACTGGTTCCAGCGGTAGTATTCCGGCTCGCACGTGGAAATTTCCTTGCTCCAGTCGTAGCTGAACCCGAATCGCTTTAGGACTTTCTTAAACTCGGCGATGTTCTGGCGTGTCCAGTCGCGCGGATGTATGCCGCGGTCAATCGCCGCGTTCTCCGCCGGCAATCCAAACGCGTCCCAGCCCATCGGATGGAGAACGTTGAAGCCGCGCATCCG
The DNA here is from genome assembly GCA_963838705.1 of uncultured Acidobacteriota bacterium. Classification (GTDB taxonomy): domain Bacteria; phylum Acidobacteriota; class Terriglobia; order Acidiferrales; family UBA7541; genus Palsa-147. The sequence goes on along the minus strand of CAWIRU010000009.1, from coordinate 207,772 downwards.
GCGATATCTCGCCACGGCGTCGCCGATGGTGTAGTTCCGCATGTGGCCCATGTGCATCGTTCCCGAGGGATACGGCAGCATTTCGAGCATGTAGAATTTCGGACGAGAAGGATCGGGTTTCGCCAGGAACGCCTCCTCCTCGTTCCACACCTTCTGCCACTTTTCTTCAATCGCGCGTGCGTCGTACAGGCCCAATGTCTGTGTCCTCGAACTAAGAAATCCCAGGTTCCAAATTGCAATCGCCGCAAAAGCCTGCCGGCTTGAAAGCCGGCGCTACAATTGCCGTTATTTACGCTTCCGCCGCCGCGCGCTACTCGCCTTCGCACGAACAGACGGCTTGCGCGTTTTTTTCTCGGCGGTGCGGAGATGGCGCGGTTTGTGCCACGACTTGCGTCCGCCGCCGGCCGGAACGGGCTGGCCCAGAAGTTTCCATAGCGCCGCCACGTTTCGACGGTCATCTCCCGGCTTGTCGACCGGCGTCTCAAGTATGAAGGCGCGTGAAGACAGCAGCGGATGATTCAAGACGCGCCCAAACGCTTCCAGCCCAATCTTGCCCTTGCCGATGTGCTCGTGCCGGTCAACGTGTGAGCCGAGCGGCGCTTTCGAATCATTCACGTGAATCACGTAGACGTTCGCGAGGCCGATGGCGGCGTCAATGTGCCTGAGAGTTTGAGTGAGCCCGTCCTCGCTGCGAATATCGTGGCCCGCGGCGAAAAGGTGCGCGGTATCAATGCACACGCCCATCGGCAAATCGCGGCAGAGATCGAGGATGCCTTTTAGCTCGCTGAATCGTGAGCCCACCGAGCTTCCCTGCCCAGCCGTGTTTTCGAGAAGTATCCGCAGGCCATCGAGCTTCAGCCCGCGCGCCGCTTGCCTTAATCCATCGGCGATCGCAGCAATCGCTGAGTTCATATCCGATCCACGCCCTGAACCCGGATGCGCCACCAGAAAATCCGCGCCCAGCGCCAGCGCGCGTGCGATCTCGCCGTGAAACGCCTGCACGGAACGCGTGCGCAAGACGCGATCGGGCGATGCAAGGTTTATCAGGTAGTTGTCGTGAATGACGAGCGGCCCAAGGCTCAGTTCCCTGCGCCTGTCGCGGAATCGCGTGGCGTCCGCAGCCGTAATTCGGGAATTGTCCCGGTCGCCGGACCACATCCGCGGGCTCGACGAAAAAATCTGTAGCGCGTTTGCACCCAGGCCGTGCGCGATTTCAAGCGCTCCGGAGATGTCTCCTGCGATTGAAGTGTGGAGGCCCACCCGCACGCTGCCGTCTTTCCAGGCAGGAATTTCCGGCGGTGGTGGAGGTTCCGGGCGGTATTCGTCGTCGGCGTCGTACTGGAGTGGGGAGAGTGCTGTAGTGTGTTGTTCTTCCGCCATTCCCTCAGGATGTCCCGGAAAGTGTAGCCGATGGAGGCGAGAACCGCGATTGTCTTCGCCGCCGGCCCAAGTAGAACTAAACCATCTTAGCGGAATTCTCTGAATGCCGCAAATTGGCCGTTAGGGCGCCTTGCGACGGATTATTCGATGTCAGCGGCTAGGCTTCAGCAGTATGCAACCGCCGATGAGCGACAGAATCCCCGCGGCGACTGCCGCAACGAAGATCAATAAGAATACGGGATTGCGAAAATCGGCAGCGGACGCGTGATGGACGTGGTGGTGTAGCAGGTGCGCAAACGCCAGCGTGGTGAATAAAACAGAAACTCCGCAACAGATTCGCAACACTTTCATCGCGATCTCCGCTCATTCAAATATTCGGACACTGCGGATAATCATGCGGCCGGGCATTGATGTCAAATACCATCGACGCCAAAACCGGAGATCGAGGAGTCTTTGAGGTGGTGTCGCTAACGCGGAATCTACTCACGCTCATCGCACGACAGAAATCTCCGCCCTATTCATGGCGCAGGGCGACCATCGGATCAATGCGCATGGCGCGCCGCGTCGGCACGTATGACGCCGCCATCGCCACGAGCGCCAGCAAGACTGCAACACCGGCGAATGTTATCGGATCCGCCGGACGCACCCCGAAGAGCAAATTCGAAAGTAAGCGCGTCAACACCAATGCCACCGGAATCCCCACCGCCAGGCCAAGCAATAGCAACTTTGCGGATTGCGAGAGAATCAGCCACAAAACGCTTTCGCGGGTCGCGCCAAGCGCCATGCGAATTCCGATCTCGTGTGTCCGGTACGACACCGAATAGGAAATCACGCCAAAAATCCCCGCCGCCGCCAGGACCAGCGTGAGCAAGCCAAAGAGGCCGAGCAGCATTGTGCGGAATCGTGGTTGCGCCACTGACGCCGATATGCTCCCCGCCATCGAAGTTACGTCACTCACGGGAAGATCCTTGTCAATTGACGCAACGTCCCGGCGAATTGCTCCTGCCACGCTCGACGCGTTCAATGTGGTCTTCACGACGATATCCGCCCCCCAAAACGGCGCCTGCGCATACGGCACGTACATCATCGCTCCTGGCTCCTGGTGCAGCGCGACATCCCGCACGTCCCCCACGACCCCGACTATCTCTCGCGAGATGCCCTCGTGCGGAGGAAATGCGAAGACAAGACGTTTCCCGATCGGGTCTTCATTTGGGAAGTAGTGTTGCGCGAAGGCTTCGCTGATCAACGTCACCGGCGGCGCTGACATCGAATCTTCCAGCGTGAAATTGCGTCCTCGCAACAGCGCTATTCCCATCACATGAAAATAGCCGGGGCTCACTGCGACATAATCCGCGGTGCGGTCCGCGCCCTTCGCGACCGGAGGAATCCCCTCGATCTCGAAGCCCAGATTCACAAAGTCATCCGCAAGCGGAAGCGGCGCCGCCAGGGCAGAATCCTGAAGGCCGGGCTCCGCTTGGATGCGCGGTAGCAACTGGTCGGTGAAGGCCGTCCATTGTTGCGGCGTCGAATATACGAATTGAGGAAGCGAAACGTCAGTTTTCAAAACGTGCTGAATGTCGAATCCCGGGCTCACTGCGGTGAGCGTCAGGAAGCTGCGGACGAGCAATCCGGCCGCGACGAGCAGGACCATCGCCAGCGCGATTTCCGTTACCGCCAAAAAATTGCGCGCGCGTTGCCGGCCCCGGCTCTGATTCGAGCGCCCGCTGCCCTCTCTTAGAGTGACCTGTAAATCGGAGTCCGCCGCGAAAAGCGCGGGCGCCAATCCAAAAATAAAACTCGCAGCCACCGACAACACTAGCGCAAAGCCCATCACCCAGGCGTCCACGCGAATCTCCTGCGCCCGCGGCAATCCCGGCGGAATCATCGCAGTCAAGCCTCGCACGCCCCAATACGCGAGACATATGCCCAACGCGCAGCCCAGCATTCCTAGAACGGCGCTCTCGGTAAGCAATTGCCGGACGATGCGGGCGCGCCCGGCGCCCAGCGCAATTCTCACTGCCATCTCTTTTGCGCGCGAAGTCGCCCGCGTCAAAAGCAGATTCGCAATATTGGCGCACGCGATCAAGAGAACCAACCCCACGCAGCCCAAGAGCACCAGCAGCGCGGTCCTCACATCTCCCACGGATTCCTGCAGCAGCGGAACGATACGAACAGTCCATCCGGCGTTCTCCGCGGGAAATTCCTTGCCGAGCCTCGCGCAGATCGCATCCATTTCCGCCTGAGCCTGCGCTACCGTTACGCCGGGCTTCAGCCGCCCCATGACCGGAAGAAAATGTCCCGCGCGCCGCCCCATAAACGTACTGAAGAGCGGGTCTTGGACGAGTGGTATCCAAACATCTTTGCGCTCGTCGAAAAATGGAGTTCGGAAATCCGAAGGCATGACCCCAATCACCGTGAACGGGCGCTTGTCGAGCGTAATGGATTGTCCGATAATTTGCGGGTTCGCTTCAAAGCGCTCGCGCCAGAAATTCTCGTTAAGTATCACCACCGGTGGCGCGCCTTGCGCGCCATCCTCCGGGAAAAACGTGCGCCCCAGAAGTGGCTTGGCCTCCAAAAGAGCGAAGAATTCTGGCGTGGCCGCAACGATTTTCACAGTGGAAGGCTCGCCGCGCCCGGTAAGAGTCAATGCGTGAAAGGTGGTTCCGGCAAGCTCGCTGAAGACGTGATTCTGCGCGCGCCACTCTTCGTAGTTGGGGTAAGAGACGCCAGTCTCCTTGACGTCCAGTTGCGGATTCGTCTCGAACACGGTCACCAGTTGCTGGGGATGTCCATAAGGCAGCGGCTTCAAGAGCACCGCGTAAACGACGCTGAAAATTGCCGTGTTGACCCCGATCGCGAGCGCCAGCGTGCCGACGGTGATCGCAGTGAATCCGGGCGATTTGCCGAGCGTGCGTAGACAATAGCGTGCGTCCTGGATCAAATTTTCGATGAAGCTCACGCCTCGAGCCTCGCGGCACTCTTCCTTGGTTCGCTCCACGCCGCCGAATTCGAGGGACGCCCGACGCATTGCTTCCGCTTTAGGCACGCCGCCGCGAACCAAATCTTCCGCGAATGCCTCGATATGGAAGCGAAGTTCCGCGTCCATCTCGTTGCCCATGCGCGAGCGCCCGAGCAAAGCTTGCGTCCATGATCGAAGTCGCGCCCGCCAGTTCACGCGTTTCCCACTAAAGAATTCAAGACTCTCGCAATGATGCTGCTCACAGCAGCGTCTCTCCTAGAGCGGCTAGGAGTATAGTTCCGCCCGCTTTGATTTGCAATCGGGAGCCGCTAACTGTAGCGCACGCCGGAGAGCCGGCCGTGAATTAGATCAGGAGCCACCCCGTCTCCGCATTTGAAATCTGAAATTTCAAATTTGAAATTTTCCGCCGCACGATTACGATTCCCCCAGTAGCTAACCGCAACGGAATCATCACACCACGAGCGCAGTTTTGTTGCATAATGCGCGCTCCAAGCGGAGAACCGGCGATGACGATACTATTCGTGTTTTTGGCTGGAGTGCTGACTGGCCTGCGTTCGCTGACACCCACCGCGGCAACATCTTGGGCTGCTCGTGCAGGCTGGCTGAAACTGAGAAGTCCTCTTCTATGGATTGGAACGACGCCTGCCGCCGTGATTCTCACGGTCCTCGCTCTGGCTGAGCTGGTCGCAGACAAATTGCCATCCACGCCCAGCCGCACCGCGCCTACGGGGCTGATCGCGCGCATCGTTCTTGGAGGACTTTCAGGCGCCTGCATCGCAGTGGCCGGCGACATGGGCGCCCTCACCGGCGCCGCGGTCGGAATTGTCGGCGCGCTCGCAGGCACTTTCGGCGGATATCAATTTCGGACGCGGCTAGTAAAAGCGCTTCACACGCCTGACTTTGTCGTCGCGCTACTTGAAGACCTCGTGTGCATCTGCGGTTCGATCTGGGTTGTTTCGGGATTCTAGCCCCGTTCGCCAAGCGCTTTTGTTGTACGGCTGCGACGACGCATCGAAGATCTTTCGACCCCTGCAACTCACCTAGATTTGCAGCCGGGTCATCCATGAAGTAGAATTTTTGCCGAACTGGCGCGTGGAGCCGATTGCAGCGTGCGATCGTTCCCCGCCTGCCGGACTCCGCCCCACTTTCGCGAATCGAGGAGGAACCGCCCATGCTCGTTGTCATGCAATCTCATGCCACAGACGAGCAGGTGCGCGCGGTCTGCGAGCGTATCGAAGCGCTGGGCTACAAGGCGCATCCCATTCCCGGGTCCATCCGCAGCGCGATCGGGATCACGGGCAATACGGGAATCGTGGATCTCGGCACGCTCGAAAGCATGGCAGGAGTTGCCGAGTGCATTCCGGTCAGCAAGCCCTACAAGCTCGTCAGCCGCGAAATCAAGCCGGAGAATTCAATCATTCGCGTCCCAACGCCGCTCGGCGAAGTGTCGTTCGGCGGCACGGCCGTGGCTATTGTCGCGGGGCCATGCGCCATCGAAACCGAGAAGCAGGCTTTCGCCGTCGCCGAAGCCGTGAAAAAATCCGGCGCGCGGCTTTTCCGCGGCGGCGCATATAAGCCGCGCACATCGCCTTACAGCTTCCAAGGCCTCGGCGAGCCGGGTCTGAAAATTCTTGCGGCGGTGCGCGATCGTTTCGGCCTCGGCATTGTCACCGAAGCGATTGATAACGAAAGCCTCGACTTAGTGGAGCGCTACGCCGACGTGATTCAAATCGGCGCGCGCAACATGCAAAATTTCTCGCTTCTCAAGCGCGCAGGACGCGCGAAGAAACCGGTCCTGCTCAAGCGCGGCATGTCCGCGACGCTTGATGAATTCCTGATGGCGGCCGAATACGTCATCGCCGAGGGCAATTACGACGTAATCCTCTGCGAGCGCGGTGTGCGAACTTTTTCCGATCACACGCGCAACACGCTCGACCTGAGCATAATTCCCGCGGTGCAACGCCGCAGCCATCTGCCCATCGTCGTTGATCCGAGCCACGGCACCGGCCGTCGAAATAAAGTGCTCCCGCTTTCGCGCGCGGCCGTGGCCGTCGGCGCGGATGGAATTCTAGTTGAAGTCCACAACGACCCCGAGCGCGCGCTTTCCGACGGCATGCAATCCATCGTCCCCGAGGAGTTCGCGCAGCTTATGGCCGAAGTGCGGCAGATCGCCGGCGTTTTGAATCGTACGCTCAACTAGACCATCCTTGAAAAAGCGTCGCCTCAATTATCGCGTCGTAATTCCACTTGGAATTCTGGCGCTCGCGGGATTGCGACTGCTGCTGCTCGAGCGGCTCCCCGCCTATCTGCGGCCCGGATTGCGTCTCGATGCCTACGTCGCAAACACCGCCGATGGCACTGTGACTGCGATCGATCTCGTGAAGCTCGCGCCGGTGGCTACAATTCCCGTGGGCGCGCAGCCAAGCGGCGTACGCGCGCACCCGACGCGCAAAGAAATCTGGGGCGTGAGTTCGGACGCGGGGATCGTGTGGGTGATCGATGCTCGAACGAACGCCGTCGTCGCCCGCATTCCCATTGGCGGCTCACCCTTCGCCCTGGATTTTTCGCGCGACGGCCGCCGCGCTTACGTCGCCGCCTCCGCCTCCAACTCGATCGCAGCCATTGATTGCGCGAGCCGCCGCATCGTGGCGAGAGGCCGCGCTGGACGCTCGCCCTGGATCGCGCGGCTCACTCCCGACGGAAAAGCCGTAGTCGTCTCGAATCGCGACGACGCCACGGTTTCGTTCCTCGACGCCGAAACGCTTGCGCCGCTAGCCGTGATTCCCGTGGCGCCGCGGCCCGAACAAATCGCAATCCTTCCCGACAGCTCGAAGGCTTTCATCACCTCGGGCGGCTCGAGCCAGGTGTCCGTCGTGGACCTCCGTCGCCGCGTGCTGCTCGCCAATCTCGACATCGGCGGCATTCCGGACGATCTCGATCTGAAAGGCGACGGCGGCGAACTTTACATCACGATGGCGGAAGCGCACGGTCTCGTGATCGTGAACACGCAGACGAACGACGTAGCAGAGTTCCTCCTTCTCGGAATGGCGCCGACCGCGGGCGCGCTGGCTTCGGACAACTCGGTTTTATACGTGTCAGATTCGATGGCCGGGCACGTCGTTCCGATCGCGATTGATCAGCGGCGCGTGGCTCGCCCGATTCAAGTCGGGCAGAAGCCGGGACCGCTCGCGCTCACTCCCGGTGACGACATGCTGCTAGTCGTCGACACGCAGTCGAACGACCTCGCTGTAGTGCGAACCGCAACCAGCGGCCTCATCACACTCATCCCCGTCGGACAGCGCCCCCGCGATATCGCCGTCAAGATGTTTTGAGGTTTTCCTCCGCCGCCGCGCGAGATGTTCGCGTCATTGCACGTCGAGAGTGAGCGCCACCGTTCGCGACACGCCCTGAACCGAGCCGGCCACTGTCAGTGTGTACGTGCCGGGCGGCGTTCCCAGCGAAGTCGTTGTTTGCGAACTGCTCCCGCCGCCGCAGCTCGCTAGAATGACTAGAAACGCAACGCAGGCAGCGATTGCCGGAATAGCCGCAATCACGCGCAACCGGCGTGTTCTCGTCGCACCGATCGCTCCCGCAATCATGACGAGAGCTACAACAAGCACGAGGACAAGCGCGCGACCGTTGCGCGGAGAGCTCCGCCAAGCGCCGCCGAAGATCTCACCGGGCCAAATTGAGCTCGCCATGGCTGTATTCGCACTCACCGTGAACCCGACAGACCCAGTGCCCGTAACGTTTATGGACGCTTGTGAAATCGTGCATGTCACCGTCGCCGGCGCCCCGGAACACGATAAATTCACGACGCCGGTAAATCCGCCCGCGGGCGATGCCTGCAGATTGTAGGTAGCCGTTTGCCCGTCCGTCACGACTACGGACTGCGGATCGCCGGGCGTGATGCCGACTGAGAAATCTACCCCCGCGCCGCTCAAAGCCACGGTCTGCGGGGAGTTCAACGCGTTATCGGTGATATTCAGTGTGGCCGAGCGCGCGCCCGACGCTTGCGGCATGAAACTCACGTTGACCGTGCATGCGCTGTTGGCGGCGATCATGTTGGTGTGCTGAGGGTTGTCCACGCACAGGCTCGTCTGCTGAAAGTCCCCCGGGTTCGTTCCCGAAAATGTCAGGCTTGAAATAGATAACGCTCCGCTCCCCGTATTCGCAATTGCGACCTGAGCCGGCGTGCTCGTTGTCCCGACAAGTTGAGCGCTAAATGTCGGGCTGGTCCCCGGCAGCGACACGCTCGGTACAAGTCCCATTCCGGATAGTGTGACGGCCTGTGGGCTGCCTGCCGCGTTATCCGCGATCAACAGCGTCGCGGAGCGGGCTCCCCCGGCGATCGGCTGAAACGCAACGGAGACCGAGCATGGGCTCGTCGAGACGTTTAGCGTCCCCGGGCAGTTGTTCGTCTCAACAAAGTCAGCGGCATTCGCTCCGCCCATCGTAATGCCCGAGATCTGAACGGGAGTGTTCCCGTCGTTCATCACCGAAATGGTTTGCGACGCCGTCGGAATTTGCAGCGTCTGTTGCGAAAAACTGATGCTCGCCGGCGACACCGAAACCGACGCGCCCGCGCCCGTGCCTGATAGCGGCACCGTCTGCGGCGATCCTGAACCATTATCCGAAAATGAAATCGCGGCGGCTTGCACCCCCGTAGAACTCGGCGTGAACGTCACGTTGACGCCGCACTGCGCGCCCGACGCGAGCGCGGCACCTCCATTCAGCGGGCACGTCGTTCCGGACGCAAAAGCAAATTCCGATGCGTTCGTTCCTGTGAGCGAAATCGTGCTGATTTGCAGCGGGAGGCTGCCGGTGTTGCTCAGCGTCTCTGTCTGCGGCCCGCTCGTCGTGCCCACGATTTGCGAAGCAAACGTGAGCGATGTGGGTGTGAGGCTCACGGCTGGCGACGGCGGCACCCCAGTCCCGGAGAGCGGAACGATCTGTGTCGCGGCCGCCGCATTTCCGTCGTTGTCAGTAAATTGAAGCTGCGCGTTGAAACTCCCCGTCGTCTGCGGCGCGAAAGTAATTCCGATCGAGCAACTCGCCCCCGGCTGAACAATCGGCGGATTCGTGCAGGAGTAATTCTGCGTGAAGTTAAACTGCGTAGCGTTCGGCCCGGCAAGCGTCACGAGCGAAAAATCCAGCGCCAAATTCCCCGGATTGCTCAGCGTGACGACTTGCTGGGCGCTGGTGGTTCCTTCCGGCTGATTCCCGAAAGAAAGCAACTGAGGCGAAATCAAAGCCAGTGGCTCCTCTCCTGTACCGGCTAGGTTGACCGACTGCGGACTCCCCGACGCGTTGTCTGTGAGGCTGAGCGCCGCGGATTCGGCGCCCGCGATTGACGGAGCAAATGTAACGGTGATCGAGCAATTCGCGCCCGCCGCGAGCGTCATCGGCGAAATCGGGCAATTATTTGATTGCGAAAAATCGCTTGCGTTTGCGCCAACGATACTCAGGCCCCCAATTTCGAGCGGCACTGTTCCGCTGTTCGTCAAGATACTGAGTTCTGGCAGCTCTGAGCCGCCGACGTATTGATTGCCGAAATTCAGCTCCGGAGCATTGAACTCGACGATCGGCCCGACGGTCGTGTTCTCGGCAAGCGCGACAAGAAACGCGTCAGGCAGCGGCGGCGACTCCTGGCAGCTCGCGCACACCGGCTGCACTCCCGTCTGCGGATTCCCGGCCAGAGGAAAATCGGGTGAGGTCGTGCTGCCGCTGATGAACACGCCGCCGCCGGCCGTCGCGGCAACTCCGTTCGCCTGCGCTGCATTCCGGCCGCCGAGAAGTGTGGAATAGAGAAGCGACGCAACTCCCGATTGCGTCGTATCGAATTTCGCGACGAATGCATCGCCCGTGCCGCTGAACGATTGCAGCGTTTGGTAAACCGGAAAATTCGGCGATGTGGCGAGCCCTGCTACATACACCGCATTTTCGCCGAGCGCAAATACGCTGAGTGCCGAATCGCTTGCGCCGCCTCCCAAATATGTAGCGTAGTTCAGCGACGTCACCCCGGCAGACGACTGGCTCACGACCGCGAGAAAGGCATTCGCCGTGCCGGCAAGCTCCGTTTGATAACCCGAAATCGCCGGCGAATTGACGATGTTAGCCGATTGCGTCGTTCCGGCTAGATACGCGTTCGCAGGAATCGCGCCATCCACGGCCACGCCGAAAGCCTGATCCGAGCCGCTGCCTCCCAGAAACGTGGAATAGATGAGATCAGCTGTTCCACGCCCCTTGGGATTAATGCACATCAGGAAGGCGTCGAAAGCGCCGCCTCCGTACGCGGTCTGGAACCCGTTGGTCGTCGGGAAACCGGCGCCGGGCTGCGATGTGAAACCCCCAATGTAGGCTTGCCCCAGCAGATCGACGGCGACGCCCGTCACCCCCACCTGCACCGGCTCGAAGCTCGGTTCACCGCTCGAGTCGGTGTACGGATATCCGTCAATTCCTAAGTAGGTGAGGTAAGCGAGTGTGCCGGAGGAACTGTACACGGCCAGAAAGCCATCATTATTGCCAGTGACGGGGCTGCCGTTGAAGACATCGCCGCCGCTGCCGAAGGTCCCCTGATACGCGCCGGATGTAACCGGAAGATTTGTGGATGTCGTGTCGCTTGCAACGATGATACTGCCGCTCGGCGCGAACGCGATTCCCGGGGATGCTTGCGTTCCTTCGGAGCCGTTGCCGGAAAGAAGTGTCGAGAACAGAAGCGAATTCCCAGCCGGCCCCAGTTCGGAAAGCGCCAGCGCGTTCGCGGATGTGCCGAGAGAAGTCTTGTCGGTAACGGGATAGTCGCTCGAGGTCGTCGTGCCCGCGAGTGCCACGTCGCCATTCGGGTCCACCGCAAGTTGCCCGCCGGACTGCGTGCCGCTCCCGCCAATGAAAGCAAGATAGATAAGCGACGCCGCTCCGGTCTGCGTCGGATCAATCTTCGCAACGAAAAACTCGACGCCGCCGCCCGGCCCGATCGAGGTGCTCCCGCTCTCGGGGAATCCAGCCGCGGAGGCAGTGCCCGCGAGATACACCTGCCCCGTCGAATCAACGGCGACGCCGCTCGCCGAATCCGCGCCGGAGCCTCCAAGAAACGTTGTGTAAGCGAGCGATACGGAAGGATCGATTATCAGAGCTCGGGAATGATCGTATCGAGGCACACGAAACGAAATAATTCCATGTCGTCCAGCCGCGTAGCCGCCAGCGATCGCGACCTTATGTCCGTCAACCTCCTGGTACACCGAAGGACGGCGCAGACGAAGTGTTATCAATCCATTTCGCGCGACGATGTCGCCATCCGCCCCGAGTTCCAGTTTGTCCCGGCCGCGCAGCCGAAATTGCAGCCTCCGCAAATCGGCGTGCGGCCGCGCTGCGAAATCGAGCTCGATTCCATCCGTGCCGCTTCGAGCGATGCAGTCAATCCCCGGCGCGATCGCTCGCGCTCGCACCGAATCGAACAGAGGTATATCCGTGCGCCAGCGGCCTGTACTGCGGCTCAGAAAGTAATTCGCCCGAGTGTCAAGTCGGCCCGCACCGTCCCAGCGTGCGCCCGCTGGATTTTGGAAAAACTCGATTCCAAGCGGCCGCACCGGCGCCGGGCGCTTCGATTTCTGAAACCTCGCGGCGTTCGCCTCGACGACAATGGCGCGGTTTTCAAACGAAAGCGAATATCCCCGGGCCCTCGCGAGAAATTGAGTGCCCGGGCGGAACTGCCCCTGATTCCTTTCGAAAACGATAGGGATAGCGGGCTGCTGCGCTTGTGCGCCCGGCACGCGTGCTGGAGCCGGCAAGTTGCGTGCGGCGCCTGCTCGATCACGGGAATCCGAAATCGCGAATGCGGCAAGAACAAGCGTAAATGCGCATGCAATGGCGAGCGACTCTCTTCGCTTCATGGGGCCCTCCACCCGGCAAGAGACGCCTGCGCGGCGGGCGGGCTCGATCTGGTCCGAGCCGAAATCCCGTTTTGTTCACGCGCAATATCTGAGAAGGAGCGCGAGGAATTTGGCGCTGACGGGACGCAAAGTCAACGCGGGAGAGCGATAAAAGATTACTTACGTGAATATACGGATAGCGAACTTGCGGAGAACAAAGTCGCGGAAAACGACGTAAAAAAACTTGCTTCGAGGCGCGCAGACTAGATTCGCACTAACTATTCGACAGGCCACGCATACGCTGCGTCCCCCAGTGGAATCTCGAGATACCCTTCCGCCGGCAAAACATCCACCGGCAATCCTCCTTCCCAAATCGCAACGCCGAGAAGGAGCGATTTTCGACCCTTGATATCAAAAAGCTTCTTCTCAAAACCGACTTCGACGATCCTGCCGAATGCCGCCCTCGCAAATTCTTCGGGCCTCAGGAAGCACATTCCGCCCTGTTCGAGCCGCGTGGACTCGAGCTTGTTGTCCCGCACGGCAAGCGTCAGCCGCATCTCGCGCGCGTCCCACACCGTGATGCGAATCTCGAATTCTTCGAATTCCTTAAGCATCTCCGGCATGAGATCGAGCCGGAGATAGAGATGCTCCTCGTCAAACCCATAAAGCAAATCCTCAATGACGCACGTCCGGCCGTGCATTGCACTCGATCGGCGCTCTGCCGCGTAATATCCCGCGCCAAGCCATTCGAAGTAGGACGACTCGCGGCCATCCACAGTCACGCTCAGATAATCGGCCGGGCTTTCCCGCTCGACCATCATCGGCAAATGCTTGATCGGCTTCGAGAGCGAGTCCGGCGCTTCCTCTCCCAGCGCGGAATAAATCGCGGCCAGATGTTTGCGGAAGAGCGCGTCAAACTGCGCGTCGTTCGCTGTGCTGTGCTCCGGCCCGAACCACCAGAACCAGTCGCTGCCTTCCGCCGCGAGAATGGATTCGAACGCGCGCTTCAGGGCTTCCGCGTATGGCGCGGCCCGCTTCTTTCGCTTCGTTTCTACCGCCGCCCTGTCGTACACCTCGCGCGCTTCCGCGAGCATCTCCCACGCGCGCACGTCTTCGGCATCGCCGATCCAAACGTCGAAATTCGCGTTGATCCATGACGCCGGGAAAATGGATTCGATCGTGGGAATCTCTCCCGCGGCGGCGATCGCTTCGGTCACCGTCAGCGGATGAATATCCGGATCGTCCTGCATCTTCTTGTAGAACTGCCGCAGAAAGTCGCGCCCGTTGCCCGCGTAATATTCCCACGCGTTCTCGCCGTCCAGAATCAGGCTCAGCGTCGGCGGCCGGGACGCGGTCCAGCGCTCGCCGACCAGCCGGATGCGCCGATGCAGGTCCTCGGCCGCCGCCTGCGCGCCCATGCGGCTATAAACGAACCCGAGCAAATCGGATAGGTAGTGATCGCGGAAAAATCCCACGATGTCGCACTCGCCGCGGCGTAATCGCCACGGCGAATAAAGCTGATCCGCGTTTTCGGGATATCCCGCGGCGTCGCGCCCGAAGCCGATGTTCCGCGTCCGGCCGAGCACGCCTTCGTCTGTCGCGAACCAGCGGAATCCGAGCTCGGCGGCAATTTCAAGCGCCTGATTGGAGACAGATCCTTCCGAAGGCCACAATCCCGCCGGGAGCGCGCCAAATTTCTCCTGCTGATACGCCCGCGCCCGCACGAGCTGTTCGCGCGCATCGTCCGGATAACGGTAAGGCGGCCGTGGAAGAGGTGAGTGCGGATTTGATACGCGCGCGACTTCCGTGTCGCAAACGAGCGGCAGAATCGGGTGGTAGAAAGGTGTAGTCGAAATTTCGATTCGTCCGCGCTCGGCGGCCGCGCGGTATTCCGGCAGCACGCGTGCCATCAACTCCAACTGCTTCGCCTTGAGCTGCACCTTATCGTCCTCGGTGAATTCCTTCCCCTTTTTCGAGAGCTCCGAAATCACCGGATCGTGCGCCAGATATTCCTCATCCGTCCATGCAAGCTGCGAAAGAAACTGCAGATCGCGCCAGTCGCCCGCGGCAAACTGCGCGGCGGCGGATTTTTCGCCGCCCGATTGCACCCGCCTGTATAGCTCCACAAAACGCGGCCACCGGGCCATCAGGTTGTCATGGTTCAATTGAAACGCGCGCTCGAGGATCTCCGACTTTTGATTGGGCGTGAGCGAATCGGCCGGTGCAAACGCCACGTCGAACCACGGCTCCTGAAATTTCCCGCTCGCGTATTCCTCGATCTGCGCGCCGAGAGCGGGCACCATGTTGAACGTCATATGCACCCCGGGAAATTCCTCGGCGACCTTCACCATTCCCCAGTAATCCTTTAGCGCGTGCAGCCGCGTCCACGGCATGATGTAACGGCCCGTGGTGGGATCGCGATACTGCGGCTGGTGCATGTGCCATAGCAGAACGACGTTCACAGCTCTCACGACGGCCCGCCTTCGCTACCGCCGCGCTGCACCGTGCTTGGATGATTTCTCACAATCATCAAAATCGCCTTTGTTTATCGGCATTCCGTAAATCAGTCCTGAATGTCTGACTCAGGCCCGACTGGCGACGCTGGCTCAAAAAATTAGGGCGGGCCGTCAAGCCCGCCCCGAATAGAGTAGCATCCCGCCGCCTGAAATTCCGCCCACGGTTCTGGTGGTCTTGTCGAAAGCTACGTCAGCACCAAACGCCCCATGCCTTATTAGCTCAACGAAGGTCTTTGCAAAGCGGCCAACTCCTAAAGTAGGACGAACGAAGGTCTGGAATCTTTTCGTCGTCGGCTTTTATCGCCAGCCGTACTCGGTCAGGATCTGGCCAGAGCAGCGTTCCGGCTGTTCCAACCTAGCCAGCGATTTTGGCTGTCGTTTTCAATGCGAGGCGGGTTCGAGCGAAGTGGCGCGTCGATCCATTAAAACCGCCGCGTCTATCAGGCATGGGATAGCTTTCGAATGACCCGTCACTCGGGAGGACACGCGGCGACGGTGATTCGTGTCGCATCCTCCCGGCAACGGAACTGCATGGAGCAAGCAAGAAACAAAGACAGCAAACGTGGAACGATGCTGCTCAGGCGCCCGCACCCGCAGCGCGAGCTTTCTCGTGGCTGGCCATTTGTTCCATTTGTTCCTTCATCTTCTGTTGCATTTCCTTAGGCGTGGGCTGCGCGATGTGAGTAGCGATCACCCAAGTGTAACCTTCGGGATCAGCAACGGTTCCACAGCGGTCGCCCCAAAACATATCCATCACAGATCCCTTGAGCACAGCGCCGAGGTTGACGGCCTTGGCAACCGTCTTGTCTACGTGCTGCGTCAGTAGGTAGAGACTCGTCGGCGAGGCGCCGATCGTTTTCGCACTTCGAGCACCCATATGCGGCATTTCCGGCCCCAACATCAACGTCGTGCCGCGGAGCGTCAGTTCGGCATGTACCGCCTTGCCGTCTGGGCCATTCATGATCCCCCTTTTGGCAAAGCCGAATGCCTTTTGATAAAAGGTAGCTGCCGCTTTCACGTCGGTCACCGTTAGCATTGCCGTGACTGCACCGTACTGCTTTTTATTGAGCGGATCGATTTTCCTTGGCATAACACTCCTTTCGTGAGGCAAGTATTCGAGCTGAGTTTCGCCGGAAGTCGTTCATGAATGCACGGATCGCAGAAACTCGCGGGCGACGGAAAAGTACAATACTCCAATGAGAATCGTGCGGTCAACGTGCGAAACGATGGCAAAGCGCGACTTCCCGGGTCTCTTCTCGCGCCCGAGGGACGCCGACGAATGCCGGCCAACACCGAGCTTATGTCGGAGTGGTCGCGGCACCGGAAATTTGAAACGGCGCTTCACTTTTTCGACTAATGTGTTACCCAGGATTCGGCGCCAGTCCTGCGGCTGAATAATTCTGGTAATGACCACCAAGCCATTGTCCAGCAACAAGCTGCTAGGTCGCTCGATCAATCCAGTAACTTGCCGGCGAGCCAGAAATCCACACTGTACTTTCCCGGACCGGAGCAGATCAGCCAGATGAAGAAGAGCACGTACAGAACTTCCGGAAGGTAGAGGACATCGTCGAGCCAGCTAAGGGGCGAAAGACCTTTGGGCAGGGTGGAAAGAGCGTTAGTGAGGGTAGCGACAGTCATATCGATCAATAACGCCACGCAGGCCGCGCTCGAAAGGAAACCCACGGCCAGCAAGGATCCGCAAAAGAACTCGACACCCGCCACGAAATAAGCCGTCTGGCGCGGAAACGGGACTTTGGCCTGAACGAGCGTGTCGTAAACAGGTTTCGTGCCTCCGGCGACGAACAATTTGTTTCCCCCGGAGATAGCGAAGAACACTCCGATCGAAACGCGCACCAGCAGGATTGCATATTGTTCCAAATCGCCGCCACCCAAGAGCGCAAACTGGACCAACGGTTTCCAATCCATCCCTTGTCCCTCCATTGGAGGATGCTGCAACGAAACGTCATATCATACATTTCGACTTCTCCGATAAATGCGTTAAACGGGACTCATGGCTGCTGGAGCAGGGCGAAACTGGCTACGCGCAAAGGGTGTATCGGAGAACGTATTGGGATCGCCAGGGGCGAAAAGACAGATTTAGTTAATTGGTTGTGGCTGACTAAGCAATCTAGCTTGATAAAGTCTCGCTCGGGTAGTTGAAGAAGAGCTGATTGCCGTCGGGATCATCGACCACAAGGAGACGGTAGCCCCAAGAACCTTCCCTGACCGGAACTCCCCTGGCCTCGAACTCCGCGCGAAGCGCGTCGAGCGCCGCCTTCTGCGTCTCCGGCTCGACGTTCAGGGAAATGAACATCAGCCCCTTGCCAATCTTCTCCGGCCACGTGTCGGCCAGGATGAGCGCGCAGCCCTGCCGATCGACCTGTGCGACGTGCGCTGTGCCATCTTCGTCGTAACGCCAGGGGCTCGTGAAGCCGAGCAGGTTAATGTAAAAGCGGAGCGAGGCCTCAACGTCGGTCACGTGTAGAACGGGGCGCGCGAACCAGTCTGTCATAAGCTATGTATCCTCTCGTTGGTTTCTGTTCTCGACAATTATGCTGCAAACCGCAAATGGCGTGTCGTGACCGAATTCTCACGCCTCGAGATTAGGTGTCCATCCGTTCGACCCATTGAGACCGGAATGCAGGAGCCACGAATGGATCGGCAAAATACTGCGTTTCCCGCGCAACCTTCTCGCCCTTGAACTCCATAATGCTCACGGTGTACGACGGCTTGCCGTCGTATGTCAGGATCAGTTCGGTAACCCAAAGATCGCCGCTGCCAATGATTCGCCGGACAGTGAACCGCTTTTTGCTCGGCTGACTGGCGCGCTGGTTCTGTATGTTGCGTCGTCCGCGGGTTCGCTCGCCTGACTGCGGGTAATCCAGCACCGCATCGTCGAGATAGATGAGGTGCTCCGTTTCAAAATCGCTGGCATCGGACGCCGCCCAATGCTGATCCAGTGCCGCACGGATCGCTTGATCCCGCGCTCCGGAATCCTGCTCTTTCTCTTGTTGATCGTTCATCTTTGGCCATCAATGCGAGAAGAAGCCAAATGCTTTAAGGGAATGGAGTGCGCGACTCGTCGAGTCGGGATGCTTCCATCCTTACGCGACCTTCAGCAGGATTTTCCCCTTAGCCCGGCCTTGCTGGCTCGCGTCCTGTGCCTCGCGCGCCTGCTCCAGCGGAAACACCTCGCCCATCCGTGGCTTCACGTCCCCGCGTTCCACGAAGCGCGCTAGCTCCGACAGGTCCGCGGCGCTTCGTTTCTGCCCCATGTTTACGGCGCGAATCCCCGTCTGCGCCGCCAGCTCCGCGTTCGCCGCGCCCACCGTCGAAACCATCACTCCGCCTTTCTTCACCAATGCGAAGGAGCGCGTCGCCGTCTCGGCGCCGATCAGGTCCAGCACCGCGTCTACCAGCCCCACGGTTTCAAAGCGCTCCTGCTTGTAGTCGACTACCTGTACATGGCCCAGCGATCGCAGGTACACGACGTCTTCGCCCGATGCGGTGCCGATCACCTGAGCGCCCCAGAGTTTGGCGATCTGGGTTGCGAACGAGCCTACCGCGCCCGCCGCCCCGTGGATCAGAATTCGGGTTCCCGGCTTCGGCTGCACATAGTCGCGAATTGCCTGCAAGGCCGTCAGCCCAGACGTCGGCAGCGCCGCAGCCACCGTGAACTCCATTCTCTCTGGAATCGCTGCGATGTCCATAATCGCCGCCGCCGTGAACTCCGCATATGTCCCTTCGCCGAATCCGAACACCCGCTCGCCCGTCCGAAAGCTGCCCGAGCCGCCGCCTCCCGTCACGATCTCTCCCGCGAAATCCAGCCCGAGGGTGAGCGGAAAGCTCGCCGGGCTGACCTGCTTCCGGTAGCCTTCGCGGATTTTCCAATCCACGGGATTGACGCTCGCATAGCGCACTCTAACGAGTACTTGACCGAGGCCGATCTGCGGCAGCGGTGCGTCCTCGTATTTGAGTTGTTCGGAGCCCCCGTATTGCGCGATGCGAACTGCCTTCATGACGCTCGGCACCGCGTCCTGTCTTGTCGTCGCCATTGTCCTTACTCCTGTCGCCGCGCTTCGACATTGTTTGGTTTTTCCGGGTTGCCCATGCCCCTTTCTTGAGAGCAGAAAACAGTTCTTTCGGACCTGCAGAAATCTTTTGGCACTCCTGCTACGAGTTGTTGTTTCGCGGATCGTCTTTTGCGCTGAGGTATTCCAGTCCGAGCGGCCCGATCGCCGATACTTGCGATACGTACTCGCCGGATTTCGCCCAGTGGAAATGGGGCGTATTGCCAGGGAGAACGATCACGGCGCCAGGCGGATAGGCTTCGAGCTTACTCGCGTCGAATTCATCACCCAGTCCGATATAAAAGACGCCGGAAATCACGGTATAGACTCGATCCTCTGGGTGCTTGTGAGGCATCAGCTTCACGCCGTGCGGCACCCTCACCCTGATTGTGTAAGGGCCGGGCTCCGAGGGCTGACCCACGACGACGGCCAGCCGGACGGAAGGCGGGAATGCCGGGAACGGTTTCCATTCGACATCTTCGGACAAGATGGTTTTGAATACCTCCTGCCCAGGTTGGTGAGGCCGGACTTCACTTTGCTGAGCAGGCTTTGCGGCACTGGCTTTCTGAGGCATACGAACCTCCTTGGTGCAGAAAATATAAAACATCACCACAGAATTTCGAAACACGCGGGAGGCGGGGCCCAACCGTCAGCGCTTAAGTCCGCGTCCCATCCCGGGCGAGCGGCAGCCTTACGTGAGGTCGGTGGTCTGTCCGACCTCGATAATGTAACCGTCAGGATCGCGGATGTAGCATCGAATCTCGCCGTACTTGGCAATCGGTTCCGTAAGGAACTCGGCTCCTCGACTTTTCCATAATTCGTAGCACGCGTGAATATCCGCGACGCGGATATTCAAAAAGCTGCTGACCTTATCAGGGTCGTCGGGGACGCTGAGCGTTACGGACGGCTTGTCCGGGGTCGGCCCGCCCCCGACGTTGACAATCAGCCAGGTATTCGCAATCTGAATATGCCCTGACGCACCTTTGCTGTCGCCTCTGCTCAAAATGCGGCCGCCGAAGACCTTCGCATAAAAATTGGCCGATCGGTCAATGTCGGCGACGGTGATGAAATGTGTGATGGTGAAGCCCTCGCGCGGGGGCATCTCGTAGCTCTTTTGTTCGACTTGTACGCTCATTGACGGCTCCAATTCCGACAAACAGCCCTCATCTGCCGATTCTGGTTTTTCCGTGGTCAGACCTGCTGCCGGCCATGCCTGGCGAGCCAAGGCAAGTCAATTGGACCAGGTTGTCGCGCGATACTTCGGCATCGCGATTCCCGGCGCCTTTTCCAACCGCGGGCGGTCCTGCATCATGCGCGCGGAAACATTCCCGTCAGCGGTTGACGTAGGTTATGGCTTCGTTAGCAGCGAAGTCTCGACCCAGCCTAGGATGCGCCAGCTCCCTGACTTCTTTTCCCGGCGAGTGCCGGAAGAAGAAGTTTCAGAAGCGCTTGGTCCGAGAACGGGTTCTGACCTGTGATCAGCTCGCGATCTTGCAGAACGTAGCTCGACCACGGAGCGAGCACACTTACATCGCCGCCCGCCGTACGCAAGGCGAAGTCTGGGTAGAACAGCACCTTGCCGCAAATCTCCTGCGGTTCCCGCTGCTGCTCTTCCGCCGTCGAAAAGATAGTCATCTTATATCCAGCATAGATCCAGCCTTTAGCCTTGGCGTGCGCTCCGGCGACATCGCCCGCCGCCAGCGCAGCGACCACCTCCCAAGAATTGGGAAGAGCCGAGAGAAGTGAAATCGGGCCATGGCAAAGCACTGCCGTAGGCTTGGATGCCTCATGAAAGTGCCTCATCACGGTGCCAGCGTCAGGATCATCGAGAAGATCGATCATCGGGCCGTGACCGCCGGGGACGAAAACTGCGTCATATTGATCGAGGCCCGATGCGATGACATCCGCGATGCGCATTGGATCTCGGAGCCCAGTCAGGCCGTCGCGGAATAGCATATAGTCCTCAAGCTTGGCCGCGTCCCCGCCGAAGAAATCGGCGACCTCTGAATGCACATCCACTTGCGGCGTGTTGCCTTTGGGGTTGGCGAAAGTGATTTCGTAGCCCTCCTTCATCAGGGCGCGAACCGGAACCGTCAGCTCGTTGAGATAGTAGCCAGCGCCCTTATAAACCTTGCCATCTTTCAATGGCAAGCCGCGACCGCTCGATACCAGCACCAAGACTTTTCCTGTTATTGTCATTTTGTTCTCCTCTCCGAAATTGAATCTGTTTCCCCAAGATCTTAGCTTGTGCACAGCAACCCGATTTGCGAGAGCCTCGGCCCCAGCACCGCGTCGCACTCGCCGCAAATTAAAGTCGACGCGATCGGGTCAAAGCCGAGCGCTTCGCCGAAGAGCTTTGGCCGATCGCCGACCATGGTTTTTCCCGGGCCGTAAAAACGTTCACACTAAGCGTGGTCTCTTTCAGTCCAGTTCTGCCATCCACCTCGTACTCCTCTCGATGTCAGAGCGAGTGACCGTTCGGCGCAAAGATCGGCAGAACCGCGGCGACGAGTCGCACAGTAGGCATCCGGTCCGCTCCAAGCGCTAACCGTACTTGAGCGAAGTGCTTTGTCCGACCTCGATAATGTAACCGTCAGGATCGCGGATGTAGCAGCGAATCTCGCCGTACTTCGGTATTGGCGGTGTGATGAACTCGGCTCCTCGGCTTTTCCACAGTTCATAGCACGCCTGGATATCCGCAACGCGAAAATTCATAAAGCTGTTGATGTGATTCGGGTCGGGGACGCTGAGCGTTACCGTCGGCTTATCCGGGGTCGGCCCGCCTCCAACGTTCAAAATCATCCAGATATTCGCAAGCTGAAGGTACGGAGGCGCGTTGCCGTCGCCCATGGTCAGAATGCGGGCACCGAAGACCTTTTCGTAATAGCGAGCCGATCGCTCCTTGTCGGCGACGGTCAGAAAACACGCGACGCTGAACCCTTCGCGCGGGGGCATCTCATAGCTCTTTTGTTCGACTTGTATCGCGTCCATTGACGGCTCCTTTCGATGTCACTCGATCGAAAATGATTCGCGAATCCCTGTGGCTGCCTCGCTCCGAATCGTGTCGGGTATTCAACGACGAACCGATGTGATCGTCAACTCGAGCAGAAGCGTGAGCGGCTCTCTTTGAAATCAGTGGGGTTCGTCGTTTTCACTTCCAGTCGCGGGTGGCAGCTCGGCCTCGTGCCCGGCCTAATCTTGGATTGCGCTCGCGTGTTCCGATCGAATCGGCCCGCATGCGCGTATCACCGCCGGGTTCTCGCCGTTGGCGAGCCACTTGGATTTGACGGTCGGGTTGCTGTTCTATCTGGTTAAAGTTTTGCCGCCACGAACGGGCATCGCGCGGACGGCGTCGCAAAGCACAAGGCGGCTGAGATTCGTGGGAGGCGCGAGAACACAAAAAGCCACGCGGACGCTGTTACGTGTTGCTGAGATTCGACGACTTAGCGCTAATCTCAAGTCGAACCGGAAACCGTCTGATATTCCCGGTTCAACCCAACGCGGAAGATAATTGTTCCAAGATTCGCCGTCAATCAATTTGTGCAGAAAATCAAAAGAGACCCAGCGACCCCTGTGGAAAATGCGACTCAGCCGCCCGCGCGGGTTGTTCTTCAAGTTCCGCTAGCGCCCGCGGCTGGCGGAACTGTGCGTCGTGCTAAGATGGTTTCGCGCCGCCATGCGCATCCTTGACCGATACATTTGCCGCGAAGTTTTCTCCCACTCGTTGCTGGGACTGGCCGTCTTCACTTTCGTATTCTTCGTGCCGCAGCTCGTGCGCCTGATGGACGTAATCGTCCGGCATTCAGGCAGCGCCGGCAGCATCGCCTTGCTTTTCCTGTGCTCATTAATCCCCGTCCTCGCATTCACTCTTCCGATGGCCACGCTCGTCGGCGTGCTGATTGGCCTCGGCCGCATGTCCGCCGACAGCGAAATCATCGCGCTCAACGCTTCCGGCATCGGCCTGCGGCGATTGCTCGTCCCGGTCGGCGCGATCGCCGTTGCCGCAGGCACTCTCACGCTTCTCGTCACGCTCTGGCTAAGTCCCCTCTCGCTGCGCGAGTTCCACACTCTCGAAGAGGAGCTTGCATCGGCGCAAGCGCCCTTCGCCATTCAGCCGCGCGTTTTCGACGAGCGCTTTCCGCGCCTCGTTCTCTACGTGCAGGACGTTGAAGCGACGGCCGCGCGATGGCACGGCGTTTTCCTGGCGGAATCCGATGCCGCGGCCGGGTCGCACTTAACTTTGGCGGAGGACGCCATCGTCGTCGCCAGCCCCGAGCACGGCAAATTCGAGTTGCACCTCGGTCCGGGAACCACGCACGAATTCGATCCGCGCACGCCTTCGGATTACAACGTCACGTCATTCGGCTCGAGCGATCTGCCCGTCGAAATGACCGCGCCGGGCGCGCACAAATCCTCAACTCTCTCCGACGCCGGACAGTACACTCTCGCCCTTCTCTCCGCCACCGGCTCCGACGCGCCTACCGCTCGCACAGAATTTCAGCGACGTCTCGCGTTTCCTGCCGCGTGCCTGGTCTTCGCGCTCCTGGGCGTGCCCGTCGGAGTGCGACCCCGCCGCGGCGGCAGAGCCGCAGGCTTCGTCCTGACACTCGTCCTCATCTCGGCCTACTATCTGATTTTCGTCGCCGGCGCGCACTACGCACAGTTGGGCGCCGTCTCGCCAATCGTCGGCGTGTGGACCGCCAACGCCGTCGCCACCGTGCTCGCTTTAATCCTCTTGCGCGGCATCGAGCACATTCGCGGCGAAAGCTGGATCTCTCGCGCGTGGGACAAGCTGCTCGGTATGCGCACCCAACCCGCCGCCTCCGCCAAGGTCGTGCCCATAACGAACAGCCCGATCGCCATCGCCGCGAATGGAACCATCGCGCGAAGAGGCGTCGTCACCGGCGGCGTGCAAACCGCATTCCCGCTGCTCATTGACGTCTACATCTTGAAAACATTTTCGTATTATTTTGTATTGATGCTCGCCGGCTTCGTCGTAATTTTCGACGCCTTCACTCTGTTCGATCTGCTCGGCGATATTTCCCGCAATCACATTTCGTGGCGCGTCGTGGCGAGTTACTTCCGCTATCTCGTGCCCCTGATGGTCTATCAACTCGTCCCGCTCGCGGCGCTCGTCGGCACGCTTGTCACTCTCGGCATGCTCGCGAAAAACAACGAAGTCACAGCTTTCAAAGCCAGCGGCGTAAGCCTCTACCGCCTCTGCCTGCCGCTCGTCCTCGCCGGCACTCTTCTCGCGAGCGGAATGTTCCTCCTCGACGACACGTTCCTCCCCTACGCCAATCAGAGCCAGGACGCGTTGCGCAATCAAATCAAAGGCCGCCCCGCGCAAACTTATCTCCACCCAACTCATCAATGGATCTTCGGCGAAAACGGAAAAGTCCTGAACTACGAATTTTTCGACTCCGATCAGAACGTTTTCGGCGGCCTGAGTATTTTTGAAATTGACGAGAAGACGTTCCGCATGCGCCGCCGCGTCTTCGCCGGCCGCGCGAAATGGGAGCCCACTCTCAACGCCTGGATTCTCGAAGAAGGTTGGGTTCGCGATTTCCAAGGCGGCCGCATCACGGCGTATTCGCCCTTCAAGGTTCTATCGCTCGGCGAATTTTCCGAAACGCCGAGCTACTTCAAGCGCGAAGTCCGCCAGTCCTATCAAATGAACTGGCGTCAGCTCGCGGAATATATTCGCGGCCTACACCAGGCCGGCTTCGACACATCGCGCCTAGCCGTGCAGTGGCACAAAAAATTCGCTTTCCCGCTCATCGCCGCGATCATCATGTTCCTGAGCGCGCCCTTCGCGTTTCTCGTCGGAACGCGCGGCGCCGTCGGCGGATTGGCCGTCGCCGTCGGAATCGGAATCGTCTATTGGGCCACGGCAGCGCTATTCGAAGCGATGGGCGCGATCGGCCAATTGCCTCCACTACTCTCCGGCTGGGCGCCGGACGCAATTTTCTTTTTCCTCGGAATGTACTTCTTCCTCAAAATGCCGACGTAACTCTGCAGAATCACCGCGGCACAAGTGACCGTATTTTCTGTATAACGAGGTCGATCCCAACTTCGTTCTGCCCGCCTTCGGGAATAATCACGTCGGCGTAGCGTTTGCTCGGCTCGACGAATTCCATGTGCATCGGCCGCACCGTCGTCCGGTATTGCTCGATCACTGAATCCATCGTGCGCCCGCGCTCGCGTATATCCCGCACGAGCCGCCGGATGAATCGCAAGTCCGCATCCGTGTCCACAAAAATCTTGATGTCCATCAATTCACGCAGCGCCTTGCTCTCGAAAATCAAAATGCCTTCGAGAATCGTCGCCGCCCGCGGCTCGACGCGCACCGTCTGCGGCAGCCTGCGGTAATAGGTGAAATCGTACGTCGGCCGGTCGACACCTTCGCCCGCCCGGAGTTTCTTCAAGTGTTCGGTGAGGAGCGCGGTATCAATCGAATCGGGATGATCGAAATTCTGCTTCGTCCGCTCGGCAAGCGACAATTCCGGAAAATCCTTGTAGTAATTGTCCTGTTCGAGTACGACGACGTTCGTTTCCGACAATGCCTGCGTGATCCGGCTCGTAATCGCCGTCTTCCCGGCGCCCGTGCCGCCGCAAATGCCGATGATGAGCGGCTTCTGCCCCATATTCTCGCTCAGGCAGCCTTCCTCCGCCGATTCGCCTTTCAGCGCGATGATTTTTTCTTGCCCGCTTTTTCTTCAAGCACCACTTGAGCTGCCGCGAGCCGCGCAATCGGCACACGAAACGGCGACGCGCTCACATAGTCCATCCCCAGCGTATGGCAAAACTTCACGCTCTCCGCATCCCCTCCGTGCTCGCCGCAAATCCCAATCTTTAATTTCGGCTTCGTCGACCGTCCGCGCTCAATCCCCCAGCGCATCAGCAGCCCGACGCCCGCCTGATCCAAAGTCTGGAACGGGTCCGCGCTGAAAATCGCCGCCTTCTTCTCGTCCACATAATCCGGCAGGAATCGCCCCGCGTCATCGCGCGAAAGCCCCATCACGGTCTGCGTAAGGTCATTTGTCCCAAACGAGAAAAACTCCGCAACCTCTGCAATCTGATCAGCAAGCAACGCCGCTCGCGGCAACTCGATCATCGTCCCGACCAGATATTCAAGTTTCACTTTAGACGCAGCTATAAGTTCCTCCGCCACTCTCCGGGTCGCCGCATCAAGAATTGCCAGCTCCTTCTTGTCGAGAACCAGCGGATGCATGATCTCAGGTAACACTTTAATGCCGCGGTTCTGACAATCAATCGCCGCCTCGATGATCGCGCGTACTTGCATCTCGAGAATCTCGGGATACGTGATGCTCAGCCGGCACCCGCGATGACCGAGCATCGGGTTCGATTCATGAAGCTGCTCGACGCGCCGCGTCACCACGTCGGGATCCACGCCAATCTTCTTCGCCAGCTCTTCCTGCTTGGCGCGCTCGTGCGGCACAAACTCGTGCAGCGGAGGATCGAGCAGCCGGATCGTTACCGGATACCCGTCCATGGCCTCGAAAATCCCAATAAAATCGCGCCTCTGGAACGGCAGTAGTTTCGCCAAAGCTCGCGCGCGAGCTTCGCGTGAATCGGCGACGATCATTTCCTGTATCGCGAGCTGCCGGTCCGCGCTTCGCTCGGGATGCTCGAAATCCTTGAAGAACATATGCTCGGTGCGGCAGAGGCCGATGCCCTGCGCGCCCATTTCGCGCGCCTTACGCGCATCGTGCGGCGTGTCCGCATTCGTCCGCACTTTGAGCCGCCGGATTTGATCGGCCCATTTCATCAGCGTTGCATAGCTTTCAGGCGGACTCGGCCTCGCGAGCCGCGTTTCTCCCGTGTAAACCGCGCCTTCGTTTCCATCGAGCGTCAGCCAGTCGCCTTCGCCGATCACCCGCCCGTTCACGCGAATGTGCTTCGCTGCCGCATCAATATCGAGAGCCTCGGCGCCCACCACGCAACATTTGCCCCATCCGCGCGCCACAACTGCGGCGTGACTCGTCTTGCCCCCAGTTGCCGTCAGAATCCCCTGCGCCACATACATCCCGCCCACGTCTTCCGGGCTAGTCTCGCGGCGCACCAGAATCACGCGCTCGCCCCGCGCCGCCCATTCTTCGGCCTCATGCGCCGTAAACACTGCCTTCCCCACGGCCGCTCCAGGCCCGGCGTTGATTCCCGTCGTGATCTTGCGCTTGTTGAGCTCGGCTCTCGGAATCGAAGCATCGATCACCGGATAGAACAGCCGCTCGACATCCTCCGGCTTGATCCGAAGAATTGCTTCCTCCTTCGAGATCACGCCTTCGTTCGCGAGGTCGACCGCAATTTTGAATGTCGCGCCCGGCGATCGCTTGCCGGTTCGTGTCTGCAGCATGTAAAGCGTGCCGTCCTCGACCGTGAATTCGAGGTCCTGCATGTCGCGATAATGTTTCTCAAGCTTTACTCGAACCTTCTCGAGCTGCCCGTAGACCTTCGGCATTCGCTTGGCCATCTCGGCCAAGTGCATCGGCGTGCGAATTCCCGCCACCACGTCCTCGCCCTGCGCGTTGATCAGGAAATCTCCGTAGAATGTTTTCTCGCCGGTCGAAGGGTCGCGCGTGAAGCAAACGCCGGTGCCCGAATTCTCGCCGCTATTCCCGAAGACCATCTGCACGACGTTGACAGCGGTTCCCATGAGTCCGGTGATTTTCTCGACTCGCCGGTACGTGACCGCTTTCTCCGCCATCCACGATCCGAACACCGCGCCAATCGCTCCCCACAGCTGCTCCTCGGGATCTTCCGGAAAATCCTTCGAGGTTTTCTCCTTGAAGTATTTTTTGTACTCGCCCACAAGCTCGCGCCATCCTTCGGCCGGCACTTGCGTATCATCCTGCACCTTCAGGCGCGTTTTCAGAGCCCTCAGCTTTTCTTCCAAATCGTCTTTAGGCAATCCGATGACGACGGACGAATACATTTGAACGAACCGCCGGTACGCGTCGTAGGCGAATCGATCGTTCGAGGTGAGCTTCGCGAGCGCTTCCACCGACTTCGAGTTCAGGCCGAGATTCAAAATCGTTTCCATCATCCCCGGCATCGAGCGCGCTGAGCCGGACCGCACGCTGACAAGCAGCGGATCCTTCGAATCGCCGAGCTTTTTCCCAACAGTCTTTTCAAGGCGCTTCAGGTGAGCGGCAACTTCCCCACGAAGACTCGACGGATACTTCCGGTCGTGCTTATAGAAGTAATCGCAAGCTTCCGTGGTGATCGTAAAGCCGGCGGGAACGGGCAATCCGATTCGCGTCATCTCCGCAAGCCCCGCGCCCTTGCCTCCGAGAAGGTCCCGCATCTCCCCATCGCCTTCCGCTTTCCCCGCGCCAAAAAAATAAACGAATTTCAAACCGCACCTCCGGATGATTTCAATGCAATCCTCAATCTTCGAGTAAAACTCAAAATGTCGGCCGGACGACTCGAGCCTTGTCGCGGCACTTCAACCAACCGTTGATCATCGCCGGCAAATCTCAAGCCGCATCTTCGGAAACCATTTCCGAGAAATCCGCGATCGTCGAAAATTCCTTTAACAATGTCGAGAGCAGCGCCAGCCGATTCAATCGCAGATCTTCTTCCTCAGCCATCACTAGAACATTATCAAAGAACCGGTCCACTGCCGGCCGCAATCCCGCGATCACTTCAAGTGCTTCTCGATACCTCGCCTCATTCTTGAACCCGCGCGCTCTCTCGCCGATCTCCAGCGAAGCTTCATAAAGTTCTCGTTCAGCTTTTTCGCGAAAGAGTTCCGGCCTGACGGCGGAGATGCGCACACCCGACTTCGCAAGCGACGGTTGCGCCTTTTCCAGAATCTTGCGAATTCTCTTGAACGCCGCGGCGAGCGGCGGAAAGTTCTGCGTCACGCGAATCGCCTGGAGCGCCTCCACGCGCGCCGTCGCGTCCACCAAATCGTCGCCACCTGCTGCAAGCGCGGCATTCACTTCGTCGTATGCGAACCCGTGCTTCTCGCGCAAGACGTATCGCGCACGCTCCTGCATGAATGCAAGCACTTCCGCTTCGGCGGCAGGCGTCACTTCAACTTTGTGCGCCGAACTTCGGAACGCGTTTGCTGCTGTCGAAATCGCGGACGAAAGCGACAGTGGCAATTTGCGTTCAAGCAAAATCTTCACGATTCCCAATGCTGCTCGCCGCAGCGCAAATGGATCGCTCGATCCTGAAGGAATCGCGCCGATCGCAAAACATCCGACCAGCGAATCGAGCTTATCCGCGAGCGAAACAGCGCAGCCCGCCAGATTCCGAGGGATGGGATCGTCAAGCCCAACAGGGCGATAGTGATCGTACACCGCCCAAGCAACGTCCGCCGCTTCTCCCTGCGCCTGCGCATAGAGGCCACCCACGATTCCCTGCAGTTCAGGGAATTCGCGGACCATGTCCGTGACAAGATCGCATTTCGCAAGTTCCGCCGCGCGATCCGCATCATCCGCATGCGCTTGAAGCACACCACCCTGGCTCCATGTGTTCGCCAGCCAGCGCGCAAGCGTGCGCACACGCTCGACCTTATCGTGATAGCTGCCGAGCCGCGATTCGTACGTCACGTGCTTCAGCCGCGGCAAATATTCCGCAAGCGGCTTCTTCAAGTCGCTGTCCCAGAAAAATCGCGCGTCAGCAAATCGCGCGCGCAGAACGCGCTCGTGCCCTGCGCGGACAAGTCCCTGACGGTCGCGGTCGAGATTAATAATCGCGATGAAGTGCGGCTCGAGCCCGCCATGCTTGTTCTCGACGGCGAAATATTTTTGATGGCCTCGCATCACGGTGATCAGAATTTCTTTCGGCAAATCGAGATACGCCGGATCGAAATCGCCCATGATCGCCGAGGGAAATTCATTCAAGTAAGTCACGAGATTTGTAAGGCCCGGGTCGGAGTGCGTGCGCAGACTCTTCTTCGCAAGTAATGCTTGAACTTCTTTCTCGATTTTCGTGCGACGTTCCTCCGGATGCACGATCACAAAATTCCGGCGCAACTTGCTCACGTAATCCGCCGGCGCGACGACGGGAATTCTTGCTTTGCCGAGAAACCTGTGCCCTGAAGTCGCGTTCCCGGCCTTCACTCCGGCCAGCGTGAACGGCACGACTTTGCGATCGAGGACCGATACGATCCACCGGATCGGTCGAATGAATCGCAAATCACTCGCGCTGGTCCAGTACATCGAACGAGGAAACGAGAGTTCGCGAATCGCCTGCGGCAAAATCCCGGAGAGCACATCTTTCGCCGAGCGGCCTGCGATTACTTTTTTAATCGCGAGGTACTCGCCCTTCGGCGTCGTGACGATTTCGATTTTCTCGAGCGCGATTCCCTGCTTATCAGCAAAACTTTGCGCCGCGCGCGTCGGCGAGCCGACATTGTCGAACGCCACCGTCTTCGGCGGCCCCAAAATTTCCTGCACGATGTCGTCCTGCCGCAGCTCCACGCCTCGCGCCATCGCTACCAGTCGCCGCGGCGCTCCGAATGTCTCCACGCTACCAGCGCTCGCGAGCCGATTCGAAATCAAATGTGTCTCAAGTATTTGTTTAAGCTCGCTCGCGGCCTTCGCAATCATGCCTGCTGGAATTTCTTCGCATCCGATTTCGAAAAGCAAGTCCGCGCGAGCCGTCATGATTCGGCTCCGGCGTGCTCGAGGGTTTCAGGAGTCTGCTGCTCGAGCCACGCGGCTGCGACCTTGCACGCAATCTGGCGCACTCGTCCGATAATAGCGGCGCGTTCCGTGGTTGAGATCACGCCGCGCGCGTCGAGCACGTTGAAAAGATGCGAGCACTTCAGGCACATGTCGTACGCGCTGAGAATCGGAAACCGTTTCTTCTCTTCCCCCCGCAAGCCCGCGTACGTTTTCAGAAGTCTTTGTGCTTCCGCTTCCGCGAGATCGAACATTTTCCTCGTTCCCGCCGGATCGGCCCACTCGAAGTTGTACCCCGAAAATTGCTGCTCTTCCGCAAATCGCACCTGACGATACGTCAGATCCTTCGACCACCGCACGTCGAACACATTGTCCACGCCCTGCAAGTACGCCGCGATGCGATCGAGCCCGTACGTGAGTTCCACGGAAACCGGATCGAGATCAATTCCGCCGCACTGCTGAAAGTAAGTGAACTGCGTGATCTCGAGCCCGTCCAGAAGCACCTGCCACCCGATTCCCCAGGCGCCAAGCGTCGGCGATTCCCAATTGTCTTCTTCGAATCGAACGTCGTGTTCCTTGAGATTGATTCCAATCGCGCGCAGGCTCGCGAGAAACAAATCCTGAATGTCGGTTGGCGTCGGTTTAAGTATCACTTGAAGCTGCGTGTGCTTGTAAAGCCGGTTCGGATTTTCGCCGTACCTTCCATCCGCAGGCCGACGGCTCGGCTGCGCATACACAACGCGATAATGCTCGGGACCAAGAACCCGCAGGAAAGTCTCCGGATGCATCGTGCCCGCTCCGACTTCAACATCGTACGGCTGCTGGAGCACGCATCCCTTCTCCGTCCAGTAGCGCTCCAGCGTGAACAGCAAATCCTGAAACGTGAGACCGTGCGGCTTCGGCTGCGCCTTCGTCTTGACGGCTCTCGCACTCAAATTTTTTGCTCCCACATTTTCCGCGAAGTGAGTCTTTTCTCCGCTTGCCATTCTATCCAATCGAGCGCGATCGAAGTAATTTCGCGCACTGCAATCGGCGGCGCCGTCACTTCAACCAATTGTTCAAGTTTCTGCGTTGTCATGCGCTTCATCAGTGAAATAGTTTCTTTAGGTAGTACTCGGGATCCAATTGGACGGCAGCGCGAGCACGCCAGTCCGTTAAGTCCCGGCGCAGCGAACGCCTGCTCTTCGCCCAGCGCGCGCCCGCAGATTACACAACCATCCAGCGGCGGCATCCAGCCCGCGAGCTTCAACGTCCACAAACAAAAATATGCGAGTGGCACTTCCGATTTGTGTGTGGCCTTTACCGCGCGTGCGCAAAGCAAAAGCAATCGGAACGGTGCGTCGAGCGCTTCTTTTTCTGGAAGTACAACTTCAGATATTTCGCTGAAGAGTGCGAGCGCCGCTCCCGATTCGTAATCGCTGAATAGTTCAAGAAAAGATTCAATCAGTTCCGTCTGCGTGATGCTGACGAGATCGCGCCGCTCCCGCTCGAAATACCAAATGCGAATGTAACTCAGCCGTTCCAGCGTCGAGCCGAACTTGCTCTTCGTGCGCTTCGCCGCTTTCGCCACGCCGCGCATTCGTCCCGCACCGCGGCTGAGAAAGCTGACGAGCCGGTCGGCTTCGCCGAGTGGATAACTTTGAAGAATGATGGCCTCGGATTCGTGGAGTGGCATCGGCGTGTCGGCGCGCCGACCTTCGGCTCGTTCGCGGCGCTCGCGAATTCCGCGCCCAAGTTGCATCCGTCGAACGTACAGGCCGGACGAGCCGCCAACTGCAGAACAAAAATTTTTATCACAGGCGAGCGAGCGGCGCAATTGAATATGCGTGTCCGCGCTCGTAAATCTTCCGAAAAGCATTGACGGGCACTTACATCGCGGCGGCAAAATCGGCTACAGTGTCTCCGCGATACTTGCGAACGTGGCGTAAGCCATCGCGCAATCACACATTAGATCCGATGAACGATCTGACAAATCCGGAAATCGCGCGCGTAGATGTGGTCGGCGTCGGCCTGAACGCTACCGATACGATCATTCGCCTCCCGAATTTCCCTGCCTTCGATTCCAAAGTGCGGCTGATCTCCTCTGATGTCCGCGCCGGAGGCCAAGTCGCGTCTGCGATGGTAGCCTGCCAGCGATGGGGCCTGCGCACGCGCTACGTCGGCAAAGTGGGCGACGACTGGGCCGCCGACTTCCAGCAGCAGCAACTCGACGCAGAACGCGTCGAAAGCCACCTCATCCGCGAGCCAAGTTGCCCGAGCCCTGCATCCTTCATTCTCGTGGACACGAGGTCCGGCGAGCGAACGGTGCTGTGGGGCCGCGATCAGCGCGTCGAGCTCCGGCCGGAAGAACTGCGTCGCGAATGGATCGAGACAGCTTCGGCATTGCTCGTGGACGGACACGACACGGCAGCGGCAGCACAAGCGGCGCGTTGGGCGCGCGAAGCTGGAATTCCCGTCGTCGGCGACTTCGATAATCTCTATCCTGGGGTTCAAGCGTTACTTGAGAATGTGGATTATTTGATCAGCTCGAGTTCGTTCCCTGCCAGGCTCACCAACGAGACCGATCTCTTGAAGGCGTTGCCTCAAATCCAAGCGCAGTTAAAGTGTCACTTGATGGCTGCAAATCTTGGACGCGATGGCGTGGTTGGATGGGGCGGCCGCAAGTTTTTCTATTCCCCCGCTTTTCAGGTGAACGCAATTGACACGACTGGAGCGGGAGACATTTTTCACGGCGCATTCGTATATGGAATCGTGAAAGGCATGAGCATCGAGCAGAATCTTGAATTCAGTTGCGCCGCGGCCGGCCTGGCGTGCACGGGAATCGGCGCGCGCGGCGGCATCGCGACTCTTGACGAAATCGAGCGGCTGATTCGATCGGGCGAGCGCCACAAGTCGCGTTATCGCGCCGAGGATTTGGCGAAGGCCGCAGCGTCGAGTTAAAGTGCCAGTTAAAGCGAAGGCTTCATGATCCCCCTGAAAAATCTCAATCCGCTGAATTCGTTCCCGGGCGTGACGGTGGCTCTCATTATCGTGAATTTCCTCGTTTTC
This sequence comes from uncultured Acidobacteriota bacterium, assembly GCA_963838705.1. Classification (GTDB taxonomy): domain Bacteria; phylum Acidobacteriota; class Terriglobia; order Acidiferrales; family UBA7541; genus Palsa-147. The sequence continues at coordinate 174,247 of CAWIRU010000009.1, read as the reverse complement.
TTTTTTCAGCTTTCGCTTGACCAACACGCGGCGGATCTCTTCATCATGCACTACGGCGTGGTGCCGCGGCAGTTGCAATACGCGCTTGCGGGCCAGCATGGCCTGACGTTCGCCAACGCCGTGATTCCGCTTTTCACCTCGATGTTTCTCCATGGCGGCTGGCTCCACATCATCGGCAACATGTGGTTTCTCTGGATATTCGGCGGCAACGTGGAAGATCGCCTTGGCCATTTTACGTATCTCGGATTTTACTTGATTTGCGGAATCGGATCGGGAGTCGCGCAGGCGGCGTTCAGTTGGGGCTCGCGGGTGCCGGCGATCGGCGCGAGCGGCGCGATTGCCGGCGTTCTCGGCGCGTACATTCTTTTCTTTCCTTCGAGCCGCATTCTCACGCTCATTCCGCTGTTCATTATTTGGTTCACCGCGCGCGTTCCAGCCGTCGTGTTCATCGGGCTGTGGTTCCTCCTACAATTCATGAGCGGCCTCGGCTCGCTCGGCGCCGCGGGCGCGCAAGCGAATGGCGGCGTCGCGTGGTGGGCGCATGTCGGCGGATTTCTCCTGGGCATGGCGCTTGCATTGCCCAAACGCACGCGCCGCCCAAATTTTTATTACGGCGAAGCGTAAGCCGGCAACTCATCCGTTACTTTTCCCTTGCTACGAATTTTGCGAGCCAGTCGCCGCATTCGCGTGTGCCGAGCGAGCCGCCGAGATCGGGTGTGGTCTTCCCTTCCTTGAGCGCGGCGCGCACCGCGGCTTCGATGCGTTTCGCAGCGTTCGGCAGGCCGAGAAAATCGAGCATCATCGCGCCCGTCAGCGCCGAGCCCATTGGATTTGCTTCATTTTTTCCAGCAATATTTGGCGCCGAGCCATGAACCGGCTCGAACATGGAGACCTGTCCGGGATGAATATTTGCCGACGGCGCGAGGCCAAGCCCGCCCGCGATTTGCGCGCCTACATCGCTCGCGATATCGCCGAACATGTTGCACGTTACGATCACTTGAAATTGCGAGGGGTCGCGGATCATTTGCATCAGCAAATTGTCAATGTACTGGTGGCTCGCCTGAATTTCGGGATATTCGGCGCGCATTTTTTTGAAGAGGCGCTGCCAGAGATCGTGGCCAAAAGCGAGCGCGTTCGATTTATCGCTCATGCAGAGCTTGGTTAATTTGTTGGCGCGCGCGTATTCGAAGGCATAACGCAGAATGCGCTCGACGCCTTTGTAAGTGTTCACGTCTTCCTGCGTGGCGATTTCGTCCGGAGTTCCCTTCTTGAAAAATCCTCCCATGCCGACGTAGGAACCTTCCGTGTTTTCGCGGAAGACGACGAAATGGATGTCGCGCTCGGTGCGATCGCGCAGCGGCGTGAGCCGCGAATCGAGCAGAACGCACGGGCGAACATTCACGTAGAGATCGAGCTTGAAGCGCAGGCCGAGAAGGATGTCGGCGGCGTGCTGATTCGAGGGCACGCGCGGATCGCCCATCGCGCCGAGAAGAATCGCGTCGAAATCGCGGCGGAACATTTCGGGCGCGTCGGCGGGAAGAGTGGTGCCGTCGCGGAGGAAGTGGTCGGCGCCCCAGTCGAAGTGAGTTATTTCGAGTTTCGCCACATCGCGGCTTGCGGCAGCCTGGACTACTTTCACGGCTTCGGGGATCACCTCCTTGCCGATGCCGTCGCCGGGAATGATGGCGATGCGTTTCGGGGCAGCGGTTGTGGTCATGGAATGGCCTTCCTCGCGATGGGCGGACGCGGGAAGCTAGCATTGGCATTGAGACGTGTCAATGAATGCCCGGTGGGCAAATTATTCGCGGCGGAAAACCGGCCTAAGCGGGCCACTCCATACCCACTTTTTGTGTCCCGGTTAGAAGTGCTTCGTCGTGTTTGTTTTCTGTGGATTACGGCGATTTCTAATTGTTTTGGTGTCCCGGTTAGAAACGCACCTCCGACCGCTCCTTGCGCCAGCATCTTGCCGCCGATTTTAGGTCTCGATGATTGCGCGAAAAATCGCCGGCAAGATGCCGGCGCTACGAGTGCATGCTCGGTACGTTGCGGAGCACATGCCGATTTTGTGACTCGTAGAATTGAACTCGGTGCAGTGTTTTCAGTCATTTAACGCCGCTTCTAATAATTTGTTGTGACTCGTCGAAGGGCCGTGGCTCCGCGAGCCGCGGCCAGTGGCCCGTGAGCCAGAGGACGAAGTCCTGCGTTCGCGTTATGGCGCGCTGCAACATTTTCGTCGAGACACGTTAGCACGCACCCCCGGGGTACCAGCAAATCTCGGTAAGAATTGGCATCGTGCAAACGCTGGCTGCTCATGGGATTGCGGCGCCCACAGGAAATTTTTCACGGTGCTTCGAAAATTGAAAAAATTCGCGCTAGCGGAGTTACGCCGTGTTTTGGCGTGCGAATTCACCTCGATGAGGAGTAAGGCCTTGCAGGTTTTGCATTTAAGTGTGTGCCGGGTTCGGGGCATGCATCCCCGAGGCGGGGGCCTCGCGGCTCTGAATGTAGAGACCAAAAGGTACTGGGACGCGAGGCGCGACAAAAGCCCATTCGCGCGTGGATCTCATGGAGTCACGCGGAAGAAGCCGCGCCAGGCGATTTCGGCGTCGAATAGGGCGTCGGCGCGGTAGATTCCTGGCGGAAGATTTGCTAGCGAAACTTTGATCGCGGTTTGCGTCGCGGAATTTGGACTGCGCTGAACCTTGATCGAGTCAGAGGTCATGCGAAGTTGATTGTCTATGTCGTAGAGGCGCAACGTCGCCGTACCGAGCGTTTTCTTCTTGGAATGCGTTATCGTGGCAGCTTCCCAACTGATGACCACGAAGAGTTTACCGTCATTGCGAGAAAACACGGATTTCTCGCCCGAAGTTCGCACGAGACCGTTCGTCCACTCCACGCTTTGCGTGAACAGGCCGTAGACCACCATCTCTCGAGCACTCACGGGAGGAAGGAATTGCCCGGTGCGAGCCAATTCTTCGAGGGACGTAATTTTTCCGTCCGACGCGGCCGGGATAACGGTGATCGGCACTGCCATGCTGCCGGGAGACGTAGATGCCATGGCGACGAGTTCACGGTAGCCAGCGCCCACGGCTTCGAGCGCGCTCACGCCGGGAATCAACCGCCCGCCAATTACTCCGATGACGTCGCCGTAGTCATTCAATAGAGGCGAGCCGATCCCCGCTTCGCTCAGGGACATGGAAATGTTGATGCGGTCGCCTGCGCCGGAAATATTGCTCTTCCCCGTCACGGCGCCCTCTGCGAGCGTTCGATTGCCCTCGGAGGGAGAATCCAGCGCATAGCAGCGGTCGCCGACGTTCCATGAATCAGCTTTCGCCCGCTGGAGCTCCGGCACGTTGTCTACAGGAACTTTAAGAACAGCCCAATCTCCGCGGCGATTCCATGCGACAACATCGTTCACGATAAAGCGGCGGCCATCGCTGAGGACGACGCGCAATTTACTCGCGCCATCAATTGCCTGAAAGGCGGTGACGACCACGCCGTCGCTGAGGGAAAAACCAGATGCCACGCTGAGCTGGTCGCCGTTTGCGCCGAGCTTTTCGATGAAAACGCTCGCGGCGCCGGCCTTGGCGTAGATTTCGGCGGGCGTTGCCGGGACGCGTGCAGCAGGCAGATTCTCAGGGCGCGCGGCGGAAACGACCTCGAAAGCGTGCGATCCGGTGGTTTCGCCGTCCACACGGGCTTCGAGCGACCACACGCCTGTCGGCGAATCGTCGGCCAGAGCGAGCTTCCAGTATCCACCGAATCGCTTCGCGGTTGCTTCGTAGTCGAAATCGGAGATCGCCGAGACCTTGCCTGAAGGGTTCTTCCAAAGGGCTTCGAAGTGATGTTTCCCAACCGGGCCCTCCCATTCGAAGTAGACGATCACCTGACGATCAGCCGGAAGATAAAAAACGGTTCGTGGATCTTCGATGATGAACTCGCCCGCCTTCTCGGACCCTTTTGTGCCGGAAATTGACCGGACGACACGAAATTTTGATGCGGATGCGGAAACACCCCCGGCAGATTGGGGAACCGGAGCGCCGTTTTGTTGCGCCCTTGCGGAAAGCGCCGAGAACAAGGCGCCGACGAGAAGCAGCGCGATTGACACTTTTGCGCGGATGGGCAAAGGGCAGAGGGTATGCATATATCAATCGGGCGAATATTATCGGAATGTGAAAACAGCAACAACGAAAACTTGTGCGAGTGTAGAGCGTCTACGCTTTTTCCCGGCGTGGTCGATCAATACCTCTGGTAAGGCAAAACCGCCGGCAGGATGCCGGCGCGACGAATGAATCGGCTCGCTGGCAATTGATGAGAAAACCCGGCCGGCCTTCCGGCCAGCCCTACGGACACCTTTCGTGAAATCATGGCGCCGGAATCTTGCGCGCTGACGTGGGTCGTTGCGGCTGCGGGGAAAAACACCGACAGGGTGCCAAGGCGACGAAGAGGGCGCAATCCGCGACGGCGGACGTCCCAACGAACGACGACGGAAGGCGGAAGTGCGACGGGAGGATTTACGCGGGTTCGGGCGGGAGGGCTTCGTCGCCCATGCTGCGTTCGGTGATGTAGACGCCAGTTAGAACTAGGGCGCCGCCGGTGAGCACGTGCGGAGTGAAATGCTCGCCTAGGAAGACGGCGCCGAGAATCATGGCTAGGACTGGCTCGATGTAGGTTGTGGCGGCGAGGCGCGACGCGTCCATGTGGCGCAACGCCCAGTAGTAGATCAAGTAGGCGACGACTGAGCTGAGAACTGCCATGTACGCGAGAGCTGTCCAGCCGGCCCAGCCTACACTGGCCCAATCGACATGAATCCACTCGTAAATCGCGAGAGGTAAAAGGCAGATGGCGGCGACGAGGAAATTATAGAAATTCATTGTGACCGTGTCGTAGCGATCGACTACTCGCTTGGCGAGGACGGCGTAGATCGAATAACCCGTGACACTGACACCTGTGATGAGATCGCCTTTGATCGTGCCGGAGGTGAACGAACCGAAGCCGTTTTCCGAGGCGAGGATGATCACGCCGATGAAGCAGAGAGCCATGCCGATGATTTTGTAGCGCGAGATGCTCTCGAGGCCGGAGACTCCGGCGAGAAGCATGACGAGGACGGGTGCGATGGAGATGATAATCGCGGAGTGGCCTACCGTGGTGTATTTCAAGCCAAGCGAAAATCCGCCTTGATTGATCAGGACGCCGAGGATGCCGAGGCGGATGAACGTTTTGATGTCGCGCCGATCGAGATTTGTGCGGCGTGGCGTGAAGAAAAATATTACGCCCATGACGAGAGCTGCCAGTTCGAGGCGTGTCGCGACCAGCATCATGACCGGCATGTGACGAAACGCGATTTTCCCGGCGATGAAGTTGACGGTCCAGATCAAGACCATCAGCGAGAGCATGGTGAAGAGGAGAAGCGGCTTGGGCGGCTGTTTTTTCATTTGCAGACGGGCAAAGGCGAAAGCCGGGCGCAGCAAGCAGCGCCCCTACAAATATTTTTAGCGACGCGCGAGATGAGCGTGATTCGCTGCATCTAGGAGAGAATTTCCTTCCGTTTGGTGAGCGCTTCGATACGGTCGCGACGCGGCTCGTATCCGATGCCCGGGCCCGAGGGCACGCGGATCGTCCCTTGCGGCGTGACTTCGACTTCGGGAGCGATGATGTCTTCGGTCCAGTAGCGGCTGCTCGCGGAAACGTCTCCGGGAAGAATGAAATTTGGCAGCGTGGAGAGCGCGATATTTTGGGCGCGGCCGATGCCGGATTCGAGCATGCCGCCGCACCACACGGGAATTCCCTTCTCCTGACAGACGTCGTGGACGCGGCGCGCGGCGGTGTGGCCGCCAACGCGGCCCATCTTGATGTTGATGATGCGGCAGGCGCCCAGCTCGATCGCCGTGCGCGCATCGGCAGCGGAATGGATGGATTCGTCGAGGCAGATCGGCGTTTCGAGCTGCTTTTGGAGTTTCGAGTGATCGTAGATGTCGTCCCAGGCGAGCGGCTGCTCGATCATGATGAGGTAGAAGGGATCGAGCGTTTTCAGGTGCGCCGCGTCTTCGAGGCGATAGGCGGAGTTCGCGTCAACCATGAGGCGAATGCGCGGCCAGCGATTGCGCAGCGCCTGGACCGGCTGAATATCCCATCCCGGCTTGATTTTGATTTTGATGCGTTGATAGCCTGACGCCAATTCCTTCTCGACCTTCGCGAGGAGTTCCTCGATGCTCGGCTGAATGCCGATGGAAACGCCGCAAAGAATTTCGGGGCGCGTGCCATCGAGCAATTGCCAGAGCGGCGTGCTGCGGATTTTCGCTTCGGCGTCCCAGATGGCAGATTCGATTCCGGCTTTCGCCATGTTGTGGCCGCGGATGGGCGCGAGGAGATCGGAGACTTCGCGCGCGGCGCTGAACTCGCGATCCTTGAGCATAGGCCAGATGTGATCGGTGAGGATGTGCCACGAAGTTTCGACGGTTTCGTAGGAGTAGAAAGGATCTTCGCCGGCGACGACTTCGCCCCAACCGGTTTCGCCGTCGACATCGACTTCGACTAGCACGATGCGGCGATGGTGAGAAGCGCCGAAGCTCGTCTGGAACGGCGCGATCAGGTCGAGATGAATTTCCCGAAGGCAGGCTCTTTTCAAGCGCATGAATGACCAAAACCTTTCACGTTGCCTGGGATGTGCTAGTGCTGAATGGCCGGGAAAATTTCCGCCGAGATGGAGTCGACGGGCCGCAGAGTGTATTCCGCAATGGTTTCCCGCGTTGCGATTTCCGTGGCCACGTAGCCTTTCGCGAAACATTTTTCGAATTGCTCGCGCACGCCGAATTGGATGCGTTGCGCGGCGGCGCGATCCCGAAGTCTCAACTCGGCGACATTCAAGGGTACGGCGATTTTCTCGACGCCGGCGCGTGCCTCGGCGTCGGGATGTGTTTCGTGCGCGGGGCCTCCGGCGGGCGCGGCGAGAAGCGAATTCACGCGCGGCGAATCGAGCCACCATTCGGCGACGAGGCGATCGGTGGGCATGCCCGCGTGGAGCGGGCTCTCCGTGACGCCGTAGCAATTGGGGATGAAGCGGCGCGCGATGGCGCCCAGACGCATGAAATTGAAATGGGCGTTCTTGAGTTCGAGCGGATCGAATGTCCATTCGACGAGCTGAAAGCCGCGAGCGAGAGCATCCTCGCGCTGAAAGAGCTTCAGCGCGCGACCGACGCCGCGATCGCGAAAGGCTTCGAGCACGGCCGTCATGTGTGAATGCAGAAATGGGCGGCCTTCGTGGACTCCGGCGAGCGCTAGCGTGAATCCGACCATTTCGCTCCCAACGTACGCGCCGAGGATCTGGCCGCCGGTTTCCTGCGCGACGACGAAGATCGCTGTGGGCACGAGAATTCCCTCACCCCACGTGACGCGTTCGAGGCGCAGGCATTCTTCGTATTCTGCGATCGTGCGGCAGTGGCGGATTTCGACCTGAGCCGGGCTCACCGCGTCTGTTTCGACTCGTTCCATAGGTCTTCCATTTGCGGGCGAGGCGTATCGGCGAGGGGGGCACCGCGACGCTTTGCTTCGTTCTCCATCCATTGGAAGCGGCGCTTGAATTTTCGATTCGCTTTTAGCAGGGCGATTTCGGGGTCGAGACCGAGAAATCGCGCGACGTTTGCCGCTACGAAGAGAAGATCGCCGACTTCTTCTTCGATGGCTGCGCTCGCGGCATTGCCGTTCCGGCGCGCGCCCGGCTTTGAAATTTCGGCGCGGAGTTCGTCGGCCTCTTCGGTGAGCTTGGCAAATATGTCTTCCAATTTCTCCCAGTCGAAGCCGATTTTGGCGGCGCGGCGGGTGAGCTGATTCGCTTCCATCAATGCGGGAAGCGAGCGTGGGACGCCATCGAGAAGAGATTCGCGCGCCTGTGATTTTCCGCCCGACGCTGATTTCTTTTCCTCGGCTTTCAGCCGCTCCCAATTCTTGAGGACTTGAGTGGATGTGGAGGCTTTGACGTCGCCGAAAACGTGAGGATGGCGGCGGACCATCTTCGTGTGGACCGATTCGATTACGTCGCGAATGTCGAATTGGCGCGTTTCCGAGGCGATGAGCGAGTGAAAGATGATTTGCAGGAGCAAGTCGCCAAGCTCGGACGAAAATTCTTTCGGGTCGCCGCTCTCCATTGCGTCCAAGACTTCATGCGTCTCTTCTAGGAGAAATGTTCGGAGGGAGGCGTGAGATTGCTCGCGGTCCCACGGGCAGCCGCCAGGGGCGCGGAGCCGCGCTTGCAGACAGAGTAAATCCTCAAACAGCTCGCCTGCGCGGCGATAGTTCTTTCGCACGGTTTCGGGCGAAAGTCCGGGGGCGCGTGGACGTTTCTCAAGCGCGCGCTTGCGTGCTAACCGCTTCTTGGATTGGGCTTTAGATGCTCTGCGTGGCGACACGGCCGGTGGATGCACTCCTCGGTGAATTCACACTTTACGGTACGCTTTGCGAAATGACAAGATTTGCGACTCGCGCGAACGCGGTGAACCGTCCGCACAACATTGTCAGAATCGCTCTTCGGGGTGAATTCGCGTTTCCTGGCCTTTACTTCCGCGATACAAGGGCAATCTGTTAAGGTATGCGCCGCGTGAGAGACTTACGAGGCCATCACTACACTGGAAAGGAATGCTCATGAACTTCACGCGCATCGGGCTCGCCGCTCTTGGAGGCTTCGCGGCGTACTTTGTTTTCGGAGGGCTAGCATTTGTACTACTGCCGTCGCTCAAGACTGAATTCCTAAAATACCCAGCCGTGTACCGGTCCCACGACGGGATCAAGAGCGTAATGCCGATCGGGATGGCCGCGATGTTCGTGGCGATGGTGGTTCTCTCGACGATGTACGCGATGCTTTACCAAGGCGGTTCGGGCTTGGCCGAAGGGGCGCGCTTCGGCGCGCTGATCGGGGTCTTCGTGATTTGCGCTTTTGTGATTCACAACTACGTCAACCTGAACATCGGGCTGAAACTGACAATTGAACAATCAATAGCCTATTTCGTGGAATGGGTTGTCGCCTGCATCGCGATTGGACTCATCTACCGGCCCAACCACACACGTACTGGGCCTCGAGATCGTCTTCCTCCGCTCGCTTGTCGGCGATGTTCTGCGGATGCTAGACTGAATTCTTCGCGAGACCGCGCAAGTCCCCAGCGGACCTGGAGATGCAAATTGGCAGAGCACAAGCACGATGAAACCTTCAAGGTGATCGACCGGCGGCCGTTTACCGCCGAAGGCGAGCTTCGCAAAGAAGCCGTGGACGAGGAGCGCCGCGAGCGGGAAACCGCCAAAGTGCTGGCTGAAAAACAAGCGCCAAAATCAGAACCCACTCCCGCTCCCGCCGCCGGCAAAGAGGCTCCGGCACCCGAGGCCGCGGCTGCGGCTGGCGCTGCGATAGCTCCCGCGCAGGAAGGCCCCGCGCCGTCGCGCAATTTTCAGATGCTTATTGATTTTCTGGCGCGCAACGCCGCGGCGATGCTCGGCGGCATGACTGATCCGCGGACGGGCCAGGCGTTTCTCGATCTCGAAGGCGCGCACGAAATGATTGATCTACTCGACGTCCTGCGCGAGAAAACGAAGGGAAATCTGGCCGCCGAGGACAGCGCGCTTCTCGTGGAAGTGATTGGAAGCCTCAAGCTGTCGTTCATGGAGATCTCGAACGCGGCGGCGGCGCAGGCTAAGAGCGCTGTAAAGCCTTAGTCTCCTTCCGTGCGGAATTCTGCGAAACCCACTCTGACACCGGGAGTTGTGCCCTGCGACCGCTGCGATTGACTATTCTTGGCTCGGGTACGTCGATGGGAGTGCCAACGCTTGGGTGCCATTGCGCCGTCTGCCGGTCAAGCGATCCCCACGATCAACGCACGCGGCCGTCGCTGCTGGTCGAGTTCGATGGCCATTCCGTCGTGATCGATACGACACCCGACTTCCGCTCGCAAGCCCTGCGGGCTCACCTTGACCGACTCGACGCCGTTCTCTTCACGCATGGGCATGCCGATCACATCATGGGCCTCGACGATATTCGTCCGTACAATATGAAACAAGGCGGGGCGGTGCCTGTATACGCCTCGCCGGAAACGCTGGCGGTGCTGAAGCGCACATTCGCCTACATCTTCGATGACACGCCAAGCGTGAGTTCCCTGCCGGGCGTTTCGCTGCATGCGATCACGGACACGTTTTCTCTTTTTGGCGTCGAAGTGACGCCGGTCCGCGCGCAGCACGGGCCGAATCCCGTGCTCGGGTTCCGGATCGGCGGCGTGGGGTATCTCACGGATTTCAGCGCGCTGCCTGAAGCCTCCAAGGAACTGCTTCGCGACCTCGATCATTTTATTCTCGATGCGCTGCGGTATACGCCGCATCCGATGCATTCAAACGTCGAGCAATCTCTCTCGCTCGTGCAGGAATTGAAACCGCGGCGCGCCTGGTTCACGCATATCTGCCACGATCTCGCTCACGAAGAAACGAACGCGCGTTTGCCGGAAAATGTGCGGCTCTCCTACGATGGGCTCGTGCTGGAGTCGAGCATCTGATGCCGCTCGCGATCCTACGTTCCGCGGCTGAATGCCGGGCGCACTTCGGCGAGGGAGGACGGGCGTCCGTCGTGACGGTCGGCAATTTCGACGGCCTGCATCTCGGGCATCGGGAAATTCTGCGGCGTGTGGTCGAACGCGCGCGCACTGAAAATGCTCTGAGCGTTGCGATTACGTTTGATCCGCATCCGTTGCGAATTCTTCGCCCAGCCGACGCGCCGCCGCTTCTGATGACTCTGCCGCAACGGTTCGCCGCGCTCGACGCCGAGCATTTAGATGCGGTGCTTGTGCTGAAATTCGATTCGGCGCTCGAGCACTTGAGCCCCGAAAAATTCATCAACGAGATTCTCATTGAGGCGCTGCGGACTCGCGCCGTTCTCGTCGGGCAGAACTTCCGATTTGGCTACCGGCAGGCCGGCGATGTGCCGTTCCTACGTGAATGCGGAAATAAGCTGGGCTTTGAGGTGGAATGCATTCCGGCGGTCGCGTGGCGCGGTTCGACAATCTCGAGCACGGCAATTCGGAACGCGGTGGGCGAAGGGACGTTAATCTCCGCGGGGCGAATGCTGGGTAGGCCGTACAGCCTCGTTGGAGAAATCCAGCAGGGAGAAGGACAGGGGCGGCGAGCCGTCTTCCCGACGCTCAATCTGCGCACCGAGCAGGAATTGCTTCCGAAACTCGGTGTCTACGCGACAGAAGTTTTCGTTGATTCGCGCATGTATCGAGCGGTGACGAATGTCGGAATTCGGCCGACGTTCGGCGGCGGAAAGGTTTCCGTCGAGAGTTTTCTTTTCGATTTCAACCGGGATTTGACGAGCGGGCCGATGGAAGTCCGGTTCTGGCGGCGCTTGCGTGATGAAATGAAGTTCCCCGGCCCGGAGGCGCTGCGCCTGCAGATTCAGCAGGACGAGCGGCGCGCGCGGAAATTCTTCCGGCTGCTCGATCGGTTCAGTCTCAAGAAACAGTCTGCTTAGGGAAAAATCCTCGCGATTGCAGTCGGTTCGAGCTTCTCGAAGTTACTGGCGGGCGATCGTGCATGGGTTCCCCCGGTCGGGGGGCCTGGGGGCTCTGAATTTACCGTGCGGGTGCGGGTCAGGAATTCAACGATTAGGCCGAACGGAAGTTACTTGCGGCATTCGTCGCAGACTCCGCCGACTTCGGTGCGGGCAACGGTGATCGAAATGCCGCAGTCTTTCGCAATCTGCTTCATTAGAGTTTCGTAGAGTTCGCTTTCAAATTCCCGCACTTTGCCGCAGCGGAGGCAGGCCACGTGGATGTGATCGCGCGGACCGTGAGTCTCGTAGTAGTGGCGGTCGCCGCGCAGATGGAGAAGGTCGAGCTCGTCAATCAGGCCGTGGCGCTTCAGTAGGTCGAGCGTGCGATAGACGGTGACGCGCGTGATATTGGGATCGATCCTCTGCGCGCGCTCTAGAATTTCATCCGCATCGAGATGGCGACGAGCATTTTCGATCACTTGCACCAGTACGCGCCGCTGCCGGGTGAGGCGAATCCGCTTCAAGGCGAGTTCGCGCTGCAGGTGTCCCGGGGGCTCATTCGCATTAATGCGTTCGCCGGTGGAAACGCGATGTGCGGGAGTGCTAGCCATGGAAGTTCTCTGCGGCTCGTGCCGCGGCGCGCTGGTACGGTGAGTCACTTAGTGATGCGGCAGTGAGCGCGCGACGTCATTGTACATAACGATAACGAAGATAACCAAGAGAAACACAAGTCCAACCTGAATGATGCGCTCTTTGACGGCGAGGCTGATGTCTCGATGGAGCGCGCCTTCGATCGCGAGCAGGACGACATGGCCGCCGTCGAGAATCGGTATCGGCAGTAGATTCAGGATCCCAAGATTGATGCTGATCATGGCGATCCACTCAAGAAATTCAACGCCACCGCGCTTCGCGGCCTTTCCGGACTCGCGCGCGATTCCCACCACGCTTTGCAACTGGCGGACGGACACCTTGCCGGTAATGAGTTCGCCAACCACACCCACGACCTGACGAACGCCGCCAAACGTCGCCGTGAAGGCCTCGCCTGTCGCGGATATCGGACCCATGCGCTTGTAGACGTCGGGCTCGCGCCGCGGACCGGCGCCGATCATCCAGACGTTTTGCCCGATGTCGTTGACACCGCGAACCGGCTTTACGTCCACCACGACATCGGAGGCTTCGCGCCGCAAAACGATGTGCAACGGGCTGCCGTCGGAATGCGAGACCGTATCAACAAGCAACGGCCAGGTGGTGATGGCTCGGCCATTGATGGAGACGATCTGATCGCCGGGCTTAATGTCGGCGCCTTCCGCAGGCATTCCGTGTACGAGCTCACCGATCACCGGAGCGATGTAAGGAAAGCCGATGACCGAGTCCAGATCGGTGGGGTCGGAAAGAGTCGCTGTCAGACTTAATTGCTGGCCGCCGCGCTGCACCTGAAGTGGTATCTGCGTTCCAGAAGATAAATTGGCGAGATAGAGGAGCCCCTGTTCCCAGGTCGGATTATCAATGTTTCCTATCTTCGTGATGCGGTCGCCAGCCTGCAGGCCCGCGGCCTCCGCGGCTGAGTGAGCTTCCACTCCCGCGATTTGCAGCGGCTGATTCATGTATACAGTCGAAGGCACGCCGACAAGCGTGAACAGGCCGACAAAGATGGCCAGCGCGAGGATAATGTTCATCGTTGGCCCGGCGAGATAAATCAGAACTCTTTGCCACCGGGGCCGCGAAAGGAATTCATCGGGCGCGCCCGTACGCTCTTCGATGGGGTTGTCACCGGCCATCCGGACGTATCCGCCGAGCGGCAGAGCGCTTAAGCGGTAATCCGTGTCGCCGTGCTTCCATCCCCAGACGCGCGGGCCGTAGCCGAGCGAGAAGACAACAACGCGCACGCCAAACAACTTGCCGGCGACGAAGTGCCCCCATTCGTGGACGAGAATGACGACACCAAGAACGACGGCGGCAGATACGACGGCGATGAGGACACTGTTCATGAGCGATCCGAGCTTCCTTTAGAATTTCTTCCGCGCGATTTCTTCGCTTGCCAGAAGCCGCGCTTCGGCGTCGGCCGCCAGGACGTCGTCAATTTCTTCGAGGCGCCGACCTTGCATGCGCTCCAGCACTTTCTCGATGACAACGGCGATTCCGGAGAACGGAAGTTTACGCGCTAGAAAAGCTGCAACGGCCACTTCGTCGGCCGCGTTCAGCGCACACGGCAGCGGCCCACCCCGTTTAGATGCCTCGCGAGCGAGACGTAGACACGGAAATTTTTTGTCCGGCACCGGCTCAAAATCGAGATTGCGCAACTTCGACCAATCGAGCGCACAACCGTTCGACGGGACGCGCTTTGGATAGGTTAGCGCATATTGCAGCGGCATGCGCATATCCGTGGGGCCCAATTGTGCCAGGATTGAACCGTCCACGAACTCGACCATCGAGTGCACCGTGGACTGGGGATGAATGACAACCTCGATTTGATCGAGGTTCATGCCGAAGAGCCAGCGCGCCTCGATGACTTCGAACCCCTTGTTCATCATCGTGGCCGAATCAATCGTGATTCGTTGGCCCATCTTCCAGTTTGGATGCGCGAGCGCCTGCTTGGGACTCACCTGACGCATTTTCGAGAGCGGCGTCTTGCGAAAAGGGCCGCCCGATGCGGTCAGGACAAGGCGCTTCACTTCTTTGCGTTCGCCGGCGCGAAGGCACTGATGAATGGCGTTGTGCTCGCTGTCCACGGGAAGAAGGCAGACGTTGTGTTTCTTGACGGCCGCAGTGACCAACTCCCCAGCGGCGACAAGCACCTCTTTGTTCGCGAGGGCAATTTTCTTGCCCGCCAGTACGGCTTTATAGGTCGCACGCAAACCGACTACCCCGACCGCGGCGGAGACGACGGTGCCGGCGTCGGGATGCGTTGCGACTTGTTCGATGCCGTCCGGGCCGAAGACGATTTCAGGAACGGGTGACACGCGTTTCCCGCGGAGGAGTGCCGCAAGTTTTTCCGCAGTCTCTTCCGTGGCCACCGAGACGAGCTTGGGATGGTGCAGCGCGATCTGGGCGGCCGCGAGATTCACATTCGATCCCGCCGCCAGGGACACGACTTCAAATTCACCGTCGAGCAATTTCACAACCTCGAGGCACTGGCGGCCGATCGAGCCGGTCGAACCGAGAATGGCGAGTTTGCCGGGCATGAGTCTCTTGATGTCCAGTTTAGCAGATGCGCGCGAGCGAACGTCGATCGTTCCGCGCGCGCGGAAATTCCGGAGTTTGCTGCGACGATCGTTTCACGCGCGAGCTTATAGATGAAAGCCGTGCTGCAGCCATACGAGCGCCCACCAGACGACGGGCGCCGCGAGAATGAGGCTGTCAATCCGGTCGAGGACGCCGCCGTGTCCCGGCAGCAGGGCGCTCGAGTCCTTGGTTCCCGCGCCGCGCTTGTAGGCGGATTCGATCAGGTCGCCGAGCTGGCCCGCAATATTGGCGAGGCCCGCGATCACGAACAACGTCAAACCGTCCATGCCCACCCAGCGGGCAAAAAACGTTGCCACAACGAGCGACGCCGCAAGATTCGCCGCCGCGCCTTCCCATGTCTTCTTCGGGCTTAGCGCGGGAGCCATGCGCGCGTGGCCAAATGTGCGGCCGATGAAATAGGCGAGCATATCCCCCGCCCAGACGAGCACCAGGGTGAAGAGAACGAACTCGCGGCCGCTCGGTTCGAGTTCGACGATGCGAATGATATAGCTGAAAGGAAATGCGATGAAGACCAGGCCGGCGGCGCTCATAGCCATCGCGGGAAGAATGTCCGCGATCGCCTGACGGCTGATCACGCCGATAACGATCGCGCCGAATACAAATGCGATCGCCACAAATTCGAGCGACGAAAACGGTCCGGATGCGTGACGCACCAACTCGACTTCCGAACTTCCCGCGCGAATCTCCAGTCCGCTCACCCACTGCGCGTACATCAGCCCGACGGCGCACAGCATCGTCCAGCGGCGGTAAGCGCGGAGACCCATGCGGTCGCCGAGATTGAAGAACTCATGCATGGCGAGAAGAACGACGAGCGTTGCCGTAGCCGCGACGAGCAGCCATGGTCCACGCAACACGACGAGAACGACGATGGGAATGAGGACGGCAGCGGTCAGGATGCGACGCAGCATTCTTGCTTAGCCCTGTCGCGCGGCGGCCGCGCGGTCGCGCTTCGCGCCGAGGCCCCCGTAGCGGCGCTCGCGCTTCTGGAAATCAATCAGGGCCTCGAAGAGCCGCGTGCGGTTGAAATCCGGCCAGAGAGTTTCGGTGACGTAGATTTCGGCATAGGCGATTTGCCAGAGAAGAAAATTGCTCACGCGCATTTCCCCGCTCGTGCGGATCAGGAGATCGGGATCGGGAAGGCCGGCTGTATACAGGTGCTCGGAAATCGTTTGTTCGTCGGCGCGAAATCCCGATTGACCGTCGCGGCGCACGCGATCGAGGATGGCGTTGAATGCGTCCACGAGTTCCGCACGGCCGCCATAATTCAGCGCAACAACGAGTTTCATCCCGGTGTTTTCGGCGGTGAACTGCATCGCTCGCTCGATATCGCGCCGGACGCCCTCGGGCAATTGTTCCGAGCGCCCGATCACGAGCAGCCGAATATTGTTCTTGTGTATCGCTGGAAGTTCTTTTTTCAAGTATTCGCGGAGCAACTGCATGAGGAAATCAATTTCGGCCTGAGGGCGCCGCCAGTTCTCGAGTGAAAAGGCGTAAAGGGTCAGCATCGGCAGCTTCAGGCGCGCGCTGGTCTCGATGATTTCGCGCGCCATCTTCACGCCTGCGCGATGGCCGGCGATGCGGGGAAAATGCCGGCGCTCCGCCCAGCGGCCGTTGCCGTCCATGATGATGGCCACGTGCTGCGGAAGGCGCTTCAGATCGAGCTTTTCGAGGAGGCCCGCTTCCTCGCGGTTGGCGGGCTTCAGGAGTTCGGTTGCTTTCACTGATTCTCGCTCTCGAGGAAATGCCCGGCCAAACTAGCACAGGCCGCCACACGGCGCAACCGACTGCAAAGCAGTAGTTTAGAGAACTATGGCGCCGCCGGTGGTCGCCGCCGACGGAATGAAGAGCGTGGCGTAACCGAGGAACAGCGTTACGCCAATCATGGCAATGCTGATCACCCACGCCACGATATTGAAGCCGAGCGAATTGACGTGGTCTCCCATCAAGTCGCGGCGGTTGACGAGGAGAAGCACGAAAATCAGGACCGGAGCGAGCCAAATACCGTTGGCCACCTGCGATAGGAGCAAAATCTTCAAGAGCGGGGCGTGAGGGATAAGGATGATTCCCCCTCCGACGACGATCAAGCCCGCGTAAAGCCCGTAGAAAATGGGCGCCTCGCCGAGCTTGTGGTCGATTCCAGACTCGAAGCCCAGGCCTTCGCATATCACGTGCGCTGTGGAGAGCGGAAGGATTGACGCGGCGAATAGCGATGCATTCAGGAGGCCAAAGGCAAAGAGAGTGGCGGCAAATCGTCCTGCCAGAGGCGCGAGCGCCTGGGCGGCCTGCGCGGCGTCGGTGATGTTGGTCATTCCATGCGCGTGCAGCGTCGCCGCCGTGCAAACAATGATGAAAAAGACGATCGCCATGCACGTTATGCTGCCCACGATCACATCGAGACGCGCGTGCTTGTACTGCTTCGGACCGACACGCTTCTCGACAAAGCCGGCCTGCAGATAGAAGAATTGCCACGGCGCAACTGTGGTTCCCACCAACGCGACGAACATCAGCAGGTAATCCTTATCGAGGCTGAATGTCGGCAGTACAGTCTCTCTCGCCGCGACCAGCCAGTCGGGTTTGGCAAGGAACGCGGACACCACATAAGCGAGATAGAACGCGCACGCAATCAAAAAGATCTTTTCAACCTGGCGGTACGACCCCTGCACGACCAGAACCCACACGATGATCGCCGCGATAGGCACCGAGATGTACTTGCTGATTCCGAAAATCTGCATGGACGCGGCGACACCGGCAAATTCGGCGACCGTGTTGCCAAGGTCCACAGCCAGCGCCGCAAGCATCACGAAGAACGTGGAGCGGAAACCAAACTCCTCGCGAATCAAATCGGAAAGTCCTTTACCCGTGACGACACCCATTCGCGCGCACATTTCCTCGCTGACGTAAAGCGCGATAGTCAGCGGAATCAGCGTCCAGAGCAGCGTGTACCCAAACTGCGCGCCGGCGAGGGTGTAGGTAGTGATTCCGCCCGCGTCGTTGTCCACATTCGAAGTGATGATGCCGGGACCGACGACGGCGAGGATCACCGCCAGCCTGCGCCGCGTGATTCGCGAGCGCCGCGCAAACTCCTCCCAGCGCTTTTTCAGCCGGGCAAACGTCGAAGTGATCTCAACGACGGTCATGGCATCTTTATAGAAGCGCGTGCATGTGGCTCACGACGTCGTCCACGGTGATCGCACCGATCGGGCGATTTGCCGAATCCACCACGGTCAGGCTCCTGAGGTTGTATTTGTCGAACAATTCGAAAACTTCTCGGTCGGTCGCTTCCGGCTGAATCGAAACGTGCGAATCGGAGACAAGCTCTATCATTTTTTGTTCCGGATCGGCCAGCAGCAATTTCGGAAGGCGGACCGTCCCGGTGAGCGCGGAATCGCGATTGATCAGTATCACGTTGTCGAGCTGATCGAGCGGGATTTCGTGGAAGCGAATGTAATCCACTACCTCGCCACGCGTCGCGTCATCGGACACGGTGACCACTTCTGTGTTCATCATGCCGCCCGCGGTGTCGTGCTCGAAGCGAAGGAGTTGACTGACTTCGTTCGCGTCGCGGCCCGGCATCTCTTCAATGATGTCTCCTCTGGCTTCCGGCGTCAGGTTCGCAAGCAGGTCCGCGGCTTCGTCCGGACGCATTTCTTCGATGATGTCCGCCGCTTTCTCCGGATCGAGTTTTTCCACCACCTGCGTTTGAAGGCGCTTATCGAGTTCGGCAAGTGCTTCCGCCGCGGTCTCTTCGTCGAGCGACGTGATGATGGACTGGCGCTCGGCTGGAGATAGTTCTTCCATAATGTCGGCCAAATCGGCCGGGTGCATGGACGCGAGCTTCTGGCTGCTCATGCGCAGCTTCACGCGGCGCAATGGATCCGGTTCGATCAAATTCACGAATTCCCATCGAATGGCGCGCTGCGGAAGTTTCTTTTGGATTCGGCGAATCACCTCCGGAGGCACAATTCCTTGTAAAAGCCGCCGCACTGCCCCCGGCAGCCCGACGTCCACTTGCGAGATACGCATCTCGACGTTGCCATTGGTTCGCTGGTCGGCCAGTTCAATGTCGTTCACGCGAACGACTTTGCGTCCCGCCGTGTCTATGATCTGCTGGTCGAGCAGGTCTTTACGAAGTGCGAGCCACGCCTCGTTCGGATGATAGAGTTCGAGCGCTGATTCGTCGGTGGTCAGTTTCAGCCGGCCCGGCGTGACTTCGCCCACTTGATCGTAGCGCGCGACGAGCGGGCGATATTGCCCGCGGCCCAGAAGAACGCGCGAAACACGATTCGGCTGATCGGCCGGCTCGATGAAAAGTTCCTTCACGCGGCCGACGAAGTGGCCATTCGAATCGTATGCTTCGGCACCTAGAACTTCGGTAGCATGCAGCATTTGTAGTTCACCTCTTGGCATGGGGCCGTTTGACGGGCCCGTCAGTGCCAAATCCTCAGGAATCAGATACTTCCAAGTCTCGCCGTGAGCGCAAAAAAATACCCGCGGCCGGGGCGCGATCCGTCCGCGGGTAGCAAGATGAAATACTCTCGTTACACCCCGGCGGGTCTCGCCTCCGCGCTCATCCTGTCGCCTCGAAGCTCTGCGCTATAGGCCGACAGGGGCGCCTGACTCGCCACCCGAACCGTACATTCCGGCCCGGGCTGTCGAGGACTGCCTGAATCCAAGTTGGACGACTGCTCCATTTCTTGAGAATGTCCTCAGCTTCCTTAGTTACGAGCAGATGCTCGCTTTGTCAAGCAAAGACTGCACTTGCGCGTCATTTTTTTCTTCTCTTGAAGACGAGATCGCCCAATGTGACGTTTCGTCCGCGCGAATCCGCGACGTAGAGGTCCCAATAGCTTCCCGTGATGTAGTCCTGAGGTGAAAAGCCGAGGAGCAAGGCAGCGCGATCAATCGCAACCGTTGAACCTTCGAGTTCCAGATAATCGCCGAGCGGAGTCTCGTCGAGGTCGAAATGCAGCTCCGGAATGCGGCGCAGTCGATAACTTGTGCGGAACTTCTCGTAGCGGAACCCTGGCCGGAGGCCAATCGCCGCCAGGATCCTCTCAAGGTTATCGGCGGGATAGAACTCGATTTCGATCTCTTCTCTGGCCTTGTATCGGGAGGCCAAGGTCGCGTCGAGCGCAGGAGATATGGGAGCTTTATACGTCAACACGCCGCGCGATCGCACGTGTTTGCCGGGTGAGGACCGGGCCTTTGAACCGCCTGCAGCCGGCTCCCGTCCGGACATCGGCGTCTCGATTCGAATTCGCAATAGCCTTCCGCTTCCGCGCAATTCGGAGGCCGGCGTATCGTACAGAATGTTCCGCTCGAAGACGCGAGGAGTCGCTTTCGCGCCGAGCCGCCGCAACTGGGCGCGTAGCGCGTTCAAATCCGCGATGCGGAGTTTGACTTCAATTTCTCGACCGTCATTCGCCATTTTCGTTGCGACAGTATACTCGCGGCGCGCCGACGCATGAGTATCGATTCTCCCGACCTCATTGCGCGGAACTGCAGATCACCGGAGCGCGTGCCCGTTCGTGAACTCTGTTGCTAAAGGCAATGCCAGCCGACATAATCGTGAACTTCCGGAGCCAGTTTGCAATCATGACAGAGCCCGCAACCCCGCTGCTGCGGCAGTATCATGCCATCAAGAAGCAGCACCCGCACGCGTTGCTACTTTTCCGGCTCGGTGATTTCTACGAACTTTTTTTTGACGACGCAATCCTGGCATCCAAAATCCTCCAAATCACTTTGACCGCGCGAAATCGCGAAAAGGGCCAGCCGGTGCCCATGTGCGGGGTTCCTTACCACGCGGCCGAGGGATACATCGCGCGGCTGATCCGCGCCGGCCAACGCGTCGCCATTTGCGACCAGATGGAAGAAGCGGGGCCCGGAAAGAAACTCGTTCGCCGCGAAGTGGTGCGCGTGATTACACCGGGAACCGCGTCGGGACCCGGGCTGATTGGTCCGAAAGAAAATAATTTTCTCGCCGCCGTGTCGCGCGATGCGGCCGCCGCCGTTACCGGTCTCGCGTATGTGGACCTATCCACCGGCGATTTTCGCGCCACGGAGTTTGCCGGGCCTGCCGCGGAGAATCGCCTGATCGACGAGCTGGGTATCCTCCGGCCGCGCGAAATTCTTCTGCCGCGGCCCGCTTCGCTCTTCCCCTCGGCAGGAGCGCCCGAGCTTGCGGGAATCGAGGCGCTCGTAAGCCGCCTCGACGAATTCATTTTTCAACCGGACTTTGCGGCCAGAATTCTCGAAGAACAGTTCCGAGTGGCCGCTCTCGACGGTTTCGGAATCGCGCATCACGCGCATGCCATCGGCGCGGCGGGCGCAATCGTTCACTATCTGCGCGAGACCTCGGTTATCGCCGCGGCGCACGATGGCGCCAATGGCGGAAATCCCGCCGCGCCCATGCCGCTCAACGGCCTCGAACATCTCGACGGCATTCGCTACTACGAGCAGCAGGACGCGCTTCTGCTTGATCAAGTGACTGTCCGCAATCTTGAGCTTGTCGAGCCAGTGAGCGGAGATGACGACTCGGCAACCCTAATGTTCGCGCTCGACCAGACCGCCACGGGAATGGGCGCCCGGCTACTACGAAGCTGGATCCTTCGTCCCGAAGTCTCTCTCGAAGAGATCGAAGCACGACTCGACGCTGTCGCCGAATTCAAATCGCGGCCGGTCGAACGCGGAGAGATTTACCGAACACTCGAATCCGTCCTCGATCTCGAGCGGCTGACGAGCCGAATAGCACTAGGGATTGCGACGCCGCGCGATCTCGTAGCGCTTCGCAAGTCGCTCGATCAGATTCCGCTGCTGCGCGGATTTCTTTCGCCCGCTTCGCAGAAGGCAGCTGCCCGAATCGCTGCACTTCACGCGAACCTCGACGAACTCACAGATGTTCGTGGAGCCATAGAGCATGCCATCGCCGACGATCCGCCCGCGCTGGCCACCGAGCCCGGCATCATCCGCCGCGGCTACGATCCCGCGCTCGACGAACTTCGCGATCTCAGCCGCACGAGCAAGCAAGTGATCGCCGCGATGGAAGATCGCGAGCGGAAACGGACCGGAATCGCCTCGCTCAAAATCCGCTTTAATCAGGTCTTCGGCTATTACATCGAAATCTCCAAAGCGAATTTGCATCTTGCGCCGGCCGATTACGATCGCAAGCAGACTCTCGTGAACGCCGAACGCTTCACTTCTCCCGAGCTGAAGGAGTACGAGCGGAAAGTTCTCGATGCCGACGAACGAATTTCGGAAATCGCGCGGCGGCTGTACGCCGAGTTGCGCGAACGAATAGCGCGCGAAGCTCCGCGCCTTCGCCGGACCGCGGCCGCCGTCGCGCAGCTCGATGTCCTCGTGAACTTCGCGCGCGTTGCCGCCACGGAGAATTACGTGCGTCCGAGCTTCACCGAGCAGAATTCGGGCGAGCGCGGCGAGCTTTTGATCGCGGGCGGCCGGCACCCGGTGATCGAGCGGTTACTCGCGGTGCGTGGCGAGCGATTCGTGCCGAACGATCTTTACCTCGACGACAAGATGCAATCACTGCTTCTCATCACCGGCCCGAACATGGGCGGCAAATCCACTTATTTGCGCCAGACCGCGCTGATCGTGATCATGGCGCAGATGGGCTCGTTCGTTCCGGCGGTGGAAGCGAAGCTGCCGCTTACGGATCGGATTTTTACGCGCATCGGCGCGTCGGATAATCTCGCGCGGGGGCGTTCTACTTTCCTGGTAGAGATGAGCGAAGTCGCGGCGATTTTGAACACGGCGACGGCGGCGAGCCTCGTCCTGCTAGACGAAGTGGGCCGCGGAACGTCCACGTTCGACGGGCTTTCGATTGCGTGGGCGGTTGTGGAAGCGCTTCAAGCGGAGGCACGGCCTCGAGCACTCTTCGCCACGCACTATCACGAGCTGACCGAGCTCGAGCGTCTCGTGCCCGGGGTGCGCAACGTTCACGTCTCCGTCCGCGAATCTGGAAGCGAGATTATTTTTTTGCGGCGCGTCGAGCCAGGCAGCGCCGACAAGAGCTACGGAATCGAAGTCGCGCGTCTCGCAGGCCTTCCGGCGTCCGTGATCGAACGGGCACGCGAAGTCCTGAAACGCCACGAGACGAGCGAACACAAATTGAGCGAGGAGTTGACTCCGGGCGCCGCAGCCCCCGCGCAGACGCCGATGTTTACTCCGATTGATCAGACCGTGATCGATGCGTTGCGGAATGCGGACCTCGACAACTTGAAACCGATTGAGGCACTCAACCTCCTAGCCACCCTCAAGAAGCAGCTACTATGAACCGCGGGCACAAAGGACGCCAATCGATGCTTGTTCTCGGCTTGATGTCGGGAACTTCTGCCGATGGGATTGACGTTGCGCTCGCGCGGATTTCGGGTGCGCCGCCGAATCTCTCCGCGCGGCTCGAAGGATTTTTCGCCGTGCCGTATCCGCGAGCGGTGCGCGAGGAGATACTTCGAGTCGCGAATCTCGGCTCCGCAAGCTCAGCCCAAATCAGCCAGCTAAATTTCGCGCTCGGCGAGCTTTTCGCGCGCGCGGCGCTCGCCGCTTGCCGCAAGTTCCGTGTAGCACCGCGAAAGATTGCGCTTATTGGGTCGCACGGGCAAACAATTTTCCATCAAGGCAAGCCGTCGAAGTTTCCCGGCGTGGGTGAAGTCGCGTCCACGATGCAGATAGGCGAGCCCGCGATCATCGCCGCGCGTACAGGAATCACGACGATCGCCGATTTTCGTCCTGCCGATTTCGCCGCGGGTGGCCAGGGCGCGCCGCTTGTTTCGTTCGTGGATTACGTTCTCTTTCGAGATGCGAAGATGAGCCGGGCTTCGCTGAATATCGGGGGAATTGCGAATGTCACCGTAGTTCCGGCGGGTTCGGATAGTCGCGCCGCTACCGCGTTCGACACCGGCCCCGGCAATATGGTAGTTGACGCGCTGATTCGTCATTTCACTCGGGGGCGCGAGACGTTCGACCGCGACGCGCGACGCGCGCTTGCCGGAAAATCCATTCCTCGCCTGCTCGACAAACTGCTCGCCGATCCATATTTCCGAATCAAGCCGCCGAAGACCGCGGGACGCGAACAATTCGGCGACGCATTCGCCGAGCGCATCATTCGCTGGGGCAAAGCGCATCGCGCCGCGCCCGGTGGCCTCATTCGTACGGCGACGCTCCTTACGCCGCTTTCCATCGCGGAGGCGTTTCAGAGGTTCATCTTTCCGCGCACCAGGATTCACGAATTAGTTGTTTCGGGAGGCGGAACGCAGAATCCTCTCATCATGGCGCAGCTTGCGGCGTCGCTGCCCGGTGTGATCGTCCGGACGTCGGATGAATTCGGCGTGCCGTCGGCCGCGAAGGAGGCATTTGCGTTTGCGATTCTCGCTTACGAGGCATTTCATGGGCGCTCGAATAACTTGCCGTCAGCAACGGGCGCCCACCGGCCCGCGATCCTCGGGAAGGTGAGTTATGCGCCGCCGCGATAAGTGCGGCTTATTTATCGTCGCAACTTTGCTCGCGTTCATCGCGGCTGCCGCCGGCGGCTGCGGCAGTCAAAGCAGCGCGACGCCATCCGATACCGTCACCTTTCTCATCGAGTCCGCTCCGGTGAATCTCGACCCCCGCATCGGCACGGATGCCTGGTCGCAGCATCTCCACGATCTGATCTTCAGCAGCCTCGTTGCGCACGACGCGAACATGAACATCGTGCCGGATCTCGCCGAGAGTTGGGACACGCCCGATCCGCTGACATACACTTTTCATTTGCGCCGCGGAGTCAAGTTCCACAATGGCGCTGCGCTCACTTCCGCCGATGTGAAATTTACGTTCGATTCGATACTCAGCGGCCAAATCAAGACGCCGAAGCGCGGATCCTTCCGCATGGTGGATTCTGTCACGGCGCCCGATGACGCGACGATCGTTTTTCATCTTCGCGAACCTTACGCCTCTTTCTTGTGGAATCTCTCGCGCCCCGGCGTTGGAATCGTCCCGCGAGGCTCCGGCCCGGAACTTGCGCAGCATCCTATCGGAACGGGCCCATTTCAATTCGAGAGCCAGGAGCCGGATTTGGAAATCGTCCTTGCGAGCAATCCCGGCTATTTCGGCACGGTCCCGAAAATTTCCCGCGTGAGATTTCGAATCGTTCCCGACGCCACGGTCAGGGCGCTGGAATTGCGAAAAGGTTCGGCGGATATCGCGCTCGATTCCCTCGCGCCGGACATGGTTGTCGCGCTGGGCCGCTACGCAGGAATTAAAGTTGCTGAAGAGCCTGGCACATCGCTCGCGTACATCGCGTTCAACTTCGACGACGCGCTGCTATCGAAACGCGATGTTCGCCGTGCCCTCACCTACGCGACAGACCGCGAATCCATAATCAAGTATTTGCTGCGAGGCCAGGCGCGGCTCGCGGCAAGCCTCCTGCCACCAAACCATTGGGCCTACGACGGCGATGTTGCGACGTATGCCTACGATCCCGCGCGCGCAGAATCGCTTCTCGACGCCGCCGGCTTGCCGCGCGGCAAAGACGGCGTGCGCTTCCATCTCAGTCTCAAATCTTCAACCGACGAATCTACTCGCCTCTACTCGGAAGTCTTGCAGGAGCAATGGAAACGCATCGGCGTGGCGCTCGTGCTCCGGCCGCAGGAATCTGCGACGTTCAATTCCGACATTGCCCATGGCAGCTTTCAGCTCTACACGCAGCGCTGGGTGGGTGGAAACAACGATCCCGACATGTTTGAATTCGTTTTCAGCTCGCACAGATTTCCGCCGAATGGAGCGAACCGCGGACACTTCGCCAATCCGCAACTCGATGCGCTGCTCGATCGCGCGCGCGTCGAGCCCGACCACGAAAAACGCCGCGCCATTCTTTTCGAGGTGCAGCGAATCGTCGCCGACGAATTGCCCTACATCAATCTCTGGTACGTGGATAACGTGTGCGTCTATCGCGACCGCTTGCAGATTGGACCCCTATCCCCGACCGGAGACTACGGCTTTCTTCAAACGTCGGGATTTCGCTGAAACCTTGCGAGGGATTTTCGCGCGCGCCATTTGCGCGGCGAGATCAAGCGGCGAGAGTCTTCTGAATTTCCGTTTCGGCGATGGCGCCTTCGCGAATGATCATCCAATCGTCGCCTTCAAGGCGCACGATCGTTGACGGAACCACGGCCCGCGTGTCTCCGGCATCGAGAATCAGGGGCAGCCGGTCGCCAAGCTGAATGATTAGATCCGCTGCATTCGTGCACGCCGGCATTCCCGTGAGGTTCGCGCTCGTTCCCGTAATCGGCCCGCCGACGGCATTGATGATGTCGCACGCCACTTTCGAATTCGCCCAGCGCAACGCCACTCGCCCCGTGTTTCCAGTAACTTTCAGCGGAATCCGATGCGTCGCTTCGAGAACAATCGTCAGCGCGCCCGGCCAATATTTGTGGGCAAGCGTAAGAAAGCTATCGGGCACATCGCGAACGAGCGAAAACGCCTGCTCCACCGAACTGATCAGGATCGGCAGCGCCTTCGATTCGGGGCGGCCTTTGATTTCGTAGACGCGGCCAACCGCGGCGAGGTTGAACGGATCCGCGGACAGTCCGTAGAATGTGTCCGTGGGCACACCTACAACGCGCCCGCGAGTGATGAAGCTCGCAGCGTAGTCCACGATTTGCTGCTCAGGCGCTTCCGGCGAAATTTTCAAGATTTCAGACGGCAAAGCGCTGGCTCACTGTGGGTTGGGCTAGAAACATCACGGCACGCTATCACAGCCTCCGCAAGCCGTGCAAGATGCCTCGTTCCAGGCCGTTCCGCAGAAGTGGCACCGGCCGCCCGCTTTACGGCGCTTCGAGCGTTTGTTAGTCTCGAATTGATGGCACGCGAAGCAACGAACGCCGCACCGAGAACATCGTCGAGGCCCAGAAATCCGGCTCGCGTCGAATCCATCGAAAGCCGCGACAATCGCTGGCTCAAGATTTTCCGCGCCGCGCTGCGCCAGGGCTATCTTCCCGACGAAGGACTGATCGGCCTCGAAGGGCCGCACCTCGTCGAGGAAGCGCTGCGCTCGGGCCTCGAAATCGAAGCTCTATTGACAGGCCCCGACGGCGAAAAAGTTCTCGAGGCGTGGCCAGTGGGCTCGCCCCGGCCAGCGCGTATTCTTAAAACGACGGCTCGCTTGTTCGAAAGCGTCGCCGGCACCGAGCATCCGCAAGGCATCGCCGCGCTCGTGCGGCCGCGCGAGTGGACATTTGACGATCTCGTACGCGATGGCGCGCCCCTCGTCGTTGTGCTCGTGGGAGTGCAGGATCCCGGCAACGTCGGAACAGCCGTGCGTTCGGCTGAAGCTTTTGGCGCGACCGGTCTCGTCGCGACGAAAGGGACTGCCGATCCGTGGTCGGCGAAAGCACTCCGCGCGTCGGCGGGTTCAGCCTTGCGGCTTCCGATTCTTCGAGGGATCGCGCCCGCCGTCACGATGGCTCAACTTCGCGTTGCCGGCCTGAGAATTATTGCCGCCTCTACAAGGCAATCTGCAGGCGCGAGCAAACTCACGGCCGACTTGCGTGATTCGAGCGCCATATTCATAGGCAACGAAGGCGCGGGGCTGCCGCCGGAAATCGAACGCTCGGCCGATGGGCTGTTTGCGATTCCGATGGCATCGGGCGTTGATTCGCTAAACGCGGGCGTCGCGGCATCGGTGATTCTCTACGAAGCCGCACGGCAACGTACTGAGCGGGGATAGCGTGGGCCTCTTTCAAACTATCCAACAGGAAGAAAGCGCGGGGCCGCGCCCCCTGGCCGATCGCATGCGCCCGCGCACGCTCGACGAGCTCGTCGGCCAGGAGGATCTGCTCGCCCCTGGCAAGCCGCTGCGGCTGCAAATCGAGCGCGACGACATCGGATCGATGCTTTTCTGGGGCCCGCCAGGCTGCGGCAAGACCACGCTCGCGCGAATCATCGCTCACCACACACGCTCCGAATTCATCCCATTCAGCGCCGTCACTTCCGGAATCAAGGAAATCAAACAGGTCATGACCGAGGCCGAGCGCGCGCGGAATTACGGGCGGCGCACAGTTGTCTTCGTCGACGAAGTGCATCGCTTCAACAAGGCGCAACAGGATGCGTTTCTGCCGCACGTCGAATCGGGCAGCATAACGCTGATCGGCGCGACTACGGAGAATCCCTCATTCGAGGTAATCTCGCCGCTGCTCTCGCGCATGAAGGTCTATATTCTCCACGCCCTCGCGACCGGGCAGATCGCAGGCTTGCTTGAGCGAGCGCTTTCCGATTCCGAGCGCGGGCTCGGCAAGGAAAAAATCGCCGCGACACCCGAGATTCTCGAGCGCATCGCGATTGTCGCGAACGGCGATGCCCGCGCGGCCTACAACACTCTCGAGGCTCTCGCGCGCGGCGCCGCACCGGATTCTGAAGGGCGGCTCGTCCTGACGACGGCATTGCTTGAAGACGTTCTTCAGAAAAAACTCCTTCCTTACGACAAAGCCGGCGAAGAGCATTTCAACCTCATCTCCGCGCTGCACAAGTCCGTCCGTAATTCCGATCCCGATGGGTCGATATACTGGCTCGCGCGCATGATCGAATCGGGCGAAGACCCGCTGTACCTCGCCCGGCGCATGGTTCGCATGGCGAGCGAGGATATCGGTCTCGCCGACCCGAACGCGTTGCGCATGACGCTCGCCGCCAAGGAAGCATTCGAATTCATCGGACCGCCCGAGGGATATCTGGCGCTCGGAGAGGCCGCCGTCTATCTCGCGCTCGCGCCGAAATCAAACGCGCTCTATACCGCCTACGGCGCGGTGCAGCAGGACCTCGAGCGCACCGTGGCCGAACCCGTCCCGCTCCACCTGCGCAACGCCGTGACGGGATTCATGCGTCATATCGGTTATGGCGAGGGATATCAGTACGCGCACGAATTCGAAGAGAAGGCCACAGACATGCAATGCCTGCCCGACAGTCTCGCGGGCCGCACCTACTACCATCCGACGCATGAGGGCTTTGAAGCGCGCATTCAAGAGCGGCTAGCGCAGCTTCGAAAAATCCAGAAGAAGCCAGCCGTTGCCGCTGAAAATGCATCTAAGTCCGAGAAACCTGACGACGAGAAAAAGTGAAGCGTAAGATGACCCCGCCTTCGGGCCCTCCTCTGCTCAAGTTCCTCGCGCCCGCGTCCATTGCCGCGGCGATGGTTGTCATGTCATTCGCTGCCTTTCCGGCGGTTTCCACGGACGCCCAGAAGCCGAAGTACGTCATCGACGAGGATTGCTCCACGTTTGCGTTCTCGCAGGACAATCACGTCGCCTACGCCGTCCGCCGTATTTACAATTGGAAAAAATTCACGGTGGAGGGCGACGACCTTTGGATTTCGACCGAGAACGGCAAGACCAAGCGGATCATCGAAGGCGTCAAGCTCGTAAAGACCACGACGTTTCACAGCTATTCGATCCATGGCATTACCTGGTCGCCAGACAGCCGCAAAATGACGATCGAGAAAACCACCGAGCAAATCAACAGTGCGAAGAAGGGTGACATCACATCCGGCGAGACCATCGAGCTCATGGATAGCGACGGGCGCGAGATTCCGATCAAGGGACAAGAACCCGCGCCGAGCCAGGCGCAAAAGCAGGGCCAGGATAAGTCCAAAGACGAGGAAGAAGGCGAAGACGAGATCGAAAAACTCAAGCTGAGCCCGTTCCTTGGCGCTTCGCAAGCCGTCTGGCTCGCGGATGGCAATACGGTTGCCTTTCTCTACGAGGCGGTCAAACCGAAAATGCTCTTCGAAATTCGGACCATTCAGCCCGCCACCGGAAAAGTGAAGACGCTGTTCCCCGGGCACTTATTTGCAGGAGTCGTCTGGGACGCAGCCCATAGCACGGCGTTTGCCGTCCAGCGCGACAAGGGCATGGATGGCCCGGCTGATCTCCTCTGGCTCGATCTCACGCGCGAAATCGGCAACAAAATCGCGCCCATGGAAGGTTTTCAGGGACAGCTGACCATCTCGCCATCGGGCAGACGAGTCGGCTATTTTCGCGACGGCGACTACCTGGAAATTCGCGACATCACGCCGAATTCAAAACCGCTGTCGTTGCGCGTGGGATACGGCCGGTTCGAATGGACGCCGGATGAGCGGTACGTTTTGCTGAAGCGCGGGCCCGAAACGCGCTCGGGCAATCTGGTCTGGATCAGCGTCCCGAACGGCGATTTCATCCCCGCGATGCACGATCTCGTGTTCCGCGATTTTCACTTCTCGCCCGACGGGCATTGGATTGGCCTGATGGAGGTAGGAAAGCGAATCCTGAAGGTATATCCCGCTTCGACTTTTCTCCCGTAGAAAATCTACCGCGCGGATCGCTAGACGTCCTTCATCCGAAATCGCTTGGCGTGCTCTTTCAGAATGCACGAATCCTGAATCGCGATCAGACCCGCTCGCCGCGCTCGCTCGGCCGCTTCGTCGTGAATCACGCCCTCCTGCATCCAGATGGCGCGCGCGCCGATCTTAATCGCGCTCTCCACTACCTCCGGAACATGCTCGGGCCGGCGGAAAATATCCACGATGTCCACTTTTTCGGGAATGTCTTCGAGCCGCGCGTAAGCCTTCTCGCCGAGGACTTGAGTCTCGCCTGGATTCACTGGAATGATGCGATAGCCCGCGGCCTGCATGTATTGCGAAACGCCATAGCTCGGACGAAATTTCCTCGAGGATAGTCCGACAACGGCGATGGTGCGGCTCGACTTCAGAATTTCCGTGATGGGATCGTCCGCGCCGCCGCCGTTCTTGCCTGCTGCGCTATTTTCTCCCGATCCCCCGCCTGCGGAGCCGCTTTCAGTCATTCCGTCTCCATTTTGATTTGCGTTCCTTGTGCGGGCGCGATGCGGGCTTGCCGCTTCCGTGCGCGGGCGGTGCTGCCGGCTTTGCGCCTCCGCGCGTGCGAATCGCCTGTTTTGCGATCAATTTTTCGAGGCTCGAAATCTCCTCGGGCGTGAGTTTGCGAAAGCGACCCGGCGCGAGATCTCCGAGTTCGATGTTCGCGAGCTTGATGCGCTTCATCTTTTCGACCGGGTGGCCAATCGCCGCGAGATTGTCGCGCAGCGGATCGCGCCGCGCTTCCGATAGCGTCACTTCATACCATGCGTTTTCGGCTCGCTTCAGCCGTTCGATGCGCACGCGTGACTCGGCTTCGATTTGCTTCATTTCCGCGTCCGTTAGATTGCCCTTCAGCTTCACGAGATATGTTTGCCGCAATCCGTGAGAGCGCAGAAGTTTGTTTGCGAGTTCGCCATCGTTCGTCAAAAAGAGCAGTCCCGACGCGAAATACTCAAGCCGCCCGACGGGATAGACGCGCGCCTGAGCGCCCTGCAGAAAATCAGAAATCGAACGCCGCCCTTCGGGATCGCTCATCGTCGCGACAACTTCGGCGGGCTTATGAAGCGCGAGATAAACGTGATCTTCGGGGCCATGAAGAAGCTTGCCGCCAACCTTGATGTGGTCCTTCGAAGCGTCGGCACGCGAGCCGAGTTCCGTTACCATCTTGCCGTTGACCGTCACCTGGCCCGACACGATGAGCTGCTCGGCGCGGCGCCGCGATGCTACGCCCGCTCGCGCGATAATTTTCTGGAGTCTTTCTTCCATTGGGAGGATTGGGCGTGAAATTCTACACGCTGTCCGTGCCCGGAACCTTTTCTTCGAAAGCGGTTGAGTCCGATGTGACCGGACTTGTCGTGGCCGATGATGCCGCCGCGCCCACAGCTGCCGCAGCCGCTTTCGGTGCGTCGCGTTTCCCAACCGACGCGTCAATGTCTGCGCTTCCCTGCGCTTCGCCCTCTGCAATGGCCTGCGCCTCGACCGCACCGTCCTCAGGCTCGAGCGGCGCAATGCCGTCGTCGTTGCCGAGAGCAGCCTGCGCGAGTTGCTCGAATTCCTTCAGGCTCGGCAGCTCTTCGAGATCCGACAAGCCGAATCGCATCAGGAAATCTTTCGAAGTGCGATACAGAATCGGCCGCCCGATCACGGGCTTGCGCCCCGCCGTCGTAATCAAACGCTTCTCGAGAAGCGTCTTCAACACGCCGCCGCAATTTACGCCGCGAATTTCGTTGATCTCCGGTCCCGTCACGGGCTGTTTGTACGCGATCACGGCCAGAGTTTCGAGCGCAGGCATCGTCAACCGGACCGGCGGCCGCAAGCTCTTAATAAACTTTCGCACAACGTCGTGGTGCTGCGGCTTCGTATACATCTTCCAGCCACCCGCGACCTTGCGGATTTCTACGCCGCGATCTTGCGCCTGGCTCAACGCAACGAGCGCATCGAGCGCCGCGCGCACTTCCGGCTTCTCCGATTCGACCGCTTTCGCGAGCTGGTCGAGCGTGACCGGCTCGTCCGCCGCGTAAATAATGGCCTCGAGGGCCGATGCCAATTCTTGTGGGTTCATAGATATTGTTCTTCGATTTTTGCGATTGCCTCTTCGCCTGAGAACACGACGTCGAACATTTTGTGCTTAATTAATCCGATATCCGAGAACAGCTCCGACTGCACCAGCACTACCGCCTGCAACCTGACCATTTCGAGCACCGCAAGAAACGCCACGATCATCGCGCGCCGCGAAGCGCAGGCCTCGAAGAAAGCCGTGAGCGATACCGGCTCATCTCCGGCGGTCAGCTTCTTTCGCAGCTCGGACATCATTTGCGCGATGGTTACCGTCTCGTGTTGCAGCTCGATCTTCGGAATTTCCTTCCGCCGCTCGAGCACCTGCTGGAACACTTTGACGAGATCCACGAGCGAAACGATAATCTCGCCTTCGACCTCTTCGCCCTTGTACAGAGACAAATCCGGATTCGACCAGACATTCGCTTCCACCTGCTGTTTCTGATAGAGAAGCTGCGCGGCGTTCTTGTATTTTTCATGTTCGAGCAGTCGATGAACCAGCTCGTCGCGCGGGTCCATTTGCTCCTCGGGGCCCGCAAGCGGATCGGCCGGCAGAAGCATCTTCGACTTTACGTAAATCAGCGTCGCGGCCATGTAGAGGAAATCGGACGAAACGTTGATGTCGAGCTGTTCGAGCTGATGCAGATAATCCAGATATTGCTGTGTGATCTTCGCGATCGGAATATTATGAATGTCAATTTCTTGTTTGCGAATGAGATCGAGAAGTAAGTCGAGTGGGCCTTCGTAGATCGGAAGTTGAATCTTATAGGGTGATGCCAAATCAGTCTCCGCTCGCAACTTTCTGGGCGCTCGGGGGAGTGCTCTCGGCCGCAGCCTTTTGCGCTGCATCCCAGCCAAAAATCGCATTCCGCACACGCTTCATCGTTCGCCGCGCCACCTTTTGTGCCCTTTTCGAGCCGTCGTCGAGAATATCCCAGACGCGTTGCGGATGCGACTCAAATTCGCGCCGCTTTGCCTGAATCGGCTCGATCCATTTCACCAGCGCGTCGGCCATCAGCTTCTTGCAATCCACGCAGCCGATCTCGGCCGTGCGGCATTCGCGATTCACCTGCGCGATAACTTCCGGCGTCGAAAAAAGATTGTGATAGGCAAACACCGGGCACACGTCGGGATTTCCGGGATCGGTCCGCCGGACGCGTGCCGGGTCGGTCAGCATGTTCCGGGTTTTGCTGCGCAGCGAATCGAGCGGCTCGCTCAGCGAAATGAAGTTGCCGTAGCTCTTCGCCATCCGCCGCCCGTCAGTTCCCGGCAGCCGCGGTGTTTCCGTGAGCATGACAGCCGGTTCGCGCAAAATTTCTTGCACCTTGAAAAAGCGCCGATTCTTCCCGGCTTTTTCAAATAAGTTCTGCGTGCCGATCTCGATTGCCAGACGCCGAAATGCTGCGTTCAGCTCCCCATCTCTCTCGCCGGAAGTCTCTCCCACAGCAGCCGCATCCTGCGGCAGAGACTGGCCGAAGAGTTCACTCCAAACTTTCTTCAATACTTCGCGATTCTTCGCCTCGAAAAGTTCAGCCTTCGCGGAAAACCCGAAATGCGTATCGAATTTCCGCACGATTTCACGCGCGAGCTCGATGTGCGGCACTTGATCTTCGCCTACCGGCACAAGGAGTTCCCGGCCTGGTTCCCCGTACAAAACGATGTCGGCAGACTGAAGCAACGGGTAACCAAGAAATCCGTAAGTGCCGAGGTCGCGATCTTTCAAATTTTCAATTATTTCTTTGTATGTCGGGACGCGCTCGAGCCAACCGAGCGGTGTAATCATCGAGAGGATCAAATGCAATTCGGCATGTTCGAGCACCCTCGATTGAATGAAAAGTGTGCTCTTATGAGGATCGAGACCGACCGAAAGCCAGTCCATGGTGACTTGCAGCGTGTTCTCGGCGATCGAAGCGGTGTCTTCGTAATGGGTCGTCAGCGCGTGCCAATCAACCACCGGAAAATAGCAATCGTATTCGGGCTGGCCGGTCTTCGGATCGATCTTGTCTTGCAGTGCCACCCAATTTTGAAGCGCGCCAAAGTAGTGACCGATGTGCAACCGGCCGGTCGGCCGCATGCCGCTCAGAACTCGTTTTCGTTTCGCCAACCGACCGGCCTCCCTGAATTCAAAACATCTCTGCGGCCCACTACAGCGTTGTCATTCTGAAGGACATCCGACGAGGATGTCCTGAAGAATCTGCGTTTCGGCCACGAAGGCAGAAAACGCAGATTCCTCGCAGCCTATTTATCCATGGCCCCAACCGCGCGGCTCGGAATGACAAACACCATTTCAACCGTCGACGCGCTATGCGCGATTACCGCTCTGCAACAAATCCCGCGCGATCACCGTGCGCTGAATCTCGCTCGTGCCCTCGTAAATCGTCAGAACGCGCGCATCCCGGTAATAGCGTTCGACGTCCGTCTCCCGCGAATATCCGACACTGCCGTGAACCTGGACCGCCTTGTACGCGACGCGGTTCACCATCTCGCTCGCATACAGCTTCGCGCGCGATGCCGCGGGGCCCGGCTTGCTCTCACCCGAATCGCGCATCCACGCTGATTGCATCGTCAGCACTCGCGCGGCTTCGATTTCCGTCTGCATGTCCGCGAGCATCCACCGAATGGCCTGAAACTCGCTGATCTTCTTGCCGAACGCGCTGCGTTGCTTCGCGTAACGCACCGCCGCTTCGAACGCACCCTGCGCGATGCCCACGGCCTGCGCCGCAATCCCGACGCGCCCGCCATCAAGCGCTTCGAGCGCGATCTTCAACCCCTTCCCTTCTTCCCCGAGCCGATTCTCAGCCGGGACGCGGCAATCTTCGAGCACAATTTCCGCCGTGCGGGATAGGTGCAATCCCATTTTATCTTCATAGCGGCTCACGCGAAAGCCGGGGAAACTGCCTTCAACGAGAAATGCCGTCACGCCACGCGCGCCCGCGGGCGGCTCGGTCTTGGCAAACAAAACGTAAACGCCAGCGACTCCGCCGTTCGTCACCCAACTTTTCGTGCCGGAAATGAAATACTCATCGCCGCGCTGCACGGCTCGCGTTTGAATCGCCGCAGCATCCGAGCCTGCCTGCGGCTCTGTAAGGCAAAACGCGCCAAGAATTTCGCCCCGCGCGAGACGCGATAGATATTTTTTTTTCTGCGCGTCCGTCCCATGCTTCAAGAGCGGCATTCCGGCCACGGAATTCGTCACGCTCAGCGCCACCGCTGTCGAAGCACAGACACGCGCAACTTCTTCGAGCATGATCGCGTAGCTGACTGTATCGGTTCCCGCCCCGCCCCACTCTTCCGGAATCAGCATCCCGCAACAACCAAGCTCACCGAGCCCCCGAATCTGCGCGTCCGGAAATTTATTCTCCCGCTCGTATTGGCGCAGAATCGGCCGCATCTCCGTCTCCATATACTGGCGGACGGTATCGCGGATCAAAATTTGGTCGCTGGTTAGTGAAAAATCCATTCCTGAGGCCAAATGATGCTAGCACATCTCGCGAATCGCGAGGCCGAGATGAAGGAATGCAAGGGGCAACAGTAGGGGCGGTCGGAAGACCGCCCGCTCTCGGTGAAATGTGCGAATCGTGTTCGAAATTAGAGTTTCAGGAATTCGCGCAGTCTCTTGGTCTGCGCGCGGCTAACGGGCACTTCGCTTGCCTTGCGGTCGTTCATCTTCAGCATGTAGCTCGACTTGAACCACGGGACAACTTCCTTGATCTGGTTCACATTCACAAGGTACGACCGGTGTGCGCGCCAAAACGTATCCGCCTCGAGCGCGCCGGCCAATTCTTCAATCGTGCGATAGTTCGAAACTCCTTCGAGTTCCCGCGTGAATATCGTAATCGTGCCGTCTTCGATCGCGGCGTACACCATTTCCTCGGCGTCCACCAGCATCAAGCGCGATTGCACCTTCACAAGCAGCTTCACGGGCTGCGGCGCTTTCGCCGTGCCAAGCTTCCCCACGAGCGATTCCAGCCGCTCGACGGGCGATGCGTTCGCCTCGAGCAGCTTCTTCGCCCGCTGAATCGCCTTCCCGACGCGGCTCTTGTCGAACGGCTTCAAGATGTAATCCACCGCGCTGACTTCAAATGCCTGCACCGCATAGTTATCGTAGGCCGTGGCGAAAACGATTTGTGGCAGGCGAATTTTCCCCGAAACGAGCTTTTTTAAGACGCCGAAGCCATCAAGCCCCGGCATCTGCACGTCGAGAAATACAAGGTCCGGATTGTGCTCCTTGATCAGCGCGACGGCCTCGAGTCCGTTCTTGCCCTGCCCGATCACGCTGATTTCCGGAAAGCCCTTGAGGAGAAAGTTCAACTCGTCGCGCGCGGGACGCTCGTCGTCAACGATGATGGTCTGAATCGCCATATGGATTGCCAGTATAAGCGCAGGGTTCCGGCACCCGCAACAAGCGCGGGCAGCGGCTGGCGTGGAGCCAAGGAAGCTGATGCTAGCCCTCTTTCGCGCGTTCGGAATTCCGGCTTCGGTATCGTAAAATGCGGTTCGTCAGGAGGGTCAATTGTCCAAGGGCCGCGTCAAGGTTCTCAGCAGCAAAGTCATGTATCAAGGCCCGGTCTTCGGCGTGCGCCGAGATCACGTTATCGAGCCGAACGGTGTCAATGCCACGCGCGACGTTGTCACCCACAGCGGCTCCGTCGTCGTCATGCCCATATTTCCGAATGGCGACGTTCTGCTTATTCGCCAATATCGGTATTCCGTCCGCGAATATCTCTGGGAGCTCGTCGCCGGTCGCAAGGAACCGAACGAATCACCGCTCTCGGGCGCAAAGCGCGAACTGCTCGAAGAAACGGGCTATCGCGCCAAACGTTTCCGCCAGTTGCTCTATCTCTATCCGACGCCCGGCTTCGTCACCGAATTCATGGTGGTGTTTGCCGCCGAAGGGCTCGTGGCCGGCGCGGCTCAGCCCGAAGCAGACGAAAGAATCACTGCACGGCGATTCACGCCAAAGCAAATCAAGAATTGGATCCGCACCGGCAAAATCCGCGATGCGAAATCCATCGCCTCGCTTCTTTACTATTTCGACCTAGGCAAAAAATCCCCGTAGCGCCGGCATCCTGCCGGCGATTTTGACTTAGGCCACCGCGCGCAAAGACGCCGGCAAGATGCCGGCGCTACGATGACCCAATTGCCACCCCGCACATTGTGATTCCCTCTTCAACTCTCTTATAATCCCGGCATGGAAAATAGCGAAGTCGCCAAAATCCTCCGCGAAACCGCCCAGCTTCTCGAAATTGACGGCGCGATCATCGGCCGCTATCGCAGCTACGAAAAGGCCGCCGAGCTGATCGGCGGCCTGCCGGATCGCATCGAAGAAATCGCAAAGGACGAGACGAAGCTCACCGACCTCCCCGGAATCGGCGAAGGTATGGCCGCGCACATCCACGAAATTCTCAAGTCCGGCGGCTACAGCTTGCGCGCAAAGCTGCTCAAGAAATATCCGGCGACGATTCTCGATCTGCTCACTCTTCAATCTCTCGGCCCGAAAAAAGTCGCCGCGCTCTGGAAGAAGTTCAAGACCGCGACCGTCGCCGACGTGGAGAAAGTCGCGCGAGAGGGGAAACTCCGCGCCTTCCCCGGCTTCGGCGAAAAAAGCGAGCAGAATATTCTGAAAGCCGTCGAGCTATTCAAGCGCTCCACCGGCCGCTTTCATATCGATCTGGTTGACAATGCGGCTCAGGCTCTCTGCAAGTACATCGCCGGCGCCGGAGAAGCCGTCGAAGAGGCCACTCCGGCTGGCTCGCTCCGCCGCGGGAAGGAGACCATCGGCGACCTCGATATTCTCGTCACGATGCGCCCGGGCCACGACAAACCGAAAAACGTCGGCGCCGTCGCGCAATATATTCTGAAGTACCCCGGCATCGAACAAGTCCTCGCGCACGGTGAAAACAAAGTCAGCTTCCTCCTGACAAACAACCTTCAAGTGGATGTGCGCCTCCTCGACAAGAAAAGTTTTGGCGCGGCGCTCCTTTATTTCACCGGCTCGAAGGAACACAACGTCGTCCTCCGCGGCCGCGCGAACGATATCGGCTGGACGCTCAACGAATACGCCCTGACGGAGCTGAAAGGCGGTAAGGTGGTCGCGTCCAAAACGGAGGAGGAGATCTACGCGAAGCTCAAGCTGAAATATATTCCGCCCGAGCTGCGCGAGAACACGGGCGAAATCGCGGCCGCGGAAACGGGCAAATTACCGCATCTCGTATCACTCGACGACATCCGCGGCGACCTTCAGATGCACACGATTGCCTCCGACGGTAAAAACACGATCGAGGAAATGGGCGAAGCCGCGCGGGCGCTCGGCTACGAATACATCGCGCTCACCGACCACTCAAAGGCCGTCACCGTCGCCAACGGCCTCGACGAAAAACGCACGCTCGAGCACATCCAGAAAATTCATGCTGCGCAAAAACGCGTTCACGGCATTCGCCTGCTCGCTGGAATGGAAGTGGACATCCTGAAAGACGGCCGCCTCGATCTCGACGACGAAGTCCTCGCGCAACTGGACGTCGTGGTCGTCTCCGTCCACAGCTACATGAATCTCGACCGCGCCGCCATGACCGACCGCATCCTCGCCGCCATCGGGAATCCGTACACGCAGATCATCGCCCATCCGACGGGCCGGCTCGTTCTTCGCCGCGACCCTTTCGACTACGACATGGAGAAGATTTACGTCGCGGCTGCGAAAGCAGGAGTGGCGATGGAGTGCAACGCGCATCCCGACCGGCTCGACCTGAAGGACATCCATCTTCGCGCGGCGATCGAACGCGGCGTCAAAATCGTGATCTCCACCGACGCACACTCAACCACGAATCTCCAGTTGATGAAGTACGGCGTCCTGACCGCCCGGCGCGGCTGGGTGGAGAAGAAAGACGTCATCAACACACTACCGCTCGATGCAATTCTCGCGGCGCTTCGCCCCAAGCCCCACGGCAAGTCCCACGCCAAGCCCGCGGCAAAGCGCAAGTCGGCCTAACCATGGCGCCGGATGAACCGCAGAGGCGTCACGGAACTTTTCGGTAAGGCATTACGTACCTCTGATCAGAAGGACGGAGGAACACCAATGCACAAGACCTTGCTGGCGGGAATTTTCCTGGTGGGATTCGGACTCGCGGCCGCGTATCCGGCGCACGCCGACGAATGGTCCAAGAAATATACGGTCTCGGGCAAGCCATCGGTTCGCGTCGAGACCGACGACGGTGACATCGAGATTTCCGCCGGAGCGTCGAACGAAGTCAACGCGCGGGTTGTCACGTCGGGCATGAAAATCAGCTCGAGCGACGTCCACGTGATCGAGAGCCAGCAGGGCGATCGCATCGAGTTGATCGTCAAAACGCCGAAGCACTGGTTGACCTTCAATTTCGGTCAACACCACGGCGTCCGCGTGCAAGTTCAGGTGCCTGCCCAATCCGATCTCGAAATTCGCAGCGGCGATGGCGATGTGAAATCCGGCCCGGTCTCAGGCCACATCCAGATTGATACCGGCGACGGAAACATCAACTCGAACGGCCTGCGCGGCGATCTTCACTTGCACACCGGCGACGGACACGTCGAAGGCACCGATTTCGACGGCAACCTGAGCGCGGACACGGGCGACGGCCACATCACCGTGCGCGGACGCTTCGACGTTCTTTATCTCAAGAGCGGCGATGGAAACATTCAAGCCGACGTTCTGCAGGGTTCAAAAATCGCGAGCGGCTGGACGCTTCATACCGGTGACGGTCACGTCGATATGAAGTTGCCCGATGGCTTTAGTGCCGAGCTCGACGCTCACACTGGCGACGGCCACATCAGTCTCGACTTCCCTGTCACTGTGTCCGGCTCGATCAGCGAGTCGCGCATACACGGCAAGATCAATGGCGGCGGTGGAATGCTGGCGATCACGTCGGGCGATGGCTCGATTCGAATCGAAAAGTTGTAGAAGAATCGCGCGCCACCCCTGAATCCGGGTGACGCGGATGATTTCAGAACGCAGGGGCCGGCACTCGCCGGCCCTCTGCATTTTCGGAATGATTCTTCCGCGGAACTCTGGATCAGAAGCTAGTTTCGTCGAGCCCAGGCTAGACCATCGGGTTGCTTACCTGTCGGCGTTTGGCCGATGACTTCCAACGTCTTCAGATCTATGACTGCAACTTTGTCCTTCGCGCTGACTGCAACGAACGCGCGGGAACCATCCGGCGTAATCAGAATGCCGGCCGAGCCGCCACCGAGATTGAATTGCTTGATTTCCTTGTGACTCGCCACATCGAGCACCACCAGGTTTGGGCCGGTTGACGTTGCGCCGCCGCCCAAGCCTGAGACCAACGCGCGCTTGCCGTCCCGCGTGAACTTCAAACGATTGGCTCCCTTCACGGAGATCGGAAACGTCTGCGTGGCCAACTTGCTGGCCACGTCAATGACCGTCACCGTGCCATCCTGCGCGTTGGCCCCCCAGATCTCTTTCCCGTCAGGCGAGACATCGAAGCCTTCCGAGCCTCGCCCGGAAGGCACGTTGGTCACGCGCCAAGTCTTGCGACTGCTGCCCGGCGGTGGACCGTTTGCGCCCGGAGGCGGGCCGTAACCGGGATTGGCGAGGGCCACTTGCTCGATGATGCTGATTGTGCCCGAACTGACGTTCGACGTGAAGATCCGGTCGAGACTTTCCGAAACTTCAATCATGTGTGTGCGATCCTGGCCTGTTCCAAGAACCCAATCGATTTCCTGCGTCGCAGGATCGTACCGGCCGATCACTTTGTTCGTTTCCGCCGTGAAGTAGAGCTCGCCGCCGGCAAAAGCAAGTCCGTGCACGGAGTGCAAGGCTCCGAGGTTGATGGGAGGCAACGGTTTCTGCGCGGTCAGGTCAACGACGGAAATCGTGTTGAGCGCGCTATCTAAGCCGCCATAGTTCGAGATGTAGGCGCGTCTGCCGTCCGCCGACGCGACTACTTCATGAGGATCCTGTCCAACAGGAACGCGAGCAACAACCTTCAAGCTCGCAGGGTCAACGATGGCGAGCGCATTGTCGCTCTTCTCCAGGACTAAAAGCGCAGGCGAAGGCGTTTGCGCAAAAGCGACGCTCGCGCAAAACAAAACGGCGCCGAGTGCGGCTAAACAGCGAAACAAACTTCGTCCTGAATTCACGCCTTGCATACAGTTGGCTCGAGGCCGAAGCCTCGGACACGGAACGAAAACTCAGCGCGTCTAGAACAAATTCCACAAAAACTGGTTGTAGACCTCGTGGTGGTACTGCACTTCCGGCACCTTCACGAACGTCCCGAGCAGTCGCGGGCAGCGATCGGCCGACGCTTGCTTCAGTTCCGCGTAACGCTCTTTCACGTCTTCGCCGAGCAGCTTCGTCGTCCAGTCTGCCTTACGGAAGTTCGCGAGCGCGTCGTAGATGTTGTCCGGCAGATAGCGTTGGGCTTGCCGCAGATTCTTGATCTTCGCCGTGTCGCCTTCAAGACCGGTCTTGAAAATCGAGTACATCACCAGGTACGGGTTCGCGTCCGGCGCCACCGAGCGCACTTCCGTCCTCATGCTTCTCTCGTTGCCGATCGGAATCCGGATCATCGAACCGCGATCCACCGGCGATGCTTTGAGCTGGTTCGGCGCTTCGAAGTGCGGATCGAGCCGCCGGTACGCGTTCACGCTCGCGTTCAGCAGCAGGCAGATGTCGTTCCCATGGGTCAAGATGCGGTCGACAAATTCCCATCCCATCTTGCTCAGTTTTTCCTCGCCTTTCGGATCCCAGAAAAGATTTTTTCCGCCTTTGCTCACGGAAACGTTGGTGTGCATGCCGCTGCCGTTTACGCCAACCACCGGCTTCGGCAAAAACGACGCCGTGAAACCCATTTTCGTCGCGACCTGCCGGCAAATCAGCTTGTACAGCTGAATTTGATCCGCCGCGGCCACCACTTCCCCATATCCGTAGTTGATCTCGAATTGCGAAGGCGCGACTTCGGGATGGTCCTTCTCGTTTTGAAATCCCATCGCTCGCTGTACTTCCGCCGTCGTATCAATAAACGTTCGAAGCGGGTCGCCCGGCAGAGAATGGTAGTAGCCGCCGGTATTCACGTAATCGAACTTCTGCGCCAGATAATAATTGCGCTCGGCGTCCGGTCCGTTGAAGAGAAATCCTTCAATCTCGTTCGCGGCGTTAAGCGTGTAGCCTTTTTTCTCGTAAAGCTTATCCGCGTAGCCCTTCAGCGCCCCTCGGATATCAGCCGAATAGGGCGAGCCATCCTTGTCAATCACCTGCCCGAAGACGAGCACTTTGCCCGAGCCGAATACGTCGGACGGTCCCCAGTAGAACGCGCCCCAGTCCATCATCAGCCGCAAGTCGCTTTCGCGCTGCGCGGTGAAGCCGCGGATCGAAGATCCGTCAAATGTCAGGTTGTCCCAACTCTTGATGAGGAATTTCTTGTCGTAGTCGAGCATGTGCAACCGGCCTTCGAGATCGCTGAAGAGCACGGTTACGGCCTTGAGCCGTTTCTCGTCGGTCAAATATTTCACGCGCTCTTCCTGAATCTTGTGTGCGGCCACGCGGTTCTGCCGCTGCTCCTTCGCCTTAAGGTTCAGTTGCTCGAGTTCGTCGTACGAAAGCGCCAAAAAATTACGAAGTTCGCTAGACATGGATCTCCTTCGAACGGAATGGGATAGCGATAGGCTGTTGAGGAAATGTAGAGGGAGATTGACAGCACATTCGCGCGGTAGGGTAGCGCGACGGTCTTGCATCCGTCAAATCGAAAATCCTAATCGGGCAAATCATAAAATCAGATGAATGGCGAACCGGAAACGAGGCGCTATATCGCATCTCGAACTGCGGCTGCGATCTTTCAGCGTCAAATGGATTCTACACCCGGCGGAATAATCTTGCCTCTGCATTGACTCAAACGCATTTGCAAATCATCCTGCGTTCGCGCATCATGCTTGTTTTGGTTTGCATCATCGCGCCGTCAAGTATGCTGCGGCAGGTCATCCGGCCAAAGATCAACGCACACTGGGGGAATTGAATGCGCAGGCCCGTCAGCATTGCGCCCGCGAAGGGAAAATTGGGCGTCCTCACGCCCGGAATGGGCGCGGTCAGCACTACTTTTATGTCAGGCGTGGAACTGATCCGTCGCGGAATCGCGCCCCCCGTCGGCTCCCTCACGCAGATGGGCACGATTCGCCTCGGCAAGCGCACGGAAGCTCGCTCGCCGCAAATCAGCAGCTTCGTTCCTCTTGCAAAGCCGACTGAACTCGTATTCGGCGGCTGGGACGTCTATTCCGACGACGCCTACGAAGCCGCGCGCAAGTGCGGAGTCCTCGAATTCCAGCACCTGGAAAAGGCCAAGAAATTCCTCAAGGGCATCCGCCCAATGAAAGCGGCGTTTGACCGCGAATACGTCAAGAACCTCACCGGCACTCACATCAAAAAGGGCAAGAACAAGTTCGATCTCGCCGAACAGATCCGCGACGATATTCGCAGCTTCAAGAAAAAATCCGGCGCCCAGCGGCTCGTCATGGTCTGGTGCGGCTCAACCGAAGTTTTCCTGAAGCCCCACGCCGTCCATAAAACCGTCAAGGATTTCGAGCGAGCGATGAGGGAGAACCACGAAGCGATTACACCCTCGATGCTCTACGCTTACGCCGCCATTCAGGAAGGCGTTCCCTTTGCCAATGGCGCTCCGAATCTCACCGTGGACATTCCCGCCATGCTTCAGCTCGCGCGCGAGCGCGGCGTCCCAATCGGCGGCAAGGATTTCAAGACCGGCCAAACCTTGATGAAAACGATTCTCGCGCCCGGCTTCAAAGCGCGAATGCTCGGTCTGAACGGCTGGTTCTCCACGAATATACTCGGGAATCGGGACGGCGAAGTTCTTGACGATCCCGGCTCGTTCAAGACCAAGGAAGAATC
The DNA here is from genome assembly GCA_963838705.1 of uncultured Acidobacteriota bacterium. Taxonomy (GTDB): domain Bacteria; phylum Acidobacteriota; class Terriglobia; order Acidiferrales; family UBA7541; genus Palsa-147. The sequence goes on along the minus strand of CAWIRU010000009.1, from coordinate 130,189 downwards.
AAAACTCAGCGTTCTCGAATATATTCTCCAGCCGAAGCTTTATCCCGAGCTCTACGGCCACATCTACCACAAAGTCCGCATCAATTATTACCCGCCGCGCGGAGACAACAAAGAGGGCTGGGATAACATTGATATCTTCGGCTGGCTCGGCTATCCGATGCAGATCAAGGTCGACTTCCTTTGTCGCGATTCGATTCTTGCCGCGCCAATCGTCCTCGATCTCGTCCTCTTCCTCGATCTCGCGCACCGAGCCGGCATGCACGGCATTCAGGAATGGCTCAGCTTCTACTTCAAATCCCCGATGTGCGCGCCCGAACTTTATCCCGAGCACGATCTGTTCATTCAGCTGATGAAATTGAAAAACACGCTGCGCTGGATGATGGGCGAGGACTTAATCACGCATCTCGGCGCCGAATACTACGACTAGCGGCAAATCAGATTGTGCCGAACCGACCGCGCGGCCGATTTCAGCACCCGTAGCGGCGACCTTCAGGCCGGCATCTTGCTTTTTCTGTGCATTTGGCAGAACAGAACGCAGCCGTGCGTCTCCGCCGTCCCGTCCGCAATCATTGCGAACGGGACGTCCTTGCGGCATCCCACACTTCATCGCGATGTTTGGCGACTGCTTTAGATCCTAATCTGGATGCGCGTGGCGCCAATTCCAGTAGGAAGACTGCTCCCTCTTGCTTGCTTTATTGAAATCGTGGGGCCTCTTGTGGTTTTCCGTAAGGTAATTTCCCCACGCGCGATTCTCGTTCTCGTCCCAGTTGTGATAGTCCTTATGGTCTCGGTCGTAGACTCGGACCTGAACGGTCGCCTCTTGAGGTGCGGCCGCAGCCAGAATTGAGACTGGCGCCACCAGAGCGGCGGTCAGGATCAGTGAAGCAAAACAGCGATGTGCAAGATGCATGTAGCAATCCTCCGAACTTAGAATGTCCGCTCCGATAATCGCGGCATCCGCAAGAATGCACTTACAGCCTTCCGATTTATGTCGCATACCGCACACCCGTATCGAAGAACTAACGAAAACGCGCGTCGCACTTAAAGGCGATGCTCGCGCCCGGCGCATTCGGTCGCCGGCTCACCGCAAAATGCCCCATTATGGAACTTCGTCTAACTCTCCGAAATCTAGCTCCCGTGCTACCCTTCTCACTATGCAACCAGCACCTGTTAAGCCTACCGTCACACTCGAAGCCGTTAATCAACTCGATGTTCGCGTCGGCACGATCGACGCCGTCGACAACGTCGAAGGCTCTGAGAAACTCGTAGCCCTCACCGTAAATTTCGGTGATCACAAACGCACCATCCTCGCCGGCATGAAACGCGAACGCGTGAACTGCAAGGATCTCGAGCACCGGCAAGCTCTTTTCATCATCAATCTCGAGCCGCGTCAAATGGCTGGCATGCTTTCTGAAGGCATGCTTTTCGACATCGGTTTCGCCGACGGAATCACGCCCGCGCTCGCTATCCCGGAATCTCACGTTCCCGACGGCGCCCGCGCCGGCTAATGCCTTGCGCCATTCGACTCCGAAAATATGACCGGGAGATCACCATGTACCGCAGATTTTTGAGTGCGATCCTCGTAGTCATTGCTTGCCTGATTTCGTGGCCATTCGTCGCCCACGCGCAATCCCCCGCCGCGCGCACGGCACAATATCTCGAATCCATCCGCAACAATCCGATGCTGCTCGAAGATTTCCTACACCGCATGCCCAAAGGCGCCGATCTGCATCATCACCTCACCGGCTCGATCTACGCGGAAAGCTACATCCAGTACGCGGTCGAGGACGGCCTCTGCATCGATCACCACGCCGGTCTCTCGCAGCCACCATGCGACGCCGCGAAGGGTCAACTCCCCGCCGCGCAAGCGCTCACCAATTTCACATTTCGCAATCAGGTGATTGACGCGTGGTCCATCCGCAACTACGTCCGCACCGGCGACGATCGCTCCGTGCGCTATCACTTTTTCGCGGCATTCGGAAAATTCGATCCGGTCGTAAACGGGCACTGGGGAGAAATGTTCGCCGAAGTCGCCGAACGCGCCGGACTCCAGCACGAAATCTATCTCGAGACGATGCTCACGCCCGACCAGGGCGAATCCCTCAAGCTCGGCCACGAAGTCGGCTGGGACGACGATCTCCCCGCCCTGCGCAGCAAAATGCTCGCCGCAGGCATGGACAAGGTCGTCGCCGCAGGCCAGCGCAATCTCGACACGGGCGAAAAGGGCATGCGCCAGATTCTCGGCTGCGATGCGCCACAACCGAAGGCCGGCTGCGGCGTCTCGCTGCGCTTCCTCAATCAGGTCCTACGCGCATTTCCGAAGGAACAGGTCTTCGCCCAGATGCTCGCGGGCTTCGAACTCGCCGGAAAAGATTCGCGCGTCGTCGGAATCAATCTCGTTCAATCGCAGGATGAATATCGCGCACTCGACGATTTCGATCTGCACATGCGCATGCTCGACTATCTCCATGGCGTCTACCCGAAGGTCCACATCACGCTGCACGCCGGCGAACTCACGCCCGGAGAAGTGAAGCCGGAGGAACTGCTCGCTTCTCACATCCGCAAATCGATCGAAATCGGCCATGCCGAGCGCATCGGCCACGGAATTGACATCATCTATGAAGACGACGCGCCCGCTCTTCTCGCCGAGATGGCCCGCAAGCACATCCTCGTCGAGTGCGCCATTCACGGCTATCAAATCGTCCGCGAAGTCCCGAATAACGAGAATCCCTGCGCCACGTATCTTCGCGCCGGAGTTCCCCTCTCACTCGCCACCGACGATGAAGCCATCGTTCGCTCCGACCTCACCGAATATTTCCGCACCGCCGTCGTGGATTTCCACATCGGCTATCCGGACCTGAAGACATTCGCGCGCAACAGTCTCGAATACGCTTTCGTCGGAGGGGCAAGTCTCTGGTCCGCCGCGGATTACAAATCGTTCGTCCCGGCGTGCGCAGGCGAGTCCGCAAAATCCGAGCCGTCATCAGCCGCATGCAGGAATTTTCTCGCGGCCAACGAAAAAGCTCGCCTCGAATGGAAGGAAGAACTCGAATTCAACCGCTTCGAATCCGAAATCATGGCCAAACAGAAATAATCTCGATTGGATTATCGCGATTGCGACCTGCGGGCCGCAGCGGTTGTCCGCCCGCGGGCCGGACCTTCGTAGCGCCGACATCTTGCCAGCGTTTTTCTCTTGGGGTTGGCGCGCGCCACTGAATACTGTCGTCTTAGACCGCGCCGGCTTCGCTTTTGTCGCGCTCGGAACGCCGCAGCATCGTAATCGAGACCACAAGAATCAGGATCAGCACGCCAAGCAACGCCAGCTCGTACATGCTCGCGCGGAAAAGAGTCGCGTTTTCAACCGTCCACTCACCGCCCTTCGTGAGCGACGCTGCTTGCAGCGTAATCACCAGAATGCGCCGGATCGAAGCGATCAGGCCCACCACCAGGAAGGGTTCCGTGACCAGAATATGCGAGCGGATGGAAATGCTCACGGTGTGAAGCAGCTCGACGAGCATGAGCACCAGAAGCAATTGGTCGAGCACGCCCAGCGTGCCCGAAGCCAGCGTCCAATTTCGAATGTCGGACCAGAGGATCGCGCCCGCGCTCACCGCGGCCGCAAGCGCCGTGATGAAGAGCAGCACGCCCATCACGCCGTAAATAAATACCTCGGCCTTGCCGAGTAAGTCGCCCAAATTTATGCGGAGCCGTTCGTCAGCCATGCGAGCGGATGGTATCAGCCGACAGTCCCGCTTTCAACTCCGGTCGCGGCGGACCAGTCGCCTTCCGCTCGCCGCTCCGATCACAGGCGGCCGGTCCAAACGAGAATCAGGACAATTAAAATAACGAGACTTACGGCGCCAATCGAATAAAAGCTCCAATTCTTTTTGTGACGCCAAATCGGAAGACTAGCCACCAACACCAGTAGCACAACCGCAGGAAGAATAAGCATCACCAACATGTCGTCATCCCTCCTTTTTGCCCGGTAGCGCCGTCGTGCGGGACGCCATAAAGTTTGATGGCGTTCAGCAAATTCAGTTTCATTTCACGCCTCACTTCAAGTCACGTCAACGCTTATTATCGCGCTCCGGGCGCTCAAGAGCGTGTTCTCTTCTGCACAAGATCGACTCGCGATCGTCGCTGAGTCGCTCACAACAGAAAAATCAGCGTATGCCCCTGGGGGCCTCTCGCGCCAAATTTCGTTGTTTGGACTTGAACGGAATCGTATGATGCGGATGCGCGGGCGGCACGAATCAAGGATTCCTACGTGTGTGCCAAGAGCCTGCGGTTCTCACTCTAAAGGAGTACTTCATGCCCAAGTTCGTAATCGAGCGTGAACTTCCCGGAGCCGGAAAGCTTTCACCGGCGGGTTTACAGGCGGTATCTCAGAAATCGTGCAGCGTATTGCGCAATCTCGGCCCGCAGGTCCAATGGTTGCAAAGCTACGTCACGGACGATAAGATCTATTGCATCTACATCGCTCCGAATGAAGAGATGGTGCGCGAGCACGCGCGGCAGGGAGGCTTCCCCGCCAATAAAATTTCGCAGATCCGATCGATGATTGATCCTACGACTGCGGAAAACCCTGGCGAACTGGCTGCCGGCACGCGCTGAGCGATCCGGCTTCGGCGTTGAGCACTCGGATCAGCACGCGCGCCATACGCCGTGAAGTAAAGAACGGCGATTACTGCAGCGGATTGCCAGCCTTCGGGTCGCCCGCCGCCATCGTGCGGTCGTACTCCGCGCGGGTGAACGCGACCACAGTGGTCGAGCCGTCAGGCGCGGGCTTCTCGGTGATGAGAATCGCCGCATTCGACGCCACCCACGCGTCCCTGTGCAGGATGATCTGCAGACCGTAAGCGTTCTGCACCCGCTCGGTCTTCTCGCTCGTGGGCGGCCCGTAAGCTCCCTTCACTCCCGCCAGGATGTCCTTAAACTCTCTGCCGCGGTAGTTGACCTCCGCGCTCGGAGCGGAATAGACGAGCTCCACCTTCACCAGGTGATCCCCGTCGAACGTGAATGTATCCGTCCGAAACTCGGTTGGGTCGCCGGCGCTTTTGTACTCGACACGCTTGCCGCTCACCGCTCGCTGCCGTTCGTCAGCAATCTCGTCGCACTGTTTCTTTGCCTCGCGTTTGGTCAGCTTATGAAAGCCTTTGAAATTTGACGCTGCGCACAAGCTGAGCACGTCCTTTTCCTGGCCCTCGGCAAAAAACTGCTCGGCGGTTTCTCCCAGCTCATGTCCGCCCCTCACCTTCATTGACAACTCCTGGGCAAGCGCGCCGCTCGAGAACGAGAGCGAGGCCAGCGTAAGCAGTCCGATCATTCTCTTCTTCATCTTTCCCCTTCCTCGTCGTCGTCTGTCTCTACCGATTATATCCTCCGAAGTTTTGCGCCCTCTCGCTTCTTCTCCAAATCAGTTCGATCACAGATACACGTTCGCAATCCAACTAACTCCTGCTCTGTCGTCAATATTAGGGGATGTAGTGAATTCTCAGCGACGCGCGATTCCGGCGTCGGGATAATAATAAGCCCGGCACGTCCGGCACAATCCGTGCGAAACGCGTCCTGGCGGATCAGTGAGGAACGCCGGAACCCAATCCCATACTGACACCGCACCCGCGTTGATCCTTCGCGTGCGCCTGCAGTGGCAGCACATCGCGAGAATGCCGTTTTCATTTACATAGGAAGTGCGGTCCGCGGACATCGCCGGACGTTCCGGGCCGTGAGGTTTCTCGACTTGGAGCGAATTCTCTACAATCGAGTTCGAATTCGGCAGCGGAAGCACACGCATGTGGAACAGCCGGAATGTATCCGGAGACGAACACTCGAAGTCATGCTCCCATGGCTGCAACTGCTGCCGCACCTGAGCGAAAGCATCCTCGTAAAACGCCCTCAAGGCACCAGGGACCACGTCCAGGATGAACGTCCCGAGAATGACGTCTCGTTCGAGTCCGATTCCGCCATTCAGCGAGGCAAATTCATCCCAGGCCTTGTTGCAATAGATGATTCGTAGGCTCGGCCCGAGCATGTACATGATCGAGCGGTCTGCTTCGAGGTTTTCCAGACGAAAACCGGCGGCCTCGAGTCCCAAGTCGGAGGGCCTTTGCACGTCGAAATCGTTTGACATAAATGCCGGCGCCAGTCGAATTCCGCCTCTGTCGCCGCACCCCTAGATCAAAGCGTACGCCCCTCCTGAACGGAAAACCATATTGTGGTAAACATGGTGCGAACATAATGGTAATGGCGACCGCGCAAGTCTGCTCTCAGAGGCGCTCAAATGATCATCGAAATGCGCACCTACAAAACCAAGCCTGGCAAACGCACCGAATTCCTTGGGATATTCCGCGCGAAATCCATTCCGGCTCACAATGAAATCGGGATGAAAATAATGGGCCCATTTCTTTCCGTCGAAGATCCCGATACGTTTTTCTTCATGCGCGGCTTTCTCGATCTCCTTTCGCGTGAACCGATGAAAGCAAGATTCTACGAAGGCGAGTTGTGGAAACGCGAGCTGGAAGACGTCCTGATGCCGATGTTGGAAAAGTACGAGGTCGTCCTGGTCGAGGATCCCGAGGGTCTAGTCCGCTGGTAGCGACTTGACTTCGCGGCGCGGGCATCTTGCCCGCGGCATTTTTTCGGCGCCCGTACGAATACAAGCTCGCACAATCTTGAATGTTGTGCCCAAGGCGGGACACGCATACCATTTGCGGACTAAATGTCCAAATCACAAATCATGGAAAAGATCGTCAAACAGGGCCGAATCATATTCGCCATCGCTATCTTTGCTTTCGGCGTCCAACACTTCGTCTGGGCTCGATCGGCCGGGCCGACAGTCCCCATCATCCCTTTCGTTCCAGCGATCCCCTGGTTGGCGTACCTCACGGGCGTTGCCCTTCTCGCCGCTGGACTTTGCATCGCCTCAAATATCAGGGCTCGGTTGGCGGAAATGCTGTTGGGAACCATGTTTCTTCTCTGCGATCTCTCACTTGAAGTATCCCAAGTAGCTGCACATCCATTTGACATAGGGATCCGCACCGTTGCCTTCGAAATCCTGATCCTGTGCGCCTCAGCCTTTACCCTGGCCGGAATTCTGCCCAAAGAAAGAAATGAATTTGGGCCATTGGAAGGCGTCGTAAGTTCCTTGATCAAGTCCGGCCCATACCTCTTCGCAATTTCCTCGGTGGTTTTCGGCGTGAGCCATTTCCTCATCCCACGCTTTATCGCCAGCCTTATTCCGGCCTGGATACCCGGCCCGGGTCTTTTCTGGGCTTATCTGACAGGCGTAATCTTCATCGCGTCCGGCGTAACCATCGGCGCAAAATGGATGGACTTTTGGGGCGGCTTTTTCCTCGGTCTAATGTTCTTGCTCTGGTTTCTGCTCCTCCACGCACCCCGAATAATGACCAACTCCGGTTCCCACAAGCCCGCCGAGTGGTCGAGCGCGTTCATTGCTCTGGCGATTGGCGGAGGCTCCTGGATTGTCGCTTGGTCTTCTCTGCAGCGCCGTTCTCAAGACTCAAACTAGCGCTTGGGAGAATTCAGGCTGAGCTGCGGTTGTGTGGCGAACGAGATTGAGGCCCGATCTTACGACGACAACATCTGCGCGAGATTAGTGACGCGCAGCAGTTCCAGCACGCGAGGAGTCATGTTGGTAAGTTCCATGATGCACAGCCCTTGCCTGGTTGCAGACACCTTCAGGCCAATGAGCGGCCCGACGCCTGAACTATCAAGGTAATTCAGATCACCGAGGTCAATGACAATGCGGCCACCCAGAGGGATGAGCGGCCTGACCGCTTCCTTCATTTGACCTGATGTCGCGCTCACCAGCCTGCCATGATACTTGATCGTCGTCACTTTGTTCCCGCGTTCATCAGCGTCCGACTTCTCAACTTCACAGTGGAGGGAATTTTCCGATGCCATGGCTAAGTAAGCTCCCTCAGGCTCGGAACGCGCCAAGTTCTAGCGCTCCGTCGACAGGGGGTATGTTGAATTCTGGTTACAACCGGCACTTCCGCGGCTGGCAGCACCCTCGCGCAACCTCTAGCTCGAACGCCCCAGCTCATCGCGCGTCTTTTCCGGCGCGCAGCGGCTCTTCGCCGCAGTCCCAAAAATGCGGCGACGATCGCCATTAATTTCTTCAGAAATTCTTCACTCCTCTTATTAATTCACGTTCGTCGAAAAAGGACCCCTGCACGTTCAAGAGTCTGAGTCAACGGAACCCGACATTTGTCCCCTGCCCCGATGCATCGTCGAAGTTTCCACATACTCACAGCACAATTAGAACCCGCCCGGCCCGCACCGGGTGTTCCACAAGCTCGTGCGCGCGAGCGATGTCTGCGAGCGGGATTCGTTCGCCAATCTCGAATCCTGCCCACCCCGACTCAAGCGCAGCATTTAAATCCCGCGTTGCTTGCAATTTCGCTTCTTTCGGAAAATCGTCGCTCCCCAGAAAGAAAACACGCGTGTTCTTGAATACCATTTGCCAGAAAGGGATCTTCGGAGCGGCATTATCGGTGGCATAGCTCGCGATCGAACCGCCCGGCTTCAGGAGTTCGATGTCGGCTTCGATGTTGGCCCCAAATGCCACCTCAACGATGTGATCGATACCTTGCGGAGCGAGTGCCCGTACGTGCGGGATGAGCTCGTTATCGCCCAGAATTACTTCGTTGGCGCCCGCTTTCTTCGAAATGGCTTCGTCCGACGACGACCTCACCGTTCCAATCACTCGCGCTCCCGCGAGACGTGCGAGCTGAACTGCGCAAAGGCCCACCGAACCAGCCGCTCCTTGCACCAACACTGTGCGCCCATCCACAGAGCCTCCAACATGCACGGCTCGGTGCGCCGTAATCCCGGGTATGCCAAGACAGGCGCCTTGTTTCGTCGAAACTCCTTCGGGCAGCGGAGCGACATGATCCACCGGCACAACTGTAAACTCCGCGGCCGTGCCAAATGGACGATACGATTGCGCTCCGTAACACCACACAGATCGGCCCATCCATTCCGAGGGAACACTTGCGCCAACCTGATCCACGCGGCCGACGCCATCACTGTGCGGAATCACCCGAGGATACGGCATGCCGTAGCCGAAGGCGTTCTCACGCTTCTTGATATCGCCCGGATTGATGCCGGAGGCAGCAATGCGAATACGAACTTCCCCGGCGGCTGGAATCGGATCCGGCATCTCGCCGACGACCAGCACATCGCGAGCCGGTCCCTGCTTTTCGTACCATGCCGCTTTCATTTAAATTCCTCAGACCTCGGACCATCTCGGAAAAGTCACGCGTACAAGTCCAGGGGTCCCGCGGTCATCGTCGTTTGTCCGACCTCAATGAGGTAACCATCCGGGTCGCGCATGTAGCACCGCAATTCCGTTGCATGGACCTTAGGTTCAGTGATGAATTTCGCGCCCCGCGAAGACCAAAGGTCGTAGTAGCGCCGGATATCGTTTACGCGAAGGTTCAAAAAGATGCTTAAAACGTCTTGATCGCGCGGCGGCGAAGCGACAACTTCAGGCTTGTCGTCGGTCGGGCCGCCGCCATTGATCGTGAGCCAAATGTTCCCCAGCCGCAGAAATGTCGGTTCGCCCTCGCGCAGCACCGTAGCTCCGAGGACGTCGCGGTAGAATGCGACCGATCGCCGTATGTCTGCGACGATGAGGGTATTCGTCACAACAAACTTTAGTCCAGCGCTCTGATCCGACTGCGAGATCATGATCTCCTGTTCCTCGTGCGGAGACGCCAGACGCAACACATTCTCGCGTCAATTTGTGCGCCTTAGGGTTGGTACCCGTCCGCCATCCATTTAGCGAATAGTTCAATGCGAGATTGAGGCCAAGGACCTTCCCCTCTTGGCGGTGGGGGCGGCATCACGGCACCGCCGATTCCGCGAATGCGGTCATAGATGGCAGCCGCGTGAGCCTTCACATCGTCGTAGCTCGCCAGGTTAAACGCCTTGCTCATGCCTTGAATGTCCCGCTCTGTAAAGAGCGGGCGAATGTCCGCTTGAAAGCTCGTCGGTTTCGTCATTGCTCCTCCTAGCACTGGATCACGCGCATCTCGTGCTCAAAGTCGTGGCGCGCGCCGCCGACGACAATGACTTTGCAATCGTTCATGTCGGCAGGTTTGTCCCAGCCTGCTCCGCCACCATGTATTCGGCGTACCAGTCGGGCCAGTTCGGATCTGCCTTACCAATGCGCTTCTCATGCTCTCCGTGGGCGGCCTCCGCACGCCGAAGCGCGCTCGCCAGGTCGCTTGCGGAGCCGAACGAAGTCGCCGCAGCGTCAACGCGCCCGGGGAACCGGGTCGTGACCTCCTGCAGCAGCCAACCGTTGCGGTCCGGGTCGCTGAACGTGGCGAACGAGCCGTAGGTGGCGTGCTGGGGCGCAGGTCCGGTGACGCGGCCGCTCGTGCCGTCCGGCTGGAACTGAGCACCCGGCGTCGTGGCGTGGAACACTTCGCTTACCTTGACACGACGGGCGACGAGCTCGTCGCGCGCAGCCTCGATGCCGGAGACAACCAGGTACAAGCTCTGGGCCGATCCGGGCGCGGCCGACGTCATGTGCGTGCCGAATTGGACCGAGCATCCCGAGCCGGGCGGCGTGAACTGAACGATCCGAAAGCCGTTATCGAAGCGAAAGTCGGCGTCGAGCCGCCAACCGAGCTCCCCGTAGAACTTCTTAGACCGGTCAACATCCGAGACGGGAATGACGACGACTTCGACCTTCAAGTTGACTCTCGCGACGCTCGTCTCGGTGGCACGGACTGCGTTCGTGCTCATAGCTGCCTCCTGGATTCTGTCATTTTCCGCTGCGCCGCGTCACATCCCCGCCGCTGCCTCACGGAGCATGAAGCCCCGGACAAGATCCGCGATCCGATCCGCGGCTGTGTCCAACGCGAAGTGCCCTCCATCAACTATGTGCACTTCCGCCTTCGGCACGTCCCGGCGATAGGTTTCCGGCTCCGAGGGGTCAAACGAGAGCTCGTACTTGCCCCAAATCACCAACAGGCGCGGCTGCTTCTCGCGCATCCATGCCTGCCACTTCGGGTAGGCGTCCACATTGGTTCGATAGTCATAAAAGAGATCGCTTTGAATGTCGCCCTGGCCGGGCTGGCTGAGAAATGAAAATTCGTCCGTCCAGAGATCAGGGTCATAGCGTTCCACGTTGGGATCGCTCCCGACATGGCGCGTACGCGTTGTCCCGAGCGAGAGCAGATTTGTCCGCAGCGCGCTTTCGTTCGCAGTGCGATCGGCCCAAAACGCGCGCCGCGTCTTCCAATTCGCTCCCAGGCCTTCGTTGTGCGCCACAGCGTCCTGGACGATGAGCGCCTCGATCCGATCCTCATGCGCTAACGCCATTCGAAAACCCACCGGGCCGCCGTAATCCTGCATGTAAAGCGTGTAGCGCGGAAGCCCGAGCGCTTCGGTAAAGTGATTCACAATCTCGGCACAGTGATCAAACGTATATGCAAATTTTTTCGGGTCCGGCCAATCGCTGTGCCCGAAGCCCGGATAATCGGGCGCGACTAGATGATAACGATCCGAAAGCCGCGCGAAGAGCGGCTCGAACATTCGCGAAGACGACGGCAGTCCATGCAGCAGTAGCAGCGTCGGCGCGTCTTTCGGCCCGGCCTCTCTGTAAAAGATGGAAATGCCGTCGATCTGTATCGTGCGATAAAAAGTCGGGTGTTCCACGGGAGGTTCCTCTCTTTGGCGCGAGTGGCGGGAAAGACGGCGCGCACCGCGTGCGCGCCGTTCCCCTCGATTTCACTACCGCAACGATCTGAACCCAGCTCGAAGATCTTCCGTGAATAGCTGCGGCTGCTCCCACGCCGCGAAGTGGCCGCCTTTGGGGGGCCGGTTGTAGTAAATCAACTTGGGATACGCTTTCTCTGCCCAGCTCCTCGGCGCTTGGTAGATCTCGTCTGGGAAGGCGCTCACGGCAACCGGAATGGTGACGTTCCGGACGTCGAAAAAGCCGCCCTTGTATTCCCAATAAAGACGCGCCGACGAGACCGCCGTGTTCGTCAACCAATAGAGCGTGACGTTGTCGAGAATGTCGTCTCGCGTCAGGCCTTCGGTCTGACCGTCGAATACGCGTGTAATCAGCGTGTAGCTGGCTGCATCGTGATCGAGAATCCACGCTGCTAGTCCGACCGGCGAATCCGCTATGCCGTACAGCGTCTGCGGGCGATTCGCCATTTCTCCGGCGTAGCCCAGACCGTGCTTGTAGAAAAAGACTAGCTGGTTGTACGCGCGCAGTTCGTCGGCCGAAAAATTGGCCGGTGGCGGAGCCCCGGCAAACGCCGCCTTGTCAATGTCGGCGGGAACTGTGGCCGCCATGTTGGTATGCATGCCGAGCAATTCCGGTGGCGCCTGCAGAGCCATCAGCTCCGTGACACAATTCCCCCAATCGCCGCCTTGGGCTACATATCGTTTGTATCCCAAGCGCTTCATCAACACGATCCACGCGCGTGCGATGCGCTCCGGGTCCCAACCGGTCGCGGTCGGCTTGCCTGAGTACCCGTAGCCCGGCAGCGATGGGATTACCACATCGAAAGCGTCTTCCGCCTTTCCGCCATGGGCAGTCGGATCGGTGAGCGGCTCGATCACTTTCAGCTGCTCGATGATCGATCCGGGCCACCCATGCGTGATGATCACCGGCATAGCGTTCGGATGTTTCGAACGGACTTGAATGAAGTGAACGTCGAGCCCATCAATCGACGTGATGAATTGCGGCAGGGCCTTCAGCCGCGCCTCGCACTTGCGCCAATCGTGATCAGTCGCCCAATAGTGCGCGAGCTTCTGCGTGGTCGCGAGTTGGACGCCTTGCGTCGCATCACTCACCAATTCCCGCTCGGGCCACCGCGTCGCCGCAACGCGCCGGCGGAGTTCGACAAGCTCCTGATCCGGAACGCTGATATGGAACGGGCGGATTGCACTGTCTCCGCTTCCGGCAGGCGGCTTTTCAGCGAGCGGGATCGCACCCGCCGGGTTCGTCGGGCTAGAGGGAGCGCTCGCAGAACCCATCATCCCGAACTTCGCAGCGGCAATGCTCATGGCCGCACTGCCAACGAAGCGGCGGCGATCATGATTGATTTCTTCGGGACTGTGGTTCGTGTGCATCGGCGAATCTCCTTGAGCGGATGCGTGCCTAGAAAGCGTGGCCGGAACGAGAAAGAGGAACGAGGGCGAGCCGAGCCGCAGTATTTATCGCATGATCGCCTGCCAGTCAATATGAATCGCCCGTTAATCCTTCACAATCGTCGTTCTATTCCCGCTTCTCGCTCCCCATCTTGCGACGAAGATATGCCTCGATTTCCGTCCTGCCCGCATGTCTCGCCCAATCGGCTGGTGTGGCCCGCCAGAGAACGTCCTTCAAGTCCAATCGTGCACCCCGTTCGACGAGGAGCCGGACTACTTCATCATGGCCGCGCCCGGCAGCCTGGTGCAGAGGAGTCGTGTGGGAATGGCCGCCCACCGGGTTGTATCGGTTTGGATCTTCGCCCGCGTCAAGTAACAATCGGACGATCTCGGCATGGCCAAAGTCCGCTGCCAAAGTGAGAGCCAAATGTCGGTCCTCACTGCTGGCGCCGTCGAGCAACCGGCGGGCATCCTTGATGCGCCCCAGCGCTGTCGCCACCGGCAAATCGATTCGAGCGCCGCGCGCGATCAAGGCGTTCACTGCCTCGAGCTCGCCGTGCAAGGCCGCCGCTCTTGCAGCGATGTTGGGATCCGCTCCGTAATCGCACAGGAGGTTGATTAACGGAAGTTGCATCCGAGATTTACGCGAAACAATTCCCGTCGAGACCAGGATCAGCGTCTCGTTCTTTGCGGATTCGCTCGGGCCGGCATCGAGAATGATCCTCGTCACCTCAACGATGTTCGCCGGCAGAGCGCCATGGCGAACCGGATTCTCTGCGACGAATTCCAGTAGCGTCGGATCTCGAAAATAATTCCCGCCCTCGAACACAACGTGCTGGTGCACAAGATTCGGATGCTGATTCAAGTGCGCGCGCAAACCAGCGGCTTCACCTTTATCGATGAGCTCCACGGCACGGCGAAATGTTGCATTTTCAATCCGCTGTTGGTGCGGCAAATCCAATCGATCGGAGAGCGTTGGTTTTTCGATGTGCAGTTTCAGCCTCGCCCAGCTCGGAAATCCATATTCGCGGGCGATTGTAAGTTGCGCGTCACTGAGGCTGAACTGGGCCTCGAAGATCTCAGCGTCCGTAGCCCGGCGAAAACGCGGGTGAAATTCCCTGATCCGCTGGGCTACATCCGCAGTATGTGCGGCACGCTCTTTGAGCAAGTCCTTCGCTTGATACCTGAGGTGAACAAGGCTCGGATTCGATGGGAGGCGTCTTACTGGCATGACGAACTTCCTTTCGTATGCCCGAGGTCCGCGATTTATTTTGGGCAGAAAGTCAGTTCGTGAAAACGAATTGTCGTGACAGGTGGACTTCTGTCCTTTCCGCGGACCGGAAGCGCCCTTCGCGCTTCGGTAATCCTATCACGAGGGCGTCGAATCCGGCGCTACGGCCGCACCACCCCAACGCCCAGCGGGTCGGCTTCTCACTACTTACTGGTGAGGACGAGTTTACGTTGACGATTCCAGGCAGCAATGAGCAGCTTGAAAGAGTTTCTCAGCAGGAGTAAACCTGAATAGGTTCTCAAGCGGTTCGTTTTCGCGAGTGGCCCCAATCAACACGCTCTGGCAAAATTTGCGCTACACCTTTCGTGTTCTGGGAAAGAACCCCAGCTTCACGATCGTCGCAGTGCTTTCGCTGGCCCTGGGAATCGGCGCGAATACGGCCATCTTCACGTTGATCAATGCTCTCCTTCTTCGCAGCCTTCCGGTCCATCAGCCTGACCGCCTTGTCGAAGTTTCCTTGGTTCGCCTCGACAACAAAGTTCCCTTCTCCTATCGCATGTTCCGGGAACTCGAGCGCGGCCAGCGCGTCTTCACCGGATTGATCGGAGTCGACTTAGGCTATCAATGGCACACCGGCAAGATGCTCAACGTGGAAGTGAACGGAGTCCTTTCGCAGAACCACCTGCTTTGGGTCACGGGAAATTTCTATTCCGAGCTCGGCGTGGCGCCCGCGCTCGGACGCTTGTTCACCGCGCAGGATGCCGATCCCGGCAACGGCGCGGCGTCAGAAGTGGCCGTCATCAGCTACGAGTTTTGGCAGCGTCGCCTAGGAGGCGCACCCGACGTTTTGGGCACGCAGATTCGCGTTGAGGGGCATCCGTTCACGATCGTAGGAGTGACTCAAGAGTGGTTCACCGGATTGACGAGAGGTGAACCACCGGAAATCACCTTGCCGATCACCGCCGCGCCTCTGATCGAGGATGAAAGCGATAGCCTCGACAGGGGCGGCGCCTATTGGCTGTTTGTGATCGGCCGGCTAAAAGATGGCGTCAGCATCGAGCAGGCCCGCGCGCAACTTCAATCCATCTGGCCGGATGTGCTTCGGGCCACCGCCGACAACCGGAAGGGCTCGTTTCTCCAGATATATCTCTCGATGCGCGTGGATGTTTCATCAGCTGAAGTAGGCGTCGTCGAGGATCTGCGCTCACAGTTTACTAGGCCTCTCGCCATTCTCACCGGCCTCGCCGGATTAACTTTGCTCGTCGCCTGCCTGAATCTGGCGAATCTAATGCTGGCGCATGCCGCGGCTCGCAGCCATGAAATGAGCGTGCGCGTGGTTCTCGGTGCGAGTCGTTGGTCGCTCGTGCGTCAGGTATTAATCGAAAGCCTCACTCTCTCAATGTCCGGGGCACTTTTAGGGCTGGCCTTTGCCTACTGGGCATGCCGGCTTCTCTTGCTTCTCATTACGCAGGGGAACCCGATGCTCGTCGCTCTCGATTTGAGCCCCGATTGGCGCGTGCTCTCTTTCACAATCTCTCTGGCAATCTTGACGGGAATTCTGTTCGGCATCGTGCCCGCATGGCGTTGCTCACTACTGGACCCTGGGGCCGCGCTGCAACAGAGCACGCACAATTTCGCTGAGAGAACCGGCAAGTTGGGCAAAATACTGGTCTGCTCGCAGGTTGCCTTTTCGCTCGTCTTGTTGCTGGGTGCGGGACTCCTGGCGAAAAGCCTTGAACAATTGCGATCCTCGGATCTCGGATTCCAACCGGACAATCTACTGGAAGTCAGCTTGTATCCGAAGCCTGGCGGATACCAAGACTTCGATATGAACGCTTATCACACCCAGCTTCTCGAGCACGTCGCCAACATCCCTGGGGTGCTTTCCGCCGCGTATTCAAACAATTCGATCGTTGGCGGCCAGGAATCTGGATGGCAGGACGACGTGTCGCCCGAGTCAGGCGATGCAGCCATCGCAGTCAAGGTGAGGTCGTATGGAACAATGGTGTCGCCGAATTTTTTCAGAACGCTCGGAATTCCACTAATTCGCGGCCGGGACTTTAATCAGACGGACGACGAGACGCATCCGCGTGTTGCGATCGTGAGCAGCAGCCTCTCGGAACGCCTGTTCCCGGATGGCGACGCCATCGGGAAGCGCATTCGCATCGTCGCGCTTCGAAATGTCGAGATCGTGGGCGTTGCCGGCAATGCGCGGATCTTCGATCTCCGCGATGCGGCCGCACCCGTCATTTATCTTTCCTATCTTCAGATTCCGCCTAGATGGGGCGGTCTCGTGGTCCGCACCAAGGAGCCTCCTGAGGAACTCGCAAAAACGGTGGGCCACGAGATTGAATCGCTCGGACGCGAATATCCGTTTTGGACGGGAACGATCGCCGAGTTGATGGGTCAGCAATTGGCGAAGGAGCGCGTCACTGCCCTGCTCTCCGGCTTCTTTGCGTTTCTCGCGCTCTTGCTCGCATGCGTTGGCCTGTACGGACTCATGTCCTACACGGTTACTCGCCGCACGCGTGAATTCGGTATTCGCGTCGCTTTGGGAGCACAGCGGGTAAACGTTCTCTGCATCGTATTGCGAGAAACGTTAGTGCTGGCGCTCTTCGGGATAGCCATCGGCATTCCCTCCGCGCTTTTGGCCACCCGGCTGATCGCCGGCATGCTCTTCGGTCTTTCCCCCATCGATCTGGCCACGATCGCAAGCGTTTCGCTCCTGCTACTCCTCGTAGCGTTGCTTGCAGGTTTTCTGCCGGCGTGGCGCACTTCCGCCGTAGACCCGGCGGTTGCCCTGCGCTCCGAATGAGGAGTGGCTAAGCGCCCCGTGCTGACCCTCGCGGCCTGACATTCGATCATCAGTGCCCTGCTCTTCATGCACTCACGTTTCAAGATTGTCTCTCAGAGATCGTGTGAACCGTTGCGATGCGCGCTGGATGGCTCAGTTTCCGCCAATCCGGCTTTCCCGGACTTGGCCCGCAAATGGGCCGTTTGAAATAGAAGCACGCCTGTACGTCAGTACTCTTGACACCGTACGGTCATATATAGGATTCCTATACTCGGTACGATGATGATCGCCTCCAAGATCAAACGCGGCAGCGCGGAATTCGCCATCCTCTCTGTGCTGGCCGAGGAACGCCTTTACGGCTATCAGATCGCTCAAACCATCGCCGAGCGCACCGCCGGTGAGCTGCGCTTCACACTCGCGTCTCTATATCCCATGCTTTACGCCCTCGAAAAGCGCTCCTGGATTGCGGGCGCGTGGGAAATGACTCGCGCGGGCCGCAAACGCCGCTATTATCGCCTTACGCGTTTGGGCCGCGCACAACTCGCGCCCATGCGCCGCCAGTGGGACGGTTTTTTCCGCGCCATCCAAAGACTTTCAGGTGCCGCCCATGCCTGATTGGCAAAAACTCATACACGACCGCCTCACCGAGCAGCCCTCCGGCCCAGAGATCGAGCCGGAAGTCACCGAGGAGCTGGCGCAATACCTCGAAGATATTTACGAAGCCGGCCTGGGCAGCGGACTCGCCGAACACGAAGCCGCCCAACGCGCGCTCGCCGAAGTTCGCAATTGGCCGCACCTGGCTCGCAATATCAGATTCGCAAGAGATGGAGGAGAAATGTTGAAACATCGCATACAAACGCTGTGGATGCCTGGATTGGTGGCGGCCATTTTAACTGCGGCCGTCTCGATCGCGGCCAATCGCTTAGCTACAACTCTTCTTGGCGGACCGCACATGGCCATGTTCGTTTACAGTGGCTGGCTGCTGATTCTTGCGGGCATCGGTGCGTTCGCCGCTTACTGGTCTCGCCGCGAGGGCGGCTCAATTGCCAATCGCACCTCGGCAGCACTGTTTCCGGCGGCAACGCTTCTCGCCGCTCTCACCTCGTTGGTCACGAATCCCGAATTGAAAATCGCTGTGGTCGCATCCGTCTTTTCTCCCGGCGAGATGCGGATCTTGCCGATTCTCCCGGTAATCGCGAATAGCGTGGTTGGCGGTATTTTCCTCCCGGCCCTCGCGCTCCTGGCGGGAGCGCTGCCATTCTTACGCGGAAGATCGATGGGAATGAAACTACGCGCCGGTACCGTGTGACTGCCGGTCCCAGCGCCGGAAAAGAAACGAGGCCGGGCACAATGATCGGTCGTCGCGAAGTCAAAAAGCGCGATCGAGAACCCTAGCGGTCTTATTGATTCCCGTGCTCGGCCGAAAACTTCGAAGTCACTCAGTGACTTCAGATTCGTGCCAAGCCGCTACGTCTCTTCTTCCTGCGACCTCAGGCGAGGTCGAAGCGATCGAGGTTCATCACTTTGGTCCACGCCGCCGCGAAGTCTTTCACAAACATCTCCTTCGCGTCCGCGCTCGCATAGACTTCCGCGAGGGCGCGCAGCTGCGAGTTGGACCCAAAGAGCAGGTCAACACGTGTGCCGGTCCACTTGACTTCGTTTGTCTTCCGGTCGCGCCCCTCGTACACGCCTTCCGAGCCAGCGGAAGGCTGCCACTGCGTTCCCATGTCGAGCAGGTTGACGAAGAAGTCGTTGGTCAGTGTCTCCGGCCGCTTGGTCAACACGCCGAGCGTAGACTTCGCGGCATTTGCACCCAGAACGCGCAGGCCACCGATGAGAACCGTCATCTCGGGCGCAGTCAGTGTCAATAGTTGCGCCTTGTCAATCAGCAGCTCCTCCGCCGATACGCTGAACTTGGTCTTGAGGTAGTTGCGGAACCCGTCTGCGACCGGCTCGAGATAGTTAAAGGACTCCACGTCGGTTTGCTCCTGTGACGCATCGGTGCGCCCGGGCGAGAAAGGAACGTTTACATCGTGCCCCGCCTTTTTTGCCGCTTCCTCGACGGCAGCGCAGCCGCTAAGAACGATCAGGTCCGCAAGCGACACTTTCTTCCCGCCGGACAGCGAAGTGTTGAACTGCTTTTGGATCGCCTCGAGCTTCTGCAGCACCTTCGCCAGCTGAGCGGGCTGGTTGACCACCCAGTCCTTTTGAGGCGCAAGACGTATGCGCGCGCCGTTCGCTCCACCCCGCTTATCCGAGCCGCGGAAGCTCGACGCCGAGGCCCACGCGGTCGCCACCAACTCCGAAATGGAAAGCCCCGATGCCAGAATCTTCCCCTTGAGGTCGGCAACGTCCTTCGCGTCAATCAGCTTGTGATCGACCTCCGGAACGGGGTCTTGCCAGATCAACTCCTCCGCCGGAACCTCGGGGCCGAGATAGCGCGGACGCGGGCCCATGTCGCGGTGCGTGAGCTTGAACCACGCGCGCGCAAACGCGTCCGCGAACTCATCGGGATGCTCGTAGAAGCGCCGGGAGATCTTCTCGTAAGCCGGATCGATCCGCAAAGAAAGGTCCGTGACCAGCATGGTTGGCGCGTGATGCTTCGACGGGTCGAAGGCGTCCGGAATCCGCGTGGCGCTGCCTTTCGATTGCCACTGATAGGCGCCGGCCGGGCTCTTGGTCAGTTCCCATTCATTTCCGAACAAGTTTTCGAAGAAGTAGTTGCTCCATTTCGTTGGCGTTTGACTCCAGGTGGCCTCCGGGCCGCCTGTAATCGCGTCTTTGCCTTTGCCTGTGCCGTAACCACTCTTCCAGCCGAGGCCCATCTCCTCAATGGGCGCAGACTCGGGCTCCGGGCCAACGAGCTTCGCATCCCCTGCGCCGTGCGTCTTGCCGAAGGTATGTCCGCCGGCAATCAGCGCAACCGTCTCTTCGTCGTTCATTGCCATACGTCGAAACGTTTCGCGAATATCCTTGGCAGCCGCGAGCGGATCCGGTTTGCCGTTCGGCCCTTCCGGATTCACGTAGATGAGTCCCATCTGCACTGCGGCAAGCGGATTCTCGAGGTCGCGGTCGCCCGTGTAACGCTTGTCGCCAAGCCAGGTGTCCTCCTTGCCCCAGTACACGGATTCGTCAGGCTCCCATACATCGGGGCGCCCGCCGCCAAAGCCGAACGTCTTGAAGCCCATAGACTCCAGCGCGACGTTCCCGGCAAGGATCATCAGGTCGGCCCAGGAGATCTTCCGGCCGTATTTCTCCTTGATCGGCCAAAGCAGCCGGCGCGCCTTGTCGAGATTCGCATTGTCGGGCCAGGAGTTGAGCGGCGCGAAGCGCTGCTGCCCGGCGCCCGCGCCGCCGCGTCCATCGCCGATGCGGTATGTGCCTGCGCTGTGCCACGCCATGCGAATAAAAAGCGCCCCGTAGTGTCCGAAATCTGCCGGCCACCAGTCCTGGCTGTCCGTCATCAGCGCGCGGAGGTCGTCCTTCAGCGCTTTGAAATCGAGCTTCTTGAACTCTTCGGCGTAGTTGAAGCCCTCGCCCATCGGATCCGACTGGGGCGAGTTCTGGCGGAGAATCCTGAGGTTCAGCTGGTTCGGCCACCAGTCGCTATTCGACCTCATTCCTACATTCGTGGCCCCGTGCATGACCGGGCACTTCCCTTCGGTTGACAAAGTATCGCTCCTTCCTTCGGTAGATAAAATTCTTGTCAATAAACTCTGGAGAACTGTGAGCTCATCCTGGCTTTCCTAACGCGAAGCGCGCCGCGCAGCGCACTTCGAGCAAAGCCCCCGGAAAATAAGTTCGCATTCGCGAAGAATCCGCTTACCCAGAGAGCGCGTGGCCGGCCTGGGCACGTTGTACCACTCCACGTCGTCAACATGGCCGCAGCGGTCGCAGATGAAGTGGTGATGCCGCGTGCCTTTTGCGTCGAATCGCGCGGCGCGACCCTCCGCTGCCACTTCACGAACCAATCCCGCCTGCACCAGGTCACGCAGATTGTTATAGGTCGTAGCCCTTGAAGAGCGCGGGTCCACGCGATTCACGGCTTCGAAGATTTCCGCCGCCGTGGGATGGCTGTTGTGTTTCATCAGGAATGCCATCACGGCATAGCGCTGCGGTGTGCACCGCAACCCGCTGCCGTCGAAGGATCGTTGAATCGTCTTGGCGTCCATCAACAATTTAGACTATGTCTAATGTGAGATTTAGTCAAGACTTGCGCTTTTAGTTTCCGCTGCGGGCAGAATACCGCCGCATGCTCCGGCGATAAGTTCCGGCCAGCAGACCACTCGCCCAGAACCTCATCTTTACTCTTCCCAGAAACCCGTTTGCGCTGGTATCGTCATTCGCCTCGCGCTTCTCTCGACAGCAGGATAGGCTGCGTTTTCAAAGACGCCAACTGCTTCGCACCCTGTCACGTGATGGGATCGCCGGAGGAACGGAAATGGAAAAAGTGACCGGAATCGGAGGATTCTTCTTTCGAGCCAAAGATCCGAAAGCCCTCGCGCTCTGGTACGAGCAACACCTGGGCATCGATAAACCCGCGTGGGAGCAAGAGGCAGGAACGACCGCCTTCGCTCTTTTCCCTGAGACCAGCAACTATTTCGGAGATGCCAACAAATTCTGGATGTTGAACCTTCGAGTCCGGGATCTCGACAAAATGGCGGCCCAGTTGGAAGCTGCGGGAATCTTGGTCAAGATCGACCCGGAGTCTAATCCCTACGGCCGGTTCGCTCGCCTGCATGACCCGGAGGGAAATCCGATCGAATTGTGGCACCCTGAGGTTCCAGACCCGAAAGAATAGGTTGCCGCGCAGTTCAGAACTGTTTATGAGTTTTTCCCGAGTAACGGGCAACTCCGAAGTAATTCACTTGCCTGGTGGACGTGGTGGTCTCAATGGATGGACGCAACACTCAGACCGAACCCGCGTTGCAGTGAAAACCAAAGCTAAGATCGTTCGCTAGGTTACATCAGCCGGAGCGCTCGCCTGGCTAGGTTTTGACCAAGTACAGCCTACGTGCTTGCATTGTTTCCGAGCTGCCTGTTAATTACGAGTGCTGGACGCCGCGACGCCTGAAAAGCAACTGCCACAGGTACACCACGTACCACACGGCAAGCGCGTCCAAAGCTAGACCTACACCCGCCATGAACCGAAAGATGAGATTGACCGTCGCCCAATCACCGATCTCATTTACGATCTTCCGCGTCTGCGGATCGCTGATTTGCGTGCAGTCGGTCGCGAGGAAATTATGGGCGCAGTGAGGAAACACGATCCCGAACCCATAAGTCGTCAGAGTATTGAGCACG
This sequence comes from uncultured Acidobacteriota bacterium, assembly GCA_963838705.1. Taxonomy (GTDB): domain Bacteria; phylum Acidobacteriota; class Terriglobia; order Acidiferrales; family UBA7541; genus Palsa-147. Next base: position 107,717 of record CAWIRU010000009.1, on the reverse strand, counting down.
AGCGCGATTCCGGCCACGTGCACGATGACCGCGACAATAACACCCTGCCATCCCGGGACCGCATGTCTCTGCAAGGCGAGTAACCCAATCGAAAAGGCGATCACCGCCAGAATCGCGACCGCAAACAACCCCCAGGCGCGTGTGGCAGTCTTATCAGGGTGATGGGCGTTGTAGAGCTTGAGCCACTTCTTCGCCTCTTGTTGGTCCCGCGGAACACCGACGCCTTGCTGGTACATATTAAAGAGCTGCAGCTGCGCCCACCCATAACCCTGGTTGGCCGATAGCAGATACCAGCGTGCCGCCTCCGCATCGTCGCGCGGAACGCCTCTGCCGAAGTGGTACATCATGCCGACGCGAGCCTGCGCTTCCGCATTGCCCTGATCCGCTGCACGGCGAAACCATTGCAAAGCCTTCTCGTAATCGGGCGGTTGTTCCCTGCCTATCCCGTCGTAGTAGCGCATGCCCAGCTTCAGTTGCGCGGCGGCGTCTCCGTTCTCGGCAGAAGCAGTGAGGGGATCAGGCGCAGAATCCGCTCGCGCCTGTGCGTACTCTGTCACAGCTTCAGTCGCCGTCCCGACCGGCGCAAAAACTGCGCAGAGCCCTGAAAGTGCAATCAGCATTATCAATCCCAGCCAGACCACCTGCCTTTTCGGCGCCGTTCGCGTAGTCATCTCTCCCCTTACGAAACCTACGTTCATGCTAGATGCGCACTTCAGCCCGCTCCAAAGCTTCTGGATTTGACGATGCCGATTGGTCACCCACAATTCCGCGCCGCTACTGCGCGTTTCGTCAGGACCCGATTTTTCGGACACACGGAAGCTATCTAAAAACGAGGATCTGCGGAGTCAAGAGCGCGACCGACAGCACCACTTGGACGTATAACACACCAACGAGAAAACTTCAGTGACAGTATGGCTGATTTCCGCCAACGCGACATTCTAGGAGCTAGTATCCTGGCACTTCTCAGAAGCGGACTTCTGGAAAGTCAGCGGGATTCCACTTGTCCGGTTGAAATTGCGCCGCGAAGTCACCGCGACCGTAAAGCAGGCCGTCGAAAAGCGGGAGTAATTCCTGGGAACGCCATACTTGTCCCGAGCAACGCCGAAGGATCTCCCGATGAGCGTTTTGAAAATCTAAGTGTCGCGCTTCTCGCCGGATTCCGTCGGCAAGGAAGCGCCGACCCAGCCGCTGATTCCCGCGGACATCACGTAGACGTTCCGGTATCCCATGTCCTTCGCGCGGCGGGCCGCATTCGGCGCCTTTCTACACATAAAATTCGAGCAATAGAACACCAGCGTGGAATCTCTGTCGGCTGGAAGATCGCTCTCGTTGTAGTCTATCGGGTCGAGCGGCCGCGCACCCGGCACTCGCGCCGTGAGCCAGCTCTGCCGCGAGTTCACATCGAGGACGCTCACGGGCTGCTTCTGCCTCAATTGCTCCAGCTTGCCGGGCGAGATGACGTTGAGGCCCATCAATCGAGCGATCATGGTTGCTCCTTAATCTCCGCGGCGCTTCATAGTGCGCTAGGCTTCGCCCGTCGCAGCCAGACCGCTTGCCCGACCGTGACGAGGATGGCGCTCGGCAGCAAGAAGAAGGACATCGCCTCTGCCAGATGTATCGGCAGCGTGAGCCATGCAATCGCAGCCGCGAGACCCGCCAGCGCCCAAATCCAGCCCGCGAGACGTTGCACGGCCTGAACCTTTGCGGGGTCGCATTCCAGCGCCGCCAACGGCGTGAGGGTTTTCGGTATGGCGTTCCCGGTCACGGCCAGGAAGGCGCCCCCGATCGCCATCGTCGCGCGTAGCGCGATATCGTCGTAGTGGACCGCGGCGAGCGCCATGGCAAGTTTCGCGCCAAGCGAAATCACGAGAATCAGACCGGCTGTCACGATTCCCCTTCGGACGGAGCTCCCGGCATCGCGGCGCGCTGCTCCTTCCTCAGGCTCGCGAGAAACGAGGGCAAGAGCCAGCGTCATCCCGATGAGGACAAGCAGGACCACGAACCAGACCCCCGCGCTCTGGGGCCGCAGATACCAGTTCTCGGCGACGAGCAGAGTGTTGAGCGCGATCAACGCCGGCGGAATGTAGTTCCAAATCGATTTGGCTGCCATGATTACCCCTCCTGCTTCAGTGGATGCAATCCTGTCCCGCTCTTTAACGCGGCCCGGCGCGCACCGCCCTGTGCCTTCATGTCCCAACCCACCGTTTGCGCGAAGCCGAGCAGCGCCTCCTCGAGGACGGACATCTTGAGCCGGTAGACGATTGTCCTGCCGTTTTTTTCGGCTTCGATCAACCCCGCATTCTGAAGCACGGAAAAATGGGCGGACATGGTCGGCTTGGAGACGGCAAAATGGTCGGACAACTCACCGGCCGACATCGGCCGTTTGCGCAGCAGTTGCAGCACGCGGCGGCGCGTTGGATCGGAAAGAGCCTTGAACACGCTGTTCACGAGTCTATATTTAGCTAATTATCGAACTATTGTCAAGCGACAATTTCGAACTACCAGCAGTCGAGAATGGAGATGATTCGGGCGAGGACAACGTGATTGCGTCTGGTTTCGACTGGAGTCGCCCGCCGAAGCTCCCGGATTGTCGCCTACTCGGAAGCTATACATAAACGGGTTTCTGGGATGTTGGTCAAATGCCCAAGTCCTGATTAACGCATCAGCCGAAAAAATGAAGTTCCACTTCAAATCTCCGGTTACGCGACTTATCGACAGTTGACCGGGCACGCACATCGGATTCTGGAATTTGAGAATAGAAGCCCGGATCACTATTGTCCGGACCGCGATGATTTATTCATCGCGTCAATCGCTGCAAGCGCCTCTTCTGGCCGTGCGCGGACCACGAAATCTTCCGTAAGATTCACCCAGCGCACCTTCCCAGACGGGTCAATAAGGAATTCCGCTGGCCGCGAGATGTCTGCACCGTCGCGCCGGCCGTGAGGGTGCACCAGATCCCACCTGCGAATCACGTCCTCCTGTGCATCCGAAAGAATCGGAAACGTGTAGCCCCGCGAGCGGCGCAGGTTTTCGGAATCCTCGGGAGAATCCACACTGATGGCTATCACTCGAATCTTCCTTGCATCGAATTCCGGCAGCGCCTGCTCGAAACTCCGTAACTCGGAGTTGCAGAACGGTCACCAATATCCACGGTAGAAAATCAAAATCACGCCGGCTGTCATGGCCGCGCTCGTCGCGGCGCGGGTTGTACTCTCGGGAGTGAACGGAGAATTTAATGCGCCCGCTAAACTCACCGGGTGGTTCTGCGAATCCGGCAGCGTGAAATCTGGCGCCGTCTGGCCCACCTGCGGGGCGCCGTGCGAAGCGGGTAGCACATGTCGCGCGCCGATAAAAATGCCGTAGAGGAAAACTCCGCTGAATGCCAACGCTAACACCGCGAGTACACTGCCGAAAATTTTGCCGCGAAACTGGTCCGGACGCCGGAATGCGCGCACAAGCCCCAAGGCGAGCAGCATCAACCCGAGCGCGATCATCGGCAGGTTCGCCCACGGAAAATCGCGAAGCGCCGGGAAGCGAACGAAAAATAGCGGATAGCTTATCACTCCCAGGAAAACCAGCGACGCGCCGGTCCACACTGCCCAGTTCCAGTTTCGTTTCATCGCTAACGACTCTCCCCGCTCCACTCCAACTACGACTTCCAATCTGCCTGCCCGGGAGCGCGGATTTGAAACTTGTGCCCCTGAGTCTAGCCGAAAGTGTTATTTCGTGAGAAGTTTTCCGCGGGCGCGGTCGAGTGCTGCCGCTCGTGGTTGCGTTCTTCAAGGGAGCGGATGGAGACGTGGACGTTCTACCAATACCTCTAATCTTCAATCCTGCAGGCACAGAAGGCCAAGTCCTGATAAACGGACAAACCGGAAACAAGCCCTCAGTGTCCAGTAACGTAACTGATCAGGAGTTGCAGGACTTAGTGCGGTATCGACTTACGAAGTTTCTCCGATTGCTGTTTGAAAGTCTGCAACAGGAATTGCATGGTATGAGTGAATTCTTGGGGCGTTTGACCAGTTTGCTGAGTCGCAGTGAGCGAGGTGCGGACGGTATAGACCGGACCGGAGTCGGGCTTGTCGCCGAAAGCCTGCTGATACTCGTTACGGTTCCAATTCTGGTCCAGTCCCCGCTGTAATATCGCAGCTGCATCTTCATACTGGGAGGCGCGCAGCGCGCGGTTGTTGAAGATATTGCTTGCCCATTTGGGTGGGCCGAAAGATTCGCCGTCAGCCCAGATACCTGCGATGACTTCCACTTTGTTAGGCAGAGCGTTTCCAATGATGGGACTGAGAGGCCGTGTGACTGTCTGACCTGGCTCGACGGGAGGGTTGCCTTGCACCAGCGCATCCCAGACCATTGTTGTTTTTCTTGCGCCTGGCGACGGATAGGATTGTTCGAAGACGCAGGCGGTTACGGTCTTGGCAGTGAGATTCGTGACGGCGAAAATTGGCCCTAGTCCTTTCTCACCCGTGGCACGAATCTCGATTTTGAATTTAGGTCGTTCTGCCGTCGCGGATGTTCGCTGAGCTGCTGCCGAGAAAAGAATTCCCCCGCCGAGGACGCAAAAAGCCGCGGCAAGCATCTTCATCGAAATCTCCAACAGCCGGCCAATGTGTGCAGGCTTCCCGGGTCATTTCTAACATCAATCTACCGCTATTGGTAACAGAGTTCGGGCGCTCGGCAGGCCCCAAGTTCTAACTGAAGTCGATGCCCGTAATTGCAGGCCGCGACAACCCACGGTAGTGCCTGCGAGTCTGCTTTTCTTTTTCAACAGAATTAGGCCGCCCTTGGCCAAATCGCACGCCTCAATCAAGGCCTAAGTCCTGGTAAACGCTGCGGGTTCAAAGGGTCGGCGCAACACTTGCGCGCAGTTTACTCGCTGGAGTCTGAAAGCCCAAAGTTTTTCGCGGGCGTTGATTTAGACGCAGCGCGATCTTGTCCAGTTGGGATTGCGTGTGTCCGGAAAGGTCCGTTCTCTTCGGCAAGTATTGACGCAGCAGGCGGTTGGTGTTTTCGTTCGTTCCTCGTTGCCAGGGGCTGTGCGGATCACAGAAGTAGACTTTCACATTCGTGGCTACGGTGAAGGTTTTGTGCTTAGCCATCTCCAGCCCGCGATCCCACGTCAACGAGCGCCGCAGGGATGTTGGAAGCCTGCGAATCTGCCGGCTCAATGCGGCGACGACCGCAGCCGTGTCTTTGCTTCGCACCTTGATCAGGGCCGTAAAACGCGAATGCCGCTCCACCAATGTCGCGATGTGACTGTTTTTTATGCCACCAATGAGATCGCCTTCCCAATGGCCGGGGACGGCGCGGTCCTCGATTTCTGCCGGCCTTTGCCTGATGGAGATGGCATCGACGATTTGACCGCGCGAGTCTTTAAAAATACGAGAGTGCTGCGAACGGCGGATGCGGCGCTTGGACCGCAGGTGCCCCAGCAGCTCTTTCTTCAGCACTCCGCGGGCTTGGATGAACAAGCTACGGTAAATCGTTTCGTGGGACACGCGCATGCTCTCGTCAGCGGGATACTGGATCTTCAGCCATCCAGAAATCTGTGCCGGCGACCAATCCAGAATCAGTTTACTCGCAACAACCTTCCGCAGCTTCACACGGATGGCCAGAAGGCAGCGCTTGGGCCGCAGGGCTGATTCCCAGGCTCGCTGATCCGCTTCCTGGGCTCGATACTCAGGGCGGCCGCCATGGCGTGCGACTTCCCGGCTCACCGTCGACGCCGCGCGCTCCAGACCTTTGGCTATATCGCGAATCGACGAACCGCAAGCGAGGCCTCGCGAGATGTCCTCTCGCTCAACCGCAGTGAGCACCAGCAGTGAGCGACGACGGACGGGCGGAACAATCCCTCCGTGCTGCGATAAAAAACCGTGAATGGAGTTATGTGGCTTGCCGAAGGCACGCCCAATCACGTGCAACGACTGCCCCGCCTTCCAACGGCTCCATAGCTCGGTCCTCTGCGCCGCAGAAAGCGCCACCCGTTTTCCTTGGGCCATACACACCACCTCCAAACAGAAGATTCATATTAGAGGGTGTTGCATCGACCCATTAAGACCACCGCCGTAATCGGAAAAGTGAAGCACTACTGCAAATCTCCGGTAACGCGACTTACCGGGCACTAAGGTAAGACATAGCGATTAGAGAGCCTCTCTTCGGACGTTGTCGCGAGCCGTGATCAGACCCACGTGAACGATCCCCGCTCGCCGCATAATGTTTATCGCACGCGCCACCTCTGCGAACGGAACTTCTTCGACGCCTTCCACGAAGGCCACCTTTTCGGCGCGCTCCTTAAAAATATCAGAGAGGCGTGTGCCAAGCACATTCCAGTCGCTCTGCTCCTGGTTAATCATGAGCTTCCCGCCTTCCATCACCTCCACCACGATAGTATGAGGATCGGGTGGCTCGGGTTTCGATTGCGACGGAGGGGCTTGGGGAACTAAGGTGGGCAACCCAGTGGGCGCTTGCGGGGTGATCACCATGAAGATGATGATCAGTACCAACAGCACATCAATCAACGGAACAATGTTCGGATCCGAAACCGGCCCGTCTTCACTTCCACCAACGGCCATTCCCATGATCAGGACTCCTCATCGAATGCGCGCGCTCATCCGAACCACCCGGCGAAAGGTGACATCAGAAGCTTGTTCGCCTGGATTTTTTGACACCACCGCTCACGGGTTTGTGCCTAACGAGCGCACCGGTGATAACCCTGCTGGAATAGCCCCGATACCAAATGTCCGGTAACGCGACTACACGTCCACTTGCACGGTAATTTGCTCCCAGGGGAGTTGCCAATGTTGCCGATTCCACGCGACAATGACGCTGCGCGCGAGAAAACGTGCGAAAAATCGTGGCAAAGAAGAAGACATTTTCGAAATCGGTTGCGCTGATCGCGATCTTTGGCCCCTGGGCACTGCTCTTCCTGGGATTTGTTTACGACATTCTGTCGCCCCGCGAGTGGGCCTTCGGAATGCTTGCCTGGTTTGCGGCACTTCTCCTCCTGGCGATCGTGCGGAAACAGACGGCAAGGAAAACCCTCTTATCGAGCACCGAGCCTGCGATCGTCCTGGATGACCGCGCCCGTAGACGCATCCTCCGAGGGATTTGGATGAACAAAGTGTGGATCGGTGTTTTGGCCGTGTGCCTTCCCATCGGCATCGTGAATGGCTTAGCACATCGTGCTTGGCTTCCTACACTAGTCGGTGTGGGAATGAATCTGTTGCTGATGTATGTCTCGATATGGGAGATGCGGCCGCGGCGAACACTCCTCGATTCGCCTCGGCGATGAGACTAATTTGCGCAGAGTGAAGCGTCGTTTCAATGGCATTTTCCCCGGACGGTCACCGATAGCCCGCAACCTCTTGATTAACGCATAAACCGGACTGATGGCGGGTAGTTTCCGATTACGCGACTTATCGTCCACTGACAACCCGATGGGCTTCCCCAGCCCTGTTCTGTAGGCTGTCTCAGAGTAAATGCAGCTTCGCGTACTCGGCCCTGGCTTGCTGAAGGATGGGAATGTCGGGATCGGCGTCTCTGCAACACTGCGAGCCGTTGCACCCGGTGGCGATGGCTGCCCACTTTTAGCCGTGACACGCAATGAGAGGATTTCACTTCGATGAAAGTCGCGAAACGCTAGCGATGAAGCGGCCCGACTGCCAGGTCACTCCACGTTCACTTGAGCAATGCCTTGTGAGGGGTGCCCGTTGAACGTGGCTGGCTCGTACTCCCAGCTCATAAGTGCTGCGCGAATGGACTTAATGACGGATTGGTCTGTGGTTCCGTTCACGTCCACATCGCGCACGTGACCATGCTCGTCAATCTTGAGCTCACACGTAACCTTCCCATGCCAACCAGGGACGGAAGGCATGGCTGTATGGACCGCGAGAGGTTGAGTAAATCGCTCGTCTATCTCTGCGGACGTGTAGAGTGGCTTCACTCCTGCCATGTTGAAAATGCTTTCGCTGACGTTTGCGGTCGTTTCCAGAGTGTCGATCGTAATCTCCATCTTACTCGCGTCGGGTCCAAACGTCGTGAGCCTGCGTGCAACAGTTTTTCTTCCGAAGGGCTGCAAGTCATTGAATACTGTTAGAGTCGAGTAGTGGTACCGGCCACGGATGAAGGCAGTCTTTTCGTCAACAAAGTACACTACGGTGAACGCGTCGGGTTTCCCTTCGGGGCTTATGTGGCCATGAGACAACCTAAGCATAGGCAAGTTACCAAGGTTCGCGTTCGCCGTGCTCCAATCGGCATCGTGGAAGTCACTGCCATTATCGCCTGGCAAAGTGAAGGACAAGGAATCGATCACGTCATCGGCCAGTCGGGGTGCATATTTTCCAGGAAAGGTGCGATAGAACGCGTCTTCAGTACGCACTTCGACGACTGAAGTCTCATTTATCTTCACTTCCTGACGCCACTTCTTTGGAGACACCCAAGTCTCTTCATAGGTGCCTTTCGCCGCACCATCTTCGGAATGAAAACTGGCCTCCAGGTGGAAACCCGGCGCGCCGTCGAGCCTCAGATCATTCGCTGCTCGCATCCGGTCGAACATCGGCGTCACTGCGGGCTGAGTTGCAGCCAGATTCTGATAGTCGGCGGGGTACGGGATTGTCAGGCTGGTTTTAAGCTGTGCGGGAACGCCGTCCACGTTCTGGGGTTGGAACGTCCACTTCCTTATCGCAGTGAGCGCCGCATCTTCGATCGCATTATCCACCGGACTGTAGGTCCATGCCTCCTTCACGCGTCCATCACGGCCGATAACGATGTCAACGCTCATGCTCTTTTCGTTCGGTTTCTTGTTGATCGGTGGCCATTGAATCTCGGGCTTCTCGGCAAGTAAAGTGCGCGCCTCGGTCTCGGTAATTTTTTCCGTTGTTATCCGCTTGCTAGGAGGGGTGGACTGTGAGACGACAAACAGCGACTCATCTGGGGCATCGAGGTCGCGCAGACTCTCAATTCGAATGTTGATCGTATTATCCTGAGTGGCATAGGCAACGAGTTTGCTGTGAAACTTGCGATAGTCGGTCATGACCCCGTAGCAACACGTAGGTGACCAGAGGTACATGAGCAGACCAGTTTTGCAGTCGTAAGCGAGCAGCACCCTCGTCTTCTGGCCCTCTGCATCGTTGATGTATTTCTCGGCCATGCATTGGCCTTGCCCCGAGCCAGGCTCTGCTCCCATCAGTCCGAGCTGTTTTATGAGATCGACCGCCGATTTGGGCAGCGGGTCAACGATCTCGTTTGCAAGCATTTCGTCGTGCAACGGGAAATAGTCCCCGTTGTTTTCCTCATAAATCATGTCACCGTTGACGATTCGTGTTTGAGAGAAATCACGCAGCTTAACGACGCGACGCCACTTGGTGGGTGACAGCCAATACTCCTCGATTTTTCCATTGAACTCAGACTTGGCATCATCCTTATCAGTGATAGTCGCCCTTAGGTAAAACGGCCTGCCCCCTGGCTCGACCAGCGTCGAGCGGCGAATCATTTGATCTATTAGCTTATTCACGGGAACTCTGTTAGTGCCAGTTGTGGCAGCCAGTTGCGATAGGAGCAGGACAATCAGCGGGATACGAGAGTGCATCGGCTAGGTCCTCAAGAAGACATTGGGCGAGACTCTCTGTGGAACGGCCCAACGCGTTCAATTTACGCTCAATGTGGTCTGTCTTGCTAGATGTAATTATTGTAATTAGTCGACAGCAGCTAACCCCCGATCATGGGCATATCTGACCCTAGCGACCTAGTCTGATATCTTCGGCCTTGTGAGCCACACCCGTCCCACCGCCACCAAGTTTTTCAAGGATTCAGTAGTGGGAAATCGTTCGCCCGGAGAGTGAGGCAGAATCGGGCATCGGCGTGAATCTTATTCTGCGCCCAACGGCAAGTCAATGCGCCACCTCGCCCGGCGGAGACCCGGCCTATCGGAGATATTCTCAGTGCCTGATTAACGCATTAATCGGAAACTGACCGTCAATGTCCGATTACGCGTGCCAGCTCAACCGGTCGATGCAACACCATCTAATCATTTGATCCGGCAATACTTCCATGGAGAACCGATCTGTTTGGCTGTACTCGGTCAAAACCTAGCCAGGGAAGCGTTCCCGCTGATCTAACCTGGAGAGCGATTTTAGCTTTTGTTATCAATGCAAGGCGGGTTCGAGCTGAGTGTTGCGTCGATCCATTGAGACCACCCGACTTACCGGGAGTCGGCCCACAATCCTGCGCTAGAATTGTGACCGAGCAGGGTATACCCATGACTGAATCCAAGACGTTGCGAGTTCGTGCCGACTTCAACGGGGTATTCGGCGATTTGCTTTGCCTTTCCCACGAGGATACGTGTGAGGACGCAGATGGAAATCTCGTGACTTTGCAGACTGGAATGGAGTTGACCGCCTTTGACGAAAATGCAGATGAACACGGGAATCGAGATAACCTCGTAGCCTCTGGCATTGTGGAACCGTCGCCGCAGTGGCTCCGTTGCAAGGGTTCGCGTTGGGCTCTGCGGATTGACCGACATGGCATAAGGCGTGAATCGGACCCGCAAAGTGGTAACTGACACTCACTTCTCCGATAACCCGACTTACCATGCAAATGGAACCGCTTCCCAGTTACCGGCGCTACGCCGGGGGCGGGGGCGGAGCCGGAGTGAGGCCGTGGCGACGCATGATCTCCGCCATCTTTGCGCGGTCTGGTGGACCACCTGCCGCCGCGTTGATTACCTCGGCAGACTCGCGGAAAAACTGCGGTCCTAGCGCGGCTGGGGTGATCACGCAGAGCGCCTTCACGTCCTGGCTGCCGTTATTGTCGAACCGGTGGATGGCACCTCGAGGAATGCAGAGTGCCTGTCCCGGCCCGACGTCAATCCGCTTTCCGTTCACCGTCCAGGTCAATATTCCTTCGATACCGTAGATTGTTTCCTCGTAATGATCGTGACTATGCGCTGGAGCCATCAGGCGCTGCGCGCTTGGGACCATCAGTTCAAAGGCTGCGACGCTGCCGGTCGAGTTGTCTCCGGTAAGCAAGAAGCGCACCGCGAGCGGGCCGAGACGTATGGTCTCGTCGGATGGATTGAGGTGCAGGTCGATGTCCCGGGCTTCCATTCGGCGTCTCCATCGAAAAGTTTATATCAAATCCAAGCAAGTCCACAGAGCCGGATAAACGCATGAATCGGAAACTAGACCGCGATGTCCGGTAACCCGGCTCATCGGGAGTCAGGCTGCAAGCGGAATTTCAAACGCCGTGACGCTTAGCGATCAGAAAAGATACGGCACCAGGGCGGCGGTGCGATGGGCATAGCTAGCGTACGTCTCCCCAAATTGGGAGCGCATCCATTGCTCCTCCATGCGCAGCTTGGTCAAGAATCCGAGTAACACTAGGACGAACGCAATGAACCCACGCACTTGGGCGAGCGCAATCGCGGTGCCAAGAAACCCGGTCAGGATGCCGGTGTAGATGGGGTGACGGATCAGCCCATAGGGGCCGGTGGTAATCAACTCGTGGCCCTGCTTAATAGTTACGGAGCTGCTCCAGTTGCTGGCGAGGTGTTGGCGCGCCCAGACGGCGAAGAGAAGGCCGGCGACCGTGACGGCAGCTCCAATCCAAAAGGGCCAAATGCCAGTCGGCCAGATCTGGAGATAGAGCCAGTCCAGCGGGATGCGCGTTGTCGAGAGGAGAACGATCGCGATCAGCAAGAGGAGGCCCCGCAGGATGCGCGAGCCGGCCGGCTCGAGGCGCTGAATGCTTTTGGTCTTGACGGCCCTGATCCCCCAGTAGAGAAGAAAGGCGATCCACACCACGGGGAAAAAAGATTCGTAGAACCAGAGCATTCAGGACCTCCGGGCTTTGTCTCTCACTCAATGATACGTATACCTCAAGTCCTGTGTAACGCATCAATCGGAAAAGTGAAGTGCTTTTTCATTTCTCCGATTTCGCGACTACACAGGATTTAGCCTGCCGCTGCTAATGCCAATTTCTGGTGGCATCCCAATTAATTGAAAACCACTTAAGGGAGGGGTCAACTCGGTTAGTCTGTGGAACGAACTTTCTGCCTAGCCGAGATCGCAGCAAACACTCCACCGACAAACGTGGCAACAGTAAGCAAGATAAGAGGCCAATGAAATGCCTGCCAGCGGAACGTCACCCCGATACCGTAACACAGCCCCGCGAGGGTCCAGCTCAAAACATCCATAAATACCAGGGCGGGCTTGATATGGGCGTCACTTTTCCTGAGGGCTTCCCACACCAACATACCGCCACCCCAAAAGATGGCGAAAAATGCCACGCTCATCCAATCGCGCTCTGTCCCCACGAACTCCTCAATCCAATACAGCCCTAAATACCACGGCCAATGTGCGCATCCCAGTAATTATTTCTGGTTCGCCGAAACCGAACACTCAGTTTATGGCCTAGATTGTTCCGACGGGACGATAAACCTATAAACCGGAAACTAGCCCTCAATGTCCGATAATCCGGCTAACCATCCAGGTGGAACGGGATCATCGAAGGAAAAATTTTTCGAAGGTAGGCCTTCTAAAAGAGGCATTTTGCTTGAACTGATTACTTCCGAATGCGCCGTCATACGCCCACAACCGATGCGATTTAGCGCCAACCGAGGGCTGGAGCGACGGTAGTCAGAATTGCCTCCATGACATGCGCATTGTACGCAACACCTAGCTGATTCGGAACGGTTAGCAACAGCGTGTCAGCCTCCTCGATCGCCTCGTCTTCCCTAAGCTGTTCAATGAGAATATCCGGCTCGGCAGCGTAGCTGCGACCGAAGATCGCCCGTGTATTTTCGTCAAGGAACCCGATTTTGTCCTCTTCCTGAGAGCCTCGTCCGAAATAGCGGCGATCACGGTCATCAAGCAGCGCAAAAATACTCCGGCTAACGGAAATGCGCGGCCTGCGCGTGTGGCCAGCATCCTTCCAGGCTGCGCGAAAGGCGCGAATCTGTGCAGCCTGTTGGATGTGGAGCGGCTCGCCGGTCTCGTCAAATTTGAGGGTTGAAGACTGCAGGTTCATTCCTAGCTTCGCGGCCCATGCGGCTGTCGCGTTGGAAGCAGACCCCCACCAAATTCGATCACGCAATCCCGCAGAGTATGGCTCAAGACGCAGAAGCCCCGGCGGATTGGGAAACATCGGACGTGGGTTAGGCTCAGCGAAGCCCTTTCCGCGTAGCAACTCAAGAAACTCTTCGGCATGTCTTCGGCCCATACCTTCATCGTTCTCGCCTTTAATCGGGTTGTAGCCAAAATAGCGCCAACCATCGATGACTTGCTCGGGGGAACCGCGGCTGATGCCCAACTGCAGCCGGCCGCCAGAGATTAGGTCCGCAGACCCGGCGTCCTCCGCCATGTAATGAGGATTCTCATACCTCATATCGATGACTGCGGTGCCAATCTCAATCTTTCGGGTCTTGGCACCCACCGCCGCGAGTAGTGGAAAAGGTGATGCCAGTTGCTGCGCGAAGTGATGAACACGAAAGTAGGCTCCGTCCATTCCCAGGCGCTCGGCCTCCACGACGAGGTCAATGGACTGCAGGAGCGCATCGCTCGCCGATTGCGTTCGTGACTGCGGCGAAGGTCCCCAATGACCGAATGAGAGGAATCCAATTTTCTTCATGGAATATAAGTCTCCCATATCGCCGATACGGCAGTGTGCCGTTTCTCTGCATACGGTTTGCCGACCCAGCTCCCGACAGACGCATTATTCGGAAACTAGCCTCAGTGTCCGGTTACGCGACTCAGCGGGTTAGTGGAATTACTTCCGGGTAGCTCGTCTCTCGGGCGCGATCTGCCCTTATGGGCGATCCCTTTATGCTTCGGGCGCACCAGGACACGACGCCGGCGAACCGGGCCAGTCATCTCCTCGGTATTTGCCCAGAACGCGACCCGTAAAAAGTGCCAGCTCAACCGGTCGATGCAACACCATCTAATCATTTGATCCGGCAATACTTCCATGGAGAACCGATCTGTTTGGCTGTACTCGGTCAAAACCTAGCCAGGGAAGCGTTCCCGCTGATCTAACCTGGAGAGCGATTTTAGGTTTTGTTATCAATGCAAGGCGGGTTCGAGCTGAGTGTTGCGTCGATCCATTGAGACCACCGCGGTAATCGGAAACTGACCGACTTTCAGAGCGCGGCGTAGCTTACGTCGCCACATCCGACGAGCGCCTACGGAATTCCCCTTTTCCATTTTCCCTTTTCCCTTTTCCAATTTCGATTCTCGGATTTCGTACTAGATCCTTACATGACGCCTCACTTGCGCAGTCGTCCCCCGTATGATATCTCTCTGTGTATTATGAACAATGATAAAAAAAGCAGCATCCGCACCGCCAACCGGCCGGCGCTCGATCCTGAGCGCCACGCTCGCAAATGCGAGATTTGCCACCACCCCGAACGCGAAGCCATCGAGGAGGAGTTCACCGACTGGCACAGCCCCGACAACATCTGCGACTCTTACGGCTTGAAAGCTCGCTCGGTTATCTACCGCCACGCGCATGCCCTCGGCCTCTTCCGCCGACGCCGCCGCAATCTCCGCTGCGCTCTCGAACTTATGATTGAAGAGGCCGAACGCACCACTCCTACAGTCGACGGGATCATCCGCGCCATCCGCGCCCATTCCCGCGTCACTCGCGACGGCCGTGTTTGACTTCAGAGGAAATGGGAGTGAGGTGAGACGGGCAATAAGCTAGAGTTTCGAAGCGGAGTTCACCCCCCAACAGGGATTAGACTACCGGAGCCGCGGGGTGCGGCGGAGGCAGTCTAATCCGGGCCGACCGAGTCGGCCCGGAAAGGGTGAACATGTACGAGGACGAGAACGAACCCACCAACGCAGTTTCCACGAAGATCGAATCATCGAGTGCAGCAGTTCGTTCGGGGGATACGGCACGCGCTTTGATCCGCCGGGCGAAACAGGCCAGCCGCAGAAGATTTCCGAGCGAAGAGAAGATCCGCATCTTGCTCGAAGGAGTACGCGCGGAAGTATCGGTGGCGGAGCTGTGCCGTCGCGAGGGCATTCATCCGACTGTCTACTACAAGTGGCTGAAGGATTTCATGGAGGCGGGCAAGAAGCGTTTGCGCGGGGACACCCAACGGGAAGCGAACCGCGAGGAAGTCGAGCAGTTGCGGCAGGAGAATCAGCGGCTGAAGCAACTCGTCGCTGATCTGAGCCTGACCAACATGACGCTGAAAAAAAGCCAGTATTAGGGCTACTCGCACGGAAGCGGTACGGGCGGATGAAGCCGGAGCAGAAGCGGGAAGTGATTGAACTGGTGCGGCGGTCGCCGGTCGAGAAGAAGCAGACGCTTGGGGAGCTGGGACTGGCGCCTTCGACCTACTATCGCTGGCAGAGGCGGTATCGGGACGAGGGCGAAGCCGGACTGGTGGACCGGCGGCCGCAGCTGGGAACGGTGTGGAATCGGATGAAGCCGGAAGAAGAAAAGGCCATCTTGGGAGCGGCTTTACGCGAGCCGGACCGCAGCCCGCGCGAAGTGGCATGCTGGTTGAGTGATCACGCGGGCTTTGCCGTGTCGGAATCGAGTGTCTATCGACTGCTGAAGCGCCACGGGCTGATCTGCGAGGTGAAGGTTCTCGGCTTCCCCGCAGGGAAGGAGTATCGCATCAAGACCACGCGAGTGAATGAGCAGTGGCAGTCGGATGCGAGCTACTTTTTCGTGGTGGGTTGGGGCTGGTATTACCTGATTTCGGTGCTGGATGATTACTCGCGGATGATCCTAGCGTCGGAGTTGAAGACGGACATGACGGCGGAATCAATCTCGGACGTCGTTGAACAGGCGGTTGAGTGGACAGGAATGAAGAACGTGCCGGTGGAAGATCGTTCGCGGCTGGTCACCGACAACGGACCAGGTTACCTGGCGCACGCCTTCGAGGACTATTTGCGGATGCTGGCGCTGCGGCACATTCGCTGTTCGCCGCATCATCCGCAGACGAACGGGAAACTGGAGCGCTTTCACGAGACGCTGAAGGCGCGCATCAATCTGCTGGTGTACACCAGTCCCGAGGAGTTGCAGCGGGCGATCGCGGAGTTCATCGAGTTCTACAATCACCGGCGGTATCACGAAGGGATCGGAAACGTTGCGCCCGCCGATGTGTACTACGGCCGGCGGAAGGCCATCCTGAAACGGAGAGAGGCACAGAAACGCGTCACGCTCGAAGAGCGGTTTCGGTACAATCGCAGCCGCTCGAAGGAAATAAACATGGGTGCACTCAGCCCGAAACCGTAGCTACCCAACGCGCCTTCTTACTCTCATAGGTGCTGAAGACGAACAACGGCCGGTGGATCGAAGTTCCCAAGTACGTCGTCATCTCGCGCGGGCCAGACATGCCGTCGCTGGCCGAGCCCGGTGCACCCGAGAGCGACCTCCACAAGGCATTTCTAATCGGTACACCAAAACGATTAGAAATCGCCGTAACCCACAGAAAACAATCACCACGACCCAGTTCTAATCGGTACAAAATTGCAGGGGTCCCCAATGAGCAATCTTAGGAGCGTTCGTCGCGCCGGCATCCTGCCGGCGTTTTTGACTTTGTTTGTTCGGATGCCAATCCGAACACCCAAAGACAACGGGGGAGCGCAACTTTCACTGCAGTCCAGCATTTTTCCAATTGCGTCCAAGGCGGATTCTTGACTAAAATCCCGTCTGGTCCCCTCCTGGAATTCACTCGATTCGAGGAGGCATAATGCGAACCACCCCCCGGTTCATCGGCTTATTCATTTCCGCCCTGCTGTTCACACCCGCAGTCTTCTCTCAGACAAATCCGCCGCCGTCGGATCCGCACGAGATGGTGACGCGCCAGCCGCGCATCCTCACCAAACCAGCTGACCGCAACGCCGCGTTCGATCTGCTCGATCGCGCGCGGAAAAACTACGATCTCCGGGACATCACAACTCCCTACGCCCTCAAGGCCTCGTTCACCACCACTGGCACGAGCCAGAACGAGGGCGAAGGGACGATGGACGAAGAGTTCGCCGGATCCCAACGCCGCTGGATGGCGCAACTCGGCGATTCACTCACGTTGCGCATCATGGATGGCGAACACACTTGGGGCACGAATCCTGCCGAGCCGGTTCCGCTGCGCGTCCAGATGGTCCGCGCCGCGCTGCTCTGGCCCGTCAACCGGCTCAATGGCGGAGCCGCCATTCGCGCCGCGAATGTGAATCATGACGGCAAGGAGATGAGGTGCCTGCTGCTGAGCGGCGCCGTTCCGCCAAATCCCGCGCCCCGCTCCTGGTACGAGACCGAATTCTGCGTAGACCCCGCGACCGGACTGTTGCAGACGTGGTCGGAAGCGCCGGGAATTTTCGCGGTCTACGACTACAATGGCGCCGCGGAATTTCACGGCCACACCATCGCGCGGCAAGTTTCGATTTTCGAAGAAGGACGCCTCGCCGTTCAAGTGCGCTTGGATAGTCTTGAAGACGTGAAGGATCTCGATCCGAATCTCTTCAAGCCCACGCCGGAAATGGTGGAGGCCCGCGGTTCGTTCGCGCTCGGGCCGCCCAATCGCTTTCCGATGCGCGTTGATCCTTCCGACGCGCCGACTTCAACCTATTTCCAGCCCGTGATCGTTCACGCGACTCTGGACGCTCAGGAAGGCCGCGTGCTCGATGCCGAAGCGCTGCAGAATACCGATCCGGATTTGAGCCGCGCGGCCATGGATCTGGTGAGGAATACTTCGTTTGAGCCGTCAGGACTTCAGCAGGAAGTTTTCATCAACGTGCAGTTTCACCTGCCCGCCGCGGAATACGGCGGACCGCCGCTACTTCACTCTCCCGTGCATTGGATTATTTGGGATCACCGGGAGAAGGCTCCCCCGGTGAAACGGCCGGCCCGATTCGGAAATTAGACGGACTCCGAAATTAGGAAGTTATAGCGCCTGCTCGTCAGACGCGGTCTGAACTTGAGGCCGCGTTTGAGGAGTTGGCGGAGTTGGTTTCGTCACCGGCGACTTCGTCGGCGCAGGAGCAGTCGTCGTTGCTGGTGATGCCGGAGTTGCTGCCGTCGGTTGCGCCGGTGAAGTTGATGGCGAATCCGCCGGCTGATTCGAAGTCACCGGCGCCGCTTCGACGCTATTCGCCGGAATCATGCTCGGCGAATAGCCGCTCGGATCTGCGCCGGGATCAGGATACGCGTACGAGTTCGGTGAGTTGTTGTTGTCGTTCGAATCGCCAGGTCCGTACGGAGGAGGATATGGCGCGGTGCTGATCGTCGGCGGATAGTAATAATATCCCGGCCACGGCGCATACCAATACGGCGAAACGCCCCAGCCCCACCACGGATTCCACAGCCATGGATCCCATGCCCAACCAAGGCCCCAGCCCCAACCAAATCCCCAGCCGAAACCGAAGCCGCAGCCCCAGCATCCGCCGCGCCAACCGTAACCAAAGCCGCGTCCGCCAAAACCAAATCCGCGATTTCCGAATCCGAAGCCGCGCTCGCCAAGTCCCGCCGCGAAATGATTCCCGAGAAGCGAGACAGAACCAAATCGCGAAACCGGAGAAGCCGATGCGCCGAGGCGCCCGCCAAATGTCGTGCTGCCGAATCGCGTTCCGCCAAACGAAGCGCTCGCTGACGTCGACCGGCCAAGTATCGAGCCGCCCGCATGATTATTCGCAAAATTCGACATCGCTCGCGACGACGAAATTGCAGACGACCGCGATCCGATCGATCCGCGACTAAATGAATTCATCCCTCCGTTGCCGGAAGAACGAAAACTTCCCGTGCTGGTTGCGGCTGCACCGCGCGCCCCGCCGAACGAATGCCACGACCCTTCCGCAGCGCCTGCGCTCCTTGCGGAACCTGCTCCTGTCGATCCGCTGAAATTTCGTACCGAGAAGGATTGCGATGCGCTATTGGTGCGATTGCCGAAGGAATGCCATTGGCCGTCTGCGGTCCCATAATTCCGTGAGCCCGAAGCGGACGAAACTCCCGCTCTGCTTCCGCTCGATCCGAAGCTGCTCGATCGCGAACCGCCGTAACTGTACGAACCGCCCGGACGCGAAGAATAACCGCGCGAGCCGCCATACGCGCCGCCATAACCCGGAATAGATCGCCCGCCGCCGTAGGAATAGGAGCGTCCACCGCCGTAAGAATAGGAGCGTCCACCGCTGGCGCTGCCGCGTGAGCTTCCTCCGCCGCGCACACTGCCGCCGTGGAAACCCCCGCCGCCACCGCCGTGGAAACCACCTCCGCCGCCATGCGATCCGCCGCCACCACCGCCGTGGCCGCCGCCACCATGCTGCGCGAACGCAGGAGAAGGCGCAAAAATGAACAAAAGGGACGCAGCAGAAAGGATGAAAATATTTCTTACGGTGGAGATGCTCATCTCAGCCTCCTAATCGCTCGGTGGCGCGAGACGCCGGGCCGTGTCACATCTTGCGATCATTCTACCTGATTAGACGCTCGATGCAATCCCCGAGTTGCGCAGAATTCGCGCTGCAGACTCACGGCGCAGCGGCAACTCGCGTACCTCGCCACTCAAGTTAAACACGGCAGCGCGAATTTAGTTTCTCGCGGCGCCAAATGATTTCAGATGAGCGCCTTGCGGAGGCGCGAATCCTCCGCGAGCAAATCATCACCAGCGCGTAAGTGAATGAACTTTGCGACCAGCATTGGCGTATCTTCAGGCGTGAGGATTCACATGAAAACTCAAAAGATGTCCGGGGTCAAAACGCGGCTTTTCGACTCTCGTCCCGGTTCCCTGCTGACTCGCGGCGTGCTTGCCGCACTCTTTATGACGCTGGCGTTCGCCGCGCTTCCTGCGGCGGCGCAAGATGCGAACGGAAAAAGCGCGGGCGTCTACCTCGGCGCGGACGCGGGCGCAAAAGATGTCGGCTTGCCCATCTATCCCGGCGCGCGTCCCCACAAAGATAAGGACAACGACACTCCCGCAACGAAGTTCGGACTTTGGGGAGGCTCGTTCGCGTTCAAAATCGCAGTGATAAAAATGGAATCGAATGATTCGCCCGACAAAGTTGCCGCGTTCTACAAAAGAGCACTCGGGAAGTATGGAACAGTGTTGGATTGCACGAATGCGTCTGCTTCAACGAGCGACGAGGACAAGAGCGAATCATCGAAGAAACTCGAATGCGGCGACGACAAGCCCGATGCCGGAGGAATGCTCTTTAAATCAGGGACAAAGGAAAAACAGCACATCGTCGGCGTGCAGCCAAATGGCACCGGCACGATATTTCAATTGGTCTACGTTCAGGTTCCTGAGTCCGACAAAGACAAATAGGATTTCACGCGCGTGAGTCTGCAGAGCGAACTGGCGACGGCAACAGCCAGCGGAATAGAATCGTTGCTAAGATTCCACCGGCGAATTGGGCAACGATAAATGCGGGCACGTCGGCGGGACGAATACCCGCAAACGTATCGCTCAGCGACCTCGCAATCGTAACGGCAGGATTCGCAAATGATGTGGACGCGGTAAACCAGTATGCCGCCGTGATATAGCTCGCGACTGCAAACGGAGTTACACCAGGACGAGAACGCGAGCATCCCCAGATCACGGCGATAAGCCCAAACGTCGCGATGAACTCACTGAGAAATTGCGCCGGTCCGGCGCGAACGTGGCGCGACAATGAAACCAGCGGCGCCCCAAACATCGCATGCGCTGCGATCGCGCCAAATACGCCGCCGACAATTTGCGCGGCAATGTAGGCGAGCGCGTCCGGCCACATCAATCCGCCTTCAAATCGGTCAACGAACGAGACTACAGGATTCAGGTGCGCACCGGAAATCGGCCCAAAGGTGAGAATCAATGCGGCGAGAGCCGCGCCGGTGGCGATTGTGTTCGCCAGCAGAGCGAGCGCCACATTTCCGCCGGAAAGCCGCTCGGCCATGATGCCGGAGCCGACGACCGCGGCGACGAGAAAAGCAGTTCCCAGAAATTCAGCGACGACGCGAGCCCCCAGACGCGGTCTCATTGATGGCCAATGCGATCGATTTCGGTCTGGATGGCGAGCTTGTCGAGGCTTGAGAGCGGCAAGCAAAGAAAAAGGCTGATGCGGCGGTCAAGGATCATAAAAGCGTCGCGAAACGCGCGTTCAATTTGCTCCGGAGTGCCCTCTACGCTCGCGGGATCGGGAACGCCCCAGTGCGCGGTCATCGGCTGGCCGGGCCAGATCGGGCAGACTTCTTTAGCAGCATTGTCGCAGACCGTGAAAACGAAATTCATTTTCGGCGCGCCAGGCTTTGCGAATTCTTCCCAACTCTTGCTGCGCGCGCCTTCCGTGGGCAGATGCGCGATCTCGAGTTGCTTGAGCGCTTCGGGGCGCACGACGCCGGAGGGATGGCTGCCCGCGCTGTAGGCTGTGAAGGCGGGGCTGCCCTTACGATTCAGGATTGCTTCCGCCATGATGGAGCGGGCGGAATTTCCCGTACATAGGAAAAGAACGTTGTATCGCGGCGCCATTTCACTCGCACCTTCGGGATTGCTGGCTGAATCGGGACGCTACTTACAACACGCCGGGGCGCAGCAAGTCCCTGCGGTCTGCGCCGTTTTCGGCTTCGCGGCGCGGATGAAGGCGCTCATGAATTTACCGTCCGCTTGCGGCGCAATCGCTTCCACGTCGAGTCCTTTCGCTGAGAGAAATTCGAGCGCGTCCTCCACGCGATAAATGCGCGTCGGCTCGACTTCGATACTCTCGAAGCCTGCGTCGGATAACTTCTGCTGGTAATCCTCTTCGTCGAGCGCGCCTGCCAGGCAACCGACCCACAGAAGCACGCTCTCGCGAATCCGCGGCGAGATTTCTCCGCGGGTTACGACGTCGGAAACAGCGAATCTGCCGCCGGGCTTGAGCACGCGAAACGCTTCGCGCAATACGGCGTCTTTGTCCGCCGAGAGATTGATCACGCAATTTGAAATGATGACGTCGACAGAATTGTCGGGCAGTGGGATGTGCTCGATCTCGCCTCTGAGGAATTCCACGTTTTCGGCGCCCGCTTTGCGCTTGTTTTCGTTCGCAAGCGCGAGCATCTCGTCCGTCATGTCGAGGCCGTAGGCTTTTCCGGTTGGGCCGACGCGCTTGGCGGAGAGCAGAACGTCAATGCCGCCGCCGGAGCCGAGATCGAGGACCACTTCTCCGGGATTGAGCTTCGCCAGGGCCGTCGGATTTCCGCAGCCGAGCGAAGCTTGCACGGCTGCTTCGGGAATTTGTTCCTTCTGGGCTTCATAGTAAAGATTGGAAGTGATCGGGTCGCATGTCGAATCGCTCGCGGGAGCGGCGCCGCAACAGGAACTGCCGCCCATATGAACGCGCAGAGCGGCCTCGCCGTATTTTTCCTTTACGACTTCCTTGATGTTCGGAGTCTCCATAAACTTCTCCTATTTGCAGATCTCGATGATGTCGCGCGGCTTGAGCGCCTTGTTCCGGGTGCAGCATTCGGCGTAGAGGAATTGCAGCAATTCCTGAAGCGCTTCCGTGTTCGCCGTGTAGCGCAGAAAGGTGCTTTCGCGCTGCACGCGGACGAGATTTTCGTTTTTCAATTTGTCCAGATGATGGGAAAGCGTTGAGTTCGGGATGTCGAGCTCGCCCTGAATATCGCCAACGACAAGGCCTTCCGGATGCGCCGAGAGGAGCATTTGCATGATGCGCAGGCGCGGCTCGGTGCCCATGGCGGAAAACATGTCAGCGAATTTGGCAACTTGCTCGCTATCTTTTTTGGTTTGGGCGGCGGACATAGTTCGATATTTGCAGAAGTATGGATTCGTGTCAAGGATGAATTCGCATAGCCTCGCGGCCCGGCAATTTGGAGGGCCTGTATCGTCTGGAGGATCGAGAGAGCGGCCGGCCTGCCGGCCAGCCCTACGATTGCCTGAGTTGCGTGGCCGGCCTCAGGCAGGATCGGCGCGTGGTTGCGAGTGATTGCGCTGGGGAAAAAACCGGCTGGTCTTGCGACCAGCCCTACAGTTGCCGCGGATCGCGCGGCCGGCGATGGTAGGGTCGGTCGGAAGACCGACCGTCTTTTCGCGCCCTGTCGAAGATGAATCCAGGAAGAACCGGCCGGCCTGCCGGCCAGCCCTACGGTTGCCTGTGTCGCGCGGTCGGCTTCACGCTGAATCGGCGCAAAATCGCGAGCGGCCGAGAAAAAAACCGGCTGGTCTTACGACCAGCCCTACAGTTGCCGCGAATCGCGCGGTTGGCAATTGTAGGGTCGGTCGGAAGACCGACCGTCTTTTTGCGCCCTGTCGAGAATGAATTAAGCAAGGAGCGGCCGGCCGGCCGGCCTGCCGGCCAGCCCTACGACTGCTCGGATCGCCGGGCTAGTGCGTTAAAATGGAATTCATGCGCAGCCTTGGCTTGGTGATTTTGTTCACGCTTCTTATTGCGCCGTTTCGTGTTCGGGCACAACAGGCTGGCGCGAGCCCGGATTCGAAAACGCCGAAGCAGACGGCGGGCGCGAGTCAGGCGGCGGCGTTTGATGCCGATGCGGAAGTATCGGTTCACGAGAACGTCGCGTACGGATCGGTGAGCGGGCACGACTTGCTGCTCGATGTTTACGAGCCTGCCGAGCCAAGCCCGCATCCTCGTCCCGCCGTGCTGCTGATTCATGGCGGCGGGTGGACGAGCTTCGATAAGAGCACGATGCGGAACATGGGGAAGTTTCTGGCGCGCTCGGGATTCGTGGCGTTTGCGGTGGACTACCGGCTCTTTCAAGGCACGGAGAATCGCTGGCCGGCGCAATTGGATGATGTGCAGCGCGCGGTGCGGTGGGTCCGGGCGAACGCTGCGAAATATGGCGTTGATCCCGAGCACATCGGCGCTTTCGGGCACTCGGCTGGCGCGCAGTTGGCCGCGTTGCTTGGGATGGAAGACACGCGAGAGAATTCCGACGCGTCGCTCGCGAAATTTTCGAGCCGGGTGCAAACCGTGGTGGACGTGAGCGGGCCGACCGATTTCACGACGACGCGCGACGGCGACGATGCGACGTTCCTGACGAACTTTTTCGGCGCGGATCTTGCGACGCATCCGGAAATTTGGCGCGAGGCATCGCCGGTCTTTCATGTTGCGAAGACCGATGCGCCGTTTTTGATTCTGCACGGCACGCAAGATAGTGAAGTGCCGATCGCGCAAGCGCAAGAATTGTACGAGAAGCTGCAGGCCGCGGGAGTTCCCGTCAAGCTCCTGAAGCTTGATGACGTGCATACGTTTCGTACGCCTGAGGCTCGCGCGCGGCTCGCATTCGAGACGCTCGAATTCTTCCAGCAATACCTCAGCGTTGGGAAGTAGTTTTCCGAGAATCCGCTGACATTCTCCGGCGCGGCGCGAGTTCGCGGGCAAGATGCCCGCGCCACGAATCACTCGCGCGCGCGGCAGTTGTGATATCGTTACGAGTTTGCTGACGCGGTCCGGAGCGCGCGATACTGCTATCATCTCGACGCCGCGAAGCCGAATAGTTGCATCATCCCGGCGCCCCTAGGAGTTCATCGGTGAGCAAGTCTGCATATAACGGAATTGCGGTTCCGGCCGAAGGCAAGGTGATTGAATTTAGCGGCGGCAAATTTCAGGTTCCCGACAAACCGATTTTGCCGTTCATCGAAGGCGACGGCACGGGCCGCGATATCTGGAAAGCGTCGCGGCGCGTGTTTGATGCCGCGGTCGAGAAGGCGTACGGCGGGAAGCGGCAGGTGGCGTGGCTCGAAGTGCTGGCAGGTGAGAAGGCGTTCAACTCGCTGCGCGAATGGCTGCCGCAGGATACGGTTGACGCGGTGCGCGATTTTCGAGTGGCCATCAAGGGGCCGCTGACGACGCCGGTGGGCGGCGGGATTCGCTCGCTCAATGTGGCGCTGCGGCAGATCATGGATTTGTACGCGTGCGTGCGCCCGGTGCGGTATTTCGCCGGAGTTCCCTCCCCCGTTCTGCATCCCGAACGAATGAACGTGGTGATTTTCCGTGAGAACACGGAAGACGTTTACGCGGGGATCGAGTGGAAGTCCGGCACGCCCGAAGTGAAAAAGCTGATCGATTTTTTGAACAACGAAATGCTGAAGGATGGCAAGAAGCGCATCCGCGAGGATTCGGGTGTGGGGATCAAACCGATGTCGCCAACGGGGACGAAGCGGCTGGTGCGGCGCGCGATCCAGCACGCGATCGAGCACAAGCGGCGCATCGTGACGCTCGTGCACAAAGGCAACATTCAGAAATTTACCGAGGGAGCGTTCCGCGATTGGGGCTACGAGCTGGCGACGCAGGAATTTCGCGGCGACGTGGTCACTGAGCGCGAGAGCTGGATACTCGATAATAAGGATCGCGACGCGAATCTTTCCGTCGAGCAGAACGCCGCGATGATCGAGCCGGGCCTCGAGCGCGCGACCGAGGATTTTCGCAAACAGATTTACGCGGAAGTGAAAAATACACTTGACGCGATCTACGCGTCGCATGGACGCGGGCAGTGGAAGAACAAGATTCTCGTCAACGATCGGATCGCGGATTCCGTCTTCCAGCAGGTGCTGCTCCGCGCGGATGAGTATCAAGTGTTCGCGACGCCGAATTTGAATGGGGATTATCTTTCGGACGCTTGCGCGGCACAGGTGGGCGGGCTTGGGATGGCGCCGGGAGCGAATATCGGCGACGGATTCGGCGTTTTTGAGGCGACGCACGGGACGGCGCCGAAATATGCGGATAAGGATGTGATCAATCCGAGTTCGGTGATGCTTTCCGGCGCGATGATGTTTGACTTTATCGGCTGGGGCGAGGCGGCGCGGCTGATTGAAGACGGGATCGCGCGGGCGATACAGCAGAAGCGTGTGACATACGACCTCGAACGGTTGATGACTGGGGCGACGAAGGTGAAGACGTCGGAATTTGCTGGGGCGATTGTGGAGAATATGCAGGGGGCGCGGGCGGCGGATTGAGGCGGGGGGTTGGCTGCGTTGGGCGTGTTTGCGATTTCTGATGAGTGGTTGTGCGGGTGAGGTAAGAAGTCGGCTGGTCTTACGACCAGCCCTACGGGTGCCGGGACGGACGAGCTTTTTGGAGGATCGGTCGGATGAGGAAGAAAGTTACGGTGGTGGGGGGTGGGTTCGTCGGATCGACGACGGCGCAGAGGATTTTGGATTCGGGCATCGCCGATGTGGTGTTGACCGACATTCTTGAAGGCGTTCCAGCGGGCAAGGCGCTCGACATGCTGGAATCAGGGCCGATTCTCGGCAGCGATTCGCACGCGACGGGGATTTCGACGGGCACGGGCGACTACCGCGAGACGGCGAATAGCGACATCGTCGTCGTCACAGCCGGATTTCCGCGCAAGCCCGGGATGAGCCGCGACGATTTGCTGAAGGCGAATTACGACGTGGTCAAAGTCGTGATTGAAAACGTGGTGAAATTTTCGCCGAATGCGATTTTGATTCTGGTGACGAATCCGCTCGACGCGATGGCGCAAGCGGCTTACAAAATCAGCGGCTTCTCGAAAAATCGTGTGATCGGCATGGCTGGCGTGCTCGATTCGGCGCGGATGAGCACGTTTGTGGCGGCGGAGCTGGGCGTGTCGGTCGAGAACGTGCATTCGTTCGTTCTTGGCGGGCACGGCGACGACATGGTTCCGCTCGCGCGCTATTCGACCGTCGCGGGGATTCCGCTGCCGGAATTGCTCTCGAAGGAAAAGATCGATGCGATCGTGACCCGGACGCGCAAGGGCGGGGCGGAAATCGTCAATTTGCTAAAGACCGGCTCGGCATATTACGCGCCGTCGGCGGCGGTGGTCGAGATGGTGAAGGCGATTCTCCACGACAAGAAAAAGATTTTGCCGTGCGCGGCGTACCTCGAAGGCGAGTACGGCGTGAAAGGCTTGTTCGTCGGCGTGCCGGTGAAACTCGGCGCGCGCGGCATCGAACAAATCATCGAAATTAAATTGACGCCGGAAGAGCAGGCCGCGCTCGACAAATCGGCCGCTTCCGTGCGCGAACTGGTGAGCGTGCTCGGACTCTAGATCGAAACTGGCGCAATCCCCTTCTCATGCCCACGCGCAAAGGCTCGTCGAATCTCGGAGACAGCAAAGACGCGGCCGGAACGCCGCGGCGGCTGACTCGCGATTTGCTTCGCGCGTTTGAATTGGCGGTAATGATCGCGCATAGCCGGGCGTCGGAATTCATCGAGGTCTCGGATCTTCTGGCCGGGCTTTACATGGACAACTGGGAACGCCTCTCGCGATTTTGGACCGAGACGGACGAGATCGAGAAAACCATGCGGCAGCTCTGCCGGATCAGCCCGCAGCGGTGGAATTACTGGATCGAATACTACGCGGGCGTGCGGGCGTCGCGGGAGAAGACGTGGCTAGCGCTGGGTTCGCAGCCGTTCTGGCGCTGGAGAAGCAAGAGCCAGATCGCGGTGGGGCGCAACTTTGAACTATCGAGCGAATTGACCGGCGTTCTGAAGGAAGCGGATGAAATCGCACCGTTCCAGGATCACGTGGGGGGCCGCATGATACCGATCGTATCGAGCGAATGCATCCTGCTCGCGATCGCGCAGAACGCGCGGTCTGCAATCGGGCGGCGGCTGCTCGCTACGGGACTCGATGTGACGTCGCTCGAGCGGGCGGCCCGATTCCCGCGCCGCCCGCCGGTTTGAGCTTCACGCGTTTGCCTGAGGCTCGACTGAGCTATTGTGGTTTCGGCGCCGGCTTGGCCGGAGCAGCTCCGCTTGCGGCCGGCGCGGGCGAAACGATCGTTGCGGACTTGATCGTATCGAGCTTCGGAAACTTCGCTTCGAGATACGCCTTCCCCTTGCTCTGAATTTCGTTTTGGTCGGGCGCCTCTCCGTAGCCGCTGTAAATCTTCTGCACGACTTCCATGCCTTCGGTGACGGTACCGAATGCCGCGAAGCCCTGGCCGTCGAGCGCTCCATTGTTGCCGAAATTAATGAAGAGCTGCGTGGTGCGGGTGTTGGGGCCGGCGGTGGCGAAGGTGATGGTGCCAGGCTTGTTTG
The DNA here is from genome assembly GCA_963838705.1 of uncultured Acidobacteriota bacterium. Classification (GTDB taxonomy): domain Bacteria; phylum Acidobacteriota; class Terriglobia; order Acidiferrales; family UBA7541; genus Palsa-147. The sequence continues at coordinate 79,758 of CAWIRU010000009.1, read as the reverse complement.
ATTGCTTGACTGGATCGTCCTTGATATTCGCTTTCTGCCACGCGGCGTTCACCTGCGGAAAGGCGCTCAAGCCGAATTGAACGATGAATCCGGGGACGACGCGGAAGAATGCTTCGCCATCGAAGAAATGATGCTTCACGAGATTGTAGAAGCGGTCCGCGCCGATGGGCGCCCAGGACCGATTCACCTGCACGACGAAATCGCCGGCGGTCGTCGAGAATTTTACTTCGAATGTTTCGGGCGCCTGCGCCTTGAGCGTCGCAGGATGAAGCAATGCGGGGTCGTAGCTCATATGAGTTGTCCTTGTTCCGGCGGTGGCCGCCGGTTTCTTCGCCGGGGCCTGCGTGCCGGTTTGACCAGCGGCGTTGATTGCAAACAAACTAAAGCTGACGAAAGCGGCGAGCAGCGGCGCGCGGAATTTCGAAATCTTCACGGCGGTGATCTCCTTATTTGGTCGTGTGTTCTTGCGTGAGCGATCGTGCGGTTGCTTCCACTTGCTCCATGACGCGGAGCGTGTTGCCTCCGAGAATTTTCTTGATGTCGGATTCCGAGTAACCCCTTTTTAGGAGCGCGTCGGTGATGCGCGGGAGATGGGATGCATCTTCCATGCCGTAAGGCATATTGGCGCCGTCGAAATCGGAGCCGAGGCCGACGTGATCGGCGCCGACGAGTTTGACCGCGTGGTCGATGTGGTCGATAATTTCGGTCCACTCGACGCGGGGAAGCTTGCCGGCGGCGATCGCTTCGCGCACGAGTCTTTCGCCTTCAATGAGCTGGCAGCTTTCGATTCTGCCGCAGCGCTTCTCCACTTCCGCGTTCATTTGCTTCGAGAGCTCGGGATTCGCCAGGTCGGCGTCGCGGAATTTTTGGCTGAGAAAACCGATGTGGTAATTGATCTGGATTACGCCGCCTTTTGCGGCGAGATCCTTAATCATTTGATCGGTCATGTTGCGCGGAGCATTGCACAGAGCGCGGCAGGAAGAATGCGACGCGATGAGAGGAGCGCGGCTGACTTCGAGCGCGTCGTAGAAAGTTTTGTCGGCAACGTGCGAGATGTCCACCATCACGCCGAGGCGGTTCATTTCGCGGACGACCTCTTTGCCGAACTCGGTGAGGCCGTTGTGCGCGGGCTTGTCGGTGGAGGAATCGGCCCATTCGTCGTTGACGCTGTGAGTGAGCGTCATGTAGCGCACGCCGAGCGCGGCGTAAGAACGTAGGACGCCGAGATCGATCGCAATCATGTGGCCGCCTTCGACGCCCATCAGCACGGCGATTTTGCCGGCGGCGTGAGCGCTACGAACTTCTTCGGCGGTGGTGCAGAGCACGAGATCCTTTGAATGCGTCCGCACCATCTCGCGCACGGCATCAATCTGATCGAGCGAGCGCTTCACGGCTTCGGGGCCGGTGACGCTCCCGGGCATCCAGATGGAGAAGAAAATCGCGCCGAGGCCGCCTTCGCGCGTGCGAGGAATATCAATGTCGCCATCGGTGTGGCGCACGCCGATATCGAAACCGGGATCGAGAAGGCGCTGCGTGGTGTCGTCGTGCGTGTCGACGACGATCGAGCTGAAATGAAGCTGTCGTGCTTTGGGTGAAATTTCGTCAGCGGCCGTCATCACGATCAGAGGAAACGCAACCAGGAGCAGAACAGAGGCTCCGGTAATCATCGAGCGAATCAATCATTGCTCTCCGTGCGCGGCGCTCGAATTCGGCAAGTGCGCGCGAAAATTTCGTGCGTTGGAGTTATACCCGAAACGCGGCGGCGCCGCCAGAGCAACTGTCGTGCCGATTTCTGGCGGATACAATTGGCGTGGAATTCCGCGCGATCGTGCGGCCGGTAGTGGGGCGGCGCGATCGGGCAAACGCAGATTCCTCGTCCGACCCTCGTCGGGTCGTCCTCGGAATGACAACAGAAGGCAAAGTCGCCAGAATGTCGGGGGGGAAAAGCCGGGCGGGTCTGAGACCCGCCCCTACGAGAGATGGCAAAGGTCGGCGCGACGAAGGCAGCGCCACCCGTGTTGAAATTTGAGATTTGAATAGGGCGGCGATTTTAGTCGTGGCCGGTGAACCAGCTTTTCACGGCGTGGCGCAGGACCTGGCCGTTGACGGCGGCGATGGATTCGGTGAGCGGAATGCCTTTGGGGCAAACCTTCACGCAGTTTTGCGCGTTATCGCAATCTTCGATTCCGCCGGGGCCCATCATGGCTTCGAGGCGCTCGCTTGCGTGCATCGCGCCGGTGGGATGCAAATTGAAGAGGCGCACCTGGCTGATGATTGCGGCGCCGACGAAATTCGAGTGCTCGTTCACCTTCGGACAGATTTCAAGGCAATTCCCGCAGGAAATGCAGCGCGAAAGGGGATAGCCCTGCTCCTGCAGCGCCGGAGACATGCGCGGGCCCTCGCCAAGCGGATACGTGCCGTCAATCGGAATCCAGCAGTGCATGCGCTTCAGGCTTTCGAACATCTGCGAGCGGTCCACGAGAAGATCGCGGACGAGCGGAAATTTTTCGAGAGGTTCGAGGCGGATTGGCTTATCGAGCGAATCCACCAGCGCGGAGCAGGCCTGGCGCGGCTGGCCGTTGATCAGCATCGCGCAGGCGCCGCAGACTTCTTCGAGGCAATTGGCGTCGTAGCTTACGGGTGTGACTTCGCGGCCGTCGCGCGTGGTTGGATGTTCGGCGATGTCGCGCAGGCACGTGATTATGTTCAGGTGCGGGCGGTAACGCAGCTCGAATTCGTCCCAGCGTGTTGCTTCGTCCGGATGTTGCTGGCGTTTTACACGGACTATGAATGTTTTGTCGGGCATAGTTTCTCGCCTTCGATCGCGCAAAACCGGGGCGCAGCAAGCAGCGCCCCTACAAACCCGGGACCGATCGGATCGAGCGGCGTCCCGAGCAGGCGGGTCTGAGACCCGCCCCTACGAACCAATAGCAGGACATCCTACAAGCGCGTCCTACTTCGTGGCGGTGTATTTGCGCTCGCGCGGCGGAATCAGTGAAATGTCCACGGGCTCGTATTCGAGCTTTATTTTTCCGCCGTTGTAACTCGCCTTAGTCGTCTTCAGCCAATTCGCGTCGTCACGTTCCGGAAAATCGGGCTTGTAATGCGCGCCGCGAGTTTCGTCGCGCGCAATCGCGCCGAGTGTGATCACCCGCGCGAGAATGAGCATGTTCTCGAGCTCGCGCGCGAATTGCAGCGTTTGATTCGCCCACTGCGTGCGGTCGGAGAGATTGATGCGCTTGTAGCGTTCTTCGAGCGCGTCAATCTTCGCGAGCGTTTGCTGCATCTTGTTGTTATAGCGGATGACCGTGACGTTTTCCGTCATCGTGTCGCCGAGCTCTTTCCAAATGGTAATCGGGTTCTCGCTTCCCTGCTGGTGGAGCAAGCGATCGTTCGCCTCGCGTTGGCGGACGCGCTCGGCTTCGAAGACGCTCTCGTCGGTTGAGTCCGAGCCTTTCTCAAGATTGCGCGCGTAACGCACGGACGCGGGGCCGGCGAGCATTCCGCCGTAGATGCAGGACACGAGCGAATTCGCGCCAAGGCGGTTTGCGCCGTGATATTGATAATCGCATTCTCCGGCAGCGTAAATTCCCGGAACGTTTGTCGCCTGGTTCTCGTTGTCCACCCAGAGGCCGCCCATGGTGTAGTGCATGGCCGGGAAAACTTTCATGGGCTCTTTGCGGGGGTCAACGCCGACGAACTTTTCGTAGATTTCGAGAATGCCTTCGAGCTTGCGATCGAGAACTTCGCGCGGAATGTGCGTGACGTCCAAATAAACGGCGGGTTCGCCGCCGACGCCGAGTTTCTCCTCGTAGACGACTTTATGAATCGCGCGCGTGGCGACATCGCGAGGGACGAGGTTCGCGTATTTCGGGTACCACTCTTCGAGAAAATAGAAGCGCTCGCTTTCCGGAATCGAATTCGCGGGGCGTTTGTCGCCCGGCTGTTTCGGCACCCAGACGCGGCCGCCTTCACCGCGCGCCGATTCGCTCATCAGGCGCAGTTTGTCTTCGCCCGGAATCGCGGTAGGGTGCACCTGAATGAATTCGCCGTTCGCGTAGTAGACGCCCTGCTGGAAGAGCGCGGATTGCGCGGAGCCGGTGCAAACGACGGAGTTCGTCGAACGAACGAAAACGGCGCCGATTCCGCCGGTGCAGAAAATCGAGGCGTCGGCGCGGAAGGTACGGACTTCCATGGTCTTCAAATCCATGGCGCAGATGCCGCGGCAGATGCCGCCGTTATCAATGACGGCGGAGAGAAACGTCCAGCCTTCGTATTTGCGGATTTTGCCTTCGCTCTCGGCGCGGCGCACCTGCTCGTCCAGGGCGTAAAGCAATTGCTGGCCGGTGGTGGCGCCGGCGAAAGCGGTGCGGTTATAGAGCGTGCCACCGAAACGCCGGAAATCGAGCAAACCTTCAGGTGTGCGATTGAACATGACGCCCATGCGATCGAGAAGATCTATGATCGCGGGCGCGGCTTCACACATTCCTTTTACGAGCGGCTGGTTGGCGAGGAAGTCGCCGCCGTAAATGGTGTCGTCGAAATGCTTGTACGTTGAGTCGCCTTCGCCTTTCAGATTTTTCGCCGCGTTGATTCCGCCCTGAGCGCAAACGGAGTGCGAGCGCTTCACCGGGACAATCGAAAAAAGATCAACGGGCACGCCGGATTCGGCAACACGAATCGCTGCCATGAGTCCGGCCAGACCGCCGCCAACGATTATGATCCGTGGATTCTTCATTGGACGTAGGTGTCGAGCGGGCGCCAGTGATAATGGAAGCCTGCGACGATCGTTAGACCCACCAGAGTGAAGACGATGGCGACGAGCGCCCCAAAAATCGCGGCCGCACGCTGCGCGCGAGGGCTGATTGCGATTCCCCACTTGCACGCAAAATTCCAGAGACCGTTGCCGAGATGAAACGACGCGGCGACGATGCCGATGACGTAGAACGCGACGTAGTAGGGATTGGCGAGATCGTCGGCAACGGCGGCATACGTTGTGCGTCCGTGCGTGACGAACCGCTCGGTCCAGAGATGCCAGCCGATATAGACGAACGCGACGATTCCCGTCCAGCGCTGGAGAACGTACATCCAGTTCGACATCCACGGATGGCCGAGGGCGTTCGACTTCCCCTTCCACCAGATGTACAAGCCGTAGACGCCGTGAAAGAGGATCGGCATCCAGATGCCGAGAAATTCCACGGGGACGCGCCACGGAATCGTCTCGAGCTTGCCGGCGACGAAGTTGTATTTCTCCGGGCTGACGAGCGCGTAGCTATTTTCGAAAAAGTGCTCGAGAAGAAAAACGCCTATGGGAATTACGCCGCTGAGGGAATGCAGTTTGTCGAGGACATAGCTTCGTTTGGACTCAGCAACGACGGCTGGACTGGCCACTCCGAAAGTTCCTCCGTGATCCGGCGGCTCGAATCGCTCGCTCGAATCTGCATCGCGCGCGAAACGAGCGCCAAAGTCAGTATAGGGACCCGGCGAACGCTTTTCAAGCCGCGCACGCACGAGCTGCGGTCATTTTGTCCGCTGTGTTAGACTGCGGCGCGTCGGTAATTGGAGCCATTCGTGCCAAATCGCGCGAGATTTATCAGATCACTGCTGTTATTCGCCGTCATTGGCGCTGGTCCGGCCGTTTACGCACAACAGGGCGCCGCACAGACGACGCCCAAGCCATCGCAAGCGCCTAAGACGGCGCACGCGGCGCCGTCTGCGGTGACAATCACTCTGCTCAGCACAACTGATTCTCACGGCCATCTCGCGTCTTGGGATTATTACGCTGACAAGCCAGTTCCATACGGGCTGACGAAAATGGCGACGCTTGTGAAGCAGCAGCGCGCCGAAGCGCCGCACGCGCTGCTACTCGATTGCGGCGATACGACGCAGGGCACGCCGCTCGTCTACTACTTTGCAAAGAAGGACGCGTCGAAGCCGAACCCGGCGATTGCGGCGTTCAACGCGATGCACTACGACGCGATGGCCGTCGGCAATCACGAATTTAATTTTGGCCTCGATTCGATGTGGAAAGCGAAGCTCGAGTCGCACTTTCCGTGGTTGGCGGCGAACTTGAAGCAGATTTACACGGCGGGGACGGCGTACATACCGCCGTACGTGATTCGAAATGTGGACGGCGTGCGCGTGGGAATCATCGGCTTCATCACGCCGGGAGTGCCGCGATGGGAAATTCCCGACCATTACCGCGGCTACGAATTCGAGCCGATCGTCGAGACGGCAAAGAGAATTGTGCCAGTCGTCAGGAAAAAGGCCGATCTCGTTGTCGTGATTATGCACTCGGGACTCGATCGCGATCCGAAGACGGGCGAGCCTTTCGGAAGCGCGGACCTGCGCGATGAAAACGCGGCGTGGGAATTTGCCGACGAGGTTCCAGACATTGACATGATTTTCTACGGACATACGCATCAGGAAATGCCCGAGCTCATGGTTCACGGCGTGCTGCTGTCGCAAGCCAAGAATTGGGGCGGATCGCTCGCCCGCGCCGACATCAAAATGGAGCGCGATGCGACGGGCGCGTGGAAAATTGTCTCGAAGCATTCGCGGACGATCCCGGCGACGGACAGCGTGGCCGAAGATCCGGGAATTGCGCGAATCGTCGCTCCGTATCATCAGGCGACCGAGAAATATCTCGATACGCCGATCGCGACTTCGGCAAAGGCGCTCGACGGGCTCACCGCGCGTTACATGGACGATCCGCTTGTGGATTTGATTCACAAGGTGCAACTCGATGCGGGACATGCCGATGTTTCTATGGCGACGATGTTTTTTCCGGGAATGAAGATTCCCGCCGGGCCGGTTACGGTGCGTCAGATCGCGGCGCTGTACGTTTACGAGAACACGCTCTACACCGTGGAGATGACCGGCGCGCAATTGAAAGACGCGCTCGAACATGCTGCGAGCTTTTATTCCGGATGGCCGCTCGCTGAAGAACAGAAGGAAAAACTTCCGGGATACAACTCGGATAACGCCGAGGGCGTTTCGTACGTGATTGACCTCACGCAGCCGGTCGGCCAGCGAATTCGAGATCTCAAATATAAGGGCGCGACGCTCGATCCGGCGCAGAAGTTGCGCGTCGCGATCAACAACTACCGCTACACCGGAGGCGGCGGGTATAGCGTGTACAAAGATTTGCCGATCGTCGCGCGTTCGAGCGACGAGATTCGCGAACTGATCATTGACTACCTCGCGCGCACGAAATCCATTCCCACGGAAGCCGACGGCAACTGGCGCGTCGAGCCGCGCGAGGCGCTTGATGCGATTTTGCGAGCCGCGCAGGAGGAAGCGGCGGAGCGAAGTACAAGATAGCCACCCGCGATGCAAAAAAGCGGCCCGTCTGCCGACGGGCCCTACGGTTGCCGGAATGTCACAAAGCGCCAAAATTCAGCTCAGAGGTGTGCGCGATGTGACAGCATTCATCTCGCCGAAAGGTTCAATTTACGTTGACACTCATGCACCTTCTTGCTAATTTTCGTCACGTGAAATTTTTCCGGCTCTAACGAGCGGAGGAGCCAAAGCCCGGCACGAAATATGGCATTCGTCGCGACCAGGATTTTCCTCACCAAAGGAGTCGGAAAACATCGCGAGAGGCTTTCGAGCTTCGAGCTCGCGCTGCGCAACGCGGGCGTGGCGGCCTGCAATATCGTTCGCGTCTCCTCGATTTTTCCCCCCTACTGCAAATTGATTTCACGGAGCGAGGGCTTGAAACATTTGAAGCCCGGACAGGTGGCGTTCTGCGTCATCAGCGAAAACCAGACGCGCGAACCGCACCGGCTGATTGCCGCGGGCGTCGGCCTCGCGCTTCCCGGCGATAAATCCATGTTCGGATATCTTTCCGAGCACCATTCGTTCGGAGAGACGGAAGAAGTTGCCGGAGAATACTGCGAAGAACTCGCGGCGGAAATGCTGGCGACGACGCTGAACGTCGAATTCGATCCGGATTTGTCGTGGGATGAGAAGAAGGAAGTTTATCGCATCTCGAACAAGATCGTCCGCACGATGAACATCACGCAGTCCGCCGTCGGCGATAAGCGCGGGCTGTGGACCACCGTACTCTCCGCTGCAATTCTGCTTGGCGAAGACGATTAACTCCGCTCCGGCCAAAACATCCTTCCCTAAGCGTCGATTTCAATATCGCAAGTTCTTGGCGCCGCTGCTCATGTGCGCGCTATGTGCCGCCGTTTGGTTCGTCGCGCGGGAAGCCTGGGTTGTGTTCGCGTTTACCGTAGCTCTCTTCTCTTTTTGGTCCGCCGCGCTTCCATGGGGATTCTGGAATTTCTATCTGCGGTACATATTCAGCGCCGTTTTTCTTGTAGGCGCATATCACAGCGGGCGCTGGTTTTTTATCGGGATTGCGGTCGTTTGCATCGTGAGCGCCGAACGTTGGCGGCGGTCTCGGCCTGTACGTCTTTGGGAACAGGAATGGATCGATTTGACTTTTCCGCTCGCTGGGGGGACGTATTACATTGCGCAGGGCGGAAACTCAACGCTCCTTAATCACCATTTTCGAGTGCCGTCACAAAAATTCGCGCTCGACATATTGAAGCTGAATCGCTTTGGTTGGAGCACCGGCGAATCACCACTCGAATCGCGCTACTCGACTTGCATCTACGATGAGCCGGTATTATGCCCGTGCGACGGCGTTGTCACAGCAGCCGCGGATGGATTTCCTGATTTGGATATCGGCGTGCGCGATTCGCAGCGTCCGGCTGGCAATCACGTGGTGGTCCGCTACGGCAATGCAGATATTTATGTTGGCTTGGCGCACCTGAAGAACGGCAGCGTGTCCGTGCGCGCAGGCGACGTCGTTCGTGCGGGACAAATCATCGGGCGCGTCGGAAATTCAGGCAATACTTCTCAGCCGCATCTTCACATTCACGCAAAGCGCGAGGGTGATCCGGCGAGCATGCTGGATGGCGAAGGCGTGCCGATGCGATTCAGCGGGCGCTGGCTCGTTCGAAACAGCGTCGTGCGCGTCGCGGAGCCTATCGTTTCCTCTTCTTGAAATAGCCGAGGCGCTCGAAAAGCGCAGCGGCCATGAGCGGGAGCGCGACCGTGGCATCGTCGAAAACTTCGGCGAGTCGCCCGCCTTCTTCCGGCGGCACAAATTTTCCCCACGATACGGCTTCCGTGTAAGTGCTGCCCGAGAGGCCGCCCCAATGCACGGGCTCGGGGCAGATGCGCACGCCGTAGTTGTAGCGTTTGAGCGGAATTTTTTCGTAGCCGCGCCGCGCCAGAAGCTCGGCGTACACGCCGAATTGTTGGGCCCAGTTGCGCGGGACGCCGCCGCCGACGGTCAGGATGCCCATGCGCTTCGTCGCCAGCATTGTGTTCGCGTAATATTCGAAATCTTCGAATGGATCAAACCGCAAGACGGGAATGCCTTTGCGCATCCGCTGCTTTTTGTGAAGGACAAAATCGATTCCGAGTTCGGAATCGCTGAACGCGGGAACGAAAATGGGGACGTTGTGCGCGGCGGCGGACTTGAGAATGCCGCGCCCCTCAGAATGCTTGAGAAGATATTCGCCGATTCGGCGATGCAGTTTCCAACTGCACACGACGTCATCGGGATCCCAATCCCAAAGGACGGATTCGACGACTTCCTCGACGTGATCCAGATTCGTTTCCGGCTCGAGAGAATCGTAGACGCGGTTGTAGCCTGCCTTGAAAAGTTCGCGATCGTCCATTTTCGGATCGTAGCGGTAATGCTTTAGACCCGTGGCTTCGACGAGGCCGTGCGCCATCAGCGCGCCGGTGGAAACGATCGCGCGAACGATGCCGGATTCGATCAAGTCGCAGAAGATCAGGCCCATCTTCGCGACCGTCATCGCGCCCGCGAGCGTCATGACGATGAAACAATCTTTATCGCGCGCCATTTCTTCGAGCACGTCGACGCCATCGCCGATCTGCCGGCCGGTGAAAGCGGTCCTGCCCATCGCGCGCACGAGCTCATCCACCGTGTGGATTTTCGAAAGATCGAGCGGCAACATCGGCGTGAGGTGATCCTTGATCGGATCGTGGAGGATTCTTCCGGTCACACCCTTTTTCTTTGCCATTCAGGGCCTCCGCAGGTAATGTACTTGAACGGTGCGAATAAATCGCGATGGCGCAGATTCACGCGCACCATTGATATTACAAACAAAGAAAATAGAAAACAGGAAAGTGGCAGGACGAGAGCGCGCCGCGTGAAATGACGGGAGCCGATATGAGTACGGTGATCGCCGGCATCATTCAAAACAACATCCAAATCTACCTCACTCGACCCGAACACGGATTTATTTCGTGGATCATCATTGGCCTCATCGCCGGATGGCTGGCGGGGACGGTATCGCGCGGCCGCGGGTTCGGATGCCTGGCCAACGTGATCCTCGGACTGATTGGCGCGGTGATCGGGGGATGGATATTTCAAAGGCTCAATATTGCGGCGTTTGGATTCTTCGGAAGTTTGGCGGCGGCGACCGTCGGGGCCGTGCTTCTCGTGGCGATCGCGCGCCTCTTCAGCGGGAGCGGCGACTGATCCGCGCCGCGCGAATCATGTCTCTCCAGCGGCATGTGGTACGGTGTCGGCGAAATGAAAAAGTGAAGGACCTCCTTGAGTAAACCTTCCGTCCTGGCAATTCCACTCGGCGGCCTCGGCGAGTTCGGCATGAACATGATGGTGTTGCGCAGCGGTGACGACATCATCGTCATTGATGCGGGCCTGATGTTCCCTGAGGCCGAGCTGCTCGGCGTGGACATTGTCATCCCGGACATCACGTATCTGAAGCAGCATCGCCATATGGTCCGCGCTATTTTTCTGACCCACGCGCATGAAGACCACATCGGCGCGCTTCCCTACATTCTCGGCGATCTCAACGTTCCGATCTACGGCACGCAATTTACGCTGGCGCTCGTGCGCAAGAAGCTCGAGGAGCGAAATGCTCTCGAGGATGCCGACCTGCGTGAAATCGCGCCGGGGCATCGCGTCGAGCTCGGGCCGTTCCAGATCGAATTTCTGCACGTCACGCATAGCACGATTGATTGCGTCGCGCTGGCGATTCGCACTCCCGTCGGCGTGATTATCCATACCGGCGATTTCAAAATTGACCAGACGCCGGTGGACGAAAAGCCGTTTGACCTGCACGCGTTCGCGCGCTACGGGCAGGAAGGCGTGCTTGCGCTCTTCAGCGACAGCACGAACGTCGAGCGCCCGGGATTCACGCCTTCCGAGCGCGCCGTGACGATGCCGCTCGAGGAACTTTGCCGAGCGGCGCCGCGCAAGATCGTCTTCTCCTGCTTCGCAAGCTCGATTCACCGCATCCAGCAGGTGATTGACATCGCCACGATGTGCGGCCGGAAGATCGGATTTGTCGGGCGCAGCATGGTGGACAACGTCGAGATCGCCCACTCGCTCGACCGGCTTCGGATTCCCGATGGAAGCCTCGTCCGGCCGCAGGATTTGCGCACGTACGATCCGCACAAACTCGCGATTCTAGCGAGCGGCACGCAGGCCGAGCCGATGTCGTCGCTTTCGCGGATTGCCGTGGACAATCACCGTTACGTGAGCATCGAAGAAAACGATACCGTCGTTTTGTCCGCTCGAATCATACCCGGAAATGAAAAAGCGATTTTCCGGATGATTGACCATTTCTTCCGGCGGCAGGTGCTCGTCTACTACGAAGGCGGACGCTCCGCGCCGATTCACGTCTCCGGCCACGGCAGCCAGGAAGAGATGAAGCTGGTGCTGAATCTCGTGCGGCCGAAATATTTTATTCCGCTGCACGGCGAGTACCGGCATCTCTTCCGCCACGCGGCGCTCGCGCAGCAGGTTGGCGCCGTCTCCGGCGAAATTTTCCTGCTCGAAAGCGGCCAGCCGATTGAATTCACAGCGGATGGCGCGTTTCGCCGCGAACCGGTGACCGCCGGGCGCGTTCTGGTGGATTCGGGCTCGCTCGAAGAAATTGAAGAAGTGGTGATTCGCGAGCGGCGGCATCTCGCGGAAGACGGCGTGGTGGTGCCGATTCTCGCGATTGACAAGCACACGGGGAAACTCGAAGGGCAGCCGGAGATCGTTTCGCGCGGATTTGTGCCGTCGGATGACGGCCAGGAATTGATGGGCAAGGCGCGCGAAATCATCCTGAAGACGATCGAGCAATCCACGGCGGAAGAAAAAAAGGATTGGGGCGTCATCAAGGAAAAAATCCGCGTGGACCTGAAGCGCTTTCTGAACAAGCAGACGGCGAAGCGGCCGCTTATTCTGCCGGTCATTCTGGAAATTTGAGATTTCAGATTTGAACGATCGCTGTGGCGCACGGCGGGAAGAAAACGCAGATTCCTCGTCGGACCCTCACCGGGTCCTCCTCGGAATGACGCGCGGTTAGCGGTGCCGCGCGCGGGTGAATCGCCGGGTGGATAGCAGGACAGATCGCGGATCGAATTGCGGGACAACTTACCGGATCAATCGCGGGATTAATTGATGCCTGAGGCGAAACAACAATCGACTGCGAGCGCGATGAGATTGCGGACGCTGCGCGCGGACGATTTCGAGACGATTTACGAAATCGATCAGGCCTGCTATCCGCCGGAGATTGCGTATTCGCGGCGGGAACTGCGCTGGTACCTGCGGCTGCCGGGCGCCGAAGGAATCGTCGCCGAGCGCGACGCCGTAATCGCCGGGTTTCTGCTTTCGGCACACTGGGAACACGTCGGCCACATCATCACAATTGACGTATTCGAACAATTCCGCCGTACGGGCGCGGGATCGGCGCTGGTGCGCGAATCGGAAGCGCGGTTGGCGCGGCAGGGCGTCACGACGATCGAAATTGAAACCGCGGTGAATAACCCCGGAGCGATTGCCTTCTGGAACAAGCACGGTTATCTTTCGCGCGGTATTTTGAAGAATTACTATCCGGGCGGGCTCAGCGCCTACGCTATGATCAAGCCGTTGAACGCAGCAGCTTCACGAAGTGGGCGGAGCTGATTCGAAATGTCTCTTTTCCAGGCGATCGTTCTGGCAATCGTGCAGGGGCTGACGGAATTTCTCCCCGTCAGCAGCAGCGCGCACTTGATTCTGATCCCGAAACTGCTCGGCTGGCCTGATCAAGGGCTGGCGTTCGACGTCGCGCTTCACGCGGGCACGCTCATCGCCGTGGTCGTCTACTTCTTTCGCGACTGGATTGAGCTCACGCTCGCGGGGCTAGGATTCAATTATCCAAGCAGCGCGAGCAGCGAACAAATTCAACACAACCGCCGGATGTTCTGGTATCTCGTCGCAGCGACAATTCCCGGCGCCATCGTCGGCTTCCTCTTCGAAAAGAAAATCGAGGAATATTTGCGCGACCCGCGTCCAATTGCCATCGTCATGATCGGCGTCGCGCTGCTGATGTGGTACGCCGAGTATGTCAGCAAGCTCAACCGCGGCATGGAGCGCATCGGACTCACCGACGCGATGACGATCGGCATTGCGCAGTCGACCGCGCTCTTCCCCGGCGTTTCGCGCTCCGGCATCACGATTACCACCGGACTGTTCCGCGGGTTGACGCGCGAAGCGGCCGCCCGCTTTTCGTTCCTGCTTTCCACTCCGCTCATCGCCGGGGCGGCAGCGAAAGAATTGCCCGGGCTGATCAAGATGCGACACGCCGGCGGGCTCGATTTGCCGATGTCCACGCTCACCATCAGCGTCGCTGTTTCCGCCATCGTCGGCTATCTCGTCATCGCCTTCTTCCTGCGCTATTTGCAGACACGCACACTCAAACTATTTATTTACTACCGAATCCTCTTTGGTATAGTCATTTTGTTACTCGCGTTCCTCCCCATGGGCTCCGCGCGATAGCGCCCGCGTGCTCCCAGTCGTAAACAGGCCTTCCCCTGTCCAAGGGAGATTTTCGTGCGCATCCTGAGCCCAACTGAAAATAAACGTTTCAATGAAATGGTTGGATTTGTGTGCCTTATGGCGGCGGTGCTGCTGGCGCTGAGCCTGCTTTCCTATTCGCCCCAGGACCCTTCGTTTAACGTCGCCGCGGCGGCGCCATCTTCAGGGCCCGCGCGAAATTGGATCGGGCCGTTCGGCGCCCATCTGGCCGACTTGCTCTTCCAGTTTTGCGGCTATGGCGCGTTCTTGATTCCGGCAGCGATTTTCATCGTGGGAATGAGATGGTTCCGGAGCCACGCGATTGCTTCGCCGATTGCAAAGATAGTCGGCGTGACCATGATGTTTCTATTCCTGCCGGCTCAACTTGCATTGATGCACTTCCCGGATGTCCGCGGGGCTATCCCGGCAGGCGGGCTGCTCGGCACGGTGCTGGCGTCCGGCTTGCGCGGGGCGCTCAATCCAGTTGGCGCGAATTTGGTTGGCATCGCCTGCGTTCTCACCGCGCTTTTTCTGACGACGAGGTTTTCATTCAGCGCCGCGGCCGAATGGCTGCGCGCGCCCATGGGCTCGGAAGGCTATCTCGGACGCATGGTCGTTCGGCTCAAAGATTGGCGCGAAGAGCGCGAATCGCAGCGCCTGCGCCGCAAGATGGAAGAGATCAGGATTTCGGGACGCAGGGCCGTGCCTACACAGACGGTTTCCTCTAAAGAAGGCGCGGAGGTCGCGGTTGAAGACGAGCCCGAGGAGGATTCCGAGACGGAAACTGCTTCGCGCGTCCCCTCGGTGATCAAATTCCGTGATTCCGAAATCGCGCCCGCGAAACCTCGGCCTGCCGTCGAGCCCAAGATCGCGAAAGGCAAGACCAGCTACCGGCTCCCTTCGACCACGCTGCTGCGTCCTCCCGAGCACGGCGAAAAGATGGACGAAGATGAATTGAAGGATTACGCGCGAGCGATCGTCCAGAAGTCCGAAGAGTTCGATGTCAAGGGTCACATCACGCAGATCAATCCCGGCCCCGTGGTCACGACGTTCGAATTCAAGCCGGAGGCGGGCATCAAATACAGCCGGATCACCGGTCTCGCCGAAGACCTATGCCTCGCGCTGCGAGCCGAGTCGCTGCTCATCGAGCGCATTCCGGGCAAATCCACGGTCGGCATCGAGGTGCCAAATCCGCACCGCGAGACAATCGCTCTTCGCGAAGTCATCGAATCGCCCGAGTTCGTCCACTCGGCTTCCAAGCTGACGATGCCGCTCGGCAAGGACTTGATCGGGCGGATTCGCGTCGCCGATTTGACGCAGATGCCGCACTTATTGATCGCCGGCTCGACGGGTACCGGCAAAAGCGTGTTCATCAATTCCCTGCTGATGGGAATGCTCTACACGGCGACGCCCGAGGAATTGAAGCTCGTTCTCGTTGATCCAAAACGCCTCGAACTCGGACTTTACGAAGACATTCCGCACCTATACACGCCGGTCGTCACCGATGCAAAGGTCGCATCAAACGTTTTGCGGAACGCCACGCGCGAGATGGAGCGGCGCCTGAAGCTGCTCGCGCAGCGCGGCGTGCGGAACATTGACCAATACAACCGCACGTTCCAGAAAAATCAGTCGCTCTCGCTCTTCGATAGCGTCGAAGACGAAGAACACAAGCCGCTGCCTTATCTGGTGATCGTGATTGACGAGCTGGCCGACCTCATGATGGTGGACACGAACAACGTCGAAGAGTCCATCACACGGCTCGCACAAATGGCGCGCGCCGTGGGAATTCACCTGATCCTCGCGACGCAGCGGCCGTCGGTCGACGTCATTACCGGCCTCATCAAGGCGAATTTTCCTGCGCGCATATCGTTCCGTGTGGCGAGCAAGGTGGATTCGCGCACGATTCTCGACGCCAACGGATCCGAATCGCTCCTCGGCAAGGGCGACATGCTCTATCTGCCGGCGGGATCTTCGCGGCTGCATCGCATCCACGGGCCCTACGTGACCGAGGAAGAGATCGCGGCGGTGTGCTCGTTCTGGCGCGAACAGGCGAAGGCGGTTTACAACGAGGAGTTGCTCAAGCCTCCGAAGGACGAAAACGCGGCGGCAGGCACGGGCGAAGCCGGTGAAGAGGTGGACGACGATTTGTACCACGACGCCGTGCGTGTGGTCTGCGAGATGGGCCGCGCTTCAACCTCGACGCTGCAGCGCAGGCTGCGAGTCGGCTATGGCCGCGCGGCGAGGCTGATTGACATTATGGAGAAGGACGGAATCGTCGGGCCCGCCGACGGCGCGAAGCCGAGAGAAGTTCTCAAGAAGAAAGATTGGATCCGCGAATTCGACGAATCCGTGCACTAGCGGCTCGTTGCGCACAAAGAGGCTCGCTGCACCGTGGGTGCGCCGCGAGCCGCGCGCTTCCCTACTTCTTCAGAAACGCTGAGAGATTCGCCTGCTGGTGCGTGCGCAGTTCGATGCAGGCATTCGCCTGATCCTTCGCGTTTTCGAGCATCCGCTCCGATCCGGGAATGTTTTTATCGCGGAAAAACTGGAGCGAGTCGTCGCGCAGCTTTGAATCGCAGAAAATTCCCGCCACCTGCACGAGAGCGCCGCCGAGTGATGCGTCAATCTTGGCCGTAATCTGCGGATAGTCGGCTTTGAAGAGATCCCAGGCCGTGGCCTGAGTATCGGGATTCTGGAGCGCCCCTACCAGCAGAAACATATCCTGATTTCGCACGGCAGGACTGAGCACGAAATCAAAAGTGCGCTTGGTGAGCGCCGGGTCCGGAAACAATGTGAGCGAGCCGAGATACGAATAATACTCGCCGGGAGTCTTGGCCGTTTTCAAATGCTCGAGGAACTGGTCGTAGAGCGCCGCGTCGCCATTCTGCGCGGCCACGGCGAGCGCATTGCCGGCAAGCGCTTCCTCCACCGACGCGGGATCCTTCATGTACGCTTCCGTCAGCGTCCGCGATTGCGCGATCAAGTCCGGATCGCGACCGTACGAAGCGAGCGTGCCGAAAACGTCCGTACGCAGCGCCTGGCGCTCTTGCGATTCGCCGGGCGTGGGCGACTTGCCAAGATCGTTCGCGATAGGCCGGAGAAAATTCCGCACCCAGGCTTCGAACGCTGGACGCTCGGCCGAGGACACCACCTGATCGTGGATTTCGGGGATGTGCCCGATCATGACGTCAACGACGGCACGCTCGCGTTCTCCCTGCATTTCCTCGAGCGTCTGAAGGTAATCCGCGATGCTCAATCGGCCGACGCGAACCATCGCCCATGTGTCACCGAGAAAGCGAATTCGATCTTCCGGAGAAAAGCGGGATTCCAACTCAGCGCTGATTTTTGCGAACGCAGCCGGATCGTACTGCGTGCGGTAGTAGCCGCGCGCGCCTTCGTTCGCGAGCACCCACTGCGCGCATCCTGGAAGCTCGAAGGTCTGTTCGCGTCCGGCGAGCAAGACGTACGGCGCGTCCTTCAAGAGCGAAGATCGCAACGACACGGGTATATCCCACAGCTCCGTCGATCCGGCGTCCAGTTTCGCGGAATCCGCAAAATAGCGGGTCTGAGTCAACGTCACAGCCGTCGCGTCGCCGTGGCAAGCAGCCTTCACGCCCACCAGAGGCGCGCCCGGCTGATCCACGAAGCCGGACATGATCTTGTCAATCGGTTTTCCAGAAGTCGCCGCGATCTGATTCCAGAAATCTTCGGCAGTGGTGTTGCCGTAAGCGTGCTTTTCTAGATAGGCGTTGACGCCCTTACGGAAAGTCTCAGGGCCAACGTACGCTTCCACCGCGCGCAGCACGGAGGCTGCCTTGCCGTACGCGATGCCGTCAAAGAGCGCGGAAATTTCCGCCGGCGTTTCGGCTTTCGCACGGATCGGCCGGACCGACGCGATTGAATCCGTACTGAGCGCCGCGCCGGTCTCTTCGATTTCGTCGAGCTCGTTGTGCCACTCCGGATGCCAGGCCTCGAGCGGTTTCCACGACATCCACGTTGCAAATCCTTCGTTGAGCCAGATGTTGTCCCACCATTTCATGGTCACGAGATCGCCGAACCATTGATGCGCCATTTCGTGGGCGATGACGGAGGCGATGCCCCGGTGCGAATCGTAGGAGGCCGTCTTGTCGTCCAGCAGCAAATCGGATTCGCGAAACGTAATCGCGCCGATATTTTCCATCGCGCCGGCCGAGAAATCCGGGATGCCAATGATGTCGAGCTTTTTGAACGGGTATTTCGTGTAGTAGTACTTGTCGTAATACTTCAGGATGTTTTCAGCTGATGTAAGCGCAAACGCACCGAGTTCTTTCTTATCCGGCGTAGCGCAAACGCGGATCGGGATATCGTCGGCCGATCCTTCAAGGCACTGGAAATCACCGACGAGAAACGCGACGAGATAGGACGACACCTTGGGCGTCGCCGAGAATTTCACGGTGTGCTTTGCATCTCCGGGGCCCGGCGTGTCGGACTCGATGGTGGTGTTGGAGATCGCGGTGTCGCCCTTGTCGATGACGAGCGTGATGTGAAATACGGCCTTCATGTCCGGCTGATCGAACGACGGAAACGCGCGGCGCGCGTCGGTGGCTTCAAATTGCGTCACGGCGTAACGATGGCGCGGCGTCTGGCTCAGGTAGAAACCGCGGAGCTTGTCGTTGAGAATGCCCGTGAAATGAATGTGAATCTCGGCCGGACCGGCGGCGATTTCTTTCGGAACGCTGAATGTGGTCTGCTCGGCTTTTTCATCGGAGACTACCGAGGCCTTTTGCTCGACGCCGCCCGAGGAGATCGTTACATCCTGAAATTGAATTTCCGCGGAGTTTAGGACGATGGACGTCGCGGCGTGTTCGACGCGGACGTGGATCGTTTCGTCGCCCGTAAACGTCGCCTTCGCGAGATCGGGCGTGAAAGTCAGAGTGTAGCTTTCGGGAATCACGTTTCCCGGCAATCTTTGCGCCTGCGCCGCCGCGCCGAGCGCGAGGCCGCAAACCACCACCAGCATGACTCGTTTCATTAGGAGCCCTTTCAAGTTATTGAACTGCTTTCCGGAGTGCGATTGGGGAGTCCGCGTGGCAGAGTCTGACGATTCAATAAGTCCCCAAGCCAAACAATTACCCTACCATAAACCAACCCCTATCAGACGTAAAAGCGCTGGGAAGGAAAGCACAGCGTGCGTGATTGCGCGAACCCCCTAACATCGAACGAACCGCTTGTGGGAAAAAGCATAAACGCCGTCATCCCGAGTCCGCTGAGGCGGACGAGGGATCCCTCTTGGTGTAAATGCTCGCAAAAGAGGGATTCCTCGTCGCTGCGCTCCTCGGAATGACGGCGCTTTTGACTTGATCCGCAGCCTCCAAAGCCGTGAGGAGATCGACTTCAGGCCGATTCTTGGATCGCGCATTTCCCTTTCGCTGCTTCAGCCTTTTGTCTAAAATGTTGGTTTCTCCCGGTGCCGGGGTAGCTCACCGGTAGAGCGCGGCCCTGAAAAGGCCGGCGTAGGCAGTTCAACTCTGCCCCCCGGCACCATTCTTCATTGCAATTGCAAGCTCCCCGATATTTCCGTGGCGTGCGAGAGGATGGCGAAGTCATGACACCGGGCGAATCATTCCAAGCCTTTGCGGGCCACAAGTACATCAGCGTCGAGACATTTCGAAAGAGCGGCGAGGGCGTTAAGACGCCGGTGTGGTTCGCCGAGGCCGGGCTCGACACGCCCGCGCCTGTGCTCTACGTCTACAGCACCGGCGATTCGGGCAAGGCGAAGCGCATTCGGAATAATCCACGCGTGAGGGTCGCGCCGTGCGACATGCGCGGCAACGTGAGCGGAGATTGGGTGGACGCGCGGGTTGAAATTCTGCAGGGCGAAGCTGCCGCGACGGGTATGCGCGCGCTCAATCGAAAATACGTGCCGTGGAAGCAACTGCTCGACTTCTTTGCCGCGTTTCGAAAGAACGACCGAATCGTCTTCGCAATCCATCCGGCGTAGGGCACGCGCATGGATTGCGTTCGCTACGCATCCCGATTCGAGAGGCGGCCATCGCGTAAGCGCATTGACCGCGAAACCGGTAAGGCGTATTAGTGGATTCCTAATGAACCGCCAAACCTTGCACCCCGCGCGCGATGCCGCAAAGATTCTCGGCGTCAGCTACCCCACGCTGAAGCAATGGATCTACAAGAAGAAAATCCGCACGGTTAAGACGGCAGGCGGCCACCACCGCATCCCGGAGTCGGAGCTCGACAAATTTCTTTACCGAAAAGGCCAGCGCGCGCCCGTGCCCAAGCGGCGCGAGACGTTTCGGCATATCAGCGGAAGAAATCAGCTTACCGGCCGCATCACTGAGATCAAAATTGGCGGGTTGATGGCTCAGGTCTCGCTCTCGATCGGCGGCCAAACGATTACATCCATCATCACGGCCGACGCGGTTCGAGAAATGCGCCTGAAAATCGGGGATACCGCCGCCGCTCTAATCAAGTCCACTGAAGTTATGATCGTCCGCCCCTAGCGGCACGCTTCCATTTAGCTAGACGCGAGTTGAGATCGCGTGTCGCGCGATAGCGCCGGAGCAAACTTGCAGGATCTCTGTAGAGGTCGGGCTATTTCTCGAAGCTCGCGTTGCGGCGCGTCAACGCAAAGGTGAATCGAATGCCTGAGAAAACCGACTATCGAATGACGGCGGAAGAATTCCGGCGGCACGGCAAAGCGATGGTGGACTGGATCGCGGATTATTACGCGCGCATTGAGTCGTTCCCCGTACTTGCGCAGGCAAAGCCGGGCCAGATCCGCGCGGCGCTGCCCAAGAGCGCGCCCGAGCACGGAGAACCGTTCGAAGCAATGATGAAAGACGTCGAAAGCGTGATTCTTCCCGGCGTGACGCACTGGCAATCGCCGAATTTCTTCGCATACTTTCCGTCGAATACTTCATATCCATCCATTCTCGGAGAATTGCTCTCGGCAGGACTGGACGTGCAGGGAATGCTGTGGGCCACGAGCCCGGCGTGCACGGAACTTGAAACGCACGTCCTCGATTGGCTGGTGGAAAGTCTCGCGCTTCCGGAAAAGTTCAAGTCCACGAGCGCGGGCGGCGGGGTGATTCAGGATACGGCCTCAAGCTCGTCTCTTTGCGCAATGCTCGCCGCGCGCGAGCGCGCTACCGCCTACGCAAGCAATGAAAACGGATGCGACGGGCGGCTCGTCGCCTACACCTCCTCGCAAGCGCATTCATCCATCGAGAAAGCCGCCATGATCGCCGGAATAGGGCGCGCGAATCTCCGGCACGTGCCCGTGGACGAAAAATTCGCGATGCGTCCGGAGGCGCTTGCCGCGTTGATCAAACAGGACATCGCCGCCGGGCGCATCCCCTTCTTCGTTTCCGCGACGGTGGGAACCACATCGTCGAATGGCATCGATCCCCTGCGCGCGATCGGTGGCATCTGCCGCGAGCACGGCATTTGGCTTCACGTGGACGGCGCGATGTCCGGCACCGCCGCCATTTGCCCCGAATACCGATGGATTCACGAAGGCCTCGAACTCGCGGACAGCTACACATTCAACCCGCACAAATGGATGTTCACGAATTTCGACTGCAATTGCTTTTACGTTGCGGATCGGAAGACTTTGATTCAGACGCTGAGCATTCTCCCCGAGTATTTGCGGAATCAGGCGACGGAATCCGGCGCGGTGATCGATTATCGCGACTGGCACATTCAGCTCGGCCGGCGATTCCGCTCGCTGAAATTGTGGTTTGTCATCCGGCACTACGGCCTCGAAGGGCTGCGTTTCCACATCCGGCGGCACATCGACCTGGCACAGCAATTCGCGTCGTGGGTGCGCGAAGACCCGGATTTCGAACTCGCCGCGACTGCGCCGCTCAATCTGGTCTGCTTCCGCCACCGCGGCGGCGACGCGATCAACGAAACAATTCTGTCGCGGCTCAACAAGAGCGGCGATCTTTATCTCACGCACACAAAGCTTCAGGATCGTTTCACGCTGCGGATGTGCATCGGACAGACAAACACGGAATTACGGCACGTGGAGCGCGCGTGGAAGCGAATTCGCGAGGAAGCGAACGCCGCGCAACTACTGTCTCAATCGGCTCGCTGAGAAAACGCACAACGCGCGTCCGCGGCGGGTCAGTCGAAGGCCGGCGCCAAAGCCGGCGCCGAGCCCAGCGCGATCGGTTTAATTCGGTGCCGAATTTGCTGACGGGACGGCCAGTCCGTGGGCCGGAGGCTTGGCCGCCGCGACGGTCGCGTTCGGTTTCGTGCCGAGGCGCATTTGGGTCTGGCGTACTATGGCGCTGTCGGTGCCGAAAAGTCTTTCCTGAATCGCCAGCGCTTTCCGGTCAGTTTCATCCGCTTCGCTGATGCGGCCCTGAACGCGATAATCCTCCGCAAGGTCGAGATATCCCTGCGCCAAATCTGAATTCACCGCCGGCAAATTCTTTTCGTAAACCTTCACGGCTTCTTCCAGAAGCGGCTGCGCTTGCGCCGCCTGCCCGCTCACCGCGCGCAACACGCCCAAACTATCGAGTGCACTGCCGAGTCTCCGGTCCCGCCCCCGCCGGATCCTTCCGGAAGATTTCGAGAGCCTGGGTCAAACGGTGCTCAGCGTCAGCGGCGCGGCCTTCGTGCATGAAGACATTCCCTTCGTTCGCATACGCTTTTGCGAGATCGAGCGATGAGGGCGACGGCTGTTTCTCGAAAATCGCGATGGCGCGGTCACAAAGAGGCTCGGCGTCTTTTGGACGATTTTCCGCGTCGTAAACGATTGCCAGAAGATTCAGTGTGTCGGCTAATTGCGTTCCATTTGGCCACCACTTCTCGGCCTCTGGCAGGATCGCGCGAAGCTGGCCTTCGGCCTGGGTGTAGTTGTACCGGGAAAACGAATCCGAGGCCTCGTGATAGGCCTCAAGCCACTTGGTTTGATGCTGGCGCACCACAACGGCCCAGGATGCCACGCCGATCGCAACCGCCAGCGCTCCGCAGAGCAACCATAACCGCACGCTTCACTCTCCCTGCCGGAAAATCGATTTCCCTCCGGCCGGCACTGAGAAGCATGGTCTGAGATTTACACGCGCGGCACAAGGCGGAACTCGTGCCGGTGTAACGTGTTCATCACGCGCACGAAATAAGCAAAGAATTCCCCCGTCGCATGCGCGAGCGCTCGAATCGCTCTTCCTCGCCATGGGACTGCAACGGCACGATTGTCCCGTGGAAGGTCTCGCGTAATGCTCCGGGGTTTACTTTTGGGCAAACGTCCGTCGACCGGCCTTGAGTCGCTCTGAGCCGCGGGTCACAATGCACCCCAGGGAGTCATCCAATCGTGTACAAATCAGCTGAGAAGAAGCGTCCGGGCGACGCCGGGAAAAAAGCAGGCTATTCGGCCGCGCAAGCGTCCGAGCGACGTCTCACCGCGCGTTATCAGTTCACGGCTTCGGCCGAGGTGGTCGAACACACGACGGGCGCGCGCTTCTCGACGCGCACGACGGACCTTGGGCCAGGCGGCTGTTTCGTTGACACGCTCGTTCCGTTTCCTGTCGGCTCGAATATTCGAATCGCGCTTCACAAGGGAAAGAACACGTTCGAAACCGACGCGTCGGTTGTCTACGCCCAGTCCGGCCTCGGCATGGGCATCGCGTTCAATGACCTGAATACTGAAGAAGCGCTGGCGCTGCGCGACTGGCTCGGCGAAGTCACAAAAGAACGCGAAGATGCCTATGAAATCCTGCGCACCGCCCAACCTCTCACCGACCCTGCTCCGCAGGGCCTGGAAAGAACTATGATCGTCCGACTGGTCCGGCTTCTCGTCACCAGAGGCATGATCACGGAATCGGAAGCGTCTGCCGTTTTGTTCGACCCCGTTCTGTAAGCATTGCGTTAGACATCGAACGGTTTCGCTGTCGCATCTATTCCCTTTTGGCGGGAACCATCCCGTTTTGGCATTGCGACTTCCCCCGCGCCGCAACCTTACTGCTACAAGTCGCGCAACCAGAGTACGATGCCATTATCGGGGGCGGTGGCACCCGGCGTGCAGTTCGCTGGTTACCCACAGGAGGGGACGAAATGACAGAACGCAGACGAGCGCATCGCTACGAGCTCTTTATGCCGCTCCAGGTCATGGCCGGAACAGCCCGTTTCCCCGTGACCCAGACGGCCCATCTTCGCGACATCTCAACCCACGGCGTGTACTTTCTGAGCGAGAGTTCCATATCTCCCGGCACCGCGCTGGACGTGACATTCACTCTTCCGCCGGAACGCGGCCGGCCCGAATCCGTAATCGTGCGCGGCAGCGGTCGCGCGATCCGTCTCGACCGCCTGCCCGGCGAGAGCGGGCCGCTTTTCGGTGTAGCCGCCGCCATCAATCGCTTCGACTTCGTCCAGCCTGGACGGGAACCCGGAAAGCGCGCCGCCTGAATTACATTCCGGACTGAGCCGAATTTAATTGATGGGCTCCAGCGTCACGCCCATCCGCTACTCTCGATGACGCGGTAAGATATTGCCGGGCAAAATTGGTGCTCTGCCCGTGCGATGCCTCTCGACGACGATCATTCCGGCACTCTGGCAATGGAGCGAGCGCTCCTTGCCGCACTCTGCCAATCCGGCCAGGAAGATCCTCTTCGCTCGCAAATTCTGCATCTTCTCTCTCTTTACAATTGGCAATCAGGCGATCACCGCGCCGTATACGACGCGCTCGCGCGCTGGACGGCTGGCCCGGCGGAGATGCGCGGCGGTCTCGCCGCCCGGCTGACGCGCCAGGGATTTCCAGACATTGACGTCGAAGCGTACTTCGAGCCCGCCGGAAATTTGACGGCCGCGGTGGAATGGCTCCGCGAGCGGGTCGCGCGAAATCCTTCGGGCAGCGATTCGCGTCCGAACGGCATCCATCGAAGGCGATGACGAACCGCACGAAGCGGGTTCTCGCGTTCCTTGACGTCGCCGGCCTGCCGATATTCATCCTCGCCTTTATTTGGCGTCTGCAATTCACTGCGCGATGGACATGGACGCTTTTCGCCGCGTGGCTCGTCCTGAGTTTTCTCATTCATCGCGACACGCCGAAGACGATTGGCGCGCGGGCAGACAATCTCTGGCCTGCAACCAAGCGCGCCGCGATTGCCTTCGCGATCTTGGCGGGCGCCCTCGTGGTCATCGGATTGGCGCGCGGGGCGCCGCATTATCTTCCCGAGCATTTGATTTCCTTGCGCCGTCTCTGGACCTACTTCGCTTTCTGCGTAATGCAGCAAGTCGCGCTCAATTCCCTGCTTTCAAACCGCCTGGAATTTCTTACCGGCAAGAGGTGGCTCGCGGCGCTCCTGGCGGGCGGAATATTCGCTGTGTGCCACTGGCCCAATCCAGTTCTCGTGCCCATAACCTTCGTTGGCGGGAGCGTGATGGCGTGGCTTTTTCTGCGCGACCGCAACATTATTCCGCTGGCGATCATGCAGGCTCTGCTTGGAACGCTCGCCTGGTGGAGTTTTCCCTTGTCGTGGCATCACCATCTTCGGGTGGGACCGGGATATTACTTGGGAGCGATTTGGCCGAGCACGGCGCGGCGGGTCGCGGTGAGAAGGTTCGTGAGCGTCCGCCGCGGAATACTCTCGAGAAGCGGACCCACCAACCAAAGGAATTCCGGAGGCACGCTGCGGCTTAATTCGACGGTTTCGATTTGAACGTAAGTGCCGCCGTCTTTTTCCTGTATGCGCCAATAGCTGTAGAGCCGCCACATGTAGCCATGGTCGCGGCCCACGGGTAATTCGTGTTCATTCGGCGTCCCCGGATCCGCCACTTCGGCGATTCGCGTTGAATAAGAGCGTGAGTACATGCGCGTCCTATCTAATTGCCGGTTCCGAATGTCGAAATTTCCGTTGTAGACAACGGTGACGACGGATTTATCGCGGAGCCGAAGAAAAACCTGAACCTCGTCGCTGGTGCGCGCGAGTGGCTTTGACGCTTCCACCTCCGGACTGTAAAACTTCGCCTGATCCGAGTAATCAGTCACCACATCAGCCACCTGCGAGATCGTCGCGCCCGGAATGAAGACGATGCCCACCCAGTGATGAATCATGCCGCTCGGAACATTGATTTTTTGACCTTCGTCAAACGTGCGCAGGGGGATGACGTACACCTGTCCTTGCCGGACGGAATCGTAGGCGTTGGAGCGGCGTTCATCCGGCAACGTATCGAGGACGAGAAAGCGACCGTCCTTTGCGTCGGCGGCCATTCTCGATTCGGTCAACTCGACATAACGGTTAAATGCCGCCGTGGTCTCGGGCTTTAGGACCGCGGCGAGAGCCTGCTGCGCGGACACCGCTGCCAGTGCACAGATGGCAAGCAAGAGCCCCGAATGTCGTATACACCGATTCGTCATCGCACTCGATCGCACTTCAACGGGCATATTTCGGATTGTGCCCGTCGGACCTGGCGACGCTTTTTAGATAATTTAACCCGTCGGAAAGACTCAGCGATTTTGCGAACGAATGGCGAGATACAAACCAAGAATCCGGCAGACCTTCGACGAAGCCTAAAAATTCACCGCTCCGAAACGGCGTTCGGCAAGCGAACGTGCTCGCGCCAGCGTTGCCGGAGGCATCGCCGGGCGTGGACTTGACCATCGCCCGGCGATCGCGCAGCCGCAGCGCGGGCATTTGCCCTCTGTCACGTGGTTCTCTTCAACACTGTGCCACGAGCGGCGAATCAGCACGTCTCCGCATTCGGGACAAAGCGTATTCGCGGCGTCCGAGAAGATGTTTCCTTCGTAGACGTAGTGCAGTCCCACTTTGCGCGCGATCGCTCGCGCCGCGTGAAGCGTTTCGGGCGCGGTGCGCGGCTTATCCTGAAGTTTAAAATCCGGATGAAACGCCGTGAAGTGCAATGGGACATCCGGGCCGAGGTTCTTCAGAATCCATTCGGCAAGAGAGCGCGATTCGGCCACGCTGTCGTTGAGCGTGGGAATCACGAGATTCGTGATTTCAAACCACACGTTCGTTTCGTTCTTCAGCCACAGAAGTGTATCGAGGACAGGCTGCAGATGCGTTAGCGTGACGCGCCCGTAGAACTCTTCGGTGAACGCCTTCAGGTCCACGTTCGCTGCGTCTATGTGGTCGTAAATATCGTGGAACGCTTCGCGCGTGATGTAGCCGTTCGTCACCATCACTGTGTTGACGCCGTGCTGCTTCGCCACTTTGCAGATATCAATCACGTACTCGCCCCAAATTGTCGGCTCGTTGTAGGTGAACGCGATGGAAGGGCAGCCGTAGTGGATCGCCAACAGCACTACGTCTTCGGGCGAGAGCGGCGTGGAGTTCACTTGATCGGAGCGCGACTTCGAAATGTCCCAGTTCTGGCAGAAGAAACAGCCCATGTTGCAGCCGGCTGTCCCCATCGAAAAAATTCGCGTGCCGGGAAAAAAATGATTGAGCGGCTTCTTCTCGATCGGATCGATTTGCAGCGCGGCCGGCGCGCTGTAGCCCAGGCTGTAGAGGCGGCCGCCCTGATTGACGCGGATGAAGCAAAAGCCGGCCTGCCCTTCCCCGATGTGGCAATGCCGCGGGCAAAGATAGCAATGGGCGCGGCCGTCGGGCGCGGTTTCCCACCAACGGGCTTCGTGAAGCTGTTCGGTTTTTTGGAGGACTTTCAGATCTTCCATTGCAGGCACTGCTTCCCTTCAACTCCATTATACGCCGCGATAGCGCTGCGCGCGGCGTCGTTCGTCCACCCAGTCGAGAAAGTGACGGATGCGAGCGCGCTCCCGCCACATCAAATGAAAATATTTTCGGCGGTCGAGATTCGCGGCTTCCGGCCCGTAAAACGTTTCCATGCGCCAGTGAATGTACGGGCTATCCCACGGATGCAGCCGGAAACCTTTCGCGGTGATCCAGTAATAGCTCAGCGCGACGAAAAGGCGGCGGATCGCGCGCGCGGCTACTCGCATGAAATCCGATGGCCGCGCGAATTCGCCGGGATCTGCGGCGCGGGAACACTCCGGCGCGATGATAGAATGACGCGCGAACGATTTCGATGACGGCGGAAGATCACTACTACGCGGGAATTGACTTCTTCGGCGAAGGAAAGCTCGCCGAAGCGATCGCCGAATACGACGCGGCACTTGCGCTCGATCCGAAGCTCACCGATGCGTTGCACGGTCTCGCACAAGCCTACTACGCCCGGGAGGATTTCGACAACGCCATCGCCGCGGCGCGCCGGATCCTTGAAGCCGAGCCGGGCGACGTGCTCGCGTGGACGACGATTTCCCGCGCGTTTCAAAGAAAAGGACTGGTACCGGAAGCCGAAGAAGCAGCCGGAAAAGCGCGCCTCCTCGGCTGGAAAAAGCAACTTCAAGATCAGAAGAACGGCGGCAGCGCCTGATCACGCCAACGTAAATTCGCCCGAAGAATTGCGGTGGGCCCGGCTGATTTCGGGCCCACCGCAAGTAACTTAGTGAGGCTTCTCTTCGTGCGCCGGCGGCTTGCTTTCGGCCTTCGGCGCGCTCTGACGCTGCGCCGGTGCGCTGCGCGGAGCTGCCTGATGTTGCGGCTGAGGTTGCGTACGCGTTTGCGGTGCTGCCTGATGCTGTGGCTGAGGTTGCGTGCGCGTTTGCGGTGCTGCCTGATGTTGTGGCTGAGGTTGCGTGCGCGTTTGCGGTGCTGCCTGATGTTGCGGCTGAGGTTGCGTGCGCGTTTGCGGTGCTGCCTGATGTTGTGGCTGAGGTTCGGTACGTGTTTGAGGCGTCGGTGTGCGAGTTGTTGTGGACGGCCGGTTGTTGTTATTCGTGCTCGCCGGCGGACGGTCGGTCCGAGTCGTGGACGAAGGGCGAGCGCCTCCCGTCGTAGACGCCGGGTGGCTGGCATTCCCGCCAGCGGTCGGTGGCCGGTCTGCGCGTGTATTGGACGCGCGGGCAGCTCCTGCGTTGCTCGAACCTGCTGCACGAGCCGCGACTACGCCGCGGCCGCTGAATTCGCCGGGCTTGGCTGTCGCCGCAATCGCAGGCTTACCATGGTTCACGGAGGCGAGAAGATCGTGGTTCGTGCTCGCCATGTGCTCGTGTTGAGTCTGGACGGCAGTCGGTTCGATATGATGATCGCGGGCCGCGGCTTCTTCCTCCGATGTCGGCCGCGCCTGAATTCCGCCCGTGCCACCGTTAAAACTGGTGTGGGTCGAGTTGTTGACGATGACAGTCTTGTTGTAGACGTTGTGAATGTTCGTGATGTTGACATTGTTCACGGAGCGGTTGTAGAAGAACCCGCCGTTCCTCCAGTAACCGCCGCCATATCCGAAACCCGTGTAACCGAAGCCGTAATTAATTCCGCCGTAGAAACCCACGTGCGGGCCCCAGTATCCGCCATGCCAAAGATAGACGCCGTCGCCCCAGCCCCAATATCCCGGAGTCCACAGAAAGCCCACTTGCGGCGCCTCTACCCATGTCCCCGGCACCCAGAAATATCCGTCCGGGCCCCAGGCCCAGTAACCAGGCGTCCAGATGTTGCCGGGTCCGGGGCAAATCGGCTGCTCGTAGACCGGAAGTGCCGGCGGAGCGAGCGTGATGGATACTCCGATCTGAGCGACAGCTGCCGATGGCATCGCGAGAACCACGATCGCAAGCAACAGTGAAACCAAAAACACAGTGCGCATTCGAATCACCTCATGTGTTGAATTTAGCGGGCGCGGGCGGTCCAAACCATTGGCGGCGTGCCGGAAGACACCTTGCCGCCTGCGCGAGCGACGAACTGAACTGGCAATAGCGTAAGAAGGCCGTTAGTAAGACCCCCGTGGGCTGGAAGGGGACCACCGAGATACAACCCTAAGGTTACGCTTGCTTCCGCGCTGTTTCAAGCGGCGGAAACGCGACGCACCCAAATGCGCTCAGTGGCGGGCTTGCCGACGTGCATCTTTTTGCCGGGCGCGCCGACGATTGAGAGCGTCATCGTTTCGTCGTATTCGCGATTTGTGACGCGCACGCGCACGTCCGGCTTGAGGTTCAAACCAGTGAGAAATTCCAGGAATTTTGGATCTTTCTCGTAGACGCGAAGTATCTCGTAGGTGTGGCCGAGAGCAGATTCCGAAAGCCGGATCGCGCCACGCTCACGCCGAAGCTTGGTCATCCCGCCGAAAAGCGGCACGCCGTGCGGGCAACTGCTCGCGTGGCCGAATCGCTTCAGTAAAAGCGCCGCGACCTCGGGAGAGATTCCGTGCTCGAGACGCTCGGCCTCTTCGTGCGCGCGCGTCCACTCGAGGCCGATCACTTCGGTGAGAAGCATTTCGGCAAGGCGATGCCGCAGCACGAGGTGCTGCGCGATGGAGCGGCCCTTCGCCGTCAGCGCGATACGCCCGTCGCGGCCGACGCGCGCGTAACCTCCTCGCGCCATGCGCTTCAGCGCTGCCGTAACAGCGGGTGGCGTGACGCCAAGATCTTCGGCGAGCCGCGCGCTGATCGGTAATTCGCCTTCCTGGAGAGTCTCCAGGATCGCCTTCAAATAATCTTCCTGGGATACGCTGGTTTGTTCTCGCCGCACGATTCCTCTTGCCGCCGAATCTAAGACTCGCGCGCGGCCGTTCCGGCTTCCCGGCGCAAACGTTTGGCCAAGTCTTCGATGCGAGCTTCGATATCTTCGCAGATGCGCCGGTAGGTTGCCATATCTTCTCCGTACGGGTCCTCGACATTCCAGTCCTCGAGAACCATGTCGGGGAAAATGTTGCGGCCGGGAATTCCCGTCATGTTGATGAGGAGGTCGGGCGGCAGGGGAGCTGCTTCGCGAACGCTCTTCGATTCAAGACCCATCGCGTCAACACCCTTTTCGATGAGAGTTCTTCGCGTGAGGTCGGCGACGTGGCCGAGCGGAGAAATGCCAGCGCTGGTGGCTTCGATGACATCGGAGGCCAAATGCCGCGCCAACGCTTCCGCCATCGGGCTGCGGCAGGAGTTACCGATGCAGACGAACAATACCCTGGTACGCGTCATTTTATACGCTGCAAGTTAGTAGTGTAGTCCTACCTTTTCCCAGCCATTTTGAGGAAGTGTTCGTGAATTGTGGAGTCGCCGGTAAGCTCGGGATGAAATGTGGCGGCAAGAACGCGGCCTTGCTCGACCAGAACGGGATGTCCGTCATCTTCGGCGAGCACTTCCACACCCGGTCCGACGGAGTCGATGATTGGCGCGCGGATAAACACCATTTCGAGCGGCTCTTTTTTGAGCTTTGATGCGCCGAGGTGAACGTCGCTCGCCAGCTGGCGGCCGTAACCGTTGCGAAGGACGGAGATATCGAGAAAACCGAGCGAAGGCTGATCGGGATTGTGGACTTCGCGAGCGAGTAGAATCGCGCCGGCACAGGTTCCAAAAAACGCGCCGCCATCGGCCGAGAATTTGCGAATCGCGTCGAGCAAGCCTTCCTCGGAGAGAATCTTCAGGTGCGTGGTGCTCTCGCCGCCGGGGATGATCAGACCGCGCAGGCCGTCGAGATCGGCAGGCGTGCGGACATAGACCGGCTCGACTCCGAGCCGCTCGAGCATCCGGCCGTGGGCTTCGTAATCGCCCTGAATTGCGAGAATGCCAATTTTCATTTTGCTGATTGCCTAAGCACCGGGAACTTGTGGAAGCTCAGAGCAGGGCGGTGCGGCGCTAGGCTCGGCCTAAACGTAATGGTGCCTTTCCATACGAACCGCAGATCCCTCGTCCGCCACGGCGGACTCGGGATGACAATTTTTATCTCGTTCTGTTTTCTGAAGTCTTGCGGCGTGGCTGAAAGTTACCAGCCGCGCGTTTGCAGCAGGTCCTTTTCTTCGAGCTGCCGGACGTCAATTCCCTTCATCGCGTCGCCGAGTTCCTCGGACGCTTCGAGGACCGCCTTAGGGTCGCGCGCATGCGTCGTGGCCTTCACGATGGCGCGAGCGCGGCTCGCCGGGTCGCTCGACTTGAAAATTCCCGAGCCGACGAAGACGGCCTCGGCTCCGAGCTGAACCACAAGCGCCGCGTCCGCCGGCGTCGCCACGCCGCCCGCGGAAAAATTCGGCACCGGCAACTTTCCGTGCTTCGCCACCCAGGCTACGAGTTCGAAAGGCGCGCCGAGTTCCTTGGTCGCGTGAACGAGTTCCTCCTCGCCGAGCGTCGTGAGCTTTTTCATCTGCCCGACAATCGCGCGCATGTGGCGCACCGCCTCGACGATATTCCCAGAGCCGGCTTCGCCCTTCGTGCGGATCATCGCCGCGCCTTCCGCGATCCGCCGAAGCGCTTCGCCCAGATTCCGCGCGCCGCATACGAACGGCACCTTGAAGCCGTGCTTCCAGATGTGATGCTCTTCATCGGCCGGCGTCAGGACTTCGCTTTCGTCAACGAAATCCACTTCGAGCGCTTCGAGCACCTGGGCTTCGACGAAGTGGCCGATGCGCGCCTTCGCCATGACGGGAATGGTAACCGTCTCCATGATTTCGCGAATGATTCGCGGCGATGCCATGCGCGCCACTCCGCCTTCCTTCCGGATGTCGGCGGGAACGCGTTCGAGCGCCATCACGGCGCACGCGCCCGCATCTTCGGCAATCTTGGCCTGCTCGGCGTTCGTGACGTCCATGATCACGCCGCCCTTGAGCATTTCGGCCAAACCAACTTTCACGCGCCACAGCTTGTCCGTCATGAATTCCATTGTCGTCTCCCGTTCGATTTGAACCGCGCACCCATCGAGGCCGCGGCTGCCGCAAATTACGCCGGTTTCGAAATCGTCACAAATCTTCCGCGGCCGCGAGCCAATACGGCTCCATCCGCGTTTCGAATCTCTGTCACGTGAAACAAGTTCCGGCCCTTCGCATCCACTTCAAACGCTTCGATCGAAATATCCTGATCCACTGGAACCGGCTTCAAGTACTCGATCGTCAATTCCGCCGTCACGGCCCGGACATTGCGAAACCGGCAGACCTTGCCCATGGCTTCATCGAGAAGCAGGGCGATGATTCCACCGTGCATGAACCCCGCGCCGCCTTGATACGCCGGTCCCAGCCGGAAATTTCCGCGGGTTCGCCGCGCTTCTTCATCCGACTCGAACGCCAACTTCATCCCGCGGTCGTTCGAGCCGCCACAACCAAAACACGCGTTCGTCGGATTCGGATCGAGTCTCATCTCGGACTAGACGAGCGCGACATGGCCCGCATCCACCCGACGCGCGCCCCGCCGTTTCTTCTGCAATTCGCTCTCGATGAGAGCGCCCAGCGTCTGAATCCCGCGCGCAATTTGCTTCTCGTCGAGCCCCGCGAACCCGAGACGCAATGTATTCAATTGCGGATTCTGGATGAAGAAATACCGGCCCGGAATGAAAAGGACGCCGCGCTCGCGAACGTGAATCAGCAATTCGCCCGCGTCGAATCCGGGAGGCAGCGTCACCCAGACGGCCATGCCGCCGTCCACGCGAGTCCACGAAGTGCCTTCGGGCATATTCCGCTCGAGCGCCTTTTCGAGCGCGTCGAGGCGCGCGCTGTAAACTTTTCTCATGCGCGTCATGTGCCGGTCCAGGTGCCCGCGTCGCACGAATTCAGCGAGCGTGGCCTGCGAGAGTTGATCGGTGTGAAGGTCCGTCGCCTGTTTCACGAGACGCAGGCGCTCCATCACATTTTCCGGGCCGACGCACCAGCCCACGCGCAATCCTGGGAACGCGACCTTTGAAAAACTGTCAATTTGAATTACCAGCCCGTGGCGGTCAAGCGCCTTCAGCGAAGGCACCGGAGTACCGCGAACGCGCAGGCGCGCGTAGATGCGATCTTCGACGATGGGGACTTGATAGCGAGCAGCCAGTTCGAGGAGCTTGCGGCGCTCGGCCACGGGAAGCGTCGTGCCCGTCGGATTGTGAAAATCCGGCGTGACGAGCAATAGCTTCACACGATTTTGCATCAGCACGGATTCCAGCACGTTGACGTCAAGCCCCGCGTAGCCGAGCTTTTCCGCGTTCACTTCGACCGGAATGCCGATGCAGCGCACCCGCGCGCTGCCGAAAATTGCGATCGCGCCGGGATAGGATGGATTTTCGATCAGGACTGTGTCGCCCGGCCGCAAAAACGCCTTGCACAACAGATCGAGCGATTGCTGGCAGCCATTCGTGATCAGAAGCTGCTCGTTGCGCGCGACGATGCCTTCTTCGCGCAACATTTCGAGGATGACCTTTTTTAGAGGAGCGTAACCATCGGTGACACCGAGCTGCAGGATTTCGCGCCCGGCGCTGGCCACAACGGCGTTCGCGCAGCGGCGCAATTCCTCTACCGGGAAAAAATCATCGGACGGCCGCGCGGTGACGAACGCGATGGAGTCGGCGGGAATATTGGGTGAAATGCGGCTGAGAGCTTCCTCGCCGCGCTCGTCGGCAAACAGTGTTTCCCAACGAACGCCGCCGTTGCCGTTCTGGCGGGGCAGCGGCGTAAATTGACGCGCCGGCGCACCACAAATAAACGTGCCGCGGCCGACGTGGCCCTGAATCAGGCCTTCGGACTCGAGTTCGGCGTAGGCATTCGCCACCGTCGTCCGGTGAACGCCGAGTTGCACGGCCAGCTCGCGGCTGGCGGGGATTCGATCGCCGGAGCGCAATTCGCCGGAATGGACGAGGGCGCGAAGCTGATCGCGAAGCTGCACGTAGAGCGGGATATGGCTTTCGGGTTGAATTTGGAGGGGCAACATTGGCTCTCTCCTGCGGGCCAATATAGTATAGAAAATTGGCTTGAAAAGAGCCAATTTGTCTTTTGTCCAAAGGGGGCTTTGCAAGCCTGAATCCAATGGCTGCGTTTGGCGATTATTGCTTGAAGGCGAAGATGCCGGGCTGAAGCCCGGCGCTACAATTGCTGGAGGGGCGTCGTTGCCTGTGTCGAAACGTCACGCAGAGTCTTGGCGGCGGGCGTCGCGCAGGCGGAAGCGCTGGATCTTGCCGGTGGCGGTTTTCGGAAGCTCGGCGAGGAAATGGATCTCGTGCGGGCACTTGTAGCCGAGGAGCCGTTCGTGCAGCCAGTTCCGGATTTCGCCGCCTAGGTCGTGGTTGGGTTCGATTCCCTGCCCCAGAACGATGTAGGCCGCGGGAAAAAGCAATCCATCGGGATTCGAGTGAGCGACGACGGCGACTTCGGCAACCGACGGATGTCCGAGAAGCGCGTTTTCGACTTCGCTCGGCGAAACCCACATGCCCGAAACTTTCATCATGTCGTCGGCGCGGCCGCGGTAATAATAGTAGCCGTCTGCATCGCGAGTGAATTTGTCGTTGGTCGCGACCCAGTCATCTTGTTTGGTCCTCGCCGTCAACTCGGGAAGCTTCCAATATTCCGAGAAGGCGCTTCCGCCTTTGACCCAGAGATTTCCCAGCTCGCCCGGCGGAACGGCGTTTCTACTCTCATCAAGGATTTTCGCTTCGCAGCCCGGGACTTCGACGCCGCACGATCCCGGCTTCGCTTTTCCAATTCGCGACGAGAGGAACATGTGCAGCATTTCGGTCGAGCCGATGCCATCGAGAATTTCGAGACCGAAGCGTTTGCGAAACCGCTCGAAAATTTCGGCCGGAAGCGTCTCGCCGGCGGAGACAGCGAGACGGACCGAAGAAAAATCGAGCGCGAGCCCGCGTTCGGCTTCACGGAGGAGGCCTGCGTAGAAAGTCGGAACGGAGAAAAAGATTGTCGGACGGTATTTCGCGATCATCGCCGCGACGCGCTCGGGCTTCGGCCGCTCGGGATCGAGAATTGTTGCGGCGCCCACGGAGAGCGGGAAATACATTCCGTTGCCGAGGCCGTAGGCGAAGAAAAGCTTCGAGACGGAATACGTCTTGTCGTCGGGGCGGATGCCAAGCACGCCGTGCGCGAAGCCGCGGGATGTGTACATCATGTCCTGATGCCGGTGCACCGCGCCTTTGGGCTGTCCGCCGCTGCCGGAGGTGTAGAGAAAGAAGGCGGGATCTTTTGGCGTCGTCGGATGAGCTGGGATTTGCTCCGGTTTCGTCGGGAGCCAATCGCTCCACTCGACGGTTTTCGTGCCGGCAGGAATGTGCGGCTTCGACACGTGCGCGTGACCGCTGAGAATGACGAGCAGCGTGACTTCGCCGGAGCTCAGGCCATGCGCAAACTCTTCGAGCGAAGCCGCATGGACGACGGCGAACTTCGCTCCTGAGTTCTGGAGGTAGTGGCCGAAGTCGGAGGCGCGCGAGAGCGGATTGACGGGCACCGCGACGGCGCCGATGCGCGCCGTGCCGAAAAACGCGGCAATGAATTCAGCGGAATCCGGAAGCGCGATGAGAACTCGATCGCCCGGCGCTACGCCCGAACGCCGGAGGGCGGCAGCGACGCGATTGACTTGATCGGCGAGCTCGGCATAAGAAACGCCGCGCGGCTCGCCGAGAATGGCCGTGCGATTCGGATGCTCGCGCGCAGGGCGAGACACAAATTCTTCGGCAATATTGAATTGCGCGGGAAGCTGTAACGGAAATTGAGGCGGCGCGCCCGGTGGCATGCGGCGATTTTACGCCGTTGCGGTCTTTTCTCCCAAGCGCCTCATGCGTTCCTGGAGCTTGCGGCGGAGATTCGCAGGAGCGTTGGGATTGAACGCCACGAGGTACCAGAGCGGCTGCGTGCGATCGCGGCTCAGGCGCGTGAGCGTCGCGGCGTCCGTATTCGGATGCCGCGCGATGTTCTCGCGGATTGCGGCGTACGGATGATGCGACAGCCGGCCGAGCGTCTTAGCCGTTACTTTCGGGTGCTCGCTGATCAAGCGTAGCAGATAGAAATCTTCCTTGGGCGCCTGGCGCGAGAGCAAATCGAGAACGTCGGGCTTGACCTCCGCACTCAGCACGGTGCCGACTTTCTCGTCCCA
The DNA here is from genome assembly GCA_963838705.1 of uncultured Acidobacteriota bacterium. Classification (GTDB taxonomy): domain Bacteria; phylum Acidobacteriota; class Terriglobia; order Acidiferrales; family UBA7541; genus Palsa-147. The sequence continues at coordinate 43,117 of CAWIRU010000009.1, read as the reverse complement.
TGACGGATTGATGCGGTTTAGTTCCTGCGTGCGGGCGTGGATCAATTGCTCGATCACGCGGCGCTCCTGATCGAGCCGGCTGGCAGGGAGCGCGCTGCGTTCCACTGAGTCCAGAACGCGCAACAAATGTTGCCGCTCGCCGAAAACGATCTGGCTCGTCCGCGGTGTCTTGCCTCTGGGAGCATTGCGAACTAAATCCGAGCGCCTCATATCCACCTCACCTCTTCGGCTCACTTCGGAATCCCAAGTGATTGCAGCAGAAATTCAAGTGCGGTTCCGTCGATCCTTAAATCTTCCGCCGCGGCTTCCCCGCCTGCCTCGATGCGCTCCTTGAGAAACAGGCCTGCGACGTCTATCTTTTCTTCGCGGCTTAGATAGCGTTGCGCGCGCTGCCACGCCGCCAGCGCTTCGCCCGAGATGCAGACTACAATCGGCCGAGCGCCTCCCTCGAAAAAATAAAGTTCCGGCTGGTCCCCGGCGGCGAGAAATCCTGCTTTTTTGAAACTGTATTTTCTCGCGTGGCCGTCGGGCCCGGTAGCTTCGAACGTCTCGAAGGCAGAATCGTAGGCCATCGAGGATTATCCGAGCGCACGGATAACGAGTAAAGAAATCGCGAGCCGGATTGTTCCAGAGGGCGCAATACGGAGTCCTAGAACTAGTGAAACGGACGACGTGAGTTGCGGGCTCGGGCACGGCACGCTAACGTTAGAGCGTAATCTAATAACCGGGGAGACTCAAGCTGATGAGCGCCTTTGAAGAGCATCGCGAGGAACTGGAGCATTACGAGACGATGATGGGGGCTAGCCGCGGGCGGTTGGCGGTTTCGCTGGACCGGCTGACCAATGCGCTGATTCTGGTCGGGCAGCACGGAGTGTATTGCCACAGCCAGCGAGATCCGGAGATTCCTGTGATGGATATTCGGCTGATTACGCAGGAAATTCGGGATGCCAAGACGCTGATCCAGAGTGTGATGGAAGCGCTGCGGGCTGAACGCGAGGCGGCGGAACGATAGATTGTCGCGTGTGTCTTCTTATTGCGCGGCGGGCTTACGCGCGAAATTCGTTGATTAACTTGGCCGCAGGAACGGATTGGCTTCGCGCTCGGCGCCGATTGTCGTGGCGGGGCCGTGGCCCGGTTGGACGAGAGTTTCGTCGGGGAGCGCGAGAATTTTGGTCTGGAGCGACTTCATGATTTCTGGAAATGAGCCGCCCCAGAGATCCGTGCGGCCGATGCTTCCGGCGAAGAGAGTGTCACCGGCGATTAGCCTCGGCTCGGTCGCGCTTTGCTCCTTCGCGTGCGCGGCTGCTGGCGAATGCGTGTGAGCGGGTAGTACGACTTTGTGGCTCGGAAGATAAAGACAGAGACTGCCCGGCGTGTGGCCGGGAGTATGAATCACGCGGGCCTCGAATTCGCCCCATTTGACCGAATCGCCTTCGCGCAGGAAATCCTCGATATTTGTCATCGCGGGCGCCGGCACACCGAGCCATTGAGCTTGCATATCCAGGTGACGATAGAGTTCGAGATCGTCCTTGTGGATCAGAACCGGGGCGCCGGTGGCGTCGTGCAGGCGTGCCAGGCCACCGACGTGGTCAATGTGAGTGTGGGTGCTGACGATGGCGAGAACCTTCAGATTGTGCTTGCGCAGAATTGCGAGGATGCGATCCACTTCGTCGCCGGGATCGACGACGATGGCTTCGTGCGTTGCCGGATCGCCGAGGATTGAGCAGTTGCATTGAAGCATTCCGACGGGAATGACTTCGTGGATTAAGTCCTGTGGCATCGCATCGAGTATATCAGCGTCGAAGTCGCGGCCGGGAGAAGCGGTAATTTGTGGCGCCGGCATCTTGTCGTGGACCCTGAGTTTCGAAGGGCTGGCGATTTTGTGTTGTGCCACCGCGCGGAAAAACGCCGGCAGGATGCCGGCGCGACGATCGACTCGTTGCCTTCCCTGCTAATATGGATGTGTCGGACAATTTATGGACGCGACGCCACAAGCTGCGATTGAGACTCCGCTGCGCAGGCGGGAGGAAGAGCTTGGCGCGAGCTTTGCGACTTGGTTCGGCTGTGTCTTGCCGCAGGAATTCTCGTCGTTCGAGAATGAATATCGCTTCGCGCGCGAGACGGCGGCGCTCGTTGACAAAAATTACCGCGCATTCCTTTATCTAACTGGGCCGGATCGCGAGCGATATCTCAATGCGATTCTTACAAATGATATCCGCGATGCGGCATCCGGGCGAGGCGTCCCTTCCTTGTTGCTGAATCCGCAGGGGCATATTCTCGCGGAGCTTGAAGTCTATTCGCTTGGGGACCGGCATCTCGTCGTTTCGTATCAAATGATTCGCGAGCGGCTGATTGAGGCGCTTGATCGGTACATCATCATGGATGACGTCGCGATCGAGGACGCGACGGATGCGCTCGCGGTAGTCGGCGTCGAAGGGCCGAAGAGCGCCGAAGTGTTGCGCGCCGCGGGCGGGATCGAGCTTGAAAGCTTCGCAGAATTGGAGCTTCGCGAGGCGGTCGTTGCGGGAATTCCTGCGCGCATCGTGCGCCGCTCGCCGGGAGGCGTGCCGGGATTCGAATGCATTGTCGAGCGCGCTCGTGTGGAATCGCTGTGGGATGCGCTGCTCGATGTCGTTCGCGCGGTTGGCGGCGGCCCGATCGGCTACAACGCGCTCAACTCGCTGCGGCTCGAAGCTGGCATTCCGTGGTTCGAATACGATTTTGATGAGAGCGTGATTCCGCATGAAGCGCGGCTCGAGGCGACGCACATCAGTTTTTCAAAGGGCTGCTACACCGGCCAGGAAATTGTGGAGCGCGTGCGATCGCGCGGCCACGTGAATCGCGTTCGCGCCGGCCTCGAATTTTCCGGCAGCGCAATTCCCGACCGCGGAGCGAAGCTCACACTCGACGGCAAAGAAATTGGCCACGTCACACGCGCAGGATTCTCGCCCGCGCTCGGGCACGGCATCGGCATGGGCTATCTTCGCCGCGAGCACGCCGCGCCCGGCAGCGTTCTTCAATGCGGTGGCACAAACGCGACCGTCATTGAACTGGCGCGGCACACAGCTTGACGTGAATTTATGGCGAATCGAAATTATCCGACGTTGAGAGAACGGCGGAAGCTGCCGCGGTCCGAGTCAATTTTCTTCTGGAGTTGCATGATGGCGTAGAGAAGGGCTTCGGGGCGCGGCGGGCAGCCGGGAACGTAGACGTCCACCGGAATCACCTGATTCACACCCTGCACGATGGCGTAATTATTGAAGACGCCGCCCGATGTCGCGCAGGCGCCCATCGAAATCACCCACTTCGGCTCGGGCATTTGATCGTAAAGCTGCTTGATGACCGGCGCCATTTTGTTTGAGACGCGCCCGGCGATGATCATCAAATCCGACTGGCGCGGCGAGCCGCGGAAAACTTCGGCGCCGAAACGCGCGACGTCAAAGCGCGATGCCGCCATGGACATCATCTCGATCGCGCAGCAGGCCAAGCCGAACGACATCGGCCAAATCGAGCTGCGGCGCGCCCAGTTGACGACCTTGTCGAGCGAGGCGAAGAGGATTCCCTCTTCCTTGAGGAAATTGTCTTCCTCGCCGGGCTTTTCGAGCGTGACGCCTCTGGCTAGTTCGACGGCCATGCCGACAATCTCCGTAGCGTGAAATTGTTACGCCGACGACGACATTGTATCCAAAAGACAACTTCATTTTCGCATCTTGGGGCGGGGAGCGCAATTCAACATTCGGCGTGGCCGCGGGGCGAAAAAGCGGTCCGTCTGCCGACGGACCCTACATTTGACTGTGGAAAACGCGGCGCGTAATGTTCTCGGTTCTTGTCAGGACGATGGCGGACCAAGATCGGTCCGGCGCTCCAGAAACCAAGATTACGCTCCGACTGTTAGGACAATTTTGCCGAATTGTTCGCGGCTTTCCAAGCGGGCGTGGACTTCGGCGCATTTTTCGAGCGGCATGACTTTATCAATTACGGGATTCATTCTGCCCTGATTGATCACTTCGAGCGCGGCGTAGAGATCGGCTTTGCTCCCCATCTTCGAACCGAGAATTGAATATTGCTTCGAGAAAAGGAAACGGAGGTCGATCTTGGCGTCGTAGCCAGTGGTCGCGCCGCAGGTGACGAGACGTCCGCCGGGAGCGAGGCTTGCCAGGCTTTTCTCCCAAGTCGCGAGCCCGACGTGCTCGAAGACGACGTCCACGCCGCGGCGGTTGGTCAGGCGTTTCACTTCGGCGGCGATGTCTTGTTTCGCGTGATCGATGACGACGTCGGCGCCGAGCTTCGTCGCGTGCGCGAGCTTCTCTTCCGAACCTGCCGTCGCAATCACGCGCGCCCCATTGAGCTTCGCGATCTGAATCGCGGCGGTTCCCACACCGCTGCCCGCGCCGAGAATGAGAATGGTCTCACCGGGCTGAATCTTCGCGCGCGCGACGAGCATGTGCCACGCGGTGAGAAAGACGAGAGGCACAGCCGCAGCTTGTTCAAACGTAAGGCGCTCGGGCTTGGGAACCGCGTTCACTTCCGGCGCGCTGACAAATTCAGCGCAGCCGCCGTCTACCATCTCCCCGAACAAAGTGTACTGTCGGCAGAAATTATCCGCGCCCGCGAGGCATTGCGCGCACTGGCCGCAGGAAATTCCTGGCGCGAGAATCACTTTATCGCCCACTTTGACGCGCGTCGTCGCGGCGCCGACAGCGGCGATTTCGCCGGCGATGTCGCTGCCGGGAATGTGCGGTAGCGGAATTCTCATCCCGGGAATGCCGCGGCGCACCCACAGATCGAGATGATTAAGCGCGCAGGCGCGAACTCGGACCAGCACGTCAGTCGCGCGGACGAACGGTTCGGGCATGTCGGTGTAGCGGAGGACTTCGGGGCCGCCGTGACGATCGAAGACGATGGCTTTCATCGTGTGAGGATCCCCGACGAGTCTGACATCGGGCGAGTCAGACAAATTGAACGGAATTCGGTCATGGCGTTTGACAGGCGTCACGATGGCGCAAAAGCGGAGGAAATGCAATTCGAACGTGGGAGAGGAATGTTGCCGAACGAGGCGAATCGAAGATGTCGATCGAAAGGCGGCCCGCCTGGCGGCGAGCCCTACGATTGTGGACTGCATGATCACGGAAGTTTCGGAGCAACCGATCGATTGTGGCGCCGGCGTCTTGCCGGCGATTTTGATTTATGCCACCGCGCGGAGAAACGCCGGCAAGATGCCGGCGCTACGGTTGCATTGTCGACGACATGGGGATCCTCGGCGGACTGGCTGTGGCGGGATTGGGAGTAACGGTACGAGAACGCGCCGCAATAGCTAAGTTCGAGTTGACGCGAAACTATGTCGAGCGTATGGTCTTGCGCAAAGATGGTCTTGAAACTCAATTTTGCGTTTGTTGTTCTCGCCAAGGAGCTTACGATGCGGACGCGCGTTCAATCTTTGACGGGCATGGCGGTTCTTGCGTTCCTCGCGAGCGTGCTTTTCGCGAGTCCTCTCTTCGCGCAGAACCAGAAAATTGATTTCGAGGATTTTGCGGGACCGAGCCGTTTCGACACCGTGCAGCCGCCCGTCCATGCGCTCTCTGCCACTGTCTCCGGGGGCGAAGTCTTGCGCAATTCCTCGTTCGTGCCGGCGGGAAAAACTACCGTGTACGGCACGTCGTTCGAGTGCTCCGGCTGCTCTCCGGAAATTTCGATCCATTTCAATCAGAAGGTGTCCGATGTTGAAGTGTCGTATCAGAGCCAGCAGGCTCTCGAAGTCACCTACGCGATCGAGGACGAGCAAGGCAATTTCCGCGACACGGCGCTGCCTGGAACCTTCGGCTTCGGTTCCGGAACGGTGAGCTTGCCTTACCAGAACATTCGCCAAGTCAAAATTGCGAGCCATTCAACCGATTTTCTTTTCGTGATAGACGCAATCACGTTTGCGGCAACCACGAATCCGGTGCTGATCGATCCCGTCGTGGCCAATCTGCTAAGCGGCTCCGCAGTCACCACGAACGTCAATACCATCGCGGCGGCGACGACTGGACTTGTTGTGGGGTCGGCCGCAGACGGAACGACGCAGACGGTGCTCCGGATTCCAGCGACGAGCGTTGGACAGGCTTTTACAGTCGCCGTCATCAACGATCAAGGCGTGCAGAGCAGTTCCGTTCCGAATGACGGAGGACTGATGGCACTCGGGGGCAGCACGAGTTCGCTCGCCAGCACGCTCGCTGTGACCGCTGTGACGACATCGGCGGGCGCGGAGGCATTCGCGATTTACCGCGCGCCGTTGAATTTTTCCCGCGGGACATCGGACAATTCATTGACCACTCGCAGCGTGACCTTGCGCGTCACTCCCGCGACGGGGACCGCGACGAACACGAGCGTGACCGTGGCGCGGCCGCCAGTGGTACTCGTCCACGGCCTGTGGGGCAACGCTTCGAGCTTCAACAATTTCACGCCCCTCATCACTGATACGAATTTCAACGTGAGCCGGGCCGGGTACGCCAACGCCATCGAGGGCGTCACGAGCACGACGCCTTCGTTTTCCAGCAGCGTGGATTCCTCGATCGAAGCGAACTCGCTCGGATTCGCTTACAACGCTCCGTCGGTACTCGCGCAAATCAATAATTTCATTGCCGCCTACCGGACAAGCGCGAACGTGGCCGCGGTCAAAGCGGACATCGTGGCCCACAGCATGGGCGGAGATATTTCGCGCACTGCATTTCTGCTCTCGACGTTCCCGAGCAACACGACCTTCGGCGCCGGGCCGATCAACAAGCTGATTACGATTGCGACGCCGCACCTAGGCACGCCGGTCGCCGCGGATCTGCTGTCGAGCAGCAACACCTGCGCGAGAAATGTTCTGGCTTCGGATGGAGACATCGCTTTGCAATCCATTACGTTTTCCGGGACGACCACGGACGGCGCCGTGTACGACCTCGAAGGGAACGGCTATGGCGGCAGCTTGAGCACGGCGCTGAGTAATTTGAAGCAGACTCAGTCCTTCCCGACCGCCTACATCGCCGGAATCGCGACCTCGACGAATTTGAATGGCCTGAGTTGCTTCTTCTGCGACGCGGAGGCGCTGAGGCTCTTGTGTTCAGGCAATCCTCTGGCGAAGGACCTGACTGCCAAAAACTGGCCGACGATATACGGGCAAAGCAATGACACGATCGTTCCGCTCGATAGCGCGCTGAACAACCTGACGGGTCTGCAATATTCGGGGGTGATTCATACTGCGGCGCTCGAGACGTTGGACTTCAACGGCCCGTCGGTGCTAGATCCTGCGTCGAACATTTCGAGCGAGGCAATCAATCTTTTGAATGAAGCGCCGACGGGCAGCGATTTTCATTAGGAAGTTGCGGGACTTCGATTGCGCTTAGGCGTGTAGGTACTTGCGGCGCTGGAATCGTTGGAGGGAGACGGATATGCGAACGAATAAATTCGCGCGGCGGATTGCAGGCGTATTGGTCCTGATCGCAGGGTTCATTGCCACTCCGAGCGGCGCGCAGCAGGATCGGTTGCGCATCCTCTCGCCCGCGGCGGGCACGGTCGCAAGGCCGGGGCAGACGATTACGATCTCCGTTGCGGCCGACGCGTCGGTCGAAAAGCTTGCGCTCATCGGGCAACGGCCGCTGGGGCCGGGCCAGGTTGTCTCCGGCGGGGCGCCAGGTATCATGGCGCGCGGCCAGGGCGAATCGCGCCCGATTCAGTTCTTGCTGCGAATTCCGGCGAACACGCAACCGGGATACTATCGCGTTACGGCCATGGGAAGAATCTCCGGTGACGACGTGGAGTCCGAAGCCGTGACGATTGACGTGGAGAGAGCGGAGGAGCCGGCCAGCATACGGACGGAGCCGTCCGTGATCCACTTCGAGCACGTCGGAGATCAAATTCCGGTGCGAGTGCTCGGCGCGTTTGCCGATGGCTCACGCGAAGAGCTCACGAAATCCAGCAAGACAACCTTCATATCCGCTGATCCACGCGTCGCGACCGTGACGGCCGACGGCGTGGTGACCGCCGTTGGAATCGGCAAGACCAGCGTTCAGGCGCGCACTCCGACTTCCGATTATTCGATTCCGGTGCGAGTGGAGTAAATCGGCAACTTTACGTTGGTCGAAGTCTCCCCGAAGCGAAAAAATCCGCTCAGAAAAAAAGAGGCCCGCCTTCCGGCGAGCCCAACAGTTGGGATCCACGTAATCATTTCAATTGCAGGCTAAACAGTCGATCGTAGCGCCGGCATCTTGCCGGCGATTTTGTCTGACGCCGCCGCGCGGAAAAACGCCGGCAAGATGCCGGCGCTACGAATACATTCTTGGCCACCGTGGGGCTGGCCGGCATGCGGGCCGGGGTTGCCTTCTCTGGTGACGCGGGGATGTTTCGATGCGGGGCAAAGAAAATTGACAGGGGCGGAGACGGGACTTAACCTTGAGCGAGAGGCCGAGCGCGCCACAGGGCAAGACGCGACGGAAGACAGCTAGGGCTGGCCGAACATATACAGATTCCCATGGATCTCTTCGAAGAAATCGTGAAGATGCGGCGCGAGGGCCGGCGAGGCGCGCTCGCGACGATCGTGCACACGAACGGCTCGATTCCGAGCTACGAAAGCTCGCGGATGCTGGTGCGCGAAGACGGCTCGATCGCGGGAACGATTGGCGGTGGTTGCGTCGAAGCCGAAGTCTGGGCGGCGGCGAAAGAAGTAATTGACGTCGAGCACCCGCGAAAGATGACGTTCAATCTGAATCATGACGCCGGATATGACTCAGGCCTGATCTGCGGCGGAACGCTCGAAGTTTTCGTCGAGCCGATTTTGCCGCAGCCGCGGCTCTATATTTTTGGTGGCGGGCACGTCTCGACGGCGGTGGCGAAAGTCGCGAGCCTCGCGGGGTTCTGGATCGGCATCGTGGACGATCGCGCCAGCTTCGCAAATGCCGAGCGCTTTCCGATGGCCGGCGAGATTTACACGAGCTGGGAACACGCCTTCGCGAAGCTGCAACCGAACGCTTCAACGTACATCGTCATTGTCACGCGTGGGCACAAAGACGACATGCGCGTGCTCGAATGGGCCGCGGGGACGGAAGCACGCTACATCGGAATGATCGGAAGCAAGAGGAAGGTCCTTTCCGTATACAAGGCGCTCGAAGCAACTGGGATCCCGGCGGAAAAGCTCGAGCGCGTCTACGCGCCGGTGGGCCTTGAAATCGGAGCGCTCACGCCGGAAGAAATCGCTGTCAGCATCACCTCGGAATTAATCGCCATCCGTAGGAAAGCCGAAAATCTCCCTCACAAAAGCGTCAAGCTGATGCAAGCCGCAACTGCGCCGCGAGGATAGCGGGGGATGATCGCCGCGATAATCCTGGCAGCGGGCGAATCGCGAAGAATGGGCAGCCCCAAGGCGCTCGTGCCATTCCACGGGCTGACGTTCGTCGAGCACCTGATGGCCGCGACGAGGCATCCGCGCATCGGCGTGACGCGAATCGTGCTCGGCGCCGGCGCTGACGAAATTCGCGCCGGGTTGAGCGCGGTCGCCACCACAATCGTTGTGAACAATGAGTGGGAGAAAGGGCCGCTTTCATCCATTCAGACTGGATTGAGGAGTCTAGAAGGCGCGCAAGTCGAAGGCGCGCTGATCTGTCCGGTGGATCATCCGTTGGTGACTTTGCATCTTGTTGCTTCGATGATCGAAGCGTTCGACGCGACGCGGTGCGCGATCGTACTGCCGACGTATCACGGCAAGCGCGGGCATCCTGTTCTGTTTCGCAGCACGCTCTTTGCTGAATTAATGGCGGCGCCGGTGGAGATCGGTGCGCGCGCGGTGGTGCGCGCCCACGCGAACGAAATCGCAGCCGTGCCGACCGAGGAAGCGGGAGTCATTCTGAATTTGGACGATCCAGCGGCATTGACGAATTTGGGCGCGGACTGAGCGACCGGTCTAATCGAACCGCGGGTACTTCATTTCAGTTTGGCGAGGACCGCGCGGAGAGCTTCCGCGGCCAATTGGCTTCCGTGGGCGGTGGCAGGCGGGAGGCCTCCGAGGCCGTCCGATATCTGTTGGTAAGTGATCTGGCGCGCTTCATCAATGGTCTTGCCGAGAAGAAGTTCGGTGACATAAGAGCTGCAGGCGATCGCGGTGACGCAGCCCTGGGCCTTGAAGCGGGCTTCGACAATGCGGCCGGCCTCTGTTTTTACGGATATCCTTAAGATGTCCCCGCAGACAGGATTTGTCACCTCTACCACAGCATTCGCATCTAAAATATCGCCAGAGTTTCGGGGGTTCTTGAAGTGATCGATTACGGCTGGGCTGAACATGCGGAACGCAGAATTATAGTACATGAACGTGAGTGCATAACACTGAGAATTGTTTTGCACCAAAATGGAAATTCGTTGATAAACCGTTGACATGAGTGCAGTTGGAAGGTAGTCTAGTGCGTCCAGCAAGCCTCGAACCCCTGGGATTCAAAGAACAAAGTTTGTGTGGTAGCCCTGAGGAGGGCCACAAGAAATGCAGATACGACGACTCCGGTTGTGGATAGTCACGCTTCTTGCCGCGTTTTTCGTGCTGAGCGCCGGGACAGCATTCGCGCAGGACGGCAAGCTTAAGATTCATGTCGTTCCCAAACAAGCCTATTTGTTTGTGGATGGTAAGGCCATCAACGATGGTAACCATACGATTTCTCTAAGCGCCGGGAAGCATACCGTGGTTGTCGTCAACTACGGCTATAAACTCTCTTCCCAGGACGTCAACATTGAAGCTGGCAAGACGACCCCTGTCGAAGTCACGCTGACTCCATATGGCGATAAAGTCGGCGGCCCATGGGGGCGCATCGAGCTTCACGGAGCGCCGCGCGATGCGGTGCTACTGGAAGGAAAGACGCCCGATTACTTTGTCGGGCACGTGGACGAATTCGATTGGGATTGGATCTGGAAGCAGGAACTTCTGGTACCTCCCGGCGCGCACAACATTACCGTGACGCGCAACGGAACCGATCTTTGGTCTGGAACCGTAAATGTCGCCGCCAACCAGAAGGTTGTGATTGATCTGAATAAGAATGGCGCGCAACAAACTAAGCCTTGGCCGCGCGGCGAAGCGTTGATGAAGAAGTCTCCGCTTGACCGCTTCCATGCCGGCATCGCGAGCGCGACTGTCGTCGTAGCTCCAGTCAAGGTCGGCGGTTTCTCCGAGGATAAAGCGAACATTAATTGCAGCGAAACGTCGAATCTGACTTGGAGCGCGTCGGACGCCGTTCGCGCGAACATCAGCAACGTTGGCGACGTGGCGACGAACGGCTCGCAAGGCGTATCACCGCACGCCACGACGACCTACACGCTGACGGAAGTCGGCCCGGGTGGCACAGCCACGGCGACTTCGACGGTCAACGTGAACACAGTGGTGGTGGCGAGCTTGAGCGCCAGCCCGGCCGAGATTCACTATCGCAAGATCGGCGACCGCGTGAAGGTGCAGGATTCCTCCACGCTGACCTGGTCCACGTCGAACGCGGACAACGTCAATATCGATCCGCTCGGCAAAGTTGGATTGAGCGGCACACAGACGGTTCAGGCCAATCCGAAGAACATGAACATCGGCCCCGTTGATGAGACCGATACATACACCATGAATGCCACGAACGTGTGCGGCGGCTCCTCGACGCAGACCGCGACGGTTCACGTCACCGGTTCGATCGAGCCGATGCCGACGGTTGTGCTCTACAGCGTTTTCTACCCGACGGACTATCCGGACGCGCATCACCCGACCGATGGTTTGCTGAAGAGCCAAGAGAAGAACCTCACCGACCTTGCGGCAGGCTTCAAGAAGTATCTCGAGTACGACGACACCGCGAAGCTTTCGGTCACGGCGTACGCCGATCAGCGCGGCAGCAAGAGGCACAACCAGGAACTCAGCGAGCGCCGCGTCGAGCGGATCAAGCAGTTCCTCGTTGACCAGGGCATTGCCGCGGACAAGGTCGAGACGGCAGCGTACGGCGAAGAACGCAATCTCTCGAAGGACGAAGTGAAGGGACTCGAGGAAGCGAATCCGGCAAAGCCGCCGAAGAAGCGCGCCAATGCAAAGCGCGCGGATTGGCTGGCGTATAACCGGCGCGCGGACATTGTGCTTCTGCCTTCGGGCCAGAAGTCGGCGCAATACTATCCGCACGACGCCGCGGACTCGGACACGCTGTGGCAATTGGCGAAGCCGCGTGTGAAGAAGATCGAAGCGGAACAGTAGTTCAAACCCCTACGAACACGTATACAAAACAAAGCGCCGGAGCCTAAAGCTCCGGCGCTTTGTTTTTTGACTGCTTGCCTTCCCTGCTAGACTCTCCTCCCGGATGGGAACCATTCGCCCGAACGAAAATCTTCGAATCGTATCGCTTGCGCCAAACGCGACTTCGATTCTTTTCGCAATTGGCGCCGGGAAAAATCTTGTTGGCGTGAGCAAGTGGTGCAAAGATGTCGCGCCCGTTGGCATGATCCCGCGCGTAGGAGATTGTTGGGCGCTCGATGTTCGCGCCGTGGCTCGCCTGCGGCCCACCCTTGTGATCGGATCGGTTCCGTTCAAGCCCGAGGTCGTTGCAGAATTGCTTGCGCTGCCGGCCAATTTTCTCGCGCTCAATCCCCGGTCGCTTCGATCCATCGAAGAGAATTGCCGGGCGCTCGGCCGAATTACAAACCGCAGCTTCGCGGCGAAGGTGCTTGTCGAAAGGATGCGCGCCTCGTTTGCGCGAATCGAGGGGCTGGCGCGGAACGCAAAGCAGCGGCCACGCGTGTACTGTGAAGCGTGGCCGAACCCGCGCATCACTTCGCCGCCGTGGGTCGCGGAGTTGGTGAAAATTGCAGGCGGCCGCATGGCGGTGCCTGCAGGGAGACGAGTCTCGGATCGCGACGTTGCCACGGCGAGGCCGGATATCATCGTTCTCGCGTGGACGGCAACCGGTGAGCGCGCAAACCCCGGGGCAACTCTCGCCAATCCGCGATGGGCCGGCGTTCCCGCCGTGCGCGACAATCGCGTGGTGGTGATTCGCGATGAACTGCTGAATACGCCGGGCCCTCCGCTGATGCAGGGCGCCCAGGCATTGTTCCACGCGATTCATCCGGAGCCGGCTCGATGACAAGAAAGATGAGCCCTGGGAAGACCCGCGACCGTCGCGCTGAAAAGCCGCTGCTTGTCGTGGCGGCGATCATTGCGTCCGAAGGCCGCGTGCTCGCCTGCCAACGTCACCGGACGGACGCGTTCGGCCTGCGCTGGGAATTCCCAGGTGGAAAGGTGCGCCCGCACGAAAAGCCGCAGGAAGCGCTCGCTCGAGAGTTGGAAGAGGAACTCGGCGTCGCGGCGGAGATCGGCGACGAAGTGCATCGCACGCGGCATCGCTACGCCGAGATGGCGAGAGAAATCGAATTGATCTTCTTCACGGCTCGCGCGGACGGTTTCGGCGTGCAAAACCGTGTCTTTGAACAGATCCGGTGGGTCGCGCCGGCAAATCTCGCTTCTCTGGACTTTCTTCCGGCCGATCGCGAGCTGATTCGCCTCCTTTCGACCGGGAAGTTGAAGATTTCATAGTGTGATACGGCATTCGGTTCAAGCGAGGCCGCGCTTCGCACTCCGCCCTCGTCCAAACTTATGTTATAGTTTTAGCGACCGAAACTTATCGAGCGCCCCAGCTCACAGGAGTAGAGATGGCATCGAAAGGCAGCCGGGCAGTTTTGGAGCCCGAGACGGAGAAGCCGGTATATTCGAACGAGCTGTGTATAGCCCTTTACACGGCAGTGCTCAAATGCCGGATGTGCGACGAAAAGGCTCGCATCCTCTTCCGGCAGAGCAAGTTCGGCGGTAACTTTTACTCGGCGGTGGGCCAGGAGGCAACGGAAGTCGGCGCCGCCTTCACCCTCTGCAAAGACGACTGGATTGCACCCTCCCATCGCGATTGGACTTCCAACATCATCAAAGGCGCGCCGCTGAAATATTGCTTTGCGCAGCTATTCGCCAAGGCGACGAGCCCGGATCGCGGCCGCTCCTCCCCAGCGCACATGGGGTTCCCGGAATTGCATGTGATTACACCTGCCAGCAGCATCGCGGGCCAGTTGGCCGTAGGAACGGGTGTGGCGTTCGGGCTGAAGCGTCTGAAGAAGGACACCGTGGTCGTGGCGTTCTTCGGCGATGGCGCGACGAGCATCGGCGGCTTCCACGAGGCGCTGAATTTTGCCGGCGTGCATCGCCTGCCCATCATTTACATCTGCCAGAACAACCTCTGGGCCGAATCGGTTCCACTGCGGTTGCAGACCGCGCTGAAGGATCTGTCGGAACGCGCTAAGGCCTACGGTTTCCCGGGTGTCTCGGTGGACGGAAACGACGTCCTCGCCGTGTACGAAGCGGCAACGAAGGCAATCGCACGCGCGCGCGCGGGCGAAGGCCCCACGCTCATCGAGTGCAAGACCTATCGCTGGTACGGCCACTCGGAAATCGACCCCGCGAAGTACCGCATCAAGGAAGAAGTGGACGCGTGGAAGAAACGCGACCCGGTGGTGGCGTTCGAGAAATACCTCCTCGACAAGAAAATTCTCAACGATTCAAAAAAGGCGCAGATCTCGGCCGAGATTACGCGCGAAATTGATGAAGCCGTCGAGTTCGCCGAGCAGAGCCCGTATCCCGACCCGTCAGAGATCACGAATTTCGTCTGGGCCGAATAAACGAAGGAATTCCGGAGAGACATGCCAAGAACGATCAACTATATCGACGCGATTACTGAAGCGCTCGATCAGGAGATGGGACGCGACGACCGCGTCTTCGTCATGGGCGAGGATATCGGTCCATCCGGCGGCGTTTTTAAGGCCACGGCCGGTCTATTCGACAAATACGGCGAGGATCGCGTGCTGGATACGCCGCTCGCCGAGAACAACATCATCGCATCGGCGATCGGCGCAGCGATGGTGGGCTTGAGGCCCGTACCTGAAATTCAGTTCGCCGATTTCATCACTCCCGCGATGGATACGATCGTCCAGCAGGCCGCAAAGATCCATTATCGCAGCGCGGGCGCTTACACCTGCCCTATTACGATTCGTATCTGCTGCGGCGCCAGCAGCGGCAGCGGGCTTTATCACTCGCAGGAGAATGCGACGTGGTTTACGCACGAGCCGGGATTGAAAGTCGTGATGCCGTCCACGGCGTATGACGCGAAGGGATTGCTCCTCGCGGCGATTCGCGATCCCAATCCGGTGCTCTACTTTGAGCACAAGAAGCTTTATCGCTCCGTGAAGGGTGAAGTTCCCGAAGGCGATTACACAGTGCCGCTCGGCAAAGCTGCCGTGCGCCGGGAAGGACGCGACCTCACCGTGCTCACGTACGGCTCGATGGTGCCGCTCTCGCTCGAAGCGGCCGAACAAATGTCGAAGCGCGGCATTGAGGCTGAGGTGCTCGATCTGCGGACGCTTGCGCCGCTCGATAAGGACGCGATTCTCGCGAGCGTGCGGAAGACGAGCAAGTGCATGATCGTCCACGAAGACAAACGGACGATGGGAATCGGCGCGGAACTTTCGGCCATTGTAGGCGAAGAGGCTTTCGACGATCTCGACGGCCCGATCGTGCGCATCACGGGCCCGGACATTCCCGCGATGCCGTTCAGTCCCCCGCTTGAAAAGGCGTGGCTGCTGAATACCGAAAAAATTCTTGCGGGGATGGAAAAGCTCGCAGCTTACTAATCCTCAGAGCGCCTTAGAAAAACCTAAACAAGAGTACGGCCTCCATCTACTGGCAGTATCTGGCCGGTAACAAAATCCGACTTAACAAAGAAAGCCACGGCGTCGGCGATGTCTTCGCCGGTTCCGACACGATGCAATGGCACTTGTCGAATGTAATCCTGGTCCGGCTCTTCGCCGGGAAATTGGATTGTGCCGGGCGCGACACTGTTGACGAGAATCTTTGGCCCGAGGGCGCGAGCGAGACACCGGGTCAGCATGATGACTCCGGCCTTCGAAACGCAGTAGTGCGTGAAGGCCGGCCAAGCGAGAAGGCCGCCGAGCGATGAGATGTTGACGATGTGGCACGGCGCAGTGCCCCGCCGCAACAATGGAATCGCGGCTTGCGCGCAGAGAAACTGCGATTTCAGATTTCCGGCCATGATGCGGTCCCACTGCTCCTCGGTCAGTTCCTCGAACTTGGCGGCGAAAAATATTCCAGCGTTATTGACCAAAATATCGAGCTTGCCGAATTCCTTGTCGGTTTGCGCGAAGAGCTTGTCCACTTCGGCTTTCTTCGAAACGTCAGCCTGAATCGCAATTGCCCGCCGTCCGCGAGTCCCAATTTCGCCGACGACCTGATCCGCTTCGGCCTTCGACGTGGCGTAATTCACGACAATATCCGCGCCTTCATCGGCGAGACGCAGCGCGATGCTGCGGCCGATCCGTTTTGCCGCGCCGGTGACCAGCGCGATCTTACCCGACAACTTTCCTTCAGCCATACTTCCCTCCCCCCTCAAAAAAAGATACGCGTTTCGACGTTTCACCTTAGCACTCGCTTAACCGGTGTCAACATCGCCTCCCGTTTGACGCCCCGGCGCAGCGTCCCTACAATCACATCTTTCGCGGAGGAACTATGAAACTCGACGTGTTGGCCATCGCGGCGCACCCGGATGATGTGGAGCTATCCTGCGGGGGAACATTGGCGAAGATGGCCGAGATGGGATACCGCACGGGAATTCTCGATCTGACGCGCGGCGAAATGGGAACGCGCGGCACACCGGAGATTCGCGCGCGCGAGGCAGCAGATGCCTCGAAAATCCTTCGCGTGAAAGTCCGCGAAAATCTCGGCCTGCCCGATTCGCAGCTCGAAGTGAACGATGAATTCAAGCGCATGATTGCGGAGCGGATTCGCGCGCTGCAACCTCACACCGTAATCCTGCCTTACTGGGAAGGGCGGCATCCGGATCATTACACGGCGGCGCGCCTCGGCTATGAAGGATGTTTCATCGCGGGATTGAAGCGCATGCCGCTCAAGGGCGAGGCGTTCCGGCCGTTCAAAATCCTGTACTCGGCGGTCTATCAGGATGTGACGCCGAGTTTTGCAGTGGATATTTCGGCGCAATTCGATGCGCGGCGGCGCGCGATTCTCGCCTACAAATCGCAGTTCAATCCGACGAATGCGCAGAAGCGCTCGAAAGTGTACCTGCCTCTCGATCAACTCGAGCAGGAGATGAATCTCATCACGAGATACTACGGGCGGATGATCGGGGTGAGTCACGCCGAGCCGTTTGTGACACGTGAGATTCAGGCGGTAGATGACATCGTGAAACTGCCTGTTCGGTCGTTCTAGTCTGAAGCGCGACTAAAACTCGTTCGATTCCTGGGCGAATTTGAATCCCGGGAGCACCTGCCCGGAGGGAGCATTTTGCACGCGAATGCGGATGGGGGCTTCGGATTCGGCGCCAGCCTTGCGCAGGACGGCGAATGTGGCCAGCGCTTCGCTGTAAATCTTTGTAATCAGGAAGGTTTCGTCGCTGCCGTCCTTCTTCCACACCTGTCCGACCTGTATCTTTCGAGTCGCCATTTGTCCTTAACGAATGTAGACAGAATCGGTTAGGGCGTCAATACGATTGCAAAAGTCTCCAAACCCGGAAGAAACTCTTTTCGGGCTGGCGACATCGAAGCAGTCAGAGTCAAATGACGTTCGGGTGTATAATCACGTCGTTGTCGGCCGGAGGTGCTCCATGAAATCCTGGACAAGAGAGTTTGCGGCGATTCTGCTGACGATGTCTCTGGTCTATCCGGCTGCGTACGCGCAGCAGCAGCAAGCTCCGGCTCCGCCCGCGCAACCCGCGCCAACGCAGACTCAGCAGACACAAACTCCGCCGGCGGACACGACTGCGCCACCGACTCAGGACATGGGTCCGACGCCGTCGGGCGTGAAGGGCGGAAGCGAGGCGGATGTCAACGCTATCGGCAATCGCAAAGTTGGACGCGGCCTCGACATGTATTCGATGGAGCACGAGATTGCCCTCGGTAAGCAGCTCGCGCAGGAAGTGGACCGGGTTTCGAAATTCATCACCGATCCGGTGGTCACCGAGTATGTAAATCGGGTCGGCCAGAATCTGGTTCGCAATTCGGATGCGCAGGTTCCCTTCACTATCAAGGTCATTGATTCAGACACCGTCAACGCCTTTGCTCTGCCCGGCGGTTTTTTCTACGTGAACAGCGGATTGATTTTGCGCGCCGACGAGGAATCGGAGCTTGCTGGAGTGATGGCGCATGAAATCGCGCATGTTTGCGCGCGTCACGGCACGCGGAACGCGACGAAGGGCACGATCATGCAGATGGCCACCATTCCGCTGATTCTTCTGGGCCCGGGTGGCTGGGCCGGCTACGGCCTTTACGAAGGCTTGAATTTCCTGATCCCGATTACCTATCTGAAGTTCAGCCGCGACGCCGAACGCGAGGCGGATTACCTCGGACTGCAGTACATGTATAAGTCCGGCTACGATCCGAACGCGTTCGTGCAATTCTTCGAGAAGGTGGAAGCGGACGAGAAAAAGCACCCGGGAACGATTCCGAAGCTTTTCTCCACTCACCCTCCGACACCGGATCGCATCGAGGCTTCACAAAAAGCCATTGCCACGATTCTGCCAAGCCGCGAAGAATATATCGTCACGACTTCCGAATTTGATGTCGTGAAAAGGCGCTTGGGGGCGATCGAGGCGGGACAAAAAGTTCAGGAAAAGAAAGTCAGCAAAGACAAGCCGACGCTGCGCAAGCGGACCGATCCGAACGCCGGCGGAACGACCACGACAACGAATCCCGACGGCACCACAACAAGCGGCGACAGCACTTCGAATAATGGTGATTCGTCGAGCGACGACGATCGGCCAGTTCTGAAGAAGCGGCCCGACTGAATTTCCGACGCAGCACGCAAAGAAAAGGCGTTCCGATGAACTCGGAACGCCTTTTCTTTTTCTCGAACTCGGCGATTCTCAGCGCTCGACGGTCTCCGCCACGCCCATGCGCTTTAATCCCTCGGAATAATACTTGCGATAGAGCACGTCCCACTCCTCGCTGCCTTCCAAAATTTCCCTTTTCTGCGAAGTGATTTTCTGGCGGACTTCGGTGTCCACTTGCTCCTCGAGTTTCAGGAGAGCTTGGAGGATATTGACGATTTCGAGGCGGATCGTGTCGCGATCCTCGATGAATTCCACCTCATCAAGCGATACAAGAACGTCGATAATTTTGTGAGAGAGCCGGACCGTCTTTTCGCGACTGAGCCTCATAATCCTCGCTGGGTGTGCGCGCTGCTAGCGGAGCGTCAGCTTTCGCTGCCGCGCCAGTTCTCCCTTCACTTTCTTGTACATCTCCTGATACGACACGCCCGTACGGCGCATTTCTTCCGAATGCTGGCTCAGAATCTCACGCACTTCTTCGTTCAACCGGTCCTCGACGCCCAATTCCTCCGCCATGGCCTGGCGGACATGCTGCGCGACCGATTCGGCCGATTTCGTTTCGATCATTTCGCCGGCCACGAGGCGCTTGACCACCTCTTTCGACATGTAACCGACGAAATCGCGAGACAACAACATTCCGCTTTCTCCGTTCACTTCAAACTAAACAATTCAGTGTACTGTCTGCGTCTTTCGAGGTCAAGAAAAGGCCACGTTGACGCCCTCTGACGCTTCCGATAAGATGGAAAAGTTATTTCGGGCGGTTAGCTCAGCGGTTAGAGCATCCGGTTTACACCCGGAAGGTCCAGCGTTCAAATCGCTGACCGCCCACCACTTTCCGTTTCGAACTAGCACCGCGGGGCCGTAGTTCAGCTTGGTTAGAACGCCTGCCTGTCACGCAGGAGGTCGCGGGTTCGAACCCCGTCGGCCCCGCCAATATTTTGACGGACTTACTAGCCACCGCCGTGTCCGTAGTCATTGCAATGTAGTGGAAATTGATGGTACCCCGAAAATTTTGTCTGCCGGCTTGAGCGCGCTTAGCGCCTTGAGACTCTCCAACTTCCTTTCGGCTTCTACTTTGTGCTCCTCTGCCGGGTGAACGTATCGCATCAACATGCGGATGCGCCGCGCGCGCTGATTCTTTCGTCGAGAGTCAACATGTACAGAATTCTGCCGGTGGCGTTGCTGTTTATTTGTCGAGCGCGACGGCCACGCCATAGGGAGGGAGATCGATTGAGTCCGCCTGCTTGCCATCAAGCACGAGATCCATGACGTGCGGCAGCGCCACATGGCGAATTTCCTGCGAATAATTGATCAGAACAAAAACTTGCTTGCCGGGGCCGACGCGACGACTGACCTCGACGCCGTCGGGCACCGGACCAAAAACGGAGGTGACGCCAGATTTCTGCGTCATCCACTCGGCGGCTGACGCCATCAACTTGTCATCAAGCACGGCGCCAACGTAGGTGATGCGACCCTCGCCGTAGGCGCGGGTAATGACGCACGGTTGATCGTCGAGCCATCCGTTGCTTTTGCTATATTTTAGAAGAACTTCGTCCTCGGGAGACTGACTCTTCAATTGCTCGGCCCAGATACTGGCTTCTCCGCCGCCCCAAACGCCGGAGAGTGGGACGTTTGTTTCGAGCGCGTAGTACTGCTCGACTCGCGCGCCGAGAGCATCAACGAGAAATCCAGGTTGCCGTTGGGGCAGGAGCGCGTTCGATTCATCCTTCATGCCGGAGCGCGGACCGAGGACGAGATGGCCGCCGTTGCGCACGTATTCTAACAAATGATCCGCGAGAGCCTTCGGCAGCACGTTAAGGCTGGGCGCAGCCACGAGCTTGTATCCGTCGAGCGGCGCATACGCGCTGACCACATCAACCGATTGTGAAATCCGGCGAAGCGCACGGTAGTAAGCCTTTAATATTCCGACGTCGTCGTATTTCTCGGCGTGCTTTTGAAACTGAATGGCCCAGTGGCTGTCGTAGGAGTAGAGCAGCGCGACCTGCGAAAGAGGTTGCGTGTCGCGGAAACTGCTTTCCGCTTTCTCGAACTCGTGCGCCGTCTGAGAAGCCTCGTCATAGAAAGGAACGGGCGTGCCGTCGGGGCCGACGAGCACACCATGAATTTCCTCTTGTCCGTTGAGAGCGCTGCGCCACTGCCAGTAGTTGACGTCGTCGGCGCCATGGCCGATGGCTTGCCAGGCCATGGCGCGGGCTTCGCCGCGATTCAGGAAATTATTGAGGGAGGACCAATTCACGGCGCCGGGCTGCGTCTCCATCACCCAAAAATTCTGCCGCTTGAAGCCTCGCGTCAGGTCATGAGAGAGGCCATTGCGGTCGGGATCGACGTGGCCTGTGCCGACATAGTCGTCCCAAGAGGCGAAGGTGAGCGGTTCGGCGATGGTGTAGTGATCGAAGCCGTCGAAGAAGCCCATGAAATTTCCGGTCGTAAACTGGCGGGAGTCCGCGTGTTTGCGGATCGCCTCGATCTGGATTTGCTGGTAAGAGGCCCACGTGTAAGTGACGAAGCGCTTCCAATCGAGCATTAGTCCGGGATTATGGCCGCCGATTGTGATGGGTATTTCGCTCCAGTTGTCGTAGGTCTGGCTCCAATAGGACGTCGTCCAGCGTGTGTTCAGGTTGTCGAG
This sequence comes from uncultured Acidobacteriota bacterium, assembly GCA_963838705.1. Lineage (GTDB taxonomy): Bacteria > Acidobacteriota > Terriglobia > Acidiferrales > UBA7541 > Palsa-147. Next base: position 21,571 of record CAWIRU010000009.1, on the reverse strand, counting down.
CGTTTTATATTTTGCCTTCAGCCAAACTTGAAATTGCCGGCGCGTCGCTTCGTCGTAAGACATCAAGGCGTAGCCGTATTCGTTGTCAATCTGCCAGCCCACGACGTTTGGATTGTGACCGAAGCGGATGGCCATCTGATCGGCGATGCGGCGGCAGAATTCGCGGTAGCGAGGAGAGATCGCAGAGGCGTGCGCGCGGTTGCCGTGCGTTACGCGTTGACCGTTCGCCTCCACCCGCAGAGTGTCCGGATACTTCTGCGTGAGCCATGCGGGCGGAGCCGCGGTCGGCGTGCCTAGAACGGTAACGATGTGATGCTTGCCGGCCAGGTTGATGGCTCGCTCCAGCCAGTCGAAGTCGTAATGGCCTTCGGAAGGCTCCATCCGGCTCCAGGCGAATTCGGCGACGCGCACGACTTTCAAATCGGCGGCTTCCATCAAACGCAAGTCTTCTTCCCATCGGGGCTCGGGCCACTGTTCGGGATACCAGGCGGCCCCGATCATAATGGCGTTCTGTCCGGGGATCTGCGTCGGGATCGGCTTGTTCGGGGCTTCCGGGAACGCCGCGATGGAAACCAGGAGCGCGAGACATAAGACAGCCCGGGGACGAAACGACGTTGACATGGACTGCTCCTGAAATTATCAATCGCCCAAGAGCGCGACTACGGTGTCACGACGATCGGCTCGCCGACGTACCGCACGACCTTGTCTGGGACATCAGAAGGCTCGATGCCAACGCCGTGATTATCGTTTACAAAGATTACGTTGAAAGTCCGGCTCGCGAGCATTCCGGGGAACTCGCCCTGGCGGCCGCCGATCGTCAACACGTTCTTGGCCTCGTCCCAGCGAAAAGTAATCGTCGTGTGGACACCCTTCTCGTAGTTGTAGTTGTCGTTTTCGTCTTCGTAGAGCGTGAAATCGCCGTCTGCTCCGCGGTACACACGCAATTCGATCGGATCGGCAGGTTTTTCGGTGGACCACTCGACATCGGGTCCAAAAGGAACGATCGAGCCGGCTCGGATGAGGAGCGGCAACTTTTCCAGTGGAGCCTCAGCGCTAATCTCGCGGGCGCCTTCTACCGAAGCTCCGTTCCAAAAGTCATACCACTTCGCCTTGGGAAGATAGACGCGGCGGCTGGTGGCGGCGGGCTCTGTCACAGGACTCACGAGGAATGCCGGGCCGTACATAAATTGGTCGCCGGTATTTTGCGCGCGTACGTCGCTGCGGAAATCCATCACCAGCGGACGCATCGGAGTGTAACCCTCGTTCGTCGTCTTCCACGCCAGCGAGTATGTGTAGGGCAGCAGGCGATACCGTAGGCGATCGAAGCTAACGAGAATTTTCTGCGCGTCGGGTCCGTAGGACCATAGCTCGTTTTCGTCGGGCTTGCGCGTGCCATGAACCCGCAAAATCGGATTGAAAGTTCCGTACTGAAACCACCGGACAAAGAGCTCTCGAAACGCCGGATCGGTGGGGCTGCCGAAGACGAAGCCGCCAATGTCGGTGGTCCAGTAAGGAATTCCGGACAGCGCGAAATTTAGTCCGGCGGGAATCTGACGGCGATAAGTGAACCAGTCCGAAACGAGGTCGCCCGACCAGGCGGTGACAGCATTGCGCTGGGATCCAGCGAAGGCGGAACGCGAAAGAATGTAGACGCGCTTCCGATCGGACGTGCTGCGCTGGCCGTCATACACTGCGGCCGTATCCAGCAGTGGATAGACGTTCACATATCGGTCGCCGCTCCCGATGGCGAGATGGTGTCCGAGCTGAATATTTTCTTCGAGGCTTTCAGTCTCTGGCTCGTTCGTATCCATCCACCAGGCGTCGGCGCCGATGTTGAACAGCCCTTTGTTGACCTGATCCCAATAAAATTTGCGAGCCTCCGCGTTGGATGCATCGTACAGAGCCATGCCGTCGGCGTGATAGGGCGGCCGGGCGAACTTGAATTTGTCGACGAACCAACCTTTCTTCTCCGCGAAGTCATAATTTGCCGAGCCCGGCTCAAAGAATGGCCATATGGAAATCATGAGATGGAAATTCTCGCGGTGCAGCTCGTCGATCATTCCCTTGGGATCTGGATAGTTCTTGTTGAAGACGAATTCGCCCTTTCGATTCCACCAGAACCAGTCCTGCACAATGTTGTCGACGGGAATGTGCAGCGCGCGATACTTGCGCGCGACGCCGAGAATCTCGTCCTGCGACTTGTAGCGATTCTTGCACTGCCAGAAGCCGTACGCCCACTTGCCGAAGAGCGGCGCTTGCCCAGTAAGTTCGCGATAGTCCGCGATGACGTTATCGAGTTCCGGGCCGTAGAAAAAATAATAATCAATCACATCCGCGACTTCGGAACTGATGTAGAGATAATTGGCGAATCTGTTGTTGAAGCGGCTGCGGGAATCATTGTTCCAGAAGATTCCATAGCCGTTGCTTGACACGAGAAAGGGCACAGCGATGTTGGAGTTGTCCTGCGAAATGTCCACCGATTCGCCACGATAGTTCCAGACGCCGGCCTGGTGCTGGCCGAGCCCGTAAAGAGCTTCGTGGGAGCCATAGATATTCACTGACGATTCGGCGCGATACGTGTCCTCCCCATTCACTCTAACGGGTGTAAGTTTGCGAGTTCCTTCCTCCACCAGTTGCTTGCCATCCATGTCGCGATACGTGATGGCGCCGTCCTTCCGGGCGACGACGATTTTCAGTTGTGATGTGGCCAGCGTCACGCTGTCGTCATCGCTCTGGGTCGTAAACTTGGTGATGGGCCAAGTCGTCTTGATGACGACGGGATCGGGCCGGCTCGGTGGGAAGGATGAAGTCGGAGAGTAGAGCACGTGCACGACGGAATCCGAGCACAGCTGAATTCGCAACGTCCCTGTCTTCATGGTGAAAATCGCGCCATCGCTTTGCGGCTGAACCGCAACCACAGGATTGCGCGGCTCCCACTGGGCGAACGCCGGCGAAACGAACGCCGCGACAAAAAGTACCGTCGAACAAAGGTGGAGAAGGAATGCGTTAATGTTCCGCACAGCTTGGAGAGACCTCTCTGACCAAATCGAATGTTAAGGTATTCGTCGTCAGCGCCTATGAGTGTAAGAACGCGAAATGCCCGTGCCGAATTCTTAGTCCATCGGAAGTGAGGAAGTTTTTATATCACAACCATGGAGTGCGAAGATGGATTTGATACCGAGGGGCTAGTGGGTGCCGGGGCAGGCGGCCTGTAGCCGGGCGCCGGATGAAGCCGCTTCGACTATTTCTCCACGACGACCAGCGGGACGCTCTGCGTGGCGGCGGAGCTCGGGCCGACCATGACATCGAATATGCCCGGCTCGATGACCCTGTGCATATTCACGTCGAACATAGAAAGCGATCCCGGCGTCAGCGCAAACGTCACCGTGGTCTTCGCTCCAGGCTTGAGGTTCACACGCTGGAATCCGCGCAGCGCCATCACCGGCCGAGTGACGGACGCGACTCTCTGGTGAATGTACATCTGCGCCACTTCGTCTCCTTCGCGATTGCCCGTGTTGGTCACGTCCACGCTCACTGTCGCCGTTCCACCCTGGCCAATCGTGCTTGGATCCACGCGCAGATTATCGAATTTGAACGTCGTATAGCTGAGACCGTAGCCGAACGGAAACAAAGGCGTGTTGTCTACGAACTCGTAGCTCCGGTTTCGCGAGGGCTTGTGATCGTAATAATCCGGAAGCTGGCCGACGGATCTGGGAAACGTGACCGGCAATTTCCCTCCAGGGTTCACATCGCCGAACAGCACATTCGCGGCCGCCGTGCCTCCCTGTTCTCCCAGATACCATCCCTCGAGGATCGCCGGCACATGCTCCGCGATGTAGTTGATCGAAAGGGGGCGGCCGTTGACTAGAAATACCACCGTCGGAGTTCCTGTTTCCACGATCGACTTCACGAGTTCCGTCTGCGCCCCCGGCATATCGAGCGAGTCGCGGTCGCCCAGATGGTCTTCGGCCCAGCCTTCGCGGATGGTTCCTTCGTTTTCTCCGGCCACGACAATCGCCACATCCGCCTTTTTGGCGATTTCAGCCGCCGCGCGGATCCTGTCAGCCTGTATCGCCGGATCGGCGAGCTTGACGTTCGTCGCATACCATTCCGACCAGTCATGCTTTGGCGTTTCAGTTAGCTCGCAGCCCTCTGCATAGAGCACTTTCGCGTTTGTACCCACGCGGTGGCGGATTCCGTCCAGGATGCTGACGCTGTTGCCCGGCCCGGGATCGCGGCTATATCCGCCCAAATGCACGTCGGCGGCATCGGGCCCGATCACGGCGATGGTCTTGAGCTTCGTCAAATCCAGCGGCAACAGATAGCTGTCATTCTTCAGCAAAACGATGGCTTGCTGCGCCGCTTTCAGTGCCAACTCTTTGTGCGCCTGACTATTCGTAGTTTTCTCAGCGTAATCAGGGTCCGCATAAGGGTGATCGAACAATGCGAGACGGAATTTCGCGGCGAGGATCCGCGAAACGGCCGCATCCACTTCGCTCTCGGGGACGATTCCCTGCTTCACCTGATCGAGCAAAGTGCGGTACACAGAGCCGTCCGACAAATCGTAATCCACACCCGCGGCGAGCGCTTCTCCCGCCGCTTGAGCAAAGTCGGCGGCGACATGGTGCGTTTCCACGAGCATTTGCAACGCGCCTCCATCCGACGTCACGTATCCCTGAAAGCCCCACTCCCCGCGCAGCACGGTGCCCAGCAGCCAATGATTGACGTGCGATGGGATGCCATCAATCTCATTGTAGGAAGCCATCACGCTTCCTACATGCGCTTCATCGACCGCCGCTTCGAAAGGCTCGAAGAAGGACTCGCGCAGAATGCGTTCTGAGATGTTCGATGGAGCCGTGTTTCTACCGCCTTCCATCTGGCCGTGCACAAAGTGCTTTGCTGTGGCCATCACATGATGACGGTCGATTATGAAGTTCGGGCCTTGCAATCCCTCGATGGCCGCTACTCCCATCCGCGAGACGAGGTACGGATCCTCGCCGTAGGTTTCTTCGGTGCGGCCCCAGCGTGGGTCTCGCGCCAGGTCCAGCACGGGCGTGAAGGCCTGACCGCCGCCCGCAGATCCCATCTCGTCCCCGGCAGCCGTAAACACCTGATTCACAAGCTGCGTGTCCCACGTGCTGGCGAGCCCGATGACTTGGGGGAAGCTGGTGCTTCCGTACTCCATGAAACCGTGAAGAGCTTCTCCCTGAAACATAACGGGGATGCCGAGCCGGGTCTTTTCGATTTGATAGCGCTGCACGGCGTTGCGGAATATGGCCATATCGCGCGGGCTGAGATGGGACTTGATGCTGAATGACTCCTTGAACATATCTGGAGCTTGATCGTCTTTGAATTCGCCCGTGGTATCAAGTAGATGGGAACGGGAGCCGCGGGTGAGCTGGTCGAGCTTTTCTTCGAGTGTCATTCGTTTCAGCAAATCCGCCACGCGCTGTTCAATCGGAAGACTCGGGTTGCGATAATCGGGTGAGGGTTCCTGCGCCGGGGCGCTCGATAGAACGGACAGAGCGATGACAAAACAACAGAGATAACGCATGATGAGTTCCCTCCGCAGAGTATTTCTGCGTTTTCCCTAAGAGCACGTTCGCGCACTTCGCACATCCAATGGATGGAAGCGTGGGCATCTTTGCCCGAGGGAGCGCCCGCGCGATACGGCATGATAAATCAAACGTTAGCGCCAAGGACTAGCTGCAGTCTGACGCACTTCTTTATTCCGCTCCGGCAATTCGAAATGCAGATCAGCGCTCAAGAGAACGCGTACAAAACTGAAAGGATAAACGAGCAATCCGCGCTTCAGCCATCGATTTTTTCGATGCTCCTTCAATTCATCTTCTGGCATAATGCCGCCACTCGGAGCGGCAAAGCTCCGAACTGTGTGACCTAGAAAAAACGGTCAGGAAATCGGGAAAGCGCAAACGGGCGTGGTGTGGAAGGGACACCGGCGTGATTCTCTTTTCGCATCGTTTTGCTCGTCCTTGCGTTCCCGCCAGGGGGAAGCCATGCAGGTGACGTTCATCCATCAACGGCCTAGTGTTAGTCAGGAGACTTCGTGGCGCAAATTTCGCATTCGATGGATACAGGGAACAACGCGCGCGATATGGCGCCTAATATTGTTGACGCTGATCCTGTCGCCGGCGGCGATGGCACAATCAACGAGCCGCCTGAACGGAAGCGTTTCTGATCCCTCTGGCGCGGCCGTTCCCGCAGCGAAGATCACTCTGACCGCGGCGGCAACAGGTGTGCAGCGGACGACGACAAGCAACGGGGCTGGGCTGTACCAGTTCGTGGATGTGCCCCCGGACACCTATCGGCTGGAGGCCATTGCTCCCGGCTTTGCGCCTTATGTGGCATCCAACGTCACGCTCGAAGTCAACACGCCATCCACTCTCAACATCAAATTGCAAGTAACGGGGATGGCGACGTCGGTGACGGTCGAAGCCACGGCACCGCTGATCAACAACACGGACGCGTCGCTGGGCAATGTGCTCGAGCAAAACCAAATCGCCGAATTGCCCATCGCTGACCGCAACGTCGTCGAATTGTTGAGCCTTCAGCCAGGGGTCGTGTACCTCGGAAGTCAGCTGAACACCTCGGCCACCGATACGCGCAGCGGCGCGGTCAACGGAATCCGCAGTGATCAATCCAACGTCACGCTCGATAGCATCGGCGTCAGCGATCAAAATAACGGCTTCGCCTTCACAAGTGTCCTCAACGTGCCACCCGACTCGGTGGAGGAGTTCCGCGTCACGACCGCCAACGCCAATGCCGATGCCGGCTATTCCAGCGGCGCGCAGGTCGCCCTGGTGACCAAGAGCGGCACCAATTCCTTTCACGGCTCGGCATACGAGTACAACCGCAATACGATTTTCAGCGCCAACGATCCCTTCTTGAAAGCCGCACAAGAGGCCAGCGACGAGCCCAACGATCGGCCGAAGCTCTTGCGCAACGTCTTCGGCGCCACCGTTGGCGGCCCGATCATCCACAATCGCCTGTTCTTCTTCGCCAATTACGAAGGCCGGCGCGATGCTCAGGGTTCAAGCGAGGTGCGCACCATTCCAACGCCCGGCCTCACAAGCGGCAATATCAGCTACCTCATGGCAGCCGGCTCAAACCCGGCCCAATGCCCCAACCCGTCGGTGCCCGTAAACGGTGTTGATACGGTTTGCACGCTCGACACGTCGCAGATCAGAGCAATGGATCCGCTCCATATCGGGCCGGACCCCTCCGTCCAGCAGGTACTCCAGATGTATCCGCGACCCAACGACTTCACTGTGGGCGATGGCTTGAACACCGCCGGTTATCGCTTCGCCTCCAACGCGGATTCGTCCTTCAACTATTACATTACTCGCCTCGATTGGCACATCACCGGGAACGGCTCGGAAAATCTCTTTTGGCGCGGTGAGACGCAAAATACCAAGCAGCCGCAATCGCAGCAATTCCCCGGGCAGCCCGCGGCCACGACTTTGCTCGACGATAGCAAGGGTTCCATCGTCGGACTAACCTCGCTGCTGACTCCGCAGGTGATCAACAATTTTCGTTGGGGCTTCATCCGCCAGGGGGCGCAGGCCGCCGGCGACTCGCTTCAACCAGAAGCCATTCTCGATAATATTGACAGCATCACGCCCTTCACGCGCTCCACGATTTACTTTGTGCCCGTCAACCAGTTCTCCGATAGTCTCAACTGGAGCAAAGGAAATCACACGCTCCAGTTCGGAACCGACATATTTCTAATTCACGACGACCGCACCAGCTACGCCGATTCGTTCTCGGACGCGCAGACCAACGTCGTTTATCTCAACACCGTGGGGATCTCCGAAGCTGGCAACCACAGCCCGCTCAATCCAGCCAACAACGGCTACCCGTCGGTGGATCCCAACTTCGCAGCCAGCTACGACAACGCGGCCGCGATTCTCGTGGGTATCCTCGCCGAGGGTGACGGCATTTATAATTTCGCTCGCAACGGCACCGCCCTGGCTCAGGGCACCCCCATAACCCGCCATTACGCCATCAACGACTACGAATTCTTTGGGCAAGATTCCTGGCGCATCAAGCCTCGGCTGACGCTCACCTACGGTCTGCGCTGGGTCCTTGAGCAGCCGCCCTATGAGACGGGTGGTTTGCAAGTCGCACCTTGCATCGAAGCCGCCGCCGGCGGCTGCACCAATCAGAACGTTACTGACTGGTTTAGCGACAGCGCCAAACTGGCCGCGGCAGGACAGCCGGCTAACAATGCAGGCGAGATTTCGTTCATCCTCGGCGGTCCCGTCAATCACGCCCCGGGCTTATGGAACTGGGATCACTTGGATTTTTCACCGCGTTTGGCCGTGGCGTGGGCGCCGGATACGGGCGATGGCTGGATATCGAAGATTTTCGGAAAGAAGGACCAATTCTCGATTCGTGGTGGCTATAACATCATGTACGATCACTTCGGCATCCCGATCGTAAACAGCTTCGATCAGCACGGCTCTTTCGGCCTCTCCACGGATCTCGGCAATCCCGCTGGCGTCGTCACAGTTTCAAATGCTCCGCGCTTTACTTGCCTTACCTGCCTGCCTCCCCCGTGCGCTGCGTTGAACGACCCAGGGTGCCTGTTCGGTCCTGCTCCTACAGGCGGTTTCCCGGTTACCCCGAGCAATATCGCATTCGCTATCAATTGGGGACTCGACCAATCCGTGAAAACTCCCTACACGCACGTCTTCAATCTCTCCCTCTCGCGCGAAATAACCTCCCGCTCCTCGCTGCAAATTGCCTACGTCGGTAGCGTGGGCCGAAGGCTGCCCATGCAGGTTGATCTAGCCGCGCCCACCAACATGACCGACCCGTCGAGCAAAATGACGTATTTCCAGGCTGCCAAGATGCTCTCCATGTACGCCGCCAACAACACGCCCACTTCTCAAGTTCCGAAAATACCGTTCTTTGAAAATATCTTCCCCGCGTGGAGCACCGTCACCCAAGCTCAGCTCAATGCCCAGGGCACGAATTGCGCGCCCATCGCACCCCCACCCAGCACGATGACGGCCACGCAGGCCATCTATGACATGTGGACTTGCAATCTGCACAACGAAACCTTCGCTCTGTTTTACCTGGATTTGCCCAGCTCGATTACCAAACTGACCACGCCCAACAGTAAGTTCGGCCCGTACGCCTTCTATCACGATCAATTCAGCTCGCTCTACGCCTGGCGCAATATCGGCACTTCCAACTACAACGCGCTGCAAGTGACCTACAACGTCCGTTGGGGCGCGAATCTTCAGGGACAATTCAACTATTCGTTTTCGAAATCGCTCGACGAGGCATCGGCTGCCGAGCGCATCGGCCCTTACGAGGGCACGGGCGGAACCGGCAACGATCTGAACGGCGGAGGTATCGTCATCAATTCATGGGATCCGCTCGCGTTGCGCGGAGTATCGGACTTCAACGCGCGCCATCAGATCAACGCCAATTGGGTTTACAGTCTCCCCTTTGGCAAGGGCCAGCGGCTCGCCGGCGATGCGGGTGGCTTCCTCAACGCCTTGATCGGGGGCTGGCACTTCTCTGGGCTGTTCCGCTGGACAAGCGGTTTGCCCATCACGGTTGACAATGGTCCAGCCTGGGCAACCGATTGGAACATCGAGGGCGATGCGGAGTCGAACGGGCCTCTTCCCGCGATGACCAATCCCAAAAACGCGATAGTCGGCGGCGTAGGCATCGGCGCGGACATCTTCAAGGATCCAACAGCGGCGGAGAATGCTTTCCGCCCAGAATGGCCCGGTGAGTCCGGCGTCCGCAACGACGTCACTGGGGACGGCGTCTTCGACATTGACACCGGATTGAGCAAGGATTTCTCTCTCGGCGAGCAGCGGCGTCTCGAGTTCAGTTGGCAGACGTTTAATCTAACCAACTCAGTTCGCTATGACGTCCGCACGGCCCAGCCGTCGCTCGGCTACGCGCCGGACGAATTTGGCAAATACAGCTCGACGCTAACCACGCCGCGCTTCATGCAATTCGCCTTGCGCTTCGCATTCTGAGGAGCTGGGCAGCATCTCGCCAAATGGTTGAGGCGGGCGGGAGCGACATCGAGGCTCTAAATTCAGCCGCGAATTCTCACCGGCGGGTGTGCTGCGGTGATTGTACCTGAGCTAATTCATCTGGGACACGCCCCTCTGCCGACAAGTACCCGGGATTATTGCTCACGATGGTCGGCCTCCCGATTGCACTCATGGACTTTCGCCAAAGCGATCCTGCGCGGACTTCGCAGAGCTAAATCAGATAAAGCTATCCCGGCAAGTGCGATACAAACGAGAAAAGGGGCCGGCAGCTTGTTTAAGCTACCGGCCCCTCTTTTCAGGTCTCGTTCGGCCGCCGAGAAATTCGGCACCGATTGCGCCGATTTATTGCAGCGGCGCAGACGTTGCTGATGCTGCACCCGTCGGGTTGTAACGGATCACACCCGTCTGGTCGGTGTAGAAGTAGCGTTGACCGGTCGTGCCCGGGGTAACAGGCTGTGCGGTGATGGAGTACAGGTTCCAGCCAGCGCAACCGCCCGTAGGAGCAACGTTCGGTGTATCGCCAGTTCCATCCTTGTACGTGAAGCTGTAGCCGCTCTTCACGCCGGTGGTCAACTGGTTGTCGATCAAGAGCGCTTCGCCGCAGCTTGCGACCGTGTCGCCGGCTGCCGCAGTGCCCATGTTCGCAATGCCCGGAGGAAAGCCGTTGCCGTACGTCGAAGCAAATGTAACCGCAGCGGTGTTCATCGTGCGGCATGAACCCACAGCCGAGGCCTCATTGGCCGCGATGCGGGCGCGAAGCAAGTTCGGAATAGCAATCGCCGCGATGATCAAAATGATCGCTACGACGATCAAAAGTTCGATGAGTGAGAAGCCCTTCTGATTTTTCTTCATATTGTCCTTTACTCGTTGAGACAACAATTTCTTAAATTCCCTTTTCGGAATCCCTGTCGGGGTGCCACAGCCTATTAGTGCACGTCCCCGGCCACAAGCCGCTAATCCCGCATTTAATTCGCGCTGCCTTGGCGAAGCTAATCCACTGAGCACTTTGCGAGGTTAATCAGCCCGCATGATTTGCGCGGTGCGATTCGTGATACTCGACGCAACGAAACAACCGCCTGTTTCTGTCTCGCGGATGTGACTCTATTCGGCCGTCTCGCCGCCAATCGCATCCGCTGGAAACGTTGCCACAATTACTTCTTTGGCCGAACGCGCCAAAACGGTACATCGCTATCCAAGAAAAGTTCGCAGAATTTGGCTTCTAAGTTGATCTTGTATTTTTCCGCACTCCGTACTTTCTGAAACCCGTTGATCGCGCTGCGGCCATTGCTAGTGGACGGTTGTCGTGTCGTCTACAGGAGAAGCATACGACGCGCGAGCCCAAAGCCCGGATTGGAACTACCGTACGAGTAGAATTCCTCGCGCCGCGGCCATCCGCCGCTCGACTTAACCTTTCGTCCTATCCATTTCGGTACGCTCGCTCCATTGGCGGAAATGGGCCTGCGCTCAATCATGGTGCCTGTGACGTCGTACCCTCTTACCGGAGCGCACGAGGCATCCGGAAGATTGATGGGAAGGAAAGACTAAAATGAATCTCAAAAAGGCACTCTTCGTTCTGGTGCTCGGCATTCTTGCCGTACCCGCGGTCGCCAGCGCCAAGCCGCCGCGCGAACGCCACAACGTCACTCCTGCGATGAAGTCTTATTTCGCAAAGCTGCACTCCGGGCGGTAGGTCAATTGATGTCTCTCTAAGTCTTCAACGGCGCTCGTATCGAGCGCTTTTTAGGAACCAGGCAATCTGCGATGCCGGTTCTGGTGACGGTAGGCTCTGTAATTCGATGCGCAATTCCGCGCATGGCGAGCCTACCCGAAGGCCCATGATCTCAAGCCCTGCTCGCGGCGCGCGCGCGAAAACCTGTTCTGATAATATTCAGCGGACTTGCAGGCTGCGAATTAAGCTCCGCACTCAGCGGCTTCTTCGGGGGCTCTTGCGGACGAGAGCCGCTCAATCCATCGCCGAAGCATAGTTAACGCCTTCCCCGTTCGCGCTACGCCTTCCGATCCTCAAATATTCCGGAGTATACGAAGCCCGCGATTGCCCCTCCAATGATGGGTGCCAACCAGAAGAGCCACAATTGCTGGATTGCCCAGCCTCCCACAAACACAGCAGGACCGGTGCTGCGCGCCGGGTTCACGGAAAGATTGGTGACGGGGATACCCACTAAGTGAATCAGCGTGAGACCAAGACCGATTGCGATGCCGGCGAAACCGGCAGGCGCGCGCCGGTCAGTCGCGCCATGAACGATCAGCACGAACATGAACGTCAGCACGACTTCGGGGACGAAGCAGGCCAAGACTGAGTAGCCGCCGGGCGAGTGGAGCCCGTAGCCATTCGACGCGAATCCACCGCTCAATTGAAAACCGTCCTTGCCGCTGGCGATCAAGTACAAGACACTCGCCCCCAGAATTCCTCCCAAAACCTGGGCGGCGATGTATGGGACGAGAGCCGCGGCCGGAAATCGTTTGCTCACGGTCAGACCGACGGAAATCGCAGGGTTCAGATGACAATCGGAGATGTGACCGATGCAATAGACCATCGTCAGCACCGTCAGGCCGAATGCGAGCGCGACTCCCAAAAAGCCGATGCCAAGCTGCGGAAACGCCGCGTCCAAGACCGCCGCTCCGCATCCGCCAAATACCAGCCAGAATGTTCCGATGAACTAAGCGGCAAGCTTCTTCGACAGAGGCATGTGAATGCTCCTTTCAGTACCTACGATTTGAGACTGAATTGAGGAAAAAGCTGGCGGGATTCTATGCTATAGGTGGAAAAGTTGCCAGTTTGTGCCGGGCCGGGGCCTTATTCTGCCGTGAGCTCGACGCAACGCGACCCCGATTAACGCGTTAACAAGATACGCGGCTTTCGTGCGACCGATTCGTTGATCATCTACGATCCTTCCCTGTTGTTCTTACATTCTTCGTTAAATGCCAGGCATCGCACCAGGAGCAAAGATAGGCGCGAAGTTCCTTTGGCGCACCGGCGGTTGCGATCTGGTGTGCGGCTGTCGCCAGCGCTTCACCTTCGCGTGCGTACTTCCGCTTCCCGCTGACCGGACAGTTTGATTCGTTGTCCACGACGAGCCCTTCCTGAATCTCTTTTTTTGCCGTGTTCTTGCCATCCGCCTTTGCGACTTTTTCACTCTCCGCGAAGTACTCCAATCATCCGCTACTAAGAGCCGATCAGGCAAACGCCTGATAAACGAATGAATCCGAAAATGGATCGCAGTGTCGGGCAATGCCAGTAGCCGGGGCTAGTCCTCGCGGCGCTTCATGCGCGAATCGGGTGGATCGGATGCCCAACAGGACGCCTGTGCAAGTCTCTGCTTGGAACCAAAGGCGTATGAGCGGAGAATACAGTTTCCAGCTCTCAGAGGCAGCTATGACCGAGGTGTGGAAGCAATGGCAAGGAAAAACGGTCAATGAAGAATTCCATCTGGACATGTACCTGGGTGGTACCCAGCATGCCGGGGTTTTTTTAACCCATTTCAGCCCTCGAGACCCGCAAAAGGCAGCGATCAAGCTGCTCTCTGAGACTCCGCCGGACGCGGAGAACCAGCTAGCCTCGTGGCAGTTTGCTTCGACGCTATCTCATCCCAACCTGATCCGAATATTTCAGTCGGGAAGTTGCCAAATCGGCCTCGCAAGGCTTCTCTACGTCGTGATGGAGTACGCTGAGGAGGATTTGTCGCATGTCGTTCCGTTCCGTCCGCTTACCGAGGATGAAGCACGCGACATGCTCAATCCGGTGCTGGATGCGCTCGCCTACCTGCATGGAAAAGGCCTCGCGCACGGCCACATCAAGCCCGCCAATATTATGGCGAGCGGCGATCAATTGAAGCTTTCAAGCGACGGGCTACGCTGCACCGGAAATCCGATCGAGGAACCCGGCGACTACGATCCACCCGAGAACACGAGTTCTCCGGCTGGAGACGTGTGGTCGCTGGGTACGACTCTGGTTGAGGTCTTGACTCAACGATTGCCCGCGTGGGATCGACATGCGCAAGGCGACCCCAGTGTGCCGGAAACATTGCCGGCTCCGCTTCTTGATATCGCCCGGCACTGCTTGCGCCGCGATCCGAAGCGCCGGTGGACGATCACAGACATCGCGAACCGCCTCAAACCTTCGGTGACAGCGCAGAGGCCAGTACAGCCCGTCGAACGAGCCGGATCACCGACGCGAAGCGGCTACCTGATTCCTGTAGCGGGACTCCTTCTGGCGTTAATGGTTTTCGTAGGTTTGAAATTGTTGAATCATTCCCCGAAGGGCGATGCCGGTATCTCTCATGTAACAGAAAAACCAGCGCAGAAGGCCGAACCGGAGTCCGAACCAATTGCAATTCCCGCTCCGTCGGAAGTGAAGTCGACAACGCCGGCAGATAACCAGACTGCCGGGGGCGCTTCACAGATTTCGGTGCCTCCCGCACCCGCGCAAGCACCAATGGCGCCGAAAGTCGCCGCTGCCAGCGGTGGCGTGGTTCACCAGGTCTTGCCGGATGTATCTCAGAAATCCTTGAATACGATCCGAGGAACCGTGAGGGTCGGCATCAAGGTGAGCGTCGATCCTTCTGGCAACGTGGCCGACGCCACGATTGATTCGCCGGGACCGAGCAAATATTTTGCGGATCTTGCCTTGCAAGCCGCGCGGCAGTGGGAATTCGAGGCGTCTCCCGAAGCTTCGCGCGATTGGACGCTGCGATTCGAATTTTCGCCCGATGGAACCAAGGCATTCGCCGAACAATCCGCACCCTGAGCGCTCAACGCAACAAGCCATGAGTGCGACTTCGTGTTGATAGGCGCGCTGAGCAATCGGCCCAGCCTTTCGCTCCCGCGCTCGGCGTTACCAATTTTAGATGGCACATCAGGGAAGCTACTACACTTGGCGGGTCTGCAGTTCCAGAAGGCGCGGACTCAAAACGTCGCTTGTGATTTTCTCCCGTGAAGCGACGAACACCGACCGCTGGAGTTGATGTGAAGCGCGGTGTTTCTCCGGTGCGCTCCAATCCAGTGGAAATTCTTCATGGTTCGGTTGCGTAACCGGACAATATACGTACGGGAATCGTTCTTGCAGCTGCGCGTAGATCCAGGTTCGCGCCGGCCGGCAGCCTGTCCCGGAAAAGGCTTGCGTCGGGTCCACGCTCGCTTCTTCCACCAGATTCACATCGTTCTCGCTCTCGAACGAAACACAAGTCTCAAGCAAAAGAATTCCGCTGCAATTGTCGCTCATGAAATCCAAGGCGCACTCAGGATTCTTCAAGTGGTAGAGCAGCCCGTAGCAATGAACGACGTCAAACGGAGCTCCCTCGATCGACTCGGGGCGCTCGAGGTCCATAGCGATAATATCTTCTGTGGGATATCGCGCGCGAAGCACGGCTACATTCTCCGGCCTCGCTTCTGTGATCGTTACCTTGCAGCCGCGGTCAACATAATACGAAGTGTGATCCCCAATACCAGCTCCCAATTCCAGCACTCGCTTGCCCGCGACGGGGATTCGCAAACCCGCGAGATGCTCGAGCCTCCGCGCCGTGTGACGCAAATAATGGTCCGAGTGAAACGATTCGACGGAAGAGCTCGATTGGACGGCGTCTGCCGCTCGTTTACGCCGGACCTCGTAACCGAGTACTCCCACGATTCTACGCGCGGCTTTCTTCATAACAGCCGAAGTCTAACAGAGACCCCGGAATTACGAAGGTGTTATCTACTCTTAACGGAATTAATTTTGCTTGGCGCGCCGCACTGTTTCACGATGAAACAGTTTTCCTACTGCGGTTTGTGTTTCAACGGCTTGCCAATCGCGAGCAGGAAGATGGCGCTCTTCCCTTCCGCGTGAGGCGAAAAGAAATGAATCACGTCATCATCGAAGAAAGTCAGTCCGGTCGCGCCTAGGCGCTGCGCGTACGCGGCCAAGTACATTCTGCCGCCGATCGCGCCCGCCTCGAGCTGCACAGCCCGGTAACCGCGGTTTCCGAATTGCTCCAGGATTCGCTTCAAATCGGCCAGAAAGAAAATGTCCACGCTGGCGTCCGCCGGCAACTCCTGCTGCAGTCCAATATAATGAGCTTCAGCACGGAAATTTCCCTCCTTCAGGAGCTCCACAGCGTTCCGGTCACGCTGGATAAAGTAAGCGCCCGGCGCAAGCCCCTCAATTGAATGCGCGATCAAATAAAGATCGTTGAGTTGCGCGCCGGGCGGCTGAAGGAAGTCAGCCGGAAGGCCCCGAGTGGCACAGTCGAGAATGGTCGAGAGCTGCGCCAGAGTGATGGAAGCCGCCCGATCGAATCTTCGCGTGGATCCGCGCCGCAGGATCACCTGCTCGATCGAATCTTTCGGTTGTTCCTCTTCCCGCAGCGGCCGCAGTCGGACTGCGTCGCCCGCCCGATCCGAAGCCGGCAGTTCTTGTTGTTTCTCGCGCCACTCGCGCACTTCCGCTTCCGATTCCAGAGACGACGCTTCGTGCATCTGAAGCATGGCGGGATATTCGACTTCGCTGCGCGAAAGCGGAATCGTCTCGAGGCCGAGCGCCGGAACTTCTCTCGCGGCCGGCAGAGAACTCTCCGATGCGCGCCCGATCGGTACGAGGCACAACGACACCTCGCGCCGCGTATCCAGATCGAGTAGACGATTCACTTGGTCGTCCACGAATCCGAGGACGATCTCGGCCGGTAATCCTGAAGCGGCGGAAACGGCGAGCAGATTCGCCAACTGCGTGCCGTTGTCCCAGCCGAAATGCCGGTAAGTGCGCGCCTGATATTTCCAGGCATTCCGCCAGTACGTTCCCGTGCAGATTATCGTCGCAGGCGCACGAGCCACCGCCGGTTCCATCGCCGTTGCCTGCGCCAGATTTCCCCGAAAATCGCCTTTTCGCAAAAGCCGCAGCGACACGTCGCCGGGATTGAAGTGATACACGCCGGCGTCGAGGCCGGGAAGGTCTCGCGTCACAACATAGAGTTCGATCTCGTAGAGAGCGCCGGTGCAGGCCGCGGCGCGAAAGTAGATTTCGCCGTCCGGATATGTACGTTTCTTGGTAATCCCCACGGAAAAAAAGAGAATGCGCGCCAGGTCCAAAAGATCGGGCACCGCATCGGCGCGCGACGACGGCACAGAAATCGAGATCGCCGAGAGCGCGGCCACTCCTGTTTGCGGCACGTCCTTGGGCAACGCGATCGGTTCAATATTCGGATAAATCTTGAATAGCAGCGGCCGGTTCGCCCAATCCATGAAATGTTGGTTGGTGTGAATACTCGAGTAAGAGTGCTTCGTGCCATCGTGATACTGCCAAGCCGCGTCGGTGTCCCGGTTTTTCATCGCTCGATGCGCCAGACTACCACTTGCGGCCGCTTGCGTGCCGAATTATGGGCCACCGTTTCAACGGCGGGTTAATCGCTTACGTCCGATTCACAGTATCCATCGCCGTCCGCGATCATGTCATTTCCCATGCGAGACGCCTTTGAATGGATCGCACCGATCAAAACTAAGGAGAGGTCTTGACAACGTTTGCGGCAAGATGCGACCCTTGCCGCCTCTGCATTCAATAAAAGGAGTCCAAATGGCGACAAAAACCAAGTCCAAATCGAAAAAGAAGACTTCAAACGTCGAGCGTCTGGAAAGCGCGGGCGTTCTCGTCTCCGAGCAATTTACCGACGAGGACAAAAAGACCGTCGAGAAACTCACCGCCGTCGAAGTGTCGGCCTTGATCAAGTTGCGGAAAAAGAGGGGTTCAGCGCCGGAGGGCAAGCATCATCTTCGGCCCAATGTTTTCGTGTAGCGCGGCGAATTCTGTCGCAAGCTGTCGGGCGCTTCGGAGGTTTATGCCCGAACGCCGCAGAGTGAGCGCATGAATCCTCTCAGCCACAGCAAACGGCTGCGTGCAAAAATCCGGTTGGCTGAGCCATGCCTGCTTGAGATCTCAGATCAGTTTTGGAGGCATCCGCAGCTCGCGCTGATGTTTCCGGAATTCCTCTTCATGATGCATTCCATAATTCGCAGCAGCGTTTCGCTGATCAACGCCGCGGCGGAGTCGGCTGAGCGCCGCGCCGTTTCGGATCCCGTCTCCCGAAAAATCGCCGCTTACTACACGACGCACGCGCTCGAAGAAACGCACCACGACGATTGGCTTCTGGACGACATGGTGGCCATGGGCGCGGATCGCTCGAGCATACTGGCGCGCCTGCCGTCTCCGGCAGTCGCATCTCTCGTCGGAGCGCAATACTATTGGGCTCTCCACGTTCATCCCGTATCGTTGTTCGGTTATCTGGCGGTGCTTGAAGGAAACCCGTCCTCACTGAGTCAACTCGAAAGGATCCGGACAACTCATGGGTTGCCGTCAAACGGCATGCGTACGATGGTAAAGCACGCGCGCCTCGACCCGCACCATCGCGACGAAATGTTCGCGCAGCTCGACGAGTTGCCGCTAACGGAGAACCTCTCGGAGCTCATGGCCCTCAGCGCATTTCACACCATCGAGCACCTTACCCAAGCGATTCAAGACATTCTGGATTCTCACCGCGGCGTGGATCGATCGAACGAAAGGCTTGCTCAGGCAGTCTGAAGCGCACGCGAAATTCGCGGGCTCAGCGGGACAGCCGGTTGCGTGTGGCGATCAATCTCGCGTCATTCGAGGCTGCTTCCCTAGCCTGATTTTCCGCGATCGAGAGCTTCGAGGAGCCGCTCTCCTACTGGCGAACCGAGGCCCGTGCAAGCGTTCCACCCAGGGCCCGCACGGTACGCGCCATTCTCTCCGTCTGTGATCGGCCGAAATGTTCCGCCTTCGCGCGGCTGCTTTGCCAGCTTGTACAGCAGAGAATTCAGATGTCCCGATCCCGAGTGTGCGCCGGCCGCGTGATTGAGCCGGGCGATGAGCGCAGCCCACAGCGGGGCCACCGCACTGGTTCCATACGACACGCAATCCACGCCCCCGACGACTATGCGGCAACCCGTATGCGGGTCAGCGACTCCGGCAACATCAGGCACGCCCCGGCCTCCCTGCTTCGATGCGGCATGCGGCACTTCAAAATCCTGCTGCCAGAAAGGCCGCTGGAACTTCTCGCTCACTCCACCGCCCGTGGCGCCCCGCATTCCATCGAAGACGCAATTCCAAACCACCTCCGCTTCAATCTTGCTTCCCGACACTTTGAGCGTCGTTCCGCCACAGCCCAACGCGTTGGGACTGCTTGCCGGAAAATTGACGGACGGCTTGCCGTGCGGCGAGCCGTTATCCGTGCCATTGTCGCCCGACGAAACGCACACCGTCACACCCACGGTCGAGAGATGCTTCAAGACATCGTCAATCAAAGCCATGTGCTTTGGCGACCAGTTCGGCTCCGGCTCGCCCCAACTCAGCGAGAGGACAGTGGGCCGGTGCTTTTTGTCGGCGAGGGCGGTTGTGAGCGCGTGGTAAATGCCCTGCTCGCTGCTCGAAGCGAAATAAACAACGATCTCAGCTCCGGGGGCGAACGCGCCCACGAGCTCGATGTCCATCGTCGTCTCGACTGTGGAAAGCAGCAGGTCCGCCAACGCGCGCGAATCTGAATTGCCTCCCATTGCGGCGTCAATTGCGTTTTTCTTTCCGCTGTTCAGCGCAGTAACAAATTTCTTCAGGCTCGCGAGATCGGCCGGCGAGTTCTTCGTGCCATCCGCGGACACGTCTGTAATCTTCGGCATTGGAATCTTCAATGACGAAAAGAAACTCTCGAGATCGCTCCTGTGATAGCCGCCGCCGAGCTCAATTACTCCGATGCATTGCCCTTTCCCACTCGCTTGGCGAGGGAAACGGTAGAGATCGGCGACATCGTGCGTCGAGAAAGGAGCGCGTGGCGCCTTTTTCGGCGCAGGCGCGGGCATATGCCGTAAGGCGCAGGGACGGTCGTGCAGGCCGAGAACGGTTTCCACTGCGCCGGCGAGTTCCTTTGGAATGTGAATCGGGCCGCTCATTCCGCGGTGCCGCCCACGCTCGTGGTCGTGCTGATTCATTTCGACGCGAAATACCTTGCAGAAATCGCCGGATTTGCCTCGAAGGATTACGCTATGCCGCGCCGCGGAAGCCTCGACGACTTTGAATCCGTGCGCTCGAGCGAAGCTCTCTATCTGAGCCAAGTCGTCTGGATGAGCGCCGTGCCTATCCTCGAATTCTTCGCGAGTAAGATGTCTGCGATCGCGCGGAAGGAGATCGGCAAGCGTCTGGTCGGAATGCAATTCCGGAGCCGCCCGGCGTGGTCGAACCACAACCGTCACCGTAATTTGCTCTTCTGGATCCGCCGGGCCGATGACACTCGAGCCGGCCAGCGGGACGTACTCGCTCCCATGGATCGGAACATGAGAATCGCGAGAGGCCATCGATCTTCCTCCTTCTCGCCCGGGGCAAGGCAGGAGCAATGTTACCACTGGCCGCGCGCTCGCGCCGCGTTGACTTGCCGCCGAGCGCGCCCTAAGATTCTCGCCAGTGCCTGATTCCCGCCCAATTTCTGGCGAGACGATTTCCCACTATCGCGTGCTCGAAATGCTTGGTGGCGGCGGTATGGGTGTCGTCTACAAGGCCGAAGATACGCGCCTCCGCCGTCCCGTCGCGCTGAAATTTCTTCCCGACGATCTCGCGCAGGACGAACACGCTCTCGAGCGTTTCCGTCGCGAGGCCGAAGCCGCTTCCGCGCTCAATCACCCCAACATCTGCACCATCTACGATATTGGCGAGGACAAAGGCCGCGCCTTCATCGCCATGGAATTTCTCGAGGGTCAGACGCTAAAACATCTCATTGATGGTCAGCCCCTCGAGATCGAGAAGCTTCTCGACCTGGCCACGGAAATCACCGACGCACTCGAAGCCGCGCACACAAAAGGCATCATCCATCGCGACATCAAGCCCGCGAACATCTTCGTCACCGAACGCGGCCACGCCAAGGTTCTGGATTTCGGCCTGGCGAAGCAAATGGCGCGCCCCGCCGACGCCGCAAACATTTCTTCGCGCGGAGACGATCCAACTCTAGCGGCAAAACAATTGACCAAACCAGGCATTGCCATCGGCACGCTCTCCTACATGTCTCCCGAGCAGGCTCTCGGCAAGGAACTCGATTCGCGCACCGATCTCTTTTCCTTCGGCGTGGTGCTCTACGAAATGGCGACCGGCAAGCAGCCGTTCCGTGGCGAATCGAACGCGTTTCTTCTCGATTCGATTCTGCACAAGGTCCCGGTCGCGCCCGTGCGCCTCAACCACGATGTTCCCGCCAAACTCGAAGAAGTCATCAACAAAGCCCTGGAGAAAGACCCGCGCCTCCGCTACCAACACGCCGCGGATATGCGTTCCGACCTCCAACGCCTCAAGCGCGACACGGTCGCTATGGGCATCAGCGCAGCCACGGCCGCCGCTCGCGAATTCCCTGCCGTCGAAAGCCCCTCTCCCTTCGGCGCGGCACAACACCGGAAATGGATTCTCCCCGCGGCCGCGGCGCTAGTAGTTGTAGCGGTCTCGGCACTAATCGCTTTCTATCTTCTCCGCGGCCGCAATGCAGCAATCGATTCCC
>CAWIRU010000008.1:0-321235 GCA_963838705.1 uncultured Acidobacteriota bacterium | reverse complement strand
CGCGCTTTGTCGCGCTGCTTTTTGACGACATCCACTTGAGCATGTCAGACCTGGTGCAAGCTCGGCTTTCGGCGATGCGGTATCTGGCAACCGTAGTCCAGCCGTCGGATCGAGTCGCGCTGTTTACAGTGTCGGGACAAGATCAAGTGGATTTTACGGACGACCGCGATCAACTGCGAAAAAAAATGGCAATCCTGATACCGCGCGAAGTGACGGCTGCCGATGCGACGGGATCAACCGGCTGTCCGACAATGAATTTTTATGAAGCGGACTTAATCGTGAATCACAACGATCCTCAAGCGCTCGCCGTGGCAACTGCGGACGCGCTCACGTGCGCGTTCAGCAACGACACACGGATGAGCAACGCCGCGCAGAGTCTTGCGACATCCACGGCATATTCAATGGTTTCGGCCGGACAGGTGCTGACCGATTATGCGTTCCGGCGCCTTCAGGAAATTATTCGACGCATTTCGGTGCTTCCGGGACAGCGCAGTATCGTTCTTGTTTCGCCGGGATTCTTGTACACCGGGCATGAAACTGACCTTAGCGAGTTGATTGACAAGGCGACGCGAGCGAACGTGCTGATCAATACGCTCGACGCCAGAGGTTTATATACGACGGACACCGGGCAGGATATTTCGCAGGATTACACGGGCTCGCCGTACGCGGCGGGGCCGAAGAGCATCTACTACATCACGTCCCAAAATATGCAGGACGATATATTGGAAGAACTTGCCGACGGTACCGGCGCCGTTTTCTTTCACAACAGCAATAATCTGGACGCGGGTTTCCGCCAGGCCGCAGGAGCGCCGGAAGTCTCTTATCTCTTGGGCTTCTCACCCATTGGTCTGAAGCTTGACGGTCGCTTTCACGAATTGAAAGTAACGCTGGCGGGCAAACAGAAATATACGATCCAGGCCCGGCGCGGATACTACGCGCCTAAGCGCAGCACCGATCCGGCCGATGTGGCGAAGCAGCAGATCGAGGAGGCTGTGTTTTCTCAGGAGGAAATTCATGACCTCCCGGCCGAACTTCACACGCAATTCTACAAATCGGACAAGTCCGAAGCGCAACTGGCCGTGCTGACTCGCGTGAATGTAAGTCATCTTCAATTTCGCAAGGAAGATGGACGTAACAAGAACAACCTTACCGTCGTCGCAGCCGTGTTTGACCGCAACGGCAACTTCATCACGGGCAATGAGAAAACAATCGAGTTGCGCCTTCGCGATACGACTTTGGAGAGGCTGGAACACACGGGAATGACCGTGAAATCGAATTTCGACGTCAAGCCCGGCGCCTATCTCGTGCGAATGGTCGTGCGGGATTCGGAAGCGTCACTGCTCACGGCGGAAAATGGAATGGTTGACATTCCGTACTAGCGGAGGAAGCCATGAAATTCCGGCAATCATTTATACTTCTCGCGATCGTCGGCACCGTTGCCGTTACGGCGTGGTTCACGTGCCGCGGCGCCGGACTCACCGCGTTCGCGCAATCGCAGCAGTCATCTCCCACCGCTTCCGCGCCTCCTGCTACGCAATCTGCTCCGGCGCAGCCAGCACCCAGTACGCCCGCGGCGCAGGATCAGGCGCCCTCCGCGTCAGGTCCGGTTATTCGGAGTGAATCGCGCCTGGTACGCGTGGACGCGATCGTCACAGACAAGAAGGGAAATTACGTCACGGACTTGACGGCGAACGACTTCAAGGTATTTGAGGACAGCAAGCAGCAACAGGTCAGCAGCTTTTACTTCGGCGCGGACGCGGCCACTCCCGCGGCGGCGCGACGGCACTACATGATTCTCTTCTTCGACAATTCCACGATGGATTTCGGCGACCAGGCGCGCGCTCGCGACGCCGCCGCGAAATTCATTGATTCAAACGCGGGACCGGATCGCGTGATGGCCATCGTCAATTTCGGCGGGGTCGTTCAGATCACCCAGAACTTCACTTCCGATGTCGCGAGGCTGAAATCGGCGGTGGCGGGACTGCGCGCCGCGTCGGTAAACCCGAACGCACCGGCGACGGACACATCCGGCATATCTGCCACAACGACGCCAGGGCTAACTCCCGACACTTCCGGCGGATTCTCAACGCCGGCTGGGCTCACCTCGCTGACCAGCGAGGAAGCGAACTTTGGTTCGCGCACTGTCTTGATTGCCCTCCGCAATATGGCCAAAGACCTTGCGCCAATTTCCGGGAGAAAGACACTCGTCCTTTTCACCTCTGGCTTTCCGACGACGGAAGAAATCATGTCGGAGCTCACAGCAACGATTGATGCGTGCAACAAGGCTAACGTAGCAATCTATCCGCTGGACGTTCGCGGTCTTGTAGCGCCGGGCGGATTGCTCCGACGCGAAGAATTCGATCGCGCTGCGCCCACATATTACGCCGCGACCTCTCGCGGGTCGGGTGAATCTTCCGCGCAACCGACCCTCGTTCTCGCGGCCTACCACATGTCTGGATCTCCCATTTGGGCGATGCCTCAGCACGGCGGCGGTGGCACGGGCGGCGGTGGCACTGGCGGGGGCCACGGTGGAGGCGGTGGGACAGGCGGCGGTACGGGAGGAGGCGGTACCGGCGGAGGAGGCAAGGGGGGATCTGGAGGCTCGGGAGGCGGGGGTGGCAGGGGAGGAAGCGGAGGGTCAGGGGGTGGGGGACGAGGAGGCGGTCCCGGCACGTCAGTTCCCGGGTCGCCTGCATTCACGCAACCTCGATCCATCGTGCCGTCATTTCCAAACTTGCCAAGCAACAATCAACAGGTTCTCTGGATGCTCGCCGAAGGTACAGGCGGCTTTCCGATTCTGAATACGAACGATTTCCTTTCCGGTCTCGAGAAAATCGCGCGGGAACAAAATGCTTACTACCTGCTTGGCTACGCGCCCGCGGAATCGCCCGAGGGAGCCTGCCACACGCTCAAAGTGAAAGTGGAGCGCGGAGGGACGAACGTGAGATCCCGCAGCGGCTACTGCAACGTGAAGCCTCCGGACATACTCGCCGGGCGGCCGATGGAGAAATCACTGGAGGCGCGCGCGACCGGTTCCGCGCCCGGCAACATCGGCGGGACGCTCGAAGCGCCGTTCTTCTATACGGCGCCGAACACCGCGCGCGTGGACCTTTCCATGGATATCGTGTCTTCATCGGTCGAGTTTGCGAAAGTGAAAGGAAAATTTCATTCGGACGTCAACATTCTTGGGATTGCCTACAAGCCGGATGGCACGGTGGGCGCGCGATTCAGCGACGCGATTACGATGGATTTCGACAAGGACGAATTGAAGCATTTCACAGACGCGCCATGGCACTACCAGAACCAGTTCACGGTTGCGCCCGGACAGTATCGCTTGACCATTGCGCTCTCGGCGGGTGGTCAGAGCTTCGGCAAGTACGAAGCGCCGCTCTCAATCGAGCCGTACGACGGAAAGAAATTCACGCTTGCAGGACTGGCCTTGAGCAATACATTGCAAAAAGTTGCGGATACAGGCACGGGTTTGGATGCAGTGCTTCTGGAAGATCGAACGCCGTTGATTGTGAGGGACCTTGAAATCGTGCCTTCGGGCAGCAATCACTTTAAGAAGACGGACAAGACCGTTGTGTACACACAGATTTACGAACCGCGCCTGGTCGATGCAAATCCTCCGGTCGTGCGAATTGGATATCGCATCGTTGATGCGAAAAGCGGGAAGCAACTAATGGCATCGGGAGCCATCGAAACCGCCACGTTTATCGTAAAGGGCAGTCCCGTGATCGCGATGGGACTCAAAGTTCCGTTCGACGATCTGCCGCCGGGCTCGTATCGTCTCGACATGCAAGCGGGCGAAGTCGGAGGAGAACGGACTCCTGTCCGCTCAGCAAATTTCGACGTCGAGTAGACAGTTGCCAGAAAATCGAACGCTGCGGCTGATTGACTCTGATCAGGAACGCGCGTCGTCCTGTCCTCTTGCGTAAGAACATAGTCACTTAGGCCTGTTCCCTCGACTGACCTCGATCTACCCCTCAGGGTAATAGACTCTCCGGTACTCGCACACTAGTATTGCGCTCCAACGACGGGCCACCCTTCCAGGTCCGACGCGAATTTGGTGCTTCAGAATTCGCGCATTTGGGAGGGGAGCTAGGCCCGTTTGATGTGAGCCCACACCAGCTTCCAGGCCCACAGGCAAACCAGCCCGCCTTCAGAAGAGACGTTGACTACCTGTGACCGGCACGAAGCCGTGTCGCCCGCCAAATTCGTTGTTTTTTTCGGAGATAGGGCGGACTTGATCCGAAACGGTTCAACCGGTGCGCAGCGCAGCCAACGGCAGGAGTGCGTCTGTCAGATTGATCGAGAGAATTCTACATAGGTGAGGGGACATGAAAAATTTCGCGTTCTTGCTTGCAGCACTGGCCCTGCTGCTAGCTTCAGTTTCAACGTCATATAGCCAGCAAGGACAACAAGAGCGACCCGGTCAACCGGAACCGCAGGAGGCGCAGGATCCCGGCCCGCGCGGCGCACCGATTAGTGCGGGCAGCGCGCTCACTGGCTTAACCGATGTGCAACTCGCATTCTTCAACAATGGCCTTTCCCAGTTCATCGAAGTCGAGGACGTCGTGAACACATCACCCGGCAACGGCGGCCTCGGGCCGACTTTCAACTCAAATTCCTGCAGCTCGTGCCACTCGCAACCAGCCATCGGCGGCACATCGCCATCAACGACGGCCTATCCATTCGTCGGCCAGAATCCGCAGTTTACGGTCGGCCAGTACATGGGGGGCGCGAACTCAATTCCATTTTTTGTGCGCCCGGACGGTCCGGTGCTCGAAGCGCGGTTCAAGTCCGACAGTGGCGTGCATGACCTCTTTACGATCGCGGGACGGACTGACGCAGGATCCTGCGCGATGAAACAGCCCGATTTCAATAAAGCCGAGGCGGAAGGAAATTTGAGTTTCCGCATTCCGCTGCAAGTCTTCGGCGACGGACTGGTCGAAAATATCGGTGAGGACACGCTTCTTGCAAATGTGGCTGCATCGGCTAGCCCGCGCCTCGGAATTCAAGGCACCTTCAACCGATCGGGAAATGACGGCTCGATCACGCGGTTCGGTTGGAAGGCACAGAATAAGTCGCTTCGTGTGTTCTCCGCTGAAGCCTACAACGTCGAGATGGGCGTGACGAACGAGATGTTTACGAATGAGCGCGGCCAGCCGCCAGACCCCATCCCGGCGAACTGTCTCATCAACTCGACGCCCGAGGACCGCACGATATTCGAGTCAACGACCCCGGGAGGCGTTCCTTCCGATATTGACCTTTTCCGGGACTTTATGGAGTTTCTCGCGCCTCCAACTCCGTCGCTGCCTACGCCGTCAACAGTTCGCGGGCAAGCGCTTTTCGCGAGCGTTGGGTGCGCGAATTGCCACACGCCAACATTGACGACCGATCCGTCCGACACGTCGCCGGCGCTCTCGCAAGTTCCGGCGAATCTGTTCTCGGACCTCGCCCTGCACCACATGGGGAGCGGCCTCGCCGACGGCATAACGCAAGGCAACGCTGGTCCGGACCAGTTCCGTACGGCTCCGCTATGGGGATTAGGCCAGCGCATTTACTTCCTGCATGATGGGCGGACCGCGGACCTGAAGCAAGCGATACTTGCGCACGCAAGTTCGGGCTCCGAGGCCAGCGTTGTAATTTCCCAGTATCGCGGGCTCACGCCGAACCAGAAGCAGGACTTGCTGAACTTCCTTCGGTCGCTGTAAAGAGGCGGGGTGCCGCTGGTGCGTACAGCGGCACCTCGTTTACAACGCCGATCCGGTCAGAACACCGCTCGCTTACGCCACCTTCTCGCTTACAATATGAAGCGAAACTCTGAGATGGCCTGAGCCTTCGCGACGAAATCGTCGGGGCCAGTTTTACTGGAAACTCGCATCGAGCCACAACAACCGGCGCTGTTAGATCTCGCAAATGTGACCGTGATGCGCGGCATTCGCACCGGGCTGCGCGACGTTACTCTTCGAATTGCTTCGGGAGAGCATGTCTGCATTCTGGGTCCGAACGGATGCGGAAAATCCACGTTAATCAAAACCATCACCCGGGAATGCTACCCGCTGGCCGGTGAAAACTCGCATATTTTGATCTTCGGCAAGGCGCAATGTGATATTTTCGAGCTGCGCTCGCTGCTGGGAATCGTATCGCCCGACCTCTTGGCATCGTGCACGACGGAAGCAACCGGCCTTGATATCGTGCTCTCGGGCTTCTTCAGCAGCACCCGAATTTTCTCCCATCACCATGTCGAACCGGAATTAATCGATCGCGCAAATTCGGCGCTTGCCCGCCTCAGCGGGTCTCATCTTGCTGCGAGGCCCGTCTTTGAACTGTCGTCGGGAGAGGCGAAACGTATATTGCTCGCCCGCGCGCTCGTTCACGATCCGAAGACACTTCTCTTTGATGAGCCGGGAACGGCACTGGACATCGAAGCACAGCGCCATCTTCAGGGAACAATGAGAAGTCTCGCCCGGCAGGGGATTGGCATCCTGCTCGTCACACACCACATTTCAGACATCATTCCGGAGATCGATCGAGTGATTTTGCTTCATGAGGGGCAAATTCTTGCCGACGGCCGCAAGGAGGAGATACTCACCGAATCGCGCCTTTCAGATCTTTTTCGCGTTCCCGTGAGACTCGTCCGCCAGGACGGCTTATTCCATCTCTGGTGACTTTTAGCTGACTTGCGTCTCGGTGGGAGCCTCCTGTCTCAGCAGGGAGAAGCTGGACTTTAGTCCAGCGGAACAGAGTCTTCGCTCTCATAACGGGCTTTAGTCTCGTAATCTTAACTTGCTTCTACTCGCACAGCGCCGCAGCCCCCGCAATTCCAGAATCGCCTTCATACCGCGCGTGCACAATAGGGATTGCCAGCGGCGTCGGGTTGATACACCACTCGGGCAACCTCTCACGGATCCGGCTGAAAAACGGCGCAAGCATCTTCGCTACTCCGCCGCCAATCACAATAATCTCAGGCTCGAGAAGGTCAATCGTGTTCCCGATCCACACTGTCAGCAGGTCAGCCGTGTCTTCTAGCGTCGCTCTTGCAATTGGATCGCCGGCCGCGAAGGCTTCGCCCACCATTTCGCTGGTGACGGCGCGCACGTCGCCATGTGCCAAATTCAAGAGCTTTGACTCCGGGGGATTAGCCGCAAGCAATTTTTCGCGCGCGCGTTCCGCAATGGCGGGTCCTGCTGCCAGCGCCTCGATGCAGCCGCGCTTGCCGCATGCGCATTTTGGTCCTCGATAGTCGATGCTGACATGTCCGCCCTCACCGGCAGCGCCGGTGCGTCCATGATAAATTTTGCCGTCCAAAATCATGCCCGTGCCGATTCCGGTCCCGAGCGTCGCATAGAACACGATTCGATATCCGCGTCCCGCGCCCCAGCGCACTTCCGCGAGCGCGGCAGCCTTGGCATCATTTTCTAGGCACACCGGCAAGCCGTATGCCCGGTGAATTTGTTCCACGAGCGGATAATCTCTCCAACAGGGAACGTTTGGCGGATTGATGATGATGCCTTTGATAGGATCGAGCGGGCCAGGAGCGCAAAGTCCGATGCGGGGAACGTCGGGACGCGCTTGGGGTTTCGCTTCGAAGACAGCGTCAATCGCCGACTTGACTGCGGCGAGCCCGTCGGCGGCCGTGCCTTTGGCGGCCATGGGCTTACGCAACTGAAACACGATCTCGCCTTGTTCGTTTACAAGTCCGGCGGCGACCTTCGTTCCGCCGATATCCACACCAATCACGTAGCGAGGCACGGTTCCAACTTTCACGATGCAAATCGCGGCGGCGACGTGTTATTCGACCGCGAGGTAGGCATATCGTAGCAGAAACAGCACGGTCAGAATCCAGATGAGTGGACTGATCTCCCGATACTTTCCCGCGCCAATTTTCAAGAATGTGAAGGAAATCAAGCCGAGGCTTAACCCCGTGGCCACGCTAAATGTGAGTGGCGTGGCGAGCACGGTGAGAAACGCGGGAAACGCGTCGCTGAAATCGTCCCAACGAACCTTGGCGATGGATTCGCACATGAGCGACCCGACGAGTATGAGCGCGGGCGCTGTCGCGTAGCTGGGAATCGCCGTAAGCAGCGGCGCGCAGAAGAGTGCCGCGCAAAAAAGAGCGGCAATAAGCAGATTTCCGAGACCCGTTCGCGCTCCGGCCGCGACGCCCGCGGCGCTTTCGATGTAACTCGTTACGGTGGACGTTCCCGTCGCCGCGCCGAAAATTGTGCCGACGGCGTCCGCGAGCAGCGCGCGGCTCGCGCGAGGCAGCTTGCCATCACGCAGGAATTTTCCTTGCTCGCACACGCCCACGAGCGTTCCGACGTTGTCAAAGAGATCCACGAAAAAGAAAACAAAAATTAGCTCGACCAGTCCGAGGCGCGCCGCTCCGCCGAGATTCAGCTTGAGCAGCGTGCCTCCAGGATGCGGAAGCGAGAAGATGTGCGACGGCCACTGGCTGAGCCCGCGCAGTAGTCCGGCCAGAGTCGTGACCACGATGCCGATTAGAATTGCGCCTCCGATTCGGCGCGCCATCAGAATCGCGGTGAGAATCAACCCAAACGCGGCAATCTGAACTGCAGGGTCTGCGAAATTGCCCAGCGTGACGAACGTCGCGGGGCTTGCAACGATTATTTTTGCGTTTCGCATTCCGACGAATGCGATGAACAAACCGATGCCCGCTGCTGTCCCGTGCTTCAAGCAGTCTGGAATCCCGTTCACGATTTGTTCGCGAACATTGGTGAGCGTCAGGAGCAAAAAGAGGCATCCGGAAATGAAAACGACGCCTAACGCCGTCTGCCAGGGGACGCCGCGGCCGAGCACGATCGTATAGGTGAAATAAGCGTTCAGCGACATTCCGGGTGCGAGTGCGATTGGATAGTTCGCCCAGATCCCCATCACGAGAGTTGCGACCGCCGAAGAGATGCACGTCGCGAACAGAACCCCCTCGATGGGCATCCCCGCATCGGCCAGCATCCGCGGATTCACGACGATGATGTAAGCCATCGTCATGAACGTAGTCAGTCCCGCCAGCAGCTCCCGCCGGACCGTCGTCTGATTTTCAGTGAGCTTGAAAACGCGTTCGAGCAATCATTCGCTCCAGTTGCCGCCTAAAAAAAGTGGCCCATGATATGTCGCGCGCACTATTGCGTCAACGAAAAGGCCCACGCTGCTCAGCCAGCGCGAAACCATTCCGGCGCTCGATTCGTCACTCTGTTGCGCGGCGCTGTTGGTCAGCCTCGCGAGATATGAGATTCTCGCGAAAGCGCCGCACCGTGCGTACTCACACGCTACCGATTCTATGGAGCCAATGGAAACTACACTTCAAACCGGCCAAGCGTACGCGATAAAAACTGATGAATTGAGCCGGAAATTTGGCGAAATGACCGCCGTCGATGCGCTGAACCTGCGTATTTCGAGTGGAAAGATTTTTGGCCTTCTCGGACCAAACGGCGCGGGCAAGAGCACGACGATCAAAATGCTCACGACGCTGCTCGAACCAACATCGGGCACAGCGAGCGTCGCAGGCTTCGACATCGTGAAAGCGCCGGCACAAGTGCGCCGGCATATCGGTTATGTGCCGCAACTGCTCTCCGCCGATGGTGGCCTCACTGGATTTGAAAATTTGATGCTGTCCGCGAAGCTCTATGGCATGAATCGAGCCGAGCGAAAGGGTCGAATCGCCGAAGCGCTTGAATTCATGGGCCTAAGTGAATCCGGCAAGCGCCTTGTAAAGACTTACTCAGGTGGAATGATTCGGCGGCTCGAACTGGCGCAGGCCATGTTGCATCGTCCGACGGTGATGTTTCTCGATGAGCCGACGATTGGACTCGATCCGGTGGCAAGGCATGCCGTGTGGGATCGCCTGGAAGATCTGCAGCGCGAATCGCGGATGACGGTCCTGATCACGACGCGTGACATGGATGAAGCTGACGAACTTTGCGACGAGTTGGCCATCCTTCATCAAGGCAAAGTCGCGGCTGTCGGCGAGCCAGACGCGCTCAAAGCAACCGTAGGGCCTGACGCCACGCTTGACGACGTTTTCGCACACTTCAGCGGAGGCTCGATTCAGGAAGGAGGCAGTTACCGTGACGTCCGCCAGGCTCGACGCACAGCCAGCCGCTTGGGCTGAATCATCCGCGCTGGCCGGTTTGTTGACGCAGACCGCCGCGATCGCGGAAGTGGAGCTGAAGAAAGTTTTGCGCGATCCCACCGAGTTGTTCACGCGAGCCGTGCAGCCCGTCCTCTGGCTCGTTGTGTTCGGTCAGGTATTCAGCCGCGTTCGAGGGATTCCGACGGGAAACGTCAGCTACCTTGCATTCATGACGCCTGGGATATTGGCCCAGAGCGTCTTGTTCGCGGCGATTTTCTACGGCATCGCCATTATCTGGGAACGCGATCTAGGAATCGTCCATAAGCTGCTGGTAAGCCCGGCGAATCGCGCGTCGTTTGTGTTGGGGAAGGCCATCTCTTCGGGATTCCGCGGAAGCATCCAGACCGTGATTATTTACTTGATCGCGCTTGCGCTCGGAATCGGCATTCGCTGGAGACCATTGAATATCATGGGCGTATTTTTTGGTGTGGCGCTGGGCTCGGCGATTTTCGCGACGTTTTCGCTAATCATTGCCTGTATCGTGAAATCACGCGAACGGTTCATGGGCATCGGGCAACTGATGACCATGCCATTATTCTTTGCAAGCAACGCCATTTATCCGCTGTCGCTCATGCCCAGATGGCTGCAAGTGATCGCGCTCATCAATCCGCTCACATATTTGGTGGATGCGCTTCGTGGCCTGATGATTCAAGGCGGGGAGAGCATACACAGCCTGCCCGCCGACTTCGGAGTCATGGCTGTTATCTTCGTTATTCTTGCAACCATTGCGTCGCGGCTCTATCCAACCCTTGTGCGCTGATGCAGCCCCATGTAGTCCGTTAACTGATTGAAACGGCGAGGCTGGACAGTCCCGGCGGGAATTGTGCGATACTCATTCCAGCCCGGCCAAAGGTGGATTGAGTGGCCCAAAAACTGAATGTCGCAGTTCGCGTTGCGGTGGTATCTCTCGCCCTCCTGCCCGTACTCGCGCAAATCTCTCACGCGCAGAATCAGGTGATGGGCGAGGTTCGATTTGAAGCCGAGTCCAAGGTGGAGAAAAGCTCTGGAGTTTGGATCGACGGGCAGTATGTCGGCTATCTGAACGAGCTGAAGGGCGATAAGAAAGTTCTTCTGCTGCCTGGCGAGCACACGATCACCGCGCGCGCCGCAGGCTATCAGGAATCCGAAGCCAAGATCGTCGTCGAACCGGGGCAGATTCAAATATTGCACGTCAAATTGGACCGCGACCCTCGCGTGCTGTACTCGTCGGAGACCGCGGAAGTCAAGCTCTCGGTGGCGCCGGATCGCGCGGCCGTGTTCCTTGACGGCGCTTATGTTGGACACGTAAGTGAGTTCACGGGCGTCGGTCGAGCCATGCTTATCAGCCCGGGAAAACACCGCATCAAGATCGGATTGCCCGGCTATCAGGCGTTTGAGACGGAAGTTGTCCTTCGACCGAAACAAAAGTTTGAGGTCAAGACGGAGCTCGTAAAGGGCAGCGTTACTGAATCGGGTTCACTGCTGAAGGTGTCGGAGTAGTTTCGCGTTTTCGGCATTTCACGGAGAGGTCCAGGCCCGATCGCGTCCGCGTCGGAGCGCCTTGGATCACGTCCGCTATTTCCGCTTTATCTTGCGATGAATGTCTGGCCAAAATTCTTTCAGTTCATTGCCCGCCGCGTCCACGATCATCTGCGTGCCCCAATTGGCCACGCTGCCTGAAAAACTGCGATCCTGGGCTGGATAGTAAAACGTCGAAATTCCCGTGGCGGCTCCGTTGCCCAGGAATTCGGAAAAGTTGAAGGTACGGCCCCCGGAATCCTTGCGCGTAACGAAAATGCGGCCAAAAGCGTATCCTGCGCGACGGCGGAACCCTCCCTTGCCCAACTGGAAGTACCGCGGATCCGTTCGCAAGATGGACGGAAAAAACCCGCCGACCATGATGTTGCCAATCGCCTGGTCGGCGAACCCTGTTCCATATCTCTTGCCAAAGCCCGCAGCGCCCTGTCCGAAGGCCGGATTCGTATTGCTTGCCTGACGGATACCGGCCAGAACGCCGACGACAAAAAATTCATAGGGGTCGAAGGTACCCTCGGCGGTGATTTTGTACTTTTCTCCCCAGGAGATCGGCTTAACTTCGGTCGCGTGCTCGACGGTCAGATAATTCGGCATGACGTAGAACATGCGATCGTCTTTTTTAGGTTTTGGACTAACGCTCTGCGCCGGGCTGGGCGCGGGAGTCTGGCTCGGCGGCGATGTTTGAGTCGCGGCGGGAGTCTGGCTCTGTGGTGGGGCCGGGGCCGTCGCGGGAGGCTGGCTTTGTGGCGACGTCTGCGCATTCGTGGCTAGCGCCGCGAATCCGATCAAGGCAATCGCACAAGTCATGAATCGAATGGTTCTACGAATCAAAGTCCCTCCGCGGGAAGCCCGAAGACCTCGCTGTTCCGCCCGTCAGTGTGTCTATTTATCTTACTCGAAATGGCTGATTCGCCTGAGCGCAATTCGGTCGGCGCTTTCAGAGGAACAAACTCCCAAAAGCCCTGGTACTCGGATTGGTACCTTTTCCCACCCCTGAACTGGAACGTAATTGAACCTTACCCTCTTCAGAGCATTGGCCAATACTTCCTGACGGACTGATCAAGTTTGATGAAGACGATTCGAGTATTGGTTGCCAATCGTCCGCGCCTGATGCGCGATCTTGTCATGGCGACCATTGCAGAAGAGCCAAACATCGAGATCGTAGGTGAAATTCAAGATGGCGGAGAAATCGAGGCGCTTGTCGATCACATGGATCCTGACGTGCTGGTCGTGGCGCTCGAGGATGCGGATCGCTTGCCGATGGAATGCTACACAATCTTTCAAAAGCATCCCAATTTGCGGGTGATCGCAATCGCCTCCGATCGCGAGAGTTCGCTCTATTGCTGGGCTTCTCTGAATATTCACTCGACTCATATTGAAGTTTCAGAAAACGGGATCCGCAATGCTCTGTGTGGCAGAACGCAGTTCGTCGGAGATTAGCCGTGGTGCCTGTTTCAAGACACTTCATTCCCCCGCGCGTGGCGCCGCGCCTTCCTCGCGATTTCGCCGCGTTACTGATTCTCGCGGCGATGCCGTTGTTCCCGAGTCTCTCGTACGCGCAATCCTCCACTGCTCGCAACGCGACGGCTTCGAGCGCGTCCGACTTGTCCAAAGAGAATCAGAGTTTCGTGGCCGCTTCGGCCGGTGAGATTCAAAACATCCTGCGCGGCAATCCCGGCCTGATGATCGAGTTGAAGCATTGGGTGGCTCGCGAAGCGACCGAGCAGGGACGACTCATCAGCGAATCCGATCTATCCGATCTTGCGATTCGGGAACGCCTGAGTGAGGACACGAAGTTTCGCGCGGTCGCGACGGAATTGCTGCAACGCTACGGCTATCTCATGCCTGTGGTCGATCCCAATTCGCAACTGGGCCACGAAAACGAATTAGTTCTCGAAGAGCGGAGCAAGTTGGTCGCGCAAGGACGCGGCTCGGCGGCGTGTGACCCGCGCACCGGCGCAAGTTGCGCGACGCTCGTTGAGAGCACTCGCGATTCGAGCGAGCGTTCGGATGGAAGTCCGGGGCTGCCACCGGATTCGCTCCCGGCCGAGCCGCGCGGCTCGCAGGCTCCCGTACGGCCGAACGGCGGCTCGGTCGAAACGACGGCGAACCGGCCAACGCAAGACGGCGAATTCACTCGCGAAGATCGGGCCGGCGTTTCTTCCAATTCGCCAACACTCGAGTCGGCCTTAATTCCGGCAGCTGAAGCTGCCCGCAGCGGGAGTTTCGTGCCGGGTGCGAATAATCGTCCCGGGCGAGAGGTCGAAGCTCTGGGTGATGCTTCGGCAGACTTGCAGCCTGAAAACTCGGATTCAATCCTCTCGGCGGATTCAAATACCTCGCCACAGCCTGGCGAACATCGCGTCGCGGATATGGGACGAGGCGCCGACTTCAATGCGCACGGCATGGTGGCCGCTTCGGATCCGTATTCTGACATTCCTGCTTTTCGCGAAATGTACATGCAAGCGTCGCCGGAGCTCGGTGTGCCGACACGCTTTGGCATCGATGTATTTCAACATCGCACGCAGAACTCCCAAATCGTTCCCATGGACCTTCCCGTTGGGCCCGAGTACGTGGTGGGTCCCGGCGATAGTCTCGCCATCGATTTGTGGGGCGGCGTCTCGCAGCGGCTCTATCGCGCCGTCGATCGCGAAGGCCGGGTGAGTTTGCCAGAAGTCGGTCCGGTGCTAGTAAGCGGAAAATCGCTTGGCGAAGTTCAGCAGAGCGTGCAGCAAGTGCTGCGCACGCAGTTCCGCGATGTTTCAGCCGACGTATCGCTCGCCCGGCTTCGCACCGTGCGCGTGTATGTCGTTGGCGATGTCGAGCATCCCGGCGCATACGACGTCAGCTCGCTCTCGACCCCTCTCAACGCGCTTTTTCTTGCCGGTGGCCCAACCGATCGCGGCTCGCTCCGGATTGTTCAACACTTTCGCGGCAAGCAGCTTGTGCAGGACGTCGACCTTTACGCGCTGCTGCTTCATGGCATGAATTCCGACTTAGCGCGGCTTGAGAACGGAGACACCGTGCTCGTGCCGCCGATTGGCATGGGTGTCACCGTGGAAGGCATGGTGCGCCGGCCCGCAATCTACGAGTTGCGGGCGGAAAAAAATCTTGCGGAAGTGCTGAAGTTGGCCGGCGGAGTCTTGCCAAGCGCGGCGCTCGATCACATCGAAGTTGAACGGCTCGAGGACCACAAGAAGCGAACGATGGTGAGCCTTTCCGTTCCGGCATTGCAAGGCGAGAGCGAACTGGAAAAGCAGCTTGAATCGTTCGCTGTTCACGATAAGGACGTTATTCGGCTGTTTCCGATCGCCTCATTTAACCATGAAGCTGTCTATCTCGAAGGTCACGTACTGCGCCCGGGCCGCTACGCTTACCGCAACGGCATGAAATTCTCGGACGTTGTGGCTGGCTACTCCGATCTCATGCCCGAACCTGCCGAAAAGTACGCGGAGATCATTCATTTGAACCCTCCGAAATACTCGCCGAGCGTCGATAGCTTCAATCTCGGCGATGTGTTCGCGAATCGCGCGCCAGCGCCCGCTCTTAAGCCAATGGATACAATTCGAATCTTCGGCAAATACGACTTTGAGAGCGTTCCGGCGATATCGGTGTGGGGCGAGGTTCGCCGGCCGGGGTCGTACCGCACGTCGGGCGAGACGCGTGTCAGCGACGCCGTGCACTTCGCAGGCGGCACGACGCCCGATGCGCTGATGAACACAGCGCAAATCTTTCGCACGCAGGCTGACAGCACGCTGACTGTGTTCAGCATTGATCTGCAACAGGCGCTCCTGGGCGACGCCGCCGCGAACATAGTTCTTCAGCCGCGCGATCGCATCGTCGTTCATCGCAATCCGGCAAAGGTTGACCCTCCAAGCGTTTACGTGAAAGGCGAAATCTCGTCGCCAGGCCGTTATCCGCTCACAGCAGGAATGCGAGTCTCGGACCTGATTCGCGTTGGTGGAGGCCTGCGCCGCAGCGCGGATCAAGACATCGCAAGCCTGACGGAATTTCGTGTAGGCGACGCGCAACAAGTTGTTGGCGATCATCGTTCCGTCAACCTGATAGCGGCACTCGCCGGAGATTTCGAGAGCGACTTCGCACTGCGAGATGGCGACACGTTGACGATTCGCAAGATCAGCGGTTGGGACGATCGCGGCGCGTCCATCAGCGTTCGTGGCGAGGTGCGGCACCCAGGCACGTTTGGGATCGAGCCTGGCGAGAGGCTGAGCACGGTCATCGAGCGCGCAGGCGGCTTTGCCGAAAGCGCGTATCCGTACGGAGTCGTGCTCGAGCGGTTTGAGGTGCGCGATCAGGAGGAACGCAGCCAGCGTTCGCTCATTCAGCGCGTGCAGGAGGAGCAGCAGTCGCTCAATCAGCTACCGGACAACGACAGCAATCAGAAAGCGACGAAACTGGCGGCCATCGCGCAATGGCAGCACGAACTCGATAATCTGGAGAGTAATCCTCCGATTGGACGCCTCGTGATCCACATCAGCTCGAATATGCGCGCTTGGCGCCACACATCCGAAGACGTCCCGGTGCGCGCGGGCGATGTTCTGATTGTTCCGAAGACACCAAACTTCGTCTTGGTGTCGGGCCAAGTCTACAACCCGACGGCCATCGCATTCCGTCCCGGCAGAAGCGCGGGATGGTATCTCCTTCAGGGAGGGGGCCCGACGCACATTGCCGACAAGAAAGCAATTTTCGTCGTTCGTGCGGATGGAGAGGTCGTGACTTCGCAAGGGCCTGGTTTTATTTGGAGCCGCGATCCTCTTCGAGAAGCGCTTCAGCCCGGCGACATGGTTGTCGTTCCGGAGAAGGCGATTGGGCGCAGCATCGCCTGGCAGAGCGTGTTCCTGGCAGGGCAAGTGGCTTCATCAGTCGTGACCGCGGCTTTCATCGCCACGCATTAATCATGGACGGGCGCATGTCGTGGCATCGAAGGGTACGGGAAATTTGCGGGCCGCTGCTCTTGGCCGCCACACTGTTCGGCGCGCCCTGCGGCTTGAGAGCTCAGGAGCAATCGACTGGATTGATACAAGCGGCTGACCCACACACGGAGCAAACACAGGCCGGGGCGCCGGCTCCAAGGTCCGTTGTGCAAGATTCGACGCCTCGCGGCGGTGACCATGAAAACGCCGCGGGAACTCAATTCGTGAAAAATCTTTGGTCGGATCAAATCGATATCTGGACAAGCCCGAGCCGTCTTCACTGGGAGGATGGCAAGTGGCTCGTTCCGTTCGTGGAATTGACCGGAGGATTATTCGCGACGGATCGCGCTTCCGAACGAGCCATTTCAAGCTCCCCAGCAAAATCAAATCGCTATCTCGACTTGTCGATTGCCCCACTCACCACGTTGGTTGCGATCGGAAGCGTCGCTTTCCTTTCCGGAAACGGTCGTCGGGATGGACAGATAAGGGAGACGTACGTGCTCGGTGCGGAAGCCATACTCGACAGCCTCGCGGTGAGCACGGCCGCTGAATATTCGCTCGGAAGAGAAAGGCCCGACGAAGACGCGGGCCGCGGCAAATTCTTTGCCGGCGGCACGTCGTTTCCCTCGAACCATGCCGTGATCGCGTGGTCGGCCGCGAGTGTTCTGGTCCACGAATATCCCGGACCATTGACCGAATTTCTTGCCTATGGAACGGCATCGGCGATCAGCATGTCACGAGTCCTTGGCAAAGAACATTTTCCTTCTGACGTCGTAGTTGGCAGCGCGATGGGATGGCTGATTGGTCGCGAAGTTTATGCTAAGCATCATTCAAGTGCTCTTGACGCAGGAGGCGGTTGGCAACCCTTGTCGGGTGAAGAGGAAGGCGAGCAACAACATGACACGCGCAATATGGGCTCGCCGTTTGTTCCGCTGGATAGCTGGGTATATCCCGCACTCGAAAAGCTTGCCGCTCTCGGTTATGTCAGCACGGCGATGGAAGGCCTTCGCCCATGGACGCGGATTGAATGCGCGCGCCTCACCGAAGAGGCCGCGGATGCAGTTCTCGACACCAGCAATCCGAGTAGAATCGTGTCGGAACTGAAATTCCGGCTTGACCAGGAATTTTCCTACGAGATGACATTGCTCGCGGGAAACCGCAATCTCACCGCAAACATTGAATCGATCTATGCGCGCACTGTCTCCATCAGCGGTCCGGCACTGACGGACAGCTTTCATTTCGGACAAACAATTTCGTACGACTTCGGCCGGCCGTTCGAGCGCGGAACCAACGTTCAGGATGGAGGCTCGTTCAGCGCATCGGCGGGGCCGGTGACGTTCTACATGCGCGCTGAATATCAGCATGCGCCGGCAGCTCCGGCGCCCTCTCCTGCGGTGATTAACCTGATCGCGCAGAGGGACCTAATAGCGGCTCCGCCCGACGTGCCGGTTGCCGCGATCAGCCGTCCCGAATTGCTCGACACTTACTTGGCGGTGAATCTTGGCAACTGGGAAATATCGCTTGGAAGACAAAGTCTCGCGTGGGGACCGGGACCGGGCGGCTCGCTGCTATGGAGCAACAACATCGAGCCGGCCAATATGGTGCGCTTGGTCAACCCGGAGCCGTTCGAACTGCCCAGCTTTTTGCGCTTCCTGGGGCCGGCCCGACTCGATCAGTTTTTCGGACGCCTCGAAGGACATCATTACATTACGCGTCCATTCATGATGGGGCAGAAAATCAATTTCAAGCCGCTGGCCTCAATAGAGATTGGATTTGGGCGAACTCTGGAGATAGGCGGCAGAGGGCCAGGCGCAGACCCGATCACATCGACGAACGTGCTCTACGGCTTTTTTGGCCAGGTTCGCCCCATTTATGACCACATCCCTGGCCACACGCAGTCGGAAATGGATTGGACGTTTTACGTTCCCAAGGTACGCAATTACATCGTGTTTTATGGAGACGTGTATGCTGCCGACGATTTCATTCCGTGGCAGAATCCGCCCAAGAATCCCTTCCGGCCCGGCATATACATCACGCACGTTCCAAAGCTTCCCAAACTTGACTTGCATGTCGAAGTTGCTTCCACGGAATCGTCAGGCTGGAATGAGGGTAATCACGGCAATCTCAATTACTGGAATTCCGTCTATCGCGACGGCTCAACCTACAATGGATTTTTGATCGGCAACACGGTTGGCCGGATGGGCCAAGCGATCCAAAGTTGGCTTACCTACCAGGTTAACGCCCGGAATTCTTTGCAATTCTCGTACAAACACAATTCCGTGAGCCCTGATTTCATTCCGCGTGGAGGTTATTGGCAGGACTACGCGGTTTTGAACGATGTGTACTTGCCATCGGGAATGTATGTGCGGAGCGAATTGCAATACGAGCACATTTCGAGCTACGCGATTTTGTTCAGCGGCAGCCGGGCAAATGTCTCCGCGATTCTCGAAATTGGCTTTTCGCCGAGCTGGGGAAAATCGTCACGCAGCCGATAAAGTTGTTTGGCTCGTGAGGGTTAACTCCGGCGAGATGCTTCGCGCAGAATCGAAGGACACGGCGCAGTGCGACGACGAAGGCTGTCAGCGGTTATGTCCCGTAAGAAGCAGAAGCTGAACGGGTTAGGTCGCAAATGGCCTTGTGGCTGACGGGGCGAAGCTGTGAGTGGGCGGGATGAGCCAATGCAACTCGGAATGACAACTGAAATACCCACCGCGGCAACGCCGTTTGATGCGAACGGCGACGCGCACGCGAATTATTTTGAGTCGCGCTGGTATGCGGCGCACACGCGAGCGAGGCACGAGAAATGTGTCGACGAGCAAATGGCTCAACGCTCCATCGAATGCTTTCTGCCATTGTTTGAATCCGTTCGACGATGGAAAGACCGCCGCGCGCGAATTCAGCTGCCGCTTTTTCCGGGCTACGTGTTTGTGCGCGTCGCACTTCGCGATCGTTTGCGCGTGCTGCAAATTCCGGGCGTGGTGAGGCTGGTGAGTTTCAATGGCGTGCCCGCGCCGCTCGAGGACGAAGAAGTCGGGAACCTTCGCCGCGCGCTCTTGGACGGAACTCGCGCTCGGCCGCATCCATTTCTATCCATCGGCCGCCGCGTCAGAATTCGCGATGGAGCGCTCGCGGGATGTGAAGGAATCCTGAATCGATGGAAAGGCGGGGTGCGCGTCGTGATGTCCATCGCATTGATTCAGCGCTCGATTTCGCTCGAAGTCGACGCGGCAAGTCTTGAACCAGCAGCATGGCGATGATGGCGCAAAGTGTAAAGACGAGTTGCCGCTAGGCATGTCGACCGAGGTCAGCCAATCGTTTGAAGATCTCGAAGAGATCGATCGCCGTCCCAGATTCGGATTGGCGGAAATTCGCGCGCTCTGGGAACAGCGGCGATTACTGTGTCGCGCTGCGGCGGCCGGCCTCGCGGTCGCGACGGTCGTGGCCTTCCTCATTCCGGCGCGATACACGGCGTTTGCGCAATTGATGCCACCGGATTCGCAATCCGTCTCGAGCTCGCTTCTCCTCGCCGGCCTTGCCGGAAAAACCAGTAGTGGCCTCGGAGCGGCGGCGGGAGATTTGCTGGGCCTGAAGAGTTCAGGTGCGCTATTCGTCGGCATGCTGCAGAGCCGGACGATACAGGATCGCCTCGTGCAGCGATTCGATTTGCGAAAAGTTTACGGAATGCGGCTGTCTGAAGATGCGCGCGAGCAATTGAATCGCAACACCGGCGTCGTTGAAGACCGCAAGAGCGGAATCATTACGATTGCGGTGACGGACAGGAAAGCACAGAGGGCGGCGGCTCTTGCGAACGCATACGCCGGTGAACTGAACTCGATGGTTTCCGAGCTATCCACTTCTTCCGCGCATCGGGAGCGAATTTTTTTGGAAGGCCGTCTTCTATCCGTGAAGCAGGATCTGGACGAAGCGGAAGCGCAGCTGGCGCAGTTTTCGAGCAAGAACAACACGCTCGACATTCAGCAGCAGGGGAAAGCGATGCTCGACGCCGCCGCGAGCCTTTCGGGTGAGTTGATTGCCGCCGAGTCCGAACTTGAAGGGCTCCGGCAAATTTACTCCGACAACAACGCACGAGTCCGCGAATTGAGCGCGCGGGTTGCGTCGCTTCGCAAGGAACTCGACAAGCTCAGCGGCCAAAACGCGCCGGCGGACGCAATCTCCGCAAAAGTGCGAAGCATTGGAGACGCCTCGAGCGATCTGCCGTTTCCATCGATTCGGCAGTTGCCGCTCCTCGACGCGAGATACGCGGACTTTTACCGTCGCGCCAAAGTACAGGAAACGGTCTTCGAGCTTCTCACCGAGCAGTTCGAACTCGCCAAAGTAGAAGAGGTTAAGGAAACGCCAAGCGTGAAGGTGCTCGACCCCGCGTCCATTCCCGAGCGGAAATCGTATCCTCCACGGCTGATGATTATGTACATGGGCACGTTCGCGGCTTTGGCGCTGTCGGCGATGTGGGCGCTCGGCGCGACGGCCTGGCAACGCATGGATTCGAACGACGAGCGGAAGGTGTTTGTCCGCGAGGTGATCGCGGCGGCAGGGGCGAGGTTCATCGGCATGTCGAAAAATGGATCCGGAAATGCATCGCTTCTGCGGAACGCGCTCAGTCGATTTCGGCGGCAGCCTGCGGCGCCAGTCGAATGAGCGCCAAAAGAGGCGCCAGCACGGGCGCTTGCCGGCCGACTCCAATTTCACGCGATGCTTCCCGTCGACCTTCAGCGGAATAGCGAACGGCGAATCCTCGGCAGCGGCTTTGACGCCCGTCTTGATCACTTCACTTTTTCCCGCGCACCGCGTTCGGAAGCTCTCGCGGCTCATCCGCCACGCCGAATTGCGTGCCGGAGCGCGCAATTCGATTTACAGCGTCGCCGACCAGGTTACCACTCCAGTGCTGATGGTATTTGCAGCTCCGTATCTCCTCTCGAAGATGGGGCTCGAGCCGTTTGGAGTGTGGATGCTGGTTCTGGCCTTGACCGGAAGCCTTTCAGTTTTCAATTTTGGATTGGGCGATTCGACGATCAAGTTCATTTCGCAATACCGCGGCGGCAACGATGCTCGCGGAATGGAGCGAACATTCCGCGTGAACTTGATGCTCGGCGCGCTGCTGGGAGTTCTGGCGGCCGCAGCAATGAGTGGCGCGGCACCGATTATTGCGCGAATTGTCTTATCGGCGCGGGCGTCGACATTCGCCGCGGACGTGCGAGCGGTGCGGCTAGGGGGATTAGTGCTGGCATTGCGGTCGATCGAGTCGGTCGTGGCGAACACGTTGCGTGCGTTCGAAGATTATGCGGGCGCATCGCGAATATCAATTTGCGTCAAGGTCGCCATCGTGGGTTCATCGATCGCGCTGGTCGGCCATGGCCGCGGCGTGGGCGCGATACTTCTAGCGACTGCCGTCTGCGTGGCGCTTGGACTCGCGGCGTATACGATCTGTGTCTTGCGGATCCTGCCGGGCATTTCTTTCAAGCTTGAGTTGGATCGGTCCCTCTGGCACAGGATTTCCTCCTTCGGGATGTATTCGTGGCTGCAGAGTGTCGCGGCCATGACGTTTGGCCAGGCGGACAAGTTGATTGTGGGAGCGCTGATGGGAGCCGCTGCAGCGGGCCGGTATTCCATTTGCACGCAACTTGCGTCCATGGTGCATGTGGTTGTCGGGTCGGCATTCGGCTTTCTCTTTCCACAGTTCAGCCGCCGGCATGAGGCCGGAGACCTCCGCGGGCTAACGCAGGTATTCCGTTGGGCGATGGCGCTGAATTGGGTTCTTACGTTCGCGCTCGCTCTTCCGTTAATCGTTGGCGGGAAGCAAATACTAACTTTATGGCTCGGCCGCGCTTTCGCGGA
Source organism: uncultured Acidobacteriota bacterium (assembly GCA_963838705.1). Taxonomy (GTDB): domain Bacteria; phylum Acidobacteriota; class Terriglobia; order Acidiferrales; family UBA7541; genus Palsa-147. The sequence continues at coordinate 298,777 of CAWIRU010000008.1, read as the reverse complement.
CCAGTCCTCCTTGTTGCTCGCGGTGCTTGCCGTGGGGTACGCCTGGCTTTCCATCAATGTTGTGCCGTACTTGATGTTGCTCGGACTAGGAAAAATTCGATTTGCGTGCATCACAAGCATCGTGGCGGGCGTGATTTCCGCCGTGGCTGCGGTGTTGCTGATTCCGCGATTCGGATTGGTGGGGGCGGGCCTGGGACGCATCGCATACGGCGCATTCGTTACGTTGTGCTACTTCGAAGCGACGCGAATCCTCCAGCGCAAGAGAAGCGCGATGGCGCCCGTGGAGGCACTCGAATGAGCGGCATCGAGACAATGGGCGCTGGCGCCGCCGTAAGCAAAATCAAGTTGCAGAGCGCGCCGAACCATTTCCGGCGGTCGCCGAAAGCGAGCTGCTGGAAATCGTTGCTTGGCAAATTGTCGCTACGGCTTTCGTACTATCACACGCCGAGCGATCGGCTGTTCTTGAAGCATGTGTCCTCGCGAGGCCTCGAGTTAGTGGTGCCGTCGAATGAGGATGCAGGGCGGCTGATTGCGTTTCTCGGAAGTTACGAGCGCGAGGAAACCGATTACCTCGTTCCATTGATACGCCCCGACGACGTTTGTTTCGACGTTGGCGCAAACGCCGGCTACTACACGACGCTGATGGCGCAGTCCGCGCGGCTGGGATCGGTCCACGCATTCGAGCCGGACCCGGTCTGCGGCGCGCTGTTGCAATTGAATGTGCGCATCAACCGGCTCGAAAACGTCGTGCTAAATCCTGTCGTGCTCGGCGCGACGCCGGGCCGCGTTCAATTCGTGCGCGCCACCGACAGCGGATTCAATTCGCTTCGAGACACTGGCCGGCGTCCGGTCTCGGGAACTTTTCAAGTAACGATGAACACGATGGATGCGTACGCCGAATCGTCTGGCATCCGCCGCGTGGATGTGCTCAAGATCGATGTCGAGGGCGCCGAGGGCCTGGTGATCGAAGGAGCGCGCCGGCTTCTTGAAGATGCCTCGACGCAGCCGCGCCTGATACTGCTCGAATTGTTCGAACCCAATCAGCGCCCTTTCGGAAGCAAAATCGAAGATATCGTCACGCGCCTCGGACGCTGCGGCTACGAACCTTTCGTCATCTCGCGCGGAAAGCCGGCGGCCTACACCCGTGCCTGCATGAATCGTTTCTCAAATGTTTTCTTCCGCACGATTGGGCGGGCCCGCTAGGCGCGCCGTCGATCGCAACGGAACTCAAACCCTTGATTGATCTCAGACAGTTCGTTCTCACCATGCTCGTGGTCATCCTGCCCGCGTGGCTGATTATGAGGCGCCTGGACGATTGGCTCGTCCGGTGGATTTGCCTCACCGTGGCTGTGGACGCTTTCGATCCTCAGTTGGTCGTAAATCTTCCTGCACCGCGCGTTGCGGGCTTGCTGCTCCTGCCTTCCTCGATCGCCGTGCTGGCCATCGTTTGGAAAAGCCGGGCAGGGAAGGCAATGTGTTCGTATCTCATCTGGCTCGGAATCGTCGGCATTCTTTTTGGATATCTGATGCCGTGGCCATTGCAAGGCTACGACCGGCTGCCGACCCAGACGCCGCAAATTCGCGCGGTGGTCTATTTCATTCGCCGAATATCGGATTTCAGCTTGATGATTTTCTTGGCGCGTTACCTCTGGAAAACGCGGCGGCCGGAGCGCTTGATTCGATGGTTTGTCGGCGGAACGAGTATTGCTGCGGCCGGCGGAATCTTTCAATGGCTGACCGGAATCGACCTCTACGCCGCGATCACCGGAGCGCAATCGCTCGGCCTCGAATTCCGGATGCGCGGGCTGAACTATGAACCTCGCGGCTTGGGTCTCGCGGTCGGCCACGGCTTGCTTTTTTCCCTGGCGCTTTTTGCACGGCAGCGGTCGTGGGGGCGATTCGCGATTGTATTGACGCATGCCTTGGCGCTATTTGTCTCGGTATCCACATCAGGGCTATTCGTCATCGCCGCCGGCCTTGCGACCTTGCTGATTATGGACGGCAGGACGCGCAAGGTTTTGGCGGTCGCTGCCTTGTCCATCTTGATGATTTGGTGCGCCACCGTTTACCTTTTTCCGAACAACGGTTTTCTGGATAGCTGGTCTGAAAATGTCCAGCAGCGCGTAACGAGCGAAAAAGCTGGCGACGTTCCCGTGAGCAAGGTGGAGGAACTCGCGCTCCACTTGGACATCTTCGACGCCGCCGTCTTTGTGATGTTTGTGTCTCGCCCCGCGCTGCTCGTAACGGGCGTGGGGCCTGGCTTGTCGGGGTTGGCGTCAACTGAATTTCTCCCCGCAATCGTGCTTTTCGATTGGGTGCAGGAAGAGGGCGCAGGAATCAACACAGTTCCTCATATGGGGCTGATGCGCGAACTCTGCGATGCAGGGTTGATCGGCTTGTACTTTTGCACGATTTTCGTGCTGGCGTCCGGCCGGGCGCTTCGCGAACTGAGCTGTTCCAGGAATTCCGAAGCTGCTCGCTGGCAGTTCGCGCGCTGCGTATTCTGGGTCGCTATCGCGATTTACCTTATCCAGACCTCGCCGCTCTCGGCAGCTCCTTCGGTTTTCTTTGCCATTGGATTGGCCGCCACATGGCTTGCGCCGGCTACGGCGAGAGCCGCGCAGAGCACAAACAGCGCGGCCACTCTGCCGAGCGATACTGGCCTTGGAAGCCAGACGGCGACCTGATTGAGTCGAGCAAAATGAAAAATAGCAGACTGGCTGAGGACACTCTGGGAGTCGTGGTTCCGACCCTGAACAGCGCCGCCACGCTTGACTGGACGCTGTGTTCGCTCCTGAATCAGCGCAATTGCACCGTACGCGTTGTGGTTGCCGATAGCGGGTCAACCGATGGAACACTCGACATCAGCCGCAAGTGGGGCGTTCCTTCGGTGTATGTCCCGCCGGGCTCGCTCTATCACGCCGTGAACGAGGGACTCCGGCAGATGGACACCGAATGGCTGACCTATCTCAATTCCGATGATGTCGTCTATCCGCACTCGTATTCGCGTTTGCTTGAACTGGGCCGCGCCGCTCGCGCATCGCTCGTCTACGGCCATTGCGATTTCGTCGACGTCGAAGGCCGCTTCCTGTTCACTTGGCATGCGGCTTCGCCGAACCAGCTTCCCGCGATGTTCCGCCGCGGCGTATCCGGCTTTTCCCAGCCTTGCGCGATCTTTCGGCGAGAGTTGTTTGTCGAATTGAATGGATTCGACGATCGGTATCGCCACGTCGCGGACTTCATATTCTTCTCTCGCGCGGCGCAATCCGGCCGCCTCGCGCGGCGCCTGCAGCCTCCATCGGTAGGCGCGTTTCGTTTGCACGCAGCGCAGCTCAGCTCTCGCGAGCGAAGCGTCGCGCAAGCGGAAAAGTCGTCCCACATCGGAAGCCAATCGCTGCGTCTGTCGGTCCACGATCGTGTTCGGATTTTAAATTGGCGCCTCGCAAATTTGCCGAACTATTTTGTTCGATTCATCGCCAACACGCGCAGCCGGGCGGCGCGGGAAGAAAAATCTTGAGTCGCCCGCGCATTCTCGTTTTCGCCGATTACTATCTTCCGGGATTCAAAGCCGGCGGGCCGATCGCTTCTCTTTCGAATATTGTCAAGCTGCTGGGGGATGAATTCGAGTTTTTCGTGCTCACGCGCGACCGGGATGCGGGAGATCGCCAGCCATATGATGAAACGGCGCGCGGCGAGTGGGTTCAGGTGGGGAAGGCAAGCGTTCTCTACAGCGCCGACCTGTCTCTGAGGCAAATCCGCCGGCGGATTATTGAGATCTCGCCGAGCGTCGTTTACCTGAACAGTTTCTTTTCGGTGCTATCCGTCAAGACGCTTCTCCTCCGGCGGCTGGGTTTGTTGCCCTCCGTCTCGATCATCCTCGCACCGCGGGGCGAGTTCTCGCCGGCGGCGCTCGAGCTAAAATCCGTTCGCAAGCGGCGCTATCGAAAACTCGCATCGCTTGCCGGAGCGTGCGGCGATTTGGTCTGGCACGCGAGTTCAGATTTTGAACGTGAGCAAATCGAACGCGCGCTGCATGACGATCGAACGAAGCGATTCCGCATTCAGGTCGCGGCGGACTTGCCGGACATTCGATTGCTGGATAGCAACGCGGGCGCCGAAAAACCTGAGAAAGCGCCCGGCTTGGCAAAGCTCTTGTTCGTCTCGCGAATTTCGCCGATGAAGAACCTTCCGTTCGCCCTGGAAATGCTCGGGAAAATCAATGGCCGATTGGAATTCGATATATATGGCCCTATCGACGATATGGCCCACTGGGAGGAATGCGCGCGCCGGATACGAGAGCTGCCCGCAAATGTAACCGTTCGCTACCGTGGAGCCATTTCGAGCTCGCGAGCCTCGGGAGTAGCTGCGGCCTATCATTTCTTCATCTTGCCGACGCAGGGCGAGAGCTTTGGCCACGCGATTCTGGAAGCGCTTGCCGCCGGCTGCCCCGTGATTCTAAGCGACCGCACGCCGTGGCGCGATCTCTTCGAAAGAGGCGCTGGATGGTGCCTGCCTCTCGAAGCGGTGAGGCAGTGGCAGGAGGTCTTACAAACTTGCGCGGACATGAATCGGGATGCTCTTCGAGCGCACTCCGTTCAGGCTCGGCAGTATTTCGAATCGTGGTGCCGGCAAACCATCGAATCCAACGGCACGGCGGACTTGTTCCATCTCGCGCTCTCTCATGCTGCCGGCGCCCACTCCACGTCATCTCTTGGAAAATCAATAAGCACTCCAAGCGGCGCGAGAACCTGAGTTCAGATTCCTCGTGTATCCATAGACTCAGCATCGGCGAGTTCAGAAGGAAATACGCAAGTCATCGCGCTCGAATAGAAATCGCCGTGTTCGCAAACCGAGCTTCCATCCGAACATCCTCTAAGTCTCGAGAACAACTGATGCACATCTTGATCTTGGGCGGCACAGGAATGCTGGGACACAAGCTTTTCCAGCATCTGCGAAAAGAGTTCGCCGGCACCTACTGCACGATTCGCGGCTCCATCAACGAGCCTCTTATCCGTTCGATAGACCTGTTTCAGTCGGGCGGCGTAATCGAGAACTGCGACGTTGGGGAATTCCGGAAACTAGAAATTCTGCTTCTCGAGAGCAGGCCAAGAGTCGTCATCAACTGCATTGGCATCGTCAAGCAGAGGGCCGAAGCGAATCGCGCCGTTCCAAGCATCGCGGTGAACGCCCTGTTCCCGCACCAGCTTGCTGACGTGTGCGGCCGATGGGGTGGCAAGTTGATTCATTTCAGCACCGACTGCGTTTTCAGCGGCAGGCGCGGCGGTTACCTAGAGAACGATTTTCCCGATGCGGAGGATCTGTATGGCCGCACAAAGGCACTCGGAGAGATCGCGGACGGTACGGCGCTAACTCTTCGTACGTCGATCATCGGCCGGGAATTGGCGCACTCCGAGTCGCTGCTCGAGTGGTTTCTCAGGCAAGACCACGGACGCGTCTCCGGTTTTACGCGCGCGATGTATTCCGGCGTGACCACGAACTACATGGCTCGCGTGGTTGCGCGCTTGATCGAAGCCTCCCCGATTCCTTCCGGCTTGTATCAGGTCGCGAGCGAGACGATTTCCAAGTTTGACCTTCTGTGCTTGCTGCGGGAAGCCTACCGGATAGACGTCGAGATCAGTCCGGATCCCAATTTCGATTGCGATCGAAGCATGAAAGGAGACAAGTTCGAGAAAGTTACCGGCCAGAGATGCCCGACATGGCCGGAGCTTGCTGCCGAACTTGCAAATGATGACACGCCCTACGATAAATGGAAGCAAGTCCAAGCCGCGGCATTTTGACGGGAAGCGAATTCTTATTACCGGCGGTACAGGATCGCTCGGCAGGACATTAGTCCGCCGTTTCCTGGACGGCCACGCCGGAAATCCCGCCAAGATCATCGTGCTATCTCGCGACGAGGCAAAACAGCACGCGATGCGGATGGAATACCAGCATCGCTTCGCGGCCACCGACGAGATCATTTACCGAAACTTCCAGGAAAAGCTGGAGTTTCGCATCGGCGATGTCCGGGACCCGCATTCGATGGCGCAGGCACTTCTCGGCGTCGATATCGTGTTCAATGCCGCCGCGCTCAAGCAGGTGCCTACGTGCGAGTATTTTCCTTACGAAGCTGTACAGACAAATATCGGAGGTCCGGAGAATATTATCCGCGCAATTCAGGAACACCATTTGAGAATTGACACCGTCGTTGGTGTCTCCACCGACAAAGCCTGCAAGCCGGTGAACGCCATGGGAATGACGAAAGCCTTACAGGAAAGGGTTTTCATTCAGGCAAACATACGATGTCCGGACACGCGTTTCATTTGCGTGCGATACGGCAACGTGCTCGCGTCACGAGGTTCGGTGGTCCCGCTGTTTCACGAACAGATCCGCCGCGGCGGCCCCGTGACGATCACCACTCCGGAAATGTCTCGCTTTTTACTTAGCTTAGATGACGCGGTGGATGTCATCTTCGCCGCCGTTCGAGAAGGACTGCCGGGCGAAACCTACATCCCCCGCGTGCCGTCCGCGTTGGTTGTCAACATCGCCAGATCCCTTATCGGAGGCCGCGCGATCGAAATCAGGACCACGGGAATTCGGCCGGGAGAGAAAGTCCACGAAATCTTGATTAGCGAGGAGGAAGCACATCGTTCGATTGCGAGGGAAGCCTATTACGTCATTCTTCCGATGTTGCCCGAACTGCGAAACGTGGGGAGCGGGTCGGCGTGCCTGTCCCGAGAGTACAGCTCCGCGGACAATTTGATGACTCTGGAAGAAACTGACGGCATGCTTCGAAAGGAAGGCCTGATGCCAGAAGACGCGCCGAGCGAAATGGCCGAGGCGGCGCATTGAGGATCATGACGATTCTCGGGACGCGGCCCGAGATCATTCGTCTCAGCTCGATAATCAACCTGTTGGATCAGCACGCCGATCACACCTTAGTCGATACAGGTCAAAACTACGATACACGTTTGAACGAATTGTTTTTTCGCGAGCTAAACGTACGGCAGCCGGACGTATCCATGGGAGTGCGCGGCTCCAGCTTCGGAGATCAGGTCGCGCAGATTTTATCCGGCGGCGAACGATTACTTTTGGAGGAGCGTCCGGATCGGATTCTGATTCTCGGCGACACGAACAGTGGATTGATCGCGATCATAGCGCGCCGGCTTGGCATTCCCGTCTACCACATGGAGGCGGGAAATCGCTGTTACGACTTTCGCGTTCCTGAGGAGAGCAACCGTCTCGTTATCGACCACCTCAGTTCGGTTCTGATGCCCTACACGAATCGCAGCAGGGAGAACCTGTTGCACGAGGGTTTTGCGGGCCAGGATATCTTCGTGATCGGCAATCCGATCTTCGAGGTCATGAAACACTTCGCCGATCAGATCGCTGCGAGCGCCGTTCTTGCGCGCCTTGGAGTCAAAGAAAGCGGATTTTTTCTCGTAACCATGCATCGAGCCGAGAATGTGGACGTCGAATCCCGGTTTCGTAGCGTGATTGAAGCGCTGGAATTGCTCCACGAACGATACCGTTTGCCGATTGTAGTTTCGCTGCATCCGCGAACCAAATCGAAGGCGGAAGAATTTGGAATCAACCTGACTCGTGCTGGCCTGACATTTCTCGAGTCATTCGGATTTTTTGATTTCATCCGGCTGGAGCGAAGCGCATTTTGCGTGCTGTCCGATAGCGGCACGGTCCAAGAAGAAGCCTGCATCATGGGCGTACCGAATGTGACCATTCGAGACGTGACGGAAAGGCCTGAGACGCTCGAATGCGGCTCGAACGTGCTCTCCGGCGCCGAGTCGGAAACAATTCTCAACATGGTGAGCGTGGTCACGAAGGAATCTCGGCGATGGCAACCGCCGGCCGAGTATCTTGTGCCGCACGTGGCTGACACCGTCGCCAAAATTGTCCTCGGCTATCGCGCCGGCCAAAGCGCCGCGGCTGCGGGTGTAGATCCGCAACGATGTCATACGAACCCCATTGAAACGCGGCAATCTGACTCGGATCGCGCCCACAGGGATCATCGGATTCCTGATGCTGAACCGGGAGCCTCGGTTAATCGTCAGAGATAACCGCACGACGCACGGGGCGGAGCACCATCCTGGCGTGAGGTGTCCGCTCGCTTTCCCTGATCGCTCGGCGCAATCCCTTCCGGCTGGCTCACTGATCAGTTCGTTTACCGGCCCATCTTTTCGCTCCACCGAATCCGCACATGCACATCTTGATCCTCGTCGATTGCTACTTGCCGATCTATAAATCCGGCGCGAAGCAAATCCACGATCTCAGCGTCGAAATTCTACGTTGCGGGCATGAGGTCACAGTCCTGACAACGGCGCACGATATCTCCCAGAACCTCGAGATTTCCACGGAAAACGGTGTGCGCGTCGTGCGCGTCAGAACGCCCCGGATCAAAGGCGCTTCACATCTGCGCCGCGGCCTGGGTGAAATTCGCATTTCGGCAATCGTATGGCGCAAAGCCGGCGGATTTCTTTCGAAACATCCGGCGGATCTGATCGTTTTTTATTCCCCGACGATTTTCTTCGGTGAGTTGGTGAGCCGCCTGAAGGCGATGTGGCACTGCCGAGCGTACTTGGTCCTGCGCGATATTTTCCCCGAATGGGCGGTGGATGCAGGCGTCCTAAAACGGGGTTTGATCTACCGGTACTTTCGCAAGAAAGAAATCGAGCAGTACGGTGCGGCTGACTTCATCGGAGTGCAATCGGAAGGCGATTTGGGCTATTTCGGCCGAAATTTCGGCTATGGGCGCTTTCAACTGGAGGTTCTGCCGAATTGGATGAATCTCGCGGAATCAAGATTGGCGAAGACCGAATACCGCTTGCGGCTCGGCTTGGTCAACAGGATCGTGTTCTTCTATGGCGGAAATGTTGGCGTCGCGCAGGACATAGACAATCTCCTTAGGCTCGCGGCAAGCCTCGCCGGCGATTCGCGCATCTTTTTCCTCATAGTCGGCGAAGGCAGTGAAGTGCGTCGGTTGGAGAAGACAATTGTGGAGCGCCGCCTGCCGAATATTCGAAGGCTGCCGCCGGTCGAGCAGCGCGATTACATTGCGATGGTATCGGAATTTGATATTGGGCTAATTTCTCTGGATCGCCGGCTCAAGAATCACAACATTCCCGGAAAGCTGCTGAGCTACTTCTATTCGGGCATACCAGTTCTCGCGAGCATTAACCCCGGCTCCGATCTTTTCGCGCTCGTCGAAGGACGTCAAACCGGCATCTGTGTGGTAAACGGTGATGACGAAGGCCTTCGCGCCGCTGCGCTTCAGCTTGCAAACGACGTCACTCTGCGTCGCCTGATGGGTCGAAATGGCCGTCTGCTTCTCGAACAGAAATTTTCCGTTGAAGCGGCGGCGCAACAAATCTTGCGTCACCTCGCACGCCCGGCTGCGCCGCCGGAACCGCGGGCGGTACAGCCAGCGGTAAGGGAGCCGGTATCATCACAATAACGCTGTCGATTCTCAGGGTGTCGGCGCATATCGCTACTCTGCCGGACAAGCTCCCGCAACCAACGACTTAAATCCATGGCGCTCTTCTACATCTCCGTTTTTTCCGGCAGCGTCCTGCTCTCTGCCATTCTGACGCGCCTTGTGCGGGACGTTGCGGTGCATCGTCGCTGGGTAGACCCCGCAAATCTCGGACGTCACTTCCACGTCAAGCCGGTGCCCCGAATCGGTGGCGTCGCGCTCTTCCTGGGGTTTACGGCCGCGTTAGGGATCGGCATCGTCGCTGCGAAATTTGTCGGCATTCGGGAAGTTTTCTCGGCCCGTACGACGCTCTCGATTCTCTTGCCGGCGCTACTCGTACTCCTGCTTGGTCTATGCGATGACCTGTTTTCACTCGGTCCGTATTGGAAGCTTGGCATAGAGACGATTGCGGCCATTTGGCTGTACGCGGGCGGCTTGGGGGTTCATTCCCTCGATTCTTACTTCGCGGGAAGCGCGCTTCGATTTCCGATCGGCCTTTGCGCCACGATTTTCTGGGTCTTGCTTATTACGAATGCGTTCAACCTAATCGACGGGCTTGATGGACTTGCCTGCGGCTGCGCGTTTATTGCGGCGACGGTGGTATGGGTCGCGTCGCTGGCCGGGCACGCTCCTCTCATTGCGCTTCTCGCCACGGCGTTGGGAGGCGCGGCTCTTGGATTTCTCCGGTACAACTTTCATCCCGCAACCATATTCCTGGGCGATTCCGGGAGCTTGCTGCTAGGTTTCGTGCTGAGCGGGTTGTCGTTCGCCGTGGGTTCGAACTCTGGAACCGTCGCGGCAATCGGAATCCCGGTCGTATGTCTCGGGCTGCCTATCCTCGATGTAAGCCTGTCCGTGTTCCGGCGCTTTCTTGGTAGCAAGCCTCTTTTCAACGGCGATGACGAGCATATCCATCACAAGTTAATCAAGCGCGGTGTCTCTCATCGCAACGCTGTTCTGCTGCTCTATGGAGTTGCTGTTGGATTTTCAGCTTTGGGTCTGACTCTACTGCACGGAAAGTGGCTGTTCGGTTTCGGCATTGCTGTCGTCGGGTTTGGAGTCTGGCGAGGCATTCGAGAATTGAAATACTGGGAGTTTTCCGAGCTTGCCGCCGCTGCGCACCGCATCCGGCAGAGAAGACTGGTAATCGCGAACGACGTCAGCGTTCGACGCGCAATTGAAGTGATCTCCAAAGCGCCCACGGACTTTACCGACATCTGCGAAATTCTTCGTTCGACGCTCGAACCATTGGGCTTCTCGGGCGTAGCGTTCAGTTTCACCGACCCCGATCCAATTGACCCGCTCCTGTTTTTTCCAATAGTTTCCGACGCGAATGGCAGGCTCGCGCTCATTTGGAAAGAAGTCAGTTCATCTTCTCCGGATTGGGAACTTCGGCTACAACTGGTATCGCATTCGGGGAAGCATTTCGGTGAGTTTGTTCTTTTTCGAGAAGAAGCCGCCGGGCAGTTGTGGTTGGACATGAACCTTTTGAGCCGAGATTTTCGCGCTGCTGTTTCCGAAGTCTTGGTTCAGGCAATCCAGGCGCTTCCGTCGGGCATCAGAACCCAAGCGCGCGCGAAATCGCATGCGACAACCCTCGCCGCCCGGACGAGCGTCTGAACAGCACGAGCGCCGCCGCAGTTCGCGCTCGCTTTGAATTTCCGCGTGGTCGCCGTGAGCGCCCGCCGCACGTTGTCCAGAGTCCGCCGCTAACTAACCTCACCTACATTCGTTCCGCCTCGCCTGAAGACGTATCCCCGTTGCCTCTCTTCGTTTGACGTTTCTTCTCCGGTCACTCAATCTCCAAGAATTCCCAACACACGTTTGCATTGGCTCGTCGTAAAATGTGGGCGCACGTTTCGACGGGGACGGCGAACACTTCGGGAGTCGCAAGCTATGCGGTTGTTAATTCTTACGCAGTATTTCGCTCCAGAGGTCGGCGCTCCGCAGGTTCGTCTTTCTGCTCTCTCGCGCGAATTAATTCACCTCGGGCACACCGTCGAGGTTCTAACGGCGCTGCCTAATTATCCCGGAGGCGAGATCTTCCCCGGTTATCGCAATCTCCGCACGGTTTCAGAAACAATTGACGGCGTTCGGGTTCATCGAATGTGGACCTACGCCTCACTTGGCGCCGGCTGGAGGCGTGCCGTCAGCTTCGCGTCGTTCGCGGTCACTTCTCTGTTCGGATTGTTCAAGTGCAGCCGCCCCGACCTGATTTTCGTAGAGTCGCCGCCTCCAACGCTCGTGTTGCCGGCCATTCTCGCTGCCCGGATTTGGCGAGTGCCGTTGATCATGAGCGTCGCGGACTTGTGGCCGGATTCAATTCGCGCGCTCGGACTCACGCGCGGCCGACTCGTCATGACAGCGCTCGAAAAGTTGGAACGATTTGCCTACGCGCAATCGGACATGGTCAACGCCGTCAGCGAGGGAGTCAAGAAAAGTCTGATACGAGATAAAGGCGTTCCGGACTCAAAGATCTTGCTCCTCCCAAATGGTGTGGATCTGGATATGTTCCGGCCGCAACGCCCCGACGAGGAGTTGAAGCGCACGTTGGGAATTCAGGGCCAGAGCGTCGTCCTGTTCGCGGGAACACACGGCCTCGCGCAAGTTCTTGAGCATGTGCTGGCCGCTGCCAGGCTCTTGCGGAACGAGCGCGTGCATTTCTTATTTATTGGCGACGGCTCAGCGAAAGCGCGCCTCGTTCAATTGGCGGCAGATTGGCAGTTGGGAAACGTCACGTTTCTAGCTCCAGTAGATCCAAACGAAGTGGCGCGATACTTTTCCATTGCGGAGTGCGGCCTGGCGTGCCAGCGGGATATGTCGCTATTGGAAGGGAATCGCCCGGCCAAGATAACTTCGATCATGGCTTGCGGCAAGCCCGTGGTATTTGCCGGGAAGGGAGAGGGCGCGCGGCTCGTTGAAGACGCGCGCGCAGGCCTCGTCGTCCAACCGGAAAGTCCTTTGGCTCTGGCTGACGCGATTCGCGACATCATTGCGCAGCCTGCTCGCGCGACTGAGATGGGTCGAAACGGGCGGGATTTCGTGGAAAGGCACTTCGCATGGAGCTTGCTCGTTCCAGATTGGCTCGCGCAAATTTCCGAGCTGCAAGAATTAGTCGTGGCCGCGCTCAGCCATCGCGCGGCCGGCCAGCCTGCGGTGGGTCAATGACAATCGCGAGCGGGAATGCAAGAACCCCGCCCTTGCCGCCGGGCTCATCGAGTTCGCCAGGTAGTCCAACCCTTGCCGAGCTGCAACGAATTCGCGAAGTTTACTCACGCCGGCAACGCGCCATACCGGCATGGCGTTATTCACCACTCGACCGCGCCCACGCCTTTCAAACGGACGAAGTAAAAAAAAGTCTTGCCCGATTGCTCTGGCGTCGAAGCGCCATGCCTCTGACGGAGCAACACATACTCGACGTAGGTTGCGGCGATGCACGTTGGCTCCGAGTTCTTTGCGAATTCGGCGCGCAGCCGCGGAATTCGACTGGCATTGATCTTTTGCCGGAACGAATCGATGTCGCGCGACAACTATGCTCGCCCCTGACGACCTTGCAGTGCCGCGACGCATCGAGCCTGCCGTTTCCGGATTCGAGCTTCGATATCCTGCTTTCGTTCACCGTGTTCAGTTCAATCCACGACCCAGCGTTCAAGGCAGCCTTGGCCGGGGAGATGCTTCGCGTGCTTCGGCCGAGCGGTTTTATTCTCTGGTATGACATTCGCGTGAACAACCCTCGAAATCCCGAAGTGCGCGGAATTACGAGAAGGGAAGTGGAGGCGCTATTTGCCGGCAGGCGGGTCGAACTCGAACGGATTACGCTTGCGCCTCCGCTCGCTCGCCTCGTCGCCTGGAGCGGAACGCTTCTCAAAGTGCTTTCGAGCACCCACTTCTTGCGCACGCACTACTTCGGATCGATCGCGAAATGATCAAGTCTCATTCGAGCCCGGTGTCAATTCCGTTTCACCGGCCGTCGTTGGGTGAAGACGAAGTGCGGGCCGTCGCTGAAGTGATTCGAAGCGGAATGCTGACGATGGGTTCTCGCACGCTCGAGTTCGAGAGACGCTTCGCGGACTACGTTCACGCACGGCATGCCGTCGCCGTCTCGAGCGGCACAGCCTCGTTGCATCTTGCCCTCGAAGCTGCCGGAATCAAGCCCGGCGACGAAGTGATTCTGCCCACCACGACCTTCACCGCGACGGCGCAGGCGGTGATTTATCTCGGTGCCAAGCCAGTCTTGTCTGACATCGATCCCGTGACGATGAACCTGGACCCGGGCGAACTTCGTCGCCGGATCACCACGGCGACGCGCGCCGTCGTGCCCGTGCACTTGGGTGGCAATCCGTGCGAGATGCGCGAAATACTCGAGATTGCCCGGCAGCGAGAATTGCGCGTCATCGAAGATGCGGCTCACGCGTTGCCCTCGCGCTATTCCGGAAGGCTTGTCGGATCGATCAGCGAGTTCACATGCTTCAGCTTCTACGCCACAAAGACGCTCACCACCGGCGAAGGCGGGATGATTACTACGGAGAGCGACGATGCGGCGTCCCGCATGCGCTTGATGCGCCTTCACGGAATCGCCCGGCCCGAGGGCAAGCAGGCGGTCAGTGATTCTTCGTGGAACTACTCAGTTCGCGAGGCCGGGTACAAATACAATTTCACCGATATCCAGGCCGCTTTCGGCATCGTTCAACTCGCCAAATGCGATGCTATGCGAGACGGTCGAAGCCGCATCGCTCAGCGGTATTCAATCGCGTTCGGCTCGATTGATGCGTTGGAAGTGCCTTCCGTTCGCGACAATTGCGAATCTTCCTGGCATCTATACATCCTGCGGTTGCGCTTGGACCGACTGAGCGCCGATCGCGATGCATTTATCGATCGAATGTTGCAGAAAGGAGTCGCCTGCAGCGTTCACTTTATTCCCCTGCATCTCCAGGATTTCTACCGGCGAGCCTACAGATATCGTGCAGGCGATTTTCCGCGGGCCGAATCCGAATTCCGCGGGTGTGTCTCGCTGCCGATTTACCCAGATCTTTCCGACGAAGAAGTTGAGTACGTCATCGAATCCGTCAAGCAGACCGTAGCCGAACTCCGGGTCCCCCGCTCAATAGCTGCGCGTGCCTAACCGGATGCCGCCCCTCGAAGTCTCGATGGAGGATCTGCTCGGTCGAAAGCCGCTCCACGTTAACCTTGAAGCGGTCCGCGAGAATCTGGAAGGCCGCGTGGTACTCGTCACAGGAGCGGCGGGCTCGATCGGCTCGGCTTTGTGCCGCCAAATTTTAGAGTACGGTTCCAAAAAACTGGTTTGCGTCGATCGGAGCGAAGTAGGTCTCGCGGCAATTCAGCAAAAATCCCAGGATCGGGCAATCCGTAGCCGCATCGAGAGCATCGTCGCCGACGCCGGTGACACCTCCGCGATGCGGCAGTGTTTCAGCGACCATCAAATCGAAATCGTTTTTCACGCCGCTGCGAATAAACACGTGCCGGAGATGGAATCGAAGGAAGTGGAGGCCGTGACGAATAACATTTTCGCTCTTGCCAGTTTGCTCGACGTGGCCGAGGAGCAAGCCTGCCGCGCTTTCGTGCTGATCTCTTCCGACAAAGCCGTAAATCCCGCGAGCATCATGGGTGCCACCAAGCGAGTCGGCGAGTTGATACTCGCATCACGTCCTTTGAAGGCTACGCGTTGCGTTTCGGTCCGCTTTGGAAACGTTCTAGGTTCAAGCGGCAGCGTCGTTCCGATTCTTCAGGAACAATTGCGGCGAGGCCAGCCGCTGACAATCACGGACCCGCAAGCTCGACGATTGTTCATGACCGCGCGGGAAGCCGTTTCTCTGGTCCTGCAGGCGTTTACGATCGGGCGCCATGGAGACATCCTCGTCCTCGAAATGGGCGCGCCGGTGAATATTCTGGAAATGGCCCGCTCGTTAATCCGGCTTTCTGGAGTAGCCGAAAGCTCTGTGAAAATTGATCTCATCGGTTTACGGCCAGGTGAAAAGCTCCAAGAAGAACTGTTCTATGCGGATGAAGCCGTGACATCAACGTCATGCCAGGAAATCAAACGAGTCCGCAGGCCCTACGGAAATTGGCTCGCCCTACGGCGGCAACTTGAAGCGCTGGAGGCCAGCCTGACGCGTGGTACTCCGCATGAGATTCGCGCCCGGCTCAGGGACATCGTGTCGGAATTTCGTGACTGGTCGCCGGCCGTGGCGCGCGGCGATTACTAATTGGGAAGGCCTGCAAAAACTCCTCGCCAAAGTCCGCCAAAGTATCTATACTTTTTTCTGGCAATATAGTTTGCATCACCCCCTTCCCTGTTTTGCCTGATTACAATCCTTTATAAGAGGTATCCCGTGAGTTGCCACGAGATTCGTCTCTTTATTGTTTCGGGCAATCGTCTTCTTCGGGAGGTTCTTGCCCGGCTGTTCAAAGCGCGCGTGCGCATATCGGTTAACATTGCGGAGCATCTGACGGCCGAGACAGCGGAGCAAATCGTGTCGGCGAATGCAGACGTATTGCTTCTCGACACTCCCGCTCCGCTTTTCGAGCAGCCAGACCACGTGCGCCAAATGCGCACGGACCTTCCGGCGCTGAAAATTGTGCTGATGGCGATGGAAGACGACGATCGGTTGTTTCTTGAAGCCGTAAAGCACGGAGTGACCGGTTACGTATTGCGCGATGCTGCGGCCTCGGATGTCGTCGCGGCCGTCCGGACGGTCGCGCAGAGCGCTGCCGTTTGCCCGCCGCAGTTCTCGCGCGTGCTGTTCGATTTCGTGGCGCAGCACTCTTCGTCTGGCGGGACAATCCCCGATGAATTGCCTTTCCCGCTGACGCGGCGAGAGCGCCAACTCGTCCCTTTAATTGCGCGGGGTCTGACGAACAAGGAAATCGCGGCGCACTTTAATCTCTCCGAGCAGACCATAAAGAACCACATTCATCGGATTTGCAGCAAGGTTGGCGCCGACGGGCGGCTCAACATCCTGGAAGTTTGCGGGATTCAGACGATGTTTCAGTAGAGCGCGATGCGCGCCCGTTGCGCATCGCTAAGTGCGGTAGCTCGCGTTGATCCGAACGTAGTCGCCCGTAAAATCGCACGTCCAAATTCGGGCGGCGGCGCGACCGGCGCACAAGTCCATTCGGATCGGCACGTACTTCGCTAGCATTTTGCGATGCAGTTTCCGCTCGTTAAATGCGACTTCCAGCCCGTTCCGGCAAACGCGTTTACCGGCGAGGTCGATGCGGACGCGAGACGGTTCGAAGGCCACCCCGGCGCGCCCAGCAGCAGCCAGAATTCGCCCCCAATTCGGATCGCCGCCGGCCAGCGCCGTCTTGACAAGCGGTGAATTCGCAATCGTTCGCGCAATCGTGCTTGCGTCGCGTTCGCTTCGCGCGCCGCGAACTTCGATCTCAATGACGCGTTTTGCTCCCTCTCCATCGGCGACGATCGCCAAGGCTAGTTTTCGGCAGACGTTCGCGAGCGCCTCGGCGAATAACGCATACTCCTTCGTTGCCGTCCGAATTGCGCGCGCCTCCGAAGCGCCGTTGGCAAGAACGGCGATGGTGTCGTTCGTCGAGGTATCGCTGTCAATCGTAATGGCGTTAAAGCTGCCGCGCACGGCATCGCGCAGCGCCGCCGCGAGCGGCTTGGGCGGAATCGCGGCGTCCGTGATGATGAATGCAAGCATCGTAGCCATATTCGGCTGAATCATGCCGGCGCCCTTCGTACAGCCGAGGATACGCACCAATTTTCCGCCGATTCGAAAGCGCTCGGCCGCCCACTTCGGGCGCGTGTCCGTCGTCACGATGGCGCGCGTCACGTTTGCGAAGGCGGGCGCCGTCGCCTTTCGAGCCCGCGCCAAATCCGGAAGCGCACCGAGTATCTTTCCTACCATGAGAGGCACGCCGATCACTCCCGTAGAACAGACCAGGATTTGCTCGGGCGCACAGTTCAACTGGCGCGCAGTTTCTCGCGCTGTTTTCCTCGACGCGGCGAGGCCCGCCGATCCCGTAGCGCAATTTGCGTTACCCGAATTGACCACGATGGCCCGCATCTGCGTCCGGCTTCGACCGAGATTTTCCTTTGAGAGAATAACCGGAGCGGCTTGAACGAGGTTCGTCGTGAACATCGCCGCCGCCGCGCTGGGCGTTTCGCTGACGATTGCGGCGAGATCAAGGCCGGATCGCTTGAGCCCGCACGAGGCCGCCGCAAACGTAAATCCAATTGGAAGATCTCGGAGGGCGGCGCGGGGCATTATTCGACCCGAACTGCTTGGGAGGCGACGGAGAGAATATTGAGTGCGTTATGTGCTTCCGAAACGTTCATTACCACGGCGGAAAGCCGGCACGTCTTTGATTTCGCGCAACCTACGCAATCTCGATCAATTTTTTCCTTCAGCGCGAACCGGTTTGAAAGCTCGAAGCCTTGCCGAAGAAAAAAGTTCGGCGAACTGGTCAGCGCGAATATTTTGCCGATTCTTCGTTTCTCGGCCAGATCGAGCGCCGCTTTCATCAAACGCGTTCCGATCCCGCGGCCGCGAATCTTCGAAGTCACCGCAAGCGAGCGGATTTCCGCGAGGGCGGAGCTGTACCATTCAAGCGAGACGCACCCGATAATTTCGCCGTTTTCGACCGCGACAAGAAATCCATTGAGATGCTTGCGAATGTCATCCTCGCTGCGCGGCAGCAAGCTTCCTTGCGATGCGTAGTGCTCGATCAGATTGTGAATTGCGGGAATGTCCGCGCTGCGAGCCTTGCGCGTTCTCATCGCACCGCCTCAAGAGCGCCAACCCGCGCGTGCAGTTGCTCGAGCGCCGACCGGACGGACGCGACCGAAGTTCCTCCGGGCACGCTCTTTCGCGCCAGCGCGGCATCGAGAGTCACTTCCTTGAAATAGTCCGGGCCAAAAGCCGTCGAATGTTTCCTCAGAGCGTCGAGCGGCAGCTCGATGATTGACTTCAATTCTTGCTCGGCTTGGCGGACAACTCGGCCAACGATTTCGTGCGCTTCGCGGAACGGCACTCCCCGCGCCACGAGATAATCCGCCGCTTCCGTCGCCAGCAACGCGGGATTCGCCGCGCCGGCGCGCAATCTTGCTTCGTTGAATTTCGTCGCCGCGAGAGCGCCCGCCGCCACACGGACCATGCCAAGTGCATCGTCGTGAGCTCCAAACAGCGGCTCTTTGTCCTCTTGAAGATCGCGTTGGTAACTCGTCGGCAGTCCCTTCATCGTCATCAGCAGGGAAACGAGAGCGCTAGTGATTCGGCCTGACTTGCCGCGAATCAATTCCCAGGCATCGGGATTCTTTTTCTGCGGCATGAGGCTGCTGCCGGTCGAAAATTCGTCAGGCAACACGACGTAGCCGAATTCCGTGGTCGCAAACAGAACGAAATCCTCGCTCAATCGCGAGAGATGCGTGGCCAATACCGAAAGCGCAAAGAGGTATTCGAGAGCGAAGTCGCGGTCGCTCACCGCATCAAGGCTGTTGGCGGTGATGCCGGAAAACCCAAGCTCGCGCGCCAGAGCCGCGCGGTCAATCGGAAACGCGCAGCCGGCGAGCGCGCCCGACCCCAGCGGGCATACATCCGCGCGCTCCGCCGCGTTCAAGATGCGTTCTCCGTCGCGAAGAAACGCCTCGGCATGAGCGAGGAGAAAATGTGACAGCAGAATCGGCTGGGCGTGCTGCATGTGCGTCATGCCCGCCATCGGAATGCCCAGATTGCGCTCGGCCTGTTGCGCGACGGCCTCGACGATCGTGGCAACGCCGCCGGCCATCGAGCGCGCGGCATCTTTCACAAACATTCGGAATTCGGTCGCCACCATTTCGTTCCGGCTGCGGCCCGTATGGAGTTTCGCTCCAACGGGACCTAGAACCTCGATCAGCGCGACTTCCACGAAATGATGCACGTCCTCCGCTTTGGAATTGTCGAGCCACGCAGCATCCGATTTCGCCCGGCGCTCGATGCCGTCGAGCGCGCGGAGAATTTGCGAGCATTCATCGGCCGAGAGAAGGCGGGCGCGCTCAAGTCCCCTGGCCCACTCGCGATCGAGAGCGACTTCGTACGGCAGCAATCTCCGGTCGAATCGCCACGAGCGCTGAAACTCGTAGAACGACGAGTCGGGGCTTTGCTCGAATCGCCCGCCCCACATTTTATTTTCGGTGGGATCGCTCAACGCCGCGAATCTCCCTGAGGCACCGTGATCGGCAGGGCGAACAAGTTGATGAAACCCTCGGCGTCCTTCGGGTTGTAGCCGGTCATCGTAAAGCTTGCGAGATTCGTACGATAAAGTGAATTGGGCGAGCTCCGCGTAATCACGTTCACGTTGCCCTTATAAAGCTCGAGGCCGATCGTGCCGGTCACTCGGCTCTGCGCGCTCGCGAAAAACGCATCGAGCGCTTCGCGCAGCGGCGTGAACCACATGCCGTAATAAACCATCTCCGCGTACCGCAGCGAAAGAATCTGCTGATAGTGCGCCGTCTCGCGATCGAGGCTCAGTGCTTCGAGCTCGCGGTGGGCCGTAACCAGAAGCGTACCGCCCGGAGTTTCATACGCACCGCGCGATTTAATACCCACGAGCCGGTTCTCCACAATGTCCATGCGCCCGACGCCATTCGCCGCGGCGACTTCATTCAACTTTTCGACGAGCTTCACCGGGCCAAGTTCCTTGCCGTCAACTGACACCGGAATCCCAGCTTCGAATCCGATCTCGACGCGTGCAGGTTTGTCAGGCGCGGCCGATGACGCGACAATCCATTGCCACATGCTCTCCTCCGGCGCGTTTGACGGATCCTCAAGCCGCCCGCCTTCGTGGCTCAAATGCCAGATGTTCCGGTCCCGGCTGTAGATATTGGCCTTGGTTTGATCGACGGGAATGTGGTGCGAGCGCGCGTACGCGATCGCGTCCTCGCGCGAAACGATGTCCCACTCCCGCCACGGCGCGATGATGCGCAGCTCCGGCGCCAGCGCCTTCGCTGCCAATTCGAATCGCACTTGATCGTTGCCCTTGCCCGTACAGCCATGCGCCACGGCGTCCGCGCCGACTTTTCGCGCAAGCTCGACCTGCCGCTTCGCCAGAATGGGGCGTGCAAACGATGTGCCAAGAAGATACTTATGCTCGTAAACCGCGCCCGCACGCAGCGTCGGCCAGATATAGTCGGTAATGAATTCCTCGCGGAGATCCTCGACAAATGCTGTGCTCGCGCCGGTAGCCAATGCCTTCCGCCGCGCCGCCTCAAGGTCTTCCTCCTGCCCGAGGTCCCCAATCATCGCGATCACTTCGCAGCCGTACGTTTCGATCAGCCATGCCACGATGACGGAAGTATCGAGGCCGCCCGAATAGGCCAGCACGACTTTCTTCGGTGCCGCGTCTTTTGCCTGCGCTTTGGTCGCGACATCAAGCGTAGCGGCGGCATGTCCGTTCTCGCCCCTTCCCCCGCCGTGCCCGTTCGTTCGCGTGTGCTTTGACTTCGTCTTGCGTGTAGCCTGCTTCGTCGGCATCGAGATCCTTTTAGGAAAGTAATGTGAGCAGAATTGCCTTCTGCACGTGCAGGCGGTTCTCCGCCTGATCGAACACAATCGAGCGCGGCGAATCCATCACCGCGTCCGAAACTTCCATTCCGCGGTGCGCCGGCAGACAGTGCATGAACACAGCTTCGGGCGCCGCATGCGCAAAGAGCTCGGCATTGACCTGGAACCCGTCGAATGCCGCGGTCCGCGAGGATGCCTCTGCCTCCTGGCCCATGCTGGTCCAGACATCCGTGTATATCGCCTGCACGCCCGCAACGGCCTCTTCCGGTGAGTTTACGATCTCGATCTTGCCTCGGGTTTCGCGCGCCGCGCGCCGCGCTTCGGCAACGACGCCCGAGTCCGGCTCGTAGCCAACAGGCACGGCGACTCGCATGTGCGCTCCGAGCCGAGCGCCGATTGTGAGAAGGGAATGGCAGACGTTGTTTCCGTCGCCCACGTACGCGATTCGGAGTCCACGCAGCGCCCCGAAATGCTCTTCAAGCGTGAAGAAATCCGAAATGGCCTGGCAAGGATGAAAGCGGTCGGTAAGCGCGTTGATTACAGGTATGCGCGCGTTCTGAGCGAGTTCCTCGAGAACTGATTGTTTGAAGAGCCGCGCGACAATTCCGTTCGTCCAGCGCTCCAGGCTCCGCGCGACATCGGGAACAGCTTCGCGTTCACCAAGGTGTGACGCCGTGTGATCCAGAAACGTGGCCGAGCCGCCGAGGCTCGCGATTCCGACTTCGAACGTCACGCGCGTCCGCAGCGACGGCTTCTCAAAAATCAGTGCCAGGAAACGTCCAGCCAGCGCCCCGCGATAGCGGTCCGGCCGGGCTTTCACGTCGGCGCCGAGTTGGAGCACATCGCGAACCTGCGCGGGTGTCCACTCCATGCCGGTTAGAAGGTCATGCTGCAATGGAATCGTTGTTGATGTTGTGGCGGTAGCCATATTCTCCTCGATCAACGCGCCGCGAGCGGCATCGCCGTCTCGCGGGTTTCCCCCGAAGTCCACTTTGACGGTGGCGCAACTTTCGGTGTCTCCGTTCCGATGGCTTTGGGCGGAGGTGTTTCCGCAAAAACAGATTCGAGCTTCGAAAAAAACTCTTTCACCTGCGCGGGACGAATATTGAGCGGCGGGAGAAAGCGCAAGATGTGATCGTGCGTGCAATTGATGATCAGCCCGCGTTCGAGGGCCGCTTCGACGAAAGGCGCGCCTTCAACGCTCAGTTCGAGTCCGAGCATTAAGCCTTCCCCGCGCACTTCGCGGACAAAATCGAATCGCGCCGCCAATCGCTCGAGACCTCGAATCACTTCAGCGCCGCGCTCCCGGGCATTTTTCATCAACTTCTCGTCTTCGATCGTCTGTAAAACTTCAAGCGCAGTCGCGCAGACCAGAGGACCGCCGCCAAACGTGGTTCCATGCATCCCGGGCGAAAGAGCGCTCGCGAATTCTTCGTTCGCGAGAATGGCGCCCAACGGCAGCCCGGCGGCGAGCGGCTTTGCAATCGTCACGATGTCCGGTAGGCTCCGGAACTTCTGATACGCGAATGCGCGGCCCGTCCGGCCGAGCCCGCACTGGATTTCGTCCGCAATCAGCGCCGCGCCTCTCTCCGTGGCAAGTTCGCGGGCGCGATTCCAAAATGCTTCACTGACCCGAGAAATCCCGCCTTCGCCTTGAATCGTTTCCATCACCAGGGCGCACACGCCCGAGTCGAACCGCGCCTCGAGATCGGCGATGTCGTTGAATTTGACGAAATCCGCGCCGGGAACGAGCGGCATGAATGGCTCGCGGTATTTCGCTGGATAAGTAATCGCCAGCGAGCCAAACGTGCGGCCATGAAATGAGCCCGTTAACGCCAGAATGCGCGTCTTCGGCGCGGAACCGTTCGTGGCGCGTGCGCGCGCGTGCGCCCGGGCAATTTTCAACGCGCCTTCAATGGCCTCGGTTCCGCTGTTCGTGAAGAACACGCGATCGAGGCCCGACCATGAAGCGAGCTTGCGCGCCAGCGGCGCCTGAAACTCGTTTTGAAACAAATTAGAGAGATGAATCGCGCGGCCCGCTTCGCGGCGAATCACTTTCACGATTCGCGGGTGCGAATACCCGAGAGAATTCACGGCGATGCCGCCGAGAAAGTCGAGATACGCCCGGCCGCGATCGTCATACAGATAGCAGCCCTTTCCATGAGTGAACACGATCGCAGGGCGCTTGTACGTATTCATGAGATAACGCGCTTCGTCGCGGCGGATCTTTGCCGCCGGGCCTCCGCCGCGTTTTGCCGTGCGCTTTTTCATCGTGCCGCTGCCTCATCGACCGCTGTTTCGAACATCGGCGTTACCAGTGTTCCGTGGCCATTTGCTCCGTTCGCAGCGTGCAACAGCGCGTCCGGGCTCGTGCCACCCACGATTCGAACCTGCTTCACCCCGCCGGCCAGCGCGCGCTTCGAAGCTTCCAGCTTCAACACCATGCCGCCCGATACCTTGTTCTGGCGAATCAGCGCTTCGACGTCGCCGCCATTCACGGCCTGCAATACCTCGCCGTCATTGAGCACGCCTGCGACATCCGTGAGGAAAACGAGCCGGTCGGCGCGGCAATATTCGGCGCACGCTGCAGCCATGTGATCGGCATTGATGTTGTAGAGCTCGCCGTCGGACCCAAGTCCAAGGCACGACGCCACGGGAACGAGATTCTCCCGCCAGAGCGATTCCAAGAACTCGACGTTGACGCCCGTCAGGTATCCGACGAAACCAAGGCCGCCTTCCACTTCGTTGTGGACCATCGGCTCGGCGGTAAAGCACGCAGAGTCGGTCGCCGAGATTCCGACGGCCGGCTGGCCGGCGAGCGAAATCGCCGCAGCCAATTTCTTGTTCAGGAGGCCGCCGAAAACCATCACAGCGATGTCGCGCGTCTCCCGGTCCGTCACGCGCAGCCCACCGACAAATTCGCTTTCGATCCCCATCCGCTTCAGCGTGGACGTGAAAATCTTTCCGCCGCCGTGAATCACCAGGAGTTCATGGCCTTCCGACGCGAGTTGAGAAATTTGCTGGGCGATGGTCTGGAC
Organism: uncultured Acidobacteriota bacterium; assembly: GCA_963838705.1. GTDB lineage: Bacteria > Acidobacteriota > Terriglobia > Acidiferrales > UBA7541 > Palsa-147. The sequence continues at coordinate 274,733 of CAWIRU010000008.1, read as the reverse complement.
AGTCTTCTCGTCCTCGAGCAATGCGCCTGCGATTTTTACCACGAGCCTCATAGCAATCCCGCCGTTTCTGGATAGCCCCGCATCCCATTGAGATTTTGTACGGCCTGTCCCGCCGCGCCCTTGCCAAGATTATCGAGGCACGAGACCACGATCAGCCGCGTTCCCGAATCATCGAGCGCGAATCCGATGTCGCAGAAATTCGTCCGCGTCACGTCCTGCAACTCGGGAATTCGTCCCGCGGGTGAAATCCGCACGAGCGGCCGGTTCAAATAGAAGCTCCGGTAAACAGCCTCGATCTCTTCGGCCTTGCGCGGTTCGTCGAGCCAGACGTAAAGCGTCGAAAGAATTCCCCGTTCGATTGGCAGCAGGTGAGTTGTAAAGATAACGTCCTCTGAATCCAGGCCCGTGTGCTCCACCACTTCCGGCGTATGGCGATGTTTGAATAGCCCGTACGCGCGAAAATTCTCATTCACTTCGACGAAGTGAGTTTCCCGCTTGGGCTCTTTGCCCGCTCCGCTCGCGCCCGACTTGCAATCGCAGACGATGCCGCGGGAAGTGTCGATCCAGCCCGTATCAACCAAAGGGCGCAAGCCGAGAATCACCGATGTCGGGTAGCATCCTGGATTCGCAACAAGCCGCGCCGCCGGCAATTTGTCCGCATAGAGCTCAGGCAGTCCATAAACGGCCTCTTCCAGGACTTTTCTGGATGGAGCGGCCAGGTTGTACCAACGAGTGAAAGTTTCCGGATCAGAGAAACGGAACGCCCCACTCAAATCCACCACCTTAATTTCGGCGTCGAGCAATTCTGGAGCGATTTCAGCCGATGCCTCATGCGGCGTCGCAAGAAACGCGACACCCGCGCCGCTTTCCTTGATCGCCTGAACGGAGAAAGTGCGGCATGGCGCGTCGCCCCACCCGCGCAGTTGGGGAAAAAGCTCGCTCAGGCAATGCACGTTGGCGTAGCCCTCCCGCAGATAGAACGTCGGTTTTTCTATTTTGGGGTGCCGAAGAAGAAGCCGGGCCAGCTCGTAGCCGGCGTAGCCCGTAGCTCCGACGACGGCGACCCGTAATGGGTCGGTCATCGCAGCAACTCCCTAAGCCGCTTTTCGAGAGCGGCGCGCGCTGAACGCGAAGGCGTGATGATGAGAACGGTGTCGTCGCCGGCGAGCGTCCCGGCAATTTCGCTCCAATGCTCTGCGTCAACGGCCGCCGCGAGCGGTTGCGCGCCTCCAGGCGGTGTCTTCAGAACGAGAAGATTTTGCGCCGGGCGAACATCGAGGAGAAATTCCCCGACGGCCCGCGCGAGCGAGGGAAGCGCAGGCGGCTCTTCCGCGACGGAATTGAGCGGGCGATATCCTTCGGAAGTTTTCACGAGCTTAAGCTCGCGAAGATCCCGCGACAGCGTCGCCTGCGTGACGTTCAATCCACGCCGGACGAGTTGCCGCCGGAGCGCGTCCTGATTCGCCACCGGCACCTGTGCCAGCAGGTTCAGGATCTGCCCTTGCCGGTATCGTTTGTGAGTGCTCAAGCAACCCTCTGACTGAATATGCAGTCAGTTGAATATTCATACAGATTGGCTGCGCTGTCAACTGGAAGTTGTTGTGGAATAAGGGACGATTGCTAACGCGCCGCGATGCCGTTCAATCGCCGCTCGCCATAGCGGGTTCGTTGAGCGGGGCGCGGCCCATTTTTCGCAGCGCCTCTTCGCGGCTGCGCGTCAGCCGGTCGAACCAATCGAGTCCCGGCAATTTTGCGATCGTTTGGTCGATTCTTGCGGCGATTTGAGCGCCCATCGAATCGCCGAGGATAAAGCTCAAAATCCATTCGACTTCGCCGTCAGGCTTCACGCCGCCGCCGACGGGCAGCCAAAAATGCTTGATGACGAAAGTAGTGAGCCGCCGTGCGTTTCGGTGCTGCAATTGGCTCTTCGCCTTGTTGTAGTAGAAGGAAAAATGCCGCCGCTCGTCCTTCGCAAGCCGGCGCATGATTTCAGCGAGAATGGGATTTTGGGTGCGGCGCGCCATCACGCCATATCCTTCGAGCGTGGAGAGTTCCGAGATCGCACCGTACGTCAGGTACGCGCCGTGAAAATGCCGCGAGAGCTGGCAAATCAGCGACGCTCCCATGTCTTTCAGCCATTCTTTATAGGAAGTCGCGCGCTGCACTTCCGCGATGCGATCGGATGAATGTTCGACGCCGCACGCGGAAAGAAATTGTCCGATCGTCCGCCCATGAAAATGTTCCTCATACGCCCAGCAGCTCAAAAAGGCCGTCGTGTCAGGATCTTCAATCGCGCAGGTGGATAGAATGCTTCGCATATAAACAATCGTGTGCGACTCGATGTCCATCATGTACGTCAGGCTGCGAATTTCTTCCGCCGTGAGCGGATACTTTGCGGCCTCGGCTAGATCGAGATCGCTGATGTCCACTTTCTTTGAATTCCGCAGATATCGCTCGAGGTCGAACCCGGGAAGAGTCGTTTGTAATTCTGACATTGGCGCCGTCCTCTTTGAATGGAATTCAACTTCTCAGAGGGAGTACGCGCGAATGATCGGATTGGATTTAGTTCAGGCGAACTCTGCCCGCGAACGGTACAACTGCGGGATTGCGATTGAGGTGTTAGTTACCCGCGCCGGTCCTCGCACGTCCGCGTCGGGGATGCGCTTTGAATGATTCGGGATGGGCCGGTGGATTTGGCGCGGATACCTCGAACGCAAAATCCGGTGGCTTAGGCGTCATGATCTGCGGCGCCGCAATGTTTTCGGCTGCTTGCGTGGTCGTGACGGTCCATTGCCACGCGGCGAACGCTGCGACCAAAAGCATCAGCGCGACACCGATCCACAAAGAGGTTGGAAAGCCCTTGCGCGCCGGTGGTTTCAAGGCCAGTACGGCGCGGATCGCTTCCACGTCGGTGCTGTGGACTTGAACGAACACACGACTCTCCGGTGCGATCGCCGCGGTTGCGGGCCGGGCGGCCGTCGCCGTAACTGCCGCCTTTGCAGTACCTTGCGAGGTTGAAACTCGCGCTGCCTTCTCCGTTGATTCCATGGTCCACCCTCCGTTGACTCTGTGAGCTTAGGTGGCATGGCCGTCGCGAACAATCCGCTTTAGGTAACGAACTGCTGGTACTTCGGTATCAGCTCTGGAGTAGGACTACCCAGAAAACTGCCGGGAGTCGCGAGGAGGACCCGCTGAACGTCGATGATCTTCTGGCTTCAGGAAATCGGCGGGCGTCTCGTGTGCCAGTCGGTAAGCTGCTGGTACAAGTTCGCGGCCGCCAGAACGGCGCGCTCGTTTCCGCACCGCGCGACGAACTGAATTCCAATCGGCAATTTCTCCGATGTGAATCCGCACGGGACGCTGACGGCAGGAAGCCCGCAGAGATTTCCGATGGCTCCGACCGGATCGGGGAAGTTGAGGCTCTTCTCCAGGTTCGTGTCGAGTGTGCTCGCCGCAACCGGTAGAGTCGGAGCGGCGATCACGTCAAACGTGTCGAAGAGCGCGTTGATGCTTTCTTGGCAGATCTCGCGGACCTGTTGTGCCCGAATATAGTCGCTCGCCGGAATCTGTTCATTCATGTATCCGGCCACTCGGCCGAGTGGGTCCGCCAATTCCGCCACTTTGCCGCTCTCGATCAGATCTCGGAAAGCCGCGGCGCCTTCGACCCCGATGATCACTCCGGCAGCTTCGTCGAACGGCCCAACCGGCAGCTCAGCGCCCTCAATCGACGCGACGTGCTTCTTGAGAGCTTCAAACACATCGTCCGCCGCACTCGCGATTTCAGGATCGCATTTCCTCCACGCATTCGTAAGCCGGCCCACACGCAGGCGCGGCGCCGCCGCGGGCGAAACAATTTCAAACCTGGCTTCCGCATCCGAAAGGGAACTGCGGTCCCGCGAATCATGTCCGGCGATCTCCGCAAGGACCAGCCCGCAATCCTCTGCCGCGCGCGCCATCGGCCCGATCTTGTCGAGCGAGTACGCCAGCGCCATGGCTCCGTAGCGGCTGACACGCCCGAACGTCGGCCGCAGCCCGCTGATTCCGCAAAATCCCGACGGGCAAATAATCGAGCCCCAGGTTTCCGTGCCGATCGCGAAGGCGGCAAGCGCCGCAGATACGATCGCGCCCGACCCGCTCGACGATCCGCACGTCCAGCATCCTTCGTTCCACGGATTCTTCGCGGGCCCCGTGAGCGACGCGGACGCGAACCGATAGCCCATACCGCCCGCCAACTCGATCATCGCCGCCTTGCCGATCAAGACCGCGCCGGCGCGATTGAGCCGTTCGATCACTGCCGCGTCGTAGTCGAACGTCTGGTTCGCGTAAGGTTGCGCGCCCCACGTCGTCGGATAGCCTTTCGCCGCCAGCAGATCCTTCGCCGCGTAGGGAATCCCGTGTAGTGGGCCGCGATAATGGCCTGCGTCGATTTCCTTTTCCGCGGTGTGAGCTTGTTCGAGACCGATCTCGCGCGTCAATGTGGCGTACGCGTTGAGCTGCGGATTCAGTCGCTCGCTACGCGCAAGATAACTTTCGGCGAGTAAGACCGGCGAGAGCTTGCGAGCGCGAATCCGGCGTCCGAGTTCGGTGACCGGCAAGTAAAGGATGTCGTCGCTGAGCATCATTTCGGAGCTTTCGGCTGCTCGATGCGCGCTTTCGTCGGAGTAGGTTTGCCCTCCGACACAAGTCTCAAAACCGTCGCCGGCTGGTTGCTGTTGCCCAACGGATACGCGCGCAGTCGAATCATCGGCTTCTGGAGCTCAGTTGAAAGTCTGCGGATTTCATTCTTTTGATCGGGCGACAAGCGATCTCCGTATTTTCGGAGAATCGCGGACACTCTCGCCTCCGCTTGAGCCATGTCCTCCGCCGAGAGTGGAGTGGCAGGAGGCGCCTGCGCCTCCAAAATTGCGAGATCTTTTCTGGCTGGCGCAGCACGCAGCGCAGCCGGCGCAATCGCAACGCCGGCCGCGGCAAGCGCCGCTTTTCGCGCAAAGTCGCGCCGTGACAGCAACGCTGTTCTTTCGTCAGTTCGGCCTTCCATTAGAGTGATCCCCCGGAATTCGGTGCCTGAGACTAATTGAAACGCGATGCTGCGGTCAACACTCGCCGCTGCCCGTTATCTCTCGCTAACACATCGCAAAAAGTTCGTTGAAGTTGGCACAGCACGGAATAGAATCTCAGCGTTCGCGAAGCGGCGAGGTCGGTCGCGTTTCCCGCGAGCAACTTTTTGTAGTTCACTGTGTTCGATGGGTTGGGACTTCTATCAATTTCGGCAGTCCGAGCCGTCATGTCGGACGAGGAGGATCATTTCATGAAGACGAAAATTGTAAGCATTCTCACGGCCGCGTTCTTTTTGCTCGCGTTGACGTTCCCCGCCTCGGCGCCTGCGGCCCCTCCGAACGGCAAGCCTGCCACCGCCGCCGCGCAACCGGCCGCGCCGGAACGTCATCCTGAAATCCATGACGCGCTCGTGTCCTTGCACCACGCTCACGAGCATTTGGAACACGCGGCCCACGATTTCGGCGGTCATCGCGTCGAAGCCCTTCACGCGATAGACGAAGCGATTCACCAGCTCGAAATCTGCCAGCAATACGATAAGTAACGAACGCGCCTTCGTGGCGCATTCAACGGGCAGCGTCTCTCGCATGCGGCGAGTGGCGCTGCCTTTTCATTTGAGTGGAAGTGAATACGAGAGGCTGCCGCGAGCGGCATCAATCCCGCGTTTGCTCAATCAGTGGACGTGTCATCATCGTCCGGTTTCGCTGCTGGTGGCTCGGACGGCTTGCCGGAGAGAATCTCCTGCACGATCTGATTCGCGAGCTTGCGGCTCGTAGGGCAAGCGGTATCGTTGATCCGGCACTGTGCGAGCGTTAGCCGGCAGCCGCACGTGCACGATTCCGAATTCAATCGCCTCAACGCAACCTGTTTCTGCGCCGGAGTCAATTTCGATAGGTCCACTCCGGGCAACTCGGTCGCATTCTTCGCATTCTTGAGGAAAATCTGGCCCGTGTCCTCGAACGTCTCGATCTTGGCGTCAATTGGCATTCCCGCCAGCGCCCGAACTTCCCGGTCGTACACCGATACAGGGTAAAAGCCCACGTGCTTTTGCACGATCCCGCCGTCCTTGTTAATCACGAATACCGTCGGAAGCGCGGGCACCCCTCCGAAATCGGTTTCGATCTCCCGCGTGACTTGCATGATCGGGTAGTTGATGTGCGCCTGTCGCGCGAAAGACTTCAGGGCCTCGGCGGGCGCTTCATCCTCGGAAATCGCGAGAATTTGCAATTGATCTTTGTACTTGTCCTGCAGTTTGATGAGTTCGGGAATTTCCTCGCGGCATGGCGGGCACCACGTCGCCCAAAAGTTAATGAATACGACCTTGCCCTTGTATGCGGCACTGGAAATGACGTTGCCGTCCAGATCGCGGGCCATGAACAAGGGAATCTGCTCCGGATTCTTTACAAAGCGAATTGTTGTTTCGTCGTCGTCTTCCTGCGCGTCGGACTTATCCGCGACTGGCTGGGCAGGCGTTTTGGGCTGCGCCAAGGCAGCATGGTCCGCCCTCGCTGGACGGTAGGCGCGGACGCCGCCGAATGCTGCGACGAGCAATGCCAGGCCTGCACACCCGGTCGCGAGAATTATCCCGATACGATTCATATCCTAGTCATGCCCACGACAATCATTATCGCGCTGAACCTGGCTTTCACCAATAGAACCCCCAATTGAACCCCCAATACAACCCATGCATGCGCGTGCGGCGATATCGTCCAGGCCACGCTCGGTTAGATTCGAGGGGCGCCGAAATGTTTCGCGCGGTGCGCATTTCAATGTGGTCCAATTTCGTTGGCGTCACGGCAATTTGAGCCGGCGATTCCGCGAGGAAGAGTGCCCGCGCCCCACACCGGGATACTCATTCCCGAATCGGTCCGCATAGTCCGGGGTCCCGACTCTGCGCGATCCACTAAATGTCACGATTGCAGCAATATGACGTTTTAAAGCTCGGCCGCGGTTTGGGCCACACACTTGCTCTATTCGCGGTTGCGGGTCGCGTTCCGAACTAAGACGATCCGCGGAGCGAAGTGAGTGAGGAGGAAGGGGCTCGCTCACTACGCGATGTGGGTTGTTCCCACCTGCCTCTGAGAGGGAAGCTAGGATGGATGACCCCATGACCCGTTCACGCCTAGACCGGGTCAATGGAACGCGGCCTTTCGGGGCCCCCGATCCCAAGCGGGGGCCCCACTAATCTCTCTCCTATTGCGGAGTCACCCGCCTCAGCACTGGTATCCGCGCGCTCCTCAAAACGTTTTCAACCACCGTCTCTTTTAACCGCGAAGCGTCGTAATCGAAATGAAGCAGTTTCTTGTCTTCTTCGAATCGAAATCGCTGCAGACCGTACGTGTTCGCGAATTGACCAAGCGCCCTGAATTGTTCCGGCCTGAGAGGATGTTGCAGTTCGTAAGTCACGGTCATGTAGGTCATGGCCAGAATTATACCAACTTGCGTCGCACGCATGCATTCGTCGCGCCGGCATCTTGCCGGCGGTTCTTCGAGCGGCGGCTTAAGCAAACATCATTGGCAAGATGCCGGCGATACGATTTCTGAGTAGTCGCGGTTGGTGTGTCGCCTCACAAATCCACGTGACGCAACCGCAATGCATTCGAGATTACCGAAACGGAGCTAAACGTCATCGCCGCACTCGCGATAATCGGGCTCAGGAGTAATCCGAACCACGGATAAAGCACGCCCGCCGCAAGCGGAACGCCTAGCGCGTTATAAACGAACGCGAAGAAAAGATTCTGCCGAATATTTCGCATCGTGGCGCGACTCAGATTCCGCGCCCGCGCGATCCCCCGAATGTCGCCCTGCACGAGCGTGATCCCCGCGCTCTGGATGGCCACATCCGTTCCAGTTCCCATCGCGATGCCTACGTTCGCCTGCGCCAGCGCAGGAGCGTCGTTGATGCCATCGCCGGCCATCGCGACGACGCGCCCCTCCGCTTGCAGCTTCTTTACGATATCCGCTTTCTGCTGCGGCAGGATTTCCGCGAACACATCGTCGATTCCCAGTTGCTTCGCGACGCTCTTCGCCGTCGCCTCGCTATCTCCTGTCACCATCACGATTCGCACGCCCGAGCGATGCAATTGAGCGATCGCCTCCGGCGTGGAAGCTTTTATCGGATCCGCGACGGCCAGAAGTCCCGCAATCTTGCCATCAATCGCGATGAGCATTACCGTTTTTCCATCGCGGCGCAGCGCCTCGACACGCTCGGCCCAAGCGCCCGTCGAAATTCCCAACTCCGCAAAAAGCGCAGGATTGCCCAGCGCAACCCGTCTGCCCACAACCGTCCCGGCCACGCCCTTGCCGGGAACTGCTCGAAAATCCTGCACGCTTGCCAGGCCAAGTCCCTTCGCCTTCGCCCCATCCACGATTGCCGCGGCGAGAGGATGCTCGCTCGCGCGCTCAAGGGAAGCGGCCAGACGCAGCACCTCGTCCTCGCTTTGCCCGGCTTCTGTTTCGATTCGCTCGAGCTTCGGCCGGCCTTCCGTGATCGTCCCGGTCTTGTCCAGAACGACCGTATCAACTTTCTCCAGCATTTCGAGTGCTTCCGCATTCTTGATCAGTACTCCAGCGGTCGCCCCGCGGCCCGTCCCGACCATGATGGCCATCGGCGTCGCAAGTCCGAGCGCGCACGGGCAGGCGATAATGAGCACTGCCACGGCGTTCACCAGGCCGTGCGCCATCCTCGGCTCCGGGCCCCACAGCGTCCACGCTACGAACGTCAGGATGGCGGCCAGCACGACCGCCGGAACGAAATACGATGCGACAACATCCGCCAGCCGCTGAATCGGCGCGCGACTTCTCTGCGCTTCATTGACCATTCGCACGATTTGCGCGAGCAGCGTATCCGAGCCGACGCGCTCCACTCGCATGAGGAAGCTGCCCGTGCCGTTCACCGTTCCGCCCGTCACGCGGCTGCCGGCAACTTTCTCGACGGCGATCGGCTCGCCGGTGATCATGGATTCATCCACCGCGCTCGATCCTTCGATAACGACTCCGTCCACCGGCACTCGTTCGCCCGGACGCACTCGCAGGATGTCGCCCACGACGACCTGCTCGATCGGAATATCTTCTTCCCGCGCGGACGGAGTTCCTGCTCCACGCACCACCCGCGATGTTTTTGGCGCCAGTCGCAATAGCGACTGAATCGCGCTCGACGTGCGGCTTCGCGCTCGCAACTCGAGCACTTGCCCGAGCAGCACCAATGTCGTGATTGCGGCAGCCGCTTCGAAGTAATTCGGAACATCGCCGCCCGTCCGAAAAGAGTCAGGGAACGCGCCGGGGAAGAGAACAGCGGCCACACTGTAGAGATAAGCTGTCCCGGTACCGAGCGCGATCAGCGTGAACATGTTCAAGCTGCGATTCACGATCGATGCCCATCCGCGCTCGAAGAACGGCCAGCCTCCCCAGATCACCACCGGCGTCGCAAGCAGGAATTCAATCCACGAAATCGCCCGGATCGAAAGCGCATGTTGGACGGGCTGTCCCGGAATCATGTCCGACATCGCGAGCACAAGCACCGGCAGACTGAGAGCCGCCGAAATCCAAAATCGTCGCGACATCATCGCGAGTTCTGGATTTTCTTGTGTCTCCGCCGGAGCCTCTCTCGGTTCGAGCGCCATCCCGCAGATCGGACAAGCGCCGCTCCCCGGCAGCACAATCTGCGGATGCATGGGGCACGTGTATTCGATTTCCTTCGATTCGGCGCCGCGCGCAGAAGAACGTCCGCCGGTTGTTGGCGTCGCGCCGAGAAACTTCTCAGGTGCCGCCATGAATTTCGCCGCGCAACCTTCGCAGCAGAAATGGTAGGTCTTTCCGCCGTGCTCGCGCTTTGCCGCGGCCGTCTCAGCCTCAACCGTCATTCCACAAACCGGATCTCGCTCCATCGTTCGCTCTTCCATTGTGGGTTTCTCTTTGGGGTTTCTCTCGCTCTTGTTCGCAGCGGCGTCCTAATCGAGTTATGGCCGCCGTTCTTCCGAGGGCTGGGCTTGGATCCGCCCAATTTCGAAATCGAAATTCTTAATTTCAAATCTGAAATTTCAAATTTGAAATTGCTCCTCGTTCTTACCGCGCGTGCGCGTAAATCAATCGTAACAACTCGTCGAGCGTCGCATCCGCCTCGCTTCGGTTCCCTTTGCGAATCGCCTGCGTGACACAATGCCGCAAATGATTCCGCATCAGCGCCTGGCCCACTGCGCGCAACGCCTCTTGCACCGATGAGAGCTGCACTAGAATGTCGGGGCAGTAACGGTCGTCATCCACCATTCGTTGCAGGCCGCGGATTTGTCCTTCGATTCGTCGCAGCCGGTTCAGATTTGCCGACTTGATTTCCGGGTCCACGCCGGCCGCTTTTCTCAGCCCGGCATGCGCTTCGCAGCCGCACGCTGCCTGAAGGCTTTTCACGCTGGCCATCGGGTTAATACCCCCTGGGGGTATATTACTCTCATCGCCTCCCGATCGTCAAGCCGCCCGTTTAAACCGTGCCCCGTCTTCTTCCGGGCGGTTTCGCTTGCGCCTTCTGCGTTTGCTGATATATTCGCGCCGCGATTCTAGCGTTTGTCGGGTAGCGGCGCGGGAATCGTATTTTCGTCCGGAAAAGACACACGAATGGGTTTGCTTGCCACCAAGTCGCTCGACCGGATCATGCAGGAATCGGAGCGCGAGAACGAGTTGCGCCGATCGCTCGGCCCGGCCGCCCTCATCGCGCTGGGCGTCGGCGCGATCGTCGGGGCGGGCATCTTCACGCTCACAGGCATCGTCGCTGCGACGTTCGCAGGCCCCGCGATCGTCATTTCCTTCGTGCTTGCCGCCATCGGCTGCGTTTTCGCGGGCCTGTGCTATAGCGAATTCGCAACCATGATCCCGATCGCCGGCAGCGCCTACACGTACGCCTACGCAACGATGGGTGAGCTGATCGCATGGATCATCGGATGGGATCTCGTGTTGGAGTATTGCGTCGGCTCGGCGACCGTCTCCATCGGCTGGTCGCAGACGCTTCTCGCGCTGCTGCATAATCTCGGCGTCGACCTTCCGCGGCGCTTCGTGGCTTCGCCATTTCAACCCATGGCGCTTCCCGACGGAACTTTGATTTACGGCATCATCAATTTGCCGGCGGTTTTTGTCGTCGTTTTCGCGTCGGTTGTCCTGATTCTCGGTATTCGCGAATCCGCCGGCGCGAATGCCGTCATTGTGTTCCTGAAAGTCTCCGTCATCGTGATCTTCATCTTCATCGGTTGGCGATTCATGAATCCCGCGAACCATACGCCGCTCATTCCGCCCAACACGGGGGTGTACGGCCATTTCGGCTGGAGCGGCATCGTAAGCGGCGCCGGCGTGATTTTCTTCGCGTTCATTGGGTTCGACGCTGTCTCAACCGCGTCGCAGGAAGCCAAGAATCCGCAGCGCGACATGCCGATGGGAATCATCGGTTCGCTCGCGGTTTGCACCGTGCTGTTCATCGCCTACTCCTTCGTGCTCACCGGAGTGGTGAACTACAAAGATCTCAACGTCGGCGCGCCGCTCTCTGTCGCGCTGACGCACATCCCAATGCGGTGGCTCTCCATCGCGATGAATTTGGCCGTGTTGGCAGGACTCACATCCGTCATGATCGTGATGCTGCTGGGACAGTCGCGAATATTTTATTCGATGGCCCGCGACGGCTTGCTCCCCAAGATATTCGGCGACATTCATCCGAAATTTCGCACCCCTTGGCGTTGCAATCTGGTTCTGATGATTTTCGTCGGCCTGTTCGCGGCGTTCGCGCCGATCGCCGTGGTAGGTGCGATGACGAGCATCGGCACGCTCTTTGCCTTCGTGCTCGTCTGCGCTGGCATTCTGATCATGCGCCGGACGCACCCGGATGCACCGCGCCCATTCAAGACGCCACTCGTCCCACTGGTGCCGATTCTCGGGATATTGACGAATTTATTCCTAATGTCGGGTCTAGGCTGGTCCAACTGGGCGCGCCTGATCGGCTGGCTGGTAGTCGGCTTGATTATCTATTTCAGTTACGGCCGCAAGCACAGCCACGTCCAGTCCGCGGCGCGCAGTTCGGGAGCTCGAGCGTAAACTGGACGAACTCAGGCGAATTGTATTTGGTTTCTCTGAGAGCCGGGAAGCCCCTGCCTCCCGGAACTAGATTCGCAAAAACACTTACGACTCGATGGCGGGAATTCTCAGATAACACCACGAGGCGCGAGCTTGATGCCGCGTATCACTTCTGCAGAAGCAATCCCTGCACGTACATCGCGATGTCGTTGTCGTTCCAATCCTGCTCGCCGACAATCTTCCTCGCGATGCGGCCCTGGCGGTCAATGATGTATGTCTCGGGATACATCGCGGTCCCGTACTCTGACGCGAGTTTTTTCGTCGTATCCCGGTAGGTCGGATAGCCGACGTTGTACGCCTGCAGAAAATGTTCGTAGGCCTGCTCGTCGTCGTCCATGCTGATTCCGAGCACAGTGCCGCCCATCGGCGCGATCCGCGTCTGCAACTGGCTCAGCGACGGCGTCTCTTCGACGCAAGGCGGGCACCACGTCGCCCAAAAATTCAGCACGACAACTTTTCCGCGCAAATCCGAAAGATGCGCAGGTTTGCCGTCGAGCGTCAGCGCAAAATCTTTCGCAGACCTGCCCAGCGGGCTCGCCTCGCCCTGCCGGTAATCCGGCATCGCAAACAGCACCAACAGCGCGATGATGCCTCCCAGCACCAGAATCGTCAGCAAATTCCTCTTCAAGTCCTTCATCTCAACGCTTATAATACGCGTGTTGTTGATTCTCCGGCGAGACCTTTCCTACCCCTGCTGCCCGGACCCTGACTATGATCTCAGCTGTCGTCCCGGCTCGTGACGAAGAAGCGAGCATCGCCCACGCTGTCGAGTCTCTCTCGGCTCAGCCCGAAGTGGGCGAAATCATCGTCGTAAACGACGGATCGACCGACCGCACCGGTGCGGTCCTCGCCGAGTTGGCGCTTCGCATTCCAACGCTGCGCGTCCTCGAAACGGGCGAGCTCCCTCGCGGTTGGATCGGCAAGAACTACGCCGTGACGCTCGGCGCGCGCGCGGCCAGCGGCGAGTGGCTCTTGTTCGTTGATGCGGATGCGCTGCTCGAGCCTGGAGCCGCGCGGCGCGCCCTCGCCGATGCGCGCGAATGCTCAGCCGCGCTCGTCTCTTATTCGCCGGAGCAGGAAATGAAAACCCTCGGCGAAGAAATCTTGATTCCGTTCGTCTACGCGCGTCTCGCCGAGCATTTCTCGTTCGATCGCGTCAACGATGCGCGTTTGCCGGACGCCGCCGCGAACGGCCAGTTCCTGATGATCCGCCGCGACGTCTACGAACAGCTTGGCGGACACGCCGCGATTCGCTCGCGCGTCCTGGAAGACGTCGCGCTCGCGCGCCTCGTGAAAGGCTCCGGCCACAACATTCATTTCGCACCCGGGCAGGGAATCGCGCGCACGCGCATGTACCGCTCGTTCCGCGCCATGTGGCAGGGCTGGACGAAAAACCTTTATGAACTGCTCGGCGGCACTCCCGGCGCACTTGTCCGCGAGCTTCTGGAGACGTTCCCCTGGCTCGCGATCGCTCTGCTGGCGCTCGGCATCGTTGAAGCGCGGCACGGCCGCTGGCTCGTGCTCATCGCCGCCGCGCTGGTTCTCGTTGGCGGCCATATTGGCTATGCGCGCGCTCTTCGCCGGAATCGTCTTCCTCTCCGTCTCATCCAATACTACTTGGCAGGAGCAAGTCTTTATTGCGCCGTCCTGATCGCTTCGTACTGGAAAATGGCGCACGGCTCGGCAGTTTGGAAGGGCAGGAAGTATCCGGCAGGCATGCCCTGAAACGACCATGGTTCGCATCACGCGAAAAATCGAATTCTCCGCAGCGCATCTCTATCACAATCCGAAATTTTCGGACGAGGAGAACCGCCGGATTTTTGGCAAGTGCAACAATCCGCACGGACACGGGCACAATTACGTTCTCGAAGTGACAATCGCCGGAGAGCCGGATCCGACGACCGGAATGGTTCTCGATCTGAAGGAGTTGAAGGACATTCTCCAGCGCGAAATCGTAGATCGCATGGATCATCGCTTTCTGAATTACGAGGTTCCCGAACTGTCGGGCCAGATTCCGACCTGCGAAAACATCGCTCGCGTCATTTGGAAGTTGCTCGACCCGAAAATCACTCGCGGCCGCCTCGATCGCGTCCGCCTGTACGAATCGCCCGATCTCTTCGTGGATTGCACCGCCGGAGGCGCCGCGTGAATCTGACGCTCAATCGCCGCTACCCTTTCGCCGCGTCGCATCGCCTGCACAGCTCGCAGCTAAACGACGACGAAAATCGCCGCATCTACGGCAAATGCAACAATCCCTATGGCCACGGCCACAACTATGTGGTCGAAGTCGGTGTCTCCGGCCCCGTCAATCCGGACACGGGAATGATCGCGAATCTCGCCGATCTCGATTCCTACGTGCAGCGCGAAGTCTTGGACGCATTCGACCACACGTATTTGAACGAACAAGTTCCCGCTTTCGAGAAAATCGTGCCGACCACCGAAAATCTCTGCCGCGAAATTTATCGCCGCCTCGAAGGCTTCCCCAACGCGCAGCTCGAGCGCGTCCGCATCGAGGAGACGAGCTTGAACAGTTTTGAATATTCACGCGATTCCGCCGGAGGCGGTTCCCTATGAAAGAAACCATCGAAACAATATTGAAAGTCACTGAGCCGGAAGAGACCATCGCCGGCCACGTCCGCAAGATTTTGGCCCAGCTCGGCGAAGATCCCGACCGCGAGGGCCTCCGCCGCACTCCCGAGCGCTTCGCGAAAGCCCTCCAATTCCTGACGAGCGGCTATCGCCAGGATCCGGAGAAAATTTTGAATGGCGCTGTCTTCAGCGTTTGCTACGACCAGATGGTCGTCGTGAAAGACATCGAAGTGTTCAGCATGTGCGAGCACCATCTTCTTCCGTTCTTCGGCAAGTGCCACGTCGCGTACATTCCGTCGAAGAAAGTGATCGGCCTCAGCAAAATCGCGCGGCTCGTGAATATGTATGCCCGCCGCTTGCAGATTCAGGAGCGCCTCACCAGCCAGATCGCGAAGGCGATTCAGGAGAAGCTCAGTCCCGAAGGTGTGGGAGTCATCATCGAGGCGCGGCATCTTTGCATGGTCATGCGCGGCGTCGAGAAGCAACATTCGTCCGCGATGACGAGCGCCATGCTCGGCGCTTTCCGCGAGAACAAGCAGACTCGCGACGAATTTCTTTCTCTCATCCGCACGCCAAAGTCCTGAGGAGCACATGCCCACGGACACCGTTTTGAAGCCGCCGGCGTTTGACGATATCGTCGCCGCTAAGACTCTCGTCTCGCGCCATCTCCGCAAGACGCCCTTGATCTATAGCCCCTCGCTTTCCGAGCGCCTCGGCTGCGAGTACCATATCAAAGCCGAAATTTTCCAGCCGACGGGCGCGTTCAAAGTCCGCGGCGGAATTAATTTCATGGGCACCCTCAGCGAGAGTGAGAAGCGCCTACAATTTGTTTCAGCGAGCGCCGGGAATCACGGCCAATCGCTTGCTTACGCCGGCCGCATTTTTGGAACCCATGTCATCATCTACATGTCCGCCGTGAATCCAAATCTTTTCAAGGTCAACGCAATTCGCGGCTTTGGCGCGGAAGTCCGCCTGCACGGCCACAATACCGACGAGGCCGTCGCCGAAGCGCAGCGAGTGGCGCGCGAGGAAGGCCTTCGCTACGTCCACCACGCCAACGAACCGAAACTAATCGCCGGCGTCGGCACGATGGCGCTCGAAATTTTCGAAGATCTCCCGGACGTGGACGTGATTATGTCGCCCGTCGGCGCAGGCAGCGCGGCTTCGGGCACCTCCATCGTCGCGCGGCATCAGAATCCCAACGTGCGAGTCATCGGCGTGCAATCGGATCAAGCTCCGGCCGTCTGGCACGCCTGGAGCGAGGGCCATTTGCACAAGCATTCGCTCATGAATACCGAGCACGAAGGCATCGGCACCAGCGTTCCCGCCGAGCTGACGACGCCCATCCTTCGCGATTTGCTCGCGGATTTTCTGCTCGTATCCGACGGAGAGATCAACAACGCCATCCGAATTCTCGCGCAGGATACGAAACTGCTGGCCGAGGGCGCGGGCGCTGCTTCGCTCGCCGGCGCTTTCAAAATCCGCGATCGGATTCGAGGCAAGAAAGTCGTCGGAATACTCAGCGGAGGAAATCTTCCCCTCGAGCGTCTCGCGCGCGTTCTCGCGCAGGTTTCCGCGGATTCCTGACGAAATCGCGCTCGCTCTCGCCGATTAATTTCTTTCTTTGCCACCCCATTTTGTGTGTGCTACAGTAATTCGCGTAGACGAAGAGACCAAAGTGAAGAGATAGGGTGCGCGTCGCGGAAAGGGGAATGCGTTGAGCGAGGCCAAGTTGGAAATGATCGAGCAGTATCGCCAGCATGCCAAAGACACGGGCTCACCGGAAGTTCAAATCGCCCTGTTAAGCGAACGAATCAACTACTTGACCACTCACCTCCGTTCCCACGTCAAGGACCACGCCTCACGGCGCGGGTTGATCATGATGGTCAACAAGCGGCGTCGGCTTTTGGATTACTTGAACCGTCGCGACCCGGATCGGTATCGCGAGATTGTCGAAAGACTCAGTTTGCGCAAGTAGTGCGGCATTCCTTAGCGGCCCTGGCCGCGACCGCCTCCCTGTTTGCTTAAGCAAAGTGTCTGGCCCGGTGTCGGGCAAGGCGGTAGTTTATTCTCAGCCGCCGCACTGCTGAGCGCTTCCGCGCAGTTTCTCTCCTTCGCTCTCTTCCTACACTGCAAGGGATTATCTCCCGCAGATTTGAATTGCGTCCGGGTTGCCCCGGGCGCGGAGGATTCTAAAGTTTATGTCGCATCAAGTTAGTGTTGAAATCGGCGGCCGCAGTTTGACGTTTGAGACGGGAAAGATAGCGCGCCAGGCTCATGGCGCGGTCGTGGCCACGTATGGCGATACGGTATTGCTCGCCACTGCCTGCATGGACACAAGGGCCACGGAGAAGGATTTTCTTCCTCTGACCGTGGATTATCGCGAGAACACGTATTCCGCCGGCAAGATTCCCGGCGGATTCTTCAAGCGCGAGGGACGGCCTTCCGAGCGCGAGATTCTGACGTCGCGCTTGATTGACCGGCCGTTGCGCCCGCTATTTCCCGAAGGCTGGTCCACCGAGACCCAGATCGTCGCCATGGTTCTTTCGGCCGACAGCGAAAATGATCCCGACGTCATCGGCGTCACTGCTTCCTCGGCGGCTCTCTATATCTCGAACATCCCGTTCGCTACGCCGATTGCCGCTGTGCGCGTCGGCCTGATTGACGGAAAGCTCGTTTGCAATCCGACCGTCGCCGAGCAAAAGACTAGCTTGCTGAACATCGTTGTGGCCGGCAGCGATGATGCCATCGTCATGGTCGAGGCCGGTTCACTCGAAGTTTCCGAAGACACCGTTACCGATGCTCTCGCGTTCGGCCACGAGCAGGTTCGCAAGATCGTCGCCGCAATCCGCGAGCTTCACGCAAAAGTTCAGCCGAAAAAGCTGACTGTCGAGCCGCCTGCCTTTGATGAAGCGCTCGCCAAGGCCATCGAGCAGAAATTCGGCGCTCGGCTTCACGATGCGCTTGATACCGCGAAGTATCCGAAGCTCGAAAGCTATGGGCTCGTGGACGCTATCAAGAAAGAAATCCTGGAAGCCATTCCCGAAGAGGAAGAAGACAAGCGGAAACTTGCCTACCGCGCGTTCGAGCGCCTGCGCGAAAAATATTTCCGCGAAGATATTCTCGTCCGTCGCCGCCGCCCCGATGCGCGCGCGTTCGACGAAATTCGCAGGATCACCTGCGAAATCGGCATGCTCCCCCGCGTCCATGGCTCTGCGCTTTTCACGCGCGGTGAAACTCAGGCCCTGGCGACCGTCACCCTGGGAACGAAGGAAGACAAGCAGCGACTCGATCTACTCTTCGAGGAAGAAGCGTTCAAGCGCTTCATGCTCCACTACAATTTCCCGCCCTTCTCGGTCGGCGAGGTCAAGTTCCTTCGCGGGCCGGGCCGCCGCGAAATCGGCCACGGCGCTCTTGCCGAGCGCGCTCTGATAAGCCTGCTTCCGGCCGAAGAAGATTTTCCATACGCCATGCGTCTCGTCTCCGACATTCTCGAATCGAATGGTTCATCTTCGATGGCGACGGTCTGCGGCGGCTCGCTCGCGTTGATGCATGCGGGCGTACCGCTCAAGTCGGCGTGCGCCGGAATCGCAATGGGCCTGGTTGTCGAGGGCTCGAACTTCGCGATCCTTACGGACATTGCCGGCGCCGAAGACCACTACGGCGATATGGATTTCAAAGTCGCCGGCACTCGGCAGGGAATCACGGCGCTGCAGATGGATATTAAAGTCGGCGGCGTCAGCATCCCGATGATGAAAGAAGCTCTGGCGCAAGCCCGCAAGGCGCGTCTTGAAATTCTCGACATCATGGATCGCACCATCGACAAAGCGCGAATCGAAATTTCTCCCTACGCTCCGCACCTCTTCATGCTCACGATCCCGACGGACAAGATCCGCGACTTGATTGGACCGGGCGGCAAGAAGATTCGTTCGATCACGGAATCAACCGGCGTCAAAATCGACGTCAACGACGACGGCAAAGTGAACGTCTTCGCCGCCGACGGCAAGGCCGCCGAGACCGCGCTCAAAATGATCCGGGACATCACGGCCACCGCCGAAATTGGCAAGACCTATCTCGGCACGGTAGTTCGCATCGCCGAGTTCGGCGCCTTCGTCGAGATTTTCCCCGGCACCGACGGCCTCCTGCATATCAGCGAAATCGCCGAGCAGCGAATCCGCTCGGTTCGCGACGCGCTCAAGGAAGGCGATCAGGTCATGGTCAAGGTCCTTGCGATTGAGGGCAACAAAATCCGCCTCAGCCGCAAAGCCCTTCTGAAGGAAGCGCGCGATAAACAGGAAAAGGGAACCAGCGCGTAATTTTATCGCGGCGGGTCTCTACAGTTTGAAATCAGTTAAGGAAGGGAGGCGCGCAATCGCCTCCCTTTTTATTTCAGGATGGGTTCGAAAGCCGCTCGATGCTCGCCCCAACGCCCTTCAATTTCGCTTCGAGGTATTCATAACCGCGATCGAGGTGGTAAATCCGGTCAATGTAGGTCGTATTGCTCGCCACCAGCGCTGCGAGAACGAGCGACGCGCTTGCCCGCAGGTCCGACGCGATCACCACGGCGCCGCTCAGCTTCGAGGGCCCCCGGACGATCGCTTGCCGCCCGTCCACTGAAATGTTTGCGCCCATCCGGATCATCTCGCTCGCATGAAGAAAACGATTCTCGAAAATCGTCTCCGTAATCACGGACGTCCCTTCCGCCTGCGTCGCCAGCGCCACGTATTGCGCCTGCATGTCAGTCGGAAAGCCCGGGTACTCTTCCGTCGTAATGCCCGCGCCTCGCAGCCTTCCAGTCGCGCGCACACGCATGGACGATTCGCTCAACTCCTCGATTTCGACTCCGCATCTCCTCAAATGATCGAGCACCGTCGTCAGGTGCCGCGGCGCGCAATTCGTCAGCGTGATGTCGCCGCCGGTAATCGCCGCTGCCGCAACAAACGTTCCTGTCTCGATGCGATCCGGAATCACCGCGTGCGAAGTCCCGTGCAATTTCTCCACGCCCTCGACGCGAAGTTCCGAAGTTCCCGCGCCCTCGATTTTCGCTCCCATCTTGATCAGAAGCTCGACGAGATCGGTCACTTCCGGCTCCCGCGCCGCGTTCATCAAAACCGTCTCGCCCTCCGCAAGCACCGCCGCCGTCAGAATATTTTCCGTGCCCGTCACCGTGATTTTGTCGAAATGAATTTTCGCTCCGTGCAGCCGCTTGGCCCGCGCTTCCACGTAGCCGTGGTCCACCGTAATCGCCGCGCCCATTTTTTCGAGCGCCTGGATGTGCAGGTCAATCGGCCGCGCGCCGATCGCGCAACCGCCCGGCAGCGACACGCGCGCATACCCGAATCGCGCCACGAGCGGCCCAAGCGTCAGCACCGACGCGCGCATTGTCTTCACCAGCTCGTAAGGCGCTTCCGCATGCGAAACTTCCTCCGCGCTGATCGTGAATTCAGTCGGCGGAAAAACTTCGCTTTGCACCCGCGCGCGCATGTGCGCCAGCAGCTTCGCCATCGTGATGATGTCGCGCACCGCCGGAATATTCGAGAGATGAACCGTCTCGTTCGTCAGCAGCGCCGCGGCCATCGCCGGCAGCGAGGCGTTCTTCGACCCGCTGATTCGCACCGTGCCCGCGAGCCGCCGTCCGCCTTCGATTTTGAATCGGTCCATGCTTTTATTTTCTGGTGCGGCCGCTTCGCGACGCGCCCCGTGCAAGTGCCTTTCTCAAATCGCCGCCCGCCGCCGAGAGCCTCTTTCGCGCTTCGTCGCGCGTCGCACCGCTCTTCAGCATCACCAGCGCAGTCCGCAAATCGTGTCCCGATTGCCGCAATGCGTGTTCCGCCGCGGACGCCGTCTTCCCGCTCGCCTGCTCGAGTATCCTCACCGCGCGCTGCCGCAACTTCTCATTTGTCATCGCCACATCAATCATCAGGTTGTCATAGACCCGGCCCGCGCGCACCATCGCTGCTGATGAAAGCATGTTCAGGACCATTTTCTGCGCCGTCCCCGCTTTCATCCTCGTCGAGCCCGTAATCACTTCCGGCCCGGTCTCCGGCGCAATCGTAATGCGCGCCAACTTCGCCATGGGCGTCCCGCGATTCGCCGTCAGCGCGACCGTGATTGCGTTGCGCCTCCGCGCCTCGCGAAGCACCCCGAGTACAAACGGTGTCGTTCCCGTCGCCGCTATCCCGACAACCACATCATCGGCACCCACGCGCCTCGCCGCAATTTCTCGCGCGCCTCGCGTTTCCGAATCCTCCGCGCCTTCGACGGCATCCGTCAGCGCGCGCCGGCCGCCCGCGATAATCGCCTGCACGCGCGTCCTCTCCACTCCAAATGTCGGCGCGCATTCGGATGCATCGAGTGCGCCGATCCTCCCGCTCGAGCCCGCGCCCACATAAATCAGTCTTCCGCCACGCTTGAACGCTCGCGCAATCGCATCCACGGCCTGCGCGATGGCCGGCAGCTCGCGCGCCACCGCCCGCGCCACGCTCGCATCCTCGCGATTGATGACGCGCAAAATCTGGAGCGTCGTCTTGCGATCCAGCCCCGATGAATGCGGATTTCTTCGCTCCGTTGCGGCCACTTTAAACGCGCGCAATTTCATCCTCGGAATTATATCGTTGGAAGTGTTTCGTCACGGTTAGAACGCCGGTGTGTTTCGAGAATGCACTGAACAAACTAGTGGGCCGCAGCGCGCCCCGTCGCAAGGCCAAGTCCTTCGATGATCGCATCGTGCAGGATCGGCCGCACCTGTCGAATCTTGATATTTTCCGCCGTCGGATAGACGCGGTTGGTGAGCAAAATCACGAACAATTGCTTCTCGGGGTCGATCCATATGGATGTTCCCGTGAAGCCCGTATGCCCAAAGCTGTGCGTCGAGAAATATTCCCCGCTCGACGATGGCTCAACGGGCACATCCCATCCAAGCGTCCGCGCCGAATTCCCGATCTGCACGCGCGCCGTGAATTCGTCAATCGTCTCCCGTTCAAGCAGCCGGTGTTGCGCGTAAATGCCGCCGTTCAGCATCATCTGCGCAAAAATCGCGAGATCGCCGGCCGTCGAAAATAATCCCGCGTGGCCTGAAACGCCGTCCATCGCAAACGCGTTCCCATCGTGCACTTCGCCCTGGATCACGCCCTCGCGCCCCTCGGCATTTTTTTCCTCCGGCGGGATGAGCTTTCGCAGCGATTTCGGAGGCTCGAACATCGTGTGCGTCATCCCGAGCGGCTCGAAGATTTCATCTTTCGTAAACGCATCGAAATCTTGGCCCGTCAGCCTCTCGACGATTTCGCCGAGCAGCATGAATCCCAAATCCGAATATTCAACCTTCGAACCGGGCTCCGATACGAGCGGTTCCGCGAGCACTCGCGCAATGACCTTCTCTTTACCATCAACCTCTTCGTAGAACTTCCGATGCGCAGGAAGCCCGGAATCGTGGAGAAGCAGATTCCGCACCGTCACCTTCGCGCGCCACGCCGGATTCGGATCTTTCGCCGCCGCGTTCGTCCAATCCGGCAGATATCGCGACACCGGCAAATTGATGTCAATACAATGATCTTCCTCGAGCAGCATGATCGCCGTCGTAGTCGCCACCACTTTCGTCACCGACGCGAGGTCGTACATCGTCTCCGCATTCACCGCCGGCGAAGTCTTGTCGTAAGTAAAACGCCCGAACGGATGCACCGCGACAGCGTCGCGATAGCCAACAGCAAGCACGCCGCCGGGAAACGCGCCTGTATCCACCGCCTGATCGAGCACTTCGTACGCGTGCTTCAGCCGTCCGGTCATCTCAGCGCCCGCAGGCTCGACCGTCATCGCGTATTTCGCAGCCGGGATTCCATCGCCGCGTTTCGCCACTCCCGGCACCGTGACCGGAATTTTTCCGCCGATCGCATTCTGCCCAAAAATTGCGCGCGCCACGGCCCGCTGCGAAATATCGGGCGTGCTGAACTCCGCGATCCAAGTCTTCGCGCCCGGAAATCGTTCGATCAGATAAGGACTGCCGAACGCCGCGACGATCACCGGCTTCGCCCCCGCAATCAGTTCATTCACCACCGCCGCTTGCTCGTCCGGCAGCCCAACGCTTCCTTTGCGATCTGCCACGCGAACGTAGACCGCCGCAATCGCCACGTCGTACGTCTCCGGCGCAGGCAGCTTCAGCGCGCTCACTTTCGAAAATTGCGTGTCCGCGCGCAGCACCGTAACCGTACTGACCTTCGATCGAATCTCTTCCTCGAAAGCCGTGCCGGGATACGGATCGGAATCGCCCGAAAGCTGCACGAGAAGAATCCGCAACGGTCGCGCCGCATCGAGCGGCAAGACGTGCGCGGAATCGCGCAACAAAGTAACGCCGCGATCCGCCATGTCCTGCGCCGCAGCAACGAATTCCGGCTTCCCGAAATTCGCGTTGACCGCGTTGATGTCCACCAAGCGGTCCTTGTCGAGCCCAAGCCGCGCCTTTGCGCGCAAGATCCGCCGCACCGCGTCGTCCACGCGCGCCATCGAAACTCGCCCGGATTTCACCGCGTCTTCGAGTCCCTGCAACGCCGCATCATCATTCGGCGAAAGCAGCAGCACATCAGCGCCGGCCGCGACCGCACCCGCAGCTGCCTCGCCCGGCGGATAAAGCGATGTCACGCCGCCCATATCGAGTGCGTCCGTCACGATCAATCCGTCATAGCCAAGCTCTTTCCGCAGCAGATCGGTCAAAATGTGCGGTGACATCGTCGCGGGCAAATTCGGATCGGGCTCAAACGCGGGCACGGCGAGATGTCCCGTCATGATGCTGCCAACGCCGGCCGCAATCGCCGCGCGGAAGGGAACTAGCTCTACACTTTCGAGTCGCGCGCGATCGCCCGGCACAGTCGCCAGCGCGAGATGCGAATCAACGCTGACGTCGCCGTGGCCGGGGAAGTGTTTCGCCGTCGCCAGCCCGCCGTTTTCCTGCACGCCGCGAACAAATTCCGCCACATATTCGCCGACGCGTTTCGGATCCTCGCCGAACGATCGGATATTAATGATGGGATTATCGGGATTGTCGTTCACGTCGGCGTCCGGCGCAAAAATCCAGCGGATTCCCGCGGCGCGCGCTTCAAGCGCCGTCACTTTGCCGATCGTGTAAGCATCTTTCGGATTGTCCGTCGCTCCCACCGCCATCGCGAACGGAAACCCCGTGCCTTCGTCAATGCGCATCGCCGTGCCGCGCTCGAAATCCGCGGAAATAATCAGCGGAATCTTCGCGCGATTCTGCATCTGGTTCCCAAGCACGGCCGCGGCGTAGACCCCGCCGCGTTCGATGCCCAGCGGCTGCCGCCGCGTCCCGAGAATGAATCCGCCGACGTGTTTTTTCTCGACTTCATCAACGAGATCTCGATAATCGCTGCTCTCGGTCGACGTAAATTCGCCGAAGTAATACACCACCAGCATCTGCCCCAGTTTTTCCTCGAGCGACATTCCTTTCAGCGTTTTTTCAACCCAGGCAGAATCGGCGGGCGCGCGTTTCGACTTCGCGGTGGCGGATTTCGCGGAGCGGCTTGCAGGTGTCATCGCAAGAATCAAGCATAGCAGGAAACTCCAGCGTGCACGCATTCACTCGCGCCCGAGTTCCTGAACTGAAGACGCCTGGATTGACGCCTGCATATCCTCGCTGTATATAGCACACGGGTTTATGCGAGACAACTCGGACGCTTTGCGCTCATTCATACAATTTCTTCCACTTTTTCTCATCGCGACACTCTCTATCGGCGCGATTTCCCATACGCTCGCAGCTCAGCCGCGCGCACCCGAAGCGAAAAACGCCGCCGCGCGCGTGAAAACCGGAATTGACGTCCTCGAAGAAGAGAAATTTGCACCCTTGCGCGGCAAGCGCGTCGGCCTAATCACAAATCAGACCGGCGTGGACGCCGCGGGCCGGCGGACCATTGACGTCTTCATGCACGCGCGCGGTGTGCAGCTCGTTGCCATCTTCAGTCCCGAGCACGGCCTGGCAGGCATCGAAGACGCTCGCGTTACTTCGATCACCGATTCCGCCACGGGCCTTCCCGTATTCAGCCTTTATGGCGAAACTCGGCGTCCGACGCCCGAAATGCTGAAGGGAATCGACGCGCTCGTCTTCGACATTCAGGACGCAGGCGTCCGCTTCTACACTTTCATCACCACGATGGCCTACTCAATGGAAGAAGCGGCAAAGCAGCACATCGCGTTCTACGTTCTCGATCGCCCCGATCCTCTCGATGGTGAAACGATCGAAGGCCCGATGCTCGATCGCGACCGCCTCTCATTCGTCGGCTATTTCCCCATGCCGGTCCGTTACGCAATGACCATCGGCGAGCTCGCGCAAATGTTCAACGCCGAAAACAAAATCGGCGCGGACCTGCACGTTATTGCAATGAAAGGCTGGCGTCGCTCCGAGCGATTCGCAGACACCGGCCTCACGTGGATTCCGCCGTCCCCGAATCTCCGCACGCTTAACGCAACGTTGCTTTATCCCGGAATTGAGATCCTTCAGGCCGGCGGCGTCTCGGTCGGCCGCGGCACTCCAACTCCGTTCGAGATTTTCGGCGCGCCATGGATTGACGCCGCGAAGTTCGCCGATGCACTGAATCGCTGCAACATTGCCGGCGTTCGATTTACACCGGCAAACTTCACGCCCGCATCCGGAATCTACCAAGGGCAGTTCTGCAACGGCATTTCGCTCACAATCACGAACGCCGACGCGCTGCGCTCAATGACGATGGGCCTCGAAATCGCCTCGACGGTTGCAAAAACGTATCCGCAAGAATTTCATCTCGACAAAATCATCGAACTTCTCGGTTCCGCTTCAACTCTCGCCCGCCTCCAAAAGGGAGACTCGGCCGCCGAAATCGTCGCAAGCTGGTCCGCTGATCTCGATGCCTTCCGAAAGATGCGTCAAAAATACTTGTTGTATCCCCCAAGGTAGGTGCAAGTGACTCGTCGTCCAAAGGCATGGCTTGCATGGAGCACGGGTAAAGATAGCGCCTGGGCGCTGCATACTCTGCGCCAGCGATCCGAATTCGATGTCGTCGGCTTGCTGACCACCGTGAATCAAACGCACGCTCGCGTAGCGATGCACGCGGTACGCGAAGAACTGCTCGAAATTCAAGCGCGCGCCGCCGGCCTCCCGTTAATTACAGTTCCGATTCCGTCGCCCTGTCCAAACGAAGTCTACGAAACTGCAATGGCCGTCGCGATGAAACGCGCACAAGAAGAAGGAGTCACTTACGTCGCCTTCGGCGATCTTTTTCTCGAAGACATTCGCCGCTATCGCGAAGAGCGGCTCGCGGCCTGCGACATTACGCCAGTTTTTCCAATCTGGCGGCGAGATACGCGAGCGCTTGCCGAAGAAATGCTTGCCGCCGGCCTTCGCGCGATCATCACCTGTGTTGATCCCTCGCGCCTGAGCCGCGATTTCGCGGGCAGGATTTGGGATGAATCACTCCTGCGCGATCTCCCGCCGGCGGTGGACCCGTGCGGTGAAAACGGTGAGTTTCACACGTTCGCGTTTTCAGGCCCGATGTTCCGCCACGCGATTCGAGTCGAGACGGGAGTAATCGTCGAGCACGATGGCTTTGTGTTCGCCGACGTCCTTCCATGCGAAGCCGCCGGATCGGGCGGTTAAGATTGCGGCTCTCGCACGCTACCGGTTAAACTCTGCTCGATGCGCATTTGCTCTTTGCTTCCATCGGCAACCGAAATTCTCTACGCGCTCGGGCTCGACGACTCCGTGATGGGCGTAACGCATGAGTGCGATTTTCCGCCCGCCGCGTCTAAAAAGCCTGCGCTCATTCAGCCGCGACTCGATCCTACCGCGCCTGCCGCCGTCATCAATCAGCGCGTCAGCGAAATCATCCAGCGCGGCGAGAGCATTTATTCCGTCCGCGATGATCTCCTGCGCGAGATAGAGCCCGATCTCATCATCACGCAGGATCTTTGCCACGTCTGCGCCGCGTCGCCGGATGATTTGGCAACTGCGCTCTCAAAATTAGAAAAGCAGCCGCGCATATTGACGCTGGCGCCACACACGCTCTCTGACGTTTGGGACGACATTCGGCGCGTGGGCGCGGCAACTGGCACCGAAGATGCCGCGAATGCTCTTGCGGATCGCCTGCGGGATGAAGTCCAAGAGATCCGAGCCGCCACGAAATCTATGCGCGTTCGTCCGCGCGTCGCGTGCATCGAGTGGCTCGATCCACTGTTCAACGCCGGTCATTGGGTCCCGGAAATGGTCGAATGCGCGGGTGGAATTGATGTGCTGGCGCAACCGGGCAAACCGTCCGTGCAAATCACGAGCGACGATGTCGCGTGCGCGCAACCGGACGTTGTCGTGATTATGCCCTGCGGCTATGATGCGGCACGCGCAGCTCGCGAATTTCGCGCGACTTCGTTTCCGCGTGATTGGCGTGAAATCCCGGCCGTGCGAAATAATTCCGTCTTCGCGGTGGATGCGAACAGCTTTTTCTCCCGCTCAGGTCCGCGTCTCGCGAAGGGCGTCGCCATCCTCGCTCAAATCCTTCATCCCGGCGTAGCGGCTTCCGAATTGCCTTCGATCACTTGCGAGCACATCACGATTGCGGCTTAGCGAGATTCGTGGCCTTCCAGTGACGATAGAAAAACAGTCCGGAGAGCATGATCGTGAGGCCAATCGAAGAGCGCAGTGGACGGTCAATCCAGATATTCAGCGTGAGCGCGGCCGCGCCCGCCAAAAATAATCCAGGCACGATCGGATATCCCCACGTGCGATACGGCCGCGGCATATCCGGGGCAATCCGCCGCAAGCGGAACATCGCCACAACCGAGAGCGCGTAAAAAATCCACGCCGCGAAGACGAAGAGCGACGTCAACTCTTCAAACGTCCCCGTCAGCGCCATGATGCTCGCGAGCGTACCCTGAAAAATCAGCGCGCCGCCGGGCGTTCTGAACTTCGGATGCACGCTCGCGGTCACGCGAAAGAACAAACCGTCGCGACCCATCGCGTAAGGCACCCGCGCGCCGCTCAAGATCGAAGAATTCAGTGTCCCTAAGGCCGAAACAATCATCGCAAGCGTGACCCAGAATGCGGCGCTGTGCCCGGCGATGCTAACGACGACATCGGATGCGACATGCTGCGACGCCGCCACCGCGCGAAACGGCAACGCATAGAAGCAGACGGCGCTGAACAGAAGATAGATCACCGTAACGAGAATTGTTCCGCCGGCGAGGGCAAGCGGAAAATTCCGCTGAGGATTCTGGATTTCCGAGCCGACGCGATTGAGATTTTCCCAGCCGTCGTAAGCCCACAGCGCCGCCGCAAGCGCGGCGAGAAAAGCTCCGAGTGTTCCCGCCGATTCCTGCGCGGGCCAAAACGGATGGAAGTTTGTGCTGTTGCCATGCGCGAAGAGAAATCCCACGCCCACAATCGCAACAACCGCTGCGACTTTGAGGATGGTCAGCGCCACTTGCACTTCTCCCCCAAGCCGCACACCGAGATAATTAATAAATGTGAAAAGCACGATCGCGGCGACCGCCGTCGGCTGCGCCCACGTGAAAACGAAATCGTATGGCTTGCCGGTGAAGGGAAGCGTCATGTGCCAAGTGAAGACGGGAGCGGCGATAGCGGGAATCAGAAAACTGAGAAATCGCGCCAATCCCGCCGAAATGGACGAAGACGAAGCCGTTTCCCCGACCGTCGAATGCATCCAGCCGAAGAGAAATCCCCAAACCGGACTCAGTCCCTTGCTGAGATAGGCGTATTGGCCGCCAGCTTCGGGAATCGCCGCGCCGAGCTCAGCGAAAGAAAGCGCGCCGAATAGCGAAAGAAGTCCGCCGACAATCCACGCCGCATAGACGACGCTGACCGAGCGGCCGACCATCGCCATTTCGCCCGGCTTCAAGAAAATTCCTGTGCCGATCATCGTTCCGACGACGATCGCCACCGCCGCCCATGGCCCGAGGCCCTGCACGAGGCCCAGTTGTTTTGCTTGCGGCCGAGCTTCTTCTGTCATTCGATGAATCTTTCAGCCGCCCCCGCGCTGTCCGTTCGCGCAAGCGCGCTTGCGATGCTTCCCGCAACAAACGTGATCAGAGTGCCCGCGAGCACGTACCAAGTCCAGGCCAACGGCGTGAAAAGTTTCACAGCGAGCATTGCGGCAAGGCCAACAAGCATTCCGACGAGCGCGCCCGCCGCATTCGCTCGCTGGTTCCAAATGCCGAGCAAAAACAATCCGAGAGTTGCGCCGTACGTCAGAGATGCAATCGTCAGTCCTGCGACCAGCACAGGACCCCAATGCACGAGCCCGAGCGCGCCAAGTACGACGCCCCACACCAAAGTCATGCGCCGCGATTTTCGCAGCAGCGCCGTCTGCGAGGCAGCATCACCGAAAGTTTCATTCCTGCCGAAATCCATCATGCTGGATGACGCGAGTGAATTCAGCGAGCCGCTCGCATTCGACATCGCAACGGCAAGAATCGCGGCAAGCACCAAACCCGTAAGCCCCACCGGCATTTCGTGCACGATAAAATTTGGAAAAATCCGATCGGGATCGGCTACGACCATTCCAGGCGCAGCGTGCTGGTAAAAAACAAAAAGCATCACGCCAATAATCAAGAACAACGCAAACTGAAAAAAAACAATCACGCCGCTTCCAAGCAGCGCGGTTTTTGCGTCTCGCTCCGATCGCGCTGCAAGCAATCGCTGGACCATCGTTTGATCCGTCCCGTGGCTCGCCATCGTGAGAAATGTCCCGCCAATCAGGCCCGACCAAAATGTATAGCTTCGCGTCAGGCTGAACGTAAAATCGAACACCTGAAGCTTATTTCCAGCCGCGGCCGCCGCGTGCGTCACTCCGAGCCATCCATCGGGAATTCGATGCAGCAAAAGGAAAAACGCCGCGATCGATCCGGTGATGTAGATAGCCAATTGGAGCACGTCGGTCCAGATTACGGCTTTCAGTCCACCCTCGAAAGTATAGAAAAGAGTGAGGATAGTGACGATTCCAATGGCCGCCCGGTCGCCGGTCCCAAACGCGACGCTTACCACTTTGCCCACGGCCGCTATTCGCACACCCTCGGCCAGTGCCCGGGTGACCAGAAAAACCACCGCCGCCGCCGACTTGACCCGCGGCCCAAACCTCTTCTCTAATAGCTGGTAAGCGGTATAGAATTGCCCCTGGAAATACCGGGGTATCAGCACCACACACAGAATGCCCCGAGCCACCAGATAGCCCAGTACAAGTTGGAGGAATTCCAGATTGCCGCCAAAGGCAATTCCCGGTGTGCCGATGATTGTGAGCGTCGAAGTTTCGGTGGCGACGATCGAGCACGCGAGCGCCCAGGCCGGGGCTGATCGGCCGCCGAGGAAGTAGTCGCGAACATCTTTCTGGCCGCGGCGGAACCAGGCGCCGAGCAGTGTGACGCCGGCGAGGTACAGCAGGATAATGCCGAGGTCGATTTGACTGATCCGCATCCCGGTAAGGTGAGCGGCGCGATGCTAACTGCGCTCTCTCGATAGTGTCAAGCAAACGCACAACGCGTTCGCCACGAAATGCGCAGACGAAGGAGCAGCCGGCAATGAATTACTTTCTCGGTTTCGATGGCGGCGGTACGAAGACCGATTGTGTCCTCCTCGATGCGGAAGGGCATGTACTCCGCAAGGCGCAGGGCGGTCCTTCGAATCCGTTGCGCTCGGGCTATCCGAAAGCGTGGTTCGCTGTGAGCGGTGCGGCCGACGCCGTGCTCGCGCGGCAAGCTATTCGAGCGGTGGACATCAACGGAATCTGCGCGGGATTTGGCGGCGCCGGACGTCCCTCCGTTGCGAAGCGCATGAGCACGTTTCTTGAACGCTCCTTTCCGAAAGCCGAAGTCAAAGTCACAACCGACATCGAAATCGCGCTGGCCGCCGCCGCGCCTGCCGGTCCGGCCGTGGTGCTGATGGCCGGAACGGGATCGGTCGCCTATGGGCGCAACGCCGAAGGCAAGACCATTCGCGCAGGCGGCTGGGGCCCATGGCTCGGCGACGAAGGCAGCGCGTTCGACATCGGGCGCCGCGCGCTCACGGCCGTTCGCCGCTACGACGACGGACTCGGCCCGGCGACGGTGCTCTCTACGCGCGTGCTGAAGTTGCTGGATTTTCGCGACTGGAGCGGCGTCATCGAGCACATCGCGAAAGATCCCGATGAAGTATTCCCGCGCGTTTATCCGCTCGTGGCGCGCGCCGCGCAGGAAGGCGACGAAGTCTCGCGCGAAATTCTCGCGGGCGCAGCGGCGGCGCTCGTCGAGTTGGCCGAGCACGTGATCACGAAACTGGGCCTCGCGGGCGAAGCGTTTCCGCTGATTCGTTCCGGCGGCGTTTTTGGCCATTGCGCATATCTCGATTCGCTTGTTGACGCGCGCCTCGGCGAGATCGCGTCGCGCGCGAAAATCGGCCCGCTGCAGACGTCACCGGCGGAAGCTGCTGCAAATCTGGCTCGTTCGGCTGCCCGCCGCGCCGCCGATGTCCACTGATTCGACGGCCGAGGCGGCGAGGGCTCGCCAGGCAGCTGCTGAAGAGCTTGCGGCCCTGGTTCACGACAAGAACGAAGTCGTCCTCATCGCGCTTCTCGAAAATCCCGCGCTTGACGAATCGCACGTCCACATTTTGCTTCAGCGTCTCGACATCAGCGCGACGGTGGTGGCCGCAGTCGCGCAGCAGACGAAATGGCTCAAGAACGAAGCCTTGCGGCTCGCGCTGGCCGTGCACCCGCATACTCCGCCGCGCGTCGCCAATCCCATCGTGCGCCAGCTTTTCGTTTTCGACCTCGTTCACGTGAGCCTGGCACCGTCGGCGCAGGCCGAAACGCGCCGGATCGCGGAGGAAATGCTGATCAGCAAAATTCCGCAAATTCCGATCGGCCAGAAGCTGACGCTCGCGCGCCGCGGGCCTTCGCGCGTCGCCGGCGCGATCATTCAGGAAGGGCACGTCGAAGCGACCACGGCCGCGCTCAGTAATCCATTTCTCTCCGAAAGCCAAATTCTGAAGGTTCTCGCGATGAGCGCAACGCCGTCGCGCGTCGTCACGGCGATTGCCGAGCACCCGAAATGGTCGAATCACTACAACGTGCGCCTCGCGCTCGTGAGGAACCGGCATACTCCGCTCCGCGCGATTATGGCCTTCCTCCCCAACCTGACTGCGCAAGACCTGAAAGAAATCTCGACGCTGCCCGGCATTCCGCCGAACATTAAAGTGTATATTCAGCGCGAAGTGACGCGGCGCCTGAGCACAAGGGGCAAAATGCCCGGCCGCTGATGGCGCGCGAGGAATCGGATGGCGAACAAATCGAAGCAAGTTCGATGGATTACGATCAGCGGCGGGCTGCTTTTCGTCGGCATTTTGATCTGGTCGTCGTTCCGTCAAACGCAAGTGACGTACGAAGTCTGCACGACGTTTAATGGCTCCTCGCATTGCGCCACTGCTTCGGGATCGAACTCCGAGGAAGCGATTCATAGCGCGCACGATATTGACTGCTCGCTCCTCACGAACGGCCGCGACGAGTTGATGCGCTGCTCCGATGCTCAACCGGCTTCCGTGCGCCAAATCCAGTAACCTCTTTTCCATGGAAATCCCAGCAACGCCGTTCGACGCGCGGAAATTCAAGCGTGAACATCGCCGCGGTGCGTCGAGATCGTAATTTTGTATTTATTTAAGCTGATCGAGATCGAACATCGCGCTGAAAGTTTTCCCGTCGGGAGTTGTCACATCGAATTGCGCCGGCCCAGATGCGATCTTCGAGATGTCGTACGTGAGCTTGACATCTCCGCCGATGACGACCGGATTATCTCCGTAGCCGTACACCGGCGAGCCCTCAACGGATTTCGCGGGGATTTCCTTTTTCTGCGTCAGCCGGTAAGTGAAATTCCGCCAGCAATCGCCTGAAGATATTCGAAACCCGCCTGAAACTGCATCGAATGGCCCGCAAGGCGTGGTTCCGTAATTCACCTGTGCGTGCATCTGAAAATCCGCGGCTTTGCCGAGGTAATCTTGCTCCGCGTCTTGCGAGCTGTAATTCCCGCCTTGCATGGCGCGAAGTAGAATCTGAACGTACGGAGTTTCGACCCGAATCGTCATCACGCTCGCGCCGGTCTTCTGCGGCGTCGGTAGATTCGTGTACTTCGCGAGGAAATCGACGGTCTTCATGTCATTTTCAGCGCCGAGGAAATAGGCGTTCCGGATCGAAGTGGAAGAGAGAGGATACTCGAAAGCCAGAGCGGGCAGCGAAATCGCGATCGTCAAGAAAAGAGCGGGGAGCCCAATTCGTTTTCGTTGTTTCATCGGCGTCTCCGTGATCGAGAATTTCCAGCCGACCCCGGCCCCTGCCTAATAGACGTTTTGGGGCAATCGCCGTCACGGCTACTCCGGGCCATGCGCTCTCCACGTCAACGGCGGAGAAATCTGGCCAATCGCGCCTGCGAACGACCCTGTAATTTTGTACCGATTAGAACTGGCTCGTGATGATTGTTTTCTTCGAGTTGCAGACGTTTCTAATCGTTTGCGTGTCTCGATTAGAAATGCGCTTCGAGTTCGTCTTGGCGCGGCATGTTGCCAGAGAATCTCGAGAGCGGTGGACGCGCGGAAAATCGCCGGCAAGTCCGATCCCAGGACTCCGGCGGAGCCCATCGGACTCCTGAAACCGGAGATGCCACCGGCGCTACGATTGCATGCCAGGCCCAATCGCACATCTTGATTGGTCTCCGCAAGAGTAGTGTTTTTGTCCCGGTTAGGAGCGACCTCCGTGTCTTGTTTTCTGTGGTTTACCGCGATTTCTAATTGTTTTGGTGTCCCGGTTAGAAAAACGGTGAAGATTGGCGAGTGACGAGTGACTAGTGACCCGTTCGGCCGCGCTAGCGGCCTCAGGGCAGGCGAATGACGAGCGGGGCGCGTTGCGCCACAGTCGTTCGGCGGCGCTTGCGACCGCCCTTCGAGACTTCCTTCCTGCGTCAGGGCATGCCCGCGGCTGTTGTGGCGGCGCGCGAGCGGTCCTCTGCGTGATAACTCTATAAGTATCATAATGTTAGAGTAAATAAATCATGCAATTATATCATGCGCGTCGGGGTGCGAGCAAATCCACATCGTGTAAGGGTCGGCGGAAGTGTTGGGGAATCAGCAGGATTCAGGTGCGAAAAACCGGCGAAAATCGTGCCTTCGATTCCGGGGAAAAATATTCGGCTCCGGCGATATGATTTTTCTACCGCAAAGCCCAGACTCAGCTTGGTGTGCCATTCTAAAAATCGGGCTTTCTGGTTGTGTTCCGGTGCTCCATCAAAAGTGAATAGCGACCCCACTTGTACCGTTGATGCGTGTCGAGTGTGTGGATCGTGCCGGACGCATCAGCCCTGTCTTCTCGACCGTAGCGGTAACGCTTCCACTGATTATTCAGGGATCGCGTGGCGTGATAATATTCGCGAGTAAAATGACCGGCGCGCAAGTTGTCTGGCAAGTTGTAATCGGTCTGTTCCTGCTCGCAGTGTGGGAGGTGGTTCAGCCTTTGTTCAAGAAACTGTGGTCGCGGATGAATAAGCCCGCGCCGTTAAGCCCGCGAGACAAAGGAAACCTTGTGGAACAGATTGCTACGATGGAATATGGCCTCGAACAATTGAATCATTTCGCGGAACATCCGAAGGATTTGGTTTTACTTTTGTTTCAGATGCTCATGGGCGCGTTCTTGTCTTGCATCGTGGCCGTCTGCATGTACGCCTACCATCCGAAGTTTCTCGGGCCTCTCATTGGTGCGGATATATTGTTGCTCGTTCTTGTCGCAGTCGTGCTATGCCTGTCTGGCATTTTGATTGCACGACGGATGTCCGACAAGAACATCGACGCTAACAGGGGTGCTCTGCTGAAACAAATCAACGAAGCAAAGAGTAAGCTCCAGACGTCAATTTTAAGACAGTGACATAAAGGGCTCTGCAGCGCACGCGAAACCCATTGCTCTCAATCGGCACCCCTTAAATTAAGAAGTCGGCGGGTGGCACACGCTTTCTTACGCTTGAATTGGATTCGATGTTGACTGTGGGGGTGCCGCAACCCTTTGACATTAAAGGGTGCGGTTCTTGATTTATCCTTCGTTTGACCTGATTCCGCAGAGTCTTACAGCAGATGCTCTTGGCCGCAAATCCGAACGGGTGCATTGCGCATGTCGCACGTCCGAAGAACCGCACCCTTCCGAAACAAAGGGATGCGGCACCCGAACGGCCACAGTCATCCCATCGAAATTACTGTGAAGTACCGAAGTGGTATCATGCGTCTGTTCAGGTCAAGTCGGGAAAAAAGACAGGCTGCGCCGCCCGGCTGCGAAATGAGGGAGATAGAGGAGATTTGGATGAGCAGCAAGCCAGCTCGGAACGACGCTCTGAGAGACCGCCTCTCTCGATC
Organism: uncultured Acidobacteriota bacterium; assembly: GCA_963838705.1. GTDB lineage: Bacteria > Acidobacteriota > Terriglobia > Acidiferrales > UBA7541 > Palsa-147. Next base: position 239,587 of record CAWIRU010000008.1, on the reverse strand, counting down.
TCGCGAGATCAACATCAGCGTGATAGGCAGAAAGTCTGGACGTACGATCTCAATCCCGGTCTGGTTCGTGTCGGACGAAGCTAAGCTTTACCTCCTTCCGGTGCAGGGGTCGGCCACACAGTGGTACAAGAATGTGTTGAGGAACCCGTCAATTCGGGTCGGCGCGGGCAGCGTGGAGGATGAACTTAAGGTGGTTCCAGTCACTGATGCGCCACGTGTGGCATCCATAGTCGAAAAATTCCGTGAAAAGTATGGGGCCAGCGACGTCAAGAAATACTACTCGAAGTTCGACGTTGCTCTTGTTGCTCAGATGCGGTGAAGGCATCTTGTCATCTGCCGATCCAGTCGCAACTCCGTTTATTTCCGAGTAGCGGGCAAGCCGGAAGTTATCGCTTCGCCGGTTGGGTTTGTGGCGGGTGCCGAACCCTGTCCTAAGCTTGAATTGGATTCGATGTTGATTGCTGGGTGCCGCAACCCTTTGGCGTCCAAGGGTGCGGTTGTTAACTTATCTTTCGTTTGATCTGCATCCGTTGAGCCTTGAACTGCGGATGCTCTTGGCCGTAGATCCGAACCAGCGAATTGTGGATGTCGCACGCCCGAAGAACCGCCACTTACAACGAAGACGTGCGATGGTGGATAGGGAGAAAGGTCGTCATTCGGCCAGCCGCGTCGAGGAACTGCTCCCCTGGAATCTCGCCTTTGATCGAGCTACTTGCATCAACTCACACGGCATGGTCAATCGAATCCATCAAGACGGCCTCCGAACGACGCTTACAAACTTTCTTCTTGCTTCCGATCTTGTTTCCTAATTATTCGGCGCGGCCAACGGTGGGGCCAAAGAGAGCTAACCCCGCGCTACAGGACTGCTTATCGCGACGCACTGAATATCGCGGAAGTAAATATCCGTTAATCATAATTTCTTGTCAAAATCAGCCATTTGAAGCTCAGGGACGAAATCAACTTCATGGCCCGAAAGCCCGATGCTTCGCTTCTCACAAACTTGGAAGTGCGGCCCCAGCCGCGTTGAGCTTCTGTGTCATCGTATCACGCCTTTCTCGCCCAACGCATCCGTGCGTTGGCTCGGGAAAAAAAACGACCGGATTGGCAAGAACAGAGCGATCACCATGACGAGGAAATCTACGGGGCCCTTCGCGTAACTTCGTTCTATCCCGGGCCCATTTAGCGCACCCCAAAACCACTCCGACCAATTGACTGACCCTGTAGCATGAAAATCGAGGATAAGAGGTAGCATATAAACCGGGAACGCGAATACCCACACAACTATAAACATGACGAACCACGTCCAGCGAACTCGCCTGATATAACCGGTCCACAGAACGGTCAGACCAACGACAACCATCGCCAGAGAGGCGAAACCTATGGGCATCAGGTAATTCTGTACCCACAACCGACCTTCAAGAAGCGCTGGCTGGCGCCACGTGGAAGCGTATCGGAGATTGAGCGGGATCAACGCGGCCAACGCAATCGTAAAAAGCATGCTAGAAACGAAAACTGCGTCGTACCGAATCCTCATGGTGTGTCTTTGCAAAAATATCCTTCTAGCGCAACTGTGTAATTTAGTTCGAAGGCTTCAGATAACAACATTGTACTACCGGCGTTCCCCATGGCCAGCGCTCAGTTGGGAAATAGCCTTTTCCCCTGTCGTAACAAGAATTGATGTATATCTCTTTCTTTTTTACGCAGCAGTCCCAATCGCCAGTACAAGTCCACTGTTGGATGAACTTTGTCGAGTTCCCGTGTGTGTCGTGAAAGTCACTGCACAGATTGCCACCAACCGGGTTTGTCGGATTGGAACTAGTACTCTCGGTGCAACTACCTCCCCCTCCGCCGCCACCTCCTCCCTCCGGGGCGGGTGGCGCACCCTTTCTTAAACTTGAATTGGATTCGATGTTGATTGCGGGGCGCCGCGACCTTTGACATCCAAGGGTGCGATTCTCGACTGTTCTTTCGTTTGACCTGAATCCGCAGAGTCTTGAATTTCAGATGCTCTTGGCCGTAAATCCGAACCAGCACGCGCAGCTGCGGCTCAAGCCGGAGAGATTGGAGCGCAAATCTTTTCGGAGCGCTGAAGCGCTCCTCCCCCGCATGAATGCGGGGGCTCCCACCGGCAGGCAAACAGGGAACTCCCGCCGGCAGGCAAACAGGCAACGTCGTTCTCGAAATGCTTCCCAAGCCGAAGACGCAGCTTCCGTCACGCTTTGCTTCGGAATTTCAAACCCGAGCTACAATGATCGCCCGAAGGACGGATTACTCACTAACGGAGAGCGCCCTCTCTCCATTTCAGGCTGAACCAACACACACCCGGCTGCGATACGCGGCGCATGGGGAAGCATGAATTAGCGCAGGTGTCAGGGTTCAGAGATCAGGAAACAGAAATCGGGAACTCCAAAATTCACACTTGACATCGGCGGATAATCCACTACCATACGGTTGTGGATAAGTTAGATACAACATTTGCGGCTCTGTCTGATCCAACCCGCCGGGCGATGATCGAACGACTCTCCCATGGACCTGCCTCTGTGCATGGATTGACGGAACCGTTTGCACTCTCGCAGCAGATGATTTCAAAACATATTGCCTACCTGGTGCGGGCGCGGATTGTGATCAAGACGAAGCGGGGAAGAGAGAGCGTGTGCAGGCTTAGGCCAGAGGCGATCAAGACAGTCAGCGACTGGGCGATTAGCTATCGCCGATTCTGGGAAGAGAGTTTCGAGAAGTTGGATGTGGTTGTGAATCAAATGAAAAAAGCGGAGGCCAGAGATGGCAAAAAACACGGTTAACGAGACAGAGCGGATGGTTGTCACCAGGGTTTTTGACGCCCCACGCGCATTGGTTTGGGAGGCGTGGACAAACCCGAAATATGTGATGCAGTGGTGGGGGCCGAAGGGTTTTACTTCGCCTTTTTGCGAGATGGATTTTCGCGTAGGAGGAAAATTTGTCTGCTGCATGAGAACGCCGGATGGGCAGGACTTCTGGAATGCTGGGGAATACCACGAGATTGTTCTGCACGAGAAGATCGTTTACTCCATGTATTTTTCCGACTCGAAGGGAAACAAGGTTGAGCCTGAGCATTATGGAATAGAACATGAGGCCATAGAAGGTGCGCGCGACGTGGTTACTTTTGAGGATTTTGGAAACGGCCAGACGAAACTGACCCTCATTGGAAATGAAACCATGGAGCAAGCAAAAAACAGCGGGCAACTCGAGGGCTGGAATCAGACACTCGATAAAGTTGCCGCAGTTGTTGCGGGGCTAGCGTAGGCGAAACAAGAAGTTGAAGTTTTGATGATCGTCATGGGCGGGTGGCCAAGGATTAGATGTCGCGCAGCCGTCAGGGGTGCCGCACGCTTCGACTTGCGAAGCGTGCGGGTTTTGACTTTCCCCTGTTGAACGCATCAGCGCGCCCCCGCTTGCTCGTGGAACGGACTGCACGGCGGGTAGCGCACCCTTCTCTTTAGGTTGAATCGGATTCGGTGTTGACTGCGGTTGGCCCCATTCCTCGGGGTCTTGAACTGCAGATGCTCTTGGCCATAAATCCGAAGCAGTACCGGGTTGCCGACGAGAGATGCTCGATCAACATCACTTTGGCTTGGTGGCTGCTAGTTTGCGGGCCCGGCAAACAGCAGTAGATTCCCATCCGGATCTTTGACGATGAAATTCCTGGCGCCCCAAGGCTGCTTTTTCAGCGTCTGGTGGAAGGCAACACCAGCGGACTGAAACTCGAGAAACAATAGCTTGATCTCGTCTGCTGTGGCGACGGTCATGGATGCCGACAGCAGTTCCTCACGATCGCGGCCCTTCGACTCGACGATGGGCGCCTCGACACACCTTAGGTTGAGACGCGCCGCGTCTCGACGCACCTGTGCGTAATAGGGAGGGTCGCCGTAACTGAATACGAGCGAAAAGCCTAACTTCTTACGGAAGTATTCGCATGATTTCTTGATATCGGTGACGAACAGTTGCGGCTCTGCACAGACAATCGTCGCTTTGGCTGGCGACGATTTCACTTTGCGCGACGTGGCGGAAAGTCCAGCTTTCAAGGCCTGCCAACTATCGAAGCCGTGCTCTCTTGCGACCATTTCTTGCGCATCGCTGAGCTTGAAGTTCGCCGCAAGAATCTCCGAATCGGGCATATCCGAGAAACGAGGCAAAAGCCCGCGGATTTGCGCGGCGACGGGATAGTGGCCTTCGCGATGCCAACGCAGTATGAGCTTGGCTTGCTTTTTGAGGTTCTCTAGATTGGGCATGTAGGCCTCCACGATGAGATCGTAGGTGGGCATTGCCCTTCGGCGACGCGCCGATGCACCCTACATGCGCCGACGGCAGTATCGGCCGCTCTGTCAGCAACTGTCAACTGGGAACGGCGACAGACAACACGTTGGCCAGCAGCCCAAGCGGCACGAGGCTAGCACGGGAAATTCGATTACATTTCGCTTGACAAACCATAACCATACGGTTATGGTTCTGTGCGTGAAGCCGGCCAATGCCAACCACGTTTTTCGCGCTCTTGCCGACCCGACTCGCAGGGCCATCTTCGAGGAGCTGGCCCGGCAGGGCGAACAGACTGTCCACGCACTGACTCGCTATGCGGGCGTGTCGCAGCCTGCTGTCTCCAAGCACCTGACGGTACTGAAGAGGGCAAGGATGGTGCGGCATCGCCGCGAGGGACGCGAAACTCACTATCGCGCGCAGCCCGATGCGCTGGCGCCGATGGTGGACTGGCTCAGTCACTACGGCGCATTCTGGCGCGACCGGTTTGACCGTCTTGAATCACTTTTGGAAAGGATGGAACAATGAGCACTCCAGCAGAGAGTACCCGCACCCTTGTGATCGAGAGGGACTTCTCACACCCGCCAGAAAAGCTGTGGCGCGCGCTCACCGAGAACCCGCTCATCACTCAGTGGATGATGAAAAATGATTTCGAACCGGTGGTCGGGCGGAAGTTCCAATTCCGATCGGAACCCGTGCCGAACTGGGATGGTGTTATCAATTGTGAAGTGCTGATCGTCGACCGCCTAAAACGGCTCTCGTATAGCTGGAGTACGATGGGCGCTGATTGGGTTGTGCTCTGGACGTTGACTCCAGCCGAGGGCGGCACCCACGTTCGCATGGAGCAGTCCGGCTTCGGTCCCGACGACAATAAGGCTTATCAGGGCGCAAAATACGGCTGGCAGCACTTCCTCGGCGGTATGGAGCGAGTGCTCGGCGAGCTGGAGTAAGACCAAGGCCTCGAAGGGGCTGGGCGCCGGCGATCATCATCGCCGACGGCTCGCCGGCGCAATGGGCCCCCGCGAAGCCACGCAGCGCAGATTCGCTCCGCAGTACATGTGATCAAGCGCGATTCGAAAGACGTCCGCGCGTTTCGCGCTGTCTCACGTCATCTCGGGAAAAGGTCATCGAGGCCCAGACTCGCCGAGGAGATCGGCGAGAATCCACGCCGCCCCGGCAATCGCGAAGGTCTCGGCGGTTTCGCTCCAATTCGTATGATTGTGGCGATCCGTAATGACCAACGGTACCCAGACGAGTAGCCCAAAGCTCACGACCATCGCTGTGAGTAGGCGAGCCGCAAGAAGCGCCATCCGATTCGTCAGAAGAGCCACAGCCGCGAGCGCGAAAAAAACAGTCGTCGTTACCGCCCAAAACATCTGGCTCGGCGGGATCCACTTCGGAACAAGGCTTGCAGTAGCGCCGAGATAAAACGCCTGTTCGAGCGTGAAGGATGCGACACAGATTCCGAAAAGAATGCGGCCGATCCGACAAAGCGTTTGCGGTGTCCATGGCGATGACAAGCGCGCGTAAACGATCGCCGCTCCGGTGACGAGAGAGAACTGCTCGAAGAAGTCGCCCCAGCTATTGTAGATCCGCGGTGAGGCGACGATTTCTGGCAGGGTCAGCAGGGCGAGGACAAGATACGCGGCACCAATGATGGATGCGCCCGCTTTCGCTGTCCGACGGAACTGGATCAGAGTGCCGCCGAAGATTTGGGCAGTGGCAGCACCGTAGACAATGAAACGCAGGTGAGGCCAGTCGTTGTAGTCGTGCCAGGCGAGCGTGATGAGGCCAGTGGCCAAAGCCGCCACTCCAAACACCTGTTGGCCGAGGTTCGATGTATGCCTTGATTGGGTCATTTGTTTTCAGCGTTGTGCCACTATACTCTTGATCCATTCCGTCGCATGTGCCCGCGACTTGTCGCCCATGCGGGCGTCGCTCCGAGTCCTGATAAATGCATTTGCCGTCAGCGACTCCCGAATCGGTCGCAATCCAGGGGTCATCCTGACTGGTCATCCACATTGAAGCAAATTCCTGATAAGCGCCTTCGCATGGACGCAACCTCAGCGGACACCGGCTTCCAATTTCCTGCCGCGATGCCGACATCTCGGGACAGATCCCACTTCATCTTTATAGTGGGGTTCAATGTGGTTCAGGACCAAGGGGCTTTGTCCCGAGTGGCCGGACGAGAATGGAGCTCTCTGTGCTCGCGCGCACACGATCATCCATCAGTGGCGACCCAGCGCAGGCTGTTATTCTGAACTGTGACGGCAATGCCGAGCACGGACCCCAAGACCCCGGGGCGGAAGGGCTTCCTCCGATCCCTTATTCGATGGTTTGTCGTCGGCGTGGTGCTTCTTTGGTCGGTCGCGGCGCTGATTATTGTGGCCGCCCGGTGGATCGACCCACCGACTACCGCAGTGCACATCCAGCGCCGCTTGCAGGCCTGGATTCACCACGCGCCGTATCGCGAACGCTACGACTTCATTCCGCTCAGCAAAATCTCGGCCGATCTCCAGCACGCTGTAATCGCGGCGGAGGACGCGAACTTCTACCAGCACCACGGATTCGATTGGCACCAGATGCAAATCGCTGCCGAAGACGATTTGGAGGGCGATCGCACTCGCGGAGCTTCCACCATCACGCAGCAACTTGTGAAGAACCTATTTTTCGGAACGGGCCGCTCGATCCTCCGCAAGGGCGCTGAGGCCACGCTCGTGCCGGTGGCCGAATTCGTCCTCGGCAAACGGCGCATTCTGGAGATATACCTCAACGTGGTCGAATGGGGCCCTGGTATTTATGGGGCAGAGCCGGCGTCTCGCTACTATTACGAAACCGCAGCCCGGAATATCGGCCGGCAGCAGGCGGCACGGCTCGCTGCAATTCTGCCGGCTCCGCTGAAGCGACGTCCCGAGCGCATGAATAGCTACAGCGCCATTATTCTTGAGCGGATGGGTCAAATGGGTTGGTAATCGTGGCGCGGGATTCCAGCTTGCGATCTTGATTTACGCTGCCGCGCGGAAAACCGCGGGCAGGATGCCCGCGCCACGAGGTTGACTGGCGGCTGTGCTACAACGGGAGCACGGAGTTGATTGTGCGATGGCGATGAAGCCGAAATTTTTCGCCAAACCTGACCATTTGCGCGTCTGGCTCGAGGAATTTCATCTTGAGGCGGAGGAATTGTGGGTTGGGTTCTACAAGAAAAACTCGGGCAAGCCGAGCATCACTTGGCCGGAAGCGGTGGACGCGCTGCTCTGTTTCGGATGGATCGACGGCATTCGAAAGAGCCTGGATGAAATCAGCTACACGATTCGAGTGACGCCGCGCAAGAAAAAGAGCACGTGGAGCGCGATCAACATTCGCCGCGCCGCCGAACTTTCCAAGATGGGGCTGATGAAGCCCGCGGGCAGCAAGGCCTTCGAGGCGCGAACGGAAGACAATTCAGCGATTTATTCCTACGAACAACGGAAGAGGGCGAAACTCCCTTCGGCACTCGAGCAACGATTCCGCGCGAATAAGAAGGCGTGGGATTTTTTTCGCGCGCAGCCAGCGGTGTATCGGCGGATTTCAATTTTCCGGGTCGTGAGCGCAAAGAGGGAGGAGACGCGCGTGAAACGGCTCGAGACGCTGATCCGCGATTCGGCGCGCGGGCGAAGACTTGACGCGATGGCGCCCGCGCCCAAAGGAAAATGAGGCGTGCTTCGAAAGAAAAGTGGCGCGTGGGCTCCAAAACGCCGCGGGCGGTGTCTAAACTACCAGAAAGATTACGAAGAGATATACATGCGCGCGTTATACGAAAGGTTACCCCGGAATTGGCGCGCGGGCATAGACGCCGGGGAGGCTAATTGACTTGGCATGTCGCGGCGAATAGTATCGGCCTCATTCGGTGACAGGAATCAGGCTTACCACGGGGCCCTCTCATGCCACAGACAGAGCGACGCAAGGGGCAGCGCCACCCATATCGAAACGTTGTGGAGATCGGCTGGGGCGCCGAGGTGCTGAAATGCATGTCTCGCGACATCAGCATCCGGGGAATGTTCATCGAAACGGAGCACCCTCTCTGGCTGCGCGCGGAATTTACCGCGCGGATCAGCGTTGGGGAGACGATTGAAGTGGATTGCATGGTCCAACGCGTCGAGCCCGGCCGCGGCATGGCCGTGGTCTTCATTGACCTGCCGGAAGCGGAAAGAGATCAGATCGAGGGGTTTCTGAGAGGACTGACGGAGCAGTGACCCGATGCATGAATTGCGGCGCCGAGCGCGACACCGAAACGTGCGAATCGTGCGGGATGAATTCGGTGGCCGCCGAACTTGCCCTGCGTAAGAAATTATTGAATCGCACCGCGATTTTCCTTCTTGGCGCGATCGCCTTCATGTTTGCCACCGGAAGATTTCCGCCGCTCGAGGTTGACGGGATTCTGATATTTATCGGCGTGATGTTCTTCCTGACGCTGGGGCTCGGGATGATCGTCGAGCGGCGCGCCCTGAGGCACCGGGAAGTGGAAGCTCTGAAGCGGGTCTATTACGGATTGATTCCCGTGCCGTGGCTCCTGGGCGCGCTGTTGATTGCGAACGGGGCCTTCGATCGCTCGCCGAGAGTCGAGTGGGATGCGCGCGTGATCAGCCGCTTCGCGATGTTCGGTCCGCTGCCGAGCCGGCGGCTCGTGGTGGAATCGTGGAGAGAAGGGCACCGGATCGAGCGCGTCGCCGTTGACCGCGACGATTACGACCGGTTTCATCCGGGAGATTTCGTCGTCGTGCGCGTGGGTGAAGGGCTCGTCGGCATTCCGTGGGTCGCCGGCGTGGACCGGGAGTAGCGCGGCCGAGAATCACGCGCCGGAATATTGCGCGCGGCGGATGAATTCACCCGAGCCGGCCTTGCCGGTGAATTTGCCGTTCTCAATCACCACCCGTCCGCGCGACAGCACGATCTTCGGAATACCTTTCACGCGAATTCCTTCGAACATCGAATAATCCACGCGCATGTGATGCGTCTTCGCGCTGATTACCTGCTCTTCGTCGGGATCGAAAATGACGATGTCCGCATCGGAGCCTACCGCGATCGTGCCTTTGCGCGGGAAGAGGCCGAAGAGTTTGGCCGGCGCGGCGGAGACAAGTTGCACGAAACGATTCGGAGAAAATCGCCCGCCGTTCACGCCGCCGGAGTAAATGAGACTCAAGCGGTTTTCGATGCCCGGGCCGCCGTTGGGGATCTTCGTGAAATCGTCCTTGCCGAGTTCCTTTTGTTCCTTAAAGCAGAAGGGGCAGTGGTCGGTGGAGACGACCTGAAGCGTATCGTGCGCAAGGCCGTGCCACAATTTTTCTTGGTGCCATTTTTCGCGCAGCGGAGGGGTGAAGACATATTTCGCGCCTTCGAAGCCCGGCGCGTTCATATTTTCAAGCGAGAGATAAAGATATTGAGGGCACGTCTCGGCATAGGCGGGCAAGCCGCGGTCGCGAGCTTCGCGGACTTTTTCGAGCGCCTCGTTGCAGGAGAGATGCACGATGTAGACGGGAGCGCCGGCCATTTCGGCGAGAGCAATCGCGCGGGAAGTGGCTTCGGCTTCGGCGGTGACCGGGCGCGTGAGTGCGTGATATTTCGGTGCGCGCTTGCCTTCCGCGAGCGCGCGTTGAACGATGACGTCAATCGCGCCGCCATTTTCCGCGTGCATGCAGATCATCCCGCCGTGTTTTGCCGCCTGCGACATGGCGCGAAAAATCGACGCGTCATCCAGCATGAATATGCCGGGATAGGCCATGAAGAGTTTGAAGGTTGAGACGCCTTCGCGAACGAGCGCGCCCATCTCTTCGAGTTGCGCGCCGGTGATATCCGTGATGATGCAGTGAAAGGCGTAGTCAATCGCAGCTTTGCCGTCGGCCTTTTTCATCCAGGTCTCGAAAGCGTGGCGAAGCGTCTGGCCCTTGTACTGAATCGCGAAATCAATGAGCGTGGTCGTGCCGCCGTACGCCGCGGCGATGGTGCCGGATTCGAAATCGTCGGCGCTGGTGGTGCCGCCAAAGGGCATGTCGAGATGCGTGTGGACGTCAATTCCGCCGGGCATGACGAGACGGTTCGCTGCGTCCACGACGCGCGTCGAATTTTCGGGATTGAGTGTCTGCGCGATGGCGACGATTTTGTCGTTTTCGATGCCGATGTCGCTGCGATAGGTGTCGGAAGCGGTGACGACGGTGCCGTTGCGAATGATCGTGTCGAAGCGCATCGCTTCCTCCCGAGGACGACGAAATTGAACGAAGAAAGCCTACCATATTCGACATTGGGTGGATTGGCCGGCTGGATTGTGTGTTTGGACCAGAAAATCGTGGCACGGACATCCTGCCGCCGAGTTCGGCCGACAGCGCGGGGCGAAAAAACGCCGGCAAGATGCCGGCGCTACGAATGCAATCTCGTCCGGAAGCGCATCGTCGGTGTGATGCGGCGAGGGTACGGAAGATGCGCAGCAGGACACGTGGGCGAAAAGCGAAAGATTGACGCGGAAAGCCGGTGCTAGAATCGCCTGATGAATTTGCAAATGAGGATTCCGACGAATGACGCTGCATGAACCCGCGCCGAAATTATCGGCGGAAGAATACGAAGCGAATTTCGCCGATATTTCGCCACTGATGACGCCGCGACAGGCCGCAATCGAAGCGGCGCGGTGCCTTTTCTGCTTCGACGCGCCATGCACGATCGCCTGCCCCACGCATATTGACGTTCCCGCCTTCATCAAGAAAATTTCGACGAACAATTTGCGCGGATCGGCGCGCGTGATTCTGAGCGCGAACATTCTGGGAGAAAGCTGCGGGAGAGTGTGTCCCACCGAGGCGCTGTGCGAAGGCGCGTGCGTGATGAATGAAAAGGGCGAAGAGGCCATCGAGATCGGGCGCTTGCAGCGATTTGCGGTGGATTACGTTCTCGATCGGAATATTGATCTATTCAGCGCGGGCGCGCCGAATGGAAAGCGTGTGGCATGCATCGGATCGGGCCCGGCATCGCTCGCGTGCGCGGCGGAACTGGCGAAGTGGGGATATTCGGTCACGCTCTACGATAAGAATGAATTGCCGGGCGGACTGAACACGCACGGCATCGCCGCATACAAGACGCGCGCGAAGGAAGCAGTGCGCGAGGCCGAAATGGTGAAACGGCTCGGCGTGAAATTCAAGCAGGGCGTCGAAGTGGGGAAGGACGCGCCGTTTCCGATGCTTGAGGCAGAGTACGATGCGATTTTTATTGGCGTGGGGCTTGGAGAAACGTGGGGCTTGCAGATTCCTGGCGCTGAGCTGCGCGGCGTTTACGGCGCGATGGAATTCATCGAGCAGACAAAATTGAAATCGTTTGTTGATGTTGAAGTGGGGCGGCGAGTGGCGTGCATTGGCGCGGGGAATACGGCGATTGATGTCGTGACCGCGGCGCGCCGGCTTGGCGCGGAATCTGTCCATCTGCTGTATCGGCGCGGCGAAGAAGATATGTCGGCATTTCCTTACGAGCACGAACTCGCGCAGCAAGACGGCGTGATTTTTCACTGGAACACGCAGCCGGTTCGGATTGTGGGGGAGCGAGGCGCGGTGACTGCGATTGAGTGCGTACGGACTCGCGCGCACGGCGATGCGCACGGCAAGACGCGAGCGCCCGAGCCGATACCGGGATCGGAATTTGCGATTCCCGTGGATATGGTCGTGCGAGCGATCGGCCAAAAGCCGGTGACGGAAATTTTGCGCGCGGTGAAGGGCGTCGAATTGCGCAGAGACGGCACCATAGCGGTGAACGAAAGCCATCAAACCGGGAATCCAAAATATTTCGCGGGCGGCGATTGCGTGAACGGCGGAAGAGAAGTGGTGGACGCGGTCGCGGAAGGCATGGCGGCGGCGCGAGGGCTGGATGCGTGGCTCGGCAAGCCGCGAGGAAAAAAGTAGCGGACGATGCGCGTGCCCGAAGCATGGACCGAGCGGCTGCCGTTTCTCGATACGCTCGAAGACGAGTGGTCGCCCGTGCCGCGCATCGCGCTGGTCGCGTGGCTTGCGTTCTACGGACTGTTTCTAATCCAAGCCGCGCGAGGGAGCGGGCCGTTTCTGATGATCGATCTCGTCTTCATCCCAATTCATGAGGGCGGACATCTTTTATTCCGTTATTTCGGCGAATTTATCGCCGTGGCCGGCGGGACGTTTCTCCAACTTCTGGTCCCGGTGCTGCTGGCAATTCAATTTGCGTTTCAGCGGCAATTGCAGGGCGTGACATTCTGCCTGTTCTTTTTCTTCGAGCAGTTGCTGCCGACCGCGACGTACATGGCGGACGCGAGAGCGCAGGAGTTGCCGCTGCTGACGGTGGGCGACGCCGATTACGTGATCCACGATTGGAATTATTTGTTCGGGGCGCTGGGCGTGCTGGATCACGATATTCAGATTGCGTCATTCGTGCGCGCGATCGGCTGGGTGGGAATGATCGGGATGGTTGCGTGGTTTACATGGCGGAGCCTGCGGGGCGCGAAGGAAGCGAGGTGAGCAATGGCGGATTTGAGAACAAAATTTTGCGGGCTTGAATCGCCAAATCCATTCTGGCTGGCGTCGGGGCCGCCGACGAATACGGGCGGGCAGGTGATGCGTGCGTTCGATGCAGGATGGGGCGGCGCCGTTTGGAAAACGATCGGCGAGCCGATTCAGAACACGTCGTCGCGCTACGGGGCTATCGATTACAACGGCGTCAGAATGATGGGACTCAACAACATCGAGCTGATCAGCGACCGGCCGATTGACGTGAACCTCCGCGAGATTGCTGAAGTGAAAAAGCGGTATCCGAAAAATCTGGTGATCGCGTCGCTGATGGTGGAATCGAAGCAGGACGTGTGGCATGACATCGTAAAGCGCGCAGAAGGCGCGGGCGCGGATGCGCTCGAATTGAATTTCGGCTGTCCGCACGGAATGAGCGAGCGCGGAATGGGCGCAGCGGTAGGACAAGTGCCCGAATACACGGAAATGATCACGACGTGGGCGAAAGAAGCCGCGAAGACACCGGTGATCGCGAAGCTCACGCCGAACGTCACGGATATCTCGCACATCGCCAAAGCGGCGGAACGCGGCGGCGCCGACGCGGTAAGTCTGATCAACACGATCAATTCGGTGATGGGCGTGGACCTCGAGAATTTTGCGCCGCGGCCAAACGTCGGCGGCAAGTCGTCTCATGGAGGCTATTGCGGCCCCGCGGTGAAGCCCATCGCGTTGCACCTGGTTTCGAGCGTGGCGAAGAAGGTGAAGATTCCCATCGTCGGCATCGGCGGAATCGGAAATTGGATTGACGCGGCGGAACATATCGCGATGGGAGCGACAACGGTTCAAGTTTGCACCGCGGCGATGCATTACGGTTTCCGGATCGTCGAGGACATGGCCGACGGCCTGGCCGCTTACATGGACGATCACGATTACCGCACAATCGATGATTTCCGCGGCCGCGCCGTGCCAAATGTAATGGACTGGGGCGACCTCGATCTGAACTACAAGATCATCGCGGATATCGACAAGGGCCTCTGCATCGGCTGCCAGCTCTGCTACGTGGCCTGCGAAGACGGCGCGCACCAGTGCATCGAACGCGCGACGCCGGCCAACGGCAAGCTCAACGTTCACGGAATGGAGGTCCACGTTCCGCGAATCATTGATGAAGAATGCGTGGGCTGCAATCTGTGCGCGCTCGTTTGCCCGGTGGACAATTGCATTACGATGCGAGAGATCGACGAGGGGCTCGCGCCGATGTCGTGGAATCAGAAGATGCGCGCGAAGCAAGATCGGCCGGCGGCGGATTGAGCAAGATGTCTGCGACCAGGGAGTCGGCCGGAGCATCGAATTTAATAGAGACCACATGAAAAGGATTGTCGTACTTGGCGCGGGATTTGGCGGACTGGAAACGACCGTCGAGCTGGAAAAGCAGCTCCGCCATTCGGCCGGTTTTGAAATACTTCTGATCAGCGACCAGAACTACTTTATGTTCACGCCGCTGCTGCCGCAGATCGTCTCCAGCTACATCAATCCCCGGCATATCGTTCAGGCGGTCCGCGATATTCGCGGCAAGAGAAACTTTCGCTTTCTGCGCGAAACAGTCGAGAGCATTGATGTTGCCGGACGTCAACTCTATGTCGCTTCAGGCCCGATTGCTTATGATTACCTCGTAGTGGCCGTCGGGAGCCGGACCGAATATTTCCGCACGCCGGGCGCGCGCGAATACTCGATGGACTTGAAATCGCTGGAAGACGGCGTAGTGCTGCGCGAACGGATTCTGGATATCTGCGAGCACGCGGACCACACCACGGATCCCGACGAACGCAAGAAACTGATGACATTCGCGGTTGTGGGCGGAGGCTACACGGGGGTCGAACTCATCACCGAGATGCGCGATTTCCTGTTCCGCTACGTCGCGGGAAAATATCGCGGGATCAAGCGCGAAGAAATACGTCTCGTGCTGCTTGAGGCCGGCGAAAACGTATTGAACGGTGTTGACCCGCTGCTTCGGCCGCACGCGCTCGAGCGGCTGCGCCATGAAGGAATCGAGGTCCGTGTCAACGCGCGCGTGACGCGCGTTTTCGAAGGCGGGCTCGAGCTGAACGGGAACGAAGACCTCGCTGCGGGGACGATCATCTGGGCAGCCGGCGTGCGGGCGCATCCGCTCGTCGAAGCGCTGCCGGGGCCTCACGACCGGATCGGCCGGGCGAGCGTGAACGAGCATTTACAGCTCGAGGATCACCCGGAAGTTTTCGTAATCGGCGACTCAGCCTCGTCGGCGCTCGCGCCGGATGCGCCGCGGGTGGCGCCGGTCGCAATCACGCAGGGCAGCATCGCCGCTCGGAATATCGTGCACATGGAGCTGGGCGGCTTGCTGGAGAGCTATACGTACGTCTCGAAGGGAATGCTGGTTTCGCTCGGGATGAACGATGCGGTGGTGAGTGTGGGCGGACTTCGCATCCATGGATTCTTTGCATGGCTTTTCTGGAACGCCGTGCACCTCTTCAAACTCGTAGGATTCAAGAAGCAGATCCAAGTGGCGCTCGATTGGGCGCTCGGCACGCTATTCCCTCGCGATGCAGTGATCATCCGCCAGCCAAAGGCCTGCAAAATCTGTGAAGCCACGAAGCAGGAATTCGTTCACGCGAAGTGAAATATTCCTTGCAGATCTGATCAGTAGACGCCGCGCCGCAGGTCAATAGGATGCGGCAACTCAACATCCAGCATTTTCCCGTAATCGCCCAGCGTCACTTGTATGCGTTCGGCCGGGCCGACATCGCGATCGTTCCATTCAAGCGTGGGTATGGGCCGGCCAATCGCGTCGGGCTCGTCGCTTTCAAAGTCGCTGCCGTGAGCCGTAAGCGTTTTCGGATCGATTTCGTAAACGAGGCGAGATTTCAGATCAAGCGCCAGATACCGGTGGACGAGCAGAACGAGAACGAGATTTTTCCTTTTGTCCGCGCGGTAAACGGCCCACGTGCGCGGAATGTGGTCTTCGAGCTTCAAGTGCGCCGTCTCATCGAGTTTCCAGGTCACACGGCCGGCCGCGGAGAGCGAACCGGCAAGGGAGGCGGAGGCAAATGCGACGCCCAGGAATTGAATGGCGAATCGGCGTGCGTTCATCATCAGAGCGACCCGAAGCTCAATCCCAAGATACAGGAACCTTGCGGCCGCTGACGACCACATAGCCTTTCGCGCGCGCAAATTCGACAACATCGCGAAGGAGCGCGACATCCATCTGGCAATATTCGATCACTTTTTGTTTTTCTCCGGCCCGCCACCATTTCACCGCGTCAATCCCCGAGCCGGTCTTGGCGTTGCCGAGGGTGTCTTTGGCGAGCTGATCGAGCCTCAGGCGATGGCCGAGTTGCTTGTGCAGAACATCGTGAACGTCGAAGGACATGGGGAGAAGATGATTCACGGGCGTGTAGCCGCGCAGAACCTCAAAATCGAAGCGGTTGCCGTTGTAGGTGATGATTCGCGTGAAGTTCCCGAGTTCGGCGACGAGATTCGCCACGTCAGGCTCAAACCAGCTGCGGAATCCCCGATCTTTCTCCCACGTGACGGCCACGGCGACGCCAAAGTGTCGGATGCTGTTCCATCCTCCTTCGACTTCGTCGGAAAGCCTCAGAGTTTCAATGTCGAGGTAGATTTCGCGTGTGAAGAGGTCCACTAATAGATGCTCGATTCGCGCTTGTGGCCCGTGTAATCAATGTAGACGATTTTCAGATCGGTGTAGAAATCGATCGCCGCGTGCCCCACTTCGCGCGGGCCGACGCTGCTGTCCTTGGCGCCGCCGAACGGAACGTGCGCTTCACCGCCGACCGTTGGCGAATTGACATGGGTCATCCCAGTCTCGATCTTATCCACAAATTCGAAGATCTTGTTTGAATCGGTCGAATAGATCGAGCTGGAAAGTCCGAAGCGCACGGAATTGGCGGCTTCGAGAGCTTCGTCGAAGTTCTTTACGCGAATGACGCTCAAAACCGGCCCAAAAATCTCTTCTTGAGCCAGCGCGCTATCGGCGCGAACGTCATCGAAAATCGTCGGCGAGACGAACCAGCCCTTGTCGTAGCGCGCGCCGGTGAGGCGTTCGCCGCCGCAAAGCAGTTTCGCTTCCTTCTTGCCGATATCAATGTATTTCAGGACCGTGTTCATTTGATTGTCGTCAACGCACGGGCCCATCTCGACGCCGGGCTCGAGGCCGTCGCCGACAACGTATTTCTTCGCGCGGTCAACGAGCGCGGCGAGGAACTTGTCCGCGATTTTTTCTTCGATGACCACGCGGCTGGTCGCGGTGCAGCGCTGGCCGGTGGAGGCAAAGGCGCCCGCGAGCGTGGATTCCATCGCCAGCTGCAAATCCGCGTCGGCCAGGACCACCACCGGATTCTTCCCGCCCATTTCGCACTGAATTTTCTTGAGGCGTTGAGCGCCACAGGCGTAGAGCTGCGTGCCGATTTCGTTCGATCCCGTGAATGACAATCCGCGCACATTGGCGCTCTGCACGAGTTCGTCGCCGGTGTCGCGCCCCGAGCCCATCACAAGATTCAGCACGCCGGCCGGGAGTCCCGCTTCCTCGAAGATTTCGACGATTTTCATGGCCGTGAGCGGCGTGATCGTCGCGGGCTTGAAGACGACCGTGTTGCCGCAGACGAGCGCGGGCGCGATCTTCCAAACGGGGATTGCGACGGGGAAATTCCAGGGAGTGATGGCGCCGACGACACCGAGCGGTTGGCGTATCGTGTAAGCGAAATTTTTCGGCAGTTCGCTTGTCAGCGTTTCACCGTTCAGGCGGCGCGCTTCTCCGGCCATGAACTCGGTGATGTTGATCGCGCGCTGAATCTCGCCGAGTGAATCCTTGAGCGATTTGCCTTCTTCGCGAGTCAGAAGCCGGGCGAATTCTTCCTTCTGCGCCTGCATGATCTGCGTCGCTTTGAAGAGAATCTTGCCGCGATTTGGCGGAGGAGTGTCGCGCCAGCCGGGAAACGCGGCCTTAGCGGCCGCAATGGCTTCCTTCATCTCTTCGCGCGTGGAGAGCGGGATGCGCGCCACGACTTCATCGGTGTTGGCGGGATTTCGGCGATCAAAAATCTTCGACGATCGCGACCCCACCCACTGGCCGTTGATGAAGTTCTTGCAGAGCTGAGTTGTAGCCACGGCTGTTGCCATTCATCTCTCCGGAATCTGAACTCGAAGCGCGTGCCTGCCTGGAAACGCGGATCACGCCGCCGCTGTGTGCACGGACTCGCCGTGCGAGCAGCCGTATTGCGGGCACCTGAAATGTTTCACCGAGCCCTTCAGCGCGTGGCTGGCCACATACATCGAGAGGCCGTGTTCCTTGCAGTGGTACTGCGTGTCGAGCGCGTTCACAGTGCCGTCGGGCCTTTCGTGGTAGCCGCTGTACACGTCGTAAAAGAGGCCGCACCTGTCAATCGCGCAGCGATAGCCTTCCATGCAGCTGAGATTCGCGGCGCCTTCCGGCTTCCAGTAGATGTCCACGCGATTCATGGGCTGAAGATGGCGTGTGCAGAGTGGCTTCAGATCGGTACTCACCACAGCGAAGTGCATAAGTCACCTCCGAACTTCTCCGAAAGATTTATCGAGCAATCGAATGCCTTCATCCACGTCGGCCTTGGTGATGTTCATGGGCGGCGCCATGCGAATGACGTTGCCATAGAGGCCGCCCTTGCCGACGAGGAGGCCGTTATCGCGCGCCCGTTCCAGGATCTGGTTGGCGGCTTCGGGCGCGGGCTCTTTGATCTGGCGATCCTTCACCAGCTCCAATGCCTGCATCATGCCCATGCCGCGCACGTCGCCGATCAGCGGATATTTCTGCTGCAGTTCTTCGAGCTTGCCGCGGAAATAGCCGCCGACGACGTGCGTATTCTCCCGCAAATTTTCTTCTTCGATGACTTCGATGACGGCGCGGGCGGCGACGGACGTCACGGGATTGCCGCCAAACGTCGAAATCGTGGCGCCCTGAAATTGATCGGCGAGTTCGGCGGTGGTGATCGTCGCGCCGATGGGAACGCCGTTGCCCATGCTCTTGGCGCACGTGATCATGTCCGGCACGACTTCCCACTGCTCGATGCCGAACCATTTCTTGCCCGTCCGGCCGAAGCCGGTTTGCACTTCGTCTGCGATGAACAGGCCGCCGTATTTTTTCACGATGCGGAAGACAATCTTGAAGTACTCGGGCGGAGGCGTGATGAATCCGCCGACGCCCTGAATCGGCTCGGCGATAAACGCGGCGATATTGCCGCTCGTGGCCGTCTGTATGAGATTTTCGACGTCGTTCGCGCACGCCACGCCGCAATCCGGATACTTGAGCCCGAGCGGACATCGGTAGCAATAAGGATTGATGGCGTGCGATATGCCGACGCTGATGATTCCGGCCTTGCGATAGTTGGCGTGAGCCGTGACGCCCTTGGCTAGCGACGATCCGCCGGCGTAGCCGTGGCGTAGCGCGACGATGTCGTAGCTTTCGCCGGCCATTCGGGCGAGGAGGATAGCGGCCTCGTTCGCTTCCGTGCCGGAATTCGTGAAAAAGCTCTTCTGCAATTTCCCCGGAGTGATTTGCGCGAGTTTCTCGGCAAGCGCGACGATGTGTTCGTTCGGGAAAAGCGTGGAAGTGTGCTGCAGGCGGTCTACCTGCGCCTTAATTTTCGAGGTCACCTTCGGATTGCAATGGCCGACGCCGACGGTGACGATGCCGCCGAAAAAATCGAGATACTTTTTCCCATCCAGGTCCCAGAGGTACTGCATGCTGCCGCGGTCGGCGACGAGCGGTTTCTGGTAATAATTCGCGACCGCAGGCCACAAAAATTCCTTGTGCTTCCTGATAACCTCATCGCTCGGTGAAGCCACTGCCTGGGGTGTGGTCGTCATCCAGTTGCCCTTCTCCAGTCGTCGCTACGAAATTTCGAGAAGCCGAGCTCGATCCAGTATCTGTCGCCCCGCCAAACTCATGCACGGCGACACGTAAAACCACAGCCGCGAACGACGCCCAAGCAATCTCAGGCGCCGCGAGCGAAGCTAGTTCGCCGCTTCGTCCTGGCGTGCTGGGGCGTGCGTTCGCGCGATTTCGCCGTACGAATCCGGACGGCGATCGCGAAAAAACTGCCAGGTAGCGCGCACCTGATCGATTTCGTCGAGATTCAAATCCGCGACAACCACTTCGTCCTTGTCGCGGCTCGCCTGCGCGAAAATCTTTCCGCGCGGATTACAAAAATAGCTCTTTCCGTAGAATTCGCCCATATTCCACGGCGCTTCGGTGCCCACTCGATTAATCGCGCCGACGAAATAGCCGTTCGCGACGGCGTGCGCCGGCTGCTCCAGTTCCCAAAGATATTCGCTCAGTCCAGCCACGGTGGCCGACGGATTGAAAACAATTTCAGCGCCGTTCAACCCGAGAATCCGTGCGCCTTCGGGGAAATGCCGGTCGTAGCAAATATAAACGCCGACGCGAGCATAGCGCGTCTGAAAAACCGGATACCCGGTGTTTCCCGGAGTGAAATAAAACTTCTCCCAAAATCCCGGATGGCAGTGCGGGATATGGTGCTTTCGATATTTGCCGAGATAACTCCCGTCGGCATCAATCACCGCCGCCGTGTTATAGAAAACCCCGCTCATTTCCTTCTCGTAGACGGGGATCACCATCACCATTTTGTGCTTCTTGGCGAGCTTCTGCATACGTTCGACGGTTGGACCGCCCGGAACGGTTTCAGTCAATTCATACCAGCGGGCCTGTTGCTCGGCGCAGAAGTAGGGGCCATAGAAAAGCTCCTGAAGGCAAAGGACTTGCGTGTCTTTCTTGGCCGCAATCGAGATGAGCTTCTCGTGCTTCGAGATCATCTTCTCGCGGATTTCGGCGAGCGAATACTTCTCAGGAGACCACTCGCATCGGGCCTGGATAAGCCCGCAGCGGACCGAGCGCGGCATCACTTCCTCCCCTGGCTGACTCGCCAAAGTTTACTCCCGTCACGGGATTGCGGCAACTGTCAAAGAACTCGCGGCCAGGCGCGGAAAGACCGTATAATCCGCCAATTCAATGACGGGCATGCTCGAAAGACTGCGGGAGGCGTTCGGCCGGGTTTTCCCCGACTGCGTGACGCTTGGTCAGGCCGTGGCCTTCAACATGTTTCTCGCGTTTTTCCCGATGCTGCTTTTTGCCATCGGCGTCGTAAGCAGCGTCGCGATGTTCGAGGCGATCGCTCGCGAGTTGCCGGAACGCCTGCGGACGATCGTCCCTCCCGGAAGCGAACAAGTCATCCTCGAGTACTTTGTGCGCAAGCATCCGCATTCTTGGCAATGGACGATTCTCGGGTTCGGAGGCTTGCTGATCGCTGGCACTCAGGTGCTGATCGGCTTGATGCAGGGATTCAGCGTAGTCGAGAACACGGAGAGGTCGCGGTCTTACATCCGGCTTCAGCTTCGAGCGCTTCTTTTGCTTTGCATCACAATCGTGCCGTGGATCGCATTTGTGTTCCTCACGATATTCGCGCGTCCAGCGCGAGGCTGGCTCCTGCATCAATTCGGGCTCTCGGTCTGGGTGAGAGGGCTGTTCGCCGCGGCATATCACGGAATCGCGCTGATTCTCGCGATGATCGTTGTTGTGGTGATCTATCGCCTCGGCCAGCCCACGATGCGTGCGTTCGCCGAAGTGGCGCCGGGCGCGATGGTGGCGACGGTTCTTTGGTGGGCGGTTGACATCACGTTCGGCTTTTACGTGCGCTTAATGCCGTATGGCGCGGTCTATGGAGGTCTCGCCGCCGCGATCGGTTTGCTGCTCTGGATGTACCTCACAGCGATGGTCTTGTTCGTCGGCGCCGCGTATAACGCGGTCACTCGAGAGGTAGACCAAGCGAAGGAGTCGTATCGCGTGATCACGTGAGTTCGCCCGGGTTCGGCGTGGCTTGGTATAATGTTCATGGACGAATCCGATGAACGAAATTCGCGTCCAGTGCTACGCAGGCTACAAGGCCGATGAGCGGCCGCAGAAATTTTCATTTCGCGGCCGGGACTTCATTGTCAGCGAAGTGGACGACCAGTGGTACTCGCCCGCCGCGATTTATTTCCGCGTCCGCGCCGACGACGGAAACTTTTACGTTCTTCGCCACGACGAAGTGCAGGATTCCTGGACGCTCGACGCGTTTCGCGCTGCGCGATAGGCGCCCTGAGTTTCCGCGTCCTCCAATCGGGATTTCGGAGGCTCCACGGTAATCGCTACGCCGCACCCCGCAACTTTGCGCTCCGCTAGGGGTTAACATCAGAGTAGACGGGATCGGTGGAAGCTCGCGTGTCCCGATGGCCATTGGAGCGTGGGATGAGAAGGACCGCTAGCCTCAAGATTCAACGCGACAAAGCGGATCGAATGGATTGGCGGGCCCTTGCGGCCATAGCCGCCGCCCTTGCGTTTGGCCTTATTCTCCCGGCGTCGCTCGCCCGCGCGAACGGCGAAAATCCTGAAGCGTCATTATCTGCGACCGTTGCGCCCTCTCCCGCCAACCCGAGCAAGTCCTTCAAGGGCAAGCTTCCCATCACCGATCTGAGTGAAGATGAAGCCATCCTGCATGCGCTGAATCGCCTCGCGTACGGCCCGCGGCCGGGTGACATTGAAACAGTCCGCAAAATGGGCCTCGAGAAATGGATCGAGGAACAGCTTCACCCCGAGTCCATCGACGACTCTGCGCTTGATACGCGGCTCGAACAATATCCGACGCTCAAAATGTCTTCGAAGAAATTGCTCGACGAATTTCCCCCGCCGCAGCAGGCCGCGAAAAAAGAAGGCATAACGAAAGAAGAATACGAGCAGCAAATGAAAGAGAAGGCGCGCGAGGCCGCTGCACGAGTGCAGACGACCGGCCCGAACGCGCAAGCGGCGGAGCAACTCGCCAGGATTCAGGGCCCGCAGCGAATCGTAGTGGAACTCTCGATGGCCAAGCTCGACCGCGCGATTTACAGCCGGCGGCAGCTCGAAGCCGTCATGGAAGACTTCTGGTACAACCACTTCAACGTTTTCGTGCAGAAAGATTCGGACAAGTGGCTCGTGACGGCGTACGTCCGCGACACCATCCGGCCCCACACGTTGGGCAAGTTTCAGGATCTTCTCGTGGACACGGCGCGAAGCCCGGCGATGCTCATCTATCTCGACAACTGGCTGAGCGTTGATCCAATCGCCTATCAGCGGATGCAGGCGGAAATCGCCATGCGCCGCCAGCGTTTCCAGGGGATTTTTGGAAACGTCGAGATGCCGCAACCGGGAACATTTCCTCCGCCGTACAATAATCCAAACGCGCCCGCCCGCGTCCCGCCCAAGAAACAGGATAAAGGTCTGAACGAAAATTACGGCCGCGAAGTGATGGAGTTACACACCCTGGGTGTGGACGGCGGATATACACAGCAGGACGTGATCCAGATGGCGCGGTGTCTCACGGGCTGGACGGTCCACGAGCCGCGGCGTGATCCGGAATTCTTCTTCGACGCGAAGCTGCACGCGGAAGGCAAGAAAGTCGTTCTAGGCCGGACGTTTGATTACGGAGGAATGAAAGACGGCGAAGAAGCGCTTAAGATGCTCGCGAGCAATCCAAGCACCGCGAAATTTATTTCCACGAAGCTGGCGCGCCACTTCGTCTCCGATAACCCGCCGCCCGCTCTAGTTGAGCGCATGGCGCATAGCTATCTCTCGAGCGGCGGCGATATTCGCGCCGTGATGAAGACGATGATCTACTCGCCGGAATTTTGGTCGCGCGAGGCCTTCCGGGCAAAAGTGAAGGAGCCGTTCGAACTGGCGGCCAGCACCGCTCGGGCACTAAATGCGGACACGGCGATCACGTTGCCGCTGGTGCAGTGGGTGGGCCGCATGGGTGAGCCGCTCTTTCAAGCGCAGCCGCCGACCGGATACTCAGATAAAGCCGAGATGTGGGTGAACACGGGAGCGCTGCTCAATCGCTTGAATTTCGCGCTGGCGCTCTCTTCGAACAAGGTTTCCGGCACCAACGTGAATCTCGAGCCCATGCTTGGCGAGGACGCGGTGCGCGATCCTCAAATTGCGCTGACCACGGCCATCAATATTTTTCTCGACGGACAAATCGCGCAGAAGACACGAGAGACTCTCGAAGATCGCATGACCGACCCGCAGGTCGTGCAGGCCGCGCTCGATGATCCGGTGAAGCACGTGAATCAGGCGCTGGTTGCGGGACTCGTCCTCGGAGCGCCGGAATTCCAGCGGAGATGAGGTAGGGTCATGATGAATATTACGCGGCGGGTATTTTTGAAGAGCGGCGGGATCGCGATGCTGGGCATGTCGGCGATGCCATCATTCCTGCAGCGCGCCATCGCGGGCACCGCGGCGCCGAACAGGAAAAAGATGGTCGTGCTCTTCCAGCGCGGGGCGATGGACGGATTGAACGTCGTGGTTCCGTTCGGCGAGCGGAATTATTACGCGATGCGCCCCACGATTTCGATTCCGGAGCCGCGGCGCGGCGGCGCGGAGGCCGCGATTGATCTCGACGGCTTCTTCGGCTTGCATCCGAGCCTCCAGCCGATCGAACCTCTATTTCATTCCGGACGTCTCGCCATCGTTCAGGCTGTGGGCTCGCCCGACCCGACTCGGTCTCACTTCGACGCTCAGGATTTCATGGAGTCCGGCACGCCGGGCCTAAAGGCCACTGACGACGGTTGGCTCAACCGCTCGTTGCAAACTCTCCCGGAAGAAAAACCGTCGCCATTTCGCGCTGTGGCTTTCGGGCCCTATCTGCCGAGGACGCTGCAAGGCACCGCGCCCGCCGTCGCTATTCCCGAGCTGAAACAATTCAAAATGTTCGGGCCGCAGCAGACGGTCGAAGGCGGTTTCGAGGCGATGTACGCGCAGACCGTGGACAAGGCGCTGCACGGCGTCGGGCAAGAGACCTTCGAAGCGATCGATCAGCTCAAGAAAATCAATCCAGATTCCTATCAGCCGGAAAATGGCGCGCAATATCCAAAGGGCCGCTTCGGCCAAAACCTCGAAGAAATCGCCGAGCTTTTCAAGGCGGATGTGGGGCTCGAAGTCGCCTTCCTCGATAGCGGCGGCTGGGATCACCACGTGAATGAAGGCGGCGCGCAAGGACAACTTTCGAATTTGCTGCGCGATCTGGGGCAGGGAATCGCGGCATTCCATCAGGACATGGGCGACCGGATGGAAGATGTCGTATTCGTGAGCATGTCTGAATTCGGCCGTACGGCGCGCGAGAACGGCAATCGTGGCACAGACCACGGCCACGCAAATTGCATGTTCGTGGTGGGCGGCGCCGTCAAAGGCGGCAAAGTTTACACGCGCTGGCCGGGCATGGGCGAAGGGCAGCTCTACGAAGGGCGCGACCTCGCCATCACGACCGATTACCGCAGCGTCCTGAGTGAAATCTTGACGAAGCATCTCGGCAACCGCGATCTCGCCAAGGTATTCCCGGGATTCGACGGCGGGGCGAAGAGCTACTTGAACCTGATCAAGACCTGATCCCGTATTGCATCGCCACAATTAAAAATCCCGAGCGGCTGTCATTTCAGGCCGTCGTCGCATGCCGGATTCATCCTCCTCGGAATAACACCTTGTGCGCAGTTGTCCGTGGATTCAGTGGATGCTAGACTTCGGGCATGGCAAAGAAAAAAGCACGTAAGAAAAAGGCTACCAAAAAGCCGGCTAAGAAATCGGCAAAGAAGGCTGCGCCGAAGAAACCCGCACGGAAGAAAATTGCCGCAAGGACGAAGACCTCTTCGAAGAGGGCGGCAAGCCGAAGAATGCGCACTGGCAAGCTCTACGGCGTGGGCGGAATCGGCGTCGCCCCGAGCCTGGACGACTACTCGGAGACCGGCGGCCAGTCGGGCGATACTCAAGGCCTGTCAAAACGCGAGTCCGCGGATTCAGAAAGCGTTGAGGAATTAGAGGAAGAAGGTCAATCGTTCGAAGCCGAAGTAATTGATGGTGTCGAGAACGCGCCCGATCCCGACGTCTCGGAAGTTAAGACCCACGAAGTTCCCGAAGACGACGTTCCGACTGAATACGACGACAAACAATCGGACGTCTAACCGTCTGCCCTTCGCGGCGTGAAAACTTTCTACAGGTCGGTGTCTCCCGGCGACCAGGGCTCCATCCAGTAATCCAGCGCGAGCCATAGACTGTACGCGTTACGCATCACCGCCAGATTGACGGCGAGAGCGAAGACGATCCAGATCGCCAGGCGTTCGTTGTCCGTCACGAATTTTATGTCCGGGAACAGCATCTGTATCAGATAGACGAGAACCAGAACGCCTGCTGTCATCCCGTAAGCGAACATCATCCCGCCAACGTAATATCCGGACTCACGAAAATAAGATAGCCCGCATACAGGACATCGCGGAAGCATGCGATTGGGCCAGCCGCGGAAAAGCAGACCTTGGCGGCAATTCGGACAGCGGCAGCGAAAACCGGCGAGCAGCGTGTCGCGGAATGAACGTTTTGCAGGCATGATGCCTTGCGAGTGCTATACCAGAATGCCAATTCGACGCGCCGATTTGGAGCAACATCCCCGGTGCAATATCAGTCCGCAGCCGCGCGAGCGGGCCGTGCTTCGGGCTGCCCGGCGCGAATCCGCATACCGTAGAACGACCGGTAGACGAAAAACAGCGAAACGGCATAAAACGCGGCAGCAAGAATGTGCGTCAATCCTCCGCCCGTCTCGGCCGTGAGCTGCACAGCGAGCTCGACGGCGAGCAATCCGAAAAGCGTCGAGAACTTGATGATCGGGTTCAACGCCACGGACGATGTGTCCTTGAACGGATCGCCGACCGTATCCCCAACGATGGTCGCATCGTGCAGCGGAGTGCCTTTCTGTTTCAGCTCGACTTCCACGATTTTCTTGGCGTTATCCCACGCGCCACCGGCGTTGGCCATGAAGATGGCCTGATAGAGGCCGAAGATCGCAATCGAAATCAGGTAGCCGATGAAAAAGAACGGCTCGACGAACGCGAAGGCCAGCGTGGCGAAGAACACCGCGATAAAAATGTTAAGCATGCCCTTCTGCGCGTACTGCGTGCAGATCTCGACGACTTTCTTGCTGTCCTCCACCGAAGCTTTCTCGACGCCTTCGAGCCTGATATTCGCCTTGATGAATTCCACCGCGCGATAGGCGCCCGTCGTGACGGCCTGCGTGGACGCGCCGGTAAACCAATAGATCATCGCGCCGCCGGTGATCAGCCCGAGCACGAACGGCGCGTGGAGAAGCGAAAGTTTCTCGACGTTCGCGCTGAGGCCGTTTGTGAGCGCCATGATGATGGAGAAAATCATCGTGGTCGCGCCGACAACGGCCGTGCCGATGAGCACAGGCTTCGCGGTGGCCTTGAACGTGTTGCCGGCGCCGTCGTTCGCTTCCAGCAAATCCTTGGCGCGGCCGAAATTCACGTCGATGTTGTAGTCCTTCTTCAGTTCCTTCTCGATGCCGGGAATTTGCTCGATCAGCGAAAGTTCGTAAATGGATTGCGCGTTGTCGGTAACAGGGCCGTAAGAATCGACGGCGATCGTCACGGGGCCCATGCCGAGGAATCCGAACGCAACCAGGCCGAACGCAAACACGGGCGCTGCGATCATCAGGTCGCCTAGTCCCAGATTGCTGATCAGGTAGCCGACCGACATCAGCAGAACCATCGTGAGGCCAAGATAATAAGCGGAAAAATTGCCGGCAACAAAGCCCGAGAGAATGTCGAGCGACGCCCCACCCTCTTTGGCCGACGCGACGACTTCCTTTACGTGGCGCGATTCCGTGGACGTAAAGCTCTTCACCAACTCGGGAATCACGGCGCCGGCCAGCGTCCCGCAGGAAATAATCGTAGCGAGCTTCCACCATTGCGAACTATCGCCGCCGAGCGTCGGAATGATGATCGCCGAAACGCCGAATGTAAATGCGATGGACACGAAAGATGTGATCCAGACGAGGGATGTTAACGGCGCTTCAAAATTCATCTCGTCCGCGTTCGCGTAACGTGCCTTGGCAATGAAGTCGTTGATGAAGTACGCCAGCGCGCTCGCAATCAGCATGACGATGCGCATCACGAAGATCCAGACGAGCAATTGAACCTGCACCGTCGGGCTCTTCACCCCCAGGAGAATAAACGTAATCAGCGCGACGCCCGTGACGCCGTAAGTTTCGAAGCCATCGGCGCTTGGACCCACGGAATCGCCCGCGTTGTCGCCTGTGCAATCGGCGATGACGCCGGGATTCCGCGCGTCGTCTTCCTTGATCTTGAAAACAATCTTCATCAGGTCGGAGCCGATGTCGGCGATTTTCGTGAAGATACCGCCGGCAATCCGCAACGCGGCCGCCCCGAGCGATTCGCCGATCGCGAAGCCGATGAAGCATTGTCCGGCATAATCGCCGGGCATGAAGAGCAGGATGAACAGCATCATCAGCAACTCGACGCTGATGAGCATCATCCCGATGCTCATTCCGGCCTCGAGCGGAATGTGGTAGAGCGGAAACGGCTTCCCGCGAAGGCCGGCGAAGGCAGTGCGCGAATTCGCGAAGGTATTCACGCGAATTCCAAACCATGCGACGCCGTAGCTGCCCGCAATTCCGATCACGCTAAACGCCAAAATGATAATGACGCGCGCGGCTTCGTATTTCAGAAGTATTCCGAAGTAAAGAACGATGACTACGGCGATAAATCCTTCGAGCAACAGCAGGAATTTGCCCTGCGTGATGAGATAGGTTTTGCAGGTTTCATAAATGAGTTCGGAGATCTCGCGCATCGAGCGGTGTACCGGAAGATTCTTGAGGCGCGTATAAATTGTGAGCCCGAAGATCAAGCCGAAGACGCAGAAGACGATTCCAAAGAGCAGAAGCTTGTGTCCGTCCACACCGAGAAATTGCACTTGTGTGAGATCCGGCAGCTTCAAATTGGCCTCACCGCCTTCGGGAGCGGTGCGGGCCATGGCCTCAGTTGCGCTGGCGGCGACGAGCGCGGTGGTTGCGGCCAGAACCGTCGCGATGCGACAGGCCAGGGAAGACATTCGTCTAAGCGAAGCGCTCATGCACAATTCTCCGTGGAAAAATTTCATTCGACGTTAAATCTCTGCTTCGGAACCGGAAATCCGGCACACGATTCCGCCTTCGTTTGACTTCCCAGAGGCGTGCGGGAGAGGACCGCGCCGGCGTTTCAGGCGGCTCCCCACTTCAAGACTGAACAGGCGCCCTGAACTTGGCCGCGTCGAAGATTTCGGCATCGCTGACACCGCGGGCAGGACGGTCACTGGTCTCGTTTGTGAACCGGTACAAAACGCACATTTATAACATGTTGGCGCAACACGGTCAAACTTTCGGAGACCGCCGGAAAATCAAACCTTGGATGCATCGTATTCGAGTGCCCGACTTGGAACCCGCGCCTCCGCTGCGGCGGAAACGCTCGCCGTAAAGTGGAAGGAGTAAACGATTTGCAAATCGAGGTTGGATAGTGATTGATGGCGACTGGGTAACAAGGTAAGATTAAGTCGGAGTCGCAGTTCAGTTCGACTCAAAATGGTTCGTATAGCGATGCTTGGTAGGCGAAAACCCTCTCTCTTCTTAGTTCTAGTTCTCCTATTCGCCGTGGTTCATTCCGAGTTTCCTGAACTCATTCATCTTCAGGACGACGTTTCGAACGATTTCACAATGAGCGCTTGTGGCTCCCAGCCTGTTCAACCGAGCACGATGTGTGACACTGGAGCTCCGCTCGTAGATGCTGTGTCTGCCAACTCAGTCCCCGCCGGGGCGCTTCACGAATTTCGGTATCCAACTGCCGCAATTCCTCTCCATCTAACTGGACAAGATCTCTTGCTGCTAGGCTCAATTCACCGAACTTAGACATTTCCCAGTTTGGTGCTTCGTAGTGTTATTTCCGGGCTTGCCTAGGGCACAGACCGGAAGAAACACAAATCACAACGACTTGCTGGACCTAGATGCATGAGGCGCTGAATGTAGGCGCTCAAGTACCTTGGATTTCCACAAAATGCCGCCGAATCGAGGCTGAATCGCCCCTCGAAATGGCCATCGGAAGCCGCTACGGGCATGCGGTAGGCGATGCGGGCGTTTGCGACCCATAAGTGCCCCGTGGATGTGCAGCAGTCGCGAGGATCAAAAAGAATGAGTGCGGGCGGAGTGGCGCGCTGTAAGGGCGGGTTCTGCGAGTTACCGGAATGGATCAGAGATCGGGCCCGGGAAGCGCCAAAAGCATTCGGACGAAAACGAAAGCGCCGTCTAAGACTGCCGCGGCGCGGGACTTGAAAATCTTGAACACCTCACCTAGCCGATTTGAATTGATCGCGGAGAAGCGATCGTTCTCGTCGTTTCGCGGCGTCGAATGGGACGAGTTTACGGGTTCCTGCGGCGGATCATTTCTCGGATCGTGGAGCATAGTCAAAGCTCGCCGATTTTTTGGCCGCGTAAGGCTGTTTGATTTTGTTCTCATGGACCTGGCTGGGTCGCGGAAGAAAGTGGGCCAGTGCGCCGTCCACGTCATCAATGACACCGTAACCTTTCTCGATAAGATCCAATTGCTCCCTTCAGAAAGGCATCTGAACCGCCGGTGTTTTGATCTGGTGATGCGGCAGTTCGGCGACGTGGCATACAAGTACGGGTCGCGCTGGAACGATGAGGACGAATTCGATTTCGAGCGCATGTCCCGCTTCGATGTGGATAACACGACCTTTCACGTTGATCTGATCGAATTCCGCGACTGGCCCGACTTCGCGGCTTATCGCCGCGCCGTAAGCGAGAACATCCGCCGGGACTACAAGAAGGCGAAAGAGGTCGGAGCGATCGTGAAAACGGATTACGGCCTCAAGGGATTTCGCGATCTCTTTGCGCTAATCGCGATGCGCCGCCACATGATGCGCAGGAACAACCTGTCCGTTTCGCGAGTACTCGACTATCTTTCACACGCCGGAAGAATTTTCGTCCTCGGAAAGAAATCGTTTGTGACCACGGTCAAGATAAATGGGAAGGTATACGCGGCCTTTTTCGGCGTCGAAGTCGGAAGCAGGCTCTACTACATTTCGGGTGGCACGCGGCGCAATCATCTCGGTGCCGGGTCCTACCTCTTCCTCACCCTGATTGAGACCTGGTTCTCGAAGCATCCAAACGGCGAATTCCTGATGGGCGATTGCCCGGAATCATTCGAAAATCCGGAACACGATGGCGGCAACGTCTTATACAGAAGGAAGCTGCGCGTCCGTTCGGTCAATGGAGTGGAATTTCGGCTGACGCCGAAGCAAACAGCGGGAGCCGCCGCGCCGCGAACTCAAGGTGCCCACGAAGACGCTCACGCGCGCGAAGATGCTCCCGAGTACGCACAATCCCAAAAGAAATCCCATCGCCTGTAGCCGTTAAGGGAAACACACTTTCAACGCGAGACCGGAATACGCCTCAACTCCACCCGCGCCCGGCGTGATTAATGGGCGATGTCGCGCGCCGCGGGGGCCGGTACATCACGGGAGTTGTATCCGATAGGATATTTTGAAGACGCGGCAGTTCTTGTTCGTGCCGCCAGGCCGCGGCGCGTTGTCTGCTACAATCGCGGATTCCCGCGGTAACCGCAGTCACGAATGAACAAAGTCAAACTGCCGGGATGGCTGCAGCACCTCGTTGCGACGCTCGGCGGCGCCGGCCTTTTCGCCGTCGCATTTCTGGATTCTTCGGTCCTTTCATTTCCTGTCGTCACCGATCTGCTCGTCATCGAAGAGTCCGTGCAAAGTCACGCGCGGATGCCGTATTACGCGGCCATGGCCACGATCGGCTCGCTCGCCGGATGCATCTGGCTTTATTTGATCGCAAAAAAGGGCGGGGAAGCGCTATATCGCCGGCGCTCGGGAGCATGGGCGGAAACCATTCGCGGATGGGTCAGCCGGAATGCTTTTCTGAGCGCGTTCGTTCCTTCGCTGCTTCCGCCGCCTCTGCCTTTCAAGGCATTCATTTTCGCCGAGGGCTTGTTCCAGGTGCCGTTGCGGACGTTCATAACGGCGCTGCTTCTCGGGCGAGGAATCCGATATTTCGCCGAGGGAATCCTCGCCGTGCGTTACGGCGACCAGGCGACCGTGTATCTCCTCGAGCACGGCCGCTCTGCCGGTTTGATTACCGTCGGCGTGATTCTGCTTCTCTATTTGATCTCCCGCATCTTTACGCAGCAGCTCGAGGAATAGAAATTCCCGCGCCGGTTCCACTTACCGCGTTTTCGAGCGAGCGAAACGAATTTCCTGGCGAGTAATGTGCAGTTGCGCGTCGAGATCCACCACCGCCACCAGATTGTCGTTGCCGGTCGAATCGGAAGGGAATCGAAGATCCCGAAGCTCAAAATGCCCGCCGTCCGCCTCCTGCTGAATCGTTGCCAGCGGGAATTTGGCATAGGTGAGAAATCGCACAGCCACCGCGCTCTGCTGAGCCGCGCTGAGAGCAGCCGTGGGATCGGGCTTGTAATGCGTTAAGCCCTTTTCCGAATCAAAATCGCTTCCCGGTCCGAGCGGTACTTCTATTTCCACCAGTACATTGTCGGTCGCCACCACTCCTCTCCAATCGAATGGCGAGATTGAAGTGGGAAATGCGCCCGCCGCAATCGGGATGCCGCCCCGATAACTTCGCGATTGAAGAAGATCCACCGCGCGCGAGTGCAGCGCGCTGCGCGCAATAGCATACGCGGCGACGAGCGCAAGCGCGCCGATCGCCCACCGCTGCCGGACGGGCCGCTTTTTCTTGCGCTCGCCGATTTCTTCGCTCACGAGTCTGAACAACTCGGGCAAGAGCAGTCCCGCTAGCAGCACAGCCAAAATCCACGGATCGAGATTCGCGATCAGATTCCACGCATACCACTTGGAATGAAATGGCCAGAAAATTTGAACTCCGCCGCTGTTGGCTAAATCGAGAATGTCGTGAAACGCGAGTCCTGCCAAACTAATGACAAATGCGCTCACAAATCCCAATGGTTGGGAGGAGGTCGAACGCTCGAGATGGCGATCAGCGAAACAAGCGCCTGCGGCAATTGCAGAAGCAAGGACGAGCGCGCCAGGCAACGAATGAAGCAACGTCCGGTGAAAGCGCAAGTACGCATCCGCGCCTGCGAATGAGCTGAGCAAATCGAGGTCCGGCGCAAGCGCTGTCGCGATCAGAATCGGTGTGGCGAGTCGAGTCATTCGAGCGAAGGCCGCGCGGGAAAGCGCCACCGACGCCAGCGTCTGTGTAACAGGATCCATTCGAGCGTGACTTTACTTGTTTGCCGTGGCGGGCACAACCAAAGTCAGCGCGTCGGGCACGATGCGGAAATGTAACGGCAAAGTTCCGATCGGCTCGCCATCCACTTGCGCGTAGATGGTCGAACCGTTCGTCGCGGAACACGTAAGCTCGCGAGTTTTCCACGCGTGAATGCCGCGGACCGAGCGCAAGCGTCCGAGCCACAGCGCCGGCATCGCGGCGAGATATCGCCAGCGGCTATGCGTATCGAACGCGACGATTTCAAATTCGTCCTCGAAGAGGTTCGCGCCGGTGGTGATCTTGAACGGGCCGCCGTAATTTACAGTCCGCCCGACAACGATGAGCGTGGCGTTCTTCTCCGATTCGCGCGAGGCAATCGCCATCTCCGGGAAGCCGTATTGAAAAAGTTGCCGCGCTCCCGCCGCCCAGTAAGCAATGATTCCGGTCTGGTCCTTCAGGCCGTGATCCACCGCATGAACGATTGCTCCATCCGGTCCCGCGCCTGCGACACTGAGAAAATAGCGGCATCCCTGCGACGGATCGACTTCTCCTTGCGGCGTCGAGCTCATCACCGAGCCCAGAGCGATTCTTCGAGTTGTGCCGCCGGAAATTAGCCGCGCGGCCGCAGGAATGTCCCACGGAATTCCAAGTTCCTTCGCAAGAATGTTGGCAGTGCCGGCGGGCAGAATGGCTACGGGCACGCGGCTCCCGGCGAGGCCGTTGATCACCTCATTGATCGTGCCATCGCCGCCGCACACGATGACGAGATCGGCATTCCGCGCCGCGGCCTGCCGCGCGATGCCCGTCGCGTTGCCGCGGCCCGACGTCGGAGCGAGTTCGGCAGCAATGCCGTCAGTCTTGAGGATGCGCGCAGCTTCTTCGAGCTCGGCGAAGCGCCGGTGCCGCCGGCGTCCGCTCGCCGGGTTATAGATCAAAAGCGCGCTGTGAACGGTTTCGAGCATCGAGAGCCGCCCGGATAGCGTCGGACTCTCCGGGGTAAACGGGCATTGTATAATACCGGGCTGCTTCTATCGCCCGCGTTCCTTTGAGGCATGATGCCTAAACAGAACAACGCTGCCGTCGCGAAGCGAATCGAGAAACTCCGCGACGAAATCCGCCGCCACGAATACCTGTATTACGTCCTCGACGATCCGAAGATCTCCGACGCCTCATTCGACAAGTTGATGGTCGAGCTGAAGAAGCTCGAAGTCGCGCATCCCGAACTCGTCACGCCGGATTCGCCTACACAGCGCGTGGGCGGCGCGCCGCGTGAAGGATTCGAGACAGTCCGGCACACCACGCCAATGATGAGCCTCGACAATTCATTTTCGTTCGAGGAACTCGACAATTTCGACCGTCGCGTGCGCGACCTTGCGGGGCGCGAGAGCATTGATTACGTCGCGGAGCACAAATTCGACGGCCTCAGCATGTCGCTGATCTACGAAGACGGCCTGCTCGAGCGCGGCGTCACCCGCGGCGACGGGACCACCGGCGAGGACGTGACGCCGAACGTCAAGACGATTCGTTCGATTCCTCTGCGAATTGACGCCGCGCATTTGAAAAAAGGGGGTGTCGGCGCGAATTTCGAAGTCCGCGGCGAAGCCGTCATGACGGCGAAAGCTTTTGAAGCGCTAAACGAATTGCAGGAACAGCAAGGCGGCAAGCGCTTCGCGAATCCGCGCAACGCGGCGGCCGGCGCCGTCCGCGCGCTCGACCCTGCGATCACGGCATCGCGCAGGCTCGACTTTTTCGCGTATTACCTCCTGGTCCGGGGCCGCGAGCCTGAGAAACGCCATTCGGAGGCGCTCAAGGCGCTAGCGGAAATGCAATTTCGCAGCTCGGCGCACGACGCGAAGCTATGCCACGGTATCGAGGAAGTGAAGCGCTACATCGGCGTCTGGGAATCGAAGCGCGACAAACTTCCCTACGAAATTGACGGCATTGTCATCAAAGTGGACGAAATCGCGCTCCAGAACGAGCTGGGCTACACCTCGAAAGCGCCGCGCTGGGCCATCGCCTACAAATTCGCAGCGCGGCAGGAAACGACAGTCGTCAACGACATCGTCGTAAACGTCGGCCGCACCGGCGTTCTCACGCCGATGGCTTTCCTCGAGCCGGTGCAAATCGGCGGCGTCACCGTCAGCCGCTCGACGCTGCACAACATGGATGAGATCGAGCGGCTCGGCGTCGAAATCGGCGACACGGTCTTGGTCGAACGCGCCGGCGACGTCATCCCGCATGTCGTGAAAGTGGTGAAGAAAGGCCGCGATCGCCATCCGTTCCGCATGCCCACGAAATGCCCGGATTGCGGCAGCTCGATTCATCACGTCAAGGACGAGGTCGCGTACCGTTGCGTGAACGCCGTTTGCCCCGGCCGGCTGAAGGAATCGCTGATGCATTATGCCGGGCGCCACGCGATGAACATTGACGGTCTGGGCGAAAAAATCGTTGAGCAGCTCGTGGATAAGAAAATCGTGAAGGACTTCACCGACCTCTATTCGCTTGATCTCGAAACTCTCGCTGGCCTCGAGCGCAAAGCCGAGAAATCAGCGCAAAATCTTCTCGACGAAATCGCCGCCAGCAAGAAGAACTCGCTCTCGCGCCTCATCTACGCGCTCGGAATCCGCATGGTCGGGGAGCGCACCGCGCAATTGCTCGCCGAACATTTCGGCTCGCTCGACAAAATCGCGCAAGCAAGCGCCGAAGAATTGGAGGAGGTAGGCGAAGTTGGCCCGAAAATAGCCGCAAGCATCGAGGAATTTTTCTCCGAGGCGGCAAATCAAAGACTGATCAAGCGCCTGCGCGAAGCTGGCATCAATCCGAAAGTTGAGCGCAAAGAGCCGAAAAGCAACAAGCTCGCGGGGCAAACATTCGTCTTCACCGGCGGGCTCGCGCACAGAACTCGCGAAGAGGCCGGTGAACTCGTCGTCGCCCACGGCGGCAAAGTAATCTCGTCGGTTAGCAAAAAGACAAGCTACGTCGTAGTCGGAACCGATCCCGGCTCGAAATACGACAAAGCCCGCGAACTCAACGTCCCAATCCTCGACGAAGCCGCGTTCGAAAGGCTTATCGGCGCCAAGTAAATCGTGCAGGACTCGCCAAACAGGCTTGCCATTATTGACAGAAATGTAACATTTCGGCCAGACGGGCGGAACTTGCGCTTCAACCCGATTACTCTTGGAGAGGAGTAACGGTGAATCCAAAAAGTAAGATTCGAGCGCTAGCGTTCGGTCTAATCCTGCCCTACTTCGCCCTCGTAATGTTCTTCGTCTTTCGCATTCAGGAACATCCTCCGCCAACTTGGTTCCCATATTTCGCCCTTTTCTATATTTTGGGAACCACAATTGTCGTGACGATATACAGCCGAAGAATTTCTCACGACGCACGGCCGGAGTCCGTGAACGAACCTCAACCTGCGCGGCGGCGGACGCTTCGGGCGGCGGCGGGGTATCTGATTGCGGTTTGGTCTGGCGGTTTACTTTGGATCATTTTCCAAACGATTAGAGGCAATTTCGAATGGCAGAGGGCTCTTCCTGCTGGAGCATTTCTTCTGGCATTCATCGCGCTTTTCTCTCGACTTCTCTACAGCGACATTAAACGCGGGACCCGGCCCCTCGCGCCAACAGACGCAAAAACGGCAAACGAAGCGCGACAATAGGCCGGAGCGCCTGTTGATCTGACCTAAGTTTTCAAGTTTGTCGAGATGTATTTCGCAAATCGCGATCTGACCCTGCTACGACTAACGCACTATCATTGTGACCTTCCAATCTCCCAAGTATAATCAAGTTGGCGGGTGAGTCGGGCGATCGCCGGTGCTGCGCTCGCAAGAGAGCAGAGCGGGAGGAAAGTCCGGACTCCAAGTTGCCACCGAAAGGTGAGCGACTCAGAAAAGCCCTTCGGCGGAAACGCCTCAGGGCGAATTTTCGGCAATGCCGGAAATTCGGGCAACGCGCCTGGTAACGCCAGGGGGTTGCGCTCGAAAGGGCGCGGCTACGGAAAGTGCCACAGAAAATAAACCGCCGGTGCGAAACGCGCCTCTGCGGCGGCTCAAAGGGAAACCTTGCGAGCCGCCTCAATCGGCCGTCCGCCTGGTAAGGGTGAAAAGGTGGGGTAAGAGCCCACCGCCCGGGTGGCAACATCCGGGGCACGGAAAACCCCGCGTGGAGCAAGGCCAAATAGGAGGGGAGGGCTGGCCCGGCCCGATGCAGCAGCTTCGCAAGAAGCCGCTGCGATGACCCTCGGGTAGGCTGCTTGAGTCCCGGAGCGATCCGGGACCTAGAAGAATGATCGCTGCGGCGCGCTTCGAACCGTCACGCGGCTTCGGCCGTGAGACATTGAAGAGCGCTTACAGAATCCGGCTTACAGACTCATCCGCCACTATCTCTTTTAATTTCATTGCACCTTACCCTTGATTTCGGGTTGGTGTGCAAAAACTGTGCAATCCGCGGGGGATTTTTCGATCCCTTCCGAGCTCTCCATGATCCGTCGCGTGCGTTCGCGGAGTTCTTTCACGTAGGGCGCGTAGTGCTCCTCGACCACTGCGACCGTGTCCCCCAAGGTCTTAGCCACGTCGTATGCCGTCGCGCCCTTGAGGAGCAAATCGACCGCTAGGGTGTCGCGGAAACGGTGCGGATGCGCCCGCGTAACCTCGGCGCGCCCGCCGAGTGCGATCATTCTCTCGTACAGGCGCGGCCTGGACATCCGTTCTTGGGTGTCCGGATTGAGTAGGACGTGATCAACCGGAGACGGTTGACGCCGCGCGTATTCCGCTTCGAGCGCGAAGAGCAGCTCAGGATGCAGCGGAATCCAGACTTGTTTTTTTCGTTTGTGCGTCAACCGCGAAAGCATCCGATCGTTCAAGTCGAGGTCCGCCCAGCGAAGATCCGTCGCATCGAAGCCGCGCAAGCCGGTGTGTCTCAGCACCAGAAACGATAGCAGGTCCTTCCCCGCGAATTGCCGCAGTCGCGCGAGTTCGTCGTGATTGAACGGTTGCGCGCCGGTTGATTTTTCTCCCGGTGTCCCTTCGGACTTCACAGGATTGCGAACGAGCAGATCCATTTCGATTGCGAACGAGAATACGCCGTGCAGAATCGCAACGTCGAGACGAAGGCCCTGGCCGCCGCGGGATTGTTTGCGCGCGAGAGTTTGCTTGAGCTTCCACGCCTTGAAATCTTCGGCCACACGCCGCGTAATATCCTGAAGCCGCGAGATCCCGTGCACTTTGAGAAATTCCGAGAAGCTATCGCACGTGAGCTTGTAGCGCTTCCATGTCGCCTCGCTCCGATCGCCCTGTGCAATCTTTCGCCGAAAATGAGCGGTGAAGTCCCGCACGAGGTCCGTCCACGTCGGCGCCGGCTGTTCGGATTCCTCTCTCCAGCCGGCGATCGCCGCGAAAAATTCAAATGTGGCCGGTGGCAAATATTTCTTCAGTTGGGGCCAGTGCTTAGTGTCTTCGGCGCCGAGGAGAAGCGCCTTCTGCAGCATGGAAGTCAGCCGTTCTGCGTGCGCGGCATCGCGCGTGCCGAGAGACAAGCGGACGTAGCGCTTGTTCACGATGCCTTCGACTCGCCAGACTTTGCCGCGCTTTTTCGAACTCAGCATCGGCTCCTCACCTAAACGTCTTCGTCTTGCGATCGAGAATCTCGCGCAAGAGCGAGGCCGGGATGAGTTTCATTCCCTTCTTGCCTTTTCCGCCAAGATCTACAATGCGCTCACCGCGAAGCAGGTTATACACGCTGGCGCGCGATATGTGAAGCATCTTCGCTACTTCAGCGATTCGATAGAGCGTCTCGAATCCATTTCGTGGATTCGTCTCGAGCTGAGCGTTTTGTGTCTCGACTGCCATTTCGCAATTAGTTCAGTTTCGTCTGGGGCAAACTCAGCTCCATCTGCACTGCCTCCGGATAATCGCCCTAGTTCGGTAACACCTTAGGACGCGATTAAAAGTTCCTCGGCTGCCGACGAACCGGACCTTTTACCGCGGCACGCTTTCACATACGCCCGACGCGATCAATCTTGCTTTCCACTTGAAATAAGCGATTTCGATCACGGATTCGATCAGATCATTTGGCAAAGGAAGCTCGTGCGCTTCCGCAGCTTGCTTCAAAAACATCTTCATTCCATCAATCGTCGGGTGATGCGCGCCGATGTGCTCGACCAAGCGACCAACCAGCCATTGCGCAATCTCGTGCAGCTCGTCGCGGAGGAATTCAGGCAGAGCTGCACGAAGATATGCCGCTCGATTCCTGATTGGACCTTTGGCGCGAGAGAGGATCACAAATTCGCGCCAGGCTTGCCGTTTCCTTGAAACGGCGACGACTGATGATGATTGACTTTGCCCTTGCATCTACGCCGCTCCGAGAAACACACGGCGATTCCCTTCTTCACGTATTAAGGAGCGAAGAATCTCGGCAGTCCGCCACTGGAATGCCTTAAAGCAGTTTGAGTCTTAAACACGCGTTTTTTTCATCAATCGTCTTCGTGAAGTTTTCGACCGGGGCGTATCGCTATCTCAGGATCGAGCACCTGACCGTTGCCCGGGAAAAACCGCTTGTCACGGAAAACGCGCTTTCAACTCGCACCACCACCAGCTGGAGCTCCGGGGCGTTTTGGCTTTCAATCGGTGGCAAAGCCGCGGCATGACCCGGCCGAACGCCGCTTGAAAAACAGGCCAGCGGCGTGACATACTCTCCCCGCAGACCCAACTTGAAAATCGCAACTCCCACGACCGATTGCAGCGGTCGTGGTGTGCCTATAATTTGGGACAGCGGGGACGGCGTCTACGGGAAAGGCTTGATTTTCGGGATATTCGGGACGCTCAATGTCCCGAAAAACTCATTACTCGGGACGTTCGCGGGAGGGGTGCTTCCTGTAAGCCGAAAACATGCTGAAGTAATTCTTTCCTGTCTTCAGGGCAATCTTGGGCTTGGAGTTCTTGCAAGCCCATCGAATCGCGGCGGTATTGGCAGTGCGGCTGTCTCGAATGCAGTCGATTTCCAGCTCGGTATATCCGGCCTTTCGCAGTTCCGTACTTTCTCTGGTCCGGTAGATTCGCAATCCCTTTTCGAAGTGAGAGAGCAGGCTCGTCACCGTCTGGCCGAAAATCACAAACTCCGGATTGTCCTTTTTGGGAGCACCGCCCTTTGCGCGCGCCGCGAGCCTTTCTTCGAGTTCTTTTGCGCGGAAGGCGCTCATGATGATCCCGCGAATGGTCGGTGGCTTCGTTTCTGCAGAGCCGACGTGTTCAATCGCCTCGCGCAGCAGGAACGGGCGCGTTTTGAGTTCCATCGGAAGGAAACGCTCGCGCACCAACTCGCTCACTGGTAGGGATCGAGTCTCGCCGCTCAGCGTCTGAAAGCAAGCGACGGCACTCGGTACGAAGGCAAGCGCGATCCGGGCGCGACGGTTGCCAGTCTGCGCGGAGCCGCAAACTTCTTTCAATCCAGCCCAGTCGCGCGCGATGCCGATTGCGAGACTCGCACCGTCGCGCTTCTCGGCCAGGTCCGGCACAACGGCGCACAGATAATCGGCGCGATTGCCAGCCGATGTGTCGGCGCCCGCTAGGATTTCGAGAAACAGTCCCTCACCGTACACGAGCGGCTCGGCTGTCTCGGGCGTGAGCGCCCGATTCTTTCCGGCTGCTCCGAGCTGTTGAAGCCAATGCACGGAGCCCGGTTCGAGTCGCAACAGCTTGCCGAGTTCCTGCTTGCTGAAGCCGAATCTTTCACAGAACGCGTTAACCCACAGATCGGTTACGGGCTCACCGCGGGAAAAGACGATGCGTTGCTTGACGCGGATTCCGAAGATGCGCTGAAGGATCGCGTGTACGCGACCTTGGCTGAGGCCGATCTCTCTCGCGACCTCTTTGATCGGGCGCGATTCGCACAGCCACAGGCGCAAGATCTCAGTGTCTCGCTCGAGGTTCTGCGTGCCGCGCATTCGGTCGCTCTGTTTGAGCCTAAATTCCAGCGATCTGACACGCCCTTTTGAGGACGGTGGTCTTAAGTACGCGCGGCCCGCGTTGGGTTTGAGGTGTCCGCCTTTCGCAGCCAGTTCGCGGAGCGCCGCGGTGCGAGATTCGCAAACGAGCGACGTTCCGGGGCTGTAGCCCCATTCGTTCCGATATTCCTTGTTGCTGGCGTAGCCGTGCTCAGCTAGGTGCGCCCCGGCGCCTTTGGCCTTGAGCGCTTTGAGAATCTGGCCGCAAGTGTCGCCGCGACGTCCGAGACACACAACCCCATCCGGGGCGCAGATCGTCTTGGCCTTTTGAATATCAGTCAGACATTCGGACAATTGTTCGGGTGTGGCATAGTTCCGCTGCAACCGTTTTGCGATACCGGTGCGCGATAGCCCGCGTTTCTGTTCGTGTTCCACTCTGGCTGCTTTCCGGCCTTCGGGCGAAAAACACGGAAGCCCGGTAAGGGAATGCAGAACGTCGCACCATTGGTCACTCGGAAACGCACGGCCAGCCATCCACAGCGCGAACGTGCCAGGCCTGATTCCGTACGCGGCTTCGAGGTCCGCTTGTCGGCAGAAGAGTGTTTGTCTGTGCCACCACGAGCGGAGCTCCTGAGCAAACGACGCACCAGACGAATACCGCGACGTGCCGGCGTTGAAGTGTGCTCTCTTAGGATTGATGCCGCTCGGAGTACTGGCGATCAATTCGGGTTGCTTTTCCACGAAATTCTCCTGCCGTGTCGTCATTCGTGGCCAAGATTCTGCCATAAAAGCGATTGACAGCGCAATAGTGTGATGTCGTATAATACGACGTGAAGTGAGGTCGTATATTCGGGAGTCATCAAAAACATCATGAAAAGAGCTTACGTTCCGCCACAGGACGTAACCGCACCGAAACGACGTTGGACGCTCGTGGACGTCCTGTACGATGAAGGTGAGGGCCGGCCCTCGTTGGCAATGGGCCGCTGGGAGAAGAAACCCGTGCTCGCGATGCGATGGAATGGAGATCGCGACAGCCCGATCGGGAATCCGCAGTCCCGGGGGCTGGCTACCTGGTTTGTTTTACCTCGGTATTTTTATGCTGGTATTCTGAAGAGCCTCAAGAGTCTTCCCAGACCCCAAAAAGCCATGGCCTTAAGGTTTCTTGGGGAACGGGCAAGATAAGATTGAGGTAAAACCAAGCGGGACGCGCCGGTGCTTCTAACACCGACACGCCCCTAACCACCATCACCTGGATTGGAGGCAACGATGGCTGCTGGGATTCTACCCCAAGGAAAGTCTCACCCCGCATCGCCACGAGCTGCAATCTATGCCAGAGTTTCAACCGCAAATAATGGCCAAGACCCGACGATGCAAACTCGGGAGTTGACCGAGTACTGTCAGCGCCGAGGGTGGACCGTCGTCGGCGAGTACGTGGACGTCGGGATCTCAGGCACGAAGGAGAAGCGACCCGAACTCGATCGGCTGCTGGGTGATGCTCACAGCCGACGCTTTGATGCCGTCGTGGTTTGGAAGTTCGATCGGTTCGCGCGATCGGTATCACATCTGCTGAGGGCACTGGAAAACTTCCAAGCTCTCGGCATCGATTTCGTGAGTCTATCGGAGCAGCTAGACACATCCACTCCCACCGGCAAGATGGTTTTCACGGTCCTTGGCGCGGTAGCCGAGCTTGAGCGTAGCCTGATCGTGGAACGTGTTCGTGCCGGGATGCGCAACGCTCGCGCGAAAGGAAAGCGTATCGGGCGACCTCCACGAACACAGCTCAGCCTCGAGGATCGCAGATCGATTGCAGAGGCTTACTGGTGTCGGAAAGTTAGCTTTCGCCAACTGGCAAAGAAATTCGATACTTCGATCGGAACCGTTCAGCGGTGCGTCCTCGCGCACCAAAAAGTGCTCTCATGAGCCCCTGCAACTCGTTCATCGGAGGCTTAGGTTCAATCCTTGTGAACTACAACCGATCATCCATTCAGTTTCAATAACTCCATCCGCGACATGCGCCGGCGATTCACGGAAGAGTCGATTCTGTCGATCCGGGCGTTAAAGCGGACGGATTCTTTCCGGGTGCCCCCTCGTGCGAGCGCAACCAGCCAAGCGCCTGAGGCCTGCATCTTCGGTTGCCCAGCAACGCGTTCAAGTAGCACCCACACTTCGTATGAGCCTTCGCAGACAAGTCGGAGTTCTGCCTCGAATTTGACCGCAAAAAGCGGATAGCCGCCTGATCGCACGCTCGCTGACAATATATGCCATCGAGGGCGAGCATAGCCGCTTCGAATCCAAACAAATACGTGAGGACAAAAGCATGGAACAGATTCGTATTGTGGCAATCCCGACGACCGTAGCCGAATCCGTTCGCAGCACCGGCCGGGCGCCCGTCTACGGACACCCGGCTCACACCGAAATCGGCGCCGACCCTGCCCCCTGCCGGCATTGCCTCCGCTTAATCACTCCAGGCATCGATCGCAGAATTCTATTCACATACGATCGTTTCGCAGGGGTGGAGTCACTGCCGTTGCCGGGCCCCATCTTCGTTCACGCTGACAGTTGCGACCGTTATACGGAGAGTTCCGGGTTCCCCGACGAGCTCCGCGCCAGTCCGCGCACCCTGGAAGCCTACGCTCGAGGAAGGCGTCTCTTGGTGCAGGAATATGTTACGGACGGGAAAATGGAACGAGTCATTGAGCGGCTCTTCGCCCGTTCCGATGTGGACTACATCCATGTGAACTCTACAACTGCGGGTTGTTACACGTTTCGCATCGAGCGCCTGGACTGCCCCATCACGTAGAACACAAAAACCTAGAAGCGACCGACCGTAAACCCGGTAGCCCCTCAATGCAACAGCCGTTTATCGCTGCGAAGCGAATCGTACGATTCAGGAGGAATTGTCGACAATCAGGAAACTGGCATGGGTCCCTCAAAATGTTCCGAGTCGCCAGAATCGATGCCAAGCGCGGAGATCACTTCCTACAAGCCGACTTCCGGGTACTAATCTGAACATTTTCGGGTCGAATGCTGGCAGAGGTTGCGTGGGCGTAGTTCAGCTGGATAGCTTGCCTGCCTACCAAGGAGACGATCGCACTTTGACAGGAGTACCGCCGCTATCAGGACGCGCAAAATCATCCTGATCTCGCGGGGGTGCTCGATCAGATTCGCGTGTCGCCGCGCGGGGACAGCCTGAAAATCGAAGCCACGGTGACGCAGGATCAGTTGCTCGCTTTAGTTCGGGCGAAGGCCTTTGCGTCGATGTAGCAGGAACTAGGGTCGAATGTCTTCGGAATTGCGCGGAATTTGCGAGGCGATCACTCGAGCGTTCTTTTCTGCGATCCGCTTCGAAAGTCGTCTTTCGCCCGGGTGCGAGACCTTCTGAATCGCTTTCAAATCTCAGAGTAATCCGCGCACTTCGCTCACCAAAAAAGCGAGCGACGCCACAAACATAACCGCCGTTGCGCTCCAGCCGATTATGTGAACGTAAAGCGGGAGTGGAAACTTCCCCACGATGGCGCTGTTCGCCGACATGATCATCAACATGACCATGAGC
Organism: uncultured Acidobacteriota bacterium; assembly: GCA_963838705.1. GTDB lineage: Bacteria > Acidobacteriota > Terriglobia > Acidiferrales > UBA7541 > Palsa-147. The sequence continues at coordinate 195,101 of CAWIRU010000008.1, read as the reverse complement.
GGAACGGCCACGATGCCGTTGATGATGGCGGACCAGAAAAGGGCGCGGATGGGGTCCATGCCCAAGAAGTTCAACAAGATGCCGATTAGAGTGGCTGCCGCGAGAACGAGGTAAAACTTAGGCGCCTGACGCGGCTTGCTTTCAAGACTGGCGCGCCATCGAAATGTTTCCGCTATCGCATAGGCGGCAGAGCCAGCCAAAACAGGTACGGCCAATAACCCCGTCCCGACGATTCCAAGCGCAAAGAGCAGGAAAGCGAGTTTTCCGGCCAGCGGCTGCAAAGCTTTCGCCGCGTCGGCGGAGGTCTGGATGCCTTTGCCGGCGCCGGAAGCGTGTAAGGTCACTGCAGTGGTGAGAATGATGAAGAATGCAATCAAGTTTGAGAAACCCATTCCAACTCGCGTGTCGATGGCAATCCGGCGGAATTGCGCGAAGGCCTGTGAAGGCTCCTTTTTGAGCGGCCGCTCGGCCTTGTCGAGACGTACGTCTTCCGCTTCTTCGGAGGTCTGCCAAAAGAACAGATAAGGGCTGATCGTGGTTCCGAGAACCCCGACTAACGCCATCCAGTAATTAGACGTCCATGAGACGGAAGGTATGAGCGTGGCCCGAACCACTGCCGGCCATGGAACGTGAACGACGAACGCTGTAACTACGTAAGCAAACAAGACTAGCGTGAGCCATTTCAAATAGCGAACATACTTTCTGTACGGCACATAGACCTGAAGAAACAGAGATAGGAGCCCGAAAATCAGGGCGTAGGCGTTGAGCGATCCTCCAAAGACGAGCTTCGCCGCCGCGCCCATGGCCGTAACATCGGCTCCGAGATTAAAGATATTCGCCAGGCAAAGCAGAGAGACGAGTCCGTAGAGAACCGGTTTGGGGTAGTTTCTGCGGAGGTTTTCAGCAATGCCCACACCCGTAATGCGGCCAAGACGGGCGCAGATCTCCTGTATCGCGGCCATGAGCGGAAAGGAGAACAACATGGTCCACAGCATGCCCAAGCCAAACTCGGCGCCGACTTGAGAATACGTGGCGATACCGCTCGGGTCGTCATCGGCGGCGCCAGTAATCAATCCTGGGCCAAGGCTGTAAAGCAAATTGGCGCGGTTCTTTGGAGGAGCCGATCGCTTTTCCGTGACTTGGGCTCTCACTGACGGATCGGACATGCAATTCTCCGTCCACGCAGAGCCGCCGAGCGGGTGCGGGTTCCTGCACATACAGCAACCGGGACATTCGCGAGAATGATCGCTGTTGCGCCGCAAGAAGAGAGCTGAAGAGAACCTCGGGGACGTCGCCGTGCACCCCGCCTCTGGAACAAGAGGCCCGGGCAGCACCCCAGCGCTCGCTCCGAGGGGGGCTTTACTTCTTTGCGGGAACCTTCGCACCTTTCTTTCGCGCTTCCGAAAGGCCGATGGCAATGGCCTGCTTTCTGCTTGTGACCCTGCCACCTTTTCCGCCCTTGCCCGAGCGAAGGGTCCCGCGGTTTTTGCGCCGCATGGCGCTCTCGACGCTCTTGCCGGCGGCTTTGCCATATCTCGCCATTTTCTTCCTCCTTGAACGGGTGTGATTCTGAATCAAGATTCCTATTGCGCGCCCGGAGAAGCGGCTCTCACCAGAGGTGTGACAATTCGTTTCTTCGAAACCTCCTGAGTCGCATCCGGCCGGCGGTTGATCTTGGCCTGCGGTACGGAAACGGGTCGATTGGTCTGAGCCGATTCCAGCAAGGCCTGATGCTTTTCTTTGGAGAGGGTCCCACGGCGCATAAATCCGCCTCCGCTGAAAGCAAATGGTAGGCTCTGCGCTTTCAGAGGTCGATACAGGGGAAAATGTAATTTGGATACTTGAGGCGTGGAGGCGGGAGGTTTCCACGTTTGAAGGATGCGTTCCCATCGCCGTGGTCATAACAAGCTAGCTAGGTCCTCGGGCGGCTTACTTCTGTTCTCATTTTTCTCCCCCGTCGACCGCGGCTGTCCTCCGGTTCGATCTTTCAATCTTACCTGTGTGCTCCATCGCTCTTGCTGTGCAATTGCTCAACGAGCCGAGCGTGAATGCCAGCGCGCTCGCGGTATACGGCACAGAGGAGCAGGCCCCTCCCAACCATCGGCGTACCGTCGCTCAAGAAGTACGCTTATTTGTAACCTACAGATATTCATCAAATTGTTGAAGGTTTCAGGGACTAAGGGTCATCTTCGGTAGTTTATACAGGCTTCCGCGTATGGCAGGCGCTAGGCGAAGAATACCATAAAGTCGCTAGCACGTGGTCGCCTGGACGGGCGGATAGTTGGCCGCATAGAAGCAATCAAGGCGCGGTCCGAGGCGGAATGGCGAAACGGTGGCCTCCAGTGCTTATGAGCGATGCTGCCGATCACGGCCCTGCGGCTACTGCGCTCAAAGGGTTGCCCCCGACCTGACCATGTTGGCCCAGCGTCATGACGGGAAATTTCCAGATGATTACGTTTTTTCTCCGATTTTGCACTTGTAACTCCCGGGCAACCCTTGAGACTTCCGCCTCCTGGCACGCCAGCGAATTGGATGTGATCGAAATCACACGCATACGTGACTATCAGCACTGAGCGGCCGAGTCTGTGCGTGCGACCGTTAAGGTCGTACGGGGGGTGGGATGCTAAATGACCAGCAAAAAGCGAAGACGGTTTTAATCGTGAGCAGCAAGGCTGAGCAACGAGAGACGCTCGCAGAAACGCTTTGGCAAAGGGGCTGGAACCCGAGCATTTGTTTCACGGCCAGAGAGGCCGCCGGGATTCTTCGCACGGCCCAAATTGCGGCTGTTCTGTGCGATGACGTCTTGTCCGATGGCGACTTCCGGGATGTCGAAAGCCGCTCTTTGGGCGTTCCGGTCATTGTCGTCTCACGGCGAGACGAATGGGAACCGTACCCTGTGGCGCTGGCTGCTGGAGCTACAGACTATTTGGCGTTTCCGCCCTATGCGGGCGAGCTCCAGCAATCACTGGCACGCGCCGTGAAAGTACACAGATCACTGTCCAGTGCCGCATAGCACGTTGGCGCAGACTCCAACGCCCAACGAGCGGTATGCGATGCCGGTGTATCAAAGGGTCGTCCTTTCAGGGGTCGCAAAGCATAGAAAACTCGACGCTGGATCAGCCAGAAATCAGGCGTATCAAAGCATTTCCTTTGATACGGCCCCTCGATCGCGGAGCTCGAGAGGGAGCTAATTCGGGCCTTGTGCCGGCCGGATTGGCCGCGGCCAAATCAAAGGGCAGGCACCCAGAAGGCCACGAGGCGTCGCGGATGCCGCGAGGATTCGCGCCCTTCGCGCGCACTGGCTCTCGCAGCACGAAATCACGGCAGAACTCGGGATCAGCAAGGTCTCGGCTCAAAGGGCGTTTTGAGGCGTTTTGAGGTTTGTCCAAGAACCAATGAGTGCGATACTCAAAAGTTCTTGAGTATTTTATCCAGCTTCCGGTCAGAAAAATAACCCGAAAGTTGATGAGGTTTCAAATTTTTCCACTCATTGAGATGAGCGAGCTGGGTCGACGGTGAGCCGAGAGGTCGCACGCCATGGTAGCCGACCACAGTATCGAGCAAGTGAAGCGGATTCCGAAGCCTGCGAGTCAGCCTTGCGGCCCAAGCCGTGTCTTCTTGCCATCCATGGTAAGTTGCAGAAGATCGTTGCGAGCAAACTGATTTTGGACTGGTCGCCGGAACAGATTTCCGGATGGCTGAAGATCCAGTATCCCGAGGACGAGAGTATGCGCGAGTCCCACGAAACCATTCACCGCAGCCTATTCATTCAAGCCCGAGGAGTGCTGAAAAAAGAGCTGATTGGGCATCTTCTGTCAAGCTGCTTTTCCATCGCTTGTTTCGTCTTCTGCTGTCCTTGCATGGCCTGTTCAAGCTGCCAAGCCAGCATCCGTTTGATAGCGATGGCTTCGACTTCTCCTCGGACTCCTTCTTGTTCGGGAAATGTATCGAAGGTCGAACCGCAGTGGTCCGTTCCTTTGCGATTTCTCCTTACGTTCACGTCAGTCTCCGTTGATGCTTTCTCTTGTAGCTTCTTGCCAGCTCTAAGTCATCGTCTGGTGTCGTCTGCGTCTTCTTGATGAATCCGTGCACCAAGACCATCCGGCGCTTCCTGTCAACATAGAAGAACACCCTCGCCACTCGATTCTGGGCCAGATTCGTCCGCACTTGATGGATACTGTCTCCCAATGGCTTGCAAGCAGGCATCCCGATCGGCCAGCCAAACTCCACAGTCTTGATGTCCTCGCCGACCCTCTTGCGATCCTCTAATGACGGCAGCTCCTTCAGCCAGTCCCGCACAGGTTCTCCGCCAGCGTCCGTATGAGAGAAGATTGCCGGAATCCGTTTGCCTGTCTTTCGAGCGCCACGGACTGATTACCTACGCCCGACGGCGGTTGCGATTTCTCGCCCAAATAAGGCAATCTCTATGAGGCGAGGCTGTTGTCACAGGGTAAACGTTCCAGCAGTTTCTTCAATTTTTCCGTTCCCCTGCCGCTCTTGCCAATTGTTTGCTCTCGCGAAACCGACATGAATAGGTCCCTCCCTGTCGATGATAGTCGTCGTCTTCTCCGACGAGCAAGATTGCATCCACTAATTCACGCCCCGTCGCTCAATCTATACCCTGTCCGCTGATACGCGACGGTCCGGCGAATGCGATCTAATGCGCTGTCTGGTTTCCGAGCATGTGATCGGGATCCTGCTGCACCTCGGTGTAACCGGTTGGTACTTCGAAAAGGTTACTGTCCAAAGTGGCGTTTGAGAAGGATGTCACCTCGATTGTTATGTCCATTAGGGAACCCTGATTAGCAGGCGGCGGGGGGAGGTTGGAGGTTTGGCTCGGCGAGGGCGTGTCTTGATTCTTGTGTCTGCCGAAAAGAGCGCCGAGACCCTTCACCATCGCTGCCGACGGACTGCTGGGCACGTTCTGCCCAGATGATGAGGGGGAATTTCCACTTTGCGAGTCTTGCGCCGTTGTACCCGCAGCGCCGGTTGCGGCCATCATCATGCTCATATATTCCACAAGCGGAAATCCCTTAAGCGTCGAGGCGTTGCTTTGCAGTTCGCTCATGCTCTGCGCCATTCGCGGATCAATTCTAAGATCAGTGGGCGGAGTCCAGTTCACTTCCTGCGCCATCTTGTGATAGAAGTCGCTGAATTCCTGATAGGAAGTGACGCCCGGAGCTACCCAGAGATCGAAATTCATGGAAACGGTTCCCGACATTTGCTGAGGCTGGCTCGAATTGCCTTCGGTGGTTGCGCTGGGCGATCTGCCTTGATCAGAGGAAAAGCCAGGACCGGCATTTCCTTGAATTTCGGTGTCCACGCGCGCCTTCACTTCTTTGGCGGTTTGTCCCATGATGACCTGCGTCTCAGACCCGACGGAAATCTGAAATGTCGGCTTGATGGTCGCGTTGGCATTCTTGTATCTGGGGTCCTGCTCCATTTTCTGCCGCATGTTGTCAGCAGCGGCTTTGAGTTGGTCAAACGTAACGACGCTGTAAGTTTTCGCTTGCAGATTGATTTCGATCATTCGGCGGGTACCAAGGTCGATGATTTGAATCATGCCGCCCTCAGTGTCGGTGCGCATCCGGTTTCCTTTGATGTACCGGGTGGTGATCACGGGCTGCATCGCTTGCGACGCTTTCTTGCTGAATATTCCCATCGCCTTCACCATGCCGTTCAGGGCGCCGCCGGTCATCGCGGATTTGTTAGTGTACTTAAAATCGGCATGAGCCGGCACGCTTGCGAGCAGCAACAACACTGTCGACAGAAACGAAATCACTTTTTTCATGGCTGCTCCTCCGAAATCGAAAGTGTTTCCGTGAGTCAAACGAACGGAATGCCTTAATGCCGCACGAGCTCAACGCGCCGATTGCGCGCGCGCCCTTCCATTGTGTCGTTTGCGGCGACAGGCAACGTGGCTCCGAATCCGGCGGTCGTCAGCCGGTCAGGAGCGATCTGGTATTCCCGCACCAGGGCTGCTTTCACGGACTCCGCGCGCCGGCGTGAAAGGTCCATATTGAAATCATCACCGCCAATGTTGTCCGTGTGTCCCTCGACGCTGAGCTTCCAATCGGGATGGTCGCGCAGGACGTTTGCGATCTGCTTGAGCACCTCGGCCGATTCGGGGCGCAGTTGATCGCTCGCGAAATCGAAATAGATGCCATAGACTTGGGCGCGGCCGTTGTCCGCGAGTTCCTTTTCCAATTGCTGCGCCGGCTGTTGTTTTTCTGCCGGCCACGTGATTTCGATCACCTGCAGACGGCCGCTCCCCCCGGCCAGTTGCCACGCCAGAGCCAGCGCGTTGCCGGGATCATCGAGAAAATAGAAGTTTGCTTCCTGATCGCTATCAGCGGGCTGGCATGCGGCATGCACAGCAGGCAAATTTACCGGCTGATTGTTCACCAGGACCGGAACCCCGAGGTCAAAACCCTCCACCCGGCGCAGCGTGCACGGCTTGTCCGGGCTCATGTCCAAACCTTGCAAGCCTGGTGCAGGGTGAGAATCATTCGAGCTCTCTTGGCCGCCGCTTGCCCCAGCGTTGAACAGCTTCTTGAACGCTGACATCAGTTCTTGAAGTCCGTTGACGCCGAATTTGAAATCTGCTTTTCCCGTCGCTTTGAGCTGGTTCAAGGTATTTCCAGAAATGCTGATGGCGGTTGTGCCCGGATACTTCTCCTCCTGGGATTGGCAAAAATATTCCCGGTAGTCTTGAGAATCCGCGAGGTCTGATAGAAGAATCGTGCGCGCGCAGGAAATTTTGCGCGGAGGTTGTGGCGATTGCGTTGCCTGGGCCTTCAGGCCGAACATGCCTGCCAGGTCAGGGGTGGCAGGAACTTGCGCGGAATACTTCATGTGAATTGAATCCTTGGTGACAGAATCAAAACTCTTGATAGATTCGTAGTCGCCCACCAGCGGCTGGTTAATGGCGGTCACGACGGTGAGGTCCGTGCGAAGGGGAATTTTGCTGCTGAGAGCCGCCAATACCTCGGACGTTGCCTGCTTCCAGTCGGGCAATTTCTCGGTGCTGTCGGCTGCGGTGCTTCCGCCGGCGCTATCGCCCGAAACTGCTTTCGCGAGCTCTGGCACATCGTCGGTCCTGGAGCCCTGCTGAGTCCCGGCGCTCGTGCCAGAGCCGACTTTGTTCTTCGGGGAATAAGCAACATACAAGCAGGCCGCTATGCCAATTAGGACGATGGTGCCGATTAAGAGTTTGGGCATCCGGTTTGAATTTGAAGAGGACGCTGCTGAACCGCCGGCTGCAGGGAAACCGGCCGTCGTCGAGTCCCTTGTCGAAAGCGGTGCGGCGCTGGGCGCTGAATCGAGCGGCGCAGCGAGCGTAGCCCCGCAAGCGCGACAAAATCGCATGTCAGAATCTACAGCAGCCCCGCAATGAACACAGAAGTTTGCCATTTAGCTTTCACCAATTAGCGATCCAAGCATCCATATTTGTGAGCGATACCGTTAGCGTTCCGCCTTCACGACGATGCGATGGAACCTTAGCCGCCACGTTTTGGCACAATCATTTCGCGTAGTCTGCCGGTACGACGAACAGGCTCGCAGGCTGGGGGCCTTCCTGAATGTCTTGCAGCTCATTGCTGAAGACTAAATTGGAGCCGGCCAGAACTTCCACCTTGGTCCAAACGTGCAGCTTCGTGTCCACCCAAACACGGGTGAGCAGTGTTTGCCCTTGTACGGTTTGGCTGATCTCCCATTTGTCCGCGGCGCGGCCATTCAGCGTTTCGGTGCCTGCATGTTTGCAAGTGGCGCCCGCTGGCGGACACGGGGAATCGCCGGATGCATACATCTGAAGGACCAGGCGGTCTGCTGGTTTCTGCGTATAGCTTCTTCGGCCCACATTAATCACGGTGGAACTGCGCTGCGCCAGGTCGAAGATGCTGTAGGCTTGCTCGTTGGCAGCGCCAGTCTCCTGAGGGTCGTAACGCACCTTCTTGCCGCTCACGCGGACCTTGCTCTTGACGACGTGGCCGGTCGTATCGCGTGCGACCCCGATCGCACTGAACTCTTGCGCGCGTGCGGTCGACGCAATCCACAATCCCGTGCAAATAATGATCAAGCCCGCCCAATATGTTTTCATCCTAGATTTCTCCTTAGATCGCATCCGGCAACTGTCGGGATCCGTCATTGCGTGGGACTGGCCGCGGAAGCAGATTTCTTGTCCGCCAACCGTTCGAGTGCCGTGTTCACTAACATTCTGTTGATCTCGTCGGAGGGAGGATAGGCGCGCAGATCGATGCTGACGCCGACATCTCCCTTTCGCCCGGTCACAACGGGCCACATAGTGATCCACCCCTCGTCACCTACGCCCGGATAAGGCTTGCCCACCGGAAACTCATGGGCATCTATCTCAGCCTTCGAATAATGCTGGTTGACCATCGATTGGCGGAGAAACGCCAAACTGTCGGCCTTATCCTTTAGAAGCTTGTGTCCGCCCTGCCAAACGATCTCGGTCCTCACATATTGACCGCGTCCGTCGCCTTTGTAGACACAGCCGGTGGCGTCCGCATCGGCGTGTGTGAAGGGATCACCAAGCACCCGCGTGAGCTCTTCTTTAGTAAAGATCGCGCATTGGCCATCTTTTTCATCGACGTGCCGCGCTTCCAGTTTTTTGGAAGCTGGACCTTGTTGCGCTACGCGGCTGGGCTGTGGGGAATTTCCAGATGCTCGGCCATTGGGAACCGGCACGGCATTCGCGCCGGAATCGGGCAACGCCTTGGCAATCTCATTCAACAAGGCGCTTGGATCGCCTGCGGTTGAATCGATGGTAATTTGACTGACTTCCTGAGCTTTCTGATGCACGCGATAACCGGCGTAGAAAACCGCGCCGACGCCGAGAAGTGCCACAATCACAAAAGCGCACAGCAACCCCAACAGAATTTTCACTGCCGGAGTGATTCCGGGCTTCGCCACTGCGGTTGCGGCTGTTGCGGGCGCACGACCGTCAGACACTCCCGCCCGCGAAGCGTCGCCCGTCGGCGCTCCGCAGGAGCTGCAAAATTTCGTTTCTTCGTTCAACGATGTGCCGCAATTCCTACAGAAAGCCATGGCTTCACTCCTTTCGCTGCATCCCATTCATCTGTCAAGCGAACCGGCATATTCCTCGATCGTTGCCAATCATCTTCTTGGCTTGTTCACTGCCTCTGCGACGTCTGTCTGGGCGTCCTGTGTAACACCTGCCGCTTTCGTAGCCGGCGCGGGCTTCTCGCGGACTGCCGGCTCGTGATTTTTCGCGAGCTGCCCTTGCTGATGGTCTCGTTTCCAGATTGCTTTCAGTTCGGGGTGGAAATACGGATTCTCAACCCATTCCAGGCCCTTCTCGATCGGCTGGTTATATGGCGAGGGATCCAGATATGTCCGACGAGCCTTTCCAGTCTTTTCCTCTTCGACCTGCGGCGGATTCGCCTCTGCCCAGGGATCATGCCGGACGCCGGTTATCTGCCAGGAGACTTCCATTTCCGGCGCGCCGCCGGCAATCTTGAAGCAGTTATGGTTGACCTTTTCTGCGATGTATAGATTCGGACCCGGCGCACCAATGGCCGTTAGTTGATACCGAAAGTCTTTGTTGAGCGCCTCGAACCAGTCAGGGAGGTGCACGACTGCTTCACCCTGTGCATCCAGTGTGGCATCGCCCGTGTAAAGGTTCATCATTTCCGAGGATTCAATGGACACATGGTTGAGATATTTGTTTTCCGGATCGATGGGATCGTCAATTCGGAACATCTTTGCGTGGCCAAGGATCTTCTCGGAAACGAGTTTGCCGTCAATCAAAAGGTCGCCGTGCACAGCTACCCCACCACTAAAAATGGCCGCACGTTTTCCAATTCCCACAATGCCTGCGGCGGTCTGGCTCCCAGTAGCGCCGGTGACGCCGTTGCCGTTATCGCTCTGCCCCACAACGCCGCCTTTCTCCTCACTGTGGCCATAGACACCTCTGTCTGTCACGCTATCGCCCGCCACGCCGACTCCGTCCTCGCTCTGGCCGGCAACAGCAGGATTCTTTCCATCGCTGTAGCCACGGATCCCCCAGCCTTCGTCGCTAATCCCTTCCACCCCGATTTTCCCCCCGAAACCCAATACTCCGATTCCATCTTCTTTGTCGCCCCGAAGGCCGACTGGAGCGTTGAGGCCCTCCTCCTGGGAGTTGCTGATCGCGGCATCGGTGCCTCCGATGTCCTTGACGAGAAACAAACGATCACCCGAGCCAAAGCCGCTGTAAGGAAGCGTTTGGTTTGTTTCGCGGTTTCCAGTTCTTGCGGCCATCGCCGGACTGGGAAGTCCTTGCGGGCCTTGAATGCTCCATTGCACAAATTGCTCGCCCGCTGAACAGGGCGGACTAGGAATGCTGTTGAGGAGCATGCGCATCGCGCCATTGCTCTGGTTAACGCAGACCGAGACAACGCTATTGACGTGCGCCCCCGGACCACCAAGAGTGGCTTGCGCTCGCTCAGCGGTGGCAGTTCCGAGTAGCAGAAGCAGTCCCATTAAAACTCCGGCCATCCCGCTCAATCCCATGGCTTCTGTTTCTCTCATAGCGCCTCCAAGTAATTCTGCTGTCGCTAGCATTCCTCTATTTCACTTCGAACGTCCAAACCGAATTCAATACTTTGCCGTTGCCCTGGTTCCTCGCGACATCCGCGCCGGAGAATTTCATGGTCTTCGAAATCGGGCGCAGCACGATGCCATACTCACCGGCCTCGAGCGGCATTGACGCGGAAACCTCGTAAATTCCAGGAGAGATTTTCTTGACCTGCGTGGGCGCCTGGTCTTGCAGGAAATTCGAAAACGTCTGCCAATCAACAGAAGAACTCGAGTATGCGTTTTCCTTTCCCTGTGACGCGCCCACGAGCCGCCAGGCGTTGGGTGGCGGGGTGGGCGTGAGCTTGACGATTACGGGCTCAAAGTCATCCAGGCTCACGTACATCCATCCGGCAAAATTCACCGAGAACTTCGGTTGATTCGAAGTGGCCTGAGTCGGGGAACTCGGACCTGGTATAGCCCAAAGATAGGTCACTGTGGCTTTGCGGTGAGACATCGCGGAGCCGAAAATGCCGGCCGCTTGGCTGGTGGCGATGCCTCCGGCCATCGAACCACCACTGTGCGTCATGCCGTCCCACGCCACGGTATTCACCCCCGCCAGTAAGGCCTGCGTAGTCACTGAGTCGTTTGCCAGGCCACCGAGCGAAGATGCTTTGCTCTTTGTCTGAGATAGTTGTGTTTTCTCGAGGGGTAGGTTGATCGCGGCTTGCGCGGCAGCGGATCCGGGTGGCGCGCTGACCGGCAGCATGACTACAGAAGGCTCCTTTGATGCGGAGGCTACGGTCGCTGCCGAAGGTGGAGAAAGCGAATTTGAGGGCGGGCCCGGAGAAGGAGTGCTGGCGTGCTGGGGTGGGGGATTTGGATTGGCAGTTGCGGCTTGACCGGTTGGGGGCCACGACTGCGAGCCGGGGGCGGAAGCCGGGGTTGCCGTGTCAGCAGTCGGAGGCGTCGCCGGAGAATTAGATTTGTTTGCAGCGGCTGCCACAACGGCGTTGAGCACATTCTGAGTGACCCCCGCGCTCTTCATGGCGATCAGCGCGTCGGGCGACGCATCGTAATTGGCCGGACTTACTTGCATGACTGCCAAGATCGTGCTTTCCGCCAGCCCGCTCGTTGCCATCTTGATAATGTCGGAATTCGTTAGAGTCTTTGTCTGCTGCTGGGCCCGGCTTGCCGGCACCACTGCAAGCACGGCACAGATCAGCGCTCCGAGGAATGCCCGAAGCCCTTTGCTCGCCATCGTTTTCTCCTAACTTCCTAAGCCAGATTTACGTTCGATCGCGTGTTGGCACGCAGGATTTTCGTTTGCGATGTGCGATGTTTTACCGAGAAGGCCTCGAACTATCAATAGCCGGCGGTTCAATTGTTGGTCATCAGGGAAACCACTGTATTTGCTTGGGATACTCCGAGTGATAAGCGGAATTTTTTGAAGGGTTATATAACGGGCGGGCTTTGTGTGATACCCTTCAGCACAATTAGGTGTGGTCCGATGCCCGGTCTCCTTCGCAATTCCGTGGTCCGGTTCGGCATATTTGAAGCGAATTTGCAAACGGGAGAACTGCGGAAACATAGGCTCCGCGTTCACTTGTCCGGGCAGCCCTTCACAATCCTAACGATTCTGCTCGAGAAGCCCGGGGAACTGGTCACCCGAGAACAGCTGAAAAAGAGGCTTTGGCCAGCTGAAACTTTCGTCGATTTCGAACACAGCCTTAACAGCGCCATCAAGAAGCTCCGGGAAGCGCTGAATGATTCGGCTGACAACCCTCGCTACATTGAAACCTTGCCGCGCCAGGGCTATCGCTTTATCGCACCCACTCTATCGGGCCCGTCCCCGGAAGACATTGCTGTCGGGACCTTGCCCGAGCCAATACCGGCGCAGGCAGCCGTTCCGGTTCCGGCCGCTGTAAAACGGAAAAAGAAAAAAACGTGGGCGCTTACCGCCGCATTCGTATTCGGCTTACTGACACTTGTCGGCGCTTATCTGCTGTGGTGGCGATCCAGGCCAGCGCTCACCGAAGCGGACCGCGTGCTGGTGTCGGACTTCGCGAATACCACGGGCGATCCGGTCTTCGATGACACGCTGAAGCAGGCCGTGTCAGTTGAACTGGGGCAATCGCCCTTCCTCAATATCCTCTCCGACGCCAAAGTAAACGCCACCCTGAAGCTGATGACGAAGCCATTGAATGAGCGGCTCACGCCGGAAATTGCGCAAGATGTTTGCGAGCGCGCCGGCGGCAAAGCTTATATTGCCGGCTCAATCGCCAGCCTCGGCAAGGAATACGTGATCGGTCTGAATGCGGTGAACTGCGAAACGGGCGACGTTCTTGCTCAGGAGCAGGCCGCCGCGGAGAACAAGGAAACCGTATTGAAAGCGCTCGGCCAGACGACCACGGCGCTCCGGGAGAAGCTTGGGGAATCACTCGCCAGCGTTCAAAAATTTGACGCTCCGATCGACGAAGCCACCACCCCGTCTCTCGACGCCCTAAAATCCCTTTCAGTAGGGAAGAAAATTCAGCAGGAAAAAGGAAATGCCGCTGCCATTCCTTATTTCACACGCGCCATAGATCTCGACCACAATTTTGCCGCCGCATACGCCGCCTTGGGAACGTCGTACTCGAACCTGCGAGAGCCGGGACTCGCCAGTGAAAATCTGCGCAAGGCTTACGAGCTGCGCGACCACGTAAGCAAGCGCGAGAAGTTTCGCCTTTCCGCTTACTACTATCACCTCGTAACGGGCGAGCTGGAGAAGTCGATTGAAACGTATCAATTATGGGCTCAAGCATATCCGCGAGATAACGTGCCCCGCAGCAACCTAGGAGTCGTCTACGGTTACCTGGGTCAATACGATCGGGCCGTAAGAGCAATCCAGGAGGACGTTCAACTCAATCCCGGCAGCAGCGTTGGCTATACCAATCTGGTGAGCGATTACATGGCACTGAATCGCTTCAGCGATGCGAAGGCAACCTACCAGCAAGCGATGGCCCGCCACCTCGACAATCCTTATCTCCATTTGAATTCTTATGGCGTCGCTTTTCTCGAAGGTGACGCGGCCGAGATGCAGCGGCAAACGGACTGGGCCATAGGCCAGGCCCAGGGAGAAAACTTATTGCTTTCGGCACAATCGGATACCGAGGCCTACTTTGGACGGCTGGTGAAGGCCCGTGAATTCTCTCAGCGGGCGGCCGATTCTGCCCGCACAAACAATCAGCAGGAAACGGCCGGGGAATGGCAGATGAATGCAGCCCTGCGAGATGCCGAGTTTGGGAGTTCTGCCGAGGCTCGGCGGCAGATCAGCACTGTATTGAAAATCCCACCAAACCGCGAAGTGCAGATTCTGGCAGCTTTGGCGTTAGCTCGCGCCGGTGATTCGAAGCAATCCGCGCAAATGACGGATGACTTGGCGCAACGCTTTCCGCTGGACACAGCCATCAATGGATATTGGCTGCCGACGATACGCGCCGCAATCGAAATGAATCGAAGGGAACCGGCGAAAGCGATCAAAATTCTCGAGGCCTCAATCCCATACGAATTGGGAAATCCCCTACCGCAGGCAGAGTTGGGCGCTTTTTTGTATCCGGTATATGTCCGCGGCCACGCATATCTAACGCTGGGTCAAGGGAAGGAAGCAGCAGCCGAGTTCCAGAAGTTACTCAGCCATCGAGGGATTACGGTAAATTGCCCGTTCGGAGCGCTCGCTCACCTTGGCATGGCTCGCGCGCACGCATTGGCGGGCGACTCTGTCAAAAGCCTGACCGAATATCAACGATTCCTCGAACTCTGGAAGACCGCCGATTCGAATTTGCCTTTTCTCCAACAGGCAAATGCCGAGTACGCCAGCCTTAAATCCCGCTCGCAAGCGGTGCTTGGGTCAGGCCGTGGCCCCTGAAGGCGATCCGAACAATGGGACACACCCGCGTGCCATTGGCGCGTAACGAGCCGATTGGCCCTCTATTATTGTTGCGGGACTACGAATTGGCTCGGAGTCTATGTGAACAGTCGCCAAGGATCTCCCTGCAGGGCCCGGCTGCAAAGGGGAAAGATTCGCAGATTATTGCCACCTTTTTCGAGGTGCGGCAAACCTGCTGCCAACCGCCTTCAGGATTCGCTATCTCGCCGGAAGGGGATACTGCGTCAAATCAGTGTCGTGCATCATTTCAATCAGCCACGAGCCATCCGCCTGCCGTGCCATCATCCAATCGAGCAGTCCTCTCCGGTCGCCGGCGGACTTCCCGTCGGTCGATCGCGCGCCTGTCATTTGCCAGTCCACATCCACAATTGTCACGTCCGGCTTGAGGAACCGGATGCTGCGTGACCGGCCCGATTTGTTAGTCGAGGAGAAGTGAGAGTTTTTATATCACAGCCTTGGATTGTGAAGATGGATTTGCTCCAGGGGCCGGCGCGGGCGACCTGTAACCGAGCGGCGAGCGAGGCCGCAGCGTGTCGTCTACCGTCGACCAGTTCTCGATTAAGTTAAGGCGCCCCCGCACATTTGGGCTCGCGAATTCTCAAAAATTCTACTCTCTCAGGAAATAGGGATTCTGGGCCGGGCAATGCTTTTGGGGCTGCCACGGAAGCGCGTATCAAAACACATGGTTTGATACGGTCAAGTTATCCAGATTTCGACCCCAAGTTTTCTACGACTTGCAGCCACTGAGCGGACAGCCCTTTGATACGCCGGTGTCACACCCGTTTCTTGCGCCATTGGGTCGGCACTCTCAAAAACATCGCCTGTGGGCGTTCCAAAAGGCCGAGGGAGGCTTTTGGAACGGACCTTCACAAGTTTTGGATCCTCCGCAAGGCCACTGGAGCGACTTCGATTCGATCGCGTCTTCCCGGCTTTCCTGCGAGCCTGTCGCAAACTTCTGAAGCACCACAAAAAGCGCAGCTAGTCCTGCGTGGACGCGCGGCGAAAGCCCACGGCGATCCCTGCTAGTGATGTAATGATGATGGCGGAGCCCACGATGGCGATAGCTCTTGGGATCGGTCCACCGTTTGCAGTTTCGGCCAGCACTCCAAGAGGGAATAGAATCGCGCCAAGCAGGAGTGCGATCGCGAGAAGCCGGCGAATCGGTTCCGCAAAACCGACTCTTCCAAAGGCGATGCCAATAACGAAGAGCAGCAATCCGAGTCCAATCCAATGCCCGTGCGCGTCAACTTGACGCACATAGATGTAATTCGCAGCGGCGTAGTTCTGCATTGCCGTTTCGGACGCCGCCACGTTCCGTTCGGCCGCGTGAATGAATGCGCCCGCCAGCGAGCCGCCGATAGCGCCAAGGATTTGGTGTTCTACGAAGACCGCGAAGAACAGACCGTAGCTCATGCCCCAGATGGCGAGAAGCAGACCGCCGATCACGAGGATGCGGCCGGAACGCGTCATGCGGCTCCTCGTGGCGCGCCATCGAGCGCGCCGGCATAGCGCACGACTCCCGCGAGCATCCCCGCGACCGCGACGATCACCAGCAGGCCGCCAAAATCAGCCAGCCCGCCGAATAGCAAACCGTAGGGAACCTCGAGCAGTACGCAAACCGGAAGCAGAATCGAACCAAACACGAGAGTTCGAACCCAGATGCGTCTCCAGGCTTCGGTGAGAAATACAAACGGCTGAATCAGCGCGAGCAATATCGCCAGGATTCCGAATTCGATGATGTGAGCATGAGCCGCAATATTTGTGGCCTTCTGGCCTTGAAGGAGTGCGTATTCCTGCACGGCTTGCGAAGCGCCGGCAGCATTGCCCCCAGCTGCTTGCGTCGTGATGCGATTGAGCAACGTGACGTCACGGGCTTCATGCTCGAACAGATGCTCGGCCGCGTAGTACGAGCCGTGCGAGAAGCCTGCAAGCACCAACACCGTGCCCCACGTCAAGAGCGCGCGGCCTGTCCAGCTTCGATCCGCGAGCAGGGAGTCGGACATGCGTGAACCGGGAGTGAGTTGCCGATACTTCCAGAGGCCGATCAGTTCGATCGCGGCAACCGCAAGAACGAGAAAGCCGCCGAGATCGGCGAAAATGCTGGCCCAGCCGATCGATTCTAGAGGGCTATAGGTCAGGCCGACGTAATGAATCAGGAATACGCCGACGGGCAGCAGCGCTGCGCCGAACACGAGTACCCATGCGAGTTGTTTCTTGAAGGATTCATTGAACGCCACGAACGGCTGAATTAGAGCGAGGAGAAGTGCGATATAGCCGAAGCCAATCCTGTGCGAGTGCGCGTCCACCTTCGTGCCGCGATTTTCGAGCAAGCCGCCGATGCCCTCAAAGCTTGATGGCACCGCGGAGGGAGTCCCGGCCGCGACCGCCTGCGTCGCCGCCAGCAGATTCTCGTTGATGCGAGATGCGTTCTGGTGGAGGACGAAAACGGCAAAGATATCACCGAAAAGCATCCCTACCAGGATCAATGTCATTCCGCCCATGACGAGCATTCGTCGGGCGCCGCAAGCCGCGAATGCTCCGGTTGCGACGGGGGCTGAATTTGATGTGCCTATCGTTTCGTGATGAGATGCCATGTCGAATTTGTTGGAACCCAAACCAGTGTTGCGGCGATCTTCAAGCGGCGGCGGTCGCCTTGCCTGATCGAATTGTCGGAATCACATGCCGCGCGAACAGTTCCTGAGTCTTGATGCTTTTCCAGTGGTCGATGCCGCCGAAGTTCGAAACGATCGCCAATTCGGCGATTCCGCCTTTTTCCAGTAGAGCGCGAACCTGACGAATGACTTTCTCTGGTGTTCCGATGAAACCGATTTCCTGGTCAACGATCTCGTCGTACGTCAATTTCGTAAGCGACTCGAGAGCGCCGCTTGCATAAAAGCCGTAGCCCTTGGCGCGAAGCTCGACCTTTTTGGCTTCATCCTGAAGCGAGTCCACCGGCGACGCGTTATACGCGAGGAAGTTGTAGAGTGCCTGCTCGACTTCCTTGCGAATTTGCTTCTCATCCTCGTCAATGTACACGGGTCGGATGTAGACGATGTTGGGTTCGTGCCCGTTTTCCGCGCACGCCTTCTTGTAAATGTTTAACGGTGCTTCCAACACCTTCCACGGCAGCAGCGGCGGAACAAAAATTCCCCAGCCGCGCTCGCCCGCCATTTCATAGGTGATATCGCTGGTGCCCCCGGTATACAGTGGAGGATAGGGATCTTGAACGGGTTTCGGCACGACAGAGACATCTTTGAAGCTGAAGCATTTCCCGTCAAATGAGAACTTATCCTCCGTCCATGAACGAATCAGGATTTCAATGCCTTCGTCATAACGCGGCCGACTGTCCTCCAGGGGAACATTCGACATGGAATAGAGCCACGCGTGCCCCCGCCCCAGGCCGCATTCGAGGCGCCCGCGCGTCAGGATGTCTGCTTCGGCGATTTCGCCGGCAAGGCGCAGCGGGTCTTCGAGCGGAAGCGTGTGAAGCGCCGTCCGGAACCGAATCTTACTCGTTCGTTGCGCCGCCGCCGCAAACATGGCCAGCGGATTTGCAGAGATCGAGAATTTCTGAAAGAAGTGGTGATCAATCGCGGAGTAGACGTCGAAGCCAACCGTGTCGGCATGTTCGATCTGGGCCATAATTTCCCAGATCATGTCTGAGTAATTCTTCCCGGGCGGAGTCTGGATTTCGGTATAGATTCCGAAACGCATCCTGGTTCGCCTTCCTTCGCGTCCGCGACAGACTTCTGGGATTTAGATTCGCGCGGCGATCTAGCCTACCCGCCGGCAATCAAATAATTATACTGACTAGCGCCGAACAAGAGTGGCTTGCCGTCGTTCACAATCATATCCACAACTTCACCGATTAAGATTGTGTGGTCACCCGCGTCAACCGTTGAAGCCAATTTGAAATCCAATTGCACGAGGCTTCCGACGCGGAGAGGCGTGCCGCGCCCATTCGCGTGAAATTCGACGCCGAGCGATCGCGCCATCTCCGGGTCTTGTTCCGAGTGAGGAAAGAATCGGCCGAGCGCATCCTGATTTTTGGAGGGCACGTTCACCGCGGAATTGCCGCGCTCGCAAATATAACGGTGGGTCAGCGCGCGGCGATCGACACAGACGAGTATCTCGAGCGGTTCGAGAGACATGGACGGAAACATGTTCGCGGTCATGCGGTGGAAAGTTTGGTCCTCGCGCCTGACGGTAACCGCCGTAACTCCGGCAGCGAATTGCCCAAGCGCCTTGCGATATTCTGCTGTAGTGACCTGCATTGGCTCTGCAAAGAGATCAAGTTGACGGCGAAATGAAGAGAAGCCGGCCCCAAAGGAGACAGCCTCTCCATGGAACTCAGAACGTGAACTTCGCTGCAAACTGAAGTTGACGCGGATTGAACACTGAACTCGGCGTACCGTACAAAGGATTCGGCGAGTCTTCCTTATAAAAGGCGGTCGCGCCCGCGCAACCCGGCGCACCAGAACCAGAGGCGGTACCGCAGAAGTCGGCTGCACCGTAGCTCGTGTTGTAGTAACGGACGTTTACCGTGTTCGCGAGATTGAAAGCTTCCGCGATTAGCTGCAAATTGAAACGCTCGTGAATCGGGAAGGTACGGCTCAAGCGGACATCGAGAGTCGCCAGCTTGTCACCTCTGTATGTATCGCGAGGCTCGAAGCCGACGCGATCGTTGTTCCCGAAGACGTCCCCGTTCGCATCGAAGCCAGCAAATTTCGTGAACCACTGCGGCGTTTGAAGCGTAAGGATCGTGCTGAATGCGAAATTGCGAACGATCGCATTCCACGTTTTCGGCGCCATCAGCGTTGCGTTGCCGACGAAGCGGTGACGAACATCGTCCGCCGAGTTCGCGCGTTCCGCCTGGAGGTCGCCGCTGTCCTGGGGAATCAGTACGAAGCTCGGGTTCGGACCGTCGTCAATCGAATGCGCATAGGTGTAGCTGACTTCAACTGAAAAGTTGTGAGTCAGCCGCTTGTTCATGTTGATCAAGAGCCCATCGTAGACCGAATCCCATCGGGATGTGGCCTCGAAGAACACGCTGTAGCCAAAATCGCGGAAACCGGGGAGCGCGTTCACGTGCGGAACCCCGGGAATCACAAATCCCGGGAGATATGGGCTGCAGGCGGGCGGAGGCGGTGAGATGCCCATATCCGTGAAGTCGAAATAGACGTTCTTGCAGCCACTCGCACCGCTTGAAGTGTGAACCATCACGGTGTCTGTCGGATCTGGTTGGTTTACGTTATAGAAGCTGCCGAGGTGCACGCCACGGAGGTGAATACCGGCGATGCTCAGCAGCGTGTCTTTGAACGGCTGAAATTCGATCGATGCGCTCGCCTGAATGCCATACGGCGTCTTGCTGCCCTGGTCGAAGCGAACGATCGTCGCGGGTTGCAAATAGCCACAGCCTGCCAGCGTGTTCGCCAGAGCGTAGGGGATTAGAGGGGCGAAGCCGCCGCCTGCAGGACATCCGGTGAACGGCACGCCGTTGGGATACAGCCCGTCGGTGAGCAATGCACTGAGCGCTGTGGACGTGATGAACGGCGAACTCGCGAAGCTGAAAAGGCCCGTCTTTGCGTTCAGCGAGTCTTCCCACGGCCGGTTTGGATACGTCGAAAGACCTCCGCAAGATGGTTCCTGGCACATGAGCAAGGGGGAGGGAAGAATCCCGTGGAACAGACCAAACCCTCCCCTGAACACAAAGTTGTGCGACGTTCCGAGGTTGTATGCGAGGCCTATTCTTGGATCGAAATTCTTCCATTGAGTGTCGAGCACTCCGCTCGGCCACGTCTCGTATTCCCACCGCACACCGGCATTGAGAGTCAGCCGCTTAGTCGCTCGCCACTTATCCTGGACGTAAAATCCGTCGTAGGAGTGGTTGAGCGTGCCGGAAGATTGGTCGCGAATCGCCTGAGAGATCGGTCCGGCCTGATACACGGCCGTCCCACCTTGAAGAGAAGTCTCGGTGAACTCAGGTGTTGTTGATGCGTCAAAACGCTGAAAGAAAATCACGAATGGATCGGGACCTGGCGCCGCGCCATCGGTTCCGAGAAAGGCAGCCAGGTTTGCGAAGTCAGCTTCGAACGGATAAAACAGCGGGAAAGATTCGTATGTGCCAACCCAATCGAAGTTGCCACCGAAACTCAGCGTGTGATTGCTCCAGTTTCGTGTGACGTTATCAACGATTTCAAAGCGGTTCTCGTGGTAAATGTCCGGATTGCCGCGGTTCACTCCCACGGCGAAGACATTTGATACCTCGAGGTGTGGTTGCGTCGAGACCACTGGGAAATTGAAATTGCGATTTGCATATTGCGCGCGGAATTCGTTGACCCAGTCCGGTGAGATGTTTGTCGTAAGCCCGCCAGCCACTGATTGGTCACGAATGTAGTTGTTCTTGAAGGCGGATGGCAGGTCGAATCCGTTGTTCAATGGCGATTGGTTCGTGAGCCGGTCGTCGTTGATGAAGTAGCGCACGTACAGGTAATTCTTCTGACTGAACGACTTATCGAGACGTATGAACCCATTGTCGTAGTTCGAACTGCGCAATACAGAAAGATTTTCAGCGGGCAGGTGAAAGACCGTTGTCTTGACGTTGTTGATCGCCGCGAAGTTAGTCTTATTCAGCACCGCGGAATTGTAGGTTGGGGATTCGTCGCGGCGCTGGCCTTCGTAATTCATATATATGAACGTGGTGTCCTTCTGAATTGGACCGCCGAGGGCGCCGCCGTACTGGTTCTGCTGAAGCTCGTGAAAACCGGGCGCAGCTAGAATGCTTACGGCATCGAAAGCATCGTTCTGGGCGTATTCGTAAAGCGATCCGTGCCATTCGTTTGTTCCGCCACGCGTGATGATATTCAGTATGCCGGCGACGGCGCGGCCGAATTGTGTCGTGTAGTCCGTATTGACGACGCGGAATTCCTGCACAGACTCCTGCGGCGGCGTGCCGCGCTGAATTCCGGATGCGGTGGAAATGTCGTCAGCACCATCCACGGCTATGAAATTGAAGTGAATGTTCTGGCCCGCGAAGGAAAGCTTGGTCACGGGCTCGACGATGACGTCGGTACTGCCCGACGTCGTGTCGCCAATCTGAACGCCCGGAGCTAGCAGTGCGAAATCGATGAATTCGCGCCCATTCACAGGGAGATCGTTGACCTGATTTTCAGTAATGACTGTGCTCACCTGTGTTCGCGTCGGCTCGGTCAACTCCGAAGTTGCCCTCACTTCAACTTTTGATTCAGCAGTGCCGATCGCCAGCGGGAAATCAAGAGTGCCAATCTGGCCGACTTGCACCGTGATCGTACTTTCAGCCCGGTTGAATCCCGAGTGTTCCACCATAACTTTGTACTCGCCTGGGGGCAAAGCGGGAAAGTCGTATCGCCCCGAGTCGTTTGTTTGTACCGTTCGAGAAATGCCGGTTGCCGTGTTGACAGCCGTGACAGTCGTTTTCGGCAGAACTCCGCCCGATGGATCTGTGACCGAGCCGCTGAGTTCAGCCGTAACGGTTTGAGCGTTTGCGCGGATGCCGAATGCAAAAAGAATCGCCAGGAGAAAAGCCACACCCCACCAACGTGAATGCTTCATGGATACAGTCTCCCCTCAGAGTCCGCCGCTTACACTTACCGACGTCAGCAACAGAGGCCATTTTGCGGGGATTATTATACGGAGTGAAATTTTGTCAAGCTGAATCCGTCCAAGAAGATGCGGCGACGTGGCTTGCGGTCGTACCATTTCGATGATGCGCAGCGTCTTTCGACTACTGACTAGTCCGGATTTCTCACAAGGCATGTGCTGACAGGGACTTCGATGTCGAGAGCAGGGCCTTTCGGGGCTTAGGTGACGAAGAGTCCAGGCGGAGCGGGTCCCAAATGTTCGGCACGGACTTACGATGCTGCCAGGGGCGATTTTTGCGAGGTACTCGCGTTCTCTGAACACGTGACATAGAGTGGACGGGAAGTGGGGGCTCACCCGCGCAGAGCGGACCAAGCCGCGACATAGAGGCTCTTCCAGAAATAGGCGCTGGCGTAGAGCACACGGATTCTCCGCATCGTGATGTGTCTGACTTCAGCGGAACTGGGAGCGAAGTGAGAGCAGGATTAAGCGGCTGTCTCAAAGTCGCCTTCTTTCCCTGGCGCCATGCCGCCGCTGCGTGTATCAGTAGCATCTGATTCGTGGACAGTGAATCTGCTCGTATTTTCGCGTGTCTTCCTGAATGGTGTACCGCAATTCGGCCACGTGGGAATAGCTTCACCAGGTTTCAACCAAACGCGAGAAAACTGTTCACAGCCCTCGGAGTTTCAAGGATTAACGTGAGGGAGTTCGGTTCGTGTCGATCAAATCGGAAGCGTGGGCTGTAAGCGTGGCGGTGGTTTAGGAGATTTCCGTCGTCGTAAGTTCTTCGGCACTACCACTATTCCCCTCGAGCAATCGGATCTTGCGCTGAGTTTCGATCAGGATCTTTTCCGCTTCTGCTGCCGAAGGGTTTCGAATCTGCGTGATTGTATCCGGGAGAATCTCAGGCCGCTTCGACGGGACGTACGTTCGAACTTCATCGTGCGTCGCGTCGCACATAGAGTTGAGGGAGTAACCCCGGCCGAATGGAAACTCGATTCGCCTACTTTTGTCCGCTATGTTTCTTCGCGCTTCGTCCTTCACCCACTTCAGTTGATACGGGTACAGGAGCAGCGGGCCTTTCGGCAGGCTCGGGAGGTTCGGAGAGACCGTAGACGGCGCGGATCGCCCCTAAGAAGTCTCCGGTGGAGAGCTTGGCGTCGACTTTGAGGTCATCGAGGTTCACGTCGTGGCGCTGTGTCGGCGTGCCCTCGACTCGGTCGGCGAGTTCTTTTGCGGCCGGGATCTTGCCTTTGAGCGCTTCTCTTGCGACGGCTTTGGCGATTGCCATTGCGACTGAGTCCGTCGCTTTAATCCCCAGGTCTTGCACCAGCCCCTCGGCGATGGCGCGGTGGGCATCGGTGTAAGGCGACTTCTTGGGACGCCCGCCTGGATTTGGACTTGGCTGTCCCTTTCTCCATCGATACGGTTTCGTTTTGGCGGGATTCCCTCGCACTGTTTTTCGCACTGTTCTCAGTGCGATCTTACCAGCTTCGGGTCGAGCCCGAATTCGAATAGTTGGTAAGTTGGATTGGCGCTGTTTACCGATTCAGCGCGGCACCTGTTATCGCCCTCGGCTTCTCCAGGTTTAGCCCGAAAACCGTTTCTGAAACGCTCGCGCCTTGGACTTGAAGGGGGCAGTGCTCGAAGAAAGCGCGGGAATGCCGCGGAGCGGTTCTGCGCCGGCCACCTTTGCTAGGGCACGGGTGCAAAACGATGAGAATCTCTGGGTGTGCAAAAACTGTGCAGTAGAACGTGACAAAGCTGACATCCGTGACGGTTTTCGGCACGGGGATGTCTCGTAATTTCCGCAAGTTACTGAAATCCCAGGGAGTGACCGGCGAATCCGGCTTACAGACTCACCCGCCAAATTTACTTTTGTATCCTCCGCGCCCGGTGTCGCCTGAACTTCGCGCGCTATTTGCCGCTGTAAACTTGTCCAAACGATCGCGCGAGCATGACGGCCATCAGCAGGCCACCGGCTCCGACGACAAGCACGTCGGTCGTCTCACGTAAATGAAACTCTCCCACTCGGCCGACAAGCAAATATCCGATCACCACATTGAGCGCGCCCCACAGCACGTTGATTAAGGGCGAAGATTCTCCCTTGCCCGGCGGTGAAGAGAATGGCGACGGGAACCGCCGCCCCATCACGCCGCTCGTGAAATGAGGTACCGCGTTCACCAGAAACGCGCCTCCGAAAAAATACGCAACGTACGCGTACCACGCCATAATTCCGCTCCCGTTCAGCAAGTCTAAGCAATCAATTCCATCGCGACGCCGAAATAATAACACGCGGTCGGAATCGATTGTGTTCAGGCCAATCGCCGCGCCGCGTTGACTGGATAGCTCACAGCGCGGGGAAAAGCGATACACCCGGGACCTCAAGCAAAATGGAAATCCCAGTTATGACTCATTTCTCAGGCGGGTGGCCAGGGTTTAGTTGTCGCTCCGCTGCTAGGGGTGCCGCGCGCTTCGATGTGTAACCGATAACTGCTTCATTCCCAAGACTTCGGAGGAGCTGCCAGACCGCGTTTCACCGGATTCATGTGCACGTAGTTCAACTTCTCGATCCACTTTGTTTGCTCCGCCTTCGCTCAGGATTTTCTTGAAGAGATCGCGCTCGCGCGCCGTGGCCAGCAACGAACGGCGCCGGTAGCAACTGCACGTAATAAAACGCAAATGCCGCTGGCCGTAATGCCGCACCCGTATGTTACTCATCGAATCGGCGACAATTCCGCAGGCCGCCTCCGGCGAGAGTGCGTCACCCGCTAGTATCCGGTCTAACCGAGAATGGGAGCGGTTCAAAAGGATTAAACGTCGTACAATCTCGTGCGCGCAACTGGGGGAGCGGAACAAATGAACGTACAAGAACAAATCAAGAAGTATATTGCCAGCCAGCCGGAGCCAAAACGCAGTGACATGCAAGAGTTGCATCGGCTCACGCTTCAAGTGTCGCCAGAATGCAAATTATGGTTCTTCGACGGTAAAGACGGCAAAAATAATACTGTCTCCAACCCTACGATTGGATATGGGTTTCACACAATAAAATATGCCAATGGAAAAAGCAGAGAGTTTTTTCAAATTGGTGTGAGCGGAAACAACACGGGGATCTCTGTCTATATTCTTGGTCTCAAAGATAAGAAGCACTTGGCCAAAACGTATGGAAAAAAACTAGGCAAGGCGAGCGTGACCGGATATTGCATTCGGTTTAAAGCTCTAAAGGATATAAACATCGATACGCTTGAAGCGGCAATACGATATGGGCTTGCATCTCAGAATGAAAAAGGACGAGTGGCCAAGCCTTAGATGTCGCTCAGCTGTTCGGGGTGCCGCACGCTTCGACGTGTGAAGCGTGCGGGTTTTGACGTTCGACTCTTGGATTCGCAGTGCCTTCGCTCATGAGATCGTCATCGGGCGATGTACGATTTTACTAAGGACGGCGCGTTAGACGTACAGGCGTGCCGACCTTGCATCAGTAATTCTACCGTGCCCATCGGAACGTGCCGAAAACGACGAACGGTGCCCAAAGCTTTGGATCGGGATGATTACTCTTGAATTCGAGAATTGCCGCTCGCAACGCCTCTGCTGGATTGCATTCTGACTCACCAACGCAGGAGTTCAAATTGGAGATGAATTCCTGCATTAGTTGTGAAGTTGCCTCATCGTCAACACTCCATAAACTCATAATGACCTGCGCCACTCCGGCGATTTGAAACGCGCGGGCTAATCCGATGATCCCGGCATCGTGGCTTTTTCCCAGACCCGTTTGGCAGGCGCTCAGTACAGCCAAACTCGCCCTTAGCCTCCGATATTGAATCTCTCTTGCCGTCCAATGAATTTCATCGCGGGTCGATCCTGATAGGGCAAGAAAGCTGCCGTCAACGGGGTTTTCGGGGTCAGCCACGCCGTGCGTCGCGAAATACAGAAAATCGGCGTCACTTAGTCTGTCTGAGATATTTGACTTGGAGGCCGCTCGGCCCGTCAGAGCTTGAGCATGTACCATCGTTGCGACGGTCTTGGCTTCTTTCTCTGCTCCAGGCAGTGGAGGAAATATCCAGTCCGGATCGGATGAAACGTCTGGGTTGCCCACGACTATAGACGGGCCAAAGGCCCAACGAAGGGTGCGAGCGTGCGATAAGCGATTGTAATTCGAAGTCAAGTCATCCACGGCGATATCAAACAAACTTGGCGCGATAGACACCCACATTTTATCAATCAAGTATTCGCTGCCCGAGAAAGGTCGAAGGAGTGCGTATGGAACGCTGCCTATGCCCAGCACAGGTACGACGATCAGATACTTGGTTTGTTTCAACTTCTCCGCGATCGGCTCCGGTAACAGCAGGGCGTCGGCGCGCATCCCGGCGTCCTGGAATTTGATTCGCGGCTCTTCCGCGACAGTTGCAGGCTGAGCGCCGCGACGGATCGGCGCTCGGGACAGACTTATGGCTTCGACGTCAAGAGAAAGCCTAAGGTCATTGATGACGGCAGCCAGTTGATCCGCAGAGGTCGTCACTGTCTGATGAGCGATTATTCCTTCCGATGTGATCAGCCAGGTGGAGAGTTGCCCGGAGTGAAAGCCGTAGAAGAGAACGCTTGTTCCCGGAAGATAGTATTCGCGCAAGACCTCCGGCACCCAGCCGTGTGCCGGTGAGGCTGACCGTGTTGTGACGATCATGGGAACGCCGCGATATATTCCGAGATCATGAAGCTCAACCTTATGCGCTCTCGCGGCTTCGTCAAACTGTTCCTCTGATTCGGTTACACCGACATCGCCTGGATGGGCCTGAGGTGTTTGAGCAGAAGCAACTCGGCCGCCCGCCAGCACGAAACACAGAGCGCACAAAAGCAGTTTGATCCGTAACACGATGTCCCTTCGACAAAACGTGCCGTGGTCGGAAACTTAAGAATAAGATAGTGGAATGTTGCGGCAATCGCTAGACGGAAGAAACCGGTTGATACCTTTTAGCCCACCGCCCTCCTCCACCGTTCAAATCCTATGCGTTGCGGGGTTCCGACAGCTCGATTTGGCGGGTGGCCAAGGCTTAGATATCGCTTTGCTTTTAGGGGTGCCGCATGCTTCGATGTGTGAAGCGTGCGGGTTTTGACGTTTGACTTTTCAATTCGCCTCGCGATCGTTCACTCTGGTTCCCGGTCCGGCGGGTGGCCAACGATTAGATGTTGCTCAGCTGTTAGGGGTGCCGCATGGCGGGTGGCCAAGGTCTGCATGTGGCTTAGCTGTTAGGGGTGCCGCACGCTTCGATGTGTGAAGCGTGCGGGTTTTGACGTTCGACTTTTGAATTCGACCAGTAGGCGGGTGGCCAAGGTCTGCATGTGGCTTTCCTGTTAGGGGTGCCGCATGCTTCGGTGTGTGAAGCGTGCGGGTTTTGACGTTCGACCTTTGAATTCGCCTCGCGATCGTTCACTCTGGTTCCCGGTCCGGCATGCACACACTTGTTTCTCCGTACTGATAGAACCGGAAACTGCTCCATGCCCAAGTCTTCGGATGGCGGGTGGCCAAGGTTTAGATATCGCTTTGCTGTTAGGGGTGCACCCGCAACTGCAAGCGCAACGGCAAGCCAGACGCGAATGCGCTATAGCGTTAAGTACTGCGGTAGTATCATCAGCCTTAGCGATAGGTCAAGCAGAACAGCATAGAACAGAAAGAGCGGCCGTATGCGAAAGGCTCAGCCACCCGCCCAACGAGAGGGTTTCGGCGATTAACGCGTCGTTCCGACCTCCGATTGCGACGACCTTCGTCAACTTGACAGCCTCTGCCAACTTGTCTAATGCTTATGAGTGCAAGTACTGACAACTCGACGACGCAGGAGCAGGTAGAGATTGCGGTGATGTGCGAGTGTGCGGGGATTGTACCGAGCCGGATCTTGATTTCGCACTCCATTTTGGCCCTCGTCCGCCTGAGACTTAGCTCAATGGTTGTTGGTATCACATCGTAGAAAGCGGCACCGTATGCCCGCTCAATTCGAGGTCCGAGAAACAAGCAACAGCATCTCCATCGAAGTTCGACAGAGCTACAACTACCTGGTATCGATTGGGTTCGGAGTGATTGCTGGCCTCACCGTCGGTGGACTAACGGCGCAATTTCTCCGAGTCCCATGGCTCATCGCGGTGTCAATCGTTACCGGCATCCTTTCGTTTACATGGAAGAACAGACCTAAGAAAGTACAATTGATGGCCACGAGCGACCATTTTTTGAATCGTGGGTACTTTGAGGGACGAGGGTTCTTTCTTGAGCGCAAGGTCAGCACGCAAGATATTCGCTGGCTGGAACACCGAGAGGAAATCGCCGGCACCGGCATATACGACCCGCCAGGTATGTATGCGGTGCTTGTAAAAGGAACGTGCTGTCTTCTCCCTTACCTTGGCGATCAACAAACATCCGAAGTGATCGCCAGAATCGAGAGGAAATTTCCCGCTCTGGCCGAGCGGTGGCGTCTAGAGTCGAGATACACGGAACACTACACGGTACTCGGGCTCTAGACATCGGGATGGAACGGCAGGTAGCCCAGCCTCGCGACAATTTTCAATGTCGCTTTCGAGCGCGGCGAATCTTCGTAGGCGGGTGGCCAAGGATTGGATGCCGCTCAGCTGTTAGGGGTGGCGGGTGGCCAAGGTTTAGATGTCGCTTTGCTTTTAGGGGTGCCGCATGCTTCGGTGTGTGAAGCGTGCGGGTTTTGACGTTCGATTTTTGAATTCGCCTCGCAGTCGTTCACTCCGGTTCCCGGTCTGGCATGCACACACTTGTTTCTCCATACTGATAGAACCGAAAACTGCTCCATGCCCAAGACCTCGGATGCGCTGCCAGTCCGCGTTTCACCGGGTTCATGTGCATGTAGTTCAACTTCTCGATCCACTTTTTCCTGCTCCACACGTTGAAATCATAGAAACGCCGCTGCCAAAAACTACGCGGCGCCTCTGCGGGCGCTTCCTGCCACAAACGCAATTGATTCGCGCTGCGCCGTCTCCGCGCCTTCTGCCGGAGTTGGCGCGATACGCGCTGCTTCAGGACCTGCATCACCGTCGAAGGCGTGCCAACCTTCGGCTCCGAAATCAGCAGATGAATGTGCTCTGGCATCACCACGTAACCGCCCAGGCGGAATTGGTATCGCGTCCGAACTTCACTTAGGATTTTCAGGAAGAGATCGCGCTTGCGCGCCGTGCCCAGGAATGGCCGGCGGCGGTAGCAACTGCACGTAATAAAATGCAAATGCCGCTGGCCGTAACGCCGCTCCAGTTTGTTACGCATCGAACCGGCTACACTTCCGCACGCTCGCCTCCAGCGAGAGTGCGGCACCCGTAAATGCAAACGCAACGGAAAGCCAAAAGCGAATGCCCTATTGCGTTAAGTACCGCGGTAGTATCATCAGCTCTTGTGATAGGTCAAGCGGAACAGCGTAGCACAGGAAAAGTAGCGCTATCCGAAAGCCTCGGCCACCCGCCCGTGCAGCTCGGCCCCGCTAAGGCTGGATTCTCCTTGTATAAGAACCTATCAACCGGGGACACCGGCGGTGAAGGAACGATGAATTTAGGCGTAATAAATGCGACCGTCAATCAACCGACGCCGCCAGGCGGAAACCTAGGTGGCACCACAGAAGGCAACGAATATTCGCTTGGCGCATTTGGCTACAGATGGAACATTACGACGGGAGAAACCGGTTTCAATCCATCAAAAGAGTTCAAATTTGGCGCGCAAGCCGTACTTGGATTCGAAATCAGCTTTAATTCCAATACATTTAATCAGATCAGCTTAGCGAACGACGCGTGCCGGGCCAATGGAGGCCGATAACTTTCTATGAAGACCATTCTTTGGATTCTGATTTCAGTGGGGTTAATGGGGTTCGCGTTTTGGGTCGTTGCGGGTCCGTGGCGACCACAAAACGGAATTGTGATCTTCTTGCTCTTCCTATACTTTTCCGTTCCTAGCTTAGGGGCGTTTTGGATGATGTACGTCGCAATTCGTAATGAGGCTCGCCCTGCCCAGTATGTCTTGCTCGCCTTCCTCCCATTTAGCTTTCTCTGGTACTACTTCGAGCGTGTTCGGCGCCGAAAACACGCCACGAGACAATCTGTCGCGTGACCTGTTCGCGGGTGGCTAATCTTTGGATGTTGAGCAGATGTTAGGGGGGCGGGTGGCTCGGCTTCTCGTCGGACCTCAGTCCATTTCCTCCATGCGCGACAAATGAGTCTGGCGCTCGCCGACGCTCCTCACCTCGATTCCGGCGCATCTCCGGCTACAATGGCTGCGCCGATGAACGACCCCCGATCCAAACGAGCCGATCGTTCCGCACGATCTGCCATCGCCGTGGTCTACGCCGGATTTTTGCTGGCCGGAATTGTGACCACGCTGCTCGGTCCGATTCTGCCGATCTTGATTGCGCGCTGGTCCATGACCGACCTGCACGCCGGGCTTTTCTTCACGCTGCAATTTGCTGGAAACGTGGCGGGAATTTTTTCGCTCGGCGTGCTGATTTCCCGGCGCGGTTATGGCGCGACTCTCGCGATCGGCTTCGGTTTCATCGCCGCGGGCATCGCCGCGCTGAATTTTGGCAGCGAGCTGGCCGGCCTGGGTGCAACCGCCTTGTTCGGTTACGGCCTGGGAATCACCCTCGCCGCCACGAATCTCTGGGTGGCCGATGTCGCCGGCCCGAACAGGGCATCCGCGCTCAACCTTTCAAACCTCGCGTGGGGAATCGGCGCAGTTGCGTGTCCGGGTCTCGTGCTGCTGGCGCACAACGGTGGTTGGTTCTCCATTTTTCTTTTTGCCGTCGCGGGATTCGCGGCCCTCATTGCCGCGACGCTTGCCCTCATGGATATCGAGCCGCGCTCCCAGGCGAGTTCCGACGCGCCGTTTTCGACAACCAAACTGAAGGTCCCGATTCAAACCGTTGCCGCGCTGTCCGCGATGCTGTTCCTCTACGTAGGAACTGAAACTTCACTGAGCGGCTGGCTCGCGGCATTCGCCAAGCGCATGGGAACGGGTGGACGAAGCAATTGGGAACTCGCGCCGATGCTTTTCTGGGCAGGGATACTCTCAGGCCGCGCGCTCGCGCCACTCATTCTTCGCCAAATGCGCGAGAAATCGGTGTTGTTCATCGGCTTGGTCCTCGCAGGAATTTGCAACGGAGCATTGCTGTGGGTTTCCACGTTCCGCGCCGCCGCGCCCTGGGTGATCGCGAACGGATTGGGACTCGCCTGCATCTACCCGCTGCTCGTCGCGAGCCTCGTTCGGCACTACGGCGAGCAAATGAAGCGCGCCGCAAGTGGATTATTCGTTTTTGCCGCTCTCGGCGGAGCCACGGTGCCCTGGGCGGTGGGTGCCATCTCGACTCACGCCGGAAATTTGAGGGTCGGGTTGGCGCTCCCGCTCGCCTCCTGCGTGGTAATGATTAGCCTTTTGCCGTTCCTGGGGGAGTAGTCGTGCCGGCACCGCGCGCATGCCGATTTCAGCCCTAAATAAGGTAGGACTTCACTACGATTTTACAGCCTTATTTTTGCACCAAAATGCAGCAACACGCCGCGACGCATTCGGAGATCACTTCTCCGGAATTTTGGCGACGGCAGTCTTCGCGGCGCGCTGCAACGGCGCATTTTCCATGGCCCAAATCGCCGCCGGTCGCATATACATGGACGCGCGGTAATTGCCGGTTACATCCCAGGCCTCCGGCGTGCGGAACCAATATCCCTTCGTCTCGTACGAAACGTGATAAAGGCCCCACGCGGTGCGATACGCCTCGTCCTTCATCCCCTCGTCAAGCATTAGTGCCGCGACACTGAACGTCGTGCCGGTCCAGACTTCCTGAACTTGTTCGTTGCTGTGGAGCAGCGTTCCGTCGGCGGCTATGCCGTTCGCGGCGCCAAAATTGCCGTCGCCGAATTTCATCACGTTGAAGTCGAAAATCTTGTGCAGCGCCTTCAGTTGCATTTCGCGCGGCACAAGATCGCCCAGGCCCGTCATGTCTGCATACCACTGTCCGGCAAGCTGATCGGCCTGAACGTTGGTTCTGTACTGCGCGCCGCTGTCGTAATCGAAATACTCCCCGTTCCACAGCTTCGCGATGTAAGCCTGCTGCGCCTTCACAAACTGCTCGTGATATTGAGCGGCAACTGCCGTGTCGCCGAGAGTCCGCGCCATTTCCTCACTCGCGCGCAAAGCAGCAAGCCACAATCCGCCAGAATACGCGCTGACGCCGCTCGTGACCCACTCGTCGTATGTCTGATCGGGGAAGCCGCCGTTCTCCGGGATGCCGCTCGCGCCCTCGAATCGCTGAAGATACGCCATGGCTTCTTTCACGGCAGGCCACGTCTCCTGCAAAAATTTCGTATCCTTGCCGCCGGTGAGAGCGTAATCGCGATAAATCATCAGCACGAATTTCGGGTTCAAGTCCTTCCATCCGTTCGAATCCTGCCAGTTGTAGGCGTTCGGCAGATTAAACGGATCTTCGAAGGGCGAGCCCAAATCGTGAGGGAGCGCGTCTTTCGCCTTTCGCATCTTGAGCGCCAGCGCGCGAGTGTGCTCCATTTTCCAGGCCCAAGTTTGCTGATCGGAATATTCGCGCGGAACGACCTCCGCGAATTCACGCATCACTTGTTTGTCAATTTCGGGCCAGAATTTCAGCAGAGGAACTGATCCGTAAAAGAGCACGTCCAGCGTGTTGTAGTACGGATAGTCGAAGCACTCCATAAATGCGAAGTTCGGAGGCGAGCTAGGATCCGATCCAACCGCGCGGCCCCAGACCGATCCGCCGTCGGTCAAAGCGTAGAGCTCGTTGAACAACATTCCGCGATACCAAAGCGGCTTGCTTTCATCGTTGACGTACGGATTTTGCCAGGCCTCAATTTCATCGCGCCATTTGCCGGAATTCTGCAGGCCATCGCGGGCGATCGCCCATGCGTTCTGCCCATTCGTGCCGTAGAAATCCGTATAGCGGCGAAACCATTCGCGTCCCGAACCGAATTGAACCACCGGCAGATCCCAGGAAATCACCATCGGGACAACTTTCGTTTCACCAGGTTTTAGAGTGAATCGGACGGCAATCGCTCCCGTGAGCCGCTCTCCAGTGCTCGTCCACGAGAGATCGCTGTTCGAGAGCCGCCCGTCTTTGGAGAAAGGCGTCCAGACGCTTGCTCCATCGCCGTCCGGAACGAATGTCGTGTGATAGGAAACCTCGACGCCCGGCGATTCGATCGAGGCAATCGCGAACTGTCCGTCCCATTCGTTCTTGGCGTCTCCGGCGCGATGCCGGTCAAACACGATTCCTTTCATCGTATTCCCGGAGCCGAGAGATTCGCTTTGCGAGCGATCAAAATCGCCCTGGCTCAGCGCCGGGGTCAGGTCGCGCGAATACGTGCGGAACCACCCGAGCATATTGCTCCACGAGAGCATCACGGAAACTGTGATCGTCTTGTTCGTCGGGTTGTCGGCGCTCCAGCGATAAATCGCAACTGGGTAGCTCGACTCTCGATAATTATCAGGAATGACAGGAGAAAATTGCTCGACAACCACGTGAGCAGGAAATTTGGGGGAGTTATAGTCGAACCACGACCGCGGATACAGAGAGTAATAGTTTCCCGCGCCGACCGGATAGTCCCACTTCCAACTGCTCAGTTCGCCGTCGCGCGGATGATCGGTGAATAGGACCTGTGCGTTTCCGCTCGGCGATCCTTCCTCCTGTTGAAACATCGCGAACTGATTCGCATACACCGTCTGGTATTTGTCGATTCCGGGTTTCAGGTGCCAGCGCGCAAAATCGCCGCGATAGGTGCGGGAAAAAGTGCCGGCTCCAAATCCGCCGACCGGCGCACCCTGCCAAAATCCATCGTCAATATGATACGAATCGAGCGTCGCCTTTTTGGTGCCAGGGTTCGTGACCGGGAGGCCGATCGGCCGCTGCCAGGCGGCTTTGGGAATATCATCACCGCTCCAGGCCGAAGTTGCGAAGCAAAGCACCGCTGCCAGCAGAAGAATTTGCCGCCCTAAATTCGTCCGCATCGAAACCTCCTGGAACACGAACGTGCCGAAACGATTCGGCAGCGCCACCAACTCCTGACCAAGCTCAGGGGATGCTATAGAAAATCGTTATTCTAGTAAAGGCCAGAGTTGAGGCATTTTGACGATTTCTGCACAGGGAAGGCGCCAGCCTCTCCGCCGCCCGCGGAACGGTGCACAGCCGGCGCTAGGATTTCCGCACCTCCGCGCGTAATATGTGCGCAAAAGAAGGCCGCGCGAATACCCGGATCGCGCCAGATCCAAGGAGGGACCATGCAGGAATCAAGACGCAGCTTAATGATGGGACTGGCCGGCGTTGCTGGCATCCTCGCCATGCGGCCCATTCCGCAGCATGGCGGCCAATCCACGCCGCAGCCCATGCCTTCGCCTAACGCTCCCAAGAATCAAAACGCTCCGGCGGGCCTCGACAACGCTGGCGTCGGGACGGGAGACGACAAGGCCAAGGCGATCGAGCAGCAAAATCAAAAAATTGTGAAAGCGGACGTCGAGAAGCTTTTTGATTTGGTGTCGCAGCTCAAGGAGCAGGTCGAAGCGACGAATCTCAATTCAACGTTACCCGTCTCCCTCATCAAACAGGCGAAAGAGATCGAAAAAATTGCCAAGGATATTCGCGAACGCGCGAAAAGCTAGATTGCGATCGGGCTAGTTTGGTTTATCGCCTGCGCTGGCGCTTCCTCCGGATGGCGGGGCAGTGACTCCAGCCGCATCGCGCGGGCCCGTGTAGCTTTGATTTCCGCTCGTGCTGCGCTGCTGTTCCGCGAGCGCGTTCAATCGCACGAAAATCGCCCGCTCAGCGTCAGCCTTTTCCGGTTGCTTCGCTTTCGCGTAGGCCTTCGCTAGATTGAAGTGAATCTCCGGACTCTCGGGCGCAACCTTGCTGGCGGTTTCAAGTTCCGTGATAGCGAGGTCCGTGCGATCGAGGTCGAGCTCGGCGCGTCCGAGCAAATAGTGAGCTTCGGCTGAATTCGGAGCGAGATTGATCGCTTGCTGCGCAGAGCCGGCCGCTTCGGCAGCCTTGTGTTCACGAAGCTCGATCGAGGCCAAGCTGACCCACGGAAGTTCGCTCTTGGGCGAGATTTTTAGTTCCAATCTCATTTGTTCCTCGGCAGCGTCGTATCGGGAGAGAACAGCGAGCGCCGTGCCGAACGCGTAGTGAAGAAAAGGCGTGTCGGGATGATCCTTCAGAAGAGGCTGAAATTTTGCAAACGCCTCGTCGTACTTGCTCTGTTGCATGAGCGCGGCAATCTCACCTGTAGCTTCCAGCAACGGTTTTTGCGGGGCTTCCTCTTGTTCGGGCAGCATAGGAATTCGAAGCAAGGACATCCCGCGCGCTATTTTGATTTCCTCAGCGAGAGGCCCGGAAGCGTTTTCGTGCGCGAGTACGTCCAAGGCGCGGTCGAACTGACCGGTGCGATTCAGCAGGCCGGCGAGGCGATACCGCGCGAGTTGAATCGCCACAGCGGTGCCCTTGAGCCCCAGTTGCTGGCCGCGTTGCAAATGGATCAGGGCGTTGTCGAAATCTTGGATCTCAAATTCGGATAGGCCCATCACTGCCCAGGCCGTTCCGTCATCCGGATGATCAGTCACCCATGTCTTCAGCGCCGCGATCGCTTCCGGAAACTTGGAGGAAGAATAATCGAGCATTGCAAGCTTCCAAGTCTCGCCGTTTGGCGGCGGCTCCGCGGCGGAATGAACGCGATAAAGCTGCGCGACAGCTTCGTCCGGTTGCGGTTTTTCGGGCGAAAGTGTTTCTGCCGCTTGCGTTTCGCGCGCCGCGTCTTGATTTTTGCCGAGCGCGTCCAGACTTTGTGCGAGCGCGCGGTGCGCGGCAGCAGAATTCGGCGCGAGGCTCACGGCTTTCTGCGCAGCGCTCAGCGCTTCCTCCGGATGCTGCAGCCGAATCTCGAGCGAACTGATTTCGATTTGAGGAAGCGGGCTGCCGGGAGAAATTTCAGATTCCTTCTGCTCCTGCGTCAACGCTTCTTGATTTTGCGACGCGGAAGCGAGCGCGAGGCCACAGGCGTAATGCACATAGGGAGTCCCAGGGAACTCCTTCACGAACACCTGCAACGCGTCGATCGCCTTCGCCGAGTCTTGCTGCAGCACGGTTGCCGCTACATCGCCGGCCGCTTCGACCAACGCATCCTTGGATGGATTCACTTCCTCGGGCAAAAGCGGGACTCGAAGCAACGCGAGGCCCAGCGCCGCCTTGGCTTGCTTCGGAATTCCGGCCTGTCCGAATTCCGCGCCAAGAAGAGTGGTGGCCTGTTCGAAATTGCCTGCGCGAATCAGCAGAAGGGCAAGATGGTATGTCGAGACGCGGACGAGATCCGCATCATCGCCGGTGCCGATTGCCTGCGCTCTTTCCAGATGCTCGAGCGCGTTCTCATAGTCCTTCGCTTCAAATTCGCTGAGACCGAGAAACGCCCAGGCAGGTCCTATTTGCGGCGCGAGGAGCACCAGTTTCTGCAGCGCTGCAATCGCTTCCGGGTAGTGGTTGGCGTCGTATTCGAGTGTACCGAGATACCACCAGCCCTCCTGCCAATCCGGCTGGATTGCGACGGCCTGTTGGTAATCCTGGATAGCGGCGTCGATCTTGTTAGCGTCGCGAGCGGCGGCAGCTGATTTCGCGAGATCGTCGAAGCTCCCGGCTGCATTCTGTTCTGATGCCCGCGAATCGCCCTGCGCGAAAGTGGAAGACGCGATACAGCTGAGAAACAGAAGCGCAACGGCGAAACGCTGAGAGAGATGGCGGAGCTGATGGATACGCATGCGCAAATCTAATCCGTCCAGCAGATTCGCAGAATAGCACAGGCCGCGGCTCGGGCCCGCACATTGGCACAGGAACAACGGTAGTGGGCCAGTTTCCGATAACGCGACTAATCGGGAGCTAGCCGCACTTGGCTCCGACTTCGGGCGGGCCCCTCCTGACGGCAACCTGATATTTGATTAACGAACCTCTATGCGTGCGCGCTCGAACGCATCTGGAGCCACAACCTTCCCAGCTCCAGGCCGCC
This sequence comes from uncultured Acidobacteriota bacterium, assembly GCA_963838705.1. Classification (GTDB taxonomy): domain Bacteria; phylum Acidobacteriota; class Terriglobia; order Acidiferrales; family UBA7541; genus Palsa-147. The sequence continues at coordinate 157,975 of CAWIRU010000008.1, read as the reverse complement.
GCTTACACTCGACACTTTGCTTCCCAACTCTGCAGTCCAGCACTACGTAGTGCTTCTTGCAAGCATCGCAATCTTCTAGCGGGCGTGCGGGCCCCGTTGCTGACCACAGCTCGACCTTGTCCGGCTCAGCCTTGTTGACGACGATTCGGCCTTGGCTAGCGACGGGAAAGGCTTGAAAATCAACTGCCTCTGGAGAGTATAGGATCACCGCGAAGCCCTCGGCCGCTCCAACGTTTGGCGTCCCGAAGGCGAGGAATATTTTCCCTTGGTCGAAGGACGATGTGCATAGCGAGGCGACCTCGACCAGGCGGAGATTCGACCCGTGTTTGATAAGCCGCCCGACGGAGTACTCCGTTCGTTCCTGACCGCGCTGGATGACGATCGTCGAGTTGTAGCTGTCCAAGACTTTCGAAGAACGGGGATACTCGACAACTCTCACTCTCGTATTCTCGTCGAGAGCGAGTCTCATCTGAACGATTGCCTGTCCGGCAAGGATGTTTCCATCTGTTCCCACGCGGGGATTCCTGGGAGTGATGACGCGATGGCTTTCCTCGCACCCGGGAGCGTGCGAAGGCTCCCGCGACTGAGCAGACAAGAGTGGTTGCATTGCAGCAACCGATATGGAGGCGAGGATCCAAATCTTACAGAGTGCATTCAGCATTGGAATCCTGACGGTACCGGAGACGTACATTCCGGGCAAACGAAATGTCCGGTAACGCGACTTATCGGGACTTTGACGACTGGGCAGATGAGCGGGCCGATTCGGGTCACTTTAGCTGGGAACGGAATACGAAAGCGCCGATCAAGAAAAGCAACAGCATCGACGCTGTAGCGGCTATTGAGACCTTTACTAATGGCTCACTCCAGTTCGCTCGCATGAACTTGTCCAGGCTTCCTCCCTTCACTTTGAATCTGAAGGAGAGGAATTCTCGGGTAAGGATTGCAACATAGAGGGCGGCATACGCAGTCACAATAAATGGATTATGCGCAAAGAGACGGAATTTCACTCCATCGCCGGCGGACGAATACCTTAGCTGTAGGTAGTAGAGCGCAATGAAGCCCAGTAGGAACGCCAGCAAATTCGTCACGATTCGGGGAATTCCCATGCGCGTTAGAAAATTGGGTCTTCCCGAGTCGCTCCACAACCAACGCCGAAATTCAGTGAATGCACTCATTGCGATGGAGATATTACCACCCCTGTCTGGCTTGCGCTTCTTGGCCAGCGTTTCTAGGACCCAAATGGAGCACGTGCCTGATAAACGCGCTAATCGGAAACTGACCCACTACCGAAACAACTCGAAGATAATTGTTATTTCTGTGTCGTGGTATTGTTCCGGGGATGCGGCGGCGGAAACTTCAGGAATCTTTACCGGGACTGTCCCAATTGCTTCCGCGCCGCCGATTCCTGCAGCAATTCAGCGCGGCTCCTGCGATCCTGGGATTGCAAAAACTCCCCCTGCTCAGCGCCTTTGCGGCACCATCGCAATATCCATTCGAAGAGATCCCGCCAGCCAGTAGCGGCATCACTTGGGTGCACACGGCGGGCAAGTCGGCCGAAAAATATCTTCCGGAAACGGGCGGCGCGGGTTGCGCGTTTTTCGATTACGACAACGATGGCTGGATGGACATCTATCTGGTCAACAGCGGCCAATCCGATTTCTATACTCCTGCGCGCCCGCTGCGAAATGCGCTCTATCACAACAATCGCGACGGAACTTTCACGGACGTAACCGAACGGGCGGGCGTCGGTTGCGGCGGCTACGGATTTGGAGTTGCAGCCGGAGACTACGACGGCGACGGTTTTGCTGATCTCTACGTCACGCAATTCGGGCGCAGCATCCTCTTCCACAATAACGGCGATGGAACATTCACCGACGTCACGGAAAAGGCCGGCGTGGCCGCGCCGGGATGGAGTTCGAGCGCCGTGTGGTTCGATTACGATAACGACGGGCGGCTCGATCTTTTCGTCTGCCAGTTCGCAGAATTCGACAAGTCTCTGCCATGCGGCGTAGATAGTGACGGCACGCACCACTACTGCATTCCGAGAATCTATAAGCCGCGCCCGAGCTGGCTCTTTCACAACAATGGCGATGGAACGTTCACGGACGTGAGCAAGGAATCGGAGATCGCGGATCATCCTGGCAAGGCATGGGGCGTTGTCGCGACGGATGTGAATAACGACGGGCGAATGGATCTCTTCGTCTCGAATGACACGCTGGCGAATTTTCTGTTCGTGAACCGCGGCGGGCGATTCGAGGAAATGGGGCTCGCGGCCGACGTCGGCTATAGCGATGCCGGGCGAGCGCGCTCCGGAATGGGCGTTGATTCCGCTGATTTCAATGAGGATGGGTGGATGGATTTGTTCGTGGCCAACATTGACGAGGAAATATTCTCGCTCTACAAAAACAATGGAGACGGAACGTTTGATGACGTGGCGATGCCGATCGGCATCGGCATGGCGACGCGCTGGATGAGCGGTTGGGGGCTGAAATTTTTCGACTACGACAACGATGGGAATCTCGACCTCATCATTGCGAATGGATATCCCGACGATCTCGTTGGAGAATTCTCGCGGCAGGTGACTTACAGAGAGCCGCTTTTGCTCTTTCGAAATGACGGGAAGTCTTTCACGGATGTCAGCGCGCAGAGCGGCCCCGTATTTTCGAAATCATTTGCGGCGCGCGGCTTGGCGATCGGCGACTTCAATAATGATGGCGCGGTGGACGTGCTCATCAGTAACAACGACGGCGCGCCAGTTCTATTGCGCAACAACATCGGAAAAGGGAATCATTGGTTGGGTGTGCGTCTGGTGGGCCGCAAGTCTAATCCGGATTCAGTCGGCGCGCGAATTACTTATCAGGCGGGCGATTTGAAGCGCCATCGCATGAAGGTTGGAGGCGGCAGCTATTTGTCATCTCACGACCCTCGCGTTGTGTTGGGGATTGGCCAGCGCGCGAAAATGGATTCGCTGGAAGTGAAGTGGCCGCAGCCGGACGGCGCCGTCGAGCGCTTCACGGATTTGCCGATCGATCGCTACATCACGATTGTCGAAGGCAAAGGGAAGTGGGAGTAGATGGTCGGGGATATGCTCATTTCTTGAATTCACGTGCATCCATTGCGACGAGGGCTCGGATGACGGCTCATCCGATCGTTTGCCGGGTAGGAACATTATCGTGTGTTGCTGCGTTTTGCCTTCTGGCCGTGGCTTGCGGCGGCGGTGGCAGCGGCTCGGGCGGATCAGGCGGCGGCCAGTCGGGCGGTTTGAATCTTTCGTTATCGACCAGCTCGGTCGTGGCGCAGCAGAACGGAACTCCGGCCACGGTCACCGCGACCGTCACCGGAAATTCGAGCGCGGCAACACTCGCGGTGAACGCCTTGCCGAATGGCACGACCGCTCAGATCGCTCAGCCGAGCGGCAGCACGGCCGGGAGCATCATTTTCACCAGCAGCGTTGCCACCTCCGCCGGCACTTACGCGGAGACCGTGACCGCAACGTCGGGCAGTTCTTCTGTCAGCCAAAATCTCTCGCTTGTCGTGGCCGTTTCGGTGGCCGTGGCCAATTCCGTTGCCACCAATCAAGGCGTGAACGGCACGCTCCAGCAATTCATGTCCACCTCTTTTCAGCCTGCCGAGTGGGACTACGAATTCTTCATGAACCATCCGAGCCTCACGCCTCTGAACAATCTGGGACCCCAGCACATCCGCTTGCAGGGAGTTTCCCAAGCTGTCCCGATGGTGGCCGATTCAAATCCTCAGCAGCCAAGCGATTGGGATTTCACGACTCTCGATGCCATCGTGCAACCGGTCCTGAGCGCCGGGGATCACAGCCCGGAATTTCAAGTCGCGGTGGCTCCGGCGTTCATGAATGATGCCAATGGGCAGTTCGACATGGCGAATCTCGATGAATTCGCGGCGTATAGCGCGAACCTCGTGAGGTATTACAACACCGGCGGCTTCACTTGGGGCGGGCAGCTATTTAAATCACCCAGCGCAAACAAGATTACCTGGTGGGGAATTTTCAATGAGTACAACATCAACGGCCTGACGCCGGCCGACTACGTGCAACTCTACAACGCCGTCGTGCCCGCAATGCTGGCCGTAGACCCAACGATCAAGTTTTCGGCGCTGGAACTTTCTGATTTCAATTCCGGAGACGGCGATCCGCGAAATAATTTGCCGACGTTCGTGGCCGCTCCGAGTGCGGGTGGAGTGAACGCGCAGGTGAATATCGTTTCCACTCATTTTTATTCCTCGTGCGATCAGACGGACACCGACACGCAGCTTTTCAGCACGATTCCTGGATTTGTGAGCGACGTCGGCTATTTTTATCAGGAGCTGCAGACGCGCGCGGACCTCGCGGCCGTGCCCGTATGGGTGACAGAAAATAATGTGAACGCGGACTATGCCACCTCAAACGGGATGAGCGCCTGCAATCCCGGCCAGACGTTTGTCACTGACCTGCGGGGCACCAGCGCTTTTTTTGCCGCTTGGCGGCCTTATGTTTTTTCGCAACTCGGCAAGGCCGGTAATCAGGCGCTTTATCACTGGGATTACGATGCCGATCAGCAGTTCGGTGAAGTGGACTATACCTCCGGAAATATGTACTTGAGTTATTGGGTGGATCAAGCGCTGGGACAAATGTTTCCGTCCGCCACGCCGCCGAGCATCCTCGCTCTCACCGCAACGGACACATCAACCGTCGAAGTGCTCGCGACGAAGAATAGCGATGGGTCGGTCGTGGTCATGATTGCGGACCGCGCCGTTCACGCCGCGAGCGACAACAACGGCACCGGCGACCCTCGCACGGTCGTTGTGGACGTTTCCGCTCTCGGAAAATTTTCGAGTGCCGCGACGCTCACGCTCGACACGAACACCAATATCGCAAGCGGGCCGTCTCCGGTCGCGGTTTCGTCTGCCCCGCAAATGATCATCGCGCTCGGCGGCTACGGCGTGACCTTCCTCACTCTCACGCCCTGATCTCACGCATTTTGATAGTCCGCCGCAGATTTTCTTTCAGGAGAGAGACACGCAGCTTGTGTCCTGTATCGCCGGAGCTGAACTGCTGGCTCAAAATCCGTATTTGGCGATAACGGCTTTCGATTGTTTGTCTATGAGCGCGAGCGCCGCGTGCTGGCCCTTCAGCGTCAGCGTCAGGCGCGCGCTGGTCAAATTGTCTCGGAGGTCAACATTTGAATCATCGGCACTGTCGGAGACGAGGACGTACAAAACTGAATCTTCGAGCACGGTTGGGTAAATGAGGACGCCGGGGGAAAGTGGGGTTTGAAGCTCGAACGCCCGTTTCAATCCGACGCGGTCACCCACATATTTGTAAAGCTCGGTCGCAGGACCAAGCCCCTCGGCCAACTCCACCGGATATGCGGCCCAGAAGACGCGTCCTTTGCCGTAAGGGACTTCTTTCAGGGTCGAACCGTCTTTAAAACGAAGCGATTCAAGCGCGAATTGCATGGTTTGATTGAACGAAAGCGGCATGTCGCGATCTTTCAAGCGAATGCTTGCGGTGTGATAGGTGAGAGGCTCGGCGTATCCGTCCACGTGCAAATCCGATTCTCTGGCGATGACGTGCCAATGCTCGTCGCGATCAAGCGGCCCGGTGATCAGCAGGTTGCCGCCGTCGTTCGCATACTTGAGCACGGCTTGCCACGTAGATTCCGCGAGCGACTGGGGCGACGGAAGGATTGCAAGCTGCGGAGTGCCAAGATCGCCGATTCGATTTTCGGCGATGACGTAAGGTTGATACCGCGCTCCGTAAGCAAGTGCTCTCACGGCCGTCCGCTGCGCCTCGATTTGCAGCTCCTGTTCGGAGGAGAATTGCGCTGCCTGAGACGTGATGATCGCGACCGATGCTTGCTGAGGATTTCGAAGGTGGGCGTCGAGCGATTTCGCAAACGTCGCGTACGCGCGCATGACGCTCGCCTCGGGCTTTTCCGTGCCATCGCTTTCGAGTGCGCCGATCGGGGTTTCGTTCGCTTCCGTCATGTCGGCATTCGAGTTCCAGAGCCATTCGATCGCGCCCGACCCTTGGACAAACGACGTGGCGATTTTTCGCTCGAGAAGCGTTGCTTCGCTTTCCGGCGTGCGCCGCGCGATTTCATCAAGCGTTAGCTCGCGCTGAATTCCGGTTTCCTGAATGAGCATCGGCTGGCCCGGTTGCTTCGCGACGAGCGAATCCCAAAGGATTGCGTCGTTCTGCCACCAGGAATGATTCGTCGTGAAATCAACCGCCGGGCCGAAAAACGCGGGCGAAAGACGATCGACGTATCCGCCTTCATCCTGGCCGACGGTGATGAGCTGCTGCGAGCCCGCGTTGCGGATCGTTTCGCGCATCGACTTCGCCCACCCGGCGAAACTCTCTTGCGCGAAAAGAAAAAAGTCATAGAGCTTTAGCGAATTGTGACCCACGTACATCCCGCGCGGAGTGAATTCGATTTCCGGCGGTAAAGGAATAATGCCGTCGACAGAACTTGCCGGAACATTCCACGCCGCAGCAAGTACCGCGCGATCTGGATATCGCTCGGCGAGCCATTTATTCCAAGCCATCAATTCGACCGGATCGCCATTGGGCCGCATCGTCCACAAATGCTTCGAAATGCTGGGCTCGTTGATCAGATCCCACGCGAGGTAGGGCACGTCATGAAATCGCGCGACGACGGCCGACACGAGAGTTTGCTGCCTGCGCACGGCTTCCGGATCGAGATACGGATTTTCTCCCGCGAGGACGTCCGGGAGAAACGCGAAGAAATTGAATTGAACGGGGAAGCCATATTTCCGAGCCGTCATCAAATATGCTTCCATCGTGCGAAGCGTTCGCTCGTAGGGCTGGCCGTTCTCGTCGCAAAATTTGTCCCAGCCGGTCCACCAGCCGGTGCGGATCATGTTGAGCCCAGCGGAGTGAATTTGCGCGAGGTCGCGATTCCAAATGTAGACGTTCGGGTGTTCGAAATAGAGGCGCTGCACGTCGCTCGACATGTAGGTCGTGCCGACAACCGCCAGCGGCTTGCCGTCAATTTCGAAATAGTCGTGATTCACGGACAGGCGCGGGCCGGAACGAAGATACGCGTCGTCGCGAATCCAAAATGCGGAGCGGTAGACGGCGCGCGTCTTGCTGCCGTCCATCAACTCGGCCTCGATGACGTGCAGGCCCTTCGTAGCCGGCGCGGGCAGGAGGAGCGGTTGCGCTGCGGGCAAACTGACGGTCGTCGTTGACCGGCTCGACGGCTGATCTTCTGGGTAAGTTGATATTTTCGCGGTGAGCGGTGTGTCTGGGTGCGCGAACGAATGCGAACGCACTTCAACCTCGACCGGTTCGCCCGGCAAATAAAGCGGAAGAACGGGACGAGCGGTAAATTCCTCAGCGCCTTCGGCCGCCCGTTCAGCGAGACTTCGAATTAAAGATGCGGAGTCCGCACGGCCGTAAAAATCCGCGGCAAGTTCCGCGCTCACGAATATCCATCGTCCGCCATCAAAGCTGACTCGATAGTGATCGATCTGAATCGCAGGAGAGGCAAGCCGGCGCCCTTCTTTCGTCCCCCACGCCAGCGCGTCCACGTGCGCGTCAATCTCGCCTGCCGACCCGCCGCGATTGTAGAGGTCTATATCGCTGAGTCGAATGACCGGGCTGAACGCGCGCTTCCACTGAAATTGCGGCGGCTGGATCGTGAGGTCGGGATTCGTCGCGAAGCTCAGGCCGTCCGAGCCGGGCATCGTCTGGTATTGGTCAATCGAAAGTTGGCGCGAGAAGCGAACGCTGTATTCCCGGAGATGCCAGCCGTTCTGGTCATGATAAGCGGAGCGCGTGAAAGGCCGGCCGCCGAGGACCAAGAGATTTCCACCGCGGCGCAGGAAAGCGACAATGCTTGCCCAATTTTGTTCGGGGAACGCGGAGCCATACGGCAGCACGAGCAAACGAGTTGAGGTGTCGTTGAGCTGGGCGTCGAGTTGGTCGGAGGACGCAAAATGTGCTCCGGGCAGAGCGCTCTCGAGTTGCGCTCGCGGCGCGCCGTCCGAATCCGCTGCAGGAAATCCGGTATCGAAGAACACGACGGCCGCCGAGAAGTCCTGCGCGGCAAGCGTCCGAGGAAGCGCCGCAAAAAGCGAAAAGCAACACGTCAGGGCGGCCAGCAGCGGAGACTTCAGCATTGTTCCCGGCACCTTTCTTCAGAGGATTGGAACCGTCCGGAATCAGCTCTTATACACCCGAGGGAAAATCCGACGTAAGAAAATCGTTATTGTATTGATTCTCGTCTATGGCATCATCGGGGCGCCATCGCCGCTTTTCGGCGCGAAAGCAGCCCAATCGTGCGGCGATGGAAGACGACCGATGCCACTCATCAACACAACGGCGCAACCGCCGGTCGGCGGACCGCACCCGGTACAGACCGACAAGCGCGCTCTCGCCATGGTGACGATGCTCTTTTTTCTCTGGGGCTTCATCACCGTTCTCAACGACATCCTGGTTCCTCACCTGAAAGCAATCTTTGACTTGAATTACGCCGAAGTGATGCTCGTCCAGTTCGCTTTTTTCTCGGCGTACTTCATTTTTTCTCTCCCCTGGGCGAAAGTGGTTGACACCATCGGGTACAAGAGGACGATGGTCGTCGGCTTGTTGACGATGAGCATTGGAGCGCTGCTTTTTATTCCCGCGGCGAGCGTTCCATCCTATCCGCTCTTTCTTGGCGCGCTGCTGGTTCTCGCCGCCGGAATCACCGCGCTGCAAGTGGCGGCCAATCCGTACGTCGCCGTCCTCGGGCCGCCCCAAACGGCATCAAGCCGTCTGAATCTCACTCAGGCTTTCAATTCTTTGGGGACCACGATCGGGCCTTATCTCGGCGGCTTGATGATTCTGAGCGCCAACCCGAGAGCGCTCGACGAAGTCCGTCAAATGTCCGCTCAGGCACTGCAGAGCTATCGCGTTCACGAAGCTGCGTCGGTAAAGCTCCCTTATCTGATTATCGCGGTCATTCTTCTCGCCGCGGCGCTGGTGATCGCGTTCTACAAGCTGCCGGCAATTCCGGAGGCGCAACGCAGTGGCGGCAACGCGCCGAAGGCCAGCCTATGGAAGTACCGGCAACTCGTATTCGGCGCGATTGGAATTTTCGTTTATGTCGGCGCGGAAGTTTCCATCGGAAGTCTTCTCATCAATTACTTCGGCCAGCCGGAGATCGGGCACTTGCCGGAGGTCACCGCCGCGCGCTATGTCGCGTATTACTGGGGCGGCGCGATGATTGGACGGTTTATCGGTTCGGCCGTTCTGCAGAAGGTGAAGACGGGAATCGTCTTGGCCGCTGCGGCCATTGCCGCGTGCGCGCTCGTTTGCATATCCATGCTGACGTTTGGCCACGTCGCCATGTGGAGCATTATCGCAGTCGGCCTGTTCAATTCCGTGATGTTCCCGAGCATTTTCACGTTGGGGATTGCCGAACTCGGGCCGCTCACCGGCGATGGTTCCGGAGTACTCGTGATGGCCATTGTTGGCGGTGCAATTCTCCCGGTGCTCCAGGGCGCGCTGACGGATCGCATCGGAATTCATCACGCTTTCATACTGCCGGCCATTTGCTACTTGTACATTTTGTACTACGCGCTGCGAGGCTCGCGACCCGTTGCCGTCACGCAGCCCTGACGGCGCGGATAGCTTTTCGCCACGGCCGCCGCGCTCCTGCGCCCGCTATTCGGGGTATGCTTCGCCGTCTCGGGCAATCCGGATGCGATGGTCAGTGAACTTGTAGTGCATGTCGGGATCGTAGACTTTCGGCATGTGGCAGGTTACGCATTGCTTCGTGCTGACAGGGCAAGTGGCTGGCTGGCTCGCCGCTTTCTTCGCCTCGCCGGATGCAGGATGGCAGGATAGGCACGCATGGTCATAAGAGGATGGATCGGTTCGCACTTCCTCGTGCGGATCGTGACAGGCGATGCAAGTCAGCCGCGCATCGCCTTTGCCCCAACATTTGCTCTCCTCGAGACGGAACGGCTGCGATCGCGAGGTCGAAACTCCTCTGCCGCCGGAAAATTTCACGTCCCACCATGTCCCGTGGCACGCGCCGCAGAAATCGACTGAATCCACCGGATCGAACCGCGCCGGGTTGACGATTGTTCCCGCAGAATTTTCGGTGGTTCCGGCTAAGGCCGCGGCCTGCATCGCGGCGACGTGTTTCATGCCGGGGCCGTGGCATGCTTCGCAACTGACCCCAACGACGAGATTTTTTTCGTCGAATTCGCCGCCGATTGTCGAGCCGGTGGTGTGGCACGCGAAGCAGCGGCCAATCTCGGCCGAACCAACGGGACGGTACATCGCTTCCGCCGTATCTTTCGGCGAGGTCAAAGCGCGCGCCGGAGTGAAATTGATAGCTTGCAGGCTCTTAAAAAAAGTTACTCGGGCTTCATAGAAATTCCCGTCGTCCTGTTTGAACAAGTAGGACTGCGCCACGCGTCCGATGCCGAATGCCCAGAGCAGTGTCGCGCTGATCGAGTTCGATCCATTGGTGACGGTGTACGAACTTCCCGTTGCACTTGTGTCGATTTCGTAGTGATAGGCCCCTACCGCGAAATTCATTTTCGGATGCGTCCGGAGAATCTCGGAGTCCCCAGCGTGCATTGATGTGGCTCCCATTGATGTTTGCTTCTGCGATGCCGCTTTCGCGGCATGGCAATTCGCGCAGGCCGCGGCGCCAGCGAACTGATCTCGGGATGCCACATTCTGCGTTGGCCAGAAGCCGGGCTCCGCAAGATGATCGGTTGTGGAAAGTTGCGCGCGGAGCGCGGGAGATAGGAATGATCCGAGAAAGAGGAACGCCCCAGTGGTAAACCCCAGCATCACGATCGCGTGAAACAATTGGCCCCGCGCGCGAGACATTCTCACCTTCCCGGCACCACGCGGCCAGTGTAAGTATCACGGCGTCGCAAAAGCAATGCCGTTTATCCGCATTTGAGCCGCATTCGCGCGGCAGGAAACGTGAGATGGAATTCTTTTAACGCAGGTTGCTTGGCTCGGAGGCGTTTCTACAATCACGGGACGCTATGTTACACACGTCTGGCTGCGATTCGATTTGCATCCGGGATTCCGCTTGCAGCGAAGGGTGAACGAGCCGGTCCGGTTGAGGCGCGCACGACGAGTTCAGGCTCGACAGTTATCTGGCTGGTTGATTCACTGCGGCCTTCGATCTGTTGAACCAGCGTCTTCGCCGCGAGCTCGCCCATGCGTTCGAGAGGCTGGCGAACCGTTGTTAAGCCAGGTTCCGAGAAGGCTGCGGCGGGAATATCGTCAAATCCCACCACCGACACATCCTCCGGAATTCGCAATCCCGCCTCGCGGAAAGCCCACATGGCGCCGATCGCGGAGACGTCGTTGTAAGCGAACAGCGCAGTGAAAGGCTGTCGCCGGGCAAGCAGCTCCTTCGCGAACGGATATCCCAGGTGCGGAGTGGACACGGTGCTGTTGATCTGCAGGGTAAGTTCCGGCCGAATGCGGATGCCCAGTTCCGCGGCGATTTCACAAATCGCTTCCCACCGAGCCGCCGAGTCCGAGCTGAGCGGATGGCCCTTCAAAAAAGCGATCTCCTCGTGGCCAAGTTCCACGAGATGGCGCAGCGCGAGACGCGCGGCGAGTTTGTGATCCAGAATAATATTCGTCACGCCGTCTACGCGCTCGTGTCCCGACACGGCAACGGTCGGACGTCCGAGCGACACCTTAACCGAGGTGTCAGTCGTAATGAAGCCCTCGACGCCTCGAGACAACAGAAGTTGCGAGTAAGTTTGCAGAACTTTTTGATCGTGTCTGTGGCAAACCGTGAAGAAAAAATAATTGCTCTTGCGCAAGTACGCTTCGGCCCCGCTGATAATCAGTGCGCCGTACGCGTCGCCGATTTCTTCGGCGATCACTCCGATCGTGTACGTGCGGCGAAGGCGCAAGGAGCGGGCGAAGTAGTTGGGCCGGTAATTGAATTCGCGGGCGGCCTCGAGGATGCGCCTCTTCGTATGTTCGGGGAGCGAGCGGGCTGCGGCAGAGTCGTTGAGGGCAGCCGAGACGGTCCCGGGAGTCAGACCCAGGTGCTGTGCTAGGGTCTTAAGAGTAACTCTTGATTCCTTTCGAACGGCGGGCTTCTTCTTCCTGGTGCTGGCAGGCATTCTGCGGACTCCCAAGGAACTTCCGGGTCAACGACCAAATACCAGTAAACTATTCAATTAAAAGGGGGCTATCGTGTTTCTCGACGCCTGAAGCGACGCATCGGCAGCCCCATTGCAGACGGAATTCGCCGCCAATCATATACCATCGAAAGCGGCCGGTTATCCAAAAGAGGGCCGTCTCTCGACGACTGCCGGGGGCGGGAAGCTCCGGAACCCTCGCGACTAAGGACTTAGAATATCATTATTTTAGGCCGCAATATCATTATTTCTCTTGACAAACATTCCCGCAAAGTTTAGATACTCCAGTAGTAGATTTTGATTACTTGGGTGGGTGGGTCCGCAAAGCGTGTGTTCGTGGGTTGCCGCGGCCCGCTCGGAGTAGCACGGAAAATTCAAATATTAAATATGGACAGTTCCTCCTGACTCGGAAAAGAGCGGAAAAAATCTCGGGCGAGGGGTGTGTAATGACTTTGCGATCTGAAGAATCGAAGTCGAATCAGAGCTGGTCCGTGATCCGCGCCTTAATCTGCGTCCTGCTGCTGGCGCTGGCGATTCCGCTGGCGACGCGCGCGCAAAATTACAACGGCTCGATCACGGGAACTGTCAGTGATCCGAGCGGTGCCTCCATCGGCGGCGCGACCGTGACCGCGATCAACAAGGGCACCAACGAAACCTACACAGCCAGGACGAGCGATAGCGGCACCTTCGCGTTCGAGCAGTTGCCGCTCGGCACGTATGAGGTTCACGTTACGCAAGGCAACTTCAAGGAATTCGTCGAGAACGATGTTCAGGTGCACGTTTCAACGGCTACGGTCGTGAATGCCACGCTACAGGTGGGCGCACAAAGCGAGAAGATCGTCGTGGAAGCGAGTCCCGTTCAAGTGGATACGACAAGCGCCGTGGTCGGCGAAGTCGTCGAAGGCACTCAAGTTCGAGAATTGCCGCTCAACGGCGAAAACTTCATGAACCTCGTGACCCTCTCGCCGGGCGTCTCAACCGCGAACACGTTCGACCACCTCGACAAAGGTCTGGCAGGTGGCGCCGACTTCGCCGTGAACGGAAACCCCTACAACATGAATTTGTTTCTCGTCGACGGTGTGAACAACAACGACGTCGGATCGGGCCGCACGATTTTGGTTTATCCGTCGGTTGACACCATTGCTGAATTCAAGATGCTGCGCAATGACTACGGCCCGGAGTACGGCCAGGCCGCGGGAGGCATCATCAGCCTTACGACGAAGTCGGGGACGAACCAGTACCACGGCGGCGTCTTCTACATGGGCCGGAACAACGCGCTTGCTGCCAATGACTTTTTCTCGAACAAGGACGGCTTGGGCAAGGCGGAGCTCCGGCGCAACGACTTCGGCTATAACGTCAGCGGTCCAATCATCAAGAACAAGCTTTTCATTTGGTGGAATCAGGAGTGGAACCGGCAGATTCAGGGCGTAGCCGAGGCAGCTTGCGTGCCGACAACGCTTGAAGCAGCGGGAGACTTCAGCCAGGATGCACAAACCTATGGCTCTACCCCCGGAACAACTGCGACCTGCGGAGCTACGATCCCCACTATTCCCAGCCAATTTCAGGCGACAACGTGCCACGTGGCCGGATTTTGTCAGTTCGCCATTGCTAGCCCAGACCCCGTTGGCACGTTGTACACCCACTACTATCCAACGCCAAACCTCACGCCTACGGGAGGAAGTTTAAATAACTGGGCGCAATCGCAGAGAAACGGTCAGAACTGGAGCGAGTGGAATGTGCGCGGTGATTACGACGTGACGTCGCGCAACCGGGTGACTGTGCGTTGGACGCAGGATTCCTGGGTGAACCCTTTTCCAAACGCCGGAAATTTCTGGGGTGACACTTACTTCCCGACGCTCGGCGCGAATTGGAGCCAGCCGTCCAAGAGCGTCATGGCGCGACTGAGTTCGACGATCAGCAATTCGCTTGTGAACGACGTCGAGTTCGGTTACGGCCACAACGCCATCATCACGACTTTCGCAGGCACCGACCCGACTCTAGCGTCACAGATTGACGCCATGGTGCCAACGGCATGGCCGGCTTCCCTAAAGCTCGGGATGGCGATACCCCAAATTGGGTGGGGAGGTTTGGGGCCCTACGGTAGCGGACAGAATATTTGGGACATCGCGCCGTACGGCAACCACGAGGACCTTTATACGGTTCAAGACAACCTAACGAAGGTCATGGGGAACCACATCATCAAGGGCGGTTTCTTCTACAGCACGAACACGAAGATCGAAAACGGCGAGGGTCCTGCCGATCGTCCGTTCTTTGATCCGAACAGCTATTCGGCGTTGTATTCCACCAACAACTTGCTCGCTAACATTTTAATCCCGGGTCAGAAGTTTCAAGCCGACACGTCTGAAAAGACAGCCAACCCGTTCGCGATGGTTCGCTGGCACGACATCGAGTTCTACGTCGGTGATTCTTGGAAACTCAAGAAGAACCTGACTGTGGACTACGGTATACGCTGGTCGTTCTACCGCGAACCATATTCCTCAGACAACAACTGGGCGAACTTCAGCCTGGCGGACTGGAGCGCGACTGAGGCTACTGCCAACCCCTCGGACGCTTGCAACGGCACGGTAATCGTTCCTGGCACGTCGCCCTGCACCAAGGAGGCCGCGTTCCTGACCTCACTTGGCATTTCGCTGCCACTCTCCGCGGGCACGCCGGGCGCGAATAGCGCCTTGGTCAATAACAACAATCACGACATAGCTCCTCGCATCGGTGTTGCGTGGGATGTGCGAGGAGATGGAAAGACGGCCGTGCGTGCGGGAATCGGGCAATTCTTCCAACGAGAGGAAGTGGGTCTCGACGAAGGGCTCGCTTTCACGGCGCCATTCGTCATCAACGCACAGACTCCACGGACGTTCGAGGTCGCACCCCCGCTCTCGAGCCCAAGCGTTTCGCCAAGCGCTGCCAAGAATCCCCGGGGCATTACCCCGAACAGTTGGCAGTGGAATGTGTCGGTCGAGCGGGAGTTGTTCAAGAACACCGTATTGAACGTGGGATACGTCGGCAATACGGGTATCCACCTGACTTCGATGGACGATTTGAACCAGATTCCGCAGTCGAGTTGGCTGAATGGAGCGTTCGTGGCAAGCACTACCCAGAATCTGCTCCGTCCCGCTTTTAACTTTGGTGAAATCGGCGAATTCGCGCGCGGCGGACACGCCACGTACCATTCACTCCAAGTCCTGTTCAAGTCTCAGCTCACCAACCACTCACAATTCCAGGCGGCGTACACCTACTCGCACTCCGTCGGCAATGTTGACTTGGATAACTCCTCGGGCGGCGTCAACCAGGAAGCGTGGCTCAACAACGCCGATCCGGCCCTGAACAAGGGCAATACGAATATTAACCGTCCCAATATCTTCGTCGCGAATGAAGTCCTGTTCCTGCCGAAGTTTGGGGACAAGAGCAACGCCATTCGTCAATCCGTTGGCGGATGGGAATTCAACAGCATCGTCACCGCTGAGGACGGCAATTCGCTTACCGTCTATACCTCGGGTGCCGGCGGATCGAATATTACAATTGGAACCGCGCCGAACCAAACGACTTTGACCAGCAGCCTCAATTCCTTGCTTGGCACTGGTCTCACGAATCCTCAGCGGCCGATTCGGGTTTCCGGTGTTCCTTGCAGGGCCTCAGGCGCCGCACCTTACCAAATACTTAACCCCGCGGCGTTCACACTTACGGGTTACACAATCGGTACGATTCCTTCCGACATGGAAGGGCGCGGCGATTGCTTCGGCCCGGACTTGGTGAATTTCGACATGCAGCTCGCCAAGAACTGGACCATCAAAGAAAAGTTCCGGATCAAGCTCCAGTTCGATTTCTTCAACATTTTCAACCATCCGAATTTCTCGGGGAACGGTTTGGCCAATAACTACAGCGGTTCTGGTCTCTTCTGCGGTGGCGCGACGGCTACTTCAGGATTGCCTTGCAGCCCAACAAATAACGTCGTTACTGGACAGGCAGCCGGAGAGCTAGCGAACTTTGGACAAGCGACTGCGGTCTTGCCCCCGCGGCAAATTCAGTACGGTTTACACTTATCGTTCTAAGACAACGCAGCGAGCCTTTCGAATTGAAACGGCGGGGCTTGAAATTCCAGGCCCCGCCGTTTAGTCTTTTAAGCGTGTGGGAATCATAACCTGGTGAAAGTCCGATCGGCAAGGTCCCGCGAAGTCTCCTCCGTCGCGCGCATACCAAGTTGGTTTCTCAGCTGTGCGATAGCGGCCCTCGTCTTCCTGGGTTGTTCGGAGACCTGCCGAGCCCAAGCGCCGTCTCAGCACGATGCAAAAGCGCAGAATGCAAAATTAGCTTCGAATGACGCTCGAACCTCCCCGGTTGAAGCCGAGCTTGCGAGACGCATCGAAGCGGCGCGGTCCGCGCGGAGCGCGGGCGATCCCGCCGCCGTCGCGGTTGCAAACGAACGGGTCGTAGCCTTCGCATTGCGCGAAATGGGGCAGTTGCGTTTGCTCGAAGCGGCCTACCCGCAGTCCATCGAGCTCTACCGCCGCTCGCTCGATTTTGAAGATCTTCCCGAGGCGCGGGTGGATCTTGCCATCGCCGAATTGCAGGCCAATCATCTGAACGAAGCGATAGCGGATTCGGAGAAGGCTCTTGCCGCGTCAAGCGATGCGCGTGCCTACGTCGTCAGCGGCCGGGCTTGGTTGCGCAAACGCGAGTACGCGAAGGCCGCTGCCGCGCTCACGCACGCGGTCGAGCTCAAGCCCGACATCGAGACACTCTACGCTCTGGGAATCTGTTTGCTCGAATCGAAAGACGCGTCCAGCAAGCAACGTGCCACGGCAGTCTTCGATCAGATGATCCAACTTGCCGGCGACAGCGGTTCGTTGCACGTGCTTTTCGGGCGGGCTTATCGCGACGCCGAGGATATGCCGGACTCTATTCGCGAACTGAAGCGCGCCATCGAGCTCGACCCGCGCACGCCCCACGCCCACTATTTCCTCGGATTGGCGATTCTCTCCGTCAACGAATGGAAGCCCACGCCCGAGGCGACCGCGGAGCTTCGGAAGGAACTCGAGAATTACCCGCGCGATTTCCTCGCCAACTATATGATGGGATTCACGGATTCCGTCGAGCGCGAATACGAAGAATCGAATAAATATCTCAACGTCGCCGCGAGCGTAAATCCGGATTGGCCCGAGCCATTCTTGTACTTGGGCCTGAACGCATTCGCCCTGGGAGACATGAAGCGCGCCGAGGACGATCTTCGCAAGGCGATTGCGCTCACCGGCCAGGACGAGGCCCGCTCGAACTACCAGATTCGCAGGGCATATGTTGACCTCGCGCGCATTCTCGAAAAATCCGGCCGAACGGACGAAGCGGACACCTTTGTCGCGAAAGCACACGATCTCCAGAAGAAGGTGATGGAGCAAACGCAGCAGAGTGTTGCTTCAATGGCCCTGGCGGGAGGTGCAGGTTCCGCTGCGGCGCTCGTTCCCATCAATACGCAGCAAGAGGAGCAGGCGGCGCCCGTAGTCGAGGCGAACGCCGATCCATTCGGCCACGTGGACGCTTCCACGCTGGCTCACGCCAATTTGAACGAAAAGCAGCGCGCCCTGGCCGATTCTCAGGAAAAGCGGCTGCGCGCGATTCTGGGGCTCAGTTTCAGTGACCTTGCAACGTCTGAAGCCGTGCGAGGCGAGTACACCGCGGCGCTCGGTCACTATCAGGAGGCGGAGCACTGGGACGCAGGGATTGCCGGATTGCAGAAGAACCTGGGCCTCTGCGCCTATCGCGCCAACAATTACCCTGAGGCGATTCGCGGGCTTTCCCGCGCGCTCGCTGACGACCCCGGCGACGCTCCCGTTCGCGCCATGCTCGGGATGGCGTATTTCGGGACGGATGCGTTCGCCGACGCTGCGAAGACGTTTGCGCCGCTCGGCGCCCGCGGCATGCAAGATAGCCTCGTAGGATACGCCTGGGCGGCGTCCTTGACGCGCACGGGCGATTTAAAGAAGGCAACCGAGGTTCTGAATCAATACGCAAATGGAAAGCTCTCAAACGACGCGCTTATCGTGGTGGGCCAGCTTTGGACCGAAATCGGCGACTATGCCCGCGCGGTAGACTCTTTTCATCGAGCGCTCGCCGATGATCCTTCGCTCCCCAAAGCTCATTTCTATGCCGGCGAGGCCGAGATTCGCGGGGAGCACTGGCCCGAGGCTGCCGAGGAGTTCAAGGCTGAATTGGCGCTTGTCCCCGGCGATGCCGACGCGAAATACAATCTGGGTTTCGTGTACACGCAGCAGTCAAAGGCCGCCGAAGCGATGGATCAATTTCAGCAAGTGATCGCCGCGAACCCGGATTACGCGAATGCCCAATACCAGGTGGGCAAGATTCTTCTCGATCGCGGGCAACTGGAAGACGCCATCGCGCACCTCGAAGTGGCCGCGCGATTGAGTCCGAATACGGACTACGTGCATTACCAACTCCAGGCGGCGTACCGCAAGGACGCGCGGATCGCCGATGCGGATCGCGAGCTGGCAATTTACAAAGACATCAAGGCGAAATCGCGAGAACGCGCGGCGCAGTCGATCCAAACTCCATGATGACCTCCGAATGATCGGCCGATTGATCTATCGATCCCTGGCAGCGGTTGCGGCAATCCTGCTGGCGGCCTTTTTCGCCGCCGGTGTGGCCCGCGCTCAGGCCGGCCACAATGCGCCTTCAGCGCCGCCGCCCGGCGCGAAAACCGCCAAATGCGCCAATCGCCCCGTCCCGCAACTCGAAGACATTACCGCTAAGGCCGGCATCACGTTCAAGCACACATCAGATCCATCGAAGAAATACATCGTCGAATCCATGAGCGGTGGTGTGATTTTATTCGATTACGATCGAGATGGTTGGCCGGATATCTACTTTACGAACGCGCCGACGGTCGAAATGGCGGTGAAGGGCCAGCCGAGCCTCGGCGCTCTTTACCACAACAATCACGACGGAACCTTCACCGACGTCACGAAGACCTCCGGATTGACCTCGCCATGCTTTGCGATGGGCGGCGCCGTCGGCGACTACGATAACGACGGCTGGCCAGACCTCTACTTGACCTGCCTCGGCGGAAACGTCCTCTATCACAACAACGGCGACGGAACCTTCACCGACGTCACCGCCAAAGCCGGTGTCGCCGATGGCCGCTGGTCCACGGGCGCGGCCTTCGGCGATTACGATGGCGACGGTTTCGTCGATCTCATGGTCGCGAACTACGTGGATTTCCATCTCAACGATCTCCCCGCCTTCGGAAAATCTCCGAACTGCAAGTATCGCGGCATTGATGTGCAATGCGGCCCTCGCGGATTGCGGGGCGCGGGCGATTCTCTGTTTCATAACAACGGCGATGGCACCTTTACTGACGTTTCGAAGCGCGCCGGAGTGGACGACCCGAATGGCTATTACGGCATGGGCGTCGTCTGGGTGGATTTCAACAACACCGGCCGCCCGGATATCTACATCGCGAACGATTCGACTCCGAAGTTTCTCTACAAGAATCTGGGTGACGGAAAATTCAAGGACATCGGCCTCGAATCCGGAACCGCGGTCAGCGAGGACGGCTCGGAGCAGGCTTCGATGGGAATTGCAGTCGGCGATTACTTGCACACGGGGCTGCCCGCGCTATACGTCACAAATTTCGAAGACGAAGACGATCTGCTATTTCGAAACGACGGCGACTGGAATTTCACGGATGTCTCTTATGCCTCGCGCAGCGCTCTGCCGTCTCTGCCTTGGGTCAAGTGGGGCGCCGCGTTCGTTGATCTCGATAACGATGGCTGGCTCGATCTCATCACGGCTACCGGCCACGTGTATCCGCAGGTGGACACGCTGCCCTCGGGCGCCGGCTATCGCGAGCCGAAAATTCTTCTCCTGAATCAGAAGGACGGAACTTTCTGCGATGCAAGCGGCGAGGCGGGCCCGGCGCTGATGGAAAAAAGAGTGGCGCGAGGTCTGGCCGTCGGCGATCTCTTCAACGATGGAAATATGGATGTGGTTGTCGGGGATCTCGACGGCGGCCCGATGCTCCTGCGAAATCACGGCGTGCCCGGCCGCCATTGGGTGAGTTTCGAGCTGGCGGGGACGAAGAGCAACCGGCTGGCGCTGAACGCGCGCATCAAAATCGTCGCGGGCGGCATGACGCAAACGGACGAAATCCATAGCGGCGGGAGCTATCTTTCGCAGAACGATTTGCGCGTGCATTTTGGCCTGGGCTCAGCGGCGAAAATCGACCAGGTCGAAATTCACTGGCCTTCGGGAAAAGTCGAGAAGATGAGTAATCTCGCGGCCGACCAGTTTTACTCGGTCCTCGAAGGGCAGGGAATTGTCCCTGCCGAAAAGATTCGTCCGGAGCGGCGCAAATGATGCTTGATTTCGATCGCGTTAGAAATGCTTTGCTCTGCGCTTTGAGCCTGGTCCTGCTGCTCGCGTGCCTCCCCGCTTCGGCGTTCGACGACAACGGCAAGGATCACTGGGTCGCGACGTGGAGCACATCGAATATCGATCTCGCAAATACGGATGCCGCTGTACTTTTTGACGCGACAAAAGATCCGGCCGCGCTTGAGAATCAGACGATTCGCGAAATCGTACACACGACGATCGGCGGCCGCGGGATTCGCATTCGTTTGTCGAACGCGTTCGGCGCCAAGGCGATTACATTCGATTCCGTTTACGTCGGCCTCGAAGCGAACGGAGCCGCGCTCAACGCGGGCACGAATCACGCCGTCACGTTCGGCGGCATGAAATCCATCGCCATGCCGGAAGGCTCCGAAGCACTGAGCGATCCGATTTCAATGCCGGTAGGCGCGGAACAAAATCTCGTCATCAGCCTTTTCACCGGCGGATCGGCGCGGCTTTCGACCGGCCACGCTTCCGCCTTTCTCACCAATTACATTTCGACCGCCGGCAATTTTGCCGCGGACGAAAGTGCGAGCGAATTCACGAAAACATTTGGGTCGTGGTATCTGCTCGCGGAAATTGACGTCCTCGTTTCACATAAAGTGCGAGGCGCCATCGTCGCTTTCGGCGATTCCATCACGGATGGATACTCGACGAAGCCCGGGACAAACGCGCGATGGACGGATGTTCTGGCGCGGCGAATGCTCGCGAGCCCGGCGCACAACACGATGGCGGTGCTCAATTCCGGAATCGGCGGCAATCGCGTGCTTACGAGCTCCCCGTGCTTCGGGGTGGACGCCCTGGCAAGGCTCGAGCGCGACGTCTTCGACCACGCCGGCGTGCGCGACGTGATCCTATTCGAAGGCACGAATGATATTGGCCAGCCCGACACGCCGGCCTCCGCCTTACGAGCTAAATATGTTCCGTGCCTGAGCCGCACACAAATCACCGGCGACGATCTGATCGCGGGTTACAAACAGATCATCGCGCAAGCGCATGCGAAGGGACTCAGAATTTTCGGCGCGACGATACTTCCGTACAAGGGTTACGGCGGCTGGACGGAACCAGGGGAATCAAAGCGCCAGGCCGCGAATCATTGGATCAGGGAATCAGGAGCGTTTGATGGCGTGATTGATTTCGATGCGGCCGTGCGGGATCCTGCCAATCCCGCGAGTCTAAATCCCACTTACGACAGCGGCGACCACCTGCATCCCAATCCCGCAGGCCACGAAGCGATGGCAAACGCCATCGATCTCGGACTTTTCCGCTAGCCGGGCGAATCAGCCGCCGGCTCGGCCTTGCGGATCTGCACGAATTGCCAGCCAAAGCGTCCTTTGATGCACAAATGCCCGTGCGTCACGGAATGATCGAGCGGCGAAGTGACGCGAACGATTTCGCCATCCTGCGCGTGAACGGTGAGCGTGCAGCCAACGCCGCAGTAGGGGCAAATCGTGTCGGTCTGTTTCTGCCGCGATTCATCCCACGTGCCCGCCTCGCGCATATCGTATTCGCTCTTGAACATCAGCGCGCCCGTGGGGCACACGCCGATGCAATTTCCGCAGTAAACGCACGCGGAATCGGGCAGCGGAACATCGAATTCCGTGGCGATGTGCGCGGAGAAGCCCCGCCCGGCCACCGAAATCGCGAATGTGTTCTGCGCGTCCACGCCGCACGCTTCCACGCACTTGTAGCAGAGAATGCACTTCGAATAGTCACGCACGTAGAGGTCGTTATCGATTTTCACCGGCCGCGCCACATTCGCAGCGGCCGGCCCGAAGCGCTCCGGCTTCGCATCGTACCGCTCGATGTAGGATTGCATCGCCGGTGCTGTTGAGACATCAACCGATGAAGCGAGAAACTCCAAAATCACGCGGCGGCTCAGGCGCACGCGCTCGGAATCCGTCTTGATATTCATCCCCGCGTGCACTTTGCGCGAGCACGCCGGAACAAGTGTGCGCGATCCCTCAAGCTCGACCACGCACACGCGGCACACATTCACGGGCGTGAGATTCTCGAGGAAGCAGAGCGTCGGCGTATCAATTCCGAGAGATCGCGCCGCATCGAGAATCGTGGAGCCTTCGGGGACGCTCGCCTTTTTTTCGTCGATTTGTACTTCGACGGAGCGCACCGTCGGCTGTGGGGGCGCTTCCGGAACAGGCCCGCGCGGAACCGGAATCAGCAACGATGGTGCGTCAGCCGGAACGCTCATGTCAGCGGGCTCCATCGATTCATGGCTGAAAGGATCGCGCTCGACGCGGTTTGCCCGAGGCCGCAAATCGAAGCGTCGCGCATCGTCTGCGCGATTTCCTCGAATAGTTTCTTTTCCTGCGCCGTGGAACCAAGCGGCCGCTGCGCAACCACGCGATGCAGCAATTCTTCCTGGCGCGCCGTCCCCACGCGGCAGGGAACGCACTGCCCGCAAGATTCCTCGTGGAAAAACTTCGCGATGCGCGTGAGTATTTGCCGCAGGTCGGTCGTGTCGTCGAAAACGATCACCGCGCCCGACCCGAGCGTTGCTCCCTTCGCGCGCGTCCCCTCAAACGAAAGCGGAATATCAATTTCCGTGGGCGATAGGAAACTTCCCGCCGCGCCGCCGAGCAGCACCGCTTTCAATCGGCCCGTCCCCCCAACGCCGCCCGCTCGGTCAATCAGCTCGCGAAGCGTTATGCCGAATGGCACCTCGTATACGCCCGGCCGCTTGATGTGGCCCGAAATGCAGAACAATCTGTGTCCCGCCGATTGGGCTGTCCCAGCGCGCGCGTAGGCCGCGCCGCCTTGCAAAATAATCTGCGGAATGTTGATCAGCGTCTCGACGTTGTTGACCACCGTCGGCTTCCGAAAAAGCCCGGATTGCGTGGGATACGGCGGCTTGTTGCGCGGCTCGCCGCGATAACCTTCGATCGAATTAAAAAGCGCCGTTTCTTCGCCGCAAATGTAAGCTCCCGCGCCGCGCCGCAATTCGACGTCGAAGCGGACATTCGATCCCGCAATCGCGTCGCCGAGAAATCCATTCGCTCGCGCAGCCTCAATCGCGTGCGTAAGCCGCGCCGCAGCCGCCGGATATTCGCCGCGAATATAAATAAATCCCTTCTCCGCCCCGACGGCCACCGCCGCAATCGTCATCCCTTCGAGAATCGCGAACGGTTCGCCCTCCATCACCACGCGATCCTTGAACGTGCCGGGCTCCGACTCATCCGCATTGCAAACAACGTAATGTGTCGCGCCCGGCTTGCGCTGGCTCAGCAGCGCTTCCCATTTCTTGCCCGTAGGGAATGCGGCTCCGCCTCGCCCAAGCAGCCGCGATTCGATCACCTCTCGAACACTCGCCTCCGGCCCCATCGCAATCGCGCGCCGTAGCGCCTGATAGCCGCCGTTCTGCTTGTAATCGTCAATCGTCGAACGAGTCCCGCCGCCGACGTGCCGCAGCAAGCGTGACGAGCCATCCTGTTTCTGCGGAATCGAAATCGTCAAATCGAAATCGTCCGTATCGCCCGCAATCCCCCCAGCGGCCGCATCGCGCATCGCGCCTAAAATCGATTCGGCTGCCGCGGGCGCGACAACTTTCGAGCCCGGCTTTTCACCCGCGGCCATCAGCAACGCTGCCGGCGCGCGATCGCACAAACCCAAACACGAACTCCGCAGCCACGTCGCCTTGCCGCTTGCATCGGGCGTGCCCGGCGGCCCCATCTTCGATTCGAGCTCGGCGCACAGCGCAGCCGCGCCGCGCGTGAGGCACGCAATGTCATCGCAAACATGCGCGACAACGGGAGCCTGCGGCACGAGCGAAAACATCGCGTAAAACGAGGCCACGCCGTAAATCTCCGCCGGCGGCAAATTCATTCGCATCGCGATGTAATTGATCGCGCCCGCGCTGATCCATCCAACGCGATCGCGCACCGCGTGAAGCACCGGCAGCACCAAATCGCGACTCGGCTCGCGCGCAATCGCCACGCGGCCATCCGTCGCGGCATGCCGCGCGCCTCCATCCCATCCGGACGAAGGCGCGCCAATGGCCGCATCCACCGCTGCTTTTTCCGCGTCGCTTGGCCGATCCGAAGTGAGATGAATGTCCAATCAGGCCTCTTGGTATTTCTCGATGCGAATCGCGGTGGCCTTGAATTCCGCCGTCCCCGATTTCGGATCAACCGCGTCAATCGTCAAATCGTTCGTTGCCACCTGATCGGTAAAATGCACGGTCAGAAACGCGAGCCCCGGCCGCAGCGCTCGATCGAATCGAATTGCGGCCATCACCGATCCGCGCCGCGAGCTCACGCGCACTCGCTCGCCCTCGCGCACGTTGTAACGCGTCCCATCTTCCGGCGAAATATCGAGCGCCTCGTCGCGCCGCAGCGGCGAGCTATATCGCCCCGTCTGCACGCCCGTGTTAAACGAATCGAGCCGCCGCCCCGTCGTCAATCGAATCGGAAAATCTTCATCCAGAACATCCACCGGCGGCTCAAACTCCACCGCCGTAAACGGCGCGCGCGGCCCTACGATCGGCCTCTGCCACAACCGGCTGTGCAAATGCATTTCGCCCGGATGCGTTTCGTCGTAGCAAGGCCATTGAATGCCGCCAAGTTTTTCAATCCGCTCGTAACTCATCCCGCCATGCATCGCGCTAAGCTCGCGCAGCTCGTTCCAAATTTTCTCGGCGTCCGCCTCGCCCCATTCGTGCCCAAGCCGCCGCGCCAACGCAAAAACAATATCGAGATCATCTCGCGTGCCCTCTGGCAGCGGCACCGCCCGGCGCACGCGCTGCACGCGCCGCTCGCTGCTCGTCACCGTCCCTTCGCTCTCGCACCAACCCGCCGCCGCCGGCAGCACCACATCCGCGAGCTCCGCCGTGTGCGTATAAAAAAGATCCTGCACCACCAGCAGCCCGAGCCCCTTCAACAGCCGCAGCGCGCGATGCCGGTCCGCTTCCGAATCCGCCGGATTCTCTCCAAGCACATACAGCGCCGTCAGCTCGCCGCGCTCCATGGCATCGAGCATCCCGCTCACATGCCAGCCGCGCTTCGGATCAATCTTCGCGCCCCAGGCCTTCTCAAATTTACCGCGCAGCTCGTCGTTCTCAACGTGCTGAAATCCCGGCAGCCTATCCGGAATCGCGCCCATATCGCCGCCGCCCTGCACGTTATTTTGTCCGCGCAACGGATTGATCCCGCTCCCATATCGCCCCACGTGCCCCGTCAGCAGCGCGAGATTAATCAGCGCCAGCACGTTATCAACGGCGTTGTGGTGCTCCGTGATGCCAAGCGTCCAGCAAAGCTCCGCGCGCCCAGCCTTCGCATAAGCATGCGCCGTTGTGCGTATCGCCGCCGCCGGGACGCCCGTCTCGCGCTCGGCGCGCTCCAGCGTGTATTTCTCCACGCTCTCGCGATACGCCTCAAACCCGCTCGTCGAATGCTCGATAAATTCCCGGTTCTCGAGCCCCGCCGCGATAATTTCCCGCCCCATCGCATTCGCGAGCGAAATATCCGACCCCACATCGAGCCCCAGCCACACATTCGCCCACTCCGCCGAGCTCGTCCGCCGCGGATCGATCGCAAACATCTTCGCCCCGCGCCGTACGCCCTTCAGCAGATGATGGAAAAATATCGGATGCGTCTCCCGCGCGTTCGAGCCCCACAGCAGGATCACATCCGTCTCTTCAATTTCGCGATACGAGCTTGTGCCCCCGCCCGCCCCGAATACCGTCGCCAGACCGGCGACGCTTGGCGCGTGTCAAGTCCGGTTGCAACTGTCGATGTTGTTGCAGCCGATCACCGCCCGCACAAATTTCTGCGCGGCGTAATTCAGCTCGTTCGTCGTCTTCGAGCAACTGAACATCCCAAACGTGCGCGGCCCGTGCGCCTCGCGCTCCCGCCGGATTCCCGAAGCGACCAAATCCAGCGCCTCGTCCCAGCCGGCAGCCCGATGCCCCCCGCCCTCGCGCACGAGCGGCGTAGTCAGCCTCGGCAAATCCCGCTTCGCCAATCTCAACCTCCGAAAATCGTTGCACGCAAATCTTAACGCCTCGCACCCGCGCACACCAGCGCCGTACGCCCCCTGGCATCATCCGTCATTCCGAAGGGCATCCGACGAGGATGCCCTGAGGAATCTGCGGTTGCCGCTGCCGTTTCCTTCGTAGCGCCGGCCTGTCCTGAGTTTCGAAGGGCATCTTGTCGAAGACCCTGAGCCTCGAAGGGTCGGCGTTTTTGACTTTCGCCTGCGACGTCCTCCGAGCCTGCCCCCTCTTCGCTCCGCCCCGGCACGCTCGTTTACATTCCCTGTCGGCCCTCCCGGCCACGATAGCTGGATGGTGCGTGATGAGCGCTGCGCACGCCTCAACGCAGTTGCATCATTCTGGGGGACGGTAATTCTAGGCGTCGTGCCTCTCCGCCGCCGATGTAAAAATATTGTTTCGTAAAGAGTAGAGTTCTGGTAAACAAGAGCGAAGCTGCGAATCGATTAGAAGCCTTGGAGGCAAAGCGTGCCGTTGACTGAGGGCATAATCGCGTCACTGATCGCAAACGGTCTCACCGAGCTCACGCGTCACCTATTTCCAGAGTTATTCGCGAGGGACGACGGCGCTGCACTGTCAGTGGTCTTACCCCCGGACCCCGATCTCGACACGATTCTCCGTAAAGCGGTCGTCCGAGTTGCGAAGTCTGCTCAAGTTCAGGACCCGAAGCAATCCGATAAGCTGACGTTATTCCTGATATCGCCAGACGCGGAATCGATTGTGCGGCAGATCTACGGAATCTATATGATCCCCGCTCGTGATAGTAAGAAGGAGCCCATGCTGCGGGCTGAATTCGCCTCGTCGATGGGGCTATTTCTCGGCCAGGATCCCCGATCAATTTCGGAGGTCGCCAACCAGTTATTCGATTCCCTATGTGAAGGCTGCGAGCGGGCGTTGAATCGCGCCATTGAGCAAGGTGTGCTGTCGGCGCACGAAGCAAAGAGCGAGTTTCGGCACCGATTAATTCTTGACGAGCTCTCTGCCATTGAGAGGAATTTGGAGTTCCTGCAGCGCGCCGACAAGCCCGACTTGGATGAAGTCCTGAAGTTTGAGCAGAAGTATCGAGATCAGGTCGTGAATCGTCATGGGTTCATTACACCGCCGAACGTTGATGTCGCGAGAAAGATCCCGATCAAGGACATATGCGTCGCACCGAGCTTGATTCACGATCCAACCGGGCGAAGCAAACAGCCGACCGAAATGACGTACGGCGATTTCTTGTCGAGATTGTACCGTGGCGTGCTGTTGGGGAATCCCGGGGGTGGGAAATCTACGCTTGCCGGGAAACTCTGCCACGATGTCGCTTCAGAATACAAGAAGCGTCTCGTAGGGGGGAGGCTGCTGACGCCGATCATTGTGATTCTCCGAGATTACGGGGTCGCAAAAAAGGAGCGTGGTTGTTCGATAGCAGATTTCATGATGACCGTGGCAAATTCCACGTACCAATTGCCTCCTCCCACAAAGGCATTCGAGTACATGCTTCTAAATGGAAGAGCCATCGTGATCTTCGATGGGCTGGACGAGCTCCTTGATACACGAGATCGCCAGGAAGTGAGCGGCGACATCGAGTCATTTTGCACGCTATACCCATCCGTCCCGGTCCTGGTGACCTCGAGAGAAGTGGGCTATGACCAGGCGCCACTGGATGAAGACCGATTCCTAATTTTTCGACTGGCGCCCTTCGACCATCGGCAGGTCAAGGAATACGTCGACAAGTGGTTTGGTGCAGACATGGATTTGACGAAGGACCAGAAGGAGCGCAAGGCAAAAACTTTTCTCGAAGAGAGCGACGTCGTGAGCGACCTTCGCTCGAATCCCTTAATGTTGGCACTGATGTGCAATATTTATCGCGGGGAGAACTACATTCCGAGGAACCGACCCGACGTTTATGAGAAGTGTGCGCTGATGCTGTTTGAAAAGTGGGACAAGGGTCGAGGTATTGTCGTACCGCTTCCATTTGAAGCCCATATAAACCCGGCGATGAAGTTCCTTGCGCACTGGCTCTATTGCGACCAGAAACTGCAAGGCGGGGTCACCGAGGAACAGCTCGTGCGCAAGGCGACCGAGTATTTGTGTGACCGTCGCTTTGAGGATCCGATTGAAGCAGAGAGTGCCTCACGCAATTTCATCGATTTTTGCACCGGTCGCGCGTGGGTCTTTACGGATATGGGAACCACGAAGGGCGGGGAAAAGCTCTATCAGTTCACCCATCGAACCTTCCTCGAGTACTTCACTGCAGCCCACTTGGTTCGGACAAACGCAACCCCAAAACAGCTCAGCGATGCGTTATTGCCGAAAGTTGAGCGACAGGAGTGGGACGTAGTGGCACAGTTGGCTTTCCAGCTGCAGAACAAGCAGTCCGAGGGCGCGGGAGACGAGCTGCTTCAAATTGTGCTCAGTCGCGCCGCTACGTCCGGCGAAGAGGAACGCTGGAATCTGTATTCCTTCGCCGCGAGGTGCCTAGAGTTCATGGTTCCGAGCCCGAAGTTAACTCGCGAGATCGTATCATTCTGCGTGAATGAGGTATTTGCTCGTGCCCCCAAACCTGACGCCGCAAAGATTCACGAGCCAACCGAACTTATCGGAAGTTTGCTTTCCGCCACCAATGAGAATCACGGGCCGATTTCCGACTGCCTAGAAAAACTGTTAGTCGGCCGAGCTCGCTCGCTCCCGCCAGAAGAGGCAGCTGCGGCCCTTGAGGTCGGTGGCCTGCTCGCATGGTGCCTGGACAGGGTTAAGCGTAGGCATCTCAGCGCTGTTTACCAGGAATGGTACGGCGTTTCAGGGCGAATTTGTCAGGAATGCACGACGCGAATACAGGAATTAGCGCCCAAGTACTTCTCGGTGTGCGCGATAGGCTATATGCGACGGATGATCTCCATAGAAAGCCTGATGGAGCGGTACGGGTTCGACGGCCTGTTTTACGGGTGCACCTTTAAGATGTTTCCTAGCACCATCCTTACGCCGATTGGCTACCAGCCGATCTACCCCTTCATAATGGAGCGAGACGCCGCGGTATCCCTGAAGGAGCGCTCAGATGAATTGTCCGCAATCGGCGCGAGATTACTCGAGGCGCGGCTTCCGTGGCTGGGCCGAGAGGCTGAGGGGCGCTCGGGGCAGTTTTGGTTTCCGTCACTGCGAGACGAGAACCCTCCAAAGCGCGGAGACGACCTCAATTCGAGCGCACTCTTCGCCGTCTTTGGCATCTTCGCCGTGGCTATGGAAATCGAGTTGAGGAGGGGGGATTTTGCCGAACTCCTGGAGTCGATAAAGGAGTCTCGAGCTTGGCTCATTGATAGGGTGCGCTGTATCCTAACGTCTCGCTTCACAGGCGGCGACTTAGCCGCTGTCAACAAGGAAATAGAATCCGGAGCTTTTACGGCCAAACAAGCGGAGCTGATTTTGGCATGGGCCGGACGAAAGATTGATTTTATAGAGGGATCGAGCGAAATGGAGAAAAAGGCTAAGGCCCCACGCCATTCTCGCGGATCCGCGGGGAACTCTTAGACGGGAGCCGGTGGGCACGATCCCGGCGTCGGATTATCCTGGTGGTCAGGACCGACGTCACCTCAGACCCCCGGGGTCTAATGACCGGAGCCACATCGAATTTCCTCCCAGCGCATCGTTCACCGTCCATGCGCCGCATCGACCCATATCTGCTCCGCCACTCGCATCCTCGTTTCACGGGCAAACTTCAATACGTCAACATTTCGCAGCTTATGGCACATCTTGCTCAGCGTCTGTAGCTCGCGGCTATCGAGCCTGCGCATCTGGGACTTCATCATTCTCACGTGATTTGCAAAGACAAGCGCGATCAACTCGCATCCCTTCAGCGTCAGCTCAGGACCGCTTCAAAATCCTTACATGACGCCCATTTGCGCTCCCGCAAACAGTCTGTTACGGTGGGTTTGAGCTATGACTGAACGGTACATGTACGGTGCGATCAACGACCGAGCCACGGCAGGCCGCCCGGTCCCGCGCCCGCTCGTCACTCGTCACTGGCCTGCCCTGCCTGCCCTGAGCCTCGAAGGGAGGCCGCAGGAGCCGCCGAACGAGTCACTTTTCACTGTTTTTCTAACCGGGACACCAAAACAATTAGAAATCGCCGTAACCCACACAAAACAAACCACGGAGGCCGTTTCTAACCGGGACAAAAACACTACCGCTCCGGATGCGATTGGAGGAACGGGAACAGCGCGGGCTCCTGTATTTGTAGGGCTGGTCGTAAGACCAGCCGCCTTTTGGGGAACGGGCGGATGTGCGGCCCGCTTCGACGAACGGAACCCCGGCGATGTGACGCGACACGCGACTACGAAAACCGGGGCGCAGTCCGCCGTGGCGGACGCCCCTACGACCGAAAAACTCGCCCGTCACCCGTCACTTGCCTGCCCTGAGGCCGCTGCCGCGGCCGAACGGGTCACTCGTCACTGCATTCCTAATCGAGACTCGAAATTATTAGAAACGGCCGTAACCCAAACAAAACAAACAACCGAGGTGGTTTCTAATCGAGACAAAATTGCAGGGTCTTCGGATGCGATTTGAGGCGCGGATAGCTTTCCTAGGGTCCGTGGGAACACGGACCGGGATTTCACGAATTTTAGTGCGGCGCTACTTCAATCCTTTAACCAAATTGAGCGAGGAGAGAATCCGCCGATAATTGTAAATGCAGGTCTTCCCATCGGGCGTCATCAGGACCAAGCCGATCATATAGACGCCCGCGGGATCGTACGGCACGAGCTGCCTCATCAGCGCCTTCTGCCCGGTTTTCAAATTGAGCCGGTACACATTGGTAGGAACCTTCCCGCGCTCAAAAATGAAAAGCGATTGCCCGTCCGAACTCCAACTGATCGGCGCATCGTTCTCTCCCCAGCCTTGAATCGCTTGCGGCTCGCCGCTCTCCACGGGGAAGAGAAGTCCCTTGCGATCGGGACTGATCGCGGCCACGAACTTCCCATCCGGAGAAATCGCGAACTCGAATGGCGCCACTCCTTCCGGCGTGATGGCTCGCGGCTTCGTTCCGACGAGATCCTCGACGTAGAGCCGGTCGCTATGGCCCTTTTCATCTCCCGACAAGACAAATCGCTTTCCATCCGGGAACCATCGCGCATCGAGATTGGCGATTCCGTTTTCCGGGAGCAACTTCGGCTCGCCCGCTCGCGTGGGCAGAAGTGTGAGTTGCGTAGGTTTCGTCGGATCGGAGGACAGCGCCCACTTTCCATCCGGCGAGAGCGCGAACGCGCGGCCTGACCCCAAATCGGTCGCGGGAGATCCGTCAGTCTGGCGAATATAGACGGCGTAGTTGCCTCGGACCGCTGCGCCGCCCTCATAAAACAGCAGCGTTTTGCCGTCCGCAGAAATATCGGCAGGAAGTGAAATGTCGAATAACGCGAGGTCGCGCTCTTTCGTTTCGCCCGCGGTGAGATCAATCATCCCGCGCCGGCGGTCGTCGTGCGCGATCAATGCGCCGCCATCGCGCCGAACATCGTGGAGATTGAAAAATCCCGGGAGCCGCGTCAACGCTCGCTCGCGTCCAGAAAGGCTTACGGCTTGAACGCCGCCCCCGATGGTAAACCAAATTTCATCGCCGCCGGGCGACCAGGTAAGTCCCTGCACGGTCGGCCAAAGTTGGGACAGCGTTTTCTTGTGGCCGGCGAGGTCCACGACCGCCACCGTTCCCATGTCATCGTCGCGAAGACCGTGATCGAGAAACGCGATCTGATCGCCCTTCGGCGAAATCCGCACGTGGGAAATCCATCCAGTAGTCGAGTAAAGCGGCGTATCAATGGGATATTCCAGGCGATCCTGCCCGCCGGCGCTTCGCACCACCGCGAGCTTGGTTCCATCCGGAGACCAGTCAGCCCACCCTACGCCCTCAAGGACCTCGCGCGGCGCGCCACCAGTCAGCGGCACGCGCGCGAGCGTGCCATTTATCGTAAAGGGCCCGGTAACACGGCTGTTGAGCAATACTGCCAACTCTCCAGTGGACGAGACTCCGAGAAGTGTAGCGCCCGTCAGACCCAGCGCCCGCGACTCTGGGCTTGCCTCGTTTGTCACGAATATGTCGGATGGATTTCCGTCCCACGATGCGCTGTAGACGATCGTTTGCCCGTCGGGCGCGAACCGCGCCGTGCGAATGAGCCCGCGACGGAAAGTGAGAGGAATATAGTTCGGTAAGCTCGCTTGCCAAATGCGCTTGCCGAAGAAGAGTCCGGCGGCAGCGCCGATGAGCAGCCCGGCGATCAGGCCGACCGCAATCCATCGAGACGCGCGCGAGGGAGCGGCGGGCGCATCCGCAACCGCGGCTGCCTGCGGCACGCCGCGCGAGGATTGCTGCGTCGCAGTCAGTTCTGATGCACGCGCGGCAGACACATGCGAGGAGGAACCGGCCGGGGAAACGGCGGCAGTGCCGGACAAACCGCCGGACGAAGAGCTGGCGCTGTCTTCCCGTTCAAATTTCGCGATGACGGGGCGCGACGAATCCAGATCGCGCTTTAGGCGTTTGAGATCGGCGCGAAGTTCGGTGGCGCTTTGGAAACGCAAATCGCGATCCTTTTCCAGCGCCGTGCTGATGATCTCTTCGAGCTTCGGCGGAATTTCTGGATTGAGCCGCACCGGCGCGACGGGCGCGCGATGGAGGATCGCATCCGTAATGAGCGCGGCAGTATCGCCGCGGAAGGGCAACGTGCCCGTCGACATTTCGTACAGCACGGCGCCGAAAGAATAGACATCGGTCCGCGCGTCCAATTCTTTCGCCGAAAGCTGCTCGGGAGACATGTACGCGACCGTTCCGACCGCGGTCCCCGGACTGGTCAGGAGCTCCGCGCTGACTGCTCCCATCGCGTTCGTAGCGAGTGTGTCGTCGGTGGCCGTCGCTTCGGTTTTCGGCGTCAGCTTTGCCAAACCGAAATCGAGAATTTTCGCGTGTCCGCGCTTGGTGATGAAAATGTTGGCGGGCTTGATGTCGCGGTGGACGATGCCTTCTTTGTGCGCCGCTTCGAGCCCGTCCACAATCTGGATCGCCAAATCGAGGACCGTGTCCGTTTCCATCGGACGCCCGCCGATGCGATGCTTCAGCGTCGTGCCGTCCAAAAATTCCATGACGATATACGCGCGGCCGTTCTCTTCGCCGATATCGTAAATTGTGCAAATGTTCGGATGATTCAGCGCGGAGGTAGCTTTTGCTTCACGTTTGAAGCGTTCGAGCGCGAGCGCGTCGTGCGCCACATCGTCGGGAAGAAATTTCAAAGCGACGGCGCGGTCGAGCCGCGTGTCTTCGGCCTTGTAGACCACGCCCATGCCGCCACCGCCGAGCTTTTCGAGAATTCGGTAGTGAGAAATCGTTCGGCCGGAAAGAGAGGAAGAATCGGGCATGTACGCGAATCTTATGCCGCGCCCACACCCAAGTCAAACCGCTGGGCAACGACGGCAGTGGACTTATTTGACGCGTGCTTTATTTCAGGCCGAAAGCCGTGGGATGCGATGGTTGATAGAGGCCCACTTTGCCGCCGCCGGGAAGCTGCAGTTTCGGAATCGGATTACTCAGGCTGGCGGTTCGATCTGGCGAGGAGATTACGCGGCGAAGGAGAGGCTGGGCAAGCGGTTTCTCCGTTTGGCTCTGGGTGGAGCTCGGTGAGAATTAGTTTCGACGCAACCCCATGACAGATCGCTTCGATCCTATTTTCTCCTCCGCGCGCCTTTGCCTGCATCCTTCGCCGTCACCAAATTTGTAACGCCGGAGCCGCTTCCAGTCTGTGACGCGTGTCACCAATGGCGGTGATTCCAATCATGGACGCACGAGACGATGAGTGTGGAAATGAGTATAGTCAATCTGGTGCGTGGAGTTCCGGAGCGCAACGGATTCTCGGATGAGAGGCCGGTATGATCTTTCGAGACCGTAAGGATGCAGGTCATAAACTGGGCGCGCAGTTATTGCGATTCCGCGAGGATCCGAATGTCGTAGTTCTCGGCTTGCCGCGCGGCGGCGTTCCCGTGGCCGCTGAAGTTGCCCGAGCTCTCAACGCGCCCCTGGATGTCTTCGTTGTGCGCAAACTGGGAGTGCCACAACACGAAGAGCTCGCGTTCGGTGCGATCGCCTCGGGAGGCGTTCGAGTCCTGGATCCCTACATCGTCGAGGAACTTGGAATCCCAGATACAGCGCTCAACGTCGTCCTTCAGCGGGAGGCGATGGAGCTTCGCCGCCGAGAACTTGCCTACCGCCGCGGGGAACCTGCGGTGAATATGAAAAATCGGATCGTGATTCTTGTGGACGACGGTATCGCCACCGGATCGAGCATGCGCGCCGCGATTGAAGCGCTGCGCGGGCTCGGCCCCGCGCGAATTGTGGTCGCGGTTCCTGTTGCGTCGCCACACGCGATCCGGCAATTGGCCAAGTTGGCCGACGAAGTCGTGTGTTTGTCGGCGCCGGAAGATTTTTCGGCGGTCGGCGAATGGTATACCGATTTCCAGAGCACCACGGATCAAGAAGTAACTGCCGCGCTCGATTCGGCAAAACATCGCAACGCAATTCACGCCGCGTAATCACGCGCGGCTTCCAATACCGCTCCATCCCCAAGAACATGCCAATCTCAAGCTCTACTGATACGCGTGAGCGAAAAGCCTCCGCTTCGCGATTTCAACGAGCAGCAGATAGGTGACAGTCGAAACGAAAAGAAACGCGAAGTAAGGCAGCGGCAAGGGGGTTAAATGCAGGACGCCTGCGAGCGGAGAGAAGGGAAGCGCGACACCGATAATCACGACAAGAATGGTGCTGATGGCGAGCGGCATGCTTGGCCGGCTCTTGAAAGGATTTCCCATCGTGCGGATGATAAATAGGACAAGCGTTTGCGTCGCCAGCGACTCCACAAACCAGCCAGTGTGAAATTCGGCCTGTCCGGCATGGAAGTAATGCAGGAGCACGTAGAACGTCAGAAAATCGTAGATCGAGCTGATCGGCCCGATGAAAATCATGAAATTGCGAATTAGATTCATGTCCCAGCGGCGCGGGACGCGGATGTATTCCGGGTCAACGTTATCGGTAGGAATCGTGATCTGGGCGGCGTCATAGAGAAAGTTGTTCAGAAGAATTTGCGTCGGCAGCATCGGAAGGAAGGGCAAAAACGTGGAAGCGCCCGCCATGCTGAACATGTTTCCAAAATTCGAACTAGTGCCCATCAATAAATATTTCAGGACGTTGGCGGACGCGCGGCGACCTTCGATGATGCCGTTGTGAAGTATGGCGAGGCCGGGTTTCAGCAGAATAATGTCGGCGGCTTCTCGCGCGACATCAACCGCCGAGGACACGGAAATACCGACGTCCGCCGAGTGCAGCGACGGCGCATCATTGATTCCATCGCCCATGTATCCCACGACGCGGCCTCGGCTCTTGAGAGCGTGAATGATGCGCAATTTCTGCATCGGCGAGACGCGCGCGAACACCGTCGTCTGTTCCGCCACGTGGCCGAGAGCCGCGTCGCTCATGCGCTCGAGCTCATCGCCGCGGACAATTGCCGGATTTTGCAGTCCCACCTGCTCGCAGATGTGCCGCGCGACAAGCTCGTTATCTCCGGTGAGAATTTTCACGTCGACACCGTCACGTTTCATCGCCGCCAAAGATTCGGAAGCATCCGGGCTGGGAGGATCGGCAAACGCGAGGTAGCCCGCCAGCACGAGGGAACTTTCGTCGGCCAAAGTGCACGCCGCTTTCGCGGGCAAGTTTCGATAAGCGACGGCGAGGACGCGGAATCCCTGGCTGCTCAAATCGTCGAA
Source organism: uncultured Acidobacteriota bacterium (assembly GCA_963838705.1). Classification (GTDB taxonomy): domain Bacteria; phylum Acidobacteriota; class Terriglobia; order Acidiferrales; family UBA7541; genus Palsa-147. The sequence continues at coordinate 121,635 of CAWIRU010000008.1, read as the reverse complement.
TGTTTTGCGGCAGAGGCCGCGCAATTCGTTGTCGAGCGGCACGACTCGGCCTTGCGTTTCATACGATTCGCAGACTTCCAGAACGCCCTCCGGGGCGCCCTTGGCGATTAGCAATTGCAGGCCCGATGGGCCATCTTTCCGCTGAACGAGGATTGACAGCCGTCGGCGATCGAAATCGAACGGAATTTCGTCGCATTTCACGTACGCATCCGCATCGGTGCGTTTCGCCTTGAGGATCGCGGCATCGAGAGGGCTGCGAATGCCGGTTTCGAACGCGCTATTCAAATACGCCAGCTCGATGGGCCTATCCGACGGATTGCCGAGATGGTCAAACGTCGCGCTCAAGTTCATCTGGCCGGTTGTGAGTGTTCCCGTCTTATCGCTGCAAAAAACATCAATCGTTCCAAAATTCTGAATCGCGGGAAGATGTTTCACGACCACGTTGTCGCGCGCCATTCGGACAGCGCCGCGCGCCAGCGTAACGGAGCTAATCATCGGGAGAAACTCCGGCGTTAGACCCACGGCGAGGGCAACAGCAAAAACAAATGACTCAAACGGATTTTTGTGCAGCGCGACCCGCACGACGAGAATAAACAGCAAGAGAAAGAACACCGTTCGGGTGATGAGTAACGCAAAACGCTTCATACTGCGCTCAAAGTCAGTTTCTTCGGGACGTTGGAGAAGGCGCTCCGCGATGGCGCCGAACGAAGTGTTAGGCCCGGTCGCGAGAATCACCGCGGTCGCCGTGCCGCTCACTACCGACGTTCCGAGAAAAACGAGATTTGGCGCATCGGGGCCGTCGCCGGGCTTGCCTTCAGGAACGCGAAAGTCCTTTTCAGCCGGCAGCGACTCGCCGGTCAGGGCGGCCTGCTGCACGTAGAGGTCACGCGACTCGACGAGCTTGCCGTCGGCCGAGACCAAATCGCCGGCGGAGAGACGCACGAGATCGCCCGGCACAACATCATGGCGCTTGATTTCGCGCCATTCGCCGTCGCGGAGTACGGTCGCGGTGGGCGTCACATTTTCGCGGAGCTTTTCAATCGCACGCTGCGAACGATAAGTCTGGACGAAATTAATCGCGATGCCGAGCACGACGATCACGAGAATGATCGTCGCGTCGGGAGCATCGCCGAGCAGGAATGACGCGAGCGCCGCGACGAGAAGGATGACGACAAGAGGATTTAAGAATAAGAACAGGAGCTCAACGATCGCGGCCGCGCGCTTAACCGGTGCCGGATCGTTTGGGCCGTACTTCGAAAGCCGTTCGGCCGCCTCTTGCGAGGAAAGACCTTGACGCATTGCCGGCGGCGCGGAAGGTGCGGCAGTCATCTTCACGACGGAGGGTACGCCACTCTTGCCCAACGGTTCAACAACCTATCGCTCGGGGTGGACGAGCTGCGGGATTTTCCTGGAGGCCATCAAAGTTGGCGGCTTGCGGCGGCGTTCTTCTGCCCGAGCATGAGATATGCGGAAATGGCGCCATTGGCGGCGAGAAGAGCGCAGAGGAGCATGGTCACGCGAAAAGCTTCGAGAAAGGAATTCGCGATTGCCGCCGAGATATCCTCGCGCGCGCCGGCGCTGACGACAGCCGGAACCTCGATCGCGGCAAGCTTCGCCCGCTGATTGAGAATGTCCAGCTTTACATCCTCCTGAATCTGAACGTGAGCGAGGCGCCGCTCGAGGCCGTTATTGAATACGGAGGTCACGACGATTCCGAGGACGGCGATCGCGATGAGCCCTGAGATTCGTGCGACGGCGTTGTTGATTCCGGAAGCCGCGCCGAAGTTGGCCCGATCGGCAGCGCCCATGATCGCCGTCGTCAGCGGCGCCACACTCACCGCCATGCCGAATCCGAGCACGATGATCCCCGGAAAGAAACTGGTCCAATAGCTTCGGCCAGCAGACGGCATCGCCAGTAGTAGAAACGCGACGGTGACAATTGAAGGGCCGATGATGAGCGGCGGCCGCGCTCCGTAGCGATCCGCGAGACCTCCGGACCAGCGGGACAACAGAAATATCAACACGATCGTCGGCAGAAACGCCGCGCCGGCAGCGGTCGCCGAGTAGTCCTGGACCTCGATCAAATTCATTGGAAATAGAAAGAGGAATACGCCAAGCGCGGCGTAGAGGAGAAACGTGAGAATGTTGGCGCCCGTGAAATCGCGGGACTTGAAAAGCTGCGGTGGCACCATCGGCGCTTTAGCCGTTGATTCAACGAAGCAAAACATCACGATGCAGACCGCGCCTAGAACGACGGCGCCGAACACGTGAACGTCCGACCACCTCAATTGCGACGACTCGATCAGGCCATATACAACGCCGCCAAGTCCAAACGTCGCGAACAGCGCGCCTCTCCAATCCACATCGCCGGGCGCACCTCCGGCGCGGCTCTCGGGGACGTGCCACACGCTGATTACAATCACCGCGACGGCCAGCGGCAGGTTCAACAGGAACGCCCATCGCCACGACGCATGCTGGATCAGCCATCCGCCGAGGACGGGTCCAATTACGGTCGTGATCGCCGTGAATCCGGACCAGGTTCCGATGGCCCGGCCTCGTTCATGATCTTCGAAAGACGCACCGATGATGGACAAGCTGCCGGGGACGAGAAACGCAGCGCCGAACCCTTGCACGGTGCGGGCGGCAATCAGCTGATGAATGCTCGTGGCGGCGCCGCACCACGCCGATGCCGCGGCGAAAACCCAAACGCCGAAGAGGAACATCCGCCGCCGGCCGAACGTGTCGCCGAGCGAACCGCCGACAAGAATCAGCGATCCGAGCAAGAGTAGATACGCTTCGACGACCCACTGCAGATCCGTCATGGTCGCTCCAAAATTTCCCTGCAGCGCGGGAAGCGCGACGTTCACGACAGTGCTGTCTATGAACGCCATGCTCGATGCAAGTATCGTGGCGGTGAGAATCCACGGCTTCGATCCTCGCGGGACCGACGCATTCGGAGGAGCAGGGAGATGGGGAGCAGTGTCGAGGGGCGAAATCATCTGATTCGGCTCTCAGTCGAAAGTGTCCCATCGCGACCGGAACGAGCGGGAGTATTGCCGATTCTTCAATCAAAAGGGAAGCGAATAGCTAGGGGATGCGCTGCGGTGCGCGACAGCCGGGATTGCAATCGTAGCGCCGGCATCTTGCCGGCGATTTTCTTCAATGCCGCCGTGCGAAAAGACGCCGCCAAGATGCCGGCGCTATGCCTGCAGATTTGCCAGGCTCAACCGGCGGCATTTCGTCGACCGGCGAAAACAAAAGGCCCGCGGCGAGGCGGGCCTTTGAGGGGAGAAAAGCCCTAGGGCCAATGCGCGGATGGCCGCAGAACTCTTTCCTCAGCGGCAGTTTAGAGGCGGTACCGCTGCAAGTCAAGAACGAATGCTACAAACGCAGTTGTCTCTAAGCCCTTCATTTGGAATAGGTTAAGTGGGGGCGAGGCGAAGGTTGTGGAAAAACGGCGACAATCCTACGGCCGCGTCGCCCGCCCAATGCCATAGAAGTCCTCTGAATTGATAGGCTTACTGCCGAGGCCCAATTGAAGAACGTCGAGCTGATCGCGGCGGTCGAAGACACGTCCCGGCAGCAGCCGCTTCACCGCGATGCGGACTCCTCCGAAAGCGAGCCCCGCGACCACGGCAAACATGCAAAGAAATCCGGTTCCGTAGATGATTCCGACGAGCACCGAGCCGATATTAGGATCTGTGATGGAAAAGCTCGGCTCGTTCCACGTCAATTCCTCGCCGGCATGAACGTGGTTTAAGATCAACGCAGCCTGCGCTTCGGAATGCGCGTGATAGACGAGGCCGACGAGTGTAAGAGATCGCTTCGCAAAAATAAGGGGCTTGTCGCTCGCGTGCTCGATCCCACCTACGTTGAAAAGAGTCGCCCACGCTTCCAATTGTTTCGTCGCGACCTGCGGAGTCGGAAAGTCTGCGATTAGAAGCGTGAGATCCTCGCCGTTGACTCGATAGCTCCCGACCTCTGCCTCAACGCCCGTTCCGAATCCAAGCCAATCTCCGCCCGCGACCGGAAAATAATCGTGCAGTGCCGCCGGACCCAGAATGTAACAGTCGGAGTCGGTGACGAATCCAGCGAGAGGCAGGTGGCCGTAGAGAGTCGGGTAAGGACCAGGATTGGACTTGGGAGCAACTGCAGCGGCCAGGCTCTTTAGTTCGGCCGCCTGGCTGCCCTCAATCGCCGGCCCAAGAACATCCAATACGATACTACCCTCCAGAATCAGCGCGCGGCCGGGAGCAATCACAGAATGATCGGTAACATCCGCGCGGCGAAAATCTCCCTTCTGAGCGTACGGGGAAAGCTTGTACGAAACAGAATCGCCGCTCGCGCGGAACACAGTCAATTGCGGAGGATACGCGTGGAGCGATCCTTCACGAAGGCCCGACGATCGCAGGTACGAATACAGCCCATACGCGCCAGTGGGGTCCTTGAAGCGATAGAGAACCACCTGAAGCGTGGCAGTCCCGTGTGTGTACGGGCGAGTCGACGCAACGACCAATCCGTATTCCTGAAGAATAGCGGGGCTTGCGGGGAGACTCCCCAACGGGATAGCGGCTTCTGCGCCGCTCGCCGTCCACGCGGCAAAGTCCTGCGGCAAAGCATCCTGCGCGGGTGCGGCCGCAAGGGACGCCGGAAACAAGCCGAGAGCCGCGATTAGACACAGAAATAGAGTCAGTTTGCGCATGGCACTAACTATTAGATGCCAAATCTTACTTCGGGTTCCCGGAAGAATCCAGCGGCGAACCCTGCCGCGATGACATCGGCTTCTGCAGGTTGTACGAGAGGCTGTTGAGGTTATCGAGATAGCTGGTGACGCCCTTGTAGAGGCCTTCGGCGATGCGCTGGCGCTGGTCGGCCTTCTTCAGCATTTTCTCGTCGTTGGCGTTGCTCAGGAAAGAAATCTCGGCGAGCACCGAAGGCATATTCGCTCCGATCAGCACTACGAAGGGCGCTTTCTTGACGCCGCGATTTTTCTCCGAATTATTTATTTGCTGCAAGCGCTTCGTCAGTGAGTCTTGAATATCGCCCGCCAGCTCTTTCGACTCCTCGATTTTTTCGTTTCTCGCGATTTTCTGAATCATGTTCTGAAGATCGTGGATGCCCGTATCCGCGAGGGCATTTTCACGCGCCGCCACTTCCATCGCATCCTGCGATGTGGCGAAATTCAAATAATACGTTTCGACGCCGCGCGCATCGTGATCGTGGCTCGAGTTGGCGTGAATGGAGATGAAGAGATCGGCTTTTGCCTGATTCGCGATGGCGGTGCGCTCTTCGAGCGGAATGAACGTGTCGTCCGTGCGCGTGTAGACGACTTCAGCTCCCGGCAGGCGCTCTTGAATCATTTTTCCGAGCCGCAGCGCGACATCGAGGCACAGATCCTTTTCCATCAATCCGTGCGGCCCGACCGTGCCCGTATCGTGGCCGCCGTGGCCGGGATCAATCACGATTCGATTGATTTTCAGGCCGAGCGCGCGCGTCAACGAGCGTTCGCCGTCGCGCGTCGGCTTCGGCTCAGGCACGAGCGCCGCAATTTCACGGTTTTGACTGGATGTGGTTTTAACCGGCAGCCGGTCAACAGGCTTGGGACCGGTCGTGACCGACGCCGGTTTTTCGTACGCGATAGGCGGCGGCGAAGGAGGCGCGGCGGCGTAAACCTTGAGGCGTTTTGAATCCGGCGCGGTCGTTGACTGCTTCGCAACGGGGTTTGAAGTCGAAGTTCCGGCAGGAGGAGCCGGCTGAATTGCCGTGTCCGGCGCCGCAGTCGCGTGAATCGGAGGCGCCGACGCCTTGCGAGGCGTTCCGTGCACGTCTATCACGAGGCGGTACGGATTTTGAAGCAGGTACGCTGAATATTCCTTGACCGTGTTCACGTCCAGAACGATTCGAACCACGCCATCTTTGTTTTGCCCCACGCGGACGGACTTCAGAAAGCCGTTCTGAACGTCAATAGTTTTCTGAGCGAGGCTAGGATCGAGTTTGGCGTCGTATAAGTCGAAGAAAATGCGGTCCGGGTTGCCGATTCTGGTGGCTCGGTACTTGATCGAATCGCCGAGATTCACCACAACGCGCGTGTAGCTGTCCGAGTTCCAGGTACGAACGGCCGTGACATGCGCGACGCCGGCCTGAGCGCCACCTTCGATCGGATTGATCGGCGCAGATGAAGGCTCGGGCGCGGATTGCTCGGACGTGGGCTCGACGGTTGCGCGCTCCGCAGGGGCAGGCTGCTGATTGCGAGCCGTTATTGCGGCGGGCGGCGCGGCGGGCGCGGAAGCGTCCTTGCGCGCTTGCGCGATTTCATTCAGCGCCGTTCTTGCTTCCGAAATCCTGGGCGACTTCGGGAAGCGTTGTATGAAATCCTTGTAGGTCTTTTCCGCCGATGCCGTATCCTTCAATTCATTCTGCTGAATATCCGCAATCGAATAGAGCGCGGAAGAAGCGTAGCGGCTGTGCGGATATTCCTTGAGAAGGAAATTGTAGGAATCAATGGCGGCCTTGAAATAGACCGGATCGTATTCACGGCCCATTTCGATGGACAGTTCGGCGGCAGCCACGAGCGCGGGCGTCACCTCTTCGGCTTGCGGCGAGTACGCGTAGACTTTCTTGTAGGCAGCGACGGCTTGCTTATAGGCTTCGAAAGAGCGCTGCCCCTGCGGGTGGCTCTCAAGCTCGGTGCGCAGCGCGACCGCTTTTTCAAATTGCCGGCGCGCTTGTTCGGTGCTCTGCGCGCGAGCCGGCGCGGCCACGCACACGAATGCCGTCAGAAATCCGAGAGCCGCTGGAATCGCACGCCGAAGAGCGCGCCGAATTGCGTTCACCGTTGCGCCTGGGTTCGATCGTCTGTGCGTCATTCGTTCGTAAAAACTACCCGGCCGTTTTGATCCACTTCGCGCCGCACGGGAATGCGCGGCTTTGCTGCGAAGGATGGATCTCGACCCGAGCCGGGCCGGAAGTAGGAGTCTGTAACTTTGCGGACGTAAGAACGCGTTTCGGGAATGTTCGGTACCCCTCCGACCCGTTCCACCAGCCCCGGTCCTGCATTATACGCGGCCAAGGACTTTTCGAGGTCTCCATGGAACCGGTCGAGCAGCGAGCGCAAATAGGCCGCTCCGCCGTTTACATTCTCTACGGGATCGAACGCATTTCCTACACCCATTTGTCCTGCCGTTGTCGGGATCAATTGCATCAATCCCAACGCTCCCTTGCGCGAAATCGCCGTCGGGTTCCATCCGGATTCAACCCCAATCACAGCCTTTACGAGGGCGGGATCCAGATTGTGTTTCGCGGAGGCGTCGCGAACGATTCGTTCGAGACGATCCGACGGCGCTATCTCCTGTAACTGCGTTTCGTTCGTCACCCGGTGTTCAGCACCCAGCTGGGGTGAAACCTGGAAGCCCCAAGGTGCTATCCGGTGAGATGCCGGAGCCTGCGGTTCCGCATTCACAAACACGAGATTGCCTTTGTCGTTCAGACTCGATGCAATCTGCGCGCGTGCCGGCAGGGCTGCTCCCAAACACAGGCCGGAAGCTAGAACCGCAAACGATATGGCTCTCTTGTCCATCATCAGCAAGGGAAAGGCAGAACGTCCCACTTCCTTACGAAAAATGCCGCCACGACGTGAAGGGAGGTCCTTCCGGCGTGGAACTGGCGCTACACCCGATTATAACATTCGCTCCAGGAGGCTGTAGGCGTCGGAGATAGCACTTTCTAACGCGGATGTGTCTTTTCCGCCAGCCTCAGCAATATCGGGTCTGCCGCCGCCGGAACCTCCGACTTTTCGGGCGAGTTCCTGGACGATTTTCCCGGCCTGAACGCGATTGGTGAGATCTTTCGTAACCCCTGTGATTAGAGCAACTTTGCCGTCGTCCGCGGCGGCGAGAATTACTACTCCCGAGCCCAATTTTTGCCGTAGAGAGTCCACAAGCTGGCGCATGCCGTCCCGATCAACCCCGGAAACTATTGATGCCAGGACGTTTACGTCTTTTACTTTCCTTGCCGACTCGAGGAGCGTATTTACCATCGAAACGGCGGTCTTGCGTCGCTGGCCTTCGAGCTCCTTTTCGAGCTGCTTGACGGCCAGGGATTGCCGCTCCACAGCCGCCAGAACATCTTCCGGGCTGGACTTGACCAGGCCCGCGATCTTGCGAAGTGTCTCGAGCGCCTGCTGATATTCCGCGAGGGCGCGCTCGCCGCTGATGGCTTCGATGCGGCGCACTCCGGCGGCTGCGGATTGCTCGGAGACAATTTTGAACGCGCCGATATCGCCGGAGCGTGTAACGTGCGTGCCGCCGCACAGCTCCTTGCTGTAGAAGCCGCGCGGGTATTCGGCGTCGGGAATGGTGACGACGCGCACGTTCGCTTCCGGATATTTGTCGCCGAAGAACGCGAGGGCGCCGGAGGCGAGTGCGGCGTCAATGTTCATGAGGTCGGTCTGCACTTCGTAATTGCGCCGGATTTCCTCGTTTACTTGCTGCTCGATTTCGGCGATGTCGCTCGGGTCCACGGCGGCGAAATGCGAGAAATCGAAACGCAGGTGATCGGGCGCGACGAGAGAGCCGGCTTGCTTGACGTGCGTGCCGAGGATATTTCTCAGCGCGGCGTGCAGCAGGTGCGTCGAGGTGTGGTTGCGGCGGTCGCGCGCGCGGCGGATGGGATCGGCGACGGTCGCCACGCGGTCGCCGACGTGAAGAGTTTCTTTCGCGAGGACGCGGTGTGCGACCAGCCGCGACACCGGATAATACGCGCCGCGGACTTCGGCTACTTCAGTCGTCTCCTTGTTGTCATAGAACGAGCCGGTGTCGGCGACCTGTCCGCCGGACTCCGCGTAAATCGTCGTCCGGTCGAGGACGACTTCGCCTTCGGCTCCGGCGGGAAGTTCGTTGACGACGCCATCTTTCGTGACGATGGCTTCAATGCGGCAATCCGGAGTCTTGGTGCCGTAGTAAAAATCCAGCTCCGTCTTGTATGTATCCGCCAGTTTCGCGTAGGCGGGGCGTGCCGCTTCTTTTTGCACGCCTTTCCAGGAAGCTTTCGCGCGCGTGCGCTGTTCGTCCATCGCGCGGTCGTAATCGTCCCAGTCCACCTGCACGCCGGCATCGCGCGTGACGTCTTCGATGAAATCGCGCGGAAGGCCGTAGGTGTCGTAAAGCTTGAACGCTTTTGCGCCGGGCAGGACGAATTTATTTCTCAGCGCGGAATCCTGCGGTTTCGTCGAGCGATTCGACAGCTCCATTTCTGCGAGAACAGGGGCAAGTTCTTCTTCAAGGTGCGAAAGACCGACGGCGACAGCGCGAACGAAGCGGCGCTCTTCTTCGTCAAGAACGTGGGTAATTCGCGCGGCATTCTCATTTAGTTCGGGATACGCGCCCGACATCTCAGCGCGCACCGCGGCCGCCATCACCGAAAGAAAGGGCGATGGCGCGTTCAGCATCCGCGCGTGGCGCAGCGCGCGGCGAATGATTTTTCGCAGGACATAGCCGCGGCCTTCATTCGAAGGAACTACGCCATCGGAAATCAGAAATGTCGCCGCGCGCGAATGGTCCGCGATGATGCGCAGCGACGGCTGAATATCGGCGCGGTTTCGGTCAACATTCGCCAGGCGCGCGGCTTCTTCGATCAGCGGTTGAAATAGATCCGTATCGAAGTTGCTGATTTTGCCCTGCAGAACGGCGGTTACGCGCTCGAGGCCGGCGCCCGTATCCACCGAAGGTTTCGGCAGGGGATTGAGCGTGCCGCTCGCATCGCGATTGAATTGCATGAAGACGAGATTCCAGATTTCGACGTAGCGGCCGCAGTCGCACGGAAACCGGCAATCGGCGTGGCCCTGGTCCGAGGCTGTCGGGCCCATGTCGTAGAAAATTTCTGTACATGGTCCGCACGGGCCGGTATCGCCCATCGCCCAAAAATTCTCCTTCAGACCTGGAACTTCGACAACGCGTCCCTTCAGCTCGGGGTGGGTTTCCCAGAAGCCGAGCGATTCACGGTCGCTGCCGAGAACCTGACCGGGGGCTACCTCGGCGCCGCCGAAGACCGTCACGTAAAGCTTGTCCTTCGGCATATTGAACCACTTCGGCGACGTCACAAGCTCCCAGGCGAATGCGATGGCTTCCTTTTTGAAATAATCGCCGAAAGAAAAATTGCCGAGCATTTCGAAAAATGTGTGATGCCGATTTGTGAAGCCGACGTTTTCGAGATCGTTGTGCTTGCCGCCTGCGCGAACGCATTTCTGGCACGATGTCGCGCGCTTGTAGTCGCGCTGCTCGACGCCGAGAAAAACGTCCTTGAATTGGTTCATCCCGGCGTTCGCGAAGAGCAGCGTCGGATCGTTCGCCGGGACGAGCGAAGAACTCCGCACGCGACGGTGGCCGTTTTCTTCGAAAAATCTCAGGAACATCTCGCGGATCTCGTTGCCGGTCAATTTGTCCTCGAGAGATTCACAACAAAATCATTATCGCAGAGCGATTCGAGCCTCGCAACGAACGCCCGCTCGCGAACGGAACGAAATTGCTCGCCTCAGCGTATATAGATATGGCAGGCTGGGGGCGATCATGGTCAAGTTTTTGCTGTGGTGCATACTTTTGGTGCTTTGCTGGCCGCTGGCGATATTGGCGCTGGTGCTCTATCCGATTGTTTGGCTGCTGTTACTGCCGTTCCGCATTTTGGGAATAGCGGTGGATGGAGTTCTGGAGCTGGTTCGGGCAATCATTATGTTTCCGGTTCGCGTCCTGCGCGGACCACGGCTGGCGTAGCCGCGCCTTACTCTTCCTCCGCCGAGGTCTCCGCGAGATCCGCGATGGCATCGGCGTCCACTCGCGCCGCGCGCAGCGCGTCCCGCACGGCGTCACCCGAAAATCCAGCACGCAGCAATCCGCGATAAAGCGACGCAGCCTTGCGTTGATCGATTCGTCCGCGAAATTGCGCGAGTTTGCGCTTGAGGCGCGCGCGGATTAGATCCGCCTCACTCGTCTCGGAAAAGACGGCGTCGAGGGCCGCTTCGATGTGGCGATCCGGGACGCCGCGTTGGCGCAGTTCACGCGAGATGCGGAATCGCCCCTGGCGGCGCGCCTGCGCGTGAATCCGCGCGAAATCCGCGGCAAATTTGGCATCGTCGAGATAGCGATTCTGCTTGAGGCGGGCGAGAACGGCGGCAGCATCGGCGGCGCGCTCCGCTCGGCGTCCGAGAAGCTCGCGCATTTCGTGCACGGAATGCGCGCGGCGCATCAGCGCGCGCAAGGCCGCGGCGTAAAGTTCGGATTCTGTGGCGAGTTTTTTCGGCGAGCGTGAGCGCACGAAATAAAGATAGAGACTTGAAAGGGAAGAAGCAAGCGAACGGCGAGTCCTACACCAATTTCAAATTTGAGATTGCAAATTTCAGATGGAAAACAACGACGAACGTCAACGCGAAAGCCACAGCGCGATATCGCGTCAGGCTTAACTCTTACCGCGGCCCCGTGCGCTCGAATTCGTTGATCGCGCGTTCCATTTCTTCGCGCGCGGAATCGGCCGTCGAGCGGACGCCTTGAACGCGCAGGCGGAACTCGTCCGGATTCGACGCGCGCAGCAGCGCTTCTTCCAGCGTAATCAAGCCGCGCGAGTACAAATCGTAGATGGACTGATCGAAAGTCTGCATGCCGTATTGCGAAGTTCCGGCGGCAATCGCGTCGCGAATCATGCGCGTCTTATCCGGGTTCATGATGCAATCGCGAATGTAGCCCGTCGCGATCATCACTTCGACGGCGGGAACGCGGCCAAGCAAATCGCTGCGGCGCACAAGGCGCTGGCTGACGACGGCGCGCAGCGTGCTCGCGAGTTGCAAACGAATCTGCTTCTGTTCGGGCGGCGGAAATACGGCGATGATGCGCTGAATCGTCTCGGTTGCATCGAGAGTGTGCAAGGTCGAAAGGACGAGGTGGCCGGTTTCAGCCGCGAGCAGCGCGGTCTGAATCGTCTCGATGTCGCGCATTTCGCCGACGAGTATGACGTCGGGGTCTTGACGAAGAGCGGCGCGCAAAGCCGTCGAGAAGTTCGACGTATCCACTTCCACTTCGCGCTGGTTGATGAAGCCCTTCTTGTCGCGATGCAAATATTCGATCGGGTCTTCAATCGTAATGATGTGTTCCTGGCGCAGGGAATTGATGCGGTCAATCATCGCGGCGAGCGTCGTGGTTTTGCCCGATCCAGTCGTTCCCGTAACCAGAATCATGCCGCGCTGCTCTTCGCAAATCTTCTGCAGGACGCGCGGCAGCTCGAGCTCTTCAATCGTCCGGATTTTCGTCGGAATCACGCGGAGAACCATGCCCACGTTTCCGCGCTGCTGGAAAACGTTGACGCGGAACCGCCCAAGCCCGGCAACTCCATAGGCCATATCGAGCTCGGCGGTTTCCTTGAATTTCTGCTTCTGGCGGTTCGTCATCATGCTGAACGCCATGGAGAGCATTTCTTCCGGCGTAACACGAGGAACATCGCCGATGGGGTTCAGAATGCCGTCAACGCGCAGGTAGGGGTGATTGCCGACTTTCAGATGGAGGTCAGACGCGCGATTTTCGACAGCGCGGCGCAGCAAATCGTCGATGCTGATTGCCATTGTTAAGAAGCCCTTTCACCCGCACGCCTTTGGTCAACGTAGCATGGGGTCAAGAGAGCGGCAATCACGCCGAGGGAAACGATTTCCAGACAAACAACCCGGCCGAGCCACGGTGGCTGGCGGCACGACGGCATGTCTGGCTTATGTAGGGTTCGTCGGAAGATGCACTGGTTTTCTTGGGGACATGGTGCCTAGAGTTACGGGAAGCGGCTGGTCTTACGACCAGCCCTACAAAGGCAAACGTGAAGAGCAGGAGCGATCTATGTAAGTCTAAGAATCTTTAAGGAGAAAGCTTCCGTAGATCCAGCCTGCGAGGACGCCGCCGATGAGCGGCCCGACCCAATAAACGCCCTGGTTCTGCCAGTGATGCGCAACGAGCGCGGGTCCGAAGGCTCGCGCTGGATTTATCGCGCCGCCGGTGAATGGGCCGGCGACGAGGATGCCCATCGTCATGGTCAGGCCGATCGCGAAGCCAGCGGCTTTGTTGAACTCGCCCATCGGGCCGGTCGCGGTCGCGAAGACGACGAAAACCAGCAGGAAAGTTGCAATCGCCTCAAGAACAATGCCGTGCCATCGCGTGAAGTCGGGAGCCAGATCGGGTGTCCCCAGCCCTACGGATCGCCAAATTGACTCCGAAATAATCATTGTGAGGAGCCAGGCCGCGAAGGCGGCACCGAGAAGCTGCGACGCCCAATAGAAAAGTGCATCGAGCGTGCTGATTTTCTTGGTCACCCAGAAGCCGATCGTCACGGCGGGGTTGAAGTGGCCACCCGAGATGTGGCAGACGGCGGTGACCATGACCGCGATGGCGAGGCCGTGCGCCAGCGCGATGCCGAGAAGTCCGATTCCGTGCTGGCCTTGAGCCCTCAAGTACGCGTCCGCGCAAATCGAGCCTTCGCCGATGAATATCAGCGTAAACGTGCCGATGAATTCCGACAGCAACTTTTGCGGCAGACTATACACGGTTGTCTCCGTGACAATATGGGGATGAGCCAGAGACGCGGTTCAGATGTTGTGGAACGGGCGCGATTCTACTCAATCAAAGCGGTAGAGTCAAAAGCGGATGATTTGGAATCGCAGCCGGGTCGCCGCGCTGCGGGTCAGCGAACCCCAGCGCCTTCCTGCACACGGACCGGCGTAAGCCAGCCGTGCAGATCCGCCTTTTCTCCGCTCGTGATGGCGAAGAACTCGTCCTGAAGGTGTTTCGTGATGGGGCCGCGCGAGCCGCTGCCGATTTTGATGTGGTCCACCGAGCGAATCGGCGTGATCTCGACGGCAGTGCCGACAAAAAACAGCTCGTCGGCGAGATAGAGCATCTCGCGGGGAATAATCTGCTCGCTGACGGTGATTTTCAGATCGCGGCACAGCGCCATGATCGTATCGCGGGTGATGCCGGGAAGCGGGCCATTCGAGAGCGGCGGAGTAAACAGCGCGCCGTTCTTCACGATAAAAATATTCTCGCCCGAGCCTTCACTCACCTGGCCGTGGACATCGAGGGCGATGGCCTCGGCGTATCCGTTCGCTTGCGCTTCCATGCGGATCAGCGCGGAACTCATGTAATTTCCCGCGGCTTTCGCCATTTGAGGCAGCGTGTTCGGCGCGGGGCGCTGCCAGGAGCTGACGCCGACGTCCACGCCGCTTCGCAACGCTTCTTCGCCGAGATACCGGCCCCAATCCCAGCACGCCATGTAGACTTCAATCGGACAATTCGAAGGATTCACGCCGACGTCGCCGTAGCCGCGCAAAACGATGGGGCGCAAATAGCACGATTCCATCTTATTCACGCGAACCACTTCGGACGCCGCATTGCAGATTTCTTCGAGCGTGAACGGAATTTCCATCCGGTAGATCGTGCCGGAATCAATCAGGCGCTGCATGTGCTCGCGCAGCCGGAATATCGCGGGGCCCTGCGGCGTCGAATAGCAGCGAATACCTTCAAACACGGCGGAGGCGTAGTTGACCACGTGGGAGAGCACGTGAATCCGCGCGTCGTCCCAGTTGATCATTTTTCCGTTGTGCCAAATCTTGTCGGTTTTCGTCAACGCCATCGGCGCTCTCCGTCGGAATGTCTGGTCCGCGCTGTTTGCGCGCTGGAAAAGTATAGCACACGCATTTTCGGGGCAATGCAACGCGTGCGGCGAGCCGTTTCGTAGCAGGAAAGACAAAATGGATGCAGACGAGCCGTGGTGTTTTCCGCCGATTCGCCCGACAAACCCGCGACGGCCCGGAGTGTATTCGTCGCGCCGGCATCTTGCCGGCGATTTTTCGCGCGGTGGCATCGCACAAAAACGCCGGCAAGATGCCGGCGCGACGATCGCCCGGGTGCCAGAAGCGGGGACCTCAGTTCGGCGGATTGTATTTCTGGAGCCAGTCGCAGAGTTCCTGAAAAACGTTTCGACGCTGTTCTGCAAGCGTTGGGAAATGCGGCGAGCCCGGATACGTCACCATGCGCACTGTTTTGCCGCGTTCCGCCAGCAAGATGAAATACTCGCGGCCCTGCAGCATCGGCACGCGCTTATCCTCCTCGCCGTGCAAAATCAATAGCGGCGTCGTCACGCGGTCGGCAAACATGACCGCGGAGAATTCCAGAAACGGCGTCGCATCCCTTTCCTGATAGCGCATATCGTAATCCACCTGCGAGATGTCGCTCTCCGGAATGAAGCTCAGCCAATCGGTAATCCCCGCGCCTTCGATGGCCGCTTTGTATCGCTTCGTCTGCGTCACCGTCCACGACGTCATGAATCCGCCCGCGCTCCATCCGAAAATCGCGAGTCTGTTCGGATCGGCCCAGCCCTGCGCGATCGCAAAATCCGTCGCGCTATCAACATCCTGGTAAGCCCGATCGCCGAAATGCTGATATATGGCCTGGAGAAATTCCGAGCCGTAACCGGTCGAGCCGCGGTATTCGGGCTGGAGCACGACGTACCCAAGCCCGGCGATGATGCGTGTTATGGGCCCAAACTGCAGCGAGTCATTTGATTCCGGTCCGCCATGCGGCAGCACCAGGAATGGATATCTCTTGCCGCTTTCGTAATTCGCCGGAAGCGTGAGGACTCCTTCTAAATGCGTGCCGTCCTCGGCGGTCCAGTTCACCACGCGCGCTTCGCCGAGGGCCACGTCCGCGAGCGTGTCTTCGCCTTCGTGCGTAATTCTCCGCAGCTCGTTGCCATCGAGGACGGCCACGTTTGCCGGATGCATCGGGTCCGCGACGGTAAATGCCAGCGCGCCCGAGGAAGACGCGAGCGCGCTATGCACAGGCGGCGCGAACACCGCTCCGTCGCGTCAGTGGTAGGCCGGCGTAAGTTTGCCGTCGCGATAGGAATAGATTTCCGCGCTCGTGCCCTTTTGCATCTGCACCCAGACGATTCCTTTCGGATCGTTGGCCACGCTCTCGATCGATCCCTCGAGCTTCGGCGTCTGATCCACGGGAGTTCCGCCCGTCGCCGGCACGGTCCAGAGGTGATCGGGAGTCAGCACGTCCGTCGTCGTGCTCGCGAAAGCCAAATCTTTCCCGCCATTCGCCCAAGCGATGCCCGCCACCGCATTGTTGACATCCGCGATTCTTCGCGCACCTGAAGCGGCGCACGTATAGATCGTCGCGCGGACGTCGTGATGGCCGATTTTCTGAAGCCGCGTCACCACCGCAAGTTGCGCGCTATCGGCCGACCACGCAAAGTCCGAGATGTCCTTCAACTCCGGACACCACCACGCTCCTTCGTTGCCGTTCACGCTCGTAATGTATAGGCTCGATACTTCGTTTTCGATCACGTGGCGGACGTCCGCCAGCGGATCCTTCGGGCGTGGATCGGAAATCGCAGCGAACCGCATTCCGTCTGGGGAAATTAGTGCGCGATGCAATCCATTCTGCAGCGAAATGATTTGCGTCGGCTTTGCGGAATCGAACGGGACGATCGCTAGCTCGCTCTTTTTCGCGACTTCGATGGTTCCGTAGAGCGCCGCTCCGTCTTTCAGAAAATCCTGCGGCTCGAACGACTCTGGAAGCTCCAGCTTCCGTCTGTTTTCGCCGGTCGCGTCAATCAAATACCATTCGCGCTTTGCCGGTCCTTTGTCTCCGTCGTGGCTGACCACGAATAGAATCGTTTTTCCGTCGGGTGAAATCGCCACGGCGCGAGCCTGGTGAAGCGCCGAATAGTCGTTGATTCCGAACGGATGCTTATCTCCTGCGGCCGCCCCCGCACTGCCGACACCTGCCAGCACAAACCAGCCGAGAACGATTAGCCGGAGCAATTTCTGCTCCATGCAACTGCTCATCATAGATTTTTGCCCTACATCCAAAATTCGCAAGGGTCCCAACATACCATAGCCATATAGCGGCGTTGCGGCCATTGACGCGCGGGGGTACAATCCGCGGCTGTACCCCATACTGGTTCAACCACCGGCCGAGCCTCGTTCAAGTTGAGGTGGCGTCATGAAGAAGTCTTTGTTGCAGGTCCTCGCGCTTTCCACTCTTTGCTTCCTTAGTGCCTGTGGAAGTGGTGGCGGCTCGTCAACCCCACCGCCTCCTTCTCCGGCCACGCACTTTTCCGTCGCAGCTCCGGCGACTGCTACGGCAGGAACCGCTCTCAGCCTAACCGTGACGGCGCTAGACGCTTCGAACAACACTGCCACCAGCTACTCCGGCACGGTGAAGTTCACGAGCACTGACAGCCTAGCCGTGCTCCCCGGCAACTCGACTCTGGCGAGCGGGTCAGGAATGTTTTCAGCAACCCTGAATACCGCCGGCAGCGAAACCATCTCAGTGACGGATACGGTTACCGCTTCAATCACCGGCACTTCGAGCGCGATCGCCGTGGCGGCGGCTCCAGGATTCCAATCAGTCGGCAACATGGAGACCCCGCGCGCGGATCACACGGCTTCGCTGCTCAGTACCGGCCAAGTTCTCGTGGCAGGAGGAATCGATAACAACAACAGCAGTGTCCTGGCCTCAGCAGAACTCTTCGATCCTTCGACGGCGGCATTCACGCCGACGGGAAGCTTGGTAACCGCCCGCGCCGGGCACACGGCAGTCGTGCTCAACACCGGCAAAATTTTAGTGGCGGGCGGAGTAGATCCCAACGCAAACTTCCTCGCGTCGGCGGAGCTTTACGACCCCACCACCGGCACTTTTACAGCGACCGGCAGCATGAGTACGGCGCGCTCGGCCTTCACGGCGACATTGCTGCAAGACGGAAGAGTGCTGGTGACCGGTGGGCAAAATTCCATTAGCAACGTTCTTTCCTCTGCGGAACTGTTTGATCCCACGAGCGGAACCTTCTCGCCCGCGGGCAGCATGGCCGCGGCTCGCTCTCAACAATCTGCCTCGTTGCTGCAAAACGGCTCCGTGCTGGTCGCCGGCGGGCATGATGTCTCTGGAAACGCTATCGCCATCGCGGAACTGTTCGATCCCGGCAGCGGGACATTTACGCTCACTGGCAGCCTCAATAACTCGCGCTTCGCGCACACGGCTACGACGCTCAACAGCGGCATGGTGCTCGTCGCAGGAGGGGCTGATGGCAATGGCGGTACTCTCGCGTCTGCCGAACTTTTCGATGCTGGCAGCGGAACTTTTTCGGTCACCGGGTCCCTGAATGCCGCGCGCCTAATTCACGTGGCAACGTTGCTCAATGACGGCACGGTACTTGTCACGGGAGGGGCAACCTTAACCGCCGTCAATTGCGGCACTGATTGCCAAACTTTTGAACCGGTTTCCATCGCCTCTACGGAGCTGTTCGATCCCACGGCAGGGACTTTCTCCCCGGCGCCTAGCATGGAAGTTCCGCGGTCGGAACATACGGCTACGTTGCTCACTGTCGGCACCGTACTGGTGACTGGAGGTGTGCACGCAATCTTGCAAGGGAGAAATTTCGTCGTTACGGTGCTGCCCACGGCGGAAGAGTTTCAATAGCTCGAGACGAACGAATCATCAGTCGAAATGCCATCCGAATGCGTCGTCACTCCGTGCGACGGCTACGCTCTAACCAACGCTGATAACCAATCAGCGCTGCTTGCTAAGTTCGTTCGTAGGTTTGCCTGAATTCTTGCCACGTCGTAGAATGCACTGGCATGCCCGACGCCCCTTCACTCACCGGACGAACGATCTCCCACTATCGCGTGCTCGAAAAGCTCGGAGCGGGCGGCATGGGCGTGGTCTACAAGGCCGAGGACACGCGGCTCGATCGCGCCGTTGCCTTGAAATTTCTTCCCGAAGATGTGGCCCACGACGCGCAGGCGCTCGAGCGGTTCAAGCGCGAAGCCAAAGCGACCTCCGCGCTCAATCACCCCAACATCTGCACGATCTATGACATTGGCGACGACGCAGGACGCACGTTTATCGTCATGGAATTTCTCGACGGCACGACCCTGAAACATCGCCTCGGCGGCAAGCCGCTCGAAATGGACGTGCTTCTCGATTTTGCGATTCAAATTGCTGACGCGCTCGACGCCGCGCACTCCGCCGGCATCATTCATCGGGACATCAAGCCCGCGAACATATTCGTCACCAAGCGCTCGCAAGTGAAAGTTCTAGATTTCGGCTTGGCGAAATCGCTGGCCCCTCCAAGCACGCTCTCAGCCTCCGCCACGCAGGATTTTGCCGGCATTAATCCCGAACATCTCACCAGTCCGGGAAGCACGCTCGGAACCGTAGCGTACATGTCGCCGGAGCAGGCGCGCGCGCGCCCGCTCGATGCGCGCTCGGATATTTTCTCGTTCGGCACGGTCCTCTACGAGATGGCGACGGGCACGCTGCCTTTTCGCGGCGAGAGCACGGCCGTCATTTTTGAATCCATTTTGAGCAAAGCGCCAGTCCCGCCGGTGCGCCTGAACCCAGACGTGCCGCGCAAGCTCGAAGAAATCATCGAGAAATCGCTTGAGAAGGATCCAGACCTTCGCTGCCAGACGGCGGCCGAACTGCGCGCCGATCTGAAGCGACTCAAGCGGGACGTTGAATCTGGCCGCCGACCCGGCGCCGATAAGGGCGATTCGGGTTCCGGTGCGAAAGCCGCCGCAGCCCGGCAAAAGTCCGTCGCGGTGCTGTACTTTGAGAACCAAAGCGGAGCGAAAGAGGACGAATACTTTCGCGATGGCATCACGGAAGATATCCTCACGGAACTTTGGAAGATTAAGCAGTTGGAAATCTTTCCCCGCGCGGAGATTCTTGCGTTTCGCGACAAGCCCATGACGGCGCTGCAGGTGGGCGAGCAACTCGGCGCTGCCTACGTCCTTGAAGGTTCCATCCGCCGGGCGGGCAATCGCGTCAGGATCACGGCGCAACTTGTCGAGGTTTCGACGAGGCATTTCGTCTGGGTCGAGCGTTTCGATCGTCAACTCGAGGACGTTTTCGCCATCCAGGAGGAAATCGCCCGCAACATTGCCCAGGCCCTCCGCATCACGCTGACGCCGCAAGAAGAAAAAACCATCGCGAGCAAGCCAACGGAAAATGCGCAGGCGTACGATTTTTATCTGCGCGGAAGGAACTACACGCGCCGCGAAAACATGGATTACGCCCTGCAAATGTTCGAGCAGGCCATACAGCTCGATCCGAATTTCGCTCTGGCGCACGCCGGAATTGCGAACCTTTGCGGGCTGATCTACGAACTCCGCGAACAGAGCCAGAAGTGGATCGATCGCGGATTGGCTGCCAGCGACCGGGCCGCGGCGCTTGCGCCCGATTTGCCGGAACTCCTGGTGGCGCGCGCGCGCATCTTTTACGCGCTGAAGAAATTCGACGAGTCGGTGCGGTCCGCGTTGCAAGCGATTGAACGCAAGCCCGACTGCGAAGGCTCCTGGAACATTCTCGGCCGGGCGTACTTCGCTTCCGGCCGCTTCGAGGAAGCCGTGGCGCTCATCGATCGCGCGGTCGAAGCCAATGGAGATGATTACAACGTCTTCGCCCCTTATAGCCAGGCCTTGGAGCGGCTCGGACGGAAAAAAGAAGCGGAAGAATTCCGGAAGCGAGAGCTCAAAGTGCTTCGCCAACAACTCGAATTGGTTCCCGAAGACGTGCGCGCCCGGATTCTACTGGCTACCAACCTCGCCTACTTCCATCAAGACGAGGACGAGAGCATTCGCCACTTGCAGACCGCCGTCGCACTTCGCCCCGGCGATCCCAACACGCTCTACAATGCCGCCTGCACCTATGGCCTGCTCGGGAAAACGGCGGAGGCACTCGACACAATTAAGAAAGCGTTTGCGGCCGGATACGGCAACCCGGACTGGGCGGCCAACGATCCCGATCTCATTTGCCTCCACGACAATCCCGAATTCCAGAAACTCATTCACCCCGAAGCAGGCTTTAAGTCGTAGCGCCGGCATCCTGCCGGCGTTTTTGACTCCGCATTTTCCCCCGTTGCCGCAGCCTGCCCTGAGTTTTCGAAGGGCATCTTGTCGAAGACCCCGTGCCTCGAACGGCCGGCGTCGTTGATCCAAGTCATCGCGAGGTGGTACAAGTAGAAACTCTACGTGCGCACACCTAAGGTAGAATTGCCGGGCCCTGCCGAATTCTCAATCGCAGGTAGCGCGAGGTGCACGCATGCGTCTTCCGTTTCTGCTTTGCTGGTTGCTCGTCGCCACGGTCGCCGTCGCCCAAACCCAGAAGGCGGTGGATGTCGCCGATTTCATCAGCGTGGATGCTCCAGTCATCGCGCTCACTCACGTTCGGGTCATCGACGGGACGGGCGCACCCGCAAAGGAAGACCAAACCGTCGTGATCGAGGGCGGCAAGATCCAATCCATCGCTCCAGCTTCATCCACTCAGATTCCTCACGGCGCGCAAGTGATCGATCGAGCGGGGTACACCGTCATCCCAGGTCTCGTCGGAATGCACGATCATCTCTACTACACCGATTCGTACTCACTGCAAGTTTCCGGCGGGAGGATCGCCGAGCCGGGGTTGTTTGTCGCGGAAATTCCGTACACCGCGCCGCGGCTTTATCTCGCCGCCGGCGTAACCACGATGCGCACCACAGGAAGCCTGGAGCCGTACACCGACCTCAAAGTCAAAAGCCGCATCGACGCGAATCTGATGCCGGGACCAAGCATGGACGCGACCGCGCCATACCTCGAAGGCGCACCGACAATTTTCGCGCAGATGCATGAGTTGACCGGGCCCGACGATGCGAAACGCACGGTGGATTATTGGGCGGCGGAGGGCATGACGTCGTACAAAGCCTACATGAATATCACGCGTGAGGAGTTGGGCGCCGCGATCGAAACCGCGCACGCGCACAAATTGAAATTGACGGGGCATTTGTGTTCGGTCACCTGGCCGGAAGCGATCGCGCTCGGCATCGATGATTTCGAGCATGGCCCAGTGTTCACCGACACCGAATTCGTCGCGGACAAAAAGCCGGACGTGTGCCCCGCGGGAGGCGCCGCCACCTGGGCGAAGCTCGATGTGAACGGATCTCAAGTGCAGGACTTGATCCGCAATTTGGTCTCGCACCACGTTGCGGTCACTTCGACGCTACCGGTGTTCGAAGTGAGCGCGCCGGGGCGGCCCAAATTGCAGCAGCGCACGCTTGATGCGATGTCCGCGGAATCGGCCGAAAGCTATCTCACCGCGCGCGGAAGAGTGACGCTTGACTCACCCATGACGGCGTTGATGCGCAAAGAAATGGATTTCGAAGTCGCCTTCGTCAAGGCGGGAGGTCTGCTGCTTGCCGGGCCCGACCCAACCGGAAACGGCGGCGTCCTGCCGGGATTCGGCGATCAACGCGAAATCGAATTGCTCGTCGAAGCAGGATTCACTTCGACGGAAGCCATCGAGATCGCGACAGAAAATGGCGCCAAATATCTCGGCCAGCTGGATCGCATCGGAACTCTCGCGCCCGGCAAGCAGGCGGACCTCGTCCTAATCAAAGGTGATCCATCCAAGAATATCGATGAGATCGAAAACGTCGAAACAGTCTTCAAGTCCGGGATCGGCTACGATTCCAAAAAGTTAATCGATAGCGTGCGCGGTCAAGTCGGAATTCGCTAACCGTTTCTTCCAAATTCTTACAAATAATCGTGAGACCGGCCACCGCCAACTGCGCCGATCCAGCACCTGTAGCGCCGGGCTTACGCGGTTTATGCGTCCCGGCCTGGTCGGGAAGCCCGGCAGCCTTTGCCTTTTGCTCATACTACCCAGAATCTCCACATCACAATTTCGGCGCCTGGACGTTCCCGTATTCATAGCGAACGGAAAGATGAGATTTTCCGTTCGCGCCAGTATCCAAAATTGTCTCTTGCTTCAGGATCAATCCTTTGCTTTTCGAAATCCAGATTTGGCTATCGTCTTTGCCATGCTCGGATTCGCTGTGCGCGTTGTAGAGCGCGGCGTTCTCGCCATTCACCAATTCGTCGCGCACATACTGGCATGACCTGTTCCTGGCGTTTGCGCGGTTGCGTAGCTCGAGCGCTTTGAGATCGTCCGTGGAGAGAGGGCTCGAGGTCCACTTGCCGTTGAACAGGATGTACCGCTCGCCGCCCGCAAAAACCATTTCGCTGCTAACGGGCTTTCCGTCCTGAATCCGGGGATTGGCGTTCGTCATGTACATGTGGAACGGCGTGGTAAGGAGTTTGTCGTTTGCATCGAGCACAAGCTTGCAAACGGCATCGAGCGCCTGAACTCCAGCCGCGCTCGATTCCACGCGTCTCGCCGCGCGAGACGGAATCGGCAAAAGGTCCATGAAAAAAAGTCCGCCCTGCGCCGAAAGAAAAATTCCCAGTGCAACGGCAAGCGCGCGCGGCATCATTCACCTTCCTCGCGGCCGGCACGAGCGTCGGCCGATACGACACCGAACGAAAGGCCGCCCGTCGCCACCCCTCCTGCTGCAAGTCCGCCCAACGCAATAGCTCCGAGCGCAAGACCGCCGAGCGCAATCACTCCAATCGAGATCCCGCCGAGCGCGATAATTCCGACAGCCTTTCCACCAAGCGCGATCAGCCCGCGGGCGTTTCGGCCCAGTGCAACGTATCCCCGCGCTTTACCTCCAAGCGCGACCCAACCGCGCGCCTCGTCGCCAATCGCGATGATTCCATGCGCCGTGCCATGCCGTTCGCCGCGTTCCGGATCAGGCCCGTACGCGATGTCAATCAGAGGCAATCCGGAAAAGTTTTGCGCGGACCGCCTTCTCACGCATTTTATCGTCTCTGCTTTTTTACGCTTCATGGTTCCGGAGACTACGCGGAGCCTAACGCCGTGTCAACGACATCAACTGGTGATGCGCGAACTTAGCCGGCGGGCGGTATCACAGTCTCGAAATCGGCGCCCGGATCGTTGTTCAGGCCTCAGACCGCTTCCTTTCCTTCCGTTACTCATTGACGCGGATTCTCGCCGAAAATATCGGCGCTGGGCCTCGCAACGCATAAACTTTCAAAGTGACAGTCCGTCTTCGCTGAACATGGCACAAGATTCTTCAAACCGCCGAAAGTACGTTCGCTACCGCCCGCCTAAAGTGATGTGGGTCGGCTGGAAATCGGTCGGTCAAACCAGCACTTCGCGCGCGGACAATATGGGGCTCGGAGGCCTCTACTTGCAGTCCGCTAACCCTCCGCGCGAAGGCTCTTCGATTGAATTGGTTTTTGATTTGCCGACCGGACAGATCCGCGCACGCGCGCTCGTGCGCAGTGTCAAGGTGGGGAAGGGCATGGGCATTCAGTTTGTCCAGATGAAGCCGGAGGACCGGGCGAGGCTGAATCAGTATCTATCCCGGCAGGAGGTCGTTTACGAACCGATCGCCGTTTCTCTGGCCGCAGACTCACGGCCCAGAGGCTCGCAGCTAATCGTTTGGCCGAGGAGGGAGGAAGCCGCTCAACTTCAATTTGAGCGGGAACTCAGCGAGTTGATCGCACTGACCGGCAAGGGCACCTATTATCAGCTTCTGGGAGTCACATCCGAAACCCCGGACATCAAGCTGAAGAAACGCTACTACTTGCTCGCCCGCAAGTATCATCCGGACAATCACACCGGCAACCCCGAGAGGATTTCCTCGCTCAAGAATCTGATGGTCCTGATCACCGAAGCGTACCGGACCCTGGCAAGCGAAGAGAAACGCGCGGCGTACGACAAGCGCCTGGCCGACATGGGCGCTTTTACTATCCGGCGAGGAAAGACCGGCACCCAGGAATCCGTCGAGGATTGGTTCAAGCGGGCGAACGACTCCCTGCGCGCACGAAATTTCGTCGGCTCGATTGTCTGGTTGCGTAAATGCGTCGAAGCGGAGCCGGACAACGCTGTGTACCGCGCCATGCTCGCCCGCAGCCTCGGTACGATGCCGCAATACCGCGACGAGGCCATCGAACACTTCCGAAAGGCGATTGACCTCGATCCGTGGCGGGAGCCGGTCTACCTTCAGTTCGCCGAACTATTCGAGAAGATGCAACTCCATTCTCGCGCGTGCGCCATCTACTCCAAGCTGCTCTCAGTCAATCCCGCGCATGCCAAGGCTCGCCAGCGGCTTTCCGCGCTCGAGACTGCGCAAAAAGTGAAAACCCTTCGTCGCTGATCTTCCGCGCAAAATTTCCTGACAACGCCTATAGGGTTTCTACGGAGTCTCCGAAATGCCAAGCTAGGATCGCGGATCGTTCGCTCTGCGGCCTAACTGGGAACCAGTCAGCTTCGCGATGTGATCATGCCGACGGATGCTTCAAGATGTCCGCCAACGCACGCAATCGTGTCGAGTCAGCCGGACTACTCGCCGTTGCGCCGCTCTTATCCAACGACGGCGCCATCCGTTTCAACTTCGCCACCGTTTTCTTGCTCATGTGCGAACTCTCCGCGTCTTGGATCGCCGCCCGCAGAGCTGCGATTCGGTCCGCCGGCAGAGCCTGCGACCGCTCCAACTGATCCACGTAAGCTTTCGCCACAACCAACGTCGCGGGCCACTCGAGCTTCTGCTGGTTCTGCACGTTCAGCTCAGCCACCTGGACCGTTTCCGCCGCGTCAATTTCGTTTTGCGTGAGGAATTTCGTTGGCGTCAGTTCAAAAATATCCAGGCCGCGCGCAATCTCCGAACCGTAGATGCGGCCATTGTACCAATATGCCGACCAGTCACCGCCCAGCACGAGCATCTTCGGATCAATCGGCCCGCGGTCGAAGTATCCGATCTCAACCGGGTGGGCCGCGTCGGTGAAATCCATAATGGAGACGCCGCCCTGGTACCACGCCTGAACTTCGATATCGCGGCCGGGAACCGGAATCAGCGAGCCGTTGTGCGCCACGCAGTTCTCGGTGTCGCCCTGCGCGGCCGGCAGTTTGTAATAACTCGCGAAGGTCAGCTTGTCATCTTTGAGATGGAAGATGGCATCCGCGCCCCATTTGTTCGGGTCGTTCGGACGGCACCGCGCTCCGAGGCCGCCGCCCCACTCGTCGGTGAACACCACCTTCGTCCCGTCGTTCGAGAACGAAGCTGAGTGCCAGTAGGAGTAATTCGGATCGTTCACCGCGTCCACGCGTTTCGGATGTACCGGGTCCTTGACGTCCAAGATAATCCCATTGCCCGAGCACGCGCCGGCCGCGAGGCCAATCGCCGAGTAGACCGTGATGTCGTGGCATTGGTTCGTATCCACCGGCTTCTCTTCATCCTTGTCGTGGCTGCCGCCGTTGCTCAGGCCGTTCAGCGCGCCCGTCCGAGGATCGATGAACACGCGGGGAGTCGACACGATCTTCGCATCCTGCGGCGCCGCGACCGGAACCTTGATCACTTCGATTCGAAACAGCGCGGTATTGGGATCCTTGTCCGGCTTTTCGCCCGAACATCCGGCTAGTTCTTCGGCTTGACGCACGAACGATGTCCCCGAGACGTAGATGTAAACGTTGTCCTTATCGTTCGGATCCAACACCAACGTATGCGTATGCGAGCCGCGGCATGTCTGCACCGCTGCCACTTGCTTCGGGTTCTTGATATCCGATATGTCGAAAATCCTCACTCCGCGGAAGCGGTCTTTTTGCGCCACAGGCAACCGGCGCTCCTTCTCATGTCCTGGAGCCGGCGGAGGTTCCGGTGGAAACCCCTCCGAGCCGCAATCCAAGCGTCCATTCGGCATTTCCACCGACATGAAGAGCAGGTTTTTGTATACCGACACGTCGCCCTGCCCGCCCGGGCACACCAGCGAAGTTATCAACGCCGCCTGCGCCGGGTTGGCGATGTCGTAGATACTCACGCCATAAAAGTTCCCTTGGAAAAGGTGATTGCCTTGGAACGCCATGTCCGAGTTCGCGAAGGCAAGCTGCGCGATCACCATCAGCAGCGGTTTCGGAATCTTCGAGATATCACTCATACCGATACCGAGCTGCTGAACCGCCTTCACCACCTTCGGATCGTCAGGCTGATCGCTTCCGAGTTGAAACGCGTCAGGCTTCTTGAGCAGCAGAAGGTGCTTCATTCCCATGGACGCTTCGCCCGCGTCATACATCCCCGGCGTCAGCTTGAAGCGCGGATCGTTTACGTCCGACCCCGTCATTCCCGGCGGCAGCGGCGGGGCCGGCTGCGGCGCGAACGGATTCTGTTGCGCCTGCGGAGCCGGAGCGGGTGCAGGTGCGGGCGCAGGCGCAGGCGTGGGTGTCGGGGCTGGAGGCGTCTGCGCCTGAATCCCGCTCACACCAAAATACAAAGCAATCGCGGCCACACCCGCGAGACGCAAAGCGACACGCTGCACTCGGTTCATCGTTTCTCCTTGGAAGATTTCTTGTCCAACATCGACTGCATAATTTTGATCTCGGCCCGTTGCGTGTTATCCGCATCGGTCGCGAAGTTGAATATGTCGGCGTCTTGCCCTGCGCCCGCCGTATCGAACAAATCTTTCACCATAATCAGAGCGCCATTGTGGTGCTGAATCATGCCAGTCAGAAACAGACGGTCGAACTCGGCGCCCTTCGCGTTCCGCAGCGCCGCCATCTGCTCCGGCGTCAGCATGCCGGGCATGAGCGCCATCGGCTGGCCTGATGCATCCATATCCGGCATTCCGGGCATCGCTTCAGAGATGGGTTTTCCACGTGCCGCCAGCCACCGCTGCATGAACTTGATCTCGTCCGACTGCGAGCTGCTGATGCGCGCCCCGAGCGACCGCAATTCTTTGTTCTCGGTGTGCGACTCGATTAGCGCCGTCATCTCCACCGCCTGCGCATGATGCATGATCATGCCCTGCATGAACTCCACATCCGCTTGCGACAGTGGCGGCAGCGCGGCTTTCGTCGAGGACGGCAGCGTCTTGCTCGGCTGGCCCGGCGCACCGGGCTGCACCACGACCGGAGCCGGCGCGGAATCAGCCCGCTGTGCGAGCGCGGCGGCGGAGAAAAAGCCTGCGGCAGTGCACGCGGCGAGGAGCATGGCCGACAGCACCGCGGCTCCTCTTGCAGAGCGGATTACGCGCTTGCGGCGAAAACTGTAAACATTCCACTTCGATGTTTCGCTAAACATTTCTTGGTGCTCTCATGGTTGAAAAAAGCCGCAAAACGTTAGACGGAGAAATGCGGCTCTCGTCTTCAAAATTCCTGGAATCTTTGGCAAATCCGGGCAGGCGGGCGTAGTTCAAGCAGCCACACGTGACCGCGCGCTGAACATCAATTGCTGCGTTTTTCGCCTATGGAAATCGATCGGTATTCCTTGTGACGTTGATGCCACTCCGGTGCTCGGGCGTAAAGACGACCACGAACCAATCCGGGCGGAGCAGACGCGAATTCAGCCTCCGCATTTTCTCCAGGCCTCGCGTGCCGGTCGATCGCGGCACGCGGCCATGGAACTACGCCGGTGATCACGCCGAATTCCCAGCATAGAACAAAAGCGTGGGCGATAGCAACCGACGACGCCACATGGAATTGGAATCCGCGGATTCACCGTTTGCCTGCTACACCTTCACCCGCACGACGACTTCTTGTTAGACTCCTGCCATGCCATTCCGCTTCGAGCCGGTGAAGCTCGACAAATCTGCCGGCCCGATTCGCCGTGCGTTGCGCTACGCCTTTTACGACTGGACCCGCGAAATGACCAGGTCCAGACGGATCATCACGTATGCCGGTATTTTCCTTCAGGGCTACGTTCTCTATATTCTGCTGATGTGGGCTTTTATATCGCCCTGGTACTCTCTGTATGTACTGGTCCCGCCGGAACGACCGGTCAGCATCGCGCTGGTGATCCTGCTTTATTACATCGGGTATTGGATCCAGAATGGAATGCTGACTTCGGAATTTATCCGCAAGACGCAGCTTGAAACTGACCAGATCGCCGCGCGGCTGATTCAGCAGACGCTACAGCCCGAAAAGCTCGAGCCGTTGCCGGGCTACGAGCTGGAAACATTTTACAAGCCGCTTCGCGAGGTGGGCGGCGACTACTTCGACGTCATCGAACTTCCCGCCAACCGGACGCTTTTCGCGGTGGCAGACGTGTCCGGGAAAGGGACTCCAGCGGCTCTGCTCTCGGCAAACATACAGGCTCTGGTTCGCAGCATCGCGGGTGTTGAATCGTCCCCGCTGGCGTTGGCGCGGCAGATCAACAATCATCTATGCCACTACACACCGAATGATCGCTTTGCCACCGCCGTGTTCATCGTGCTCAGCCGCGATTCTGGAGAATTGAACTACGTGAATGCCGGTCACAACGCCCCGATTGTGTTTTCTTCCGGTTCGGTAACATTTCTGGAAGCCACCGGGCAGCCGCTTGGTCTTTTTGTGGATGCGGAATTCGAAGCTCGGAAAGCCGTCATCGGCCCGGGCGGTACGCTACTGATATTCACAGACGGGTTGACCGACTCGATTCAGGGGGAGCATCCCGAAAATCGTTTGCGTGAAGCTTTCGCGGAGAGCGCGGCTCAAACGATGGCAAATCTGAAATCACTCATAGACCCGAAATTCAACGAAGACGACGTCACCATACTTCTCGTGAAACGCGTTGCAGATTCTGCTTCCGCGCACGCGCATTCCTGAGGGCTCTTCAGTGCTCATCAAGTCGCGCTCCCGGACATTGCGACCTGGTTTCCGATGAACGCTCTCTCTCGCGCTCCGCTGGTCCGTCAGCGGCCAGTCAATTTCTCGAGTCTTTCCGGGTACCGCGCTCCTTCCACTTTGATGTTTTTGGAGGCGCTATTGATGTCGCGAAGGTCGTCCGGTGTGAGTTCCACAGAAACAGCTGCAAGATTCTCTTCGAGGCGATGAAGCTTGGTTGTGCCCGGGATCGGAACGATCCACGACTTTTGCGCCAGCAGCCAAGCGAGCGCGATCTGAGCAGGTGTCGCCTTCTTCCGTTCTGCGACGCTGCTAAGAAAATCAACGAACGCCTGATTCGCTTTTCGAGCCTCTGCAGTAAAGCGAGGGACGATGTTGCGGAAATCGGTGCAATCGAACTTCGTACTTTCGGTGATCTTGCCCGTCAGGAAGCCCTTTCCAAGAGGGCTGAATGGAACGAAACCGATCCCGAGTTCTTCGAGCACCGGCAACACTTCTTCTTCAGGGCGTCTCCACCACAGCGAATATTCGCTCTGAACGGCCGTGACCGGCTGGACTCGGTGTGCGCGGTGGATTGTCTGTACTCCCGGTTCAGACAGCCCGAAGTGCTTCACCTTGCCTTGCTGAATGAGGTTTTTCACCGCTCCCGCGACATCTTCGATCGGCACGTTCGAGTCAACACGGTGCTGATAGAAAAGATCAATGACATCGGTCCTGAGCCGCTTGAGCGACGCCTCGGCGACTTCCTGAATGTGCTCTGGCCGGCTATTTAGGGCACTCCACCCGGGTCCGCCGCTGGAATCCGGCGCGAAGCCGAACTTCGTTGCAATGACCACCTGATCGCGGAACGGAGCAAGTGCTTCGCCCACAAGTTCTTCGTTGGTAAAAGGACCGTATACTTCTGCAGTGTCGAAGAATGTGACGCCGCGTTCGACCGCCGTCCGAATCAGCGCAATCATTTCCTTCTTGTCCGCCGCCGGACCGAGGCCAAAGCTCATGCCCATACAACCGAGCCCGAGGGCGGACACTTCCAGATTGCTTTTTCCAAGTTTGCGCTTTTGCATCACTCCTCCTTCGACAAATGGAGTACGGGCGCAGTAAAGCACAGGAGCCATCCTGCGAGGGCGCCGAATACCAAGTTGAAGCCCAGCGTCTCCCAAAAATGGCTGCGCGCGACACTCGCGGGCATCAGCGGATTCGGCAACAGCAAGACGGTCGTCCAGCAAGCCGAAAAAAGTGCCGCGGCCAGAGCCGACTCCCGCTGGGAGGTGTAGAGCATCCGGACGATGGGGTACAGGCACCCAACGTAGATGAGACCGCGGAACGCGGCAAGGGCGTAAATCCAACGCGAGCTTTCCCAGTTGTGCCTCAATGCCGCCCAGAAACTTGGCAGTTCCGGCCCCCCGTAGAACCGCCGCAGTTCAGGATTTCTCCAAGCGACGTAATAGCCGAAGAACATGTACAGGAAGACGAAGACTGCGACGAGAATGGCGACTCGCACGAGGATCGAAGACAGTTTTAGCGCGACCGCTGGCGGCTTGTTCGCTTGAATTGAGGCTGCTCGCCACTTGCCGAGCGTCAGGACAGCCAGAGGCGCAAACAGAGCTGCCGCAATCGCACCTTGAACGAAAATCGCCCGGATCATTCCATGAGGTAATTTGTTTGCCAGAAAGGCAACGGTGTCGAGCTGGCTGGCGACAGTTGAGATGCCATACATGCTCACGAAGAGGGCGGCGGCCAGCGTCCAGCCGTGCCAGCGGGCTCTGAGTATAAGGTAGGAAACGACGACGCCAACACAAACCGCGAAAACTAGAAAACTGCGAAAAAAATTTCCGGGCATCGCGGGGACCTGCTGATTGGCCAGCGCATCGGGCTGGGACGCCATCGGCTGCGCGGTCTTGCCGATTCCGGAAAGCACGCCGCCGACACTTAAGCAGACCGCAAATAGAAGACACACCGCCAGGATTCTCAACCCGGTGAAGAGAATTGTGCGGGTGGTCATCGTGTCTCCTGGAACGCGCGCGAACTCGCGCCTGCGCAATCACCGGGAGTTTTATACCATGACGCGCGGGATTGCAGCAGTGACGCCGCTCAGACATATCGAGTCTTCTGTCTAACTTTCTGGCAAGCCGCGCAATCGGAGGTCTGAACGATCACTCCGACTTTCCGATTACCTCTGTTTTCCTGCAGCGCCTCTATTGAAATGCGAGCCTCGCAGGATCGTTCGCTGCTCGTCCGCAGCGCCTTGCGTTTCGAGTTCACTTGCAGCCGGGGGCTATTCTGTGACTAGGAGCCGCCATTCAACGCCGTCCACGCAGCCAGAGAGTCCATGTAGTCTCTCCAATGCACGATCTTCTTATTCTCAATCGTGATGACCGAGATGAATCTGTTGTCATAGGGTCTGTCACTCGAAAGAATCTTGCCGTGCACCTCGTACTCGAGGATCACGACGCGGCTATCCTGCGAGCGGTGCACAACAAGCGCGTCACCGGAGTGAAGCTTGATCGTCTTGCCGTATCCGGCGAAGCTGGCGATCAGATTGGCTCGACCTCGAATTGTCGGAGGCCAGCCAGGGAAGTTGTAGCGGAATTCGAAAAGCGCCACTTCGGCAATCGTGTCGAAATAATGTTCGCCATCAACGAGTCCGCGTAAGCCTTCCATAACGACGCCGAAGAAAGGATCGAGCGCTTCAAAACCTTCGTACTGGGTGTTTGTCACAAACAACTCCTCGGCGTCCGACGTCGGCATCCAGGCATAGACTATCTGAGCTTCTACATTTCGCCTGGTCTAGTGCTCAATTAGCGAAAGGATTCCTTCCTCGGGAGTGTGCCCGCGTTACCAGCAATTCGGAAGCGATTCCACTTGCCTGATAAGTTGGATAATCGGAGGCTTGGGGTGGCACTTCACTTTTCCGATGAATGCGTTTGTCAGCATGCGGTCGCCGGTTCTGTTCGGCCTGCGTTTCGATTTCGCGCCTTCGGCGGCCGTCTCTACGCGAGCGCATTTGCCTGTCGAGCTCTCGGAAATCCCGGGCTCGCCATCACCTCTTCACTCTGCGCGCGGTGGCGGTCGCAATGCGCCGCAATCAGAAGCAGCCACTGGTACAAGTCGAGCTCGCCGAATGCCAGATGTTTGAAGAAGTGCCGCCTCAAATCCGCGTTGGTGCTGGCCGCAAAGTCTCGCGTGCGCTGGCGTGCTCCTTCGAATTCGTTCAATAGCCGCTCATCCGGCCACCGGCCAGTCGGTACCACCAAGTCCGGCGCCTGCAAACGAGTCCTGCGCCCCGCCACGGCGGAGATCATCGCGTCGTCCTCCATCGCGCTGCGCTTGGATGAGTCGGGAACTGTCTCCAAAGTCTTTTGGATAAAGGCAAGCACCCGTCCTTCGACTATCGTTATATGCTCCACGCATTCGGCGACAGTCCACCGGCCAGGTTCCGCACGGTAGTGCCATTGCTCGCTCGAAAGGCCCTGCGCCATGCGCAGCAATCGTTCACGCGATTCCGCAAGATTCTTCAATAGCGTTTCGCGTTCGGCAGAAGTCATTTCGCTCTCCCTTCTTGACAGCCCGCCGCCCGCCATTCTACGTCTCGCGAAATCCCCTGCATAGCCGATACCGCTCGACATTCGGGAGCGAAGATCAGTTGGAAAGGGCCTGCTAGCGGGGTGAGAGCAGCTTTCGGGCGTGCTTTCGAATCGTACGGCTTCCAGATGTCGTGATTAGCGAGGAAATACCTAGTCGATGAAAGACATCACAGAAGCACTTTTGGTTTCACATCCCGAGCGGCTTGCACCAGATTGTCCGGCCTGCCAAGATCACGCCAATAATATTCATCGGCTCGAAAGCCAAGGATTTTTTCTCCCGAGCCCGCCAGACGCAGATAAGAATTGATAATGGAGAAGGCGCCTTCTTCAATCATCAGGGCAAAAAGACGCGGAGAAATAACGTGAATGCCGGAAAACGCCAGGGGCTCGACCTGCTGTGAAGATCGAACAAGTTCATTTTTCTGATCGTGTCCGGATCGACGGCCGCAAAGCTGAAGCTGCTCGTCGAAGAGCAGGTATCGAGATGTCTCCCGATCTTGGACTGCGAGAGTGGCGAGAGCCTGATTTTCAGTATGAAATTGCACCATGCGCCGGAGATCAATTGTGCTGATGACGTCGACATTGTGCAAAATGAACGGCCTGTCGAAACCATTGGAATCCTCGAGGAAAAAATAGGCGGCTTTTTTCAGGCCGCCCCCGGTGTCGAGCAAGACGTCCTCGCGAGAAACTTCAATATGCATGCCGAAATTGTCGTTCGCTTTCAAATATTCGAGAATCTTGTCGGCAAAATGATGCACATTGATGATCACCTCCCGAATATCAAGAGCGCGCAAGCGCGAGAGCGTAATCTCCAGCATCGTGTGGCCCTCGACTTCCACCAGGGCTTTGGGCCGGTCGTCGGTGAGTGGCCGCAAGCGCGTACCGAGTCCTGCGGCCAATATCATCGCTTTCATTTCTCCATATTCTCCAACCCGAGATGCCGCACCACCACTTCGACTCCGTTCCTGCCGCTCAAACGTTTAGCCAATTGCTCCGCGAAGTAGACGGAGCGATGCATGCCGCCCGTGCAACCGAACGACACCGTCAAGCTCGTAAAGCCTCGGCGCTGGTACGTGTTTACGCTGGAATCCACCAGCGACATCACGCTGGCGAGAAACTGATGCACGCTTTCTTGCTGATTGAGATATTCGATTACGGGCGCGTCTTTCCCCGTAAGCGCCTTGAATCTCTCTTCGCGTCCTGGATTCGGTATGCTGCGGACATCGAAAACGAAACCGCCGCCATGCCCGGTCTCGTCTTTCGGTATACCCCGGCGAAACGAAAAACTGAAAATCTGCACGATCAGATTTTCTTCCTTGGCACTCAGGCTCTGCAATTTCTCTGAGCCCACCATGCTCGTGAAGGCGGTCATTAGCGTAGGCAGCGCGATGGGTAGCTCAACGTGCTGAAGCAGCCAGCGCAAGTTGTTCAGAGCGTATGGCACGCTTTGCAAAAAATGAGCTTTGCGCTCGTAAAACCCGCGAAACCCGTAAGCGCCCAGCGCCTGCATGATGCGGACGTAGACGTAGGCATAGTAATGGCGCATGAATACGTCGCGATCGAGCTTGATGAAATCAGAAAGCCGCTCGATATAACGATCGAGCAATTGCTGGCGTAATTCTGGCGGCAGATCGGCCTTGGCATCGTACAACAAAGAAGCGATGTCATATTGAAGCGCACCCTTCCGGCCGCCCTGATAATCCAGGAAGAATGGATCGCCGTTTCGCAACATGATGTTCCGCGATTGAAAATCCCGATAGAGAAAGTAATTGAGGTCCGCGGTCAACAAGAACTTCGTCAAGCGGCTGAAATCGTCCTCCAGCGATTGTTCGTTGAAGGGGATTCCGGCAAGCCTCAAAAAGTAATACTTGAAATAATTCAAATCCCAAGCGATGGACTGCCCATCGAAGACGGCGCGCGGATAGCACACTTTATAATTCAAGTCGCGGCCCGCTTCGATCTGAAAGCGTGGCAGCACGTCCACAACTTTGCGATATGCCTCAACCGCTTGTGGCGCAATGTACTCGCCGGCACGATTGTTCGAGACGAACTCAAAGAGTGTTGTGTCCCCGAGATCTTCTTCGAGATAAGCGCCGTGGCTCAGGTCCTCAGCATAAATTTCTGGCACCGGCAGGCCGTGTCCGCGAAAATGCCTGGAAAATTCGAGAAAAGCGGCGTTTTCTTCGCGCATGTCGTACAGAATGCCAATCGCGCTGGATTCTTCGTTGGCAAGCCGGACGATCTTGCGCCCCGAACCGCCAAGCCGGCCGTGGATCGGCTGCACTCGCGCGACCGGCGAGTGGAAATGCTTCTCAAAAAGCTTCTTGAGAACGTCCATCAAGATCCCAAACCGTCTTTGGAGAATAGGGGACCAAGATCATCGCCTTCAGCGGCAGCCTTGAGCCGGAGCATCAACTCCTCCCATACCTTCTTCGCCGAGACAAAGGAATTCGTTTCAGTTTTCCAATCGGCGTGCGTGAAACGAAGCTGTGTCTTACTGCTCGTTTCCGTCAGTTCGAACAACAACTTTGTACCAGTCCAATCTTGACCCGCTTGGCACATCCACTCCGTCGTCCAGGAAGTTGAACGCTGGATTGGTTTGAAGCGATAAACAGTCGCACGGTTGAAAAGCGCGACCTCTATAACTCCTGTTGAATAGTCTTCGATCACATCGGCGGCCCACCATCGGGCAAAACCACTTCCAGATGCGATCAGTGGAAAGACGCGCTCTCTTGGAGCATCAATTGAAATCGAATGTCTGATATCGGCCATTTTCTACGGCGTCCTTTTCGCCCTATCCCGTTGCCGCAATAACGGAATTGGGGACCCAAGTCCCAAGGTGTTATGCAGAAACAAGTCTAGTCGCTCAGAGGCCACATGGCGAGTCGCTACCCATAGAGGGGTCGAAAAAGGCACTTATCCGATTGACGCGTTAACCAGACCTTTGGAATTACTTCGGAGTTAGCCGCCACTCAACCGCGCGGCTCGGGCCCGCTCCAGCCATCGTTGTTCATTCACGCCGAACACAAGGAGCCACACGATTAGCGATAGTGCCCCGAGGAGACCGAAGACCGCCACAAAGGGGAACAGACGGTATCCGAGCGGCAGATACAGAAAAGTCAGCCAGCCCAAACCCGCAAGTACCGACAACACGCCCAGAATCCGAGGCAGGAAGGTAGACCTGATAATGAGGTAGCCCGTCAAGAGCGCATAGAATCCGAAAAACAACAAAGCGATCGCGGCGCCATGATCATTCACATTCAGAAACAGGAGCGCCAGCGCCTGCAACTGTTCCTTGCTGAATACACTCAAGTAGTGCGCTCCTCCCAAGACGGACAAGGCGGAGATAAAAAAGACGCGGCTAAAAGTCTTGATGACGCAACCGGCGAAGCCCAAGAACGCGGCAATCAAAGAGACGCTCCTGCCCGCCGGCTTAAGCAAGTCATAAAAGAGAGCTGTCATAGCGATCTGACACGCCATTTCGATCAGGTAGACCGCGAAACCCAACTGAAACAAGCCCCTGTGCGCGAGTATGTTGGCCGCCGTGGCCGCTGCGTCGCCGTCCACCACAAGCCTGCCGCTGACGAAACCCTGGGCGAATATTCCCGTCAGTATAGTGACGAGATAAAACGCGCCGGTAATCCTGGCCTTGAGACGCGGCGACGCTTCGGCAATCCGTTCCATCATTTTCGTAGCTTCTGGGAGAGACTACCGCAGGCCATGTTGTATCACCGATAGGCCTGAAACGCCGCGAAGTCCTAGTGAGTCGAGTAGTCGGAATTCTGCCGTACCAAAACCCCACACGTCCGGTTTATGCGTTTATCTGGACTTATTTCTCGAACGAGTAGCCCACCCTCAACTTCGTGCTATAACTGACAAATCGAACTGATCGCGATCATAACTGAAGGAGTGCAGTCTGTCCCGGAACCAGCGAGGCCCGCGCAGTGAGGTTTCGATATTTCAGGGATGAAGAGTTGAAGATGTTGCAAGCATTACCTCGTCGTATCAAGCATAAATCAGCGCGTTATCTCTTAAGGATTGGGCGGTCGCGGATTCACGGATTCGGAGTCTTTGCGCTCGAAGACATTCCGGAGGGCCAGCAGGTTATCGAGTACACAGGTCGGCGCTTAACCCTGGATCAGGCGTTCAAGCTTAATGCTGTTCCACCTCACGATGAGAATCTGATAGTTGCCGCTCGAAACCTCGTGATTCACGGGACTGTGGGCGGCAGTGGCGCCGAGTTTATCAACCACAGCTGCAATCCCAATCTTATTTGGCGGCTCCGCCAGCGGCGTCTTTTGTTCTATAGTGCGCGATTCATCCGCGCCGGCGAAGAGCTCACCTTGTATCACAGCCATCCAACAGAGGCGCGTCGGATCCCTTGCGCTTGTGGGGCGCGCAATTGCAGGAAGACCTTGCGATACGATTTAGCGAACGCGGGAGCTTCGCAGAAAAAGCGCAAGCCGGCTCAGCGTCTCTTGGATCGACGGATGAATAAGCGGAGATGTATCGTGTTCCCCCGGGTCAAATCCAAGTTTGCCAGATATCGCCTGCGCGTTGCCCGCTCCGGTATTCATCGGTTCGGTGTCTACACGCTCGAGGAAATACCCGCGAGACGCGTAGTCGTTGAATACACCGGTAAACGGCTAACTGGCGGGCAGGCGTCACGAATCTCGCCCGAAAAAGATATCTATTTGGCAGATCTAACGAAGGGAGTTTCGGTGGTGGATGGTGGGGTGGGAGGAAGCGGCGCTCAGTTTGCCAACCACAGCTGCAATCCGAACATGATGAAAAAAGTTATTCGAGACCGCCTTTTCTTCGTTAGCCTGCGGAACATCCGGATTGGTGAGGAATTGACGTGGTCCTACGGCTACCCCCACAAGCTGCGCCGAGTGCCCTGCCGCTGTGGCTCGCGCAATTGCCGCGGCACTCTTCGACTAATTCTCACTTGAACCCACAAGGCTCGGTTTCGAGCCCACTACTCGGATCGTCGCGTACTAAGACCTTGTCCTCTACAGAAATCGTGTCGATGCTGACGACTGCCATCACTGGAATCAGAGGGCGCCCAACTCCCGATAAGCCGGGTGGTCTCAATGGCTCGACGCAACACTCAACTCGAATCCACCTTGCATTGAAAACAAAGGCCAAAATCGCTCGCAAAGTTAGATCGACCGGTCGCCCCCACGCGTTACCGGAATCTTGGCCCAAGACGGAGCGCCGCTTTCCCGTGCAGCCAGCGCGGAAAAAATTGACGGCCGCAATCAGAAAGAAGTCTAACCCCGCCGGCCGTTACTCGTGCCGGAGCGCCGCCATCGGATTCAGCCGCATCGCCCGCCGCGCAGGGACGTAACACGCCACAAATCCCGTGGCGGCAAGCAACACGATCCCTGCGGCGAACGCGATCACGCCCGTTTCACCATGAAAGACTCGGCTGATTCCGCGCGTCAGCAGCCAGCCGACGAGCACGCCCGCCGTCAGCCCCGTCCCGATCAGGCGCAATCCCTCGCGCAGAATCAGCTTCAGCACGTCCATAGGCGTTGCGCCCAGCGCGATGCGGATGCCGACTTCGCGCGTCCGCTGTGCGGCGGCGTACGATACGACTCCATACACGCCCACCACCGCGATGAACAAACCCAGCAGGCCCATGCCTCCGGCCAGGTACACACCCAGCCGGAAAATGAACTGGCCTTGTTCAAGTACCTGCTCGCCAGTGGCGCTATTGAAGAGCGGCAAGCCCGGGGCCAGGACGCGGATTTCGCGCTCCACATCCGCGATAAAGTTTTGCGGAGGTACGGCGGT
The DNA here is from genome assembly GCA_963838705.1 of uncultured Acidobacteriota bacterium. GTDB lineage: Bacteria > Acidobacteriota > Terriglobia > Acidiferrales > UBA7541 > Palsa-147. The sequence goes on along the minus strand of CAWIRU010000008.1, from coordinate 82,733 downwards.
GCGAACTACGATCGCGCGCAGCGACTGAAATTCCTGGAGCAGCGGAAGATAAAACCACGCCCGCGGGTCCTCCAGGATGTTCTGATATTTTCCATCGGGCACCAGCCCGACAACCTCTATGAGCGGACTGGTTTCCTTTTCCGTCCGGAATCGTTTTCCGATGGGATTCTCGCCCGGCCAGAGCTCGCGCGCCAGCGTTTGATTGATGACCGCGACGAGCGGGGCGTGCTCGTCGTCAGATTCCGTGAAGGCTCGCCCTTGAAGCAGCGGTATCCGCAAATTGTCGAAATACTCCGGGCTCACCACGTTGTGAAATATGAACGGGGGTTGCTGGCCCGGCGGAATGACGCGGTTCTCGACGAAAATGCTGGTGCCGTACTCGATTCCGAGGAAAGGAAATCCAAATGACGTACTGACCGATTGCACGCCGGGCAGGGCGCCGACGCGGGTCGTCAACTCTCGATAAAATTGCGTCGAGCGCGTGCGATCGTAGCCGATTTCGTGCGGGTCCATCGTGCAAATTACAAGATGGGTCGAATCGAAGCCCAGATACGCATTCTGGGCCCGGCGCAAGGTCTGGATGAAAAAGCCCGCGGCAATCAGAAGTGCAAGCGAGCCCGCCACCTGCGCGATAACGAGGATGTTGCGCGTGTGACGGCGCTCGGCGCCACCCGTTCCAGTGCGCGTGCCCTCGTGCAGCACCAGATTCAGATCGGCCCGGCCGGCGCGAACAGCCGGCCATATCCCGGCGGCGATCGCGCCCAGAATCGCGCCGCCAAAGGCAATCAGGAACACGCGCCAATCGAATTTAAAATTGAGTATGACGAAGTCGGCTCTCTGCCTCGCCCAGGCAGGCAAGGCGAAGATGGCGGACATCGTCCACCGAGCGGCAATCACGCCGGCGGCGGCGCCCACGATCGCGAGCAGCACGGGTTCAGTCAGCATCTGGCGGATCAACCACGAGCGCGGCGCACCCAGCGCCGAACGGATGGCCATCTCCTGCCGCCGGGTCGTCGCGCGGGCCATCAGAATGTTCGCCACATTCATGCAAGCGAGAAGCAGAACCATGCCCGAAAGCCCGACGAAGAGGACCGCGATCAAGCGCAGAATGCCGCTTTCCGGGATGCCGCTAGGCGCGGGGAGGGCCTCGATTACCAGCCCCTTCTCATCTTTGGAATATTGGCTGGCGAGGCGCCCCTGGATCAGGCGAGCCGCGCTTTCCGCCTGCGTCACGGTGATGCCGGGATTCAACATCCCGAGCACGGTGAGTTCGCGGTCCGTGCGATTGGTGAACAAGTTTCCATTCTGGTAAGCGCCGGGAGTGGCGGCCTCATCTTCGGCCACAATGCTGAGCGGAAGATACAGCTGGACGTCTACCAGCGAAGGAAATGCGCCGTGGAATCCTTTCGGCGCGATGCCGATGATCTCGGTCGGTTTTCCATTGACGAGCGCTTCCCGGCCGATCACGCCGGGATCGCCGCCCAGATGCGATTTCCAAAACGTGTAGCTGAGGACCGCTGCGCGGGGCGCGCCGATTTGCTCACCTTCGCCGGGAGCGAACATACGACCCAGCGCCGGCTTGACGCCCAGTCCCGTGAAAAAATTCCCGGTCACGTAACTCGACAGCACCTGCGCGGCCGGATGGCCATCCAGGCCGAAGCCTGACATCCTGCCGATGCTTCCGAGTAGCGCGGCGAAAACGTCACCGGACTGCGCCTGGAAATCGCCCAGCTCCACAAAAGAGAGACTTCCCAGGCCGAGCGGATTTCCTTTCTGCTGATAGCCGATCGCCACGATCCGCGAAGCGTGCGGAACCGGCAGCGGCTGCAGCATCAGGGTATTGGCGATGCTGAAGACCACGGTGGTGGCTCCGATCCCCAGTGCCAGCGTGAGAACGATAATCGCCGAAAGCCCGGGCGTCTTGGCCACCATCCGCCCCGCGTACCGCACATCCCGCTGAAGATTTGTCATATCGTGTCACTCACCGGCGAAACCGGGCCGTCACGTTCGGCATTCTACCGCAACAAAGAGCAAGGGCTGTGTCACGTGCGGACCGCCGGCAGCCGGCGCTCAAGTTACGGACCCGATTGGCGCCACGACCGACGCCCGGTTCGACAGGCCAGAGCGAGTTCGAAAATCACGTGACCCAGAATAAGTCGCGCTATCTGACATCTGCCTGTCAGAACTCGACGCGTCCAGTTTATGTGCTGATCGGGAGACGGGATTCCTGTCTCATGCGGGATGACGCACACTAAGCACTGTAGTTCGCCACAACTCGCGTCACTTTTCCAATCGCCGATAACTCCATGAATTCCGCGGTGCGTGTCCCCTTTTGATTTGTGTAAATTAGCACCACGCTGCTCACGCCAATGAATACGTCCGCAAGGCGAAAATGCAGTTGCGGATAGGCTTCCAGTCCTCGCTGAAAGTAAGCTTTCAAATTCGTCTTTCCGGCCACCTTGCCATCAGGCGTCCCCAGGATCTGGGCGGCAGCCGGAGAGACCAACTCGATTGCATCTTCATAGTGCGTCATGATCTGGTCCAGATCATGAGCGTTCCAGGCCGCAATCCAATGCTCGGCCAGTTTCCAAGCGTCTTCGATCGTCACGGCAATTTCTCCAGTACGTGGTCGTCTTTGCTGCCCGGGCGTATTGTACGACGCCTGTGTAGACTGTGGACGCCTGAGAAGCTAGCCAGCAAGCTCCTGGTTCGTCGGGTAATCGGAGATTTGAACTAGCACTTCACGTTTCCGGCGAATGCGTTAATCAGGCACTGAGAACATCTCCGATGGCTGGGTCTCCGCCGGGCGGGGTGGCGCGTTGACTTGCCGTTGGGCGCGGCATAAGATTCGCGGCAATGCCCGAATCTTCTCCACTCTCCGGTCGGACGATTTCCCACTTTCGCATCGTCGAAAAGTTGGGCGGCGGCGGCATGGGTGTCGTCTATAAGGCCGAGGACGTAAAGCTGCACCGTTTTGTCGCCTTGAAGTTCCTTCCTGACGAGATTGCCAAGGATGCGCAAGCTCTGGCACGCTTCCAACGCGAAGCGCAGGCCGCTTCCGCGCTGAATCATCCGAACATCTGCACCATTCATGAGATCGATGAGCATAACGGGCAAGCATTCATCGCCATGGAGTTTTTGGACGGCGCGACGCTGAAGCATCTCATCGGCGGAAAGCCTTTGGAGACGGATGTTCTACTCGGTTTAGCGATTGAGATTGCGGACGCTCTGGACGCCGCTCATGCCCAAGGCATCGTTCATCGCGACATCAAGCCCGCCAATATTTTCGTGACCAAGCGAGGCCACGCGAAGATTCTCGATTTTGGCCTGGCGAAGGTCACGCCCGCTACGGCGAACAAGGATTTCTCGACGCAGGAGACGGCGGCGGCCGAAGCCGTGTTGACCACGCCCGGCACAGCGATGGGCACAGCGGCCTATATGTCTCCGGAACAGGCGCGCGGCGAAGAACTGGATACGCGAACCGACCTCTTCTCGTTTGGCGCGGTGCTCTACGAAATGTCCACTGGACGCATGGCATTTCCGGGGAACACCACGGCCGTAGTGCATGACGCGATTCTGAATCGTGTACCGCCGACTCCGGGAAGCGTCAATCCTGAAGTGCCTGCGGGTCTCGGACGGATCATCGAGACGGCGCTCGAGAAGAATCGCAACGCCCGCTGCCGGACAGCCGGTGCGCTGCGCGCTGAGCTCCAGCGGTTGAAGAGAGACTTTGAATCTGGGCGCACGGCGACGGCAAGACCTACGGGTAAATCCATTGCCGTGCTCTATTTCGAAAATCTCAGCGGAGCCAAGGAAGACGAATACTTTCGTGACGGTATGACCGAGGACGTCATCACGGAACTAACACAGATCAGAACTTTGCAAGTATTTCCCCGTGCCGCAGTTGTTGCTTACCGAGACAAACCGGCGACGGCACCGGAGATCGGAAAGCAGCTCAATGCCGCCTACGTGCTGAGCGGCAGCGTGCGCCGTGCAGGCAATCGGCTTCGGATCACGGCGCAATTGGTGGAGACCCAGACGGGCCACACCGTCTGGGCAGAACGTTTCGACCGGGAGATGAAGGACGTCTTCGAAGTTCAGGATGAGATCGCGCGCAGCATCACCCAGGCACTCCGGATTTCGCTCTCCGCGCAGGAACAAGAGACGATTGCTCAGAAGCCCACGGAAAATCTTCAGGCGTACGACTATTTTCTACGGGGGCGGAACTACACGCGTCGCGAAAATCTCGAATTCGCCATGCAGATGTTCGAGCACGCGATTCGCCTCGATCCCAATTTTGCTCTGGCGCACGCTGGAATCGCAAATATCTGCGGCATGCAGTTTGAGATGCACGGCCGCGATCCCAGCTGGCTCGAAAAGGGGATCGCCGCCGCGAATCGCAGTTTCGACCTTGATCCGCAAAATCCTGAGGTGCTCGCAGCTCGCGCGCGGCTTTGCCATGTGCAGCATAAGTACGACGAAGCCGTCAAGCTCGCTCAGAAGGCGATTGACCTCAGACCAGATTGCCAGAATGCCTGGGACGTTCTGGGCCGAGCGCTGTTCTCTTCAGACCGCTGGCAGGAAGCGGCCGATCTTGCCGAGCGCGCACTTGCAGCAGCCGGGGACGACTACAATGTCTACGTCCCATACGTCAATTCGGTCTTGGCTCTCGGCGACAAAGAAACCGGCCGCATTCTACTTGAGCGGCAGGCTCGCGTTCTCGAACGCCAAGTGGATACGGTGCCGGAAGACGTGCGGGCGCGCATCCTGCTCGCGGCCAGGTGCGCACAAACAGGAAACGCTAGAGAGGCGTCGCAGCACTTGGAAATGGCAGTTGCCATGCGCCCCAACGATCCAAACACGCTTTACAACGCAGCGTGCACTTACGGTGTGCTTGGGATGAAAGCCGAGTCTCTCGCCATGCTGAGACGAGCCATCGAGGGCGGCTTCACCGACTTCGAATGGATTTCCCGGGACTCCGATTTGTCATCATTACGCGACGAACCCGGGTTCAAGCGACTCCTCGAACCCCCAAAGTCCAAGAGCTAGTATTCTCCTCGCGAGCCAACGATTGTTCTTTCGACGGCGCGCCCGTTCGCCTCACGCTCCGAGGCTTAGCTTCCTTCGGATCACGGATCTCACGGGGTGAAGCCGGCGTGTCGAAGTACCATAACGAAATGAATAAATGCTGAGACTCCAATCCTATTGATTCGCAACAGCTTCCGCCGCCGATTCGCATTCCTGTGGACTTTCGCTAACCCAAATTCTGCGCTAGCCTAATCGAAACTCCATGTCCGGAAAAAATAAAAATCGGCAAGGCGCCGCTTCCGTGCCTTCGGCTGGCCCTCGCAAAGCCAGCCTAAGTCACCACAAGGGCCATTGCGCGATTTGCCGCCACGCGCATCGCGCTGCCATCGAACACGATTTCCTCCGATGGCGCAGCGTCCAGGATATCGTCGAGGAATATAAACTCAATAGCCGCCGGACCGTCTATCGTCATGCGCACGCGACCGGCCTGTGGAACCGCCGCCGCCGCAATCTGCAAGCCGCTCTCGAAGCACTGATCGAAGGCGCGGAGCACGTGAAAGTGACAGGCGACACGATCATCCGCGCCGTCATCGCTCACTGCCGCATCAACGACGAAGGCAACTACGTCGAACCCGTCCGTCACGTCGTCATCTCTCGCGTAACCGGGACGCGGCCAAATATTTCTCGACACACTGAGCGAGTAGAACAGGCTCCAACTGATTGAAAATAAACGAGAGCTACTTTCATTTCACGGCACGAAACGCGGGTTGCTACGCCGCGCGATTATGCGGTTTCAATCGCCACCGCAAAGGCTCCGATCCCCAGGATTACGATGTCCAAAACCCAATCCCAAATCCCAGAGCCCCGAAGCCCCCACCTCCGGGTCTCGGAGCGGAATGCAGCGCCGGAAAACTCAATTGCTTACCGCCCGCGCGCCTTTTCTCCGCGCAGCGCCATGCACGTGCTGGTCGCGTACGCGATGCGATCACCCTTTGCATTCGTGACCGTGCATTCGACAAGGCCAACAGTCTTGCCTCGCTGCACGACATGCCCCTTGGCCGTCAGGCGGTCGTTCCAAACGGGCTTGAGAAAATTGATTTTCAGCTCGAGCGTGGTGAAGGACTCGCCTTCGTCGAGCGTCGAAGCAAACGCCATGCCCATCGCCGCGTCGGCGATGTCGCACAGGACGCCGCCGTGCAGCGTTCCCATCGGATTGGCGTGGCGGCTGCCCGCATCGAGCTCCAGCGCGGCCTCGCCTCGTTGCACGGCCGTGAGGCGAAATCCGATGAGCTGCGCAATCGGCGGCGGTGGCGCTTCGCCCCGCAGCGCGCGTTCCAGATTTTCGAGCATTGTGGGCATTGGCGGTTCACCTCGCGCAAGTTTTCGTTTTTGGATGTTCGCCAGCCAGGGAAGATGCAAAAAACTCATACAGCTTGGCGCACGCGCTCCAGGGGCTGGAACTCAATCCGCGTCGCCAACATACCTCGACAACCGACGGTCCACACCAGGCAAGATCACATAAAAGGCGGGCACCAGCAGATAGAGAATACCGGCAACACGAGGATGGAAAAACGCCACGATGATCGCGACAACGCACGCCGCCGGGCCCGTCAGAATGAGCTGCTTGACGAAGCGGATCATCTCCGGGTGTACGTTTGGCTCGAGGAGATGTCCGGGGCCTGCCGCGTACGAGAGGTGCGCGTAAAGCAGCAAGCCGACGAACGTCACGTTTGCGCCATAGAAAATTACGGCATCGCGCTGCCCGGGGTAGCGGCCGGCGAGTATCGTCGAGAAGGGAATCAGCGTCACCGCGAACAGGAATGCGAGATTGATCCAGATCGACCTCCGATCTGTCCGCCGCAGCCAATGAAACTGATTGTGATGTCCGATCCAATAGATTCCCAGTACAGTGAAGCTGATCGCGTAGACCAGGAAAAAATGCCACATGCCGAGAAGCTTTCGCGACAACTCCCAGTCGACGGCGTTTGATGGGATTTCGGGGACTTTCATATTGAAGACCATAAGCGTCATGGCGATCGCAAATACGCTGTCGGTCAGTGTTTCGACGCGGGCCTTCGTCAGCCCGGCCATCGCTATGCTCTTCTTTTCGGTCATCGTGGGGAGTCGTGGCTCCGTTCAACCGTGGTCGTCAAACGGCGACGAGGAGGTGTCGCGCAGCCCGCCCGAAATGCGGCCCCAGGCGCTGGTGCGCCAATTGTCCGCAATCGCCTGTGCGTGAATCCACGGCGGCAGGCTGATTGCCAGAAATTCGGAGAGCGCGTACACGTACGGCTCGTACATCAGCCGTAATTCGTTCAGCTTCTTGTCTTCGGCCGGTCCCGTGGAAATCTTCAGCCCGGACTGGATCAGAATTTCTCGAATCCGGCGCAAATCATCCGGCGGCAGACGATCCTGTTTCGGCGATAGCGGTTTGGACTTGAAAATCTGCGCGAGATCGACGACGGCGTGCCGGGTCATGGCGAACGTGAGCTGCGCCTGTTTCGTGCACGCTCCGTCAACGCTTGCGATCATGAGCGCGCAGGAATCGAGGATGGCCGTCAGCGCGGCGAGCCAGGATTCATTGTCATGCTGCGAGCGGTAATACGGCAGCACGGGATAGGAAATATGGCTTTCGAGGATGTCCGCCGAAGAGCGCTCCCAATCATGGAAGAGTTCCTTCAGAGATTCCATTCCGTGCGGATACGCGTGGCGGCGCAAAAGCTCGGCGGCCGTTGGCGGCGATCCCGCCCGAGCGTCCAGAAGCACCACGGCGACTTCGCGGCGCGAAAATGCCTGGTAGATGACGGGAAGATATCCGATGAGCGCGGCAAGAAATCCGAAGCCCACGCCGGCCTCGGCGACGCTCAAGAACCGGCTCCAGCCTGTTCGGGGAATTACGTCGTCGAGCCCGAGGGTGAAGAAATTCGTGCCGCTCATGTAAAGCGCCGAAAGAAAATCGAATCTGCCGGGGTACGAATTCGCCGGAGGGCCGGAGGCGAGCAATAGAAACGCGAATCCCGCGATCAGTCCGGCCGCCCAGACCGAGAGCAGCAGAAGCAGGGAGAGCGGACCGTAGTAGGCGAAGAAAGATTCGCGCGTCTTCGGTCTGTGCAGCGTGCGGCCGATGGCGCGCCACGGCTTCCACGTCATGCGATAGAAGATGCGCGCCAGACGGATGCGGCGCGTGGCGCGGCGCGGCAAGACGACCGTCTCGAACGCGTCGAGCATGACGACGAACAGAATGACAACGCCGGCGATGGCTTCGAGAATTCTCATCCGTTTTCGAGCTGCGCGCTCATCGTGATTTCGGCCTTGAGCAAACGCGAGACCGGGCAATTCGCTTTGGCGGACGCGGCGGCGGCCTGGAACGCTTCGGCTGAAGCTCCCGGCACGCGCGCGGAGACGTCAAGGTGAATTTTCGAAATCGTCCATCCCGCATCGAGTTTTTCGAGCGTCAGCGTTGCCGTTGTGGAGATTTGATCCGGCGTCAGTTGCACGGTGGAGAGTTGCGCGGAGAGCGCCATGGTAAAGCAGCCGGCGTGCGCTGCCGCGATCAACTCTTCGGGATTTGTGCCCGGCGCATTTTCGAACCGGGTCGTGAATGAATAAGGAGTGTTCTTGAGAACGCCGCTATCGGTTGATATCGAGCCCGCGCCTTCGCGCAGCGAGCCTTTCCAAACTGCCGATGCCTTACGTTGCATTCAATCCTCCTGGAGTTGTGAGAATAGTTGGATCGCGAATGCGCGATCGCTCAACGCTTCTGCCCGCTCGAGCTTTGACGATCGAGCATCTGAAAATGCTGCTGGATGCGCGCGAGTTGATGCCCGAACGCGCTTTCGTACGCGCCGAAAAGAAGAAAGGGAACCAGCGCGGCCACGACCCAAAGTTTCGCTTTGCCGGGAACTTTCGCTTCCGGTTCCCATCGGAATAATTGCCGTGAAACTTCAAACGCGACAACCAGCCCGATGGCCAGCGCGATTAATTCTTCGAGAAGTTCGCGGCCGCCGATATATCCGGTGGTGGAGGCTTCGAGCCCCATCGCGAGATACGTCGCCGGAGAAAATAGCGCGACTTTCTGAATCCAGACAGGGAACGCCGCGAGAGGAACCGTCGCGCCCGAGAGAAAAAGAAATGCCGACCAAAAGAGGTTGTTGATGACCTGCGTTTCTTGCATTGTGTTCGTGACGCTGGCGACAATCAGGCCGAACGAGGAAAACGTCGCGGCGCCAACCGAGACCAGCGCAAACACCGCCCACAGATTTCCCCAGGAGACCATGTGAAATGCCGCGCGGCAGATCAGGATTTCCGCCGCGACGGCCGGAAGGATCAAAACGTAATTTGCGAAAATGCTCGACGCCAGCAGCGCGCCGGCGCCGACCGGCGCGAGCCGGAAGCGGCGCAAAATTCCTTGCTCCCGGAACGTCACGAGTTGAACGCTCAAGCCCCAGAAGCTGCCCATGACCGTGATCGTCAGGACCGCGCCGAGAATGTACGCGATCCAGCCCGTTTGTCCGTGGCCGAAGATCAGCACAAAGAAAAACAGGAAGCCGAGCGGCATCACGAGGCCGAAGAACATGAACGTCTTGTTCCGCAGCGCCAGCAGAATCCGGACTTTTGTGAGACTCCAGGTATTTTTCACTGCGCTTGCTCCCGCGCGCTCATTCGCGAAGCCTCCGGCCGGTCAATTCGAGAAAAACATCCTCGAGAGATGGCGAAAACATTTCGAGACTCTGCAACTCGTTATTTTCAGCTTCGAGCAATTTCACCAAAGCGACGATCGTTTGCGGCGGCCGCGTGGAGTGCAGGACGTACACTCCTTCGAACTCCCGCGAATCCGAGACGCCTTCGAGGCCGTTCAAGGTTCCATCGGAAACTTGCTTGGCTAGGCGCACTTCGATTCGCGTCGTCCCGGCCGAACGATGCTTCAATTCGCGCGGCGTTCCTTGCGCGATGATGCGGCCGGAATCCACGATGGCCACGCGATCGCAGAGCCGCTCGGCCTCCTCGATGTAATGCGTCGTGAGGAGAATCGTTTTCTTCTCGCGTTTCAATTCTTCGATGATGTCGTAAATTTCGCGGCGCACTTGAGGATCGAGCCCCGCCGTCGGCTCGTCGAGGAACAGCACGGTCGGATTGTTGACGAGCGCGAGGGCCAGAGCGAGGCGCTGCTTCTGCCCGCCGGAGAGTTGGCTGTAAAAGACGTTGCGCTTTTCTTCGAGTTGAAACCGGCGAAGCAAGAGTTCGGGATCCGCGCGGCGGCGATAGAAGCCGGTGAAGAGCGCGAGAGCTTCGTTCACTCGGAGCTTGTCGGGCAACGACGTGGATTGAAGCACTGCGCCGACTTCCTGCTTGAATTCGAGGCCCGCGGTCTGCGGATCGAGGCCGGCGACGGTCGCAACTCCGGCGTCGGGAGTGCGCAAGCCCTCGAGAATTTCAATCGTCGAAGTCTTGCCCGCGCCGTTTGGGCCGAGCAAGCCGAACACTTCGCCCGCTTGCACTTCAAAGCTCACGCCGCGCAACGCGGCAACGGCGCCGTAACTCTTGCGGAGATTTTCGACGCGTATGACGGGTTCGCTCACATCACTCCCGAGTTTGTATCGCGCGACAGGATTGAAGAATTCCGCTCGCGGTTTCGGCCAGGCGAAGAAAACTGCCTGCAAATTCAGAACATCTTCTATACCACAGACGTGTCTGTGGCGCGAACGTGCCGCGCGGAGCGATCAGGAACGCCGCGTGGCCTTTGCCGGCCGCCGGACGCGTTTCCGAGCGCGTTTCCGAACGGGCGTCCAGCCGTGCTTCTTGTAATTGATGCGCAAGCCCGAGAGTTCGACTCCTTCGCTTTCGAGCAACCGTCTTTGCAGGGAGCCATACGGTTCGCGGATGATCAGTTTTCCGCCCGAGCCGACTACGCGGTGCCAGGGAATTCCCTGGCCGGAGGGGGAACCCGCCATCGCGTAGCCGACGACACGGGCGCCGCCGCGAACTTTCAGCGCGCGAGCGATTTCTCCATACGTGGTTACGCGGCCGCGCGGAATTCGTTTCACCAAGCGATAGATGGCATCCCACGACATAGGATTAGAAAATTCCCTTCGGCAGCGGACACGCCGACCATCCAGCGAGATTGTTCACGGTTCGCATTCAAAGTGCCGCACGAATTTCGGTGCGGCGCTGCAGGCGCCATGGTGCCATTTCGGGCAACCAGTAACGACTCCGCGCATCGTACCATTGACGGCGTAGTGGGCGGTACATACACTACGCCGGATCGAGATCAACGGAGGCGGCTGTGGCGTTTGTGCGGCGCAAAGGGAATTCCTACTATTTGGTGCACAACGTGCGCCGCCAGGGAAAAATCGAGCAGATCCATCTGGCAAATCTCGGCGAGCGGCCGCGCATTACGGACGACGTTGTGCGGAGCGTTTCGCGCGAATATCCCTCTCTGGAACTGGATTGGTCGGCATTGCGTGAAAGGATAAATGCCCGCGTGGAACTGTTTGACATCCGTTCACCCTACGTACAGACTTTGGTTCAGTCACTAAGAATAATGAATCTGGACCTGGCGGACTTGGCTCCGCCGTTATTGTCTGTAGGGCATGATGAATCGAGCCGGGAACTGGTAACGCAATTAAGGCTTCTGCGTACGACGCTCGACGTCAAGCTGGACCAGATTGAACGGACCCAGCCGAGAGCGATCGGGCGAATTCGGAAGTTCCGATAGGGAGCACGGTGGTGGCGACGCGGGCACAACATCTCGATCCGACGCAACGCAGCCATGAATCTCGCGATTTTGAGGCGGGACTGCGGCGGAAAATTGTCGGCCAAACCGAAGCCGTGCAGGCTGTGGTTGATTTGTACCAGGTTTTTCGCGCCGGCTTGAATTCGCCGGGGCGTCCCGTCGGCAATTTGCTCTTTCTCGGGCCGACCGGAGCGGGGAAGACGCGCGTGGTGGAAGCCACGGCGGAAAATCTTTTCGGCGATCCGCGCGCGGTGATCAAAGTGGATTGCGCGGAATTCCAGCACTCCCACGAAATTGCGAAGTTGATCGGTTCACCTCCGGGATATCTTGGGCATCGCGAAACTCATCCGCTGATCACGCAGGAAGCGCTGGCGCAATTTCACACGGACAAGCTGAAAATCAGCTTTTTGTTGTTTGACGAGATCGAAAAAGCGTCCGACTCGTTGTGGCAATTGCTGCTGGGGATTCTCGACAAGGCCACGCTGACGCTCGGCGACAATCGCCGTGTGGATCTTTCGCAGACGATGATTTTCATGACGTCGAATCTCGGCGGCACCGAGATTACGGAACTGATGAACGGAAGCATGGGATTTGCTCCGCAACAGCGCGCCGACACGCAGAACCGGCTGGATGAAAAGGTGGAGAAGACGGCGGCCGAGGCTGCGAAGAGAAAATTTGCGCCCGAGTTCATGAACCGGATTGATAAGGTGATCGTATTCCATCCGTTGCGCGCCGAACAGCTCGAGCAAATTCTTGAAATCGAGCTTGGGATGGTGCAGCAGCGCGTGCTTGAAACGGCGCGCGGTAGATTTCTGTTTCGCGTGACGCCGACGGCGCGCGAATTCCTGCTGAAAGAAGGAACGGATTTGAAGTATGGAGCGCGGCATCTGAAGCGCGCCATCGAGCGGCATCTGGTGTACCCGATGGCGAGCCTGCTCGCGACCGAACAGATTGCGCTCGGCGATGTTCTCGCGATTGATTGGGACGCGGAGGATCACCGGCTCGTCTTCTTGAAGGAAGCGGAAGGCGCGCTGATTCCGGTCCCTGCTACCGCGGCGCCGATGGCGGCTGACGCGGCACGTGCGAGTTCCGATGGCCGCGCGGTCAATGTTCCCGTTACAGCAGCGCCTGACGATGCTCCCGCGCCGACCCACGCTTCCGCCTCGCGCGTTAATTCCCCGGAAAAGAACGAGTCCGACAGAAAGAAGTAGTTGCCGGCCGCAAGCCGCTCAGCCCCGTTTCTTTTTTTCGATCTGCGCGACTCGCGCCTTTACCATTTTCTTGATTAGTGCAATCGGGAGTGGCTTGTCCGTGGGGAATTGGATGGTGCCTTTGGATGTGGAGTAGGACTTCAGTTCGTTCTTGAATTTTTCGATTACGGCGGCGGTGGGGAACAGGCTGCAGTGGCCCGAGAACGCGGCGAACCATAGCAGGATTCCTTTGTGCTTGAACGCGGGAATGCCGTAGCTGATGGTTTCGATTGCTTCGGGTGGAACGGCGGAACGAATTGCGGCGCGAAGTTTTCTTAGCGTGCTGCGGGCGGGTTCTGGGATGCCGGCGAGATATTCGTCGATGTTTTTCGGGGCGCGGCTGCCCTTGCGGCGTGGGGCAGAGCGACGATCGGCGGATTTCGCTTTCTTCATTTGGGCATGCTACAGGAAGCTACGATTACAGTCCATGTGTCGGTTGTTCTGTCGCCGCGCGACATGATAGGTATCGTGAGACCGGTAAAACCGGCGCGTCTTACGACGCGCCCCACGAAAACCAAGAGAGATTCCTCGTCGGACCCTCGTCGGGTCCTCCTCGGAATGACAGCGATAAAGGTTGCCGCTTACTCAGCTCCGATCGGATCGAGGTGCAAACTGCGCAAATGACAACGGCGAAGGTCGGCGCTCGCTCGGTCCGGATCGGATCGGCGCGAAAACTTTTGGCAGCGCCATTTCGCCAGTCGGTTCAGAAGGAGCGGGCGCGGCCGCTGTTGGCGGGGCCGGCTTGGAATTTGGGCCAGGCGCTATTGAGCAGGCCGCCGTGGGTTCCGGCGAAGGCGAGAATATTTCCTTCCTGCCAGGCGACGTAGATGGTTCCATCGGGGGCGAGAGTGGGAGAAGAGTAAGCGCGTGCGTCAACGGGAAATTGCGCGAGCAATTTGCCGTCGGGAGAGAGAGCCATGAGCGCGGTGTCATTCACAAAATAGATTGTTTCGTCTGCGGCGAGGACCGGCGCTGCCGAAATGGGGCCGCCCGCGGCGTCAAAGGACCATTTTAGGGATCCGTCTGGATGCAGAGCGTAGAGGATGCCGTCGTGGCTGCCGAAATAAATTGTTCCGTCGGTGGCAATCACGGGAGAAGCGGAGTTCACGGTGTGGATTTTGGTTTTGAATTCCCACTTGAAGCGCCCTTCCGAAGTAATCGCCACCAAGCGCGAGTCTGCGGCGCAGGCGTAGATTGTGCCGTCGTCTGCCACGGCCATCGGCGATTCGAGCCAGAAATTTCCGTCCGGAATGTATCCGTGGGTTTGGGTGATCATGTTCACCGTCACCGGAGGATTCATGACTGGATACTCCCATTGCGTTCTTCCGGTTGAATCGGCGGCATCTATCCTTCCACGTCCGGTATAGATGACGAGTCCTTTGGGTAGGGCGATGACGGAACCACTTCGCTCGAAGCCGTAGCCGGTGGGCCAATCGAATGTTCCATCGGTCAATCGAACGGCGCGAAGCTGGCCGCGCCAGGGAGTGTACAGATGATTTTCGTCAATGGCGGGGGCGATCGAGCCCATTCCTTTATCCGCATAGGGGCCGCCGCCGTTTGACCAACGCTGGGTGCCATCGCGATTGATGGCAGTGATGAGTTGGTCCTGATTGGTGACGTAGATGGTGTCGTCCGGTCCGAGGACGGGAGCGATCTGCACGCGTCCGGCTTTGAATTTCCATTTCAATTTTCCGGCGGAATCCAGGGCGTAGACGAAACCGTCTTCGCTCGCGGCGTAAACGGTGCCGTCATCGCCCAGCGCGAGAGCGGCGCTGATGGGGCCGGAAGCTGAGAATTTCCATTTCTGCGCGATCGGCGGCGCCTGAGTGTGGATGAATTTCACGGGAGAGCCGAAGCGGGTGGAAATCAGATGCGACGAGATTGCGCTTGTGATGATGCCGCCGATAATTATGGCTGCGACGACAACCAGCACCCAACGCATCGCGCTGCTGAGAATTCCGTTCGACTCCTGGCTCATGGGGGCCTCTGTAATCGAATATTTTATTTTTCGGCGAGTGCCGACGTGCGATTAGCCGCCTAAGCTAAAAGTTATTTACAGAATATCAGTTGAGGCTTTTGTGCCACGCGGCGTGTGGCGCGGTGTTGCCTTTCTTGTTATCGGAGACGATCGGCCAGCGTCGCGATCCGACGCGCCTGCCCATGCGGCGATCAGCGTGTTACGGCTTCCAGCGGAGGACGGGCTTGCGGGCGGCGGCGACTTCGTCGAGGCGGCCGACGCGAGTGGAGTGCGGTGCGGTCTTGACGAGTTCGGGATTTTTTTCGGCTTCTTCGGCAATGGCGCGCATGGCTTGAATAAATAAGTCGCATTCTTCGCGCGATTCGGATTCTGTCGGCTCGATCATTAGAGCGCCGGGGACGATTAGCGGAAACGCCGTGGTGTAGGGATGGAAGCCGTAGTCGATGAGGCGCTTGGCGATGTCCATGGTGTTGACGCCGTTCTTTTTCTGGCGCGAGTCGCTGAAGACGACTTCGTGCATTGACGGCAAATTGTAGGGCAGATCGTAGGCATCTTCGAGATGCTTGCGAATGTAGTTTGCGTTCAGGACGGCGTCCTCGGTGGCCTGGCGCATGCCGGGGCCGTAGGCGAGGGTGTAGGCGAGGGCGCGCAGCAGGACTCCGAAATTTCCGCAGTAGGCGCGGACTCGGCCGATGGATTTCGGGCGGTTGGAGTCGAGCGCGTAGCGGCCGGGTTCTTTTTCGATTACGACCGGAACGGGCAGGTAAGGCTCGAGGAATTTTTTCACGACGACGGGGCCGGCGCCGGGGCCGCCGCCGCCGTGCGGAGTGGAAAATGTTTTGTGCAGATTGAGGTGCATGACGTCCACGCCGAAATCGCCGGGGCGCGTGACTCCGGCGAGCGCGTTCATGTTCGCACCATCCATGTAGAGTAGCGCACCGCGCTGGTGAAGAATTTCGGCGATCTCGCCGATTCGTTCTTCGAAGACCCCGAGGGTGGTCGGGTTCGTTAGCATCAGCGCGGCGACATCATCGGTCGCGTATTCGCGCAAATGGTCGGTATCAAGCTGGCCGCGCGCGTTGGATTTGATGTTTTGGACTTCGTAGCCGGCGATGACGACGGAGGCGGGATTCGTTCCGTGCGCCGAATCGGGGATGAGAACTTTTTTGCGCGGATTGCCTTGCGATTCGAGATAGGCGCGAATCATGAGCAAGCCGGTGAGTTCGCCTTGCGCGCCGGCGACAGGCTCGAGAGTGGCCGCGTCCATGCCGGTGATTTCGAGAAGGCATTTTTGGAGATCGTAGAGGATGCGCAGGCAGCCTTGCGAGAGCTCGACGGGTTGATAGGGGTGCTCGGTGCCGAGGCCGTCGAGGCGCGCGACGAATTCGTTGACGCGCGGATTGTATTTCATGGTGCAGGAGCCGAGCGGATACATGCCGAGATCAATCGCGTAATTCCATGTGGAGAGGCGCGTGAAGTGGCGGATGACTTCGATTTCGCTGACTTCGGGAAAGCCTTCGACTTCGCCGCGCGCGAATGCGCCGAGTTCGCTTGCGGCGTCAATCGCGGGGACATCGAGAGGCGGCAATTCGATGCCGCGCTTTCCCGGCGCGGATTTTTCGAAAATCAGGCCTTCATTTTGTGTCGGGTGGCGGCGCTCTTTTGCGATCTTTGCGTTATCGTCGCTCGCCACGGAATTTTCTGTTTTTAGAGAATCGCTCAAGAAGATTATGCTCCGTTAAAAACGCGCGATGAGTCCGCGTGAATGGGGCCGAACCGCAGATTCCTCGTCGGACCCTTGTCGGGTCCTCCTCGGAATGACATGTCGCCGGAGTGCGGCTGCAATGTCGGACTGTTATTGATGCCGAGCCGCAGATTCCTCGTCGGACCCTTGTCGGGTCTTCCTCGGAATGACATGTCACTGGAATGCGGCTGCAATGTCGGACCGTTAAAGATGCCGAACCGCAGATTCCTCGTCGGACCCTTGTCGGGTCCTCCTCGGAATGACACGGTGTTAGAGTGCTGCTTCAATATCGGGCCGTTAATGGAGTGCGCTATCAATTGTGGCTCGATCTCAATTTTGGTTCGGTTCCTTCTCGATGGGCCGATTTTCCAAAATGTGCTTGATGGACGTCGTCAGGCGCTCGATTTCGGCGCGCGGCATTGTTTCGGTTACGCATACGAGGCCGCGCTTGGTTAGATCGGGATACGCGGTGCCGATGGCGAATGGGCCGATAATCTTTTCGCGGAGAAGCGCCGAATTGATCATTTTTACCGATCGCGGAAATTCGATAACGAATTCGTTGAATGTGGGCCCGGAAAATGCGCGGCGGACGCCGGGAATTTTGGTGAGTTCGGATTGCGCGAATCGTGCTTTCGCGAGATTTTGAAGCGCGACTTCGCGGAGGCCTTGCTTGCCGAGCAGAGTCAAATGGATTGTTGCCGCGAGCGCGAAGAGAGCCTCGTTGGTGCAGATGTTGGAAGTGGCTTTTTCGCGGCGGATGTGTTGTTCGCGGGTTGCGAGCGTCAGGACGAATCCGCGATGGCCCTCCGCGTCGGAAGTTTGGCCGGCGAGGCGGCCGGGGAGTTGGCGCACGAATTTGTCGCGCGTGGCGATGACGCCGACGTGCGGGCCGCCGTAGCTTGGGGCGACGCCGAAGCTTTGGCATTCCATGGCGACGACATCAGCTTCGGCGGGCGGGCGCACGATGCCGAGCGAGACGGCTTCAGTGATTCCGACGACGAGGAGAGCGCCCGAGGCATGGGCGATTTCGGCGAGCGCGGCGACGTCTTCGATGACGCCGAAGAAATTTGGGGATTGAACCACGATGGCGGCGAGATCGCTGACGTCCGCTTTGGCGAGCGCGTCTCGATTGATCTCGCCTGACGCCGTGAATCCGACTTCAAGAATTTTGATTCCGAGATGCTTGGCGTAAGTTTGCAGAACCTGGCGATATTCCGGGTGAACGCTGCGCGCGATGAGAACGGAGTGGCGGCCGGTGAGGCGTTCGGCCATCAGCACGGCTTCGGTGAGCGCCGTTGAGCCGTCGTACATGGACGCGTTCGCGACTTCCTGGCCGCTGAGCTGGCACATGAGCGTCTGAAATTCGAAGATCGCTTCGAGTGTGCCTTGCGAAATTTCAGCCTGATAGGGAGTGTAGGACGTTAGGAATTCGCCGCGCTGAATCAGCGAATCGGTGACGACGGAGCGAAAGTGATTGTAGACCCCCGCACCGAGAAATGAAGTATATCCGCGCGAGTTTTCGTCGGATCGAGCCTTGAAATACTGGATGATTTCGGGTTCGGAGAGCGGACCCGGCAAATTCAGCGGTTCGTGCAGGCGGAATTTTTCCGGGATGGTGCGAAACAATTCGGCGATCGAGCGGGTGCCGATGGCGTCGAGCATGGCTTGGCGCTCGGAAGGGCTCTTGGGAAGGTAGCGCATCAGGCCGAGTGTTCCTTGGCCTTTTCGGTGACGTAAATTTCGTACGCGGCGGAGTCCATGAGTGCGGATGCTTCGGACTTGTCCGCGAGTTTCACGCGAATCAGCCAGCCGCCGGTGTGCGGCTCCTGATTTATTTTTTCCGGGGAATTTGCGAGTGTATCGTTCGCGGCGACGACTTCGCCGCTGACGGGGCTGAATACTTCGCTCACCGCTTTTACCGATTCGATGCTGCCCAGTGTTTGCCCGGCTTTCAATTGCGCTCCAATTTTTGGCAGCTCGACGAAGACGACGTCGCCGAGTTCATTCTGCGCGTAGTCGGTGATGCCGATGGTGCCCACGTCGCCTTCGATCTTGATCCACTCATGATCCTTTGAATAGCGGAAATCCGCTGGATACATGGATTCTCCTTGTCGAGAAAGCGCGAACGACGCGAGCTATTTCGCCCGCTTGTAAAACGGGATGCCGACGATTCGCGCCGGGACCGGCGTTTCACGAATGATGATTTCGATTTCGGTTCCAAGAGCTGATTGGTCAACGGGAACGTAGGCCATGCCGATATTTTTCTTCAAGAACGGCGCCGGGCCGCCGCTGGTGACGCGGCCGACTTCCGCGCCGGCGATGGCGACGGGATAGCCATCGCGGCCGATGCGCTTGTCGAGCATTTCGAAGCCGACAAGCTTGCGCGTGAGTCCTTCACCCTTCTGCTTCACCAGAAAATCGCGGCCGAGAAAATCGCCTTTGTTCACTTTACAGATCCAGGCGAGGCCCGCTTCCCAGGGCGTCGTTGTATCGTCAATTTCATGCCCATACAAGCACATGCCGGCTTCGAGGCGAAGCGTGTTGCGCGCGCCGAGGCCGCAGGGAATGATTCCATCGGGCGCGCCCGCTTCGAGCAAATTCGTCCAGATTTGCTCGGAGTATTCGGGATCGAAATAAATCTCGAAGCCGTCTTCGCCGGTGTAGCCCGTCCGGGCGATCATCGCGGAGACGCCGTCCACTTTTCCAAAGGCGAGATGGTAGTAGCGGATTTCCGCGAGCGGGACGTCAGCGAAGCGCCGCAAGAGCGCCTCGGCCCTGGGACCTTGAATGGCCAGAAGGGAATAGTCATCGCCGTTGTTCTGGACGCGCGCGTCGAATTTGTTGTGGGAGGCGATGTGGTCGAAATCGCCGTCCTGGTTCGAGGCGTTGACGCAAAGAAAATAATGCGTTGCCGAGATGCGGTGGACGAGAAGATCGTCCACGAAGGTTCCGGCGGGAGTCATCAAGCCGGAATACTGGATTTGGCGGTCAACGAGGGTTGCGGCGTCGTTGCAGGTCACGCGCTGAACGAGATCGAGCGATTGCGCGCCGAGAATCTCGATCTCGCCCATGTGACTGACATCAAAAATTCCGGCGCGCGTGCGGACGGCTTCATGCTCGGAGAGAATTCCGGTGTATTCGAGCGGCATATCCCAGCCGCCGAAATTGACCATTTTCGCGCCCAGCCGGCGATGGGCGGCGTTCAAAGCGGTTTTTCGGAGTTGTGAGGTGACAGGAGTGCTCACGAATAAAATCTCAAAATTATGACTCGCAAGTCACCGTAGCATGCGGGTTTTGGAGTGTCAAGAAACCGACTTCGGTTGGCCGGTTTATCAACGGCCGCAGAATGCGGCTTGTCGGCGTGACAGGGTTGGCCTATATTCGTTTTTGATGGCTTGGCGGACGCGCATGGAGGGGCCTGGATGAGCGGACCCGTCCTTTGTTCGCAGTGCGACAAGCCGGAAGAGAAGTGCGATTGCGAGAAGTATTGCTGCTATTGCCAGTCGCAGCAGGGCGTCCGGCTGTGTATTGACGGACTCTACTATTGCCCGGATTGCCGTGAGGCGTGCGACGTGCGCGCGGTGGATGCCCGTGGAGAATGATTTCATCCGGACGGAAGCGCGACTCGAGGAAGATTCTCGACTGTTTGCGGCGCTGGCCGCGATCATCGAGCACGCCGCTTGCCATGTGGGAATGAGCGACGCACGGCGCCAAGCGCTGATCCGCGCGGCGGAACAAACGTGCCGCGAAACGTGGCCGGCTTCGAATGGCCGCGAACCGATGGCGGTGATCATTTGCGACGAGATGAGCGACCGGATTGAAGTGACGATTCGATTTCCGGGCGCGCTCGAATCGGGCTCGGAAGCCAAGGTGAAAGAACTTCAGAAGCGCGTTGACCGTGTGACAGCGGAGACGCGACAGGGATCGTTTCAGATTACGCTTGTGGAATTTATCAGCGCGCGACAGTAAGACCAATCAGACCTGAAAATTCGAAGCAAGAATAGACCGAGGGACGCGATCTTCAGAATTTCGCGGGCTTCGACGATTTGGACGTCTCCGGAGCAGATGCCGGGCTGAAGAGCTCTTGTGACGAATTATAAAACAGGCGCTCAGCGGCTAAAGCCGCACTAATTTTGCGGCACGTGCCGAGACGTAAACCCGCAATATAGCTTTTCCACACGAACCGCAGATCCCTCACTTCGTTCGGGATGACAACTGGACTTGCGGCGTGATTGAAGTCAGGCCCCGGCAAAACTCTGTCGTCATCACATGCTCTCTGAGACCCGGCGCTACGATTGCCGGAATAACGCGGCTGCCATTAATTGCACTGAGCTGAGGCCGCGATTTACATCTGCGTCGCGAAGGCGTGGCTCTTGATTAGGCCCTGGAGCTGGTCCTCAGTGATCGGGATGTCGATTTTCAGGTGGTCGCCGGTGGGCGTGACGCTGATGGAATCGAGCGCTTTTGCGACGTCCGGGTGCGTCTGCGATTCCTGGTAACGGCGCATCATGACGCCTGCCTGAAGCGCCGCGGCAAGCGTATTCGCGTCATCCACGGTGTTGCAGACCGCCTGGAATTGCGTGTCGAGACCGTTGCCGGTGGTGACGTGAATCTCCATGGCTTTCAGCCGATCGATGATGGCAGACGCCTGCGGGAACTGGCTCGCTTGAGGCAAAAGCTGGGTCATGGCGATGTGAGTGTAGGTTTTGTTCAGGACGGCCCAGACGGTTCCGTTTCCGTTGGCGTCCTTGATGAGCGGGAAGAGTTCGGTATTCGTAAGCAGGCTTTCCGAACCGCCGAAATGGACGTCAATCAATTTTTCGAGAGCGGAACGGTTTCCGAATGCCGCTGTGTTTGAATCCATGAAGAAGAAAAGAATGTCGCTGCCACCGACGCCGCTGCCGAATGCCCAGAGCTTGTAGCCGTGCACGTCAATGGAAGGCAGCTTCTGTTGCTTGAAGCGCTCTTCGGAAGCGCTGGGGGTGAAACCTCCGAGAGCGACGCCGACGATTTGTTCTGGCTGATCTTTGGCGGGCGCGAAAGCGGCCCAGGCCATCTCGTCCACTTGCGTTGTCGGATCAATTCCGGCGGACGTGAGAAATTGTTCGAACTGGCGGAAGTTTCCGGGAATCAGCTGGTCCCGCAACTGGGCAAACCAGGTGTGCTGGCGCGCCGCTTTCATATCAACGTAGGCGAATTCACCGATATCCTTGGGGAACATGCCGATGATATCCGTGCTTAGGCTTCCCGCAGCCGCCGGGCGCGTGAGAAGCGCTGAGGATCCCAGAATGCAAATGCTCATCACGGCAAAAACCGCGACGAGCCGCTCAAATGACTTTCTCATTTTCCTGTCCCCCTAAAAATTCTTCGGCGGCGCGAAGCCCTCAAGGCTTGCCCGCAACAATTGCGCTATCCGAGGCACTTTCCGAAACGCGCGCTTCAAGCGCGGCTGCATCGGAACGGAGCTTCCCGACGATGTTCGCGTCCGCACCGGCCTCGATCATGGATTCCAAATTGATTGAAACGTTTTCCAGTGCGCCGCGGACTGCCGCAACCGCCATCAACCGGCCCACATGAACATCTGACAACATAGAAGCGCTTGAGAGGCCTTCCAGTTGCCCGAGACGTTCGTAGATAACAACAGCCTTTCGCGCGACTTGCAGGGGCACCTCGGCGGCGAACATCAAGGCCTGGCGGATCGCGGATTGGCGGCGCGTCAATTCATCGGGCGTAGCGTTGGGCAGCTTGTACGCGGCCATGACGGAATCAAAGGCCGCGGCGTCGCGGTCAATCGCTTCGGCGAGTTCCCTCGAAGCCGTGCGAAATTCGGCAAGAGCTTCGCTGATCTGGCCGGCGAACGCCGCCTGGGATTTTTTCTTGCGCGAGAGCCCCGCGACCATTTGGCCGAGGCTCGCGGCGAGCGCGCCTGCAAGAGCTGCGACCGAGCCGCCGCCCGGCGTGGCGGTTGGCTGAGCCACGGCGGCGAGAAATGGCGCGGCCAGAGCCGCGAGCTTTCCGCCGCTATCGAGTGGGGCCCCGGCGAATGAGGCGGCGAGGCGGTTTTCGAGAACTTGCGCGGGCGAAAAGCCTTCAAGCTGGAGATAGAAATCCGAAGTCATTTCGATGGCGCGCTTGGGAATGAGGCCGACGATCTCGCTTCCGGCGATGGAGACGCCGTAGCGTTCGGCTTCGCGCTTGACCATTTCGAAGACGCGATGGAGCGGCGTCTGCTCGAAATCGGTCATGTTGATGGAAACTTGTGCGAGATTGCGCGCTTTCAGGTCCACGCCCATGGCCTTGACGTAGCGCAGGCCGCCATTCGAGAAACGGATATTTTTCGCGATGCGCTTGGCGATTTCGATATCGGGAGTATTCAGGTTGATGTTGTAGGCGATGAGAAATTTTCGCGCGCCGACGACCACGGCTCCCGCCGTCGGGTGAAGGTGGCGTTCGCCGAAATCGGGGGCGCGATCGGGATTGCGCGGGACTTCTACGAGCAAACCTTCGAATTGGCCCTTGCGAATGTTTTCGAGATTTGCGCGGTCGGGGCGCTGCGCCGCGGCTTCGTAGAGATAGACCGGAATTTGATAGCGCTCCCAGACGGCGCGGCCGACTTTTTTGGCGAGCGCGACGCAATCTTCGATGGTGACGCCTTCGATGGGAATGAACGGCACGACGTCGGTTGCGCCCATGCGCGGATGAGCGCCGGAATGCTTTGTGAGATCGATCAGCTCCAGAGCTTTTCCAACGCCACGGAGGGCAGCCTCGGCAACGGGCTCGGCTTCGCCCGCGAGGGTGATGACGCTGCGATTGTGATCGGCGTCGCTTTTGCGGTCGAGAAGATAGACGCCCTCAACCTCGCACATCGCGGCGACGATGGCGTCCACTTTTGCGAGATCCCGGCCTTCGGAGAAATTTGGAACGCACTCAATCAGGGTTTTCATTTGGAGCGAAGGTGCGCATGGCGCGCAAAAATCACGAAATTCTCAATTCGCCATTCTCAATCCGGCCGGGCTTTCTCAAAAATCACGGCGCCGCGCTTCATCACCATGCTGCAGTGATTCACGCCGAAATAGTAAGGGATTTCGCGATAGTCATCCACATCGAAGGCCGCGATGTCGGCGAATTTGCCAACCTCGATGGAGCCAACGCGCGAATGGCGGCGCAGGGCGTAGGCGCCGTTAATTGTGGCGGCGGCGATGGCTTCGGACGGCGTCATTTTGAGCGCGGAGCAGGCGAGCGAAAGAATTATTTGCATGCTCGGCGTGGGGCTCGTTCCGGGATTGAAATCAGTGGCGAGCGCGACGGCGGCGCCAGCGTCAATCAGCGCGCGGGCCGGCGCGTAATGCGAGAGGCCGAGATGAAAGCAGCAGCCGGGGAGAAGCGTGCAGGCGACCCCGGAAGCGGCAAGAGCGTGAATGTCGCCGCGGTTCACCTTTTCAAGATGGTCGGCGCTCGCGGCGTGAAGCCGGATGGCAAGGCGCGCGGCGCCGGTGCGCGCCAGTTGATCGGCGTGAAGGCGCGGCGTCAAGCCGGAGACGAGGCCCGCCATGAGAATGCGCGCGGCCTGCGGCACCGTGAACGCGCCGCGGTCGCAGAATACGTCGCAGAATTGCGCGAGGCCGGATTGCGCGATGTAGGGAATCCAAATGCGCGCGACGAGATCCACGAAGTCTTCCGTGCGGCCTTTGTATTCGGGCGGAACGACGTGCGCGCCGAGAAACGTCGTGGCGATGTCGAGCCGCTGCTCGAGGCGCAGTTCGCGGAGGATTTCGAGCGTTTTCACTTCGCTCGAGAAATCGAGGCCGTAGCCGGTTTTCGCTTCGAGCGTGGTGGTGCCGTGTTCGGCCATCTGCCGCAGATGAACGTGAGCGCGAACCTTCAGCTCGTCCGGGCTCATGCGGCGCAGCTTGCGGACGCTTGAGAGTATTCCGCCGCCGGATTTGGCGATTTTCTCGTAGGAGACGCCGGCAATTCCTTGCTCGTATTCGGCGGCGCGGCTCTCGGGAAAAATCAAGTGCGTGTGCGAGTCCACGAAGCCGGGGAGAACGACGCGGCCGCCGAGATCAATTTTCTTGGCGCGACGGGCCTGGCGCAGGCGTTCGACATTCTTGCGCGGGCCGACGGCGTGAATTTCGCCAGCGCGAACCAGGAGGGCGCCGTCGCGGATGATTTCGAAATCGCGCAAGGCGCGGCCGCGACGAGGGGCGGGTCCGCGCAAAGTGAGAAGCTGCGAGCAGCCAGTGATGAGCAAGTCGGGCACGATGCGGGTAATTAGTTTAGCGTGTTGGCGGACGAACTGCCACTCGGAAGCGCAGTTTCTTGGCGCTGCGGCGAATGTAGCCTATGATTTCGCGCGGGATCAGAGCCGGGGCGAGGGAGAGGTGTGACGATGAAGCGGACGTTTTTGGGGATTTTTGCGGCGCTGACGGCGTTGCTGGCGTTGAGTGCGGCGAATAGAGGACCGGTGGGGGCGAATGGCGCGCCGTTCGATATCGTCATTCGCGATGGCCGAATCGTTGATGGCACCGGTTCGCCCTGGTATTCGGGCGACATTGCGATTCGCGATGGGCGAATCGCGGCGATTGGGCGTCTGGGCAAGGTGAATGCGAAGCGCACGATAGACGCGCACCAGCGCGTGATTGCGCCGGGCTTTATTGACATGCTCGGGCAGTCTGAGCTGACAATCCTCGTTGATCCACGCGTGCCATCGAAGATCCATCAGGGGATAACGACGGAGATTACGGGCGAAGGCACTTCGGCGGCGCCTCAGACCGACGGACTTTTGCGAGCCGATCATCTGGCTTACGACCATTACGGCATTACGCCGGATTGGAAAACGTTTCGCGAATATTTTGGGCGTCTTGATAAGCAGGGAATTGGAATCAATCTGGCGAGCTACGTCGGCGCGACGCAGGTGCGGCGCGTGGTGATCGGCGACGAAAATCGCGCGCCGACGGCCGGGGAGCTGGACGAGATGCGCGCGCTTGTCCGGCAGGGGATGGATGAAGGAGCGATGGGCGTCTCGACGGCGCTCGAATACGCGCCGGCGCCGTATGCGAAGACGGAAGAGCTGATCGCGCTTGCGAGCGAGGCCGCGAAATATGGAGGTATCTACGCCACGCACATGCGCAGCGAGGGCGATGCGATCATGGACGCGCTGGAGGAGACGACGCGAATTGGGCGCGAGGCGAAGATTCCGGTCGAGATCTGGCATTTGAAAGTTGCGGGCAAGGAAAATTGGGGGCGGATGCCGGATGTGGTCAAGTTCATCGAGCAGGCGCGCGCATCCGGGCTCGACATTTCCGCAAATACGTATGCTTACACCGCGTGGTCCAACACATTTTCCGCTTTCATCCCGCCGTGGGCGCATGACGGCGGCGAAGCGAGACTCGTCGAGCGATTGAAAGATCCGGCGATTCGCGAGCGAATCAAGAAGGAAATGGACCAGCCGACGAAAGACTGGGACAACGAGTGGAATGAAATTCCCGGGCCTGAGGCGATTTTGATCAGCGCCGTTCACAATCCGAAGCTGCGGCCGCTGCAAGGCAAGAATCTGTCGGAGATCGCGAAAATGTGGGGCAAGGACCCGAAAGACGCGCTCTTCGACTTTTTGATTCAGGATGACGCATATACGTATGTTTCTGTGTTCGGGATGCAGGAGTCCGATGTTGCGCTGGCGCTGAAGCAGCCGTGGGTGTCGATTGTGAACGACTCGGAAGGAACCTCGCCGGAAGGTATTCTGGGGCAGGAGCACCCGCATCCGCGCGCGTATGGGACATTTCCGCGAATCCTTCGAAAATACGTGCGCGAGGAGAAATTGCTGACGCTGCCGGATGCGATCCGGAAATTCAGTTCACTGCCGGCGCAGAAAATGGGCCTCGCCGATCGCGGCGTCTTGAAGGCGGGGATGTGGGCGGATGTGGTCGTTTTTGATCCGGAAACGGTGCACGACGTCGCGACTTTCGAAAATCCAAATCAATTTTCGATCGGGATGGACTACGTTCTGGTGAACGGCGTGCCGGTGATTGATGATGGCCAAATGACGGACGCGAGGCCGGGCAAAGTTTTGCTGGGGCCAGGATACGGACGAGCGAAGTAGCGATTCGTCCGGGCGCGAGACGCCGGCTCTTATGCTCCCGCGGCTTGCCCTTTGAAGCGCGGCGCGAATTCTTCGGCGGCGAATGTCTCAATGGATGTTGGCGTGGTGTTTTCCGGCGAGCGCGGCTCGAGCGGCTTCATCCAGCCCGAATTGATGGATTCGAGCATTTCGATTAATTCCTTCACGTAGTCCGCGGGCAATCCCATTTGCTTCATGGCCATTTCCACGGCGAAAGCGGGGAATTGCGAGTAGCCGAGCTTCGGCTTGCCGATGGCGCTGCCGAAAACTGTGGCCGCCTCTTTCATGGTGATGTCGCGCTGACCGAGGAGTTCGCGCGTGCTCTTGCCGGTGAAATCTAGTTTGAGAAGCCGCGTGGCGGCGTAGGCGCCGATGTCGCGCGAGGCGATTTGGGCGAGGGGAAGATCGGGCTTCAGGACTCCACCCATCGTGCCCATGGACTGAATGACTTTGATCTGCGGAAAATTGTTTTCCATGAAATACGTCGGGCGGAGGATGAGGGCGTTCAGTTTCGGAATCGCGTTGATTTCCGATTCGAAATAATGCAATCCATTGACGGGGCCAACGCGCTCGGGTTTGTCGGCGCCGATGCTGCTGAGGCAGACGGCGTGCGAGACGCCGGAGCGCTCCAGTGCGGCCGCGAGAGAATTGCTAGTGCGTTCCTGGGCTTCGCGGACGGTCTTCGCGGTGAAGTCGGGAGGCAGCATGGCGTACACCGCTTTCGCGCCGGAGAATGCGCGCGTGGCAGTTTCGGGATCGTTGATGTCGCCGACGAAAGCCTCCGCGCCCTTTTGCACGAGCGCGTCGAGGTGTTCCTTGCTGCGGCCGATCGCTCGCACTGGCTGGCCCGCTGCCAGAAGCTTTTCGGCGATTACGTGGCCCGTGTTGCCCGTTGCTCCGATGATTGCGTACATAGCGCGCCTCCGTTGATTTCGATCGAGCTAAAGCCTTGGATGCGCGAACGCATCCGCGTGATTCAGAGCATTGGAATTTTGATGGCGGATTTGCGGGCGAAGTCAATGGCTTCGGGATAGCCCGCGTCCACGTGGCGCGCAACGCCGATGCCGGGATCGTTAGTGAGGACGCGTTCGATGCGCGTGGCCATTTCTTTCGTGCCGTCGGCGACGGTCACTTGGCCGGCGTGGAGCGAGTAGCCGATTCCGACTCCGCCGCCATTGTGGATCGAGACCCAACTCGCGCCGCTTGCCGTGTTGAGAAGAGCATTGAGCAGGGGCCAATCGGCGACGGCGTCGGAGCCATCTTTCATGGATTCCGTTTCGCGATAGGGAGATGCGACCGAGCCGCAGTCGAGATGATCTCGGCCGATTACGATCGGGGCTTTGAGTTCGCCGCGCGCGACGAGATCGTTGAGAGCGAGGCCGAATTTGTCGCGTTCGCCGTAGCCGAGCCAGCAGATTCGCGCGGGGTAGCCCTGGAATTGAACGCGCTTCTGCGCGAGGCGAATCCAGCGCGTCAGGACCTCGTCGTGCGTGAACATTTCGAGCACGAGCTGATCGGTGCGGTGAATATCGGAAGCTTCGCCAGAGAGCGCGGCCCAGCGGAATGGCCCGCGGCCTTCGCAGAAAAGCGGGCGGATATAGGCGGGGACAAAACCCGGGAAATCGTAGGCGTTTTTCACGCCTTGTTGGAATGCGAAGGTGCGGATGTTGTTGCCGTAGTCGAACGTGACCGAGCCGAGTTTTTGCAGGGCGAGCATGCCTTCTACGTGGCGGGCCATGGAAGCGAGCGAGCGCATCTTGTAGTCGTCGGGATTTTTTTGGCGCAGTTCTGCCGCTTCTTCGACCGTGAGGCCTTGCGGGATGTAGCCGTAGAGAGGATCGTGCGCGCTGGTTTGATCGGTGAGGAGGTCGGGAACGACGCCGCGCTTTGCGAGTTCGGGGATCACGTCGGCGCAATTACCGATGAGGCCAACGGAAACAGCTTCGCGCTTGCGAACGGCGTTCTTGAGAATTCGGAGAGCTTCGTCGAGATCGTTCACCATCACGTCGCAGTAGCCGCTCTTGACGCGGCGCTTGATGCGTTCGGGGTCGGCGTCAATTCCGAGAAATGCG
Organism: uncultured Acidobacteriota bacterium; assembly: GCA_963838705.1. Lineage (GTDB taxonomy): Bacteria > Acidobacteriota > Terriglobia > Acidiferrales > UBA7541 > Palsa-147. The sequence continues at coordinate 53,808 of CAWIRU010000008.1, read as the reverse complement.
GCGCCATTGAGCGTGGCCGCGAGAGGTTGAGCGCCGCCCATGCCGCCCATGCCGCCGCTCGCGATGAGTTTTCCGGCGAGATCGCCGCCGAAATGTTTTCGAGCGGCCGCGGCGAAAGTTTCGTATGTGCCCTGGAGAATTCCTTGCGAGCCGATGTAAATCCAGCTTCCGGCGGTCATTTGGCCGTACATCATCAGGCCGGCGCGATCGAGCGCGTCGAACTGCTCCCAATTGCTCCAGTGGCCGACGAGATTTGAATTCGCGATCAAAACGCGCGGGGCGTAGTCATGCGTGCGAAAGATGGCGACGGGCTTTCCGGATTGCACGAGTAGGGTTTCGTCGCCTGCGAGCGACTGCAGCGATTTCACGATGGCGTGATAGCAATCCCAATTTCGCGCGGCTTTCCCTCGGCCGCCATAGACGATCAAATCGCCGGGCTTTTCGGCGACTTCGGGATCGAGATTGTTCATCAACATGCGCATCGCGGCTTCCTGCTGCCAGCCCTTGCAGGTGAGCGCCGTGCCGCGCGGGCCGCGAATGACGGTTGCGGCTGTCTTGTCTTCAGTAGCCAAATTGCCCATCGATCGAACTCCCGTTGCCGATTGGCGGTATGGCCATCTTAGCGCAGGCGGGTCGCGAATTCACAACGCGCGAGGTGTTGCCTTGCGTGCGCGGACGAGCTAGTTTCCGGTCACGCGACTAATCGGGAGTCGTCACCTCCGACGCACCGAAATGAAGTCTGGATTGCGACATCACTGGCTCGCGCTCCGATGTAGCGTTAGTATTTCCGGTCAAGCACCCTTCAATCCGATCAATCGTGAAATCGGTGAGGAGGTTCCTCGATGGTTCACCATAGCCCCGTTCACCTTACGGTAGCTCAATCTGTCGTCGTGACGCTATGCGTCTCGTTAGCCGCTTATGCTCTTGCTCAGACGCGTTCGATGCAGCCGTGGAGGCAAAGCGCCGAGTCATCAATCGACGTACAAGAAAGAACGGACGGGCTGTATGTTTCCACAAAGAACCAAAACTTTCGGTTTATCGAGAAGACCTCAGCAATGGGTAATCCCGAATGGTTTGCGTTGAAGGAAACGTTTGCCCGTACTGATAACAGGTACAGCGACGGTCCGGTCAGCCGTGAAGTAACTGTTCAGGCTTGGAGCTGGTCACCGAGCGAGCTGAAGGCGCGGGAAAGCTGGACGTTGCACGAGGAGGGCGACGAGGGACAACCGGGTGAAATGGGTAGTCCGTTCTACAGGGTTACCAAATACGGTTGTTGCGGGGCGCGCGCGGTCTATTCCTACTTTGCGATTGACTCCGGAAAAAGGATCTACCGATCCACATTGGACCTCGCGGAAGCTTTCGTTCTAAACGCTCAACCGCTGAAGGAGCGATTCGTCTCCTATGATGATTCCATGGGAAACGACAATGCGTTACTCACTTACGGATCGAGGGACCACGTCATTTCTGGAATTGAAATTGCGGGTATTGGCTCGATTTACGCTCCCGACACCAAAATATTTCTCGAATACAAGGGACAGGTCGGTTCGCCTGTCGAGCTTGACAACGCTAACGCGAAGGCTGGCGAAACCTCGCCGTTCAACTTTGTGATCGTCCTTCAATACTTCGGCGGATCTCAAATCCGTTTGGCGGTCCACAACGACGATTTGGATCTCGCCTCGTCGTCAGTGCCTGTCCATTTAGCGATTTCACACCTTAAAGTCGAATAAAGTCGATGCCCAACCGATATGATTTTCTCTCGACTGCCAGCAGAGCGAACTCGAAACTCCTGATTAACGCAATAATCGGAGACTGATAGATAACGCGGATGCGCGGCGCGTTGCGTGGCATGAGGGGTGTGGGTTAGAGTGATTTCAGGCGATGGCGTATCCCTCCACGACGAAATGTTTCCTCGATGCGGTTGATCGCTACGCGTGCCCGCGCGCGCAGATGTGGAGGACGAGCGCGGGTTGGCAGAGCATTACGGCGGGCGAAATGTTGCGGCGAGTGGCGGGCCTCGCGAAGGCGCTGCAAGAGCTTGGCGTGAAGCCGGGCGACCGAGTGGGGCTGCTGGCGCCGAATTGTCCGGAATGGCATGTCGCCGACTTCGCGATACAGGGCATCGGCGGCGTTGACGTGCCGCTCTATTTCAACGAGTCGCCCGAGCGCATCACGTACATCCTGAACGATTCGGGCGCGAAGATTGCGATCGCAGCCGGAGAGAAGCAGGCGCGGACATTGGTATCGTGCCGCGACCATTTGCCGGGGCTCGAACACGTGATCGCGGTCTCGCCGCCTCCCGATCTCGGCGGGGAGATTTTGAGCTACGAGACGCTGATTGCGACGGCCGGAGAAGCCGACATCGCCGAGTATCGGCGCAGCGCGTCCGAAGTGACTCCAGACCAGCTCGCGACGATCATCTATACATCGGGAACGACGGGTGAGCCGAAGGGCGTGATGCTGTCGCACGCGAATCTGACTTCGAACGCGCTCGATGCGCTCTCGCGCCATCAGGTCCTTCCGGCCGACGTGGCGCTTTCCGTCCTGCCGCTCGCGCACGTCTACGAGCGGACGATGGACTACGGCTATTTTTTTCACGGCGTGCCGGTGGCGTACGTCGAGCAAATTGACACGATCGTTCAAGCGCTCGTCGAAGTTCAGCCGACGATTGTCGCGGCGGTCCCGCGCTTCTTCGAGAAGATGTACGCAAACATCCTCGATAAGGGGCGCCAGACGACGGGCCTCAAGAGGAAAATCTTCGAATGGGCGCTCGGAGTGGCGCAGGAAGCGTTGCCGTGGCGCGCGTATGGGCGCGAGGTCTCGGGCTGGACGCGGCTGAAATGGAAAATAGCCGACAAGCTGGTCTATTCGAAAATTCGCGCCGGGCTGGGCGGGCGCGTGCGGACATTCTGTTCCGGCGGCGCGCCGCTGGCGGTCGAGCTGAGCGAGTTTTTCGCTTCGATCAATGTTCCCATTTTTCAGGGCTACGGGCTGACGGAGACGTCGCCGATCGTCTCGGCCAACGTTCCGGATGCGAATAAGGTGGGCACGGTCGGCCGGCCTATTCCGAATGTCGAGGTGAAGATTGCGGAGGACGGTGAGATTCTTGTGAAAGGGAATTGCGTGATGCAGGGCTACTACCGGAAGCCCGACCAGACGCGCGATACCTTTTCGCCGGATGGCTGGCTGAGAACCGGCGACATCGGGCATCTCGACGCGGACGGGTATCTCGTTGTCACTGACAGAAAGAAGGAGCTGCTCAAGACTTCGGCGGGGAAATTTGTGGCGCCGCAGCCGATTGAGAACCGGCTGAAGAGCAGTCCGTACTTCGCGAACGCGATTGTGGTGGGAGACCGGCGCAAATTCGTCAGCGTGCTGCTAGTTCCAAATTTCGCGGCGGTTGAAGCTAAAGGACGCGAGGCCGGGCACGAAATCGGCACTCACGATGAGGCGGTCGCGAACCCGTGGGTGCGGCAGTTTGTGAACGCTGAAATCGAGCGGCTGACCGCGTCGTTCGCGCAGTACGAGCGGCCGAAGCGATTCGCGCTGATTTCCGAGGATTTTACAGCCGCGAACGGACAGCTCACCTACACGATGAAGCTGAAGCGGCGCGCGATCGAACAGCGCTACAAGGATGTGATTGAAGGCTTGTACGCGGATGTTGAGGAACCTCGGCCTCAGCATCTCACCTGAACGGTCCGCAGGAATTCCGCGCGGCGCTACAAACAACTTCTTACACGGAGTAGAATCGAGCCGGGAGAAACTTCATGGCGGATGCACTGGTGATTGCGGGGCGCGCGTTTCACTCGCGCTTGATTGTTGGCACGGGGAAATATCGCAGCTTTCAGGAAATGAAGCGGGCGCATGAGGCGTCGGGCGCGGACATGGTTACGGTCGCGGTGCGGCGCGTGAACCTCACGGATCGGACGAAGGAATCGCTGCTCGATTACATTGACCGCTCGAAGATTTTTATCCTGCCGAATACGGCCGGATGCTGCACGACCGATGAGGCAATTCGCACGGCGCGGCTCGGAAGGGAAGTGGGATTGTCGGAATGGGTGAAGCTCGAAGTGATCGGCGACGAGCAGACGCTTTTTCCAGATACGGAGGGACTAGTTCGCGCGACGAAGGAACTAGTGAAAGATGGATTCATCGTGCTGCCTTATACGAATGACGATCTCGTGGTGGCGAGGAAATTGATTGATGCGGGCGCGGCGGCTGTGATGCCGCTTGGCGCGCCGATTGGATCGGGGATGGGGATTCAAAATCTCGCCAATCTTCGAATTTTGCGCGAGAGAATCACGGAAGTTCCGATGATCGTGGACGCGGGAGTGGGGACTGCTTCCGACGCGGCGCTGGCGATGGAGTTGGGGGCTGACGGCGTGTTGATGAACACGGCGATTGCGGGCGCGCAGGATGCGGTGCTGATGGCTGAGGCGATGCGAGAAGGTGTGTCGGCGGGGCGGAAGGCGTTTCTGGCCGGGCGAATTGAGAAGAAGCTGTATGCGACGGCGTCGAGCCCGCTCGCCGGAGTTGTGCGGTAACGCGCGGCTGGCGTTGCGATCAAGCTTGCTTCAGCGAAACAGAATGTGCCACAGAACATCTACCAGCGCATGAACGATCGCGCCTGGAAGCAGAGAGCCCGTCTTCATCCATGCCCGGCCGTAACAAATTCCTGCAATGGTCGCGAGGATGCCGTAACGCCAGTTCGGGAAGCCGCCGTTGTTGAGATGCGACGCGCCGAAAACGAACGACGCCACGATCAGCCCAGCCCACTCGCTTTTCAGCGATTTCGCCAACAAATTCTGAAGCAGACCGCGGAACAATAATTCCTCGGGCCACGCTGTGAAGAAGAGAATGCCGACTGCGGCGAGCGGGACCGAACGTAGTCGAGTGAGACTCGGTGCGAAGTGTAGGAAGCCGAGCGCTTCGCCGAGCGGAATCGCGATGGCGGTGAACACCAGGAAGTTGAATCCGATGGCCATTGCGAATCCGCGGCGCCATTCCACCGCGTAGCCGATTCCGGCTAGCTGGCGCGAAAATGGGAAGGCCGCTAGGGCTGTGTTCACGGCGAGAAGTATCGTGAGAGTGTGCGTGAGCGGCGGCGGATAGGGCAGCAGTTTGTACATCCAGCGGAATTCGACGGGCAGCCAAATCAGGAGAACGGCGATGTAATCCACGATCGTCGCGCGCTCGTTTCGGGCGACGGCGATGAGGACGAGCGTGGGCAAGAGAACGTAGGCCGCGCCGGCCAATGCTGTTTTCCAAGTGCCCGTGACGGCACTTGAATAGACGATGAAGGCGCCGAGCGGGAGAAGCACGGCGAGAGCACCGTGTCCACCGAGTTTGCCGGCCAGCCAAGTGCGAACTTGCGGAGCGGCTGGAAAAATGTGACCGGCGAGCAGTGTGGCGCAGACGGCCATCGCGACGGCGAACCGAATTCCACCGAAGCCGAGATGAATGCCGAGGACAACGCCGACGACGATGAGCGCCGCCCAGATGATCGCGGCGGCGATGGGCGGCATTTCTCGCGTTTGCGATCCTGTTGCCATCATCGAAATCTTATCGCAGGTGTTGCGTGCGGCTGAAACAAGTTGATTTGAGGGCAAGGCTCGGCGATGCTTGGTGCGTTTTTGCCGATGCCTAACGCGACAAAAAATCGCCTCGCCTACATTGATTGGATGCGGGGGCTTGCGTGCGTGGCGATGTTCCAGACGCATTGCTACGATTCGTGGCTGGGAGGCGCGGCGCGGCAATCCAAATTCATTCAGCTTTCACAGCTTGGCGGAACGCTGCCCGCGCCGCTGTTTCTTTTTCTCGCCGGAGTGTCGTTTGCGCTCGTCACCGATCGAATGCGGCAGAAAAATGTACCGGCGAATGAAATCGCGAAGACGACGATTCGCCGCGGTGCTGAGATTTTCGGCCTGGGCCTGCTATTTCGAGTGCAGGAATTCATCCTCGGGCAGCCGTGGGCTCCATGGACCGATTTGCTGCGCGTGGATGTGCTCAATACGATCGGGATTTCGATGATGCTAATGGGAGTGGCGAACCGGTTCACTCGAACGCGCGCGGCAAATATCGTGCTCGCGACGTTGACGTCCGCCGTCATCGCGCTCGCAACGCCGCCGCTCTGGACAACGTGGAGACCGCGCCGGCTGCCGTGGTACCTCGAGTCGTATATCAACGGCGTGCACACATTCGACAAGCCGCAGCCGTGGCTTTTCCCGATATTTCCGTGGACGGCGTTCGCGTTTGCGGGACTCGCAGCCGGATTCTTGCTGTTTGGCGAATGGTCGCGGAAGAATTTAGGCCTGGCGGTTGCGGCGTTTGGCGCCGGCGGGGCGTTTCTGTACAAATTAGGGCTATGGCTTGACGCGCGGCCGGTGCAGCTTTACTCGGTCTACGATTTCTGGCACACGAGTCCGAATTTCTTTCTTGTGCGCGTCGGCGTGTTGTTTGTGATTATCGCGATCAGCTACGCGTGGTGCCGTTGGGGCCTGCCTCGATGGATGTTCAGCCCTGTCGCTCAAATAGGCCAGACTTCTCTTCTCGTGTATTGGGTTCACATCGAATTCGTTTACGGCCGTTTTTCGATTCTCAAGAAGCACGCTCAGACGATTCCGATGGCGACGCTGGGGCTCGCCATCATCTTCACGTCAATGGTATTGCTCTCAATCTTCAGAACGAAGACAAAAGGCCGTGGCGCGGAAATATGGGCGGCGCTGCGCGGAAAACTGGAGCCCGCTTCGCAGACCTAGAAGCTCGATTGCAACTCAGGGTGATTGTTTCGCCGGGGCCGGGGATGAGTCCGGCGGATTCGCGCTTCGCGTTGCGTCGCCGGATTTTGCCGGAACGTTGAAGATGTATTCGCCGGGGCGCGCAAGGCGCAAATCCTGGCGGGCGATTTCCTCGATGGCTTGCGGATTGGACTTCAAATCCTTCACGCGCTCGTCGAGTTGCTTGTTCTCGTCGTTGAGCTGCTTGATCTCCTGCTGAATCTGCGACGCTTCCTTCTGGGAACGGCGCATGGCCACGACGCCGTGAGTGCCGAAAACGTCCTGGAGCAGGAGCAGGACGAAGCCGATCAAGAAAATCGAGCGCGCATTCGCTTTGATGAATTGCCGGAGCTGCGCAACGTATCCTACTGATTGATCCACTGCTGAGCCTCCTCTGCCAGATGTTGCGCCGCCCGATCGGACGTTGATTCCGAATAAATTCGCACGAGCGGCTCGGTTCCCGATGGGCGCATCAAGACCCAATCGCCGCCGTCGAGAATGACCTTGAGCCCATCGGTGCGATCAATTTTTGTGACGCGCTTGCCGGCTAGCTCCTTCGGCTCGCTCTTCAGTTTTTCCTTCAGGCGCCGCTGGACGTCATCTTCGAGATGGAGATTCACACGGATCGGCCAATACTCGCGCCCGACCCGGCGGAAGAGATTCGCGCGCTGTTCGGCGATGGAAGTGCCGCGCGCGGCGATCATTTCCGCGACGAGGAGGCATGCGAGGATGCCGTCTTTTTCAGGAACGTGGCCGCGAATCGTCAGGCCCGCGCTCTCTTCGCCGCCGATGACGATTTCGTCCTTTCGGAGAAATTCGCCAACGTACTTGAAGCCGACCGGAGTTTCGTAAAGCGGGACGCCATGTAGCTTTGCGACGGCGTCCACGAAGTGCGAAGTTGCGACGCTGCGCGATGCGCCGAGCTTCCAGCCGCGTGTCTCGATCAGGTAGTCGAAGAGCATCGCGAGAATGTGGTTGGGCGAAATAAATGCGCCGTCGCGATCCACGATACCGTAGCGATCGGCGTCGCCGTCGGTGGCGAGACCTGCGAGGGCTTTTCTCTCGCTCACCGCTTTGCGCAATGGAGCGAGATTTTCATCGGACGGATCCGGGCCGTGGCCTTCAAATAAAACGTCGCGGCTGCCTCGAATCGCTGTTACGGAAATCCCGTGATCCGCGAGCACGCGATCGAGCCATCCGGCGCCGCAGCCGTGGACGGCGTCGCAGACGTACGCGCCTTTGGAGGCGGCTAGAGTCCCGAAGCGCACCAGTTCGGCGAGGCGCGCGAGATACGGAGCGCGAATGTCAATTTTCTCGAACTCGCTCTCGGGTTTGTCATCAGGCGCGAGGAATTCATCGGCCGGAAATTTCGCGGCGCGCGCTTCGATGTCGCGAGTGATTTCGGGAAGAGCAGGGCCGCCATTGGAGGCGGAAAACTTCAGGCCGTTGTACTCGGCTGGGTTGTGGCTGGCGGTGACATTCACCGCGCCATCCAATTTGCGGCGAACCAATTCGTAGGCAATGGCAGGCGTGGGCGCGGGGCCGTCGCAGAGAAGCACGGAGCAGCCGCGCGATCTCAAAATCCCGGCGGCAGACCGCGCAAATTCTTCGGAAAAGAATCGAGTGTCGTATCCGACGATCAATTTCGGAGACGGGCTGAGGCTCTTGCAGTGGCCGGCGATCGCGGCGGCGGCTCGGCGGACGGCGGCAAAGGTGAAATCTTCGGCCATGATGCCGCGCCAGCCAGAGGTTCCGAAGTGGATCGCGTTGCTCGCCATGCGGCGCTATTGTATCTTGGCGCGCAAGGGGAGATGACAAAACTTTGATTTGTTTCGATGTGGTAACGGATTGCCGGGACCGCGAGTTGAGATGACGGACAAGATCGTCGTGCTGGTCACATGCGGTTCGATGCAGGAAGCTAAGCGCGTGGCAAACGGGCTGATCGAGGCGCGGCTGGCGGCTTGCGTTAATATTTCCACCTCGCCTGTGGAATCCGTTTACCGCTGGAAGGGCCGCGTCGAACGCGCCAGGGAAATTCTGCTTCTGGTCAAGTCAACGCGAAAGAGATTTGCCGCACTGTGTCGCGAAATCGAACGGTTGCACAGTTACGATGTGCCGGAGATCATCGCGCTGCCGATCACCGAAGGCTCGCGCGGCTATCTTCGCTGGCTTGGCGAGTCGGTTCGCGAGGGGCGAGAGCGCGCGTAGCCTCTCCCGGCATCGAGCTAGATTTTGTCGAGGGCCAGTTCGAGATCCGCGATCAAATCTTCGACGTCTTCGATTCCAACCGATAGCCGCACCAATCCATCGGTGATTCCGATTCGTTGACGGATGTCCGGCGGAATGGACGCGTGCGTCATCGTCGCGGGATGGGAGATCAGTGTCTCGACGCCGCCCAAGCTCTCGGCTAGCGAGCAGAGTTTCACGTGATTCAGGAGCTTGCGCGCGGCGTCGATCCCGCCGAGGTCGAATGAAAGCATCGCTCCAAAGCCCCGCTGTTGCCGCTTGGCGATTTCGTGCTGAGGATGCGACGGCAAGCCCGGGTATACGACGCGATCGATTTTCGGATGGCCGTGCAGGAATTTTGCGATCGCCATCCCGTTGGCATTGTGGCGTTCCATCCGGACCGCCAGAGTCTTCACGCCGCGCGAGACGAGAAAGCAATCCATCGGCGCGAGCCCTGCCCCCGCTGAACGCTGGATGAAATAGATCTTCTCGGCGTCTTCGGGGCGCGTGAGGACAGCAACGCCTCCGGTGCAGTCGCTGTGGCCGTTCAGGTACTTGGTCATCGAATGCACAACGACATGAGCGCCAAGAGCGATCGGCTGTTGCAGATAAGGGCTGAGAAAAGTGTTGTCCACCGTGAGCGTCAGATTGCGTTCTTTTGCGATTCGGCCGCAGGCGGCGAGATCGGAGACAATCATCGTCGGATTGGTCGGGGTCTCGACGTAGAGCATTTTCGTGCTCGGCCGCAACGCCGCGTGGATCTTCTCGACAGAAGACGTATCCACGTAGCTGAATTCGAGGCCAAATTGAACGAGAAGCTGCGTCGTCAGGCGAAAAACACCGCCATAGACTGACTCAGAAAGCACGCAATGATCGCCGGGGCGCAAGAGGCGGAAAACGGCGTCAATTGCGGCCATGCCGGAGGTGAAGACGTACGAGGAATGTCCGCCTTCGAGCTTCGCGAGGCAGCGCTCGAGCGCCTTGCGATTGGGATGATTCGTCCTGGCGTAGTCGTATCCCTTGTTCTGGCCCAAAGCATCCTGAACGTAGGTGGAAGTCTGATAGATCGGCGCAACAATTGATCCCGTGGCGGGATCGGGCTCCTGGCCCACGTGAATCGCGTCGGTCGAAAATCCCATAAAGCGTTCTCCTCGAGCTAATTCTATCGTTGCAGACGGCGACCGGCGCGGCTTGCGAAACATGCTCAAATTGCGCACAATGGCTGGCGAGCGTGATCGCGCGTCCGGTGGCGAGACACCTTTCGGAGTTCTGAGAGATCGTAACCGGCAAGGTGGTTGCGCCGAAACTGACCCGTCGAAGTTAGCCCAGACGACGCGGGCAGTCAAATTGAGGTCCAAGCGGCGCGAGTCGGCGGTAAAATTACAGGCGCGAGCGGCAAATGGAAGCGGGCCAATGGTTCGACTTACTCACCTGAGCGGCTTCACCCTCCGTCGTGTTGCGCTGGGGACACTGATTGGGATGTTTGCTGCCTGCTCGACCGTGGCAGCGCAGCAACAGAGTGACAATCCTCCGCCACAGTCTTCGTCGCCTTCCGCGCAGACCGGCCACTCCGATTCTTCGCCTCAACCGGTGGCGCCAGAGAAGCCCGCGCCTCCTCCGAAGGCGACCGACACGCAACCGAAGAAAGACGCAAAGTCGGATGAGCCTCCCGAATCAAAACTGAGAGTGACGGTAGTTGCTGCCGAGACGGGGAAACCCATCGGAAATGCCAGCGTGTATATCCGGTTTGACGAAGGCAAGACTTTCTTCACGCACAAAGACAAAGAAGCGGAGATGAATTTCAAGACGAATCAGGATGGCCGCGTGAAAGTTCCGGCCGTGCCGCGCGGGAAAGTTTTGGTTCAGATCGTCGCGCCGGGTTGGCACACGTATGGCAAGTGGTACGACATCGAGAAGGACGAGGAAGAAATAAACATCAGGCTCGATAAGCCCACGCGCTGGTACTAGGTTCGTAGCTGAGAAAATCTTTCGTCTGAAGCCGCGTTCGTGACTGCTCGCAGTTTTCCACACGCCTTTGAAAACATCGTTCGTCAAAATGTTTCACGAGGAACGCCGCATCTGCACAGTCGTGGTGCAAAACGCATAAAGGATTGGAATGGCGGGGTGTTTTACGCGTGACGGGCGGCTTTTCCACAAGCTTTTCAACACAACTGTTGAAAACTTTTTCTGAATATTTATTTTTCGCGAATCGAAATCGAAAGTTGCGGCGATGAAATTGCTGTAGTGGAAAATAATTTTGGAGAGCCCGCACGTTCAAGGATATGGAGTATTCGATCAGCGTGGAAGAATCATCGCCTCGACGAAGCTGGGCGCTCGGAAAAACGCCGGCAGGATGCCGGCGCGACGAAGGAATGAGTGGCTTCGCCGGAATTAGATGTGCTTGCGGGCGATCGCGGCTTGAATTTGAGGTCACACGGCTGCGTGCTCGGAAAATCGCGGGCAAGATGCTCGCGCCACGATGGGTTGCGTTGGCGCGCTGATTGGCCGTGATATTATTTTCTTTTGCCCGATGATGCGCCGAACTTCATGAAATCGCTGATCGTGAACGCCGACGACTTTGGCTTGACGGCTGGAGTCAACGCTGGAATCGTTCAGGCATTTCGGAACGGAATTCTCACCAGCACCACGCTGATGGCCACCGGTGCGCGCGTTCGACGACGCCGTGGCGCGCGTCCGCGAAAATCCGGGGATGGATGTCGGATGCCACCTCGTCGTGGTGGGCGGGAACTGCGTGGCTCCGGCCGACGAAATCCCGTCGCTGGCCAAGAAGAATGGCGAACTGCCGCACACTTTGTTTGAGCTGGTCGGGCGGCTCTCAAGTGGTCTGATTCAGAGCGAAGATATCGAGCGCGAATTCAGGGCGCAAATCGAGCGCGCGATCTCAGCGGGGATCACGCCTTCTCATCTCGATAGCCACAAGCACGCACACGCGCATCCGATTGTCATGGAAGCGCTTTTCCGCGTGGCGCGGGAGTTTGGCATCAAGCGGGTGCGCAAGCCATTTGAGGACGCACAGATCACGTCGAAAGTGCCTGAGGCGAACGGCGCGCTCACACAACGATTCCTGATTTCGGTTGCCAGCATGGCTGCGCCGGTTTTTCGCAGGGGCCTGAAGGCTTATGACCTGCGCGCGCCTGATCATTTCTTTGGCGTGATGCTAACGGGGAGCTTGTGCGGCAGCGCGCTGCGCCGGCTGATCGAGCAATTGCCGGACGGGCACGAGCGAAATCATGTGCCATCCCGGGATTTGCGATGCTGAACTCGAGAAAAGCTCGACGAGGCTCAAGCAACAGCGGCAGGTCGAACTGGATGCGCTACTCGATGCCGATGTCGAGAACGGCCGTTCGCGAATCCGGCGTGCGGCTCATGCCGTACCGGGACCTCAACTGAGAGAAATTGAACAACTTGGGCTGATCCAGTGAGAGAATCAGAGCAAATGCCGCCGAAATACTCAGTCGTCGTGCCACTCCACAACGAGGAGTCGAGCATCCGCGAGCTGTATGCGCGGTTGAGCGATGTCATGACCGGACGCTACGATCCGGTCGAATTTGTGTTTGTGGACGACCACAGCGACGACAGCACCGCGCTGATTCTAGCCGAGATCGCCGGGCTCGACCGGCGCGTGGTGGCGCTCCGCCTGAAGCGGAATTACGGCCAGACTGTGGCGCTCTCAGCGGGCTTCGACTACGCCGCGGGCGAAATCATCATTTCGATGGATGGCGACCTGCAGCACGATCCCGCCGACATCCCGGCGATGCTCGATGCCTTCGAGGCAACGGACAGCGACATCGTCAGCGGCTGGCGCGAAAAACGCGTGGATAATTTCCTGCTACGGCGGCTGCCATCGCGCGTGGCGAATTGGATGATGGCGAAGTTCTCGGGCGTGGATATCCACGATTTCGGCACGACATTCAAGGTTTACCGCCGCGAAACGATTAAGGACATTCGACTTTATGGCGAGCTGCACCGGTTCATTCCGGCGCTGGCGGCGTGGAACGGCGCGAAGGTAACTGAAGTCCCGATCAAAAATATCGTCCGGCCGAGCGGACAATCCCACTACGGCATTTCGCGGACGATTCGGGTATTCTTCGATCTCCTGACCATTCGCTTTCTGCTGCGGTATATGACCCGGCCGCTGCACTTCTTTGGGCCGCCCGGAATACTGGCCGTATTTGGGGGCGGAGGGATTCTGACTTTTCTGTTTTTCGAGAAGATTCTCTTCGGAACGCATTTGTTTCAGGAGCACGGGCCGCTGCTTGTTCTGGGGATGATGCTGTTCTTGTTTGGGCTGCAGGTGCTCGCTGTGGGATTGATCGGCGAATTATTGATGCGGACGCATTTCGAGGGACGCGAAACACCGATTTACCGGGTCGAGCGGATTGTCGGCGCCAATCGCGTCGCCGCAGCGCGGACGTCGTAGGCGCCAGAGTTCGAGTGCGATCGGGAATTCTCAGAATGAATATTGGGAAGTGAATTGGGATTGAGCTGGATAAGAATGTTACCCCGCGTCCACAGGAGAGACTCATGAAGGCTGCTTGTCGTATCGCAATCGTTGCATCGCTGCTCGTCAGCTTGTCGCCCGCAGGCATCGCCCAGATGGGAATGATGCGGACGCCGGACATGGCCGGCATCTGGAATCCGGTCGTCGGCGCAGGTGGTTCGTATGACACGCAGTCGGCGGACGGCAAGACTCGTCATATGGACATCTTTATCGCTGGAAAGGAAAGCGTCGGCGGGAAGGACGCCTATTGGATGGAGATGGCGATGGAAGGCGGCCAGCGTGGCGGGACGGTAATCGTCAAGACTCTGACCATCGTTGACGCGACCGGCACCCAGACCAGCAGGACGATCATCCAGATGCAGGGCCAGCCCCCGATGGAAATGTCCGAACAGATGATGGGCGGGCGGCAGGCAAGCAAATTCAGCGACATTCGCGGACAGGGACAGAACATCGGAAGCGAGACAATCACCGTTCCGGCCGGAACGTTTGTCTGCGAACACTGGCACTCGAGCAATGGCGGCGACGTCTGGATTTCGTCGAAAGTGCCTCCGTTCGGCCTGATCAAATCCACATCCAAGGATGGTTCGACCATCGTTCTCGCACGCGTGCTCACCGATGCGAAGGATCGAATTACGGGCACGCCGGTGCCGTTCGATCCGATGCGGATGATGCAGCAGGGAAGGCCGCCGCAGTAGACCGAAGCGAATTCGCTAACATTCCCGGCTTCTCGAGAGGCGTCCCGCCCGGATGCCTCCTTCATTTTCTGCTTGGAGGCGGAGCGCGCAGCACGTAGGATTCCCGACAGTCTTCGAGGGGACCCAACGTGGCTTCTACGGAGGACAAGTTTTACCGTGCACGTGTTCTTGAGCGAACAGACGTCTCAAACGACCTGTGGAAGTTGCGCGTAGATCCGGGCGGCCCGTTTAAATTCGTCGCCGGGCAATACGCGACCCTAGGCGTTCAGGGAAGCGAAAAGACGATCGAGCGCGCGTATTCGATCGTCTCGTCGCCGTACGACGAAACTCTCGAGTTTTTCTTCGAACTTGTGCCCGCCGGCAATCTCACGCCCTTGCTGTACCGTTTGAAGCCGGGCGCGGAGTTCAAGATCCGCAAGATTGCCAAGGGCCGCTTCACGATTGATCTCCCGAGCGGACACACAAATCACCTCTTGATTTGCACTGTCACCGGCATCGCGCCGTTTGTCAGCTACCTGCGAACATTCTATCGAGACTGGAAGAATGGCGAGACACCCGGAGACCACCGCTTCTATCTGATCAACGGTGCGAGCCGGTCGTGGGAATTCGGCTATCGCGAAGAGATCGAACACATCGCAGCGGAGGTGCCGTGGCTCAAGTACGTCCCGACGATCAGCCGTCCGTGGGAAGACCCGGCCTGGGCGGGCGAACTCGGGCGCGCAGAGGACGTGATTCGAAAATACGCCGATCAATGGAATTTGACCGGCGCCGATACGACGGGATACCTGTGCGGCCATCCTCATATGATCGAGCTGGGGTTGGGTATCTTGAAACGCCGGGGATTTGCGAATACGTCGCTGAAACACGAAGTATATTGGGTTCCTGAGAAGTGAAGCCGATCCACTCGGGCGCCCGCAGGCGCCCGGTGGATTGGAACGCGCCGCGTGGTGGGGCTAATTTTTTGGGCCCGCGGCTGCGATCTGGTCAATGGCGTTGTCAATGGCACGAAGCGGCGTCGAGACGTGCACCGTTTCACCGTCGTCGTCAACATCCACCACGATGGCGCCGTTGTGCGTCGCGACCGTGACATGCTGATTCTCTTCTTTGACCTCCACGAACGTCGTGTCCCCCTCCGATTTCATGGCGTCGATTGCCGCGTGAATCGTCGGGAGCCAAGGCCGGACTTGTTCCGACGCTTCCTGCAGATGCTCCTTGGGGACGAAGTGCAGTCCGCCATCGAGCAAGGTGGCCGGCACGATGAGCGAAAGATGCGTTCCACCGGGCTTCTTTTCGTGCACCCGTACGCTGACGAAGCCTTCGCTTGAGATCATCGCGCCTGCCGTCACCGCTGTTCCCAGAGCTCCGAGCGCGAGCTTGGCGAGCAATATCATGATGTCCTCACTTTCGAGAGCAGCGACCGAGCGCTACTTCGAGCCGTCGTTCTGTGAATCGATCCAGATTCTTACGTCCTGAGTTCCGTCATGCACGGTCACGAGAAGCGCTTCGCTGGCGTCGCTCAGGGCGTGAATCGCCGCCACGAGGTCGAGCTCCTGCTTGTCGTTCGGGACGAGCGCGTTGACGACCGAGATCGGGATCGTGATGTCCACTTTCTGGCCGCCCTTTTGGTCCTTCTTGTCTGAATCCGCGCGCGTGTCGATGACATGAATGATGAAGTTACCCTTCGACTTCGCGACGTGGACTTCCTGATCTTTTTCCTTCACGGTCACGAACTCGTTGTCGGGAGAATTGGCTACGGCCGCGAGGAGAGCGCGAACGTCCACGTCATGCGCTTCCATATTTCCGATGGTCACTTTTCCATTGTGGAGGTTGCCGTTGTGGATTGTGGGGATGACTTTTTCGGCGAGGGACAGCGGCAAATTGACGCTGACCATTTCGCCCTTCGAAGAATCGTTTACGCGAACATGGATGAACTTTTCCGGCGTGGCAGCGGAGGCTCTCTTGACGGCGAGGGCGCCCATCACGGCGACACCGGCCAACAAACAAAGGACAGCACCTAGTTTCAGTGATTTATTCATGTCGAGTTCCTTTCTTTCGAACTGCTGGAGAGATATACGGAGGCGGGTTTCGAAAAGTTCCTCGGAGGCGAAGAATCTTTACGGGTGGAGGCTGCCTTAAACTGCGGTTGATCCCGGAGGCCCCGGGGTTCTGGACGGAAACAGTGCGGCGCGTATTGCTTCTTGGCTGCGGCTATTCGTGCTTGAGTTCGAAATAAACGACGGCGAGAGGCGGGAGCGTGATCTTCAGCGAGAATTGCTGGCCATTCCACGGGATCGGCTCGGCGCGGACTCCGCCGAGATTGCCGACGTCGCCGCCGCCGTAATACGACGAGTCGGAGTTGAGAATTTCCTGATAGAAGCCGGCCACGGGCGCGCCAACCCGGTAATCGCGGCGCACGACCGGAGTGAAATTACAGACGACGATCGCGAATTGATTCTGATCCGCACCCCGTCGGACAAACGCCAGCGTGCTGCCGTCCAAATCGTTCACTTCCAGCCATTCGAACCCGCGCCACTCGAAGTCAACTTCGTGAAACGCGGCGTTCGTCGTGTGCAGACGGTTCAGGTCTGCAACCAGGCGCTGGACTCCCTTATGCGGCAGAAAGGCTTCGAGCGACCACTCGACACTTCGGGTCTCCGCCCATTCGTGCCGCTCTCCGAGTTCGGAGCCCATAAACAGCAGCTTCTTGCCCGGATGGGCGTAGTGATATGCGTAGAGCAGCCGCAGGTTTGCGAACTGCTGCCAGTCGTCACCGGGCATCTTCGAGAGCAGAGAGCCGCTTTCCGTGCACAACCTCGTCGTGCGAGAGAGGAAGTACGAAATTCTCGCTGAAGGCGTACATCATCGAAAACGTGAGCTGATTGTGGTGGTATTTCCGGTGTATGGGATCCTGGGAAAAATATTTCAGGGTGTCGTTCATCCAGCCCATGTTCCATTTCAAGTCGAAGCCGAGGCCCCCGACGTAGGTTGGCCGCGAAACCGCAGGCCAGGACGTGGATTCCTCGGCGATCATCAGAATGCCGGCGTTTCGCGTGTGAACGACTTCATTCAGTTTCTTGATGAACGCGATGGCCTCAAGATTTTCTCGTCCGCCATATTGGTTCGGAACCCATTCGCCCTCTTTGCGTGAGTAGTCGAGATAGAGCATCGACGCGACAGCGTCCACGCGAAGGCCGTCGGCATGATACTTCTCGAGCCAGAAGAGCGCGTTGGACACCAAAAAATTTTGCACTTCGTTGCGGCCATAATTAAACACGAGAGTGCCCCAATCCGGCTGCGTTCCCTTGCGCGGGTCGGCGTGCTCGTAGAGATGCGTGCCATCGAAGAATGCGAGGCCGTGCGCGTCGCGCGGAAAATGCGCGGGCGTCCAATCGAGAATGACTCCGAGACCCGCCTGATGGCAGCGGTCGACGAAGAACTTGAAATCATCCGGCTCGCCGAAGCGGCTGGTCGGCGCGAAATAGCCGACCGTCTGGTAGCCCCACGACCCGTCGAACGGGTGTTCCATCACTGGCATCAACTCGAGATGCGTGTAGCCCATCTCTTTGACGTAGGGAATCAATTCGTCAACGAGCTCGCGATAGCTGAGCCAGCGGCCATCGGAGCGGTGCTTGCGCCACGATCCCAGGTGCACCTCGTAGATGGATAGCGGCGCGCGCAGGAGATCGCGCTTGCTGCGCTGCTCTAGCCAGTCGGCGTCGTTCCACTGGTAGCGATCCACGTCGTAAACAATCGAGCTCGTCTTCGGCCGAAGCTCGGCGTAGAAGCCGTAGGGATCGGCCTTCAACGCGAGTTGG
Organism: uncultured Acidobacteriota bacterium; assembly: GCA_963838705.1. Taxonomy (GTDB): domain Bacteria; phylum Acidobacteriota; class Terriglobia; order Acidiferrales; family UBA7541; genus Palsa-147. The sequence continues at coordinate 35,777 of CAWIRU010000008.1, read as the reverse complement.
TGCTCCACCTGCGAGAGGATTTCGAATTTGTAGAGATCGCCGTGATCGAGGCCAGGAACGAAGAGCTCCCAGATTCCGGAGAAGCCGCGGCTCAGCATTGGGTGCGTCCGGCCGTCCCATTGGTTGAAGTCGCCGACGACGCTTACACGCCGCGCGTTCGGCGCCCACACGCCGAAGTGAACGCCACGCACGCCTTCCTGCTCGCGGACGTGCGCTCCAAGTTTTTCGTAATTGAAATAGTGCGTGCCTTCGCCGATCAAATGCAGGTCGAATTCCGTTAGGACCGGCGGGAAGGCGTAGGCATCGTAGCCCTCCTCGACGTGGCCGTCGAAGTAGGTTACTCGCAGACGATACGCTGTCGGTTTGATTGGCCCTAATTTTTGTCCCGCGGCGAGCTCGGGCACTTCGATGGGAATCGTGGCGACGAAAATGTCGTCGACGGCGGATCGCGTCGCGGTGATCGGTGATGCGCGACCGCTCCAGAACAAGCTGACTGATTCCGCGCGAGGCCGAAATACGCGCACGATGACCGACGTCTTACCCCTAATTTCCTCGTAGTGCGGGCCCAGAATATGGAACGGATCAGAATGTTCGCCGCGAGCGAGCGCCTCGAGCTCGATTGAGACTAGGTCTTGAGCGGGCGCGGCTTGCGCCCCGGCATCGGATTTGCGTTTGTCGGGCAAGGGAAAAGGTGCGCTTAAGCGACACACCTGGAACAGCGGCACTCATTCTAGCGAAGCTTGTGCCGTCTTCAAAGTTATCTCCCGCGTTCGATCGGTTGCGGGCTGCCAACGGAGCGGTCGCCGCGCGCGAGTGTCTCGCGGACGGAGACTCACAGTTCCCGGTCTCGAATCTGTGGACTTCGCAATGCAACGCGGATAGTCTTATGCCCGCCCTGGGGCGCGCGGCGGGGCAAATATCCGAAGGAGAAAATTCATGAAGAGACGTTTGTTTGCAGGGAGTGTCTTGGCCGCTCTCGCATTTTTCATCGCGGGAAGCACGGCACGTGCTCAGGATTCTGCACAGAAAAAACCAGTGACGCCGACCTCGGCGATCCTCGATAACTGGAACGACATCGGCAATCGGCTCGTGGCCATGGCTGAAGATTGGCCGGAAGACAAGTACGGCTACCGGCCGAACCCCGACGTCCGGAGTTTTGCCGACGTGATGCGCCACCTCGCGGGATCGAACTACGAGATGGTCAACATGGCGGTGAAAAAGAAATTGGGAGTTGAAGGCGACAATCCGCCGGCCGATCAGTTTAAGACCAAGGCGCAGATCGTCGACTACCTCAAGAAGTCTGTGGCCGATGGCGCGACCGCGATTCAGCAAAGCGGCGACGCGGAAATTCTCAAGCATTTAGATTATTGGACCGGCTACATCGAGCATATGGGCGAGCACTACGGCCAACTGGTCGTGTACTACCGCAACAATGGCCTCGTGCCTCCGGCATCGCGCAAGAAACCGTCGTAGGCGCAACGTTGCAACGCGAGTCGAACGAATGAAGACCACAGCGCTCGGCGTGATGTTCGTTTTGCTCGCGGGGATGAGTCATTTGACCGGAACCCACGCCCAAGATCGAACGCAAGGGCGCTCGATGGTTGTGAGCCGCGGCGGGATCGTATCTGCCGAAAGCCCGCTCGCGGCTCAAGCCGGCGCAACAATTCTGGCGCATGGCGGAAATGCGATTGACGCGGCCGTCGCCGCGAACGCGGTGATGGGCGTCGTCGCGCCGATGATGAATGGCATCGGCGGAGATCTTTTCGCCATCGTTTACGACGCGAAGACGGGCAAGCTCTACGGCATTAACGCGAGCGGCTGGGCACCCGCCGGCCTGACGATTGATTATCTGAAATCGCACGGAATCTCCGCGATGCCTCAGTCGGGGATCAATTCCGTCACGGTTCCTGGGGTGGTGGATGGTTGGGTGAAATTGCTCGATCGGTTTGGACGGAAGAAATTCGCCGAGGTCCTTTCGCCTGCGATCCACTATGCGAGCGAAGGTTTCCCGGTTCCCGAACGGACGGCCGAAGATTGGGAAGACGCCCGGGGCGCGATCGCGTCAGACGCCAACGCCGTGAAAACTTACCTGCCCGGAAGGCACCCACCGAGACTCGGCGAAGTTTTTCGGAACGCGGATCTGGCGGAATCGCTCCGGAAAATAACCGCGGGAGGCCGCGACGCTTACTACAAAGGCCCGATCGGTCGCGCAATTGTGGAGACGTCCCGCCGCGCAGGCGGCACGATGACGCTTGACGATCTGGCCGGGTACTCGATTGAGTGGGTTGAGCCAATTTCCACGACGTATCGCGATTGGACTGTGTACGAAATTCCGCCGAACGGGCAGGGAATCGCCACGCTTGAAATGCTGAATCTGATGGAGCGGTTTCCGATCGCGCAGTTTGGCGCTTTGTCAGCGGATGCGCTTCACGTGATGATCGAGTCGAAGAAACTGGCCTACGCCGATCTGCTGCGATACGTCGGCGACCCGAAATCCAGCTCGATTCCTGTTGCGGGCATGCTCTCGAAGGAATACGCCAAGAGTCGCGCGGCGCAAATTGACATGAAGCGCGCAAACTGCGACGCCGTGGCGGGATCGCTGCCCACAGGCGGCGACACGACGTATCTCACCGTGGCCGATTCCGAAGGAAACATGGTTTCTCTGATTCAGAGCAATTACAGCGCTTTCGGATCCGGACTCGTCGCCGACGGCACGGGCTTCGTGCTGCATAATCGCGGCGGTCTGTTCAGCCTGGATCCCGCATCGGCAAACGCGCTGGCGGGACACAAGCGTCCGCTCCACACGATCATCCCGGGGTTCATGTCGCGCGGAGACGAGCGAATCGCATTCGGCATCATGGGCGGCTTCAATCAAGCGCAGGCGCACGCGCAGTTCGTCTCCAACGTCGCCGATCACGGAATGAACATACAAGAGGCGCTGGAGACAGCCCGGTTTACGAAGTACACATTCTCCGGCTGCGATGTGGATATGGAAGACCGCGTATCGCAGGCGGTTCGCGATGACTTGGCGTCGCGCGGACACGCCATCAGCACGAGGCATGGCTTCTCTTCGCATTTCGGCGGGGGCCAAGCAATTCGGCGGGATTTCAAAGCCGAGGTTAATTTCGGAGCCTCCGATCCGCGAAAAGACGGAGAAGCAATCCCGGTGCCCTCTCCAACGGGTCCGTAGCCGTGTCCGCCTGCATTTTTGCGAAGTGTTCAAGGCCAATGTAAGAATAAGTTTGAGACCTGTTCCGCGTTGATAACCCCTGTGTTTTCTTCGTCGTTGGTACGAACGTACCATTGTCACCTCTGCAGTCCGTATACATGATAAGCGTCTGGGGCCATCTCCGGGGTGTCACACGACCCTGGCCGGCTGACCGCTCGCATGGCGGATACGACTCGAATTATTATTGATTCGATTGAGCGGGAGCGTCCGCGCACGGACGAGAGCCCCGCGGTGCGTGCAAGCAACGATAGCGCGCAGGATCTTCAGACTGCTTACCTTCGTTCACTCACCGAAAATAACCCGATCGCCATCGTCGTTCTCGACGCCGAGGACCGCGTACAGATGTGCAACCCCGCATTTGAGCGGCTGTTTCAGTACACACAGCGTGAATTAAAGGGCCAGGGATTGGACCACTTGATCGCGTCGGAGAATCTGGTACATGAGGCGACCAACCTGACGCGACGCGTCGGCGCCGGATCGACGGTGCGCGCCACGACGCGCCGCCGCCGCCGGGATGGGGCATTCCTCGACGTGCAGATCATCGGCGTGCCCCTCGTCATGCACGATCGCCAGATCGGCACGATCGGGATGTACGAGGACATCACGGAGCGGAAGAGCGCGGAGCGCGCGCAGAAGGTGGCCGAGGAACGCCTACGCTCGCTCTTTGAGAACGCGATCGAAGGAATTTTTCAGACGACCGCCGAAGGCCGCTACCTGAGCGCCAACCCCGCGCTCGCGCGTCTTTTCGGTTACAACTCGCCCGCGGAAATGATGGAGTCCATTGAAAATATCGGAAGCCAGTTGTACGCCAACCCGTGGCGGCGCGAAGAATTCAAGCGAATCATGGAAGAGCAGGATCACGTCGAAGGATTCGAATACGAACTGATTCGCCGGGATGGGAAGCGCGTCTGGATCAACGAAAACGCGCACGCTGTTCGCGACGAACAGGATAAGCTGCTCTACTACGAAGGCACGGTCGAGGACATCACGGAGCGAAAGCGCGCCGAGGCTGAACGACAGGCTTCGATGGAAATCATCCGCAGTGTCAACATGACGGACAATCTGGATGACTTGCTGCGCGGTATCCACGTGGCGCTGAAGAAAGTTTTGTACGCCGAGAACTGTTTCGTCGCGCTGCACGAGCCCGCGACGGACATGTTCCATTTTCCGTTCCTCGCCGATCAATTCGACACGGCGCCGCCGCCGCAGAAAGTTGGCCGGAGTTGCACCGCCTATGTTTTTCGAACTGGCCGGGCGATGCTGATTCCGCAGCATGTGTTCGACCGATTGGTGGAACAGGGAGAGGTTGAACTGGTCGGCACGGCTTCACCTTCCTGGCTCGGCGTTCCGTTGCGGTCTCCCTCGGCAACGATTGGTGTTTTGGTGGTACAGCATTACCAGGATCCGGACGCGTACACGCAGCGCGATTTGGAGTTTCTCTCTTCCGTCGGGGGCCAGATAGCGCTGGCGATCGAGCGGAAACGCCACGAAGCAGCGTTACGCGAAAGTGAGGCGCGCCTCCGCGTCCTCATCGAACAATTGCCCGCCATTCTTTGGACCGTAGACAAAAACCTCGCGTTCACATCCGCAATGGGTGCGGGACTCACGCGCGTTGGCTTGCATGCGAATGAAATCGTCGGCAAGACGCTCGCGGAATTCTTCGAAACCAGCGACGCCAATATCCTGCCGGTAACTTCGCACCGCCGCGCCGTGATGGGCGAGCCGAACACATTTCACATGGAATGGCGCAACGGTTCCTACGCGTGCCACGTTGAACCTCTCCGCAACGAGAACGGTCGCTGCGAGGGTGCGATTTGCATGGCGCTCGACGTCAGCGACCGCAAGAAACTCGAGGAACAACTCCGTCAGGCGCAGAAGATGGAAGCGGTGGGGCGCCTGGCAGGCGGAATCGCGCACGACTTCAACAATCTTCTTATGGTGATTCAAGGCCATGCGGAATTGCTCACCGATCGCTTGAAGCCGGGCGAGTCGTTGCGGCGCAACGCCGAGCAGATTCAGGAAGCCTCGCAGCGCGCCACTTCGCTTACGCGCCAGCTTCTTGCGTTCAGCCGCAAGCAGATGCTCGCGCCAGTGGTTTTGAGCGTTCAGGCGGTGGTGACCGACATGGGCAAGATTCTTCGCCGGCTGATTGGCGAAGACGTCGAACTCGTCACGGTGAACGCACCCGATCTTTGGCGTGTCAAAGCCGACAGAAGCCAGATCGAACAGGTGATCATGAATTTGGCCGTCAACGCGCGCGACGCCATGCCTCGCGGCGGCAAGCTCACCATCGAAACCGCGAACGTCGAATTCGATAATAGCTATTCGCGGGCGCCGATGGTTTTGATGCCCGGACGGTATGTGATGCTAGCCGTCAGTGACAACGGTTGCGGAATGGATGCCGACACCCAGGCGCACATCTTCGAGCCGTTCTACACGACCAAGGAAAAGGGGAAGGGAACAGGGCTCGGCCTCGCGACAGTCTACGGAATCGTCAAACAGAGCGGCGGATACGTTTGGGTTTATAGCGAGGTCGGCAGAGGCACTACGTTCAAGATTTATCTCCCGTCCGTTGAAGAAGAAGTCGCTCCCAAAGAGATTCGGCAGGCCGCGGCTTCGCTTCCACGCGGAACAGAAACGGTGCTACTGGTCGAGGACGAGGGAGGCGTCCGCGATCTCGCCAAGGAATATCTCGAAATTTGCGGCTACAAGGTCCTCGTTGCCGAAGACGGCCATTCAGCCCTCGATATCGTCTCAAAGCATTCCGGCCCGATCGATCTCATCATGACGGACATTGTGATGCCGGGCCTCAGCGGGAGCGATCTCGCGCAAAAAATTGCGGCCGTGCGACCGGGAATCCATGTCGTGTACATGTCCGGTTACACGGACCACGCCATGATTCATCACGGAGTTCTTTCCTCCGACATCCTGCTTCTTCAGAAACCATTCACGATGAGCACCCTCGCGCACAAGCTACGCGAAGCGCTCGCTGCGAAGTCCTTGAAGTCATAAAACCGCATGTGGTCCGCATTGGAAAGCCGCAAATGCCGGTTCGTCTCAGAGTGGAACATCCGGTTTGCAAGAGGGGAATAGTTCCCGAGATGAAAATGCCGCGGGGACCCGAAACGCGCTGGCAAGTTCACGAAGTCTAAATGGATGTTCTACTTGGGACAGCTCGAGCGCTGTTCGCAAATCGATTCGACGTTGGCTTCCATCGTGCATTTCTCCGACCCGCTCAGCGGTTTGTTTTCAGCGCATGCATCGGCGGAGAGAGCGATGGGAAGCACACCAGCGGACATCGAACCCCGCGATCCGGTGGACAATCAGACTTCGGAACGCGAGGAAGGTCTAATCGCCGAGCGACGACTCTGGGCGGCGGTGCTTCTGTTGGCAGTGGAGGAATGGCGGTCAAACAATATGAGAGCTCACCGCGAAGCCGAACTATTTCTATTTGAGAGCGGCGCGGACTTTGAGACAGTCTGCTACGGCGCGGGACTTGATCCCTCCACACTCCGGTCGAAATTAAGGCGGCTTCGGGCCGCTCCACTCCAGCCGAACCGGCAAAGATTGCAATTTATCGCTTGAGGTCCCTCGACCGGAACTCCAGTAGGCTCCCGGCACACCGTTGATTTAAGATGCTGAGGTGGCTTTGCCTCTCAGATACCGAGGCGGCGCGGACGCAAGTTTGTCGCGACGCCGAAAAGCGCCTAATCGAACACGGGCCGCTCGCCAATGACCGGAGCGCGCCGAGACGAACTACGTCCCGAGATTCAGCTCATGCTCTGCTGCGCGCGGACGCGATTGAGCGCGGCTTACATCGACCGGATTCGCCTGCTCGTTCGGCCGGACCTGAACTGGGCTGCCGTCATCGCAGCGGCGGACCGCATGGGATTGACGCCGCTCGTCTTCGAACATCTTAAAAAATTCGAAACACGTGTGCCACCGCTCTGGCTGGAGCGGCTGGAAAAAGCGTTCCGGACAAACGCCACTCGCTCGCTCTATCTCACCACTGAACTTCTTCGGGTTCTGGAGCTCTTCGAGTCCCGAGGAATTCCCGCAATTCCGTATAAAGGTCCCGTCCTTGCGGCTCAGGCGTACGGCGATCTCGCCTACCGGCAATTCCATGACGTTGACATCATCGTGCCGCAGAAGAGCATGGCCGATGCTCACTCGGCGCTGCTTTCGTCCGGCTTTCGAGCGCGATTTCCGTGGCCTCACGAATCGGACATGCCGCTCGTGCGCATTCCCGGCGAGTACACGTACCGAGGAGAAGACAGTGAGTGCCTGCTCGAATTGCATACCGAATTCACGATGCGGCATTTCCCGGTGCGGGCTGATCTGGACACGTTTGGGCAACGGCTCGTGAATGTTTCCCTTGGCGGCACGAACGTCCGCACGTTCTGTGCCGAGGACGCCCTCGTTGTGCTCTGCGTGCATGGCGCCAAAGATTTCTGGGGAAAGCTCTCGTGGGTTGCGGACTTATCCGAATTGATCAGTTCCGCAGGCCGCGTGAATTGGGACCTCGTGTTCGATACGGCTGAATCGGTGAACGCTGAGCGAATCCTGCTTCTCGGGCTTTCGCTTGCACAGGATTTGCTCGATACCAGACTGCCGGTGCCTGTGTTCGAGAGAATTCAGGCCGACGGCACGGTGGGCGCTCTCACGGAGCATGTGGAGCGCAAACTCCTCTCCGCGCGTCCTGAAGAATGGAATCTGATGCAACGCGCGTGGTTCCGCGGGAGATTGGTTCCGCAGAGCTTTGAAGGAATGAAATATGTCTGGCGGGTCGCGACGCAACCCGCCGAAGACGAATGGACCGCCGCGCACGGAAGCGTGTGGTCGGCGGCGATGCAGTCGCTGCTGAGGCCGTTGCGTCTCGTTCGAAAGCAGCCCGGAGTCGAGATCCCGCCGAATCGCGACGCGAGCTGATTCGTTTAACCGTCCTTTCGCGATCGAGGGATCATTGCCGCAGAATCGCCGCGAGAAGCTTCTTCGCGTTTATTAAACTCCAAGCGCATCTCTTTCGTTGCTTCGGCTGCACGCCGCAGCTACAATGGCGCGCTTCAGTTTAATAAATGGCCGGCACCTCCAACGCGCACCTGACCCGTGGCTTCGGCCTTCTCCAAGCCACCGCGCTGAATATCACGAATATGGTCGGGGTAGGTCCTTTCATCACGATCCCGCTGCTGATGGCGACAATGAATGGCCCGCAGGCGATGCTCGGCTGGATCACCGGCGCGCTGATTGTGGTGGCGGACGGCATGATCTGGAGCGAGCTTGGCGCGGCTTTGCCGGGTTCGGGCGGCAGCTACCACTTTTTGCGCGAAGCCTACGGGCATGAGACGTGGGGGCGCCTGCTGGCATTCCTCTTCATTTGGCAGTTCGTGATCAGCGGGCCGCTCGAAATCGCGTCGGGAATGATCGGTTTTGGGAACTACACCGCGTATCTATGGCCCGGCCTCACGATGCGCGGCCAGCAGTTTGTGGCCGCGGGCGTCGGCGTCGTCGCGGTGATTTTGCTGAGCCGGCGAATTCAATTCCTGGGCAAGGTCACGGTCACGCTATGGATCGGAACCGTTGCGACCATGGCGGCTGTGATCATTACCGGTTTTCCCCATTTCAACGCGAAACTCGCGTTCGATTTTCCTCCCGGGGCATTCGCGTTCCAGCGCGGGTTCTTCCTGGGTCTGGGCGGCGCGACGCTCGTGGCCGTGTACAACTACATGGGCTACTACGACGTTTGCTACATCGGCGACGAAGTTCGCGATCCCGCTCGAGTGATTCCGCGCTCGATCCTGTATTCAATTGCCGTATGCGCCGTCGGATACATACTCATTCACCTTGCGTTCATTGGCGTCGTGCCGTGGCGCGAAGCGATTTATTCGCCTTTTATCGCCTCGGATTTCATGCAACGGCTCTATGGACGGGGCGCCGCCATCGTGATCACGGTGATGATTCTCTGGACGGCGTTCGGCTCCGTCTTCGCGCTCCTCCTAGGATATTCCCGGATACCCTATGCGGCGGCGAAGGATGGCTATTTCTTTCGTGTCTTCGCAACGCTTCACCCCACGAAGAACTATCCGTACGTGTCGCTGCTGGTTCTTGGCGCCGTTTCCATCGGCGCGGCCTTCTTCAAGCTGGATCAGGTGGTTAGCGCGCTGATCACCACGCGAATCCTTGTGCAGTTCATGGGGCAGGTCTTTGCCATTCCGCTGCTGCGCAAGAAATTCCCGGACTCGGCTCGACCCTACAAGATGTGGCTTTATCCGCTGCCGGCCGTGATTGCGTTTCTTGGATGGGCATTCGTGTTTACCACGTCAGGATGGGGCTACGTTAGTGTGGGAGTGCTCACGCTGGCCGCCGGCATCGCGGTGTTTCTGATTCGCGCCAAGATTACGGCGACCTGGCCATTTCGCGCCGTCACAGCGGCGGGATAAAGTCGCGCGGAACGGCCGCCGAAACTAAATCAATTCGGCGCGGCGCTGGTAACGTTCCATCCGCTCACTTCGAGATCGGGCTCGGCGTTGCCAAGATCCTTCAACCGGTATGTCGCTTTGATGTCACGCGATTCGCCCGGCAGCAATTCGAAATAGTTGTCATCCCATAAGATCGGCAATATCTCGTCGCCGCCCATTCCGCGCGTGAGCCTCAAGTGAACTAGGAACGCCAGATGCTCGCTCGGATTTGAAACGTGGACACTCGTCGTGCCCTCATCGTTAGCGTTCTGAGTATCAAGTGAATATTTCAGCGTCACGGGAGTGAGTCGCGCGAGATCGCGCAAATCGGCGAACGATCTCTGTGGCGTCGTGTACCAGGTATAGCCATCCCATGCGAGGACGTCCGGCTTGGTCGAGAGCCAATAGAAATTCGAGCTCACAGCGGCCCCGGCGGAATCTTCGAGCGTCAGATTCAGAAAATACGTCGTCGTGATTCCGCGCGTCTCGGGCACCTTCATGGCGTTGGTGACGCTGCCCGCGGGCGAATCAATGGTCTCGGTGTGCGTAAATTTCTCCGTGGCGTTGATGTCGTAAACTTTTGCGGTTACCTTTAATCCAGTGAAGGACGAAAGTTCATCATTGACCACAACCACGGACTGATTGTCGTAGGAATACTGCACGTGTAGCGGCTCGCACGCTTTTTTCGTTCCGAAGTATCCGCCGCCGGGCCGCATGTAGAAGTCGTAAAGGTGCCAGATGACTGAGGGCCACGCGTTATTCAACATCCATTGGATGACCCCAGTGGCCGAGCCTTTATTTCTCCCGAACGCCTCGAACATAGCGCGCTCGCCCTCGTACGCCATCGCCTGCGATTTCCATTCGTAATCCGCCAAATTTTTCGCCGGGCCGTAGCGCTTGTCCAGAGCCTCGTTATACAAGCCGACGTCCTTGAATTGACCGCCGCCCGCGTGGTAATCCCAGTATTCGTTGATCGGCCAGATTTGTTTATCCGGGAGCATGCGTTTCAAGCTGTCGACCGGCGGAATCGCGGGGCCGGGGCTCGTTTCGGTATTGAATCCAAACGCGCCGCCGTGCTCTTTGTCTTCGAGCCAATAATTTGGCGGGACGTAGTCGTACGGCCCCGTCATCTTCACGCCGGATGGACCTGTGACAGACGTCCGTTTCTCCGAGGCCGACGAGAGCACGGGCTTCGGCCAGTGCACTTGCTTCAAAACTTCGAGATAAGCTTTCTCAATTTCAGCGGTTGGCGGATTGTCGCTGCCGTCGAGCCAGACGAATACGCTCGGATGATTCCGCAGCCGCGTGGCTTGATCGCGCAGTGATGCCGTAGCCACCTTGCGCTCTTCCGGCCGCCACTTGGCCCATTTTTCCCAGTGATCGCAGCAGCACCAGCCCGGCATCACCAGAACTCCGTAGCGGTCAGCGAGATCGAAGAAATCGTCGGACATCAGCTTCCCCTCGAGCCGGACCGTGTTCAAGTTCATGCCGCGGACGTAACGGAAATCGTCCTCCCAGCGTTTGGGGTCCTGGCGAAGCAACATGTCCGGCGTCCATCCGCCGCCGCGAATCAGGACGTCCTTTCCATTCACGGTGTATTGGGCGTGGCCTTCTTTCGTGAGTCTTGAAGTGATTTCATCAACGCCAAAATTTAGGCCGATCCGGTCCGAGGCGTCCTGTCCGATATCGAATTCCAGCTCGAGGTCGTACAAGTCCTGTCCGCCCATGCCATACGGCCACCACACCTTCGGGTTTGCGAGATTCAACTGCGGGAACTGGTTGGGCCTGAAGGTGATTTCCTTGGTTTCATTGGGGAGGAGCTTCACGCCCTCCTCGAATTCGCCGTCCCCAAGTTTTCCGCGGAGGATTCCATCCACAGGCTGCGTCGTCGAATTGCGCAACTCAGCGCGAACTGTCAAGTGCGCGTTGTCGAGGTTCGGCAGATCGAGCTTCGTTTCCACCTGCGGATTCCGAACGGCCACCGGCCCGCTTGCCGCGAGAAAGACATCGCCCCAGATGCCCATGTCCTTATCCGGCGGCAGCGGATTCCAATCCACGAAAGTAATGGCGAGATCGTGCGGCGTCGGCGGGAAGACTTCCACAGCGAGCACATTCAACTTTCCCGGCAGCAGCGTCGAGCCGACTTCAAATTCATAGCGGCGGAACGCGCCCGCGACGTCTTCGGATTTGGCGATTTGCTTTCCATTCAGCCAGATGTTGGCGCGGTAATTGATCCCGCGAAAGTTCAGCCAGGCGCTCTTGTCCTGCCAGTCTGCCGGAACCTGAAATTCTGTTCGATACCACCACGAAACGCGGAACGGGCTATCCTTCGGCATATCCTCCAACGAGAAATTCTCGCCGATCTTGTATTTCATTCCCGGGAACGAACGGAGATTCAGGCTGTAGTAAGGGTCCGGGTAAATCTTGTCGTCTACTAGCGCGGCGACAACTGTGGTTCGGCACCGTTGCCGGATACCAGTCCGGGGCAGGGAAGCCGGGCTGAGAAATTGCGTTGCCGCCTCCCATGTAAATTCGCGCCGAGGATTGAATTTGCCAGTCAGTTTTGAGCGCCAGCGTCGGGCTCTCGAAGGTTTGCGCGAGGGCGGCGCCGGGCCAAAACGCTGCCACGGCGAAAGCGGCGACGACCAATGCGAGATGTTTCGAAATACTCTGTGTCGCGCGATGAAACGCGTCCCGCGTGGCGTGCAGGCGAGCTTCGAGTTTCAATAACGGTTTGAGCATGCAATCCCCCGAGTCGAAATGGCGTAAGCGTCCGCGCATTCTACCATCCCCATTTGATGCCCGCATCGTTTAATAAACACTAGCGATAGGCATGGCCGGCGGCGCGGCAATTTTAGTCGCCTGGCTCCGGCTGTGGGACGGAGGGCGCGGTAGGGCGCTCCGGCATCAGCCGCTCCTGCAGAGTTTTTATCATCACGTATAGCAACGGGATAAATAGAAGATTGAGAGACGTCGCCGCGATCATTCCGCCGAAGACAGTCGTTCCGACCGACTGGCGGCCGACGCGGCCTGCGCCTCGCGCGAGCACGAGCGGAAGAACGCCGAAAATGAACGCAAGCGAAGTCATCAGGATCGGTCGCAGGCGGATGCGCGCCGCCTCGATGGCCGCCTCGGGGATGGTCAGGCCATATTTACGGCGCAATTGTTCCGCAAACTCGACGATCAGAATCGCATTTTTGCTCGAAAGTCCGATCAGCATGACGAGGCCGATTTGGCAGTACACGTCGTTTTCGAGGCCGCGCAACGATTGCGCGGCGAGCGCGCCGAGGAGCGCCATCGGCACCGGCGAAGAGAACAATCAACGGCAGCGAAAAACTTTCATATTGCGCGGCGAGCGTCAGATACACGACGAGCAACCCGAGGCTGAACAAGACGACCGTCGTGCTGCCGGATTGCAGCTCTTCAAGAGACAGCCCGGTCCATTCGTACGCGAATCCACGCGGAAGCACGCGATTCGCCAGCGTGTCCATCGCCGCGATGGCATCGCCGCGAGCTGCGTCCCGGTGCGGCCGAGCCGTCAATCTCAGCGGAGCGGAATAAATTGTAATGGCTGATCACCTGCGGCGAGGCAACCGGCTGAACGCGAATAACGCTTTGGAGCGGCACCATCGCGCCTGAGGCAGCGCGCACGTAGTATTGCTGCAAATCCTGCGGCGTCGAGCGAAATTGCTTATCGGCCTGAATGTAGACGCGATACGCGCGGTTGTTGAAATCAAAATCGTTCACGTAAATCGAGCCCATGTAAACTTGCAGCGCGTCAGTGATCTGATTGAGTGGCACGCCGAGAGCCTTCGCTTTATCGCGATCGAACGTCACGACGAACTGAGGATCGTTCGCGGTGAAGCTCGTAAAAAGCCCGCGCAAGTCGCTACTTGCGTTTCCCTGGCGCGCCAATTCGTTGGTTGCTTGCGAGAGCGACTGCACCGTGTTTCCGCCCAAATCCTCGACTTCGAATTGGAACCCGCCGAAATTTCCGAGCCCCTGCACGGCAGGAGGAGAAAAGGGAACGACGATGGCCCCCGAAATGTGGCTCAACGGTTCCCGGAGCTTGTTGATGACCGTTGCCACCGAATGTTCCTCGCCCTGCCGCTGATCGAAGGGCTTCAGACTCGCAAACGCGATTCCCAAATTCGGCGCGCTGCCGCTGAAACTGAATCCTGCTACGCTGAATGAGCCATCAACTTCCGGGCGCTTTGCCGAGCGCCGCTTCCACCTGTCCCAAAATATTCGTTGTGTATGCGAGCGACGCACCCTGCGGCGCTTGCACGGCGATGATGAAATAACCCGCATCCTCGTCGGGAATGAAGCCGCGCGGAACTTTTTGGTAGAGGAAGTATGTGAGCCCTAGCCCGCACAGAAACACGATCAGGGCCGCAACCCGCCATCGCAAGATGTGAGCGAGCGTTGACCGGTAGGTCTGCGTGAGGCCGGTCACAACGCGATTAAACGCCGTCAAGATTACGCCGGTCTTCCCTCGCTCGTGTCCAAGCAACAGCGCGGCAAGCGCGGGAGTCAGCGTCAAAGCGTTGAATGCAGAAATTGTTACGGAAAACGCAATTGTAAGGGCAAATTGGCGAAAGAGAATTCCCGTGGTCCCCGGGAAAAATGCCACGGGAACGAACACGGCCACGAGCACGAGTGAAGTCGCTACGACGGCGCCGGCAACCTCATCCATCGCAACTGACGCAGCGTCGTGCGCGTCGGCGACTCCTTCGGCGATGTGCCGCTCGACGTTTTCAATCACGACGATGGCGTCGTCAACGACCAGGCCGGTGGCGAGCGTAATTCCGAAGAGCGTCAGCGTGTTGATCGAGAACCCGAGCATCTTCACGAACACGAACGTGCCTACGAGCGAAACAGGAATCGTGACCGCCGGGATGATCGTTGTGCGCCAATCCTGAAGGAAAATGTAGATCACCGCGATGACGAGAAGAATCGCTTCGAGCAGCGTGTAAAGAACGTCCCGGATGGATTCGCCGATCACAGTCGTCGAGTCGAATGCGACGGCCGCTTTCAATCCTGGCGGGAAGCGCTTCGAAAGGCGCAATAATTCTGCTTTCACTGCGCGGTCCACATCGAGCGCGTTGGCGCCTGGAAGCTGCGTCACGCCGAAGCCGATCGCGTCGTGGCCGTTGAATCGCAGATCGGATGCGTAGCTTTCGGCGCCGAGTTCCGCACGCCCAACGTCCTTCAGGCGAATCAGCGTGCCGTCATTTCCGGTTTTCAGAATAATGTTATCGAACTCGGAAGGTTCAGTGAGCCGCCCGACGGCGCGCACGCTGATTTGATACATCTGGCCGGGCATGGACGGAGGCTGCCCGACTTGGCCGGCCGCGACCTGAACGTTTTGCTCCGTGAGGGCGCTGACGACGTCGGTGGCCGTCAGTCCGCGGCTCGCCAGTCGAGAGGGATCGAGCCAAAGGCGCATCGAGTAGTTGCGCGGCGAGAAATCGAAGACGTCGGCGACACCTTTTACACGCTTAAGAGCGTCACGGACGTAAATATCCACGTAGTTGCTGATGAACAGACTGTCGTACTCGCCGTGTTCGGCGTAGACGCCTGCGCCCATAACGAATCCGCTTGCCGCCTTCGTAATCGTGATGCCGGTGGTCTTGACCTCGTTCGGCATCCGGCCGAGCGCCGTGTTGACGCGATTTTGCACGTCCACGGCGGCAAGGTCCACGTTGCGCGAGACGTCGAACGTCACCGTGATCCCGCACGAGCCGTCGTTTCCGCTCGTCGAAGTCATGTATTTCATGCCCTCGACACCGTTGATTTGCTGTTCGAGCGGGATCGTGACGGCCGTCTCGACCGTCTGCGCGCTCGCGCCGTTATAGAAAGCCGATACGCTAACCTGCGGAGGGGCAAGGTCGGGGAACTGCGCCACCGGGCAACGTCGGAATCGAAACGGCGCCGGCCAAAATGATCAGCAGCGCGCATACCGTCGCAAAGATTGGCCGCTTGATAAAGAAGTCAACGAACATGAATTCGCTTAGCCCGGCCTTAGGGTTGCGCAGCCTCCGGCGCCCGAAGTATCGGCCGGAGACTCGGAGATAGGAGAGCCGTCGCCGAGGACTTGCGTTCCTTCGACGATCACATGGTCGCCCGGTTTGATTCCGTCCAGCACGACGTAGCTATTTCCGATCAAATCGCCTACGTGAAGCATTCGCTGTTTCGCGACCGTCGAGGTGCCGGATTTCTCGGCGACGAACGCGAAATATTGGCCATTGATCCGGGAGACCGCCAGCACGGGAATCGTCGGCCCCTGATGAGTCCCCCAAATGATTCGCGCTCGTGTGAATTGAGCCGTGCGCAACAGGTCCTTCGGATTGCTGACTGTGGCCTTTGCCAGCACCGATTGAGTGGATGAATCGGCCTGTGGCGAGATGAAGTCGATCCGCGTCTCGCCGATTACAGCGCCGGCGGGATCGAGCAACTGAACCGGCAAGCCGAGTTTCAAGTTCTTCGCGTTCTCGACGGGAACGGCGATATATGCTTCGAGACTCCCAGGTTCGTCAACCGTCGTGAGCAGCGTCGTCGTGGTAACGCGGTCGCCCACACGCACCGGGACATCTCCAATGATTCCGCTTGCCGGCGCCAGGACGCTGTAATAGTGAAGCTCGACCTGCTGTTCGTGTTCCTGCGCCTGCAGCGATTCGAGCTGCTTTTCGGCGGCATCGTAGGTGGATCTTGCCTGGTCCAGTTCTTGCTTCGCGACGATGCCCGCGTCGAACAATTTCTGTTCTCGCTCGAGTTGCACCTTCGCGTACGAAACGGTCGCTTCTTGCGCAGATCGAGCCGCCTCCTGGCTTTGAAGCGTTGCCTGCTGCTTCACCGGATCAATTTCCATCAACGATTTGCCTGCCTCAACGCGGTCGCCCGACTTGACGAAGATCTTCGTGATCGAGCCTTCGACTTGCGGATTGATCGTGGCCGAGTGGCGCGACTTTAGCGTCGCGAGGTATTCGGATTCATCG
Organism: uncultured Acidobacteriota bacterium; assembly: GCA_963838705.1. GTDB lineage: Bacteria > Acidobacteriota > Terriglobia > Acidiferrales > UBA7541 > Palsa-147. The sequence goes on along the minus strand of CAWIRU010000008.1, from coordinate 19,095 downwards.
GGAATCGTGGCGTTTTCGGCGACGACGGTTTTGACCGCCGTCGCGGGTGGCGGCGCTTCCGCGGAAGCGTCCTTCTTCCCGCAACCCACGCAGCCGATAATGAGGAGCGTAGCCGAAACGCCCAGTGCACAGATCGGTGCCAAGGCCGCTCGCACCGTGGGGGACGCGGGACGCACCTGCATCTCGCTGCGACTAGATGGTGTCAGGCACATACAGAGCGAGGGTTCTCCTCGAGGACGGACCAATCATCTTAGGACACTTCGACCTCAAACTCCACATTCTTAGACGCTTCGAATTTGGACTCCGATTCGGACTTAAAGTGAGCGCGACTGATGCCGCCGATTTCCGTCACTCGGTTTCGGGAGGATCAAACCAAGATTTCAAGGGATTCTGGTTCAGGCGGGGACTGCCTAGAATCTTTCCGATCGCGTCATGCTACGCCTTTGGGACCGAGGGTACGCCCCAAAAATCGGGCGACGGCTTGATGAATTCCACTCCAACTTCCGTTTTTCCCATAAAACTCGGCCCGAGGGAAGTAATGCGCGATAGAAGCTCGTCGCCGGTATTCAAATTTACGACCGTAACTAATTGATCCGGCGCAACTTTCATCGATAGGAGAATCAGACCGCCGTGAGCGTTGATGATCAACGCTTCGGTTTTTTCCGACGCGGTATGCTTTTCCACCGTTTGGCTACGCACTTCGATGGGCACGCGGGCCTTCAATCGCTGGCTTCGCCGGCGCCGTTCCGACTTCGTGTCCGGAGTTGGCTCTATTGCCATTGGACCACCGTACCAATATTCGACCCGTTTCTCAATCTCGGACAGTTTTGGTGTTCCCGAAAGAGAATCACGGCGCCGAATACAACTTGTGCCCCCGAGCGGCGCTTCAATGAATCGGAGTCCTACGCTGAGATGAGGAACACGGGAGCGCCGAGCTTGCCGGTGTAATGCGGGCGGTATCGCTTGGTGTTGTAGAGCCTCGCAATGTCCACCGTGCGCGGCCCCAGCGCATGGTCTGGAAGCGGAGCATGGGCATATCGGCCTTCACGAATGGCCGTCATCCGTCCGTAGACTTTGTCGCCGATCAGATCCAACGCCACGTTAGCGAACGTCGTCGCGACTACCTGATCCACGGCATCAGGGTCGCCGCTTCGCAAGTCGTAAGTCAGATCGCTCGTCATCGTCTCTTCGCCGGTTCGCTGGCGGAGGATCTCGGCTAGCGCATGGCCGATGTCCACTTTCTTGCGGTGGCCGTACGCGTCGGCTTCGCCGAAATCTTCCGCTTTCTGCCCGGTCCACACCGCTCCTTCGGAAGCGATGATGAAGGCATAGTTGCTTGGATTGTTGCGTTTGTCTTCGACGAGGAGTTTGATGAGGAGATCGATGTCAAAGGGATATTCGGGAATCACGCAGCGCGCCGAAGTGACGTAAGCGGTATAAAGAGCCGTGAATCCGGCGTCCCTTCCAAATATCCGGAAAATTCCGATGCGCTCGTGCGAGCCAAGCGTGGTCCGCTGCCGGTTGATCAATTCCTTCGAGCGCGTAATCGCCGTCGAGAAGCCGATGCAGTACTCGGTGCCCTGGACGTCGTTGTCCATCGTTTTCGGAATGGCGATGAGCGGAACGCCGGCTTTATCGAGCGCGGCCGCAAATCCAAGCGTGTCGTCGCCGCCGATTACGATGAGGCAGCCAATGCCGAGCCGCTCGAGATTGCGGAGTACCACGGGAGTGAAATTAAAAGTCTTTCCGTCGGTCGTAAGTTTCTCGAGTTCTGAATCCGGCATGTGAGCTGGTAAGAGGCTCTTCGAGACCCGCAACGGATTCGTTCGCGAGGTATGCAGGACCGTACCGCCGCTGCGGTCGATCGCGCGCGTGTTTTCGCGCGTGAGCGGCCGGATGTAGCGCGCGTCCACTTCCTGCGACTCGTCAAGGTGCGTGAGCCCTTCCCAGCCCCTGCGAATCCCGACGACCTCGCGATTCATCTCGATCGCGCGATATACGACAGACTTGATCACCGAATTCAGGCCGGGAACGTCTCCGCCGCCGGTGAGAATTCCAATTTTTCCGCCTGATGCCATCTAAACCCTCTCGCGAGTCGTTCGAAGCACTCAAGGATTGGACAAATCGTCGAAGATGTCAATTCCATCCGCAACGAACTCTGGCGGCAAGACACTTTGGATGCGCGAGGAGCGGGAAAAGCAATGAAAAATCGTTATTGTTGGCGCGAGCGGATTCCATTCCGGCGCTTGCATTGCTCCAGTGTCTCGCCTGTGCTCTAATACGCGCGATTCGGGACGCGCCATCACAAGCAAATGTCAGGTGAAGCGTTAGGTTACCTTGCGGTTGCGATCGCGATCCTCGCGCTCGTTGTTGTGCCGATTCTCGCGATTTCGGCGTTTGTTCGTGTCCGCCGGCTCGAAGAGCGGCAACGGCCCGACAGCCGGATCGAGCAGCAAGTCGCAAATCTCACGGCGCGGCTCTACGCGATTGAGACTCGGCTCTCCCATCTCTCCTCCAAGCTGAGCGAAGCTCCTCCGGCGTCAGCGGTTCCTACGTCCGAGACCGCGCCCGCGACCCCGCAAGTCGAGCCCAAAGCGATTCCGCCTGAAACTCCGCCGGTCCCTCGACCACCTGCTGCCGCGCCGCCGAGCCAAACTGTGATTACGCCTCCGCCGGAACTCACTCGAGTTCAGTTCTCGCCTGCGCGCGCTTCTGGCACCACAGACTTCGAGTCCGTGATCGCGGGGAGATGGCTCAACTACGCCGGCGTTCTCGCCGTCCTTTGCGCCGTCGCGTTCTTTCTCAAGTATGCATTCGACAACAATTGGGTCGGCCCGCATGGCCGCATCGCGATTGGGCTTTTAATCGGCGCGGGCTTGCTCATGTGGAGCGACCGTTTGCTCCGGCGCGGCTATCGCTATTTTTCGGAAGGCATCGCGGGTCTCGGCGCAGCCGTCTTGTATCTGTCGTTGTGGGGTGGTTGGCACTATTACCGGTTGTTCGACCAAAGCGTTGCGTTCGCCGCGATGATCGTCGTCACGGCTGCGATGATCGCAATCGCCGTAGGCCGCAATTCGCAACGCATCGCGGTGATGGCGCTTGTCGGCGGGTTTCTAACGCCGCTACTTCTAAGCACGGGCAAAAACGCGGAGATCACGCTCTTCACGTATGTTCTCGTGCTCGTCCTCGGGCTCCTGGTTCTGCAGCACGCGCGGCGCTGGGTTTGGCTCGCGCCCCTCGCCTTTGTTTCGACGCAAATCTATTTCTGGGGATGGTTCAGCGAATTTTATCGCGATGACGAACTGGGAATCACGCTGCTCTTTGCGACGCTGTTTTTCGTGGCGTTCGCGGCGCTGCCAGTGATCCGCAGCCGCGACGAAGTCCGTCTATCGCCCGATGAAGTTGTGATCGTGCCCGCGAACGCGCTCATTTATTTGTTCGCGCTGCATCAAATGCTTTGGCCCGGTTATCGCTGGGCGATCACGTTTGCCGTGCTCGCGCTTGCGGCCGCGCATCTTTTCGTGCTTCGGGCGCTTCCGGCGCCCCGCAAAAATGAACCTCCCGCCGCTCGATTCCTCTTCTCCGGGCTGGCATTGATGTACGCCACGCTCGCGATCCCGCTGCGCCTTGACGGCAAATGGATCACCGTCGCGTTGGCCATCGAAGGCGCGATTCTGATCTGGAGCGGGTTCCGGACGCGCCTCTGGTATCTCCGCGCATTTGGGCTGCTTCTTTTCGGAATCACGGCGTTTCGGCTGCTGATGTTTGACATTCCCGCCACAACGTTTCTCTTCAATGCGCGGTTTGCCACGTTCGCCGTCGCTGTCGCGTGCTATTCGGCCGCATGTTTTTTCGCTGCCGATGCGGGCGCCGATCTCGGCGATGGCGAAAAGATTTCATTTACCGCGCTTGCCGTCGGTGCAAACGGTTTTGCGTTGCTGGCTCTCTCTCTCGAAGTCTGGGATGCGCTTGGCCGGACCCACGCTCTCAATGTCGAGCGAGGTCTCGCTCAATCGTTGGGCCTTTCAATTCTTTGGACATGCTACGCAACGGGACTGATCGTCGTAGGTCTGGCACGAAAATCGGCTCTTCTTCGCTGGCAGGCGCTCGCGCTTTTCGGGCTGGTCGTCGGCAAGGTCTTTTTGTTTGACTTGTCTTTCCTCGAGCGTTTTTATCGAATTCTGTCGTTTTTGATATTGGGATTGCTGCTTCTGCTCGTTTCGTTTCTGTACCAGCGCAGGCTGGCGGGGCAAAAACAGGAGACGAAAACGTGAAGAACTCGCGGCCACTCGCAGGACATCTATTCCGATTCCAATCCCGCGCGCCGCTCGTTGTCCTCTTTGCATCCATAGTCGCGCTCGACATCGTTTTCGGAAGCGTTATCTTGCGCGCCGATACGCTCGCCGCCTGGCCTCGAGCGTGGCGAAGCTGGAGCTATTCGCGTGAAGTAATGCCTCCCGCCGCAAACTCGTCGGGGCTCGTTGCCATCGTCGTTCCCGAAGATGTGTACGCGCACTCCGCCAATCAACTCGCGGACGTGCGGATCGTGGACGACACAGGTAGAGAAGTTCCCTTTGTTATGGCGGTTCCGTCCGGCCAAGTCCGCACCGAGCGCCGCCGGGCGCGCACACAGGAACAAAGTTTCGCGCCTGGAGAATTCACTCAATTCGTTCTCGACGTCGGCGCGAACGCCCAATTCCACAACGCCGTTCTCGTCAACACCCCCGAAACCGACTTCATCGCCTGGGCCGAGGTGGCTGTCAGCGACGACGCACGCCAGTGGCGGATCGTTTGCGATCGCGCTCCGCTATTCCGATTTAACAAGCAAAGCCTGCAAGGAACGCAGACGCTGCACTATTCCGAAACCAACGCGCGTTACATCCGCCTGCGCATTCTCGAGGGCTCGCATCGCTTCCCGCTGACGAGCGTCGAAGTTCTCTACGAAGTGACGACGCCCGCGGAGCGCTCGCCTGTCCCGGCTCCCCTCGTTGAGGTGCAATCCGCGAACAAGCAGGAAAGTCTCTGGCGCGCCGATCTTCTATCTGCATTGCCCGTGAACGAAGTTCGCTTCGAGACGGATCAGGAAGAATTCTCGCGTTCCGTCGTGATCGAGTCGAGTGACGATGGGAAAGATTGGTCAAACGCGGGCGCGGGCGAGATCTACCGGTTCCATCACGACGATGTTCTCCGCGAGTGGCTGCGCGTCGGCTTCGCCGCCGGCTGGTCATCGCATTGGCGCATCCACGTCGCGAACAGCAATAACTCGCCGCTCTCCGCCGCGCAGGTGACTCTTTACATGACGCCGCGCCGGCTCGTCTTTCGCGCCCACCCCGCGCGCCGGTACCTCCTTCTCTATGGCCAGAGCGAAGCAAAACAGCCGCAGTACGACCTCGAGCGAACGCTCAAAGTGGAAGACTCCCAACAGTTGCCGGCTGCAACTCTGGGCGGGGAACAGATCAATGACGATTACGAAGACCCGCGGCCGTGGAGCGAGCGCCATCCCGCGGTGCTTTGGATCGCGGTCATCATTGCTGCTGGATTGCTGGGCTTTGCGGCGCTGCGTTCACTTCGCGCGTCGTCATAAAACCATTTTGGTTCAGCGTCGCTTGATTGTCTGAAGCGGTAGGTCCAACTCACCGTGACGTACGATTTTATCGGCACGCCTACGACTCGCTGAATAGGTGTCGGGTACGTCGGGTCGGAAGGGAACGCGAATACCTCGGTCGCCACGCGAGCAACTGCTCCAGCGCTGTTCGCGAGTTTGAGATGCGCCCCGGCGACTCCGGCTCCGGACGGGTCAGTGATTTTGCCCGATAACCTGCCCGTATCCGGGTCTGCGAGCGCGACGCGACTGCAAAGATGCAACAGAAATAGCAGGCAGAAAATCACCGCCGGCCGCAGCCACACACGTGGTTTGGCACCTCTCATGGAATCCGGCGCATGTTACCTCACGGTTTAGCGGAGTAAATCTTCGAGTTGGATTTTCTCGTCGGTCTTTTCGTCGCGGTATTTCACGATTACAGGCGTGTAGAGAGACAGATGCCACTCTTTTCCGCGGCCTTCGCGAATCGCGCGCGCTCCCGCAACGACGACCGCGTTTTCGGGGACGATCAGGGGCTCTTCATCGCTCGCCTTGTGGATCGCGCCGGTGACGAGGTCGTAGACGGGCGTGGAACGATTTAGAATTGTGCCCGTGCCGATCACGGCGCGCATCTTCACGACAGTTCCTTCGTAGACGCCGCTGTTTCCCCCGATCAGAACATCGTCTTCAATCACGACCGGCAGAGCTCCGACTGGCTCAAGCACTCCGCCAATCTGCGCCCCGGCGGAAATGTGGCAGTTCTGTCCAATCTGCGCACAACTTCCTACCAACGCGTTCGAGTCCACGAGCGTGCCGTCGCCCACGTACGCACCCACATTGATATACATCGGCGGCATGCAGACGACGCCCCTGCCGACGAAGCAGCCGTCGCGAATGCTCGAGCCACCCGGGACGATCCGTACGCCGGAGTTCGCGGTAAACTTCTTCACCGGATACGTCGATTTGTCGAAGAATGGCTGGCGCGACGCGTCCAGGGACATATCTACGATCGCGCCCATGCGGAACCCGAGGAGAATGCCTTTCTTGACCCAGGCATTCACGCGCCAACCCGACGGCGTGGACGCGTCCGGTTCCGCGGCGCGGATTTCTCCCTCGTTCAGCGCTTCCTTGAATTTCCGAAACAGCCGCCGGTCCTTCTCGATGAATTCGCCAGGCCGCTGATCGAAGAGCGCCTCAATTTGTGCTTGCAGCATACGTTTGCTGGAGAAGTCCGAGAGATTCGAGAACGCCGCGGATTCGCGCGAGATTTTCCGCCTTCGGCGAAACGAGCGGCAACCGCCACACGGGCTCGAGTAGTTCCATGAATGCCAACGCCGCTTTCACCGGACCGGGATTCGTTTCGACGAAATTGACTTCCATCAGCGGAAAGTATTTGCGATGAATCTCGCGCGCAGCGGGGAAATCATTCTGCAGGCACAATTGCGTTAGCCGAGCCATCTCCGCCGGAATTTCATTCGACACGACAGAAATAACGCCCCGGCCTCCCAGAGCGGCAAGCGGCAGAGTGATCGCATCATCGCCGGAGAGCACGGCGAACGAATCGCGCACGCCGTTCGCAATCGCCGCCATCTGGCCGATATTGCCCGACGCTTCCTTGATCCCGACAATGTTCTCGATTTCAGCGAGCCGCCGAACCGTCGCCGGCTCGACGTTGACGCCCGTGCGTCCGACCACGCTATACACGATGATCGGCAGGGTTGTCGCTGCGGCGATCGCCTTGTAGTGCTGGTAGAGGCCTTCCTGCGTCGGCTTGTTGTAATACGGCGTCACGGAAAGAATTCCGTCCACGCCCAGGGATTGGAATTCACGTACGGACTCGATTACCTCTGCCGTGTTGTATCCGCCCGCGCCCGCTACGACCGGCACGTGGCCGCGCGCTTCTTCGATCGTGAGCTCGACGACGCGCAGGCGCTCGGTCGGCGTCAGCGTCGGGCATTCGCCGGTAGTTCCGCAGGGAACGAGAAAATCGACTCCTGCATCAACTTGTCGCCGCACGAGGCGGCGCAGCGCTTCTTCGTCAAGCGATTGATCCGTGCGAAATGGAGTTACCAACGCTGTTCCGCATCCTGCAAACATTTGCAATTCCTCCCAGGCGATTACTCAGCCCAACTGTCCGATAATTTCTCGAAATTCGAAAAATCCCTTTTTCCCGGCGACCCACCGTGCCGCGCGCAACGCTCCTCGCGCAAATCCGTCGCGGCTGCGCGCCGAATGCCGCAGCGTGATCGTATCGGCAGGCGAATCGAATCCGATTTCGTGCGTGCCGGGATGCGATCCCGCCCGGCTGCTGCTCAAATCGATCGGCCGCTCGTAGCCGCTCTCCTTCATCCGTGCCGCCAGCGCGAGCAACGTGCCCGACGACGCATCTTTCTTAACGGAATGGTGAATTTCCCACGCCCACGAACCGTAGTCCGATTCGTTCGCCAGCAATTGCGCCGCTTGCGTGACGATCTGCGTGAACACGAAAATGCCCACAGAAAAATTCGGCGCCCAAACAAGTCCCGTTCCGGCTCGTTCGACATCAGCGCGCACGCACGGCAATTTCCCGAGCCAGCCCGTCGTCCCGACGACGGCGTTGATGCCGGCTTGCGCCAACCGCGCGATGTTCTCGGCGGCAACCTCGCCGTTCGAAAATTCGAGGGCAACGTCGATCCCGTCCAAGTTCTTGTTCGTGAGTCCTTGAAACGCGTCATTGTTTTCGCGGTTTAGGCGCAGTTTCACGTCGAAGCCGTATTCCGGTGCCAGCCGTTCGATCAGGCGCCCCATTTTCCCGTAGCCGACAATCGCAAGATTCATCGCGCGCCTTCCAAGAGCCTCCGCGCCAGCCCGGCGTACAGTCCCACCGCGGCCTCAAGCTCGCGCTTCGGCACTCGCTCCGCCTCTGTGTGCGCCACGCGGATGCTGCCCGGACCAATCAAGAACGGTTTCCCCCACGCGCCGCTTAAAATCGGAGCGTCGCTTGTGTACGACACTATTGTCGTGGGAAGGCCATCGAAGGAATCGAATTGCACGGCAGGAATAAATCCGATTTCGCGCAATTCAGCGCGATCGCCGATCGCGGCTGTCATCGCGCTGCGAATCGGCGCGGGATCGCCCACCAGCCGTACGAAGATTTCCGCGCGAGCGTCGTCGGCGATAACGTTTGGTGCGCGGCCGCCTGCGATTCTGCCAATGTTGATCGTGCCCGGACCGAGAACGGGATCGCGCGGAAGCGGAATGCGGCGAATCGACTCGAGAGCATCCAGCAATTTATCAATTGCCGATTCGCCTAGTTCCGGATAACCGGAATGCGCCATTTTGCCGCTCGCGCGAATTTCGTAGCGCAGCGCGCCCTTTGCGCCGAGCGCGAGTTTGCTTTCCGTCGGCTCGCCGTTGATCAGGTAGCGCGAGCCACGCGGCGTGAGCGCGGCGGCTTTCGCGCCGGCGCTGTTGATTTCTTCGCCGACAACGAACAGAAGTCCGATCCCGCGCGCGCCTTCGCCGAGCAGCGTGGCGGCGGCGCCGATCATCGCCGCAATCGCGCCCTTTGCGTCGCAGGCGCCGCGGCCCCAGAGTAATTCATCGTCCTCGCGGCTCGGGAAGAACGGCGGGACGGTGTCCATGTGCGTCGAGAGCGTGACGACCGGATCGTCCCAAGACGCGAAGACGTTGAAGCGTTCGCCATCGACGGGCCATCGCTCGACGCGGCCGCGATGCTGCGCGGCGAGCGCCGAGACGCGATCGAATATGCAGGCTGCGACGCCCGCTTCGTTCCCGCTGATGGACTCGATGTCAACGAGCGCGCGTGTCAGCGCAAAAATATTTTCCATGATTCCTGCTAGGATGGAACGGAAGGAGAAGGGAAGACCCGAGAAGAAAAGCTACTCGAACTCCGCACCCTCTCGATAGCGCTCCATCCGTTTGTGACGGATGACAGTGGACAAGCCTTAGGCCTGTCCCCCAACCGCTGCGATTTCAGCTAGCGCAGCGATTTCGGCGGAGTCGACAGCAAGCACCCTTTTCACCACGTCTCCGAAGCTGTTCGGAATTGCCGGCGTGGCTACTCATGGTCTCCGCACCTCTACCAAGAACCTTTTGAGTCTAGCGGACGACTCGATTGAAGTCAATCATCGGGGTGAATCCGGTTTTCGCGTTTAATCGCGTCATCGAAACACCCTCGAATTTTGTCCCGATTAGAACTGACTCGTGATGTTTGTTTTCTGTGATTTGCAGCCATTTCTAATTGTTTTGGTGTCCCGATTAGAAATCGATTCGCGGGCGAGTACTGGACTCCGCAAATTTGCGGGGCCTCGCCCGGAACCGCGCTTCGCATTGTTCCTCGCGTGCTCATATTCGTCGAGCCACAATACCACGGAGGGGGAGGGTACCAGCAAATCCACAGGGTACTAGCGCTATGGGGAAGTGTTGGGGAATCAGTAGGATTCGAGCGCGAAAAATTTACGAAATTGTGCTTTTGATTTCGGCGGAAAACGCGCGAAGGCAGCACACGATTAGACCTGCTCGACGACTACATCCGGCCAGTCTGCTATATCACGAAACTTTCACATATCGAGCATGATCAGGTTTTTGTGGAAGTGCGGCAGATCTGAAGCTCGGCCACCAACATCACATCGAAAAAGTTGACATGGATATCAACTCGATGTAGAAGTGCTGCAAAGGTGTAAGCGTCCCGCCTCTGAAGGAGGTCAACTCATGAAACGGATCCTTTTAGCAACGCTGCTCGTGTCGATCCCGCTTCTTCTGCGCGAAGGTGCTCCGAGCTTCGCACAAGAATCGGCGCAGCAGAAGGCGCCGGAACCCTCCTGGCAAACGCTGTCAGAGGGCGTATGGAAAACCGATTTGGGAGCCGACCGGCCAGAAGTGGTGATTCTAAAGATGTCGAATGAAGAGTTTGAGAAGTTTCACGCGAGCAAGAAGGCCGCGAGAGCGTACATCGACGATCATCATTTCCTTAAAAGGAAGTTGCTCAAGGTGGTGTTTATCGACGTCGTATACGCCAAGAATGGCCAAGGCTGGTGGGTATGTGTTCCTCACTCGACGCACAGCACGGCTGGGATTCTCGCGTGGCAGATTCCGCAAGAGAAATCGAATTAACTCCCGGAAAGAGCGCTCGACCCAGCGCTGTTTGCTAGTCTTTAAAGCCAACGCGGCGCAATAATTCCGGAAAGCGCGAATCGGTCCTAAGTGGGTCAACCGCAACATCAACCTTCAACCACGCCAAATAGTGATCGCGTTCTTGGACGGCGCTTTCGAGCCACGCAAACGCTTTATCGTTCTCGCCCAAGGCACCGTTGATCGTGGCCAGGAAGTAAGGCGAAAGGTAGGCGTGCTGGGAAAGTTCGTGGAGTTGAGCGAGAACCCGGCGCGCATCGGATTTCCTGTCCGCCAATGCGTAGGCGCGCCCAAGCCCCGCCAGACGCTCGCGATCGTTATTTGAAAGATTACTAGCCTTTTGGAAGGACGTGATGGCTTGGACATATAGTCCTTTGGCTAGGTAACTCGAACCGATGCAATCATAGGCCCCAGCTGAATTCGGATCCAATTCCAGCGCCCGCTGGCATTGTTCAATTGACTTGTCGTACTCACGCGCAAAATAGAGTACAAACCCGGCCGTCAATTGAGTTGAGATCGAAAGAGGATCCAAGTCTTGGGCCTTTCGGATCTCGGCCAATGCTTCTTGTTTACGTCCAAGAGCGGCCAGGAAAAAGGAGTAGAAGCGATGACTCTCGGAGTCGCTACGGTTGAGCACAAGCGCGCGCCTGAATTCCGTTTCGGCTCCGGTCCAATCCCAATCACCATAGAAGTGAACCGCCGCAAGCTCGTAATGAGCCTGCGCTAAATGGGGATCCAGTTCCAGCGCTTTGAGTGCATTTTCCTTTGCCTTCGGCATGGCATCGCGCGGGCGAAGATCCAACGTTGACCAGTAATAGTCGGCCAAACCCGCGTAGGCCGGAGCATAGCTCGCGTCGATCCGAATTGCTTCCTCGAAGTACTCCTTGGCCTTGCGCTGTTGTTCAGCGTTGCCTGTATTCAGGTAATTCCCTCTGAGGTACGCCTCGTGAGCGGCCGGGCTCACAGGCCGCGGGCTCGAAAGCTCGGTCTGCTCCTGTGGAGTAAGCTGCACCTTTACTTCATCGGCGATGGCCTTGGCTACATCCTGTTGAAGAGTAAGGACGTCCCGCGCGTCTCCTTCGTAACTCTCCGCCCACAGCTGCTCGTCAGTGGACGCCTGAATGAGTTGGGCCGTAATTCGCACGCGGTCGTCCGCCCGAAGCACGGATCCTTCCACCACGGCCTCGACGCCAAGCTCTTTCGCAATCTGAGGCAGCGGCTTCTTGGAATCCTTATAGCGCATCACCGAAGTCCGCGAAATGACACGAAGTGCGCTGATCTGAGTTAGTTGCGTTGTCAACTCCTCCGTCATCCCGTCGGCGAAGTATTCTTCCGAAGGATTGCGAGATAGGTTATCGAGCGGCAGGACCGCAAGCGATCGAATTCCCGGAACTCTGCTGGGCCGCATGAGCCGTTCGCGCCATCCGCCGATGTTCACCGCAAATATGAGTATCGATAAAGCGGTCAATCCCGTGGCGACTAAAACATAGACCTTCGGCAGTGAACTAGGCGCCAAGGGAGTCGTGCGTGGGGCGGCGACTAAAGCAATTGTGGACCCGAGCGTTTCCAGCGCTGACCGGACCTCGCCGGCACTTTGATAACGGGCCGCTGGGTCTTTGGAGATGCATTTGCGGATTACTGCCGCTAGTCCGGCCGGAACGTGATCCGGCAGCGGAGGAGGAGGATCGCGAAGTATCGCAGAGATCAAATCAAACCCCGAGCGTCCCGAAAACGGGCGGCGGCCGGAAGCCGCTTCGAACAAAACGACGCCAAGCGCCCAAATGTCGGAGCGCGCATCGGCGGTCTCGCCACGAAGCTGTTCGGGCGCCATGTAGGGCAGCGTCCCTGCGAGCGGCTGAGAGTCAGCAAAGTTCGCCCGTGAGAGCGTCACTGCCTCGAGTTGTTCAATTTCGAGCCTTGTCGCCAGGCCAAAGTCCAGTACTTTGGCATCACCATCCGAAGTCACTGCGACGTTGGCGGGTTTCAGGTCGCGGTGAACGACGCGGCGCTGATGAGCATGGGCTAGCGCGTCGGCGATCTGGGTGCCGTAGTGCAAGACTTGTTCGGTCGGAAGGCCATCAGTCGGAATGATCGTACTAAGGGGACGCCCCGCAACGAACTCCATAGCGATGAAAGCGACACCATTATCTTCACCGACTTCATAAACCGTGCAAATGTGCGAATGATTCAGTTGAGATGCGGATCGTGCTTCATCAAGCAGGCGATTACGCGCGGGCAGATTATCTCTATGGCTGAGAGGCAGAATCTTTATGGCAACGTCGCGGTCGAGACGTTCGTCGCGCGCGCGATAAACTTCACCCATCCCGCCGGCGCCAACCTGTTCCAGCAGGCGGTAGTGGCCCAAGCGCTCGATGGCCATCGGCGAGGGACCTCGTCGTGGGCATCTTAGGACACCAATAGAGGCCCGTCAACGCAGCACCTGCGCGAGTGATTGACCATTCTGAGTCAACCTATGCGAAGGGTTTGGTTTCTTCGTGTTCGTCGGATGAGATTCGCCGGACGAAAAGACGTTTGACCGAACGCGAACCGCCATTTTGCGATTAGGGTGACCCGGGGAAAAGAGCCGGCCCTTCGCGGCTCAGGGTAAACAGGATGCTGGCGCGGCGGAGAAAAACCTGTCGGATGGTGTTGTGACCAGTCAGCGAGGCAGCTTTTCGATTTGCTGCTGGACTTGGTTGCGGAATTCGAGGGGATGGGCGACTCTGTGGAATGGCTCGGGGGTGCCACCTGTGCCGATTACGACGATTGTGCCGTAGCCGAGCATTCTGCCGGTGGCTGTTTCGCTGACTTCGATGCTCTCGACTTTGTTGAGTAGCATTTCGATTGTTTTGCGGCTGGCGAGGCCGGTCTTGATGACGACCCGGCGATTCGTTACCGCCATTTCCGTGGCGTTGCGGCGCACCATGCCTACTAGAATCACGACGACGGCGGCGACGAGCAATGCAATTCCGCCGCCTTCTATGACGTGCACAGTCCTGCTATCAAGTCCGGGTTGGGTAAAGGCGTAATCAAGCAGAAGCACTCCGGGCAGGCCGAGAAGCAAGCATCCGAAGAAAATGTGGCCAAGCATCACGATCCAATGAAGGCGGGTTTGGTAAATCACCGTTTCGCCGGGAACCAGGTTTGATTCTACGTAGGTCATCGGTTCTTTTCCTTGAATCGCTCGCCAAGCGATTGCTCTTGCGACTCTTCGACCGCTGCGGGTTCACCGCTTCAGACGCCTGCCGGAGCTTGGACCTTATCGTAGTTCTTGCTGCTTGCCAATCCTCTCACGGGCAATAGCGGAGCGCGGGAATGCGGAGCAGGCCCTTCACGTGACGCGTTCAGGATGCGGAGCAGAGAATTATTGCAGCGCGGCGCGGTGGAGGAGGGACTGGAAGCGAGGGTCGGGGCGGAGGATTGACCAGGTGGAGTCAACCTTGAGGAAGGTCATGATTTCTTCGCGGTCATCGAAGGACTTCTCCAGCAACTGAATCGCTTTGTCCTTGTCGCCGAGGCCGACGTAGACGATCGCGATTTGATAGACCGGGACGTAGGATTGTTTCGAGGTTTGCTCCATTTGTTGCACGACTTCGCGCGCTTTGGCGGTTTGGCCGGATAAGGCGTAGGCGTATCCGAGATAGGCTTGCGCAAAGGGGCTGGCGCCGAGACGGATGGCCTCGTTGAGCGACTTGATTGCGTCGTCGTATTTTCCTTCGCGCGCCAAAGCCCATCCGAGATAGAAATGGCCGAACCAGAAATTCGGGTCCGTCTGAATCATTTTGCGCGAGTGCTCGATGGCGCGATCGAACTGGTCCGAGTACATGAAGTTCAAGCCGTAGACGATGTCAACTGTGTCGGAAAGCGGGTCGAGCTCTTGCGCGCGTTTCAATTCGGCGAGAGCCTCGTTGTTCGCGCCCATGCCCGTCAGGTAGTAGGCGTACCATTCATGGACCAAGGGCGAGCCGGGATTGAGTTCGGTGCCGCGCTTGAATTCCTGCTCGGCGCCGGGATAGTCGTGGTCGTAAACGGCGTCGGCGATGCCCATCAGCGTGTGGGCCTCGGCAAGAGAATCGTCAAGGCTCAAAGCCTTCGAGGCAGCCGCTTTCAATTTGGGCATGGCCTCTCCCGGCGGAACGAACTGGCTCGAGACCTCGAAGTAGGCTTCGGCGATTCCCGCGTAAGCGAGAGCGTAGTTCGGATCCTTGGCGATGGCTTGCTCGAAATAATTGATGCCCTTGTTCACACCCTCTTGAGTGAACTGCTCCGTGTTGTATCGGCCTTTCAAGTACAACTGATAGGCGTCGTTGTTGTCGGTGTAGTGCTTGGAGACGCGCTTCTCCTCTTCTCCCCCTAGATGCGAGCGAAGATTCGCCATAATTTCTTTGGAAATATTTTCCTGGATGGCGAGGAGATCGGACATCTTCTCGTTGTACTGCTCGCCCCAAATGTGGCGGTCATTTTTTGAGTCCATTAGCTCGGCGCTGACGATTAGGGTGTCGCCGCGCTCGATCACGCGTCCAGTAAGAATCGCGCGGGCGGAGAGCTCGCGGCTGACGACGTGCGGGTCAATGGGGCGGCCCTTGTAGCGGAAGACGGAGCCGTGAGCGATGACTTTGAGATTGGGCAGCTCGGAGGCGCTGTTGATCAGGCTTTCGGTGAGGCCGTCGCTGAGGTATTCGGCGTCCTTGTTATCGCTGGCATTCTCGAAAGGCATGATGGCGAGCGAATCGATTGCTGAATTGCGGCCGCGGAGGAGATAGAAAGCGATTAGCGCGGCGACCGCTAGAACCACTAGCGCCGCGGCCGCCGGAAAAATCCAGTTCGAGCGTTTCGCCGCGCCGAAGGGAGAAGAGCTGTCAACGGCAGGGAATTCGCGAGCGGCAGCGGTTGCCGCGCTGATGCCCATAGCGACGGTGTCGCGCTTGAGGCGCTGGAGATCGGAACGCATATCCGCGGCGTGTTGGTAGCGGAGCCTCGGGTCTTTCTCCAGAGCTTTGTTGATGACCTCTTCGAGTTTGGCGGGGACATCGTGATTGAGGCGCACGGGCGCGACCGGGACCTTGTGCAGAATCGAATCGAGGAGGAACGCGTTCGACTCGCCACGGAATGGCTGCTTGCCCGTCGCCATTTCGTAGAGCACAACCCCGAAAGAAAAGAGATCGGTGCGCGAATCGAGTTCCTTGCCGAGGGCTTGCTCGGGAGACATGTAGGAGAGCGTGCCGATGGCGATTCCGGGTTTGGTCAATTGCTTCGCGGCTAGTGTTGGGTCGTCGCCTCGCGAGGAGATGTTTGCGGCGTCGGAGGGGCGCGCCATTTGCTTCGCCAGGCCGAAGTCGAGAACCTTGGCGTGGCCGCGCTCGGTGACGAAGATATTTGCGGGCTTGATGTCGCGATGGATGATGCCTTTTGCGTGCGCTGCTTCAAGAGCGTCTGTGATTTCCGTGGCCAAGTCGAGAAGCTTTTCGATTTCGAGGGGCTGGCCATCAATGAGATGTTTTAGCGTCTGGCCCTCGAGAAATTCCATAGCGATGAAGGCGCGGCCTTTGTCTTCGCCGATATCATAGATGGTGCAGATGTTGGGGTGATTCAGCGCGGAAGCGGCTTCGGCCTCGCGGCGGAAACGCTCGAGAGCGTGCTCGTCCTGCGCGAGATCATCGGGAAGAAATTTCAGCGCGACGGGACGGCGGAGGCGCGTATCTTCGGCCTTGTAGACGACACCCATACCGCCGCCACCAAGCATTTCGAGCACGCGATAGTGGGAAATCGTCTCGCCAGAAATTGGGCGGGAATCAGGCACTGGCGAGAATCTTAGGGCGCGCTCGGCGGCAAGTCAACGCGGCGCGACCGCGCGGCCAGTGGTACCATTGCTGCTGCCTTGCCCCGGGCGAGAAGGAGGAAGATAGATGGCTTCTCGCGATTCTCATGTTCCGATCCATGGGAGCGAGTACGTCTCGCTGGCCGCATCGAGCGTCATCGGCCCGGCGGACCCTGAAGAGCAAATCACGGTGACGGTTGTCGTTCGACCACGCCGGGCGGCTCCGGAATTGCATTCCGACCAGACGCTTGCCGATCTCCTTCCGCGCGATCGCAGACATCTCACTCGCGAAGAATTCGAGGATAGGCACGGCGCCCATCCGGACGACTTGGCTCAGATAGCGAGCTTCGCTCGAGCACACGGATTCAAAGTCGTCGAGGCTTCCGCGGCGCGGCACAGCGTAACGCTTCGAGGCAAATCCGGCGATTTCTGCAAGGTGTTTCGCGTCGAAATGAATCAGCACGACCACGAGCGCGGGCGGCACCGCGGAATCAACGGCCCGATTCAAATTCCGAAGGAACTTGCTGGCGCAGTGGAAACCGTTCTCGGACTGCACGACCGGCCTTGCGGTCTCCGGCATATGCCCGCGCCTGCGCCGAAAAAGGCGCCGCGCGCTCCTTTCTCAACACACGATGTCGCCGACTTCTACCGCTTCCCTCGCCACGCGAGTGGGAAAGGGCAATGCATCGGAGTGATTGAACTCGGCGGCGGCTATCACAGGAGCGATCTCGAGAGTTTCTTTTCGTCATTGAAAATTCCAATGCCGAAGATTACGGACGTGTCTGCGGATGGCACAAAAAATGCGCCGGCCGATCTCGCGAGCCTGAAGAAATTTGTGACTGCGCTGAACAGCGGAAAGAAAAACGCAATTGACGCCGCGATGGGAGGCACCTCGGATTCGCGCAGTTTGGCGGACCTGCTGCTTTCCACAGTCGAGACGACGATGGACATCGAGCTCGTGGGCGCGTTTGCCCCCGGAGCTGAGATCGTTGTTTATTTCGCTTCGAGCAGCGAGCAGGGCATTTACCACGCGCTCACAACCGCCCTCGCCGACAAAAAACACCGGCCCACTGTTCTCTCGCTGAGTTGGGGCGAGCCGGAGCCGAACTGGTCGCCAAAGCACATGGCTTTGATTGACGATGTCTTGAAGCATCTCTCGACCGTGGGTGTGACGGTATGCGTTTCGTCGGGCGATAATGGCGCGGACAACGGCTCGCCGCACGGCAAGCCGTCCGTCAATTTCCCGGCGAGCAGTCCCAACGCGTTGGGCTGTGGCGGAACGACGCTGAAAGTGTCGGGAAGCAAGATTGAAGCGGAGGTGGTTTGGAATTGCGTCTTCGATGGAATGCGAGGCGCTACGGGCGGCGGTGTGAGCGAGAAGTTCGAGCGGCCGTTCTGGCAGCAGGATTTTGAAGTGCCGCGTTCCGCATCGAAGCAGGGAGGCCGTGGCGTGCCTGATGTTGCCGGAGTCGCCGACCCGCATACGGGGTGCCGCATAGTGGTAGGAGGCGTGGACTGCGTGTCCTATGGGACGAGTGCGGTGGCCCCTCTGTGGGCTGCGCTAATCGCCCGGCTCAACCACGCGGTTGGCGCACACTCGGGATCGGGACATCTGAACTCGCTGCTCTACAAGCTGGCAAAGCAGCCGCGCCAGGGCGGAACATTTCGGCCGATCACAGACGGGGAGAATGGCGCGTACCGGGCGGGCCCTGGGTGGAACGCTTGCACGGGCCTCGGTTCGCCGATGGGGGACCGCCTGCTTGAGGCGATCGACAGCGGCGAATCGCGCCGTTAGCGCCTGAGCAAAGGGTGAGAGGCCGTCTTATGAATCGCACGGCAATCGTAACCGTTACACTGTTGGCGACGTGCAGCTTCGCCGTCGCCGCGCGCGCGCAGGAGTTCAACGCGATCGGCGTGGCACGCGACACGACGGGCCACGTCGTCAAAAGCAGGGTATCCGTGAGCGGGAAAAGAGTAAGACTTGACCCTCAGGAGACCGCCGCTGCCAACGAGCAGGTGTACGTCATCCTCGACCTAGCACAACGCACCGCCACCGCGATAAACGTGAGCCAAAAAACCTACATTCAGCAATCGCCATTGCAGGCGCGCCAGACCCTTCAGTTCTACGCTACCGGCGCTTCCCCCTGTCCTCCGGCGGGCGCTGCCTGCAAGGATGACGGCCCGGTGACTCTCAATGGCCGCAACACGGAGAAATGGGAGATCAGCCAATCGGTGCAGGGGCAACCCCTCGTGACAAGCGTTTGGGTGGACACAAAGCTGCACGTTTGGGCCAAAGTGGAGTTCATGACTGGCGCTACGTTGGTCTTAAGCAATGAACTGCAGAATATTCAAGAAGGGACCCAGCCAGCAAGCCTGTTCGTCATCCCGGCAGGATTTCGGGATATGACGATTCCAAAACGCGGAAGCTAGTGAGACTCTCTGATTCGGATTCTCGCTGCGCTGTTTGATCCTCAGGCGAAATCCAAGACCGAAGTGAATTTCCTTCAACTTGGTGGTTTCTTTTAGACCGCCTGTGCGACCGTGTCCTCGATCTCGTTTCCGT
>CAWIRU010000007.1:217500-1655833 GCA_963838705.1 uncultured Acidobacteriota bacterium | reverse complement strand
CGCAGCTTGCCCAAAAACCTGATCTCCGATGGTCCGGCAAGGCCTTGATTCTACGCGAATGAAATTCTTGATTCGTATTGCGCACAAACACATGTTTTTTAGGACAGCGAGATTTCACGTTCCAAATTGCTAGGCAATCGTCGGGATGGCGAGCCGGTTCCAAGAACAAAATTCAGCTGATCAGAACCAAACCGTATATGGAACCAGACTGATTCCATTTATCCGATAAATGCGTTTATCAGGGGCTGGAGGTCGGGTCTGCGTGGACCAAGAAACGTCGAGGTGTCTAATTGGGTCGTGAGTACTCTGCAAAGAGCGACCGCCTCAATCTTTAGGCTCCCATCCGCGTAGAAGCTCCTCACTGTCTCGTTGCTCCTTCTTGCCTTTACTTTGCTCAGCGGATAACCTTCGCGGCAATTTTTTTGGAACGCGACGGACGATACGGCGTGTTGGGCGTTAGATATAGTCTCCGCGGTTTTCGGCTGAATTGGATACGAATCGCAGTAGATCGTATCGCTGATCCGCGACCTCACGCCGCCGCAATCGTGCATTGCTCTCAATTCGCCCGGCATGCAAGAATTGTCCCAACAGTCCCTAATACGCGAGGCCTCGATTGATTTCAGGAGAAGCAATTGGCGCGTCTCGCTGGACAGTACTCCACGGCTCCCGCGCCGCGCTTTCCGGCGGTTCGTAAGGGAACGCTTCCTCTCGCGATAATTTTCGCCGCGTTCGTTGGATTTCTTCCCAACGCACCGGCGCGCGCTCAAGACACACCTTCCGCGCAAGCGCCTGCCACGCAGGAAGAAATCCAATTGCCGGCCGATATCAAACCGTCGAACTCAACCAAATTGTGGAGCGTGAACTGAGCGGAGTTGATGTCCAGCATTACGAAGTTCAGCTCACGACGGGCGAGTATTTTCACGCTGTGGTTACCCAAGAGGGAATTCATTTGCTCGTCGCGCTTTTCCGCGCGAATGGCGAGAAAATCATTGGCGGAGCGCCCAAACGGAAATTTCGGCCCCGTCCCGCTCTCTGCGGTCGTGGACGCTTCGGGGCTGTACGTCTTAGGTGTCGATGCGGGACCTCAAAATAAAGTGTCGGGGCGCTATCAAATAAAAATTACCGCGGAGCGATCACCGACGCCCGACGATTTGAAGCGCGTCGAAGCCGAGCGAGTTTTTCTCGACGGATTGAACGCGCCCGGCCCCAGTACGCCCGACACACTGAAGAAGATCATCGCTCAGTGGGAAGCAACGCTGCCGATCTGGAGATCTCTGCACGACAACGTCGAAGAGGCGACGATGGAAAGTGCGATTGCCGCTGTCTACGGAAAATCCGCAGCTTCGACAAGGCGCTTGATTACGAAAATCAGGCGCTGAAGATTCGGCGAGCAGCGGGAGATCGTAACGCGGAAGCGTTCGCGCTCAACTTCATCAGCTATTTTTATTCCCAAGCAAACGAAAATCAGAAATCGATTGACGCCGACCTTCAGGCTTTACCTCTTCAACGGGCGACTGGAGACCTCAAAGGTCAGATCGTAACTCTGAACGGTCTCGGAAATCTCTATTACGACGCGAACGACAAGCCAAAGGCGCTCGACGCCTACCAACAAAGCTTGGCGATCGCACACAATCTCGACGACCGCCCCTCGGAAGCGACGGCGCTCAACGGCATCGGCGTCATCGCCCGCGATAGTGGCGACAAAAATGGCGCTCGCTGCTTTCGAAACAGCTCTCCCGTTCTGGCGCGACGCAGACGATAAAGCGAACGAAGCCGCGACGCTGGAAAACATCAGTCCGCTTCATTCCGCGCAGGGGGAGCGGCGAAAGGCGCTCGACGATTTAATAGGGGCAGTGCGCCTTTGGCATGAAGCCGGCGATACTCACTCGGAAGCCAAGGCCCTCGTCGAGCTTGGGTCTTTGTACGACGACTTCGGGGATAGACAGAACGCGATCGAAAATTTCAGCAAATCTCTGCCGCTGTGGCGCTCGTTAGGAGACCACCTTAACGAGGGCACAGCGCTGGACGATATCGGACTCGCCTATGCTCACACGGGAGAGGGCCAAAAGGCACTCGACTACTACAACCAATCGCTCGATATCCAGCGCGCCTACGATCCCGAGTCGGGACAATTGGGAATCATCCTGGGAAACATCGCGACCGAACTGAGTGCGCGGGGGGAGAAACAAAAGGCGCTTGATTATTTCAACCAGGCGCTGCCGATCCTGAGAAAAGCGGGGTTGCGAGCCCAAGAGGGCAACACGCTGCACAACATCGCCGCGCTATACGGTTCGATCGGCGATTTGCAGGCCTCTCTGGACTACTACAACAAGGCCCTGCCGATCGAACGCGAGACTGGTGACCAGCGGGCGGAGGCCAAGACGCTCTCAAATCTTGGATTCACCGCGTACCGGTTGGGTGAGAAACAGAAAGCGCTGGACTATTTCAATCAATCACTGCCGCTCGAACGCGCCACCGGCGACAAAGACCAGGAAGCAACAACTCTCAACAACATCGGCTTCGTTTACGTTCACACCGGCCAGGCCGAAAAGGGCGTGGAAGCCTATACCGAAGCGCTGCAATTGCTCCGGGAGGTGGGCAATCGCGCTGGAGAATCGTACACGCTCAATAACATCGGCATGGTTTTCGATGCAAGCGGGGATTCTGATCAAGCTATGACGAATTATGATCAATCGCTGAAGCTCGCGCGAGATGTTGGAGACCGGTCCAGTGAGGCAACCACTCTCGCCAACATCGGCGACCTCGCGTACAAATTGGGAGAGAAGGATAGGGCGCTGGATTCGCTCAACCAGGCGATCGCGATCGCGGTGGAATTGCGCGATCCGATACTCCAAGCCGGGATACTCGACGATCTGATGGGATACTGGACTGCGCAAGACCGGCCCGAAGTGGCAGTCTTTTTCGGCAAGCAGGAAATCAACCGCATTCAGGAAATTCGCACGAATATTCGCGGCCTCGAAAAGGAAACTCAGCGAAGCTTCGTGAAATCGAACGAGGACTCCTACCGCGACGTCGCCGACCTGCTGATTTCGCTCGGCCGCCTTCCAGAAGCCGAGCAGGTGCTGAATCTGCTCAAGAATGAAGAGTATTTCGAATTCATCCGGCGCGACGGCAAGGATGCAGCGTCGCTCACCTCGCCCATTACACTTACGAAAACCGAATCAAACGCCAACGCTCGCTATGCTGAGCTCGCTGCGAACGTGACCGCGGTCGGCACCGAGTGGGCCGAACTTCGATCGAAACCATCGCGGACTCCCGAAGAAGATACGCAGCTCGCCGCGCTATCGGAAAAGCTCAAGCAAGCGAACGAGCAATGGTCCAAGTTTCTCGATGGTCTTTACGTCGATCTCGGAAAAACGAAACAGGCGCAGGACACCGTCGGGAGGATTCAGGAGAACACCACCGGAATGCAGGATGTTCTGCGACATCTCGATCCCGGCACAGTCGCGCTCTATACACTCGTTGGCGAAGATGAATATCGGGTCATCGTCGTCACGCCGAGCGTCATGCAAGCGCGTGAATTCCCGATTCGCGCAGCCGACCTTCGGAAAAAGGTTCTGGAGTTCCGCCAGGCGCTCGATCAGCCTCAATCCGATCCCGTCGCGCAAGCTCAGGAGTTGTATCGGATTCTTCTAGGACCGGTGGAGCACGATCTCGAGGGCGCCAAGGCGAAGACGCTGATGTGGTCTCTCGACGATGTATTGCGCTACTTGCCTGTCTCCGCGCTGCATGATGGCAAGGACTATCTTGTGGCCAAGTATCGGAACGAAATCTTCACGCCGGCGAGCCTCTCGCACCTGACGGAGCGCCCTGACGTTGAAACGTGGCGAGGTCTCGCGATGGGCGTGTCGCAAGCC
Source organism: uncultured Acidobacteriota bacterium (assembly GCA_963838705.1). Lineage (GTDB taxonomy): Bacteria > Acidobacteriota > Terriglobia > Acidiferrales > UBA7541 > Palsa-147. The sequence goes on along the minus strand of CAWIRU010000007.1, from coordinate 1,651,955 downwards.
TACGGAAATTTTCCCGCGCTGCCTTCGGTTTCCGGCGAATTGAATCTCGTGGTTCGCGATCCGCACGCAGACAATAAAGACGGCGTGATGCCAGGCGAAGTGATGCTGAATGCCGCCTTCACAGAAGATGCGATGAAAAAAGCGCTTGCGGTTGGCTTTCCTCTGGTGCATATCGCCAGCCATTTCGCATTTCAACCGGGGAACGAAACCGATTCCTTCTTGCTACTCGGCGGAAAAAGCACCGAGGGCGTGCATCTGACTCTCGCCGAAATTCGAAAAGACCCGGATCTGACTTTTACCGACACGCAACTTCTGACGCTTTCCGCTTGCGACACGGCCATGGGCGGAGCCACGGGCGACGGCCGCGAAGTGGACGGGCTCGGCATACTGGCGCAGCAGAAAGGTGCGAGAGCAGTGGTCGCGAGCCTGTGGGAAGTCAGCGACGCGAGTACCGGACTTCTGATGCAGGAATTTTACCGGCTGTGGATCTCGAACGCGCATATGCCAAAAGCAGAAGCACTGCGTGAAGCCCAACTCGCGCTGCTCCATGGTCAGATTAAACCGAGTCTTGCCGCAGTGGAATCAGATGCGAAGACTGCCATCGACACGAAGCCCGAAGCCGGAAGAGGCGCTCAACCGGAAGGCGCGACTCCTTCGACCTCCTACGCTCACCCGTATTATTGGGCGCCTTTCGTTCTCATCGGAAACTGGCGGTGAAACGCTTACATCCCTCCGAGAATTCTTGGTCTTCCGCACACGCGTGTCGGATGCCGCCGCCAGGGCCTTCCCTTCGGCCGAGTCACGTCCGCGGATTAGGATCTCCCCATAGCTTGACTTCCAAGGCACGGACGCAACCGTTCTCCCGATTGCACCGCAGCCACCGACAATGCCGAAAGTGACGGCTCGACTCATTGCTCAATCCCGCAGCATCCCCGCTACCGCCGTAGAGCATCAGTTTTACCCTCTGGAACGTGGTTGGGCCTGAGGAAGGTCGGACTAACTCCCGATAAGTCGCGTTACCGGACATTGAGAAACAATGGCTTGGTCGTGTTTTGCCCAAAAACAGTTCTTTTTGAGGTGGGCGAGACAGACTTTTGGGCAAGCGGTTTCTCGACCACTCTGATATGCCTAGAAACAGACATTTTGGGCAGGGAAGGTTTTTGGGCAGGCTTCAAGATGACCCAATGACGGTCGCCATCAGAGGGAAATCGCAAAGCTTGGGGAGCCGCTATTCACTTTCTGAATTCATTTTCTGAATTCTGCGTTGCGACCTTCTTGCGGGACAGCACTAGCTCAACAACATCGAACTTTAACGGAATACCGAGCAGGGCAAACGCGTCACGCAGGTATTCCGGCGTATTTTCCCTGAGATCCTTTGTAAACTTCTCAGCTTCTTCGCGCGTATCAAATAAACGCGATTCATTCGTGGTGGGGTCTGTGATTAGGCAGTCGTGACGTTCGCCTTCTTGTTTGAGACCTTTAACCGCTACGCCGAATTTGGATTTTTCCATTTCAATCTCCTACGTGAACGATGCTCCTACTACTGAGCATGCGGCAATGCTGCGCTAGTCGAAACCAAAACTCGTCGGGAATAACACCAGTGAGCCTCGGTAGCAGAAGGAAATTCCTGGCTCGAAACCAAACGGTTTGGGTGCGCAGGTAGCACCCAACATCGGCGAGAGAGGGTTCAAGATAAAAGGGGTTTCGCTCGGATCATTTCGTGCTTTACGATGACGGCAGCCACGCCCACTCGCTCCTTGCCGTTCTCTCCTTTCTTCTCAACGCGCACCACCTTACCTTGGGCGCAGACAAAAGAATCCTGCGAGCCGTGAATGATTCCCGCGGGCAGGGTGAGTGTAAAGTCGAATCCCGAGCCTGGGAGAAGCTCTCGGTCGATTGTGAAGTAGACCCCGCGGGCCGAAATGTCACGGGTCCGGCCGCTGAACGGCTCCGCTTGCGATTCCAGCACTGAACGAACTTCTACAGGAAGCGACAAGTCATAGCGAAGCGCAGTGCGTCGCCCGTTATTTCCCTGCCTCGCACCTGACCTTGCCATGCTCATTTGATGCTACCCAGTTCTTCTCGGCGTCAAAAGTGGCACATTGTTCGACAGAAGCTGGCGCCGACGGTTAGATGTTTCCGTTGAACTCAGTCTTTGGTAACTGGTCGTGCTTTAAGCCGCCTTCCTCATGTCATCATTCGTTGCAGGTACACTGACCAGTTTGTTTTCATGCGCCTTTTGCAGGTCTCGAATAATTTCACCAGCCATGTAGAAAGAGGTCCAGGGCTCGCTTTCGGATCGCGCGGATTCCGATAAACGAGCGCCTTCCTCGATCAGCCTGGTGCTGGCGTTGGTTGTGTTTGCCATCAGCGTTTCCACTGCGTTTGCAGGGCACTCAGGACTGCCATGCTCGCAGTTTCACAATGACTCGCCTCGCTGGGTTGGATCTGTTGGGGACGGCGTAGTGAGGCTCGACTCTGTGTTTGATTGAGAATAAAGCGAGGACAGCCATGACCGCGCCCGCACAAACCAAAAAATGTAACAGTATCTGGTAATTTGCGTACGGGCGCCATGACACCACTAGGAGCAACGCCGCAATGGAAACCCACTCCATGATTTTCGTGACCATTGGCAACCTCAGTTTTTCCGTCCAGTCTCTCTTTCGCTGGCCAAGTCTAGGGGCGGACCGGCCTGCCCCTCACCAAACGAGAGATCTGTCCGGTCTCACCTTACGAGGGAAAGCCGGTCCGTCAAGCCATAGGGGCTGTTGTCCCGCTCGTGCCAATTGCGAGGCGAAATGTTACCTGATACGCGGTCCGTCAATTAGCCATGTCACGACCGGCATGCGCGACCATCGTTTTCGCTGGTCCTGCGACAGGTTCCTCGCTCAGCTCTTTTTCGGCCCTTACCCAGTCCTCGACATCTTTTCCGTGTTCGCCGCCGCGTTGAAGATACAGTTCATGAGCCCGGCGAGCGATCTCCTCTCCTGTTAGTTCTCTGCGTCCAATCATGGCGACCTCCTTGGTCATCAGTACGGACCTGGAACGTCGACCGACCTCCATAGATCTGGGTCACTCGCCGTTTGCTGAGACGCTGATCTTTATCTGCTTCGGCTTAGACTCTTCACTCTTCGCCATGTGCAGGGTCAAGACCCCGTTGCGATACTCTGCCCGGATGCTCTCAGAGCTGACCGTGCTTGGTAGAGAGAAGCTCCGCATGAACGAACCATAGGAGCGTTCAATTCGGAGGCAATTGTCCTCGTTGACGTCCTGCGCGAACTTCCTCTCTCCACGGATGGTCAACGTATTGTTTTCGACGCGTACGTCAATGTCCTTCTCTTCAAGATCCGGCAGGTCGGCCTTTATCACCAATTCGTTCTCGGTTTCGTAAATGTCCACTGGCGGCGCCCAGATTGCCAGGTCGGCATGACCCGAATAAGACGAGCGGTCGCGAGTAAAGTTGTCCTCGAACAAACGATTGACTTGGTCCTGCAACGATGTCAAACCGCGGGATTGTTCCCAACGTGTAATTGTGTTCATCGCGACCTCCTTGGTTGTCTTGCTGAAGTAAGTAGCGAAAGTCTCGTGTGTTTTGAAGTCTTCCCTTCGCCGGAGAAGTGAGGGGCTAGACTTAGCTCGCCCCTCACCCAACGAAAAGATATGCCAGCCCTACGCTGCTACGGCAGCGGCGACCTTGTGGAAGGTTGAGTTGGAAACCTCGTAAGTTTCGACCTGAGGAGTTCCTTCAACCACTCCCGCCAGTATCCTGGTCACTTCGGAATACGTTCCGCGGTTATACGTTTCCGCATTCTCTTTCTTGTCCCACAAACTGATTCCAAACGCCTTCGTTTCGCCCTGGCCGACAAACGAGATTTCGTCCAGGAACCCAGTCTGTTTTCGAAGCAGAGGAATGATTTGCGTCTCCAGCTTCTGGGTTAGCTCCGGTACGCTATTAGGCTTCAAATTCATGGATACTCTGCGTGCAAACATGGCAACCTCCTTGGTTGTCTTGGCCAAGGGTTGACTACAGATAACCCCCGTTAGTTTAGATTACCTCAAGACCCCCTCAGTCACTTAACCACGATAGGTTCATTAACTTGACCTGTCAAGTAGAATCTGAGATTATTTTTATGGTTAATCCACGCGGTTAATCGAGCGGAGGCAGCCTGTGGACGTTTGTCTTGTGATCAAACAGCGACTGGAAGAATTGGGGCTTGAGCAAAAAGAGTTGGCGGCGGCCGCGGAAGTGACGGAGTCCTACATCTCCCAGTTGCTGACTCGAAAGAAACTGCCTCCCGCGCCTGACCGATCAGACATTTATCAGAAAATGGCGAAGGTATTGAAGCTTCCGCGCGATAGGCTCTCGAAGCTGGCCGAGCACCAGCGCAGGGAAGAATTGAAGCGAAACTTGGGCGATCCGTCCGCGCCCTTGTTTAGAGAAGTCCGAGAATTGATTCTCCGTAAGTGCGCACCCGATAAAGAAAAAGAAATTCGCGCGATTTTTGAGAAGCAACCCTTCGGCGAGCTCGAACGCTTCGTCACACAGAAACTATTGGACGTGATCAAGAGCGTCGCCAAAGAAGAATTGAACAGTGAAAGCTGGCTCCACGTGGTTGCGGGACTCACCGGTCGAGGCTATAAACAGCTGCGGGTTACCCTGCTTGAGTTCATGGACACGGATGTCTTCAACTTGTCGCCTGAAAACTGTGTTTCCTTCCTGGAGCCATTGATTGAATCCTGGGACGTCGACCCAGTGACCTTTGGCATGGAGATTGTGTTAAATCGCAGAATAGCCTCAGAGGAACCAAAGAGATTTGAGTTTGTTGAAACGGGACGGTACCAACCAGAGGTAGAGCTGGGGTTCAAAGAATTCCTTAATGACAGTTCCCTCAGCGGGACTGCCACCAAGGAAGAAATGGAGTTTCTGAAAAAGCTGAAGTTCAACGGAAGACGACCGACTCCACTCTACTATTACCGGGAATTGCAGAACCTGAGGGACCCTCTTCATTTTCGTGTTTAATAGACCGAGGCGATCACGGGAGTGCAGAAAGGTTGTGACTAGGGCCGATTATTGGCGGTCAGAGGATTTATCAACACCTATCGGCACCGTGTTCAGTGGAGGCCACTTTCCGAAATGCGAACGTCTTATTCCCGATCCGCAATTTCTTGCGCCGGACGACGTATACTTGCGACACACCGGTTTCGCCTGAGGAGCTAGAAACATGCCAGAAGAGGAATGGATCAAGGAACTTGCTGACGGCAGGAAAGTGAAATTCATCTATCAAGAACTGCCGCAAGGCGCAGCTTTTATCACCGCGCAGCTTGAAGGTAATGAGGTCGTCTATTCGGTCGTATTGACCAAAGCAAGAAACCCGCTTAGCCGCGACGACGTTGAAAGCCATTTCAAGGGCGAGCTCTCAAAGAAGTAGTACCACTCATTTTGGAATCCGTCGCTACGGCAGCGATCCCCAAACCGCAGGTGACCTTCCGAAAGTATCGCAGGAGATTCTGGCGGATTCTTGATCGGAAGGGGATTTATCGACGTCCAGGACCACTCGGAGCTCTTTTAGCCTCAATCGCCTCAGCCGCAGAAAGCTTCCGGTCTAGGTGTGGTTCTGTGCGCAGAGCACCTGAATGCAGCACACAATGCTTTCCTGCGGCGACACCACATGTAGGACAGGAAACCGCGTATAACTGTTTGGGTGTGAGTTCTTTCTTTTTCATTTGCACAGAATGCGACAAGAACCAAACGCGAAACCGCTCAATTTTGAACACAATCCGTAGTCGCCGCTGCCCGCTCTTATGAGGGTATCCCTCCGTATCGCGTGAGAGTTAGATTAGTCGTGCAGGACGACAGTCAGGAGGGAATTGTTGATGTGGATCTCGCCGTTGTATTTGATAAGACCGAGCTTTCTGAATTTGTTCATGAAAAAATTGACCCGGGATCGCGTCGTGCCAATCATCTCCGCCAGCGTCTCTTGCGTTACTTTCGCAAGAACCGTTTGAGGTTTGCCTTCCGCGCCATAGCGCGCGAGCAGCAGCAGTGTACGCGCGAGCCGCTTCTCGGTGGAGTTGAAGAGTTGGTCGATCAGATCCTCCTCGACTCGGATGTTTCGCCCCAGCATATGGGCGATGAAGCGGTCGGAAAACTCGTGTTCCCCGTGAAGGACGCGAATCATCTCGTTCTTATCAATGACGAGCACGGTGGTGGGTGCAATCGCGGTCGCTGTTGCCATGCAAATGGACTGGCCCGCCAGGCATCCTTCTCCAAAAAAGTCACCCGGCCCCAGAATCGCCACAACGGCTTCCCTGCCGGACTCATTCACCACTGTGAGCTTCACGCCGCCTTCTTGAATGTACATGACGTTCTTCGCGGGGTCGCCCTGTGTGAAGACGGTTTCTTTTCTTTGAAATTCGCCAACCTTTCTCCCCAGACCGGCTGAGTCGAGAAACAATTTCAGATCGAAGGCAGGGCTTTCTGAATTCGCTTTCTTGGGGGAGCGAGGGACCTTGGCTGAAACGCGTCTAACCGCGGAAGACACGACAAAACACAATAGCATGGATTCTGCTGACTTTCGAACATTGAATAGTCCATGCCGACAGGCACTTAGCATTTCCGTCCGTGACGTATCATGAACAGAATTGCCCTCACTGGACTCTGATTCGCCTATGGTGTCACTTTAGGAGACCAACTGGCAGAGCAATAAGGTGGCCCGAGCCTGATAAACGCGGTGGTCTCAATGGATCGACGCAACACTCAGCTCGAACCCGCCTTGCATTGATAACAAAAGCTAAAATCGCTCTCCAGGTTAGATCAGTGGGAACGCTTCCCTGGCTAGGTTTTGACCGAGTACAGCCAAACAGATCGGTTCTCCATGGAAGTATTGCCGGATCAAATGATTAGATGGTGTTGCATCGACCGGTTGAGCTGGCAGCGTTATTCGGAAATGTCGGGCAATGCGACGCACTTGGCGGATGTCACGGTTTGGCGAGCACACGCATTATGGCTTCTTTGCTTGAGCCGCGCGGAACCTACAGACCGCGTCAGAAGCCGCCGTTGTTCGTCGGATACCACAGCCTTATTATCAGGGCCGATTCGTCCTGACCGTGGAATCTGCCGAGAAGTTGAACCGTTGGCACACCCTTCATGCGCGATTTGAGCATTGCGCGTGCCACTGCGCGCGTTTCAGGCGAGCCAATCGGAAATTCTCCTGGCTTCATCGTTCATCCCCTCCGACGTGGACAAATTCTATGATGCAATCCTCCGACTGGATTCGGTACGGAACACCAAGAATGTCGCTTCCTCTCTCGCCGATGTGGATGATCTTGACGCGAATGTACGTTTTTATTCTGCGTTCGGCCATTGCTCTGGCGGCCGCGCGAGATTCTGTTGAGCCTAACCGAAAATCCGATGGGCGCTGGAAACCGTCGCGGATCGGTTCCCTCATAGACAGAGCCTCGCTCGCTCCTTCTGCGCGATACGGTCTGGGTCGTGTGTGTCCAGGCAGTTCGCCTCGTATGCAATCATGTTGGGATATTCGCGTGTCTTTCTGAACGGCGCGCCGCAGTCTGGACAGGTGGGAATTCCCTCGCCAGGCTTCAGCCAAACGCTCGGAACGTAGACCCATTGCGCAAGGGTTCCGTCTTGCCACTCCTGCCATTCGCCGAAACTCACGCGAGAACTATCCTGTCCCTCCCACGGAATATGCCAGATGATTCGGCGCCGCTTGCAGCTCTCGAAGCGCCGAGCAAGCAGTATTCGCGCCGCCGCGCGCGATTCCAACGAGCCAATCGGAAAGTCCCCAGGCATCGCCACGCTGCTCATCGATCGTCGCGCGTCTTCGGGATGTAGAACTCCAGAGTATTGTCGCGATCCCGCAAGCCGAGGAACTCAATTTTGACGAGTGTGAGGTGTTTCTTCCGCTCCTCTTCGAGTCGCTTCCACATCATCCTTGCAGCGATACGTGACTCAATGGACCCGAGTGCGTAATCACCGGGTCTAGTCATCGTCGGAGCCTTGACGATCGCTATTGGTTTGCTGGTTTTGACCGTGAGGGAACCACGGCGGCAGAGTGCCATCTCGGGCGTAAGCTTCCAATTCCTGGATCGTCATTCGCTCGAAGGCATTGGCGAGAGTCTTGTCTTCAAACTCGATCGCTTGCCGCGCTCTTCCTTCGGTTCGGTCGGCAATTTCCCTTGCGGCTTGAACGTTGCCGCGAACCGCGTCCCGCACCTGCGCTTCGGCTATTAGCTCAGCCCACGTCCGCCCTTCGGGATCGTTCGGCACAGGCTCCTCCAGCTTGTTCTTGTAAGCATCAGAAAGCGTCTTGCTCTTTGGCCTTCCCGAGGGGTTGCCGCTCTGCCCCTTCTTAAAGCGGTGCGGCTTTCCGGCTTCCACGAAGTGCGGATTGTTGATCTTAGCCATGCCTTTTGGTGCCCTGTTCCTACCCTGATAGCTTGGCAGGCTTCAGTCCCATATCGGCCAAACGCTCCAGCGCGACCGCCACAAACGCCGGCTCGATTTCCATTGCGTAGCAGTGTCGGCCTGTATTCTCGGCAGCGCAGATGTGTGTGCCTGATCCTGCAAATGGCTCGTAGCAGACGTCTCCCGCTTGAGTGTGCAAAAGGATGGGCGTCGCAAAGAGTTCGAGGGGCTTTTCAGTTGGGTGCCGCGATTCGACTCCCGGAAGCACAGGGACATCGATCTGCCAGACCGTCGTGGGGAAATCTCCGGAATTTCGCTTCGGCTTGTGGCCTTGCTTCCACCCAAAAAAGCAGGGTTCGTGCTGCCACATATAAAACGAATGCGTCAGTACGGGCTTGTTTTTGACCCAAATGATCTGCTGATGAACGAGGATTCCGCAGTCTCTCATCGCTTTCTCGACTTCGATTTGACGCTGCGACGCGTGCCAGACGTAGATCGCGGCATTGTCCTCACAAACGGCGAGTGCTTGCCGAAGAAACGCTTCATAGAAAGGACCAAGTGGCTCAGACTTTTGTTTATCGGCGTAGCGACCTTTCCAGTCCTTGTTTTTGCCGTCCGAGAAATCTTTTGAGGGATGGTTCTTCGCGTCGTAGGAGACCAAGTACGGAGGGTCGGTGGCACAGAGCTTTGCGGTCTTCCCTTCCATGAGTGCAGAGACATCGGAACTGCTGGCACTGTTCCCGCACGTCAACCGGTGATTTCCGATTTCCCAGATCTGGCCGCGCTTGGTGTTCCATTTCTTCTGCAGCTCGGCAGCCTGATCGATCTTTGGTTCCGGAGCCGAGAGTTCATTGCTCCGAAAGCCCTTCAAGAGCGCATTGAGTTCGTTTTCATTCCAGAACTGGGCGAGGTCTACATCGAGCGAAGCAAGAACTTCGGGATTCCACTCGAGGTCAAGTTCTCCGACGCGGTTGTCGGCAATCGCAAGCTCCCTCGCTTTCTTGTCCCTCTTGAGGTCCAAGTCACCGCGCTGAACGGCTACGAGAGACGTGCCATCCGTTTCGATGACGGCGATGGACTTCATGCCAGCGGCGACTGCGGCTTCTACGGTCTTGTTTCCAGCGATGACGCGATGATTCCGGTCCACAACCACCGAACGCGCAGCACCATATTTTCCGAGAGATTCTTCCAAGAGTTCGCGTCCACGCTTCGTTCCTCGATTGGCGTTCTTCTCATCGAGGATCAATTCTGAGATTGGTACGACGCGAACCTTGGGCTTCACGACTCGCTTCCCTTCTCCCAAACGGAAGACTGTAGTGACTTTTGTAGGGACCCTGCGAGCAGATGGCTACATCCGGGCACATCCGGGCACAATCTTCCGGACGTACGAAGTCTTGAGGACTCTAACGAGTGTGTGAAATTAAGCGACTTACAAGCGTTAGCGAATCTCCCTTGGGCGCAGGAGGTCCGGCGTTCAAATCGCCGCGCCCCGACCAAATTTCTTTAGCTCAATGAGTTATCGGCGGACAATTTTCATTCTGCTGCATTTTGGTGCAAGTTAGGAACAATAAGAAACATTTGTGAGGCAAAACGGGGTGCAAGCATCGCCTAAGCTAACGGAAATATTGAGGGCAGGAACGGGCCGCCTGCTTGGCAAGTCGGCCAACATGAAGGACAGCAAGAATACAAGAACGCCAGCGGCGAGTAGCGCAAGGCTAGACGGCACTTCGTTCTACCTTTTCAAACTGCTTGAGTTCTCACCGTCTCTAGACGTCTATTTCGCTTGCGTGCCGCCCTTGCGCTTCTTCCCTTTGTGACGCCTGGTGAACACTGTGTGCATACCCAAACAGGCCAAGCTAAAGAGGAAGGCGATCCAGAAGATCATTCCAAATGTAGCGACAAGCCAATCACCAACGCGGGACAGTTGGTACCAAGGAACCAGCGATGTAGCCGCAGTCAGCTGCACGAACGGCATGGTTGACATCGGACACAGTCAATCGCATTTATTCGGCAGCGAATCTTGAATTCCAATAGGCGCCGAGGGGCGAGATCGCACTGCATTGATTAATCTCCCAAGCGCGTTTCAGACTTGATAAGAATTTCGAACGGGATTATGGGGTCCTTGGAATTGCAGGAGAATCCTATCTTTCGTTCCACACGATTATCATTCGAGCGTCGGACGCTATCTTTCGGCGATGTCATGAATTGCGGCGGGGGTTGTAATTGAGGGCCTTTGACAGGATGTCCAGACGAGTTGAAGTCACGGCTTCCTTCAACTCTCGCGCTACAACTGGTCTCGATACTGCTCCAATGCGATGCGAACCAATTGACTTCGTGTTCGCACTCCAGTCTTCGTGAAGAGTTGCTGTAAGCACGCTTTGACTGCGCTTTCTGAAATCTCTAACCGATCGGCGATCTGCTTGTTGGCCAGACCCTCAAAGATAAAGGAAAGCACTCGTCTCTCCCGCTCTGTCAATCGAGCGCGACGCTGCGGCGGGCCGTGATCTTCCGCGCTTTCGAAAGCTCTACGAAGCAAATCCGGATCAAACAGGGCTTTCCCCTCCATCGTTTCGCGAATTCCTTGAACCAAAAGCGCCGGAGAGCCATGTTTCAAGAAGATCCCAGAGATTCCTTTTCGAATCAGAGCTGGGACTTCACTGTCGTTCACGCCTGCTGTGACGAGCAGTACTTTCCCTTTGTAGCGTTCGTTGCGCAGGCTTTCGAGAAAATCCGCCCCCCTCTCCGAACCGAGGTCCAGATCGAGCAGCACGATATCGATTTCCCGTGCTCTGACAATGCGAATTCCTTCTGCGCCGGAGCCACAATCAGCGATAACCTCAAGTCCCGGTTCTGCCCGAAGCAACCGAGAGACACTCTCACGGAACAGCACGTGATCATCGATTAGCAACAAACGGATATCCTTTGCCGAAGCCTTACTCACTGTTGCTGTCATCCTTGTAACGCACTGCGGACAATCGGACCGCAAAGCAACAGCCTTCGTTGCGCGGCTCAAATCTCAGTTCCCCTCCAAAGCTACCCAGAATTGCGCGAGACACGTAGAGGCCCAAACCAGCCGCGTTGGCTCCCTGTTGAAAGGGTTTAAATAGCTCGTAGGGTGACGAGATTCCAACGCCCGTATCCTCAAAACGAATGACAACTGCGTTGGGTTGCGAGTCACTGCTGATCGTGAGTTGCTTCGTTTCTGTCGCTTCCATCGCTCGTTGGCTATTGCGGGCGAGATTGAGGAACACTTGTTGCAACCCATAGCGGTCGCCAGTCACCAGCGGCAGATCGTCTTGCACGCGCCAAACAATCTGCGCTCCCACGTCGCGATAGGATGGCTCGATGAGAACGCGCAATTCGTCGAGCAAACTCGTAAGTTCAATCGAAGCCAGGCTGCGCTCCGGCGACGGCAAAAGTTCCATCTCGGAGAGCTTTTCCAAGCCCTCGAGTAGTGTGCCTAGCGCACGAAAATCTTCGTTATCCTGCAAGGATGGAAGGCGAGATAGATTTTTATGCACGGCTAGAACGGCACCGCAAACATTGCGAATTTCGTGCCCAACGGCTCCCATCAAAATCCTCGTGTTCTTCAACAAGTAATCGAGACTCAGATCCTCGCGATCGCGTAAGTCCTCGGATAGATCGACGATAATTGCCGCCAACCTGGGCCCTTGACTCGTCGTGTAGTTAGAGAACCAGACGGCTGCGAGAAACGCTTCCCCGTCTTTCCGTTTGCCGCGACATCGAAGCTCAGTGCGATATTGCTTCGACGATTGCGTTTGCACGGCACTCTGCAGTGCCGGCAGAAATTCCGCGATCGATTGTCCCGCAATTTGGGTGTCTCCTGGCGCAAAGAGATACCGGGCGGCCTCGTTGGCCAGTAGGATTTGACCGGAGGAATCGATGGTCACGATCGCAGCGGGGCTGCTGTCAACCAGGATACGGAGTTGTTCCTCCGCGTCCCGTCGCAATTTGCTATGAGCTTCGACTTCCTCCAGATGTTCGAGCGCGAGACGCCGACTGCGGATGATTTCAGAAACAAACAGCGCTGTTCCCACGAATCCAGTCGAAGCCATCAGGAGTCGCGTGATCGCTTCGCTTGACGGAAGTTCGCTAAACAATTCTTGGAGAACAGCGCAAACGAGCGCGACCACCACGATCTGCCAGCGCGGGAGGAACCCTGCGATCAACATGATCGGGAATAAATACAGAAACCCAATCGATATGTAGGGCTTTGTAAGCCAATCGATTGCAGCGATGAACAGAATCAGGAACGCCGCTGTGAACAGAAATGGCGTTCGATTCTTGCGCGCATAGATCGAGGACAGTTCCATAGCTGCTTGCGTGCATATTGCCGTAATTCGTCCAGGCTGACTACCCCGCACGATGCGAATAGCCGAAAGATAGTCGGATAGGCCAGAAGATAGACCGACGGAGCCCGAAAGACAGCACGAGAATCCAAAAGATGGGATTCCCCATGCCCGCAGCGAGCCCGCAGAATGGCTGCGGCATTAAGTCCGAAGAGACTTGAGGGGGCATCAAGTTGACGCAATCTCGTCTGCAACCACCGGCGCTCTGGAAGGCTTGAAGGTCGAACGAAAACGATGAAAAATCCGCCTCACATCGTAAAGAAAATTGGTGTGGTGTTTGTAATGGCCGCGGCGATCGTAGCCGCAACGGGAATTCTGGAAACTCGCCGAAGTCACGGTCAGGTTACAGACGCAAACGCGCAGAAGGAATCAAGTGCAATTCCCAAATCGTCCCCGTCCGATGCGACTCTGGACCTGTCGTCCAGCCAACTGAATTCGATCAAGATCGAACCCGTGGGAAGCTACCTGTTTCCTGTCGAGAAGGATGCGGTCGGCAACATTGATTTTGATGAAGACCTGTCAGTTCAAGTCTTCCCGGATTATCAAGGAACTATCATTAAGACACTCGTGGACCTTGGCGCCGAAGTTCGGACGGAACAGCCCCTCTACACGATTAGAAGTCCCGACCTCATCCAGGCGGAATCAACCCTGATCGGCGCGGCGGCTACTTTCGAGCTGACCAACAAAGAATTGGCGCGGGCGAAGGAATTAAATGGATCAAACGGGGTTTCCGAGCGGGAACTGGAGCAAGCCACGTCAGATCAACAGACTGCTGACGGCGCTCTCAAAGCCGCACGGGACGCCGTCCGCGTATTCGGGAAGACCGATTCTGAAATCGATCAAATGATTGCCTCGCGCAAGATTGATCCCGCCCTCGTCGTGCGCAGCCCAATTTCCGGCAGGATCACATCGAAGAACGCGCAGCCTGGATTTTTGGTGCAGCCGGGAAATCTACCAGCACCTTACTCGGTGGCAGACGTTTCATTCAAATGGATGCTGGCGGATGTTAGCGAAGGTGACATCTCATTTTTTCACTTGGGCCAGCCGGTTCAAGTCAGGGTGATGGCCTATCCTGACCGCGTGTTCAAAGGCAAGGTTTCGAAGATCTACGCGACGGTTGATCCGAACACTCATCGAGTAACGATACGTTCCGCAATCTCGGACCCCAAAGATGAACTGAGTCCGGGAATGCTCGCCAACTTCATCATTCGCGTCCACAACCCGGTGGAAGCGATAGCCATCCCGGCGAATGGCGTGGTTCGCGAAGCCGACGGCACCATAACGGCTTGGGTGACAACCGATCGCCACCATTTTTTCCAAAGGATTGTCCGCACGGGCTTGCGAACCGACGGCCAAGTCCAGATTCTCGATGGTCTGCATCAGGGAGAACTGGTCGTAAGCGACGGCGCGGTATTCCTCAGCAATATGCTGCAAGCGCCGCCAACGGATTAGATCGAATGCCCGGCCATTCCATGAGCGGCGGCGACCCATGTTTAAGTCTCTGGTAGCGTTTTGTCTGAGCCGCAGGCCGATTGTGGTCGTGGGCTTGTTGCTGTTCGTTGGCGCCGGGCTCGTTGCTTTCAAGAATCTCAACATCGAGGCGTATCCGAACCCAACACCAGTGATCTTGGAAATTACGGCGCAGGCACCGGGCCTCTCTGCCGAGGAGATGGAACGTTATTACACGCGCCCTACGGAGATTGGGCTCTACACCACGCCCGGCATCGACGTCATCCGCTCTACTTCGTTTTATGGCCTGTCCTTTGTTCGCGTCAGCTTCAAATACGGGGTGGACTATAACTTCGCGTACGCCCAGGCGTCGGTTGCGATCCAACAGAACGTCAACCTGCCAGGCGGTCTGATTCCGGACATCCAAGCGAACAGCTCGACCGGGGAAATCTATCGTTATCAGGTCGTCGGCCCAGAGCATTTCGGAGTCACGAATCTTCGCACGGTTCAGGACTGGATCGTGGCGCGCCGCTTGTTGACCATTCCTGGCATCGCCGCCATCAACAGCTGGGGCGGCCCCACAAAAGAATTCCAGGTCGAGGTGGACCCTCACAAGCTCGAAGCCTACAGCGTCACCGTGCCCCAAATCCTAAACGCGCTGGGTAACGCGAATATCAACGTGGGCGGACGCGAAATACGCATTGGCCAGCAGTCCATCAATATCCGGGGTGTCGGTCTGATGGATGACGGTGGCAATGACGATTTGAGGCAAGGTTACAAGGTTGAGGACATCGAGAATGTGGTTCTGACGCAAGTGAATGGCGTCCCGGTGTTGGTTAAGGATGTCGGGAAGGTCTCGGTCGGCTACCGGCCAAGACTCGGCATTCTGGGCCGCGACCATCAGGATGATGTGGTTGGATCGATCGTCGTGATGAGGCGAACGGAAACGACCGGCGACATGATTCCAAAGGTCGAAGCGGAAATCGACAAGTTGAATCATGACGGTAGTCTGCCGCCGGGAGTCAAGGTTGTTCCTTATTATGACCGCTCAGCGCTGATCGCCCTGACTACGCACACCGTTCTGCACAACTTGATCTTCGGATGCGTGCTGGTCTTCCTGATTCAATGGATTTTCCTGGGCAATCTCCGCAGCGCGACGATCGTTGGCTTGAACATCCCGTTCGCGCTGTTCTTCGCCACCATTCTCCTGGTTGTAATGGGAGAAAGCGCGAACCTGCTGTCGGTGGGTGCGGTGGATTTCGGCATCATCGTGGATTCGGCTGTGATCCTGGTCGAGAATGTCTTTCGGAATTTCCAACGAAACCAGGAAGAAAGACAGGGTCTGCTGCAACGGCTGGTGGAAGGCCATTGGGGGGCCGACCCGACCAGAGGTTCAGGATTTGAAGGCACTCCCAGCACTTGGACGGATCGTTTGCGGCTGATTCTGATCAGCGCGCTACAGGTGGACAAGGCGGTTCTATTCTCGGCGCTCATCACCGTGGCCGGTTTCGTGCCGCTCTTCACCATGCAGGGAGTCGAGGGTCAGATCTTCGGACCCATGGCGCGCACCTACGGATACGCGTTGGCTGGGGCTTTAATTGCAACGTTCACTGTCACCCCCGTCCTCGCTTCGGTCCTGCTGCCTGAGAGCCTAAAAGAAGCCGAAACGCTGGTCGTACGCTTTCTGCACCGGATCTATAATCCGGCGCTACGATTTGCCCTGAGTCACAAGGTTCTCGTGGTAGGAATCGAACTTGCCCTTTCTCTTGGAACTTTTTTCCTGATAGCGCCGCGGCTGGGCAGCGAGTTTCTTCCGCACCTGGAAGAAGGCAACTTTTGGATTCGCGCTTCCATGCCGACAACGCTCTCGCTCGAAGACGGCGAGGCAGCTTCGAGAAAAATGCGCGAGATTCTTCTGCGACACCCCGAAGTCCTTACCGTGGTTTCTCAGCATGGCCGGCCAGACGACGGCAGCGATGCTTCGCCATTCTCGAATGTCGAATTATTCGCGCCGCTGAAGCCGTTTGACGAGTGGCCAAGAGGTTTGACGAAGGAAAAGTTAACCGAGCAGGTGCAAGCCGAATTTAACAACGAGTTGCCGGGAGTCGTCTTCAACTTCTCCCAATATATTGAGGACAACATTGAAGAAGGGATTTCTGGCGTCAAAGGAGTTAATTCCGTCAAGATCGTCGGACCGAATCTCGAAGTTTTGACGAAATTGGCTGAGCAAGTCCGTGACCAAATGAGCCAGGTTCGCGGCATTGCCGACCTTGGCATCTTCCCGGTGCTGGGGCAACCCAACTTGAATATCAAAGTAGATCGTGCCAAGGCTGCGCGCTATGGTCTCAACTCCGGTGACGTTAACGCTGTCATCCAAGCGGCTATGGGCGGAGCCGTAGCGACAGAGGTCTTGGAGGGCGACCGGCAGTTCGATCTCGTCGTCCGCTATACGCCTGCATACCGCGAAAACATCGAAAAAATCCGGAACATCAAAGTCGCCTATACAACCAGCAGCGGCACCAACGCCTATATTCCTTTGAGTGAGCTCGCGACGATCACCTTAGATACGGGAGCGGCCTGGATTTATCACGAGAGCGCGCAACGCTTCATCCCCGTCAAATTCAGCGTCCGTGGGCGCGACCTGGGCGGCACGGTCGAGGAGGCCCAGCAGCAAATCGCGAAGAATGTGCAACTTCCTTCGGGGTACCGGTTGATTTGGGCGGGCGAATTCGGAGACCTGCAGGAAGCCAAGAAACGCCTGGAGATCATTGTACCGATCAGCCTCGTGCTGATTATCGGGTTGCTCTACACCTTGTTCAATAACATGCGCGACTGCCTTCTAGCGCTCGCGGGTATCCCCGACGCGGTGGTTGGCGGCATCCTCGCGCTCTATCTCTCAGGTCAGCACTTCAGCATCTCCGCTGCCATCGGCTTCGTTTCACTCTTCGGCGTGTCCGTCATGGACGGCATCCTGATGATTACGTTTTACAACCATGAAAGATCTCAAGGTCTGGCCCCGGTGGATTCGATGTACCGCGCTGCCTCAACCCGCATGCGTCCACTGATGATGACGTCGCTTTCAGCCTGCATTGGTCTGCTTCCCGCGGCGATTTCCACGGGTATCGGCAGTCAGGTGCAGCGTCCGCTGGCCACTGTGATCGTCGGCGGCATGCTGCTCGGGCCCGTCATGCTGCTTCTCGCCGTGCCGGCGTTGAGAATGATATTTCTAGGCCGCGACGAACACCCACACCGAACATCCGAGGATTTACTATGAAGGTCGCGTATCTCGCGCTCCTGACGGTTGGCTTTGCCTCGTTAATGCTGATGCGTGGGACAAGTTTCGCGGCCCCGCTCAATCCAGCACTCCAACAAACATCTCCCGAGAGCGCCGCGAATACAGCCATCGATCATCCGCGCGCTGCCGGGCACGCCGCTCCGGCTGACGACGGGAATCGTCAGAAGACTGCAAAGCCTTCTGATGAGCGACAAGACGGCAGCCATGGTTCAGAGAATAATCAAGTGCGCAGCCCGGCGGACCTAACCAGTACAAATCGCCCTAAGCGGATTCCGAATAGCCGGGAGGATTCCACATCGGGGAATGCGATGAAGCTTCGCCGGCCGCGGGCAATCAATAATGGTGGCCTTGCGAAGGGTGGGTTAATCAAAAACGAAAAAGTTAGCGACGCCCGGCCTGTTCAGACGTTGAGCGTTGCCCGATCCGCCGCGCCATCGCTCAACAATGTGCGCCATCGCGGTGCCAATCCGGCGGTCATCGGTGGATCGACGATTTCGGATAGTAGGAACGCTGGGGCGATCAACGGAACTCGTATGAATCGCAGGCCCTGAGGATTGGCTTTATGACATTCGCCCCCAAATCGCGCCTTGCCTCCTTCATCGTGATGTCTGTTTCATTTTTCATCTCAGGTTGCGCGGTTGGGCCTAACTTCAAGAGACCTGTTGCTCCAGACGTTCCCAGCTATACGCCCACTCCAATTTCGACCACCAGCAGCACGAGCAATGTCGCCGGTGGAGAAGCGCAACACCTTATTGAAGGGCGGGACATTCCAGGGGAGTGGTGGACGTTGTTTCACTCGAAGCCGCTCAACGATTTGATCGAGCGCTCGCTCAAAGCCAATCCCGACCTCAAGGCGGCACAGTCGGCATTGTTAGTTGCGAGAGAGAATGTACTGGCTCAGCGGGGTGCTTACTATCCCAGTGTAACGGGCGGATTTTCGGCGACCCGAGCCAAGTCATCGGCTGACCTTTCACCTGTGACCAACACCAGCGCCCTGAATTACAGCTTATACACGCCAGAAGTCAGCGTTTCCTACGTGCCCGACGTTTTCGGTCTAAACCGACGCACTGTGGAGTCACTGGGGGCGCAAGAACAACTAGCGCGCTTTGTTCTAGCCGCCACGCACATCACGCTCAGCGCAAACGTTGCCACCGCCGCCATCCAAGAGGCCTCGTTGCGCGCTCAGATTGGCGCGACAAACGAACTCATCAGCATCAACACAAGTATGCTGGACATTTTGCGCAACCAGTTTGCCAAGGGATATGCGAGCAGGCTCGATGTGGCGGCGCAGGAATCGCAACTCGCGCAGGTAGCTGCCACGTTGCCACCGTTGCTGAAGCAGTTGGCTCAACAGCGCGACCTACTGGCTGTGCTGTCTGGAGCGTTTCCCAACCAGGATCTTCCGGAAAAGTTTGAGCTTTCAAATCTGCAACTGCCGGAGGAATTGCCGCTAAGCCTTCCTTCGCAGCTCGTGGAGCAACGTCCGGATGTGCGCCAAGCCGAAGAGAACCTGCATTCAGCCAGCGCACAGATTGGAATTGCACGCGCGAACCGTCTTCCGAACTTTACGCTAACCGCGGATGCCGGCAGCATGGCAGTGGTCTTCGGCCGATTGTTCTCGCGAGGCAACGGCTTTTGGGATTTAGGGGCGGGCGTCACGCAGCCCATCTTTGACGGCGGCACACTCATGCATCGCGAGCGCGCGGCGAGAGCCGCGTATACGCAGGCCGCCGAACAATATCGCAGCACTGTATTGACAGCGTTTCAGAACGTAGCCGACACATTAAACGCGCTCCAACAGGATGCCGACGCGCTGAAGGCCTCGGCGGCCGCTAAAGATGCCGCGGGCGTGACGCTCGACCTTACCAAGAAACAGCTTGAATCCGGCTACGCCAACTACCTCGAGCTTTTGAACGCGGAACAAGCCTACCAGCAGGCCCTAATAAACCTCGTGCAGGCTCAATCGAATCGTTATTCCGATACCGCCGCGTTGTTTCAGGCTCTTGGCGGAGGATGGTGGAACCGCTCGGATGTGCCCAAGAAGTAGGTGCAGGAATTCAGCTGACATCCCAGCAAAGCAGCCGGAACCGCGAAACAGAGCGCAGTTCACTCTGGCATCTGGGAAGTCTGTTCAGAAACAGTTTTTCTTGAGAAATCGAGGTTAGGGACTTTAATCCAGAGGTGTTCCTCGGGCCTCACGCAAGGAACGATCAGGCGCTCAGACCGACCGAATATTTTCCCGGTTCCTTGTCGAACGATTGCTTGCAATGCGCGCAGCAAAAATAGATGGTTTTACCCTGATGCTGAGACCAATGCGTCGCCCGGTGAGTCTCGACCATCATTCCGCAAACAGGGTCCTTCACTTCGGCAGTGGTCGCCGCAGTTGGATTCGTTTCGGCTTTCGAGCCGGCGCTCTGTCGTGCATTTGTCCTTCCGGTCTGAACGATCTCCGCGAGGATGCTGACGGCGATTTCCTCAGGCGAAACCGCGCCAATCTGCAAACCGGCGGGCGCATGAATGCGATCCAGATCTGACGACGCAATTCCCTTTTCGCGCAAATAGTCGAAAATCTTCTGAATTTTTGGCTTGCTGGCGATGAACGAAATGTACGGCGCGTTCGTGCCGAGGGCCAGCTCGAGCCCTTCCTCGTCGTTTTCACCTTGAGTTGACACGACAACGAAAGTCTGCGGTGTGAGCTTCGTTTGCCCGAGCTTCAATCCGTCGTGAATGGAATCGGCGTCTGGAAATAGTTCTCGCGAAGCTCCGGGTGCGACGACGGTGATCGAATAGTTGATTGCTTTGCCAAGTTTCGCGAGCGTCTGGGCGACGACGGAGCGCCCAACAATCAAAATCTGCGGCTTCGCCAGCACCGGCTCGATATAAATGTCCAATGTCCCTCCGCTGTGGCAGGTCATCGGGTAATCCACGATTCCCTCTTCCGATCCCGGCTCCGCCGAGGGGCTGATCCGAACGAGGCGCGGGTTGCCGTCCCGCAACGCCTTCAGCGCCTCTTTGATCACGACCGGCTGCGAGCAGCCTCCGCCGATCCATCCCCACATCCGGCCGTCCGCGTACACGATTGCCTTATCGCCCGTCTTGCCGGAAATCGGCGCCTCGAAACGCACGACGAGCGCGATTGCGAACGATTCGCCGCGCTCGCGCAACTCCGCCGCCTTATTCAGAAATTCGTCGAACATTTTCCTTTACCTGGCAGCGCCTCGCATCAAATACCGCTCGAGTTCGAGCAAACTCTCCAAGGAATGCCCCGGAGCAAATACGTCCACATGAGGCAACGCGGCAGCCATGCCTCTGCTGATCGGCTGATAGTCGCGCAACCCGAGAAGAGGATTGAGCCACACGAGCTTGCTCGCGCGGCGTTTCAGCGCCCGGATTTCCGCAGCCAGCACTTCGGGCTCGCCAGTGTCCCAACCGTCGCTCAAAATAATGACGAACGTATCGCGCGACATTGTTTTCTTCGCGTGAAAGCGGTTGAACTCGCGCAGTGACTCGCCGATCTTCGTGCCGCCGGACCAGCCTGTCGCAATCTTTGAAAGCGATCCGAACGCATCAGCCAATTTACGCGTGCGCAGCGCGCCCGTGACGTCGTGAACTTCCGTGCTGAAGATGAAAGTACCGGCGCGCTTGAAATGCTTCTGTAGCGAGTGCGCGAATTTCAAAAGAAACATGCTGTAGAGATTCATCGAGCCGCTTACGTCGAGAAGGATCACGATCTGAACCTGCTGCAGCTTTTTTACCTTGAAGCGCAGGTCTATCGGTTCGCCGCCGCGGCCGATGTTCCTGCGGATCGTACGGCGCAAATCTACCTGGCCGCGCAACTCCGCGATCTTGAGACGTCGCGACAGCCGGCGTGTCATTTGCTTCAGCAAGCGCTCTGCTAGACGCTCGAGAACTGCTTGATCACCAGCCGGCACTTCGCTGAAGTCCATCTTTCGAATGCGCTCGAGAGCGCTCGCGCCGGCAAACGCGCCGCCTTCCTCTTCGGCTGGACGCGCCCGTTGCTCGCCAGTGGCAAAAATAGCGGCGCGCGCGCTTTCCATTTTTTGCGAACGGGACTTGGGTTGGGGGATTCGTTCCGCCCCGTCAGATCGATCGCTTGAGTCGCGCGCCGTGCCGCCCCAGAATTCTTCAAACAGTCGGTCGAAAACATCCCACTCCTCTTTCGACGAGCACAGCTCCGCCCGCATGGCAGACTTGAAGGTCTCGCGGCCCGCCGAGTCAACGGCCGCTGCTGCCTGCAATGAATCCACAGTTTCAGTGACGCCAGCTGAGAATCCGTTTGTCCGCGCGAACCGGCAGAACTCCACAATTTCCTTGGTGAAATCGAATGAATCTTGCTGGAGCATGCTCGATTTTCCGCGATCCTGACGACTGCTAGGCCGTCTCCGAAAGAATCTTCTCGATGCCTTCCGCCTTGATTCTCGCCGCATCCTCGGCCGATTTCGAGATGCAGCCCAGAGTCTCTTCGGCGGCTTCCGCGTCAATTTGGCTCTTTCCGAGCGTTTGCAACGCCTCGACCCAGTCCAAAGTTTCCGCGACTCCCGGCGGTTTCGAGATGTTCATCTGTCGAACGGCCTGAACGAATTTGACCGCCTGGCTGCCAAGCGTCTCCGCTACAGCCGGCAGCCGCGTTCGCACAATCTTCATTTCCTTTTCGAGCGATGGATAATCAATCCAGTGATAGAGGCAGCGCCGCTTCAGCGCGTCGCTCAGTTCACGGGTGCGGTTGGAGGTTAGAATCACGTAAGGAATATGTTTCGCCTTGATCGTCCCCATCTCGGGGACCGTGATTTGGAAATCGGACAGCAATTCGAGCAGGAATGCCTCGAACGCCTCATCGGCGCGGTCGATTTCATCAATCAGCAAAACGGGTGAAGCGTCTTCAGCAAGAATGGATTGCAGCAAAGGGCGCTCGAGAAGGAATTCCCGGCCGAAAATGTGCTTTTCCTTCTCTTCGACTGACTGCTCTGTTCTTTCCTGAATTTTGATGGCGAGCAGTTGCTTTTGATAGTTCCATTCGTAGACGGCGGAACTGACATCCAATCCTTCATAACACTGGAGCCGGATGAGACGCGTTCCCAACATCGCGGCGAGCACCTTGGCCACTTCGGTCTTGCCCAATCCGGCGTGTCCTTCAATCAGCAGCGGCTTTCGCAATTTAAGGACAAGATAAACGGCGGTGGCTAGAGCGCGATCGGTGATGTAACCCAGCCGCTCGAAGCCCCGGATGAGCTCATTCACATCGTTGACTTGGTTGTGCTCGGGAAGCGTTGGGGAGGCCGGCATGGTGGGTGAAACTCAGATGAAATTCTAACTCCAGGAAGCCTCAGGAGTCGCGGCGAAATACTCCCTTTGCCGCCTGCCACGCCAGCGAAGCGCCACTGATAGGCTTGGCTGCTGCCGCAGCCGTCTCCGGGGCGTCCGAGGGCTGTGCAAGGCGGGCTTGAAAATTCTTCACAAATTCCCCAAACATGATGTTCGAGACTTCGGTGATGACTCGCGATCCCATCTGCGCCAGGATTCCCACCACGTTCAACTCCGAAGTGCTTGTAACTTCGGTGCCTCCGCCATCAAGCGTCCGAAGTTTTCCCGTCATCTTCATCGATGCGCTGCCACGGCCCCTGACATCCTGCCCTTTGCCCAGAATTTCGATCTCGTGATTCTGAGGGTCGAGCCTGATAATTTGCACGTCGCCCTTGTAATCGGTGACGCTCGGGCCCACTTTAACGCTGATCGTGCCCTTGTAGGTCTTTTCATCTACCTGCTCTGTGATTTGTGCTCCGGGCACGCAGGAGGCAACCTTCCTAGGATCGCTCAGGACGCTCCAAACCTGGTCAACCGGCTCTTTGACCTGGAAGGTTTTTTCGATTTGCAATCCCATTGCTAGCTCGCCACACCCTTTTCTTTCAAAATATTCCACACTTTCCAAGGCGTGATGGGCATGTCGATATGCTTAACGCCCAGATGCGAAAGCGAGTCAACAACAGCGTTAACGAAGGCAGCCGGAGATCCAACGTTGGGCGATTCTCCGACACCCTTTGCACCGAACGGATGATGAGGTGACGGCGTACAAGTGCTGCCCGTTTCCCAGTGCGGCGTCTCGACCGCGGTCGGGATCAGGTAGTCCATGAAAGTGCCGCCCTGGACGTTTCCGTTTTCGTCATAGTCAATCAACTGCATGAAAGCGATGGCCAGGCCTTCGGTCAAGCCACCGTGTATTTGGCCTTGCACAATCATTGGATTGATCACGTTGCCGCAGTCATCTACCGCTACGAAGCGGCGCACCTTTACTTCTCCGGTGCCTTTATCGATGTCCACGACACAGATATACGTTCCGAAGGGAAACGTGAGGTTCGGCGGATCGTAATAGTCGACGGCTTCGAGACCAGCTTCGAGGCCGGGAGGAATGTTGGTGTAAGCGGCAAAGGCGATTTCCTGAATGGTCTTGGACTTACTGGGTGCGCCCTTCACGAAGAACTTGCCCGTTTCCCATTCCAGATCTGCTTCGCTGCACTCCAGCAAATGAGCGGCAATTTTTTTGGCCTTGTCTCGAATTTTTCGCGCGGCGATGGCTGTCGCGGCGCCCGATGTCGGTGTGCTGCGGCTGGCGTAAGTTCCGAGACCGTAAGGCGCGGTGTCCGTGTCGCCCTCTTCAATGATCACGTCGGAAGCTGGAATACCAAGCTCCTGAGCGACGATCTGAGCGTAGGTGGTCTCATGCCCTTGACCCTGGCTCTTGGTGCCCATTCTGCAGATCGCTTTCCCAGTCGGGTGGACGCGAATCTCCGCGCTATCGAACATCTTGATGCCCGCAATGTCGAAAGTATGGGCAGGACCGGCTCCGACCGCCTCCGTGAAGCTTGAAATTCCAATGCCCATCAGTTCGCCCTTCTTGCGCTTCTCCTCCTGCTCTTTACGAAGCTCCTTGTAGCCGATCATCTCGAGCGCCTTGTTCATCGCGCCTTCGTAGTTCCCGCTGTCGTAGGTCCAGCCGAGCGGAGTCCTGTAGGGGAATTGATCCGGCTGGATGAAATTCTTGCGGCGGAATTCGGCGGGATCCATTTTCAACTGGCTGGCAAGGACGTCGATCGCCCGCTCAATCAAATAAGCCGCTTCGGTGATGCGGAAGGAGCAGCGATAAGCGATACCGCCGGGAGCCTTGTTGGTGTACACGCCGTCAACTTCGCAGAATGAGT
Organism: uncultured Acidobacteriota bacterium; assembly: GCA_963838705.1. GTDB lineage: Bacteria > Acidobacteriota > Terriglobia > Acidiferrales > UBA7541 > Palsa-147. The sequence continues at coordinate 1,627,202 of CAWIRU010000007.1, read as the reverse complement.
TCTTAAAGTCATAAGAACCCGTGCAAACGCTGAATAAGCCTGCGGGAAATTTCGTGGGCTGCGCTGCCGCGTTGAACGCACCGTGATCGGCCAGGGTTTTTACGCGCAGGGCTTTCACTTTGCCGTTCTGGTCGGCCGCAATTTCAGCGGTCATGTGGTAATCGCGGGCAAACCCCGTGGATTGAAGATTCTCGGATCGACTTTCAATCCACTTCACCGGCACGCCTAGCGTCAATGAAGCTACCACCGCGCAAACGTATCCGGGATAAATGGGAACCTTGTTTCCGAAGCCGCCGCCGATGTCCGGAGAGACGACGCGGATATTCTGTTCTGGAATTCCGCCAACGATCGAGAAAAGAGTGCGGTGAGCATGCGGCGCTTGAGAAGTGAGGTAAATCGTCAGCTTCTCCGTCGCTTTGTTGAAATCGGCAACGCAGCCACAAGTTTCAAGCGGCGCGGGATGGCATCGCTGAGAGATGGCGTGAACGCTGGCCTTTACGGGTGCGTCAGCGAAGGCTTTCTCGGTGGCTGCTTTGTCGCCGACTTCCCAGTGAAAAATGTGATTGGATTTTTCTTCGCGATCTTCGCGAAGAATGGGCGCATCCGAATCAGTGGCCTTGTGAGGATCTACCAATACGGGTAACTCTTCGTACTCGACTTCCACCAGTTCAGCCGCATCGGCGGCGGTGTATTGATCCTCGGCGACTACGAAAGCAACTTCCTGCGACTGAAACAGGACCTTTCCTGTGGCCAGCACCATCTGTTTGTCGAAAAAGAGCGTCGGCATCCAGGCAAGATTTGCCTTAGCGAGGTCTTCGCCTGTGATGATGGCCAGAACGCCGGGCAGTTGCTTCGCCTTATCGATGTTGATGGACTTGAGGCGCGCGTGGGCGTACGGGCTGCGCACCATATGCCCATAGACCATGCCGGGCAGATGGATATCGTCCACGTAATTGCCTTTGCCTTGGATGAATCTCGAATCTTCCTTGCGCTTAATCGGATGGCCCATGCCACCGACTTCGGGAGAGGTTTTCGTAATCACTTTGCCACTCCTTCTTCCACCGGCTGTTGCTTAGCTTGTCCCATCTTGGCGGCGGCAAACTGAACTGCTTTCACGATGTTCTGATAGCCGGTGCAGCGGCACAGATTGCCGGAAATGCCCCAGCGAATTTCTTCCTCGGTGGGCTCGGGATTTCGTTGCAGCAATGCGAACGTAGACATCAGCATGCCAGGAGTGCAGAAGCCGCATTGCAGCCCGTGTTCTTGCTTGAATCCCTCTTGCAATGGATGCCACTGTCCGTCTTTGATGAGGCCTTCCACGGTCAGCAGCTCCGAACCGTCGGCCTGCACTGCAAACATCGTGCAGGATTTGACCGATTTGCCGTCGAGGATTACGGTGCAAGCGCCGCAATTGCTGGTGTCGCATCCGACGTGGGTGCCAGTGAGTCCCAGGACGTCGCGGATGAAGTGAACCAGCAGCAATCTGGGTTCGGCGACGGCCTCTCGCTCGCGGCCATTCACTTTCAGATGAACGACTTGCTTTTTTGCCATTGGTTTCTCCCGATCGAGAACTTTACTTGCTGGCGCGCGCAAGAGCGAGCTTGAGCGCACGTTGAGTCAACTCTTTGACCAATCCCTTTTTGTATTCAACCGGACCACGCAGATCTGCGCTCGGCGCCGATTCGTCAGATGCCAGTTGGCCCGCTTGCTTGATGTTGCCCTCGTCGAGCTTCTTGCCGCGCAGGAAGTCTTCCGCTTTCCGAGCCTTTATCGGAGTTGGGCCAACGTTGGTCAGCCCGATGCCTGCCTTTTGGCAAGCTCCCTGGGCGTCTAGAGTCACCTGGGCCGCCACCGCGACAGTGGCGAAATCTCCCACTTTGCGTTCGAGCTTGACGTAAGCGCCTCCGCTTCGTGGCGGAGGAACCGGAATGCGAATTTCGGTCAGAATCTCGTCCGGTTTGAGTGCAGTGCTGAATATAGACAAAAAGAATTGCTCGATCGGTATGACTCTCTCGCCCTTCGGCCCGGTGGCCACAACCTGAGCGCCCAGAGCCACCATGGTCGCGGGATGGTCGTTGGCCGGATCGCCGTGCGCCAGATTTCCGCCCATGGTTGCGAGGTTTCGAACTTGGGAATCGGCGATCACACTCGCGGTGTCGTGAATGATCGGATATTTCGACTGGATCAGTGCGGACGCGTCGATTTCGGCTTCTCTCACCAGTCCACCGATCTTTAGAAATCCGCCTTCTTCCTTGATGTAATCGAGTCCCGCGACGGAATTGATGTCCACGAGCCAGCCAGGCCGCGCAATCCGCAGTTTCATCATCGGGATCAAGCTCTGCCCGCCGCTCAAAATTTTTGCGTCGTCACCGTGCTGCTGCAACATTGCGATGGCTTCGGGGAGTGTTTTTGCTCTGACGTATTCAAACGATGCCGGAATCATTTATTGACCTCCCAGGCTTGTTACAGGAACTTATGCGGATTTCTTCGATTTGGTTGTTTGGGATGCGCGGGGCGATAAGAAGTCTGTCGCCGTCAACCGGGTTCCAGTCCATTCGGCGAAGGACTCGGGATTTCGCCGGCGCTGCGTGGATGGGAAAAGTCGTCGCGAACCTTAGCACCGTTCGGCCCCGAAAACTTTGCGTTCATTGCCCGCCCGCGAACCGGAGCCTATAATAACTTCACGGCAATGTCGATAGACGTCATCAATAAATCGAATGAGTTGATCGCGGAGCGAAAGCCTTTCGCGCTTGCGACCGTGGTCCGGGTCGACGGCTCGTCTTCGGCCAAACCGGGCAGCAAGGCGATTATCGATGCCGAAGGCAAAATCATTCTCGGTTGGATCGGCGGCGGCTGCGCGGAAAGCACCGTCCGGCGTGAAGCCATTAATTGCATCACGAGCGAGAAGCCTCAGCTCATCACTCTCGATATGACCGACGAATTGCTGGGAGTTGGCATGCCTTGCGGAGGCGTGATGGACGTTTACATCGAGCCGGTTCTGCCAAGGCCGGAGCTTCTGATCATCGGACACGGCCGCATCGCGGAAACTCTCGCCACACTTGGCCGCATTATGGGCTTCTCGATCACCGTGGATGATCCGATTGCTGATCGGAACGCCTTTCCGGCGGCGGATCGCATCCTCACAAACGATCTCGATCTCACTGAAGCAGCGATCGGCCCGCATAGCTTCGTCGTGATCGCCACACAACATAAAGGCGATCACATCTCGCTTCAGAAAGCGCTCGAAGGAAACGCTGCTTACATCGCGTTGATCGCAAGCAAGCATCGCGCCCGGCTTGTACTCGATTACGTCGCTCTTGCGGGCGTTCCGCGCGAGAAGCTCGATAGGGTTTGGGCTCCGGCGGGCCTCGATCTCGGCGCCCAGGTCCCCGAAGAAATCGGTCTCAGCATAGTGAGCCAGATCGTTGCGGTTCGTCGCGGCGGCGATGCTCGCCCGCTAAAGGACAAGGAAACGAGTGGCAATGAGAACGCCTCTGAGCAATCTGGCGAAGACCGCGGCACGAAGGTCATCACTCAGTGCGACACTCCCGGCGCGCGCTGATCCTCGCATCACATTCCTCGTAGGTGGAAAACTGACGGAAACTATCGAGCAGGTTACTCAGCGGCGGGTCTTCGTGACGAAGACGTGATGCCGCTCGGAAACAATTTCGGCCAAGACACTGAGAGCTATTTCTTCGGGCCCATCCGCTCCAATATCGATCCCCGCAGGCGCGTGGAAGCGAACAAGCAGTTCCTGTGACATTCCTCGCATTTGGACGGCCTTGATCACTTCCGCGGCTCTCTTCTTATTGGCTACCAGCGCGACGTACGCCGCGCCTGCATTCAGTGATCGCTCGATCGCTTCTTCGTCGAATCGGCCTCGGCTGGCCACCACAACAAAAGCTTCGGAGGATGCCGGCAGCCGTGAAAAATCCAGCGTATGCAAAACCCAGTCGGCGCCCGGCAGTTCGTCGATCCTGAGAAAAGGATCAACGACTGTCACCATAAACTTCAGGACGCCGCCAAGTCTCACGAGTGCTTTCCCAACGGCCTCCTGCCCCACAATTACAAGCTGCGACCGGGCCGCAGGGATTTCGGCTGCGCCAGCCTCGCGGTCCCCAGTTTGCGCTGACTCCAGCAGCGCCGGCACGAATTCTGCTAGCGAACTCGCCTGCTGAAATTTGTCGAGATCCGCCTTCGTGTCGGCGTCGAGCAGCACGCTGGCATCCTCCACTGAAACTTTCAGAATATTTTCCGTGTGGCTGCCAAAAATCGCTCGGCAGCCAACGTCGCCGGCCAAACCCGCGACTTCTGGAAATACGGATCGATCGAGAAGGACTGGATTTCCGCGAAATCCTCTATACAGAGGAAGCACGATCTGCGGTTTCTTCGCGTCGTATTCATCAATCAGGCGGTCGATCGTGGCGGCCTGCAGAAACGGCTGGTCAGCGAGCACAATCATAGCCGCGCGCGAGTTCGGTGCAACGTTCGACACGCCTTCCCGCAGCGACGTTCCCATTCCCTCCCGATATGCCGCGTTCAACACGATCTTCACTCCGGCGAGGTCAACTTGCGCTTGAATAGCCGCCGCTTCGTGCCCAAGTACCACCAGGATTTCGTCTACCTTCGATCGCCGAAGAATTTCGAGCGTGCGCTCAAGCAGCGTTTGCGTGCCGATGCGCAGTAATTGCTTCGGGCTTCCCATGCGCGACGAAGTTCCCGCTGCCAGTACGATCGCGGCCACTCCCGAACCCTGCAATTTTTCCGGCATCGAACTCTCCACAAACAGCGGGGTCCAGTTAGAACTATGGGTCTTATCCGCTATCGGCCCGAGGCTGCACAATAGCTCAACTTCAGCAGGAACGGCACGAGGTTAGAGCAGACCTTCTCCAGGCTCGAGGCGAATGCGACCGTCATCGCGAACGTCATCGCGATCTTGCTTGCACGAAGATGATGCTTCATGCCTCCGCGAAACTGCGCGAGGTCCGCACCGAGCGAGGCGAGCACTTCGGGATTCCATTCGAGGCCAAGTTCTCCAATACCGTTGTCGGCAATCGCGAGCTCTGCCGCTTTCTGGTCCCTGTTGAGGTCGAGGTCGCCACGCCGTACAGCTACGAGGGACGAACCATCAGTTTCGCTGACCGCGATCGAGTTCATTCCGGCGGCGCGCGCCGTTTCAACGGTTTTGTTTCCAGCGATGACGCGATGATGTCGGTCCACGACTACCGAGCGCCCGGCACCGTATTTCCCGTTTGTGCTCTCCTGTCGGGTGAACGTATCGCATCGTAACTCGCAACGATTCTTCTTCTTTACGGGGTCTTGGGCAACGACAATGACGATTGGCCAAATACATATTTCCAGCCGGCGGCAGTGCGCATATAGATGTCGCTAAACCAGAACGTGTGGTCGAATGGCATTCTGCCGTCTATGCCTTTTTCCCAAAGCTTTACCGTAACTATTGCCGTGTCGCCCCAAACGCGAACCGTTTTTTCAAGTTCGTCATTATGTTCGTACGGGGGATTTCCGCTTTGGGCGTCCGCGAGCAAATCCGCCTTGGTATGAGTCTTGCCGGAACCCGTCACAAGGACGAAATCGTCCGCCAAAATGCGATCCATCGTGGCCGCATCGTTCTTTTTCACGGCCGCCTGGTATTCGGCGTCGAGCGCGCCGACGGCCTTCTTGTCGTCGTCACCAGAGGCGTTCGCAGCCTTCACTGAAATCGCAGCGAACGTGCCAATCGCCAAGCACCAGACAAGCATCCGCCGCCCGTCGAAGAGCTTGCATCTCCAATCACAGATCTTAAGTACCGATGGCTTCGTCTCCACTTGAAACTCCTTCTTGAATTCGAGAAACGGCGACGAGTCTACACCCAAATCGAATATGAAAGAAATGCAAGCCAACCAACATGGACAGCTTGCAGACTCCGTTCTAAGAAACGCATTTACCTGAAAAGTGAATTTGCATACATTCGGGGCCCGTCGTCCGCTGCACTCACGACGTGAAGTTCACATTGCGCTTGTGAGGCAGTAGACTTCTGGTTCCGATCGAATCGTGCGGTCTAATGAACCGTCACTTGATCGTCCGCGATTCGCTCGTCTGGCCTGATTGCAGGAGGAAAAAATGAACCGTGACGCGAGGCTGATGTCCGGCATCCTTTTGATTACCGTGCCGACAATTCAATACGGCGGGTACTTTCTGCTGAGGCTGTTTAGCGGCCAGATGCGAGGTATGAAGCCTTCGCCGCTACAGACCAGTTTCTTTCGAGCAGGGCATGCGCATGCAGGCGTACTCGTGATTCTCTCGCTTATCTGCCAGATGTTTGTCGAGCATGCGGCGCTGGAACCCGGGTTCGCGTGGATGGTGCGCATCGGCGTGCCGCTGGCAGGCATTTTGATTTCACTAGGGTTCTTTCTCTCGGTGGCGTTCACGCCGGATCGCCCGAATCAATGGATTTGGTCGTTGTATGCGGGAGCGATCGTGCTGGCGATCAGTGTGGTAGTGCTGGGAGTTGGTTTGATTCGCGCCTAGGGCGAGGCTAGAAGACGCGACGGGATCAATGCCTGGATGATCAGTGGCAGCTTTTTGTACCGGAGCCGTTCGACACGCGCTTCGTGCGGCTGAATTGAAAATTCCGCAGGAAGAGACGCCGTAATTTTATATTGCGGCCGCATGGTGCTGTGCGAGATAAATGGCAAGCTTTTCGCCGCGCCCTTTCACCGCGGATCCAAGGGTTTTCAGCCCTAGCGTGCGTACCCCAGACCTGCCAGAACGCCTCGCATATAAGCGAAACTGGCGATAACTCCCGGCATGGGATCGTCAGGATGGATCTCGTATTCCAAATCGACGTAGCCTTCGTACTTCGTCGCGAGCAGCGCTTCAAACATCCTTCGCACCGGCATGATGCCGTCCCCCACCGCCACCTGGCTTTCCTTGCTCTGGAAATTCGTGAGGTCCTTCATGTGCACGTTAAATAGCCGCCGGCCCGCTTCGCGGATTGCCTGAACGACGTCGGTCCCGGCACGAGCCGCATGCCCGACATCAATGCAGCACCCGATGCGCGCGTCCATGCCTTTTACCGCCCTCAGCACGTCGAGCGGCGACGGCCATAACTTATCTTCTGGTCCGTGATTGTGGATCGCGACGCGGATGTCGAACTCCTTCACGAATTTTTCGATCCGGGGCAGAGTTTCCGGCGCGGGGTCTCCCGCGACAATGACTGCAATTCCTGCTCGCTTGCAGTATTCGAACTTCGTTCGGATGTCCGCATCTTCATCTTTCTCGAAGTAGATGGCACCGGCCGCGTGAAGCTTTATTCCCGCCGCGGCGTAGTCCGCAAGCGCAGCCGCCTCGTCCTGCGAATTCATCGGGAGATGATCTTTGACATCTTTCGCGTTTAGCGCGGACACATTGAGCTGCTTCATAAATCCGATCAACTGAGTGCGACTGAAGTTACGAAACGTGTAGCTGGCGAGGCCGAGACGAATAGGAGATGGTTCGTCACCTGATGACAGTTGCTGATCGAACGCGAAGACGCCGCTCGGAGCGGCCAACGCCGCCCCTGCGAGTGTCCCGGAGTGAAGGAAATCGCGGCGGGATACGCTACTTGTCATAGGCGGCTAGCTGCTCGTGCTCTGTAGAGAACGCTTGCAAAATTGCTTACCCCCTAAACGCGCGGCTCCCAGCCCTTTTCATACTCGCGTCCCCACATTTTCATCGCTTCCGGATCGCCTTGAATGCGACCGTCTTTCATGTCGAGGTGCAGCTCCCTGCCGACTTCCCAGGCGATGTTGGAAAGTTGCAGCATCGTAACGGTGATGTTGCCGTCAGAGACGGGAGCATTGAGTTTTTCGCCATTGCGGATCGCCGCGATGAAGTTGGCCAAGTGCGCGTCCGTCATGGAATCGCGGCCGATCAAGTCCGCGGAAGTGGTTACACTGCCAGCCTTGACCTCGCTCGTCTTATTACCGCTTAGGTCGTATATCTCGTAGCCGCCGCGATCAATGAGCACAGTGCCTGTGGTTCCCATGATTGCCGAACCACGATCGCGGCCGTAATACTTCATTCCCTCGCAGCTCTTGCCCTCCCAAGTGATCATCTTGTCGTCGTATTCGAAGCTCGTCACAAGCGTGTCATAAAATTGCCAGTCGTCCTTGAAATGGTATCTGCCGCCGGACGAAGTGACCTTCGACGGGTAGTCGACGCCCAGTGCCCAGCGGCAGACATCAACCTCGTGCGTTCCATTATTGAGTGTCTCGCCCGTACCGTAGAGTCTGAACCAGTGCCAGTTATACGGCTGCACGTTGTCGCGATACGGACGCCTTGGTGCCGGGCCCTGCCACAAGTCCCAATCAAGCTGCGCCGGAACGGGCACTTCTTTGCCTGTGCCAATCGATTTTCTGACGTTGCTGTACCACGCCTTCGCGAAGTAAGGCCTACCGATGATGCCCTGGTGAATCTTTTCGACGATCTCGATGGTGTGCGGTGAAGACCGCTGCTGCGTGCCCATCTGCACCAGCTTTCGATATTTCTGTTGCGCCTGCACCAGCATCACTCCCTCAGCCGGATTGTGGCTGCACGGTTTCTCCACATACACGTGCTTGCCCGCTTGCAATCCGGCGATGGCCATCGGCCCATGCCAATGGTCGGGAGTAGCAATTGCGATGGCGTCCACATCTCTCTGCTCGAGAATCCTGCGAAAATCCTTTTCTGCCGAGGGGGCCTCGCCCATCTCCTGTTGCACACTGCCGGCAAACTTTCTCAGAATATCGCTGTCCACATCGCACACATGCGAGACGCGTGCGGCGCTGTGGTTCGCCTTGAGCGCCGAGAGAAGACCGTTGGCGCGGCCGTTCAGGCCGACAACAGCAAAATTGAGACGATCGTTGGAGCCGAGGATGTGGCTATAGCTTCTTGCGGTCGCCCCCACCGCCAGCGTCGCCGCACTCACAGCGAGCGCATCGAGAAACTCACGTCGTGTGACCATAATTTTCCTTTTCGTGAGCAGCGCTTTGAAAGCCGAGATTACACTCCGTCGCCAGCAGGCAGGCCAGCTTGTGATCAGCAGGAAATTCCGGCCCTCGCGAGCGTCTTCCGCAGTCCGGCCATGCTGGCGCGCGTGGACGCTTCAGGCGTGCCTGCGCCGCGCCAGTGAGTTTCGAGACTCACGGCGTAGTGGAATCCGTCGCGCTGCAAAGCCTGGAATTGCCCAATCCAATCCACAATGCCGCCACCTACCGGTGCCCATTCGTATTTTTTGTCCGGCTTAGCCACCACATCCTTACAGTGGCAGTGGCCAATCCGGTCTTTGGGAAGTAAATCATAGCCGGTTGGATATGGCGTGCTCCCGATCGCCGCGGCATTACCGGGATCCCAGTTCAACATGAAGTTCTTGTTCGGAATCGCCTTCAGCACGGCGGCCGATTCTTCCCCGGTTGCCGTGTTACAGGACATCTCGTTTTCGAGAAGCAAGATGATATTGTCTTTGGCGCAGCGTTCCGCAGCATTCTGAAGCTTGGCGTTGATTTCTTCCCTGTAGGGCTTCTGATCTTCCAATCGCCAGTAGTCGAAACAGCGAATTCTGTCGGTCTCGAAAAATTTAGCGAGCCAAATACACCGTTCAAGCAGCTTATCCTGGCCGCTCGCATCCGTGTCCGCATGAAATTGGTCGCGGCCTCCACCCTGAGTTGACCGGGGAGCTCCGGGCCAGTCGGTCTTAAAGAGCGGGCTCGCGATATCGGTCACTCGCAGTTTATGTTCGCCGAGGAGCTTCCGCGCGTCCTCTAACTCTTTCTCGATGAGTTCGGTGACGTTTTTGTCCCACATCGTGCGAAGCTCAATCCAATGCAGTCCGAAATCGCCCGACACGATTTGACATGCCTTCTCGAAGTCCTGCGTGATCTCGTCGTTGATTACGGCAAGCCTGAACGGGCAAGTCCCCGCGACGGTTTCCGGCGTCAGCGGCGCGATTAATGAAAATGCTGCGGCCTTCTTGGCCATCGGGGGCACCGCCGCCTCAAGTGCCGCCAGTCCCATGCCCGCGAGCACCGCGCGTCGTGTGCAACCCATACGCCCTACCCTACTGCTATCTACGCGATTCTCCAACCCGCGTCTCAATTGACAATCTTTTATAGCCCCGCACTCATCCCGTTCGCCAATAAAATTCACTTGGCCATGTCGCGCCACTGCGTGCCCGGCGCGGTTCTTAAGCGAAATTCTCAATCGGGGATGGTCTTACGAGGCTGGAGCGCGCTGCGAATGTCTGAAATAGATGAAGTGCTGACCTCAAACGAAAGTGCGCGAGCGACAAGGAAGCTTGAAGGTGTGTTTGAGTATTAGAGATCTACCAGAGATGAGTGAGATGGCTGTTGCGTGCGATCCATTCGATGAAACAGGAAACTCCACACGCTTCACCGTTCCCATGGGCGCGGTGGCGCACGCAGTGACGTTGACTCTCGCCTTGATCAGGCGAGCGGAGCCAAAACGACCCCATCTTTACGGTTCGGTAGTCGTCTTTCTCGCCGGCGCTTTCGCCGATTTTTCACTTTCACCGCCCTTGGTGCTCAACAAGGTCAGTGAATCTTTTGCATTAAACGGATATTGACGAACCGACTGTTGTCCCGTTGTGTTGAGCGAGACGTCCACGCGCCGGTTATTGGCCAAAACGATTACCTGCAGGTTTGCCTCGATTCGTTGCCGCTCCTCAGGAGTCAGCTCAGGATTCTGTTCGACCAATTGTCTTACCTGAGCCGCGTCCAGGTCGTCCTGTTTACCCAATGCGCGAGTCTCGATGTTGCCTGTGGGAACCCCGTGTTCGACCAGGAAATTTTTGGTGCGGTCTACACGCCGCTCCGTCAGGCCCTGGTTGTATTCAACCGAGCCACGAAGGTCGGCGTGGCCCTCGAGGATCAAATGTGCGTCAGGCTTGAACGTGAGATACCGAGTGAAATCGCGGGCGAGCGATAGCAGAACCTTCTGCTGGCTCTCGACCAGACCGCCGGTGGGATTTGCTGCTGTTGGCCTGGCGGTCGGGAAATATATGCTATGAAGTGCAAGCCTAGTTTCAAGTTCCTTCACTTCAGGCGGAGGCTGCGCCGCCTGCACGTCAATACTCAGGGTGCAATCGGCCGTACCGGTCCGGCCATCGTCCACGTGCCCTGCGATCGAGTACGATCCGGGGGACAAACCGGCCGTCTGAAGTTTCACGGACGTTCCGGAGCCTTCAATTCTGCCACCGCTGGCATTCCAGGTAAAAGTCAAAGGGTCATTGTCGGGATCGCTGGCTACGGCAGTAATTACCACCGTGTCACCAGCCGTCACTGACGTGCGGTCTGCGGTGCACGCGATCGTCGGCGGACGATTTGGCCGAACCTCAACGCGAATGTTCGCCGAGCATCCCGCCGAGCTGTTCCGGCCGTCGTCCACGCGCACTTTGATCGAGTACGTGCCTGGCTGAACGTTTGAAGAGTTCCAGCGGACCTCGGGACCATTGCCGTCTACTGCGCCGCCGCTAGCCGACCATGAATAATTCAAAGGATATTGTCCGAGATTCGTGGTCTGAACACGCACCGCAACGATATCTCCTGACCCGGCATAAACGAATTCCGGATTTGCGGCGCATGTAGCCGCCATAGGCACGCTCGGCGGCGGAGCGGGTTTCCCGCCGAAACGAAGGACGATTCCCGAAGAGAATCGCACGTTGCTCTGCCATCCACGCTGTTGCCCGCTTGTTGAAAGAGGATTCATGAAATTCGTCAGCAGGTAGTCACCCTCAAACGGGCGGAGAGCGAGGTAATGATTTATCTTGATATCGAAGCCCGCGCCAAACATCATGGCGAACGCGTTATCGGAACCGAGGGGCGTGCAAATCGAGGCTCCGGTACATCCGGAGATCGTCACGGAAGTCGCATATGCTCCTCCGAACAGCGCTTGGACAAATGGAGTGAATCGTTCGTACCTGCGGTAAGAGAGGCGCGGGCCAAGCATATAAGTGTAGGCGCTCCCTCCAGCATTTACCGTTCGGCTTCCCGTTGGGCTGAAAAGCGTCAGGCGAGTGTTGTCATAGCCGCCAAAATCCGCCACCAGTCCCAGATACCTGTTGAAGTTATACGCGACAGAGGTGCTTCCCCCATGCAGGTAGCCCATACGGTTGCTTGTCGCCGTTGGAATTGCCCGCCAGAAGGAATAACCCAGGAACCACTCGACCCTGGGAGTGTAGTTTCTCGGATTTTCTCCTTCGTACATGCGAGCCGCCGGCTGTGCTTCCGCTTCGGAAAGCGATGGCCGGATCGTTGAGGACTCTACCGGCAGCGTTTTAGAGTCGTTTGGCTGAGGCGCGGCGGCGACGGAATCGGCAGGCTCGTCATTCGTCGCCTTTGATTTCGACTTTGTCTCGTCATTGGCATAAATTGCAGGCACGATCACGAAAGCAACCACCAACGTGGCAAAAATGCGAGCCCCCAGTTTCATTGTCGCCTCCTGAATCGTGCCTGCCGGCCGCGAAGCGGGCTAACGACACCTACTTCACTGGCATCAAGCCGGCTCCTGCGTACCTCTCAGATCGCTGCTTTTTACGGAGCAGGTACGTTGATCACGGTGTTCACCATGGTCACCGATGCGTTGAGCGCCAAGGCTCTGCCGTTGAGCGTCGTTATCGCCGCGTTTCCGGCGGTTGAAAACGTGACACCAGCGGACGCGATGATGGTGCCCACCATGGTGCCGCCGCCTGCCGCGTTGATCGTCGCCATGCTGCCCACGTACCAATACACGTTGCTGGCTTGTGCTCCGTTGATCAGGATGATGTTGCGCGGAGCTCCGGGTGCGCCCACCGTAAGCGAGCTCGCCGACTGAAATACCCAAATGGCGTTCGTGTTGCCTTGAGCGTCCAACGTCAGATCCGATCCTGTGAGCAAGAATGAGCCGCCGGAGGCTTTGTAAATGCCCGGAGCTAGAACGAGTCCACCGAGTTGGCCTGCGCCCGGATCCGTACCCCCAGGGAGAGAAGCAGGAGAAAGATCGTTATACGCAGTCAGCGCGTCGCTCGCGGCTTGTGTCGCAATCGCGAACGTGGTGGCCGTGCCTTCCGTTGGACACGTAACAGTAGGAGGCGGCGGGGCCGTGTAAATCGTCCCATTTACCACGCCCACGTTTAGCGGCGTTTCCGTGTAAATGCATCCCGGGCCGGCATCGTTGAATCCGGTAACTGCGGTAGAAACCGCGGTGGTCCCGATATCTCCATTTATTATTGTGTTAAGCCCTTGATTCGTTATGCCAGCGCCGCCTCCGAAGGCCCCAAATGTCGAAGCCGTTCCCAGGGGAGGCCCGGTTGGGCCGACCGCCGCCCCCGTGGTAAAGGTCCAGGGATTAGGGACAGCACCGCCTGCCAATGCATTCCCGGCCAGGTCTGTCGCTGCAGTCGTAATCGTGGCCGTATATTGCGTGCTGGCTGTGAGATTCGCGGCCGGTGTGAAGGTTGCGATGTCGGTTGCCACATCATACGTAACCGTTCCCGCAACCGATGCTCCGTCCGGCCCGGCCACGGCCAATGTGTAGGTTCCAAGCGCGAGTATGGTCGCCGGATCCATCGCCTCGCTGAACGTCGCGTTTACCGCCGAGTTGAGCGCAACGTTGGTTCCCCCATCGGCGGGACTCGTGAGGGTTATGGTTGGCGGAGTGGTGTCCGGGGCGGTACCTGTCGTAAAGCTCCACGGATTGGGTACGGCGCCGGCTACCAAAGCGTTGTCGGCGAGGTCTGTCGCCGCATTCGTGATCGTGGCCGTGTATTGCGTGCTGGCCGCGAGATTCGCTAGTGGCGTAAACGTAGCGATCGAACCCAAGTAGGTGACCGTTCCCCGCACAGCAGCGCCGCCCACTCCCGCGACCGCTACAGTGAAAGTCCCCGAGGCCGTGATCGTTGCCGGATCCATTGCCTCGCTGAATGTTGCGGTGATGATTTGATTCGTAGGAACATCTGTCGCCGCTGACGCGGGGACGGTGATAGTTACGGTCGGTGGTGTCGTGTCGGGAATGAGCCCCGTCGTAAAACTCCACACGTAATTGCTGGCCAGGGCGTTGCCCCCCGCACTTATCGCCGACGTGTCAATGGTGGCCGTATATTGGGTGCTGGGCAGCAAATTCACCGCGGGCGTGAACGTCGCCGTGTTCGCTGCCGCCACATAGCTCACCGTTCCGCCAACAGCGGCGCCATGTGCCACCGCGAGCGTAAATGTCCCGGCGGCCATTACCGACAAGGCGTTCATCGGCACGCTAAAAGTCGCGGTAATCTTCTGGTTCAAGGGCACATTGATTGCACCGTTCAAAGGATTCGTGAGGAGTACAACGGGGATCGGTCCCGTCGTGAAGCTCCAAACAAAATTGCTGGCCAGCGCAGCGCCCGTGGGATCTTTCGCACCCGTGGTGATCGTAGCCATGAACAAGGTGTTTCCCGCAAGAACGGTGGTCGGGGTGAACGTCGCGGTGGTCCCCGCGTAAGTCACGCTGCCAGCAACCGGAGTGGATCCCGGGCCGGTAAGCGTGAACGTTGCTCCGGTGATCGACGTAGGATCCATCGCCTCGCTGAACGTGGCCGACACAGGGGTGTTGACGGCCACACCGGCTGCCCCATTTGTGGGAACTGTGGAAATGACGGCGGGAGCCGCAGCGGTCATGAAAGTCCATACATAATTGGCGGCCAGCGTGGCGCCCGCGGGATCTTTCGCGCCTGTGGTAATCGTGCCGGTATATAACGTGCTGTTGACAAGAATGGACGCCGGAGTAAACGTCGCCGTGCCACCGGAGTAAGTGACCGCTCCTCCGACAGGAACTGTTCCCGGCCCTGTCAAGGTAAAGGTCGTCCCGTTGATCGATGTGGCGTTCATGGGTTCGCTGAATGTGGCGGAGATTGGCGTGTTGACGGGGACGGCGGTAGCGCCGTTAGCCGGCACTGTGGAAACTACAATCGGCGCCGCGGGGCTTAGCGTTTGTTCTCGGCCGCATCCAGCCACGACTCCTGCAAGCAGGAACGCCATTATCCAATTTCTTCCGATTGCGACCTTACGCATCAGCGTCTCCTATTCAAACGATGAATGGCGTTACCCCGCCGCGTCATTGACACGTCACGGAGGCAGCTAAAATGAGAAAGGGCTTCCCTTTGGCGATAAGTTCCCCGCGTTCGCGACACACGAAATGGATGCTAAAAACTCGGGAACACCGTTTTGTGAAGAGATATCTACGCTTGAGCTAACAGTGCGCATTCAAGCCGTCACTTGGAAACTGAATCTTGATTTCTAAATTTCATAATGACCCGCGTCGACAAAAATCTATGCACAGCCTGTGCCAAACGTAATTTGGATTTTTTAGCTCGGAGAGATGGAGATTAACTCGTGCCAAATTCTTGAATTCAAAGGCGAAGTAGATTCAAATCGCCCTTAAGACCGGGAAACCGTCTCGCTTGGCAATTCGCTTTCGTTCCAGAACGGGAAAGACACGGGGCCATTTTTGAAGGTCCCTCCCATTTTAGGTTTAGTGAGCGAGCAAGAATTCCAAGCCCTGTAGAAGCGGCAAAACGGCGGACAGTTCCTCGGCAGGAGACATCGCGACCCAAATATAGCGGTTTTCAGCGCGCAGCCTTCGATTTGCGTTTCTTGCGGGAACGCCGGTCTGTGCTTTCCGCCCGTCGTTGGATCGCGTCTTTTTTTCCATGCAACTGCATTTGCTTCGAGACGGGGGTCGCGTCTCCGACTCTGTGCGACGGAGCGACCGAGGACTCGCGAAAATTAAGAGGATCTCTAAGGTTCTGCAATTCGCGGTAATAATAGAGCGCCGCGGGCCGGGGACCTTTGAAATTGAGTTTCTTCAAAAACCCGATTTCATCATCGGTAGCATCGCCGCTCAAGCCAGGGTCACGAAGGAATTCCTTGAGGCCAGGCTCTTCCCCGAAAATTTCATCCGGCTCCCTCTCCACAAACTCGAGTTTCTTGACGTACCTGGGTGCCAGCCTCCGATTCAGGACGATCTGCATCCCAAAGTTGGCCAAGTCGATCGTCCAAGAATCAATGAGCGGATCGAGAAAAGCGACGCAGTTCTCGACGGAAACATTCAAGACATCGGTGTCCAGGAAATCGAGGACGATGACCCGCACCTCCTCATAGCTTCGGCCGTTCAGGTTCGCAACCCGCTTCAGCCAGCTCTCGCTTTCGAGTTCTTCCTTGGCGACTTTCTTGGCGACATCCAGAAGCTTCTGTGTCACGAGGCGCTCCAATTCACCGAAAGGCTGCTTTTCAAAAATGGAGCGTATCTCCTTTGCGATGTCGGGCGCGCATTTGCGCAAGACGAGCTTCCGCACTTCTGCAAAAAGAGGCACCGGAGGATCCGACAGTTTTTTCTTCAATTCCTCGGTACGCTCGTGGGCAGCCAACTCGGAAAGCTTTCCCGCCGGAAGCTTCAAGAATTTTCCGACTTTGATATAGATGTCCGTGCGGTCCGGCGCGGGCGGCAGTTTCTTTCGAGTCAGCAATTGAGAGATATAGGAGTCCGTGACGCCGGCGGCCGCCGCGAGGGCCTTCTGTTCCAGTCCCAGTTCTTCCAGTCGCTGCTTAATCACCCTGCGGACATCCACGGAGCGCCTCCGGCGATTAACTGTAAATGTTTAACAGCCCAAATATATTCTCAAAAGGAGATTGACAGTTCAAGTTAATTAACCCATTATAGTTAATGGACTGAGGGATTCTTCAGCTGACCTAACAGTTGGAAGTTATCTGGATCACCCCTTGATCACGAAAATCCAAGGAGACCAACATGTTTGCACGCCGCGTTTATATGCACCTAAAACCGAATAGCGTTGCCGAATTCACGGAAAAGCTTGAAAAGAGCGTTATCCCGACCCTTCGAAAGCAGAAGGGGTTCCAAGACGCAATGACGTTCATCGCTCCATCAGGAACGGAAGCCTTCGCGATTAGTTTGTGGGATCGGGCGGAAAGCGCGGATGCTTACAACCGCGCCAGCTTCGCCGAAGTGACGAAGACCCTTTCGACAGTGATTGACGGGCCACCCCAGGTGGAAATCTTCAACGTCGCCAACTCCACCAACCATCGGATCGCCGCTGCTGTAACGGCGTAATAACAGGAAATTGTTTTGGAAGAGGGGCGGGAAGGTTCCGCCCCTCTTAACTTCTCTCGAGATAGTGACCGTCAGAGATTCGCTTCGCGACGACGAAAGGATGATTTCGATCCTGTCTTCCCGGCCAGAGGAGGAAATTCATGGCGCTACTATTCTGGATGATGGATGGATTGGTGGCGGGTTGGCTGACGGAAAGCGTCATGTCGAGCGAGAGGCGAGATCAAATCATGGACATCGGAATGGGCATCGCCGGTGCCGTTGCGGGCGGACTCATCTTCAACGCGTTTCACCTCCTCGTGCGAGGTCAGATGATTTACATCAACCTGGCTGCGCTTATGGGAGCTATCACGCTGACCGTTCTTGCCCGATATCTGGGTGGAAGACGCGAATTCAGTACGACCGATTAATTCCAAGAATTGAGGCGACCTCGAGACGTGACATGGCTCGATGGTTGGAATCGGATTGCCTCATGCACGTCGCGGTTAAAGAGCCGAGTTGATCGTGCCGATAAACACGAGAGAGTCCAAGGAATTGCTGACAGCACAAGAGATCACGGCGGGGACAATCCTGATCAAGGACAACGCACTCCTCCCCAAAGAGCTGAAGTTCGACTCCGAGCCCTGCGTGCGGGGCTGGAAACTGGTCAAGGATTTTGACGGGCACGGTTTGGACCGTGAGATTCAGGACTCCGGATGGACGTTTATCCGCACGGCTGAAAGCGTTGAAGCAACCGTGTTCGGAATTGACCGGCAAAAAATGGTGCTCAGGGCGATCGAGAAAATTCTGGCGAACCCTCGATCGGAGAATTACAACTCCCTGGAAATCACGCGAGTGGATTCAGGATTTTCGGAACGATTTCCACTGGTTTGCAACGTCACTGTCTTCGCGCAGTCGCGGCACATTCAGAAAAGTTTGCTTCTCTGCAATTCGAAGGAACGTCCACTTCCGGATTCGCGAAATGGCGGCGTGGCAAGCGAAGATGCCGGAACCACAGCCGAACAGCGTCCGCGACCACGCCTAAAGTCGAAATTGTCGACGTTGGAATTGAACTCGAGCCGGTAGCTTCGTAATTGAGCAGTCAGTCTGAAGCCGCGATTAGCGAAGCAGGGAGGCAGGAACACTCGGACGCTCCCCAAAAGGAAAGCGATCGTGTGAAGAAGCAGGCCGATGATCTGGAAGCACCGCGGCAGGCAAATCTGAAGGCGTTTCGACCTTAGCTCTCTCCCGCATCGGTAAGCGGAATCCGCAGAAACCAAAGAACTTGTCCGGGAGGAGAATTTCCTGCGCGCGTGCACTGATGACAAAGAGGAGGGTCCCGGGTGTTACTTACCTTCTCGCATCCAGGGGGTGAAGGTAATCCCGATCAGCAAACCTTCCGGCCCTAGAAATCGAGTTACAGCGTGGCCCCACGGTTCTTTCTTGGCCGCGACGAGCGTTAGATAGCCTCGTGATTGGAGCTCCGCCGTTGCAATCTCCACGCTATCAACGTCAAATTCAATCCAAGCTTGCGGAATAGAGATCTCGTCAGGCCAGGAAGCCTTTCCGAAGCAGGACTCCGCAGCCTGAGACAGCGGCCAGGGCGCAAAATGTTTGGCCCCTTCTAGAGCGCCGGTATAGAAATACCCGCCCTCGGCCTCTTTGAACGGGATTCGAAAAGCTTCGCTGTAGAGTTCTTGGCTCGCTTCCCTGTCGCGGACAATCGGGCCAAACCCAGCGATGAAAAGAATCTTGAAATTGCCGAAGTCGGTCATGACGCGAAATTGAAGATCGCGGGCCCGGCCGGCTGTGATTCGGAATTCTGCCCCGGCACAGGCCCGTGCGCGAAGCCGCCTGGATCGTGTTTGCGCCACCCCAAAATCGTGCCGGCGAATGCCGGGTTACGAAGTCGCGGGAGACAGGATCCAAGTGAACGGCAGGATCCGAAGAAGCTTCGTCTGGAAGACTTTTCCGTGCCAACCGCAATGGGGATCGGAGCAGGCAATCTTCTCATTCCGAAACATTTTCATCGCTTCATTTTCAGATAGCGATGCCTTGGAGCACTTCCGCTGCAGATTGATATTATGGCCGCCCTTAGGGCAAAGGAAGACAACTCTATAGGCTTTGTTCATAAGCCATAATACCACTAAATGGCGGAAATTTGGAGGCCTCAAGGCACGTTAATGCCCAATTTATTGGCCGGAATATCGAACTTCGCGACCTAGCTGGAGGTTAAATAGCTTTGATTCAGTGGCTTAGGGGTGTGCAAAAAAATCGTTTGTAAGGGCCGCTTGGCGGTTCCTGGCAGGAAATTCCTGCCAATTAACGGCGAGGGGTTGCGGCTTGAAGATGGCCAAATGACCCTTCGCTTTATTTCCGCTTTTCGGCCAACACTTAGGGGCGGGTTGTGTTATACTCCGTTTGCGCTTATTACTTCGGTTGTGGTTGTGCGGTCCCTCTGGTTGAGTATCTGATCTGAGAACACCCGCCCTCAGTTACCTCCGTACGTTTTCAGCGTAATCTAAAACACAAAGGCTGGCAGGCAAGGCGGTCGCGCGACCGGAAGATTACTTCCGCGCATAGACCCCTTCCCCCAGCAAGAAAGCAAAATGCAGAACTTTTCAGAATTACCCCTCTCATCCTATGTGATGGAGAGGCTTACAGCGGCACAGTTTATCGTGCCGACCCCCGTGCAGGCTGCGGCGATCCCGGTAGCGATGGAGGGCAAAGACGTGCTGGCGACCGCGCAAACGGGAACCGGCAAGACCCTGGCGTTCCTGATCCCCGTGATCGAGAAGCTCCTCAAGCAGGATGGACGAGGAATCGCGGCGTTGGTGCTCGTTCCGACGCGCGAACTGGCGATGCAGATCGTGGATCAATATAACGTCCTGCGAGGCAAGAAGCTCTCGCCGGCCGCGCTGGTTGTCGGCGGACTATCGGAAGGGCCGCAACTGAACGCCCTTCGCAAGGGAGCTCGGCTCGTTGTTGCGACACCGGGACGCCTCGAAGACTACCTCGATCGGAGGCTCGTCCAGTTCACCGCGTTGCAAACGCTGGTGCTCGACGAGGCGGATCGAATGTTGGACATGGGATTTCTTCCCGCGATTCGGCGGATCGCTTCGGTTCTTCCAAAAGACAGGCAGACGATGTGCTTCTCGGCAACTCTTGAAGCTTCCGTCGTCCATCTTGTTAAGGACTACACGAAGAATCCCGTGCGACTCACGTTTGGTTCAACATTGAAGCCCGCGGAGAATGTGCGGCTTCAAGCGTTTGAAGTTCCTTTCGATGGAAAACAGGAGATGCTGCGCCGCTTGCTCAACAAAGAGAGCGGACTATGCCTCGTGTTTTCGCGCACCAAGCGAGGAACGGAACGAATCGCGCGAGGATTGGCTCGGCAAGGAATTAACGCGGCCATGATTCACGGCGATCGCTCGCAATCGCAGCGGATAGCCGCACTCGAAGGATTTCAGCAGGGACGCTACCGCGTCCTGGTTGCGACGGATGTCGCCTCGCGCGGGATTCACGTGCAAGACATCGCTCACGTCATCAACTACGACTTGCCCGAAGTGGCTGAGAACTTCATTCACAGGGTCGGGCGTACGGGACGCGCGGGCGAACTCGGCGTTGCCTCGACGCTGTTCTCAAGAGATCAACGCACGGAATTATTTCAATTGGAGCGCACTCTCGGAATCAAGATGGAGCGAATGCCAATCGTCGCGGACGAACCGGAACAAAATGACCGCGCTCGAACCGGCGTTGACTACATGCCGAGGGCTACAAAGCCCAAGCTCGCTCCGCTGCCGGGAGAATTCCTGCAAGTGGAGATGGAAGCCTAAGACTTTTCCGAATTGGGCGCTCGAGCGTTCCATGGGGTGTATAGTAGAGTGGCTGGGGGAGCAAAATGAAGAATCTCTTTGTAGGCAATATGAATTTCCAGACGACTGAAAGCGAATTGAGCGAACTGTTCAAGGCTTTCGGACAGGTGACGCGCGTTCACATCGCGATGGATCGCGAGACCGGTCGAGCGCGCGGTTTCGCCTTTGTGGAAATGCCGAATGACGAAGAAGCGGCAAAGGCGATCGCCGGCCTCGATGGAAAAGAAGTCGGCGGACGTAATCTCAAGGTGAACGAAGCACGCCCCAAGACGGAGGGTAGAGCGCCGCGCAGCGGGAGTGGTAGCGGCGGTGGCGGCGGAAACCGGGGGCGCGGCGGATTCTCAAACGAAGATTATCGCGAGGCCTCCCGCCAGCCGCGCGAGCCCCGCTGGTAGCTCCCTTCAAGCAGTTTGCGTGTTATTCGGCGCCTATTTGAAAACGGAGGAGAATCGATGGCCACTACGTTTCTGAAACGCCAAAAGGAAATGAAGCGACTGGAAAAGCAGCGCGAGAAAGCCGAGCGGCGCGCGCAGAAAAAACTTGCGGGCCGCGCGGGAAATGACGAGTCGGCTGAAAACTCAAACTCTGCCGAGAACGAACTGGTGAGCGTAGATACGCCCGGACCATCCGAGCCCGAACCTCAGATCTAAACAGCGGCGCCCCGGCCGAGACGCTTATCTCGCTGGGACGCCGTTCCACTCCCTGTCACAAGTTGCCTAAATCAGTAATCGTTTCGTGGCTTTGGTGAGTACGGACTCTTGGGAATCTTGCTGGTGTGCGCGAGCTTGTAATCTTCCATTTCCGCGTCGGTGATCGGGAAATTGGTGTTTGAAGGATAGCTTGCGTTCTCGGTCAGTTCCCGCCTCAACCTCAACGAGCAGACGCTCGGTGCATCCTGATAGCGAACGCGGCGGGAGTTGAAGGCCTCGTCAGCTATGGTCAGTGTAAATTCACGCATGTCTTCAGCGGTACAGCGCACTTGGAACAAATATTCGCGGCCCTCGTTCTTGGATTCAAAGCCCATGTATTGCATGAGAATCGATGTGGTCATTTTGTGGACGTCCGAGAAAAAGACTTCCTTTTTGCCCAGTAGGTTCGGGACGTTATGCAATCTTCCTCGCTAGATTGAGTCTGAGCTATTGCGGGTGTTTCCGCTAGGTGTATTTAATCGCTCGCATCCATCCGAGAACATTCAGTTGAGGCCACGCAGTATCGAGATAGCGGGTGTGCCGATTTGAACAGTTGTTGCCAGGCATCTACGTGCGCGAGCCAACAGAACCCTCTCCGCGAGCTCGCCGTGACCGCGCGGAGCGGCTGGCCCATTTTTCACTAGTGAAGGGCGCCCAACTGATAATTGAGGACCGACAACTGCAGCTGATAATCATATTTCGCGCTTGCCTGCTCGATCTGAGCCTCGGTGATGCCCAACTGCGCCTCGCTCAGCTCGACAATTGAACCCAAGCCGAGTTTGTACCGCGCTTGCGCCAAATTGAGGGCTTGCGTCGCTTCCTGCAAGAGTTGATCCGTAAGAGACAGGCGCTGGAATCCGGAATTGGCTGTCAACCACGACGTGCGCACGTCGCGAACGATCTTGTTCTGCAAGTCTCGGAGATACTGCTCCTGCGCTCGAGCGCGTGCGTCCGCTTCGTTTCTCAACGCGCCGTAAAGGTGGCCATTGAATATTGGAATGTTTACGTCAAATCCCGCCGCTGCATATCGCGATGCCAACTCGTCTTCGCGATACGGCACGAGTCCCGCGGTACCCACTGCTGAAATCGTCGGCATCCACAAATCCCGCTCGGCAGTTGCGTACGTTTTTGCGGAATTTACGTCGAGTCGCTGGCCGATGAGTTCCGGCCGGTCGCGCAAAGCCTGTTGAATCAATTGGGAGAGATCGGCCGGGGGCGCTGACGGCATGGCTTCTTCTGCCGGCTCGATTGTTCGTTGGTCGGCGTAGCCGAGCGCAGTCGAAAGCTCCGCATACGAAGCCTGAATATCATTCTGCGCTTGAACAAGCAGAAGCTGCGCCTGCGCCAGATTTACGTTTGCGAAACTTTCGTCCAGTGTTGATTTCAATTGGTTTTTCGCCAGCGCGCCCACTTGATCGGCGACGAGTTGGCGATTCTTCACAGTTTCCTGCGCGACTTGGAGGACTGCCTTCGCCTTTAGCACTCGGAAATAAGCCTGATCCACCTGCAAGAGCACGTCTGCGCGCGTCGTGGTGACGTTCTCCTGCTGCGCCTGCGCACGAAGACTCGAGCTCTTCACCAATTCATGCGTCCGGCCAAAATCGGTAACGAGTTGGCCGACCGTCACGCCATTTGCATAACGGTCGTAGACGATCGGGTTGTTCAGCCCTCCAGCGGCTATGCGGCTGTCATGCTCGGATTCGACGCCCGTCGCGCTGCCGTATGCTTGGGGATAGTAGACAGATCGAACCTCCTTCACCTGGGCCGAGGAAGCCGCGGCGAGCTGAGTCGCAGCTTGAATTTGCGGATGATTCTTGATGGCGATCTGTTCCGCCTCCTTCAATGTCATCGGTTGCGGATTTTGCGCAGAGCAAGGCGCGGCAGCGATAGAAGCGAGCGCCAGAACAAAGAGTGCAGGAAGAGCGCGCATCATTGAGCCTCCTGTACCATAAGCGCCGCCTGAGGTTCCGCGCGCCGCTGGTAAACCAACAGATAAGCGGCCGGCACGACAAACACAGTTAGAATTACGGAGGTGACTAAGCCGCCGATAATGACGCGCGCGAGCGGCGCGTAAGCTTCACTGCCGGTTTCGAGCTTGAACGCCATCGGCAACAGTCCAACGATTGTTGCGAGCGACGTCATCAGAATTGGCCGCAATCGGATTCTGCACGCAAGCGCGACAGCTTCGCGCACGCCGTTTCCTTCCTTGCGCAGTACGTTCGCGAAATCCACAATGAGAATGCTGTTCGAGACGACCATCCCGGTTAGCATAACCACGCCCATCAATGACTGCACATTTAGCGTGGTGCCCGACAGCGCCAGCGTAAGCATCACACCGACGAGGCCGGTAGGAACTGCAATAATGATTAAGAATGGATCGGTGAACGAAGCGAATTGAGCGACCAGAACCAAGTAGACCAAGAGCACCGCGAGCAGCAGCCCGAAGCCGAAGCTTCGAAACGATGATTGCATGGTGACGATCAGACCGCGAGTGTCCACGCGAATATTGGGCGGAAGATGCGTCGCCGCGATGATTTTCGAAATCTCCTTTGCGGGCTTTCCCAGATCCTCCCCGGACGGCGCCACATACACATCAATAGCGCGCTGTAGCTGGTAGTGGTCGACTTCGGTCGGCGTGAGAATTGGACTGATATCAGCGACCTGGTCGAGGTAAGTGGGGAGCTTCAGGTTCGGCGCGCGTAGCGGCATCATTTTTATGTCTTGGATGGACTTCACCTGATTTTCCGGGTACTGCACTGTAACAAAATAATTGTTGCCGCTCTTGGGGTCGACCCAGTAACTGGGAGCGATCATGGCGTTTGAGGTGAGCGCCGTAATCACGTTGTCGATCACTTCTTTTGGACTCAATCCCAACTCGCTCGCCCGCGCTCGGTTCACATTTATTTTCAGAGCTGGATAGTCCATGTCCTGGGGTACGTAAACGTCCGACACTTCTGGAAGCTTCTTGAATTTTTCCGCCAACTCTTGCGCGATATCATTCGCGGCGCGCAAGTCCATGCCGCTCACCTGCACGTCAATCGGCGCCGGCATTCCTTGGTTCAATACCGCGTCCACCAACCCGCCAGATTGGAAGTAGGCGCGCAGATAAGGCAGTTCATCTGCGATTCTCTTTCGTACTCGCGCCATATAGACGAAACTGCTGGCGCGATGATCCTCTTGCAACCCGACTTCGATAAACGCAGTGTGCATACCCGAGTTGGGAGTGAACAACGCGGACAAATCGGACATCAACCCAATATTCGACACTATGGTGTTAAGCTCGCTCGCCGGCACTTCTTGCCTCACGATCGATTCCACCTTCTTCACATCCTCCGCGGTCAGCTCCAATCGCGTACCGGTCGGCGCTTTGAGGTTAATTACGAATTGGCCTGCATCAGTGCGCGGAAAGAAGGAAACGCCGATCAACGGATAAAGAGCAAAGCTAAGGACGAAAACAGCGAGAAATCCAAAAATCGTTTCCTTCGGATGGTCCAGGGTCTTTTGCACCGAGCGATCATAAGATTCCAGCATCCGCGAGAACCTCATGTTGAACCGCTCGTGAAATCTGGCACCCCACGATTTGCTGGCGGTTTCCGCGGAGTGAACGGCCGTGCGAAGAACTTTCGCGCAATACAGAGGTACTACGCTTACAGCGACGAAATAGGACGCGAAAAGGGACAGCACAACGCCCAGCGCCAGCGCGGTAAAGAGGTACTTGCTGACGCCGAAGAGAAGAGTGACGGGGAAAAACACGACGACAGTCACGAGCGTGATGGCCAACACTGCCAGGGCCACTTCGTTCGTACCTTTCTCCGCAGCCACGACGGGATCTTCACCCATTTCGACGTGTCTAAAAATGTTTTCGAGAACAACTACGGAATTATCAATGAGGCGGGAAAATGCCAGGGCGAACCCGCTGAGCACCATGCTATCGATCGTTTTGTCGGCGGAATGGAGAAGGAAAAAGGTTGCCATCACGGACAGCGGGATGGACAAGAACACAGCTGCCGTGGCGCGCGGACTTCCCAGAAAGACGAGGATCATTACCGCGGTGAGTATCAAGCCGAGACCTCCTTCGCGCAGCACCGTCGAAATCGCCTGCTTCACAAAGAGAGACTGGTCAAACACGATGTGCGTGTGGAGTTGCGCGGGGATATCACGAAGATTTGTAATCGCCTTTTTGATTCCGTTGACGACCGAAATCGTGTTGGTGTTTCCGCCTTGCTTTAAAATCGGCACGTAGACGGACTTCTGGCCGTTCACCATCACGATGTTGTATTGCAAAGCTGACCCATCCACAGCCTTACCAACGTCTGATACGAAAACGGACTTCTCGCCGACCGTTTTCAGCGGCAAATCATTCAAAGCTTCCGCGTTGGGCACCTGCGCGTTCGTATAAATGTTGTAGTCCATCGGTCCGATGCGAACGTCGCCCGCCGGCAGAATCAAATTCGATTGGTCCGTCGCGCGCACGACATCCATCGGACTCAGCTGATTCGCCTGCAGCTTGAGCGGGTCCACGTAGACCATTAATTGCCGATAACGGCCTCCGTACGGAGGCGGAACGGTCGCGCCAGGTACGCTCGCAATCTGATTGCGTATCTGATACTGAAGATAATCGTGAAGCTGCGTTTCGCTGAAACCCTTTCCTTCGACGGTTAGCAAACAAACGGGCAAACTCGACGCGTCCACTTTCATGACGACCGGCGGCAAAGTTCCTTCGGGGAGGCGGCGCAGGTCGGCCATCGCAAGATTAGATATCTGCGTAACGTCCGCGTTCGCATCTGTGCCGGGCTGAAAATAAATCTTGATGAGGCTCACTCCAGGCATTGAGCGCGATTCCATGTGATCGATACCGCTGCCGAGCGTGAAGAAACGCTCAAAGGTATCGGTAATATCGGCCTCTATTTGTTCGGGGGGCATCCCGCTGTAGAACGTGGCGACCAGAACGACTGGAATGTTGATCGGCGGGAACATGTCCACCGGCATTTGCGCCACACTGGTCACTCCAAGCACGCATATGAAAAGACAAATCACGATAATGAAGTAAGGATGATTGATGGAGAATTTCGGCATGGTTATTCCTGAGGCGCGGGCGCTGGGCCGGCGTCACTTGGAGAGACTAATTCGCCTTCGTAGTATTGGTTCTGTTCGCCGAAAATGACTTTTTCTTTCTCGTTCAGGCCGGAAATCACTTCGAAATAATCGGCTGACTGCAGTCCGAGTTTGACTGCTCGTCTCTCGATGCGATTCGCGCTATTTACAACGAGCACAGCTCCGTCGCCGTTTCCCGAAGCCCGCACCGCCTGAATCGGCACCGTCAGGACGTTCGCTGCAGAGTGGAGTGGAATTCGGACCGACGCGTACATCCCGGGCACGAGTAAATACTTTGGATTTGGCACCTCAACTT
The DNA here is from genome assembly GCA_963838705.1 of uncultured Acidobacteriota bacterium. Taxonomy (GTDB): domain Bacteria; phylum Acidobacteriota; class Terriglobia; order Acidiferrales; family UBA7541; genus Palsa-147. Next base: position 1,600,140 of record CAWIRU010000007.1, on the reverse strand, counting down.
CGGTATGCATCGTGCGAGTCTGATCGTCGATCTGCCCAGAGAAACGCACGATTTTCCCCTCGAACGTATCGTTAATCGTCGAAACGCGAATAGCTACCGGCGAACCGAGATGAATATCTCCTACGGCTCGTTCCGGCACAGGAATCACAAGCCTCAAGAGATTGTTCTGTGAAAGATGGCACAGCCCGAGACCACCATTGCTCGTCGACGTGCCCGCCGGCAGTAAGGCACCGGTGTAGGCATTAACCCGTGTGACCACTCCGTCGAAAGGCGCCGTGATGCGCGCGTACGCATAGAGCGCCCTATCTTTTTCCAACGCCGCCTTGGCTGCTGCCAACGACTGCTCGGCAGACGCGAGCGAATCTTTGGCGGCCGAGACGTTCGCCGATGCTTGCAAGTCTTTTCCCTGCGCTTCATCTATCTCTTCCTGCGCCACAAGTCCGGGCTGCGTCTTCTGGACGTCGGCGATGCGCGAATAAGTGACATGCGCGACGCGGTACATGGATTCGTTTCGGCTCAACTCTTCGCCGAATCGCGACAAATCGTGTTCGCTGCCACGCACTGCGGCCTCATCCTGGTCTATCTGCTGCGCGAGCTCCGGAATTTCAAGCACCGCGAGGAGCTGTCCCTGTTTCACGTGAGTGCCCCAATCCACATAGAGCTTCTGGATGTAGCCGGAGACCTTTGCGAAGACATCAATTTCCTGGTAAGGAAGAAATTCCGACGCGATCTCCAAGCCGCTCGCGATATCTCGCCGTTCGACTTTGACCACAGCGACACGCGGAGCGTTCGCGGGATCATCGGTCTTCGGCTTGGCGGCGCAGGCCGACAGCATCACGGCAATTAAGAACGCCGCAAATACCCTGACGCCCAGAAAAATTCGATTACGCGCAGGCTGCGTTGCGTTGTTCATAGTTTCACTTAGCTCGCATTCGTGTTTTCACTTCCGTTTCGGATCATGTTGAAACTCAATGGACTTCACTTCTGCGCGCAATTGTTCGAGAGAAAAGCGTTTCGATCGGCAGAATTCAGTCAACTTTGCTCGATTTGCAATTATTTTCTGCGCGGCATGCGGAACCTCGGCGGCAATTGCTGTTGGAATCGTTTGGACACCATGCCTGTCGCCATGTATCAGGTTTCCCGGATGGACTTCCATCTTGCCGACGGTAACTCTGCCTCCGAATTCGAACACGTGCGCGTACGCATGCGACACCGATACATTACCGGCAAACATTTGGAAGCCGGAGTGTTGTACCTCTGCGAGATCCCGGACTGCCCCGTTGGTCACGACCCCGGCGCAGCCCAACGCCCGGAGTATATTTGCATGCACTTCTCCGACGAACGCTCCCAGCCCGGCCGGCTGATCGGCGTCTTCAATCACGACAACTCGTGGCTCTGGGACCGTGAGTAGATCGTTCCACCAGTCCGTCCGGTCGTAATATCCCCCGCCTTCCATCGGCGGATTGGAACTGCGGATTCGGGCCGTGGCCGCGTAGCCCACGATCGGCGCCGAGTCCGGGAAAATACAGCGGACGCTCGAATCCGAGAACCCAGTGTTTGGGAGACGCACTCTAAAAGTCTCAATGGCGCTCGCAACCACACACGTGCTCAAGCTCCGATAAGCGTCTAGCTGCGCTGGTAGTAATGGGGCGAAATTCATACGAGCTCCCGTCTTCTAGCAATTACACGATGACTTCGAATATGAATGCTACTTCACATTTAGATGTCAAGAGACTCCGCTTCGTGGCAACGCAGGCGTATTAGGAGAGAGCAGACGGGGGAGAGCGATGTTGTAGGGCAATTGTTACGCAGAGATCTTGAACGGGAGCCGCGTCCGTCTTGTTCTCGTGTGCGGTGCGAGTTGCCGGTTGCGGTGGAACCAGTTTCGCAACCGGATGCAGTGGGTTTCGATCGACCTGCGCGGGAGTCGCCGCATCTCTAACCTTGCTGGCGATTGAAAGATAGTGAACGGAATTCGTTTGAGGATAGTACAGGCTGTTTTTTGCGCCGGTCGCTAGTCCTGCCACTGCAATCAGCAGAACCAGGACCGTAACCTTTACCAGGAGCCGTCCGGTCTTCCTTCGAAGTTGTAACCCGTTCGCCGGGCTAATTTCGTTCACTCAGTCGCACCTGATAAATCGCGGATCTCTCGCTATCTTAAATCATACGTTTATTCGGATTCCCGACGCAAGGAACGGGATGCTTCCGGATTGGCTGATTCGTGACAACCGTCACGCCCTGGAGTGACGCGCGTCACAGCAGCATCCTGGAATCGCGCCCATATTGGAACTTAAGCGGGAGGCTGAAAATGCACAAAGATGAGAGGGATCTGCTGGACGTCCTGAAGTTCGAGCTTGAATTCCTGGAAAAGGGCGGCTATGGGCGCTCTCCGCGCGAGCCGTGGCGGCCTCAATTCATTTTTGAGGATTCGCCCACGTGCATGAACTTTGACTTGAAAGACACTCCCGGGCCATGCAGCGAATGCGTTCTGACCCAACTAGTGCCACCGGGGAGTCGAGCCGAAGCGATTCCGTGCCGGCACATTCCATTGAACGATAGGGGTGAGACGCTCGATTCGCTCTACCGGTACTCCGATGAGCGCGAAGTCGAGGATTCCGTAAGATCGTGGCTTCGCGAGACGATCGCGCGATTGGAAGATGAGCGCGCGAACCCGCAAGTGCCAAGCGCCTCGCAACACGCTGAGCCGCTTCTCGGCATAGCCCTGCACCAAAGTCTGCACCCTAAGTGTGCAAACCCGTCGTGCGCCAGTGCGTTTCACTGGCTCGCCGGTGGCAAGTTTTTCCGCTTTCGCTCGATTGACGGAGTCGCGAAACCCGAGAACGAGGCGTTTGAGCCGCCGGCACACGATCATGGCGTGAAGCACTACTGGCTCTGCGAACACTGCGCAAGAATTTTCACCCTGATGTACGACCAAGATTCAGGAGTAGTGCTCAAGCTGCTCTGGCCCGAGCTCCCCGTGGCGGAACTTCACAAGGCGCTGCCCGCCGCCTAACGGTTCAGCCACAAATTCGACCGGCCGTCGCCCAACAGCACGGCCGGTCGAGCCTCTTAGTTTCGTCAGAAATCAGCCGCTTCGATTACCAGGTCAAGCGCGACTGCGACTCGCGTCAAACGGCCCGAGCTTGCGGGTCAAAGCGTGAGCACGGCGGTCAGGTGATCTTCACCGATTTCGGCCGTCTCGACGATGAAACCAAACCTCTTTCCGAGCGCGCGCATCCCGGCATTTTGCGGAAGAATGTTTGCAACGATGCGTTTGATACCCTCCGCGCGGGCAACATCGATTAACTTGCGCAGCAGTTCGGTGCCGATGCCGCTACGCTGATATTCGTCCGTGACGAGGATCGCGACTTCGGCTTCATCGCGCGCACGCTGGCGCGTCAAACGGCCGACGCCCAGGATTTCCCTCTCTGCCGTTCCGTGCACCGTTCTCTCGGCCACGAGCGCCATTTCCCGATCGTAGTCAATGAAGCACTTGGAGACGAGCCGCTCGTGCGCCACCCGCGCGCTTAAATTCGCCATGTGGAAATAACGGAGATACACCGTCTGCTCCGAGAGCGTCCCGTGAAACTTCACCATCAACGGTTCGTCCTCAGGCCGAATGGGGCGAAGCAAGATTAGCGTCCCATCTTTCGCCGTCCAGGACGAAGCGTATTGGTTTGGATACGGTCGAATCGCCGGCCGTGGCAATTCGTCAGGATTAGTCGCGAGATCATGCAGGACAATTCTCGCGTCGAGAGCGATCAAGCCACCCGGACCCGCCACAAACGGATTGATGTCCATCTCTTTGATCCATCGCTGCTCGACCACAAGCTGGCTAAAACGAATCAGGACACCTTCGAGAGCGAGCAGATCAACAGCGCCTCGCCCTCGCACCCCCTGCAATGCAGTGTAAATGCGCGTTTGCTCCATGAGCCGCTGCGCCAGCGTAGAATTCAGGGGCGGCAGCGCCAAAGCTCGATCCTTGTACACCTCAACGAGCTGCCCGCCGGAGCCGAATAACACGACTGGCCCAAACTGCGGATCCACATTGCTGCCAAGAATCAATTCGTACCCATCCACATGCACCATCGGCTGCACGGTCACGCCCAGGAAATCTTGCGCGCGAGCCTTTTCCGTCACGGACGCCTGAATCGCTCGATACGCTCGCCGGACGGCCTCGGCGTCCGCAAGATTCAACTTCACGCCGCCGACGTCGCTCTTGTGCGTGATTGTTTCGGAGTGAACTTTCAGGACAACGGGATAGCCAATCTCGCCGGCCGCCTCCGCGGCTTCCGTTTCGCTCTTCGCGATCCGAGTTTCGACGGTCGGAATTCCAGCAAGCGCGAGAACTTGCTTCGATTCCGCTTCAGTCAGCAATTTTCGGCCGTCGGCGCGCACCAGGTCGAGAACCTGCTTAATGCGCTTTGTCGCGGCCTCAGCATCCGCTACATTGCCTGTCAGGACAGGCGTTTCGTAAAGGCCTTTGAGGTTATACGAATATAGCCACATGTAATCGAAGGCTCGTGCGGCCGTATCCGGATACGCAAACGTGGGAATGCCCGCGGAATTGAGAACCGATTCGCCTTCGGCGATGATCTTTCCTCCCATCCAACTCGCGAGGACCGGCTTCCCGCGACCCTTTGCGTACGGCTTCAATCGTTCGGCCACTTCGGTCGGGTTGGTCATTCCCTGCGGCGCGAGGATCGCCAGCAGTCCGTCGCTATTCGGATCAGCGATCGCGATTTCAAGAGCGCGCGCATATCGCTCGGGATCGGCATCACCAAGAATGTCAATTGGATTACCATGGCTCCAGTGCGGCGGGAGAATTTGGCTCAATGATTTAAGCGTGTCCTCTGAAAGCTTCGCCAGTTCGCCGCCATTCGCGACAAGCGCGTCCGTGGCGAGGACGCCGGGCCCGCCGGCGTTCGTAAGAATTGTCAGTCGAGGCCCGCGCGGTCTCGGCTGTTTACCCAGTGTCTCCGCCATGTAGAACAAATCCGAGATGCTCTGCACGCGCAGCACGCCGCAGCGGCGCAATGCCGCGTCGAAGACTTCGTCGCTGCCGGTGAGAGCGCCGGTGTGAGATGTCGCCGCGTGTGCCGCGGCTTCGGAACGTCCCGCCTTGATCAAAATGATGGGCTTGCGCAACGAAACTTCGCGCGCGGCCAAGAGAAATGATCGCGCGTCGCCGACCGACTCCATGTAGAGAAGAATACTTTGCGTCTCCGGGTCGTCGCCGTAGAAGTCAATCAGATCGCCCCAGCCGACATCGAGCATCGAGCCGGTAGAAACGATTGCGCTGAAACCAACTTGTTCCTTCATGCTCCAATCGAGAATTGCTGTGAGCAGAGCGCCGCTTTGGCTCAGGAATGCGACGTTTCCGTCTCGCGCGATGTCCTGCGCGAAAGTGGCGTTCAATCCAATTCGCGGATTCATCATCCCAAGGCAATTGGGCCCGACGAGGCGCATTCTCCCGCGGCGAAGCTGCACTTGAATCTGGCGCTCGAGCTCCGCGCCTTCGGCACCGCGCTCTTTGAATCCCGCCGAGATTACGATTCCCGAACGCACGTCCGCATGCACGCACTCCGCTATCACACCCGGAACAGTCGGCGCGGGCGTGATTACGACCGCCAGATCCACTTTTTCCGGAACTGCACCGATGCGCGCATACGACGGCATGCCGAGAACGGTCGTTCGCGCTGAATTGACGGCATAGACGTTTCCTTTGTAGCTGCCGCGAGTGAGGTTGGCGAGGACGGTGCGGCCGACGCTGCCTTCGCGATCGGTGGCGCCAATGACGGCGACCGAACGGGGCGTGAAAAACGATTCGAGCGCTGAACGATTGGATATCACGAACCTATTTCCATGCTCGCCACAAGGGACGCAGCTTGGGAGCCGGTCATTTCGCAGTCCCCAATTCTACGCAAGCCACCAGAAGCTTGCACGAATTCAAATCAGCCAGATACTCAGTCTACTTCTTGCGTCACGATGTGGACGTCAACAGAAGGAGCCTCGCGCAGAAAACGATTCACTGCGGAAAGATAAAGATACTTCCGGATCCCCTGATCGGCGGACCGGCCGAAAATGACCTGCGTCACGTGCTTTTCCCGCACGAATTGCGCGACGGCGTCGGCGATGTTGCGGCCGTGAAGCCGGGCGACCGTGCCGCCCAAATCCTCCGCGAACGCGAGATTCGCTTCGAGCGATTTCTGGTCTGCCTCGCGCAACTTGTCTCCGGAATCAACGTAAACGACGTAAAACTCCGCGTCGAGCCGCCTCGCCATTCTGGCTGCGCGCGCAACGAGATATTGCGCGCCCGGGTTCGCGCTGACGCAGACCGCAAGTCTCTCCCGCACGGGCCACGTCTCGTGAATATCTTTCGCCGCCATGTAATTTTCGAGGCTGCGGTCAACGTGCTCGGCCACCTGCCGCAACGCGAGCTCGCGCAGCGCGATCAAGTTTCCGCGGCGGAAAAAATTCTTCAGCGCCTGGCTAACCTTGTCAGGCGTGTAAACGTCGCCACGCTGCATTCGGTTCTGCAGCGCCTCGGGCGTCAGGTCAACCATGACCGTTTCGGTGGCCATCAGCGGAACCCAATCGGGCACGGTCTCCCGCACCACGACGCCCGTAATCGCCCGCACGGTCGGGGCGATGCTTTCCATGTGCTGGATATTCATCGTGGAGAGGACGTCGATTTTTGCGGCCAGGATTTCCTGCACGTCTTCGTAGCGCTTGCGGTGCTTGCTGCCGGGAATGTTTGTGTGCGCCAATTCGTCCACAAGGACGACTTGCGGCTTCCGCGCAAGAATCGCATCCACGTCCATTTCTTCGAAAATCGTTCCCTTGTACTCGATCTTCCGGCGCGGAATCGCTTCAATCTGCGAGGTCAATTCATTCAGGCCCTTGCGGCCATGAGTCTCCACTACTCCGATCGCGACATCTTCGCCTCGGTTGTGCCGCCGAACACCCTCGCTGAGCATGCTGTAGGTCTTGCCGACTCCAGGGGCGTATCCGAGAAAAAGCTTGAAGATGCCTTTCGTTTTTTCCGGCGGCGCAGCTATCTCGAGCCACTCTTCGGGTCGTTTCGTCATTCTCTTGTCCGCGCGTTCTTTGAGCCGCGATGCAGGAAAGCTAGGCTAGAATAACGGCGTGTGGCGACGCCTCGCGTTCCGAACGCTCCGTTACGTGTTGGCCCTGATCGTTGTCCTGTCAATCACTTATGTCTATCGAAAACTGCTACCTGTCAATCAAACGACGGTCGCACTGACGTTTCTTCTAGCAATTCTAACAGTATCCACGGTTTGGGGCCTCCGAGTTTCCGTATTCATGTCTCTCGCGGCGATGCTGGCCTACGATTACTACTTTCTTCCGCCCGTCGGCCAGTTTGTGATCGCCTCTCCCGAAAACTGGGTCGCGCTCGTGGCGTTCCTCGGGACGGCTCTCGTGGCGAGCCAGTTGGCCACGCGGGTGCGTCGCGAAGCCGACACGGCGCAACGGCAGCGCCGTGAAATCGAACGTCTTTACTCGTTCAGCCAGCAATTGCTGGTCGAAGGAAACGTGATCCAGCTTCTGAACGCGATCCCAAACCATATCGTAGACATTTTCGAGGTAGGAGCGGCATCGCTCTTTCTCATCAATAAACAGAAATTTTACCGCTCCGGCGGGGGCGAAGCCCTCCTCGACGAAGAGGAATTGAGGAACGCGGCCAATCGCGAGGAGCCTTTGATCATCGCCAACCGGAACATTTCTTACGTGCCGGTGCGAATCGGCGTCCAACCGCTCGGGAGTCTTGGGATTTCGGGCCCGATTCTGACGCGCAAAACGCTTGAGGCTCTTGGCACTCTCGTCGCCATCGCGGCCGAGCGCGCGCGCGCGGTCGAACGGCTCGGCAAGGCGGAAGCGGCGCGCGAAGGTGAACAGCTGCGTTCTGCGCTGCTTGATTCGATTACTCACGATCTGCGCACGCCGCTAACATCAATCAAAGCTTCCGTGACGTCTCTGCTCTCCCAGGCGCCCGAGCCCAACCGGCGCGAATTGCTGACGATCATTGACGAAGAAGCCGACCGGCTAAATCAGCTCGTTGGCGACGCCGCGGAAATGGCCCGGCTGGACGCCGGCGAGTTCGAGTTGAAGCTCGAGCGCCATTCAATGCGCGAAATCGTTTCGGCGGCGATGGAACAGTGCCGTCCATTTCTCGGTGACCGGCCGGTGAATGTCATCATTGATGACGCGCTTCCGCCGGTTCGTGCCGATCTGAACCGCATTCGAGATGTGCTCGTCCGGCTGATCGAAAATGCGAACGCATATTCTCCCCCCGGCACGCCGATAACGATCTCAGCGGAAGCGAGCGACGGGGCGCTGGTGACGAGTGTTGCCGACCATGGCCCGGGCATCGAAGACATGGAAGTAGGCTTGATTTTTGACAAATTCTATCGCGGGAAGGATCAGCGGTTTCAGGTTCAGGGCACGGGCATGGGCCTCCCCATCGCGAAGGCGATCGTCGAGGCGCACGGCGGCTCGATTGGAGTCACGAGCCAACTGGGCCACGGCTCTGTTTTCTACTTCAGCTTGCCGATCGACCACAGCCCCGCTGCCAGCCGATGAAAGCTTCCAAGATTCTCGTCGTGGATGATGAGCCGCAGATTCGCCGGGTGATGCGCGCGACGCTTTCCTCGCAAGGCTACACGATTGTCGAAGCTGCCAGCGGATCGGCCGCCCTCGAAAAACTTCGCCGCGAGCGGCCCGACTTGATTCTTCTCGACATGAACATGCCCGGAATGGACGGCCTCGACACGTGCCGCGAAATCCGTACGAGTTCCAATGTTCCGATCATCATCCTGACGGTCCGAAGCGGCGAAAAGGACAAAGTACGTTCGCTCGATGCCGGCGCAGACGATTACGTTACCAAACCGTTTAGCATGGAAGAATTACTGGCTCGCATTCGCGCGGCCCTGCGCCGCGTTGGTCCTTCGGAAACAATTGCTCCGATTTCGACCAAGGACTTGAGCGTTGACTTCGAATCGCGCCTAGTGAAGGCGCGAGGCAGCGCAGTACATCTGACGCCGAAGGAATTTGAGCTACTACGGCAGCTCGCAGCCCACGAAGGCAAGCCGCTGACGCATCGGCGGCTGCTTCAGGCCATCTGGGGCCCTGACTACGGAGATGAGACCGAGTACTTGCGCGTGACCATCAACCAACTTCGAAAGAAGATCGAGCCCCATCCATCAAATCCGAAATATATTCTGACGGAGCCGTGGGTGGGTTATCGCCTCGTCGTGCCTCGCGAAGTGCGGGCAAAGACACCCAGTTCCGAATCGTAACGACGAGTATGGCGCCGGCTTAGTGAGATGCTGAGTGCGACGCGTCGAGATCGAGGTTTAGCTCCAGAACGTTGACGCGGGGCTCGCCAAGAAATCCCAGGTCGCGCTGCAGCGTATGCCTCGCAATGACGGCCCGGACATCTTGCTCGCTCATGCCGCGAGCGCGAGCCACCCGCGGAACTTGAAACGCAGCAGCCGCTGATGAGATTTCTGGATCCAGGCCCGAACCCGAAGATGTCACGAGGTCCACGGGAACGGGAGTGCCCGGATTCTCAGCCTGCAATTTCTGCACATCGGAATTCACCCGGTCGATTAGGGTCTTGTTTGTTGGCCCGAGATTTGAGCCGGAACTTTGCCCCGCGTCATAGCCGTTCCCGGCGTACGACGGCCGCGAATGAAAGTAGGAGGCACCGCCGAATGCCTGACCGATAATTTTTGATGCGACAATCTTTCCGTCGCGCCGAATCAACTGCCCATTTGCGCGGTCGGGGAATATCACTTGAGCCAGGCCCGTAACGGCAAGCGGATAGATTAGGCCGAAAATGATCGTCGTCGCCAGCGTCATCCAGATCGATATCATGAGGTTTTTTTTCATCGTCGTCTCACGCTAGGTGCAAATGCGTCACAATCACATCAATCAGTTTGATCCCCACAAACGGCGCGATCACGCCGCCAAGTCCATAGATCAAAAGATTTCGCCTCAGCAGTATCTCCGCACCAACCGGCCGATAGCGCACTCCGTGAAGCGCCAATGGAATCAACGCGACGATAATCAGCGCGTTGAAAATTACGGCCGACAGGATCGCGGACTGCGGCGTCCGGAGATGCATGATGTTCAGCAACTCGAGCTCGGGGAATGCCGCCGCGAACATTGCCGGGATGATCGCAAAATACTTGGCGACATCGTTCGCAACCGAAAATGTCGTCAGCGCTCCGCGAGTAATCAGGAGCTGCTTCCCGATTTCGACGATCTCGATTAGTTTGGTCGGATTCGAATCGAGATCAACCATATTCCCTGCTTCTTTTGCCGCCTGAGTGCCGGTGTTCATCGCTACGCCGACATCGGCCTGAGCCAGCGCGGGTGCGTCGTTCGTGCCGTCACCTGTCATCGCCACGAGCTTGCCCTTCGCCTGCTCGCTCTTGATCAGCGCCATCTTGTCTTCGGGTTTCGCTTCAGCCAGGAAGCCGTCCACTCCAGCCTGCCGGGCGATTGCCGACGCCGTGAGTGGATTGTCGCCCGTGATCATCATCGTGCGGATGCCCATCGCGCGGAGCTGATCGAAGCGCTCGCGCATCCCGCCCTTCACGATGTCTTCAAGCTGAATCGCGCCGAGAACTTTCCTATTCTTGGTGACAAGCAGCGGTGTGCCGCCGGAACTTGAGATTGCTTGCACGGCTTCCTGAATTTCCTGGGGAACGCGCTGGCCGTGCGTCGCCGCGTACTTCGCGATGGCTTCCGCAGCGCCTTTTCGAACTTCCTGGCCATCCAGGTCCACTCCGGACATTCGCGTCTGTGCGGTGAAAGGAATAAACGTCGGATTGTGCGGCGATAGCTCGCGCCCGCGAAGCCCGTATTTCTGCTTTACGAGCACGACGATCGAGCGCCCTTCCGGTGTCTCGTCGGCCAGTGACGCCAGCTGCGCCGCGTCCGCAAGTTCATCATCTTCCACGCCGGGAGCGGCATAGAGTCGCGTGGCCTGACGATTGCCGAGCGTAATCGTTCCGGTCTTGTCGAGAAGCAGCACATCCACATCGCCCGCAGCCTCAACCGCGCGTCCCGACATCGCCAGAACGTTTCGCTGAATGAGGCGGTCCATACCCGCGATGCCGATGGCAGAAAGCAAACCGCCAATCGTCGTCGGAATCAGGCAGACAAGGAGCGAGATCAGCACGAACAGACTCTGCGGCGCGCCGGAATAAATCGCGTAGGGCTGAAGCGTGACAACGGCCAAGAGGAAGATGATCGTTAGCCCCGCGAGCAGAATGTTCAGCGCGATTTCGTTCGGCGTCTTCTGCCGCGATGCGCCCTCGACGAGTGCGATCATCCGATCAAGAAATGTCTCGCCCGGATTCGAAGTGATTCGAACCCTGATCTCGTCTGAAAGCACGCGCGTTCCGCCCGTCACGGCCGAGCGATCTCCGCCCGCCTCGCGAATCACTGGCGCGGATTCGCCCGTTATCGCTGACTCATCAACCGATGCGACACCTTCGATCACTTCGCCGTCGCCGGGAATGAAGTCCCCGGCCGTCACGACGACGATATCGCCGGCGCGGAGAGCAGAGCTTGGAACATTTTCCGTCGCACTGTCTTTCTTCAGCCGATGCGCCGTGGTCTCGGCTTTTGCTTTGCGAAGCGTTTCGGCCTGCGCTTTGCCGCGGCCTTCGGCCGTTGCCTCGGCAAAGTTGGCGAACAGTACGGTGAACCAGAGCCACAGTGTGATCTGCAGACCGAATCCCGTGCCGCTCACATGATGCAAAACGTCGTAGGCCCACTCGATCGTGGTCAGAACAGCTCCAACTTCTACGACAAACATGACCGGGTTTTTGTATTGCACGCGCGGGTCGAGCTTCCGGATTGAATCGACGATCGCGACTGTCATAAGCTTCGGATCCGCCAGCGTTCTTGCTCTGGGTGTTGTTGACATGGCCACCCTAAAACACCTTTCCGGCCAACATTTCGAGGTGTTCAAGAATGGGCCCCAGGCTTAGCGCGGGGAAAAACGTCAACGCGCCGACGATGATCACCGTAGAGACGAGCAAGATCGTGAAAAGTGGACCCGTCACCGGAAAAGTACCGACGGACTCGGGCGTGATTTTCTTCCGAGCCAGGTTTCCTGCGATAGCGAGGATCGGAATCACCATGAAGAACCGGCCGAAGAGCATCACGATCGCGGTGCTCGTGTTGTACCAAAGCGTATTCGGATTCAGGCCGGCAAACGCCGAGCCGTTGTTCCCTGCCGAGGAAGTGTAAGCGTAGAGAATCTGTGAAAGCCCATGCGGGCCGGGATTCGTAATGCTCGACGTGCCGAACTTCTCTACCGACGCGACCGCCGAAAAAACGAGAATCACCGTTGACGAGATCAGCACCGCGAGCATGGCCATCTTGATGTCGTACGCTTCGATTTTTTTCCCGAGATACTCCGGCGTTCTTCCGACCATGAGTCCTGCAATGAATACGGCGAGAATCACGAAGACGACGATCCCGTAGAGCCCCGCGCCGACCCCTCCGAAAACGACTTCGCCGAGCATGATGTTGACGAGTGGAACAAGCCCTCCGAGTGGCGTGTAGGAATCGTGCATTCCGTTCACGGCGCCGCAGCTTGCGTCCGTCGTTACCGTCGCAAACAACGCCGAGTCAGCGATTCCGAAGCGAGTCTCCTTGCCTTCCATGTTTCCGCCGGGCTGGAGCGCTGTAACGCTCTGGTCGGCTCCATGCAGTAGCGGATTGCCGCGCGCTTCCGCCCAATACGCGACGCTGACGCCGCTGAGGAATAGCAGCGCCATCGCCATCCACACGGCCCAGCCGTGGCGGCGAGAACCCGTCATCCTTCCGAGCGTGTACGTCAGCGCCGAAGGAATCGCGAAAATAAGAAGAAGCTGAAGGAAATTAGCGAGCGGCGTGGGGTTTTCGAATGGATGAGCGCTATTTGAGTTGAAGAAGCCGCCGCCATTCGTCCCGAACATCTTGATGGCTTCCTGCGATGCTACCGGACCTTGCGCAATCGTTTGCTGGCTGACGGTCTGCGTCGTAGCTTTGCCGTCTGCGCCCGTGACCGTCACTTGTTGGGCTTCGACAACTGATGCGGTGTCGTAGGGCCTCAGATTCTGCACGACGCCCTGCGACACAAATGCGAGGGCGACCACGATGCAAATCGGCAATAGGATCCAGAAAAGGCAGCGAGTCAAATCCACCCAGAAGTTGCCGATTGTATCGCGTTCCCGTCGCGCGATTCCTCGTATCACTGCGATGGCTAGAACGATCCCCACCGCGGCGGAAATAAAGTTGTGGTAGGCAAGTCCGGCCATTTGAGTCAGATAGCTCATCGTCGTTTCCGGCGTATATGCTTGCCAGTTCGTATTCGTTGTGAACGACGCTGCCGTATTGAACGCAAGATCTGGCGTCACGTTCGCCTGTCCCTGCGGATTGAAGGGGAGCCAGTGCTGCACACGCTCAATGAGATAGAGCAGCGCCATCGTCACAAAACTGAACAACAGCATGGCTCCCGCGTATTCCGTCCAGCGCATCTCAGCGCTCTCGTCCACGCCCGTAACGCGGTAGAGCAGTCGCTCGACGGGCCGGAAGACCGGATCCATGAAGGTCTTCTCCCTCTCGAAGACGCGAGCCATGAAAATGCCCAGCGGCTTCGTGATGAGAAGAATCGCGAGGAGGAATACGCCGATTTGGAACCACCCATTTGGAGTCATGGTTAGAATTTTTCAGCCTTCAAGAGCGCGTAGAGCAAATAGCCGAACAGCAGTCCACAAATCACCAGCAGCGCGAGTGTTGCGAGGCTCATTTCATCGCTCCTATTTCAACTTCTCGCATGCTCGCACGTACGCGAGCGCGCCCGCAAAGAACGCTAAAGTGACCACGATGAACACCACATCCATCATTTCTACTCCTCCTGCATCGCGAGACCGCGGCTGTCACGCATCAAGAACTAGCGTGCGGCGCTAGAACTTTACGAGGATCGACATGTCGATAAATGACTCATCCCTTCGTAGATCCGGGAACCAGACGCTGCTGATCCCGCCGCCGCACACGGTTTCTGCCGGCCCTAGGCTCTCTTGGCCGGATGAGGCACCGTTCGCGCAACTATAGAATTGTGGAGAGCCGTTGTTCCCGCCGGGAGGCGTGATGCCGCCGCGGCCAGTCCAGTACGGCACACTCGCGTGGCGATAATCGTACTCCCAGCGGAACGTAATATATTGCTTGGGCATATAGTCAAACGTCACTGACGAGTCCCATGCCTTGAACGGATCCCCAGGATTCTCCGTAAAGTAAGGCGAATTCGTTGATGCCGTGATGGCGCTTTCTCCATTGATTGGCGGCAACAGCACGAGGTAGCGTCCCGGATTGTTAATCTGACCGCCGCCGAGCGTCAATCCGAACAAGTCCTTGTGGAACCAGAAGCGGTTGTAAAGCATATAGCCGATAAAGCTTTGCTTAGGGCCGCCCTTCCGATTGCCGTAGCAACTCACGCCACCACCGTACTCACAACCCATGTCGCCTGTGAACGAGAACGCCATCTTGTCGAGCGTGCTGTCCGGCCGGTCGAAGTACTTGACCTCGATACTATCGTCCGTATGGATGCGTTTACGGTTGGGCGTGAATAGGTCGTCTTGGCCCAGGCCGTAATTGTTGGAGATGACGTTTATCCAGCTTGTCGGAGTCCATTTAATCTGGCCTCCCAAACCCGGGCGGTGATTGGCTGAGGCGTATGACTGCCATCCATTGATGAACCAGGGCTCAATTTTCAAATGAGCCGTCGGGAAAACCTGGACTCGGACACCCTCGAAAAACCACGGCGTGTTCGACGAAACGTACGACGGTTGGTAGGCCCAATTATCGAAGTTGTAGTAACTGAACAGGCCGATGTAGGACAGAAAGATTCCCGCATCCACGTTCACACCGTGCAGCGCATCGAAGTGATATCCGCCATACGCTTCCGATATGTAGCGGTAAGCAGTGGGGAGATCCCACTGGCCATGTCCCGGGCTGGGATCATTTCGAGGGGTCGTTGCGGAATACATGCCGAATTGCGTCATCAGCCTGGCGCGAACGTTGTCATAGTGAAAGTCGCCTCCGACGCCGAGTTGCTCCAGTTGGACCTCTTGCGACCGGAAGAGCTCACTCGATCCGCCGATCGAGTGATCCGTCGGGTGATTGAAGTCATACACGTAGACAGTGTCAGCTCGAATCTCTGGCGTAAAAAACTTCGAGTCCCAAAATATCTCTTTAGTGCGCGGATTGCCGTTCAGCCAGGTCCAATCGGCGTCCGAAAATGGCTCCACTTTTGCCGGCTTCTTCTCCGCCGTCGCAATCTGGCCGACTTGCGGAACGTGCTCGTAGTCGGCTGGCGCGCTCGTTGCCCGCGCGCTCGTGGTTGGCGCGCTCGCGACTACCGGCTGATTCGAAGGCGTTGGACTCGGCGCAGCATTGACACTCATTTGCTGTTTGAGTTGCGCTTCAAGCTCCGCGATTCGCGCGCGCATTTTCTCGAGCTCTTCGAGAATCGCGGAGTTGGAATCTTTTGCAGCGGGCGGCTTTGTCGTGTCGCGCGTCGCAGCGCCCGGTGCGTCGGCAAACGCCGCCGAGCCCTGGGGCGCAGACTGCCCAAACGCTCGTTGCGGTGTGACGGCAAACAACAGGGCCATCGATACCATGGCGGCGAAGGCAGCGCCGATCCCGAAGGAAATTCGCTCTATCTTCATTGTCGAAACCAAGCCTTTCTCAATTGTGAGAGTCGATGCCAGATTTAGCCGGCTTTTTCCAGAGGCACGTTATCGTGCCCATCCCCTTAGACACTCTTCATAGGACCTTGGCCCCATCTCATCGAACTTCGAGTCCGGGCGCCGTGATGGCGCTCACTGGAGTGCGTGACGCACGCACAGATGTCTGCTTCGCATTGGGTGTCTTTCTTGTCGTATCGGATGAATTCTTTCGTTGCCCTGAAGAATTGCGCAGTCCGCTTGTCGCAAGTGATCAGTGCCGCCGTTTGCGGTCAGTCTCTCGCAGCAGCTGAATCAAGAAGATCAGCATGAACATAACTCCCAAGATGGAGATTCCACAAAATATCAATGCAGTCACGAGCCAGCTCTTGCGTTGTCCCGGCCTCTAAACTTCTCAGCGAAGCTCAGCCTCGGCGCACGGTTGAAGTCTGTCAAACGGCAGATAAGGAAGGAATAAAGACGACATAAGGATTTCGTAAGTTTTGCGGCTTCAAGTGAATCGGATTTCGTCCGGGCGCGCTGGCAGAATGAGGGGTCTGATAAGGAACTTATTCGACTTACACGCGCGGCGGGGAGCCTAGGTTACGAGCAGGTCACGATCCGGCGCGGTTTTCTCCGGTATCCAAAGCTCGACCGGATCGGAGCGATACGGAAACCAGAAATCCGCCGGCATGATGCCAATGACGGTATAACCGTGCCTGTTTAGCGTGATCGTCTTTCCGATCAGGCCCGGATCAGCGCCAAATCGCCTGCGCCACAATCTTTCACTCAAGAGAACGATGCGATGCCGCGGTGACTCATCTCCCGCTTGCAGCGCGCGTCCAAGAATCGGCTTCGGACAGACGTGGGAAAACGTGTTCAACGCTACGGTCGCGCCGACGATCAGATCAGGCTCTCCCCGGCCGGTTAGTGTGAACGGGGTCTCACGCGCCTTGATAAGCGGATTGCCACTGCGCGGTCCGTCGCTGACAGCCAGAAGCCCTCCGGACTCATCAACGACCGCGAGATGCGTTTTGCGCAGTTCAGCCTTCAGATAATCCGAGGCGATATCGCTGCCTTTCGACTGCACAGCCAGGAGCGACGCGCCGGTCTCTCGAATCGCCGAGCTATTGAAAGCCAGCCCAAGGATGACGGTTACAACCGCGGTCCAGGAAATGCCAGGCCGCCTACGAGACTTTCTTGGTTCTCCTGCACTGCCCCGTCGCTCACGTTGCATAGAGCTCCCCCGCCGCCCTCTGACACCAACAAACCTATCGCCAGCAGCTTACCAACCACACTCGCCACCTGCATAAGTAACTGAGCCGCGGCGAGTTATCGCTCTCGATAGTTCCAGCACCGGACTAAATCTGTCCGCTGGCGCGACACCTCTGTCCAGTTCCGGACATCAATCAAACTCGTCCAATCGCTATAGATTAATTTGATTTACGAGAGAAGGCAGGGAAATGTTTCATGAACGGCAGGGACAAATTGGCCGGGGGCTTCGCTGAGGGACCGAAAACCCCCGACCGTTTCTCACCCATCTCCGCAGGGTCTGGGTAAGAATTCGATTAAGCAGCAGATTCGCTGTTGCGAAGAAATTCGTAGCGTTCGATCGCAGCGGCGACGCCAATGTCGCCGGGCGTCGTTGAGTCGGTCCTCAAAATGCGGCCGAGACAACGCACCTTAACTGGACCAGCTTGCGTTAGCTCGTGTGGCAGCGTCATGACAATCTCGACCGGAGAGCCGCTCTTCAGCCCTTTTGGCAGAAAGAAATATAAGCCACGCGAACTCACTTCTCGCGATTCCGTTGCAAATTCGCCTACGACTGAATTGTCCATCCAGCGAACGGTCAGCGGCAGCTTCATCATGAATCGCCGACTCGAGCGCCTCTCTTTGTGGGCCACGGACAGATGCCTCCCTATGTACACATTGAGATTACGGGGAGGGCGGCGCAGCCTCAATAGCGCACATGGGGCAATTCCAGGCCATTTTTCAGGTACAAAGGTACTAGATAGCTCCACAAAACAAAGGACTTGCAGCAGGAGCACTCTTGACAACTTCCTGATTTCTCACTTAGGAGATTATCCGCTGCGATACGCGCGAAGCACGTCGGGGAGCGTGATAAGTCCCCCTAGCTTCTGAAAATCAGCTCGACTGATGACGGGAAGCACCGGCCAATCTCCAAAAGTTCGAAGCGCCTCTTCGAGGGTTTCGTCCTGGTAGAGGTAAGGCGAAGTCTCAATAGCTGCCGATGCCATCGGCGCGCCCTCTCCCGTCGAATTCTCGTCCTCGACCGCACCCGGCTTTCGCCGGCACACACGCCAGCCCGCTGGATCGAGCGTCAGGGAGTAGCCATCCGGCGCCACGCCAGCCCGCTTGAGCGCTTGAGCGAAGATTTCACCCCGTTGTTCCGCGTTTCCGGCCACTCGCTGCATCGCGTTCTCAACGCGAAGTACTGCCTGTTCTCGCTGCTCCTCCAGCGATGGCAGATCGATGCCGTCTTGCTGGGAAAGCATGTCAAAGAGCGAGGAACGCTGATATTGCCGCGAAATGAGATAGGCGATCGTATTTGAAATCATTACGGGCAGGATTGCGGAGTAACTGCCGGAAACCTCGATCACCATGAATACCGACGTGATCGGAATCCGCAAAAATCCGGCAAACAGCGTTCCCATGCCGACCAGCGCAAACGCTCCCACGGAACCTGTAATCTGGTGGAAGAGAAGGTGCTCAACGCCTCCGACCGCGCCTCCCAGCATCGCGCCGATAAAAAGAGTCGGCGCGAACAAGCCGCCCGGCGTCCCGCTATTGAATGACAGGCCGGTCGCAACGATCTTGCAAATCGCGAGAGCGATGAGGACGTTCCACGTGAATTGATCGTGGAGAGCCCAATCGATAATCGGATATCCGGCTCCCATCACTTGAGGGGCGCGCAGGCCGATTATGCCGATCAGAAATCCTGCAACCGCCGGCTGAAAATACTTCGTCCATGGCGGAAGGCGCTGCAATCGGGGCCGCGTGGACGCAATGAATTGAAGAAACAGAACCGACGCGCCGCCGCCTACGACTCCCAAGGCCGCATACGCGAGAAGCTCTGCGGGATGCTCCAATCGAAATGGCGGAACGCGAAATAGCGCGTCGGTGCCAAGAAATTGCCGCATCACCACGACGCTCGATACTGCCGCGAGAATGATCGCGCCGAGAACGCCGCCGCTCCAGTTACCGATCACTTCCTCGATCACGAAAAGCACCGCGGAAATCGGCGCGTTAAATGCGGCCGCCAATCCCGCCGCCGCGCCCACCGGCGCAATCAGCCGGATTTTTTCCTGCGAGAGTTTCAGTTCTCGGCCGAGTTTGGACGCAATTCCGGCTCCGATTTGCAGCGACGGATCTTCGGGGCCAAGTGAATGCCCGCTTCCAATCGCCAACGCGCACATGATGAATTTTCCGATGACCGTGCTGAACGGAATATAGCCATCGAATATGTAGACGGCGGCCTTCGTCTGATTCACGCCGCTGCCTCGCGCGCGCGGGAAGACTCGAATCGCGAGTACCGCAACTACGAGGCCCGCAATCGTCGGGGCCAGCAGCAAACGAATTTTCGCTGGGTGCAGTTCGGGACCAAGCAACAGCATCTGGGTCCAGTCGATGGCGATTCGAAATAGAACTACGCCCAACCCCGAAAAAATTCCGATAATGACGGCGAGAAGTAGGAAGAGGTGCCCTTCGCCGAACTGAGGCATGCGCGCTTCCCAGCGCTCCCAAAGACCGTGGAAGTAGCCAGGTGCTCGTTCCAGCGCTGGGGCCTGACCCAAATCCAGCGCGCTCGGCGTTGGAGTGTCGCTCATGCTCCTGCAGCCCCAAGTGCGATTTCCTTGTGCAATTCCCGAATCAGGGAGAGAGCAAGATCGGCGCCTTCCGGCTTGCCGCACTCACGGTCACATTCTGTTTCGATGTCAAACGCAACTCGCATTTCGGCGGGAATCTGTTCCGGGTGCAGACGCAGGCCAATTTCGCTCCAAATGCCACGTTTGGCGGCTTTCGCTCGTTCGACCAGCACCTGGAGTGGCGAGGGCTCTGATTTTGTAGAAGGAGCCATGCATTTCGCCGCGCGGGACATTGCATCGTCGAGCGCGCGGGCTGCGCGGTGAGATCTTTCTGCCTCCGACAAGTTTGCAGCGAATGGATCCGCGCTGATGACGGCCCGCGAGGTGTCGAGCATCTGAGCAAGTTCAGCGTCTCCGGAATTCGCGGCATGTGCGCGCTCGAGGTATATCGCCGCTTGTTTGAAATCATTCAAGCGATATTCGGCCGTGCCTGCTCCGGCGAGCGCGCCCAGATGATTGGGCGAAACTTTCAATGCAAGTTGAAATTCGCCAAGCGCCCGGTTCGCATCGCCAGCTCGAAGGAATAGATCTCCCGTGGTCGCATGAAGTGCGGACGCATCTTCGGGAACGCCCGCGGCCAAAGCGATGAGTTCGGCTTCGGCCTGCACGTATTCGCCGTGCTTGATGAGAAACTGGCAGAGCTCGAGTCTGGCAGCGCGGCGGGATTCGACCGGACTCGAGTCCCACGCTCCATAAATCGCGCCGTGATAGTAGTGGGTGGCGGCGGCAACCGCGCCGTCCTGCGCCGCGAGCCGCGCCAATTCCAAATTCACTTCGCCGTCTCCCGGAAACTGCGTCAGAAGATTAAGGAGGTACGCTCTCGATTGATCGGGCTGGCCGTAGGCCATCAGAGCCTGCGCGAGATGGAGTTGAAACGCCGTATTCTGCGGTTCGAAGATGAGCGCGTTCCGGTAATCGTCGCGGGCGTCGCGGGAGTGCCCTGCCGCAAGAGCCGCGTTTCCGCGTTCGTACCAATCCGCGGCTATCGCTTGCTGCTTCAGGTGGAATGCACGAGTGAGAAAACCGGTCACAGTGAATAGGGCGATTAACAGCACCGCGCAAAAGATAAGAACAGCTTGGCGCGAAAATCCGGCGCTCGGGCCGTGAAATCGCTGTGTCCCCGGATATTGCGATGAGGCTGGAGGCATTGCTTGACGCTTCCACTATATCGTAACACGACGTATTCGGCGTGGAATGTTCAAACAGGAACGTGGCGCCGCTCAAAAACTTCAGGCGCGCGAGAAAGGTTTGCTCTCAGGAAGGAATTGCGGACGGATAGCGAACAGGCTACGCCTGATCGATGAGCCGGTGATGAATCGCGTAAAGAGCCAGTTCGAGGCGATCGGAAACGCCGAGCTTGTCAAAGATGTTATGCAGGTGGTTCTTCACCGTCTGCTCGCTGATAAATAGCTTTTCGCCGATCTCGCGGTTGCGGAATCCCTGCGCGACGAGCTGAACGATTTCCTTCTCACGGTCGCTCAGAAGAGGCTTCTCGCGCCGCTGCCCGGCTTCAGACGACTTCTTGAACGCGTCAATCACTTCGGCGGTCATCCGGTTATCGAGCCAAATTTCGCCGTCATTCACCTTCCGGATGCTCTTGAGCAAAAGATCGCTCGCCGACTGTTTCAGCACGACGCCCCGCGCGCCGAGTCGCATCGCTCGGACTACGTCGCGATCGTCTTCGGCAGCCGTCAGCACGATGACTCGAGTCGACGCGGAGTCAAAATTGATCTCTTCGAGCACACCAAGGCCGTCTTTCTCCGGCATCCGCAAATCGAGCAGAAGAATATCCGGCTTCAACTTCGCCAGCATCTTCACGCACTCGTTACCATTCGAGGCTTCCCCGATGATCGTGACATCATCAGCTCCCTCGAGCAGTTTGCGGAGGCCATCCCGAAAGATGGCATGGTCGTCCGCGACCAGTATTCGAACAGGCGGTTTCCCTTTAGTCATTTCAACTCAATGGAATTTCGATGGTTAGGCGCGCACCATGCCCCGGATTTGATTCTACCGTGAGATTACCCCCGACACCACGGGTGCGTTCCTTAATTGAAATAGGGCCCAAGCGCAGCCGGTCCAGGTCCTCGCTGGAGAACTGACCGGAAAAACTGAAGCCAAGTCCGTTGTCATCAATGATGAGAGAGACTTTAGCGTCATCCTGGCCTAGTTTTACCACGACGTGGCTGGCATGGGCATGCTTTTTTATGTTGTTGAGTGACTCACGATATATCTGAAAAATCTCGCGGCAAATGCGGTCCGGCGCACGCAAATCACGATCTTCAATAAAGAGATCGACCATGAGATTTGATTCATTCTGAAACCGCTCCGCGAAACCGACCATGAGTTCCCGCAGGTCCGCGCTCTCAATTCGCAGCGGCCGCATCTCCGTTACCATGCGCCTCAATTCGTCCGATTCTTCCCGAACCGTCTTCTGCAAATTGCCGAGTTCTCCGGAAATCTCCGTGCTCCCGGTCGGAAGGTTTCGCCGCATCACTTCCAGTTGAATCTGCAAGCTCAGAAGCGTCTGCAGTATCCCGTCGTGGAGGTCGCGCGAAATTCGGCTCCGCTCGCCCTCGACGGCGCGCGCACGGGCGTGCCGCATCTGATAAACGTTTTCGAGAGGTGGCCCAAGATGCCGCGCCACTCGCTCAAACCAACGCAGCACGGCTGGCGTAGATTTCTTGCGCGGGTTGAAGACCATCAAGCGTCCTACCGGCCGGCCGCTTGCGTCTTCGAGCGTCGCTGCAAGCAGCGCGCGGACGCCGAGTTCTTTCTTCATGGATTCCGGCAGGCGCGGCGGATTCGCGAAGTACTGTCCCGTCCGGCGGTCCCAGCCAAAACCTTCGCCTCGACCATCCAGCGATTTCCAGCACAGCGTGACCTCGAGGCAATCGAGCAGATAGGCGTCCGCGCGAACCATCGGAAGCGTCTCAGGACCCTTCAAAGTCTGATCGGATGGGCGTACACGCCAGACGAAAATTCGCTCCAGCTCTTCTTCGAGAATCGCCAGGCAGGACTGTTCGCTGTCGAAGGCCAGCGCCACTTCGCCGAGCGCTTGCCGCACCGACTCCGATAGACCACGGCCGAATTGAAGATGGCTGCCGATTTTCTCAAGCACGGAGCGCCGCTCGTCTTCTTCCTTTTCTCTCGATCCGACCCAAGCCGCACCGATACAGCCTGCGGCAAGAGCGGCGCCTAAAAGAACGAGATCGGTCATCGATCCGCCGGCCCGTTGGCTGCCGATCGCGAGGCGCAGCGTCGCCGCCAGGACAGTTATGCCGACGAAGGTATTCGCGCGTCGCGCGGTGGCATAGGTGGCAACGGCAAACGCGGCGAAACACGAAACGAACAGAATCGCCACAAACGACGACGACAGCACCAGAAACGCGGCCAGAGTCGCCACGTCCACCCACACAGGCAGCCGAAGTCCCGATTGCGGCCGCAGCCGTTCCACCCCTACAAAAAAAATCGCGGCCAAAAAATAGCCGAAAAGGAGCCACTGGTCGGCCTGGATGGCGTGGCGCCACTGCGCCATGCTCGTGAGCGCGATAAACACACACACGAGCCGCGCGATTGCGACTTGGCGCCCCAGATGGGTCTTTTCAGCAAGGTTTACGGGCATGCGCCTAGTTCAGATCCCCCATGATCGAGGCTAGCACGGGCGCGTCGAAGCATGCCGCGGTGTTGCCTGTCGTGTAATGCCGCTTCCGCGATCCTTCCTGCATTCAAGATGGCCAGGAAAAGTTTGACAGCCGGGAGATAATCTTCGGTATAGTCCTGCGGCACTCTCAGAGACCAGCGAGGTACATTTGACGGAGCGCTATACGCGGGGAGAAGCGCGGCGGATTGTGGGGGTTGATGATCGCCGCCTTCGCTATTGGGAGCGCCTGCGTCTTGTTCGCCCGCGCATACGCTGGGGCGAGCGCTTCTACGATTTCGGCGACCTCGCTGCGCTCCGCGTCATCAAGCGGCTCACCGATTCGCATGTATCGGCGCACCGGCTACGCCGTGCCGTCTCCGCGATGGCGCATCAACTCGGCCAATCCTCGCTGCGCGTAGAGAATCTTCAGCTCGTAGAGTGCGGCCGTAACGTCGCCGTTGTTCCACCCGGAACCAACGCGCCGCCGTTTGACCCCATTGCGCGGCAATGGGTGTTGCCGTTGCAGCGTCACGAAGCGCCAAAGCTCCACCAACTGGAATCGCGATCAGCCGAAGAATGGTTCGAGATCGCCGTGGGCACGGAGAGCCAGCCCGATACCGTTCACGAGGCGATTTTCGCGTACCAGCGTGTACTCGAACTCGCGCCCGACTGGGTGGAGGCTCACATCAATCTCGGAGTCGCTCAGTACCACACGCGGCGGCTTGAAGAAGCGCAGCGATCGTTTCTTGCGGCGCTCGCTCTCGATCCGTCGAATGCTATCTGCCGCTATAACCTTGGCTGCGTCCTCGAAGAAACAGGCAAAATTGATGAGGCGATCGACAATCTGCGCCGCGCCGTCGCCGCGATGCCCGCGCACGCCGATGCGCATTTCAATCTCGCCCTCGCGTACGAGAAAAAAGGCGATGCTCCGCACGCGCGCGAACACTGGGCGTTGTATCTCAAATACGATCCACAGGGGACGTGGGCTGACAAGGCGCGCGCGCGGATCCAGCAGCTCGGCCGCGGACGAAAGCCTCCACCGCCCCCGATTCCATTTCGGAAGAAAAATTAGGAGGAGAGATTCCATGGGAGCGAACGCAATGCCAGCCGCAGAAGAAGGGCCGAAGGTTGGTCCGATCCGCAAAGGATTCCGGAGCATCACTCCCTATCTGGTCGTTGATAATGCGAGCGGCTTCATGGATTTCCTGATGGTCGCATTCGATGGCAAGCAAAAGCTGCGCGTTCCGACGCCCGATGGAAAGATCATGCACGCTGAAGCGAGTGTCGGCGGCTCGATGATTGAATTTGCCGATTCGAACGCGGAATTTCCGCCGATGCCCTCTGCGCTCCACTTTTATGTGCCTGACGTGGACGCGGCGTACGCGCGTGCGCTCGAAGCGGGAGCCACGTCCATCGCTGCTCCCACCGATCATGATTACGGCGAACGCGGTGCGAGCGTTGTTGACCCATCTGGGAATCACTGGTACCTCGCGTCGATTCTTGGGCCCAACCCGATCCCAACGGGCGCCCCAAAGCTCATGATCTATCTTCACCCGAGCGATGCAGCTGGGTTGATTGACTTCTTGGTGAAGGCCATTGGTGCGGAAGTCAGTGAGCGATTCGACGATCCCGATGGCCGCGTGGCGCACGCGAAACTTCGCCTGGGCGATTCCTTTATCGAAATGAGCGGCGCTCACGGCCCTTACCTGCCGATGCCGACGACGATTCACTATTACCTCGCGGACACCGACGCCGCCTATAAGCGGGCGATCGAAGCGGGTGCAAAGTCCATGCGCGAGCCGAAAGACGAAGTTTACGGCGATCGCAGCGCGGGCGTAACGGATCCCGCCGGCAACCGGTGGTTCTTCGCCACTTGGATCAAGGACGTTCAATTCTAGCCGGAAAAAGGAAATGCTCCCCGGCTATGGGGAGCATTTCGAAGTCTCCTGCGGTTGTCTGCACCTACGGCTTCGTCGTCGCGTCGTTCTGCTTGTCCCTATAAATCTGCCTCGACATCTTATTCTGCTGCTGATTGACTTTCGCCTTTTCGCCCGGCGTGAGCGTGCCGCCATTTGCTTGCCGGTCGTTACGAGTCTCGCGATTGATTGCCGCTTCCTTTCTTTCGAGATTCGCCGTTTCGTGCGGAGTCAATTCGCCGGTCTTCACTCCCTGCGCGATGCGATCCTGCTGATTCTCTTTCCGGTCGTGAATTTTGTCCGGATCGGTTTGAGCAGGTTGATTGGCCGGGCCACTCTGAGCTTGAGCGAACGCCGGGACAGTTGCCGCCGCGCCCGCGATTATGATTGCCAGGGGTATGATGTTCCACTTCTTGAGCCACGTGATTTTCATGAGTCACCTCGTCTCAATATGATTTCGAATTGCTCTCGTCAGGGCCATTTTGCCGCTCAACCCTGCTCACTGAATAAAACCCTCTCGCTCCTGAAAAGTTGCTCGCGCGGATGGTTGTGTTTCGAACATTTCTACGCGCGTACTATCGAGGAGTGGCATCGCACATTACCTAGAGGAGTTTTTTGCGGCCCTTTTGAGAACGATTACGCGAGCGGGGTTATCGAGACTCTTTGCGGGGTTTTGTTTTATCCTGTCTCGTTTGTTCCAAGGGTTTGGAGGCGTTCGATGAATCGAATCCCGTGCGGGATACTCGCGATTCTTGCGTTTGTGATTGGCTTGGCTTCGTTGCGCGATGCGCGCGCGCAGGAGATACCCTCGAGCGCCTACCAGGAAATGCGCTGGCGCTTGATTGGACCGTTTCGCGGAGGACGCACGCGCGCGGCGACCGGCGTTCCGAGCCAACCGAACGTGTTCTACATCGGGCAAGTGAATGGCGGCGTTTGGAAATCGGATGATTACGGCCGTACGTGGACGCCGATCTTCGATTCACAGCCGACGCAATCGATCGGAGCGATCGCGGTCGCTGCCTCGGACCCCAATATTATTTACGTCGCGAGCGGCGAGGGGCTGCAGCGCCCCGATCTATCCGTCGGCGACGGAATTTACAAATCGACCGACGCGGGAAAATCGTGGACGCATCTCGGCCTTCGCAGCGGACAGCAAATTCCCGCGCTCGCCATTGATCCGCGCGATCCAAACCGCGTATTCGCAGCCGTGCTCGGGCATCCCTACGGCCCGAACGAGGAGCGCGGAATTTTTCGCTCCACCGACGGCGGCGCCAATTGGGAAAAAGTCCTCTACAAAAACGCCGACACGGGCGGCTCCGACATCGAGATGGACCCGAAGAATCCAGATGTTCTCTACGCCGCGCTTTGGGAAGCGCGACAGGGTCCGTGGGAATACGGCAACGGCTATAGCGGCACAGAGGGTGGCCTTTTCAAATCTACAGACGGCGGTGCAACGTGGCGGCAACTCACAAACGGCCTGCCGAAAGATCTCGTGCAAATATACGTAGCCATCGCGCCGAGCGAACCGAGCCGGGTCTATGCGACCGTCGCTACCACGAAGCCAAGCGCATACGAATCCGGCGCAGGACTCGGCGTATATCGCTCCGATGATGCCGGTGAAAACTGGACAAGAATCACCATCGACCCGCGCCCAGCCATGCGCATCGGCGGAGGCGACCTGCCGATACCGAGAGTCGATCCAAAGAATCCGGATGTCGTCTACAGCGCAAGTATCGTGACGCATCGCTCGACCGACGGCGGGAAAACATGGACTCCGCTTCGCGGCGCGCCGGGCGGCGACGATTATCAAAATCTCTGGATCAATCCCGAAAATCCCGACGTGATTCTCTTGGTAAGCGATCAAGGAGCAATTGTCTCCGTGAACCGGGGCGAAACCTGGAGTTCCTGGTACAACCAGCCGACGGCGCAGATTTATCACGCCAGTGTAACAAATGAATTTCCCTATCGCGTCTGCGGCGGGCAGCAGGAAAGCGGCTCCGTGTGCATCGCGTCACGCGGGAACGACGGCGAAATCACCTTTCGCGACTGGCATCCCGTCGGCGCGATCGAATATGGCTACGTGGCGCCGGACCCTCTCGATCCCGGCGTAATTTTCGGTGCCGGCACGAACGAAGTTTCGAAATACTACGTCAACACGGGACAAGTGCAGAACGTCACGCCGATTCCACTGCGCGGCGAAAAGTACCGCGTGGATCGCACGCAGCCATTGATGTTCTCGCCGGTTGACCCGCGGATTCTCTATTACACGGCGAATTTCGTCTTCGAGACGACCGACGGCGGCGAGAACTGGCAAGTCATCAGCCCCGATCTCGCGCGGCCTCATCCTGGAATTCCGGCGAGTCTCGGAAACAGGGCGGCGAAAGATCCAAATGCGGACAAACAGCGAGGCGTCGTGTATTCCCTCGCGCCTTCCTTCAAGAATGTAGACACGCTCTGGGCCGGAACTGACGACGGAATGATTTGGTTGACGCACGACGGCGGCAAGAATTGGAAGGACGTAACCCCGCCCGAACTAACCGGCTGGAGCAAAGTTACCCAAATATCCGCGTCTCACTTTGACGAAGAAACCGCATACGCATCTGTCAGCCGGTTCCGCATTGACGACCTGCACCCGTACATTTACTGCACGCACGACGCCGGCAAGACATGGAAGCTCATCACCACGGGCCTTTCAGACAATTCCCCCGTCGACACCGTGCGCGAAGATCCGGTTCGAAAGGGCCTGCTCTTTGCCGGGACCGAAACCAGCGTTTGGCTCTCATTCGATGACGGTGATCACTGGCAATCTCTGCAACTGAACTTGCCCCACACTTCCATGCGCGACCTCTGGATTCACGATAGCGATTTGATCGTCGCCACCCACGGCCGCTCGTTCTGGATTCTCGATGACATTTCTCCGTTGCGGCAGATTGACGCTATGGCATTGAAAGCGGCCGCGTATCTTTTCAAGCCCGCGCCGGCCTATCGCGTGCGCCGCGACACGAACACAGACACACCTCTTCCGCCCGATGAGCCCGCTGGACAGAACCCTCCGGCTGGCGCAGCGATTGACTATTACCTCGCGCGGCCGGCGAACGGTGACGTCTCAATCGAAGTCCTCGACGCAAAAGGCCGGGTCGTGCGGCGCTACTCCAGCGCTGACCAGCCCGGCGTCTCGCAAGAGGAGCTCGGGAAGCAGCTCATTCCGCTTTATTGGATTCGGCCGCAACGCAAATTAAATACAGGCGCAGGAATGCACCGTTGGATCTGGAATCTTCGGTATCCGCCGCCTGACTCGGCGCATCACGGCTATCCCATCGCAGCAGTTCCCGGAGACACTCCTCGCGAACCATTCGGCCCACTCGCGCTCCCTGGTGAATACACGGTGAAATTGAGCGTGGATGGAACCAGCTACACGGCTCCGCTTACTGTGAAAATGGATCCACGCGTCAAGGCGACCGCGAATGACCTCGCGCAGCAGCTTCAGACGCAATCGCAGCTCGCGGACTTGCTCTCGCGCAGCTCCGTCGCGCTTCTTCAGGGGCGATCTCTACTCAAGGAACTCGACGATCGCTCGGAGCGCGCAAGCGGCGGAATCAAGGACTCTATTGCCGATTTCCGCAAGAAAGCCGTGACGGCGATCGGCGATCCAAACGCTCAGCGTGCAAGTGCAGCGAAGGAATCAACCCTCACTAGCGTGAGCGGCGATGTCGGCGGTCTCTACGGCCAGGTCGATCGAGCGGATGCCGCCCCGACGCCCGCACAGCTAAAATCAACGACAGATTCGGCGGTCGCCCTCGCATCGGCAATCAAGCGCTGGGACGAGCTCCTCTCAAGCGATCTTCCCGCGCTGAACAACGAGCTGCGAGGCGCGAACTTGCCGGAAATTCACGTTGAGGCGCACCCTCATGGGGAGGGAGAGTCGCAAGGCGACGAAGAGTAGCGCACGCCGCTCGATGAAAACGAGCCGATCGACTCGTTCACCGCCGTGGCGCGCGCCTTCGAATCTAGCTGCGGATGCAAAATGAGGCGCGACCGGCGCAAGTAGCAAACGACCACAGGCAACGCAAAATATTCACACTTCAACAGTGATAAGCGCAGCTCAGTTCGTGGAGCACCGGTCTGGGACAAATTCAATCTTCTGCCGAAACCACGACGCTTAGACCGATTTTCGCGCCCATTTTACCTCTTCGAATGCAGACGAAACGCAGTTCGAAAAGCCGCAGGCCTGAGGACCCAAGCCACATAAGGCGAGTTGGTCACTCGCTGCGTAGGGAGATCATTGGGTCGATTCGGGCGGCGCGGCGCGCCGGCACCAGGCTGGTCAGCAGTGCGATCAGCGTGAGCAGGAGAGGTATCGTCGCAAACGTGAGCGCGTCGGTAGCTTTCACGCCGAACAAGAGACTCTGCATCACTTGCGTCAGCGCGAGTGCGCCGGCTACTCCTATGGCTACGCCGGTCAACGCGAGAGACATTCCTTGACGCACTACGAAGGCGAGAATATTTCGCTGCGATGCGCCCAGGGCTATGCGAATCCCTAGTTCGCGCGTGCCCTGATTTACCAGGTATGCGATCACGCCATAGACGCCAATGGTCGCCAGGGCTAGGGCAAACGCGGCGAAGCCGGTTAGAAGCAGCATCGAGAATTTGCGCCGGGCTAAGGATTCATTCAGGCGCTCCTGCATGGTGCGGACGTTGTATAGCGGCAAATCTGGGTCGAGCGAGTGAATTGCGTTTCCTACGGCCGGGGCCAGCGCTACTGGATTTGTGCGGCTGCGAAGAACTACGTTCATTCCGCGAGAGGGATACTGCGTCTGCGGTAGATAAAGCGCGATGCGCGAATCGGTGTCCAGCGTGTACTGCTTGATGCGCCCTACCACGCCGACAATCGTGATCCATTTCCCATCGGCATCCAGGCCGCCGAAGCGAATGCGCTTGCCTAGAGGATCTCCGTGCGGCCAGTATTCGCGGGCCATGAATTCGTCAATGATGGCGACGGGCGGATTTGTTGTCGTGTCCTGCTCATTGAAGAATCGCCCGCTGCGTAGCGGAATTTCCATGGCTTGAAAATAATCTCCGCCAGCTATGCGCTGGTCGGCGTTGATGAAATTTTCGCCGGCTGGTGGCGTGCGTCCTTCAATTACGATCGGGCCCCAGGCGTACATCTCGCTTAGGGGCAGAGACGTAACCGCGCCGGCTGCGGTAACGCCTGGCAGCGCCTCGAGGCGCTGCCATAGCTGGCGATACGTGGCGAGGATTGTCGACTCGTCCTTATACTTCGGGCCACTCATGGTGAGCTCGACTGTCAGCACGTTGTCGGGATTGAATCCCGGAGAAACGTGCAGCAATCTAGCGAAGCTGCGAATTAACAGTCCCGCGCCGATCAGCAGCACCACTGATAGCGCCATCTCTGAGATCACTAGCATGCGCCGCAAATTGCGGCCGCGTCCCCAGACGCTGCCTGCGCCGGCTGAACCGCGTCCGGCATCTTTCAGAGTGCGGTGCAGATCGATTTGCGTGGCGCGCCAGGCAGGGGCCACGCCAAAAAGAATTCCGGAGAAAACGCACAGCGCGACGGTGAACAGCAAAGCCTCGCCATCTACACCAATCGAAGCGAGCCGCGGGACGCTTTTCGGGCCCAGAACATGCACCCAATGCACGCACACGAACGAAAATAAAATTCCCAGAGCGCCGCCGCCAAGCGCGAGTAACACGCTTTCGGTAAATAATTGACGCAGAATCCGGCCGCGGCTTGCGCCCATCGCGGCGCGCACTGCGATTTCCTTCTGCCGCGAGACGCCGCGCGAAAGCTGCAAGTTCGCGACATTGGCGCAGGCGATCAGCAACACAAACGCCACCGCGCCGAGCAGCACGAAAAGCGAGTACCGCGCGTCTCCAACGACCTGATCAAGCAACGGCACAACGCCAAACGTTAACCCGCCATTCGGCGGATAGACGTCCGGATAATCGTGCCGCAGCCGCGCCGTGATCGTATCCATCTCGGCCTGCGCCTGGCGCGCCGAAACGCCCCGGCGGAGCTTTCCGATAATGTTGTAATCCTCACGATCGCGATTCCGCGCGGCGTCGGACGCAAGCGGCAACGGAAGCAAGATGTCGGCCTGCTCGGCGCCGCCAAGCGTTGGCAACGCCTCGCGCGGCAGCGAAAATGACTTAGGCAGCACTCCGACAACTTCGCGGGAGATGCCGTCAACCTGAATAAATTTGCCGACGATCTGCGGATCGCTTCCGTAGCGCCGCGCCCACATTCCGTGGCTGAGCAGCGCCGTCGGCGCAGCTCCTTTCACATCTTCTTCAGCAACGAAAAGCCGGCCAAGCGCCGCCTTCTCGCCAAGCATGGGCAACAAGTTCGATGAGACGTGAATCGTCCCAACGCGCTCCGGGTCGCCATTGCCGGTAAGATTTTCATTCCCGCCGATGGCGATGGCCACTTGCTCGAGCCCGCGATGCCCGTTCTTGATGTCGAAATACTGCGCCGTCGAAAACCAATCCTGGGTGATATTCAATCCCGGCGAACGGTTCCACAAAATCACCAATCGATCCGCATCCGCATAAGGGAGCGGGCGCAGCAAAAGCGCATTCGCAATGCTGAAAAGCGAAGTGCACGCGCCAATTCCGATCGCCAGCGAAAACGTCACGACCGTGATAAATCCGGGAGTCTTCTTGAAGCCTCGGAATGCGTAGCGAATATCTGCCAAAAGCGTGTTCATAAACCTCTGCAAAAATCCTTCTGAGACCGGTCGTGTGGTAATTAAATCGTGCGACTCAGTTCCAAGTCAAACGTGTAATTAGACGCAGCGAAAGTCAGGATGTCACATGGATCCAGCCCATAAATGTTCTTGGGGCGGAGCTTGAGCTCTGACGATAAATTGCCCTAACAATCTTGGGCCTCAGAGCCCGGCCCGAATTCCATGCGAACGTCATTGCTGGTTTATCTTCGGTTGCAAACATGCAAACAGAGGCAGCGTAAGGAAAGTAGTGTTAAAATGTGTGCAATCAACCGGTGGTGAGCGTAGCTCAGCTGGTAGAGCATCGGTCTGTGGCACCGAGGGTCGTGGGTTCAAATCCCATCGCTCACCCCAAACTCTTCTCTAAGCTCTTCGAGCTCTTGCAAATTTGCACTTCGCACATTCATTGCGCAGCGATCCCCCGCAAAATTGATGCGGATGAACCGGCGTAGGTGCGTTGCGCCCTCCGATATGCAGCAAAAGCTCCACCGCGAACCTTGTCAAACGATTGGTGCGCTTAACAGGATGGCGCAGGCAAAATGTTGAGGCGACGACTAGAGACTGCGCGGAACAAATGCACGTGAACCAATTGCCGCCGCGATTGAAGTGATGTTCTCGTGCTCGCCGGCTGGGATCGCGACGCCGTCGCGGAATGCGACGAACTTGCCAGAAGTCGCGGGAACGCGCTCGCCGGGCACAAGAATCCCGGTGAAGTTGAGCGGATCCGACGAAGAAAGCGTAATCGTTTCGCCGTCGGGTTGCACCCCGCGCATCGCGCGCAACGACTCCAGCGCAACCGGCAGAGCGAATTGCTCGCCCAAAAATCCGCCTACGAACCGCCCGCCGCGCACTTCGCCGCGATCCTCCAGGCGCCGCAGTGTGTTCAGCACTTCGCGCCAGCGCGGCAGGATCGTCTCGCGTGCCAAAACTTCGCGGAAAACGACGCCATATCGCCGCAGAAGCATCCGGCACGTGGAATCGAGAGCGCTTGCGTGATCCACGGGCGCGTCGGAATAAAGCAACGACCAGCGGCCCGTGCTGTGCCGAGGCCGCGCCGCGCGTCCCGCGCCGTGGCCGGATCGCCGCTTCGGATCGATCAGCGCGCGCAAATTGTCGAAACCGTCCGCCGTGATCATCCCGGCCGCGACCAATTCCCACAATGCGGTCTCGACCTCCGCTTTCAATCGGCCCATGCCGCGCACGACATCCGCGAAAAACGACGCGCCGCGCTGGCGCAGGAACATCAAGACTTCGCTCGCTGCAACGCTCAGACCTTGCGCTTCCTCGCCCGGTTTACGGCGCGGAATCATCCAATCCGCATCTTCGCGAACAAAAAACGTGATCGGCGCGACGCTCGTCGGTGTTACACGCCGCCCTTCGCCCGTCACCGCCTCGAGAGTCGCCGGATGCGGCGAAAGACGGCCCCAGCCGACTGCGCCGGTGAGGCATAGGTGATCCAGAACTTTTGGATCGTAACCCGCCACGCGCCGCGCGAGAATCTGGCGTTCCCACGCGCTGGCGGGCGCCTCGAATCCTTGCAGTTGCTGCAGCGCTTCCAACGTTCCGCGCTCGCCGAGTAACTGGCTTCCCGGCGCCACATGCTGCCAACGCAGCAGCCAACGCATGAATTGCGCCTGGGTCACCGGCTCGATCTGCTTTCTTAGCGCACCGATCGTCAGCCGGTGAATGCGTGCCAGCAGCCGCCGCTCGCACCATTCCGTTTCTTCGCCGGCCGATTCTGTGAACCGGCCGCGCAGGATCGTGCCGCTCGCCTCAAGCCGCAGCAATGCGCGGTCGATTCCTGCCGTCGGCAAGTGGAGAACTTCGCTCAGCTCGCGCGCTGTTGTTGGGCCAGCGTGCAGCATCCAGCCGGTGACGAGAGCAAGGATGGCGTCGTCCGCGGAAGGCTTCCCGGTCTCAATCCCGGGCAGCGGTTGTTCGAATCGCACCGAGGGGAATATCTGCGCAAAGCTGCGGGCTCGCTCCGCCGCCACCCAGAATGTCGCGCCATCGACAAAGGCCCGCGTCGCGCGCCGCTCAGATGCCAGCTTCTCAAAAAATCCGCGGCATTCACGCGCAGAATCCTCTAGCATCGCTCGCAGAGGACGCGGTTTAGAGGTAGCCGCGGCATTCTGCTCGTCAAACTCGGGAATCGCTATAAGCGTCAGCAGCGCGTCGTGCAATTCTTCGGCGTCGCGAACGTCCAGCCACGCATCTTCGCGCGCCTGAGCGATCGCCGCCGGATCGAGCCGTCCCACTTCGGACAGAACAGTTTCCGGCAGCACGCGCCTCATCTCCACCGCGCGGGCGCGTCGCTCCTCAAGGGGAGCGTCGTCCAGGTAGGCGTACGGATTCGCGTTCAGAATTTCGTGCGAGAATTGCGAAGGAATCGGCGTGTCTACGGCCACGCAGCGAATTCGTCCAGCACCTATATCGTCGAGCACGCGCTTCAATCCTTCGATATCCATCGCCTCGGTGAGAACGTCTTTCATCGCCTCGCGAACCAGCGGATGGTCAGGAATTTCAATTTCGCCCTCGATATTTTCCTGGCACGCCAGCGCCTCGGGAAAAACTCCGGCGAGCAGATCGTCGGCCCGCATGCGTTGAATGTTTGGGGCTACGCGCTTGCCGCCCTGAAAGCGAAGCAGCGCCAGCGCTCGTCCCGCGTCCCATCGCCAACGCGAAGTAAACAACGGCGAAGCCAGCGCCGCTTGTTCCAACACCGCCTTTACCGATGCCGAATGCACGAAGCGAAAAACATCCGCGAGCGGAAAGCTGTGTTGCTCGGCGAGAGATATATTCAGCCCGTTGTCCGTGGCGGCGGCCTGCAGCTCAAAATTGAACGAGCGGCAAAAAGTCTTGCGCAGCGCGAGCCCCCACGCTTTGTTGATTCGGCCGCCGAACGGCGCGTGAATTACGAGCTGCATCCCGCCGCTTTCGTCGAAGAAGCGTTCCGCAATCACTGTGGCCTGGCTCGGCACTGCGCCGAGCACTGCACGGCCCGCAACGATGTATTCTACAAATTGTTCCGCGCCCGCAGTATCCAGGCCGCATTCCCGCTCCAACCAGTTCACCGCAGCGAGGAATTCAGCATGTTTCTCCGGCGCTGGGCCCGGCGGAACACTTGGAGTGATCGTGCTCAAGTGTTCGCGTAGCTGAGCAACGTGCTGAGAAAGCTCGTCGCTCCGCGCAGGAGCCTCGCCGCGCCAAAAGGGCACGTTCGGCGGCGCTCCCTGCGCGTCTTCGACGAGCACGCGGCCCGATTCCACGCGACGAATGCGCCACGAAGTATTTCCGAGAAGCATGATGTCGCCCGCGAGGCTCTCCACCGCGAAATCTTCGTCAACCGTGCCAACCATCGTGCCTTCTGGCATCGCGACAACACTGTAGAGCGAATTTTCGGGAATTGCGCCGCCGCTCGTAATCGCCGCGAGACGGCTGCCGCGCCGCCCGCGCAAGCAGCCGTTCACTCGATCGCGATGCAGATAGGCGCCGTAGCGGCCGCGCCGCGACGCCACGCCTTCAGAAAGCATTTCGACGATCTCATCAAAATCCGCTCGCGCAAGATTGCGGTACGGAAATGCGCGCCGGATAACTTGAAACAGCTCCTCTTCGTTCCAGTCTTCCGCCGCGCACATCGCCACGATTTGCTGTGCCAGAATGTCGAGCGGCGCTTCTGGTAGCACGAGCGCGTCCAAATCTCTTTGGCGAATCGCACGCACCAGCGCCGCGCACTCCACTAAATCGTCGCGCGTAGTTGCAAAAATCCGCCCCTTCGGAACGGCGCCGCGCCAGTGGCCCGCTCTGCCGATCCGTTGCAATCCGACCGCGATGGATCGCGGCGAACCGATCTGGCACACGAGATCGACCGTGCCTATATCGATTCCCAGCTCCAGCGAAGCCGTCGCCACCAGCGCTCGCAATTCGCCCGCTTTGAGTTTCTTCTCAGCCGCAAGGCGAAGCTTGCGAGACAAGCTTCCGTGATGCGCCGCCACGGCTTCTTTGCCAAGCCGCTCGCCGAGATGGTGCGCCACGCGCTCAGCTAGGCGGCGAGTGTTGACGAAAATCAGCGTCGAGCGATGTTGCTTCGCTAGCTCCGCGATGCGGTCGTAAATCTCGCCCCACATCTCGTTGGACGCGATTGGGCCGAGTTCGCTCGAAGGAATTTCCACGGTCAGATCGAGTTCGCGCCGCAGCCCAATTTGCACGATCGCAGGTT
Source organism: uncultured Acidobacteriota bacterium (assembly GCA_963838705.1). Classification (GTDB taxonomy): domain Bacteria; phylum Acidobacteriota; class Terriglobia; order Acidiferrales; family UBA7541; genus Palsa-147. The sequence continues at coordinate 1,563,980 of CAWIRU010000007.1, read as the reverse complement.
CTGGCCGTTCGCTTCCGGTGAGAAACCGCGCGACAAGTTCAATCGGCTTCTGCGTCGCCGATAAACCGATTCGCACGGGCGCGCTCTCGGCCAGATGCTCCAAACGCTCGAGCGAAAGCGCGAGATGCGAGCCGCGCTTATCGTCGGCGACAGCGTGAATCTCATCCACAATCACCGTTCGAACACTTTTTAGAATCGCCCGGCTTTTCTCCGCCGTAAGCAGGATGTAAAGCGACTCGGGCGTCGTCACGAGAATGTGCGGCGGCCGCGCGAGCATCGTCCGGCGTTCATACGCGGGCGTGTCGCCCGTTCGCACGGCCGTGCGGATTTCCGGGATGAGAATTCCGCGCTCGCCCGCGAGTTGCCGGATTTCACCGAGCGGCGTTTCCAGGTTCTTCTGAATGTCATTTCCCAGCGCCTTGAGCGGCGATAGGTAGAGAACTTCCGTGCGGTCTGACAATTCTCCGGAAATTGCTTTACGAACCAGAAGATCGATGCACGCCAGAAAAGCAGCAAGCGTTTTACCTGAGCCGGTGGGCGCGGAAATCAACGTGGTCTCGCCCGCGAAGATGTGCGGCCAGCCCTGCGCTTGCGGTTCGGTCGGAGTGCCGAAGCGCGTAACGAACCAGTCGCGAACGAGCGGGTGAGCCCAGTCGAGATCGAAGCTGGCGGATTCGGGCAAGGAGGTCTGCATTGCCAACTTTCTATTATAAATCTGCCGTGCCGCGCGTCCAGCCGTGGGGCTTCTTCGCTGACGGCCTACCGTTCGAAACCGAAATTCGATCTACTTCTCCTTGAGTTTCAGCTTGCCGTCCGACTTTCTCTCTTCCAGAAACGCACGCAACCGTTCACCGGCGTCCAAAAGCCGCACCCACTGCTCGTAATAAAGTGTGACCGGAAAGCGGCCGAGCCCGTACACACTCACTCCGCCCTTCTCCCCGACCCTGAATTCCAACTCGCCCGAACGGCGGCCCGCTCCCTGCCTTTCCAATTCAGCTAAGCGCGCCTTCAACTCTTCATAGGATGGCTCTGTCATTTCTCCTCCTCGGGTTTACCTCGACGCTTATTGGATTATAGCGAAAAGCCGCCGGCCTGCTCTGCGGTGAAAGACTGAAGACGACCTGCGGGATGAAACGCACGAGGATTCGCCATGACGCGCCGTGTCAGCATCTCTGCGGGTTACTGTGGAAAAATCGCGTCTAGTTTTGAGGTTGCGGCGCAGGCGCTCGCGTTGGATCGGTGTGCGCGCTCGCAGTATCGGGCTTCGTCGGGTCCGTCGTCTGCGTCGCGGCGCTCGGAGATGTGTAAAAGGTCAGATAAGGCATGAAGGGCGTGACTTCGAACGGCATTTTTTCCCGCTCCGAAGCCAACGCGACCGACTTCCCCTTGACCATTTCGATCTTGTCACTCCACGGATCGAGCTTAATGCGCCCGCCGAGCGGCAACGCCGAAATCTGATCAAGATTGGCCGCCTGAAGCTGCGGCGCCGAATTCACCAGCTGCTGGCCGAGATAAACGCGATTCCCGAACTTAGGATTAATCAGCGACGGCAAAGCCTTCTGCTCAACGTCGAGCTGTTTCAGAAAAAGACCAGGCGTCTTGAGCTTGTCCTTGTACGGCGAATTCCTCAGCAGCTCGAGTGCTTTCTGATTCGCCAAATCCAATTCGTGCGGCGTAGCGTGGAAGGAAAAGCGCGACACGACTTCGGTGGTTGAAACGTTGGTCAAATCGTTGAATCCCCAAGGATCGGTGGTTCGCTTCGTAACGACGATCGTCCCCATTTCCTGCGCGAGCATGGTCGCGAGACTCGCCTCATCCGGCAGCACGTCAAGCAAACCTCGGCTGATGACGATCGTGTGGCCGATTGAAAATGATTCGAGTGACGACGTCAGCAATACCCGGCAGCGAATCTCCGGCTCGATCTCGAAATTGTTTGTAATTTCGATGTTGTTGACGACCGTCTCCATCACCTTGTCCACGGGCCCCGGGGGCGCGACGAATCCGGTGCGTTGCAGCCGCTCGAGTACGTTGTCCTCTGCCTTGCGCTGCCACTGCCGCTCGGCTTCCACGGGAGACGGGTCCTGCGACGCGGCCACGTCGTCCTGAATCGCGCCCGGTGCTTCCACTTGCAGTTCGCTGAACTCACTCTCGTTGAATGGGTTCTTTAGGTCGTAGCCCCAGAGGCGCGTTTGTGATCTGAACTTAACCGGGGTGCCGACACCGCCCTTGCCTCCGGATTCCTGGCTGAAAATGTACGTCGGCAACCAGATTCCGGGCTGCATGTTGGTCCGCCAGCTATCAAAATGGATGTTGTAGCCATTCATGGTCGCAACCGGCGTGTACACTCCGTTGAAACGGACGATCGTGTAATCGTTCTCATTCGCCCAGATGCGCCCTTTGAATCGAAACTTTCCGGCTGACGGTAGAGGCACCACGTCGAACACCAGGCAACGCACTTCGCCCAGGAATTCCCGGCGAACAAAATCAAATTGGTAGTGCGCCCGGTCGATTCCTCGCTGATCTACAAATATCATCTGAAGAAAGCCGTTCGGCTCGTACTGCGTGCTGAAAAACTCGGAGAGATGGGCAAAAGGTGCGGCGGGATTGAATTTCTCCATCGACCCCTTTGGCTTGTCCAGCAGGGAATGATCGATCACACCCTTTTTTAGGTCTGCCAAACCAAGAAAATAATGGTCCTTGGAGGGGACGTTGCCGACTTCTTTGTCTGGCTTCATCTCCTGAATGTAGATCTCAACGATCGGGCCATAGCGCCGGATTGTGGCGATCTCATGGTTCTCGGCCGCGACGATCCGATCCACAATCTGGTCCGCATTCGAGAACGTCTGTTGTGCGGAGGCATAAAGCGGGAGAGCGGCAACGAATACCGCCGAGAGAAACGCATTGATACACAAACGCACCAAACCGCAGCGACACTGACTGAGAGGATTGATAATCATCCGCTTATTCCCCCAAGCTCCGGAACCAACGGAGACACGAATGCCGCAAGACGACACCCGTAAGGATTGGCCCTTGGAACTTCCTGACCCCTCAGGAAGGAGATGAAATTTTACGCCCGGAGGTGACAACTGCAACAAGAAAATCCAACATCTTTTTGACGGTACTGGCACCTACACGGTTACTAAACGGTTTATAGCCTGACTTAACGTTACATCGAGAATGTGACGACGGCTTTGCTCGCCTGCCTACCGGGATGCCGGGTGGAGGCCGATTCTGCCATTCGTTTCGCCCGCGGCAAGTTCTCGCATGCACAATTCGACCATGTTGACGTTGCACTGGAAAATTTGAAATATCGGAAGGTCTTGCGGCTGCACAACGTAATTGCCGGATTCGATCGCGTCGGTATCCGAGAAATTTGCAACGACGATGCCGTTTCCGGGCCTCGCGCGAACGCGGAACTGGCCCGATGACGGTTCATAGTTGCCGTAACTGAAACACTGCTCGATGCATGCACGATCCACGAAGTGATCGATGAACACGCGCGAGCCTGGCAGCGGCCAGATCGTTGCAACGATCCGCTGTCCATGCGGCAGCACACGCTCGTACTTCTCAGCCTGCGCTTCCATACGATTCAGTGTGCCGGTGTCAGAATAGAGATAGAAAAAGAATAGCGCCGCGAGCGCCGCCAATCCTGCCAGGTGCCATTTTTGGGGCCGCAGCGCGCCGATCACGCACAGCGCGAGCACCGCAGTCACAGAAGTGAGCCGCTCCGGAAGCAAGCCGACTTGCGGACCGAGGAGGCGCGCTCCGTACATCACGCGAGGCAACAGCAAGGAGGCTGCAACGGCGATCAAGTAGAGTTGCAACGGAAGGCCGAACGATGTCACAGGTTCTTCGGCGCGCCATCGCAACGCGACGTCCACCCCGATGCATACCGCCAGGAATACGAGCATCGCGTTTGCGACCATGTGATATTGCGCGCCGTAAATGACGAGTTGATCGGTGCCATTGAGAGTCATCAGCTGGCGTGCCAGTGATCCGGAATTCCAAACGACATCGAAATGGCGGCCAAGATAGAAGTGCACTGCCGCCAAGAATGCATTGGCGGTGGCGAAGAGAAAAATCCGCAAGCGCGGCCGCCACTCGGCCAGCGCGATATAGCCGCCGATCGAGACGAACAACAGAAATCCGAGCGGATGAGCCAGCCACGCCAACGGTGCCAGGAGAAACGCCAGCGCTCGCTCCCAGCCTCGGCCGCGGAGCAGCAGCGCCAGCCCGGCGAACGCGAGTCCGAGGGACAAGTAGTAATTCATGAAGCCCTGCTCGAACGTCCAGCCGTAGGCGAACGCCCCAAGTGCAGGCATCACGTACCACGCCGTGCGCCGCGTCACGGCGCCAATAAAAACAAACGCGCCCCAGAAAAACAGCAGCACGGCTGCCGGCACAACGAATTTTTCGGCTGCGTGGATACCGGCTACGCTCGCTACGCCGCTCAAGCAGTAATCGAATAGAACGTTGTTCCACTGCCGTGCGAGCCACAAGCCCGGAGCTTTTCCTTCGCTGACGAGTTGCGCGAGCCACGCATTGTAGGTGTGGCTGGCAAGGTCGCCGGCCTCGATGCGTCGATGCCAGAAGCACGGAGCGATCAGCGCGAGAGAAATCGCGACGACAAGAAGATAATTTTTCTTGAGATATGACGACGCGAGATTGAGCGCTGAGCTCTCTCGATCCGGTGAATCGAAATGATCAGAAACTGCCGGACCATCAACACGCGGTACGCGATCGAGAGATAGGTTCGGGTCGTTAACGCCGGATGCGGGAGCCGGCTCGCCGGGTTTCGTATCCATGAACAGCTGCAATCGTAGCAGCCAGGCAATGCCCCACGAACCACTCGGCTTTTCCGGGTAGCAAAAGCGATACTAGAGTCGCATCAGCGGGCAAAGCGCGGGGACCGATGAACAGTGTTACTTGCCGGACGCCTCGGCAATCGGGCTGAGATCGCTGCGCCTCACGACGGAATCCGTCTTCGATTCTCTCTGAATGTCGGCGAGAGCGCGCCGCGCTTCGTCGAAGTGGCTGGCCGCGCCTTTCGCGTCGCCGGAAAGTTGCAGGCTGCGCCCGAGCAGGTATTGGCTCTGCACGATCAGCGCGCGCAGTCCAAGTTTCTCGCTGCGATTCAGCGCGCTATTCAGTTCATCTTTTGCCTTCGCATAATTCTTCGTGTCGATCAGCGCCTCGGCAAGATACAGCGAGCAATCCACGGAAAGATATTTCAGCCCGAGCGTGTCGGCATCGTTCGATAGCCCGCGAAGAGTGTTGACCGCCGATGCCGCGTTCCCTTCCTTGACAGCAAGCTTGGTCAAACTGACCTTCGATTGCAAAATCAGCTGCCGATCCCCTGTTTTCGATGCCGATTGCAGCGCCTGCTGATAGATTGGCGTGGCAGATTTGTAATCTCCCTGATAGAAGTAGCTGTCGCCCTCATCATTCAGCGCTTGCGCCACTTGGACTTCATTCGTCGTGTCCCGCGCAATCTTGAGCCCTTCATCCAGGCTCTTACGCGCATCCGCACTGTTGCCGATTTGTGCCAGCGCGCGGCCGTCGTCAATCAGAACTTCTGCGAGCCATTGGCCGCTCTCCTTGATGTCACGCATCGTCTTCAGCGCATCCTGCTCCGAGCCGAGCGCCGCGCCATAGCGTCCCTGATAGCCGAAGAGAACCCCGAGGCTGGCCGATTCGATCGCCGCGCCTCTCCTGTCATTCGCGGTCCGGCGGATATCGAGCGCGCGCAAGTATTGCTCCGCGGCCTGGTCGAATTGGCCAAGCCTCATGGAAGTCTCGGCAAGGTTGTGGAGCGTGTCCGCGATGTCGGTTGGCACGTTTATTTTTTCGTAGATGGAGAGCGTCTGCGAAAAATAAGTTCGCGCGTCTTCGTAATCGCCCTTGAGCAGGTACGTGTTTCCGATGTTCTTCAGCGCCAGCGCCTGGCTATTTTCGTTCCCGCCGTCCATTTGTATTTGCAGAGCCTGCTTCAGCAATGTCAGCGCCTTGTCGAACTGGCTGTGATCGTTGTAGAAACGCGCGATATCCGTCAAGACGTCGCCGGTGCGCGCTTTGTCCCCAATGTCACGATATCCCTGCAACGCGTCATTGAAATTCTTCAGCGCTACGTCGTTTTTTCCGAGTATCGCTTCCATCTGCCCGATCATTTCAAGGCTGTCGGCAATGCCGCGCTTCAATCCGAGCCGGCGCTTGATATCGAGCGACTGTTCAAAATTCTGCAGCGCATCTTGCGGTTTATTCAGGTCGGAGTACGCGATACCAATAGCCTGCAGTATCTGCGCCCTCTCTTCATCGTTGCCGAGCTCAATCGCCATGCTTTGCGCGCGATTCAAGTAGTCGAGTCCCGATTGGTCCTTGCCCGATTCGATTTCCACTCGGCCCATCGCCAGCAAGCCGTCCACGCGCTTGGGATCGAGTGCGAGCACCTTCGCAAAGGTGTCGTGCGCCTTGTCGAAAGCGCCAGAACTTTCTTGCAACCGTCCGAGGTCGAATAGAACGTCGGCGTTGTCAGGTATCACTTTCACGATGCTCTGATACGCCTCGATCGCTTTTGGATAGTTGTTCAAAATCTCGTCGTTCCGCGCGGCAATCATGTATTTTTCCACGTCCGGCAGCTTGTCGCTCAGCTCGACGGCTTTGCGCGAATTCTGCTCCGCTTCGTTGTCCTGCCCCAGATCTTCATACGTGCGCGCGAGTTGCGAAAAAGCCAGCGCAAAATCCGGATCTTCCTTCGTGGAATTCTCGAACAGTTTCACGGCTTCGAGGTTCTTTCCCTGGCGCTCCAGTTGAAGGCCGTCATTGAAATCGCGGAGCGCCGGGAGCGAAGTGGAAGAGGGCTTGAAGGATTGGGCTTGCAGTTCCTTCACCGCGCTGCTCGATAAATCGAGATTCTGACGGATGTCCGCGGCCAGATGATCCACTGTCGAGAGAATTTCTTTATCGCTCGCGGCTTCGGTCTTGAGCTTGGTCGACCGCCCATGCTTCAAATCTTGAACCGTCGCGTCAATTCGAATCTGATCTCCGAATTTCGCGTATTGTCCCCACACGATCGTGTCGGCATTGCTGAATTCTGCGACGCGTTGAATCGTCGGCGAGTCCAGCGTCGTGTCCGGCGAAACCCGCAAATCCCTCAAGATTTGCCCAACTCGCTCGGACGAGACCGTGCGCAGCAGCGCCGATTGCCCAACATCGGTGCTCAGCATCTCCGCCATGCTCGATCCGAGCCAATCGAGCGATTGATCGCCCGACGCATTTCGAAACGGAAGTATCGCAAGCGACATCGCGGGCGCCGCCGTTCCCGTCCCCGACGATCCGGAGAAAAGCCGACCCCGAAAGACGTATCCACCCACGGCTAGAACCAATATCGCTGCGCCAACGCCCGCGGCGATCCATTTTCTTGGCACGGCCGCAACCGGCATCGGGCCCGGCTGCACCGTCGTCGCGAATGTCTTCGTCCCGCCGCCACGCCAAATTTCCAGATCGTTCAACACCTCGCGCGCGGACTGGTAGCGCAGGTTTACGTCCATCTCGAGGCACTTCGCGGTGATGTCGCTCAACATCTTCGGAACTGTCGGATCGACCTCGATTGGCGCTTTCGGGCGCTCGCGCGTGCGTTTGAACATCGCGCTCTGCACCGTGTCAGCCTTGTATGGCATTTCACCGACGAGAAGCTGGTAGAAAATCACGCCCATGGTGAAAAGGTCCGAGCGAGCGTCCACGTGCTCGCCCATCACTTGTTCGGGCGACATGTACTCGGGCGTGCCAAGAAGCGCGCCGGTTTGCGTCATTCCCCCCATTTCGGTCGAGCGGGCGATTCCGAAATCCATCACGGCCACTTTGCCGTTCTTGTCGAGCATGATGTTCTGTGGCTTCAAATCGCGGTGAACCACTCCTTCGCCGTGCGCCGCTTCGAGCGCGAGAAACACCTGCTCCATCACGCGAACGATTTCTTCATTGCTCAACTTGCCTTTTTCGGTGATGAGGGATTTGAGGTCCTGTCCCTCGATGAATTCCATCGTGATGAACTTGATCCCGTCGGCTTCGCCGAGATCGAAAATTCGAATCACGTTTTTGTGGGTCACTTGCCGCGCGAGGATCAGTTCCTGCTTGAAGCGCGCGAGGATTTCCGGGTCCATCGCCAATTGCGGCCGGATTACCTTTAGCGCGACGAAGCGCTCGAGCTCGCGGTCTTTCGCTTTGTAGACGGCCCCCATGCCGCCCTGCCCAAGCATCTGAATGATTTCGTATCGCGTGCCGAGGATCGTTCCGGGAGCGAGCGATGCGCCCGTTGCCGCAAGTCCGCCGGTGACCGGGGCGGGCGCTGGGACCGACCAGCCTTTTCCAACTTCGCTCGCGGGCGTCACCGCCGCGGTGACGGCCGCCATCGTGGCGCCGTCAAAATCAAACGCGGTGCCGCACTTCGAGCAGCTAGCCGCTGTTGGCGGATTGACGGTATGGCACTGAGGACACTCCATGTTTTTCGCGCCGATAGCGAGGAGCTAAATCACAAGAACACTACGGCTTCGGCGGCTTGAAATCAAGAACGTTCGCGCTCGTTGAGCGCCGTGTGAATCCTGAATTCGGCGAACCTAACTCGCGACGCGCGTTCGAAAGCACCTGAATGTCTAGATTTACGCAAAATCCTGCATACGAATCGTTCTTCTGCCGCCCAAGTCCTTATTTATCAATCCGATAGACTTGGAATTGAAACTGCACGTCCCTTCCCGGCGCTTTGCGCCGGTTTTGGTACCGGACCAACCTGGGGCGGCCTTGCATTCGAGACTGAACGGACCAGCTAGTTCTTACTCGGGCACGTCTGAACTCAATTCAAATTCTTCTTGGCAGTTTGGGGCGTCGCAGCTAAGCTCCCTCCGGGCCATGAGTTCCTCAGAACCCGAAGTGCGCGTCGCTGTTCGGTTCAAATTCCTTGATGGCTGATTTAACGCAGAGTCTTGTAGGAGTCTTAAATATTCGTTCTTCAAATCGAGCCGCGAGTTTGCGCGATGCGCGGCGTAATGCTTCCTCGGAGGAAGTAATGACCTCGACCACGGGCGGATCAAATTTTACGGCATGCGGCAAACAAACGCGCGGGTTCGCGGCGGGCGTTGCCCGCGCAAGGCGCATCGGGTCGGCGCAAAGAACCCTGCGAGCCGGATTGTTCGCCCTGTTCGTTGCCGCGTCCGCGACGCTCTTCGTCGCCACGCCCGCGCGCGCTCAGGTCGTCACTACAACCTTGTCCGATGCGAACCAGTCGCACGGCGTCGCAATCAATCCCGTCACCAATAAGATTTATCTTGCGGACCTGGGAGGCACCCTGACCGTCATCGACGGCGCAACGAACGCGGTGTCGTCGCCTTCAAACACCTACGGAGGCGTGGAGAACTGGGCGGTCGCCGTGAATCCCGTCACGAATATGGTCTACGTCGTGGATCGCGGCGCCAGCAAAATCTATGCCTTTAATGGGGCTACTGCGACCTCCCCCGCGACATACTCCGCCACGATCTCCCCAGGTGCGGGGAATCTATTCGCTATCGCCATCAACCCAGAAACAAACATGATTTACGTCGCGGACGACAGCCATGGCTACATCGTAGTGATCAACGGAAGCGACAACTCATTCACAACCGTTTCGTTGGGCACCACCGACAGCGTTGTCAACCTTCCCGTGTCCCTGGCAGTGAATCCCGCAACGAACATGATCTACGTGGTGGAGAACGATTCGCTCACCGGCTGTACATCGGGTTGTCTACCGAACCAAGTCGCAGTAATCAACCCAGGTAACAACAACGCAATAACCAACATTGCGGTCGGCAATTCACCGGTGGCAGTCGTCGTCAACCCGGTCAAAAATTTGATTTACGTCGCGAACAGTGGAGCGAGCAGTGGACCGAACCCAGTGACCACTGTTTCTGTGATTGACGGCTCGACCAACACAGTAACTGCGAACGTGACAAGCCCACAAATGGCGACTCCCGTCGGGCTGGCCATAAACACCATTACTAATCAAGTCTTTGTTGCCAATTCAGGAAGCGACTACGCCACCGTCATCAACGGCACCACAACTCCTGCCACGGACATACAGGCTGCCAATGGAACCTCGGGCTTCGTTTCGATCGCCGTTGATACATCCACGAATCAAGTCTATTTCGCCAGCGGGTCACAGGGTACTATCGGCATATTCAATGGGTCCAATCTGGGCGCGGGTTCCGATATCTTTTCAACGCAGTCCGACTCCAACCTGGAGCAGGTAGCCGTCAACCCAGTAACTCACAAGGCTTACGAGGTTACGAACGGTTCCTCGGAGTCCGAAATTTCTGTCATCGATGGCGCCACATATGCTGTTGCAACTCCAGCGTATCCGCAATCTCAGCCCTGGGCCGTCGCCGTCGACCCAGTCACCAACAAGATTTTTGTCGCTGACAACGCCTCCGGCACAGTTTCAGTCATCGACGGGTCCACAAACGTGCTGGACCCGGACTCCCCGATAACTGTCGGCACAAATCCGAACGCGCTCGTCGTCGATCCCATCAATAACCTCGTTTACGTTTCGAATTCCGGTAGCAGTTCGGTGAGTGTGATCAACGGGGCGTCGCTAGGTTCTACTCCATCCACGATAACGCTTCAGAATGCCAACAACAGTAATTTACCGTTTACGCCCAATTTGCTGGCGTTCAATCCCGTTCTCAATCAGGTCTACGGGGCGAGTACCGCCCAGGGCGTCGGCTTTTCATTCGCAGGCGGTGAAAACTCTGAAACGATCTCGGCAAACACTTTCTTCGGTGGCTCGACTCCGATCGCTATCGGAACGAACCCGGCTCAAGGCTACAACTACGCGGTATTTTCGGACGACAGCTCCATTCAAGTATCGGATGTTCATGGAGGAACTGGCTTCGGCGTTTGCAGCGGCCCGACTGCGGCTGATGTCAACACAGTGACAAATACCATCTACGTCGCATGCGGCGGATCATCGGGCACATTGGACGCGATTCAAGGCGCGGATAGCTTCACTCCCGGAACGTCCACACAAATCACGCTGAGGAACAGCAGCAGCAGTCCAACCGCCGTCGTGGTGAATCCCGTCACGAATACGATCTATGTCACCGACGTCCCCACTTCAGGTGCCGCTTACCTTTATGTAGTCAGCGCCGCAAACAACAATGCAGTCGCGACGATCAACCTCGGCGAGAACAACTGCTATACGCCTTATTCGTTGGCTGTTAACGTCGCTTCGAACAAAATTTACGTGCTCTGCGGTGGCGATGACAATGAACCCGGCCCGCAGGTCGAGGTTTTCGACGGCGCGACAAACACAAGGATCCGCATCTTGTCCGTCGGAGGTTCGGTTAACAGCTTTCCGAACGAAATTGCCGCAAATCCTGTCACGGGAAACATTTATTCCCTCGCTTCTCAGGGAGGAAATCCCGGCGCCGTCTCCGTGTATTCGGAAAACGCCATTCAGTCCAACTCGTTTACCACTACGATTGCTCCGCTGACACCAAACAACACGACGAACGTGATCTCGCCCTCGTTCTCGTTCAGCACTCCCGGCCCCGCAACCGGAGTCTATTTCCAGGTGGACTCACAACAAGGAGCCTGGACGGCTGCCACCGTTCTACAGGACGACAACAGCGCGTATTTCACTGGGACAGCTTCCAATCTCACACCGGGCTTCCATATCCTCTACGCGTATGCGACAGCCGGCCAAGAATCTGCGGAGGATTCCGGCCCCATGACGGACGGGAACAGCCCGATTGTTGGCGCGATAGCGTCCTATGGCTTCCTTGTCGCCCCGCCCATCGCCACGGCAAACGCTCTTCCTATTGATTTCGGCACGGTGCCCGTCGGCGGGGTGAGCACGAACCCCAATCCCATCCTTATCAATAATGGCAATGGCGGCGCCGCGTCGATGCTCACCTACTCGTATACGATCAGCGGGCCGAACATGAGTGAGTTTGTCGTGAATGATAGCTTGAGCAGCTGCTCGTCCTCCGGCGGCACCATCGCTTCAAACACATATTGCGGCATCTACGTCACGTTCCAACCCACCACGTCAGGACCGGCTAGCGCGACGCTGACGTGGACGGATAATTCACTCGGCGTCGAAGGCACCCAACAAACCGTCGCATTCACAGCTATCGGCGGCGTGCTCTCGCCGACGATCGGCGAGGAGCCTGGCAACCCGAGCTATATAACGACCGCTCCGTTTGCATGGTCCGACTCCGATGCCAACGTGGTTTCCTACTTGTGCTCATTCACTTCCGGCATGACTGTCTCTTCAAACTACTCGGCATGCACAAATCCAGCGAGCGAACCGGGGCTACTCGAAAACACATACTACACATTCGCGGTCGAAGCCGTTGACAACCTAGGCAACACGAGTCCCCCAACCGTCGTTACGTGGGAGGTTATCCCGTCGTCGATCACGCTCACGGTTGCGGGCACCGGATCAGGAACAGTTACCTCGAACCCCACAGGATTGTCGTGCAGCAGCAGTTGCTCGGTTCAGTTCGATGGCGTGCCGGTTTCGCTTACCGCGACGCCGAATGCCAACTCGGTGTTTACGGGCTGGTCGAACGAATACAACATCATCGGCAATACCTGCACCGGAACGACGAATCCGTGCACCCTCCAGACCGGCTACTCCCCTCAGGTGGTGACGGCGACGTTCAGCGCGTCCTCGTACAACTTGTCCGTAACGCCATCGGGATCTGGAACGGGCACCGTCACCGACGGCAACACGCTCAGTTGCGGCTGGACAGGTAGCTCACAAACGGGTATGTGCTCGGTGAATTACAACCCTGGATCGATGGTCACTATAACCGCGATTCCGACTGCGCCAAGTTCGTTCGTGATCTGGGGCGGAGCGTGCTCTTCATTTGGAACGGGCAGCTCGTGCACATTGACGATGAATTCCGCTCAAGCCGTCACCGCACAATTCGCTGCTGGACCGCAGGTACCGACGGCCTATGTGGGCTTGGGCTCGGAGGCGTTCGGCACCGTTGGTCTCACGAACGGAGCCTACACCCAGTCAGGCAGCACGGGCATATTGCTCTCGGGCTTAGGAGTCGCTGCTAACGGCAACTTGTATGGCGGCGCCTTCCAGGGCACGCAACTCTACCAGGTGAATCCTGCGAACGGGGCACTGACCGCCGTCGGATCGGGAAACACGACGGAATACTGGGACACTGGATCGACCACCACCGGCGTATACGCGCTGGATCCAAGCCTGAATTTGTACTCGGTGGACGTCACGACTGGCGCACTCACTCTGATCGGATCGACCGGACTCACGTTGCCGGAGAATTCATTCTCCGGTGCTTCGTCCGGCGGAAGCACGCTGTACTTCACGATGGGTACGTCCGATACCCCTGCCACGCTGTACTCCATTAATACAGCCACGGGTGCTGCGACTCCGATCGGTAGCACCGGCATCGTCGAGCTTGGGGCCATGGTCTATGAAAACGGCACGCTTTACGCCGGATCAGGCACCGGCCCTACCTACTACATTTATTCGCTGAACACATCTTCCGGAGCGGCGACGCAGATAACGAGCACCGCATCTGGCGCGTTCTGGGGCCTCGCGCCGATGGGTTTGAGCGTACAAACCCTCGGAACCGGCGGCGGAACTGTAACCGACAATCAGTCCTTCATCGACTGCACTCAAGCGGCGGGCGGCGCGGAGACGGGCACGTGCTTCTCCAACGCCAGCTCCGGTTCAATGATCACCTTGACAGCGAAGCCTGCTACCACCACGCCAGCCACGACATTCGGCGGTTGGGGCGGAGCTTGCGCGAGTTTCGGGACGTCGCTGACTTGCAACGTCACCGCCGGTTCAACGCAAGTCACCGCGGATTTCGTGCCTCCGCCGACGACGATCACCGTGACGTTCCCCGTTAGCTCGACTCCAGTGACAGAAACTGCCACCTATAACTGTCCTCTCAATTCGAATCCGATCTCCGTCGAATCCCTGCACGCCCACGCAGGGGCCGGACGCGAGCGGCGTGCGACTGACCGTTCAGGGAGTCACCACTCAGTTCAGCTTGAACATCACCGCGACCGAAATTCCGCCGTCGCTGTTCGACGGAATCTGCGAATCGAACACCGATAATCCCACGGGCGTGGCAGCTGATTTCGATTGCCGGTTCCTGAATTTCTTCCCCTATGGAACTGCTGCGAACGACGGCACAATCGTTCCGCATTGTTATCCCTACGACAATGGCAACTGCGTGCACTACGAAGTCACCGGTGCAAATAACCGGGAACCTGATCCGAGTCTTTATCTCGGCCCGGTAAACTGGGTCATCACGTGGAACAACGACCATCTCGTCTCCCCGGGGCCGTACTGGTCGAACAGCACTCCCCAGCTCTACGACGATCCGGACTACGCACCCACTCCCAACTCGGCATACGGCACGGACTGCACCGTGGGTATGCTGCTTGCTGCTGGCGGCACCGCCTCTTACGCTTGCCAGTTCGAGTTCGATATCACGACGTTCTACAACTCGAGTCGAACCGGTAGACTCCGGCATCGGCGGCTCGACGAAGCAATTCAACGACGTCGTTGTCGCCTGGCCGCCGAACCTGACGGGCCAGCTGACCGTCACCAGCACTCCCGACGCCGCAACCGTCACCTCCGGCGGCGCTATGGGAATCACCATCCTTCTCACGAACTCGGGCCCCGGACCGGTCACGTCCGTCGCTCTCTCGGATCCGTTGCCTGGCGGAACCAATATCAACTGGTCGATCGATACGAATCCGTCGCAGGGAACCTGCTCCATCACCGGCAGCGTCGCCCAATCAGGTTCTTGGCTGCACGTTCGGCACGATCACGGCTCTGACGAGTCTCACAATCCACGTCACCAGCGCGTCGTCGAGCCCGGGGAATTACATCAACACAGCAGTCGTTACCAACAACACACAACAAATTCTCTCGCTTGCCAGCATTACCGTTCCGTCGCAACTCACCGTCTCCGTAAACGGAAGCGGCACGGGAAATGTGTCATCGAGCCCGTCAGGCATTACATGTCCCGGCACTTGTCAAGCGACCTTTGACAGCGTTCCAGTCACATTGACTGCGACGGCGGGCTCGAATTCCACATTTGCGGGCTGGAGCGGCGGCGGCTGTAGTGGGACTGGAACGTGCGTCGTCAACACGGCCGGCGCATATCAGGCCGTCACGGCCACGTTCAATTCAATCACCTACACGCTGTCCGTCTCAGGTCTCGGCACCGGAACGGGCTACATCACCGACGGGACGTCGGCGATCAGTTGCTACGTAAACGCAGGTGTTCTCCTCTGGCAACTGCTCGACTCGTATCCACCCGGCACGCGCGTTTCGCTGACGGCGCAGATGACCGGATACTCGACGTTCACCGGATGGGGCGTAGATTGTGCAAGCGTCGGAATCAACAATCCGTGCGTGCTGACAATGAATTCCGCTCACACGGCAACGGCCTCGTTCAGTTTGAATAGTTACACCCTGTCAGTCTCAGGTCTCGGCTCGGGAACAGGGACGATTGCCGACGGAATGTCGATCAGCTGTTCTGTATCGGGAAGCGCTACGTCGGGTAATTGCTCGACATCGTATGCCGCTGGCACGCCGATTTCGCTCGCGGCCACTGGGACCGGGAATTCCGCGTTTGGCGGCTGGGGAGCCGGTGTTTGTGCGAGCTTCGGGACTACGAGTCCGTGTACGTTCACGCTGAATTCCAACACGAGCGTCGCGGCGTCCTTTGTTCCGTCTCCGACGAGCATTACGCTGACCTTCCCAACCGGAAACAATCCTCGTCTGCAGAAGCCATTTTCGATTGC
The DNA here is from genome assembly GCA_963838705.1 of uncultured Acidobacteriota bacterium. Classification (GTDB taxonomy): domain Bacteria; phylum Acidobacteriota; class Terriglobia; order Acidiferrales; family UBA7541; genus Palsa-147. Next base: position 1,548,149 of record CAWIRU010000007.1, on the reverse strand, counting down.
CCGTCGGGTATAAACGGAATACCCCTTGCCCCGATCCCTACGCGCATGCGCTGCGCCTGACGGTGCCCCAGGTGACAACGCAGCTTCTCGGTGACTGTCACCGCCACCGAAGTCGGACCGGGCCTCGACAATGGAGTCCCGCCAAATGAACTGCGCTCCGTTGTAACAATGTCGGAAGTGACTTCGCTGCCGTTTCGCCACGTTCTTCAGCTACGGCACGGTTGATCGGGCAACACTTGTGCCTCTCTGCTAGCCGTACGCTAACGGCAATTGCGTCCTCTACGACGTTTACCAGACGACGCCGGGAAACGAGCCTCCTACTGCTGATTATCTAGGGCCCGGTCTTGGACGATCACTTGGAACGACGATACGTTCGTGCCGCCCGCGCCGTACACGGGTCAGCCAGCCGCGATTGTTTGACGATCCGGATTATCCGGTGGGCCCAACATCCGCCTACGGCACGAGTTGTACGCAGGGAATGTTGATCGGTTCGACGCCGCAGACATACGCGTGCCAGTTCGAATTCGACATCACGACGTTCTTTACGCAGGGCACGGGGCGTCGACTCCGGAATCGGCGGATCCACGAAGCAATTTAACGACGTCGTCGTAGCATTCCCGCCGTCCACGCCTGGCGAACTCAACGTGACCAGCACGCCCGACGCGGCAACCGTCACAGCGAAAGCGCCATCGGTTACACAATCACCGTGACGAATACTTCGATTACGGGCACCGACGTTAGCGTCACCCTCAGGATCCATTGCCGGCAGGAACAGGCTTGAATTGGTCCATCATTCCGGCCGTCCCATTCGGAACCCGGGACTTGCACAATCTCCGGTGCCGTCGGAAGCCAGGTGTTGAATTGCAGTTTCGGCAACATCCGCCGCTGGGCACTTTCATCTTTCACATTACATGCCCGTCGTCGAGCACCGGCTACGACATTAATTCACGCGAACGGCGGTAAATAACACGCAGCAGATTCTTTCCATCGCTGCCATCAACGTTACAGCGCTCCCGTCAAGTTTCGGCGGGATCACTGCGCCTCCCGGGCCTGTCGCGTATGGCACGCCGACGATCACACTGGAGGCCTGCAACGATTCTCGAGCGGCGATCCCGTCTACCCGGCGCAGGGCGAGACGGTCCAAATCTCGATCGGCGGCGTCAGCGAACCTGCACCCATCGGAGCGAACGGAGTCTTCTCGATCAACGCCATTCGACGTCGATTGACGCGACGATCCCCGCGTCCACCACGGCCTATACAATCACGTACGCGTATGCGCGGTGATGCACGCTGACCTCTCCCCGGCCACCGAACACCCGCACATACGCTGACGATTGACGCCGCGCTGCGAATCAGACAATCATGTTCACTTCAAAGGCTCCATCTAGCGCAGCGTACGGCAGCAGTTTCACCGTCGCGGCCACAGCCAGCTCCGGCTTGGGCGTCGTCTACACAAGCTCAGGTGCCTGCACCAACTCGGGCGCGACCTATAAAATGACCGCCAGCTCCGGGTCGTGCTCGGTGATCGCGAATCAGCCGGGCAACAGCGACTATTCCGCCGCACCCACGGTCACGGAGATCCACGTCGGCGACCAAGGCCGCGAGCACGACGACGATCACTTCGAACTCGCCGAATCCTTCGACGGCCGGGCAGTCTGTGGCTGTCGGCGTCAAGGTGACCGGCAACGGCACGCCGACGGGCTCCGTCACAGTTACAGCGAAGCTCTCGTCGACGACGGTAACGTGCACGGCAACCCTCAGTTCGGGCGCGGGGAGCTGCTCCGTGACACTTTCGACGGTTGGCACTTGGACGCTCACCGCGGCCTACGGCGGCGACGGCAATTTCAACACCAGCAGCACGTCCGCAGGGACCTCTCAGACCGTCAACGCCGCTCCTTTGACCTTGAAGATTTCGCCCACAAGCGTGAGTTTCGGTAACGTCTACCTCAATCAGACGGCCTATCAAAACGTAACGCTAACCAACATGAGCTCATCGTCCATCACGATTTCGAGCGTGACGATTCCGGGATCGGGGAATGACGGCGGTTCGCAACCGGGTGATCCAGATGACTTCGGTGCCGACAACGACTGTCCGAATACGCTGGGTGCCGGGAAGAGCTGCACGATCAAGGTCTCATTTGGCGCCGACAACGACGATTACAGCCTCCAATACGCCACGTTGACGATCAAGGACAACGCAACGGGCAGTCCGCAGACGGTGCCGCTGAGCGCTACGGTCATCAATCCGCAGGCGTACCTTTCGCCCGGCAATTTGAACTTCGGAAATCAGAAGACGGGAACAACGAGCGCGGCAAAGAAAGTGACGCTGACCAACTTCGGAACGACGCCGCTCATACTCTCCGGCCTGACGATCAGTGGGAATTTCGCAATCGTTCCCGGCGGGTGTACGAGCAGCACCACGCTTGCACCGGGAAAGAATTGCACGATCAGCGTGACCTTCACGCCAACGTCGAAGGGCTCAAAATCCGGCAGTGTCACAATCACCGACAACGCTCAGAACAGCCCGCAGTACATTTCTCTGTCGGGCAACGGGGACTAGAGCCATCTCACAATTCGATCCACACCGCCGGATTGGCGGCGATTCATCTGCTTCCGCAGAGCCCCGGGCTTCCGCGCCACGGGGCTCTGCGGAAATTCACTGAGAGCAGGCTTTGATCTTGACGATAGGCAAGCTTACTCAGACCTGGAGTCAGAAACGTAGGGAAAGACAGCTCAACCCGCCATCCATCTTTCGAAATTCCGAAACATCGAGGGACAAAAGTTTGAATCCCCGATCAATCAGCGTCTGCGCAATCTCCGGGAATCCTGCCGGAATCAGCACGTAATCATTTACGCGCACGCAATTCGCGGCATAACTTTCTCCGGGCGCGACGTAAATCAGCTCGTACCCGCGGAATTCCTCGCGCCTCGCCAGCTCTTCCCTCACGACGAGTTGGACATCGCCAACACACGCGACCCCGCTCTTCAAATGGAGTATGCTCTTTGCCGCGCGAATGTCCACGAACGAAGACGTGTAGCCATCTTGCGCGAGAAAAGCCGCGAGCTGCTTCGCTCCTTCTTCATTCGTTCGCCGCGACACGCCGATGAAGAAATGCTTTCCCGCCTCGCAAATGTCGCCGCCGTCGAGCGTTCCCGGCACCTCGATCACATGAATTGTCCGAAAAAACTTCTTAAGCGGCTCGCGAATTCGGCCCACTTCCCCTTCGCGGCTCGTCGCTCCTGGTCGCGTTATGATCGCGGAGTTTTGCGTGAGTACGGCCACGTCTTCCACGAAAGTCGAATCCGGATGCTCGAGATCGGGTTCGAGCCGCACGACATCAAGCCCGCAACGCTCGAGCGCCGCGCAATACGCCTGATGCTGTTCGAGCGCTTTTTTGTAATCGGGAGGCGCGCCTCTAAACGACGTCAATCCCTCGGCGAAATTCTTGCCAGGTCTCCGCACGATGGCGTGCTTGAACAACGCTTCCCTCCTCGCCCGCGCCGTTCAACCGATTCCGGCGCCGCTAAATGGATCATCAGGCTTACGTCTCCGCAGGCGGCGGAGACTTCTTCATGAGAACGTAAACCGGCGCACACACCCCGAGCAGCCCTGCGGCAAAAACAGCGTCCATCGGCGCGCTGTAAATTGCCGCGACCAAGAACAACGCCGATCCCGCAAGAACGATCACCGTGCTCCACGGATAGCCCCATGCACGAAACGGCCGCGGCGCATCCGGATCGCGGCGCCGCAGCCAAATCACCGCGGCGTACGTTGCACAATAGTTCGCGACAAAGACGACTGCGGAGATCGAAATAATTCTTTCGAATGTCCCCGAAGCCACAAGAATCACCGCCGTTCCCGCTGATAGAAGAAGCGCCGCCTGCGGCGTTCCGCCCGCGCTTACTCTCGCCGCCACGTTGCTGATCAGACCGTCCCGGCTGATCGCAAAAATTATCCGTGTCGCGCCGAGCAGTACGGCATTGATCAGACTCAATAGAGTCATCAACGAGAGAATTGTAATGATCCTCCCGCTCCAGCCGCCGAAAAGAATCTGCGCCGCAGCCGCTGCCGGCAGTTTCGACGCAGCCAGCACGCGAATTGGCAACACGTGCAGAAGCGCCAGATTCATCACGAGATAGAGCCCAATGATGAGAAGCACGCCGCCAATCAGCGCTTTCGGCAGATTCTTTGCCGGGTTTACGTCTTCTTCTAAAAAATAAATCGCCTCGTACCAACCGTCGTACGCCACGATGATCGCGCGCAAAGCGATCACCACCGGCGCAAGAATCAGCAGCCAACTACCATGAAAGTTCAAAGCTTCGGCTATCGACACTGTGCTCCCGGCTTCGAGGGACCGAACGCCGTCACCAACTAAGAAGCATCCTACCGCAAGCCCCAGCAGCACAATCGCCGTGGCCGCGCTCGTAAACTTTTGAACGAAGCTGCTCAATCGCAGGCCAACCGCATGCAGCGTCGCGAAAAACGCCAGAGTTGCAATTGCGATCGCCTTTTCATGCCCCGAGAGTCTGGGAAATAGCGCCGTGCAGTATTCGCCGCCGGCGGCGGATGCGTAAGCGAGCGTCGCGCAGTTGTTCACCCAGTCGCCCCACCCGACCGCAAATCCGGTGAATCCGCCGAACGCGCGCTTCGCGAAAACATAAAACCCGCCCGCCTGCGGCAACATCGTCCCGAGTTCCGCCACGGAGACCGCGCCCAGCAGCGCGTACGCGCCGCCCACAATCCACGCCAGCAGGATGAGCCAATAATTCCCGAGCGCCGCGGCAACCGTGCCCGGCAACCGAAGAATCCCAACTCCGATCGTGCCGCCGAGTACTACCGCGACGCCAAATCCTGCGCCCAAAATTCGCAGCAGTTGCGTTCGAACCGGCGCAGGCGATTGCTGATCGGTAGTGGTCATCTCATCGAGAGTAAGACTGGAAGATCGTAGGGGCGGGTCTCAGACCCGCCCGTTCTTTTTCGTTATATGCCTTCCGCGCACGCCCGCATCATCACCAACTGCCGATCAGCACGCCCGTCGCCAGCACGATCGCTCCGCCCACCGCAACTTGCACCGCCGCGGAAAGCGTCGGCGTCTCCATGTAGCGATGCCGCACCCAAGTGATCACAGACAACTCGACAACAACGACCGCAATCGCGATCGCCGTCGCAACGTTGAACGCCGACATCAGATAGGGCAGCGTGTGCCCGATTCCTCCCAGAGTCGTCATCAGTCCGCACACAAGTCCTCGCAGCCACGGGCTTCCCCGGCCACTCAGAGTGCCGTCATCCGAAAGCGCCTCCGCGAATCCCATGCTGATTCCGGCACCCACGGATGCCGCGAGCCCGATCACGAATGCGTCGTGAGTGTTGCGCGTCGCAAAAGCCGCCGCGAAAACGGGAGCAAGCGTCGAAACCGATCCGTCCATCAGTCCCGCGAGCCCCGGCTGAATGATCTGCAATACCAGCCGCTTCCGCTTGGCCTGATCCGTGTCGCCCACGGATTCCGTTTTTCCGCGCTCTTCTTCGAGTTGCGCCGCTCGAAATGCGTGCGAGCGCTCTTCCTGCGCCAAGTCGTCGAGCAATTGCCGGATTCCCGCATCGCGCGTGTTCGCCGCGGACTTCTCATAGAAGCGCCGCGTCTCTTCCTCCATCGCGCTCACCTGACCTCGAATCGCTTCGAGTCTCAACGGCCGCATCAGCCAGATCGGCTTTCGTTGCACAAATCCCTTCACGTCCTGCCGGCGGATTAGCGGAATGTGCTCGCCGAATTTTTGGCGGTAAAGGTCGAGCAACCGGCGCCTGTGTCCCGATTCCTCCTCGCGCATTCCGTCGAAGACCTTTGCGGTGCCGGGAAAATCCCCGCGCAGGCCTTCGGAAAAGTCGGCGTAGACGCGCTCGTCTTCCTCTTCGAGCGAAATCGCCAGCGCGAGGATCTCTTGTTCGGTCAGTTGCTTGAAGGTCTTCATGCTCGTCCCCCATCGCTCGAAGCGGTAGCGCCGTCAAGCGAAGTGGGATTATATGCAAACACTTGCGAAAAAAGTTGAACGAGATGACACGGAAGAAGACTGTTCGCGATGGGCAATTGTAGCGCCCGGCTTCAGCTGGGCATTCTTGTTACTATGGCCGGATCAATTACTCAAATCCCGCAAGCTCGGGGCAAAATTCCTGTCTATCTTGTCGGGTGGCCGGACGCGATCACTTCAATTTCGCATATTCAGCCTTGGCTTGCTGCAGAATGGGAATATCAGGGTCGGCGTCTTTCCATAGCGCAAAGAAATCATTGTAGGAGCTCTTCGCCTTTGCTGAATCGCCCTGAAGTGCGTAGGCGCGGGCGAGGCCGAGATGCGCAAGCACGCCGGTTGGATAGTTCAGAACGATGCCGTGATGGTCGAGCAATTTCTGGAATTCGGCGGAAGCCGCTTGGCCGTCGTGCGCGAGAAGGTATGTCTGACCACGAAGAAACGCCGGGTAAACAGGTCCGCCCACCAGATAAGGTGGCGCGGTGCCGAGTTCGTAAGGCGCGGCGGCTTCCAAGAATGTCAGAGCTTCGGAGGACTTGCCGTCGTCGAGTGCGATAGCCGATTTGATGGTGGGCTCCCAGTAAACCTTCAACATCGTGTTCGATGGGTTGGCTTTCTCCAACTCTTCCAGCATCGTTCCAGCTCGCGCCACATTGCCAGCCCGTGCCAGAGTGAGAGCCGCCACAACTCTCACGTCACGGCCCTGAGAGAGAGTTAACGCCGCGCCGACGTCTTGCGCCGCCACAGAAGCATTACCGAACTCGGCCTCGCGCAGCGCGGCGACAACTTGCCATAGCGCAGCCGTTTCCTTCGAGTCGGCGCGAACTGCCGAGTCCGAAGCGCGCCTGGTGTAGTCGCGTGCGGCCATGAGCCGTCCGAAGGACGCTTCGGTATCCGCTTGTGCCGACAGCAGGAAGTCCTCTTCTCCAGGCTTTCCGGCACCCCAAGAGACAGCCCTTTTCATCTCAGTCGTATCGCCCTGAAGAAAAGCGAGGTAGTACATCCACCAGTGGAGGAATCCCGCATCGAGCTTTCGCGATTGCGCTTGTGCGACAGCCGCCTTGGCCTCATCCGTCCGATTGAGCGCTAGGCATGCAGTCGCCAGGTTGATGTAGGAGGTGACCGAGTTCGCGTTTAGATTGAGAGCCTCTGTTGTCTCTGCGTACGACTTCTCGTACTGCCCTAGCTTGAGGTAGATGTCTCCCAGGTTGCCGTGAGGCACGGCGTCCCGCGGATAGCTTTGCGCCCACACCGCATAGGCCTGGCTCGCTTGCTCTAACTCGCCCGTGACTTGGACGTTGTAAAACGCGGAAATCCGATACTTTTCGCGGTCGCTCACGCGGTCGCGGAGGTCATAGGCCTTAGTGGCGTTCTCTGCGGATAGGCTGGCTTGTCCGAGGTTGGCGTAGGCGACTGCGAGGCCTCCATAGGCAGTCGCGAAATTGGGATCGAGATCGATTGCGCGTTTGAAGAATGGCACCGCCTCGGCATCGCCCTTGGTTCGCTGGGTGGTTGTGCCCAGACTGAACGCTTTTAGCGCTTCAAGCGATGGCGTGGTTGCCTCAATGGGAACGTCGAATTTCTGAACGGAGGCCAGCGATTCCCCAAGTTTGCTCCGCAGGCTGGCCGCCGCTGTTCCCAGGGCCTTCAGCACGCCTTCCTTACCCGTTGCCTCCGCTTGCTCTTTGGCGAGCGTGTCACCGGAGCCGCACGCATCTGCCTCGAGACCAACTACGTACTGCGTGCCGAGGCTCGAGATTGAGCCCGCGAGGATCGCCTTGCTTCCCGTGCGGACGCAGAGTTCCTTGGCCACGTCCTGCGTGACTCGATCAGTCGCGGGGCGGCCCATCAAACGAAGCGTTTCACTTACTCTGCGCTCGGAAAGAATGTTGAGAAATGGAGATTGCTCGAGGTCAACAGCAAGCGCCTGTTTGAGCGTGCCGTCGAAAACAGGATCACCGGTGTTGTTCGAGAAATCAGCCAGGACAATCGTATCTTTCTCGGTCAGTGGTTGCGCAGGTTTTGGACGCAAGTATAGAGCGCCTGCAATCAGAGCGCCGACAACGACGACACCGGCGGGAACCAGAATCTTCCAAAGTTTCTTCCCTCCGATGATCGGAATTTCAGCAACCTTCACGGCAGCCGACGAACCAGCAGCGGGAACGGCGGCCGATGACGGCGCTTGCAGCTGCGCAACTGGCTGAGAGCCCGTATCCTGCGCCACCGCCACTGACCCGGATCTGGTTGCTGTCACGCGGCTGGTATCCGTATCTCGCTTCAGGCGCTGAAGCTCCGATTTCATGTCAGAGGCATGCTGGTAACGCAAGTCGCGATCTTTCTCGAGCGCGCGATTGATGACATCTTCCAGCTTCGTCGGAATGTCCGGATTCAATCGCACAGCGGCGACGGGCTCGCGGTGAAGGATTGCGTCCGTTAGCAGAGCCGAACTGTCACCGCGAAAAGGCAATGTCCCTGTGGCCATTTCGTAAAGAACTACGCCGAACGAGAATAAGTCCGTGCGCGCATCCAACTCTTTGGCGCCCAATTGCTCAGGAGACATATAAGCGACGGTGCCGATCGCTGTCCCCGGACTGGTCAGATGTTCCGCGCTCACCCCTCCAAGCGCATCGGCGGTGAGCGTATCCGCCGACGCGATTGATTCGTTCTTCGACGTCAGCTTCGCTAGACCAAAATCGAGAATCTTTGCGTGCCCGCGCTTCGTCACAAAAATATTGGCGGGCTTGATGTCGCGGTGGACGATGCCTTCGGCGTGAGCGGCGTCCAGTGCGTCCGCAATCTCAATCGCCAGTCCGAGCAACGCATCCGTTTCAACAGGCTTTCCGGCGATGCGTTGTTTCAGCGTCACACCGTCCAGAAACTCCATGGCGATGAATGCTTGCCCGTTATGTTCATCAATCTCATGAATGGTGCAGATGTTCGGATGATTCAGCGCGGAAGCGGCCTTGGCTTCGCGCTGAAAACGGCTCAGCGCTTGCGGGTCTTTGGCCACTTCGTCAGGCAGGAATTTGAGTGCCACGAACCGGCCGAGCTTGGTGTCCTCAGCCTTATAAACCACGCCCATCCCGCCGCCGCCGAGTTTCTCAACGATGCGGTAATGGGAAATCGTTCGACCAGAGAGTGGAGCAGAGTCGGGCATTGGCGGGGATTCTATGTCGCGTCCTCACTCAAGTCAACGCAGTGGCGCGCGGATTACTTCAACTTCGAATATTCAGCCTTGGCTTGCTGCAGGATTGGAATTCCGGGATCGGCGTCTTTCCACAGCGCAAAAAAATCCTGATACGCCGTGCGCGCCTTCGCCGCGTCGCCCGCCTGCGCATACGCTCGCCCCAACTGCAAATGCGCCAGCACGCCCTCTATCGAATTCCCGACAGCGCCGCGATGATCCAGCAGTTTTTGGAATTCCGCGGCGGCCTCGGTTCCCTTGTGTTCGAGCAAGTATGCCTGGCCGCGCTTGTAGGGAATACGAAGTCCCCCGACGAGGTCATACTTCTCGGCCGGCTGAAGAAATTCGATTGCTTTCCCGGGATCGTTTCGATCCATCGCAATTTCCGCGCGGACCTGGGGCAGGTAATATTCACGAATTGCCGTGTCCGAGGGATAGGTCTTCGCCGTTTCGTTTGCCAACGATTCGGCGCGCGCCGCATCGCCCGCGCGCGCGAGACTAAGCGCGACCAACATCGTGAAGTACCTTGCTTTGCTGAGTTCGAGCGCCGCCGCAGCCTCCCTTCGCGCGCCAGCCGCGTCGCCAACCTCACCCAGAATACTCGCGAGTGTGTCAAGCGTGCTGGCCGCCTGTGCCTTCGCATCATGTTCTTTTTCAGAGTCCGCCAGCGGATGCAACAGCGCTTGTGCCTTCTCGATATGCCCCGCGTGTGCCTCCGTACTCGCCTGAGCGGATATCCCGATCGCCGCCGCCACGGCGATCCCTTCGACAGCGTATCCAGCTCGTGTGCCATCGTGGCTGAATCATTCTGCAAAAATGCGATGTCATAAAGGAATAAGTGAAATCCGGGAATGTCTATTTTTTTTGCCAACGCGCCATTCAACGTGGCCTTCGCTTCGTCGAGGCGGTCCAAGTAAATGTAGTCATCCGCCAGCCCGAGATTTGCGAGCGAATCGTCCGGATCGAGGCGAATGGCTTGCTGACTTTGCGCCAGCGCCTTTTCATATTGGCCAGTCTGAAGGTAGTACACGGACAAATTGTGGACGGGGATCGAATCATGCGGATACGTCTGCTCCCACAGCTCGTAGACCTGGTTGGTCTTGTCCATGTCGCCGAGGACATTCGAGTAATAGTGAGACTCGATGTAGAACTTTTCCAGCTCGCTCGCTCGGTCGCGAAGATCGTAGGCCTTCTGCGTATATTCAGCGCCCTTCGCGGAGTCTCCGAGATTTGTTGAGATCTGTCCGAACACGGCGTATGCCATCGCAAAATTCGGATCGAGCGTAAACGCCTGCTTGAAGAAGGGCCCCGCGTCGGCGTCGCCCTTCGTGTGGCGCGTTTGGGTGCCGGTGCTGTAGGCCTTTAGGGCTTCGAGCGACGATGTCGTCGCCTGCTCGATCGGTGTATTGAATTTCTGGATCGACGCGAGCGACTCGCCGAGCTTTCCCCAATCTCTCCGGCTACCTTGCCCAGCGCGCCAGCACTTGATTCTTGTCCGGCGCTTCCGTCTGCGCCGTCGCCAGCGTCTCGCCAGTTGCGCAGTTCACCGCGTTCAGCACGAGGCTGTACGTCGTGCCGATCTGCGCGATCGAGCCATCCAGCACCGCCGCGCTCTGCGTCCGTTGGCAGACTTGGCGCGCCAGATCGTTCGTCAGCCGCGCCGTCGCAGGCTGGCTCATGTAACCCAGCGTCTTCTGAATCTGCTGGTCCGAAAGAATATTCAGAAACGGCGATTGCGCGAGCTGCGAAGCGAGCCCTTGCCGAAGCGCCCCGTCGAACACCGAATCTCCCGTCGTATTCGTGAAGTCGGCGATGACGATCGAATCTTTTTCTGTAAGCTTCGGTCCGCGATGCGCGAAGAAGAAGTACGCAATCGCAGCGATGGCGATCACGCCAACCGCGCCCGCGACAATCGGCCATCGCTTCATGAGCGCAGACGGTCCCTTTGCAGCCGCGGCCGGCGCATCCGCCACGGTCGCGGCTGGCACGCCTGCGGTCGAAATCGGCACGGCAGATACAGAATCACTCGCCGGAGTAGAAGCAACTGGAGCGGCCGCGCTCACGGTGCCCGCGCTGGCCGGCAGCACCGACGCAGCCGAAATGGCGCGTGTGCTGACGGGCGTTTGCTGAAATGCCGAATCGCGTACTGAACCGGATTGGCCCGGGAGGCGGCGATGTAGCTTCCATCGGAATCGCGCGGCTCGAAGTGTCGGTGTCGCGCTTCAGACGCAGAAGATCGGTACGAATTTCCGCAGCGCCCTGATACCGAAGCCTCGGATCTTTTTCGAGAGCCTTGCCGATGATTTCCTCGAGCTTCACCGGCAATTCGGGATTCAATCGCACCGGCGGCACGGCCGCGCGATTGAGAATCGCATCAAAAATCACGGCAGAAGTGTCGCCGCGAAACGGCACGACGCCCGTAGCCATTTCGTAAAGCACACCACCAAACGAAAACAAATCGCTGCGCGCATCCACATCCTTCCCGCGCGCCTGCTCGGGCGACATATACGCAACAGTCCCGAGCGCCGTCCCGGGACTCGTGAGATGTTCCGCCGTCACACCAGCGGCCGTCATCGCAGCCGTCGCGCCCGCCGAATCAAGTAGCGACCCCACGCGCTCGTGGGCTTCAGCTTCGCGAATCCAAAATCGAGAATCTTCGCGTGCCCGCGCGAGGTAACGAAAATATTCGCGGGCTTGATATCGCGATGAATGATTCCTTGCGCATGCGCGGCGTCGAGCGCATCCGCCACTTCAATTCCGATTTCGAGCATCTCGTCGATCGGAAGCGGCGCGCCGTGAATGCGATGTTTCAGCGTCTCGCCATTCAGCAGTTCCATCGCGATGAACGGCATCCCGCCTTCTTCATCAATATCGTAAATCGTGCAGATGTTCGGATGGTTGAGCGCAGAGGCCGCCTGCGCTTCGCGCCGGAACCGCTCTAGCGACTGGTGATCTTTGACAAGTTCGTCAGGAAGGAATTTCAGCGCGACAAATCGGCGGAGCTTCGTGTCCTCGGCCTTATAAACGATACCCATCCCCCCGCCGCCAAGCCTCTCAAGAATGCGGTAGTGGGAAATCGTCCGTCCGGCAAGTGGCGCAGAATCAGGCATGAACGCGAATATTATGCCGCAGGTTCGCCCAAGTCAACGCGCCGCAGCACTAGATTCATACGGAACGCCGTTGCGGCGGGGTTGTGAATAAAGGCTTGCCGTCGCGTTACTGCGACGCGGCGCCCGTATCATTCAACAGCACCACATCCGATTCCGTCTGCGAGCGGATCATGCCGATGGACTTCCCGTCCGGCGACAAACGAATGGCTTCGATCAATTCCCTCGGGAAATTCGTGATCTGGCGGCCTGATGAACCTTCAAGCGGTTGGAACCAGAGATTTTCCACGCCACTCACGCGAATCGAATAGACCAACGCCTTTCCATCCTGTGTGAAGATCAGATCGCGGCTCATGCGCGGATTTGGATCGATCAGCCGGACCTGCGGCTGAGCTCCCGCGCTGAGTGGTAGTAAAGCTATTTTCTGGACTCCTGCTGAACTGCCTGTAGGCGATATTGTTACCATGAATCCCAGGTACTTCCCGTCCGGCGAGAAAGCCATGGTTCGACTCGAAACGATGGCGTGCGGAATATCTGTCCCAGGAACGACGTCCGGCTTGCTCGAACCGTCTATGGGAACCCGCATGAGCTTCTGGGCGTACCCGTCGTCGTAGTAGACCCATTTCGAATCGGGCGAGCACACCGGAGCGATGTCAAACTTCCCGTCGGAGAGTTGCTTCGCGTCGGCACCGTTGGCGTCAGTGCGCCAGATGTTTCCGTTCGTACCGCCGCCCTGTCCGAACCAACTGATTAAAATGCTTCCGTTCGGGCAGGAGTTCATTCCGAGACTTCCAACGTTACTCAGGAGGACAGTCTTATTGCTTCCGTCAAGCGACACACGTTCGATATTGTTGTGCCCAGCCAGATAGAAACCGTCCGTTCCCGCCCAAGCGAAATACCCAAGATCTTTCTCCTGAGGTAGCGAAGGGGCGGGGAGATTCGCGCTCGTGCCAGTCGCTGGCACGACGTAAAAGTTTCGCAGAGTTCTCTGTTGCACAGTCGCGAGAGTCTTCGCGTCAGCTGACAGCGTCAACGCTCGGTAGCTGTTCGTGTCTTTCGTGACGGCGTGGAATTGTCCTCCCGGATATGAAACCTGACCGATCTGATAGCGCGTGTATCCCGACGACGGATCCCGGTAAAGGATGATGAGGCCCTTGCCGTCGGGGAGCCAAATCATTCCTTCGAAGTCCTTCTCCTTGGAAATGGCGATCGTTTTGGACTGTCCCGAGCCGATGTCGAATTGCTTGATCACGCTGAGTTGGCCGTCCACTTGATATTGGACCTCGGCGACCCGGTTGTCGTTCGGCATCCAGGCGACGACGCGCGACGCTTCCGAGACCGGCCCTCCGGCAAACATCTTTTCGTCCGAGCCATCGGCGTTTGCGATCCGAAATTGAAACTTGCCGACGTCGGGATCGTTGTCCCGTATAAACGCGAACCGCTTGCCGTCGGAGGAAAATGAAATGTCCGAATCAATGTCGCGTGTGACAAGTTGGGGAGCGCCGCCGAGGACCGGCGCGCGGAACAGATTACGAACGTCCTGAGTCGCGGCCTCAGCCTTGATGAAGTAAATGTAATTTCCGTCCACCGAAAAACCGAGATCCGTGTAGATCGCATCGGCGGACGCGATCACTTGCGTATCGCTGTTCGTCGGCACATTGCGGAGCCAAAGGCTGGCTTTCCCCGCGTCGTCCAGCTCGCTGAGGATGTATTTCCCGTCGGGCGAAATCGCGGCGTGCGCCGATTTGCCGTTGTTGGTGACTTGCGAAATCGAGAAATTCTGGAACGGCACCACGCCCTTGCCCGCAAATAGCGAATAGATTCCGTACCCCGCTCCAATAACGAGAAGCAGAATCACCACACCCGCCGCGACAAGCTTCCCCTTGTTCTGCTTGGCCGCTTCCACCACCACAGAACTGCCCGACGCGTGGCTCCCCACACATGCGCCGCTCCGCTCTGCGCCTGCACAGCCGCCGCGCTCTGCGCCGAAGTCGAAACTGCCTGCGAAGACGAACCAACATTCGCGCCAACAGACGGCGAACTCGCATCCGTTACCGCCGCCATCGACGACCCCGACCGCCCCGATTCCGCCTCGCGTTTCAGCCGCTTCAAATCCGCGCGCATATCCGACGCGTGTTGATACCGCGTCTCACGATCTTTCTCGAGCGCCTTCGCAATAATCCGCTCGAGCTCCGCAGGCACGTCCGCGTTCAATCTCACCGGCGCCGCCACCGGTCGATTCATGATCGCGTCGAAAATCACCCCAGTGGAATCGCCGCGAAACGGCGCCGTTCCCGTCGCCATTTCGTAGAGCACGACGCCGAACGAAAATAAATCCGACCGCGAATCCAGTTCCTTCGCCCTCACCTGCTCCGGCGACATATACGCCACCGTCCCAAGCGTGCTCCCCGGATTCGTCAAATGCTCGGGCGTCACCTCCGCCGCGGTTTCCTGCGTCGCCGACATCGAAAGCCCCGACGCCGGCGCCAGCGTCTTCGCCAGCCCGAAATCGAGTATCTTCACGTGCCCGCGCGTCGTGATGAAAATGTTCGCCGGCTTGATGTCGCGATGAACAATGCCCTTCGAGTGAGCCGCATCGAGCGCATCGGCAATTTCAATCGAAAAATCCAGCGTGTCGTCGAGAGGAAGCGCCCGGCCCGAAATCCGATGCCGCAGCGTCTGGCCGTCCAGATACTGCATGACGATAAACGGATGGCGATTCTCTTCGGCAATTTCGTAAATCGAGCAGATATTCGGATGGTCGAGCGCCGAAGCCGCGCGCGCTTCTCGCTGAAAGCGTTCCAGCGCCTGCCGGTCGTTCGCCATATCTTCCGGCAAAAATTTCAGCGCCACAAATCTCCCGAGCTTCGTGTCCTCGGCCTTGTACACCACGCCCATACCACTGCCGCCGAGTTTCTCGAGGATGCGATAGTGCGAAATTGTTCGTCCGGAAAGTGAAGGAGATTCGGGCATGGACGCAAATCTTATGCTGGCCGTTCGGCCAAGTCAACGCGTCGCAGCACCATCGTCTGTAGGACAGTCCGCCGTGGCGGACCGCGCCCTATCTCAAGTCGACGCGCCGCGAGAA
Organism: uncultured Acidobacteriota bacterium; assembly: GCA_963838705.1. GTDB lineage: Bacteria > Acidobacteriota > Terriglobia > Acidiferrales > UBA7541 > Palsa-147. The sequence continues at coordinate 1,532,749 of CAWIRU010000007.1, read as the reverse complement.
GCTGTCGCTCAGATATGTGCTGGCCGGTGTCTTCTGGCGTAGACGGCCTTCACGATGCTTTGCGGCGGGATGACCGGGACCTGGCCAGACAACGCAAGGATATGGCCGTTTTGGATCGCAACGCGCAGCAACGCCCCGAGTCGCGGATCTTTCACGTCAGCAATGTTGCGGAGCGTCACGTGACGCGTCCGCTTTCCAGTGCCCTCAAGTAGCTTGTGTGGATCGGGCAGTTCGGTCCCCCAATTGAAACCCAGATTCCACGTACTGAGGATAGACGGCAATATGACAGAAGCCTTCCTTGAGGCGTCCCGTGAACGAATAGCCGATCGCGACGGCGTTGTAGGCGTCGTAAATCGTTTCTGTCGCCATGGGCGCCGCCGTGAGGACCTTCTTGCGCAGCGCGAGAGCGAGCGCGACCACCGGCTTGTCATAGGCGGAAAGAAACTTCAGCAGTTCGGGGATGGGTGGCCGCACAGGCATTCGATCAGGCTCGCGACTCTAGCGATATCACAAAACCATCTCAAGCGCCCACGCCGCGTTGCGTTCATGAATTTGGTCGTCCAGGCGCCTTCCGTCCGTTCGGTCGTAAGGGCGGGTCTAAGACCCGCCCGGCCTTACTCCGCCGCAGCGCGAATTACTTCAGCTTTGCGTATTCGGCTTTGGCTTGCTGCAGGATGGGAATATCGGGATCTGCATCTTTCCACAGCGCGAAGAAATCCTGGTAAGCCGTTCGAGCTCCGCCGGCGTCGCCCGCTTCCGCGCGTGCCCGCGCCAAGCCGAGATGCGCCAGCGCGCCTGACCAGCAGTTCCACACAATCCCGCGGTGATCAAGCAGCTTCTGGAATTCCGTTGCTGCCGCGGTTCCCTGCTTCGCTTGCAGGTACGCTTCTCCGCGCAGGTACACCTGATACATGCACGAATTGTTGAGGCTGCCGATGGTCTGCCCCAGTTCGTAGGGCGAAGTCGGTTGAAGTAGCTCGACGGCTTTGGCACCATTCCCGCGGCCAAACTCGAGTTGTGCATTTACGGTTGGAATCCACGCCGACTGAACAATCGTGTTCGCCGGATAGTCTTTGTTCAGGCCATCCACCAGCGCTCGAGCGCGAGCTGCGTCGCCCGTGCGAGCAAAGACCACCGCCGCCAGAGTCTGCGCGTCGCGGCTCTCCGGCGACATTGCGAGGCTCGCCCCAGCCTCCTCGTGTGCCTCCTTTTCAAAGCCGAATGTGGCGTCGCGCAAACTACCGAAGACTTGCCATAGCGCGGCGACCTCCTTCGATGAGGCGGCCGAGGCCGACTGCGAGGCGCGTTTGGAAAGCTCGCGGGCTGCCTTTGCGTGACCCGCGTAGGCATCCGTGTCGGCCTGCATGTCGAGCATGACGTCTTCGAAGCCCGGCTTGCCGGCGGATTCGTCGAAAATTTTGCGCATCGTCGCCGTATCGCCCCGGACGAACGCGATTCCATACATGGTTTCGTCGGTGAAAACGTCATCGAGTTTCTTGGCGCGAGCGTTGTTGAATTCGCTGAGCGCCTCGTCAAAGCGATTCAGCGCGGTATAGGTCGCGGCAAGATCCCCGACAGTGATGACATTGTCCGGCTCGAGCCGCATCGATTCTCCAAATTCCGACAAGGCCTCTCGGTATTTGCCCATTTCCGAGTACTCGACTCCGAGATCCAGATGAGCCTGAGCGTCGCGGGGATAGGTTTGAATCCAATCCCGATAGCCTTCAGTGGCCTTCTCGAGATCGCCGACGCCGATGTCGTAGTAGAACGTGGTGATGTGCAGTTTTTCGCGCTGCGTCACGCGGTCGCGCAGCTCAAAGGCCTTTGTGATTTCATGTTTCGCAAGCGCGGTTTGATTCAGGTCATAGTCGCAAATGGCCAGGCTCGCGTAGGCCAACGCGAAATTGGGATCGAGCTCGCTGGCCCGGCGGAATTGCGCGGCACCTTCGAGGACCCCCTTCTCGCGTCGCGCCTTCACGCCAACGCTGTAAATTTTCAGGGCTTCGAGTGAGCTGGTAGTCGCCTGATCGAGCGGCGCGTCGAATTTCTGAATCGAGGCAAGCGACTCGCCGAGTTTCGCGCGCAGTTTGGAGGCGGTGTCGCTCAGCGTCACGAGCAGCTTGTCCTTGCCGTTTGTCTGCGCCTGTTCGCGCGCCACCGCGTCGCCCGTGTTGCAGTTGAACGCATCGAGCGAGATGACGTATTGGTTGCCAAGGCCGGCGATCGCACCGGCCACGTAGACTTTGCCGCCGGCGCGCTCGCATATCTCTTTCGTCACGTCCTTCGTGAGATGTTCGTCCGGAGACCGGCCCATCAGACTGAGAGTCTCGGTGACCTTGTCCTCCGAAAGAATATTTAGAAATGGCGACTGCCCGAGGTCCACGGCCAGCGCTTCCTTCAGCGTCGGCCCGTCGAACACCGCTTCTCCCGTCGTGTTCGCGAAATCCGCCAGAACGATCGTGTCTTTTTCGGTGAGAATCGGCGCGCGGTGGAAATAAAAATATCCGCCAACGACAAGCGCGATAAGAATCGCAGCCGCCGCGGCCGGAATCATCCATTGCGGTCGTGCCGCAGGCAGGCACCACAGCAAAAACCGCCGACGATCACCGTCGTCCCGCTCGTCACGGTCGAAATCTTCGCTGAGCTGCCGCCTTCCTTCGCTGGCGCAATTCCCGTCCCGCTTCCGGCGGGAATCGCGCCGCCCGATTCCGCGATTGCGCGTCCCGCATCAATATCGCGCTTCAGGCGCTGCAAATCCGTGCGCATATCCGCGGCGTTCTGATAGCGCATCGCGCGATCTTTCTCAGTCGCCTTGCCGATAATTTCCTCAAGTTTCGGAGGCACGGCCGGATTGATTTGGCTCGGCGGAGTCGGCGCGCGATTCAAAATGCCGTCGGTGATGATCCCGGAAGTTTTCCCCGGATAAGCAAGCTGCCCCGTCGCCATTTCATACACGACGAGCCCGAACGAAAACAAATCCGTCCGCGCGTCCACTTCATCGCCGCGCACCTGCTCGGGCGACATGTACGCTACCGTCCCCATCGCCGTTCCCGGCGTCGTCAAGAGTTCCGGCGCCACGTGGGGAGAATCCATCGAGGTGACCGTATCGCCCTCGAGGTCAGTTCTCCGGTCGGCCATCAGCTTGGCCAATCCAAAATCGAGAATCTTGGCGTGGCCGCGCCGCGTGATGAAAACATTCGCTGGCTTTATGTCGCGATGGACGATTCCCTCCGAATGCGCCGCATCGAGCGCATCCGAAATCTGCACGCCGATATCGAGCACCTGCTCGATCGGTAGCGCTTTATTCTCGATTTTGTGTTTTAGCGTTTGCCCGTCGAGAAATTCCATGGCGATGAACGACTGGCCGTCCACTTCGTCCACGTCGTATATCGTGCAGATATTGGGATGATTCAGTGCCGAGGCGGCTCGCGCTTCCCGGCGAAAGCGTTCGAGTGCCTGGCGGTCTGCGGCAAGATTTTCCGGCAGAAATTTCAGAGCAACAAATCGGCCGAGCTTCGTATCTTCGGCCTTAAACACGACGCCCATCCCCCCGCCACCGATCTTCTCCACGATGCGGTAGTGCGAAATCGTGCGTCCAGCAAGTGGGAAAGAATCAGGCATCGCCGCGAATCTTATGCTGGCCGTTCGACCAAGTCAACGCGCCGTCCTTTCCGCGTTCGGTCGTAGGGGCGGGTCTCAGACCCGCCCGGCCTTTCTCCGCCGTGGCGAACTGCGCCCTCATCCAATCCACCGCTCCGCAGCATCAGGTCGCCGCAAAGTGAGAATGTCCGGTTTGTGCGACGTAGAAACGATCGCTTTTCTAGGGGCCAGGGAGGCTCCAGGGATGAGGAGCCGATAGAAGCGAACTAGTGGGAACCGGAAGCTGGTGGCGCGGCGGGCTTTTCTGGATACAGGCGCTCGAACTCCGGGTCGCCGTGAAGCATCTGGAGCTCGGGGTCGCGGCGCGCCCACCCGGCATCGTGAAATCCAGCTTCCCAAGCCATGCGCAAGGTGTCCAGGGCTTCCGATTTCCTTTTCAGAACGCAATACGCGCATGCCGCATTGTAAAGAATCGAAGCTTCGTTGGCGCGTAACGTCAGGGCCAACTTGAGCTCGCGTAGAGCGTCTTCCTCACGCCCCAAGGTAGCGAAATAGGCGCCAAGCAGGACGCGCGCCCGCGGATCTTCGGGCACTTGTTTCAAATGGTTTTCCAGAACCGCCGTGCTGCGCTCAGTCATGTTGCGGTAGGCCTCGTTCTTGCCCAGCATACCGAACGAATTCAGTATGGGCACATAAACGTTGTAGTCCTCGCCGCTTGCTTCGATGGCAGCCTCCGCCACGTCCACAACCTCCTGGTAGCGTCCCGCCGCGAACAGCGATCGGCACAAAAGGTAATACGCGCCCTCGGAGTCGCGCCTGCGTTCGATGGCCTTTTTCACCATGCGCACCGCTTCGTCGTGCAGATCGGCGGCGTAGAGCACCCAGGCTTGGCTGACCTGCACTTCGGGCAGATCCCAGCGGAGGGCCAAGGCCTTGCCGGAAGCTTCTCGCGCTCGTTCGACCCACACCTGATCGCGGCTGAAATTGCAGTAGAACATGGCGCAGGCGTTGGCGCAGGCGGCGTATGCCAGCGCGAAAGAGGGATCCATCTTCACCGCGTTTTCGAACATCTGGAGCGCGAATTCAAGGTCCTGCCGGGTCTGCCTCCGCGCGTATCTTTTGCCGCGCAAGTAAAGATCGTAGGCTTGCAAGTTTTCCGTGGGCTTGACGGCCAGAGCCTCAAGCTCTTGCGGCGAAAGAGTCACGCGCAGGGCCTCGGCGATCTTCCGCGCGATTTCGTCCTGCACTTCAAAAACATCCTTCATCTCCCGATCGAAGCGCTCCGACCAAACGGGAAAATCGGTGCGCGTGTCCACCAGTTGCGTGTTGATGCGCAGCCGCGCGCCCGCGCGCCGCAACGTCCCGGTGAGAACATAGGCTGCGCCGAGTTGCTGCCCAATCTGCGCGGGAGTCACTGCCTTGTCTCGGAAAGCTAAAACGGTTGCGCGGGAAAACGTGTTCAGTCCGCGAATCTTGGAAAGTTCGGTGAGGACGTCCTCGGTGATTCCGTCGCGCAAGTATTCGTCTTCCTTCGCGCCGCCCTGATTTTCGAAATAGAGCACGGCAACCGACTTGGTGGTGGGCACCGCGACAGCCGTATGGGAAATCGACGTGTCGGACTTTTCGGCCGCGGGGCGGCGGCTCGAACTCGAACTCGAATTCATGTCGCGCTTGAGCCGCTTCAGATCCGCGCGGAGTTCGGCGGCCGTCTGGCACCGCAGGTCGGGTTCCTTCTCGAGCGCCTTCTCGATGATCTCCTCCAGCTTTGGCGGCAGGTCGGGGTTCAAGCGCGCCGGTGGGGCAGGCGCTTTGTTCAGAATGGATTCGAAAATGACGGCCGTGCTTTCTCCTCGGAATGGCAGCGTGCCCGTCGCCATTTCGTAGAGCACCGTGCCGAACGAGAAAATGTCCGAGCGCGCATCGAGTTCACGGGCGCGCGCCTGTTCCGGCGACATGTAGGCAATCGTTCCCAGCGTGCTTCCCGGGCTCGTGAGATGTTCGGGAGAGACACCGGCAAAATCCTGTGTCGCCGAGGCCGATAGCGCCGTCGGCGGCGCCAGCGATTTCGCCAAGCCGAAGTCGAGCACCTTCAATTGGCCGCGCTTGGTGATGAAAATGTTTGCGGGCTTGATGTCCCGGTGGATGATCCCGGCGGAGTGGGCGGCATCGAGCGCGTCGGAAATTTGTATCGCGTAGTCAACGAGCAGATCCAACTCAAGCGGCTTGCCGGCGAGGCGATGCTTCAACGTCGTGCCGTCGAGAAACTCCATGACGATGAACGCCTGCCCGTCCTGCTCGCCGATGTCGTGAATCGTGCAGATGTTCGGATGATTTAGTGCGGATGCGGCTTGCGCTTCGCGTTGGAAGCGGGCCAGTGCCTGCGCGTCGCGGGCGACTTCCTGCGGCAAGAACTTGAGCGCGACGAACCGATGCAGCCGCGTGTCTTCAGCCTTATAGACCACACCCATCCCGCCGCCGCCCAGCTTCTCGACGATTCGGTAGTGCGAGACAGTCTTGCCGATCATGGCCGATACCACGCCTCTGGCGGCGGATGATAAACCGCGACTGAGGGTACGTCAATCCGCCGCGGCGTTCGCAGCCGCTCGCCGGCGAGGAATTTTCAGAGCGAAGTGATAAATATCAGCCGCCGCGTCCACAATTCGATATTTCGACCGCTGCGGTAACCTGTCGGCGCCCTTTTCTCGGCCCCTGTTTCTAGCCGTTGTTTGGATTGGGTCCGCCGTGCGTGCGCAACGTCATCGTCTGGACCTTCGACAGCTTTTTCGACTGCAGCTTTCTGTTGGCGGCTGCCTTTGTCTTCCTTACTTGCTTTTTCACGTTCGGAACCTCCTCCCCGATAAAATTGAACCACTGTCGAAATCAGCTGCAAATTCGTTGCCAAACGACAATGATGACGTTAGCCGCCTAAAATCAATCTCCGGGGGTGCTTAGGCCGCGCACGCTCGCCGCCCCAGGTCGTCGGGGCAGTGAATTTCTCATCGCACGGTGATTTTCTCAACACGATCTGCGAGAAAACCTTGCCGGTCACGTCCGGAATTCCGCGCGTCCCGGCTAGGTCGCGCGAACGAAGAATCCCTTTCTCGCGACGATCGAGCTCTCGACTCCAGCCGTAATTCGGGAAAAGCTCCAAATCGATGCGAGAAATACTAAGCGAAGCTCTTTATCGCCGCGGCTTCGTTGTCATAGATGTCGAAAACCGGTGTGAGCTTCGTCATCGTCAGCACTTCATTTACCTTCGGCCCCACGCTGGCCAGCTTAAGCGTCGCGCCCTTCGACCGGGCGATATGACAGCTCGCAACCAATGTGGCGATCCCCGAACTGTCTATGTAGTTGAGATTCGTGAGATCGAGAACGATCTTCTTCTTGCCTGCATGCACCAGGGCCTTCACCCTCTCTCGGAATGATTTGCTGTCGTCCCCAACCACAAGGCGCCCGTCGAGTTCCAAAATTCTGATTTCCCCGACGTCCCGGATGGCAACCTTAAGCATCACGCTTCATCCCTCTACGAACAGAGCAGCTTACTTTATATTATTCCGCAACGGGCCGCGGTACAAAAATTCGATCTCGCCGCCATCACCATTCGTTTCGAGCTAAGGGTGTCGAAAATATCCCAACAAATGGCCGTTGATCTCGTTCGGTCCGCTGAGAGGAGTGGATTTTTACTCCGAGATCATTTTCGAAGGCCAGACCCGCCAGGCTTTTCCCGCCGTCGCGAAATCACTTCAGCTTTGCGTCTTCGGCCTTAGCTTGCTGCAGGATGGGAATATCGGCATCGGCGTCTTTCCACAGCGCAAAGAAATCATTGTAAGCGGTCTTCGCTTTGGCGGTGTCCCCGGAGAGGGCATACGAGCGAGCGAGGCCGAGATGCGCAAGTGCGCCCAGCGGAAAGTTTAATGTGATGCCCCGATGGTCGAGAAACTTTTGATACTCAGCCGCCGCCGCAGCCCCGTTGTGCGCCATCAACTGCGCTTCGCCCCGAATATAGACAGGATACATCGTCCCCACCTGCAATTGGGCCGGCTCGCCTAGTTCGAACGGCGCAGCAGCTTCGAGATCCACGACAGCCTGAGTGGAATTGTTGGCATTCAGTTCCATCGCTGCCTTGATGGTTGGCAGCCAGTAGACCTTCAGCATGGTGTCCGACGGGTAATTCTTTTCCAGTTCTTCCACGATGGCCTTTGCCCGAGCGGGTTCACCGATTCGAGCCAGCGTCAGAGCGGCGAATAGTTTCACGTCCCGGCCCGGAGCTAGCGCCAATGCCGCTTCTACACCTTGCTTCGCGGACGTTGTGTTACCGAACTCGGCTTCGCGCAGAGCAGCATTCACCTGCCACAGCGCGGCCGTTTCCTTCGATTCATCACGGACTGCCGAATCCACCGCACGCCGGGTGAAGTCCCGTGCCTTCACGAGCCGTCCGTAGTACGCCTCCGTGTCGGATTGGAACGAGAGCAGGATGTCTTCACTTCCAGGTTTCCCGGCGGCCCATTCCACTTGCCGCTTCATCTCCGCTGCGTCGCCTTTGAGGAAGGCTATTTGATAGATTGTCCAGTGCAAAAAATCGCCCTCGAGGTTTCGCTGCTGAGCCTGCTCAATTTCCTTTTTCGCGTCGTCCGGACGGTTCAGTGCAAGAAAATCCAGTGCGAGGTTGGCATAAGCAAATACTGCATTTGGTTCCAGCCGCGATGCCTCTTGGGTTTCCACCACAGACTTTTCGAACTGCCCAAACTCGCTATAAATGCTCCCCAAGGTGCCGGGAGGCACCATATCCTGCGGATAACTCTTGGCCCACAGTTCGTAGACTTGAATGGCCTGCTCTAACTCCCCAGTGACGTTCTGATAGTACAAGGCGGCGATTCTTTATTTTTCGTGTTCACTGACGCGGTCGCGTAGCGCGTAAGCCTTCTTGACATTCTCCGCCGACAGACTGGCTTGTCCGAGATTGTTGTATTCGACGCCGAGACCTGCGTAGGCCGCAGCAAAATTCGGGTCGAGTTCGAGAGCGCGTTTCATGAACGGAATGGCGGCGGCATCTCCCTTTGTGCGGCCGGTTGTGATTCCCATGCTGTAGGCTTTCAGTGCCTCAAGCGATGTCGTCGTGGCCTCAACAGGAACATCGAACTTTTGGATGGAGGCGAGCGATTCTCCGAGCTTGCCCCGCAGGCTAGACGCCGCCTTACTCAGCGCCTTCAGCACGTCCTCCTTCGTCGCAGCTTCCTCCTGTTCCTTGGCCAGCGTATCCCCGCTGCTGCAGCCGACTGCATCGATTCCGACTACGTACTGACCGCCCAACTTGGAAATCGACCCCAAGAGAATCGCCTTGCTGCCTGTGCGCATGCAGAGTTCCCCCGCCACGTCGCGCGTGATGCGATCATTCGACGGACGCCCCATCAAACTCAAGGTCTCCGCCACCTTGCGGTCGGAGAGAATGTTGAGAAAGGGAGATTGTCCGAGCTGCACGGCGAGTGCCTGCTTTAACGCGCCATCGAAGACAGGGTCTCCGGTGCTGTTGTCGAAATCAGCGAGGACGATAGTGTCCTTCTCGGTCAACGTCGCCGCCGGGCGCGGACGGAAGTAGAAAAAAACCGCGATCAATGCAGCCACCACAGCGACGGCAGCAGGAACCAAAATCTTCCAGAGTTTCGTCCCTCCCGCGACTGGAGCAGTTTCACCGGCCTTCACGGCAGACGATGATGCCGTCGCTGGCGCAACTGCCGACACCGAACTCGATCCTGACCCAGTCTGTTGCGCAACCGATTGAGATCCGCTGTCCTGCGCAGCCGCAACTGAACCCGAAGCCGCCGACACGCCCGACCGTGTTTCCGTCTCCCGCTTCACCCGCTTCAGATCGGCCCGCATTTCCGCCGCGCCCTGATAACGCAGCTCCCGGTCTTTCTCGAGCGCCTTGTTAATGATGTCCTCGAGCTTCGCCGAAAGATCAGGATTCAGCCGAATCGCAGGAACCGGATCGCGATCCAAAATTTCATGAAAGATCACTCCCGAACTTTCCCCACGGAATGGCAACGTGCCCGTCGCCATCTCGTAAAGCACGGCGCCAAACGAAAACAGGTCGCTTCGCGCGTCCAAATCCTTGGCCCGCACTTGCTCCGGCGACATATATGCCACCGTCCCGAGCGTGCTGCCCGGACTCGTCAGATGTTCGGGCGACACCGCGTCGGCCGTATCCTGCGTCGCCGACATCGACATCGTCGATGCGGACGGCAATGTCTTTGCAAGCCCGAAATCGAGAATCTTCGCGTGCCCTCTCTTCGTCACAAAAATGTTGGCAGGCTTGATGTCGCGATGAACGATTCCCTCGGAATGCGCAGCATCGAGCGCATCCGCGATCTCAATCGCCAATGACAATAGCGTTTCCGACTCGAGCGGCTTCCCCGCGATTCGGTGCTTTAGCGTCACGCCATCCAGATACTCCATGACGATGAATGGCTGGCCATCTTGTTGCCCGATTTCATGGATCGTGCAGATGTTCGGATGATTCAGCGCCGACGCCGCCTGCGCCTCTCGCTGGAATCGCGCCAACGCTTGCGGATCTCTGGCTACTTCATCCGGAAGAAACTTCACGGCGACAAATCGATGCAGGCTTACATCTTCGGCCTTGTACACCACACCCATCCCACCGCCGCCGAGTTTTTCGACGATCCGATAATGAGAAACAGTCCGGCCGATCATGGATTGCGACTCAGGCATCGCTGCGCATCTTAGGCCGCGCCTACAAACAAGTCAACGCACCGCGGCGTGCATCACTTCAGCTTGGCGTATTCCGATTTCGCGGCGATAAGGATGGGTATGTCGGGATCGGCATCTTTCCAGAGCGTGAAGAAGTCATTGTAGGCGGTCTTCGCTTTGGCGGTGTCGCCGGAGACTGCGTAGGCGCGCGCCAGGCTCAGGTCGGAAAGCGCGTAGAACTGGCCCCAATAGGGGTGTTGCCAAGCACTGCCCCAATTGGCGCCCTTGTGATCCAGGATCATTTCGAACTCAGCCGCTGCCTCAGCGCCTTGACGCAGACCCAGGTAAGCCAAACCCCGCAGGTACACCGCCTCGGGGTAAGCACGCTCGTACGGCGAGGCGGATGCGAGCAGTTCCACGGCTTTGGCGGGCTGATCGCGCTTGATCGCGATCGCAGCGCGAATCGCGGGTAGTTGCACCGCATTCCAGAGGGTTCCGTTTGGAAACAGCTTCGAAGTCTCCCCGGCGAGCTTCTCCGCTTGGGCCGCATCGCCGCACATGGCCAGCGCCAGCGCAGGACGCCCCAGTCGTCGCACGGTCTGGCAATTACCCGACAGCGCGTCGGCACGCGCATCGGCCTCTTCAAATTCGGCGGCGGCGTTCCGGAGCCCATGGCGCAGCGCTGTCTCCGCGGCTCGCCGGTACAGTTTGCTCGACTTGCGACGCTGGCCAAGAGCATTCTGATTGGCCGCCTGCAAGCCAAAGCTGAGGTATTCCGCCGCCGTGCCTGTGAACCATTGAATTTCCCGCGCAGCGGCCACATCATTGCCTTCGACGTAAGCGAGCTCGAGGAAGCGCTGGTGGATCCTCGCTCCGCCGAATCCCTGCGCCCGCAGTTTCTCCTCTAATTGCTTCGCCTCCGCGAGCCGATCCAGGCATATGTAGGCGTCCAGTTGGCGCCGGTACGGAGGTTCGACGTTCGCCCGCAGCGCAGTCGCTTCCTGGCCCTCCTTGAGCCCCGCTTCGAATTTCCCCTGATCAATGTACTCGACACTCATCAGATTATGGAAACCCCACACGCGGGGATAATCCCGAACACCCAACCGATATGCGTCAATCGCTTTATCAGACTGGCCATCATACGAATAGGAGGTACCCGCGATGAGGTCGCGCTCATACTCGGAAACTCGGTCGATCAAGCCAAAAGCTTTCTGTGTGTATTCGCGGCTGCGCTCTATGTCCCCAGCATTGTTGTACGCGACGCCAAGGAAAAAATAAGCCATTGCGAAATTCGGATCGAGTGCGATGGCGCGCTCAAACAAAGGGACAGCGGCCAGAAATTGGCCCTGGGTCAACTCGGAATATCCCGCAGTGTAGTTCTGGAGAGCTTCCAGCGATGGAGTAGTGGCTTGTTCGAGCGGACGGTTCATTTTCTCGATCGAGCTGAGTGATTCTCCCAGCTTGGCGCGCATGGCAGTCGCGGCGGCTCCCACTGCGTTCAACACGTGCTCCTTATCTTCAGCCTGGACCTGCTCGCGGGCGAGCGTTGCGCCGTTCTGACAAGCGGTTGCATGGAGCGTGATGACATAGCTTTTCCCCAGACTCACGATGGAGCCATCGATCGTGGCCGCCGCTGCGTCGCGCACGCACATGTCATGCGCGATCTGGTTGGTGATGCGCGCTCCGAGGGGCAGGCTCATAAGCCGCAGGTCTTGTTGCACCTGTTCATCGTCCATGATTTTCAGGAAGGGAGACTGCTCAAGCTGGATAGCAAGCCCCTGCCGGAGAGTACCGTCAAACACTGGGTCGCTTGTCGTGTTGGTGAAGTCGGCGAGGACGATGGTGTCCTTCTCCGTCAGGACATGCGAGCGGTGCGCATAATAAAACCCACCCGCAACGGCAAGAGCCACGACGAGGAGCAACGCGGCCGGCGCGAGAATCTTCGATCGCCAACGATTCGGCTGCACGGCTGGAATTGCGCTGCATGCCGCAGCGGGCGCAGCGGCGGTTGCTCCGGAACTGCCGGAAAAAACTCCTTCGAGCGCGACGCGAAGTTCACGCGCCGTCTGGTAGCGCTGCGATGGCTCCTTTTCGAGTGACCTCAGGATCACACTTTCGAGCGCTGGAGAGATGTGCGAGCCTGCGGCGCTCGGCGCAGGTGGAGCTTTGTGCAGAATCGCGCCCATTAACTGCGGCCCTTGCGTCTGCGGAAAAGGCCGTTGCCCCGCCGCCGTCTCGTAAAGCACCGCGCCTGCCGAGTAAATATCGCTCCGAGCATCCGTGGGTTCTCCGCGCAGTTGCTCTGGCGGCATGTATGGCACTGTGCCGGAAATCGTGCCGCTCTCGACCGTGATGCTTCGCGTCATATCGTTCGCGAGTTCCGGATGGATCAGCCGCGCGAGGCCGAAATCGAGAATCTTCAGCCGTCCATCGGGCGTGACGAATAAATTTCCGGGCTTGAGGTCGCGATGGATGATGCCTTGGTTGTGTGCGGCGGCGAGGCCCTCGGCAAGTTGCATCCCGAGCCGCACGATCTCACGCTCCGCGAGCGGCCCTTCTTTGATTTTTGCGCCGAGCGACTGGCCGGGAATCAGCTCCATCGCGAGAAAATCAACACCATCCTGCGAGCCAAATTCGTAGATGGTCTCGATATTCGGATGGTTGAGCTTGGCGAGCGCGAGAGCTTCTTTACGAAATTGTTTGCGCGCCGATTCGTCCGCGAGCAATCCCGCGGGAAGTATCTTCAGGGCGACATCGCGGTCGAGCTGTTCGTCATGGGCGCGATAAACCTCGCCCATACCCCCTTCACCTATTTTCTCAATCACGCGATAGTGCGAAATCGTATGGCCGGCGAGTGGAGACGACTCGGGCATTTGCGCGAATGTTATGCTGCGCCCAACGGCAAGTCAACGCACCGCGGCGTGCATCACTTCAGCTTGGCGTATTCCGATTTCGCGGCGATAAGGATGGGTATGTCGGGATCGGCATCTTTCCAGAGCGTGAAGAAATCTTTGTAAGCAGCGAGTGCCCGGACGCGAGCGGCATCGGCATCGGCTCCCCGCGAAGTTCTCGACTGCAAGGCGTTGGCGCGAGCCACGCCCAAATGCGCTAATGCCCCCGTCCAGCAGTTCCAAACGATGCCGCTGTGGCCGAGAATCTTCTGAAACTCGGCGGCGGCAGCGCTGCCCTGTCCGGCTGCCAAGTACACCTCTCCGCGTATGTACACGTGATAGAGGCAGGAAATATTATTGACGAACGCAATTTGCCCCAACTCGATGGATGAAGCATCTTGCGGGGCGCTCAGAGCCGAAGCCGGGTTCTTTCTATCCAGCGCCAATTGCGCCTGAATCGCAGGCAGCCAAAGCGACTGCATCTGCGTGTCCAGTGGGAAGCGTTTCCCTAAGTCTCGGGCCAAGGACTCGGCTCGCGCCGTATCGCCCGTCATGGCAAACGCAAGCGCGGCTTCACTCTCGACGCCCTGACCCGCGGGAGCTAGCTTCAAAGCCTCTGCCGCTGACTGCCGCGCTTCCGCAGGATTGCCGAAAGCGGCTTGTTGCAGAGCAGCACTCGCCAGATAGTCCGCCCCATTTTCTTTTTGGTCGGCCCGGACGGCGGAGTCCACAGCGCGCTTCGTCAGTTCCCGCGCCTTGCCGAGATGACCGACGTAAGCCTCGGTGTCGGATTCGAGCGCGAGTCCATCGTTTTCATAATCGGGCTTGCCCGCATACCACTGTTGCTGTTCCGCCATCGCCGCGGAGTCCGCCCCGAGAAAGGCAAGAGCGTAGAGAGCGTTGTGAAGTCCGTAATCATCCAGTTTTCGCGCCTGCGCCTCGTGAATAGTCTGCCGCGCCTCGTCGAAACGCTGCAAGGCAAGGGCGCAGTTGGCAAGATTCTCGTACCAATTTACATCCGGTGTAAAGCTCAGCGCTTGCCTCGTGACGTTCGCGGCTTGTTCATACTGGCCCTGTTCGCTGTAAACGATGCCCAAATTGCCGTGCGCTGTGGCTGAACGTGGGTAGCTCTCAATGAACTCTTGCCACGTCAGGGCCGCCTTATCCGGTTCCCCGGTTACATTGGAATAGTAGTTGGCGGCAATCCCCAGCTTTTCCGGTTCGCTGGCATGTTCCCGCAACTGGAACGCTTTGGTGAAGTTCTCGCTCGCCCGCCCTAGTTCGCCAAGAGCGTAATAGTCGTTGCCCAGCTCGCTGTAGCCCAGGGCAAAATTCGGGTCAAGTTGGATGGCGCGCTGATGGTAAGACAGGGCAGCGGCATAGCCTTTCTCGTTTCGGGCCCTATCTCCAAGGCTGAGCGCGTGCAGAGCTTCGAGTGAAGACGTGGTCGCCTGTTGGAGTGGTACATCTAGCTTCTGCACCGTTGCCAGCGATTCGCCCAGTTCGCCGCGCAGCTTCGAGGCTGCCCCGCCCAGCGTGTCCAGCACTTTCTCCTTGGACGCCGCCGTCACCAACTCCTCGGCCAGCGTGTCGCCGCTCCGGCAATTCACCGCCTTCAACCCCAGCACGTACTGGCTTCCCAGACCGCCAATCGACCCGGCAAGGTAGGCTTCGCTGCCCGCCCGCTGGCAAAGCTCGCGGGCTACCTCGGGCGTGATTTTCGTGTCCGCCGGAAGGGTCATCTGTCGCAAGGTCTTCGCGGCTTGACTGTCGGAGAGCACATTCAGGAAGGGCGATTGCCGCAGGGACACGCTGAGCGCCGTCTCCAACGTGTCGTCGAAAATCGCGTCTCCGGTGCTGTTGGCAAAATCGGCGAGAACGATGGTGTCCTTCTCAGTCAGCGCGTGGGTCTTGCGGGAGAAGTACAACCAACCGCCGACGGCCAGCGCGGCGGCCACCACCGCAGCGGCCGCAATCGCCATCCATCGGCTGGTCGATGTAGTGGCAAGCTTCGGCCCAGCTTCGGTCGTTCCTGCGGCTGTGTGCCCTGATTCGGTATCGCGCTTCAGCCGCTGCAAGTCTGTGCGAATATCCGCTGCGCTCTGGTAGCGCAGCTTCCGGTTTTTCTCCAACGCCTTGTTGATCACCTCTTCGAGCTTTGGAGAGAGGTCGGGGTTCAGCCGCACCGGTGGCACGGGCGTTCGTTCCAGAATGGCGTTCGCAATGACCCCGGTTGTCTCACCCCGGAACGGCAGCACCCCTGTCACCGTCTCGTAGAGCACTACACCAAACGAAAACAAATCCGTCCGCGCATCCAACTCCTCGCCGCGCACTTGCTCGGGCGACATATTCGTGATTGTGCCGATCACCGCGCCGACGCGGGTGAGTTGATCCAGATCGCTCACAGTCGGCATCGATGAAAGGTGCACGCCCGCGCTCGACGGCGCCAGTTTCGCCAGGCCAAAATCCAAAATCTTGGCGTGGCCGCGCACAGTGACGAAAATATTGGCGGGCTTGATGTCGCGGTGTACGATTCCTTTGGCGTGCGCCGCGTCGAGCGCATCGGCGATTTCGGTCGCGAGGTCGAGAGTTTCATCAAGGGGTAGCGGCTTACCCGCGATGCGGTGCTTGAGCGTCTTCCCCTCGAGAAACTCCATCACGAGGAAGTAGCGTTCGTCCTCTCTGCCGATTTCGTGAATGGTGCAGATGTTCGGATGGTTAAGAGCGGAGGCTGCCCGGGCCTCGCGACGGAAGCGTTCTAATGCTTGTGGGTCCTGCGCCAATTCGTCGGGCAGAAATTTAATGGCGACGAACCGGCCAAGTTCAGTGTCCTCCGCCTTATAGACGACGCCCATCCCGCCGCCGCCGAGCTTCTCCAGAATGCGGTAGTGCGAAAGGATTCGCCCGGAAAGTGGAGAAAAATCGGGCATCGGCGGGAATTCTAGGCCGCGCCCGACGACAAGTCAACGCGCGGCGCATCATTTAGCTTGACCCTGGAATTAGTTCTAACCTTTATTCTTCTTCTGTGAGATCGAAGGCTCCAACAAAGCGGCCGTTGCATTCTGGGGAGTTGGCACAACTGACTGGCATGAGCGGGGACACGGTGCGATTTTACGAGCGGCGGGGTCTACTGCCCGCTGCGCCTCGCTCAGAATCCGGCTACCGGATATTTCCGCAAGAAGCTCTGGCTCGCGTGCATTTAATTCAAAGAGCTCTGTCCATGGGTTTTTCGGTGACTGATCTAGCCGACATCTTTCGCGATCGCGAACGTGGGACCGCGCCCTGCCATCGTGTCCGAGCGCTGGCCGCCGAGAAGTTGGCAGCCCTCGAAGCCCGGCTTTGTGACTTGCAATCGTGGCGGCGCGAGCTTCGCTCCACGCTCGCCGAATGGGACCGCATATTAGCCAAAACTCCTCCCGGCAAGCAGGCTCGATTGCTGGATGCATTGGCCGCAGCTCACGCGAAGGGCCACACTCGGAGACCGCAATTTGGACTTCTGCCTCGGGGCAATCGAAAACGGGAGACACTTCAATGAAAATGATTCTTGCTGTAGCAGTTTGCTCGATCATTAGCGTTGCGAACTCGGCTGCTCAGCAATCCTCAGGTGGACAGAACGGCGAGAAGAAAGACTCTCAAATGATGTGCCCGATGCATGACGCTCACTCGCAAATGAATGAGCGCGGCGAAAAAGGCATGGGCTTTTCGCAGACCGCTACCACACACCACTTCTTTTTGACGCCTGATGGCGGCGTGATTCAAGTCGAGGTAAACGATCCTGCAGATGACGCCGATCGAAAGAACATGCGCATGCATCTGGGACACATCGCGCGAGCCTTTCAGAACGGCGATTTCGATATTCCGATGTGCGTCCACGACACAGTTCCGCCGGGAGTGCCGGAAATGAAAAACTTGCGGAGAAACATCCGTTATTCGTTAGAAGAGACTCCTAATGGCGGACGGGTTGTCATCGTCTCCGCAGACAAGGACGCTCTCGAAGCGATCCACCAATTTTCACTCTTCCAGATTGCAGAGCACAAGACCGGCGATCCGAGGGAGATTCGCTGAATTCCGCGGACTAGAGCTACCACCGGAAATTTTCGTAAGAGGGACTATATTGGTTTGCACACTGTGCGTCGAGTTCAACAATTGTGACCTCGGGCTTAAAAATCACACCCATCCCGCCGTCCAGCTGCTCAATGAAGCGATACCGCACCCAATGGCCCGTCAACGAAAGCGGGTGTATCACTTTTCCCCGCTCTGTAACCTTGCCCCGTCAACGCGCCGAGGTCGGAACACTGCAGCAGCGTGTGCGGCCTCGGGCGCAGGGCTGACACTCGGTCCCCTCACGCCTCACGACGAATCCTTACACGACGCCATTTGCGTTCCCGCCGACAGTCTGCTAGGGTGAATTTGGATCTATGACTGAAAGGTACATGTACGGTGCGATTAAGGCGGCGGCCCAGCCGGCCCGCTCACTCCCGGCCCCGCTCGTCCGCGCTGAAGCCGCCTCAGCGGCTGAGTGGGTCACCGATTTTCTAACCAGGACACCAAAACAATTAAAAATCCCCGTAAGCCACACAAAACAAACCACAGCACCCATTCCTAACCGGGACACAAACACTACCCCTCGGAGCGCGATTTGCCGCGGTTTTCGTAGCGTCGGGGGCATCTCCGGTTTCGGGAGTCCGATGGACTCCACCGGAGTCCCGGGATCGGACTTGCCGGCGGTTTTGACGTTGAATTGGTCGAGTGAGGCATTTGGGGCTCACGCTCCTCACGCATTCTCCCGATCCGCGCTGCACTCAAACCTCCGCTCTCACCATGATGCTTATTCAAGCATGCTCGCGCGGGCAGCAACTGTAGGGCTGGTCGTAAGACCAGCCGCTTTTCGTTCATCGTTGCAACCGCGAAAAATCGGCGCCTCTCACGACGCTCTCAGCATTCATAGCTCGCACATTCCTCAGCTCGCTCGTCACTTGTCACTTGCCTGCCCTGCCTGCCCTGAGCTTCGAAGGGAGGCCGCTACCGCGGCCGAACGGGTCACTCGTCACTCGATTTTTCCCGCACTCCTAATCGCAACTCGAAATTATTAGAAACGCCCGTAACTCACACAAAACAAACCACCGATTCCCTTTCTAATCGAGACAAAATTGCAGGCTCCTCGGACACGAAATCTCGTCGCCAGTTACTGACCCAGCAACTTTTCAGCGCCAGCCAACTCCGTCAAATCGCGCACCTGTCTCTCCGTCCAGCATGTTCATTTGGGCACACTTACCTCGCGCGCGCCTACGCTTCGCGTCGCCTCCAGATAAGCTATTCGGATATGTCGCAAGATAACCACATCACCGTTTCGAATCCTCCCAGCGAAGCGCCGCGCGCACAAGTCCGCGCGAACGAGATGGTACGCCCGCCGTTTGCCGTTCTCGTCGTGGACGATTCGCCCGTCGCCCGCAAACTTGTCGAGTGCTCGCTCCCAAAAGATGAATACGCGATCATCATCGCGAAAACCGGCCAGGAAGCCATTGACAAATTCGCCGAGCACCGCCCCGGTTTGATCATCACCGATTTTCTAATGCCCGATTTCAGCGGCATCGAACTTTGCGAGCGCATCCGCCGCGAATTTCGCGACTGCTTCACCTACATCATTGTTCTTACAGGCGTCCACGAAAAGACGGCCGTCGTCCGCGGCCTCAAAGCCGGCGCCGACGAATATCTGACCAAGCCGTTCGATCCCGATGAATTGCTCGCGCGCGCGGGTGTCGGCCGCAGAATTATCCAGATGCACCGCGAGATCGAGGAAAAGAATCGCCTTCTCGAGCAGCTCGCGCTCACCGACTTGCTCACCGATCTCCCGAACCGCCGCGCCGTGGAAGAATGGGCCAAGCGCCAAATCAGCGCCGCGGCGCGCCATGAATTTCCCTTCTGGGTGATCATGACCGACCTCGATCAATTCAAGACCATCAACGACACCTACGGCCACGACGCCGGCGACGCCGTCCTCAAAAAATTTGCCGAGATTCTGAAATCCAACACGCGCCAGTCTGATATCTGCGGCCGGATCGGCGGCGACGAATTTCTGATGGTGATTACGCACTCGCAGCCCGAGGGCATCAACCTCGCCATCGAACGCATGCGTTCGCAGGTGGAAGCGCAGCGTTTCGTTTTCAACGGCGACGAAGTCGGCGTCACCGCAAGTTTTGGCGTCGCGAGTTTCCGCCGGGGTCAGGTTCCCGATCTCGAGCGCCTCATCGTCCAGGCCGACGTCGCCCTCTATTCCGCAAAACGCCGCGGCCGAAATTGCATCTCGATCCCCACCACCGAAGTCCGCTGAAATTGCCGCTCAATGTTTTTCGCTATCGTGGGCATATCCGCTGAAAATCCCGGCGCGACACTTGACAATTTTAAAATAATAGAAACAATGAACGTATCGTTCCGGGTAAGTCCTTCCTTGATTTTTACCCGGTTGAACTAGAAGTCCGGATTTCCAGCGTTTCGCCGAGGTGTTGGGTTGCGGCGTCAAATATTGAAGTTGTCTCCGGCGTTGCTGTCTCTTTGCTTTCTCCTAGGCTTAGCGGCCTGCGGAGGAGGCGGAGGCTCACAAGGCGGCGGTGGAGGCAGCAGCTCACCCTCGGTATCCTTCGCGGCGTACCCATCCTCAACGACGATGGTCCCGAACAGCGAGCTCACCTTCGTGATCAACGCGATTGAGGCCAACGAAACCGCGACTCCCAAAATTACATCGGTCCAGTTCCCTATGGGAATCAGTACAACCGCCACGTTTCCACTCGCGATTCCCACGGGGGGAGCATCTCTAACTTTGCAGACTTCCGCGCTTGTCGCGGCTGGCACATACACGGTCGTGCTCAATGGACAGGCTGGAACCGCGACGGCATCTCTCAACCTACCAATCACGATTCAGACAACCAATCTGCCCACTTTTTCTTTTTCCTCCGCGCAGTGGTGGGAAGTGGCTATTCCAGATGGAGGATCGGGGCAGGTTCAGTTCATGTCGAGTACAAATAGCAGCGCAGAATACAACGTCGCGCTTTCGGCGAGCGGACAGCCGCCCGGAACGACGGTCACATTCAGTCCAAGCGTCTTGCCTGCAGGCAGCACGCTAACGGCGACGGTCACAGCGAGCGGAAACGCGCCGTATTCGCAAAACGCGGAAATTACGGTGACCGGAACTCCGGAGGCTCCGGTTCAGCCAGCCAGTGTAACCTTCCTCGCATCCGTTTCGCCGCCGCAGAACGCAGCGCCCAACAATCGGACCGACTACCTTTCCACAGAAGCTTCGCCGTACGCCGCGGTTTTTGATCCAGTTCATGGGCTGATTTTTTCGAGCAACGCTGCGTGGAATCGTGTAGACGTCACCTCCGACACAACGCACGCGATCGTCGCGAGCGTGCCCATCGCGGACCCACGCGGGATCGATATTTCGATGGACAGCTCGACGGTGTGGGTGGCGACGGATACTCAGCAAGTCTTCGCGATCAATACGACGACGTTCGCGCCAGCCGCATATCAACTTCCGGGCCTCGGAACCCCCAGCTCGAACGGCATACAAGACTGGCAAGCTGGCCTGATTTTTGCGCTCTCCGACGGAACTTTAATGATAGCCAGCAGCGCGGACGCGACGCTCGGGAACTCGTTCGCAAATTTCGTGATCTGGAATCCCACCACGAACGCCCTCACGCCGCTGAAATTATCAGGGTCTGTTTCGCCCGGGATTCTGGAGCGAACGGGCGACGGCACGAAAGTTTATTCCATCTCCGCCGATTCGAGCGGCCAAAGCTTCTATTATGATGTCGCCACGCAACAGTTTTCGTCACCATTGGTACTCGGAGGTCTCGCGAATTGCGCGGCCGTCAATTACGACGGTTCTCGCGTCGCTGTATACGACTACGCCGGACTCAACATGTACGATGGCAATCTGAATCTTCTCGGCCCGCTGCCCGGAGGCGGGCTGCTCGGAGGCTTGCCGTTCGAAGGAGGCATGGTCTTCAGCGCGACCACCGGCGACCTGTACGAGACGTCTGTTCCTTCGGACTTGCCGTTTATCATCACGATTGACCCGAACACTCTGCAGCCGCTGACCATTGCTCCGGCGATGGGAATTCCTGCGGGCGACAATATGCCGCCCTTGTACATCCCCACCCCGTTCGCAATTGACAGCACGGGAATGGTCCTCGGGCTTCAACCCTATGGCGTTTCTTTTGACGACTCGACATTTGGACAGAACTTCTCGCCCATGCAGCCCGGCTTCCCAAACTACGTGAATCATATGTCGCCTTATGTGGGGCCTCTTTCCGGCGGGACCATGTCTGGCGGATTTGGTAACGCGTTCAACATCACTCCGGCCGTTTGGTATGGACAGATTCAAGGCGTTGCAATCAACACTAACCACGACCTCGAAATCACGTCGCCAGCAACGACCGTGCCCGGGCCCGTGAACGTGAAGTTTATTTTCCCCGATGGCACTGAAGTATTCGATCCCCTGTTCTTTTCTTACGGCCCATTGCTCCAACACGCCGTTCTATCTGGAGCGCCGCCTGAAGGTGGAGTGCCGGGAGAAGTGTCAGGATTTGGATTACCGTCCGGCAGTGGCGGAGGCACTCTAACGGTCGGCGGCGCGGCAGCGACGATTAAGAATCCGCCGTCGACGAACGCTCCATACACTGGCGCGCCGTTCCCCACAAGTTCGATTATCAGTTTCAGCATCCCTCCGGGGTCTCCCGGCTACGCAGACGTGGCTCTGACGACTCCGAATGGAAAATCCACGTTGCCGAAAGCAATGTTTTATGCGCAGAGCGTTCAGGATTATTCCTCCGCAGACGTCTTCACGGCGGTGCTTTACGACTCGACCCGGCAGCAGCTTTATCTTTCTGCGGGCAATCACATTGACGTCTTCTCGCTTGCGTCGAATACGTTTGTATCGCCGCTGACTCCGCCGGCGCTTGGCTCGACCAAGGAATTTGTAGGGCTTGCTCTCACACCCGATGGCAGCCTCTTGCTGGCGGCGGATTTGTTGGATGGGTCGCTTGCTGTTCTGGATCCCGATAATCCGACGAATAGCTACGCGGTCTCGGTCACTGCGGTCACAGGTAGCGGGAGCTGTTATCAAGGACCAATGTATGTTCAGGCGGTGAGCGACAGTCTTGCGTTTGTTGAGCTAGGCGGACTGCCTGCCCCGGCATGCGGATCCGGCGGAACGGTCTTTCAATTGAACCTCACCGCTCGCACATCGCAACCTGTAAATCCCGGAACGGCATGCGCGAGCGGCGGCGGTTCAATCGGTTCGTCTTCGGACGGAACGTACTTTGTTTACGGAGGCAGCGGATTCTGCGTCTACAATACCCAGACGCAAACATTTTCGGGTGACGAGTACGCAGCTCAAACCTCTGGATCAGGCGCGTCAATCTCGGGCGACGGCAATGTGGCGGCTTCCCAGTGGGTGTTCCTCAACTTGACGCCACTTCCGATCGGAAGCGTCGCGCGCCCTGACGTTTATTACGAACCATATTCCGAAGTTGCAGGATCTGAGTTTTTCTTGCTGCTTCAGCCAAAGTTGAATGACTCCGGCAGTCTGTATTACCTGCCCTACCCGGAGTTTTTCGACATCGTTGACGTGCAGCACGAAGCCTTGCGCATGCGATTTTCGCTCGCCGAGCAAATTTCCAACACTGCGACCCCGCTCGCGATCGATTCCGGAGGTCGGCACATCTACCTTTTGACCGACAAAGGCCTAACGATCGTGGATCTCGGAGAGGCGCCGCTTTCGATCGGTCACCTGACTCCGACGACGGCATCCCCTGGCACGCAGGTCACCGTCCGCGGCAGCGGCTTCGCCTCTACGACGACGGCAACTGTCGGCGGCCAGAGCGCGAGCGTTACCTTTACCGACGAGAACACTCTAACGCTCACTGTCCCCAGTGCGCCGTCTGGCTTAGCGAATATCGTGCTGACCAACAGCGACGGCACAAGCTACACGCTGCAGAGCGCCATTACCATCAACTGATTCACGACAGTATTTTCCGTCTTATTGGGCAAATCGGCCCACCCGATAGACTTGCAATGATGTTCGCTGTCGAGAGCACAGGAACACAGGTTGACACGACTGCGCTGCCACGCTTACGCTGGCCGTTGACCGCGCAATTCGTCTTCGCGCGCTCTCGATGAATCCGGTTCGCAATTTTCCCCATCTCTACGAAATCAACACCTGGGCGTGGTTCTACGATCTCTCCCATCGGCTGCGGCGGCAAATCACTCTCCGCGAAATTCCCGATTCCGAATGGGACGCGCTCGCTGAACTTGGCTTCGACTTTATTTGGCTGATGGGAATTTGGGAGCGCAGCCCGGAATCGCGGCGCGAATTCCGCGGAGACTCCGCGTCGTTCGTAAATTTTCGCCGCGCTCTTCCCAACGCCACGATGGATGACGTTGTCGGTTCGCCCTACGCGATCCGTCGCTACCAGCCAGACGCGCATCTCGGCGATTGGGCCGCGCTTGACGCCGCCCGCGAGAAATTGCACGCGCGCGGAATGCGTTTGCTCCTGGATTTCGTGCCCAACCACGTGGCGCTCGATCATCCGTGGACGCGCGAGCATCCGGAATATTTTATTCACGGCACGGTGGAAGACTTGCACGACGATCCCGCCGCGTTTTATCACGTCGAAACGCCAACAGGCGCGTATGTGATGGCGCGCGCGCGCGATCCTTACTTCCCGCCGTGGCGCGACGTCGCGCAACTCAATCATTTTCAGCCGAGCTTGCGCACTGCACTTCTCGCCGAGCTTGTGAAAATTTCGCAGCACTGCGACGGCGTCCGCTGCGACATGGCCATGCTCATCCTGAATGAAATCTTCGCGAAAATCTGGAGTTCGCGGCTTGGCAACGCGAGCGCGCCGCCGCGCGAATTCTGGCAGGATGTTCGCGCGGCGCTGCCCGGGTTCACGCTGCTCGCCGAAGCGTATTGGGGCACGGAACAACGCCTGATGGATCTCGGCTTCGACTTCACCTACGACAAGAATTTCTACGACGCGCTGCGCGGCAACCGCGTCGAGGAACTGCGCGCGCGGCTTTTCGGCAATTTCGAATTTCAGCGGCACCTCGCTCGCTTCATCGAAAATCATGATGAAGATCGCAGCGCTGAAGCGTTTGGTCCCGAGCGATTGCGCGCCGCGGCCACGATCGTTGCCACCGCACCGAGCTTGCGCTTCTACCATCAAGGCCAGCTCGAAGGCCGCAAGATTCATTTTCCGATTCAGCTCTCGCACGTCGCCAGCGAGCCGGTCGATACGGCCGTTCAGGCGTTCTATCAGAATCTTTTGCACGTGACGAGCTCCGATTCTTTTCATTCGGGCGCGTGGCGGGAACTCAGTCCTGAAGCGCAGGGCGACGATTCGGCCGGTGCGCTCATCGCTTACGATTGGCAGGATGAAAAAAGTTGGAAGCTCGTCGTCGTAAATCTCTCTGGCGGCGCAGCACAGGCGCGAATCCGGCTTGGCGATCGCATCGCGGCCGGACGCCAATACGTTTTCGCCGACGTGCTCAACAACAATCGCTACGTCCGCGACGCCGATGAAATCCGCAACCTCGGCCTCTACGTTCGGCTCGAGTCTTTCGAAGCAGATATTTTCGACATCACGTTGGCCTGACACGCCGCGATTTACCAATGAGATTCCGAGAATCAGTCAAACGAAAGAGGAATCACTGCGATGCTTGGCGAGCTTCGCGAATCAATACAACATCGGCTTCAGTGCGAAGGCTGAGTATTCCGATACTTTTACCGTCCGGTGAAAATCGAAACGAAGGAATGATGTCGGTTTTGAAATTCGTAATCTGGCGGCCCGGCGAACCATCGAGCGGCTGGAGCCAAAGATTGCCCACGCCGCCCTGCGTAATCGGATATACCAGCGCCTTTCCATCGGGCGTAAATCTGGGCCCATCGGAAATCGCCGGGTTCGCAGCGAGCACGCGCACCTGCGGTTGCGGACCGGCGTCGAGCGGAAGGAGGGCGATCTTCACTGTTCCAATGTCTCCGCCGTTGTCCACCGAGAGGACGATCATTTTGCCGTCAGGCGAAATATCGAAGTAGTGCCCGGAGATGATGTCGCTGGGTATCGGCGTGCCGGGAACGGTGTCGGGCGTCCCGCCATCAATTGGCTCCCGTTCAATCTGGTAGGTAGTGCGGATTCCGTAGTACACCGATTTCGAATCGCGGGAACATTCAATGGCGGTGTCCGCAGTTCCAGCCGAGAGTTGCTTCAGGTTCGTGCCGTCCGCATTGATCCGCCAGACGTTGACGCCGACTCCGCCGCCCTGGCCGACTAAAGCGAGAAGCAATGTTCGCCCATCCGGGCATACTGAAATATACGACGGCGCTACATTACTCAAGATCGGAGTCTTGTTGCTTCCGTCCGACGAAACCCGCACGACATGATTGTCCTCGGCCAAGAAAAATCCATCGTTGCCGGCCCACGCGAAATTCATCAGACCTTTTTGTTGTTGCGGGATCGCGGGATTGGATTCGTTCGCACCCATTCCCGCAGCAGGAATTGAGTGCAACGTGTAGAGACGTTTCGACTGTACGGTTGCCAGCGTCTTCGCATCGGCCGCGAGAGTCAACGTTTCGTAGCTGTTCGTGTCCTTGGTGATCGCGTGGAACTGTCCAGCCGGATAGGAAACAAATCCGATTTGATTGTGATTCACACCCGCGCTTAAGTCTTGATACTGGACCACAAGTCCGCTTCCATCCGGCAGCCAAGCCACGTTGTAGAAGATGAATCCCTGGAGAGCCGCCAAATCTTGAAACTTGCCGGAGGCGAGATCCATGACTTGCATGGGACCGCCCCTTCGGTCGCCGTTCGTCATCGCGATTCGCTTGCCGTCGGGCGACCACGCCAAAAAGAAGTCCGAGGCAGTCAGTGGTCCGCCGG
Source organism: uncultured Acidobacteriota bacterium (assembly GCA_963838705.1). GTDB lineage: Bacteria > Acidobacteriota > Terriglobia > Acidiferrales > UBA7541 > Palsa-147. The sequence continues at coordinate 1,506,615 of CAWIRU010000007.1, read as the reverse complement.
CGATCATTTTCTCGCCGGTTCCGTCTGAATTGGCCATGAGAAACTGGAACTTGCCAACAACCGGATCGTTATCGCGCTGGTAGGCAATGCGCTTGCCGTCGGGAGATATTGCGATCGCGGAATCAACGTTGTGCTCGACGATCAGCGGATTGCCGCCGAGCACAGGCGCGCGGTAGACGTCCCACGTATCCTGAACGGACGTCGTCGCTCTGCGAAAGTAGAAAAAATTTCCATCGGGAGAAAATTTGAAATCCTTGAATGCCGCGTCCACAGGCGCGACGATTTGAGTATCGCTATTCGTCGGAATGTGCCGCAGCCAGAGACTGGCTTTTCCTGCGTCAACGACTTCGCTCAGTACATATTTTCCGTCAGGAGAAATGGCCGCGGCCTGCGATTTGGCGTTGTCGGTGACCTGAGTGATCGAATAATTCTGGAACGGGATCGCAGCTTTGCCGCCGCCAAGGATGGAGTACACGCCGTAGCCAGCTGCGGCGATCAGAACCAGCAGGAGCACCACACCGCCGATAAGTGCGCCTTTGTGCTGCTTCGCGGCGGCGACGACAACGGAGCTACTGAAGGCGTGCGCCGCTTCACTTAGCCGCTGCGCTTCCTCGGCGATTTCCGCGCGAGCTGCAACCCGGTATAAATGGGGAACGACATTGGCACTGGAGGACGCCGATGTCGAGTCGGCAGCCGCAGCCGTCGTTGTCCCCGAGCGCTTGGTTTCGGTTTCGCGAATCAGCCGCTTCAAATCCGCGCGCATTTCGGACGCGTGTTGATACCGCGTCTCGCGGTCCTTCTCCAGCGCCTTTCCGATGATGTCTTCCAGCTTCAGAGGAATGTCAGGGTTCAGGCGAATCGCGGGAACCGGATCGCGATCGAGAATTTCGCGGAAGATGACTCCCGAACTTTCCCCGCGGAACGGCAATGTGCCCGTCGCCATTTCGTAGAGCACCGCTCCGAAGGAAAAAAGGTCGCTGCGGGCGTCCAATTCCTTGGCGCGCACTTGCTCCGGCGACATGTACGCGACCGTCCCGAGAGTGCTGCCTGGACTCGTCAAGTGCTCGGGAGCGACTGCGTCGGCGGTATCCTGCGTTGCCGACATCGAAAGCGCCGAAGCGGACGGCAACGTCTTTGCCAGTCCGAAATCGAGAATCTTCGCGTGGCCGCGTTTGGTGACGAAAATATTGGCAGGCTTGATGTCGCGATGAACGATGCCTTGGGAATGAGCGGCATCGAGTGCGTCCGCAATTTCGATCGCCAAACCGAGCAAAACATCCGTCTCGACGGGCTTTCTGCCGATCAGGTGCTTCAACGTTACACCATCCAGAAACTCCATGGCGATGAATGCTTGCCCGTCCTGCTCGCCGATATCGTGGATGGTGCAAATATTCGGATGATTTAGCGCGGACGCGGCCTGCGCCTCGCGTTGAAACCGGGCCAGCGCCTGCGGGTCACGAGCAACTTCCTGCGGCAGGAACTTCAGCGCGACGAAGCGATGAAGGCGCGTGTCCTCGGCTTTATAGACGACACCCATTCCGCCCCCGCCGAGTTTTTCGACGATGCGGTAGTGAGAGATTGTTCGCCCAACGAGCGGAGATGAATCGGGCATTGGCGCGAATTCTATTCCGCGCCCAACGGCAAGTCAACGCGAGCCATTGCAAGCGGAAAAGATGCCCGGCTGAAGCCGGGCGCTACAAGTGCTGTATGCGCGTGCTGATATTTTTGCGTTCATTTCGTCTTTCGTTTCTCGTTGAATTCCCTGCGGCGCTTCAATATCATGCCGAACTCTTCTTGCCGCAACCTGCGGCAGTCGCGATGAGCACACCCAACCGGACTGGCGATCGGCAGGCGTCGGCTGCCTCAGCCGCTGTTCGTCAAATCGGATTTTTTCCGCTGCTCGCGCTTTTTTACGGCTATACGGCTGGGGGCCCGTTTGGCTACGAAGTTATTTTTCAGCGATCCGGCCCCGGCATGGCGATTATTTTTCTGACGTTTGTGCCGCTTTTCTGGAGCATTCCGATTTCTTTTGCGGCAGCGGAATTAAATAGCGTGCTTCCGGTGCAGGGCGGATTTTATCGCTGGACGCGCGCGGCCTTCGGCGATTTTTGGGGGTTTCAGTGCGGCTGGCTGAATTGGACGGGCACGTTTTTGCTGAATGCGTCGTACGGCGTGCTGGCGATGGACTATCTCGGCGATTATATTCCGTGGCTCACGGGAAATACGAAATGGGCGGGCGCGTGCCTCGTGCTTTGCTTGCTTTCTTATTTGAATGCGCGCGGAATTCAGGTGGCCGGCGCGATTTCGATCGTGCTTCTCGTCGCTGTGTTTATTCCTGTCGCGTGGCTTTGCGCCGTTTCGATCTTTCATTGGCATTTCAATCCGCTCATGCCATTTGTGCCGCCGGGGAAACCGTTTGGCAGCGTTTTCGGCAATGGGCTGGCGCTGGCGATGTGGAATTACGCGGGGTACGAGCAGCTTTCGAGCGTTACCGGCGAGATGAAAGATCCGCAGAAGACGTTTGTGCGCATTCTCGCGTGGAACACGCCGATGAATATTCTCACTTACATCGTGCCGACGGCGCTCGCGCTCGCGGTTCTCGGCAATTGGCAGCAGTGGGAGACGGGCTACATCGTCACGGCATCGCGGCTGATCGGCGGTGCGTGGCTCGGCATCGCGATGCTCGTCGCGTCGATCATCGGCACGCTTTCACTTTCGAACAGCACGATTCTTTACACCACGCGCATTCCCGCGACCATGGCCGAAGATGGCTATCTTCCGAAATGGCTCGGCGGAATTCATCCGCGATTCCGGACGCCGGCGCGCGCGATTGCCGTTTCGACCGTGATTTATTGTTTGCTTGCGAGATTCAGCGTGGAGCTTCTGATCGCCGTTTACATTTGGACGCGCATCGCGACGACGCTCTTTACGCTTTTTGCCGCGTGGCAGATTCGGCGAAAAATGCCGGACGCGCCGCGGCAATTCCGGATTCCCGGCGGCGCTGCGGGCATGGCTTACATTTTGATTTTTCCTGTGATCCTTTGCGCCACGCAGTTTTTCTACAGCGATCCGATCGTGCTGCGCTGGGCGCCGTGGTTGTTGGTGGGTGCGCCGGTGGCTTATGTTGTGCTGCGTTGGGGATTTGGATTGAAGCCGACGGCGCCAGTGACGCCATCGTAGCGCCGGCATCTTGCCGGCGGTTGTTGCTTGCCCGTTGTGAATTAAAATCGCCGGCAAGATGCCGGCGCTACGAAATCTTTTCTGAAATCGTTTTTGCCTGTACGAATAGCAGCAAATAATCCTGGCCGCCGGATTTTGAATCCGTTCCGGACATATTGAATCCGCCGAAGGGATGCGCGCCAACCATCGCGCCGGTGCACTTGCGATTGAAATAGAGATTGCCGACGTGAAATTCCTCGGCCGCGCGCTCGATTTTCTTCGGATTTTTCGAATAAATCGCGCCGGTGAGTCCGAATTCCGTGTCGTTGGCCATGGCGAGCGCGTCGTCGAAATCCTTGGCCTTCGTCACCGCCAGCACGGGCCCGAAAATTTCTTCCTGGAAAATTCGCGCCTTCGGAGGAACGTCCGCGATCACGGTCGGCTCGATGAAATAGCCGTCGCCCCCGGCATGCTTGCCGCCGGTGAGCAGGCGTCCCTCTTTCTTGCCGGTCTCGACGTAATCGAGAATTGATTTCATGGACGCCTTATTGATGACCGGCCCCATGAAGTTTTCCGGATTTTCCGGCGTTCCGACTTTCATCTGCTTTACGCGCGGGACGAGCTTCTCGAGAAATTTGTCGTAGATTTTTTCGGAAACAATCGCGCGCGAGCACGCCGAGCATTTCTGTCCCTGATATCCGAACGCGGAGAGCGCCACGCCTTCGACGGCGGCATCGAGATCGGCCTCCTCGTCCACGATGATCGCGTCCTTGCCGCCCATTTCGAGAATCGTGCGCTTGATCCAGATCTGTCCCGGCTGAGTCTTGGCGGCGTGCTCGCTGATGCGCAGCCCGGCTTCTTTCGACCCGGTGAAAGCGATGTACCGCGTCTTCGCGTTCGTGACGAGCGCTTCGCCCGCGGTTCCGCCCGGACCGGTGAAGAAGCTCACAACATCGCGCGGCACGCCGGCTTCGTAAAGAATGTCCACGAAAATCGCGGCGATCGCCGGCGAATCGCTCGACGGTTTCACGACGACCGTGTTTCCCGTGACGATCGAGGCGAGAGTCATTCCGCCCATGATCGCGGCCGCAAAATTCCACGGCGGAATCACGACGCCGACGCCAAGCGGAATGTAGCGCATATGATTTTTCTCGCCGCGCATCGGCGTGAGCTGCTGCGGCGCCGCAAGCCTCTCCGCTTCCCGGCCGTAGTATTCGCAGAAATCAATCAGTTCGGCGATATCGGCATCCGCTTCGGGCCACGTCTTGCCAATTTCGTAGACGAGCCACGCGTCGAGTTCAAACCGCCGCTCGCGCAGAATTTCCGCCGTGCGATAGACGCATGCCACGCGCTCTTCCGCGGGCACGCGCTTCCAGCGCTCGAATGCACGCGCGGCCGCTTCCACGGCCTGATTCGCCATCTCGACGGTGGCCTTCTGAAAAATTCCGATTACTTCGCTTGGGCGGGACGGATTCGTGGACTGGATTTTTTCTTTCGTCGTGATGTTTTCGCCGCCGATGACGAGCGGATATTCTTTGCCGAACTGGCTTTTCACGTAGGCGAGCGCTTCTTCCATCTTCTTGCGGTTCGCTGGATTGGTGAAATCAATGAACGGCTCGTTCTTGAATTCCCCGCGCTGCAAGGATGTGGTGGCGGATGCGGTCATGGGCGGATTGCCTCCTCGGATGGCCGAGCTATGATTTGCCGAGAACGCAATTGTATCGCGCTCGTCAGATGACTCACAAGCGTTGCGGCTGGAGCGCCGGCAGTCGGGCGGATGTGAGGCCGGGAAACGCGCGTACGCATACCAGTAATGGGCGCCGTGCCGTAAAGATCTGGAAGAACCCTATTTGCCGGCGAGTTGATCGGCGAATTCCGCCGCGATCGGGACGCGGAACTTCTCGTGCTGCGCCGCTTTGATCATCAACAAAATCCAGAGTATGAACGCGACGAGGTTGATCAACTCGTAAAGCAAAACGAAAAGACCAAATCCGCCGCCACCCCATCCCCATCCGCCGAACATCCCGAACCCCACGAAGTGGCCGAGAAGGATGAGGATAATGTGCAATCCGCCGAAGACCACGATGGATTGCGCCGCGTGGAATCGCACAAACGGCCGCTTATCAATGAAGAAGAAGATGAGTCCGGTGACCCACCCGAGCACGTAGCAGAGCATCCCAGCTATGTTTTCAGTCAAGCCTGTCTCCCCGCTGGCCACAGGTGCCGATGCTACTACAGGTGGAGGAGTAGAAGGAGCAGAACTCGGTGCGGGACCTGCGGCAGATGGCTGAGGCGCGCCGCACTTCGCGCAAAATCCCGCACCTGAAGCTACTTCCGCGCCACACTTCGCACAAAACGCCATGGACTCACCTCCGGGCCGCGAAAACCTTAATTGGCCGCGTAATCTATCAGAAGCCCGAGAGGGCGGCAAGCCGAATTGGAACAGCAGCGGTAAGCCGGGAGAGTGTCTTGAAATGCTTCAGACTTCCTGAAGCGAGTTTGGAACGCCTTCGGCCCGAAAGCAGGATTCGGCGAAGAAGGAAGTCTGTGGACTTCGGATGATCGCGCAATGTCGCGCCCTGATTACTCTCGCTCCAACGGAAATCGGTAGAAAACGGATGTCTGAAATCTTAGAAATACATTGTAACATATCATGTTACATTGCTACAATGTAGGCTCAACGAGGCGACATTGCTTCAGTAGTTCGACGAGGAGGATCGGTATGCCCGTACACGTCCGCGAGGCTATCAAGGTAGCCGATGAGGTCTGGATCGCTGCGGCCCTGCTCCATCGCGAGCAACCAAGCCAGCCGGATTTCTCAACAGAGGAGATCGTAGCGCGGGCGATCAAAGAGCATCTGACCCCGAATCTCCGCCCCGGCGTTTACGTGCATGTCGCGCAGCACTGCGTGGCAAATCGGCACCCGAATCCCGCGCGGTATCGAATGCTTTTCGAGACGGCTCCAGGCCGGCGCCGTCTATTTCGTCCAGGCGATCCGTACGACGCGGCACGCGAAGGCAGCAAAATCGTTCCCGTAGCAAGTGAGCTGCCGGATGGATATGGCGGGCTCCTAGTTTGGTATCGCGATTGGGCTGCGGCTCAAACTGCGAGCGCTGATGCGACCGATCCCCTTCTCGCGCTCCGCGGCAGCGGGAAAAATCTCTGGGCTGACGAGCACGCTGACGAGTACGTGCGGCGGCTCCGAGAAGGATGGGAATGAGCCGGATCTTCTGGGATACTAACCTCTTCATTTATCTGTTCGAAGACTACGGATCGCTCTCGGAGCGCACGGCGCGGTTACGCGTGGCCATGCGAGCGCGCGGGGATCAGCTATTGACGTCAACGCTGACGCTCGGCGAAGTTCTGGTGAAGCCGCGTGAGAAGAATGACGACGAACTGTGCCGAAGATACGAAGCCGGGATTGCGTCGAACGCGCTGTTGATTCCCTTCGATGAGAAGGCCGCGAGGATCTACGCCACGCTGAGATGCGATCGATCGCTTCGCGCGCCCGACGCGATCCAATTCGCTTGCGCCGCGAGCGCGCGCGTGGATTTGTTTCTAACGAACGACGCCCGGCTTTCGGGAAAAGTGGTCGACGGCATTCAGTTCATCAGCTCGCTCGAGCGCGCGCCAATCTGACTCTTGGATATACCTGTCTGTCGGAGGAGACGTCTCCGATTGGACGCGAATCTCCGGCACGTTTGTGATGACCGATCGGCTCATGGAGTCGCGCGCCAGACTTTGAAACCGCATCACCGTTAATTGCATGTCAAAACTCAAAATCCTCGTTTGTGCATTCGCCATAGTCTTTCTGCTGTTCGTCGGCGCGGCCGCGATCCTCCTCTATCACCCCCCGTCTCCCTCTCTTCCGCCGAACGAAATCAACGATGCCAGTGGATTGAATCGCACGGTCGTCGGCGAAGTGGTCAGCCCGCTCAGCGACGATGAAATTCGCGCTGCCCTTCAATCCGCAAAGGCTGAAGGCTTGAAAGTCGCCATTGCGGGCGCGCGTCACAGCATGGGCGGCCAGGCGATGCAACCCGACGCTCTCGTGCTGGACATGCTTCATTACAATCGCGTGCTCTCACTCGATCGCGAGAAAAAGCTCGTCACGGTGCAGAGCGGGATCACCTGGCGCGACCTGCAAAAATATTTGAATTCCGAGGGTCTCGCCGTCACCGTGATGCAAGGGCCGAATCTTTTCACCGTGGGCGGATCAATGAGCGTGAACGCTCACGGCTGGGATCTACGGAATGGACCGCTCGCGAGCACGGTCGAGTCGTTTCACATCTTGACGGCGGACGGCACCGTGCGGCCTTGCAGCCGAACCAAGAATCCTGAGTTGTTTCGGCTGGTTCTGGGAGGTTACGGGCTATTCGGCGTGATTCTCGACGCGACGCTGCACGTGACGCCAAACTTCGCTTACAGCGCGTCCGTATCCGAGATGGATTACCGCCGATTCCCCGACTATTTTCTGAATACAGTCCTCGCGAATCCCGACATTGATCTCGCCGAGGCGGATTTCTCGATCGCGCCGCAAACGCGGCTGCGCGATATGGTTGGCATCGAATACACCCGGGCGAGCGACACGGGCCGCACCGACGCGCTTCAGAATGAAATGAATGTCTTCCGCGACCGGTTCATTTTCGATTTATCGCGCCGCTTCGATTGGGGCAAGACGCTGCGATGGCGATTGCAAAAGCGCTACGAATATCCTCAGCCCGGCGCCATTCGCACTCGGAACAATATTTTCCGTTCGCCGGTCGAGCGCATTCGGTATTACTCGCCGGGCGATGCGGACATCCTGCAGGAATACTTTGTGCCGCCGGACAAGTTTGTGGCGTTCATTGACGAGTTGCGCGCCGTGGTCGAGCGGCGTCACGTCAACCTGCTCAATGCGACCGTGAGATACATCGCTCCGAATGGCGATTCATTTCTGAATTACGCTCGCCGCGATTATTTCGCCGTCGTGCTTTATATAAATGTGAAGAGTTCGCTTGCGGGCCAGTCAGCGGCGCGCGAGATGACGCGCGAGTTCATCGATCTCGCCATCACCGAGGGCGGCACGTTTTATCTTCCGTACGTTCTTTATTACGACAAGTCCGAGCTTTCGGCCGCGTATCCGAATATTGACGAATTCTTCGATATGAAGCGCCAATACGATCCCACCGAGCTTTTCATGAATGGCTTCTACGCGAAGTACGGCAAGTAGCGCAGCGTGGGCTATCGGATTCAGCGCGAAATCCTGCAAACGATTCGCGGGATGACATAAAATGGTGCTATTCCGTGCGGAAGTGGCGGAATTGGCAGACGCGCCAGCCTTAGGAGCTGGTGGCCGAAAGGCCGTAGGGGTTCGAGTCCCTTCTTCCGCACCAATTCTGTCTTTCGAATTCGTCTCCCGCTTGTCACTCATCTTTGTCGAAAACTTTACATAATTTCACTTGCTCCGTATCGCCACCTCGCTCACCATAGGATGTCCGCGATGCCCCGACGCCCCGTCGCCGATTCCTAGAGGGTTCGAAATTCGTCTTATATGAGGAAATTTCAAGTCATTCTCCTGGCGTCCGTGCTGCTCGCTGGTTGCAGCGAGGTCAAGAAGTATGCCGGCGTGCTCGATACGGGAACCGGCTGGGTTTCGTGGACGAAAAGCTCCGCTGCGGTTTATTCGGGCACATCGCGGATCGTTTCTGACCCGTCCGTAATCGCTGATGAAGACGTTTTCCGCCTGGCTTACACGAGCGTGGACTTCACCAATCCCGCCGGGCCGCACGCCGTCGTTTCTCTCGCCACGTCCCCGGACTCGATGAAGTGGACCGTCGTCGCGAACGCGGGCGGCAACCTCGCAATCCGCGGCGAAATCCTGCGCGGCCGCGAAGGGATGTGGGACGAGAATCTCGAAACTCCGTTTCTGATGAAAACTCAGGACGGCTACTACCTTTATTATTCCGGTTATCGCGATGGATTGACGCCCGGCGAGCCCGCCAAGGGTTTGCCCGCATCGCTCGGGCTCGCCACGTCGCAAGATGGCGTGACTTTTACGCGCGTGCAATCTGAGCCGATTCTCGCGCCCACACCGGAAAGCTTCGACGCCGACGCCATCTATAGTCCCGACATCATTCCCTATCAGGGCGGCTACCTCATGGTTTATGCCGGGCATTGCTACAGCAACTGCCCCGGCGCGCCCGGCGTTCGCATTCTTTCCGCGACATCGCCGGATGGGATTCATTGGACGAAATCGGCGCAGCCGCTTCTCTCTCCAACTTCGCCGCCGGAATGGATGCGCGATAGCGTGGCGGAGCCGGCGATTCTTCTGGGCCCCGATGGCTACCTCTATTTGTTCTTCACCGGGGTGGAGGGAACGAATCACGTGATCGGCGTCGCGCGCGCGGCATCGCTTTCGAGCGCGTGGGACGTTGACCCCAAGCCGATCGTCGAGCCGACTGCCGGAGGCTTCGACGAGAGCGGCGACGCTGCGCCAACCGTTCTGCTCGAAAACGGCAATGTCCGCATGTGGTTCTCCGGCACCAATCGCACCGCGCAATATTCCATCGGTTACGCGGAAGCGCCATGGCCGATCCGCCGCAATGGATCGCGACCCGCTGGTCCGGTATTTGCGATCGCGGCCGGCGGTCCCACAGCCCACAAATAAACGCAATTCGCTCCCGCTCGAATCATTCCACGGTCAATAATTCCGTTCCCTACGAAGAAGAGATTTGCCTGGTCGCGCGTCTAAGCGTGGCAGGGGCGTCGCACTCGCAAAGGAGAATCAATAATGAAGAAGATTTGGGCGGCTGTAATGGTGGTGGGGCTGATTGCGGGATTCGCGGGAAAGGCGTTCGCCGGGCAGGAGGACGTCAAGAGCGCCGACAAGACTCAGCCGGTTTACGACATCAAGGGACAAGTGCTTGTGGACCTCCAGGATTTGCAGAAGAAATACGCGGGGCTAGCCGGAGCGGTGCCGCAGGAGAAATACGGCTGGCGGCCGGCAGACGGTGTGCGATCAATTGGCGAAGTCTACCTTCATGTGACGCAGGCGAATTACGGTTTCATCAAGCTGATCGGCGGCACGCCGGCGGTTGATTTCAATACCAAGGACTTCGAGAAATCAACAACGGACAAAGCGAAGATCGTCGAGCAAATGAACACATCGTTCGAGTACGCGCGGACATTCATTGACAAGATGACGAACGCCGACATCCAAACGGCCATGAAACAGTTTGGCCCGGACGCGAACAAGGGCGACATCATCTACCTCCTCGCGGATCACGCTCACGAACATCTCGGACAATCCATCGCGTACGCCCGCGTGAATGGCATCATCCCGCCGTGGACCGTGGAAGCGATGAAGAAGCAGGCTGCCAAGGACAAGGAAAAAGCGCCTCAGGAGTAACCGCGACCCAACCGAGCGGGGGATCGGAGCAGATTCCCCGCTTTCTATCGGAAAGCCAACGTTTCGCGGTGAGTGAATCGAACGAACTCGACGCTTCCAAGCGTCCGTGTCACTTAGTGAGTTCCTGCGACCTTCGCTTTCTCCACTCCCAACAGTGCAATACATAGGACGCAAGCGCTGCGACAAACGTGGCGTACACGAGGGGGCGGGCTTTATTGGCAAGAATCAATGCGAGACCTACCATGACGAGAAAGAAACACGCAGTTCGCCACCAACTCAATTCTGCCAAGATCGCCTTGTCGCGCTGGCGACTATAAAGCATCGAAGTAGCTGAAGCGCCAAGAAAACTCGCAGCTGTGACAGCCACTATTGGCCAACGCAAAGCGTTCCATCGAAAAGTCATAACTAGGCCGAAGAGTAGCCCCGCACAAGTCCAATGCAAAATACTCGCAGGCAACAATGCGGGTTCGATGTTGGCCGCTTTTCGCTTGCGGATTTCCCACATCAGCATCCATCCGCCCCAGAACAACCAAAAAAACGCCAAAGAGAGCCAGTTCCGCATATTACCCACGTCTCCCTGTCGGGCCGAGCGCTCAAGTTAGCAATACTAATTAGTAAATTCAACAATTTAAATGAAGCAGCAAGAGGTCTATAGACCGGCCGGGCCGTTCACTCCGAGTAAACGACGAAGACTCTCACTGCGGTACAAGTCAATGCCGGACCCGCGCGCTAAGCTGAGTGTGACCGTGAACCGCGTCGGCCGTCGAGTTGACGGCGCGCGGCGGTCTGCTATACTGAATTTTCCCGTTGTGACGTGAACGGCCGCGATTTCCTGCCTTTTACCGCTGCAATTGTGAATCGGCGAATCGCAGAATTTGACCTGAAATATAATTTCGCACGTAGAAAACTCCATGACTGAAGCAACAGCAGCAACTTGCAAGCGTGAACTCGAACTTGAAATTCCCGCCGAGAACGTAAAGAAGGCGACGGACAAAATCGCGCGCGATCTCGCGAAAGTGGCGCGAATCCCCGGCTTTCGCCCCGGCAAGGCCCCGGTGACGCTGATCCAGCGCCGCTTTGCCGACGACATCAAAGGCGAAGTCCTCGAATCGCTCGTGCCTGAGTTCCTCACGCTAGCTCTGCAGGAAAAGAAAATGATTCCGGTGAACCGGCCGGAAGTGGATCAAGTTAATTTCGCCGACGACGGCCTGGTGAAATTCCGCGCGACGTTCGAAGTCCTCCCCGAATTCGAGCTGGGCGATTACAAGGGCATCGAAGTCGAAGTGGCGGCGATCGAGATCGGCGACGCGGAAGTGGATAAGGCCATCGAGGAGCTGCGCGAGCGCGCCGCCACGTACGCGCCCGTGGAAGGCCGCGCGATTCAAGACGGCGATTACGCCCAACTGAAGCTCATCGGCACGCCGGCGGGCGGCGGCGATCCCGTCCAGGCCGACAACATCCTCTGCCACATCGGCGCGGAAGAGACGCTCGAAAGCTTTACCGAGAACCTGCGCGGCGCGAAGGCCGGTGAGACGAAAGCGTTTGAAGCGAAGTATCCCGACGACTACCCGGATCCGAAGCTCGCGGGCAAGACGTACAACTATTCCGTCGAGGTTCTGGGCATCAAGGAAAAGAAGCTGCCGGAGCTGAACGACGAGTTCGCGAAAGACCTCTCGGGCGAATTCGGCGGCGCGACGACCGTCGCCGAGCTGCGCGCGAAGATCCGCGAGCGGCTCGACGCAGCGCGCGAGCAGCAGCAGAAACAGCAGGCCGACGAGAAAATCATCGAGGCCTTGATCAAGAAGCACGATTTCCCGGTTCCGGAGTCGCTCATCGAGCATCAAATGGACGCGCGGCTCGAGCGGGTGGTGCGGTCGCTGGCTGCGCAGGGCGTGGATCCCCGGGCTGTAAACGTGGATTGGGTGACTCTGCGCCGGCGCCAGCGCGACAAGGCCGTGGACGACGTCAAGGCCGAACTAATCATCGACAGGATCGCGACTGCTGAAAACATTGACGCGACCGACGAAGACGTCGAAAAAGAGATCGAACATCTCGCCGGGCACAGTGGCGAATCTGCCGCAGCTCTGCGGGCGCGCTTGACAAAGCAGGGAGCGCTCGATAGGATGAAATCGAAGTTGCGCAGCGACAAAACGATCGAGTGGCTCTACCGCCAGTCCCGGATTCAGACGACAGCAAAAAGTGAGAAATAGGCTCTGGTTCGGGCTCCTCAGCGCAGCACATATTTCCCGATGAGACATATGGACGACGCGAATCCGCGAGCGACAACTCTTGTTCCGATGGTCGTCGAGCAGACGAACCGCGGCGAGCGGGCGTACGACATCTACTCCCGCCTGCTGAAAGACCACATCATCTTCATCGGGACGCCGATTGACGATCACGTGGCCAACCTCGTCACGGCGCAACTGCTCTTCCTGGCGTCCGAAGACCCCGAGAAGGACATTTCGGTGTATATCAACTCGCCGGGCGGCTCGATCTCGGCGGGAATGGCGATTTACGACACAATGCAGTTCGTTAAGCCCGACGTGGTGACATATTGCGTCGGCCAGGCGGCCTCCATCGCTGCCGTCCTGCTGGCTTCCGGCGCTCCGAAGAAGCGTTACGCGCTGCCGAATTCGCGCGTCCTCATCCACCAGCCGTGGATGTCCGGCCTCTCAGGCCAGGCCACAGACATTGATATCCACGCCAAAGAGATCATTCGCACGCGCGAATCGCTCAACAAGCTTTTGGCGCATCATACGGGACAGACCGTGGCGAAGGTCGAGAAGGACGTCGAACGGGACTTCATCATGACGGCAATGCAAGCGAAGGAATATGGGATCGTCGATGAGATTATCGCTAAACACCGCTGACACCGTTCCAAAAGGTAAGTAGCGACCTCGATGAAAACCCTTCCTTCCGTCCTGCCGAGTCGTACAATGGGTTCCAGTTTCACACCGGGTGTGGGTTCCTAGTTGGGGGGTCAGGCTCAGTGAAGCGATTCACTCCAGATGAACCGTTGCGCTGTTCGTTCTGCCATAAATCGCAGGAGCAGGTGGAGAAGCTCATCAGCTCTCCATCCGAGTACACACGCTCGTACATCTGCAACGAATGCGTCGGAGTCTGCCAGCAGATTCTCGAGGACGAGAAGCGCGAACAAGCTAGCCCGGCAAATCGCCGCCTGCCGCGCCCGCCCGAGATCAAGACTTTTCTCGATGGATACGTGATCGGCCAGGAAAAGACCAAGAAGAAGCTCGCGGTGGCGGTTTACAACCACTACAAGCGGATTTTCCTGAATCGTCAGCCGAGCGACGTCGAGCTGACGAAATCGAATATTTTGCTGATCGGCCCGACCGGCACGGGCAAGACGCTTCTGGCGCAGACGCTTTCGCGCATGCTCGAAGTTCCCTTCGCGATTGTGGACGCGACGACGCTCACCGAAGCCGGCTACGTGGGCGAGGACGTCGAAAACATTATCTTGAAGCTATTGCAGGCCGCCGATGGCGACGTGCAGCGCGCCCAGCAGGGCATCATCTACATAGACGAGATTGACAAGATTTCGAAGAAGGACGAGAACCCTTCGATCACCCGGGACGTTTCGGGCGAGGGCGTGCAGCAGGCTTTGCTGAAGATTCTCGAAGGCACCATCGCCAACGTTCCTCCGCAGGGCGGACGCAAGCATCCGCATCAGGAATTTACGCCGGTGGATACGACGAGCATTCTGTTCATCTGCGGCGGCGCGTTTGTTGGCCTGGAAAAAATTATCGAACGCCGGATCGGGCAGAAGTCGGTCGGGTTCAACGCGGATGCGCAACCCTCGACGCCGAATCGCCGTAACATCGAATTGCTCGAACAGGTGCAGCCGACCGATTTGATTCGCTACGGGCTGATTCCGGAATTTGTCGGGCGCTTGCCCGTTTGCGGCGTTCTGGCGGACCTCGACAAGGCCGCTTTGATGCGCATTCTCACCGAGCCGAAGAACGCGCTCGTGCGGCAATATCAGCGGCTATTCGAGTTCGAGAATGTGCGGCTGCGCTTCAGCGACGACGCGCTTGAGACCGTCGCCGACCTCGCGCTTCAGCGCAAGGTGGGCGCGCGCGGACTGCGAATGATCTTGGAAGATTTGATGCTCGAGATGATGTACCACCTCCCGGCCCAGCGAAAATTGCGCGACTTTGTGATTACCGCCGAAATGGTGAAGAGCCGCGAAATCAATTGGAGCCTGCTCGAAAAAGCCGGATAGCATTCGGGACCAAGGGACCTCATGTTTAATCGCGAAAAAATCGACGTAAAGCGCGTACCTATGATGCCGGTGCGCGACATGGTCATCTTCCCGCAGATGATGACGCCGTTCATCGTCGGGCGCGAAGCCTCAGTGCGGGCGCTTGAAGAGGCGCTGGCCGGAGAAAAGAAGATTTTTCTCGCGACGCAGCACGATGCCTCAGTGGACGATCCGAAGCCGGAAGAAATCTACCAGGTCGGCACGCTCGCCAATATCGTGCAGAGCGTGAAGCTTCCCGACGGCAATATCAAAGTTTTGGTAGAAGGCGCCGAACGCGCCAAGATCGTTCAGGTCACGAGCGATGAGGGCTTCTTCCGCGCCTCGATTCGCGTCATTCCGGTCAAATCCGATCCATCGCCGCAGCTTCAAGACGTCTCGACGCGCGTTACCGGCCTCTTTGAGCAGTACGTCAAGCTCTCGCAGAGCCTGAATTACGACACGATGATCGCCGCCGTGCGCGTCGAAGACGCGAACAAGCTTTCCGATGCGATCGCCGCGAATTTGCAGATTCCCGTCGAAGAAAAGCAGGAATTGCTCGAGCTCTTCGACCCGCAAGAGCGCCTGAACCGCATCGCCGATATTCTTGAAGTCGAAATTGAGAAGTTGAACGTGGATCGCACGATCAATACGCGCGTGAAGCGCCAAATGGAGCGCGCGCAAAAAGAGTATTACCTCAACGAAAAATTGAAGGCGATTCAGAAGGAGCTCGGCCGCGGCGAAGCCAGCGAGATAGACCAGCTCAAGAAGAAGATCGAGACTTCCGGCATGCCGTCGGAAGTGCAGGAAAAGGCTCTGCAGGAGCTCAAGCGGCTCGAAATGATGCCGCCGATGTCCGCGGAATCAACCGTCTCGCGGAATTATCTCGATTGGATGCTCGCGGTGCCGTGGAAGAAGCGTTCGCGCGAGTTGCGCGACATCAAGGCCGCCGAGAAAATCCTCTCTGAAGACCATTACGGGCTGGAAAAAATCAAGGACCGCATCCTCGAATTTCTCGCCGTCCGGCAGCTCGTGAAAAATCCGAAGGGCTCGATCCTGTGCTTCCTTGGGCCACCGGGAGTCGGCAAGACGTCGCTTGCAATGTCCATCGGCCGCGCCACCGGACGCAAATTCGTCCGCGTGTCGCTTGGCGGCGTGCGCGACGAAGCCGAGATTCGCGGCCATCGCCGCACCTATATCGGCGCGCTTCCCGGGCAAATCATCCAGATGATGCGCAAGGCCGGGACGGTCAATCCCGTGTTCGTCCTCGACGAAGTGGACAAGATGTCCATGGATTTTCGCGGTGATCCGTCGGCCGCGCTGATGGAGGTTCTGGACCCGGAATTGAACCACGCTTTCACGGATCATTATCTCGATGTCGAGTACGACCTCTCGAAGGTCATGTTCATCTGCACGGCCAACGTCCTGCACACGATCCCGCAGCCTTTGCAGGATCGCATGGAAGTCCTGCGGCTTCCCGGCTACACCGAGCAGGAAAAGCACGAAATCGCGAAGCGCTTCTTGATCGCCAAGCAGCGCACGGCCACGGGCCTTACCGACAAGAACGTGCAGTTCACAAACGAAGGCGTGACGCACATCATCCGCCATTACACGCATGAAGCCGGCGTCCGCAATCTGGATCGCGAAATCGCGAACATCTCCCGCAAGGTCGCGCGCAAGGTCGTGACCGAAGGCAAAGACACTCAGGTCGAAATTACCGCCGCCAACGTGGGCGAATTCCTCGGCGTGATGAAGTTCCGCGATTTCTGGTCCGAGAAGAAAAATGAAGTCGGCCTGTCCGTGGGCCTCGCGTGGACGGAAGTCGGCGGCCAGGTGCTTTCCACCGAAGCGACGCTGATGCAAGGCAAAGGCCGGCTGATGCTCACCGGAAAGCTCGGCGACGTGATGCAGGAATCGGCGCAGGCGGCGATGAGCTACGTTCGCGCGCGCAGCCACCTCTTCGGCTTGCCGAAGGATTTTTACCGCCATCTCGACATTCACATGCACGTGCCGGAAGGCGCCATCCCGAAGGACGGCCCGTCGGCTGGAATCACCATTTGCACGGCCATCGTCAGCGCGCTCACGCACATTCCGGTTCGCTGCGACGTGGCGATGACCGGTGAAATCACGCTCCGCGGCAAAGTGCTGCCCATCGGCGGCGTGAAGGAAAAATTGCTCGCGGCTCACCGCCTCGGCCTCCGCACCGTGATCCTGCCGAAGGATAACGAAAAAGATCTCGAAGAAATTCCCGCTGAGATTCAAGCAGAAATGTCCATCCGGTTCGTTGAAATGATGGACGAAGTGCTGGCGCTGGCTTTGGAGCAACCCTTGCCCATCGCGGGTCACCCGCCAGTGGCTGAAGTTGAGGCTGAATTTGGCGCCGATGTGGCGCAAGACAGTAAGTTGACCAATTGAAATTCCTCGGCGTTCCTTGTTTGCGCCGGCTGAATTTGGCCGGTCGCGGCGGGGTGATCGCACTGTCTGTACGGGAACCCGTTTAGGAGTCTGGACGCAGCCGCTGGTGGAAAAGTTCTCCTGCCCGGAGTCCAATCGGAATCAATTTGTGCCTGGATGTTGAGGCGTGAATAAGGAAAAAAAATCGATGAGTGTAAGTCTTGCAGAACTGAAGGATAAGAACATCACCGACCTGGCGAAGATCGCCAAGGAGCTGAATATTCCCGGGTCGAGCGGCATGCGCAAGCAGGAATTGATCTTCCAGATCCTCCGCGCGCAAACCGAAATGAATGGCCTGATCTTCTCGGAAGGCGTCCTCGAATGCCTCCCCGACGGCTTCGGCTTCCTCCGCGCGCCGGAGTACAACTATCTGCCGGGCCCGGATGACATTTACGTTTCACCGTCGCAAATTCGCAAATTTGATCTGCGCACGGGCGATACGGTGTCCGGCCAGGTGCGTCCGCCGAAGGACGGCGAGCGGTATTTCGCGCTGATCAAAGTCGAAGCGGTAAATTTCGAAGACCCGGAAGTCGCTCGGAACAAAATTTTCTTCGACAACCTGACCCCGCTTTACCCGCAGGAGCGAATCAAGCTCGAGACGACGAAGGAAAATCTCACCGGCCGCGTGCTCGACATGCTCTGCCCCATCGGCAAGGGCCAGCGCGGATTGATCGTCGCGCCGCCGCGCACCGGCAAGACGATGATGCTGCAATCCGTCGCGAACTCAATCACCACGAATCATCCGGAGATTGCGTTGATCGTGCTGCTGATTGACGAGCGCCCGGAAGAAGTCACCGACATGCAGCGCACGGTGAAAGGCGAAGTCATCAGCTCGACGTTTGATGAACCGCCGCAACGGCACATTCAAGTGGCCGAAATGGTGCTCGAAAAGGCGAAGCGGCTCGTCGAGCACAAGCGCGACGTCGTGATTCTGCTCGACTCGCTCACGCGACTTGGCCGCGCTTATAACGCCGTCACGCCGCCCTCGGGCAAGGTGCTCTCGGGCGGTATTGATGCCAACGCTTTGCAGCGGCCGCGCCGGTTCTTCGCCGCGGCGCGAAATATCGAGGACGGCGGCTCGCTCACCATCATCGCCACCGCGCTGATTGACACCGGCAGCCGCATGGACGACGTCATCTTCGAAGAGTTCAAGGGCACCGGCAACATGGAAATCAATCTCGATCGCCGGCTCGTGGATAAGCGCGTCTTCCCGACGATTGACATCAATCGCTCCGGCACGCGAAAGGACGAGCTGCTGCTGCCGCCCGATGAATTGAACCGCGTGTGGGTGCTGCGAAAGGTATTGAGCCCGCTCTCGACCGTCGAAGCGATGGAACTTCTTCTCGGCCGGCTGGTGAAGACGAAGAGCAACGCGGAATTCCTGGGTTCGATGTCCGGCGGCCCCGCCTAAACTTTCAAGCTCGCCCTTCGGCCTTCGAAAAATCTCAGTTCTGAGCGCCTCAGCCTCCAAAACGCCGGCGAGCTGCCGGAGTAACGAATGCGCATGCGATTTTCATGCTGTCTTCGTAGGGCTGGCCCGAAGGCCGGCCGGTTTTTCACGACTCGCCTAGCTTGCGATTAATTCTTGGATTGTTTTTCCTGAGAGAGAAGAACGATGAGGCGTGCCACCTCTTCTGCTTCCATTGCCGTGCTGTCGACGAGCACTGCATCCTCTGCACGCTTGAGCGGCGAATTTTCGCGCTCGACGTCGCGCCGGTCGCGATCGCGCACTTCCTCGATCGTGCGCGCGAGATCGATAGCGTCGCCTTTTTGCTGGTGCTCGCGCCAGCGCCGTTCGGCGCGCACTTCCGCCGACGCCGTGAGATAGATCTTCAAATCCGCGTCGGGGAAGACGATCGTGCCGATGTCGCGGCCTTCCATCACCACACCGCCCAGTTGCCCCACGCGCCGCTGCTCGGCCACCAGCACGCGCCGCACGCCGGGAATCACGGCGATCTTCGAAGCGGCCTGCGAAACTTCCGGACTGCGAATCGCGGCGGTCACGTCCACGCCGTCGAGGTAAATTCTCTGCGCGCCGTTTTCGTTGCGTAGATCGATGTGCGTTTCGTTCGCCATTCGCGCGAGATCGTCATCGGAGCCGAGGGCGACGCCTTTCGGCCGCGCCTTCAACGCCAGCGCCCGGTACATCGCGCCCGTATCCACGTAAACGTAGCCGAGCATTTCCGCCACGCGCCGCGCGACCGTGCTTTTCCCCGAACCCACTGGCCCATCAATCGCGATGATGAGTTTTTTCATGGAATGTCGAGTTGTCGCACGAGGTCTAGAAAAGTCAAATGCGTTTGAAAGCGCGTTCGATTTCGCGCATCGAGTAGCGCAGCACCACTGGCCGCCCGTGCGGGCAGCTCATCGGATAATTCGTGCGCGACAGTTCCGCGAGCAGCCATTCCATCTTGGTCTGATCGAGCGGCGTGTTCACCTTGATCGCGGCGTGGCACGACGTTGAGGCCGCGATTTTCGATTGCAGCGAGTCAATCGAGATCGCCTGATTCTCTCGCGCGATGCCGTCCAGAATTTCTGCGAGCAGCTTTTCCGCGTCGGACGCCGCGATTCCCGCGGGCGCCGCGTGAATCGCCACGGTCCGAGGTCCCATCAGCTCGGCCTCGAATCCGTTGGCCCGCAATTCTTCCGCGATCTGCTCGAAAGTTACGAGCTGCCGCGGCGTCAGCTCGACCATCATCGGCACGAGCATCCGTTGCCCGCCGAGTTCTCCTTCGCGCCGCGCCTGGAGATGCTGCTCGAAGAGGATCCGCTCGTGCGCGACGTGCTGGTCGATGATCCAGAGCCCTTCGGAATTCACCGCGACGATAAAACTGTTGTTCACCTGGCCGAGTGGCTTCAGATCCGCGATGTCTTCCGTCCGCGGCAGCGCTCCGGGCGATTCCGCGCGTTCGAGTGCCGGCGCAACCGCAGCTGCTGCTCCAGCGGCCCCCGCTGCAATGGAAGCGGCGTGGGCCGCTGCCGCCTCCACTGGAAATTCAATCGCGTTTTCCGATCCGAATTGCAGGCGTTGAGCAATCGGCTGTTGCGGCTCGCCGCTCAATTCGAAGCCGTCCGAATATGCGCCCAGAGCCGCGGCAAGGCCGCCGAGATCGGGCATCGGTGGAATCACCGCGCGCGGCGGCCCCATCGGCGCCGTTCCCGCGCCCTCGCCCGCGGCTTCACCCGATGCCACTGAATAATTTTGTTCCGTCCCATTTCCGCCGGCCGCTGCGGCAGCGGCGCGCGCCGCCGGAAATCCCGGAATCGAGCGTGCGTTCGAGAGCGCATGCTTCACAGCGTCGCGCGTGAAATCGTGAACGAATTGCTGATGGCGGAACCGCACTTCGATTTTCGACGGGTGAACGTTGACGTCCACTTCCGGATATGGCAGCTCAATGAACAGCAGCACGACTGGAAACACGCCCGGCGGAATGATGTTTCGATACGCGTCGCCAATCGCGTGAAGGATCAGGCGGTCGCGCACCAGCCGCCGGTTGACGAACACGTAGATGCCGTTGCGATTCGTGCGATGGACTTCCGGCCGCGACACAAAGCCCGTAACGCGAATGCGCGCCGATTCCTCGCCCGGTTCCATCGCGGGCTCCGTGATCGCCGCGCGCATCGGCCCTTCCGCCGCGGGAATTTCCAGCAGCTCGTCGAGCGATTGCCGCCCGAACACCTGATACACGCGCTCGGCCAGCTTTTCCACCGGCGTCGCGTTCAAAATTTCCTGCGTTGGCGTCTTGAGGACGAAATGCGTTTCAGGATGCGCGAGAGCGTAATGCGTGACGAGCGACGCGATGTGGCCGAGTTCCGTCGTGTCCGACTTCAAAAATTTCCGCCGCGCCGGCACGCCATAGAAAATATCTCCGACAGCGATGGATGTTCCCGTGGGCAATCCCGCCGGCTTGACGCCGAGCAGCTTTCCGCCGGCAAATTCGACACGCGTTCCCTGCTCGTCTGGCGCCGCCCGCGTTTCGAGCACGAGCCGCGAGACCGCGGCAATCGAAGGAAGCGCTTCGCCGCGAAATCCAAGCGTGGCAATCGAAAGCAAATCGTCCGCGGTGCGCAGCTTCGATGTGGCGTGGCGTTCGAACGCCAGCAGCGCGTCATCATGATTCATGCCGCAGCCGTCGTCGGTGACGCGGATCAAGCGCTTGCCGCCGGATTCGACCTCGACCTTGATCGAGCGCGCGTCCGCGTCGAGCGCGTTTTCGAGCAGTTCTTTCACCACGGATGCCGGCCGCTCAACAACTTCGCCAGCCGCGATTTTATTCGCGACGTTCTCAGGAAGAATGCGGATCCGGCTCATCAGGTCGGTTCACCATGTTTGCGCGTTTGTAACCGGGCTAAACGCCCATCTAACGCGCTGGGCCTTGCGATTCCTCTTTCATTCGCTCTTCATCTTCTTGCAACAGGCTGCGCATGAATCGCCGCACGGCGAACGGCATGCAGACGAATACCACGATCACAAGCGATGCCGCCAGCCAACCCGGGAACCCCGGCACCTGTATGATCGTCAGGAGCATGAAGCCCACGGAGACGGCGACAATGACGAGCGAAATAAACTGCCCGCGCAGGCTTAACCGTCTCATGAACCACAGCACAGCCAGGATCGCTGCCGCGACGCCAACTGCCGTCGGAACTCCTGCCGGTAGTCCGTGCATCTTTAACTCCTGTTGCTAAACGACGACATCACGAAACTCTCGCGTGTCAGGCCGGGATCACGATCTTGAGTCTATCCGGCATCGCGTCAAGGACAAACTTGGAATTTGGTGAGCTATAGGCCCAATCCTCGGGGCGCTCCACGAGTTTCTCGACGACTGGATTCATGCGTACGTAATGCCGCCTGGCGACGAAATCCCGCTCATCCCTCACCGTCGTTTCATGGTAGCCCGCCTGCCAAATTTCCATCTTGTGTTCGCGGAGCCTATGAATCTCATGCGAACTGCCGCCCTTGATTAGCTGAATCGCCTTTTCCAGAGTGGTGCTATCACCCGGCGTCATGATCAGATGCAAATGATTCGGCATGACGACAAAGTCGTGCAGGCGATAAGCTCCTTTGTCTCTATACCTCATCATGCACTCGAGAAGTATTTCGGCGACGTCCGGAACTCGAAAGATCGCTCGACCGCCCCAAGCCTTCGTGGTCACAAAATAGGTGCATCCGGGCGCGGTGCGATGTGTCAGGCGGCTCACGGCGGCTTCAGGGGCTAAAGCCCCATTCTCTTCGACCTCGATAATGTCGGAGCTGAAGCTCCGACCTCCTAAAAAGGACTCACCTTCGTTAGCGCGCTCGGCGGCTTCTGCTAATTTGTTCAGCGCTCGTGCCATTGACGCTGATTGCGGCCGACGCGGCACGCTGCCTGTTCTTATCTGTTCGAGCCTTAGGGGGTCAGGGCTTCAGCCCTGACATAAACGATGCATGCCTCGAGGGGCTTTAGCCCCTGAGGATACTCCGTCTGAACTTCACTTCAGCCGAATGCCAAGATCATCCAGTTGCGCTGGATCGACCGCGCTCGGCGAATCAGCCATCAAATCCTGCGCCGCTGTGGTCTTCGGAAATGCGACAACTTCGCGGATAGACTTCTCGCCCGCGAGAAGCATCACCACACGGTCGATTCCCAGCGCGATTCCACCGTGCGGCGGCGTGCCAAACGTCAGCGCGTCGAGAAAAAATCCGAAGCGCTGCCGCTGCTGCTCCGGCGTCAGCCCCAGCGCCTTAAACATGCGCTCTTGAACATCCTGCCGGTGAATTCGAATGCTGCCCGAACCAAGCTCGACACCATTCAGCACGAGGTCGTAGCCCTTCGACCGGCATTCCCACGGCGCCGTCTCGAGCTTGTCGATATCCTCTTCCACAATTCCGGTAAACGGATGCTGTGCGCTCACCCAGCGCTTGTCCGATTCGCTCCATTCGAAAAGCGCGAAGCCGGTGATCCACAGGAATTCCCAGCGCGTGCGGTCAATCAAATTCAGTTTGTCGCCGAGATAGAGCCGCAATTGCCCCGCGACGCCGAGCGAAGTATCGCTGTGCGGAATTTGTTTTTTAGATGTGACCGCAACGATCAGGTCGCCGGGCTTGGCACCCACAAAGGCGGCAAGTTCTTTCAATTTTTCCGCGCCGAGAGTCTTTTCGAGCGACGATGCGACGCCGTCCGCGGTGACTTTCGCCGTGTAAACAGCTTTCGCGCCGGCCGATTTCGCGAATTCCGAAAGCTCGTCAAGCTGCTTCCGCGAAAAAGCCGCTGCGCCCGGCGCGACGATGGCTTGCACGTTGCCTTCGAAATGAAACGTCTCGCGCGCCGCCTCGAAAAACGCGGTCACGTTCTGCAATTCCATTCCAAATCGCAAATCCGGCTTGTCCGAGCCGTAGCGGCGCAGAGCTTCGTGATAATCGAGATGCCGGAACGGCCCTTTCACGTTCACGCCGATCACCGCGCACGCGCGTGTCATCACGTGCTCGATCGTCTCGAAAATATCCTGCTGCCGCGGAAACGACATTTCGAGATCGAGCTGCGTGAATTCCGGCTGGCGGTCCGCGCGCAAATCTTCGTCGCGGAAACATTTCACGATTTGAAAATATCTGTCGAGCCCGGAGATCATCAGGATCTGCTTGAAAATCTGTGGCGATTGCGGCAGCGCGTAAAATTGTCCGTGATGCACGCGGCTCGGCACCAGATAATCGCGCGCGCCTTCGGGCGTCGACCGCGTCAGCATCGGCGTTTCCACTTCGTAGAAGCCGATTTCGTCGAGCGCCTTGCGGATTTCAAGAATCACGCGATGCCGCAGCGCGAGATTCTTATGCGGCTTCGGCCGGCGCAGGTCGAGATAGCGGTAGCGCAGACGCGTTTCTTCGCTCGCGTTTACTTCGTCTTCGACGACGAACGGCGGCGTCTTCGCGTTATTGAGCAGGAACAATTCACTCGCGGCGACTTCGACTTCGCCCGTCGCAATTTCCGCATTCGATTTCCCGCGCTTCAGCACGCGGCCCTTCACGGCCACCACGTATTCGCTGCGCAGTTCCTCTGCCTTCGCGTGCGCCGCAGAATGCTGCTCTTTATTGAACACAATCTGCGCGATGCCCTCGCGGTCGCGCAAATCAATGAAGATGAGCTGCCCCAGATCGCGCCTCCGATGGACCCAGCCCATCAACACCACGTCTTTGCCCACGTCCCCCGCTCGCAATTCGCCGCAGTAGTGTGTTCGTTTCAGATCTCCGAGTGAATCCAGCATGACCCTCTCATCTCAACGTCGTTGTCATTTCGAGTCCGCCGCGGCGGACGACGAGGGTCGTCCGAGAAATCTGCGTTTCGGCCCCTTCGAATCAAAGGCAGAACCGCAGATTCCTCGCCACCCTGCGGCGGACTCGGAATGACAACTTTAACTAGCTGGCGCATTAGCTCGCGAGCTCCGCAAGTGTTCCAGCAGGTCGGCTAGCAAATACTTCGATTGCTGCCCATCGGCGAGTCGCTTAAGCGAATACTGCCCCGATGCGACTTCGTCTTCGCCGATAATCAGCGCAAATTTCGCACCAAGCTTGTCCGCCAGACCGATGGATTTCTTGAATTTCATTTCTTCAGGCGGCAATTCGACGGCGAAACCAGCGTCGCGCAATTGCCGCGCAAGTTGCACGGACGGCGCGTATGATTTCTCACCCATCCATGCGATAAAAACGTCGAGGCCGCTCGCCGGCGATGTATCTTTCGCCGCGTCCTGCAGTGACAAAATCAGCCGGTCGGTCCCAATCGCAAAGCCGATGCCTTTTGTCGGCGGCCCGCCGAGCAATTCAACCAGTCCATCATACCGCCCGCCGCCGCAAACCGCATTCTGCGAGCCGAGCCCCGGCGCGACGATTTCGAAT
Source organism: uncultured Acidobacteriota bacterium (assembly GCA_963838705.1). Lineage (GTDB taxonomy): Bacteria > Acidobacteriota > Terriglobia > Acidiferrales > UBA7541 > Palsa-147. The sequence goes on along the minus strand of CAWIRU010000007.1, from coordinate 1,481,493 downwards.
GTTGTTCGCATGTAGTAGTCGAGCCCGCGCACCAGCCGCCAGCTAATTTCGTACGTGATTCCGCGCAGCTTCAACTCCGCCTGCAGCTTCGCGAAATGCACTCGGCAATCGTCGCAAAGATGGTCCGCGATGCGCGGCAGCGTTTCGACGATTGCCTGCTCTTCCGGCAGTTTCGAATCGAGGACGCGCAGCGGATTTGTCTCGATTCGCCGCTGGCTATCCGCGCCGAGCTTGTCTTTCACCTTGCGCAATTCTTCGCGCAGCAATTCGACGTATTTCGGCCGGCAATTCTTATCGCCTATCGAATTCACGGAAAGCGTCGCGCCCTTCAATCCCACGCGCTCGAAAAACACCAGCAACATTTCGATCACTTCGGCATCAATCGCCGGCGCATCCGACTGCCCAAGCACTTCCGCGTCGATCTGAAAAAACTGCCGGTAGCGCCCCTTCTGCGGCCGCTCGCGCCGGAACATCGGCCCAATGTTGTAGAGCTTCACGTTTCCCGGCAGCGTCTGCATCCCGTGCTCGATATAAGCGCGGCACACGCTCGCCGTCGCCTCGGGCCTTAACGTAAGCGATTGTCCAAAATCTAGCTGATGAAGTTCGAACAAGAAACGGAGCAGGGCTGGAGCACCCTCCTCGGCGATTCTGCCAAAGGTGGTGTGCAATGCTTCAACTGCGATCTCGTTGCTCGGATCTCGCGGAATACGACCCGCCTGCCACGCTTCCTTTATCGCTTCGTTGGCCCTGACAATGTCGCGCATTTCCTGTGGGTGCCCAATACGGATGTTGTCGTAGCTTTCAAAGGTGTACATCTCTTTTGAGACCACGTCCGTGTCCACGCCGATCGAGCGCGCGAATAATTCCGTGTGCTCGAAAATCGGCGTGCGAACCTCGCTGTATCCATACGTGCCGAAAACATGGCGGGCCGTCTGCTCGACGCGATTCCACAGCGCCGAATCCGGCGGCAGGATGTCGCGTGTTCCCTTGATGGCTTGAAATTTCATATCAATCAGTCGAAACCGGGGCGCAGTCCGCCGTGGCGGACGCCCCTACAAATAACCCGAATCTATTGAACGTCCGGCTTATACGTCTGCTTGTACACAACGTAATGCTCTGCGTAAGCATCAATCGACGCCTGATCTTCCGCCGTCAGCGACCGCCGAAATTTCCCCGGATGGCCCATAAACAGGCTCCCCGGGGCAACGACTGTCCGCTCGGGCACAAGCGTCCCGGCGGCGATGATGCTGCCCGTGCCAATTTTCGCGCCGTTCAAAATAATCGAGCCCATCCCGATCAGGCAGCGCGACTCAATCGTACAGCCGTGCAAAATCACGCCGTGGCCCACGGTCACGTTGTCGCCCAGCGTCAACGGGTACAAATCGCGCATCACGTGCAGCACCGAGCCATCCTGAATATTCGTGCGCGCGCCGATCCGAATCCAGTGCACGTCGCCGCGAATCACGACGCCCGGCCACACGCTCGCGTCTTCGCCAATCGACACATCGCCGATCACCACGGCGGCTTCATCAATGTATGCGGATGCTGCGATGGCGGGCGTCCGCCCGAGATACGCGCGAATCAATTCCCTGCCTCACGGCGCGGCGCCACTCGCCTCTGCAATTTCCAGCGCGCTGAAGACAAACACGCAAATTAGCACACGCACTGTGGCGCAGCAACTTTTCGGCGTCGCCGCACAGTCTGCGAGCAGCGCCCCCACAACCCAAAACGCACAAGCGGCACCTGAGGCGGCGGCCTTACGCGACGTATGCGTCCCGACCTGGTCGGGAAGGCCGGCAGGTTTTTCTTCTCTTCTATGGTGAGAATCGTTACAGAATCTGCACAACTGACCCTGTGGATGTCTTATTCAGCATCGCCACCCGCTCCGCCACATTCCGCGCCATCGCATAAATACTCGGCGCGCCCGGCGCATCTTCACCCAGCGACGCCACCGGCTTTCCCGTATCGCCGCCGATGCGAATCTGCGGCTCAATCTCAATTTCGCCAAGCAACGGCACCCCAAACGCCTTCGCCAAATGCGCGCCCTCGCCGTGCCCAAAGACGTCAATCCGCTCCTTGCAATGCGGGCAATTGAAATAGCTCATATTCTCGACCACGCCGAGAATTTCCACATTCACCTGCCGGAACATTTCAATCGCCTTGCGCACATCGGCGACCGCCACAATCGAAGGCGTCGTCACGATCAGCGCACCGGTCACCGCGACCGATTGAATCAACGTCAATTGCACGTCGCCCGTCCCCGGCGGCAAATCCACCACAAGATAATCGAGTTCGCCCCACTGCACGCTTCGCAAGAATTGCTGAATCACGCTGTGCAACATCGGCCCGCGCCAAATCAGCGGCTTATCGCCCGGATTCAGCAGGCCCATCGAAATCATTTTCACGCCGTAGGCTTCAACGGGAATAATCGTCCGCTCGTCCACCGCGCGCGGCTGCTCGGTCGTCCCCAGCATCACAGGCACGTTCGGCCCATACACGTCGGCGTCAAGAAGCCCGACTTTCGAGCCAGTTCGCTGCAGTGCAATCGCCAGATTCACAGCGACGGTGGTCTTCCCCACACCGCCCTTGCCGCTAGCAACCGCAATCAGATTTTTCACTCCACGTATCGGGGCCTTATCAGGCATTTTGTCCTCGCGCATCCATGATAGAACGCGTGCACCAATGCAGCAAGCGACGCACCTCCGCCATCGCTTTGCGCCAAATGCCGCAGACACGCTACAATAAAGTGTCGCGAATTGCAGGATTCGACAAGCAGGCCTGCCGTGCAGGGCTGCTTTCGTTTATGCGGGGGACTGGGTTAGCCCGAGCGGAACCGCTCCGAGCAGCATCCAATAGTCATCATGCAAGTTGACAAGATACTCGATCAGGTCGTCGCGCGCTTCATCGGCACGAAGCACGAGCGCGACGTCAAGCGCATCACGCCGATGGTGAAAGCCGTGAACGCGCTCGAAGCTGAAACCAAGCTGCTCCCTGACTCCGAATTCGCCACGCGCACCGCTGCGTTCAAAGCCGAAGTCGCAAAGCGCCTCGCCGGCGCCAATCCCGCCGACACCGATTACAAAGAAAAGCTCCAGTCCGCGCTCGAATCCGTGATGGTTCCCGCATTCGCGCTCGTTCGCGAGGCCGGCCGCCGCACGCTCAACATGCGCCACTTCGACGTGCAGCTCATCGGCGGAATCGTCCTCCACGAAGGCAAAATCGCCGAGATGAAAACGGGCGAAGGCAAGACGCTCGTCGCCACGCTTCCCGCTTACCTCAACGCGCTCGCCGGCCGCGGCGTTCATATCGTCACCGTGAACGATTACCTCGCCCGCCGCGACGCCGAATGGATGAGCCCGATCTACAAACTCCTCGGAATGACCGTCGGCGTAATCGTCCACGATCTCGATGACGCCCAACGCCGCGCCGCCTACGGCGCCGACATCACCTTCGGCACCAACAACGAGCTCGGCTTCGACTATCTCCGCGACAACATGAAGTACGATCTCAAAGATTGCGTCCAGCGCGGCCACCAGTTCTGCATCGTGGACGAAGTGGACTCGATCCTGATTGACGAAGCGCGCACGCCTCTGATCATTTCCGGCCCCGCGGAAGAATCCACGGACAAGTACTACCGCATCGACAAAATTATTCCGAAGCTGATTCTCGATATTGACTACACCGTGGACGAAAAGCTGCGCACCGCGACGCTCACCGAAGAAGGCGTTTCGAAGTGCGAGCGCCTCCTCAGCCTCGGCAATCTCTACGACCCCGAAAATATCGAAGCGATTCACCACGTGTATCAGGCTCTACGCGCCCATACGCTCTACGAAAAGGACGTTGATTACGTCGTGAAAGACGGCGAAGTGATCATCGTGGACGAATTCACGGGACGCCAGATGCCGGGCCGCCGCTGGTCCGATGGCTTGCACCAGGCCGTCGAGGCGAAGGAAAACGTCAAGATCGAGCGCGAGAATCAGACTCTCGCCACCATCACCTTCCAGAATTATTTCCGCATGTACAAAAAACTTTCCGGCATGACCGGAACGGCGGAAACCGAAGCGGCCGAGTTCGACAAAATCTACAAGCTCGAAGTCGTCGCCATTCCCACAAACAAGACGCTGATTCGTATCGAGAATCCCGACGTGGTCTACCGCACCGAGCGCGAAAAATTCGAGGCCGCCGTGGATGGCATCATCCAGGAAGACGGCACGAAGGTCGGCGGCATCCGCCAGTATTTCGAAAAAGGCCAGCCCGTCCTCGTCGGCAGCATCTCGATCGAAAAATCCGAGAAAATCGCCGAGCTTCTGAAGAAGTCCGGCATTCCGCATCAGGTCCTGAACGCCAAGCAGCACGAGCGCGAAGCAAAAGTCATCGCTCAAGCAGGGCGCAAGGGCGCCGTCACGGTCTCGACCAACATGGCCGGCCGCGGCACCGATATTCTCCTCGGCGGCAATCCCGAGGCGATGACCCGCGATCATTTCCTCAAAAACAAGCTCGCGATTCCCTACGCGCCCGCCGGATCGGTGATTGGCGCAAACGGCGCGAACACGGAAACGCCCGGCGAAGCCGACGTCGCTGGCGGCGCATCGAGCGGCGGCGCTGCAACGGCCGTCGCTGACGTCGCCGCGCCTGCAAGCCACACCGTGCCGATGGTTCTCTTCCAGATGGAAGGCAAAATCTTTCAGGTTCCGCTCGACCAGTGGAAGCCGGTCTACGATCAATTCGCCGATCAATGCCGCGCCGAACACGATGAAGTGATCGCGATGGGCGGCCTGCACATCCTCGGCACCGAACGCCACGAGGCCCGCCGAATTGACAATCAGCTTCGCGGCCGCGCCGGCCGCCAGGGCGATCCCGGCTCGTCGCGATTTTTCCTCTCGCTCGAAGATGATCTCTTGCGCATCTTCGGCGGCGAAAAAGTGAAGGCCATGATGCACTGGCTCGGAATGACGGAAGGCGTTCCGATCGAGTCCAAGCTCATCAGCAAGCGCATCGAAAATGCGCAGAAAGCCGTCGAAGCCCAGAACTTCGAAGCACGCAAGCACCTTCTCGAATACGACGACGTGATGAACAAGCAGCGCGAGACGGTCTACGGGCTCCGCCGCAACGTACTCGAAGGCGCCGACCAGAAAGAATTCATCCTCGAACGCGCCGAAGAAATCGCGCTCGACCTCGTGGACACGTTCTGCCCGCGCGAGCAGCATCCCGGCCAGTGGAACACGACGCAATTCTCAAACGAGCTTCTCAATCAATTCGGAATTGATCCGAAGGCCGTGGGCCTCGATCTGACCGCGCTGAATCACGATCAGCTTGGCGACGCGCTCGCGGAAAAGGTGATTCAGCGTTACGAGGAAAAAGAAAAACTCTTTGGCGCGCAGGTGATGCGCTGGCTCGAGCGGCGCATCCTGCTCGACATCGTTGACGGCCAGTGGAAAGACCACCTGCTCACTCTCGACCACCTGAAGGAAGGCATCGGACTGCGCGGCTACGGCCAAAAAGATCCGCTCGTCGAATTCAAGAAGGAAGCTTTCACGCTGTTCGAAGACATGATGGGGCGGATTGACACCGAAGCCGTGCGGTTTCTCTTCCTGGTTCGTCCCGCCGAGGGCGAGCGCCCCGCGGAACCGTCCGGCGGCCCGCATGAAGGCCCGCCGCGCCCCAAGCCGCTCGAAATTCAGCAGCGCATCGAGCGCCGCCAGCAACGCACGCAGCAAAATCTCCAATACCAGGCCGGCCCCGCTCAGGCCGAAGCCCCCAAGCCCGTTCGCGCCGGCGCCAAAGTCGGCCGCAACGACCCCTGCCCCTGCGGCTCCGGCAAAAAATACAAAAAGTGCCACGGCGCCACCGCCTGACACACCGAAACCCTCATGCACCCTAAGCAGCCATCGCGATGACTGGCTGTCTCGCAACACCTGTCAAAGACAAAACACTCGAGCTTGACGTAAGGGCGGGCTCGGAAGTACCTTGTTGTGCATTATGCTAAGATGTATCCCACTGCGACCGAATCGCTCGCAAAGCGGAAGGTCAGAATGAATAACGATAGAGGACCTTGGGATTCTTGGGGCAAGCAGGCATGTGGAATCGCGGGAGGAGCAATCGCAGGCGCACTGGGTGGCGCCGCTGCGGGCTCAGTAATACCGATTCTCGGAACAATTGGGGGCGCCATTATTGGAGCGGTGGGCGGCGCGTTGACGGGAGCAGCCACAACCTCCGGGGACAATCATGACATTCGCTAGACAGGGGCGGTCACAACCCTTGGGGACACACATGATTCTGGTTAGAAGGTTGTTGATGTGCACATGGGTTCTAATCTGGTTTGGCGCGATATTGAGCGTCAACGCAGCTCCGATACTTCGAGTTTCGGGCACTTATCTGTGGAACGTGGGCGTTGCCGCGCAGATCTACTTGGGAATCTACTGGGTCATTCGCATCCTTTGGCAGCGAGCTCAAGAGAAACAAGAACAAGCGTAATCAAGTCTGTGGGCCTCCAGCGGAGTCGGTTACTGTGACTGTGCTTATTGGGCTTATGACTTGATGCATCGTTATCGCGACGCTGCTAGGTCATAATAGCTGACGTTCTGACAGGAGGGCAATTGGGAAAGATTGACCTCACCTATCCGGCCATTAAGAAGCTATTTCCTCAACACTTAGATCCCAAAAGGTCGGAAAGCGCGTCATTTCTCATTTGGTATCTCGAAAACTACTACCGTTTAGACACGCAAGATGCCATCGATTCGGTTTGTGACCAACGCGGTGACAAGGGGGTAGACGGAATTTTCGTGAATGACAGTGATGAGACGATTACGATTTTTCAAACCACAATTTCTCAAAAAGACAACACCACGATCGGGGACAAGTCACTTAGAGAGTTCGCTGGCACACTAACTCAGTTTAAGGATGCTAAGTCTATCAAGGCCCTGATCGGAGCTGCTGGTAAGAACCGGGTCGCGTCGTTGGCTAAGCGGCTTGATCTGGAAAACAAGATTACAAGCCACAAGCTGCAAGGCCAGTTCATAACGAATATTGAGATTGATCGGAACGGGCAAAACTTCCTGGACACCTCCACTAATTTGGCGTTCGTCGGGAAGACGCGACTGGTAGAGACGCACATTTCTGATTCCCGCGACACGCCGGTCCACACGAAAGCGACCTTCGATATTGTAGGCTTTAACGTCACGGAGTATTCGGTGGACGATGACGCAAAAGCTTTGATCGCTCCAGTCAAAGCCACAGAACTCGTCAGGTTGAGCGGAATCGCGGACCAGTCTCTGTTCGCGTACAACGTCCGCGGGCCATTAGGTAAAACCGGGGTAAATAAGGACATCGTTAGGAGCATAGAAGACAAGAAGCGGCATCGGCTTTTCCCACTCTTCCACAACGGAATTACTGTAATCGCGAAGAAACTGGAACACGCCAAAGATGAGGTGACAGTACACGATTATTTTGTCGTAAACGGATGTCAGAGTCTTAGCTCGTTTTTCGATAATAAGAGCAAGTTGACGGACGACCTCCGAGTGTTAACAAAGTTCGTCCAAATGGAACCAACGTCCGCGCTGGCCAAACTCGTGACCGAAATTTCTAATAATCAGAATGGTGTGAAGGCGCGTGATTTTATGGCCAACAATCCGCTGCAAATTCGTCTTCAAAACGAGTTTCGCAAACATTATGAGAATCAATATTTCCTTGAGATTAAGCGCGGTGAGACGAAGGAAGCCGGGACTGTAATTTCGAATGAAGAGGCAGGATTACTCCTGATGGCATTTGACCTTGGGGAGCCATGGGCAACCCATCGAAAATACCAAGTGTTCGAGGACAAGTATTCGGACCTGTTTGCGCGCCCCGAAGTAACCGCCGACCACGTGGTTCTCTGCCATGTTGTCGCCGAGTCGGTCGACGCCGCCCTTCCAAGGCTTACAAACGGATTACTGGCAAAATATCTGTTGACGCGCTACATGCTTCTCTATTGTGTTCGCAATATTCTGGAGAAGGATGCTCTGTGGACCCAGGTTAATACCGATCCCCAGAAATTCGTAAGAGCCGAAAAACCACGTCAGAAGTTTCGAAGATGCATCGACAATATAGTCGGCGATCTGATAACGGATGTGGATGGAGAGATCGAAGGAATTGGAGCGGATTTCGACTATCGCGACAAACTCCGCGACGCTGATTGGGTCAATAAATTGGCAAGAACAGTAGTCGGCGACCATCTGAAGATGGTGACACGTAAGAAGATTCAATCGTTCAAGGACGACTGGGAAAAGACCGTGAAATAGAAGAGAACGATGGCCCGAAAGTTGGCATCGACGCCGCCCACCGAGTCCGTCTCGTGATTTTTGTTGTGTTTGCCTACAGGCGGTACCCGCGGCACCCGCGCAGCTTACTGAAAACAAAGGGAAAGAGTCTGCGTGAAGTCGCGGCGCACAGCGGCCTTCCGGATGGGAGTCCGCTGCGTTTTCTGCATGTCGCTAACGGTTGCGCGCTCGACACGTCTGAACTTTTGCGGAAGCTCTTGCGTACATTTGGCTCAGGGCCCAATGCGCCTTCAAGGAGGAATCCTCATGAAAATTCGGAAACTTTGGAACACAACAATTCTGCCTGCCAGCGCGCTAGCCCTGGCCTTTGCATTTGCCGCGCGTCCGTCGCTGGCAGCCGACGAAGGACATTTCGATCGAACGCTCACCGTCACCGGCCCGGTGGACCTCGAAGCTCAAACGGGCTCGGGCAACATTACCGTGCGCGCCGGAAACGCCGGGAGCGTCGAAATCCACGCGAAGATCAAGGCCGACAACTGGCACTTCGGCAGCAACAGCGCGCAGATCGAAGCCATCGAGAAAAATCCGCCGATTCAACAGGAAGGCAACACCATTCGCATCGGCCACGTGGAAGATCGCGAACTGCTGCGCCACATTTCCATCAGCTACGAAATCATCACGCCAAAAGAAACGAAGCTCCACTCGACTTCCGGCTCCGGCGACGAAAAAATTGACGGCATCGCCGGCCCGGTGGAAACCTCCAGCGGCTCCGGTGGCTTGCAAGTTCACGATATCGGCAGCGACGTTCGCGCCAACACAGGCTCGGGCGACGTGGACGTGCAGAACGTACACGGCAGCGCGCGAATTTCGACCGGCAGCGGCGGGCTTCAGGCTACCGGCGTCGCCGGCTCGCTCGTCGCGTCCACCGGCAGCGGTGATGTGAAGCTCGAACAGACGGCCGCGGGCGACGTGGATGTCTCGACCGGCTCCGGCGAAGTTACGCTCGATCACATCAAGGGTGGCGCGCGCGTCAGGACCGGCAGCGGAAATATTCATGCCGAAGGCGAGCCGACCGGACCGTGGAAATTGCAAACAGGTTCCGGCGACGTGGCGATCAAGCTACCGCCAAGCGCCGCGTTCGAACTGTCGGCCGCGACGAGTTCAGGCTCAATTCACAGCGACCGCGAAATCACGATGTCGGGCACGATGAATCCGCATGAGCTTCGCGGCAAAGTGAACGGCGGCGGCCCGCTCATCGAATTGCGCACCAGCTCCGGCTCGATTCGCATTGACTAACGGCGCCGTCGCGGTCTCATCGGACGGTAACCTGGCGATTACGAGACCGTAATCGAAACGCCGCACGAGCGGCACGCGGTCCGAATGCGCGCCAAAATGTGATAAGTTTGCTTCGGCCTCGCGAGTTCGAATCGCGGGGCCGAAGGATGCGTCATGGCGACGGCTGCCCCCAGAAGCTGCCGCATTGACCGATGCGGCGAGAACGTGCCCCCGGCGCTGGCTGCCGAAGCCTTGTGCCTGGATCACTTTCTCGATCAATCGTTCACGCGCGCCGATTTCGCTCTCGATCGCTGCCATCGCGGCGAAACGATTGACCGCGCGACGCTGGACTGGCTGCTCGCCGATGCGCACGTCACCCTCAATGCGCTTTCCGAAGTCGCTGCCAAGCACGACCTCGCGCAGCAAAGCCGCATCCTCGAGCTGCTCCTCTGCATCGCAAATCTGAATGAATACATCGCCCATCATTCGGTCCGGTATTCGACGCAAGCCTGACGCCTTGGGGATGGGCGCAGCCGCATCGCCCGCGCGTGGGATGCTGCCCCTCACGATTCGCCGTTCTTGCCTCCGCGGTTTACTCAGCCTAGAATGGATTTTGAGATGACTTCCGAATCCGACCCCAAGCCTCCCGCGCCCGCCCCCAAGCCGTCGTGTGAATTCAGCGACGACATGGTCATGAGCCTGAGTTTTTCCGGGCCCGCGGACGTCGCCACGATCAATCCCGTGGTCGCGTGGGCGATGGACGCCGTGAAAAACATGGGCGCCGCCGTCGGCAAGGAGTGGGAAGTCGAAGTCGCGCTGCGCGAGGCGATTTCAAACGCGATGATTCACGGCTCGAAAGGCGATCCCTCAAAAATCATCCAGGTCTGCATGGGTTGCGACAAGGATCGCGGCCTGCTCATCGTCGTGCGCGACGAAGGTCCCGGATTCCAGCCCACCGAAGTGAAAGATCCCTTGATGGGCCAGAACGTCTACAACGACCACGGCCGCGGAATTTATCTCATCAACCAACTCATGGATGAAGTGACGTTCGAACGCGGCGGCACCGAGATACGCATGCGAAAGCGTTACCCCCTGCCCGACTCCTCTTCTTGAATTTTTCACTCCGCCCCCTCAAGCTGGAAGTCTGCATCGCGGAGTCATCCATGGCAGAGCAGAATCCGAAGCTTGATCCTTTTAAGCCGGCACAGCCGCATATTCCCGGCGTCCCGCATCCCGGGGCCGAGAGCTCGGGCGCATCGTCGAGCAGCCGGGTGGCTATGCTGTTTCAGCCGCCTGTTTTACTTGGTGTCCTCGGGACATTGGCTTTTCTGATCGGTTTTTCGGTCTGGATGTATTCGCGGCATCCGGGCAAGCCGATCGAAGCGGCTTCCGCTCCGTCGGAATCAACTAAACCCGCGACGGCCACAGGCGTCCCGAGCATTCCAGTCGCGCCGGGCGAGATCGGGACGACAGACGAGCTGGCGAAGCCGTGGTCTTCGAAACGGTTTGACTTCCTCGACCCCGATACAAATCTGACGCTTCCCGCGCTGGTGGTGCATCTTCCGCACGGCGGATACTGGGCATTCTCGCTGCGCGAGCCATTCGGCGGTTGCCGCCTTGAATTCATCACGGACATGAAGCGTCTTGCGACCACGTACAACTTCAGGAGCGATCACCCGATGGTCGGCGATCCTTGTGATTACAGCGTCTTCGATCTCCAGAAGTACGGCCCGACGACCGACAACGCGGTCGTGCGGGGCGCGGTGGTTCACGGCACGGCGCTGCGTCCTCCGATCGCTATCGAGATCAAAGTCGAAGGGCACAAGATCATCGCGGATCGCCACGAATAATCGCGAAGCGTAATTTTGCGGAAGTATGTAACGTCGGCAGTCAACAGTCTCCTCTAATCGCAGGCAGCACGTCAGTTTGGCTTCTTTTCAGGTTCGGGTGCGGTGGCTGACTCATCATCGGTGAACCCCTCGCTCCAAATGTCCACGCCTAATTCGTACGCATGATATTCGAAACCACTTGGATGCTGTGCGAAGCCAGACTTATCCTCCAGTCGCTCAATGGCGGCTTTTGCGTCTTCTTCTGAACGGTATACTCCCAGCAGAAGAAGTTGACCCTCCTTCCGAACGTGATAGAGCAAGTAAACGCAGTCACTCATAACTTTTGACTTGGATTCAAGCTGCGGAGGCGCGGCTTTCGGATGCCTCGCAGCGGCGAACTTCAGCTCCCATTTTTCCGCTCAGCACCATCGCCACCATTCTCTGATCCGCGAGCCAAGACCACAGAGGATGGCCGAACGTCGCGGGACGATTGTGCTCGACAAAGAAATGTGAGAACCACGCGAACGCGTAGGGCACGATGAGCGCCGCGAGAATCCACCACGGCCGCCGCAGCAGGCTTCCCGAAATCAACAGCGTCCAACCGACGAGCGTTCCAATCGTGTGGAAGATGCGCGTCGCAAGATGGCGATGAGCGAGAACGTAATACGGCCAGAAATCGTTGAAGCTCGCTGGTGTCGCGCTCACGGAAGTTTCGCTCATGCGCGCCATTCTATACCACTCCGAAATTCTGCAAATAAAAATGCGCTTGATAAAAAACCGCTGCCCCGCGAATTTTATTTCGCGGGGCAGCGGTTCGGATGAAGCGGCATCAACCTGCCGCGAGTTATTATTTCCGGCTTGTTAGTCCGAAGTCAGCTCTTGCACCGACCGAGCCACCAGCACGGGCGCGGGCGGAGTGAGCTGCGAATCGAGGATGACGAATCCAACCACGCGCAACCGGGTGGTCGTCGGCGCGCCTTGCAGAGCCGAGAGGCCACTGAGATTGATGAAGTTGGTATCGTTCGTCGTCATCACCGTAAGCGGAGCCGGCAGCAGCACGCCTGCCGTCCAATTGTCAGTCAACTGGAAGCTGCCGTTGTTGCCGTTGTTGACCACGACGTTTCCGGCAAGCGTGCCCGCCTGGCCCTGCCGCCGCAGCACAACGCGGTGCACGGTCAATTCCGGACTGCCGCCCTGGTTGTACATTCCGCCGACTCCCACGCGCTGCCCCGCCGCAAGCGCGGAATTATTGAAGAGCAGAGTGGTGAGCGGCAGATTGATGTGGCCGATTTTGTAGATTTCGGTTCCGTTCAAAGGAAGAGTCGCGATGTCGCCCGGCTCGATACCGGTGACCGCAGGCAGCTCGTCTCGGACGTACAGATCAGCGGACGTCGCGGGGCCGGTTGCCGGATTGATCCAAGTAAACAGCCCGCCGAAGTAAAAGCCGTTGTTCGATACGACTTGGACTTCGGAGGCCAAGATGTTTTTCGAAACTGGGTCGAGCGTACCCGTAATCGCGAGAATGGTGCTCGTTGTATACGAACTCATCGGCACGTCGGAGTCGTCGAACATCGTGTTGCTGTTCGTCTCGACGGTCCATTGCCGCCCGTGGGGTCCCTGGACGACGAAGTTGCCGTTGCCGGAAGCTTCGATGTAGCCTGCCAGGAAATCATCAATCCCGACTTCCGTGTCGGTCGCGTCAAGCAGCGCCATGTGGAATACCGGATTGACCGCGCCGGTGATATTGCCGCTGCCGTCGGTGGCGAGCGACTGCCGGAGATCGAAATCCATATACAGGCCGACCAAATCCGCGTTGTTCAGCACAAACGGATTCGCAAATGTCACCATGACGGAGTTCGTGCTGAGCGTCCCGGCCATGGTTTGAATCGTCGGTTCCGCGCCGCCTCCGGGAACGTTGATGAACCCGATCTGCGGACTCGAAATCGTGACGGTCGCCGAGGTGTAGGTTCCCGTCGGCACCGGTTGGAGATCCATCAATTGGTGCAGGCCGCTCAACTGAGCGAAATCAATCATCTGGGAACCGGAGAAAACGCTTTCGTCGGTGTTTGTGACGCTGTTGTGAACCGTTACGCCAGTCACCGTAATCTGACAGGAAATGACGCTCGGCAGCGGCTGGTCAGTGCCGATCGTGTAGATCGAGGCAGTCTGTGATCCGCCGCCTGTTGAAGTTGATCCCGTCCCACCGCAGCTTGCGAGCAGGACGAGAGGTAAGATTGCGAACAACGCCCGGACACATTTTTGAAGACGCATGGGTCCCCTATTCTCCTTCTTTATGATTGAGAGCGGCCTTCTAGGTAGCCGTTGCCCTCTTTCAGTGAAACACAGCGCCTCGAAGAAAGTTGCGTGGTTCCAGGACCATGTGTGAAAAGAATTTTCGTCGTTAATTGACTGGTACTATTGCGATTCACCTCGGAGAATTGCCGCGACTGTCTCATCGTACAGTCATTCGTCGGAGCGCACCGAAGCGGAGATCGAAGGGACAAACTGCCACTCCGCAGAAAGGCGCCTGGCCTTATGCGGTGTTCGCGTCGCGGCCTCGTTGGGGCGACCAGACTCCCATTTGCTCGCTTAGTTTGGGTCTGTCATCGGCGTCGAAATGGCCTCTCGGTTACAGAAAAGCGGCTGGTCTTCCGACCAGCCCTACAGGTGCTGCGATCGGGTGGTCGGTGGGTGCAACGCTTCTTCGGGAGGAAAGCGTGCCGGACGAAACGCGGTCCGGCGCTACAAAGACCGCCTCGAATCGCGCCCGACACACCCCTTTTCGTGTCCCGGTTAGAAACGGCCTCGGTGCTTTTTTTTGTGTGAGTTAAGGCGATTTCTTATTGTTTTGGTGTCCCGGTTAGAAAATGACCGTTCACCGCGACGCTCGGGTTCCCTTCGAAGCTCTGGGCAGGCAGGGCGGGCGCTTTCGTACGCCCGGTGATCACAAGGAGGCCCGGAAGCGGGCGGGCCGCTTCGGCTAAGCCGTTAATCGCACCGTACATGTACCTTTCGATCATAGGCACAACTACCGTAGCAGGCGGTAGGCGGGAAATCAAATGGGCGTCATGTAAGGATTTGGGGCGAGCGGCGCGAAGTGGGGGGCGCTGGATACGGCCTAGAAACCTACTGGCGAAGAAAAGGCGAAGAGTGATAGGCTCGGGCGATGGACGAAGGCCGCAAACGTGTCTTGCTCATCGCCGCTTCGATTCTCGCGGCGCGGCGTCTCGCACAACTGGAATTCAAACCGTGCCCGGCCTACGATGCCGTCATAGCCAACGCGATTGTGGCCGCAGAGAAAATCCTGCGGCGGATTGATTCACACTGGCCGAAGCGGGAGCACGATAGAGATTTCTGAAAGGCATGAGGTATGAGAACAATCCGACTGCGAGCGCTTTCTAAACGGGCCGCTCCTTGCCTGGTCGCAATCGCTTTGATATGCGCCCGGCCCTATCAGTCGTCAAAAACGAATTCTGGAACGATCGTGCTCGCGTACGTTTCTCAAAATCGCGTCGTGATCGTAACGGATAGCCGCATGACGGACAGCGGCGGCGACTTGCTCACAGACCGTGCCTGCAAACTCATTCAGTTTGGCAGCGGCAATATTGTGTTTGTCGCTGGACGGATGCATGACATTCGGAATGGAATTGTGGCCATCGATTCAATGCAAACGGCGAAGGACATTTTCGAAGCGCATCCAAATTCTAGTGTCGACGAGCTCGCCACGCGCTGGGGTACGGAGATGCAAGGACAGATCGACAACGCGATAAGCAAATATGGGCAAAACGTGCTTTCTGGATTGGAAGACCAGCGAGTTATGACGGCGGGATTTGCCGGTAAGGACTTGAGTGGAAGGCCAGTCTTGCGCACCGTCAAAATCGAATATGAAAGAACCGCGCAACTTGGCGTCAAAATTTCCCAAACGATCGAGACGCCACCCACCGGAACCACGATCTTTTTCTACGGTGCCGCACTTGCCCAAGAATTCCTCGACAATAAGACAGAACGCGCAAGGCTACTCAACCAGTCCCTTGAAGCAAAACTTCGGCGCGAGAAGATCGAAGATTCAGACCCGTACCGGCTAACCGCCGCTGTGGAAGCCGCCATCAAATGGAGCGATGCGGAGGCGGCCTTTGGTGGCCCAGTTGATACCGCCGTTCTCGACGCCGGCAAGCCGATTATGTGGGTTCAGCGAAAATTCGAGTGTTACGGAGAAGACGTTTCGCCTTCGCAGTAAGCGCCTCGCGTCGAGATGGGCGCAATCGCCCGATCGTCTCCACTGGGCGTTCAAATTCTTGTTCATTTTCTGAGGCGAAATCGATAGAGGCCCACTGAGGAGCTTAGAAAATCGGCGTTCCACTCCATCGGGGGAGATTTCTTGCCAAGTTCTGAATCGTGGCGCGAAAGTGCGCGGCGCCGATTCGTTAGCGCGAATAGGGATTCTGCTTGCGGGTTTTCAGGCCGAAGCGGTTGATGTGCTCGATTGCGCCTTCGAGGACGGCTTGAGCTTTTTCGCAGCCTACGGCGAAGGGGTCGCGGCGCTTGTCCAAGTAGCCGGAGACTTGGAAGTTGATGTCGGCGAAGCGCGAATCGTAGTGCGTTTCCGGAAGATAGCGGCTGAAGACCTCGAGTGTCGCTTTGTGCCAGCTTTCGAACTCGCCATCGAAGACTCCTCTAAGGCTTAGGGCGAATAGCTCGCCCAATTTCGATTGGAAATCAGCGACGGCTTCTTTTGCCTCGGGCGATATTTTCGGGGCGTTCACGCGCGGATTCTATCATGAGGGAAAGTGCGGATTGTGTGTGCGAGGGAGAAGAGCGCTTGGCAGAGAAACCGAAGACCCACCCTTGCTTCGCAAGGATGGGGCACGCGCAATGACCCGACGTAATTCAAAGGCCTCGGGTCTGACCCTTCCTTCGTCAGGGCAGGAGACCCGAGCTACGTTTAAATTCCTCGCGCGCCGCGCGTCACTAATTTTCTATTTCGAAGTGACTGCGGCGGAAGACTCAAGGACTTCGCGAAGTTTGCGGAGGAGGACGGCGCGCGTGAGAGGCTTCGCCAGCAGCACGGCGTCGGGATCGAGAAGCTCGCGGTGTGTCGAGCCGGTGTAGCCGGACATGTAGACGACGCGCAAGCCGGGCCGCATGGGCATCAGCTTCTCAACGAGCGCGCGGCCGTCCATTCCCGGCATCACGACATCGGTCAATATCAAATCAATTGAACGGAGATGCAGCCTCGCAAGCTCGAGGGCCGCTGCCGGGCTCGCCGCGTCGAGGACCGTGTAGCCGTTCGCGACGAGCACGCTGCGCGTGAGTTCGCGGAGGGCGTCTTCGTCCTCGACCAGCAGTATCGTTTCCGAGCCGCGCAAGGATTTCGCTGAATCCGGGTCTCGCCGATCCATCTCGGGCGATGCCTCCACGCGCGGCAAGTAGATTCTGAAAGTAGTGCCGTGCCCCGGTTCGCTGTAGACCCAAATGTGGCCGCCGCTCTGGCGAACTACACCGTAGACCGTGGACAGGCCGAGCCCAGTGCCCTTGCCGAGTTCTTTCGTGGTGAAGAAAGGATCGAAGATGCGCGCCTGAGTGTCCGCGTCCATGCCAACGCCCGTATCGGTGACCGAGAGAACGACGTGCGGGCCAGGCTGCTGCGGAGGATGCAAGCGGCAGTAATCCTCGTCGAGATCAACGTTGGAGGTCTGGATCGTGAGGCGGCCGCCGCGCGGCATTGCGTCGCGGGCATTCACGACCAAATTCATGATTACTTGCTCGATTTGTCCCTGATCGGCCTTGATGCGGCCGAGCGACGTGGATAGCTCGGACTTGAAATCAATGTCCGCGCCGATCAAGCGGCGAAGCATTTTTTCGATATCGAGAACGACCGCGTTCAGATCCAAAACCTTCGGCTCGAGGACTTGCTGGCGACTAAAGGCCAAGAGTTGCCGCGTGAGTGAGGCGGCGCGCTGGCCGGCCTTTACGATCTGGTCGCACTTCCTGCGCGCGGAGCTCTCCGGGGGCAAATCGTCTCCAAGCGATTCGCCGTAGCCGATAATCACGCCGAGGAGATTATTGAAATCGTGCGCGATTCCGCCGGAAAGTTGGCCGATGGCTTCCATCTTTTGGGCCTGGCGGAGCTGCTTCTCCAAGATCTTTTTTTCCGTGATGTCCTTGAGAACCGTGATCACGCATTTCTGGCCTGCGACTTCGATGATGTCCGCCGAATCGAGACACGTCCGCAGCTCGCCGGACTTGGTGTGATAATTGATTTCCCAATCGCGGACCGAACCCTGTGCCTGGAGCGCAGCGACCAATTCGAAGCGATCTTCAGGCCGCTCCCAGAATCCCAGTTCGAATGACGTGCGGCCGATGACCTCTTCGCGCCGGTAGCCGGCAATTCGAAGGTAGCTTTCGTTCACGTCAATGTAGCGGCCCTCGGCAATCGTGGCGATGGTGATGGGTTCGGGATTCGCGTTGAACGCCTTGCGAAATCTTTCGTCGCCGCGAAGTTCTTCGGAAAGTTTTTCGTGCTCGATTCCCTGCCGCTTGAGGCGAACGACCTCAGTCACGTCCTCGACGCTGTGGAGAATGTATACGACTTCCTTGTCCGGCCCGAAGACCGGCGAGTTCACTGGCTTCCAGTGCCGCTCCTCAAATCCGCCGCCTTCGCTTTCGGGCTTGCGAATATCGTATTTTTGGACCGGAAGTGTGTCCGGAGCTTTGCGCTGAAGCACACGGGAGAGCGAGGAGCGAAGATTGCTGACGCCGTCGGCGGCGGGATCGTCGGGATTATCCGGGAACACATCGAAAACGTTGCGGCCAACGATGGCTTCGCGCTTGGTCAATGTGGCGCAAAGATAGGCGTCGCTGACGGCAACGATTTGGAGACTGGGGGTCAGGACGAGGTACAGTCCGGGCGCGGACTGGAAGAGGGCACGAAAGTCAGGCGTTGGACGTTTTTGGTCGCTCATGCGCAGTTCCGCGACAATATTCCAAGGCTATCGGTTCAACGGCTGGCCGCCCGTGCCGCATCATGCGGGGTACAAACAATTTGAACTTGATGACCGTCCAGCGCGGGAAAAAATTCGCAGCTGGAGGCGAGCCATTAACGAGATGACCCCTGAACAAGTCGATTATGGACCAACTGGAGTGCGTGGCAATGATAACGGTTCGATAAGAGTCTAAAGCGTTATGAGTGGCTGTGAGAGGAAGGGCGTTCCGGGATAAAATTGTGTCGGGGATGGGAAATCACATGGGGCGCCAGGTGGTCTCGACGCGAATTGGAATTTCGTTTTTGACCGGCAGGGCCAAGAGCGATGGCGGATCAATTTTGAAATCGGCGAGAGTGGCGGGAATCGTGCCGGTGATCTTGGTGTCGTTGCCTTTCGTTTCGCGTTGAAATTCAATTTGCTTATAGTGGACGGTCTGGCCAGCGAACTCGATGTCGAGATCGGCGTGAATCGTGGTTGAGGCGCCCGCGGACTCGGGCAAGCGAGTGCGTACGACGACCATCGGGAATTGTCCGCCGCGCGTGACCTGCAGCATGTGCAGATCGCGATTGCTGTCGCCCGAATCGAACGATTTCACCGGCACGGCGATCAAGAAATCACATTGGCCCGCGTGACACACACCTTTGCCTTTTGCGGCGTGACTGATGCCCTCGGTCTGATGCAGCGGATGAGAAACGTGATAGGTGAGAGTGGATTCTGCCAGGACCCATTGAGTATCCGTTGCGCCGAACGCGGGAAGCGCCGAAAGCAGCACGGCCAGTAAAAATCGCTTATGCATGATCGCTCCTCAAAATTTGCCTTACTCAAAACTTGAACGTTACGGACAGAATCGCGGCGCCGTATGCAGCGGCCGTGACGATGGCTACGGGCCCGTGCAAACTCGCGATCCCATGCACCTTCTCGCCTTTGCTTTTTTCGTCGAACGCAATTGCGCCGAGGATCGGCGTCAGGATCATACCGGGACCGTGAACCCAGGCCAGGGCTTTGTGCCAACGGATTTCTCCGCGAACCGGCTCGCCCGGAATTTTCGGGGCGCGGATGGCGTAATAAGCGCTCATGAAATACAAGTCCCCGGTTACCGAGCCGAGAGCGAGATGCAAATATCGATCGCTGGTACTGGTGCTCTTGCCGCCGGCGCCGGTCCCCGCGATGACTGTGGCGACCAAAGGAATGGTATCGATCAAGCCGAGGCGCTGATGAAGCATCAACATGTGCGAGCGTTTATTGAGCCGCGCCTGATCCTGTGCGCTTCCCTTCGCCTGATCGGGCGAGATTCCGAGATCGCCGAGCGAGAGCGCACCGCCCAGGGCAAAATCCAGAGTTTGCTGCGCCCCGGCCGCAATCGTGGCTTTGGAGACGTTGGTGCTGAACCCTTCCGCCGACACGGAAACTTCGTAATCTCCCGCCGAAAGATTTGAGACGCTGTAAATTCCGGCGGAATTGGATTGAGTCTCGGTCGATTGGCCCGTCGCCAGATTCTTGGCGGAGACTTTAGCGTTTGAAACGATCGCACCCGATTGATTTGTGATCGTTCCCGAAAGCGTTGCCGTATTTTCCTGCGCCAGAATTGACCTTGAAGTGAAGAGAAGAAGTATCAGAAGCCCCACCGCAACGACGCGTCGCGCTGCTTTCGGGTCCATTAGAGATTCTCCTGTTGATGTGATACCCCCCATAAAAACATGTTGGATTAGAGATGCTGGAATTTATTTTGGGGATGCACCGAAGGCAGTAGATCGGTCCGCCGGCGCGCCGGGCAGTCCCTGACTATGATATAAGACCGGACAATGAGCGAAATCCGCATGCCACGCAGATGGCTCGCCACGGTTGGAATTGCCGCGACGGCGTGTGCGCTCGGATGGGGCGCCGGCGGAAGGCGTTCCCTCGCGGCCGACACAAACGACTTGCCTCAGGAACCAATCCTACGGATCGAAACCGGGATGCACACCGCCGGCATCATCGCCATCGACACGGACGCCGAGAATAATTATTTGGTGACGGCGTCGTTCGACAAAACGATAAGAGTTTGGAAAGTGCCATTTGGACGCCTGGTGCGAGTGATCCGGCCGCCCATAGCTGAAGGCGATACGGGCCAGGTTACGGCTGTCGCTGTCTCGCCCGACGGCCGAACGATCGCCGGGGGATTGCGCGGCCCGAACAATTCCGTCGCGTTATTCGACTTGCAGACCGGCAGACTCGAGAGGTATCTGGATGGAGTTGACGCGACGGTGTTTCACCTCGCGTTCTCCCGCGACGGCCGTTATCTGGCGGCGACGCTTTTCAGCGGCGCGCTGCTTCTCTACGACACGAGCAACTACGCGCTCATCGGAAAGGACAACGACTGCGCGGACGAAAGCATCGGAGCGGCATTTGGCGGGCACGACACGCTGATAACAACGTGCGAGGACGGATTCATTCGCGAGTATGGAGTGACGCAGGGCGCGTCTCTGCGCCACCTCGTGAAGGCGAGGGCTCCGGGCGGCAAGCACCCGCATCCCGTAGCGGTTTCGCCCGACGGATCGGAAATCGCGGTTGGATTCGAAGACGAACCCAGGGTTGATGTTCTTTCGTCCAAAGATCTCTCATTTCTATTTTCTCCGGAGATGCCGGAAAGCGATGAAGTCGCTACGGCTGGCGTGGCGTGGTCGGCGGACGGCAATACGCTCTACGCGGGCGGCGAAAGAACCAAGGCGGGCGAAGTGCCCGTCTTCGCGTGGACCAATGGCGGGCGAGGCGCGACCCAGGAGACAGCCGCGAGCGACAACACGATCACACAAGTCTTGCCCTTGCGGAGCGGCGGAATTGTGTTTTCCAGCCATACCCCGTCATTCGGAATCATTGATGGAAGGGGCAATCGAACGGTGTACGTCGGGCGGGTTACGGCCGACTATCGCAACAACCGGGACGGATTCCTCCTCTCAGATGATGGCGCTGCCGTGCAATTCAGTTACGAGTTTGGCGGTAAGGCGCCTGCGCGGTTTTCGCTCGCTGAGCGACGATTGGACACAGCGACTCCGGGAGGGACCGGCCTTAACCGCCCCATTGTGGAAAGATATCCCATCACCGATTGGGTGAACAGTTCCTCGCCGAAGCTGAACGGCAAGCCGCTCCCGATGGAGCGGAATGACACCTCGCGGAGCCTCGCGATTTTGCCGGACCGGAGCGGATTTCTGCTGGGATCGGAGTGGAATTTGTATTTTTTTGGCGCCGACGGCTCACCGCGATGGAACGTGGTGGCTCCCGCGACCGCATGGTGCGTGAACATTTCCGGCAACGGAAAATTGGCCGCCGCGGGATTCGGCGACGGATCGATTCGGTGGTACCGCGTCGCGGACGGCCAAGAGCTGCTGGCATTTTTTCCGGCGAGCGACCGGAAGCGCTGGGTGATGTGGACGGCGTCGGGATACTACGACGCGTCGGCAGGCGGGGAGGATTTGATTGGCTGGCACGTCAACAACGGCCGCGACAAGGCCGCCGATTTCTTCCCGGTCGGGCAATTCCGGTCAACGTATTATCGCCCGGACGTTGTGGCGAAAATCCTGGAGACCGGAGACGAAGGGAAGGCCATTTTTGCGGCGAACGAAGTTTCTGGGCGCAAAACGCGCGGAGGGAGCGTTGCGCAGATGCTGCCGCCGGTCGTCGAGATCGTATCGCCGGCGGACGGCTCCGATGTTACGACGTCGAATATTTCGGTGCGCTATGTGGTGCGTTCGGCGTCGGGCGAGCCGTTGACGGACGTAAAAGTGCTAGTGGATGGGCGGCCGGCGAGCGCGGCACGCGGAGCTGAGCCGGCGCCGCCAACTGGAGACGCGCTCGAAGCGAAAGTGAGAATTCCGCCGCACGATACCGAGGTATCGGTGATTGCGATTAACCGGTTCGCGGCGAGCACTCCCGCAACCGTCCATCTGCACTGGCGCGGCACGGCCACAGACACTTTCGAAATCAAGCCCAAATTGTACGTGCTCGCAATCGGCGTGAGCCAGTACGCCGACCCGTCGCTGCAGCTTCACTACGCGGCGAAAGACGCGCAGGATTTCGCGGCGGCGGTTGAGAAGCAAAAGGGCGGGCTGTATCGAGACGTACAGGTCAGGCTACTTACGGACGACAAGGCAAATCGGGATGATGTGCTCGACGGGCTCGAATGGATCCGCACGGAGACGACGAACCTGGACGTCGCGATGGTTTTGCTCTCGGGGCACGGCGTGAACGATCGGAGCGGGGTGTATTACTTTCTGCCGCACGACGCGAACGTGGAGAAACTCTTGAGAACCGGCATCTCGATGGACGACATCAAGACGACGATCAAATCGCTCGCGGGAAAAACGCTGTTCTTCGTGGACACCTGCCATTCCGGCAACGTGCTCGGAGGACGAAAGGGCGATCAGGCGGACATCAACGGACTGGTGAACGAACTGGCGAGCGCCGAAAACGGAGCGATCGTGTTTGCCGCGTCAACCGGAGCGCAATATTCGATCGAAGATCCGGCGTGGTCCAACGGCGCGTTTACAAAAGCGCTCGTCGAGGGAATCAGCGGCCGGGCGGAGGTTGGTAACTCCAACCGGATTACCGTGAACATGCTGGAGCTCTATATTTCGGAGCGCGTGAAGGAATTGACGCGAGGCCAGCAAACTCCGACGACGAAAAAGCCGGACATGATTTCCGACTACCCGATCGCGTTGAGGCAATAATCCACCATTTAATCGCGGCCTTGCAGTTTCAAGGTGCGCTGCTGCATCGAGAGAACGGTGTAGAAACTCGAGGCGAGCAGGATGCCGGTGCGCTTGTCGTATTGATTGTCAATTTCACCGGCCGCGTTGGCCGCGGCGATCACGACCGTCGAATCGTCCACGCGCGAAACGACGATGCGCATTTTCGTGACTGGATCTTCATCGAGAACCTGGCCCTGGCGGAGTTGCGCGAGAGCCGCAGGACCGGCCCACAATCCGCCGAGTTCGTTATTGCCGAATGCCAGATTGTCGTGCGCCGGTGGAATATCGGGCGCGCCCTGGGTGCGCTGAGTCGAGGTTGCGGAAAATTGCGCCCAATTTCGGCCGTGGGCCAGGGGTTCCATGTCGAACGTCAGCACGTTTGGAATCGTCGGCAGCGAACCATGAGAGGTCATCGAGCCGCGATAATGGAGCGCGCGAATGCTCGTCACCCAGTCGGGCATCGGCTCGCCGGCCCAAGGAACCTTGATGGTGCGCCAGCCTTCAAAATCGTTGCGCGTGATCGTGGTGTCGCCGCGGCCGAAGTCGCCTGGCCCGACGAGCTTGGGCGGCGCGCCAACCGACGAACTCGCCACGTGGAGGCAGATTCCGCTCTTCGTGTCGTAGATGTGGTCGGAGTAGCTCGAGCCGTTCAGCACTTGGACGCGGATCGCGTTCACGGTGTTGTCGCCGGATTTCCATTCGACGGGTGTTATGAGGACGTGCTCGACGGGAGCGGAGTGAAGAGTCGCGAGCTTGGCGGGATCCATCCAGTAGTCGCCTGGGTCCATCAGAGCGGCGACTGTGCTGGAAGTGCCTTGCGGCACTGGCGCATTTCTACCGAGCGAACCCGCATCCGCGTAGCTGCTCGACGCGAGGACGACTTTGTCTCCTTCGATGGAGGCGACGGTGATCTGAGTCCAGCCGGAACCGGAGGTCCCGGTTTGCATCGAGCGCGAGTAGCGCTGGCCGGTGCTGTGCAGGATCATCTCGCCGTGATCGTCTTCTTCGTAATACGAGCCGTTGCCGGGAGCGACTGCGGCGTACCAGGTGTAGGTGAGAACGAGTCCTTCATGCAGCCACGGCAGGCGCGGAACAGGGCTATCGGCGGCGGAGGACGTGGCGCGCGCGGCGATCGAGATCGTGGAAGCCGCCAGAAATAAAGTCAGCGCTGCGGCTAACAAAGCGGAACGAGCGGGCATGGCGGCCTCCGAATAGTGTGATTCGCGCGGGAGCAGTGGAAAATCGTATCGCGAAACGTAATGCGGCTCATTCTACGGCGCGCGTTGGGGAGCGTCAAACGTCTGAGAGCGGACGGGGAGCATGCGGAGAGTCGGCTTCGATCTCGCTCAAACGGAACTCGCCATTGGCGGTGCGATCTGAGTTTGCACATCGCGCATCGTGCTTTATAATGCCGGATTCGAGAGGGTAACGCGGGCACGCGCGAGACTCCGAAATCGAAACTGTAACACCGCAGTCTGAACTCAATCTTCCGGAGGGCAATTTATGTTGCGCATCAACGACGAAGCTCCGAATTTCAGCGCCGAAACTTCACAGGGCATTCTGAACTTTCACGATTGGATCGGCAACGGGTGGGCCGTCTTGTTCTCGCATCCCAAGGACTTTACCCCGGTGTGCACGACGGAACTCGGTTACATGGCCGGGCTGCAGCCGGAATTCGAGAAGCGCAACTGCAAGATCATCGGGTTGAGCGTGGACCCGGTGAGCAGCCACAGCAAGTGGGCCGTAGACATCGAAGAGACGCAGGGCCACAAGGTGAAATACCCGATGATCGGAGACCCCGAGCTCAAGGTGGCCAAGCTGTACGACATGCTGCCGGCGGACGCAGGCGATACGAGCGAGGGCCGTACCGCCGCCACGAACGCCACCGTGCGCACCGTGTTCGTCATCGGTCCCGACAAGAAAATCAAGCTAATGCTGAGCTATCCGATGAGCACCGGCCGCAATTTCGACGAAGTGCTGCGCGTGCTCGATTCGATGCAACTCACGGCGAAGCACAAAGTGGCCACGCCGGTGAACTGGAAGCAGGGCGAAGACGTCATCATCCTGCCGGCGGTGACGGAAGAAGAAGCTAAACAGAAGTATCCCGGCGGTTGGAAGGCGCCTCGACCGTATCTGCGAATCGTTCCGCAGCCGAAGTAGTATTTTTTCGACGGCCAGCGCGTCGGACGGCTCCTAGAAGGGCCAGTAAGAATTAGGCCACTCAGGAAGTCTGCGTCGACGCGTCCGGCCTGGCCGCTGCTGAACTCCACATAGCAGGAACCCTTTCCCTTGTAGATCACGGGTGACAGCCTTCCGCGGAGCTGCGCGACGTCCCCTAAATTACCTGTTGTTTTCCCAAAGGAAGTATGGCATCCTTCCTGTTGGAAACCAAAATGGCGGTGATATGAAACAAAAAACGGACGTCCTGCAAGGCACGCTAGCGTTGATGGTCCTCAAGACTCTCGACGTCTTGGGATCGTTGCACGGTTATGGAATCGCGCGGCGCATCGAGCAGATCAGCGGAAATCTGCTCGCGGTGAATCAAGGGACGCTTTATCCCGTGCTGTTGAAGCTGGAGCAGGAAGGCGCGATCGAATCCGAGTGGGGCTCGTCGGAGAATAATCGCAGGGCGCGTTTCTACCGGCTGACGCGGGAAGGGCGCAAGCAGTTGCGGGTCGAGGCCCAGGATTGGGAACAGACCGCGGCGATCATCGGGCGGTTCTTCGAAGCCAAAGCGGAGGATTTGTCATGAAATCCCTGAGGCGGTTTTTCGCGCGACTGGCCAACTTGGCGACAAGGCGCGCGCAGGACGAACGATTGAGGGAAGAGATTGAGGGACATATCGCGCTGCAAACCGAAGAAAATATCCGCGCCGGACTTTCACCGGTCGAAGCACGACGCGTGGCCATGGTGAAGTTTGGCGGCGTGGAGGCGATGAAACAAGAGTACCGAGCCGTGCACGGACTGCTACTGATCGAGAACATGGTGCAGGATGCGCGCTACGCGATCCGGAGCCTGCGCCGGACGCCCGGGCTTACCGCGTTTGTGGTGATCACGCTGGCGCTGGGGATCGGGATGACCTCGGGGACTTTCAGTATGGTTGATGGGCTGATTTTCAGGCCTTACCCGGTACCCCATCCGAATAGCGTGGTCACTTTGGTGAGCACTACGCACGATCGTAGCTTCGACGATTTCTCTTATCGCGAATACCTGGACATCCGCGACAAAACGAATAGCTACGAAGGCGTGATCGCCAACGCAGATATGGAGGCTGTCGGCTTCAGCGCGGAACCCGGAGCCACGCCGCGGATCAAGGGCGGAATGATGGTATCGGGGAACTACTTCCGTGTGCTCGGCGTGGAGCCGCGGCTGGGACGCGGGTTCCGGGAGGACGAAGATCAGGTGCCGGGGCGCGATGCCGTGGTGGTGCTCGGGCCGGACTTTTGGAGGCACGAATTCGCGAGCGACCCGTCTGTCCTCGGCAGGACGGTTCGACTGAACGGCACGCAGTTCACTGTGATTGGCGTGGCTCCGGATACCTTTCCGGGGATGCTGACATTCGCGCATCCCGACTTCTATATGCCGCTGGCGATGGCGCGCGTGTTTACCACCAATTTCGAGAAGAATTTTTTCGAGGACCGCGACGATCGCGAGTTGAACGTGAAGGCGCGCTTGAAACCGGGCGTGACACTCGAGCAGGCGCGGAATGAACTCACGGTGCTCGCGAAAAATTTCGAGAGCGAGTACCCGAAGATTAATCGCAGCCGAGGAGCCGCAGTATACACGCAATTCCAAACGCGAACGACAGAAGACGATAATTGGAAATTCGGCGTGATCTTTGTGATTCTCGCGCTGGCGGTTCTGCTGGTGGCTTGCACGAACGTTGCGGGACTTCTGCTGAGCCGTGCGCGCGCGCGAACGCGCGAAATCGCCGTGCGGCTGGCGCTCGGCGCCGGGCGCCTCCGGCTCATCAGGCTGCTGTTGACGGAAAGCCTGATTCTGGCATCGTTGGGCGGAATGGCCGGGATCGCCATCGGCTACGGCATTATCGAGTGGTTTCACTCCAAGGAAAGTATAGTTTTCATGAGCGAGTTGCCGATGGCAGTCCCGTTCCAAATGGACAAGCGCGTATTGATGGCAAGCCTCGCGTTGGCACTGTTGAGCGCGATCCTTTGCGGCCTTGCGCCGGCGCTGCAAAGCACGCGCGTGGATCTGGTGAACGGACTCAAGTCGGCGGAAGGGGATGCGCCCGGCCGCAAACGCCAGTGGGGCCGGAATGTGCTGGTGGTGGCGCAGGTCGCGATGTCTCTGATGTTGCTGACGGCGTCTTTCTTAATGGCCCGGAGTTTCCAACATAGCTTGCTGGATGGAACCGGTTTTGCGAAAGATCATTTGCTGATGACCGGCTTCGATCCGCGTCTAGTGCAGTACAACGCGGCTCAGACGCAGCAGTTCTACAAGCTGCTGGCCGAACGCATGCGAGAAACGCCGGGAGTGCAGAGCGAGGCCCTCACGCAGAACGTTCCGCTCGGTTATGAGGACTATGAAGGCGTCGCGTTCGTACCGGACGGTTTTCAAATGCCGCAGGATCGCGAGAATTTCACTTCGACGATGGATACGGTTGATGAAGGATACTTCGAGACGATGGCGATTCCGATTTTGCGTGGCCGCGGCTTCCTGGCGTCTGATACCGCGGATGCGCCGCGTGTCGCTGTCGTGAATGAAAGATTCGCAAAACACTTTTGGCCGGCTGGCGATGCGGTGGGTAAACACATCCGGCTCGATAGCAGCGTTGGTACGCCGGTGGAGATTGTGGGTGTTGCGCGGACGATCAAATATCAATCGACTTCCGAAAAGCCGATGGATTTCGTGTATCTGCCGCTGGCCCAACATCCTATCGCTCGAATGATATTGATGTTGCGATCGAGCGGCGATCCGATGCAACTGGTGCAGCCAGTGAAGGACGCTGTCCGCACGCTTGATCCGAACCTGCCGATGAGGCAGATGAGAGCTTACGAGGATCTCTACTTGAATCAGGCTGTGAAAGGGCCAGGGATTGCGATTCAACTGGTCGGTACCATGGGCGTGGTGGGCCTGCTGCTTGCCATCGCCGGTCTGTACGGGCTGGTGGCGTACAACGTGAGCCGCAGAACGCGCGAGATCGGCATACGAATGGCCCTGGGCGCGGCAAGTTCGGACGTGTTGCGGCTGGTGATGGGCAAGGGCATCGTGCTGGTTGGGATTGGAACAGCGATCGGGCTGGTGATGGGTTTCGCCGTCGAGCAGTTAATGAATTCCATGCTGTTCAATGCGGGCGGCGTGGACGTTGTGGCTTATGCCGTCGTCGTGCCGTCGATGTTTCTGGTGGCGATGCTGGCGGCGTACGTGCCCGCGCGACGCGCGTGCAGGATTGCGCCAACACAGGCGCTACGATACGAATAGTGCGATCGCTGTTAGAGCCTTTAGGTTTGGTTTTCGTAGGGCTGGCCGGGAGGCCGGCCGGGTTTTCCTCGGCGGCACGAGATGAAGAACCCAAATTCGTGAAAAGCCGGTCCGTCTGCCGACGGACCCTACGGTTGCCGGGCGGGCGATTAACGCGGGGAATTCGAAATATTTGCTCCATCGGCGATAGGCGGCGCGTCTGACGACGCGCCCTACGACTGCCTGAAGATTCAATCATGACGGGTCTTTAAAGACGGCATTGACTTTCGCTTTTTGTTCGCCTACACTTCGTGACCGCACTCCATCCAGAGTGACGACATCCTAGGAGGCATCCATGCCACTGAGCGAAGCGCTTCTTCCTGAATTTGACATCGAAATGGCCAACACGCGAAAGACGCTGGAACGCGTACCGGACGGCAAATTTTCCTGGAAACCGCACGAGAAGTCCGGCTCGATGGGCTGGCTCGCGGGACATCTTGCGAGCCTACCGGACTGGGCGGTGGTTACGGTCAAGCGAGATGAATTCGATTTTTCGCCGGGCGGCGCGCCATTCGTTCCGCCGCCGACGCCAAAAACGTCGAAAGAATTGCTCGAGACTTTCGACAAGAATGTGGCCGCGGCTCGGGCGGCCATTGCCGGGGCGAGCGACGCTGAACTTTTCAAGACTTGGACTCTCCTGAACAATGGCCAGAAAGTCCTGGCAATGCCGAAGATCGCCTGCCTGCGGAGTTGGGTGATGAACCACTCGATTCATCACCGCGCGCAGTTGGGCGTGTATCTGCGCTTGAACAATCTGCCGGTCCCGGCGATCTACGGGCCTTCGGCGGACGAGGGCGGCATGTGATTGCTGGTTCGGTACGAGCGCTGGCGGCGTTTCGGCGGGTGGGTGCATCATAGTAATTTGTTCATCGGGGGCACTCACACATGCGTCGAACTTTGCTAGCGCTCGCGATCCCGGCGGCCGCGCTGATTTTCAGCGCGGGCTGCTCGAAGGCGCCGAGCGATGCCGCGCTGGCTACCAGCATCAAAGCGACGATGTTTTCGGACGCGCAGCTCAAGGACGCGAACATTGACGTTTCCGTGAGCCGTGGCGTGGCGACGCTGAAGGGCAACGTTGCGAGCGGTGGCGTGCGCGTCGAAGCCGAAAAAGTAGCTTCGCAAGCCGGCGCCAAAATGGTGGACGATCAAATCACCATTCAAGTGGCCGAGGCTGCACCCGCGCCCCTTCCGGTTCCTGTTCCTGCCGCGTCAGCCAAGCCAGAGAAACGCGAACGCAAAGAAAAGGAAACGCGCAAAGCAAAGATCGCGCCCGAGCCACCGCCCGCAACGGCGCCCGGGCCGGCTCACGCGCCCGCAGCCTCGCAAAATCCGGCGCCCTCACCCGTCGCGGCGTCCGCGCTTGAAGCCACGCCTGCGGCGGCGCAAAACCCGCCTGCTCCAGCGTCTGCTCTGGCGCCCGCGCCTGAACCCACAGAAGTACAAATCGGGTCAGGCACGAAGATGACCGTGCGGATGATCGATAGCGTGGACTCATCGGTGAATCACACAGGCGAGATTTTTCACGCGTCGCTTGATACGCCGCTCATCGTGAACAACAACGTAATCGTGCCGCGTGGCGCGGACGTGTACATCCGCCTGACCGGCGCGAGCTCAGCGGGCACGATGAAGGGTAAAAGCGAGCTCCATCTCGAGCTCGTGAAGATGGATTTTCAGGGACGCTCCTATTCGCTTGTCAGCGGCACCTATTCGCTCTCAGGCAAATCGCGCGGCCAGGACACGGCGAAGAAGATCGGAGGCGGCGCCGTTCTCGGAACGATCATCGGCGCAATCGCCGGAGGCGGCAGAGGCGCGGCGATCGGAGCGGCGGTGGGAGCGGCCGGCGGCGGCGTTTACCAGAGCGCGACGAAGCCGCAGCAAGTGAAAGTGCCCGCGGAGACAAAGCTGGATTTCCAACTCGAACAGCCGGTGACGATCACGGTGCAGCCGCGCGCGGCCACAGCGCCCGACGCGAACAGCGCCTCGAACTAACCCTGCAGTACGAAAACGCCAGGAGTCACTTTGAATTTTTTTCGAGCGCCTGAAGGCGCGCGCGCGCGTCTTTGTATCCGCTGTCGAGTTGAAGCGCGGCGCGATACTGTTCGGCGGCTTCCTGGCGCTTCCCTTCCTGCTCGTACACTCGGCCAAGCCAATAGCGCGCGGAAGCGTGCGTGGGCCAATCGCTGCGGTCCGGCGTCGTGGCCAGATACGATTTCAGAAGAGGCTCCGCGCTGGCGGCCTGATTGTTGGCGAGAATGCGCTGCACGGCGCGGTAAAACCCGATTCGCGGATCGCCCGGCTTCACTTTTTCCGCGTCTTGAAGCGGGAGTTCCATGTCCGCAGGACGATTGAGCTGGCGATACACGTCGGCGATTTCAATGTAGGGGTCAATTTTGGCGGGATGCGCATCCAGAACGAAGTGGTATTCGTTATCGGCGAGATCAATCTTCTTGAGGACTTCGACATCATAGACGGCCCGGGCGAGATGGCCTTCGACGGGATCGATTGCACCGATAGCGTCCACTTGCTCGCGCGCGGCGTCCTTGCTGCCGCCAACGATCCACGGCGCTTGAATATTGAATTCTTCCAAATCGCGACGGGCTTGGATGTTTGACGGATTAGCTTTTACCGCGTCTTCAAATTCCTTCTTCACTTTGCGCGCGAGAAAAAAACTGTGCTCGCGATCGGCCTGCTCGCCGTAAAACTCGCCGAGCCAGAGATGATAATCCGAATTCTTCGGATCGAGCGCGACCGATCGCTCTCCTTCCGCGACAGCGTTATCGAGATTCTTTGACTCGTAGTAGCTGCGGCCCAGCCAATAGTGAGCTTCGGCGTTGTTCGGGTTCTGCGCGATTGCGGATTTCAAAGACGCAATCGCCGCGACATAGTTCCCGGCATCGAAGAGGCGATGGGCTGCGTCAACCGACGCATTCGACTGCGGGGCGAGGAGCGCGAACGGAACCGTTTTTGCGCACAGCGGCTGAGCGCATAGAAAGAGTGCGCACAAAGTAATTTGGATGGCGACTTGCGGGGCGGGGCGCGTCATTGCGGAACCATCATTTCGCGTCAACCGGCTGGACTTTCATCGCGTTCAGCAGCGTCACATCTCCGGAAAGTGCGACGCGATCGCCGTCGGAAAGGCCGGAGAGAACTTCGTATTTCGTGGAACTTGCGATTCCGACGGTGATTTCCTTTTGGTGGAGGCGGTCGCCTTCGACCTGGAACACGATCCGGTGCGTGCCGTCCACGACAACAGCGGCGCGCGCGACGGCGAGCACGTTATTGCGCCGGTGCAGGAGAATCGTGACGGCCACGTTCGTGTTGGGAAGAAGCTCGAGCTTGTCGTTATCCACCGAGCACAGCACTTCGCCGACGTTTCGAGTTCCGCGCGCCACAATCTGCTTCGGGATTTGCTCCGTGTGGCCGGTCCATTCGTGGCTCGGCATGGCATCCCAGGTAATGCGGATCACCTGATTGGGCTCGAGGCCGTTGAGGTCCGGCTCGTCCACGAAGACGCGAACCTGCACGCGATGCAAGTCGGCCATCTGGGCAAGCTCCTGGCCGACGGCGACGTAATCGCCCGCGCGCACCGGAAGCGAATAGAGCGTTCCGTCAACCGGCGAGATCACCGTGGCGGAGCGCACTTTGTGTTCGAGCGAGCGAATGGTCTCGGAATCCTGCTGGACGCGGAGGTTCAAGCGTTCCACGTCGAGCGTGGCTTGCTGATCGAATTGCGTCTTCCTCTGCTGCAGCGTTCGGAGATTGGAGCGCGCCGCCTCGAGATCGAATGCATTTTGATCGAGCTCGGCTTGCGTCGCGGCCTGCTTCGAAAAAAGTTCGCGAAGCGACAGCTGCTGCTTCTCGAGGGTCTGCACGCGCGCCTGAGCTGTGCGCAGATCGCCTTGCAATTGCACTGATTGTTCCGGCGAGCCGCCGGCCCGGGCGTTTTTCAGCAGAGATTGGGAGGTGAGCAAATCCGATCGCGCCGCAGCAAGCTGCGACTCCACGTCGGCATCGTCGAGGCGCAGTATTTTGTCGCCGCGATGCACGGATTGGCCTTCCTTCGCGCTGACTTCAGTAACGTAAGTTGGGAACTCCGCGCGAAAAACGAACGCGTTAATTGGCTCGACTCTGCCGTTGCTCGTGATCGAAGCCTCAAGATCGTCGTGAGTGACGCGCACCACTTGAACTTCCGGCGGCCGATCGCGCGAGACCGTGACAACGACGACGAGAGCGATCAGAATGAGAATCGCGATGAGCAGGGTCCAATAGCGTTTAGTCAATCCTGCCATGTAACGCCGTTTGCGCGGAGCGCCGGCATCCCCTCCAAAATCACTGGATTGTAACAGAGGGCTTTACCGCTTGCCTACGAAGCCTCTGAAGTGAATTCCAGGTGGCACTCAAGACGGATGCGGGCTTGCCGTTCACGGGATGCCAACGCAGGCGATTTCCGAATCGGGCGCGCCGGGCCGCGTGAGCCGTGATAAAATCCAACTATGAGCGAGACCCACACCGCCAACGAGCACGCTGAAAAAGACGGCGACGGCAAGCCGAAGCCGAAAATTCACCGCGTGTGCATTGGATGCAATAACATGTTCGAAGTGACGCTCGACAACTTCGAAGCGAAGCACTGCCCTGTCTGCCACAAGGGTTGATGAACGGCTGCTAGGCCGGCGTACCGCGAGCGATTTCAACTCCACGCGTAGTTCCGCTAGAATGCTTCGGCCATCCTGAGGGGCACGAATGAAAATTTACACGGATGTGTTGACGTTCCAATCCGCGAAAAAGCGCGAGTTCATGAACATCACACCGCAGGTGAAAGCTGCGCTCGAAAAAAGCGCGTTTCGCGACGGTTTTATTCTGGTGTCCGTGACGCATTCCAACGCGGCGATCATCGTGAGCGATGACGAACCCGGCCTGCTTGATGATTTGCAGGGTTGGATCGAGCAAGTGGCCCCGGAGCGGGAGGACTACAAGCACCGCGGCCGATTTGAGAGCAACACCGGAATTCATTTACAAAGTTTGCTGCTGCATCACCAGGTGGTTGTGCCGTTCACGGAGGGCCGGCTCGATTTGGGCCCGTGGCAGTACGTACTGTTCGCGGAGTTGGACGGCCAGCGGCCAAAGCGCGTCGTTATCAAAGCGATGGGCGAGTAGCGGAGACGCGCGTAACAATCGAAGAGAACCTGAAACTTTTCTGAAGTTCCCCACGTAGTAGGACGATGGACGGGTTTGCCGCGTCGAGGCTACGAAGGAGCTCAAGGGCGAGCTGGAAAGCGCATCCATGATTCAGGCAAAAAACCTTAGCAAGGTCTTCCCGGCGACGAAGAAGACCAAAGAAATTCGCGCGGTGGACGGCGTGAGCTTCGAATGCAAGCCGCGCGAGATTTACGGCCTGCTTGGAGCAAACGGCGCAGGAAAGACGACCACGCTGCGCATGCTCGCCACGATCCTCGAACCGACCGGCGGAACTGCGATTGTGGCCGGCTACGACATCATCGAAGAGCCGGAAAAAGTTCGCGCGAATGTCGGATTTCTTTCCACGGCGACGGCGCTTTATGGCCGGCTAACGGCGCGAGAAATGGTGGAGTATTTCGGCAGGCTGCACGGCAAGGATGGCGAGCCGCTGCGCAAGGCCATTGATTCGCTCTTCGAAATGCTGGGGATGAATGATTTTCGGAACCAGCGCTGCGAGAAACTTTCGACAGGCCAGAAACAGAAAGTATCGATCGCGCGGACGCTGGTGCATGATCCGACAGTAATGATCTTCGACGAGCCGACGGTTGGACTGGACGTCATTGCATCGCGCACGATTGTCGGATTCATCCGCGATTGCCGCGATCGCGGCAAGACCGTGATTTTCTCGACTCACGTGATGACCGAAGCGGAAAAACTGTGCGATCGCATCGGCATCATCAACCGCGGCAAGCTGCTCGCGGAAGGTTCGCTCGCTCAATTGCGGGAGCGCTTCGGCAAGCAGGATCTCGAGGACATTTTCGTGGACGTTCTGGGAGAGCAGCCATGAGACTGCGGGATATCGGCGTCGTCTACCGGAAAGAGCTTGTGGATTCGCTGCGCGACCGGCGCACTGTGATTTCCATGACCGTCGTTCCGATTCTTCTTTTTCCGGCGCTGACTCTCGGAATGGGCTTGCTCGGCGCGACGATGATGAGCCGGGCGAAGGGCGAGGTCCCGCGAGTGATGGTGGTCGGCGGCGAGGATTCGCCAAAGGTGATCGATGCGCTGAAGAAAAACGAAAAGATCGAGGTCGTTCCCGGCTCGGCCGATTTCGTCGATCAAGTGTCGAACAAAACTGTGCGCGCGGCGATTATTCTTCCGAAGGGATTCGACGCCGCGGCCGAGCACGGCGACGAGCAGACCGTCGCGGTGGACTATTACGAAGGAGATATCAAGTCCGAGTTAGCGAAGGACACGGCGGAAGCATCCTTGAAGGATTACCGCCTGTCACTGGCGAAGCAATTGGTGTCGGAACGCGGCGTGCCGGGAAATCTTGTCGAGCCATTCAAGGTGGAAAAGAAAAACGTGGCGCCGCCGGAGAAAGTGGCGGGAAGCGCGCTGGGCGGGTTGATTCCCTACTTCGTTATCATTCTCTCGCTGACCGGAGCGATGTATCCCGCGATGGATTTGACGGCGGGAGAAAAAGAACGCGGCACGATGGAGACAATTTTGACGAGTCCCGTGTCGCGAACCGATTTGGTTCTCGGTAAGTTTTTCATGGTGTTGACGGCGTCGCTCGCAACGGCACTGCTTTCGCTTACATCGATGGCCATTTCTTTCATGCTGGCGCGGAACATGATTGATAAGCTCGTGTCGGAAGAAAATCCGGGTGTTCACTATGCGATCGATCCAAAAGGAATCCTCGCGGTGCTGCTGATGGTGCTGCCGCTGTCGGTTTTGTTTTCGGCGACGCTGCTGGCCGTTGCTCTTTTCGCGAAGAGTTTCCGCGAAGCGCAGACTTATCTTTCGCCGCTCACCGTGATCGTGATCATGCCGGCGGTTGCGGCGCTTCTGCCGGGAGTTGAACTAAATACGCGGACGGCGCTGATACCGATTCTGAGCACGACGCTGGTCGGCAAGGAAATTATGGCCGGAAATCATCCCTGGGGATTCATCATGCTCATTTTTCTGTCGTCGTGCGTGTACGCCTCGGTGGCGATCGGCGCGGCCGTAACCATGTTCAATCGTGAAAGCGTGCTCTTCCGCGCGTAATTTGGGATTTCCGTCGCCGACGCAAATTTCGCGCTGCCCGATTCTGCAGTTGCCCTCCGTGTGAGATAGAATCATCCGTCCGATGGCTGAGCCTCTGATTCAGGTTCGCGAACTTTCCAAACACTTCCGCACATACCACCGCCGAGAAGGCATCTGGGGCGGCCTTCAGAATCTCTTCGTGCGCGAGTACAAGACGGTTGCCGCCGTGGATCGCGTGAGCTTCACGATTGACCGCGGCGAGATGGTGGGCTACATCGGGCCGAACGGAGCGGGAAAATCCACGAGCATCAAGATGCTCACCGGGATTCTTGTGCCGACGTCGGGCGAAGCGGTGGTCAACGGGTTCGTTCCCTACCGCCAGCGACGGCGATACGTGAAGACCGTCGGAGTTGTGTTCGGGCAGCGCACGCAGCTTTGGTGGGACATCGCGGTGATCGAATCGTTCAAGCTGCTCCGGCGGATTTACGACGTCTCGCAATCGGATTTCGAAGCGCGGATGGAACTCTTCAACAGCATCTTGGGTATCAAGGATTATCTCAACACGCCGGTGCGAAAACTGTCGCTCGGCGAGCGGATGCGCTGTGACCTTGCGGCCGCGCTGCTGCACAATCCGCCGCTGCTCTTTCTCGACGAGCCGACGATCGGGCTCGATGTGGTTGCCAAGCACCACATCCGCGAATTTCTGCGCGAGATCAATCGCGAATTTCAGACCACGGTGCTGCTGACCACGCACGGCATGGACGACATCGAAGAGCTCTGCCGCCGCATTCTTATCATCGATCATGGCAAGGTCCTGTTTGACGGCGAACTGCGCGAACTTAAACAGAGGCTGCTGCGCACGAAACAGATCAAGTTTGTGGTGAAGGACCGAGAGGTGGGCGAAAGCCTTAGCCGCTTCGCGGTGAATGGCGTCGAGCTTGAACCCGTGGACGAATTGACGTACCGCTTTCGATTTGATCGGACGAAAGTTTCAGCGGCCGATTTGATCCGGCAGATTCTCGCAAGCGTCGAGGTGCGCGACCTGCTGATCGAAGACGAGCCAATCGAGGAAGTGATCAAGCGCATCTACGCAGGCGAAGCGTCGCTCGAAGTGCCCGCATGAGCGCCCTCGCTCCGTATTTCGAATTTGCGCGCGTCGGATTCGTGAACATTCTCGCGTTCCGCCTGCGCTATTACACGGGAATTCTCACGTACATCATCAACGTCACGATTTATTACTTCATTTGGTCGGCGGTGTACTCAACTGGCGGGCAGATTGCCGGGTACGATCTGCCGCAGATGGTGACGTACGTCAGCGTCGGCTGGATTCTGCGATCATTCTACTGGAACACGATCGATCAGGAAATGGCGTACGAAGTGATCGAAGGCAAGATCGCCATGGATTTGATCAAGCCGGTAAACGTGCTGTGGATGTGGTTCAGCCGGGCGATGGGCGAGTCGGCGTTTCGTCTGTTGCTGCTGACCGTGCCGACGGCGGTGGTGGTGGCGCTAATATTTCCGGTGCGCGGCCCGGCGTCGTACGTTAATCTCGCGCTTTTCGGTCTCGCCGCAGCCGGCAGTTTCTCCATCATGGCCGCGCTCAATTTCATGATCGGGACCTGCGCGATTCCCCTGAAGTCCATACTTGCGCTCATTCGTGCGAAATATTGGCTGATCGAGCTGCTCTCGGGGCTTTTGATTCCGATCACGTTTTTTCCCGAGCGCATTCAGAAAATCATGGCGTGGCTGCCGTTCGAGCACATCGCGTACACGCCGTTGCAAATTTATCTCGGCAAGCTCGACGCCCACGACGCCCTTGTAATGATTCTGCGCGAATGGCTTTGGGTGTTCGCGCTGCTGTGGCTGGCGGAGGCATGGTGGAATCGAGCGGTGCGCAAGATCACGATTCAAGGCGGCTGATGTGGACGTGAATTCGCTCGCAAGAAATTCCGGAGAAGATTCGCGGCAGGGCGCGACTTTTGCGCGGCAAGTCTGGCTGCACGTGCGGTTGCTTTCGGACTATTTCGCGCAGTACGCGAAAGTGCGGCTGGGCTATCGAGGAGATTTCTTAGTCAGCGTTACAGCCAGTATTGCGGCGACGATTTTCGGACTGATCTTCGTCTTCGTGCTGTTCAGGAACGTGCGAAGCCTTTCCGGCTGGCGATTCGAAGAAGTCACTTTCCTTTATGGCTTCGGATTGATTCCGTACGGGCTGTTCAACGTGCTCAGCCTGAATCTCTACGAATTCGGAAACACGTACATCATGGAGGGGAAATTCGATCGAGTGCTGCTGCGGCCGATGTCATCGCTCTTTCAGGTCTTGTTCGAGACGTTTCGGATCGAGTCCCTTCAGGAAGTCGTGATTGGTTCCGTCGTCGTCGTCTGGTCCGCGGAGCGCCTGGGGATCCATTGGACGCTCGGGAAGACAGCGCTGCTGCTGAGTTGGGCTGTGTGCGGCGGGGTGATCTACGTTTCGTTTTTTCTATTGCTCAGCACGGTTTCGTTCTGGTTCGAAGATCGCATCGGCGTGCATCCGCCATTTTGGAACGTCATCGGATTCGGACGTTATCCGCTTTCAATTTACAGCAGCTACATACAATTCATTCTGAGCTGGATTATTCCCTTCGGATTCGCGACGTTCTATCCGAGCGTACATCTTCTCGGGCGAACCGAGTTCGCGCGTTACGCGCCGATTATTCCGCTCGTCGCGGCAGCATGCCTCACGATTGCAATCTGTGCGTGGAATTTCGGCTCACGGCGATACACTTCGACCGGATCATAAATTCAGGCTTGGCAATCAGCGCGGATCCTACGGTCAATTCCTTCGTAGCGCCGGCATCCTGCCGGCGTTTTTGTTTTGCGTCACGGCGCGGAAAGTCGCCGGCAAGATGCCGGCGCTACGATTGCACGGTTGCCATGTAGCTGAGGTATCGCGGCGGCGAATTACGATTGTTTGCCGCGGAACTGGATTACGACGAGCGTGATGTCGTCGGATTGAGGCGCGCCGCCGGTGAAAGCCTGTACACCGCCGCGGATGGCTTCGGAGAGTTCCTGAACTGTTTGGCCGTTGAATTCCTGAAGCAACTTCCGCAATCCGGCATCTTCGAGGAGCTCGCCGGCAACATTCGTCGCTTCCGTGACGCCGTCGGTATAGATCACCATGTAGTCGCCGGGAAACATTTGCGCGACCGCGCCCGTGAACTCCGTGTCGGGAAAAAGGCCCGCGGGAAGATTCACGGATTCGAGCGCTTCGAGCGAACGGTCTTTGCGCCGGATCAGCGGCGGAACGTGCCCGGCGTTCACGTACTTGATTTTGCCGCCCATGTCCAAGACGCCGTAAAACAGAGTTGCGTACCGCTCCTCGGCGCTGCGCTCGGTGAAGAATTGGTTTACCCGAGCGACGAGATCGGCCGGCGACACGTCGAGCGCGGCGGTGGTGTAAATGACGCCCTGAAGCACGCTCGCCAGCAGCGAAGCCGAAATTCCCTTCCCTGAAATGTCGCCGACGAAGAATCCGTGCCGGCCGCCGGTCAGCTCAACGAAATCGTAACAATCGCCGCCGACGGAATGGCAAGCGAGCGTGAAACCGTCCACTTCGAACTCGGGCTTTTTCGGAAATCCCTTGGGCAGAAGCTGGCGCTGAATTTGGCTCGCGATTTCGACTTCGTGGTCGAGGCGGGCTTTATCGCGCGACGCGGAAAAGAGGCGCGCATTTTCGATGACGTTGGCCGCTTCCCGCGCGAGCGTCCGGAGAACTTCGCGATCGAGTTCGGAGAAGGCGCTCGAGGCGACGTGACTATCGAGATAGAGCACGCCGAGCAACTCACCCTGGCGCGCGGAAACCGTCGCGTCCAGCGCTTCGATGAGCGGCAGCTTCTCGATAGGAATGCAGACAACGGTGTGAAGCTCCAGCCGCGCAACACTTTCCTGCTGGCCCATCGCCGTGTCGTCGCCGGTATCGCTGACGATCAATTCGCGGCGGCTATTGACCACGCGCTTCAAGACCCCGGATGAAATCTGGACGAGATTGTGCGGGATGGAGTTGTGCTGATTGTCGCGCGCGACCGTGGTCGTCAGCTCGCCCTTCGGATCAGCGAGCAGAAGCACGCCGCGTTGCGTGCGCGTCAATTCGATCGCGGCATCCACCACCGTCGTGAGCACGTCTTCGAGCGACAAGCCCGTGCCAAGCGTGCGCGCGACTTCGAGAAGCACTCCGAGATGATGCAGCTCGCGTGAGCCGGATTGCGTGGGCGCGGGCGCATCAACCTTATCAATGAGTTCTTCGAGAGTCGCCGCATCGCCGACGTAAATGAAGCGGTAGGAATCCGTCATCCCGAAATCTACGTTGTCTTTCGGGCGAAGCTCGTGACGCAGAACTTTTTCGCTGTTGACGTAGGTGCCGTGGCGGCTGCCCATGTCTTCGAGAACGTATTCGCCGTCCGCCGCGACGATCCGCGCCTGCTGGCGGCTGATGCGGCTATCGCGAAGCGTCAACTCATTGCCGGCCTGGCGCCCGATGCGAAAGGGCATAGTGACAATTTCGACTTCGCGGCGAGCACCGCCGGGTTCTATCAAGATAATTCTAGGAGCGCGGGCCATGGGTGATTTCGCCGGCCTGGCTCGCCGATTGCGCCGAAAAGGTGGCCGCTCGCGCGCCCAGGGGGGGCGAATGCAACGCTCATGGTAGGTAAAGACGCGCTCGATGTAAATAGCTTCGGGCAGACCGGCGCCGTTTAGGACGGGAAGAAGCGGGGAGCACGCTTGCGCGGTTATCGGTCCTCATGTAAGGTTCCTGCACCTGTCCCGGGGCCAGCTTGGCGAATCAATGCGCGGCGCTTGGCCGCGATTCACCGGAGAAAACGAACTGCGGCGGGCGCGAGCGCGCGCCACGGAATTTACACCAGCATAAATTCTTCGAATAAATGGAGGTAGGCGACGATGAAAGGGTTCAAGCAATTTCTATTGCGTGGGAACGTTGTTGATCTCGCGGTCGGCGTGGTGATCGGAGCGGCGTTCGGCTCGGTGGTAACGGCGATGGTGAAAGATCTCCTCACGCCGCTGATCGCCGCGGTTGTCAAGGCACCCGATTTCTCCGGCCTCTTCTTCACGCTGAATGGCAGCAAGTTCCTCTACGGCGAGTTCGTCAACGCTGCGATTGCGTTCGTCATCGTTGCCGCCGCTGTGTATTTCTTTGTGGTGCTACCGATCAACGCGCTCATCGCGCGCGCCAAGCGCGAACCACCTGCGGATCCCACGACGAAGAAGTGCCCGGAGTGCCTGAGCGAAATTCCGATCGGGGCGCGCAAGTGCGCGTTCTGCACGTCGACACTTACCAGTTAGGAACTCGGACGCAATATGGCAGGTCATGCGGATCGCGCCTCGGTGTGTTCGCGCTCCCACGCATTGCTGAGACGGCGCGTGGTTTCGCGCAACCTTACGGCGAGGTCCAGGACGGTCTCGAGGCGCTGGAGCAAATTCGGAGCGAGCTTGTCGCGGGAATGAGCGAGAAGCAGCTCGGCGTTCCCGAGAATCCCCGTCAGAGGATTGTTGATTTCGTGGCGCAGGATGGACGCAAAATCCGAGGGCAGTTCACCCCACGGCAAGCCCACCGGCGATTCCGCAAGTCCGGCCCAGCGGATGCGCCGCGCGATGAACGCGGCCGCCAATGAAACAAAGTCGCCAACCTTGGGCACGAATTCGACGTCGCCGCCGGCGATCCAACGCGCGAGTTCGGCTTGGCGCCAAGGTGGCGCAATGACGATGACCGGCGATGATTCGGTGATCTGAAGTAGAGCTTCGGCAAGAGACGGCGCGTCCAGGATGGATTCGTCCATGAGCGCGACGGCAGCCGGATCCCGGCGGAGACAGTCGCGGAGTTCGGCCAAGTTGCCGCAAACGGTAAATCGAACGCGCTGGGCTGAATCTTGTGCCGCGGCCGTTATCGTGGTTGCCACGCCCTGATCGCGAAGGCCGAGGACAACGTGGCGGTCGGGAACTGCGACGCCTAGATTCTTAATTTTCACCGCTTTCACGATGCCTCCAAGTCTAGTGCGGCTGCCTCGCCGGAGCTTTTGAACGAACTGCCGGGTTCCTTATCGTCTTGCTCCAGGAGACGGTTCACGGCAATTTTGAGCTCCTCGAGAAGAAACGGCTTGTCGAGGTGCGGCAGATTGCGCGGCTCGAGGAAATCGCGCGTGCGAGGAGCGAGCGTATCGCCCGTGATGAATAAGATTTTGTCGCGCAGGGGGCTGCCGGCGCGCACGAGCGATTCGTAAAACGCCTGGCCGTCGAGTCGCGGCATGCGCAGGTCGCAAATAATGGCGTTGTAGCGATTTCGCGATAGCCGCGCCAGGCCCTCCTGGCTATCGAGTACGGCGTCCACGTCGTGGCCTTCTTCGCCGAGCACGTCCGCAATCAGGCGCGCCACGGTTGGCTCATCTTCGACGACGAGAATATGGCCCTTGCTCGTACCGGCCCGCGGGGTCGCTTCCGGCACGGCCTCCGTCACCGGGTCAGCGGCGGCGACAGTCATAATCGGCAAGTCCACGAGAAAACGCGCGCCGCCGCCCGCCCGATTCTCGAAGGAGATTTCGCCGCCATGCTGATGGACGATGCCGTAAACGATCGAAAGGCCAAGGCCCGTGCCCGCACCTGACGGTTTTGTCGAGAAGAAAGGGTCAAATATTCGGGAGCTGATTTCCGCCGGGACTCCGGGCCCGTCGTCCGCGATTTCCAGCGAGACCCGGTGCGGCGCGGAACGGAACGTGCGAATGCAAACGTGGCCCGAGCCGCGGCTCTCCAGGAGCGCTTGCTCGGCATTGACAAGCAAATTCAAAAGAACCTGTTGCAGTTGGAATGGATCAGCC
Organism: uncultured Acidobacteriota bacterium; assembly: GCA_963838705.1. Taxonomy (GTDB): domain Bacteria; phylum Acidobacteriota; class Terriglobia; order Acidiferrales; family UBA7541; genus Palsa-147. The sequence goes on along the minus strand of CAWIRU010000007.1, from coordinate 1,438,874 downwards.
ATCGTCGGGGGCAGATCCGGCGCGAGAGAGGTCTCGACGATGATGTTTTCGATTCTTAGTTCGTAGCTCCGCAGCGCGAGCGTGCGTTCGACAATTTCATTCAAATCCGCGCGGGAGCGCTCGGGCTTATTCTCGCGCGCGAAGAACAGGAGATTCTTCACGATCCGGCGCGCGCGTTCGGCCTCTTGATAAATGTGATTCGTTTCGGTGAGATGTCCCGGCGCCAGGCCCCGGCCCAGTAATAGCTGAGCGTAGCCCATGATCGCCGTCAACGGATTGTTGAGTTCGTGGGCGATCCCGGAAACAAGCTGGCCGAGCGCCGCCATTTTTTCGGTCTGCAGGAGCTTCGATTGAAAGTGACGCCGGCTGGTAATGTCCTGGTAGATCTCAAGCCATCCTGTCGCGCGGCCGTCGCGATCCTCGACCGGCAGGGATGAACGCTCGATCACGCGGCGAACCGGCTTCAGTAATTCCAATTCGTCAACGGCGGGCTTGCCATCTCCTTCGCGGCTGGAGCGCCAGCGAAAGGAGAGCGACGTCGCGGCGCGAAAACGATCTCTGAGAAGCGTCTCCAAGTTTTCAATGTGGCCGGCCCGCCGTGCTTGCCGGAAATCAACGCCGAAAAGTTGCGCGAATGCGGGATTCAGAAATTGGACTCGACCCACCGTATCCAGCAGCAGCACGCCCGCCGGGACGGCATCGAGAACAACACGAAGCTCGGCCTCGAGCTGCTTTGAAAGCGAGGAATCTTCGGCGCTCGTCTCAGGCGAAATGGATTTTGGCTCTCGATGAGGGGAACCCACGGCTTCTCGCATCGTTGGCCTTACCACCGGGCGTTTACGATTCCGTAGCCGCAGAGCAGAGCGATCGAGATGGTGATGGCATACTCGAAAACACGACGGGCGTTTCTGCGGATTGCGCGCGAGTTGTGATTCATATTTCCCCCACGCGTCCTCTGCAAAATTCTTACCAAGTTCATCGGAAGATAAGTTGCTTGTAATCAAATCGATGGGATGGCGACGCGGCAGTAGATTTGGCACGCATTCCCACTTTGAAACGCGGCGCGTTCCTCTACAGGAACCATGAATGCGAGGCGGAACCATTTGGACATGCCGGCCGCCGCGAAGAAACGCGTGGACAACGGCGGCTATGCCGGGTAATCGAAACGCGCGTTCAGTTTTCGGGAATGGATTGCGCTTCGTACTGCTTCAGCTTGCGATAGAGAGTGGTTTTGCCGATCCCGAGCAGGCGCGCTGCGGCAAGTTTGTCGCCGCCGGATTCGCGAAGCGCGCGCAGAATGGCACGGCGCTCGAGTTCATCGAGCGGCAGCACCTCGTCCTTTTCCGGGAAGCGATCGGATGAACCGAACTGAAGATTTGACGGCAGGTCCGCGATTTGCAGGATTGGCCCGGAGCTGAGGGCCACGGCGCGCTCGATTGCGTTTTCAAGTTCCCGGACGTTGCCCGGCCAGTCAAAAGCGATCAGCCGCGCCATCGCGTCGCTGGAGATCGTGTGGACCCGCGCACCGGACTGTGTGAATTTCTCAAGAAACGCGTTTACGAGAAGAGGAATATCCGTCTTGCGCTCGCGCAGCGGCGGCAATTTAATCTGCACGACGTTGAGGCGGAAATAGAGGTCCTGGCGAAACGAACCATTGCGGACGGCACCTTCGAGATCGCGATTCGTCGCGGCGATGACTCGCGCGGAGATTGAGACGCGTTCGGTGGAACCGACGGGCTTGATTTCGCGCTCCTGCAGCGCACGCAGGAGCTTGGCCTGCAAGTCCACCGGCAGGTCGCCGATTTCGTCGAGAAAGAGCGAGCCGCTGTCAGCCACTTCGAGCAGACCCTGTTTATTCTGCACGGCGCCGGTAAACGCGCCCTTCACGTAGCCGAACAGTTCCGATTCGATCAGGGTGGGTGTGAGCGCCGAGCAATCCACCGGCACGAAAGGCTTGTTCCGGCGCGATCCGAGATAATGAATCGAACGCGCGACGAGCTCCTTTCCTGTGCCGCTCTCGCCCAGTACGAGAACCGGATAGTTGTGTTTGCTGACTTTTTCGATGAGCTTGTAGACCCGCTGCATCTTCTGGGAAAACCCGATCAAGCCGCCGAAATCCTGGCGCGTGCGTAATTGCTCCCGGAGGACGCGATTCTCGTTGTCCAATTCCAGCGAGTGCACGAGCCGCTTGAGCTTGCTGCGCAAGTCGTCAATGCGGAAAGGTTTCGTGACGTAGTCCGCGGCGCCGAGGCGAGTGGCCTCAACGGCGGTGTCAATCGTGCCGTATTGCGTCAACACGATCACCGCGGTATCCGCATAATGCTCGCGAATGCGCTTCAGGAGCTCGATCCCGCCGAGTTGAGGGACACGGAGATCGGTGAGGACGATGTCCACGGGCTCCGCGTCGAGGATTTCGAGGGCATCTTCGGTTGTCGAAACGGCCAGCGCGTTATATCCGGCTTCGGTGGCCACGTCGCAGCACAAGCGGCGCGTCGCGTCTTCATCATCAACCACGAGAATTTCAATCGTCGCCCGGCGATCAACCAACGCAACCGCATCCGTGCTTGCGCTCAATTTGGCACCTCTTTGTTGTCTACCTCGTGCAATTCCAATTCGAGTGCAAGCCGCGAACCAAATCAGGAAATCGCCGCAGTCGACACGGCGTGCAAGACTTAGCGCAATTTTGGGCCCACGTGCGGACAGCGAATGTATTCCCAAATCGGCATTCAGAACAATCAGGATTTCTACGGACTCTCCGGAAAAATCAGATTCAAAACAAGATGCAGTTTCGGAACTGCTCGCCGGACCAGTTCGGGAAAGAGAAGTGTGTTGCGTTTTCGATGCTAACAAATCTGACAAGCGACACGATTGCGATATACTGCATCTGATTGTCGTCGGCTCCCACCGGCGTGGAACCGGCAGACAGACAAGCTGAAATTCATCGCCCATCAGGGCGTATGTCATGGAGGAACCCATGCGTAGCACAGCTTGCTGGCTGCTGACGGTTCTACTTGCCGCAGCGAGCCAGCCCGCCAGCCTTCGATCCCAGCAGCGTCCCGCAAGTTCTTCGTACACGCAGTCAAATCCGCAGGCAGATGAATCGCCTGCCGAGATTCCATCCGGAACGCGATTTCTCGTCGCGCTCGAAAAAGAGATGAACACGAAAACGGCGAAGGCGGGCGACAGGTTTGCCACGCGATCGCTCGAGCCGCTTACCGCGCCCGATGACTCGATCATTCCGAGGGGAGCGGAGGTGCGTGGTCACGTGAGCCGCGTCGAGCCGGGAGGGACGACCGGCCGCGCGCGCATTTGGCTGAGCTTCGACGACGTCCAGACGCCGAACGGACCGCTGCCGATCGTCGCGGAAGTGACACAGGTGCCGGGCGAGCATTCCGTCAAACCGGGCGAAAACAAAGAAGGCGAAATTGAAGCGCGGACCAGCGCGGGCGCACGGGAGTTTCAGGCGGCCGCGGCCGGAGCGGCAATCGGCATGTCCGCCGGAGCCGTGAAGGGCGGGCCCAAAGGCGCGGCCATCGCCGCCGCGGTCGGAGCGGTCGCAGGATTTCTCGCGGCATCGGGAATCGGCCAGGAACTCGATCTGATGGAAGGCACGAAACTCGAACTCGAGTTGCTCCGTCCGCTTGCGGTCGGACGGCGCTAAGGCCGAATCCATCGCACCAAGACCGGCACGCGAAGTCTCCAGTCACGCCAAAGGTTGAACCCCCTTTCGGCGCGAAGTCCGGTGTGTGTTCAGCTTGGCTTTCCAGCTCGCTGCTGATACATTGAAAAATTGCCCATGGCAGAGAATCCATCCGCCCTACGCATCCTCATCGTCGAGGACGAAGAAAACGCGCGAAAAGGCTATGAAGCGCTTCTACACCGCTGGAATTACGAAGTTCTCGGCGTCGGAAGCGGTGAAGACGCGCTCGCGCGGCTCGGAGAATTCCATCCGGGCGTAATACTCGCGGACGTCGAGCTACCCGGAATGAACGGCATCGAACTCCTTGAGCGCCTCGGCGAAGAGAAGGACAGAGTTCCAGTCATCATCATCACGGGCCGCGGCAGCGACGAGCGCGTGGTGCAGGCGATCGAATCCGGCGCCTTCTGGTACATCGAAAAGCCGCTGAAGCCGCCGGTTCTGAAGTCGCTGCTCGATCGCCTCGTGGCCATGCTGCGCGACCAACGCGCCGTCGCCTCGCTGACGCGGGAGCTTCGCGACGCCGGGAAACTGGGAAGTCTCGTTGGGGCGTCGAAGCCGATGCAGGAAGTGATGCACCAGATCGAAATGGCGGCGCCCTCGACGGCATCGGTGCTCATCACCGGCGAGACCGGCTCCGGAAAAGAAATGGCCGCGCGAACGATTCATCAACTCTCCCCGCGCGCGGAGCGGCCATTCGTCGCCATCAACTGCTCGGCCATTCCTGAATCGCTGATGGAGAGCGAAATCTTCGGCCACGAGCGCGGCGCCTTCACGGGCGCGGCCGAACGCCGGCTCGGCTGCTTTGAATTGGCGGATGGCGGAACGCTGCTTCTCGACGAAATCGGCGAGATGCCCGCCCCCACGCAGGCAAAACTTTTGCGCGTGCTGGAAGACCACAAAGTCCGGCGGCTCGGCAGCAAATCGGAGACGCCGATTGACGTGCGAGTGCTCGCGGCGACGAACAAGGACCCACAGCAGGCGGTCGCCAAGGGCCAATTGCGCCAGGACCTTTATTTCCGCTTGAACGTCTTTCACATTCACTTGCCGCCGCTTCGCGAACACAAGGAAGATTTGGCGGGGTTGGTGGACTATCTTTTGAAAGAGGTCAACGCCAAGCACGGGCGGCAGGTGTCGAGCGTCGGAGCGGAAGTGATGGACCTTTTCAAATCATATCCGTGGCCCGGCAACGTGCGCGAGCTGCGCAATGTGATCGAGCGCGCCGCGATTGCGTGCGACCGTGGCACGATCGGCCGGCAGCACTTGCCCTCGGATTTCGGCCACGCCGCGGTGACGGAATCTTCCGAGCTTGCGGGCCTGCGGTTCCCCGTCGGCACGACGGTGGACGCCGCGGAGCGCGAACTCATTCTTCAAACGCTTGCCGCCACAAACCAAAATAAGACCCGCGCAGCTGAGTTACTCGGGATCAGCCTCAAAACCCTGCACAACAAACTGAAAGAGTACGAAGTGCTGCACAAGAATGCCTCTGAGTCTTAAGACCAAGTTCACGCTAACGACCTCCCTGGTAGTCCTCGTGGTCGTCGCGCTGGTATCGTGGCTGTACCTGGCGCGCCTGACGAACATCGTGATCCGGCAGGCCAATGAACGCGCGGGATTCGTTGCGCAACAAGTGTTCGACGCCTGCCGGCAGGCGCTGGCGGAGTCGGCCGAGCATGGTGAAGCGCCCAATTCGGACAGCCCCGCGGACATGCGCGCCTACGTTCAAAATTCTCTCGATAACAGCAGCGCGTTGAACACTCTTCTCGAATCCGCAGTGGGATATTCGCCGACGATCTACGAAATCACGATCAGCGACCAGAAGGGGAAAATTCTGGTATCAAGCGACGCGAAGATGCGCGGTGAGGACGTCGTGAGGCGGCCAAACGTCGCTTTGCTCGTTCACGCCAACTTTTTGCAGCAACTGCAAATTTTGTACGGGCCACCGCGCGTGTACGAGGTGTCGCTTCCGTTCGATCTCGGATCGATCCCGTTCGGCGACGTGCGGGTGAGTCTCTCCTCGATTCTTCTCCGCGATCAAATTTTCCCGGGACTCGAGAACGCGGGCTGGGTGGCGCTCGGAGCCGTATTGATTTCGACGCTGCTCGCCGCGGTTCTGAGCCGCATCGGCCTCGCGCCTCTCGCGCAAATCACGGCTCAACTCGACCAGATTTCGGCCGGCCAATTCGATCTTGCGCCGGTCGCCCGCGGCGACGAATTGGGCCTGGTCAGCACGAAGATCAGCAACATCGGAAAGCAATTGCGCGACGTCCGGGAAGTTTTCAGCACTCTCCGGGAAAATTTGGATCAGGTGATGTCGGGCCTGGAAGACGGTCTCTTGCTCTTCAATGCGGACGGGCGCTGCGTGCTGGGAAGTCCCTCCATCGAAAAATTTCTCGGCGTGATGCCCGGGACGATTCTTGGCCGGCGCGTGGGCGAAATTTTCGGCCATGGCCACCCCATGCGCGATGCGCTTCGCCTGCAGGGCGACCGCATCGAGCCGGTGGAATCCGCCGAAGTCCGGCTGGATAGCCCAAATGGGCCGCGGCGCATCGCAATTAGCGCGCAGTCGATCGCCGAGAAGGGCGAGCAAATGGGAACACTGGTCACGCTGCGCGACCTCGAATCGTACGAGCGGCTCGGCTCGCAGCTCCAGGTTTCCGAGCGCCTGGCCGCGCTGGGCCGCATTACCGCCGGCGTTGCGCACGAGGTGAAAAACCCGCTGAATTCGATGCGCGTGTGGCTCGAAGTGCTCAAGGGAAGCCTCTCGAGCGAGGCCGAACCGCAGCAGGCTGTGAACATGCTCGACAACGAAATCGATCGCCTGGACCGCGCCGTGAAAACGTTTCTCGATTTCACAAGGCCGGTGGAGATCGAATTGGAAGAATCGGATTTGCCCGGTCTGTTAAATGAGGTCGTTGAAGGCGCTCGGCCTTCGATCGCGCGCGCGGGTCTGGTTCTCGTCAAGGAAATACCGAACGCGTTTCCTCCCGTGCGGATCGATCGCCGGCTCATTCACCAGGGGGTGCTCAACCTCATCCTGAACGCCTGCGAAGCTACTCCCTCGGGAGGGCAGATCACGGTCAGCCTTCGCCAAGACGGAGAGATGGCCGCGATTCGAATTTCGGATACGGGCAAAGGAATCAGTCCGGAAGACCGCGCCAAGATTTTCCAGTTGTTCTACACCACGCGGCCGGGAGGTACCGGAATCGGCCTGGCAAATACATTTCGGTTTGTACAACTGCACAACGGTTCGATAGAATTCGAATCCGAGGTCGGCCGGGGCACGACTTTCACCATCGAGTTGCCGCTCGGCCGCTCCGTCGAGACTCCAGTTCCGAAACTGCGCGATTACACGAAACCGTTCGCGCACGGGAATATGTAAGTGCCCAGCCATTTCCCATTCGGCTACGGTCTCGCGGTTCCGGCGCGTTGGTGTGCGCCGCTGCTGCTGGCCGTCGCATCGCTATTTTTTGCCGGCACGTCCGGTTGCGGGCATAAAACTGTCCGCGCGGCGGTGGCAAAGCCGGCGCCGCCACGGCACCAGCAAATCCTATTTCCGGCCCCGCCCGACGTGCGACACGATGAGCCGGACGATCTCGAGTTGGCCTTTCTGACAGTACCTCAGCCGACGCCGCCTCCAGAGCACCACACGACTCCCCCGCCGCACAGGCCAGCCGCTGATTCCGCGCCCGCGTCGCGCCCGGCGCCGCCGCAGATCTCGCCGCAAATCTCCCAGGCCGATCAGGCCGCATACGAGCATCGGACGAACGACAGTATTAGCGAGGCGCAGAAAAATCTGCAGAAGGCCGGCGCACACCAATTGAGCTCTTCACAGCAGGAAATGGTCGAGAAGATCCAAGGTTTTATCACTCAAGCGCGCGATGCCCTGCAAGCCTCCGACTACACCCGCGCGCAAAATCTCGCACAGAAAGCTCAATTGCTCTCCATCGAACTCGTCAATACACTCTAGCGAATCGCGCGGTTCGCGATTATTTCCGCGAGATCTTTTTGTGTCGGGGCGCGCTGACCTCGGTCCAATTCGAAATCCTGATAAGATGATTTCGTGAAAACGTTCGACGCCATCATCGTGGGCGGCGGAATAATCGGCGGATCGCTGGCCTTTGAGCTGGCGACTCACAAGCTCAGCGTCCTGATCGTCGATCGGCAGGAGCCTGGCCTCGAAGCGTCGTGGGCGGCGGCAGGGATGCTCTCGCCGGAGCCAGAGTCTACGGACGACATTCACGTTCTTCCGCTCGCTAGAATGAGCCTCGCGAGTTACCCGCATTTCGTGCAATTGATTGAAGAGGTTTCGGGGCTTCCGGGGCATTTCCGCAGCGACGGCACCTTGAAGATTTATTTCGGACCTGATGCGGAGGGCGAGCGTAATCGCGCTGTCGCGCTACTCGGCGATGCCGGACTCTCGGTTGAATCGGTTTCCACTGCGCAAGCCCGCGACATCGAACCCAGCATTGCCGAGAATGCAACCGCGGTCGCCTGGCTCCCATATGAATGTTCGGTTGACCCGCGCGCTTTGACGCATGCGGTTTTGACGGCCGCTGAACGCGAAAGGGCCGAACTCTCTCTCGGCACGGCCGTGAATCAAGTCCTCACTGACCGAGGGCGTTGCGATGGCGTCGTGGTGGGCGGCGAATCATTTCATTCCAAGCACGTCGTCGTTGCCGCTGGTTGCTTTTCCGCCGGCGTGGAGGGCATCTCGCGTTACGCGCCGACGTCTCCTGTTCGCGGGCAGATCGTCGCCCTGAAGCCCGCACAATCTGCGCCGAAGCACGTCCTGCGCGCGCACAGCGGCTACGTGGTGCCACGCGGCGACGGCCGCGTCATCGCCGGAAGCACGAGTGAAAATGTGGGCTTTGAAAAGCAAGTGACGGCCGAGGGGATTGAACAAATTCTTCGCGCGGCGATCGAGCTGGCGCCAAGCCTCGCGAGCGCCTTAATAGTGGATACCTGGTCGGGCTTGCGGCCCGACACGCCCGATCACTTGCCGATCTTGGGCCCGACGGACATCGAAGGTTTATGGATCGCTACAGGACACTACCGCAATGGAATTCTGCTTGCGCCGGGTACCGCGCGCGTCATGCGGGAATGGATCGTGGATGGAAGGCCATCGCTCGCGCTCGAGAAATTCTCGCCCCTTCGCTTCGCCACGCAGCAACGAATTGCCGCTCGCTAAATCGCTTCGCGTTGATGCGATCAGAACGGATTCAGTTTGACGCGCTGCGTCTCACGGCTTCCAGGCCCGGGTAGAGTCGAGGCTTGGCCCGGCCCGGTGAAATTGATCTTGTCGGCCTCAAACGAGAGCGGACGATCCAGCACTGCGTCGAGCGTCGTACCGCGCGGCAATTCCGCCTCCGGCCCGCGAGTCAACATCACGGCTGCCAATCCGGCTGCGAGACCCGCGGCTGCGCCAATTCCAATGCCCGCCCCGGGTCTTCCTGACGCTGCGCCGGCGATTCCGCCGATTCCTGCCCCAGCGGCGGTTGTTTTGGCGATTGTGCCGATGTCTGAGGCCTTATCACTTCCGCCGATCACTTTGCCTTCGGCGTCTGTCGTTTCGTTTCCGCCGGTGCTGGCGTTGCTTGGCGAACCGGCGAAGCTGACCATGTAGGCATTAGGCAGAATCAACGTCTGAAGACGCAACATGATTTCCGCTTTACCTTTTACTCGCCCAGGGCGCTTCGTTTCCGTTATTTCGCCGCTGACGTAGGACCCAGCCGGGACAATGACCTTGCCATTCAGCATCACGGGGAAGAGCGTTTCAAAATAGACGGGGTCGCCAACCTTCGCGGTCCGACTTGAAACACCGTTGTGCAAGACGAGCGGCAGGTGGGTTCCGACCGGCAACTCGAGCTTCGATGGCGCCGCAGCAGGGGCGGGCGCAGCCGGGCCCGCTGTGGCCCCTGGAGCGGCCGGTGGAGCAGCTGCTGGCGCGGCATCGGTCTGAGGCGGCGTTGGAGGCGCCGGTGCCGGGCCGTCCTGCTGGGCATGCGCGCTGGCTGTGAGGCCAAGCGCCAATGCAAGCGCGAGGAGCCGCAAAGAGCTGGAGGAATAAAGCTTCATCGGAATCACCTCAAATACCGTACCTCTGGGATGCAGGCTCGTCCTCGGCGGATGCCAGCCTCCCCCGGAGCCTCGGCAAAGGCTCGTTACGCTTACTGTATACCACCTAAGCATGGCCGGGGTTGAGCTAATGTGCCCCGGATATAATGCGAGAATGGGGTCGCGTGCGCCAAATCCAGGCCGGCCTGTCCGCAGGTCGCGCCGCCGGTCGCTTCGCCAGAGGACCCTCTGGTCCATTGGCATAACGATTTTCGTGCTGGTGGGCGGCCTATACTTCGTTTCCCGCGCCGTCATCCTGAACGGGTTTAAAAACCTCGAAGGAGAAGACGCCGAGCAAAATCTGGATCGCGCGGTCAGCGGCATCCGCGACAGCGAGGCGGGCTTTTCGAGACAGGCGATCGACTTCTCCTCGTGGGACCAGATGTACGACTACGTACAGCACAGATCACCCGCCTTCGTGAAATCTGAGTTGCCGAACGAATCGTTTGCGACTCTCAGAATCAATTTTGTCGTGATTGCCGACGACTCGGCTCATATCGTCTTCAAAAAGGGCTTCGATCTCCGCAGCCAGCGTGAGGTCGCCGTGCCCTCCGACCTCTTGGAAGTTATCCGTCCCGGCACGATTTTGACGCGGTTTGCCGAAACGAGCAGCAGGGTCGTTGGGCTTATCAACTTGAGGGACGGCCCGGCGATTATTTCGTCGGAACCGATACTTACCAGCGACAACCGCGGCCCCATTAGGGGCGCTTTCGTCGTGGGCCGCTGGGTTGACGGCCAGGAACTCGACCACCTTGGCGAGGTCACGCACCTAGACTTGAACCTGATTCCACTCGGGTCATCGCAAGCTTCGGCCGAAACGGTCCAGGCCGCGACTCATCTGACCGTGGATTCGCAGCAGTACGTTCGCGCGATTGACGACGAAAACCTGGGCGCGTACCGCCTTTTAGACGACATATACGGAAAGCCCACGCTGATTCTGAAGCTCACCTTGCCGCGAACTTTCTATCACCAGGGGCGCGTGAGCTTGCTGCAGTTCATGTTCCTGCTTCTGGCGGCGGGCGCGGTGTTTACGGCGGTCACGCTGATCGTGTTGGAGCGACTTGTACTTTCTCGCCTTGGGCGTCTTAGTTCGGACGTGTCGGCGGTGGGAGCGAGCGGAAACCTGGCGGCGCGGATTACGGTGCCGGGTGATGACGAACTCACCAATCTCGGCGGTTCGATCAATCGGATGCTGGCCGCGCTTGAAAAATCGCACGAGGATGGCGTCGCGCAGGGCGCCCGCGTGAGAATGCTGGTCGAGAGGATGCCCGCTGTTCTCTGGACCACGGATATCAATTTGAATTTCGTGTCCACGATGGGTGCCGGACTCAAGTCGCTTCAGCAAAAACCGAACGAAGTTTCCGGCATGAGTATTTTCGACTACTACGGGACACGGGATTCTTCGCACGAGTCCATCGCGGCGCACCTCCGCGCGATCAACGGCCAATCATCCACGTACGTCACGATTTGGCAGGATCGCACCTTTGAATGCCACACCGAACCGCTCCATGACGCGAACAACAACATCGTCGGCGCCATCGGCATCGCGCTCGACAGCACGGATCGCGTGCAGGCTCAGGAAGCGCTGCGGAAATCCGAGGCGAGCTACCGTTCGCTGATTGAAGAGGCTCCCTACGGCATCTGCCGCTGCACGACGGATGGCGCGTTTGCACTCGTCAATCGCGCGCTCGTGCAGATGCTCGGCTGCGAAAGCGAACGCGAGCTTCTCGGCCTCAATCTCGGCGCGGATGTCTTCGAAGTGTTGGAGTCCCATGCGCGCTTTGTCGGCGAGTTGATCGAGCAAGGCAGCGCGGAAGGCGTTGAAGCGCAATGGAAACGCCGCGACGGCAAATCAATTCAGGTGTACCTCGGCGGCCGCGCGGTGCGGGACGTCAACGGAAAGATTGCGTATTTCGAAGTAATCGCCGAGGACGTCTCGGATCGGAAACACCTCGAATTGCAATTGCGGCAGTCTCAAAAGATGCAGGCGATCGGGCAACTCGCCGGCGGCGTCGCGCACGATTTCAACAATCTTCTGATGGTCGTAAAAGGCCATCTCGAGCTGATTCTCTCGGGCATGAAGCCGGCCGATCCCCTCTTCGCTCGGCTCGATCAGGTGCAGAAAGCTGCGAATCGGGCGAGCTCCCTGACGCGCCAATTGCTCGCGTTTAGCCGACAGCAAGTGCTTCAACGGCAGGTGCTGGACCTCAATACCGTAGTCTCCGGAATGATTCAGATGCTCTCCCGGCTCATTGGCGAAAACATCGAACTGATTTTCCGTCCCGGCACCGTCCTGGGCCGCGTAAAGGCGGACGCCGGGCAAGTCGAACAGATCCTGCTGAACCTCGTCGTGAACGCGCGCGACGCCATGCCTTCCCGCGGGCGGCTCACGATCGAAACGGCGAACGTCGAGCTCGATGAATCCTACGCGCAGAGACACACGGTGGTTAAGCCGGGACCTTACGTCATGCTCGCCGTCAGCGACACGGGCACGGGAATGGACGCGGCGACTCAGGCCAGAATTTTCGAGCCATTTTTCACCACGAAAGATGCCGGCAAAGGCACGGGTCTTGGACTTTCCACCGTCTACGGCGTCGTGAAACAAAGCGACGGCTACATTTGGGTGTACAGCGAAGTGGGGCATGGCACGACATTCAAAATTTATCTTCCGCTCGCCACCGACACCGTGGACGCCGTGAAGCCGCAGGCATCGGCACCCGCGCCCGCGCCGGGAACGGAAACGATCCTTCTCGTCGAGGACGAAGAGAGCGTCCGCTCGCTTGTCTGCGACTTCTTGAAGGGTACCGGGCACACGGTTCTGGAAGCTCAAGACGGCCCGGACGCCATACGTATCGCCGAATCGTATACCGATCGAATCGATTTGCTGATCAGCGACGTCGTGATGCCCAAGATGAATGGCCGCGAGCTTTCCATCGAATTGAAAAAGCAGCTGCCAAAACTGAAAATCCTTTTCATCTCCGGCTACACGGACGACGCTGTTTTCCGTGCGGGCGTGCTCGAGGGCGACGTCGCGTTCCTGCAAAAGCCGTTTACGCTTCGAGGCCTCTCCTCCAAAATCCGCGACGTGCTTGATAGCGACGCGGAAAGAGAATTCTCAACTCAAACGCAAGAGAACTCCTGAGTCCTTCCGAAACGGGTATCATCCAATCGCAAGAATCTAACCGGAGAAACCCGATGGCAAAGTTGGCGCTGGTCTATGGAATGCGGCTCTTCCCTCTCGACGAACTAGATGCCGTGAACGAAGCGACGGTGACCCTGAAGAACGGTAAAACGGGCCGAATCACGATGCACCTCATCGAAGGAAGCCGCGAGGAAATCGAAAACGCGCTCAAGCAATCCGTGGGCGCGTTCTTTGATTTGTACCCGGAAATTTAGGCATTCACCGAGCGAAGTGCTCCCGGCGAATGTGACGCGGGCGCACGCGCCTAATTAGATCAAGACGACGGTCTGTCCCGTGAGATCGAAACGCTTGCGGCAGCGGATGTTGCGGCAGGCGACCATGTCGTCCACGCGAACCATGTATGATCGCGCCTTTTCATAATGGGCGCGATCGCTGTCGTTGGCGCCGCGCGGTAGCTGCGCTTTTTTCGTGCGCGTCTTCCAACGAACGGGATAAGAGTTCTCCTGGCGGCAATGCGGGCAGGTGAGAGGAATCTGCTTCGTCTCTTCTTTTTCGTCGTAGAAATTTTTCTCGTCCATCGCTCCGCCCTCTCAGGACTTCTGATTCCAATCGTCAACGGTCACGAAACGCAGCCCGGCATCTTTCCACCGCGGCAGCCAGTATTCCACAGCGCGAACGGTGTGGCGCCGGTCGCCCTCGGCCACGCGGTGATCGCCGTCATGCAGGAGGACGATATCCCCTCCGCGCACGCGCCGCAAGCGTTCAATCACAGGCTCGGCCGGCTGCACTTTCCAATCCCAGGCCCACTTCGACCACATCACTACGCCCGTGATGCCGCTGGCGCTCGCAGCTCGATCCAGCGCCGGGCCGCGCCCTCCAAATGGCGGACGCATCCACCGCGCTTCACGTCCTGTGGCTGATGAAATCGCTTCGCGGCATCGCGAGATTTCATCCGCGACCCTGCGCTTGGAATGAAAAGCCAGGTTTGGATGAGTGTCAGTGTGATTCGCAACGGCGTGGCCGCGCGCGACAACCTCCGCGGCGATCTTCGGAAACTCACGGACACGCCGGCCAATCATGAAAAATGTCGCGCGCGCGCCGTGCTTGTCCAGCAGATCCAGCAACCCGGGTGTTGCCGTTGGATTCGGGCCATCGTCGAATGTAAGGGCGATCGCGCGGGAATCGCCCGTTCGCCGCAGCGTAGGACCGAACAACTGAGAGGACGGAACGAACGCGCCCCACGCCCCCACTGCCGTGAACGCCGCTGCCGTCCCGGCAATCGTCGCTGTTATCGCGGCTGGATCCATATTCTGAATTTTCGCACGCGGCGCGCCCCGGCGTCAGCCGGAGATTCTGGCCCGAGATTCTGATAGGATTCGCGAACTGGTTCCCAGCGAATGGCAGAGCTCGCGCCTTCATCTCACCCATTTCCCACGTGGGCCCGGTGGGCGTCGCTCCTTTGGCTCGCGATCTGGGTGCCGGCGTATTTGTATTACTGGGGACCAAGTTCGTTTCTTTTTCTTTGCGACCTCGCCGTGTTATTGACGTGCGTTGGAATTTGGACGGGTAATGTTCTGCTGATCTCGAGCCAGGCGGTGAGTTCGCTGGTGGTGGATGTTGCGTGGATCGTGGATGTTTCCTGGACCCTGCTCTCCGGACATCACCTGATCGGCGGCACTGAATACTTCTTCGATAAGCACTTTCCTCTCGGCGTGCGGCTCATGAGCACATTTCATATCGCCCTGCCGATAGTCTTGCTGCTGTCTCTGCGCCGCACCGGATACGATCCCCGGGCGCTGCGCCTCCAATCATTGATCGCTGTAGCCGTCGTGATCACATCGAGGTTCATTGACCCGCAGAAAAATATTAATTTTGCGATTGCCGATCCCTTCTTCCGGCGATCCTGGGGTCCTGCGCCCGTTCACCTGGCAGTGATCCTAGCTCCATTGATTCTACTTATCTACCTGCCAACACACATCGTCTTGAAGCGGTGCTTCAGCCAATCCAAGACACAAACCATCTGAAGGCTATCCCGAGAATCTAGTTCGGAACCCCGAGGCCGCAACTACTCCGAGTGGCGGATGGCGTGAAGATCGATGCCAAGTTGCTGGCACTTTTTGTAGAGATGGCTGCGTTCGAGACCGAGAGCCTTCGCGGTATTGGTCATGTGATTGCCGTGGCGCTTCAGCTCTTCAAGAATTGTCTCGCGCTCGAACTGCGCGGTTCTTTCTGCGAGCGCACCAATCGCGGCTGCGGAAGCTGCGGTTCCAGCGATGGCTCGTACTTGCGGCAACGCGAGCCGGACGTCGCCGGCCTCGATCTCGTCGCCCGTCGAAAGCAAAAGAACCCGCTCGACCACATTGCGCAGTTCTCGAACATTGCCCGGCCACGCGTAACGCTCGAGCTCCCCGATCGCCTCCGCGGAAAACGACTTCGGCTTCCAGCCATTTTGCTCGGCGACCTGGCGCGCGAAATGAGCGGCCAACACCGGAATGTCTTCGCGGCGCTCGCGCAATGGCGGCAGCATCACGGGAAAGACATAAATGCGATGATAGAGGTCTTCACGAAACGACCCCTGCTTGACTTGATTTTCCAGATCGCGGTGCGTGGCAACAATCACGCGAACATCCACCGGAATCGGTTTGTCGCCGCCGACCCGCTCGATTTCGCCTTCCTCGAGAACGCGCAGCAACTTCGCCTGCATCGTGAGCGGCATGTCGCCAATCTCATCGAGGAAGAGCGTCCCGCGATGCGCCTGCTCAAATTTGCCGATGTGGCGCGAAGCCGCGCCCGTGAATGAGCCTTTCTCGTGGCCGAATAATTCCGATTCCATCAGCTCGGCCGGAATCGCCGCGCAATTGAGCGTGACGAATGGTCCAGCATGCCGCGCGCTTTTCTCGTGGATCGTCCGCGCGACGAGCTCTTTGCCCGTTCCCGTCTCGCCGCGAATGCAAACCCGCGTTTCGCTCGCGGCAACGCGTTCCAGTTGCTCCATCAATTGCTTCATTGCCGGGCTCGCCCAGAGAATCTGGTGTTTGCCGAGGCGTTTTCTCAGATCGCGGTTTTCCTGTTCGAGGCGCGCGATGCGCAGCCCATTTTCCACCGTGAGCAGCAGCTTTTCGGTGGAGATCGGCTTTTCGAGAAAATCGGCGGCGCCGAGCCTCGTGGCGCGGACCGCCATTCCTATCGTGGCCTGTCCGGACATCATGATCGCCGGAATCGCAATTCCGGCGGCTTTCAAATCTTCGAGGAGCGCGATGCCGTCTTTGCCCGGCATCACGACGTCGGAAAGGATTACGTCAATTCGCTCGGTCTTGGCGATCTCGAAGCCCCGCGCCGCGTTATCGCACACGGTGGCTTCGTAACCGGCCAGCCGGAAAGCGCGGGCGAGAGAGGCGAGCGTGTTCGCGTCGTCATCAATGATTAAGACGTGGGCTTTTGCGGCGGGCACCGAGGATTACGCCCCCTCGACACTGGCGGGCGTCCCAGCGCCGGTATCATCGGTGCTGGGTGGGGTCTCTTCAACCTTCGCTTCGACTTCCGGGACGGGCTGCGGCTCCGGTTCGAGCGCATGTTCGCGCGGAGCGACAGGGAGATCGATCCGGAATGTCGTTCCGACCCCGGGGTCGCTGTGGACCGAAATCGTTCCGCCGTGATCGCTGACCACGGATTGCACAATCGCGAGGCCGAGGCCCGTCCCGTGCTGCTTCGTCGTGTAATACGGCGTGAACAGGCGCTGGCACTCTTCGGGAGTCAAGCCCGCGCCCGAATCCGAAACTTCGAGCCGGACGGTCCCATCGCGATGCGACGTAGTCAATGCGAGCATCCCGCCGCCCGGCATTGCGTCCATGGCATTCAGAACGAGGTTTTCGATGGCGCGCTGCAGCAGGACCGGATCGGCTTGAATAATCGGCAGCGTGTCGTCGAGATGCAATTCCGAAGTGATCGGCGGCTTCCCGACGGCGCTAAACTGCGCTTCGTAGAGTTTCAAGACGTTGCGGACCACGTCGTTCAGATTGACCGGGCCCAACACCGGCGGCGGCATCTTGGCGAAATCGCTGAACCGGGCGACGATCGCCTTCATATTCTCGATTTCAAAAAGCAGCGTCGCCGTTGACTCGCGGAACACCTCGTCGAATTGCTCCGGATGCTGTTCCCTCGCGCGGCGGAGATTCTCGACGGTGATCTGCAGCGGGAACAGCGGATTCTTCAGCTCGTGCGCGAGCCGGCGGGCCAACTCGCGCCACGCGGCGACGCGCTCCGCCTGCACCATTCGCTCGCGCTGATCGAGAAGCTGTTCGCTCATCTGATTGAATGCGCGCGCGAGCTGCCCGATCTCATCTTTCGAAGTGACGGAAACCCATGTATTCAAGTTCCCCGCCGCAATTTGCCTCGCGCCCTCGACGAGCTTCGTCACAGGTTGAGTGACCCGCGTCGCGCCCCACCAGCTCAACAGCGCTCCGAGGAGGACGCCGAGAATCGTAACGCCGATGGCCAGAAGGATAATTCGCCCCTCGACGGCGACACGTTCGCGCTGCGAGCTGCCAACCAGCAGCACGCCAAGCAGCTCGCCGCTTCGCCCCTTGAGCGGCAGCACGTGAAACACTTCCGCGCTGGCCGGATCCGCTCGCCAGGATATTCGCATCGTTTGCTCGACCGGCTGCTGGCGCTCCTTCTCTACGAGGGGCGCGAGGCGCTCGGCTTGTTCGAACGGCCCGTTCGCATCGATCAAATCCACGGCGGAGAAATTCGGATCGAGATTGCGGTAGAGAACCGCGCGCATGCCCTCGGGGAGCGCGAGCGTGCTGAGGAATTCCTTGCCGAGCTTCTCACCACCGACAACGTAAAGGTTTTTGTCTCCGACACGGAGAGTCGCGACCGCAAGCAGCCCGAGCGCCGGGCCTTCCCCGGTATCCACGCGCGTCAGAAACGCGCCCCGCGTCGCCCAGTCTTCCGGCTGAATCAACCACTCCATCTTGTATCCGAACCGTGTCGGCCATTCGGCGGAGGAAATGATTGAGCCGTCGTTATTCACGAAATCAAGGAAATCAAGCTGGTGAGATGCGGAAACGCCGTGCGCGTCATTCACGTAGATGGAGACGTCGGCATTCGGCCGGCTCAGCTCAATCGCCATGCGGATCGTAGCTTCGGCGTCCGCGATCCCGCGCACCTGCAGCGCAACTTCCTGGCCGCGCCTCTGATATTCGCGCTGAAACTGCGCCACGAGCGCATCGGTGTGCCGCGTATCGAGCTCTTCAAAAGCGTGGCGCGTGGTGATCGTCACGCCCGTGGCCACCAGCCCCACGGCGAGGACCACGAAAAATGTGAACAGCCAGAAGAGCTTTGCTCGAAACGTCACTGCGCTTCCCCTTCAACCCATACGTCGGCGAGTCGCCAACCCCCGAGAGCGTTTCCCGCGCGAATTTCCCAGTTCCTCACGCGATTTCCCACGCCGTAGATTCGCGGCAGGTGCACTATCGGAACGACGACGTAGCCATCGAGTGCGGCGCGTTCTCGAGAATAAATTTCTTCCGCGGTCGCCGGATTCGGCAGCGGCCCAAGATCCTCACCGGAAGCCGGCGCAAGCTCGGTCAACAAGCTGTCTAGCGCCGCTCTCGGCTCGGGTGAGGAGAGCGGCAAGCGGACGAGCCGCGCGTCGTAATCAGCCAAAATCGGCGTGGCCGGCATCGCCCGCGCCGTAATTGTAATTCCCGCCCCCCGCGCGTTCACGGCAATTCGCTCCGCGATAACCTGATCAATGGCCGCGCCAGAATCATATCGCAAGACCAGCGCCGGAGAAGGCTTGATCTGGCCCGAAAGTTTGCTAGCGCCGATTGTATCGGCGGACGTGGAAAAGAGAAAGGCAGTGCCGCTAAGCCATTGCGGCAATAGGCCTCCGGCCGCTTCGCCTTGCTTTTGCAAAATGAAATTGACGATAGATGCCCGGTCAATCGCGCGAGCCACCGCTTCCCGGACGCGCGAGTCCTGAACAGCGGGGCGGTCTGTTTGGAACACCAAAGCCAGCAACTCTGTGGGGACAGTTACGGTTGCGCGAAGCTTGCCGTCGGCGGCGCTCCGCACCAAATCCGGCGGCAAATCCACCAAATCAGTTTTGTCGAGTTGAAGATCGATCATGCGGGCACGCGGCGCATTTCCCATTGTCAAATCCACAGCATCCAAAAACGGCCGGCCGGACCAATAATTCAAGTTCGCGGATAGAAGGGCATGCTTCCCCGCATCCCACGAAGTGATCTTGAACGGCCCGGTTCCAGCAAGGGCGCCGTCGCCCGCGCGATGCACGAGCGCGCGGCGTGGCGCGGCGAGCAGATAGAGTAGATCGGGCGCCGGCTCGTTCGTCTCGATGCTCAAGGCATCGGGCGAGCTGCTGACACGCCACGAGGGATCAGGGTTTGCGAGCGCGGCCGCGGCGATGTCAGGCGTGAACGGTGCGTCATCGTGAAAGCGGACGCCAGGCCGCAAATGAAAATTCCAATGCTTCGCGGAGGGATCGTGATCCCACGAACTTGCGAGCTCCGGCTGAGGAATCCCGTTTGCATCGAGCGCGACGAGCGTTTCGAATACCAGCGGAACTAGCTCCGTCTTCGCGCTCCGTTCATCGGCGTTCAACGCGCTCCGCGCGGGATCGAGAGTTGCGACGCTCGCACCGATTTCGACTCGCAGCGCCCCGCCGTAGTACGGGCGTTCCGCGGCTCGAAACCCGGCGAGTGCCATCGCGCTAACGACTGCAGGATACAGAAACGATCGAAACTTCATACATTCCCGTCAAAAGATTCCGCGAGATGACGCGCGCCGACTGCCGATCGCTCGAAGGCCACAGAACAAGAACGGGGCCAGCGAATTCGAGCGGCTTACTCAGTGCTCCCGGTTGATCGTCGGTTGAAGCGTAAGCGCGAATCGAATCCGGCTGCGTCCAATCGCCCGCGCCACTCGCGAGCAGAAGCGAATCCGGTCCGCACGTTCCACTGAGCCTGACAGCTTCTGCATCTCGCCCGCCGATCTGGACCGTCGCGTCGGCGAATAGTAGCGGCGCTTCCTTATCCGAAGGCGTCTCCGAGCACGCAATTGTCTCGGGACTGTCGAAATGCCCGATACACTGAAATCCCGGCAAGCTGGCCGTATTCCCTTCGAGATCGATTCTGCCGTGAAGATCCCGGGGCCACGGCTTCGCACGCGCAATTGGTACGGCTCGATCCAATTGCAATTGGCCCGCTACCGGCCGATAGAAAGCCAATCGCTCGGGCTCGAGGACTACGAGTGTCGAACCGCCGCCCGCGTCCGGAAGGACCGCGAAATCGAGAATCTTGCCCGGCTGCTGCCAGATGATTTGCCGCTGCAATGAAATCGCCGGCTCCGGCGGCGCGCCAGGCGTTGTCGCGGCTCGCGAAACACTCACAATCGCGACCTTCTCTCCGTCGCGCCCATTAATTTTCGCCACCCAAACGTAGTCGTAAAGGTTTTCCGAAAGCGTTATTTCGATGAATCGATTCGCTGCAGCTTTCAAACGGGTTTCAAATCCCAGGCGTTGAAGAGCGCTTTCCACGCCCGCGCGAACTCCGGCGGCGGCGGCTGAGTCCAGTGACGAGAGATTTTTTACATTCAGCGAGATCGAGTCCTGCAGCGTGAGATTGCCGGCAATCTTTGAGGCGAGCGACTCCACAGGCGAATCCCACCAATGCGTGATTTGGGGAGAAAGCGCGGCGTTGATCGGAACCGCGAGCATGATCAGCGTCAGAAGGAGAAGCAGTCGGCGGGCAGCCCGCATCGTTGTGCGCCAGGCGTTCGTGATTCGTCATCATAGCACACGGAGAATCGCCCACTGCCCGCCGAGACAGCGAATCGGAAGTCACTTCCCGCGTTACGAACAGACATGCCAGCCCAGAAAAGCGGAATCTGAAAATGGAAATCAGCGGCTTCCCGGAACCGCTGGCAGGGCGGCTTCGCTGCGGCGAGAGCGAATCCGCCCACAAGGGGTTTTTGCCAGCAGTTACATCCGCACCGGCCCCGATCTTCGACGCGAACCGGCGAGGAACTTTCATGGACGTCGCACCCGCTCATTCAATGAGTGGCCCGCAGAGCGTCGAGGCGGCAGCACGACCTCCGCGCGATTCAAACGCTCGAGTTCCAGCGCGAGATAGATGTCGTATCCCACCATCGCGACCATTGCGAGCAGCCCGAAACCACTGACCACCAATAGGACCTTGAGAAACAACATGGCCACCTCCTTGCTTCAACCAAACAAACCTCATCGCGCCGCTGCGCGAAGCCGCAGCTCCCGCGATTGAATCGGAAATACTCGCTGAGGCATCGGCGCTCGAAGCGCCGCAGGTCTCGCCGCGAAATGCGTCGCGGGCATCAGCTTCATCAATCCCCACAAGCTCAGCCACCCAAGCAACAGCGCGAACGAAATCGAAGCCAGAACCAATAAGGCCAACCCGGCGAACTGAACCGCGGCGATCATCGGCGTCTCCCTTCCTGCGGCTGAGCTTTCAATCTGCACACTGGCAAGCGCCGCGCCAAATTGAATTTGCTGAAATTGAGGCGGTTACGCGCGGCCGGCGGCACGTCCGGCGTGGGGGCCGCGACACGACGTGGAATCCGGGACGCGGCGATTCTGGATTGCTATAATCTTCGGCGGGGGAATCGGATGAACCGCGGTTCCGGAATCCGGATCGGCAAGGTATTCGGGATCCCGATCTATCTGCACCCAAGCTGGTTCATTATTTTTGCCCTGATCACGTTTTCCCTCGGCACGCAGTTCACGGCACAACATCCCAACTGGAGCCCGGCGCAACATTGGATCGTGGGAATCGCGACGTCTTTCCTCTTTTTCGGCTCCGTCGTGTTTCACGAACTCAGCCACAGCGTCGTCGCGCTCCGCTATCGCTTGCCGGTGCTTTCGATCACACTGTTCGTTTTCGGCGGCGTAGCGCGAATCAGCGCGGAGCCATCGAGCGCCAAGCAGGAATTCAATATCGCCATTGCCGGGCCCGGCGCCAGCTTCTTCCTCTCCGGAGCTTTCTATCTGGCTAGCCGTCTCGCGGCCGGCAACGAAATCGTCTTCGCCACCGCCACGTGGCTTTGGCAGATCAATTTCGCCCTCGCGGCATTCAATCTTCTTCCCGGCTTCCCTCTCGACGGTGGCAGGATTTTCCGCTCAATCGTCTGGGGAATTACGAAGGACTTCACGCGCGCCACGCGTTACGCCTCGGGCTCGGGCCAGCTTCTCGCATACCTGATGATCTTCGGCGGCATCTGGCAATTCGTAAGCGGCAATCGCTTCGGCGGGCTTTGGCTCGCATTCATCGGCTGGTTCTTGCTGAACGCCGCGCAAGAAAGTTACGCGCAGGTGGCCGTGCAGTCCGTCCTCGCAGGCGTGACCGCCGGAGACATCATGTCCAAAGATGTGCCCACCGTGGGGCGCGACATTTCGCTTTCCGATTACGTTCACGAGGTCCTGCGAACCGGGCGCCGCTGCCACATCGTGACTGGCGCCGGAACGCCGGTCGGCCTCGTCACGCTCCACGCCGCCCGGGAAGTTCCGAAGCATGAATGGGACACAACGTCGGTGCAAGCGGTGATGATGCCGATTGACAAGATTCATTGGGCCGCGCCCGCCGATCCCGTTCTCAAAATCCTCGAGCGCATGCAGCGCGAAGACGTAAATCAGATGCCCGTTCTCGATCAGGGGCACATCGTGGGATTGATCGGGCGCGATTCGATTTTGGGCGCGCTGCAGACGCGCCTCAGCGCCGGGCATCTTGCGGAACAATAGGACTGGCCGCTGAACATATTCGCGCAAATCAGAACGCCGCGAGAAAATTGCCGGGAAGGAGATTGACGGTGAACACTGTAACGAAAAATGTGATTTCGAGGCCGCTACGAGTAGCAGCGCTCTTCGCGGTAGGCGTGACTTTGATCGCGGTGCCGCCAGTCACGCACGGCAACGCGCCGAGCGACCCTGCGCCGCAGAAGGAAATCGAAACTCCACATCACAAACCGCAAGAAGCCACCGTCACCGGCTGCCTGCTTCGCCGGGACAAGCCAGGCGATTTTGCGCTCACCACGCGGGATGCGAAGCTCTACTACATCCAAAGCTCGACAGTGGACCTCAACGCACACGTCCGGCACACCGTGACCATCACCGGGACTTTCTTGCGTGACAAACAAATAAAAGATGATCCGGACAAAAGCCCGGAGGCGCAAACAATTTCGGCCACAAAACTCGAGATGATCCAAAAAACCTGCCACTAGGATGTCCTGCGAGGCTAGCAGCTAAGGCCGGATGCGCGGCTATTGAGACGCCGTATGCGTATCACGCAAGAGGACCGCGTCAGAAACAATGTGCAGGCGCGCTACAGCGAGCGACTTGCCGTCGGGAGAGATTTGGAATGTGCGAATTTGATCCGATGTGAAGTTCGTCAACCGGTGGCCCGGCGAGCCATCGAGCGGCTGCGCCCAAACGTTGCCAACACCGTTTTCGACGACGTTGTACGCCACGGCCTTCCCGTCCGGAGTAAAGGCAATGTGATTTGCGATGTCAGCGCGAGGATTCAGAAATCTCGCGGGCATCTCTGCACCCGCGCTGATATCAATCAGCGCAACCTTGATCGCGACCGATTGCGTCGCCGTTTCGGCTACGTCGGCGACCTCCGGCATCCACCTGCCGTCGGGCGAAAAGTTTAATGCGCCTTCCATGAACCCGCTGGGTACCACGCTAGCCTTGACGAGTTCCGGGGATCCCCCATTGATGGGCATCTTCATCGTCTGAAACGTGGCACGGTCGAAGTAGTAAAAGGAAGCTCCATCCGGCGAGCAAAGTGGGACTTCTTCATCCTTGCCGCTCGTGAGTTGCTTTGGACGGGACCCGTCCGCTTCCATGCGCCAGATATTTGTCGTCGTCTTCCCCTCCCGGAGATGCGTGGCGAAGAGAATGGGCCCGCCTCGTCCGCAAACCGTCGAGTAATGTATGGTCTCAGAAGGGTCGCTAAGAAGAGTCGCTTGCCGGCTCCCGTCAGGCGACATCCGCAGAATCGAAGTCGTCGTCGTGACGATCAAGTCTCCCTGCGCGTCCCAACCCACACCCTGAATGACGGCTTGATTGGGGAGACCCGAAACTGCCCCAGGCTGCCCCTTGCCCGTCACGGGCAGCAAGGAGATTGAATCCGTTTCTTGCCGCTGTATCGAGACCATTGCCTTGCCATCGCCAGAAACATTCAGCGTTTCGTACCCGCGTGTGTCGTTCGTTAGCGATTGAAAGCGGCCGGCGGGATAGGAAACGAACCCAATCTGCTGGTTGGTTGAGCCCGAGGAACGATAGCTCACCAGAATCCCCCGGCCATCGGGGTTCCATGTCAGATCTGAGAAAGTTTTGTCCGCGAACGATGTGAGCGGAGTGTCTTTGCCGCTCGCAATTTCGAAAATGCTGATCTGGCCAGGGGCGTTGCTCTGGGAATAGGAAATAAAGGCGATTCGCTTTCCGTCGGGCGACCAGGAGAGATTGTCCGGGAAAGGCAGCGGAGCGATTTGGAGAACCTTCTCGTCGCTGCCGTCCAGATTCGATGTGAGAAGACGATATTTGCCGGCTTCCGGATCGTTTGCACGCATGTACGCCATGCGCTTGTCGTCCGGTGAGAACGTTGGCCCCTGGTCAACATCGCGCGCCAAGACTTGCGGCGTGCCGCCGAGCACTGGCATTCGATACATAACGAATACGGTCTGCGTGGCGTCCGCCGCTTTGCGGTAGAAAATATAATTCGCGTCCGGCGAAAACCCGGGGCTTCGAATGGGAAAAGCGTCGGCTTCGAGAATCTGGGTGTTGCTGCCGGTCGGCACATTCCGAAGCCACAGGCTTTGTTTACCGGCCTCGTCCACCACGCTTACCACGTATTTGCCATCCGGAGAAATTGCCGCGAAGACCGCCTTGCCCGAATTCGTGATTTGCGTGATCGCGAAACTTTGAAATGGGATCGTCACAGTTCGATTCGCGAAAAGTGAATAGAGTCCGTATCCGGCACCGGCGATCAACAGCAGCGCGACCACAATTCCGCCGATGAGCGCTCCTTTGTGCTGCTTCGCCGCCGCGACGACCACAGAACTCCCAGACGCGTGCGCGGGCTGCGCCGCTGGGGCTGCCGCAACCGAGGCGACTGTGCCCGAACCGGCGGACGCGGGCAGCGTCGCAGACGAGCCCGACTGCGCGGAATGCGCACCACTGAGCGCGCCAGAAGCAGCGTCGCGCTGCATGCGCTGCAAATCGGCGCGCAGATCCGACGCGTGCTGATACCGCAGCTTCACATCCTTTTCGAGGCACTTGTTGATGATCCGCTCGATTTCAGGCGGCACGGATGGATTCAACCGCACCGGCGCCACGGGCGCGCGATTCAATATCGCATCGAAAATTTCCACCGAACTGTTCCCGCTGAACGCCTGGCGGCCGGTGGCCATCTCATAAATCACCGCGCCAAACGAGAAAATATCCGTGCGCGAGTCCACTTCGCGAGCGCGCGCCTGTTCCGGAGACATATAGGCAACCGTGCCGACAGCCGCGCCGGGAGTGGAAATATTCTTGTCAACCAGCGTCGCGGCTGTAGCCGAATCGAGCGCCACGCCCTTCAGAGGCACGAGTTTGGCCAGCCCGAAATCGAGAATTTTCGCTTGCCCGCGCATGGTGATGAAAATGTTGGCAGGCTTGATGTCCCGATGGACGATTCCCTCGCTGTGCGCCGCGTCGAGCCCATCGGCGATCTGCGTCGCGATGTCAAGCAGCGTCTCGGTTTCCACCGGCGCGCCGCCGATGCGATACTTGAGCGTCTCGCCCTTCAGCATTTCCATCGCGAGATAAGGACGCCCATCATGCTGCCCAATTTCATAAATCGTGCAAATGTTCGGATGATTCAGCGCGGAAGCAGCGCGCGCCTCGCGCTGGAATCGTTCAAGCGACTGGGCATCGGCAGACAAGTCGTCCGGCAGAAATTTCAGCGCCACCTTGCGGCCGAGATTGAGGTCTTCGGCCTCATACACGACTCCCATACCGCCGCCGCCCAGTTTCGAGAGGACGCGGTAATGCGAAATCGTGCTCCCGATCAGTGAGGAGGAGTCAGTCATGGTGCGCAATCGGACGAGTCAAGATCGAACTCCGACACGCGCGGATGTTAGTTCACGGGTGAGATGAAGTCAACGCGCGGCGCAGATTTGAGAGTCCGCACCGCGCGTTCCGACGATGATTTTCAAAGCTATTAGCGAACCGGCACTACTCCGATGGCGCGCATCGCTGCCGGATCCTGAGTCGTCACCAGATTCGCGAAGAACGAGTTGCCGTGAATCACGCTTCCAGTAGAACCAGATACCGTCAAGATTCCAACCGAAGTATCGATGAACTCGTTGTCTGTCACTCTGTTGCTGTTTCCCTGGATGTAGACTCCGGCCTGATCGGCATGGGTGAGCGTGTTGCGAGCGACGACGTTGCTATTTCCGACGAGCGCGACACCGATCAGCGTAACTGAGTTCGATATCGTGTTCGACGCGATCCTGGAACTATCCCCGCCGACATAAACTCCCACCTGATTCGTCGCCAGCGAATTGTTTCGCACTATCACGCCATTCGACTCAAAGATCAGAATCCCGGTAGCATTGAACGCGCAGGCGGTCGGCGAGGTGCACGATGACCAGACGTTGTCGGCGATCGTGTTGTTCGTCAAAGTCCCGCCCGCACCGAATCCGATCTGGATTCCATTCTGTGCGGCGCCGGTCGTCGGGCCGATTCCCGTGACCGTGTTGCCGTCGGCCATAAGCTGAGTGCCCTGCTCGTTCCCGGTGATGCCATTCTTCTGGTAATCCCAGACGCTATTTTCATTCACCGTAACGCTCGAATTCGAGCCGCTCGCCGTCTCAACCTCAATTCCATTTCCGCTCTGGCAGCCGTTCACCGCCGGGCTCCCGCCGAGATTCATATGACGCACGGCATTGTGGCGTACGTGCCCCGAAGCGTTTTCGTAGAGGATACCGACCAACCGTGGCGAACACGCGGTCAGGCCGTTGTTCGAGCCATCCACGATAAAGCCCGAGATGTCCGCGTCCACGCCCTGGACAACAAACACAGCCGCGATGGTGTCAGTCCCGGCGACATCCGTGACAGTCTGCGTAGTTACCGGATTCACGATGACGCCGTTATCGGCACGAAGTGTGAGCGGAGTCGTAATCGTAACTTGCTCGGGATACGTTCCGGCGCAAACTCGAATCACGTCGCCGGGAGTCGCGGCGTTGACGGCGGCCTGAATCGTCGTATATTGCGCGGTCGGACACTGCACCTTGTCGTCGTCCACAAGGATATTGGCCTTCGCGTTCGAGATTTGAGCCAACGCAGGCCGTGCGACGCAGAGAAGTGCAAACAACGATACACACACCACAAACAATGTTTTCTTCACAGGATTTCCCCTTCCAGGGCACATCGCCCTGGTGAACTGCACAACGATCTGAGAGGGCAGGTTTGGGCGCCGGGAGTATAACGCAGAGCACTGATTTAACGAATAGTACGCGTCGCTATCGGCTTCCAATTGCGTTGAGCGCCCGCAAGGTGCATTTCATTTTGGGTGCCGGCGCGCATTCCGGCATTGACCCAAAGCGCGCATCCGCATAGCATCCACGTTAGATGCTAGGCGACTCTGCATTCTCACGGGAGCACGCATCACCCTCCCCGGCCGAAACCGGGCCATCCAATCAAAGATTTTTAGTGAAGGCTTTTGCGACCTCGCTCGTGTTCATCGTCCTTTACACCGCCGCGGCACTCTGCTGCTTGCGGCAGTGGGGCTCTCCGCATCCCTGGTCGCGCCTGGATGTTTTCTCGGGCGGATTTCTGGCGATCAGCCTGATCTGGGTCTACGCCACGATGCAGTTTTACCGCGTGATTTTCCGCTCGCGCGAAGTTCTGCACGAGGCCGTCGGCACGACTTACGACTCGCTGATGCTTTTCTGGATCGGCGTCTTCGGCGTCGCCGAGATCAGCGTCTACATTGATTACGGCCACTGGCATTTCGTCCGCGCTCTCGAACAGCCCGTCCTGCAAACGGTCGGCCTCGGCATTTACCTTCTCAGCGCTCTCTGGCTCATCTGGACCGACCGGTACCTCTCGCGCCAATTTGAAGGCGATCTCGGAAATCGAAAAGTCCTGATGGACGGTCCGTACGCCTTCGTCCGCCACCCGCGTTACGCCGCGCTGATTGCCGCGCGAATCGCGTTTGCTCTCTCCCTCGCAAGCATCCTGGCATGGGGATTCGCAATTGGCTGGCTCTGGGTGAATCTGGAACGCGTGCGGCTCGAAGAGGCCCACTTACGCGAAATCTTTGGATCAGAATACGACGAATACGCCGCGCGCACCGGACGCTTCTTTCCAATTCCACCCCGGCGCCCCAATCGGCGCTTGGGGATGACTTCCTGAAAACCACGCCCGGCGCACTGTGCAACCATTTGAATCGAAGGCTCGTCCCAATAGTGATGGTCCCCACATCCACGATGCAAGAGAGGATCAGACCATGAAATTTATCCGGCTCAGCTCTATCGCCATTTTGCTTATCTTCGCCGCGTGTGCCGGCACGGCATACGCGGACAAATCTCCGATCAAAATTTTCATGTCGCCACGATCGAATGTTCCCTTGGCGGACATTGTAAAAAATTTGAACGACAAGTGCCCCAACGCCACGATTGTTTCGGATTCGACGAAGTCCGATTACATGCTCGAAGCCATCGGCTGGCCGAACGGCTACAAGTTCGTCCTCTTTAAGAAGGGCGGCGAGGTCGTATTCGCCACATCCACCGCGTGGCTCAGCAATTCGGTCAAGGACGTCTGCAGATACCTGAACGCGCACCCGGTGCAATAGCCGGCCGCTCGCGAATCATTCGGTGATTCAATACGCGATCTTGAGCCTCGTCGCCCCGCGGACAGAATGACTGAACGGAGGGCGGCGAGGCTCTCTTTTTGAGAACTCGCCCGCCGTAAGCCCTACCTACCAACCCTGCTTCTTCGTCCACGCGACACCGGCCGTCGCCATCGAAGCAACGAAAAACAAAATCGCCGCGTGCAGGAAGCTATACGAACCAATCGGATTGCCGTTTGACTTGAAGAAAAAAGCCGACCATCCGAAGGCGGCATTGGCTCGAAGAATTATGGCCAGCACCGAAAAAATCACGCCCAGCCAATAGGTGAGACGCACAACTTGCTTTTCCATCGGCGATCTCCTCATCTCGAAACTCGATCAGGGCCCGAAAAGGAAGGAACGATGCATGGAAAGTACTGCCAGCGGAGAATCATGTCAACGATTCGAAGGGATCGCCCTTTGACAAGGCACATTTCACTGGCGCATGCGCGCGAATACTCTGAAAATACTAGAGACTCAGCCGCGCCCCGCATGTAGTGTGTTCTGATTCAGGCCGTTCCGGCGCTCGGGCTGGGCGGCCTTCTTCCATGAAAATTTTCGCGAAAAAGTTGCTCGTCGCCGTCGTCGTCCTGGTCGTTCTTTACGCCGCCGCTACCGGCGGATTTTACTTCGCCATGTGCCAGGGGCCGGACTTTTTCGCGCGCACAATGCGCCACCTCCCGGACATCTCGTTCCTCGTCTTTCCGCTGAAACCGCTCTGGATGAGCGCCCGCAAAGGCACGCTCCGTGTCGGAGACGTGGCCCCGGATTTCGCGCTTGAGAGCACCGATCACAAGAGCCATTTTCAATTGTCGTCCGTGCGCGGCCAAGAGCCCGTCGTCCTCGTCTTCGGCAGCTACACCTGACCGCCCTTCCGGCGGGAGGTTCCCGCCCTCAATAAACTTTACGAGCAACACAAGGATCGCGCGGCGTTCTACGTGGTCTACATCCGCGAGGCGCACACGACGGATCTCTGGGAGGATTCGGATAACGTCGACGATCACATCCTGTTCGCGAGTCCGAAAAGCTACGACGAACGCACCGAACTCGGTCAACTCTGCGTCGTGAAGCTCGGCATCAAATTTCCCGCCGTCGTGGATACGATCGACAACCCCACCGACCGCGCCTACACCGGCTGGCCCGATCGCCTCTACGTCGTCGATCGCGACGGCCGCATCGCCTACAAATCCGCCCCCGGCCCCTTCGGCTTCAAGCCCGCCGGCGTCGAAGCAATCCTAAAGAGCCTACTCCCATAAAATTGCTCACCGGCCCCAACCAAAGCGTCTTGTAGCGCCGGGCTTCAGCCCGGCATCCGTTCCACCTGCCCCAATCGCCTACCCCGCCGCCCCCGCCGCCCGCGCTCCCTCAACCTCGATGAGCTTGCCCGACTTCACGTCGTAAATAAATCCGTAAACAGGAATGGACTTCGGAATCAACGGGTGCGCGCGAATCCGCGCGACATCATCGAGCACAGCCTGCTGCGGTTCCTTAAACGTCAGCCACTCGATATATTCCCCCGCGCGCGAACCGGGCCCCTTGCCAACGTCTCGGAATCCTTGCGGCGTGAGTTCGGCCGTCTCCAAACTCGACGCAAGCAATCCGCGCATCACTTCGTTCGAGAAATATCCCATCCCGCATTCGGTGTGGTGGATGACGAAAAATTCGCGCGTCCCGAGCAATTTGTAGCTGATCACCAGCGATCGAATCGCGTCGTCGCTCGCGCGTCCGCCCGCGTTGCGGATCACGTGCGCGTCGCCCTCCGCCAGTCCCGCGAACTGTGCGGGATCGAGCCGCGCATCCATGCAAGTAAGTACGGTGAAGCGCCGGGCGGGCGGAATAGCCAATTTCGCTCGATCGCCAAATTGGGCGCTGAACTTCTCATTTGCGCCAAGCACTTCGGATAAAATCTTACTCACGGCATTCTCCTTTGAATGTCTCCGCCCGTAGCGGCACGATGTCATTCGTAGCGCCGGCATCTTGCCGGCGTTTTTGATTTACCGATACCCCACAGATGCATTCTTAATTCATCTTCCCTCCTCCGCGCCGTCCTCGCCCGAACGCAAGCACCTGCCGTAGGGGCGGGTCTAAGACCCGCCCGGCCTTTCTTCAATTAATTCCGCCAAATCAATCAGCCGCAACCGCCGCCTTCGCAAAATTATTCTCGATCGGCGCGCCCACAAGATTCCCCCACTCGGTCCACGAGCCATCGTAATTCTTCACGTTGTCATAGCCGAGCAGATATTTCAGTGCGAACCACGTGTGCGAACTGCGCTCCCCGATCCGGCAATAAGCGATGATTCCATTCTTGCCCGTGATGCCCTTGCCGCTATAAAGCTGCGCGAGCGCATCCGCGGACTTGAATGTTCCGTCCTCATTCGCCGCCTGCGCCCAGGGAATATTTGCCGCTCCCGGAATGTGCCCCGCGCGTTGTGCCGTCTCGGAAAGCCCCGGAGGCGCAAGAATCTTTCCGGTGAACTCGTCCACCGAGCGCACATCAACGAGCTCGCCCGGATTCCGGCGTTCCAGTATCGCGAAGACGTCCTCCCTCCGCGCGCGGATGGATTCATCGGGATTTTTTGCCGTGTATTTTGCGGGAGCCACATTCGTCGGGCTTGTGGTCAGCGCCCGCTTCTCTTCCAACCACTTCTTCCGGCCGCCATTGATCAGCCGCACGTCCGCGTGGCCGTAATACTTCAACTGCCAAAAAGCGTACGCGGCAAACCAGTTGTTGTTATCTCCGTACAACAGCACAATGGTGTCGTTCGCGATTCCCGATTTCCCAAGCAGCCGTTCGAGCGCCGGCTTGTCAATCAGATCGCGGCGAATGTTGTCCTGAAGCTGCGTCTGCCAGTTCCAGCCCACCGCTCCGGGTATGTGCCCCTGATCGTACGCCGTCGTGTCCACGTCCACTTCCACCAGTCTCACCTTGGGATCGTTCAAATGCTGCGCGACCCACTCGGTCGAGACCAATACTTCGGGGTGCTTATAATCAGCCATTTCGTTTCTCCTTTTTTATTTTCTCGTTTCCACTTTCCAATTTCACATTTCCCATTTCCATTTTCCAATTTCCCTTTTCCGTCCATCCCCTTGCCTCAAAAGCAAAAAACCCACCGGCCAATTACCTCTGGCGGTGGGTTCTAGAAAATCGAGCTGGAATCAGCCTTCTAGAGTGCAGTTCTCCCCGTGCCAGAGCACACTGGTGGACAACAGATGCAGCTACACATCTCTCCAGTCCTCTTGGCACAATTCAACATACAAAAAGCCTACACAAAAATCGTGCGATCCACAACCACAAATCCACAAGCGCTCGGTCGCGATACTTGCATCCAGAACTGCAATCCCATTTGTGATGCGAGTCCGCCTCCGATCAACGCGATTAGGAGTCACATTTGAGTATACATACGCCGACGAGCGATTTTGGCAAAGCAGCGTCAAAAATATATACTGCTATCGGAGAAGAAGTATGAAAAGCCGCATCATGTATATCGAGTACAAGGGCAACGACATTAGCGGACCAGCGCGCATCGGTCGTGTGACCTTTTCAAAATCGGGCCAATCCTTGTATTACAAAGGACGCCGATTCCATACGCTTTCAGGGAATGGGTTTAAAGCCAATTATTTTGACTGGGAGACCGAGGAGCATTACTGGATATCTGGCTGCAAGAAGCGTGGTGGAGACCGGCTTTATTCCGGGACGATAGAGATTGATGAGGACGCGCGGGAAGAGTATTGGACTGAAATTCGGAACCTGCCGGCTCAGAAACACCAAAAGGTGATTCGATGCGCAGGAAAGCATCACACATGAAATGGACTGGTGCGCGGCCAGCTATTAGCGTCGCGACGTGATTTTTAGGGTGCCCCACTCTTGCGCAGCAAGGGTGGGCTCTTCGTTCTCTCGCTCCACACCAATCCTTACATGACGGCCATTTGCGCAATCCATTCCCGTCTGATAGCGTTTCAGTAATGAAGCACGAAGATTACAACTTGGATAAGGGGCGGCCCAGTCGTCGCGGGGCGCTCTCGTGGGCCAGCACGGTCCCGGAGGCGCCGTACCCTTCGACTTGGCTCAGGGCAGGCCGGGTTTTGTCCGGCTGCGCGGCGAGCCGAGATTTGTCCCGCTTAGAGACATCCCGCACGAAAATCAGCGCGGCGCTACAAAGCTCCCGGCCTCCAAAACCGCCCGTCACTCGTCACTTATCACTAGTCACTGCCTTTCTAACCGGGACACCAAAACAATTAGAAACCGCCGTAAACCAAACAAAACAATCGTCGGAAGCCATCTCTAACCGGGACAAAAACACTACTATACAAAGAGCGATCGAAGCATGCCATCGTCGCGCCGGCATCTTGCCGGCGTTTTTCCGTGCGGCTGCCGTAGCCGACATTCGCCGGCAAAATGCCGCCCCTACGATGGGCTGTGAAACCATTCCTAATCGCAACACCAAATTATTAGAAACGCGGGTAACTCAAACAAAACAAAGAATCGAGGTCCGCTCTAATCGGAACAAAATTACACCCCCAACAGCAGGCGATTACCGGGCTTTCGTGGCGCGGGCATCTTGCCCGCGTCTTTGTCCGCAACCACCTCGCGCCGCAATCGCGGGCTGGAAGTGAGCGCCGCACGAAATTCGAACAGAGGCCGCAAAAATCCACGAGCCTTTCAAAATCCTACGAGTCACAACAAATTATTAGAAACAAGCCTAAATCGTACAAAACAAACGACTGAGAGAAAATCTACGAGTCACAAAACGCGGTTTCCCTCGGATACGATAAGCCTTCCTAGACAATCACGATTCAAGCTTGTATTTCGTCGAAGCCAGGCCATAGAGCCGCCGCCACACCAGCCGATTGATCGTGACGACCATGGCCGCGAGAACCACCGTCGCCGCAAGCAGCAATCGGAAATTCCCGTCATCCGTCGCGCTGCTGATCACCGCTCCGAGACCCACCGTCGAAAACGTCTTCCCCTGAAAATGAAAATACTCCGCGACGATGCTCGCATTCCACGCGCCGCCGGAAGCAGTGACGAACCCCGTAATCAGGTACGGGAAAATTCCGGGCAACAGCAAACCGCGCCAGCGTTCCATCCTGTTGAATCGGAAGACGCTGCAAACTTCCTTCAGATCCGTCGGAATCGCGCTCGCTCCCGCGATCACATTGAAAAGTATGTACCACTGCGTGCCCAGCAACAGCAGCACCACGGAACCAATCCCGAGGCCGCCGCCCACGCGAATCAGAATCAGAAGAATGACGGGGAAAAGCGCAGTCGCAGGAACCGAAGCCGCCACCTGGGCGATTGGTTGCGCGATGGCCGAGAGTCGCGGATTAAGTCCGAGCGCGACTCCGACAGGAATCGTCCACAGTGCCGCGAGCACAAGCGTCAACTCGACGCGAAGAAACGTCGCGCCGGCGCCCCAAAAGATCCTGTGCAGTTCTCCGCCATTCACCGTCACGAGCAGCGCGGTCATCCTGACGAACGCGTAGCCGATGCCGAGGACCAGCGCGATCAGCGCGATTCGCCCAATCCATTTCGCGACGGCGCTCAATTCCGCGTTTTTACGCTCTTCGCCGCGCCGCTTTGCAAAATACAAATCGGCACGCTCCAGAAAAGGGCCAAACGTATTGCGTTCGATGAACGGCAAGAGTTTGGAGCTTCGCAGCAGATCCAGGATCGGAGAACGCGGCGCTTCGACAGCTTCCACCTGCTCGAATTTGAATTTCTGCGCCCAGGCAATGGACGGGCGCCAAACAAGCTGGTCAATCACAATAATCACGCCGATCATCACGGCGATGCCCCAAACGATCGCACGCGTGTCTCCGGCATTCGCCGCAGTCTGCAGATAAGAACCGAGCCCCGGCAAACGAAAATCGCGGCTGCCGAGCACGAACATTTCACACGCCATCAGGAAGAACCAGCCGCCCGCCACGGACATCATCGAATTCCATACAAGCCCGATCGTCGAGAATGGCAATTCCATCTGCGTGAATCGCTGCCACCAGCTCCAGCGATAAATCTCGGCCACTTCTCGCATCTCGCGGGGAATGCTTTTGAGCGAAGAATAAAAGCTGAAAGTCATGTTCCAGACCTGGCCCGTGAAAATCAGCAGAATCGAGCCGAGCTCGACTCCCATTTGTTTGGTGGGAAAAAGCGCGACCATCGCCACCATCACCGGAGGCAGGAAACTCAACACGGGAATCGATTGAAGCGTGTCGAGCAGCGGAACCAGGATTCGCTCAGCTTTCGCGTTGTACGCGGCCACGTATCCATAGACCAGCGTGAAAGCGAGGCTCACGACGTACGCGATGGCGATGCGCAGGAGCGAAAACATCGCGTACTTCGGCAGCGCGCTCGGCGCCAGTTGAATTTGCGCTCCGGTGCTGACCGGCGACATCCACGCGTGCGTCATCGCCAGCAAGGCATAGAGCGCCGCGACCGCCGCCAGCACGATTGGCAGCTCCCGGAAGAGCGACGGCACGATCACCGGCAACCTGCCCCACACCGGCATGCCACCCCCTGCCGGAACTCTGGAAGACGAATGATCGGATGGTTCCGTCATCAGCTTTTTGGATTGCTTTCGACAGGCGTGGCTGGTTCTTCGATTTCCGGCAACGACAATTCATCCGCCTCCGAATCGTACTGGAAAATATTGGCGTACCGGCCCCAGTTCAGCGCCGTTTCAATTTGCCGTTGGACGTCTTCCGCCGTGAAATGCTCGTCGAGAATGTCGCGAAAAAATTCAAGCGGCATTTTATGGTCTGATTTTCTCTCCAGAGCGGCCTTCATCTGCTGCAACAACGCGACGCGGGCAAGCGCCGCCTCGCGAAACAATTTTTTCCGGGCGCCGATATCGGCCGCGGCGAATTCCCTGCCGTGCTGGGTGATGACCACATCTCCTTCGCGCACGGTCGCAAATCCGAGAAGCGTCGCGGTTTCGATGATTGGAAGGAGGTCGTCGATCTCGAGAAGAAGATCCTCGGCGATGTGGTACATGTCTTCCTCGCCGCCCCGGTCCACCAGCAATTCGAGCAGCCCGGAGACCGAGCCCGGACGCGAGTGCGGTAGCATCTGCGGCGCCAATCTCGTGCCGCCGCGGACCGGCGTGGTTGGCGGAGCCACTTCGAGCTGCGGCTGCGTGATCACTTTGTAGATGTAGTCGACGTAAAGAAGAAAGGCGGCGGACTTGCGGTCGCGCGGCCGCTGCAGCGGGAGCCGCAAGTCGGCGCGGATCGTGGCGGGATTTTTGCCGAGAACCACGATTCGATCCGCGAGGAGGACCGCTTCCTCGATATTGTGCGTGACGAGGAAAATGCTTTTCGTGGGAATTTTGTGCGCGAGCCAGAGTTCCATCAATTCGCCGCGCAGGTTTTCCGCGGTAAGCACGTCCAATGCGGAGAACGGTTCGTCCATGAAAAGAACTTCCGGCTCAACGGCAAGAGCGCGCGCGAAACCGACGCGCTGCTTCATCCCTCCGGAAAGCTCTTTCGGATACGCCGTCTCGAAGTTCGCAAGTCCGACCGACGAAATCGCATGGAGTGCACGGCCGCGGCGATCCTCGGCCGCGAGGCCTCGAGCGAGCAACGGCGCTTCCACATTCTCGAGCACCGTCAGCCACGGAAAAAGCGCGAAACTCTGGAACACAATCGCGACATTGGGACTGCAGCGCGAAAGCGGCGTGCCGTGCCAGAGAACTTCTCCGGCCGATGGCGGCAAAAGTCCAGTGAGCATTCTCAGAAGCGTTGATTTTCCGGAACCCGAAGGGCCGAGAACTGCGAGGATCGTATCGGGCTCGATATCCAGATCGATCGGGGCGATGACTTGTATTTCCGGCCCGTCGGGTTGCTGGTAGCTCTTCTCGATTTTTCGAGCCTCGATGATCGGCGCCGGCGGTTGCGGAGGCGGGATTGGCTCGGGCGCCTCGGCGAGTGCCGTCGCTTCAGTGGAAAATCGTGACGCCGCGTTATGCGTCGCCGCGAGCGTGGTCATCAGGCTCTGCCACGCCTCCTCAGGCAGAGCATCGAGAAAATTATCGCGCTCGGTGGGATTCATTCCCTCGACGATGGCGTGCATCTCGGCGGGCGGGCGCGAATGCAGCAGAACGTAAGCGTGGAAATACGGAAAGCAGCCGGCGAGCGCGGCCGCAAAATCGATGGGCATCTTCTGGAATAACGCGCGCTGCTCTTCAAACGGCAGCGCAACCACGGCGTCGGCCGCGGCGCCTACGTCGTACTCGCGCAGAAAGCTAATCGCTGCGTCCCAGCGGCCTTGCGCGCAAAGATCGCGGAGTTTGTCGGACGGTAGCGGCGACGGTAGTGGCATGGACGCGAGTCTTAACCTACTACATATTCAAGCGATCGCCGAAGTTGAAGGCGTGACTTTCTGGAGATGTTACGGCGCCGGCGAGAGGATGAGTCTCTTTAACGTCGCCGTAACAATTGCAGGTTACCTTCTTCCGGTTAGAGGTCGGAATGTCGCAAAAAGGAATTTTCGGTCCCCGGCACTTTCTAAACCGGCATTTTTCGTGGCTGCAGTTC
Organism: uncultured Acidobacteriota bacterium; assembly: GCA_963838705.1. Classification (GTDB taxonomy): domain Bacteria; phylum Acidobacteriota; class Terriglobia; order Acidiferrales; family UBA7541; genus Palsa-147. The sequence goes on along the minus strand of CAWIRU010000007.1, from coordinate 1,401,457 downwards.
AACGAGCGAGTTCTCGAAGAGGCGTACGATTCGAGCAATCCGCTTCTGGAACGCGTCAAATTTCTTGCGATTACGGCGAGCAATCTTGATGAATTTGTCGAGGTGCGCGTCGCGGGCCTGATGCAGCAGGTCGAACACGGAAATCGCGAGCCGGGACCCGACGGAAGAACGCCGCAAGAAGTGCTCTCGGAACTCTCCGAAAGAATTCAGACTTTCGTTCGCGCCCAGTACGATTGCTGGCGCGACGAACTTGTTCCGAAGCTGGCAGAAGAGTCTGTTCGCGTGCTGGGTCTCTCGGAGCTTCGTCCCGCCGCGCGCGAATATATCGAGAATTTCTACACAAAATCCGTTGAGCCGCTTCTCACGCCCGTCACGGTGGATCCCGCGCACCCGTTTCCGCACGTATTGAACAAAGCGCTCTGCCTCGCGTTTTTGTTGCGCCGCAAGCGCAAGGGCACGCACACGTACCTCGGCGTCGTGACCGTGCCGCGGGCACTACCGCGGCTCGTGCGATTGCCCTCGGCGGAAGGAACCGTCGAGTACGTGTTCCTTCACGATGTGGTGCACGCATTCGCCGAACGGCTCTACCACGGCTACCATATTCTTTCCGCCGCCGCATTCCGCATCACGCGCAACAGCAATCTTTATCTGGAGGCTGAGGAGTCGCGCGACGTGATGGATTCGGTGGACACGCAGCTCCATCGCCGGCGGAAGGGCGCGGCTGTGAGGCTCGAGATCGAAGCGGGCGCGAACCAAGATATCATCGAACGTCTCGAAGCAAATTTCGTACTGGCGCCGTGGCAAGTCTTCCGCGTGAACGGCCCCATCAATCTTTCGCGCCTCTTCCATCTTTACGAAGAAACTCCGCGCCCGGATCTGAAGTACAAAGCGTTCGCCGGGCGCGAGGTTGCGCTGAAGCCGGGATCGTCCTCCGTGTTCGAACTGGTCCGCAAGCGCGACCTACTTCTCCACCATCCCTATGATTCGTACTCGACCGTCGTGAGGTTCATTGAAAGCGCCGCGCAGGATCCGAACGTCCTCTCAATCAAGCAGACTCTCTACCGCACGAGTGAAAATTCTCCGATTGTTCGCGCGTTGATTGATGCGGCCGCGAGAAAAGAAGTTTCCGTGGTGGTCGAACTGAAGGCTCGCTTCGACGAGGCGTCCAACATTCGCTGGGCGCGAAATCTGCAGGAAGCAGGTGTGCAGGTGTATTACGGCGTCGTTGGCTTGAAGACGCACTGCAAATTGGCGCTTATTGCACGGCGGGAAGCGGACGGGCAGATTCGCCGTTACGCGCACCTCGGCACAGGAAATTACAACCCATCAACGGCGCGCTTCTACACCGATCTGAGCCTCCTGACCAGCGATTCGAAGATAACTTCGGCGGTGCACCACGTGTTCAACTATCTGACTGCCTATTCGGAGCGTTCGAGTTACCACCCACTGTTTGTGGCGCCGGTAAATTTGGGGAAGAGTTGCCTGAGCTTGATCGAGCGCGAAACGGCCCACGCGAAAAAGGGGCGCCCTGCATTCCTGATAGCGAAAGTGAATTCGCTGCTGGATGAAAAAACGATACACGCGCTGTACGAAGCGTCGCAGGCGGGTGTGCAAATTGACCTGATCGTGAGAGGCGGGTGCGCGCTGCGCCCCGGCGTCCGCGGACTGAGCAGCAGAATTCGCGTGCGAAGCGTGATTGGACGATTTCTCGAACATAGCCGCGTTTTCGTTTTCGGAAACGGCGGGAATACCGAAGTCTATCTTGGCAGCGCGGATTGGATGCATCGCAATATTTACGAGCGAGTTGAAGTGATGTTCCATTTGAAGAGCGACGTGCTGCGCGAGCAGATCTTGCGCGAGGTGATCACGCCGTATCTGGCGGACACCGAAAAAACGCGGCTGTTACAGCAAGACGGGATGTACGTCCGCGCACGAGAATCACACAAGGTTTCACGCAACGGATTTCGCTTCAACGCGCAGGAATTTCTTTTGGATTATATGCAGGCTTCCGAGTCAGGTCCGACCATTCCGGCTCCGCCGTCGTTTCTCAAGATTCGAGGCCCAAAGCCCGGCGAAAAGCGTTCAAATTAGAGGCTCTTGCGCAGCCTGGATTCGGCACAGGCGACAGATGGAGAGCAACCGCAGATTCCTCCTCCGACCCTCGTCGGGTCGTCGTCGGAATGACAAAAGGCTTGGCTGTGCCTGTCTTCGTCGCCCCCGGTCACATCGGAGTGCAGACGGCGCGAATGACAAGGAGCCGTCGCACAAACTAAGTAAGTTATTGATTCCGCGCCGGACCGACGAGAGGCCGTCGCGCAACCTAGATAAGCTAATAATTCCGTGAGACCGAGATTGGGTTGAGCAAAAGCCTGTAGACGATCACCGCCGTCGTTGCAATGTTAACCTGCGCGAAACATTGTGTTAACACGAGCCAAATAGAGTCTGCCGGCACGCGTGGCGCCGGTCCCGGCGGTGCCGTCAAAGCAAGTCGCCAGAGGAAATCAGAATATGATTCCGCCAAAACTAGTGCTCTCACCGATCGATTTCAGCGACTTTTCGCTGAAAGCTCTCGACGCGGCCACGGATATTGCGTCGCGTTACGGCGCAGAACTGCTGTTGATGCACGCGGTCCCGGTGGTGCCCGACCTCCCGGAGAGCGTATCGATCTTGAAAGAAGGAGCCTACGAACAGGACTTGATTCAGGAGGCCGAGAACCGGCTGAAGGATTTGGCGAAGAAAGCGTCCGAGCAAGGGGTTCGCGTGCGAACGGCCGTAGGTCTGGCCAACGACGCGGCGATGGAAATCATTCGGACTGCCGAAAATGAAAAAGCTGACCTGATCGTCATCGCAACGCACGGGATGACTGGCTGGCGAGCCTCGGCATTCGGATCAGTCGCGGAAAAAGTAGTGAAAACGGCTGACTGTCCTGTACTGGTGCTAAGAAGCCACCGTGCAGATGCATCGGCGGAACGTGTAGCAAAAGCTGCAGCGGCGCCGCCGTCATCGCGATGAATTGGGCCGCTATGAGTTGGCTCGCGACGGAACTCAGGCCCCGAGTGAACGGCATTGATGAGCCGTTTACGCTCCTCTAACACAACTCTAACAAAGCGAGAGTAGCGTGCGTCCGAACCCCAGCGCGACGTCCTTAAGCGAATAACCGGGACGAATGCGACAGAATTTCGCCTGCTGCTTCTTGTGCGTCGAAATGGCTCCCGACGCGTACGAGGCCCGATCACACTCAGCGAACACGAGGTAATTACCGATGGCAAGCGATTCAGCGGTACTCGATTCAAAACTAGGAGCAGGCCCAGGCCGAATCGGCGTCATGATCTTTGGCGTCGCGCTGCTGATCGGCTGTATCTACGCCGGTAGCCATCTCATCAAGGACCTTTCCGGCATCCACGATGTCGGCTTCCTCCCGTATTTGCTGCTTGGCGTTGCGCTGCTGATTGCGCTGAGCTTCGAGTTCGTGAACGGATTCCACGACACCGCCAACGCCGTGGCGACTGTAATTTACACGCACTCGCTCGAGCCGCATACGGCAGTGGTTTGGTCCGGCATCTGGAATTTCATAGGGGTGCTGGTGTCGAGCGGCGCTGTGGCATTCGGGATCGTGTCGCTATTGCCGGTGGAGTTGATACTGCAAGTGGGAAGCAGCGCGGGATTCGCGATGGTGTTCGCGCTTCTTGTCGCCGCGATCATCTGGAATCTCGGGACGTGGTGGTTCGGCCTGCCGTCATCGAGCTCCCACACATTGATTGGCTCGATTATTGGAGTCGGCATCGCGAACCAGTTGATGGCTGCGAAAACGGGGACGAGCGGAGTGGATTGGGGGCAGGCGCTGAACATCGGCAAGTCGTTGCTGGCATCACCGGCGGTGGGCTTTCTTGGCGCGTACCTCTTGCTGCTTCTTTGCAAGGCGCTGATCCCGAACAAGCAGCTCTACGTTGCACCAAAGGGAACCGAACCGCCGCCGTTCTGGATTCGCTCGCTCCTGGTCCTGACGTGCACCGGCGTGAGCTTCGCGCATGGCTCAAATGACGGGCAAAAAGGAATGGGCTTGATCATGCTCATCCTGATCGGAACAGTGCCGACTGCCTACGCGATGAATCATGCGGTGACCTATCAGCAGACGCAAGACTTCGTCGCGGTCTCCACGCAAACTGCCGATGTGCTGTCCCATTATGTTTCGCCGGCGGCTGTAATCGGCGATGCACGCGATGAGGTTACGGATTACATTCGCACGAAGCAGTTCACGCCGAACACCATGCTGGCGCTCCGTCAGCTTGTGAACGGAATCGGCACGGAAATGGCGATCTATAAGGACTTGAAGCTGGTACCGCAGGATAAAGTGAGAAACTTCCGAAACGATATGTACGTAGTGAGCGAAGCGCTGCGACTAATGCAGAAAGTCAAGCAGCCCGTGTTCTCAGCGGCGGACGCGGCGGTGTTGGCAAACTACAAGAAGCACGTGGACAACGCGACGAAGTTCATACCGCTGTGGGTGAAAGTCGCGGTGGCGATGGCTCTCGGCCTCGGGACGATGATCGGATGGAAGCGAATTGTGGTGACGGTCGGGGAAAAAATCGGGAAAGATCACCTCACCTACGCACAGGGAGCAGCGGCGGAGATTACCGCGATGTTTACGATCGGAGCGGCCGACTGGTTCGGATTACCTGTCAGTACGACTCACGTGCTTTCGTCCGGGGTGGCGGGGACGATGGCTGCGAACCATTCCGGATTGCAGTGGGGCACGGTGCGAAATTTGCTGATGGCGTGGGTGCTGACGCTGCCGTCTTCGATTGTGCTTGCCGCGTGTTTGTTCTGGTTGTTTCGTAAGATCGCCGGCTAGAGAGACGCTGCGGCTGAATGAGTGCGGCAGAACCCCGAGGCGAGGGCCTCGGGGCTCTGAAGTGAAAACGGAGTGCCCGCAAAGTGGCCGGCGACATTCCGAGTGCACACGATCGATCGCACGAACTGAACCGCGCGAACAAACCTAATGGCGCAGATGAACTGCGCGCGATGACCGCGATCGGATTCCCACACTAAAAATTAGCCGGCGGCCGATTTTGCCAGCTCGGGCACGGCGCGAGGTTTCTTGCGCCTCTCGATTTGGGCCGTGCCGTTGAAGACGGCCCCTTCCTCGATCACGATGCTCCGTGAAGTAAGGTCCCCGATGACAACGCCGTTTTTCTTGATTTCAATCCGATCCGACGCGCGGAGATTGCCGGCGAACTCGCCGTAGACGATCAATTCTTGCGCGATGACGACGCCGGTTGCCTTGGCTGCGGGTCCGATCGTCAGCCGCCGACACTTGAGCAAAATTGGCTGAAGGACGACGGCGTCCAGTTGCAGGTCTGCGCCGGCCGTGTTATTTCCAAGAGCGCCGGATTCGGGCCAGGTATTGAGCGTCGGGCGCGAAAATGTGCGGGCCGGATGCCGAACCTCCTCGGCATCGGGCGGATCCATTGTGCCGGTTGAATTGAATGCGGGAGAAAACGTTGAAGTTGCTGAATGCGAATGCTTGCTCCACCACATAGACTCCTCCTAGAGTGAGTCGCTGGCGCAAGCAGACAGGGAAGAAATATAGTCCGTGGTTCGATGAGCGGGCAAGTTTGAATGGCGGGGAGTTGTCTTCTTAGATAGCGGGCCTCGAGACGAAATCCGATGTGAGAATCGATGATTTCCGAGTCGAAACGTCTCGTGGATTTGAAATTGAAGAAAGGCCCACTCTTGCTTCGCAAAAATGGGGCACCCGGAAAACCTCTGCCGGAAAAGCTTTGCGCTCGCCATCCCACGGCTTTTCGAATTCGCATTGCTTCTCGTTGGCGAGATGTGCCATAAATTCGGGCCACCATGGCTTTCACGCTGCTTGATTGGTCTGCAATCCTCGGTTACCTGACGATCACCCTCCTTCTCGGTTTGTATTTTCGGCGGCGTTCGGGAAATACGACCGAAGATTATTTTGTCTCTGGACGAAATGTATCGTGGTGGCTGGCCGGCACGTCAATGGTGGCGACCACGTTTGCCGCGGACACGCCACTCCTCGTTGCGGGACTTGTCTACACGCAGGGGATTGCCGGGAACTGGCTTTGGTGGGCGTTTCTTCTTTCCGGGATGATGACGGTCTTTTTGTTTGCGCGATTGTGGCGGCGCTCGGGTTTGATGACCGACGTTCAATTTGCGGAAATGCGCTATACCGGTAAGCCCGCGGCATTTTTGCGCGGATTCCGCGCCGTATACCTTGGATTGATGATGAATTGTTTGATTCTTGGATGGGTTACGAAGGCGATGATTGGAATCGTCGGGACGACGCTCGGGCCCGAGATGGAACACTGGCGGCTGCTCAATGGATTTTCGAACGCGCTCACTTCGGTGTTCGGTCCGGTATTTTCCGGGACAGATGGACGCGCGCTGATCATTTGCATCTTTTTTCTGATTCCCTTCACCGGCATTTACGTGTCGCTCGGCGGGCTGTGGGGAGTGCTGTGGACCGATTTATTTCAATTTGTTTTGAAAATGGCGATTGTGATTGGCGTGGCGTATTGCGCCGTGGCGGCCACGGGCGGGATGGGCGCGATGATTTCAAAACTCGGCGCGCTGCAAGCCGGGAATGGAGCGTCCGACCCGCTCGCTTTTCTTCCCGATTTTTCGCGCGGATTTGCGAGCGACGCGCTGTGGACGCTTCCCGTGATCACGTTTGTCGTGTATCTCGGGCTTCAGTGGTGGGCATTCTGGTATCCCGGCGCGGAGCCCGGAGGCGGCGGATACGTGGCGCAACGAATTTTCAGCGCGAGGGACGAACGGCAGGGACTTTTTTCGGTTCTGTGGTTCAACATCGCGCATTACGCGCTGCGGCCGTGGCCGTGGATTTTCACCGGCCTCGCCGCGATCGTGCTGTATCCGGGCTTGAAAAATCCGGAAAGCAGCTACATGAGGATCGTGAACGAGCACGTGCCGCACGCGTTCCGCGGCTTGATTCTTGCGGGATTCCTCGCGGCCTTTATGTCCACGATCGCGACGCAATTGAACTGGGGGACGTCGTATTTGGTGGAAGATTTTTACCGGCGATTCATGAAGCGCGATGGGACTGAGCGGCATTACGTGCACGTCTCGCAAATCGTGACGCTGCTGCTGGTGGCGGCGACCGGATATGTCTCGGCGCACTTGGTCTCGATTCGGAGCGGGTGGCAGGTTGTGCTGCAGCTCGGCGCCGGGACGGGCAGCGTTTATCTGCTGCGCTGGTACTGGTGGCGAATCAATGCGTGGAGCGAAATCTCCGCGATGACGACCGCGCTCATCGTTACCGTCGCGCTGAACTGGCAGGCGCTGTGGCTTTCATTGTTGAATCGGCCCGAATTCTTCACGGGATCAGGGACGGTGATATTCGCAAAGACGGCGCTGACGACAACTGTGGCAACGTCGCTCGTCTGGATTCTTGTGACGTTTGCGACGTCGCCGGAGCCGAATGGAATCCTGATCTCTTTTTATCGAAAGGTGAGGCCGGATGTCACTGGTTGGGGACCGATCGCCGCGCTCGCGCCGGAGATCGGGCGCACGCACGACCTAGGCCGCAATCTTTGGTGCTGGATACTTGGCACGGTGATGGTGTATTCGGCGCTCTTCGGCGTCGGCAAGTTGTTGCTGCGCCATTACGGATTGGGCACGGTGCTCGTGGTTGTATCGGCTCTCTCCGCATGGCAAATGACGCGGGAACTAAGCCGCACGTGGGTTTCCGCGGATAGTGCGTCAGCGTTAAACTGACTTTGCGCGCGAAAAAATTTCTTGTATTGCCCGAATCTCAAAGCGTGATGCCCTCGTCCGTCAGGGCATGCTTGCAAGCGTGCCGCACTTATACGGCACGGCTGAAGCCGTGCCCTGCCGATTTCCTGAATCAGAAGTCGGTCGTCAGGCGCAGAAAATAGCTGCGCGAGGGGCCGATCGCGTTTCCAGAGAAGAGTCCGCCGAAATCAATCACGTTGAGCCGATTGTTCAAGTTCTGAGTGTCGGCTTGGAGACGCACGGCCAGTCGCTCGGTCTTGTAAACGTCCGCGCCAGCGGAAGCGTTGACCGAAAGTGAAGGCCTTACGCGCCCTCGGGCGAAGTTGATGCGGTCCACAACCGCTTGTCCATACTCAGCGAGGGCCTGCTGGTAGGTTCCGTCGAAATCGAAGGGAAGGCCGCTTCCGTAGTCCGCGCCGCCCGCCACCCAAAACCGGGGCAATAACTGGTAGCGAAGGCGCAAGCGGACGGTGTTCCGCTGATCTTGAGAATCAGGAAAGTGACCGGTCAGTTGCGTGGCCGCGCTTGTCGCCTCATCACCCAGGAAAAGCCCGCCAGTGACCGGGAACCATGCATTGCCGACCATGTAGGAATAACTGACGAAGCCGGAAAGGCGGCCCCAGTGCGGAATCTCGAGCTTGCCTTCGGCCCCGTAAATAATCGCCTTGCGGAAAGCGATCGGAAAACTGACCGCGGTGTTCAGCAACTGATCGTCATCGGCGTAATTATTCGCGTCGCGGCGGTACACATTGACGTCCAGGCGGAGCTGTTGGAACAAGCCTTTTGATAGACCGGCTTCGTAGTAGTCGCCGTGCGACGGGAGCACCGGCAGGCGCAGGACGAGAGGATCGAGGACTACGACCGTTGGAGAGTTGGACAAGAGAATATTTTCGAATGATGGCGTCTGAAAAATTCGATCGTACGAGGCGTGAAGAACCATATCGGCGGATTGGAAATAGCGGCCAATCGTCAAACGCGGGCTGAAGGCGTTCTGATTCACCAGAAGCTGATAGTGATCCCAGCGAAGACCCGCGCTCACCGTCCACTTGCCCAGCCTGACCGTGTCTTGCACAAATGCGGCTTGCTCGAGATCGGACCGGACACCGAGGCCCGGCTGGCTGCCCGGAAACGAGAATGTCGCGGGAGTGCCGGGATCGAACTGCGTAGGATCAGTGATGACGTCGCTGAAATTCTCGTGGAGAAAAATGTTGTCGGATTCGACGCCTGCCTTGAATTCCTGCCTGCCGTGGTGGATCGAGATGCTCCCTTTGAAATAGCCCTCGCGGAACCAGTTGTGCTGGAAAGCGATGATCGGGGTCGAGAGCGCGTTCGAGTAGAGATCGTTCGAGTTATCTCTTACCATCCCGCGGAAATCAGCCACAACGTTGGGCGAAAAAATATGGGAGTAGGAGATGATTCCCATGGTTTCGAAATTGTCGGCGTTTTGAAACTGACCGGCCGTCTCCTGAAGCTGCTCGTTCGGAATGTCGTATCGCGAGAGTTCATGGCGCGCGCTGAGCATCACACGGTCGCTCGGCGTTAGATCGCGCTCGTAGTAGACGGAAAAATCGCCGGTGGTTCCCGTGTTGGTGTAATTTTCGGGCACCACGGGATTCAGGTAGTGGCCTGTGGCGTCGCCGCTTGCGCTGAAGCCGAAGGCGTTTTTTCCCCAGACGTATTGGGCCTTTGCAAAAGTGCCCGCGGTGTCGTAGCTGCCGCCGGAAAGTACGATTCGCCCGTGAAATCCATCTTGCGAATCTCTGAGGGTGTTGAGTTCTACGACGCCGCCCATTTTCCTGCCGTATTCGGCGGGAAAGCCTGCGGTGTAGACGCTGACGGACTCCACGTCCTCAGCTTCAATTTCTGGGCCAAAGCTCGGTGAGCGATTGTCAGTGAGCGGAATTCCATCAACGACAAACTGTGTTTGATACTCGGAGCCGCGCGGGTGCAACACCGCATTCCCTTCATAGAGCCATCCCGGCTGCGAATTCACCAAATCCTGCATCGAGCGCCCCGGCAATGAAGTCAGCCGGCCCTGAATCATCTGCGAACCGATCTGATTTATGGAGCCCGCTTGATCGGGGTCAATCAGTGTGTCGGAATCTTTAATTGTGACCGATGTGCTGACCGGAGAAAGGGCCAGCTTCACGGTATGTTTGGTTGGCAGCTCGGAATGAATTTCAATCGGCTCGGAAACATCGGCAAAACCCGCCTGCGTGATTTGAATTCGATAGACGCCGTAGGGAACGCGCTTTGCGGTTGCGTTGCCGTTTTCATCCGTCGTAAATGTGCCGCTAAATTGGTTGGCTTCGCTGACGATTTGGACGGTAGTTTTGACGCCGAGGCCCGAAGGATCGGTGACCTTCAAATGCAACTCGCCATAATTGCTTTGGCCGAAGGCGGGGTGGGCGAGCAGGGCGAGAAAAAGCAGGCATCCGGCGATAGACGAGGACACGCGTACGGGAGGCGCCGCCAAGAGATGCGACGCCCGGATTTGCTTCGGTTTCGACACTCTTGTCTGACACTGCAAGCAGTAGAACGGCCAATGCCGCGCTGTCGCTCCCGCCGTGAGAACGAGTCTACCAAACCTTACATATCTTATCCGGCGGTTTGACCATGGGCTGGCCTTCTTTGCACGTGAAGGCGCGAGAGAATTCGGGCATGTTCACGACCACGCCGTTGATGCGGTACGTGGCCGGCGAATGGGGATCGCTGATGGCGCGCACGCGGAGATCCTCGGGTCGTTCGTTGGCGCAATCCCACTGCGCGAAGCCGATGAAGAATCGTTGGTCGGGGGTGAGGCCGTCGATAGGCTGAAGATTCTTGTCCTTTGTGGCTTCCTTCCACGCGATGTAGGCCAAAATCTCGCCGCCCAGGTCGGCTACGTCCTCACCGAGGGTAAGTTTGCTGTTGATGTGGACGTCGTCAACGACCACGTACTGCGCATACTGATCTCTAACGCATTTTGTTCGCTCGTCAAACTTCGCGCGATCTTCTTTCGTCCACCAGTTCTTGAGATTTCCTTTGGCATCGTACTGGCTGCCTTCGTCGTCGAAGCCGTGAGTCAGTTCGTGCCCGATTGTGCCGCCGGTGTCGCCGTAATTCGGGGCGTCGTCCATTTTTGCATCGTAGAGCGGCGGCTGAAGGACGCCAGCCGGGAAATTAATGTCGTTCATTTGCGCGGAGTAATAGGCGTTCACCGTTGGCGCCGGAATATCCCAGTCGCCATGATCCACCGGCTTGCCAATTTTGTTGATCTGGCGCTTGCTCTCAAATTCGGCGGCACGCTCGATATTGCCGGCGAAATCATCGCGAGAGATTTTCAGCGAACTGTAATCGCGCCATTTGTCGGGGTAGCCGATCTTGTTGCGGACAGCGTGCAGCTTGGCGAGAGCCTGCTGCTTGGTCTCGGGGCTCATCCAGTCGAGATCACGGATGCGCTGCTCCATGGCCGCTTCGACGCGCTCGACCATTTCCAGAGTGCTTTGCTTCAGCTCGGGCGAGAAAACTTTCGCCACATAGGCCTGCCCGAGCGCATCGTCCAGATTGTGATCGGTGTAGCTCACGCACCGCTTCCAACGCGGCTGCTGTTCCTTCACACCGCGGAGGTATTTGCTATAAAAGTCGAATCTCTCGTCAACAAAAGCGGAAGGAAGATAATTCGAGGCCGAATTCACGACCTGATATCGCAGGTAAGTCTTCCAAGTCTCGATCGGCAAGGATGCAAGGAGATCATTCACTTCCTTGAAAAAATTGGGCGAATCAACGTTGACGATGTCAAACGCGGGATATTGCGATTCGCGATAGAAGACCTTCCAGTCAAAGCTTGGCGCCAGCTTGCCGAGTTCCGCAGAACTCATCTTGTGCTTTCGGTTGTAGGGATCGCGCCGCTCGACTCGAGTCTGCGAGGCCTGCGCGAGGGCCGTTTCAGTGCGCATCACGGATTCGGCGCTCTGCTGCGCGATTTCGACGGTGTCGCCCATCAGCTCAAATACATTTCGCACGTGATCGAGGTACCTCGCGCGCGTCTCTTTCGATTTGTCGTCGGTTTTCGTGTAGTAGTCGCGATCGGGAAGACCGAGGCCTCCTTGATCGAGCTCGGCGATCATGTGCTCGGCGTCATCGGGGTCCTGGCCGGAGCCTGCGTCAAAAAGAATTGACCTGCCGTAAATGAGCTGCAAATGCGCGATCAGCGCGGGCAATTCGGAGATGGATTTTATCTTCGCGATGCTATCGAGCTCGGGCTGAATCGCGGTTAGGCCGCGCTTTTCGACGGCGGATTCGTTCATGCAGGCGGCGTAGAAATCGCCGGTCTCTTGCGTGACTTTATCGCGCGGGCCGGTAGCGGACGCGGCCTGCTCGAGAATCCCGCGGAGAAAATCGAGATTGTCCTGGAACAGTTTGGCGTAGACGGACCATGAATTCTGATCCGGCGGTATTGGATTGTTCACCTGCCATTTCCCGCAGGCGTAGTGGTAGAAGTCCTCACAAGGGTTGACGGATTTGTCCATCGAACTTACATCCAAGCTCGGGCAATAGGGGAGCACGGGCGACTTCGAATCTTTTGCGTCAGGCTCGTTCTGGGCGGCGGCTGGCGACGCAATGAAGATGGAGAGCAAGCACAAACACACGACTCTAGTATTCATATCGGCCTCGTGGTAGTCGCAATGCAACAGTGTTTTAGACGTAGCAACGGTATTGTTTCGCTCTTCCCGACACAAGATTTCCTTTGAATATTTGAGGCGGGCGTCAGCTGACTCTCACATAGGTCGAGTATTGTTCGTCTTCAATCGACGTGAACGGAAGAAAGTCCACTTTGCGATTGGCCGTTTCGACTTGCCACTTGCGCGGCCCGGACTTTTCGGCCGCCAGCAACTGGCGACGCGTTAATGTATCTGCACCGGAACTAATGGCAAACAGCACGAGAGGCCCGCGCAACAGCGCGACCGTTTCGGGGTGCCCAGAATCAATCGGCTCCAAACGTGCCGCCATGGGGAGTTCCAACTGAATTCGGTCGCCGGTCTTCCAGTCGCGGTGAATTGTCGCAAAAAAGCCAGGGTCTCCTGCGAACGAAACGCGCTTGCCATTCACTGAAATCGAAGGCGAACCGGACCAAACGGGAATTCGGAGCTTAACCGCAAATTCGGCCGGTTTCGAGACGGTCAATTCGAATTCGATGTTCGGCTCGAATGGGTAATCGCCCTTTTGAGCCAGTGAGACCTGGGCTCCGTTTTGCATCCAATGCACGTTGGATGGGATATACAAGTTGACGTAGATCCCCGACGGGTCTCGAAAGTATGTGTTGATCCTGTAATCGGCGGCGACCTGCGGCAGCGTGCCGGAACAGCACGGCCAGTGAGCCCACTTGTAAATCTTGCGGCCATCGAAATTGTAATCGGAGTAGTAGAAAGCTCTGCCGTCGGGCTGGAGCGGTTTCGCGCCCAGCACGGTGTTGTACATAACCCGCTCCATGCTGTCGCCGTAACGCGAGTCACGCGTGACGCGCAGTAGATAGCGCGTCAATTTGAAATGCGCGTAGGAGCCGCAGGGGGTCTCGAAGCTGTTGTGCGTGTTCACGAGGCTCGCGGCGAGATCATCGCTGCCCGGCGCGCGGAGCTCTTCGTCGGGACCCCAGCCTCCGGTGGCGTAGCTTTGCGCGGCGAGCATGTCGAAGGCGTTCTTGGCCGCTCGCAGATGCTTTTCGCTTCCCAGCGTGAGATAGGCTTGCATCGCCGATGAAAGGGAATTGACGTAACTATAGGCGTGACGGCCTGTGAGAATGTCTCGTCCTTCAAACAGCGGACCGTAATATTCATCGTCTAAGTACTGCACGCCGAGGTCGCGGTAACGCTTCCCAGCGCCGCGCTGATACGCGAGAAATAAATTCTCGGAGATGGTGTAGGACTCATCCCATCTGTATGACTCGTCCGTGCCTGGCCGCCAGGATTTTCCATGCTCGACCGCGGCCTTCGGCAAATGCGGCAGCGCGACATCCGTCGTGTGATCCATGATCGAGAATGCGTCAGGATCGTGAACGAACTGATGGGAATCAATAAGGCCGCAGACGATTTTGTCGTAGCAATATGCCGGGAAGCGATTCTTCTCATAAGAATCGCCGGAGATTGTTTGAGCATAGGCGCGATTCAACCGCAGCACTTTGTCGCGGGCTTCCGGTGAGCCCGTAATCGCGTGCATGCGGGCTAGCGCGGAGACCCACTGGCCAAACGGGGCGCCCGGGGCGAAGCCGTCATCGCCTTTGTGGTGGTCGTAATCAGGATCGTAGCGATACCAGCCATCCAGCTCGACTCCCGGCGCGGGCAAGCCGGCCATCTGCCGGAGCGGCTTGAGCAGGCTGTCTTCGCTGAGTCCCATCAAGACGTCAAAAGTTTCCCGAAGCTGCTTTTCGTGGAGTTCGCTGGTTAGCGCAACTTGACCGTAGCTAAATTCTTCGAGAGGCTCAGTCGCTGACGGTCCGAAGGATCGAGAAGATAACCACGGCGCGGGATTCGCCACGCTCGCGACGGCCAATGAAGCGGATTTCAGAAATACCCTGCGCGATATGTCTCGGGACGGAGGCATTGCGAATTACAACGGAGGGTCGTCGTCGTGGCTGACGAGCATCTTGAATTCGGGGTCGTCGTGGAGGCAAGCAAGATCGGGATCATTGGCAGCCCAATTCTTGTTGCTGTATCCGGAGGCAAAAACTTTTTTGAGGGTCTCTAGCGCCTCTGCTTTTTTACCAAGCAGGCCGTACGTGCAGGCAGCGTTGTAGAGAGTGCTGGGATCGCTGGGGCGAAGGGCTACGGCGGTCTGAAGGTGTCGGATCGTCTCGTCCTCGTCCTGCTTGAAGTAGGCGAGGTTGCTGGCCAGCAAGATACGGGCGCGCACGTCTTCCGGCACGAGTTCCAGTTGCTGGCGAAGGACTTTGATTTCCCTTACGCGGAGACTCTCCGATTCCTTTATGCGTCCCAAGCGAAGAAGGGCCTGATCGTAGGGGATGTAGGTGTTGTAATCGTCGCCGTTAGCTTCGATCGCGCGTTCGGAAATCGCGGCAGCATCCTCGAAGCGGCCGCCGGCAAAATAGGCGCGGCCGAGGATGTTCCAGGAACCCTCGCAATCGGGCTTGCGCTCGATGGCGCGCTGGGCCAGTAGCGCGGCTTCGTCGTACTTTCTCTGCGCGTAAAAGATGCGCGCGTGGGCCACGAGCACTTCCGGCAAGTCGGGCGCGAGCGCCGTGGCGCGGTCGCAGGCCGCCAGTCCGCGTTCCACCCACTTCGGGTTTTGATCGCGAATCTCGTAATTGAGCCCGCACAGGGTGGCGATGCCGGCGTGCGCCAGAGCAAAATTCGGATCGAGCTGGATAGCCTGTTCGAACATCTGGAGCGCGTAGTCCAGATTTTCGCGGCGCGTGTAACTCCTGCCGCGCAGGTAAAAATCATATGCCTGCGGATTTTCCGTCGGCTTGCGCGCCATGGTTTGTTCTTCCTGCGGCGTCAGCGTGATGCGCAAGGCCTGGGCGATGCTGCGGGCAATTTCCTCCTGGATGGCGAACACGTCTTCCAGTTGGCGGTCGAAGCGCTCGGCCCAGACGGAATGCCGCGTCGAGGCCTCGACGAGCTGCGCGGTGATGCGCACGCGATTGCCTGCGCGGCGGATGGAACCTTCGAGCACGTATGCGGCGCCAAGCTGCTGGCCCACTTGCAGCGCTGTTACGGGCTTGTCGCGGAAGGCGAGCATTTCCGAGCGTGGGAAGATTTCGAGCTGTTTGATCTTGGAAAGCTCGGTGACGATGTCTTCGGTGATCCCGTCGCGAAAATATTCGTCCTCTTTCGCGCCGCTTTGGTTTTCGAAGTAGAGCACGGCGACCGATTTTGGTTTCGATGCCACCGCTTGCGGGCCGGAACCAGAAGCGCTCTTCTCAGCGGCGGGCCGGCGGCTCGATTCGATGTCGCGACTGAGGCGCTTCAGATCGGCGCGGAGTTCGGCAGCCGCCTGACATCGCAGGTCGGGGTCCTTCTCGAGCAACTTGCCGAGAATGGCTTCCATCGCCAATGGCAATCGTGAATTTAATTTGGTCGCGGGCGTGGGCGCGGAATGCAGGAGTCCGTCGAATATTACTGCCGAGGTCGTGCCAGAGAATGGAACAGAGCCGGTCGCCATCTCGTAGAGCACGACGCCTAGCGAAAACAAATCCGAGCGCGCGTCGAGTTCTTCGCCGCGCGCCTGCTCGGGAGACATGTACGCAACCGTGCCCATGGAGCTGCCGGGGCTGGTTAATTGGTCCGCGTCGAGGGGATGGGCCTGCGAGCGCATGGAAGTGGCAGTCGCCGATTGCGTGGTATTCGGGGCTGCAGGAGTGAGCTTCGCCAAGCCGAAATCGAGAATTTTCGCTTGCGCGCGCTCGACGAGGAACACATTCGCGGGCTTGATATCGCGGTGGACGATTCCCTTCGAGTGCGCGGCATCGAGTCCGTTGGCAATCTGAATGCCGATCTCCAGTAGCTCTGACACTTCGATTTGCTTCCCGGCGATACGGTGCTTGAGTGTCTGGCCTTCGAGGAGCTCCATGGCGATGAACGGCCGGCCTTCGAATTCTCCGACATCGTAAATGGTGCAGATATTGGGATGATTGAGCGCGGAGGCGGCGCGCGCTTCGCGGCGGAACCGCTCGATCGCCTGGGGGTCGTGGGAAATGTCGTCTGGGAGAAATTTCAGCGCGACATTGCGGCCGAGGCGCGTGTCCTTGGCTTTGAAGACGACGCCCATGCCTCCACCGCCCAATTTATCCAGGACTTCGTAGTGAGAGATGGTGCGACCGACGATGGGCGAGGTCTCTGCCACGGCCCGTGCATTTTACGCCAGCGCGCTAGCGGAGGCAAATCGGCTGTGCTCGTGGGAGTGCCTCCTCGCATCGCGTCCCCCTGTGGAAGTTGAAACGCATCAGCGTTCCGTCGCCGGGCTTACACAATCGTGGACGCTCCAACACACGCGCGCCAAAGCGATTCAAATACTCCGCTGAAGCTAAGTGACTAATCTTCGAGCACTTGAGCCATCCTTTTCGCAAGTAATTCGCCTGGCGCGACTCTTGCACTCAGAAGCTCGCGGCACATCGAGTGTGGAGGACACCATGGCAGGATTCCCGGGAAACTGGCTTCGCAGTAAAGCGAGCAGGCGTTTCGTTTTCGCGTTTCTTGCATTCACCACCGTCTTCGCCGGATGGGTGTTTGGGGCTCAGGACGGACAAAGTGAGAAATCAACTGATGAGCCGCCGCAGGTCTGCGAGGGGTCGCTCCTCTATCGCTCGCCGATCTCCGGCCGGTATGAAGCGGTGCCGCTCGTCCACACCGACGTTGCGCTGGATGTCCGCGGCCTCGCGGCTGCAGCGACGGTCACGCAGCACTACGTGAATTCGACGGCGGAGCCGATCGAGGCCGTCTACGTTTTTCCGCTTCCTCACGACGCCGCCGTCTACGACATGGAAATTCGCATTGGCGACCGGCTGATCAAGAGCGTCATTCGCGAGCGCGAAGAGGCGAAGCGCACATACGAGGCCGCCAAATCCGAAGGAAAGCGCGCGGCTCTGGTGGAACAAGAGCGGCCTAACATCTTCACGGCCTCTGTTGCGAATCTCATGCCGGGCGACCACATTGATGTGCGGTTGCTCTACGTGGAACCGCTACGCTGGGAAGACGGCCGCGTCCGCCTGGTTTTCCCGATGGTTGTCGGTCCGCGCTACATTCCCGGCACAGAAGCCATCAGCCACACTGGCACCGGCTGGGCGTACGACACGGACGCGGTGCCTGACGCCTCGCGAATTACCGCTCCCGTGCGCAATCCGGACAGCCGTCCCGGCCACGACATTTCTCTCTCGGTTGATCTCGACGCAGGTTTCGAGTTCAGATCGATAAACTCGGTCTCTCTCGCGATCACGGTGCGTAATCTGGCGGATGGGCGCCGGCACGTTGAACTCGCATCGGGCGCGACCATTCCAAATAAAGATTTTGTCCTGGAAATCCAGCGGGTGGAAAGCACACAGCCCAAGACGGCGCTATTTCTTTCTCCCGATCCCGTCTCGGGCGAAACCTATTTTCAACTTACGGCTTTTCCTCCGACGGTGCAGCCCACAAAGCGAGAGCCGGTGGAAATGCTTTATTTGATTGACGTGTCGGGCTCGATGGCCGGCACTTCCATCACGCAGGCTCGCGCGGCGCTGCTCCAGGCGCTCGATCGCCTCGGCTCGAGCGATCGATTCGGTATCCTCGCGTTCAATCACCGCTACTACGAATTTTCTTCCGAGCCGCTCACCGCGAGTTCGGACAACATTGCTGCGGCGCGCCGGTTCGTCGAGCATCTCGAAGCGGGGGGCGGCACGGAGATGCTTCCGGCGCTGCTGCACGTGATGCAGAAGCCTGAAACTTCCGGCTACTTGCGGAACATCGTGCTTCTGACGGACGGAGATCTCGGCAATGAAGAGCAAATCTTCGCCGCGATGCGCACGAATTTGGGCGGCGCACGCCTCTACACGGTTGCCATCGGGAGCGCTCCCAATTTTTTCCTGGCCAGCAAAATGGCGCAGTTCGGCCGCGGCAGTTTCACTCATATCGCCGATATCGGAGAGGTTGGCCAGCAGATGGGGCACCTGCTCGAAACTATCGAGAGTCCTGTCCTTACTGATGTGAAGCTGACTTTCGACGGCGCGGAAGTTGCCGAAGTCTATCCGCAGCGCCCGCCCGATCTTTTCCTGCGCCAACCGCTTGTGCTCTATGGGCGCATATCGCAAGGCCGGGCGGGCCGGGTGCGTCTCACCGCCCGCGCGGGAGATCAGCCTTACGAAGCGAGTTTTGATTTCGACGCGACGACCGCATCCTTCCATCCCGGAATTACCACGCTCTGGGCCCGGCAGCGCGTGGAAGAACTCACGGACCAATGGCGCGAGTCCGATGAAAATGCCAGAGCAGGAATCCGCGCGACACTTATCGCACACGCGATCCGCTACCGGCTTGTCACACAATTCACTTCGCTCGTCGCCGTTGAGGAAGTGGTCGCCAAC
The DNA here is from genome assembly GCA_963838705.1 of uncultured Acidobacteriota bacterium. Classification (GTDB taxonomy): domain Bacteria; phylum Acidobacteriota; class Terriglobia; order Acidiferrales; family UBA7541; genus Palsa-147. The sequence goes on along the minus strand of CAWIRU010000007.1, from coordinate 1,382,625 downwards.
AAGGGCGGCGCGTCCACCACGGTTCCCGTCGCCACGGAATTACCGGCTGGAATGCAATTGGAAAAAGTGTTCGGGGCGCCGGCGACCGGCACTGCCGATGCTTTTCTTGAAACTCTCGGAATTGCGCTGCTCATCGTGGGCTTCATGCTGTGGCTGCTAAATCGCAGGGTGAGAGCGCTCTCGTGAAAGCCCTGCGGCTCGTCGTCGCGTTGACCTTGGTTGCGGGAACGAGTTTGACCGGTCGTGCCATGTACCTTCACGCGAAAGCCGAGCTTGCGGGCGTATTGATCCGGCGGGCCTGGGAAGAGACGGCGCGTTCGGGCAAGCCGAGCCCGCCGTGGCCGTGGGCGGACACGCATCCAGTGGCGCGCTTGCGCATTCCGCGCTTGGGCTACGACGAGATTGTTCTGGAGGGTGCAACGCCGCGGACGCTGGCGTTCGGTCCGGCGCGACTGCTCAGCGGCGCGGACTTGGGAGGGCCTGGCAATCTGGAAATTGCCGGCCACCGCACGAGCTGGTTCGAGCCCCTCAAGGCTGTGGCGGCGGGCGACATCATCCAGATCGAGTGGTTCGACGCCCGGAGCGATGGCTTGCGCGAGCGCGCTTACACCGTCAACGCCATCCGTGTGGTTGCTCCCGAAGATGTAAGCTTACTTGCCGCGACGGCCGATGATTCGCTGACCCTCGTAACCTGTTATCCGTTTGGCCGGAGTCCGCGCTCGCCGCAGCGCTTGATGGTGCGCGCATTGCCGGACGGCCCGAGCCACTCCTCGCAACTATAAGCCGCAGTTGACTAACCATTGCCGCGTGATTTAGCGCCGATTCTCTGAGGTTTATTTCCCAGCAGGATCGCAAAGGAAGTGAAAGCTGCTCGTTACTTTATTTTGAGAAAAGAATGGCGCGCCCGGAGGGAGTTGAACCCACGACCTTGTGCTCCGGAGGCACACGCTCTATCCATCTGAGCTACGGGCGCGCTGTGCCCAACTTTGCGATGCGGCGGTTCGCAGTACATCTTGATTCTACCGCGAATGCGAAGTGGGCACCAAGGAAAGCTCTGAGTCAGTCGAATTCCGGTCGCGGGGCGAGCGGGAAAACGCGTTGCCGCGATTGCATGGAAGCTCAGAGTCCCGAGGCCGGGGGCCTCGGGTTTCTGAATGTAATTTTGGACGCGCACAAATCCGAGAGGGCGAGATCCGCGGTCCCGCACACGCGATGGGCGCTGCGCCTTGACTTTCTTGCTGCGATTAAATAAACTAACTGGTTAGTTGAACAATATCGACGGCGATTCATTCGGGTGGTATGTAAATCGAATCCGGGCATCGCCCAATACCTACAGAATCTGAGATTTCATGCGAATGCTAGCCGCCGCTCAGACAATTTCAAATTTGAAATTTCATATTTGAGATTTCGAAACGATTGGGGCCGCCGACTGAAAGCATTTTGGAGATTGCACGTAATAAGAATTGCGAGGGCTCGCGGGCGAAGGTGCAACGAGCGAAACCGCCGGGCGAGTGAACGAGAGGAAGGAAGCAGAATGAAACGGGGCAGGAAGAAAGCGCAGAATCCGGCGATGGCGAGGCGCATTCTCGCGGCTGCGGAGAATCAATTTGCCGCGCAGGGGCTTGCCGGCGCGCGCACGGACGAAATCGCCACCGCGGCGCGGGCCAACAAGGCGATGCTCTATTACTACTTCGGCGATAAGAGGCATTTGCACCGCGCGGTGCTCGAGAATTTATTTCGGCAGTTGCGCACCCTCCTCGACGACGCGTCTCTCTCCGAGGGTACGCCGCGCGAGAATCTCGTGCGGCTCATGGACCGCTACTACGATTTTCTCGCGAGCCACCCGAACTATCCGCGGCTCGTACAGCGCGAGGCGATTGAATCGAGCCACGCGTTCGAACGTGTCTTCCGCGAGTTCTTCCAGCCGTTCCAGCAACAACTGCGCCACGTCATCGAGTCAGGCAGCAAGAGCGGCGATTTCCGGCGCGTGGACGCGCGGCACGCGGTGTTTTCTCTGATCGGAATGACAAACTTCTACTTCGTGGCCGCCGCGCGATTCGGCCATCTCTTCGGCGACGACCCTCTCGCGCCGCCGGCTCTCGCCGAACGTAAGCGAGCCTCGATGGACTTGCTCATGCACGGACTGTTGCCAAACAAAGCGAGGACCCGATGACGGGCAAGCGATTCTTCATATTTCTGGGAGCGGTCTTCATCATTTCCATGGTGGTGTATTTCGTCTCGACGCCGCGCGGGACCGCGATTGTCCTCATCGGTGTGGTGGATGGAAACGAAGTGATCGTCAGCCCTCAAATCGCCGGCCGGATGATCAAGCTCAACGTGGACGAAGGCTCAGAAGTAAAGAAGGGCGACTTGATCGCCGAGCTCGATCCTTCGGAATTGCAAGCAGCGCTGGCGCAAGATGTCGCCAATATTGCGAGCCTCGAGGCAAAGGTCAAGCAAGCGAAGGAAACAACGACGTGGACCGACGATCAAACCTTCGCCGGAGTGAATCAAGCGCAAGCGAATCTCACAGCGTCTCGCGCGCAACTGGAACAGGCGCGCGCCACGCTTGAGCTCGATGAAATCAATAACCGGCGCGCCGCCGCGCTCTATGAGTCCGGCGTGGATGCCGCGCAGGATCGCGATACGGCCGTGCAGACAGTGAAGGCGGCGCGCGCGAACGTGCAGGCGCTCGAAGACCAGGTCAAAGCACAGCAAGCGGCTCTAGCGATGGCGGAGGCGAACAGGAAACAGGTGGCAGTGCAGCAGTCGGACGTGGTGTCAACCCAGGCGCAATTGCAACAGGCGTATGCATTGCGCGATCAGGCGACCACGCAACTTGGATACACGAAAATATTTGCGCCGCTTGACGGCGTCGTTTCGGTGCGCGTGGCGAAGCAGGGCGAAATGGTGGCGCAGGGCGGCCCGATTGTCGTTGTAGTGGACGTGGACCATCTCTGGGTGCGCGCGGACGTGGAAGAAAGCTACATTGACGCGGTGCATTTCGGCGACAAGCTCAAGGTGCAATTGCCTTCGGGAGATGTCATTGAGGGCCCGGTGTTCTTCAAAGGCGTGGAAAGCGATTTTGCCACGCAGCGCGATGTCAGCCGGACCAAGCGCGACATCAAGACTTTTGCAATCAAAGTCGCGGTGCCCAATCAAAACCGGCGCTTGTTTACCGGAATGACCGCGACCGTGCTATTACCGCCTCCGCCGAAGAAGAGCTGGCTCGCCAGGCTTTGAAATGGGACGGAAATTCGCGTGAGTGAGCCGCCACAAACAAATTTATGACCGGCGAAACAGCAAATCCGACGACCGACGCCATCGAGGTCGAGCATTTGGTAAAGCGATTTGGCGACCTGGTGGCCGTAAACGACATCAGCTTTGCCGTGCACCACCGTGAAATCTTCGGGCTTCTCGGGCCGAACGGCGCGGGCAAGACGACGCTGATTCGCATGATGACCACGCTTACGCCGCCGACTTCCGGCACGGCGCGGATCGCGGGGCATGACATTGTGAAAGACGCCGACGGGGTACGCCACGTGCTCGGCGTGATTCCGCAGGCGTTTACGTCAGATCCGGAATTGACCGCCGAAGAAAACATGCTCATTCACGCCAAGCTCTACGGCGTGCCGAAGGCGACTCGGCGGGCGCTCGTGAGAGAGCTTCTCGAGTCGGTGGATCTCATGAAGTTCAGGGGAGCGCTGGTGCGAACGTTTTCGGGAGGCATGCGCCGGAGGTTGGAGATCGCGCGAGGCCTGGTCCACTCGCCCAAGATTCTTTTTCTCGATGAGCCAACGACTGGGCTCGATCCTGTCTCGCGAACGAACGTCTGGGAGATGATTCGCAGGCTGCGAGAGGAAGGCGAGCTCACGATTCTGCTGACGACGCATTACATGGATGAGGCGGACAAGCTCTGCGACCGAATTGCCATCGTGGATCACGGCCGGCTTGCGGCGCTCGATACTCCGACAAAATTGAAGGACAGCATACCGGGCACCGACGTCGTGGAAGCCGAGTTCGACAACACGCCGCCCGACTGGATGGAGCAGCTTAGGACGCTCGTTCATGCGGCGAACGTGACCGAACACGATGGCGTGACGCACATCGCATCGCACGACGGCCCGGGAACGGTGGCGGCGCTGATGGACCTTGCACGCGCGCGCGGCGTCAAGGTCCACCGGGTGACCGTTCAGAGCACGACGCTCGACGACGTCTTCTTGCATTATACGGGAAGCGAGCTACGCGACGCTGTGGCTGCCGGCGCGCATCACGACATCGGACACCTTTATCAGCGGTAGAACGCCGCAGAGAGAACGTGGGAGTTCTAACGGATGAGGTTCTATCGGATTTCAGCGCTTATCGAGCGGGACATGCGCAAATTTCTGCGAAGCCCTGCGCAAATGATGGCGTCCATGGTGTTCCCGCTTTTGCAGCTTGTGGTGCTGGGCTACGCGTTCGGCGGGCATATCAAGGGCGTAACTGTCGCCGTGGTAGATCAGGACAACACGGCGGAGTCGCGGCAGGTTCGCGAGATGTTTGACGGAATCGCGATGGGGCCTGAGACATTCAAGATCCGGCAATACGATTCCCTGCCGAAGGCCATTGACGATTTGAAGTTTGGATTCGTGCGCGGCGTCATTTCCATTCCGCACGATTTTTCGCGGCGCGTGTATCAAGGCGACCGCCCGCGCATCGGATTCGCGGAAGACAACACGGACCAATTCATCTCGAGCGAATTGCTTCAACGCGTGCAGCAGATGGTGGACCAGATGAACGCGCCTGCTGTGGCTCCGCGACTCGCAAGCCAGGTTGAGCTTGATCCTGTCGAGGTGTATCCGTATATCGAGTACATCAAATACCTCTTAGCAGGGTCCGTGGCTCTCTCGATATTCGTGATCGCCATGATCGGCGGCGGCATCACTTTCATCGATGACAAGGCACGCGGGCTGCACGAAGGCTATTTGCTGACACCAATCCGGAAGTCGGAACTTGTTCTCGGATTGCTGGGCGCAGGCACGGTGAAAGGCATCATGGCAGGGACAACCCTCGCGATCACCGGCGCGCTGATTTCCGGCGTGACTGCCCTGTGGAATCCCATCGAACTTTTCTACTTGATGCTCGTGATTGCGGTGGCTTCCGCCGCGATGATCAGCATGATGTTTTTGTTCATGGTGCGAGTGGACGATCCACTTGTGCCGCGCGCGATATTCGGCGTGTTGAATACCCTTCTCTTCTTTCCATCGGGCGCCGTCTATCCCACGGCCGCGTTCCCTTGGTGGCTTCGCTGGATCTCCATCATAGATCCGTTCACATACACGGTTCACGCACTGCGCAACATCACGCTCAAGGGGACCGGCATCGAAGGAATTTATATGGACGTGCTAGCGTTGACAGGATTCGCTATATTGATGATTGGCGGTTGCGTCGCTCTTTTCAAGCGGCAAATATAGTCCGGAGGAATTTTTGGGACTTCTTGATTCGACAGATGAACATCCGCATTCACGGCTACGCCGTTATCTGATCACCACAGTCGTTTTCCTCCTGTTGGTCGCCGGCGGGTTGTGGTACATGCTGCGCTTCCACCAGGAGAAAGCGACGGTGCGGCACTTTCTCGATACCGTTGTCGCGGGGAACATGGAGCGCGCGTACCAGTTGTGGAAGCCACAGCCTTCTTATTCTCTCAAAGATTTCCTCGAGGACTGGGGACCGAACGGATATTACGGGCCGGTGAAGAGCTATCACTTCGAGGACGCCGAGCGCCCAAAGAGCGGCAGCTCCGGAGTGATCGTGGTGGTTGAAGTGAGTCCTTACCAACCGTTCCCCGATGCGAACGACGGCATCAAGCAGAGCAAAACGAAAGAAGTGCGCATTTGGATTGAGTTCAAAGATCAGTCAATGAGTTATCCGCCTTGATTCCTATCTGTGGCGGTTCAGCTATCGAAGTTGACTGATCCTATCCAGCCACACCTGTGTGATCGACGCGAGGCTCCGATCAATTCGTCTCTGGCTCGAAGAGAATGGACATCGCGCGCAGCGCGGAATTCATTTCGGCTGCCTTCTTAGTACGCCAGAAGCACCGTGAACGGCGGCGATCAGCTCCGTTGGCGAAAGCGTTGCTGTGCCGAGCTTGGTGACCACAACTCCGGCCGCGGAATTTCCGAGCGTCGCGCCTTCGTAAACTGTGGCTCCGGCCGCCACGGCCAGCGCAAGCGTTGCGAGAACCGTGTCGCCGGCACCGGTCACGTCGTACACCTCGCTGCCGGGTCCAGATCTTCGCTCGCCGTGCTCGCCGATCGGACGCTCGCGGCTCGTGGCTGGAATGTGAAACGCGCGCGGCGATTGACTTTCGCACACGGTCAGACCGTCGCCTCCCCGCGTGATCACTACAGCCGAGCAGCCGAAATGCACGAGCAAGGCCCGGCCTCCCTCTTCCACGGACCTGTCGTCAGTGAGAGTTCGAGTCACGAGAAAACCGGCTTCTTTGCTGTTACAAACGATCGTCGCCGCGCCGCGGTACGTTGGAAGCCGCGACCACTTCGGTTTCACGAAGACCGGCACTTCCCTTCTCGCACAGGCTGTTAAAACCGGATCGATCAAACCATCCGTGACGGCCCCTTTGTCATAGTCCGAGACGATCAGCGCGTCGAGGCGCGGGATGGCTTTCAGGATGCGTCGCGACAATTTCCGCTCGACGTCTGCGGCGAGCGGAAAGCGCGATTCCCGGTCCACGCGCACCACCTGCTGCTGGCGCGCAATAATTCGCGTCTTCAAGATGGTGGGGCGATCGTTGTCCGTTACGATTCCTGCTGCGGAAAGTTTCAAAGCATTCATGGAATTCAGCAGCGTTTTGCCCGCCTCGTCGGCGCCAATGATTCCGAACGAATCCACATGAGCGCCGAGCGCGGCGAGATTCGCAGCGACGTTTCCTGCGCCGCCAAGACATTCCGTCTGCTTCGTAAATTCGATCACCGGAACGGCAGCTTCCGGCGAAAGTCTCGTAGCCGTGCCCCAGACGTAGCGGTCCAGCATCCAATCGCCGACGACCGCGATCCGCCGTCCGCGAAATTTTGCTACAAGAGATGGAAGGCGTCCGGGAATAATTCGAATCGTGTTTCGACTGGGCATTTTAAGTGGTCTCGATTCCAGGAATCTTCGCTGCCGTCTGCCGATCAGCGCTCAGTCCGGCCGGAAGCGATGCCAGTAGCGCATCGCAAGCGTCTCGCACTTGATCGGGCGTCACAGACAAGATGCACCGCGGCTCATCAAACGCGTAGCAGCGGTCGCCCTTGCAAGGGTTGCAAGCGAACTCATTCTGCACTACGCGGTGCTCGGTCTGCCAGGGCCGCCAGTGCACTGAACTGCTGGAGCCGAAAATCACCACGGCAGCGGTTCCGGCCGCGGCGGCGAGATGGCTCGGCCCCGCGTCGTTCCCAATGAAGATCTTCGCGGCTGCGAGGAGCGCGATCAATTCGCGCAGATTCTGCGAGCGCAGAACGACTCCCGATTCCGCAAACTCGGCCGCAGCCGTTTCCGCCAGGTTTTGCTCGTCCGGGCCAAGGGCGACAACGGATCGTAAACCGCGGGCTTTCCACAGCCATCGCGACGTCGCCCCAAAATTTTCAAGCGACCATTTCTTCGTGAAATAACGCGCGCCGGGCTGCATAACGGCATATGGTTCTCCGGCGGAAATTCCGCGCTCCGTCAGCGTCTTCGCGACGCTGGCTTGGGTATCGGCTTGCGGAAACACCGTCGAGCGCGGTATCGGGCCTCGTGGTAATCCTGTCCAGTAAAACTGCGTCATTCTTTGCTCGACGGAATGGACTTGAAGGGTGCCATAGAATTCCACGGCATCAGGCGCCATCACGTTATAAAGAAATCCGAATTGGCGCCCTTTCCAGCAAACTCGCTTTTCTGCTCCCGACGCTGCCGTGAGAAACGCGCTCGTGGGACCGCCGTGCAGGTTATACACAACCGGAAAATTTTTTCGATAGAGAAGCTTCGCGGTCGAAAGAAACGATCGCGCGAGCAGAATTTCATGCACCGCAGGATTGCCTTCGAGCACCGGAGCGCAGCTGGGTTCTACGAGCACCGAAATGCGCAAGTCTGGCCGCCAGGAATGGAGCGCCGAGATCGCGGGCGTGAGCAGCACGACATCGCCGACGGAACGAAGGCGGATAATGAGAAGCTCCGCGCCGCGCGGAAGGTCAGGAAGGAGAGACGCTGGATCACTCGGGTTCAATGCGCGCTTCGTCCACCAGCATGACGGGGATGTCGTTCTGAATGGGGTACACTCGCCGGCACTTCGGGCACCGCAGCCCCTTGCCGTCTTCCGTCAGCTTGACCGGAGTCAGGTCTTTTGGGCAAGCCAGAATGTCGAGCAAATCCTGAGGCACTGCCACTAAACTCCTCCCCGGCTGAACTCTAACAAACGCGGACGACTCGGAGCAACTATCGGATGCCGTGACTAGCCCAGCTTGGCAACCCGCAACGTCAACTTGCCTTGCCAGGGCGTACCTGGCTTCAGTTCGACCGGCCATACCGCCAGTATCTGAGAACCCTGATATACGCGCTCGAATCCGCTTTCGGAATCCGACACGGTTTCGATCGGAGCGATCCAATATTCGCGCGTGCCTGGCGCCGCGAGCGTCGCTGATGTGTCTTGGTATTCGTCAACAAGACGCAACTCCGATGCCGGAATGGCGGCGCTCCAGCGAAGAGTATGCTTTTCGTTGTGCGCTTCGATGAAGCGGTCCGGAACGTCGGGCGCGAGAAAATTCAGCACCGTTTCGATTCCGACTTGAACTGTCGCTGCGACTTCCGACGAAATCTCCAGGTCGCAGGCGACCTCAAAAGCGTGACCTGTGGACGCCAGGCTGAACTTCTTGGTAACGCGCCAACCGAGCTCGCTTTCGAAGTGTACGGTCGCGCTCGTCTCATCGACGTGCTCGACGCGGTAGTTTCCGCCTGCGATTCCGGCATCCTCGCTAAGACGCAATTGCTCGTAATCCGCGAAGTTCTTGTCTGCCGAAAAGAGGAGGAGGCGAAAACAATTTCGTTTCCAGCGATCGTAGCGTAGAAGACGCTCGAGGCCGGGTTCTTTCACACGCGCCTGATCGTGGATTGATGCGGCCGACTGAGTGCTTCCGGCGGAAATACTCTTGAGGCGCGAGTGGTAAACCTCGACTCGCCGCGCAATGGAGTTGATGAGCGCTACATTCGACGGGCGAAAATCGATTGCTGGAAAAGTGGCGCCGTCCGCAGGCGCAAAGAGCGCGGCGTACGTCTCGGACGTGAAGTAAATCTCCTCGCGGCCGTCGAAATCGAGGTCGAAACGCTTGACCTCCGACCACGTGCTCTCGCGGTGCGCGAGGCGATCGGCAATGGCCTCGGCTTCGAGGAGCGACCGCCAGAGTGCTGTCCGCAGGTGTGGTGAGTATAGCCCGCCAAAAACGCCGTGCCAGTAAGCGTCGTTGCATTGCGCCCGCAGCATGAGCGTCTCGGCATCCGCTCTTGCAGAGAGGAACGAATTTCCGCGCCGCCGGCTGAGCGCGAGCCTCCGAATCTTGGCGGACACGTGAATCATTTTGGCGTGAAGCAGGTTCGCCTCGGGATATTTCGCCATGAAGCTGCGCCAAATTCCGCCTCGGAGAAATACCTGGACGTCGGCCCGGGAAGAAAATTCCTTTTCAATCGCTTCAAAGCGTACGCGCGCTTCTGTCGGCAGCGCCCACTCCATCATCTCGTTGTATGACGCGGCGGGCAGTTCCGCGCGGCCGAGCGGCGCGCGCGTTCGAACGGCGTCGCCGGGCGTCGCGGTCTCGAGCCAATCGGAATTCGCTTCGAGCGTGACGCAGAATCGCTCGAGCCAACCGTCGGTGTAGCAGTGCTCGTAGCTCTTGGGCCAAACGCCGAATTTCTCGCAGTCGTCCCCCATCGCTACGAAGCCGCCCGGGCTTTCCGCCGCGGTCTGCCGCAGGAATGCGACGATTTCGCCGGGATCGCGATACGGAATGAGATAGCGGAGAGCTTTCAGTCCGGGAATTATTTTGACGCAACCGCCCAACTCCTCCGCGATGTAAGCGCCGCGAAGCTGAGCAGGTTCAAAACCCGCTCCTAGGAAGTGATTGTCGTCCACGAGTGTGTATTCAATTCCCGCCGCCGCGAGCGTCGAGGGGAGTTGCGGTTCCCACACTCGCTCGGTAAGCCATGCGCCGCGCGGGCGGTGATGAAAATGTTTCTCGAGATAATCGCCCATGCGATCGATTTGCTCGCGGCGGTCTTCCGGCGGAATCGAAATCAGAATTGGTTCGTAATAGCCGCCGCCGACCATTTCCACTTGGTTTCGCTCTTCGAGCCGCCGCAAAAGATCGAAATACTCCGGATGCGCCTTTTCGATCCATTCGAGCAGGCAGCCCGACAAATGGAAGCCGAAGCGAACCTGCGGATGCTTCTCAAGCAATTCCACGAAGGGAAGATACGAATGCGTGTAGGCGTGCTCGATCACATCGTCGAAATTGCCGACCGGCTGATGCCCGTGAATGAGAAGGACGAGTTGGAATTTCTGCACGAACTGACCCCACAGACCCGTATTCAGAATACATTGACTGCGCGGAATTGTCCTGACGTTCGACGCTAGTCAGAGATTGCGAGTTTCGGCGCGAATTTCGCCTGGCCGCTTCACTCATCTTCACTTGACGATGCCGGCGCGAATATTCCTGCGACGATCGGATTGCGCGATCCTTTCATTGAGCGTTTGGAGCGCGCTCTCGACAGCGATCGGCATGGGAAACCAGGTCTCTCGGACGCGGCGCAACAGCCGCGAGCCAAGGCGAAAGAATTCTACACGCAGCGCGCCCCGGCAGCCATTTCGCGCGTTTGACACTCGGGAAATCGTGTGAAATCCTAGCGCATCAGTCGCCGATCAAACTCGCAAATAAGTGATCGAACCAAACTGTCGAGAGGAGCATTCCCGTGGCCGCCGATCGAGAAATGGTAATGGAAGCCCTCCGCAGGTGTTACGACCCGGAAATTCCGGTCAACATCGTTGACCTCGGACTCATCTACGATGTGAGCACGGATGACGCCGGACAAGTCGCTGTGAAGATGACACTGACGTCTCAGGGATGCCCCGCCGCGCTCTCGATTCCGGAACAGGTGAAGCAAGAAGTAGGGAAACTCGGCGGCGTTAGCGGAGTACGCGTGGATCTTGTGTGGGAACCGCCGTGGAATCCGAGCATGATCAGTGCGGCAGCCAAGCAACAGCTCGGACTCGACGTCTGACTTGAGCGGGAAAAGAAATGCGGCGAGTCACATGACTCGCCGCGACATGCATTGCTCAAGGCGGCGTTTCTCCGCCGCCCATTGAAATCGAAAATTTAAGCCTTCTTGTTCTTGTACCAATCGGAATTGATCGGCGTAAAGCTATTCCACTTCTCCGGCAGGTCTTCCAAAGCGAATATCGCGGTCACGGGGCATACCGGAACGCAGGCGCCGCAATCGATGCACTCGTCGGGATGAATATAAAGCATCTTTTCGTTCGCGAAATCCGGCTCATCCTTGCGCGGATGAATGCAGTCAACCGGGCACACGTCCACACAGGCAGTGTCCTTGGTACCGATACACGGTTCGGCGATTACATAGGCCATTAGGGCGTCTCCTCCACGATTATCGCGGGAATACCACCAAATCTAAAAGGAATACTCACAAATTTTTATACCATCAATCCGCGAGGGGCACAAGACGCGACGCCTCATCGCGTCCTCCGGGTTGAAGCGGGTTCGCGGAAGCGGATAGAATGCATGGCGTGACTCGCTCGCCATAGATTGCCGCAGCGTAACGCAATCAGGATTGTCTCGGATTCGGGAGGACCTATGCTTCGCATGCGAGGGAACCGGTTGACGTGGCTCGGCCACGCTACATTTCGAATCGTGACGCCTTCGGGACGAGTGATCATGATCGACCCGTGGCTAACCTCGAATCCTGCATGCCCGGAAGCGCTGAAGAAACCGGATCGAGTGGACTTGATGTTCCTTACCCATGGTCACTTCGACCACATTGGAGATGCCGTTTCCCTGGCGAAGCAGTTCAAGCCCGACATTGTCGCGATTCCGGAGATGTGCGCGTGGCTGGGTTCGCAGGGCGTCGGCAAAACCCAGGGGATGAACAAAGGCGGGACCATTGCCGTCGGCGATGTGGAGGCCACAATGGTCCATGCGATCCACTCGGGCGGAATTGATGATGGCGGGAAAATGGTTTACGGCGGCGATCCGGCGGGGTTCGTGATTCGGTTGCCCGGCGGCATGACGGTCTATCACGCGGGCGATACGGCCGTGTTCGGCGACATGAAAATTATCGGCGAACTCTACGCGCCCGAACTGGCTCTCTTGCCCATCGGGGATCACTACACAATGAGCCCGCGTGAAGCGGCGCTGGCGATCCGGCTGCTCGGTGTCAAACACGTGGTGCCGATGCATTACGGAACTTTTCCGGTGCTTACCGGCCGTCCGGAGACTTTGCGAGAATTGACTCAGGACATCGCCGCGCTGGAAATTCATGCGCTGAAGGCGGGCGAATCGCTCGAATAGTTGCGGCGGTGACTTCGGACGATTGACGCGCAAAAGGGGAGAACATGACTGGACTCATTCTGAATTCAAACGTTGAATCGTATATGAACGACTTGCTGCCGAAGCGCGACGCGGTGCTCACCGAAATGGAGAGGCTGGCTAAGCGACGGGATATTCCGATCATCGGGCCGGCCTGCGCGAGAGTTCTTTATCTGATGGCGAAATTGACGAAAGCGCGGCGAGTATTCGAGATGGGCTCGGCAATCGGATACTCGACGATTTGGCTGGCGCGCGCGGTTGGCCCGCAGGGACGCGTCTACTACACCGACGGCGACGCGTCGAATGCGCGCAGCGCCCGGGAATTTCTTGCGCGGGCGGGCGTCGAACGCCGAGTGGAAGTCCTCGTTGGAGACGCGTTGAAACTTCTCGAAAAGACACCGGGAAAATTCGACATCATCTTCATTGATGTGGACAAGCATCAATATCCGGAAGCACTTCGCCGGGCGCTGCCTCGAGTGCGAAGCGGCGGCCTGATCATCGCCGACAACGTATTGTGGTCCGGCAAAATCACACGCCGTGCGCTGGATGAAAATACGCGCGGCATCCAGGAGTTCAATCGCGCGATCTATGCGTCGAAGAAGTTATTTCCGATCATCGTCCCGCTCCGGGATGGAGTCGCTGTCTGCCAGAAAATTTAGCGATCGAACGGCGCGCGCTTAACGGAACAAGTTCCGGAGGAAAAACGTCAAATTCGCCGGACGTTCGGCGAGACGCCGCATGAAATACGGATACCAATCCGAACCGAACGGGATGTACACGCGCAGGCAATAGCCTTGATCAATTAACTGCCGTTGCAGGTCCGTTCGAATTCCATAGAGCATCTGAAATTCGAACTTTTCCTTTCCGATTCCATTCTTCGACGCGAAATCCTTCGTGGCGTCAATCATGGCCGGATCGTGAGTCGCGATTCCGTGGTAGATGCCGCTCGGCAAGAGAATCTTCATCAGCCCCACAAAATTCGCATCCACGTCCGCCTTTGCGGGAAACGCGATGTCCGGCGGCTCCTTGTAGGCGCCTTTCACGAGGCGAATCCGGCAGCCCACGGCAACCAGTTCGCGAATGTCTTGCTCGCTTCGGCGCAAATAGGACTGAATGACCGTGCCAACCGCATCCGTCCTCGCGCGTACCCGCTTGCAGAGATCCACTGTGCGCTGCGTGTAAGGCGAGCCTTCCATGTCAATTCGCAGAAAATTGCCGTGCCGCGCGGCGGACTCGGCAATGCGAGTCAACAGCGACTCGCAAAGTGCGGCATCGAGATCGAGCCCAAGTTGAGTCAGCTTGAGAGAAATATTTCCATTGAGCTTCTCCGCCGCGATTCGGTCGAACATCGCAACGTAAGTGTCCGCCGCGCGAATCGCTCCGTCCCTGTCGAGTACGTTTTCCCCCAGGAGATCGAGACTGACGGGGAACCCGGTAGCGTTCAGCGTCCGCGCGGCGGCCATCGCGTCATCAAGCGTTTCTCCGGCGACCCAGCGACGGGCGACGCTCCGGCTCAAGCTGTTGCTCATGGCCCAGCGCGCGAGGCGTTTGCTTTCCGAGAGACGTAGAAGAGTGGCTCGGAGCATCAGTGCGAAATTCGGGAGTACTGCGCGAGAGAATTGTGGTTCAACATGCGGAAAGGATTATCCACACGAGCGCGGCTTCGCGCCAGTGAAGTTGCGAATTTCAGGGACCCTGGAGAAAACTAAAGATTGCGTTCCGAGAGAAAATGCTCCGCATCCAGCGCCGCCATGCATCCGGCTCCCGCCGCGGTGATCGCCTGGCGATAGACGTGATCGTGGACATCGCCGGCCGCGAAAACGCCCTCGATGTTCGTCCGGCTGCCGTCTTTTACAATCAGGTAGCCTTCGGCGTTCATCTCGAGCTGACCCTTAAATACTTCCGTGTTCGGGTCGTGGCCGATGCCCAGGAAAACTCCCTCCGTTTTCAACACGGATGCTTCGCCAGTGGCCGTGTTGCGGATATGGATGGCGTCGAGGTTCTTCGTTGCAACGTCGCGAAGATCTTCAACCACATAGGGCGTGAGGAATTTGATCTTGGGATTCGCGCGAGCGCGATCGAGCATAATTTTCGACGCGCGAAAATCGTTGCGCCGATGGAGAATCGTCACTTGCTTCGCGAACTTCGTCAAAAACGTCGCTTCCTCCATGGCCGAATCGCCGCCGCCCACCACGACAATCTCGCGATTGCGGAAAAAAGAGCCGTCGCAGGTCGCGCATGTGGAGAGCCCATGGCCCAGCAGCTCGCGCTCGGCGGGCAATCCCAATGTGCGCGCGGAAGCGCCCGAGGCCACAATCAAGGCTTCGCACTCCAGGACGTCATTGCCGACGCTAATTTTGAACGGTCTCCCGCTCAGATCGACTTTGGAAACCGAACCGGTGCGAAATTCGGCGCCGAAGCGCTGTGCCTGCTTTCGAATATTCTCGATCAATTCCGGACCCAGAATGCCATCGGGAAAGCCGGGAAAGTTTTCGACCATCGTGGTCAGGGAAAGCTGGCCGCCCTGTTCGTGCCCGTCCACCACCAGCGGTTTGAGATCAGCACGAGCCGCGTACACGGCGGCCGTCAACCCGGCGCAACCGCTACCGATGATAATGACTTTGTACAAGCGAAACTCCTTGAAGAACACTTATTAGATTCGCACGACGACTACGGCGATTCACCGAGGAAGCATTGCATTGTAGCACCTCTGGCGCCGTGCAATACGCCTGCCACTCCTGCGCAAAATTGCGCCGAATGGGTGCGGTAAAGCATAATGTCGCGCGTATGGAACGCGCTTCCCAGGGAACGTCCGCTCCGACCTATCTTTTTCGCCTCTTCAATGAAATCGTGCTTTTCCTTCTCGGCGCGCTATTGATGTTGCTCGCGGCGTCGCACCGCGTTAGACCGCCGGCGAGCCCGGTAACGTGGATTCTGCTCGGCGTGCTTCTGATCTATTGGAGCGCTCGAGCCGGGATGCGTTGGGCGCCTGCTTCCACGCGGTGGCATGAACGGCTGCGCGCCGCCTCGTTTGCGATCGCCGGGCTCGCGATTCTGAGCATCGCGTGGATCCCGTTCCGCGACGCGCCGCTGGCGCTCGGAATCGCGGGCGGAGTGATGGCGTTGCGTGGATTATTAAGCGCTGCTGCGTTTGCGCGCGGGGCGATCGGCGCTAAGTAGAATCCCGCCGGTCTTTGATCGAGTTCAAGTGCTGCCGAAGCCGCTCGATCACATCCGGCATCTGTCCCTGATCGATTTCGCGCTCGAGTTCGTCGAGAGCGAAATGGATGATGTCGTGATGGTGCAGTTCCTCGCTGCCGAGCTTTTCGCTGAGCTGGAGCCAAACGCGATGCAGCAAATCAATTTCCTTCGGCGTGAGGCGCGGAGCGTGCGGACCCAAGTAAAAAACCTGCTCCTGACCCGACGGCGTGAAAATTTCAAGCGCCACGCGCGGACGCGGCTCGGGCATGCGCTCCCAAGCCACGCCGACCTCGCGCGCTTGCTCTGTAATCGGCATTTTCGCTGAGTTTCCGACGGCAATCGCCGACGACTGCAGGTTCACCGCGGCGCGCAGGATCGCGTCCCAGAGATCGTTAGCTGATGCCACGGCCAGGCGCACCGGACGTCCCTCTTTTTCCGCCATCGCCAGCACTTTCGTGAAGAGCAATTGCTCGATCGTGCTGAAAAGCTGGTCGGGTGTCAGGTCGTATTCCCCGGAAGCGGCGCGACGCAACATGCGAACATGGAGCACCACAATGTCCGATTGAGGGTTGCGCACTTGCCGCAGCACTGCTTCGAGATGATACAGCGCGTAATAAGTGCTCACGGGAACGAGGATGTTGCCCGGGCGCGCGCCCACCGTCTGCGGCGTCAGATCGCCTTCTTGGGCCAGATTGAACTGGTCCAATTCCACGTGCGCGCCCACCTGGCGCCTGTGGACCAAATGTTCCGAGATCTCGAACACAGTGAAGAGCAGAATCGTAAACGAGACGCCGGCAATCGTCGCATCAGGCTTGGTGAAGAGGTTTACGATCGCGATCGACAGCAGTACGAGCGTGATCAAGCCGAGCCCGACGGGAATTTCCTTTCCAGCAATCGTGAAATTCAGAGGCACGCGATATTCGCGATCCTGCGGGTGCGTGTAGCGAAGCACCAGGACAGAAACGCCTTTCAGCGCAAAACTCCAAATCACGCCGAATGCATAGAGGTTCGCGAGGAAGGTAACATCGCCACGGCTGACCACGATCGTGAGGATCTGTCCAATGACAACCATATTGATGATTCTGTGAGACGTCCCGTATTTCCGGTGAGGATGCCGGAACCAGTCGGTGAGGACACCGTCTTCGGAAACTCGGTTCAGCACACCGTTTGAACCAACGATGGCCGTGTTGACCGCGCCGGAGAGAATCAGCGTGCCCACAACCACGACGAAAACGTGAAATGCGAGGAGCAGCGGAAACGGTCCAACCAAATGCATCGCAAGGCCGCCGATTAGATTTTCGGTCCACTGATGCCGCTGCCCGTCAGGAATAATCATCACCGCGAAGAAGGACACGAGTGAGGTGAACAAGAGGCTGTAAACAAATATAACCAGCCCGGTCTTCTTCAGATTCGGAAGTTTGGGATGCTCGATTTCCCGGTAGACCTGTGCCAGGGTTTCTTCGCCGCTCATCGCCAACACCGAATGCCCGAGCCCGACGATGATAATCACGAAGGTAAACATTTCGGGAATCCTGGTGCCATAGAGCCAGCCGAGAGCTGCCTTGTCGTGGTGCATGTTTCTCGGAATCGGCCACGGCGGGAGATGACCGCCGCGTATCCAGAGCGTGTAGCCGCACCAGCCGAGAAGGAGGACAACCATCACTGTGGTGAGCTGCATGATGCGCAGCGCCTTTTCGCTTGATTCGGGGATTCCCTTGATGTTCTGCCACCAGAAGTAGACCGTCACGAGAATGGCGAAGAACGCCGCGGCGGCATTCGGGGGAAGGACGATATGCAGGTGGCCGTAAGCGAAGAGCTCGTTGAGCACCCCTGCCAAGTACTGCCCGGCAGACACGCCGCTGATTGGCCCCGTCAGGACGTAGTCGAACATCAGGGCGGAAACGGAAACCTTGGCCATCGTTCCGCCAAGCGCTTCCTTGACCACGCGGTAGACGCCGCCGCGGACGAACATGCTGCAGCTCTCGACGTACACGGCTCGGACCGCGTAGGAGAACACCATGATGGCGAGGATGAACCAGGGTGCCGTCTTGCCGATGAACTGCTCGGCTTCGCCGCCGGCGTAGTAAGCCGATGAAGCCAAATCATTTAGGACAACTGCGGCGGCGCGCCAAAATGATATGAAAGTGAGCATGGCCGTCGTGGCCACAATCACCCGGACGGCTGGGCGGATGGAGCTAGTCGGAGTTGGGGGCTGAGTTGGGTTTGGTGCCATGAGCCCTAGGAGCGCGGGGAACGACTATATTATTAAACGTACGTGAAAGAAAGGCCACGAATGTTGCGGCTCTCGTCACGCAGGCTGGCTGCGGAAATCGCGCGCGCACTGGACGCAGGGGCAAAGCTCGCGAAGGTGTTCGAAGCTGAAGATTCCTGTCGCATGTCCATCGGAGAACTGAATTTGCACGGCGTAGTTCCCCACGGCATTCGCGCCCTTCGCCGTCACCTTCGGCTTGAACATCGGCAGAACTGAAGTGGCTGCACCACCGCCAACCTTCTTCAATTTTTCTCTCTCATCGTTGCAGAGGGCGCAGGGACAATTGTCGCGGAGATATGCGAAATCGAAGTGGCTGGTATGGCCGTCAGCCCATGTGATGTCCACGCCCTCGCCCGTGGAGACGCGAACCTTGACGTCAATCGGCTTTTTTCGGGATTCGAGTGGGATGGGCATCGGAGTCAGTCTTTGACCGAAATTGCGATTATCTGCTGAAGACGCCCGTGAGCGAGCTCGATCCGCCGGTCAGCGAGGCGGCCGATCGAAGGATCGTGAGTGACCATCACGATCGTGTGCCCCTCGGTATGGAGCTCCCTCAAGAGGTCAATGACGATCCGCTCGTTCGTTTCGTCGAGGTTTCCCGTCGGCTCGTCCGCAAGCAAGAGTTTCGGATGATTGATCAGAGCGCGTGCTACAGCCACACGCTGCTGCTCGCCGCCGGAAAGTTGCGCGGGAACGTGCGTCAAACGGTCGCCCAGCCCGACGCGTTCGAGCGCCTTCCTGGCTTCATTCTCATCCGTTGTGCTGTGAAAATATTGCGCGAGCATCACGTTTTCGATCGCGGTCAGATACGGCACGAGATGAAACTGCTGGAAGACGAAACCGACTTTCTCAGCTCGATAGCGCGTGAGCCCGGCTTCATCGAACCGCGCGACGTCCACACCGTCCACGACGGCGCGGCCGGATGTCGGCGAGTCCAGACCACCGAGAATATTGATCAGCGTCGTCTTACCGGAGCCTGATGGACCCATCATCGCGATCCATTCGCCGGCTTCTACGTCGAAGGTGACGCCATCGAGCGCGCGCACTTTGCCGTACTCCTTTGTGAGCGCCTCGACGTGGACCAAACGTCCCATCATTCGCCCCGCAGTATGACCGCCGGCTTCACTCTGCCGAGGAGCCGAAGCGGCAGCGCTCCCGCCAGCGAAACTCCAACCATCAGCGCAATCGTGAGTGGCAAGACCTCGAGCCGCGGCGAGATCGTCACGCCGAACACACGCTTCCCTACCCAGAGCGTCAGCACCGCGCCGAAAGCATAGCCGAGGACGCCGCCGGCCGCGCCAAGCACTCCAACTTCCGCAAGAAAGAGTCCCACGACGCGGCCGATCGAGCCGCCAAGAGCCTTCATGAGCCCGACATCGGCGCGACGCTCCATCGCGAGTGCGGCCATCGTCGCCAGAACGCAAAGACCCGTAAGAGCCAAAATCAAAACCGCCATCGAGAATATCAGCAGCTGAATTCGCGCGAGCAAATTGCCTTCCGCTTCGGATATCTGGCGAATCGGACGAACCTCGACCGTCGGCAGCCGCTTCTGAATTTGGGCCGCGAATGACTGGATTTCCTGTGCCGAGCCGGGCATGCGCAGTTGCATTAATTCGACGCGGTCGGCAAGTCCGGACAAGCTTTGAACGGCCGCGAGGTTTGCAAACACTTGATCGTCCTCGTCGTCGCCTGCCGTAATGATTCCGGCCACCATGAAGTGAGAAGCGTTTCCTTGATACCGCAATTCCAGATTGCTGCCCGGCGCGAGACTTAACTGACGCGCGACATTCTCGCCAACCAGGACGTGCGCGAGATCGCTCCGCGATTCGACGAGCTCACCCTGAATTTTCCACCACGGCGTGAGAATCGTCGCCTGATCGAGCCATGTGCCCCCGAGAACAATCGGGCGGCCATCAGCGGTTCGCGCGACGATAAAGAGATACGGCGCGAATGCGGTGCCTCGCGGCGCGCTCGCTTCGACGGCTGCTTGCATCGCCGTGGCGATGAACAACGCCTGATCGCCTGCGCCCGCTCGTGATAGAACGACATTGGCGCCGAGAGAGCGAAATTCCTGAGTGAGCTGCCGCCGGACATCGATATCCATGTTCAAGAGCGCGGAAATAACCGCGGCGCCGCTCGTGATTGCGATCAGAGCGACAGCAAGCCGGCCCCGATTCCCCCGCAATAATTGCCACAAGAGACGGCCGAACATCACTCGCCCCTCAGTATTGGCGCGGGCTCGAAATGCGCGGCGCGCCGGAGGGGAAACACGCTCCCGGCGATAGCGACTAGGGTCGCCAACGCCAGCACGATAGGCAGCAGGACGAGCCGGAAGCTCGCCGGTACTCCAAAAACGCTTTCGCCCAATACGCGCGCGAGGTCTGTGCCGAACAAGAATCCGAGCGCGCCGCCCGCGATCGCCAGCAATACTTGTTCAGCAAGGAAAATCCCACCGACGATCAAGTTCGTCGCGCCGAGTGCTTTCATCAAGCCGACTTCAGAGCGGCGCTCCAGAATTGTTGCCGCCGAGGTTGCCGCGATCGCCAGCGCTGCGGCGCCGAGGGCGGCCAGCGTGACCAGCCAAAGTAGCGCCCCCACGCGCGTGAGAACGCGTCCTTCTGTCTCAGCTACGCGACGTATCGTACGCACGTCGGTTCCCGGTAAAACTTGCTCGATCTGATGCGCGATCGAAGAAATGTACGGCGAGCAATACCAGCGGTCGTATTCGGCCGGCGTCATTTTGTTCGGGTCACGCTCCGAGAACGAATCTTCAGGCTTTGTGAGCGCGCTTACGAACAAGCGACGAAACTGGCCGGCATGTCCCGAGAGCTCCTGGGCAATCGAAAGCGGAACAAGTACCGCGTCATCTTCGGGGCCACCCGTCGAAACGATGCCAGTCACGGTCAGCGGAGATAAGCGCTGGAGTGAATCCGGCGCGCTCGCGGACTCCCTCGGCTCCGGAACGAAAATCTGGCTGCCGACGGCAACGCCGCTGCTTTTTAGCCTCCCCGCGAGCGACGCTCCGAGCACGCACTCGTGACTTCCCTCCGAAAACCAGCTCCCCTGAATCTTCCACCATGGATGCGTTTTGGCCGCGCCCGTGCGGTACGTGGTCCCGTCCGGAACGGGCACGTCGTGTTCATACCACGTGCCGATCACGTTGACGCTGATCCGGTTGTTCCCTGTCGCGACAAGCTCGGGCACGTCGAGAAACGGCGTGAAGCCGACAATGTTGTGCCGCCAGAAAATGGTCTTGAGCTTTCCGAGATCCGCCTCTTTTAGATAGCCGCCTTCGTCAACCGGCCTGTAGTCCACTCCGCCGATCTCGAGCGGCAAGGTGTCTGACTGAGGAGTCACCAGCAGATTGGCGCCGAGGCTTCGAAATTCGCGCGCGAGGCGGTCTCCGACGTCCAGCGCCACGCTCAGCGTTGCCGTCGCGACTGCCATTCCGACCGCAAGCGCGGTGACGGCCAAAAACTTCCTGCGCGGACTTCGGATGAAGGACTCTCCAACGAGGCGGGCAAACATTTAAATGGCGATTCCTGGCAAGGTTGGAATCCCTCTCTAGTGGACGGAAGCTGCTGAGCTGGCGAGCGCGGAAATATCTAGGATCAGCATACCGGTTTCAACCCTCGATTTCACCGGCACCGGATTGCAGCCGCCGGGATCGCCGATGGACGGAACGTAGATCGCTGCGCCGCAGTTGCGGCAAATTACGTTTTGACCTTGTTGCCGGTATCCCGACCAACCGCAGATTTGGCAAGCATCGAGCGCTGCGATGTAGTCTCCATTCCCTTTCCGGATTACGAAGAACCGAATCGGTTTGCCATTCACGTCGGCGGAATAAAAATGGAGATCTGAATCAACCAGACCGGCGGTGGGAATCTCGACCACTCCGTTCTGCGCCGCGAGTTGCGTCGCTTGGGCCGGCGCCGCCGCCGTCCGCGCGTACACGAACTCCGCGGTAAACATGAGAATCACCGCGAGGCACAGAAACGCCGCGGCAAAGCTCCAGCGGCGCTGCTTGCGATACTCCCAGTCGCGCCGCCGGCGTTCGGCTGCGTTGAGCGCTTCGTCGGCAGCGGGTTTCGCAGCTGCAAACCACTCCCGCAGGACGGCCAGCGCGGCAACGCCAAGAATGACGACGAAGAAGAACACCTCGTTGCGAACGATGGGGCCAATCGTAGCCATCTCGGTCTTGCTGGACCAAATCCACTGCGCCTCGCTCAGCTCGTGCACCCCGGTCAGGCCGAGCTGAAACGCCACGACCATTAAGATTGTGCTCGTCACCGCGAAAAAGCGCGCCAGCGGAATCCGAAGCGTGCCCTGAAAGAAGAACAGGCCCACAGCCACAGCCAGCAAAATACCCAAGCCCGTTCCGATCCACACATCTACGCCTGCGCTCGACAGCTCAACGGCGCGCAGAATGAGAACAAGCTCGGCGCCTTCACGCAACACCATCGAAAAAACAAAAAACGCGATTCCGATGCCCGCGGCTCGCGTCGTTTTCTGGGCGTAACCCTCAACTCGCCGCTCAATTTCTTTCTTTAGGCCCCGCGCGATGCGGTTCATCCAAATGACCATGGTCACCACGAGGGCAGCCGCGAGCAGCATCATCAGGCCTTCGAAGCCGTCTTCGTTCACCTTCCAGCGCTGAAGCAGCACGGCCGCGAGAAAGCTGCACGCCACCGCGGACGCGACGCCCACCCACACGTATCCCGCTAGGGCGCGACGGCCAGTGCGATTCAGGTACACTAGGACGATGCCGACGACGAGGGCAGCTTCGACACCTTCACGGAGAGCAACCAGCAGGGCTGAAAGCATGACAATTCCAGTTGAAAATCATTAACAACTAGAAAAACAAGTGTAGCTCTGCGTGTGGGTTCCGTCAACAAATTTGGTCTCTTACGAACCCACCTGCCATCCATTCGGCGAAGCGCATCGCGGCGGATCAGGCAGATACTTGCTAAGGACACGCGGGCTCCCAAATCCCGCCCGAACCGCATCTTAATCCTTGTACAATACGGGCACCCGGCAACGCCGTAACCGCGCGCCCCGAAATATCATGGCAGTTTGCGCAAATCCAAGGATGAAAGACTCGACTTCATGCTGAAACCCGCGCGGGACGTGTCCACGCCGAGCTTCAGACGGGGCATCGGTGTGTTCGCGGCAGCGCAGATCCTCGCCGTTGCGTTGAGCTGCCATCCCAGCTTCGCCCAGACGACGGCGCCAACATCAACTCCGGCACCTGCCGACACGAAGCTCGCCAAGGAATCCTACGCTCGCGGCCGGCAAGCCGAGACGGATCAGAATTGGCGCGAGGCGTTTGCTGACTACTCCGAAGCCGCCCGCGCAGTTCCGGACAATCGCGAATACGCGATCCGGCGGGACATTGCGCGGAGCCAGCTTGTGCAGGCGTATGTGGACCGCGCCGAACGGGACGCGGTATCGGGCCGGATGCCGGAAGCCCGCGCGGATTTGAGCGCCGCAATCGCACTCGATCCCAGCGACTCGATCGCACGGGAACGATGGAATGAATTAAGCGTCCCGCAAGCAGTCGTCAAGGAAGATCACGGCGATTCGCTGGCCGGGCCTACTTATCTCAAACCAGCGCCCGGCACTCACGATTTCAACTTCAAGGGAGACGTCCAAGGCGCGTATCAGGAGGTCGCGCGGCAATTCGGTGTGCATGCCACGTTTGATGTTGACGTGGCTGCGCGGCCCGTGCACTTGGTGGTCTCGCAAGTGGATTTCAATACCGCAATGAAAGTACTCGGCGAGATGACCTCGACATTCTGGCGGCCGCTCGCTTCCGATCTGTTCTTCGTTGCGCCGGATACTCCGCAAAAGCGCCGCGAATACGAGCCCTCGGTGACGCGCACCATTCTGCTCCCCGCTTCCAGCACGCAGGATGACATCACCGAAATGCTCCGAGCCGTGCGCGATATCACGGGCATTACCAGGACTACGCTCGACACGCGCACACGCTCGCTCACGCTCCGCGCCACCCCTTCGGCAATTGCTCTGGCGACCCAGCTCGTTGAAGATCTCGAAAAGCCGCGCGGCCAGCTTGTTCTTGACATCGAGATCCTGGAAGTGAACCGCCAAGCCGGTCAAAATCTCGGGATCCTTCCGCCACAGAGCAGCACTTTGTATTCGCTAAGCAAACAAGAAGTTCAGACAGCCGAGTCGGGACTTGCGGGACTTATAAGCGTTATCCAGCAGGTTTTCGGCACGCCGAGCTCCCTTTCCGGGCTGACGACATCGCAGATTTCCACGCTGGTGGGCGGCGGCCAATTGGGCATCGGGGGACTCCTTCCCCCGCTGTTCGCGTTCGGCGGCGGCGCGTCCACTTTTTTTGGGACGCTTCCCGGAGCCACGGCGAATTTTTCTTCGATGCTCTCGACTGTCCGCAACGGCCAGCATATCAAGCTGCGCGCAGAAGACGGCCACCCGGCAACCTTCTTCGTCGGCAATCGCGTACCTGTCTCGTTGGCACAGTATTCGAACAGCCTTGGGTCATCCACAAATATCCCCGGAGTTTCATCAAGCGGCTTCGCGACCTCCGATCTCACCACGGGGACCTCGCCGACGGCCATCGCCGAGGGTGTGATGCGGACAGCGACGGGTTCGGCCATCGATCTGCTGGTCACCAATTTTGGCGATGAGACCGTTTCGGTGTTTCTCGGCAACGGCGATGGAACTTTCGGCGCCAAGACAGATTTCAACACCGGCAACGGCCCCTCGGCGCTCGCCTTGGCTGATTTCAATGGCGACGGCAAACTCGACGTGGTCGTCGCCAACAAGACGGACAACACGGTGTCGGTGCTTCTCGGCAACGGCGACGGAACACTTGCGAGCAAACAGGATTTTCCAGTCGGCACCTCTCCGGTCTCAGTCGCGACGGGAGTTTTCGCCGCAAATGGATTCGTCGATCTCGCGGTTGCCAATCAGGGCAGCAACACGATTTCCATTTTGCTGGGGAACGGTGATGGCACATTTAAGCCGCAGGTAACTTATCCGACCGGTGGGGCACCCACGGCGATCGCGGTCGGCGATTTCAACGGTGATGGCAAGCCCGATTTGGCAGTCGTGAATCAAAATTCTGCCACGGTGTCCATTTTCCTCGGCAACGGCGACGGCACGTTCAAACCAAGGGTTGACTACGCGACGGGCAACAATCCGGTTGCGGTGCAAACGGCCGATGTGAACGGCGATACGTTTCTGGATCTCGCCGTGGCGAATTTCAATGACGACACGGTTTCAATCCTGCTGGGAAACGGCGATGGAACTTTCCAGACACAGGTCGCTTATCCTACGACGCAGGGCCCGGACTCAATCACCATCGCCGACTTCAATGAGGACGGACTCCCGGATCTGGCTATTGCCGAGCAAACCTCCGACACCGTATCCGTGCTTCTTGGAATTGGCAGCGGAGCTTTTAGCGCTCCGATTGACATAGCGGTCGGGAGCAGCCCCTCTTCGATCGTGTCCGCCGATTTCAGTGGGAGCGGCCTGCCGGACGTCGCGGTCACGAACGAGGGGTCGAACTCCGCCACTGTCATCATAAATTCCAACGCCGTGGCATCCCTCCTGGCCAGCGGCGCTACCGGAGGCGAGATCGGAACGCCGTACCCAAGCGTTGAATACCTCGACCTGGGCGTGAAACTGAAAGCGACGCCGCGCCTTCATCCCAATAACGAAGTCACTCTTCAGCTATCGCTCGAGATTCGGAGCTTAAGCGGAGAGACACTGAATGACCTCCCGGTCATTACCAATCGCACGATTGAAAACACCTTGCGCCTGAAAGAAGGCGAAACGAGCGCGATGGCTGGAATTCTCGAAACCCAGGAAATGAGCGCCATCAACGGCACCCCGGGACTTGCGGATGTGGATGCCATCGGGCTGCTGGCCGGAGAAAAGACAACTCAAAACACGGGCGATGAACTCCTGATACTGATTACGCCTCGCAGTATTAATCCAGTTGCCAGAGTGAGCCGCGAACTCTACGCGGGCCATCCGCCGCAGCAAGGCGGCGGCTCCGTCGGGCAAACTTTCGAAGAACGCCAGCCACAGACGCAGCCTGAGCCCGAGCAACCCGTGGCCGTGCCTCCAGGAAGACAGGATCGAACTCCGCCGCAGCCAGAGCCCGCACCTGAACCGGAGCCGGCGCCGCAACCTCAATAGGCCGCGCCTGGGGCCGAACGCGCGGAATTCGAGCAGCAAGTTTCGCCAAGAGCCGATTCTGATCGTTACTGGGTTGCGTTACGGCTTTGCGTCAAGGACGAGAATCGGCTGGTAAGTGCGCGGGACGACGGCTTCGGCAATCGCGATCAACTGCTGCCGTTGATTAAAGACTCTCAGTCTGGCGGGTTGCCAATCGCCGGAGTCGAGCGACGCGGGCGCTCCCGGCGGAACAATCGTTTGGCCCGGCTGGATTTGAGAGATCATGACGTTGAATTTCGCGCCATGGCTGACGCGCCGCTCGACGATGGGCAGTACGGTCGCGCGGGGCAACTCCGGCAGCAATCCTTCCAACCGGATGACGCGCTCGTCGAACCGCGCCGCCTTCGCGGCATCCTGCAATTCTTCCAGCGACGAGGCTTGATCGAGCGTAAATTCACCGACAGCCGTGCGAACAATTTCGACGAGGTGCGCGCCGGTTCCGAGCTTTTGCCCGAGATCGTGGGCCAGCGAGCGGATGTAGGTCCCCGAACCACACTCGACGACAAATCGCGCGACGCACCCGGCGATTTCCGTCAGGCGAAATTCATGAACTTCCACGTCAACGGGCTCCAAATCAACAGGCTTATTCTTTCGCGCGAGCTCGTGCGCCGAACGGCCGTGGATTTTTTTTGCAGAGAACGCGGGCGGCGTCTGCTGAATCCGGCCCGTCAATTTTGACGCGAATTCTTCAATCTTCGCGCGATCGAGTTCGGGCGCAGTGTCGCGGCCGAGCGGAGTGCCCTCGGCATCGTACGTGTCCGTGGCAAATCCGAAACGAACGGCGCAGGTGTAACGCTTGCGGCGATTTGCGTAGAAGCGCATGAGCCGCGTCGCGCGGCCCAGCAACAGGACGAGAACGCCCGTGGCCAGCGGATCGAGCGTGCCCAAGTGTCCGATCTGGCGAAATCCCGCGATACGCCGGACCGATTCGACAATGTCGTGCGACGTCTTCCCTTGCGGCTTGTTGACGACAAGCGCGCCGTCGATTGGCGCCGGTTTTGGCGTTCGTGACATCGCGGTGTGGTGGTGAGTTTGCTGCGGGAAATCTTGCGCCGGGAAAGCGTTGATCAGCTCCCCTCCGGGGTCTTGCTCTGACGAAGAAGCTGTTCGATTCGCTCTCCGTATTCCTCGGACTCATCGAGAACGAACATGATTTCGGGAGCGCGCCTCAATTGAAGCCTTTCCACAAGCTCATGCCGGATGAATCCGGCAGCGGCAGCGAGGCCTTTGAGCGCCTTCGTTTTTTCGCCGGGTTCGGCATCAATCCGGACGTATACGCGCGCGTGGCGCATGTCCGGCGACAATCGAACCACGCTCACGGAGAGAGGAACGGCCAGCCGCGGATCTTTCAGCTCGCCCGCGAGCATCAGGCCAATTTCGTTCCTCATTTCTTCGGCGATTCGCTCGGGCCGATGCCCCGCAATCGTCATCGTTCTTCCTCAAATGTATTCGATTTCCTGGCCGATCAAATCTCTGCCGAGAATCCGCTCGGATTCTTCCGCCACCGCGCGCATGGATTCTTCGAGATGCCTGTCGTCAGATGAAATGCTGACCACGCCGATCACCGACCGCTGCCACAAATCCTGATGATCGAGCTCGGCAACCGCGACATTGAAGTGCCCGCGCAGCTTGTCTTTCAGGCTCCGAAGAACCTGGCGCTTATCTTTTAGCGACCGCGCATCGGGAATGTGGATCTCCAGGGTGAGGAGGCCGATTGACATAATGCACTCCAACCCGCAGCGCGAGGGCTCCGCCCACGCTCTCGATCAAGCAGAGGCAGCCGCAGGGGCGAGACGCTCGACGATGAAACATTCGAGGATATCGCCAACTTTGACGTCGTTGAAATTCGAAATTCCGATGCCGCACTCAAAACCGCTGCGGACTTCGTTCACATCATCTTTGAAGCGCCGCAAGGACACGATCTTCCCGGTGTAGATAACGACGCTGTCTCGAATCACGCGCACCTCGGCGTCGCGCTTAATCGTGCCGTCCTGCACCATGCAGCCTGCGATCATCCCGGTACCCTTGACCCGGAAAGTGTCGCGCACTTCCGCGCGGCCGAGATAGGCTTCCTTAAGAACAGGCGTCAGCAGGCCGGTCATCGCCTTCTTCAGTTCATCGGTCAGCTCGTAAATGATCGTGTGGAAACGAATATCCACGCCTTCTTGCTGCGCGATCTCGGAAGCCTTGCGGTCGGCACGAACGTTGAAACCGACGATGATCGCGTTCGACGTGGAAGCCAGCAATACATCCGCCTCTGTGATTCCGCCTACGCTCGCGCGCACGATCTTGAGCTTCACCTGGTCGGTTGAAAGCTTTGGCAACATCTCGCTCAGCACTTCGACCGAGCCTTGAACGTCCGCCTTCACCAGGATCGGCAGTTCCTTCACTTCTCCCGCCCTCAGCTGTTCGTGCAATTGATCGAGCGTGAGGCGGCCGCTCGACGATTTTGCCAGCGCGGCTTCGCGCAGCTTCGCCTGGCGGTATTCCACGATGTGGCGCGCCTTCGCTTCATCCGCGACCTGGAATTGATCGCCGGCATCGGGCACGCCCTGAAGTCCCAACACTTCCACAGGAGTCGCGGGGGCGGCGTCTTTTATCGGCTGGCCGCGATCATTGAAGAGAGCGCGCACCTTGCCGTAAACCGCGCCGCAAACGAATACGTCGCCGACATGGAGAGTGCCGTTCTGAACGAGAACCGTCGCAACCGGGCCCCGGCCTTTGTCCACGCGCGATTCGAGAACGGTGCCGCTCGCCGGAGCTTCAGGATTCGCCTTCAATTCGCGGAGGTCGCCGACCAGCAGGATCATCTCGAGCAGGCGCGGGATGTTCTGTTTCGTCCTCGCCGAGACTTCCACCATCACCGTGTCGCCGCCCCACTCTTCAGGCATCAATCCGCGGTCTGAGAGCTGCCGTTTCACGCGCTCGGGTTGTGAATCGGGTTTATCAATTTTGTTGATCGCGACGATGATCGGCACCTTTGCCGCGCGCGCGTGATCGATGGCCTCTTCCGTTTGCGGCATCACTCCGTCGTCAGCGCCCACGACGAGAACGACTATGTCGGTGACTTTCGCGCCACGCGCGCGCATGCGCGTAAAGGCTTCGTGGCCCGGAGTGTCAATGAACACAATGCGGCGGCCATCCACGTGAACTTCCGACGCGCCGATGTGCTGCGTAATTCCACCCGACTCGCCGGCCGCGACGTCGGTTTCGCGAATTGCGTCGAGAAGGCTCGTCTTGCCGTGGTCCACGTGCCCCATTACGGTGACAACGGGAGCGCGCGGAACGAGATTTCCGGTCTGTTCTTCCTTGCTGGTCTCCTCCTGCACCTGCTGCTCTTCGAAGGAAACCACCTGAACGATTCCGCTGAACGCTTCGGCGAGAGTTGTCGCCGTCTGGGTGTCGAGCGCCTGGTTGATGCTTGCGAAAACTCCCTTGTCCAAGAGCGCTTTCAATAATTCTTTCGCGCGAATATCGAGCTTCTCGGCGAGTTCGCGAACCGTGATGCCTTCGGTGATTGTCACGGCGCGAGGTTCGCGCTTGACCGGCGCCGGGATGGCTTCAGCCTGCGCCGTTCGGCCCGCACCAACACCTGTCCGAGTACGAACCGGGTGAAGCTTGCGCTCACCTTCGGCGAATCTCTTTTCGATCAGGGGGCGGCCGCGCGTTTGAGCTGGCTTGCGCACGTAGAGCGGCTTGCCGGGCTCGGCTTTTCCAACTGGCGCGCCGCCGCTGGGCTTCGGTCCTAGAAGCGGCGCACCGCCTGGGCGAGGAGCTCCCGAAGGCCTGCTGCCGGGGCGAGCCGGAAATCTCGATGGGCTCCCTGGGCGCCCTGCCGGTGCCGTCCCGGGACGACCGGCCGCGGCGGGTCGAGCGCTCGCGGGAGTTTCGGTGCGCGCGCTGGCAGGCGCTTGAATGGACGGCTTCTGGGGCAGCTTGGGCATGGGCCCAAGAACAACTTTCGCAGGAGCTGCCGCAGGTCTCGCAGCGATGGGAGCCGAGGCGGGCCGCTGCGGAATCGAAGGCTTCGGCGGTGTCGTCACCGGCGATTTTGTCGCAGCCGGAGCGGCCGGCGGCGCTGCAGCTTGCTTCGCTACGACCGGTGCAGACGGCGCGACGGGGGGCGCGGCAGCTGCCGCCGGACTCGAGATCGGTGCCTTCAGAGGAATCTGAGGACGGGGCGGCAGGACGGCGGGGTGCGCGGGGACCGCGGGCGCTTCCGGCGCCGGCTTGGCAGCCACCGGCGGCGCTGGATGCGCGGCGGCGGTTGGCGGGGGAGGTGCCGGCCTCGCAGAGGGCTTGACCTTCGCTGCCGCGGCCTTCGCTTGTTTCTCGGCTTCCGCAGCAGCCTCGGCATCAGCTAGCTGCTGAAAATGCTTCCGCACGAGCACGGCGTGTTCGACATCAATCGAGCTGGAGTGCGTCTTCTTCTCGGTGACGCCGATTTCGGGAAGATAATCAATTAATACCTTCGCTTTGATCTCGAGCTCTCGCGCCAATTCGTTGATTCGGATTTGATTCGCGTCTGACATTTATCGGGTTTATTCGTCTGCCTTCGGCGGCTCGGGATTCTCGTTCTCGTTGGCCGCAGATCCTTCTTTAGTTGGTGTCTCGTCCGGCGATTCCTCGGGGTGCTCTGCCGCGTTTGATTCGTCGACGTTCGTTTCTTCGGCGGACACTTGTTCGGCGCTCGCTTCTTCCGCGCTCGCGTCTTCGGTGGGCGTTTCTTCAGCAGGAGCCTCCACCGGCGCGGCAATCTCTGCCGGCGGTACTTCGACCGGCGTCACCTCGGCGCTTTCCGCGGCAGCCCTCGCAATCTCAGCGGCGGCTTCGGCGGCTTGCTGCGCTTCCAATCCTTCGAAATACAGCGCGACGGATTGATGGATCTTCTCAACCATTTTCTCGCCGATGCCGGGAATTTCAACCAACTGCTCCGGAGTCATATCGGCAAGCTTCTCGATCGAGCTGATTCCGTGCGCCTCGAGCTTTTCAATCGTCTTCGGCCCGACGCCCTGCAATTCCGTGAGCGAGGTGCCGGGCGACGTCAGCG
This sequence comes from uncultured Acidobacteriota bacterium, assembly GCA_963838705.1. GTDB lineage: Bacteria > Acidobacteriota > Terriglobia > Acidiferrales > UBA7541 > Palsa-147. The sequence continues at coordinate 1,351,271 of CAWIRU010000007.1, read as the reverse complement.
CGGTCATCTGCGCTTCAATCTCGCGCCGTTTCTCTTCTTCACTCTTGATGTCGATATTCCAGCCGATCAACTTGCTCGCCAGCCGGACGTTCTGGCCCTTCTTGCCGATCGCCAGAGACAGTTGCGTGTCCTCGACGATCACCTCAAGTCGCCGCTCCTCCGGATCGACAATTTGTACGCGAGTGACCTTCGCCGGGCTCAACGATTTTTGGGCGAACGTAAGCGTGTCTTCGTTGAACGGGATGATGTCAATTTTCTCACCGCGCAACTCGCGAATGATGGACTGCACCCGCATGCCTTTCATTCCCACGCACGCGCCCACAGGATCGACTTCCTTGTCGCGGCTTTCGACGGCAATTTTCGTGCGCTCGCCCGCTTCGCGCGCCACCGCGCGAATCTGAACCGTGCCATCGTAAATTTCCGGCACTTCCATTTCAAAGAGGCGCTGCACGAGCGCGGCGTCCGCGCGCGACACAACGACCTGCGGTCCCTTGGCGGCGCGCTCGACGGCGCGAATCGTGACGCGCAAGCGATCGCCCACGTTGTACGTTTCCAGGCGCGATTGCTCGCGCTTCGGCATCCGCGCTTCCGTGCGGCCCATATCCATGATGATGTCGGGGCCTTCCATGCGCTTCACGATGCAGTTCACGAGTTCGCCGACGCGAGTGTGGTATTCGTTGTAGATCGTATCGCGCTCGGCCTCGCGAACTTTTTGCAGAATGACTTGCTTCGCGGTCTGAGCAGCGATGCGGCCCAACACTTCGGTGGGTTTTGTCTGGGTTACTTCCTGGCCCGGCTCGATATCCGGCTGCTGCTTGCGGGCATCGGCGAGAGAAATCTCGCGCAGCGGATCGGCGACTTCATCCACGACGACGCGGACCGAAAACACATCCACGTGCCCGGTCTCGGCGTTGAACTTGGAGCGCAGATCCTCTTCGGTTTTGTAATACTTCCGCGCTGCGACAACCATCGCGTCCTCGATGGCCGCGACGATTACGTCCGGTTCAATGTGCTTCTCCCGGCTGATCTGCTCGATTGTCTGGTACAGCAGACTCGCCATGCGTCTTGCTCCCCTTTTGAGGCCCGAATCACCGCTAAATCTCGACGACTAAATTCGCCTTGCGAATGCCCGCGAACGGCAGATTCAATTCGCGGTCTCGAACAGACAGCTTCACGTTGCTCTCGGAAACGCCCGCGAGACGCCCTTCGAAATATTTCGAGTTCTCTACCGGCTCGTTCAGCCAGATCTTCGCAAGCCGCCCGGCAAATCGCTCATAATCCGCGAGCTTAATCAGCTTGCGATCGAGTCCGGGAGAACTTACTTCAAGTATGTAGCTCGGACCCGGCACCAGGTCTTCGACGTCCAAAATCACGCTTAACTGCTGGCTCACGCGCTCGCAATCCTGATGCGTGATGCCCCCGCCCTGCGGGTTCGCCTCGGTGGGGCTGCGATCCAGATACACTCGCAGAAGACGCTGCTTCCCCACTTTCCACTCAATGTCGAAGATGTCGAGGCCTTCTGAGCGCGCTACCCGTTCGGCCGCGTCACGAATCTTGTCTAAGTCCATCGCCGTCGCCGCAAGATCGGCCGCCTCGAGAGGCGGCTCTCCCGCCATCGCCCAGCGGCACTACTCCCGCCTCGCGATTTTCTCGCGCAACAAAAAAGTGGGCTCGCGCCCACTGTGTCGTTCGACCCTGCTTGAAGCAACTAAGTATAGCGGCTGTTTCAGCTAAAGGCAATACCGCCAACCGGCGCTTCGAAAGCCATGGACGTATGAGCAGATCGAGAGCAATTCGCCGGGGCATTCGCCATAAAATATTGGCACGTTTACATTTACCGATATCTGCGCGTGGCCATAATCCTGGCAGTGGTTTCTCAAAACCAAGGGCTTCAAATTCGGTCCCAGAATTGCACCTCCTCGCGATAACGGGGTACGCCGACTTTCAGAAAGATGGTCCCCCTCGCGGCCGTCCTGGACGAGAACTCGGCGTTGCAATCGTATCGCCCGAGGCGAGAATCAAAACGAAGGCCGATCCACGCGGAGCGGCCTTCGTTTCGAGAAAGTTAATTACTGCTGAGGTTGCTTAGGCGGAGCTGTCGCGGCCGGGCGCGGAGTGGCCGGCTTCGGCGTTGCGGTTCCAGTCTTCACGGGATAAGCCTGGTCGAACAGCCGGACGATGTCTTGCGTGATGTCAATATGATTCGCGGCATAGACCACGGGAGTATTCTGCGCCGAGATGTCGAAAACAACCGCGTAGCCATTTTCCTTCGAATACTTGTCAATGACGTCGAGCATCTTGCGGCCGATGCGATCCACGACTTCCCGTTGGTCTTCGTTACCGTCGTCCTGAAGCTCCTGCTGCTTGCGCTGGAACGAACGAGTCAAACGATCGCCTTCCTGTGCCAGGCGCTGCTTCTCTTCGTCACTCAAAGTCGTCGCACCGTTCCGGAGCCGCGTCTGAATGTCCTCAATCTGCTTCCGCAGATTGTCGAGTTCGGTCTGCCGGGGCGTGTACTTGGACTGGAGTTCCGCGGCCGCCTGCTTGCCTTCGCTCGTGCTGGTGATGGCCGTCTGGATATTGATGACGGCGACTTTGCCCGTGGCTCCCGCTGCGGGAGCGGCAGAACCGGTCTGCCCCCAAGCCGCCGGGACAAGGAGTAACGCCATCAGGGCAGGTATTGCAACTCGCATCTTCATTCCTTACTCCTTCTGTGGGGAAAATTAAGGCTAACGCAAAACTGCGATTATAGCCGCCGCGTCGGCGGCCGGTCAATCAGATTCAATTCACGCTACAATTCACGCTGCCGGGCCGTTGCTATCTAGGAATCGGAACGAGTAGCACTCGATTGTTATTCTGATCCACGACCACGGCCAGATTCAACCTCGGATCAATCGCCACCGAGAACTGCTGCGAGCCGGTAATCCCGAGCATCACCTGAACCTTCTGGTGGAGCAAGTCAACAAAAGAAGCCGTGTTGCTCGCCGTATTGATCGTGATGAGCGTACTCGTCTGAAAGTTGTATGCCAGGGAAGTTGGGTTGATGCCGACGCGGAGGCGAGTCTGGATGAAGCTCACCGGATCGACGATTACGACGTTGTTGTTAAGACTATCCGCGATTAAGAACTTGTCTTCTGCCGGATCGTACTCCACGCCGGTCGGATCCTCGTAGCCGGTCAAGCGCGTGAGGAGCTGATCCGTAGTGAGACTGAAGATGTCTACCGTGTTCGTTCCGGAGTCCTGCGGCGGCGGCGCGGCGGCGACGGCGAGAACGTCATCGATCGGATCAATCGCAACAGCAAGCGGAGCCTGATCGACGCTGAGACTCGTCACCGCCGGCGGAGTGCTCGCCGGCAAACCTGCCAGCGAAAAGATGCTTATATTGTTCGAAATGTTGTTCACTGCCACGACGGATGCGGTATCCGGGTTGATCGCAAGCCCAGTCGGAGTATTGCAGTTCGAGCAGTTTGCCAGCGGCGACGGCGCGACGATCATCTGATTCACATCGTCAATGACCGTGAAATCGTTGCTGCCGCTGTTCGCCACCACGGCGAAACCAAGCCGCGGCAGCACCGCGATACCATTCGGGCCGGTGCCGACGGATATCGGAGGAGACGCCGTTCCGCTGGCGAGGTTCACAATCGTGACGTCGTTCGAGAGAGAATTCGTCACGATGGCGATGTCGCGATCCGTGTCAATTGCCACGCCAACCGGGCTTGTCCCCACGGAAACGGGCTGAATCACGGGGAATTCCCGTATGTTCGAGACGGTCAAGTCCGGGTTTTGAACGTCAACGACGTATCGCCGCGCCGAACCCAGCATGCTCGCGGGAATCGTCGCGGTCAGCTCACGGCAGATCCCGCCGCTGCAACTCGCCGGCACCGGCGTAGTTGTGACAGAGGTTCGGTCGAGGCGGACTGCCGCGCCGGTTTCGAAGCCGTTGCCAATAACCGTCAACACAACCGGACTCGATGATGTGAAAGTGAAATCGGGGCTTAACTGCGTGATATTCAGCGCACGCACGGCGCCCAACGAAAACACCGAGACCATGTTGCCGCCTTGGTTCACGACGACGGCGGTGTCAGTCGTCGGGTCAATCGCCACAGCCAGCGGATTCGGGCCTACCGTCACCGTGCCAAGGAATAACTGCGTGCCGAGATCGAACACGCTCAATTCGTCGCTCTGGTTGTTGAGGGTCACGCCGATGTTCGTGAGCGGATTGACCGCCGCGGCGACTTGGGACTTGTCGTACGCAATGGTCGAAACGGAATTATCGAGCGCGTTGAAAAGTGTAATGGAAGCGCTGCCGGGGTCCGTGAGAATTGCCTCGTTGGTCTCGGGATTGAACCCGATTCCCTGCACCGTGGGTGTAATCGAGAGGGTTGCAACGACACTTGGCGCACGTCCGCTCTCGCCCCCCAGGTCAACAACGCTAACCAATCCGACTCCACCCGGCGTGATGATGGCCCAATTCAACTTTTGCACGATTGCCACTTGCGGGCTGACGCCCGTGGTCACCGGATTTGCGCTGCCGCCGATCTGCGGATAGACGGTTGGCGGAGTCGTTGACAAATCCACGACGGTAGCTACGTTCGTGGATTGATTCGCGATCAGCGCGCGATGAGTGAGTGAGTTGACGCCGACGGAGAACGGGTTGATCGGCGTTTCCGTTGGCGGGGGAAGCGGCGGGCAGGCGTTACTCACCAGCGCCACCAGGCAAATCGTCGTCACGGCTTGCGTGCTCAGGTTAACCACCGAAGCTTGATTCGTTCCGTTGTTCGGCACGATTGCGAGATCCAAGAGGTTATCAACCGCGACTCCAGTCGGAGACGGGCCAACGGGAATCGTTACAGCCGGAGTCGCCAGCGAATTCAAATTGATGAGCGAAATCGATCCTTCCGTGGTGTTCGCAACCACTGCGGTCGCCGTTGCCGTGTTGATTGCTACCGCCGTGGGCCCGGGAGTGGCGGTCGAACCGACGATAACGTTCGGCGGCCCAGCCGTGGGAAGAGATGACGCTGTAGGCGTAACCGCCAGATTCAGCGCGGCGATCGACGAATTTCCGGTTGCGACTCCCGCATTTTGTATGACCAGCGGGAAAAGTCCGGCAGTTCCAAAATCCGTTCCTGAAAGCACCACGTCAAGCAGCCGCGGATCCGGGTTGTAAGGATCGTTCGGGTTATTCGAGTTGTTCGGCAGGCTGGCGGGCCGGGATTCACCGTTATAGGTTACGGTTGTAGACGGCGAATAAAACCCTCCTGTGAATCCGACGGTCTGCGCACCCGCTGAATTCTGAGGAATACTGACGGGCGAGGACGAAATCAATCCGGGCCGCACGGCCGACACCGTCAGAATTAAGGCGGGTGATGTGTTGCAATTCGGATCGCACTGCGACTCAACCGACAGAGCCAGCGAACCCGCGGTTTGCAGCAACGGAGCTGCGATACGCGCCCGAAGTGTTGTGGGGCTTACGTAAGTCGTCGTCACAAAGTTGGTGCTTCCGTTCACGAGAACAGCGCTGGTCGAGAAATATTCTGTCCCAATCAGGTAGACATCCTGGAATAACGATCCTTGGGCCGCAGTCATCGGGTCGATGCTGGTCAAAGTCGGAACCGCGGCAGCGGCCACCGAGATAATAAATGATCCCGTCTTCGATTGATCCTGGCTCGAAGTCGCAGTAATCGTTACCGAGCCCGGCGAAGTGCTCGGAGCGGTATAGACGCCGCCCGGAGTGATGAACCCGATTGTGCTATTTCCGCCTACAACGCCATTCGCGGACCACGTAACTTGCGTATTTGCTGTGCCGGTCACGCAAGCCGTCAACGCGTACGACTCTCCGGTCTCGATGGACGCGGAACTAGGAGGAACTGGAGAGGAGGCCGGATTGCACGAGTAAGCCGACGGAATGACGCGGACGGCTATACCGGAGTTGATCGTGACTGCGGCCGTTCCGAAGTCGTTCGTATCTACGATGCTGATCGCGACGACCGTGACGGTCGCCGGAAAAGGCACGACGGGGGGCGCGGTGTAGAGACCGTTTGCATTGACGGACCCAAGAGCCAGGCTGTTGCAAGTTGGCGTAGGCTTGGCCGTAGGCGAGGCTGTGCAAACTTCCCAGGTGACGGTCTGCGTGGATGAACCGCTGACCGTAGCGGAGAATTGCTGACTGCCGTTGGGCTCGACGGTCGCAGTGCTGGGCGTCACCGTGACCGCTATCGTTGGCGAATTGCTACTACAGCCAGCGGCCAAAGCGATCGCAAATATCGCAGCGCCTACTTTCCAAACTCTCATCCCATCTCCTCCCCAACGGTTACGGCCCCAAACCCCCCAAAAGCTGGCTCCACGTCGCTTCGGACACGGGAGCTTAACCACAGTGCCGCCAGCTAGAAAGTCCGGCTGACGGTGAAGCGAAACGTGTGATGAGGCTCCAGCAGACTCGTAGGAAGCCTCTGCACATCGTGATCGAGAATGTTGTCGAGCTGCGGAATAATCTGCGTGGCCAGCACTCCGGTCGGCAAGGTGCCTCCCGGCAACGAGCGCAACAGATCATCGCTGATAAAAAACGCGCCGCGCGGCGAAACAACCGTCTGATCCAGCGTCAACGGATTATACGCATAGTAGAAGCGGAATGGCGCATTCACAATCGGCAACTGCACGACGAACTCGATTCCGGAGGACGCGCGCGGCCTCCAATTGGTCCCCGAGGCGATCGGCAATTGCGCCGATATGTTTGTGTTCGGGAAATACGAGTTCGGAAATTCCTGTTGCAGCAAGTTCAGCGATGATGGCGCGAGGGCGAGTTGGTCGCGCCTCAAAATGCCGTCGATACCAACGTCCGTAAACAAACTCATGCTGACCGGCCCCGCAATCGGGATGCGGTATTCGAAGTTGCCGACGCCTTGCGTATCGCCGCCGGGACGCGTTGCCACATAATTCAGGACGGGCACGCTGATGGTCTCAAGCGTTGGGCTTCCGTTCTGATTCAGCTTCGTCGGATTAAGGAAGCTGACTGCCGTCGCGCTTGCCGTCGGAATAAAGACATATGGCGAAATCGTAAAGAAATCAAACCCGCGAATATCGTTCTCGCCGCCCAGATAGAACCGGCTCTGCGGAGGCTCCACTTTCCCGCCGAATCCCGTGCCAACCGCGGCGAGGAAACGCACGCCAATTACGTTGCGCCGGTGATTGATCGGATGAAAGTATGTGGTCGTAAATGTATTCGTAATCGTGTTGGTGTTTCCGCCCAGCGGCCCGCCCTCAAACCCGAGGCCGTAAAAGAAGCTCTTTCCGTGCGTCGGATTGAGCGGGGAATTGACCGTGCTGTAGGAAAGCGTCGGGGTAACCTTGCTCTGATGAATGCCGTTCAAAGCCGACGGGCCGGCGAGGCTCTGGAACTGGAGAGATTCGAAAAGCAGTTGAGACGACTGGCTGATAGCGGTGATGTTCGTCGACGTGAAGCCGTATGTAAGACCGAGTCGAGTAAACGAAAACCGGCGGATAGGATAACTGGCGAAGAGCGTGAACCCTTTCGTGTCGGTGTTGTAGTTCTGCTCGATCGCCGGATTGACGGTCACCTGTTGCCCGACCAGCAGCGACGTCTCGCGTTGCTGGTTGTAGTCGAAGCGCTGCGAGAACACGGTAAAGCCGGTGGAGATCGGCCGGTCGAACAGATAGGGCTCCGTAAATCCGAACACGAGATTCCGCTGGCGGTCGCCGACCGCCGCCGAGAACGTGAGCGTCTCGCCGAGGCCCAGGAAATTGTTCGTCTGGTACGAAAGGCCGATGAAACTGCCGGCGAGGCCGCTGACGCCGCCATTTAGGCTGATGGATTGCTTGCCCTTTTCCTTGACCTTGAGATTGATGTCAACCGTGCCTGCCTTGATATTGCGCTTCAGTTCGGCGTTTTCCGGCTTGATCACCTCGAAATAGCCGAGCTGATTCAGCCGGAGAATGCTGAGTTCCCACAGGCGATTGTTGAAAAGCTGGCCTTCGTCCAGGAGGATTTCCCGGCGAATGACTTTGTCGCGCGTGGTGGTGTTGCCGCTGAAATCAATGCGCCGCACGAAGAATTGCTTTTGCTGGTCGAACACCATCGTGACGTCAATCGTTTTTTTCGCGTCGTCCGGCTCGAAACGCGGCTCAGAAGTGAAATCGATATAGCCGAACTCGCCGTACAGTTTCTTGTAATTGTCGAAAGCTTTGCGGAGCTTGTCGGCGGAGAAAATGTCGCCCTTCTTCAGGGGAAAAACTTTTTCGAGGAATTCCGGCTTGAAGAAGAGGCCCTGATCCGGATCGGCGCTTCGAATCGTCAAATTCCCCATCTTGTATCGATCGCCCTCTTCGATCTTGATCGTCATGTCGGTGCGCTTGCCGTGTGCGCGTCCGATTCCGGGGATTGGCAGCGGCAATCCGCCCTTATCTTCCTCGACCGTGTTCAGGACGGGATCGTGAACGATGACGCGGAAGTATCCGTGGTCCTGATAGAGTCCGCGGATTCCGACTTCCACGTCTTCGTCGAGTTTGTTTTGATCGAAGGTCTTGCTCCAAATGTCAATTTCGGTGAGGTAAAGGGGAATCGCGATCGGGCGCGAATGGCGCATAGCGCGAATAATTCTCCTCGACGAAAAAGCTTTGTTTCCCTCGACGATGATCTTTCCGACTTTGACCTTCGGCCCTTCCTCAATGTTGAAGACGAGCTTCACGGCATTCGTCGCAGCGATTCTCTCGAAAGTCGGCCGCACGACTGCGAATTGGTGCCCGTGTTCGGCGAGCAATTGCTTGATCACCGTCTCGGCTTTCTTGATCTTGGTCGGATCGAACTGGCTTTCGACCGTGAGACCAACTTTCTTGTCCTTGAACGCATCGAGAATGTCCGACTCGCTGATGGACTTGTTACCCTTGTATTCGATGCGGCGGATGATCGGGCGTTCCTGGACGTAAAACACGATGATCTTGGCGTTGGGGTCGCTGGGGCTATCTTCGACTTCCACGCGAACATCTTCAAAAAATTGGGTGTTCCAGAGCGCGAGGAAATCGCGGCGGACGGCCTCATCACTATACGGATCGCCAGGGCGCGAAAAAATCCGCGCGAGCAGAGTGTCGCGCGCGATGCGGCGGTTTCCCACGAATTCGATGCGCTGGATGGTGAATTTCTGCTCTTGCTGGGCTTCCATCGCACACGACGCCGACGCACCAGCCGCGCAAAGAGCGCAGACGGCGAGAGAGTACAGGAAGACGTGCAGGAATATTGATCCGCTCGCGGCCGCACGTCCGCTCATGGCCGCACTCCCCCGCCCAAGTTTATTTGCTCCCCGCTGGACCGCACCCAGTCCAGCTCGCGCGTGTAGGATTCCTAGTGGGCTACCGGGGTTGCTTCCACCAGGGGACGGAACGCCAGGACGTCGTTCGAGAGATAAATCTCGAGCGTCGCCGGCCGTTGCAAGCCGCCCTGTATCAACGCCTCCGAAAGTGGGTCTTCGACGTACTTCTGCAGCGCGCGTCGGAGCGGCCGCGCGCCGTAATTTCGGTCCGTGCAGGTTTTCTCGAGAATCCAATGTCGTGCTTCCGGCGTCATCGAGACTTGCACCTGGCGGTGAACCAGCGTTTCGTTCAGCTGGCTAACGAGCAAATCAATGATGCGCAGCAGATCGTCATCCGTGAGCGAATTGAACACGATCACTTCGTCCAAGCGGTTCAAAAATTCCGGATTGAATATCCGCCGGACTTCGCCCATCACCAGATCGTCCTGGCTCTTCGCCGCTGCATCGTCCCCCGCTGATTGAAAGCCGAGAGCCGATTGCTTCTGCAACTGGCGCGCTCCGATGTTCGAGGTCATGATAATGATCGTGTTCCGGAAATCCACGGTGTTGCCGAGTCCATCGGTCAACTGCCCGTCCTCGAAAACCTGGAGCAAGATGTTGTACACGTCCGGATGCGCCTTTTCAATCTCATCCAGCAAAATGATTGAATAGGGGGTGCGGCGCACACGTTCGGTCAATTGGCCGCCCTCTTCATATCCGACGTATCCCGGGGGCGCGCCGATCAGCTTCGATACGGAATGCTTTTCCATGTACTCGGACATGTCGAAGCGGATCAACGATTTTTCGCTGCCAAACAGGAATTCACCAAGCCTGCGCGCAACTTCAGTCTTGCCGACGCCTGTGGGACCAAGGAACAAGAAACAGCCAACCGGGCGGCCAGGCGCTTTCAACCCCGCGCGGCTGCGCCGGATCGCGCGGGCGAGCGCTGTAATGGCGCGATCCTGGCTGATAACGCGGCGATGGAGTTCTTCCTCGATGCGCATCAGCTTGTGCTGCTCATCTTCCTTAATCGCGCTGACCGTCACGCCCGTCCAGCGCGCCACCACTTCTTCGATGTCTTCCCGGCCCACGACTCCAGTCGTCGAGTCGTCAATCTTCAATTTCTCGCGCAATTGGCGCAAATGTTCTTTTTCTTTGCGCTCTTCCTCGGAATAGAAGCGCGCTTTCTCGAACTCGTGGTTCGCGATGGCCGTTTCCATCCGGTGCGTGATGAATTTCACGCGCTTTTGCACTTCGGACACTTCATCCGGGAGCATTGCCTGGCGCAGCTTCACGCGCGCGCCGGCTTCGTCAATCAGGTCAATCGCCTTGTCCGGCAGAAAGCGATCCGAGATATAGCGGTTCGATAGATACACGGCGTAACGAACGGCTTCATCGGTGTAGGTGACGGCATGGAATTTTTCGTAGCGGTCGCGCACGCCTTGCAGCACGAGGATGGTTTCATCCTCGGTGGGCGCGCTCACCTTCACCGCCTGGAACCGCCGCTCGAGCGAGCGATCTTTTTCGACGGACTTGCGGTATTCGCCCGGCGTCGTGGCGCCGATGCATTGAATTTCGCCGCGGCTTAGAGCCGGCTTCAAAATATTGGCCGCGTCAAGCGAGCCTTCCGCGGAGCCGGCGCCCACCAGCGTGTGCACCTCGTCTATGAAGATGATGGCGTTTTGACTCTCCATCAATTCCTTCATGATCGTCTTCAACCGCTCTTCAAATTGCCCGCGGTATTTCGTTCCGGCAACGATTAACGAAAGATCGAGAGATAGAATCTGTTTGTCGGCGAGGAACGGCGGAACATCGCCGTCCGCAATCCTTTGCGCGAGGCCTTCCACGATCGCCGTCTTGCCGACGCCTGGTTCGCCTATCAGCACCGGATTATTCTTCGTGCGACGGCACAGGATCTGAATCGCGCGTTCGAGTTCCCGCTCGCGGCCAACCAGCGGATCGAGCTGGCCTTCCATGGCGGCCTGAGTCAGGTTGCGGCTAAATTCGGCGAGCAGCGATGCTTCCTTGGGTCGGTTCACCGGAATTTTCTCCCCGGCGCCTCGCTGGAGTTCCTCGCGGACCGTGGACAACCGGAGACCGCGCTCCTGCAAAATCTCGGCGCCGAAAGACTTCTCCTCCCGCAACACACCGAGGAGCAGGTGCTCGGTCCCAACGTGCTTGTGGCCGAGACGCTCTGCTTCTTCCGCGGCGTAGCTGATGATGCGCTTGCACTCCTGGCTGAGCGGCACGTCCACGGAAGTGGAAATGCGCTCGCGCACAGTGATGCGGGATTCGATCTCTTTGCGGATGGACTCGATCGAGCCATTCGAACGCAGAAAGCGGTTCGCCAGTTGCTTGTCTTCGCGCAGCAGCCCGAGCAGCAAGTGCTCCGTCTCGATATAAGGGCTGCCGTACTGGCTGGCCTCGTAGCGAGCAAAGAAAATCACTCGCCGTGCCTTTTCTGTGTAGCGTTCAAACACGGGTCACCCGCGCTCTCCCGGGACATTCGTCCCAGTTCCGGCCGCCTCCGCGCCCATGACCGGGCGCGATGCCGGAACTTCCGTGGCCGGGATAAGCGTGCCGTGTTCGAATTGAAGAACGCGGTCGGCCCGCCTGGCCAGTGAAAGGTTATGCGTCGCCAAAACTGAAGTAAGACGGTGGGACTTATGCAGGCGCTGCATCAATTCAAAAATGAGCTCCGCATTTCGTTCGTCCAAATCCCCCGTCGGCTCATCGGCAAGAAGCAGCTTCGGTCCGCCCACCAGTGCGCGCGCGATCGCCACGCGCTGTTGCTCGCCGCCGGAAAGTTCTCCGCAGGCCTGGTGTTCGCGACTCCCCAAACCCACTTGACCCAGCCACTCCCCCGCCGTTTGAAGCGCCGCCTCGCGCCGGACTCCTTGAATCATGAGAGGCATCGCGACATTTTCCGCAGCGCTAAAATCGGGCAGCAAATGATGCCGCTGCCAGACGAAGCCAACCGCGCGATTACGGAAATCCGCGAGTTCGAGTTCGGCTAACGCTTCAAGCGAATTCCGTTCGAAGTATATAGCACCGCTCGTTGGAGTGTCCAGCGCGGCCAGCATGTGCAGAAGCGTGCTTTTGCCAGCTCCGGATGGTCCGACGATGGCCACCATCTCACCGCGCGCGATTGAAAAACTCACGTCGTTGAGCGGAGTCACTTCCGCGGAGCCTGAGCGGAAGGATTTTCGCAAGCGTTCGACACGGAGGAGTTCGCCGGAGTCATCGGCGGTTGAAATTCGCGCCGCTGGCTCCTTTACCATGACTGCTCCGTAAGTGGCTTGCGCCGGCATGTGCATATATCACTACTCAATTTAGATGCCGAACTGTACGTTGCGTATGTCCTTGTGCTGGCGAACGTTAGCACAATCCTTCCGTTTGACCGGTGAGAGAAGATTCCACTTTTTTGCCTCAAAAGTGCCCACTAAAGCGCATCTCCGTCGAGGTAACAGACTGTGCCACAAAGGGATTCTGCCTCCGCAGTTGACCGCAGGCTATAGGACTTCGGTTCAAGTTGCGTCCTACGCAAGTCCCATCGCGGGCGTCATTCAAATCGCAAGATCTCTACGGGGAAAATCCGCGATGCCGCGCGCGCAGGCACAAGAGTCGCGAGACTGCAAATCGCAAGCGACGCTGCCGCAATCCAAATCGCATCATAGGCGCTCGATCGGAAGGGCACGAAAGGAATTGCGTACACCTCAGGGTTCAACGGAATGAGCCGCCACGCGTTTGCGATCCAGCTGAGACCGTATCCGGCGATGAGCCCGCACAGCGTCCCGATCGTGCCGACTACGAATCCCTGAAGCACGAAGATCCGGCGAATTTGCGCGCGCCGTGCGCCCATGGCCACCAGCACGGCAATGTCGCGAGCCTTGTCCGTCACAGTCATGGTGAGGACAACCAGAATATTCAGCCCGGCCACAAATGTAATCAATCCGATGAAGAGCGCGGTGACCAGCTTCTCCAGACTCAGCGCGCGGAAGAGCGCGCGGTTTTCTTCAATCCACGTGGAGGTTGTGTAACCCGGGCCGGCTTCCCGCACGAGTGCGTCCGCGATCGTCGCGGCATCGTCCAAGCGCGTCACGCGAACTTCGAGGAGACTCACGACGTCGCCGATGTCAGCCAGGCCTTGCGCGGATGACAGCGTCACGAATCCCCAGTTCGCGTCGTAATCGTAGAAGCCTGAATCGAAAATTCCGCAGATGCGAAATCGCCGCGACTTTGGGAGTAGCCCAAACGGCGTCAGTGTCCCCTGCGGGCTGGTCAGTGTGACGTAATCTCCTGCGCCGATCTTCAACTCCTCGGCCAGAATTTTCCCGACGAGGAGCGCTTGAATGCGGTCGGCGTCCGGCGCAAAGTTTGCCGAGCCGGAAATGATCTTGTGAAGCGCTTCATCCGACCGGCTTTCCATCTCCGGATCAATTCCCTTCAAGACGATTCCACGCGCGCTCCCTCCCGATGAAAGCAGGACGGTGTTGTAAATCGCGGGAGCCACGGAACGGACGCCGGGAACTTTTTCGAGGCGGGCTATCAGAGCAGCGTAGTCGCGAACGCCGTCCGTGCTGACTGGTTTCAAATTGACGTGCGCGGTCACGCCAAGCAGCCTGTCGCGCAAGGCCTGGCGAAATCCTGTGTTCATCGCGAGAGCGATAACGAGGGTTGCGACCCCTGCGCCAACGCCAAGTATGGAAAGGAGCGTAACCAGCCGAAGCACGGCGGGGCGATGGGGCGAGCGGAGATACCGCAGCGCCACCATCCATTCGAAGCTCATTTGGTTTCGCCGGCAGCTTCGGCACGCGCGACGCCGAGCGGCCGCAGAAGCGGGAAAAGAACCACGTCGCGGATCGAATGTGAATTCGTCAGGAGCATCACAAGGCGGTCGATCCCGATTCCCTCGCCTGCCGTCGGCGGCATGCCGTGAGCGAGCGCGCGAATGTAATCTTCATCCAGTTGCTTGGGAGCTTCCTCGCCGCCCCGTTCAATCTGCGCGCGGAAGCGCTTCTCTTGTTCCTCGGGATCGTTGAGCTCGGAGAATCCGTTCGCGATTTCGGTCCCGGCGATGAAAAGCTCGAAGCGCTCCGCGACCGAGGGATCATCCGGCCGGCTCTTTGACAGCGGCGAAATCGCTGTTGGATGGTCGTAAACAAAAGTCGGCTGGATGAGACGATCCTGGGCGATCTCGTCGAAAAGAAGTCCGACAAGTTCTCCATCGGATGCCGCGGATTCAAACGCGATTGGTTCCGCGCTGCCGCGTCGCGCCCACTCATTATAGGCAGCGGCAAAACGACGCGGTCCGCCTGCTTCGGCCAATTGCGCCGCATCCGGCGCCGCACCCGCCCCATTCGGCCAGTACCGGCAAATCGCTTCGCGCATCGAGAGCCGCTCAAACCGCGAGAAGTCAAGTTCGCTCTCGCCGTACTTCACTTTCTTGCTGCCGCAAATCAATTCGGCAAGGCCGGATAATAGCTCTTCGGTGAGATCCATCAACTCGCTGTAATCCGCATACGCCTGATAAAATTCGAGCATCGTGAATTCCGGATTGTGAAGCGCGTCGATTCCCTCGTTCCGAAAGTTTCGATTGATTTCAAACACCCGGTCGAGTCCTCCCACGACCAAGCGCTTCAGGTACAGTTCCGGGGCGATCCGCAGATAGAGGTTCATGTCAAACGTGTTGTGGTGGGTCACAAACGGGCGCGCCGTCGCGCCTCCCGCGATGGGATGCATCATTGGCGTTTCGACTTCAATGAAACCGCGGCCGTCGAAGAATCGTCGCATTTCCGCAATGATCAGGGCGCGCCTGATGAATATCTCGCGCACACCTTCGTTCGCGATCAGGTCGAGATACCGGTGCCGGTAGCGGAGATCCACATCGGCAAGCCCGTGCCATTTTTCGGGAAGCGGCAGAAGAGCTTTCGTCAGCAACTCGATGCCTTCCACCCAAACGGTGAGCTCGTTCGTTTTCGTCCGAAAGAGGTGGCCCGCCACACCGACGATGTCACCGAGATCGAGCGAGCGGAATATCTCGAATGATTCCGGGCCGACCGCGTCCAGTTTGAAGTAGAGCTGGAGCCGCTTGCCCTGGCCCAGAATATGGGCGAATCCGGCCTTACCATGGGGCCGAAGCGCGACAATCCTTCCGGCGACGCGGACCTTTATCGGGTCCGCATGTAGTTCGTCCGCAGTCCGCGACCCATATTTTTCCAGAATTTCAGTCGCCGTTATTGTGGCGTCGTACTTGTGAGGATAAGGTTCGCGTCCTTGCGCAGCTATTTCGGAGAGTTTTTTCTTGCGCTGCAGGAACTGGTCGAGAGGCTCGAATTCCAATCAAAAATCCTTTCTCTTGAGTCGTGCGGCAGTATAGCGGTGGGGTTCCAACAGCGTCAAGGAACGCCGCCGAACTTCTGGTATAATCCCGTCCACGTGGAGGCCTCCTAGGTGCTATCCCGGGTTCGGGCGTTTCTTGTCCCTCATCGAACCGTGTTACAGGACTGGATAGGTGCTCTTCCGCCCCGCCAGATGCAGACGTTTGCGACCCTCCGGCAGCGGTGGAATTCCGCGTACGCGATGGGAAGTGTGGCACTCGAGGGCGCTTTCGAGTTGCGCGTCAACGGGAACGATCGGTGTGCGGCACAGCAAGCCACGATCGCCGGTGAATTGCTGGAACGCCTTGCCGATGACCTGATTCAGGGCTGCAAAATCATGGAAGACGAGGCGCGGCATTTCGCTGACATTCCAGCGGTCGAGCCGCTCGACCCCTCGAATTTTCGAACTCCATCGATCTTGTGGGCTGTTTCCGTCAGCCGGATTCTTCATCAGGTGGCCTTCGGCGCGCGGAACCGGTTCTTCCACAAAGTACGCACCCTGGAGCGGACTGTCGAAGCGCTGGATAATGAATTCTCGCGAACTCTCGAAGTCGTTGTTGAGAGAGAGAGATCCTCGACAGGCGACGTTTGGGACGCGCTCGAGCGTCTCCACGACGACCTGAATACCTGCCTCCGCGAATCCGAGGTCGTCCTGAAATCGTTTCTCAGGGCGCTATCGCCTGACATTGCCCTCCCCGTACTGGCGCGCCTCGAAACTCCAGCCGATCGCCGGACCCGCCCCGTACGTCGGCGCACCGCTGTTTCGGCCTAGACGCGCGGCACGATTCCGACGACAATTGACTCTTCGACAGTAGGGCGCGATCGAAACAGGCATCTCTGGCCGCGCCCGGCGGAAGTTTCTATTTGAGCAAACCGGGTAGTGCTTCCGAAGCACCTGCAAGTACAACTTCTAACGCGACCGACGCATCGCAGATAATTATGGATGCGTCCCGACGGGATTTGTGACCCGAACGAGACGAATCGAGACGAGTGAGATGCCGGAGGCGGAGGCCATCCGGCGCGCCCAGCAGGGCGACGCCGCCGCTTTTGAGCGCATCTACCAGTTGCACAGCCGGAGGGTCTACTCTCTTTGCTTGCGCATGGTCAGCAACACCGCCGAAGCCGAGGATTTGACCCAGGAAGCGTTTCTGCAACTATTCCGGAAAATCAGCTCGTTCCGCGGGGAATCGGCGTTTTCGACTTGGCTCCATCGCTTGTCGGTGAACGTCGTGCTGATGAAGCTCCGCAAGAAGCGGATGCCGGAAACGTCGCTTGAGGAAACGACCGATCCTGACGAAGAAACGGGCGGACCGCGGCGCGATTTCGGCGTCGCAGATTTGCAACTGACCGGCTCGGTGGATCGAGTGAATTTGCAGCGAGCGGTCGAGCAATTGCCGCCTGGGTACAGGGCGATTTTCGTGTTGCACGATGTGCAGGGCTACGAGCACAACGAGATTGCCGGGATCATGGGCTGCTCGATCGGAAACTCGAAGTCGCAGCTGCATAAAGCAAGGATGCGGCTCCGGGAATTACTTCACGAGACTTTGCGAGATCAGGCGCGTGTGCAGCGGCAGGCGGTGAAAAGCGAAGCCGCCGGTGAGGGCTAAGAATATGCCAGCCATGCAGTGCGGTGACTTTCAGGATCATCTCGGTATGTGGATGGAAGGCGAACGCGCGCCGGACGCGGAAGCGCATCTTCGCGCGTGTGACGCCTGCCGCGAACTATTGGCTGACCTCGAGGAAATTCGTGTGACCGGCCAGTCATTGGGAGAAGTTGAACCTCCACCGCGGGTCTGGGCAGCTATTCGTGCCCAGCTCGAAGTAGAGGGCTTGGTCGGTGTTCGCGGCTGGCGGAGTTGGGTGCCGTCGCTCGGCGTGGCATGGCCGCGGCCCGCGATGGCGACCGCAACACTCGCCGTCCTTGTGGCCGGGGCTTTCCTGCTCGGCAACGAAGCCCGGAATTACAATAACTCGCAGCGATGGGCGCAGGGCACAGAAGCGGCGACGCAGCCGATTCAAGCCAACCTGGGAAATTTCGAATTGCACGAAGTTTCCGCGCTGCACGGGCCGAATCCGGCAGTGAATGCGTCGTTCCAGAAGAACCTCCTGATCGTTGACAACTACATCGCGATGTGTGAAAAAAGCGTTCGCGAGGAGCCCGAGAACGAACTCGCGCGCGACTACCTCTACGGGGCGTACCAGCAGAAAGCAGATTTGCTCGCTGAGATGAGTGAGCGCGGGGAGAATCCTCAATGACCCTGTTCCAACCAGTCCTGGCATCGCGGCCCGTAAAAACGGCGACCGTGCTCGGCGCCATGCTTCTCTGCGCCGGAGCTTCGATCGCGTCGCCGCGCCACATCGAAAAGCGATTCAAAGTTGACGCGCATCCGATCGTCACCATTCATAACCCGAACGGCGTCCTGACGGTCAAGGCATGGTCGCGGCCGGAGGTCAAGCTTGTCGCAGACATCCAAAGCGACAAAGTGGATTTCGACGCCGAGCAGTCCGGCAACCGCGTTGAAGTCAACGCTCGCGCCGTCTCGTCTTCTATCAGCCCGGAAGAACTCCGTGCCGATCTGGAGATTTTCGTGCCTGAAGACACCGAACTCCAGATTCACAACGACTCAGGTTCAGTTGATGTGGCCGACGTGATGGGTGACATGGCCGTGGATACCATCGCGGCGGGCGTCGCTCTGCAGGATGCTGCCGGATATCTGACCATCAAGACGGTGGGCGGCTCCATTCAATGCGTGCGCTGCGCCGGCAAGCTGGAGATTACGTCAGTCAGCGGCAACGTAAAGCTCCTCGAAATGCGCAGTTATAACGTCCGCGCCCAAACTTGGGCCGGCGACATGTTCTTCGACGGCGAATTTCTTCCCAACGGCACCTATCGCCTCAAGAATTACAGCGGCTTGATCGAAGTGCGCTTCTCCCCGGCTGATTCTTTCGATCTGAGCGCAACGTCGGTCCGCGGCAAGGTGGATAGCCAGGCCAACCTCGCGCCTCCGGCACACAGTCACGGATACGAATCGAAGTTCAGCCACAGCTTGTTTGGCGTGTTGAATCAAGGGAAGGCGAAGGTCGAGCTGGTTTCATTCGATGGTACAATCAACATTCACAAGCGCGATTAGCGCGACGCTTCTCTGATCGCCCGACACGACAACACGCCGCCGCCGAACGATCACCGGTCACGAAAATTGCTCTGCCTGACAGGCTTCATGGGCAGCGGCAAGTCAACCGTAGCTCGTCTCCTTGCTCGTCAAATCGGCTGGGTCCACGTCGATCTCGACCGCCGCATCACGGACGCCACTGGACTTTCGATACCCGATATTTTTGCGCAACAGGGCGAACCAGCCTTTCGCCAGATCGAACACGAGCAGCTCGAGAAATCGCTCGGCGAGGCGAAGGCGCTTGGCCGCCCCACTGTGATTTCGCTCGGCGGCGGCACGACGGCACAAGCGGCCAATCTTGCCCTTCTCGAACGCCATGCCGTCACTTTGATTTGGCTCGACTGCCCAATCGAAGAGCTTCTTCGCCGCTGCGCCCACATCACAAATCGGCCGCTCTTCCGCGATGAGGCGAGCTTCCGGGAACTTTACAACCAGCGCGTGCCGTTCTACGAACTCGCTCATTTCCGCGTCGAGGGCTCAACGGAACCATTGCGTGTGGTCGAACAAATTCTCTCGCTTGGAGTTCTGGACAAGGTGCCCGCATGACTTCGGGTTTCACTCGCTTAAAGCATCGCCGGCGCGGCGAATTGATACTCGCTGTAGCCGTGGTTCTCGCGTTTGGTTCGGTCGCAGGTTCGCGCGCTCGGCCAATCGCGCCCGCTCGGACCGACACCGTCTTGGTTCAGGACAAAGGCAAATTCAAAATCTCCGTCAACGGCGCCGCGCTGGGAACCGAGGAGTTCGAGATTCGTCCGAATGGCGATCATTGGATCGCGCAAGGCAGCGCTGATGTTCGGCCGCCGGGAGGCCAGCCGGCGCATGTCAGCGCTCATCTGACGCTTCAGCCTAACGGCGCGCCGGTGAGCTATGACTGGAGCACGCAAGGGGCGAAAAAAGCTTCCGCGGAAATCCAGTTCCAGAACAGCATCGCGTCAATCACTCTCCATCTCGATAACGCCAGGCCATTCACGCAGCAATTCACTTTTACATCGCCGCTCGTCGTCATCCTCGACAACAATCTCTATCATCAGTACGAGATCCTCGCGCGGCTCTACGATCGCGAGAAAAAAGGCAGCCAGACCTTTCCGGTGCTGGTGCCCCAGGAAATGACTCCGGGCAACGTAACCGTAGAGTCCTTCAATCCAACGGGCGGGGGAAACGCGGCGGAAATGTTGCGCGTTCAGACGGCCGATCTCGAAGTGGACCTTTCGCTCGATTCCAAAGGACGGTTGGTCAGGCTCGTCGCTCCCGCGTCGAACGCCGAAGTCGTGCGCGAATAGAAAACCAGCTGCCGATTCGGCCGAATCGCGGCAAGCAGCCCGACATTCTCGCAAAATAAAAAGGCCCGGACGATTGTCCGGGCCTTCCTTTCGAATCCTGCTTCTTCCGGCTACATCTGCGCGCGATGAATGATCTGTGGCGAATCAATCGGACGAGGCTTTTCGATTTCGATCGGCATGTTCAACGTCGAGCCCTTCCGCAAAACGCCCAGGTTCACAGTTTTCTGTTCGCTTTTCCCGCGCAGTTCGTTTCTCAGGTCGTGGAGGGACTTCACCGGCTTGTCATCCACTTTCGTGATGACGTCTCCGGCCTTGAGTCCCGCCTTCTCCGCAGGCGTCCCGCGCTTGACCTCGCGAACCAGAATGCCTTCGTCGTTCGGCGCGCCGAAATACGCGCCGAGCTGGCCGTTCAAATCCTCCGCGCTGATGCCCAGCATCGGCGTGCGCATGTCCATCACTTCGGGCATCGTAAAGTTGAAATCGAGATCCGGCATCACGAAGGAAGTTGGAGGCGAAGGAAGATGCTCGGTGTGCCGAAATATCTGGACGTTTTTCTCGATCTGTTCGCCGCGATCTCCGATCACGACGCTCAGCGTCTGAGCGCTGCCATCGCGGGAAACGCCGAGGCTGACTGTTCGCCCCGGAGGAGTCTCGCGAACTAGCCGCCGGAACTGCACCCTGCCTTCCACCGTCTGGCTGTCATAGGTTGTAATTACGTCGTGTTCTCTCAGGGCCGCCTTGGCTGCAGGGCTGTCGGTCTCAACATGCACGACTTCCACTCCGCGGGCCGCACCGAGTTTCAGTTCCTTTGCGCGGTCGGTTGATATCTCCGCAATTTCGATCCCAAGCCAGCCGCTGTCGTCGCCATCGTCGAAGAGCATCCCGCTCTCGGGACTCAATTCGATGATCTTTTTCTCGGCTTCCTGCATTGCCGGTCTCATATTTTCGAGGCTCGAGTCGAGATCGGCCAGCTTGGCCTGCAGCTCGCTCATATCCTTCGCTTGGTTGAGATTCGCGCTGGCCTCAGCAAGTTTGGCCGATAATTCAGCCAATTGCCGCGCCTGCTCGTCCTGATCCTTCGATGCCGCCTCGGCAGCTGCGGCTTGTGATTCAAGTTCTGACGCCGATTGCTGAGGCGCTGATTGCGCCTGAGGCATCGGGGCCTTCGAAGGTGCCGTCTGCCCCGGCGCACCCAAGGCGAACACGGCCAGTAAAACAGCCGTGACGCCCGCCCCAGCGAGCGCTATCCATAGTCTGTTACGCATGTCTCTTCCTCCTTGTTCCATGAGAAGTGGCACGCCCCGTCAAAACTTTGTTAAACGCCTGGTCGTTCCAGAAGAATCCGAATGCCGCCATTGACCGTCCGCAGTGTGATCGCTCCGCCACCGGAGCCCAGCGTTCCGTGAAAGCCGCGTCCTTCGTACGAGCCCCGCACGATTCTGGGCAGGTCGGAGTTCAATTCACCATTCATGCTGCGGGCACGAACGTCGCCGTGTGCGTCAGGCGGAAGTCCGAGCAGTACTGAGCCATTAATCGTCTCGAGAACCATGGGCGCTCCGTCCTCAAGTCGCGATAGTTCAAGGTGAACGTTTCCGTTTGTCGTGTGGGCGCTGAATCGGCCGGCGCTATCCATCACCTCGACGTTTCCGTTCACCGAATGCAATTCTCCCGTGCCTTGAACGCCGCGAATGGAGACGCTTCCATTGACCGTCGCGATGTCGCTGAGCAAAACGCGATAGGGCACGCGAATCTGGTAGTCCACGAACACGGGAACGCCTTCGCCCTGCGGATAGCGGGTGCGAACTGCCACACCGTCTCGTGCCGACTCAACTTCGATGCGCACGCTGTCCAGGTCGCCGTCATCTCCTTCCGTGGTTTTCACGGCCCGGACCTCGACTTCATCGCGCTCCCATCCGTCCACTTGCACCGAGCCGTTCACGTTGACAAGCGCGAATCGTCCGCCTGAGGGCAGGGGGTAGCTCTGCTCAAAGACTTGGGTGAATGCGTATCCGGAAGACGAGAGACAAAGTAAGGACAACGCCACGAGAACAATGCGAATTGCGGCCCTGAAAACGCTTCCGGACTTCGCCTGCAAGTTCTTTGCATCCACGGTGCACCCCCGCCCCGAGAATCGCATTTGGCCCTTAAAAACTTGTTAAGACTGCCGGCCAGCCATCACGAACTAATTATTTTCCTTGGAATCGTTGTTCACAGTCTGTTCCTCAAAGCTCTTCTGAATCTCGTTAAGCTTCTTTTGTAGTTGATCCATCTGCAGCTTGTAGACCTGCAGTTGGCGATTCGCATCGCTAAGGACGATTCGGATGTTTCCCGCGACAGTGCGCAAGCGCAGAACCTCACCCCCGCCATTCAGCGTGCCCGCCGCTCGCACGATATGAGAACCGTTTGAGACGTCTCCATAGCTCACCTTCAGCGGGAAAGCGGGGTCTACTACGAGCCGGTGGTCGTCGCCCATTTGTATCGCGGCGTCAATCGTGAGCTGCAGTTCCTTGGGAATGTAGACGACGATATCGCCATCAGCAGAATGCAGGTCGCAGCCGCCGGGAAGCTTGCCGTCGGGGCCCAGCCACGCCGTGATCCCGCCTGCATTCGTGGAGGCGCGCACGGCGCTGTTCACTTGAGTCAGGTAAATACTTCCGCGAACGGATTCCAGATTCGTCGGCCCGGACGATCGCACGACGCGAATCCCGCCGCCGCCAGTTCGCGCGCGAACCTGCCCTCCTGCCTCACCGACTTCAATCTGGCCGCCGCGAGTGTCGGCTGTCAGGCCGCCGCCCGATTTCTTCACCGAGATGTTTCCGCCCTCACCCGTATCGAGCTTTGCGATTCCGCCGATGGACACGACGCGAATATGTCCGCCGCCCGTGTGGAGCGTGGCATTACCGCTGATCGCACCCGTGGTGATATGGCCGCCCCCGGTGCTGGCGACGAAATCACCGGTGACATCCTTAACGGTGATGTGGCCACCGCCTGTTTCGAAGTGGGCGAGGCCGTTTACAGAGCCTGCCGAAATGTTCCCGCCGGTAGTCGCAAGCTGCGCGCGGCCATCCACATCCTCAGTCTCGATATTGCCGCCATGGCTGGTCACATCGAGGTTGTAAGCGCGAGGAACGCTCACGTCGAAGGTGACCCAAAGATGCCCAGTGCAACCGTTTCCAGAGATTTCTCCGCGCAATGAAACTCCATCCGGAGTCGGATGCGCGGCCAATTCAAAATCTTTGAGGAGTTTCTGAGAGTCCGGGTCGCTCGCGTCGGTGCCGAGTGTGATGTGGTATTCAACCTTGCCGGAGTTGCCCGTATGGATGCGCACAGTGCCGAGTTCTGTGACGAGGTGCAGCCGCTGCCCATCGTGCGTTGGCAGCGAACCTTTGATTTCTCGTGTCAGCTTCGCGCCGGGATCGGTTGGCTCTTCGATTCCCGGGCACTTCGCCGCCGCGGGAAGAGCGATGAAAACAAGGAGAATTGCGGCGAGAATGAAGGCCGCAGCGTTTTGTGGCGTGTAATTTCGGGGGAGCATCCGCTGGATCATTGAGTCAATCGCCCTCAGTTCGTGAATTTAACGCGCCCCGTTTGCAGCTAGAACTTCTCGGCCGGATTTAGAGCTTCAATTGTCGCCGCGCTCTGCAGGCGAATGTAAGTGCTCGAATCTTTCTGCGCGCGCTCGCGCAGCACCGCAAGTAGATGTGCGTCCGCCGGCACTTGGCCCTTGTCTGCCAATTCGCGCAATGAATTGATCGCTTCGATGCGCACGCCCGGATTCGCGTCATCCACAAGGGCGCCAAGCATCGCGCTTCGCACGGATTCCTGCGAAGCCTCGGTGCTGAGAGCTTCAAGCGCTTTCAGACGCACAGCCGGATTGCGATCCGTATGAACCAGTACGCAGAGCGCCTGGCACACGTCGGCGTCATGCGTCCGCGGCTTGAGCAAATCCACGGATTCAATCCGCACATCTGGGTCGAACCGCTGGTTGTTGCGGACCACGTACAGCAGAAGTTGCTTTACACGATCGTCGGAAACGCTGCCGTGCACCAGCATTGGGCGCTGTGCATTTAACTGAACTTCGATTTGCGGAGGGGCGTCGCCTGTGTCGGAGACTAGATTGATGCCGGTGACATCCGCGGTGCGAAGATCCTGATCGCTAAACGGAATGATCGATGACTCAGTGACGCGAGGCGTGCTATCGCCGCTTCCAGTGGCCCCAGGGCTGGAAGGAGCCACCTTTTGCGCGAACCATCTCGGCGAATAAGTCCCCGCCGAGAAACCGATCAGAAGGAGCAAAGCGGCAGCGGCTGCCGGATGCATCGCAACCCACCGCGCCGGCACGATTGCGTCGAGCCACCGTCCGAATATTCCGCGACTGCTCGCGGCGTCGGCATCGTCAAGGACATCGGTGAGATTCGCGCGGCACTCGGCGAGCAAATTCGCGCTTGGCTCCTGTCTCGCAGCGGATTCGAACAGCGCCTTCATTCTTTCAGCGCCGGCCAAATATGAGGCGCATGGCGCACAGTGTTCAGCGTGCGCTTTCATTGCGATTTCGTCTTCGCGTTCCAATTCCTCCGCCCCGAACAAGTACATTCGTTCGGCAAATTCATTGCACGGTTCGGAGGCGGGCCGCGCGGGCGCGCCGTTGTTTGTATCCGGATCCATATCCTTCAGCCTTCGTTCAGCTTTCGCTATCGCATCTCGTCCAGGCTGGCGCGAAGCTTCCGCGTCGCCCGAAACAATGAATTCTTCACCGTTTCTTCCGACGTGCCGAGCATCTCTCCGATCACTCGGAGTTTGAGGCCTTGGTAGTGCTTCAGCTCAAACACGATTCGTTCTCTTGGCGATAAGTGGTCAATCGCATCCTGAATCCGCTGCCCCAACTCCTGCCCAAGAACCACTCGCTCGGGATTCGACCCCGCGCTGCTCTCCGGCTGGCGGTCGAAGAAGTCGCGCGTTGTCCCGTCGTGTTCCTCGCTGACGGGCGCCTGATCTTCTCGCCTGCTGGATCGCCGGCGCAGATGATCGAGGGCCACGTTCGTGACAATCCGGTAGAGCCATGTGTAAAAGCTGCATTCGAACCGGAAGCGGTGGAGGTTCCGGTAGACGCGCAAGAAACTTTCTTGATAGATGTCCCTGGCATCTTCGCTGCGATGAACCACGTTCAGGGCGAGGCGCAACACTTCACGGTCATAGCGCCGGACAAGCTCCTCGAACGCCAGGCGGTCTCCCGCCTGCGCATCCCGAACGAGCGCATGATCGTCCGAAATCTTCACCGCTGCGTGGCGCGCATCTCGCTCGAGTGCGACGCTCATCCCCATGATGAATCCCACCGGTTGCGCTTGGCCGAAAACGGCAGCCCTTGGAGCATCCTACTTTTCGCAACTGCCCCGGTATCTTGCCTTTCTCCCTGCCCCCACAAACTTAGACGCAAGTGCCTTCGGAGCGTAAGCATCCGATTTGCCCGGACTCGCACAGTTGTCCCAGGAATGGGACGTGCTGCCAAATTGGCCCGTTTCACAGCCGCTCTCCCAGCCGGATCAGCCCGTAAACCCCTGCGCACACAATGAAATCAACGAACACGCCGAGATCGGCATTGAATAGCTTGTGTCGGAGCGAATCCGGGAGATGCGGTTGAAGCGAAAGATAGTAAATCGCATTTCCCAAAAGTATCGCGACCAGGTATTTCACCCACGTTTTGGCGGTTACTCCGAGGTATTTCTGTGGCATCGAATCGTCCGCAATGCGAGCGGCCGGTCGAGGGCCGCCGCCAGATGTCTTCTTCCTCGCCTCGGCCAATATAGGGCGATTCCCGCATCGAAGCAAACCGCGATCCGGCAAACCATCGAGTGGATGCGCGCCGAATCTTCGGGGATGATATAAGAAATGGTCCCGCTAGAAGGCAATGGTCATAAGAAATGGTCCCGCTAGAAGGTAATACTTGATGACGAAGTTAGAGCTCAATTCGGCGATACTCGGCCTGCGCGGCATCGGCCCGCAGCGCGGCGCTCAGCTTGCTGATCGCGGATTTCACCGCGTCGCTGATTTGCTGCAGTATCTTCCCTTCCGCTACGAAGATCGCATCCGTTTCACTCCCATCGCCGAAGTTGTGCCGGGGCAGATTCAGACCATTCAGGGCGAAGTGACTTCGGCGAGCACAGTGCGTTTTGCGCGCGATCGGAACGCGATGTTCCTGATGAAAGTGCGCGACGCGAGCGGAATCTTGAGCGTTCGATTCTTTCACGGCGCGTATCTCGAAGGACGCCTCAAGCCCGGCACATCGCTCGTCCTGCACGGAAAAGTTGACATGGACCCGTATCGCACCTCGCGGCGCGAGATGATCAATCCGCAGATCGAAGTTCTCACTGCTTCGCAAGAAAGCGCGTCTGCGGATTCGACCGAAGTCGGCCGAATTGTTCCGATTTACGAATCCATCGCGGGAATGAGCTCGCGCGTTCTCCGCAGGATTATTTACGGGCTGCTTCAAAATCTCGGCGGAGATATCCCCGAGACGCTTCCATTGGAATTGCTGCGGAGGTATGGGCTGCCGGGGCGGCGCGAAGCTTTGACGTACGTTCACTTCCCGCCGGCGAACGAAGATCTCGAAATGCTCAACAGTTTCCGCAGCCCGGCGCATGCACGGCTGATATTTGAAGAATTTTTCTTCTTTCAACTCGGCATCGCGGCGCGGCGAAAGCAGGAGCGAGAACAAACGGGAATTCCGCTGAAGGTGCGCCACGATCGCATCCGCGCGGCGCTGAAACGCATTCTTCCATTCAAGCCGACGGCGGCGCAGAAAAAAGTTCTCGCGGAAATCGCTGCCGATCTCGAGCAGCCGAAACCGATGAGCCGTTTGCTCGAAGGTGACGTCGGCAGCGGCAAAACGATCGTCGCGCTCGAGGCTGCGGTGATTGCGATGGAGAACGGATGCCAGGTCGCATTAATGGCGCCGACCGAAATTCTTGCGGTGCAGCACTACCTTTCCGCGCGCCGCATCTTCAAGCCCGCCGGTTACGGCGTTGAGCTTCTCGTCAGTGGAATGAAACGAAGTGAAAAAGCAGCCGCGCTCGCGCGCATTCGCAGCGGCGGGGCGCAATTCATCACGGGCACGCACGCTCTGATCGAAGACCCCGTGGAATTTTCGCGCCTGGGTTTGGTCATCGTGGACGAGCAGCACAGATTTGGCGTCTTGCAGCGCAAGCGGCTGATGGAAAAAGGCGCGTCTCCGCATGTTCTTGTGATGACCGCGACTCCGATTCCGCGCACGCTTGCGCTCACGGTGTACGGCGATCTCGATCTTTCCGTGATTGACGAGATGCCGCCGGGCCGCACTCCCGTCGAAACGCGTTGGAACGCCGAAGAGCAGCTACCGGGAGTGTGGGAATTTCTACGGCGCGAGATTGGCCGCGGACGGCAGGCATACATCATTTATCCGGTGATCGAGGAATCGAAGCAGGAATTGAAGGCCGCCACTGCGGAATACGAACGTCTCTCGAGAGACGTATTCCCCAATCTGCGCATCGGACTGCTGCATGGCCGCCTGCGCAGCGAAGAAAAAGAAGATGTGATGGAACGCTTCCGCCGCCGCGACTTCCAGGTTCTCGTCGCCACGACGGTGATCGAGGTGGGCGTGGACGTCCCGAACGCGACGGTGATGGTGATCGAACATGCCGACCGGTTCGGCCTCGCTCAACTTCACCAACTTCGCGGTCGAATCGGGCGCGGCACCGAGAAATCTTCATGTATTCTCGTCGCACCAAAAAACATCGCGGGCGACGCGCGCGAGCGCATTGAAACGATGGTGGCCACAACGAACGGATTCGAAATTGCGGAGCGCGATTTGAAGCAACGCGGGCCCGGCGAATTTTTCGGAACTCGGCAGCACGGCGATCTGGCATTTCACGTGGCGCACCCGTTGCGCGACCACAAGCTCCTTGAACTCGCGCGGACCGAAGCCTTCGCGCTCTCCGAGAGTCCGGCGCGCGCGGAAGAATTGCGAAAAATCTTGGAGCAGCTCGGCCCTGAATGGTTCAAGCGATACCGGCTCGCGGCGGTTGGGTAGGATGGATTCAATAAATGCGCGTCATCGCGGGTAAATATCGAAGCCGCACGCTTCGGTCGCTGAAAGGGATGGAGCTCCGGCCGACGAGTGATCGTCTCCGCGAGACAGTTTTCAATGTTCTGGGCCCGCTCATTCAAGATTCATTTTTCGTGGATTGTTTCGCCGGAACCGGCGCCGTGGGAATCGAAGCGCTGAGCCGGGGAGCCCGCGAGGTTGTATTCATCGAAAAGCATCGGCCCGCGGTGGCCGTCATTCGCAAGAATCTGGAATCACTTGGAATTCGCAGCAGCGTGGAAGTGCGGCTCGGAGATGCGCTCGACGAACTGGAAAAGCTGTCGAAGCGCAGGCTTCTGCCGGATTTCATCTATCTCGATCCGCCGTACAAGTCCGCGGAGGAGTACGAAAGCATCTTGGATTTCGTGGACGCGGCCCAATTGCTGGCTCCCGAAGGCCGCGTCATCGCCGAGCATAGCGGCAAGCTCGAATTGCCGTCCTTCTTGACTCGGCTCGAACGGTCGCGGATGATTGTGCAGGGCGATTCAGTTTTGAGCTTCTATCGCCTCGTTCGTGCCGCTTAATTTCGCCGTTCTCGCCCCCGCCCCGGCGCATCTAATCGCAAGGTATAATGACACCCTCAATGCTCGAGCTTGAAAATTCGGTGCAGGAAAATGCCGAAATGTTTCGTTTCGGAGTGAACTGGGAACGCCCGGGCAGCGCGTTTCGCAGCAGCCTGAAGGCTGTCTTTTCCGGACCGAAGCCCCCGGACTGGTCGGAAGACGGCCCGGCGGATTCACCAATGCGCGTAACGTGGATTCGCAACTCGCTTCCCGGCCGCGCGATCACGGCATCGTCGCTCTGGCATGTTGCTGTGGTACTCATTCTCCTGCTTCCAATTTGGAACCTGTTGCGTTGGGAACGGCCTCAGGTGATTGCGCCCGACATTCACCTGACGTGGGACGTGTCCGTGCCTGATTTGCCGCCAATTTCACCATCGGTGAAATTGAAGCCGATCAGCCCGACGGGCGAGACCCCCGCACCAGCGGGCGCCGACGCATATCATCCTCGGCAAACCATTTTGTCCGAGCCAATCCGAATCACCCACCCTCGACAGACGCTGATCCAACCGGATGCGCCGCCAGACCCGCCGAAGGTGGTTCCGCAATTGCCAAACATCGTGCAGTGGAGCGCCGAATCGCCAGCGCCGCCAAAATTGCGGATCGCGCCTTCGGATCTGAAACCTATTCTTCGCAACGTTCGCAAAGAATCCGAAGATGCGCCACAGATTCGGAGCGCAACCGCGCACCCGGATTCACTCGAGCTTGCGAAGCCGGCGGCTCCGGACCTGAAAATGCCGGTCGCGCCGTCGAGCGCGCCCGTTGTTCGCGCGCACCGGCCGGAGGAAGCGGCGGTGCCGGAAATCGAAAATCGCGCGCCGGATTCCGCTGCGCTAAACATTGCCGCGACCGCGCCTAATGTTCCGCGACCCAAGCTGCAAGTTCCGGCAGGCTCCGCCCGCCTCGCGCCGATAAACAACTCACGCGCGGAGGTCGCGGCGGCGCCCGACATTTCAAATGCTGCGGGACGCGCGAGCGGCTCGCCTTCTGGCGGTGAGGCATCGGGCGGCGACGCCAGCCTGCGCCGGCTTGTCGCGGTCTCCGCTACGCCTGCGCCCCCGGGCGAATCTGTCCAGATCCCAAATGGAAATTTGGCGGCACGCGTCTCGATATCGCCTGAAGGGCCGCGTCCCGGAGGTGCTGGCGGCTCAAAGACCGCGAACGGCGCCGGTGGAGCACCGGGAGGCAAAGCGGCGAAAGGCCCGCCGGGAGTGTTCGTATCGTCCACGCAACCGGGCGCGGGTTCACCGATTGCTGGAAATAGCAGCGCGACAACCGGCGGCCTCAAGCCAGCGGCCCCGCGACTCGGGTTGACGCGTTCGACGAAACCGGCGCTGCCGGACGCGAATTCCGGGAGTGTGTCCGATCACGGGCCCCGTGACCTTACCGGCCTCGATGGCGAAGTAAATCCCGAAAAGATTCTGGGCGGCAAGCGGATCTACACGGCGTACATCAATCTTCCGAATCTGACCAGCGCAAAGGGAAGCTGGATTCTGAATTTCGCAGAATTGGTGCCGAGCGGCTCTCCGACTCACGTTCACACAGATCTGGCCGCGCCCACTGTCTTGCGCACGGTTGATCCGAAGTACCCGACGTCGCTGATCAAAGAGCACGTCGAAGGCGAGGTCGTGCTCTACGCGATTATCCGCGAGAACGGCTCTGTGGACAGCATTCAGGTGGTGAAGCGGCTGGAGCCGCAACTGGATCACAATGCCATCGAGGCCGTTTCTGGCTGGAATTTCACTCCGGCGTCGAGAAATGGCGAGCCGGTCGCGGTCGAAGCCGTTATTCACATTCCATTCAACGCGCCGCAGAGAAAATGATCCGCGTCCTTGCCGCTTATTATCCTACCGATTGCAGCGTTACGTAGATAAGACGGAGATCAGCCGAAGTACATCGCGCTCCGTATTGTAGACATGCGGAGAAATCCGCAGGACGCCTTCTCGCAGGCACACAACAATCTTTTCCTCGCGCAGCTTTTTATGAAGTTCAGCCGTTTTCTCCGGCGTGCGCGCGGCCACGCAAACGAACTGTCCTCGGCGCTCGCTGTCGCTTGGCGACGCGAGGACGCACCGATCCATTGGCAGGCGTTCGGCCACCATCCGGCTGAGGTTCGCCGCATGCTCGTATATTCGATCTGTGCCAATACTCGTGACGAGTTTCAAGGAAGCGTCAAACGCGGCGAGATTCGTGAAACTTGCGGTCTCGGGCGAATCCCATCTACGCGCCCCGGCACGCACTCTCAATCCGTCGAGCGGAAGTCCGTGAAATTTATTTGCGCCTTCGAGCGATTGCCAGTAAACAGGCCCGCCGGGAAGCGCGTCACTCCACTCGCGCCGCGCCCAGAAGAAACCGGTACCGTACGGGCCGAGCAGCCATTTGTATCCCGACGACACGAGAAAATCGGCGCCCGTTGCTTTCACGTCAATCGGCAGCGCACCGGCACACTGGCTGGCGTCAAGCAGAAACAGCGCGCCCGCGGCATGGCATGCATCCGCGACGCGCTTCGCGTCGAGGCGCGCGCCATTATCAAATCGAACGAGGCTCGCCGAAACGAGCCGCGTGCGGGAACTGATATTGGACACGTAATCGCCCGCGGTGATGAAGCGCTCCGTCGGTGCGATCACTTTGACCGTAAGTTTCCCGGCCTTTTCGTACGGCAGCCACGTTGCAAAATGCGCCGGAAACTCACCGCGCGCGACGACAACTTCGTCGCCTGCGTTCCAATCAATTCCAGTCGCTACGGCGGCGAATCCTGCGCTGGCACCTGCTGTCAGCGCGATATCGTCCGGCTCAGCGTGAATCATTTTCGCGATCGATGCGCGGATGCGGTCCGGCATATCGAAATACGTGCCGTCCGGTATGCGAAACGGCAACTTTTTCCATTCGAGCGATTCCTTGGCGGCCTGCGCGGATGCGAGCGGCAAAGGGCCTTGCGTGGCCGCATCGAGGTATGTGACATCGTCGAACTCAGCGAATTCCTTGCGATGATCCATTGCCAATGGCTCCAGTGAAATGTTTAATAAGTCCGGTCGTTCTCAGAAATGATTTCGCGAACTGACGCGGGCTTCAAAAATGCGAGCGCAAATCGCGGAAGCTCGAGAGAATGATCAGCTTGCCCGAACCGCTCTCGAGCGCGCTCTTCTCGAGTTCCCAAGTCGCGGCATGCGGAATGAAAACGGCGTTCAGGCCGGCCCGCAGCGCCGGATTGATGTCGCTGCGCGGGCTATTGCCCACCATCCACGCGTTGGACTTTACGACTTTGAACTGGTGAACGATTCGCTCGTAGGTGGTGTGTTCTTTCTCATTCACGATTTCGATCGCTTCAAAATGCGTCTGCAATCCCGAGCGTTCGACCTTCGCCGCCTGCTCCGCCGCTTCGCCTTTCGTGAGCAGGATCAAGCGGTGATGGCCGGCGAGATATGCGAGCGTCTCGGGCACGCCGTCCATGATGTGCGGCGGCGTGTTTTCAAGTTCCGACACGAGCTGCTCGATCCACTGAACCATCTCGCGCTTCGCCGCGTTTCCCGCCAGCTTCATGTACGTGTCCTCGAGCGAGCGGCGGAAACTGCGCACACCGTAGCCGTGTTGGCGGATGTTGCGCTTCTCGGTCTCATTCAGGATGTGCCGCGTGTACTCGCGCGTGTAGCCGAGCGGCTCGAGCCGCGAAACAAAATCGTCGATCGACTGCTCGAAAAAAATATTGTTTTCCCAGAGCGTGTCGTCGGCGTCTATGAGGATTGTTTGCCTGGCCATTTCTCGCTGCCCTTTCAGTTCGTTTTCAAAGACATGGCGCGTTCGGGAGAGGCGGCGATGCGAATGCACTCTTCCGCGATATCAATCGCGGCGCGCGGCCGGCCGAGGTGTTTTGCCGCAGCGCGCATCGCAGCGAGGCGCGCGGGATCGTCGAGGAGCTCTGCGATCTTCCATGCCGCCGTCGCCATGTTGTGGCACCGGATCGCCGCGCCGTTTTCGAGCAAGTGCTCGGCGTTGCGTTCTTCTTGAGGCCCGGGAAGCACGCCTGCGATCGCCATCGGCAATCCGGTCGCCATCGATTCCGAGACCGTAAGCCCTCCGGCTTTGCCTGCAAGCAAATCGGACGCCGCCATCCACAAATGCATCTCTTCGGTATAGCCCACAACGTGAAGACGCGGGCCGCTGGGATTGCGGCCGCTCCGGCTCGCCGCTAATTTGTCGAGCCGCTGCCGGATCTGTGCCGCGTGACCCGTAATCGCCACAATCTGCCATGGCCGATCGAATGCGAGCAGCCCCGTCACAAGTTGCTCGACAGGCGCGAGCGCATGGCCGCCGGCCGCTACAAGGATTGTGATGGCGCACGGATCGAGCCCGAATCGCATGCGGATCGCGCGCGTATCGGTAGGCTCGGCGAACACCGGATCTATCGGAATGCCGGTCGTCCTGATCGAATCGCGATCCATCCCGACCCGCGCGAGATACTCCGCGGCCTCATCCACGGCGACGAAATAACGATCCACGCCGCGGCACAACCACATCGCGTGAACGTCAAAATCTGTGACGACGATCGCGTGGCGCGTTTGAATTTTTTTTCGCCGCTTCAGCCATCCCACGATTTCCGCCGGAAGAAAGTGAGTCGAGACGCAAACGTCCGGCTGGATGCGCTTCAACAGGCGGATCATAGGCTGCGTATTCAGCCGGTCAAGAGCCAACCTGCGGCCCTGGTGCCGCCACGGCCGGTCAATATGGCTGAAGAACCAGCCGAGCACGCCGGGCGCGCGGCGGACGAGCTTGATGTATGCATCGTCGTAAATCTTCTGGAAGGATTTGCTGGTGTAATCGAGCGCGTTGATGTGTTCAACCGCGCAGTCGCCGCGGGCGGCAAAGGCCTTTTGGAGCGCCTTCCCCGCCCGAACGTGCCCTTCGCCCGACGATGCCGACAAAATCAGGACGCGCGGCCTGCTATCAGAGATCGCTGGACGCCTTCCGATCGCGAAGGAACGCATCCGGCGTCAAGAAGCTTTTCGGATGCCGGCCGATAATTTCTCGAGGATCCCGCGTGCAATCTGCTGCGCCTCGCCGAATCGCGTCAGGTAGTCCTGAAATTCCCGGTTCAGGTCGAGCGCGTTCGTCGGATCGAGCTTCGTTCGCAGGATCATGTCGCGGAGATGGACCGGATGCGGCAGCGTCGCGTCGTCGCGAAGTTCGTCGAGCGCCGTAACGGGATCGTAGTGATACATGGAATCGCCCTCCACCCAGGAAGCCAGCGAGCATTTTACTCCGATTGCGGGAAATCTTCAGGCGGGTGACGGAAGGAATTCGTACCGCTCGATGCGCGCCGCGACGCCCCGGCGCTCTCCGCTGGGCTCGACGCGCAGCACGCGGGCGTAACACCGAATATGAACGTCTCCGGCGAGGGTGATTTGTTGAGGAAGGGTTAGGATGAACTCGATCGAACTTCCCTTCTCAACCGCGGAGCTGATCATGAAATACAGGCCGCGAAAGCTGATATCGCGAGTTTCGCCCGACTCCTCGACAGCCCCATTGCCCGAGACGAAACGTACCTTCATCGGAAGAGACATCGCGAAGCGACGCGCGGCGCGCCGCTCTACTTCGCCGCCCATAAACCTCCCAAGAGATCCTGCCTTGGCCAGAAACTAACATCACGGCACCCAATTCGCAATCTAAATTGCCTCTTGTCCGTTAGTTAAAACGTACTGGGCCGCAGAACCGTCCAAACGGTTCCGAGAGTAGTAGTTCGCAGGGAATTCTCGACTAAACGTGCTGGATAATGCTGATAGCAAAGCAGATCGTTCCCCCGGCATTCCAGGCTTGGCACGAAGGTCAGATTCACTGCGTTATTGGTTCGCGGTTCCCTCTGCGAGGCGATGAATCGGTCTTTTGCGAACTGTGCCGCGTTTCGCTACACTGCCGTTCTCTTACGCGATGGGCGAAGTCTTTCACCGAAGTCTCTTCATCGAAGGGCCTGCCGGCCGCCTCGAAGCGCTCCTATGGACGGCCGGGCATGATGATCCACGCCGAGTCGCGCTGGTCTGTCATCCCCATCCGCTCTTCGGCGGCACGCTTCACAACAAGGTTGTCTTTCGTGTGGCGAAGGCGCTCCACGCCTATGGATTTCCTGTGCTGCGATTCAACTTCCGGGGGGCCGGGTTGAGTGAGGGCGCTCATGACGATGGCATGGGAGAAAGAGCCGATGTCGGCGCTGCCCTGGATTACTTGGCGAAGGAATTTCCGGAGCGGCCAATTTTGCTCGCGGGATTCAGCTTTGGCGCTTGGGTGGGATTGCGAGTCGGATGCGAGGACTCGCGAGTGGCCGGGCTGATCGGACTCGGGCTGCCCGTAAACAATTCGGACTTGAGTTACTTACGGTCATGCGCCAAACCCAAATTGATCATCCAGGGATCCAACGATCAGTATGGCTCGCGCGAGAGGCTTCAGGCCTTATTCGATACGATCGAGGAGCCGAAAAAGCTCGTCTTCGTAGATGGCGCCGATCACTTCTTTACCGACAAACTCGATCGGGTGACCGCGGCGATCGACAATTGGCTCAAATAGGATTTACTGGAACTGGCGATCGGATGCATCAAGCGCCGCGTTCGAAAACCTTCAGATACTGCTCTCGCGCGGCGGGTTCCACCCCGATGATTTCGAGGTCCTCTTGCACATGCTGCGGCCGGCACGAGCCCACAAGCGCGGTCGTGATCCCGGGCGTCGAACGTGCAAATTGAAGCGCCCTCTGAATGTCGCTTTTTAATCCAAGAGCTGCCGATACAAATGGCGGAAGACTGCTTATAAGCTGACCTTGAAGCAAGGCGGCACTGGAAATGACGGTGATGCCGAGCGTGCGCGCGGCTTGTAGCGTTGAGCCCTGGCGCCCATCCATCGTCTGATTCACAAGTGTGAGCGCTTCCGACATAGCAAGATTGAACGGCAATTGCACGAATCGAAAGTGATGTCCATCCCCGCCGGCCGCGCGCGCGACTCCGAGCATTTCTTCAAGTGACAAATAATCTCTCGCGCGGCGCTCCTGGCGAAATCCATTCCACGTCGCCAGGCCATACGCGCCGATTTTGCCGTCGCGGACCGCGCCTTCAAGATATTCAAATGCGGCCAGAATCCTCCGTAAGAATTCATCGCGCGAGACTTCTGCGAGCTGCGTCTCCGGATTGTGGAGGTAAAAGACGTCAATTGAATCCACGCCCAGATTCCGCAAGCTGCGCACCAGTTGATCCGCAAGGTACGACGGGGCCATGCAATGGCACTCCGCCGCGATATCCTCGACGCGAAAGATTCCGGGCTTGAGATATTCGCGCACGAAGTAATCGTTGGCGTCGGCGGGCATTTCGCCGTCGGGCGTCAGAAATCCCGCCTTCGTGCACAACACCAGTTCTTCGCGGGCAAAACCCTTTCCAGCAAGAGTTCGAATCGCGGAGCCGATGGATCTTTCGCTGCGCTGAAGACGATAGTTGATCGCGGTATCGAGAACGTTGATGCCGCCTTCGACGGCGGCGATCACGGCGGCCGTATAACCCGCGTCCGTCGCAGAATCCGGCTCGCCGAGGTACGTTCCGATGCCAATCGAGGAAAGGCGCAGTTTTGTCGAGGCCTGTTCGCGGAAATGGCCCGGAGCGGCGCGGTCCGCGAATCGCGCGGCATAGCGGCTAGTTCCTTCCGGGGTCGCCAAAGTCGGCAATTGTTCGCTCACAAAACTGAATTCTGAGAGGAGAGGCGAGAGTATAGCAGAACGGCCAGTCCGCACGTGCTCGTGCCGTTGCTCTACGACGGAGGTCGTGCCGGAATGCTTTCTGGCGGCTGTCCTGCGGCCATCCCTGAGGCGATTAGCAACTCTCGCGCTCCCACGCGGAATTGGGGCAAGGCTCGAGCAAAAAATATCGCTCCAGCAATCGCGCCGATTCCGCCGAGGCACACCGTCATTGGCGCTCCAATGTGTTTCGCCACCGCACCAGCGAGCAGTGCTCCGATCGGCGCCATGCCCATAAACATCATCGAATACACCGCAAGGACGCGGCCGCGGAGATTATCTGGCGACATGGCTTGCAGCAACGTGTTCGATGCGGAAGTCTGCAACATCACGGAATAACCCACAGGCACGAGAAGAATCGCGGAAAGCCAGAACCACCGTGACAGCGAAAAGGCGATCAGCGCCGTGCCGAAGGCCGCGCACGAGATCGCGATCCAGCGGCCGAGCCCGCGCATTCCAGTCCGCATCGCTAGCGTGAGCGCTCCGCCAAGAGCGCCCAGCCCCGCGGACCCCATGAGAATTCCGAAGCCTCGCGCGCCGCCGTGAAGAATGCGATCGGCAAAAATGGGCATGAGGACGGAGTACGGCAACGCCAGCAGACTGATGCAGCCAAGAAGAAGGAGAAGCGCGCGGATCGGCTTCGTATGCCGGACAAAGCGGAACCCCTCCGCGATATGTTCGAAGGGCGAGGCGGTCACTTTTTCCCGCTTCGGAATACTGATCTTCATCAACAGCAAGCCAACAATCACGGCGATATAACTTATTGCATTCGCGAAAAAGCACCAGCCCTCGCCGATCCACGCCACGAGAATTCCCGCGACGGCCGGCCCAACCACCCGCGCGCCATTGAACATGGACGAGTTCAGCGCGATCGCATTCATCAAATCCTCGCGGCCGACCATATCCATCAGAAAAGCCTGGCGCGCGGGAATGTCGAAGGCGTTCACGGCGCCGAGCAGCACGGCGAGCAACATGATTTCCCATACGGTGATGGCGCTAGTCAGCGTCAACGCAGCGAGCATGAAGGCCAGCACCATCGAAATCGTTTGCGTCGCGATGACAATGCGTTGCCGGCTCCATCGATCCGCCACCATTCCGCCAATCGGCGCCAGCACGAACACAGGAATCTGGCTCGCAAATCCGACCGTTCCGAGGAGCAGCGCCGAGCCGGTCATGCGGTAGACGAGCCACGATTGCGCGATATTCTGCATCCACGTTCCGATGAGGGAGATCAGTTGGCCGCCGAAGAAAAGCTGGAAATTGCGGTGCCGCAGCGCGCGGAACATCGCGGACGTTTGTATGACGGAGCGATTTTTATCGTCCCTTGGGGTTGGACGACTCGAGTTTTCTTTCTCAATCGCCTGCGATTCAGTCACGCAAACATTGTACGACGCTTCGAGCCGCGACGCGGTTTTGAGTTCGTGCCCTCGGACGACGTCGGGAGTCAAATCGGCATGCCGGAACCATATCGACGACCCGTTTAGCTCGACGGTGGTTGCGGAGGGGGCTCTGACGGCGGCGCGAGTATCCGTGCGCACGCGCGCAGCAAGCGGCGGTACGGCCACGTTCCTTCCCGAAAAAAGATTTCGCCTTCGCGCGGCTTAGAGTAGAACCACCGCGCGAGCAATGAGAGATGCTCGGGCAATTCGCCCGGAACTGAGCGGATGCCAAATTGGGCCCTCAGTTCCGTCGCACTCGGGATTGCCGATCGAGCGGGCCCAGAATCGCTTGCCGCGGCCGGGACTGCCGTGTCTGCATCGGACGATGTCGCCGCCGACGGTTCGGCCTCAAGATGAGCCCGGATAATCGCTTCGACTGAGCGCGGCTGGCTCGACAGTTCGTCGAAGCGCACGAGAAACGGATCGGCAATGATGCCGCGCTGCACGGCGAAAAACGCGACGGTGTTTTCTTCCGCGGTGCGCTGAAGAACGACGGCATCGAGCTGATCCACTCGCCGCGCCAGATCCGGAAAACTCCTCATTACCTCCGACACCTTTTCGAGTTTCTTGTGCAGCGATGCGGCGCGCTCGAAATCGAGCGATTCGCTCGCCGCTTCCCGCTCCTGCTGGAGCGAATTTTCAAGCGACGCTCCCAAAGTTGCCAGCGCTTCGGTCGCGCGCGCAGTTTCCGCCGCGTATTCCACGTACGTGCACCCGGCAAAACATGGCGCGAGGCACATCTTCATTTCGGAATATATGCAGCCCGGATAGTTCGGGTCGCGGCGGATCTTGATCTGGCAGCGGCGAATTTTGAAAAGATCACGAAATCCATCGGCGAAGAATTCCGCCGCGCGGCGCGACGTGAACGGCCCAACGTACAAACTTTCGTCCGGCGAAATGCGGCGCGTCACGTAACAGCGCGGATAAGCATTCTTCAAGTTCACTTTCACGACCGCGGGAGGGCGAAGCCGGAGGAAATCGCGGTAGCGCTGCGGAAAATGGATGCGCGCGTGGTGATACAGAGTGAGGGATTGTTCGAAACGGGAGCCGGTGAGACGGAAACGAATCCTTGCTGCGACGTCACGCAAATTCAAGCGCTTCGACGGCGTTTCGGGCCGGCGAAGCAGGCGTTCGGCCGCCCGGCGAAGGTCTACGGTTCGCGAGAGATACGGCTGGGCGCCCTGTGCACGCATTTCGATGAGATAGACCGCGGGGTGCGCGGGGAGGGCCGCGAAAAAATCCTCATCGCGAGCCGGGTCGAAATCTAAGCCGCAATCGAGATCTAACACTGCGCCAGAATACCCTGAACGAGCCAAAACTGCGCAGCCGCCGGGGCGCAAGCGGTCGGCGCTATATCAATTTCCGAACTCGCCTTCGATTTTCGTCAATACGACTTGAGGACCCACGCGGCAATGACGAGGCGTTGAATTTCGCTCGTGCCTTCGTAGATTTCAGTGATGCGCGCATCGCGGTACATGCGTTCGACCGGATATTCGCGGCTGTAGCCGTACCCGCCGTGAACCTGAATCGCCTTGTGAGTGACGCGCGTGGACATCTCGCTCGCGAAAAGCTTCGCGATGGAAGCTTCCATCGAAAAGCGACCGCCAGAGTCCTGCTTCCAAGCCGCTTTGCGCACGAGAAGCCGCGCGGCTTCAATCTCCGTGGACATATCGGCCAGCATGAATTGAATGGCCTGAAAATCCGCGATGGGATGCCCGAAGGCTTCGCGCTGCTTCGCATAGATGAGCGAGGCCTCGAAGGCGCCTTGCGCGATCCCGGTAGCTTGCGCGCCGATTCCGATTCGTCCGCCGTCCAGAGTGGAGAGCGCGATCTTGTAGCCGTCGCCTTCGTTGCCTAGACGATTCGTTGCAGGCACTTCGCAATCCGAGAACGACAGCTCGGTGCACGCGGTGGCGTGGATGCCCAACTTTTTTTCTTCCTTGCCGACGGAGAATCCCGGCGCGCCTTTTTCGATGAGAAGCGCCGTAATTCCCTTCTCGCCCTTCTCGGGCTGCGTATTCACGTAGACGATCGCCGCGTCGGCCACACCGCCATTCGTGATCCACGCCTTCGTGCCGTTCACGATGTAACGATCGCCTTTGAGGACGGCTTTCGTCGTAAGCGCGGCAGCGTTCGAGCCGGCCTGGGGCTCAGTGAGACCGTAGCAGCCGATTTTTTCCCCGCG
Source organism: uncultured Acidobacteriota bacterium (assembly GCA_963838705.1). Taxonomy (GTDB): domain Bacteria; phylum Acidobacteriota; class Terriglobia; order Acidiferrales; family UBA7541; genus Palsa-147. Next base: position 1,311,083 of record CAWIRU010000007.1, on the reverse strand, counting down.
CGCGTAAGGAACGAGAAATTTCTTCTTCTGTTCTTCGGTGCCAAAACGATGAATCGGATCGCAGTAGAGCGAGTTCTGAACCGAAAGAACGACGCTGGTGGAGGCGCAGACGCGCGCGAGCTCTTCAATCGTTATGGCGTAACAGGTGTGGTCCATTCCCGAGCCGCCTTCCGCTTCGGGGATAGCCACGCCAGTGAGGCCCAATTCGGCAGCCTTGCGGAACGTCTCGCGGGGAAAGTGGCCGGTCTCGTCGAGCTCTTTCGCCAGCGGTTTCACTTCCGCTTCGGCAAATTCGCGGACCGAACTTTGCAAAAGCTTCTGCTCTTCATTGAGTGCAAGATTCACAAACCAACTCCCTGATGGTAACCAGACGATTCAGCAGCTAGAGCAATTGTACAGCAGTGCAGTGCCAGGGATTGGGCGCGACGAACTTTTCGATCAAGGATTGAGGGCGCGGCGGAGCTTTTCGTAGGTCGTCTCAAGATCTTCCGGCTCGATTCGAGTTTCCGCGATCGTGGTCATGAAATTGGCATCGCCGGACCAGCGCGGCAACACGTGCAGATGAAGATGGCCGGTAACTCCGGCGCCGGCGGCGCGCCCCAAATTCATCCCGAGATTGTATCCCTGCGGATGGTAGAGCCCTTCGAACGCCGTTTGGACTCTTTGCGCTAACTGCATCATCTCCCCAAGCGCTTCCGGGTCGGAGGCCGCTAGATCCGCGACGTGAACGTAGGGAACGACCATGACGTGGCCGGTCGTATACGGAAAGCGGTTCAGGATGATGAAATTCTTTTCGCCGCGAAAAACGATGTGAGTTCGAGCGTCGTCATTCGCCGCCGCCGCATCGCAGAAAATGCAGCCGTCATCTTTTGCCGAGGCGATATAACGGTAGCGCCACGGTGTCCAGAGATAATCCATCCAGGAGGTCTCAGCCGTGCGCGGAGGGTTCTGCCGGAGCGGCAGCGTGCTTCGCCGTATTTACGAAATCCTTCAGTTCCTTGCTGGGCTTGAAGAACGGAATCTTTTTCGGCGGGACCTCGACTTTGGCGCCGGTCTTGGGATTCCGGCCGATGCGGCCGCGGCGCTGGCGCGTGCGAAAGCTTCCGAACCCGCGAATCTCGATTTTGTCGCTCTTTTGAAGCGCCTCGATGATGCTGTCGAAAATCGTTTCGACCACCACCTCGGATTCCTTGCGGGGCAGCTCTGTAACGCGCGTCACCTCTTCGATCAAATCGGCCTTTGTCATCGTGCGTTCTTTGATGTGCTGCTCTCCGGCAGTGTTCGCCATGGCGTGGCAGGCCTCCTTTCTGCAATCCCCAACGAGATTGTGTTTCCCCGGTTAGATGCCATTGCCTGGATTCCGGTGCCGCGAAAATGACTTGCGCGATCCGGAATCCACTCGCTCGCCTGCGATTCCGCCCCCGCTTCGGCCGCCGCGTGACTCCGACGGTCTTTGCATATCACCAATCAACCGCAAGGTAAACGGTTTTTCCTGCGGGAGGGCTTCCGCAGAATTCCGGAGAGGGCAGCCGCTGCTGGGCGCCACTCAGGAACTTTGGCGCTTGGCCAGGATCGCGTCGCCAATCGTTGCTGTGGGCGACGATTTTGAAGATCGGAAGGACGCTATTTCCTGGCGTTCGGCTTGCTTCTGAGCGGCGCGATAGCTCAAGCCGATTTTCCGCTGCTCGGGTTCCATACGAATGATCTTGAAATCGTACTCCTGGCCGACGGTAAGCAGCGACGAGGCGCGGTCTTTCCTCGGCTGCTTCTCGCGCTCGCCTTTCGGACGCCGCTCTTCGATTTCGGAGATGTGGCAGAGCGCTTCGATGCCGTCCGCCAACTCCACAAAAGCGCCGAAATCGGTGGTTCGCACCACTTTGCCTTTCACGAGGTCGTTGACATGGTGAGCGCCGAACCAATTGGCCCAGATATCGTTGACCTGCTTGATTCCCAGCGAAAGGCGGCGATTCTCTCCGTCCACCTTCAGGACTTTCGCCTCCACCGTATCGCCCTTCTTGAATTTTTCGCTCGGATGCTTCAAGCGCTCCGTCCAGCTCATGTCGCTGATATGAATCAGACCTTCAAGCCCGTCATCAATCTCGACGAAGGCGCCAAAATCCGTGAGACTCCGGACACGGCCGGTGATGATGCTTCCCACCGGAAATCGCTCTGCCGCCGCTTGCCATGGATCGGGCAACGTCTGCTTCAGTCCGAGCGAAATCCTCTGCGCGTCGGGCTTCACTTCCAGAACAACGACATCCACTTCATCGCCCACTTTCACGATCTTCGACGGATGCTTGACGCGCCGCGACCAGCTCATCTCGCTTACGTGAACCAAGCCTTCAACTCCCGGCTCGATCTGAACAAACGCGCCGTAATCCGTCACGCCGACGACTTTTGCATGGATGCGCGTGCCCGCCGGAAAGCGCTCAGGGACCGTGGCCCACGGGTCGGGCAAAAGCTGCTTGCGTCCGAGCGAAATCCGGGACTTTGCCTGATCGAATTTGAGAATTTTGACTTCGATCTCGTCGCCTGCCTTCACGATTTCAGACGGATGCTTGACGCGGCCCCAGGCGAGATCGGTGATATGGAGCAAGCCGTCAACTCCGCCTAAATCAACGAACACGCCGTAGTCGGTTACGTTTTTCACCTTGCCCGTGACGACTGAGCCCTCGGACAGCGATGCCACTAGCGTGTCGCGTTGCGCCTTCGTCGCTTCTTCGAGCAGAACCCGGCGGCTGACAACGACGTTGCCGCGCTTCCGGTTCAGTTTCAACACGCGCAACTCGATTTCGCGATCCTTCCAGCCATCGAGATCGTGCACGGGCCGCAGCTCGATCTGCGATGCGGGCAGAAATGCCCGCACGCCCACATCCACCACGAGGCCGCCCTTAATTCGCTCGAGCACTTTGCCGGTAATGGTTCGGGCTTCGCGATAGGACTTTTCGACATTTTCCCAGACGCGCCGGCGATGAGCGCGGATGTGCGACAGCAGGACGTAGCCATCTTTGTGCTCGTGCAGGCGCTCGACTTCAATCGTTTGCCCCGGGCCGAACGGTATCGCGCCGCCCGTCTCGAGGAATTCCTGCGCGGGAACCAGACCTTCAAATTTTCCGCCGACATCCACGACCACGCCGGTATCGTTCACGGCAATCACGCGGCCGTCGAAAATTTCGCCCTCCGCGGGAGTGGCTTGCGGGGTCGCATACTGTTCGATGAGCTGCTCCATGCCCTCGGTAGCTTCGGTTTCCCCGGCTGACGGCGATGGCGTGGGTTCCGCGGAAGCTGTTGATTCGGCTTTGGGCGCTTCCACTGCGTCTTCTTGCTGGGCAGGCGAGTGAATGGCCGGAGGAGCCTCGGCCACCACGGCTGTAGCAGTGTGCTCGCTGGACGAACTCGAAGTCGATTGTTGGTCAGGCGCTGCGGCTGGAGCCGCCATGGCGGTAGCTTCCGCCGGCGACGCCTGAAGTGTGGGGTTGTCTTGATCGCGTGACATGAAAGCGGCCTCCGTACGAGCCTCCTTCCTGCTTGCCGAGAGATATCCCCGGGATGGAATCTCCACCCAGCTGGGGATCGAGCAAAGAAGGGGGATAGGGCGCCCGCGCTCGGCGCCGTACCGAAAAGATGATACGCGCCCGTTCTAAGTGATGTCAACAGAACGAGTCACGCGGAACTGGATCGCCGCGAGCCCTGACTCTCTTAGGCTCTGAAACGATCAGCCTGGCGAATTTCTTTGCGATAGTCAGGAGCGGCGAGCTCGATGGTCCGGCACATTTCGTAGAGCCGCGAGCGGATTCGTGTGCCGATGCGTTCGGAGAGGTTGTCTTCGATCGCCGAGGGTCGTGGCGCCGATGTGCGGGAAGACGGGCGAGGAGCGGCGTCACCGTCAAGGAAGTTGGTGGTCGCAAGAGTAATTCGTTTGTCGTTGTAACGGGAATTCAGAATATGACCGAGAGTTTCCAAGGCCCAAAGAGACGGCTTGCTCGCTCCGAGATCGTCGAGGAGCAGCACCTCGGCTTTCAACACTGGTTCGAGCACTCCTGTTTCGGTGGACTCGCTGTCCGAGTTGTAGCTGTTCTGAATTTCCTTGAGCAGCTCGCGATAATCGTAGAAAAGGCAGATGTGGCCGCGGCGCATGATCTCCTGGACTGCGGCGACGGCAAGATGCGTCTTTCCGACTCCGCAAGGCCCCATGAGAAGCAGGCCGCGCTCGGTCCCCGCCGGGAAATCGCGAGCGAAGCCTTGCACGACTACGCGCGCTTGCTCGAGGCTTCGATTCCAGGCTGCGACCTCGGACGGTGATGCATGGTCGTACTGCAAGTCTGTGTCGTAGTTTTCGAAATCACAATGACGGTAGCGTTCGGGGATCCGCGCGCGAGCGAAGATGCTCAAAGCGCGGTCTTCAAAAGTGCATTCGCAAGGCACGGCCCACACGAGCTTCGGCTCGCCGGCGCCAACGCCAGGTTTCGAATCCGCGGGAGCAAAAGGCTTCGCGCCCGGCTCCTGGTCCGGCCGCTCGACAATTTTCCATCCCGTTCCGCTGCACTGGGGACAATCAGGCCGCGCCATGAAGCAAGGATAAACGTGGAAGTGATTGCGCGCAAGACGAAGGGCCCTGTGCAAACTGACGAGAGGTGTGGAAAAAATCGGGGGCAGCTTATTTCACAATGCGAACGACTTTAGGCGGCGTGGCGCGGACGATGGCGTTGCGCGTGCGTCGCTCGTGCGTCGCGTTGAAGCCACGAGCGAGTTCGCCGCGCACGAACGAAATGAAGGATTCCATTTGCTGCTGCATATCGGCCATTTTGTCCCGCATGTTGAGGATCACTTCGATGCCGGCAAGGTTCACGCCCAGCTCGCGCGTGAGAGTCAGGATGACTTCCAGCCGCTGGAGGTCCTGATCGGTATAGAGCCGCGTGTTTCCCTGTGAACGCGAAGGCTTCAGAAGTCCGACGCGCTCGTAGAGGCGCAGCGTCTGCGGATGCAGCTTGTACAGCTCCGCGACGGCGCTGATCATGTAACCGGCTCTTGCTTTCTTCCTGGCTCGTGCTGCCATGTTCGTTCTCCGCTGAACCTTTAAACCGTCGCCCGCGAGAAAATTTCGCGGCGAGGATCTTCAGGCGCAGCTTTTCCCAATTCGCGCAATAGCTCCTTAACTTTTTCGTCCTCGGGCCGCGGCACGACCACCTGCACTTCGACAATTTGATCGCCGCGATGCCCCGGACGCCCCGCGGAAGGCGCGCCTTTTTCACGCAGGCGCAGTTTCTTGCCGCTGTCGGTTCCGGGCGGAATCCGCACTTGCGAGCGGCCGTCAATCGTAGGAACTTCAACTTTTGCGCCGAGCGCCGCTTCCGTAATCGTAATGGGAATGACGGTGTAGAGATCGTCGCCGCGGCGCTCGAAAAATGGATGCGGCGCGACGCTCGTGATGAAATAGAGATCGCCTGGAGGTCCGCCATTCGCGCCTGCGTTGCCGCGGCCCGCGACGCGAACGCGAGAGCCGGTGCGCGCTCCGGGTGGAATGCGCACCTCGAGTGTCTCGGCGCGCCGCACGCGTCCTTCGCCTCCGCATGTGCGGCAAATCGTCTGTACCTTGCCGGTCCCGCCGCAGCGCGGACACGTGATCTCGAAGCGCATCTTGCCGCTCACTTCCGTGACGTGCCCGCTTCCCTGGCACTCCGGACAAACCTGCGACGTGCCGACCGAGCCTTTTCCGCCGCAAGTGGGGCACGTATCGAGTCGCGTGATCGTCACTTTCTTTGTGGCGCCGCGCATCGCTTCCGCAAACGTAATCTCGATCTGATATTCCAGGTCCGAGCCCGGCTCCGCCTCCTGGTGGGATTGCGCCGCGTTGGCGCCCCGGAAAAATTGGCTGAAGAGATCCCGGAAGCTGGTGCTCCCGCCGCCTCCGCCATAATCGAACCCGCCGAAATCGAAATGCACGTCGTCGGGCGAGACGTTGTACTGTCCCCCGCCAGGCGGTGGGGCGCCCGGGCCCGGCGCATTGAAACCGAACTGGTCGTACACCTGGCGCTTCTTGGTGTCGGAAAGAACTTCGTAGGCTTCCTGGATCTGCTTGAATTTCTCTTCCGAGGACTTGTCGCCCGGATTCAGATCGGGGTGATACTTGCGGGCGAGCTTGCGGTACGCCTGACGAATCTCCTTGAGCGGCGCTTTTCGAGGAACGCCGAGGAGTTCGTAATAATCTTGTTTGGATGTTGTCGCCATTCAGTTGCCTTACCGGTGAAATTCGCTTACACCGCGAGGCGATCGCCTAGAGTTTCGCCCAGCGAGCGTTCCAACCGCCCATTTCCTGAGCCTCGCGGGCCAATTCTTCGCGATGCCGGCGCTGCTCTTCCGAACGCGTGCCCATCGAAGCATCTTTTTGATTCGCGCGCTCGAGCCAGCGGTCAATTCGCGCGATCTTTTCTTCGACGCTTTCGGGATTTGACCGGAAACGCAGCAGCGTGCCGGTAATCTCCACGGATCGCGTCGGGAAATCGGGCGTGACGTCCTGCTGAACCTCGTAGAACAGGCGCCGCCAGTCCGCGCTCGGCGTTTCTGAAATCGAAACTTGAATCAGATAAAAATTGTCCCGGACTTTCTGGACCGCTTGAGGCGGGCTTGAGCGCTTGATACCGATCGTCAAATATAACTCCGGAAATTCCGAGCGAAATGAATTCGAGCCGGGCGATTTTGAGGCTTCCGCCCGGCCCGATTCCCAAATCGCTTAATTCGGCTTCTTCGATTCATCTACGTCCACGAATTCGGCGTCAACAACGTCGCCTTGTCCCTGGCCGCCGCTGGCGCCGTTCGCTGGGCCTGTCTGTGCTGACCCTGCGCCGCCCGCAGGACCCGCAGCTCCGCCGCCTGCGGCATTCTGCGTCTTGTAAAGAGCTTCCGCGATGCGATGCGACGCCTTCGTCAGTTCTTCAACAGTGGCGTTGATTCGCTCGACGTTGCCATCGGCTATGGCCCTGCGGCACTCTTCGATCGCCGTTTCGACCGCCTTCGCATCAGCTTCGGGCAACTTCTCGCGGTTTTCCTTGAGAAGTTTTTCCGTCTGATAGATCAAGTTGTCGGCTCGGTTGCGCGCTTCGGCCTCCGTCACACGCTTTTTATCCTCATCGGCGTGCGATTCGGCTTCTTTGCGCATGCGCTCAGCTTCGTCCTTGCTCAAGCCGGTTGATGCCGTGATCGTGATTTTCTGCTCTTTGTTCGTCGCCTTGTCCTTCGCGGACACGTTCAGGATCCCGTTCGCGTCAATGTCGAACGTCACCTCAACTTGAGGCAATCCACGCGGCGCCGGTGGAATCCCGACGAGTTGGAAATTGCCGAGGCTTCGGTTGCCGCTCGCGACTGGACGCTCACCTTGAAGAATGTGAATGTCCACCGAAGTCTGATTGTCGGACGCCGTCGAAAACGTCTCCGACTTGCGTGTCGGAATCGTCGTATTGCGCGGGATGAGGACGGTCATCACGCCGCCGAGCGTTTCGACGCCGAGAGAAAGCGGTGTCACGTCGAGCAGCAAAATGTCCTTCACCTCACCGCCCAGCACGCCGCCCTGAATCGCGGCGCCAACGGCGACTACTTCGTCCGGGTTCACGCCCTTGTGCGGTTCCTTGCCGTTGAAAAGCTGCTTCACGATGTCAACGACTCGCGGGATACGCGTCGAGCCGCCAACCAGCACGACTTCATCAATTTTGTCCGGGCTGATTCCAGCATCCGTGATCGCTTGCTTCACCGGGCCAACGGTCCGCTGGAGCAGATCTTCCATCAACTGCTCAAGCTTCGCGCGGGTCAGCTTCTTGACAAGGTGTACCGGACCGGAGGGAGACGCGCTGATGAACGGCAAGTTGATCTCGGTCTCGGTCAATTGAGACAGTTCAATCTTCGCCTTTTCAGCCGCATCCTTCAGGCGCTGCAAAGCCATCTTGTCTTTGCTAAGCAGATCGCTTCCAAATTCTTTTTTCGCTTCCTCGATCAGCCATTGCACGACCTTTTCGTCAATGTCGTCGCCACCGAGGTGCGTATCGCCAGCCGTGGACTTCACTTCGACAACGCCTTCACCAACTTCGAGAATGGAGATGTCAAACGTGCCGCCGCCGAGGTCGTATACGGCGATTGTTTCGTCCTTCTTTTTGTCGAGGCCATACGCGAGCGCCGCTGCCGTCGGCTCGTTGATAATTCGCAGAACTTCCATCCCTGCGATTTCGCCGGCTTGCTTGGTCGCCTGGCGCTGGCCATCGTTGAAGTACGCGGGAACAGTGATCACGGCCTTCGTGACCTTTTCACCGAGAAAATCTTCCGCGGCGTTCTTCAGCTTCTGAAGAATCATGGCCGAGATCTCGGGAGGGCTGTATACCTTGCCGGAAATCTCGACACGCGCGTCGTCGTGCGATCCCTTCACGACCTTGTAGGGAACGCGCTTCATTTCCTCGCTGACTTCATCGTAGCGGCGCCCCATAAACCGCTTGATCGAATACACAGTATTCTCAGGATTGGTTATGGCTTGGCGCTTGGCCACCTGCCCGACGAGTCGCTCGCCGGTCTTCGTAATGGCAACCACGGAGGGCGTCGTGCGTCCGCCTTCCTGGTTCGGGATCACGACGGGCTCTCCGCCTTGCATCACTGCAACGACTGAGTTCGTTGTCCCGAGGTCAATTCCAATAATCTTGCTCATCGAAAAAACTCCTTAACGCGGGCTAAGTTGGGAAATAGCTCGTCTAGTCGTATAGACTGGGGCAGTATACATGTTGAGTCCCTTGTTGTCAAGTTTCAATTCGTTGACTAACAGGCTTAGTTTCAATGGTTTAATATCGACCTGGCCGCTGTTAGAAAATTCCCCTGCTACCGAGCCCCTGCCACTTCTGGAGTGTTGCAACGAGGCCGCCCGCCGAGTGGAGCTTACCGATGTGGGCCGAGCTGCATCCAAGACTAAGCAGCAATGGCTGTTATTCTATCGCGGCAAATCAACAACACGCCGCAGCATCAATTGAGGTTAAAATACTTTGAGCTTGGGAATTCAAAGCGGTCCAGGGGAGCGTTCATGAAGCTTGGCAGCGCGGCGAATGGATGGCGCGGAGCCGCATTTATTGCATTTGCAGCGATCGTAGTAGCCGTTCCAGCTCTTGCAACGAAACAGACTGCCAAGCACACCCCTCCGGCAACCAAGACCTCCAGTGTGCCGGATGAATATATCGTGAAGGCGATCGGCTCGAAGACCGCGCCGGTCACAATGGAAGTTTTCAGCGACTATCAATGCCCTTCCTGCGGCACGCTCTACGAGCAGACGTTGAAGTCGATGATTAGCGACTACGTCGCGTCGGGGAAGGTGTACCTCGTGCATCGCGATTTTCCGCTTCCGATGCACAAATATGGATATGAGGCGGCGCGGTGGGTGAATGCGGCGGCGACCGTAGGCAGGTACCCGGAAGTCGAAGCAGCGCTCTACGACAATCAAGCGGCTTGGTCCATTGACGGCAATATTCAGAGGTATGTTGCGGCGGCGATTTCACCCTCTGATTTCAAGCGAGTTGCGAAGTTGATGGAGGCTTGTCCACCGGAGACCGCCGGCGTGACCCCGGCGAGCTACTCACAAACAGGCAGAAGCGCGCATGGTTGCCCTTTCGATGCGTCCATCGAGAAGGATAAGGCGCTCGGAAACACCGTTCCCGTGAGCGCAACGCCGACTTTCCGCTTTTATTACAAAGGCAAGACGTACGGGCCGATGTCGGGATTCGTATCCTGGCAGATCATGAAGCAATTCCTGGACCAGGTGATGAGCCAGTAGGATGGCAGAGACTTCGCGATCGCAAACTGGACGCATCCTGTTATTGATCGGCAGGATTGGGCTCGCGTCAATATTCCTCTTTGCCGCCTATGCGAAATTAAAGCCGCAAGCGCCCGGCCCGTGGACGGTCGGGTCCGTGAAAACTTCGCTTTCGATGTTTGCGATGCAGGTGGATTCCTTTCAATTGCTTTCCTCTTCCTCGGCGGATTTTGTCGCGCACACGCTTCCGTTCTTCGAGCTGTTCCTCGGGTTGTGGATACTGAGCGGAATCGCGTTGCGGCTTTCGTCCCTCGTTTCGACGCTTCTGCTCGGCGGATTTTTTGCGACGCTGATTCGGACATACCTGATGGGCCTTGAAATCAATTGCGGCTGTTTCGGCCCGGGCGAGCGGCTCGGCCCCAAGAGGCTTGCTCTTGAGAGCCTCATGGTTGTTCTCTCACTAGCAGTCACGATCGGCGCATTCATTATGGCGCGCAAGAAATCGGCCTCAACAGAATCGGCAACTTCCCCGGTTGGCCTTGAACAAGCCCGCTAACGACTCACAGATTTTCCCTTCCCTAAGAGGTCGTTCATTGTGTTGTTGATGGCTTCCTTCCACCGCACGAGCTAAAATGGCGAACTTTGCCGGGGAGGTCTTGGATATGCGTGTAGGCAGGCTTCGCAGTTTCGCTCTCGCGTTAACGCTCGCCGCGCTATCCGTAGCCGCTGCGCAGCCGGCATTGGCACAAGCCGCGAAAACTCCGGGGAAAACGCTCACCGTTGAGCGGCTCTACAGCGCGCCCAATCTGAGTGGATCCATCGAGCGCGGAATCGAATGGAGTCCGGACGGCAAGCGTTTCGCATATTTTCATCGCTCGGGCGGCGGCAAAGACGCGGCCACGGAGCTGTGGGCCATGGACACGGCAACTGGAAAATCGGGCGTACTTGTTGACGCGAAACTGCTCGAATCCCTTCTCGAACCCCCGAAAGAACGGGCGACGCAGGCGACAGGCCTCGGCCGGGCCGTTCCGCAGGACTACCAGTGGGCGCCGGATGGAAATGGCTTGCTCTTCATCAGCGATACGCAGTTGCTGTGGCTCGATCTGAAATCAAAAACTTCGACACGGCTGGTGGGAGGCGATGCCTTGATCGAAGATGCGAAGATTTCACCTGATGCAAAGTGGGTGAGCTACGTCCAGGATTTCAACCTGTGGGTCGTGAGCGTCACGACCAAGGAAAAGCGGCAACTCACCTTGGGCGGTTCCGAAGAAGTCCTCAAAGGCAAGCTGGATTGGCTCTACCCGGAAGAACTTGCGAGCCGGACGGCCTACTGGTGGTCACCTGATTCCTCTCGCATCGCTTACTACCAGATGGACGAACGCCCGGTGACGAAGTATCCCATCTATGACATGAGCACGGATATCGGCGCTGTGGAGAACATGCGCTTTCCGCAGGCCGGCGAAGCGAATCCGATCGTTCGCGTCGGAATCGTGCCGGCCACGGGCGGCGATACTCGCTGGCTCGACACGGGCTCCGACACGAACGTCTACATCGCTCGCGTCAATTGGACGCCCGACGGCAAACACATCGCCATTCAGCGGCTGAATCGCGGGCAGACGCGGCTCGACCTCATGCTATTCGACGCCGCGAGCGGCGCATCAAGCACGATTCTGACGGACTCCGACAAATATTGGATCAATCTGAGCGACGATCTTCATTTCTTCGCGGACGGCCAGCGATTTCTTTGGACAAGCGAGCGCTCCGGATTCCGCCATATCTACCTCTACGACATCAGCGGCAAGCTGCTGAAACAACTCACAAGCGGCGATTGGGCGGTGACGGGCGTCGAAGGATTCGGACCGCAGAGCGCTAACGGACTGGTCGTCGACGAACGGCACGGCTACGTCTATTTCCTTTCGAACAAAGATAATGTGGTTGAGTCTCACCTCTTCCGCGTTTCGATCGGCGACGGCAGCATTTCCCAGGTCACTCGCGGCCACGGCGTCCATTCCCCCGACATCGCGCCTGACGAATCCGCGTTTCTGGACACGTACTCGAGCGCCAACGTGCCGCCGAAGCAGGAGCTTGACCGCATTGATGGCACGAAAATCGCAATGCTCGCGGAAAACAATGTCCCGGAACTCGCGGATTACCACCTTCCCCCCGTCGAGTTCCTGACGGTTACCGCGGACGACGGGACAATTCTTCACGCCAGCATGATCAAACCGCCGGATTTCGATCCCGCGCGAAAGTACCCGGTGCTAATCGAAACTTACGGAGGTCCGGACGCTCAGATTGTCCGCGACCAGTGGACTGGAGATCTTTGGTCCGACATCATGGCGCAAAAGGGGTACATCATTTGGAGCCTCGACAATCGCGGCTCCACGGGCCGAGGCCATGGGTTCGAAACGCCCATCTACCACCAATTCGGAAAGGTCGAGCTGGCCGATCAGCTCGCGGGCGTGAAGTATCTGAAATCGCTGGCGTATGTGGACGGCACGCGCATCGGAATTTGGGGCTGGAGCTATGGCGGTTATATGACGCTCACGGCTCTCTTTCATGCGGCCGATATCTTCAAGGCGGGAGTCGCGGTGGCTCCGGTGACGGACTGGCGCCTCTACGACACCGCTTACACCGAGCGCTATATGGGAACGCCGCAGGAAAATGAGGCCGGCTACCGGGAATCCTCGCCGGCATATTTTCCGCAAAACTTGAAGGGTAAGCTCATGGTGGCGCACGGCACGGGGGACGACAACGTCCACTTTGCGAACACGGCGCTTCTTTTGAATCATTTCATCGAAGTGGGGAAATATCCGGAGCTCGTTATTTTCCCGGGGCGCGGCCATCCGATGAGCGACCGACCGGCGCAGGTGCTATTGTTCACTCGCATCATGCAATTCTTTCTCGACAATTTGTGACACGCATTTTGCAGGAAATCGACCATCTGGCGACGGTATGCCGGCATCCCAGAAGTGACGCCTGTTGAAATGATGAAAGCGCGCATTCGCGATCATTTTCTGGTTTTCGTAGCCGTCACGCTTGCAGCAAGCGTGGCTCTCGCGGCGTCCCCAGCACCGCAGGACCCTTCGGGAGACGCGCAAACAGCGCTGCCTGCTTCCGCTCAAACTCAAATTCCCGTCATGCGCCCCGGCCCTTCGCTTGATAGCGCGTTCGACGATATGTACCGGATGAAATTCGATGAGGCGCGCAACGAGATCGGCGCGTACGAACGCCTCCATCCGAACGACGCCCTCGGAGTCGTGGCGGAGGCTGCAAGCTACCTTTTTGAAGAATTCCAGCAAAAGGGCGTTTTTTCGTCGGCGTTTTTTTTGGATGACAAAAAGCTGCTTGTGGGCGTGGACGGACCCGTATCGGAAAATCGCAATCCGAAATTCCTGGATGCCGACGGTCGAGCCCGCGCGCTGGCCAACGAGCGTCTTCACACGAATTCCAGAGATGCCGAGGCGTTGCTGGTTCTCACGATTGCCGATGGAATGGAATCGGACTACGACGCCCTCATCGAAAGGAAACAGCTGGCAAGCCTGGAATTAATGAAGCAGGCGGACGCCGAAGCGACGCGAGTGCTGGCGCTCGACCCGAACATGCAGGATGCCTACGTATCGCTCGGAGTGGCGAGTTATATTATCGGCTGCTTGCCGAGTTACAAGCGCGCGGTTCTATGGTTCGGCGGAATCCATGGCGACCGCGCGCGCGGAATCTCTCTGATGCAGATCGCCGTGGATCACGGACACTTCCTGCAACCGTTCGCGAAGATCATGCTCGCGCTCGCCGATGAGCGCGAGCATCGCTACGATCTGGCGCAAGGACTGCTCGCGGAGCTCGCGCGGCAATTCCCGGATAACCCTCACTTCGCGCAAGAACTCGAGATCGCTCAGAAAGCCACTCGCGGCCGATAACCCGGCAGGGGATGCGGTGCATCGCACCGTCAATGTAAGCTCAAGCCTCGGCTGCGTTTCGCGCCGTTACCATTTCACGCGAACGCGATAATCGAGAGTCGAGGTCCCATTCTTCGCGACGGGAATTTGAAAGCCAAGCGTGGTGGCGTCGAGCTTCTCCGATTTGTAGTTCGATTTCTCGATCTCCCAATCGCCGCCGATGGGCTCGCGCACTTCCACGGTTACATCCGATTCCTTGTGATTGCGCAAGGTGATTTCGTATTCAAATTCGTAGAGATTGTTCGAAAGCTTTTTAAAATCGGTCTCTTTACGCTCACAGACGATATCGAACGCATCGCCGACATGAATCGTCACCGCTTCATCCTTCGGCGTGTGGTTGATGTTGTCTTCGCCCACAAGCTGAATGCCGCCGTGTGAATCCCCCTGATACACGCGAACTGTGCCCGCAGGCAACGGCATCCCGAGCCCCGATTTGTCCTCGTTCTTGAATCGGTAATTCACCTGCACCGGCTGCGGAATCGGGTTTCCGATCGTCTGCGCGTTCCTGTAGTAGTACGGCTGCCCTGTGACGAGCAGTAGCTTTTCAACGGCGACGCCGCTCGCGTTCAGCAGGCTGATCTGCTTGGATTCTTTGTCCTCGATCGAAGTTCGTCGCGCCAGCGAATAGAGGTGGTACTCCGAAAAATTCTCTTGTTCGAATTGTTGCGCGGCCGGGGCTGCTGCCATGAAGGATTCGGTCACGCGGGCTTTCGCCGCAGTGGGAGCAACGCGATGAACTTCTCCAGCCACGAGCTGGAGTTTTGCATTCTTGTACGCCGCGCCGCTGTTGTTGGCAAGCGTCACCCAACCATCGAGATCGGCGGTTTTCTCATCCCGAGTGACCGTCAGGACGTAGTCCGCATTCCAATTCATGTTGTTCGTCAAATAAGAAGCCTCGACGCGCTGCGACTTTGGCCCGCCATTTTCGAGCATCCAGACGAGCGTCGGCTTGCTGTAGAGATTTTCGGGAAGGTCGGGGAACCGGTACTGGTCGGTCGGGATTCCCGTCACGATTTCATCGCCGATTTTCCAAACGGGGCCGCTGTTGTCGGAGAGCAGCAGCGCTTTCGTCTCGACCCACTTCGTCGAGTTGTTCTCTTCTTCGCCGCGCACGAGAGTCACTTCGCGGCCGACGTATTTCTGAAGAAGCTTCGAGGGATCGAGGAGATCGTATTCATAGTTCTGCTCGATAACGGAAAGCTTCGTGGGCTCGGAGAGCGAGCGAAAATGAACGGTCTGGGGATTTATTGAAGCCGCGACGTCTTCGAACTTCAACGAAAAATTTCCCGATGGAAGCGAAAGCTGGCGCACATCCCGCACCAGCGCGACGTTCGAGTTGTATACGGTGACGGCGAGATCAACCTGGTCCTGCTGCGTGGTACTTGGCGTCGCGCCAGAATCCGGCCGCGGCGACGCATGCACGCCACGGGTTCGAAAAACGACGGGACCCGCTACGCCCATCGCGACGATCAGTCCTGCTGCAAGCAAGTGCCGCTTCCCAGTGATTCGGATCATTTCGCCCTCCCGAGAGAACTTGAGTCAGTCTTCCATCCGCACTTAGAACGCAGCGCGCGAAATTCCTTGCAGGAAAATTTCGGCAATCAGGGATTGTTCCGCTGGCTCCAGGATTTTCCGCCGTCCCTGGTCACGAAGACGCTCGCGTCCGCGGCCGTAACTCGTGCGCGCTTCGCGTTGGACGCAGTCACGCCTGTAAGGTCTTGAAATGTGGGCGTGGCCACCTGCTTCCAATCCGTGCCGTTCGCCGTGCGGAAGACGGCGCCTCCGCGCCCTACGATCCAACATACCTTCGCGGACGGCGCGAAGCCCGATGTCAGCGTCCCGGCGGGTGCCGTCGTCTGCGTCTCCCACGAAACGCCGGAATCCCTCGAAAATTCGATCGCACCCGATTCGGAAATTCGCCAGGACTTCGTCGCATCCGGAGATGCGATCACGATGGGTTTCGGAAGGGCTTGCAGCACCCGAACCTGATCGGCGATGGCAGACTGAGCCTTCGCCGGAGCAGCGGCTGGAGCTTTCTTGGCGCCCAGCGCAAACTGGTGTTTCGTCGTTGCGCCTCCCATCCCCGACGCAGGAGGCGCCGCAAGCCTGGTGGCGTTCCTGTTCGCATTATCGGTTTCCTCGACGGGCGCCGATTGCGCGAGGGTCGTGGACAGCGTTCTGTCTCGGGAAGCAGGCGGTTCCGGCGCCGCTCCGCCAGCCACTCCGCCGGCCGACCCGGCGACAGCCTCGCGCGTCAAATTCGGCGCCTCGGCTGAGGTTACACGGCGCGAAGGCGCGACCGGCTTTGCTTCACTCAATTTATCCAAAGAAGCGGTTGTCGATGCGTGAGGCTCGGCTAGGCTGCCCGTTGCCGGAACCTGCTTCGGTGAGGGCTGTCTTTGAGCGATCGTTCCCGAGGGTGAAGTATGCGGCGGCGGGGCGAGCGCGGGAGCAAGTTCGACCGGACGCGCCGCCGGTTCGTTCATTGCGATACTAACAGGCTCCTTCGTTGCCTTGTTGTGTTCGCGAATTCCGGCCCAGATCACAACGATTGCAACTGCGGCAAAGGAGGGCGCAAGCCAGCGCCAGTGCCACAACCAAGGGGCGCGAGCTTTGCTCCGATTTTCTTCAGGCGCCTCCGATCGCACGAGCGCGGCGATTTGCGCGCGGCAACGCGCGCATGTCGCAAAATGCGCGTCGAAACGTTCGAGTTCGGCGGGCGCGAGTGAGCGTTCGTAGTACGCGGCGAGTACAACGGGGCCCGGGCAGCCCTGCGCGGCAGGCGTCGAATCAGCCGAAAGCCCGCGGCGCAGCATACTGTCGAATCCCGTCTTGTGGTCTCCGGACTTCATCCTCTGATCCCTGTCTTAGAACGATACTCCGTCAAGAACTTGCATGGAAACGCTATGCGCGATCATTCTTTTGTCGAGAGCGCACGAGTGAGATCGAATGGCCACTCCTGTTGCGCGTATTCGTAGCAGAGCCGCACCTGCGCTTCGCTCAATCGCTTCTTGTTGCGCAATTCCTCGTCCACGTTCCGGCGCAACTCGCGACGCACGCGCTCGAGCTTGCGCGACACGGTGGCTTCGTGTTCGCCAAGCAACTTCCCGATTTGCGCGAGCGTGAGATCGTCCACGTAGTAATACGCGAGCCGCAGGCGATCGCGCGCGGCAAGTCCTGCAAGGGCCGCGCTTAGGACGGTTTGCAGCAGCACAAGATAGCGCGAGCGCTCGGGGTCCGCGCCATCGGCGGATGCTGGCTGAATTTGCGGCGAATCGGCGGCTTCGCTTTCCGGATCGTCGAGCGATTCCGTCCGCCGCGTGCGGCGGATTTCATCCACATGGCGCTGCGCGAGGATGGCGCGCAGCCACGTGCTCAGCTTGCTTCGACCGTGGAAATAGTCGAAGAGAGAGCGGCGCTTTCCCTCACGGCTTTCCAGACCGTAAAGTTCAGCGTAGAGCGAATCCGCCAGATCGCGGCCCAGCGACTCACCGGCGATGGCCCGTGCCGCGCGATAAAGTTCGGGCCGGAACTTAGCGATGAAATGCCCCCATGCGCCCGAGTTTCCAGCCGAGCAGGAAAATGACAACGCGAGATCCTGAAAATGAAGCGTCTCCAAGTGAGCGGAAATTTCTCGCGTGGACGGCAGCGCATCGCGAAACCGCGCGCCAACACTTCGCTCGACGGCGCAAGTGAAATCCTCGACGCTGCATCCCCAGCCTTCGGGTATTTCCGCGCGGCGGAATAACTCTTCGAGCCTCGGCTTGAGTTCGGGAGCCAGGCGAAGCGATGTGGGCAAGGGTGGCGCTCCGTAAGCCGCTCCAGTTCCTGGAGATAATGATACACGCTCTGTTTCGGAAGTTGCCCGTCATGCGATTGAAATTGCGTCGCTCGAGCCGCCGGCGTTAATCGGGATGCCGGCGAACCCGTCGTTGACATCCGCTCTGCCTGTTCCTACGATTCAATGCAGATGTATGTCTGCCGCGAATGCGAACAGCCGCTGAATCAGGCGACCGAAGTTTGCCCATACTGTGGAGCGGACCTGACCGGACAATCGCTTGAAGACCTCGCCGCGCCGAAGAAGAAGAGGAGCATCGCCAAGAGCGTGGTCGTATGGGGCGCGCTGATCGCGTGCTTGTGGGCCATCGTCTGGTTTGTTCTTCCGCCAAGACCCGGCACATCAAAGCCGGAAGCGGAGAAGAGCGCGCTCGCAGCTCTCGGCGATTTGCGCGCGGCGCTTACGTCGTTCGAGGCCGCGACAGGAAGCTACCCATCATCGCTCGAGGCCCTCGGAACGGCGGCCCGCTCGCCGGCGCAAGCGGCGCAGAACGCTGGATACGAAATTCAGTACGTTCCCGCGCCGGCTTCGCAAGACGGGCGCATCAAGAATTTTGCGCTGCTAGCGAGGCCTGAAAATTACAGCTATCGCAATTTTTATCTCGACGATAGCGGCGCAATCCGTTCAACGCGAGAGAATCGCCCTGCTACGGTGCAGGACCCCGAGTTGCGGTAAGGAGATACGTTTGCAAAGTGTTGGCCGCCTGATTCGAAGTGGAATTATTTCGGCAAGCCTGCTATGCGGCACCTCGGCAAGGGCTCTACAGCCCAACGGCAGCGAGCCAGTGGAATGCTTTCAATCGTGCTGCCGGATGCAACACGATGCGCAGACTTCCGCGTCGCGTGGCGACATGCCGCAGGACATGATGTCGCACGATCGCACATCCACGCTAATAAACGCCATCGAGATGCACGCCTCATCGGGAACAGACGTGGAGCCCGCCTCGACTCCGCATCCGATGTGGATGAGCGAGCGCTCGGGCTGGCAGTTCATGTTCCACGGCAATGTCTTCGTGAACGAAATGCAGCAAACCGGCCCACGCGGCGGCGACAAATTCTTCTCGACGAATTGGTTCATGCCGATGGCGCAACACCAACTCGGGCCGGGAAAATTTACGGCGCGCGTCATGCTGAGCCTCGAGCCGGCCACCGTCACCGGACGGCGCTATCCCGAGCTATTCCAAATCGGCGAGACCGCTTTCGGCTTGCCGATCGTGGATGGCCAGCATCCTCACAATCTGTTCATGGAGATTGGCGCTTCCTATGATTGGAAGCTGAGCGAAAAGAATTTGCTGTCGTTCTACGCCGCACCCGTCGGCGATCCCGCGCTCGGCCCGGTCGCGTACCCGCATCGCACATCCGCAAGTGAAGACCCGATTGCCGTTCTCGGCCATCACATGCAGGACTCGACGCACATCGCGGACGAAGTTCTCACGGTCGGATACACCTACAGCATCATTCGAATTGAGGCTTCGGGATTTCACGGCCGCGAGCCGAATGAGAATCGCTGGAACATCCAGGCGGGCGCGATTGATTCGTGGTCGGCTCGCCTCACCTTGAGCCCCACTCGAAATTGGACCGGCCAATTTTCAATCGGAACGCTGCACAGTCCTGAAGCTCTCGATCCCACCGAAGACCAGCGCCGGATGACCGCTTCGATCAGCTACAACCGGACGTTCGATCGCGGCAATTGGGCGTCGTCGCTCGTCTGGGGAAGGACGCGCTCGCTTAGCAACGGCGGCGTGTTGAATAGCTACTTGCTCGAATCAACGCTTCACTTTCTTTCGCGAAATGCGGTCTGGGGGCGCGTCGAGAACGTGGATCGCACGAACTTGCTGCTGGTCGGCGAAAATAAGCTTCCCGCTGGATTCGAGGAGACTTTTCTCGCGCGGGTTCAGGCGTACACGGCAGGTTACGATCGTGAAATTCCTTTGCTGCCTCATTTTTCGACTGCGATTGGAGGCCAAGCAACGTTTTACGGAATGCCGGCGTTTCTCGTCCCCATATATGGTGAACACCCCATGGGCTATCTCGTGTTCGTGCGATTTCAGCCCGAAGGCTCGATGCGCTGAGCGGCGAATTCCCCGGCGCCGACGCCACACACGCGGCCGTTACAATCCAAACAGATTTTTCTGGAGCTTGCGATGGCCCTGATCGCCCGCCCAGAGGCTGAGCGGCAAACATACGAGTTCATCAACGATTGGGATCGCGTGCCCGTCTTTGGTCAGATCAATTGTTTCGATGTACGTCTTGCAGGTTTCGCACGCTTCCAGACGGATGTACTCAATCTCCTTTGCGACGTACACGCAGATTTGTTTTTCGTCCTCTTCGCCGCACGAGGGACAAACGATCCGGCGGTATTCCCATTCCGTCGCGCAGAATGAGCAGACCAGCGACCGCCGACCGCCATCACCCTCGGGACGCAAAACGCCAACCTGGGGCATTGATCGGCACACCGGACAAAATTGCGTTCCAACTGTTGACTGCGAAGGATGTGGGAACTGGCCGGCGAGATACTCCGCGTACGGCTGCAAGTAAGCCCTCGCGAAGAATGAGCTTTGCTCATCCGTGAAGGGCTCGAAGCGGCATCCACGTTCCCAATAATCTTGAAGCAGCGCCTTCCAGGCATCCGTTGTCCCGCGAAGCGCGCGAGCGAACTCTGCGAGCGGACCCGGCGCCGCAGCTTCGACGACAGATAAGAAGGCCGGAAATCGCCTCGACAGAGCGGCGACGTCGATTCGGCCTCTGATCGAGCCGTCTTCGATCGCTCGAGGATGCGGCGCCCGCGTCGATGCAAAATGCGACTGTAAATCGTGCTGGAACCTCGCGATTACGCCGTAAAAAGTCAGAATTTCGCGGGA
The DNA here is from genome assembly GCA_963838705.1 of uncultured Acidobacteriota bacterium. Taxonomy (GTDB): domain Bacteria; phylum Acidobacteriota; class Terriglobia; order Acidiferrales; family UBA7541; genus Palsa-147. The sequence goes on along the minus strand of CAWIRU010000007.1, from coordinate 1,290,657 downwards.
TGCGGGAAATTTCTCGGAAAGTTTTTCTGCGCGACGAATGCGCCGATCCCACTCTGCGAGGGTCACCGCTTGGTTCGGGATCCGCCGCTGATCTCTTCATACCATGTACGATGAAATGTCCAAGCCCACGCCCGTGTCACGTAGCCATGGAGCATGGAGCCAAAACTGCCCTCTTCCAGGACCGCGCTCATGTAGACGTGAATCAGGAACAGACCGATCGTGATCAGCGCCACGCTCGCGTGGATTAGGATCGCGGCGTAGCGCAAGTAGCGCAGGCTCCACGGCAGCGCTTCCGTGTACCACAACGCCACCCCGGAGAGCAGCAGCAGGATTGCGCTGTAGAAGATTCCCCAAAAGAAAAGCTTCTGTCCGTAGTTGAACCGGCCCACCGGGGGCAACTTCTCGTCTTCGTTCTCGATGTAATAGGGGATCGCCTTCGCCCACGCGCGATCGCCGGGGCCCATCATCATGTCGCCGCGCCAGTCTTTAAATGTCCAGAAGAATGACACTGTAAAAATCAGCCCCAGCCATGGATGCCAGAATCGCGCCGCAGGCCCGCCGCCCACAATCGCGGCCAGCCAATAGAGATAGGGCGACCAGAAAGCCAGACCGGTCATTAGCAAATAGATGTAAGCGAGCGCGCTGATCCAGTGACTTACGCGCTCGCCAAGCGTATAGCGAGTGATCAGCTCTTCGTCATGACCGGAACGGGATACCGCGTCGGTCGTCATGGCCGCCTCCCGTTATCCGGCTTGATATCTTCCACCTTCTTCGGCCCAAATCGCATGTAATGCAATGCCATCCCGGCCAGTCCGGCGACCATTGCCACATTTCCCAGCCACTTCAGCGGCCCCTTCCAGAGACGCACCGACCACGGGATGGTGGGATTCCTCGGGAGGCCGCCGTACAGCTCCGGATTCTTCGCGTCGTGCAGGACGTAGATCACGTGCGTTCCACCGACTCCCGCCGGATCGTAAACTCCCGCATCGGCGAATCCGGAAACCTCGCGAAGTTGATCCGCCCGCGTCTGCGCCAGTTCCTTCATATCCGACTTCGTCCCAAAATGCAGACAGCCCGTCGGGCACGCCTTGATGCAAGCCGGCTCGAGGCCCACCGATACGCGGTCGTTGCAAAGCGTGCATTTGAAAACTTTGCGCGCCGCCGGGCTGAACTTAGGAATATTGAACGGGCAGCCCGTCATGCAATAGCCGCAGCCGATGCAATTGGCTTCCTGGAAATCCACAATCCCATTGGCGTACTGCACGATGGCTGCGTCCGCGGGACACGCGGCCAGGCAGCCCGGATCTTCGCAGTGCATGCATTGGTCTTTGCGCATCAGCAGCATCATGCTGCCGTCTTCGCGCTCGTGTTCGTTGAACTTGATCAGGTTCCAGTAATTCCATGCCGTTTCCGGCATGGTCTGGTAGGAGTTGTTAAAACTGGTTTCGCTGAAAGGGTAGCCGTTCCACTCCAGGCACGCCACTTCGCACGCTTTGCACCCAATGCACGTGGTCGTATCCACCAGCTTGCAGACCTGAAACTCACGGTTCACTCCGGCGCCCGGGACCGCCCCCGCGTGCCCCGAAATCCGGATCATTTCTGATGACGTCTGGCTCATGATCGGCGTCCTATGCCTTTTCCACTTTCACGAGAAATCCCTTAGATTCCGGTGTATGGGCGTTCGGATCACTCACAGTCGGCGTAAGCAGATTCGCCGGCGTGCGCGCGTTTCTTCCCTCGTCCTCATCAATGCCGCGGAAGCCCTGATGAATTGGCAAGCCAATCTGGTAAACCTTCTTGCCGTCGATCATCATCGGCTTGATCCTTTTCGTGACGAACGCTTTCGCAATGTACGTTCCGCGCGCGCTGATGACCTTGATCTTTTCGGAGCCGCGAACGCCCAGATCGTTCGCCAGTTCGACCGGGATCTCGACGAACGGTTCCGGGATCAACTGGACGTTCATCGGATTATTTTTTGTCCAGTAGTGATACTGCTCGGTGAGCCGGTAGGTCGTGCAGACGATGCTGTATTCCTCCGGCGATCCAAATTTATCGAACGGTGTTTTGAACTTCTTCACCAATGGATTATTCGACTGGTCCGGATGAAACGGATTCTTGATCGGGCTTTCGATCGGTTCGTAATGTTCCGGGAACGGGCCGTCCGCGATCACTCCAATCGGAGCAAAGAGCCGGCCGATACCTTCCGGATTCATGATGAACGGCCCCATGTGATCTTTCGGATGGGAGTCCGGCTTGAAGTCCGGCACATCATTGCCAGCCCACTTCCCCGCGGCTTCGTTCCACCAAACTTGTTTCCGCTCGGGATCCCACGGTTTTCCGTCGGCGTTGCAAGAAGCGCGGTTATAAAGGACGCGGCGATTTGCCGGCCATGACCACGCCCAGTTCGGATAAACGCCCATTCCGGAAGGATCTTCCGTCCCGCGCCGTTGGACCTGCGCGCCCGCCTCAGTCCACATACCGGAGTAAATCCAGTTGCCGCACATCGTCGTGCCGTCATCCTTGAGCCATGCAAATCCGGGCAATTGTTGGCCCGCCTTGACCACTTGTTTCGTCACAGGGTCTGTCAAATCTGCGAGCGCTCTGCCGTTCAATTCCATGGCCACTTGCGCGAGTGGCGGATGAGCCGCATCCGCATACGCCCAGTTCAAATTCAAAATCGGGTCGGGAAATTTTCCGCCATCTTTCTTGTAGAGGCCCCGTACGCGCAGGAAAATCTGCGCAATGATGTCCTGGTCGAGCCGCGCTTGTCCCGGAGGCGGAACCGCGGCATTTTTCCACGTTACCCAGCGCGCGGAGTTGGTCATGGTTCCATCTTTTTCCGCAAATCCCGCGCAAGGCAAACGGTAAACCGTGGTGTTGATGTTCTTCTGTTCTTCGGCCGTAATTCCCGGCGCTCTCCAGAACTCGCTCGTCTCGTCCGGATAAATTTCGCCCACTACCAGCCAGTCCGCTTTCTTCAGCGCGTTGATATTCTTGTTTGTGTCCGGGCCGATCATCACGCCGTTCATTCCGAACGCGATCATGCCCTTCACCTTGCCGTTGTACATGTCATCCCAGATGTGCGTCCACGAATAGTCGCGATCGAATTTCGGCAGGTAGTCAAAGGCAAATCCATTTTCTTTCGTGGCCGAATCTCCATACATTGACTTCATCAGCGACACGAAGAACTTCGGCGTGTTCTGGTAGTAGTTCATCGAATCCCACGGCGCTGGTTTCGACGACGTCGGAGTCACTCTCTTCAGATACGCAGCCAAGTTCGTGTCGTTGGGAACGGGGGCTTTCAAGTATCCGGGCAAAGAATCGTAAAGACCCGCCATGTCTGTGGCGCCTTGAATATTCGAGTGGCCGCGCAACGCGTTCACGCCGCCGCCCGCTCTCCCGACGTTACCCAGCAGAAGTTGAATCATCGCCGCCGTTCGGATGATTTGCGTTCCAAACGTATGCTGCGTCCAGCCTACCGCGTAGATGATCGTCGCCACCTTCTTCATGTCGCCGTCTTTGCGGACGGAAGTGAACATGTCTACGGCCTTGATGTACTGCTCCTTCGGGATTCCAGTTATCCGTTCGACAGTTTCCGGGGTGTAGCGGGAGTACTGCTGTTTCATCAATTGGAAGACGCAGCGCGGATGCTTCAGCGTCAGATCGTAGGCGGTATTCGGCGGCAACAGCGGTGCTGGCGGTGCCGCGGGCTTTGCAGCCGTTCCTGCATTCGCCGCGCCGGCGGCTGCGGAAGGTCCTGCCGCATCTGGCTTGCCGCTCAGGTCTCCACCTTCCTGATAGTTCCAGGTGGATTTGTCGTACGTACTTGATGCGGAATTAAATCCAGAGTACAGCCCGTCCTCCGGTAGTTTGAAGCCTTCCTTTACGATGAACGCGGCGTTCGTGTAGTTGACCAGATACTCCTTCGCGATCCGGTTGTTCTCGATGGCGTAGCGGATCAGCCCGCCGAGGAACGCAATGTCGGTGCCGGCGCGAATTTGAAGGAAGAGGTCGGCGGTTGCGGATGTGCGCGTGAATCGCGGGTCAACGGAAATCAGCTTGGCGTTTCGGTTGCGCTTTGCCTCCATCGCCCACTTGAATCCGCAGGGATGGCACTCGGCGGGATTCCCGCCCATGATCAACATCATGTCCGTGTTCTTGATGTCGATCCAGCCATTGGTCATCGCCCCGCGTCCGAATGTTGGTCCCAAACTTGAGACCGTGGGGCCATGTCAAACACGGGCTTGGTTTTCTAAATACACCAAGCCCAGACTCCTCATCGCCTTTACGACCAGATAATTAAACTCATTTGTGTCCGTGCATCCGCCGATGAACGAGATTCCTTCGCATCGGTTTACGGTATGCCCATCCGCATCCTTTTCCACAAAAGTATCGTCGCGAGTTTTTTTGGTCCACCGCGCAATTTCATTCAGGGCGTCATCCCAGGAAATGTCTTCCCAGTCGGTCGCGCCGGGCCGGCGGACTTGCGGCTTGGTGAGCCGCCGCGGGTTGAGCATGTCCTGCTCGAGCGAAGATCCCTTGGGACACAATGTCCCGCGGTTAGTCGGATGGTCGGGATCGCCTTCAACGTGGATCACTTGCGGCGTTACGTTTTTCGCATTGTCGCCGATCGTGTAGATGAGGACGCCGCAGCCTACGGCGCAATAAGGGCAAGTCGAACGCGTCTCCTTCGCGCGCGCGATTTTCAGCTCGCGCAGTTGAGCGTATGCAGGCTTGAGATCGAATCCGAGGACAGACGCAGCCGTACCGCCGATGGCCGCGATCTTTATGAAATCCCTGCGCGAAGTATTCATGGAGAGCTGACCCTCCCTGTCGCCCGGGCGTGAGGAGTGTTGAATGAGTGCGCCATCTTTTTATTGCGCTTACGGCTCGATGTCAAGTAACAGTCCATTAACATTCGCCGGCGCCCTGGCACAAATCCGAACACGCACGCTGCCGAGTAGTTCATGCATGCGACGGAGAAGAAGCGTCATGCGCCTGCTCCGATAATCGCCCCAATCTCGAAGTGGAATGCGCGAAATCTCGGCGAGCCGGCGCCCGCCGGACGGCGAATAGCGCCGTTGCTGGATCAGCGGAGCGAGAGCGATTGTGTTATATTTGCAAAAAGGCCGCTCATTGACGCGCCGCGCTGATTTACGGCCGCCAAGGACGTTTCGCCTGATAGTAAGAAGTACCTAGGCTGCCGCGGAGAGGTGCTGGAGTGGCCGAACAGGGCTGCCTGCTAAGCAGTTACACCCCAAAAGGGTGTCGGGGGTTCGAATCCCCCCCTCTCCGCCAGATTCAAATAATTCAGTAAGAAACAAAAGACTTCGTGTAACCCCCAGGATTTTGCTGATTGAATCGCCACTTGTTTCCGCGGATTTTGCTAGCACTCAGAGGAATCAAATCCTTGCTGCGCTCCACAAGGCAGCCGGTTCTACGCAGACCCTCCTAAGCGTTCCTCGGAGTGAGCAATATCAGCAGCCCACCGGCCAGCGAAGCGACCATTAACACGGCAAGTCCGTACGAAAATGACCCCGTTCGAGCGTTTAAGTAACCGAACAAGTAAGGGCTCGCAAAGCCCGCAACGCTGCCAATAGCATTGATCAATCCAACTGCAGCCGCTGCTGTTGACCGGCTGAGGATTTCGGTTGGGATCGCCCAGAGGACTGGAAGATAGGCTGAACCCACACACGCGAGCGTAAACATCAAGACCGAGAACGGAATTGACCGGGGTTGAGTGACGAGGCCCAAAAATCCGGCCGCGCCAATAAAAAGCGGGACTGCCGTGTGCCAGTGCCGTTCACCGCGCTTGTCCGAATGCCATCCATTGACCTGCATAGCGATGAGAAGCGCCAGATATGGCAGCGCGCCGACCAGTCCGACATGAAAGTCCGAAAATCCAGTCTGGCGCTTCAGCATGGTCGGGAACCAGAAAAAGAAACCGTAACCCGCAAAATAATTGAAAAAGGCCACCGCGGCCAGCAACAGAATCGCGCGGGATCTAAGGGCCTGCCTGATTGAGATCGCTTGCACGCCGGCAGGTTTTTCCTCGCTGAGCCTCTCGTCAATCCATTGCCGCTGCTCCGGAACAAGCCAATTCGCTTCGCGCGGCCAGTCTGTTAGATAGAAGAACGCAACGATGCCCAGAAGGATGGCAGGCACCCCTTCCAGGATGAATAGCCACCGCCAGCCTCTAAGCGCGAACCAGTTATGCCCGAGAACCCAGCCCGCGATCGGCGATCCAATGACGAAGGATAAGGGAATTGCGGACATGAAGTTGCTCGTTGCCTTCGCGCGGTCCTCGCGTATGAACCAGTGACTCAGATATACGATTACCCCCGGGAAGAAACCGGCCTCCGCCGCGCCTAGCACAAAGCGTGCCAGGTAAAGTTGAGCCGGCGTGTGCACAAGTCCTGTCAGCGCCGTCAACATTCCCCAGGTGATCAAGGTCGCGGAAATCACCCGGCGCGCGCTCCAGCGCTCCACGAGGAGGGCGCCGGGTATCTGCAAGGCCACATAGCTCACGAAGAAAATGCCCGCAGCCATTCCAAACACGCGGTCGCTGAATCCCAAGTCGCGTGACATCCCGATAGCGGCGTAGGCCACGCTGCCACGGTCAAGATAATTAATGATGTAAAGGACAAAAAGAAACGGCAGCAGCTGCCAGGCAATGCGGTGCCGCGTTCGGCCCGCAAATTGGGCCGCAGCGGACCCGATTGCGGGGGAGGGACCCACGGGCACTGAAATGTCTCCGGAGTTGGAGGTCGAATCGCGCAGAGTATACGGGATGTTGAGAGCTAGCGAAATGAATATGTCTATTCTTCAACGGGCAATGAGGCGCGATCGAACAGCTCGAAGTATTTTGAGCAGGGTAGCTTGCGTGTAGAATTGATTCCTTTCACGGACAAATAGCGACATCGCCGGAGAAGCCAAGCTTTCAGACGTCATGGGGCGGCATCAATCCTTCTAGGAGATGGCATGACGGGCGACGATAATTCGAAACCAAACTTTGCCCGGAAGATCTGGTTTTACGGCTCGATCGTGCTCCTGATCGTCGCGCTTTTTTCGGGCTGGACAGTGTTTTCGCGCTGGCAGGAGAACCGCGACCTCGAGCAAAAAGCTGCCGAACAAAAAGCGGCTAAGGAGCGTGACGAAGCCCAGCGAACCGTTGACACACTCGGCGGCGACCGCTTCGACATCCTCAGCTTCTACGCCACTCCCGGAACGATTCATCGCGGCGATTCCGCACAGCTCTGCTACGGCGTCTCGAACACCAAGAATGTGCGCCTCGATCCGCCGGTCGCGTCAGTCTGGCCGTCCTACGATCGCTGCTTTGCGATTTCGCCCACGAAAGATACGACCTATACGCTGACCGCCGACGACGGCAACGGCAATTCCAAATCGGCTTCTTTCACGCTTCAAGTGCGATAACCAAATTGGAATCGCGCAATCCGGAAAATACGCCTGTGACGTAGCTCACAGATACGTCATCTTTCCGAATGTAAAATTCGTTTACGTCGCCGCGAGTGTACAGCATGGAGCTAAAATCTCGCGTGAGTCTCGCTCAATGATTTCGCGTAGCGTCACACGCGCCCGGCTTGATCCGGCGCGGGCGGCAAGAGGAGCCACAATATGAAAGTCCTGCTGGCGATTGATGGGTCATTTGCATCGCAGACCGTAATCAACACCGCGGCGCAACGGCCCTGGCCTCGAGGCACATCGTTTGCCGTAATTCACATCGTGGATCTCGGAGCCCTCGCGCGCGTGCCGGCACTGATCGAAGACGAAAAGCGATCGGCGCAAATCTTCGTAAAAGACGCCGCGGAGGAAATCGCGCGCTCCGGCCACGCCGTTACGTCTGAAGTCTTCATTGGATTTCCACGCAGGGCCGTCGCGCAGTATGCAAAAGATTGGGGCGCGGATTTCATTATGGTCGGATCGCACGGCCAGGGCGCGCTGAAGCGATTTCTCATTGGCAGTGTCGCGCAGGCGGCCCTCCGGACCGCGCCATGCTCGGTCGAAGTGGCGCGTCCTCGTGCGAACGGTGTCGCCATCGGAGCAAGGCCGCTCAAGATTCTCGTCGCGACCGATGGCTCGGAATGCTCGGCTGCAGCCGTCAGGTCGATCGCGAGCCGTCCGTGGCCCGCGGGCACGGAAGTGAAAATCGTGAGCGCCATTCAGCTTCTCGTTCCGGAAAATGACTTGTCCGCGTCGTCCCTGAGCTCGGTCTACCCGGCGAGCCTGCTCGAAGAGTTGATCAATGACGCGCGGACGCGCGCGCGCGATGCCGTCGCCGCCGCCTGGAAGACGCTTGCAGACGCAAATCTGAAGGTTGTCGACAAGGATGCAACTCCTCTTGGCGACCCTCGTGAGTTGCTTCTGGACGCGGCGAAGGACTGGGAAGCCGATCTGATCGTTCTCGGATCGCACGGATGGCGCGGTATAGACCGCATGCTGATCGGAAGCGTCTCGGAATCGGTGGCGCTGCACGCGAATTGCTCGGTCGAAGTAATCCGTGCGTAGGCGGCGACGAAGCACACGTCTCACGAGCAATGGGAGGCGTGGGTGGCAAAGTCTGAAAGAATTACTGCGGTGTAGGCGAACTCGGGCTCTCGGTCAACTCGTCATACACTGCCCAGGAGATGAATCCGGCAGCGATGACTCCCGCGGTGATGAGCACGATCATCAGAATCTTCTTCCGGTTCCGGACCGCCTGGGTGCCATTGCCTTCGTCGCTGGGCTTATCGGAGTCCGCAACAGTAAGGCGATAGGACGACCCGTCGGCAATCGCATGCGTATCGCCGTCGAGAGATACCTCGAATGGGCCTCGAATGCTGGATACGATCAACTGGTTGGCGCCGACAATCGTCACCCGGCCATGGGCCGGCTGACCATCGAGCGAGCGGATCACAACCCCCAGCGCATCGAATTCAACTGTGTCGGTAGGACCGGATGAGAAACCGGCGGTACCCTTCAATAGGGACGCCCGGATGCCCTTTCCCGAGTCCTCCAAGCGCGCTTCGCTCGCCGACGGCATGTAAAGCTGAGCCAGACCCGCCCTCAAACGAATAGAGCCGTTGTCGTCGGTCCTCAGCGTGTCGCCTGGGTATACGGTGGTCCCCACAGCGGCGATGGAGCGGTCAATCCAAGTGGCTTGAACTTGAGTAATTGTCCCGAGTGGCTTGGTCGAGGACGCCTGGACCGGCGCATTAATCAATGTTCCTATGAGAATCGAAATCAAACACGCGCGAATCACTGCTCGCACCAAACACCTCCAGCGGGGCACCATTAATGTAGGCCGCGCGAAAGATGAAGTCAATGCACATTTTCCGTTGGGACACCCGAAATTTAAGGGGGGCATCGCCAGCGGCTGAACCCGACAATTTATGGCTCCCCGGTTAATCCGTTGGCGTGGGCCGGCAATAATCGCGGACCCGATCTGCCATTTGCAAAAATACTCAGCAGAACTCAAAATGTTGAGGTGTTTGTACCCGGCCAATCCGTACGCGTCAACCTGGCAGGACTCCAGGTCAAGGATGTCCTGTTTCACGCCGCTGTAACTGCCGCTGTCGGCACGATCGTCAAGCAAACGAGCGAGGACCCGCCGAAGTATCTCGTGAAATTGCTCTTCAGTTTCCGGGGCATCAGCGAGGTTGAGGTTTCGGCCGATCGCGTCAGCCCAAATTGAGTCCCCTTGCGCCTTTCGCAGGCCTGAAACTGCGCTAGAATTATGGAATTACACTCGGGAGAGCTGATGATCCATCGCTACGTCTTTCATAACGATCGCCTTCTGCCGGTGGAGGATGTGCGCCTTTCTCCCGGCCAAAGCGGGCTATTGAGCGGATGGGGCCTCTTCACGACGCTTCGAGTCGCCGACGGTGTCCCCTTTGCCTTTGAGCGCCACTGGAAGCGATTGGTGAAAGACGCGGCGAAAACCCATTGCCCCTTCCCCTTCGAGGAAAACAAGGTTCGAGCCCAGCTCGGCGACGTCTTACTCGCGAACAAGGTAAAAGACGGGACCGCGCGAATCTACGTCGTCTACAACCAGCGAAGCTTCTGGGCCAGCGAGGAAATTTTCCCCGATGCCGATCTGCTGATTTATTCCGCCGGCCTCCCGGCCTATCGTGAGCCGGCACGTCTGGGGGTACGCGAGCAAGGACGCCATGCGGCGTCGCCTCTCGCCGGCGTGAAAGTCACATCGTGGCTCCTCAACGTCTGGAATCTTTACGAGGCGCAGCAAAATGGCTATGACGAGGTTCTCCTACTCAACGAGCGAGGGGAGGCCGCGGAATGCACAGCGGCGAACATCTTTTGCGTGCGCAACGGCCGGGTCCTGACCCCGCCGCTCGACTCGGGATGTCTCGAAGGAATTACTCGGTCGGTACTGCTGGAGATCGGCACGGCCGCAGGGGTGCCCGTCGAAGAGCGTACGTTACGGCCGGAGGACTTGTACTCGGCGGACGAGCTATTCATCTCCTCGACGAATCGAAGCCTGCTCGGCGTGGGTGAACTCGCCGGGCACAAGTTTCCCGCGCCCGGCCCGATCACTCGAAAACTGGAGCAGGTGTTCGGCGCCTACATCGCGACGTACGTCGCGACCCACTCGACAGCCGCAGCGAGATAATCGCCTCTACGAACGAATCAGGAAAGCCGCAACCGCAACGACGACCCCGCACGCGCCGAGCACCACGCCCGCGCCCCAGAACAGCCGGTTGCGGGTCAGCAGCGTAATTGAGCAAATGACCAAAGCGGCTTCGAGCAAGACCTCGCCCAAGTCGAACCGGTCCGCGCGATGTTGAAAGACCGTAACTTCCGCCTCCGTCTTCCTTGCTTCGGCTTCGGCCTCTTTCTGCTGATCGCGGTACCTGTCAATTTCCTTCTGATATTTCTCTTTGATCGTGTCCGCCTGCGGCGAGTTCTGCACGGTGAAGACGCTCATCTCGTCAATAAACATTTCGTAGGCATGCCGCCGGATGTCCTTCGCCTGATAGTAAGCCCACTGGTCGGTGGCCTTGGTCTGCGACAACAGCTCTTCTGTGTGGGTGCGATGCCCCATCAGGGAAGTGGCGGCGACAAGTACGGCGAGGATCGCCATCGTAATCGTAACCGGCGCCATACTCGATTCGCGCGCGCCGTGCTCCGCGCGTTCAGCTAGCTCTTGTGGTTCTTCGGCCATTCGTCTTGACCTCTCTTCATGTAGCGTCCTGGAGCCGGAAAGCGAGGTGGCAGCATAGCAAAAATCCACCCGTCTGCGCAGCGCCAGCCGCAAATGATCCCCGGAAATCAAAATTGAGCTAAGATCGAGTCGTTAGGTGAAGGAGACACGAGCAATGTCCGAGCTTGCCAGCAAGACTTGCGTTCCATGCAAAGGCGGAGTGCCGCCCCTCGCGGGTGAAGAACTCGCGCGGCTCGCGCGGGAGGTGCCGCAGTGGAAGGTCGTCAACGGCCACCACATCGTTCGCGCGTTCACATTCCCCGATTTCCGTCAGGCGCTCGCTTTTGTTAATAAGGTGGGCGCGATCGCGGAGGAACAGGGCCATCACCCGGATATCCTTCTCGGCTGGGGTAAGGCAGAGATCACCACCTGGACGCACAAGATCAACGGCCTCACCGAGAGCGACTTCATCCTCGCCGCGAAAATCGACCGGCTCTGATCAACCGTTTTCAAGCCCGGCCATTCAACAAGTGAGTGTTCGATCGGCTCATGAAACCTGCCACCGCCCAGCCGCAGCTTACGACGACGAAAGCGCGCTCAGCAGCTTGGCGCCGTCGGGAGAACCGAGCCCTGTGCATGGATCCCATCCGGGGCCGGCCGAATAACCGTCATTATTTCCGCTGGTGATGTCGTGAAACGTAGCTTCGGCGGACGCCCCGTACAGCAGCGGATTCAAATAGCCCACGGATTTGCCGAACTTTTGATTCATCAGCGCGATTAAGCCTGCCCACAGCGGCGCGACGGCGCTCGTCCCACCGACGACCTCTTGCTGCCCATCAGCGACGATCTCATAACCGGAATCGGGATCCGCGTCGCCCGCAACGTCCGGCACTCCTCGGCCAACAAATCCATTCGGCGCGGCGGGCACCTTCGCACTCTGCTGCCACGACGGCAGCGCGAAAAATTCACTGACGCCGCCTCCCGTCGCTCCGCCGCCTGACGATTCGTCGTTCCAGACATCCTCTTCTGTGATCTTGTTCCCACTTGCCTCGAGAAGCGTTCCGCCGCAGCCGATAACCGAAGGGCTCGACGCGGGAAAATCAACGTGACCTTTTCCATCCGAAACGCCGTCGGTCGCGCCATTGTCGCCCGATGCGACGCAGATACTGACGCCGAGCATCGCGGCATCCTGGCACGCCGAATCCATGGCGGTCATCGCTTGGCTGGTCCAAGTGCTCTCCGGCCCGCCCCAACTGATCGAGATCACCGAAGGCTTGTTCACCGCATCGTGAATCGCGGTAGTGAGCGCGTCGAGAAAGCCCTGGTCGGTATTCGGTGCGAAGTAGACGGCGATCTTCGCGCACGGAGCGATAGCCCCGGCCACTTCGATATCGAGCGCGACTTCAGCATCCGCGCTATCCGGATCGCCGACCGGCGTATTTGTTCCTCCGTCCACCGGCACCGCGAGCACGCTGGGCGGCGCCAAACCCAGCCCGCCGAAAAACGATGTGAGATCGCTCGCATTGTATCCGCCGCCGAGTTCGAGAATGCCGATGCATTCCCCATTGCCGTTCACGCCAGCCGGAAAATCGTAGAGGCTCGCGACCTGAACGGGCGTGAACGCCGCGGCCTCCGCTTCTGGCGCTGCTCCCGGCGATTCTTTGCCACGAATTCGAAAGTGAGTTGAAGCCTGAGGGCGATTGTCGAGGCCGAATACACCTTCCACGATATCTGCGAGTTCGACTGGAACTTGCAGCGCGCCCGTTCGGCCGCGAAACGCGCCAGCCGGAGATTCGTAGCGGCCGAGGTCCGCTTCAAACGCCTTCGCGAATGCTGACACAGGTCCGGTCAGAACTACCGACCGGCGGCCGGCGTCCTCGCTCTTCACGCTCAGGCCGCTCGCTTCCGCGAATTCGCGAACGCGCACGAGGTCGTCGCCCGCCGCGCCGTGCATCGCTGCGAACTCCTCGCGCGTGAGATACCTCCTCTGCGCAATCGGCGTTTTCCCCAGATCTTCGATGTGTGGAAATAGTCTCATCGCTTTGGATCGCCTCGCCACGTAAACGGTCACGTCAATAATCTCGTTCGGATCCGCCGCGCCGACGCGACGCGCACCGGGATAAGGATCGCGATGGCTGTTCGGCAAACTCACTTTTTTGGTGTAATCCACGATAGCCTCCGTCCTGACAGCCGGGCCGGGCGCATGCTGCGGCGCAAGTCAGTTCAGTGTAATCCAAGCGCGCCACCCGGCGTCGCCTGAAGAATCGCAATTTGGCCGGCGCCGCCCTAACGTCGCGAAAGTTCACGCGGCGCGGCGTGTTACGATGCCAGGCACTTATTTTTTGCCGTTCCCGGAGTTGAAGTGAAGTTCCTGCGAAATGAATTGCCGCCGATGCTGCGCCTGGCCGCTCCGATCGCGGCCGCTGAACTGGGCTGGATGGGCATGGCCATCGTGGACACGATAATGGTCGGCCGCCTGCCATATAGCGCGGACGCTATCGGAGCCGTCAGCCTCGGCAGCATTGTCTTCCTAACGATGGGTATCTTCGGTACGGGCTTGATGCTAGGTCTCGATACGCTTGTGTCGCAAGCCTACGGCGCGGGTAACATCGCCGACTGCCATCATTCGCTTGTGAACGGCATCTACGTGAGCCTCGTCGCCACCCCCATCTTGCAGGGCATCGTCTGGTTGATCGGAAATTCGCTTTGGCGATTCGGCATTGCGCCTGAAGTCCTGGTCTACACAATTCCCTACTTGCACGCGCTCGACTGGGCGATGTTTCCGTTGCTGCTTTATTTCGTCTTCCGGCGCTATCTCCAGAGCATGAACCGGGTAACGCCGGTCATGTACGCGCTCATTTCGGCCAATCTCATCAATTTGCTTGGCAACTGGATATTCATCTACGGCCACTTCGGCGTTCGCGCGATGGGACCGGTGGGTTCGGGCTGGGCGACGTGCATTTCGCGGATGTACTTGGCTGCCGTTCTTCTCGCCTACATCGTCTATTTCGAGCACCGGCACAAGACCGGCCTGCGTGCAGCAGAGGCTAGACCGGACTTTGCGCGCGTCGGAAAAATAGTGCGCTTGGGGCTGCCGGCCGCGGCACAGTTGACGGTCGAAGTCGGCGTCTTCGCCGTCGTCACTTCACTCATCGGCCGCCTCGGCGCGGTTCCCCTTGCGAGTCATCAGATCGCCCTGAATATGGCTAGCCTCACCTACATGGTGCCGCTCGGAATCGGCTCTGCAGCCGCCGTGCGAGTCGGCCATGCCCTCGGCCGCAAAGACATTGACGGCGCGAGCCACGCGGGGTGGACCGCCGTGGCCCTCGGCGCGGGTTTCATGACCTGCATGGCAATCGTCTTCTGCGTCTTTCCCGGACCCATCGTCCGCATTTACACGCCTGACAAAAACGTGATCGCAGCCGCGAGTAAATTGTTGTTTGTCGCCGCGTTCTTCCAACTCTTCGACGGAATCCAGGCCGTCACGACCGGCGCGCTGCGCGGCACTGGCGATACGCGCACCCCCTTCATCTGCCACTTCACCGCCTACTGGTTCATCGGGCTGCCCTTGGGATACTACCTGTGCTTCTACCGCGGCTGGGGCGCGACCGGTCTCTGGACGGGGTTGTGCATCGCGTTGATCCTAATTGGATTGGCTCTGCTGATATTTTGGGATCGCACGGTTCACAGATTTACTCTCCGCACGAGCTGACGCGAGAATCGCGTTCGCGGAATACGAACTCCGCTGCAACTCCTACCGGCTAGGATACAATTTCTTCTTGGTCTCCACTGTCGGTTGGACAGGTGACATCTCGGGAGGCGTGTTTTCGTGAGCGAAGACGTTCACAAGCGATGCATGAGCCGCGCGATCGAACTGTCGCTTGAGAATGTCCGCTCGGGTCGCGGCGGCCCGTTCGCAGCCGTCATCGCGAAGGATGGAAAGATCATCGCCGAAGGGGCAAACTGCGTCACTTCGACGAACGATCCGACGGCCCATGCCGAAATCGTCGCCATCCGCGCCGCGAGCCAAACGCTTGGAAATTTCGAATTGACCGGTTGCGATATCTACACAACCTGCGAGCCCTGCCCGATGTGCCTCGGAGCGATTTACTGGGCGCGCCCCGCGCGCGTGTTCTATGCGAACCTCGCCTCCGACGCAGCGGCGATCGGATTCGATGACGCTAATATCTATTCCGAATTCAGGCTGCCGAACTCCGAGCGCCGTATTCCGATGATTCCCCTCATGCGCGAAGATGCCCTGCGTGCTTTCCGCGCCTGGCAAGATAAATCGGACAAGACGCCCTACTGAGTCGAACGCGATGAGACTTCCCATCATCGGCGAATCAGTTCCGCGAAAGGAAGGCCGAGCGAAAGTCACGGGCAAGGCGCTGTATGCCAACGACGTCACGTTTCCGAATTCCCTCTTCGGCGCGACCGTGCGCAGCCCCGTCGCGCGCGGAAAAATCCGCGCCATTCATTTTGATCCGGTGATTCCGTGGGACGAAATAGTCGTCGTAACCGCAAAAGACATCCCTGGAAAAAACTGCATCACGCTGCTCGAAGACGATCAGCCATGCCTCGCCGCCGATTTCGTTAATCATCCTGAAGAGCCCGTCGTTCTCCTCGCTCACAAAGACAAATATCTGGTGGAGGAAGCGCGCCGCGCGGTGCGCATTGAGATCGATCCGCTTCCCGCCATATTCACGATGGAAGACTCTCTCGCATGCAAAGAAGTGATTTGGCGCAAGGACAACATTTTCAAATCGCTTGCCGTGGACAAAGGCGACGTGGACGCCGCGTGGGCGTCGGCGGACAAGATCGTCGAAGGCGAATACGAAACTGGCGCGCAAGAGCAGCTCTACATCGAGCCGCAAGGAATGATCGCCACAGCGAATCCGAACGATGGAGTCACCGTCTGGGGCTCGTTGCAGTGTCCCTACTACGTCCACAAAGCGCTCTCGGCGCTTTTCGGATTGCCCAAGGAAAAGATCCGCGTGGTTCAACTCGAGACGGGCGGCGGATTCGGCGGCAAGGAAGAATATCCGTCAATGATTGCCGCCCACGCCGCGCTTCTCGCATGGAAATCAGGAAAACCAGTGAAAATCGTGTACGACCGCGCGGAAGACATGGCCGCCACCACCAAGCGCCATCCATCCCGCACGCGCCATCGCACGGCCGTAACGCGCGACGGCAAACTTCTCGCGATGGACATTGATTTCACTCTCGATGGTGGCGCGTATCTGACGCTCTCTCCGGTCGTCCTCTCTCGCGGCACGATTCACGCCGCGGGTCCTTACAACTGCCCGAACGTTCGCATTCGCAGCCGCGTCGTCGCCACCAACTCGCCGCCGCACGGCGCGTTTCGCGGCTTCGGCGCACCGCAAAGTGTTTTCGCGGTCGAGCGGCACCTCGACCAAGTGGCGAAGGCCGCCGGACTGGAACCCGACGAATTTCGCCGCCGCAATTTCATCCGCAAAGGTCAAACGCTCGCCGTAGGCCAGATCGTGCACGAAGAAATTGATATGTCCGAACTCCTCGGCCGCGCACTGAAATTAAGCGACTACTCGGCAAAACGCGAACGCTTCGCCCGCGTGAACCCGAGCCAAAGCATCAAGCGCGGAATCGGATTCGCCTCTTTCTTGCACGGTGCCGGCTTCACAG
The DNA here is from genome assembly GCA_963838705.1 of uncultured Acidobacteriota bacterium. Lineage (GTDB taxonomy): Bacteria > Acidobacteriota > Terriglobia > Acidiferrales > UBA7541 > Palsa-147. The sequence continues at coordinate 1,273,838 of CAWIRU010000007.1, read as the reverse complement.
GTTCGGGAGAAGAATACCTGGCGTCGGTGGCGGACGTCGAAGCGACGCCCGAAGGCCGCGTGCGCGTCTACGCGGCGAGCACGGAAATGGGCCAGGGAACGAACACGATTTTTTCGCAGATCGCCGCCGATGCTTTGGGACTCGATTATGGGGATGTCGAAGTCATGCAGCCTGACACAGCTCAGGTCCCGAATAGCGGCCCTACCGTTGCCTCGCGCACTTGCATGATAGTCGGGAAGCTGGTCGAGACCGCGGCCATCGGTATCAAGCAATCGTTAATGCAACACGGCTTCCTCCAGGAGGGATACAACCGACAGGCCTTCGTCTCCGCATGCGGCCGTCATCACAACGAAGTTGGCCCGCTGCGAGCATCCAGCCGCTACTCCCCACCGCCAAATATTCACTGGGACGATCGCCTGTATCGCGGCGATGCCTACGGCGCATACGGCTGGGCCGTCTACGTTGCGGAAGTCTCGGTTGACACAACGACCTGCGAAACACGCGTGGAAGATTTCGTCGCCGTCCAGGAAGTCGGCCGCGTGATCAATCCCGTCCTCGCCGCGGGACAAGTGGAAGGCGGCGTCGCGCAAGGCATCGGCTTCGCGCTCTACGAAAAAGTCGTTTGGCAGGAAGGCCGCATGATCAACAACCAGATGACGAATTACATCATGCCCACTTCGATGGACCTGCCGCCAATTCGCGTCTACTTCGAAGAATTGCCCTACTCTCGCGGGCCCGCGGGCGCCAAGGGCATCGGCGAGCTTCCCCTTGACGGCACGGCTCCCGCGATCGTCAATGCCATCGAAAACGCGACCGGCATATGCATCCGCCGTATCCCCATGACACCCGAAGATTTGATGGCAGCGCTCGAAGCCGCGCGGGAGAACGCGATTGCCTGACGCGCCCGGCACAATCGCCGTTCGTTGCCGCGTGAACGGCCGCGAAGAAACGCTGCGAGACTTTCCGATGGCGCGTTTGCTGGACACTTTGCGCGAAGAGTTGCACCTCACCGGAATCAAAGAGGGCTGCGGCGAAGGCGAATGCGGCGCGTGCAGCATCGAAATTGACGGACGATTGGTGAATAGCTGTCTCGTCCCGATCGCGCAAGTTGAGGGCGCCGAAATCCGGACGATCGAAGGCGTCGCCACGCAGGATCAGCTAAGTGCCGTCCAGCAAGCATTCATCTCCTACGGCGGCGCGCAGTGCGGAATTTGCACCCCAGGCATGGTCCTCGCCGCCGTCAATCTCCTCGATCAAAATGGCCACCCGACAGAACCGGAGATTCGCGCTGCCCTCGCCGGCAATCTCTGCCGTTGCACCGGCTACATGAAAATTTTCGAGGCAGTCTTGCGAGCCTGCGACCGAACGGGAGCGCAACCGTGAGGTCGTTCATTCCATCTTACGAGATGCAAACGCCTCGAAGTCTCGGCGCCGCACTCGATTTGTTGGCGCGCGAGCCCGGCGTCTGGCGCCCCTTCGCAGGCGGAACAGACCTGATGGTCTTGCTCGAAGCCGGTAAACTCCCGCATCGTCGCTACCTGAACATCTGGAATCTTGCCGAGCTGCAAGGCATCGAAGTGACGCCGTCGCATGTCATCCTCGGCGCCCTCACGACCTACACGGACGTGCGTCGCAACGGCGCGTTACAGCGCGAATTTCCGTTACTCTGCCGCGCGGCAGCCGAAACTGGCGGCGTCGCCACACAAAACCGCGGCACTCTCGGAGGCAACATCGCCAACGCGTCACCGGCTGCCGATACGCCGCCCGCCCTGCTGATCTACGACGCCGAATTGGAATTATTCTCCTCGCGCGGCTCGCGCCGGATTCCCTATCATGCATTTCACAGCGGCTACAAGAAAATGGACCTGCGCCACGACGAACTCGTCGGCCGGATTTTTCTGCGGCGAGGGCGGACGGATTGGAAATCGTATTACCGCAAGGTTGGCACGCGGAGAGCGCAGGCGATTTCAAAAGTCTGCTTCGCCGGCGGCGTGCGTTTCGACGGCGAGATCGTGAGCGACATTCGCATCGCCGTCGGCAGCATCGCTCCGACCGTCGTGCGCGCCGTGCAAACCGAATCGTTCCTGCGCGGCAGGACTCTCGACTCGGTCACCATCGCCGCCGCGCGCGATGCACTTGCCAAAGAAATCGCGCCGATTGACGATATCCGTTCGACCGCGCACTATCGCCAAGTCGTCGCGCTGAATCTTCTCGAAGAATTCCTAAAGACCGCCATCGCCCAATGAGCGCTCCCGACCTCGTCGTCCGCGGCAATCGCGTCATCATCAGTGACGGAGAACCCGCGCCCGCGGCAATCCACATTCAGCACGGAGTCATCACCGCCATCATGCAATTCAATGAAGTTCCCAGCGACTGCCCGATCCATGAAGCCGGCGATCTGATCGTCATGCCCGGCATCGTGGATACGCACGTTCACATCAACGAGCCCGGCCGTACCGAATGGGAAGGATTCACAACGGCAACGCGCGCCGCAGCCTCAGGCGGCGTGACCACTCTCATCGAGATGCCGCTCAACAGCATCCCCGCGACCACCACCGCCTCGGCCTTCCGCGAGAAACTGGCTTCAGCTGCAGGAAAACTCTGGGTGGACACCGGTTTCTGGGGCGGCGTAATCCCCGGAAATTCTGAAGAACTGCGCACTCTCTGGCGCGACGGTGTTTTCGGCTTTAAGTGTTTCTTGGTTCCAAGCGGCGTTGATGAATTTCCTCAAGCCAGCGAGGCGGATCTTCGCGGGGCATTGCCAATTCTCGCCGAGCTCGGCTCGCCGCTGCTCGTTCACGCTGAACTCCCCGGACCGATCGACGCCGCGGTGAAAGGCTTGGCGAAAGCTCCCAGCGTAAAGTATGCGACCTGGCTCGCCTCCCGCCCGCGCGAAGCGGAGAACGAGGCCATCGCTATGATCACGAAGCTCGCAAAGGAATTCAATGCGCACGCGCATATCGTTCACGTGTCGTCCTCAGACGCGCTGCCGATTCTGCGCGAGGCAAAATCCGGAGGGCTTGCCATTACCGCCGAAACATGCCCGCACTATCTGACATTCGCGAGCGAAGAAATCCCCGACGGCGCGACGGAATTCAAGTGCGCGCCGCCCATCCGCGAGAGCGAGAATCGCGAAAAGCTCTGGGAAGCACTAGCCGACGGCACGTTAGACTTCGTCGCGACCGATCACTCTCCCTGCCCGCCGGAAATGAAAAAGAAGGACACCGGCGATTTCATGGCGGCATGGGGCGGGATCGCGTCGCTCGAACTGGCGCTTCCGGCTCTGTGGACTTCCGCGCTCGAGCGCGGCTATGCTGTCGAGCGGCTCGCGGGTTGGTTGTGCGCTTCACCAGCGCGCCTCGCGGGCCTTGAAAAGCGTAAAGGAAAAATCGCGAAGGAATTCGACGCCGATCTCGTCATTTGGGATCCCAACGCGAAATTCCGTGTCGAGCCTGAACGCCTGCACCAACGGCACAAGCTGACGCCGTACGCCGGCCGCGATCTATATGGCGTCATCGCAGCCACGTTTTTGCGCGGAAGAAAAATCTTCGATCGCGGTGAATTCGCAGCCGGTCCGACGGGCGCCATTTTGAAACGAACTCAAGCATGAAAGATTTTCGCGCACTTCCCGGCCTTGCATCCGAACGCCTCGGCGGCCGTGTCATCGCCGCAAACGACGATTTCTTCGCGCCGAAGGAAAATCTTCTCAAGGATTCGAAGCCGATATTCATCGAAGGAAAATTCACGAGCCGCGGCAAATGGATGGACGGCTGGGAAACACGGCGCCGTCGCACACCCGGCCACGATTGGTGCATTGTTCGCCTCGGCTTGCCCGGAATCATTCGAGGCGTCGTGGTGGATACAAGTTTCTTCATAGGCAATTTCCCGTCGCACTGCTCGATGGAAGCGTGCTCGATCGCCGGCAAACTTAGCTCGAAGGCGGAATCGGCCGCGCTCCTCTCTCCGAAAACTCATTGGCAAGAAATCCTGCCGAAAGCGATTCTGACCGGAGACACACAAAATCTCTTCGAGATCAGCAACAACGAGCGCTACACACACGTCCGCCTGAACATTTATCCGGATGGCGGCGTAGCTCGCCTGCGCATCCATGGAGAAGTTGTGCCTGCCGCGGACTTCTCGAAATCCCGAGAGAAGGAAATTGATCTCGCGGCGATCGAAAATGGCGGCCTGATTCTCGCTGCGAGCGACGAATTCTTCAGCGAGCCGCTTCACCTCTTGATGCCGGGGCGCGCGAAGAATATGGCCGATGGATGGGAAACCCGCCGCCGCCGCGGCGAAGGCCACGATTGGGTCGTCATCAAACTCGGCACAATCGGCGAAATCAGCCGCATGGAAGTGAATACGTCGCACTTCAAAGGGAATTTTCCCGAGAGCTGTTCGATCGAGACGTCGATGACGCCAGAAGGCAAGAGCCTTGCAGGTGACGCGGCGTGGACAACTCTTCTTCCGCGCACAAAGCTGCGTGCCAACGCTCGGCACCTCTTTCGCAAGGAGCTTCAGCCTGCCGGTCCGGTCTCACACCTTCGGCTCAATATTTTCCCCGATGGCGGCGTGAGCCGTTTGCGCGTCTGGGGCCTCTCCGCCGCATACGCGCATCTCGACGAAGTCTCGAATCTCAATGCGCTGTCGAACAGGGCTGCCGAGGCGGCACTACTCGATTGTTGTGGCTCGGAAGAATGGGCGCGGCGTATGCTTGCGCGTCGCCCGTTCGGCAGCGCGCAAGAAGTTTACGAAGCGGCCGCGCAGATATGGAATGGCTTGACGCGCAACGACTGGCTCGAAGCCTTTCGGCACCATCCGCGTATAGGCGAGAAAAAAGCGGAGCGCAAACAATCCGGCAACGCTAAAGCGTGGTCAGCCCGTGAACAGGTCGGTGTCGAGTCGTCCTCGATCAGGACCAAGGCCGCGCTCATTAAAGCGAACCGCGCGTACGAAGAAAAATTCGGATACTTTTTCATCGTCTGCGCATCGGGAAAAACGACGAATGAAATTCTGGCGCTTCTGAACCAAAGGCTGGCAAACGATCCCACCGCGGAGTTGGCGATCGCAGCCGAAGAGCAACACAAAATTACCCGGCTGCGCCTCGAGAAACTGCTGGCGAAATGAACTCACCGATCACCACACACGTCCTCGACACTTCACTCGGCCGCCCCGCTCAAGGAGTAGGCGTCACGCTGGAAATGGAGGCCGGTGAAGGCTGGCGGTCTCTCGGACAGGGTTTCACGGATTCCGATGGACGCTTGGCCGATCTTGTTTCTTCCGGACGCATCTCCGAGGGCAAGTACCGCCTGCGATTCGATACCGGCGCATATTTCGCCGCGCGTCACATCCAATGTTTCTATCCATTCGTCGAGATTGTTTTTCACGTTCGTGACGCCACGAATCATCACCACGTCCCACTTCTTCTAAGCCCATACGGATATACAACCTATCGCGGGAGCTGACCGGTGCGCGTCCGCTTGGAGCACAGCAAGTACGGCGCGGCCTCAATTCGCTTGTTGCGCGTTTCGCGGAAAGGCGGCCGCCACGACATCAAGGAAGTCGCAATCGGCATCGAGTTCGAAGGCGATTTCGAAGCCGCGCACGCTTCCGGCGACAACAGCAAAGTTCTCCCCGCAGATACGATCAGAAATACGGTCTACGTTCTATCGAAACAATATTCGCCCGAACCGATTGAAGAGTTTTCTTCGCACCTGATCGAACATTTCTTGACCTATAACCCTCAGGTCTCCCGTATACGCATCGAAACAAACGAGCAGCTCTGGGATCGTATCCGCATGGGAGCAAAGTCTCACGACAGCGCGTTTGCGCGCACCGGCGCGGAACAACGGACCTCGCTCCTCATCGGAACCAGGAACGGCGTCGAGATCTGGGCCGGCCTCGACGATCTATTCATCCTGAAGTCGGCGAAATCCGGATTTGAAGGATTCCTGCGCGATCCTTATACCACGCTGAAAGACACATCCGATTGCATCTTGTCAGGCTTGCTTTCCGCACGCTGGCGATATGCGGCGGGCGATATTGCTTATAGCTCGATTTGGCACGGCGTGCGGCAATCGTTGCTTGAGAGTTTCGCCGAGCACGAAAGCCGGTCTCCGCAGCACACTCTCTATGCGATGGCCGATGCGGTCCTGCGAAATTTCGAGCCGCTCGCGGAAATCCGGCTCTCGATGTCCGTTCAGCAATACGATCCGGTTGACCTCTCACCGTTCGGCGCGCAGAACGCCGGCGAGATTTTCGCTCCTGCTGGCGAACCTCGGAGCATCATTGAAGCAACCGTGCGAAGAGACGTCTGAGCGCAGTTGAATTGAATTCTGCCGCCGTGTAACTCACTCAGGGTTTCCGCGTGCGCGCGTCCAAAATCCGCGTGAATGAGCCCGAACGCAAATCGGCGTGCGAAAGTCCGGTCAGCTTGAGCGTTTCCTCGGGCGTCACTGCTCCGCAGTTGATGCCTCGCAGAAAATAATTCAGCAGGCCCTGCCCGGTAGCCGCGTCGTCGAACACCTCGCCAACCAGAGTCGCCTGCGCGGCCTTCTCAATGAAATTCCGCAAGCGCTCGCCCGCGGCATCGAGACTTTCGAGAAAGAACGCATATGTCGCCGCATAGCGGATCGGAAGCTGTGCCGGATGTAAATCCCAGCCCTGATAAAATCCGCCAATGAGCGAGTGCCGGATGTGCGTGAAGTGAAGTCTCCACGCCCCGTGCACCGCCGTGCGATTTTCAGCCATATCGTGCGCGGATAGGCGCGGCCCATCCTTCGCCGCGCGGTGAATTGGAACTGGCAGTATGTTCGTCCCGCCATCCGAGAGCCACACACCAGTCCCCGCCAGCGACACTGCCATCATCTCTTTCGCAAAGTCGCACGCCGGATGCATCATGTGCTGGTGTGCGGCGGTGATATTGCGGCCCGCCGTGTAGTCGTAAGTGCCAAAATGCGCCGCGACGCAGCGTCCTCCGCCTGCGCGCACCAGCGCCAGTAGATTCACTTCGCCTCGCGAATTCAGAATGGACTGCGGCGTCTCGATCATCACTTCGATCCGCGCCGACCCGCGCAGAATCCCGAGCGCCGATTCCAAGCGGTCGAGTAGTTCCGCCAGCGCCGCCACTTCCTCCGGCAAATTCACCTTCGGAATCGTGACGTGGAAATTCGGAGGCAGCGAGCCGCCCGTTTCCTCGACCACCGTGCTCAGAAAGAGATCCAGTGTGCGAACGCTGCGCGCTCGCAATTCTTCATTGAACGCCTTCACCCGGATGCCGATAAAAGGCGAGAGTTCGCCCGCGCGGTAGCCCGCGGCAAGCTCTCGCGCCGTTGACACGGCGTGGCCGTCTTCCTCTTGGTCGGAGCGATGGCCGTAGCCATCTTCGAAATCAATTCGAAAATCTTCCACCGGCTCGCGCCCAAGCTTCTCGCGCACGCGCCGGTACACTGTCACCGCGAGCCATGTCGCCTTGCTCTCTTTCCGAAACGTATCGGGATCTGAATCCACATACTTCTCGAGACGCGCGATCTCTTCCGGCGCATCCGGGAATTCGCGCGCGCCATCAAGTCCGATAGCCTTGGCAAATACCGCGAAGTTTGGCGCATATTCATCGAGCGAATGCAGTGCATTCGCGCCAAGGCGCCGCACGGTATCGGCGTGGAATAATTGCGCGCCCGCATATACCGTATGGACCGGTTGCCGGGCGCCGCTTGGGCCGGGATAAAACCGGGAAAAATCATCGTGCGTGCGCTTGAGCCTCGCATCGAATTCCGCGAGCGATTCGGGAGTGAGCGTTCTCTTCATTTGCGGCCTCAGTAGTCTGGAAAGGGTCCTTTCGGTGATACCAAATCGGCCAGGAAACGCAAGGCCCAACGCCCAGGCATTAGGAGTTGCAAGAGCATCAGTACGGTGAAAACTACGTCAAAAATCAAAAAGTTCCAGTACCGCGATTCTCATTGCTGCGCACCTCCGCGTCCTGTAAGCTTGTTTACTCCCCAGCTTGCATAGCACATGGCGCAAAAAATCCTTCTAGTTGACGACGAACTCGCACCGCGCAGTGGTCTCGAAATCTTGCTGCGTCGCGAGGGTTTCGAAGTCTGCGCCGCGGCCGACGGCGCGAGCGCCCTCGCGCAGTGCGCGGAGTTCCGGCCGGACCTCGTTCTTCTCGACATCGTGATGCCCGGACTGAGCGGCATCGAAGTTTGCCGCCGCATAAAGGCCGCGCCGGAAACTCGCCTCACTCCCGTCGTTCTGATCACGGGACTTTCCGCAACTGCCGATCGCATTCAGGGCATCAACGCGGGCGCGGACGACTTCCTCAGCAAACCGATCGACTATAACGAACTTCTCGCGCGCACGCGTTCGCTCCTCCGCCTGAAAAATTACACCGACGAACTCGAAAACGCCGAAGCAGTTTTGTTCAGCCTCGCGTTGAGCATCGAGGCGCGCGATCCAACCACTCACGGTCACTGCGGTCGCCTCTCGGAAATTTCAGCGCTTCTCGGCGCGCGCATGGGCCTCGGCGCCGAACAAGTCACCGCGCTACGGCGCGCCGGCGTTGTTCACGACGTCGGAAAAGTCGCGATTCCGGATTCGATTCTCCTGAAGCAAGGTCCATTGACCGCCGAGGAGGAAGCGCTCCTCCGCGAACACCCCGTCGTCGGTGAGCACATCTGCGCGCCGCTCAAGACGTTCCGCCTCGTGCTTCCCATCATTCGCCATCATCACGAGAAGCAGGACGGCACGGGCTATCCCGACGGTTTGCGTGGAGAAGACATTCCGCTGACGGCGCGTATTCTTCAAATCGTTGACGTCTACGACGCGTTGACCACCGAGCGCCCGTATCGCACGGCGCTCGATTCCGCCGCCGCGCTGGATCATCTCGAAGACGAAGCGCAGCGCGGTTGGTGGGACCCAAAGCTGCTAGTCGAATTCCGCAAGATGCTGGCTGAGGATGGCCCGAAAGTTGACGACATCCGCCGCCGCCACGCCCAGAAAAAAAATGGCAACAACGGAAATGGCAACGGCCGCCCTCATCCCTAAGCGACTGTAGCGCCGCACCGGCCTGCCCTGAGCAGCGAAGGGTTTTCGTGCGGCACATTTTCGAGAATCGTGACCGTACTCCTACGCTGCCGTCAAAATAATCCGTTCCTCGCACGAGTAAATCACGAAGCGCTTCCCGCGCAAAAATCCCACGAGCGTGAGATTGAGTTCCCGCGCGAGCTTCACGGCGAGGCTTGACGGCGCCGACACAGACGCAACGATCGGAATTCCCGCCGCGATCGCTTTTTGCGCGATCTCAAAGCCGCAACGTCCGCTCACGACCAGGATATTCTCGGCGAGCGGCACTCGCCCCTCGCGTAGCGCCCAGCCGATCACCTTATCCACGGCGTTGTGCCGCCCGACGTCCTCGCGCGCCACCACAAGTTCTCCGCTCGCCGTGAATAGTCCCGCGGCGTGCAAGCCTCCCGTGCGGCTGAAAATATCTTGCGACGCTCCAAGATTCTCCGGAAGCCGGCAGAGTACTTCAGATTGCAGGCGAATCCTCGAATTCAGCGAGCGAAGGAATCGCGATCGAACCGCTTCAATCGACGCCTTGCCGCAAATGCCGCAGCTCGAATTGGCGAAAAAGTTCCTCTGCGTTTTCTCCGCATCGAGCTCCACGCCGCGCTCGAGCTGCGCCACCACAAGATTGCCGATTTGCGTGACGGTTTGCGTACGATGTGGCGTTCCAGGGTCCGGCTTCGCGATCTCGAGCGAAATAATCTGCTCGCGGCTCTGAATGATCCCCTCGGTGAACAGAAATCCCGCCGCCAATTCAAGATCGTGCCCCGGAGTTCGCATCGTGACCGCAAGCGGATTATCGCCCACGCGAATTTCCAGCGGCTCTTCTCCCGCAAGCGCATCCTGCACGCGGCGCGCGCGCCCATCCGACCATTCCACGACTTGCGTCAAATCAATACTGCGCGGAGCCAAAGTTCATCACCCACATTGGATTCACGAATACGCGCCGCCTCATTCTCGCACAAGTGCGCCACCGAATTCGGTGCCGCGAATGCCGTGGGCAAATGAAAAGGCCCTGGGAGCGAGACTCCCAGGGCCTCTCATCGAACGGATGCCGGACCTTAGCTAACTCTAGCTTGGCAGCCCGTTCTAGAATCGGTCCTCCCGGCCGAATAGGTCGGTCATGATGTTCGTGCTGGAATCACAAGCGTGATTCAAGCACGGCAGTCTGAGCGCCGATTCGACTGACCTCAGCAAGGAAAAGTGCGTGTAGTACTGCGAACTCTGCACGCCGTGATGGCCGTAGTTGGCGTCCACGATCAGCAGAACCTGATTCGTTGTCGGAGAAACGCTGTAATCATTCTCGTCCCACACTGTCACGATTGCGCTGCGCCCATCGAACCACGCCGGCGAATGATGGATCGACGTTATGATCTGCTCCAACGCCGCATCGCCATCGAAGATCAATCCCGGGTTTAGCCCGGTTTGCGTTCCATTGTCGTTTGGATCGTACTCGCAGTCCGGTCCGGCATTGCTCCGTCCGTGCTGGTCGTGGCACTGATTCGGTGCGATAAACGAGTACGTTGGCACGTGTCCCGAGGCCAAGTCCGCAAAGAGACCATTCGGACCCGTGAAGCTGACCATGTTGTTGTAGCCGTTGTTGGGATCGGTGTTGGCCTGAATATTCGCGAAGTACGAGAACGGGTTGTGCTTCGAGGCGTAGAGGCCGATCAGGCTCGTCGTCTCACCCGGCAGTGCCGTAGTTAGGTCCGTGAGGTTCGTAAAGTAGCCGTCTGCAGTGTTCACCAGATCGGGCCCGGTTGGCGGCAGGTCTTCCTGATAGCTCTTCCACGTCAGCCCTGCGGCAACGAGTTGATCGGCAATCGTGATTCCGATCGTGTTCGGATTCGCCGGATAGAAGTGAACTCCATCAATATTGATGTCCCCCGGAGGCCCAGTGGTCTCGTTGGTGTAATCAATGGCCGGCGTCGCCGCGTCCGTGCCGGTGCCGCCGATCGGGCAAACGTTGGGGCTTGGCGGATTATCGGTTGCAACCGTCCCCGAGGCGAGGTTAGTGGTGCAAGTCGCGTCGTGCCAATCCGAAGCGTTGTCTGTTTGTACGCCGAAGTTCGAACCGCCAACGATTTCAAGGTAATTCGTCAAGCTTGGATGCGCGACGGCAAAATAATTCGTCGCATAATTTGCATGCTTGATGTACTGGTTGACAAATGGCGCGGACGGATTGCCTAGAATTTGTCCGTACGCGTGATTTTCCATCATGATGATGTAAACGTGTTCGAGACGCCGCACGCCTTTGGGAACGGCACCCTCTTGAGCAATGGCCGTACTCGCCAAAGCCGCAATGAAGAGACACAACATTCCTGCCTTTTTGATCATGGATTTCACCTTTCAGTTTCGAGATAAGTGTGTGGCCTTATTTCGTGCAATCAGCGGGGTCGAGGCCCGCCAACCTAACAGAACACTAGTTCTTCGTCAATGACAGAAAACCTTGCCTCGCCGGCCGATCGTCCGCGTTACCGGAGGAGTCGGTGATGCCGCAGGATTTTCTGGCGACTGGCGAGTTCTCGGCGTTTAAACCGCAAACCTGCCCGATCGCAAAATGAGAACGTCGTCCACTCACCCAGGTTTGAGCGCGGTGGCGAGGCACGCCAACCTAGTCGCGTTGCATTACGGCTCCATGAGCGAAACATTAAAACTCGATTACACCAGACCTCGTACTAGCCGTTTCATGACTCTAGGTTGCACAATCGCTAATCGACAGCTTGTGTGATTTGCAGCATAGAATCCGCAACGTGGAAAAGAGCCTTTCAATCGCTCGAATCGCGCGAGATGGATGGGGCGTGGATGGAGAAGGAGGCGTGCTCGCTCAAACATACGCAAGGCCACCGAAGCTACGACAAGTGGAAGGCTCCGCGAATATTACAGAAAGACGATAAGTGCCCAATCTCGACGATCGACCTCACGGAGCACGGTCCCACAGGCACTCCAATCGAAGGCAGTAACGCACACATTTTCGATGACGATGGCAAAGACCGGCGGGTGGCATGGTTATCGGCAACTGACCAAGTGGCTGCGTGACTCTTGTATACTGCCGCGGTTCCGGATACGAACGCTCCGGGCCGGTTCCGGTCCACCTCTGCTTGGAATTGGAGGCGTAAAGATGAATACGACTCGACGGGACTTTCTAAAATCCGGTGCGGGTGCGGTGGCCGCAACATCGGCCGTCTCAGCAAACTCGAAGGAACTCGCCTCCTCTTCAGCATCGGGAGAACGAACAGCAGCCCCGGCAGCGAAGGTGGGAGAAATGATTTATCGCAAATTTGGAAGCACCGACGCCACATTTCCGCGATCGGAGTGGGTGGTCATCATCTCGGCGATGTGCCCACCCTGGATGAGGCGGTGCAAATCGTTCACGAGGCGATAGACGCAGGCGTTAATTTCTTCGACAACGCTTGGGAGTATTACAACGGCAAGACCGAGACCATCTTGGGCAGGGCGCTCCGGGACGGGCGCCGCGACAAGGTGTTCCTGATGACAAAGGTTTGCACCCATGGGCGAAGCGGCAAGTTAGCAATGCAGATGCTCGAAGACTCGCTGCGGCGTTATCAAACCGATCATCTGGACCTCTGGCAGATCCATGGCATCGTCTACGACAACGATCCGGAGTTGGCCTACGCCAAAGGTGGCGTCTGGAAGCATTTGATCGAGCCAAAAAAGAAGGCAAGGTCAGATTCGTCGGCTTCACCGGTCACAAGGATCCTGCATTTCACCTGAAGATGCTTGAACTCGGTTATCCGTTCGACTCAGTGCAGATGCCGCTGAATCCCTTCGACGCCAACTTCCACAGCTTTGAAAAGCAGGTTTTGCCCGAGGTCAATCGCCGAAGCATGGCGGCACTGGGCATGAAGAGCATGGGTGGCACTGCCTGGGGGATAAAAGCGGGCGTTGTCCAGGCTGAGGAAATGTTGCGTTACGCGATGAGCCTGCCCGTCACAACCACAATTTGCGGTATGGACTCGTTGGACGTGCTGCACCAAAATTTGCGCGTCGCGCAGAGCTTTCAGCCGATGACGCAGAGCGAGATGGAGGCCTTGCGAGCTCGCTGCGCGCCGACGGCGGCCGACGGCCGGTTCGAGCCGTACAAAGTATCGCTGCGATACGACAACCCGATGACCCGCATGCCTCACGGGTTCCCCTTTGACGACACGCAAAGAGAAGTCACAGAGATGTTGGACGATGCGGACGGCCCTTGGTTGGTGCCAGAGACAACGCCGGAGACGTCGAGGAGATGAAGAATGGCAGCTCAACGTCGACAGAACGCGCATCCCCAGCGACTCCCGAAATCGATCGGCGGTGCTTCATACAAGCAGGCCTGGCGTCCGCAGGGACGGTGCTTGCGACTTCAGCTTTGCACAGCCAAATCGCATCGGCTGCACTTCCGCCGCAAATAACGAACACCGGCACTGACCAGATTCCTCGCAGGCCGCTCGGAAAAACTGGCGAGCAAGCTCGATCATCGGTCTGGGCGGATACCATCTGGGGACTGTGCAATCGTGCGAGCTTGCGGTGCGCTTGGTGCAGGAAGCAGTGGACGCCGGAGTCACCTCTTTCGATAACGCATGGGAGTACAACGACCACCGCAGCGAAGAATGGATGGGGCTTGGACTACAGGGGAGGCGCGACAGGTTTTCTTGATGAGCAAGGTTTGCACCCACGGCCGGGATAAGAGTGTCGCCATGCAACAATTGGAGGAGTCCCTGAAGCGGTTGGGCACCGATCATTTGGACCTATGGCAGATTCACGAGGTCATCTACGAGAACGATCCCGACCTGCATTTCGCAAAAGGTGGCGTCGTCGAAGCCCTGGATGAAGCGAAAAAGCAGGGCAAGGTTCGTTTTGTTGGTTTCACCGGACATAAAAGCCCGGCGATCCATCTGAAAATGCTGGCGCACGATTTCCCGTTCGATACCGTCCAAATGCCGCTGAACTGTTTTGACGCGACGTATCGTAGCTTCGAGCAGCAGGTGCTGCCGGAGCTTCGGCGCCGCGGCATTGCGGCTCTCGGCATGAAGAGTCTGGGGGGCGACGGCCAGCCGATCCAATACGGCGTTGTGAGGGCGGAACAGGCGCTGCGCGATGCGATGAGTTTACCGGTGGCGGCCACAATTTGCGGCATCGATTCGCTGGATGTGTTGCGCCAGAACGTGGGAATTGCGCGCGCCTTCAAGCCCATGTCGCCTCAAGAGATGCAGGCGCTTCGTGAGCGATGCAGACCTTCTTCGGGTGATGGCCATCTCGAGCTGTTCAAAACAACAAAAAAATACGACGGCAGGGTTGGGCGATAGCAGAATGGTCATCCGCCGCCGGAACAACTCCCGATCTGAGGCCCTAAGATCAAATCAGGCGGCCCAGCTTCCTTCTTCATTTGAAATAGTAACTTCGTGCGTCTTTTCTTGTTTTCTGTGTGTCGAAGATTGTTGTAGGAGGAGGAGATGTCATGCGGTGGAAACAGATAGAGGTTGAACCGAAAACATTTGTCCTAATCTTTGAGACCGGCGACGAGATCGCAGGCGTGCTGCAACAGTTCGCGAAGGGACAGGGTTTAGGGGGAAGCAGCTTCAAAGCCATCGGCGCTCTTTCTTACGCGAAGCTGGGTTGGTTCAACTGGGAGACGAAAAAGTACGATCCAGCCTGCGTTCTCGGCGAACAGGTGGAACTGCTTTCGCTCATTGGCGACATCGCCCTCCGCGACGGTGAGCCGCAAGTGCATGCGCACGTGGTCGTGGGACGCTCTGACGGAACCGCCCACGGTGGCCACCTCCTCGAGGCTCGCGTGCGTCCGACATGCGAATTAATTTTGACTGAAAGTCCGATTCATCTTCAGAAGAAACTCGATCCTAAATCAGGAATAGCGTTGATCCAAATCTAATGGATGGTGGCGAGCACATTGCCGGGCGCCGCATCCCTTGCGTGCAAAGGGTGCGGGTTTTGCATCCCCGGTTTCGGCAGAACAGCCACCGCACCCGATCCGATCGGGACCGGGGGCCAACCCGCGAGTACGCCCTGAGAAAGCCCGCTCTCGTGGCACTGTGTTGGTTCAGCTAGAAATGGAGAGAGGGCGCTCTCCGTTAGTGAGCATTCCGCACCTCGAGCGGGGATTTTCAAGGCATCGATGCGACCACCAGGCTATCCCTCAGCATGGTTGCGTCCCCGCAGAGCCCACTTCCATTTCGCCCGGCAAGACCATTTTAGCCGCACCACGTCCATCGGTCTCAACTTCCGGGTGGCCCGTCATCCAACCGAAATCCGCGTGCTGAACCGTTAGTGACGGGCGCGCCGTCTTTTCACCATCGGCATTTTGCAAGGTGGTCCTTGCTGCTGGTTGAGGGCGGCCGAAGTTTCCCACTAAGTTGCAAGACGGGCTGCGGCTTGGGCTGCGGCTGGGACTTCGGAGATCTTGGTGTTTTGGAACGCGACGATTTGCCACTTGCCCTGTTCCTTTACGACGATCAACGTTGGGCGCGTTTCTATTTCGCGCGCTTCGTTGCCTTCCTTGAACTTCACGTGGCATCGGGCGAATACCACCGCGACATCGGGGCGCAGAAAGCGGATGCTCCGTAGCACGAAGGTGGCATGGCTGCCTCTGTAGATCGTCTCGAAGATGTGCCGGTGTGCCCCCTCTATGGCAGGCCGCCCGTCCAACTGTCCCCCAAAGATTTGGATGAAGTTGGCGTCCTCGGCAAACACAGCTGCAAGGCTGACGCTGTCGTAACGATTCCACGCAGTTTCGATTTGTTGCAGGATTCCCTGGATGACTTGCTCATCTGATGTCACGACTGTCCTCCTGAAAGAGCCGACGTTTCCGATTTACGCGCCAAGACCGTCCGGATTCTACACCGGGCATACGAATGCCGCTACTTAACATGCGCGGGCGCGGCCAGCGTCATGCCATGACGGCGGAAGAACGTCCATCATTTTTTCGCGATCGGGCGAAGCCGCCCCCGGCTGCGTCGATTACTTCGGCGGCTTCTCGGAAGTACGCGGGGCCCATTATCGCAGGGGATATGACGGCGAGCTGTTTCACATCCTCGTTGCCGAGATTATCGAAGCGGTGCACCGCGCCTCGGGGGATGCATAGCGCCTGCCCGGGACCAACCTCGATGGGCGTGCCGTCAACCGTCCAGGTAAGGACGCCCTCGATGCCGTAGAGGATCTCCTCGTAAGCATCGTTCTTGTGGGCCGGCGCCGCCAGCTTCTGCCCGCACCGGGACGAGAACCTCGAACACCGAGACGGTTCCGCTCGGAATCATCGCCGGTGAGGAGGAATCGGATCCCTAGCGGACCAATCTTGATGATCTCTTCCGAGGCATTGACTCTGCTCATACGCTGATGCATAAGACCCCTTTTGAATGAAGTTATCCCACATTTCCTCCCTTCGGTCGAGGGAGGAGTCTGAGACCGGCTGGCCGGATTGTGTCCGGTTGGTCGGCGACCCGGAAGTTATCCATTTCGTCCGCGGCTCTGCGCCACACTGAGATTCGGCTCTTCGTTCTTCAGGCGACCTTCTGCCGACGAATCTGCCCCATCCTTTGCGAACAAAGGGTGCGGCTTTTGCATCCCCGGTTTCGGGAGAACAGCCACCGCACCCGATCCGATAGGGACCGAGGAATCTGTGGTGTCCGTTCGTGGCGCGGGTGGCATCTCCGGTTTCGGGAGTCCGACGGACTCCACCGAAGTCGCGGGATCGGACCTGCCCGCGTCTATCTCGGTCCGACGCGACAAGCTCGCATGGTCAACGGCTAGATCGAAACTCCGATTCTGGGCGCCGAATTCCAAGATGTAGCTCACCTCTTCAGAGGTGAGGCCGTTCGGCGCTTCCGTCGCCCATACGGTCGAACGATTCTCGACCGCCTCGTACTAAAATCCTTACAGAACACCCGTTTGACCACTCGTCGACGATCTGCTACCGTGGTTGCGCAATTATGACTGGAAAAACCATATACGGACCAGTAACACACGCGCCCGCCGCCGCTACCCGCCTCAGCATTTCTCGACACACCGAATTGATAGAAACACCCGTAACCCAAACAAAACAAACAATCGAGCAAACCATTTCGCGGCACAAAACGGGGGAAACCTCAAACGCGATTAGGCCCGCCTACACCCGTTCGAGAACCATCGATTCTAGTAGCCACACCGGATTATTAGAAACGCACCCAACCCAGACAGAACAAACGACAGTCACCATCTCTAGTAGCCACAAATCCGCGAGTCTCTAGGATACGATTAGAGAGTAAATTACATGTTGCTCGGGTCCCCTGCCCTGACGAAGGAAGGGTTAGACCCGAGGCTTTTGACTTACGGCCGGATTCGAGAGGTCCACAAGGAGCATCGCTCGCGTGAACATACGCAAGGCCACCGAAAGCTACGAAAAGTGGAAATCGACGCGAACTCAGCTCATCAAGCCGGACCTCGAGTTCAAGCACCAGGAAATGGCCGTCTCGGCATTCGCTTTCTTTCGCGCCACGTTCTACCGCTGGGTTCAACTTTGGCCGGAAGTATGCCCCGATGAGGCAAAGGCCCCAAACCTCCTGGCGGTCGGCGATCTCCACGTCGAGAACTTCGGCACGTGGCGCGACCTCGAAGGCCGCCTGATCTGGGGCGTCAACGATTTCGATGAAGTCTACCCCATGGCCTACACGATCGATCTCGTGCGCCTGGCCGTCAGCGCTCATCTGGCGGTTGAGGAAGAGCATCTCCAACTCAGCGCCCGCGATGCTTGTGACGCCATTCTCGAAGGCTACCGCCAAGGCCTCGCGGCGCGCGGCAAAGCCTTCGTCCTGGCGGAAGAAAACCGCTGGCTGCGCCTGATCGCGCTCAATCGCCTGCGCGATCCCGTTCGTTTCTGGAAGCGCGCCGAGAATCTTGAGGATTTCCGCGGCAATATCCCCGCCGCGATCAAGGAGAAGCTGGAACTCGATCTGCCGGAAAAAGGTCTTCCGTATTTGAAGAAGCGTCGCGTCGCGGGACTCGGCAGCCTGGGTCATCTTCGCGTCCTCGCTCTGGCTTCGTGGCGCGGCGGCTGGGTCGCGCGAGAGGCCAAGGCTCTCGCGCCTTCCGCGTGCGTTTGGGCGCAAGGCGGCGCGAAATCCGAAAAGATTTTGTATCCGGAAATTCTCGCTCAAGCGGTCCGCGTACCCGATCCGTTCTTGCATGTTTACGGCACTTTTCTCGTTCGACGGCTCGCTCCGGATTGTTCTCGCATCCTTCTGGCCTCTCTGCCCGAAGATCACGACGAGGCCCGCCTTCTCCAGGCCATGGGATTTGAAACCGCAAATATCCACCTCGGCACCCGCGCCGCGATACCCGCGGTCATCCGCGATCTCAAGGACCGCCCGCGCCGCTGGCTGCACCGCGCCAGCAAGAAAATGGTGAAGGCCATCTTCCGCGACTGGAAAAAATGGCGTGGAAAATAATCATCGGAAGTCCCGCAGGCACGGCTCGCGTTTTCCCACAGCGCCCTTTGCCCCTCCCCACCCAAAGGTGTATGCTACGCGCTCCCTTGCCGGAACTTCTGGCTCGCAATTGCTGATCATGGCTTCGAACACGCACCCCATCGCTCCAAGAAAAATCGAAAGAACGGGCCTCGCGCATTTCATGGCTCGCGCGTTGAAGGAATGCGGCCGCACCGCGCGGCGCTTCGACGCCGATTCCGTCCACGACCTTCGCGTGGCGCTCCGGCGCTCCCGGACCATCGCCGACGGGCTGGCGGTCGTAGACCCAGACAAAACTCTTCGCGCCGTGAAAAAGTCATCGCGCGATCTGTTCAAGAGCTTGGGAAATTTGCGCGACATCCAGGTGATGCTGGAATGGGTCCAGAAACTCGCGCCGGACGAGGATCCGCTCAAGCCCCGCATCCGCGAAATTCTCGAGAAAGAACAACTCATCGCGAAATCGGATGCCGCCGCGGCCCTCGGCGAATTCGACACGCGGCGCTGGCGCCGTTGGTCCCGAGTGCTCTCCGAACGATCCCGCCGCGTTTCCGCCGGCAGCCTCGTTTTTCAGCACCTGGCTTTGCAGCGGTGGATCGAAGCGCGGGAGCTGCATCGCCGCGCGATCCGGACTCGTAGCCGGGTCGGATGGCACCGCGTGCGCGTCGCGCTGAAGCGCTTCCGCTACACGGTCGAGAATTTCCTGCCGCGGCATTACGCGGAATGGAGCGAGGATCTCAAATCGGCGCAGGATCTTCTCGGCGCGGTGCACGATCTGGACGTGCTGCGCGAAAAGCTGAGAAGGATCGCGCCGTCCTCCGGCGCAAATCCGGAAGCAACGTGGCTCGCTTGGATAGACGTCGCGCGCGCCGAAAAACTCGCGCAGTATCGCGCCGAGACTTCCGGGAAAAATTCTTTATGGAATGTCTGGCGCGCCGGCCTGCCTGAGGGCGAACGGCTCGAAGCCGCCTCGCTCGCGACTCTCACGACGTGGGCGTCGTTTCTCGATCCTGACGCCGAGCATTCGCGTCGCGTAGCGGCGCTGGCCCTCGAACTCTACGACGGGTTCCGCGACGCCGCGCTGAATCGCACGTTCCGGGAGCCGCGTTGCCGGCGCATCCTCGAAGCCGCGGCGCTTCTCCACGATGTCGGCTGCGCGAAAAAGGATTCGGGACATCACAAGTCATCCTACCGGATGATTCGCAATCTCCCGCCGCCGCTCGGGTGGACCGGCGACGATCTCCTGCTGACGGCGCTCGTCGCCCGGTATCACCGCGGCGCGGAGCCGAAGCCCGATCACGACGGCTATTCCTCGCTCATGCCCGAAGAAAGAGAAAGCGTCGCCTGGCTCGCCGCCACGCTTCGGCTCGCCGACGGCCTCGATACCAAGCACGACGGCCGCGTCCGGCATGTCGTGGTTGAAACTTCGCGCCCCGCTCTCATCGTGAAGGCTGAAGGATATCTTCACGACGTGGAATCGGCCGGCGCACTCGCGAAGAAAAAACATCTCCTCGAAACTCTTTGCAACACTCCCGTGATCGTCCAGCCGGCAAGTGAATTCGCCGCCGCGGCGGTCGCTTCGCTCGCTTCCTGATTTTTGTATCGCTGGAATCCTTCGGGCGCTGAACCAACGAGGAGAAAATTCCTGCCTTACGTATCGAGATGCCGCAAAACTTTCGGCGGAAGCAGCCATGCCAGCGTCGCTTTGGCCGCCGATGGCGAATCGAATTCCAGCGCCGCCACTCCGGCTTTCTTGAGCATCGTGAAAACGCCGCGAGCCCCGACGAGATGCGCGATCACTTGATCCATGTGCGGCGCGTGGCCGAACGCGATCACTTCCCGCGCTTTCACGTGCGCCAGCTCCTTCAGAAAATCCGCCGGCGCGCTGCCCGGACGCAGGTCGGCGCTCTCGCGGATCTTCTCGCGCGGAATCTCGAACACCTCCGCGAAAATCTGCGCCGTCTGCATCGCCCGCACGTATGGGCTCGTGATGAACACGGTTGGCCTCACGCCGAGTGCGTGAACACCCTCGGCGACCTCGCGCGTTTTCTTGATTCCCTCGCGCGTCAGATAGCGCTCGACCTCGGGCGGGCAATTCGGGTCTGTTCGATCTACCGCGATCCCGTGGCGCACCAAATAAAGAATCATGAATTACGCGACCTTCTCATTCGCCTGCGCGCGCTTGAAGACAGGCTTCAGATGAAATTCGCTTTCGAACAGCGCCGATTTGCGCGTGAGGCCGGCGATGTCGAGCCGCGCGCCGTTCTGCATCTGCACGCGAAAGATCGCCTGCCCGCGCGCGACATCAACTGAAACGCCGCCGACCATTCGCCGGTGCTCGCTCTCGAGCTTTTCCGCAATGCGCAGAATTGCGGTCAACATGCGTTCCTGCTGGCGCCGCTTGCCATCAAGCGAAGCGTGAACCTTGTGATCCATCTGCGGCTCGGATTTGCAATTGTGGTAGCGGACGAGATCGGCCGCCATATCGCGCCGCCAGCCGCGCAATCCAGGAATGTCGCCGTTGCGGATGAGATACTCGCCGTGACGATGGTGCGATTTGTGGCTGACGGTGTGGCCCACGTCGTGAAGAATCGCTCCGAGTTCCAAAACAAGCCTCAACTCCGGCCCCATTTCATGAAGAGGCCGCAGTTGGTCGAAAAGTGACACGGCAAGTTGCCGCACCTGTTCAGCGTGCGGCCCGTCGTAATTCAAGCGGCGCGCAAACCATTCGGCTCCGGCGCGAAGTCGCTCCGCCGCGCGCCGCTCTTCGTCGCTGACCGCCGTCCCGGAATATTGCGCGGCCATCAATTCCAGCAAGATTCCCTCGCGGACGCCCACGCACGGCACAAGAAACGCGCGGAGATTGAGGTATCGCGCCAGTGTGGCCAGCACAACGGCGGCGATTCCCATCACTTCCGCGCGATCCCGTCGCACGCGAAACATTTTCATACGGTGCGGAACATCGGCGGTGAGAATTTTCCACATCTGATCCCGCAGCAATCGCACGTTCACCGTCGGAAACCCGCGAAGCCGCGGCCCGGGTGCGAGAAGAGTCAGCGCCTCGGCGTTTCCGCCGCAAGCGACCGCGGTTGCACCGGAAAGATTGGGCGGTTGCGGCAGCGCCGAACGCAAGAGCGTGAGGACGTGGTGGCGGATTCGCCTCGCGGTATCTTCTGTAATCACGCCTTCGATCCCGTACGTCTCCATGAGCCGCACGGTCCCCAATGGCAAGGCCACGCGACGCTCTACCTTCCGGTCTCGGAGCAAACTGATTTCGAGGCTGCCGCCACCCAAATCAAAAATCACTCGCGGCGCCACGCTTTCTCCGAGCGTCTTCAACACCGCCGACGAAACGAGGCGCGCTTCTTCCTCGCCGCTGATTACCTCCAACTCGATTCCGGATTTGCGGCGGATCCGATCGATGAGAACGTGCCGGTTCCGACTCTCGCGAGCCGCCGAAGTGGCAACCGCGCGATAAACCGAAACGTGATGCTTATCCATCACGCGGCGAAAATGCCGAAACGCGCGCGCCGCCTCCGCGATTGTCCGGTCGCTCAGAACGTGGCGCGTGAACGCGTTGTGGCCCAGCCGCACCGCCGCGCGTTCGTTATCAAGGATTTCGAATCTGTCGGGAGATGTTGCGCGAGCGATGACCAATCGCATCGCGTTCGAGCCGGCGTCAATCGCGGCGAGTTGAACGGGGGCGGCCAAGTCGTCTATCGCCAGAGAGTTGCAAGTGCGCTCGACGGCTGATAATGCGTGTTCTTGATTCCAAGATGCGCGCCAATTTGCTTCCGGAGCTCGCGATTGACGGCCGGAACTGCACCCTCACCGTCGAGTTCGATGAATCCGTGGCGCCGCGAAAGATACTCGAACTCTTTCTTGATCAGCGATTGATAACGAATAAACGATTGGAACAGGTCGTTCGAAAGCGACATGTCGCGCCCCGATTCCCAATAGCTGATCGTGTGCGCTTTCTTGAATTCGCGGTCGAACGCCACTTCAGGGCGGACGTTCAGCCAGAAAGTCAGGTCGGGTCGAAGCGCCATTTCGTAGATGCCGTGCAGGTAATCGCGCCCAATTCCGCGCACGGCGGCGCGGGCGATCAGCGTGAAGATATAACGGTCAGCGAGCACGATCAGCCCCGAACGCAGCGCGGGCAGAATCCGGCGCTCGAGCTGATCGAAAAAGTCGGTGCTGTACATCAGCGCGAGCGTGAGGCGCGTGACCGCGTTTTCCGCCAGAAGCGCGTCAATATCGTCGGCAACGAGCGAGGAACGCCGCAACCCGGAAGTCTGCACCGCGAAGCCTTCAGACTCGAGCCATTCCGTCAGCAGAGCGATCTGCGTCGAGCGCCCCGACCCGTCCGTGCCCTCGATGACGATCAGCGTGCCGCTACTCAGTTCTTCTTCCTTCACTCCCGGAAGCGCAACGCCGTAAAAGCGCGAGGGGCGGACTGCCTTGGCGCTTGCCGCTTTCCTGGCGGAGCGGCCGTTCGCGCTTCCGACCGGCGGGTTCGTCTTGTCGCTTGCCTTCATGATTTTTTCGGCGCAAATTGCGCGAGATTGATTCGCTCGCCCACAATTTCCCGCATCTGCTTTTGCAGGCGGTTCACCGGCGCCGTGCCATCCATCAACACGAATTTGTCCGTAGGCATCATTTGATCGTAGTAATTCAAAATTCGTTCCTGGAAGACGCGGAAGCTTTCGGCCCGATCGAGCGAAATCCCGAGGTCCATGCCGGCCTCGTAGTATTTCAGTTTCGGGCGCCCGGCCATGATGCGGTCCACCGCAACGTCGAGAGGCGCACGGAAATAAAACGTAATGTCGGGAATCGGCGCGAACCGGTAAAGATTGCGCAGCCAGTGCGGCGAGCATCCGCGGGCTACGTCGCGCGCAAACGCCGTGTAGATGTAGCGGTCGGCCAGGACGAGGTATCCGCCGTGCAGCAGCGGCAGGATTTGGCGCTCGCAGCGATCGGCAAAATCGGCCGCATGCAGCAGCGAAAACGTCACCGGAGTCAGCAGCCGGCGCTGTTTGCCGCGCCGGGTCGCCGACTTCACCAGAGGCGACGAATTCCACTCGGTAAAGTGAATCCGATAGCCGCCGATCTCGAGCCAGCGCTTGAGGAGATAGAGCTGCGTGCTCTTCCCGGACCCATCAATCCCCTCGACAACCACAAGGGCGCCGGGGTAATCACGTTTAGCAACGCGGGTTTTTTCGAGCGGGCGTTCGGCGACGGCGGCTTGTTCGTGAGAAATGTTCTCGGCCATTTCCAACCGTTTCGATTCAAACGTCGAGATGATAACTTATGATACTCCGGGAGTTACACACCAATATGAATATTCTGTTAAAGGCCCCGAACGCATCAACGAACGCGGTGGAGGGCGCGCGATAATGGATTTTCGAAAAGAATTCGCCGTCAAACCCGGCGCAACGGTCAAGCTTTCGAAACACGATCCGGATGAAACTCTCGGCTTCGAGAAGGGTGCAAAGTGCGAGGCGAAACTCGAGAAATGCCTGGCGGATCTCGATTCGCTCCAATACCTTTTGTACGCAGAGAAGAAACACGCCCTGCTTGTCGTGTTCCAGGCGATGGATGCCGGAGGAAAAGACGGCTCCATCCGCCACGTGATGTCCGGGCTGAATCCGCAGGGCTGCGCCGTGACATCATTCAAGCAGCCGAGCGCCGAGGAGCTCGCGCACGATTTTCTGTGGCGAATTCACAAGGTCGTGCCGCCGATCGGCGACATCGGAATTTTCAACCGCTCTCATTACGAGGATGTGCTCGTCGCGCGCGTCCACGATCTTGTCCCGAAGGAAGTCTGGTCCGCGCGATACGACGAGATCAACGCGTTCGAAAAGCTCATGGCTGAAAATCGAGTTACGATCGTCAAATTCTTTCTGCACATCAGCAAGGACGAGCAGAAAAAGCGATTCATGGAACGCATTGACGATGCGGACAAACGCTGGAAAATCTCGATCTCCGACTTCGCGGAAAGAAAGTACTGGGATGACTACGTGGCCGCGTACGAAGCCGCGCTCGGCCGCTGCAGCACTCACTACGCGCCCTGGTACATCATCCCGGCCAACAAGAAATGGTTCCGCAATCTTGCGGTCTCCCGCATCCTGGTGGAGACGCTCGAAGACTTCAAAATGAAATTCCCCAAGCCGAGCGTTGATATCCGGGATTTGAAGTGGAAGTGAACGCCTGCCGGAATTGGCATCGCGGGAATATCTGCTAGAATCGCGCTGATTTGTATCGCGAGTGAATGCGCATGGGCGACGCACTCTTTCCCCGAAATTTCCGGAAGACGTATCCGCAGGCGGTTCGCGGCGAGGGTTGCTACATTTTCACGGCCGATGGCCGGCGATTTCTCGATGCCGCGGGCGGCGCTGCCGTCGTTACGATCGGGCATGGCGTTGCGTCTGTCGCCCGCGCGATGGCGGAGCAGGCCGAGCGGCTCGCGTACGTACATTCCTCGCAATTCGTGACCGCTGCGGCCGCCGAACTTTCGCGACGGCTGCTCGATCTCGCTCCGACTAACTTCCGTCGAGGCCGCGTATATCTGACGTCCGGCGGATCGGAGGCCACCGAGACGGCAATTAAGCTCGTGCGGCAATATTTTCTCGAGCGCGGCGACAAGAAACGATTTCGCGTGATGTCGCGCAAGCAGAGCTATCACGGCACGACGCTCGGCGCGCTCTCGGTTTCAGGCAACACGCGGCGCCGCGAGCCTTACTCCCCTTTGCTCTCCGAATGGGGACACATCCCGCCGTGCTATTGCTATCGCTGCCCGATGAGCCTGCACTATCCCGAGTGCAACGTGGATTGCGCCGATGAGCTGGATCGAATGTTGCGTCAGGGCGATTCCGAAGGAGGCGCGGAAACTGTCGCCGCATTTATTCTCGAGCCTGTCAGCGGCGCGACGCTCGGCGCGGTGCCGCCGCCCGAGGGATACATGCAGCGGATTGCAGAAATCTGCCGCGAGCACGGCATTCTCCTGATCGCCGACGAAGTGATGACGGGAATGGGGCGCACGGGAAAATGCTTTGCGGTCGAGCATTGGAATGTGAAACCCGACTTGATCCTCGTCGGCAAGGGCGTTGCCAGCGGATACGCGCCGCTTGGCGCTGTGCTCGCGAGCGAAGAAGTCGCAGGCACGGTTGATCGCGGCTCCGGCGTCTTTCTGCACGGATTCACATACAACGCGCACCCGGTATCGGCGGCAGCGGGGGTGGCGGTTCTCGATCATATTCGCGAGCACAGACTATTCGAACGCGTGGCGGCCGCCGGAAAAGAGCTGCGTGAATCGCTTGAACCGCTGAAGAAATTCTCCGTCGTCGGAGATATTCGCGGGATGGGCTTGCTGGTTGGAATCGAATTCGCCCGCAACGGCATCGAGCCGTTCCCGCCGGAGGCGCACATCGCCGATCGCATCGCGGAAGATGCGCTGGAAGCAGGGGTTTTGACGTATCCGATGCAAGGCTCTGTGGACGGCAAGCGCGGCGATCATCTTCTTCTTGCGCCGCCATTCACGATTTCAAGCGCGCAAATCGAATTTCTCGCGACGACGCTGAAAAACGCGATCGGCGAACTCGATAGCGCGCATCGCTCCGGCACGGGAGGCCGTCCTGCAAAGTCATCGGTTTCTTAGTCACGCGGAGAAACTCCTCGCGCTGGCGTTCGCCACACTGCTTGCAACTTTAGCGGCGACGATGACTCCCGCGGGATCCGAACCGCAAAATTCCGTCGTCGGATACTCGCCTGCCGCGGGACAGAAAGAATTGGCGCTTGAAAAAGATTATCAATCGCTCGCATCACGGGACGAAATTCAGAAGTTTCATCGCTATCTCACGTCTGAGCCGCACCCCGCAGGCTCCGAGCGAAACAATGAATTAGCGAGGTGGGTGGCCGATCAATGGAAGCAGCAAGGCCTTGAAGACGTCACGATTCACGAATACGACGTACTGAACTCGACTCCGCACGAAATTTCGCTCGATATGATCGAGCCGAAGGCGTATCACGCGCTTTTGAGGGAAGCTCCATACGACGTTGATCCCGACACGAAGAATCCGCGCGCGTCTGGAGCGTTTCTTGGCTATTCGGCGTCGGGCGAAGTGACCGCGCCGGTCGTCTACGCCCACAGCGGCAATCCGGACGATTATGCTCTGCTGAAAAAACATGGAATCGAAGTGCGCGGGAAAATCGTGCTGGTGCGCTATTCGAATCCGTACAGCTATCGTGGATTCAAAGCACTCACGGCCGAGCGCGAAGGCGCAGCGGCGATCCTGATTTATTCCGATCCCGCCGAAGATGGATACAAAAAGGGCGCGGTGTTCCCCGACGGCCCGTGGGGACCGGAAAGCCACATCCAGCGCGGCGCGATCACTTACGATTTTCTCGAGCCGGGCGACCCCTTGACGCCGGGCTGGGCATCTGTCCCTGGCGCGAAACGGATTCCGATTTCCGACGCGATTTCGCTCCCGAAGATCATGGGCATCCCGCTCTCCTGGCACGACGCCCAGCCGCTTCTCGAAAATATGGACGGCCCGGTCGCGCCGGATTCATGGCAAGGCGGCCTGCCGTTTAAATATCACTTCGGAGGAGAGCGTGTCCGCGTCCACTTGAAAGTGGACATGAACACGAGTGTCCAGCCGTACTACGTCACCGAGGCGCGAATTCGCGGCGCGGAATTGCCAGATGAATGGATCATCCTCGGCAATCATCGCGACGCGTGGGTGTACGGCGCGTTCGATCCGTCAAGCGGCACGGCGTCCATGCTCGAATTGACGCGGGATCTCGGGCAAATGCTGAAGCGCGGAATTCGGCCACGACGCACTTTGGTAATTTGCAGTTGGGACGGAGAAGAGTACGCGCTCACAGGCTCAACGGAGTGGGGCGAGCAGTTCGCCGATGAGTTGCGGCAGAAAGCTGTCGCGTATCTGAACGTGGATTCGTCGGCGGGTGGACCGGTTTTTCACGGATCGCCCGTTGCTTCGCTCGCGCCGGTGTTGGTGGATGTGAGCCGCACATTGCCGGCGCCCTCCGGAAAAACTCTTTACGACGAATGGAAGCATACTTCGCAAATTGAAAGGCACGCCCCCACGCCGCCTCCGGATTCCGAACTAGCGGACACGCGGATTGGAAGCGGCTCGGATCACACCGTCTTCTTGAATTTTCTCGGAATTCCTACGGTCGGCTTGCAATTCGACGGCGCGTATGGCGTCTATCATTCGCTTTACGACGATTACTATTGGATGAATCACTTCGGCGATCCGGGCTATCACTATCACGCGCTGATGACGCAGTTGTGGGGCGGACTCGCGCTGCGCCTTGCGAATGCGAATCTCATCCCCTACGATTTTGAATTTTACGGCGGGAATATCCGCCAGTTCGTGGATGAGCTCGAACAAAAGAGCCACGTGAGCGCGAGCGGCCACGTGGACTTGGAAACCCTGTATCACCGGATTGCTGAATTCCAGAATGCGGGCCGCGAATTCAACTCCGCCGCGGCGGCCGCTCTTCGTGGCTCGCTCGACGAAGCCGCCGCGAATCGCATCAACAGCGCGCTGATTCAAGTCGAGCGGAATTGGTGCAATCCTGCCGGCATTCCCGGCCGTCCGTGGTTCAAACACACCCTTTACGCTGCTCGATATACGTACGCGCACCTGGAGCTGCCGGGTCTCACCGAAGCCGCGGAAGCCGGCAATTGGAAGCGCGTGGCGCAGCAAGAAACAATTCTCGAGAACGAATTGCAGAAAAACACAGCGCTCTTAAAGCAAGCGCGCAAGGATTTGCAGGACGCGGTCCACGAGGGAAAGCGATGACGGCGAAGTTTGGTATTGCGTTCAGTTTCCTGTTCCTCGCGTTCACAACTTTCGCGCTCAACGCCACCGGGCAGACGACGAAGCCGCGCGCGCGCGATCTCGGAGTTCCATTCGACGGCACCCCGGGCCCATTGAACGCCATTACCGACGTGAAAGGCGTCGAAGTCGGCCACCGCACGCTGATTTCCGGCGAAGGCAAGTTGCAGGTCGGAGCCGGTCCCGTTCGCACGGGCGTGACCGCAATTTTCCCGCGGGGAAAAAAGTCAGTCGATCCGGTTTATGCAGGTTGGTACACCGAAAATGGAAATGGTGAAATGACGGGCACCACGTGGGTGGAAGAATCCGGATTCCTTTACGGGCCGGTGATGATCACGAACACGCACAGCGTCGGAGTCGTTCGCGACGCTGTGATCAAATGGCAATTCGAGCACGGCCCGCCCGCGCCCGAAGAGGATTGGTGGTCTCTTCCGGTTGTCGCGGAAACATGGGATGGCTATTTAAACGACATCAACGGCTTTCACGTGAAGCCCGAGGACGCATTCGCGGCAATGAATGACGCTCACGGCGGCCCGGTCGAAGAAGGAAGCGTCGGCGGCGGTACGGGAATGATCTGCAATGAATTCAAAGGCGGCATCGGCACATCGTCCCGCAAACTTTCGGAGAAACTCGGCGGTTACACAGTCGGAGTTCTGGTGCAATGTAATTACGGACTCCGGCGCATGCTGCGAGTGGCGGGCGTTCCAGTCGGCAAGGAGATTCCCGGGAAATCCGTTTGGGATGAGGATACCGGCTCGATCATCGTCGTCGTGGCCACGGACGCGCCGCTTCTTCCGCAACAATTGAAACGAATCGCGCGCCGCGTGACGCTCGGCCTCGGCCGGAACGGCAGCATTTCCGGAGACGAATCGGGCGATATTTTCATTGCGTTCTCGACGGCAAACTCCGGCGCGGGCCTCGCGAAAAAACCGGCGCAAGTCACCACGATGCCCAATGAGAACATGGACCCGCTCTTCGAAGCCACAGTTCAAGCGACGGAAGAAGCGGTGATCAATGCGATGGTCGCCGCTGACACGATGACCGGCATTGATGGCCATCGCGTCGAGGGACTGCCGCACGACAAGCTGCGCGAGGTCTTGAAAAAATATAATCGCCTCGCCGAAACAAAGTGACACTCGCGGCGCGGTTGTGCATCCTATCTCTTGAGAGGATTTGTTGGCCGTGATTTCGTAATTACGCGCCCTGAAGTATCGGCGCTTTCGAGGGAGCCACAATGAAAGGTTTTCTGTGGGGAATCGTATTCACACTTCTCGTGATTGCAGTCGGCGCGTTTATCGCGGTGCGCGAAGGCTACTTCAACTTTAGCGCCGACACTGAAACCTCAAATTTCGAAAAGAAGATAGCGATGAGCGCGATGGATGAATCCGTGGAACACCACGCGCCACAGGCCAAAAATCCGCTCCAACCGAACGACGAAACATTCATTGCCGGAGCGCGGCTCTATCGCGACAACTGCGCCGGATGCCACGGCGATCCCAGCCACATGGCCACGCAGCTCGGTGATTCCTTCAATCCTCCCGCACCGCAATTCTGGATGGATTCGCCCGACATGCCGGAATATGAAAACTTCTACATCATCAAGCACGGCATTCGCTGGACGGCCATGCCGACGTGGAATAAGAAATTGAGCGACGCACAAATCTGGCAAATCGTCACTCTCCTGAGTCATTTGGACAAACTCCCCGATTCGGCCAACCAGGAACTGCAAAAGCCGGCGCCGGCGTCGAACTGAATCCGCTAAGACTCACGGAATAAACTACTTGTGCTCGGCCGCTCGGGCACTGTCCCTGCGTACTATTGCCGCCTCGCGCCCCTCCATTTAATCTTTCAACTCGACAAATGAAATCGGCGACCACACTGGAAAAGCCGCGACCCGGCTCCCGGCGAAGTCAGCGTCTGAAACTGCAAGTCCCCGTTCTCGTTACCCGGCAGATTCCCAAGCAAAGACCGGCGCGGGAAGATTCCATAACGCTGAACGTCAATGTTAGCGGCGGCCTTTTCGAGCTGCTCATGCCGGTTGAGCGCGGTGTCTTGTTGACGGTGCAGAACAAATGCACGCTCGAAGAGCGGGAATCGCGCGTCGTATACGTCGGGCCGACCACGCCGCACGGACGGAAGATTGGCGTGGAATTCACGCAGCCGGCGAAAGATTTCTGGAAAATTCATTTCCCGGCGGTGGCTCCGCGCAATAACGGGCACTGACGCTTTTTGATGTAGCTCGGGTCTTTAGAGACGACTTTTTTGAATCGTCAATGGAGGTCCAGAGGGTATTTCCGAAAGGTTGGGCATGTCGTTTCATTGGCTGGTGGGGGACATCATCAAGGAAGACGCCGCGCTGGCGACGGTGCCTTCGCGCGATCGCGCTCGAACCACGATTCGCGACGATGAATTGGACGAACTGCTCGAACTGCATCAAGAGTGGGTGGAATCGAAGGGCGCTTCCGGCAGCCGGCTGGAGCTTACTCGCGCCGACTTTGAGGCCGCTGACCTGACGGGCGTCAACCTGCAAGGCGCAATTCTGAATGGCGCGAATTTTCACGGCGCCGAATTGCTTCTGGCGGATTTGCGCGGCGCGAGCCTGGTGCAGGCAAATCTCCAGGAAACGAATCTGCTCGGCGCCGATCTTCGAGGGGCCAATCTCGAAGGGGCATCTCTTGCCGGCGCGGCCGGTCTTCACACGAATCAACTCGCGGGCGCGGGCCTGCTCTGGACGATTCTTCCCGCGGCGATTTCCGAATTCGAAGGCCAGCAGGTCGCGCAGGTTCGATCGCGCCAGTGCTTTCGCCTGCTGATTGCGACGATCGCAGCGTGCGTCCTGAGCTGGCTTCGCATTCTCACCACGCGCGATGTCCAGTTTCTCAACGACGCTCCCTTGCTCCGAATTCTTCCCTCGAGCGGCATACTGCCGGTTTCGAGCTTCTACGTTCTGATGCCGATCGCGCTGTTCGGCCTTTTCGTCTATCTGCAAATCGCCCTGCAGCGTTTGTGGGAACGCCTCGGCGAGCTTCCGGCAGTTTTTCCCGACGGGCGCGCGCTCGATCGCACCGGCCCGTGGCTGCTGATGACTCTCTTCCACAGCCGGTTCCGCGATTGGCGAGCGAACTGGATCGCGCCTTCCACTCTTCAGACGATTGTTCCGTCCGCGCTCGCGTACTGGGCGGTCCCGGCAACTTTGCTGTTGTTCTGGGTCCGCTACCTCGTCATGCAGGACGTTCGCGGCTCGATGCTTCAGATACTGCTGTTGCTCTTGTCCGTCGGCATCGCGATGCAATTGCCGCGCGTGAGAAACGGCGAAGTGCACGCCGCGGTAACCGTGCGAGCGCCGGAGATCGTTGTCGATGAGGCCTCCGAAACACCTTCGAGTATTGAAGGCGCCGCAGATTCAAAGTTGGATTCAGAATCGGATTCGATACCGGATTCAGAATCGATTTCAGAATCTGTTTCAAGCGCAGACGCCGAAGAAGTGTCTTCCATGGAGATCGTTCCCGCAGCAGCACCATCGCCGGCAAAATCCTTTCGCTCTCATCCCGCTATCCGGCGCTCGGGCTTCGCGTTCGTCGTTGGCGCGTCGCTGCTCATCCTCACTCTTGGCGTTGTTTATGGCGTGCCGCACGATACGAGCGTGATGCCTGATTTCGGGCAATTCAGCATCAAGCGGTGGGCCGCCGATGCGTTTTGGACGCTTGGCTACCGTCCATACGCAGATTTGACCGAGACCAGCGTTTCACAGGCCCCGAAGAATTGGTCGTGGCGCGACGACGATCTCTCGAGCGTCAAAGGCGCGCAGCTCAATAATCTCAAGCTCCGATACGCTCAGGCTTACCGGACGTTTTGGGCCAACGCTCATCTCTGGAAGGCCGATCTGCAAGGCGCCTACTTTTCCGAGTCCGACTTCCGCGGCGCAAATTTGCGCGAGGCAAACCTGCGCTCGGCGATTTTCGATCGCGTGCAGTTCTACCGAGCCAATCTTCAAGGCTCCGATCTGGAGAGAGCCAATCTGACACGCGCGGATTTGCGCGAGACCGATCTTTCCTACGCGCGCATGGTCAACGCAATCCTCGTGGACTCGCGGCTGGGAGGCGCCAATCTTTTCGGCGCCGACTTGCGCTCCGCGCAGCTCGCCCATGCCAACATTGAAAAAGCGGATTTGCGCGACGCGAATCTTGCGAACGCCAATCTGAAGCTCGCGGATCTCCAGGAAGCGTATCTCTGGTCGGCTCAATTACCCGGAGCCGAACTGCAGGACGCGGACCTTTCGCATGCAATTCTGATCGAAGCGAATCTTCAGAACGTCGATCTGCGCGGCGCGGATTTGCGCGGGGCGGTAGTGCGCGGAACGGATTTCTCGGGAGCGGACATCGCGGGAACTGACTTCCGCGGCGCATCGGGACTCACTGCGCCTCAGGTTTGTTCGGCGAAGGAACACGAGAGCGCGTTACTTGACGATGCGCTGACGCCGCTCGTCGAAGCTCAATGCAGGCCGCAGCAACTCCAGCCCCAGCCACAAGCTCAACCGCAGGCTCAGCCGCAGCCTAAGACGCAGCCAGCTTCGTAAACGCTCCAGCCGAGCCTGAGCTTTTATTGCTTCTCCGGCTCTTTCACTTCAACCTGCGCCACGCCAACCGCCGGAAGCAGCGCCTTCGCAATCAAATCATTCAACGCGGCGAGGTCCTTGTCCTGCAGATCCTTCCATTTCGCCAGATCGTCGTTCACGATCTGCTCGAGCTCGGCCTCGACATCGTATTCCTGCTGCGTCGGCGCCGAGTCCGCGCTGTCCGCCGCGTTCTCCAGATAGCCGAGCCTGCTGTTCAGATCGATCGGATAATTCAGGAATTCCTCGGAGGCAGAAACTTTGCTTTCGACCATTTGATCGTCGAGTTCTGAAATTTTCTTGTCCAGCTCGTGCGCCGCGTCGCGAATCGGCTGCGCGGCTTCATCTTTTTCAAGGCGCTTCGAGAGAGCGCCCAATTGCTCGTGGACGCTCCGCATCTCGAGCACGGCGGCGTGCGTTTGATCCATCAGGCCGCGAATCTTGGCCACCAACTCGAATTGCTTCTGGAGATCCGCATCGGCGATCTTGATGCGCGGATCGAGCCGGATCTCAAGCGGCTGGCTGGCCGATTTTCCCCCAACCGTCAGCTTCACTTGATAGTTTCCGGGAAGCGCGAGTGCGCCGAGCGGATCGCCTTCGTCGTAGATGGCGCCGGAAATTTCGCGAGGCTTTTCATATCGCAAATCCCACACGAATCGGTTCAGCCCCGCGACTGTCGTCAAAACTTCCTGCGCAGGCTCATTCTCTTCATCTTCCGCGCGGTCTTTCTTATCGTCGTCTTTTTTCGCTTCACTGGAGAACTTGCGCACGGTCGCGCCCGACGAATCGAGAATCTCAAGTGAGACGACTTCCTTCTCTCCCGGCTTCTCCTTTAGCCAATAGTAAAGCGTCGCCCCGTGCGGCGCGGCCTGTCCCTCGAGATCGAGCCGCGATGCGGGAGCCTGCGCGCCGGCACGAACGCGAATTGCCGGACGCGGTTTGAAGACGTACGCACTCGCTCCGGCGGGCATGTCTACGAACTGCCGCAACGGAGAGATATCGTCGAGAATCCAGAATGACCGCCCGTGCGTCGCGACGATGAGATCGCTATTCTTGATCGCGAGGTCGTGCACGGGCGTCGTCGGTAGATTCAGCTTCAGCGGTTGCCAGTGCTCGCCATCGTCGAACGAGATGAACACGCCCGTCTCCGTCCCCGCAAATAATAATCCGCCATGCTCGGGATCTTCCCGGACGGCGTGGACATACGAGCCCTCGGGAATTCCGTCGGAGATATTTTTCCAAACGGCTCCGTACTTGTGCGTGCGGAAAATGTATGGATGCTGGTCGTCGAGTTTGTGCGCATCCACGGCGACGTACGCCGTGCCTCCATCGTGCCACGAAGCATCAATCAAGCTGATCAAGCTCCACTGAGGCACGCCGGGTGGCGTCACGCTCGTCCAGTGAATTCCTGCGTCGCGCGTGATGTGCACCAGGCCGTCGTCGGTGCCGGCCCAAATCACGTTCTTCTGCGCGGGCGATTCCGCCACCGTGAAAATGAGATCGTAAAATTCCGCGCTGGAATTGTCCTTCGTGATCGGCCCGCCTGACGACTGCTGCTTGCTCTTGTCGTTCCGGCTCAGATCGGGGCTGATGACGCTCCAGGTCATACCTGCATCTTTCGACTGGAAGAGAACCTGCCCGGCAAAATAAAGTGTGCTGGGATCGTGCCGCGAAATCACGATCGGCTGCGTCCAGGTGAAGCGGTACTTCAGCCCCGCCGCGCCAAGTCCGTCGGGATCGTCGGGCCGCGGCGAAATTTCCTGCATTTGTCCGGTGCGCTTGTCGAAACGCGTCAAGCCGCCCCAGTAGCCGCCCGCATACACAACGTCGGGATTAACCGGGTCCGGGACGACATAGCCGCTCTCGCCGCCTCCGACGTCGTACCAGTCCTCGCGGTCGATGCTGCCGTGAGTCGTGTCGCTCGCGATGGCCACCGACGTGTTGTCCTGCTGCGCGCCGTAAATGAAGTACGGGAACCGCGTGTCTGTGGTGACATGATAGAACTGCGCGGTCGGCTGATTCAGCAACGTTGTCCACGTCTTGCCGCCGTCGCTTGAAATCGTCGCGCCGCCGTCGTTCGCATTGATCATGCGATTCGGATCGGTCGGGTCAATCCAAAGGTCGTGATGATCGCCGTGGGGCGCCGGGACGCGCGTGAAATCTTTCCCGCCGTTGGTGGAGCGAAACATCCCAGTGTTGAGCACGTAGACGGTGTCAGCGCTCTTCGGATCGGCAAAAACGTGGGTGAAATACCAGGCGCGCTGGCGGAAGCGCTGGTCGTCGTTCACCAATTCCCAGGAATCGCCGCCATCCCCCGATCGGTAAAGGCCGCCCTTCACCGCCTCGACGAGCGCATAAATTTTGTTTGAGTCCGCGCCCGAAACGGATACGCCGATCCGTCCGAGAACTCCTTCAGGAAATCCGTGGCCCTCGATGCGCTTCCATGTCGTGCCGCCGTCAATGGACTTATAAAGTCCGCTGCCGGGGCCGCCGCTGGTCAGGCTCCACGGCGTCCGATGCGCCTCCCACATGGATGCGAACAGGATATGCGAATTCTGCGGATCGAAGACGATGTCATTTCCGCCGGTCTTCTCGTCCTTGTAGAGAACTTTCTCCCAATTCTTTCCGCCGTCGCGGCTGCGGAAAATTCCACGCTCGGTATTCGTTCCATACGCGTGGCCGAACGCCGCGACGAATACGATGTCAGCGTCGTGCGGGTCCACGATCACGGCGCCGATGTGCCGCGTATCCTTCAGTCCGACGTTCGTCCAGGTCTTTCCCGCGTCGAGTGATTTGTACACGCCGTCGCCGTACGAGATATTGCCGCGGATGCAAGCTTCGCCTGAGCCGGCATAGATCACGTTCGGGTCGGATTCGGCAACGGCGATGCTGCCGATCGAAGAGACCGGTTGATTATCGAAAATCGGAGCCCAAGTAATCCCGCCGTTCGTCGTCTTCCAAATGCCGCCGGAGACGGCACCAAAATAGAAAACGTTGGGATTGCCGGGAATGCCGGTGGCCGTGAGCGACCGTCCGCCGCGAAACGGCCCAATCTGCCGCCACTTCAAGCCCTGGAGATGCGACTCATCCACTCGCTGTCCGCGCGCCGCGCCCGCCGCCAAAAGCACGCACGATACGATTGCCACTGCCGCAAATTTCGTTTTCAATCGAGCCCTCACCAAGTCCCTCAATCGTCCGGCGCACAAACCCGGAATCGTACGTGCGCGATGCGAAAAAAGAAAGTCCTTCGTTCGTCAAATTTTCAACGCCGGAAACTTCGTTCGCGCCCCGGAGATTCCGTTCCGCGCTAAAACAGGCCCGGCAGAAATCGCGGCTTTGCGCCCATGGCCTCGCGGTAGGCTGGGCTCGACATCAAGACCGCTTCCTCGACGGAGATTCGGCTCCGGAGAACCCAGATGTGCGCGAACGTTCCCCAGATCGCGGTGATCCATGCAGTGTGAATCAGAGGGAGAGAAATGAGTTCGAGAATGACCGCAAGATAATTCGGATGGCGAACCCACTTGTAAGGCCCGGATGTGACCACCCCGAGCGTCGTGGTCGAAGCCATCACCTGAACGTTCCAGTGCCCTGCCATCGTCCGAATCACCCACCAGCGAATCAAGTTGGCGGACACAAAAACGATCCCCGCTCCAATGGTGAGCGCCGGAATCAACGGCCTGTGCAGCAGCAGCACTTCGAGGCCCGCCGATATCAGGACTCCTGTATGCAGAAGGACCATCCAGCGGAACGCGGGATCGGGAACCTTCTCCACACCGGCGTTTGCCATCCGCTGCTGATTGCGCGCGGAAAGCTTCACTTCGCCGAGGCGCAGCGCACCGACGAGAACGAGAAAAATGATGTAGGCGATTACGCTCGTCGGCATGAAATGCTTACGCCCAGCGAAGGAGCAGAAGTTCAGCGCTGAATCCCGGGCCGAACGCGGCCATCAACCCGTACTGTCCCAATTCGACGTGCTTTTTCTTCATCCATTCGTCAAGGACGAACAGCACGGAAGCGCTCGACAGATTTCCATAGTCATTCAAAATGTCCCACGACGGTTTCGTCTTGTGGCGGCAAAGGCCGAGCTCTTCTTCCATATAGTCCATGAGCTTTCGTCCGCCGGGATGTAGAACGAAGGCGGCGATGTCTTTGCGTTCGAGCTTCTGACGCGACAAGAAGCAGTCAACGAGCCCTTTGATCTTCCCTCGAATCAAATCGGGAACGTCTTTCGAGAGGAAAATATGAAATCCATCCTCCTTCAGGTCAAATCCCATCGCGTCGTGAGAGTTAGGGAAAAGATACGTTTCCGTCGCCAGGATCTGAGGGCCGTTTCTCGGCTCGCTTGAAATAATTGCCGCCGCGGCGCCATCTCCGAAGAGGATGCTCGAAATGATGTTCGCCTGGGTGAAGCTGCGCCGCTGGAATGTGAGACTCGGCAGTTCGACCGCGATCAGCAGAACATTCTTTCCCGGTCCGGCTTTCAGGAACTCATGAGCGCGAGCAAACGCCGCCGCTCCGGCCGCGCAACCGAGTTCCGTGATCGGCAGCCGGCGGACGTCCCGGCGGAAGCCCATGCTCTCGATGAGGTAGGCTTCCAGCGACGGAATCATGAATCCCGTGCATGAAACCGTGATGATCCAGTCAATCTCTTCAGGCTTCATTCCCGCGCGGTCGAGACAATCCTTCGCGACCTGCTCGCCGAGCTTGATGGCGTGCTCCTGATATTCGAGATTCGTCTTCGTCAGAGGCCGCGGCTCAATCGTGTACTCGAGCGGGAAAATCGTATAGCGCTGGCCCACATGCGCGTTGTCAACAATGGACATCATGCCGTCCAGGCGCGCGCCGTCCAGAAGAAAAACGCGCTGCATGTGTGCCTTCACCTGGTCGCGAGAAACTAAATGACCGGGAACGGCCGTCGACGTCGCCACAATCGCCGGTTGCCGGCCATTCCGGGACAACAACTGCTCAGAATTCATCCAGACGTCTCCAAGAATACGTGGCCCACAGAACGCGCGTAAGTAGCCGCCGACTACCGCCTTGCCGGCGGCGCCGTCCTGCTCAAGCGACACCTATACTCTACCGCCGAGGAGTCCGCCAGGACTGAGGTGGGTTCCCCCTACCCGCAAGAATGAACCAGAATACCAAATTCGGCTGCTCCGTCACGCGATTTACTTTTGCGGGGACCATCCCTGTCTAATTTGATACATTCCCCTAGTTCTGTCCAAGAAACCTCAGTCTCCAAGCGCTTTCTAAGCACCCCCACACTCTCGGGGATTCCTCGCGCGACGTCGCGAACCGCCAGTTCATCGCCGCACCAGGCGAGGTCGAAGCCTCGCCGCGCTGAATCTGAATGAATTCTGTCCGAAAGACTCAAACCGCCGGGACCCCCGGGATGAGCATCCAACTTCGAGATGCGGTATCCTGTTTCTTCGCGCAGGTGTCACAGGCGCGAGGTTTGCAATTGACGCCACTTTCGGCTACGGTTCTTGGCTGAAGTTCTGGCTCTTGCGAACGCGGACTTTGGTTCCGGGCCGTTGCCGCGGATCGGGTCTGTCAAATACTTAGGACCACACAGGGCCCGAGGGTTTTTCGGATGTCTGACACAATCGCGGAAAACGTTATCGCTACGCTAGCCTCTGTGAAGCGTATTCCCGCCGAAGGCATAAAGCTCGAAACTCCTCTCCAAGAACTCGGAATTGATTCGCTCGACACGTTTACATTGCTATTCGAGCTCGAGAGCAAGTTCAACATTTCCATTCCCGACGATGAAGCGCGCAACATTCGCACGGTCAACGACATCGTCGAGGGAATTCGCAAGCTCGTGAACGCGAACAACAACAGTTCCTCCACTCCCTCTGCGGCGCCGGCGGACTAGCGGATGCCGGATCGCAGAGTCGCAGTCACCGGCGTCGGCATCATCTGCGCCGCGGGACTGAATTTGAAGGAAGCATGGGGCTCGCTCCAGCGT
Organism: uncultured Acidobacteriota bacterium; assembly: GCA_963838705.1. Taxonomy (GTDB): domain Bacteria; phylum Acidobacteriota; class Terriglobia; order Acidiferrales; family UBA7541; genus Palsa-147. The sequence goes on along the minus strand of CAWIRU010000007.1, from coordinate 1,234,874 downwards.
GGGACCCCCGCGATTGGCAAGATCACCTCGGTTGATACCTCCACTCTTCGGTTTCACAATGCCGCGGAAGTTCGCGGTTACGATCCGGGCGCTCATTTTCCCGGAAGCCGGCAGGATCATCTCGATCGTTTCGCGCAGTTTGCCCTGATCGCCGCGCGCGAGGCTGCCGCCGATTCCGGCGTGTCGCTCCCGCCGGAACTCTGCGAACGAACCGCGGTCGTCATGGGAACCGGAACCGGCGGACAATCCACGCAGGAGGCCGGGTTCGAGGATCTCTACCTGCATCGCCGAGGCCGAGTCCATCCCCTGATTATCCCGCGAGCGATGGTCAACGCCGCAGTAAGCCAGGTGTGCATGGAGTTCGGCACGACCGGCCCGGCGTTTGCGATTTCCACGGCTTGCTCCTCTTCCAATCATGCGATTGGCCTCGCGTTCCAAATGGTCCGACGCGGCGACGCTGACCTCGCATTCACAGGCGGCAGCGAAGCCCCCTTTGGTTTGGGGTTGCTGAAGGCTTGGGAAGCCATGCGAGTCATGGCCCCGGATACTTGCCGGCCATTCTGCAAGGACCGCCGCGGGATGGTCCTGGGAGAAGGCGGCGCGGTTCTGATTCTCGAGCCGCTCGAAGCCGCGGAAGCGCGAGGCGCGAAAATCTACGCGGAAATCGCCGGCTTCGGAATGTCTTCGGATGCGCATCATGTCACGCAGCCTACGGTCGCGGGCCCGGCGCGCGCCATGCGCTCAGCTCTGAAAGACGGAAATCTTACGCCTGAACAATTCGGCTATATCAACGCGCACGGCACGGGGACGCCGGGAAACGACCCGACCGAGACTCGCGCGATCCACGAAGTTTTCGGCCCGCACGCCAAGCGCCTCGCTGTCAGCTCGACGAAATCCATGCACGGCCACGCGCTCGGCGCCGCCGGCGCCATCGAGTCCGTCGCCACGATCATGGCTCTGAAGGACGGCATCCTGCCGCCCACCGCGAACTTCACGGAGTCCGATCCGGAATGCGACCTCGACTACATTCCAAATCAGCCGCGCGCAGTTCGCGTTGAATACGCCCTCTCGAATTCCTTCGCCTTCGGCGGACTAAACGCCGTCCTCGCCTTCCGCGCCGCACATTGAAGATCCGTGATATCCGGCGCGTGATCCTTCTATGAAGCCGCTGAGCCGGAGCGTCCTCAGGAACACGTTTCGAACGGGCATCACTCTCAAAGGAATCGACGCCGTGCTGGAGGCGGTTGGAGGCGTGTTGCTATTGCTCATTCCCCCGTCGAAAATAAACGCGATTGTCAGGTTCGCCTCACAGCACGAACTCTCGCAAGACCCCCGGGATTTCATCGCCATCCACCTGTACCACGTGACGGAAAAGCTGCTGAGCGGCAATAAACTGTTCGCTTCAATTTATCTGCTCTCTCACGGCCTCACGAAACTTGTTCTCGTCATTGCGCTGTGGATGAACGCGCTGTGGGCTTACCCGCTTACGATCGTCGTGTTGGCCGCCTTCAGCGCCTATCAAATGTATCGGTACGCTCACACGCATTCGATCGCGATGCTGCTTTTCACGATTTTCGATGTCGTCCTTATTTACCTGACGTGGATGGAGTGGCGCGAGCAGAAGAGCGAGCGCGCGAACCGAATTCCGCTAAATGCGAAGTGACAGCCGCTGTCAGGATGACATCCAGAACAGCGGCAGCAACCCGAGCAGCGAGTACGCCAGAAGCAGCGCCAAGCTCTGAATTCCCGTCTTGCGATCGGAAAACGCGTAGGCGTACCCGGCCTTTACAACGTTGTTGCTCGCCGCGGCGATCACAACGGCTGACGCCGCGACGCCCATCGGAGTGGCCGTGCCGACGGTGTTGGCCAGGCCGAGGACAAACGGCGCGATATCCGTAAATCCCGTCAGCGCAGCAAGCCCGTAAACGCCGGCGCTGCCCATCGAAGTAACCGCATAGTGCGTCAAGGCAAGCATTACCACAAAGAGCAGCGCGAATAAGAACGCGGCGCTCAGCTCGAGCGGATTCTTCGCCACCACCTGACTCTTCACCGCGCCTGTCTCTCCGTCGGGCCGCGCCGCCCAAATCCACCCTGCCACGACGCCTGCAACGGTAAACACAACAAACCACACCGCGAGCTTTGCGGCGAGTGCGCGGCTGAACAGCGCCACCAGCAGAAGAATCCGGGCGTACGCCACGCCCGATGCGACGAGAATCGAGCCGGAAAACAGATGCGGGCGCTTCTCTTCCTTCGCCCTTCTCGCAAGCACGACCGTCGCCACGGTCGAAGAATAGAGTCCGCCGAGAACGGCCGCGAGAAGAATTCCGCCTTTCCCGGTTGTCCGAAGTTGGAGCAGATAACTCCCGTACGAGATCGCGCTCACTGCCACCACCACGAGCCATGTCTTGAAGGGGTTAAATCCGAACGGCCCGTAAGTTTGATGGCGCACGACCGGAAGAATTACGGCGGTGAGAAGCAGAAATTTCGTAAAAGTGAAAATCTCTTCCGAGGGAACGCGCTGCGAAAGGCCTTCCAGGAACGTCTTCAATTCGAGCAGCAGCAGGGCGATCACGGTGATCGTTGTCGCCAGCCAGAACTGCTCGCGCGCCACCAGCGCGCCCACCACATAGGTTACGAGCCCCGATATTTCCGTGGTCGCGCCGGCCACCACCGAGCCCTGGAGCTTGTGTTGATAGGAGAGCCAAAGAAATGCACCAGCCACCGCAAAGCCCACCGTTACCGGAGCAACGGACGCCGGAGCAAACTCGGCGAGCGCGAAACCCAGAAGGCCGATCAGCGGAAATGTCCGGACGCCGCCAAAGCTGTAACTGGCGCCGGGCTTGTGCTCTTCGCGTTCCAGACCGATCAGAAACGACAAAATGAGAGCCAAGGCAAGCTTCGCCGCTTCCGGCGGCATGATCTGCGATAAGCCCTGGATCACCCCTTCACGCCTCCGCCGCGCCTGAGCTCGTTCCATTCCAGAAGCGGCCGTCGGGAATGCTGGACGGGGAGGTTACCGGAGAAACGCCCGGAACTCAATCGCGTGGGCGGGATGCCAGCGCTCAAATGCCGTTTTGCCAATGATAGAATTTGCGCCACGGAGGGATAGCATGAAACAAACGCTGATTGCCTTGGGTGCGCTCTTGATTGCCGCTGCATACGTTGGCAGACCGGTGAAAGGCGCCGACGCGCCCAAGGAACAATTCTACGTTCGCATTCAATACTGCTACACAACCCAATCGGTGACGGAACAACGGCATTCCGGACAACGCAACATTGTCCTCGGATATTCTCTAACTTCGACTGATCCGGATTCCGAGGAAATGAAGAGCTGCGCGAAAGTGGGCGCTCTAATGATCGGTTATGTGCAGGTATCCCCGCCAACCGCCAATCCCGAGTAAAGGCCTTCAACGCGAAGGCTGAGCAGCGACGAGAGGAAAAATCAGCGATTCTGGCTGGAAGGCGCCGGCGTGCTCCATCCGCTCGGCGTCGGCGTCCACTGTCGCGTGAAATCATCGGCCATCGTGAGCGACATAAGCAGCGCAAGGAAAAAGAAGGCGGTCAAGATCACAACCTTGGTGAGCCCGGGACTATAGCGAAGGTGCATGAAGATCAGCGCGACGAGAAGCATCTTCGTCACGGCAATCGCCAGCGCCACAACCGTATTCATTGCGCCGAGATCTATAAACGCGACCCCCGTGGTCAGCCCGGTCAAGAAAAGCAGCGCGAGAAATACAGCGACGTACCACCGGACGGGAACGATGTGTCCGGACATCAGTAGCGCCCCCCGATCAAATACAGCAGCGGGAAAAGAAAAATCCACACAATATCCACGAAGTGCCAGTAGAGCCCGCTCACTTCCACTGGCCCGTAATACTGCGGCGAAAAGCGGCCGCGCCACGCCATGACAGCTATCACCGTCATGATCCCGAAGCCGATGATCATGTGCAGAGCGTGAAGTCCCGTCATGACGAAATAGAAACAGAAAAACATCTCGACGGATCCAAGCGGCGGATTGCCGTGAATTTCTTCGGTCGGCCCCCAGTGCAGTCCGGGCACAAGACCCTTCGTCCAGTCCGTTGACCATTCGACGTATTTGATCCCAATGAAAACCGCTCCCAGCACCATCGTCAGGATCAGGAACATCACGAGCGCCTTCCGCTTCCCCGTTTGCGCCGAGTGCACCGCCATCGCCATCGTCAAGCTGCTGCCTATCAGAACCGCTGTGTTCGTCGCGCCGAGCTTGATATCGAGCAGCCGGCTGCCGCCCTCGAAGCCCGGCAAGTACAGCGACCGGTAAATCGCATACGACGCAAAAATCCCACCGAAAAACATGATTTCCGTGACGAGGAAAATCCACATCCCGAGGCTGCCCGCCTCGCGCTGCTGCTCCATGTCCTCAAAGTGATGGCGCAAGCCCTGCACGTGCGCGCCAGCGGCCCCGCCGCCCGCATGAAGTGCTGAAGACGCCGCATCAGGCATGAGTGCTCTCCGGAGTCGCGTATGAATACGCTTCTTCCGTCACGATCGGTATTTCCTCAAAATTCTCGGTCGGCGGCGGCGACGGAGTCTGCCATTCCAGTCCTTTCGCGCCCCAAGGATTCGCCGGCGCCACAGGTCCGTACCGGATGGACCACAGCAAATAAATCAGCGGGATCACATAGCCGATGCCGAGAATCGAAGCTCCGGCGGACGACATCACGTTCAGAACCTGAAATTCCGCCGGATACACCGCGTACCGCCGCGGCATCCCCAAATATCCGAGAACGAATTGCGGGAAGAACGTCAGATTGAATCCCGCGAAAATGATGAGCGCCGCAAACCGCGCCCAGCCGTCCGGATACATTCGTCCCGTAATTTTCGGCCACCAGAAATGCAGTCCCCCGAGATACGCCATCATCGTGCCGCCCACCATAATGTAGTGGAAGTGCGCCACGATGAAATACGTTCCATTCAAATGAACGTCCGTGGCGAGCGACGCCAGAAAAAGCCCTGTCAGCCCGCCCATCGTGAATAGGCCAATGAAACCCAGCGCGTAGAGCATCGGCGCTTGATACGAGATCGAGCCTTTATAGAGCGTGGCTGTCCAGTTGAAAACCTTGATCGCTGACGGGATGGCAACCAGAAAGCTCAGCAGCGAAAAAATCAGGCCCGCGTAAACCGATTGGCCGGTAACGAACATGTGATGGCCCCAAACAAGAAAGCCCAGGACCGCGATGCCCAAGCTCGAAAACGCCACAAAGTTGTATCCAAATATCTTTTTCCGCGAAAACGCCGGGACAAGTTCGCTGATCACTCCCATTCCCGGCAAGACCATGATGTAGACGGCCGGGTGCGAATAGAACCAGAACAAGTGCTGGAAAAGCAGCGGATCGCCGCCGATGGCCGCATCGAATATGCCGACGTGAAGCAGCCGCTCGAGCCCCAGAAGCACGATCGTCACGGCAATAACCGGCGTTCCCAACATGATGATGACGCTCGTCGCATACATCGACCATAGAAATAGCGGCAAACGGAACCAGGTGAGGCCGGGCGCGCGCATTTTGTGAATCGTGACGACAAAGTTCAAAGCCGTCAGGATTGAGGAAAATCCAGCAATGAAGACGCCAAGCGCGGTCGCCATCACCTGCGTCTGCGAATAAAGGCTGCTATATGGCGGATAGAACGTCCAGCCTGTGTCCACGCCTCCACTCAATAGCGCATACAGCGCGAGCGATGCTCCGATGATGTAGATGTACCAGCTCAGCAGATTCAATCGCGGGAACGCGAGGTCTCGCGCGCCGATCATCATCGGCACGAGAAAGTTTCCAAGCGTGGCGGGTATGGATGGGATGAGGAAGAAGAACACCATGATGATGCCGTGCGCGGAAAACAGCTTGTTGTACGTGTCCGGCTGGACGAGCGCGCCCTGCGGCTCGATCAAATGCAGCCGCATCAGCGTGGCGAATATGCCGCCGATGAAAAACATCACCGAGATCGAAGCGAGATAGAGCAGCGCGATCCGCTTGTGATCGGTCGTCAGGAGCCACGATTTGATGCCGTAACTCGCGTTCAAATAATTGACACGCGATTCCGCAGGCGCTTCCACAACTGCCGTGCTCATTTCCCCTTCTTCCTTTCCTCGGTGCCCAGCGACTTCACGTACGTGATCAATTGCAACACCTGCTCCTCGTTCACCTGTCCCTGAAACGTCGGCATGACCGGCGTGTAATTTGGCAGCGGCATGGAATTCGGATTCACAATCGCCTGGCGGATGTAGGCTTCGTCAACGATCCGCGTCTCGCCGCTTCGGAGCGTCACCGGCTTGCCGTAGAGGCCCTGAAGCACCGGCCCGCGGCCCGAACCGTCGGCGACGTGGCAGGTGATGCAGCCGAGCTGATTGAATAGCCGCTCGCCCGATTGCGCCATCGTTTCGCCCTTTGCCCCGCCGCTCAGCCACTGCGCGTAATCGGTCGGCGTCATCACGTACACCCAGCCGATCATTCCGGAATGCTCCGTGCCGCAATACTGCGCGCAGAAAAAGTGGTACGTTCCAATCTTCGTCGCCTGGAACCAGATCGAGGAATATCTTCCCGGAAGCGCGTCGTGCTTGATCCGGAACGCCGGAATCGAAAAATCGTGAATCACGTCTTCCGACGTCATCGTCAATTTCACCGGCACGCCAATGGGGACGTGCAGCTCGTTGATCTCGCGCGGGCCCTCGGGATGCTGCAGGTGCCACATCCATTGCTTCCCGACGACGAAAATCTCCATCGAGGCATTCGGCGGGCGCGCGTTACGAAAATACAGGCTCGACCCCCAGATAAACACGAATGCGCAAATCAGCGCCGGAATAGCCGTCCACGTGATCTCCACGGCCATCGACGTATGAGTATCCGGCGGACGGTCGTCCTCCGATTGCCGCCGGTACTTCACCATGAAATAAAAAATGATCGTGAAAATCAGGATGGTGAAAAATAGCGTGATGGCCGTCAAAAAATAATGCAGGTGATCCACGCCGGACGCGATCGTCGAAGCCTGTTCGGGCTTCAACGGGAAGCTCGGCCACGCGAGCGCGGCGATTGCTGCGGCGAAATGAAAATTTCCGGTCATGTAATTATCGCGTTCGCACCTGTGCTTCGTGCCCGCCGAGGCCACCGCGCTCGCGGCGTAGAAATATCGCAATCAGAAGCGCCAACCCGAGCATCGTGATCACTCCTGCGATTTGAAGCACGCGCGAGATCAAGATCCCGTATTTTCCCGTCGCTGGGTCGTAGTGATAGCAATAGAGCAGAATCTGATCCATCGGCGATCCGATTTTCCCCGCCGACGCTTCCTCCAGCCCGAAACGCAAATCCCGCGCGGGATACTTGATGCCGTAGAAGTAGCGCGCCAGCCTGCCGTCGGGTGTGAGCACCATGATTCCGCTCGGGTGCGCGAATTGCCCTGTCGTTGAGTCGTACGCGTAGCGGAATCCGGCCGCGGCCGCGAGCGCCTTGATTTGCGGCGCGTCGCCCGTCAGGAAGTGCCAGCCCTGCTCGACGCCCGGCCGCGCGTACATCCCGACATAAAGTTGCCGCTTCGCCTCGGCAAGCACGGGCCGTTCCGTTGGATCGATGCTCACCGTCACAACTTGATAGTCCTTGCCGAGCTCCAGCGGCATCTCCTTCAAGCTGTGCGCCAGGCTGTTCAGCACCTGCGTGCAGAGCATCGGGCAGTTGTAATAAACAAGCGTGAGAATGACGGGCTTCTCGCCGAAGAAGCTCCGCAGCGCAACTGTGTTGCCTTTTTCGTCGCGAAAAGTGAGATCGAGCGGGATCGCGTGATTCAAGTTCTGATCGAGCGCCACGTCCTTCAGCAATTCCGGCCGCACTCCCGCGCTCTGCACGGGCGCAGGATCGCCGCTCGTCGGCTGTGTCCACAGCGACTGCGCGCGCGAGGCGCCAGCGAAAGCCAGAGCGGCGCACGCGAGCGCCATTCCTCTAAGCCATCGGCCGTTGCCAGTAAACGTGCTACTCATTCCGTTTTGTCCCCTGCCGGTTTCGCGCTTCCCTCGCCGGCGGCCATGTCGCTCGGGGGTGGCGCCGGCTTGCCCGCTCGCGTCGGAAGTCCCCGCTCGAGCGTCAGCCGCATCGCTTGATCGATCGGAATTCGCACGACTCCGTTCTGCTTATCCACCCAGCCGTAACTGTTCAAAATCTCCTGCTGCGTCTCCCAGTAATCGTGAATCTCGGCATTGGGAGCCACCTGCAACCGCGGCCGCGGCGGCAGAGTCCGCGCATTCTCGAAAGGCGAAGCCGCCGGACCGAGAGTCTGCGTCTCCGCGAAATATCCGAACATCAGCCTCATCCCAAACGCCACGACGATCAGCGTGACACCCAGCCCCACGCCGAATTTCACGATGCCCGCCGGATTGGCGTCGCGCGTCTCGTAGCCGGCGCCGTCCGGCGGCTGCGGCGATGTATGAGGATCAATCTCCATGTTCGGCCACTCCTTCAAATCGAGGATCGTGCAGCGGCAACAATGGCCGGCTCTTCAATTGCCACACAAACACCGCGATCCAGAGCCCCCCGATCGCTATTGGAAGCGTGAGATCGAGCGGATGGACGTGAGGCCCGTTCTTCTCAAATGCGGGCACGATCAGCCAGAAAACATCCACAAAACTGATAAAGATCAGCGCGCCGGCGACGATCGCGAGCGCGCGCATCTGCCGCTTCAGGCCGCGCTGCAACAGCAGCAAAAATGGAATCGCAAAATGAAAAACGATGAGGAACACCGCCAGCCGTGCCCAGCCGCCTTCCGCGCGCACGACGTACCAGGAAATCTCCTTCGGCAGGTTGCCCGACCAAATAATCAGGAATTGCGAAAACGAGAGATAGGCCCACAGCATCACGAAGGTCAGCAGCAAATTTCCGAGGTCGTTGAACCGCGCGGGCGTAACAGCGCTGGCCATCGGCTCGTAGTTCGCAAGCAGCCGCGCGACGAGAATCACCAGCGCCATCGCGCCCAGCACCCCGACCATCATGAAGATCATTCCAAAAATCGTCGAAAACCAGTGCGGCTGGAGCGACATCACCCAATCAATCGTCGCGTATGTCACCGTCAGTCCGTAGAAAATCAATCCCGGCCCGCTCATTCCTTCGAGCCGCTTCGCGATCGCCGGATCGCCATTGCGATCCTGCTCCTGCGACCATCTGTTCAAGAGATAGCTCAGCGCGAGCCAAATCAAAAAATAGATCACGGCGCGCGTCATGAAAAAATTTGGGCTGAGATAGAAGCGCTTGAACTTCAAAATCGAGTCATCGCCCAATCCACCCGGCTGCGCCCATGGAAAAAGCGTCTTCAGGCCGAATATCAGCGGCACAAAAAGAATCAACATCAACGGGAACGTGCGCGTCGCCGCTTCCAGAGGACGCCGGATCGGCAATCCCCAATCCCCGCCGGTCAGATAATGCAGCATCAGGATAGCCAGCGATCCAAGCGGAATCCCAATCCAAAACACGTACGCCAGCAGATACGACCGGTAAAACTGTTCCGGATTTCGCAGGAAGCCCATTGACGACGTCAGCAGGGCCAGCACGCCGACCAGGGCACCGGCCCGAATGGCGCGATCGAAGTTAGGGCGTCGGGAAGCGTCCATCATTGCTGCCCCATCAATTTCTCGCGTTCATCGCCGGGAGCGTCCGCTGGCGTCGCGTGCTGGCTCAGTTGCAGCGCGCGAATGTAAGCGGCGATCCTCCAGCGATCTTCCGGAGTAACTCGCGTCGCGTAGCTGTACATCGCGCCGAATCCGTTTGTCATCACGTCAAAGAAATGGCCCACCGGCGCCTGCCGCAGCCGGTCAATGTGAAACGACGGCGGCTGCGGAAATCCGCGTTGCACGATCATTCCGCGCCCGCTGCCGGTGTAGTCGTGGCAAGGACTGCAGTAAATATTGAAGCGCTGCTGCCCGCGCAAAATGTCATTCGCGGTAATCGGGAACGGAAACTCAACCGCATCCTTGCCGTCCACTTTGCCTTTGTAAAGATGATCGTCAATTCGAAGCTGCCCGCGCGCTACGGTTCCCGGCACCGGTTGGCGCGCCGATCGCCCGTCGTCGAAAAATGTGCTCGGCTCATACGGGTTGTACTTCGGCTGAACCTGCATATCGAGGCGGCAGCCCGCAAGCGCAGCCCCACAGCAAAGCGTGGCGATCAGCAGCACGCCGCCAATCGGCAACCGCCCGTGATGCGACGGCGCCCTGTCCAGCCGCAATGCGCGTTTATGCTTCAATTTCATACACACCATGCGGGTTCATCGCCTCGAGAAACGTCTTCGTTTTCGCGAGGTCGAATTTCTTGTCCCGCGCCTTGATGCACAGAAAAAATCGGTCGCGCGTGGCCAGCGCGAACCGGGGAACGTTGAATACCGGATGATACGGCGTCGGCAATCCATTCATCGCCAGCATGCCGAACACAGCCGCGATCGCCGCCCCGAGCACCGTCATCTCAAAAGTGATCGGAATGAACGCCGGCCAGCTGTTGTGCGGCTTCCCGCCGATGTTCAACGGAAATCCAATCACGTTCGGATAGTATTGAAGGAAGAAGCCGCCGAGGCACCCGCATATCCCGCCGATCAAGACAACCAGCGGCAAGCTTGTGTGATGGAAACCGCACGCCTCGGCAAGTCCCTCCACCGGCATCGGCGTGAACGCGTCAATCCGCCGATATCCTTCCTTTTGCGCGCGCTCGGCCGCATGGAGGAGCGCTTCCGGCGTCTCGAACTCCGCCAGCAATCCGTAGATGGGCTTCGTCTTCATTTCAATCGCGACGCCGCTATGCCTCGGGTATTTCCGGATTCGGATTTCTCAGCTTCGCAAGGTACGTTGTGCGCGGACGCGTGTTGACCTCGCCCAGCAGGCTGTAATTCCGCGATTGCGCTCGCAGCTTTGACACGGCGCTCTCGGGATCGTTGATGTTTCCAAAAATAATCGCGCGCGACGGGCAGACGGCTTCGCAAGCCGTCACAATCTCGCCGTCTCTCACGCTGCGGTCTTCCTTCTCGGACTCGATCTTCGCCGCGTTGATTCGCTGCACGCAGTACGTGCACTTCTCCATTACGCCCCGGCTCCGCACCGTGACATTCGGATTGCGCAGGCCGAAGAGGCTTGGCGTCGTCCAGTCCGAATACAGCTTGAAGTTGAACCGGCGGACCTTGTAGGGGCAGTTGTTCGAGCAATAGCGCGTGCCGACGCACCGGTTGTAAACCATTTCGTTCAAGCCTTCGTCGCTGTGAACCGTTGCGCCCACCGGGCAAACCACTTCACACGGCGCGTTTTCACATTGCTGGCACATCACGGGCTGGTAGTAACTCTCAGGATTGTCGAGATCGCCGCGGAAATAATTGTCCACTCGAATCCATTGCATGTCGCGGCCGGCGATGACTTCTTCCTTCCCCACCACGGCGATGTTGTTCTCCGATTGGCACGCCACCACGCACGCGCCGCATCCCGTGCAACTGTTCAAATCTACTGCCATGCCCCACGCGTATCCGTCGTACTTGTAATCGGGATAGAGCGACGTCCGCTTCGTCGTAATATCTTCCGGGTCCTTCGCGAAATCCGGATTCTTCCGGAACTCTTCGAGCGTGCCGATGCGCAGGACGTCGCGCTCAAACGCCACGACGCTCTCCTCCTCGACCTTTTTTCCGTTTTGCTCGATGAGATGATGCCGCTGTGTTGTCGCGAGTAAATAAGTGTCGCCCGTCTTCTCAATCCGCAGCCCGCTCGCGATCCACGCCGCGGACGTTGTGCGAAGCAGGTACGTGTTGAATCCCGTTCCGTTGCCGACGTGTCCCGCGCGCCTTCGGCCGAAGCCAAGATGCAGCGTCGCGGCGCCAATCGCGTGTCCCGGCATGATCCAAACCGGTCCGCGGACTTCTCTACCGCCCAGGCTCAATTTCACCACGTCGCCGTTCGTGACGCCCAAGCTCTGACCCGTCGTCGGACTGAGCATCACCGCATTGTCCCAGGTCAATTTCGTCAGCGGCTTCGGCAATTCCTGCAGCCAGCCGCTGTTGGCGTCCCGGCCGTCGCCGATCGTCGGGTCCGGACGGAACACAACCGCAAGCGTTCCCGCGGTCGCAACTTGAGCTGCCGGAGCCGAATCGGCGTTCGCGAGGGTTGCGCTCACGGCGCGTATCGGAAGTGCCGTTCCCGTCATCACGCCGTCGTGCAGCGTCGTCTCCCAGAAATCCTCGAACTGTTTATCGCTCGCCCTCGCGGTGCGCTGCGAGCTCCAGTAATCGCGCACGATGTCGTGGCCCGACTTGCTGTTCTCTCCCGCCAGCGTAGCCGCCATTTCATGCTGGGACTTCCCGTCGTAAAGCGGCGCGATCAGCGGCTGAACGATTCCCACCGTGCCGTCGTACGCGCGCGCATCGCTCCAAGCCTCGAGGAAATGTGCTTCAGGAATGTGCCAGTGGCAAAGTTCGGCGGTCTCGTCGTTGTAAAGCCCCGAATGGATGCGCAGCCCAACCTTCAGAAATCTCGAAGTGAAATCCAAATCCGCGGGCGCGGTGTAAACCGGATTGCTGCTCAGAATGACGAGCGCGTTCACCTGCCCGGCATCAATTTCTTTAACGAGCTCACCGAGCCCATCCGTCTCCGGGCTAACCTCGAGTGGATCGGTGTATACAACCGTCTTGCCGACGTTGCCCAGCCCCTGATTCATCGCGTGCGCGAGTGCGTGCACCGCCGGCGGCTGCGCTTCCCCGGCAAGAATCAAACTCGTTCCGCGATGCTTTTGCAGATCGCGCGCGAGCGCGGCAATCCAATTCGCGGGAACGCCCGAGGGGACAGCCACACCGCCGGTCCCTGCGGAAACGCCGACCGCAGAGGCCAGATCGCGCGCAAATGAGCCAATCTCCACCGGGTCAAGCGCCAGCCGGTGATCCGCCATCGCGCCCGTGTTTGTCGGCGTCGTCTCCAGCACGTAAAGCCGGTTCATCTGCGCGCTCGGGTTCGCGACGCGCCGCCGATTCGCAAAATCCCGCGCGTAGCGCACGCTCGTCGAGCCGGCGTAAAGAAAGTCCGCATCGAGCGACACAATCACATCAGCCTGATCGAACCGGTACACTGAATTCAGATTCCGCCCGAATGCCAGCCGCGCCCCTTCGCGCGCGTTATACGGCCCGCAAGGCTCGTGCGCGTACCATTTCGCTTCCGGGAATTGCGCGAGCAGCGCTTTCATCTGCGAAGCCATCGTGGGCGAAGTCGTCGCGTCGGTCAGAATCCGCAGCCCCGCGCCCTTCTTCGTTTGCCAATCGGCGCGCGCGTTCGCAATCGCCGTCAAGAAAGCGGACCAATCGCTGATCCGCCCTTCGTGCACGACCACCTGCGAACGATCCGGATCGTAAAGCCCCAGCACCGAGGCTTGCGCAAAAATGTCCGTCGAGCCGAGACTTCCGGGATGCTCCGAATTCCCTTCGATCTTCGTCGGCCGGCCCATGTGGCTCTCGACCAGCAGCCCCATCGCGCCATTCGTCCTCGGCATCGAAGTCGCATAAAAGAGCGGCTTGCCCGGAATGATTTCTTCCGGAGGCCTCACGTAAGGGACGATCTTCTGCGCCGGTAGTTTTGTGCAAGCGCTCAAGCCTGTAAGCGCCGCCGACGCCGCCATCAGCTTCAAAATGTCGCGCCGCGCCACGCCATTGCTTCGCGGTTCTTCCTCGGGATCGTTCGGAAATTCATGATGCAGGAAAGCCTCAACCTCCGGCGTCCCCGCAAGCTCTTCGAGGCTCCTCCAGAAGCGTTTCCCATCCCCGTACGCAAGCGCCGCACGCGCCGCCTCCAAATCGAGCGGCCGCGCCGCCGGTCGAACTGCCGGCGCGTCGCCGTCGTGATCGTGCTCTTCAAACATTTTGAATTTCTCGCTCATCGGTGGCACGTCGAACAATTCGTCAAACTCTGGATCTTATATTCCTTCACTAACCTTCGCCCCAGCTCGATCTGATCCGCCGGCGCCTGATACGTCGTGCTGAACACGTATTCCTTCGGCCGCACGTATTTCTCCGGTTCCCGGTGGCACCCCAGGCACCACGACATCTGCAAAGTATTCGCAGCCCAGGTCAGCGGCATATCGGCGATCGGTCCGTGGCACGTCGTGCAGCCGATACCTTTCGCCACGTGGATGCTGTGATTGAAATACACGAAATCCGGCAGCGCATTCACGCGCGTCCATGCGATGGATTTATCGTTCTGGTAGCTCGCCCGGACCGGCTCGAGCATCGCCGCGTTTGTCCAAATCTGCGAGTGGCAGGTCATGCACGTCTGCGTCGGCGGCAATCCGGCAAACGACGAGGTCTCGACCGACGTATGGCAATAGCGGCAATCGATTCCAAGCTCTCCCGCGTGATGCCGGTGGCTGAACGGCACGGGCTGCTCCCTGGGCTCATTCACATCCGTAACGTACGGCGAGCCGCTTAGCCCGTAGAGCGCGTAGCCGAGCAGCGCAATGATGAACGCCGCGCCGTAAATGCTCAGGCGCGAGATCAGGTTCGTGCTGTGATGAAATATCTGTGGCATCGAATCCTATTGCACCGCCCAATTCCATTCCAAACGCACCGGGCGAACTGCGGCTCCCCCGCTATTTTTTCTCTTCCTCTTCCACCAGTGTCCGCATTTCGAAAATCGAAATCACCGGCAAATAACGAATGAACAGATACAGGAGCGTCAGGAACAACCCGACCGATCCGAAAAGGGTCATCCAGTCCCAGCGCGTCGGATAGTACATGCCCCACGAAGACGGCAAAAAGTCGCGATGGAGGCTTATCACGACGATCACGAACCGCTCGAGCCACATGCCGACGTTCACGATGAGCGCAATCACGAAAAGCGCAGGAACGCTCGACCTCACCTTGCGGCTCCACAATGATTGCGGAATTATGATATTGCATAGGATCAGCGACCAATACGCGATCATGTACGGCCCCCTCATGCGATTCAGGAAGGCGTACCGTTCAAACGTGTCGGCGCTGTAAAACGCCATAAACGTTTCCATCATGTAGCCGTACGCAACGATCAGGCCCGTCGCCAGCATCACTTTCGCCATATTGTCGAGGTGCCGCATCGTGATGAAATCCTCGAGGTGGTAGTATTTTCGAATCGGGATGGCAAGTGTCATCACCATCGCAAAACCCGAGTAGATCGCTCCGGCAACAAAGTACGGCGGGAAAATCGTCGTATGCCAGCCCGGCACGATAGCCGCCGAGAAGTCGAAGCTCACTACTGTATGCACGGAAACAACAAGCGGAGTCGCGAGTCCCGCCAGAAGCAGCGACGCCAGTTCGTAGCGGTGCCAGTGTACGGCCGAGCCGCGCCATCCCATCGCGAGAATTCCGTAAACCACCTGCTTCAGCCGGCTCTTCGCGCGGTCTCGCAGGGTGGCAAGGTCCGGAAGCAGGCCCACGAACCAAAAGAGTAGCGATACGGTCGCGTACGTCGATACTGCGAACACGTCCCACACGAGCGGACTGCGGAACTGCGGCCACGTGCCCATCGTGTTCGGGTAAGGAAATAGCCAGTACGCTAGCCACGGCCGGCCCATGTGCAGCAGCGGGAACATGCCCGCGCACGCCACGGCAAACAGCGTCATCGCTTCCGCGAAACGATTGATGGAAGTGCGCCATTTCTGCCGAAGGAGAAGAAGAATTGCGGAAATCAACGTTCCGGCGTGCCCAATCCCGATCCACCAAACGAAATTGACGATCGCAAATCCCCAGCCGATCGGAATGTTGATACCCCAGATGCCCACGCCAATGACGAACAAATATGTCACCGCGTACATGAACATCATCAGCAGCGCGAAGGAAATTGCGAAACCAAAGAACCAGCCGCGCCTCCGCCGCTGCCCGAGAACGATTGAGCTGATTTTATCGCTGACCGATCCAACCGTGTATCCGGGCTCGAGGAGCGGCGCCCCGGCGGAAATGTCAGAGGCTCTGTGGAGACTTTCAGGTTCCAATGTGAAGTCCCAAGTAGAGTCAAAAATCGAATCGAGATTTTGTTTCTACTGACCTGGGAACAGGTCTCCGCAGGTCTGCTCTTGACGAGTGACCGGGAAGATCGACGAACGACAGCCTCGCTGAATGCGCGGCGCCTCATCGAGGAGCTCGAGGCTCGGGTCCACCCCCACCCGAAAAATGATTGCGCTCCGTCCGGGCCAAAATAACGCAGTAGCATAAAACTTGAAGGCCTCATACGCAAGTTGAAACAAAAAATCTCGCCGGGCTCCGCAAAGAAAACGCGTGCATGAATTCAGAATCTCATTAAGATGTGTGGTCTCCATGGCAATCAAACGGGACTATCACCGCTGGTATTCGTCACGGCTCGGCCACGACATGGTCGTGCTCTCCTACGGCCACTGGGGCGCGCCGCTTTTGGCGTTTCCAACCAGCGGCGGCGACGAATGGGAATACGAAAATCAGAGCATCGTCGAGACGCTCGGCCAATTCATCGACGGCGGGCGGCTGAAATTTTTTGCCGTTGGGCAAGTGAGCGGCGAAAGTTTCTACAACAAATCCGCGCATCCATTTCATCGCAGCTACGTTCAGGCGCAGTACGACGCGTACATTCGCTCCGAAGTCGTTCCCTTCATCTGGGATAGTTGCAAGACGGCGGGAATTCCGATTTCAACTTTCGGCGCATCTCTCGGCGCCTATCACGCCGTGAATTCTCTTTTCAAACATCCGGACGTGATCAAGCGCTGCTTCGGCCTCTCTGGTCACTACGACATGAAACGATTCATGGACGGAATGTACGACGACAATTTCTATTTCAACAATCCCGTGGATTACATCCCCAATCTTTCCGATCCCGCAGTGCTGGCGCAGTTGGCCACTTGCGACATTCACATCGCCACCGGCACCGGCCCCTGGGAAAACAGCGGCTCCTCCTACTACCTCGCCTCCATCCTCTCGAAAAAAGGCATCCCGCATCACCTCGACGATTGGGGCCCTCAAGGCGGCCACGATTGGCCCTACTGGAAACATCAAATGTGGGAATACGTGAACCAGCTTTTCTGATCGTAGGCGGCTTATCAGATTCCGTCAACCCGACTGGCGGTTCGCCTGGATGCGGAGAGCGCAGAGGTAATCTGTATTTCAACAGTAATATACCTGGTTTATACTACGGGATAGGTCGATCCTCACTATGACGAGGAATGCTGCGATGGCTACCACTGACACGCTTTTGACGAAAGGGCACAGCAAGGAGATTCCGAAGGGGGATCTCGGGATAATGTTGGTTGGAATAGTTCTCTGTTCTTTTGCCGGTGGCGTGAGCATTGTTTTGGGCGTTTGGCACGGGACCGCGAGCGATTTGTCTCTTCCGTTCCTCGTTCTGGGATGTTCGTGTGTTTTTGCAGCAGTTTCTCTGTGTGCGCTCATACTGAGGAGGGCTAATTGGATCCCCGAGAAAAGAAACTAACTAAGCGGGCCAGCTCGTGAATTTAACGAATATTTTTTCGGATCAGTCTATTCCAGCCCGAAGCGATCGAGAACGTACCGCCCCTTCTTGATCACCTGATCCTCATCAATCCAAACATCGCAGTTCCGCGTCAGCACATCCACATGCGTTTGCGATTGCCAATTCGCATGCGTCTGGCTCCCATAAGGATCGCCAAACGCCAGATGCACCCCCGGCAACTTCTCATCCTGCAATAGCACGCCAATCATTTCCCGAAGCCCAAGATTTGTCCCGAAGGCGAGTTCACCCACGCGATCGCTATTCTCATCCGTGTGGCAATAACTCCAGAATTCTTCTTCCAGATCGCGCCGTTCGCACTCAGCGCACTTCAGCCGCCCCGCTTCGAGTTCCAGCACCAATGGGGTCTCTTCGAGGCTCCCATACTTCGCATTGAAGTGATCACCAGCCGTTCCGTCGCACACGAACGTCCCATCCACGCGCGCCGGAGTCGTGAATACTTCGCCTGCCGGCAGATTCGACCAATAACGCGGGCTAATCAATCCGCTGGTCTTCACCCAATCAAGCGAAGGATCGAACGTCGCCGTGATCGAAGTCCCGCCCTTCGTCGAAACTTTCAGCACCGTCGCCGACCGCATGCGGTCGCGCAAGCGGTCGCTCAGCCGGTCCACCTGCGCGTAATCCGCGCGCATTCCTTCGCGCATGATTTGCGGCGTTACGCTTACCATGTGCGCGTATCGAATTTGCCGCCGCTCCACCACGCGCACAATTTGTTTCCTCGCGCCAAGTTCGCCTGGCAACGGCTGGAAGCAAAGTATGCCCACATCCGCGGCTTCCAGCCCCGCGAGCACTTCCTTCGGCGCTTCCGTCAGAGGCCGCGGCGCATAATCTTCGACACAATATCCGTTCCAATTCGCGCGTTGCTCCGCGAGCGCGTACGCGAGGCCCGTGGCCACTTCGCGGCTCGGCTCGTCGAACACCAGCGCCACATTCTCGCCGGGACGAATCGCGAGACACGTCTCCACCGCATTCTTCGCTCCGGCCAATATTTCCGGATTCACGTTGCTGATTTGGATCGCACCCATTCTGTTTCTATTTTATTTGGATTGAGCGTCTCTGTCTAATCCGCTGTTTCCATCGCGCATGAATTTCGCGCGTCCTCATTTACTTCGGCTCCATGATCAGCGGCAATCCATTCTTCGTGTTCCCGATGATCACGACCTTGGCGTTGCTGCTGGTCGCCAGCTTCTCCGTAGCCTCGATGCCTTTCCACTCCAGCAATTGCTGGCTGATTCCCTGGCTCACAGTCGTCTGAAAATCGCGCACACCCTGCGCCTCGATGCGTTTCCGCTCCGCCTCCTGTTTTTCCTTTTGCAGTACGAACGCCATGCGCAGCGAGTCCTGCTCGGCCTGCTGCTTCGCTTCAATGGATGACTTCAGCATCGCCGGCAATTGAATGTCGCGCAGCAACACGCTCTGCACCTCGACGCCTCTGCCTCCGAGTTGCTTCACAAGTTCATCATAAATTTTCTGCGCAACCTCTTCTCGGCCCCCGGTATAAAGCGCGCTCGCGCTATGTTCGGCAGTAATGGCTCGGATCGCCGAGCGCATGTTCGGCTCAACCACCACATCCACGTAAGACGGCCCAATCTTCTGGTACACGTCCGCGGCCCGCTCCGGATTCAGCCGAAAAAGCAGTGAAGTATCCAGCGTCATCACCAATCCTTCGTCCGATGGCACGCTCGCCGTTTCCTTCAGCTCCTGCGTGCGAATGGACATCGTGTTATTTCCCTTGAACGGATTCACCAGATGCGTGCCTTCCGGCAACACTTCGCCAGTCACGCGTCCAAATAGTGTCAGCACCCCGACGTTACCCGCCGGCACATACGCGATCGACGCGAATATCAGAATCACCAGCAACACCGCTAACACCGCCATCCCCAAGACGCGAGGCACCGAGCTTCCTATTTTGCTCATGTACCGCCGTGCCAGCTCGTCATCTTCCTCACGAAATGCAGCCATCTATCCCTCCCGTCGCACGCGTGTGCGTCTCGAATCATCTCAGCGGCATTCTACACGGCAATCGCATTCCGCAGCGCCTTTCCGATTCTCCGCAGCCGCTCGCCGCCTCTGTCGTCGCGCCGGCATCTTGTCGAAGACCCTGAGCTTCGAAGGGCCGGCGTTTTTTCTTCTTCCGAACGTAGGGGCGGGTCTCAGACCCGCCCGGCCTTTCCATTTCGGCAACACGCAATATTCATTGTGTCCAACGCACGACAAGCTTACGATTCGCAGGAGTACGAGGCCCAAATCAGATATTCGCGTGCAATCGCAACATGACTGCCCACAAAATCCTGATCAATCGCGCCCCCGTCCTAACGCTCTGGGCGACTACCGTCGCCGAACGATTGGGCTTCAAGCAGGACGAAGCACTCTCTCTCGGCAAAGCAGTCGCTGGCCTGACCGCTCAATCCAAAGGCCGCCGCCTCGGCATATTCAAGCCCGCGCCGCAAGACATCAAAAAAGCGCGCACACAAAAACGTGGTGAAGAATTCTTGGTCGAGATTTGCGGCCGTCAAATTCCGGCAATCAACACCGCGGATGGAGTGCGAGCCATCAACAAGAACGCACCCATAGACGCGAAAGGCGTCGAGCGATACCTGGAAAGCAAGTTCGGCGATTCTCTCGCCGCCGCACGCGCCGCGATGCGCGACCTCGCAAAATCCTTCCGCCCCGAGCAGCTTTCGCAAGACGCATTCAGTCTCTACGAACAATTCCGCCCGGCAATTCCGGAGGGCGTAACCGGCTGGGGCGCCAAAGGCACCTTGGACCTCGATCGCATCCGCTCCCTGGCCTCGAACAAGTAGCGCGCGCTCACCCCGCCGCGACGTGCCTGTAACCTGCGTCGCATAATAACCATCCAAATCGTAGTGTGATAGAATCCCGCTCTGATCCGCGGAGGATTGAAAATGACTGAAAACGAAAATTCGGACCATCTCAAGCTAACGCAATTGCTGGAAGAGGCGAAGGCACTCATGCTCCCGCTGTACCCTGACCAGCAAAAGTTATGGGTCGCGGAGAGTCCGCTCGCTCAGGAAATTAAGTCGATTCTCGCGAATCACCCCGAGTATTACGCCGAGGTGCGCGCTGTCGTCGGCGCAGTTTTCCCGGAGCCAACAGGCAAAGCCAGCGCGTCAAAATCCGGCAGTTGAGGCGGCTTCGTCCATATAAATAGGACGTCTGCTCGCCCTCATTTCATAGACCAGAACTAATTTGGATTTTTCTGCCTCGCGATGACGATGAATGTCGCGCCGAGCGGAAACTTCAAAATATTTCCCCGACGCAGCTTCATGCGCAAATCCGCGAGCGTCAGCGGAACCAGCCCGGATCGGCGCCGGCTTTGCGGCCCTGGTCGGCGAGATTATCCAATTGCCTTTCCAGATTTTGCCTGCGGTCCTGAAGCTGTTTCAGTTCGGCATTCCGGTCGTGGATGATGATGACGTTTTGCGTGAGGCCGGTCGTGTTATCCATGGACGCGGGCCCGGCCTTCGAGATTTCAATCTTCTTCTGTTCGATCTGCTGATCCACCGCGGCGATCTGATTCTTGATTCCCTGTGCCTGCGCGCGCCAATACGCCTCGTTCGCTTCCGTGGAGGACGCGGGACGGCTTCCTCCGCCGGAATAACCGTTCGCGCCCGAGCCATCGCCGGAAGAACCGCTGCCGACCTCGGAAATCGTTCCATGTATGTTGGCCAGATCGTCTCCGGTATAAACGCGCTTCGCTTTGGAATTATCTTTTTGAGCTTTCGCCGCGCGCGCCGCGTCGCCAAGCGATTGTGGTTTGTTTTCGGAGACAACCTGCGAATCCGCGGGCTTCGAATCCGATGGCGCGGGCGCCGCTGATTGCGCGGGTGGCGCCGAGGCCGACTGCGCCTTCGCCGCCGCCGCCGGCCAGAATGCCAGGATCAGCATCGCCAGAAGACCGAGGCCCGATCTCAGGCAACTTCGGCTCGCAACAACGAATGATGATTGCGCGTTCTCTCGATAGGTTTTCATTGGCGATCTCCACCGACCAGTAGATATCAAGAAAACGTTATCGGGAGTGGCCGGGGCGGTCAAGAAAGCCGCGGCGTCGCGTTTCAGAAGGCATACCTGTCCTCATTGACAGGCCGAGCGCCGCGCTTTTCATTCGGCGTTTTCATGAACTCGTAGGGGCGGGTCTCAGACCCGCCCGGCAATTTCAATGCCGCTAATCGCTTCCGAAAGCACCCCTTTTCGTGTCCCGGTTAGAAACGACCTCCGTGTTTTGTTTTCTATGGTTTACGGCGATTTCTAATTGTTTTGGTGTCCCGGTTAAAATTGAGCGGATTTCCGCTGCGTTCACTCCGTTAATCGCACCGTACATGTACCTTTCGGTCATAGCTCCGCAACCACCCTAGCAGACTGTTGGCGAGAAATCAAACGGGCATGATGTAAGGATTTGGTGAGAGGGCGGTCTCGATTCATACTTAAAAAGCCGCCGAGTGCTGCGCACTTCTCAAGGTGTCCAGCGTAACGGCCACCACCCGAGAACTGCTTCTCTGTCGAACGCGAGTCGCCCCTCCTAAAGCGATTAATACGCCTGACAATCGGAGTCTTGAAGTACGCTCAGTCCCAAGGCGTTAGCGTTCGTTCTGTAACAGATCGTGCGGATAATATAAGAAGCGATCACCGTGCCGGAGGCTTACTGATTTCCGAGTCGGTCAAAGAGTGCCACCTGGCGATGGTCTCTTCGCCCTGCATCATCCTCGAATCTAAATGTGCTAGCTTTGAGGTAATCCTCAACTGCCTCGCTCGCGATCCATCGGCGCTTCAGTCTTTCGGCAACGGATCCTGTTGTGTTCGACCCCGCGAATGGGTCTACAACGAGGTCCCCGGCGTCGGTTAACAGCTTAATGAAGAACTTGGGGAGAAGCGCAGGAAACCGGGCGGGGTGAATCTTGACGCCATTTTCCTTACATCGCTTTGTGTAGGAATCGTTCGCCGCATTGTTACCCATTTTCAGCATATTCTCGGGAAGATCCGGCAGGCCCGCTTCCGTCACATTGGTGGGTATCGAACCACCGGCGTCGATTTTGTCAAAGGAATTGCGAATCACGTGTCCGGAAGGCCTTACTGTTCCGCGGACGCCGTTGCGATTTAGGCGAATCATGTCCTCGCTATATTCCTTAAGCACGGAAAGATTCGAAGCTTTCGGCCAAGGCGTCTTCGAGAACCACCAGACGTATTCGACGGAGTCCCTCACGCGAATGCGGCGGACGGTCACCCACTCCGCGGGCATAGGCATTTTGGCTGGGTTGTACCAGAAGCATTCTTGCGCGAGATGAAAGCCGACCTTTTCAACCAAGGCAATGAGCAGCTTGAAGTGGTAGAGGGATCGCGTGGGGGTTCCGGGGTTATAGCTTCCGCCTATGTTCAGGACAAAGCTGCCATCTTCAGTTAAGATGCGGTGAATTTGGGTGGCGAAAGGAAGAAACCAATCGACGTATTCTTTCTTGCTCTTGTTTCCGTACTCCTTTTTGAAATGTAAGGCGTAAGGGGGCGAAGTAACGACAAGATTGACCCTGCCTGTCGGCAAGGATCGAAGGAGATCCAAAGAGTCGCCCAAATAAGCGGCACCATACTCCGACTGGAAATATGGCGTTTTCGCGACCAGCGAAGATGGGTGAGACTGCGATGGTTCTCTTCGGGCGCGTTTTGTCGTTGCGGCTGAGGCCATGTCAGCTCATCGGTCCCGCTGTCGCCGCTTTAGGCGAACACGCATGAATAATGCCATGATATTTCGGCCTCACAATGAAAAAGAATAACAGAAATAGGTTGACAATGTCAACTCATCTCTTGAACGGAGCAATCGTTTCTGACGACTGGGTTTCTCAAGCGGACGCTGCGCGAATTCGCGGTGTCTCGCGCCAGGCTATTGCCCGTCTGATCAAGAAAGGGCGATTCCGCGTGTTGCGCATTGCGGGTAAAACCCTCTTGAAGAGGTCGGATGTCAGGAATTACGAGCGAGAACGACCCGGAAGACCGCCCAAATGACCGAATTTGCCAGCGACCTAAAGAGGCTACTAGATGAATGCTCGGACGAGCAAAGGGCGGCTTTGTTTGAATATCTAACGGCGCGGCTGCCGCAACATCCATTGGAGAAAGAATGGGGCGTCGGTGCCGAGATCATTCTCAGCGCAATCGCCCGGTCATCCGACCTGACGAAGCGAGGCGTGCGTGGCATCATTGCTGAGGCCATTTTTGAGAGGAATGTTTTGGCCGGTCTGAAGAAATGGAAAGTAATTCCGTTTGTCGAAGACAAAGCTTACGATTTTCTGCTCCGGTCGGAGGGGACAACCCCCACCGACGCGCGCGTTCAAGTTAAACTGCAGCGGATGCTGAAGCAGAAGCCAATGATGGCGACACAGGCGAATCGGCATTACCCTGAGGCGTCATACGTAGTCGAAGTTCAAAAAACGCGAGGGGGATTCGACCCGCAGACAAACGAGGACACTCGACCGTACCGATTCGGAGAATTCGACATCCTTGCGGTCAACATGCAACCGTCGACCAGTGACTGGAATATATTTCGCTATACCGTTGGAGCCTGGCTCATTCCGCGAAGCGAGGACTCAACGTTAATCGAGATTTTTCAGCCGGTCCCGTTACTCCCGAGTGAAGTGTGGACCGACAGCTTGATAACTTGCCTAGGATGGCTGGCGACTGGCGAGCGTAAGAAGATCTTGGACATCGCGCCGGAACTGCTCGTCCGGCGAACGCGGGGCAAGCGGAAAACGAAAAAACGAGGACGAAAGAAGACTTTCAAGCGATAGCACTTTCCTGCCGTCTTTCTCCCATCAGGATTCAAAATCCTCGGTTCTAAGGACCCGCGTCACATTTTAATCTTCGCGAGGGATGTAGTTCACCTCTGCCGCACCACCTCCGCCCAATTCTCATCGCGATCCCACCACCGGGCTTCGAGCGCAAACTTCACAATATTTCCGCGGCGGAGCTTCATGCAGAAACGCGTGAGCGTCAGTTGCTCGCGTTGGTCGAGCACGCTCATCCACGCCTTCACCAGCTTCAGGTGCAAGGGACGAATCCTCTTGAATTGCTCTCGTCCGTACTCCGTCAACTCGATCTGGTTAACGAGCCTGCCCCGCGGTTTGCTGCCGTTTGGCCGCACGCCGCGCTCGATCACGGCGTTCCAGCGGTCGTAGCACGGAGCGAGCCTTCGCCTCCTCCGCCGCACCCAACCCGATTCCCACAGCCGCTGGATCGTTTTGGCGACGTTCTGTTTTTGGATATCGAGCAGCATGCTGATTTTCTCCAGGTACTGCGGCTCGCGCCAGAGCGTATCCAGCACCCGATATTCCATCATCGTGAGGTCAAGAACTCTCAGCTGCGACGCCAGCTCGTTGTGCATGCACGCCGCCGCGTCTCGTAATTCGAGATAGGCGCTGTAGGCCCGAATGGTCCTTTCGCGCGCATTCACACGCGGACGCGGCGCCCGCTCGTCGTCCAGTTGCGCTTCCCTGCGCTGCCTTTCCGGTCTCTCCAGCAATCTCATCGACCCCCTCCAAATTGTTCATGTCCCGAGGTTTATGTCCTATTCCGTCGACCCTGAGTCCACTGGTGCGGTCGAATGGGTCACTCGGCTGCCCTTTCCGCCCTGAGCCTCGAAGAGAGGCCCGGAGGGCCTCCCGGCCCCTGCTCGTCACTAGTCACTTGTCACTCGTCACTGTTTTCGGATTTTTTAAACTGTATACAGCTCGGGGTGCCCGGACGGGCGTACAAAGGGTAGGATTTCACTACGATTTTAAACCGTAACTTTTCGGATTTTCAAGCCCCACGCTCTGTGGACACGATCCGGCGGAAATGCACGGCGGAAATTTATTACGCGATGCGCTTCACGGCGAAGGCGGGGATTTGGCCGCCGCCGGAGGTCACGTTGGCGAGGCCGGTGGAGCTGAGGCGCGTGAGGAAGCCGGAGAGCTTGCCGCGGAAAAGATAGGGCGCGAAATCCACGAGCATGTCTTTCATGACAACTTTGTTGCCCGCTTCGACGAAGGGAAAGACTTCGCGGCGCACCGCGATTTTTTCCTGCACCACCCACGCGCCGTAGCCGTCTTTCACGGCGCGCGCGATGGCCGCGTCCCACGCGGCGGGATCGGTTTCCCAGCCGAGCAGCACGCCCGCGCCGCCATATTCATCGTTCGGCTTCAGGACGAAATTCTCGCGGTGCTCGCGGATGTGCGCGAGCAGATCGATCGATTCGCCCGCGCGCGTGGTGCGAATTTCTCCGACGAGGCGCGTCCATGGAACGTGGCGGCGAATCAGCTCGCGCTCTTCGGGGCTGAACATTTCGCGATTGCGCTCGTCGGTGAGAACCGCGAAGAAGGCTTTCTTGTGCGGGATTTTGCAGCGGAGCGTGTTGGCGACGCAGACGGCGCGGCTTTCGTAGGCGGCCATGAGCGCGGCGCATTCCGCGGGGCGCGCGATGATGTCGTTCATCAGCACGCGGCGGTAGACGAATTCGATCTTTTTTCCCTGCGCGGTGAGCTTGTTGCCCTTGAACTCGAGATCGCGCGGATCGCAGATGATCGTCGGGACGCCGAGCTTTTCGAATCGCGCTTGCAGGATTTCGAACTCGCTCCATGTGGGAACTTCGCGCCAATCGACGATGGCGATTTGCGGCGCTTTCGATGTGCCGCCCCAATCGCGGAAACTAGCCAGCAGAGCGTCTAAAATCGATTCCATCAGCGGGTAGCTGCGGACGCTGTAGGCCTCGCGGAACCGCGACATCACTTCGAGTTCGCTGAACACTTCCGAAAGCGTTTGCGAATAGCCGAGGCCCGCGGGCGATTCGGCGTTGTATTCCGCGAATTGCAGCGACGTGGGCAGGAGGAACGCGTCGAGGCGCGACGCCGTGCTGGCCGTCGCGTAACCCGGCTCGATCCGCGCCAGGCGCTCTTCTTCAGGGCGAAGGCCGAGCTGGTCGAGCAGCTCTCTCGATTCGAGCGCAGCTTGCGCCACGCGTTCGCCGAGCACCGCGACGGTTTCGGCGACGGCGCGCACGCGTGCTTCGTCGCGCTCGTCGAGAAAAAATGGCCGCAGGAAGGGGCAATGAATGCGATCGCCGAAAGTCAGCTTCCGCTCGCGCATTTTTTTCGCGAGTTCCGCGCAATACGCGGGCTGCAACTCGACGTCCGGACGCAGAAGCGAATTCCAAAATTCCGCCGGGCTCGCCGATGACGGCGCGGCGCGCAGACCCGCGTTTTCGCCGAGCGGCGACGCACCCGATGCCATCATGCAGATTTCGCTCCCGCTTGCGCCGCGCCTGGAGCGCCCGTAAATCCCGCGGCCTGGCCGATGCCGAGCATTTGTTCCCAGCGCGGCCAGGGATTCGACGCCGTGCCATGAAGCGCGCGATCTATGACGAGCTTGGACATGCGCTCGACAACTTCGTTGAAATAAAATTGCGTGATGCGATCGCGCTCGAAATCCGGCGCGGGATTGAGGAAATCGATGGCGTACGGAATACCGTTATCAACGGCGAATTCGATCGTGTTCATCTCGTAGCCGAGCGCCTGATTGATCAACTGCGCGTCCCGCACCACGCGGTCGCCGAGTTCGGGCGAAAGATAATCGTGAATGACAAGGTACCTCCGCTCCTTAGGATCGTACGCCACCGGCAAAATTTCATTTTTGCCGAAAGTGAAGCAGCGGACGTACTGATCGAAATTGATGAATTGCTGGAGCGTCATGCAATAGGGCGAAGTGCCGTCGTAGGCGGCGAGAAGTTCATCGCGATTGCTAACTTTGTAGACGTGCTTCCAGCCGCCGCCGGAAAATGGCTTGAGAATGGCCGGGCGGCCGACGTAATCGAGCAGAGCGTCCCAATCGATCGGATATTCGAGATTTCGGAGCGACTCAGAGTTGATATCCACATCGGAGGGATAGCCTTTTTGCGGAAGAAGAATTGTTTTCGGAATAGCGAGGCCGAGTTTTTGCATTACGGAATAATTAAAAAATTTATCGTCGGCGGTCCACCAGAAGGGATTGTTGATGACGTAAGTTCCCTGCAGGACGGCGTGCTTCAAATAGCCGCGGTAATATTCCACTTCGTGCGAAATGCGGTCCACGATCACGCGATATTGCGCGGGCTCGCCCATTATTGTGCCGCCGAGTTTTACGAATTCGGCGGAGATCCCGTCCTTCGCTCCGAGTTCGTTCACGCGCTGCAGAAACGCGGGAGGAAAACTGAATTCGCGTCCACACATCAGCCCGATTTTCATCGCGACAACTCCTTGCAGATAAATTTCCTTCTTCGGGCCCCGCGCAGGGCCCTTCGCGCGCAGAATTCTTCGGCTAACCTAATCCGCCCGCGCTGATGATGCGTTGGGGCGATCGGTCCCTTCGCGCGTTTCGGCGACGAGACGCTGTACGACGGCCTGCAAGCTGCCCGTCTGGTGAAACACTTCCAATTGACGCTCGGCGCTGGTGCCGTCTCTGAGGATTCGATGAACGCCCTCGACGGCGCTGCGGCTGCCGAGATCATCCACGACATCATCCACGAATTCGAGCAATTCGAGCGCGAGCTGGCGCATGGGAACTTCTTCACGCTTGCCGAAGTCGATCAGCTTGCCGTCAATTCCCCATCGCACGGCGCGCCATTTATTTTCTTCAATCAGCGCTTTCGGATAATGGCGGAAGCCGAGATTTTTTGTGTAGAGGCGATGGAGTTTCACGACGATGGCCTGCGTGAGCGCGGCGAGAGTGATGGAGTCTTCGGCGCGCGTTGGGACGTCGCAGATTCTGAATTCGAGCGTGCCGAAGGTCGGGTGGGGGCGGACATCCCACCAAATTTTTTTCGCGTTATCGATGCAATGCAACTCGACGAGCAGCTTTACGTAATCGTCGTAATCGCTCCACGACCCGAAATATTCGGGCACGCCAGTGCGCGGAAACCTGCGAAAAATTGTGGTGCGGTAGGATCTCAGGCCTGTATCGCGGCCCATCCAAAATGGGGAACTCGTTGAAAGCGCGAGCAAGTGGGGCAGAAAATAGCGCACCTGATTCATCATGGCGATCGTCGTGGAGCGATCGGGCATGGCGACGTGCACGTGGATGCCGAAAATCAGGAGAGAACGCGCGAGTTGTTGAAGTTCCTCGACGATGTTGCTGTATCGCTCGCCGGGGGAAATGACTTGATCAATCCAACTCGAGAAAGGATGCGTCCCAGCAGCGGCGACCTGCGAGCCGGCGCGGTCTGCCGCGCTTACAATCTCGCGGCGCATGCGGTAAATTTCCGGGCGCAAATCGTCGACGCTATCGCAAATATTCGTGCCCATCTCGACGATGGATTGATGCAGTTCCGGCTTGATCTGCTCACCGACTTCCGGAGAACTTGCGGCGATCAACTGGCTGACGTGGGAGCGAAGTTCTCCCGACGCGGGATCAATAATTTGAAATTCTTCCTCGACGCCAATCGTGAAGCGATGAGCCATGCGGAGGAGCCTTCCTGCCACCGGGCACCAGCACCCTGAAAGAGCGCCTATGATACTGCTGGGCGGCTAAAAATACACGTCCCGGGCCGTGCGGATAACGGGCTTTCGGCCTTAAGCCTCGTGCTGAGGCAGCCGGTTGATCTGGAATTGGATCGCAAACAGGATTACCGCGCACGCGAGTGCCACGGCCATTCCGAAACGCAATCCGTGAAATCGCTCGGACGCTGCCCCCATCACAAACGGAATCGTGGCCGCGCCGACGTAGCCCAGCGTGAATATCCAGCCGGCCAAGCGGATTGATCCGGCGCCCAAGCGGTCCGAGAAAGCCGCGACCGTGGTCGGGAAGATAACGGCGAACCCGATTCCCGTAATAAAAAGGCCCGCAAGAACCGGCATGGCTTGCGACGCCGCGACCGCGAGCACCATTCCCGCGACCGAAACACCTGCGCTGAGCAATACAAGACGGCCTGCGTTCATTCGCTTGAGGATGAATGGAGCGGCGACTCGACCGATGAGAAGCGCACTGTAAAATGTGGATTGCGCGAACCCGATGATCGCGGCCGGCAAAAGACTTAAGCGAGTGGCGTAGGTGGTCACCCAGCCGCCGACTCCCGATTCGATGCCGACGTAGACAAAGATAACCGCGGAGACCAGGACAATGAATTCGCGCCGCGTGGCGCTCCGAGATTTCGCGAGGGCCTCCGGCACATTCGCCGCCGCGGGAACCGGCGGAAGCGGTTCCCGCTCCGCGCCGCATAGAGCGGCCATCAGCAGCGCGAAGATTGAAATCACGGCGAGAATCCGCGGAAGAGTGGTGTGAAGCGCGAAGAAAGTGATGATTGGCGCTGAAGACGCCGCGCCGATGCACCAGGAGGCATTCAGCAAATTCGCCGCCGCCGCGCTTCGTTCGGGCTCGGCGAGCGTGATCCACAAATTGATCGGCATGGTGGTCGCGCCGAGACCTAGTCCCAGAATGAAAACGCACGCCTCGCCGGCGAGAGGGCCGCTCACGCCGATGCCCGCGAGGCCGATGCCCATCGCCGCCAAGCCGAGAGCCGCCGCGCGGCGGCAGCCGAGCCACGTCGCCAAGCGCCCGGAAACGATCGTTCCAATCATCGCTCCCAGGAACTCGGCGGTGAAAAGTTGGCCGGCGTGAACGTCATCGAGCAACCAACGCCGCGACAGCATGGGAAGAATCGGGCCGAGCGTCGTATTGGCTATGCCGGAAAGAATGAATCCGAGATGGCCGATCCAGAGTTTGTTTCGCAATCCGAGAGCCCTATTTGGAGATTTGTAGTGTGGCAGGTTCCGCGTCACGCAAACGCGGGCGCATCCGCGATGAAGCAGTATGCCACAACGAGAAATTTTGGCGGCAACGCTAGACTGCCGGAGAGGCGGCTATTGTGAGGCCGAGCGGGTGTCGCGCAGGAGGACTACGTCGGAGACGATGTGGACACGGGCGACGGCGAGCGACTTGCCGTCGGGGGAGAATTGAAACGTGCGAATTTGATCGGATGTGAAGTTCGTCAAGCGATGACCCGGCGAGCCATCGAGCGGCTGCGCCCAAACGTTGCCTATACCGCTTTCGACGATGTTGTATGCCACCGCTTTGCCGTCCGGAGTGAAGGCAATGGGAATGGCAATGTCGGCGCGGGGATCGAGATATTTCACGGACGTCCCGGAATTCACTTTCACATCAACAAGAGAAACCTTATTCGTGCTTGTCTGCGTAGCCGGATCAGTTGTCGTCTGGATCTCCGGCATCCACTTGCCGTCTGGTGAAAGGCTCGCTGCACCTTGCATGAATCCAGTGGGAAGTTCGGTAGCCTTGACGGGCTCCGGAGCTCCACCGTTGATGGGCATCTTCATAACCCAATTTGTAGCGCCATCTACGTAGTAAAAAGATGCCCCATCCGGCGAGCAGACCGGAAGCGTATCTTGCTTGCCGCTCGTGAGTTGCGCCGCGCGAGACCCATCGGCGTCTACGCGCCAGATGTTAATCGAGGTCTTCCCTTCCCGAAGATTCGTGCTGAAGAGAATGGGCCCGCCCCGATCGCAAACGGAAGACCCCACTATCCTCTCTGATGGGTCACTCAAGAGAGCCAGTTGCCGGCTGCCGTCGTGCGCGATTCGCAAGATCGAAGTCGTCGTGGTGACGATCAAATCTCCATGGACGTCCCATCCCACACCTCGGACTTCGGCCTGATTGGGAAGGCCCGGAACCGCCGCAGGCGTGCCCTTATTCACCATGGGCTGCAAGGAGACTGAATCCGTTTCTTGCCGCTGAATCGAGACTAACGCTTTGCCGTCCCCCGATAGGTTTACGGTTTGATATCCATGCGTGTCGTTCGTAATGGCATGGAACTGCCCCCCGGGATATGAAACGAATCCAATTTGCTGGTTGGTTGCACCCGCAGAGCGAAAGATCACCAGTAGGCCCCGTCCATCGGGAGTCCAGGTCAAGTCTGAGAAGCTTCTGTCCGTAAACGACGTAAGCGGAGTGTCCTTAGCGTTCGAAATCTCGACGGTGCTGATCTGTCCCTGCGCATTGCTTTGAGAATAAGAATTTAAAGCGATTCGCTTTCCGTCAGGCGACCATGAAAGGGTATCCGGGCCCGGTAGCGAACCGATTAGGATAACTTTCTCGTCGCTGCCGTCAAGATTCGACGACAGAACACGATACTTGCCGGCTTCTGGATCGTTGTCGCGTTCGTACGCCATGCGCTTGCCGTCGGGCGAAAAAGTTGGGCCGACGTCAACATCGCGAGCCGAAAGTCGCGGCGTGCCGCCGAGCACCGGCATTCGATACACGAGGAATACGGCCTGGGTGGCATCAGCGGCTTTACGGTAGAAGATAAAACTCCCATCCGGCGAAAACGCGGGGCTGCGAATGATAAAGTTATCAGGTTCGAGGACTTGGGTGTTGCTGCCGCTGGGCACATTTCGAAGCCACAAGCTTTCTTTGCCGTTGTCGTTGACCACGCTTACGACATACTTCCCGTCCGGAGAAATTGCCGCGAGGACTGCCTTGCCTGAATTTGTGACCTGCGTGACGTCGAAGCTTTGAAATGGAATCGCCACGGTTCGATTGGCGAAGAGCGAGTAGAGTCCGTAGCCCGCGCCGGCAATCAGCAGAAGCGCAACCACAATTCCGCCGATTAGCGCGCCTTTGTGCTGCTTCGCGGCAGTGGCGACAGCCGCACTGCCGGAGGCATGCGCCACTTCGCTTTGCGGCCGCAGTCCCGCGCTGCTTTCGGCCCGAGCCGCAAACTCGTGGGAGGACGAGCCAATATTGGTACCGGCGGACGACGACTTCGAATCTACGACCGCAACCGCCGTTGTGCCCGAACGTCCGGTTTCCGTTTCGCGCCTTAGCCTCTTCAAATCGGCGCGCATTTCCGCTGCGCCCTGGTAGCGGAGTTCCCGATCTTTCTCCAGAGCTTTGTTGATGATGTCTTCTAACTTGGGCGGAAGGTCGGGGTTTAGGCGGATCGCGGGGACCGGATCGCGTTCGAGAATCGCGTTGAAGATGACCGCAGAACTCTCGCCTCGGAAAGGCAACGCGCCTGTGGCCATCTCGTAAAGCACAGCGCCGAAAGAGAACAAATCGCTCCGCGGATCGAGTTCTTTCGCACGCGCTTGCTCTGGCGACATGTACGCGACAGTGCCGAGCGTCGATCCCGGGCTCGTCAAGTGTTCAGGAGAAACGGCGTCGGCGGTATCCTGCGTCGCCGACATCGAAATCGCCGAGGCGGACGGCAACGTCTTTGCCAGCCCGAAATCAAGAATCTTCGCGTGGCCACGTTTGGTCACGAAAATATTCGCTGGCTTAATATCTCGATGAACGATGCCTTCGGAGTGAGCGGCGTCGAGGGCGTCCGCAATCTCAATCGCCAAACCGAGCAGAACTTCCATCTCGATTGGCTTTCCGCCGATGAGATGCTTCAGCGTGACGCCATCCAAAAACTCCATGGCGATGAACGCCTGCCCGTTGTGTTCGTCAATTTCATAAATCGTGCAGATATTCGGATGATTGAGCGCGGAGGCGGCCTGCGCTTCGCGTTGGAAACGGGCCAGAGCCTGCGCATCCTTGGCGATCTCGTCAGGAAGGAACTTCAGGGCGACAAAGCGGTGCAGCTTTATGTCCTCGGCCTTGTAAACGACACCCATTCCGCCGCCGCCCAACTTCTCGATGATACGGAAGTGGGAGATCGTTCGTCCGGAAAGCGAGGAGGAATCAGGCATCGGCGCGAATTCTATTCTGCGCCAAACGGCAAGTCAACGCGCGGCCGGGTGGATCACTTCAGTTTGGCGTATTCAGCCTTGGCTTGCTGAAGAATGGGAATGTCGGGGTCGGCGTCTTTCCAGAGCGTGAAGAAATCATTGTAGGCGGTCTTCGCTTTGGCGGTGTCGCCAGCGAGAGCGTAGGCGCGGGCGAGGCCGAGAGTGACGGGTGGGGAGTGTAGCTACTGCGATGCCGTGCGTATGTCGCGCAGGAGCACCGCGTCCGAGACTACGTGCTGCCGCCCGACGGCCAAAGATTTGCCGTCGGGCGAAAAATAGAAACCGCCGATCTGGTCTGTGGCGAAATTCGTCAGCCGATGTCCCGCCGAGCCGTCAAGCGGCTGCGCCCAAATGTTGCCGACGCCATTTTCGACGATGCTATACGCGACGGCTTTTCCATCGGGCGCAAAGGCAATGGGGTAGGCAATCTCAGGGCGCGGAACGAGAAATTTCGTCGAGGCGACGGACTTGGCGTTCACATCGATAAGAGCGATCCGGCTTGTGAAAACCTGCGTGGCGGGATCAGTGGTGGACGCGACCTCGGGCAGCCACTTGCCGTCGGGAGAGAAATTTGCTCCGCCCACGACGAATCCATTTGGTATGTCGCTGCCCTCGACAAGCGCCGGAGATCCACCGTCAAGGGGTATTCTCATGATGCGGGTGCGGGCGAAATCCGAGTAGTACGCCCACTTTCCGTCGGGCGAACAGATCGGGAATCGGTCGTTTTTGCCGTTTGTAAGCTGCTTTGGATGCGTCCCATCGGCATTCACTCGCCAGACGTTTCTCGTCGTTTTTCCTTCCCTAAGAAACCAGCTGAATACGATAGGGCCGTCATTCCCACACGCATTGGCCGGATCCATGAATGCGCTTGGATCGGAAACGAGGGCCTCTTGTTGGCTCCCATCGAGAGACATCCGCAGGATCGAATTTGAAGTGGTGACGAGCAAATTCCCGTGGCCGTCCCAGCCTAGTCCCTGAACTGCGGCTTGATTCGGAAGGCCCGGGACTTGAACGGGAGTCCCTTTGCCGTACGCCGGCTGCACGTAAATCGAATCCGACTCCTGTTGTTGAATGGAAACTAAGGATTTGCCATCTGCTGAAACGCTCAAATTTTGGTAGCTGTGCGTGTCGTTGGTAAGGGATTGAAACCGGCCGCCGGGATAGAAGACGAAGCCAATTTGCCGGCTGTTCGCGCCCGAAGTGCGATCCGCGTAGTTGACAAGAAGACCGCGGCCGTCGGGCGTCCAGGCGAGGTCGAAGAAAGTCCTGTCGGGAGACGCCGTAAGCGGAGTGTCCTTTCCACTTTCAATATCGAATATGCCGATCTGCCCCTGAGCGTCTGTCTGAGGGTAAGAATTAAACGCGATTCTCTTCCCGTCCGGAGACCACGAGAGTGAATCTGGAACCTGAGTCTGCGAAATTTGAAGAATCTTTTCATCGCTGCCGTCAACGTTGGCTGAAAGGATGCGGTACTTGCCGACATCGGGATCGTTGGCCCGAATATATGCCATGCGCTTGCCGTCGATCGAGAAGGTTGGGCCACGGTCAACGTCGCGGACCAAAAGTTGGGGTGTGCCGCCAAGCACCGGCATCCGGAAGAGAAGGAAAGAGGACTGCGTGGCGTCCGCTGCCTTTCGATAAAATATATAGTTAGCGTCAAGAGAGAATGCGGGGTCCCGTATTGCTGCGGGGTCAGAAGCGAGAATTTGCGTGTTGCTTCCGGTGGCGACATTGCGAAGCCACAAGCTTGATTTTCCCTTATCGTCAATTACGCTGACCACGTATTTCCCATCGGGCGAAATTGCCGCGAATAGAGCCTTGCCAGAGTTTGTGACCTGCGTGACAGTGAAGATTTGGAACGGAATCGCGACCGGTTTCTTGGCCAGGAACGAATAGAGGCCGTATCCCGCTCCGGCGATAAGCACTAGCGCAACTACGAAGACAACCGCGAGCGCTCCCTTGTGCTGTTTTGCAGCCGCGGCGACAACGGAACTGCCGGAGTCATGCGCCGCCTGCGTCTGTGCCGATGCCGTCGTGCCCGAATCGCCGGACGCCGACTGCGTCACGGGCGAGGCCGATGAGACGGCGTGAGAGCCACTGAGAACTCCTGAACTCGTGTCTCGCTTTAGACGCTGCAGTTCTGCTCTCATGTCAGAGGCATGTTGGTACCGCAGGTTGCGGTCTTTCTCCAGCGCCCGGTTGATGATTCTCTCCAAGTCTGTTGGCAGGTCGGGATTCAGTCGCACAGCAGGAATTGGGGCTCGCTCCAGAATCGAATTGAAGATCACACCGGAACTTTCTCCGCGGAAGGGCAACGTCCCCGTCGCCATTTCGTAAAGCACAGCTCCAAAGGAAAACAGGTCGCTTCGGGCGTCCAATTCCTTCGCCCGCACTTGCTCCGGCGACATGTATGCGACCGTGCCGAGCGTGCTGCCCGGACTGGTCAGATGTTCGGGAGACACCGCGGCGGCGGTCTCCTGTGTCGCTGACATCGCCGACGCGGGCGGCAACGTCTTTGCCAGTCCGAAATCCAGAATCTTCCCGTGCCCGCGCTCGGTGACGAAGATATTCGCAGGCTTAATGTCGCGGTGGACGATGCCTTTCCCGTGAGCGGCGTCCAGAGCGTCGGCAATCTCAATCGCCAAGCCGAGTAGAACATCCGTCTCAACAGGCTTTCCGCCGATCAGATGCTTCAGCGTCACGCCGTCCAGAAACTCCATGGCGATGAATGTCCGTCCCGCGTCGTCGCCAATGTCATAAATGGTGCAGATGTTGGGGTGATTGAGCGCAGACGTTGCTTTGGCTTCACGCTTGAAGCGCTCGAGCGCCAGCGGGTCATGCGCCACATCGTCGGGAAGGAATTTCAAAGCGACGGCGCGGTCGAGGCGAGTGTCCTCGGCCTTATAGACGACTCCCATCCCGCCGCCACCAAGTTTTTCAAGGATTCGGTAGTGGGAGATCGTGCGTCCAGAGAGTGGAGAAGAGTCGGGCATCGGCGCGAATTCTATTCCGCGTCCAACGGCAAGTCAACGCGCGGTGGGATGATTCGAAGCGCACGTCTCTGCGCGCGGGGGTTTCGGGATGCGGAGGCCTCCCGGCTCCGATGAAGATTGAGAAGTTGGGTGAGGGGTAAATGCTGTTCCGAGGGCGGCTGCCTACTGCTTTCGCTTCGCTGCCCATGTGCCATCGGAATGTGCTGGCACGCGAATGCGGCCCTTGGCGGAATCGCCGTCAATCCAACCGGTGAGGAATGCGTGGACGGGACCCGGAGCTCCTCGGCGGTTTTGCTCCGGCCACTGACCCGCGAACCGGAGTTCCACGTAACCGTTCCGCCAGGTGCCGGTGATCGCGAGGCCTTCGCCCATCGGGCCGGACCATGTTCCGGTGACGTTGTCTCCGTCGCGATGCAACTCCATTGACGCGTCGCCTCCGTCTATATCGGTTGAATAGTGCATCTCCCACGAACCGGCGACGTCCGATCCGTTTTTCAGGTTCTGGGGCTCGGCAGGCGTAATCCGAACGTTCGAAAAGTATGCCTCCTCGTCGGTGAAGCTCCACAGCCCGACGGCGCCGTGCAAATCCTCGCCTTTCAAACCGTCCACCACCAGACTCGGCTTGTCCGATCCGTTGAGATAGAGTTTCGCGGCGCGGCCAGCTACTTCGATGCGCACTTTTGTCCAAGTTTCCATCGCGAGGTCCGCGTGAGATTCATAGACTGAGGGCCATTCGCGGCGCAGGCGATACCATCCGAATTCCGGCTCCGAGCTGTACTGAACGGCGTGATTCCGCATCGCTTGATCGGCGGCCTCCGAGTTTCCCGGCCTCAGGTAGAACAACTCGTAATGGGAGGCGTCGGGCTTGACGCGGAAGGCAATCCCGATAAAGCCGGGATACCTGACACCCGGCGGCGCGGTGGTCTTCAGGGCGATATCCGCCTCGATAACTCCATCCTGGAAGTCGGTGCCCGGCAGGAGCGCTAGGCCATCGCGGTCGTCGCCATCCATGGTGATGCGGACGGATTTGCGTCCCATATACGTGACCGCTTGCGTCTTCACGTTTGGAGCAATCAGGCCGGCGGTATCGCGCAGAGGAAAGGATTGAACGCGCGGTGGAGGCCCCGCATACAGGGAAGTGGCAGCAAATAGTGTTACTGTGCTGCAATTCAGAATACGGGTGAGCATGCTCATGTACTCCTCCGGTCAAGCACGGCGTTGAGAGAATAACCAATCGACCAGCGAAGGTTCGGTGAACGCCCACTCCCAAACATTGTGGTCTACGCCAGCGTACTCGGTGTAAAGGGGGTGACCACCTGCTTTGCGTCTTGCCGCGATGCGATCACGCGACACGGAAACAGGAACGGTTTGATCGGAGTCACCGTGAAAATTCCACAATGGGGTGTCAATCGAGCCGGTGCCATCCTCGGTGGAGATGCTTCCGCAGCAGGTCACTGCGGCGGCGAAAAACTGCGGACGATACGTGATTACATTCCAGGTGCCCGCGCCTCCCATCGATTGACCCATGATGTAGATGCGCCGTTCATCGATCGTGAACTCGCGGCGCAGCGCATCGATGACCTCTAGTGCCATCCGTGACCCGTCGCCTAATCCGGGGAGCACTTTCGCCGGCCCTTGAGTTTGTTGCGATAGATCGTATCGGGCCCATCCCCGGTCGGTCTGCGGCACGGCGACGTAGCAGGGAAAGCGCTTTTGATTCTCCGGGAGCAGCCAGACACGCGTGCCAAAGATATTGCCGAAGGCCAGCTGTTTCAGATTGTCGTCGCCCAACCCGCCGCTGCCATGGAGATACATCACCAGGGGCACTTTCCCGGCTGCTTCCGGGCGGAATAAGCGAAAGGGCATCACCCAGTCACCTTTGTGCGTGCGCGCCTCGAACTTCTTTTCCAGCCCTTCGGATTGTTTCTTGAACGCTTCGATTCGAGCCAGACGCTCCGGCGACATGGGGGCGCCCGGCGCGAGGGGAGGTGTGGCATCGTAGTTTGCCGCGAAGACACTCGGTGCAGACGAAAAGCTCAGACCTCGGCGCGCCGATCCAAGTAACGCTCCAACTGCGGCCGAACCCAACAGGCGAATTGTTTGCCGCCGAGTAATCATCTCCGTCCCAACCATTGCCCCGCTTGCGATTTATCTCAAGGCTCGAACATGTAGACGAAATGGTCAAAGATTCGGTAGCAGGCCGCCCGCAAATGGGACGGTTCAAGATTATTACCAACGACTTCGAGCGCGTGGAGCCCGGCGTGGGCGCAAACCCGAAGCAGGTCGGTCAAACGGGCGTACGGTGTGTGAGCCCGCCAGGACATTGGCTTCAGATTTCGAGTGCTATACTGCCCGTGTTTCGATTGATGTGCGTTCGCTCCAGCAGTGAAACCACTTCTATTGCTTGTTGAGGTCTCCATGCGACGTTCTTTGTTTGTCCTTGCGTTGGTTTTTTGTGCCGTGAATATTCCAGCGATGTCCAGGGCGCAGAAAGCGGCGGCGACGGACGACTACCTGTTTGTCTGGGCCGGTGACGCGGCGCACAAGGGCAACGACTTTCTCGCGGTGATTGACGCGGATCCGGCGTCGGCGTCGTACGGCCGCCTGGTGACGACCGTCGTGACCGATCAGCAGACAATGCGTGTGCATCATACCGAATACACAATGCCCGCCAGCGGGATGCTCTTCGCGAACGATCACGACGCCGGCCGGACGTTTATCTTCGATGTGCGCGATCCGCTGCATCCCAAGATTGTGACGTCGTTCACTGACATGGCCGGATACATGCATCCGCACTCCTACTTGCGGCTGCCGAACGGGCACGTTCTGGCGACGTTTCAGCACGAGCACCACGCGGGAATGACTGAACCGATGGGCTTGACGGGCGGCTTGGTGGAGATTGACGACCAGGGCAAAGTGATTCGCTCGGCGAGCAACGCGGATCCGGCGTTCGCGGATGCGTTGTTGTTGCCCTACAGCTTGGCCGTGCTTCCTGAACTCGACCGCGTCGTCTCCACGGATTCATCCATGCAGTACAAAGGAATTTTTCAGGGCGTGACGTATCAGGTGTGGCGTCTCTCCGATCTCAAGCTGCTCAAAACGGCGTATCTCGATGTGGGCGAGAATCGCTACGCACAAATCAGCCCGGAAGAGGCGCGCGTCGCACCCGATGGCTCAGTCCTCATACAAACACTGGGCTGCGGAATCGAACGCATCACCGGGGTGAATACAAACCAGACGGCATCGAAACTGATGTATGAGTTTCCCGGTGATTGGTGCGGGGTTCCTACAATCGTCGGGCATTTTCTGGTTCAAGCCGTACCGGCAGTGCACGGATACATTGTTCTCGACGTTGCGAACGCGGCCAAGCCGGTAGAAGTTTCGCGACTGACGATCAGTGATACTTACGATTCGCATTGGACGGCATGGGGCGCGAAGACGCAACGCATCGTCGTGACTTCAGGCTCGGATCGCTTGTACTTGCTGAAGCTGGACCAAAAAACCGGCGCGCTTTCTTTGGACGAGAATTTTCGTGGAACGGACGGAAAGGTTGGCTTCTCGTTTGCGAGTCGCGAATGGCCGCACAGCTGGAGTGGAACGGGCACGGCGCACGGAGCGGTCTTTTCGCGCTGAGAATGATTTTCTCTTGCTGCGAATCGGGAAAACGATTGCGACAAACGGATATAATCTACTTACATGATCCCTGCGTCGTATAAGCCGCGAAGGAAATTCATGGAGTTGGCGATCTCGGAAGCCGAGCGGGCCGGAGATCGAGGCGATTATCCGATTGGCGCCGTCATCACGCGACTTGTCGGCAGGCGCGAAGTGGTGATTGCCAGCGCGGGTAACCGAGTAAAGACTTCGGGATCGAGCATCAAGCACGTCGAGTTGGAAACGCTCAAGTACGTGTCGAGCGGCTATGGGCGCTACTTGCCCGACTTCGTTCTCTACACTACGCATGAACCCTGCGCCATGTGCGCGGGCGCTTGTGTGTGGTCGAGAATTGGCGCGGTCGTCTATGGCGTTTCACAAGAAGACATTGCGGCGTATGGACGAAAGTGCGGCACAGAGGATTACAAGTGGCGGGCTTGCCTCATTTCGTGCCGGTTCGTCTTTGAGAAGGGCAATCACATCATTCCGGTGACCGGAGGATTTCTCCGGAAGGAATGCCAGAAACTCTTCAGTTATAGAACTGCAAATCGGTGATGCGAACTACTTTCCTACCACTACTTTAAGCTCAATGTCTGATTGAACCACCGCGAAAGCGCGGGCCGGCGGAACATACGTTAGTCAGTTGTTCCGATTCGGGCGGTATTAGGCTATCCTTCCGGCGCAAACGGAGGTGCTGATGCACTTCGTCGCCGGGTCCGCGGTCACTCATCGAGCGCTCGATTCTCTCGATATCGCCGTCATCGCTGTTTACTTCGTGCTGATTTTCTCGATTGGGTTGTATTTCGCGCGGAAGGAACGCACCTCGGAGGATTACTTTCTGGCGAGCCGGGACGTCGGTTGGTTCGCGATCGGCGCGTCGCTATTTGTTTCGAATATTTCGACCGAGCATTTCATCGGGCTGGCGGGTTCGGGCGCAAGCTCCGGGCTGGCCGTGGGCGCGTTCGAGTGGCTGGCTTGCCTGATTCTACTGATCCTCGGTTGGGTCTTCGTGCCGTTTTATTTGCGATCGAATGTTTTTACGATGCCCGAATTTCTCGAGCGGCGTTTCAGCCGTTCGTGCGCGGTGTATCTGGCTGGGATTTCGATTCTCGCGTACATTTTCACGAAAATTTCGGTGCATCTGTATGCCGCAGCCGTGGTGCTGGAGCGCGTGGTGGGATGGAACCCGATGACGGCGGCGATCATTTTGGTGGTCGCGACGGGCGTTTACACGATTGCGGGCGGACTCGCGGCGGTCATTTATACAGATTTGATTCAAACGCTGATTCTCATCGCGGGCGCGGTGATTTTGACGGTGATTGGGATGTCGCACGTCGGCGGATTTAGCGCCTTGCGCGCCGCCGTTCCCCCGAGCTACTTCCACATGATCAAGCCGGCGAGCGACTCCGAATTTCCGTGGACGGGGATTTTCTTCGGCGCTCCGATACTCGGGATTTGGTATTGGTGCACGGATCAGGTGATCGTTCAGCGGGTACTATCAGCGAGGGACGAAGGACATGCCCAAGGCCGCGACGATTTTCGCGGGATTCCTGAAAATTCTTCCGGTATTCATTCTCGTTCTGCCGGGCCTCATGGCACTCGCGCTGTATCCCGACCTCTTCCATCACAACGCCGCCGGCGCGATCACAAACGGCGACATCGCTTACCCCACGCTCATTATCAATCTTTTGCCGCACGGCTTGGTCGGCGTGATGATTGCGGCGCTGCTTGCGGCGCTGATGGGCGCGATGAGCTCGGTGTTTAATTCCTCATCCACTCTGGTTACGCTCGATTTCTACAAGAAAATTCGACCGGAAGCGAATGAGTTCCAGCTTGTGGCGTTCGGACGCATGGCGACGGGGATTCTCGTGGTGCTCGGGCTTCTGTGGGTTCCGTTCATCAAGCTGATCAGCGCGCAGCTCTTCATTTATTTGCAGAGCGTGCAGGCGTACATCAGCCCGCCGATCGCGGTGTGCTTCATCTTCGGAATACTTTGGCCACGAATGAACGGGAAAGGCGCGATTTGGTCATTGATGACGGGCTTCGTTCTCGGGTCCACGCGGTTCACGCTCGAAGTTCTCGACAAGACTCGACGCTTCGAATCCGGAATGATTCGTTGGCTGCTGGACATGAATTTTCTGCATTATGCGATCTTCATGTTTGGAATTTGCGCCGCCGTGCTGATCGTCGTCAGTTATCAAACGCCGGCGCCGACGCGCGAACAACTGGCGGGCCTCACGTTTGCGACTGTCGGACTGAAGCTCGACACGAAGGAAGTTGGCGGCAAGACCGTGCAGCTCGCTAAAGAAACGCCGCTCGAGTACAGGCTCAACGTGGCTTTCAGCGTGCTGTTGGTCGCGACTGTCGTTGGTTTGTGGTTCTACTTCCGCTGAGGCGGACGATGCAGAAGATTTCAGCGCTTCGACCAAATGTGACGAGTGGGCAGGCGATCCTGGCGCTCCAGCCATCTGGCATTGCTGGGATGGCTAAGGATTTGATTTCGGGGCCGGTGCGCTTGCTGGCGGATGCGTACGTGCCCTTTCAGCTTTTCCGCGCGGAAATTCAAAATGGCGGGAAGCGCGACGAGAAATGGCTGGCGCTCGATTCCGTCGAAGGGTCGCTCGACATGTACGGATTCGACGGCCCGATCGAGCATGACTTGCTCGTGCAGATTGAGACTCGCAACGTCATGCCGGCCAGCCTTGCGACGGGGCCCGCGGCCGAAGCGGTGAAGGAGAAACTTCAGCGGATGATTTTCCGGCTCGGTTTTTTCCGCACGCGGAACTTGCGCATTGACGTGGTTCCGGCCGGACTCGAATTTCACGTCCCCTACTGGCTGGCGTTTCGCGGGCACGCCGAGCGCGCCCAGATCAGCGTGCTCGATGCGGTCCGGCGCAAGCTCGAAGGCGCGAAGGCGCGCCAACTCTTTAGATCCTGGCTACTTAGCAGCCCTCAGCCGTCCTTCGATCGCCAATTCGCTGCGATCAAATAAGCGTTCCGCTCGCGGCAATGTGACGCACGTCACAACCATCTGTGACGGGAGCTACTGCCACCCCTCCCCGGCTATTGCAACATGCCGGTGGGAGGCGGCTCATGTCCACAGTCCAACACGCGACGCGAATCTCGCTCAAGAACATTCTCTATCTGACAGATTTCTCCGAACCGTCTGAGCTGGCCCTGCCCTTCGCCACGGCCATCGCACGAGAGTACGGGGGAAAGATCACGGCACTTCACGTACTCGCGCCTCCCCCTTATGTCTACACCACGCCTGAAGTAACCGCGCTCTCGATCGAGGCGCTGGAAGATGCAGCGCAGGCCGATATGGAGCGCGTCGCGGCGCAACTGACCGGCGTGCCACACGAGACGATGATCTTGCGCGGCACCAAGGTGTGGCCGGGGCTTCAGGACGCAATACAAAGGTGCTCGGCCGATCTGCTCGTTCTTGGCACGCACGGTCGAACGGGCGCACAAAAGCTGCTGCTCGGATCGGTTGCCGAAGAAATTTTCCGCCGCGCCACAATCCCGGTTCTCACGATTGGTCCGCAAGTGAAGAAGGGCGCGCACAATGCCGGGCGATTCCACCGGATTCTTTGCGCCGTGGATTTCACTCCGCAATCGCTCGCCGCGGCTCCCTACGCTGTTTCGCTAGCCCAGGAAAACCAGGCGCGGTTGATTCTGATGCACGCCGTCCGAAAATTTGGTGGTACGCACGAGTCCGAACCCGGGGGGTTTTCAGTCTCCGATGCGATGCACCGGCTGCACGACGTCGTGCCGGAAGAGGCCGAGTTATGGTGCCGCCCTGAAGCGATTGTCGTATACGGCGATCCGCGGGAGCGAATCGTTGAGACCGCAAATGAACGCGGTGCCGACTTGATTGTCATGGGTATTCGCAGTCGCCCAGGGCGTCTCGGCGCGGCGACGCATTTGGAGCTGAGCACGGCGCATAGCGTGGTATCGCGCGCGGCGAGTCCCGTGCTGACGGTGCGCGCATGAATTGGGGCGAGTGTCTAAGCGCTACGATCTGGCTAGCGCCGCCATCGGGACGTTGTGAGCGATGCGACAGTGTGTGCAAAAAGGGACAGTTTCGGGCCTGA
The DNA here is from genome assembly GCA_963838705.1 of uncultured Acidobacteriota bacterium. Lineage (GTDB taxonomy): Bacteria > Acidobacteriota > Terriglobia > Acidiferrales > UBA7541 > Palsa-147. The sequence continues at coordinate 1,190,884 of CAWIRU010000007.1, read as the reverse complement.
GGGATATTTTAGATTCTCTTTCGATTAAAGTTCGATTTTGGCTGTGACGATAAATGTCACGGGGTGTGACGTTAGTCGCTAGGTCCAGTCTTTTGTGGCGTGGGGATTCAGAATCCAATTCTTGAGTCGCGTGTTTAGGCGCGTAATCGGGAGAGGGCTGATGACTCAACAATGGAAGCCGAAAAGGCTCCGGTTGAAAACCTCGGTCGCAACGGCCGAAAAGTTTATGGGAGATCCTATGAAGCGCCGGAAGGTGGCGTTCACAGCCCTCTTTTTCTTGGGGATTTTCTTGGGTGTAGTGATCGGGACCGGTCGTCCTCTATACGCCCAGACGCAAGACCCAACGCAAGCGAAAGCCGCTGCAACTGCACCTGCGGCTGCGAGCTCCAGCGAATATGTGGGCGCGGAAACGTGCAAGACGTGCCACGAAGCGATCTATAACAACTGGGAAAAGAGCCCGCACTGGAAGACGACGCTCGACACGAAAGGCGGCCCGTCACATCAAGGATGCGAAGGTTGCCACGGGCCAGGAGCCGCGCACGTCGCCGGGGGCGGCGACAAGACCAAGATTTTTATCTTCCCGGATCACTCGGCCAAAGAGATCAACGCGCAGTGCATGAGCTGCCACGCAGGCGGGCCGCAGCACATGAACGCGATCAATTCGCTGCACGGCCAGAACGATGTCAGTTGCACGTCCTGCCACTCGCCGCATCATGCTGAGACGAAGGAGTTCCTGCTCAAGAAAGCGCAGCCGGAGCTCTGTTACGGCTGCCATCTGCAGCAGAAGTCGCAGTTCGAGATGCCTTTCCATCATCGCGTAAACGAGGGGCTCGTCCAGTGCACCGACTGTCACAACGTTCACGGCTCGACGAAACCGAAGCAAGTGCGCGTTTCCAACACGCAGAACACGGTTTGCTTCCAGTGCCACACTGAAAAGCAGGGGCCGTTCGTGTTCGAGCATCCCGCGGTGAAAATCGAAGGATGCCAGTCCTGCCACGTGCCGCACGGCGGAGCGAACGCGCACATGCTGAAGGTCAGCAACGTAAACCTGCTGTGCATTCAGTGCCACACGAATTCGAGCTTCAGCGGCGCGACGAACACGCCTTCGTTTCACAATCAGCAGACATATTTCCAGGCATGCACCCTGTGCCACTCACAGATTCACGGCTCGAATTTCGACAACTTTTTCTTCAAGTAGAGCCGAACATGAACGAGCACGCGCCTTCACGAGCGCCACAGGAAGCAAATTTGCAGTTGGCAGGAACGCCTGTTCGCGCTTGCGCGGAGGAAGTCATGAGCCATAGCCTGAGATTCCGCTATCTGAGCTTTTCGATCTTGATTGCGGCCCTGTTTCTTCCGCCCGTCTGCCACGCACAGAGCGGCTCTGACGACAACTCCGACGACAACGCGGGCGTGAACGGAGCGGGCTACAAGATCCGGCAGTCCATCGAAGCAGGGTATCGCGCGAATTGGATCAACGGCGATCAATCCACGTACGACACGTTCGTCAATCTCGGGCAGGGCGTGCGGCTGCTCGATTACACGCTGGATATGCGCTCGATCGATCACAACGCCTTCCTCTTCGACAGTCTGAGCTTCAGTAACTTTGGATACGGCGGCGATCCGGATACGGTCAGCCGGTTGCGCATGGAGAAGAACAAGCTGTACGACTTTCGCGTTCTCTTCCGGCGGGCAAAGAATTACTGGGATTGGAATCTGCTGGGGAATCCGCTGAATCCGGCAAGCTCGAGTCCGGCCGTTCCCATCACGGTTTCGCCGCATTTTCTGGATACGGTGCGGCGCATGGAGGACTACGACCTGACGCTGCTGCCGGAATCGAGAGTGCGCTTCCGGATCGGCTATTCGCGGAATCGCTACACGGGGCCCGGAGGCTACACGACGAACACCCCGGACGACGGCGCGGGGAATGTGGCGCAGCTCAATGAGATGTTCAGCACGACGACCAACTCGTATCGCGCGGGAGTTGATTTCCGCGTGCTGCCGCGCACCACGATTTCGTACGATCAGTTCCTGACCTACTTCAAGCAGGACAGTTCCATGACCGATCTCGCGCTGTTGAACGGCACGACCCCGTTCGTTTTGCCGAACGGCGCGCCTGTGGATTTGGGTCTGCCGTTCGACACGGCAAACGGCTCGCCGTGCGCCGCGCCGATTCTGACCGCGCCTAACGTGGTGAATCCCAGCTGCGACGCGACACTTTCATACAGCCAGGTAGGAAGGCCGCGAACATCCACACCATTTGAGAGGCTGCGCTTCCAGTCAAATTACTTCAAGAATTTCGAGACCTCGGCTTCGATCGGGTACAGCCGTTCGGACAATGTCATTCCGGATTTCGACGAAATGGCGTTTGGCTCAACGGCGCGGACGATTCAGCGGGGAAGCACCACTGCTGGGCCGGTGGAGGCCAAGCGCATTTCCGTGAATGCCGATTGGTCCGGCGTCTATGCGGTGACGGACAAGTTCCGCATCCTGGATGAATTCCGGTTCGACGACTGGCGCACGCCGGGGGCCTGGGACTATAACGAGACGGCGCTGTTCACCACGGGATCCGGACTGCTGGGACCGATCACGCCGATTCCGGGAACCTGCGTCACTATTCCGGCCTCTTGCCCGAACCACAATACGAGTTCGCCGGCAGACATTTCCACGGGACTATTTTCCACTTTTCTGGCGCAGCGATATAAAACGAACACGTTTCAGCTTCAGTACGACCTGAACAAAAGAGTGAGCGGGCGAATCGGCTATCTGTACACGCAGCGGACAATTGCGTACTACTCTCAGCAGTTCCTCACGCAAGAGACTTTCTATCCGACGAATGCGGCGCGCGGGGATTGTTCGGATCCTACGGCGTGCACGGCCGGGCCCGGCGGCACGCTGACTTTCTCGGGGCCGAGTGCGAACAACGACACTGCGCGGAACATACAGGGAATTAACGAAGAAGCGCTGTTGCTTGGCGTGACGCTTCAACCGATCGACGCGCTGCGCATCAGCGGGGATTTTTCGTTCGGGTACAACGATTTCGCGTTTACGCGCACCAGCCCCCGGCACGTACAGGTCTACAAGATTCATGCGACGTACAAGCCGCGCACGTGGATCAACTTCGACACGGCGTTTGATTTGCGCGAAAACAGCGACAACGTCGGCACGGTGAATGACACGGAACATTCACGCACTTACAGCTTCCTGACGACAGTGCTACCGAATGCGAAGCTCTCATTCGATATCGGGTACAACTACACGGACATTTATTCGGCGGCCAATATTTGCTACTTCTACGGATTCGCGCCGCCGATTCCGCCGACGGCGGCCTGCCCCACCGATTCCGTGGACTTCAATGCGTTGGGCGCGCTGGCGTCGTATACCAGCAAGCAGCAATTTGGTTATTTCGACGTGATGTGGAAGCCCATTAAGCGCGTTACGGCGAGCTTCGGCTATGCGGGCACGTTTGTGAGCGGGGGCGAAGTCTTGACGAATGCAGGCGTGGTGGAACCGCCGCTGAATCCACTGCAGCCCGTGGGCACGCTCGCTTTCAACTATCACAAGCCGTATGCGACGCTGATTCTGGATTTGTATCGCGGGCTAAGCTACCGCGTGAGTTGGAACTACTATGGATTCGACGGCAAGGGGCCAGCGCCGAATTACGTGCCAGGGCTGGCCTTTGCGCCGAATCCCATTGCGGGCGCCTTCAATGCATTCACAGCCGAAGATTTCAACGGTAGCACCGCAACATTCGCACTTCGATATGCGTTCTGACGAATTGCAGGCGCGAGGCAGATGCGCTGCATCCGCATGAGCCGCGGAAAAACCACTTGGACTGACGAAAAGGACGCGGAGCGGGCAGCGGGAGGGGAACGCGGGAAGGATGCCACATTCACGATCCGGTATGCGTTCTAAATTGCACAGACCCCGCGCCAAGCCGGCACGTATGCTATTTTCCGGCAATTCTCCTGGGAGGGATGAAATGAATCATCGAATGGTTCGAATGGGGTTCGAGGTTCTCTTGTTCGGCGCGCTCGTCCTGGCAGTCGCCGCGCCTGCGCACGCGCAGGATTCGGCCGCTCTCTTCAAGACCAAGTGCGCCGCATGCCATGGCGCCGATGGAAAGGGCGATTCACCCATGGCCAAAAAACTTGGTGTACGCGACCTCGCCTCGCCCGACGTGCAAAAGCAAACGGATGACGAACTCTCCGCGATAATCCAGAAGGGCAAGAACAAGATGCCCGCGTATGGAAAAAGCCTGAATGACGCGCAGGTCAAGGGGCTCGTCGGCTACATTCGCGAACTCGCAAAAAAGTAGCGGCGAAAATCTCACCCGGCGCGGAGTGACTGCCGCCTCCATTCGTGGAGAAGGCGGCAAGAGGTCTAATGATCGGGATCCTTATCTGTCAAATAGCCGTCACTATCATACTGGCCGCCATTTTCTTGATTCGCCCCTCGGTCACAGCCGGCGCGGCCTGGAAAATACTGGCATTCATTGGGTTGGGTGTTCTTCCGGCTCTGTGCGTTGTGGGAGGGATGAATACGCACATGCAGCGCTCCGAGCAGACAAGTTTCTGCATTTCGTGCCACGTCATGGTCCCTTACGGACAAAGCCTCTATGTGGACGACCCGAAGCACATTCCGGCGCAACACTTTCAGAATCACAGAGTGCCCGCGGAGATGGCCTGTTACTCGTGCCACGCCGACTACAGCATCTACGGCCCGCTGAAGGACAAGATGCAAGGCTTGAAGCGAATTTATATGCAGTATGTGAGCACGCCGCCGAATCCGATCACGATTCCGGGCGGATTCAAGAACGGCCAATGCCTGCACTGCCATCTCGGCGCCCGCAGTTTTGAAGAGAATCCGATCCACGCGGCGATTATGGATTCGCTCAAATCGAATGACATGTCGTGCCTGACCAGCGGGTGCCACGATACGGCGCACGACGTGGCGAATCTGGGCCACGAGAAATTCTGGAAGCCAGGCCAATGAATCTAAGTGAAATCGGAATCCGGCGGTTTCTGCGAGTCTCGAGCGGACTGATTATTCTGGGCCTGTTCGTGGAGATTGTGAGCCTCTTGTGGTTTCACCCGCTCGCGTTTGTGCTGTTTGCGTTCGTGGGCGCGGTCTTGATTGGAGCGGGAATTTTGGTTTATTTAGTCTCGCTGGTCTTCGCCGTTTCTGCGCCGACCGAGAATCGCGGATGAAAAATTAGGTTCGACAGAACCCGCGCCTTCGCCCGCCAGGTGGCATCGCGCGCGCCATGCCCAGCGCTGACGGCGCGCACTTAAATCTGCTCCCAAGCTAAAAGCCGAAAGTCATCACGAGATCGATTCGCCGGTTCGCCGCCGAAGACGTCGCATTGGTGAATATTCCACCGATGGAATTGGAGCGGCCGAAGAGCGGCGACGTTAATGTGCCGATCGGCATCCCGAGATTGTCGTTATTGAGCAAATTTCGGGCCGAGACAGCGAGCGTGAGACTGTATTTCCGCGCGCTCGAGCCAAAACTGAACGGGCCTCCGCCGCCACCGCCGCCGCCGCTCAATCCGCGGGGCCCGAGGCCACCTCCTGGCGCGCCTGCTCCACCACCGCGCCCGCCGCCTCCACCGCCGCCCGGTCCGCCGCCTCCTGAGGGGGCACCACTCGAAGGAGATTCCAGTTTTTTCCCCAAGCCAATCGTCTTACTGATGCGGAGGTTCATCGTGAATTGCCCGGGACCGTCGCCATAGTTGACAGGTATAAGCGGCTCGCCAGTCGCCGGCGCGAGATCGAAATTGCCGTATTTCGTCGAGACGAGATTCTCCGGAAGCGTGGCGGAAGTCGCGAATGCGGGCCGCTCGGTGAATACGCCCTGGCCGTAAATGTCCTGGCCGATCGTGATGTTGAAAGGCGCGCCCGAAGCTGCAACGATGAACGGACTGACGCGGAAGCCGTAAGGCGCGGTCCAGGTTCCGGCAATGAACATGCGGTTCCGGACGTCAAATGCGGCGCGGCCATAATCCTGCGCCAAGTCGTATTGATTTGCGGGAAAGCTTCCCGCGCCGGCGGTGTCGCTCTTGGCGTAGTTCAGGGTGTAAAAGCCAAAAAGCGAAAGTTTCGTGCCGATGCGGAGATTGAAGTTCGCGATCAACTGGTTCTGCCTGAACTGGCCGTCGGACTGAAATTGATCGATGTTCTCCAAGATGTTGAAGGGGCGTAGGCCGCTCGTGGGATCGGCAGGATTGTAAGTTCCGGGCAACGGTGCATTGATGTTCTCAGAAAGGAGCGCGTGCACGCCGCGCGAATTGATGTAGGTCACCGCCACCGTCGCATTCTTCGTCACTTGGCGCTCGACGCTGGCAGCGGTCTGGATCGTGTACGGCGCGCGGAGAGTCGGATTGATCTGGTGGATAGTGGGAATGCTCGTGCTATTCGAGGCCAGAAGGTTGATCGGAGGAATCGTCGGAAAGAAATTCGGATTATTGATTACGTATTGCTGCTGATTGACTCCGTTTTCCTGCTCGGCCTCGACCACGTAGGTGTCTGTGAACCGGTCGTAAAACGTTCCGAAGCCGGCGCGCAGAACAGTTTTCGAAACCGCGTTCTTACCGCCGCCGCCGAGCCCCCAGGCCAACCCGATCCGCGGCGCCAAATCGCCGTGAGTCCGGATATTGTTCTGTGTCTCGAGGCGACCGCCCAGGCTCACGGTGATATTGGGTCGGACGCGCCAATCGTCTTGCACATATAGACCCAAGTCGAACTGATTCACGGAAATGAACGGATTCCCGGCGTTGATCAGGAATTGACTCGGGCCGCCGCCTTCGGCCTGGATTTGTGCCGGCGTTAGGCCGCTCGCAAGACCTTGCTCCGTGATTTGATACGCCTCGAGTCCGGTGAGCGTCGCACCGCCGAACGGGCGCGAACCGAACGTAAACGTGCCGTTGAAATTCGAGTTTGTGCTGTTATTCAGCTGGTAGGCGCGAAGCCGTCCGCCAAACTTGAGGTAATGCTTGCCAGCGGAAATCGAAGTGTAATTCTGGATCTCGTAGGTGTCGTCGTCTTCGACGATCGTGCCCTGATTGTTGCCGCCGCCGGTGAACGCTCCGAGCACGGAGACGGACGGCGTGAAGTTCTGAGCAAACTGGCTATCCTGATCGAGCGTGAACTGGAATCGCGTTTCGTTCACGATCTTCGGACTGATGATTTGATTGTCCACGGCCTGCACGACTTGCTCTTTATTCGCGACGTTGTATCCCTGCGAGGCCAGATTGAATTGCCCGACCCCTCCGTTGGTTTGGTTGCTATCAACGTAGCGGTAGCGGAGTGTGAGCGTATTGCTCGGCGTGAGCTGCAAATCGAGACGCGGGCTTAAACTGGTCCGCGTGTTTGGATTGGCGACCGCGGCGCTGAATGGCTCCGGATTGAAATTGGGATCGAGCACTTCCGCGCTCACAACTTCGACGTTGTTGATATTGCGCCGCTCGGCGTCGAAGAAAAATGAAGCCTTTTTGTTGATCGGCCCGCTGAGATTGCCGCTGAACAATGTCGTGTCGTAGGCCGGCTCCACCGGTGAGAACGGGTTGCGAGAGTTGAACGCCGAATCGGTCCCGTCTATCAGGATTTGCCCGTGGAATTTGTCCGTGCCCGGCTTGGTGAAAATTTCGATGCGTCCGTAACCCAGCTTGTCGAACTCCGCCGAGAACGGATTTTGGTTGATGCGAATTTCGCGGATGGAAGCCTTGGGAGGAAGCTGGCCGCCGGTAAAGCCGTCAATGTAAATCTGCCCGCCGTTCGGGCCCGCCGCGGGTCCGGCCAACGCCTCCAATTCGGATTGAAGTTCGTCGGGGTCGTCGGAGAGCGCGTCGAGATCTTTTCCTTTCAGGATAAGCGCGCTTGCATTATTGGCGGGATTGACGTCAACACTCGTCTCGGTGTCCGTTACCGTTACTTGCTCCTTCTGAACTTCAATCTCGAGCGGCGCGTCCAGCGTTTGCGTTTGTCCCGCGGCAAGCGTCACATCCTTCTCAAAGAGCGCGAAGCCGCTTGCGCCGATGGTGATCGAGTATGTGTCCGGCGCCAAATTCTTGAGGACGTAAACTCCGTCCTTGCCCGACTGCGCGGTAAAGGTTTGATCGGACGATGAGGTCGCCAATACTGTCGCGCCCACGACGGCGGCGCCGGATGGATCGGTGACGGTTCCCCGAATCGTGCCAGTGGCGGGCGTCTGCGCCTTCAACGCGCTCGCAAATCCGAGCGAGTACAAGAGCGCCAATAGCGTAATGAAGCTTTTCTCCAAAAACCGAAACCTCATTTCGTCTCCTGAAGTAGCGTTGCCGCGCGCAGCGGTACATGCTCTTACGGACTCATGCCTTCGGCGCTGGGTGCGGAGAGATTCCACGGCGTCATCAACATCGCCTGGCTCGCAGCCGGCGACGCGGCAAGAATCGCGTCAACGCCGCTCAGCATCGTGATTGCCGTTACCGCGCCGGATGAATCCTTTTGAGTGCTCACGGCCATGACGACGTCGCCTTTCTTCAAATCCGAAAGCGCCGCCGCGGGCAAGCGGCTCATCATTTGCTGAAAATCTCCGCGGCCCTGCGGCCGTGTGGCGCCGCCAGCGGATTGGGATGCGCCATCACCGGCAGGACGCTGCCCGCCATTCGACATTCCACCGTTCGCTTGGCCACCATTCGCTTGGCCATAGGGCGATGCTCCCGGCCCGTTGCCAGCAGCGCCGGGCTGGCCGCCGCCGGCTCCGCCTTTGAATCGCATGGCGATCATCTGCGCCATCGCCGGCGGAATCTGCCGAATTTGCGAGTCCGCCGAAACCTTCATAACCACGGGTTTTTTCGAAATCAAATCGGTGATCGTCACCGTTTTTGCCGCCGGATCAATCGCCAGGATCGGTCCAGCGAGGTTCAGGAATGTCCCCGACACGATTTCCTCGGCCGCGAGGTCTTTGCCGTCCTCGCTCAGCGTTCCGCGCGCGCGCAATTGATCGCCGGGCTTGATCTGGTCGAGCGTGCTTATCTTTGCGTCATCGAAGTTCACCGAATAGGGAGCGTAGCGCCGGACGATCATGTCTTTTGAGGTGTGAATCGCAACGTTCTTCGTTCCTCCGAATGACGAAACCGAAATCGTCACGGTGGCGTTCGCCGGATCCGCCGCGCTCACGATTCCGCCGATGCCGCGCTTCGCCCAATCATCGCGCTCCTGCTGCTTCATCGCCTCGACGTCGGATTTCTTCATCACGATGATCGAAATCGCGTTTATTGACTTGCCGTCGTCAGACGGCTGACCGCGAGCGAGCACGCGATCGCCCACTTGCACTCCCTGAAGTTGAAGCGGCGTTGCTTTGGAGAGATCCTTTTGGCCGGGTATGGTGCGCACGATGCGCGTGGAATCCTGGACCGTCACGTTGACATCCGCGCCCGAGTCCGATGCCAGGGTGATCGTGTTTCCGGCGATGGCTTTCACGGTTCCGACGGGCTTCGCCAACTGGCTCTGCGCCGCCGGCTGCTGCTGCGGCTGTGCATTCGCCGCATTCGCTTCCCTCGCGAGAGCGCCCGGCGAGCCCGCCAGCGCGGCCGCGGCGATCAGCGCGAATGCGATTGCCCGTCTGTTGCTCACGAACATGCCTTTCTCCTCACAACGTCCCCCAAATCGCGGACTAACGAAAAACAGCGCCGCGTGAGCCTGCGGATGCGGCGCGTCGCCCGAATATTTAGCCTACACCGTGAGACGCAGCAATTTTCGAAATGTTTCACGGTGTTATTGAACCTGCAATGCAAGTTCGCAGGATTCTGCCACGCTCATTTGCCATGGATCGCCGATTTGGGCGCTCAGAGCTGAACGAGGAGGAGGTCGCGAAGTTTGCGCTGGTGCGCCGCGCCGAGTTTCGCGCCATCGAGCGTCAGGTAGAATACGTCAATCGCTCGCTCGCCTTCGGTATCAATCAATGCGACCTCGAGATTGCAGCCGTATTGCGCAAGGACCGAAGTGAGCTGGTAGAGAAGGCCGGGATGATCCTGGGTGGTGATCTCCATCAGCGTGGAATGCGACGAGCAAAAATCATCGAAGCGAATTTGAGTGGAGAATGTAACTTTCGGAACTTTCGTGGCGCGCGGATTCTTTCTCGAGCGCATGAGCGTCTCGAGGCTGACGACGTTGCAGAGCACGTCAACGATACTGTTCTTGAAGCGCGCGATTTCCGTCGGATTCAGTTCGAGCGTGCGGTACGGGTCCGTGAAGTGAAAGGTGTCAACAATCGTCGCGCTGGCATTTGCGAACGCCTCGGCCTTCCAGATGTTCATGCCCCAGGCGGCGAGCGTCCCGCTGAGACCGACGAACAGATGCGGACGATCGGCGGTAAGAACAGTGAGTTCGTAGATGTGTCCGGCGCGCTCGAGATGAAGCTCGACGGGATTCGTATCCAGTTGCCGCGACATCCGGAAATGCAGCGCGACTTCCTGCGGCGAGTGAGCGAGCAGGTAACGCCGCGGAAGGCCTTCGAGAAATTGCCGCAGCTCCTGGCGATCGGCGTCGTCGGAAACGAGCGGCAGAATCCGCTCCACCCATTGCCGGTCGTCCTCTCCGGCGTGGACCCTTTCCTCATCGAGGCTGCGATTCAGATAATTTTCCGTGGAGGCGTAAAGCTGCCAGAGCGACTCGGCTTTCCACGGCGTCAGCGCCTGCGGATTTACAGCTCGAATGTCCGCGTAGGTGAACAGGCAAAGCAGCTTCAGCCGCTCGGGCGTCCCGACCTTTTCGGCGAAATTGCGGATGGTCTGCGGATCAAAAATATCGCGGCGCAGCAGATTTGCCGACATTTCGAGATGGTTCGCGATCAGATAACGGACGGTTTCGGTTTCCTCAGCCGTCAATCCGAGCCGGGGAAACACTTCTTCGATGGCGTGCAGGCTGCCTTCGATGTGATCGTCGTAGGCCAATCCTTTGCCAACATCGTGAAAGAGCAAGGCGAGAAATAGAAGATCAGGTTGCTCGAGTTCGGAGAGGATCTCCGCAAATTTCCTTTCCCATTCCGTTTCCGCGCCGCGCAAGATTTGGATGTTTTCGATCGTCCGGATCGAATGCTCGTCCACGGTGTAGTGATGATAAAAATCGCGAATCACGAGCGAATCAATCGCGCCGAATTCGGGGAACAACCGGACGAGAATGCCGAGAGCGTGCATGGCGCGGAGGGCATCGGCCGCATGCGGCGCGGTGAGAATCCGGCGCAAGTAGGGCCACAGTTCCGGAACGCCGCCACCCGCTTCGTCTAATTCCGGAACGGCTTCCTCGATCGCCCGCTCGGTTTCGCGGCTGAGCTTGAGGCCGTCGCGAGCCATCACCTCGAATAGTTCCAGCAGCCCTTCTCTCTGTTCGAGGGATTTCGGGTCGCGAACCAAAAGCTTGCCGGCGGAGACGCTGAAGCTGGAATTTGCACGCCGCGATTTCCATTCACCGACGCGCTCGGATAGCGTGGTACGTTCGGGGACGGCCTGATCCATCAGCTGGAGGGTGAGGCCGTAAACCAATCGCGCGTGGCGGAAATAACAGCGCATCCAATCCGCTGGAGCTACCTCGCGGCCGATTCCGATGCCGCGCAAGGCCGCTTCCGCTTGCGCCTCGTACGTTAGCGAATTGTCGTCGCGGCCCTGGCGATAGTGAACGAGACATCGCGCAGCGGCGAGAAAATCAAATGCCTGATCGTATTCTTCTCGCCATTTTGCGGCCTGGCGCGGGGAGTCGCTCGAAGTCTCGGCGAGCTGCTTGAGCCAACAAGCGACGTGGAAGTCGCGCAGCGCCCCGGGCGAATTTTTGAGATTGGGTTCGAGGTGAAAAATTGTATCGCCGTATTTCGCGTGGCGCTGGCGTGTCAGGTCGGCGAGATTTCGGCGAAGATCGTCGCGGTGACGGGAGAAAAGCTGCGGCAGGACGCGGCCGTGCAGTTCGTTGAACAATTGCGGGCTGCCCGCGACCAGGCGGCAATCGAACAGCGAGATGCTGAACTCGGGATTTTCCGCGTTGAACTTGCCGCACTCAGCGAGAACGCGCGTCGTCGGACTCATCCGCAGCCGCATGTCCCAGAGTTCCTGGCACATTTCCCGCGCGGCATCTTTGTATTGAGCTTCGGCCGCGGAGTCCTCGCAGAGAAACAGAAGATCCACATCCGAATGCGGAAAGAGCGCGCGCCGCCCGTAGCCCGCGACGGCAACGAGCGCTATCTTCGAAACCTCCGTCGAGCCCTTGCCGATGAAATCGAGAAATAACTCGGAGGCAATCCGGTCCGTGAGGGCGGTGCGCTCTTCAATCGCGGCGCGGCCGTTCCCCGTTGCTTCAAAGGATTTCTGAATCTTTGCCGACTCGGCTGCGTAAGCTTCCCGAAGAGCCGGATCTGAAGTGGACGAGGACATGCAGTACCATTTTCTCCGCTAGGCTAAATTTCAACAAGAAACTGGAATCAGTGCGTTCCCACCACACAGCCGCACGGCAATCCAACGCGCTTCCGAATCGCTTTCACGAGACAACGCCGGTAAACAGATCGGTGACCGCGCCGACGCTGCTGCTCGACACGAGCCGCACATACTTCGCCAGAACGCCGGTGCGATAACGCGGCTCCGGCGGCTTCCAGGCCGCGCGGCGGCTCGCGATCTCCTCGTCCGGAATATTGAGCTGAAGAAGCCGCTTCTCGGCATCAATCGTGATCGAATCGCCCTCATGAACGAGCGCGATTCCTCCACCGACAGCTGCCTCGGGCGCGACGTGTCCGACAACGAGACCATACGTTCCGCCGGAAAAACGGCCGTCCGTAATGAGGCCGACCGAATCGCCAAGCCCCGCGCCGATGAGCGCAGAAGTCGGCGCCAGCATCTCGCGCATACCAGGCCCGCCTTTGGGCCCTTCGTAACGAATCACAAGAACATCGCCGGGCTTGATCTCGTGAGCCAGAATCGCGGCAAGGCAGGCTTCCTCCGAATCGAAGACGCGCGCCGGGCCGGTCATTTTCTGGTGCTTGATGCCGGAAATCTTCGCTACGGCTCCTTCGCTCGCGAGATTCCCTTTCAGAATCGTCAGGTGTCCGAAGGGATAGACCGGCGACTCCCACGGATGAATTACGTCCTGATCTTTTCGCGGCTCGGCGGGAACGGAGGCGAGAACCTCGGCGATCGTTTGCCCGGTGATCGTCATCGCATCGCCGTGCAAGAGGCCGTGCATGAGCAGAATCTTCATCACCTGCGGAATGCCGCCGGCCGCGTGCAATTCCGTGATGACGTATTTTCCCGACGGCTTCAGATCGCAGAGCACTGGAACGCGCGAGCGAATTCGCTCGAAGTCGTCAATCGAAAGCGGAACTTCAGCGGCGCGCGCCATCGCCAGAAGATGAAGGACGGCGTTCGTCGAGCCACCGGTGGCCATGACGACGGCGATCGCGTTTTCGAACGCTTTTCGCGTCATGACATATCGAGGCAGGATTTTCCGTTGCACCGCTGCCGCCAGAACGCGCGCGGATTCCGCGGCGCTCTCGCGCTTCTCGTTGTCTTCCGCCGCCATCGTTGAGGAATACGGCAAGCTCATTCCCATCGCTTCGATCGCCGACGACATCGTATTCGCCGTGAACATACCGCCGCAGGAACCGGCGCCGGGACACGCATGGCGCTCGATCTCGAGCAATTCGGCGTCGCCGATGCGTCCCGCGCTGTGTTGGCCGACGGCTTCGAACGCGCTCACCACCGTGAGATTCTTTCCGCCGTAGTGCCCCGGCTTGATCGTGCCGCCATAAACAAAAATCGCGGGAATATTCAGCCGCGCGATGGCGATCATTCCTCCCGGCATATTCTTGTCGCAGCCCCCGATGACGATCACGCCGTCCATTCTCTGCGCGTTGCAAACCGTCTCGATCGAATCCGCGATCACCTCGCGCGAGACCAGGGAATATTTCATCCCTTCCGTGCCCATCGAAATTCCGTCGCTCACGGTGATGGTGCCGAACACCTGCGGCATTGTCCCCGCTTCGTGAAGGACATCAATGGCCCGCAGCGCGAGATCGTTCAAGCCGACGTTGCACGGAGTGATCGTGCTGTAGCCGTTGGCGACGCCGATAATCGGTTTTTCGAAATCGGAATCGCCGAAACCAACCGCTCGCAGCATCGACCGATTGGGGGTTCGCTCGACGCCGTGAGTGATGACCTTGCTTCTCTCATTTGCATTCATCCGGATTTCGCTTTCGATTGTAGTGGGAGTTTATCTTCTGCCGCTCCAGCCAACGTATCAGTTTTTTGGAACGAGCGTATCGAAAAAACAGAAGGATCAAGCTGCGAGAATGCGGGCGTTGGGTGACGGTCGCGAGGACCAGGAGGCAGAAAACTCCTGGCTCAGACGGGCACTAGCGGCTGAGTCACGCGGCCGGTGAATTTTGGGTGATTACTTCGAAGTGCCGGCGGTGGCCGGTTCTTCGGTCGCTACCGTTACCGGATGCAAGAACGGCATGCGCGCGCGCAGGCGCGCGCCGACTTCCTCGATCAACTGGCGCTGCTCTTTCCGGCGCATTGCGTAGAAGTTCGGCCGCCCGGCTTTGTTTTCGTCGATCCATTGCTTGGCGAACTCGCCGCTCTGAATTTTTCCGAGCATCTTCTTCATCGTCTGACGCGTTGCGTCGGTGACGATTTGCGGGCCGCCGATGTAATCGCCGTATTCGGCCGTGTCGCTAATCGAGTAGCGCATGTAGTTCAATCCGCCCTGATAGATCAAGTCCACAATCAACTTCAGCTCATGCATACATTCGAAATAGGCGATCTCCGGCTGATATCCAGCATCCACAAGCGTCTGGAAACCGGCTTTGATGAGCTCGCTCACGCCGCCGCAAAGCACGGCCTGCTCGCCGAAAAGATCGGTCTCGGTTTCTTCGGTGAAGGTGGTCTCGATCACGCCCGCGCGGGTCGTACCGAGGCCTTTGGCATACGAGAGCGCGAGCTGCTTGGCCGAGCCCGTCGCGTCCTGATGGATCGCCAGAAGAGCGGGCGTTCCGCCCCCCTCAACGAACACTTCCCTCACGCGATGCCCGGGCGCCTTTGGCGCCACCATTGACACGTCAATGTCCTTGGGAATCTGAATCGTGCCGAAGCGGACGTTGAATCCGTGCGCGAACATCAATGTTTTCCCGGCGGAAAGATGCGGCGCGATTTCCTTCTCATAGATCGCGGGCTGCGCGGTGTCGGGCGCGAGGATCATGATCACGTCGGCCCATTTGGACGCATCGGAGACCGAACGCACGGTCAATCCTGCTGCAATCGCTTTCTGCTTCGAAAGGCTTGCGTCGTGCAGCCCGACGCAGACCGTGCATCCGCTATCGCGCAGATTCAGCGCATGCGCGTGACCCTGCGAGCCGTAGCCGATGATCGCAATTTTCTTTTTCTGGATCAGTGTGATATCTGCCGCGTCGTCCTGATAAATCGTCGCCATTCCATGCTCCTGGAGGGTGAAGACCCAAAGATTCAGAATCGAATTCCGCCGCGCAAATCAGACGGAATGAGAAATCTCAGATTGCGCCGCGGCTTCTTTGGCGTCCCGCTTCTGCTTGCTGAGCGTCTTCTTCACGCCGCGCGACATTACCACTTGCCCGGTTCGAACCATCTCGAGAATTCCGAACGGGCGCAGCACTTCTTCGAGCGCCTTGATCTTGTCTTCGGTTCCGGTGATTTGAACGATGAGCGAATGCGGCGCGAGGTCCACGACGTGTGCGCGGAAAACCCGGGCGATTTCCATCAAACGATGGCGCGACTCTTCGTGCGCTTCGACTTTAATTAGCGCGAGGCTGCGCTCGATGGTCGAAACGTGCGTGACATCTTCGACCGAGAGCACGTTGACCAGCTTGTAGAGGTTCGCCTCAACGCGATGCGCTGCGCCTTCGTTGATTCCCGCGACAATCGTCATGCGGGAAATGCCTTCGCGTTCGGTGTGGCCGACGGTCAGTGACTCGATGTTGTACGCGCGCCGGCGGAAGAGCGAGGCCACGCGATTCAGCACGCCCGGCTGGTTCTCGACGTAGAGCACGAATGTGTGGAGCTTTTGTGTGTCAGTCATCGTTGGCACTCTCGACGAGAGGGCTCGGCCGCCGGATCATCGCGTGCAGATCGGCGCCTGCCGGAACCATCGGGTACACGGTATCTTCCTGTTCGACTTGAAAATCAATCAGCGCTGGCCCGGGATTTTCGCGCGCCACGCGGAGGGCGGACACGGCTTCGGAGCGCGTGCGAACCGAAACGCCGGAAATTCCAAATGCGCCGGCGAGCTTGGCAAAGTCGGGGCTCAGCAGCGGCGTCGAAGCGTAGCGGCCATCGTAGAAAAATTCCTGCCACTGGCGAACCATGCCGAGAAAGCCGTTGTTAATGATCGCGATTTTGACGTCAATGCGCTCTTGCACGATCGTCGCGAGTTCGGCCATCGTCATCTGAAAGCCGCCATCGCCGACAACGACCCAAACTTCGGAATCGGGGCGCGCGAACTTTGCGCCGATAGCCGCCGGCAGCGCGAAGCCCATCGTGCCGAGGCCGCCGGAAGTGATCAGCGAGCGCGGCTTATCGTGCTTGTAGTATTGCGCCTCCCACATCTGGTGCTGGCCGACGTCGGTCACGACCACGGCATCGCCGCGCGTTTCGCGCCAGAGATCGTGAATCACGTGAGCGGCGTAGAGGTGGCCGTTGTCCGGCAAATTTTGAATGTCGCGGACCGCGGAATCATGTTTCAGGCTGCCAATGTATTGCAGCCAGTCGCTGCGATCGCCGGACTTCACGCCCGGAAGCAACCGCTGGAGGATTTCGCGGAGATCGCCGATGAGCGGAACGTCCACGTGAACGTTTTTGTCGATTTCGGCTCTGTCAATTTCGATGTGAATCTTCTTGGCTGAGGGCGCGTACGTCTTCAGGTTTCCGGTCACGCGGTCGTCGAATCGCATGCCGAATGCCAAGAGCAGATCCGATTCCTGAATCGCGGTGTTCACCCACGATTCGCCGTGCATTCCCATCATTCCGAGTGAAAGCGGATGCGACGCCGGGAATGCGCCCAATCCGAGGAGCGTTTCGGCAACGGGGACCGCGGCTTTTTCAGCAAACGCGATCACTTCGAGCATCGCGCCGGAGAGAATGATTCCGTGTCCTGCGAGAATTACAGGCCGGCGCGCTGAATTGATCAGTTCGAGCGCGCGCGCGAGATCGTCCGAATTAGGAAAGTGGTCCGGCTCCTTGCGCCGGGCTTTGGGTTCGGCGGCGTCCCAATCGAATTCGCAGGACGCATTCTGAGCGTCCTTTGTGATGTCAATGAGGACCGGTCCTGGCCGGCCCGATGCGGCGATTTGAAATGCTTCGCGAATGCTTGGCGCGATTTCGTCGGCGGAAGTGACTAGATAATTGTGCTTCGTGATGGGCAGTGTGATGCCGGTGATGTCGGTTTCCTGGAACGCATCCGAGCCGATAAGCTTGCTGCCCACCTGACCGGTGATGCAGACGATTGGCGAGGAGTCCATCATCGCCGTCGCGATGCCGGTGACCATGTTCGTTGCGCCCGGCCCGGACGTCGCGATCGCCACGCCAACGCCGCCTCCAGCGCGCGCGTAGCCATCGGCCATGTGCGTCGCGCCTTGCTCATGGCGAACGAGGACGTGATGCGTTTTGTACTTCGTCATCGCATCGTACGTCGGAAGAATGGCGCCGCCCGGGTAGCCGAAAACGCACGTGACACGGAGGCGTTCCAAGCTCTCCCAAACGATTTCCGCCCCCGTCTTCTTCACGATCCCTGACTCCCTTCGTTTTTCGCGAAGCCGGCGCGAAGGCCTGCTCGGGCTTCCTGCATGCTGCTTCGTCGTCATCCGAACCTTCCCAGTAGGCCTGACTATCGGCCTCGGAGTCCAATTTATATTGCTGAATGTATCAATAAATCGTTTTTATGCCCCACTTTGGGCAGTTTACCGCGGCTCGGCGGCAGCCCGAAGTTTCTGCGGCCAAAACGGCCATAAAACACAAAACCCGCCTGCCAGATTGTCTTCCGGCGGCGGGTGCGGGCTGCTGATCGGCTTTGGTCTGAGCTCAGCTGCTCCGCGTGCCAGAAGACGCACCCGTAATGACGCTAATAATTCGTACGAGTCGCGCAAGTTTCTGGCCCGCCTGCAGCATAAATGTAACTTACAAGCGGGTTGAATGAATGTCAATGGAGCTTTAGAAGTCCGTTTCCGATGGTCCAGCCGATCAGCGAATGGTGGAGAGGTGCCCCAAATCAATGATGAGCAATAGCTTACAAGATCTCGAACTGCCGCCTCGGAGCCATGGTTATTCCCAAGAACTGGTCCGGCCTGCTGTGCAACCCGAGCCAATCGCACACAGTCAAACAATCCGAGAAGCAAGTGGAAGGCTGGAAAGTAAGAATCGTGAGTTGTGTGACAAAAGAGTCGAGCAGGAAGTCTTCAAGCGAAAGCTTCCGGCGTTCGCTTCTTCGCCCGGAGTGGTTGGTCTCGATTAGTCTAACCATCCTGATTTGCGTGTTTCCGGTTATGGCTCAGTCCCGACGGCCCGCTGCCGCGCCGGGAACTGGAGCATCAATCGGCCAGCAGCCCGATCAGCGATCGTCGGGAAACATCACCGGAACAGTCGTTGATTCAACCGGAGCTGTCGTCGCCGGCGCCCGCGTGACACTGACGAGCGGCGATCAATCCCCAAATCGCGAGATCCTCACAGGCGAAAGCGGGCAATTCTCCTTTGCCAACGTCGCTCCCGGTCCTTTCCAGCTCGCGATTAATGACACGGGCTTCGCGACGCAAACCTATTCTGGAAATCTGCGCCCTGGGGATTTTTTCATTGTCCCGCCGGTTACGTTGGCTGTTGCCGCCGCTGTCACGAAGGTGCTTGTCGAACCACCGCGCGTCGAAGTGGCGGAAACACAGATCAAGGAGGAAGAAAAGCAGCGTGTGCTTGGCTTCATTCCGAATTTTTATGTCAGCTACGTCTCGAATCCGGTTCCCCTCGATGCCAGGCAGAAGTTCGAGCTTGCCTGGAAGACAACCATTGACCCAGTCTCATTCGTGCTAACCGGGGCCACCGCCGGAATTCAGCAAGCCACAAATCAATTTAGCGGGTACGGACAGGGCGCGGAAGGCTATGGAAAGCGCTACGGCGCCTCTTACGAGAATCTCGTGACGAGCACGTTTATCGAGGGCGCCATCCTGCCATCTCTCCTGAAGCAAGATCCGCGCTATTTCTACAAGGGAAGCGGCGGCACGCGATCGCGGATTCTGTACGCGATCGCCAATTCGGTGATTTGCAAAAGCGACAATGGACACTGGCAGGCCAATTATTCGGGAATCCTCGGAGGCCTGGCGGCAGGCGGTATTTCGAATCTTTACTACCCGCCGGAGAATCGCGGAGTGGGACTGACGTTTGAAAACACGGCCATTGGGATTGGCGAAGGCGCTGTCGAAAATTTATTTGAAGAATTTGTCGTCCCGAAATTGACGCCGCATCTTCCGAAACACCAGCCGCCGACTCCATAAATTCCAATCGGCAAGGCATCCGCCGCGCTTGTCCATGATGGCGACTAGGGCAGTTCTGCGGCGGTCGCGCTGGGCGTGGCTTTCACGCGCGCCGGCGATTGCGCCGAGGGATAGCAGCCGAGGATGCGGAACTCGTCAGCACGATCGCTGAGTTCGGCGAGAGCTTTGCTGACCGTCTCATCCGCGGTCGAGCCGCCGATGTCGAGGTAAAAGCTGTAGTGCCACGGGCTGCCCTTCAGCGGGCGGCTTTCGATCTTGAGCAGATCGATGCCGCGCTTCGCGAAGACGCCGAGCGCGGAATAGAGAGCGCCAGGTTGGTGCTTCACGCGAACCACAAGCGAGATTTTGTTCGCGTTCTCTTTCGTTTCCGGCTTCGCGGAGAGCAGAACGAATCGCGTGTAATTTTCGCGGTGATCCTCGAGATGTTCGAGCAGGATCGTTCCGCCGTAGAGTTCGGCAGCGCGGCGACCGGCAATCGCGGCGAATGCCGCGTCACCCTTCTCGAGAACTTCGCGGACGCTGCCCGCCGTGTCTGTGCTGGCGATGCGTTGAATATCCGGATGCTGGACGAAAAATCCGAGGCACTGCGCCAGCGCGACGGGATGCGATTGCACTACGCGAATCGCGTCAAGCTTCGCGCCGGGACACCCGATGAGATTGTGGACGATTGGAATCGTTACTTCCGAAATGATGTGCAGGGCGCTTTCAAGCAGCAAGTCGTAGGACTGGTGAACCGAGCCGGCAAGACTATTTTCGAGCGGAGCCAGCGCGAAATCGGCGGCGCCTTCAGGGATCGCTGAAAATAGCGCTTCGAATGTCGGACGCGGAACAAGGCGAACGTTTTCACCGAGGAGCTTAATTACGGCCTCTTCGCTGAAGGCTCCGCGTTCACCCTGAAATGCGATTCGTGGTGGGTTCCCTGGGGACGTCACGCAGGCGATTCTACTGCACCTTCGCCGACATTTGCTTTACTTCGCCGTCAAGCTCGCTCGCGCGCGACGAATTCCCCGTGCGCCGCTCGGCATTCGCCGTCAATTGCAGCAGAAGCGAGCTCTTCGGCGACTCCTTCAGCGCCAATTCGAACTCCGCCGCTGCGTCGAAATACAATCCAAAATCGGAATAGACGGATGCGCGGCCGAGATGCCGGACGAGTCCGTCCTTCGCGTCCCACCCGGCGAGTTCCAGTTCCATCTTCTTGCGATTAGGGGGCGTGAGGACGGAGAAGGTGACACGGTAATCGTGATCGCTGGCGTCGCGCAGGTGCAACGTCAGCGGCGCAAATCCATTCCGGTCGCGATAGTTTGCGAGCGCATCGCGCAACCCCTGCGAATCGAACGTCGCGGACGATCCCGGAAAGGGCCGCGAAGTAAACAGCCGTACGCCGCCATTTTCCGGCCCGACCGTCAATTCCACTTCTCCGATCCCGGCCGGGGGACTCCAACGCACGATGAAGCGCTCCGGTTCGATCGTGCCGTCGGACGGCGGAGATGAAAAAATCGTTTCCGCAGGGCTTTCTCCGCGCGTGAACGCCGGCTCAGCGTAATGGATCACCTCATTCAGGACCGAGCTGACCTCCACTTTGTGCGTTTGAGTTCCGGATAGCGTCGTGTAGGTCTGGGAATCGAGGAGGGTGAGGCTGCCCGAGGTCGAACCACACTTCAAAATCTCACCCGCAATCAACGGCCGGTGGCTGCCCTTCGGCGATACGAGCATGTGCCACTTCTGATCTTCCGGCTCCCACACTTGAGCCTTGCACGTGTTTTCGATTACGACGCCGGCGAATGAGGTAACTTGCGCGCGAGAGCGGAGCGGCAACACGAATACCGCCGCGGCAACGATTGCAGGAATGGCCCAGCGGAAGGTGTGTTGACGCAAATCCGCCCGGACGGCTTTTCGATATGGAATTGCGTTCATCGAACGGCTCGCAGCCCGAGTCGGTACCATTCCCACAATATCAAAATCCGCTCGCGCGTCAAGGACGGAGAGAATCCACGGAGCGTGGCCTAGTCGTGGGTGAAGATGTGGTCAATGACGGCATGGCCGATCAAACCGACGGCCACGAACAGCGAATCATCCCACATGATGCGGAACGTGCTCGCCAGATAGATGCCCCCGACGATCGCCGCAACCACAACCAGGACCGTCACAACGAGGTGCAATACTCCCGCTCTTGTCTTCGCCCCGAAATAGCGCTTTCGGCCCCAGATGGTCAACTCGACCACGCCGAATATCACCAGGAATAGAGACAGGTCGAGGACCAAGCGGCCGCGAGGGAGCAGCAAGGCTAGCAGCGGCCCCGAATCCAGAGTGTAGATGGCGCAGGCGTGCAAATACACGCCGGAATATCTTCGGTCGAGGCGGCCGGGGATGTTGTGTTGATCCATATCGGTCGTTCCCTTGCCACGGCCGACAAGAACGTATTGCCCCTTTAACGAGCTGGCGAGTTGAGGTTGTTTCGGATCCAAGAGGCTGCCGGACAAAATGGTGTTCGCCTCAATTCGGTCAATGGATCCGTAATCCACGTAGAACTCCGTGGCGGGAACTTCGTTATGTGGCGCGAGTGAAATGGATTCCGCCACGCCCGGAATGTTGGCCAACGAATTCTGTTCCACTTTCGGATGCATGGCCACGGACAGAGAATTGACGACCCAGGCCGCCGATCCCGGAAGTCCATAGTGAATCTCAATCGTATCCACCATTCTGCGAGGCGCTTCGTATTGGCTCGGGTTGACGGCGCCGGCGAACGCGGCCATCACGGAATATTCCGGCCGTTCGAGTGCGTAGACCGGCCCGAGCGCGAGAGAAGTGTAGGTAGCGACGTAAATCGGCACGTAATGATTCGGCGCCGCAAGGCACGCTGGAGCGAGCGGGCCGTTTGCGAGCGAATCCGCGCTTTCTCGATATCCGTTCGAGCGCGCGAGCAAGCACGCAAGAAATTCGTCGTCGTCCTCGAGTTGGATCGGATACGGCGTGAAATCAATGTCGAGGCCGATCGCCGCGGGGCTTTGGTCCGCGATTTTCATGACGACGTCGCGGAGCTGTTTCCGATCCGTGTAATCGTACTCTCTCGGTTGATTGGGATCCTTACGAGGCGTCCAGCCGACATCGGAAACATCCACGACCGTGACATTCAAGTTCTGCCGGGCGACCGCGCCAAGCCGGTGCTGGATGATGTCGTAAACAAACTCTCTTGCCTGCGTGCCGAAGTAATAGCGCTTATCCTCGATCCATGTTGCGAGCCCCCACATGCAAAAAGTAATCGCGACGCCGATCAAAAACTTTACCCAAAAAATCTCGTAGAAATGGCGGTGCGCCTCGGAATGCGATGATGCGCTCGAACGGGAACCGGATGAAGAATCGGCATGTTTCCGGTCTCGTGGTTGTTCCATTGTGAAACCGCGCTCTTACGCGACGGTAAGATCTCAATTCGGATGCTCATACTAAGGAAACCCGCACCGCGCGTCAATCCGCGAGGTTTTCAGTGCCGATTCCTCCCGACGCCGCACTTACACGCAGGTGCCTCTTGACGACTGCGCGAACTCGGCCTAACATTTCTATATCGCGCCGTCAAAGGCGTGATCCGATCTTCATGCAGAGTGGCTGAGGGTAACGGGCCCGACGAAGCCACGACAACCGGATCAGGTTTTCTTACTGGTCGATTGGTGCCAATTCCCGCCCGGTTCGCGGGGGACATGAAGATTCGATGGAACGGCGTTTTCGCCTCATCCCCCAT
Source organism: uncultured Acidobacteriota bacterium (assembly GCA_963838705.1). Taxonomy (GTDB): domain Bacteria; phylum Acidobacteriota; class Terriglobia; order Acidiferrales; family UBA7541; genus Palsa-147. The sequence goes on along the minus strand of CAWIRU010000007.1, from coordinate 1,167,630 downwards.
CCCGGATGAGGCTTTTTGTTTTTAGGGCGCGCAGAACCAGCGCAGCCACGGAGAAGATGCAATGAGCGAGAATTATTCCTTACGCTGTCGTGAGTGTCATCGCGAACACGGCAATCTCCCCAGTTCGATCTGCGAAGACTGCATGGCGCCCCTCGAAGTTCACTACGATCTCAATGCGGTACGCGGCAAATTCACGCGCGAAACGATTTCGTCCCGTCCGGCCAATATTTGGCGTTACGCCGAATTGCTTCCAATACCGGAAGGCTACGACGAAGGATTGCCCGTAGGGATGACGCCGCTTGTGCCTGCCTCTCGGCTCGGCGCCCGCATCGGTTCGCGCCGGCTTTTGATCAAAAATGATGCGGTGTGTTTCCCGACGCTTTCCTTCAAGGATCGCGTAGTGGCACTGGCCCTCGCTCAAGCGCGGCGCTTTGGGTTCAAGACCGTGAGCTGCTCCTCGACCGGCAATCTTGCCAATTCCGTGGCGGCGCAAGCGGCGCGGCATGGCTTCGATGCGTGGATTTTTGTCCCCGCCGATCTGGAAGCGGCGAAAATCGTTGGGACACAGGTATACGGCGCGCGGCTCACGCGAATTTCCGGCAACTACGATCAAGTGAATCGCCTGTGCTCGCAAATCGCTGACCGCTATCACTGGGGTTTCGTGAACATCAATCTGCGGCCGTATTACGCCGAAGGTTCGAAGACCGTCGGCTTCGAAATCGCCGAACAGCTCGGCTGGCGCTTGCCGGATAACATCGTGGTTCCCATGGCGGGCGGCTCGCTCATCACGAAAATCCAAAAAGCGTTCAACGAATTGTTCGCTCTCGGACTCGTCGAGCCCAAGGCCGTGAGATTTTTCGGCGCGCAAGCTACGGGCTGCTCGCCGATTTCCGACGCGGTGAAATGCAACAAGGACGAAATCGATCCGCAAAAGCCGACGACGATCGCGCGCTCGCTGGCCATCGGCAATCCGGCCGACGGCCTCTACGCCGCGCGGGCCATCCGCGAGAGCGGCGGCTGGGCCGCGGATGTTTCCGATCCCGAGATCGTCACAGGCATCGAGTTGCTCGCCGCCACCGAAGGGGTCTTTACAGAGACGGCCGGCGGCGTGACCGTCGCATCGGCGGAGAGCCTTATCGCGCAGGGCAAGATTAGTCCCGACGAGGAAACCGTGCTCTGCATCACCGGCAATGGCCTGAAGACCACGGACGTCCTCGCGAATCGCTTCACTCTCGACGAGCCGATCGAACCAAAACTCGTCGCCTTCGAAAAATTCATGGGAGAATCGGTGGCGGTCGCGGCAACTGCGTGACCTCTAGATGACCGTCACAGTTCAAGTTCCAGCCAGCTCGGCGAACCTCGGGCCGGCGTTCGATTGCGCGGCGATCGCTCTGAACTTGCATCTTCGTGTCACCGCGACGCTCGGGACTTCCGGCGGCCTTGACCTTCGTTATCGCGGTCCGAATGCGGAGCGTATTCCACTCGACGACACCAACCTTGTCGCCAGGGCGATCCGGAACATCGCGGCCTCAGCTCGCGAGAAACTGCCCCCGGCTACGATCGAAATTGACAATCAAATTCCGATCGGTTCCGGCCTCGGCTCGAGCGCGGCGGCGATTATCGCGGGGACTATCCTTGGCGCCGAGCTTTGCGGCGCCAAGTTGGAGCCCAAGAAGATTCTTCGGCACGCGCTCGCGCTCGAAAAACATCCCGACAATATTTCAGCGGCGCTCTACGGCGGGATGGTTGTTGCGGCGGTCACTCACAATGCATCGGACAATCTCGCGGATATTCTCGTCAGCACCACGGACGTATCGGAAAAAATCGATTTCATTACCGTAACGCCCGATCTGCCTCTTTCGACGGAAAAGGCGCGCGCCGTGCTGCCCGCGCAGTATTCGCGGGAAGATATCGTGCAGAATATTCAGCGAACAGCGCTGCTCACGGCGGCGTTTTTTTCCGGCGGCGATCTCACGCCGGAACTTTTTCGCGATCGCCTGCATCAGACGTATCGCAGCCCGCTCGTTCCCGGAATTGCCGAATGCCTGGAATACCGCTGCGAAGGCCTCGCGGGAATTTTCCTGAGCGGCGCGGGTTCGTCCGTGATGGCGATCGCGCTGCACAGCTCAACACAAATCGGCAACGCGCTCGTGGAGATTTTCCGCCGGCACGGCGTCGCCGCCCGCGCCTCCAATCTCAAAGCCGACAACGCCGGCGCCCAAGTCCGGCGCGCCTAACGGCCTCTCGCGACAATCACTGCGTTGTTTCGCCGTCGCTTTGGGCCGGCGCCAATTTCGCGGCCTCTCGTCGCCGCACTCCGATCACAGCAATCGCCGTCAGCGTCAACACAATCGGGTCAATCGGATGCCGGTAACGCAGCGACGCGTGTGTGACGTAATAGACGAGCGGCACGGCTACGACGAAAACGGCGGCGGGAAACACGTAGGGGCTTCGCGCGCGCCACAGAACCGCGATTCCGATCGCGCTGCCGAGCGCCGTCAGAAAATTCAGCGCGAAGATTGCTCGAATCCAAAGCGAATCCGCGTTTTCGAAATCCTGCAAGGGATGGAACGAACCGAACCAGAAGCTCAGGAATCTCCGCCGGAAAAGACGCAGCTCGAGCCGCTTGTGCGTGCGAATGAATTCCGTCGCAAGATTCCATTTCTCCTGCATGAACGCCGTCTCGCCGAGCTGCCCGTAGCGCCGCGCCTCGCCGTAGCGCGTCACTCGCGCGTTGATGTTCGGCGAGCGATCATCGAACACTTCGTTGTTCCCAAGCCAGAGCTCGAACGGAAAATTCGAGCGCAACGGAATGAAGCGATGGAATTGGGCGTAATTCCGTGCAGTCCACGGAAGGCAGCACAAGATTGCGAGGGCGAGCGCCGCCGCGGGCCGGGCGAATCGTCCGCGTATTTCGTGCCGCGCGCGATACGCTGCCCAGGCCAGGAGAAACGGCAGAGCGCCGCCGAGCGCGGGGTTCGTCAGCAGCGCGAAGGCCCAGAGAACTCCGTACGCGCACCAATCCCGCATGCGTCGCGATTCCGCAAGCGCAATTGTCGCCCACAAAATCGCCGCGGCGAGCAGCGCCGTGAGCGAAGTATCCCAGATCCACTGAAATGGAATCACATTCGCGTTCGGAAACAGGGCCCACAACCACGCCGCGAGGCTCGCCGCAGCGGTGCTCGCGATTCGCCGTCCGGCAAAATAAATCGGCACGCACGTCGCCACCGAGAAAAGAATATTCAGCGCGGCTGCAGCGTAGAACGCGTGCAGCGTGAACACGCCGAACATGCGAAAAATTCCCGCGACGAGCGCTGGATAGACCGGAGTGAGCCAAGCCGTCGGGCCGGTATTTCTCCGCGTGGGCGAGCTGAACCCCTTCCCTGTCGCGAGCGCCATGGCGATGTTGCCAGTCTCTTGCTCGAATGGCACCGACGCGAGCGCCTCCGCCGGAATTACGCGCGACTCGTGGTACGCGTAACCCACCCGGCACGCAATCGCTACGGCTACGATGAGCCACAGAGACGTTGCCCCCGCGATAATCTTTCGCTTCTCCAAGTGCACTCTCTCGCGCCTAGAATACATGGAATGACGCCTGAGATTTTTGTCCACGCGCCCGCAATCCCCAGCGTCGAACATACTTTGAGCGTTCCGCCGCGCTTCGGTTTCCGACGCTCTCTTGGCGATCTGGCAATGGCGTGTATACTCTTCCGTCCTTCGAGAAATCAAACCGAGGCCTGAATAATGACTTCGCCGAACGCCATGGATCTTTCGCGACGCAATCTCATTTATATGCTCTCGCTATTGGGGCTAACGGCGTTCGCTCGCGGGACGAGCGCTGCGTCAGCTCTGCGCCCAGGCGACGCGGGTGGTACTCGCCCATTCTTGATTGATACTGACACGGCTTCGGACGACGCCGTCGCGCTCGTGATGGCGCTGCGCAATCCCGGCGTTCGCGTCGAAGCCATCACCGTCGTCGCCGGAAACATGCCGATCGAAAAGGGCCTGCAGAACGCGCTGTATACGCGCGATCTCTGCCAGTCGCACGCGCCCGTCTATCGCGGATCGGCGGCGCCGCTGCTTCGCCCGCTACATACCGCCGAATACGTTCACGGCAATGACGGCTTCGGCGACATCGGTCTTCCGCTCACAGGAAGGACCCCTGCGCCCGGCCACGCCGTCACGGCCATAATTGACGTCATCAATCGCCATGCTGGAGAAATCACGCTCGTGACGCTCGGACCGCTGACGAATATAGCGCTCGCGCTGAAGCTCGATCCTTCGATCGCTCAAAAAACCGCGCGCTGCGTGATGATGGGCGGCGTTGGATTTGGCGGCGTCGGCAACGTCACTCCCGTCGCGGAATACAACATCTGGGTGGATCCAGAAGCAGCGAAAATCGTTTTCGAATCGGGACTGCCGATTGAGATGGTTGGCTGGGACATTTCCGTTGAATCGGCTGTTTTCGATCCTCAGGAAACCGCGCGGCTGCGCGACATCGGCACGCCGCTCGCGAAGTTCTGCGTGGATATTCAGAAGGCGCTGACGCAATTTGCGCTCAAGAGGACCAAGCTCGCCGGCTTCGACTTGCCCGACCCAATTGCGATGGCCGTCGCGATTGATCCGACGATCGCCACGAAGACGGAACGGAGATACGTCCAAATCGAAACCGGAAGCGACCTCACTCTCGGCCAAACTGTGGTTGACCAACTCGGCGTCACCGGCAAACCGCCGAACGCGACGGTCGTCAAGGAAGCGTCGCGGGAGCGCTTCATCCAACTGCTTCACGATTCCGTTCGCGCCTGATATTCCGCGGAATTCTGAACCCTTCATCCGCGCAGGAAGCTTAATGTCTTTGTAGCGCCGCGCTGCGCCCGTATAATTTTCCGAGAGCGCTCCGCCGCGCTGCGCGAGGTTCGTCGCGGCGCGCGCTGACTTTTGAACGATTTAACGCCCAATCTGGAATTCGCAGAAGGATCACGGATGACGACGGCGTTTCTCCAGTGCATTGAGGACGGCTGCCATCGCAGGCACACGCTCGAGATGAGGGATTATCGCTGCGAGGCGTGCGGGGGCCTGCTCGAAGTTGGATACAACGCGCCGCGCGTGACGCCGGAGACGCTGCGCCAGACTTGGCAGGAGCGAAAATCCGGGAGCGCGATCGAAGATCAGAGCGGCGTCTGGCGCTTCCGGGAATTGCTTCCCTTTGTGCCGGAAGGCAGCAGCGTCGTCACGCTCGGCGAAGGCCGCACTCCGCTTCTCGATGTCCCGCGCGCGGGCGAATGGGTCGGAGGTGTGCGCCTCGCGATCAAGCATCAGGGAAATAATCCCACGGGCTCGTTCAAGGATTTGGGCATGACGGCGTGCATCACCGAGGCCGCGATTCTCGGCAGCCGCGTCACCGTCTGCGCCTCGACGGGCAACACTTCGGCTTCGATGAGCGCCTATGCCGTGCGCGCTGGGATGAAAGCGGTGGTGACCGTGCCCGCCGGAAGGATTTCCGCGGCGAAGCTTGCGCAGGCACTCGAATTCGGCGCCGTGGTGATTGAAATCGGCGAAACATTTGACGACTCGTTCCGCCTTCTGCGCGCGCTCACGAACGAAATGAATTTGTATCTCGTGAATTCGCTCAATCCATTCCGCCTAGAGGGGCAGAAAACAATCGTCTGCGAGATTCTCGAGCAGCGTGATTGGCGCGTGCCGGAGTACATTGTCGTGCCGGGCGGAAATCTCGGCAACGTCTCGGCCATCGGCAAAGGGCTCATCGAGCTGAAGGATTTGGGATTGATCGAGAAGCTGCCGCGGCTCGTGGTCACGCAGGCGGAAGGAGCGAATCCGTTCTACCGGATGATCGAAAGCGGCGGCGCGGAATTGATTCCCGTTGCGGAGCCGCGCACTGAAGCCTCAGCGATTCGCATCGGCAATCCCGTGAATTGGAAAAAAGCGATACGAGCGACTCACGCGACCGATGGATTGGCCGAATCGGTTAGCGACGATGAAATCTTCGCAGCGAAGGCGGCGCTGGCGCACGACGGCGTGGGCTGCGAGCCCGCGTCAGCCACGACGATTGCGGGAATCCGCAAGCTCGTGGCCGGCGGAAAAATCCCGCGCGGCGCGGACGTCGTCGCGGTTCTCACCGGCCACCAGCTCAAAGATCCGGAGATCAGCTTGCGCCGGCGCGGCGACGAGGATCTCGCGCGGCAGCGCCTGCGCGTCGAACCGGACGTCAACAAATTGCGCGCCGCCCTCGAGCGCGTCCTCGCATCCGACTGAAGTATTTCAAGCGAACAATTTAGACGATTCGAGCGCGCTCAGCTTTGGATGAGAAGTTCTTTCGCGCGCTCGGCAGCCTTGACGACGGCTTTGATCAGCGTCACGCGCAACTTGCCGTCTTCGAGCTCGAGGATGCCGTCAATCGTGCAGCCTGCAGGCGTCGTAACCGCTTCCTTGAGCAGCGCAGGATGATCGCCGGTTTCAAGCACCATGCTCGCCGCGCCGAGTACCGTCTGCGCCGAGAGTAGCGTCGCCAAATCGCGCGGGAGCCCGACTTTGACTCCGGCTTCCGCCAGCGATTCGAGAATGATGTAGATGTAAGCCGGGCCGCTCGCGGAAAGGCCGGTGATCGCGTCCATGTGCTTCCCGTCAACGATCGCGGAGCGGCCGACAGCGTCGAAAAGTTTGCGCGCGGTCTCGAGGTGATGAGCGTTCGCGTGCGAGCCGCCGGAAACGGCCGTCATGCCCTTGCCGACGAGGCAAGGAGTGTTCGGCATCGCGCGGACCACGGGCACGCGAGCAGGCACGGATTCTTCGATATAAGAAGTCGGCACCGACGCGGCAATCGAAACGACGAGCTTCGCGGAAGATAGCGCGCGGCGCATTTGTGCGAGCGCCGACCGGACTACTTGCGGCTTCACGCAGAGGAGAACGATGTCGGCCTGGCGTACCGCTTTGAGGTTGTCGGTGTAGACAGGAATGCCGAGCGATTTCGTGAGCGCCGCGGCTTTTTCGGGATGTTGAACGGTGGCGCAGGCTTGTTCGCGCGTGAAGAGGCCGCGCTTCAGAAACGCCTGAATCAGAATTCCGCCCATCTTGCCCGCGCCGATTACGGCGATGCGCGCGTTCTTGCCCACCTCGCGCTGGGCCGCGGCCGCGATTGTCTTTTTTGATTTCGCTTGCGTCATGAGATTGTTACCGGCTCCCCGCGCATTTCGATCCGAGTCGAGTCCGCTCGCAACTCTCTCACACCCGCCCTTTCGCGACAACGCCGTCTTCGACGCGGTCTCGATGCGGCAGCAGCCCGCGATCGGCGAGCAATTCCGCATTAAGAATGGCCGCGCCGGCCGCGCCGCGAATTGTATTGTGGACGAGGACTGTAAAGCGGAAATCGAGAATCTCGCATGGGCGGATGCGGCCGACGGTGACGGTCATGCCTTTGCCCGCATTGCGATCCTTGCGCGGCTGCGGGCGATCGGCTTCCTCGCTCACAACGATCGGGTGTTTGGGCGCGGTCGGCAGGCCGAGGCGCTGCGGCTCGCCCGAGAAATTCGCGAGTGCTTTGCGCACATCCGCCGCTGAAGCCTTGCTCTTCAGCCGCACAGTGACGGATTCGAGATGGCCATCGAGAACGGGAACGCGATTGCAATGCGCGCTGAGTTTGAAATCGGCGAAATGAACCGAGTTCCCTGCCAACGTTCCGAGAATCTTGCGCGGTTCAGTCTGCATCTTTTCTTCTTCGCCGGAAATATAGGGAATCACGTTTTCGATCGCGTCGAGCGAAGCCACGCCGGGATAGCCCGCGCCTGAAAGCGCCTGCATCGTGACGACGAAAACTTCGGAGACGCCGAACGCATCATCGAGCGGCTTCAGCGCCATCGCCAAGCCGATCGTCGAGCAATTCGGATTCGTCACGATGTAGCCGGTGCTGAAGCCCCGCAGCTCCTTCTGCCGGTGAACGAGATTCAAATGATCGGGATTGACTTCGGAAATCACGAGCGGAACATCTTCTTCCATGCGGTGATTCCTGCTGTTGCTGACGGCGGGATAGCCTGCTCGCGCGAATTGCTCTTCAATCCCGCCGGCGACGCTGGAATCGAGCGCCGAGAGAACGAAGTCGCACTCGAGTCCCGGCTCGGCATATTTCACTTCGAGCGCCGCGACATCGCCCGGAAGCGCGGTATCCTCGCGCCAGCGCGCCGCCTCGGCGTACGTCTTCCCGGCGGAGCGCTCCGATGCGGCCACTTCGGTGACGCGGAACCACGGATGTCCCGCGAGGCACCGAATCATTTTCTGGCCGACCGCGCCGGTCGCGCCGAGAACTCCCACTCTCCAGGTCATTGCGGCCCTCCGGCCTCTATGTGGCCTACCCAGGTGCCGGGGGCGTCCACATTCGTTGCGCTGCGCACGAGCAACGGAATTCGCTCCTGCATCAGGAACTTGAACGCTTTCGGATGAACGACGCGCGCGCCATTCCTTGCAAGCTCCATGGCTTCCTCATAGCTCAGGCGCGCGATCCACTGCGCGCCGGCATTCTGATTCGGGTCGGCGTCGAAGAAGCCAGCCACGTTACTCCAAATTGTGACGTCACGCGCACCAAGCGCGCAAGCGACGATTGCGGCGGAGTAGTCGGAGCTGTTACGTCCCAGCGTGGTGATTCGGCCCTCGGGCGTGGAAGCGACGAAGCCGGTGACGACGGGAATCGAGCCCATTACGAAAAATGGTTCGAGCGCCTCGCGCGTCTTCTGGTACGACTCCTCGAGGCGCGGGTGCGGGTCTTCTCGATCGCCGTTGGTGACGATAAATTCGAATGCGTCGAGCGCTTCCGCGTGAGCGCCGAGTCTGCGCAGCGCCGCCGCGAAGATTCGCGCGCTCAGCCGCTCGCCGAACGAGACGACTTCGTCCGTCATTTCGAGCGGTGATTCGCCGTGGCCCGCGCGGCGGACGACGAGATCGAGGTCGTGCGCCAGTTCGGCCAATTCGAGACGAAATTGGAATTCCTGCTCGGCGTCGGGAAAGAGCTGCTTGCCGACACGAATGTGGAGTTGCGCGATTTCTTCCGCCTCGGCCAGCGCCGTCGCGGAATCGCGCATTCGCAGCGCGCGCGTCACGCTGTAGAGCCGGTCGGTGACGCCGCGCAACGCCGAGACCACCACGGCGACGCGCTCGGACTGCGCCGCTCTTGCGGCGTGCGCGGCGGCATCCATCAACCTGCCCGCCGACGTCAGCACGCTGCCGCCAAACTTCATCACCCGCACGCGATTCGCCGCCTCGGTCGCCGGCGCCGATTGCTGCGCGGCATTCATTTCCCTCAAGACGGCGTTTCGTTGGACCGGTTCTTCCTTTTGCCGCTGTTGTTGCTGCCCTTCGACGCTCATGGCGCTCCTCTTTCTTTCAATCGAGCACCCACAAAACAAAAAACCCGCCTGCCAGTTTGTCTTCTGGCGGCGGGTGCGAGGTGCTGATTTTTTGGTTTAGGCTCAGCTGCCTCCGGCGCCAGAAGACGTACGCATAGTCTTACGCGTAATAATTCGCGTGGACGATGCCGTCAATTGGCCCGGCTTCAACATTGCCTCACCAATTTAAGGGTGGCGCGAAGGGATGTCAATGCACAATTTGATGTAATTGTTACGATTTGAAGACAAACGGCCGGGTTGTACGAAAAGCTAGCTCGGAGCTACTGCGATGAGGCGCCGGTGTCGTGGAGGAGGACGACGTCGGATTCGGTGTGGCTGCGGATCATGCCAATGGACTTACCGTCGGGCGACCAATGAATCGTGTCAATCAGCTCGGAGGGAAAATTTGTGATCTGGCGCCCCGGAGAGCCATCGAGCGGTTGGAGCCAAAGATTTTCGACGCCCTTCTCAAGGATCGCATAAGCCAGCGCTTTCCCATCCGGCGTAAAGCTCAAGTAGTGGGAACTAACGCGCGGATCGGGATCGAGAAGCCGAGTGTGCGGCTCAGGTCCCGCGTCGAGCGGCACCAGATCAATCTTCTGCACGCCGGAAGTTGAAGCGCTCGTCGGTGATATTGTGAGCAAGACTGCCAGGTATTTCCCGTCCGGCGAAAGCGCATCGAAGTGGGACGAGATGATGGCATTCGGTACGGCGGTACCGGGAATATCCTCCGGTTTGCCGGAACCATCCAGCAGAACGCGCATGGCCTTGTCGTTGTCTGAGTTGTGGTAATACACCCACTTCGAATCGGGTGAGCATACAGGATTAAGGTCAAGCTTGCCGTTGGAGAGCGGTTTGGGTTCGCCGCCGTTCGCATCCGTACGCCAGATATTGATGGCTGTCCCGCCACCCGGACCATCCCAGCTGAACACCACGCTGCGCCCGTCCGCACACGAGTTCATTCCAAAGATTCCCGCATTGCTCATGAGAACGCTTTTGCCGCTTCCGTCAAGGGCGACGCGCTCGAATTCAGCTTGCTCCGCGAGATAGAAGCCTCCCGTTCCAGCCCAGGCGAAATCGCGAATGTTCTTTTCCTGAGGAAGCGCGGGAGTGGGAACGTTCGCGCCTGTGCCTGTTCCGGGAAACGCATAAAAGCTTCGGAGAGTCTTTCGCTGGACGGTCGCCAGAGTCTTCGCATCGGCTGAAAGCGTCAATGTCGCGTAACTGTTGGTGTCTTTCGTGACGGCGTGGAATTGGCCGCCTGGATAGGAAACAAGACCGATCTGATATCGCGAGTAATTCGATGACGGATCCTGGTATAGCCCGAGGAGGCTCTTACCGTCGGGGAGCCAAATGAGCGCTTGGAAAAGCTTGTCCTTGAATGAAGCAATCGTCTTGGGCTGCCCGGAAGCGACATCGAAAAGCTTGATGACCGTCAGATCATCGCCCACTTGATATTGAGGCTTGGCAACCTGATTTTCATTCGGCCGCCAGGCGACGAAGCGCGCCGCTTCCGTCGCCGGCGCATTCACAAACATCTTTTCGTCCGACCCGTCGGCGTTCGCGGTGCGCAGTTGATACTTGCCGACTTCCGGATCGTTGTCGCGCATGAACACAAAGCGCTTGCCGTCCGAAGAAAAAGAGGCATTCGAATCAATATCGTGGACGACGAGTTGCGGGGCGCCGCCGAGGACAGGCGCGCGGTACAAGTCACGAACGGACTGCACGGCCGCTTGGGCCTTGATGAAATAGATGTAGTTTCCATCCGGCGAAAAATCGAGATCCGTGTAGATCGCGTCAGCGGGCGGGATCACTTGCGTATCGCTGTTCGTCGGAATGTTGCGCAGCCAGAGGCTGGCTTTTCCGCCGTCGTCCTGCTCGCTGAGAATGTATTTGCCGTCGGGCGAAATCGCGGCGCGCGAAGACTTGCCGTTATTCGTGATTTGCGAAATCGAGAAATTCTGAAATGGCCGCGCGCTCTTTCCGCTGATCAGCGAATAAACGCCGTATCCCGCGGCGGCCAAAATGACGAGAGCGATGATCGCTCCGGCGGACAGTCCTAATTTGTGCTGTTTCGCCGCTTCGACGACGACGGAGCTGCCGGACGCATGCGCGGCGTCGCCCGGCAACCCGACGCGCGATCCGCTCCCGGCGCTCACCGCGTGCGACGCCGAAGGCTGCTGCGCCGCGCCCAATGCCGACCCGAACTCAGCACCCGCGGGCGGCACGGCCGAGGACGATGCGAGATGCCCCGACCCGGTGTCGCGCTTCAGGCGCTGCAAATCGGCGCGCAATTCGGCGGCGGACTGGCAGCGTAGCTTGCGATCCTTCTCCAGCGCTTTATCAATCACGTCCTGCAGCTTCACCGGCAACTCAGGATTCAAGCGAATGGCGGGAGCGGGCGCGCGATTCAAAATCGCGTCGGTTACGACGCCGGAAGTTTCACCGCGAAACGGCTGCGTTCCCGTCGCCATTTCGTAGAGCACCACGCCGAAACTGAATAAATCGGTGCGCGGATCGAGTTCCTTGCCGCGAATCTGTTCGGGCGACATGTAGGCGACCGTGCCGACGGCCGTGCCGGGGCTCGTGAGCTGCTCATCGTTGATGCCGACGGTCTCGTGCTCGTTGAGCGCCGTGTCGCTCTGCGCCGCCGATGACACGGCCGAGCGAATCTGCTTGGCCAGGCCGAAATCGAGAATCTTCGCGTGGCCGCGCTCCGTGATGAAGACGTTCGCAGGCTTGATATCGCGATGGACAATTCCCTTCGCGTGCGCGGCGTCGAGAGCATCGGCGATTTCAATGGCGAGATCGAGAAATACATCGAGCTCGAGAGGGCGGCCGCCGATGCGATGCTTCAGCGTCGTGCCCTCCATGTATTCCATGCAGATGAACACGCGGCCTTCGTGCTGGCCGATCTCGTAGATCGTGCAGATGTTGGGGTGATTCAGAGCCGAAGCGGCGCGCGCTTCACGGCGGAAACGCTCGAGGGCCTGCGAATCGCGAGCGACATCCTCGGGGAGAAACTTCAGCGCGACGAAGCGGCCAAGCTCGGTGTCTTCGGCTTTGTAGACCACGCCCATGCCGCCGCCGCCGAGTTTTTCGAGGACGCAGTAATGGGAGAGCGTACGGCCGATCAGAGGCTCGGATTCAGGCATCGCGCGAGCCATATTAGGATGCGCGTCTAGGCAAGTCAACGGCGCGGCTATCGGGCGCGTAGCACCCGCAACAAATAAATTTTCAAGGCTCTGCGTGGACTTCGCGGCCGCAATTGCAGACGAGCAAAGACGAGGTGTTCTTCAAGAATTTCAGCTTACATTCCGGGCATTCCAACTCGAGAAGGAAGCTCGAGCCGTATGCCGCGCGATCGACGAGCAATTGTTCCACGATTACGCGCAGCGATTCGTCACTGGGGACCACGTGGAAGAGTTTGAGACACTCGGGATTCCTGCACCGCGCGATCAATTGGGGTCTCGTGGACATCACAAAAGCTGATTATGCTACTCAATGGCGGGGGAAACCAATCGAGCATCGGCCGGCCGGCGCGATTGTATCCAAGAGTTAACGGGGGCGCTGAGACCGGTAATAGGCGCGCCTCCCGCCGGTAATTGGGCCGGACAGCCCTCATTATTCGAACGCCCTGGGGAACCGCTTCGTCGAGGCGCCGGCAAAATGATAGTATTCGAGCATGGCGGAAAAATTCAAAATCGGGCTGATTCAGATGAAGTGCTCGCTCGATCCCGGCGAAAACTTCGCGAAGGCCGAGAAAAAGATCACGGAAGCGGCCAAGCGCGGCGCACAGATCATCTGCCTTCAGGAACTTTTTCGCTCGCAGTATTTCTGCCGCGAGGAGAACGCCGATCTTTTCGATCTCGCCGAGCCGATTCCGGGGCCATCGTCGGAGGCGCTCGGCAAATTGGCGAAGAAACTTGGCGTGGTGATCGTGGGCTCTCTTTTCGAGCGCAGGACGGCGGGCGTTTATCACAATACCGCGGTCGTGATGGATGCGGACGGCACGCTCCTCGGGAAATACCGCAAAATGCACATTCCCGACGACCCGCTCTACTACGAAAAGTTTTATTTCACACCGGGCGATCTCGGCTTCCCGAATTTCGATACGAAGTTCGGGCGAATTGCCGTTCTCGTCTGCTGGGACCAGTGGTATCCGGAAGGCGCGCGGCTCGCGAGTCTCGGCGGCGCGAGCATTATTTTTTATCCGACGGCGATCGGCTGGCATCCTTCGGAAAAGGATGAGCATGGCGCGGCGCAACTCGACGCCTGGAGGACGATTCAGCGCTCGCACGCGATCGCCAACGGAATCTTCGTTGCCGCTGTAAATCGCGTCGGATTCGAAGGCACGGTAGAAAGCGGCTTGGAATTCTGGGGCTCGTCTTTCGTGGCCGATCCTTTCGGACAAATCATCGCGGAAGCCTCCACAAACAAAGAAGAGATTCTCGTCGTCGAATGTGATCCGCGGCGCATGGACGATATCCGCCGCAACTGGCCCTTCCTGCGCGACCGCCGGATCGACGCCTACTCTCCCATCCTGAAACGATGGCTCGACTAAAGTCGAAATCCAAATCAGACGGCACGCCGTTCGAGGTCGGATTCCGCATGCCCGCGGAATGGGAGCCACACGAAGCGACGTGGCTGGCGTGGCCGCACGAGCGCACGGACTGGCCGGGAAAATTCGCGCCGATTCCATGGGTGTACGCGGATATCGTGCGAAATCTCGCGCGCGTCGAGCGCGTGCGAATTCTCTTCGCAAACGGCAAGGAGAAGCGGCAGGCGGAAGACGCCCTCAAGAAATCGGAAGTAAATCTCGATGCGGTGGAATTCTATCGTGTCCCGACTGACCGCGGATGGATTCGCGACTTTGGGCCGATCTTTGTGAAGCGCGATGAGCTCAAAGGTGGCGAAGGCGAGATTGGCCTTACCAAGTGGCGCTTCAACGCGTGGGCGAAGTACGACAACTGGAAACGCGACGACGACGCCGTGAAAAAAATCGCTCCGCGACTCAACATGCAAATGTGGGAGGCCGAACATGACGGGCGGCGGATCGTGCTCGAAGGCGGAAGCATTGACGTGAACGGGCGGGGCACGATGCTGACCACGGAAGAATGCCTGCTAAGCGCGGAGCAGGCGCGGAATCCCGGTCTGGCCCGCGAAGACATCGAGAGAATTTTCCGCGATTATTTTGCCGTAACAAATGTTCTGTGGCTCAATCGCGGTATCACCGGCGACGATACGCACGGCCACGTGGACGATCTGGCGCGGTTTGTAGACCCAACCACCGTGGTCGCCGTGGTCGAAGAAGATCCATCGGACGCCAACCACGAACCGCTCCAGGAAAATCTCGCGCGCCTGCGGGAAATGAAGGATCAGGACGGCAGGCCGCTGCGGATCGAGACGCTTCCGATGCCGCGGCCGGTGTCTTTCGCGGGCCAGCGATTGCCGGCCAGCTACGCAAATTTCTACATCGCGAACGGCATGGTTCTCGTTCCGACTTTCAACGACGTCAACGATCGTCTAGCGCTCGAAACGCTTGCCGCGTTATTCCCCGGCCGCGCGGTAATTGGAATTGCGTGCCGGGATCTGGTGCTGGGCCTCGGAACGCTGCACTGCATGACGCAGCAGCAGCCTCGGTAACGAACTTTTCAAGCGGAATCGCGGCTATTCTGCGGCGAGGTGGCCGGCGCGCTGGCGAATCACCGCGATGAACGCGGCCGCGGCGCGCGGCAGATGGCGGTCGCGGCGGTAGATCAATCCAAGCTCGCGAGAGAGTTCCACATCCTTCAGAGGAATCAGTTTGACCTTCCCCGCCTTCGCATCGTCCGCGGCATACGTTGCGCTGATCAACGAAACGCCAAGGCCCGCGGCGACGAACCGCTTGATCATGCTGATGCTTGGCAATTCCATCGCCGTGCGGATCTGGCCCTTGTACGGACGAAAATATTTGTCGAGCAATTGGCGCGTGAAGCCGGTCTTCGGAAGAATCAGCGGGTGCTCCGCGATCTCCGCAGCAGTCACGGACTTCAAGTTCGCGAGCGGATTCTTCGGGCTGGTCATCAGCACGACCCGATCGCGAAAAATCGGATGAACGCGAAGAGCGGCGGACTTGACGGGCAAAGTCACGATGCCGAAATCAATCGAGCCATCCTCGACTTTTTCGAGAATCTTGTGGCTGAAATTACGGTAAATGCTGATCTGCACCGCTGGATAGAGGCGCTGGTATTCCGCGAAGACGTCAGGAAGAACGTAGAGGCACGTGGCCTCGTTCGCACCGATGGCGATCGTGCCGCGCGGCGTGGCGGCCTGATCGGTCATCGCGCGGTGCGATTCCTGCCGCAGCGCGATCATGCGCTTGGCATAATCGAGAAGCACTTCGCCCGCGGGCGTGAGCCGCACAGCTTTGCCCATCCGCCCGAAGAGTTTCTCCCCGTACTCGAGCTCGAGCTGGCGAATCTGCGCGCTCACGGCGGACTGCGAAAGAAACACTTTTCGCCCCGCGAGAGAGAAACTCCCGTTCTTGGCAACTTCAACGAATGTTGTCAGTTGGTCGAAATCCATAATTTGTAGCCAGTTATTCTAGCAAGATACCGAAGCACAATCCTCAAATGATGCAAACGCGGCAGAACCGATGTTGCGGCGTCATACGACCCGCTCGAGCGGAGCCTCAACGAGCAAGCGGCTTAGCGCACCGACCGGCATCGCTTCGGGCTTTTCCAACGGGCCCAGCGCCGCCGACCAGGTCTCTTCAATCGAAAGCGCGCGATGGATCGGCGCGAGGCGCACCAGCGCAGACCCGTTCAGCGGATCGAGAAGCATTTCGGCGCGCGGGCTTCCCGTGCGCATGAAGTGTTCGCTCAGGACGCGGCGGAGACATTCTTGTTCGAATTCGGTAGTCTCTTCGGGCTGCAGGAACTCGCGGTGATACGCGAGACCGGGAAGCGAATCCGCAAGAACGTACGCGAGCCCGCCCGTCATGCCGGAGCCGAAATTTGCTCCCGCCGGACCGAGAACAAGGACGACGCCGGCCGTCATGTATTCGCAGCCGTGCTGCCCGATGCCTTCGACAACGGCGAGCGCGCCGCTGTTCCGAACTGCGAAGCGTTCCCCGGCGCGGCCCGCGATGTAGAGTTCGCCGCGCGTGGCGCCGTAAAGAACCGTGTTGCCGGCGAGGACGTCGCCGCGTCGCGAAGCCGCCGCGCCCGCCGTAATCGCGATTCGGCCTCCGCTCAATCCTTTGCCGACGTAGTCGTTCGCTTCGCCCACAAGCCGGAAGTTCACGCCGGAAACCAAAAACGCGCCGAAACTCTGGCCGGCCGCGCCGCGAAATTCGAAGTCGAAGCTGCGTCCGGGAGCGGCGGGCCAGGAGCGGCGCAGCAACTCGCCGCTGAAGCGCGCGCCGACGCTGCGATCGGAATTCGCGATCGAGAAATGGCAGCGCACTTTCTTGGCCTTCGTTCCGGCGAGGACGTGATCGAGCTCCACGTTGATACCAAGATAATCGTCAATCGGCGCGAGAGAAGGCGAAGCATGCTCTTCGGCGGAATGAAGGAGATCGCCGAAGATGGATGCCGCGCTCGGCGCGCGGAATTTCAAGCGCTCGACGTCGCCGACGATTTCCTGAATCGAGCGCGCACCGAGTTTTGCGAGGAGTTCGCGCACCTCGGCGGCCACGCCTCTGAAGTACGTCATCACCATTTCAGGCTTGCCGGTGAAGCGCTCGCGATGTTTTTCGTCCTGCGTGGCGATGCCCGCGGGACAAGTATTCAAATGGCACTGGCGCGCCATCACGCAGCCGATGGCGAGAAGCGCGGCGGTGCCGAATCCGAATTCGTCGGCGCCGAGCAGAGCCGCGAGAACAACGTCGCGGCCGGATTTAAATCCGCCGTCAACGCGCAGACGCACTCGGCGGCGAAAACCCGAGCGCAAAAGCGTGTTGTGCGCGTCGCGCAAGCCAACTTCCCATGGGAGGCCGGTATTTTTGATCGAAGTCAGTGGCGATGCGCCGGTGCCGCCATCGAAGCCGCTGATCGTGACGACGTGCGCGCCCGCTTTCGCGACGCCCGCGGCGATGATTCCGACGCCCGCGCCGGAAACGAGTTTCACGCCGATGCGCGCGCGGGGATTTACAGCGCGCAAATCGTGAATCAACTGCGCCAGGTCTTCGATGCTGTAAATATCGTGGTGCGGCGGCGGAGAAATCAGCGACATTCCGGGCGAAGCATGCCGCAGCCGCGCGATATAGGGCGTAACCTTCGCCGCCGGAATCTGCCCGCCTTCGCCGGGCTTCGAGCCTTGCGCCATCTTGATTTCAATTTCGCCGGCTTGAACGAGGTACTCGGTAGTGACTCCGAACCGGCCCGAGGCCACTTGCTTCACGCGATTCGCGGCTTCGGGCTCGCGAAGATACACGCTGGGGTCCTCGCCGCCTTCGCCCGTATTGCTTCGCGCGCCGAGGCGATTCATGGCGATGGCGAGTGTGCGATGCGCTTCGGGGCCGAGAGCGCCGAGAGACATTGCCTGCGTGCTGAAGCGTTGGACAATCTGATCGGCGGGCTCGACTTCATCGAGCGATCGCGGATCGCGCGCCGCGAAATCGAGGAGATCGCGAACCGCCACCGGTTCTCGAGTCTCCGCGAGCTCCGCATATGCTCGATAATTCTCCGCGCCGGGCTCGCGTATGTATCTGTGCAGGCGGCGCATCAATTCCGGAGACGTCGCGTGCCGCTCGCCGGCCTGGCGGAAACGATAGAGGCCGGCATCCTGCAAGCCCGGTGATGCGACGCCGAATGCCTCCGCATGACGGCTCAGAGCATCTTCAAAAAGCTGCGCGAGAGATTTTCCGCCGAGCACGGAGGCCGCATCTTCGAAATATTCTTCGCAGACATCCTCTTCGAGGCCGACCACGGTGAAAAGCCGGCTGTTCCGGTAGCTTGAGAGCGTCGAGATTCCCATCCGCGCGAGCACTTTCTTCAGCCCCGCTTCGACCGCCAGGAGATAGCTCTCCGCGCCGCCGGGCGCGGTCGCTTCGGCAAGTTCGAGCGCCAGGAACGGAAATACGGCGCTCGCGCCCATCGCAATCAACAATGCGGCATGATGCGTTTCAACGGCCTGTCCAGTTTCAACGATTAGCGGCACGTTGTGCAGGCCGGCCGCAAGCATGCCCTTCCACGCAGCCGAGCAGGCCAGAAGCGCGGGCAGGGCCGCTCGATCGGAACTCACAGACTTATCGCTGAGCACGACGACGCGGGAATGCGCGCTTGTCGCGTTGCGTCCTTCGCGCTGGACTCGCTCGAGCGCGGCTATGGCCGCTTCCGCTCCGCCTGCCGCATCAAACGTGAAATCGATCGAGCAAACTCTCCCGAGCAATCCTTTCCCAAGCGCAACCATCTGCGCGGCATCGAGAAGCGGCGAATTCGCAATTACGTGCCCGCCGAGGCAAGTCTCAAGCGACATCACATGAGCTTCGCGCAGCGGATCGATCGCCGGATTCGTCACTTGAGCGAAACTCTGCTTGCAGTAATCCCACAGCGGACGCCGCGCCGAAGAAAGAAACGCGGGAGGCGCGTCGTCGCCCATGCTCCAGATGGCTTCCTTGCCGTCGAGCGCGAGCGGGCGAAAGAGAATGCGAAATTGATCTTCGGTCCATCCGAGCGCCGCGGCGACGCACTTCGGATCGTGCAGCGCGCTCAAAAGCGAAGCCGCATGAAGCGCGCGCGGCTCTCGATGCAATATCGTGCGAGCGCCGGAATGGCTTCCATTGCCGCTCTTTCGCGCAAAAGATCCGCCGGACGGTTGATGAATCGTGTTGGCGAGCGCATCGCCGCGAAGAATTTTCCCCGAGGCAGGATCGACAATCACCATCTCGCCCGGTCCCAGGCGCTCGCGCTCGATAATTTTCCTTCCTTCCAGCGACGCAACGCCGACTTCAGAACCGAGGACGACGAGGCCGTCGGCAGTCACCGAATATCGCAGCGGGCGCAAGCCATTGCGATCGAGCTTCGCCCCGGCGGTTCGCCCATCGCTGAAGACGAGCGCCGCGGGACCGTCCCACGGCTCCTGTTCCCGAGCCTGCGCCGCGAGATAATCGCGCCAGATTGGCGCAAGTTTCGCATCCGATTCCCACGCAGGCGGCACCATGCGAAGCATCGCCGCCCCGGGCGAATATTCGAGGCGCAGAAGAATTTCAAACGCGTTGTCGAAACTGGCCGAGTCGCTCACGTCCTGCTCGAGCGCGGAGAACCAATCATCGGCACCGAGCTGGCGTTGCAAGTCCTGCTCGCGCGCGCGCATCCATCGCCGATTCGCGCCGATGGTGTTGATTTCTCCGTTGTGCGCGACGTAGCGGAACGGCTGCGCCAGCCGCCATGTCGGGCGCGTGTTCGTCGAATAGCGCTGA
The DNA here is from genome assembly GCA_963838705.1 of uncultured Acidobacteriota bacterium. Lineage (GTDB taxonomy): Bacteria > Acidobacteriota > Terriglobia > Acidiferrales > UBA7541 > Palsa-147. The sequence goes on along the minus strand of CAWIRU010000007.1, from coordinate 1,147,836 downwards.
TGAAATACGGCGAATGGAACTTGGAACTCCGGGGCGGCGAGATCGGAATAGAACACGGGGAGTTGCTCCGGTGCTAGCAATCCTTTGTAGACGACCGTGCGCGAGGAGAGCGATGCGAAGTAGGCTGCGTCTCCGAGCGCGAACTCGACGCGCTTGCGCAGCAAAAAGAGCCGCCGTTCGAGATCGTTGCCGTCAGTGGGATCGGGCGCAAAAAAAGCCTGGCGTATGACGGGCTGCGTCGCCGCGGAGGAGGGGCCGAGAATTCCGGGATTTGTGGGAACCGCGCGCCAACCAAGAAACGTCAGCCCCGCATCCCGCGAGAATTCTTCGATCGAGCTGCATGCAGCGCCGGCGCCTTCGCGCGGAAGAAAAACGATTCCGAGTCCGTATCGCTCCGGGAGTTCGATTCCCACTTCGCGGGCGCGCGCGCGAAAAAATTCACCCGGGATGGGAGTCAGCAACCCGGCGCCATCGCCGCTCGAACCGTCCGCGTCCACGCCCCCGCGATGCGAGAGCCGGCGTAGCGCTTCGAGAGCGCGCTCTATCACTTCGCGCGATCCGCCAGCGTTGCCGAGCTGCGCGATGAATCCAACGCCGCACGCGTCATGATCCACCGGCGGCTTGTGGCGACTTCTCCCCATAGTAGTTGAATAAACGGGGTTTGCCGAAAAGTACAATTCAGACTTTGGATGGATGCGATTCGTTTTTTGGTGAGGATCAAATCGGTACCGTGACTCCCGGAATTCACAATCATCCCCGCCGCGGGCCGTCCGCCTTGACAAATTCGAGTGGCGGCGGGAACATCGCTCTACTTTTTACCCGGAGGTAATCGTGCGCTCAGCTCGTCGTGACTTCATGAAGCAAGCTCTTGCAACCGGCGCCTTCTCAGGCGTATTCGCAAGCCCCTCCGCTGCCAAAGCGGTGGCGAAATTTATGGCGCAAAACGGCGGTGGCTCGCCTGAAAGCCACATCAGCCCGCAACAGGCGCAATTTTGGACTGCCTTTGCGGATTCGACGGGTACTCCCGCGGTTCAGACCGGGGCGTTTCGCATGCGCGGCAAAGACTCCGGCGCGGATCCCGGACGCGCGCCCGTATTTTTGAATTACACGAAGTCGACCGGCTTTCGCGCTATCACCGATATTAAACCGGCAGAGTTGCTGCCACACGACGGCGACGTCAACATGGGCGTGAACGTCGCCGGCTTCCGAGCGGCGACAGCAGATGCAAAGCTCTTCGAGAATTTGCAATCGTCGCAATTCCGCGTAGACGTTATTCAGAAAAAGGCCGTATTGAATTTTCTCGATCCGATGGCGTGGACGGCGATCGCCGCGATGTTTCCACGAGAGAACGGCAAAATGCCGAAATTGGGGGACACGGGATTCGATCCCGGCACTACGTGGCAGAAGATGCAGAGCATGCGGCTACCGGGTGGATCAGGACGTTGGGCCTTCAACTTCACGCTCCAAGCGAAGGAATCGCTGTTCTCTCAACTGATGAAGACGGCGACCACTGAAATTGGGCGTTTCGCGCCGGTGATCGGGCTGCCCGCCATAAGTGTTGGCGCGCTCAGCGCGTTCACGAGTTTTTATGCTCTCGTCCATCCGGCGAGTTCGAGATCGGTGTTTCAACATATGCCGGTGGACGTATTCGCAACGCAAAAATCGTGGGCGGCACAACAATCCTCAGTTGGATTGCCGCTTCTGTCGGGTGATTACGTTCTGGTGCCGACGAGCCAATACGCGAAGATCAAGGACGCGCTGCCCAACCTGGAACTTCAGCAAGGATTTGTGGTACCCAAGGGCACTACGCCGGGCGATGCGCTCGAAGTGGCTGCCGATCCGACGAAAGTTCCTGACGTCACCTACGTGACGGTTACCGCGCAGATCGCGCCGGCGGATCTGATTCAAGAGTCAAAGCCAGCCGCGGCGGGAGACTCGAAGTCGAGTTAGTGACAACTACGGTGCGCGTAGGTCAACGGCGGGCTCCCGCTGTCTCTCTGCAGAAAACGATGTGCTACTCTATTCTTACCGAGCTGCTTCGCCGTGGGGCTGTAGCTCAGATGGATAGAGCAGCAGTTTCCTAAACTGCGTGTCGGGAGTTCGACTCTCCCCAGCCCCACCACTCACGCCATTCTGCCCCCGACCGCGAATGCGACACGGAAAACCTCTGGTAACCCGTTTCCCTGCTTCGACATCATAATTCCGAGGGAGGGCCACATCATGCACATAGGATCCAGATGGCTACGCTCACTTCTGATGGGCAGCGTCCTTGTCATACCGGCAATTGTCACGGGTTGCGCGGAGCATCGCGTGTACGACCCTTACTATCGCGACTATCACGTCTGGGATAGGGATGAAATTGTGTATTACCAGCGATGGGAGCACGAGACTCACAGAGACCACAGGGATTTCAACCGGCGAAGCGCCGACGAGCAGAAAGAATACTGGTCGTGGCGCCATAGCCAGCACTAATTCGTCGAACCGGAACACTCCCGCACGCACCCGTGTTGCGGCCGCTCAAAATTTTCGTTGCGGCTGCGGCGTTGAAGCTATGCCGAGCATTCACGGCGCGTCAACGATGCAGCGGAAGCCCATCGTGTCCCGTGAGGTCGCGGACCGGCGATATCAGTGGCGCAAGTACGTGCCGCGGCTTCCATTCGTCCGAGAGCGCGGCGACGGTAATCAAAGCAAAAGCAAGCGGCAGAGTGATTCGGAAATTGCCCGGCCAGCGAAATTTTATGAGTGAACTCTGTCCAAGATAATATTTGACGGGATCGTGCTCTGCGTCGAAGCGCGGATTCTACAGCCTTACTTCAATCCCGCGCGCCTCGCGTCTCACTTCTTTTCCACGGCGATGAGGTTATCTTCGGGGTTGCGGTCAATTAGCTTGTTGTAAGGATCGATCCCGGCGAACGTCGGGACTTGATCGACCACAACCTCGATCGTGGATGAATCATTCGTGAAGCGCTGCTTCGCAAGGTAGAGCGGCTTGAGATGTTCCTTCGTGCCGCTGAACACTCCGACGTCAATCAAATCGTTGATCGCCATCGGCGACTCGGCTCCGGAGCCATCGGCCTTGCGCTTCAGCGTGCTCACGGCCAGCGTGACTTTGTACTTGTGATCGGCCGTCGGAGCGTAGGTGGCGGATACCGCTTTGTCGTCAAACAGCACGATGGATTCGAACATGTCCGTGATGACAGATTGCAAATCGGGCGGCGTGACCTCGCGCAATGCCGCGACAAAGCCGCGCGTATCGGGAAACGGACCGGTCGCATACCGATTCTTCATCAGGAAATTGTGCAGCCCCAAGTTCAATTGATTCTCGCCGATATAATCGGCAAGCGCGTACATCACGAGCGATCCCTTGTTGTACCAAACGTACGGCTCGCGCTGAACGAGCGTGATGGGCGGTTCATGGCGTGCCTCTGCAGCGCGCCCGCGCAGGTACCCGTCCAGCTCGTGGCGGAGCTGCTTCCTTACGATGTCCATCCCGTATTTCTTCTCGAGCACCTTCAGTGCCGAATATTCCGCGAGAGATTCAGACATCATGTTGGAACCCTGCGTGTCGCTGCCAAGGAGCTGGTGCCCCCACCATTGGTGGGCGAGTTCGTGCGCGGTCACGAAGTAAAGCAAATCAATATCGTCCGGCTTCTTCATCCGTTCGATAAAGCCGATGGACTCCGAATACGGCACCGTGTTCGGAAACGATTGCGCGAAAGTGCGATAGCGTGGGAATTCGAGGACGCGGAACTGTTGAAATTGATATGGGCTGTAGTTTTTCCCGTAGTAGTCGAGGCCCGCCTTCGCGGATTCGAGCATGCGATCGAGATCGTATTCGTGTCCGGGTTGGTAATAAATCTCGAGCTTGACGTCGTTCCAATGATCGCGCTTGACGTTGTACCGGGCCGAAAGAAACGAAAAGAAATCGTCAATGCGCGTGCTGCCCATGTCGTATTCGAAATAGTGGCGATTGTTTTCCGTCCACTCGCGCTTCAGATAACCCGGCGCAATGGCGATCTGATCGGGAGAAGTGCTGACGATCGAATGAAATGTCACCCATTCGGAATCCGTGCTGAACAGATTGATGTTGCTGTAGTAGGGATCGCCTGGTGGCGCCATCTCCTCGAGCGGTCCGAGCTTTTCTTCGCGCCGCCGAATGGGATCGTCCAGTTCGAGATTCGCGTCGTAGCCAATGAACGGAAAATAACTGCGGTCGAAGAAAGTGCCGTTGTACGCGAACTCCGGCCGTTCATGGCCGTCTTTGAAGCCATGCGCGGTGTAGGACGTGCGAAAATCTAAGCGAATAGATTCACCTGCTTGAAGCGGCTCTCTCAGCTTGTAGATCGTGTAGAAATGCTTCTTGTCGGCCATCCCGACGTCAAACTTACGATCGAATTGAATTTCGTCAATCGCCTCTCGCCCGTCAATGATGTGAATTTCCGAGATCGGCTGTCCGGAACGATTCGCAAGGATGTAGTGCCCCGTGGCCGTAAAGGAACGCCGCTCCGGAATAATATCCACTGCAACATCCACATCGGTGACCTTCGGCTGCGGCAGGCGTTCGTACTTCTTGTAAAGCCTCTCGTAATCAGCCTGGCGATGCCGCCCTTCCTTGTCGGTTCGAAATTCATTTAGCACGTGCGTGTTGTAGTAGAACCATCCGCCACAAGCGATGGAGAGCACTAGAAAGACTCCGGCAGCAGGCAGCAGGCCGGGCAAGCGGAGCCGCGCCATCCGGAAGCGCGCCGCCCACGAGAGATCCGTTCCGCGGCGGGCAAACACAATCGAAACGACGCCCAGAAACGCACAAACAAAAAACCAGTACAAAATCGACCAGGCCAGCGCCGGAACAAAGTGCCCGTAGCCGTTCATGTCCGAATAGGTGTACGGCGCGATCTCTCCGACAAGGACCAGCCGATTCTCGATTCCGTAGCGATATAGGACGGGAATCAAAATGAAAAAGCCGATGAGCAGTGCGTGGCCGACAAATTTGTTGCCGACAAGCGAGTGAACAAACAGCGCGAGCAGAATAAACGTCAGCAACTGCGGCAGCGCGATCAGATACATCTCTTTCAAATAGACAGGAATTTCGTAGTGGTAGTAACCGAGGAATGTCTGCATCACGATCCCGCAAAGCAACACGACCGAAATGAGAATTAAATTGATCAGAGACAACGCGAAGAATTTGCTGAGCCAGTCAACCCAGTCGGGAACCGGCAGCGAATCGTGGATCTGATCGAAGCGAACGTCGCGTTCGTTCCACACGAGCTCGCCCGCGTAAATCGTGCAGATAATAAAGAGAAACAAGAACGACGATCCTTGCAAAATCTGAACCATCAAATAAGTGACCGGCCAGACGTAGACATCGTTCTGCTCTCCAGCGAAGTAGCAGCTCAAAAGCGTGTTTACCATCATGATGAGCACGATCGCCCAGAAAACGATGGCGCGCGAAATCCCGGCAAATCGCAGCCGCGTCAGCGACCAAAGCTGTGCGCGAGTGGTTGCGAAATTGAAGACCTGCGTGACGCGCGGAAGGCTTATGCCGAACCGCGGGCGAGCTTTCTGCTCCGCTTCTTCATCGGCTCGCGCTTCCTCCGCACGACGGCTGGTGCGCCGAGCCGCCAGCAATTCGGCGGACATCGGGAACATGACAAACGTCACAATGAGTGCCGCAAGCCCAACGCCGAGCCAAAGCAGCCGGTTGGTCAGGAAAATCCCGCTCCAGTGCACGAGCAGTGTATTTCGCTCGGCCACCGTCCAATATCGCGTCAGGGCTTGCACGAGATTGATGCCGAGTGGATCGAAAATCGAAGACCACGTGCGATCGAGCTTATTCGTCGCGGTGACAGATACGAACAGAATCAGGTACACGGCGAAGAGCGCGACACCTTGCAAGTAGACAACGATGATTCGCCGCGAAAGCGCCGCGACGCAAAAGTACAGGCTGCCGAGGAAAAAAATCTGCACCACGGTAATGGACAGGAATGGCTGCAAGTACGTCCACAGATGGATGGGCGCCAGGCGTTCCTTCTCCGCCCAGGGCATAAACGTGCCCAGCATTCCGCCGGCGATCAGTCCCGAAAAAACGAAGATCGTGACCACGAACGAAGCCGCCCACCGCCCGCCCAGGTACGCGAACTTTGAAATCGGTTTTGTGAACAGAAGCTGATAAGTGTCCTGCTGAAAATCGCGCAAAATGGCTGGCCCAAATATCGCGGAGATCAGGATGCTGCCGAAGGCCGTCAGCACCGTGAAAGATTGAGTTAGGGCGTACGGCCCGTTCACATTCACTTTACCCGAGCCCACCGGACCAAAATCGTGGACCGACACCGTGAAAAACATCATGAGGAACGGAATGAGAAAGAAGACGTACGTCGAGATGCTCCGAAATCGAATCTTCATCTCGAGCGTGAAAAAATTCATGAACATCAATAGCGCTCCGAAAGCCCCGGTTAATTGCGCTCGTGGCGCGATAGCGTCAGGAAATAAACGTCTTCTAGATCGGCGTCAATGGAAGTGAATCCATCGCCCGGCGACGACTCCGAATAGACGCGCACCGCGTGCAGTCCGCCGACGAGATGCGTGGAAATGACATGGAACGATTCCTCGATAGCCTCGCGTTCGGCATCGGTTTTCACAATCTTCGTCCAGACGCGGCCTCTAATCGTCTCGAGCGTCTGCGTCGGCGCGCCTTCGATCAGGAGTTCGCCATTGCTGATCATGGCCATGCGGGAACAAAGCTCGCTTACGTCGTCAACGATATGGGTGGACAGGATGACGACGACATTTTGGCCAATGGAACTGAGAAGATTCAGGAACCGGTTCCGTTCGGCCGGATCGAGCCCCGCGGTGGGCTCGTCAACGATGATCAGTTTCGGATTGGCCAGCAGCGCCTGCGCGATACCGAAGCGCTGCTTCATGCCGCCTGAAAAGCTGCCCAGATTTTTCTTGCGCAAGTCCCACAGATTGGTTTGCTGCAATAATCCTTCCACAAGCTGCTTGCGCTCGCCCCGATTTGTAATTCCCTTCATCACGGCCAGATGACTCAGCAGATCGCTCGCGCTCATCTTGGGATAAACGCCGAATTCTTGCGGCAAGTAGCCGAGAAGCTGGCGCGTCGTGTTCTTATTCGCGATCAGATCGAGTGAATCCAGATGCGCGGAACCGCTGTCCGGGTCGAGCAGCGTAGCAAGAATTTTCATCAGCGTTGATTTGCCTGCGCCGTTGGGGCCGAGCAGGCCGAACATCCCCGGCGGAATCTCAAGCGAAACGCCGCGAAGCGCGCGGACCCCGCCGGGATAAGTCTTCGTCAGATTTTGAATTGACAGCACGGTCCAGCCTCCTCGGCAATCGCGACTGACTCGCGTGATGCTCCACCAAGCGAATCCGACGGCCGCAAGCGAGCGGAGATTGTACTCGAAACACCGGGACACAGGCCACCGGTCGCGCTTCGCGAACCACACCGGGCGCATTCCCGGATTCCCTTTATCAAGTTCGATTAGATATACGTAGACGGATGCCGGAAAAGTTTCAGAAGTCTGCTGGCCGCAAGCTTCGCGCCCGTCAGAATTGCTGGGGATGCCGAAAGGCCGAGGCGTCGGATGGGCTTGGCGGCCAGGGCAGCTTCCAATCGGTCAAACTGCAAAGGCCCGGTCGGGCTACCGTGTGCAGTCACTCCCAAAGGGACATGGCCGCCAAGAGCCTCTATTTCACGCCAACGATATTCCGAATCGTGCCGTTCCGCAATCGGTGAAAGATCCTAACCAATTAATCGGCCGAAGCGTGTCAATCATTCCGTCGAAGCAAGACGACAAGGGTATAAATCCCGAGTGTCGTCCCGAGCGGTATCTCAGAGACTGAAAGGAACGCTGCAAGAAGGGCCAAAGCGCGCGGCGGTCGCTGACTTGCGAGGAACGCCAGACCAGCCAAAAGCCCTAACACGCCGCACAAAGCGGAGAGGACGATTGTAGCCGTATAGATCAAATGAAAATCGGACATCAACGCGAACGGATTAGCCACTCGGCTCAGAAGCGCGCCAAACATCAGCGTCGCCGTTCCGCTGAACAGCACGAGGCCGATTGCCATGACGAGGCGAAAAATCCCGTAGGCGATCCAACAAACACCCAGGATTCGCCGATTACCGCCTAGATCGCCCACCGCAATTTCGCTAGTTGCCAAAGACGTCTCCCGCCTGCCGACGGCCGTTCCTCGACGCAATTTCCCCCGGCGGCCACATCAGCAACGTGCAAGTAAGAGCAGTCTGATATGAGTCCTCCTCGCGTTCAACTTTTTCTGCCCCGGTTCAGCGAGGGCGGACGATTCGATCGATACGCGAAACGCTACGCCGACGGCTTCTTCAACGCGCCCACCGCGAGAACAAGCGCGACGATCACCAGCAAGTAGATTCCCCAACTGAACGAAAAGGGACTTCCTCCTCCCATCTTGGCGAGCTCGCCGAACGCCTTGTTCTCGTTCATATAGATCGCTATCCACCCGATGAGAATGTAGGCGAACGGCGCGGCGTTCAAATAACGCGACCACGGAGTGCGGATGAACGGCGCGGCAAATGGCGCGGCGATGGCGATGAGGCCAATGATCGCAAAAATCCCGTGATCGCTGCCTCCGCCCATGGCGCTCATTGGGTTGTTGAAGTCCAGACCAAGAAGGCCCCAGAACGTAAACGACATGGAACCCACCATCCCGCCGGAGACGGTGGCCGAGGGGAAAAAGAACCAGGCGATCCAGAGCAACACTGCGGCGCCGAGCGGCAGCGCGCCCATCTTTCCAGCCAGCGCGCCGACTCCTTCTTTGGCAAGATGCGCGGCTTGCTTGCCCTGCTCCTGCGCCACGCCACTCAGTTGATTGAGCCGCTCTTTATTGAATTGCTGTTGATCCACTACCGTGATCGCGGTGATCGCGCCGGTAGCGTCGAATTCGACGTCAACATTCTGATTCACGGCGGGCGCCGTCGGCGATTTCCACACTCGATCGAGCGTGAAAGATTGCTGCTGCCCATTCGCGAAGAGAATTCCCGGCGTGGCGTCCGGCACCTTGATGATGCTTCCCCTCGATTTATTCGTATTTGCAGAATTCATTTACTGGCTCCTTTTCGGTTGGGTCTCGCTCGTCGTCAATTCCGCGGAGCCGTCATACCATACAAGGTCACACCTGTCACGGCACCAGCTAACCCTATTTCCGTCGCGGCTATTTCTTTTGCAATGGCGGAATGAGGCTGTCCGGCGGGCCGGCCAGTGAGCCGTCCTTCTGGATCGTGAAATTCATATTCCCCGCCTGGCCCTCGCAGGTCAGTGCCATCGTGCTTCCATTCACGTTGTACTTGCACGGGGCGGTTTGGCCCATGAACGTTATGCTGGCGTCGCCTCCGCTCTTGAGAACCAGAGTGAGTGCGCCGTTCGCAGCCGTATAAGTGCCTGTCACGCCGCCGCAACCCGCGAAACCCACGATGGCGGCCGATAGCATTGCCAAGTTCAGACAAGCTACCGCGACCGGTGAAAGCCGCTTCGACTTGCCTTTGAACGATCGTTGCGGCGCGTGCTTCAGTGATAATGTTCCGGCATCATAAGGGACCATGTGCTCTCCTTGGCCCGCTCGCGGGCCGTTGGGATTTGGCATTCACTACGCAATGTGTAGGAACTCGGAAAAAAAACCGTCACGTCACGCCACGCCAAAGAGCCGACAGGCGTTGGGCCATGAGAGTGTCAAGCCTCCCGCGCTTTCCTGCAAGAAGTAATCTTCAAGCCAGAACCATCTTTCCTGGAAGCTTCACAAAGACTTCAGGAACTCGATGATCGCTTCCTGATCCTCCTTATTCAATTTTTCGAATTGCTGGGCTACGTGTCGCGCTTCGCCCGCATGCCGCAGAATTGCTTCGCGAAACGTCGCGGATTCACCGTCGTGCATCAGTCGCGGGCGCAAGCGGACTCCCCACAGCGGGGCCGTGCGTATTTTGTTCCGGCTGGCTTCAAAATCCTGCTTCGCCAGATATCCCGACATCATTTGGAAAACTTTTTTTCCGTAATGCTCTTGGGTCGCTTGCAGGATTCCGTCGCCCGTGCCGATGTCGTGCATTAAGAAATCGCTGTACGGGTGAAATGCGACTGACCCGAGCGCGGCGGGAATCGTGAGCGTTCCACCGTCAATCTTTGTTCCGGCGGGCGCCGTCGTCAATGTTTCGACATGGCAGGTAGCGCAGCCGGCCTCGTCAAACAGGCCGTTGCCCTTCTTCACGGCTGGGCTGCTCGCGAGTTGTAAATCGCGCGCGGGCGCCTTCGTGGCTCGAACGAATCGGGCGAATTGATCGATGTGCGAGAGGCCGTCCGTTCCGGGTTTGTCATTCGGCTCCGAAACAGTGTTGCAAACGTTCGTCACCTCATCTGGTTGAAGAGGGTTGGTGATTCCCATCTCGTTGAGATACGCGTCCGCGGCAAATGACAAAAGGCTTGCGTGCTGATCTTTCCAGCCGAAACGGCCAACACCCATTTGCCCGGGCGCCTCCACAATCGGAACCTCGAGTACTTGGCCGCAGATTTTGTGGTGCGAGGACTTGCATTGTTTCTGCGCGAGATCGAGGAGAGTTTGATCGGCGACCGCCTCGACGAACCCATCACCCAGCAGGTTCAGAGAAAGACGGAACGAGCGAATCGTTTCGGTAACGGGAACTCGCTCTTGAATCTCGTCGTTAGGAAACGCAGCGTTGGGACAAATCGCACGATCGTTCACAAGAGACCTGCCGGTGATCACTTCGGCTCCATGATTGATCGGAATTTCCGGGTTGCGAAAATGTCCGTCGGGCCCCAGATGGCCCACGCGAAGTTCCGATACCTGGGACGCCGCGCCCGAAACCGGATTCTGGTGGCACTCGCGGCAGGACTGCGCGTTGTAAAGCGGCCCCAGCCCTTCGGCGATCTGCAGCACTGCTTCAAACGCGCTCTGGTCGGTAGCGTGGGTGGCCTGATCTACAAAGCCGTTCGTCTGATTATCAAATCCTGCGGGAGCCTCCCGAGGCGCGGGTGCAGCGGAAACGAGAACGAGGCTCATGAGGGCCAAGGGGATCAGAGGTTTCATGGTTTTTCTCCTTTCGAATTTGAAAGGCGCGGGGCACAACCTCTTGCATCAAGAACATGGCCTAATTCACTCACCGAGACGACATCGATGCGGGTTCATACTACAGCGACGTTTCCCTCAACGCTACTTCCAGGGAAACGCCCTACCGTAAATCGCCCTTCAATCTGAAAACGAGGATTCGACGAAGACAAGAATTGGTTGACACGCTGGCTGCGCTTTGTCAGTCTCAGCCCACTGACTGACTGGGGCGCCTAGAGGCCAAGAGCTAGTGTCTAATAGTTCGATCGCGTTCAGCCGTGTCAACTCGACCGCAAAAATTGATGGACTGATTGATCCCGGGGATATGGCCACCGGCCTCTAACTCTGCGGCCCCTCGAATCGCAGGAGACGCTGAAAGCCGGGCTGTTTGCAAAGCTCAAGACATTTTCCGCCCCGAGCATTTCGGGGCTGTTTCATTTTCATGGAGAGGTCTCATGAACACGAATCTGAGAATCGCGATTGTGCTGTGCATCGTGCTATTCGCCGCGCTCCTCGTGGCGTCTCGAGCCATGGCGCAAACCTACGAGGGCCGCATTCTCGGGACAGTACGCGATTCCTCCGGCGGCGTCGTCGTCAATGCCAAGGTGACGGTGACGAATGCTGGGACGAAGCTCTCGCGCGATTTGGCCACGAATAGCGCCGGCGATTACGTTGCTCCGGCGCTCGAGCCTGGGTTGTACACAGTCTCGGCCGAAGCCCCCGGATTCAAGAAGGTAGAGAGCTCTGCGGTTCGCCTCGAAGTCGCAAAGGACGTCCGCATCGATCTTCAACTACAACCGGGCGACGTGAATGAAATCGTTCATGTGAGCGAAGAGGCGCCGCTGGTTGACACGACGAACTCGACTCTCGGCGGAGTCTTCAACAACGTCGAAATCGTCGATTTGCCCCTCCAAGGCCGCGATTTCCAGAATCTCGTCATGTTGCGGCCCGGCATCGACCGGACCCCCGGGGGCGGCTTCCATTCCATCACTTCGAATGGAAATCGCCCCGAAGACAACAACTACATCGTTGACGGCATGGACGACAACGACGCCTACTACGGCACAACAGTCGCCAACGAGGAAGGCATTGCCGGAACACCCGCGAGCCATTTGCCGATTGACGCCATTCAGGAATTCAATGCCGAGGAACATCCGACGGCCGAGTATGGCTGGAAGCCCGGAGCCGTCGTGAATATCGGCTTGAAATCCGGCACGAACGATTTTCACGGGAGCATCTATTACTTTCACAGAAATGCCGCGTTCGATGCGCGCAACTTCTTCGATCCCTCGCCAAATCCCGTCGCGGCCCTCTTGCTTCACGAATTTGGCGCTTCGGCGGGCGGCCCGATTGCCCGAGACAAGTTGTTCATCTTCGGAAACTACGAAGGAGTTCGCGACGTCATCGGAAATCCCGAAGTAATTCCGAGCCCCGCGACTGTTTCGACCGGCGATCCGACCGTTAGCATCCCCGATGCGATCTCGCAGTGCAACGCAACCGCGGGGTGCACGCCGAATCCGTTGAGTCTGACGCTGGCGAAATTATTCCCCACGAACAACGGCACAAATTCCCAGGGCCCCGGCCAGATCTACCAGGATCTGAAAAATTCCAGCCGCGAAGACAATTTCATTATCAAGTCGGATTACGTCCTCTCCGAACATAACACGTTTAGCGGGCGCTACTTCTTCGGCGACAGCATCCAGGCTGAAGAAGATATTTACGTCCTGCTTCCGCAATGGCTTTCCGATTCGCACACGCGAGTTCAACTGGCCGGCGGCAGCTGGACCTGGACTCCGAACAGCCGGTGGGTGAACCAGGCGCGCTACGCCTACAACCGCATGTGGCAAGTGATCGGAACGCTCGATGGCTCGGTCAATCCAACGACCTACGGGATCAACACCGGCGTAACGAATCCCGCCGATTTCGGAATGCCAAGCATTCAAGTCGGCGGATTCACCGCCCTCGGCGGAAACGATGCTTGGCCGCTCTCGACCGCGCCGACGGTCACGCAGCAGGTCACCGATTCGATTTCGTATCTCACCGGGAAGCACACGATTCGATTTGGCGCGGAGTTCCGCCACGGCAGCACCGCGAATCGCCGCGATAGCGACGGCAAAGGCTTCGTCTATTTCCCGACACTCGCCGATTTCATTGACGCCGGTAGCACCGACTCCTCGGGAGCGCTTGGTTGCTCATCAACTCCGTGTGGCCCGGAGCAAGGCTCGGTCTTCGTCGGCGGCAGCCTTCGCCACGTCTCGCAGAGCGCGTTTGGTGCTTACATTCAAGACGATTGGCGCATCACCCCGCGGCTCACGATCAACGGCGGCCTGCGCTACGACCTCGCGACAGTCATCAAGGAAGCCAACAATTTGCTCGGCAATTTCGACCCGAGCGTCGGATTCGTGCAGGTCGGGCAGCAAATTTCATCTCCTTACGGTGGCGATCACCATAATTTTGCCCCGCGCCTCGGAATCGCTTGGGATCCCGCCGGCTCGGGGAAAACGGCGATTCGCGCGGGCGCGGGCATCATCTACGAAATTCCGCATATCTCCGCGTTCATTGGGCAGAGCGGTGGTGGCGAAGGTCTCGGCACGATCCCGACGGGCGCCGCTGGCGTTGTTCCCGGCGGCGGGAAGATCGCATCCACTGATCTGACCTACCCGGGCGCGGCGATCGCGTGGGCGCCCCCGCCCGCGCAGACATTTCCGTCCGTAAACCAACCGTTGGATTGTTCGGCGATCGATCCGAGTAGCGGCGATCCGATTCCGTGCTCGATCACGGGCGTGCTCAAGAATTTGAAAACGCCGTATTCGATTTTCTGGAATCTCGGTGTGCAGCGGGCGGTTGGCCGCAGCACGGTCCTCGATGTCGCTTACGTGGCTAACAAGGGCGTGGATTTGTACAGCTTGCTCGACATCAATCAGCCAGTCGCCGCGCAATCGCTTGCGTGCGTGAACGCTGGAACGTATGACACGGCTACGTGCGAGCTATTCGCGCGTCCCTTCTACAGCAAGTTCCCCTTCCTCGGGCAGGCAACGATGCTTGGAAACGCGGAGGACTCGATCTACCACAGCTTGCAGGCGTCCTACACCGTGCGGAATTGGCATGGACTTTATCTCGTCGCCGGTTACACCTATGGCCACGCGCTCGACGAAGCCAGCAACAATCGCACCTTCCTCGCGCAGAATAGTTTGGATCTGCGCGCCGAGCGCGGAAACGGAGACTTCGACGTGCGGCACCGCTTCACCGCGGCGATCACGTACGCTCTGCCGTCGCGCCGAAGCTTCGCACATCTACTCGAAGGCTGGCAAATGAACACTATCGCCATCATCGAGAGCGGCCTGCCGTTTGATTTGCACGATTACGACGACGACATCAGCCTGACCGGTGAGTTCAACGACCGCTGGAATATCATCGGAAAGTACAGCGACGTCTCCTGGACAGCAAACCCAGTGAGTAGCGCATGCAATCCGAATGCGCAGCTTTGCTACTACTATCCAGGCGACGCGAATCCCGCGTGCGTCGGTCACGCCAGCATTTCTCAGCTCGAGACGTATGGCTGCTACCAGGAGCGTGGCACCGTCATCGTGCCGCCGGAAGAAGGAGCCTACGGCAACATTCAGCGAAATGCATTTCGGGGGCCGGACTTCGTGAACTGGGATTTTTCGGTGATGAAAGATACGAAAATCCACGAACGCCTAGCTTTGCAGCTTCGCGCCGAATTCTTCAACATCTTGAACCACCCGAATTTTGCCGGAGTAGATGGCGAGCTTTTCGACGGTCCGAGCGTCGGTCAGGTGATCAACACTCCGGACGTGTATGCATCGAATCCGGTGATGGGATCAGGCGGCTCGCGCCACATCCAGCTCGGAATTAAGTTCTTGTGGTGAGGCTTTGCGCCTTGACCGTTTATTTCTGAATCTATCCGAACGGACAACGCGGTCCGCGTTCCAGCATCCCTTCGTAGGGGCGGGTCTCAGACCCGCCCGGCCTTTTCCCACCGGTTGCCCATACGCCGCCAAATCAATAAGCCGCGCCACCCGTCTGAGAAGAAACAATCGCTCCATCATGGACGGCCAACGTATACGAATCGCCGTCGCCTTCCCACTTTCTCAAATCGAATTTCGCGTTCGCGCGAAGTCTTCGAACTGCAACTCCTTCAAACGTCAGCGGAACGCCCTTCTTGCACACAGACGGTTTGCTCGACGCAATCATGAAATAAGCCGCGCCCAATCCCACTACATGCGCCTGTCCATCGGACTCCAACAAAACCGCCGTGCGCTCATCCACGCCAATTGCGCGCACGACCTTTTCATCGCCTGAATCGAGAATTCGCGCCATGAATGTGAGAAGCCTGCCTAGGCGATCGCGCGCAGAAAAATGTGTGTCCGTGATCGTCGCGTCAAGCGGTGAAATTTTTAGAAAGCCGCGCTCGATCGTGATGCGAAAGTGAAATGGATCGGACAGCGTCTCGCGCGAGCTGAGATCGGGCCCATCCGGCGAATCGTTCTGCGCGGTATATCCAAACTCGCCTTGAATCGCCAGTCCGGCACTCGTTCCGCCCAGAGGAATGCCGCGCGCGATCGCGTCGTTCAACGCCGTTTGCACGGGCGTGTCTCGCCAAAAATTGACGTAGTTAGCTTGGTTCCCGCCCGAGATGAAAATTACGGACGCGCTGCGAATCGTCCGCGCGACGAACGGCGACTTCGCGGCTTCTCGATTCGGAATCACAAGCGTCGCAACCGAGTTCAATTTGCACAATTGGTTCACGTAAGGATTGTAGGCATCATCGCCAGTAGCCCGCAAAATCAGAAAATCCCCTCCGCCAGCGCGCTCGCATAACCACGCGAACGCGTCATCCAAATCCTTTCCGCCACCGATGAGCGCAAAGCCCGGCCGAATGTTCGTCGAGCGCAAGTCCGTTGGATTGCCGACGCGGAAGTACCGATACGGTGTTTCCGATCGAATTCCGCCGATCGCGACGATTGCGATCGCGCAGCAAGCGATTAGGCGCGCTTTATACGTCGGGAGCTTTCGAATCAGCTGAGGATGGATCAGTCTTCTCACATTCATATTCGAATTCTTGTTTTCAGGCCCGACAGCATATTCGGGATGCGAGACGGCGACAAGGCATACCGTCCGCGTAAGTAAGGAACGCGGCATCCCGCGAGTCCCAATAACTTGGAGGTGCGGTCGGGAAAATCGAGCGCGCCTCCGTCGAATTCACGTTGGCGGAGCCGCCCCACGATATAGAATCTGTCTCCGGCAACCGCACGTTCACGGAAGCAATCGAATTTCAAGCTGCCGAACTCATGGAGGACATCAAAATGAGCCGCCTAAGACTTCTGATCGCCATCGCAATCTTTCTTCCCGTCGCTGCGCTGTTGCACTTGCAATTGGCCGGCGCGAGCCGCGTTTCGCCGCAGGCGAAATCGGAATCAATCCTCAAGCCGGATGATGTGGGACCAAAACTTTTCCCGGAGAAAGTTTTCTTCCGCGGCCAAGTCGCGCCCGCGCAACTGCGCAACGCCGGCGGAATTCATTTCGCTGACGATGCGTACGCTCTCGCCGCGCTCGTGGATAGCTCCGGATACTCCACCGCCATTCGTCAGAAATATCAAGGCTACCTACTCACCGAAGTCGCGCTCGAAATCCAGGGACACACGCTTCCCCCTGGCGCGTACGGCGTCGGGTTCGTGACCGGCGGCAAATTCGTGGTCATGGATCTCGGCGCGCACGATTTGTTTCAAGCTGATTCTTCGCATGACGCCGAGATCAAGCGGCCCGTCCCGCTTCAAGTCACCGGCACTTCGACGGCCGGCAAATATCGTCTCTATATCGGGCGAGATTTCGTCGAATTCAATCGCGCCCACTGACTCTTCAGCGCGCGTCAAGGCCCTGCCCCCGCCACGTCCGAAATGTGAAAAGAGTTTTTCCTATCCTCGGAACTTGCTTGGCTATAGCTCCGCGCGGCACGAGCGGCTAGTGCGTCAGTTAGGTCCGCTAACATTCTGACAATAAAAGGCTTGCACGATCCTGCGAGCGCCCATTCCTTTGGGGATTAGTTTGCAAAGTCTTGCATACCGAGGCAAGACGCCTCAAAGGAGAAACGAAAATGAATCTCAAAAAGATACTCTTCGCAACAGCGATCGTTGGCCTCATCACTCTCCCTGCGATCGCCGGCGCCAAGCCGCCGCGCGAGAAGCACAACGTCACTCCAGCCATGAAGGCTAGTTTCGCGAAGCTCCGCTTAGGCCGGTAGTTTTCGAGCGCGCGCGTTTTCGCGTTGATAAGTATGATAAGAACGATTCCGTCGCCGCTCGCGCACGTTGAGTCCGTGCCTCGCTCTGCATAAAAAGCCTCGCTCGCGCCGGCCATCGCGCAAAGTGGCCGGCGTGAGCATACCCGCCCCGCTGCTCTCCCGAAATTCCGCTCGCTCCGGGCATTCCGTCCTGCGTCTTCGCAACTCGCGCCGCGAATTATCGCCGCCATGCTCGAGCACAAATCTGATTCCCCCCGGTAAAACCCGCGGCGCAATTCTCGAATCGAAGCAGGTGTCGCTGAATTAGAAATTCCGGCTCATCGAATCTGGGGAAAGACGCAAAGCATTTGTCATACTCGATCACGATGAGCGCGCCGCGCAGCCGGACGAAATCCGCGATTCTCGGTGCAATCATTCTGCTATGCACTTTGCCCGCTCCATGCGCCGTCGCGCAGCAAGCGCCAACGCAGCAGCCGCCCGCTCAACCGCAAACGCAGCCGCCTTCCAGTGACGCGAAACAGCCGCCTCCAGCCGCGAACGACAAGAACGGCAACAACAAAAATCAAAACGGCCAAAGCCCGAATCAGCAAAGCGGCACGTCGAACGATCGTCTGCTCTGGACGCTCCCGAATTATCTGACTCTCGAAAATGTCGGAAAAGTTCCGCCTCTGACGACCGGCCAGGAGTTCAGAGTCGTCACACGCGAATCCTTCGATATCACCGTGTATCCGTACGCCGCGTTCGTCGCCGCGCTGAGCCAGGCCGACAGAAGCGACAAAGGTTACGGCCAGGGCTGGGGCGCGTATGGCAAGCGAGTCGCATCGGCCTTCGGCGACTCCGTGATCGAAAATTATATGACCGGAGCGATCTTCCCCTCGCTGCTGAACGAAGATCCCCGCTACTACCAGATGGGCAAGGGCGGCTTTTGGCATCGCGCCGAATACTCGGCAAGCCGCATCGTTGTCACGCGCACCAACGCCGGACGCAACCAGTTCAACTACTCCGAGATTGTCGGCGCTGCGGTGGCCGCTGGAGTGGGCAACACGTATCACGCCAACTCGGATCGCACCGTGTCGAACACTCTGAGTGTCTGGGGCGAACAAGTCGCCTGGGACACCTTCACGATCGAAATGAAAGAATTCTGGCCCGACCTCCGCCGCGCCGTCGGCAAACACAAAAACAAAGATCAGCAGCCATGATCCGCGGTTAGCGGCACGTGAGCCGTTGCTCGTTCCTCTTTCGTCGCGCCGGCATCTTGCCGGCGTTTTTGACTTTCGTCCGCTGTGGCGGACCGCGCCCGTTTTTCCCGTCTCCCGGTCGTCTTGCCCGCGTCGCGCATCCCGCCCATAATTCCCACCGATGGACGCGTGGCGCAAGAATCTTCGCCTCCGTGGATACGATTATTCCCTGCCCGGCGTTTATTTCATTACGATCTGCACCGCCAAACGCAAATGCCTATTCGGAGATATCCGCGGTGGACAAATGATTCGCAACGATGCAGGTGACGCTGTCGCCGAAATTTGGGCGCGTCTTCCGCAAAGATTCCCAAATCTCTCGCTCGATTGTTTTGTCGTTATGCCGAATCATGTCCATGGCGTCATTGTGTTTAATAATCCGGGAACAAAGCAAAACCGGGGCGCAGCAAGCAGCGCCCCTACGAACACCGTTGCCTTGGGCCGCGTCGTCCGTGCATTCAAATCCGAGAGCGCTATCCGCGTAAACGCAATTCTGAAAACACCGGGGCATTCAGTCTGGCAGCGAAATTATTTCGACCATATCGTTCGAGCCGGCAAAGAACTCGACGAAATCCGCCGTTACATCCACGACAACCCATCGCTGTGGGATTCCGACCCAGAAAATTCCCTTTCGTAGGGACAACTCCATGGCGAATTGCTCCCACCTGTCTGTATCGCCGTTGCCGTTTGTCGTGCTCTGGCCGTTGTTTCGCCGTTTGTCGGGGCGTCCGGCGCTGTATCTTGCCCTTGCCACTCTTCGTACCGTGGCCGTTGCCTTGCTGTTCGTAGGGGCGCTGCTTGCTGCGCCCCGGTTTTCGCCTCTGCCGCGGCGGCGATTCCGTCGATAAACTCGCCGGCATCCCTAGCCTATGGCGCGAACAATGCCCGCTCCCGATCCACAACCTGCCTCCCTTTATTTCCCCTCGTCAGTGTCCCTATACTCACCCGTTTACTGCCTTGATGGTATTATTTGCCGGGACTCTCGGCATTGACCCCGCGCCATACTATCGCCTGTTCGTTGCTTCTGTTTTTTGCTGCGCTCGCCCTACCTAGAAACGCACTCACGCAGGAGGCTGATCTCGGCAATCTTCCATCTCATCTGGCTGACGCGATCCGGGAAGCCCACAAGAATTTGCCCGGCGAGACAACCGTGTTTGTCAGGGACTTCAAGGATGAAATGGGCAATGACACCGAACTAGGGCACGAGTTCGCGCGCGAGCTTTCGGATTCGTTGCAGAAAGAGGCGCTAGGCTTCGTTGTTCTCAAGCCGTCTGACCTCAAGCAGCCCCTCGCGCGGCTCAATCTGCGCGAGGAAATTGTTTCTTCAAACGCGCTGGACTGCTACACGAATGAAGATCTTGGAATCTCCATTTTTGTTAAAGGACGCATGGTCGAAGGCTCCAAAGGTTTTGTCCTTGGAATAGACGCCCTGATGTCGAAAACAAACAAATCAGTATTCAGCGACGAGATAATCCTTCCCGTGACGGGCTCGATGAAGAATCTGCTCGCCAAGCCCATTCCGGTCCCAACGGCGTACTTCATTGACGACTCGCTCGTCTGGGTCCGGCCAAGTAGATCAGCCCCGGGCGACGAGACCGTGTATCAGCTTCCGGACGACAAGATAATCTCCGGGCCCGATTGCGTCATTTGTCACCCTCCGCAATTTTCCGACGACGCCGTTAAGGCAAAGGTTCAGGGCACTACCGTCGTCCGCGTCCGCATTGAGCCCGACGGCGCTGCGTCCGTGATCTCAGTCGTTCACGCGCTCCCGTGTGGCCTGACCGACCAAGCGGTCGCAGCGGTAAATGGCTGGAAGTTCAAACCCGCGACAGGGCCCGATGGCAAATCAGTTGCGGTCGAACGGTCCGTCGAGATCACCTTTCGACTTTATTGACCGCTCTCGCATAAATCCAATCTCAACATCCCGGCTTCAAATTTCAAATCTGAAAACGTAAGACACAAAACATCCCCCTAGAATTCGGTATCCGTATTACTACGTAGAGCCGGGCACGCCTCGCATTCCAATCCACAGGATGCCTCACTTGCGCACTCGCCAACACGATGGTATGTATAAAGTATGATTAACTTAAATGATAAAATAAATAGCTCCCGCCCCGGCCTCGACGAGCCGAAGGCGCTGTCGACCCCGAGCCTCGAAGGGAGTCGTGTCCCGGCGCCCGAACCTGTGCGTCGCGAACCTGTGGGAGAGCATCTTCAGTCAGCAGGCCTCGTCGTTCCTCACCTTCCTGCCAGGCTTACCCTGCCCGCCCTGAGCTACGAAGGAAGGTCGTCGGAGCAGCCTAAAAAAATCGCTCGTCACTCGCCTACCCTGAGGCCGCTAGCGCGGCCGAACGGGTCACTAGTCACTCGTCACTTACCCGCCCTGAGGCCGCCGCTCCGGGCGAACGGGTCATTCGCCACTGTTTTTCTAACCGGGACACCAAAACAATTAGAAATCGCCGCAAACCATACAAAACAAAGCACCGAGGTCATTCCTAACCGGGACAAAAACACTACTCTTCAGACCGCGATGAACGCCGCCGAAATGGCGGGTCCGGATCGGAAGGCGCAGTCCGCCGCGGCGGACGCCCCTACGACCGCAACGCCGCCCGGCGGGCCTGCTCGTCACTCGTCACTTGCCACTCGTCACTCGGTTCTTCGTACCCTTTCTAATCGAAACTCGAAATTATTAGAAACGGCTGTAACTCAAACAAAACACACGATCGGGGTGCTTTCTAATCGAGACAAAATTGCACCCCCTTCGGAGGCTAATTAGCATGAACGCCGCGCACGATGCCGGCAAGACAAACGCAGATTCCTCGTCCGACCCTCGTCGGGTCGTCCTCGGAATGACAACGTTCGCGGTAGGCGGGCTGATGGCGAAGCTGCCCTTAAGCCCCGGTGAGAAGTTTCAGGATGAAAAGCTCCGACTGCCTGAATCTCAATGCGCGGGAGCGGCCGGAGCGACGGGCGGGAGGTGCTCTTCCAGGTAGCGGGCGAGGAGGGAATATAGATGATAGTGGGTGCCTTCGCCTTCGGAGAGGGAGTGGGTGCGATCAGGATACTCCATGAAGTCGAAGGGCTTGCCCAGCTCGACGAGGCGATTGATGAGCAGCTCGGTGCCCTGGAAGTGGACGTTGTCGTCGCCGGGGCTGTGGACGATCAGCAAATTGCCGCGGAGTCCTTCGGCGAAATTGATCGCGGAGCTCGATTGGTAACCGCTCGCATTTTCCTTCGGCATGCCCATGTAGCGTTCCTGATAAATCGTATCGTAGAGGCGCTGATCGGCCACGGGAGCGACGCTCATGCCCACTTTGTACAAATCGGGCGAGCGAAACATGAGATTGAGCGTGTTCGAGCCGCCGCCGCTCCAGCCCCACACCGCCACGCGCGACGAATCGAGGAACGGATATTTGCGCTCGAGTTCCACGAGCGCGGCGGCCTGTTCCTTCGACGAAAGCACACCCACCGCGCCGTAAATAATTTTTCTCCACTCGCGTCCGCGCGGCGCCGGCGTGCCGCGATTATCCACGCTCACCACGACGTAGCCTTCCTTCGCGATGTAATGATGAAACAATTCCTGCTCGCCGCCCCAATGGTCGGCGACCGTTTGCGCGGCGGGCTCGCCATATATAAAGACCAGCACCGGATATTTTTTCGTCGCGTCGAAATCGTCCGGCTTGATCATCCAGCCATCGAGAACGAATCCGTCTCCGGCATCCACTTTCAAAAATTCAGCCGGTTGCGTGAACGTCGCTTTCATCTTGGCTCTAAGCGCGGCGTTGTCTTCAAGCGCGCGCTCGACATGCTGATCGGGAAAGCGGACGAGTTCGACGACCGGCGGCGTGTCAATCGTCGAGTAGGTGTGAAGCGCCCAATGGGCGTCCGGCGAGACATTGTAGCCGTGCCAGCCTGGTTGGCTTGCGGGCGTCAAGCGCTCGGGCATTCCCGTGCCATCGAGCTTGCTGCGATAAAGGTAGCGTTGCGTGGCGTTGTCGGGCGACGCGATGTAGTAGAGCCACTCGTCATTCGAATTCGCCGGCGAATCTTTTTTCGAAGGATCATGCGCATCCACGCGCACGACCGACGTCACATCGAACGCGCCGGGCGTCGCGAGATGGATCTGCTTGCCGTCGCGGGAAATCGTGTAGACGTGGTTCCAGCCGTCGCGCTCGCTCGTCCAGAGAAAATCTTTGCCGCCGTGCAGCCATTCGACGTCGTTCACGACATCCACCCATGCCGAGTCGTGCTCGCTGGTAATCAGAGTTGCGGCGCCGGTGTTCGCGTCGGCAAGCACGACGTCGTCAGTGTCCTGCCTGCGATTCAAATGCTGGATGACGAGCGAATCGGAATTTCCGGCCCACTCCATGCGCGCGATGTAACTCGCGTCGGGATCGCCGGTGACCTGCATCCATCGCGTTTTGCCGCCCGTCGCGCGGACCACACCGATGCGCACCGACGAATTCGGCGTTCCCGGCTGCGGATACGGAATTTCCTTCACCAGCGGATACACGCCAAATTGCGGATAAGGAATGTGCGTGACGACGTCGTATGGCGCTCCCACGTTGTAGACAAGCGCGAAGTTCCGCACCGTGCTCGTATTGAATTGCCAATATGCGATTCTCTTCCCGTCGGGACTCCAGCGGAATGCATCGCGAATGCCCAGTTCCTCCTCGTAGACCCAGTCTGACGTTCCGTTGATGATCGTGTCCGAACCGTCATGTGTGAGCGGCGTGATCGCGGCGCTAGCCACATCCTGCACGTAGATATTGTTCGCGCGGACGTAGGCGACCCTGCTTCCGTCGGGAGAAAATTTCGCGAACATCAGCGTGGAGGCCGCGGCGTCGCCGCCGAGCTTGCGGAGATTTTTCGCCGAACGATCGAAAACCCAATAGTCGCCGCGAGTGTTTCTCCGCCAGACCCGCTGCGTGCTCGTGAAAACGAGAAGCCGGTTCAAGTCCGGAGACCAATCGTAATCGTCAATTGCAAGCGGCTCTTTCGCGCCGGCAGGAGTGAGATCGGCGGCGGACACGAGAACTTCGCGGCGCCCCGTCGCCGTGTCGTAACGCACGAGATCTCGCGCGCCCTTCGCGACCGGCGACGCCTCGACGGTCGTGTACGCTTCGCCGCCGTTCAACCATCGCGCAGGCCCAAAAGTCTTCGCGGAGAATTCGTGCTTCAGGAATGCGCGGCGCAAAAAATCTTTTTCGTTCGGCGACTCTTGCGAATTTCCAGCCGCCGCGATGAGCAGCAGGACCGCAGCAAAAAATGTCGCGCTTCGAAACGCGCGGGCAACCGGGCGCGGCTTTCGGATCCAATTATGGGAGTGATTTCGCTCGATCAATGCGCCGCGCATTGTATATCCAACGACATTTTTTGCAACCGAAGCTATGGAAAATTCTGTATCAAAATGATACAAATTCGTCGCGTAACTACTCCACGTTCGCCTGACATTTCACGTCAATCGGGCGAATCGTAAAATGACGCATAGAATGTTCGGGTATATCTCATTTAGAATCAGCCTGTTGAAAGTACTAATTACTGTTTGAGAACACGAGCCGATTGCCGCTGCCTTTCCGTACTAGTAGTGTTAGACTCGCGTGCGATTGGCCGATAAGGTTGGGCGGCCTTTGGGGAGTGCTTGTCCTTCGAAATGCGAACTGCGTGTCGGGACTGTTCTCGCGTCGACCTCTCGGAATATCGGCATCGGCAAGAAGAATCACATCTCATGGAGGGAAAGATGAAGAAAGTGTTAGGGGGCTTGTTGTTCGTAAGCCTTCTGGCGTTCCTGCTGGTCAGCATATCAACGCAAGCGGCAACAGAAATCGCACCGCGACGAGTTGCCACGCCGAGATATGACGCCAGCAAGGAAGTTACGCTAGAAGGAAATGTATCAAGCGTTAGAGAGTCCGTTCCTGGCAAGTTGGTGGGCGGACACATGTTCGTTGCGACGGCCAAGGGCACGATTGACGGTCATTTGGGACCGTTCGCGCTTCGAGGCTCGCATCGCATCTCCATCGCGTCCGGCGCGCACGTCAAAATGGTTGGCGTGATGACGTCTGTAAAAGGCAGCCCGGTTTTTCTGGTTCGCACGATTGACACCGGCAAAACAACCTATACGCTTCGTAACGAGCACGGTTTCCCGATGTTGCTTGGAGCTAGACAGCCAACCAAGAACCTCTATATTTTGACAGGAGGTCGTTGATGAACCGCAAAACCCTCCCAGTTGTAATCGCATGCGCAGTAGCGACATTTCTGTCGGCTTGCAGTTCCGGCAAACCGGTGACAATCGCGATCACAACCGCGCCGCCGGCTACCTTGGAAATTAACAACTCGGCAAGCATCGCAGCGACCGTAATGCACGACAGCAAGGACTTAGGTGTGGATTGGACATGCTCGCCTTCTCCGTGCGGCAGCTTCAACCCGGCTCACACGGCTAGCGGCGCGACGACCGTTTGGACTGCGGGCTCGACGGCTGGATCGGTGACGATCACAGCTGCTTCGACCCGTAAGGCCACGGTGACAGCGACCGCGACCGTCACTGTGAACGCGGTTGCAACTGCAGCCAATCTCAAAGGCAATTACGTTTTCTACGCCAACGGTTTCGATGCACTCGGCGATTACTATGCAACCGCCGGAGTCGTGGTTCTCGACGGCGCCGGAAACGTAGCAACCGGTTCCGAGGAAGACCTCAACAACACGTCTTACGGAACACCAGTTGAGGGCGACGCTTTGTTGGGAACCTACACTGTTAACAGCGACGGACAGGGCACGATGATACTCAACGCTACGGTAGGCGGAGTCGCCGACCCGTTGGTTGGGGTTGCCGGCACGCAGACAATGTCCTTCGTCGTCGTCAACAGCAATCACCTTCTGATCACGGAGTTTGACTCCGCTGCCACTTCGAGCGGGTCAATGGATTTCCAGACTGCGGCAGCCATCACGAGTGGATTCTCCGGTAATTACGCGATGACTCTCGACGGCTACTTTGCAGGCAACGCGACCGACGTAGGCGGCGTCTTCGGCGCTACGGGTACTGGCGGGACAGTCACGGGAACCGGCGACGAAGACGAAGCCGGGACGGTACTCAGAACTGCCTCACTCACCGGCACGATCGGCGCCACCGTTGATGCCATGGGCCGTGGAACGGTCACGTTCGGAGGCACGACGTTTACGTACTACATCGTGGGCACTGAGGCCGTGTACATGGTTGAAGTTGACTCGGGTAGCGTTCTGCAAGGCGCCGCTTTCGGTCAAGGATCGGCGACTTTCGCAGCAGCGAATGTCACCGGACCTTACGTTCTGGATGAGCCGTGGTCTGATACGGCCTCGAGCTCTGGTCCGCTTGCACTTGCGGGCCAATTCACAGCCGATGGTCTTGGTACTTCGGCGACGTCAATATCCGGCGTCACGGACTACAACGAGGCAGGATTTGTTGATCCCGGTCCGGGACCCGACACGTTGAAGGCGAGCTTCACCATAACCGCGACCAGCGCCACGACAAACGGTTACGGCACCATCACGGCGGCGGTTTCGAACGACCCGGATTTCGTGGCGTTCGGTATCTACATGGTTGATCCTACGCTCAACATTAACGATCCGAACAATACAACCGGCGGCGGTGGTGCCTTGATTGCCGAGTTCGATACGGGCGATCTCGGCACAGGTTTTATCGTGCCGCAATCCGCAACGTCGCTCGCGAACGCGAATAATGGCAACGGGTTCGCCGGCGACAGCGCTGCTGGCGACCTCACCAACTCGACGGGACAACTCGTTTTTGCCAGCTCCGGTAATTTCGCCGGAACTGAAAACCTAAACGACTTGAACCCGTTGACGCCTATCGCGACTGAGACAACAGCTCAAGCCATCTCAGGCGTAAGCACGGCTGATACAACCAACGCTGGGCGTTACACGGTGGTTACGACGGCCGGTGCAGGTACGGCCAATTTCGTCACATACGTAGCGAGCGGCACGTTGTCGGTCAGTGTTGACGTCGACGCGTCTACAACGCTTACCCAAGTCGGGTCGGTCATGACCGAAGGTCAACAGTAACTTTAACCATCGGGCGGCTGCGCGGCCGGGCAATTGGCCGCGCAGCCGCCTGATTTTTTCTCCGCACGAATTCTCTTGCTCCATCTGAACTCCCGCAATCGCGGCGAATCCGATCGTTCGACAAATTCAAATTGTGAAGTTTGAGGAAATCCGGCGGGATGAGTGCGGCCGCGCGCGTTGAATCGAATTTACTTCGCGACTGGCTTTTCGCCTACCGCCCAGATCCAGCGGCCGAAGGGCAAACGCAGGGGCGTCCAGATTTCTCCGAGGAACCGCAGAACGAAGTCGCGATAGTCGAACAGGGATTTCACGCGATCTGCGCCTCGGAAATTGAGAAACGATTCCATGTCATCGTCAATCACGCGACATTCGACGACGCGGAAATCCGCGCGCTCGAGCGCCGATTTTGTTTCCGCGCGCGTGAATTCGCGATGGTGGCCCGGATAAATGTCCGCGTCCGCCATCGTGTTGAAGAAATAATCGAAATCATCGTTGACGCTGCCGCCGGAAAAAAGCTTGAGCCGGTTGTAGATGGACGCGTGATTCGGCGTAGCGATAATCAGGCGGCCTCCCGGAGCGAGCACGCGATGAATTTCGGCAAGCACGCGTTTCGGCGAAAACGCATGATGCTCGATGACGTCGGTATACGTGACGAAGTCGAACGAATTGTGCACGAAAGGCAGCGGCTGGCGCCCGAGATCGCATTCGCGGTAATCCACGCCCCGATCCGTGACGGCTTCGCGAAATGCCTTCGCGTACAGGCCGTAGTCCACGGCCGCGGCGCGCCAGCCGAGTTGTGCGGCGTAGATCGCGAGCGTGCCGAACTGAGCGCCGACATCGAGCAATCGCGGCGTTTGATTTTCGCCCGCGAGCGCCTGGATGTAGCGCAGGATCCGAATTTTTCGCCCGCCGTAGCGCAGGCTATCGCGAATCCAATCCGCGAAATTCGAAGGGATGCGCGAGTCGCCCGCGATGGATTTGAGAAGGGATTCAAGACCTTCGAGCGTGGGAGGCGGCTGAGGCATCGCGCGGCCTGCGGGATTGTACACGATTTGTGCGCGAGGCTTGGCGTGCGTGGGCACCGATACCAGGAGCGCTTGCTCGAGGCCATAGAAAACGCTTTCAGAACGCCGCTGGATCTATTTGCTAGAAAATCAGCATTTGAGGCTGACAGCGACTTCTTCGTCGCACGGCAACCACGCCGCCGCTTCTACCTGTTACAAACGAATGTGCGGATCTAAGCGCGGGTGGAAAAATCACGTTACATGGGGGCCTCTCCTCGAGCCTCAACCCGAGAAAACAGGAGGGAGAGAATCCCAAACTTCTATACTCGCCTCTTACTGCTGACCTTCGATGATGTCCGTGCCTATCTCGGTGAGACCCGGTTCATTGGTGTCAGAGTCCATCCCAACCGCGAATCCTCCATTCGCCACATATTCGACACGATTGTTTGCAGAGTTTCCTCCGCCGATTACCGGGAGGGAGATAACTACGGTGTACCTGCCCGTATTCGCGGTGTCGGCGGTAATGACGCCGGAGATCGGCACGGCGCTATTCTCAGTGTCAACAGGAGGCGCGGCAGCGAGATTGAAGTCGTTGACGTTCCCGGTTCCGCTAAACATCCCGCTCGAAAAAACGAATTGTCCTGTCGAGTCGAGGAATTCATCGGGCGAGAGTATTGCCACGATGGCCGAGAAGCTGTCCGCCGCATTGACCGTCGAGAGCGCCGTCGCCGTTTGCGGGACGATGAAGCCGGTGCCTAGGGTGCCACCATCGAGCTCCACTATTAGCGCACCGCCTGCGCCGGTCGTATTGTTCGGGTCGTTTAGGTTGAGCGTGGGGTCGGTCACGTAAATCCCATACGTAGCGAAATCAGTAGTACCTCCTACTGTCACGCTAACGCTTCCGTACCCGCTCGAGGCGATCGTGTAGGTGCCATTCAACACTTCTGGCGTCGGAGGCTGCGTAATCGAGGGATTCGGATTAAGGCCATCGACACGGCCGTTGACGTTGTAATCCACAACGCCGGTGAGTGCGGGAGCGTTTGACGTGAACTGTCCGGCCATATTAGCCGCGCCGATCGCGGTGAACGACACCGGTTCATCGAACACATTCGCGCCGGTGACAGATGAGGCTGAAAACGTCCCTGAGCCCTGGCCGTAAGATTGGCCGATCGTCACTCCGCCCGTATCGATCTCTGTGAGATACAAAGTTTGGGGGCCGACGATGTAATACGCGAATGTTCCGCTGCCTGATGGCGTGGTCAATCTAAACGTTCCGCGACCGTTTGAATCGGCTGCACTCATTGTCCCAGATAGGTTGCCGCCGATCATCCTGACGCCATCAAGATTCTCATCGGCAGTTCCTTTTCCCGTAATCGTGCCTGCGGAAGCAGTGTATACGCCCCCAAAGGCCGCGGGCGCTCCGCCTATGAATCCTCTGGCCACCATCGCAAAGTTGCCGCTGATTCCGGCATTAAAGGCGCTCGTGGTCTGGAGATCCATTGACCCGCTAGAAGTGTAGACCGAGTCGAACTCGGTGATCAGGATGTGGCTCGAATTAACTACAACAAAGGACAACGTCTGTACACCGCGGTTTCCAACGAGCAGGTCGGTTCCGCTGCGGTTTGAAACGGTGAGAGTCATAGTGCCCTGGCCGTCGCCGTTGACAGCATAGGAGCCCGTTAGAGTGTCCCCCACAACTGCCGATGTGAAATGCACGTCAGTGGAATTAACGTCTTCTTCGCCGGAGGTGACTTTTCCGTTTCCGTCAAGTGTGACACTTCCCGCTGCCGCATACGCGTCTCCACTCAAATCAAACCCGCCGAGATAGAAAGCGTATTGTCCAGTCAAATTCGAGTTCGACGCGACGGAGTTCACCGTAACATCGGCCGCCGCAGTTACTGAAGATGCCGCGGTGGATGCGGCGGTGAGGGTAAATTTTCCCGCAGAAGTTGGAGCGGTCCAAGAAGTTGTCGCGCCGCTAGCTGTGTGAGCCGGGCTGAATGAGCCGCACGGCGAAGGAGAGCAAGTCCAGTCGACGCCTGCGCTTGTGCTGTCATTCGAAACGGTTGCCGCAGCCACCGTGGAGTTGTTGATTTCCAGGGTTGAGGCCGGCGTGGTCGTAATCTCGATCATGAGCATCGGAGTCGTTCCACCGCTGCTATGACTGCCACCACCGCACGCGGCGAGCAGCGTCAATAGCGCAAATACCCCAAGGGTTATAAAGACTTTACGATTCATTCGCGGCCGCCCTTCGGGCTCACGAAATTGATGCTCTTGGCCGGCTGCACCGCGCCAAGAATCAGCGGGAAACCGTGCTCGCTGCGAATAATGTATTTGGTCACTCCGGTGTCAATCGTGCGGACGAGGAAAACTTGACTGCCGCGAATGGTCGTCATTACGCCGACCATTTTGACGTGCGCTCCAGCCGGAACCGCGATGCGGTTCTTTCCGCTGAGAGCGTACGGCCCGAGATGGCCGTCGATAATCCCTTTCGAGGTTGAAACGAAAATGTGACCGCCCGGAATATGCTCCGGCATGAATGCTGTGACGGTCGATACATTTCCTTCCAGCGTAACCTCCTTGCTGACGTCATACAGCGGGGTGGCAGCTCTTGTCGTGTCAGTCGCCGCCTGCGCCGGTGCACACATCAATAGGCACGCCACGAGAGCGAGGCACCACACACATCCCAATGATTTGTTCATCATTTTTTCCTTGAAATGGCCTCCGTATTGATTTCCAGGAATAAGTCGCAAATGCTAATTTTCTAGCAAGTGGATCGCGCGCCGTTCTGAGAGCGTTTTCTGTAACGTGATTGTTCGCCCATTGATCGTGGTGAAGACGAATTCCATGAAGTTGTCCGCATCATCTCCCATGCGATTTTGTTGATCTCACTTCATGCCACAATGATTCCTTTACCAAACCTGCGTAAGAGCGCGGCTCGGTGAGATTCCATAGTTATCCAACGCGCCTTCTTATTCTTATGGATGCGGAGCACGAATAGAAGTCGTAGAACCCCGCGTATTCGCCGCTCCACTTTTTTGCGAAAGACTCCGAGAATTCCTAAGCTCTCCAATTCCTTGCAACGTCATATGTTTATTCGGTGCCGTTATACTTATTGACTGGTCTCAGCCATTCGTTTCGCCAGAAGTGAAAGTTTGCCCTTGGGCAAAGCGTGCAGTGTCCTCTGCATGTCACCGAATCTAGAATCAGGCAGTTTGTTTTCAACACTTTCATTTTCCCGGTTTCTTCGTCGATCATTCTTTCAACTTTGTTGAGAACTCGGTACTGTTTGCCGCAGAAAGTCAGCATTTCTGCGCTGAAGGCGAGGCCGCGGTGCTTACCATACTTCGTGAGCGAAGACAGAATCTCCTTCTCTGTCCTTATCTCAACGAGATCGTTCGGCGAGATGTTTTGTTGCTCTACGACCGGTGTCGTTTGCTCGTTGGAAGCATACTTAAAGATGCGCCACCGAACCCAAGCGAGAAACCACCAAAAAAATTGTTTCGCTTCAAGCCAACCCACATTCCCCACGCGAAGTTCTCGGTAGTATGGACCTATGTTCCAAAGTTTGAGCTGTTCCTTGGCTGTTTGGCGGAGCGCGGTTGCTTGGCAGATGAAAGTCACGCTGCCGTCCTGGAGACGGGCACGAGTGCGCAATCTGCTCTCAGTGTTGAAGTCAATTGATGGGTAGTTGATTGAACTTGTGCTGGCTCGTTCGTGGCTTGGATCAGAAACTCGCTTAAGCCAGTCTTCCCTCCAAAAAAGCAGACAGCTACTCTGGCAGCCATCGTGAGCACTACCATCACATCGAACGTCTGTCAGATGAACGGCGTTGCCCATCCTGCGTGGCTTGCTACCAAAACACGTTTTTTCGGCGCGCTTACTAACCCTGAACTTTTTGCCGCAGAATCGGACCATTTCAGGCATGAATGGCAGCTCGTCCAATTTTCCGTCCGAATCGAGGGTGGCTAGGATCTCTGGAAAACTACGCACTTGTACCCAATCCCCCGCCTGCAGGAACGTGTCGTAATTTCGCTGGCTGTTCTGCTTGGTCATCGCATACCGGTTCGATAGCGTTTGCGGCTTCGTTGTGTTTCAGAGCAAGGCGCGCGCCCCATCTCTGGCTTCGGGAAACGATACCCTTCGGTTGGAATACTCCAGGCGTTCCGCATGCATGGGGAGCGGCTTACAATAGGGCACTCCGAAACGCAATTAGCGCACTTCACATCGCTGCCGCGCGAACTAACGAATCCGTGGCTTGCTCCTGATGGCGCGACTTTTCCACCGGTCGTTTCGTCGTCTGATAATCGATCACGCGATCCACGATCGCATCCAGCTGTATCGCCGGACGGAAGCCCGTGAGCCGTTCCAGTTTTCCGAGCGCCGGAACTCGGCGCGGCATATCTTCGAACCCGGGTTCATAGGCTTGGTCGTAGGGCACAAATTCGACGGACGAAGAGCTCCTCGCCGCTTCCTTGACCCGATGCGCCAGGCCTTCGATGGTGACCTCTTGATCGCTTCCGACATTTACGACTTCGCCGACGGCCTTGCTTGTGGTAACGAGGCGGAGAATCGCCTCGATAGAATCCGAGACGTCGCAGAAGCATCGTGATTGCTGTCCCGTGCCAAAGACCCTGATGGGCGAGCCTTCCAGCGCCTGCCGCACGAAATTCGGCAACACCATGCCGTAACGTCCCGTCTGGCGCGGCCCGACAGTGTTGAACAGGCGCGCGATCACGACGGGCTGTTTCTTTTCCTTCCAGTACGAGAGCGCCAGAAATTCGTCGAGAGCCTTCGAAGCGGCGTAACTCCAGCGACCAATGGTCGTCGGACCCAACACCAGGTCGGCATCCTCATGGAAGGGAACGTGCTCACTCTTGCCGTAGACCTCCGACGTCGACGCAGCGAAAACCAGCTTCTTCTTCTTGCAGGCGGCCTCGAGAACAAGCTGCGTGCCGTTCACATTCGTCTCGATCGTCCGCACAGGACTTTCGACTATGAGTCGCACGCCGACCGCGGCTGCGAGATGGAATACAACATCCGATTCGTCAATCAGCTCGGCCAGTAACGGCCGATTCTGGATCGAATCGAAAAAGTAATGGAAGCGCTCGTGTGCCTTCAGATGCCGGATGTTTTCCACACTTCCGGTCGAGAGGTCGTCGAGAATTAACACCTCATCGCCGCGCGACAGCAGCCGATCCGCCAGATGCGAGCCGATAAACCCCGCCCCTCCAGTAATCAATGCACGCATGAATTCCTCCTAGATTAAACAATTAGTGATGGAGCTATGGAATTATCAATACCGAGAGCGAACCGCGCTTCCATGTAAGTTTGTCAGAGTCCGGGTTGCCATTGCCTCAGAGCGATGTTGTTTGCGCAGAAAGAACATGGCCGAGCAACTCAGATCAGCGATCGCTGTAAACGGTCAAATCGGGCGGCTTCCAGAAAATTCCCGAGATATACAAATGGTCGGTTGGTTTCTTCCAATTGCGAATCCAGTCAGCCAGCGTGCCAGCTGGCGTGTCAACTGGAATCATGATTACAACGAGGCCGCTATCTAGAAGCTGGCGATAACGAGCTTGTGCCTTAGCGGTTGCTTCAGGGCTTTTTTGAATCGAGGGATGCCACGGCATTTCGAGTGCGATGCCATTGTCAGGGCCCACTGCCGCTATGAGCTCACGGGCGTCTTCGTCCGACATTAATCCGACGTGCATTGCGATATTGAAAATGGCCCGTGAACCCTGGGATTCGGCGATCTCGCGGATTTCTTGCATGTTTTCGCAATAAGCCTTCCATGGTTCGCCACGAACAACGGCAGGATGAATGGCTGCGTTGTCAATGAATCGAATCGGTGCCGGCACGCTTTCCCACATTTGCCTGATGCCTGCCTGAAATGCGTGCCGTGTGTCCGGGTCCTTCACATCAATAATCTTGCGATCCGGCTGCCCGGGCCACGAGCCCACGTAACGCGCGTTGGCCGGCATCTGCTCGATCGAAACGCTGCCCGGAGGGTAGCCTGTTTGTTCCATCGCTGGTCCAACGGTCCTTCCTGACACATAAGTTCCCACATAAAGGCCACGAGACGCGAGATCGCGTCGCAGCCTCTTGTATTGCTCGATGGCAGCAGCGAGTTTCTCGGGTTTTACGTCCAGGATAGTTAGATCGGTGATGACTTTGTCTTGAGCGAACCATTCCTTGGGCCGATTCTCGATGTACTGATTCACATTGACCATGACGCGCCAGTAATGGCTCGCGTCAGGCCACTGAAAGCCAGAAGGATTCCCCGTCGGCGCAGCGAGCGCGGTCAACACGAAGAAAATGACAGGCTTCGCGTACTTGGAACGTACTCGTCCGAAAAGTCTTCCAGAACGCCATCCCCGCGCGCTATTTGCTTTGCCGGGTTGTCGAGCGTTCGATTCGTTCAAATCCCGTACAGTCATAACGTCTTCAGGTTCACGCGATGAGGCTTTCGCGACCTTCTACAACCGTTGGTTGGGGAGCCTGTGACTGGTCGATTAGGCGCTGTAATATCTGCGAGCTCGGAATGTAGTCGGTTACCAGGTTCTTAAGGACGAGGATCAGACGCAAGTCACGTCTCCGGGACTGTCGCTGAGTCGTGTCCATCCAAGATTCCGGATTGGGAATACGCGTGCGATCACCGGAAAAGATACGGATCTTTTCATGATACGTGGCAAGAGTTTCCTCTTCGAGCGTGCTGAGTTCTTCATATAGCTTTTCGCCCGGCCGCGTGCCGGTGAACTCGATCCGAATATCTTCGGGCTGCCGCCCGGAAAGGAGAATCATATTTCGGGCAAGATCGACAATCTTCACCGGCTCGCCCATATCCAGTACAAAGACTTCACCACCTCGGCCCATTGTTGATGCTTGTAAGAGCAGCTGAGACGCTTCAGGAATCGTCATAAAATAACGGCGCATCTCCGGGTGTGTGACCGTAACCGGGCCGCCTGCCGCAATCTGCTCTTTAAAGATTGCGACAACGCTTCCATTGCTGCCTAGAACATTCCCGAAGCGAACGGACACATACTTCGTGGATCCATTTTGCAGCGAACTGACGACAAGTTCTGCGACATGCTTTGTCAGCCCCATGATGCTGGTTGGGCGGACGGCTTTATCCGACGAAATGAGCACGAAATCCTTGACGCCGAATCGCTCTGCCATCGTTGCCACGTTATACGTGCCAAGGACATTGTTCTCGAATGCTTCGAACACGTGAGTCTCCATCAACGGAACATGCTTGTAGGCAGCCGCATGAAATACTGTCGCGAATCCGTGCGCCTCGAATATCTCCTTCAGCCGACTGGTGCTGAGAATACTTCCGATCTCCGGCTTGAACGCGACATTCGGAAAGGACGAATGCATCTCGCGGTCGAGGTAGAAGAGGCCAGTTTCGGAGAGGTCGAAGCCCACCAACAACTTCGGCCCGAATCGCGCGATCTGCCGGCAGAGCTCGGAGCCGATCGAGCCTGCTGCTCCCGTCACGAGGACTACCTGGTTTTCAAACTTCGCTCGAACGTTCGCGTCGTCGAGGAGGATTTGCGTTCGACCTAGCAGGTCGGCAACATCGACCGCGCGTATCGGGGCAAGCGCGCAATTGTTGACGCCCTCGGAAAGCGCGGGCACTGTCCGAAAGCTGAGTTGCGCCGAGGCGCAGTGATTGAGAATTTTGACCATTTGGGGACCATTTGCCGAAGGAATTGCAATCAGGACATGTTGGATTTGGTACCGCGGCGCAATTTTGGCCAAGCTGTCTCCCGTGCCAAAGACTTTCACGCCGTGAATCGAACGCCCTGTCTTCGCGGGATCATCGTCCACGAACCCACAAATCTTGTATCCGATCGCCGGGTTGGCGCGGACTTCTCGAAGTAGCATGACGCCGGCTTCACCAGCGCCGTAAATAAGTGCGCGACGGTCTTCTGAACGGCCATGGGTAGACGACGCTTCCGCAAGCATTCTCACTGCGAGACGTATGCCGCTCGTAAACAGCAGGCACAGCGCCAAGTCGATTACATAGATTGACCTTGGAAAGCCGCCCGGTGCGATGAGGAGGATGGCGATGGCGCTCGCGAGCGAGCCAGTCAGGTTCGCAGCCAGGAGCATGATCGCATCCGGTAGAGACACGAAACGCCACGTTACGCGATTTACCGGGAACGATTGAAAGACCACTGTCTTCACGATTGTCCAGATCATAAGAGCATATATAAGGTGCTCCCATTGCCAGGACGGGACATTGAAGTCGAACCGCAGCAGAAATGCCGAATACCCCGAAGCGGCGAACAGAAATACGTGCACGACGGTAATCACAGTTAGGCGGATGTTTTTTCTCAGCGAAGACGACGGTTGCTTTAGATTTAGTGACATGGGGGCCCTTTCAATCAGATTCTATTTTTCTTAGGTATGTTTGGATTGAAGCGTATTAACGAAACTTCATTAGGTAGAAAGTGTTAGTTAGGATTCCAGGTCTTCCTCGTGAGGCACTGTTTCAATCTGTTTGTCGCCGACATTCGCAATCTGAAACGGAGCACGATAGGCGGGGAAATGCGCTTTGGACATCTCACCGGATCTTAGTTTCGTGGCCTCCCTCTTTCGCTCTGCCGCCAGATCGTCATATGCCTCTTGATTGAGAACCCATCGGCACGTGTAAAACGGATAAAAGTCGCTGGAGAATAGCGCCTTAAATCGGAAAAGTGGATCGTCGCTCCGGCTTCCGCGACCTCCGCCGAGATGAAGGTATTGATTGCCGCGTGAACGCGCCCAACCTTGTGCTTCATGAATGAGTAACTTGCTTGGCGAAATGTGCGCGTAGCGCTCGTCGGTGGCGAGAAAATGGACGTTTACGATTCCTAAATATTCAATGAGTAGGGCGGCCGCTACGATCTCACCTTCGTGACGAGCCACCATGAGACTCCCGTGTCTGCCGAGCGCGGCCTTAAATTGCAGAAACTGCCGCACGGGGAACAAATAAAAAGAAGCGCTTCCGTTTCGCTTCATGGTCTTGTAATAGAGCCGCACAAATTCGTCGAGATGCTCCCACTCCGGGTCAGAAGTGACGGTCAATGAAAGCGCCATGAGCCGGCGCAATGCTTGGCGCAGTTGTCGTCTGTAGGAACTCCAGACTACGTCAGGAGACGCCATCAGGTTGACAGCGACGGTCTTGCCCTCTCCACGCCCTTCATCCACTAATTCAGGGGTTCCATCATCATTTCTGAGGTAATGCAACAAACGATGATTGCCTAACAACGGGTGCAGCCGGGCGAACACGCTGACGACGGACTGCGTTCGCCACGCGTCCACGAATGCGTTCCACGCCGACGCCAGGAACTCTTCATCGTGCTCGCATCCGCACGCAATCGGCCCCGTATATCCATAGACGGATGTAATGTCGCGGAGACCTCCATTCGAGACTCGCTCGAACCCTTCGATTTCCTGTAAGAGATACGGCCAGGCAACAAATTTGTCACCGCTGCCGTAGACGGCAAGCCAGCCTTTTCCCCGGCCGAAAGATTCAGAGATCTGATGGTAATTCGCGGTGTGAAAGAAATCGTGCCGGGATCGCTCGAGATATCCATTCCATTCGTCGGTGCTGTTCGCCGAAATCAGCGTCAATGGCTCAAACGGCTTCATGATTACCGGCGCTTCCGGTCGATCGGCCGGGCGGCTGGTTGGCTCACCGAGATATGAATCCCCCGGATAACGAGTTCGGATGACTCGCGCTGGCGTTCCGTAGGCCACGACGCAATCCGGAATGTCTTTCAACACTGTCGCACCAGCGCCGATGACAGTATGTTCACCGATCGAGATCGAATGTGAGACTACTGCACCAATCGCAATCGCGGAAAAGTCGCCGATCTTCACTCCGCCGCCCGTGACTGCCCGAGGGGCGAGACTCGAGAACTGGCCCATGCGCGAATCATGATCCAATGAAGAACCGGTGTTTAATATGCAGAATTCGCCGATCTCGCAACCTGGATTCACGACGACTCCCGCCATGATTACGGTCCCCTCGCCTATGGAGCAGTATCTGGCGATTTGGGCGGAAGGGTGAATGGCGGTTACGAAGTGTATCCCGGGGACCGTTCGTTTAATGCGCGAGGCGATTCGGCTGCGGGTCCAGTTATCTCCGATTCCGACGACGATACTGTCGCAAATACCCGCGGCCACAAGTGCCGGCAAATCTTCGTCACTACCGATCACTTGATATCCGAGCACTTCTGCCCCAGGAGGTCTGAGATCATCGAGGAGCCCTACGATGTGACAGCGTTTCTCGGCTTCTAAAATGTCGACGATAACTCGCGCGTGTCCCGAACACCCGACTACCACGACACGACGCACCTGCGACGCGGCGGTTTCGGGCGCAGGCGCATTGAAAGCTGTGACTTCAGCACCGTTTTGGTCGCCGTGCGCTACGACCTCGATATCGATTTTTTGCGGAATATCCATGCGCTAGCGCTCTATGCCATTTGAGTTCGCGGCCGCGATGAGCGACTGGCCTCTCTGAACGTCCAAAGGCAACAGCGCGCCCTTCTCGTCTGGCATAGCTCCGTGCTGCGTGAGCACGATCCAAATCGTCGCGAATACGATTCGGAAATCAAGTCTCCACGACATGTGGTCCACGTACCAAACATCCATTTCCAAGCGCTCGTCGAAGGGCAGGCAGCTACGGCGATGAATTTGCGCCCACCCTGTTAGACCGGGCCGTACTGAATGCCGACGGTGCTCCGTCTCCGTGTAATAAGGCAGGTACTGTTCCAGAAGGGGCCGAGGGCCGACCAAACTCACGTCGCCGCGCAAAACATTCCAAAACTGAGGAAGTTCGTCCAAACTGGTCCGCCGAAGTAGCGTGCCAAGCCCCGTCAGCCGCTGTTCGTCTGGCAGCAACCGTCCGTTGGCGTCGCGTTTGTCGGTCATTGTCCTAAACTTCAGGCAAACGAACGGCCGTTCATTCAAGCCTGGACGCGTTTGACGAAAAAGCACGGGTTTGCCGATGTTCAGGCGAATTGCCACCGCAATCAATAACATTAGCGGCGACATGACGATGAACGCACACGCCGCAGCTATGACATCAATGACGCGCTTTATCGCCGGATACAAACCGCGAGGAGGATAACTGGAGGCCATGTCTTCTACGCTCCGGCTGATAGAGACCGCAGTTCCGTAGCCGCGCTCGCGGACTTCAGCGACTGCAGCGCGTTCACCAGCGACTCGCACACAAAACCGATTTCTCCTTCAGACAGACGATTGAAAAATGGAAGCGCGATAGTTCGGTCGGCCACATGCTCAGCAATCGGAAAATCTCCGGCTCCAAATCCAAACATTTCTCGATACAGCGGCTGCAGGTGAATTGGAGGAAAATAATTCCTGCACCCAATGCCTTGCTGTTTTAGTTCAGCGATGACGTGATCGCGGTCATCTCTGTCGAAATCGGCGCTCAACCGCACGACGTATACGAACCAGCTGATTGTTGAGCCGGGTTCCGATAACCGGGGAGGGATTACGTCGAAATAATCCTTGAACTCTTTGTCGTAGAGGGCGGCTACGCGCTTACGCGCTGTCAGGATTTCGTCAATTCGTGAGAGCTGAGAAATTCCTAACGCGCAATTCATTTCGCTGAGACGATAGTTGTATCCGAGACTGTCATGTTCCAGCCATCCATCGGCGTCAGAACGGCCTTGATTGCGCCAACTACGACAGCGAGACGCAATTTGGGGATCGTCGGTGACTATGATCCCTCCTTCGCCAGTGGTCAGCTGTTTGTTGGGATAAAACGCGAACACTCCAGTCTCGCCGAAAGTCCCCACAGGCTTGCCCTGATATTTGGCGCCGATCGCTTCGCAAGAGTCCTCTACTATTTTTAGGCGGTGTTTGTTTGCAATGTAAACGATGTCGGTGAGTGCGCAAGGCCTTCCGAAAACGTGCACCGGCAAAATCGCTTTAGTCCGCGGCGTAATCGCGTCTTCAATCTTCGACGCGTCAATATTTAACGTGACCGGATCGATATCGACGAAGACGGGTCTGGCGCGTTCGAAGAGAATGCAATTCGCAGACGCCACAAAGCTGAAAGGCGTAGTGATAATTTCATCGCCTTCTTTGATTTGGGCCGCTTTGACGCACAAATGCAGAGCACTGGTACCGCTATTTACAGCGATGGCGTAGCGGGAGCCCGTGAGCTTTGTGATGGCTTGCTCGAACGCAGTGAGCCGAGGTCCGAGACTTAGTGTGCCGGAATCCAGGACTTCAAGCACGGCGGCGCGGTCCTGATCATTGATGTCTGGCGACGATAGTGGTATTTGCAATGTCGGGTCCCCGAAATTCAGATTTTTTCTATGCGACTGGGTGAACGGTAGAGCGCATTACTTTGGCGCTTGTGCTTGTGGAGTTGCTGCTGGGCGGTTCGGACGATGAAGCATGCTGCAACGCTTCAACCCCCGATGAACCATCATCACTTGCTACCTGAAATCGTCTGAATGAACGGTCGCGACATTCGTTCGCAATGAGGCGGCGGTACTCGCTGAGCACGAGCTTGGAGATTCTGGTGTCCGAGAAATGGTTTGAGACGAACTCGCGTGCCGCATGGCCGATTCGCGCACGGAGTTCTCGGCTCTGAAGGAGGCTGCGTAATGCGACGGCGAGAGCTTCGACGTTTCTGGGCTCGACTATCAAACCGGTGATGCCATTACGAATCGCATCCACACATCCTGGCACTCGCGTCGCCACGATCGGTACGCGCATCGCGCCACACTCAAGAACGACGGTGGACAATCCCTCGCGATACGTGGGAAGGACGCAGATATCAATCGCCGCATACACCGCAGGCATGTCACTCACCCATTTCCCGGTCACATGAACGCGCGAATCGCGCGTGAGCTTCTCGGCTATTCGCCGCGGTACGGGATGGACTGGCTCAAAATATCCGCACAGAAGGAGGTGCGCTTCGGGAAATTCTTTTTTCAGCGTCTCCCACGCCGCCGCAAGCTCCGCGATACCTTTATCTGGAACTAAGCGTCCGATATAACCGATCAAGAGAGCGTTTCCCAGAACGCCAAATTGATTTCGGATTTGAGCTCTTTCGGCTGCGTTGCGCGTCTCGGGATTGAACTTCTCCATATTGACTCCGCTCAGCGCGCCGTCGCCGAGCGTCCTCGCTTTTTCGCTTCGGCAGAGGTGATTCGCGATCATGAATCGACGTACGCTGCGGCTTACGCATAACACCTGTGTCGCCAACCGACAGGCGATCCAATCCGTGATCGCCAACAACACGCGGCCCGGAAGTCGCTGAGAAACAATGGGTATTCCGTCGACTGTGTAGATTCGAATCGGCACGCGTGCAAGCCACGCTGCGATCATTCCCA
The DNA here is from genome assembly GCA_963838705.1 of uncultured Acidobacteriota bacterium. Lineage (GTDB taxonomy): Bacteria > Acidobacteriota > Terriglobia > Acidiferrales > UBA7541 > Palsa-147. The sequence continues at coordinate 1,106,813 of CAWIRU010000007.1, read as the reverse complement.
GGAGCCCGGCCTTTGGCGTGCGCGTCTGAACGATCGCCGGTCGAATTGTCCGCAGGAGCTGCCACAGCTGCCACAATGCTTTCAGATCGGCGAAAGGATTGATTGCACGCGTCATCGCGACTTCATGCCCGATGCTAACCAGCTCGCTGTGGCCGGGCATTTCTTCGATTCCAGGCGACGTGACTGTGTGAATCTCGAAGCCTTCCGCTCCGAGGAATCGAATCTGGCCAATTAAGAAAGACATGATGGTTTCTGGAACGGTGGCAATAATCACCAGCTTCACAGGCGATGGAAACACTGCGGGATCGCGTGTACCGTCGCTTCGTGCTGCAATTGACGACGACATCTTTTCGGATTGATCCGATGGACCCATGCTGTTACGCGCCGCCGTGTTTTTTTGTGCCCGACCAGTCATCGAGATCCAACGGCCTGCATAGTTTCATTCTCGGAACAATTTTCTGAAGATGGCTCCGGCTCGAAGCCAGTGCGAGAATACTTTTGGCTCCAACGACGCGTAGCTTCCTGAACGTGAGAAAGAAACTGGCGCCGCCGGGAACTCAGGATTGAATCGTGGTACTCGCGAGCTTTCGACAGATTCTCGGCGGACAGCCGAGCCATTCGGTCGGGATACGCACAAATTTCCTTAATCTTGCGGGCCAGGGCCATCGCATCGCCGCGAGGAACGAGTTCTTCCGGGCCGAGCAAATCAGGAATTCCACCGACTGCTGAGCCAATGCATGGAAGCCCGCGCGCCATCGCCTCGATCATGGCGCGTGGCAGACCTTCGGTCTTTGAGGCCAGAATGAAAAGATCCGCGCGATCCAACTCATCTCGCACGCCATCGCCCGCGGAAATGCGGCCGACGAATTTAACGATTCGCTCGACGCCGCGATGTTGGGCGTGCCGCTCGAGCGATTCGCGACACCGGCCGTCTCCGACGATCACGAGTTCAATATCCATTCCGTTTTTGGCGCAGGCTGAAACAGCGTCCATCAAAACGTCGAAGCCCTTGTAAGGAACATCGAGTGTTCCGACGCTCACAATGCGCAACGGTTGAAATGGGGCGGAAAAGGCTCGTGGCAACGCTGCAAAAGCGGAGTCCTGAACGACTATGCTTGAGTAGGTTGTCGTGAACGCGGAGCTCTGTGAGGGGTAGCGACGGACCAGCACGCCTCCTGAAACGTAAGCGACCGCGCACGCCTCGCGACACTGCCGCTTCAACTGATTCGTGATCACATAGCGAAGCACAGGGCGCATCGGATGGCTGATGGATCCGGGCGCGAATACCTCGTAGGGATCGCCAATTACTTCGACACCGAATGGCCTTTCCGCAACGAGTTGGGCCTTGGCACAATTTGCGATTGGCGAGGCGGCGCGGAGAATCACTGCATCGGTATTTATGAGCGCTTTGCGGATTGCAGTCTTAAGATGGAGATAGTTCCGCGCGTATCCGACGGGTCCGACATAGTGCGGAAGCGCCTCGAAAAGAACGCCTTCGCCATCAGCTCGCTGCGAGACGGTCGGCGCTTCGCGCACGGCAGCCACTCGGCCGAGGACGCGCACGCGATCGAAGACGGCCAAGTATCGCGTCCAAAACGAATACGACCCTGTTTCCGACGACCAAACTCTGCCGTCCGGCGTCCTGCTGAATCGTTCCTCTGATGAGACCAAGACTCGCATTCTAGGAAATTGGTAGGCCTGTTTGCGCGCGGACGGGGTAAGAATAAGTCGGCACAAATTTGTGAACGAACAATTTCGATCGAACCGAACAAACGCAGACCACGAGAATAGGCAGGAATCCATCTTTAGCGAGGCCAAATATCAAGTTATCGGAGTCGCCGGACATAACCGAAAGACAGAAGTACACGCCGAACGGTACCAGCAGGAATCTCGCGTCGCCAGGCAGGAGGGCGTACGCACGATTTTTGAACCAACCCAGGAAAAAACCAAATATCCCATACGCGAAAGGAACCGATACGGGACCGAAGTTAAGCATCGCTTCGCCGGCCAAGCCATACACGCGAGACGACCACAGCTCGCCGGGAACATATCCGCCGGTGCCGGTCTCAATCTCGGTGCCCTCTTTAAGCTTTGTTTCGGGTTTGTTGCTCAAAATTGCAGACGGAATAAGTAGCGCCAGTGCTCCGGCGTAGGTGCGGCCTTTTGCATAAGTGAAGTCGCGCGGATCTTCGATGAGCCGGTAAAGGATAAAGGCCTGAACATCGGCCCGGCCGAAATCCCCGAGCGCGAGAGCTTCCGTCGTGCGGCCAGTTTGCGTGGCCATTTGCTCGCGTTCTTCGGAACTAGAGAGCGCGTCAGTTGCTTTTGCGCCCATGTCTTTGTAGAAGCCGTAGAAATACATGAATGCCATCAGAAACGCACACCCGACGTAGACCAACTTCCTGGGAACCGGACGCAAGAGAAAATGAATGCAGCCAACGACCCAAAACAGCAACTGCACAGTTTCACTGCGGCTGCCCCGAAGGCCTCCGAACAGCATTTGCAGCATGAAAAGGGCGAGCAGCGCACCCCCGGCGAGCGTCCAGTTAATCTTTTGGCGGCGGAGTCTCACGATGATAAAGAACGCCGCCAATATAGGAGCGCTCTCCGAGATCATGAATACCCAGCCTAGCCCGATGAACGCCGCAGGGTTATTCAGCCGCGCGTCCATGTATCCGGCAATCCCGCCCATCTGCCTATAGACCCAAATTTGCATCGCAGCGGACACAGCGATGCACAAAGGCATAACAATACGAAATCTCGTCTTGTCGATTTCCCAAAATGCTGCGTGAGGGGTTGATTTGCGATCCCAAAACCGGCGGCCAAGCCGATAACAGATGAGCCCAACGACGTTCAGAAGGCCCATATACCCAAGCCAGTCACGCCAGTCCGGCGGCGGAGACACCTCGTGCATCCAGAAATCCCATTTCACATGTAGCAAGGGGGCGACGAAAAAGAAGTGAAAGCCCAAGATGCCGAGGAGTCCGACCGGATCGTAGAGATCAAGCCTCCCGCGAAACCATTCGATCGCGTCGGCGCCCATCAACACACCGCAGATCGAAATGGGAACGATAAACCAATGTTCGAATTCGTTCGATGTCATGCAAAATATGCCAGCGGTGATTGCGACGATAAACGACGCAGTAACGAATGAGCCAAAACCCTCGACACTGGCTCGATCATTCACATGGGGGAGCCACGTGAAATCGGCTTTTCCCGGCCTTTGTATCAAGCTGTTCATTTGAAGTCAGTACGCGGGGTTGGCGTTTTCACTAGACATGCCCGCGATCGCGTCAAGACTCATTGAGCGGTCTTATCGACCGAGGCGATCTGCGTGCGGAAGGATGCCAATCTGAATTCCCGAATTTTCTCTTTGGCGTGCGCTGCGACCCGGTACGCGGACGCGGCGACGGAATCGAGAATCGTATCCTGCCGGCCCTTATACTGATTCGCGACTGCGCCGAAGGTGCTGATTGATTCGCGGAATCGCACGACATTAACCTTCAGTGCGCGGAGTTCGTCGCGGGTCCAGTGATTCACGTGAAAACAGACCGTCCAGACGCCCAAAGGACGCCATCGAAAGCTCCACAGTTGTTGCGGAACCCACGTAATTCCGAACCGGTCAACATGAGGCAGCAGAAAGGACCCGTCAGACGTATACAGGAAGCCCAATTCAACTAACAATTGTATGGTAGTCGCGTCAAACGAATGTGCAGGGGCAATCCAGACCTTAGTTTTGATGCCTTCTTTTTCAAACACGGAAAGTCCGGATTGAAGCTTTCTCTTCTGTTCTTCGCGAGGGAGGCCAGCGAATTCACTGAAAGGCTGGATCCCTAGAAGGCCTGAGTTCTTCGTGACGAAGCGGTGTTGCCAGCCGTGCATTGCGATCGTCCAGCCCCATGACTGCCATTTGCGAGCGCGATCCCAAAAGTTCGCGTTAGGCAACGAGACGCGAAGCGCTTCATCTTCATTAGCCGGCACGACGGCGAGAATCGGCTTGATATCGTGATCGCAAAGAATCTTCTCGATGTCGTTCCACACGTGCCAATTCATCGTGGGGCAGACGTCGTCAAATCGAAGAAGATACTGGGCTTTCATTCTGACCTCGCGACTCAATCGCTCGGGCCGCAGCGGCGCGCTTTTCCCACAGCCGCCGCTCCCGCTGGTGGAGAAACCACACTGCGAGCTTGCCTTTCAGGGTAAGAGGCATTTCGCAGTTGAATTCGTTTATGACTACACCGCCAAACTCATCCTTGAATCCGTTGACCCGCATTTTTTCTTCGTCTTGTTCTCCGGTGTAATAGCCGCCGAAATCAAAGGTGCGAATTTTGCTATCTCTAAATCGAAGAATGTCGCGCCAATACAGATAGCGATTCGCACGGCCGATCATAGTCCGGCGAGTTGGGTCGTCCGTGCCTCTATAGGAGGCGCCGGCATAGAGGCCGCGCACGCGGGAGGGCGTGACAATGAAGCTACTGGCGGCGAGAATCGCGCCAGACTTGTCGCGAACGAAAGAAACATCGAGCGCACCATTGCGGGCCAGAACGGACAGTCGTTCTCTACTGACTAACGGAAGATTCTTGAGCACGGCGCAATCGTCGAGATGATCCGAAAATTCCCGGACGATGTTTGGATCCCCATTTTGCGAATAAACGTAAGTCAGGTCATCCTTTTCTTCGGCGCGGCGGATTTTATACCGCGTGTGACTCTTCATTTTCGCGAGTATTTCCTCGGACGACTGAGACAAGTCCAAAACTATAGTTGGAAACAAAGTGCAGATGGCTCCGGGTACCCGCGTGGGCGACTGATTGAAGCGGACGATATCCACTTTCAATCCATCGACCGGCTGCTCGTCGAAATAAAGATCGGCTATTCGGACCGACGCCCTCTTCGAAAGGATCATTGAGATTCCAGGGATGGATGATTGAGATAAATTCCGCGGAGCGTATCGAGACATAACTGCATCCCATACTTACTGTTCGTCAGAAGAATTGCTTCGTCGCCTTTTCGATGCATGGGTTGATCGAGTTTGCGCTGGACGGCGGATGCCCACCCGTCGACGCCCAAGCTCAACGGTATGTGTTCAACCAGTCGAGGAATTACGTCCACGTCATTGGGAACGCCAGTTGACGCGATAACCGGGACGCCGACGGCTTGCGATTCGAGTGCAACTAAACCAAATCCCTCCCAATGAGAGGGCAGTACGAAAACGTCCATCGCCGATAGATATGGCATTACGTCGGGCTGAGAACCCGCAAGCGTTACGCGATCGGATAATCCCCGAGAATCAATCTGCGCGCGAATTGAAGGAACAGACGGCCCATCACCGACTAAGAGGAGATGCGCGTCAGCGCCATTTCCTACCATCCGCGCCATGAGCTCGACTGTGAATGCGTGGTTCTTGACAGGAGCGAAGCGCCCCACGTGACCGATTACTTTGCGGCCGGGAGCAATTCCGAGCCTTCTCTTGGCATCCGCGGAGGGAAGCGGTTCGAGAAAGCGCGCAAAATCCATTCCGTAGCAAAGCAAGCTGTACGGCATGCCGGGCCCTTTCCCAAAAAGTGCTCGGCCTGCCTGGTGAGAGACTCCAATTCGATGAGTCGAGTAGCGGGAGATCCACCGCTTCATTAGCTTCTGGTAGAGCCTTCGTGGAACATTCCATTTTGCTTCGCTAGCTGACGTATGGCTGTGCGCGATGCGGATAGGAATTCCCGCTTCGTACGCGAGCCGCATTACAAATCCGCTGAACCAATAGACGTGACTATGAACGACGTCGAAGCCGCCGGCGCGTTGGACTAGCCGGTCAAATTCGACGGCATATCGCACTGGGTTTTTCGGACTGGCTCCGTGGTGTATGTGGCCGCCGAGCTGAGTGATCTCTCGATCGTAGGCCGACTCCGCGTTGGTGTGGATGAGAAAGTGAATTTCGAAATCATTCGGATCCATGACACGCATCATGTGCATGAGCCATGTTTCGACTCCTCCGCGATTCATGCCGCCGATGACCTGTAATATTTTTCGCCGCATTGCGGGTTTCAAATGATCGTCGTCAACGAAGGCTCGTCACTGAGATTCAAGGACCGGATTAATTCCGACTTCCAGAGCCGGCTTCATCGCGTCTGCACGCTTGCCGATCGCCCGATGGATCACCATCGCCGTGCCGCACAGTTGAACGCACATAGCGACAAGCGCCGCAATCGCGGCCCCTCTCAGGCCGAATCGCGGAATCAAGAGGTAGCACGCGAAAAGTGAAGCTCCGGTGACCACCAGGAGCAAGGGCGGTTGTTGACGAAATTGGGATGCGGCAGACATGGCGCAACCAAGACATGATGTGACACAGCCCACAGCCCCAACCCCCAGGAGCCAGAGCAGCAAGTCGACATGCGCTGCGTATTCGGGGCGATACAAAAGTGTCAGGACTTGCCGTCCGAGGATCGCGCCGCCCAGTAGCCCGCCCAATCCCAAGACCGCGCAGACTGCCACGGCTTTCGCCAACATGTGCTCGAACCCCAGCAGGTCGCCGTCAAAATAGAGCTTGGAAAGCCGCGCGAAAACCGCATATCCGAGTGCCGTCGCAATCATGAGCGCAGCAGCCGGAATATAGCTAAGCGCTGAATAGATTCCAACTTCACCAGGGCCCAAGCTCTTCTCGATGAAATATCGCGGCATATTTGCGTTCAATGAGCCCAGCACCGCGACCACTCCAAGCGGGAGCGCTACCCACAACATCTGAAATTGCTTTCGGAAATTCCAGTGCGGCAATATACGCTCGAGAAATGTCGCAGGCGGAAGTGAACTGCCACTCAATGCAAATGTGGCGCGGCTCGCATCGTATAGGAGAAGGACCGAGACGCGCCCAACCACATAGCCCGCGACTCCCCAGAGAAGGCTGCGGGTGAGATACACGGCAAGAGCCACCACGCAAAGTGATAATAGGCTTCGAAGCATTTGCGATATGGCGATCCGGTCCATGCGGTCTTGCCGTTGGGCGATGGCAAAATAGTTCTCGCTGATGCAATCAATTAACTGCGCCACGCCGACGACCAAGATCACAAGTGTTGTTTGTGCGCTATAACTCGCAATCTTGCAGGTGATTAGGAGGATCGGGATCGCCAACGCGCTCAAAAGTAAGCGCAGCCCGAGCATTTCGGCGGCCGGGTATTTGCCTTCCAGGTCGGTGACGAAAATCACGCGCAATTGCATATGGGCGATAAACGTAATTGGGTATGCTACCGCCAGGGCCAATGCGAACCGGCCTACCATTTCGGTGTTTCCGAGCTTCGCAAGCAGAACGATGACGGTCCACTGGCACAACGCATATGTTAGATTCCCAGCCAACGTCCACGCGAAATTGTGCCGCACCGAAAGCCCGCCCAATGATGCTGGCGGGTTTACCGGAGCAGTCTGATCGGCGGTATTCACGTAAGCACCGCGCGCGAAGTCCTTGACTTGAGAGTCATCCACAAATAGGGAGCCCGTCTGGGGAGTTGTGTGCGGGGCCGTCCGCCGCATACACGGAAAACGGCGGATAATCCGGATGAATTTGCTGTGTGTCGCTGACCGACCGGAATCCCGCATTAAGCACCAATCTGTTGAAGACAGGGTTCTTGTAAACCAGAGTCACTTGCCGCGCGCGTCTCCGCAGCGATGATTGGATGTTCTCCAGTACGCGCAGCGTCACTTCTCGAGGAAAAGGATTGTACATATAGAAGTAGGAATACGAATCAAGCTCGGTGAAATCTGCCGCATCGCAGCAGTAAATCGTCGAATTCGATATCTGGAGTTTCTTGATGTTCGTTCCGGCGATTCGCGCAAGCTTTGGAGATATCTCCACGCCATCGACTCGCGCAAAGGGATATTCGGCCAACGTGATCAATGCACCGCCCTTTCCACATCCCAAATCCAGAACCGCATCCGACGAAGAAATCATCAGCGTGTCGAGCAACTCTTCTAAATCGGGTCCGCCTGAATCGCTGTACCGGTAAGATCTTTCTTCGGACAAGCCGGATTCCTGAAGGCTTGTCCAGCGGAGGTCGATACCGTTCATTTTCATTTTCAGCTGATACGGAAGGTACTTCCATGCCTGGCGGTCAGCCTGAAACAACAGCTGGCAATATTGAATGGCGGAACGGTAGTTCATCTTGTTCGCGGCCAGACTGAAGCTTATCCGGAATAGTTGTCCGTGTACGCTTTGGCGTATTCAGCGTAGTACGTTTGCGAGCTCGATTGTGGATCCCAGTCGTTCAGGATCAATCCCAAGACGCGTATGTCGTCCGCAGCAAGACGCGCGTGCGCCGCCGCTGCGGCCTCCCTGGCCGTCTGGCCCGCACGTGCGACCAGGATGACTCCGTCGGCTAGCTGCCCAAACACCCGCGCGTCTGCGGCGGGGAGCACAGGCGGCGTGTCGATCAGAACGAAATCGTATTCCTCCCTTAGCCGCGCCAATAGCTTTGCAAGCCCTGGCGAATAAAGAAGTCCGGAATTGGCCGCCGGAGCCGGTCCGCTCGTAAGCACCGACAGTCCCGGCACGACTGTCGTCTGTACGGCCGCCTCGAGCGATTGGACAGAAATCTGGAGATCCGCCAAAAGAGTAGTCAGTCCGCGGTCGTTCTCCAGATCAAAGTATTTGTGGAGACGGCGGCGCCTGATATCGCCATCCACTAGTATGACCCGCCAGCCGATAAGGGCTAGCGTTAGGCCGAGATTAGCCACTACCGTCGTTTTTCCTTCGCCGGGGCCGGGGCTCGTGACGACAAGTAGACGTGGTACACCTCCGTTCGCGCCAGAAAGAAGCGACGTCACGATCGCTCGACATGACTCCAGAGCGAGCAGCCTCTCTTTGCCCGGGTTAGTGAACCAGTTAGGAAGCCCTTGAGCCGGGATGTTCGACGATCGGTCCGGACGGCGTGTCGCCACGATCGACGCCTGGCTTAGCAGATCCGGCACAGGACGGCCAGGCGAGTGGAGGAGGCCGGCGCCACTCGAGTCGCGGACCATCACTCCTATCTCAGTCAGGCCCAGATACTGAAGGCCTTCACCAGGCTCCCGAAGACTCGAATCCGTGACGTCCCGCATGAAACCCAGAAGTACACCGACCGATGAAAAGATTGCCAGCCCAAGCACGCAGCTCAGAAGAGGTTTAGGGCTGTATGGCTCCTTGGGAGGCTGCGCCGAATCCAGAACACGCACGTTGCTGGTACCGACGGCGGACGCCATCGACGCTTCCCTCATTTGCTTGAGCATCTCATCGTAGGCCTGCTGGTTGCTCTCTACGTCGTGCTCGAGAATATTGTATTGAACAGATCGTTGCCCCAGATCTGTCACCACGCCCGACTGCCCCGCATAACTCGATGCCAGCAATTTCTCCCGTCGAACGGCCGCACGGTATTCGTTCTCGGTTCGCTCCACGACGCTTCGTCGCTCGAACTGAATCGCTGCTTGGAGCGCCTCAATCTCGGAATCCAGGCGCTTGATCTTCCCGTAATCGCCCGTGTAGGTCGCCGCGAGCTCCGCCCGCTGTTGCTGCAACTTGGTCAATCCCGACTGGTATTCCCGCAGCAACCCCTGGCTCAGTTCATCCGGCAATCCCTCAGACGGGCTGTTCTTGGCCATCTCGTAACGCGACTGCGCGCCGATTCGGTCCGCCTCCGCTTTGGACAACGCATCTTGCAGTTCGCTGAGCTTCTCGTCCGCCACATTCTTCTTGTCGGACGTAATCATTAGGCCCGACGATTTCGCGTAATTTTGGAGTGCGTCTTCAGAATTGCGTAACTTCTCCCTGTTGTCTTCCAGGAGTCGCGAGAGCGACTGGCTGGTGCGCTGACTCATTTCCCATCGCGCCTTCATGTTCTGTTCGATGTATTCCGCGCAGAGCTGATTGATGAAATTGGCTGCGAGCTGCGGGTTACTCGAGTCGACGGTGATCTCAATGACTCTAGTCTGCCCAACGGCACGCACCTTCATGGTGTCGGCGAGAATCCTTGCGTCTTTTTGTGAGAAACTGGACGGCCCGCTCGATAGTCCCACCAGCCGCTTTAGTCTCTGACTCGTTGATTCGGTAGTCAGCGACAATTGCGCCGCGCGCGCCGGCATCTGCTGAATCACCGGATCCAGCACGCTGTTACTTTGAATGATATTTATCTGTGTCTGCATGTCGTTGAATGTACCGGCCAGTCCAACCTCGTTCACCGGCAGCACCTGCTTCATATTCAGAAAATCTTCGTTCAGGTCTTGGACTTCCAGCGTTGCTTTTGCTTGATAGAGACGCGGCTCCACGAGCGACGTGAGGAAGCCAATGCTGACGCCAAAGACGGCCCACAGGAGCACCGTCCCCCTATGGCGCCGGAGGAAATCCCAATATGCGATTGGACTGCCGGACGCGGGCCTCGCATAGCCATAGCCCGGAAATTGCATTGTCGGCGCTGTGTCGATCGGCAGCAATTCAGTTGAACGTCCGGAAGGTAAGCTTAGATTTCTCATGTTGAACGCTCGGTACGCAGTCGTGGATTTAGGTCCTTGCTTTAAGGATGAAATATGGCAATGCCCGTTCCCGTTTGGATGGCGGCTTCCAACACCCGGTAAGTAGCACTCTTGGCGTTGCTATTCGGCACAAACAATATGTCATTTGCGAGAAGAGGTACGTCTGGAGCAGATCCGGAGAGAATTTTTGAGAGATTTACAGGGATTTCTTGTTTTGATCCCGTCAGTCCGGTACGTACGATCTTGGCGCTCTTCGGAGACGAAGTTCTCTGCAGTCCCTCAGCCAGCGAGACGGCTTGTAATACGCTCATGCTCGCGCGCTCGTTCAGAACGAACCCACCAGGTTTGTTGACTGAACCGACGACGTAGACCAGATCAGCCCTCGGCACTGAGATGACGTCTGTAGGTTGGACGATAATGTTGTTCCGAGGATCGCTGGCATCCATCAACGACTTCACGCTCACACTGGCGGTACTGAAGTCACCCGATGGATCTACCTTCGCCGACGTAAGCGGGATCGTTCCCCATGCGCGCGCACGAGTGATATTGATCGTGTTTCCCGCGTCGTTTCGGAGTCCGCCGGCCCGGGAGAGGACCTGCTCCAAAGTGGTCGGCCCGGTAATATTGTAAATACCCGGCGCATTCAAGGCTCCAAGCACTGAAACCGGTTGACTTTTATATTCGGATACGGTGACGCTCACCCGCGGTTCGCGGACGTACTTTTCGAGCTTGTTCGTTAAGCTGGATTCGAATTGGCTTACGCTCAACCCCGCCGCCTTGACGTTGCCGATCAGTGGTAAATCAACGTTTCCCGATCGATCAATTCTCGCGTTTTTGCCGTCGATCTCATCGACATCCAAGGCGCGAACAGTGATCTCGTCGTCGGGACCCAGCACGTATGCCGAAATCGTCTCGGTGGAAACTGAGTCATTCGGCGTTCCGTTTGCGTGCTGGGCTGACACCGTGCCTGCGGCGGAGAGCCAAAAGCACGTGACGACAACGACGTTCCGTAGAAGACTAAACTTCCAACGTGTGTTCACGATCACCACCCACATGCAAGGATGCTCGCTGATTGTTGCTTTTGTCGATTTGCGCACTAGGACCGAACGCCTTTTTTGCTGAAGCTCCAAATCCGGCGTGATAGTTCGGTTCACGTCGATTGCGGTCGGCCGCACGCTCCACCAAGGCCGCGTCAATTTCTGCTGACGCTGCCTTGCCCAGGATTTCGATGCAGACTACAAGCCGGTACAAACTCTTCTTGCGAATAAGAAATCCCTCGACGCCTGATAGCGGCCCGGATTTCACTCGAACTCGGTCTCCGGTATTGAGGAAGGGATGAGGCTCCACGATTTCACTGACCTCGATGAGTCGCCGGACCGCGTTGATTTCTTCTTCCGGAACAAGAGCAGGTTCGTCACCGCAAGGAACCATCATTTGGACGCCTGGCGTTTTCAGAACATCCAGCCAATCGGTTCTCGCCACACGAACGAACACGTAGCAGGGAAACAACGGCCGGTACACTCGTTTAGTTCGATCTTTCCACTGGCTCAACGAAGGACATAATGGGAGGAAGGATTCGAGCCCTTTGTTCGTAAGAATTTGATTCACTGTTCTTTCGTGCTGATGGCGCGTGTACAAAACGTGCCATGCAAGCAACGATTCCCGCAGCGCGATCGAATTTATCGTCAATTCAGTAGACATAAAGCTCCGCCCTGTGACTTACAGGCGCCTAGCTGATCCCGTAAGCCCACTTTCCAAGTCGCTCGCCGGCACCGAACCGTACGTGCGGTCGATGGCGCTTCAGTCGATTTAACGACACTTGCATTTGTCGTTCGGCACGCCACAAACTTAGCGCTCGCCGAAATCACCAGACCGCCGAATCCCTGCTACCTCGACGCAGAATCTACTGGTGACGGTCAATCTCGGCCTGCCGCTAGGTCGACCTAATTCAATTCGTCACCGTCATGTTCACCCTCAGCGAATGACGCGCCGTCTCCCCACGCTGCAAAACCGCGGCTGGCTGCGTCGAACCCGGCGTCCTCTACGCGAACAACTCGTCCCGCGATTCGCAGCCCGCCTCTCAAATTCGAAAAAGATGGGATGAGCACTATGATTTCTACTGCGACACCAATCGGAGGACAAACCGGCGCTAGAATGAACGCCCCTCGTATACTCACATCGCGGCTCCGCCCAGTAGCTTCCTGGTACTTTCCCTCCTGATCCGACCACCAAAATACGGCCTCGGCCTCAATCGGAAAGCGCAGATTTCTTCTGGTGCGCCGCGCAGAATCGAACGCCGCGGCCGGGGAAGGTGTTCGCGTGGCGCCCTCCTGGATGGCCAAACTTCGTGCTGACTGTCTGGGATTTATCAGAGATGAGAGTAAGAGCGTGGTCGCCGATGCGCAAGGAAAGGAACGTACTCTGTATATGGAGTTTTGTTCTCGGCCTCTAAAGTACATCTGTACTCCAGCGATTTCGTGATTTCGTCTCGCTAAGAAGTTTCTCGACGGCTTTCCGCTGCTCCAAAGGAGGTCCGGCCACGCACGCCGTAAGCAAAACAAGCCCCGGGAATCGAACTGACTTCATGGTTTTCGTCCTTCGGCAGATTGCTGGATGCGGCGCGATACGCGACTCGCCCGGTTGCAAGGTGTTCGCCCCCTTTACAGACGTAAGTTCATCAGAAAGTTTGCTACCGGTGAATGCAGTGGAACCCCTAGGAGAGTGAGAAAAAAGCTGTATACGGAGCCGGTCGTGGCTCGCGAGTTTTCTAGGTTGGGCTCCGGTACTTCGCCATCCAGTGGCGGACCGTGGCATCGCTAATACCGACCCGGTCGCATCGTTCCTTCCTCAGAACTCCGGCCTCCGCCTCTTTCAACACCCGGACGATCTGCCCTTGACTGAAGCGGCTCCTTTTCATCTCGCGTCTACTATCGCGAACGTAACACCCGGAGCAGCTAAGTTCTGACTGGATTAGACTTCGGGGGCAGGTCATCGCTCTGTCCGTGAGGCGAATGGTGGTGGGCGTCCGGAATCAATTCCGCCGGGTTCATCGTCGGCGAACGGTGGGCGAAGCTACTAGAACGCCTGCCTGAACAACGGGTGGAGAAAAGCCAAGTTGTAGCGGAGGTTTGAGTACTATCAGGACTTCCATAACCGTCTCAAATTGCTTTGGTTACGAGGCAATTTTCCTTGACAAATTGGCTCGACAGGAGCAAATTTCTCTAGCTCCAGCCCACCAGCGGATGAGCTCGTATTGGTGGGCGGACATCACGATTAGCCCCGCGATTGTCTGTCCCGCTTTCCGCCGAGCGCCAATATTTTGGCGGGATACCGCAGAATTCAGGTGAGCATGCCGTTGAAACAAGAGTTAGGTACTACTTTATTTATCGCTGACAATTGCCGAATGGCAACCCAATTGATGGCGACTGCGTTGCGGAGTAGCAAGTATCGCATCGACGTCGTTGGATCGGGGATGACCGCGGAAGAAGTTCGAAACGGTCTTCGGCAATCCCACGCCAATGTTGTTCTCATCTGCGTTCACCTGAAAGACGGTCAGACGGCGGGATTCGATTTGGCTCGTGAAGTGCGGCTCAGCTTTCCGAAGACGGACATTATCATGCTGCTCGATAAGGTCGATAGCAACATCGTAAGCGAAGCGTTTTGTGCGGGAGCTGTCGGGATTCTCTCGCGCGATGAGCCCTTCGATGTCCTTTGCAAGTGCGTATTAGCCGTCTCTCAAGGACAGGTCTGGGCGAGTAGCCAGGAACTCCGCTTCGCACTCAATACGCTGGCTCAAACGCCCCACACGTGCACACTCAGCGACAATTCAGGGGACACATCACGAGTTCTCACAAAGAGGGAGGAGTCCCTCGCTGGTCTTATCGCGGAGGGCCTTTCAAACCGGGAAATTTCCCGTCAGCTGAACTTGAGCGAGCACACGGTCCGCAATTACCTCTTTCGAATTTTCAACAAGCTTGGAACTTCGACCAGGCTTGAGTTGGCTTTGTACGTGATCAGTCGCAGGGAAGGAAATCAGGCAATCCAAGGTTAGCTGGTTTTTCATGGGAACTGCGACTGGGCTCGGCACCGTGCCGCGCGCCATCTGAGTCGTCAGATGATCTACAACCTTTCGTTCCTCAAGACGTAAGGCTCGGATCTGCGCGAACTCGACGTCCGATGGTTCAAGCAGGATGTTCGTCTTTAAGCACCTATGAAAGTAAGAGGGCGTATTTGCTGGCAACGGTTTCTGGCTGAATTCACTGCTCGGCACCGACTGCGACCCGCTCACACCGAGTGGCAACCCCCGGTCGCACTGTCAGCTCTGCACCGACGCCATTCGGCGCGGGCATCGCGAAGTTGAATTGGGAATCGCATGCGTACGAATGGGCTGAACAGCTAGATTCCAGGTTGATGACCGTCACAATCGAAAACGGGCCGTCGGAGAGCTTAACACTTCCTTCACTTCAGCAACTCGGAGATGAATCCTGAAACGGGCGGATTTGAGTTGAATGTGCGCCCTAGACCCTGTACCAAGGACAACTGAACTACCGTACCGCGTATGTACCGTGGGACAGTGGCGAGATCCGCCCCCCGGAGAGAACCTTTGACTGTCGCGCGGTCAAGAAATCGCGTTTCCGGACTTCCCCTCAGGAGCTGCCAGTACGAAGGTTCTGCGCGCCGGAGGCACTATGCAACGCCATCTTCCCGCAGTTCTTGTCGCCGCGATCATCTTGATATTTGCAATCGCAGCGCCCTCCAATGCACAGGTGATCAATCCTTGCAATTCGAGCCAGTCGTTCGCGGTGAGATGTTTCGTGCGAAACGCTATCGCCACGAAAATCCTGACGGTGCCATCGGGAATGACTTTAACGGCCTACGACAATTATGCCGTTGCCGTGCTCCGAATTACCCAGGACACGAACCTGTCGGTGATATTGCTTGGCACTACGTCCGCAATCGCGGATGCAATACCCGCAAGGAATGCCGATGGCACAGCCAACGAGACTGCCCAAACCAATGCCATCAATGCGATTGTCAACTCAGAATCGCTTACCGGCATCATCACGCTGCCGCCGCAAACGACGGAGGCTCAGGTGGAGATGTTCGCGCAGCAAACCGTCTCCAACTTGACGGGATTTACCGGCGTATCGCTTTCGCCGGGCGCCGTTCTCCGGCTAGTCGATTCTTACATCATCACCGCAAAGACCTCGGCCGGCGAAATCAACTGGACGACCGTCGATGCGAGCCTGACGACCGCGGCGAAAAACCTCATCAACAGCGGCATGCTCAAACTGCCGTCAGGTGTCACACAGGCTCAGTTCACGACGTTTGTCGAGGATGTCGCACATGCGATTGCAGCTTACAAGTCCGCCACCGGACGGAAATCTTTATAGCGACGCACAGAATTGACCGAATGACGCCCCCAAGGTAAGAAGGCAGACTACATTTCGGCTTAGAACGGCGGCCAACAGGGCAGAATTCACGGCTAGTCCGGAATTCGAATACTTCATCCTCCGTTAGCCTGTGTGCGTACTGGTCAAACTGTACAAGAAACTGTCGCAAGGTCAGCTTCCTACGTATCACCGTGAGAAATTACCTGCTACCTAACATGACGTCACAAAAAAGCCACGAGGGTCAGCAGGACGCGAAATAAATCATAGGCAAGAATGGCGACAAGGAATACGCGGATGAGCAGCCATTCCACTGCTTCGAGGACAGACACGCCCGCCTCCGCCGCCCGAATGTTTCGTGCTGCTTTATGGGATCGTTTCTTTTGCATCTAATCTCCATTTCCGCAACATACGGCGAAACGAGACTAAGAGCGCGGCCACCGACGCGCAAGGAAAGGAAAGTACTTTGCTTACCGATTGCACGACGTGAGCTTATCCTGCGCTTTGGAGCAGGATTTTCCCAAGCGGAGGCCGGACGCCCCAACAGCAAGACGCCTTTGTTATTTCCAGATGGTTACACCGTGCGGACTGTGGTGGCACCCGAGTAGGTTTCAACCTGCTTGCATGTGGGGCAACGAACTTTGTAACCGCTTCCGGGATTGGCGGTCGCGTGGAGATGCCTGCGCCGCGAGAAATGTCTGATTTCGCAAGGAACCGCAGAATGTAGGTCGGAGGCGGTAGGATGCTAGTGAGACTTAACGAGCGTATTCTCTTTCAATGTCTAATACGGTCTCCGAATATCGAATCTGGGCGTTCCGTCTCAAATAAGTTCTCAGCGCGATCCGCGCGCGGAAAAGATGCACAACGAAGCACAGAAGGGCCAAGATAAGCAGAATATGGACGATCGCACTTACGACGTGAAAGATCAGAAACGCAATGACCCAGATGACGGCGAGGACAGCGGCAGGGGCGAGGAAACCGTAGCGCACGGTCCACCTCCGACCGGATGCTACCACGATTCACCGGAGAGATTGTTTGCGCCAATTTTGTACCCACAGATTCCGCTGAGGAGGCGATTAAAAATCTTGTGCCTGGTGGCGAGGCTCCTGGGAGCAAGGGCGTGAAAAGGAGAAAGGAGGCCAGGGCACTTCGAGTGCGAGACGTGACCGTCCTATCGGAATACGAGGTTCGTCGTCGATGAGCTAGAACGGGTTGACTTGGGGAAAATGAATCTTCAGCTTAAAACAAATGTAGAGAACCAAGATCGCGCCCAGTGTGGAAAAAATGAGGCCGGCGGGATGATATCGTTCGTTTGTCGGGCGCGAAAACATGTGCGTAACGCCGCCGCCAATGATCGACCCGAGGATGCCGAGCACGATCGTCCAGAAGATCGTCATGTGCACGTGCATTACTGATTTCGCGAAAACGCCTGCGATTAGACCAATAAAAATATACCAAATTAAGTGAAACATACTTTTTCCTCCAAAGTTTGCATTCGGAACGTCGCCGAGTATAACCCAGGCTATTTGCTTGGACTTATTCGGGTCGCTCGAGGTTTAAAGCCGTGAGATTCCAAATTCAGCTGTGCCGTTTCGGCGGCCGCGTCATTCGCGAAGGGACCCACAAGTATGTGGTAGGAATTCATCCAAAGGTGTCCTTTGTGAACGACGACGGCGTGAAAGCCGGATTGCGCCAGCGTCTCGGTCGCCTTGTCTGCCCACACAGGATCTTTAAGATTGCCGACCTCGAAATATATCAGCGACGCCGACCCGACGGTTAAGTCGCCAGTGCTTCCGGGATTGCCAACAGACGGATGGGTTGATTCGAACCGCGAAGATGCGACGGGGTCAGCCGAAACAGATATCGGGTGCGAGATGGTGCCAGCTGAAAGCGCAGAGGTCATGGACGCAGACACGGGCGAAATCGAGGTCGCTGGCGGCGTGGCATCCGTCGAGGCATGCGAAGGTTTCGGCACACTTGCGGACAGCTGGGTCGCACTCTTTTCAGATCGTGTGCGAGGCGGAGCTTTCGACTCTTCGGCGTCGCCCTCCGATTGGCGATCCTTCTCGTCGATTTGGGTCCGGAGCTGGTTTTCAGGTTCCAAGGAGGATGCGCCGTTTGCCGCGGACTTCACCGTTTCGGGAGCCGGATTGGACGCCAAATCTCCCATCGGGGCCGACGAAACGGTTTGCGGCAGGGTTCTTCCCGCGAATAGCCCACCTAACTGAATCAGCGCACCTGCTAAAACCAGAATCAGCAGTCCGGTGACAGCAGAGCGAAAAAAGTTTGGCGGGGAATGTGCGCGCCAAGCTGCCGGAATCGCATTCTCCAAACGTCGCGCCACTGCGAGGGCCCTCGGAATCACCTTCTCCGCGCGTCGCGCCGCTGTAAGGGCGGTCGAAATCGCCTTCTCCACGCTTCGCTCTGCTGCAAGAGCTATAGAGATTGCTGCTGCCAGCGCCCTCGGAATTGCCTTCGTCACGCGTCGCGCCGCTGCAAGAACCGTCGGAGGCCATCTAAATGGCGCTGGGAATTTTGTCTTCTGTGCTGATGCTTTCTGCGAGACAACACTATCGGACGGGGGAGCAACATCCGTCTCCGATTGGATCGCGGTCAGCAGGCTGGCCGACGGCACAGCCGGAACCGGTGCTGCCGGGTCTTCATCAGTGGAAAGCGGTAACGGCGGCAGCCCTGCCCAGCTACGTATTTGTTCGCGGACTCCCGCGGGCACTGATTTGAATCGTAAGCCTCCGGTTTTTCTTGTCGCGTCAGTCCATGCCAATTCGCCGATGGCTTCGATTCGATGGTTGTCCGGTAGCGAAAGCCAGAAACGGATAGTTCGGGTCTGGTGCATGGGCGCGACAGCGTGAAAACAAAAACCTCCTTCAGAGACATTCAAGACGACTCCGCCGTTATTCGGTCCCAGATTCACATAGGCAAGCTTCTCGATTATCTTTCGGGGAGCTTCGCGGCGTTCAGGCTTTGTCATACCGAAATCTCGAATAGTATTTCGGCGACGGCGCACTTTTTCGACGCCATATCAGGAATTCTCCCCTCCAATCGCCAGAGGGAAGAAAGCGGTGGAAGATTTGTAAGTGCAAGTCACGGACCATCTCCTGAGCCACTGATAAAAAGGGGGGTTAGGAATGTGTTCAACGAGGGCAACTCCAGACGTTTGCGGATTCTGTGAAATGGGTTACCTATTATGCAAAAACTTTCGCACACCGTTGGTAAACACAGAAATCGGAACACTACGGCGGGAAATTGCCCTCTCCCGCTTGATTCGGCTCTCCGATGTTCTCAACCGCGAATCAAGCCGCTGGCAGGTGAAGTCACAACAATCCACTTCCAGGCCCTCCTGCTAGGGTTGCATTTTACTTCGCGCAGTATACATTCGCGGCAGTAAATTCGGGTGCTATCGACTTGGCGTGCAATCGCCTATCCGGCTTACCCTTTGGAGACACGGAGAATATGGAATATCCGAAAGACTCAATCAACTGCGCCAATTGAGCGCTGTCTCTGCCGATGTCTCGAAGATCTGAAGAAAATTCCATCAATAGAGTTGGGCTCAGCCTAGAAAATGCTTGCCTTCCGCCCTCAAGCAGAAACCACTCTCCTCCTTCAATGTCGATTTTCATCAGGTGAAGTGCATTGATCCCGTGTTCTTCGACGAAGGAATCGAGTGTCTGTGATTTTATGTCGAGATGCCGGGTGAGTTCTTTACGTGAAGTATTGACGATGGAACCGACAGCCTGGTTATCTGCATCCTCACCCATGAAAGCAATCTTTACTGTTCCATTGGTGTTGGACAGAGCTATCTCGAAAGGTTTCACCGTCTCCTGCAATTCATTGTCTTCAATGTGATGTATTAATCTTTTGTGGATGTGGGGTACGGGTTCAAAGGCATAGACCGTACCTCTGGGTTTGACTTTGCTTCCCATATGCAGCGCCATTTCTCCAATGTGCGCTCCTACATCCATGCAAACCATCCCTGGCTTTACCAAATATTCAAGCGCGCTTTGTAAGGCTTCATCATAGGTGCCATAGCCAAGAATTTGCCGGTCGATGTGGTAGGAGTAACTCAACTTAAGCTCGTGGCCCCAACGATTGCGGAAGCAGACAAATCTCTCCGGGCTTGGATACGCCTTGCGACCGAGAGGCTCGTAGATTCGATTCCACAGGCCGCGCGTAATCGACGAGCGACCGAGCAGCTTTCCCCCGAGGCGGACTGTATGGAAGGCGGCCTTATACAATGAGCTCATTTCTCGCTCGGTGATGTTACCAGTTCTTTTAATGAGTGATGGACGATTTGGATCCAAACAGTGTTTGACTTCAGAGGAAATGGGAGTGAGGTGAGACGGGCAATAAGCTAGAGTTTCGAAGCGGAGTTCACCCCCCAACAGGGATTAGACTACCGGAGCCGCGGGGTGCGGCGGAGGCAGTCTAATCCGGGCCGACCGAGTCGGCCCGGAAAGGGTGAACATGTACGAGGACGAGAACGAACCCACCAACGCAGTTTCCACGAAGATCGAATCATCGAGTGCAGCAGTTCGTTCGGGGGATACGGCACGCGCTTTGATCCGCCGGGCGAAACAGGCCAGCCGCAGAAGATTTCCGAGCGAAGAGAAGATCCGCATCTTGCTCGAAGGAGTACGCGCGGAAGTATCGGTGGCGGAGCTGTGCCGTCGCGAGGGCATTCATCCGACTGTCTACTACAAGTGGCTGAAGGATTTCATGGAGGCGGGCAAGAAGCGTTTGCGCGGGGACACCCAACGGGAAGCGAACCGCGAGGAAGTCGAGCAGTTGCGGCAGGAGAATCAGCGGCTGAAGCAACTCGTCGCTGATCTGAGCCTGACCAACATGACGCTGAAAAAAAGCCAGTATTAGGGCTACTCGCACGGAAGCGGTACGGGCGGATGAAGCCGGAGCAGAAGCGGGAAGTGATTGAACTGGTGCGGCGGTCGCCGGTCGAGAAGAAGCAGACGCTTGGGGAGCTGGGACTGGCGCCTTCGACCTACTATCGCTGGCAGAGGCGGTATCGGGACGAGGGCGAAGCCGGACTGGTGGACCGGCGGCCGCAGCTGGGAACGGTGTGGAATCGGATGAAGCCGGAAGAAGAAAAGGCCATCTTGGGAGCGGCTTTACGCGAGCCGGACCGCAGCCCGCGCGAAGTGGCATGCTGGTTGAGTGATCACGCGGGCTTTGCCGTGTCGGAATCGAGTGTCTATCGACTGCTGAAGCGCCACGGGCTGATCTGCGAGGTGAAGGTTCTCGGCTTCCCCGCAGGGAAGGAGTATCGCATCAAGACCACGCGAGTGAATGAGCAGTGGCAGTCGGATGCGAGCTACTTTTTCGTGGTGGGTTGGGGCTGGTATTACCTGATTTCGGTGCTGGATGATTACTCGCGGATGATCCTAGCGTCGGAGTTGAAGACGGACATGACGGCGGAATCAATCTCGGACGTCGTTGAACAGGCGGTTGAGTGGACAGGAATGAAGAACGTGCCGGTGGAAGATCGTTCGCGGCTGGTCACCGACAACGGACCAGGTTACCTGGCGCACGCCTTCGAGGACTATTTGCGGATGCTGGCGCTGCGGCACATTCGCTGTTCGCCGCATCATCCGCAGACGAACGGGAAACTGGAGCGCTTTCACGAGACGCTGAAGGCGCGCATCAATCTGCTGGTGTACACCAGTCCCGAGGAGTTGCAGCGGGCGATCGCGGAGTTCATCGAGTTCTACAATCACCGGCGGTATCACGAAGGGATCGGAAACGTTGCGCCCGCCGATGTGTACTACGGCCGGCGGGAGGCCATCCTGAAACGGAGAGAGGCACAGAAACGCGTCACGCTCGAAGAGCGGTTTCGGTACAATCGCAGCCGCTCGAAGGAAATAAACATGGGTGCACTCAGCCCGAAACCGTAGCTACCCAACGCGCCTTCTTACTCTCATAGGTGCTGAAGACGAACACGTTGTCAGCACGAAATGATTGGATTGCGGCAGTCGTTTAAAAGTGTCGGCATATTGGCCACCAATGAATGCATAGACTGCAATTAGGTACCTGAACCAAGTCTGTCCTCCGGTCCAGTAGGCGCCGCCTCCCGGCGCGAAGTAATCTATTGTTCGAACAACTACAGTTGACAGTGCGGCTTAACGTGGTCTAGTACTTGGCAAGAGACCGTCTTCGTTCCTCGGAATCGCGCCAAATTAGCTACGAAGCTCGTCTGTTTTGGGGGGGCGATCCTAATGAAGGTTAAATACGTCTGTCTGGCTGCGCTTTTGTTTTTGCCACTCGCCAGCGTCCACGCACAAACCAGGACCGTGATCGATAAAGAGGCAGGTTCGATCTTTCAAAGTCCGGACGGCTTTCCGTATTCCGACTACGGAGCGTTCGTCGGTTCAGCTCCTACAGGCTCGCTCGATCCAAGCGCGCTCGTCGTTGTCTACGGACGTTTCGATAAGTTTGCGCCCAGTGACACCACGATGGTCCGGGGCTTTCCCTATTCTGCGCTGCGGACGTACGAATCGCAGCAGATCGCTGCTGGAAAACCGCCGATCTTCATTACTGCAACTTATGAAGGCAAATCGCGCCCCGTCTACTTCAGTTGGTCGCTCGGTTTGGTGAACGGTGTTCCGACAGCCCCGTCGACGAATTGGCAATATGCCGTGAACGTCCAAGACAGCCGTTTCGTCAACTTTTGGATCAACCGGTACGCCCGGCCGATTCTTTTGGAGTCCAACTACTCAACCCAAAATGTATGGATCGAGCTCGATGAATGTTCGTTTAGTTGGAGCTTGTTCGGCGTTCTGGATGACACCAATCACTTCGTCGCCGGTGTGACATGGGATTCTCCGTTCCCGCAGAATGCGAGCGAGTACCTTAGCGGCGTAGCATCGTTTTTCAACCAAGTGCACGTGGCCGGTCCCGATATTAAAACTATGCCGAATGTTGGCTCGATGTCAGACCCAACTCAATTTCAAACCGTGTTCGCTAATATTCCGGGAGCGCTAACGGAAAACATCTACGGTTGGTATCCATCGCCTTCGGTTTACACTCGCAACGCGTGGTATCAACAGAACTTTACTTATTTTTCGTGGCTAGGCTCGCAGAACAAGGTCGCGATCCTTCGCGCCGCGCTTCCCTCGGGCGATTCGAACGCGCTCTTGTCATCGTTTGTCGCGTACTCGCTCTTGAAAGGACCGAATTTCTTCTTTGCTCCTGGCGGCAGCACGACATCAACGAACATTAACCCGTCCGAGTGGGAAAGCATGAAAGCGGCTTTAGGCAATCCTACTTCTGCTCTTACGAGCCAGCAGATGTCGTCGGCCGGCATTGGCTACCGTCTGTATTCACGAAATTACAGCAACGGCACCGTCTATCTGAACTTGAGCGGAACATCACAGACGATTAAGCTCAACACCGCAGTCAAGCATTGGGACCCAAATGGCAACGAGATTACCCAGCTTGTAATTCCCGACGTGACCGGAACCTACGTGATTAACGAACAGAATGTCTTGGCTGCACCCAGTATCAGCCCGAGAGTTTCCTCGGCGGTCACGGACCCGGTGCTGGTGACGATCACGAGTAATACTTCGGGCGCGACGATTCGCTACACATTGAACGGCACCGCTCCCGGATCTTCATCGCCGATCTATACGGGTCCTTTTGACGTTTCTGGGAATGCCGTTGTGTCGGCAGGAGAATTTCTAAGCGGCTATAATCCGAGTTGGCCGTCTATCGCGACGCTGACTGTGAAATCGAGTCTGCCAACCGTGCAGTTTGCGCCGAGCTCCGCCATCGGCCCCGCAGGAGCGTACTATCCCGTGCTTTCGCTCAGTGCCGTGCCCGCGGAAACTGTAACTGCTGACTACACAGTTCGGGCGCCCAGCGGCACTACCACGACAGGAACCGTCACGTTCTTGCCGAACAACACGTATCGCTTCTTTCCCATTACTGTGTCCGGGGCTTCAGGCACTGAGACTACAGTCACAATCACGAGCGCTGTCGGCGCCTCAGTGGGCTCGACACACACGCTCACATATACAGTTCAATAGTCCGGCAAACGCGACGCGAAAAACCTCGACGAGCGACGACCAAAGCACCGCGGGCGAGGTTTTGGAATCTATAGGTTCAGCGCCAACAAACCCGGCAGTGAAAATGTCCCTGGCTCTGTCACGTTCTTCATTGTCGACTCTGAATGTGCGGCTAGCTGGATCGTGTTTTCCCCGAATCTGAAAGATTAAAGTTGGCGAGGCCCGGAAGAGAACCCAGCTCCAGCCCTGGAACTCGGACTCCTTCGCCTTAGCCTCGCCACTCGCGCGCGATACTAGAAAACGAGAAAACATTTGTCTGTCCAATATTGGACACCTCCATAAATACGCGACCTGGAGACGGCCGAAGCGGACATGGTGCCGCGGTGGCGAGATGCGTGGAGGCGGCTCGCGAAATTGTGCGCGATTTGA
The DNA here is from genome assembly GCA_963838705.1 of uncultured Acidobacteriota bacterium. GTDB lineage: Bacteria > Acidobacteriota > Terriglobia > Acidiferrales > UBA7541 > Palsa-147. Next base: position 1,082,482 of record CAWIRU010000007.1, on the reverse strand, counting down.
GAGCCGAGCTTGGGCGCGGTTAAAAGTGAGTGCGGGGAATATGCGATTTTGTGACTACTACAGACGATGGCGATCGTTGGTTTCGTTGGAGATACGGTGATTTCTAATAATTGAATGTGACTATTAGAAAATCATGGGCGAGGCATCGCGGCCACTCGGTCTGTGTTATCGCGCGTGTAATTATCAACCAAAGCATAGCCACGAACGTAGCCGAATGTAGCGGAAAAAATAAGAGCAGGAGTCTGTAGGGATTCAATACGATGCAGGAAAATACGCAGTACGGAGCGCGGCTGCGACTCTGATTGCTCAGCGCGATCGAATCGCCATTAGACATGAAGATTCTCGTTGGAGAGAGCCGAGTGTGGGTAAAGGGCTCGAGTATCCGCGCCCGAGATGGACAGCACATCTCGCCATCGGGCGTCTCTCCGAGCGGGGCGTGGATCGCACGGGAGTTACGTAGGTGCTGACGGCGTGGGCGGACGGTGCGGAACAAAGGCACGCGGCTTGCACTGTATCTACTGGCACCGGGGGCAATTGGCGCTGCGTCGCCGCGTAACTGGCTGAAAACAGCCGCTCACGCCGCGCGCCGTTTCTATTCCTTTCACAAGAGGTGCGCAAAGTCATGCCCAAAAAAGGCATTGCTTGAGCGCGTTTGTGAAGAGTAGAATTCCGCCAGTCCTCCGCACAGGAAACGGGTAGCGACGATGGGGTATCGCCGAGCCCTGTTTCCTCACGTCTTGGAAGTTCTCGAGAATTGTTGTCCCCGCTTTTTTTGAGATCAGTGAAAAAGATTATTCAGGCCGCTGCGCTTGACGCGGCCGATTGTCGTATCGCGGTTCCAGGCCGGGCCGCGAATGAGATGCGCGCGGCTCGCGCGCTTGGGAGCAATGCAGCCATGCAAATTAGCGGGATGAACGTGCGGTTGAATCGAGCTGGCGTAGGTCTACTCGCGGTGCTGGCACTGGCATTCGTCATGTCGGGCCAGGAGAGTTCTTCGACGAAGCCCCACGGCGGATTGGTCACCGACTGGACGACTCGCCATCTGGTGTTCTCTTCGTCGGGAACACCGGACATGATCGAGAAGTTTACTAAGGATCCGCGCTACCAAATGCAGTGGGCCCGGCGAAACTTCCATCCGGTAGCGGAGGGCGGAGCTCCCGAGTCGAACGACGTACTCAGTGCCGACGCGATTCGTGCCGCGAAGAAAAAAGTGGGCATGCAGAAGGATTGGGGCCTGGAAATGGCGGCCACCGCGGTGGCGCAGGGCGGCCTGAATTTCCCAGCGAAATATTCATTTAGCACGAGTACGGCTAGTTGCAACGACTTCGTCGTGTATCCCGTGGACGTTTTGGGTTCGAGCACTGGGGTGGCCGCGAGTGTTACGGGAAGCGTCTCGGGAACTCCTGGAAACGCGCAGACGGCCACTATTACGAACGGCGCAAACGTGGATACGGTGACGACGTCGGCCGCAGTGGAGGCGACCGCCAACGGAACGGTAAGCGGTGTTCCGACGAACGGTCAAACTGCAACGATCACCAACGGCGCGAACGTGGACGCTATCACGGCGACGGCGGCAGCGTTTGCAACCGCGCATGGAACTTTTACGAGCACGGGCATGACGGCTGGACAGCACATCTCAATTACGGGAGCGAGCGGGTCGCCGGTACTGACGCTGACTGCCGCGGGTCCACCGACCGGCACGATCACGGACTCTTCGACAATCCCCGCCAACAACTCGACACTAACAATTGGCGGAGTTGTTTATGAATTTGAAAGTACCAGCAGCTTTTTGGGTAGCGGTTGCGCTGGAACAACAAACTGCATTTACTCCGGCGGCAGCCCTAGCACCACGGCGATGGCCAAGAACATCGAAGCGGCGATCAACAACAAGAGCAGTGAATGCGGTACGACGGGTGGCGCACTTTCCGGAATCAGCGGCACTTGCTTCGCGAACCTTTCACAAGCGCCGAACGCCGACGCGACGGCAACGGAAACCACGAATATGGTAACGGTGACGGATACTTTGGGGACAACAATCTCGTTCGCTGCGAGTACGAGTCCCGCCAGCAATCTCACGTTGTCGCCGAACACCGGCAGCATTTCAGTCACTGCCGATAGTTTTGTTGTAAACGGAACTGCGGCGATGGATGCCACGAACCTGATCGCCGAGATCAATACGGCGGGCGTGGGAAGCAGCGTGGGAGTTTCCGCGGCTAGCGGCGGCTCGGGTGTGGTGAATCTCACGGCGACTGCGGTAGGCGCGGGGAGCAACACGATTGCGCTCGCGAACGGCACTGCGGCCAACTTTGCGTGGTCTGGCGCCAATCTGAGCGGCGGAATAACCCAGCTGTGCACGACTTTCTGCGCGTCTGGAGGAGTGGAGTATTACGGGGTTACGACGGCAGCGGGCGTGGCTGATACGCCGACGGTAATCGCGACAAACATGTTCAACGCGTTCAACAACAATGCAAACGAGGCGGCAACCGGAGTCACGGTCACCAACCCCAGCGCCGGGGCGATTACGGTGACGGCAACTACGACGGGATCGGCGGGTGACAACATCATGTTATCGAATACCGCATCGAATTTCGCGTGGGCACATTCGAGTCTGCAAGGCGGCGCCAGCCTTTTGACCGGGAATCAGTACGTCCCGATCACGACGGCGAACGGCGGAGCGCTTACGACCGCTCAGATCGCCGCAAATTTTGTAACCGCATTCAATGCCAACGTTGGAAGCGTGGGGATAACTGCGAGTGTGGGCACTCCAACGAACGACGTGGTGATCACGGCGAATGCGACAGGAGCCTCAGGCGACAGCATCATGGTTTCCTCCGGGGTTACCAATTTCGCTTGGGGCGGATCAACACTATCTGGCGGATCGGGCGGACAGGCCAGCATCATCGCGTACAACAACCTGTACGCGGGCACGCCGGCGGGCGGAGCCGGCGCCGCCCCATGCGGCGGGAGCGTGAGCTCTCCTCCAGTGAAGACAGCTTGGGCCTACAGCACCGGTGGAACCGTCACCACATCGCCGACGATTTCGCTCGACGGCACGCAGGTCGCGTTCATACAAAACACGTCGAGCGGCGCGGCGCAGTTGGTGATTCTGAAGCCGCTCACGAATACGGGCATTGACGCCTATAACAACGTGAACACGAGCCTGACGGTGGCATCGAGCGCCGCCGTTTACCGCAGTTGTGCGGCACCGTGCATGTATGCCATCACGTTCGCACTGGACAACGGGACCGATCAGGCATCTGACGGCCTCGCGCCGAATGGGAGCAAAGGCTCGTCGCTGTGGGAAGACTACGCCTTCGATGTCGCGTACGTCGGTGATGACGACGGCTACGTCCATCAATTTACAGGGGTTTTCACCGGAGACCCGGTGGAAGTGACGACGAGCCCGTGGCCGGTGTCGGTCTGCGCAAGTCCGTGCGGGGCTTCCGGCGTGAACGTGAACCCGCTTACAAGCCCGATTTACGATGAATCGCGAAACGTGCTGTACGTGGGCGATTTCGGAGGACGCGAGGACTGGATTGATGTGGCAACTGGAAATGTCACGCCGTCAACGGGGTTCGGCGCAGGCTCGCAGGATATTTACGATGCGCCGCTGGTGGATCCGTCAGCGGGATCCACCGGAGAGGTGTACCAACAGGTGCAATACGACGGGACCGACTCGGGCATATTCCAACTGGCGGGTGAATTCGCAGTCGGGGCATCGGGGACGGAGGCAAAAACAGGCGTTGTAGGGAGCGGTACGACCGGCGTCATTTACACCGGATCGTTCGACAACGCTTACTACATCGGAGCCGCGACTGGATATCTCTACGTTTGCGGAGGGGCATCGGCGGGCACTGGGCGGCCGGCGCTTTGGTACATCCCGATCACGACAGCCACGAACACCATGGGAACGCCGGCGGTGGCAACGACGGCGTTGACCAGCGCCGCTGCAAACTGCTCGAGCATCACGGAGACAGACAACGGCTCGACTGACTATATCTATACAAGCGTGACGGCCAGCGGCAACCGAACCGGGTGCTCTGGAGGCTGCGTGATGGTGTTCAGCGATGCGGGCGCCGGCACTTTGACGTTTGTCGCAGGAGCGTCGTACACCGGCGGCACGAGCGGGATCGTCATAGACAACTTCGTGACGGGAAGCGGAGCGTCGAATATTTACTTCTCGCCGCTCACGACCGCGATGTGTACGACAACGGGCAGCGGAGGATGCGCGGTGCAGGCTTCACAAGGGCCGGGATTGTAGCTCGGAAAATTCCGGATCAAGTCTGCGGGTTGTGGACTGAAAACCGCAAAAGTAACGCTGTAAGTTAGTAGTGAAGTCCTACCTTTAAGCGGGCTGAAACGGCACCCGTGAAGGATCGGGGACGGGCCGCGCGAAATGCGCGGCCCTTTTTTATTACAGATGGGTTAATTCTGATGGCCGGTCCGCCGTCCGCGCGCTGTTTGGATCATAGATTGAAGCGAACCCGCGGTTATCGGCGGAGTTCGGCGCGTGACTGACTGAAATTTCCGCCCGCGGCGGACGCGGCGCGCAGGGTGCAAACCGTGAACAAGGGTGTGCGCAAGATAGGTATTGATTGAGAGCGAACGTGAAGCGTAGAATCACGGCGGCCATCAGCCGATGAAGCAAGTGGGTGAGGAGAGTTTGCCGCCCCGCTCGATTTCTTTGCTTCTTTGAAGCTTTGTAAAGGCACTGTCCCCGCAATTTTTATTTTTGTAAACATCAACGAAGAAGGTCACTGTGGTTTGGGCGGACGACGTTGTGACTGATTTTGAATTGAAAATCGGTTAGACATCTGCGCAACTCACGCGCTTGGGAGCCATGCACATGAATGGAAGAATCGCACGATTTTGCCGCTTTGGTGCAGGTCTGCTCGCAGTACTCAGCCTGGCTGTGATCATGTCGGGCCAGGAGCAGAGCCCGGCAAGGCGCGCCGGACTGGTGACGGACTGGACGAGCCATCATCTCGTCTTCTCCGCGCCGTCATCGCCTGCCCTGGCTGTGCAAGTGGCGCAGGACCCGCGCTACTGGCAGCAGTGGGCGCGACGGAATCTCCATCCTGTGACGCCGACGGCGGGTCCCGAATCGGACGGCGCCGCCGCCGATGCCGCGTTTGCCGATGCGAAGAACGCAAAGAAAAAGACGGGGATGGAAAAGGACTGGAGCGTAGAAATCGGAACTGCCGCCGGGTTGGGCGACCTCAACTTCCCCGCGAAGTTTTCGTTTTCCACAACTGTGGCGAGTTGCAGCGATTACGTCGTCTATAACACGGGTGTAGCCGGGGGATCGGGCGCGGCGAGCATTATCGCGTACAAGAACATCTACGCGACGACGTGTAGCGGAGTCCCGACGGTGGCCTGGGCCTATAACACAGTTGGAACGGTGGGGACTTCCCCGACGATCTCGCTCGACGGCACGCAGGTTGCGTTCGTCCAAAACACGGCCGCCAACGCGGCGCAATTGGTGATACTCAAGCCATCGCTGACTTCCGGTGGGACATTCAGCAGTCCGGCAGCGATCACGACGGCAGCAAACGCCGCGGCGTACCGCAACACGTGTGCGGCGCCGTGCATGTTTGCCATCACGTTTGCAAAAGACGGCACGAATTCCACGCTGCCGTCCGACGGCCTCGCGGCGCAAGGCAGCACATCTTCGGTTTGGGTTGACTACGCATTCGACGTGGTATACGTCGGGGACGATGAAGGCTACGTTCACAAATTCACGGGTGTATTCACTGGGAACCCGGCGGAGGTGACGAGCGGGAGTGTGACGTGGCCGATCGGGATTACCGGCGCGACCACGACGGACAACGCGAACGACTCGCCGCTGACAAGCCCGATTTATGACGGATCGCGCGGAGTGCTTTACGTCGGCGACTTTGCAAAGCGCGTGGATTGGGTCAACGTGTCGAGCGGCACGATAAGTGGCCTTGCGGCGGGCGGTGTCCGGTCTTCAGCCGCCATCGGCGCTGGCACACAGGACACCTACGACGCCCCGCTGGTGGATCCGTCGGCCGGGACCCTTGGGGAGCTGTATCAAATGGAAGCAGACGACGGTACATCGAATTGTGAGTTCGGACTTGCCGGTTGCAGCGGAGTCTTCCAATTTGCGGGAGAATTCGCCGCCGGCGCCGCTGGAACCGAGGAAGCGACTGGCTATGACGGCGCTGGCCATCTGAGCTACACGGGAAGTTTCGACAACGCGTACTACAGCGGGCCAACAGCGGGACACCTGTACGTTTGCGGTGGCGGAACGAACAATCAAGTCCAGACCCTATATGTGATCTCGTTCAGCTCGACGGCCCACACGGGAATGTCTGGTGTTGCCACTGGACCTGCAGTGACTACTGCGAGCGCGACGTGCTCGAGCATCACCGAGGCATACAACGGCACGCACGACTTTATCTACACAAGCGTCACGAATCGTGGTAGCGCAAGCGGCTGCACCGGCGGCAAGGGCTGCGTCGTGGCATTCAACACAGATAGCGTACTTACGGGTAGTTCGACTGCGGCCGGATCGGCGTATTTCCCCGGAGGCTCGAGCGGGATCATCATTGACAACTTCTCGAGCGCAACGGGTGCTTCACAGATTTATTTCTCGCCGCTCGGAGGGGGCACGGGGGCAGCCAGTTGCGGGGCGACGACTTCCATAGGATGCGCGGTGCAGGCAGCGCAAGGAGCTGGATTGTAGTTCGTAGATTTCGGATCGCGTGCAGACGAAACGTGGACTGAAAACCGCAAAAGTAACGCTGTAAGTTAGTAGTGAAGTCCTACCTTTTAGCGGGCTGAAACGGCACCCGTGAAGGATCGGGGAAGGGCCGCGCGAAATGCGCGGCCCTTTGCGTTAGATCCGCGCTGATTCATTTCTGCGAACCGAATGCGAATCGCAAATTTCCTTGCGGCGCTTGCGGAATGGCGCGCCGCACGGGCGGCTATTTGCGATTCTTGCCGGGCCCCACCAAGAGGGCGTGAATATTGCCGGCGCCAAGCTGCGCCTTCTGGACAGCATCCGTGGCCTCGTAGATCGCGTCACGGATTTCGGCGATGGGCGGCGCATCAAGGCGGGTCAGGAGGTTGAGTAGATTGCTATTTATCTCGAAGGCCTTTGAGAGTTTCTCCATCGCATCGCGGAATTCCGGCCGTTCACCTGAAGGGACGGGTTCCGCGTGCATGAACGCATCGCCGAGATTGATCCACGCCCGGGTGATCTGTATCTGATTATTATCGGCCTGCCGCAAACCTCGCAAAACGACGCTGTCAGGATGAAAGCGTGGAATAGCGGCGCAAATAGGACCGAGAGTGTGGTCCCACCCATCGTCATGTTTCGTCAATCCGGTGACTTTTTCATAGGCTCGCTGGAATTTTTGAATCCGTTCGACCAGATTCTGAATGTCGCTGGGAGTCTTGCCCCAGATGGCCCCCCGATAGCCGGGCTGACCGGGGAGTGGATAAGGACGCTGCGCCGCGCGGCGCGCTGTGTAGAACCAGATCTCCCAGCGATCGCAATTCATCAACGGCCGGTTGGGCGGGCGCGGAGTGAGTGATTCGCCGTTGTACACGTACCGCTGGGCCTGCCCTGCTGGGGCCACGCCGGCAAAGATCAGGATACAGAGCAGCGTGGCGATGGATTTCATGAAGGCTCAGGCAGCGTTTGAGATTCTTTGGTGATACCGCAGCTAGAAAGAAAAGGCAAGGACGGCGGGTACGTTCGAGCCGGGGGAAAGGCACGAGGCGTGCAGTACTCAAGCTAGCGCTGGGGGAAATTGGCGCCGCGTCGCCGTCTAACCACCTGAAAACTACCGCCCACGGCGGGCGCCGGCGCCACCCCAGCAGCAAACCATTGGCAAACTGATTCTCAAAAAAGGCATTGCATGAGTGCGATTGCGCAGAGTAAACTCTCCGGGTCCACCAGCCCATGATACGGGTGACGAAAGCCTGCTGCCCAGCTCGATTTCTAAACGCCTTCCAGGCTTTCGAGGTCCACTGTCCCTGCTTTTTTCGAATACTGTACGGGGTTACAGGTGTACGTTAGGTCGCCACGCTAGGGGTGGCCGCCAGTTGTAGCGGGCAATAGGGTCATACTTGGGGTAGAGAATCGCGCAAACCGCGCGCTTGGGAGCCATAACTCATGAACGGAAGAATCGTCCGATTTAGCCGCATTGGTGCAGGTCTGCTCGCCGTGCTGGGCTTGGCCCTGGTGATGTCGGGCCAGGAGCAGGCCCCTGAAAAGCATGTGGGACTGGTGACGGACTGGACGAGCCGGCATCTTGTCTTCTCGCCACCTTCATCTCCATTGGCGGCCACACAAGTTGGGCAAGACCCACGCTATTGGCAGCAGTGGGCGCGGCGCAACATGCATCCGGTGATCCCGGCTTCGACGACTGATCCTTTCGCGTCGAAACCAGCCGAAGAGACGAGCGCGGACGCGACCGAGGCTGAGAGCCCGGACGCCTTCGGCGGTTTCCCTAACGGGAAAAAGAACGGGATGGAAAAGGACTGGAGCGTGCAGATGGGGGCGACGGCCGCGATGGGCGACCTGAACTACCCCGCGAAATATTCGTTCTCGACGACTACGGCACTCTGCAGCGATTGGGTCGTGTACAACACCGGCACTGCGCCGACGGGCACTTCGACGCCGGCGACAGGATCGTTCACGATCTCGACTGATCCTTCGGGCTGGACGACCGGCACCGTATCGGTGACGATTTCCCAGGGCGCGACAACGCAGACGTACACGTTTACTACCTCGACGACGAACACAGCGAATCAGGTCCTCTACACCAAGAGCGGTTTTCTCGGAACGGCCACCAGGGAGGACGACGCGGCAGGCGACCTTGAGGCTGCGATTGATAACAATCAGGGCGATTGCGCGACCACAAACGGCGGCTTCGGCATGTACTCGGGCGATTGCTACGGCACCAACACAACGACAAACGCGCTTGTGAGTGCGACCGTTACGGGCAACGTGGTAACGCTGACGGCGCTTACGGCGGGCACGGGCGGTAACACGATCGCGATCTCCGCGAGCCCCTCAGCCGATATTACTGTAAGCGGCGCTGATCTTTCCGGCGGCACGAACGGCGCCCCGATAGCGACGGTCATCGCGTACAACAACATTTACACCGGCACACCAGTAGGAGGGGGAGGCGCGGCGCCATGCGGCACGGCGGCCAATACACCTAAAGTGGCCTTCGCCTACAGCACGGGCGGAACGGTGACGACCTCGCCGACGATTTCACTCGACGGCACGCAGATTGCGTTCGTGCAGAACACGGCGGCGGGCGCGGCACAATTGGTAATGATTAAGGTATCTACGAGCTCAGGGGGAACATACACCGTGCCCGCGGCGCTTAACACGGCATCCAGCGCCGCTAACTACCGAAGCGGCTGCACCGTGCCCTGCATGTATGCCATCACATTTGCAACTGACGGCGGGAATCAGGGATCGGACGGCAACGCGGCGAGCGGCAGCGGAGGCTCCTCAATCTGGGAAGACTATGCTTTCGATAACGCGTACGTCGGGGACGATAACGGGTACGTCCACAAATTCACGGGTGTCTTCACCGGAGCGCCGGTAGAAGCGGCGAGCCCGTGGCCGGTGGCGCTGACCGGCGCGACTTCGACCAACAACTCATACCCGACGACAAGCCCGGTGTTCGACGAATCGCGCAATGTGCTCTACATCGGCGACTTCGGCGGGCGCGTGGATTGGATCAACACGACAACGGGCGCAGTTACGTCGTCAACAGCCATCGGCTCGGACACGAACGACCTTTACGACGCGCCGCTCGTGGATCCGTCGGCGGGAGCCAATGGGTTCCTTTACCAGACATCGGTGCGAAACGGCGCTGCCAGCGCTGTGGTCCAGTTCGCCGGCAAGTTCGCCAGCGGCAACGGCGGGACCTCGGTAACGGTCGGGACAATCGCCAGCGGCGGGTTAATTTATACCGGGACGTTCGACAACCTGTATTACACGGGAGCGGCGACAGGGCATCTCTACGTGTGCAGCGCGAACACAACCGGCGGACACGTGAACTTGTTTGAGATACCGATCACGACGGCGACCAACGCGCTGGGGACTGTTGTGAGCCTTACGACGGCATTGACTGGCGCAGCCGGCGACACGTGCTCGAGCGTGACGGAGGCATATACCGGCTCGGTTGATTACATTTACACGGCCGTCACCAACGGCGGCTCACCAGCCGCATGCGGCGGCCGAGGATGCGTGATCGCGTTCAACGCCACGGCCGCGCTGACAGCCGCTTCGACTGACTCCGGCGCAGCGTATTTCCCCGGAGGCGCGAGCGGGATCATCATTGACAACTTCACGGGCGCGACGGGGGCTTCGCAGATCTATTTCTCGCCTCTCGGCGGAGGCGCGGGAGCGGCCAGTTGCGGCGCAAGCGTGAATGCGGGCTGCGCGGTGCAGGCAGCACAAGGCGTGTTGTAGCCAGGCATATTACGGCTGTTATTTTGCGGGCAAACGGCTGCGGGCGCTATTTGGATGCGGCGGGCGCGCGGCGTTCATCGAAGGTCCGGCACTCGTGGAGGAGCTGCCGCGTGAATCATTGGGCGCAGGATTTTCGCGGCGGGGCGTAAGACTCTCTCCAAAAATTAACATTGGCAGATGCGCGCCGGGGCGAGTAGAATTCACGTACTGAATTCGGGAGAAAATTGGATTATGGATACGAAAAGCGCATCGGGCCGGCAGCCGCGTTCTGCCTCGAAGAAGGCCTACGAAAAGCCAGCGTTTCGCCACGAACGGGTGTTTGAGACGACGGCGATGGCGTGCGGCAAGATCAGCGCCACACAGCGGCAGTGCGGCATTCGCAAGTCTTCCTAACGCGCCCGCGTGCGGGCGAAAGCGGTGACGAGCCTAGCGCGCAAATTCTCCTGAGTTCTGGTGATTCGTTGGCCAACCTGTCTCGAAGCTTTTTCAAGCCAAGACAATCCGAACATGACAGCGATGCCCGGGCGGCAGAGCCGGCGCGCGTTTCGGCGGCCAAGTGCGAGCTTGCGGCGGAAGTGGCGCGCGAGTTCGGCGAGGTGCGGCTGCGCGTGATGGGGTTGAGCATGTTTCCCTGCTTGCTTCCGGGCGACATTGTGACCGTGGAGCGGCGCGCGATCGAAGATTTCCGGCCGGGAGACATTGCGAAATACCTGCGCGACGGGCGGCTCTACGCGCACCGCGTGATCGAAACGCGAGACGGCCAATTGCTGACGCGGGGCGACTCGGCCGCGGAGAACGATGCGCCGGTGAGCGCCGGAGAGATTGTGGGCAAGGTGATTTCCGTGGATCGCGGTGGCAAGCGATTCGAGCCCAGCAGCGAGCGAGGGATGCGCGAGCGGGCGATGGCAAGAATGGCGCGGCATTCGGCGCTGGCGGGCCGCTTCCTACTTCTACTCCTCACGTTCAACCACCGGCCGGCTCCCACAGAGCGAGCGGCGCTGTGCCAGAATTGACCGCGACCGCAGGCGATTTCAGCGTGCTGATTGAAATTGGCGGCGTGCCGGTGCGCGTGAACACGACGGACGCGGAATACCGGCGGATGCTCGAAGAGCGGTACACGGGATTTACGCGAAGAGGCGGCGACGCGGAATACGAGTTCGACGTGAATTTGAGCGAGCCGGGCTTCGCCGATCCGGACGCGGACGTGAAGGTGACGCGAGAGGCGAAGAGGTGGTCGCTGACGCGCGGGGATTTTCTGGCCGAGTGGGAACCGGAATTGCGGCGCGGGCGGATCCGGCAAAGCCCGAATCCTTATTCGATTGATTCCGTGCTGCGCATCGTTCACACGCTGGTGCTGGCGCGGGAGGGCGGATTTTTGGTTCATGCGGCGAGCGCGGTGAGGAACGGCAAGGCGTTTTTGTTTTCGGGAGTTTCGGGCGCGGGCAAGACGACGATTTCGAGGCTCGCGCCGCCGGACGCGGCGGTGCTCACTGACGAGATTTCGTACGTGCGGAAAAGCGGCGAGGGATACACAGCGTTTGGGACGCCGTTCGCGGGTGAATTGGCGAGGGCAGGAAAGAACATATCGGCGCCGGTGGCCGTGCTGTATTTTCTGAGGCAGGGGCCGGAGAACCGGATCGAACCGATGGGCGCGGCGGAAGCGGCGCGGGCGCTGCTGGGGAATATACTGTTCTTTGCCGAGGATCAGGAATTGGTGCGGCAGGTGTTTCAAGCGGCGTGCGAATTTGTGGCGAAAGTGCCGGTGAGCCGGCTGACGTTTACGCCTACGAGCGGCGTATGGGAAATGATCGGATGAGCGGGAAACTTTACCTAGCGCGAGACAAGAGCGTGGCGGCGCGGCTGTTGGGCGACGAGATGATGCTGATGTCGGGGCGGGATTCGACGCTATTCAGCCTGAATCCGGTCGCCAGCGTCATCTGGAACGCCGCGGACGGAGTGACGCCGCTCGATGAAATTGTGGCGAGCCGAATCTGCCCGGAATTCGAGATCGAGGCGGAAGAGGCACTCCGTGATGCGGAATCGTTCGCCCGGGAACTCGCCGGGCATGGTATATTGACGGTTTCCGACGAACCGATCGCGCGACCCGCCTCGACGCAGCAGGAGCCGAAATGAGCACGTTGATGACGGACATGACGAACAAGGCGCTTCGGCTCCGCGTTCCGTTCACCGTCCAGCTTGACATCACCTATCGCTGCAACGAGCGGTGCGTGCATTGCTATCTCGACCACGACGACCACGGCGAGATGACGACTGTTGAAATCAAGAAACTGCTGAAAGAGCTGGCGGAAGCAGGTGTGTTCGTCCTGACGCTGAGCGGCGGCGAGATCATGCTGCGGAAGGACTTTTTTGAGATTCTGGAATATGCGCGGGAGCTGACGTTCTGCATCAAGCTGAAGACGAACGCGATCCTGATCGGCGACCGGGAGGCGGAGCGCATCCGCGACCTGGGCGTCGAGTCCATCCAGGTGAGCATCTATTCGCACCGGCCGGAAGTTCACGACGCGATTACGAAGGTGCACGGCTCGCTCGAGCGATCGCTGAAGGCGATTCGATTCCTGAAGTCGAAGGGATTGAAGGTCGTCATCGCGAACGTGCTGATGAAACAGAGCGCGGCGGACTATCCGGGAGTGCGAGCGCTGGCGGCGGAGCTGGGAGTGGAGGCCACGCTGGATCCGACGGTGACGCCGATGATGGACGGAGACCGGTCGAATCTGGCGCTGAACGTGGACGAGAATGCGCTGAAGGAAGTTTTTCGCGACACCGGGCTGGTTGAGGACGTGGACGCGTTTTGCGCGATTCCCGCGAAGGCCGATGACGATACGTACGATTTCATTCCGTGCAGCGCGGGACACAGCGCCGCGTACGTCTCGCCCTACGGCGACGTGTACCCGTGCGTGCAGTTCCCCCTTCCGACCGGCAACGTGCGGGAGAAGAAATTTATTGATATCTGGAACTACTCGGACGAAATGAACGAAGTGCGGTCCATCCGAGTGCGCGATTTGCCCAGCTGCTCGGCGTGCGGAAACATTACGACGTGCACGCGCTGCCCGGGGCTGGCGTACATGGAAGGCAATATGCGCGGGCCTTCGACGCAGGATTGCGAGAAGTCGTATGCGCGGACGGGAATCGAGTCCGTGAACCTGCACAATAAGAAGGCGGCCGCGGCTTCAGGATTGGTGCAAATTCGCGGATTGAGCGGAAATTCGACGCTCGTTAATATTCAGGCTCCGGCGCCGATGGGCGAAACCGCTTCGGCGTAATTCCTCGTACGATTTGCATTTAAATTCCAGGAATAAAAATCAGGGAGTTTTGCTGCGCGCTCGTCGGGCAGGCTTTGAAGCGTGCCGCGAATGAGCGCGGGTGGTGAGATTGACGCGGGGCGGTGGGGAAAGCGCAGATTCCTCGTCCGACCCTCGTCGGGTCGTCCTCGGAATGACAAGATGAATGTGAGGCGGTGGCACGGTCCCGCCGGGGCGGGACCGCGCCACGCGCTCAGTGGTGAGAGTTACTGTTGCTGTTCGATCACGCCGATGCCGACATTGAGCGGATCTTCCAGAATGTGCAATGCCAATCCGCCGCTCGCCTGATAGAAGACGAGGCCGTAAGGCGTCACCGTGCCGTTCAGATCCAGCGTTCCCGTGTAGCGTCCGGCGTTTGTGGCGTCCGCCGTGAAAGTTCCCGCCAGCGAAACACCGGAAAGCTGCTTGCTGACGAAGAGTTCGTTGGCATCGGCCGTTCCGGCGAACTTTGCAGCACCATCCGAGAGAACCTGGCCGTTCACATCCACGACGCCGAATAGGCCGGCCTCACCGTCGAGATTGATGGCGTTGTTGCCGGCGGCTACGGTGGTGGACGATTGCGACACGAGGATCCCATGGCCCAAGGAATCTGCATCAAGCTCGACGAAAAGCGCCGAGCCTGCGCCGCTGGTTGTGTTATTGGGATCGGACAGGTTGAGTGCGGGATCGGTCACGTAAATCCCGTATTTCGTGATGAAGGGGTTGCCCGTGACCTTGCCCACTGCTGAACCGTAGCCATTGCTTGCGATGGTGTAGGTTCCGCCGGTGATCGCATCCGGCGCAGGAGGCAGCGGCGGAATCACTCCGCTCTGATTGTAGTCAATCACACCGGCTGAGATCGTGCCTGCTCCGTCCGTGGTGACAAGACCTGCCTGCTCGTTAAAGCCGAAGATGCTGAATCCCTGATCGTTGAAGACAAACGGACCCTTGAGCGAGGCCGCCGAAAAGCTGCCTGAGCCGGATCCTTGCCCGAACGCGGTGCCCACCACAGCGAAGCTCGGAGATTCGATGGCAACGATGCGGAAGACTTCGGGGCCAATCACGTAAATCGCGAACGTGACGCCGCCGTAATTGAGAACACCTCGCCCGGAAGCGTCAATGGCCGCACCCGTAAGCGTTCCGGTAAACGAATTGCCGAACGTCGGCGTTCCGTTGCCGTCGTCTATGTCCACATCCGCGGTGGACGTGAAATTTCCGGCACCGTCAGCATTCACGACACCGCCAGCAACGTATGCGGCGCCGCCGGTTCCCGAGCCGCCGAAGTAGAAGGAATATCCTCCGGTGATCGCCGACACGGCGGTGGTGGTCTGAAGGTCGAGACTGCCGGCGGAAGTGAAGTTCGAATCAAATTCTTCGATCAGCGCGTGATTGTTGTTCACGACGGTGAAGCTCAAAGTTTGAACGCCGGCGACACCAACGCTTGGATCCGGAACTCCGCCAGACATGGCGGTGAGGATCATCGTGCCGTGGCCATTCGGCCCGATGGTGTACGTCCCGGTCAGCGTATCGGCGACAGAAGGCGTGGCCGAGGGGGAGGAATCATTGAAGTCCTCTTCACCGGCGGTCACGTCGCCCATGCCATCGAGAGTGACACTGCCAGCGGCTACCTGGAGGTAACCCACAGAGTCATAGCCGCTCGCGTAAAACGCATACTGGCCAGTCAAATTGGCGGCAGTGGCAACGGCACTGATGGTGACCGTCGCGCTGGCGCTGGCGCCGTTGGTGCTGTCCGTACTCGTTGCGGAAATCGTGACGGTGCCGCCGGTGGGCGGCGTCGCAGGCGCTGTGTACGTCGTGTTGGCGCCGCTGGCGGTGTGGACCGGATTGAAGGAACCGCAGGCCGCGCTGCCGCAAGTCACGCTCCAGTCCACGCCGGCATTTTCAGTGTCACCGGTAACGGTGGCACTGAGCGGTACTGAGAGCTGAACCTCGACGGAAGCCGGAGCCGCCGGAATCAGGGAGACGACGATGGGGGGCGGCGGATAAGTCGTGCGGCAGCCTGAGATCACCATGACTGCGAAAACCGCGAGGACAAAGAGAAGATTTTTGCGGTTCATCGCAGACCTCCTCTCACGGGAGCGGTCGAGGGCGTACCGGTTGAGGGATAGAGCGGAAAACCGTTTTGATTGCGGAGCGTGTACGTCTGTCCGCCGGCCTGAACGGTTCGAGTCATGAACACCTGGCTGTTCCTGATCGTCATCATCACGCCCACAACTGTTACAGCCTCGCCAGTACTTACGGAGACTGGGTTGTTGCCCTTCAGTGCGAATGGGCCAAGATCGGCGTCCACGTTGCCGGACGACGTTGACAAAATCAGATGCACGCCGATCAGCATCCCGGACGTGGGATTCGATATGACGCTCGTCACCGTGCCATTCAAAGTGGTTTCGCTCGCGGCGTCATATTTTTGCGCAGTAGCATTTTTCTTCGTCGTCGCGGCATTCTGCGCTTCGACAGGCGCCGCGAGAAACGAGAAGGCCGTCAGGACCGTTAGTCCCAAGCCTCCAAGCAATTTCCTCATGTCTGCCTCCCATTTAATCTTCATCCTGGAATCGAAGCGAGACGGGACAGGGAACAAAATCCAGGGGGGACGCCTAATTGCCCCCGATTCGTCTTCGAAAAATTAAGGTGATACGCCTAGCGATAGCCCGGTACGACGCCCCTGCGCGGCGGACTTTATCACAACCAGCTATCGGCGAGCAGTTCGATTTTCCCGGCGCAGTTCGATTTTTTCCGGCACGGTTTGCAGGAAGCCGGGACTCGCGCATCGAAAAACCCGGCTATTGACAAGAACGGGCTGGAGGGAGAGAATCCGCCGTAGGCGAAGAAAAAGCGAAGATAAAACACCCCTTCTTTGCCACGGTTATTCCCGTGAAGACCTCGGCTTTGCGCGCTCAACTCGAAAAGTCTCTTGGCAGCGGAATCCCTGCGGCTTTTTCCACACGGCCGCCCGCGCCCGCGGAGATGGCGGCTTCCGGAATTCCGGAAATTGACCGTCTCACGGGCGGGCTGCCGCGCGGATGCCTGACGGAAATTTCCGGGCCGATTGGTTCCGGGCGAACAAGCCTTCTCGTTTCCCTGCTCTCCGCGCTCACAAAACGGGAAGAATCGTGCGCGCTGGTGGATGGGCGGGATTCATTTGATCCGTGCGGCGCGGAAGAGGCGGGCGTCGCTCTCGGAAGATTGCTTCTGGTGCGCTGCGGCAATATTGAGCAAGCGCTGCGGGCGGCGGACTTGTTATTGCACGGCGGCGGATTCGGCCTGGTTGCGCTCGATCTGAGCGATCTGCCGGTTTCAACCGTGCGCCGCGTGCCGCTGAACGTCTGGTTTCGTTTCCGGAGGATGGTCGAAAACACGCCGACGGTTTTCATGCTCCTCGAACAGGAGCCCTGCGCGAAAACGTGCGCTTCGCTTGTTCTGCGGCTGGAAATGAAAATGGCGCGGTGGCGTTCCAGCTTCAGAAGCGGCAGCGATGGAAATTCGCAGCCAACTCTTCTCAGCGGCTTGCAATTCAACGCGGAAGTGATGCGCTGCCGCTTCGAGCGCAGGAAATCCGATGATGGGCGGGCGGACGGTTCCGCTTCGGGTGATTCCGCTCCGGTTCACTCATCCGAGGGCGCGCGCTGCAGTTTCGAATCCAAGCCTGCCTGGACCGAACTCACAAAGAAGCGCAGGAAAAACAGCGAAACCTGAAACGCGATCGCAGCGCATTGTTTGACGGCGCTTGAAGGATTTTATTCGTTCGAGAGACTCCCCATGCCCTTTGCATGCATACATGTCCCCAATTTCATTCTGCAATCGGCGCTGCGCATCGAGCCCGGGCTTCGCGCTCAGCCGGTGGGAATTTTGGATGGCGCTCCTCCGTTCGTCACCATCATCGCGAAAAATAAAAGAGCGGGAGCGCTCGGCCTGCAAATCGGAATGACGAAATCGCAGGCGGAACAGATTCAAGGGCTGCAGCTTCGCCGCCGTTCGATTGAGCATGAAACGGCAGCGCATGCGGCGCTGGTGGATCTGGCGCTGTCGTTCAGCCCGCGCATCGAGGAAACCGCGGCGGACACCATCATTCTCGATCTTGCAGGGCTCGCGCAGCTTTTCGGCGGATTCGAGAAACTGGCGCAGCGCTTGGGCCGGCGCGCGAAGAAATTCGGATTGTGTGCGCAGGTTGCCGTGGGCTCGAATCCGGAAGCGGCGCAACTCGCAGCACGAGGCTTTGCCGGCGTGACGGTGCTCGCACCGGATGAAGAAACGGAGCGCCTGGGCAGCCTGCCGATCACTGCGCTGAACCCATCGCTCGAAATTCGGGAGACGCTGGAACGCTGGGGCGTGCGGACATGCCAGGCGCTGGCGGCTTTGCCGGTGGCGCAACTTTCCGAGCGGCTGGGGCAGGAAGGCGTGCGCTTGCAGGAATTGGCGCGGGGAGCGAGCGGGCGCGCGTTGATTCCGACGATTGCTGCGATGGAATTCGAAGAGACGATGGAACTCGATACGGCGGTGAGCGAGTTGGAGCCGCTTTCGTTTCTTTTGGGGCGGTTGCTCGATCAGCTTTGCGGGCGGCTTTCGGCGCGGGCGTTGGCGACGAATGAGATTCGATTGAGGATGGAGTTGGAGCCGGGAGAGGAGGAAATTTTTGGGATTGCGGGGAAGCGCCGGGATATGGTTTGCGGTCAAAGCAGCACGACCGCAGATTCCTCGTCGCGCGGCGCTCCTCGGAATGACACCAGCACGGATACTTCGGCGAATTACTGCGAGCATGCGCTGCGGCTGCCGCTGGCTATGCGCGATTCGAAGGCGCTTTTGCGGCTGTGGCGATTGCATCTGGAGGCGCATCCGCCGGCATCGCCGATCGCAAAAATCACGATGGCGGCTGAGCCGGCGAAAATCCGGTTCGCGCAATCCGGGCTTTTTGTTCCGCTCTCGCCCGATCCGGAAAAGCTTGAAATCACGATGGCGCGAACGGGGCATTTCGTCGGGGCAGCGAACATCGGCTCGCCTGAATTGGTGGATACGCACCGGCCGCTTTCGTTTCGCGTGGGACGATTCAATCCCCTGGCGGCAGGTGATTCCGCCGAATCCTCGATTTCTTCCAGCGTTTCTTCGGCGGATTCTGCGCCGCTTGTTCCGGCGACTGCGCTTCGTGTATTCCGGCCGGCGATGCCTGCGAGAGTCGAGGCTCGCGATAAGACTCCGGCGCGTGTTTATTTTGGGGGCGTGTGGGGCGATGTGATGGCGGCGTCCGGGCCGTGGCGATCGTCCGGCGATTGGTGGACGGAAGACCCGTGGAACCAGGATGAATGGGACCTCGAAATTGAATTTCCGGTTCCTGCGGCAAAGGAGACGAACGCGTTCACACACACGGCAAAGAGCGCGCGGAAAACGGAGAGCGTCCGGGCGCGCGGCGTGTATCGAATCGTTCGCGAGCGCACGAGTGGGGATTGGTTCGTCCGGGGCGTGTACGACTGATGTACGTCGAACTCCACGCTCGCTCGGCTTTCAGCTTCCTCGAAGGCGCTTCTCTGCCCGAAACTTTGGCGGCGCGCGCCGCGGAGATCGAGCTTCCGGCCGTGGCGTTGCTCGATCGCGACGGGCTGTATGGAGCGCCGCGTTTTCATCACGCCGCGGTGAAAAACAAAATTCGTGCGCACATCGGCGCGGAAGTCACGTCGGCTGGCGGATTTCGCTATCCGCTGCTCGTCAAAACGCGTGAGGGATATCAGAACCTCTGCCGACTGATTACTCGCATGAAGCTGCGCGCGGCGAAAAATGAAGGCTGCATCTCAGCGGAAGAAATGGCGGAGCACGCGGCCGGGCTAGTTTGCCTGACCGGCGGAGAAGAAGGGCCGCTCGGGCACGCGCTCGGGCGGGGAGGCATCGCCGGCGGAATGGAATGTGTGCGGGAACTCAGCGCGATTTTTGGGCGCGAGAATGTGTACGTGGAATTGCAGCGGCATCTTCACCGCGATGAAGAGGCGCGAAATCAAGCGGCGGTGGAGATCGCGCGAAAGCTGCGGCTGCCGCTGCTCGCGACGAACGGCGTCTCGCACGCGACGCGGATCGAGCGGCAGGTGCTCGACGTTTTCACTTCGATTCGCCATCACGTTGCGCTCGAAGCTGCGGGGCGCCTGCTGGCGCGCAATTCCGAACGCCAACTGAAGCCGAGCGAACGGATGACGCGACTTTTCGCCGATCTCCCCGAAGCCATCGCGCAAACGCCGGAGCTTTCCTCGCGGCTCGAATTTTCGCTCGAAGATTTGGGCTACGAATTTCCAAAATATCCCGTTGCGGACGGCGAGACGCAGGACTCTTTCCTGCGGCAGCGAACGATGGAAGGAATGATCTCGCGCTACGGCGCGAATGACGAGAAGGCACGCCGGCAGGTGGAGCGCGAACTCGTGCTGATCGAAAGACTCGAGCTGGCCGGGTATTTTTTGATCGTCTGGGATATCGTGCGCTTCTGCCGCGAGAAAGGCATCCTCGTGCAGGGACGCGGGTCCGCGGCGAACAGCGCTGTGTGCTATTCGCTTGGGATCACGGCGGTTGATCCGGTCGGCATGGACTTGCTCTTCGAACGATTTCTTTCCGAAGAGCGGCATGAATGGCCGGACATCGATCTCGATCTTCCGAGCGGCGATAAACGCGAGCGCGCGATTCAATACGTCTACGAGCGCTACGGGAAACTGGGCGCGGCGATGACGGCGAATGTGATTACGTATCGCGGCCGCTCTGCGGCGCGGGAGGCGGGCAAGGCGCTGTCATTTGATTTGGAGACGCTCGACCGGCTGACGAATCTTGTCAACGCGTGGGAGTACAAGGATGACGACGACACGCTCGTTCGCCATTTTCAGGACTCCGGATTTGACGTCGAGCATCCGCGCATCAAGAAATTCCTCGAACTTTGCATCCGCATGCAGGACCTTCCGCGGCATCTGGGGCAGCATTCGGGCGGGATGGTGGTTTGCAAGGGGCAGCTCGATTCCGTGGTGCCGCTCGAACCGGCGACGATGCCGGGGCGCGTTGTGGTGCAATGGGACAAGGAAGATTGCGCCGACATGGGGATCGTGAAAGTGGATTTGCTGGGGCTGGGGATGATGGCGGTGCTCGAAGAGACGATTGACATCATCCATGATCATTATCGAGAGGACGTGGATTTGGCGCGGCTGCCCGCGGATGATTCGTTGGTTTACGAGACGCTACAAAGGGCTGATACCGTCGGCATGTTTCAAATCGAGAGCCGGGCGCAAATGTCGTGCCTGCCGCGGCTGAGGCCGGTGAAGTTTTACGACATCGTCGTGCAGGTGGCGATTATTCGGCCCGGGCCGATTGTCGGGAAAATGGTCCATCCTTATTTGAAGCGCCGGGCGGGCCACGAGCCGGTGGAATACGCGCATCCTTCGCTCGAGCCTGTGCTTGCGCGCACGCTGGGCGTTCCGCTGTTTCAGGAGCAATTGCTGCGCATGGCCATGATTGCCGCGGGATTCACGGGCGGCGAAGCGGAAGAATTGCGGCGCGCGTTTGGATTCAAGCGCTCGGAAGCGCGGATGAAAGAAATTGAAAAGAAGCTTCGCGCGGGGATGATTCGCACGGGCATCGCGGAAGAAGCACAGGAGATGATCGTCAAATCGATTACTTCGTTCGCGCTGTACGGCTTTCCGGAATCTCATGCCGCGAGCTTTGCACTGCTCGCTTACGCGAGCGCGTATTTGAAATGCCGTTACCTCGCGGCGTTCACGGCGGCGATGCTGAACAATCAGCCGATGGGATTTTATTCGCCGGCGACGATTGTCAAGGATGCGCAGCGGCATGGGTTGAGGGTCAAGCCGATTGATGTGGCGCAATCGGATTGGAAATGCACGCTCGAGCGCGATGGAGAGAATTGGGCTGTACGGCTAGGTTTGCGCTACGCCAAGGGATTGCGCGAGGAGCCGGCGCAGGCCATTGTTGCGGAACGATCGATTCGCGCGTTTGCTTCCATCGAGGAGTTGAAGCGACGCGTGCCGTCGCTGCAGAAAACGGAATTGATTACGCTGGCTGAAATTGGCGCGATGAATTTTTTCAAACAGTCCGCAAACCTTGAAGCAAATCCGGACGCGGAGGCAGGCGCGAAGAAGCGGCGGAGATTCCATCGCCGCGATGCATTGTGGCAGGTCGAGCGAGTGACGCGGCTTGCCGGGCCGCTGCTCGACGATGCGCAGGAAGCGCCGGCGAGCGAGGAAGAAGTTTCCAGCTCTCTGCGGCTCCTGCCGCCGGATACTTCTCCGCTATCGCCGATGACGGATGCCGAGCGGCTCATCGCCGATTTTCGCGGCACGGGAATGACTGTGGGGCCGCATCCGATGTCCTATTGCCGAGCGGCGATGATGAAGCTCGGAGTGCGGCGCGCGAATGAGCTCGAGCATCTTCCGAACGGGATTCGCTTGCGCATTGCGGGGGCCGTCATCGCGCGGCAGCGGCCGGGGACGGCGAAAGGTTTTGTTTTTCTGAGCGTCGAGGATGAAACAGGAATCGCAAACGCCATCATTACGCCCGATGTGTTCGCGGAAAATCGCGTCACGATTGTGAGCCATCCGTTTCTCTTAATCGAGGGCCGGCTGCAGCATCAGGACAACGTTATCTCGGTGAAAGTTGATTCGGTCGAGGCTCTCTCGATCCCCGCGGCCGCGGCCACCTCGCACGATTTTCACTAAAGGCCACTCACATTTTGCCAATTCGCTACGTCGGGTAGTAGTATGTCTCCAATTGGCACATCAATTAGGCGCTGGTAACGATGTGGGAATTGACGAGCAACCTCGGCGGACAATTGCGATTCAGAACTAAATTAAGGAGGGGCCCATGCTCAATCGTAAACCTTTCTTTTGGACAGTTTCGGTAGGTACAGCGACGCTCTTTGCGGCGTGCGTGCTGGTGGTACACGCGAACGTGCCCCGTGGATGGCATCTGGCGGGATCGAACCCCCAGGGATTTGAGGTTGGGGTGGACGCAAATCAAACTTATCAGAACCACGCGAGCGCATTTCTGAAGAGCACGCAATCGACGGTCGAAGGCTTTGGCACGTTGATGCAAAGCATCCAGGCAGAGCAATACAAAGGCAAAAAAGTACGCCTTAGTGGACAGGTGAAGTCACAAGAAGTCGCGGGGTGGGCCGGCCTGTGGATGCGAATTGACCAAGGAAAGGACGTTATCGCATTTGACAACATGGAAAACCGATCCATAAAGGGCACGTCAGAGTGGCAGCAGTACGATGTAGTTCTGGAGGTACCGAAGGATGCGACCGTCATTTCATTTGGGATTCTACTGTCCGGTGGAGGAGAAGTTTGGCTTAGCAATACGAAATTCGATGTCGTTGCGGCCGATGTTCCGGTGACGAACGTTCCGGACAAGCCGGTGAATTTGCAATTTACCGAGTAAAATCATCCATTTCTTCTCATCGAAGGAAATTTCCAGCATCAGAGCAATGTCATTTCTGTGAAAGTTGATTCGGTCGAGGCTCTCTCGATCCCTGCGGCCGCGGCTACCTCGCACGATTTTCACTAACGGAATCTGTCCTTGCGCGCGACCGCGGAATCGCGGCGCAAAAACGAGCAACAAAAAGGTTGCCTTTTGCACTCGGCGACGTTAATATGCAACCAGGAGGTTGCTTAAAAGTGGACAATCGAATTGAGAAGCGTATTGAACTGAAGGCGCCGGTTTCGCGGGTCTGGCGCGCGCTGACCGATTACCGGGAGTTCGGGGAGTGGTTTCGCGTGAAACTGGATGGGCCGTTCGTGCCGGGGCAGATCTCGCGCGGCCGCATTACCCACCCCGGCTACGAGCACGTCCAATGGGAGGCCGTGGTGCAGAAGATGGAGCCCGAGCGGCTTTTTTCCTTCACGTGGCACCCTTATTCCATTGATCCCAAAATAGATTACTCGAAGGAGACACCGACGCTCGTCGAATTCAGGCTGGAGAAAACCGAGAGCGGCACGCTGCTTCTGCTGACTGAATCAGGTTTCGACAAGATCCCCAGCGACCGCCGGCTCGAAGCATTCCGCATGAATGACGGCGGCTGGACAGCACAAATGAAGAATATCGAGAGCTATGTCGCGCAAAAGAAATAGCCGCATGATCGCGAAGCAGCATTCTCAGGCACCCGTCTTTGCAGCGCTGGGCGACGAGACGCGGCTATCGCTCGTTGCGAAGCTTTGCGGCGGACAGCCACGGTCGATCTCTCAACTGACAGAAGGCTCAAGGCTTACGCGGCAGGCGATCACCAAGCATCTTCGAGTGTTGGAGAGAGCAGAAATCGTGCACAGCGTGCGTACGGGACGCGAAAGTCTCTTTGAATACGATCCGCAGCCAATTCAAGACATCAAGAAGTACCTCGATCGCGTTTCGGAGCAGTGGGATCAAGCGCTGGCCAGACTGAAATCGTTCGTTGAAGGTTGATCGAATGAAGCGAGATACGCCGGGAGAGCTTGCGCCGAAATCGCGACGCCTGTATCGTTGGTCGCTCTTACCGCGAATAAACGGCGTCGAATGGAAGGGAGCACTCAGGAGTGGAGCCAGCGCCACAGGTGCATTCGCAGCAAGACGGATATGGCTTGCGGCGCGAAGCTCTGTCGCCGATGGAGACGCTGGCGCAGTCCATTTCGACGATTGCGCCGACGGCGACTCCGGTGGCTACAATTCCGCTGGTCTGCGCGCTCGCGGGGAACGGCACGTGGCTCGCTTACGTGCTGGCGACCGTGGCGATCCTGCTCGTTGCGGTGTGCATTGGCCGGTTCGCGCGCTATTCGGCTTCGCCGGGCTCTCTCTATAGCTATGCGGCGTTGATCCTTCCGCCGTGGCTCGGAGCCATCGCCGCCTGGAGCCTGCTGCTCGCGTACGTCGCCACCGGATCAAGCGTCATCGGCGGCTTCTATCACTACGGCAATCTCCTGATGCACAGCACGCAAGCGCCCATCGCCTCGGCGGTAGCACTCGCGATATTGGTTACCGCTGTTTCCATGTGGATCGCCTGGCGCGACGTGAAGATCTCCGCGCGGCTGATGCTGTGGATCGAAGCGACGTCTGTGACCGGCATCCTTGTCGTGGTTGCGCTAGTGCTTTTGCGGCAGGGCCGGCACCTGGATTGGACTCAACTGCACTTGACCGGAGTCACGGGCAGCGGCTTGCGGCTCGGGCTCGTGCTCGCGCTGTTCAGCTTTGTCGGATTCGAGAGCGCGACGACCTTGGGGAGCGAGGCGCGCAATCCTTTGAAGACGATTCCACGGGCAGTGATCCTGAGCGCCGCGTTCGCGGGCGCCATGTTCACCTTCTGCGCGTATGCGGAAGTGCTTGGGTTTCGAGTGGCCGGTCAGGATTTAGGGACGAGCCCGGCGCCATTTCGCGTGTTATCGGAAGTGGGCGGCGTGCCCTGGCTCGGCCTGTTGATTGATATCGGGGCGCTGATCAGCATGTTCGCAGCGACGCTGGCCTGCATCACTGCGGCCGCGCGCGTTCTCTTGCTGATGGCGCATGGCGGCATAGCGCATGGATCGCTGCGTTCGACGCATGCCCGCAATGAGACGCCGAGCCGCGCGATCGTCGTAACTGGCCTCGCGGCAGTGCTTCCCGTGGCTGTGCTCGCGGCGCGCGGCGCAAGCGGACTAGATGTTTACGGCTGGCTGGGATCGCTCGCGACCTACGGATTCATCGTGGCGTACGCGCTGGTCTCGATCACGCTGCCGCGATACTTGAACGCGCATGCCAACGTGGGACATGTACGGCTGTCGATTCGAATTCTGTCCTGGCTGGCGTGCGCTGCGATGCTGCTTGCGCTCGCCGGCAACCTCTATCCGGTGCCGGAAGGACCTTACGGCAGATTGCCTTACATCTACCTCGCATATTTGGGCGCCGGCATGCTGTGGTTCGTGTGGAACGCTCGCCGAACGAAGAATTTGCCGGATGAAACGCCGGAGTCCTAACTCTGAGCTTGATTTCGATTGCGTAGGGGCTGTGGAAAACTTGAGCGCATTTGCTTGACAGTGTCGAATTAAAAAAATAGATTCCGCCCATCCAAATAATCCGTTTCGGTTCCTGAATCACTCGAAATAGTCTTTCGCCACTTTCTTTCGTTCTGAACTTCGGAACAAATGCATATTTTAGGAGCCGTGCCGAATAATGAAAATGATTCGACGTTGCGCTTTCGGCGTTGCCGCCCTTCTCGCCATTACGTTCTCCGCGCAAGCCCAACAAACTCTCGGCGGCATTACGGGCACGGTCACCGATAACACCGGCGGCGTGCTTCCACACACCACGGTGACGCTGGTCGGAGACCAGACGCAGTTGACGCGAACCGTCGTGACCAACGATGAGGGTTTTTATTTGTTCGTTGACCTGCCCATCGGGACGTACACGCTTAAATTCACGCACGACGGATTTCAGACGCAGGATATTCCGTCCATCGCCGTGCAAGCGAATCGCACCATGACGGTGAACACGGGCCTGAAAGTCGGCGCGGTGACCACGACCGTCACCGTACAGGTAAATCCGCTTGTGAATGCGGTGGATACGACGAACGGCTACGTGCTCGACAAGCAGCAGTTCGAAGCGATACCGCTGCCGACGGGAAGCTTCACGGGCGTGGCGATTCTTTCGCCCGGTGTCAACGCGGAACTGCCGACTGGCACTGGCGTGAATGCCGGTTTGGGCAATCAGCCGATTTGGGCCAATGGGCAGCGGGATACCAGCAATACTTTTCTGCTCAATGGCGTTGACGCGAGCAATCTATTTAACGGCAAGAGCACGAGCGTCGTTCCGTCGGGGCGGCTGGTCAACAACACGGGCGTTGCCAACGCGTCCAATTCGACGGCGGAAATTGTCCAGAGCTCGGCGGCTCCGTATTTGGCCATTGGGCAGGCATTGCCGACGCCGGCACCGGAAACCGTTCAAGAATTTCGCGTGAACACGTCCATGTACGACGCGGGGCAAGGCTCGACAAGCGGCGCCCACATTGACATGAGCACGGCCTCGGGCACGAACAGCATTCACGGCAGCCTTTATGGCCACCGCGGAACGGACTGGATAAATGCGGCTCCCTATTTCTACAACGCAGATCCGAATATTCCCGCGGGCGAAAAAGTTCCAGAACTGCATCGCTACACGGCGGGGGGAGCGCTGGGCGCTCCCATCATCAAGAACAAGCTTTTCGGATACGTCTCCTACCAGCACGTGCACGCATCGGATTTGGAAATCGGAGCGATACGGGGAGTTGTGCCCTTCGGGCTTGCGGACGACAATCGCACCCCAGCGGGGCTCGCTGCCATCTCAAACGCGAATTTTTTCTCGTCCGTGAATCCCGTTGTTGGAACGGGGCCGAACGACATCAGTCCCGTGGCCTATGCCCTGCTGAACTACAAGCTGCCGAACGGCCAATACATGTTTCCTTCGGCTAACCCCAATTTCTCTCCGACTATCACCTTTCCGGAGAATTATTTCACGACGCAGCCGGCGTTTTTCAAATCCGATCAGGCCGTGGCAAATCTCGATTTTCTGGCGACTCCAACCGATACGCTGTCGTTGAAGTATTACTACCAGCATGACCCGACGATCGCGCCGTTCGCATACTCGTTTGTCGAGGGATTTACGCAACACCTGGACGCGGGAAGCCAGGTCGCGTCAATCACCAACACGCAAACGCTGACGCCGAGTCTCAATGTGGCGGAGGTCTTCGGATTCATTCGGGAGAAAGTTTACAGCACGATCTCACAGCCGTTCACTGCTGCGAATTTGGGCATCAATGAGTTCGGTTCCACGTATTTTCCGGGGATCACCATCGTTGATGATCTCGGGAATTTCTCACCGGCGAACACGGGCCAGGTGTTCAATGCGGCGATGAGCATCGGGATGGGCGCGGCTTCGCAAGGTGCGTTCACTGGAGTATTTCAGAACCGGTTCATGCCTTCGGCCCAGGCCGTTTGGACTCATGGCAAACACACGGTCACGTTCGGCGGAAGCTTTTCCTACACGCAGCTCAATGCGCGGGATGAACGCACGAATAAGGGCATAATCGGGTTCGCGGATTTCTCGCAGTTCCTCCAGGGATTGGATACGCCCTACTCGTCGAACGGCTTCATCGCATCATCGTATCTGCAAGGCGACGCCAACCGCTACTACCGCACGAACGAGACGGGTGAATACGTTCAGGACAAGTTTCAGATCCGATCGAATCTCAGCGTGAGCGCGGGCCTTCGATTCGACTATCACGGAGGATTCAAAGAGAAGTACGGGCGGCTTTACAACTTTGATCCAAGTCAATACGACTACAACGCATCGATGGATCAAATCGTCTCGAACGGTTTCATTATTGCCGCGAACAACAAAGATTTTCCGTCCAAAGGCGTCAGCGATTCGACCCTGACGGGGCGGCAGTGGGGTTTGGCTCCGCGCATCGGAATCGCGTGGAGTCCGAAGAGGTTCAATGACAAGGTGGTGGTGCGCGCCGGCTGGGGCATGTATTACGATCGCGGCGAACTCTTCACGTATCTTTCTCCGGGCTTCGCAGCCGGGCTTATCCCCGGCGGTCCGTTTGGCGTGAACCAGTCTCCACCGTGGGTGAATTCCCAGGTCTGCACCACGATCGGCGACTACTACGAAGGATTCATTCCGACGTGCGATCCAAACTTTCCCACAGGCGGATCATTTTCGAATCCCTGGGGTGCTATGCCTCAAACTCCTCCGACCGGCGATCCATCAAAGCTTGTACTGCCAAACGCGGCGGCAATCGAGGGCGGCGCTCAGCTTTTCTCGTTCGCCGACTACAACCGGAACAACAAGCTTCCTTACACCATGAACGAGACGTTTGATATTCAGTGGCAACCGCGCCGCGATCTCGCATTTGACATCGGCTACGTCGGTAACCTCGGCCGCCACGAAGTGGTTCCGATTCCGTTTAACCAAGCCGGCATCGCGACGCCCTCAAATCCAATTCACGGGCAGAATTACACCTATGGCTACGTCGTCGAAGCGCCTCCCGGCTGCGATCCCACTTCGAATCCGGGGGCCTGTTCCTACACGCCCACGTGCAGTCAGACGGTGACCATGGGCTGCACGCCCATGGGGCTTCCCGATGGAACTTCGATGCTCGAGACTTATGAAGGCGGGAACATTGATCTGCGCGTTCCGTATATCGGTTATTCATCCGAGTCGGAGTCGTATTCAACGCTGGGAATTTCCACGTACAACGCGCTTCAGGCCCATGTCGAAAAGCGAGTCAGTCATGGCCTCCAGGTCGGCTTTTCGTACACCTTCTCGCGGGCGACGGATGAGCAGAGCGCGATGGGGCTCTTTTACAACGGCAACAATCCGCTTAATCTGCATTCGGCTTACGGCCTCTCGGACTTCGACCGGACGAATGTGATCAATTTCACCTATCTCTACCAATTGCCGAATTTCTACTCGCCGAACTCATTGAGGGGCCGTTTCACCGACGGCTGGGGCATTTCGGGATTGACAGTGCTTCAAAGCGGGCAGCCGTACAGCGTGATTGATTACAGCGGCGCGGTCGGCAGCATTTTTTACGGCGTGTCGGACGGCATCACGAACCCGATCGTGCCTTTGGCCCCCGGCTGCACGGCCAAGAGCGCGCGAACTGGCGCGTCCGGCGCGGGAAGCACTCCGGCACTGAACGCCTCTTGCTTCACATTGCCGCTGCTCAGTCCCGGCGATTTGAACGGCGGAATTCCGCCGGGAGATACGTATGAAACTAACTTCATTCAGCAAGGGCAGCGCAACATTTTCCGGCAAACGTGGCAGAAGCGGGCGGACGTTTCGATCATCAAGGTGACGCAAGTTACGGAGCGAACATCTGTGAGATACAGTCTGGACATCTTCAACTTGACGAATACGCCGAGCTTCGACATCCCGGTTGACGACGTAACGCAAAATTTGAACTTTAACGGCTTTCCGGTCTACGGCTCTCAGCTGTACGCGAGCCCAACGCTCAGCGGATTGGGCATCACGAATAAGACCATTGGAAGTCCAAGGCAGATTCAGATGTCGCTGCGGCTGCTGTTTTGAAATTTGTGTTTCGGGATTGATGCGCGGAGCTTGGAGCGACGACTCAGGAAAAAGGCCCTCAGCGGCTAAAGCCGCAGTAATTTCGCGACACTTGCGGCATGACTGAAGTCATGCCCTGACGAAACATTGGAGCCTTAAGCCGCAACTAGCTTCGGGGTCGACGGGCTCCCGGAGGCAGAGGCGCTTCCGGGCTCTGATGAAATCAGGATGATTTAATCGGGCGAAATTGTGCTGCGGGACGAGAGCGGTCCGTCTTCCGACGGACCCTACGGTAGCTGTCCCGGTGATTTTGCCTAGATTGAGTTCATGCTACGCGCGTGGGACAAGGATTTAGTCGGCGTGGCCGATGTCTTCGTTCCAGACTTCAGGGTGGGACTGGATGTATGCGGTGAGAAGCGCGGCGCATTCGTCGGAATCGAGGTCAACCACTTGCACGCCGAGCGAACGAAGCCAGTCAACGCCGCCTTGAAAGGTGCGGCTTTCGCCGATCACGAGCGTGCCGAAGCCAAACTGGCGGACGAGGCCGCTGCAATACCAGCAGGGCGCGAGCGTGGTTACCATGATTAGATTGCGGTAGCTGCGCTGGCATCCCGCGCGGCGAAATGCGTCGGTCTCGGCATGCGCCGAGGGGTCGCTTTGTTGAACGCGGCGGTTGTGGCCGGCGCTGACGAGGCGGCCAGCGGCGTCAAAGATAGCGGCGCCTATTGGAAGTCCGCCCTCGGCGAGACCCTGGCGGGCCTCGGCGAGCGCGACGGCGAGCATCGCGGCATAGTCAGGTTTCGTTTGCATTGAAGATGTCATTCACCGCCTGAGATAATGCCTTCAACTGCGGAAAAAACGAAGCGCGATGAATCAGCCGGCGAATTGGCAAGCGGCAACGGAGGGCGCGAAATGAGCCGCAAGCGAGCATTTCGAATCGGTGTCGCGGGTCCAGTGGGCTCGGGGAAGACGGCGCTGGTGGATCGGCTTAGCCAGCGGCTGTGGCCTCGATTGAATCTCGCCGTCGTCACTAACGATGTTTACACCAAGGAAGACGCGGAATTCCTGCTGCGACAAGGAACTCTGCCAGCCGAACGCATTCGCGGGGTCGAGACGGGCGGGTGCCCGCACGCCGCGATTCGCGAAGATGCCTCGATGAATTTGCAGGCGATCGCGGAGTTGGAGAACAGCCTGCCGGGCCTTGAGTTGGTCTTTATCGAGAGCGGAGGCGACAATTTGAGCGCTGCGTTCAGCCCAGAGCTGGTGGACGTTTGGATTTACGTGATTGATGTGGCCGAAGGCGACAAGATTCCGCGCAAGGGCGGGCCTGGAATCACGCGCTCCGATTTGCTGGTCATCAACAAGATCGATCTTGCTCCTTACGTCGGCGCGTCGCTTGAGGTGATGGATCGCGACTCGCGCCGGATGCGAAAACACCGGCCGTTCTTTTTCACCAATCTGCGCGACGAGGTCGGGCTCGATCACGTCGTGGCATGGGTGGAACTCGAGATCAGCGCATCGCCGGCGGATCGGCATGCGGTAATTGATGCCCATGCGCCGTACGTGGGGACGCCGCATAGCCACGCGCACGATGACGGACACGAACATTCCCCCGAGCACCATCACGATTGAGGTTTCGTGGCTCAAGAACATTCTCGAAGCGTGAATGAATCGAAGGCCGACGGCGTGGCCTTTTTGCAGCTTCTTCATCTCGCAGATAGCGCGCTGCCCATCGGCTCGCTTGCTCATTCGTTCGGCCTCGAGTCTTTGGTAACCGAAGAATTGCTTGACGCTGCGAGGCTCCCGGAGTTTTTTGAAGTGTATCTGCACGAAGCGGGACTTGTTGAAGCTGTGTTTTGCCGGGAGGCCTGGAGAGTCGGAAATTTCGCAGCTGAGGCGTTTTCACCGGCCGAGTGGCTCGCGTTGAACGAAAAACTGAGCGCGCGTAAGCCAAGCCGTGAGAGTCGCGCGGCGAGCGCTGCTTTAGGCCTTCACTTCACGATGGCCGTGAGCGAGCTCGGGTATTTTCCCTTTATTGCGGAGGCGTTGCAAGCATCGCAGCGTTCTCGGGGAATGGTTCATCACAGCACGGCGTTCGGGCTCACTGGCGGGGCATTCGGCTTTGCGGCTGATTCGGTGGTGGCGGCTTTTCTGCATCAGTCGCTTGCCGGACTCATTTCCGCGTGCCAGAGGCTGATGCCGTTCGGCCAGCGCGAAGCTACGCGTCTGCTGTGGAAGCTCAAGCCCGCAATTTTGCAGACGGCGGAGAGAAGCGCGCAGAACACGATTGACGACGTTGCGAGTTTCACTCCGTTGCAAGATTGGGGCGCGATGGAACATCCGGCGCTTGCAACGCGTCTGTTCATCAGTTGACCGTATGACCCACACGCAGGAACTCGTGTCCGCTGCCCGATCAGGGGCCGGCTTGGCGGCGCACGTTAACGCTTCTCTCGCTCTTACGTTTGAGCGCAGAGAGGCGGACGGCGTTACGGTGCTGAGCGACGCAGCGCAGTCGCCGCCTCTGCGGGTGATACGTGCTTTTCCGGCCGAAGACCAATCGGCGTTGGTCCATTTGCACAACGTGTCAGGAGGCGTTCTCGGCGGCGACAGGCTTGCGCTATCGGTTCGGGTTGGGCCCGGCGCAAGCGCGCAATTGACGACCACCGGAGCGACGCGCATCTACCGCTCGCGCCGAGACTCTCCTCCTGCAGTTCAAACCAACGAAGTCGTCGTCGATGAAAACGGACTCCTCGAATATGTTCCGGACGCGATCATACCGTTTTCAGGAGCGCAGTTTCAGCAGACGACACGCATACAACTTTCGCCGGGTGCGGGACTTTTTTGGTGGGAAATCCTCGCGCCGGGACGCGAAGCGCGCGGGGAGTGCTTCGCGTATCGCCGGGTCGGCTTAAGAACGGAAATCCGGGCGGGCGGAAGGTTGATCGCGTTTGAGAATGTGGATCTCGAGCCGGGTGAAATCCGCATGGACGCAATTGCGAGGCTCGGCGTATATCGTTACTGGACTACGTTCTACGTTTGCCACGCCGGAGTTGAACCGGCGAACTGGCTTGCCGCGGAAGCGCATTTGCGCGAAGCCGCTGCGCCATGGTGCAAAAAGGGGGAAATGCTGTGGTCCGTCAGCACGCTTCCCGCTTATGGCTTGGCAATCCGCGGGCTCGCGCGGGGCGGACGGGAAATTCTTCCGGCGCTGAAGGCGCTTTGGAGCAGTGCGAAGGTTTTTCTTTATGGGCGAGCGCCGATTCTGCCGAGAAAAGTTCAATGAGGTTGGCTGGCGGTACGCGGGCAATTTGGAACAGGGAGGTGTCCGATGCATCTAACGCCGCGTGAACAGGAAAAGTTGATGATTGTCGTCGCGGCCGATCTCGCGCGTCGCCGCCAGGCGCGTGGATTGAAGCTCAACTACGTTGAGGCAGTTTCCATTCTGTCAGCTGAAATCCTTGAGGCGGCGCGGGACGGCAAGAGCGTCGCGGAAATCATGAGCTTCGGAAAGAAAATACTGGCGCGCGCGGAAGTGATGGAGGGCGTGCCCGAGATGATTCACGAAGTGCAGGTGGAAGCGACGTTTCCGGACGGAACGAAACTCGTCACCGTCCACGATCCGATTGCGTAACGGGGTGCGGCGTTGATTCCGGGCGAATACATGCTGGACGAAAAAGCGGGACCGATCGAGGCGAATGCCGGGCGGCGCACGGTTCGCATCGTTGTGCGAAACACCGGCGACCGCCCCGTACAAATCGGCAGCCACTTTCACTTCTTCGAAGTTAATCGCGAGCTCGCCTTTGATCGCCCCGCCGCTTACGGCCTGCGACTCAATATTCCGGCCGGCACGGCGGTTCGTTTTGAGCCCGGCGAAGAAAAGGAAATCGAGCTTACGGAATTTGCCGGGGAAAAGATCATACATGGATTTAACGGTCTCGTGGAAGGCGCCCTCGCCGACGCCGCGTTGCGTGCGCGAGCGCTCGATCGCGCGCGGCAAGAGGGGTTTCAATTCGCGAAGGATAAGTCCTGATGAGTCTCCAAATTCCGCGCCGAACTTACGCGGACTTGTACGGCCCGACGCGCGGAGACCGAATCCGCCTTGGCGACACTGACCTCTGCATCGAGATCGAAAAGGATTTCGCCGTTTACGGCGACGAAGTGACCTTTGGCGGCGGAAAAGTGATCCGCGACGGAATGGGCCAGAGCAGCACGGCCGTGCGGGAAGGCGCGGAAGGAGCGCTCGATCTGGTGATCACGAACGCCGTGATTTTGGATCACTGGGGAATCGTCAAGGGCGACATCGGCGTGAAGAACGGCCGCATTGTCAAAGTTGGAAAAGCTGGGAATCCTCACACGATGGCGGGGGTCGATCCGGAGCTGGTGATTGGCGCTGCGACGGAAGTGATAGCCGGCGAGAATTTGATCGTCACGGCGGGCGGCGTAGATAGCCACATCCACTTCATCTCGCCGCAGCAAGTATACGAAGCGATTTCGAGCGGAACAACGACGATGGTCGGCGGAGGCACCGGGCCGGCCACTGGCACCGCGGCCACCACTTGCACGCCGGGCGCGTGGAATTTGGCGCGGATGCTCGAAGCCGCCGATGCGTGGCCGATGAATTTCGGCTTTCTCGGAAAAGGCAATGCCGCGACGCGCGCGCCGCTCGCCGAACAGATTGAAGCGGGAGCGTGCGGACTGAAGCTGCATGAAGATTGGGGCACGACGCCCGCCGCGATTGACGCGTGCCTCAAAGTGGCCGATGAGTACGATGTGCAGGTATCAATTCACACGGACACGATTAACGAAGCGGGATTTCTTGAGGCGACGGTCGCCGCGATCGCTGGCCGGGCAATCCACACGTATCACACCGAAGGAGCCGGCGGCGGCCACGCGCCCGACATTATTCGCATTGCGTCGCACCCGAATGTGCTTCCCTCTTCGACGAATCCGACGCGGCCTTACACGGTCAACACGATCGCCGAACACTTGGACATGCTCATGGTCTGCCATCACTTGAATCCGCTCGTGCCCGAAGACGTTGCGTTTGCCGAGAGCCGAATCCGTCCCGAGACGATTGCGGCTGAGGATGTGTTGCACGATCTCGGCGTGCTCAGCATGCTCTCGAGCGATTCTCAGGCAATGGGCCGAATCGGAGAAGTCGTTACGCGCACGTGGCAAACCGCTCACAAAATGAAGGTCCAGCGAGGGCCGCTGCCTGAGGATTCGAGCCGCAACGATAATTTTCGAGCGAAGCGCTACGTCGCGAAGTACACGATCAATCCGGCGATCACCCATGGGTTGGCCGCGGAGATCGGCTCGATCGAGCCGGGGAAGCTTGCCGACCTCGTGTTGTGGAAGCCGGCGTTTTTTGGCGTCAAGCCCGAGATGGTTCTCAAGGGCGGATTCATCGCGTGGAGCGTGATGGGAGATCCAAACGCTTCCATTCCGACGCCACAGCCGGTGCTTTATCGTCCGATGTTCGGAAGCTTCGGCGGGGCAATCGGAGCGACGAGCATCACGTTTGTCTCGCAGACGGCTCGGAAGAATGGGCTTGCAGAGAAACTAGGTCTGAAGCACCGCGTCGCAGCGGTGAGCGACTGCCGCAAAATTGGGAAGAAAGACATGCGCCACAACCAAGCCACGCCGGCGATTGAAGTCGATCCGGAAACGTACGAAGTGCGCGTGGACGGGCATCTCGTGACGTGCGAGCCGGCCAAAGTGCTGCCGTTGGCGCAGCGCTATTTCCTATTCTGACGGGCGCTTCGGACATCAGCCGATCCCCCGGAAAGCACATCGGCTCCATCGAAAAGTTCGATTGGACTTCGCATCGCGCAGTGCCTAGATTACCCATGCTACCCGCGCAAAGCTGAAGGCTGCGGAGCCGTGATGATCCCCCGAGGTTCGCTCGTCAAGAAAGCCGGTATCCGGATAGGCCTTCTCGATTTTATGGGTCAGTTGCCTGGAAACGTTGAACTTCATGACCGCATCTCCAATGCCGGCTCGAACGATCGTTCCACCCTCCTTCGTGCGCTACCGGCTTGAAACTGCATACGACGAGATGTTTCAGACGCCAGGGGTTCCGCGCCCGCACTACGAGGCGCTGTATCAAACGATTCTCAGCCTGCCACCGGAAGAATTGCGGCGAAGCCAGCAGGCCGCCGATCTCTCATTTCTCCATGAGGGCATTACCTTCACGGTGTACGGCACGAAGGAAGGCACCGAGCGAATTTTTCCGAACGACCTGATTCCGCGCATCATTCCAGCGCCGGAGTGGGCGCAGATTGAGAAAGGGCTCACGCAGCGGATTACGGCCCTCAATCTTTTCCTCAAAGACATCTATCACGACGAAAAAATCCTGAACGACGGCGTGGTGCCGCGCGAGCTCGTGTACAGTTGCCGGCATTTCCGGCGCGAGATGCGCGGATTGGATGTGCCGCGCGACACGTACGTCAGCATCTGCGGAACCGATTTGATACGCCTACCGGACGGCCATTTCGCGGTGCTGGAAGACAATCTGCGGGTTCCGAGCGGCGTGTCGTACATGCTCGCGAACCGTAAGGTTCTGAAGCGCGTGTTTCCGACGATGTTCCGGGATTACGGCGTTTGGCCGGTGGATCATTATCCGCAGGCGCTGCTCGCGACGCTGCGCACGCTCGCACCGGCGAATTCAGCCTCAGGGCACGATTTGACGACAGTGCTGCTCACCCCGGGCGTCTCCAATTCAGCGTACTTCGAGCACACGTTTCTTGCGCAGCAGATGGGAATCGAGCTCGTCGAGGGCCGCGATCTTCTCGTTCACGAAAACGTCGTCTACATGCGGACAACTGCCGGACTGCGGCGCGTGGATATCATTTACCGGCGCGTTGACGATGATTTTCTCGATCCGCTGAGCTTCCGTCCGGATTCGGTGCTTGGCGTTCCAGGCCTTTTCAACGCGTACCGCGCAGGAAACGTGACGCTGGCCAATGCGATCGGCACGGGCGTCGCCGACGACAAGGCGGTGTACGCGTACGTCCCCGAGATCATCCGGTACTACCTGGATGAAGAAGCGGTGCTTCCCAACGTTCCGACGTTTCTGCTTTCCGATTCGAGCCAGCGAAGCCATGTGCTCGAGCACTTGTCCGAGATGGTGGTGAAAGCCGTGGGCGAATCCGGCGGTTACGGGATGCTGATCGGTCCGCACAGCACGGCCGCGCAACGTGATGAATTCCGCAGCCGGATTTTGGCAGAGCCTCGCAATTACATCGCGCAGCCCACGCTGGCGCTATCCTGCGCGCCTTGCCTTATAGACGGCGACGTCGAGTCCCGGCATATTGATTTGCGGCCGTACATTTTGTGCGGCGAGAAAGTGACTCTCGTTCCGGGCGGATTGACGCGAGTGGCTCTTCCGAAAGGCTCACTCGTCGTGAACTCGTCGCAAGGCGGCGGCAGCAAAGACACTTGGGTGCTTCGCGAATCGCGCGAGGGAGAACCGCGGCGCACGCAATCCAGCGCGATTCGCACCGGTCCTTCTCCCCTTCGCGGCCGGCTCGCTTCATGAGGCCGCCGAGGGATTATTTCGATCGGACGATTCAGGGGCAAACCGGAATGCTATCGCGAGTGGCCGACAGCTTGTATTGGATGAGCCGCTACCTCGAGCGAGCCGAGCATACGGCGAGGCTCGTGGATGTCGAGCTGCAGTTGTGGCTCGATGAATCGCTTGAAGCGGGCGCCGGACGCTGGCGATTCTTGCAGGATGCGCTGCAAGTGCGTTCGCCGGAAACGGGGCCCACGATTGCAGCCAGCCCGGTACACGTGCTGGCATTCAGCCGCACGAATACTTCGTCGATTCTTTCGTCCATCGCCGCGGCGCGCGAAAATCTTCGCCATGTCCGGGAACAGTGCAGTTCTGAAATGTGGGAACAACTCAACCGGCTCTATCTCGATGTGATCAAGAGCGGCTCCGACGAGCGGCACGCCATCAATTCGCACGAGTTTTTCCGGTCGGTGCAGGACGGCGCTCATCTTTTTCAAGGCATCACGGACGCGACGATGAGCCATGGCGAGGGCTGGCAGTACATCCAGTTGGGGCGCTACGTGGAAAGAACCGATACACTGGCGTGCCTGATCGCCAAACATTTCGAGCAATTTCCGTCGCCCTCCGACCAGGCCGTGGAGAGCGCGGGGTATCTGGAGTGTATCGGGCTTCTGCGCGGCTGCGGCGCTTTTGAGGCGTATTGCAAGACGCATACGGCGGAGATACGGCCGCTGCGCGTGGCGGAATTTCTTCTGCTCAACCCGGAATTTCCGCATTCCGTGAGGTTCTCGGTGGAGCGTGTGAATGCCGCGTTGCACGTGATCGGCGAGCTCACCGAACGGCGCGCCAAATTGCCTACACGGATTGCCGGGCGGCTTCGCGCGCAGCTCAGCTTCAGCCAGATCGAAGAAATTATGGCGCAGGGCGCGGACGGCTATCTCGCCGGCATCCGGAGCGAGTGCGGACGGATTCATGCGGCAATTCATCAGATCTACTTCGACTACGTGGTCGAATCGGAGTTGATTGCTTGAACCAAAATGGGCGCTGGCACGTCCTAATCGAGAAGGGTGAATAGCATGACCTACTCGATTCGCCACGTTACGAGCTTCCGCTACGAACCCGCGATCCGGGAAAGCTTGATGGAAGTGCGCATGCAGCCGCGCAGCGACGCA
The DNA here is from genome assembly GCA_963838705.1 of uncultured Acidobacteriota bacterium. Lineage (GTDB taxonomy): Bacteria > Acidobacteriota > Terriglobia > Acidiferrales > UBA7541 > Palsa-147. Next base: position 1,043,992 of record CAWIRU010000007.1, on the reverse strand, counting down.
CGGCAACGATGTCTCACATTTTTTCTCGACGTCACACCACAGACCAACACGATGGCTTACCGCGATTTTTTCGGGAATACCGTGCATCACTTCGACATTCCCGGACTCCACGCGCAAATTCAGGTGAAAGCGGAAGCGTTGGTGGACGTCACGGCCCATCCGCTGCCGGAACCTTCCGGCGCGGGTGCCTGGCAGGACCTCGACGCGCGGATTTCGACGGGCGAACTCATGGACATGCTTCTTCCGAGCGCGTATGCGCGGCCCACCGAGGAGGTCGACAAACTGGCGCAAGAAATTCAATGGGAGCGGCGCGGGAATCCTTTTGAGTGCGTGCTCGAATTGAACGACGCGCTCTTCCGCAACATCGAATACGCGCCCAACACGACGAAAGTGGATTCGCCGATTGACGACGCGTTGCGCGCGCGGCGCGGCGTGTGCCAGGATTTCGCGCACATCATGATCGCGCTTCTGCGAAAGCAGCAGATTCCCGGCCGCTATGTCAGCGGGTATCTCTTCCACGCCGAGGAGTCGCACGACCGCTCGGCCGCAGGCGCGACGCATGCGTGGGTGGAAGCATTTCTGCCTTCGCTCGGATGGATTCCATTCGATCCGACGAACAATCTATTGGGCGGAGAGCGGCACATCCGCGTGGCGGTCGGGCGCGATTACGCCGACGTGCCGCCGACTCGCGGCGTTTACAAAGGCGAAGCGGAAAGCGAACTTTCGGTGTCTGTGATCGTTTCGAAAGTTGATTCGCCTGCGCCGCAGGAGTTACCGCCGGCAACCGTCATTCGTTCGCGGCCCGTCAAGTTTGACTCAGTGGATTCCGCGCAGCGCCAACAGCAGCAGTGACCGCTGAAACGGCCTCAATTTTCCAACTCAGTTTCATTTCGCGGCTGCGGCGTATCGAGTTCGATGCCGCTTGCCCCAGGCCGACATGAGCTTCAGAATCGGCCGCAGGCTCTGCCCGTGGCGCGTGAGCGAATACTCCACGCGCGGAGGGACTTCAGCATAAACGGCTCGATGGATGATTTCGTCCCGCTCGAGCTCGCGAAGATGTTTCGTCAGCATCTTCTTGGTCGTGCTGGGAATTAATCGCTGCAGTTCGCTGAAACGCCGCGTGCCCGTTTCGAGATGGAAAATAATCAAGGGCTTCCATTTCCCACCGATGATGCTTGCCGTGAGCTTCACGGGACACTCGAAGTGGTCCATCGCGTCCCCTCCGCGCACCCTCAAGATACCAGGTCACCAAAAGGTGTCTACTAGTCAGAAAGAGACTTTAGCCTAAAATCGGCGCTTGCGGGACACACGATTGGCCCTGCTCACTCGTGACGGGCGGGTGGAAATATTCAGGGAGGATTTCATGGCAGGCAAGCGACCTGTTGTGCTGTATGGAGCCAGCGGCTTTTCGGGGCGGCTCGTTGCCGAGTTTTTGCGCGAGTACAACATCCCCTTTATAGCCGCGGGCCGGAATTCGGTGAAAATCAAGGATGTGATGAGCCGCGTCCCAGGCATTGAAACCGCGGACTACGAAGTCGCCGAAGCCGGCCACTCGGTGGATGAGCTTGCCAAATTGTTCTCCGGCGCCAGAGTCGTCTGCAACGCGACAGGCCCATGCATCTATCTGGGCGCGACGATCGTGGAAGCGGCGCTGAAGGCTGGATGCCACTACGTAGACATCGGAGGAGAGCAAGCGTGGCACCGCGAGGTCTCTGAGAATTGGGGCGAGAAGTTTGCGGCGAAGGGACTGCTGGTTGCCCCGGGAACGGCGTACATGTCGGCTCCGAGCGATGCGGCGGCGCGGCTTTGCCTTGAAAGCGGCGCGATCGACACTTTTGAAATCCTGACGATGTTCTACGGTTTCCCGACGTACGGCTCGACGCAAACGATTTTCGCGGCCATCCAAACGGACGGATATTTCCTCGAGCAAAACCGCTATCAGATGTGGCAGCGCGCGGTCGGGTATGAAGTCGTCGTGCCGGGATACATCCGCACGCAACTGGCGTTGAGCTGGGGCGGCTTTCCGCACCCGGTCTGGTACAAGGATCATCCGCAAATCGCGAACGTGCGGTCGTTCGGCGGACTGCTGGTGCGGCAAATCATGGAGAATGTGCTGGCGACGGAGAAGTATTACGAAGAGCACATCAAACCGTTGCCGAAGCGCGAGCAGAAAAAGAAGCTCTCCGAGATGGCCGACTCGGTACAAGCCGGGACGCCGCCACGGGAGAATCCCCGCGAACAGCGGACGATTGATGTGATCGTCGGGCGCGGCTCGACGGATTTCGCGCAGTGCGTACTCTTTGGAACGTGCTGCTACCGGCAGACGGGATTGATCCAGGCGTGGGCCGCACACAATCTGGTCCACGGCGCGCCGCGGCAGGTGGGCTATGCATCGGCTGCGGCCGCTTTCGGAGCTCGCGAGCTTCTGAAAACGCTTGAGAGTTATGGGCTCTCCAAGATGAAGATGCTCTCGTGATGGCGAGCCGGCGGACAGGAATCGCTTGCGACCGCGTTCGGCGCTAAATTGATACTAGATGCGAGCGATCGACTATTTCGATAAGGGCGCGGAAGCCTATCCGGACCGGACGGCGATTCTCGATCGCGGTATGCACTACTCCTACCGTGACACTCGGAAATCTAGCGAGCGGATCGCGCGCGCCATGCGAGCGGCCGGCTTGCGCGATGAAGATCGCGCGGCGATCTACTCGACCAACGACGGGCGCGTATTGCTGTGCATGCTTGGCCTGATGCGCGCCGGCGCGGCTTGGGTACCGCTCAATTATCGCAACGCGGCGGCTGCCAACATCGTATACCTCAACTACGTCGCCGCTTCCTGGCTTTTCTATCACAGCGATTTTCATGATGATGTCGAAGCGTTGAGGAAAAGCGTACCGACATTGAAGAATTTTGTGTGCATTGACGCGCCGTGCGGTGCCGATCCCTCCCTTGAATCGTTCATGGAGCAGGGAGACACCGCGCCGGATTTCGATTGGGGCGACGCGGGCGGAAACATCGAGCGGCTTGTCGGGCTCGTGCCGACCGGCGGGACGACCGGTCCGGCGAAGGGCGTTCGCGTGACGAGCCTCGCGTGGGGCACTATGCTCGAGATGGCCTCGCACTACTGGCGTGGCGGCGATGTCGAGCCGGTGAGCCTGTGCGTCGCGCCGCTATCGCACGCGGCGGGCGTCGTGGCGTTTGCGATGTTCTCGATCGGCGCGATGAACGTCGTCATGCAAGGTTTCGATCCGCTCGAAGTCTCGCGGGCAATTGAACAACATCGCGCGACGCATTTATTTCTCCCGCCGACCGCGCTTTACAAACTTCTGGCGCTTCCCGAGATTTCGAAATTCAATTATTCGACCTTGCGCGTTTTCCTCCTGGCCGGATCGCCGGTTTCGCCCGACAAGCTCAAACGCGCCGTCGAGATTTTCGGGCCTTGCATGTGCCAGTCCTACGGCCAAACCGAAGCGCCGATGCTGCTGACATGGCTCGACCAGAAAACCGTAGCTGCGGCGGCGGCCGGAGAGCATCCCGAGCGGCTGGCAAGTTGCGGCCAGGCCACTTCGGCGGTGCGGCTCGCGATCATGGACGACGAAGGACACTTGCTGCCGGCAAATCAAACCGGCGAAATTGTCGCGCGCGGCACGCTGGTCACGCCGGGATACTACAACCTGCCTGAAGCGACCGCCGAGATCCGCAAGTTCGGCTGGCATCACACGGGAGACGTCGGGTACCGCGACGACGACGGCTTCTTCTACATTGCCGATCGCAAGAAGGACATGATCATAACCGGTGGCTTCAACGTGTTTTCCGCCGAAGTCGAAGCGGGGATCATGGCGCTGCCCGAAGTTCACGAATGCGCGGTGATCGGCGTGCCTGATGAAACTTGGGGAGAAGCGGTGAAGGCGTTCGTGGTCCTCGAAAAAGGGGCGTCGCTTGACGAGCGAACGATCATCAGCCACTGCAAGGCAAAACTCGGCGGAATGAAATCACCCAAGTCCGTGGAATTTCGAAGTGAGATTCCGAAGACGCCTGCGGGAAAACTTGACCGGAAAACGCTGCGTGCGCCTTATTGGAAAGGAACTGACAGAGCGGTGCACTAAGAATTGTCGCGCTGAACGAAAGACGAGAGCGAAGATGCCGGGCTGAAGCCCGGCGCTACAATTGCCGGCTGAGTTTGATGGCGGCGCGACTATTTCTGTTTGGCTCCGCGGGCTTCGGCGGCGGCTTGATTTGCTCGCGAGATCACATAGGCGCGAATCGATTCGGCGTCGCCGTGCGAGAGTTCCTTCGAAAATGAAACCATTCCGTTCGGCTGTAGCATTCCGTCGAGCACGATGTGGAACCATTGATCGTTCGCAAGTGCACTCGAATAGCGCAGATCGGGAAGCACGCCGCCGCTGACGGCAACATCGCCGTGGCACTCAGCGCAGTAACGCTGATAGAGCGCTTCCCCCGACTTGATCGTCATTGCGCTAGCGGTTGAAGGTGGCGGGTTGAGCACGGGCCGCTGCGGCGGCTCGACGACCGGAAGCACCGCTTTGCCTCCGAGCTTGAATGCGAGCATTTGTCCGACGTTCGGCGGCTTGCTCAGTCTCAGCGCGATTTCGCCCGTTGCCAGAGGGAAGACCCCACCCCAGCCCGAGAGGACAGCAATGTATTGCTCTCCGTTCACTTCGTACGCCACGGGGCCGGCCATCACGCCGGTGCTGGCGGTGAAGGACCAAACTTTCTGTCCGTTGTCGGCGCGATAAGCCTCAAAGGTTCCGTCAGCGGTGCCTTCGAACACCAGGTTACCCGCCGTGGAAAGCACGCCGCCATTCCACGGTGCGGCGCGTTCGATTGCCCACGCTTGCTTTTGTTGCAGCGGATCCCACGCGACGAGCTTTCCTTTGATTGTGCCGAGGATGGCGCTCTTGATTTTCGGGTCCTGCGGCATGCCCGCTGCGACCACATCCACACCGTAATTCGGAGCGAGCGACTTCACTTCGAAATGATCGGGGGACTTGTATTTGAAGCCGAGGTCGTTGACTGGGATGTAGACAAGTCCTGTCATCGGATCAAATGACATCGGCTGCCAACTGTGCGCGCCGAGCGGCCCGGGCACGACGGGCGCGGGGTCCTTGCCGGGATAGCGCGCGATGGGAGTTTCGATGGGCCGGCCGGTCTTCATGTCCACGCCGGTGGCCCAATTGATATAGGTGTAAGGTTTCGCCGAAATGAGCGCGCCGCTGGCTCGGTCGAGAACATAGAAGAAGCCATTCTTAGGCGCGTGAAACAGGACTTTGCGTGCTTGGCCGTCGATTGTGACGTCCGCGAGAGTGATTTGCTGGCTCGCGGTGTAGTCCCACATTTCCGCGGGCGTTTCCTGATAGTGCCAGACGTACTCGCCGGTATCAGGCTTCAGCGCGACAATCGAGGAGAGGAACAAATTGTCGCCGCCCTTTGGGCTGCGTATGTGCCAGTTCCACGGTGCGCCGTTGCCCACGCCCAGATAGAGGAGATCAAGTTCGGGATCGTAGACGATCGAATCCCAAACCGTTCCTCCGCCGCCGAATTTCCACCATTCACCGGTCCAGGTCTTCGCCGCTTTTGCGAGAATTGGACTCTCGAAGGGCTTCGAGGGATCGCCGGGAACGGTGTAAAAACGCCAAATCAACTTTCCCGTTTCGGCGTCGTAGGCGGAGACGTAGCCGCGAACACTCATCTCGGCGCCGCCATTGCCGATGATTACTTTGCCTTTTACGACCCGAGGCGCGCCTGTGATCGTATAGCGAAATTTGGGATCAATCGTCAGCGTTTCCCAAACTCTCCTGCCCGTGGCCGCGTCAAGGGCGATGAGGCGCCCATCGAGCGTGGCAAATATGACTTTGCCATGCCATACGGCGACGCCGCGATTGACGACGTCGCAACACGCATTCACTCCCCATTCCGGAGGGACTTTGGGATCGTAGGCCCAGATCGGCGCGCCCGTTGCTGCATCGAGCGCGAATGCTTTGCTCCAAGCCGTCGTGAAATACATCTTTCCATCAACGACGATTGGGGTGGCCTCCTGGCCTCGGCGAGTGTCGAGATCAAATGACCACACCAAGCCAAGATGGCTGACGTTGTGGTCGTTGATTGCCTTCAGCGGACTGAACCGCTGTTCGTTGTAGGTGCGCCCGTACGTCATCCAATTGCCCGGCTCACGGTCGGCACCTGTGATGCGTGCTGCGTCAACGTCCGCCGGAGACGAAATCGGGGCACTCGCCATTTTCGTTCCGGTCCCATCGCAGCCCGCGCAGGCCAGAACGGCCACAAGAAGCGAAGATGAGAAACGGAGTCGCAGGATTGAGATGCTGATTGATCTACCGATCTTCAACTTCGGAGCGACATTATTCGGTCTCATTCGAGACAACCCGCCTCGTGACAGAGAGAACCGCACGCAATCCGAGGCGGACCATCGATGCGGCCCACCTCTCTTCCATCGCGAGCCGTTCTCACCGTCGCAGAATCTCAGCGAACGAAGTCTCGTACTACCAGAACGCTACTTCACCTGCAAGGATTTGATGTATTTCGTCAGGTTCGAAATCCTCATGTTGACTTGCGACGAGTCGGCTGTGTTGAGCGACTGGAATAGCGGCCCCCACGTCGGCATTTCCGCCGCTCCGTGAGCCGGGGCCTTCGCGCCGTAACGCAGAACAGTCGCGACCATGTCCTCGGGAAATTTGCCGCCGTTCTTCTGGGCGAGCAGTGTGAGGTTCGGCGGCGCCACCTTCAACTCTGACGCGGCCGGGCCGTCACCTTTTGCATCTTTGCCATGGCAGGCGCTGCAATACGTCTTGAACATCTCCGCGCCTGACGACGGGTTCGTTTGTTGGATCGGTTCTTTTTTGATCTGCTTGTCCTGCGCGGCCGCCGGATTTCCCGCTAGCAAAACCAATCCGGCCGCCAGTCCTATGCTGCCGATAATTCGATTTAGCATTGTTAATCTCCATTCCCTTAAGCTTCCGTGAATTCCCAACATGGGCCTTCTTCATGAACCAAAGACCTAACTAATACTATTCTTCCTTTATGACCCGGTTCCGCTCAGCAGTCTGTAACGCGCGTCACAACTCCAGCCGCGACTATGTCATCCGGCGGCGACCTGAGCGTGCCGGGAAAGCTCGCGCTCGATGATCCGCCTCGCGTGGACTCCGCCTGCATCAATCTTGAGGTTGCGCAGCTCGCGTCCGGGACGCTGAAGAATGCTTTGCTGCTGCGCGTCGAGCACGGCGAGATCCTCCGCGAAGACTGCCGCCTGCCCGTCGCGAATCCGGAATGTTAGGCCGCGATCTTCCGTCTGGAAATTGCGGGCCATGCCCCAGTGATACCACGTGGAAGTTTCCGTCTCGGGCGTCATGAGATTCACGACGATTCCTGTGACGCCTTTCGAGCGATTGCCTTCGGGCGCGCCGGTTCCAGCAAGCGCCACGCCAACGTCGATCATCACATTCGAGGGCAGAGAAAACTGGCAGATTTGCCAGCGATCGCATTTTTCGCTGGAGCGCAGATTCGCAGCCCAGAACGGAGGCGGATCGATGCCGTACATCCACCGCGTCAGTGTGACGGTGTAATCATCCGACGTGGCTTTGATGGGCGCTTCGACGATCTCGCGCTGCCCAATGCTGGTGGGATGCACGTAGGTCTCGTGAGACAAATCCATCAGGTTATCGACGAGCAGAAGATAGTCACATTTCATGTGATACGTGCTGCCTTCGAAGACCCATTTCGGGTCCGAGCACCATTGCAGATCGGGAATTTTGCTTTCCGCCGCGAGCTTGGGATCGCCAATCCAGACCCAGACAAATCGGTGCTTCTCCACGATCGGGTAGGTCCGCACGTTGAAGTCTTTTCGAACGCCCTCCTGTCCCGGCATCCAGACGCACTGGCCGCATTCATTGAATTCGAGACCGTGGTATTTACAAACGAGATGGTCGCCCTGCAGGTAACCCATCGAAAGCGGCAGCAGGCGATGCGGGCAGCAATCTTCGAAGGCGGAAACAGCGCCGTTCATCTGGCGATACAGGACGATCGGTTCGCCGCAGACGGTGCGCGCAAACGGCGCGTGCTTGATTTCGGAATCCCAGGCGACCGCGTACCAGTTGTCTCGAAGGAACATTAGTCCTTCCTCCCGATCGAACTTGTTTCACAATATGAACTATGATTTCATATTGACTTTACCGGAATTCTATCTACAATGCGGCCGTCGTCAAGCAAAACTTGGAGTAAAGCCGTTCGGAGGCTGAGCAATTGCTGTCACGATCACGATTACCGAAAAGACGGGCGTTGCGCGGCGGGGGCGGGGCGCCCGGATCGAGCAAATCGCTGCAGAAAGCGCTGCGCATCCTCGTTCACCTTGGCCAGAACGGCCCGGAAATGGGTATCACGCAGATCGCCGCGGCGCTCAGTATCAACAAGACGACCACTCATCGTTTGCTCAATGCCATGGAGCGCTTCCAGATCATCGAGAAAAATCCAGAGAGCGAGCGCTACCGGTTGGGCTTGAAGCTCCATGAATTGGGAACCAGGGCCGTGGAATCCCGCACGTTGCGCACCGAGGCGCATGCCGCGTTGCTTGAATTGGCGCGCGCGTCGAGGGAAAGCGTGAGCCTTGCCGTTCCCGGGTCGGGTGGAATCATGTGCCTCGACCGCGTGGATTCCCGCGACACCGTTATCGCGGTCCGCACGCCCGTCGGCGCGCGCTTCCCTGCCCATTGCACCGCCGTCGGAAAGGCCGTACTCGCGTCTCTGCCCGAGAAGGAAATCGAAAACATTCTGGCCGCTGCCGTGACGCCGAATGGATTGCCTCGATTCACGCCGTCCACGTTGACGCGCATCTCAGCTCTGAAGGAAAATCTTCGACTAATCGTCCAGCGCGGATACGCTCTCGATAACGAGGAGCTCGAACGTGGGCTGAGCGGCGTGGCGGCTCCGATTCGGACGATCGAAGGCCACGTGATTGGCGCCGTGGGAATGGCCGGGCCAACGCCACGCTTTCGCGGAAAAGAATTGGCAAGAAAGATTGCCTTGACGCGGGACGCGGCCGAACGGATTTCGTCGAGCATGGCCATGCATCCCGCGGCGATCCGCGAATCCTGATCAAATCATTTCCAGCCTCCACTGGCGATTGAGAAAGAGGAACGATAACCATGGCGACACCGCACAGAGCCGACCACATCGGGAGTTTCCTGCGACCCGCAGACTTGCTCGCGGCGCGAAACTCGGCTGGGCAGGATTCCGCGCGGCTCCACGCGCTCGAAGACGAGCACATATTTCGTGTTCTCGCCAAGCAGAAGGAATTGGGCTTCGACATTTTTACCGACGGCGAGCTGCGCCGACGAAATTTCATGAGCGATTTCACCGACGCGGTCGAGGGCTTTGACTTAGCGGACGCCGTGGCTCGAAGCTGGAACGCGGGACAAGCGAAGAACGCGCCGGTGAGCAGCGTTACTGGAATCGTCAGCAGGAAGCTGCGCCAGGTGCGGCCGCTGACGGGCCACGAACTGCCGTTTCTGAAAGCTCATGCGCCCGGCGCGATTAAGATGACCCTGCCGAGCGCGACACAGTTCCCCGCCATTTCGTTCAAGCAAGGAATCACGGACAAAGCGTACCCGACCCACTCGGCGCTCTTGTGGGACATCGTCGAAATCATGAAGAGCGATCTCGCCAAGCTTTCGACCGAGGGCGTGCGTTACATCCAGATTGATGCGCCGCGATACAGCTACTACATGGACCCTAAATGGCGCGAGTGGATTCGCACGGAAATGAAAATGGATCCGGACGCGGCGCTGGACGAAGCGATCCGCGCGGACAACGCGTGTTTTGAGGCCGCGCGCAAACCAGGCGTGACGCTCGCGATGCACCTTTGCCGCGGAAACAATCGAAGCCACTGGTACGCCGAGGGCGGCTACGACGCGGTTGCCGAAAAACTCTTCGGCACGATGGACGTGGACCGGTTCCTTCTCGAATACGATGACGAGCGTTCCGGGACGTTCGAGCCGCTTCGATTCATTCCGAAGGGAAAGACGGTGGTGTTGGGACTAATCAGCTCGAAGCGGCCCCAGCTCGAGCACGCGGACGAACTCGTCGAGCGAATTAAGGAAGCGTCGCGATTTGTTCCGCTCGAAAACCTTGCATTGAGCCCGCAGTGCGGATTTGCATCCACGATGGAAGGAAATCTTCTGACGGAAGACGATCAGTGGGCCAAGATGCGTCTTGTGGTGGAGACGGCCCGGCGCGTCTGGAACTAATTTACGCTCAGGACTTCGGTTCGGCTTCAGCAAGTACCTGCTCGGCGATGTGAAACGCAGAATTCGCCGCGGGAACGCCACAGTAGATCGCCGTCTGCAGCAACACTTCCTTTATTTCCGCGCGCGAAATTCCGTTGCGAAACGCTGCGCGCAGATGCATCGCCAGTTCGTCGCCGCGGTTAAGCGCCACCATCAGCGCCACAGTAATCAAGCTGCGCGTCTTTTGCGGCAAATCCGGCCGCGACCAGATTTCTCCCCAGGCGTAACGCGTGATGAGATCCTGAAATTCCTCGTTGAACTCGTTGCGATTGCTTTGCGCCCGATCCACGTGCGCATCGCCCAGAACTTTCCGGCGCACGGACATGCCTTGATTGAAACGGTCGCGCTCATCCATGCCCGTCCTCCTTACGCCGTCAAAAAACGCATCAATTCCGAGGTGAATTGCTCGGAGGCTTCGACATTCGAAATATGAGACGCATTCAGTTCGACGTAGCGCGCGCCGGGAATGTGCTCGGCAAGCGAACGGCCGTCGGCGGCGGGCGTCGCGGCATCGTGGGTTCCAGAAATAACCAGCGTGGGCAAGCGAATTTCGGCGACGCGATCGCGCGCGTCGAAATCCCTCACCGCGGCGCAGCATGCCGCGTATCCGTCGGGAGGCATGCTCTCGATCATGCGTTGAGCGCCGGCTACGATTTCAGGCGAACGCGCGCGAAACGCGGGCGTGAACCATCGTTCGCATACAGCAGCGGAAACAGCGGTCATCCCGGCTTGGCGGACATTCTCGATTCGCGTGTTCCAACCTTCCGCCGTGCCGATTTTCGCGGCCGTATTGCAAAGCACGAGTTTTCCCAGGCGCTTTTCCGCGTTTAAGCCGAGCCACATCCCGATCATTCCGCCCATGGATAGGCCGCAAAACTGCGCGCGCTCGAGGCCGAGGTGATCCATCAGGCGGAGAACGTCGCCGGCGAGCTGTTCGATTGTGTAGGGCCCGGGCGTCGTGGATGTTTTTCCCTCGCCGCGCGTATCGCAACGCAGCACGCGAAATCGTTTCTCGAGTTCCGGCACTTGGGGATCCCACATCGATAGATTCGCGCCCAGTGAGTTCGAAAAGACAATCGCCGGGGCATCGGCGGGGCCGATCAGCGAGTAATTTACGTCGAGGTCTTGAATCCTTGCGATCGTCATGAGTTCACTCGTTGCTTCTGGATAATTTCACATGACGCGCCGCGTGTGCATGCAGCACGTTGTCAATCAGCCGGCTCGCCTCGCCGAGATACTCTCGCGGATCAAAGAGCTTATCGAGCTCCGGAGCGCTCAAGTGCTTCGTCACCGCGGCATCGTGGGCAAGCACTTCGCGCAGGTCGCGATGCTCCGCGCGCGCGCGATTGCTTGCTGCCTCAACAACTTCGTGAGCGGTCTGGCGGCCAACGGACTGCGCTAGCAACATTTGGGCCGCTTCCGCAAAAATCAGGCCGTGCGTAATTTCGAGATTCTCGCGCATCTTCGAGCCATCAATTTCGAGCTCCATCATCGTGGCCGTCAGATGATGCAGCGCGCCGCCAGTGAGGCGAATGATTTCCGGGATCGTTTCCCATTCGGCGTGCCATCCGCCCAGCCCCCGCTCGTGTTCCTGGACCATTGCAGCGAGAACGGAAGCCACAAGACCGGGTACGCGCGCCGCCGCTGAGAGAACCACGGCACAGGCGACCGGATTTCGTTTGTGCGGCAAGGTGGACGAGCCGCCGCGGCCCGGCGCCGACGGTTCGAAGACTTCGGCGACTTCGGTCTGAGTCTCGAGCGAAATATCGCGCGCGATTTTTCCGAGCGTCCCCGCGTAGAGCCCCATAAGCGTCGCGACTTCCGCCACACGATCGCGATGGCCGTGCCATGAAACATTGGGAACGGGGAGGTCGAGTTCGGGGCCAAGCGCTGCGGCCACGTCGATGCCACGATTGCCCAGCGCTGCGAGCGTTCCGACGGCGCCGCCGAACTGCAGCACCAAAACTCGGTGCCGAGTTTCTTCGAGCCGCGAACGATGGCGATCGATGGCATCCACCCATCCGGCCACTTTCAAGCCAAACGTCGTAGGGAGCGCCTGCTGCATCCACGTACGCCCGGCGATGACTGTGTTGCGATGCTTCTCCGCGATTTGGGCCGAAGCGTCCGACAACCGTTCGAGTTCAGCGTCGATCTGATCGAGCGCGTGGCGCAATTGCAGCACGAATCCTGTGTCAATTGCATCCTGACTCGTCGCGCCCCAGTGAACGAAGCGCATTGCTTCCTTGTCGTCTTTGCCGACAAGATCGGTGAGCTGCTTGACCAGAGGGATTGCGGGATTGCCGGCGAGAGCCGTCGCGCGAGCGAGCGCGTTGATGTCGAAGAGTTCCGCGCGGCACTTTGCGGAGATGATCGGCGCGACGCGGCCGGGAATAATTCCGACGTGAGCCTCGGCGCGAGCGAGCGCCGCCTCGAAATCCAAAATTCCCTGGAGGCGAGCGCGATCGCTGAACAGCTCTTCAATCGCGCTCCAGCGGAACAGCGGCCCGAGCAGGCTCATGCCGTTAGTCTTATCACTCTCAGCAATCGAAGAAAACCGTTTCTTCGTCGCCCTGCATGATCACGTTCCATTGAAGAGCGCCGGCCTGTACGCCAGTTTTCTTCGCGATCAAGGTTCCTCGGCGCGCCGGATCGACCTGGCTCAACACAAAATCGGCGGCGTTAGCCGCTTCATCCGGAAAGTAAATTCGCGTCACAAGGCGGCGGAGCAAACCGCGCGTAAAAACGGAAACAGCAATGTGCGGCGCCTGCATTTTGCCGTTCGGCCCGGGCACCGATCCGGGCTTGATTGTCGTGAAGCTAAATTTTCCCTTTTCGTCCGTAAAGACGCGGCCGAAACCGAGGAACCCCGCTTCGATGGGCTTGTCCTGCGTGTCCTCCGGATGTGCATATTTCCCATGCGCGTTGGCCTGCCATAGTTCGATCACGCCGTCGGGCACCGGTTGGCCATCGCCATCAAGCACGCGGCCTTCAATCGTCACGCGCTCACCGGATACGCCAGGGCCAGCCAAATCAGAAACTACCATCCATTCAAAACCGATCAGGAAAAACGGACCCACAGTCTGCGAAGTTGTAGCCTGAAGGCTCATCTCCAATTCTCCATCGGCGTGCCTTCTCGCCCGCTGAGCACGAGGTCGAAACGGTAGCCCAGCGCCTCCGCGGGAATCGTCGTTTCCCAATCGAAGAGCGATATCAGACGGTTCCGGGCTTTTTCATCGGCTGTGCAATTAAAAATCGGGTCAAACGGAATCAGCGGGTCGCCGGGAAAATACATCTGGGTGACCAAGCGCGTCGCGAACGCGGGGCCGAACACCGAAAAGTGAATGTGCGCGGGACGCCAGGCGTTGTAATGATTTCTCCAGGGATACTCGCCTGGACGGATCGTGATGAAGCGATAATGTCCATCCGAATCCGTGATTGCTTGGCCGCGCCCCGAAAAATTCGGGTCGAGCGGCGCGTCATGCTGGTCGACTTTGTGCAAATAACGCCCGGCGGCGTTCGCCTGCCAAATTTCGATGAGCGTGTTCGGCACCGCGCGGCCGTTTTCATCCATCACGCGTCCCGTGACGATGATCCGCTCACCGAGCGGTTCGCCCGAATGCTGGCGCGTCAAATCGTGCGCTTTCACTTTCACGATCTCTTTTCCGAATGACGGGCCGGTGATTTCGGAAAGCGTGTGGGGCAGATAGACGAGCGGCTTGCTCGGCGCACGCTTGAGGCTGGAAACGTACGGCGGATGCAAATGATTCGGCTGCGTGCCGGGATACGGACGGCGATAACCTGCGATGCTCCCCGCCGAAACTTTTTCTTTTCCGGACTGCGCGGACTCGGGCTTGGACGACAAAGTCATTCTCCTGGATCGGCGGTTCCATGAGCCGCCGCGGTGCGCGCGTACAAATCCCGCAGCGCCGCCAATTCACACACAGTTGGTCTAGATGTGACTTCCAGCTTCGGCGCGACGTTCAGTTTCCAGCCCGTGGCGCGTTGCACCTGCTCAAGCGCAATGCCCGGATGGAGCGCGGTCAACACAAGCTCGCGGGTCGCCGGATCTGAATTCATCACGCCCAAGTCGGTAATCACGGTCGTCGGACCACGGCCACGCCGCGCAGAGTGGCCTTCTCCAATGGGCTCGTCAACATATCCCGAGGAAGTCACAAAATCCAATTTTTCGACCAACGCTCGTACGCTGTGTTTCAAAATGATCGTCACTTCTTTGGATGCTGTCGCTATTTCCGGCGCTCCTCCCGCGCCGGGAAGGCGGACGCGAGGGGCGTCGTAAGTGCCGCCGATTAAGGTCGTATTTATGTTTCCAAATCTATCAATTTGCGCGGCGCCCAGGAAGCCGACATCCACGCGGCCAGCCTGCAGCCAGTATCGAAAAATTTCCGGCACCGAAACCACCGTGTCCGCGGTCTCGGCCAATTCGCCGTCTCCAATCGAGAGCGGCAGGACGTGAGGTTTTGTTCCGATCGTGCCGGATTCATAGATCAGCACAACTTCGGGCGCGTGAGTGAGGCGCGCCAGATTGGCCGCCGCGCTGGGAAGGCCGATTCCTACGAAGCACACGGTGCCGTTGTGCAGCTTACGCGCCGCGGCAATCGTCATGATTTCGTTCGGCGAATACTCCACGTCAGGCATTGGTGTTCACGTTTGCGCCGGCCTCGATGCTGCGCCGGTATTCCGCGAAGTCTTTTGTCGAGAGAACGTGGCGCTGCATCCAGGAGAGGAATGTTTCCCGATCGCGCGAGATTTCGTCCCAGGCTTTGCAAAACGCGTTGTCGCGCTTGTAATAGCCGTGGGCGTAGGAGGGATGCGCACCTCCAGGAACTTCGCAGACGCAGGAAACAACCCAGCCCGGCAACACACACGCGTTCACCGGAGCGCGGAGATCGACAACGATTTCCTCGACCGTGACGATGACGCGCTTGGCCGCAAGCGCCGCTTCCTTCTGAATTCCAACGATGCCGTAGATCAGGACGTTTCCTTTTCGATCGGCCTTCTGCGCGTGAATGATCGTTACGTCCGGATTGATTGCAGGAGTCGCCGCGAGGATTTCGCCTGTGAACGGACAGGTGATGGATTTAATCTTCTTATTGTATTTCGGCAGATCGGAACCGACGTAGCCGCGTGTCACTGCAAACGGCAGCCCGGAAGCGCCGGCCTGATATCGGGCCGCCATGTCGGCATGGCTGTGCTCTTCGATTTCGAGAGGATTCGGCCAGCCGCTTTGTATCGCTTCGCGGAAGCGATGGAGCGAACCGACGCCCGGATTTCCTCCCCAAGAAAAGATCAGCTTCGAAGCGCAGCCCATTCCGATCATTTGATCGTAGATGAGGTCCGGCGTCATGCGGATGAGCGTCAAGTTCCGGCGGCGCTGCCGAATGAGCTCGTGACCCGCGGCGAAAGGGATAAGGTGCGTGAAGCCCTCGAGGGCCACGCTGGATCCATCGAAAACGTGGCTCGCGACCGCTTCCCGCAATGGCACGATAGAAGCCAAGGCAGTCTCCGCTTACCGGAAGCGCGACTCGAAAAAGGGGGACAAATGCGAAAGTGAATCTAAGCAAGGGGAGAAAAGAAGTCAAGCCGATTATCGAAATTGCGTGCGTATATCGCCTACTTCGTGTATCCTTCCGCGCGTTTCGCGACCGACCCACTGGAGTTCTCGATGTCACGCGCCGAAAGTCGTCCCGCCAGTAAACCGCCGGGGCAGACTGCGGGTTCTCCGGCGCCTTCCCCTTCCGCAAGCCTTACGCCAGCGGCACAGGTGGACCTGCTCACCGGCGATCCGAATTTCATGACGTCGCTCGCGCGCGGCCTCGTCGTCATTCAAGCATTTTCGGAGCGAGACCGCCGCCAAACGATATCTCAGCTTAGCGTCAAGACCGGGTTGTCGCGCGCCGCGGTGCGACGATGCCTGTACACCCTGATGAAGCTCGGGTTCGCCGGAACCGACGATAGCCGGCATTTCTATCTTCGGCCGAGAGTTCTGACGCTCGGCCACGCGTACATCTCTTCTATGCCGCTTGCGTCCGCGGCGCAGCCGGTGCTCGAGCATTTGAGCCACCTGCTTCACGAGTCGAGTTCGATTGCGACGCTCGAAGGCTTGGAAATTATTTATGTCGCTCGCGCGAGCGCGACGCGAATCATGTCCATTGATCTTGGCGTTGGCAGCCGATTGCCGGCGTTTTGCACGTCCATGGGCCGGGTTTTGCTGGCGAATCTGCCGCCCGAAGAACTCGAGTCGTGCCTCGCGCGTATCGAATACACGCCCCACACGGATCGCACGGTCGGCAATGCGGAGAAGCTCCGGCAAGTGCTGCGATCCGTCCAACGAAATGGATACGCGATCGTTGACCAGGAACTAGAGCTCGGCTTGCGCTCAATGGCCGTGCCGGTCCGAAATCCGATGGGCAAGGTCGTCGCGGCGCTCAACGTCGGGGCGCACGCGCAGCGCGTCACGATTCAGGACCTGCAGAACCGGTTTCTTCCGCAACTACAGGCAGCCGCGCAAGAGTTCTCAATGCTGCTCCGGTGATTGGGCATGGCGAACATATCCAGACGCTACGAAAGTTCGCTCATCGCGATGCTCTTCGTCACCTGGGGCACGGTATTTCTAGATCGCATGGCGCAGCTTTATCTCGCGCCGTACATCGCGCCAGAATTCCATCTGAGCCACGAGCAAATCGGCTTGCTCGCGTCTGTCCTGGCGATCACCTGGGCGATTTCAACTCTGCTATTCGGAGCGCTATCGGATCGCGTGGGGCGCCGGCCGATTTTGATTCCGGCGGTGTTCGCATTTTCGCTCCTGTCGTGGCTCTCGGGCGCCGTCCATTCCTATCACCAACTCTTGCTCGTCCGCGCGCTGATGGGTCTCGCGGAAGGGCCCACGTGGTCAATCATGACGGCGCTCGTGGAGGAATCTTCGCCTCCGGAACGCCGCGGAAGAAATATCGGAATCGTGGTGAGCGCCGGTGCCCTTGTCGGGCTCGCGGCAACGCCGATTCTGACCACGCAGATCGCCGCACATTTTGGCTGGCGGTGGGCTTTTTTCGTTGCGGGGATTCCGGGCTTTATCACCGGCTTGCTGATCTGGCGTTTCGTGAAGGAGCCCGAGAAGAAAGAAGGCGGCGAATTTCACGGCCACAAACCGCGGCTGCGAGACTACGTCTCAATTCTGCGCTACCGTAACATCTGGCTTTGCTGCATCGGCGCCACGGGATTTATTGGCTGGCTATTTTTGGACAGTGTTTTCGCTCCGCTTTACATTACCGAAGTGGCGCACCAGCCGGCCACGACTGCGGGATTTCTTCTCGGCGCTTCAGGACTCGGAAGTTTTATTCTCGGATTTCTACTTCCGTCACTTTCGGACAAGTGGGGACGCAAACCGGTGCTGCTGCTAATGGCCGCGATGTCTGCCATCGTGCCGCTCGCGCTGTCGTTCCGGCCTCTCTATGCGTATCCATGGATTCTAGCCGCGATAATTTTCCTGACGAACGCGGGGCAAGGCATCGCGTCGCTTGTGATGGTCCTCATCCCGACCGAGAGCGTTCCGCCGCAATTCGCGGCGACATCGATTGGACTCGCGACACTCACCGGGGAAATTTTCGGCGCTACCGTGGCCCCCGTCCTAGGCGGCGCGCTGGCGCAAACTCACGGTCTAGCGGCACCTCTGTGGATGTCAGCAGGCGGCGCCGTCATCATTTTCGTTTCCGCGTTGTTTTTGACAGAAAGCTCAAAGGTGAAGAACGCGCGGATCGAAGCCGCGAGCGCCGATTGATTCTGGAAGATGCGCTGTATTTTGACAGGGGAAGACCATCGCGGCCGAGATATCAGTGCTCACGAAGTAGTTTGTACGAGTCTAATCGGACTATCGGCTTTCGTCTGGAGGGCATGATGTGCGGTGCGTTTGTCGCCGGAAGTGATTTTTTCCATTGTTGCCATCGGAAAGAATCGTCGATCCACCGGAAATGAAAGGATTTAGGGCAGTTTTGAATGAGCGGGAAACCAAATGTCCGATATTCGCACGTTCGCTCGATTAAAGTCTTGACAACCCGCCACACTGGCGTTAATTGTTCTGCCCATCGCGGGTGTTGTCGCACAAAAGAGAGGGTTTCTCCATATCTCGAGCACCGAATGCTTCCCATAAGGAGCGAATCATGAGGCTACGTTTGGTCGTGTTTGCCATGCTTGCTCTTGCGGCCGTTTTGGGCACTGCGAACTCGGCGTTCGCACAAGCCAGCTTCGCGCAGCTGAACGGCACCATCACGGATGAAAGCGGTGGAGCGGTGGCGAAGGCCTCGGTCTCGATGCGAGAGATGGACACGAATCTCTCCTACACCACAGCCACGAATGACGCGGGCTTTTACGTCTTCCCGAAATTGGGCCCTGGCCGTTACGAGCTGAAGATTTCGTTCACAGGATTCGCCAATTACACACAGACGGGTCTGTCTCTGACCGTCGGCCAGTCCGCGACAATCAACGTCGCGCTCAAGATTGCGTCGAAGGGCGAACAGGTGGTGGTCACGAGCGAAGCGCCCGTGATCGAGCCGACACGCACGGAAGTCAGTCAAGTGATCGACACGAAGCAGATTGACTCGCTGCCCATCAGCGGCCGGCTGTTCACCGACTTCGCGCTGTTGACACCCGGCGTGGCCACGGGCCGGACGAGCTTGCAATCCACGATCACGGAATTTGAAGTGACTCGCGTGTCCTTTGCCGGCATGCGCGATCTCAGCAACGAGGTCACGGTGGACGGCGCCGACAACATCAATACCGCGACGGGCTCCCAGCGTTCCACGCCGCCGCAAGAAGCGGTAAGTGAATTCCGCGTCGTCAACAACAGCTTCGGCGCCGAGTACGGACGGGCGCTCGGCGGAATCGTTAACATCGTCACGAAGTCCGGCACGAATGATTTTCACGGTTCGATTTACGACTATTTGCAGAATAATGCCACGGACGCACGTTCTCTTCTCCAGCCGGCGCCTGAGGGCGATGTGCTGCGCCAAAATCAATACGGCGCCACGGCCGGCGGACCAATCAAAAAAGACAAGACGTTTTTCTTTATGAATTACGAAGGCCAGCGGCGCGGAGAATCTCCGACGTATCCGACCACGCTGATTGAACCAGTAACGCTGCTCAACGGAACCCAAACGACCAATCTCGTTCTTATAGACGCCGCGAAGGCCGCGCTAGGGCTTCCGCCTGAAGGCTGCAACACGGTTCTGGCGCAGTGCACGTTGTCGCCCACCCAATATCTCAATTCCGTGTTGAAGACCAAGGACAACGACTACGGAATCGCGAAATTTGATCACCAATTCAATGCGGACAACCACCTCTCCATTCGATATTCTGTCGAAGACGGACGCGATCTCAATCAATTGGTCGGCAGCACATTGGACGGCGGCGGCATTGGAGCTCCCAGCAGCGGCCACAATGTTTTCCTTCGCGACCAGTCGCTTGTGGGAGACATCTCTTCCACGCTGAAACCGGACCTAGTGAACAGCTTCCTCGCCCAGTGGGCGCGCCGGCATTACAATTTCCCCGGCGCGACCGGTCAACCCAACCTAGACATTCCGAATACGCTTCTATTCGGACATAACTTTGGCGTCCTCGATGCGATTTACGAGAGCCGGGCGCAGTTTTCGGACTCGTTGGCGTGGGTAAAGGGCAACCACGTAGCGAAGTTTGGAGTTGACGTCAACTACGTCAATAACTTCGTCATTTGGCCCGGCTTCACGCCGATGCGCATTGTTCTACCCGGCATCAATTGCCTGGTGGATTTCACGAATTTCGTGAATCCAACCGCCGGAATTTTCTCGTCTCCATCCGATGGTCCGTGCCCAACGGCGTCAGCTCCTTACTTTCCGCCGAGTCCGTTCGGCGCCAATCCCAACGACTTCCTGAACGGTGTGCCGATCGTCTTCTGGGGCGACCCGGTCGGGAGCGGCGTGGTCCCGCCAGGGTTCGAGCCGCCGGCGATTCCGACTACCTGGCAGAATGCCTATTTGCCATCCCAGGCAGCCAACTTCTCCGAAACGCTGGACCACAGCTACTATGGATTTTACGCGCAAGATCAATGGCGGTTGACGCCGAAATTTACGGTCAACTACGGCTTGCGATACGACTTCGAAGCGGGACTGTCGAAGCAGATCAATCCGGACTACAAAGGCTTCCAGCCGCGCATCGGTTTCGCGTACTCGCCTGACACGAAGACCGTCATTCGCGCCGGTTTCGGACTCTTCGACGATCGTTACAACTTGTCGTTCCTTTTCATCACGCAGCCGCAACGGCCGAACACCATTCCTGGCGAGACTTTGCCGGGGATCAGGCAAGGCGCGAATTCGGCAACATGGGTCCTGAACCAACTGACGCCGGGCCCTCCAAATCCGGGCGGACAGGTAATCTTTCCATCGCAGGCCGCTGCGACGTTGGTCACCACTGGCGTGGTCCCTCCGGAATACCTGACGGGGCCTGCGGGCACGGAAGTCACCGCGGGATCGGGTATGGTGGACCACAACAGCCGAATCCCCTACTCAGAGCAGGCGAATTTGGAGATCGACCGCGCACTTGGACATGGATTGGCGGTGAGCGCCGGGTACCTTTTCGTGGCGGCGCATAAGTTGGTTCGTGCAGAAGATTTGAACGTATGTCCGCCAGATGGATCTCCTGCCAGCACGACCGTCCCGGGAATCACGCCTGGCACTCCGGGCTGCACAATCGGACCGGCATCGGCGATACCGCCAAACTGGCCAGCGGGAAAAGCATATTTCTACAATGGAAATCCCGGCGGATCGGTCGCATATACCAATGCCGGGCTTCTGTACTTCACGGACAACTCCGGCAATTCCGTTTATCACGGCCTGACACTACAGGTCAGTGAGAGAATTAAGAATTTCAGCCTGAACGCAAATTATACCTTCTCACACACGCTGGACGATGGAACCTTCACGACGTTCGTCAGCACGCCGGAAGACGACTACGAGCGCAACCTGGAGCGCGCTAATTCGAACCAGGACGTTCGGCACCGGTTCATTACGAACTTCACGGCGGATGGTCCGAAAGACAGTTTCCTGCGCAAATTCGCGTTCAGCAGTATCGTCACTCTGCAAACAGGACGTCCTTTCACGGAATTCGTCGGTTTCGACGCGAACGGCGACACGAATCCCGTGACGGACAGAGTCGGTATCGTTCCGCGAAATAATTACTACGGCGATCCGCTGTACTCCTGGGATCTGCGGCTCTCACGGTACTTCCAGATCAAAGAGCGGCTGCGTTTGGATTTAATGGTGGATGCATTCAATATGCTCAACCGGCCGAACGTGGACGAAGTCACTTCCGTTTACGGCGCCGCAGTCTTCTGCGGATCGGGAGCCATTCCGTTGCATTACAAAGACGCCGCAACGCTCGCAACGCAGGCCGCGGCGATTGCCTTCGATACCGGAACTGGACCTCCAACGTGCCCTCTGACGGGCTTGGGGCTCACCCCGGCTCCTCCCGTGCCGAACGCTTTGTTCGGCACGCCGAGAACGATGCTGAATCCGAGGCAGTTCCAGTTCGCAGCGAAGTTCTCGTTCTAAGACGGCGCAGGCGCGGACGGATCGGCACCCGGAGCCGCGCGGAATGGGACGTAGAAATTAGAAATCAGTCAGGCAGGATCTCGGCGCGCATCGAATGGGCGCGCGCCGCAGCAGGCTGACTTGGGATTGCGCTAGTCGGTGGGCACAATTCGCGGTCGACAGACCGCTTCAGTGCAGCGCGTTAACTGGCCGCAACGATACACTCCAGTGCGGAAACCGCTCGCTCCAACAGTGCGGCTCGCTGACCATCTCGATACGGACGCCGCCACGGTCGGACGAAAATACGTTTCCTCGCGGACGTGTTCTTCTGCTCAACTCCAGAGGCTCCTTTGATGTCCGTCTTCGTGTTGGTTCATGGATCCTGGCACGACGGCTCAGCATGGCAAGCCACCATTCGCCAACTCGAGAAGAACGGCCACAAGGCGTTTGCTCCCACGATGGCCGGCCACGGAAACGGCGTAAATAAAGCGGTCGATCATTCGCAATGCACTCGATCCATCGTGGACGCCATCGCGGCGGAATCGCTCAGTGATTTCATTCTCGTCGGGCACAGTTTCGGCGGAACGGTGATTTCAAAGGTAGCCGAGGCAATTCCCGATAAAATCAGGCGCCTCGTCTTTCTAAATGGATTCGTCCTGCCAGATGGAAAGAGCCTGACGGACGACGTTCCGCCCGAAACCGCGAGAATTTTTGCGCAGATGGCCGCGCAATCGCCGGATCGAACATTTATGATACCGTTCACGGTCTGGCGCGAGACGTTCGTGAACGACGCCGATCTCGAAACCGCGAGATGGACCTACGCACAGCTATCACCCGAGCCATTCCAGCCGGCGAATGACCGGCTCGACTTGAAGAAATTCTATTCGTTGACTATGCCGAGGAGCTATATCAATTGCACCGAAGACATTGCATTGCCGCCAGGCGAGTGGGGCTGGCACCCGCGCATGTCGAATCGGCTGGGATTGTACCGGCTGGTGCAGATGCCCGGGAGCCACGAAACGCTCTATACGAATCCGTCGTTGTTGGCGGAAAAGCTCGTCGAGGCTGGACGCGACTAGAATTTCTTCGAACACAACGCACTCGGATCACGCGGGGATTGCACGGCAGATGTTGAAGCTCGACACGAAACTGGAGCCTGTCGAAATCGATCCCGCCAAATCGGCCGTCGTCGTTGTTGACATGCAAAACGCTTTCGCGAGCAAAGGCGGGACGCTCGACATCGCAGGAGTGGATTTATCTGACGCGCCGCGCGTCGCCCGCACAATCCGCAATGTCCTCGATGCGGCTCGTTCGGCGGGAGTGCAGATCGTCTATCTACGGATGGCTTACAAGCCGGACTTGAGCAATGCCGGTGGGCCGGATTCGCCGAATTGCCGTAAGGAACTGGCGATGCATCTGATGCGCTCAAAGCCGGAGCTCGACGGAAAGCTTTTGACCGAAGGAAACTGGGACAGCGAAATCGTGGATGAACTCGCGCCGCAACGCGGAGATCTCGTTGTCACCAAGACGCGCTACAGCGGCTTCGCCGGAACAACCCTCGATTCGCAACTCCGCGTCCGCGGAATTCGATACCTGATTTTTGCCGGCATCGCAGCCAACGTGTGCGTCGAATCCACGCTTCGCGACGCTTATTTCCACGATTATTGGCCCATCCTTGTGGCCGACGGCACCATGCCCGCGGGCGGGCAGGCCATTTACGACGCCACGATGTTCAACGTCGAATCGTTTTTCGGCTGGAGCGTGAAATCACAAGAGCTGTGCGCCGCCCTTGGTGCGCGGAAGGGACAAGCGGCTCGTGTGGACGGCTGACATTGACGTTGGCGGGACGCTGACCGACGGCTTGTTCACCGACGGGCAGGACATCGTCTCCGTGAAAGTTGACACGACTCCGCACGACCTAACGGTCTGCTTGTTTGATTGCCTCGGGCAAGCGGCGACGAGGCTCGATTTCCCCGACGTCGCGTCATTTCTCGAAGTCGTCGAATTAATTCGATGGTCCACCACGATCACTTCGAACGTGTTGGCGGAGTTGCGCGGGCCTCGCATTGGATTGCTGCTTTCGGCGGGGAATGAAAAAACTCTCTACGGCAGCGGCCCGTGCACAACCGTCTTGAATCGCCTCATAGCCGAACAGGATGTAATCGGACTCAACGGCTCTGCCGGTGACGTTGACGTGATGAACGCCGCGCGCACGCTACTTGAAAGCGGCGCTCGCCGCATCTGCGTCAGCCTGGAAGGTTCGCATGGCAATCCCGATCGAGAGCTGGCATTCAAGCGGACTATCGACCAGCAGTATCCCGACCACTTCCTCGGCTCGGTGCCCGTCCTCGCGGGAAGCGACATCTCGAAAAGCGCCGACGACCGGACGCGAACTTACTGCGCGTTGATCAATGCTTATACGCACGGTGCGCTCGCGGCGACGCTTTTTAAGGCCGAGGACGAGCTTCGCGAAGCGTCTCATTACGAGGGCTCGTTTCTCGTAAGCCATATCAATGGCGGCGTCGCCGGCGTTTCAAAAACGAAAGCGATCGACACGATCGAGTCGGGACCCGTCCTGGGAATTCTTGCCAGTGCGAGCCTCGCGAAGGCCTACGGCTTGAGCGACGTGATCGCGATGGACATCGGCGGGACGACGGCAAAGGTCAGCGTCCTTCGAAATGCCGAGCCGATCTACCGAAAGCCGTCCGATCTCTTCGGCATACCGGTTGAAATCTCACTTCCCTACCTGCGCTCGATCGCCCTCGGCGGCGGCAGCGTTGTCAAAGCTGTGGGCGACGCTCAAGCTCCAGCGATTCAACTCGGCCCCGAGAGCATGGGATCCTATCCCGGGCCGGCCTGCTACGCGCTGGGGGGCGAACAGCCCACTCTTACCGACGCTTTTGTCACGGCCGGGTTGATCAATCCGGAATATTTCCTTGGCGGCACAAAACTCATTGATCGTGAACTTGCCCGCAAAGCGATCGAGGAATCCATCGCGCGGCCGATGGGACTCTCCGTCGAAGGCGCGTGCCGCGCGATCATTGGGTCCGCGTTCGAGTTGGTGGCAAACGTCGTCGGCGGCGCTCAATCCGAACTTCACCGAGATCTCTCCACGTTCCCGCTATTTGCCTACGGAGGGAATGGCGGTCTTTTCGCGTGCGGCGTCGCTGAAAAAGCTGGATTATCGAGTGTTCGAATCTTTTCGCTCGGCCCTGTTTTCAGCGCATTTGGCTCTTCGGTCTCGGATATCGTCCACGTCTACGAGCGCGCGCTGGCGGAAGAAGATATTACCGACGCGTGCGTCGCTCGCTTCCGGCAGATTGGCGACGAAATCAAATCCGAGGCCGCGAAGGATCTTCTCGGCGAAGGAGTCAAGCCGGTCGATCTGAGTTACGCAATCGAATTTGAGATAGCGAAGCCCGACGGCCACTCGGTGTCGGTCGCCATTCCGGAATCCGCGCTTGGAAGCGCCGCAGAACTGAAAACTTCGCTCGCGGCCGCGCTCGCGGCTGCTGGAGAAAAGCAGGCGGCGCCAGGCTCTCTCGAAATGATCCGCGTGCGCGTGCGAAAACAAATACCGAAGCCGCGGCTCACCGAGCGAGCTCTGCAAGGTCCCGATTCATCGGATGCGCTGGCCGGAACGCGCGAGGTCTACTGGGGCAGCCGCAGCGGCGAAGCGAGAATTTACCGCTGGGAATCGCTGCTCCCCGGAAATCGCGTGGATGGCTGCGCGATTCTCGAAGGCGTTAACACAACGTATTTCGTGCCCGAGGGCTGGACGATGACCGTTGATGGCTACGGAAACGGAAACCTGAGCCGGCAATAGAGTGGCGAATAATATTCGAGATTAGTTCTAGCGGGAAGGCATATGCCACAAGAATCGCAGAGCAGAATTCGAGTCACCGAGCATCTCGATCTTGACGTGGACCGCGAGGAATGGCATTGCAACCGCTGCGGCCGCGCCCTCGGCCCGGCGCGTGAGAATTACAAGAAGGGCTGCCTGTTATACGATCGCGATCCGCGCGAGATTCATCCGCCCATCGTAACGGGAAGCTTCAGTTTTTCTCCGGATCCGCTTTGGGTCCGCATTGTTGAATTCTATTGCCCCGGCTGCGGCACTCAGATCGAAACTGAGTACCTGCCGCCCGGCCATCCGGTCACGCACGACATCGAGATCGATCTCGACAAACTCAAAGAGCGCTTGCGCACGGGCGAATTCGTGATTCGCGATGAGCGGCTCGAGGTCACGGAATGAATTCGATTGATATAGACGTCGGCGGAACTTTCACCGACCTGGTTCTTCATTACGACGGCCAGTCGCTAATCAAAAAAGTCTCGACGACGCCTTACGATCTATCGGTTTGCTTCTCGCGTGTCATCGAAGAGGGCGCCAAGTCTATCGGCTTGAAAACAGAGGAGTTACTGCCGGAAATTGACATGATCCGGTATTCGACCACGATTGCGATGAACCGGCTCATCGAGAGAAAAGGGCCGCGCCTTGGACTTATCACAACGGAAGGACACGAAGATGTCGTTCTCATCGGACGCGGCGCGCAATGGATTGATGGCACGAGAGTAGCCGAACGCCGGAATTTGGCGATCCAGAAAAAACCCGATCCTCTAATCCCGCGCGACATGATTGTGGGCGTCAAGGAGCGCGTGGATTCGCGCGGCAAAGTGATTCGCCCGCTTGACGAGAGCAACGTGCGCGAAAAAGTGCGGTACCTCGTCTCTCGCGGTGCGCGCGGTTTCGTCGTCTCGTTTCTCTGGGGCTTCCTGAATCCCGTCCATGAGCGGCGCGTGAAGGAAATTATTCGCGACGAATACAAAGAATTCCACATCGGCTATCTGCCGGTCGTTTTGGCGGGCCAAGTGGTCGGCAAGCTCGGGGAATATGAGAGGACTCTCGCCGCAATTCTCGACGCCTACTTGCAGCGATCCATGCAGATCGAGCTTTCTGCCATGTGGGACAAGCTGCGCGAGCGCGGCTACAAGAAACCGTTGCTGATGATCCAGAGCTCAGGAGGCATCGCGGAAGTATTTCGTACCACCGCGAGCCGGACGTTTAACAGCGGCCCGGTATCCGGCCTGATGGGGGCGCACCACGTCGCAAAGTCGCTTGGGTACCAGAACGTCGTGATGTCTGACATGGGCGGCACGAGTTTCGACGTCGGACTGGTGGTGAAGGATAGTGTGCGCAGCTACGACTTCCGCCCGATCATCGATCGCTGGATGGTCGGCATCACTATGATCAAGACGCTTTCGATCGGCGCAGGCGGCGGTTCGATCGCCTCCATCAATCGCCTGCTCCAGAATCGCGTGCAGGTAGGCCCACGCAGCGCGGGTTCGATCCCGGGGCCGGCATGCTTCAATCTCGGCGGAACGGATCCTACGGTGACGGATGCGGACGTCGTGCTCGGATACATCAATCCCGATTATTACTTCGGCGGAAGGATGCGCCTCGAGAAGAATCGCTCAATCCAAGCGATCCGCGACAAGATCGCGAAGCCTCTCGGCGTCAGCGTCGAAGAAGCCGCCGATATCATTCGCAAAATCGTGAATGGAAACATGTCGTCGGCAATCATGAAAGAAGTCCACCTTCGAGGTTACAGCCCGGAGGAATTTATTCTGTTTGTCGGAGGCGGCGCCGGTCCGACACACGCCGAGGGATTCAAGGGCGACATCCCGAAAGCCGTCACGTTTCCGTTTTCACCGGTCTTCTGCGCGTTCGGCTCGTCAACCATGGACATCATGCACGTGTACGAGGCGTCGAAGAAACTCACTCTGATGACGCCCGGAAATCAACAACTTACCGATGAATACGAAGTTTTCAATCAAACGGTCGCATCGCTTTTGGAGCAGGCGCGCAAGGATCTCGTCGCGGATGGCCTCGATCCGGCGCAGGCGGGATACGTGCTCGAATTGGACATGCTGTACGGCGGCCAATTTCACGTCAAGCGAGCTCTCTCGCCGCGAATGTCGATG
This sequence comes from uncultured Acidobacteriota bacterium, assembly GCA_963838705.1. Classification (GTDB taxonomy): domain Bacteria; phylum Acidobacteriota; class Terriglobia; order Acidiferrales; family UBA7541; genus Palsa-147. Next base: position 1,016,124 of record CAWIRU010000007.1, on the reverse strand, counting down.
CACGGCAAGGAAGACGTCATCGCGATCTGCGACGCGTTCAACAAAGAATTCAGCGAAGCGTTCAGTCCGTTCGTGGTGAATCCGGAAGGCGGGGTGTTCATCGAAAGTTTTATTCTAAAGGCCGTCGTGCCGACCAAGAAGGTCAGCATGCCCACAATGAAGCTCGAAGGATCGAATCCGTTCGCGGCGCGCAAGGGTGAACGCCCCGCCTATTGGCCCGCCGAGAAGGATTATCGGGTGACGCCGATTTTCTCGTACGAGGCGCTGCGGCCGGGAAATGTCGTCGAAGGTCCTGCTGTAATCGAGGGCGAATACACGACGGTCGTCGTTCCAACGCCACTGCATTTGCGAATTGACGAACGCGGACTTGGAATTTTGGAAGCTTGAGCACGGACTGAAGGAGCGCGATGCCTATCCCGACATTGGCGGAAAAATTGGAATGGCTGAAGCCGGCGCCCGCAACGCCGTATGAAATAGAATGCGCGGCCAAAGTGCGCCAGGGCGATTACGAAATCGGCGTGCAGATCACCAACGACATTCTCGACGAAGCGATGGAAGTGTTCGTCCGGTCGTCGCGAAGCTACTTCGGCGTTTCCGGTGATTCCATGGTCGCGATCTTCACGGCAAACGGCGATTTGATCAACGCATCGTGCGGAACATATCTGCACGCAATCATCCAACCGATCGTGATCAAATTCGTTCAGAAATATTACTCCGAGAATCCGGGCATTCGCGACGGTGACATCTGGTACACGAACGACGCTCTCTACGGCGGCATTCATAATCCCGATCAGGTCGCCTTGATGCCAGTGTTTTACAAGGGCAAGTTGCTTGCCTGGGCCTCCGCGGCCCTGCACACTACCGAGACGGGCGCGATTGAGCCGGGCGGAATGCCGGTTAGCGCGCGTTCTCGATTTGAAGAAGGGCTGAATCTGCCGCCGATAAAGATCGGCGAGAACTTCGAATTGCGGAATGATTTCCTCGAGTTTTACTCCGTTTACGGGCTTCGCGCTCCGGCGATGTTTATCTCCGACCTTCGCGCCCGATGCACGACGGCCGATCGCGTCCGCATCCGCCTGATCGAGCTTGCCGAAAAGCGCGGACCGGATTTCGTTGTCGGATTGCTGCGTAAGATGTGCGAAACCGCCGAAGCGGGTGCGCGAAAGAAAATCGAGGCGCTGCCAGACGGAAGGTTTCGCGCTGTCGTTTTCAACGATGCAATTGGATGGACGCCTGCGCTCGTCCGCGCATGCAACCTGACGCTCATCAAGGACGGCGGCAAGCTCACGTTCGATTTCCACGGCACGTCGCCTGAAAATCCTTCTTCATACAACGTCCATCCGCAGGCGGTCGTCGGCCACATCGCGAATTTTATGTACGAGTACATCTTTCATGATTTGCCGATTTGCAGCACGACGTTTGCGCCCATTGATTTCGTTTTCCCCGAAGGCATCATTCTGAATCCGGACAAAATGGCCGCGACGAGTTGTTGCGTTTTCATCGGCATGCAGGCGCGTTGCGCGACGCACAACGCATTCGCGAAAATGTCATTTTCAAGCGCGGGGCTTTGGCGCCAGGTTACGGCCGCACCGGGGAGCCAGCACACTTCGCAGATTTGTGCCGGGCTCTCGCAGTGGAAGCTGGCGGTGGCGGATGTACTATCCTTTTCGCTTAACACGATGGGCCAGGGCGGCCGCGCTGCCGCTGACGGCATGGACGCTTACGGCTTTGCGTGGTGTGCCTTCGGCCGCGCGCCCGATTCCGAGCAGGTCGAGAGCGAGTTGCCTCTCACCGTCACGCTCTCGCAGCACTGGAAGGATTCATGCGGACACGGCCGCCATCGCGGCGGCTCGGGCGGCGTGCAGCAATGGATGATTCACAAGATGCCCAATCTTGTTTCGATGTGCATGGGTAACGGGACGAAGGTGCCCCTTGGCCAGCCGCTCTTCGGCGGCTATGCGTCGGCGCCGATACCGGGAATCAGCGTGCGAAAGGCTGACTTGCTCGCAAAAATGCAGGCGGGCGATTCGAGCATTTCTCTCGATTCCCGCGATATTCTGGAAAAAGGCACGATTCAAGGCGATTGGAACTTCGAACTCGTTGCCCGCACGCCAAAAGTCTATGAGGAAGGCGAATTGCTCTTCGGCTTCAGCGGCGGCGGCCCTGGATACGGCGATCCTCTGGAACGCGAGCCTGAAGAGATTTTTGAGGACCTCCGCAAAAACATCATTTCGGACTGGACGGCGCAGAACATTTATCGCCTCGCCTATGATCCGGAGCGCCGTAAGCTCGACGTCGAGAAGACGAAACAACAACGGGATGACGAACGGCGCGCGCGGCTCGCTCGTGGAAAATCGTACGAAGAATTTCATCAGGAATGGAATAAGAAGAGCCCGCCGAAGGAAATTCTGCAGTGGTACGGCACGTGGCCCGACGCAAAGTCAACCGGCCCGATCTTTCGCCCCTAAATGATGGCCGACAATTTCACGCCGCGGCAGGCCGTCAAGGATTTATTGCAAGGGACCGCGCCGCCGCGGCCACTGTTTCTACCGATCGTGTTCTCTCTCGGCGCGCGCATCGAGAACATGCCGCTTCGCGCCTTTCTGGAAAATCCAACGAAAATCACAAATTCTTTGAGGCAAATTCGCGCGCGCGTACGCTCCGACGGAATCACCTGCTATTACGATCCATTCCTTGAAGCGCAGGCTCTCGGCGGCGCGTTGGAATGGGAATCTGGCGACCACCCGCGCGGAGCGCGCTGGCCCGGGCCTGCAGCTAACGGCGAGATGCCGCTGGGTCTTCGCTCGCCCGAAGATTCGGCGAAAAGCTCTTCTGTGATCACCGGTATAGAAGTGATTCGCCGGCTTAAATCGCTCATGCGAGACGACGCGCTCTTGATGGCCTGCCTCACGGGCCCGTTCACACTGGGCGCACGTCTCTCGAACGCGGATGCTGACGACGCACTAAGGGCGGAAGACGTTCAAAGCTTCGCCGTCGCATTTTCAGCAACCGTGATCGCGCGAATCGCCTCCGCATTCGCCGAAGCGGGAGCAAACGTGATTTTCATCCGGGAGGATGTTCTACCGGTACCGCCCGCAGAGCTGTTTTCGGATTGGAATTCGTCACTCTCGTCCATCGTCAATATCATTCGCTTCTACGAAGCGCTGCCGATTCTTCTCGTCACGGATCCGAGCACTGCGCACGCGAATCGCAATGAACTTTCCTCTCAGATTCAGGATTGCATCATATGTGGGGCGGCTGACAGCACTGCGCCCCCGCCCATGAGCGGCGACGCTCGTGAGCAATCCTTTCACCGAGGCATTGCATTGCCCGTGGAGCTATTCGATTCGCAGGACGTTGCCGACGCAGCTTGGGATGAGTTTGTGCGCCTCATGATTTCAAATGGAAATCCAGCGGTGATCACGACGGCAGGCGATATTGCCCCGACGGTAAACGTGAAGCGCTTGAATAGGATATGGGAATTCCTGCATTGTAGATAGATCGCAGCCGCGAATGAACCCTTCGAGCCAACGACGAGAACCCGCGATTGCGGCAGCCGATCCGCGCGGCCATGAGGCGCATCGCAGCGACCGCAATGGTGAAGCAGCCGCGCGCGCACGCCCAGTGCGGTTGCGCACGTCGGGCGTTACGATGCAGACGTTAGCCGATGGCACGATTCTGGTTCGCCCCGACGAAGCGCTTCGGCCGTATCCGAAAGTACTCACGGATCGCCTCATCCAATGGGCGGGCGTCGCGCCCGAACGCTGCTGTATCGCGAAGCGCGGACCAAGCGGCGAATGGCAGCGGCTCACTTATTCGGAAGTGGTGGAATCGGTTCAGCGAATCGGCCAGGCGCTGCTCGATCGAAAGCTTTCGATCGAGCGGCCTGTCGCGATTCTCTCCGAAAACGATCTTGAGCACTTCTTGCTCATGCTGGCGGGGCAACACGTCGGCATTCCGACGGCGCATCTTTCGCCGGTTTATTCTCTCGTGTCCAAAGATTTCGCGAAGCTGCGGCATGCATTCGAATTGCTGACGCCCGGATTGGTTTTTGTTTCGGACGGAAAGCGATATTCCCGCGCCATCGAAGCGGCAGTCGCTTCCGGTATCGAGGTGGTCGTCACGCACGAACCTGCGCTGAGACCGAATACGAAGCTATTCGCGGAGTTGCTAGCCACTGAGTCCACACCCGCAGTCGAAGCAGCACACGCGCGGATCGATCCGGACAGTCCCGCGAAGTTTCTCTTCACATCGGGCTCGACCGGCTCACCGAAAGGCGTGATCAACACGCACCGGATGATCTGCAGCAACCTCGAAATGATCGCGCAAGTGCTTGGTTTTCTTGAGGATAGACCGCCCGTCATCGTTGACTGGCTGCCGTGGAATCACACCTTCGGCGGCAACCATAACATCGGGATCTCGCTCTATAACGGCGGGACGTTTTACATTGATGATGGCAAGCCCGGCGCAGGATTCATCGACGAGACTATCCGCAACCTGCGCGAAATTTCGCCGACGGTTTATTTCAACGTGCCGAAGGGCTACGAAGATCTGCTGCCCGCACTCCGCGCCGACACTCAGCTTCGCGAGAATTTTTTCAGGAATCCCGAGCTCCTTTTTTACGCAGGAGCCGGGCTATCGCAGCCGGTCTGGGACGAGTATCGGAGGCTCGCGCTCGAGACGTGCGGCGAGCGAATCGTCATGGTCACCGGCCTCGGCGCCACCGAAACCGCTCCGATGGCGATCCAGACGACTTGGGAAACCGATCACTCCGGCGTCATCGGCGTGCCGATTCCCGGAGTCGAGATGAAACTCGTCCCTCGCGGCCACAAATTGGAAGTGCGCGTTCGCGGGTCGAATATCACGCCGGGATACTGGCGCCAGCCGGAATTGACGAAAAAAGTCTTCGACGACGAGGGCTTTTACATTTTCGGAGACGCGCTGCGGTTCGTTGATCCGGCAGATGTGAACAAGGGATTCTATTTTGACGGCCGGTTCTCCGAGGATTTCAAACTGGCGAGCGGCACGTGGGTCAGCGTTGGACCGTTGCGTGCGAAAATTCTCGGCCACTTCGCGCCCTACGTGCGGGACGTGGTGATTGCGGGGCACGACCGCGACGAGGTGGGCATGCTCGTGTTTGCCGATCACGGCGCTTGTTGTTCGCTTTGCCCAGGTCTTTCGCCCGATTCGCCGGCGACCGAAATCTTCCGGCACGATAAAGTGCGCTCGCACTTTCAGTCGCTTCTCGAAAGCCTGGCCGCTGGAGCGACGGGAAGTTCCAATCGAGTGGTGCGCGCGATTCTTGTCGAGGAGCCGCCTTCGCTCGATGCCGGAGAAATCACGGACAAAGGCTCGCTCAATCAAAGAGCGGTGCTGGAGCGCCGGGCGGCGCTGGTCGAAGAGTTATACGCAGCGGAGCCGTCGCAGGCAATTCTGCGAATCACGACGTAGGGGCGGGTCTTAGACCCGCCCGGCCTTTTCCAAGATTTCGTTGAAAAGAGGGAGTTGAAATCATGTCAGCACCAAACGGCGGTCTATTCACCGCGTATAAAGACACTTGGCTGTTAGAGGGCGTGCGCACCCCTTTCGCTGACTACAACGGCGTCCTCGGCCTCGTATCGCCGATCGATCTCGGCATCAAGGCGGCACGCGCCGTGTTCGAGCGCTCAGGCATTCCGCCCGCGGATGTAGGCTCGGTGATTGCAGGCAGCGTGGCGCAAGCGAGTTTTGACGCCTACGTTTTGCCCCGCCACGTCGGGCTATATTCCGGCGTGCCGATTGACCGGCCCGCGCTTCTTGTGCAGCGCGTTTGCGGGACGGGCGTCGAGACAATCAGCCAGGCGGCCGACGCGATTGCGCTCGGTAAGATCGAACTCGGCCTCTGCGTAGGCGCGGAGTCCATGAGCCGCAATCCCATCGCGGCGTATACGCATCGTGGCGGATTTCGAATGGGGCAGGTCGAGTTCAAGGATTTCCTCTGGGAAGCGCTGATGGATACAGCTCCCGGCGTGACGATGGGGCAGACCGCCGAGGCCGTGGCCAAGACTTACAAAATCACGCGCGAAGATGTGGACCGATTCGCGGAGTTGAGTTTCTCGCGAGCGGTGGCCGCGCAGAAGGCCTGCTTCCTCTCGGGCGAAATCGTGCCGCTCGTGAGCGAGAGCTTTGAGCTGGCGGGCTACAAGACGCGCGGCATTCGTCTTGCGAAAGGTACGGAGAAGCTGGAAGCCGATACTCACATCAGGCCATCGTCTTACGAAGTGCTGGCGAAAATCCCTCCGGCGTTTGGCGGCGTTCAAACGGGCGGAAACAGTTCGGCGATTGTAGACGGAGCGGCAGCGGCGCTTGTCGGCTCGGGCGCTTACGCAGAGTCTCGAGGGATTAAGCCTCTGGCGCGGGTCGCGGCTGTTGCCGCCGTGGGAGTTCCTCCCGAAATCATGAGCATCGCTCCTGCGCCCGCGATCCGAAGTCTGCTCGAAGGCGCCGGAATGAGCCTCGACGCGATCGACCGCATCGAGATCAATGAAGCATTCGGAGCGCAGTTGATCTCCGTGGAGCGTGAATTGAAGCTGGATCGGGCGAAGCTCAACGTCAACGGAGGAGCGATCGCGATTGGCCATCCGCTGGCAGCGACGGGAATCCGGCTCGCCGTGACGCTCGCGCGCGAACTGCGCCGCGCGAACTTGCGTTACGGCATCGCGTCGGCTTGCATCGGCGGAGGCCAGGGCATCGCCATGCTGCTCGAGATTCCAAACTAAGGCAGCGTGATGCTGATCAATCGGAAGGAAATCCGCATCGAGTGGGGCGACTGCGATCCCGGCGGGATCGTCTTCTTCCCGCGCTACTTTGAATATTGCGACGCCTGCACGAATGCACTTTTCGAGCTTGCGGGGCTGCCCAAGCCCGAACTCCTCAAATTGCACAGCATCGGGGGCATTCCGCTGGTCGAAGCGCGCGCGCGATTCATGGTTCCTTCGCAATTTGGAGATACAGTCATGGTCGAATCGTGTGTTTCGGAGTGGGGGCGCAGCAGCTTCTCCGTGCACCACAAGATATTCAAGAAAGATGTGCTGGCTCTGGAGATTTTCGAGAAGCGTGTTTGGGTCGCGCGCCTTGATGGAGACACCATCCGATACAAGGGAACACCGATTCCCGAGGAAGTGAAGGCTCGTTTTTCCGGCTCGTCTGGCTCATCCCAAAGCTGAGCGCGGCTGCGAAATCAAAAGATTGGCCGCTTCGACTCACCAGTTTCAATGCAAATGCGAACGCAAGTCGGAATCGTAGGAGCCGGCCCGGCTGGGTTGATGCTTTCGCATCTGCTGCATCTTCAAGGCGTCGAATCGGTCATCGTCGAAAATCGCACTCGCGATTACTGTGAGAACCGCATCCGCGCCGGAGTTCTCGAACAGGGCACGGCAGATTTGCTCGTTCAATCCGGAGTCGGCGAGCGGATGCAGCAGGAGGGGTTGATTCATCACGGGATTTATTTGCGATTTGCCGGCCGCGACCATCATCTGAATTTTCCGGAGCTCACCGGCGGCAAAACCATCACCGTGTATTCGCAGCACGACGTCGTACGCGATCTAATTGCCGCCCGCCTGAAAGACGGAGGCCAGATTCATTTTGACGTAAAGGACGTCGCGGTTCACGATCTGACCTCGACAAAGCCCCGAATTCGATTCCTAAGCGGCGGCGAGGCGCACGAAATCGTTTGCGACTACATTGCTGGATGTGATGGATTCCACGGCGTCTGCAGGCCGTCCATTCCGCCAGGCGTGCTACGCGTCTTTGAAAAAACATATCCATTCGCGTGGCTCGGAATTCTGGCGCAGGTTGCTCCGTCGTGCGAAGAGTTGGTCTACAGCCGGCACGACCGCGGATTTGCCCTCTTGAGCATGCGCTCGCCGGACACATCCCGGCTCTATTTGCAATGCGACCCGACCGATGACATCGAAGAATGGCCGGACGATCGCATCTGGCAGGAGTTGCGTTTGAGAAGTGCGGCGGACAATGGATGGGTTTTGAAAGAAGGCCCGGTTTCGCAAAAAGGCATCACAGCCATGCGCAGCTTCCTTGTCGAGCCGATGCAGTATGGACGCCTGTTTCTGCTCGGCGACGCGGCTCATATCGTCCCGCCCACGGGCGCGAAAGGCTTGAACCTTGCCGTGGCCGACGTGCGAATTTTTGCGCAGGCCCTCGATTTATTCTATAAACAGGGCCGCACGGATTTGCTCGATCGCTACTCGGAGATTTGTTTGCGGCGCGTCTGGAAAGTGCAGCGATTTTCATGGTGGATGACGTCCATGCTGCATCGCTCCGACGAAGGAGAATTCTCGGAGCGAGTCCACCTCGCCGAGCTCGACTACGTGACCAGTTCGCGCGCCGCGTCCACGGCGTTGGCCGAAAATTACGTCGGATTGCCGTTCGACCCGCTCTGAACGCGCTATGAAGATTTGAAATTGCAATTGCAACACGATCTGAGACGGAGGAAAACATGCCGAAAACCGATGCAGAAACCAGCCTGGATGCCGTAGTTCGAGAGTATGGCCGTCCCGATTGCCATATTGGCGGAGGAGAGGACGAATCTCCTTACGTGCCGTTCGTCGAAAACGTCTTCATACGGCATGTGTCGTTCGATGTTCGGAGCAATTCGTTTGCGAACATCCTGTGGGTCAAAAAAGGCGGCGTGCTGGGCCGCCATCGCCATCGCGGGCCGGTGTGGGCCTGCACGCTCGAAGGAAGCTGGCGATATCTCGAGTACGATTGGGTCGCGCGCGCCGGCAGCTACGTGCACGAAAGCCCCGGCGTCATCCACACGCTCGTCTCGGACGATCCAAACGGCATGAAGACATTTTTCTGGCTCAACGGTTCGCTCGAGTTTTACGACGATAACGACAATCTATTGCAAACGCTCGACGTCTTCTGGTTCATCGACCACTATCTCAGCTATTGCCGCGAGCACGGGCTGAAGATCAATCAAAAAATGTTCGTCTAGCGTCTGCGCGATCCACGGAGGGCGACATGCATGACCGGATCAGAACCGCGATCTTGATTTGTGTCTCGATCGCGGCGAGCGGCGCCGCGGCGTACGGACAAGGCTGGCAACATATTGGAAACGCGCAGCGCGTCGAACAACTGCGCGATGGCGTTGAACTCACGTCCGGACAAGCTCGCGTGAAGGTCACCGTGTTTCGCGAAGGCATCGTGCGCGTCCGCGTGGCGCCGCGAGGACATTTTCCTAAAGATTTTTCCTGGGCCGTGATCGAATCGCCGGAGCCTCCTGCGATCAAAATCGAGGAATCTAAGCAGGATGTGAAGATCATCTCGAGCCGCGTTGTCGTGCGGATCGAGAAGTCGCCCATCCTGATCAGTTTCCTCGATCCGTCGGGAAATCCCGTTCTTGCGGATGAACCTGCGCTTCCGATGGCGTGGGATGGCGCGAGAATTCACGTGTGGAAGCGCATGCCCGCGGACGAAGGATATTACGGCCTCGGCGACAAGGCCGGCCCGATGAACCGCCGCAATCGCTCGTTCACGATGTGGAACACCGACGCCTTCGGCTGGCAAGAATCCACAGATCCGCTCTACAAGACATTTCCCTTCTGGATCGGCCTGCGCAAGGGAACCGCCTACGGCGTCTTCTTCGACAACACATATCGGAGCAGCTTCGACTTCGGAAAGGAATCGAACGATTACTATTCGTTCGGCTCGGAGGGCGGCGCACTCGACTATTACTTCTTCGCCGGGCCGGAGCCGAAAGCCGTGTTGAGCGAATACACAGCCACGATCGGACGGACTCCGCTGCCGCCGCTGTGGTCGCTTGGCTACCAACAAAGCCGCTATAGCTATTTTCCCGAGGCTCGCGTCCGCGAAATCGCGCAATTGCTACGCGACAAGAGGATTCCAGCTGACGCCATCTACCTCGACATTGATTATCAGGACGGCAATCGCCCGTTTACGATTGACCGGAAGAGCTTCCCCACTTTTGAGGGGATGATCAAGGAATTGCGGGCAGACGGCTTCCATACCGTTCTCATCACCGATCTCCACATCAAGAAAGAGGCCGGTTACGCGCCATACGACTCGGGAATGAAATCCGACGTCTTCATCAAGAATCCGGACGGAACCCCATACGTCGGCTCCGTGTGGCCCGGCGACAGCGTGTTTCCGGATTTCACGTTAACGCGCGTGCGCGATTGGTGGGGCGGCCTCTACAAGCAATTCGTGGATATGGGCGCCGCCGGCTTCTGGAACGACATGAATGAGCCCGCCGTTTTCCTTCGTGCGGAAAAGACGATGCCTCTCGACACCGTCCACCGGCTTGACGACGGCACGACACTCGATCACCGCGCGATTCACAACGTGCTCGGCCTCGAGAATGCGCGGGCCACGTACGACGGCCTCCGGAAGTTGCAGCCCGACGAGCGGCCATTCGTTCTGACGCGCGCGGGTTACCCCGGCTCGCAGCGCTACGCCGCAACGTGGACCGGCGACAACAGCAGCACGTGGAATCATCTGAAGATGAGCGTTCCAATGCTAATGAGCATGGGCATCTCGGGTTATCCGCTGGTGGGGGACGACATCGGCGGCTACGCAGGCTCGCCGCCCGCCGATCTTTTGACGCGCTGGTTCGAAGTCGGGGCACTGAATCCGATTTACAGGGACCACACCGCCAAGGGCAGTGCAGACCAGGAGCCTTGGGTTGGCGGTCCGGAGCACGAGAGCATTCGAAAGCGGTATATCGAGCTGCGGTACCGGCTGCTGCCTTACATTTACACCGCGGTCGAAGAAATGTCGCGCACGGGTTTGCCGCTCATGCGCCCGATATTCCTCGAATACCCTCAGGCGGCGGATCTCTACGACGAAAACAACGATTATCTTTTCGGACGCGACCTGCTCGTCTCACCTGCCCTTACCGAGATGGTTGACCAACACGAAGTGCACTTGCCGCCGGGCGATTGGTACGATTATTGGAACGGCGCGAAGCACGCGTCGACCGAGAAGATCAAGAGCCATCTCGAGCTTGACCAGATGCCGCTCTACGTGCGCGCGGGCGCAATTATTCCCGGGCAAGCGATCGTGCAGAACACCACTCAAACACCGGATGGCCCGCTGGAATTGCGCGTTTACCCCGGCCCGGATTGCAGCGGTTCGATGTATCTTGATGACGGGCATACAAATGCTTATCAAAAAGACGGGTTCGTGCGGATCGACTATTCGTGCCAGTCCTCAGAGAATTCCGTGACGATCTCGAGCGCGGCCTGGCAGGGAAGTTACCAGCCGTGGTGGACGAGCATCAAACTGGAAGTTTACGGCGCCGGGCACGCGCCGAAGGAAGTGCGCGAGGGAAATCAAGTCGTGAGCGGCTGGAGCTTTGATGAAGCGAACCACTCCGTCACATTTACACTTCCAGATTCGCATTCGGGCTGGACAGTCAGCGTCACTTACTAGGGTTTGAAACTCTCACATCCGTCCGGGAGATCGTGAATGGGCAAAGGCCTGGTGGTCGGATTTCTGTTCGGAGTTATCGCAGTCATTGCGTGCGTTTATTTCTACTTCGCGACCGGTCGAGCGCCGGTCGCGGTGACTGACCCGGATATGCCGTTCGAGAAGGCACTCGCTCACAAAGCTTTGAATGCGAGGATTGATAGCGAAAAGCCGCAGGATTCGCCGGTGCCCGCCGACGAAGCAAATCTTCTCGCGGGCGCGCAGGTCTATCGCCAAAATTGCGCGGTCTGCCACGGATTGCCCAACCAGCCGCGGACGCCCATTGCGGAAGGAATGTATCCGAAACCACCGCAACTATTTCATGGAACGGGCGTGACGGACGATCCCGCGTGGGAAAGTTATTGGAAGGCCGCGAACGGAATTCGGTTGTCGGGCATGCCCGGCTTCAAAGGAAAGCTCAGCGACACTCAACTGTGGCAAGTGAGCCAATTGGTGGCGAACGCCGACAAGATTCCCGACCCGGTGAAGGCGGCACTCACCGCGGACGCGCCTCCAACAAAATAATCACAAAAGCAGGCCCTGGCGGAAAAACTCGAGCGCGCCAGAACGAGCAATCCGTAGTTCTCAAACGGCTTCTCCGTCCGGCTCCGGTAGCTTGTCGCCCTCTCGCGCGAACCAGACATAGAGTGTGGGCAGGATAAAGATGCTCATTGCCAAATTGACCATCAGTCCGCCGACGATGACGATCGCGAAGGGACGCTGTGAATCGGAACCGATTGCGTGTGAGAGCGCGGCGGGCAGCAATCCCAACGTCGCTACAAGCATTGTCATCATGATTGGACGCAGCCTCAGGACAGCGCCTTCAATCGCAGAATCTGCGATCGAGTGTCCCCGGGCGCGGAGCTGGTTGATGTATTCGAGCATAATCACGCCCGTTTGAACCGAGACGCCAAAAAGCGCCAGGAAACCGACGCCGGACGAAACACTGAAGTGGGTTCCGGAAAACAGAAGGGCCAATAGACCGCCGAAGCTTCCCATTACAACAGTGGCGAGAATGAGCGCAGCCCACTTCGGCGAGCGAAACATTGTGTACAGAATCAGGAAAATCACAAGAATCGTTAGCGGCACAATGACAAGCAGCCTCGCTTCGGCGCGCTTCTCACTTTCATATTCGCCTTCCCAGTCAATGTGGTACCCGCGCGGCAATTGTATCTGCGCATTCACTTTCTTGATCGCCTCTTCAACCGCGCTGCCAAGATCGCGGCCGCGCACGCTGTACTTGATCGCGACATATCGCTCGTTGCCTTCGCGGTAGATCTCTGAGCCGCCGTCCTGTTCCTTGATTTTGCAAAGCTGTGCGAGTGAGACACGTTCGCCGGACGGCGAGAGCAAACGAATGCCCTCAATGGCTTCCTTGGTTGCGCGGTACTGCGGCAGATAGCGCAGGACGAGGTCGTATCGCGCCTCGCCTTGCAATACTTGAGTGAGGGCGGTGCCGCCGGCGGCGGTTTGGATGGCGTCCTGAATGTCCGCGACGTTAATTTGGTAGCGCGCCGCTTGCTCGCGGTCCACTTCAAAGTTGATATTGGGTTGTCCGAGAGCACGGAAGACACCCAGGTCCTCGATTCCCTTTATCTGGCGCATTACGTTCACGATCTGATCGGCTTTCTCCTCAAGCAATCTCAAGTCGTCGCCATAGACTTTCGTCGCGAGTTCGCCCTTTACCCCGCTCACCGCTTCTTCCATGTTGTCTTCAATTGGCTGAGAAAAACCCCACGAAACGCCGGGAATCTTTTCCAGCTCGCGATCCATCGCCGCAATTACTTCATCTTTGTCCTGGTGAAAAGCGGGGCGCCACTGCTCTTTCGGTTTCAGATCCACGAAGTATTCGGTATTGAAAAAGCCGGTGGTATCGGTGCCGTCGTCCGGACGCCCCACCTGGCTCGTGCACTGCGGCACCTCAGGAAAAGAGCACAGCACGACGCGAGCCTGATTCGATAGCCGGATGCCTTCGGTCGGTCCCGTGCTGGGCGCAAGAGTGCCGCGCACCCACAGCGCGCCTTCATCCAGATGGGGCAGGAACTCCGAACCGATCACGCCGCCGACCGTGAGATAGATGGCGACGAGCAGACCGGCGGCCGCTATGCCAACAGTCACGAAACGATGCTCAATCGCCCATCTCGCCGCAACGCGATATCTTGTTTTCAGCAATTCCATGACAGGATTACGCCACTCGCGCACTCCCTTTCCAAAGAAAAAGCTCGCCAGGACTGGCGCGATAAGCATGGAAAACACGAGCGCGCCAAGGAGCGCAAATGCGACGGTCCAGGCCATCGGCTTGAACAGGCGCCCCTCAACGCGTTGCAGAGTGAAAATCGGCAGGTACGCCGTGATGATGATCGCGATCGCGTAAAACACCGGGCGCTGGACTTCGTGCGCCGCCTCGCCAATCACTTGTATCGTCGTTCTCGAACTCACTCCGTTTTGACGCTGCGTTAAATGGCGGACGATGTTTTCAACCATAACCACAGCGCCATCCACGACCATCCCGAAATCCAGCGCTCCGAGGGACAGCAGGTTTGCGGGAATACCTTTCAGGTTTAGACACGTTGCGGCGAACAGCAGGGAAAACGGGATCGTAATGGCGACGATAATCGCTCCGCGGATATTTCCGAGGAATAGAAAAAGTACGATCGCGACAAGAATGATGCCTTCCGTCAGATTATGAAGCACCGTATGAGTCGTAAAACGGACCAGGTCGCTGCGATCAATAAACGGAATGACTTTTACGCCGGCTGGAAGAATACGCTCGTTCAACTCCTTAACCTTGGCGTGAACTCCAGCGAGCGCCTCGTCCGCGTTTGCACCCTTGCGCAAAAGCACGATCCCTGAAACCACATCGTCGTTGTCTATGATTTTGCCGTCTTCGCGATGAATCGCTCGGGCGAACTGTCCGAGCCGGATTTTCGGCCCTTGCGCGACCTCGGCTATATCCTTTATGCGCAACGGCGTGCCGCTCTTTGTCGTAATGACAGTGTTTTCGATGTCCCGAACGCTCTTCACCAGGCCCACTTCACGAATGTTGACTTGCTGGAGGCCGGTCTCGATAAAGCTGCCGCCTGCGTTCGCATTGTTGTTCGTGAGTTGCTGCTCCACCTGGGCGAGGCTGAGTCCGTAGGAGATTAATTTATTGGGATCAACACGAACTTGATACTCGCGGGTGGGACCGCCGAAGCTGGCGACGTCAACGACATTCGGGACGGCCTTGAAGTTTTTTTCAACCACCCAGTCTTCAATCGACTTCAACTCCATCGCGTCGTACTGTGGATTCGTGCTGTGCAGCGTGAAGAAATAAATCTGGCCTACCGGACTCCAATCGGTGCCCATCTGAGGCACTACTCCGTTAGGCAGGGTAACTTGCGAAAGCCGCTCAAGAACCCTCTCACGATCCCAGGCATTTTCCTCTTCGTCATCGAAAATCAGTTTAAGGTCTGAGAGCCCGAATAGAGAAAACGACCGTAGATGAGTGACATGCGGGATGCCATTCATCGAGATTTCGAGCGGAATCGTCACCTGCTGTTCGATTTGTTCCGCGGAGATTCCCGGCCACTGCGTAATAATTTCCACGTAGTTGTCTGCCACATCGGGATAGGCTTCGACGGGGAGCTGGTGGAATGAAATCGCGCCCCAGCCAAACAGCACAAGCGCCGCCGCCAGCACGAGAAAGCGATTCTCCAAGGCAAAATCGACAAGCTTGGGAATCATCTATTGCTCCACCGCGTTCTCGAAGACGAGCGCATTCTGAATCACTTGAACGCCGGGATTTATGCCCGAGGTGACTTCCTGCATGTTGCCGGGAAGCGTGTTCCCGCTGACGATTTCGACGCGCTTGAATCTGCGATCCCCTGCGGGAACGAAGACCCAATCGCGGTCGTGCAAATGCAGGATCGCGGTCGTGGGAATTACCGTGTGCACTTCCTGCTTCTGGCCGTGAAACGTGGCCGTCGCAAACATTCCGGGGCGCATGAAACCCGGGTTGCGGACCTCAATGCGAACTTTGGCCGTGCGGATGCTTGGATCGAGGATCGCGCCGATGTTGCTGATCGTGCCTTTCAGAACTTTGTCTGGATACGCATTCAGCGTGATGTCTGCCGTCTCGCCCAAGTGCACGTTGGGCAGCACATTTTCGTAGACGTCGCACAAGATCCAAACGTAGGAAAGATCGGAGATCGTAAATGGGTTCGGAGACGACAATCCCTGGACGCCGGCAGCGTTCGTGACCTGCTGATCGGTGATCACTCCTGTAACGGGAGCCACAATGTCCACGATTCCGGTGGGATGATCAGGATCATTGCCGATCAGTCGAAGATGCTCTGCGGCAGTTTCGAGGATGACCTTTGCGTCTTCTTCTCCGTTCTGAGCGGCTTCAAGTTCCGCCTCCGAGATGGCGCCATGCGCGAAAAGGTCATTCGCACGGGTGAGTTGCTTGCGCGCGAGAAGTTCGTCGGCGACGGCCTTGCGATAATCGGAGTACCCCCCGGAGACATCGTCGCTTCGAACACGAAGCAGAAGCTGGCCCTTCTGCACTGTATCTCCCAAGCGCGCCCGAATATCAACGACGCGCCCGGACGCGAGAGAAATTACCGGCACGGTTCGCGCGACATCTGGATTTACGGTACCTGTCACGACCAGCTGCGAAGCGGCATCATGCTGGATCGCGGCGACAAGCGGGAACTGTTCAGGATGATCGACCTGAATGACGTTCAGGTCCTGTTCGTGTTCGACTTGCGCGGGCGGCGGGGCCTCGGCTGCCGGATCGCTCTTGGACGATCCGCAACCCGCCACGCACAACGACAGTGCGCTAAGAAAGATTGCTCGAGTAAATGCCGGAAATACGCCCAATCCGGCACGCGTGAAAGAGAGACACGCTTGCTTCATAGATCCTCACTTGCGACGTACGAATGAAATGCGATCCTTGAAAACGTGTTTAGTTTACTGGGCGAACCGCTAGAGGGGCTCAATAGGAGGGCCGCGAAGATCAAGGAATCCCCGCGCGATCCGGCCAACCACCATAACTTTCTTAACAGGAATCATACCCACGAAAACTCGGGCGGGGGCAGAAGTGGGAGACGAAGCTAGGATGCCGGCTACAGCTTGCGGGTCTACCAGACGATGCTGCTGAATCGAGAGCTTTGACGCTCTCGCGCTGACAAGCGCTGCATCTTCCCCCAGTGCAGTGATCTCAAGTAAATCATCGGTCAGCGAAATAGCGTAGAACATCAGCAATAGGACACACATCAAACCTACGGCGCTGTAAAGCACCTGCCTCCGGCGGCCGCGTGCGAAGATGGCGTGACGCCAATGGGCAATCCACAACGTCGCGGTGGTCAGTGCCAACAGTAGCCAGATCAGATTGAGCAGAGTTTCCATCGCTATCGCAGACGTCCGGCGCAGTTGTCGCGAGTCCCGTTTACCGGTGACAAGGCCCCCGCGCCGTATATGTTTGATGCTATCTCGAACCCCGGCGAACGCGCAATCCGGTTGGCAGGGCGCCGGGACGAACAAGTAAGCGGACAAGCGGGTGGCTCCTTTGCGCTCGTATCGCTTCCGCCGCATGCACCGTTGACAATTTCAACAGCATCCCCTTAGAATCACGGCGCGCTTGGGGCGCGCACCTTCCGTCGAATTGCGCCCCTCTCTGCCTTCAGAGGCCAATTTGACGCCGGTCGGCACAGCCAATCCAAAGGTCGCAGTAATCGATAGGGATGAGTCCTTCCGCTCGAGAATCGCCGCGGACCTCGGAGATGAATTCGAAATTTTCGAAGGCGATGATTTCGAAGCTGCGTACCACCACATTCAGGAAACAGGCCTCGATGTCCTCCTGCTCGGTCTGCCTTTGCCTTCGGGTGGAGTTCGCGAAAGCATTCAGCTCCTCAGCCGGCTCGCCGAGAGTGAAATTGATACGCTCGTCATCGTCCTGAATGAAGACAATAACAAGGCTCCAGCGCTGAAATTGATCGAGGCGGGATGCTACGACTATTTCGTCAAGCCGGTGGATACCGATGTCGTCCGCGCCCTGATGCGGCGCGCGATCAAGAAGCTCCACATCCAGCGCGAGAACCGCATTTTGCGCGAAGAGGTGTCCCGAAAGCAGTTCGGCGGGGACCTCATCGGCTCGACAGATTCCATGCGCGACCTCCTCGAGACGGTTCGGAGGATGGCGCGCGCGTCAACCAACGTGATCATTCGCGGCGAGAGCGGAACCGGTAAGGAGCTGGTCGCGCGCGCGCTTCACGAGCAAGGCCCTCGCCGCACGAAGCCATTCATCAGCGTCAACTGCGCCGCGCTGCCCGAGACTCTCATGGAAGCCGAGCTTTTCGGCTACGAACGTGGAGCTTTCACCGGGGCGGTCGCCACTAAGGAAGGCCGGATTGAACTCGCCAACCACGGCACATTATTCCTCGACGAAATCGCCACACTCACTCCGGCGCTGCAATCGAAGTTGCTGAGAGTGCTCGAGGATCACGCGCTCATTCGGCTCGGCGGCAAGAAATCCATCAAAGTGGATTTCCGCCTAATCAGCGCCACGAATGAAAACCTCGAGGAAATGGCCAAGACGGGCAGATTCCGCGAGGATCTCTATTATCGAATCCACGTGGTGCCGATTTTTATTCCGCCGTTGCGCGAGCGCGTGGATGATATTCCTCTGCTGATCGATTATTTTGTCAGTGTTTACTGCGCAGCGAATCGCACTCCGGTGAAGCGCGTTACCGAGGATGCTTTGCAGGCATTGAAGCGCTATGCGTGGCCTGGCAATGTTCGCGAGCTCCAGAACGTCGTCCAGCGGCTGGTGCTGATGACCGACGCCGAGATGATCAATCTGAAAGATCTTCCAGGCGACATTGTCCAGGCGGTCGGCAAGGGGGCCAAGGGGCGGTTTCGCCTTCCGGCGGGCGGTATCAAGCTTAATGAAGAACTCGACGCGTTCGAGCGGCAGTGGGTCGAAACAGCACTGGCGCAAGCCGATCAGATAAAATCTGAAGCTGCCAGACTCCTGGGCGTGGACAGAAACCGAATCAATTATCTCTGCAGAAAGTACGACCTGTAACCCCCCGCCGTTGAAAAAACAAACCGCCGATGAAAACTTCAACAGATATTGCGAATTCGTCGCGCTGGTACTAAAACCCCGCCTGTTCCTAAGTGACGTAAATCGAGTGGGTTATGTCTTCCCAGTTCGACCGCGAGTTTGGCACGGAGCGTGCACTATAGTAAGTGTCGCCCACGAGGGCAAACCCAAACCGAGGAGATTCACGAAAATGGCAACGAAAAAGACCCAACTGAAATCAGCCAAGAAGGCCAACAAGATCGTGGCGTTGACTACGTTGGTCAAGCTTCCACACAAGTAGTGGCGCGGTCCTGCCCGAAATTTAGCGGGCAGTGACCACACGAAATCTGCGGGGTTGCCAACGGTGGCAGCCCCGCTATTTTTTATGTTCGCAGTCAAAACCCACGAAACTTTCGGACGAACCTGTTACCAAATCCCCTTAGCACCCCGTAGCGAGAATGGGCGACGTCATGAAGCAACTCTGGCACTCCCGGTCACCCATTCGACTGAAGCCAAGATCCAAAGGCAACATGACTGGATGGACTGCAGAGCCAGCAGTTGAAAAAACAAACGAACGATTAAAACTTCAACACATACTCTGAATTTGGTGAGCCGGTACTAAAACTCGACCACCTCTAAACGATGTGGATTCAATGGAGTACATCCGGATAGTTCGATTACGGGTTTGGCACGGAGCGTGCACTATAGTAAGTGTCGCCCACGAGGGCAAACCCAAACCGAGGAGATTCACGAAAATGGCAACGAAAAAGACGCAACTGAAATCAGCCAAGAAGGCCAACAAGATCGTGGCGTTGACTACGTTGGTCAAGCTTCCACACAAGTAGTGGCGCGGTCCTGCCCGAAATATGGCGGGCAGTGACCACACGAAATCTGCGGGGTTGCCGACGGTGGCAGCCCCGCTATTTTTTTGTGCCCGTAATTCGGAGCTACCATATCTGCGAACGAACCCAGCGCCAAATCCCCTCAGCAGCCTGCCACGCGAACGGGCGGTGTTTCCCGGCGATCTTGGCTGTCCCTGTCATCCCCTCAATCAAGCTGCCATCGGGATTCGGGAACACCATCTCCACGGCGAAGTAATTCGTGACTTCCTGGCCGTGCCTTTCAAGCTTAGCCGGCTGAGACACGGGGCGATCGCCTGCCGCCGCGGGAAGAATCCGTTCGATGTGGCCCGCATAGGTTCGATACGGCTCATCGGCCACCTTCAATCTCACGGGTGCGCCTACGGCCACGTCGCCGAGTTCCCAGTCGTGCACGAAAATTCGGGCGCGCATCTCGGTGCGATCAATCACTCGAGCGAATTCCTCGCCCTCGCCGAGGAATTCTCCCGCATGCGGTTCGAACTGGCCCTCCACGACGACTCCATTTATCGGCGATCGCAACATCAATCCGGCGAGACGCGAGCGCACCACGAAAAGCTCTGATGCCAATCTCGCTCGCTCGTCCTCGGCGCGCGCGGCCTCGCCCCTCGAACCATGTTGTTCGGCTATACGAAGTGCTGACTCCGCATTGCCGAGCTGGCTCGCCAGCAAGACGGCTCTCGATTCAAGATCGGGGTTCTTGAGTTGGGCGAGCTCATCGCCCCGGCGCACCTCTTCGCCCGGGCGCACGCTTACGTTTGCGATCTCGCCGCTAACGGGCGGGCGAATGTCCGCCTTCAGCCCAGGCTCCAAGATGAATTCACTCGACACCTTGCTCGAAAACGGCGGCACGAAGAGCACCAGCGCCACGGCAGCTGCGGCAACTTGCTGCGCGCGAGTCATTTTCCAACTCACGTAAGCCTCCCGAACTTTCCAGTACCACGCGCGAATGCGCGGAATTTCTTTTTGCACGCGGCTCCGCAACAAAAGGTACAGAGCCAAAGCAGTGGCAGCGTATCCCCAAGCGCCGAGCTTGCTAACGAAAATGTTGTTGACGAATACGAGGACGATGATTAGAAGCAAATTACTATACAGGCTGGCCGCCACGCCAAACGTCAGGAAAATTCGGCGCTGGCGCCGGCTCGTCGGCGGCAGTTCAACGTGTTGCCGGAACAGATGCTTCCGCGACCACGCGTTCAGATACTCGAACGACTCCTCTCGCAGCGAATCCATCTGAAGGTACTGCGCGAGCGCGTAGTATCCGTCCGCTTTGATCAGGGGATTCAAATTGACCAGTGCTCCCTGAATGCCGGTAATCAAGAGCACCTTGTAAGCGAAGTCGTTCACGATCGATCCGGGCAAGGAGAGCGCCCAGATAACGGTCGAAATCGAACAGATGACGAGCTCGACCCAGATACCCGCGAAAAGCGTGAACAGCCGTGGTGCGCGCGTGTCAAAGATCAGAATATCGGTCGTGTCGGTATAAAAAGCGGGCGTGAAATAGATAAGCAAGAATCCCATTTGGGGAACATCGCCGCCGAAGTGCTTGCAGGTCAGGCCGTGAGAAAGCTCGTGGATGCCGCCCACTCCGAGCAAGATGATCCAGAAGGCCCAGATGTCGTACGCACTTTTGTCCGAGAACGAGTATAGGGACGCCGTATCCTGCTCGACGCGGGCCCATTCGCCGGCCAGAATGACAACTGCCACAACGAAAACCAGAATGGAAAAAATGACAAAACCGCGGGTATATATCCAACCTAGGTACGAATCGAGGCGCTGGAGGAACCTGTTCGGATCCCAGGCTTTGAACGCAATATTCAGAAGACTGGAAGAATCGACTCGGCCCTTGCGCTCGTCGCGGATTCTCTCGAGCATCGCGAGATTTTTCTCGCCGACACTTCGCACCCAAAGGTTCGCGTCCACCGTATCGAGAAAATCGAGGACGCTGACCTCATCGAGCGAAGAATCGGGATGGTGCGCGTTCATTTCCTCCGCTACTTCGGCGGCGGTTCGCGTTCCATCGCAGAGCGTTAGCAGTTCGTATTCGGTTGGGCCGTAGCGGTTGTATGAGGCGGTGTCCGGGTCCTTGATGACGTAGCTGGCTTTGCCCGCGACCTGCTGGGCGCTGATTTTCAAATCTTCGCGGAGCTTCGGGCGGTGAAGCCCTTTCGCCAGGACGCTCGAAATCTGCAGGCTAGTCGGCCCGTATCGCATCGAGGGATCCTTATGGCTTTGGCGGCGCCGCGCCCGGGGGCCACGCAACGCGGACGGCCATACCGGGACTCAACGCGGAAAGACCGGAGCCGGTGAGCTGCAGGGTCACGTCATAGCTGTCGCTTGCAGGATCGACAGTTGGACTCACCTTCACGATTCGCGCCGGAAACGAATGAGTGGGGTCCGCGACCGCGAAAATCTGTGTGGCCGTGCCGATCGTTGGCCGTCCTCCCGGCCCCTCGGGCACTTGGACGTGAACCTGGAGGGGATCCAGTTGGCTCACTCGAAAGCTGGGGTCATCTTTCGCTACGTTTTGTCCCTGACGCACGTAGCGCCGCACGACGATTCCCGCAAACGGCGCTCGAAATTGCGTTTGTTCGACGTCAAACTGCAGGCTCTGAATCTGCGCTTCGCTACTCTTGACCAGCGCCTTGCAGCTCTCCGCATCGAACGCCGTGGCCTTCGCTTCGAACTGAGCCTCTTCGAGATCGGCCTCGCTGCTCAGGCCTGCTTGCCGCAGGAGTTCCTGGCGGCGCAGATTTGCCTCTTTGGCTTGATTCTCGGCTTCCTTGTACTTCAGATTATTCTGCGCCACTACTAGGTCGGACTGAGCCTTCTGCAGCTCCATCTGCAGAGAGCGGTCATCGAGACGTCCAAGAATTTCACCAGCCCTGACCTTCTGGCCTTCTTCTACGTTGACTTGCTGGACGATCCCTTCGCGCTGCGCGCGCACATCGACTTCATGCTCGACGGTCAATACGCTGAGAAGTTTGCCGGCGTTGGCCGCGCCGGAATCTGCCGGGTTCGGAGTTGGGGCCGTTACGCGCACCGACACGGCGGCTGCAGGCGTAGCCGCATTCTCTCCGCCGCAACCTGTCCCGGCCAGCGCCAAGACGCCCGCCCATATCCATGCTTTACGTCTCATCATAGCCTCTCGAGTCGCATTAACTCTTCACTCCGCCACCGGCAATTCCAGTCACCGGCGACTACGGCAGCCAGACCCAAATCTTCTCCCACAGCCAGCGAAATGGTGAACGAAAAAGTGCGTACCCGATCGGGTACCAGCCCGAGCCGAACCATCCGCCGTCGGCGCGAATGCGCGCGCGGCCTGCCATGCCATCCCGTGCCCGCGTGCCCGCATTATCGAACACCGCGCGAATCACGAAGTATTCTTCACCTTCAATGGCTTCGGAGCGCACACCCACCCGATCCACCGTGCCCTTGAATGTCTGCGTTGGGAACGCATTTAGCTTAAGCGCGACGCTTCTTCCGGCGCGGATGAGATCGAGATCCGTTTCAGACACTTTCATGTCGATTGCCATTCTTTGCTGCTCGACGATTTCGCAAAAGGCCTGGCCTTCCGCCAGCATCGCGCCCGTTTTTTCTTCGATCTTCGGCGTCACGACCACGCCGTCAATCGAAGCGCGAAGCTGGGCGTCTGCGACGCGCTGTTCCTCGAGCTTCACATCCGCTTCCGCGGCTTCCGCACGGAGTCGCGCCTGCGACGAAGACGTCAGATCTCGCTTGAATTCGGCTTCCGCGAGGTCGTGCTGCGCGAGCGCGAGATCAGTCTTCGCGCGCTCGAGCTTCACGCGGTCTTCGCCGTCGTCGAGTTGCGCGAGCGCCTGTCCGCGCGTGACAACATCTCCTTCGTGCACAAATACCCGCCTGACGATGCCCCCGGCGACGGCGCTGATCACCCGGCGATCGGCGGGTACAACCGTCGCATTCGAACTGACCCGCACCGGCCATGGCACGATCGTCAGAACCACGGCGGCTAGAAGCGCCTTCCAGCCGTACTCGAACCAGCGTGACTGCGCGCCCGCGCCGAAAAATTTCAGCCTTTTTTCGGCGAACGGCTGGAGAAAGCCGGCCAGCGGCACTTGTTGGTAAAGTTGCGCGTTCCGAATCGCGACGGTCGTTTGGCTCGCAAGAATCGAAACTGTTTCGCGCTGGTTGTCGTCCAGGAAATCGGCATCACCGTTGAGCATGCAGAGCACGCCAACGGTTCCCTGGTCGTCGCGTAGAGGCAGAGCGTAGAAGCCGCCGTAACCATGCTCATCGAGAAAACCGGATGCCACATCGCGCGCCGACTCGGGATCGGTTACCCAGCCTTCCTCCGATTTGTCGGCGCGGACGGCGGATTCCTGCGTTGAGACCCATTCGAGCAGTTTCCGGAGCGCGTCCATCTCATCGGACTTTGGCACTTCCTCCTCGCCCGACACGGCACCGAGGACAAACTTGTTACGATCAAAGAATCCGATGACGCACTGGTCGAACGTAACGACGGTGCCCGCCTGCTGCGCCACCGTCGTCAGAACGTGATCGAGATCGAGCGTCGAAGTGATCGCCTGGCTAATTTTCAACAACGCGTCCAGCTCGTGCAGTTTCCGCTCGGACTCGAGGAGATTCGCGTTGTTCAGCGCCACCGCTGCCTGTTCGCTGATGCTCGAAAGAAAGAAAACGTCGTCTTCGGTGAATGCCGTTCCGTCCTCTTTGTTAATCAGCTCGATGACGCCGATGACCTGCTCTTCCTTGCGCAGCGGCGCGCAAATAATGGACTGAATCTCGAATTCGCCTCCGGCCTTCATGCGTTCGGCGAGCAATTCGTCTTCAGCGGGATTTTCGATGAGCCGCGCGTTGCCGCTCCGCGCCGCCTCAGTCAAGTGGCCCGATTCCACCGGGATGGTCATGCCGTCCTCGACGGTGGGGTCCTCGCCGTCTTTCTGCGCGAGCGTCAGCTCGTCTCCATTTCCGCTAACGAGCCACAAATTGCAGGCCTGGGCGTGGAGAATGTCGCGCATCTTTCCGGCCACGATGGGGGTAAGTTCGCTGAGCTCAAGCGTGGAATTGAAGATCCGGCTGATGTCATAAAGCGCCGTCAGGCGCTCGATCGTTCCAAGTTGGGTGTCACGTTCGACCTCAGCTTCGACAAGCAACCCGTCCGCCTGCGAGGCCAGGCGCGCCGCCGTTTCCAGAAATTCCGCGTCTTCGGCAGTGAATCCGCCCTTTTTATTTAGGGCTTCGATGACGCCGGCAGCGCCTTCCGTCCCGGGAAACGGAACCAGCAGCACCGACTGAATCGTTTTTCGTTGAGCGGTGGAAATGTGGGTGAAGGAATCGGCGTCAATCTCTTTGCCGGAGGCGCGATAGGCGGAGGCTTCCGCGAGGGCTGCGGCCAGGATTCCGTCGGCAACGCGATCGTTCGCGGGCCCAAGCTTTTCGTCAGGCTCGGTCCATCGCGCCCGGCACGCGAGTTCGCCCTCTTCCCCCTCGGCCAGCCACAGGAATACGGCGCGGGCGCCGAGCGCGCTACCCACTCGTGCCACAAAAGTTCTCCGCAACGTTGATTGGTCGCGGCAGGCAAAAAGGACGCTCGCGAGCTCGACGAGCGCCGATGAATTCTCCATGGCCTTCCCTGGCTGGAATTCTGAAACACCCGTACCGGCTTCGTGAATGACGGTCGTACGCCCCGGCGGGTGAGAAACGCGGGCAGCCTAACAAATGCGGATGTCAGCGTCAATACGGCCCGCCGCGTGCTTCGGGACTTGATTGCACTGGACTTTTCAGCTAGTTTGACTGGGCGCGAGGCGCCGATGGAAATCCTGATTCGCAAGGCGGGCACGGCCACCATACTTGATTTGAAGGGGCCACTTCGGCTGGGTGATTCCGAGCAAGCGTTCAAGGATCAAATCCAAAAGCTCGTGGACGCCGGGACGCCTCATGTCGCGGTGAATCTCTCCGGCGTGACCGAGTTGGATAGCTCGGGTATCGGAGCGCTGGTCCGCTCGTTTACGACCGTCAAGCGAGCCGGCGGAAAATGCATTTATTACGCCCCGACGCAGCGGATTCGAATGCTCCTCAAGATGGTCAGGCTCGATAGCGTGCTGGATATTGTGGACGACGAAGCTGGAGCCCTCGCCCGGGTTTGACCCTCGCGCTAAAGACGCAGCAGTCGATCCGCGCCTAAAACCAGCCCGAACGTAAACGCAGCGATAATAACTTCTCCGACCGCCCCTACCGCGAACGACCTCAGCACTCGTTTGCGTAGCGCGCCGATAACTATCCGCAGGCCCGCTCCGAGAGGAGTCAGAAGATAGGCCCGGTGTGAAAGCGCTCCGAGCGACCTAATTTCTTCAGATGGCGTCAGGCGACGTCGCCCCATGGGATGGTGCATCCCCGCTCGCTGCTCGCGCGAACCAATTCGATCGCATGAACGCTTCGGAGCGCATCCTGAGCGCGAACCGCAAGCTCTGTCTTTCGTAAAATGGCGTCGCGAACGTTTTCGTAGAAGCCGCAATAGTCGCCCATTTCCGTCCTCAATTTCTCCGTGGATACCGAATCTTGATTAGCAAGATAAAGCGTTCCCCACGCAGATTCCGGTTCTTCTCCCCAGTGTGGTCCAACGGGAATTTCCCCCGCGCGAAGCATTGCTTCTTGCGGATCAAAATTATGTTTCACGTACGATCCCTGTGTGCCGAAGATCTGAAAGCGCGGCCGAGGAGCGCACGCGAGCAAGCTCGTCCGCAGCGTCGCCGTAAACTGGGGATAGTAAATCCGGATGTCGAACGCATCGTCGGTTTGCGCGTCATCTCTTTCGATCCAGACTTTCCCGGTAATCGCTTCGGGCAGACTGAAGAGCGCAAATGTCTGATCGATGAGATGCGAACCCAGGTCGAGAAGCACGCCGCTGCCCGGTTCCGCGCGCTCGCGCCAAATGTGCGTTCGCGGCCGCGGCCGGAACCGGTCCCAATTCGATTCATAATCCACCAAGCGTCCCAATCGGCCCGACGCCAAAAGCTTCTTCACGGTCAGAAAATCGCCGTCCCATCTTCGATTTTGGTACGGAGAAAGAATCCTCCCATTCGTCTCCGCGATCCGAATCAGCTCAGTCGCCTCTTGCGATGTCACCGCGAGCGGCTTGTCCACCACCACATCGCGCCCCGCGAGCATGCAGCGTTTCGCCAAATCGAAATGAGTGGAGTTCGGCGTTGCAATGACGCACAAGCGGATTTCGCGTTCTTCGAGTAACTCTTCAAGCGTTCGCGCGACACGCACGTCCGGATGCTTCTGCTGTGCAAGCGATCCGCTCCGCTCCAATATGCACGCGAGTTCAAGCCCTTCCACGGCCCTTATCGTCGGCGCGTGAAACGTCTGTCCTGCCAGGCCGAATCCGATCAGGCCTACTCGCAACATCGTCTCACCTCGAATTGGAAAGGAGTCCAGCGTACTCTGAACACGAACCGTCCGGCGCGTCAATATCAAATCCTGGGACACGGCACGCAGTCGCGCCTTTTCCATTTAATAGCATCTTGAGTGTGCGCCGATGCATCGAATTGGGTTCATGGCGACGCGGCCCGCATTCGCGAGTTCGAGCAGTACGGATGTTCTGATCGTTGGCGGAGGGCCCGCAGGACTGGCGGCAGCCATCGCCGCGCGGCAAAAGGGCTTCGACGTCATCGTCGCAGACCGCGAACGGCCTTCGATTGACAAATCTTGCGGCGAAGGCTTGATGGGCGACGGCGTCGAAGCGCTCGGCGCGCTCGGCGTTCAAATTCCTGCCATAGAGTCTTTCCCGTTTCGCGGCATTCGCTTTATCGGCTCTGGGTCGCGCATCGAGGCCGGCTTTCCATTTGCGCGCGGGATCGGCGTCCGGCGCACCACGCTACATCGAATCCTGCACGATCGCGCTGTCAAAATCGGCGTGCAATTTCGATGGGACGCTCGCTTTACGGGAACCGAAGCAGAGGGTCTCACCTTTGACGGCCATCTGATTCGCGCTCGGTGGGTGATTGGTGCGGACGGACAAGCTTCAATCGTCCGGCGCCATTTCGATCTCGACTCCCACTATTCGAATTCGCTCCGGTTTGGATTTCGCCGCCACTACCGGATCGCTCCGTGGACCGACATGGCCGAGATCTACTGGGGCGACGGATGCCAGGTTTATGTGACGCCGGTTGCATCGGAAGAGATCTGCGTCGTGGCGATTTCACCAAACCAACACCTCCGCCTCGATCAAGCGTTGCCACTGTTTCCGGAATTGCGCGCGACGCTGCAATGCGCCGAGATCCTCGGCGCGGAACGCGGCGGTGTTACATGCACCCGTTTGCTGCGGCGAGTGGCGCGGGGAAATGTTGCGCTCGTCGGCGATGCGTCCGGTTCCGTAGACGCGATCAGCGGCCAGGGATTGTGTTTGTCGTTCCGACAAGCGCTCGTACTGGCGAAGGCGCTGGAAGCGGGCGATTTAATGCAGTATCAACGCGCGCATCGGCGGCTCTTCGCCAAGCCTTTTCTCTCGTCATGCGCGCTTCTTTCAATCGCGCGGCACACCTGGCTGCGGGAGCCATTTTTCCGCGTGCTCGCGTCCGATCCGGGCCGCTTCGCTCGCCTGCTTTCGATCCACTCCATCTCAGGCGCTTCAAGGGTAGCCGTGGCCGATCGTCCCGAATAGGGACTCGGACTAGCGCTTGAAAACGCGGCTTGCCCGATGCCGCGTGCTAGTTCTATACGGCACAGCACTTCGACGCTCGCAGACGCGCCTCGAAAGCAACATGCGGGCCCGCTCATGCGTAGTACGATTGAGGCTGAATCATGACGAACAATAACGGCGCCGCGATTCGCGTTGAAAATGTTTCGCGCCACTACCAAATGGGCTCGGCATTGATTCGCGCGGTGGACGGCGTAACCCTCGCCGTCAACACGGGCGAATTTCTCGCGATGCTCGGAAGTTCGGGCTCCGGAAAATCCACTCTTTTGAACTTAATGGCAGGGCTCGATCGTCCCACGTCCGGTGCGATCGTCGCGCAAGGGCGCAATCTTTCCGAACTGGACTCGCTCGATCTCGCGCGCTACCGGAGCAAGATCGTCGGGATGGTGTTCCAGTCCTTCAATCTGCTCCCCCGGATGACGCTCGAGGAAAACGTCGAACTTCCGCTGCGCCTCGCCGAAGTGGACCGCAGCGAGCGCGCAGACCGCGTGCGCGAAGCCCTTACTCGCGTGCACCTTGAGAAGCGCGTCGGCCATCGTCCAAGCCAGCTCTCTGGTGGCGAACAGCAGCGAGCGGCCCTCGCTCGCGCCCTCGTCAACCGGCCCGCGATTCTTTTTGCGGATGAGCCCACGGGCAATCTCGATAGCGCGACGGGCGAAGAAATCATGCACCTGCTGCGTGAAATTCAGCAGTCTCTCGGCATGACGATCGTCATGGTCACGCACGAACGGCCGCTGGCGGAGCGATTTGCCAACAGGATTGCGTCGCTCGCGGACGGCAAACTCATCAGCGATGGAGCGCAGTCATGAAGGCCGCCGATCTCGCTGAACTCGGCGTTCGCAATTTGCGCGAAGCTCTGCTTCGAAATTCGCTGACGACGCTCGGCGTCGCCGTAGGAATCGCGTCGCTCGTCGCCATGCTTTCCCTCGGCGTCGGTTTGCAACAACTCGCTACCAAGCGGCTTTCTCACGCCGGACTTTTCGACACCGTGATGGTCATGCCTCGCACGAATATGCGCGGTTTCGGCCGGCCGCAGGTCACTCCTTCGCCCGCCGCCGAATCGAGGCCGCTCGACGCCGACGCGCGCCACGAAATTGAACATCTTCCCGATGTTCTCGAGGTTTATCCCCAAATTCGTTTCGTCACCGAAGTGCGCTTCAACGACACGCCCTACCCGGCGATGGTCGCGGGCGTACCGGCTTCGGCGCGCGAAGGCGGCTCGTTTGACGACGTGCAAGGAAATTTTTTCTCAAGTCCGTCAGCCGACGAAGCAATCCTTCAAATCGAGTTCGCCAAGGATCTATCCAGCCAACCGTCCTCATTGATCGGAAAGGACCTCGTAATTCGCTATGCGGAGCGCCAGGCTCTGCCTCTCACCGCCGCGCCAGCCGGCAGCCGCAACGCCTCCGGCCAAGCCAATTCGCAAGTTGGCGACACCGCGTCCGGATTTTCAATCGTGCCGAAGGAAAGAAAGCTGAAAATCGTCGGCATCGTCGAAACGGAGCCCGCCGCGGGATTTGGCGGCATCGGTAACGGCCGCGTCCTTATCCCGCTCGCCGTCGCCGAAACGCTGCGCCCGGCCCAGGCCAATGACTTGCGCGACATCCTGCGCGGATCCGACGCGAAACCCGGCTACGCGAGCCTGACCGTTCGCGCCAAAGGCCCCTCGCAAGTGGAAGCGCTCGAAGCCGCCATCAAGAAAATGGGCTTCACCACGTTCTCTCTGCTCGACGCTACGCGGAACCTCCGGCTGTTCTTCGCCGTCTTCGATCTGCTTCTCGGAATTTTCGGCAGCCTCGCGCTCGCCGTCGCCACTCTCGGCATTGTCAACACACTCGTAATGGCAATTCTCGAGCGCCGCCGCGAAATCGGCGTTTTGAAGGCGCTGGGCGCGGCGGACGCCGATGTCCGCCAGCTTTTCTTCTTCGAAGCCGGAGTGATGGGATTTCTCGGCGGAATTTTCGGCGTCGGATTGGGCTGGCTCATCGGCCGCGCGGTCACGTTCGGAACAAATATTTATCTCAAGCGCCAAAACCTTCCGCCCGCGAATGTGTTCTCAGTACCGTGGTGGCTCGTGCTCGGCGCAATTGCGTTCGGAATCGTCGCGAGTCTTGCCGCTGGCATTTATCCCGCATCGCGCGCCGCCCGGCTCGATCCGGTCGAGGCCCTACGATATGAATAAGCTTCGCTACTTGCTGCCCTTTGTTCTGATAATCCTGGCCATGGCGTTTGCAACTCCGGCTCGCGCAGCGGGGGGTCGCGCCGAGTGTCTCTCGATTCACAGCCAGGTCCTCGGCCAGCAGATTCCATATTGCGTCCTTCTGCCTCCGAGCTACGACCACGAGGATACGCGGCGCTACCCTGTCCTCTATTTTCTTCACGGGCTTGGCGACAATGAACAGATGTTCGTCCGCTCCGGCGGCTGGAGCATGACCGAGGACATGTGGGAACACGGCACGATGGGCGAGTATCTCGTCGTCACGCCCGCCGGCGACGCAAGCTTCTACATCAACTCGCGCGACGGCAGGCATCGTTACCAGGACTTCTTCCTCAACGAATTTCTGCCCTACATCGAGCGCCGTTACCGCATCCGCGCCGAGCGAAATTCCCGCGGCATCGCCGGGATCTCGATGGGCGGCTACGGCGCGCTGCGATTCGCGTTCCTGCGACCCGAACTGTTTCGCTCCGTGAGCGCGCAAAGCCCCGCGCTGATTGACAAATTGCCGGCGTTCACGATGCGCGACGCGCAGGATACGGTTCGCTTGCGCATGTTGGGCGAGGTTTTCGGCGAGCCGCCCGATCAGGCATTCTGGGATCGCAATAGCCCGATGACGCTCGCGAAGACGGCGGATGTTAAAGGCTTGAAAATCTACCTGGATTGCGGTTCAGACGATGACTACGGCTTCAATATAGGCACAGAGGCTTTGCACAAACTCCTCGCTTCTCGCGGAATCCCTCACGAATTTCACATCTATCCCGGCGGCCACAACTGGCCCTACTTCGCTGAACATCTGCCCGCCGTGCTTGAATTCCACGCGCGCGCCATCGGCGCCTCACCTGCTGCAAAGAAATCCAAATAACGGTTCGTCCGCCGCGATTTAGTTGTCTCAATCCGAGCGCGCCTCAAATATCAATCAAGCCGCGCCGCCCATGGACTATAATCCGCCTACCAATGGCACTCGCAGCCGGAACGAAACTCGGTCCTTACGAAATTCAGTCGCTGATAGGCGCTGGAGGCATGGGCGAGGTCTACCGCGCGCGTGATATGCGCCTCCAGCGCGACGTAGCGATCAAAGTCCTTCCGAGTTCCCTGGCACAAGATCAGGACCGTCTGCGCCGTTTTGAGATCGAAGCCCGGGCCGTTGCCGCGCTCAATCATCCGAACTTGCTAACCGTATTCGATGTAGGCACGGCTCCCGCGGCGGAAGGCTCCGTCGCGGGAAGTGTTGACGAATCCGGTGCAACAAAAGTCGCGCCTGGTTCGCCCTACATCGTTTCCGAATTGCTGGAAGGCACCACGCTTCGAGAGCGGCTCGCCTCAGGCGCGTTACGCGAGCGCAAGGCACTCGATTACGCCATCCAGATCGCGCGCGGCTTGGCGGCGGCGCACGAGCGCGGCATCGTCCATCGCGATTTGAAGCCGGACAATATTTTCATCACCAACGACGGTCGCGCGAAAATCCTCGACTTCGGCCTCGCCAAACTCAGCGAAGCACCTCCCACCGACGTCGAAGCAACGCGCGACTTAGCGACGCAGGCCGGCGTGGTCATGGGGACGATCGGGTACATGTCTCCCGAGCAGGTGCGCGGAAAGGCCGCCGACGCGCGCAGCGATATCTTCAGTTTTGGCGCCGTTCTTTACGAA
The DNA here is from genome assembly GCA_963838705.1 of uncultured Acidobacteriota bacterium. Taxonomy (GTDB): domain Bacteria; phylum Acidobacteriota; class Terriglobia; order Acidiferrales; family UBA7541; genus Palsa-147. The sequence goes on along the minus strand of CAWIRU010000007.1, from coordinate 984,127 downwards.
ATGTTGGCGGGGCGCCGAGCATTCCGCGGCGACAGCGCCGCCGATTTGATGAGCGCGATCCTGAAAGAAGACCCGCCCGAGATCGGCGCAACAAACCACGAAATTTCGCCCGCGCTCGATCACATCGTCCACCACTGCATGGAGAAGGATCCGCAGCAGCGTTTTCAGTCCGTCGGCGACATCGCCTTTCAGTTGAGCGAAATGACCGGGGTACGGACGTCCTCGGGAGTCGCTGCGATCGCCGAAGTTCCCGCAGCGCAAGCGAGCTGGACTGCGCTACGGCTACCTTTACCAGCTTGGGCGCTCGCCGCGATTTGCGCAGCGGTGTTGGCCGTGATCGTCGCGAGCACGTGGTTCCTCGCGCGAGCCACCGCGCATATCGAGCCGCCGAAATTCGTGCAGTTGAGCTTCCAGCAAGGTTTCGTTGACTCCGCCCGCTTCTTGCCCGATGGGCAGAGCATCATTTCCGCGTCGCAATGGGGTTCGGAATCGAATCTATCCCTCTACACAGGACGACTCGATAGCCAGGGTCTGCGTCCGATGGGAGTGAAGGCGGATTCGGTCGCGTCTGTTTCGAGTACCGGCGAGTTGCTCGTGATCCAAAATCTTCAGCGTATTGGACCGGGATACGCTCGAGTGGGCACGCTTGCGAGGCTGCCGCTCGGCGGTGGCGCGCCGCGGCCGGTCATGGAAAACGTCCAATACGCGGACTGGGCGCCGGATGGCAAGGACTTTGCCGTGGTTCGCTTCATTCCCGAGAGCCACGCTTATCGCCTCGAGTATCCCGTGGGCAAAGTGCTGTACGAGACGAACGGCTGGGTGAGCCATCCGCGCTTCTCGCGTGATGGGAAGAGGATTGCATTTCTCGATCACCCCGTTTTCGGCGACGATCAGGGCACGGTGGCAGTCACGGACTTGGAAGGGCATCGGAAACAACTCAGCGGCACCTACGAATCAACTCAGGGATTGACGTGGTCTCCGAAGGGAGATGAGATCTGGTACAGCGCGATTGAGAACGGCGTCTATCGCTCACTGTTCGCAACAACTCTCGGCGGAGGCGCGCGTCCTCTTCTCTCCGCCCCCGGAAACATTGATATTCAGGATGCGCTACCAGATGGCCGCGTGCTGCTCGGCGATGTGAACGAACGCCTGATTCTAATGGTTTCCACTCCGGACTACCCTCAAGGCCGCGACTTCACGTGGATGGATTGGGCCGTGTACATGCGCTTTTCGGCCGACAGTAAACAGATTCTTTTCGGCGACGAGCACAGCGGTCCAAATTACGGGACGTTCCTCCGCAACCTCGATGGTTCACCCGCCGTGCGTCTCGGGGATGGCGACCCGCAGGATATCTCTGCTGACGGCAAATGGGCCGTCAGCGTTTTGCCGGTTGCTCCCAATCAGATCCTACTCCTGCCGACGGGAACAGGTGAACCGCGGCAGATCACTCACTCAAAAATAAATCACATATTCGTTCGTTGGCTGCCGGATGGCCGTCTTTTCTTTGTCGGAAATGAATCCGGCCACCGCGAGCGCACTTACCTTCTCGACGTCGGTGGCAATGAGACGCCGCTCACACCAGAGGGGGTGAGAGCTTTCGCAGCGAGTGCCGATGGAAAGCGCCTCCTTGTCTACGATTCCGGCCACACTCAATTTCAGTTATTTCCTCTGGACGGCGGCCAGCCGCAGGCGGTTCCTCAACTTCAGAAGGGCGACTCTCCGACTGACTTCACTCCGGATGGCGCTGCTGTTTTCGTCCAGCGCGGCGTCGAGCAAGGAGCCGTCGAAATCTGGAGGGTGGAACTGACAGGCACGAAACGTACCCTGATCCGCACCATCACCCTCACGGAAGCTCCATCCATCGCGGGAGGCCTGCACGCCAACGTCTCACGTGACGGAAAGAACTTCGCTTTCATCTACAGTCGCATCATTTCAACGGAATACGTGGTGGAAGGAATTCGCTGATCGGGCTTAACGATTAGCTGCGGTGGCGTATGGCGACAAACCTCGAATGTCATCGCGACCAGGTGATCCCGCGGCCGAGCACGAGGATAAAAAACAAGCTCGCCACAACGCCGACAGCGATCCATGCAACGCTGCGCCGGATTGGACCAACTGGTTTCTCTTCGCCCCGATACCACATGTTCATCAAGCTTGGGAGACTTAGCAGACCCGCGTTCGCTCCCAGAGTGGACGGCAGCGCCGACGCGATGACGTAAAACAGCCCAAAGGGATTTAGCAATCCTCCGAGCCCAGCCAGAATTCCGTCCGTGAAGTAAGGAATCCAGCACAGCCCGCGAATCCTTCGAGATGCCTCTTTGGTTCCTTGAAATGGCTTGAGCTTGGCTGCTACCAACAGCATCGACCCGTAGTACGTGACGACACCAAGCACCACGAGCCCAAGCTGCCACGCCCAATGCGGCTGCCATCCGCGAATCACCGCCGCCCAGTCGCCAAAGTTAGAGATCCCGGAAAAGAAGAAGTAGCCCGTGCCCGTGAAGAGATTGCCTGCCATCGCCATCACGAGGAAGTAGCGAGTAGCGGGTTTGTATCGCTGAGGCTTCAGCAGTAGCAGCCAAAAGATCGCGCCAAAAATCAGATTGACGACCGTGCCGTTTGCCGAAATCCATCGCGTCTCGAAATCGCTCTGCAGCGCGACCGTGCTCATCGTCAAGTGTTGCGCTCCGCTTAGCCACGCCGTCACACCATGCCCCAATCCTTCATGCAATACATCCTGGAGGACGCAGGCGATCGCCGAGATCGCGATGATCGTGAGCCGATCGTCCTTTTCAGAAACCTCGGTCGCATCGGGCATGGCGACCTTATAGCATGGCGCGGCAGCTCTTGTCGGCTGCTGCTGCTTCCTCAAGAACAGCGGCGGCCTGCCTTGGCCCTCACGAGTAGCTTGCCGAATCCGGATGTCGTAGACTTATACCGGTAGAATCATGGAGGAAATTACCGATGGCTGACCCGCTCCGCACTTCGAATCCGGCGTTCAATTCGAAGACATTCGATGGCCGCATTGCCGTCGCCGGCCCAACGATGACTTTGCAAGGAACGGTCAACAGGACCGGGATCCTTCTCGTCTGCGTCATTGCCACCGCCGGATGGACGTGGGGCCTCGCGCGTTCGCAATCGCCCGACGCCGTCCTTCCGTGGATGATGGGCGGCCTGATCGGCGGTTTCGTCGTGGCAATGGTGACCATTTTCAAGAAGGAATGGTCGCCCTTCACCGCTCCGGTCTACGCGCTGTTGGAAGGTCTCGCCCTCGGCGGAATTTCCTCATATTTCGACAAGCAGTATCACGGCATCGCCACCGAGGCCGTCGCCCTCACGTTTGGAACTCTCGCCGTCATGCTCGCCGCCTACACGAGCGGGCTAATCCGAGCGACGCAGAAATTCAAGATCGGCGTCGTCGCCGCGACTGGCGGCATCATGGTCGTCTATCTCGCGAACATGGTCCTCGGCTTTTTCGGCAAGCAGGTTCCGCTACTCAATAGCGCCGGTCCGTGGGGCATCGCGATCAGCGTGTTCATCGTGATCGTGGCCGCGCTGAACCTGATTCTCAATTTTGATTTTATCGAGACAGGCGTTCAGGCTGGCGCCGAGAAATATATGGAGTGGTACGGCGCGTTCGGCCTGATGGTCACTCTCATCTGGCTGTATCTTGAAATTCTTCGCCTGCTCGCCCTCACCCGCCGCCGCTGATCTCGCAGGCGATCGGCGAAGACTACATCTGAACCGCGAGCTTGCGGTGCCAGATTGTGCATCCGCAGCCGCCCATCCGTGGTCTGCCTCCAATCGTCAGCCAACGGCGGCTGTTCCCCTTGACATTCTACGGGAAGCGCTGTAGCTTCCCGTAGAATGTCTACCAAAGAACAGAAAGAACGCATCGATCTCCTGCAGGGCACTCTCGACCTGCTGATTCTCCGCACTCTCATCCTCGGGCCCACGCACGGACACGCCATCGCCAAGGCCATCGAATTCAATTCCGACGAAGTGTTGCAGGTCGAACAGGGATCGCTCTATCCGGCGCTGCACCGCCTCATCAAGCGCGAATGGATCTCGGTCGAAGAAGGCACCTCGGAAAACAATCGCCGCGCCAAGTTCTACCGGCTGACCGCCAAAGGGCGGCGGCAACTGAAGCTTGAAACCAGCAAATGGGAGACGCTCGCGGGAGCGATCGCGCGAATTCTCCGGCCCGCGGAACAAGAGAGCGAGTCATGAACCGCCGCAAGCGCATGTTGAACGATCTCGAGCAGGACATCCGCGACCACATCGAGATCGAAACTCGCGACAACATCGCCCGCGGCATGTCGCCCGACGAAGCCCGTTACGCAGCGATTCGAAAGTTTGGCAATGTAACCAAGGTGAAGGAAGACACACACGAGGTGTGGAGTTTTGTGTGGATCGAGCAGCTACTCCAAGACATCCGCTACGGCCTCCGCATGCTCCGCAAGAATCCGGGATTCACCGCCGTCGCCGTCCTCACGCTGGCTCTCGGCATTGGCGCGAATACGGCGATCTTCAGCCTCATCGACGCGGTGATGCTCCGCTCGTTGCCGGTTGAAAATCCGTCGCAATTGGTCCTTCTGAAGTGGGGTGCACGCAACGCGCCGAAGCTTCGCGGCTATATGTCGTCGGGGGACTGCGTCTCCAATCTCCGTCCGGGCGGCGCGAACCCCTCGGGCTGCTCGTTCTCCGAACCAGTGTTTCGCGAGATCGCTCGAGCAAATGTTTTTTCCGGAGTCGCGGCTTTCGCCAACTCAGGCCGGCTGGATCTGACGGGCAACGGTCCGGCGAGCGTCATCTTCGGCCAGGTCGCATCGGGAGATTTTTTTCACGCGCTGGGAGTGAAAGCCGCCGTGGGCCGCGTATTCCAGCCGAGCGACGATTTGCCATCGGCGCCTTCGGTGGCAGTTCTCAATTATGGCTACTGGCAGAGCGCATTTGGCGGCTCGCGCGACGTGGTTGGCCACACGATTGAGTTGAACGGCGCCCCTTTCACGATCATCGGCGTGGCTGAGCAGCGGTTCACCGGAATCACGGCGGGCAGCGACTACGACATTTGGTTGCCGCTCGCGGACGCGCAGCGGCTCACCATCCCGTCGCGCTGGAGAAATCGCCAGGATGACGTTACGTTTTGGTGGCTTACCGTTGTCGGCCGGCTCAAGCCGGAGATGCCGCTGCCGCGGGCGCAAGCCGCGATCAGCCTGATTTTCCGCAACGAGATGCTACATGGCTCCGTACCGCTGCTCGATGCCGGCAGCGGAATGCCCGCGCCCCATGCGCCGCCTCCAGGGAGTGGCCCGGTTCGCACAGAAATAATTCTCGGTGCGCCGCCGGCCGGCGCTGGAGGCATTCACGATGCGAAGGCAGAGCCGCCGTCCGCCCCGTCAGCGAAGGCCTCGCAAGGTCCGGCGCCGAACGTCAATTCGAGTGGCCCTCAAACACTCTCGACGCCAGCCGATGAACCGGTCATAAATCTCGTGTCCGCGCGATCAGGATTGACAGGCTCGCGCGACCAATACGCCGATCCGTTGTACGTTTTGATGGCTGCGGTCGGGATCATTCTGCTGATCGCATGCGCCAATGTCGCGGGGCTGATGCTGGCGCGTTCTGCAGCGCGACGCAAGGAAATGGCCGTTCGGCTTGCGCTGGGCGCAGGCCGCAGGCGAATCGTTCGTCAACTCCTCACAGAAAGCGTGACGCTCTCGATGCTCGGCGGCGCGCTCGGCATTCTCTTCGCGTATTGGGGTGCGCATGCCATCTTGTCGTTTGTCTCCAGCAGTCAATCGCGACCGCTCGGATTTGCGGTGGGCGTCGACACTCGTATGCTCGCATTCACAGCGGCCGTTTCACTCGCGTCCGGGATACTCTTCGGCATCGCGCCGGCATTTCGCGGGGCCCGTGTTGATTTGACTCCCACGCTGAAAGACGGTTTTGGCGTCTCGCCGAGCATCGTGCGTGAACGAGGGAAATGGCTCAGCGCCGGCAACGCCCTGGTGGTGGTTCAGGTGGCGCTCGCGATCGTCGTGCTCGTCGGCGCGGGATTGCTCGTGCGCACACTCGCAAATCTGCAAAGCATCGACGTCGGATTCGACTCGCACAACCTCATCATTTTCAGCATGGAGCCAATCCATGCGGGCTATAAAGATGCCCAGTTGGATAGTTTTTGCCGCGATCTTCAGGGCCGCCTGGCGGAAACACCGGGAATAAAGTCGGCGAGCTATTCGTTGCTCCCGCTCCTGAGCGGCGGCTTGATGCAAACTGCCTTCCACTGGCCCGGGACGCCGCAAGATCGGCTGTCCGAATCGAACGTGCTGCCGGTCGGGGCGAACTTCTTCGATACGATGCAGATTCCGTTCCTTACGGGCCGCGGTTTCAACGCCTCCGACTACGCGCTCGCGGCCTCCAACGACGGAACCACGCCGACTTCGGCGCCGACCCCGGTCATCGTGAATCAGTCGTTCGTCGCGAAGTATCTCGGCAACGAGAACCCCATAGGCAAGCAGTATGGCGAATCGGCCGGTGACGATAACAGTGCCAAAAGCCCCGGCTACGAAATCGTCGGCGTGGTTCGCGATGCAAAATACAACGACCTGCGGCAGGAAATCGGCCCGACGATGTACATTCCGCAGAATGGTTCAAACGCTTTGGCCGTATCTTTCGAGCTTCGCACGGCCGCCAATCCGCAAGTCATGCTGCCGGTGATTCGCAGTACGGTCGCGCAACTCAATCCGAATCTGCCGCTCTTCAACGTCACAACCGAATCGGAGCAGATCGACCGGCTGCTCTTTCAGGAGCGGCTCGTCGCGCGGCTCTCGGCCTTTTTGGGATTGCTGGCGCTCGTGCTGGCGTGCATCGGCCTTTACGGACTGCTTTCCTACGAAGTCACGCGCCGGACCCACGAAATCGGTATCCGCGTGGCGCTCGGCGCTCATCAAGGCGATGTCCTCCGGCTGGTCATCGGGCAAGGAATTGCGCTCGCCGCGGTTGGCGCCACCATTGGCGTCGGCGCCGCTCTCGGCGTGACGCGATTTCTCTCCTCCCTGCTCTACAACGTAAAGGCCGCCGACCCGCTGACGTTCATCGCAGCGGCGCTGCTTCTCGCAGCCGTCGCGGCGCTCGCATGCTATATCCCCGCACAACGCGCCGCACGCGTCGACCCGATGGTCGCGCTGCGCTACGAATAGTCTCTTGCGTCAGCAGCTGTTAATTTCTCCTGAGTGAGGCGCGTTCGGCGAGCTCATCGAAACTGAGTGAGTAGGACTTCAAGGACATCTCCGGAGTAGAATCCCAAGCTGTTAACAGCCAAAACGGTCATCCGCGCGGACGCCACCTCGAAGACTCACTCGTCCGCGCATTCTTTCGGCCAGGGAGCCTGAATGCGCATTCTGAATCTCATTTCATGCACGGCTTTGCTTCTGAGCTCGCTTTGTTTCGTCATAGCTGCCGCGCAATCATCGCCCTCCCTCGAATCACGGCGCAAGGCGCTCAACGATCTTCTGTCCGAACAGTGGGAATATAGGTTGCGCAGCAGCCCGCTCTTCGCTTCCTTCCTGGGAGATAAGCGCTGGAACGACAAGCTCGACGATCGTTCTCAGGAAGCTATCGAAAAAGATCTGCAGGAGGCCCAGAAATTCCTCACTCGTTTCGAAGCGATCGACACGTCGGGCTTTCCCGAACAGGAAGCGCTCAACAAAATTCTGATGGTTCGCGATCTTCGGATGCAATTGGAGGGTGCTCGCTTCAAACCCTGGGAAATGCCGGTAGATCAGGAGAACGGGATCCAACTCGAGCTGCCCGACCTTGTCAATACGCTCTCCTTCGAAACCACAAAAGACTTCGACGACTATATCTCCCGCCTAAGACAAATACCTCGTCTCCTCGATCAGACCACGATCCAAATGCGCAAGGGCATGAACGAGAAATTGATGCCGCCCCGGTTCCTGCTGGAAAAAGTCGTGGATCAGTGCAATGGAGTCGCGTCGCAAGCACCGGAAAAGTCTCCCTTCGCCCAACCGTTTTTCAATTTCCCTGCGAGCGTCTCCGAATCCGAGCGGAAACACCTGCGCGACGCCGGACTCGCTGCGATCAAGGATTCTGTCTTGCCCGCCTATGCGCGCCTCACCGAGTTCGTCCGTGATGAGTACGCGCCAAAGGGCCGAAGTGAACCCGGCATTTGGTCTCTTCCCGACGGCGCAGCGCGCTATCGCTTCGACGTCCGCCTCATGACCACCACCGATCTGAACCCAGAGCAGATTCACCAGATCGGTCTCAAGCAAGTGGATGAAATCGAAGCCGAGATGCTCGCTATCGCGCACAAACTTGGATTTAGCGATCTGGCCGGCCTCAACAATCACATCAAGAACGAGCGCACTTTCTATGCCACTTCCGGCCAGCAACTACTCGACCTCTACGCGAAGTACGTCCACGAAATGGAGCTGGAGCTGCCCAAACTTTTCGGCCATCTTCCCAAAAATAAGCTTGCCGTCATTCCGATGGTCGCTTCGCGATCCAAAGATGCCGTCCCGGCCGACTATACCGACGGCACAGCGGACGGCTCGCGCCCGGGTCATATCAACGTCAATGAATGGGACCCCGAGCACCGCCTGCTGCTGAATGTCGAGGCGATCGCCTACCACGAAGGAATTCCCGGGCATCATCTTCAGATCTCACTCGCACAGGAATTGCCCAATCTGCCTTCGTTCCGGAAATATGAGGACTACACAGCTTTCGTCGAGGGCTGGGCTTTCTACTCAGAGCGGCTGGGCAAAGACGTCGGCCGCTATCAGGATCCCTACAGCGACTACGGCCGGCTGGAAAATGAGATGTGGCGCGCCATCCGCCTGGTCGTAGATACCGGAGTTCACGAGAAGCACTGGTCCCGCGATCAGATGGTGGCTTACTTTCATCGATACACCGCGATGGACGAGCCGAATGTTCAGAGTGAAGTAGACCGCTACATCGCGTGGCCCGGGCAGGCCCTTGCTTACAAGCTTGGGCAACTCGAAATTCTCAAGCTTCGCCAATTTGCAAAAGAACAGCTCGGCGATAAATTCGACATCCGCGCCTTCCACGATGAAATTCTCGGCGGCGGCGCGCTGCCGCTGGATGTCCTCGACAAGCGCGTCCGCGATTGGGTGGCAAAACAGAAGTCGTAAGCTATGGCGCAGCCGGAGGCGGCGCGGCCACCGACCAGTGGGCGTTCCGAAACTGCCAGCGGCCACCGCGTTTTTCAGCGGTGCCCGTGAAGAACCCGCTTTCGTCCACGCGCCTCCCAGCCGTGTCCACGCGTATCTCGTGGTACGAAGCAGCCACGATCGCAAAATTTGATGCGAGCGGGTCCACTCTCAAGTCATCGCCCCATCGCAGCTCAATCTGCTTGATCGTCCGTGCGAACGCTTCAATTCCCGCCGTCGCCGCCGCGCTATCCGGAAACACCAAGCGCCCCTCATCCGCCATGAAGAACGCGGGGCCATCGGAAAAATGCCGGCGCCACGCTAGCGGGCCATCTTGCGTGACGTCGTGAGCGACGCCCCGCATGAAGGATCGCACGCCGGCCTCGACCGCAGTGGCCCGTGCCGCTGTCAGCGATTGCGGCTCACCCGAAGCGGCGAAGTGTGTGTTGAATCCCGCGAAAGTCAGAATCGCCAGAAGAAAAGCGAAGCCACAAATACGCATGACCAATCCTTTCAGAACTGAATGCCCTACTTCGAATCGCAAAGGCCTCAAGCGAATGGCAACAATGCCATCGTAGTGCGGGCCCGCCCTGAACTTCGAAGGGCTTCCAGCCGGCGTTTTTCCGCGCGGAATCGTAACACGCCGCTGCAGGCCTCGGTGTTCATTCCGGTTGAGGCCGTTGTGTGATTCCGAATTCGACTGATGTTATTGTTTCCCCTGCCGTGAACTCCACATGGACACGGATCGAACATGAACCTTCTTGATTTAGTCGTCGGCAAGCCGATCAAGACCAGCGACGAGCGCGCCGAGCAGATCGGGGCCGCGCAGGGCATCCCGATTTTTGGTCTCGATGCGCTCAGCTCGGCGGCATACGGCCCGGAAGCGGCCCTCAGCCTTCTGATTCCCCTCGGCCTTCTCGGCGTTCGATATCTCATTCCGATCAGCGCCGCCATCATCACGTTGCTTGTGATCGTTTACTTCTCTTATCGCCAGACCATCGCCGCCTATCCCTCCGGCGGCGGTTCCTATACCGTGGCGCGCTTCAATCTTGGCGCGCGCGCAAGCCTGCTTGCCGCCGCAGCGCTCCTCGCCGATTACATTCTCACGGCCGCCGTCGGCATTTCCGCGGGAGTCGGCGCGCTCGTCTCCGCCGTTCCATCCTTGCTGCCGCATACGGTTTCTCTGTGCGTCGGCATACTCATCGTCATCACCATCGTCAATCTTCGCGGCGTCCGCGAAGCGGGCTACGCCTTCGCCATCCCCACGTACCTCTTCGTCGGCACACTTCTCATCACCATCGTTGGAGGCCTTTTCCGCGTTCTCGTCAGTGGCGGGCACCCAACACCGGTGACAGCTCTTCCCCCTCCGCCGCCAATCATCGCAAGCGTCAGTTACTGGCTATTGCTCAAGGCCTTCGCCAGCGGCTGCACGGCGTTGACCGGGGTCGAGGCTGTCAGCAACGGCGTGAAGGCTTTCCGCGAGCCCGCCGTGAAAAACGCTCAGCGCACCCTCACGGTTATTATTTTTCTCCTGGCGGTGTTGCTGGCCGGGATTTCCTATCTCGTGAAGATTTACAGCATCGCCGCCACCGATCCCGGCCTGCCCGGCTACCAGAGCCTTCTCTCCATGCTCATCGCGGCCGTTTTTGGCAAAGGTGTTTTCTACTATGTGACCATCGCCTCCATTCTTATCGTTCTCTCGCTCTCCGCCAACACCGCCTTCGCCGATTTCCCGCGCCTTTGCCGCGCCATCGCGCAAAACAATTATCTCCCGCACGCTTTCGGCTACCGCGGGCGCCGCCTCGTCTACACCTACGGCATCGTCGTCCTGGCCGTTCTTTCCGGCGGCCTGCTCATCCTATTCGGCGGCGTCACCGACCGGCTGATCCCGCTCTTTGCCGTGGGCGCTTTTCTGGCCTTCACGCTCTCGCAGGCCGGTATGGTCGCGCACTGGTGGAAAAATCGTGGCCCGCATTGGTGGAAGAGCGCAGTCGTCAACGGACTCGGCGCGTTCGTCACCGGCATCACTGTCATCGTCGTGCTGGTCGCGAAATTCACTCAAGGCGCGTGGATAACGCTGCTCTTCATCCCCATGACGATTTTTTTCTTCATCGTTGTCCGCCGCCACTACCACCACGTAAAAGTTCTCTCCACCTGCAAGCTTCCCGTGAACACGAAAAGCCTCGCCCAGCCTCCTCTGGCTGTTATCCCTATCGACCGCTGGAGCAAAATCACTTCCCAGGCAATTGAATTTGCCGCTCGCCTCTCGCCCGACGTTATCGCTCTTCACGTCGATCCCGCCGAGCAATCCGAATTGCTTCATGACGATTGGGAGCGCTATGTCGAGCAACCCTTTCGCGCCGCGGGCAAGAAACCGCCCACGCTGCACATCCTTCCTTCGCCGTATCGCTTCGTCATCATTCCCATCGTTCAATTCGTTCTCGATCTTTCGAAGAAGAATCCCAATCGCGTCATCATCGTGGTCATTCCCGAACTCGTCGAAAATAGATGGTTTGAATATTTCCTTCACAACCAGCGCGGCCGCCTGCTGGAATGGGTGCTCCTCGCGCGCGGCAACGATTGTATCTTCGCCGTGACCGCCCCTTGGTACGTCGGAGATCAAACATGATTGCACATCAATCTTAAGGAGAAGGCGCATGACTTCCTTGCCGGACAACGGTATGGTCCATCTCAAGAGTCCCTATTCAGTTCCCGAAACGCTAACGCGTCTCGATGCCGCGCTGCGCGTGAAAAATCTCACCATATTTGCGCGCATTGATCACAGCGGCGAAGCCGCGAAGGTCGGCTTGAATACGCGCCCCACTCAACTCGTTATTTTCGGCAGTCCGAAGGGCGGGACACCGCTGATGATCGCATCTCCAACGCTCGCCATTGATTTGCCCCTAAAGGCGCTGGCCTGGGAAGATGCGGAAGGAAAAGTCTGGCTCTCCTACAACAGCCCCGACTATCTCAAGCGCCGGCACAATATCCCGGACGACCTTTTAAAAAACATCGCCGGTGCCGGTGCCGTGCTCGAAGAGGCCGTAAAATAGCCGCTCGCTGTAAACGTCCTTCTAATTCCCGGAGGATCTATGGCGGAAACAAAGCCTAACAACAATCTGCCGGCTGCTGGCGCAAATCCCAATCGCTCGAGCGACCATCTTGCGAACGAGCGCACCTTCCTCGCCTGGGTGCGCACCGGCATCGCCATCGTCGTTTTCGGCTTCGCCATCGGCCGTTTCGCCATCGCCATCCGCGAATTTATGCAATTTCAAGGCCGCGGGTCGCAGACGGAAGGGCTCACCGTTTGGTTCGGCACGATCGCGATTATCGGCGGCGTGCTATTGACGCTCGCAGGCTTGCTTCGCTACCGCCGCACGCGCGCTCAATTGGAATCCGGTCATTTCGAGCCGGCCGGTTTTATTGTGGATCTCGTCGGCATTCTCGTCGCGGTGTTCGGCTTGGTCCTGGCCGCCTATCTGGTCTACATCGCGTTGCGGCTTTAGTCTCCGGCGTTCCCCGCGGACTCACGTCGACCAATGCGCCCGACGCCCCGCAAACTTGCTTACCGTACAAGCGCGACCGAACGCGCAGAGCTCGGCGCAGGCCTCTCGTGCCCGCCGTTCGACGGCCGCTTCCCCTTATCCTCGTACACAACTGTGCGGTGATGCGGTCCTCGGGCGATATCCACCACGCCGACTACCAGGAGAACCGGGGCCGATGCAGCGAAGCCTAAGACCGCTCCTGCAAGTCCGTCTAAGAACCAATTGTAGTTGGTGCCGCCCCTTACGTCCCTTACCGCTCCTACAGTCAACCCAGCCGCGCCTCCGGCAACCGCCCCGACGGCCATCCACTTCCTCGGATCGGGCAAGTTGGCCTCGCGAAATCGCACGATTTTTCGGACATTCTTGCGGTCGACCTTGTGCAGCCAGCTGACCGGCGGTCCGCTCCGATCCGCCGTAGCAATCTGCACTTCCACATCGCTGACGTCGTAAATCTCTCCGCTAAGGACCTCCCCGCTCCAAAGCGCGATCTCGACCTGCGTGCCAGGCCTCAGCTTCTCAACGTTCTCCCAGCCTCGATCGCTTCGCGCAGGCAGCTCCGGCGCAAGAAACAAAACGGCAAGCAGCACGGCAAAGGTTCGGCGCATCATGACTCCTCCCCATCTCGTGACTAAATTTCACGAGTGAGTCTAGAGTCGCGCCGGGCCTCGCAATGCGCCCGCTGTGACACTTTCTCAAGTGTCACAGCGACGACGCCACATTCGGGAGCAGCGCGCCGCCGCCGTCCAACCCGCGTACCTCTAGCCAAGTTGTCATTCTGAGGAGGACCCGACGAGGGTCCGACGAAGAATCTGCATTTCGTTTCGATTATTTATCGCGCCGCTGCGGTTAAGTTGTCACACACTGAAGCAATTCGTGCCCGTAATTCATCGCGCCACTCACATCTAGAACTTAGTCAGGCTGTGCCCCGTGTTCGCCGGATCGTGAAATGTTTTCGGCCACGCGCTTTGCATCAACGGCGATCCTTCATCACGCACCGCGCACACCCAGAAATAACCGCACCCGTAATAAATCGTCCCGTCGCTGCCAATGTTCGGCGCGACGGTCGCAGGCATCGTATGCAAATTAAATTTCAAGCTCCCGTCCGGACGCAATCCGAATAGTCCGTTCCGACTTCCCACGTAGATCGTTCCGTCAGCCGCCAGCGCCGGGCTGGTCGAGCCGCCGTATGGCGCGTTCGCTTCCCATTTCTCCGTGCCATCGCTCGCCAGCGCATGCACCGCATCGAACGTCGCGAAGTAAATCGTCCCGTCCGCGCCAATGACCGGCGAGCCGTAAGCCATTTCCTTGCCGTCGAATTTCCATTTCAAAGTTCCGCGCCGGTCAACCGCAAAAAGCATTCCCGCGTCGTCTGTCAGGTAGGCCATGCCGTCGTCTCCGAGCGCCACTTGGCCAAGCGATCCGCCGGTAAGTTCGATGAACCATTCCGGCGTGCCATCGGGATTGAAATAATGCAGCCAGTGCTGCCTCGCCAGAGTGATCGTCTCATCGCGCCAGATCGCCGGAGAATTTCCGCTGTGCGCCGTCGAGGTCCTCGCCGTTCCCGGCAACGCAGTGTTCGTCGCAATGATGCCTTCGCGAAATGTGTTCTGCGACCAAACCGCCGCCGTCGTTTGCAGCGGCTGAAACGCGAATAGATCCGAAACCGTATTCGCCACGATCACAGTATCGTTCGTCCCGATCGCCGGTGGCCCGGCGAACCCAATCATCCCCATGCCCGCGTGCCAACCCGGTTTTCCGTCGCTCGATACGCCATACAAAAATCCAGCCGAACTCGCGACGTACAATTCGCCGTCGCTCCCCGCCCCGATAAAGAGCGACCCGGCCATCGGCTGCTTCCAAATCTGCTTTCCATCCGCGGAAATCGAATAAATCGCGTTGTACGTCCCGGCGTAAATTCCCCCGCCAGGCTCGAGCGTAATACTGTTGATCGCGCCTTTGTCGCTCTTGAATTGCCATGCCAGCTGCGGCCCCGACGCGCTCGACGATGCCCCCGCTTTTTTCGCGCCGTTCTTCGGCCGCGTCAACAGCAATACGCCGCAAAACACCACCACGGCCGCAGCCGCGATAATAATTGTCTTCTTCGACATGAAATCCCATCCCCACGAAGGGTCTAAATTCAGAATCGCGCCCGCCGCTTCCCAATCACGGATCCTCGCCCATGCATGACGTCGCATTTGCCCTCGACATCAGCACGTTCATGATCGTCGCGCGCACCGGCTCGATCGGCTGCACCGTCTCCGCCATTCGCGCCAGTTGAAGGTTCGCGCCCTCAATTTTCTGCACGAGTATCCGCCGCATATTTTCCGCGTACTGCTGCCTCTTCGCCCGCTCCACTCCCGCGTCCCACGTGTTCGAAGTCGGCAGGATCGCCACTTCCTGCTGGTATTGAAATGTGCAGTAGGTCTTGATCTCCTCGCCGAGGCTCTTGTAAGCGCGTCGCCAATCCATGTCCGCCTGCAAATTTCGTCGCGCGCTCATCAACCGAATCTGCCACTCACCTTCCCGCTCCCGCCCAAATCCCATCGCTTCGCGCGCATTCTCCGCGCATTCGTCGTCACAAAGTCCCGTGCCGTAGATGAGTCCCTTCTTCCCGCCCTCCTCCGATTCGCGCGCGTGCCTCGCATCAATGTCATCGTTCGTGATGACTTTCCGCGCCGTCGCCGCCGGCTTCTGCGGCGCGGCAATCGCTGCAGCGTTCGGCGCCGCATCCTTATCGGCCGCCGCGTTCTGCTGCGTCGTGCCCTCCGTTTGCGGATGCGCCACGTGCGCCGACGCTTGCGCTCCCTCCGGCGCCGCCGACTGCGCCTCGGCCGTCTCGATCGCACCGAAAGCCAGCATCACTCCGAAAAAAATTGCCGCAGCGCAAGCCATCCGCCCGCGCCTCATGGGTCGTCATCCCCGTAGCTCGGCCCAACGCGCACTCGCGCGGCCGGACAATTTGCATTCGAAATCCGCTGCTCCTGCAGCGTCATGAATTGCACCACGATCCCCGAATAATTCCTTCGCACCGCTTCCGCGTGGTCGTACGCCGCAATCAACTCGCCCTGCTCCGCCTCGAATTTCCGCTCGTACCGGTCTTCGATATCGAGCTCCACCTTCGTCACGTTCGCGGGATCGCTTCGCCGCGCCAACTCTTCATTTTTTTCCTGCTCCAGCCGGCAGTACTTGCCCTTCACGCGCGCCAACTCCGCGAGCCGCCCCTGCCACGCCCCGTCCGCCTTCACCTGCTCAATCCCGCTCAATAGTTCGCGCTTCCATTGCGTGTTTGGCCCCGGCGGAATCCGCGACGCTTGTCGCACCTGCTCGTAGCAATACCGGTCGCACTCGTTCACGCGGCTCAAATCAATCCCGGCGATCTGCGCGTAAAGTCCCGCGCCCTTGCGGTCCAAATCGTCGTTCGTAATGACCGGACCGTGCGGTTTTTTCTGCGGCTGAGGGTCTTTCACCGGCGCAGCGGCCTGTTGCGGATTCGCGCCAGTGCCCGCGGCAGGCGCCTGCTGCCCACTCGCCCGCGCAAGCACCGGCACCCCGCCGCCAACCAAACACAGCGCCACCATCAATTTCGCAATCGGGAATGACATAGCCGCGCCTCTTGCAAATATTTTGGCAAGCCGTCCCCGCAAAACCCATAGTACTTCCGCCCACTTTGCCGAACCCGCTAACACCAAACTCGCGCCGCGCCCACAGCCGCCCGCGCCTTTGTCTTTCTGTACCACTGTCCTTCGTTGTGGATCGCGCCGTCTACTTTGTCATTCCGAGGACGATCCGACGAGGATCGGATGAGGAATCTGCGTTTTCTTTCGGTTCCGTCCCTGCGTGCGCTCGTAGGGGCGTCCGCCGTGGCGGACCGCGCCCTCCGGCCTTCGATTTTTTGTTCTGGAGGTTTCCCACGAGGAAGAAAACAAAATGTGTGGACCAAGCGAGAACCTAATATCCGTCGCCGACAAAAATCCTGGCGCGTCTCTATGTAGCTCGGGTCTCCTGCTCTGACGAAGGAAGGGTCAGACCCGAGGCTCTTGATCTACGCCGTGCGCCCGATCCCCTGCCGCGCAAAGTATGGCCCTGTTGATCGTCTTGCAACCGTAGGACGCCCGCCGCGGTGGACGCCGCCTTTTCCCCCGCGTTCTCTCCGCTCGCTCGTAGGGGCGTCCGCCGTGGTGGAATGCCTTTCTTCGCCGTCGTTCCTTCTCCGCGCAAAACGTGCGCCTTGGATTCTCTCTTTCCCCGCGCTCATCACCGGCTCAACCTCAGCCGGGCCGCCGGGCAGTTTCGATTTCATTTCCCCCGACGAACCGCTACTGCAAGTAGACCGTAATTGCAATGCGAACGCCGGGATAATATGGGTTGAACAGATAATATCCGCCATCAATGTAATCAATATAAACGTCGTCGGTGTAGTACCAACCTTCCGGCCACGGGTCAACGAATCCAAACCAATAGCCGCCGTACTGGAAGCGAGAATATCCGTCCACCATCCTCGGACTGCCAATGTGGAATCTATGCCCGGCCCCAAAATTTGAACGGAAGCGATCGTCGGGTATGCGGCCCTCGCCTCTGTCGCTGAGCCGAAGCGCCGGCACTGCACGTTGTCTTGCCTCTTCCTGTTGTGTGCGCTGGGGCGGGCGTGAAGATCCGGCCTGCTGACCCTTGGCTTGCTGCTGCTGCTGCTGCTCCTGCTTCGCGGGCTTGGCCTGCTTTTCAGGCTTAGCCTGCACTTCTTGTTTTTCAGGCTTGGCCTGCTTTTCAGGCTTAGCCTGCGCTTCTTGTTTTTCAGGCTTGGCCTGCTTTTCAGGCTTAGCCTGCGCTTCTTGTTTTTCAGGCTTGGCCTGCTTTTCAGGCTTAGCCTGCGCTTCTTGTTTTGCGGGCTTGGCCTGCTTTTCAGGCTTAGCTTGCGCTTCTTGTTTTGCGGGCTTCTCCTGTTGCTTTTCAGGCTTGGCCTCTTGTTCGTGTTGCTCCTGCTGTCCGTAAGTGGGAGTAACTGTTCCGAGAAGAAGGAACAGCACCCCGGTGCTTATAAGCCCAACTGGTTTCATAAGTTTTGCCTCCATTTCGTTGATTTCGTGCGTCCGGCACTTGCAACGTCCGGCGCGCTTGTTGTTCCGATCCAGAGTTACGAGTGCCCGTTGAGAGCCGCTAACCGTAGCCGCATCGGCAGGCACTTTCCCTCATATTCAGTTCGGTCCTGACGAGGTCAACGCAACGCGCCGACCAAGTACAAGATCACCGCGATGAGCACGACCGTACCAACTATCCCCAAGCCACCGCGTGACCCCCACCTCGAATACCCGTAATAGCCGCCGCCTCCGCCGAACAGCAGAAGCAGAACAATGATTAGAAGAAGCATCAAAATTCTCCTTTCATCTATGAAGCAGAATTCTTGTCATGTACTTCACTTTTTCGCGCCTTGCCGTGAAACGTTTGAGCTCGATCCCTAGTTCGAGCGATCACTTGTTCCTCGCTCCCATAACAAGCAAGACGACCCCTCCAGCCAGCGCCAGCCCTCCAAGTATTGGAGGAAGGGGAATTGTCTCGTGGGATTCTTTGGTGACATGCACCGAACCCACATCGACGACTTTTTTCTCGCGTGTGTAGTTGATGCCTTGATAGGCGAGGGCCACCAAGCCCAGAGCGATTAATAAAATCCCCATCCAACTGATCGGTTTCGTGCTCATGCCTCCTTAATCAGGCAGCTTTTCGGCCTTGGAGAAGCTGAATTACAAGAACTACGACGGCCAAAACCAACAGCATGTGGATGAACCCTCCGAGGGTGTAAGAAGTGACCAGTCCCAATCACCACAGCACGAGCAGAATCACGAAAATTGTCCAAAGCACGGTTCTCAACTCTCGGAAACGATTCGAGCATCGCTATCCTTCGTCGCTGCAACCAACACGGCCGCCTTGTAACTTTCGTCGCGTCTCTCGTTGCTCTCGCTTCATTCAACTGCCGATGCGGATCCTGGAGAGGCTATGAAATAGTCCGAAGATGTTCAGAAGCCACAACACCACATCGATGACCACTACTCCATTCAAGATCGACTTGATCGTTCCCTGCATCGGTATGAAGCGGTTGACCAGCCAAAGCAGAACACCAACCACGATCAGGACCATAACTATTTGAAGTAAAGGCATGAGCGAATGACCTCCTTTTCTCCGCGGGCAGGACATTCGGTTCTGCCCGCGACTCTCTCACCACAAATCCTTACTTGCCCGACTCGTTCCGCGGCGACCTCTTGTTCAGGGTCGAAACGAGCAATTTCGCCGATGCCGGCGCGCGAATCGCGCTATTGATTACGATGTCCTTCGCGGTGGTTCCCTTCCCGTAGAGCCTCTCGTTTCCGTCGTTATCGGGGCGCAGAGTTGAGCCTTCTAGAGAAACCCCGGCAAACAATCCTCGCGAACGCGAATAGGACAGAACTTCTGCTCGCATCGTGACATCCGTGGCGGCCGCAACGTCCCGGCCCTTCGGTCCCGCCGCGGCAGCCACGTCGCCGCCGAGCTTGACCTGACTGGTGAGAATGGAATCCGCACCGCGCTGATTCATCACCAACAGGACAAAGTCCGTCGCTTGGCCTCCCAGTTGCAAACCGAAGCTTCCGCCTTCGAGCGCCATCATGGAAGGCGCACTCCAGCGTCCGTTGAAATCCTTGCCGCTTCTGCAAGTCATTACTCCGCGGCCATAACTCGCTCCGACTCCGAATGCAAATTTGATCACCGAGGGCAGAACGATGACGCATTCCGCTTTGTCCAAAAGATCCTTCGGAATATCGTCGGGAACATTGAGAATCTCGACCATCACCTTGCCGGCATTCCTAATCCGGTTGTTTTCGTCTTTTTGGGCCGACGCAGGCAGGCCAACCAAGAAAAACACAGCTGTCAACGACAAGATTCTTTTCATCAACGTGCTCCTTTCGACGCGATTCTGCGCTCTTTATGCCTCATTGACGGTGACCTGTGTCACTACGGTAAGTGACCCTTGCCGAACGGGGCTGTACAAAAAGAGACACTGGTCTGATGGCTGTGGTCGGATGCCCCTAAATCCTTAAAATGTGTCGGTTCGGGCAGAAACTCGATTGCGCTCTCCCGTAACGTTCGAGCTACCAACACCTGGAGACGCGCATTCGGTTCAATGAGAATTAACTAATGGGAATTAACTATTGAGGTGGAAGATCCGCGGCAGGAGGAGCACCCAGTTTGGCCAGCTCACTCGCGAAGAGCGGGTTCTCCGGAAACTCCGCGACCAGTTCCTTAAGTTGTGTACGGGCCACTCCTGGATTCTTCTCGCGCAGGGCCGCCAGCGCCAGCAATATCTTCGCAAATGGCCGCAGGTAATGCCCACGTTCCGCGGCGATCTCGATCTGTTGAATGCCTGCTTTCTTGTCGCCGTGAATTCCAGCGAAGCCGAGGAAGAACTTCTTGTACCCCGGCAAACTCCCGATGAAGTAATTCGCCATGCCCAGGCCAAGATAGGCATCAGCGGCGTCTGGGGCGACCACCAACAATCTCTTGGCATACACATCGGCTTCGCGGATCTTTTTCAAGCTGTCGAGTTGGTGCTTGTCGATCAGGCTGGCGTAGTCGGCCTCCATTCCCACACTCATGGAAATCGCGAACAGGGCGTTCGCATCGTTCGGGTTCGTTTTCAATCGCAGTTGTGCCAAATCTTGCGCATGTTTGTCCGCGGCGAAGAATGCCGCGCGCAGCGTCGGGTCGGGTTTGAGGGGAATCTTGCCTAGAAAGCGCTTGTCGTCGAGGAAAAAATCGGAGGTCAGGACTCCCTCCCGGTAACATTCCTCAAACATATAAGCGGCGGCTTCCGACGCACTCCCAAGAGGGTCTTCCGGATGAGACTTCTGCCACGCCTCAAAGTGGTTGCGAGCTTCCTCGGGTTTCAGTTCGTAGAGAAGGCGGAAGCCGGCCTGGAGCTCCGGCACGTGCAGGAGCTCAACCCGAGTCTGCTCGGAGACCGCCGGTGCTGCTTGCATACCAACAACGCCCGCCGCCAGCGCGCTGCATAGAAGTGAACAAGCCAATGAACGCGACATCCACCAACATTTCGTGCTATTCGCGAATACACTCGCCGATTTCATGCGAAGCATTGGGGACGACGACAGCATTATACAACCGCCGCACGATACGCTTGTTTCACCCACACTTCACTGACGCTCCGACGGGAAGCGGGCTGAATCCCCGGAACCCAAGTCCCCGGGGAAAATTCTTTAGCGGTTGGAAGTGGCCATGGCGCAAGTAATCCGGCACCCGCATCGAGCATTTTCGCCAAAATCAAAGGCACAATTTCGTGATTTTTTCGCGCTCTAATCCCACTGATTTCCCGGTACTTCCTTGTAGCACCAGTACCCTGTGGATTTGCTGGTACCCCGGGGGTGCGTGCTAACGTGTCTCGTGAATTATCTTACGCGAACAATAACGCCAGACCACCGCGAGGCCCTCGATTTCGCGGGCCGCAGGATACAAATCCGGCTCGTCACTCGTCACTTGCCACTCGTCACTAGCTTTCTAACCGGGACACCAAAACAATTAGAAATCGCCGCAAGTCACACAAAACAATCATCACGCCCTGCTTCTAACCGGGACACAAATAGGGGGTCTCCCAAAGCCCGGTTTGAGCATTTTTTCGTCGCGCCGTTGGCATCTCCGGTTTCCGGAGTCCGATGGACTCCACCGGAGTCCCGCGATCGGACCTGCCGGCGGATTTGGTCCCCTGTAACCGCGCTAAACATTCCCAGCAACCTGCCAGTACGACTGCCTGCCGTCCCCTCGACGCGTTCATCAATATTCACGTTTCACTTTTCCCTTTTCGACTTTCACTGTTTTTCTAATCGAGACTCGAAATTATTAGAAACGTCCGTAAATCACACAAAACAATCAACCGAGCTCCGTTCTAATCGAGACAAAATTGCAGGGTGTTCGATGGCTCAATTAGCCGATCCCGGCCACGATCCTGCTCGTCACTCGCCTGCCCTGAGGTCGCCACAGCGACCGAACGGGTCACTCTTCACTCGTCACCTGCATGGCTCCCCCGTCACAGCACCCCGTGACGCCCATCACAGCACCCCCATCCCAACGGGCGTCTACTGGATGCAGTTAGGAGGTGCGAAATGAAAACTCTCGACACCGGTACATGCACTTGTGAAATGAAAACTCCCGAAGTCACCAAGACTCGGATAGACATCAAGAACGTCCTCGTTACCACCGATTTTTCTCCTGCTGGCTCCTCGGCGCTGCCGTATGCGACTGAAATGGCAAAGCGCTTTGGCGCCAAGCTGTTCGTGCTGCACGTCCGCCCGCCAGCCGTCAATCCGATGACGCAGCCCGCGGCGTGGGAAGCGCTCGCCGAAGCTGCCAAGGCCGAAATCGAAGAGCAGAAACAGCAGCTCCGGAAATCCTTCCCGGGAATCAGGCCGGAAGTGCTCATCGAAGAAGGCGATATGTGGAACGTCCTGAGCTCCACGATTGATCAGAACAATATTGACCTGCTCGTGGTCGGCACAAGAGGCCGCACGGGCGTCCGGAAATTCTTCCTGGGCTCTGTCGCCGAGGAAATTTTCCGGCAGGCGCCGTGCCCTGTCCTCACCATCGGGCCGTTTTCGCCCGGCGAAGTCCGCAATTCTCAGATTTCGGAAATTCTCTACGCAACGGATTTCGGTCCGGCATCGGGAACCGGCGCAGCCTACGCGGTTTCTCTCGCGCAGGAATTTCAGGCGCGTCTCACGCTCCTGCACGTGATCCCGGAGCCGAAGACGGGCGATCTCGTGATCGCGGCGGAACTAAAGACTTCGGCTGAAAATCGCCTGCGGAAACTCGTTCCGCCGGAAGCCGAACTGTGGTGCGAGCCGCGGTTCATGGTCGAAGAAGGGCCGACCGCGGAAACGATCCTCGAAGTTGCAAATTGCAAGAGATCGGATCTGATCGTTCTCGGCGTTCACCAGCCGGTCGGATTCCCCGGAGCATCCACGCATCTGCCGAACGCAACCGCACACAAGGTTGTGTCGCATGCGTCGTGCCCCGTGCTGACAGTTCGCAGCTAGCCGTTTACAGCTAGCGATGACGTGAGGTTGAAGTGAAGATGAAATGAAAAAGTAAAGACGAAGTGAAAAAGCAGTTCGAAGAAATCGCCGGGAGCGCGAGAGGCCCGGCGATTTCCTGTTTCTGCACAGCGATTGCGAGAAAAGCGGAAATCGGATTACAAAGAAAAATTAAGGAAGAAAAAAGAAGGCCAGACTCGTGGCTGTGGAGGTGGCCGCGGAGTCTGGCCTTCAACTACATCGTGGCTAACGTCTCGAGCGCGGACTTATTGAGAATCACGACGCTCGGACCTTTAGTTGAGATCAGGTCCTTGTTGCGCAGCTCGGTGAGAGCGCGTGTGACGGTTTCGCGCGAGACGTTCACAACCTGCGCGATTTCTTCGTGCGTGAGATTGAGCGCGAAGCGAATGCCTTGCTTCGTCTCGGTTCCGTTGGCCGCGGCTTTCAGCAGGAATCGCGCGAGCTTCTCGGTCGCCGAATGCGTGAGGCCGAGGTAGCGGATCTGCTGGCACGCGCCGCGATAGTAATTGCCCATCTGAGTCACCACACTCAGGCAGAGATCGCGATTTTCGTGCATCAGTTTTGAAAAATCCTCGCGCCGGACGAAATTCACCTGGCACGGTTCGAGAGTTTCGGCGGTGAGTTCGAAAGGCTGATTCGAAACCGAGGAATGAAGCCCGAGCAGCTCGCCGGCTTCGGCGATTCGCACGATCACCGTCTTGCCTTCGATCGAGGCCATCGTCAATTTGACGCGGCCCTTGCAGAGCATGTAGACGCCGCGCGGCGATTGCCCCTCAACGAACAGCACGGCGCCGGCCGGATAAGAACTTGGGAATTTCACGCGATCGAACGCGGATCGCGCCGTCGCTTCGATCTGGCAGAAGTATCCGTCTTTGTGCAGAGTGCAGGTGCTGCAATTGTCAGCCGATTCCAAACCATATGGTGAATTCATCTCATGCCCCCCGACGATTTCCGCGGGATGTTCGGTTCTCCGCGGATGCGTTCTCGAGTACTTGGTTGATGTACGCGGACGATCCAAACAGGACAGCGCCCTCCTCCTGCATCTTGAGGAGGAGATCGCGGCCCTCCGCGTCGGCGAAGCTAACAGCAGCGAGGTCAACCCAAATCGGCTTGCCTTGCGCCAACCGCTCCAACTCCAGCCAGGCCTTTTTCAGCTCCGTGACCCAGGGCCCTTTTACTCGGCCTTCGATTTTCATTGACCGCGCATTTTCAAGATTGGAAGTGGTGATTCTAAGCATCGCTGTCGGTTCCCACGTACCTAGAATGCAAGATCAAGACCACGGATGAATGGAGGCAGAACAAAATTATGAAGTCCAATAATGTCCGCTACTTACAAGGTAGAATGACGGTGGGAATAGAGAAAAACGAATCGAGAAAGAGCACTTGCGGAGACGATATGTCGTCATGGGGCGATATGTCGTCAGGCATTTGGTCAACGGTTACGACGATCGCCCAGTCACCGTCGTGAGCAGTTCGGGATTAGTTGGAGCGTGAAACTAGAAGGATTTGCGAGATATTTTCAGCTTCTGCATGCGGGAGTTCAGTGTCGTGCGATTCATGCCGAGCCGCTCCGCCGCGCCGCCGGGACCGCCAATCTTGCCGTTCGTCTCGCGGAGAACGCGCAAAATGTGTTCGCGTTCCACGTCTTCGAGCGAAGATGACGTGAGCGGAGATGCTTCGTCCGCGGGCGGCGGTTCGATCGGAGGCGCTTGCAAAATCGGGCCGCGAGTGAGAATTACGGCGCGCTCGATGAAGTGCTCCAGTTCGCGGATGTTGCCGGGCCAGGAATAGTTGCAGAGCGCGCGCATGGTTTCCGGCGAGACGGATTCGATATTTTTTTTCATCCGACTCGCGAAACGCGTTTTGAAATACTGCACGAGCAGTGGAATATCTTCGCGCCGCTCTCGCAAAGGCGGCACTGTTATCGGAAAAACGTTCAGGCGGTAATACAAATCACGGCGGAGTTGTCCCGCTGTCACCATTTTTCCGAGATCGCGATTCGTTGCGGCAACAATGCGAACGTCGGATGTAAGCGTTCGCGTGCTTCCGAGACGCTCGAATTCCTTTTCTTGAAGCGCCCGCAGAAGTTTTGGTTGTATTTCAAGCGGGATGTCGCCGACTTCATCGAGAAAGAGCGTGCCGCGATCCGCCAGTTCAAATCTTCCAATCCGCTGCGCGATGGCGCCTGTGAAGGCGCCTTTTTCGTGGCCAAACAATTCGCTTTCGAGAAGTCCAGCAGGAATCGAGGCGCAATTGACACGGACAAATGTTTCGGCGCGGCGCGAGCTGAGATCGTGAACCGCGCGGGCAAGAAGTTCCTTGCCTGTGCCTGTCTCGCCGAGAATCAGAACGGTGGAATCAGTGGACGCGACAGTTTCGATCTGTTTCAGCACGCGTTTCAGCGCGCGGCTCTCACCGACAACCTCCTCGAAATTAAATTCGGTGCGAAGTTCGTCTTCCAGATAGAGTTTCTCTTCGGCGAGCCGGTCTTTCATTTCCGAAATTCGGCGGAAAGCGAGGGCGTTATCGAGCGCGACCGCGATCTGGCCCGCGACCTGGGTGAAGACGCCGAGATCGTCTTCGCCGATCGCACCGGAACGCCTGCTGAAAATATCGAGAGTGCCAAGGAATCCGTCACGACCCGTCAGCGGAATCCAGCATGCGGATCTCACGGCGTCGCGCGCCAGCCGCGCCGGAAACTCGAAAGGCAGATTCTCGTTTGGCTGGCCTCGCATCAAAAAGGATTTTCGAGAGTTCGCGACGAAGCCCGCGGGAGAACGTTCCAGTGGTACGAGCACACCTTCATTTTCGTGCGCCACGCTGGAGGAATCGTCAAGAACGAATACGCGCATCATTTTGGCTCTCGCGTCGTAGAGAGCGAGCTCGGCGAAATCAAATTTTCCTAATTGGCGAAGGCACGCGCCGATCGCGGAAAGAAGCTGGCGGAAATCGAGGTGCGAGAGAAGCGTATTGGCCATTTCGAGAAGAAATGCTTCGCGCGCGCGCTTCCCTTCGGTGATATCCCGCGTGATTTTCGTGAAGCCCGTTATGTTGCCGCCCTTGTCGTGGAGCGGTGTGATGATGACGTCGGCCCAGAATCTCGAGCCGTCCTTGCGAATTCGCCAACCTTCTTCTTCAAAGCGCCCATTCTCAGCGGCGAACTTCAAATGTTCCTCGGGCTTTCCGGCGTCGATTTCCTCTGAGGGATAGAATTTCGAGAAGTGCTGGCCGATGATTTCATCTGGCCGAAAACCTTTGATTCTGGCCGCACCCTCGTTCCAACTCTGCACACGACCTTCGCGATCCAGCATGAAAATCGCGTAATCCTTTACCTCCGCGACAAGCGAACGATACCGCTGCTCGCTTTGGCGCAAGGCTTCCTGCACAATGTGCCGCTCGGTGATATCGCGGATGGATGCCGTGACGACCATTTCGTCCCGGTCACCGAGAGGACTGAGGCTGATTTCAACGGGGAAAGTTGTGCCGTCCTTGCGCCGCGCGGAAAGTTCGAGGCCCGCGCCCATCGGCCGGGTGCGAGGAGATTCGGCAAATTCGGCGCGGTGCTTGCCGTGCCCGCCGCGAAAAGTTTCGGGGACAAGAATTTCAACCGGCTGGCCGAGAAGTTCTTCTTTCGTATAGCCAAAAATCCGTTCAGTCTGCGAATTCACGAGAAGGATTCGGCCTGCGCGATCAACAATGACCATCGCATCGGGCGCGGTTTCGAGCAGCAGCCGGAAATTTTCCTCAGTGTGCATTGGAATGCTGATTCTGGATTTGGGTCCGGCATTCCTCCGGAACGCCGCGACGTTAACATTGTGCACCGATTCGAGGCAAGGCGGGGGCTTGCGAATACCTTCAGCGGAAAACGACAGACGACGAAGTGATCGTGAGAACGGTCGGGTGGCACACCCAAAACTTGAGTTAGATTCGATGTTAACTGTGGGGTGCTGCAACCTTTGACGTCCGAGGGGGCGGTTTTTGACTTTCATTCGTTTAAACTGAAATCCGCAGAGTTTTGACCGCATTCCGCATGTCGCACACCCGAACAACCGCACCCTTACAAACCAAAGGGAAGCGTCACCCAGCAATGGCCTGTGCATTGAAGCTACTACTTGACGAAATACCGGAGTGTGTCATGCGTCAGTTCACGTCATGCGTAGAAGGAAAGACGACGCAGAGGCTGCGCCACCCCCCGTAGATTCGTCGCAATCGATCTAAGGAGCGCCGGCTAGCGCGATATTCATTCGTCGTGCACGGACGAAATGCACTGAGAGCCAACGAGAGGATGGGCCACCCGCCCGTCCTGTTTCAAAGACGGACGATTTTGAAGCGCCTTGATGCGGGCCGAGCCGACGTCTTTTGGGGATCAACCGTTAGTCGAATCCATTTCCGCATCAACCCCTTCACCGATTTGACATATCCGATTGACTGTCGTACCGTCCGCTGCAGAAGGAGGACCTCAATGAGAACCACTTCGATCTCACGCACTCTCGGAATCGCTGCGCTACTCTTCGGCGGGTGGCCGAGCTTTTCGCATAGAGCTACTTTTCCTGTTCCCCGCTGTTCTGCTTGACGTATCTCTAGGGCTGATGATACTACCGCGGTACTTAACGCAATAGGGCATTCGCTTCTGGCTCGCCGTTGCGCTTGCATTTACGGGTGCCGCACTCTCGCCGGAGGCGAGGGTGCGGAAGTGTAGCCGATTCGATGCGTAACAAACTGGAACGGCGTTACGGCCAACGGCATTTGCATTTTATTACGTGCAGTTGCTACCGCCGCCGGCCATTCCTGGGCACGGCGCGCAAGCGCGATCTCTTCCTGAAAATCCTGAGCGAAGTTCGGGAGCGATACCAATTCCGCGTGGCCGGATACGTGGTGATGCCCGAGCACATTCATTTTCTGATTTCGGAGCCGAAGGTTGGCACGCCTTCGGCGGTGATGCAAGTCCTGAAGCAGCGTGTATCGCGCCGGCTCCGGCAGAAGGCGCGAAGACGGCGCAGCGCGAATCAATTGCGTTTGTGGCAGGAAGCGCCCGCAGAGGCGCCGCGGAGTTTTTGGCAGCGACGTTTCTATGATTTCAACGTGTGGAGCAGGAAGAAGTGGATCGAGAAGTTGAACTACATGCACATGAATCCGGTGAAACGCGGACTGGCGGCGCATCCGAAGACTTGGGCATGGAGCAGTTTCCGGTTCTATCAGTATGGGGAAACAAGTGTGTGCATGCCAGACCGGGAACCGGATTGAACGACTGCGGGGCGAATTCAAAAATCGAACGTCAAAACCCGCACGCTTCACACACCGAAGCATGCGGCACCCCTAAAAGCAAAGCGACATCTAAACCCTGGCCACCCGCCACTGAATCGAAGCAAGGCGGGCTTCGCGAATCCGCGGCGATCGAAGGGTGCAGTGACAACCATCACTCCCAGTAGTGACCGGCCTGACCAAATGATCGGACGGCAAAGGCGTATGCTGTGGCAGGGAAATGAACATATATGCCATTCGCCGGATAGTGTGGCTCGCGATGTTGCCGCTCGTGCTTGTTTCGTGCGAGAGACAGTTTGCCGCGCAAACTCCGGACGCGGCTGCAGCACCGGCGTCCCAAGCCGCGCCGCCGGAAGCGCAGCGGCTCACCAGCGCAGGCGTGTCTGAGCTTCAGGGTTTTCTGTACGCCGGAGAACTTTCCGATCTACGGTGGCCTGATTTCGAGAATTTCGTCACCGAGGTCAGGGAGTTCTACGCTGGCTACGGGGGCTCACTCGCATGGGTCCGGAAATCGAAGCCTACGCGGCAAGCTCGCGCGGTCATCGAACTACTGAAGAATGCTGAGAGCAAGGGGCTCGTACCAGAGGATTACGACGGTCCGCGGTGGGACGCACGGCTTGCCAGTTTTGCGCGAAAGAAAGCGCCGAGCGACTCGGAGTTGGTGCGATTCGACCTCGCGGTGACTGTGTCCGCGATGCGTTATGTTTCCGACCTGCATATCGGCCGCGTCAGTCCTCGATTGCTTCACTTTGATTTCGAAAGCGGCCATGGCGATCTCGATCTCTCCGAATTCATGCGCCAGAGGCTGGTGGACGCGCCGGACGTGAGGGCCGCAGTGGACTCCGTCGAGCCGCAGTATCCCACCTACCGGCGAACGCTGGACGCGCTGCAGACGTATCTCGATTTGGCGAAGCGCGATAGCGGCGAGCGTCTCCCCGTTCTTCGAAAGCCGGTGAAGCCGGGCGATTCCTACGGCGGGACCGCGCGGCTTGCGCGATTGCTGCAACTCATTGGGGACTTATCGCAAAATTATCGCGCGGACGCCTCCGCGATGATGTATCAGGGTGACCTCGTGGATGCGGTGAAGCATTTTCAGACGCGGCACGGTCTCGAATCGAACGGCCAGCTCGACGCGCGAACACTCGAGGAACTCAATACGCCGCTGAGCCGCCGCGTTCTGCAATTGAAGCTCACACTCGAACGATGGCGATGGCTGCCGGCTGGATTTAAGCCGCCGATGATCGTGGTCAACATCCCCGAGTTTCGGGTAAGGGTCGTTGACGAGCAATTCCATTGGGCACTCTCGATGAACGTTGTGGTCGGCCGGGCGTATCGAGACCAAACGCCCGTGTTCACGACCGAATTGAAGTCTGTCGTTTTCCGGCCGTATTGGAATGTGCCGCTTGCGATCCAGCGGACGGAGTTGTTACCGGAAATCGAGAAGAATCCGGCGTACCTGGCGAAAAACAACTATGAAGTCGTTGACGCCAAGGGAACGATCGTCAGCACGGAAGAAATTACGGATGAGATCAAAGAAGCGCTACGCGCAGGAACGCTATTGATCCGGCAGAGGCCCGGTTCCGAGAATTCTCTGGGACTGCTTAAATTCGATATGCCGAATTCTTTCGACGTCTACATGCACGATACTCCCGCAACGCAACTTTTCGCGCGCTCGCGGCGCGATTTCAGCCACGGTTGCATTCGCGTGGAGGAGCCCGTGGCGCTCGCCAAATGGGCGCTGCGCGACCAACCGGAATGGACGGAAGAAGCAATTCGAGCGGCCATGAACGGAGATTCGACGTTTCACGTGAACCTTCTCAAACCGGTTCCGGTGCTGATTGTTTACGGCACAGCGGTGATCATGGAAGATGGCGAAGTGCGATTCTTCGACGACATCTACGGAAACGACGCCGCGCTTGAAGAAATCCTCAATCGAGGCTATCCCTACCGGAATTAGTACAGCAATGCAGGCGGCTCAGTCGGTCCACTGCCGAACGCGGCCATCGTCGACATGAACAAATTGGGAGCGAGCGTAGTAGCCGACGCCTCCGCGATGCAAGCCGAGCGCGGCATCGCGCAACGCGGTCGTGGTGACTCCCGGAATGCGAATATCAATCGCGCGACCTTCCATGTGCAGACTGTGCGGAGAAACGCCGGTAGTCGTGCGGCGGAGAAACTCGTTCGTCCGGGGAGTCCGGTATCCACAAACGATATCGATTTCGGCGTCCGGGCGGCCGACGGCATACGTCAGATCGCGGAGAAGGTCGAAGAGCTGCGGATCGAAATGGTGGAGATCGCCGGTGCGGTGATCGCGCAAGAACAATTCGAGGCGATCGATGGCGCCGGAAAGGTAGACATCACCTTTGCGGTAGACGATATCGATGCGCTCGTTGGTGTGCGTCTCGTAGAGGCGCAGCCGAAATTCCTGCTCCGGAGGCCGAGTGGCTCTGGCGACGTCCGACGGAAAAATAAATACGGCAACGAGCGCAATAAACGATCCGAATGGCCGCGAGATAAACCGTGTTGAGTTCAAGGAAGTCACCTCAGGAAAGATAGCTGGTTCGAACTGCCAATGCGCGGGATTCCAGTATTCAGGCCTCCATGGATCGCAATCGGGCCAATCAATATTGTCACTGAAAATTGAGAGTTTGAAAAGCGAAGCCGGAACCCGGAGGTGCGCAAAGATCGCGCGCGGACGGAGGGTGGCGCACCCTAAACTTGAATTGGATTCGATGTTAACTGAGGCGTGCCGCAGCCCCGACGGCCGGTGCATTGAAGCAACGACCTTATGAAATACCCCGGTGGTATCATGCGCGCGTTCACGTTACGCGGAGAAGAAAAGACGAGGCCAAGGCTGCGCGACCTGCTGAACCGTTTCTTTCGGTATCATTATCGCGACGGAGGTGACGCTTGGCTGCAAAACGATTCGCGAGGCTCGCTTCAGCTTTCGCGGTACTTCATGTTGCTGCTGCGCTGGCACAAACACATGCGCCCTCAGCCGCGGAAATCCTGGCCAGAGTGCGCGAGGCGACGGGCGGCGACGCGTGGAATCAGTTTGCCGAATGCGATTCGGAGGGCAGCATAATCGTAGCCGGCAAAACCGGCACTCTGACATATTCGGAAAACCTGCGCACGGGCGCCAACGTAACACGCGCCGATATTCCGGACGTGTCCGTCAAGCAGGCGCATGGCGTAGCGCCCGACGGGAACTGGCAACAAGGAGATGACGGCGACATCCGACTTCTGCCAGGCGGCGATCCCTGGCAGATCGACGACCTTTACTTGACGAGCCACGGGTATTGGCGGCCGAATTTGGGCGGCGCGGATGTGAAAGTGCTTGAACCCGCCATCAAGCAGGCAGCGACGTACGACCGGCTTCAGTTCCAAGTTCCCGGAGGGCATGGCTTCACGCTTTGGATCAACCGGGCGACACATCTCATCGAGCGCGTCGCTGGCGATTCAACGAAATATCTCAGCAATTACCGCCGCGTGGACGGAGTGCTGCTGCCCTTCTCGCAGCGCAGTGGCGCGGGGGATCAGGAACAACTCTTTGTGATGAAGAGGCGGACCCTGCTGAAGCAGATTAATGAGGCCGCGTTCGCCATTCCCTTCCGCAAGGACTACGAAATGCCGCGGTCTGGCCCGGTAACGGTGCCGACGGAAAACGGAATCATCATTCAGGCAAAGATAAATGGCCGGGGACCGTACAAAATACTATTCGACACCGGCTCGGTCAATCTGCTCAACGCCGATTTCGCGAAGGAGCTTGGGCTTTCACCGGGAGGGAATACGCTAAAATTCGGCGCGGGCGGCGGCACGGTTGACGCGCAGACCACTCACGTGGACACGCTGCAGATTGGCGACCTTGTTGTGCACGATCAGACCTTCTACGTCATTTCGGCGCCGCCCGAACTCGGTGAGAGCCCCGTCGCGGCCGTAGGCTATGAGCTGATGCGGAGGCTCGCAGTCAAAATTGACTACGAACATCAGCGGATCACATTCTATGACGCTCCGTCGTTTGCGTATTCCGGAGGCGGCATCAAGGTACTGTTGCGGGTGGTGGAAAAAGGCTTTGAGGTGAACGCCAACGTGGACGGCGTTGACGGCACGTTTGCGGTCGACACGGGGAACGAATTTGGATTTTCCCTGGAATCAGGATTTGTCAAAGCGAACGACATGATCAAGATGCTCGACGCGCGCTACCACGGTTATTCCGGCAGAGGCTATGCGGGGCCAACGCCCGACGCATATTACGCTCGCGTCAAGACGCTTCGGATCGGCGACGCGGAGGTGCACGGCGTCATCGCTTTCCTCTTGACGGGCGAGTCCGCTCCCGAGGAATTTGCAGGAAATATCGGCCGCAGCATACTCCAACAGTTCAACATCACTTTCGATTGCATGCGCGGCAGCCTCTATCTCGAGAAAAACGCCAACTGGGGCAAGCCGGGAATTTTCAATCGCGCGGGCATCGTGATTGACCCGATGGGGCAAGGCCAAAAAGTGATGACGGTTCTTCCCGGAAGCCCGGGGGAAGCGGCAGGACTGAAGGTTGGCGACGTTATTACGCAAATTGACGGACACGCGCCGAGCGACGATTCGGATGAACCCGCTTTCATGCAGGCCGTCGGGACGGTGGTGCACCTGAGCGTGAAACGGGGCGACGAAGTGCGCGAGATTGTTGTGACGCTCAAGGATGTCGTCTAGGGCGCGGAAAATCGGGTTCTGGCGCTGGAACCACTTCTATCGGCGGGCGGCGGATTACGAAGTGACGCTGAGAACGGCGGCGCCGCGGATGGCGTCGTCTTTGAGTTTACGGAGAGCGGCATTGGCTTCGCGCAACGGAAATATTTCCACTTGCGTGCGGATGGGAATTTCGGCAGCGATGCGGAGAAAATCTTCGCCGTCCTGGCGCGTGTTGTTGGCAACGCTGCGAATCGAGCGCTCCTCATAGAGCAAATCGTAATCGAACGATGGGATAGGGCTCATGTGAATGCCGCCGAGAATTAGCGCGCCGCCTTTGCGAAGCGCCTTCAGCGCCGCGGGAACGATTTCTCCAGCGGGAGCAAAGACGATGGCGGCATCGAGTTTTTCGGGCGGCTCGGCTAGAGTTCCGCCGGCCCAAAGGGCGCCGAGATCGAGCGCGAGTTGTTGGTGACGAGTGTCGCGAGTTGACGCGTAGACTTCCACGTTCCAGTGGCGCGCGACCTGAATCGCCAAATGAGCCGCGGCGCCGAAACCGTAAAATCCGAGCTTTCCTCCCGGCCGGATTCCCGAGAGCCGCAAACATCGAAATCCGATGATGCCCGCGCAGAGAAGCGGCGCGGCCTGCTCGTTGGTGAATACGCCGGGAATCGCGTATACGAAATCTTCGTGCGCGACGATGTATTCCGCGTAACCACCGTTCACGGTGTAGCCGGTGAAAGAAGGATGGTCGCAAAGATTTTCCGCGCCGTAACTGCAATACACGCAGGTGCTGTCGGTGCTGTGAAGCCAGGCGATGCCGACGCGGGTGCCGAGCGGAAAACGTTGGGATTCCCGTCCCAATTTCTCGATGAATCCGACAACTTGATGGCCTGGAATGACCGGAGACTTGCGCGGAGGGAGCTCGCCTTCGATGACGTGCAGATCCGTGCGGCAGACGCCGCAGCAACATACGCGGACGAGGACTTCGTGCGCGGCAGGCTCAGGAAAAGGGACTTCCGTGAATTCGAGAGGAGAAGTCGCGATCGGAGCGGGCGCGCGGAGAATGCAGGCTTTCATCAGTTCAACTCATTTCAGTGAAGCGCCGGGCTGAGCATTTGCCCGCGGACATCATATCTTTGCCGGGGGCAGAACGGAAAATAGCACCGCAAAATAATGGCACGCGCTGCCAGCCATGACGAAGACGTGCCAGATGGTGTGGGCGTATGGAATTTTCTTGGAGGCAAAAAACACGACGCCGATGCTGTACATCGCTCCGCCTGCGAGCAGGCAAACGAGGGCGCTGCGCGGGACCGACGCAAGGAGCGGCTTGAACGCGAAGAGACCGAGCCATCCCATGAGGAGATAGACGAGCGTCGAGAGAATTTTGAAATGATCCACGAACCAAACTTTCAAAAGAATTCCTGCGATCGCAAGGCCCCATACAATTCCGAGCAGCGGCCATCGCCAATTGCCGCGGAGGCTCACCAGCAGGAACGGCGTGTAGGTTCCGGCGATCAGCAAATAGATGGCCGAGTGATCGAGGATTTTGAAAATCCGCTTGAGCGATGGCGCGGGAATTCCGTGGTAGAGCGTGGACGCGGTATAGACGGCGATGAGAGTGATGCCGTAGACGGCGCAGCTCACGATTTGCCATGCGCTGCCGCGCGTCACGCTGAAGACAAGGAGAACCACGAATCCGGCGATGCTTAGGGCCAGGCCGATTCCGTGCGTGATGCTGTTGGCCAGTTCTTCGATGGAAATTCGATTTGAGCGAGATTTCGGCAAATGATTTCCTGTCGGAATCATTGTTTGCTTGTGGAGGCACATTTGCAACGAGAGAACGAAGCGGGCGGAACGCGTGTGGAAATTGGAGATTACTTGGATTTGCGGCGCACGGTCATTTTCTTGGGCTTTTTCGCGCTCGCCGGGGATTTCGCTCCGCTTTTCGGATCGCCGGCTGCGGCTTTGTCGATGTCGCCTCCGGCTTCGCGCGCGATATCGGCGAGGAGCCGGCCGCTCAGAGCAGAAGCGGGCTCGGCGATTTCGATGTCTTTCGTGTTCACGTACTGGTCGCGATGCTTGATGAGAAGCCAGGCTTCTCGCGTGGAGCTTCCGAAACCGCGCGTGCGAACCAGAACCCAGGAGCCGTGAAGTTTTTTCCCGTGCAGAATGAATTTGAGATCGCCCTTTTTCACAGCCGCATCCACATCGGGAACTTGCGGCTCCCACGTGCCGGTGTCCCAGACCATCACCGTGCCGCCGCCGTATTCGCCCGCGGGAATCACGCCTTCGAAATCGGCGTAATCAATCGGATGATCTTCGGTTTGCATCGCGAGGCGTTTCATCGAAGGGTCGGTCGAGGGGCCTTTCGGAACGGCCCAGGAGAGAAGGACGCCATTCCACTCGAGGCGAAAATCGTAGTGCAGGCGCGTGGCTAGATGCTTTTGCACGACGAAGAGCTTCGACGGGCCATCCTGCTTTTGCGCGCTCTTCTTGCCCTCAGGCTCGGGCGTGACGCTGAAGCGGCGCTTGCTGCGATATTCTTTGAGAGTCACGAGTTTTCCTATGCGAGGTTGCGAATTTCGTTTTCGATTCTAGCCCACGCGATGTTTGCGAATCCAGTGTAGCGAGCGGGAATCACGCGACGCGATGCAGATTCTTGTATTCGTCGAACGCGGCCAGGAATCGATCGACGCCCGCGCGGAGCAAATAATAGGGCGTCGAAAGGCGCAGCTTCGAGGGATCGCCGCCACGGATGCGAATCTTTTTTGACTTCCAGAGCCACGTTTCCATATCCATGCGCGAGTAAGGCGGCACGTTCACTGTTGCAATCGCGCAGCGAAGAGCTGCGTCGGGAGACGTCCATGAGATTGCACCGCGCTTGACCATCTCGCTCAGGATGTAATCGGCGGTCTCGCGATGGCGGCGCTCGATTCTTTCCATGCCGATCTGATTTGCGAGATCGATCGCGGCGCGGAGGCCCCAGAGCGAGGGCACATTCGAGCTGCCGATGCGCTGAAATCTTTCGGCACGAATTTTCGGATCGTCCCAACCTGCGGTGGTGATCGTGCTCCAGAGGCGATCGATCATATCTTCGCGCACATAGAGAAATCCGGTGCCCTTCGGCGCCTGAAGCCATTTGTGCGGGCTCGACGTGTATAAATCGCAACCGAGTTCGTGGATGTTCAGGCGCATCATGCCGATAACGTGCGCGCCGTCGACGGCGGAGATGATGCCTTTCGTGCGCGCGAGGGCGCAAAGTTCGCGCGCGGGCAGGACGACGCCGGTGGCCGTGGTGATGTGGCTGAAGAAAAGAACGCGAGTGCGCGGCGAGATCGCATCGTTGAAGAGATTGAGAACTTGCGGCGCGCTGGTGACGGGCACGGGGAGCGCGATTTTCTTGACGACGATGCCGTAGCGCTTCGCGCGGAGATTCCACGGCTGCTCGCCGCCGGGATGCTCCTGATCGGTCATCAGGACTTCGTCGCCGGGTTTTAGATCGAGGCCGTTGGCGATGTAATTGTTGGCTTCGGTGGCGTTGCGCACGAGAGCGATTTCGTCGCGCGTGCAGCCGACGAACGCAGCAAGCGGATCGCGAAATTCATTCCACGCGGCATAGCCCCAGATCGGATAGTCCTCGGGATCGCTCTGCGCCATTTTTTCGGTGTCGTTGTAGCCATCGAAAAGGGCGCGCAGGACTGGCGCGGGCGATGATCCCACCGTGCCGTTGTTGAGATAGACCTCGTCGGCGGGAATGAGGAATTGCTTGCGCAGCTCGGCCCAATATTTTTCCTGATTGGCGTCGTAGAGCGCGCGATCGGGCAACTGAGCGGGCGCCTGTTCGAGCAGGCGCAGCAAATTCGGAGCGAGAGTGGCCGCGCCAGCTGCGCCGGCGATTGAAGTGAGAAAACTGCGGCGATCGATCATCGAAGCCTCCGGACGATGACGCTGCGGGCATTCTACGCGCGTCGAGCGCGTTTGGGTTGGCGTGTTTGGCGGATTGCAGATTCGAGGACGGGAGGGACGCGTGCTTCAATCTCCTTGCATCGGATATGGTATCTTGGTACATTGGTACCAGAAAGGAGAATCCATGACACCAAGCGACAGAATCGCCATCGAGCGCGTGCAGACGGGCGTGCGCATGGAGAAGCGCATTCTGAAAGTGCTGAAGGGGTTTGCCGAATTGCGCGATATGACTTTGGGAGATCTTCTGGAAGGGATTGTGCTGCATGCGTTCGACGGGAAGGCGCCGTTCAGCGCGGATTCGATTCTGCGGATCAAGGAATTGAAGAAGTTTTACGGCCTGGAGCTCGATTCGCGGGCGAGCCACAGGTTGATCGAGGCGCGCGCGGGGCAGGGTCACGCGAAAGGCAGGCGGGGATAATGAACGATCGGGTTAAGAGATTCGCGATTCCGATACTGCGGTGGACGCTGGGGCTCGTTGTGCTGTGGCAATCGCTACGATTTACGTTTGGGCCAGCGGCTGCACATTTTTTTGCGAAGACTGGGTTGCCGAGCTGGATTCGTCCGGTGATTGGCGGCGCGGAAATTCTTGCGGCGCTGCTTTATTTGCTTCCGTTCACGGAAGTTGCCGGGAGTTACGCGCTGCTGATTATTTTCGCGCTTGCTGCCGTGATTCACATCCTGCATGGCGAATACGATGTCAGCATATTGATTCTTTACGCGGCTGGTGTATTTGCGACGCTGGCGCATCGCAGGACGCAATCTGGGCCGCCCGTCGCGCGATAACGCGCCGAAAAAGAGAATGCAGATTCCTCAGGGCATCCTCGTCGGATGCCTTCGGAATGACAGTGGAGCGGACGGCGGGCGCGTGGCGCGTTGTGAACATTGGCACGACCGAGGAAGTCGAGAAATCTGGTAGCGATACGGGGATTCGAACCCCGATTCCGGCCTTGAGAGGGCCGTGTCCTAACCCTTAGACGATATCGCCAGCGATCGAACGCGCGCGTCGCGGAAACAATGAAATTTCAAAGGAAGCGCCGCGGGCGTGGTTAAAGAATTTTGCCACGTTCATCGGCACCGCGCAAGGCGCGCTTGAATTCACGCGGCGCAGGTTCCCACCTCGTTGACTTGCGATGCTGATTGATGTTGACTCGATGCCATTTCGTGGAGCGGGAGAGAAAAACATGACGAGCGTAGCGAAAGCCATCATTTCTTTCGGATTGCTTCTTTGGGGCGCTTCAACGATCGCGTTCGGGCAGGCGACGCCCTCGATCGCGGGGCTTCCAGAAACGATGAGCTGGGAGAACAAGCCCGGCGACTGGCACATTGACGGCGAGAAAGTGCTCACGATTGCGTCGAACGCGAAAACGGATTGGTTCGTCGATCCTTTTGACGGCACTGTGGCGAATACTGCGCCGATTTTGCTGTTCACGCCGAGCCCAGATTACGTTCTCAGCACGCGTGTGACGGTGAAATTCGCGACGAAGTGGGACGCGGGAGCCTTGATGCTGTGGGGAGACGATCACCATTGGGCGAAGCTATCGTTTGAATACTCGCCGGATTCCAAGCCGACGCTCGTCACGGTGGTTACACGCGGGCTTTCGGACGATTGCAATTCCGTGCATGTGACGGGAGATTCCGTTTATCTACGTATCGCGAAAAGCGGCGGCACGTTCATTTTCTATTTCTCCGAGGACGGAAAAGATTGGCAGATTCTTCGCACGTTCAGCCTCGATGCGGGCATTCCGATCCGCGTTGGCTTTGAGTCGCAGTCACCGGCGGGCGGGGGGGCGGTCGCGAAATTCTCGGACATTTCTTACGATTCGCATCGCGTCGGCAATATCTATAAGTAACGACGCGGAGCGAAAGACTCGCGGTTGAATCAGAGAGACCGAGTTCAGCATCGAAACTGGCATGGACCTCAAACTGGAAGGCAAGCGGGCGTTTGTATCGGGGAGCACGGCGGGGATCGGATTTGCGATTGCGGAGGCGCTGGCGCGAGGGGGCGCTTCGGTGATCGTTAATGGGCGCACTGAGGCGCGGGTGGCTGCGGCGTTGGGGAAGCTGCGAGATGCGGGCGTGCGCGGGAAAGCGGAAGGAGTCGCGGCCGATCTCGGGACGGCTGAGGGTGTGCAGCGCGCGACCGCGAAGTTTCCTGACGTGGATATTCTTGTGAATAACCTTGGGATTTTTGGGGTGATACCGTTTGAGCAGATTAGCGATGCCGATTGGCTTCGGATTTTCGAAGTGAACGTCATGAGCGGCGTGAGGCTTAGCCGGCATTATTTGCCGGGAATGATGAAGCGGGATTGGGGGCGAATCGTTTTCATTTCGAGCGAGAGCGCCGTGCAGATTCCGGTCGAGATGATTCATTACGGGATGACGAAGACGGCGCAGATTGCCGTGGCGCGCGGGCTGGCGGAGACCACGAAGGGGACGCGCGTGACCGTCAATTCGATTTTGGCGGGGCCGACGGCATCGGAAGGTGCCGGGGCGTTCCTGCGTCAAGTCGCTGCTGAAAAGAAGATTGATGAAGTCACGGTGGAAAAGGAATTTTTTCGAGACGCGCGGCCGACGTCGCTGTTGAAGCGCTTCACGTCGCCCGACGAAGTCGCGGCGATGGTTGCGTTCGTGTGCAGTCCCGTTTCCTCGGCGACGAGTGGAGCCGCGTTGCGCGCGGACGGCGGCGTGATTCAGGCGATACTGTAAGCTGCGCCAGCCCGCTTCAGTTGAACCACACTCAGTATTGCCAGCCGCGAGGGAGTTTCCGCACAGGACACATCTCCGGACATTCGAAGAGTGGGTTTTTGGCGCTGTGCTAGGCTCGAATCCAGTTAGGATCCGGGGGATTCGAGTGTCCGTAACTACTGTTCGGCGGAGCGATCGCGTTTGTTTGACGCTGCTGCTGGAAGTGTCGGGCAGAGATCGCGACGGCAAAGCGTTCGTCGTGCCGGCGCATACACTTTTGATCAGCCGGCATGGGGCCGTGATTACGGCGACCCACGCGTTTGCGGCGGACCAGC
Organism: uncultured Acidobacteriota bacterium; assembly: GCA_963838705.1. GTDB lineage: Bacteria > Acidobacteriota > Terriglobia > Acidiferrales > UBA7541 > Palsa-147. Next base: position 944,381 of record CAWIRU010000007.1, on the reverse strand, counting down.
AAGTGCACGTGCAACGCGCGGCGAAGCGCGAATCGCACCGGAAGGGCATGACGCGGGTGATCGGGCAATTCGGGCGGCAGGGCGAGAATTTTCTTTACGGAATCGAATGCCTCGACGATGGGGTGGATTTGTGGGGCGTGGAGTTCCCTCCGTTTGAAAAATCCGAAGAAGCGATAGCGCGGATGCTGCTCGAGTGCACGTACTGCCACGACCGGGGAGTGGTTTACCTGGATCCGCTGCAACTGACGAGCTACGAGAAGAATCGCGGGCTGGCGCGGCACTGCAAAACCTGCGACACGCCGAGCATCTGGGTGCAGGCGTCGCACGAGGACCCGAAGAGCGCGGCCAAAGCGGATGCCGTGGCGGAATTTCCGCGGGAAACGCCGCTCGATTCCGTGGGAGGCGAAGAACGCGCCGCTGTGCGGCTGAAGACGCGGCTCACCGCCTGCGTCCGCCAGCCTGATACGGACGACGAGTTGGCGGTGTGCGAAGAATTGTCATCCGCGGGATTGAGTTTCCGGAGCAAACGCCGCTACGGCGAAGCGTCGCAGATTGCGATCGCGGTGCCGTACGCCGATGCAACGGCGAACATTTTTATTCCGGCACGCGTTGTGAGAGTGGAAGAAATTCCGTCGGCGGGATTGTTCCGGCACGGGACGGAATACATCAAGCCGGCGAGCCGCGGGGCTGAAAGCAAGTCCTGATCGTTCCTGCCTGAGACAAAATCACAACAAAAAAGAGACCTGCCTGAATGCCGGAGGTAAAGAGCCGGGTGGGTCTGAGACCCGCCCGTACGAGGAAATGGCGAAAGCCCGTTTGAAAATGTGGCGCGGCGCTAGGTGACTGCAACGACGCTGCGCTCGCGCTGGCGGCGACGGAAATAGCGCATGGCGATATTCATGTAGACATTTCCGTGCGGAGTCTCAAAGGAAAGCACGGTCGCTTCCGTGTCCGCGCCGTCTTTGGCAAGTTGCTCGTCGGAGATGAGTTCCGGCGGATAGACTTTGTAGGTTGATCCGCGGTCGTTCAGAAGCGTGACGGCGTTTCCGATGACCATGTTGGCCAGCTCAGCGACTGTTTCGCGCATGCCCTGGTCGTCGAGGGTGATGTCTTCACCGGCGAGGTAGCTCGCGACTCGCGCGGCAGCGCGCGGCTCCATATCGAGAATCACCCGGCCTTCGATGGCGCCCTTGATGGCGATCATGGCGGCGACGCCTTTCTTTCGATAGCCCTCGTCCTCCATATTGAGGTTGCCGATCGTGACGGAGCTCTGCATCGTTTCCGCGAGGACGGTGTCCACGGCGCTAATAAACGGCTGAATCAGATCGAGTTTCATCTTGCAGCTCCCCTGCGCCTAAACCGGCGCGACCACGCCTTCGTCGCTGAGAACATAGCGAATAATTTCGTAGAGCGCGTCGGGCTTCACGGGCTTTTGGACGAAGTGGCGCGCGCCCTTCTGGAGCGCGGCGAGAATATTGTCCTGATAGCCGACTGACGAGACCATGACGATGCGGGCCTCGGGATGGTCGCGAACAATGCGCTCGACGGCCTCGATTCCCTCCATCTGCGGCATGGTGATATCCATGAGCACAATATCGGGCGCGGTGCGACTGTACTCCGTGATCGCAGTGAGTCCGTCGCCGGCTTCGCCGGCAACGGTGCCGCCGAAGGCCTCGATCATTTTCGCGAGGCTCTTGCGCGCGAAGACGGAGTCGTCAACGATGAGATAGCGGACCGGCTGATTGTCTTTCTTGCGGGTCAAAGCTTCGAACTGTTTCATTACGGTCTCCTTCTATGGGCCCGTTCAGCGCCCGCCGATTCGGCAGACGAAGAAACTGAAGCGAAATCCTGTTGAACTTCCGCCGCGACGCACTGCGCCTGGATGTAGCTGGCGAGAGCGGAAAGCGGAACAACTCGATCCACGAATCCGCGCTCGATGGCGGAGCGAGGCATGCTGTTCACGACGCACGAGTCGGAATCTTGCGCGAGCGTCATTCCGCCGGCGGCGTGGATGGCGCCCATGCCGGCCGCGCCGTCGTCGCCCATTCCGGTCATCTGCACGGCCAGCGCGGAGCTTCCGAAGTCCCGCGCGACGGAATAGAAGAGGACGTCCACCGACGGCCGGTGGCCATTGACGGGCGGATGATCGTCGAGGACGACAATGTCACCTTGCGACAAGCGCCGCACTCTCATGTGGCGATTGCCGGGGCAGATGAGAGCGCGCCCGGCGAGAAGTAAATCACCGGAGCGCGCTTCCTTGACTTCGATGGCGCAAGATTCGTCGAGGCGGCGCGCAAACATGTCCGTGAAGCCCTCGGGCATGTGCTGCACAACGAGCAGGCATCCGGGAAAATCATCGGGAAGCTGCGAGAAAACGTATTGGAGGGCGGCGGGGCCGCCGGTGGAAACGCCGATGGCCACGACGCGCGAAGGGCCGCGCCGCTCTTCGAGCGGGCTAGTTCCCTTTTGTTTCGCGGTGGGCACCGTCAATATCATTTTCGGCGCGCCGGACGAGGCGGCCACTTTTATTTTCAGAATCAGCTCGGCCGCAATGCTTTGAATATTTCCCGCGGCGGCATCGTGAGGCTTCGGAACGAAATCGAAGGCGCCGAGGGCAAGAGCTTTGAGGGTGGAACTGGCGCCGCGCTCGGTGTGCGAGCTGAAGATGATTACGGGCACGTGATGCTTGCGCGTGATGGCGCGCAGCATCTCGATGCCGTCCATGCGCGGCATTTCGAGATCGAGCGTGACAACGTGAGGCCGAAGCTCTTCGATTTTTTTCAAGCCGAACGTGCCATCCATCGCCGTGCCGACCACTTCGATCGAAGGATCATCCGCGAGAATCTGCGGGATCAACTTCCGCATGAGGGCGGAATCATCAACGACGAGGACTCGGATCTGGCCGCTCATGCGATCGCTCCGAGTGGCGCCGCCTTCGTAAGGCGGGAAACGACCGCGGCGACATTCAAGATCAAGACCACGGTGCCGTCGCCGAGGATTGAAGCGCCGCTGACGAGATCGGAAGAGACGAAGCGATCGTCGAGCGCCTTCATCACGAGCTCTTCCTCGCCGATCAGATTGTCCACAACCAGACCGAACTTGCGCGTGCCCGCGGAGATGACGATAACGAAAAGGCGCTTCGATTTCGGGCCGGCGCTCGAGCCGCCGAGACGCTCCAAGCGCACGAGAGCGAGAAGCTGGTCGCGAAGGCGAAGGACCTCGCGGTCGTCCACGTAATGGACCTCGGAATCCTGAATGCGAGCGATCTCGACGACCGAGGATAGTGGAACGGCGTAGAGCCGGCCGGAAACGCGGAACATCAACGCCTGAATGCTCGCGAGGGTAAGCGGCATCATCAGGTGGAACGTGGTGCCGCGACCGCGCTCCGTGGCGATATTGATGGAGCCTTTTAAACGCTGAATGACGTTCTGCACGATATCCATGCCGACACCGCGGCCGGATATTTGCGTCACTTCGTCAGCGGTGCTGAGGCCGGGCTTGAAAATGAGCTGCAGGGCTTCCGCTTCGTTCAACCGGCCGGCTTCGGCCTGCGTGATGATTCCTCGCTCGATGGCGCGCTCGACGATTTTGTCGCGATTGAGGCCGCGTCCGTCGTCAACGATCTCGATCACGACCTGATTGCCTTGATGAAATGCATTCAGGCGAATCGTTCCGCGAGCGGGCTTCCCTGCCGCGAGGCGTTCGGCGGCAGGCTCGATTCCGTGGTCGGCGGCATTGCGAACGAGATGGACGAGAGGCTCGGCAAGGGCATCGAGAATGCCCTTGTCGAGGTCGGTGGTCTGGCCGGCGACTTCGAGAACGATATCCTTGTTCCGTTCTTTTGCGACGTCGCGCACGACGCGAGGGAAGCGGCGGAAAAGCTGCTCGACGGGCACCATGCGAATCTTCATCACGGATTTTTGAAGCTCGTTCAGGACGCGCGCTTGGAACGCAAGCGCGTCGGCAAATTTTCCGCGCAGCGGGTCTTTCGCGTGCGCTTTTTCGAATTCGAGAATCGTGCGGTAGAGCATGGATTTGCCGATGATCAGCTCACCGACAAGGTTCATGACGTTGTCAATGCGGGCGGCGTCCACGCGCAGGATGTTTTCCGCCGCGGCGGATTCTTTGTTCGGATTCGCGGGCGCGGCTTTATGTTCTGCGACTGCTTCCGGCGGCTTCACGGGCTCGGCGAGCGGCGTCGCGGCGGCAATGGAAATTCCCGACGCGACAGCAGCCGCCTCCGATTCGAGGAGGATGTCCAACAGATCGCGATTCGCGGTCGGGGCGGCCTCGACGTGCTCGACGCGAACTTCGGCAATAACCGGAGGAATCTTGCAGCGCCTTTGAATTATCTCGGGCCTCTGCGAGCTCGAAAGAGCCGCTTCCACTTGCCGCGTCTTCGAGATGTCCTCGGCTTCGTCGGGACGAAACGCCAGAATGGTTCCAATGCTTTGCAGCGCGGTGCGAACCAGTTGGACGACGGGAGCGGGCATCTCGACTTCCGGAGAGAGGCGGGCGGCAATGTTGTAAATGATGTCGCCTTTGCGTGCGGCGTCCGAAATCATGAGGCGTTCGTATTCGGTCCAAGCGAAGCGGCCGGCGAGCGGCTCGATTGGAATTTTCTTTTCCGCAGGCTTGTGAAGTACGCGCTCGATATGCTCGCGCAGCGCGCTGCCGGGAGGAGGCTGCTTATTCTCGTGGTACGCGGCGAGCATGGTGTGGAACGTATCGGCGGCGGCGAGGACGACTTCAGCGAGCGCGCCGCCGATGGACGTGACATTGTCGGACGTCATTACGTCCTCAAGTTGGTGCGCAAGCTCGCTGAGCTCTTTGAAACCACAGGAAGCCGAATCGCCCTTTAGCGTGTGAACGGCGCGGCGCACCTTGCGAATCGTTTCCGAGTCGCCGGGGCGCTCCTCGAGCTCGAGGCCGCCTTCATTCATGGCCTGGAGAAGCTCCGCCGCGCTCTCGAAGAAAATATCCCGGAGCTCGGCGCCGCGTTCGTCGTCGAAAATACTCACTGCGCTCCCTCGATTCGCTGGTACACGGTGGCGTTGTGCTGGTGAATCATGTGAAACTTCGTCGTCAATCCGAAAAGGCTCTCGGCGTGGCCGACAAACAGGTAGCCTTCCGGATTGAGGCAGCGATAGAATTTTTCGACCAAGCGCTTCTGCTCCGCTTCATCGAAATAAATCATTACGTTCCGGCAGAAGATCACGTCGTTTCTCTGCGGAAGAAATTCCGTCTTTAGATTGTGGAAGTCGAATTGGACGAGATTCTTGAGCGTTTGCTTGACGACGTATTTGTCGCCGGACTTTTCGAAATAGCGCAAGCGAGTGGTGTAGTCCACCGGCTCCATCTGCGTGTCGGTGTAAAGACCCTGCCCCGCGGTGAGCAACGCGGAGAAGTTGATATCGGACGCTAGGATTTCAACTTTCCAGGGCGGAGGAATCAGCGGCTTCGGAACGGGCATTTCGAAAGGAAGCGGGTTGCGGAGGTAGTAGTACGCGAGCGCGTCGCACACCATGACGGCGAGCGTGTACGGCTCCTGGCCCGTCGAACATCCGGCGCTCCAGATGCGGAGCGTCCAATCGCGGCGCTCCTGCTTGCGATGCAGGATCTCCTCAAGAATTGTTTTTTGAAAGAGCTCGAGCTGCGGCTTGACGCGAAAAAAGCTGGTTTCGTTAACGGTAAGATTCTCAAGCAGCGCGCTGAGTTCGTGCTTGCCTTCACGGCTGGTCAGCAAGCGGTAGTAGGCATAGAAAGAATCGATCCCGCATGCCTTCAGGCGGCGCTGGAGGCGATCGCGCAGGAAATGAGTGCGGCGCTCGTCGAAGTGCATGCCGCATTCCTGATAGATCAGAGTCTGCAGGAGCTTGAGTTCAGCGTCAGTGAGAGGAATCTGAGTCGTGAGCGTGGACATGTTTTCTCGCTGTTCTTAGAGCAGATTGAGCGCGATCACTTGAGCGCCGGCACAGTTGTTTCCCATTCCGCCTTCGGCACCGCGAGATCATCCAAACGGCGGAGATCCGACCGGCGGATCACTTTGTTGAGATCCAGCAAAATGACCAGACGGCCTTTCAACTTGGCCACGCCCGTCACATAGTCAACTTCTCCGTCTTGGAACAAGTCATGAGGCGCTTCGATTTCCGAAGGGGGAATCTTCAGGACCTCGGAAGCAGAATTCACGAGCAAACCGACAGACCGCTCGTTCAATTCGACGACGACGATTCTGTTTTTCTTCGTGGGCTGAATATTTTTTTCACCGAAGCGCTTGCGAAGGTCAATCACCGAAATAATTTTCCCGCGAAGATTGATGACGCCCTCGATGTAATCGGGGGCGTTCGGAACGGCCGTGATGGGAGGAACACGAACGATTTCGCGCACGATCGAAATCGGCACCCCGAAAGTTTCGGTGCCGATGCGGAAGCCGACGACCTGTATGTCCTTGTCCATGACGGCCCCGAAAAACTAGGAGTTCACTAACTCAGCGTAACGGGCGGCGGATAACCGCGGCGCCGAATCGCTGCCCGGCTTGCGTTGAGGCGCCGGGCGGGCGTTGCCGTTGCCGCCGAGCACGAAACGGTCCATGGACGTGATCAAGCCGCGCGAGAGGCGCGACATCTGTTCGGCAGTGGCGGCGAGTTGCGTGGAGCTTGACGTGGACTGCTGGACGAGCTCGCGCATTTTTTCCATCGCGCGAACGACGGCCTGCGCACCCGATGCCTGCTCTTCCACCGACGAATTGATTTCCTGGGTGATTTCGGTGAGCCGGTTGGTGGCTTTTGCGATCTGCGACGAACCGTTCGACTGCTCGGTGGTCGCCGCGCCGATTTCCTGGGCGAACTTGTAGACTTCGGTAACGACATTTGAAATCTTCGCAAGCGCCGTATTCAGATCGCTGCCGAGCAGCAGGCCCTCCTGCACCATGGCCGTGCTCTTGTCCATGTTCTCGACGGCTTCCCTGGCCTCTTTCTGAATTCCTTCGATCAGCTCGGAAATTTCCTTGGTGGATTGAGTGGACTTTTCCGCCAGCTTTCGAACTTCTTCGGCGACCACGGCAAAGCCGAGGCCGTGTTCGCCGGCGCGCGCCGCTTCAATCGCCGCGTTCAGGGCGAGCAGGTTTGTCTGCTCGGCGAGATCATCAATGACTTCGACGATTTTGCCGATGTCGTCCGCGCGGCGGCCAAGCGCTCCGATAATGCTCGCGGAAGTCTGGATGGCCGAATTCGTGCGATTGAGCCCGTCGGTGGTCTTTTCCATCGTGGCGATGCCGGTGTGCACTTCTTCGCGGGAGCGATAAGCGATGTCGAGAAGCACCTTGGCGGTGTCGGCAACGCGTTGAATGGAAGTGACCATTTGATCGATCGAAGCCGATGTTTCGGCGACGCTGGAGGCCTGCATTTGAGTGTTCTTGACGACGTTTTGAACGTTGATGCTCATCTCATGCATCGTGCTGGTCACTTCGTCGATCGCGGATGCGGCTTGCACGCTCACTTTGGCCGACTCGTCCGAGGCGTTCGCCATCTGGCCCGACCCATCGGCAACCTGTGCGGCGCTCTCGCGCACCTGGCGAACGATGTCGTGGAGTCCGGCGACCATGAGCGAGAAGGCGTTCGCAAGAGTGTCGCGCTCGGATCGCGGCGTGACAGTCACAGAGAGCTGGCCCTCGGCGATGGATGCGGATACCGCCGCCATGTCCTTGAGGTGCGCGATCATCTTGTTGAAATTGTCGGCAAGCTGGCCGACTTCATCGTCGCGATGAATCTCAATCTTCTGATCCATATTGCCTGTATCGCCGATTTCACGCGCGACGGTGATGAGGTGTCCGAGAGGAAGCGTGATGGACCGCGACGTGTAGTAGGCGATTCCAATGCCCATCAGGATGGCGATGAGAATTCCGACGATGCTGGCCACGGTGCTCCAGACCGCCGCGCCGGCCGCCGACGCGTTCGAGTCATCCAAGGCCCTTCCGATCGAACGGCTGGCTTCATCGAGCAATACGGAGGTCTTGCTCATCCATGCGCTGGGATTTTGCTGCAAATAAAAAATCTGGAGATCGGATACGGTCGCGTCGCCTGCATCCACCTGATGGCGCTTCGCAATAAGGGGCTTGGCGAAGTTGTCCATCCAGGTATGCTCGCCCTCTTCCACCTGGGTGAGCGTTGAGCGAAGCGCCGGGTCTTTTGCGGTGGCTTCACCCGCGCGCATGGCTCCCATCAGGTCGTTGTAGACTTTGTTGATTTTGTCTTCATCCCGCACGTCTCCGCTCAGCAAGTAGTTGCGCAGCTCGAGTCCTTCGATCAGCACCTCGTAGCGGATGTTCTCGATCGTCTGCATGTCCGAGAGCGTGTCGGTGGCGATGGAGCGCGTTCGATGCTCGCGCGTCACCGTCAAAATGCTCAGAATGAATAGCAGCACCATGACCGCCAAAATGGCGCCGAATCCCAGATAGAGCTTCTTCCCGATCGTCATTTCGAATTGCCTCCGCTCGCCGCCGGGCACATTGCCCGCGGCAAGGCTTCCGCACTAACTCGCGGGGTTCTTGAACTCAAACTCGATGATTTCCACTGAATTTTTGGGCGCCGACTCGAATTTCCACTGCTTCACGGCATCGATCGCCGCGTTCGCCAGCACCGGACTTCCGCCGACAATTCGCGTGTCCGTGACTCTGCCATCGGCGGTAATCGTTACTTCGACTTTGACTTTGCCCTCGACGTTCATGCGTTTCGCCAGCGCCGGATAAGTAGGTGCTACCTTGGTCTTCACTTTCCGTTTCGCCGAGTCGCTGCCGTCTTGAGCAAGAACCGCGGTTGAGAAAACAAGGAATGCGCCGATTCCGAGAACCGTCGCAATCCGTATCAATTTGGCCTTGATCATCGCCACACCCGTGCCTGACTCCGCAGAATTCCGTAAAGGAAAATGCACGGTGGGTGCCAGTGTCGGTGTGATTTTATGCGGCGTGCTGGGATGGCGGAATCGGGACGTAAGTTACATGGCGTCATACGATTAGCTGGGAAGTGTAAGTCTCGGATTCGAATTGTGCGGAGAGGAGTTCGTCTCACGGCGGGAATGGCTGGGTTAAACAGTCTCACGATGCGACGGCGGCCGAGAGGGGGTCAGTGTCGGTTTCAGCACGTCTCGCGGTGCAATTCTTGACTCAAAATGAGATGAGACCGTACGTTGGTAATGATTCCAAAAGTTTGCGGCGTATCACGCAGGCCCCGAATCCTTCATGCGTGCAGCGAAGAAAATTCGCGAGATCCCCTCGCGTCTCACTGGCTCCTTCGAGACGCTTCTGGCGCAATTCTCCGCGGCGACGCGAGACCTTAAGCCTTCGATCGGACCCACCGCATTCGTGAAGCGCTTCACTTCGAGCGCGACGAGAATTCTTGAGACGACTTCCGCCGCCCTCGTCCTTGTACGAGGCGAGGATTGGGAATTGGTGTCGGCCGATGGCGACGCGAGCCGGATTTCCCACGACAAGCACGTGCAACTCGCGGAAGCGCTTTCGCAGGTTCGCTGGAATCCCAACGAGGCCGTCCGTTTCGGTTCTGCGATAGAGATTTTTGGCGCCGGGCTGGCGCGGGAACTTGGCGGCGACGATCTCGCGCTGGCGCGACTAACCGGCAGCGAAGGCGACTTGATGGGCGTGCTGTGCCTGATGGGAAGAGACCGGGCGTTCTCGGCGCCGGACCGGCATTTGCTGGAAGCACTCGCGGGTCACGCGTCGGTCGCGCTCGAAAACGCGAGGTTGTTCTCCTGGATCGAGCGATCGAAAAAACAATGGATCGAAGACTTCGACGCGATCACCGATTTTATCGTGGTCCATGACGCAAGCGACCGCATATTGCGCGTCAACCGGTCGCTCGCCGACCATCTCCGCCTTCGCCCTTCGGAGCTGATCGGGCGGCACATGGAAATTCTTCGCGCATTGGCCGTGGAAAAAAGCAAGCACGTCTGCCCATTCTGCCGCGATTCGCGCGCCGGAACCGAAGAGTATGTGCAACAGGCGCAAGAACGCACGTATTTGGTTTCAACGTCGCGGCTGCGCAGCCTGCCGGAAGACGATTTGCGCACAGTGCACGTGCTGAAGGACATCACGGACCGGCGCGAAGCCGAGCGCCGCTACCGCGAGCTCTTCGACAACATTCAGGAAGGCGTCTTCTTCTGCACGCCCAGCGGCCAATTCATCGAAGTCAATGACGCGCTCGTCCGGATGCTGGGGTATCAGAATCGCGACGAGTTGCTCAACGCGAATCTTTTCGAGCAGCTTTGCCTGCGGCCCGATTTGAGGCGACGTTGCGTGCGCGCGGCTGAAGAAGGCGGCGTGCTTCGCAATCACGAAGAGGTCCTGCTGCGCCGCGACGGCGCGTGGATCCACACGCTGCAGAATATTCTCATCGTCCGCGACACGGCGGGCCGCGTGATTCAGTACCGCGGCTTGATGCTCGACATCACCGAGCAGAAGTCCTTCCAGGCGCAATTGCAGCGCGAGCGCGACTTCAATAAGAACATTCTTAACAACACGCGCAGCATGATCCTCGTGCTGGATACCGCCGGGCTGATCAGTTACGCCAACCGCCGGTGTTTTGAAACGGGCCACCGCGAAGCCGAACTTGTGGGGCATCCGCTCTCGGAATTTATCGTGCCGAGCCGCCGAAAATCGTTGGCGGAGGCGCTCCACGGAGCGTTGCGCGGCGTTCCTATCGAAAATATCGAGCTGCCGTTCATTCGCGGTGACGGGACCACGGGGCAGTTTTCCATCAGCCTCAGCCCGATGCGCGACGAGCAGGGGAACATCAACAGCATCGTCGTGGTGATGACGGACGTCACGGATGCAGCCGTGCTGCAAGCGAAATTGATGCACACAGAAAAAATGGCGGCGGTGGGGCAGCTCGTGTCCGGCGTGGCTCACGAAGTGAACAATCCCCTGGCGGCGATCCTGGGATTCACCGATCTTTTGCTTGAAAACGCAGAGGTGCCGGAATCGGCGAAGGACGAACTGCGCGTGATCCTCCAGGAAGCGCAGCGCACGAAGGTGATTATCCAAAGCCTGCTGAGCTTCGCGCGGCAAAAGCCCGAGGAGCGCGAGGCGCTGCAGATCAACGCGGTGCTGCGGCAAACGCTCAAATTGCGGGCCTACGATTTCTCGAACCACGGCGTTGAGGTGGTCGAGCAGTTCGAGGACGATCTTCCGGCGATTGTCGGCGACGTTCACCAGCTTCAGCAGGTGTTTCTCAACATCGTGAACAACGCCTACGACGCCGTGCAGGAGACAGGGCGAGGCGGGCGCATCGAAATTCAGACTTCACATGCGAACGGCCAGGTGGAGATTCGTTTTCGCGACAACGGCCCAGGAATCGAGGATGTGGATCGAATCTTCGAGCCGTTTTTCACGACGAAAGAAGTCGGAAAAGGGACGGGCCTGGGGCTGAGCATTTGTTATGGAATCGTTCGCGCTCATCTCGGCGACATTTTTTGCGAGAACAACGCGGGAAGCGAAGGCAGCACGTTCATCGTGAGATTGCCGGTGGCAGCGGAGACAGCGATTGCCGCAGCAGCAGCGACGGAGCGGGCACAGTGAGAGCCGCGAAAACCGCAACCGCGCCGGCCAGCGCTCCGATCCTTCTGATCGAGGATGAGGCCTCGGTGGCTGCGTTCGTTCGCACCGCGCTCGAACGCCGCGGCTACTGCGTGGTGCCATCGAAGTCGGCAGCCGAGGGGCTGCGACTTCTCGAGACGCAAGACTTCTGCGGTGTGATTTCCGACGTTCGCACGCCCGGCGGAGTGAGCGGCGCGGACGTACACTCCTGGATGCGGCAGCACAAGCCGGAATTGCTGGAGCACCTGATTTTCATTACAGGCGATATCGCGAATCGCGCCACTGCCGCGCTGCTCGAACAGAGCGGCGCGTCGTTTGTGGAGAAACCGTTTCGCGTGGCACAAATTCTTTCGATGGTCGAAACAACAATAGGAAAGCCCAGAGAACACTCATGACAGACAGCCAAACGATCCGATTCCTGATTGTAGACGACGAGCAAAATATCCGGCGGCTGTGCGCCACGGTGGGAGCGGCGCTGGGGTTCGAGTGCGTCGAGGCCGAGAGCGCCGAGAACGCGCTGATCAACACGGATGCCGCGCTGCCCGACATCGTCGTGACCGATTTGAAGCTTCCCGGCTCGTCGGGAGTGGATTTGCTGCGAGAGGTGAAATCGCGCGTGCCGCAAACAGAAGTGGCGATCATGACCGGCCACGGTTCGATTGAATCCGCGGTGGACGCGATGAAGCTCGGGGCTTACGACTACATCGAAAAGCCGTTTCGAGTGGAAAAACTCCGGCTGTTGCTGCAGCGCATGGCCGAAAAAATCCGGCTTGTGAACGAGAATCGCTTCCTGCGCGAGCGCGTGGACACCGACTCGCGGCTCGATGGCTTCATCGGGTCGTCGGCGAACATTCAGGAAGTATTGCGCATGATTTCACGGCTGAAGGACACGCGCACGCCCGTACTGATCTCCGGGGAGAGCGGAACGGGAAAGGAGCTCGTCGCGCGCGCGATTCATTTCCACGGGCCGTTCGCGCAGCTTCCGTTCGTGGCCGTAGATTGCGGCACGCTCGTGCCGACGCTGATGGAGAGCGAGCTATTCGGACATGAAAAAGGCGCGTTCACCGGCGCACTGCGATCGAAGGCAGGCCTATTTCAATCGGCGAATGGCGGGACGATTTTCCTGGACGAGATCGGCGAGCTTCCGCTGGAAATGCAGGCCAAGCTTCTTCGCGTTTTGCAGGAGAAGGAGGTACGGCCGGTCGGGAGCAATCAACAGGTGCCTGTGGATGTTCGGGTGATCGCCGCGACGAACCGCGATCTTGAAGTGGCCTATCGGGCGGGGACGTTCCGAAAGGACTTGTTCTTCCGCCTCAACGTCGTTGTAGTCAATCTCCCGAATCTCCGCGAGCGACGCTCGGACATTCCCGTCCTCGCGCACTTTTTCCTCGACCGGTACGCTCCGGGGGAAAACATTCAGATTTCGGCAGCCGCGATGAAATACCTGCTCCAATACGACTGGCCTGGCAACGTTCGCGAGCTCGAGAATGCAATCGCTCGCGCAGTGGCTCTCGGGAATCACGCGACAATCGGCGTCGCCGATCTTCCGCCCGCAATCCAGTCAATGACTGACGACGGGCAGGGCCGCTCCGGGCAGGATGGACTTTCAAGCGCCGTCCTTGCCGATATGGAGCGCGTAACGATCCTACGCGTTTTCGAACAAGTGGGCGACGACAAGGCGCTTGCCGGAAAATTGCTTGGCATCAGCCGCGCGACACTTTATCGGAAATTGAAGCTCTACGGCATTCCGGTGAGAGCGGTTACCCGTTCGACGGAGCGCGCGCAGCTGGCATCGTGAGTCTCTAGCGCGCGCGTCGAGCGAGTGTTGAACCAAGTGTTGCGTATTCGGATTGCGCACGTGATCTTGAGACGAAATTGTTTCAGTGTGAGACGAACGCGCACATCCGCGTAGCCGCAATCATTCTTAGCTTGAACAAAATCAACGCGTTGCGAATTTCTAGCCGCCTTTCACTTTGGCCGCCGCCTTGCACTTCTTTCGGACCGGAATAGACTGTCCAGATCGCACAACGCTGAACACGGGACCTCGAAACGATGAATTCGAAGACCACCCTGCCGCCGGACCAGACCGCACCGGCAGCCGAAGCGCCGAATAACGCGGCGGAGAATGCGCCTTTGGATAAATGGGGCGAAGCCCGCGCCGCTTATCCGATCTATGCGGCGCTGGCGAGGCAATTCGGACTTTCGGAATTGTCGTATCCAGAGGGCGAAGTGCCGCCTGCCAAGCCGACCCGCGACATCTTCGAGCGCGATCTGCAATGGCTGGACGGAATTGACGCGAACATCAAGGCGTTTCAGATCCGGCAGCTTCCGCCGACGACGATCAACGCCAACGAGGAAGCGCTTCGCGCGTTCATTCACCGCCAACTGAGAAAACCAAATAAGTCGGAATCAGACCGCGACAAAATTGATTTCTTGATCGTTCAATACTTCGCGCTTTGCGCGCCCGAAAGCATGTATCACGAAGAGATCACTTTGGAAGATGTGGCGCGCGTCCTCGAACCCGTGGTGGTGAATACCGATTCGGAGCCGCTCGGCTGGTGCTCGCAACTTGAAACAATTCTGAATTCGGTGAAGGAATGCAGGAGCCTGCGCGACTTGCTCGAGAATGGAGTCCTCGAACAAGGCCGGCTCTTGAAGGAATCGTCGGGCACTTTGTTTTACGATCCGGCCGCGCTGATCACATTCGCACGATTCAATTTTCTCGTGCGTCGCGCGTTCATTCGCCTGCTCCATGCCGACCAGGGCGCCGTCATCAAGGCCATTGACGAACTTGAGCGCGCCGGAGTGAGGAGCGTTGATTGCCGCCGCGCCGGATATTCGGCGGCGGAGTCAGTCGGAAGCTTGCGCCTTTTCGCGCAGAACTGGCGCCCGCTCTACCAGAAAGATTACGCGGAAAACGCGGTGAGCCGCTCGTTCGAGCAGCTTCTGGCACTTCGCACGGACCTTGAAGACGCTGTGGCGAAACTCCAAGGGGAATTCGTCGAGACTACAACGGAACCGCAGCCGGCTCCGCAAGAGAGCGCGGTAGGAGCGGCGCCCGTCGAAGAACCAAACCTTGCCGAGCACACGCCCGAACTCGCAGCGGCGACGGAATCGCAGAGCGTTCGTCAAGAAAACGCGATCGTCGCACAGCCCGCGCAGGAAACAAGACCTGACGCAGCCGCGCCCGAACCGCAACGAAGCGAAGCCGCGGAGGCAACGGTCCCGACGACGGTTCATCGAAACGATATTTCGAGCAAGCCGCTCGAACTCATGGATCCGAGCGAGCCACCGCCAAGTTCGAGTGCCACATCCGCGAGATCGGCCGCAGGCAGCGTTCCGTCGGCAGGCGCTCCTTTGGCGCCCGAAGCCGAGTCATGCCTGGAAGCGATCTGGGAGCAGTTGATCGCCGCGCCGCCTTCGCGCGGGCGGTCCATGTCCACAATCGTTCTGAAGAACACAAAGGTATTGCTGTCCTCGTGGGAAGTCGCGGCATTCGTAAGCGAGGGCGGGCAAGAATCGGAAGACTTGCGCCGCGCGGTGGTGGCGCGAGCGATGATTGCGCTCGCGATGGATTCACGAAAGCAAACCGGCGAGTCGGCGTCGCTTGAGAAAGCGCTCGAATCGGCGCGCGGCGAGGTTCCATATTTCCAGGGCCGCGTCGAGGCAGCGAAACAATCGAAAAACGTCGAAGCGGCGGTGAACCTCGGCATCAGCACGAAGCGCCTACTGTCGTTCATTGAAGAAGCGGAAAAGCTGCAACCCTGATCGGCGCCCTCACTACGGCGCGCCTCCTTTTATTCCTATTTCTCACTTGGCGGAGGCTTCCGCAATTCAGTGAGAAAGAATCTCAGCGTGAGACGGCTGCACTCGGTACGCCTGAAATCGTACTCCTGCGCCGCGTCTTCCTTTGAACTTAAATAGCTGAAAACAAAAGCATTCAGGAATCTGCAACCAGCCAGCTCTGGCTTTGACAGGTGGCGTGCGACGTGCATTTCTTTTTCCCGGAGATTTGTGGCGTGACGCCAGCGCAGAAAAAAGTTCTCGTGGTTGATGATTCGATGTCGGAGCTCCGGCTGTTGAAGCAATTGCTCGAACAGGGCGGCTATCAGGCCATCGGCCTCAGCGATTCGACGAAGCTCGAAGAAACGATCGAGACGGAGAGGCCCAGCGTGATCCTGCTCGACGTCGTGATGCCGGGCCGCAACGGCTTCCAAGCCTGCCGCGAACTGAAGGGACACGACAGTTACGGAGCGATTCCCGTCATTCTCGTGACCTCGAAGAGTTCCGCGAGCGACAAGTATTGGGGAGAACAGCAGGGCGCGAATGCATACGTCGTAAAGCCATTCACATCCGACGAACTGCTTCGCGCGGTGAGGAAGTTTGCGTGATGGGCGAAGAAATCAACTCGCTGCCGGGATCGCTCGAATTCGACAACGGCGAAATCATCGAGGCAGCCGGAGAGTTTCAGCTCGACCGGCAATTCTGCGTTTTCCGCGCGGGCCGCGAGCGTTTCTGCCTTTCGGTGTTGGAAGTCGAGGAAGTGGTCGAATGGCCCAAGGTGACGCGAATTCCTCTGGTGCCTTCGTTCCTGATGGGGATTTTCAATCTGCGCGGAACGATCGTGCCGCTCGTGGACATCGCGTTCACGGAAGGCCGGCGGCCGGGGCTCCTCCCGAAGCATGTCGTGGTCGCGCTCTTGAAAGGCGGCGCGGAGCATGAAGACACGCGCATAGGAATTACCGCCGATGAAGTGATCGGAACATTCAGCGCGACGGATGAATCGTTGCTCGATCAGGTTCCCGATGTCCCGCACTGCCGGGGAATGCTGCGCCATGAAGACAGGCTGGCGCTCATCGTGGATCTCGAAAAGCTCGTGGAGGTTTTTCCGGTGCCGGTGATCTGAACGGAATTTGAAAAGGGCGAGTGATTTCGGGACGCCGGGGTTCGACAATTTTGGGGCGGGAGCCTGACACGCGTCGGGCACGCGCAAGGATCTTGGGAGGAAGTCATGAAATCTCGTTTGAGTTCCACAGTCTGGCTCCTAGTCTTCTGGATCGGAGCCGCAGCGACGGGCGCGGCAGGTCTCGCATTCTATGCGGGATCGCATGCGAACGGTGCCGCGATCACGGATGCATTGACGGCGCCGGGCAGCGGGGGAGCCTTGCTGGGCGCGTTCGGCCTGGCGCTCGCAGCGGCGCTGTCACTCGTCGTGGTCCTGAGCAACCGCGTCCTGAAGCCGGTCGAGAAGCTGAATGAATTCGCCGAGCGCTTTGCCGCAGGCGATGGCCGATCGAGGGTCGAGATTGACACGGGCGATGAGTTTTCGGCGATCGGGGAAAATCTAAACCGCAGCGCGGCGAAGATTTCCCATGCCGCGACGAACCAGCAGGTGCAGGAATCCCTGCAGCGGAGCATCACGGACTTGCTGAACGTGATCAACCAGGTGGCACGCGGCGATTTGACGCTGCGCGGGCGCGTCACGAACGACGCGCTGGGCAACGTGGTGGACTCGGTCAACTACATGCTCGACAACTTCACGAAGGTTCTCGAGCGCGTTCGCAAGGCGGCTGTGGACGTGAGCGCGAGCGCCGGGCAGATCCTTCTTGCCGCAGACGAGATGACCGCTGGAGCGACGCAACAGGACCAGGAAATCACGAACACATCGTCGGCCGTGGAAGAGCTCACGGTCTCGATGAAGCAGGTGTCGAACAACGCGGAAGCGAGCGCCGAAGCCGCGCGCCGCGCGCTGGATGCCGCGGAACAGGGCAACCGCTCCGTTCGCGACACGCTGGAAGGCATGCAGCGCATTCGAGCTTCCGTGCAAGCGACCGCCAAGAAGATCAAGTCCCTCGGAGACCGCTCGCTCGAAATTTCTGAAATCATAAACGTGATCAACGACATCACCGAGCAAACAAACCTTCTCGCCCTCAATGCCGCGATTGAAGCAGCGCGCGCGGGAGAAGCGGGGCGCGGGTTCGCCGTCGTCGCGGATGAAGTCCGGAAGCTCGCCGAACACTCGCGCGCCGCGACAAAAGACATTGCAGCGCTCATCAAGGCGATTCAGGCGGAGACGAACGAAGCCGTCGTGGTCATGGAAGAAGGCACGAAGGAAGTGGAATCGGGCGCGGTGCTCGCCGATCAGGCCGGAAAGGCGCTCGAAGCGATTTCAAGCGTCGTCCGGCAATCCGCCGAGCTCGTGCAGGAAATTTCCATGGCCTCGAAGCAGCAAGTGCGCGGCACGGAAGGCGTGGCGAACGCGATGCAGATCATCTCGGGCATCACGCGGCAGACATCGCAAGGCGCGCGCCAGACCGTGTCCACGGTGGGCAACATGGTCAAGCTTTCCGAACAGCTGAACGAAGCTCTCGGACAATTCCGGTCCGGCTCGCGGCCTGCGCCGGAAGCCGCGCAGGACAATGGGCAACCGGCGGAGACGGCCGGAGCGCGCCGCTAAGTTCTGGTTTCATCTTCCGCCGGTTGTAAAGGAACGCACGACGGCGGCTTGAGCCGAATATGAAAGAGAAACCAGCAACGGTTACCGCGTACGAACTCGACGAGCTCCGCGAGCTGATCGTCCAGCGCTCGGGGATCCTGTTCGATGCGTCGCGCGAGCGCTTTTTTTCGACGCGCGTGCGCGATTACGTAACCGAAAAAAACCTGCAAAGCGGGACGGACCTGCTCCGCGCCGTGCATGGCAGCAACGCCGAATACGACGCGATGCTCGAGCGCCTGCTGACGCAGGAAACTTCATTCTTCCGCTATCCGGCGGTTTTTGACGCGCTTGCCAAGAAAATTCTTCCGGAGCTGCAAGAAAAGAAATTCTGGGACAATCCGCGGACGCTTCGGATCTGGAGCGCCGCCTGCTCGACCGGTGAAGAACCATATTCAATCGCGATCGCGGTAGCGGACGCCCTGCCGTTCGCGGAGGCGTGGCGCATCGAAATTTTGGCCACGGACATCAGCCGCCGAGCGCTGCAACACGCCGAGCGCGGCGTATATAGCGGCCGAAGCCTCGAAAATCTCACGCCGCAGCAGCTCGAGAATTACTTCACAAAGACGCGGCACGGGTACGTCGTAAAGCCGCGCATCCGGCGGATGGTGACGTTCGCGCCGATGAATCTCTCGCAGGCTGTCTACGTCGGCCGGATGGACTGCATCTTTTGCATGAACGTGCTGATGTACTTTTCAGACGAACGCCGCAATTCCGTTCTCCAGCGCTTTTCGGAATGTCTCGAACCGGGCGGGTATTTCCTCCTTGGCCACGCTGAGTCGCTGAATAACACATCGGTGCGCCTCGAAAGCCTCGTTCTCGGCGATTGCCGAATCTATCGCAAGCCCGCAAAAGAAGGCGCGATTCGCCAAGCCGTTGTTGCGGAGGGCAGCCTGTGAGCGGACCGGGCCAGGAATCGCTCGAGCTCTTCCTGCAGGAAGCATCCGACAACCTGCAATATCTGCGGGAATATTCGGGCCTGGTGCAGGAGGCGCATTCGAGGCCTGAAGACTTCGAGCGGCTTTACATCGCCGCGCACACCCTCTGCGGAACATCAGCGAGCTATGGGTTTCCGCTATTTTCGGAGGTAGCGGGAAAGCTCGCGCATATTTTCCAGTACGCGATGAATGCGAGGCTGGGGCCCGACACCTACGGGCCACTAACCGAGTTTCTTTCGGATGCGATTTCGCTGCTCGAATTCAATTTGTTGCAGATCGCATCGGATGGCACGGAAACGGCTCCGGATGTTGCGTCGTTCAAGCAGCGATACAGCTTTGCGTTTCCGCCGGCCGCGTCGGAGTTGGCCGCTCAAGAAGCGGCGGTCGAATCTGGCGCCGGCGCCGCGACGCAAGTCGCCGCCAGTTCTAGCAGCGCTTCAAGCGCACCGCTCCTCCCCGAAGATGATGAAGTTCCACAGGAAGTGCTCGAATTTTTCGTGCCCGAAGCGGAAGAGCACCTGCAATCCGCGACGAATTCCCTGCTGAAGCTCGAAGCTCGGCCAAGTCCTGAAGAAATCAATGGGCTGTTCCGTTCGATTCACACCGTGAAGGGCTCGGCAGCGCAGGTGGGAATGCATCGCCTGGCAGCAGTGGCGCATCGGGTGGAAGACCTGCTCGGCAGGATGCGCGAAGGCGAATTGCAGCCGACAGCCGATATCGTGGACGCGTGCCTCGAAGCGGTGGACGCACTGAGAAAATTTCTTCATCGGTCTTGGGAAGACGACGCCGAAATGCGCGCGCAAGTCGAACCGCTGCTTGCGCGTTTACAGGAATTCGTGCCAGCGACGACGGAAGAACCGGCGGCCGAGACGGATGGAGCAAGCGCGATTTCCGAGACACCGGCTGAATCGCTCGATGGCGAGGCGGCGGCAACTCCCTTTAGCGCAGACGCTCACGCGGGATCACAACGCGCGCCGGGCGCCGGTGCTGCGGCAGCCAAATCCGTGCGAATTTCGCTCGATCGCCTCGATCGGATGATGAACGCCGTCGGCGAGTTGGTGATCAACCGGACCCGGATGGTCGGGCGGCTATCGGAACTTGCGAAACTCGTCGAAGTGCTGATGTTTTCCAAGGCGCGGCTCTCGACGAAGGTCTCGGAATTCCAGGACAAGCACGAGTTCAGCCGAATCAGCTCGCGATTGGTGCCGGGCAGCGCCCCGCCGCAGATGGATACGCTTCGAGGGTTTTCGGGTTTGTCGGTGATGCCGGGCCTGACCAGTGATTCGCACGCCGGATTCAGCGAACTCGAGATGGACCGTTACGACGACTTCAACATCCTGGCGCGATCGCTCGCGGAAATTTCCGCCGACGTGACCGAAGTCCTGAGCCAGTTAGAAAATTTTATGAATCGCGTGGACTCGGACATCGACGAGTTCACGAAGCTCGCGCATCACATGCAGGACGAAATCACGCGCGCGCGCATGGTGCCGATCGGAAATTTGCATACGCGGCTGTCGCGGACGGTCCGCGACGCGGCGAAGGCGACGGGCAAACCGGTTGATCTTGCATTTGAAGGCTCCGAAACGGAACTCGACAACAACATCATTCAACAGATCTCCGATCCGCTGATTCATCTCGTGCGAAATGCGGTGGCGCACGGAATCGAGGAGCCGGAAATCCGCCGGCTGGCAGGCAAGCCGGGCAAAGGCGTCGTGACGTTGCGCGCGTATCATCGCGGCAACCACATTTTCATCGAAGTCGAAGACGACGGCGGCGGGATCAACTACGACAAAATTCGATCGAGAGCCGTCGAATCCGGCCGGGTGACTTTCCTCCAGAGCGAGCATCTTTCCGAGCGAGAGCTGCGAGAATTTCTGTTTCAACCCGGATTTTCAACGGCTGCGAGTAAGACCGAACTTGCGGGACGCGGCGTGGGTCTGGACGTCGTAAGGGCGAACGTGCACGCGCTGAACGGCGAGATTGACCTGCGCTCCGAACTCGGCGCCGGGTCGGTGTTCACGCTGCAGGTTCCGTTGACGCTCATCATTTCGCAAGCGCTGTTCGTCCGGTGCGGGACTTCTACGTTCGCGCTTCCGTTAGCTCTGATCGAGGAAATTCGCCGCATTCGGCCGGAGGAAATTGAGGAAGTTGGCGGCAAGTTGCTGACGAAAGTGCGCGGCGTGGTCACCGAAGTACTGCGCCTCGATACCGAGCTTGGATTGCCTGCCATCGAGCCAGTGAACGGCTACTTCCGGATGGTGATCGTGAAAGTGGCGGGGAGGGCGGCGGGAATTGTCGTAGAGGATGTTCTCGGCAAAGACGAAATCGTCATCAAGAATCTCGGCGAATACATGCGCCGCGTAAAGCTCTTTCCTGGAACCACAATCGCCTCCGATGGAAGTTTGATCCTGCTGATCGATCTGAACCGATTGATATCGACGGATTCGGCGGAGCGCCATGCGTCAGTAGCGGCGGGAGGCGCGGCGCGAATATTCGCCCCCGGAGCGAGCGCGGTTGCGGCAGGCACCATTCCCACCGAAGCCGTGGATCCCGTGGGCAACGATAAAGTCGTTGTAGTAGTGGACGACTCGATCAGCGTGCGGAAATTCGTGGGGCGAATGATCGAGAAGGCCGGCTACCGCGTGAAGCTTGCTGCCGATGGCCTCGAAGCGACCGAAATCATCGCTCAAGTGGGATGCCATCTGGTTTTGACGGACATCGAAATGCCGCGGATGAACGGCTACGAATTGATGTCGCATCTGCGGCAAGATCCGGCAACGCGGCAGATTCCGGTGATGGTGGTGACGTCGCGGGCCGGAGCAAAACATCGCGACCGCGCTATGAAGGAAGGTGCTGTCGGATTCCTCACGAAACCGGTGCAGGAAGATCAGCTGATCGAAACCGTGGAGCGGCTTATCGGAAGCGACGCCGAGGAGCGAACGGCGCCCGGCGTCCACGTGCACCAGGAATGATGGGATGACGGAAAGCAAAGACAGACTGCGCGTGCTGATCGTCGAGGACTCGGGCTTCATGCGCAAAGTGCTGCACGACATCATCTCGGCCGATCCGCAGATGGAAGTCGTGGGCGAAGCGCGCGACGGCCGCGAGGGCGTGGCGTTGGCGCTCGCATTGAAACCGGACGTCATCACGATGGACATCAACATGCCGCACCTCGACGGATTGCAAGCCACCGAGCTGATCATGTCGCAAAATCCGCGGCCGATTGTGATCGTCAGCTCGGAATCGCGCGAAGGAGCGGATTCGACGCTGCGCGCTTTGGAGCTCGGTGCGGTGGATTTCGTGCCGAAGCCTTCCAGCGGAATTGATCTCGACATGCATCGCGTGGGGCAGGAGCTCAGCCGAAAGCTGAAGACCGCGGCCAAGGTGCGCGTGGTTCGCACGGCGACGCTTTCGCGAATTGGCCAGCCTGCCGGCAAGCCGGCGGCTTCGGCGGGGAGTTCGTCGGGCGGCGTGCTAACGGTGGCCGCGCCAAGTCCCAGATTTCCGTGCATCGTGGTCGCGGCGTCGACCGGCGGCCCGGCGACGGTGATGAGCATGATTCCTCGCTTGCCGAAGGATTTGCCGGCTGCCGTAGTTCTGGTTCAACACATGCCTGCCGCGTTCACCGGCCAATTTACACTTCAGCTCGCCGACGCTTCGCCGTTGCGTGTCAAGGAAGCCGAGACGAGCGAGGTGATTCAGCCCGGAGTCGTTTACGTGTGCCCAGGCTCGCATCATTTGCGATTTGCGGGCGGCGGACGAATCACACTCGATGGCGGCGATCGGATTTCTGGATACCGGCCGTGCGCCGATGTCGCGCTCGAAACGGCCGCGGATTATCTGGGACCGATGACCGTCGGCGTGATTCTCACCGGAATGGGAAACGACGGCGCGAAGGGCGCGAAGGCCGTGAAATCCGCGGGCGGCTACGTGATCGCGCAGGACGAAGCGACTTCTGTGATTTTTGGGATGCCAGCTGAAGCGATAAAGACGGGAGCTGTGGACGAAGTTCTCCCGATTGACGACATCGCGGCGGCGATCGAAAGGCGCACGATGCAACTGTGCCGCGTCACTCCGGTGAATGCGCGATGACGATTGCGGCGCATGACGCTCAAAAGGGACGGCGCCGCCACCCGAAAGAACAGGCGATTTTGTTCACAGTGGGCGGCAAGCCGTTCGCCGTCGCGGCGGATGCCGTACACGAAATTCGAAGCGCCGATAGTCTTGCGGGATCGGCGATCGAACTTTCTCAGGATGCGGTTCGGAAAGTGAAGCACATCGTGCATCGCGGGAATCGGGCGTATTACGTGGTCAACAGCTGCGCGCATTTCGGGCTGCGCCCCACACGGCCGCGGCTCGTTCTGATTCTTCGCGGCTCACCGGCCGCCGTGCTTGTGGACAAAATTGAACGAATGGAGAATATCCATCCGCCATTGCCGTTGCCGCTGGCTTTTCGAGGTGCCGAGCGCGAGTGGTATCGCGGCTTGACGTATGTGGATGACCAGCTGATACCAGTCGTCAATCCCGCGGGATTCCTGACCGTCGCCGAATTGACAGCTCTCGATGCGGCGTCGCGCGCCGCGAGAGCCGAAGCGAGCCACGAATTGCAAGGTGCGAGGTCCTGATGACCGCCGCGAGGGCAATCGAGAAGAATTCCTTCGTCGTGCTGCAGTTGGGCGGACGGCGGTTCGCGCTTCCCGCGGGAATCGTTTCAGAACTCGCGCCGCCGGTGCGCTTGAATGGCTTCCCGCATCAGACGCCGGTTGTGTCGGGTGTGATCTTGCGGCGCGGGCGCGTCATTCCGGTATACGACGTTTCTCCGCTCCTGCTCGGTAAGCATTCGCCGGCGAGCCGGTTCTATCTGGTAGCGACGCGGCGATTTGGATCGCATGGAGAACTGAGCGCGATTCCGGTTGACGGCGAGTGCGAGCTCGTAAGTGCCGAGCTGCTTCCGACACCTGAGGATTCGCCGAATTACATCGCGGGGATGCTAACGATTGGCGACGACAGAATTGAAGTCCTCGATTTCGAAGACCTGGTCCGCGCCGACCGCGCGGTGAACGCGGGCGTCTCCAGTGTGTCCACGGGAGAGGCACGACCGTGAGTGGAACTCCGCATCTCCCTCAAGTGCTGCTCATCGAAAGCAACGTGTATTTCGCGAAACGCCTCGGCGACGCATTGAAGCAGCAAGGATTTGAAGTGGTGACCAGCCCGCAAGCGGCCTACGCGCTGACAATGGTGGAATGGGCGACGCCCTCGGCGATCCTTTGCGCCACGAATCTTCGCGAAATGGGCGCTCTCGAAATCGCGCCAATTCTCCGCGCTGATCCGAAGACAGCGAGCACTCCTCTGATCGCCATCGGCGGCGGAAACGGCGAGCAAGCGCTGCTCGAAGCGTTTCGCGCGGGATGCGATGACTTCGTGGATCGCAGGCGCCCGCCCGTCGAGATTGCCCAGCACGTTCGAAATTTTCTTCTCAGCCGGCAGGATGGCTTCCGGCCCACGCAGATGATTCTTAGCTCGGAGACGGACCTCGGCGGAAAACTTTCGCACCTCGACTTGCCCGGCGTGATTCAGATGCTGGGGCAGGCGCGGCAAACGGGAGCGCTGAATATCAACGCGGGAGAGCTTGACGGCGTGATCTATTTCGACGGCGGCGAAATATTTCATGCGGAATCCGGTAATCTTTTCGGCGACGAAGCGGTGTGCGAAATCATAAAGAGCTGCCACTCGGGTATCGAAGGCATCTACAAGTTCGTCTACGGAGCGACGGCGGCACAGCGCACCGTGCTTCGTTCAGCAACCGACCTTTTGCTCGATTCGTTGCGCGAATGCGATGAAGCGGAACGCGCAAAGGTGGAGGAATAATCGCGATGAGCGCCATGGCGACACCCACGGCACCGTCGGGTCCGACGGTCTATTTCATTGACGACAGCGCGACGATGCGCGAGGTGATCAAGATCGCCTTCCGCAAGGAAAACATCAGCGTCATCGCGTGTCACAACGCCGCGACGGCGCTCGAGCAATTCGCCGAGCACCGCCCCGGTGCGGTGATCACCGACGTAATCATGCCGGATAAGGATGGCTTTGAAGTCTGCCAGTACGTGAAGGAGCATTCGGAATTTGGCGCGACGCCCGTGATTCTTATGTCCGGAGTTGTGAACCGGCAGGTGGCGGAACGCGCGTTGGCCGTGAAGGCGGACGATCTGATCCGCAAACCGTTTCAGCCGCACGATCTGATTGCGCGGGTGAAAGCGCTGCTGAAACTCAACTTGGGTCAAGCGGAGGCTCCGGACGTGCCGAAAACTGCTCCGAGCACGGCGGAGCTTGCGCTCGGGAATCTCTTCGCTCCCCCTACGACGAGCACTGTGGTGCCTGCGCCGGCTCCTTCGGTAATTCCGGCACCGGCTCGGAGCGTGATTGCGCCGGCGCCGAAGCCGCCGGTTGTGCCGGTTCCATCGGTCTCTCCCGCTGCGAATTCGGTGACGAGCACCGCGCCGTCGTCAGAAGTTCTGAAACTTCGAAATGAAGTTCGGAGGCTCGAAATTCTCGTCAAGAAATTGCAGTCCGAACTCGAAGGAGAGAGACGATACAGCGCGGAGCTCGAATCGCAGTTGCGAGTGCAGCAAGAAACGACGTAGGCCAACTTCAAAATCAAAAAGGCGGCGCTCAGAAATGGGCGCCGCCTTTTATTTTGTCCGAAGCGAGTTTGAGCCGTGTTCGACCCCAACTCAATCGAAGATTAGTGTCCGTGCGAGTGGCCCCCGCCCGAACCGCCGTGGCTGCCGCCGCTCGATCCGTGAGAGTTGCTGTGGCTCGGTGCGCTCGAGCCATGTGAGCTCGGCGCGCGAGAGCTTCCGCCGGATGAATACGAAGGCGGACGTGAGGTGCCGCTCGGACGGCCGTAGCTTCCGTACAACCGCGGTGTGACCATGGGCTTGCTCATTTGCAGCGGAGGACGATAGGAGCCCGAAGAGCCGTAACCTGCGGGCCGCCGATAGCTCGGCTGCGTATATTGCGGCCGCGCTGCTTGCGAAGTATTCGGCGATGTATTTCTATCGAATCCGCCATTGCCGTTTGGCCGATCGTTTGAATTGAAAGTGGGTCGCGGATTCACGTTCCCCGTGGAAGATGGCCGTGATGTGTTCGCGGAACCGTTGCCGCCGTTCGACGAACCGAAGCGTTCCCAGCCATTGCGCGCAGGGGCTTGGGTCCGCGTCGAAGTCGAGTTGTTCGTGGCCGAGGGTGGCCGGTCGTTGAAGCCGTTAGCTCTGGCGCCAAACGATTGGCCGTTGCCGGCTTGTTTGGTCGTCGGGCGGTTGCCCTCATTGCCTGCGCCGCGCCCGTCGCCACTGGCCACGGAGTTAGTCCTGCCGGCCATCGTGTTCCGAGCATCGGCGTTCCCGCCGACCGGCGAAAAGTGACCGTCCCGCTGAATCGCTTGCTGCACGTGCGAAGCCTGTTGCGAGAAGGACTCGGGCCGCGCGGCCGGCGTCTGCTTGGAGAAGAAATTCTGAGATCCGCCACGAGCGCTGGCGCCGCGGAAGTTGCCCGACGCGCTCAAACTTTCACGCGACGGAACGACCGGCAAATTGCCCGTCATGCCGCGAGCGTTGCGCAAGTTGTCGAGGCTCGCCGGTGTCGCATGAACCGCGCCACGACCGAAACTGTTTACGGACACGGTCGAAAGCCCCTGTCGCACGCGATCGTTCGTCCACATGTTGTGGAGATTCGAGTAGCGATCTCCACCATGGAGAGCACCCCAGCCGCCACGGAAATTATTCACGTCGTGGATACCCGCGAAGCCTACGGCGCCGAAGCGACCTCGATATCCGCCCCACCACGGATGAAAGAAATCACACGGACCAATGGGCAACCAGCCGAACGCTCCGAAACCAAATCCGAATCCAACGCCGATGCCAGGCCCGAATCCGAAGAAGGAGACATACGCTGGCGCCCAGATCGGACGATATCCAAATCCACCGAAAACCGGCCCCGGCCACCACGCCCAGCCGCCGCCGTAAACGAACCAACGTCCGTAATGATATGGCGCCCAGCCCCAGGGCTCATACGAAACCCAAGTCCAGCCATAATACGGTTCCCAAACCCAACTGCCCGAGCTGTAAGGAGCCCAGCCCGGAGCCTGGTTCGGAACCCAAACCTGCCCGTAATCGGGGACCTCCGTCCACTTGCCGTTCGCATCGAGATCCTGTGTGCCGGTGTAGTAGCGATCGGTGTGCTTCCAGCTATCGGCGTGCTCGATGAGACGGTCGCGATCCTGATTGAAAGCGTCCCAGTCGGTCTTTCCCGGCGCTTCGGTGATCTTGTATTGAACGTCGTTGCCGGTTCCCTGCACCGTGATCAACTGGCCGCTGCGAACGCGAGTGCTGCCTTCGGGCGTCGAAATGGTGACTTCGCCGCGACGCACGGTGACTTCCGACTGGCCGCCGCTGTTCACGAAGACGCTGAAGCTATTTTCTTTTTCTGAAGGTTGGATCGCGGCGTTTGGGGTGTCAATCTCAACGCTCGCTTCGTTGCCTTTAAATTGGCTGAAGTAGGCGAGTCCTTCGCCGACTTGAACCTGAATCTGATTTCGGTTGAGCGTCGCGATATTCGCGCTCGAGTTATCGGCGAGACGCAAAACGTTTGCGAAGTCGAGTTGGATTTCCGCGCGGGAATTGTTGCCGGTCATGACTTTGTCGCCGGGCGACAAAGGAGTATTCATCGTGGCGGTGGAAACGTCGCCGGAATCGCCGCGCTGCGTGGTCACGTCGCCCTTGATCATACTGACGCGCGCTACGCCAGGCGCATTCTGGTCATCCGCGCTGGGCTGGCCCTGAGGGCCGCCTTGATCTGGAGGGTTTCCCTGAGCATCGC
Source organism: uncultured Acidobacteriota bacterium (assembly GCA_963838705.1). Classification (GTDB taxonomy): domain Bacteria; phylum Acidobacteriota; class Terriglobia; order Acidiferrales; family UBA7541; genus Palsa-147. The sequence continues at coordinate 916,468 of CAWIRU010000007.1, read as the reverse complement.
CCGGAGCTTGGGGGCTTACCTGATCTTGCGGCGCACCTTGCTCCTGGGGCGCGCCGGGATTCTGCGCGCGTGCGGCGTCTCCCGCAATCAGCGAGAGCATGATTACCGCTGCTCCTGTAAGAATTCTGTCGGTAATTGTCATTGCCCACCTCATCAGGTCGAGCCGGACGGACACCTAGCTCGACAGCCTTTATGGTGCAGGGCGAATGCCAAATCGGGCCGTTTGGAAGAAGCTTCTAAAGCGCTTAGTTTCTGTTACTTAGAAAGCTTTGATGTAGCTCGGGCCTGGGTGTAGTCGCGCGGAAGTGGTTGATTTCAACCACCATCGGTTGAGCGCGGCCACCTATTCCTGCTTGTCGGGTTCGTCGGCAATGCCGATCTTCGAGAGGCGGTAGCGCAGCGCGTTACGCGAAAGGCCGAGCATCCGCGCGGCCTGGCTCTTATTGCCATTCGCGCGGCGCAGCGCTTCGCGAATCATTTCGTCTTCCCATTGTTCGAGAGTCTGCCCTTCCGGAATCAGCGCAGCGGTGGCGGATGCAGGCTTGGCGCGAGCGACGTCGAGATGAATGTCCACTGCCTGAAGCACTGGGCCCTCCGAGAGAGCCACGGCGCGCTCGATAATGTTTTCTAGCTCGCGGACATTTCCGGGCCAGTGAAACGCAGTGAGCATGTCCATCGCCTCCGGAGCTACTCCGGTGATGTGTTTCCCGGCTTGGCTCGAGAAACGGTCGAGAAAAAGTTTCACGAGATCGGGGATGTCTTCCTTGTGCTCGCGAAGCGGAGGGATATCAATCGGCACGACGTTGAGACGGTAGTAGAGATCCTGGCGAAACGTGCCTTCTTCGAGCGCCGCGCGAAGATCGCGATTCGTGGCGGCGATGAGACGCACGTCAACCTTGATGGTTTTCGTTCCGCCGAGGCGCTCGAATTCGCGCTCTTGAAGAACGCGGAGGAGCTTCACCTGCGTCGCGGGAGGCACATCGCCGATTTCGTCGAGAAACAGCGTGCCCTTGTCGGCCAGTTCGAATTTGCCGGGCTTGCTCGTCGCCGCTCCGGTAAACGCGCCTTTTTCGTAGCCGAAGAGTTCGCTTTCGAGAAGGTTTTCCGGAATCGCGGTGCTGTTGATCTTGATAAACGGACCGGAAGCACGGCGCGATTTCTGGTGAATGGCGTGCGCGATGAGATCTTTGCCGACGCCGCTTTCGCCGCCGACGAGAACGGTGGATTGCGTGGCGGCAACGCGCTCGACCATCGCGAGGACTTCCTGCATCTTCGCGCTCCGCGCGACGATGTTCGGATACTCGTAGCGGTGCCCCAGCGCCTCGCGGAGCGAGCGGTTCTCTTCCCGGAGCTTGCGCACGTCGAGTTCTTTGTGAACGATCATGCGCATCTCGGCGAGCGAGAACGGCTTCAGAACGTAATCGCTCGCGCCGGCTTTCATTGCTTCGACCGCTGTTTCCACCGAGCCGTACGCCGTCATTACGACGACGGGAAGATTCGCGTTCTGCCGTTTGATCGCCTGAAGGAATTCCAGACCTCCCATGCCCGGAAGCTTGAGATCCGTGAGCACGAGATCGACGGAGTTCTGGCGGAGAAGCTCGAGACCGGTTTCGACGTCAGGAGCCGAAAGAGTTTGAAAGCCGTCCTCGCCTAAATTCAGTTCGAGAAGGCGACGCATTTTTGCTTCGTCTTCGACGATGAGAATTGTCGCCATGTGATTACGCGCTCGAAATTCGCTCCGCCAAACTCGGCGGCCTTTCCGGAGTTTCGCCGGCCGCGGGGAAAAAGACCGAGAAACACGCGCCCTGCCCCGTGGACGCCTCGAGCCGCAACACGCCGTGATGGTCATCCACGATTTTCGAGACGATGGCGAGCCCCAGCCCGACGCCGCTCTTTTTTGAAGTTACGAACGGATTGAAAATCTGCTCCCGCAATTCTTCCGGAACGCCGGGACCCGAATCGGCGAATCGAACTTCGACGCCACGGACGCGATCTCGCTGGGCGGCGCGAATCGTCACGCGCAGAATTCCGCCGCCGGTCATCGCTTCATAGGCATTCTGAGCCAGATTGATGAAAACTTGCTCGCAAAAATTTTTGTCCATCGGAACCGGCGGCAGATTGGATTCATACGATCGTTCCACCTGGATTGCCGGGCCGGTCCACTGTGCCGCCACAGACTTTAGAGCGCGCTCGACAATCTCCACGACCGAGTGCAGTTCGAGCTCCAGGTGCTGCGGACGGGCGAAATCGAGAAATCGCGTCACGAGCGCGCTCAAGCGGTTCACTTCAGTGGAAATATAGCCCGCCAGTTCCTTGGCAAGCGGATTCGATTCCTCTAGCTTTTGCTGAAGCATTTCGGCGGAGCCCTTGATTACGCCGAGCGGATTTCGAATCTCGTGCGCAAGACCCGCGGAAAGCTGGCCGAGGGCCGCGAGCCGCTCGGAGCGGCGCGCATCTGCTTGAATCTGTTCGAGCCGCCGGTTCGTTTTCTCCAATTCTTCGGCGAGCAATTGATAACGGCGCGTCTGCCGGCGATTCTCGACGGCGAAGCGATTGACGATTACCCCGGCGAGAAAAAAGAAGAGAATTCGAATTGTCAGTTCGGTGATCGCCGACGGGGTCAACTCATATTGCTGAATTGCAGGATAGAGATAGGAGCAATACGCTGCGGAAGCGACCGCAGTCCAAAAGAGCGTCCCCCACGGACCGAAATAAATGGCGGCGGTGACAACGGGCAAATAGTAGATCGGATAGTAGCTACTGCTGATTGCGACTTCGCCGGTGTGGTCGATCAGAAGTGTTGCCAGCAAAATCTTGAGCAGCACCGCGTAGGAACGCCCGCTCGTGGGGAGATACGCGATAAGGCGCCCTTCCAGAAGCTGCAGCACACCGATGGCAATCAAAATGAGCTGCTTGTGAACTTCGTCGATGGGGGGAAGAATCGCGAGGCCGGCCAGGAAGGCCAGCCAGAGCAAATCCATCCAACTGAATTGTTCTCGTTCGCGAAGCGTCATGAAGTGGAGGAGAGACGCTCGTTTACCCGATGAGGCCGCTCCGATGAAAGCCGGCGATGCGAACTTGCTTTCCAGCAAGCCTCGCGCCGCCGGCCTGCATCGGTAAGTTCTAGCTCAAGCGCTCGATTTCGTCCATCGCTTCCGATGATAGAAGCGATTATGCGTCTCCTAGTGATGGCTCGACTTCGACGACGGCTTCGGCATGTGATTGTTCTGAAACGTTGACTTCGGTGCCGCCGCCGGCTTTGGAGGGGCCTGCGGACGCTGTGTCGGCTGCGTTTGCTGTCTCTGCTGCCACGATTGAAACGTCCGATTCTCCTGCTGAACCTGTGTATCCGTCTTCGGCTGAACCGGAGGCGCGGGCTTCACGTATGGATTGCTCGGCGCAGCGGCCGGCTTGAAAGACTGAAAGCCCGTGGCCGGAGCCCCGGGCTTCGACGTCGGAGTAGGGGCGGGAGTGGGGACAGGCGCAGTCTTCGGACGAAGATTGTTGGTCTCAGTCGGCGTCAGCGGCTCTCCAGGATGCTTATCGAGAGCCGGCTGTTTCTGATCGAAAGAGGGCGCCGGCGGAGACGGTGACCGCTTCGCTACGACTGTGCGATTCAAGACGTCAGCCGGCGGCCTGACGGCCGCCGGTTTGGATGCGCCGAACACGCTTTGCTTGGTCGGACTCACTGGTGCGATGCGCGAGACCGGGCCGCCACGCGCCAGGGCTTGCGGATCGACCTTCGCCAGATTCTGGGCCACGGGCCGCGAGTTTACAAACGTGTCCTTCGAGACGGCGGTCACGCCACCGGCGACGCGTTGATTTGCGTACGTGATATTGGTCACGGACTTGTTGGATGTGTAGTTGTTGTAGACGTTCGTGATATTCGTGACGCTGACTCGCGTGTTCGTGATGTTGATGTTGTTCACGTAGGCGCGGCTAACCCGATATCCAGGCACGAAGACTTCACCCGGCGCCAGCGGAAACCAACCGATTCCGCCGCCAATTGACACGGACAGACTCACGCCGCCAACACCTACAAACCCCACCAGCGCGGGGGCCCAAAATGGGTGAGGCACGATCGGTCCTGGCACCCAGCACCAGCGCGCACCGTAGAATCCCCAGCGGCCGTAATGAAATGGCGCGAAGCCCCACGGCTCATCGTCCACCCACGTCCATCCCCACGGGGCAATCCAAGCCCAGTGACCCATGCGGTAGGGAGCCCATCCCTCGGCAATGCCGCTCGGAACCCAGACCTCGCCATAATCCGGCACGACGGTCCACGAACCGTACGCATCGAGATCTTCGTATCCCGTCACTTCGGATGAGACGTAACGAACGGAACCGACGTGATCTTCGCTGGTGTCGCGCGAGAAGCACCACTCGTCGAAGTCATCCGCGGCTGGCATGTCCTCGAGCGAGTATTGGAGAGTATCTGTTCCCGCGAAACGAGCTTGTTGATCGGAAACAATCGTATAGGATTGCCCGCCCCCGGTGGCCTGAGCTTGTCCGCTGAAAACGCTAACGACGGTTTCGTCGCCGTTTTCGTTCGTGTCTATCCGGTATTCGCCGATTTTTTGCAGAATGACGGCGACATTCGGAGCGTCAACCTCGACGGTTTGATTGTCGTCGAGATGCCGCAACCGGATCAGGACTGTGCCCTCGGAAAGTTGGAGTTGGATCGCATCGTCGTTCAACTCGAGGAACGAGATGCCGGTGTTTTGATCGATTCGGAATGCGGTCGAGCCGACGTGCAATTCGGCGCGCGATTCTTTATCGGCCCACAGGCGGTCGCCCGTCGTCATGGGCCGGTTTATGACCGGCGTTGCCCAGTCCTGCTCGCCGCTTGGCTCGAAGGAAACTTGGCCCTGCAGATAATTCAGCCGCGCCACGCGGCTCGGCGGATCGTCGTCCGCTCGCGCCGCTGGCGTGAAGCCCGCGAAAGCGAGCAGAGCAAAAAGTATCGCGATAAGAGCGATTCGAATGTTCCTCATGTTCTGATTCTCCTGTATCGCGCCTGCCGGATAAAAATGTCACGCCCGTTGCGTTAGGCCGATTCGTTTCTCCGCCAACAACACCGCGTCATCAGTTCCACATTCGTTTAAACCCGAAATTGGTCGATAAGTTTCACGCCCTTATTTGCGTTCCCTCCAGTAGATTTCGCCCAGGGGTCAGGGCGCCTCACAGGCAGTCCGCAATAAGTATTCCACGAATTGGAATGTGACGCGACGACCGGCGGCTGCGAGCGCGCCCGACTGCACCAAGTGCGTGACAAGAAAAATCATTCCAGCCCCTTCGCGTGTAAGAATTCGCGCACGACGTCGACCGAGTCGCGGTGCTCGCCGTCAACTGCATAGTTCATTCGTTGCATTTCCTGATCGGAGATTTTTCCCGCCAATTCACCGAGGGCCGCGCGCACTTCCGGATGAGCTGCTAGCGCGCTCGAACGCACGATCGGGACGGCTTCGTATGGCGGAAAGTAATGCTTGTCGTCTTCGAGAACGGCCAAATCGCGGGCAGCAAGCAGGCCGTCGGTCGAATTCCCCGCGACGATGTCCACTTGCTTGTCGAGCAACGCTCGATACAGTAGTCCGAGATCCATGATGCGAGGCGGCGATGCGAAGCGCAGACCATACGTCGAGGAGAGGCCGGGGAAACCGTCCGGGCGCTCGTTGAACTCGTAACCGAAGCCGGCGCGCCACTGGGGCGAAAAGGCCGCCGCCTGCGAGAGAGTGTGAATTTGAAGGCGTCGCGCGTCTTCGCCTCGAATCACGATTGCGAATGTGTTGTTGAAGCCGAGAGGCGGCGTCACTTCGAATTGGAATCGCTTCGCGTATTCGCTCTTAACGCGCTCGTATACGGCCGCGCGGTCTTTGAGGGGCGCTTCTTTCAGGATCGCCGTCAGCGCGGTGCCTGTGTATTCGACGTACGCATCTATTCGGCCCGCCAGGAGCGCTTGCTGGCAAATATAACTTCCGCTGAGATAAAAGCGCCGGACGATATGGAGGCGAGTCTTCGCTTCCAGATGCTGAGCGATCAACTCGCCAAGAATCGCTTGCTCCGTGAAATTTTTGGATCCCACGACAAACGTGTCGCGCCGGGGCGGGCCGCAGGAAATGGCCGCGAGCGATACGGCGGCGAGAATCGCGGCAGCGTGGAAGAACCTCATCGAGCGGCCATTCCGTCCTACTCGGCGAATCGGAATCGTTTTTCGAATACGCCGAGTATGAAATCTGCACCGAGAGCAAGCGCCGCGGCAGGGACCGCTCCAGCAAGAATCAACTGATCGTTGACCATTGCCAGGCCCCGGAAGATAAATTCGCCGAGGCCGCCGGCGCCGACGGCGGCAGCAATCGTTGCGATCGCGATGGTGAGCACCGTCGCGACACGCACGCCCGCCAGAATATAGGAGAACGCGAGCGGCAACTCGACGTGAACGAGAATCTGATTGTCGGTCATTCCCATCGCACGCGCGGCCTCGCGAACCTTGGCGTCCACGCCCGTGATTCCGGTGACGGTGTTGCGGATAATCGGGAGCAGCGCATAGAGCGCTAGCGCCGTGATGGCAAGGCGATCGGCGCGATCGCCGAGCCACGGAACCGGAAGTAGGAACCCGAACAACGCGAGACTCGGGATCGTCTCGGCCACGTTTGCAGCTCCGATAATCGGCTTACCGAGCCACGGCCGTCGCGCCACGAGGATCCCCAGCGGAATGCCAATTAAAACGGCGAGAAACATCGCCGCGCCGACGAGCCAGAGATGTTCGAGCGTCGCCGCAAGAATTTGGTCGCGATTGCGAATCATGAAATGAAGGAAATCCATGAAACCTCCGGTCAATCACTCCAACGGAGAATTGGCCACGCGAAAAGCAGCCAAGTAGGCCGCGGCAATCGGCTCAGTTGCGTGCAAAAATTCCTCCCGAGTGTAGACACCCACCAAACGACCCGCTTCGAGAAATGCGATGCGCGTGCCAAGAAGCAACGCTTCTCTCGTGTCGTGCGTGACGAAAACTACGGTCTTGCGGAGGCGCTTTTGCAGATCGGCAAATTCCTTCTGCAGTTCGCCGCGAGTGAGCGGATCGAGCGCGCCAAATGGCTCGTCCATCAGGAGAATCGGCGGATCAGCGGCGAGCGCTCGCGCGACACCGACGCGCTGGCGCTGGCCGCCGGAAAGCTCGTACGGGTACCGATGCGCGAATTTCGCAGGGTCGAGCCCCGTCAGTTGAAGCAACTCCCCGACGCGCTCGCGCTTGCGATCTTCAGGCCACTTCTCGAGCCATGGCACAAGTCCGACGTTGCGCTCGACGGTATAGTGAGGAAAAAGACCCGCGTCCTGAATGACGTACCCGATCCCTCGCCGGAGCGCGACCGGCTCCCAATCGAGCGTCGAACGGCTATCAACTTCGACCGTGCCTTCGGTTGGCTCGAGCAGCCGATTGATGAGCCGAAGGGCGGTGGTTTTTCCTGAACCGCTGCGTCCCAACAAAACCAAAGTCTCGCCGGGGGGAATTGCGAGCTTTAAGTGGTCGAGAATTGCGGGGCCGGCCCCAGCACGGAAGCTGACGTCGCGAAATTCGATCGCCGCGTGGTTGTTGCCCGCACCGTTCATGGCCCGGAGGCTAGCAAGCGGGCGCGACGGCTGTCAAACCTCCCAGCCGGTGCGACGGGCCGGAGTGCACGCGTATTCTCGCCGCATTTCGCTTGCTCTTGATTCCGAGGCCGCGATATAAGCGCGCCAATGCATTTCTTGCCCTGACGAGGAGAACAGCGACATGGCCGAAGTTGCACCAGACGCCACGAGCGCGGCAGCGCCGAAGCAACGAAGTTGGCTGTGGAACAAAGACCTCGCGGCGATTCCGCCCGGAAAGCGCACGTGGGGAACGTACAACTACACCGCGCTTTGGGTCGCGATGAGCGTCAACATTCCCACATACATGCTGGCGAGCGGGATGATCGCGGGAGGAATGAACTGGAAGCAGGCCATCTTCACCGTCTTCCTCGGCAACGTGATCGTTTTGATTCCGATGTTGCTCAACGCGGACGCCGGAGCGCGTTATGGAATTCCCTTCCCTGTATTTGCGCGCGCGTCCTTCGGCGTGCTCGGCGCGAATGTTCCCGCTGTTCTACGGGCGCTGGTGGCTTGCGGCTGGTTCGGGATTCAAACGTGGATCGGCGGTGAAGCGATCAATACGCTACTCGCGGTGCTCGTTCCGTCGTGGAATCATCCGTGGATTTGTTTCTTCATCTTTTGGCTATTGAATCTCGCGGTGATCCTCCGAGGGATCGAAACGATTCGCTATTTGCAAGGAATCGCGGCGCCGGCGCTTCTCATACTGGGTCTCGCGATGCTCGCATGGGCTTACGTCAAGGCAGGCGGTTTCGGTCCGATGCTCTCGACGCCATCGAAATTCCATACGTTCGGAGAATTCTTTGCGTTCTTCGTGCCATCGCTGACGGGCGTCGTCGCGTTCTGGGCCACGGTGGCGCTCAACATTCCTGATTTTACGCGCTACGCAAAGAGTGTGAGAGAACAGGCACTCGGTCAGGCGATTGGATTGCCCACGACGATGACGCTCTACTCGTTCATCGGCGTCGCGGTCACTTCGGCGACGGTCGTTATCTTCGGCGCGGCGATTTGGGATCCGGTGGTGGTGCTGAGCCACCTCGGTAATCCGATCGCGGTGATTGTTGCGATGCTTGCATTGTTGCTGGCAACCTTAAATGTGAACGTCGCCGCCAACGTAGTCTCTCCGGCGAACGATTTCTCCAATCTTTATCCGCGGCGAATCAGCTTCAAGATGGGCGGCGTCATCACCTGCTTCATCGGAATCCTGATGCAGCCGTGGAGGCTGATGTCGAATTACGGCAGCTATATTGTGGGATGGCTGGTGGGTTACTCGAGCTTTCTCGGCCCAATCGCTGGCGTGATGATTGCGGACTACTACGTCCTGCGGAAGAAGATCATTCTTACGGAGGACTTGTATGACCGGCACACGTTCTATGAGTTTTCCGGAGGATTTAACTGGCGCGCCATCGGCGCTCTGGCGGCCGGGATCGTCGTGGCGCTCGCGGGCTTGAAGATTGACGCATTGAGCGGCCTGTATCACTACGCCTGGTTCGTTGGCTTCGGAGTTTCGTTCGTCACGTATCTCGTCTTGATGCCACGGCCGGGTGCTGGTTCTTAGGAGCGCGGCACGGCAGGGATTCTCGCCGCCGGCAGGACGAGATACTTCCTGATTCCCCGTAGCACGATTAGCAACATCGCTGGAGTGAGTTTGCCGGTAAAAGTATTCTGCTGGCTCGGATGATACGAAAGAAAGAGACGCGGCAATCCACTGGGAAGCTCGTAAGAGGCGGCGTGGCGGAAAGGATAGTCCGTGAAGCGCGCGATCGCTCCGTCCTGCTTGAGCATTCCCAAGTAGGCCTTCATGGCGATGGCGCCGAGCGCGAGGATGGCACGCGGCTTGACGAGCGCGATTTCGCGCTCGAAGTATGGCCGGCAATTTTCCAGTTCGCCCGGCAACGGCTTATTGGCAGGCGGCGCGCAGCGAATCGCAGCTCCGATGTAGGCGCGATTCAGCTCGAGGCCATCACCGCGCCGGATCGATGCCGGCTTGTTCGCAAATCCAGCCCGATGAAGAGCGCGATAGAGAAAATCTCCCGAGCGATCCCCTGTGAACACCCGCCCCGTACGATTCGCGCCGTGAGCGGCGGGAGCCAGACCCAAAATGTAAAGGCCCGCACGAGGATCGCCGAAACCGGGAACCGGTTTGCCCCAGTAATCCCACTCACGGAATGCGCGCTTCCTCTCGCGGGCGATCTTTTCGCGATAGGCCACGAGCCGCGGACATTTTCGGCAGCCGATGATTTCTTCGTTCAATTCGGCGATTCCGATGATCTCGAGGGACGCTTTTGGCATATCGGCTGTCATGGCCCGCTCGCGGAAAACTCGTCCGCGGCAAACGCGCGAAACTTACGATTCACGCCGGGAATCTAATAGGATAGCAAACACTCATTCAAACGAGGCAGCATGGTAACCGCGAGCGAAAAGATTCTTATCCTGGAGACGGACGAGAATTCGCGCCGGATGCTCGTCGAATTGCTACAGGCTGCGGGCTATCAGACCGAAGCGCCGGTGCCTAACGCGGAGGCGGTACAGTCCGCCCACCATTCCGGCGCGTCGCTGCTCTTGCTGGACCAAAATCTCCCCGGCACCGATTGCCGTGAGCTGCTTCTGGAATTGAAGAACGCGGCGGGAACTCAATGGCTTCCCGTCTTTCTGCTGGTCACCGGGGCATCCGTGGAACGCGCGCTGGCGCTCGATCTCGGCGCCGATGACGTTCTTTCGCGCCCGTTCGATTCCGGAGAGCTGCTGGCGCGGATACGAGCGCAACTGCGCCTGAAACGCGCGGCGGATGAACTGCGCGAGAGAGCAAGAATCGCCGAGGAGGGCCAGCAGATCGCCCATACGGCATTCGAAGCGCTCGCGGTCACCGAAAAAATGACCAAGGACGCGTTCTCTCTTGGGCGCGCTCTGAAAATTGGCGTCACGGCCGTATTCATCATCGCCGCCGTCATGGCCGTCACATTCTTCCTCTACTCTCATAGCGCGAAAAAACAGCAGGATTTGGCGAACATCGTTATCCGGCGCCTCGGCGGCCCCATTCACTTGCAGAGCGTCATCGCCGATGCGCGCAAGCTGCGGGGACAATCCCCGGCAAGCGCGGCGGGCGGAGCGAATCAGCGCGATGAATTGCAAAAACAGGCTGACCAATTGAAAGCGCAAATCGCCAACGCGGACGAAAAAGAGATCGACGATCTCCAGCACCAACTCGCCGTGACGAACGCGCGACTCAAAAAAGTAGAGGCCTCAGGAACGGCCGCCGAAGGCATTATCGGCGCGAACGAGCCGAGCGTCTGCTTGCTGCACGTGGCCGTGGCCTTCCGGGAAAAAGAAAGCGGCCTTCGATTAAGATACGCGGGAATCAATCCTCAAGGCGATCCGATTGAAGGCAGCGATGGAAACCCGGTGCTGACGCTCGAAGGCCATGGGCCGGAAGTGCGGCTGGATGTCTTCGGAACGGGATTCCTTGCAGGGCCTAGCGGCAAAGTCATCACGAACCGCCACGTGGCACAACCGTGGTGGAAAAACGATGAAATGAGCTCGCTCATCAATCAAGGATTTCAGCCTGAAATCGCGCTGATCCGCGTCTATTTTCCGGGCGATTCCCGCGCGTTTCACGCGGAGATCGAAAAAATCTCCGATGAAACCGATCTCGCTTCGATGCGCGTGGATTTGCAGGGTCTCACTCGTCCGGCGCTCGCCGTCAATCGGGACAAAGACGCCGCGAAATCGGGCGAATCCATCGTGCTGATGGGCTACGCGACGGGCCTCGCCGGGATTCTCGCGCGCGCGGATGAGGATTCGGCGCAGCAGATCATGGCGAAAAGCGACGGAGACGTCTCGGCGGTGCTCGACGAATTGGCACGGCGCAATTTGATTCGTCCCATCGTGACGCAAGGCCACGTGGGCGACGTCCTTACGGACAAAATTGTCTTTGACGCGCAAACTACGTCGGGAGGATCCGGCGGCCCGCTGCTGGACTCGGATGGAAAAGTGATCGGAGTTACCTACGCGGTGCTGAGCGGCTTTGGCGGCTCGAACTTCGGAATTCCCGCGCGATTTGCCGCGCCGCTGCTCGCTCAGTAATCCATGCGGCCTGCGAACCGCAATCGCCGCGAAACGCATCCACAGCCGCCCAAAATTGACATCCTCGGTACGCCCGACTAGCATACTCGCAGCGATTTCCCTGCCTTGGCCGGGGACTGTCCCGTCTGCTCATGAGCGACGCAAACAACTCGGGGAATATTCTTCTCCGCATCATCGAAAAGCGGCGGGAAAGCGTCGCGCATCGGAAGCGCGTGCTCCCGCTCGTGGCGCTGAAAATCGCCGCCGAGAAAAAGGCGCCGGCGGTGCGGGATTTTGCCGCGGCAATCACGGCGAATCGCGTAAACGTCATTGCTGAACTGAAAAAAGCTTCCCCTTCCCGCGGCGTGATTCGAAAACAATTTGAGCCGTCAAAGCTCGCGGCGGAACTGGCGGAAGCCGGCGCGGCGGCGTTTTCCGTTCTCACGGAAGAGGATTTCTTCGACGGATCGCTGACGTATTTAAAGGAAGCGCGGGCCGCGGCCGCGATTCCCGTCCTGCGAAAAGATTTTCTCTTCGACCCGTGGCAGGTATGGGAAACGCGAGCGGCGGGCGCGGATTCATTTCTTCTGATTACGGCGGTGCTGGAGCCCGAGCTGCTTCAAGAGTTGCTCGAACTGGGACGGAAACTCGGCATGGAGCCTCTGATTGAAGTCCACACGCGCGAAGAACTTGCTCGGGCGATCGGTGCAGGGGCGCGAATTATCGGAGTGAACGCGCGCGATCTGGCCACCTTTGAAGTGAATCTGGATCTTGCGCTAGAACTCGCCGACGAAATACCTGACTCATGCATCGCGGTCGCTGAATCCGGAATTCGTTCACATGAGGATCTCGAGCGGCTTTCGGGAGCGGGATTCGGCGCTTTCCTTATCGGAGAGCAGTTGATGAAGCACTCGCAGCCGGGCGAGGAGCTTCGCCGTCTCCTTGGCGCCCCCGAAGCGAAGACTGCGAGGCCGTAAGCGGCGAGAGCGATGGTGCGCGTAAAGATATGCGGAATCACGAACTGGAGGGACGCGCGCTTGTGCGTGGACGCAGGCGCCGATGCGCTCGGATTTAATTTTTTTGCAAAGAGTCCACGGTACGTCGCGCCAGCGGATGCTCGCGCGATAGTACGACGATTACCGCGGCATATTTTGGCTGTCGGTGTATTCGTGAACGCGCCCTTCGCATCCATCCTGCGGGTTGCGCGGGACGTAGACTTGAACTTGTTGCAGCTTCACGGAGACGAATCGGCGGCGGATGTTCGAAAATTGAGCGGACACTTTCCGGTGATGAAAGCGTTTCGGATGCGGCCGGGCTTCAATTTGAAGCAGTTAGCTCGCTTCGATTCCGCGAACGCCTTCCTGCTGGACGGATTCGATCGCAAGCAACGCGGAGGCACGGGTCGAACCTTTGATTGGCGCATGGGCCGCGCGGCGAAGAAATACGGTTCGATCGTAATCGCCGGCGGACTCACCGCAGATAATGTCGCGGATGCGATCGCCGCAACGGATCCGTTCGCCATCGATATATGTAGCGGCGTTGAAGCGAGCCCCGGAAAGAAAGACCGGCGGCGGCTGAATGCGCTGATGAAGGCCATAAGGAGCGCGAGGAATCATCGAGGATGAGTGCGACAGCAATTTCGGTTCCCGATGAACGCGGGCGCTTTGGTGCATTCGGCGGACGCTACGTCCCTGAGACGCTCATGGCGCCGCTCGAAGAACTCGAGCGCGCATATCTTGCGGCAAGCAGCGATGAGTCGTTCCGGAAGGAGCTCGACGATTTACTCCATAATTTCGCTGGCCGGCCGACGCCTCTCCAATTTGCTCCCCGATTGACGCAACATCTGTGCGGCGCGCAAATTTATTTGAAACGCGAAGATCTTCTCCACACCGGCGCGCACAAAATCAACAATTGCATCGGGCAGGGTTTGCTGGCCGTGCGCATGAAGAAACAGCGCGTCGTTGCTGAGACCGGTGCGGGGCAGCACGGCGTCGCAACCGCGACCGTCGCGGCGCGCCTGGGTCTCACGTGTACTGTCTACATGGGCACAGAAGACATGGAGCGGCAACGCCTCAACGTCTTCCGCATGCGGCTTCTTGGGGCCGAGGTGATTGGCGTTGATGCGGGCAGCCGCACACTGAAAGATGCGATCAACGAGGCGATGCGCGACTGGGTCACCAACGTTCGCACGACTCACTATTTGCTGGGCTCGGTCCTGGGCCCCCACCCGTATCCGCAGATGGTCCGCGATTTTCACAAGATCATCGGCGAGGAAGCTCGCGAGCAAATTCTTCGCGCTGCGGGGCGGCTGCCGGATCATTTATTCGCGTGCGTGGGTGGAGGCTCGAATTCGATCGGCTTGTTCCATGCGTTCTTGAACGATTCAACAGTGAAACTGGTCGGCGTCGAGGCCGGCGGACGTGGCAAAGGCCTCGGCGAGCACGCGGCCCGTTTGGCGGCCGCTTCTGGATTTTCCGGAGCGCGACCAGGCGTGCTGCAAGGTACGTACACATACGTGCTCCAGAACGGCGACGGCCAGATTTCGACGACGCACTCGATCTCCGCGGGCCTCGATTATCCGGCGATCGGGCCGGAGCATGCGTGGCTCGCGGACACTCGCCGCGCGGAATACACGGCTGTCTTGGATGACGAAGCGATCGCCGCCGCGAAGCTGCTGGCGCGGACCGAAGGAATCATCCCGGCTCTGGAATCCGCCCACGCGATCGCCGAGCTTGTGCACCGCGCCCCGAAAATGAAGCGCGACGAAATCGTGATTGTGAATCTCTCCGGCCGCGGCGACAAAGATATGGAAACTCTCTCTCGATATGTCTGAGGCCACTCGATCGTTGACCGAGGAGAATCATCTTGCGCCCGGGAGGATTTCGCGGCAATTTTCGGCGCTGGCGGAGCGAAGCGAGCTCGGCATCGTCGCGTATCTGACGGCCGGCGACCCGACTCTCGCAGCGTCCGAGGAAATCGTTCTCGCCGCGGCGGAAGCGGGAGCGGACGTCGTTGAACTGGGTGTGCCCTTCAGCGATCCGATGGCTGACGGGCCGACGATCCAGCGCGCCAGCGAACGGGCGCTTCGAAGCGGAACTACACTTGCGGGAGTATTGTCACTGGCGCGAAATGTCCGCGAGAAAACCGAAGTGCCCTTGGTGCTGTTTAGTTATTACAACCCGATTTTGCAAATGGGGTTGGAGCGGTTCGCGAGTGAAGCCGCGTCGGCGGGAATTGACGGCGTGCTCGTAACGGACTTGACGCCTGAAGAAGCAGATGACTATAGAGCCGCGGTGCGAGGCCAAGGGCTCGACGCAGTATTTCTAGCAGCGCCGACATCCACCGATGCGAGGCTCGCCCTTATCGCGAAAGCAACGACGGGTTTTCTTTATCTTATCTCACGGACCGGCGTTACGGGCACGCGCGACGCTTTGCCGGAAGATCTTCCGGCGCTGGTACGGCGAGCAAGAGCGGCAACCAAGCTGCCGATCGCCGTCGGCTTCGGCATTTCGCTGCCGACGCACGTTTCGGTGCTCGGCGGGATTGCGGATGCGGCCGTGGTCGGCTCTGCGCTCGTCGCGCAGGTGGAGGACGCCGAGAATCCGCAGGCCGCGGCGAGAGCCGTCGGAGATTTGATTCGATCACTGAAGCGAGCGGCGCGGGCAGGAGTGAGCCGGCGCAGCGGTCAACCGGGGAGCGAACAAACACCGTGAGCATCGATGATTGGCGTCGCCGCATAGACGAACTGGATCAGGAGCTGGTCAAATTGCTAAATGAGCGCGCGCGCTGCGCGCTCGAGATCGGCCACGAGAAACATCGAAAAGGACTGCCCGTGTATCAGCCGGAACGCGAAAATGAGATTCTTTCGAACGTCGAGCGCGGGAACGCTGGACCGCTTGCAGATACGGCCATCCGGCGATTGTTCGAGAGAATCATTGACGAGGCGCGGGCGCTTGAACGCGCGGCGCATCATGATGACGCCGCGAAAGGAAGTTCACCGCGCGGCACGGAAGCGAAGCCGAACTCGTAACGCCAGCATTCAAATTGCCGGATCAGAGAAATATGTGACGGGGAGATATGTGAATGGTTGTCGTAATGCAATCAGTAGCCACAGACCAGCAAATTCAGCACGTAATTGATCGTCTCGTGGCAATCGGATTTGACGTGCACCGGTCCACCGGTGAGTCACAAACCGTGATTGGAGCCGTTGGCGTGCACCCGGATTTCGATCCGCGCGATATCGAAGTGCTCGATGGCGTTCGCGAAGTTGTGCGCATCACGCAGCCATACAAGCTCGCCAGCCGCGCATTTCGCCCCGAGGGTACAATCGTGAATCTCGGCAACGGCGTCAAAGTGGGCGGCACGGACGTCGTGGTCGGCGCGGGTCCGTGCGCCGTGGAATCAGCGGCGCAAATCGATTCGATAGCCGAAACAGTGGCGCGCCTCGGCGCGAAGCTGCTTCGAGGCGGCGCGTTCAAGCCACGCTCATCGCCGTACAGTTTTCAGGGTCTCGGTGAGGCGGGCCTCAAACTCATGCGCCAAGCGGCCGATCGCAACGGGCTGCTCGTAGTGACAGAGGTTATGGATCCGTCGCAAGTCGCGCTCGTACTCGAGTATGCGGACTTGATGCAGGTGGGCGCGCGAAACATGCAGAACTACCATTTGCTGCGAGCTCTGGGCGACGTGCGAAAACCTGTGCTGCTGAAGCGCGGAATGTCCGCGACGATAGAAGAACTCCTGCTGAGTGCGGAATATATTATGTCCGGTGGAAATTACGACGTCATTCTTTGCGAGCGCGGAATTCGCACTTTCGAGACGGCGACACGCAATACGCTCGACATTGCCGCGATCCCCGTCATCAAAAAGCTCTCGCACCTGCCGATTTTTGCCGATCCATCCCACGGTACCGGGCGCCGGGACAAAGTTGCACCGATGGCGCGCGCGGCGGTCGCGGCCGGCGCCGACGGATTGTTGATCGAGGTTCATCCCGACCCGGAACACGCGCTATCCGATGGCGCGCAATCACTCTTCCCCGAACAATTCAGCAAACTCATGGACGAACTGCGCATCATCGCGCCGGCGGTTGGCCGCCGCATGGCGTAGTCGATGCCCGAGTTTGCATTTCGACGCGTCGCAATTCTCGGCACCGGCCTGATCGGAGGCTCGTTCGGGCTGGCGTTGCGCCGCGCCCATCCGCAGGCGACGGTTGTCGGTTGGGATCGTCCCGAAGTTTCAGAGCGCGCGCGTGCAATCGGCGCGGTGAGCGAGACTTCGCGCGATGTGATGGAAGCGCTTCGCGATGCCGACCTCGTATACGTCGCGCTTCCGATTGGCGCGACACTGGAATTCCTCCCAGCTCTTGCGTCGTCGGTGCATCCCGATGCTCTCGTGACGGACGTGGGCAGCACGAAAGCGGTGATTTGCCGCGCAGCCGAAAACGCGTTTCACGAACGCGGACGCTTTCTCGGCGGCCATCCAGTCGCGGGGCGCGAAGCCTCCGGCATCGGCAACGCGTCGGCCGAGCTCTTTAGCGGCGCGCGATACGCGCTGATTGCTGGCGAGAATGATAGCGACGCGCGTCTGAAGAATTTTGTGGAACTCGTGCGCGAGATCGGTGCGCACCCTCTGTTTTTCGACGCGGAAACACATGACTGGGCGGCGGGAATTATTTCGCATCTTCCGCAAATGGTTTCAGTGGCGCTGGCGAGCGTCGTCTTGGACGAAACCGACGAAACGGGCTTGCCGGCGTCGCTCGCCGGGCGCGGCCTGCGGGACACAACGCGCCTTGCGGGAAGCCCGTACGATGTGTGGCGCGACATCTGCCTGACCAATGGCGACAATATCGCCCGCGCGCTCGATCGCCTGTCGCAGGCGATCGATCATCTCCGCACGCGCCTGGCGAGCAAAGATCTCGAAGCCGAGTTCCACGCTGCCAACGAGCTATACAAAATCCTTCACAATTTGCAGTAGACTCGTGTGTTTCGCGCAGCCTCACGGACCTCGTGACGGCGCGAGTTCCAGGAGACATTCATGGATAAGCGAGTGGCCGGCGCCGACGCAGCGATTGCGCGCGTCAAAGATGGCGATACGATTCTGATGGGCGGATTCGGCCTTTGCGGCATCCCGGAGAATCTGATTGATGCGTTGCGGCGCAGAGGAACGAAGGATCTCACCGTCGTATCGAACAACGCCGGCGTCGACGATTTCGGCATCGGGCTTCTGATGCAAACAAAGCAGGTGAGGAAAATGATCGCGAGCTACGTGGGCGAAAACAAAACTTTCGAACAGCTCGCGCTCAAAAAAGAGATCGAAGTCGAGCTGAATCCGCAGGGCACTCTCGCCGAGCGCATCCGCGCGGGCGGCGCGGGGATTCCGGCGTTTTACACGCCGACCGGCTACGGCACCCCCGCCGCCGAGGGAAAAGAAATCCGCGATTTCAATGGGCGGCCTCACGTTCTAATCAACGCGTTGCGCGGCGACGTGGCGTTCATCAAGGCGTGGAAGGGCGACCGCTGGGGAAATCTTGTCTATCGAAAAACGGCGCGGAATTACAACGCGGTGATGGCGACGGCAGCGAACTACGTCGTTGCCGAAGTCGAAGAGATCGTCGAACTGGGTTCGCTCAATCCCGACGGCGTGCACACTCCGGGAATTTTCGTGGATGCGATCTTTCAGGGCTCGAACTATCGAAAGCGTATCGAACGCCGCACAGTGCGGAAGCGGAGTGCGTAGAAACCCCAAAAGAGGTTAGGAGCGCGAAAATAATGGCAGCGGAAATGGACAAACGCGAAATCATCGCCCGGCGCGTCGCGAAAGAATTGCGCGACGGCTACTACGTCAATCTCGGCATCGGCCTTCCTACGCTGATTCCAAATTATCTGCCGCCGGGCATCGAAGTCGTGCTGCAATCGGAGAACGGAATGCTTGGAATCGGCCCTTATCCCTTTGAAGGCGAAGAGGATCCTGATCTCATCAACGCCGGGAAAGAAACGATTACGGAAATTCCTGGATGTTCGTATTTTTCGAGCGCGGAATCGTTTGGGATGATCCGCGGCGGCCGAATTAATGTGACGGTGCTCGGCGCGCTTCAAGTGGATGAAGCGGGCAATCTCGCGAATTGGGCGATTCCCGGGAAAATGCTGAAAGGCATGGGCGGTGCGATGGATCTGGTTGCCGGAGCGAAGAGAGTGATCATCGCGATGGAGCACACGACAAAAGACGGAGAGGCGAAGATCGTGAAGCGCTGCACTCTGCCGCTCACCGGCGTTGGCGTGGTGGATTTGATCGTGACGGAATTGGGCGTGATTGAAGTGACGGCGGAAGGCCTGGTGCTGCGCGAGATTGCCGAGGGCGTTACGCCGGAAGACGTCCAAAGGGCGACCGAGCCGATCCTACGGCGCGCGCCCGATCTCAAAATCATGCCCGCATAGCGTGTGGTGCATGCCGCTTCAATTTCGATAACTCTTCCGTTGCACGCGCGTGGATTGAAGAGCCTGGCTGAGATACCATGCCTCTATACCCCTCGCAGAGGAGATTCGATGCAGCCCCATTCGATTGTGGTGGTTAGTTTGCACACGCCAAAGGAGAAGATTTGGGGCGAGTTAGTCGAAATCACTACCGCGGGCATCACTGTGCGCGGCGTGGATCTCAGTTCGTTCGATGAATTTGTGCGGCAGGCCGTGCACCCGGAAGGCGATCGAATCGGATTGGCGACGTTGTTTTTCCCGCATTTGCGCGTTGAGCGCATCGCGCTTGATGAATCGCACGGCTCGATCCCATCGCTCGCGGAAATATTTCACCGAAAAGTCGGACAGACCGTTTCCGTTTATCTTTCGCAATTTGCTTGAAACTTTGCCGGACGTATACCTGAGCGCTTTTAGCTGAACAATGGACCGCGTCGAACTGAAAATTCCGATTGTAAAGACCCGTATCCTCACGGTGCCGAACCAGCTTACGATTCTGCGGCTCGGCTTTCTTCCTTTCTTCATCATCGCGATTCATTACAATCACTACAATTGGGCGCTGTGGATTCTCATCGTCGCGGGATTGACCGACGGCCTCGATGGCTTGCTCGCGCGCGGGCTGAATCAGAAAACGCCGCTCGGTGCGTATCTCGATCCGATCGCCGACAAACTATTGATGGTTTCTTCCTATTTTGTGCTGGCGCTGAAAGGAAAGCTCGCGTGGTGGGTGGCGATTCTGGTGCTGAGCCGCGATGTGCTTTTCCTGGCGGTGAGCGCCGCGATTCTGGTGACTGTCGGCTACAGGCCGTTTCCGCCGAGCATTTTGGGAAAGATCACTACCACGCTGGAGATCTTGCTGATCGTAGTAGTTTTGCTGCTTCAACTTCATCCTGCACACTGGCTGCTGGTGGCGCGCCGTGGCGGCGCGAATCTCGTGGGACTATTCGTTGTATTGTCAGGCGTGCATTACGGCGTGGTAGTGGCTCGGCGCCTCAGCGCGGGTCACTGAACGATTCAGGCTAGACCGCGGCGAAGAAGCGGGCTGCCATCATTGCGAAGCTCGCGGCCAGGACCAACGCGGTTCCCCAACCCATGACATCGGCGATCTTACGTTCGTGCGCGTCGGCAGGTTCGCGGGCGCTCATCGTCTTCCCGAGCAGATAACCGGCAACGCAGCCACCGAAGTGCGCGTAGTTATCGATGCCGCGAAAGAGAAATCCCATGATCGCAATGTAGATGAGCCAGCGGATGATGTTGCCGCGGAGCATCTGAAGCGATGCGTTCTTCCGGCCTGAGGTGAGCGCGAGCAAGACTCCCACAAGACCGAGCAAGGCCCCTGATCCGCCGACGCTTGTATTGCCGAGGAAACTGCTGAGGACATAGCCGGCGACGCCAGTGAGGACGTAGATGAAAAGATAACGCGCCGAGCCGTAGACTTCCTCGACGAGCGGGCCTACGTCCATCAGGACCCACATGTTGAAGCCGATGTGCAGCAAGCTGCCATGAAGAAAAACAGCGGTGATGAATCGCCACGGCTGCGTAAAGTTTGACTCAACGCCGGGAAACGTGAACAGCGGTAGCGACGCGCCCAAGCGATCCAGCACGCCTCCGTTAATTGCGCCGAGGTTGAAAATGCCCCCCAAGCCTGACGGCGGAGCTCCAAGGCCCCCGCTGATGCGAATCGTCGCCGCGAGGCTCGCGCCGTAGAGCAGGCAGCTCAGCGTGAGAATCGCGTAGGTGACAGGCGAACTGGATGGCACCCACCGGCTAAGCGAGCGGCTGGCAGCGGCGAGCGAAAAAGTCATGCTCGCGCCGCACTGGTGGCATCGCGTTGCCGACGCGCCTACGAGAGTTCCGCAAGACGGACATAGCTTCGGGCGCCCTTGCTCCTTCTTGCCCGAAAAAATGCCGGCGACTTTTTCCTGGAACCGCTCGAGCTTCCATCTCCAGCGTAAGGGGAGGGTCAATGCACTTCCTTGCGAGAATTTTTGTGCGTCCCTATAATACCGGAAAATGAGTGATAAGCATTGAAACTGGACTTGACGTGAGGTTTCGTCCCCGAGGTGTGGACTGGCCGCTCTGGAACGATGATCTTTCCCGGTGGTTGTTAGTTCACCGCTCCCCTTTAATTGCGCAGTTCGTCTTTGTAGCGCTTGCAGTCGCCGGGTGCTCTCACCATCCCTACGTTCCGCCGCAACCGGCGCCTGTCCCGTCCGCGCCGCCTGCAACGGCGCCGAAGCAGCCGCCTCTAGCTACGACGCCGCGACCACCTGCGCCCTCCGGGAAATACTCGGAGGAAGGCGTGGCATCTTGGTATGGCGAGCCATTCCAGGGGCATCGCACATCCAATGGCGAAATCTACGACAAGTACCTCTTCACAGCGGCGCACAGAACGCTTCCGTTCGGGGCTGTTCTGCGCGTGACGAACTTGCGAAACGGCAAACAAACGGAAGTTCGAATCAACGACCGCGGCCCGTTTGTCGCGAATCGCGTAATCGATTTGTCGCTTTCGGCGGCGCGGGCGATTGACATGGTCGGGCCGGGCACGGCGCCAGTGCGGCTCGAAATGGTTTCCGGGCCGAATCCCGCGCTCGGATTCTTCGGCGTGCAAGTGGGCGCGTTCCTGGTACAGGAGAACGCGGGCAATCTCCGCGATCGTCTCGCGGCGAATTTTTCGCCTGTGATTGTCGTGCCGTACGATTCGCCGAATGGGGCTTTCTATCGAGTGCGGGTCGGCCACCTCAGCACCGAGCAAGCGGCCGGAGAGCTCGCCGAGCAGTTACGCCAATCGGGACAGGCCAACACGTTCGTCGTGCGGCTCGACAATTAGCCCGCACTCATTTGAACTGGAATTTGCCGGCAACGGTGGTTTATCGATTCCGGTCGTTTCGCTATACTGAGTCGTCCAACGCCCCGCAAACTTCTCCATGCCCGTAATGGAAAAATTAAGAGTTCGCAAAAACGATGTCATCGCGCGATCGCTCGCAGTTCGCGCGCGCTTCACGGCGATCGCATTCATAGCCGGCGCGCTTGCACTGGTGCTGGCGCCTAGCGCGCAAGCGCAAACTTCTCAGCCTGCGGAAATCGTGATGCCTTCAAGACTTGTGGAAGGCGAGCCGGCAACTCTCGCGGTTCTCGATGCCGAGGGCCGTCTCGTACCTCACGCCGCGATAAATTTTTCCGATGGCTCTCACACCGAAACGGATGTGACCGGCCATGCATTTCTCACCGCTCCTCTGACGCCCAGCGCGCTCATCGCACGGGTCACGCTTCGCCCCGACATCATGGCGTGCACCGTGGTTCTGCCGCATTCGACGCCCGAGAAAACGGAAATCCTCTCCGTTCCTCCGCTTGTTTCAATCCACGACCCATTTGAAGTGCAAGGCGCTGGGTTCCGCGGCGATGCCAGCGGCAACCATGTGACGTTTCATGATGAACCGGCGGTCGTTCTCGCATCATCGCCCGCAGCACTCGTGATCTTGCTGGACCCGAAAAGCGAACCCGGAACCTGGAAGCTTTCGATCGCTTCAAACGGACCCGAAGTGTGGTCCAGTTTGGCGGCTCTCGCGATCGAGTTTAATCTCGCGGCCGGCCGCATTGCGCCGGGAATGAAGACGAAGCTAACGGTTCGCGTGCGAGGAACGGACCAGGCGCAGGAGCTCGACGTGGAAAACTTCGCGCCTGAAGTGCTCCGCCTTGCAAACGAAGGCGCCGAGCGTGTTCGAACGCGCGGCGGCGTGGATAATTCGGCGGCGCTCGAGGTTCGCGCGCTTCATGCAGGCGATTTTTCTTTTCGCGTCAGAATCATCTCGACAGAACCGGGAGTCCCGGATGTTGAAGGGGCCCACGCGTATCTCGAAGCCGCGCAAATAATCGCGTCGCCGCCGTGGAAGCGGCGGCTGGATCCAGCGATTGCGCGTCTTGAGCGGCCGAAGGCGAACGTGAAACAGGTGTTGGACCAGCTGGAAAAGCTGATTCCCGACGCTCCGCAGGGCGACTTCGCGATATTTCTTGGCGCCGCGCGCAATGCGTTGCGCGGCCATTGAGCTTTCAAGAATTACTCGGAGTGTTCTCGGCTTCGAGAGCGGGAGCCGCGGCCTCCGGCAATGCTCCCTGCGCCATCTGCTCCAGGGAACCACGAGCGCGCCGCAGTTTTTCGTCCGCCTCTTCGTAGCTTTGGCCCGCATTGCGGAGGTGCGTGCCAAGTTTTTGGTACACGCCGGCAAACCCGTCGAGCTGCTTTTCGAGGCCGGCGAGGCTCGTCATCAGCTTCCTCGCGTTTCCTTCCACGCGCATTCCGCGCAGGCTCATCGCGATCATGCAAAGATACGCGTAGCAGGTGTTCGGTGAAACCGGCAGCACTTTTTTTCCGCGGCAATAGTCGCCGAGCGGGCCGTACTTCGCGTCTTCAGTCACTAGCAGCTCGTAGTAAACGCCCTCGGACGGAATAAACATCAGCGCGAAATCCAGAGTGAGCTCGTCGGGAAGGATGTACTTTTCGGCGATCGCGTCCGCGTGTTTGCGCACGGCGAGCGCAAAATCCTTCCGCGAGTCGTCGCCGGAATCCACGAGCCGCCGGTAAGCGTCGAGCGGAAATTTGGAATCAATACAGAGAATTCGCTCGCCCTCGCGAACGATCGCGTCAACGATGTCGCCTGTGCTAAAGCGATATTGCGTTTCAAATGCCGCGCGCGGAAGCGCATCTTCAAGCATTCGCTCAAGCGCCACCTCGCCGAGGATGCCTCGCGACTTTGCGCCGCCCAGGACGTGCTGGAGAGTTTGCGACGCGGCCGAGAGCTCCCGGCTGGCCTGCTGTACTTCTCCAATCTGCTGAGCGAGTTGCCGCAACGTGTCCGTCGATGCTTCAAGCCGCGTGGCGACTTCGCGCTGTGCCTGAAGGGCGAGTTGGCCGGAGGTTGCAACGCCGGACTGAAGTTCCTGTCTGACTTGACCGAGCTGTTGGGTGACGGCTTGCGCGAGCTGCCCGACTTGCGTCGTCACCGTCTGCGCCTGCGACGCAACCGCTCCCTGCATCTCCTGACGCAACGCTGCCATTTGCGTCTCGGCGCGCCTTCCGCCCGACCAGACTACAAATGCGACGGCTGCGACGATCAGGATCGCGAGGAGGATTTCCGCTCCGGTCATAGTGTCACTTTATCGCGAAAGAAGCGCCCGCGCGAATTTACTCCCGGGAGAAAATGAAAACGGGGAGTTTCCACGCTGCGCGCGCAGAAACTCCCCGAATGACCAAACGATTCTTCGCACGCCCTACCAGTTCAGCTTCAGAGCAAACTGGAAGGTCCGCGGGTCAAGCGCCGCGGTCGGCTGGCCGGCGGCGCAAGAAGTGCTGCCTGCCGTTGGATCGCACAATGGATCGACGTCAGCAGCATTGAAGCGATTCAGCATGTTGAAGCCGTCCGCGATGGCTTCAATGTTCCAGCGCTCGTTGAGATAGAACGTCCGCGCGATCCGGAGGTCAATGTCAAAGTAACCGGGCCGCGTGAAGTAGTTGCGCGCCAGATCGCCCGTGCAGCCGTAGGGCGGCGCAGGCACGATCTGCGAGCTGAACGTTGCCCCCGTCGGACCGATGCAGCGCGTCGGGTCGATAAATTCAAAACCCTTGATGTACGGGGATGAGGTCGCGGCCGGCAATCCATTCGGCACCGAAGCGCCCGCCGGGAGAACTGACGGCCGGTTCGTCGCAGTGCCGAGGTCGAGGTTCGGATCCGATCCGATCAGCACGTTGTACGGACGGCCGGAAGAAACTTCAATAATCGGCGCGACCGTAAAATTCCCGAATATTCGCTTCCAGAACCCGTCGCCGCTCTTGCCGCCCGGACTCAGGAAAACCGCGCTCGTAATCCAACGGTGGCGCTGGTCAAAATCGGAGTTGCCGCGGTCCAATGCAGGGAAACTATTGTCTTGCGGATTCAACAGCGTCGAGAGATCCGTCGAGTCGTCGATCGAGTGCGAGTAAGTCCAGCCTGTCAGAAACTGGAAATGATTCGAAAAGCGCTTGTTCACCGTGACGGTGAGCGCGTTGTACACGGAATTTCCCGAAGAACTTTGCGGGTCAATATCGCTCCAGGGTACCTGCACGGGCACACCGCCAGCGATTTTGCCGGTCGGAAAGCCCGCTAGTTGCGCGAGACCAAGTAGCGTGCTGTAACCGCCGACAAGCCCCGCAAAAGACGGATTCGGACCCGAAGATCGGAAGAAATTGAATACCGCCGGCGTTCCGATGTAACCGACGGCAGCTCCGCCGCAGTTCTGGCCTGTGTAACCAACACCCAAAATTCCGGGCGCGACAAATGCGATGCTGCCCCCGCCGGTGAAATTGTAGGCAGGCGCGGTCCCGCACACCGCGTTGGGAGTGGATGGGAGCGTAAGGCCAAGTGGGTTTGATCCCGGAGCCACAGCGCCGATCTCGACGGCGTTGCTGTCATTCGAGACGAGCAGCGCTGGATTCGTAACGTTGATGTTGACGGTGTGGTCGAGATGGACTCCATGCGTGTAGTTGTACCCGACACTGAGCTTGAAGTCCTTTGAGATTTCCCGCTCGACTGTAAAATTTCCTTGTTCGGCGTAGGCGTACTTGAAATTGCTCTCAACGGGAATGGTGAATGGAAGCACGGTGAGCGGAAAGCCGATTCCGCCGTTTGCCGTTAGGAAGTTCTGGCCAGTGAACAATGAGTTCGCGAAAGTCGGATTGAAACGCTGCTGGTTCTCTTGATAGCACATCACAGCCGGCTGGGCAGCTGAAGTGGTGCAACCGGTGATGGCTCCCGTGAGCGTGCCCTGGAAAATCGAGGACGCATTCAATGCGCCGAAGTTGGCCGGATTATCAAGTGTGGCAAACGACGGAGAGCCGGGCCCCGCTTCGATGAGGGAGGAATTAGCTCCATCAAACGCATTTGCCAGGAACGCGAGCGCGGCTGGCGGGTGGTCGTAGAAGAGCCCGAAACCCACGCGGACGACAGTCTTTCCATCTCCCCACGGGTCCCACGCCAGCGCGACGCGCGGCGCGATATTGTGTGAATTGAAAGGCAATCCCTGCTGCACACCGAACGCTTTCTCGGCTGTCGCATTCAAAGATGTCGCCGGCGGGAACACCGGGTTCCAATCCACGTCGTAGCGAACTCCATAGTTCAGCGTGAAGTGCCGCTTCAATTTCCAACTGTCCTGCCAAAAGACGCCGATGAGTTTGTCCCTTGTGGGGCTGTTCGAGTTGCCAATGCCCTGGTAATACTCGGAGGGAAGTCCCAGGCCGTAGGACTGGACGGCGTTAAACGGAGGGAGTGCGGACGGGAGGCCAAGATCCGCCGCTGTCAGGCTGGAGAAGTCGTACACACCGCCGTAATTCAATTCAAAAATCTGCGCAGCGTTCGTCCCGACTTGCAAATAGTTGATGTCGGCGCCGAACTTCATCGTGTGGGAACCCTTCGTCCAAGTGAGATCGTCGGTCCATTCGTACCTGTGTTCCGTGCGGTCTTCGGTCGAGAACGGCTCGCGGCCGAAGAATGCATATCCAGTGATATTGACGGCGGGATCGCTGCCTCCGGCCAGATTCGAATACCCGTAGTGCAGACCGCGGCGCGCAAATTGGAACCGGAACTCGTTGAACCAATCGTCATGGAATGCCGTTGTATGCTGGCCGACGATATCGATGTCGCGCGTTTGTTGTTCCGATGTGCGGTTGCCAGCATTCTGTCCGAAGTTCTGGTTCTCTGCGTTCACCTGGATACCAGTGACCAATGACGGCGAAACACTGGCGCGGATGAACGATGTGTTCCTGCTGTTCCAGATATGGTCAAGTTTCAGAGACCAGAAGCTCGTGCCCTCCTTCGTCGGGTAGTTACCGAGCAAGGACGTAAGCCCTTGAAACGATTGCGGAAGCGCTTGCGGCACCCCTAGAAGCATCAGATCCTCAGGAAATCCGTTCAACGCGGGTGGCAAAGCACCGGTATTGCCGAGAAGTGCGACGGCTGATGCTGCACCACTCAAGCCGGCGGCCTGAATAAGCCCTGTCGCGAATGGACTTGAGCACCCTCCCGCAGCCGCGATCTCAGTCTGATAAAATGCTGCCTGACCTGTCGCGCCACCCGTCAAGAGCACGTACGGCAGCGTCGGCCCCAACGGGGAGCAGACATTCGCGCTGGGAACGGGAACGAGGTCGAAGTTGTTGGTGCCAACGTTCGTAAAGCCCGTCGCTTCCGAACGAATCGTTTCGTACGAAAAGAAATAAAAGGTCTTGTCCTTTTGGATTGGTCCGCCAATCGTCGCGCCCGATTGCACGCGCGTATACGACTGCTTTACGGGAGTGAGATCCACGAGACCGCTTGCAAGGTTGAAATTTCCTTGAACTGAGAACGGATCGCGCGCCTGCAAATCTTTCTGACGCAGAAATCCAAAAATGTTGCCGTGGATTGTATTCGAACCAGACTTCGTCACGATGTTGACCACACCACCCATCGCGCGGCCGTACTCCGGCATGTAGTTGCTCGTAATGACCTGAAATTCCTGAACGGCTTCCTGCGAAACGGTCGCGCGCACGCCGTTCACGGAATAGTCGATCGCGTCCGCGCCATCCACCGAAATTTCATTGGATCGGCCGCGCTGTCCGCCGAAATTCAATCCCGAAGTCGGCGCCGCGCCGATCGAAGGGGTGTCGTCCGGTGCGGCCTGCGGCGTCAGGAGCGTGAAATGAATGTAGTCGCGGCGATTGATCGGAAGATTGTCAATTTGCGTCGGCGTGATCGTCGCGGAGACGTCGGTTTTCGTCGTTTCGACGACGGAAGATTCTCCTGAGACCGTCACGGTCGCCGTCGTCGCCTTCAACAAAAGTTGGGGGTTGTATTGAGCGGCGACGCCCAGCGTCAACTGAAGACCTTCGCTTACGAGCTTCGCGAATCCCGTAGCGTCTACCGTCAGCGTGTAGGAGCCGGGAGGAAGCCCGAGAATCCTGTATTGCCCGGCTCCATCGGTGGTTGTGCTTCGCTCAGCACCCGTGGCGGAGTTTGTGACACTCACCTTCGCGTTCCCAACGGCGAGCCCTTGCGGATCGGTGACAGTCCCCGAAAGGTTCACGGTATTGATTTGCGCCATCGCCGGTTGCGGCAAAATCATCAGCGTCAAACCAAGGAGAATGGCGACAAGAAAACCGACGTTTCGAAGACGCATGGAGACACCCCTCAAGACCAATTTTGATGGACCGCTCGGACGTGAACTTTCGGCCAAACGCACGCCAAGAAGGATCAATGTTGCCTTGGAAACCCCACACTCCCGTGAATGGCTTTTACTCTAGGCCCCTAGGACGGCGCAAGAGCAAACTTGGAAAGCTCGGAAGGAATTGCCCAATGGGTAAGTCGGTCAGAGAAGAAAGCTATTGCGAAGCCGCGGCGGAGTTTTCGGATCCGAACTGCGAAGAGATTATGGCCGCGGGCTCGTGCCCGAGACCTGGACCAACGCACCCCGCGGTGACGCCGCTTGGGGTTTCAGGGTCTGTGGCCCGCGCCAATTGTCCATCACCGCGACTTGATGCACACACGAAACCGTGCATCGCGGCGCGCAGAATTTCTGGGTGAAGAATTCGCGGCGGCGCTGCTCGTCGGAATAATCGGCGAGAGGGATGCCGGGATAACCGCGCTGTTGGGAACAGTAGTGAACCAGCCCGTCCTCGCAAATGTACAGATAACGCGAGCCGGCGCGGCATCGCCAATCATTTTCCTTCCCGGCGGCGATGTTGTGCTGAAAAGCGTTGACGCGAGCGAATGATTGCTTGCCGAGCGACATCACTTCCTCAAAAATCTCCCGCTCCCGCTGGCCGAGAGGCTGAAGTTGGCCGTTGCCGTCGTGCAGGATGCCAATGGTTGACGTAAATCCGAGATCGATGGCCCGGCGCGCTACTTTCAATGCATCTTCTGGATCCTTCACTCCGCTGCCCAGCACCGAATTGATGTTCACGTGAAACTCGGCATGTTCAGCCAGCAACTCGAGCTTTGCGTCGAGAACCTTCAGGCTCTTTTTTGAGACCTCGTCGGGCGTCACGTTGTCTATGCTGATTTGCAGATATTCCAACCCGGCGCGATTGAGCCGCTGGATGCGATCCGCGACCAGCAGATAACCGTTCGTAATCATGCCCGCGATGATCCCGTTTTTCCGGATGCGCGTGACGATCGCATCGAGATCGGGGTGCAGGAGCGGTTCGCCACCGCTGATGGTAACGATTGACGTCCCAAAGGCGCCAAGACGGTCGATCCGCCGGAACATCTCCTCCGTCGGCACCGGGTCCGAGAAGTCGTCAAATTCATTGCAATAGGTGCACGCCAGATTGCAGCGGCGAATGGGAATGATGTGGGCAAGGAGCGGGTGCCTGGTCGAAACAAGGCCTTTCACGATCATCCGCACTTCGCGCCATTTGCGGTGCGCCGCCAGCAGCCTGCGCCGAATTTTCGTTTTGGCCGTCATCTAACGCCTGAATTGGCGCGACGCACCACTATCAGCCGCGCCGACGTATTATTTCCCACCTTCACCAATCTTAATATCCTACAACATAGAGCGTGTTGCCGTAAGCCTCGCCTGCCGCCTGCGAATCGAGGAACGCCATCGGACAGCTGGTTGATGGCTTTGACCAGTTGTCGGACTAAGCACCTGAAGCTTGCACCGCGATTGGGCAGGTGGTAGCTTGACCTTTACTTCATTTCTTCGCCGTCCACAGGTTGGACGCTCGGGCATCCGGGGCCGGGAGTTCCCGCCGCGCAGGAGATTGTTTGGCTCCATTTTTTGGTAACGATCAAAAACTGCCCCACGGGCGGTTAGTCCTCCTATCGTATCTGGCTGTGGGCATGGCGCTCGTCCTGCTCTTCGGCTTCTGGAAACTTCAGGTCATCCAGGGCGAACACTTCGCGGATCTCGCCGAGAAGAATCGCATCCGTTCGATCCCAATCATTGCCCCGCGCGGGCCGATGCTCGACCGCGAGGGCCGCGTCCTCGTAGACAGCTATCCATCATTCAGCATTTTGCTTTTGCGCGACGATCCAAAACTCTTGGAAAAGAATCTCGCGCAGGTCGAAGAGGGATTGAATATTTCGGATGACGATCTGAAGCAGGAGCTCGACACCGCGAAATTCGAGCCGAAATTTCAGCCCGTCATCATCAAACCGGAAGCGACTCAGGCCGACATTGCATTCGTTGAATCCCACCGCGCGGATATTCCGGTTCTCGAATTGATGATGGTGCAGCGCCGCCGCTATCAGCACGATGGCTTTTTCGCCAGCGCATCGGGCTACGTCGGCGAAGTGACGCCGCAACAGCTCGAAAACAGCAACGGGCGTTACCGCCCCGGCGATATCGTCGGAAAAGCGGGCCTCGAGCGGGAGTATAACGACACGCTCGAAGGCACAGACGGCATGCGCCGCGTCATCGTGAACAGCGTCGGCAAAATGATGCGCACGCTCGATGACGTCGAAGCGGTTCCCGGCAAGCCGATTCAGCTGACGATTGACAGCGACTTGCAAAACATAGCCGAGACAGACCTCGCCGGCCGTGAAGGTGCCGTGGTCGCGATGGATCCGCGCAATGGCGACATCCTGGCGATGGTAAGCCGCCCCACGTACGACCCCAACGATTTCACGGTCCGCATTGACCCCAAGCGATGGCAGGAACTCAACACGGACCCGGATACGCCGATGCTCAATCGCGCGATTCAAGCGCAATTGGCGCCAGGGTCGGTCTTCAAAATCGTCACCGCCACGGCGATGCTTGAATCGAAGGCCATTCCGCAAAACATGACGGTCTTCTGCCCCGGATACGGGACGTTTTACGGCCGTGTTTTCAAATGCTGGGTTTACGGAAAATCGAGCCACGGTGTGGTGGATCTTCATAAAGCTATCATCCAATCCTGCGATATTTTCTTTTATACGGTCGGCATGCGCCTGGGAATTGATCGATTGTCGTATTACGCAAACGGCCTTGGCATCGGCCACAAGACCGGAGTCGACCTCCCGGGCGAAGAATCCGGCTTAATGCCTTCAGAGGAGTGGGCGCAGCGAGTCTTCCATCGGAAGTGGTACCCCGGAGAGACAATTTCCGTGGCTATCGGCCAGGGCGCGGTCACAACCACTCCGATTCAATTGGCACGCATGATCGCCGGCGTTGCGAGCGGCGGTGCGTTCGTGCAACCGCACCTGCTCAAAAACTTCCCGAACGTCCATACAGATCACTTCCCGCTCTCCGAAGACACGATTCAGCAGGTCACTGACGGGATGTACGGAGTTGTGAATGAGGGCGGAACGGCCGCGCACGTTCGACTAGAAAACGTGGAGTTCTCCGGAAAGTCGGGCACGGCGCAGGTGATCGGCTACGACACGAGAAGCCGCCTGGGCAAAGAAAAGGAATTCAAGGACAATGCCTGGTTCGTCGGCTACGCCCCGCGCCGCAACCCAGAAGTTGTGGTAGCGGTGCTGGTCCAGTCCGGTGGCCATGGTGCAGAAGCCGCGGCGCCAATCGCTCGTGATATCGTCAAGGCCTACTACGAAAAAAAGAGCGGCACCTTTCAGCAGCAGGTGACCACCGAGAATCGGCCGGCCGCCGAGCCACTTAAACCTCCGGAGCCTATAAAGCCGGCAGAGGCATCCGTCGGAGCGGTGCACCCGTGAAGGATCGCACCCACATCCACGACTTCGACTGGGCGTTGCTAGCTATCGTCTTCGCCATCTGCGTTATGGGAATGCTGGAAATCTATTCTTCGACCCACAACAGCGCAATGGCAGGCATGCATTGGCGGCAGGCGATTTGGATTGGCCTCGGAATTTTGTCCATGCTCGCGATTTCACGCCTGGATTACCACCTTCTGCTCGATCAAGCGCCCGTGCTTTATCTCGTGGGTGTTGTCGCGTTGCTCGCGGTGCTTGCCATCGGCCACTCGCGCTTCGGCGCGAGACGCTGGGTGAGTCTCGGGGGCGGCGTCAATTTACAAGTGTCTGAGATTATGAAGTTGGTTATAATCGTTGTGCTGGCCCGCTTTTTCAGTGAGGTCCGCACTGATCGGCTGACGCTGGCGGATTTGGTCAGGGTTGCAGGAATTACGGGTTTGCCGGTACTTTTGGTGCTGGTACAGCCGGATTTGGGGACTGCGATGGTTCTAGTCCCCGTGGCGGTTATCGGCGCCTTTCTGGCCGGGATTCAGTGGAAGCATGCGGCAGTGGCCGCTGCGATCCTCGCGCTGATGATACCGGTCGGCTGGCATATGCGGCATCATTTGAAGCCGTACCAGCAGCAAAGAATTGAAACATTCCTCCATCCTGAAGATAGTCCCCGCGGTGCCGGCTACCAGATTCTTCAGTCGGAAATCGCCGTTGGCTCAGGCGGATTCTGGGGCAAGGGGTTCGGGAAAGGCAGCCAGAATCAATTGGGCTTCGTGCCCGTGCGGTATTCCGATTTCATCCTCGCCGCGCTGGCGGAGGAATTGGGATTTGTAGGGGTATTAGTGGCTTTGTTGTTGTATCTAGGTTTGCTGCTACGGTTGATTGACAACGCCCAGAAAGCGAAAGATCGAGCTGGAATGTTTTTGGTAATGGGCGTGGCAGCAATCCTTGGGTTTCATGTCTTGGTGAACGCGGCGATGGTGATTGGCTATATGCCCGTTACCGGCATCCCTTTGCCCTTCATGAGTTACGGGGGATCATCCACCGTGTTCTTGTTCCTGGCTTTGGGCCTGGTGATGAACGTCCGTATGAGGCGTTTCGTCAACTGACCCAAGCGAGTCGGTTCGAATCGGATTTGAGTGAAGTATCGCCGCGCAGATTGCAGCGGCATCGAAGTAAATATTGAGTCGAGAATGCACCGGATGACGGCAACCAGCTTACAGCGAAGCACATGCTTCCCCGCAGCGAGGCCCCTGGCAGGGCCCAGCGGGGCGTGGCACGCCGCCTGGGGCGGCGCGATTGCCCACCGGTGCGCAATGAGGAGTTTTCATGTCAAAGGAAATGGTGATTTCATCGACCCCGCACGAGACGCGGGTCGCGATTTTGGAAGATGGTCAGCTCTGTGAGATTTATGTAGAGCGGGAAAAAGAGTTTGCATTAGTCGGTAGTATTTACAAGGGACGAGTTACCCGCGTGCTTCCCGGCATGCAATCGTCCTTCGTGGACATCGGCCTCGATAGCGACGCTTTCCTCTACGTCACCGACTTCCTTGAAGAAATTGAGGAACTCGACCACGTCGTTACGACCGTCGAAGAAAAAGTCCAAAAGATGGAAGATCAGGGCGGACACGTGTTTTCAACCGACAGCGCCGGTCATACCTCGTCGGTCGAGCCGCTGGACGTCGAGCCTTCGGTAGCGGCGAGCGAAACGGCCGCCGACACGGCAATCGCCAACACGCAGCCGCCGGCAGCGCCTCGGCCTTCGGAGTCCGCGCCGCCAAGAGAATCGCACGGCAGCCCGCGGCCACACCAATACGAAAACCGAGGCCGCGATAATCGCGGCGGATACGGGCGCGGGGGCAGTGGCGGAGGACGCCGCGGCCGCAACGATCGCAGCAGGGGCGGAGGACGCCGCGACAACCGCCGCTTCGGACGCGATTTGCCGCACTCGAAGTACGCATCGCATCGGCCTTACGAGTCTCCCGCGCAATCAGAAGGAGACGCAACACCCAGCGATTTCGTACCCGTCCTGTTGCCGGGAGAATCGCTCGCGCGCCTCAAAGATGCGCCGCCGACGCCGGTTTCTTTGGCGCCAACCGCAGGATCCGTTAGCACCGTTAGCCCCATAAACCCCGAAGCAGAAGCACGCGAACAGGCGGTTGCACAACCGGAGCGCGGAGCTTCTCGCGAAATCTCGCCGGAATCTTCGCATCAGCCGGCGCGCGCTTTCGAGCCGCTGCCCGGCGAATCGCTTTCTCGCTTCAGCCAAAGCGGAGGGTCAACTGGGATAACCGAAGAAATCGCGGAGGCCACGCACGAGGATGAGTTCGATCGTCACGCAGAGCGGGCTATCGAAGATTCGGTCGCGGAAAAAGCCGAACCAACAGAACAGTCCGGAGCTGCCGAAGATACGCATGTGCTGACGGAAGAGGAAGCCGTCTCCCTGGCCGAGCAAGTGGCCGAAGCGCAACGCGAAGAGGCCGTTCGCGAGGAACATCGTCTTCACGAAGGTGAGAGTCACGAAGACGAGGGCCACGAAGACGATTTTGCGCACGCGAGTGAATCCATCGAGGAAGACTCTGACGACGTTACCGCCGAAGAATCCGAGGACGCTCATCACACCGGCGACGACGCCGGTACCGCTGAAATCGAGGCGGTTGGCGAGCCGCATGGTGCGGCAGAGGATTCCGAAAGCGCGCCTGCCGAAGAAACCGGACACGAAACTCCGGCGGATGCGGCCATCGCGCTGGATGGCGAAAAATTAACCGGCGAAGCGCAGCCTACATCAGCACGCGTTCGCGGCGATATTCGCGCGCGGATGCAGCATCCCGCGCGGCGAGGCCGCGATCAGCGGCCTAACCGCGGGCGTCGCGACGATCGGGGCCGCCGCCCGCAGCATGGACACAGCGGCGGAGGCCACCGTCCACAACCTCGCCGGGTTCAGCTGATCTCCGACCTTCTGAAGCAGGGCCAGGAAATCATCGTTCAGATTGCGAAGGAACCGCTCGGGAAAAAGGGAGCGCGCATCACCAGCCACGTCGCGCTTCCGGGGCGTTTCCTCGTTTACATGCCGACTCTGGACCACACCGGCGTGTCGCGAAAAATCGCATCGGCCGAGGAGCGCTCGCGCTTGCGGCATCTGGTCAATGAAGCGAAGGGCAGCTTTGGCGGCGGCTTTATCGTGCGCACCGCCGCCTCTCAGGCGGCGCCGGACGAAGTTCGGGCCGATGTCGAATTCCTCACGCGCACCTGGGCGGAGATTAAGTCTCGAGGGGATCAAAGAAAGGCTCCGGCGCTTCTCCATCGCGATCTCAATCTTGTCGAGCGAATCCTGCGCGACTACTTGACGGGCGACTTCACCGCGATTTGGGTTGATTCCGAAGACGAATACACGAAGGTCGTCGATTTCGTCAGCCGGTTTCAGCCGCAGCTCGTCAATCGCGTCAAGCTCTATACCAAAGAGACGCCGGTCTACGAAGAATTCGGCATTCAGCAGGAAATTGACAAGGGACTGCGGCCGAAAGTCTGGCTCAAATCCGGCGGCTACATCGTCATCAACCACACCGAAGCGCTCGTTGCGATCGACGTCAACACCGGCAAGTTTGTCGGCAAGGGCTCCACGCGCCTCGAAGACACGATTGTTCGCACGAACCTTGAAGCCGTGAAGGAAGTCGTCCGCCAGATGCGGCTCCGCGATCTCGGCGGCATCATCGTGATCGATTTCATCGACATGGAGGAGCGCCGCAACCGGGAAAAGGTAATGGCGGCGCTCGAAGATGCGCTCAAGGCCGACCGCGCTCCGTCGAAAGTCCTGCGATTCAATGAATTCGGCTTGGTCAACATCACGCGCAAGCGCACCAAGCAGGCTCTCGAGCGGACGCTCTGCCAGCCGTGCCCTTATTGCACCGGCTCGGGCATGGTGAAGTCGATCCCGACGCTCTGCTACGAAATTCAGGCCGAGGCCCGCAAGATGTCCGGCGAAATCGAGAGCGGCAGCTTGACCTTGCGCGTTCATCCGGAAATCGCCAAAGCCCTCAAGACCCGCGAGTCCAGCTTGATGGAGGAACTGGAAGGCTGGACGAAGAAGAGCATCATCATCCAGGCCGATCCGACACTGCATTGGGAGCAGTACGACATCTACTGAAGGTGGCCGGGCGCGTTCATCGTGGCGCGCCCGGCCCGTGAACCCAGACTTGAGAGCTTTTGAATGTCACATCCCGCTCCGTCCTCAAAATCGCTGACGCGCACCGAAACTGACAGCATGGGCGCGATCGAAGTGCCGACTGATCGCTATTACGGCGCACAGACCGCTCGCTCATTGATCCATTTCGATATCGGCCGCGACCGCATGCCGCCGGAATTGATCCGCGCGTTCGGAATCCTCAAAAAAGCAGCTGCCCTCGTGAACCAGGACCTCGGCAAACTCTCCGCTGAAAAAACGCAGCTCATCACTCAGGCCGCCGACGAAGTGATCGAAGGAAAGCTTGACGCTCACTTCCCTCTTCACATCTGGCAAACCGGCAGTGGCACGCAGACCAACATGAACGCGAACGAAGTCATCTCGAACCGCGCGATCGAACTGGACGGCGGCGTGATGGGAAGCAAAAAGCCTGTTCATCCAAATGACGACGTCAACATGTCGCAGTCGTCGAACGACACGTTTCCGGCGGCGATGCACATCGCGGCGGCGACTCAGGTGGTCGAAGAGTTGATTCCGGCGGTGGAAAAGCTGCGCGACGCTCTGCACGCGAAGGCCAGAGAATTCGAAGGCGTCGTGAAAATTGGACGCACGCATTTGCAGGATGCGACGCCGTTGACCGTCGGCCAGGAAATGTCGGGATGGGTCAGTCTGCTCGATCGCGATATCAAGCGCATCCGCGAATCGCTTTCCGGGCTTTACGACCTCGCCATCGGCGGAACTGCCGTCGGCACCGGCTTGAACGCGCATCCGGAATTCGCGGAACGCGCGGCGAAAAAGATCGCCGAATTGACGGGCCTGCCCTTCCGGTCGCATCCGAATAAATTCGCCGCGCTTTCCGCGCACGACGAAATCGTTTACGCGAGCGGCGCGCTGAAAACTCTCGCGGCTTCGCTCATGAAAATTGCGAACGACATTCGCTGGCTCGCGTCCGGCCCGCGCTGCGGTCTCGGTGAATTAATAATCCCCGAAAACGAACCGGGGTCCTCGATCATGCCCGGAAAAGTCAATCCGACGCAGTCAGAAGCATTGACGATGGTCGCCGTGCAAGTGATGGGCAATGATGCCGCCATCGGCT
Organism: uncultured Acidobacteriota bacterium; assembly: GCA_963838705.1. Classification (GTDB taxonomy): domain Bacteria; phylum Acidobacteriota; class Terriglobia; order Acidiferrales; family UBA7541; genus Palsa-147. Next base: position 879,398 of record CAWIRU010000007.1, on the reverse strand, counting down.
TTGCGGGCTCTCAGGGCAACTTTGAGCTGAATGTATTCAAGCCGGTGATCATATTCAATTTCCTCAACTCCGTCCGGTTGCTCGCCGATGCGTCGCGAAGTTTTGTGGACCACTGCGTTAAGGGAATCGAAATCAATCAGAAGCAGATCGACTATTACGTGAAGAATTCCCTCATGCTCGTGACGGCGCTCGCGCCGCGTATCGGCTACGACAAGGCTGCCGCCATCGCCAAGAAAGCGCATCACGAAAATCTCAGCCTGCGCGAGGCTTGCGTGAGACTCGGCTATCTCTCCGGCGAAGAGTTCGACGCGCTCGTGCGGCCCGAAGACATGACCCATCCCTGAGTCTGTCTCGTTCTAGCACTCCGTCATTCCGAGGGCCGACCTGGGCGGAACGAGGAATCCCTCTTCGATTCGAATCGCGGCAAGAATGGCCCCTTCCACCGTCCGCCATTCCGATTTTCCGCGTGTGCTATCATGCTTTCTTGCCTTCGCAATTTCCGTTTCGGGAGACTCGTTCGTGACCGCGCGTATTCTCAACGGCAACATTTTCCGCGACGAAATCTACGTGGGACTGCGCGAAGAAATCGCTGTCTTGAAGGCCGCCGGAGTCACACCGGGTCTCGCGGCCGTCCTGGTTGGCGATAATGCCGCGTCCAAGGTGTACGTCACCAGCAAGGTCGCCGCGTGCGAATCTTTGGGCATTCGCAGTATTTTCCTGACTCCGCCGGCGACGACCACCACCCCGGAATTGCTGGCGCTCGTCCAAGATTTGAACCGCCGCGACGAAGTCGACGGCATTCTCATGCAGCTGCCCCTTCCTCCGCAGGTCGACGCGAAGCAAATTCTCGAAGCGGTGGATCCCGCGAAAGACGTTGACGGATTTCATCCGATAAACGTCGGGCGCCTCGTAGCAGGGCGCCCGAATCTCGTGGCTTGCACTCCTCTCGGCGTGATGGAGATTTTACGCCGCAGCAATATCCCAATTGAGGGAGCGGAAGCTGCGGTCATCGGCCGCAGCGACATTGTGGGAAAACCGATGGCATTGCTGCTGCTGCACGCGAACGCCACGGTCGCCATTTGCCACTCAAAGACGCGCGATTTGCCCGCGACGGCGCGCCGTGCGGACATTGTGGTCGCGGCTATGGGCCGCCCGGCGATGATTACTTCCGATTACATCCAACCCGGCGCAACCGTGATCGACGTGGGAACGAATCGCATCACCGACGCCGCGCAAGCCGAGCGGATCTTTGCAAATTTTCCGGAGCGTCTCGCCAAGTTTCGCGAGAAAGGGTCAGCTCTAGTGGGAGATGTGCATCCCGACGTCGTGGAAGTCGCCGGAGCGCTGACGCCGTCACCCGGCGGCGTCGGTCCGCTCACGATCGCGATGCTGATGAGCAACACCGTGAAGGCCGCGAGGATGCGTCACTCCGAGCGAGCCGCGGGGGCCGCAACCGTCCGGCGGTGACGGCTGGAGCCCCTATGCTGCGCGTCGGACTCACCGGTGGGATCGCTTGCGGTAAATCGACTGTCGCGTCCATGCTCCGCGAACATGATATGACGATCCTTGACGCCGACTCGCTCGTTCACGAGATGCTCGAATCCGGACAGCCCGTTTATGACGAAGTGGTGCGCGAGTTCGGCGACGGCATCCTGACAACGGACAAGAAGATCGATCGCGCGAAACTCGGAGCGATCGTCTTCGCGGATCACAAACGGCTCGGGCGCCTGAATCAAATCATTCACCCGCGCGTCATGGAAGTGATCGCGAAATGGTTCGCCGCTCTCGATCGCCCGGGCGGGCCGACGGTTGCGATTGTCGAAGCCGCGTTATTGATCGAAGCGGGTTACCGGGAAAAACTCGACCGACTGGTAGTCGTTCGCTGCGATCCTGAACAGCAGTTGGCCCGCCTTCGCGCGCGAGGTCTTACAGAGGAGCAGGCACGGCAACGCATTACGGCGCAGATGCCCATAGACGAAAAAGCGAGAATGGCGGACGACGTAATAAACACTTCGGTCTCGCTCGAAGACACTCAAGATCAGGTGGAACGGCTTGTGGATACTCTCAATCGCTTGGGCAGGAGCGCCGGTTGAACAGCCGCAATCCTCTGCACGCCCGGAGAGCCTTGACCGCCTCTTTCGAGATCTGAAGGTTGATCATCGTTTCCGATTTCCGATTCCCTAGGGTGAGAACATGAAGCCAATTCTTCGTCAACGAATTCGATTTGCCGCAATTGGATTGATTCTCGTTCTCGGCGCTTACTGGGCCGGCGAATATTGGGGGCCGCGCATCCCCGAATCGGTTGAGGCAGTGCCTGGCGCGATCGTAAAGGGCAATGTTCCGAGCGACACGGGCCTCGACGCGCTCGAATCCGAGAGCGTACGCATCTACCGCCAGGCTTCTCCCGCGGTCGCAAACATCGTTACGAAAACCGTCGAATACGATTTCTTCTATAACGCCGTGCCGGTCGAAGGCGCTGGCTCTGGCTTTGTCATTGACGCGAACGGCCACATCCTCACGAATTATCACGTGGTGCAGGGCGCGCAGGCCATTGAGGTGACGCTCGGAGATCAATCTCACTTCAAAGCGAAGTTTATCGGCGCGGATACGCGGAACGACATCGCGCTGATTCAGGTTGATCCGCACGGAAAAAAGCTGACACCTCTTTCGCTCGGCGACTCCCGCGCGCTGCAGGTTGGCCAACGCGTCCTTGCGATCGGAAATCCATTCGGCTTTCAGAGCACGCTGACCACGGGAGTCGTAAGTGCTCTCGGCCGCACCGTTCAAACCGGCGACACGACATTCATTGACGAGGCGATTCAAACCGATGCCGCGATCAACCGCGGCAATTCGGGCGGCCCGCTTCTCAACTCTCGCGGCCAGGTAATTGGAATCAACTCCGCGATCTACACGCCGTCGGGCACGACGGCTGGAATCGGCTTCGCCATCCCGATCAACACAGCTCGCCGCGTCGCGGACGATCTGATTTCACAAGGCAAGGTGCGCCAGGCGATCCTCGGCATTCAGGGCCGCGGACTCTGGCCGGAACTCGCGAGCGCTCTCGATCTTCCTGTCGAGAAGGGCCTTCTCATCGAGTCCGTCACGAACGGAGGTCCTGCCGCACAAGCTGGAATTCATGGAGGCACGAAAACGGTGCTTGCGGGCTTGCAGGAGCTGCGCATCGGCGGCGACGTTTTGACGGCAATGGATGGCCAACCGATCGGCAGCCAGCTTGATATGAACGTCTTGCTCAACCGGCACAAACCGGGCGACGCCGTCACTCTGACGATTTACAGAGGAAAACAGAAAATGGACGTGCGAGCGACTTTGGGCGAGCGCTAAATCCGAAGCGGAAGAATTCTCAGGCGCCGGACCGCTGATCGTTCAATTCCTTGCGAAGACGATTTCGCTCATCCGGCGAAATGCGATACCACGACTCGGCGATATCGCGGACGCGTTCGAGCGATGCCTGCATTTCAACCTGCTTCCGGTGTATCACCTCGCTGTCCGCGTCACGAGAAACGTAAATCAGCGGCGCGGCCACTACCACGGCTCGCGTAAACGGTTTTGGAACCTGAAAATGATCCCAGGTCTTTTCGAGCGTCCACGCATTTTCCAGTCCGATGTGAAACAGGAAAATCGGTTGCCCGGATTGGCGCGCGAGCATCACGGGTCCCGGCTTTGCGATGTAACGCGGACCGCGCGGCCCGTCAATCGTGAACGCGACTTCGTGGCCATCCTCGATGGCCCGTCCCATCGCGATGAGCCCGCTCAACCCTCCGCGCGTGGAGCTGCCTTGCGCGGTTCCGTAGCCGAGCCGCTCGATAACGCGGCGCGTCCATTGCCCGTCGAAATTCGTTGTGTTCATCACGACGGCGCCGCGCCCGCGAAATAGCCAAATCGCTGAGAAAATGCAGCGGTGCCAAAACGCGACGATCACTTTTTCGCCGCGCAGTTTTGCAGGCTCGTAGAAGCGCTCGCCGGCCAATTCAAAGCTGATCGTGGGCCCGATCGCGCGGACGATCGAGTAAACCACCGCCGCAATCACCGGAATCTGCGCGCGCCGCCAACGCGAAAGCTGGGGAAGCCGCGTGTCGAAATGCACGTTCACCGGCGCCGTTGCGGGTTGGACTCCAGGTTTGGTCGTTTCGTTCACTGCGCTATAGTATAGGCGACCGCAGGCGAGTCTTCGATGTCAGCCGGAATACTCCATATTTGCGACGTCGCTTATTCATTCCTGTACCGGAACATCGGCCGGATTTCGATCGCGTGCTTAGCGGCCGCGCTTCTCCTTTTTCTGGCTGTCTCATCCTCGGCTAGCGCGCAAGAGCACTGGCCTGCCGGCGCAGTTGGCAAACTCGAGGGCGAAGACATTTCGGTCGAGGGTGGCTCGTATCCGGTTTCGATCAAGGGCGCAACGACGCTATTCGTCTCGAGCGGCAGCGTCGTTACCGTGCATTCCGGCGCGGCGCGGTTGACGCTACCGGCCGGCAGCTTCGTGGACATCTGCGGCCCGGCGAAGTTCACGCTCCTCGAATCGGGCGGTTCGTTCACAGTGGCGTTGAACTTTGGGCGCGTCCGCCTCCGTCTAACCAATCCGACGCCGATTCGGGTCTACACGCCATTCATCATCGCAACTCCGGTCGCGATCGCGAACGATTCGCGCGATTTTACGCTTGGGCTGGACGTGAACGACCTGATGTGCGTGTACGCTGCGCAGGGCGCGGCGGGCATCGAACAGCAGTTTGGCGGCGAAAATCTCATCGTGGCCGAGTTGGGAGAATTTTTCCTCCCAGGAGAAAGGTTGCCGGCCGTCGCGGGCAAGACGGGCACTTGCCGATGCGATTCGTATCAGCCTCCCGCCGCAGCCACGACCCGGCAATCCGCGCCGCCTGAGCAAGCGAAAGCGCCCGAGGCGGCGCCCACACCGGAGAGTGTGCTCGATGCCGACAACGGATTCGATCTTCCCGCGAATGCGAACCAGAAGCCTCCCGTCGCGCCACTGGCCAATGCGGCAACGCCTGAGCCACCCGCGATCGAGACGCCAGTATGGAAGGTCATCATGCCTTCCCTAAGTTTTTCGGCATCATTGCCGGCACCGCCCGCCGACTCAGGTCCGCGGGTCGCATTGGCAATTCCTGACTATTCCGTTTCTCGCGATTGGGTTTTCAATGGCCATGTGGAAGACGCGACGCCGCGCACGGATAAGAAGAGCGGTGCGGCTACGGCGGGTTCGGCAGTAGCGCGGCAAAAAAAGAAGGGCGGCTTCTGGGGAAAACTAAAGCGATTCTTTGGCGGCGAGCCTCCCGCAGCGAGCGGGGACTCTGGAAATTAGATACAGAGCACGTGGAGAATTCACATTCCTTCGTAGTTGGGGCCGCCGCCGCCCTCCGGCACGACCCAATTGATGATTTGATACGGATCCGCAATGTCGCACGTCTTGCAGTGGACGCAGTTTGACGCGTTGATTTTCAGCCGAGGTTCTCCTTTTTCCGTTGCCATCTCGTAGACGGCAGCCGGGCAGAAATACTGGCAAGGATTGCCGTACTCGCGCACGCAGCGATCAACGCACACATTCGGCTCGAGTACGACGAGGTGGCACGGCTGGTCTTCCTCGTGCCGCGTCCCGGAGTGATAAACGTCGGTCAGCCGGTCGAACGTCAGAACGCCGTCGCCTTTGAATCGAGTGGATTGGTCAATGAGAGTGTCGCCGCGATTGAGCTTGTCATATTCCTTGTAGCCCGCCTCGGCAAGCATCGGGTCGATCAGCCCGCGGCCTCCGGAAACAAATTGCAGGGCCGTATGCGCGAGCCCTACCCACAGCCCGTGCCGATACGCCTGATGGAAATTGCGAACCGCGTACAGTTCTTCCTTAATCCAGCTCGAATCGAGCTTCTTCGAATACGCCGACAATGATTTCGCCGAGGTGTCGCCGGCGCAGAGCGCTTCGTAAATTGTCTCGGCCGCGAGCATGCCGCTTTTGATCGCCGTGTGAATTCCCTTCAGCCGCTGCGAATTCAGCAGGCTTCCGGAATCGCCGATGATCAGCCCACCATCCACGTTCGGCCGCGGCATCGAATACCATCCGCCATATGGAACGGTCTTGGCGCCGTATCGAATCAGCTTCCCGCCCTCGATAATTTTCTTCACATGAGGATGCGTCTTGTATTTCTGAAACGCTTCGTGCGGATCGAATTGTGGATTGTGGTATTCAAGCGCGACGATCATTCCCAGCGAGACGCGATTCTGCTGCAAACCGTAAATCCAGCCTCCGCCGTACATGCTCGAATCGAGAGGCCAGCCGAGCGTATGCGCCACAAAGCCGGTTTCGATCCTTCCCGGCGGCACTTCCCACAATTCCTTGATTCCGATTCCGTACGCCTGCGGATTCAATCCATCGAGTTTGAGGCGATTCACCAATTCTTTCGTCAGGGAGCCGCGCGGGCCCTCCGCGAGCACCGTCACTTTGGCGCGGAGTTCGTAGCCCGGCGTGAAATTGTCTTTCGGCTTGCCGTTCTTATCGAGGCCCTTGTCTTCGGTAATGACGCCGGAAATTCCTTCCTTCTCGTAAATCAGATTTGCGCCGGCGAATTGCGTGAATAGGTTCACGCCCTTCTTTTCAACCAGTGCCCCCATCCACTTCACGAGCCGGTTCAGCGAAATCACATAATTGCCGTGATTCGCAAGCGGCGGCGGCGTGATGGGAAGTTTCCACGAACTGGACTCCGTGAAGTAGTACGCCGCGTCACCCGTCACCGGCGTGTCGAGCGGCGCGGACTTCTCAAAATCCGGCACGAGTTCGCGAAGCGCGCGCGGGTCCATGATCGCGCCGGAAAGTTGATGCGCGCCGACTTCGCGCCCTTTCTCGAGTACGTAGATGTTCTCGGATGAAAGTTGCGGCGACTTGCCTTCGGCGGTGTGCTTCTCGATGAGATTCGCAAGGTGCAGCGCGCACGCGAGTCCCGCAGGACCGGCGCCCACAATCAATACATCGGCGTCAAGTGTTTCGCGTTGAATTGGCGCCACTTCGCTCGGCATGCGGCCATTCTATCAGACGAGTTAGCGGGCGACCGCCCAAGGAATAGATCGGCTGGATGTGCGAGTGACTCTGAACACTACCGGCGAATCAATTTGCAGAAACGGCGGGGCCCATCGCGACTTCAGTCCTGAATTTCTTGTAGTCCTTGTAATTGATATCAATTTCCTCGAGGTAGCTCTTGAATAGAACTACGCGAGCGTCAAGCTTCACATAGACCTTTGCCGGCAGCCAAACTTCGTCATTCACTCGTGTCTGCTCGAGATGCGCCCGCGTGCCCTTGTGCAGCCTTAGCAGAAACAATCCATAGCTGGCATTATCGAGGGCTTCGGCATCGAGCTTCACCCACTGGCAATCGGCCTTGTCGATCCACACCTTGAAATGAAACGCGGGCAACAGCGCCCGGGCAGCTCGCGTTTGAGCGTGGAAATCGGGACGCGGTTCTGCGCTGACGACGTACGTGTCGCGGCCATTCACTTTCTCGATGCCTTCGAGATGAAAATTGTAGGCTTCCGAAATTTCGCTGACGTAAGCGCGCTCTTTTTGGCGGTCCTTCTCCTGGTCAGCGAGACGCTTCTGTTTATCTTCGGGCGTTTCATTCTTGCGCTCGCGCATGAACCGGTCGATCTTTGCCTCCACCTTCGCCGAATCTTCCGCCGAAAGCGGCTTATCGTTGCGCGCGATAAGGCGGTTCACGCCTTCGCCATATAGGACCATAACGTCCGAGGTTTCGGACTCCGTAGATTTCACGTGGCCGTCTGAATCGAGCTTGCGTGTTTCCTGGCGCTCCACATACGTGTAGTACTTCTGCAGCTTCTCATTCTGAAATTCGTTTTCCGATGCGCGGCGCACAAGTTCCTTCGGATCAACTGGCGCGGCTGAAACTGTAGGCTGCGACGGCGCGGGAGCCGGCGGCTTCGTCTTGGCCTGCCCGAAAGAAACGGCCGGAATCGCAAAAACCGCCATTGCGGCGCAAATGAGAGAAAGTCTTTGATGGTTGAATTTGCGGTTCGTCATCGGTTCGTCCGGTGCGAAAGTTTTGGAACGGCCGCAGGTGCGAGACTCGGTGCAGCGATTCGGGAAGTGACGGCATTCGGCGACCGCATGAAAATTCATTATAGCAACTGCCGTCGGGCCCGGCCGGTTACTGCGACTGAATGGTCATCACGCTCGGCAATGATTCCAAGAGCAAAGCGCGTAACAGAAAGTTAGATGCTCGGAGCGGAATTCGGGATTGCGCATTTTGCGCTAAGGAAAAAAATGTCGGGTGCTGGGCGGCAGACTGGCACCTCTCGCGCGGCACCAAGCGCGGGACTATTCGTATCGCAGCGCGACTAGCGGATCGACTCGGGTCGCTCGCCGCGCCGGAATCCAGCACGCCAACAGCGCGACGCCCCCGAGAATCGCAACAACGACGACGTAGGTAATCGGATCAGTCGCACGAACGCCGACAAATAATTGAGAAGCCGCGCGAGTTCCGGCGAAGGCCGCCAAAAGCCCTATGGCCAAGCCGATCCCGACGACCCCGAGCCCTTGCCGCAATATCATCGCGAGAATCTCGCGCCGATTTGCGCCCAGAGCCATCCGAATCCCGATTTCATGAGTCCTCTGAGCTGCAGCGTAGGAAACGACGCTGTATACGCCGACGATCGCGAGGATCAATCCCAACACCCCGATCGCGGTTGTGATCTCCGCGCCGAATCGGTATAGGAAAAATCCATTCCCGCCTTGAAGCGCGGTCGCCATCGTCTGAACGTCAAAGACAGGAAGGTTCGGTGACAAATCGCGAAGCACTCCCAGAGCGGAAACGGCCAGCTTGTCCGGCGGTCCCACCGTCCGGATCTGAATCGTGTGGAAGGAGCTGTAGTTCTGCTCGACCGGAATATAAAAGAAAGGCAGAGGCTTTTCGTTCGGTCCCCGGTATTTCGCATCCTGCGCGACACCCACGATCTCGATGAAAGGACCCGTCGCGCTTTCCGTGCTGATGCGTTTCCCGATCGGGTCATCATCCGGCCAAAACTTCTTCGCCATCGTCTGATTGACGATTCCAACGAGCGGGGCCTTTTCGCTGTCCGCATCCGTGAAGCCGCGGCCGCGCACGATTGGCATGCGCAGAGTCTCGAAATAATTTGCCAGGACCCGGTTGCGAAGAATTTGCGGCGGTTGTTGACCGGGTTCAAGCGGATGCGCCTCGACGAATACTCTGTCCGCATCCGAGTAGTAGCCCATCGGCACCGACAACGACTGCGTGACGGACTCGATTCCCGGCAATGCGCTCAATCGCTCTTGCGCGGAATGATAAAAGGCGCGTCCTTGCGCTGCGCTGTATCCCACCTCGTCCACGTCCATCGACAGGTTCAACAAATGATCCGGCGCGAATCCCAGATTCAGATGCTCCGCCTTGCGCAAACTCCGCGCGGACAATCCCGCGACGATCAGCAGCACCAGAGAGCCGGCGACTTGTCCCGCGACCAAAATGTTTCGGAGCAAGTGGCGCCGCGGACCATCGGATGATCCTCTGCCGCCTTCGTGCAGCACCGCGCTGACGTCGGTTCGCGCCACACGAAGCGCCGGCGCGATCCCCACGACAATGCCGGTTACGAGTACGGCGGCGAGCGCGTACAAGAAGACTCGGGCGTCCGGACTGAAGTCCAGTCGCAACGGCAAATCCGTCGAGAGCCGCAGTGAACTCAGAACGCCGCTCGCCCACGACGCAAGCACCGCTCCTGCAGCTCCGCCGAAGAGGGCGAGCAATAAGCTTTCGGTGAGAAACTGTCGAACCAGCCGCCCTCGCTTGGCGCCCAAAGCCGCGCGGATAGCCATCTCACGCTGCCGAACCGTCGCGCGCACGAGCAAGACGTTGGCAATGTTGAAGCAGGCCAAAAGAAGCACCGTCCCGGCGAGCACAAGAAATATCGCAGCGACGGCGGGAATTGGATTATCGGAATCCGGATCTGGCCGCGCGAGCCTCTCCGGATACAACCGGATGCTGATGCCTTTGTTCGTCTCGGGGTATTGCTGCGCGAGCCGGTCGGCGACGATGTTCACCGCAGTCTCGGCCTGTTTCAGTGTGACGCTGGATTTCAGCCGTCCGAGGACCTGGAATTGACGGTTGCTTCGATCCGTCCAGAATTTATCGCCATCGGACGAAATCGTCGCGGCCATACTGATCGGAAGATAGCCCTGGCAATCCGCGATGGAATATCCGCCGTAAAATCCTTTAGGCGCGACGCCAACGATTGTTACCGGATGCGCGTTCACAAGGACTTGCTTGCCAACAACGCTCGTGTCACCGCCGAAGCGCGATTGCCAGTACGTGTAACCGAGAACCATCACAGGATCCGAGCCGACGGATTGCCCCTCGGTCGGCAAAATGAACCGGCCCTCCGCGGGCTGGATTCCGAGCGCCGAGAAGAAATTTCCCGAAACGTACTCGAGGACCACCTGGCTGGCGTTGCCGTTGGCGGACAATCCCGCGATCGTGAGCTGATACGCGAACACGTCTTCGAGTCCATCGGCTTGTTTTTGAAGATCGACAAAGTCCGGATACGAGAATGCACGATTTAACGGATTGTTTTTCTGATCCGTTGCGAGGACGACGATCTGATCCGCGTGCGCCACGGGCATTGGCCGCAGCAGAATGGCGTTCACGATGCTGAAAATCGTCGTGTTCGCCGCCATTCCGAACGCCAGTGTAATGATCGCAACGAACGTGAATCCCGGGGGGACTTCCGTAGAGTTCGTAATCCGAATCGAATGTCCTGTAAAAAATTGTTCATACGATCGTCCTTTACCGGATTCCGGCGGCTGCTATCTGAACTTCAAAATCCGTTATTCGTGCCGCAAAGCAACGAGCGGATCGACTTGCGTCGCCCGGCGCACGGGCAAGTAACACGCCGCGAAGGCCACCAGCGCGCTTAGCGCAATGTCGGCCACATAAATCATGGGATCGCCCGAGCGCACGCCGTACAAAAGCGATTCGCTGACCCTTGCCAACCCGTACGCCGCGGGCAATCCCACCGCTGCGCCCACGAGCACCATGAATCCTACCTCGCGCGAGATCATTCGGACCACGTCACTCGTGCCGGCGCCCAAAGCCATTCGGATGCCGATCTCGCGCCGCCGCTGCACTACGAGATAGGCAAGCAGAGCGTAAATTCCGAGCGCGGCCAGGAGAGCTGCGAGGATGCCAAAGCCGGAAGACAGTGCGCCTACGAGTCTCTCGGCAAACAAATCTTCATCGATCAAGCGGGCCATCGTCTTGAGGTCATATACGGGCAGGTTTGCGTCAAGCTTCTGAACTTCTGACCTCAGTTCCGGCGCAAACAGTAGCGGGTCCTCATTCGTCCGCACATAGAAGGTTACGCTGCGCAATTCAGCATCTGGCTTCTGCGTATCGGGTAGATAGACAAATGGCACCGCGTCTGAGCGGACATGCGCCTGTTGCGCGTCCTTCACGACTCCCACGACTTCCACATCGGGCTTGCCGTCACTCGCGCTCCACGCAAATCTCTGGCCGACGGGATCACGACCCGGAAACAACTGGCGCGCGGCTGTCTCGCTGAGGATTGCAACTTTTTCACCGCTGTCGGAATCGGCAGGCGTGAATTCGCGTCCCTCAAGCAGCGCAATTCCAAGGGTCGAAAAGTATTTTGGGCCGACCCAGTCGCGATTGATGTGGCGCTTATGAACCGTTGAATTCTCTTTGCCCGGTATCGAGATGCCGGATCCGTCGGTGGTGCCAGTCAGCGTGGCGATAACCGACGAGCTCGCCGCCTTCACTCCCGGCAACGCTGCCAAACGGTCGCGTAATTCCGCGCTCAACGCCGCCGTGCGGACAGGCGTGTAACCATTCACCTGCGGTGCGATGGTAAACGTAATCAGATTTTCCGGCGCGATTCCCAAATTTACGTGTCGCAGGTTCCAGAGTGTGCGCGTGAATAGCCCGGCGCCAGCCAGCAGCAAAACTGTGAACGCGACCTGTGCGGCGACCAACCCCTTTCGAAATCGGACGTGAGACAAACCGGCCGAAGTCGTCGAGCCCTGATCCTTCAGAGCCTGCGACACGTCGGTCCGCGTAACGCGCCATGCGGGCACGAGCCCGAATACGATCCCTGAGAGAGTGGTTGCCGCGATTGAAAACAAGAGAACGTCCCAATTCAGCCGCGTAGCCAGGCCTTCGATGCCTGCGTCGTTTTGCAGCATCGCGACCAGCGCTTCAATCGTCCACGCCGCAACCACCAGCCCGAGCGCGCCGCCGGCGAACGCGCAAATCAAACTCTCGACAAGGATCTGCCGCATCATCCGCCATCGGCTCGCTCCCATGGCCGTCCGAATCGCAAATTCCCGTTGCCTGCCTGCGCCTCGCGCGAGAAGCAGGCTCGCGATGTTTGCGCATGCCAGAATAAGAACGAGCATCACCATCATCATTAAAACGTTCAATGGCGCGGCGGCATCCCGCTGGAGCGTATCGCGTCCCTTTGCTCCTGGCGCGACGATAAGCTGCTTGGCGAGGAATTCCTGCCGCTCCTTCTCGTTCCATCCGTTGATTTTGGTAAGTTGTTCTTCGAGGAGCGGCTTGTACGCCGTATTGATTCCAGACTGAGCTTGCTTCAAGGAAATCGAAGGCTTCAGCCGTCCGAATACGCCTAGCCAATAATCGTTCCAGTCGTCGAGGCCATTCCAGTTCGGCGTCATCTGCGCTTTCATCATCAGCGGCACAAAAACATCGGAAATCTGGCCGATCTGAACGCCGGTGAACCCAGCGCGAGTCACACCGACCACTGTCATTGGTGTGCTGTTCACCTGGATTGTTTGGTTGAGAATTCCGGGATCGCCGCCAAAGCGCCGAATCCAGTAGCCGTTGCTCAGGACAACGACAGGTTGGGCGCCGGGGATCTTGTCGTCATCGGAACTGAAGACGCGTCCAAGCGCGGGCTGCACGCCGAGAACCTCAAAGAAATTTCCGGACACGAGGTCACCCTGCGCTCTCTCCGTGTTGTCGCGATAAAAAACGCTTGCGTCAAACGGATAACGCGCCATCAGACCGGAAAAAACTGAATTGGCGTCGCGAAGGCCCTTATACATCGGGTATGAAAACGATTCGGTTTCGTCGCCATCACTCCACGTGTGGCCGGTCGTGAGCCCGGGATTGTGCAGCACGACCAGTTCGTTCGGATTCTTGACGGGCAATCGGCGCAAGAGGACTTGATTGAAGACCGAAAATATTGCCGTGTTTGCGCCGATGCCGAGCGCAAGTGTCAGGATTGCGACGAGTGCGAAGCCGGGGCTTCTGCCTAGGGTCCTCACGCCGTACCTCAGGTCCTGCCAGATTGCTCCCATCCAACTCCTTTTTCGGCCTGCCGGGTGGATTATTCAAACGCGCAGACGTTTACGCAACGAGCCGACGGAGAGTTAGGGCAGGTTCTATGCCACGTCGCTTTGGCACTAAACTATTCTTTTTCTTGGAGATAGGCGGGCTCTAGCAGTATTGGCTTACGCGGAATTGCCCGCTTCCGGGACTGGCTCTTACGAAAGCGAACATTGAGAAGCCACGTCGCGGCTCCCGAATGTGGAGTTGAGGCGAAGCCGTCTAGCCAACTTTCGACTTTTCAAGCTCTTCGGTCAGCGCGGGAACGATTTCAAAAAGATCGCCCACGATTCCGTAATCGGCGACCTCGAAAATCGGCGCGTTCTGATCTTTGTTGATCGCGACGATCGTACGCGAGCCCTTCATGCCGACCACGTGCTGAATCGCACCGCTGATTCCGAGCGCCAGATAAAGTTTCGGCGCCACCGTCTGGCCCGAGCTTCCGATCTGACGCTCCATCGGCAGCCAGCCTTCGTCGCAGATGGGCCTCGACGCTGCCAACTCCGCTCCGAGCGCTTTCGCTAGCTTTTCAGCCAGCGGGATATTCTCGGGCGACTTGATGCCGCGGCCAATGGCAACAAGAAGCGGCGCCTGCGTGAGATCCACCGCCTGCTTCGCCTCGCGAAATAGCTCAAGCGGCTTCGTGCGAATTTGATCCGGCTTCAGCTCCACGCTCAGGGCTTTCACCCGCGCCTTGCCGCCTTGACGCTTCGCGGCCTGGTCGCCGCGAAAGGCTCCTGCTTGAAACGTGGCGATCCATGGCGCGTCGCCTTCAAAGGCAACGTCCGCGGCTGTCCTGCCCTGAAACATCTGGCGAACAAAAATGAATTTGCCATTCTCGTAACGATACCCGATGCAATCGCCGATCATGCCCTTGCCGAGGGACGCCGCGAGTTTAGGCGCGAAGTCGCGAACCTGGTACGTGTGCGGCATCAGAACGAGCTCTGGTTTCACGTTCTCCACAACCTGGCGCAACGCGAGCGTGAAGCCATCCGGAGTGTATTGAGTCAGAAGGTCGTGCTCGACAAGCAGGACTTCGTCGAGTTGATACTCAGCCAGTTCATCCGCGAGCGCTGCAACGCCCTTGCCGATGACGACGCCAGTCAGCGTCCCGCCGGTTTGCTGCACTGCCTGCTGCGCCGCTGAAAGCGTCTCGAAACTGGTTTTGTTCCACTTGCCTTCGCGCTGTTCGGTGATCAGAAGAATCTTCATGAGTGTGTTGGCCGGCCTTGTTATAAGACACGCGCCTCGTGTTTCAACTTTTCGACCAGCTTCGCGGCGATTTCTTTCGGCGTTCCGGAGAGAAATTCAGTTTTTTTGGTTTTCTGCGGAACATAAATCTTCTGCACGCGCTGCGTCAGGGTGTCCGACACGCCGAGCGATCCGCGCTGCACGATCGCAATTTCCTTCTTCTTGGCCGCCATAATTCCCTTGAGCGTGGCGTATCGCGGTTTGTTGATGCCCGACTGAATTGAGAGAACGGCCGGAAGCGGCAATTCGACCCACTGAAACCATCCGGCTTCCAGCTCTCGTTTCAGCTTCATCCGCCCTTCCGTCACTTCAATTTGCATGATGATCGTGGCGTGGGGAAGTCCAAGTATCTCCGCGAGCAGAACGCCAGTCTGGCCGAAGCCCTGATCGTCGCTTTGCAGGCCGGTAAGGATCAGATCAAATTTTTCGTTTTGAATAGCCGCAGCGATGGAACGCGCCGAGCCAAGCGGGTCAAGCTTGAAAAACTGATCGTCCACGATGTGGATGCCGCGATCCGCTCCCTTCGCCAGCGCTTCTTTGATCGTTTGCTTCACGCGCTCGGGGCCCATCGAGATGGCGACGACTTCGCCGCCGTGTTTTTCCTTCAGCCGCAGCGCTTCTTCGAGCGCGAAACCGTCGGGCTCATTCGTCTCGAAGCCGATATCCGACTCGCGAATCCATGCGCCCGTCTCGGCGATCGCCAGCGGCGCGTCCTTCGCGGGAACTTGCTTGACGCAAACACCGATTTTCAAAACCGCCTCCAGCTCCGTGAAAAAGTCCCAGGGGATTTCAGAAATAACTCAGATGACGCCGGCGCTCAGCGCGCTTCCCACTTCTTGAAAAGGAGCGACGCGTTCGTTCCGCCGAATCCGAAAGAGTTCGAAAGCGCGTAACGCACCTCGGACTTTCGCGCCGTATTCGGAACGTAATCGAGATCGCATGCGGGATCTGGATTCTCGTAATTGATCGTCGGCGGCAAAATCTGGTCGCGAAGCGCCAGAATGCTGATTCCCGCTTCGAGCCCGCCGGCGCCGCCGAGGAGATGGCCAGTCATGGATTTGGTCGAGCTGACCGCGAGTTTCCTGGCATGCGCGCCGAACGCGCGCTTCAGGGCAATCGTTTCGATCGCATCTCCGATGGGCGTGGAAGTTCCGTGCGCGTTCACGTAGTCGACGGCGTCGGCCGGGACGCCGGCATCTTTCAAAGTCGCGAGGGTCACCCGGTAAGCGCCATCGCCTTGCTCGGCGGGTTGTGTAATGTGGAAGGCGTCGCCCGACATGCCGTAGCCAACGAGCTCCGCGATGATGTTCGCGCCGCGCCGCTCGGCGTGCTGGAGCGATTCAAGAATGAGGACTCCGGCGCCCTCGCCCACCACAAATCCGTCGCGCTGCGCATCGAACGGACGGCTCGCGCGCTCGGGCTCATCATTGCGAGTCGAGAGCGCTTTCATCGCCGCGAATCCACCCACGCCCATCGGCGTGATCGCCGCCTCCGCTCCGCCTGCAATCATCACTTCCGCGGCGTCGCGCTGGATGATCTTCATCGCGTCGCCGATGGCATGCGCCGAAGCTGAGCATGCCGTCGCCGTCGCTGAGTTCGGCCCGCGCGCCCCGTATCGAATGGAAACGAAGCCCGACGCAAGATTTACGATGGCTGCGGGAATAAAGAACGGAGAAATTTTCCCCGGCCCGCCCTGAAGAAATTTCGAGTGTTCGCGCTCGATGACGTCGAATCCGCCGATACCCGAGGATATATAAACGCCGGTGGAATCGGCAATTTCCGGAGTCACCTGCAAGCCCGACATCTTGACGGCGAAATCAGTGGCGGCCATGGCCAGCTGAATGAACCGGCCCATTTTCTTGATTTCTTTTTTCTCAATCCAAAGGAGGGGATCGAAACCGCGAACCTCACCGGCTATCCGGCAATCGAAATTCGTGGTGTCGAAATGGGTGATCGGGCCGATGCCGCTTTTGCCGGCGACGATATTTTTCCAAACTTCATCGGTGCCGATGCCACATCCGCAAACAAGGCCGACACCTGTCACCACAACGCGGCGATTCAATGCGCCATCTCTCCTGTTCGGAATGGGACGGTGGACTATTTCTTCGAATGTTTCTCGATGTAAGCGACCGCGTCCTTCACGGTTGTGATTTTTTCCGCGTCTTCGTCCGGAATCTCGATGCCGAAGGCCTCTTCGAAGGCCATGACGAGTTCGACCGTATCCAGTGAGTCGGCGCCCAGATCGTCCACAAACGATGCGGTCGGAGTCACCTCGCCCTCGTCCACACCGAGTTGCTCGACTATGATCTGCTTCACGCGTTCTTCAACGCTGG
Organism: uncultured Acidobacteriota bacterium; assembly: GCA_963838705.1. Taxonomy (GTDB): domain Bacteria; phylum Acidobacteriota; class Terriglobia; order Acidiferrales; family UBA7541; genus Palsa-147. Next base: position 862,408 of record CAWIRU010000007.1, on the reverse strand, counting down.
CCATTCTGTATGCTCCTCCGCTATCGGCAGCTGCAACCGCGCTTTCAGTCTGTCCCGGACGGTCGCGCCCTGTCAGATTTGGTCAAACCGAAACATTCTATGCGTGCCCCGAGGCGGGGTCAACCATTCAGGGCTTGTTCCCGCGTCGACCCCGCATCAGCCCATGTACATTCCACCGTTTACGTCGAGGACGTGTCCGGTGATGTACGCCGCCTCGTCGCTCGAGAGAAACACGATCGCCATGGCGACATCCACGTCCGTGCCCGGACGACCCAGGGGGATTCGTCCCAGCATGATATCCTTGACGTTCTGCGGCAACGGGTCCGTCATCGGAGTCGTGATGAAGCCGGGAGCGACAGCGTTTACCGTAATGTTGCGCGAGGCAACTTCCACGGCGATAGCGCGCGTCAGCCCAATCATTCCTGCTTTCGCCGCGACGTAATTTGCCTGCCCGGGATTTCCCGTCTCCGCGACGACCGAACTTACGTTGATGATTCGCCCGGAGCGTTGTTTGAGCATCGCGCCAAGCGCTTGTTGCGTGCAGAGGTGCGCGCCCGTGAGATTGGTGCGAATCACCGCGTCCCAATCCTCGAGCTTCATCCGAAGCGCGAGTGTGTCGCGAGCGACGCCGGCATTGTTGACGAGGATGTCCAGCCGCCCGAACTTCGCCAGCACTTGCTGAAACCCCGCCTTCACTTGCGCGGGATCGGACACGTCCATCGGAACAGCGAGAGCTTCGCCTCCGGCCGCCTGAATTTCCGAGACTAGCGTCCCCAGCTTTTCCACGTTGCGCGCTGCGACTGCGACGCTCGCGCCCGCCGCGGCAAGCGAAAGAGAAGTCGCGCGGCCGATTCCCTGCGACGCACCGGTAACCAACGCGACTTTTCCCTTTAGTGAAAACATGACGCGATCAGGCCTCGGTCGCTTCCACGCGCGACTGCTGAATCTTCTCAAGTGCCGCCTGAAGGGTCGCGGAATCTTCGACCCCAACGCAACGAACCGCGCGGTCGATCTGCTTAAGCAGCCCGCTCAGCACCTTACCCGGTCCCACTTCCACAAACATGTGAACGCCGCTCTCGATCATCTCGTGAACTGATTCCAGCCAACGAACCGGCAGGCAAACCTGCCGGATCAGCGCCTCGCGCGCTTCGTTTCCGTTCGAGATGGCCTCCGCATCGGCGTTGGTCACCAGCGGGAAGCGCAGGTCGTGGAAATTTGCGGCTCGCAAATCGATTTCGAGGCGCTTCTGCGCCGGCATCATGAGTTCGCAATGAAATGGCGCGGACACGGGCAGAATGACGGCGCGCTTTGCGCCGCTCTGCGAGGCGATCTCGACGGCGCGCTTCACAGCCGCCGCCGTGCCCGAAATCACGGTTTGTTCGGGCGAATTCATATTCGCGGCGGAGACAATTTCGCCTGACGCGGCCTTTTTCGTAATGTCGTGCACTTCAGCTGGCGCGAGCCCTAGAATTGCAGCCATCGCGCCGTGCCCGGCCGGAACAGCTTCTTGCATGTACTTGCCACGCTTGCGGACAATCCTGACCGCGTCGGCAAATTCGAGGCCTCCCGCGGCAACGAGCGCGGAATATTCTCCGAGGCTGTGGCCCGCGACCACGTCGGGCACGATTCCTTTCTCTTCAAGAACTCGGAACGCCGCAACAGAAACCGTCAGGATCGCGGGCTGGGTGTTTTCCGTCAGCTTAAGGTCATCTTCAGTGCCCTCGAAACAGATTTTCGAGATGGAAAATCCGAGTGCGGCGTCGGCCTCGTCAAATACGCGGCGCGCGACCGGGAATTTCTCCGCGAGATCGCGGCCCATGCCCGGATATTGCGAGGCTTGTCCGGGGAACAAGAATGCAAGCTTAGCCATAGACGTGTCCGGTTCGTTTTCTCTTGGAATTTGCGCGAACGGCGAGCCGGGACGGGGTCCGCCGCGCAACGCGAGCTTGGTTATCCCTTCGCGGCCAGCGCCACTGCCGCGAGTTCTCGATCGATCTTTTCGTTTACTTTGGAGCGGCTCAGTTCGGCGGCCACGCGGATCGCGTTCTTAATGGCGTTCGGGTTCGAACTGCCGTGGCCGATTACCGCTGTTCCGCGAACGCCGAGAAGCGGAGCGCCGCCATATTCCGAATAGTCGATTTGCTTTCGAAACTCCTGGAACGCTTTCCGCGCCAAAACGTATCCAGCCTGCGCGCTGAGACTGCTCTTCAGCGCCTTTTTCAAAAGCCCGGTAATATGCACGACAACGCCTTCACTGATCTTCAAGGCCACGTTGCCGATGAAGCCGTCGCAGACGATTACGTCCACGTCCCCGTTGAACACATCCCTGCCTTCCACGTTCCCGGTGAAATTCAGCGTCGTCTGCTTCAACAAATTCGCCGCCTCGCGCGTGAGCTCGTTGCCTTTCATTTCCTCTTCGCCGATTGAAAGAAGCGCAACCCGAGGCCGCTTCGTCCCGAAAATCGCCCGGTAGTAAATCTCGCCCATCACCGCGAATTGCTCAATCTGCTCGGGCTTTGAATCCACGTTCGCGCCAACGTCAATGATGACCGTGACGGTGCCCTTCGACGTCGGAAAGGGCGCGGCAAGCGCGGGACGATCGACCGCCGGCAGCGTGCCAAGAATAAACCTTGCCGTCGTCATCACCGCGCCGGTATTCCCGGCGCTCACGAAACCGTCGGCTTTGCCGTCACGAACGAGGCGCGCGGCGACATGGACGGAACTATCCTTCTTCCGGCGGAATGCCTGCGACGGTGAATCCGTCATGGCGATCACGTCCGTCGCGTTGACGATATCGATCGGCAAGCCCTTAGCTCGATGGCGCGCCAGCTCCTGCCGCACGGTCGCCTCAATGCCGACAAGCACGACGCGCACTCCCAGTTCGCGTGCCGCGAGGACCGCTCCTTCCACTTCGGCGCGAGGAGCGTTATCTCCACCCATGGCGTCCAGGGCGATGGTGATCATTTCTTCTGCACCGATTCGAGTGGCGGGGAAAAGTTAGGCCGATCAGGCCTTCGTGTCAATAACTTCGCGTCCCTTGTAAAAGCCGCAATGCGGGCAAGCCTGGTGTGGGAGCTTCCGCTCGTGGCAATTCGGGCATTCGCCCAGGGTAGGCGCCGTCAGGAAGTCATGCGCGCGCCGCTTGCTCGTGCGCGCTTTGGAATGGCGTCGCTTGGGATTTGGCATTAGAACTCCTATCAAAGGGGGCTAAATCCGCCCGAAATCGAAGACACCAGTGTAGCTGTCTATTGCTTTTTAGACCAGTCCTGCTTGAGGCGGGCCAGCGGAGCGAGCCGCGTGTCGGTGGGGTGCTTCTCGCAGCGGCATTCTTCGTGATTCAAATTCACGCCGCAATGCGGGCACAGCCCGCGGCAATCGCTGCGGCAGATCACCTTCATAGGGATGGCAAGATTCACCTGCTCGGCGAGAACGTCCGCGAGAAACAGGCCGTCGCCCTCGAAGAACCCGATGTCGGTGTCGTCGAGATTCAACTGCATTTCGTCATCCTCTGGGACTGAAGTCACCGAGCGATAAAAGAGGTCGAAATCGCGGCCAACGTCCTCAACAACGGTATCGAGGCATCGCGCGCACACCAATTCCAGCCGGGTATTGAATTCGCCCGTGATGCGAATTTGCCCCTCAATCAACTCCGCAGTGGCGCGTATTTCGAGCGGTTCGACCTGACGGGTTTCCGAGGAATGAAGGTCAAGTGTTCCCGGGGCGTAGGTCCTGCGGATGCGGGCCTTGTGGAGCGCGAGTTCATGAACGTCGAGAAACATCATTTTCCCCGCATTAACGCGTCTGAAAGGCCATTATAAAGCGCACCGCATCTATGTCAAGAAACCGCGCTTGATCGCGCCTCGACGTGACACCAAACGAATAACGGCCGAAATCCGTCGGCGCCGTCGCAAATCGAGATGAAGGACGTGGGCTTATTAGGCGCGTGTAGGGACGATTCGGTCAGCCCGGGTGCCCGATCAAGCTTACTGAATCGCCTTGGAGGCACTTGGACGAACGTGCTCGTGATGCTGCCGCAGCAGGTACTGATCCGTCATGCCCGCGATGTAGTCGCAGACCACCCGATGGAGCGGCTCGTGTTTTGCCTGCTCCCGATAGAAATCAGGCATAGCATCGGAGTGATCCAGATAGAACTGAAAGAGCTCATCGAGAGCCCGGACCGAGCGCTCACGATCCTCGTCGATGACCGGAAGCGCGTAGAGATTCGCGAGGAGAAAACGCTTCAGCGACGCGTTCTCTTGTGCAACGGCATTCGAAAACGATGCCAACCGCGCGCCGTGAAGACGAACGTCCTCCACCGTTCGCGCGCCAGCCTCCTGCACTTGCCGCTGCGTTTCCTGGATGAGGTCGGTCGCCAGCAAGTCCAGAATTCGCTTGAGCGCCTCGTTGAAAATCAGTTTCGAACGGCCGCCCGGATGATGGCGTTCAACGTCCGAATACATCCTGTCGAAGACCGGTACCGAGCGGCGTGCGCGCTCGATCTCAATCAGATGCGCCTCGTAGCCATCGTCGAGATCCGCCGTGTTGTAGGCGATTTCGTCCACAAGATCGATGAGCTGCGCCTCAAGTGGCGGGTGTTGATCAAGAAGATATTCGGCCAGCTCGGGATAATCCGCCGCGGCGTAGTCGCGCGAATGCTTGATGATTCCCTCGCGGACTTCGAAAGTGAGATTGAGGCCCGGAAAATCGAGGTAACGCTGCTCGAACTTCTCGACGATCCGCAAGGCGTGCAGATTGTGATCGAAGCGCTCGCCATGATCGCGCATCCGCTCGTCGAGCTTTCTTTCGCCGGCATGCCCGAACGGCGGATGGCCGATGTCGTGAACCAGCGCAAGCGCCTCCGCGAGGTCGGCGTTCAGGGACATCGCCCCCGCAACGGTCCGCGCGATTTGCGCGACCTCAAGCGTGTGCGTCAGCCGGTTGCGAAAGTGATCTGAGAATCGCGTCGTGAACACCTGCGTCTTCGCTTCGAGACGCCGGAATGCGCGGGAATGAATGACGCGATCGCGATCGCGCGCGTAGTCGTTTCGATAAGGATGCGCCGCCTCCGGATAACGGCGTCCGCGAGACTTCCGCACGTCCATCGCGTATGGAGCGAGCTCCATGCTCTTATCTTATCAGGCTGATTCGGATCGGATAGGCTTTGTTGCGGCAGAATCAGGAAGGCGGAATGAAATCAGCGCGCTTCAGTTTTTCGCCAAGTTCTTACATGGTTCGGGCTACGACTGGCCGGGCAGCAAAGCGGCAATCTGGCTCGCCTGCTGCGCGATCGGCGAGTCCGGAAAGTCAGTCTTGATCTGGTTGTAGAGCTTCGAAGCCTCAGCGTTGTTATTCGTGCCGCGATAATGATTCGCCAGGCCCAGCATCGCGACAGGTTTCGGAACAAAAACGGTCGGATGCGCCACCAGGTCCTTGTAAATCTTTTCGGCATCGGCTTGCTTGCCGGTTTCGTCATCCAACTGCGCCAGCTCGAGCCGCGCGAGGGAAGTGAAGTCCTCCTCGCCGCTGTGGGTGACTTGTTCGAACCACTTGGCGGCTTCATCGTTGTGCTTCAGGCGTTCGAGCGAGAGTCCCGCGTAATAGGCCGCGATTTGCCCCGGCCGGGTTCTCGGATATTGCTGCGCAACTGCCTCGAATTTCTTTGCGGCATCGTCGAATTTGACCTTCTCGTCGACGTAGGTAAGTTCGCCGGGATCGGTCGGCTCGCCTCCCGTTCGAACCCGCGCGTTGAACACCTTCATCGCATCGTCATACGCCGCCGCAGCCTTTACGGTCTGCCGCTCCGCGTAGAGCCGCCACGCGAATATGGCGCCGAGAACAACGATTACTCCCACGCCGATGTAAATGGCGAGTTTTTGGTGTGACAGAACCGCCTCCGCGCCGTGGGTCAGCGTGTCCCGGAATTCGTCCTTCTTGAGCTCCTTGCGAGATATGTGCTCAGGCACTAAGCGGCTCCTTGCGTGAATTCCAAACCACCAATGCTATCACAACCGATTCGGCGAAGAGCGGTGGGAAAAGAAGGGCCCTATCCGCGGACGATGAACAGGGCCCTGGAAAAACCGTTGCCTAGACTTTGTTGACGCCCTCGGCTTGGAAGCCCTTCGGTCCCTGGCGAACCTCGAACTCCACAAGCTGACCTTCGTTCAGCGACTTGTACCCATCCATTTGGATGGCCGAGAAGTGAACGAAGACGTCTTCACCCGACTGGCGCTGGATGAAGCCATAGCCCTTGGACGCGTTGAACCACTTCACCACACCTTGTTCTCTCGCCAACTTTGGAACTCCTCTTTCGGTGACGTTGCGCTTCTGCAGCCCGTAACGCCGGTCGGCAGCAATTGAACCCGCTTTGCGCGGAACTTTCGCTCACCCACAGGCTTACCAGGCCACAAAAACGCGCCGATTCTTGCATAAACCATTTTTGCTGTCCAGAGCGAGAAAGATGTAAGAGCAACGCAAAATTTGGATTCCTGGAGGCATGCGGCAATCAGTCAATCGAAGAAAAAAACGCAAAGACACGCAGCGCGGTTTGATGCCGATGGTCGAATTATTTGAAGCTGTGAATCGCCGTCCACTCTTCGTTCTGCACGTCGAAGACGGTAACGAGCTTCGTGATCTGCAGCAAATCGTGCACGCGCCTCGTGAGATTCAGAAGTTTCAGTTCGCCCGACGCGTTGCTGACGGTCGTGTACGCGCCCACCAACTCGCCGATTCCAGCGCTATCGATGTAATCCACATCGGCGAGATTCAAAAGAATTTTCTTCTGACCGCCGCTGGTGAGTGTTCGAATCGTCTCGCGCAGCAGCGCGCTTCCTTCGCCGAGCGTGATCCGCCCGCTAAAATCAACCACCGCAACTCCGGCATTGTCGCGGCATGTGGCGTGTAATGTCACAGAACTACGACTCCTTTTCCGGAGAACCTGCGGACCCGCCATTATCATGCCGCGCATCGGGGAGACGCTTGGCCATGACCAGCTCCGCGCCGCCATCGGGGCCGTGCTTGACGGAGAACTCGTCCATGAATGCGCGCATTAGAAAAATTCCCCGCCCGGAGGTTCGCAAAAGATTTTCCTCGGCGAGGGGATCGGGGACCTCCGAGAGCTCGAATCCCTGCCCCTGATCCAAAATTCGCACCACCATCTTCTCCGGCTCAAACACGATCGTGAAAAAAATCTTCTTTCTGCGATCCTTCTGGTTTCCGTAGTTGTAAGCGTTGATAACGCCTTCGCGAATGGACATGCCGATCCGGTGGCAATCGTCCTCGCCGAAACCGGCGGCGCCGGAAACGCGCATCACGATGCTCTCCGCGAGGTCCACGCTCTCGAGCACGCTTTCGAGCGTGACTTCAATCCGTTTGTTTAGGGGCGCCATTCCTAGGCCGCAGTTTCTTGCTCGAATCGAGAAGCATGAGTAGCACAGCGCCCAACCCGAAGTCAATCGAGCAGAGGCTCGCTCCGGATCGATCGGAGCTTCGAAACAATGGGAAGGAGATTTCTCCGGAGATGAGGTTCGCCGATTCGGCTCAGAGACCCGTTTCGCGCTTCTGGTAGCAGAGCAGAATGAGATCGGCGCGGCGGCGAACTCCGAACTTGCTCAGGAGATTCGAGACGTGGAATTTCACCGTGCGCTCGGAGATGTTGAGCTTGCTGGCGATTTCTTTGTTCGAGAGGTTCTCAAGCAACGATTCGAGCGCCTCCTGCTCACGATGGCTGAGATCTGCCGCGGCGGCATTCTTGAATTGACGCCCATGGGCGCCATTAAGAATTGAGTCCACGAAATTCGAAAGAAGGACGCGGGGAACCCAAAATCCGCCCGCTGCTACCAATGGCAGCGCATCAGGCAGTTGGGCTCGCGCCTCCGAATACGTAAGCAGGCCCTTTGCGCCCATTCTTAGCAGCGAATAGCTGTGCGATTCCGAGAATTTCTCGCCGACGACGATCAACCGTGCCCCGGGAGATTGCTCGAGAATGTTCGAGATAAGCGACGCCGCTGCTTGCTGGGAGGTGTGCGCGTCAAAAACGTAGATATTGGCCTTTGGCAGTGAAACTCGCCGGAGTTCGGGCGCCAAATTCGATTCAAGCTGCTTAGTGACGATCTGAAATCCCGGGCGGGAAAGCAGCTTTTCGAACTCCCCGAGTACAAGCGGGTGAGCCGACATCAAACAGACGGAAAGATTCTTGTTTTTGGCTGATTTTGCCATCTGAGTACTATACGTTCTAGTGTTGCGCATCTGCCGCTGATAACGTGAAGTCGCGTCATCAGCAAAACCTCATATCGAGGCTTCCACGCTTCCGCGCAAGGAAGTTACGCGTGGAACTCGCCCCACTTCTTCAAATCGTACAAGTCTTCATCGGCAACACCGAGAAAATTCTTTCGCAATTGTTTCGACTGGTAAACGTTTGAGCAGGTGGTTCGACCGCTGCGCTATTGCGTGTCTGAGATCACTTCTGAAGTGGGTGCCTGTTAAGAAATCGTTGAGATTCTGGGGCACTCAGTGGGCACACAGAGGGATCCAACCGGACCCGACGGAACAAACCCGGGAATCCACCTGGCATCACTAAGTGGAAACGTTTTTACCTTATGTGGCGTCCGACTCCCCCGAAATCCCAAATGTTGCGAGGGAAGAGGCTTTTTTCCACACGCGTAAATTGTTTATTATCAAATAGATACTCAAACGCCCACGGGCACTGCAACGATATCCCAAAGGGGGCGCGGAAATTTGGCGCCGGTCTCAATTTCCCGAATTCCATTCTTCTGTAACTATCACAAAACAAATAACATGTTAGCGATCGACATTTTTCACACCACATCGGCTATCATGGCAATCGCATTGCAACTGGGGTCAGAGGTAGAACCCGCTACTTCCCTGTCTTTGCGCTAACAACGGGCTTCAAACTAATGGCGACACAAACGAAGAACTGGGCGCGAGCGACAGTGGCAGCCGGCGAAAACGGCAGCTACGTCAGCGGCGTCAGCTCCGCGATTCGTACCCTCGTGAATGTGATCGCCGAGCTTGCGCCCACGAGCATTCCCATTCTCCTGGTGGGTGAGAGCGGCACGGGAAAACAGGTTTTCGCTCGCCGGATTCATCAAATGTCCGCTCGCCGCGACGAGCCATGGATCAAGATTTCGTGCGCTTCAATCAATGCCGAAACGCTCGGCGCGGAGCTAGGACTGAACGGCAACGGAAATGGCGAGGCGCTTCAGGCAGCGCGCGGAACCGTATTCTTCGACGAGATCAGCGAACTCGATGCCGCGTGCCAGCGCAGTCTTCTCTGTTCCCTGCCCGATGGCGATTCGGCGACGGGCCCGGGGACTCTGACCATGCGGGTGATTTCGGCGACGAGCCGGAACCTCGATGAAGAAATGCACGCCGGACGATTCCGCAGCGAACTTTATTATCGCATCAACGGCGTGTGCCTCCGCGTGCCGCCGCTCCGCGAACGGAAAGAAGACATTCCGGAGCTTGTCGAATTTTTCCTAACGAAGTATGCCGCGCAGCTTGGCCGTTCGCGCCCACTGGTGACCGCGCCGACTGTCCAGACTTTCATGGAACATTCCTGGCCGGGCAACATCCGGGAACTCGAGAACGTGGTGAAGAAAGTCGTGGCCCTGGGCGACGAGCACTTCGCGCTTTCAGAGCGCGTCGAGGTGCCGGCCAGCGCGGCGCCCGCAGACACACATGCCCACTCGCTGAAGGCCGCGTCTCGCGCGGCATCGCGCGAGGCCGAGCGCGAGCTGATTTTGAAAACCCTCGCTCGCACCCGCTGGAATCGCAAGCGCGCGGCTCAGGAATTGCAGATCAGCTACAAATCGTTGCTGTACAAGTTGAAACAGATCGGTTTGGACGATACAGGCGCAGCTTAACAACGCAGGAGACGCAGATGTTTAAGCAATCGATGATTTGCCTCGTTCTCGGCTTCATGGTTCTGGCGGTGCCGGCATCGGCGCAGAATCAAGACAAACAAAAAGACGATAAGCAGGCGCCGGCTCCCGACAATTCCGCGACCGCGCCGCACAAGTCGGCGACGGAAGATCCGAACTATACCATCGGCCCGCAGGACGTTCTCGATATTAGCGTCTGGAAGGAGCCCGAACTGACGCGGAGCGTGCCGGTGCGGCCGGATGGCAAGATCTCGCTGCCATTGCTGAATGATGTTCAGGCAGCGGGACTGACGCCTTCGCAACTTGCGGCACAAATCACGACAAGCTTGAAGAAATTTGTAACCGAACCTCAGGTCACGGTGATCGTTGCGGCGATCAACAGCCAACGAGTTTTTATCATCGGTGAAGTGCTTCGCCCGGGTGCGTTTCCGCTTCTGCCCGGCATGACGGTGCTGCAAGCGCTATCCAGCGCCGGCGGTTTTACGCAATTCGCGTCGCTCGGGAAGATTTACGTTCTGCGGAATGAAGACGGAAAGCAAACCAAGCACCCGTTCAATTACAAAGCGGCGATTAACGGAAAACAAGTGGACCAGAATTTCTTGCTGAAGGCTGGCGATCAAATCGTGGTGCCCTGAGAGGACTCTAAGAGGACTAATGATGCGACTATTCCACCTCCGCCTGCCGATGTTCCTGTGCCTCGCTCTATTGGCCGTCCCGGCGGTTCGCGCTCAGCAGCAGCCAGGCGATCAATCGGCGCCACCGAGTCAAGCCGGGCAGCCCAACGCGTCGCCCAGCCCGGAGGAAACCGAGCCGACCGACATCAACGGGCAAAGATTGACGCCCGATACACGCTCACTCGCCGGTGTGCAGACGGTGTCTCTCGGAGTCCCGGCGCTCCAGCATAGCTACTGGGAGCCGCAATTATTCGTGACCGTCGCGGGCGACTCCAATCCGCTCCTGACCCCAAGCACGACCTCGTGGACAACCTGGACCACGATTCTCGGAGCGCTCGACGTCCGCGCAACTTCAAACCACTCCGATTTCACGATGGATTACGTCGGCGGCGGATCGATCTCCAACGACGCCAGCGTGCAGAATGCGATCGTGCAGGAAATGCAAATTGGAGAGCGGATCAAGGGACGCCGTGCGACGCTTTCTTTGCTCGACCAGGTAGCCTACATTCCTGAGACCTCTTTCGGTTATGGCGGACTCAGCGCTCTGACACTCCCTGGTGGCGCCGCGCTCGGCTTGCAACCCTCGCTCGTTCCCACGGAGACAATTCTATCCGAGCGAGGGCAGCGCCTGCTCAATTCGTCGCTTGTCGAATTTGATGCGCTCTTGACGCCCCGCGCGACGTTCACCGTCGCCGGCGGTTACGCATTTCTTCACGACTTCACCAACAACGTACTCGATTTCGGGAACGTAATCGGCCAGGCCGGGTTTAGCTATCAAATGTCCCGACAGGATGCGATCGCCGTTCTCTATCGCTACGATAGCTTCCGATTCACCAACGCTGACGTAACGCTCGCCGGTCACATCGCCGAACTTACTTACGCACGTCGAATCACCGGAAAGCTTGCGTTCGAAATCGGTGCTGGGCCTGAATTCGCAATCTTCCAGGTGCCGGGCACCACGGGAACGGGCACAAGTTCAACGTCGAGCACATATTGGGTCGCCGACGCGTCTCTCACATACGATCTGCGGCACACATCTCTTGGATTGGGCTACACCCACGGAATCGCTGGCGGTTCGGGCGTGCTCTCCGGTTCTATCGCGGACACAGTAACGGGTTCGATCAACTCGCAGTTGTCGCGCACGATTCACGGCGCCCTGGCGATCGGATACGCGCGGAACGAACCGTTGTCCTTCGGTACGACCACGACGACTACCACGGCAAATCCAACTTTCAACTATTACTATGGGAGTGTGGGGATCAGCCATCCATTCGGACACTCGGTTACCTTGTCCCTTGGCTACCTTGTTCAGTACCAAACTACGGATGCAACGTATTGCGTCGGGACGGTGTGCGGCACGACGATCCTCCGGCAGCAGGTATCGCTTGGATTGAACTTGCACACGCGGCCGTTCCCGATTGATTGATCGAGATTAAGATTCGAAGAGAAAAGAGGTCAGAATGTCCCAGCGCCAATTGACTCCCGCCGATTACGTGGCGATGCTTCGCCGCCGATGGGTATCGATCGCCGTTCTGACGCTTGTGGGCGGCCCTCTCGCCTACGGCGTTTCGAAGTTGCTGCCGAACCGGTACAAATCACAAACGCTCGTGTTGGTGGATGCGCCGACCGTGCCTTCGGATGTCGTGAGGCCGGTTGTCACCGCCGACCTCAACCAACGCCTTGCGAGCATGCAAGAACAGATTCTGAGCCGGACGCGGCTCGAGCCGATCATCCGTCAGTTCGGCCTTTATCCCAAAGACGTCAATCTAAAGCCCATGGAAGAGCTCGTGGCGAGGCTGCGCAAAGACATTGAGGTTACTCCCGTCGAAGCGATGGCGGAGACGCGTTCTCAGGAATTGCCCGGCTTCCACGTGAGCGTCACCTTGGATAACGCGAAGACGGCCCAAGCTGTGTGCGCTTCGATCACCTCGATGTTTATCGAAGAAAGCGTTCACCTGCGCGAGCAACGCTCCGAAGACACAACCACGTTCCTGAGTCAACAACTCGCGGATGCAAAGGCAAAGCTCGACGCACAGGACTCGAGGCTCGCCGCGTTCAAGAGCCAGCACCTTAATGCGCTTCCCGATGAAGAGCAGACGAATCTGAATCTCTTGAATAATCTAACCACGCAACTCGACGCCGCCACGCAAGCGCTTGCGCGGGCGCAACAGGACAAGAGCTTCGCAGAGTCCATGCTGGCGCCTCAGGTGGAAGAATGGAAGACCACGCAAGCCGGCCGGAACCCGAACACGCTTCAGCAGCAACTCGCGGCTCTCGAGACTCAGCTCACGAATCTCCGGGCGAGATACACCGACGATTATCCGGACGTGATCAAGGCCAAGAACGATATCGCAGCTCTGAAAAAACAGATCGCCGATACAAATTCTCCAAAAGGCAATCCGGATTCCACGAAGGATACTAATGCCGCGATAGAGCCACCGCAAATTCAGCAGTTGCGCGCGCAGATTCACACCTATGAGCAGGCGATCGCCGCGAAACAAGCCGAACAAGATCAGATCAAGATGCAGATCAGTGTTTATCAGGCTCGAGTTCAATCGAGTCCGGCGATCGAGCAGCAGTACAAGGAGCTCACGAGGGACTATCAGACCGCTAGCGATTTCTATAACGATTTGCTGAAGAAGCGCGATCAGTCGGCGATGGCGACGGATTTGGAACACCAGCAGCAAGGCGAGCAGTTCCGCATACTGGATCCTGCTAATCTACCTGACAAGCCCTCCTTCCCGAACCGCCGCCTATTTGCATTGGGCGGACTTATCGGAGGAATGGCACTTGGCTTCGGATTGGCTTTCTTGATCGAGGTGCGCGACACGTCCTTGAAAACGGAAAGTGACGTTGAGTTCACCCTTCGCCTACCGGTCCTGGCAATGGTTCCGGCGATCAAGAGCGCCGACGGAAAACGAGCGCAACTTGACAAGACTTCAACGTCGGACGACGCAAGACTGAGCGCGAGCTTGCGGGCCTGAGGAGATCATGTATCAGAAATTTTTTGGGCTTCGAGAAAGCCCGTTCAACGTAAATCCGGACCCACGCTATCTCTACCTGACCAAGCAGACGCAGGAAGCGCTCGCGGGCCTGACTTACGGCATTCAAAACCGGAAGGGTTTCGTCCTGCTGACCGGCGAAGTTGGCACCGGTAAGACGACGCTGATCAATCAGCTTCTCGATTGGTTGCGCGCGCAGCGGATGTCCACCGCGTTCATCTTCAATTCGCGGCTCGAAGTCAACCAGCTATTCGATTTCATCATGGCGGATTTTGAAATCCCATGCGAATCGCGCGAGAAAAGCCAGGTTTTGCTGCGGCTCAACCATTGGCTTTTGGAACGGTATAGAACGGGCGGAACAGCTGTTTTGATCGTGGATGAAGCGCAAAATCTTTCCACCGAGGTCCTCGAGGAGATTCGTCTCCTGACCAATCTCGAAACCTCGACCGAAAAACTTCTCCAGATCGTGCTTTCCGGGCAGCCCGAGCTGGAAGAAAAATTGAAGCAGCCGCAATTGCGCCAGCTTCGCCAGCGCATCACTCTTCGTTGCCACACGGCTCCGCTCACGCTTGACGAAACCTTCAAATACATTGCCGAACGCTTGCGCATCGGCGGCGGAAACGGCGAACCAATTTTCTCGAAAGAGGCCGTTCAGGCGATTCACAACTATTCCCGCGGAATCCCGCGCGTGGTCAATTCCTTGTGCGAGCATTCGTTGATCAACGCGTACGTGGATGGCGTGCGGCCTGTGCCCGCCCAGCTTGTTGAAGACGTCGCGCGGGAATTTCAGCTCGATGAGATTGCACCCACCGCCCCCGTGGGATCCGTCTTCCGCGCAGAGCAGGCTGCCAACACGCAAGCGCTGCTCAAAGATTTGGACCAGATTCTCGAACGATTGCGCCAGTCCGCCGTTGTTCCAACACGCGAAAGGAAGCCATGAGTCGCATTCACGAAGCATTGAAGAAAGCCGAGCAGGAGCGAGCGACCGCGCAAGTGCAGGAGCCGTCCGCGGTTCTACCGGCCGAAGCGCCGGTTTATTCCTCGGTTAGGATGCCGAGCGCCGCAACCATCACGCCCGATATCAGGCTTCCGAACACCGCGGTGCTGCCCGCACCGCTCGAAGGAGCGTTGCGCTTTGAAGATGTGCGCTCGCATTGCGCGCGACCCGCATGGCACATCGACCCGGATGTAAATGTCTTCATCAATTCGGAGGGAAGTGGTCGTGGCGCGGAGCAATTCCGGACGCTGCGCTCGCGGCTGTATCAAATCCGGTCGGCCCAGCCGCTGTCGGTAGTGCTCGTGACGAGCTCGGTCCCGGCTGAAGGCAAGACCTTCGTTACATCCAATCTCGCTCAGTCAATCGTTCGCCAGCCCGATCGACATGCTCTGATCATTGACGCCGACATGCGCTGCCCGCGCATGCACCAGGCGCTGGGCGCGCCGCAAACTCCCGGCCTGACGGACTATCTGCGCGGCGATGTCGATGAATTGACCGTCATTCAGAGCGGCGGCGATGGAAACCTCTTCTTCATCGGCGGTGGCACGAAGGTATCGAACCCGAGCGAATTGCTTTCAAACGGCCGCCTCAGCGTTCTTCTGAAACGGATCGCGCCCGCTTTCGATTGGATTCTCCTTGATGCCCCGCCCTGCCTCCCTGTTGCAGACGCGACAGTGATCGCCGATTCTTGCGATGGCATTCTATTCGTCGTGAGAGCAGGATCAACACCAGCTGCGGTCGCGCAGAGAGCGTTCCAAGAACTTCGGGGCAAGAATATTCTCGGCGTAGTGCTCAACGCGGTGGAGGACGCCCACGCCTACGGCTCGACGTATTATCAGAGCTACGGCTACGGGTACGGATACAGCTAGAAAGACCGCGGACGGGCGGGCCGGCTCGCACGCTTCCGCTCCAACTTGTCAATCGGCACCGGTCGCACTCTCCCCCTCCCGGCCATCAGCGAGTTGAACAAATAACTTTCGAGGGCCCCGCGCCCCGCATTTGTCTATCTCCTATGATTGCAAGTGGGATGCGTGAGATGAAAACTCTCGACACTCACCCCCGTAACACCTTTACACTTGAGGGCGAACCGAAGCTCCACACGAAAGACCAGGAAGACTGATTCGAGGACTCCGGGATGCGGCTGTCTCTCATTTTAAGGAGCGTCACAGCCACATGGGCGGCAGTGTTTGTGTCGGCCGTCACCAGCTTCTTCCTTACTCCCTACATTCTGCACCGCCTCGGTGATGAGGCTTACGGGCTTTGGGTCCTGATCGTGGCGCTCTCGGATTACTACATGTTCCTCCAAGTCGGAGTACGCTCCGCAATCGTGCGATACGTCTCGCGAAACTTGGCGCTCCACGACACGGTGGCAGTTAACCGCATCGCAGCTACCGGATTTTACTTTTTCATGTGCCTGTTCGTGCTCGTCAATTGCATCGCCGTTGCCCTCGCGCATCGCGCCTCGATTTTCTTCGCCATCAAGCCCGCAAATGTGGCCGCATTCACTGGCCTGTTTATGTTGCTCGGCTTCGCCCAGGCATGTGATTTCCCACTCAGCTTGTTCGAAGGATGCCTGGAGGCTGTCGGCCGCTTCGACCAGCTCTACAGCTTCCGCATCATAGGAATGCTTGTGCGCGTCGCCGCGATTGTCATCGTGCTGCACCGGGGAGGCGGGTTGCTTGGCGTAGGAGCGGCGACGGTGCTCAGCACGTTATCGCTGCGTTTCCTGGCAGTTCCCCTCGCCTTCCGCGAGGTCGCAGGATTCAGCCTGAGCCCCAAGGGCATTGACTTCCAAGAATTCAAGGAAATGCTCGGCTACGGCGCCACCACGCTCGGCGTCGGTATTGGAGTGCGATTGAGGGACTCGCTCTATCCGGTGGTGATCGCCAAGTTTCTGTCCGCTTCGGCGGTCACGCTTTTCGCCATACCTGCAAAACTGCTGGCTGTTCCGTTGAGCGGCATCGGGACGATGACCGAATTTGTAAATCCGCTCTCGAGCCAGCTCGATGCCCGCAAAGACACGGAAGGGCTGCGCCGCATCCTAATCGGAAGCACCGAAGCAGCCTATCTACTTTTTGCGCCACTCACGGTGCTCATGATTGTTCTCGGCAAGCCGATGCTTTCTCTCTGGGTGGGAAACCGTTACAGCTCGGCGTACCCGCTGCTCGTGCTGCTGGCGTTCGGCCTTGGTATCAGCGCTACTCAAGCGTCCACGCAGTCCATGCTCTTTGGGATCGGAAAGCACAGACCGCTCGTCTGGCTTCGGCTGGCGGAAGGGCTGGGAATGGCCGGTCTCGGAATTATCCTGATGCGTGTCTGGGGGCTTTGGGGCTACGCCTTTGCAAGCATGATCGTGCCCGTGGTGGTCAATTTGATCCTGGTGCCGCGATATGCATGCGGCCTGGTTGATCTTCCCCTTCTCACGTACTTGTCCAGGGGCTGTCTGAAAGCTTGCGTATTCTCGGTGCCCCTCACGGTGGCGTTGGTCGGCTTCGCGCACATCTTTCCTGTCAGTTCATGGGCAGGAGTGATCGCTGCTGGGATCGGCGGAGGTGGAGTCTACCTCTTGACGCTTCTGGCGGCGGCGCGAATGAGCAAGAATCCCGGTTACGGCTGGCTGTCACTCGACACTCTTGTGATGGTCGAAAAGGGTTGGTTCAATCGGGACAAGAACGCGGAGCTTTCTGGTCCAGAAACAACCGCGGTGCTCGAGGAGTTGG
This sequence comes from uncultured Acidobacteriota bacterium, assembly GCA_963838705.1. GTDB lineage: Bacteria > Acidobacteriota > Terriglobia > Acidiferrales > UBA7541 > Palsa-147. The sequence continues at coordinate 845,116 of CAWIRU010000007.1, read as the reverse complement.
ATCGCGCCGAGGAAGCGAATTCGTTGAACTGATCATAGCTCCGGCAACGAGGAGCTGGAACTGGAACGCTGAGCAGTCTGAAATGATATGTGCGGAATCGCTGGCATTGTCGGAAGAGATCGGGAATTCAAGGTCGCGCCATCCGATGTTCATCGGATGTGCGATGCGATCGTACATCGCGGTCCCGACGATGAAGGAGCGCTCGTCCAGGGCCACGTTGGCCTCGGAATGCGCCGGCTCAGCATCATAGACCTCTCGAGCGGGCATCAACCGATCCACAACGAAGACAAGACGGTCTGGATCGTCTTCAACGGCGAAATCTACAATTTCCCCGAGCTGCGGCCGGAGTTGGAACGGCGAGGGCATCGCTTTTACACAAATACCGATACCGAAGTCATCGTTCACCTCTACGAAGAATTTGGCGATGATTGCGTTAAGAAATTGCGCGGGATGTTCGCCTTCGCCATTTGGGACGAGCGCCAGCAGCGGCTCCTGCTGGCGCGGGATCGCTTCGGAAAGAAACCTCTGCACTATGCGCTCGACGGTGAGCGATTGGTCTTCGGATCGGAAATCAAATCGCTACTGGCCGTCGCGCCCGAACTGAACGAAGTTGATCCGCAAGGCCTGCTGGGTTACTTCACCTGGGGTTACATTCCCGATCCGCAAACGGCATTCCAGCGCATTCGGAAACTGCCGCCGGGGCATATTCTCGAATTCAGTCGCGGCCGAATTCAAGTTCGCCAGTATTGGGATCTCCCCCAATTCGGGACGCACGAACCCCGATCGGAAGAAGAATGCCTCGCGGAGCTCGAGCAGCGGCTCGGTGAAGCTGTCAGAATTCGACTGATCAGCGATGTTCCTCTCGGAGCACTGCTGAGCGGAGGGGTGGACTCATCGATTGTCGTCGCGTTGATGGCGAAATTCTCCACCTCGCCGGTCAAGACTTTTACGATCCGGTTCACGAATGAAGATTACAACGAGGCCGAACACGCGCGCCTCGTCGCGGAGCAGTTCAAGACTGAGCACCACGAATTCGAGGTCAAGCCGGACTTTCTGGAGACTCTCGGACAGCTCACACGCATGCTCGAAGAGCCGTTTGCGGACGCCTCGGCCGTGCCGACCTACTACGTGTCACGTCTCGCACGGCAACATGTGACCGTGGCGCTGGGCGGAGACGGCGGAGATGAGCTTTTCGCGGGCTACGACCGGTATCAAATTAATCTCCAGCGCCGTAAATTTGGATTTATGCCGGCGTGGGCCGGCCGGCTCTATCGCAACCATGTCTTTCCGCTTCTGCCCGCCGGCGCATACGGGCGCCGGTTTCTTTACACGATGTCGCTGCCCGAGAATGATCGCTATTTGGACGAAATGTCGTTTCTATCCACGGATGGCCGCGAGCGATCGATTTTTTCACATTCGTTTCTGAAATTTGCCGATGGTTGTCCGTCGCCGTTCGATCAATTCCGCAACTTTCTGAAATCCGCCCCGGCGAACGATGCCTTGAGCCGGCTTCAATACCTCGACATCAAGACCTACATGGCCGGCGACATTCTCACAAAGGTGGACCGCATGAGCATGGCCACGTCGCTTGAGGTGCGTGCTCCGATCCTCGATCACGTATTTGCCGAATGGGCCACAGAGCTTCCTCCACACTGGAAACTGCGAGATGGAGAACAGAAGTACGTCTTGAAAAAGCTCGCTGAGCGCCTCGGCGTCCCTCGGAGCGTCATCTACCGGCCGAAGCAAGGTTTTGGTGTGCCGCTTGTCCATTGGTTCCGGAAGGAATTAAAAGAGGACCTGCTGAGCATTCTGCTCGAACCGAAAACTCTGCAGCGGGGATATTTCGATCCGGCAGCGATTCGGGAATTGGTGGACGAACACATTCGAGGGCGCCGGGACCGGTCTAGCGATCTGTGGATTCTCGTGATTTTCGAGCTATGGCACCGCAATTTCTTGGAAGCTTCTTTCAAGCCGGCGGCCGGCGCGCGATCCGTCAGTACGACCATCAATGTCTAAGAAAACTTTGCTGGCGTTTTCGCGCAGACACGCGCTCGATCCGCTTTCGCGCCCGCTCCCACTTCTCGCGATACGCGCATGATGAAGGTGTTGTTTTTCGTCGATCGCTTGGATCTCGGCGGCACCGAAACCCAAATGGTGCAACTCGCCACGCGGCTTGACCCCCGGCGGTACGAAGTCACGGTCGCGTACATGGAAGGGGATGCGCCGCTCAAGCCGAATCTCGTGCAGTCCGGGCTGCGCGTGATCGAGTTCCCGAAACGCGGCTCGCTCATTTCATTCCGCAGCGCGCGCCAATTTCTGCGCCTGGCGCGATTCATTCGCCGCGAGAAATTTGAAGTCGTCCACTCCCACGATCTCTGGGCGAACCTGGTGGCAGTGCCGGCGGCGCGCCTCGCGCGAGCTCCAGTCATCATTTCGAGCCAGCGGGATCTGGCCCATCTCGCGTGGTACACGCCGTCGCGCACGAAAGTGATTCGTAGGATTCACCGAATGGCGACGCGCGTCATCGCGAATTCAGCGGCCGTGGCCGATATGCTCGTGAATGAATTCAGAATCCCTGCTGACCGCGTGCGCGTGATGCGCAATGGCGTTGACTTGTCCCGTTTCAAGAAGCGAACCGGCCCTCGAGCCGCGCCCCTGGATCAACTCGATCCAGACGCCAAGATTCTCCTGACCGTCGCCAACATGCACAGCGCCGTCAAAGGTCATTACGATTTGATCGAAGCCGCGCGCAACATCTGCCCCGTGTTTCCCGGCGTCAGATTCGTACTGGCGGGAGACGGAGTGGAGCGCCCGAAAATTGAAGAAGCGGTTCGGTCGGCAGGAATGGAAAAGAATTTCATCTTTCTCGGGCAGAGAGCGGACGTGCCCGAACTTCTGGCATCCGCGGACATTTTTGTTTTGCCTTCGCGCGCGGAAGGTTTGCCGAACGCCGCCCTGGAGGCGATGGCTGCGGGATTGCCCGTAGTAGCGACTCGCGTGGGTGGAATCCCGGAAATTATCGAGAATGGAGTGAGCGGCCTGCTTGTCCCACCGCAGGACTCTGCCAGCCTGGCCCGGGCGCTTCTTCGCGTCCTCGGTGATCCCGAGTTTGCAGCACGACTCGCGGCGGCGAGCCTCGAGCGCGCGTGTTCCGAGTTCAGTTTCGAACGCGCAGTGGCTCAACTCGAAGAAATCTACGCCGCGAAACGCGGCTAGTCTGCGCGAAATCATTTTGTACTTCGCACCGCCGTAAGCGGAATTCCCTTCAGGCGGTCATCGCTCCAGGCGTGCGCTATACTCTCCTTCAGATGCTTCTTCCCGGCTTGCTTGCGTGGCTGATTGCGTTGATGGGTGCTGTGAATGGCCCGGGTACGCCGACGAACGCGACCCGCTCGGCGATTCCAGCTTCGTCGCAAGCGCCACTGAGACCGATGGCAGCCGATGCCCTTCAGGGTGGCCCCGCTGGGGATCCGGTCTGCGGGGTAAATAACGACGCGGGTCCTCACGTTCCCGCCGACTACACGACATTCGTGCCGCCTCCCAGAGGCGGCAGCTACGTGGACGCACTCACGAAATGCACCATCGTTCGCCTCACCGACAGCGCACGTAATGGCGCGGCGCAACACCATTACTACTCGACCATATCTCCGATCAACGCGTCGGATACCTACGTCATGATCGATGATGAAGGTTGGAATTGGTCCGTCGTAGAAACAAGCGGGCGCACCGTCATCGCCACGAAGGACATGCCGTCACCGGACGGTCATATCGTATGGGACGCGAAAGACGGCAACGTCTTCTATTACGCCAGCGGCTCTTCGATCATGAAAGGCGCGATTCACGGAAACCGAGTGGCCCACTCCACGTTATACAAATTTCATGAGTACGCGGACATCACCTTCATGGACGCGTGGGACGTATCCGAGGATGGAGATCATCTCATTGTCGTGGGAGCGAATTCCGCGAAAAGCATGGACGTGTTCACCTTCTCGATCGGCAAACTCTCGAAAGGCGGCGTCTACACCACGAGATGCGCGCCGCCCAGCGGCTCCCTCGGAAATCAGCCGGGATGCCTGCACAAGGTGCAATTCGACGGTGAGAACAACATCCTGATTACGTTCAATGACAACGGCTCGAGCGGAGAAACCGGCGCCGTAATTTGGAATGGACAAACCGTGAGCCGATTGCAAAACAGCACCACACATTTCGGCGCAGGCCTCGACGCCAACGGAAGAGACGTTGCGATCCTCGACCGATACTCGGATGGAAGAGACGCGTGCCCGAGGGGCGGTGGCGCCGACTTGATGCGCATCAACCCGATCAGCAGCATTTCATGCTTGCTCGACAAGAATTGGGCGGCGCCGCACATCGGCTATGGCGGAGGACCGCAACAGCCATGGGCGGTATTGTCATTTTTCGACAATCGAAATCCCGGCCCGGAATTCTTCGACAACAGCAAGCACTTCGCCCCGCCCACCTGCACGCAATCCAACAACACGACGAGCGGCGCATGCTGGTTTCCGTACGAAAGTGAAGTCGTTCTGGTGCGGATTGACGCGGAAAATGACCTCGCGAAAACGTACAGGATCGCGCAGACACGCTCGCGATCCTGCGAGAGCTACTGGGCACAGCCCCATGCGTCCATCAGTCGAGACGGCAAATCGGTTGTATTCGATTCAAACATGGCTTTCGCGCAAAAGGGCTGCGGCGGGATCACGAACTGCTCTGACGTATTTTTTGTGCGCGTGCGCTAATTTGGCGCGATGCTGCGGAATTTTCGGCTATTTCTTCCCGTACGTCTGCTTGTACCAATCCCACGTCCGTTGAAGTCCGGCGCCGAAATCCACTTTGGGGATATAACCGAGCAACGTGCGGCCGAGGCTGATGTCCGCCTGAGAGTGCAGAATGTCGCCGGTGCGAGGCGGATCGTATTTTGCGTGAATCGGTCGCCCTGAAATCTTCTCCAGCTGTTTCAACACCTGGTTCAGGGTAATCCGCGAGCCGGTGCCGACATTGAAAACTTTCCCCGATGCGCCCGGCGCCTCGCACGCCCGCAGCGTCGCGTCCACTACGTTTTCGACAAAAGTGAAATCTCGCGACTGTTCGCCGTCTCCGAAAACGACGGGTTGCGCGCCATCGAGTACGGCGAGCATGAAACGCGAAAGCACGCCGGAGTATTGAGATGTCGGATCCTGACGCGGCCCGAATACATTGAAGTAGCGAAGAGAAGCGTTTTCGAGGCCGTACACGCGGCCAAAAACTTCGGAATACATTTCGCCTACGAATTTCGTCACGCCGTAAGGAGAAATCGGATGCGGGACCATCGTCTCGACTTTGGGCAGGGTCGGCGTTTCGCCGTACGCGGAGGACGAAGCCGCGAAAACGATGCGCTTCACCTTGGCATCGCACGCGGCGACAAGAACGTTGAGCGTGCCGTCAATATTGATGCGATTCGTCTCGATCGGATCCGCGACCGAGCGGGGAACGGAGGTGCGGGCTGCCAGATGGATCACGTAGTCGGCGTCGCTGCACGCTGATTTCACCGCGGCGAGGTCGGTAATACTGCCTTTGTGGAACTCTATCTTCGACGCCGCGCCTTCGAGATTCTTTTCTTTGCCGGACGATAGATCGTCAAGAACAGCAACGCTCTGGCCGCGGCGAACGAGCTCGTCCACCAAGTTCGAGCCGATAAACCCGGCGCCGCCGGTCACGAGATAGCGCATGAATTCACCTTTCCGTAATTCGACTGAGACTCCATCCGGAGAGTCGAGAGGGTTCCGTCGATCGGCTCAGCATCGAGAACCTAATAGCTGGAATCGACGGATCTAGGATATGCGATTGCGCTGCGCAGCGGAGGAAAGTCTTCGCGCGCAAGAAACGTAAAATGCACTACGCCTATTTGTCCTCTTTTTGCGTCGAAAACTTGTAAATCGTCTGCGACTGAAAAATCGAGCCGGGCCGGAGGATCGTAGAAGGAAAATTGGGATGATTGATCGAGTCGGGATAATGCTGCGTCTCCAGGCACACCGCGCCGAATTTGGGATACGCGACGCCGCGCTTGCCGACGATGCTCCCGTCGAGCCCGATCGCGGTATAGAGCTGCACCCCCGGTTCGGTCGTCCAAACTTCCATGATGCGCCCATTTCTCGGATCGGATACGCGCGCCGCAAGCCGCAGTTCGCCTTGCTTGCCATTCACAACGTAATTGAAATCGTACGCTCCGGTTTTCGGATCGAGCGGTGTGGATCGCGCGCCAATCGACGTAGGTTTCGTAAAATCGAGCGGGGTGCCTCGCACGGATTTGATTTCGCCTGTGGGAATCAAAGTCGCGTCAACCGGCGTATAGGAATCGGCGTTCATCTCCAACTCGTCTTTCAAGACGTCGCCGGCGCCGGCCAGATTGAAATAGCTGTGGTTCGTCAGATTCACGATCGTCGGCTTGTCGGTGGATGCCGCGTAGGTAATCTTGAGGGAGTTCTCCGGCGTGAGCGTGTATTCCACTGTGACCGTAAGCCTTCCGGGAAATCCCTCCTCGCCGTCCGCGCTAATGTATGTCATCCGCACGCCCGCCGCATTCGCGTACTCGATGGGCTCCGCTTTCCAGACGCGCCGGTCAAACCCTACGTTTCCGCCGTGCAGCGTGTTCGGCCCGTTGTTGATCGCGAGCGTATACTGCCTGCCGTCCAGAGTGAATTTCCCTTTTGCGATCCGATTGGCGAAGCGGCCGATCACTCCGCCGAAATGCGGATGAGGTCCGAGATAATCCTTCAGGTTGTCGAAACCGAGGACGACGTCGCCGAGTTGCCCGTTCCGATCAGGAACCCACAATTCGGTGACCGTGGCACCGTACGTGATGACCTTCGCGTACGCGCCCGTGCGGTTCTTAAGCGTGTACATTTGAATTTCGGTACCGTCGTCGAGTTTCCCAAATACGCTGGTTTCCACGCTTGCTCTCATGACCGGTTTTCTATGCTTGGTGTAGTTGCCCTTCTGTTGTGCGAACACGCCTGGCAGAATTAGGAGTAGAGCGAGACTGCCAAAGACCAGACGGATGCTCGCCGCCGAGTTATTTCTCACGCCGTCCCATCGCTTCCCCGTCGAGATGTGCCGCTCGCTTCCGTTTGAAAACATTCGGTAATCATTAGCTCCCATCAATTTCGAAGCTGATCACGCGTTTCCGATTCACTCTCAAGCTGGCCGCCAATATACACTTAGCTTGTTTGACGGGCAATTCTTACTCCCTCAACCGCCAACGGCTTTTCTTGGCTTCCAAGCCCAAGTCGGCGCCATCTGAGGCGTGCCACAACGATTGCCGCGGTCCTGTGACAAAAAATGACACCCCCTAGATCGTCTTCGCCCAGACCACTCCCGCCATGAGAGCTGAGCTCTTTATATTTGCGAACGGTTGGCCCGCCCGGATATACCGCCTCGAAACAGGGCGTCGCTGGAGTACAGGTTAGGGCAGTTTCACCCTGAACTTTGCCGTCACTTTTACCTGTCCTTTGTTTGTTCCCTAGACCAGTAGATAGCCCCCGGAGCGGTCCTTACACTGTTCACATTATGAGAACACCCGGAGAGTTTTGCCATCTACTATTGTCTTCATCTGAGCCAAAGTTCGCCAGTCGCCCCGTGTCTCGTGAGCTGGTCACGCTCCTCGGCACCGTCGCTCTTATTGTATTTTCGATAGGGCTTTCAAGCTGCGCGGGCGTCGTGACCAAGGGCGCAAGCGGGTCATCTGGCTCCGGCTCCGGTGGCGGCTCCGGTCCAAGCGGAGGCTCGGGAACGGGCACGCTTTCCTCAAACCCCGCGAGTGTGAGTTTCGGCACTGTTTCAGACGGAACCAGTGCGAGCCAGACCGTGACACTCACCAACGTTGGCACGGCGACGGCGGACATCTCCGCGGCGGCGATCTCAGGATCTGGTCTTTCCATCGTGGGTAGCGCGCCTTCGCAGATCGCGGCGGGCGCGAGCGCGACAATTCAAATTCAATTCGCGCCGCAAACTCCGGGCGCAGTCACTGGCTCTCTTTCTTTGACGAGTGACGCTTCCAATTCGCCGTTCGCCGTCGCAGTTTCCGGAACTGGCTCTGGTCCTCTCTTCTCAATGTCTCCGGGCTCGGTGAGTTTCACCAATGTGATCGCCGGCCAATCCAGTTCTCAGCCCGTGACCATCTCCAACGGCGGGAACGCGAACCTCGTCCTGAATGCCGCGAGTGTGACTGGCACAGGTTTTGGAACTAGCGGTCTCACTACCCCGGCGACCATCGCCGCCGGCGGGAGCCTCTCCTTCAATGTCGTTTTCGCTCCAACCGCCGCAGGAACAGACACGGGCGCGATTAGTTTTGCGGACAACGTGTCCGGCCCGCCGCAGGCTCTGGGTCTCTCGGGCACGGCCGTCGCCGCCACCGCGACGTTGACCACCGTTCCCGCGGTAGTTAGCTTTGGCAGCACAGCGGTGGGAAGCACGAGCTCGCAAGCTGTCACGCTGACGAATTCCGGGAACGAGTCCATCACTGTTTCTTCGTTGACCCACACCGGTTCTGAATTCAGTGTCACAGGCTTGAGCACACCCATGACGCTGGCGGCCGGCCAAAGCACCAACTTCAGTGTCCAATTCACCCCCAGCGCTGCGGGAAGTACATCGGGCAGCGTCCAAGTTTCCGGCCAGGTCGGCAGCACGGATCCTTCAGCGACCGTTGCATTGACGGGCACTGGGACTGCCGGACAGCTCGGAGCCAGCCCCTCAGCCGTGAGTTTTGGGAATATCAACGTCGGAAGTACGGGAACCGCGACGGTGACATTGACGAACTCTGGAACAGCGAGCACGACCATCTCCGGAGCCAGCGTCACCGGAACAGGGTTCAACTTCACTGGTTTGTCCACACCTCTGACGCTTGGAGCGGGACAGAGCACCTCCTTCACTGCGCAATTCACTCCGGCTTCAACGGCTAGTTCAACCGGCAGCATCACCGTGAGCAGCAACGCAACAAACCCGACCGTCTCGGTGAGTTTGTCCGGATCGGGAGCGCAGGGAGCGCTGTCCGCAACTCCAACAAGCGTCTCTTTCGGTAGCATCACCACCGGCAGTACTGCTTCGCAAACGATTACCGTGCAGAATACCGGGACTGCAAGTGTAACCGTGTCGGCAGTGACCGCGTCCGGCACCGGGTTCAGCGCTTCCAGTTTGTCGCCGTCGTCCACGATCGCCGCCGGCGGCAGCGCGACATTTAGCGCGTCATTCAAGCCGACGGCAACTGGCACGGATTCTGGCGGCATCTCGATTTCGAGCAATGCGCCAGGTTCACCGATCTCGATTTCTCTTTCAGGTACAGCAACCGCTCCCGCGCAGGGAGCGCTGTCCGTGTCTCCGACGAGCGTCTCATTCGGCAGCATCACGAGCGGCACGACTGCTTCGCAAACGATTACTTTGAAAAATACCGGCACGGCCAGCGTAACTGTCTCGGCTGTCACCGCATCGGGCACCGGCTTCAGTGCTTCCAGTCTCTCGCCGTCGACCACCATCGCCGCCGGCGGCAGCGCAACATTCAGCGCCACATTCAGTCCTACATCGGCCGGCACGGATTCTGGCAGTATCTCGGTCTCGAGCAACGCGCCAGGTTCGCCCATTTCGATTCCTCTATCGGGTACAGCAACCGCTCCCGCACAGGGAGCGCTGTCCGCGACTCCGACGAGCGTTTCATTCGGCAGCATTACGAGCGGCACGACTGCTTCGCAAACGATTACTTTGAAAAATACCGGCACGGCGAGCGCAACTGTCTCGGCTGTCACTGCATCGGGCACCGGCTTCAGTGCTTCCAGTCTCTCGCCGTCGTCCACCATCGCCGCCGGCGGCAGCGCGACATTCAGCGCCACATTCAGTCCTACATCGGCCGGCACGGATTCTGGAAGCATCTCGATTTCGAGCAATGCGCCAGGTTCACCGATCTCGATTCCTTTGAGCGGGACCGCTACGGCTACGACTTTCGTGCTCGGAGCGAGCCCGACGAGCCTGAGCTTCGGCAGCGTCTCCGTAAACACCAGCGCCTCGCTCGGCGTAACCCTCACGAACAACGGCACGGGGACCGTCAACGTCTCAAGCGTGAGTGTTTCGGGCACAGGATTTAGCGCGAGCGGCGTTGGCTCAACCACGTCGTTGTCGCCCAATCAATCTGCTACTCTCACCGTCGCGTTCGATCCGGCCACGGACAGCAGCTTTTCAGGAACGGTCACGATCAAAAGCAACGCGCCGAGCGTGAGCGTCTCTCTGAGCGGAACGGGCGCGTCTATAACCGGCGGTGGAAACCCCGCGGGCGCACCATCCTGCGGCGTGAATAACAACCAGAGTTCGGTCATCCCGTCGAACTACGACTCATTCGTCCCGCCGGCTGTGGGAGGAAGTTACATTGACCCGTTCACTGGCTGCACGATTACCAGGATCACGGACTCCGTGGCCGACAGCGCCGGATATGCCGTCTACTACGCTTCAATTTCCCCGCTCAATGCGAACGGAAATTACATCCTCGTCACAAACACCGTAAACGGCGGGTGGATACTGAAGGCGGGTGTGAATCTCAGCGGCGTTACTCCGGGGACGACAATCATCGCGAATTTCCCGAATCAAGCCCGTTGGGACATTTCGAACCCGCTCGTTAGCTATTACATCGGCGGTTCTTCCGTCACCAAGTACACTCTAACGGGAGCTTGCACGTCCTCGTCGAATTGCTCGGTCAGCTCTTCGACGGTGGGAACGATTTCCGGCTACTCGAGTGTGAATATGCCCGATGAAGCGGACATCAGCCAGGACGGCACGACGCTCTTCTTTATCGGCTACAACTCGAGCGGCACGATGGATTTCGACACGTACAACCTGAGCACGGGCGCGGTCACGAAATGGTATACGACCTCGTGCACCGGCAGCGAAGGGACTCAACCGGGTTGCGTTCACAAGACCCAGTTGAGCGCCCTGAACGAACCCATCATCACCTTCACGGGCGGAGGTTCGGGCAGCGAGGGCGGCACGATCTGGTATCACGGTACGCCGGGAAGCGCGACTCAGACGCACCTGCAGAACAACACCAACCATATGGATTCGGGTCTCGACGCCAACGGCAACTCGATCTTCATTCAAGACCGTCTCGATTCAAGCATTGGCAACGACCCTTGCCCGAACGGTCAGCAAGAAGGCTCAAGCGGCGGAGGCGGAACCGACCTTTCTCAGATCGGCAGCCCCACCACCGGCTTGTGCGTCTTCAACAAGGACTGGGCGTCGCCACACTATAGCTACCGCGGCGGCCCGAGCCAACCGTGGTTTACAGCGTCATTCTTCGACACTCGCAGTCCTGGGCCGGAATTTTTCGTCGGGAATGGAAGCTATGTCTCTCCGACGTGCACTCAAGTCAACACTACCACAAGCGGCGAGTGCTGGTATCCGTACGAAGGCGAAGTGGACGTCGTGAATGTCGCGACCAACATGAATTCGGCCGGCACAGGGTCTCTCGCAAATGTCTATCGGATGGCGCACGCTCGATCGCGCTCGCAGGAAAACTTCTGGGTACAGGTCACGGCGACGATGAACCACATGCCCGGAAACATCTTCATCGCGTTCAACAGCAACATGGCGCACAACAGCGGCTGCTCCAACAGCGGCACGAACGGCTGCGGCGACGTCTACATCATCAGCGGAAGCGGTGGAATTCCTCTGTTCTAAACGGCCTCGTAGTGCTTTGGGGAAACGTCGGGATGGCGGGGCGCGATTGGCCCCGCCACCGATTTCTGCCTGAACTCAACTTCGACCTGCCAACCTGGCGCACCTCTAGCGAAGCTAATTCGAGGATCGCGGAAGTTTTCTGGAGCTCGTTCTACCAGCAGATTCCTTCGGATTTTCCGGCCTTCGCGGCGTAGCCGGGTTTTCCGGCGTTCACGAGATCGATCACAAGCTGGCCGGGTTGTAGAAGGTTTCGAAGCAAATCTTCATCAAAGGCCTTTGTCCCGATCAGGACAACCTCTGCATCGCGAACCGTCTCCGCGAGGTCGTTAAAAAGCAGAGAGCCGATGTGAGGGATTTCGTCTTCGATGAATTGCCGGTTCGATCCGACGAGCCGTCCGAGAGAAACATCGCGGTCCCAGACCTTCACCTGAACTCCCTCGCCGATCAGCCGCTTGATCAGCTGCACCATCGGGCTTTCGCGAAGGTCATCGGTCTTCGCCTTGAAGCTGAGTCCCAGCACGCCGACTTTCTTCTTGCGGGTCCGCAGGACGGCGTCTGTGGCGCGCTCGATATGTGCTTCATTGCTCGCCATGATCGCACCGAGCAACGGCAGCTTCTGATCGAGCTCCTTGGCGCGATAGGTGATCGCGCGGACATCCTTCGGCAAGCACGATCCGCCGAACGCAAACCCTGGCGTCAAATACGCCGCAGACACGTTTAATTTCGTGTCCGAGGTAAATACCTCGGTCACCGCGAGCGCGTCCACGCCCATCTCTTTGCAGAGGACGCCGATCTCATTGGCGAAAGAAACCTTCAACGCATGGAAAGTATTGCAAACGTATTTCACCATCTCGGAGACGCGAAGCGAAGTCTCAAACACGCGGCCCGGAACCCAGGAATAAATTTCGCGCAGCGGCGCCAAGTGAGCGGGGTCCGCCGCGCCGAGAACGGTCATGGACGGCGTCATGAAATCGGACACGGCGCAGCCCTCGCGCGTGAACTCCGGATTCGTGCAGACAGCGAAATCAACGCCGGACTTCTTGCCGCTGGCCTTTTCGATCGCCGGGATGGCAAGCCCTTCCGCCGTGCCGGGAAGAATCGTGCTGCGAAGCACGACCCAGTGGAATCCTTTCTTCGTGCGGAGCGCCTCGCCGACTTCCTGGCAACTTCGCTCTACGCCGCTCAGATCGAGCCGGCCGTTGCGCAAACTGGGAGTTCCAACGCATACGAACGACAGGTCCGTTTGACGGATTGCTTCGGCGGCGTTCGTCGTTGCGTGCACTCTTCCCGCACGATGGCTCTCCGAAAGCATTTCGTCGAGGCCCGGTTCGAGAACGGGCGGACGGCCGGAATCGAGCAATTGAACCTTGAGGGGATTTACGTCAACTCCCAGAACGTTGAAGCCCTTGTGCGCCAGACATCCCGCCGTCACCGCGCCAACGTATCCCAAACCGATTACGCTAATGCCTCGCATTGGAAATTAGAATCTCCTGTAAGCGGGCGAGTAAGACGCTCGTCACGACTCGCGCCGAAATCCGTGGCCCGGCTACAACACAAGGGCCAAAATCAACATCCGACCACCGCTTCCCGCGAATCAAATCTGGTGCGACACGATGTTTTGCAAGTCAGATCGACTCCATTTTGGCAGAACGATTTAGGAAAAACACTGCATACATTTGCTCTGATGCTTCCGCCAGCAACCCCTCTCGGGGCTCGCCGGCACAATCTGGGGAGATTTTAGTCATTAATTCTAAAGCGGTTACGACAATGACACCCATTCTTGAGACTAACCGAGGCGGTAGGAAACTTGCAGCATATAATCGTTCATGGGCGAACTGCGCTTTGCGTCCTCCGTCTGCGCTACAACGACCCGGGAAAATATTCGGCGACTCGGAGATTGAGAACGGATGATCCGCATATTGCAAATCGGGAACTATCCCCCGCCGGTCTGCGGGTGGGGAATTCACACCCAAGCCGTCCAAAAGGCGCTCTCGTCCAAAGGCGTGGACTCCAAAGTTCTGGACATCGGCCCGGGGCGCAGAACGCGTGAAGCTGACGCGGAGTGCGTGCCGATGCGCGGCGGCTTCGATTACTTCTTCAAAATTCTTTCATACCGGATGCGCGGCTACACATTCGAGCCCCACGTCAACGGGGATAGCTGGAAAGGATACTTGCTCGCGCTGTTCGCGGTACTGGTTGGCCGCGCGACCGGCCGGCCCGCAGTCCTGATGTTCCACGCGGGACCCGATCAGCTTTATTTTCCGCGGCAGAAAGGCTTTTGGTATCACGCGTTCCACCTTCTCTTCAACGCGAGCGGCGCCATCATCTGCAACCTGGAATCGGTGAAGCGCGAGATTTTGAAGTACGGCATTCCGGAGAAAAAGATACATGCCATCTTCTCTGTGAATTATCGGCAGGAAGAAATTCCCGTCCCGTTGCCCGAAGAAGCCGAGAAGTTCATTCAGTCTCATCGTCCTTATCTGTTTTGCTACACATTGTTTCGGCCGGAATTCACGCCTGAAGTCTTGTTCGAGGGATTCGCGCAGATCCGGAAGGAATTTCCGGAGGCTGGGCTTTTGATCGCCGGCCCGCGCGAAGTGCCGCCGGAAATTCACGAGATGATCGCGCACAATGGTCTCGGCGATAGCGTTCTGATTTCCGGCAATCTCGCGCATCCGCAATTTCTTACCGCGATTCAGCGCTCGGAAATTTTCATCCGGACTCATCTTCGAGATGGCCTGTGCGCCTGCGTCATCGAAGCGCTGAGCCTGGGCGTGCCGGTGGTGGCTGCCGAAGACGGCATCCGGCCTCGATCGGTTGTGACGTACTCGCCTCCGGAAGCACCGGTGCTCTCCGCTACCATCGCAAGAGTGTTGAAGAATCTCGAGCACTTTCGTGCGCTGGTCGAGTCGCCCGACGTGAATGGAAACCTGGACACCGAAATCTCACTGTTGATGTCCGCGGCGAACGGAAGAGGTAAATGAAAGGCTTGCAAGAAAAGCTGCGACGCCTAACCGAGATGGACGCGGAGGAGATCCGCTTTCGGGTCGTCCAAAAACTGCGTCTACAGCGCGAGCAAGTCCAGATGGTTTTCGATGGCAAGAACGCCCGGAACCCGCAGTGGTGGCGCGATTGGGACGCATCGAAAGTTTCCGAGCCTGGTTTGCGCGCCTCAATCGAAGCGGGCGATCAGGTCCGGGCGGCGCGGCTGGTATCCGCCTACTTCGCGAATCGCGCGCGCCCGCGCTTCTTTTTCGATATGTCCGAGCGAACCAGGATCGCGGCGGAAATCGGAAAGCGGCTTGCATCGCGCGCCGCGGAAATTCAAAAGGAAGCGGAAGCGATATGCGGACATCGCTTCAAGATATTCGCGCACCCCGAGGTCGTTTGCGGCCCGCGAATTCCGTGGCGCCGCGATCTCGTACACGGCGTCGAGTCGGGCCTCGATCATCATTCGCGCGTGCCGACGCTCGACGCTGCAAAGGTCGGCGACTCGAAGAATGTTTGGGAAATCAATCGCCACCAGCATTTCTTCGCGCTCGGTGAAGCCTTCTTGCTGACGGGCGACGAGCGGTTCGCCGAGGAATGCTTGTCGCAATGGGAAGACTGGATCGAACAGAATCCTTACCGCCGCGGAATTAACTGGGCGAGCAGCCTCGAGGTTGCCTTCAGGTCTTGGTCGTGGATCTGGATGTTTAATCTGCTTCTAGGAGCGAAGGCGCTCACCGGCGACCGCATCGGGCGGTTGACTCTGGCGATCGGCCGCAATGCTGAGTTTATTACCGACAATCTCTCGATTTATTTTGCGCCCAATACCCACCTCCTCGGAGAGGGCTTCGCGCTTTTCGTCACTGGATTGCTGTTCCCGGAGCTGAAGGATTCCGAAGAATTCCGGGAATTGGGACGCAAAGTCCTGATCGAAGAAATGCAGAAGCAGGTCCGCGAAGACGGATCGCACTTCGAGCAATCGATTTTCTATCACCGCTATTCCGTAGAGTTTTTCCTCTGCGCGGGAATTCTGGCCGACCGTAATGGCACCGCGTTCCCTTGGGAATACAGGTCAAGACTCGAGAAAATGGTCGAGTTTCTTTGCTATACGGCGTGGCCGTCCGGATCGCACGTATCCATCGGCGATTCCGACGGAGGCCGCGCGATTCCGTTCGGAAAGTTTGATGCGGAAGATCACCGGCCCGCGATTTCGACTGCGGCCGTGTACTTCCGCCGTGGAGATTTCCGCAGGGCGGCAGGCGGTCTACGCGAACAGACGCTTTGGCTCCTTGGCGCCGCCGCTGGCGCTGAATTTGCGTCGCTCGATGCCGCGTCGCCATCGGCGGCATCGCGCACATTTGCCGGCGCGGGAATCGTCACGATGCGAAGCGATTGGAGCGGCGCCGCGAAGTTCCTCACCTTCGATGTTGGCCCGCAGGGAATGCGAAGCAGCGGCCACGGTCACGCGGACGCACTGAGCGTGAATTGCGCGGCGAACGGCGTCGAATGGCTGGTAGATCCCGGCACTTATGTGTATAGCGCTTCGCGTGTCTGGCGCGATTTCTTCCGTTCCACTCCCGCGCACAATACGATTGCCGTTGACGGTATGGATCAAGCGGAACGCGTGGATTGGTTCAAATGGCGTAACCTGCCCGCGGTGACGCTCGAACAATCGTATTCTTTCGCGTCGCTGGACTACGCGGCCGCCTCGCACAACGGCTATCAAAGACTGGACGCTCCCGTCATACATCGGCGCCACGTCGTGTTTGTGAAGCCCGACTATTGGCTTATTTCGGACGAATTGGCTGGCCGGGGCCGGCACCAGATCAACGTCTTCTTCCACTTTGCCCCAGGTGTTTCCGTCGAGCCGGCTCAGCAAGGATGGCTCGCCACGAAAGGCAGCGAAAAATTCCTGCTCGTGCCGCTGGCATCGGGCCTGAATTTCTGTCTCGTCTACGGCAGCGAATCACCGATTCAAGGGTGGTACAGCTCGGATTACGGCCGCCGTAAGCCGGCGTACGCTCTCGTCGGAGAAATCGAAACGACCGTGCCGGCCGAATTCGGTTGGCTCCTTTGGCCCGTGAAGGACGAAACCCCAAGGTTCCGGCAAATGGATCCCCAGGGCCATGCCTTCTCGATCGAAACGAAAGACCAGTCAGATCGCATCGCTCTCGGAAGAAAGGCAACCAAAGGCTCGAAGGACGCGTTTTCGACCGACGGCGCGCTGGCATTCGCTCGCTGGGGCAATTCGGACGCGATGAAACGCCTCACGCTCCTCGGCGGGAGTTTCGTGTGGAGCGGCGGCAGGGCGATACTCACCGCCGGCAAGACGTTTCACCACTTCGACGCGGTGATTGGCGGCGATGAAACCGAAATCGAAGCCAGCCCCGCGCAAGCCTTTCGATTTCATACGCCGCGCGCGCAGAGCGTCCGCTTGAACGGAAAGCCGGCCGCGTTTATCGAAGACGCGGACGCGCTCGTATTTCAGGGGGAACACTAACTCGATGTGCGGAATTTGCGGAATTGTGGCCCTCAATGGTGAACGTAGCTTCTCTCGGGAAGACCTGCAAGCCATGGCTAATGCGATTCGTCATCGCGGGCCGGACGACCAGGGCGAGCTGATTTCCGGGCCGGTAGGGCTCGGTTTCCGCCGCCTGAGCATCATTGACCTCGGCGGCGGGCACCAGCCGATGGCCAACGAAGACGGAACCGTTTGGATCGTCTTCAACGGCGAGATTTACAATCACGCGCAACTCCGGCCCGAGCTTGAGCGGCGTGGCCACCGCTATGCGACGACCAGCGACACCGAAACGATCGTTCATCTCTACGAGGAATTCGGCGAGGATTGCGTCAAGCAGCTTCGCGGGATGTTCGGCTTCGCCATCTGGGATATTCCGCGCAAGCGGATTTTCTGCGCGCGCGATCGCCTTGGCATCAAGCCTTTCTACTACACGATCTCCGGCGGAAATTTCGCGTTCGGATCGGAAATCAAGGCCCTGTTCGAATTGCCGGGAATTCGAGCCGCGCTCAATCGCAAGTCACTTCCGGAATTTTTTGCGCTTGGCTATCTCTCCGCGGAAGAAACCATGTTCGAGAACGTCCGGAAGCTCATGCCCGGCCACCGGCTCACGCTGGACCTGACGGGCGGCGCGGCGCGGCCGAAGATCGAACAGTATTGGGACCTGGACATTTCGCGGGCCGCGCAGCCCCGCACGGAAGCGGAATACATCGCTCAATTCCGCGAATTATTCGAAGACACGGTCCGGCTCCATCTCATGAGCGATGTGCCGCTCGGAGTTTTCTTGAGCGGTGGACTCGATTCGAGCGCGATCGCGGCGGTTATGTCGTCGTTGCGCCGGGATCGCATCCAGACATTCTCAGTCGGCTACGCCGAGGATGAATTCAGCGAGCTGCCGTATGCGCGAATCGTAGCCAAGCACGTCGGAGCGGAATATAACGAAGTCATCCTCGGCCCGAACGACTTTTTCTCGAGCCTGCCAAACCTGATATGGCATGAAGATGAACCGCTCGTCTGGCCCTCCAGCGTCGCTCTTCATTTCGTCTCGAAGCTCGCCAGCGAAAAAGTGAAGGTTGTGCTGACTGGCGAAGGCGGCGACGAAATCTTCGCGGGATATTTGAAGTATCGCGTCACGCTATGGAACATGAGCGGCGGACCCGCATACCGCAAATTTACTCCGGCGGCGTTGCAAAACCTGATTCGGAACACCCTCGGGTCGAATTTGTTGCCGGATGCCGTGCGCCGCAAGCTGCGTCATTCGTTCCTCTACTATCCGGCCCGGTTCGAGAAGATCTATTTCGACAATTTCTATTCGGTATTCCCCCAGGACGAACAATCCAGGATGCTCACGCCTGACCTCATCGAGGAATTGCGCGGCTCCGATGCCTACGCGAACTCGATGCACTTCCTACTGCCCGAGGGCGGCGGCAGAACGTTGCTCGACCGCCTGCTCTATCTGGACATCAAGACCTACCTCGTCGAATTGTTGATGAAGCAGGACCAGATGAGCATGTCCACGTCGCTCGAAAGCCGCGTGCCCTTCCTCGATCATCAACTGGTCGAGTTCGCGATGGGAATTCCCGCGCAGCACAAGGTCCGCTACGCTTCCGGAAAACATCTGCTGAAACAGTCCATGGTGGGGCGCCTTCCGAACGAGATCCTCTATCGAAACAAGAAGGGGTTTCCGACGCCAATCAAGCCGTGGCTGCGAAATCAGCTATTCGACAAACTTTCCACGATTCTCACCGATGGGCGGCTCGCGGGCCGCGGAATCGTCCGGCATGATTTCGTGAAGCGGCTCCTTGAGGAGCACCGTCGAGGCTCTTCGCCCGCCACCGAAGGCTGCTGGCGCCTGCTGAATTTCGAGCTGTGGAACCGCATTTTCTTCGACGGTGATATTGATGCGCGCGCGGAAAAGACATCCGCGGCGAACGGAGTCCCGGTCGCCTGAAGCGATGTGCCCGGTCTAACGCCGATGCTAAAGATTCTCCTCGCTTTCCCGCGGCCTCTTGTGCCCGCCGACACCGGCGGCAAAATCCGCAGCTTGCAAATTTTTTCCCGCCTCGCCAAGCGCGCCGAAGTGCACGCGATTTCGCTGGCGAATCCGGATACCGACGCCGCCGGAATTAAAGAAATGCGGCAGATGTTCTCGAGCTATACGCCCGTCTTTTGGAAAGAGAGCGTCAAATACTCCGGGCGTTTCTATTGGGAATTGATCGCGAATCAGATGAGCTCGCTCCCCTATTTCGTTGCCAAGTGCTGCATCCCGGAATTCGTGCGCGCGCTGAAAACACAGACGGAAAACGGGAAATTTGATCTTCTCTTTTGCGATTTCCTGCAAACCGCCGCTCCGGCTCTTGATTTGCCGATGCGGCCCCGTGTCGTCTTCGAGCACAACGTGGAATATCTTTTGCGCAAGCGCCAATGGCAGACGGAGACCGCGCCGCTCAAGAAAATGATTTTTGCGTCTGAATGGAAGAAAACTCTAAAAATCGAAGCGCGTATTTGCCAGTCGTTCGACCACGTGATCGCCGTCTCCGAAGAAGACCGGCGAATGTTCGAAAAGGATCTCGGCGCGAGAGACGTGTCGACGATTCCCACCGGCGTGGATGGAGAATATTTCCGCCCGATGTCCGTACCGCCAGTGCCGGGGCGCCTCGCTTTTGTCGGCTCGATGGATTGGTATCCGAACGAGGACGGAGTTATTTGGTTCATCCGCGATGTTTACCCGCGCATTCGCGAGGCCGTTCCGGGCGTAAGCTTCGAGGTGATCGGGCGAAATCCCCCGGCTGCGATTAAGGCCGCGGCGGCTCTACAACCGGGGATCACTCTGACGGGCCGAGTTGACGACGTGCGGCCTCATCTTGCCAAAGCCGAAGTGGTAGTGGTTCCGCTCCGCGTTGGCGGCGGAACGAGAATTAAGATTCCCGAAGCCATGGCGATGGCGAAAGCCGTGATTTCGACGACCATCGGCGCCGAAGGCCTGCCGTTTCGCGACGGGCAGGAATTGCGCTTGGCGGATGAGCCTGAAGACTTCGCTCGCGCGGTTACCGAACTCTTGTCGGACGGCGGACGGCGGGCTGCGATCGAAACCGCGGCGCGCGACCGCGTCTTGCGCGATCATGACTGGCCGTCCGTCGTTGATAGTATGGAAGCGACGCTTTCGAGCGTGAAAGAAAAGACTGCAAAAGGCATTGCCACGCCGCCGCCCGAATGCGTGACGGTGGCGCGCGAATCCTGACGCGGAAACGATGAATAAGACTTTAAGCCCGGCAAATCCTCTGCTGATGCCCCCGGCTGCCGCTGCGCACGCTGCGGATCACTCGCCAGTGTCAACTCGCGAGCCGGGAGCGATCGCGTTCGGCCTGACCTGGTTATTCGTGTTCGTGGCGTTTGCCCGGCCCGAAGACATCTATGCCCCGATCGGCATGCTTCACCTGACGCTAACCCTCGGAATTTGCGCCGTCATCGCCTACGCGTGGGCTCTTGTTTCGCGCCGGATGCAGTTCGTGTGGTCGGCCGAGCTGACTTGTGTCTTCCTCCTCACGAGTTGGTTCTGTCTCGGCGTGCCGTTCGCGTTCTGGCACCACGGCAGTTACGACCTGCTTTCGCAAATTTGGGTAAGAACCTTTCTCTTCTTCTTGCTGCTGACGCAGACGCTGACGACGGTCAGTCGGGTTCGACGAATATTGTGGGCGGTGGTCTTCAGCGAATTGGTCGCGAGCGTGGCGTCGCTGTTGATGCAGGGAAATCCGGCTCTCCAGGTGGGTGGCCGGTTTGTTGGAGTCAATCGGGGACTCTTGGGATGGAATTTCCTGGGCATTACGCTCTCCGTGACGCTTCCTTACCTGGCGTATCTCTACATGTCCCGGCGCTCGCGCCTAAGCACTGGAATATTGATTGTTGCCATCGCCTCCACGATGTGGATGTTCGTGCTTACCGCATCGCGCGGTGGGTTCCTAGGCATCATTTTTTCGGCAGTCTTGACGTGGTGGTTCGTCCTGCGCGGATCGGGGCGCGGCCGGCTCGTCACTGTTTTGATCGCCCTCAGCTTCGTCGTTTCCGTGGCCAAAGCTCCCGGCGCTTTTTGGGAGCGCGTGGAAACGATCTGGAGCGATTCGAGCACCGTAAGCAACGCGACCGCGGCCTCGGCGGAAGAATCGACACGGGGCCGGCTGGCGCTGCTTCAGATGTCGCTCATAGTCGCCCTCCAGAATCCCGTGCTTGGAGTGGGGGTTGGCAATTTTTCTGTCTACACCGGCTACAACCGGATGGGGCCTTACGCCTGGTATGGAACCCATAATTCGTTCACCCAACTCGCGGCCGAAGCCGGAATTCCGGCGTTGCTGATTTTTCTCTGGATGCTCTACGCTATGTTTCGGCATTCCAGGGAAATCAGTCGTATGTTCGCGGGCGATGAGGAGAATGCGGATCTATGGCTGTTGGCGCGCGCTTCAACCGTGAGCGTCGCGGCTCTGGTGTTTAACGGCTTCTTTGCGCATATCGCCTACGATTATCTCTTTTATTACGTCGCCGGAATCACGGCAGCCCTTTGGGCCATTGGCCGCCGGATACGGCCGCAGGAAGATTCTCATTCCTTGGCTGCTTCTCCGATAGCTCAGCCGCCGCTCCCAGTGCCAAGTTCAAGTCAGGGACGGCCTCAATGGCGCTGACTCTCAAAATCGTCTTTTGGGCCAGCGTCGGCGCCATTCTTTATAACTACGTGGGCTACCCGATCCTGCTCCTGGTTCTCGGATTCCTGGCGCAGGCGAAGTCGGATCTGGTTTTCTTGTTAAAGCGGAAATCCCGGCGCGCGGCCTCAGTTTCCGGGTACACCTCCAAACAACCGCGGGTCGCGATCGTAATCTCCGCATTCAATGAAGAATCGGTAATCGAGGAGCGCGTAAAGAATGCGCTGGAAATTGATTATCCTGAAGAACTTACCGAGATTCTAATAGGGCTCGATTCGCCCTCGGATTCTACCGCCGCGATCCTGAGCCGCGTTCAATCGCCTCGCGTTCAAGTATTTCACTTCACCGCGCGTCGCGGAAAGCTCGCCGTCATTACGGATTTGGCGCAACGGACTTCGGCGGAGATTCTGGTTTTTACCGACGCGAATACAATGTTCCGGGCCGACTGCGTTGCAAACCTCGTCCGCCACTTCAGCGATCCGAGAGTCGGTGCGGTCAGCGGAGAAGAAGTGCGAGTGACGGCGGCAGGCACTGATCCCGCGGCCGAAGGCCTGTATTGGAAGTACGAGTCCGCCCTGAAAATCCTCGAGAGCCGTGTTCGCTGCTTGCATAGCGCCAATGGCGGGGTCTACGCGATTCGCCGGGCGCTTTTCCGCCCCGAGCCGAACCTGATCGTGGAAGACTTCCAGATTCCGCTCGATCTCCGTTTTCACGGTTACTGGATTGTTTACGACCCCTCCGCAATCGGCGTGGAGGAAATCGCGCCGACATTTGGATCTCAGTTTGAGCGGAGGGTGCGGCTCGGAGCGGGCAATTTTCAGACGCTACTCGGTCATCCTGGATACCTCAATCCCTTTAGA
Source organism: uncultured Acidobacteriota bacterium (assembly GCA_963838705.1). GTDB lineage: Bacteria > Acidobacteriota > Terriglobia > Acidiferrales > UBA7541 > Palsa-147. The sequence continues at coordinate 822,353 of CAWIRU010000007.1, read as the reverse complement.
GGGCGCGTCGCGTTCGCGTATTGGTCTCATCGCGTGCTCCGCTGGATCACACCCATTCTGATGATCGCCGCCTTGGCAGCCACGGCCGGCCTCGCGCGAAACCCGTTTTACCTGGCACTGTTCGCTGCCCAGTGCGTTTTTTACGCGCTTGCCCTCGTCGGTTTCGCGTTAAAAAGGAGCGGCCGGTCCGCAGGCGTCTGCCGGATTCCGCTTTACTTCTGCACGATGAACGCTGCGATGCTCTTCGGATTATTCCGGCATCTCAGCCGTCGCCAGAGCGCCGCCTGGTCTGCAACTCCTCGAAAGGCGCCCACCGAAGCTCTTCCGTCTCGGAGCGTGGAACGCTAGCGCTGCATTCTGGATTCACCTCGACAAGAACCATCGTCATGGGCGATCAAATCTCGAGATGCACAAAATCAGTCGGGACTCGTTCGATTGATCAGTCTGTTTCGTGCGCGAATCGAGATTGATGTTTGTCGCTTTTTGAGAAATCCCGAATTGACCTTGTCACCTTTTAGACAGTGAACGGCTCATATGCGAGTGACGAATTGCCGCCGAGTTGATGCAACTTCTTTCTTGTCGGAGGAACTTGATTTCCCTAGCCGTACGACGATCGAAGCCCAGAGCGACTTCGCGAGCGCCATCTAAATTGGCAACTCATTGCAAACAAACAACTTCGCCCCTACAGCGGCCTGAGTCGGAATTACCCTGCCGTGGTACATAGATTGCCTCTACCACTGTGAGAAAAGGTATAAGTGACCTCGGGCAGGACCTGCTAAAAGATCGGCCGCGGTCGCCGATAAGAGGCGACGGGAGAAATCAGTGAACAACACAAACCCAGCCGTGATGAGCATCCAGACGCCGGCGGCGAGCACGCCAATTACGAGTTCGGTAAGCTACTTCCAGAATCTCACTCGGGTGCTCGCAGCGATGCCGCATTCGAAGGTTGAACAGGTTGCGGATAAGCTTTATCACGCTTATGAGAACGGCCGCGGCGTCTTCGTTTTCGGAAATGGTGGAAGCGCCTCGCTGGCTTCGCATCTCGCCTGCGATATGGGCAAGGGCACGAGCATGGACGGCAACGCGCAGAAGCGTTTTCGAGTGATGTCTTTGACCGACAACATGCCCCTGCTAACGGCTTGGGCGAACGATACGTCTTACGACCTGGTTTTTGCCGAGCAGATTCGGAATTTCGCTCAGCGCGGCGATGTGGCGCTCGCGATCAGCGGCAGCGGGAATTCACCCAATGTCCTGCTTGGTTTGCAGGCGGCTCGCGAGGCCGGCGCGTTCACCATCGGCTTGGGCGGTTTTCAAGGCGGCAAAATGAAGCCGCTTTGCGATCTTAGTGTTGTGGTTCCATCGGATAACATGCAGATCATCGAAGATTTGCATGTCAGTGTTTCCCACGCTCTCTTCACGTTGGTCCGCAATCGAATACAGTCGCGAGCCGCACATGTTCGCGCTGCCGCCGCAAACGCAGGATAGGGTCTGAAGGCTCCGGCGGCTCCGCCGGCAAAACGTCTTCTAACCCAACGGGTCAGGGTCCGGCAATGTCAGCAGAGGGATCTGCTGAGGAGCTAGAAGGCGCGTTCATGGTAATCTCTGAAGAACAATCGGAGATCGTTGTTAGCTCTCCATCGGAGCCCCTCGTCCCGGTCAAGCGCATTTCGCCAGCGAATCAAATGTCGGTATCCCGTATCCTCAAGCGCTGCATAGATATCCTGGGATCTGCAGCTCTCATCGCCATCTTTTCACCGCTCTTCCTGATCGTTGGCCTCCTCGTGGCGATTGACGATGGATGGCCAATCATTCACCGCCGGAGATGCCTCGGCGAACATGGCGAATTCGACGCCCTCAAATTCCGGACCATGCGGCGTGACGCGGATGCGATTCTAAATGCCGACCCGGTTCTGCGAGCAGAATTTGAACGCAACTTCAAGCTCAAGAACGATCCCCGAATCACGAAATCGGGCGCGATCCTCCGGAAATTCAGCCTCGACGAGCTGCCTCAGCTTTTCAACGTTCTGGTTGGCCAGATGAGCCTGGTCGGCCCTCGGATGTTCACCGCAAAAGAGCTGGATAAATACGGCCCCTACAAGGATTTGGTCCTCTCGGTTCGACCTGGCGTAACGGGCTATTGGCAAGTAAACGGCCGGCAAAACGTATCGTACGACGAGCGCGTGAAAATGGACGTATATTACATAGAGAACTGGAGCCTGTACGCGGATTTGAAGATCATGCTCTTAACCCCACTTAAGGTCTTTCGCCGGGAAGGCGCGTTCTGATGGAACGGATTCTGGTCACCGGCGGAGCGGGCTATGTCGGATCAGCCTGCGCAGCTCAATTGATTTCGCGTGGCTTCGCGGTTGACATTGTAGACGACCTCTCAACGGGACATGCCGATGCGGTTCCGGAAGGCGCCGATTTTCACCGTTTCGATATCGGCGACCGCGCCGCTCTTTCCAATCTTCTGGCCGCAAAGGAATTTGCCGCGGTATTTCACTTTGCAGCGAAAGCCCTGATCCCCGAATCGGTGACGAATCCCGGCGCGTTTTTCGACGTCAATGTCGCCCGTGCCATCGCGATGATCGAGACGCTCAAGAAACACTCCGTGCGGAAATTCGTGTTTTCATCGACGGCGGCGGTTTACGGCAACCCGAAGTCGGTTCCGATCCTCGAAGATGCGCCAAAGAACCCCGTGAACTCCTACGGGCACAGCAAACTGATGTTCGAAGAAGTGCTCAAGTGGTACGCCTCTGCGTACGATTGGAGCGTGGTCGCGTTCCGCTACTTCAATGCGTGCGGCGGCTCGCAATGCTTTGGCGAGCGGCACGAGCCGGAGACGCACATTATTCCCCTTCTCTTGCAGGTCGCCTCTGGCCGCCGCGAGAAATTCGAGATTTTCGGCACGGATTATCCGACGCCGGACGGAACCTGCCTGCGTGACTACGTCCACGTAATTGACATCGCCCAGGCGCACATTCTGGCGCTGAAGCAAATGGACACGCCCGGATTCGACGCTTACAACATCGGAACGGGCACGAGTCACTCCGTCCAGGAAGTCTGGCAGCTCGCCAAGGAAGTCACGGGCAAGGAAATCGCGGCCCGGAAATCCGCCCGCAGATTGGGCGATCCGGATATCCTGTGTGCTAGCCCGGCCAAGCTGAAACAGAAACTCGGCTGGAAGCCTGCCCACTCCGATCTGAAAGAAATTATTCGCGGCGCGTGGGAGTGGGAAACTTCGGACGAAAATCCCGCCTCGCGAGTCACAAAGGCCAGCGTGGTATGAAAAACCGTCTGCGATACGCAATCTTGGCTGCCGATCTCATTTGGATCACGACGGCCTGCGTATTCGCCCATCTTCTTCGCTTCCGATTGGTCACGCCGGACGCGAGCCGCCCGACTTCGCTCTCTTTTTATATTTTCTCGGTGGCCTCCGCTCTGATTGTCTGGACGATTCTTTATTCCAACAAAGACCTCGACGGCTTCAGCCGCGGCTGGTATTTCCCGCGCGTCTTTGCGCAGGTATTTGCCGGCGCCTTCGTTCTGATGGGCTCGCTGCTCGCCCTCGGGTTCTTGACGAAAATCAGCTATTCGCGCCTGGCCCTTCTCTTTCTCGGCGGTCTTCTGCCGATCGGATTTTTGGTTATCCGGTGCGTCGCTTGGTGGCTGGTCAAGTCATGGTCGCGATTGGGATTGGGCGCAAAGCGCCGGGTGGTGATTGTCGGTAGCGGCCGCATCGCACAGGAATTAGCGAACAGAATCGGAAACCATCCGGAGATGATGATTGAACTCGTCGGCAGGCTCTATCCCTCTGACGTGACGCTGTCGCCGCAGCCGGGCAAGTCGAAGGCCGGCATCATCGGCGTGCGTACCCTGAACGTCCTCGATCTTCTGAAACAGAAAAGGGTGCAAGAGCTGATCCTGACGGAACAACTGCCGTTGGGCACCGAAATGGAAAAGCTCATCACGAATTGCCATCGCGCCGGAATGCAGGTCCATTTGGTTCCGCAGTGGTACGAACTCTATTCCTCGAGAGCGCAGCTCAGCGAAATTGACGAGGTGCCGCTTATCTCAGTTGAGTCGCGTAGCATCCCGTTCGGATCGCTCGAATTGAAGTGGCTGATGGATCTTGTCGGCGGCGTGATCATGCTGGTCTTCGCGTCACCCGCGATTGCCATCATCGCGCTCGCGCTACACGGCAAGAAGGGCGGGGCTTTCAAGAGAGAAATCCGATGCGGGGAGAACGCCAAGCCGTTCCCGATGTTCCGGTTCAATATCGATCGCTGGGCGGACGATCTCGTTGGGTTCGACAAATTTCTCGCATCCATGAGCCTCACCGAATTGCCGCAACTCTGGAATGTGATCCGCGGAGAAATGAGCCTCGTGGGCCCGAGGCCGGAATCACCCGAGCGAGTGAAGCACTACTCGGCGTGGCAGCGGCAGCGGCTGCAGGTCAAGCCCGGGTTGACCGGGCTCGCCCAAGTGCACGGACTTCGCGAATACCATTCTTCGGAAGACAAGGCGCAGTTCGACGTGCAATACATTTATCGGTGGTCGCTCTTCCTCGACCTCTCGATCTTCTTGCAAACGATTTGGACGCTGGCGTTCCGGCCCTTTGTGGCGCCGCGTCCGGCGCCGAGCGTCGCCACTCCGTCCGACAAGCAACGCTGGGCTATTCGGGAGGGCCTGCATGTTAATCGTACGCAGCCCGGTTCGGATTAGCTTCGGCGGCGGCGGGACCGACCTTCCCGCCTACTACGAAGAATTCGGCGGAGCTGTCCTTAGTTCCGCAATCAATAAATATTTCTACACGATCCTTAAGAAGCGCTCGGACGGGAGAATCCAGGTGATTTCCTCCGATTTGCGCGTCACTGAGACCTGGCAGGATATTTCCCGGATGCAGCTCAAACACAGCGAGCTGGAAATTCCGCTCGCCGCGATCAAAGAGCTTGGCTGCGACATTTCGGTGGACCTCTTTCTGGCATCGGAGATCGTGGCGGGAACGGGCCTGGGCTCGTCGGCCAGCGTGTGCGTTGGAGTCTTGAAGACACTTGCCACGTACATGGACTTGCCGTTGTCGAAATTTGAACTCGCCGAGAAAGCGCATCACATTGCGCGAAATATTTTGGGCAAGCCGGTGGGGAAACAGGACGAATACGCGGCGGCATACGGCGGCCTGAATTTCATCAATTTCAATCCGGACGGTTCGACGCTGGTCGAGCCGGTCTCGATGCGCAGCGACCTGCTGCGCGAATTTCAGGGCAACCTGATGCTGTTTTTCACGGGTGTGGCCCACAATTCCTGGAAGCTCTTGGAAGAACAAGAGCAATCCACTCGGAAGGGCACCGGCCAGGCGCGCGATTCCCTGCACGAAATTCGCGCGCTCGCCGATCGCATGCGGGACGTCCTACTGAAGGGCGATTTCCTTTCATTTGGCGCCATGCTGGACGAAGGCTGGCAGGCCAAAAAGAAAATTTCCTCCCAGATTTCGACTTCGATTATTGATAACGCCTACGACGCAGCCATTCAGAACGGAGCTCTCGGCGGAAAAGTTACCGGCGCCGGCGGCGGAGGATTTTTGCTCGTCTTCTGCGAGGAAGAGCATCAGAACGATGTGCGCCACGCGCTCGCTGAACTCGGAATTCGCGAGATGGGATTCGAGCTGGATTTCGACGGCGCGCACGTCGTTGTAAACGATCCGTTTATTGACGGCGACGAAAAGTGCGGGATGTATTGGATCTTCAATCCGTCTGCCGAAGAAGATTCCCGCTCCAATTTTGTCTTAGAGGGTTCTTCCGATTAGGGCCGGTCCTCTCGCATGAAAGCATTTCTCCTCGCGGCTGGCCTCGGAACACGCCTTAAACCCCTCACCGATCGGACCCCCAAGTGTCTCTTGCCCATTCGGGATACTCCTCTGTTGGGCATCTGGCTCGATCTCTGCCAACAGCACGGCATTACCGAAGTGTTGATCAACGCTCATTCACACGTCGGCATGGTGAAGGATTACGCGGCGAACTCGAAAGCGGGCCTTTCGATCCGGATCAGCGAGGAAGAAACTCTTCTCGGAAGCGCGGGGACGTTGCGCGCGAATTACGAGTGGGTCGCGGCGGAACGCGAGTTTTTTGTCCTCTATGGCGACGTCTTAACGAATGTGGATCTGACCCAATTGCTCGATTTTCATCGCCAAAGAGACGTGGTCGCGACGATCGGGCTTTACGAAGTCACCAATCCGACGCAGTGCGGCATTGTCACGGTGGATCAGGACGGAATCGTCCGCGATTTCGTCGAGAAGCCCGCAAAACCGGCGAGCAACTGGGCATTCACGGGAGTTCTGATCGCGTCACCGGAGATTTTCGAATCGGTTCCACAGAAGACGCCCGCTGACATCGGATTCGATGTTCTCCCTAAACTGATCGGACGCATGGCCGCGTACAAGGTATCGGATTATCTGGTAGACATCGGAACGGCGGAGAAGTACGAACGCGTGCAAACAACCTGGCCGGGACTGCGGCCCGTGGGAGCGCGATGATGCCGGGCCCAATAAAATGCGCCATCTTCGACATGGATGGCGTCCTCGTGGACAGCCATCCCATTCACATGGCGGCCTGGCGCAAGTTTCTCGAAGCGCAAGGGAAGGCCGTTAGCGAGCGCGACATGGAATTTGTCCTCGAGGGCAGGAAGAGGGAAGAAATCCTCGAACATTTTCTCGGCCACGTGACTTCGGAACAAATGGAAACTTACGGCAAGCAGAAGGACGTCCTGTTTCGCGAAGAAGCCAAGTCAATTGCGACGATTGCAGGCGTCCGGGAAATGCTCGAGCAGCTTTCCGCCGCTTCCGTTCCGATGGCCGTGGCGTCGTGCGGCGGCCGCGGACGCGTCCACCAGCTTCTCGATCAATTGCGCTTGCAAAATTACTTCGAGGCCGTCGTCACTGGCGACGACGTAAAAGACGGAAAGCCCGATCCGTCCATCTTCCTCGCAGTCGCCAAGCGGTTAGACGTGTCGCCGTCCGAATCCATTTGCTTCGAGGATTCGGTCTCAGGCGTGACTGCCGCGAAATCGGCGGGGATGAAATGCCTGGGAATCGCCGAGGACGGACGCAAGGACGCACTCGTCCAGGCCGGATGCGATGCCGTGGTTCCGGACTTCCGCTCGGTCACTCTGGCCGATCTTCGCAAGCTTTTCTGAGATCCGTTCCCTAATTCACCGCGAGAATAGCCAAAAGTAAGGGCGTGGCGTCGGCGGGATCTAGCCTCCGCGAGTCACGTCCGTTGAGTCGCATGCGAAACGTTGGCGAAGGCCGCTATTCCAGCACCTGAAACGTGTACATCTTTCCGGAACTGGCCATGTTCGAGGAACTTACCGCGCCCGGCGGCAAGAAGCCGTATTCGCCGGCTTTGATGTCGGGTCCGAGCACAATTTCATAGGTGCGCGGCGCGATCTTCTTGGATTCGAAAGGGACTTCGTCGCGCTGGGCTCCTCCGGAGGAATGGATCACGCCGCCGGTGACGGAGCGGAACTCGCGTGAGTTCCCGCTAACACGCAATCGCAATAGCTGATACTCGGTGATCGAAACGCCTTCCTGCATGTAGACCAGGAAATCGAGCGGCGTGGTCACGGAGGTCTTGGCGCTCTTGCCCGCGAGATGCCCGTTGACGTCGCCTTTTACGATGCCCTCACTGGCCATCGACTTCAGGAATCCGCCCGTCTTAAAGTTGACCACTTCCGGATACATCTCGACCCAGTTGTCGCCTTTCTTGAAATAGACGCCGATTTCGTCGACGAGCGGGGCAGCCGCAGCAGCGGGGGCAGCAGGAGCCGCTGGCGCCGCAGTCGCGCCCGAATTCTTCGTCACCATCGCGGCCATAACTTTGTCCGGCACTCCAGCGGCCTTCAGCGCGATCAAATGATCCGCGTCAAGCTGGTAGCTGCCCGGCTGGCTTGCGATCGCGGAAACAATCACATCCTCCGCCAGGCCAGCCTTGACCATCTTTATGACTCCATCATTGTCGAGTGCCTGCTGGGCCTGCAGGGCCACAGCGCAGATGATGAATAAGACGAGTGTTGGTCCGAATCTCTTTGCCATGGATTTCCTCCGGTTTGCGATAAGCACTCCGACAATCGCTTTCACTTTGAATTCGCGCTCCGCCGGTGATTCCGCGCAACATTGCGGAGCTAACGGCTCGACGCAATAAACTATTTGATTACGTCGGTCATCGTCATGAGCGGCCCGCGGGAAGCGCCGCGCGATTTGGCAGCATAAGACCTATCACGGATCAAAGTGAAATGGTATCTCTCGTGAGGGTACTCGCCGGGTAGCACCTATTCCTCTTCGCCGGTGCCTTTCGCGGACTGGTCCGCGGCTTTCGGCCTTTGATCGTCAGCGGGAGGCTTGGTGCCACGAACCGCGTGATAGACGCGCTGCGCGACTCGGAAAGCAGGCGCCGGAAGATTCGCCTTCAGCCACGACTTCGATTCGCCCGTTGCCTCGTCGAATTTTAGATAAGCGCTGCCGCGCGAGTGCGGGCGGGCGAAGTGCACGTCTATATAGCGGCCCAATTGCGCGCCCCAGCGGTCCTTACTCGGATCCTCGCCGCCCAGGAAATCGTACTGGCGAACGCCCTCGCCGATCAGAGTTTTCAGGGCGTGCGCGCGCAGGAGATAGCCCACCCGATCCGACGACAGCGCTGGATCGAATCCCTCCTGAAGCGAATACACGGCATCGCGGTACCGGAATCCGAATTGCGCCGCGACCGTCTTGCCGTCGAGCTTTAGTAGCCAGAACTCGAGCCATTTCCGCTTCAAGAACGCGGCAGCCATTTCGTAGTAGAACTTGCGGCGCTCTTGCGACGCGAAAGTTCCCGGCAAGCCCCGGAGTTCCCATCGCTTCTGATGCAATTCGAAGAGAGATTCGAGGCACGCGCCGAGCTCGCCCTCGTCTGCGCAACGTCCAAAGCTGACTTCAAATCTCCTCTTGAGCCGGTTCGTGTAGTAATTGATCTTCGTTTTCTCTTTTTTTGAAATCTGGCCGAGATAGCCTTCCCACGTGGCAGGCAAGGAAATCGTCGAGCGGGGAGTTTCCAGCTTCCGGAGAGTCCAGCGGCGATCGTTCAGTTCGCGCAACAACTCCGGGAGAGACGCCGAGTCCAGCGGCAGCGTGTTCAGTTCGCAGACGTCCCATCCGGGCTCGGCGCCCAGCCAATCCAGCAGCGCGCGCACACAGGTATCCTCGTATCCGCGCGCGATGACGAGATCGAGGTTGTCGGAATCTGTCGAGCCATCGCCAACGAATCGCACCCGTCGAACGGGAAATTTCAAAGGGCCACTGAAGCGATCTCGATAAAGCGGAACTAGTCCCACAATCTCGCCGGTAGAGTTTAAGAACGCGACACCCGTTAGCTCCTTATCGCTCGCAAAGGCTCGCCACCAGGCGCCGAGCCATTCTGGAGTCGAGAAAATCGTCGGGCCGGCGCAGTCGCCGAGCAGCGCTTCCCACGGCGAACGCAGAGCTTCGAGCTCATTCCAGGAACTAATCTTCTTGGTTGTCACCGCCAAGAGTTTGCGGTCTTCGCGGGCCGCGACCAAGCTGGTCTCCTGCGCTATTTCCTCGGCGGCATTCTGCGTGAGAGTCATCGCGATCTCGGGTTTGTAGGCGCGTGCAGAGGGAGCGGAGCAGTCCGCAGCCGGAACGAGAGGCTGCGACCGGACATGATCCGGAACTCGCGTTTCGTGGATCGCTTATGTCTCATTCGCCAGCGCTCTGGAATGGATTGTACACATTGAATTGGGTTTCTTGGCTCGCGCTATCACTCCGCTGCGGCGAAAGTCTTACGAGGCGTCTGCGGCGATGCAGGCGCGGCAGGGGCGTGTCCCGTCGAAATGGTCCGGTACGCGCGACGAAGCGTCTCGATGGCGTGAGCAGGGAGCTGCGAACAGAGCCACTCCTTCATCTTGTTCCTTGATCGCGCAACCTGGATGTGGAACGACCCTCGCGCAAATGGCCGCGCAAACTGAACATCTACGTAATTTCCGGACACCGCGCCCCAGCGCTTCTTATACGGGTCCTGGCCCGCCAAGAAGTCGTACGTACGAACACCTTCGGTGATAAGACTCCTGAGCATATAGGCCCTGAGGACGTAGCCCACGTTGAGCTCCGCATATTCGGGATCAAATCCCTCCTGTAGGCCATAGTACGTCGCGTTGTACCGGAAGCCGAACTGCGCCGCGACAGGCTTCTCATTGAGCTTCAGAATCCGGAAGCCGAGCCAGCCTTTTTTGAGAAAGGCGGCCGCCATTTCGCGATAGAATTCGCGGCGGTTCGCAGACGAAAATGTTCCTGGAATTCCGCGTAACTGCCAACGCTTCTGGTGCAAATCGAAGAGTATGTCCAGATTCTGCGCCAGCTCGCGCGGATTGTTGCACTCGTGGAAGTCCACTTGGAAATGCTTCTCGAGCTTCCGAGTGCGGCTCTTGATTTTTGTTTTCTCTTTCTTCGAGATCTGATCCAGATAGTGCTCCCAGGTGTCCGGCAGCGAAATCGCCAGATTCGCACGCTCGAGCCGGCGAAACGTCCAACCCCGATCGTGCAGCTTCACAGTCAACGGTGCGAGGACCGCCGAATGAACGGGCAGAGTATTCAACTCGCAGATATCCCAGCCACGTTCCGAGGCCAGCCAGTTCATCATGGCGTGAACGCAGCCTTCTTCGTGCCCGCGGCGGACGATCAAGTTCAGATTGTCGGAGTCGTCCGAGCCGTCGCCCACGAACCGCAAGCATCGCAACCGCAAGTTGAAAGGACCGTCGGCCGTTTCGATGTAGAGAGGCGCCAGTCCCACAATCTCATCTGCGGAGTCAACGAAGGTGAGTGCCCACAATTCGCCGCCGTTCGCGAAAGCGTTCCACCAGGCGCCAAGCCATTCGGGAGTGGAAAAAATCGTCGGGTACGCGCTGTCGGCAAGAATCGCGTTCCACACTGGACGGAGCGCTTCCAATTCGCTCCAGGAGCTGAGCTTCTTGACGTGAAGTTTTCCGGTTTGGCGATGCTCGCCGACGCCGGCAGGCTTGGTCTCACGAGTTACGGTTACCGGATATTCCGCTACGATGGTCATCGCCTTGTGCGTCCTCCCTGGTTGTGGCGACCTCTGGTTCTTGGTCCTGCACTGCTAATATGGCTGGGGCGACACTGCGCGGCTGGCGCGCTGGACTAGCTGCATGCCTAAATTAGCAACTTCCTTGCCTATCTCTGGCCGTCATGGCTTTTTGTAACTTACTGAACAATAAGAAAATATCCAAAAGCACGCGATCCGTGAGACTCTGCCGGAGAGGGCGAGTACCATAACTCGGCAACTCTTTTCCACATACTGGCCGTTTTCAATGCGGCGGCTGTTTTTCACACAACACGATGATTTGAGAATTGCCATTTGGGGGCTGGGGCTTGTTAACATGGACTAGGGCCAGCCTTCGATCTTGGTCAATTAAATCGATCGTTCGGCACGCGCAGGGCACTCAGCGACCGCTGCCATCGCACGGGATTTCTGCGACGGCAGGCCCGCGCGGCACGTTGAGATCGAACCGGCCTGAATAGCAACATGTCCAAGTTCCGCATTCTGCTCATATCGAATCGCACGCCCAGGTCCACGTGGAATCTCGCGTGCCGCCTCGAGCAAGAAGTGCCAGGCGCCCAAATCTGTGGAATCGTGATTCAGAAATCCCCGAAAAAAAATGAATGGCGCCGGGCCCTGCGAGATCGAATCCTCGATATCGTCCTGAGCATCGTCCACGCGTACCCGGCGAAGTGGAAAGGGAACTCGGAATTCGGCATGGACGAGTTATCGAAGGAATGCGAACGGAAGGGCTGGCGGATTTTCGCTGCCGATAAGCTAGACGCCGCCGCCGTGCAGGAATTTGTCCGGAGCCAAAATGCCCACCTCGGCCTCCTGGCCGGCGCGCCGGAGGTGGATTCCGCCACGCAAGCGCTTCCGCGGAATGGTTCACTGGCCATCGAAGTTTCATTTTCAAACGGGAGTGCTTCCTCAAGCGCAGTTCCGTCGCCCGATGAGGGCCCTTGCGTGAAAATCGATCCTGCTTTCGATTCAACTGCCGTATTACGGCGCATTTCTGTTCGATTCCCGTCGCATCCTTACGACACCGCCGAGGGGATGAAACTCAAGTCGGATTTGATTTCCGATGACCTCGCTGTTCGAGCGATCGAATCGCTTTCAACGGAGAACCCAGCCGGCGCGGACGAATCCGTCGCCGCATGGGCGGCTTCGCTGCCGGGATTCACGGCGGATTCACGTGCGAATCAATTTCACATCTCGCTCGATCCGCCGCTCTGGAGAATTAGCTCGACCTGGAAATTGTGCATCCATACGCTCGTCCTGCTTTCGCCGCTGGTCGTTGTGCGAAATTGGTATCGGCGCCTGCGCGGACAGTTCCCGGTCCTGATTTTATTTCACCATCTCGTCTCGGATCGCCCGCACCGGATGGGGATTCCCACGGAGTTTTTCTTCCGTGAAGTGGAATTCCTGCAAAGGTATTACCGCGTCGTATCGGTATCGGAAGCGGCAAAGATATTGAAGTCAGGATCGGTGAAGGCGCCGACCGTTGTCCTCACTTTTGACGACGGCTACGAGGACAATTTCTTGAGTCTTCGCGCGATCACGGAAGCATCGGGCGTTCCCGTGTCGTTGTACGTTTCAACGGACGCGGTTGATAACCATGCCGAATTTCAGCACGATCTGCGGATAGGAACAACGGGCTTCCGCGCGCTGAATTGGGACCAGATTCGCTACTGGCAGAACGATCGCGTTGAATTCGGCAGCCACACGCGGACTCATTTCAATTGTGGCTCGACGGATCGCCACGCCCTGGAGCAGGAAATTGTGGGTTCGGGCGACGACATGGAGAATCGCCTGGGAACTCCGCCTCGGTTCTTTGCCTTTCCGTGGGGAAAGTTGCGAAATATGTCGGCCCCCGCGGTTGAAATCGCGACTTCCCGTTATGAATATTGTTTCTCGACGCTGCCCGCCGAGAATTTCGCAAATGGCGGAACGGCGCACAAGGTTGTCGGCAGAAAGGGTCTCCCGGCCACCGTATGGGAGCTCGAGCTAACCCTACAATCCGTTTTCGACTACGCCCGCAGGCTGCGCCGATCGGCGAGAGGCTCCGAAGATGAAGTTTCGAGGTCGACAAGCTAGGACCGGCGCGATTCCTTTGCCGGACGCGCAGTCTTTAGTAATGCGCCGGGTAAGCGCGCGGGATATCTGATTGCAAGACACCAACTCCAGGGACGGCGAACGGGATAAATTGCTGCGGGCGGCGCGCCGGCTGGTCATCAAAGTCGGCACGAGCACCGTAACCGGCCCCGAAGGCGAACTCTGCAAAGAACGCATCGCACCGCTCGTGAGTTCCATTGCGTCACTGATGAACGCCGGCAGGCAGGTGGTGCTCGTGTCGTCGGGCGCCGTCGGACTCGGCCGCGGCTGGCTGGGGCTTCATCGCTCGCGATTGAGCGACATGGTAACAAAGCAGGCGTGTGCCGCCGTCGGGCAAAGCCGCCTGATGGATTCGTACAAAGAGCTCTTCGGTGAGTGGAACGTTAAAATCGCGCAGGTATTGCTGACCGAAGACGACTTCACGAACTGGACGCGCTACTCCAATCTCCGGCGCACGATGGAGAAACTGCTTGGCTTCGGCGTTCTTCCGATCGTCAATGAGAACGACACGGTTTCAACGGCCGAGCTCGAATCCGTCGGCGAACCAGCGCGAAAGGCCGTCTTCAGTGACAACGACCGCCTCGCCGCGCTGGTCATGAGCGGCCTCGAAGCGGATGCGCTCGTGCTCTTGACCGACGTGGACGGCCTGATGCGGCGCGAATCGCGTCCAGCGTCGGGGAAATCGCGCGGCGACGTTTTCTCGGAAGTCATTTCACTTGCGGAATCGGTCACTCCCGATCTGAAGGCGCTTGCCGCCGGACCTTCCGCGGGCGGGCGCGGCGGGATGTCTACAAAGCTCGAAGCCGCTGAAATCGCCACGAGCTGCGGCGCCATCGCCGTGATTGCCAGCGGGCATCGCGGCGACACGCTCGACCGCCTTTTCCGCGGAGAGAAAATCGGCACTGCGTTCCTGCCGTCCGGGCGATTGCGAGGCAAGCGGCGCTGGATCGCCTACGCCGCGGATGTGCGCGGCCAAATTGTCGTGGATGCCGGAGCGCACCGGGCCATCACGCAGGGCAAGGCGAGCCTGCTCGCCTCAGGCGTCGTGCGCATCGAAAGTCACTTCGCTCCGATGGATGTGGTTCGCATTGTGGATGAGGCTGGAAACGAGTTCGCGCGCGGAATCGCAAACTACGCCAGCCGCGAAGCGGAGACGGCGCTCGAAGCTAAGCATTCTCGAGCCGGAAAGTCCGAGGCTGGGTCGCGCGTTTTGATGACTCGCGATAACATCATTCTGTTGCAGAAATCATGACCGGCACATCCACCACCGAATCGCGTTCGAGTGTCGCCCAAGCGGCCAAGAGCGCTCGTGCCTCGGCGCGGGCGCTCGCGCGGCTCTCCGCTGCAGCTCGCAATGAAGTTCTCATGGCTGCTGCACAGGCAATCGAGAACGGCCAAGAGCGGATTCTCGCGGCCAATCTCAACGATTGCCGAAATGCCGAGCCACTTGTCGCCAAAGGCTCGATGTCATCCGCGATGTTCGCGCGGCTTCGAGTGACGGAACGCGGCGTCAAAGAGATGGCTGAGCGGGTTCGGGAAGTCGCGCGTCTCGATGATCCCCTCGGCCGGCGCCTCTCCGCGATGGAACTCGATGACGGGTTGACGCTCTACAAAGAATCATGTCCCCTCGGAGTCGTCGGCGTGGTATTCGAAGCGCGGCCTGAAGTCGTCCCGCAGGTCGCGGCGCTGGCCCTCAAATCGGGAAACGCCATCCTCCTGAAGGGAGGCGCCGAAGCCGCGCAGACCAACGAGACTCTCGTCTCGATTTGGCGCGAAAATCTCGCGCATTTTCCGGCAGTGCCAGTGGAATCAATCCATCTCCTCCTGTCGCGCGCCGACGTCAATGAATTATTGTCGCTCGACCGCGACGTGGATTTGATCATTCCGCGCGGGTCGCGCGAACTTGTGCAATTCGTCTCTGCGCACAGCCGCATCCCGGTGCTCGGGCACGGCGAAGGAATCTGCCACGTCTACGTGGATCGCGAAGCCGATCTCCAAAAGGCGCTCGCTATCACCTACGACTCCAAGTTGCAATATCCCGCGGCGTGCAATGCAGCGGAGACGCTGCTCGTTCATGAAGCCATCGCGAAAGAATTTCTGCCGCGGATGGTCGCGATGCTGAAGTCCGCGCAAGTCGAGGTGCGCTGCTGCGCGAGAACAATGGCACTTCTCGCAAAGAGCGGCATCGTTCCCGCGACTGAGGAAGATTGGTCCACGGAGTATTCGGATTTGATTTTGTCCGTCAAAATTGTCGACGGCGTGGACGACGCGATCGCCCACATCGAGCGCTACGGCTCGCGGCACACCGAATCCATCGTCACCGAGAACAGCGAAACCGCGAGGCAGTTCATGGACGAAGTGGACGCCGCCGGCGTTTATCACAACGCCTCGACTCGCTTCGCGGATGGATATCGCTATGGACTGGGTTCCGAACTAGGCATCAGCAACAGCAAACTGCACGCACGCGGCCCGATGGGTCTCGATGGCCTCACGACTTACAAATATAAATTGTACGGCCGCGGCCAAACGGTCGCCGAGTACGTCAGAGGGGAAAAAACCTTCAAGCATCGGCCCATCAAGTGATTCGGATGAGCTTCACCGCCTCGTATCGCACTGAGGACAAAAGCTAATGGTTCGCGCCGAATCAGCTTTCGCGTTCTCGAGCCCCTTTGCTGTTAGGTGTCAGGCAACCGGCAACGCGAAAACCGTTTTCATATAACACGATTACAATCAAGATGTGAGGTACCGCTGTATCGCAATTCCCGGATGGGGAATGTTGGGAGTGTGTCGCCGTGTCGCCGCTGAGCCAAGTCGAACCCGGACGTGGCAATACAACCGAAAGCGTTGCTCGCTTGGGCGTTGAACGAGAGTCAGACGTGCCGTCCAACGCAGCGCGGAACGCTTCCGCGCGCAGCACGATTTACGACGGCCGGAATCTTGGCGAGCTCGCGCCGTTCTGGCAATCGCTCGAAGGCCTCGGATGCAGCCCGATTCAACAATATCTCTGGAGCGAAGCCTGCTGGAGCACGCTGCCGCGCGATGGTGAGTTGCATGTTGTTGCCATCGATACCGGGCCGCGCGCGGGCGCGATTGCGCCTCTTGTAAAGCGCTCGGGCCTCGGCCGACTGGAACATCTCGGCGTGAGGTATCTACACGAGCCCGCCGATTTTCTCTACACCGGCGATGCCGCGCTGAAGAAGCTCGTCTCCGTGCTCGTGGAGTCTGGCTCGCCGCTCTTTCTCGAGCGCATTCCCGCCGATTCTCCGACGGTCGCCGCGATTCAAGATGCCTACAAAGGACGCGCCAAAATTTTCCTTCGCCCCGAGCCGGCCTTTCCGCGCATTGTGTTGAACGAAGATTGGGCCGAGCCCGAACGCCAGCTCAATTCCGGCCGCCGCTCGGATCTGCGCCGGGCCATTCGCAACGCCGAAAAAATCGGTACGATTCGTTACGAAGTATTGACGCCAAAACCGGCCGAGCTGAACGCATTGCTCGACGAAGCGTTCGAAGTCGAGGCTTCGAATTGGAAAGGCCGCGAAGGCAGTGCCGTGGCGAAGGACAAGCTGCGCGGCAAGTTCTATCGCCAGTACGCGACGGCCGCCTGCGAAAGCGGCATCCTGCGGCTGGCTTTTCTGCGTTTGGGAGATCGCGCCGTCGCGATGCAATACGCGATTGAAGCTGGTGGAAGTTATTGGCTGCTGAAGATCGGCTATCGCGACGACGTCGCGCGCTGCTCCCCGGGAATGCTTCTCATCGCGGAAACGATCCGATACGCCGCTTCGCAGGGACTTGCTTCGTACGAATTCCTGGGCACGGCGGCGAACTGGACGAAGATTTGGGCGAAGGACGAGCGCGCTTCCGTTGCTATTCGCGTATATCCCGCGGGAGTTCGCGGCTACGCGGCGCTGGGCATTGACGCCGCGGGTGCGGCCCGCAGAAGATTGCTGAACAAATTCAAGCGTGAAAAATGAAGCGCGTATTGAGCAAAGTCGCCTGGTCCGTCTGGACAGCTGCGGCCAAGTATTTTGGAAAGGCCTACGTCGCCGGCCCCGAGCTCGAAGACGCGCTGCGTGTTTCGCGACGTCTCGCCGGCCTCGGTTTTACATCCACCATCTGTTTCTGGAACGTGGATGGAGAACTGCCTCAGCGAATCGTGGATGCTTATTCCTCCGCGCTTGCGGCAATATCGAAAGAAAAACTGGATTGCTACCTCTCGGTGAAGTTCCCGCCGTTGAAATTCGACCAA
This sequence comes from uncultured Acidobacteriota bacterium, assembly GCA_963838705.1. Lineage (GTDB taxonomy): Bacteria > Acidobacteriota > Terriglobia > Acidiferrales > UBA7541 > Palsa-147. Next base: position 804,887 of record CAWIRU010000007.1, on the reverse strand, counting down.
GCGTTGCTCGCTGAAGTCGTCAAGCGAGCGCGTCCCAATAATGTCCTGGTGCATTTCGATTCGCTCGAACTGGAAGCCGCCGATCGGACCTTCGCGGCCATCGAGCAGATTTCAGGCAGCTACCCCCGCCTCGGCTGCACGCTCCCGGGCCGCTGGGCGCGAAGCGTCAACGACGCTGAACGCGCCGCGGATCTCGGCTTGTACGTGCGCGTGGTCAAAGGCCAGTGGGAAGATCCCGAATTCCCTCAGATCGATCTCAGCGAAGGTTATCTCAAAGTGATTGACAAGCTCGCCGGCCGGGCCACGCATGTCGCCGTCGCCACTCACGACCCCGCGCTCGGCCGCAATGCGATCGAGCGGCTCCGAAAAGCGGGAACGCCATGCACGCTCGAATTGCTCTACGGTCTTCCGGTCAAGCCGGCGCTAACGGTCGCGCGGGAGTTGCGCGTTCCCGTTCGCGTCTACGTGCCTTATGGGCAAGGCTGGCTCCCGTACTCGTTGACGCAAGCCAGGAAGAATCCGCGAATTCTTTGGTGGGTGCTTCGAGATTTCGTCACAGGCGGCGCATCAACCGACTTCGGCAAAGCGCCGCTTCCGGCGGTTCCAGAATCGAACCGATCTGAAAAGCCGTCTTTGATTCCCGGTCAGTGAAACTGTAAGTTTAGCAAGTGGGCCGCCAAGCTCTCTTGGCGTTTGCAGAATTGTATCTGGGCTCTATCAGGAGATCATGACCATTGGCTGCTCCCAAGGGCACAGAGACGCCAGAATCAGAATCCCGGGCTTCGCGCGTGAACGATAGCTCCGAAGCTTCCTTTTACTCCCCTTATGAGTGGGCTCTCGATCCCGTTCTAACAGTCCGCCAGCTTTTCGGCCACCTGCGCGCCGAGCTCGATCGCTACGAGACTCTCCCTGCATCGTGGCAGCGCGAGGAGAGCAGGGCCAATCTTGGTGTTTTCGCTGGCGCGATCACGTGTACGGTGGACGACTACCTCGGGGAGCCCGCTCCGAATCTTTTGCGTCTTTCGAAGAAATTCCCGCTAATGCGTATCCTGGTCCTGGCGGCTCAGAAAATTCTAAATTCAGGCCACTACCTCCACTCGTTTTCGCAGAAATCCCGCGTCGCGGAGTGGCGCGAAAATTGGACCGCCGCGGCGGATGCGATTTCCGATCTTCTCGTGAGCTCCGGTGATCCCGCGCCACAGGAATGGCGTAGATGCCGCGACATCGTCGCGAAAAATCTGAACGCGCATCTCCCGGCAGAGTTGCTCGATCGCCCGATGCAGCTTCCTTCCGGATATCGCAGCCAGGACCTCGCGCATCAGGACGCAGCCGCTCTTGCGGATCTTTTCGCCGCCAGCCAGGCAAATCAGCGCGGAAACTTGGTCGTCATCGGCCCGCGCTCGATGGGCGCTTATTTCGCTCCCGTATTGAAGGCGCGGCTTTCTCAATTAGGTTGGAATTCGGTTTCATGGTGCACGCTGCGGCCTAAGAAAGGTATCTCGCCGTGGGAGCGGAAGAGTTTGCGAGATCTTCAATCTGAAGGCACGCAAGTTCTTGTCGTTGACGAATCGCCGAACACGGGCAACACCTTCCTGCTCCTTATCCGGATGCTCCGCGCGTTGGGCGTTCAGCCCGAAAGGCTCTTCCTGCTCGCGGCGATGCATCCGACGCAACCCAATTGGCGCCTGCCTGCGAACGACAAGGATACTCACGGCGTCACGCTGATTCGTCTCGAAGCGCACGATCTTCATAAAGACCGCGCGCTCGAACCCGCCGCGGTCGAGCCGCTCCTGACCGAATATTTCAGTGCCGCCGGCTGGCGCGATATCGAGGTGACGCAGAACCCCGAGACACACGCGCTGAATGCGCGGCTCGACGAGCATTTCCAGGATGGCTTTCAATGCAGGCTCAAGCGCGTTTTCGATGTGCGAGCAAAACGCGGCGGCGTGGAACCCGTCGCGCGGCGAGTAATCGCCAAAAGCGTCGGCTGGGGCTGGCTCGGCTATCACGCGTATTTCGCGGGAACGCGGCTGGCCGGTTTCGTCCCCAAGACGATCGCGCTTCGCGACGGCCTCTTGTTCGCTGATTGGGTCGAAGTAACTGGGCGAGATTCGTTTGCGGAGGCAGCCAAGCCGCCGGTTGATCGGATGGCGAAGTACGTTGCTGCCCGAACGCGGGAGTTGCGCCTGTCCAAAGATCCGGTCTTCGACATTGACAGCAGCTACGGATGGACAGGCTGGGGCGTCCTCGTTGAAATGCTCAGAAGGGTGTACGGCCTCGCCGGCCGCCTCAAACTTTCAGCGCTGCACAATCATCTCGCCAATTACGTAACTTCTCTCCCCGCGCTGACTGACGGCCAGATGCGCCCCGAGGATTGGATCCACTCCGCAAACGGTTTTCAGAAAGTTGATTTCGAGCACCACAATTTCGGCCGCACGGAACTTTACATCGTAGATCCCGCCTACGATCTCGTCACAGCCACATTTGAATTTGCCCTCTCGGAGAGAGAGGAAAATGAATTGATCCAAGCCTATGCGGATGCGAGCGGCGATTCGGCTGTGGACGCCCGCATTCTGCTATGGAAGCTCGTACATGGCACGGTCGTTAACGGCCAGGCGATCGCCGCGATTGCGCTAGAAAAACGAACAGAAGCTCAGCAGCAATGGCACCGGCGTTTCTACAAGGCCCGAAATTTCCTGGTTCACGAGATGAATCGCTTCAATGGCTCACTTCTTCCGCACGCTGCCCCGTCGGAATGGACTGGTCCACTATTCGTCACCGATCTCGACGGCGTCTTCGACACGGAAATTTTCGGCTTCCCTCACACGACTACAAGCGGCCTCGTCGCTCTCGCGGCCTTGCAATCCCACGGATACTCCGTGATCGTGAACACCGCACGCGGCATCACGGATGTCCTTCAATATTGCAGCGCGTATCGTCTCCCGGGAGGCATCGCGGAATCCGGCGCCATCTTCGTTGACGCCGTGAATCAAAAACAAATTTCTCTGATCGAGCCGCAGGCCGCGCAACAACTGGCGCGCTGCCGGGAGACGATGGAAGCCTCACCTGGAGTTTTCGTCGATCCGAATTACCGGCACACGATTCGGGCTTATCGTTCCGTCAATCGGACTGCGACGGGAATTCCCGAAGCGGAAATGCGCTCGCTTCTTGCGCGTCCGGAGTTCGATCGCCTGACGTTCATTCCAACGTCCGTGGATACGACGGTCCTCCCGAAAGGCGCTGGAAAAGGCCCGGCCTTGAAACAGGTGAAACAATATCTGGGAATCACGAACGGACCGGTGGTGGCCGTCGGCGACAACGATCAGGACGTTGAAATGCTCCGTGCCGCGACGATCGCTTACGCGCCCGCGAACGCATCGCAGTCTGTCCGCGATCTTGCCGCGGCCGGACACTGCAAACTGACGCGGCATCCCGCGCAGAAAGGCCTGCTCGACGCCGTGAAAGAAGTGATTCACAGCGACGGCCGTGCGTGCGAAAAATGCGATCCGCCGCTCATCCGCGCAACGGGCTTCGGAGGCCTCATCCAGACGCTTTTGGAAATCTCCGAACGCTCTAGATCGCACCAATTGTTGTCGCTGTTCAATCGCCGGCGATTGTAATTCCGCAGGAATTCGTCACGCAAAAAGCAGCCAGAGCAATCGCCTACGTCGCAGATTCAATCGGAAGGTCGCGGATTCTTGTCCCCGTCGCGGCGAAGATCGCGTTCGCCACCGCCGGAGCGATCGGCGGAACGCCCACTTCCCCAACGCCGCTCGGCGGCTCCGCGCTCGGCACGATATAGACTTCCACGCGCGGCATTTCCCGCATCCGCAGGATTCGCATGTCGTCGAAGTTGCTCTGCTGCACTTGCCCGTCTTTAAACGTAATTTTTCCCCACAGCGCGGCGGAGAGGCCAAACACGATCCCGCCTTCCATCTGCGCGGCGATCGTGTCGGGATTAACGATCTGCCCGCAATCAATTGCGCAAACGACGCGGTTCACGCGGGTCGTTCCATCGCTGCCGGCGGCCACTTCGACCACCTGCGCAACCGTGCTGCCGTAACTCGTGTGCAGCGCCACGCCGCGGCCCTCGCCGCGCTTCATCGGCTTGCCCCAATCGCCTTTCTCGGCCGCCAGATCGAGCACAGCGGCTCGGCGCGGAGAATTCCGCAGCAGCTCGCGGCGGAACGCGACTGGATCTTTGCCCGCCGCCGAAGCCATTTCATCCAAGAAACACTCGGTAACGAAAGCATTGAGCGAATACCCAACCGAACGCCAATATCCGACGGGAACGGGAAGCTGCGGCGCCAAATAAGTCACGCGAATATTCGGAATCTCATACGGCAAATCGTACGCCCCCTGCACCGACGTCGTGTCCGCAGCGCCTTCCAGCGATTCGAATCGCGCGTCAATGGATTGCGCGACGATCTGATGCTTCCACCCAATCAAATTTCCCACGTCATCGAGTCCCGCGACGAATTGGCTGTGTGCAGCCGGGCGATAAAAATCGTGCGCCGTGTCGTCCTCACGCGTCCAAACAACCTGCACCGGTTTGCCGGTGGCTTTCGATAGCTCCACGGCATCGGCAACCATGTCGTTTTCCAGTCGCCGCCCGAACCCGCCTCCAATCAGCATCGTGTGCACATCCACGAGGAAAGGCGGAAGCAACGCGACGCGCGCGGCTCTGTGTTGCACGGTCTCGGGCGTCTGCGTGGAACACCAGATGTCGCAACGATTCCACCGCGCGTGCGCCGTGCAGTTCATCGGTTCCATCGCGGTGTGCGCCAGATAGGGCAGGTTGTAAGTTGCCGTGATCGTCTTCGCGGCCGCCGCGATCGCTTTGTCCACGTCGCCGTCGTTCCGCGCAATCGCGCCGGCTTGTTGGACGCCGTCCTCGAGCGCCCTTGCGATCGTGCTCTCCGAAAAATCCTTGTTCTCGCCGGGATCCCATTCGACGTCGAGAGCTTGCCGCCCCTTGAATGCATTCCAGGTTGAATCGGCAACCACCGCCACGCCGCTCGATATTTTCCGTACATCGAGGACCCCGGGAATCGCCTTAGCTTTGGACGCGTCGAATCGTTTCAGCGCCCCTCCGAGGAATGGGCACCGCGCAACGCCCGCGTAGACCATCTCCGGAAGCTTCAGATCAATTCCAAAAATGGCCGAGCCGTCCACTTTGCTCTCGATGTCCACGCGCGGAATGGGTTTGCCGAGGAAGCGAAACTCCTCCGGCTTTTTCAGAGGCACATCTTTCGGAATCGGAAGTGCCGCCGCGGCCCCGGCCAGTTCGCCATACCGGAGCTGGCGCCCAGTCGGGACGTGGAGAATTTGTCCCTCCCGCGCCTGGCACGTGTTTCGATCGACGCCCCACGCGTTCGCAGCCGCCGTCAGGAGCATCTCGCGCGCCGTTGCCCCGGCTTGGCGCAGCGTGTCCCAGGATGTCCGCACGCTCGAGCTCCCTTGCGTCCGCTCGAGCCCATACGCCGAGCCAACCGGAGCGCGCCGCACATGAATCGTGGACCAATCGGCCTCCAATTCCTCCGCAACCAGCATGGCCAGCGAAGTCTGGACGCCCTGGCCCATTTCTGATTTCGCAATCCAGATCGTCACGCGGTTCTCAGGCGAGATTTGAAGCCACACATTCGGCGAAAAACCTCCGGACCTCCCCTCCCTTTTTTCTTCCTCACATTTCGACCAGAGATAGAAGCCCAGGACCAGACCAACCCCTCCGGACCCGGCGGCAACCAAGAACTTACGGCGTGTGACCTTGGTCAAAGCACTCATCGAGGATTCCTCGCGGCAGGCGACGCTCGTCCGGCTCGACGTACACGAATCTGCCCGCGAAGCGCGGCGATTCTCATCGTGGAGAGTATCTCCGATAAACGTCCACTGTGTAATCTTGGGCGAGCGACGCGCGAGATCCATCTCAGGCGTGGGCCGCTCGACCCGTTTACCGAGAGTCACCCGTTCGCAAACTATTTACAATTGCGAGACGCGGGACTCTGCTACGATTTGTAATTAGCCCCGTGCTTGTCAAACGAAATTATCGAAACGGGCGCAATTAGCCCGCCTCGATACCCGAGTTGATGATTTGTATCGTATTGACGGGATAACTCGCCCCGTCTCGGAGATATTGCAATGATACTTTCATCGCCTTCGATTAAACGGCTCGGCGCGCTTGTATTCCTTGTTTGGGCTCTGGCGATCATGCCGGGTTGTGGCGGTGGTTCCAGCAATTCGACTCAACCACCGACGCTTTCCTCCATCGCCGTCACACCGGCAAATCCGTCGATAGCCAAGACCACTATGCAGCAATTCATGGCCACCGGAACTTACAGCGACTCAAGCATGCAAAACATCACGGCCAGCGTGATGTGGGCGTCCTCGAACACTTCGGTCGCGACAATCGCAGCGGGCGGCCTTGCCTCCGGCGTCAGCGCCGGCACGAGCAACATCACTGCCACCCTCGGTAGCGTCGTCAGTCCGGTTGACACACTAACGGTAACGGCTGCCACGCTGAAATCGATAGCCGTGACGCCAACGAGCCCTTCGATCGTCAAAGGCACAACGCAGCAATTCACGGCCACCGGAACCTTCAGCGACTCGAGCACGCAGAACATTACGGCCAGCGTGACGTGGGCGTCCTCGAACACTTCGGTTGCGACAATCGCAGCGGGCGGTCTCGCCTCCGGAGTCAGCGCAGGCACGAGCAACATCACCGCCACGCTCGGAAGCGTCGTCAGTCCGTCTGACACGCTGACGGTGACGGCGCCGACGCTGAAGTCGATTGCGGTGACGCCGGCGGACCCGTCGATCGTCAAGGGCACAACGCAGCAATTCACGGCCACCGGAACCTACAGCGACTCGAGCACGCAGAACATCACGGCCAGCGTGACGTGGGCGTCCTCGAACACTTCGGTTGCGACAATCGCAGCGGGCGGTCTCGCCTCCGGAGTCAGCGCAGGCACGAGCAACATCACGGCCACGCTCGGCAGTGTAGCGAGCCCGGTCGACGCGTTGACCGTGACTTCTTCTTCCGGCGCGACGCTTGAGACTCTGATGGTCAGTCCGCAGAATCCAGTGATCGCAGATAATTCCGCGACGCAGGCGTTCACGGCCACAGGCCTCTACAGTGATGGCAGCACCCAAAACTTGACTTCATCCGTAGTCTGGACTTCCACCAACACGGCTGTGGCCACGGTCAGCGCGTCAGGGACGGCGACGAGCCTCCCTCTCGCGAGCGGCAAGACGGCCGGCTACACCACCATCCAGGCCGTGGACGGCTCCGTAACCGGCGCGTCAATTTTGAGCGTGACCCTCCACACCGGCAATGGCTTTGCCGGCGTGTTCACACAGCACAACGACATCAGCCGGACCGGCCAGAACGTCAACGAAACAACGCTCACGACCTCAAATGTAAAGACCCCGACGTTTTCGAAGAAGTTCGCCGATCCGGTGGACGGATATATCTACGGCCAGCCGTTGTACGTCCCGAACGTCGCGATCTCCGGCGGAACAACGCACAATGTCATTTACGTTACGACGGAAAACGACAGCGTCTACGCCTTCGACGCCGACACCAGCGGCGCCGCGCTCTGGCACGCGAGCTTGATTGACACGGCGCACGGCGCCGCATCCGGCGCAACGCCGGTGAGCAGCGGCGCAAATGGTACCGACTGTGAAGACTTGACTCCAACTGTCGGCACGACGAGCACGCCCGTGATTGATCCGAGCAGCGGAATAATGTACGTGGAAGCCGATTCCACGGAAAACGGAAACATCGTTCATCGCCTCCATGCGATTGACATTATCACCGGCCTCGAGAAGGGCCCGGGACATGTCGTAATCACCGCGACGGTTCCTGGCACGGGCGACGGCAGCTCCGGCGGCTCGCTCAGCTTCAATGCCCTACGCCATATCAACCGGCCGGGTCTGCTATGGCTGAATGGAGAGGTGTATCTGGGCTACTCTTCCCTCTGCGACACAACGCCTTATCACGGCTGGCTCTTCGCATATAACGCCGCGACGTTTACTCAAAATGCCGTGTTCGTAACCACACCAAACGCCTCGGACGGAGGCTTTTGGAACTCTGGCGCGGGTCTCACGTCGGATTCGAACGGAAATCTGTTCCTTGCCAGTGGCAACGGCACATTCGACACGACGAATGTTCCTGCAACCCAGTTGGGCGATAGTATCTTGAAAATCCGTTTGGTCGGCAGCAGTCTGGTCCTTGAAGACTATTTCACGCCGTATAACCAGGCATACCTTTCCTCTGCCGATTACGATTTGGGATCGGGCGGCGTGCTTCTTCTCCCGACTCAACCTGGCAGCAATCCGGACGAATTGTTCGAGGTCAACAAACAGGGCACATTCTATTTGATCGATCGGGACGAGATGACTGCGGGAAACGAACACTATTGCTCGAACTCTTGCACCAGCGATCCGGAAATCATTCAGGAATACCAGTACAATGCGTCCGGTATGTTCTCCGTGCCGGCATTCTGGAACGAAACTATCTATCTCTGCGGCCAAGTGGACACGCTTCAAGCCTTTCCCCTATCAAACGGCGTCTTAGCTTCGAGTACCCCGAGCTCAGTCTCACCAGAGACCATCCAATTCCCAGGCTCAACTCCATCAGTCTCGGCGAATGGAAGCGCGAACGGCATTGTATGGATCATCGACAGCAGCATGTATGCGCCGGCTCCGGTCGGCATGGGCCTTGGGCCGGCCGTTCTGCACGCCTACGACGCGACCAATCTTGGAACCGAGCTCTATAACACCTCTCAGGTCGCGGGAGACACCGCCGGTGACGCTGTGAAATTTACCGTTCCGACGATCGCCAACGGAAAGGTGTATATCGGAACGCAAACTGAACTGGATGTTTACGGGCCCTGACGCGCTGATTTCCCCGAAGATTTCCGCAGAAAAGTTTTCCACAGACCCGCACAGCTGTGAAATGTTGCGTTCACATTTTTCGTGGTAGACTCCCCGCCGCTTCGCTGGTCCGTGCGGGGGTGCGGCAGCGATCGAGCGCGTTTTTTGTTGATGGCTTTCCAGCAGCCATTCATCCTGCGAATCAAAGCTCTCGGACTTGGCGAATTTTGCTGGTAATTGCTTTAGGCCCCTCTCACATCTGAATTGAACGTTGAGCGCCGGGAATTCTCTCCGCGCTCGACCATCTACGCCGCAGCTACGCGGGAATTCTTTCAGCTTTGGAGGTGGCGGCAATGAACGTTTCAGTCCATGCAATAAATCGCGTCGGCGGATTCTTCCTCATCGCTTTGACCCTCACGTTCATGACAGGCTGCGGCTCCGTGTCGCCGTCGAAAAAGAGTAGCGCCACACGGTATTCGCTCGTCGCCAGCCCAACGAGCCTGAGTTTCGGAAATGCCACGGTCAGCACCAGCATTTCGCGTGAGGTGACGCTGACGAACAATGGCACGGGGGCGGTCAAGTTGTCGGGAGTAAGCGTCTCGGGCGCGGGATTTAGCGCGAGCGGAATGACTTCAGGCACATCGCTCGAGCCCAACGAAGTTGCAAAGCTGAGCGTTACATTTGCTCCTTCGTCCTTCGGCAACACAATTGGCTCGATCGCCATCACCAGCAACGCTCCGGCCGTGAGCGTCGCGCTCTCCGGCTCCGGCGCAGGCATCTCCGCCAGCGCCGCGGGTGCGCCGGCCTGCGGCATCAACAACAATCAGGATGCCGTGATCCTGTCAAACTACGACACGTTCACTCCTCCGCCTGTTGGGGATAGCTACATTGATCCGTTTACCGGCTGCACGATCACGCGCATCACGGATTCCGTCGCGGACAATGCCGGATACGCCGTCTATTACTCTTCGATTTCAGCGATCAATGCCAATGGCGATTACATCCTCGTGACGAACACGTTTAATGGCGGCTGGATTTTGAAGGCCGGGACCAATCTCTCAGGCGTCAAGCCGGGGACAACGATCATCGCGGATTTCCCAAACCAATGCCGCTGGGACATCTCCAATCCGCTGGTGTGCTACTACATCGAGCACTCCTCGGTCAAAAAATATACGCTTTCGGGATCGTGCACGTCCTCATCGAATTGTCCCATCAACAAATCCACGATCGCCTCGATCAGCGGATATTCCAGCACTAACATGCCGGATGAAGCGGACATCAGCCAGGATGGCACCACATTATTTTTCATCGGCTACAACTCAAACGGAACGATGGATCTGAACACGTTCAATTTGAACACGCTCTCGGTCACGAATTGGTATACGACCCAGTGTGCCGGAAGCCCCGGCACGCAGCCCGGTTGCATTCACAAAACGCAACTGAGCGCGCTCGGCGAGCCCATCGTCACCTACCCCAATAATGGCTCCAGCGGCGAGAGCGGCACCGTCTGGTATCACGCCGCGTCAGGAGTCATGACTCAGACCCACCTGCAGAACAACACGAGCCATCTCGACTCCGGCCTCGACATCAATGGGAACTCGATCTTCTTGCAAGACCGTCTCGACAAAAGCGTCGGCCAGGATGCGTGCCCCGACAGGCAATGGAGCGGCTCAATCGGTGGCGGCGGGTCCGACATGTCTTCGCCTTCCGCACCCGCGTCGGGCACGTGCGTCTTCAACAAGAACTGGGCGTCGCCGCACATCAGCTACCGCGGCGGACCAGGCCAGCCGTGGTTCACGATTTCGTTTTTCGACACGCGCTCTCCCGGACCTGAATTTTTCACGACGGACGGAAACTACGTCCCGCCTACGTGCACACAGGAGCACACGACGACGAGCGGAACCTGCTGGTATCCGCATGAAGCCGAAGTGGACATGGTCAACATCTCGACGAACATGAATGCGGCTGGCTCCGGGCCTCTCGGCGCCGTCTATCGCATGGCTCAAGCTCGTTCCCGCACCGAAGAAAACTTATGGGTGCAAATAACCGCAACAATGAGCCACAACGGCGCTTTCATCGCGTTCAACAGCAACATGGCTCACGTCAGCGGCTGTTCCTCCAACATTCAGGGCAACACCGGATGCGGCGATGTGTATATAATTAGTGCCGCCGGGGGAGCGCCTCTGTTCTAGCGATCCAGAAAGCGCGCGGTGGGTGGACGAATTCATCGTTCAGAAAGATCCAACCCAACAATTCACACGGGAGTGTCGCCGGTCAGCCAGCATGGGTGTGTCCGTTCATCGCCAATTGCCGGCACCTGTACGTTCGGCCAGTTAAACAACTGAAGAAAACTCGACGAGTACACAGGGATTTTTTTGATTGCCCCAAGTAAAATCAATTGACGCACTCACTGCGTCAAGAAAAGTACCTAGAAAAGTACCCAGGCACATTGGGCACAAATTGGTACCACAGTGTCATTGCCCGTCGGAGGGATGCGTCCCGTATACTCCCGCGTGCACATCTCAACTGCGACGAAAGATAAGGGTGGCTTAGAAATGATATTGGAAAATCGATCCGGCCGCGGCCGGAGTGCGTTCGTCATTGCGATTCAGACGCTGGCTGTTCTCGCGCTCTTTCTCGGCGCTGCGTCCTCGCCGCTTTATGCCCAGAAGCTCACGGATACCATCAGTATGGCCACCAATCCGTACGGCGTCGCTATAAACCCGGTGACGAATAAGATCTACGTCGGCCAGGAAACCATCTCGAGTGTGTACATTATCTACGGCGCGACGAACCTCAGAGTCGAGGTGTCTGTCGGAGCTGGTCCTCGCGCCCTCATGGTGAACCCGGTCACGAACGAGGTCTACACCGCCAATTTTACCGACGGCACCGTAAGCGTCCTTGACGGAACGGCTGACACAGTATCGACAACGATTACCGTCGGCACAAATCCGGTTGCCTTGGCCGTTGACCCCGCCACCAACTTTATCTACGTCGCAAACGCCGGCGGCACCGTCTCCGTTATAGACGGTTCGACAAACACGGTTGCCTCGACCGTAACTCTGCCTGCTGGAAGCACTCCGGTCGCCGATGGCATCGCCGTGAATTCGGTCACAAATACGGTTTATGTCTTGAATTCCATTACGAGTGCGAACGGAACGGTCTCAGTGATTTCAGGAGCAACAAGCTCGACCAGCGCGGCGCTTAGCGCGACGGCGACGGTTGGGACCGCTCCGTTAGCCCTTGCGGTGAACGAAGTCACGAACATGGTCTACGTGACCAACAACGGCACCGGCGCCGGCTCGGCGCTATATGCAATCGACGGCTCAAACACCGTTTCTTCGCCTCTTACGGTTGGTTCGCAGGCCGAAGGCGTCGCCGTGAATCCGGCGACAAATCAGATCTACGTCGCCAGTCTCGGCGGTGGCACATCGGGAGCTGGAGCCGTGACGGATGTTGACGGGGGCACGTTTACCGTGACAGCGACCGTCTCGGCCGATGGCCAGACCAGTTACCTGACGGTTGATCCGGTTACGAACAGAATCTACGCGACAAACTTCACCACCTCGGACGTCACCATAGTTGACGGCGCGACCAATACCGGGACGAATCTCACGCTCGGCTCGAGCCTGGGCACTTTCAAAATCGGGGTGAATCCCGTCACCAACAAGGTCTACGCCTCCAACCTTTTCGGCGCCTCGTTGTCCGTGATTGATGCCGCAACAAACGCCACCACAACCGTCAGTGCCGGTACGGCGCCTTTCGCCGTGGCACAGAATCCGCTCACCAACACGATTTACGTTACCAACTCAAGCACCGACACCATCACCGTAATTGACGGCGCGACGAACACTCCTTCGAGCGTCACCGTCGGAACCGATCCGGACGGCGTGGTTGTGAATCCGGTCACGAATACGGTCTACGTCGCGAATGGCGGCAGCGATACTGTATCCGTGATCAACGGTGCGACGAATACCGTCACCGCCACGATAGCCGTGGGATCCGTTCCCGAAGCCATGGCAGTGAATACGGTGACGAACACAATTTTCGTCGCCAATCGCACCGGCGGCACCGTGTCGGTCATTAGCGGCGCCACGAACACTGTCATCGCTACGGTTACGGTCGGGAGCACTCCATTCGCGCTGGGGGTCAACCCGGTGACGAATCAGCTCTACGTCGGCAACGCCGGGACGGACACCGTCACCGATGTTGACGGCGTTTCATTTACCCCGACATCCATCACCGTTGGAACGCAACCCCAGGCTCTCGCCGTGAACCCGGTGACGAATACGATTTATTCGGCGAACTATGCCTCCGGCACGGTATCCGTGATTAACGGTGCGACGAATACGGTGACAGCTACCGTTACCGTCGGAGGAGATCCGGACGGCATTGACGTCAACACGTTCACCAACCAGATTTACGTTGCCGACGGCGTTTCCAAGGTGTTTGACATTGATGGCGCGACGGACGCCGTGATCACTTCCATCACGGTTGGCAGCGGCCCGTTTGGAGTGGTGGTGAATCCCGTTTCAAACAAGATCTATGCGGCCAATTTGGGGGGCGCGAGTATTTCGGTTATTGACGGCACGACGAATTTCGTTTCCACGGTCCCCGCGGGGACTTCGCCTTATTTTATCGCTTTGAATCCGGTCACAAACACGGCGTACGTTCCCAACAATGGCAGCGCAAATGTGACCGTGCTCGCGGAACAAACCGTCAATCCCATTCCGCTCACGACTGCGATCTCCGGACTTACGAACAACACCACATTTGTCTACAGCCCTTCTCCCACGTTTACATTCACCGTGACGTCGTCGTATTCTCCGGCCGCGCCTGCCGTTCAGAAGGTCTACTACCAGCTCGACACGTGGCAGGGCACGTGGACCGCGGCCTCAGGCGCTTCTAGCCCGTTCACCAGCGCGCCTGTATCCGTTACGCCGGGCGTCCATGTTCTCTATGCGTACGCGAGCGATGTTCAAGGACCGAACGGCGAAAATACGGACGAGCCGGTCATTGGCAGCATCGCCGCTTACGTTTTCTTCGTCGTTGATTCGACGACGACGACCACGCTTGTTTCGAGCGCGAATCCCTCGACGCCGGGAGAAAGCGTGACGTTTACGGCCACTGTGGCCGACGTCTCTCCGGGCACTTCAACTCCAACCGGGACCGTCACATTCATGGACGGTGTCACTGTTCTGGGAACCGGCGCGCTGAGCGGATCACCGGCAACGGCCACGTTCGCCACGTCTTCGTTGAGCACCGGTGCGCACTCGATCACCGCGGTCTATGGCGGCGACGCGAACAACTCCGGCAGCACTTCGAACGCGGTCGCGCAGTCCGTGCTTCAGACGACCACGAACACACTCGTCTCCAGCCTCAATCCGTCCACATCCGGCGCTTCGGTGACGTTCACCGCGACGATCACATCAACCAACGGCTCGATTACGCCTACTGGGTCGGTATCATTTGAGGACAGTGGCACGCCGATTGGTTCTGGAACGCTGAGCGGCTCCGGCGCTACCGCCACGGCGACGTTCGCGACAACAACCCTTTCCATTGGTACCCATTCGATCACCGCGGTCTACACGGGCGATACCGATAACAGCGGAAGCACCTCAAATACTGTTTCGCAGGTTGTGAATTCAACGGCGACGACCACGGCGCTGGTTTCCAGTGTGAATCCGTCTGTATTCGGCCAGTCGGTCACATTTACGGCCACCGTCACCCCAAGCGGCTCCATCACTCCGACTGGGACGGTGACATTCAAAGACGGCGCCACGACCATCGGCACCGGCACTCTGAATGGCTCGGCCGTAGCAACATTCTCGACCGCGGCTCTCACAGTTGCCACGCACTCGATCACCGCGGTCTATGGCGGTGACGCCAACAACACGGGCAGCACTTCCAACACCGTCTCTCAGGTCGTCAATGTGGACACGACGACGACGGCGCTGATCTCCAGTGTGAATCCGTCCGTCTTCGGTCAATCGGTGACGTTCACGGCCACCGTGTCGGTTTCTGCTCCCGGCGCGGGCACTCCGACTGGCACAGTCACGTTCAAGGATGGCGCCACATCCATCGGCACCGGCACGCTGAATGGTTCCGGCGTGGCAACGCTTTCCACCGCGGCTCTTACTGTTGCGACGCATTCGATCACCGCGGTCTATGGCGGCGATGGCAACGACGCGACAAGCACGTCTTCGGTCGATTCTCAGGTTGTCAACCCGGATGCCACCACGACGGCGCTGATTTCCAGCGTCAATCCGTCCGTCTTTGGCCAATCCGTGACCTTTACTGCCACGGTATCTGTGACCGCTCCCGGCGCGGGCACTCCGACCGGCACAGTTACGTTCAAGGATGGCGCCACATCAATCGGCTCAGGCACGCTCAACGGCTCTGGCGTAGCGACGCTCTCCACGGCAGCTCTTACCGTTGCGACGCATTCGATCACCGCGGTCTATGGCGGCGATACGAATGATTTGACCAGCACTTCCTCCGTGGTTTCGCAGGTTGTGAATCCGGATTCGACGACCACCGCGCTCATCTCGAGCATTAACCCGTCCGTCTTCGGGCAATCCGTCACATTCACGGCTACTGTCAGTGTGGTCGCGCCGGGCTCGGGCACTCCGACCGGCACCGTCACGTTCAAGGATGGAGCCACAACCCTCGGCACGGGCACGCTCAATGGCTCTGGCGCAGCGACGTTCGCGACTTCCACTCTCACCGTTGCCACCCATTCGATCACGGCGGTGTATGGCGGCGATGCGAACGATGCGGCGAGCACTTCCTCGGTGGTATCGCAAGTGGTGAGCATGGCTTCGACTACGACGGCGCTGGTTTCCAGTGTGAATCCCTCCGTCTTCGGGCAATCCGTCACGTTTACGGCCACCGTGAGTGTAGTCGCTCCCGGTTCGGGCACGCCGACCGGCACCGTCACGTTCAAGGATGGCGCCGCGACCATCGGCACCGGCACGCTCAATGGCTCCGGCGTCGCAACGTTCTCGACCGCGGCTCTAGCGATTGCCACGCATTCAATCACCGCGGTCTACGGCGGCGATGCGAACGATGCCGCCAGCACCTCTTCGGTGGTATCGCAGGTTGTGGGCGTTGACTCGACGACCACCGCGCTCATCTCGAGCGCCAATCCGTCCGTCTTCGGGCAGTCGGTGACGTTCACCGCCACTGTGAGTGTTGTCGCTCCTGGTACAGGCACTCCGACCGGAACGGTTACATTTAAGGACGGCGCCGCAACGATAGGCACGGGCACGCTCGCCGCAGGTGTGGCAACCTTCGCAACCTCGACTCTCGCCGGCGGCACGCATTCGATTACCGCGGTCTACGGCGGCGATACGAACGACGCTAGCAGCACTTCCTCCGTCGTATCGCAAGTCGTGAATCTCGATTCGACGACGACCGCTGTGGTGTCGAGCGCGAATCCGTCGGCATTCGGCCAATCCGTCACGTTTACCGCGACGGTCAGCGTCGTCGCTCCCGGCACAGGCACTCCTACGGGAACCGTCACGTTCAAGGATGGCGCCACCACGATCGGCACAGGGACCCTCGCCGCTGGTGTGGCGACGCTCTCGACAGCGACTCTGACTACCGGCACGCATTCGATCACCGCGGTTTACGGCGGCGACGCGAACGACACCGGCAGCACTTCATCGGCGTTGTCGCAAGTCGTGAACATGACCTCGACGACTACGGCTCTGGTGTCCAGCGTGAACCCGTCATCATTCGGACAGTCGGTGACGTTCACGGCCACCGTGAGTGTTGTCGCTCCCGGTACAGGCACTCCTACCGGAACCGTAACGTTCAAGGATGGCGCCGCGACAATCGGCACAGGCACGCTCGCCGCGGGCGTGGCGACCTTCGCAACCTCAACTCTCGCCGGCGGCACGCATTCCATCACCGCGGTCTACGGCGGCGATACGAACGACGCAGGCAGCACCTCGTCCGTCGTGTCGCAGGTCGTGAATCTCGATTCAACGACCACTGCATTGGTCTCGAGCGCGAATCCATCCGCCTTCGGACAATCCGTCACGTTTACCGCGACGGTCAGCGTGGTCGCGCCAGGCGTCGGCACTCCGACCGGAACCGTAACGTTCAAGGATGGCGCCGCGACAATCGGAACGGGCACGCTCGCCGCGGGTGTGGCGACCTTCGCAACCTCAACTCTCGCCGGCGGCACGCATTCCATCACCGCGGTCTACGGCGGAGACACCAACGACACCGGGAGCACGTCTTCCGTTGTCTCGCAAGTCGTGAACCTGGATTCGACGACCACTGCTTTGGTCTCAAGCGTAAATCCATCGCTCTTTGGCCAGTCGGTAACATTCACCGCCACGGTTAGCGTAGTTGCTCCAGGTGTGGGCACTCCGACCGGAACGGTAACGTTCAAAGACGGCGCCGCCACAATCGGGATTGGCACGCTCAACGGTTCTGGCGTGGCAACCTTCGCAACTTCAACTCTGACGGTCGCCACTCACTCGATCACGGCAGTGTATGGCGGCGATGTGAACGATACCGGAAGCACGTCCTCCGTCGTATCGCAGGTTGTCAACGCAAACTCCACCACAACCGCTTTGGTCTCGAGCGCGAACCCATCGTCCTTCGGCCAATCCGTCACGTTTACAGCCACGGTTAGTGTGGTCGCGCCGGGCGCCGGCACTCCGACCGGCACGGTAACATTCAAGGATGGCGCCACCTCCATCGGCACCGGCACGCTCAATGGCTCCGGCGTCGCAACGCTTTCGACCGCGACGCTCGCCATCGGCACGCACTCCATCACCGCGGTCTATGGCGGCGATACCAACGACACCGGGAGCACTTCTGCCGTGGTCTCTCAAGTTGTCAGTTTGGATTCAACGGTCACCACACTCGGCTCGAGCGTCAATCCGTCGGCCTTCGGTCAATCCGTAACCTTTACCGCGACAGTCAGCGTCGTCGCGCCGGGTGCAGGCACTCCGACCGGCACGGTCACATTCAAGGACGGCGCCGCGACGATCGGCACCGGCACTCTCACCGCGGGCGTCGCAACGTTCGCAACATCAACGCTGGCCCTCGGCACCCACTCGATCACCGCGGCATACGGCGGCGATACGAACGACAGCGCGAGCACGTCTTCGGTCGTCTCTCAAGTCGTGGGCCAGGATGCGACCACGACCGCTCTGGTCTCGAGCGTCAATCCGTCGCTCTTCGGCCAATCCGTCACGTTCACTGCGACCGTTAGCGTCGTCGCGCCGGGCGCGGGCACTCCCACCGGCACGGTAACTTTCAAAGACGGCGCCACTACGATCGGCACGGGCACGCTTGCCGCCGGCGTGGCCACATTCGCGACGTCAACCTTGACCGCCGGCGCGCATTCGATCACCGGCGTCTACAGCGGCGATACGAATGATGCCGCCAGCACCTCGGCCGTCTTGACTCAAACCGTCAACCAGACGGGCACGAGCACGACTCTAACTTCCAGCCTCAACCCGTCGCTTTCAGGCCAATCCGTCACGTTCACCGCAACCGTGGTTTCTACGAGCGGGCTGACACCGACGGGCACGGTCACCTTCAAAGACGGCGCCACGACGATCGGCACCGGCACGCTGAATGGCTCCGGCGTCGCGACGTTCGCGACCGCGACTCTGACCGTTGCTCAGCATTCGATCACCGCGGTCTATGGCGGCGATTCGAACAATACCGCCAGCACCTCGGCGGTCCTGACGCAGACGGTCCAGCAAAATACGACCACGACGGTGACGTCGAGCGCGAATCCATCCGTGGCCGGAGCGTCCGTCACCTTCACCGCGACGGTCACCGGTACGGTCGGTGGTGCGCCTACGCCCACTGGAACCGTCACATTCAAGGACGGCGCCACGACTCTCGGTACCGGCACTCTAAATGGCTCTGGTGTCGCGACGTTCGCAACCTCAGCACTGGCTGCTGGGGCCCACTCGATCACGGCGGTCTATGGCGGCGACACGCTTGATGTCACCAGCACCTCGGCCGTCCTGACGCAGACCGTGCTCTTCACCACGACCACGACGCTGGCGTCCAGCGCGAACCCGGCGACGTCCGGCTCACCGCTTACATTCACCGCGACCGTAACGGCGGCTTCAGGTACGCCCACTGGCACCGTGACGTTCAAGGATGGCGCCACGACCATCGGGACCGGCACTTTGAGTGGCTCCGGCGTGGCAACGTTGACCACCAGCACGCTCACCGTCGGCACGCACTCGATCACCGCTGTCTACGGCGGCGACGCGAACAATTCTCCGAGCACTTCCGCGGTTCTGACCGAGACGATTCAGGAAGCCACTACAACGACTCTGACTTCAAACGTGAACCCGTCGCTCTCCGGCGCAACGGTTACGTTCACCGCGACCGTCACTGGACCTTCCGGCACGCCGACGGGTACGGTTACGTTCAAGGACGGAAGCACGACTCTCGGCACCGGCACGCTCAATGGCGCTGGCGTTACGACCTTCGCCACCGCCGCTCTCGCTCCCGGGCTGCACTCCATCACCGCGAACTACGGCGGCGATTCGCTAAATCTGCCGAGCACCTCGGCCGTCTTGACGCAGTCCGTTCAACAGAACACCACCACAACGGTGACTTCGAGCGCGAACCCGTCCAACGCCAATTCGGCCGTGACGTTCACGGCGACAGTAACTCCTGCAGTCTCCGGAACGCCGACCGGCACCGTGACGTTTAAAGACGGCGCCACAACTCTCGGCACGGGCACGCTCAATGGCTCGGGCGTCGCCACATTCACGATCAGCACGCTTACCGTCGGCTCGCATTCGATCACTGCCGTCTACGGCGGCGACGCGATCAACCTGCCGAGCACTTCGGCCGTGCTCACTCAAGTCGTTCAGGAAAATTCGACGACCGCTCTGATGTCGAGCGTGAATCCGTCGCTCTCCGGCGCCTCGGTGACGTTCACTGCCACGGTCGCTTCTGCGGTTTCGGGCACTCCGACCGGCACTGTGACGTTCGCCGATAGCGGCACACCGATCGGCACCGGCACGCTCAACGGTTCCGGCGTCGCGGCGTTCTCGACCGCCAGCTTGGCCGTCGGCTCGCACATGATCACCGCGGCATACGGCGGCGATGCAAATAACCTACCCAGCACCTCGGCGGTGTTGACGCAGGTTGTGCAACAGAACACCACCACGGCGGTCACGTCCAGCAAGAACCCGGCGTACTCCGGCGGCACCGTCACGTTCACCGCGGTCGTCAAGGGTCTCGTCACCGGCACGCCGACCGGCACGGTGACGTTCAAGGACGGCTCTACGTCGCTCGGCACCGGCACGTTGAGCGGTGGCGTCGCGACGTTCGCCACAACTTCACTGAGCGTCGGTTCGCACTCCATCACGGCCGTCTACGGCGGCGACACGCTCGACGTCGGAAGCACATCCTTGGCGATCACCGAGACAATCAACCCAGCGGACTTCGCTGTCACGGCGAGTCCGACCTCCACAACGGTCCTGGCCGGCCAGATGGCAACCTACACGTTCACGATTACGCCGGATGGTTCGTACACCAGCCCGATCAACTTCATTTGCGCAGGGCTGCCGTTATACGCGAGCTGCAGCTTCAGCACGAATCCGGTTACGCCCGACGCGCAAACGGTAACCACGACGCTCACCATAACGACGATGGGTCCGAACGGAGTTGCGACGGCTCTGCCGCCCGCATCTCACCGCGGCCGCGGCAACTCCCCGGCCTACGCGTTGGGGACTTCCGCCGCGATGTTGGCGCTTCTCGGCATGATGCTGCTCGGCGGCGACATGAAGCGGAAGCGTGAATTCTGCAAGGGCCTGTTGATCGCGAGCGCGATGCTGGTGGTGATGGGCGCGATGTCTGCCTGCGCCAGCAGCCCCGGAACGAAAGCGGAAGTGACTCCTGCGGGCACCAGTACGGTAACGGTCACCGCGACTGGCAGCGGGGGCACTGCTCACACGGTTTCCGTCACGCTCGTCGTTACGCAGTAATGATCCACTAAACCCGAAAAGCGGGACCGCGAGTGATCGCGGCCCCGCTTTTAAAATCTATCCTCTCACCCCTCAAGCCCAGTAAGTGCGGTCGAGCGTCCTATATTGAATGGCCTCTCCGATGTGTCGCGGCTCGATGTCTTCGGCCGAGTCGAGATCCGCAATCGTGCGCGCGACCTTCAGAATCCGGTCGTGCGCGCGCGCCGATAGCCCGAGCCGTTGAATCGCATTCTCCAGCGGCTTTTCTCCATCCGCGCCAATCTCGCAATGCTTTCGGATGAGCTTGGGCGGCATTTGAGAATTTGCGTACACGCCTTTTTCGCCCGCATAGCGCCGCAGTTGGATTTCCCGCGCGCGAATCACGCGCTCTCTCACGGCTTCCGACGCCTCGACGTCCCCATTCCCCCTTAGTTCCTTGTACTTCACGGCGGGAACTTCGATGTGAATGTCGATTCGGTCGAGCAGCGCCCCGGAAATCTTGGAAACGTAGCGCTGGATCTGCGTCGGCGTGCAGTGGCACTCCCGCGTCGGATCGCCGAAAAAACCGCACGGGCACGGATTCATCGCCGCGGCAAGCATGAAGCGCGAGGGAAAACACACCGAAAGCGCCGCGCGCGAAATTGTCACCTGGCCATCCTCGAGCGGCTGCCGCATCACTTCGAGAACGTTCCGCTGGAATTCGGGTAGCTCGTCGAGAAACAGCACGCCGTTGTGCCCGAGCGAAACCTCGCCCGGCCGCGGCACCGCGCCGCCGCCGATAAGTCCCGCGTCGCTGATCGTGTGGTGCGGCGAGCGGAACGGCCTCGCCCCCACCAGCCCTCGCGATGCGTCGAGAACTCCCGCGACGCTGTGGATTCGCGTCGTCTCGATGGCCTCCTCAAGCGACATCGGCGGCAGGATCGTGGGAATGCGCTTCGCGAGCATCGTTTTGCCCGCGCCCGGCGGGCCGATCAGCAAAATGTTGTGGCTCCCCGCGCACGCAATTTCCACGGCTCGCTTGGCCGCCATCTGCCCGCGAACATCGCGCATATCCACCGCGTATCCCGCCGATTCGGCGAGCATCTGCTCCGTGTCCACGCGAATCGGTGTGAATGATTCCGGGGCATTGACCAGGTCGGCCGCCTCGATAAGCGATTTCACCGCGAACACATCGATGCCCTCGACCACGGCGGCTTCCCGCGCATTCATTTCGGGGACAACGACGCAGCGCACTCCGCGCTGCCTCGCCGCGATCGCCGCCGAGAGCGCGCCGCGAACGGACCGCACGCTGCCATCGAGCGATAGTTCCCCGAGAAATACGTGCGAGTCCGGAACCTTGCCGTGGAATAAGCCCTGGCAGCCCAAAAGCCCCAGCGCCATCGGCAAATCGAATGCCGAACCTTCCTTGCGAATATCGGCAGGCGCGAGATTTACGGTGACACTTTGAGGCGAGGGAAAATCGAAGCCGCAGTTCTTGAGCGCCGATTTGATCCGCTCGCGGCTCTCCTTGACGGCCACATCGGGTAGGCCGACCACATAGAATTGGCCCATCTCTCCCGCGCCGATGTCCACTTCGACCTCGACGGGATAAGCGTCAATTCCAAATACAGCCGCGCTAAGCGTTTTGAATAACATTGGTTGAAGCTCGCGTCCCCGCGGCGCACACAAGCACCGTCATCAGAGATTTGCAGCCTAACTCAAATCGCCCATCGAAATGCGGTACTACGTATTTATTCACCGCGTCCTGGTAGCGGTACTCGCATTTTTGCTGAAGAACCTCCAATCGCGGCAATCGCCAGAAACGCCGATGTGGCACTTGTAGCGCCCGGCTTCAGCCGGGCAGCCTTTGCCTTTTTCGCGGGCGCCGATTGCACAGCCGCTGCAATCACCAATGCCGGGCTGAAGCCCGCCTCTACAAGTGCCCAAAGTGCGTAACGCCGTTCGAATCCAAATTCGCCCGCTACGGAGACCGCCCAGAGCTTTACACTTCGCGCCACAACCCGTATTCTGAATCGCGGCTGTTCGTGGATCGGCTTGCCGCCCGGCAGGCCGCAGCGGAGGCAGGTATGATTTTTGCGGTTCTTGCGGTAGTCGTTGTTCTCATCTTCATTGTCGTCGGCATGTACAACAGCCTCGTCGGCCTGCGCGTGCAGGCGGACAACGCTTGGGCTGACATTGACGTTCAATTAAAGCGGCGCTACGACCTGATTCCGAATCTGGTAGAAACGGTGAAGGGCTATGCGTCGCATGAGAAAGATACGCTCGAAGGCGTCGTGGCCGCGCGCAACAGCGCCATGAGTGCCGTGGGCCCGGCCGCCAAAGCCGAATCGGAAGGCGTCCTCACGCAGGCGCTGCGCCAGGTCTTCGCGCTCGCCGAAGCCTATCCTCAATTGCGAGCCGTCGAGAGCTTTTCGCAGCTCCAGCAAACGCTGAATCAGATCGAAGAGACGGTTCAGAACGCGCGCCGCTATTACAACGCCGTCGTTCGCGACCTGAACACCAAAATCCAGCAATTCCCGACCAACATCATCGCCGGCATGTTCAACTTCAAGCCGCGCGAGTTCTTCGAGATTACCGCTCCGGCGGAACGCGAAGTCCCGAAAGTCAGCTTTGGCACGGGAACGGCGCAATAATCGCGCACCGGATACGACAAGCCGCTATGATCACTCTGCGCCGCAGATCGGCCCTTCTGCTGTTCACTCTCGCTATCGCGTGCCTGGCGGCGATACCCGCGTTCGCGCGCCAGCTCGCAATTCAGAAGTTCGATTCCCTCGTCACCGTCAACACCGACGGAACAATTGACGTCTCCGAAACGATTCTCGTTCACTTCACCGGCCAGTGGCACGGCATCTACAGGACCATTCCCGTAGACTACACGACCGCGCAAGGATTCAATTACTCGCTCCTGCTCGATCAAGTCGTCGCCACTGACGATACCGGCACGCGGCTGAAATGCGAGCTGAGTCGCGACGGAGCCTACGAGCAATTCAAGATCTACGTCCCCGACGCGACCGACGTCACGCGAACCGTAATTCTCCATTATCGCGTCCTTGACGGTCTGCGCTTCTTCGCGGACCACGATGAGCTCTACTGGAACGTCACCGGCGACCGCTGGGATGAGCCGCTGCCCGTGGTGAGCGCCGAAATCGATCTTCCCGGCGAGATATCCGGAATCCATTCTCTGGCGTTCACGGGCTCCTACGGATCAACGGCGCAGGACGCAAGCATCAGCACCACCGGAAATAAAGTCACAATCGAAACCAAGAACTCGTTGGGTTTTCATCAGGGCCTAACGGTCGTCGTCGGATGGGACAAAGGCTTCGTCCACGAGCCTACCGCCTTCGACAAAGCGCTCCTCTTCCTGCGCAGCAATTTGATTCTCTTCGTCCCGGTACTGGCCTTCGGAGTGATGTTCTGGCTGTGGTGGTCGTTCGGCCGCGATCCTCGCCGCCAGCCGATTGCCGTGCAGTACGAACCGCCGGACAAGCTCACGCCGGGCGAAGCTGGCACTCTCGTCGATAACGAAGCCGCGATGCGCGACATCACCGCAACGCTCGTGGATTTGGCCGTGAAAGGCTACCTGAGCATCGAGCAGACCGAAAAAAGCCAGATGCTCGGCCTGATGCACCAGAAGGCTTACACCTTTCACATGAAAAAGCCCGCGACTTCCTGGCAGGACGCGAGGCCTCACGAGCTGGAGATGCTGACCGCGCTGTTTGACGGCGGCCAGCGGGATTCCGTGCAGCTTTCCGATTTGCAGAATCACTTTTACGTCAGTTTGCCGGTGATTCGCGAGCGAATTTTCGACGCTTTGATCGGCGACGGCTACTATCTGCATCGCCCCGACGTTGTTCGCAACGGGTTCGTTGTTGGGGGAATTATAATCGGCATTTTCGTCGCGGTAGGCGGCCGGGTGCTGTTCAGCGATGTAACCGGTGCAAGCACGATCGTGAGCGGCATCGCCACGGCGGCGATTATCGTCGGCTTCGGCTGGTTCATGCCGGCCCGTACCGTCACCGGCGCGCGTGCATATGAAAAAGTTCTTGGCTTCGAGGATTTCCTGCGCCACGTCGAAAGCGACAAGATCGCGCGTATCGAGAAAACGCCGGAAATGTTTGAGAAATTTCTACCGTACGCCATGGCCTTGCACGTCGAGAGCAATTGGGCGAAAGCGTTTTCCGGCATCGCGATGCAGCCCCCGCAGTGGTATCAAGGCTCCTACGCGGGCGGCTTCTACCCGTATTTGCTCGTCAACGATCTGAATTACATGTCAATGTCGGCGGCATCTTCGTTCGCATCGGGTCCGCGCAGTTCCGGCGGAGGTTTCGCGGGCGGCTCAGGCTTCGGTGGCGGCGGTTTCTCGGGCGGCGGCTTCGGCGGTGGTGGCGGCGGCGGCTTCTAGCAGCTCGGCTGGCCGCCTCTTCTTGAAATAGCCTCTCTATTATCTTCAAAGACCGGAGGCAATTAACGCCGCGATTGCTGTCGTAGCGCCGGCATCTTGCCGGCGGTTTTCCGCGTCGTGGCGGGGCACAAAATCGCCGGCAAGATGCCGGCGCTACGATAGACTACTTTATTCTCGAGACGCACTTTCAACTAATGCACGCGCAGTTCTTCAATGCGATCCAGAATCGCGTGATCGCCTTCCGCGTGATATTCGATCCGCACCTGATCCCCCACCGCGATTCCCCTCGGCGCCTCGTGCACCTCGAATTCCATCGTGCGAGCTTCCGGCTCACCGGCGACCGCTACCTTTAACCTCGATTCATCGAACGCGACAATCTTTCCAATCAGCGCGCCACCTCTGGTAACTGCGCTGCCTGATTCACCCGGGAAAAATTGCCTCAGCCATCCGGCCTCTCGAACATTGTCGTGTTCGAACTGCCGCGTCCATGCGCCGAGCACGCTCGACCGATTCAGATAACCAACCATTTTTTTCGGATTCGCGCGATCAACAACCGGCAATCGCCCCACATTATGCTGGAGCATCCGGAACACGGCATCGAACGCCCGCTCGTCCGGATAAGCGACGAGCAGCGTTTTCGTCGCAACATCCAGTACCGGCAAATCGCCCGCCGGATATCGCTCTACCGCGCGCAGTAGATCGCCCTGCGTCAACAGGCCCGCCAGTTCACCATTTTGCGCGATCACGGGAAGCCCGCGCGTCAGATCGAGGTTCATGTCGCCTTTCGCGATCCGGTCGCCGAGCTCGCGTACTGTCATCTCCGCCGGTATCGTCGGCACGGTTTGGCGCATCAGTTCCCCCACGCGCACTTGCTTCAATATGTCCGCCTCGAACTCCTGGTGAACGTCGAGCCCGCGCCGCGAAAGTTTCTCCGTCATGATCGAGTTCGGCAAATAGCGCAGCGCGATCGCGTCGGCGATCACGGAAACGAGCATCAGCGGAAGAATCGCATTGAAATCATGCGTGATTTCGAATGCAAACACGATGAATGTAAATGTCGCGCGCGATGCCGCCCCGAACACAGCGCCCATCGCCACCAGCGCGTACGCGCCCGGCGAAAGATGCGCGCCCGGAACGATCCAATTCACAAGCATCGCGAATACGCCGCCCATCGCCGCGCTCGACATGAACATCGGCGCCAGCAATCCCCCCGACGTCCCCGATCCCAGCGATATCACGAGCGCCAGCGCCTTGAACACGGCGACAAGAAGCAGGATCTTCAGCGTCAAATTGTTGTTCAAAATATCGGAGATCGTGTCGTAGCCTACGCCCAGCACGCGCGGCACGAAAAATCCGATCACGCCGAGCCCCAGCGCGCCGATTGCCGGATGCCAGAAATCGCTCACCGGCAAACGATCGAATTGGTCCTCCACAAAGTAGAGCGTTTTCGTGAACCCGATCGCGGCAATCCCGCAAATCACGCCGAGCAGCAGATAGAACGGCAGTCCAAAAGGCACGCCAAAATCCACATTGCCCATCTGAAACATCGAGTGCTGTCCGAAAAGAAGGAACCGGACGCTCGTGGCCATCGTGCTCGCAACCACCAAGGGAATGAACGATCGAGCGCGAAACTCGAAAAGCAGCAATTCGATCGCCAGAATCACGCCCGCAATCGGCGTGTTGAACGTCGCCGCCATCCCCGCGCCTGCGCCGCACGCGAGCAGCACTTTGCGCTCGGACGCGGTCATGGAGACGAGTTGTCCCACGATCGATCCGAACGCGCCGCCCGTCTGAATAATCGGCCCTTCCGCGCCGAACGGCCCGCCCGTCCCGATCGCAATCGCCGCCGAAAGCGGCTTCAGGATCGCGACCTTCGCTTCAATCCGGCTGCGCGACGTCAACACCGCTTCCATCGCCTCGGGAATTCCGTGCCCCTTGATTTTGTCGGACCCAAATTTCGCCATCACGCCGACGATCAATCCGCCGATCACCGGCACTACGATCACCCACGCGCCAATTTGCGTGTGCTCAGGGCTGCGGAAATGAAACGACCATTCGTGGTAATACGCGAGATTGGTGAAAAGACCGATCAGATCGTACAGAACGTACGCGATGAGGCCGGCAAAAGATCCAATCGCCGCTGCAAGCAGCGAAATTAATCCCATCCGGTAACCGGAAACCGGCGCCGGCTCGCCAAGTCCCGCCATCTCTTCAATCGAATTTCCCACCTGCGCTCCTGTTGAGAAACGTTAGCGAATGCCGTTCAGACTTTCTGGGCGCGACTTGACGTATCGGCTTTTGAGGTTGGAAGTTTTCGCAGCGCCCACCCATAACTTCTGAGCCCGGAGGCTCCAGCCTCCGGGTCAGCTCGACGATCTCGAGCGCCCATTTCGATTCGCGCGTAGAAGCTGTGTTTCGTCCTACCTAGCCCTGTCCCGGCCCGATTTCCGCGCCCGCCGCTGTGCGCTCGCGTGCGATCCATTATGCGAAATGAAATCTTCGAGCGCGCGAAGCAGCCTCCGACCGGCCGTGCGCAATTCGTCGCGATGAGGCATTGACACGCGCTTGAGTTTGCGCTCGCCGCTGGGCGTGAGCTGCACGAGAACCTGCCGCCGGTCCACGCGGCTCCGCACGCGCCGAACGAGCCCGCGCTTCTCCAGCCGGTCCATCAATTCGACGGCGCTGTGATGCTGGATTTGCAGCCGCTCTGCGAGTACGCCGACGGTCGCTTTATGTGAGGGTGGAACGCCTTTGATCGCGAGTAACGCCTGGTATTGTTGCGGCTCGAGGCCCGCGGCGCGGGCGTTGCGTTCGCTGAAATTCAGGTACCGGCGAATCGCGTATCGAAAATCTGCCAGCGCCTCAAAATTGAAGCGTTCTCTGCTAGGCTTGGACATATCCAAGCACGATTATATCGTATTCCGATGTAAATAGTCGCATTCGGGCAACGTGTGCTTGCGTCGCCAACCTGCCAGGTTCAATCCGCCAGCTTCTTTCGAAACGACTTCTGCGTCTTCACGTGCTCGTAGCCAAGCCCTTCGTAAAATTTGTGCGCGCGGTCGCGAATCACGTTCGATCGTAGCGAAACGACAGCACATCCATGCTCCCGCGCCCAAATTTCAGCGCGCTCCATCAGCAGCTTGCCGACTCCGTGAGACCGGTGCGCGCCATCCACAACAAGCCCGCCAACTTCGGTGCGCGGCTCCGATTCAATCGTCCGAATCACGAACATGACGAGAAATCCAGCCAGCCGCCCGTCCGCAGTCTCCGCAATGAACAATCCATGGTCAGGCGCCGCCTCGATTCCACTAAATCTCGCTCGCACTTCTTCCTCGCTAGACGGATATCCAAGCTGCCCGCACAGCTCGGGCAATTGCGGAATATCAGCGCGAGTCGCGCGCCGCACTCGAATGCCGGGCGGACCACCTGAAGTCGCCATAAATGGACGCTCCCAGATTTTAAACACTGTTGCACAATCCAATTTCCGCCGAAACGAATCAAAACCTCTTCCAGGTTGTGCGACAGTCCCTTGTCATTTGCCCCGTCTGCACCCCGACCCGATCGGGGCCGACGACAACCCGCATAGGCAAGCCCCTTGTCATTCCGACGACGACCCGACGAGGGTCGGAGGAGGAATCTGCGTTTCTTCCCCCTCCGCCACCCGTACCGAATCCAGGTTGTGCAATAGCTTCTAGAAAAGCTTATCGGAGTCGAGAAGGATCGTCACCGGACCGTCGTTTACCAACTCGACGTTCATGTGCGCCTGAAAAATTCCCATCTCCACATGAACGCCGAGCGATTCCACCGCGCGCACAAATTCCTCGTACATCGCCTTCCCTTTTTCAGCCGGCGCCGCGCCAATGAAACTCGGCCGCCGCCCACCGCGCGCATCGCCGTAGAGCGTGAACTGCGAAATCGCCAGCATCGCGCCGCCGGTTTCTTCGAGCGAGCGGTTCATCTTGCCGTTTTCATCGCTGAAGACGCGCAGATGAATGATTTTTTCGGCAAAAGCGGCGGCAACATCGTCCCCGTCGTTCGCGCCCACGCCGAGCAGCACAAGAAGCCCCGCGCCAATTTTTCCGGTGGTGCGACCGTCGACGACGACGCTCGCCCGGCTCACTCTCTGAACGACAGCTCTCATTTCATCGTCCGCGCCGCGGCTAGTGACCCGCCTCCGGCGGCGGCGCCGGTTTCCGTGGAAGCAGCTCCGCCAGTTGGGCGATGTTATAGCCCGTCACCGCCATCACTTGCGCTCCTTCCACGAGCCCGGCCTCTTTCGCCTGATCGAACGTATCGGCCTGCGAGTGGTGCGTCTGGAAATATTGCTCCGGCTCCTGAATCCCATAAAATCCCGGCACACCCGCGGCTTCAAACGAATTGTGATCGCTTCCGAACATGGATCGCTCGCTCAATTCGAGCAGCCCAACCGCACGCAGCGGCGCCACCACCTGTTGCATGATCTCCAGGTCCTGATAATTTCCCATCAGTCCAAAGCTGAGAACCTTGCCGGTTCCCGTGTCGTGAATCAGCGCGACAGAAAATTTCGGCAGCTCCGCCTTATGCGCTTCCACGTACGCGCGCGAGCCGTTTAGTCCCTGTTCCTCGCCGCTGAAAAGAATGAATCGTATCGTCCGCTTCGGCTTGAGTCCCAAGCTCTGAATCGCTCGCGCCGCTTCGAGAACCACCATCGAGCCAGTCCCATTGTCGGTTGCGCCCGTGCCAAGATCCCACGAATCGAGATGCGCGCCGAGAACGACAACCTCATCCGGCTTTTCGCTCCCGGGAATTTCCGCGACGACGTTATAAACATCCGCGGCAGCATCTCTCACCGAATTCGTGATATTCAGTTCAAGCTCGACTGGCCCGCGTTTCATCAGCCGCCAAATCAGCGAATAATCTTCCGATGTAGCAAACACGCCGGGAAACGGAGAAATTCCATACGTTCGTCCGCCAAGTCCCGTCATATTCAGCAGGCCGTCCGGCTTGCCCGAATCCACCATGAGCGCGGCGATGCCTTCCGCCTTCAAGAATTCAACGCGGTCCTGGAAAAACCTGTACATCCCGGGCCCATACTGAGGTCGCCGTTCGCCCGCCCGCGGCGACGAAACCAAAAGAAACGAATCGCCATAAGGAACGAGCATCGGATTCACCGCAGGCGCGTCCGGAGCGGGCAGCGGCGACGGCTCGCTCATAATCACAATCGCGTCTTTCAGCTTCCCTTTGTACGCTTGCAATTCATCAATCGTATTCGCGTTGACGTACACAACTTTGCCGCGCACCGCGCCGTTCGTGCCCGGCGCCCACGCATAGGACGCAACGGTCATTCGATGTTCCACTGGGCTCAGGATTCTCGCTTCCGCCGTGCCTCGCGTCCACGTATGCGCGATCTGCCACGCTTCGAGATGCGCATTTGCCACGCCGTAAGCGCTGAATCGCTCTTTCGTCCAATCGTTCGCCTTTTTCAAATTATTCGAGCCGGTCAATCGAGGGCCAATCATGTCCGAAAGATATTCGAGATTCGGCATGATCTCGTTGTGGTCTTTGATCTCCGCAAGAATTTTCTGATCGGCCGCCATCGTCGCGTCCGTCACGACCTGCGGCTTTTGCGGCGCCGCCGGCTGCTGCGCCCGCGACACCACCGCGACGATTCCAATGAAAACTAGAATGAATCCGAGAATTGCACTGCGACTCGATTTCGTTATCAATTTCGATTTGTCCTCTCGCTCAGATTTTTCTGGCCGTGAGATTGTATTCGCCCGCCCTTCACGTGGCAATCCTACGTATCAATGACGCGAGGCAACGCTACGCGGCAATCATGCGTGGAAATGGCGCCGGAAACGTGGTGAGCGTCAAGGTTTCGAAGCCGCCGGTGATATACTCCCCGGCAATCATGAGTTGCCCGGCCTGCGGAAGTGAAGTCTCCGCCACAGCGCGCTTCTGCCCTTCCTGCGGCAGCGCGGTGGATTTCGGCTCCACGCCCACGCTCGGCCTTGATGCCGCTCCGCGAGTCCCTGCTTCGCAAGCTGCTACTCCGCGCAAGCGCGATTCTCATCTCAGTGCCAAGATATCGTCTTCTTCTTCCGGCTACGAAGCACGTTACGTTCCCGGGACCACCCTCGCCGATCGGTACCGAATCGTTTCGCCGCTTGGCAAAGGCGGGATGGGCGAAGTCTATCGTGCGGAAGACCTACGCCTCGGCCAAACGGTGGCGCTGAAGTTTCTGCCGCGGTCGCTGGCACAGTCGGAAGAGGCGCTCGAACGCTTCACGCGTGAAGTTCGTCTGGCGCGCCAGGTTTCGCATCCGAACGTCTGCCGCGTATTCGATATCGGCGAAATCAGCGAAACTTCCGAAGCCGGCAAAACCACCACACACACTTTCCTGACAATGGAATTTGTGGACGGTGAAGATCTCGCTTCGCTCATGCGGCGCATCGGCAGGCTGCCGCCGGACAAAGCCGTCGAAATCGCGCGTCAATTGTGCGCGGGCCTCGCAGCCGCACACGAGCACGGCATCATTCATCGCGATTTGAAGCCCGCGAACATCATGCTGGATGGGCGCGGCCGCGTGCGCATCACCGATTTCGGACTCGCCGGATTGGCTGCTGACATCGGAGGCACCGAGGCGCGCGCCGGCACTCCCGCCTACATGTCGCCCGAACAATTCGCGGGCGGAGAAGTGACGCCGAAAAGCGATTTGTACTCGCTCGGCCTCGTACTCTACGAAATATTCACCGGCAAGCGCCTCTTCGACGCTTCTTCCAGCGAAGAAATGGCGCGCCAGCGCGATAAAAGCGCGCCCACTCACCCCTCGCAGATCGTGAAAGACATTGACCCGCTCATCGAGCGCGTCATTCTCCGCTGCCTGGAAAAAGATCCGGGGAAGCGCCCCGCTTCGGCGCTGCAGGTTGCAGCCGCGCTGCCCGGCGGCGATCCGCTCGCTGCAGCGTTGGCCGCGGGTGAAACGCCCTCGCCCGAGATGGTCGCGGCCGCGGGAGACGAAGGCGCGCTCGCACCTCACACGGCTTGGGGCTTTCTAGTGGGCACGTTCGCGGTGCTTTGCCTCGCTGTGGCTCTCGCTCCCAAGGCCTTAGATCTGGGTCTGGCGCCTCTTCCTAAAAGCGGAGATGCCCTGAATGATAGTGCACGGGAACTCATCAAACAATTCGGTTACGGCGACCAGCCCGCCGATACCGACTCCTCCTTCTTCCGAGCCTACGATTTCCTCCGTTACCGTGCATTGCATGAACCTTCTCCGCAGCGCGTCCGGGAACTTGCCAAGGCCGAACTGGGGCCTATGAACTTCTGGTATCGCCAGAGTCCGAGCCAGATGGTCCCCTTGGACTCAAGCGGCCACGTTTCGCCTAATGATCCGGCAATAGATGTCCCGGGCATGATCTACGTCGAAGTCAACTCGTCAGGGAGACTGCTCAAGTTGCACGCTCTTCCACCGCAGGTTGAGGACTCGAAAGGTCCGTGGCCAGATGCGAATTGGGGAGTGTTGTTTACCGCAGCGGGCCTGGATATGAGGCGTTTCACACTCTCGGGGCCGAAATACCTTCCGCCGGTTGCGTTCGACGCGCGCGCCGAATGGGATGGTAGCTCAGTGCAGGAACCAGCGACGCCGCTGCATGTGACGGCGGCGGCCTACCACGGCAAGCTCGTCTATTTCGACGTACGAGGGCCGTGGAATCGCCCTGAAGCCGCTGAACAGCCCGAGCGATTCCTCGCCCATGTCATCGCGGGTGTGACCGTAAGCCTAATGATCGTTTCCTTGCTGGTGGCCGGTGCCATCTTTGCGCGCAGGAACGTTCGTATGGGCCGCGGAGACCGCAAGGGATCCTTCCGGGTTTCCGCATTCGTCTTCTCGGCCGTCATGGTCATGTGGATTCTGGACGGGCATCACGTTTCGGATATCGGCGGCGAGTTCAGTATGTTCATCCGCGCCTTCGGTGCCGCTTTGACGGTTGCAGTTTTTGTCTGGTTGAGCTACATGGCGCTCGAGCCTTATGTCCGGCGGCGCTGGCCGGACGTGCTGATCTCCTGGACACGACTTCTCTCCGGCAAGGTCTGGGATCCTCTGGTCGGCCGAGACGCCCTGGCGGGAGCTCTGATGGGAACGGTCGCCGCCCTTTCCGGCTACGTGTTAGATGCCCTGCCGTACTGGTTCAACGTGCCCGGTATTACTCCCATTCCCTCTATACCCTATTCCCTTGGAGGGCCAAATCGCTTCTTAGCAAGTGGCCTTAGCATTCTTTTGTTTGGCGTGATCATCACACTCGTAACGCTGTCGCTGCTATTTCTTGCGCGCGTTTTCCTCCGCAAGCAGTGGTTGGCGGTCGGTCTCACCGGCCTATTTCTGACCGTCTTAAACCTCGGAAGCTCGGGTGAAAACTTCTGGGTGGCATTGCCCTTTGCGCTCATTATCGTAGCTCTGTCGCTGATCGTCTTGATTCGTTTCGGCCTCTTGGCACTTTTTGTATTCAGTGTGTATTCGAACCTGCTGTCCCTCTTACCCGTCACGCTGGACTTCTCCCGCTGGTACATCGGCCGCTCCCTGTTTGTCCTGCTAATCCTGATTGGCCTCGCGGTATATGGCTTCCGCGCGGCGCTCGCCGGACGTACCGCGTTCAACATCGCCGGACTTGAGGACTGAGTCTAGCCGCGTGACCCGCCAAGTTTCCTAGATTAAACGCACATCAAATAGCGCCAGCCAATACTGAAGTGATTGCAGCGCGAAACCACAAAGCATCAAACCGATCCCGACGGCTCCGAGCCGCCGCTCCGGAAGGCTGTCAGCGTAATACTCGATGAAGGGATATACCGTCACCACCACGCCGGTAACGAGGCCGGTCACCAGCCCAACCCGAATTGCAAAAGACCACGCGTGATCGACACGATGCACGAGCGCAGCACAAACAAGTGCCGTTACGATGTAGCCGGCTGCCCTCAGCAGAGTTCCCCGCAACTGACGGCCCGTGAGGCGTGGGCGGCGAGACGCTGCATAATCGAGAGCAGGCCGCATGCCACGAAAATACGCAAAAATTTGGCCGGCGGTGATTAGAGTGCCGAATGCGATCGCAAATTCTAGGCCCCAGGCCCAGTACAGTCCGGCGGCGAACGCAACGCCTCGGATCGCACTGAACAATGCTTCCCACGGCAAGGAATAGTGGCTCGCTCCACGAGCTGCTCGATTGAGTTCAATCGATATGGTAACGCCGGAGGCGATACCCGCCGCGAGACCGAAGAAGAGACCCAGGCCGAAGCCATAGCCGAGCCCAAAAAGAATCGAGTACGTTACCGCTCGCGTTAGCAAACGCAAAGGGCCGTGCTGGCCACCCAAAAGTTCATAAGCAAGATAAAGGCTCCCCAGCACATCAAGAGAAGTGCCAATAATGCTTACGGCTGCGACCGTATGGTGGTTCATTCGATGATTGTGCCCGAATTGTAGCCTACTCGGAAGTCATCCCGTCGCCGGAACGACGCGCGGATTTGCGTGCTGGCGAATCTGTGTTAGAAGAGTAGCGGACATTCCCTCAAGCATTCGAGGCGCGGACCATTGAAACTCGCACTGATCGGCACACACGGCGTCGGCAAGACCACGCTGGCTTACGAGACTTGCTCGCTCTTAAAAAAAGCTCATTACAACGTCGAACTCGTAACCGAAGTAGCGCGGCAATCGCCGTTCCCCGTGAACGCGGCCACCACGATCGAAGGCCAGCTCTGGATTTTGCACGCGCAGATCGCCGCGGAATTGGACGCGTCGCGCCGCGCGCCGCACGTCATCTGCGATCGCTCCGTCCTCGATAATTATTGTTATCTCGTGAACAAGTTCGGGCGCCAGCCGCAGCTCGAAACTTGGCTTGAATGGTGGATGGAATCGTACGCGCTGCTCGTGGGCGTGCCGAGCGCGTTCGAAGAAATCAAGCCCGACGGATTCCGTTCCGAAGATCGCATCTTCCAGCACCGCATTCACGATTTGCTCAACGGGCTTCTCGCCGCTCAGCCTTTCTCGCGCATTCGAAAAAATGTGATCTGGCTCGAATCGAGTGAACGCCACGCCTGGGGCCAGCGCATCTTTGCCGCGGCGCTGCCTCTGCTCGAAGCAAACGCGCCTCTTCAGAAAAGCGCCGCGCAGTAGGCGATTCTTGCCGTGAACGAATCTCAAGTTCCCGCCGCCCCGGCAGAAAATTCAAAGTGGCTCACGCGCGGAGTTCTCGGCATTGGCCTCGCGAGTCTTTTTTCCGACTGGGGACACGAAGCCGCAACATCTCTTCTGCCTGCATTTCTCGCGAGTCTTGGCGCGCCGGCCTTCGCCCTCGGCGTCATCGAAGGCGTCGCCGATGGATTATCAAGTTTCGCGAAACTCGCGGGCGGCTGGATTGCCGATCGGCCGCATCTGCGCAAGCCCACCGCCGTCATTGGCTATTTCGCCACGGGTCTCGCGACTTTCGGCTACGCCTTCGCGCAAACGTGGCCTGCCCTCCTCGCATTGCGCGCGTTCGGATGGCTTGGCCGCGGCAGCCGAGGCCCATCGCGCGATGCGCTCCTCGCGGATTCCGTCGCGCCATCGCAAATTGGGCGTGCCTACGGATTCGAACGCGCGATGGACACAGCGGGCGCCGTGCTCGGACCACTTTGCGCGTCCGTGCTCGTTGCAGCGTGGGGCGTGCGCGGCGTTCTTCGCGCGACGGTTGTTCCCGGCGTGTTCGCGGCGCTCGCGTTCGCTCTGCTTGTGCCCGCTGTCGGAAAAGTACACGGGCGCCTCACGCCGAGTTTCGTCACGAGTTTGCGGCAATTGCCGAGCCGCTATTGGAAATATCTCGCTGGCGTAATGGCGCACGGTCTCGGCGATTTCGCGCCGACGCTTTTCATTCTTCGCGCGTCGCAAATCCTCACGCCGCGTTACGGCGGAGTGCGCGCCGCTGCAATTGCGATCGCGCTCTACACGTTTCACAACTTCATTGACGCCGTCGCCGCGTATCCTGCCGGCGCGCTCGGTGATAAATTCAGCAAGCGCGTTCTGCTCGCCGCCGGTTACGCGCTCGCTGCCGTCGTCGCGGCCGGATTTATCTTCGCGCCGCCGACGATTCCGGCACTCGCCGTTCTCTTCGGCCTCGCGGGAATTCATCTCGCGTTTCAGCAGTCGCTTGAAAAAGCGCTCGCAGCGGAAATTTTGCCGCCGGAGTCGCGCGGCTCGGGATTTGGTGTGCTCGCCACCGCGAACGGCATTGGCGATTTGGTTTCGAGCATTGCCGTCGGAGCGCTCTGGTCCGCCGTCTCGCCCGCCGCGGGATTTATTTATTCCGGCGTCTTGGTCTTGGCTGGCGCGCTTTTGATTCTTCGCTCGGCCTGACGCCGCGAAGCTTTCTTCCGCGCACGCGGCGCGCGTTGGCACTGAGGACAAAAATAACTGCTTCGCCCAGCCACAATAATCCGCCGAATTGTCGTGCCGCAGCGGGAGCATTTCTTTCCTTCACGCTGATAAACGCGATGACGCAGCTGAAATTCGCCGCTCTGGCCTTCCGAATCCACATAATCAGAAACCGAAGATCCGCGCAGGCGAATCGCTTCGATGAGCACGTGAAGCACAGCGCCGCGCAGTTTCGCGATCTCACTCGCGTTCAGATTCGCGCCCAATCGCGCCGGATGAATCCGCGCCCGCCACAAGCTTTCATCCGTATATATGTTTCCCATCCCTCTGAACACATGCTGATCCATCAGCAGCGCCTTGATTCGCGCACGGCGATTCGCAATTTGCTCGCGGAATTGCTCGGCCGATGCTTCGAGCGGATCGAGTCCGAGCTTGCCTAGCAATTCCGCGCGACGCGACTCGGAAACAATTTGCACGCGGCCAAACCGGCGAGCGTCGCGGAAGCGCAATTCGCGTCCATCGTCGAGCGCGAAGAAAACGTGTGTGTGCGATGCGATCGGCTCATCCGCGGCGCCGACGGTGAGCTGGCCAGTCATGCCCAAATGAATCAAAACATAAAGTTGTGAGTTCTCGCGCGCGAGCGGCTCGAGTTCGAGATGCAGGAATTTTCCGTAGCGGCGCACGGCAACAAGCCTGCTTCCTGGAATTTGATCGCCGAGCAGCGCTGGATCTTTCATCACATTGATTTTCCCCGAGCGCACCTCAATGATTCGCCGCCCGCGCAAAGCGATCTGCAGGCCGCGCACGACGGTTTCGACTTCGGGAAGTTCCGGCATAAAAACCTTCTCGCAAAAATATCATACGCAAACGAATTTAAATTTTCTGATTTCGATTCAGGCGAAACGAATTGCGATTGTGAATTGCGAACTCGAAATGCGAATTCGAATTACAAATTACGGCAGCGGAATTCCCGGCGACGCGACGATTCCCGCCGTGCGCAGAATTTCCGTGTACTCTTCGTCGCTCAGCGGGCAAATTGTCATGCGCGTGTTTTTGAGAAATTTTATTTTTCGCAGCGTGCGATTTTCGCGCAATTCCGCGAGCATAATTTGCCGCGGCAATCGCTCCACCGCCCGCAAATCAATCACCATTTTTTTCGAATCCGGATGATGCGGATCGGGATAAGGCTCCCGGCTAACTTCCGCCAGCGCGTAAAGCGCGTGGTCAGGCTTGCCGTGATAGAGCAGGGCGCGGTCGCCCTTGTGAATTTGCTTGAGCTGGCGCAGCGCGTCGGGCCGGTTGCCGGCATGGCGCCACATCTCTTTTCCTTTTACGAAGAGCGTATCCCAGTGATATACGCGCGGGTCAACGGCCAGGAGCCAGCGGCGAGGTTTCGGAGCGGCTTGTGTCATCAGTGATTTGTAACGCGCGCACTATACACGGAACCGCAAAAAATTTGGGAAAATTGTGATGAGCAAATGTAGGTAATTCGCGCGGGAACCGGCGGGCGGCGAGGCTAGCCGACCTCGACGAACACGTCATCTCCTTTAATATCAATGGGATAGCAAGCAACGCCGACGGCGGGATTCATCGTTGTCTTGCCCGTCGTCACGTCGTAGGTCCAGCCGTGCCAGGGGCAGGTGACGATCTTGCCGTTCAGTTCGCCTTCGCCGAGCGGGCCGCCACGATGCAGGCAGGTGTTATTGATGGCGTAGAGTTTGCCATCCACGTTGGCGATCGCGACCGTCGTGCCGTTGAGCTGAAATTCGCGAATCGTGCCCGCGGGAATTTCGTCTTTCTTCGCTGCTCGCAAAAGCGCCATGCACGGCTCCTAATTTTTATAATTTATCTAGCGCGGGGAGGGTGACTGCGCCACCATCACGCCCTGCGTGAAGTCTGTAACCATTTCCGGCTTCAGCCGAACTTCCGTCGGCCGCTTGGCCAGCGACATCTGATCGATTTTGTCCTGCAACTTCAGCAGCGCGTAGAACAAACCTTCGGGGCGCGGCGGGCAGCCAATCACGTAAACATCCACCGGCACGATGCGATCCACACCCTGCAGCACCGAGTAAACGTTGAACGGGCCGCCGACGCTCGAGCACGCACCCATCGAAATGCACCACTTCGGATCCGGCATCTGATCCCACACGCGCTTCAGCACCGGCGACATTTTCAGCGTTACTGTGCCCGCGACGATCATCAAATCGGCCTGGCGCGGCGACGGGCGAAAAACTTCGGCGCCGAATCGCGCGATATCGAAGCGCGATGTGGTGGACGCAATCATTTCGATCGCGCAGCAAGCGAGGCCGAAAGTCAGCGGCCAGATCGCGCTGCGGCGCGCCCAATTGAAAACGTAGTCCACCGTCGAGAGAACGTAGCTGCGCTCAAAGCGATTGTCGAGAACGCCCATGCCCCTATTTTACCTCCGAAAGAACGGACACTATAGCATGACCTCGCTCGGCGTCATTTGCGCCGTTTGCATCCCGAACGATCGGGGCCGAAAAGCGGCTGGTCTTACGACCAGCCCTACATTTGCCGTGGTCGCACGGTCAGCACATGTAGGGCACGTCGTGAGACGTGCCGCCTTTTTCCGTCGTCCCGTTGGCACGGTCTCGCGTAATTCCGCGCCTATAATCGCACTCGAAGACCCCCTTTTTGTGTCCCGGTTAGAAAGGGTCGCCGTGGTTTGTTTTGTGTGGGATACGGCGATTTCTAATTGTTTTGGTGTCCCGGTTAGAAAACCAGCGATGAGTTTTTTGTGTCTCCCGCACCGCCAAATCGCGTCGGAAGCCCCTGCAATTTTGTACCGATTAGAAACTACTTCGGGTGTTTGTTTTGTTCGACTTAGGCCGATTTCTAATCGTCTTGGTGTACCGATTAGAAAAGCAGTGGCGAGTGCCAAGTGGCCAGTGACTGGCGGGCCCTTGACTTGGCTTACCGCCTCGGCCGCCCTCGCCGCTCCTCCGTATTTGCGTTGTGTTTCCATAGCTCGAAATAACGTAGCAGACGGGAATGGACTGCGCAAATGGCCGTCATGTAAGGATTTTGAAACGACGGGTCGGTCAGCCCAAAACGGGAATTCCGATTTATCTTGGGTCCATGTTGGCCACTGGCCACGCGCCGCGTCGTCCCAAAGGAGGAAAAGCGAATTGTGGTGTTGCAAGCATCATACGACCATGGTATACAATGACGCTATGATAATCGGTGATCGGCTTCGCTTGCTTCGAGAAACAAAAAAACTTTCGCAGGGCGACATCGAGAAACGCACCGGTCTTCTGCGTTGCTACATTTCGCGCGTCGAGAACGGCCACACCGTTCCCGCGATCGAGACGCTGGAGAAACTGGCGCGTGCCATGGAGATTCCTCTCTATCAGCTTTTCTATGATGGAGAGGAACCGCCAGAGTTGCCGAATCTTCCGAAGAGGAAGACGGCTGACGATATCGCGTGGGGCAGCAAGGGTAAGGAAGCGCGTCTTCTGTGGCGTTTTCGCCGGCTGTTGTCGAGAATTGAAGAGCCCGACCGGCGTCTTCTTCTCTACATGGCTCAGAAGATGGCAACCCGCTAGGGTTTGCCTGACCGCGCTTCGAAACTTGTGTCTGCTCACTCCCACTCGATAGTGCTCGGCGGTTTCGAGCTGATGTCGTAGACCACCCGGTTCACACCGGGGACTTCGTTCACGACGCGCACGGAAATCCGTTCGAGGACTTCGCGCGGGAGCCGTGTCCAATCAGCAGTCATGGCGTCTTGCGACTCGACCACGCGCACGACGACGACATTCCCATACATCCGCCCGTCTCCCGTTACGCCGACGCTCCGCACCGGCTGCAGCACCACGAATGCTTGCCAACCTTTCTCACACAGCCCGGCCCGGGTTTCTTGGTCGGACCCTCTCAGCCATCCACAAAGGGCTCATGAATCGAGCCGACCTCCGCTGACTTCTGTATAATCCTGCACTGAACGGCGAAATCGTTAGTCGGTCGCGAGGACTTCTTCAAGAGATGACAAAACGCCCACTTGTTTCGGAATCGAGAAATTACCTCGTAACAACTGTCGCTCAGGCGAACAAGATTGCGAGAGAGTGGCTGTCTCAAATAAAATTAGACAAAGTCACGACCCTGGGTCTGCCAGAGGTTGATGACCGCTATCACGTATGGCGAGTCCCTCTCTGCAATTCAACAAGGAACCACAAGATCGGAGAAATCGTGATCGATGCGTATTCCACCGAGATAAACTCGGCCAAGACTACGAGCCCATCAATCCTGGAAGCCCGAATTCTAAAGAGGCACGAGGAGACGCACCGTGAGGCGTCACCGCGGAAGACTGAATATGAGGCCACTCCCCTTCGGAACACCATTGGACTTGGTGACTGCGTCACTCTAGTTGAGGAAATGCCCGCGGATTCCGTCGATCTGATCTTCACTTCCCCGCCGTACTTCAATGCACGTCCCGAATACAGTGAGTATGAGCAGTATGACCAGTATCTACTCAAGATGCGGCAGTTGATAAGCCGATGCCATCGAGTCTTAAAGGAGGGTCGGTTTTTCGTGATGAACACCGCGCCGATTTTACTAAGGCGTGCTCACAGGAATCAATCGTCCAAACGCATTGCTGTGCCTTTCGATCTCCATCAAATATTCATCGAAGAAGGCTTCGATTTCATAGATGACATCGTTTGGTTGAAGCCCGAAGGCGCAGGGTGGGCCACAGGGAGGGGAAGGCGATTTGCAGCCGATAGGAATCCCCTCCAATACAAGGCTGTTCCTGTCACAGAGTATGTCATGGTCTACCGAAAGAGGACGAACCTACTCATTGATTGGCATATTCGCAGCCATCCGAACCAAGAGGTCGTAGCTGCGTCAAAAATTGGCGATGACTACGAGCGCACCAACGTCTGGGAGATCCAGCCCGAAACGAGGTCCAAGCACCCGGCCGCCTTTCCACTTGCCCTAGCCAAGAAAGTAATATCTTACTATTCGTTTCTCGGAGACGTTGTGCTGGATCCGTTTGCTGGGTCTGGGACCGTCGGAGCCGCGGCCGCTCTGCTAAGTCGAAGGTTCGTGCTACTTGAAGTAAATCCGGAGTATGTGGCCCTGATGCGTGAGTCCGCTGCTCAGTGGCTCGGGCGGCTAGCAGATGACATCCTGTGGATCAATTGTGCACCTGCGCCAGCGGCGAGCTGCCTGTTTTGAAAGCGGTAACGAGCCCCGTTGTCGCAGAGGCTGAGACCCATAGGAGCCCCGAGAACCCCGATGACTGACGGCAAAAAACGCCCTCCTCTCAGCGATCTTTTCCCGCAAAAAAGTCGCCTGCTGCTAACCGGAGGCGGCAAAGAGTTCGTAGAACGCATTGGAAAAGACGCCGTCAAGCAAGTCGTCCTTGGAGTTCTCTGTGGTGAAAACATCCGAACTCAAACAGAGCCCCTCACGAGACAACGACTAGGACAGGTCAGTGGCGCGATGATTGCGCTTTTTGCAAATGGTTGGATGAGGATGGACGACTTCACTCATGAAATGTCAGGAATGGCGGTAACCCAACTGAAATCGTCCAATTTGTCGGATAAGGCAAGCGTATGGCCTGCCCAATGGATACTAGGGCTCACAGGAAAATCTGTCCAGAACGTCTTGCGTAGCAGAAAGGAGGCGATGGCGTCCTACATCAAGGATTTTGAGAACGCCGTTCGGGAATCAGCAAGACACTGCCGGGAAGATATCGGCGATTTGAGCCTGAAGCTGGGATACGTAGCCGACCGGAAGCAGACTCGTGAACTAAACTGGGAGGACATCACTCGAATCACGACTGCGCTTGGTTGTGCAGCCTCGACTGTCCGGGGCTCGGACAAATCAATTTATGGGAAGCTCTTCGAGCGTCTGGTCCTCGGTTCGGTACTTACCATTCTTGGTTTCAGGAAAGTGCAGCTTGGGGCAGCTAAGACAGCGCAGGGCGTATTCTGGCTTTCGGACAACTCCGCCACGCGTGAGGCAGATGCGACGGCCATCTTCGAGCCCGGGAAACTCGCCCGCTTTGACATAGGATTTATTGGACCTGGTAATTCCGAGATTTCCAAAGACAAGCTGAGCCGCTTCGAGCGGGACTTGGAGAGGGCTGACGGCAAATACAGCTCTAAAACCTTCATCGTTGTCGACAAGCTTCCTGAGACGAGCAAGACCAAGAACGCAGCTCAGAGGATTGGTGCGGAGATCGTGCAGATGAGTATGCGTTTCTGGCCCAGAGAGTTGGCAATTCGGATGGCGCGCCATTTTACCTTCAAACATGAGTTGGTGCACATGCCTGATGAGAAGGTCAGGGACTATTTGGCCGCAAAGCTGCGCCCGGTCGCTATCGAGGAGTTTCTTTCTGGTTTCTCCGCTAGTGAGTTGCCCAACACCGAGGAAGAGAACGGAGACCCGGAAGGCTAGCTACTGAGGCAGAGCTTCCCGTTCCCCCCACGAAATCGTGCGCCAATGGGATTTTGAGACGCCGTAGACGACTACGGTAATGCCGCGGTGGATGTTTTCTTTGCGCACGGCGTGCTCGTGCACCGGTGGTGCCCTAATCTAGAGGAGTTCCTGCCTATCGCGTGGAAGTGGCGTCGTGTTCGCCGAGGAGCCAGCGGCGCCAGCTTTTGGGCAGCATTGGGAGGCTACCGAGGGCAGAGCCGGCGGCGGCTTGCGAGCCGGCCCAGAGAAGGCGGAAGGCTACGAGGCCCAGGACGATAAGGACGGTTGTGGCCGAGGCGATTAGTTCGGATTTGTTCATGGCGCACCTGAGGGAAATGTAGCACCGGGGAGGGCGGGAGGCAATGGGTTGGGGGGATTGAAGAGGAAAAGGGCAAGGGCACACGCAGATTCCTCGTTCGATCCTCGTCGGATCGGCCTCGGTCCCGCTGAATCGGGATGCAAGAAACGCAAATGACAGCAATGAATGGCGAGCAGACGAACGGCGAAGTCAAAGACGCCGGCAGGATGCCAGCGCGACGAGTGAAAGGGCGACGGCAAACGCAGATTCCTCAGGGCATCCTCATCGGATGCCATTCGGAATGACATCCGAATCAAAAGCCGGGCGGGTCTGAGACCCGCCCCTACGAAAGGCCTGAACCGCCCACCCTTTGCGAACAAAGCATGGGCACCCGGAAAATCAAAGGATCTTGAGCCAGTCGGACTTTGAAACGCTGTAGAGGACCACGGGGATGTTGCGGTGGATGTGGTCGCGCTCGTAGGTCATGCCTAGTTTTTGCATGATGCGGAGCGAGGCGGCGTTTTCCTTCTGCGCGATGGCGACGAGGCGAGCGAGGCCGACGCGCTCGAAGGCGTCGCGAGCGGCGGCGCGGGCGGCTTCGGTGGCGATGCCGTGGCCCCAGTGGCGCTCGGCGAGCCACCAGCCGATTTCGATTTCGCCGGTTTCGGGGAGCGGCTGGATACCGCAGAGGCCGTCGACTTTGCGATCGCTTTCCGAGGCGCCGTCGCTTTTGACGCTGAGCTTCCACATGCAGTAGCCGCGCTCGGAGAAATGGCGGAGTTGGCGGGCGACGAATTCCTGGGTTTGAGATTCGTTCCACGGGGCGCCGCCGGTGATGTAGCGCATGACTTCAGGTTCGGTGGCGAGGGCGTGGAGGCCGCGCCAGTCGGCGGAGTGCCACGGGGTGAGAAGGGTGCGCGCGGTTTCGATTGGCGGAGTCATAGATTGAAGGGCGAAGAATGTCCTCCGGGGCTAAAGCCCAAACGAGAGCAGAGCTTTCTTCCGCTGGACTAAAGTCCAGCTTCCCCCTGCTGAAGCAGGGGGCTCCCACCGAAGTGCAAGAGAGCTCACTTTGCATTGGCGGGCGTTCGTCACGATTTGTCGCTCAGAATTCTTCGACGGGGAGAAATTGTTCGTAGTGCTGGTCGGGCGTGAGGAATACCGTCACGACGAGCGACTTTTTTTCGAATTCGACGTGGTAGACGCGGAACGTCATTCCGCCGCGCA
The DNA here is from genome assembly GCA_963838705.1 of uncultured Acidobacteriota bacterium. Taxonomy (GTDB): domain Bacteria; phylum Acidobacteriota; class Terriglobia; order Acidiferrales; family UBA7541; genus Palsa-147. The sequence goes on along the minus strand of CAWIRU010000007.1, from coordinate 760,308 downwards.
GCAATTGGCGCGTGCGCTTTACTTCTTTCACCGCGCCGAGGGCACCGAGCGACGATTGCATATCCTGCAGCGCCGCGTCGCTGAAATAAAAATTGCAATTGCTGGTGAAGAGCGACCGATCGATTTTTCCCTGCTGCAATCCCTCGATGATGCCGCGGACTTGCTGGAGTTCTTCGGGCGTGCCGGTGTCGGGTGCGGCGCGCGTTTCAGGCTCGAGAAGGTAGCGCGAGATTTCGCGAGAGACGGGGCCGATGAGGCTGATGTCGTCCTGATTCGAGAGGACGGTGACGGCGGCGCCGCGCGTGGGGTAGACGGTGTTGGTCGCGAGGAATCCGGAAACTTCTCCGCCGTGGCTGAGCGAGGGGATGTTGTCGAGCTCGCCGAGCGAAATTCCGAGCGCGTAATGCGTGCGGTTGCCATTTTTCAGCAGAACTTCGCGCGTGAATTCCTCGTAGGACGCGGGCTTCAGAATTTGTTTGTGCAGAAACGAGATGTTCCAGCGAGCGAGGTCGGCGGGAGTCATGCAAAGCTCGCCGGCCGCGAAATACCAGCCCGGGGCTTCGCGCAACGCGGGGCGCGCGGGGCCGAGGCCGAAACGCGTGTAGGCGACGGCGTCGTCGGGAGTCTTATCGATGCTGCAATCTCCCGCCGTGGACATTTTGAGAGGCGTGAAAATTCTTTGCTGTAGAAATTTCATCAGATCCATGCCGGAAGCTTTTTCGGCGATGCGGCCGGCGAGAACGTAATTCGTATTGCTGTACTGCCACTTCGTGCCGGGATCGAAATCGAGCGGCTTCTTCGCCCACTCGCTGAGGACGGCGTCGGGCGTGGTGGGCTGGAGCCATTCCGGGATGTTGTAATCCTGCGGCGCGTAATCTTCGTAGCCGGAAGTGTGCGAGAGGAGCTGGCGGATGGGGATTTCGTTCGCGCGCGTGTACTGCGGGAAATATTTCGAGACGGTGTCGTCGAGCGAGAGCTTGCGCTCCTCGGCGAGGAGCAGAATTGCGGCGACGGTGAATTGCTTGCTGATGGAGCCGATGGCGTAGCGCGTCTTTTCGTTTGCGGCGCGCTCGGGCGAGAGCGAGGCCTGGCCGAATGCGCGCGCGTAGACTGTCTTGCCGTTGTCGTCGACAATCGCGATGGAAATGCTGGGGACGCCGCTTGCCGCGAGCATTTTGGAGATTTTGGCTTCTTCTTGAGCGTCGAGCGGGCCGGCGGATGTTTGCGCGGCGACGGAGGCTGGCTTCGCGAGCGCGGCCAAGATGATGGCGATAATGATTAGGGCGAATTTGTTCACGCGCCGGCGCGGATTGATTTCTGATCGCAGCATTGTGTTCGCTCCTTGCGATTGTGCGGAGATCGCTCGCGCTGAGATTGGCGGCGAGGCGCAAATGTTATAGCACAGGTGCAAGCGCCGCGATTCTAGATGACCGCGAACGAAGGCTGGACGGCCGAGCTGTGAGGCTTGGCGCCGTGAACGAGCAGAGCGCCCATGGCGCGGAAGGCGCGGAGTTGCGCAGCGTCGCGGAACCAGCGGCCAGTGTAGACCTCGGGCGTGGGCGTGGGGTCGGGGATGAGTTTGTGCGCGACGTCGGTGAAGCCCGCGTCGCGAAACATTTTTTTCCATTCTTCGGCGGAGAGCAGGTGCACGGGGACTTCGAGTCTTTCCGACCATTGATGGCAATCGGGATTGTCGCGGTAGTAGTTGATGAGAATCCAGGCGGAGCCGCCTTCAGCAAGCACACGATAGATTTCGCGGATGCCGCGCGCGGGATCGGGCCAGTAGTAAGACGACTCGACGGAAATCACGCGCTGAAAGAAATTCGGCTCCCAGGGAATTTCGTCCACGCCACCGACGACGAAGACGAGATTGTCGTAATCGAGGCTTTTCTGCCGCGCGTGGCGGACCATCTCATCGGAAATATCCATGCCGATGACGCGGCCTTGCGGCGCGCGTTGCGCGAGGATGCGCGAGAGCCAGCCCGCGCCGCAGCCGGCGTCGAGGAGATTGTCGGTGGGCGCGATTTGCATGAGCTCGAGCGCGGGCTTGGTGATGGGCCAATGATCGTGCTCCATCGACTCGCCCTTGCCGGCTTCGGCCCAGCGATTGAATTCCTGGCGGAGAACTTGATCGGATTGCGAATCAGGCATTCGGATTCACCGAGGCAATTGAGATTAAGTTGGGCTGCCGCAGACGCTGCAAAATCGCGCGGAGGGAAAGCGAATGTTGCCGCAGCGCGCGCAGTAATTGCCGGCGGCGCCCGCGACGACAACGACGGGCACGGGCGCATCCGAGGTGCAAGCCCAGAGCAGCGCGATGAGCCAGCCGATGACCGTCCAGCCGAGGAAAAAGTTCAGCAGGAAGATTCCCGCGGCGTGGCGCTTGTTGTGGCCGACGATGGACGGCAGAAAATACAGCAGGATGAGTAGAACTATGAATGTCACGGCGTGCCTCCCGGGCGCGGCGGCGCTGTGGCCGGCTACTTCGCGCGATCGTGTTGATACATCATCTCGCCGGCCTCGATGCGCACGCGCAGACGATTCTGCGGCGGAGGCAGCGGGCAGGTCGTATAAGGGTTATACGCACACGGCGGGTTAAATGATTCGTTAAAATCGAGGACGACCACGCCATCCTTCGGCGGAAGCGTGTCGAGGAAACGCGACGCGCCGTAGGTTTCCTTGCCGCTCGTCAAATCGCGGAAGACGAATTCCATGCCTTTCGGATCCGACGTAGTCGGCTCGAGACGATACTCCGCGCCGTGCAAGGTGAAAACGACGTAGCCGGGCGCCCACATTTTCACCGTGTCGCCCATGATGTTCTGAATTTCCAATTCTTTCGGCTGATCGTAGGCGACGAATTTTGCGGTGACGCGATAGGACTCATCGACGCCGAACCAGCGCGTGCCGGCGAAATCATGGAGGAGCTTGCTGTTCTTGTCGATGAGGCGAATCGTGTAGCGCTCGCCGCTTTTGTGGACGAATAGCTTGATGTTGCCGAGAACGAGACGATCGTCGGAATCGGGGCGAAGTTCGGCTTCCTGCACGGGCTTGCCATTCATGTAAATCGTGACGCCGGGATTGACGTGCACGATCGTTTTTCCGGCGTGAAAATCGAAATAGCCGATGTCGGCAGGCGCGGAGCCTTCGGGGAGGATGATGTCGTTGAGCGGGTCGGTGCCGAATTTATTCTGGCCTTCGTGCAGCCAGAAAAGGCCCGCGACGGCGAGCCAGCCGTCTTCGGATTCGAGGCCGGCTTCGTATTTGTGGCGCCATTGCTCGACCGAAGCTTTGTAGCTCGCATCTTGCGCCGAGGCGAGCGAGACGAACGCGCAGACGAGCAGGCTCGCAATGAAAAGACGTGAGGATTCACGCCGAATGGAATTTCGCCTGAGGTCCGTGGCCATGCGCAGCGTGCTCTATTTCTCGACTTTCGAGAGAAGCTCGACGAATTTTTGCTTGCGGTCTTCCTGCGTCTGGCCGGAGTAGGCTTCAGCGATTTGCGTCGTGTTCATCGAGCAGAATTTCGGACCGCACATCGAGCAGAACTTGGCGTCCTTGTAGAAATCATCGGGCAAAGTTTCGTCGTGCATGGCGCGAGCGGTTTCGGGATCGAGCGAGAGCTCGAATTGCTTGTTCCAGTCGAAGAGGAAGCGCGCGTAGCTGAGCGCATCATCGCGATCGCGCGCCCCGGGGCGATGACGCGCCACGTCGGCCGCGTGCGCCGCGATTTTGTAGGCGATCACGCCCTGGCGAACGTCATCGGCGTTGGGCAGGCCGAGGTGCTCTTTCGGCGTGACGTAGCAAAGCATCGAAGCACCGTGCCAGCCGATCATCGCTGCGCCGATGGCGCTGGTGATGTGGTCGTAGCCGGGCGCGATATCCGTGACGAGCGGGCCGAGCGTGTAGAACGGCGCTTCGTAGCACAGCTCGTTTTCTTTTTTCACCTGCAATTCGATCTGGTCCATCGGAATGTGGCCGGGGCCTTCGATCATGGTTTGAACGTCGTATTCCCAGGCCTTTTTCGTCAGCTCGCCGAGGATTTTCAGTTCGGCGAATTGGGCTTCATCGCTCGCGTCGGCAAGGCAGCCGGGGCGCAGACCGTCGCCGAGCGAAAAGCTGACATCGTGCTTCTGGAAAATTTTGCAGATGGCATCGAAATGTTCGTAGAGGAAATTTTGTTTCTTGTGGAAGCTCATCCATTGCGCTAGGAGCGCGCCACCGCGGCTGACGATTCCGGTGATGCGATTGCGCACGAGTGGCAAAGACTCTCGCAGGACGCCCGCGTGGATTGTCATGTAATCGACGCCCTGCTCGGCCTGCTCTTCGATCACTTCGAGCATCAGCTCGATCGTCAAATCTTCCGGGCGGCGAACGCGCGAAATGGCTTCGTAAATCGGGACGGTGCCGATGGGCACGGGCGAGGCGTTGATGATCTCCTTGCGAATCGCGGGGATGTCGCCGCCGGTCGAGAGGTCCATCACGGTGTCCGAGCCGTAGTGAACGGCGCGGTGCAGCTTTTCGAGCTCTTCGCTGATGTTCGAAGTGGTGGCGGAATTGCCGATGTTGGCGTTGATTTTGCAGCGGAAGGCGACGCCGATGCCCATGGGCTCGAGATTGCGATGATGAATGTTGGCGGGGATGATGGCGCGGCCGCGCGCGACTTCGCTGCGCACCAGCTCGGGCTCGAGCTTTTCGCGCCCCGCTACAAATTGCATCTCTTCGGTAATGACGCCGCGGCGGGCGTAATGCATCTGCGAGAAATTTCGCTCGCCGCCGTTCATCGCGGCGGTTCGCTTCTCAATCCATGCGTCCCTCAGTCCCATCGTGACCCCCTGCGCCGAGCTCGCGGCGGAACTTTGATTACACCACGAGGCCAGCGCGAACTTGCAAGTGAATCGTCATTATCGCACCGGGCAGGGAGGCCAGCAACCCGGCTCAGCGAACTGTGGTGGGCCAGTCTCCGGTTATCCGACTTATCAGGCGTTAACCGAAGGCTCGGCGAGCGCCTTACAAACTTCGGCGAATGGGAGGTGGTCTCGGCTCGCGGACGGCAGGAATTAGCCGCCGTCCGCGAGGATTTCAATTTTTGGCCCGGCGGGACTTAACGTTTGCCGCTGGGTCTTTTTACATGCTCGGTGCTGGCGTTCCATCGGACCATTTGTCCACTCCTATTAGAAAGACGGAGAGTGGTGGGAAGGATTTGAGTAGTGGGAAGGCTTCGGCGGAGATATACCAGTAATTAACGCCCATGACTGGGGAGTTCGTCAAATTCGCGCCCCAGGCTGCCGCGTCTGCTGTTTCGTAGAACATCATGTGGGGGAGGTTGTGGCCGCCCTGATCGGTGAGGTACGAGCCCTTCGACATCATGTAGCTCACAGTTCCCGGCTCCAGGGCCGGCAATTCTTTTTTGTCAATCGCGGCCTTGATTGCGGCGATGGCTTCGGATTTGGAATGGCCGGCCAGCAACAATTCTGTGCGCTTGTAGGCATACGGCAGGACGGAGCGGGCGGCGCGTGCATTGATGCACTCCGCGGCGCGAACTTTGGGATTCCAAAATTCGGGGTTGTCGAACATGCCCATCCATGCGCGTCCGACCCAGCAGACCCAACCGTTCTTGCCTTGGACCGCCGTCTCGTAGCCATGACGGGTTAGGACGATGACCGAGGCGTCGTGGGAGATGGCGTCTGGAGCGGCGCTGCGGGCTAGAGCGATTTCTGCGTCGCGATCCATTAGATATTGTTCTACGGGGGCCATCGTCGGATATGGTTGTTTGGCGTCTTGTGCGGCTGCGGGCCGGGTTGCGATCAGCGCGGCGACGAGTACGAATGCGCTTAGGAAAATGCTCTGTATCTGATTTCGGGTGCTCGCTTTCCGCCATGCTTTTTCGCTTTTTACCGCTCCGTTGATACTTGGACTATCGGGGTGGTGAATAGCAAGCAGACACTGCCTCATGATTTCTCCTTTGCCTTGTGACGGCATTCGGCGGGCCAGTTGCCCTGCCTTCACCATATGGTCGAACGGCCGAACCGGAATTCGACAAATCGTCCAAGAAATTTCCAGCCGCTGCTGCAATATCTAAGCAAATGGTCCTGGTTTAGCGCCCAAGTCCTTGTAAACGCGCTCACTGGAGGAGTGATGTGCTGCTCCGAATCTCTGATTACGCGGCTCACCGGGACTAGACAGCGTCCTGGCGATGGCGCTGGACCAGCCTCCTGGCCGCCGGCCCGACAAATGGCTGACGGAGCCGAGCGCCTTGCCGCGCCTCAGGCCAGAATCATCAGTGTTTTGTGCCCGATATTAGGGTGCGTATCGAGTGAAGACGAAGTCGCGAGTGGCCTTCGCGTGGCAAGGCGCGCAAGTTTTGAGCAACGCCTCATTGCCAGGTGTGCCGTCTTTGTTGAAGTGAGCGAACCCCCATCCGCCAGTGGAGGCCCACTTTTTTGAGTCCTTGACCATAAACTGATCGTTCGTGGGCGGCCCCGGAACGAAAGATTGGGGATCGCCGAAGACTTTGTTGTTTTCCGCCGACGCGACGTGACTGAAGTGTAGGGCCGCAATAATTGAACCGTCCGGAAATGGGAGCTTCCCGTCGCGGTAGGCCTTGATCGCTAGATCGTTGCCCAAAACGATAGCGAAACTGTGGAGGTTGCCTTCTTCGTGTGCCACAGAGACCACCCTCCAGTCGCGGAATCCTTGGGGAATTTTGATTCCGAAGATCGGGACGGCTTCTCCACCGGCTTGTCCAAATGTGCTCGCCGTGAAGCCGGCAACGGCGGCCGCTGCCGCAGCCACAATCATCAGGAAAGCAATTCGTTTCATAAGCAACTCCTCTTCAGCCCAGAGGACGCCGACACTATCACCGGGTGAAATTCCGGTCAACGCCGTCAAGATCCGGTATCGTCACTGAACGACCGTCTAGCGCCTGATAAACGCATTAGCCAAAGAAATGAAGTTCTTTCGATTCCGTTTGCGCGGCTAATCGGGAATTGGCAGCTTGGTAGGGGACAGATTCCGAATGGCCGGCCACAAACATCCGGTCAGCAACTCCCCGAAAGCCACCTCTCGATAAACGGGATTCACGGAAACTGGACGTCTGCCCCAGGGCACGGAAAGCCAGTTTCCGGTAAGCCGGCGTCATCAGAAGGTGCCCCCCGGCGCTGCTTCGCTTAAGAAGCGATCTTCTTGCGGTACTCGAAGGCTTTGAGCTCGACCGCCACCGCGTCCATCACATCGACGACCGGCTCCACCTTGAATTCGAATACTGCAAAGGTGCTCGTGAAAAAGTGGATGTCGGTTGGATTGTCTGTCTCGATAATCATGTAGCCGCCGTAATCACCAATCCGGATGACGAACTCGTGGACCTTAAAACTCGAAGGTAGTTTGTAATCTTTGTTGAAGATCTGCAGCACCCGTTCATGCGCCAATTCATACTCTCTTGCGGATCCAGTCGGGCGCTCGCGCCAGGAAATGACGTATTTCATGATCGGCCTCCTTTAAGGCTCTTCTGTCGGGCTTCAGGCTGTACGCGTCTGACTTGCCCGGACGATAACAACTGCGCCAACAACCGCGGAGTGATGACCCGCCGATTGTGTGAAGCGCGCACATCCTATGGGAACCAAGCGCGCGGCGCAATCACTTGTAGCTATAGCGGGGGTGGCCTGGCCAGTTCGTGATACGCGCATACATCGGAAACTGAAACGGCAACCACAGGCTGTTGGCTGCGTGAGCCGCTAGCTCCGTAGCGAAATTACCGGCCGATTGCGCTCGGGCCCGGAGGCAGGGGCCCCCGGGCTCTGAGGATAAACTTTGCTTGGCGGGCGATTGATAAAGCTTGCGTTGCGATGCGAGTGAGCGGGCAATGAATTTGGTGGAAATTGGTCCGTCGTAGCGCCGGCATCTTGCCGGCTATTTTGTGACCCGCCACGGCGCGGAAAACCGCCGGCAAGATGCCGGCGCTACGAAAGCAATCGCGGCGTTGAATGAATGGGAGGCCAGACTGGATTAGGGGGTTGCCGTGCCTGCGGCTGTTGCTGCGCTGGCTTCCGCGCGCGTTAGGAATGCGGCTAGCTCCGTGGGATCAGTGATTGGCGAATGGCAGGTCGTTTCGACGCAGACGAGCGCTTGCACCGTGCCGGCGTTCAGGTGCGGAATCGTTTCTTGCAGCGCGGGGGCGAGAGCGGATTTCGCGGCGCGTTCGGGCGTCACGCGCAGGACCGATTTGCCGAAGCGATAGACGCCATTGGCCGCGCGTTCGAGTTCCGCAGCCGAGCGATCGTTCGCCGCGCCTGTTACCACCACCTGCAACGTGTGCCGCGCATGAAGCACCGACGCGAGCGCGTAGGAGGCCGCAAACAATCCGAGTTGCGGCGCGATTTTTGCGAATGCTTCGAGCGTTTTCTCCGCCCAGTCGTGGTATAGCCGGTTGCCGGAAAGGCCGTACATCCGGTCGCAGAGAATCGCGGCCATCGAATTCGTTCCCGGCGTGGGCGAATCCTGGAACGGCTTCCGGCGCACGTCCAGCCCGCCGATTGCCGCGGCATCGCGCGCGCGATCGAAGAAGCCGCCGCCATCGGGATCTGCATATTTTTCGATGGCGAGCTGAAGTGTCTTTTCGGCGGCGTCGTAGTAGCGGCGGTCGAGAGTTGTTTCATAGGCATCGAGTAGAGCAAGCCCCGCAAAAATCTGATCGTCGAGCATGCCGGAAATCGGCGGGGCGCCGGCGCGATGAAGAAATCCCTCGGCGGGATTCCACGCCTCCGAGAGCAGGCGATCGAGAGTCTTCAGCGCGAAATCTCGGCAGTCGTCGCGGCCGAGCACGCGCGCGGCATCCAGATACGCCGAGACAAACATCGCATTCCAACTGACGTAGACGGTCGAATCCACGGCGGGCGCTGGCCGGCGGAGCCGCGCTTCGAGCATCTTGCCCTTGGCGCGCGCGATGAGAAGGCGCGCGTCGGATTCGCTGATGCCCAAAGGCTTGGCGACGTAATCGGCTCCACGCGCGAGCCAAAGCACGTTCTTCGCCGGATTGTGATGCATCTCGCCGCGCGCTTCGACGTCGAAGTAAAGCTCCATCGCTCGCGCTTCATCCGCGCTGAGGACCTCGCGCAACTCGTCAAGCGTCCACGTGAAATAGTCGCCGTCGTCGTCGAGCGTCTGGTCGGCATCCTGGCTTGCGTAAAATCCGCCGCGCTCGCGATCCGACAAGACTTCGTCCACCCAGCCGATGATTCCCTCGGCAATTTCGCGGAAGAGCGGGCGTCCAGTGACTTGAAATCCGTGAAGATAATTCCGCAGCAGCTCGGAATTGTCGTACGACATTTTCTCGAAATGCGGCACGAGCCAGCGTTCGTCAACCGAGTAGCGATGAAATCCGCCCGCAAGTTGGTCGTAGACGCCGCCGAGCGCCATGCCCTCCAGCGTCTTTTCGGCGACTGTCAGCAACAGCGGAACGCGCGACGTCTGATAGCGCTCGAGCAGCAAATCAATGGCGGCGGCATGAGGGAATTTCGGCGATTGCCCGAAGCCGCCGTTACGCGGATCGAACATCGCGGTGATGGAATCGAGCATGGCGTCCGCGGCGCCCGGATCGAAATTTGCTTTCGCGCCCTGAAACGCCTCAGCCTTCGAGACCGCTTCTTCGAGGACCTTGACGGTTTTATCCACTTCATCGCGGCGCGTCCGAAATGCTTCTGCAACGCCAAGAAGAATCCGGCGGAATCCGGGGCGATTCATTGCGTCTTCAGGAGGAAAGTAGGTTCCGCCAAAAAACGGCTTGCCATCGGGCGTTAGGAACGCGGTGAGCGGCCAGCCGCCCTGGCCCGTCATCGCGCTGACGGCGGCCTGATAGCGCGAGTCGACGTCGGGACGTTCGTCGCGGTCCACTTTCACAGGGACATAATTTTCGTTGATGATCGCGGCGAGTTGCGGGTTTTCGTAGCTCTCGCGGTCAATCACGTGGCACCAGTGGCACCAGACCGCGCCGATATCGAGAAGGATCGGCTTGCCTTCTGCGCGCGCGCGCGCGAAGGCTTCTTCGCCCCATTCGTGCCAGTCCACCGGTTGGTGCGCGGCCGAGCGGAGATACGGGCTGACGGAACCCTTCAGGCGGTTTGGAGTGTTATCGCTCAATAGATTTCCTTCTAAAAAATCATCTCGTCATTATGGACAGGCGGCGAATAGTTTTCTCGGTTGCAAGGCCGAATTCAAGTTCCACGCAACCCAGAACGAAAATAATGAACTGCTCGCTTCATCAACTGCACGATGATAAAAATCTCCAACACGATCAAGGCCCAAAGGCTCACGCTAGAGCGGCCAGAGAAGCTCCCGCGGAAAACGAAGACAACTCCCAGATGCAATACGCTTGCAACCAGTACGCATATCGTCGCTTGAACTGGTGTTGCCTTCGCCCTGCGCGTTTCTCTCGCGACAAAGTAGTCGAGAAGTGCCATGAAGGCGACGGCACGAAAAGCGAGGTTCGACGGCACCCACATTCGAACATCGTGATTCTCAGCGTAAAAAGCTTGTGCCGTTACCAATGCGGCGATGCCAAGTCCCACTGACAGATAAACAAGATTGTCTCGAGTTTTCTGCTTCATGTCGGGCTGAGAAAACAAGAAACTCGGAACGCCAACGTGAATCCACGATTATTGTATGGGGCTGCTGTAGCCTTGATCGCGAGGATCGATCGGCTTGCGCGCCGCGAAGCCTTCGTCCTGGCGATGGTAGAAACGAATGCGGTCCTCGCCTAGCCGCCAGCAGAGATACACATTCTGATTGTCCATGCGAGCCGGGAAATCGAGCAGGCCCACCTCGAGATCCTTAATGACACAGCCGGTGGAATGAATGCGGTCAACAGCCTCTTGCAACGACGACGCCACGCGATCGCGTTCGAGCCGAGTTGCTGCGGCCTTTTCATACGGAATCGAGACGCCGCCCATGCGCACGATCCGTTCGGTAAGCGCGAGAATCTCCGCTTCGAGATCGACCATTTTCCGGCGCGATTCCATCGCTTCAATCAGGCTGGGCTCAAGCTCGATTCGCGTTTTTTCCGCCTCACTCAACGTAAACAATTTGGACTCCGGGTCGCTCATTCGGCTTGAATGTCTCCAGCGCGGGGATCAACCGCCAATGTATACCATCGTCCGCGAAGGCGGCCGGAAGTCCGGCTCGTTGATGCGATGGCCCTCTTCTTTTTCGGCGACGACGGCGCGGATTTCGGCCGCAATCTCATCATCGCTTGCGCCGCCGCGCAACAGGTATTTCAAGTCGTGATCATCCTTGCTGAAGAGGCAGGTCCGGAGCTTCCCATCCGCGGTCAGGCGAATGCGCGAGCAATAGCCGCAGAAAGGCTGTGAAACCGGCGCGACAAGACCAATTTCGCCGCGGCCGTCCGCGAATTTGAACTTGCGCGCGGTCTCGCTGCGTTCGTGGGCGATGGGAACGAGCGGCCAGCGCGCTTCGATGCGCCGCTTCACTTCAGCCGCCGTGACGACGAGCTCGCGCGACCAGTGGCGATCCGCGTCGAGTGGCATGTACTCGATAAATCGCATGATCAAATCGCGTTCGCGCGCAAATTCGGCAAAGGCTTCCACTTCACCGTCGTTCAATCCGCGCACCAAAACCGCGTTCACCTTCACTGGGCGTAGCCGCGATGCCTGAGCCGCGTCAATTCCAGCCATTACTTTGCCGAAGGATTTCGTGCGCGTGACCTCTTCGAATTTTGCAGGATCCAGCGAATCGAGGCTGATGTTGATCCGATCGAGCCCCGCGGCGATGAGGCGTTCGCAGCGTTCCGCGAGAAGATGGCCGTTCGTCGTCATCGAAAGATCGGCGACGCCGATTTCCTTCAGGCGCGCGATGAAATCCTCGACGCCTTCGCGTACAAGCGGCTCGCCGCCGGTAACGCGAACTTTGCGAATTCCCATTCCGACGAGGATGCGCGCGAGGCGCTCAAGTTCATCCCAGCGCAGCAGCTCGTGGCCCGCCATGTGATTTTCAGGGTCAGCCGAGCGGCAATAAACGCAGCGGAAATTGCACCGGTCGGTGACGGAAATCCGCAGGTCGGTGATTTGGCGGCCGAATTTGTCGGTGAGTGACATGTGCAAAGCAAAATCAAAGACAAAGGCTGCCGGGCGTAAAGCCCGGCGCTACAATTGCCCCAAAAAAGCGCCCCAGAAAAAATTACGCCCGAGTTCGTGTTTGGACTCGGGCGAGACAGCTAGCATCGCCGCTAAGCGCGCGACGAACTACGCTGCCAATCTCCTTTCCAAACACGGGAGGCCGGGGCGTTTCCACCCAAACCCTCATCCCGCAATGCGGGACTCGCCACCTATTCCGTAGGTTGTCTCCCCGGTAGGAACGGTGGTCGGAGAACCACATTGTAGCTCACTTGCGGCTGCAAGGCCTGCGAATCTCCCGCGCGCCGGCTACGAACCAACGCGCGCCGCCAAGAAGCCCAGAAACCGGCATGGCGTCAGCCGGGAATCAAGGTTGCGCGTAATAGCCCTGACGAGTGCGCGCCGTCAGACCAGGCTTTTCGATTTTGATATCGAGGTGATGGTATTCGTCCCGCTGTCCACCCGCTGGTGGAGCAAAGGAAATCTCATAGTAAGGCACGCTATCGGCGAGGCATTCCCGGAGCGCCCCGGCGATATCATTGCTCAGGTTCAGAGAGAGGCCGCCGCTTTGAACGGCAAGCACCTGGAGCCCGAGATTCCCGATCAATACCTGGCTGGGCTTGCTGACTCCTTTGAGGAAGTCCTTGTAATACGATTCGGCGCTGAGAGACTCGGAAGTCCCCAAAGGATTGACGCTATACAGTGTGACGCGAGCCCGCTCGAGCTGATTCGAGAAGCTCACAATATCCGAGAATATAGTTTGTTGCTGCTTCGAGTCGAGTTGGGTGTTCGGGCCGGACAGAAGAGGCCAGCCCGGAGAAATCCAGAGGATGATCTTGCGCTTCGGGCGCGAAGCTTGGCTCGCAACAAGCTGATGCAGGGCATTCAGGGAAAGCTGCAAGCGTTCGGTTGCGCCATAGTAGCCGGCGGAGCGGGTGATCGAGCGGAGGCCGATCTCGTCCTTATCCAGCGCGGCGCTGAGAGCGTTGCCGTCAATCGAGAAGTCCCCGGCAATCTGGACACCTTTATCAGTGAACACCGCCAACGCCATGGGATAAGCGAGTTGACCTCCCTCGGCGCGGAGAAATTTGTCGATCTGGATGCGTTCGTAGGAGATGCGATCGTAGTCGGTGTTGACCGTGTCAATTACCAGCGTGACTTCGATGGGAGCCTGGCGGCCGGTGACGGCCCCGAACGACGTGATGGTTTGCGGCGACTTGTTATCGAGGATCGTGAAGTCTTGCTGCTGAAGGCCGCTGACTGGCGGCCCGGACTTCGGGCTGACAACGACGTCAAGGGTGATCTTGCGACTGTCAGGCCCTGCTGGCGAACTGCTCTGTTGGGCTGGAACTGAAGTAGCGCAAAGCAAGGACACAAGAAGAAAACTTCCGACGCGTGCGTTGGTGAGCATGAGTTGAATTCCTCAGAGCGAAGACGAGTCGGTCCCCGCGGGAGCAGTTGAACCGCTCGAGGTGCTAATCCATCAGACGCGATTCAACGATGAAGAGTTTCGACCTAAGTCCCGCTAAGCACGCTGACCCAGAGGTTAGTCCCACGATGCCAGGGCGAGTTTCTCATTTGAATCCGATTTATCACCGTCTATTGAACTCGCGACGATGATGCTGATGTCGAATCAATCAGCCGAATGTCCGGTGGGCCGTAGGAGGCCACGTCTATGAGATGGTTCTGGCAGACCAGCTTGTAGTGCTGGATTTGACCAGTATGGCCGCCTGTGTCCCTCGCCAAGTGCTCAAGGAAATGCGATTTGGTGTATAACCGAAGCAATCCACCCTCGTAAATCTCATCGTCCCCTTTTCCGCATGATCCGACAATTTCCTCGGTCACGAGGTAGGCCACGTAGCGCTCCCAAGTGAGCTCGAAGCTTCTGCAGCCTTCCAATGACTCAATCAGAAAAGCAGTTTTCTGAATCTCAGTCACCTCGGGGACACCGCTACGAATCGCGCCGACCGCGTCTGGACTTGCTTTCCCCTCCTGCACGACCACTCGTAAGGAGTTGTCCTGCGGTTCAGAAACTTCTCGGAGAAACAAATACTTAGCTGAGTTCAAGTAGTCGAGTTCCGGACTGCCGGGCATTTATGAGCCCCCACAATGTGCGGCGCGAATTGTACCTGTATGAGCGAGCCCAGGTCACTCGGACAATTGACACGGCAAGGGCAAACAGCGCTTGTCGGACGAGTCTAGCGTCGGCGCCCGATCCGGCGTCGCGGCTGCGATGCAGGTCATGTATGGTAGAGTTTCGAGCCGATGCGGATATTCGTGGTGGGAGTGGGCGGAACCGGCTCGCTGCTGGCGCAACTGCTGGCGCGGCAGGGCCATACGGTGTGGTGCGGCGATCGCGACGTTCAGCGCGCGCGGCGCTTCCTCGGCAAAAAGAGCACGCTCGAAGTCGTTGAAGTGAATGCGCGAAACATCTGGTCGGTGATTCGCGCCGGCCGCGGCTGCCATCTCCTCATCAACGCTTCGCCCGCAGTCTTCAACGAAATTCTTCTGCGCGCGGCGCTCCATCTTCGCGCGCACTATCTCGATCTGAATTCGCGGCTGACGCGAAACCACTTCAAGGCCGAGCAGCTTCGCTACAACAAACGCTTCATCGCCAAGAATCGGATTGCCGTCATCAACGGCGGCGCGGCTCCCGGCCTCACCAATCTCCTTGTGAAGCGCGGCACTGAAATTCTGGATACGACCGATAGCGCCGCCGTGCGCCTTTTCGAGAGCACGATCAGCCAGGACCCCGTCTCGACGTGGTCGCCGGAGGTCGCGTTCGACGAAGCCGTGTCCAAGCCGATATATTATCGCGGCAAAAAATTTCATAAGGGCAAGCGATTCGGCGATCCAGAGCGGTTCCGCTTTCCGCCGCCGATCGGTGAGACGAGTGTCTATCTCGCCGCGCAGGATGAAGTGGCGACCCTGCCCTATTACGTGTCGCTGAATGAGCTGGACGCGAAAATCGGCGGCAACGACATCGAGCGCCTGCGCCGCTGGTACCGCCAGGGCAAACTCAGCAAATCCCGCGGCATCGTCTCGAAGCGCTTTCCAAAAACGTCAACGCCGCGCGCGCTGGCACATCTCTTTCGCCGCAAGATACTGGAAAACGCGCGCTTCGCGGCGGCCGTGCTCGTGCGCGGAACGAAGAACGGCCAGCCTCTGCTCGTTCGCTGGGATGCCGGATTTCCCAGCCTTTTTCAAATCGCGCGCCGCGGAATTCACTCGACTCCGATTTCGTACGCGACGGCTCACATTGCCGCGCTCTTCGTTCGCCACATGCCGCGCGATATGGCGGGGGTCTATCCGCCCGAGGCGCTTCCCGGCGAAGTCCGCCGGGCAATCCTCGGGGACACGCGCTCGCGCGACATTCGGATCTCCCTCAAGATGATTCCGTTGAAAAAGACCGAAGAGGAAGAATTTTAGGTTTCTCCGGGAAACGCGCAGCCGTGCTTTGGCTATTTCTCGGGGGCTCTGGGTGCTTTCACCTGCGAAATGCCCAGCTCTACGAATTCTTCGGCGAGTTCTGCCTCGGGATGCACGCGAATCGAGCCGAGGAGCAGCAGCAGGCTGGTCAAAAGAATCACCGCGAATGAAAGTGATGGAAGAAACTCAAATTCTGAGCCGCGAGCGCCGACGACTTCGAGCGCCAGCACCGCGGTGATCAAGCCGCGCGGAATCAGCAGAATCGCGGCCTCTCGGTCTCTCGGTCCGATGCCTCGCCACACCAAGCGGCTCAATTGCACAGCGAATACTCGCGCCAGAAAAAGCGCGCACACAATCCCAACGGCGTAGATCGCGTCTCGCCGCAATCCCTTGAACTCGATGATCGCGCCGAGCAGCACAAAAAAGAACGTGCGCACGAGAAACGCGAGCTCGGCGTGGAACGTGAGGAGTTCCTGTTGGTGATCCACCAACTTCCCCGCGAACTCGAATGCAAAATCGTTCGCTCCGCGCTTCTTGCCAGGAAAATTCGCGAGCGTCGCGCCAAAGGCAATCACCGTGAAGAGATTGCTTCCTCCTATCAAGTCGGAGCCTGAATAGACAAGGAGCACGGCCGCGAACGTAAGGGTCTGCCAAAAGCGCTGGTCGGACAACAGCGGCAACAGGCGTGACCATATCACCCCGGCTAGAAATGCAAATGTCAGCGAGATGATCACCTTTACGAAAAAACCCGCCGCAACTCCGCCAACAACCCCGCCACGCGTCCCCGCCGAGACGCCCAGCTTCATCAGCAGGCTCGAAATGTTGTTCGCAGACGTGGACGGCGTCCCACGGGCGAGGTCGAGCAGCACCCCCACAGCGAGCACGCCCAAGGCGTCGCTGAGAGATGCCTCGACGATCAGCGTAATTTTCATGGGGCGAGGCAGATCGATTTGCTGAAGCACCGGGAGCAACACCGAACTGCTGATGCACGCCATCACCGCGCCGATGAGCAACGCTGAAGTCCGGGGAATGCCCATGGCGCGCATCGAGAAGAGCGTGACCGCGCCAAGGCTGAGCCCGAAGCTCAGAAACGCAAGCACCACCCCGCCGGGAAAATGCCGCAGCGTGTCGCGAATATCGAGCTCGAGCCCCGCTTCGAACAGAATGAGGATGAGAGCGAGCGTCCCGAACCCGTGAGTCAGGCCGGAAAATCGCGCTGCATCAATCCAATGGAGCACCGGACCAAGCAGAACACCCATAGACATCACAACGAGAACATCGGGAACGCGCGTGCGCCGCGCGAGCCGGTTTGCCAAAAATGCAAGAACAAGCAGGCCGCCAAGCAGGGCAAAGAAATTCGTCAGGTTCATCGCGCGCGCTCCGTCGCGAACTACGGGCTCAAGTTGCCCGAGGATAACTTAGGTTGCCGCGAACGTGGGAACTTTCGGGTACTTGGCCGCATGATTAAATGCGTGAATCGAGTCATTAGCCTCGCCGGCTTTAACACGAACCTCCTCGTGAATTTCCGCGCAAGTGATAAAAGCGTCTGGATTTACGGCGACTCCGACAAACGAAACCGTTGCGAACCGCAAGTCATCTAATTGATTGGGAGCGGAAAGATAGAGCCACGTAGTCGGTGGCGGAGGGAGAGATCGCCATGATAAAGAAATTTGGTTTCATAGCGCGGCTCCTGATCGTCGGCGGATTGGCCGGCGTTCTTGGAGTCGTAACGCCGGCGGCAGGCGCCGCCGCTTTGCATTCCAGCACGAGTGCGGCGCAGCAGTCGCCGAAGTCGTCGAACTACGAGCAGTGGTTGAACAAGCAGGTGCATCACGAACTTGCGATGCTGCCCTGGCTCTCGGTGTTCGACAACCTCGAATACCGGATTGACGGAACCACGGTGATCCTCGAAGGTCAGGTGGCCCGCGCGAGCTTAAAGCCCGATGCGGAAGACGCCGTGAAGCACATCGAGGGCGTCACGAACGTGGTGAACAACATCGAGGTTCTGCCCTTGTCGCCGATGGATAATCAAATCCGGATGGCGACATACAGAGCGATCTACAGCGAACCGGCGCTGCAGATTTATGGGCGGAGCCCCTACGCGTCCATTCACATCATCGTGAAGAACGGTAACGTTACGCTGACAGGTGTGGTGAACAACGAGACCGACAAGAATCTCGCGAACATCCGCGCCAACGGCGTTCCGAACGTTTTCTCGGTGACGAATAACCTGCAGGTTGAAAAGAGTTAACCAACGGGCGAGCAAACCCCCACGGAAACCGCCGCGCAGGCTACTGCGCGGCGGTTTCGCCCGCTTTAAAGGTCGTCCACGGCCCCGCGTTCATGTCCCGCAGCTCAGGCGTCTGCCAAGAATATTCCGGGTGAGCTTTTAGAAATTCCTTCGCATTGAAATTGCTGCCGCACGGGTGCCCGGCGCGCGCTACGAAACTCATCTGAGCCGCCATATGGCCGTCCACGGCTTTGCCTTCCACGGCGCCGTGATCGTCGAAAGGTGGGTTTCTCCACGCCTTCACTCCCGCGGGGTCGAGATCTTCGTGCCCGCAAAGCGTCCGTCCGTCGGGAGTGTCTTTATTCAGGTATGCGTCATGGTGGTCGGAGAGGACCTTCTCGGCGAGTTCGACATCAATTTTCCCTTTCGATTCCTTCATCATTTCGTCCAGGCGGACGTGCCGCGCGTTGGGCGAAGCGCTGAGATCCTCATTGTTCCACGTCGTGTCCAATTTCAACACTTCCGGATCGCTCACGAAATTCGATCCGACGAAAACTCCGTCCTTCGACTTCCACACGCGATTCGCTTGCAGGCCGTTCTCGAATTGCGCGATTTCGCCGGTCTTGTTGTCGCCGAGCAGCCAGTCGTTGGCGTATCCGCCGTTGTTGCCATCGAGCATGATCTTCACGTACTCGTCAATCGAAGTCGCGTATTGCAAGGCTTTCCGCGCGCGGGCAAATTCGGGCTTGCCGTTTGGGTCCCAGCCTTTGAAGCCTGAGATGGTGGTCTCGGTGACCATCAAGCCGTCGGAATTCACGCCGAAGTCGTCGTCGCTGATGATGACGCCGGGAAAGCCGTCCATGATGATCCGGAATCCATTTTCCGGCGCGATATCGAAGATCATTCGCCACCGCGCGCCCTGCATGTAACTGGTCCAGTTGTTGTGCGCCATGACGATCTGGTGATCTTTCGTCCAGCTTCCCGTCGCGACGAATGCGCTGCAATGGCCCTCGGGCTTGATCTTCGGCGCGTTCGCCACTTTTTCTTTTTCGTTGAACCACGGAACGTAATAATCCGGCAGCTCCATGAAGGCGTTCAGTGCCACGATGTCGTCAATATCCACGGCCACGCCGCGCGCCTGCGCGCCTTCCACAATGCCGTTCAGTTCCTGCTGGTATTCGGGGTCAATATGCGGCCACAGCATGTCGTGCGCGGCTTTGCGGAAGAAATTCCAATCGCGCTGCGTGTCGTGCGTGTCTTCGAGCTTCACGGCCGCGAGCGCGTCTTCGATTTCGGGCGCGAGCAGGTAGCCGTGCTGGTAGCCGACGTGGTCCGGCGCGCCGGAAAGATGCACGTACGTCCAGCCGCCGCGCTCGAAGCGGTACGAGCCCGCGAGGCGCGGGTCGCCCCCGGAGGGCCGGCCTGATGCCGCAACCGTAGTGGAAATCATCTGGTCGCCGCGAAGCAGCATGTAGGCGGCGATAAGGCAGAAGCTCAGCGTGATCGCGAGCACGAGCGGTAAATGATTCCGGTTTGACAGCATCCGCAGCCTCCAAAAGCCTTCCAGGAAAATTTGCGGAACCATCTTAGCTCAGTTTCCGATCCGAACTCCACAAATGCTCCACGCGCGATTCAGACCGCGATGCTCCGGCTCCGGTGTTTGCGGTCAATCCTACTCGAACCCCGAGGCGGGCCTCCGGGCTCCGAAATTGTCGCTCGGCCGGGAGTTCAAGAGCCTCGACCTCCTCGACTGTCGTTCCTGGCCAAACAACGTAAGGCAACCGATTCGCGGTGCACATCAGGGTGGAAAAACCGAAAACCGGACCGGCCATTGCACGCCGAGGCGGTCGGGGGTAGGCTGACGGCACTCAAGCAAGTAAACGAGATTGCAGATCGAGTCATACAATGGCGCGATGACCGAGCGACTGACTCTCTTCATGCTTTTCGTACTCTTCTTGTCCGGCTGCGGGAGTCAGCGGTCCTTCACGTACAAGTTGCACAACCCCCAGAATGATGGTCAGTACTCGACCCTGCATACGATGCCCGATGGCGCGTTGCTGATGGTCTCCAAGCGGTTCAACGAACCCCAGCAAATCTGGAATCTCCTGCGCATCACGGACTGGGACACTTCCGAACCGCGTGAGGACAAGCTGGATGTGGACGTGGGGCCTAACGAAGAAAATTTCGGTTCTCTCAATGGGTTGAATCAGGGAGATGGATACGATCGGAACGATCAGCTTTTGATGGACCCTGGAGGGAATTATCTCGTGGTCCGCTTGAGCCCGGACGCATTTGCATGGAACGTGAACCTCGATGAATCGGCAAAGCCGCGGGCTGTCCTGAACATTATCGATCTCCACGGGTTCAAGCTTCTCCGCCGCGTCGCGCTCACCGATCCTCTGCTGGCTGGAGGCGATATGGGTTTCAGTCCCAAAGGAAACTTCATGGTGAGCGGCGTTCAGGAACAGAGCAGCGTTACGGCCGGCCTAAACAAGACCCGTACCGGCCGGTACGCGGTGGGAACCCTAACGCTTCCGGGCCTGGAGCCTGAACCGGTGTGTAGTTACACGATGGTCAGCAGGGCCTATACCGCTCAAACCGCGTCGACGCCGGAAGAGAGCGCGCGGATCGAAAAGGAAAATGAGAAGGAGAATTCGAAGGAATCTGAGCGGAGGCAGAATCAGAAGGACGCCGCTGATGCGGCATGTCGGCCCGGACTCACTGCGCTGGGTTTCTCCTCGTTGGACGATGTGAGTCAGAACCTCAACCTCTCAGGTCGGCTGAAAAAAGATTTGGACTATACGGGGCGTGTCCCAAACCAAGGGCCCTGGGGTTGCAACATCCATGACATGTCCGGAAATCTGCAATATGAGCTGTTCGATTGCGACGAGGGCCGCGTTGAGGTGTTCGGCCGGTATCGTGCATTCAGGGTTTTCCGGCTCGAAGACGGAAAGCAGATCATGGATTTGAAGGAGCCGCGCAGCACGCTCTTCGGCGAGCGCCGGGTGATGTTTTCCGGCGTGCTTGCCACGCGCCGCGAAGTCACCTACGTGGTTCTATTGCGTGATGGCGCCGAACTGGAAGGCTACCGCGTGCCTTAGGATCACCAAGCCGCGCCAAGTGCACTGTTTTGGGAGAGGAGCCGACCGTGTAAGCGCAGACCGTATACTCCCGCTTTTCGCACGCTGTAGGTGATGACTCCACCGTCTACCTTCGCATCAACTGGGCCGATCCAGGGTCGTTCCGCGCCGCCAGCTTCGTTCTCAAGTCTATTGACCGCCTCGAATCGCTTCTGCACAAGAGAAAGCATACGGTGCTCGCGCTCCGCTAGCTGCGCGGGATTGAATCTCCCTCGCGGGCTCGGCTCCGCTAGCCGGCAGAACGTCTCTTTGCGTAAAGTACATTCCTCCGAAACAGAAATTCCTGCTTGGCAGTTTTCGATCGGCGGCTTCCGGCAGTGGCCGGTTATATTATGCTGTGGGGATTGTGATGAAACCTCTGATCTTTGCTCTCTATGTTGTCTTTGCGTGTGGTCTCCTGAGCGCGCAGCAGACTACCTGGCAGCCGTCGCCGGGACATACGCAGATACCGATATGGCCGGGGGCGGCGCCTGATGCGCAGCCTGTCGCGGGGCCGGAGGCCGCCGAGACTTCCGGGAAAGACTTTCTTGTTGCCGGGAGGCCAGTGGTTGGCGTGAGCAACGTGACGCGGCCGACGATGACGGTCTATTCGCCGGAGGGAAAGAATACGGGCGCCGCGGTGATCGTGTTTCCCGGAGGCGGCTATCAGGAACTGGCCATCGATCTTGAGGGCACGGAAGTCTGTGATTGGCTGACGCCGAAAGGGATCACGTGTGTGCTGTTGAAATACCGCGTGACGGACGTGGGGCCGTATCCGAAATCGGGGCCCTATCCGGAATCACCGATGGCATTGGAAGATGCGCAGAGGACATTGGGGCTGGTGCGCTTTCACGCCGCGGAGTGGCACATCGATCCGCACAAGATTGGAGTTCTTGGGTTTTCGGCAGGCGGGCATCTGTCGGCAGCGATCAGCACGCATTTCGCGAAGCGTTTTTACCCGGCCGTAGATGCCGCCGACAAAGAAAGCTGCCGTCCGGACTTTGCGGTGGCTATCTATCCGGGACATCTGTCGCTTTCCGCGGCGGAGTGGGATGCCCAGCAAGGCGTCAAAAAGTTTGTGGTCCCTCACGCGGCCAATGCCGACAAAGATCTTGGATCGAATCCCGAAATCCCCGTTACCAGCCAGACGCCGCCTACATTTTTGCTGCAGGCGGAGGATGACCACGTGGACAATGTAGACGACTCGTTGGCTTACTACATTGCGCTGAAGAAAGCTGGGGTTCCCGCGGAGATGCATTTGTATGCGCAGGGCGGGCATGCGTTTGGGCTACGGCGCACAAAGTTTCCGATAACCGGATGGCCTCAGTTGGTGGAGACATGGCTGGGGTCGATCGGAATGATTCCGGAGTGATTCGTGTTCGAGGCGCAAATCTGCAATCTGATCGCAGCCCACTGGTGAAAATCCCCCACCGCGCGTATAGATGGACTACGGGTTCTGCAAACTCGCCTTAGGTTCCTCGCAAAGGGCTTGCTCGCGCGCACCACTCACAGCTCAGAGCCCGGGGGTTCCCTCCTCCGGGATAACTCGCGCTTCGTCGCGGATGTCGCAGCTCAAGCTGCGCGAAGTTGCCGCCGATTCAAGAGATGCCGTATAAGCGTAGTGTCTCCAGAGGGGAAAACGAATGGCCCGCAAGAAAACTCCCGCCGCACCAAATCATCGCGATGCGCTAATCCAAACCTATGCGATCAACGACTCGATCAATCAGATTATTCTCTCGCAACTCGATCCGCGCGCCTGGAGAGCGGAGCCGCCCGGGAAAAAAGGCAACGGCCGCACCATCGCCGCGATTTTTGCGCACCTGCACAACTGCCGCCTCACGTGGATCAGGAACTCGGCGCCGCATCTGAAGTGCCCCGCGCCGCTCGACCCCGGCCGCTGCACGATCAAGCAGGCCTCCGCCGCCCACAGGAAAAGCGGGAAGCAGTGCCTCCGAATGCTGGAAGATGCTTTGTCGGGCGATCCGAAACGGCGCGTTACGAAATTTTCGCGCGGCAGTTGGGCGCCGGAGTGGCCCGCGAGCGCAGCCATGTTCGCGTACATTTTCTCGCACGAGGCGCATCATCGCGGGCAAGTCCTGATGCTGGCGCACCAGCTAGACTATCGCCTGCCCCAGGAAGGCATCTGGCAATGGGACAAATTGTGGAAGCAAGCCGGCTACACGACACGCCCGACTTAGAGGGCCCCGGCAGAGGCATCGCGAAAGAATGGCGAAGAAATAGCGAATTACCAGGGCGCGGCACGTCGAAAAATGCCGTACAAAAGGTAGGACTTCACTACGAATTTACAACCTTAAAAGCGAGCCCGTGAACGGCGCCGTCATTTTATTTTTGGCGTGATGCGATTTCCGTCGGCTTACTTCTCTTCTTCCGGAACTCCGAGGACTTGAATCTGCACGGCGCGTTCGCGCGGCCCATCGAGCTCCGCCAGAATCACGGATTGCCAGTAGCCGAGCGCCAGCTCGCCATTGCGGACCGGCAACGACAGCGTATGGCCCAATACCATGGCTCGCAAATGCGAGTCGGCGTTCTTGCGGTTGCATTCGGAGATTTTCGGATCGTTGTGCCGCCAGTAATCAAGCCGTCCCACCAGCCGCTCGAGAAATGACTTGATATCGTCGAGCAAGGCCTGCTGAAATTCATTAATAAAAATCGCGGTGGTCGTATGCAACGATTGCACCATCACGAAGCCGGCCTTCATCCCGTGCTTCTTGATCACTTCGTTGACATCCCGCGTGATGTTGATCAGTTCCAACCGCTCCCGCGTTTTGTAATAAACGGTTTCAAGATACATTTGCAGCGTGGCGTGAGGTTGTGTTTCGGCCTTCGGTCGCGCGGCTTTGAGCGAAGTCGTTTTCATTCGATTTGTCCTTGAAACCCAAGTCGAAGCGTTCTGTATATTTTAGATGCAGCCGCCCTTTCAAACGAAACAAAAATTACAGGGTTAGGCGGCGAAATACCTTTCAATTTCGCTGCAATTTCGCCGAACGAAATGAGCACAGCAAACTGCCCACTGGCGCAATCCTTGTAAAGTCACTGGGCGAATTGTACGCTTAATGGCGCCTCCGACCGGCAATGAAAATTTCCGCCTACATCCCTTGTTACAACGTCGAGCGCTACATCGAGCCTACGATCAAGGCGCTGCTCGATCAAACGCTGCCGCCGGACGAAGTGCTCATCATTGATGACGGGTCGCGTGACCGCACGATCAAAATCGCCGCAAAGTATCCCGTTCGAATCATCCGCCATGAAATCAACAAGGGCCTGGCGGCCGGAAGGAATACGGCATTTGCGAACGCGCGTTGCGAATTTGTTGCCGCGATGGACGCGGATGCCGTGGTCGAGCACGATTGGCTGGAACGGCTGTCCGAAGCGTTCACAGATCCGGGCGTGGCCGGCTCCGGAGGCAGGTTGCTCGAAAATTTTCGCGACACGCCGGCCGACGAATGGCGCGCGACGCATCTTGGCCAGGACCTCGGCGAGGAACGCATCGAAATGGTTTGGCCGACGCCGAAGCGGCTTGGGGGATTCGGGTCGCTCTATCGCAAGGAAGCCGTGGAAAAAGTGGGCGGCTACAACGAGCGCTACCGTACGAATTATGAGGACGTGGATTTGTGCGTGCGGCTATTGCGCGCTGGATACAAGCTTGTCTTCGATCCTCGCGCCCGGGCGCATCACATGCGCCAGGACACAGTTTCTTCCGTGATCCGCACGGCGTGGCGCTGGGATTTTTATTTGCACTATTTCAACGGGGGATACAACAATATCCCGCTGAAAGTGCTGATGAATTTTCGAGCGTCGCGCGTGAAAATGATGCAGCACATCAGGAGCCACAAGCGATCGCTGCTTTGGATTGATTCGCTTATGCCGTGGGCGCACAGCTATTGGGATTTGAAATACGGGTTCTCGAAGGACCGGCTGCCGGCGGTTGCCGCAGATGAAACCGCGATGGCGATGTATTTGCCGTGGCCATTTCGCGCGCTGCGGCGAAGATCTTAGGCGTACCACTCAGCAACAGCGGTTTATTGTCGAATACTTGCGGCGGAGCGAATCAGCGTAGAACTGCTCGCGGGTCATCGCGGCTGCGTTGCGCGTTTGCGGCGCGACGCGATGATGCGCGAGGTAATTCTCGTACGCGGCGTCGCCTGTGATTTGGCGCAGCCACCACCACAATTTCTTCAGCGGATTTGTTCTCACATTCGTGCTCGTGTTCATGGATCGCGGCATCAATCCCCCTCGGCCCATTGCGTCGCAACGTACGGCGTTTCGTGCAGCACGGCCTTCCTGCCGCCAAACAGAATTCCCGCCCAGACCGTGATCGCTTCCACGATTAGTATCAAAATCATTGTTGCCAACACGCCGGTGACAATCGCGTCGAGACGATTGTTCAAAATTAGGCGCTGGGTCTGCGCGATTCGATCCGGCGGAATCGCGCCCGATGCGATCTGTCCCGCAAGGACTCGCGCCTGCGAAAGGAAACCGAGTCTCGGGCTCGCGTCGAAAATCTTTTGATAGCTTGCGGTCATCGTGACGGACACGAGCATCACCATCGGGAGCAGCGTCACCCAGATCCATCGCAAGCGCCCCATCTTCAGAAGAATCGTCGTGCCGACGACGAGCGCAACGCACGCAAGAAGCTGATTCGCGATTCCGAAGAGCGGCCAGACCGAGTTGATTCCGCCAAGCGGGTCCTGCACGCCTTGCCAGAGAAAATATCCCCACGCGCCGCACATCAAGCCGCTCGACAACAAAATTCCCGGCAGCCATCCGCGGCGGCCGAGAGGCTTCCAGACATGGCCGCCGAGCTCTTGCACCATGAAACGTCCGACGCGCGTGCCGGCATCGAGCACGGTGAGAATGAAAAGCGCCTCGAACATGATGGCAAAGTGATACCAGATGCTGAGCAGGCGGTCGCCGCCGATCGTGCCGCTGAAAATTTGCGCCATGCCGACGGCGAGCGAGGGCGCGCCGCCAGTGCGATCGAGCAGCGTGCGCTCGCCGACGCGCTGCGCGAGATTCGCCATCGTCTGCGGGTCCACGGCAAATCCCCACGATCGAATCGTGGCGGACGCGGCCTCCGCCGTTTTTCCGACAATGCCCGCGGGGCTATTGATCGCGAAATAGACGCCCGGAGAAAGCGCGCACGCCGCAACCATGGCCATCACGCCGACGAATGATTCCATGAGCATCGCTCCGTAGCCGACGATGCGGGCATCGGATTCGCGCATGATCATTTTCGGCGTCGTGCCCGATGCAATCAGCGCGTGAAATCCACTGACCGCGCCGCACGCGATGGTGATGAAGCAGAAGGGAAATATTTTTCCGGCGAAGACGGGCCCTGTGCCATCGATGAAACGCGTGAGCGGAGGCATTTGCAATGTGGGCCGCACGAAAATGATTCCCAACGCGAGCGCGAGGATCGCGCCGATCTTGATGAAGGCGCTCAGATAATCGCGCGGCGCGAGCAGGAGCCACACGGGAAGCGCGGAAGCCGCAAATCCGTAAATGATGATCGCAATGGCTAGGGCGGGCCCCGAGAACGTGAACGCCTGCGCCCATGTTGGAGACGCGTTCACCCACTGGCCTGAAACGACCGCGAACATCACGAGCGTCACGCCAATGATCGAAGCTTCGAGCACGCGGCCGGGCCGGAGGTGTCGCAGATAGACGCCCATCAGAATGGCAATCGGGATGGTCATGGCGAGCGTAAACGTGCCCCACGGTGAATCCTTCAAGGCTTTGACGACGATCAACGCCACCGCCGCGAGAAGGATTACCATGATGGCCAGGACGGCGAGCAGTGCGAGCAGGCCGCTGCGTTTTCCCACCTCCTCACGCGCCATCTGGCCGAGGGATTTTCCATCGCGCCGCATCGAGAAAAAGAGCGTCGTGAAATCCTGCACGCAGCCGCCGAGTACAGCGCCGAGTATCAGCCAGAGCGTTCCTGGTATATATCCGAATTGTGCGGCGAGCGTTGGCCCGACGAGCGGCCCCGGCCCGGCGATGGCTGCGAAATGGTGGCCGATCAAGACCCACTTATTCGTCGGGACAAAATCTTTTCCGTCTTCGAGGCGTTCGGCGGGAGTTGCGCGCGTGTCATCAAGCGCCAGAACTTTCGCGGCGATGAACGCGGAATAGAAGCGGTAGAAAACGGCGTACGTTGCGGCGGCGGCGATCACGAACCAAACAGCATTCAACGGCTCGCCCCGTTCGAATGCGATGGCCGCAAGCGCGCCGGCGCCTGCTAATGAGACGCACACCCAGACAATCGCCTTGAAAACTTTATTCATCCAAGTTCCGCTGAATTCCACGCGAGACCGGCTTCGCGTGTTCGTTGTAGGGCGTTGCGCGCATTTTCACGGCTTCGACGAAGACGTTCCTGTGAACGCATAGAGCGGATAAACATCGCGGAAAACCTTCGCGACTTCATCAATGAAATTCGGCCGCACCGCAGCGACCTTCGAAAAGCTCCGGCGCACCACCCACGCCTGCAACTTTTTCCACTCCTCGGGCTCAAGCGGCCATCCCGGATGCTTGATCCAATCTTTTTTCTCGCTCGAATACCAGTAGCTATCGAATTTCCGAGTGAGGCGTTTCTTCTGCCGCGCGAGCCACGCGCGATGGTTCTGGCCGCGGGGAACGCCATATCGCGCGAGGGCGCTCGCTCGATCTTCGGAATAATTTCGGAAGCCGGCAGTCGCGCCGTCCTTGGTGACGCCTAGATAGAATTGCGGGCCGCCGTGCTCGATGGCTTCGCGTGTCCTGAGAAAAAGATAGTAGTGCGGGCGGTAGGGAGTTTTGTCGCGGGCAAACCGGATGTCGCGATTGATGCGCGAGAAATTCTCGTTCGTGCGGCCGGTGATCAATATGCCGGGGTCGAGCTTTAGGGCGTGAGGCGCGAGGCGTTCGAGCAACTGGCGGAACGGCTCGACCACTTCGGTGCGATACCTCTCGCGATTCGCGTCCATCCACGGCTTGTTGTTGTTCCGCTCGAGCTCGCGGAAAAAGCTAAATGTTCCTGCGGTAAGTATTCCGGATTTCGTTGCCACCATCGGTCTCCGATCACGCGATCTCGCTGGACAGCGAATTCTACCTGAAATCAAAACAACCGGCGCTGAGCGATCCAGATTGGCTCTTGTGCGAGCGCCGATCCGCCGCTACGCTTTGCGTATGAGCCAATTCACTCCGACAGCGCGGACGCAGGTGCGGCGACTTGCGGATCGCGGCCACTACGATTCAGAAACTGTTTATCGAATTCTCGACGAGGGATTTCTGTGCCACGTCGGATTTGTGGTGGACGGCCAGCCATTCGTGATTCCCACCGGCTACGCGCGCGTGGACGATGCCGTCTACATTCACGGCTCGGCAGCCAGCCGGATGCTGCGGACGCTTGCGGGCGGCGTTCAAGTGTGCGTTACGGTGACGCTCGTGGATGGATTGGTGCTCGCGCGATCAGCGTTTCATCACTCGATGAATTATCGATCGGTGGTGATTCTCGGGAAGGCGCACGAGGTGAAAGATTTGGACGAAAAGCGGCGCGCGCTCAAAGCGTTCACCGAGCATATCGTGCGCGATCGCTGGGACGCGCTTCGCCCCAATCAAGATTCAGAGGTCAAGCAGACGATCGTGCTTCGGCTGCCGCTCGAGGAAGTGTCGGCAAAAATCCGCACAGGCCCGCCGAAGGACGATGAGGCGGATTACGCGCTGCCGATTTGGGCGGGCGTGCTTCCGCTGAAGTTGGTGCCGGGCGAGTTTGTGGCCGATCCCAAGCTTCCAGCAGACATTGGAATTCCTGAACACTTGCAGAACCTGAAGAACCATTCGCGGTAAAGAGTGCGGCGGATTTTGGGGGGTTAGTGGCAGCCGCAGGTGCGGGGTGTGCATCCGCAGCTTCCGCCCGAGGACGCGGATGAGCCGGCTGATTTACTGCCGTTCGCGGGAGCGGCGAACACGGAGAATTGCACGGCTTGCTTCCGGCTGCCGCATTTTGGGCAAGTGACCGGCGAGCCGCTCGACATCACGATGCGCTCGTGGCGCGTGTCGCACTCCTCGCAAAGGTATTCGTAGATTGGCATGAGTCTCTTCTCTTTCGATCGATTGTAGCGGGCTTCGGCGCGAATCACAATTCCGATGGCGAAAATTCGCGAAAGGCCGGGCGGGTCTGAGACCCGCCCCTACGACGAACCTAGAGCGAATCATAATTTCGATGGAATCGGAGAGTCGTCAGCTCAACCGTCCCAAGGAAGAGGATAGGTGTCAATTGCGGCCGGCGACCTGTCACGATCCCACTCCCAGCGAGATGGATTCTCGTTGATATAATTTTGAATCGCGGACAATTCTTTGCCAGAGCGAACGACGCGCTCGAAGTAGTTTCGCTGCCACACCTTGATTCCAAGAGTTCCGCGCGCTTTGTTGATCTGTCGAGACGAGAATGATTTCAGCGCACCGATTAGATTCGCGAGGCTCGCACAGCCGTCGCAGCCCGTCGTAGGGGCGGGTCTCAGACCCGCCCGGCCGTTCGATTTCTTGTGCAGAACGATGACGCCGTGAATGTGGTTCGGCATGACGACGAATTGGTCGAGCTGGATTTCCGGAAAGTGGCGGGGTAGGTCGCGCCAACATTGCCAGACGATGCGCCCTGCTGGGTACAGCACCATTTTTTGATTAACGATTTTGCCGAAGATGCAGTGGTGATCCTGGACACAGATCGTGAAGAAATAGACTCCGGGCTCGCGATAGTCGTAATCGCGCAATCGGAGAGCCCGGCGTGTCGGATATTCGATCGGAGACATGGCGGCAAATCCTGAAAGGCCGGGCGGGTCTGAGACCCGCCCCTACGACGGCCCGACGATAAATAGCGAGCCACAACTTCGCAGAAGAGGCGATAGTACGGAATGTGAAGGCCGCCAAAAACAAATCGCCCCGGTTGTTGCCAACCGGGGCGATCTGTTTGCGGGTGTACGTCCCTGGGATAAACTTAGTCGCCGGCTACGGTCTCAGCAATTTCTGGCTTCGTAGCGCCAGCACCATTTCCGTTGCCGTTTCCGTTGCCATTCGAATGGCCGTTGCCGTTCGCGGCGGGCGCGATAGATTGTAACCCAACTTGAACGGCTGGAGTAGCCGCCTTGATCGCAGCGACGCTGCCGATCTGGACGACGGTCTCCGGCTGCTTCTTCAGCACGAGTTCTTCGTAAATCTTGCGAACCTTGGCCGCCTCTTCCATCGCCTGGCGGCGGCGAATGCGGTCTTCCTCGGCCGCGGTCTGCGGGATGTCGTGCTCGAGATGGCGAACGCGCGAGGCGTCTTCCTGGTCGATTCTCAGCGAGTGCTCGTAGCTATTGAGATCGACTTTCTTGCCCTTGGCGTAAATTTCGTGCTTGCCGTGGGTCTTGTACCACTGCGCGACCGTCGCGTTCTTGTACATGTTCTCGATGATTTTGCGCCAGCCGATGCCTGTGTTGTACGCGCAGAAGGAAATTTCGCCTTGCTGTGTCGCGTAGGGAATGATGCACATTTCGGTGCGGCGGAAATCGTAGTTGAAGAGATCCTGGAACCACATTCCGGCGATGAAGAGGAAATTCCAGGGATCTTCCTTGCGGCGCCTCATGGCGTCTTCGAAGGTGCGTTCCGGACTCGTCTTGCCGTACTTCTTATCCGCATCCTTCGTGAGCGCCCAGGTCTTGTCGAACTTCTTGAAGAGATCGTAGAGAGCCAATCCCTTCGGCGCGTGGAACGGCTGATAATTCTTGAGCAGCGCCATCGCCATCATGAAATTCGAGAAATTCTTGCCGCGCGCCGCGTCGGTGATGGAGTTCACGTCCTTCACAAGCTGCGGCGTATTGAGGAAGCGCGGAACCGGCGCCCACTCTTTCGTTTCCTTGTTGATCATCACGGCCGTGCCGACGCCGCAATTCGGGTGGCATCCGCAACTGAGCGAGCCCCACTGCGAATCCGGCCCGTGAACGAGATCAGAATAGCCGGCGAAGGCGCTGACGAGCGAAATGGGGAACCAGTCGCGAGTCGGCTCGATCTTGCCCACTTGATTGCTGACGTCCTTCGCCAAATGCGAGAGCGTGTAGCGCTGGCGCATGCGGCGTTCCGGCGTGATTTCTTCGTCGCGGCCAGTGAAAGAAACCGGCTGGAACGATACGAATGAAATTTTCTTCGGATTTTCCATCGCGAACTTGACGATCGGTCCGACCTGATCGTTGTTCACGTTGTTGACGATCGTTGTGACGAGCACGATCTCGATTCCGGCTTCGTGCATGTTCTCGATGGCGCGGAGCTTCACGTCAAAGAGATTGCCGACTTGACGATGGCTGTTCGCGTCGTTGCCGATACCGTCGAATTGCAAATAGGCGTAGCGCATGCCCGCTTCGAAGGCCTTGCGGCAGAAATCTTTGTTCTTTGCGAACTCGATGCCGTTCGTGGCAGCCTGCACGCTGTTGTAACCGACCTTGCGCGCGTAACGCACTGCGTCGAGGAAGTACGGGTGCATCGTCGGCTCGCCGCCTGAGAATTGCACGGACATCTGGCGGCGCGGCTTGATTTTCAGCGCGTTGTCGAGAATTTCCTGAATTTCTTCCCAGCTTAGCTCGTGGACGTAGCCGACCTGGTTGGCATCCATGAAGCAGGGATCGCACATCATGTTGCAGCGGTTCGTGAGGTCAACGGTGAGGACGGAGCCGCGGCCATAGCGGACCGTGCTGCTGCCGTGACGGTGCAATCCTTCGTCGTTGTGCGCCGGAATGTCGCGGCCCGGGAAATTCTTCTCGATCCACTCGAGAAACTTTGCGTCAACGGCCATCAGGTCTTCGCAGCGGCCGTGCTGGGGGCATTCCTTTACCATCCAGACTTGACCGTCGCGCTCGATGATCTGCGCTTTGATCTCCCCGACCTTCTCGTTCACCAGATCGGTCCAATCCTTCTTGCCGCTAAAAATGGCTTCGCGGGCTTCGGAAACGCAGCCTGGACAAAGCGAATCCGTGGTGCGCGGCCAGCCGAGCGTCGGCTTGCTCTTTTCGTAGGACTTCAGCAAAGGCTTCTCGGACCACTTCGGCGTGAAAGAAGGGTTCGGCTTGTACTTATTGAAGAACTGGATGGAGTTAAATGTCACGCCTGCCGCTTTGCAGACGACCCAGTCGAAAGTTCGGGCAATATTCTTGGATCCGGCCATAGTTCAGACTCTCCTCACTACCTTAGATGATAGAACTTTCCCCGTTGGTCCCGCCAGGAACCCGCTGAACCAAGCGCCCCGTGGCATAAGCGCACTTCCCCCTAAACGCTTACGTTAGCAGAGTTTGCCGCTTAAGAGGACTCCCGTCTAGCCGGAAGTGCCCAAAGGGGTCTATTGGGGGTTAAACGGCTAAAATGCGCCCCAGGCGGAACGTAGAGTCTCTGCCCAGGTACCCCCCGCGGGCACCTACGACATTTGGGTGAAATCCGGCAGTCGAGAGCGTCAAGTGGTCAGACCACGGCTGCGGCGCTGCAATAAGCCGACGTGCCACCTGCTATGGATGGCGTGAGCGCGCGTGTGGCGGCGGCGTCCCGTTCAAGGAATTTTCAAATGGGTGTAATGGAACATTCACGTCCGGCAGACGAAATCGACGTAAAACGCTGGGGTGGCAATTGATTGCGATGAGATTTCCACAGACAGGTGCTTGACTATAGAAGGCTTAGAGGATTAGAAAGCTGACAGCAAATTCTGGGTAAGGGGTGTTCAAAATGAATCGAAAAGCTCTTTGTGTCTCACTGTTGGTCTGCCTTGTCGCGCTATTCTCACTCCCCACGCACGCGCAGCAGACGCTCGGCGCAGTCAACGGAACGGTGACGGACAATAGCGGCGCCGTGGTGCAAGGCGCGACGGTAAAGGTTCACGACATCGGCACCAACCTTGAGCAGTCGGCGACGACGAAGAACGATGGATCGTTCTCGATTGTTGATCTTCCCATCGGCACGTACACCGTGACGATTTCCAAGGATGGCTTCAAAACTGAGGTTTATTCTCAAATATTCGTCCAGGGAAATCGAACCTCGACCGTCAACGCGACGCTGCAACCGGGTGCGATCACCACCCAAGTCACGGTCACTTCAACACCCCTCATGAACGAGACCGACACGACGAACGGCTACACGTTGAATCCCGATCTGATCGAGTCCGTTCCCCTTGGAACAGGAAGTTTCACGCAGCTTGCCGTTCTTGCTCCCGGCGTGAGCGCCGATTTTCTTGCGGGCGCCGGCACAAATGCGGGCCTTGGCAACCAGGCGATCTGGGCGAACGGCATGCGCGACACCAGCAACAGCTTTCAGTTTAACGGAATCACCGCGACGAACGTGTTCAACGGGTTGTCTTCGAGCTCGATCTCATCAAATCGCGTAGTGCTAAACACCGGTGAAAGTTTCCTATCTGGCGGCGACATCCAGACGAACACTTCCGTGTACGGAGCGATCGGCGAAGGCCTCCCCACGCCGCCGCCGGAAACGATTCAAGAGATGAACGTTTCAACTTCGATGTATGACGCGTCGCAGGGAGCAAATGCCGGCGCGCACATCGAATTAAGCACAAAATCCGGAACGAACAATATCCACGGGAGTCTGTATGAATACCACCAAACCGACGCGTGGGACGCCAACGAGTTCTTCCGCAATGCGGGTGACCAACCCCGCCTCAACCTAAAGCGGAATGTTTTCGGCGGAACGATCGGCGGGCCGATCATCAGGAACAAGTTATTTTTCTTCGGTTCGTATCAGGGACAACGCGTTGCGGATGCTTTCGCCGCGTCGCAGCAGGTCCCGGTGCCGGTAACGTTGACGAGCGATCGGTCAATGGGAGGCCTCGCAGTCGCAGCGAATAATGCGTACGGTACTTCGTTGACCGCGGCGAATATTGACCCAACGGCATATGCCATCATGAATCTGAAACTCCCCAATGGAAATTATGTGGTTCCAAATCCCACGATTACGGATCCGACTCAGGAGGGAAACCTGGGCTACGCGACGGTGGTACAGGGCCCGTCGGCTACTTTGGACGCGAATCAAATCAACGGCAACATCGACTACAACTTCAGCCAGAAAGACCGCATCGCCGGTAAGTATTATTACCAGCACGATCCGACGACGACGCCGTTCAGCGCGAGCCCGGATAATGCCTCGTTGCTCGGCTTCCCGACGACTCTCAATGCCGGCAGCCAGGTCTTCTCCCTTGTAAATACCACGATTCTCACTCCCAACGTCACGTGGGAACAGCGTTTCGGCTTCATCCGTGAAATTGCTTATGCGGGGACCACGCAGGATTTCAGTCCCTCCGATATCAGCATGACGCTGCCGCCCGGCGTGACGAAGTTTCCGACGATCTACCTTCATGATGCCGATACCAATCGAAATGCTCTCACCATCGGCCCGGAGACCAACTTTGCAAACGCCGGCATCTTTCAGAACCAGTTTGAAGGCGAGACCAGCTTGAACTGGGTTCATGGCCGTCACAGCTTCAAAACCGGCATGAACTATATTCGAAACCAGCTGAACGTCGTAAACAAGAACAACGATGTCGCGCGGATTGGTTTCAAAAATTTCGCCACATTCCTACAAGGGCAAGTCTGCGGGCCGTCCACGTACTTCTGTTCGGGCGTGGATCCGAGCCAGGTCTTGAACGGCTCGAGCAATCGCTACTATCGCTCAGGCCAATCCGGCGCGTACGGCCAGGATGACATACGAATACGCTCTAACCTGTCGGTGACAGTAGGACTGCGCTGGGATTGGGACGGGCCACTCGTTGAGAAGTACGGCTATCTGACAAGCTTCGACCCGAAGGCCTACTCCTACGACGTAGCTTCCGACTCATTCACGAACAACGGAATCGGCCTCGTGGTCGCCGGTAACAACAAGGCTTTCGGGTCGAAGGGCGTCAGCAATTCTACGATGACCGCACGGCAGTGGGGATTCGCCCCGCGCATCGGACTCGTGTGGAGTCCTTCCATGGTGAAGAACTTTGTGGTTCGTGCCGGATTCGGCATGTATTACGATCGCGGAGAATTCTTTACCGAACTCTCACCGGCGGCGGGTGGCGGAGTCAGCGGACCGTTCGGCGTAACCGTCGAGGAGCCGTTCGTCGTGCCGGTTAATCCGGCTACAGGATCCACTTTCTCGGTGCCGTTCGGCACTGGCGCACTGCCCGCGCCCCCTCAAAATCTTTCCGGCGTGGCTCAACTCATCCCGAACGCTCACCAAATTATCAACGACACGACGACCTACTGCACGAACACCGGGCAAGAAGACTGCGGCGGAATCTTTTTCGGCGGCTATGCTCCGAACAACAAACTGCCGTATTCGGAAAACTGGACGCTAGATCTGCAGTGGCAACCGACGAACACCCTCGTGATCGGAGTCGCCTACGTGGGGAATCACGGAGTCCACGAAGTCCTTCCGATTCCATTCAATCAGGCGACAATCGCCACACCGCAGCACCCGGCACTGGCGCAAAACCCGGCCAACATTCAGAATTACTCTTACGGTTACACTTACGATTGCATCAACTACTTCCCATGTACCACCGCGAAATTAAATTCCAACCCCCTCGCTCTCGCAGCGGAAAACGTCAGTACGTTCGTGAGCGGCTACGGCTCCGGGAACATCGCTCTGCGCGTCCCCTACATCGGGTTCGACCCGAACTCGGACTTCAACGAGGCTGAAGGCATCTCGAATTACAATGCGTTGCAGCTCAGCTTCAACAAGCGCATGGGCCATGGCCTGATGATCAACGCGGCTTACACGTATTCGCACACTCTCGACGAGGGCAGCGGACTGGGCCTCTTCTACAATGGCAACAATCCACTGGATCCGAGATCGGGCTATGGGAGTTCGGACTTCGACCGCACACATGTTTTCACGATCAGCTACCAGTATCTGATCCCCACTGCTTCACATCTGCACGGCTTTGCAGACAAGGTCGTGAACGGATGGGGCATCGGGGGCATAACGGTAGCCCAGAGCGGCCAACCGTACAGCGTGTATGACTATTCGGGCGCTGCCGCTGGCCAGTATTGGAACGCGCAGGACTTCATCACAAACCCGATTATTCCGATCGGCGGATTAGGTGCGACGTCCACCAAAGCAGTGCTCCAAGGTACAACCGGAATCAATGCGGCGAATCCCGTTCTCAATGCGAATGCGTTCGGGCCCGTACCGACGATTACGCCTGGAATGGACGGTGTGCCACTTCCGGACCCAACCACGGGTACGGCCGACAACTATGAAACCCCATACGGATCGAACGGACGAAATCTCTTTCGCGGACCATTCCAGACGCGTTTCGACTTCGTGGTCTTCAAGAACTTCAAGCTAACGGAAAGATTTAATCTGCGTTTCGATGCTCAGTTCTTTAACATCTTCAACCACCCGAGCTTCGACACGCCCAACAATAACGTGGCTTTCAATCCGGATCTGGACAACCCGCCTGTTTACGGAACAACAATTCCAGGCGCAGACTCGTTCTATTCGCCCTGCGTTCCAGCAACGGGCGCATACGCGTGTCCGGG
Organism: uncultured Acidobacteriota bacterium; assembly: GCA_963838705.1. GTDB lineage: Bacteria > Acidobacteriota > Terriglobia > Acidiferrales > UBA7541 > Palsa-147. The sequence continues at coordinate 723,860 of CAWIRU010000007.1, read as the reverse complement.
AAGCGGCAGCCTCGGTTACATTCAGCACACGCTGGGTAGCCCACGGTTCATCCAAATGGCGCTGCACCTGCAGTTCTAGGGGCGTCGCTGATCTCAACATTCCCGGCGGGGCCGATGGCGGCTCCGCCGGGATTTTAATTTTTGGGGACTCGATTTTTGACGGCGGAGGGTTTTGTGGCCGTGCGCTAGAGGCGCGCGGGAACTACTCCGCGTTGAGAGGCGTGCGGAGGACTCCGATGGCGAAATGGGCTAGGTTTGAGGCTTCGTCGTCGAGCTGAATCCACCGGACGACGCAGTGCTTCTTCAAATAATCCGACACTTTCGATTCGCTGATTTCGAGATGTTCCGCGAGGCGCGTCCGGAGCGAGCTGCCCGATTGTGTGCGAGCGCCGCGCACTCCGCGCAGAAGCTGGCCGACGCCCACTCGCAGCGTCTTGCACGCCTCGATGTAATACGACGTCACCAGATCGGAATCGGAAAGAAGGAAAACACCCGGGCCCGCCGGGGCTTCGTCCGCTTCGTCGAGCTTGTGGAGTTGGCTACCGAGCATGCGGCGCAGCATGGATTCAAGCTGAGCGAGACGCGATGCGATGGCAGGCTCGCCCCCGCGGCCATGCGCGACGCGCTCGGAAGGCAGGGACGGCGCTTCCTCCGACGGCCACGAACTGCGCGGCGGCGGCGCGTTCGAAGCCGCAGACCTCACGGATTCCTCGCCGCTTCGGGCGTGTAGCGTTCCGGAATCCGGCGCGGACGCTTCGCGCGGAGCGGCTGCCTCGCTTGGAACGAATCGTTGAGCGGGTAACGCCGGAGTTGCCGAGCCTCCGCGACGATGCCGTCCGCGGCCGCCGCGTCGCCCGCGACGACGGCGTTTGTGGCCTGCGTCGGCGCCGATGCTTGCGGCGCTTGCGCCCGCCACGGGTGCTTCGGCCGCGAGAACTTCCGATGTAACCGTTATATCGGCCTCGGTTTCTTCCGATGATTCAATCTCGCCAATGGCGATGACCGATTCGGGGCTCGCGGAATTTTGTTCGCCCGCGGAAGGCGTGCGCGTAGATTCTGCCGTCTCTGTGAACGCGCCTGCTGGAACGGGAGCGCCCAATCTTTCGAGGGCGTCGGCTGTTTTTTTCTTCCAGTCCGCGCGGCGGAACCGCTCGATCGCCGTCGTGTACCAGCGGATGGCCTCGTCGTTGTGCGCAGCTTTTTCTTCCACCGCGCCAAGCTCAAACGCCACCATCGCGTCGCGCGTCTTCGCGTAAAGTTCGGCGAGTTTCACCGGGGCCTCGGGACTGTTCTTGGCCCGCCGGATGCGTCCCTGGATTTGCCGCCAATTCGCCATGTGGGGCGATTGTATCAGCCGAAGCCTGTGCGATGCCAGCAAGTGCGCGCGTTGATCAACCGGCGCGCAGCTATCTCGGGCGCCGATTGAGCCCGTGCCGGATCGCGGAGTTTCGTGCATCATGTTGGTGCCGTGAACCTCGAAGAGCGCACAGAATTGGTTGCCAGCGCGGCGCGAAGCATCGGCTTCGATCTCTGCGGCGTCGCGCCGGTGGAGAATTTCGAAGAGTTGGAGCAATTACCCGACTGGCTAGCTCGCGGTTACGCCGGCGAAATGAAGTATCTGCACGATCCGCGGCGCGGCGATCCGGCACAAGTTCTCGAAGGCGCGCGCAGCATCGTTGTTTGCGCGCTGAATTACCGCACGGCGCAGCCGTATTCGACCGAGGTTCCCGCTTCCGCGTCCGGCGATCGGCCGCGTGGCTGGATTTCGCGTTACGCGTGGGGCGGCGACTATCACGAAGTGCTTGGCGCGAAACTCGATGCGCTGGTCGCCGCGATGCGTGCCTCATTCCCGGAGCCGTTCGCGGCGCGCGCGTACGTGGATACCGGCCCGATCGTCGAGCGAATCGCCGCGCATCACGCGGGCCTCGGCTGGCTCGCGAAGAACACGATGCTCATCAACAAGGAGCTCGGCTCGTGGCTCTTCCTCGGCGTGATTCTCACGACGCTCGATCTCGCGCCTTCGGTTCGTCCGGGCGAATTCTTGCCGGCCGACCTCTGCGGCAATTGCCGGCTTTGCATTGACGCCTGCCCCACGGGCGCGATCGTCGAGCCGTACATTCTCGATGCGCGGCGCTGCATTTCATATCTCACCATCGAATTGCGCGGCGCCGTGCCTGAAGAATTTCGGCCCGCGATGGGACGGATGGTCTTCGGCTGCGACATTTGCCAGGACGTTTGTCCCTGGAATCGGAACGCGCCTGCCGCGCGACTCGTGGAATTTCTCCCCCGCGCGCTTCCGGAGCCCAATGACGCCGAGAATGCGTCGCTCTTTGCTCCCGCGCTGGAATATCTTGCGACTCTGAGTCCGTCCGAATTCAGTGAGATATTTCGCGGTAGCGCGGTGAAGCGAACCAAGTGGCGGGGGCTCGTGCGAAATGCATGTATCGCGCTCGGAAACGCAAATGTGGCGCGCGGCTCGGAATGCAAGGGTGAAATTATTGCGACTCTCGATCGGCTCGCCGCTTCCGGCGATTCGATCATTGCGGAGCATGCGCGTTGGGCTCTCGAGCGGCTAGGCCGTGACGATTGACACGCTTCGCGACCCTAGCTAACGTGGCTCCCGGAGCCGGTTCGCGTTGTGCGCGTCGTCAGGCGAGCCGGTTTTTTATCGTGCCGCGGGGTGGAAAAACGGCTGGTCTTACGACCAGCCCTACATTTGGCCGAAAGGCGGTCGGATCAATCGCGCGATCGGCGAGCGCGGGGCGCGTGATGCGGTGTGCCGGCTATCCGCCTGGCGGAATCTTGTTGAATGGAGCATAAATGCGAGGATTTTTGATTTTGAATTCCTTAAATCTTGGGCCGCACGTGTCTTTTCCTACCGGCGGGACGGCCGCGGAAGAGATTTTTCTTCGCTGGTTCCATTTCATCGCCGGATTCATTTGGATCGGCCTGCTCTACTTCTTCAATCTCGTCGGGACGCCAACGATGAAGGAGATTGATGCGGCCAGCCGCGGCAAGGTGTTTCCTGTGCTGATGTCGCGCGCGATGTGGTGGTTCCGCTGGTCGGCGCTGCTGACCGTGCTCTTTGGTGTGCGCTATTTCATGATCATACTGAAAGCCGACGCAGTGAACCTGGGCAATCCCGCGATGCAATGGCGCTGGCTTGGCGAATGGTTTCTCGTGTGGATCGTCGCGTACGTATTCATCTATCCACTGCAAATGCCGTGGAAAGGCGTCGTCGAGCTTCGCTGGCTCCGCGCGGCTCTGATCGCTGCGGTCGTGATCGCCGCGTCGTGGATTGTTCTCGATCTCAATGGCGGCCCGCAATCTTCGAATAGCCATCTATCCATCAGCGTCGGCGGCGGGCTCGGACTTGTGATGCTCTTGAACGTGTGGGGCGTCGTGTGGCGCGTGCAGAAGCGCTTGATCGCGTGGACTCGGGCGAGCGCGGAGAATGGAACGCCGATGCCACCGGAAGCGGAGCGCCTGCGAGCCTGGTCCAATTTCGCGGCGCGAACCGCGTTCTGGCTTTCGTTCCCGATGCTTTTCTTCATGGGCGCGGCGGACCACTACCCGTTCCTGAGCAGCATCACTGATTGATTGGCGGTTGCGAGGGCCTATTTCCCTGCTAGACTCGTTTGTGTAGTTCCCCTTCCGCGTTCAAATCTCGCATTCCGGAAAATTGCATGCGACTCATCAGCCCCGAGCGCGGCCTGTCCCCGCTCGAATTGCTGCGCGAACAGGAGCTTGACGAAGCCCGCGCTATCCAGGACGCGATGCTCCCTGCGGAGTCCCTTCACATCGGGAAAGTGAATATCGCGCACCGCTTGCGATCGATGCACGAAGTCGGCGGTGACTTTCTGGATTATTTCGCGATGGGCGACGAAACCGTGGGCGTATATCTCGGCGACGTCGCCGGAAAAGGCCTTCCCGCCGCGCTCTATGCCGCGCTCGTCGTCGGCACGCTTCGCGGCGTTCAAAAGAAGGGGCGGTCTCCTTCCGCCGTGCTCTCGTTGCTCAATAAGAGACTCTGCGTTCGCTCCATCAAGTCGCGATACGCGGCCATGCTCTATGCGGTGTTCGATCCACGTAGCCGGGAAATGAGCATTTCGAGTGCGGGAATGCACGGGCCGTTGCATCTCTCCGGTAACGATTGCCGGAATCTGCGTCTCACGGGCCTGCCGCCGGGATTGTTCGCCAACGCGCAGTACGAAACTTCGACTCTGAAGATCGAGCCGGGCGAGTCAATCATCTTCATGACCGATGGGATTGTCGAGGCGGGGATGAAGGATTCGGACAGGGTGGGCGTTGAACATATCGTTGACCTTTGCAGAGGACGCGCCTCGAGCTCACCCGCGGAACTCCTGAATTGCATTTTCAGCTCGGTGGAGCAATCGATGGGCGGCGATGAACAGCACGACGATATGGCTGCCGCGATATTTCATTTCGCGGAATGACGCGAGCGGCGCGCGGCTTAGGAGCGCCAGCGAAGGACTACGGGACCTTCCATCGGATGGACCATTGGCGCGCCGGTGCGTTTCGAATCGAGGTATGCGGCCTTGAGCGCGAAATACCATTTCGCCGGGCGGTCGGCGTCGTCAATCAGCATTAACTTCGGGCGATGCTTCAGGCCGATGGATTGCTTCGCCATCGTCTCTGTGTCCTGGCGGATGAAGCGCGGCCCAAAAATGCTCAGCCCTGCGCCAATCAATCCGCCCCACGGCGCAACATTCCACGCGGCGCAGAAGTCGAGCCGGCAGCGATCGCGGCGAATGGGCGTGACGGTCGCGCGGCTCGAGAACCAGGCCTTCCCACATCGGGTCTGCTCGAAACGCATGTTGGGGAGCACGAAATCGATGGTCGTGGTCACCGGGGCGCCGTAAAGCGCTTTTAATAATTTGTACGGCGCGCTATTTGAGGATGGCGCGTGCGCGCTCATGCGGAATCCGTTGGGAATTGGCTCGAAGGCCTTTTGCTTTTCGTGAATGCTGCGGCGGCTGCGCCACCACCACGATTGATGCACGAACGGCCCGTGCGCGGGATCCATTAGGCCGATGATGCCGTGATCCACAGCGACGGGCATTTCGGCGCTCATGTGCGTGATGTGGTAGTGCTCGCTGAATTTCGGGAGTTCCGGAACCGGCGGAATGGAATCGGTTCGCGCCGGACGCGCTTCGCTCTCCGGAACGAAAATCCAGATGTAGCCATCGCGCTCGCCGCACGCGAATGCATCCGCAAAAATCCGGTCGCACTTGAGTTTCGAATCGGAAGTCAGCGAGGGAATCTCGCCGCATTGCCCGCTGTGAACGTCGAATTGCCAGCCGTGATAGCTGCATTCCACGCTGCCGCCATCGAGCCGCCCGAACGAGAGAGGCATGCCGCGATGCGGGCAAGCGTCGCGCATTGCGAATGGATTCCCTTGCGCATCGCGGCCAATGACGAGCGGAATTTCGAGCAGCAGCGCCGTCTGCATTTGCCGGCGCGATACTTGATTGCTGCGCATCGCGGGATACCAGAATCCGAGGAGGAAATCTGCTTCGCGGCCAGCCGCTAGTGCGGTCGCAGTATCGTTCATTTGTGCAGAATCGCCCATTGGCGCGATGTATCGTAACACACGCAAAACCGTGAGATTTGACAGCCCTTCGCTTTGCGACTATTCTCAATTCAGGCTGTTCGCGATGACCACTTCGTTTTATTAGCTCGTACCCTTCGCGCCGGGGCTCCGGCGTCCGATTTCGCTGATTCCTGTTTCTAAATTCTCTTTTCCATTTTCGATTTTCTGCACCTTCGAGGTTTCGCTATGGCGGACGGCAAACTTTACCAAAAGCTGGACCAAATCGAGGCGAAGTACGAAGAGCTGACGCAGCAGCTTTCATCGCCCGACGTGCTCTCCGACTCTGCGCGATACCAGAAGCTCGCCAAAACGCACGCGGAACTTGCCGCCGTCGTCGCGAAGTATCGCGAGTGGAAAGAAATTGAGAAGAACTTGACGGGCACGAGGCAGTTGCTCGTTGAGACCGACGATCCCGAAATGAAGCAAATGGCGCACGACGACGAGCATTCGCTCGAAGAGCGGCTGCACAAGGTCGAGTTGGAATTGAAACTACTTCTTCTGCCAAGGGATCCGAACGACGAAAAGAACGTGCTCGTCGAAATTCGCGCGGGCACGGGCGGCGACGAAGCTTCGCTTTTTGCCGGCGAACTTTTCCGCATGTACTCGCGCTACGCCGAGTCGCAGGGCTGGCGCGTCGAGGTTCTCGAAAGCTCGCCTTCATCGGTCGGCGGCATGAAGGAAGTGATCGCCGCGATTCAGGGCAAGAAAGTTTATTCCAAGTTGAAATATGAGAGCGGCGTTCATCGAGTGCAGCGCGTGCCGGCCACTGAACAGCAGGGCCGCATTCACACTTCTGCGGCGACGGTTGCAGTGCTGCCCGAAGCTGACGAAATTGACATCAAGATTGAGCCCAAGGATTTGCGAATTGATACGTTCTGCTCTAGCGGCCCCGGCGGGCAGTCCGTGAACACGACTTACTCCGCCGTGCGCATCACTCACATTCCGTCGGGCCTTGTCGTTTCGCAGCAGGATGAAAAATCGCAGATCAAGAATCGCGCCAAGGCCATGCGAGTTCTGCGCGCGCGCCTCTATGAGATGGAGCAGGAGAAGCAGCACGCGCAGATTGCCGCCGAGCGCCGCGGGCAGATCAAGACAGGCGACCGCTCGGAAAAAATTCGCACGTACAATTTCCCGCAGAACCGCGTCAGCGATCATCGCATCGGGCTGACGTTGCACCAGCTCACCGAAGTGATGGATGGCAAACTCGGCCCGATCGTGGACCAGCTCGTTACCCACTTCGAATCCGAGCGGCTGAAGCAGGAGCTGGACGAATCGTAAAATTTCATGAAGACGGGCGTTTCCAACTCAATGACAGCTTCGATGGACATTCGTGGAGCGCTGAAAGACGGGATGGCCCGGCTCAGCGCGGCGAATGTGCCTTCGCATGCGCTCGCCGCCGAACTGCTGCTGATGCATATGCTCGGACGCGACCGCGCCTGGATATACGCGCATCCGGAATTTGAAATTGATGCCGTAAGCGTTGAGAAATACTTCCAATTGGCGGCGCGGCGCGCGTCTGGCGTGCCAATTCAGTACCTGACGGGAAAGCAGGAATTTTGGGGGCTCGAGTTCGAAGTCACGCCGGCCGTCCTGATTCCACGGCCTGAGACGGAGCACATTATCGAAGTCGCTCTCGAGCGGATCGGGGACGCGCGCAGGAGCGAGCCGCTTCGCATTGCCGATATCGGAACCGGTTCGGGATGCATCGCCGTCGCGCTCGCGAGCGAATTGCCAAACGCGGAAATCTTCGCAACGGATATTTCCGTCGTAGCTCTCGAAATCGCGAAGCGCAACGCCACACGGCACGGCATGGCCTCGCGAATTCACTTTGTCGAAACGAATCTTCTGGACGCTCTTGCGGGCGTGGCTCAACGCTTCGACGTGATTGTGAGCAATCCGCCGTACATCGGCCGCGCCGATGCGTTCGCGCTGCAGCGCGAAGTCCGCGCTCACGAACCCGAAATCGCGCTCTTCGCTGGTGATGATGGACTCGCGGTTTATGCTCCTCTTATTCGCGACGCGTCCGCTGCACTCCGGCCGGGCGGGCTGCTGATTCTCGAGCTCGGCTACAATTCACTCGCACCCGTTCGCGCATGGCTCGAGTCCGGCGATTGGTCGGGCATTCGTGTGACGAACGATTTCGCCGGAATTCCTCGCGTCATATGCGCTGAACGCCGTTAGGGGCATTTAGTCAAACGTAGCGCCGGCATCTTGCCGGCGATTTCGGTTCACGCCGCCGGGCGAAAAAACGCCGGCAAGATGCCGGTGCTACGTTTGCACGGCCCGCAGTTGTCGGGCTGGCCGGAAGATCGGCCGTGTTTCTACGCCGTTCGAAGGTCCGGAAAGCCAAATCCTGAAATGCCGGTCCGTCTGCCGACGGACCCCACGGTTGCCGCAACGCAATCACGACATGAAGATCGCTCCGGGTTCGCGCGCAGGTGTATATTTTCTCGGACACTGGCCATGCCGAAGATCGCTCGATTCCGCGCGAAACATACGCCGCCCGATACTGAATCGCGCGCGGCCGCGCTCGCTTCCACGGCCGCCACTGCAAGCTCTGTCACACCGGTTCTTCACATTGATATGGACGCGTTCTTCGTTTCGGTCGAACTGCTTTCGCGGCCCGAACTGCGCGGATTGCCGGTTGTCGTCGGAGGGCAGAAGGATCAGCGTGGCGTGGTCACTTCGGCGAGCTACGAGGCGCGGCGTTTCGGGATTCATTCCGCGATGCCGCTGCGCACCGCGGGCCAACTTTGCCCGCACGCCGTTTTTCTCGACAACCGCCCCGAACTTTACGGCGAGTGGAGCGACCGGATCGCTGGAATCCTCGCGAAATATTCGCCGATCGTCGAAATGGCTTCCGTGGATGAGGCGTATCTCGATTTCACGGGCACCGAACGCCTGCACGGACCCCCGCTCGTCGCCGCCGATCATCTTTTGCGTGACATTCGGCGCACGACGGGCTTGCCTTGCTCCGCTGGCCTTGCCTCGACGAGGCTCGTCGCCAAGGTCGCGTCCGAACAGGCGAAGCCGCAGGGGCTCGTATGGGTTTCGCCGGGGATGGAAGCCACGTTCCTCGCGCCGCTCGACGTGCGGAAAATTCCGGGCATCGGAAAAGTTACGGAAGGCGCGCTCAACGCGCTCGAAATTCGCACGGTCGGCCAGCTCGCCGCCGTCCCGCGCGAAAACCTCGAAGAATCGTTCGGCCGCTGGGGGACGGCGCTGCACCGCAAATCGCTTGGCCAGGATTCGTACGAATTTTTCGTGGACGCTGAGGCAAAATCCATTTCGCATAATCAGACATTCGGCGTGGACACAAACGATCGCGCGCGGCTCGAAACGACACTCAGTTATCTCACGCAGAAAGCATCGAAGCGCTTGCGCGATTCCGGCCTCTACGCGCGCACGATCAGCCTGACGATTCGCTACGCGAATTTTCGCACCGCCACGCGCAGCAAGACGCTTCCCGAGCCGACGGATCTCGACGGCACGATCCTCGCGCTAGCGAAAAATCTCTTCGCGCAGAATTGGGATGGCCGCGCGATGCTGCGTCTGATCGGCATCTCGCTCGAATCGCTTTCGGCTGATACGCGGCAGCTCGCGCTGCTCGACGCCGAGCAGAAAACCAAGCTCGAGCGCCTGGCGCGCACCGCCGATCGCCTCCGCGATCGCTTCGGCTTCAGCAAGCTTCAGCTCGGCGGTTCTCTCGACAAACCGAAGCGCGACAAATAGGCCGCGCCGCTGCGAACTGTTTGGCGCAGAAAGCCTCTTTCCCGCATAATCGGCGCATGACGCCGCGCGAATTGGCCGACAAGATCTGCCGCACGCTGCGCGAGGCGGCCCATCAGGCGTATCTCGTCGGCGGATGTGTGCGCGATCTCGAACTCGGCCGCGAGCCGGAAGATTACGACGTCTCGACCGATGCTCGCCCGGGACGCGTCCAGGAACTCTTTCCTGAAAGCCTCGCCATCGGCGCGCAATTCGGAGTGATTCTCGTTGTCGAAGACGGCGCGGAAGTCGAGGTGGCCACGTTTCGGTCCGATGTCAGCTATTCCGATGGCCGCCATCCCGATAGAGTCGTGTACGCGTCCGCTGCGCGCGAGGATGTTTTCCGCCGCGATTTCACGATCAACGGGCTTTTGCTCGACCCAGTCGGCGGCGAAGTGCTCGACTATGTCGGCGGCCGCGACGATCTGCGCGCGAAAATTATTCGAGCGATCGGCGATCCGGAAACGCGTTTCCGTGAAGACAAACTTCGCATGGTTCGCGCGGTCCGCTTCTCCGCACGCTTAGGTTTCGCCATCGAGCCAAAAACGCTTGCCGCGATCAAAAAACACTCGCATGAAATCCACGCCGTATCGGAGGAGCGCCAGCGGGACGAACTCACCAAAATTCTTACCGAAGGCGCCGCGCGCCGCGGCTTCGAACTTCTCGATGAAACAGGGCTACTGCGCGAAATTCTTCCGGAAGTTTCCCGGATGAAGGGCGTCGAACAGCCGCCGCAGTTTCATCCCGAAGGCGACGTGTGGATTCACACGCGCCTGATCCTCGAAATGTTGCCTGCTGGAGTTTCGCCCACGCTAGCGTGGGGCGCGCTGCTGCACGATGTGGGCAAGCCGCCGACGTTCGCGCCACCGACGGGGCCCGAGGGACGTATCCGCTTCGATGGCCACGTCGAAGTCGGAGCGCGCATGGCCGAAGTGATCGCGCGGCGTCTTCGCTTTCCGAACGAGGAAACCGAGCAGGTGGTCTCGCTCGTCGCGAATCATCTGCGCTTCAAAGACGTGCCCCAGATGCGCCCGTCGACGCTGAAGCGCTTCGTGCGTCTGCCGAAGTTCGAGGAGCACCTCGAGTTGCACCGGATGGATTGCCTTTCGAGCCACCGGCAGCTCGAGATTTACGAGTTCGTCCGCCGGTTCTTGGCCGAGACCCCGCCAGAGGAGGTCCGCCCGGCCAAGCTGGTCACGGGAGACGATCTCAAGGCCCTAGGCCTCAATCCCGGCCCTGCGTTCAAGGAAATCCTCCGGAACGTCGAAGACGCCCAACTGGAGGGCCGGATACGCAATCGCGAGGACGCCCTTGAACTCATTCGGAGCGAGTTTCTGAAGGGATAACCGTCCCAAAGGCCAGTTTCCGCGCCGCGATAGAACCGTTAGCAGTACGGCATGCTCGATGCATTAATTGTAAGTCCATTATAATCAATGGCCTGTACTATTGACACGCAGACTTTAGTGCCTTAGACTAAGCCTTGTTTATAGCGTCGTTGAACGACTACAATCCATTTCTCCACAGCTGCATCTAATCTTTTGTCAGCCGATATGTGTTAAAGGTGGTTATCCAAGGGGGACACTTTGACAGTCAAATTTGATCCACAAGATCTTCCCATCCTCCCGGTACGGGATACCGTGCTCTTTCCGGGCGCGCTAATGCCACTGACCGTAGGCCGGGAAAGCTCCCTGGCGCTGCTCGACGCACTGGAAGGCACCGAGAAGGTGTTGGGCGTCGTAGCGCAACTTGACCCGCGCATTGAGGACCCAGCCGGCAGCGACCTGCACAGCATGGGAACCGCAGCGCGCGTCCACAAGATGGTCCGAATGCCCAACGGAAACGTTGTCGCGTTTCTTGAGGGCTTGCACCGCATCCGCGTTTCCGAAATACTCGGAATCAAGCCGTTCTTGCGCGCCAAGGTTGAACAACAGCCCGATCTCGAAACTCAACTCGACTCGGAATTGACTGCGCTGGTTCGCAACGCGCAGGAACTCTTCCGCGACGTCGTGGCTCGCTCACCGCAACTCTCCGACGATTTGCAGAATGTCGTCTCGACGATCGATTCGCCGGGACGCCTGGCGGATTTCATCGCGGGGACGTTGCCGTCGCTTTCGACGATGTCGCGCCAGGAATTGCTCGAGACATCCAGCGTCCGCAGCCGGCTCGAGATTCTCATCCGCGAATTGGCCAAGGAACGCGAAGTGCTCGAGATTCGGAACAAAATTTCCGAGCAGGTGCAGGAGCAGGTCAATCAAGGCCAGCGCGAATTCCTGCTTCGCGAACAAATGAAAGCCATTCAGAAGGAACTTGGCGACGGCGACGATTCGCAAGCCGAGGTGGACGAGCTTCGCAACAAGGTCGAGGCCTCGGGAATGTCCGCGGAAGCCAAGAAGGAGTGCGAGCGCGAACTGAAGCGCCTGGCCCGCATGACACCGGCTTCAGCCGAATACATGGTTGCGCGGACATACCTCGAATGGATGACCTCGCTGCCATGGAACAAGACTTCCGGCACGGAAGACATTGACATCGCGAAGGCCGAAACGATCCTCAACGAAGATCACTACGATCTCGAAAAGGTGAAGCAGCGTATTCTCGACTATCTCGCGGTGAAGAAGCTTCAGCCGGGAATGAAGGGTCCGATTCTTTGCTTCGTCGGGCCCCCAGGCGTCGGCAAGACATCGCTCGGCAAATCCATCGCGCGAGCCATGGGACGCAAATTCGTCCGTGTTTCGCTCGGCGGAATGCACGACGAAGCTGAAATCCGCGGCCATCGCCGGACTTACATCGGCGCATTGCCCGGACAGGTGATTCAGAATATTCGCCGCGCCGAGACAATGGACCCGGTCCTCATGCTCGACGAAGTGGACAAGCTCGGCCGCGATTTCCGCGGCGATCCAGCGGCGGCGTTGATGGAAGTGCTCGACCCGGAACAGAATTCGACGTTCCGCGATCACTATCTCGACGTTCCGTTCGATCTCTCGAAGGTCATCTTCATCGCCACGGCCAACTGGATGGATCCGATTCCGGAGCCCTTGCGCGACCGTATGGAGATCATCGAGCTTCCCGGCTACACCGAGGAAGAGAAAATCCATATCGCCAAGCGCTTCCTGATTCCGCGTCAGACGACGGAGCACGGATTGAAACTTGGCGATCAAATCGAATTTTCCGACGAAGCCCTGCGCGAGATCATTCACAGCTACACGCGTGAAGCAGGCGTCCGCAATCTCGAACGCGAGATCGCGAACTTGATTCGCAAGCAGGCGCGGCGCATCGCTGAGGGCAAGTTGGAGAAGCAAATCGTCACGCCCGAGGTGGTTCACGCTACGCTCGGCGTTCCGAAATACCGCCTCGAGAAAGAAGTCGAGGAGCGCGTTCAGAAGCCCGGCGTTTCCGTCGGGCTCGTGTGGACTCCGGTTGGCGGGGACATCGTCTTCATCGAAGCCACGGCCATGCGGGGCGGCAAGCAATTCACAATGACCGGCCATCTCGGCGAGGTGATGCAGGAATCGATGCGCGCCGCGCTGAGCTGGGTCCGTGCGCATGCTGAAGAATACGGAATCGATCCCGATTTCTTCCGCAAATCGGACCTGCACATTCACGTTCCGTCAGGCGCGATACCGAAGGACGGCCCGTCGGCGGGCGCGGCGATGGTTACAGCTCTCGTCAGCTTGCTGAGCGGGCAGCCAGTCCGGCCGCGCGTTGCGATGACGGGAGAAATCTCGCTCACCGGCATCGTTCTGCCGATCGGCGGCGTGAAGGAAAAGGTGCTCGGCGCCAAGCGCGCCGGCATCCGCGAAGTGATTCTGCCGTCGGAGAACGAACCGAACTTGAAGGAGGATTTGACGCCTGAAATGCTCGAAGGGCTGAAGATCCACTTCGTTCGCAACGTCGAACAGGCGATCGAAATTGCCATCGGCAAAATCGAGAAGCCGATCCGGCCAATCAGCGGCGGCGGCCGCCGCGGCGAAGTCCGCCCGGCGACTCCTCCGGTCCACTAATCGCGGTCGATTGTCACATCAATAGCTCGAAGGGGCGGGTCACAGACCCGCCCTTTTTTTATTGCGCGGGTTGGGCGAATCGCGTACAGCTAGGAAATTCGCCATGCGATTCACTCCAAGGCAAATTGTAGTGCGCGCGCAAGAAACGGCGTATCAGTTGCTCGCGACGCTCGATCGCGAAGCGCTGGTCGCGCGCTTCCTGCAATCTTATGCGAAGGATCAGAATCGCGCGGGCGTCATCACGCAACCGGCGCTCTACCGTGACCTGATGGCGTCGGTCCGGCGGGAAGCGCTGCTTGCGATGGTGACGCACGTGGATGAAGCGTTGCCGCGCCGCCTGGGACTCGGGTTGCCGGCCACCGCGGCAACGAAGAAAAGGGCACGCAAAACGACGAGCAAGCGAGACGCACGCGGCTCGCTGAAAAAGGGGCCGGCCGCGCGGCCGGCGTCCATGACAGGGCGAGAACTGGCGGCTCACGCCGCTGCGCTCAATTTATTTCGCGAGGAGTTTATAGTCGCGCTGGGCCGCGCGATGCGTTGGAGCGAAGAGGAATTCGGCGAGTTCGCGCGCGACTACGACTTGTACGAAGCGATCGCGTCGCGCGCAGGCACGGAGCGTTCCTCCGGCGGCGCGAGAAATTTCTCCTCGGGACCGTTCGTGGACCGCTGCGGACTGCTTGTCGATCCGTCGATGCTCGAGCAGGCGCGGCGCGCCGCCGGACGATTTCAGGCACAACTCCAAGGCGCGGCGGAGAGAGTGCTGAAGAAGGTTTTTTCGACGCGCCGCGACAATTGAATCCCGATTCGCGCGTTACGAACTTTTTCGCGGCTTCGCGCAGCGGTTTGCGAACGCCGGCCGCGCAGCGCTAAGGCCGCGCTTCGAGGATGATGTTGAATGGCGTCTGTGCCGCTTTTCGAACGCCGTTGAAGCCCGCCGCCCTGAGAATCGCCGAGAGACGCGCCTCGCCGGCCTGCGCGCCAAGCGCCAGACCAACTTCCTGCGAGAGCGAAGCCGGAGTGCAAAGCGTCGTTGACGCGGAATAAAAAACGCGGCCGATTGGATTGAGATTGTCTTCAAGCCGGTCGTTCGCGAAAGGCTCGACGACCATCCAGGTGCCGTCGCGGCCGAGCGATTGCAGGACGTGCCTCGCCGCGCCCTCCGGATCGCCCATGTCGTGCAGGCAATCGAAAAACGCGACAAAATCGTAGTCCTTGCCGGGAAAATTTTTCGCGGCTGCAACTTCGAATTTGACGCGGTCGCTGAGGCCGGCGCGCGCCGCCGCTTCCCGCGCAAGCTCGATCGAACGATCGTGGTAGTCGAAGCCGATAAAAGTCGAGTGCGGGTAGGCTTGCGCCATCAAAATCGTCGAAGTGCCGAGGCCGCAGCCGACATCGGCGACACGCGCGCCCGCTTTCAATTTCGTTTCGACTCCCTCGAGCGCGGGAATCCACTCGCCGATCAGATGCGCTCGATAATTCGGGCGGAAGAATCGCTCGGTGCCGTGAAAGAGATCGTGGTCGTGTTCGTGCCAGCCGACGCCCTTGCCGGTGCGAAAGGCTTCCTCGATCTTCGGCACGTCCTTCACCACCGCGGAGACAATTTGAAAAAATCCCGGCAGATAAACGGGGCTGTCTTCGATGGCCAGAGCGAATGCCTGCTCCGGTGGAAGCGTAAATTTTTTCGTGGCGGCATCGTAGGTGACGAATCCTCCCGCCGCTTGCGCCGATAGCCATTCGCGCACGTAGCGCTCCGACAACCCTGTTTTTTTGGCCAACTCGTCGGAAGTCAGGGGTCCAGCGCCGGCCATTGCTTTGTAGAGTCCGAGTTTCTCGCCGATGAGAATGAGCGCTGCGTTCATCGCCGCGCCCATTTCGCCGATGGCTTGACCGAGAAACGCGTGCAACTTTGCCTCGTCGATGGGCACTTGAGCAGGGGCGGACATTGTGTTTCCTCCTTGAGCTGAGTTGGAACCGAAATTTCCGGCGAGTGTAGGGTGGGGCCTTAGCTTCTGTCAAGATGACTGCCTCAAAGAAAGTCCGCGAGACACTTAACGCATCGTGTATTAAGTTGCGTTCAAGCCGCCCGTGCCTACGTAGCTACAGGCACGGATGGCGCGCAATCCGGCGGATGTTTCAATCTGATATTCTCGCAGAGGAATGCTGAATATCTTCTACGTCCTTGTCTGCCAGCAAATCCTTCAGGGGCTTTATTCGCTCTGGAAGGGATTTGCGTGGCTGGGAATGGTGCGCAAGCGGCTCGCGACTCACGCGGGATTCTACAATCCAAAAGTGGCGCTAATTTGTCCGTGCAAAGGCGCCGATTCCGGGCTCGAAGCCACGCTGATGTGCCTGACGCACTTCGATTACCCGAACTACGAGATTTTTTTCGCGGTCGCATCGAATCTCGATCCGGCGGTGAAGGTGATCGAGCGAGTAAAGACTTCGACGCAGCGGAAAATCAACGTTGTGATCGCGGGGCAGCCTGAAGGCCGCGGCGAAAAGGTGAACAACCTGTCCAAGGTGGTCGATCAACTGGACGAGTCGTTCGAGGTCATTGTGTTCACCGACGCGGATACGCTGCCGAGCAGAGGCTGGCTGATCAAACTGATCACGCCGCTGGGGGACGCAAATGTCGGCGCGGCCACGACCTACCGCTGGCTGGTCCCAACGCGGGCGCCGAAGAAAAGCGCGCTTGCGAGCGCGCTGGGATCGGTCTGGAACGCGTCCATCGCGACGATGCTCGGCGACCACGCGCAGAATTTCTGCTGGGGAGGTGGAACCGCCATTCGCCGGATGACATTTTTCCAGATCGGCGCGGATAATTTCTGGCGCGGCGCGGTTGCCGACGATCTCGCGCTGACGAATGCGGTCCGAAACGCGGGAATGCCGATTGTTTTTGTGCCGGAGTGCATTACGCCTACGCCCTACGCGGCAACGTTCACCGAGCTCGTGGAATTCACGAATCGCCAGATTATTTTGACTCGCGTCTACTCGCCAGCCATCTGGACGAGCGGCGCGATCGCGCATTTCTCCTACGTCATCAGTTTCTTGACCGCGGTGGCGATCACATTTTCGAGATTTATCTCGGGCGATCCGTGGATTTCGCTCGCCGTCTTCACGCTCTTGATTCCGCTGCTCGCGGCGATGAAAGGCGCGCTGCGAACGATTGCGATCGACGAACTTCTCCCCGAGTGGAGGGCGAAGATGCGCGAGTGGAGCTGGATCTGGACCGTTCTCGCGCCGGTGGTGCCGTTCCTCTTTTTCTGGAATTTCTGCGTGTCGCTCGCGACGCGGCAAATCCGCTGGCGCGGCACGCGCTATCGCCTGATCTCGATGAATCAAACGGAAATTCTGAGGCCCTGAGTTCCACTCGTCCGGCAGAACGCTTCAGCGAATTCCGATTGCAGCCATCAAGCGGCCCGTCGTTTTTTCCCGACGATAACTAAAGAAGAGATCGGTGCGGCAGGAAGTGCAGAGGTCGCTCGCAGGAATATTTTTCGCGAGAACCCCCGCGCCTTCAAGAATCGCGCGGTTCGCGGCATGCAGGTCGAGAAGAGCGCGGGGCTCGGGCGGCTGGTGTCCGGGCGGCATCATGTTGAGCCACGGAAGCGGATTGGGATCTTCGCCCGAGACGAGCGCGTCCCAAGGGCCGTCAAACCAATCGCGCGCCGCCTCGAATTGGCTCGCGAATTCCTTCACTACCTCGGGACCAACTTCGTAGCAGCAGCGCCCAATTCCGGGTCCGAGCGCCGCGATGATGTCACGAGGCTGCGATCCGAAGACCATTCGCATGCGGCCGACCGTTTTCTCGGCAATGCGTTTGAGAGTCCCGCGCCAGCCGGCGTGAATCGCGGCGACGACTCGATTTTCCGGATCAGCAAGGAGAATCGGAATGCAATCGGCGGTTTGCACGGCGAGCAGAAGTCCGGGCGTTTGCGTGATGAGCGCATCGCCCCGCAGCGCGCCGTCCGGCGCGGCATCGATCACGTGAATCATGTCGGAATGAAATTGCCGAAGCGGCACCAATTTCATTTCGGCTGCGCCAAGAGCAGCCGCGAATCGGCGGCGATTCTCTTCGACACTCGAGCGAACGTCCCAATCCGAGAAACCGAGATTCAAGATCGCGGCCGCGTTCTTCCGCGAGCCGGGCGAAATGGGAAGCAAACTTGCGCCGCCGGTGCGCGTGCTGAACCCGTGCGCAAGCCACTCCTGAGTGTTGAGCGCCGCGGATTGAAGGACCCTGATGCGGCCGGACTTGCGAAACACCCACTTCCTGCCGGAACTCCCGGCGCGCGACGCGA
This sequence comes from uncultured Acidobacteriota bacterium, assembly GCA_963838705.1. Classification (GTDB taxonomy): domain Bacteria; phylum Acidobacteriota; class Terriglobia; order Acidiferrales; family UBA7541; genus Palsa-147. The sequence goes on along the minus strand of CAWIRU010000007.1, from coordinate 706,179 downwards.
CTTGGCGCGGGCTTTTCCGGAGCGTTCTGCCGCCGCGAGGGCGAGATCCTATCGGCATCGTGAGTTCATGCGCGCGCGGCAGGAAGCGGACGCGCGTGCGCACTTTCGATTATAGTTATAATTCCATCGAACCGCAGGCGCGCGAATGCCGCGCCGCAAAGAGGGCGCGCGTGATCGTCGGAATGGGCGTGGACATCGCGGAAATTGACCGGATCGAAGCGGCCATCAAGCGCAACGGCCGGCGATTCATCGAGCGGCTGTTTACGCCCCTTGAAATCGAATACTGCGAGCGTCACAGAAATCCGTATGAGCGCTACGCCGGGCGATTCGCGGTCAAGGAAGCCGCGATGAAAGCGCTCGGCACGGGCTGGCGGCGCGGCGTGCGCTGGGTGGACATCGAAGTGACAAACCTGCCCGGGGGAAAACCAACGCTGCGCCTCGGCGGCGTTGCCGGAGAATTCGCGGCGCGCATCGGCGTCAAAAATATATCGCTTTCGATCACGCATAGCGGAAACATCGCGTTCGCCCAAGTGATTTTCGAAAATTAATTGCCCACTGCGCGCGCGGTTGCGAGCGCGCCTTCAGCGCCAACGAGCGCATCGAGCCAGGTGTTCGCGGGCCAATCGCCAGCGACGCGCATCTTCAAGTAATTTCCGGAGAGCGCTTCCGTCCATCCATCGCCTTTTCGCATCAGCGTCAGAGCGCGCACGTCGCGGCCGGCGTGCGCCGCGCGGAACTCGGCGGCTTTGCGCTGGCCGAGGGCGCGAAGAGCGCGGGCGCGCTCACGGATCACCGCCGGGGCAACTCCATTCCCGAGATTCGCGGCAGCCGTGCCGGGGCGGGCGGAAAACGAAAAAACGTGAAGATAGGTGAACGGCAGGCGCTCGATGAATTCAGCGGTGGCCTGAAAATCCTCGTGCGTCTCGCCCGGAAATCCGGCAATCACATCAGCGCCAATCGCCGCACCGGGCAGCAATTCGCGGATGATTTCGACGCGGCGCTCGTAGTGCGCGGCGCGATACCACCGGTGCATTCCCTTGAGGACGCGGTCGGACGCCGATTGTAGGGGCATGTGAAAGTGGCGCGCGATGCGATTTTCCGACGCGATCATTTCCACGAAATCGCGCGTCACGTCCATCGGCTCAATCGAGCTGAGCCGCAATCGTTCGAGCGAGGTTTCCGCCATGACGCGGCGAAGAAGCGAGTCGAGCGACGCGCGAGGCGCCAAATCCCGGCCGTAGCTGCCGAGATTGATTCCGCTCAAGACGATTTCGCGCGCGCCCGCTGAGACCAGGCGCTCGATCTCGCCGATCACTCGGTCCGGCGCGAGACTCCGGCTTTTTCCGCGAACGAAGGGAATGACGCAATAGGAACAGCGGTTATTGCAACCGTCCTGAATCTTCAGTGTCGGGCGCGTGCGATCGGATTCGGCGCCTTCGGGCGGCGCGACCAGGACTTCCGTTTGCTCGAAAATATCTCCCGTCAAAATTTTCGCGGGCCCGCGCGCAAGCGAAAGGTTTTCGTCTCCGAGAACGGACGCGGGAACAAAATCCGGGGAGCGAAAGACGTCTCCCGTTAACCCGCAAAAATCCAAATCCGGAATGGCCGACTGGTGAGAATTGCCGACAACCCATTCGACGCCATCGAGACGCGCGAGCTCTTCGGGCGCGCGCTGAGCATAGCAGCCGGTAACGAGGATGCGGACGCCGCGATTTGCCACGTGAACGTGGCGGATCGCGTCGCGCGCCTGCGCATCGGCCGCTTCCGTGACGGTGCACGTGTTCAGCACGACGATTTCGGCGTCGCGATGATCGCCCACGCGCATCAGCCCCCGATCGAGTAATTGCCTTTCGATCGCGGCGGCGTCCGCGTGCGTCGCGCGGCAGCCGAAGTTTTCGATGGAGAAAGTCGCCAAGGCCGGTCCACCAAAAAAGCCAACAGTCGAAATAGGATTATATCAGGGCGCCAAAAATAAAAGGCCGGCTGAACCGCGAAGGCTCAGCCGGCCGGAAGCTCCAAGGTTCGTTGCCTATGAAGATCCCTGCGGGTTCTCCATCTTTTTCTGCTTGATCGCCTTCACCTTGTCCACAAGCTCATCGGCCAGCTTTTCGTCGGCGTCGTGAGCTTGCGCGGTCATTTCCGTGTCAGCCTTCTGGCGATACAGAAGGTTCAGATAGGCCATGGCGTCGTCGTAGTCCGGGCGGAGCTCGATGGCCTTTTTCAAGTTCGTAATGCCCTCGTCAATGATCGCGCCGAATTTAGACTGGAATTCCGTGGCCAGCGCCACCGGCATCGGATCGCTGTCCTTGACGGGCTTCTTGCCCTTGGCGTTGTATTCGGCGCGCATGTCCTTGTTGCCGCGGTAGGAAAGGGACCAATCAATGACGCCGATCCAGTAGTAAGGCTCAGGATCGTCCGGTTTAATCTGGATGTGCCTCTCGTGATAGGTCTTGGATTCCTCGAATTTCTTCGGATCGAAGGGCGTGCCGCCCATGTTGTAGAGAATGGCGCCGATGCCGTCAATCGCGGAAAGATTGTTCGGATCGACATCGAGGACTTCCTTGTACTCGGCGATCGCCTGCTGCCCCATGCGAACGTTCTCATCCGAGGGAGCGCCCGGGATGTACTGCGACGAGTAAGCGGTGGCGAGATAAAGCCGCGCGTTCAGAAGGCTCGGATCGAGCTCCTTGGACTGCTTGAAATCTTCGATGGCCTGATCGAACTGGCCGCCCTTGTACGCCTGGACGCCCTTGTTGAGAAGATCGCGGGCTTTGAGCTTGCTGCAGCCCGTCACGGCGACTACCGCGGTAAGAAGAAGCACGAGGGTGTACCGACTGCGGGGCTTGCGCTCCATTCCAATTTCTCCTTGAGAATTCTTGGCCGGCGCCCGGCTGCGAACGCTACTTCCCGCGCAAACAGAATCCAGTATCGCGATAGAAGAAGGCTTGCGAACAGACCGTGACTACTGACCCGCCTCAACCTTCGCGGTAATGAGACCGACCTTGTCTACGCCGTTGGCTCGCATAATATCGATCGCGCGGGCTACTTCGGCAAAGTCCACGGAATCCTCGCCCTTGACGAACGCCACTTTCTCGGCGCGCTGCTTGAAGATGTCGTCGATGCGAGGCCCGAGCTGATCCCAAGTCGTTTCGTCCTGGTTGATCAGGACCTTTCCGCTCGCGGTGACCTGAACGACGATCGTTTTCGCCAAGAGAGCCGGATCTTCTTTCGCATTCGGAGGCGCGGGCTGAGGAACGAGAGCGTCGAGGCCCTTCGGCACCGTCGGCGTGATGACCATGAAAATAATGATCAGCACGAGCAAGATGTCAATGAGCGGCACGACGTTCATCTCCGCCATTGCGCCCTTTTGTGTACCAACTGCCATCCCCATGGAAGAGCTCCTTTAAAGCAAAACTCTACTGGCCGGTCGGAGGCGGGGCAGGCGCCTTGCGGCCCGTATCGAGCTTATCGGTCAGCAAACCGAGATTGTCCACCCCGGCGGAACGGACCTCGTCAACGGCCTTGACGACTTCGCCGTATTTCGCGCGAGCGTCGCTCTTGACGAAGACGGTCTTGTCGAGGCGGTTGGCAAGCAGGTCTTTCACCCTGTTCGTAATGTCATCGAGGCTAATTTGTGTCGTGCCGAGGAAGTAGCGTCCGTCGCGAGTCACCGCAATCAGAATGGCATCATCCTTATCGGCGTCCCGCATGTCTTCGGGATTTTCCACCTTCGCCATATCCACGGAGACGCCCTTCTGCAACATGGGCGTGACGACCATGAAGATGATGAGAAGCACGAGCATGATGTCGGCCATCGGGATGACGTTCGGAGTCGACATCACCGGCGGGGCCTTTGGCTTGTAAGCCATGATTTACTTCTTTCCGCCCCGGCGCGTGATGAAGTAGTTGATCAGCTCCATCGAGGAGTTGTCCATCTCGACGTCGAAGGCTTCGACCTTGTTCGTGAAATAGTTGAACGTCCACACCGCGGGCACGGCGACGAGAAGACCGAGAGCGGTGGTCACGAGGGCTTCGGAAATACCGCCGGCCACAGCCGATAGACCGGTCGCTTTGCTGCTCGCGATGCCTTTGAACGCGTTGATGATGCCGACGACCGTGCCGAAGAGACCGACGAAGGGAGCCGTCGAACCGATGGTGGCGAGACCGGAAAGGCCGCGCTTCATTTCGGCGTGGACGATGGCGACCGAGCGCTCGAGACCGCGACGCGCCGCTTCGATCACTTCCTCATCGCTCACCTGCGCCGACGCCGCCTGAAATTCAGAGAGGCCCGTGGCGACAACTTTCGCGATGTGGCTCTTCTTGTTTCGCTCGGCGATCGAGATCGCTTCGTCGAGCTTATTGTCCTTCAGCGCGCCCGCGACCTGCTGCACGAAAACGCGGGACTGCTTGCGCGCCGCACTGAACATCAACGCGCGGTCAATCATGATGCCGACCGACCATGCCGACATAACAAAGAGCAGAACCACGACGATCTTTGCCGGGATGCCCATGTTGTGCCACATGGTCACCAGGTCCCAACCGACGTCTGCGTTGCCGCCGCCCTGCAACATCAAGAGACTTGCCCATAGAGTGTTCGCTAACATGTCCTTCGTTCCTCCTCAGAGTCTTTCAAAACCCGATCTTCGGCAGCGAAACTCTGCCGGCGTCCCAAGCGTCGTACCCGCCACGAACCCCGGCCAGGCCGGAGCCGCGTCGGCCCTACCCACCGAGCGTAAAGATGACGGAAATAGTGGTTTCCACTTCCACCGGCTCGCCGTTCAAAAGCGTGGGCTGATAACGCCACTCGCGGACCGCGTCCATCGCGGCTTTCATGAGCAGCGGCGGGCCTGAAACGTATTGAAGTTCCTGAACCGAGCCATCCTTCGAAATGATGGCGTGAAGGAGGACCGTGCCCTGAACGTGAGCCGTCTTGGCGATCTGCGGATAGATCGGCTGGACTTGCCGAATCATTTTCGCCGACTGCACGTTGCCGCCGACGCGAATTCTCTGCTGCGTCGGCTTCGGTGGAGGCGGAAGATTGGAACCTGTTCCGCCGATGATGCCGCCGAGCACGCCGCCTGCCTGGCCACCGGCAATACCGCCCGGAACGCCGCCGACAACGCCGACAGCGCCAACATCCGGCGGCAACTCTTCTTCCTTGATCATCTCAACTTTTTTCGGAATGACGGTGGGAGCCATCATTTTGCCGGCCTGAATAATGCGGGCGACCGGCTTCACGATTCTCTGGACTGCAGCGGCCGGCGGAGGGGGCGGCGGTGGCGGCGCGGGCGCAACCAAGAAAGTCGTCAGTAATTGTTTCGGCAGCGCCTCGGTGTATATCAGCGGAATCAAAATCAACACGAAGAGAATTGCGCCCTGGATGATCGCGGAAATCAAGACCGTCCAGCTTTTGTTCGTCCTCTTCGGGACAACGCTTGATTCAACCAGATCGTCGAACATCACTACCTCCCTGCTGCCGCGACGCGCTTAGGCTGCGGATCCAGCGCGAGCGACACTCCTCTGACCCCGGTACTTACTCCAAACCACTACGATGGGGGCGGCAATGCCGAAACTGGAGTATGTTCCTATCACAACTCCCACCACCATAGCAAAAGAGAAGCTGCGGAGAACTTCCCCGCCCATGAGGAAGAGGACGAGCACGGTCAGGAACGTCAGACCGCTCGTCAGAATCGTCCGCGAAAGAGTTTGATTGATGGAGCGGTTCACAATGGCTTCGAGAGGCTCGCGGCGCATCAGCCGGAGATTTTCGCGCACGCGATCGAAGATGACAATGGTGTCGTTCATCGAATATCCGACAAGAGTCAGGAGCGCCGCAATGACCGTCAACGAAATCTCAAAACGAAAGAGAGAGAACAAACCGAGGGTGATCAGCACGTCGTGAAAGACGGCAATCACCGCCGCGGCGCCATAGACCCACTCGAACCGGATGGCAATATATATCAACATGCCCGCCAGCGCATAGAGGGTAGCGAAAACTGCCTGGCGGCGAAGCTGGGCGCCGACCTTGGGCCCGACAACCTCGACGTCGCGGATGGCGAAGGTGCCGAGCGAGAAGGAGTCGCGCAGGCCGGAGAGCAACGAAGCGTTCACGCTGGGAACGCTTTTCAAGTCATCGAAATTCGTAAGGATTCCGCCGTGTTCCTTGTCGCGGACATCCGTGATCTGCTTCGCGAGTTGGTTATAGCGATCGCCCGCGGAGGTGCCGAGCGAGAGCGGATCCTTTTGCGTCAGGAACGACGCGAGCGCCGAAGGAGTCTCGGAATTGAAATCGGGCTTGGCGCCCTGCACGCCGAAAGTTTTTTGCAGCACGTCAAGAATCGCCTGCTTGCCCTGGTCAATGGATTCATCGCCCTGACCGCGCAAATCGAGACCGATCACGACGTCGTTGTTCGACGACGAATTGGAGATGTCGCTGATCTGCTGAATCGTGCTATTGGCAAGGCCGGCGTCCTGAAGGCCCTTGCGGATTTGATTGATCGGAGGCGCGGAGGCGAAGCGGACGTAAACGAGTGTGCCGCCACGGAAATCAATTCCATAGCGCAGGCCGCCATCGCGAAAAATTGAAATCCAACCGACGATCAGGAGGATCAAAGAGCAGGAAACGAAGTACTTCGCCTTCCCCATCCAGTCAACGTTCACGCCGCGGAAGAATTCCATTCCCAGTCCAGTCCCGCTAAATTAGACACCGCCAAGGCGGTGTTAGTTCCCTCAAACAAGCCGCAAACCAGGCTGACACCGAGCAGCTAACACCCAGCGCGTCAGATGCTTAGCTCCGCCTGACGGTCCATCCGAGACAGATGCCAATCGAAAATCGCCCGCGACACATAGATCGAGGTAAACAGGTTCGCGAGAAGACCGATAACCAAGGTGATCGCGAAGCCTTTCACCGGTCCCGTGCCGAACAAGAACAGGAACGCGGCCGAGACGAGCGTCGTTATGTGCGTGTCAATAATCGTCAAAAACGCGCGATCGAATCCCACAGAAACCGCCGAAGGAGGGGCCTTTCCGCTTCGCAATTCCTCGCGGATGCGCTCGAAAACCAGGACGTTTGAGTCCACGCCCATACCGATGGTGAGCACGACGCCCGCGATACCGGGCAACGTCAGCACCGCGCCCGAAATCGCCATGAATGCGATCAAGATGAGCAGGTTCAGAAACAGCGCCACCACGGCGTTGATACCGCTCGAGCGGTAGTAGACCACCAGGAAAATCATGACGACGATCAAGCTGCCGAGCGAGGCCCTGACGCCGGAGCGAATCGAATCCGCGCCGAGCGAAGGTCCAACGGTGCGCTCCTCGAGATACTTGATGGAAGCCGGCAGGGCGCCTGCGCGAAGCACGAGCGAAAGATCCTTCGCCGAGTCCTGCGTGAAATTTCCTTCGATCATGCCCGAATCTTCGATGCGCCCGCGAATCTCCGGGGCGGTCTGAACCTGGTGGTCTAGAACAACCGCCATCTGCTTTCCAATATGCGATTCGGTGAAGGGGCCAAATCGCGCGGCCGCGGCCGTGGAAAGCGTGAAGTTGACTTGGTATTGGCCCGGATAATTTGTGCTCGGCGTCGGAGTCGAGTTGCGCAGATCCTGGCCCGTCACGATCGGCAGGCGATCTACCAGGTACCACACCTGCGGTCCGGGCTGACCATTCGCTGATGTGGATTTTCCCGGAAGCAATTCGGTCCCCGGGGGGAGAACTCCGCCGTGCGCCGCGAGAGCCGCGGCCTGGGAAGGATACGTCTGCGGATCATCAACGGCGCGCAGTTCAAGCTGCCCGCCGGCTTGAATCACCTGCTTGGCGCGCGTCGGATCGCCTTCGCCGGGCAACTGGACGAGGATTTCATTGTCGGCGCGGCCGGTGAACGCAATCGTCGGCTCGGTCAAGCCGAGCGCGTTGATGCGGCGATCAATGGTTTCTAGCGCCTGGTCCATCGTCTGCCGCTGGATATCGGCGACGACTTGAGGTTTCATCGTCAAAAGATAGCCGGAATTCTCGCCCGCGGCCGGCGCGATATTCCAATCTGTAAATTGTGTGGCGACCAAATCGCGGAAGGCGCTGGAAGTCGCGGGAGCAACATCGCGCACAAGAATGTGCTGGTCGTCCACGCGGCGGATTTCGCCGACGTTGATGTTGCGATCGCGGAGTTGCTTGGTGAGTTGGTCAATCGTCTGATCGCAGTGCAGCCCGATCGCTTCATCCACTTGCACCTGCAAAACGAGGTGGCTTCCGCCCTTAAGGTCGAGGCCCAGCTTGATTCGATCGGCGAAATTATCTTTAACGGTTTGCCACGACGTCGGAAACTCCGGAAGGCCAATCAAGCCATAGATACACACCAGTATGACGATAAGAATAAAAATGAACTTCCATCTGAGCTGGGAATTCATGCGAGAGGCTTAAGTCTCCTTAGGCGCATCCGGTTGGAGTCCAACAATCGCATTGCGCGAAAGCTTGATCTTCACCTGGTCGGCGACGCGAAGCTGCACGGTGTCGTCCTCGAGGCCGACGACGGTCCCGTAAATTCCGCCGTTCGTAATCACCTTGTCGCCGTTCTTCAGCGCCTGAAGCATCTGCTGGGTTTTCTTCTGGCGCCGCTGCGCCGGAAGAATCAGCAAAACGTAAAAGACGACCATGATCAGAAGCAGCGGAAGAAAGGTCAGCATCCCGCCGGGCGAGGCCTGCGCGAGGAGAGGAAGACCTACTAAGAAGCCGCTCATCATGGTGTTTGCCACGTCCTTAGACTTAGATACTCACGCCGCGGTTTGCGGGATGCCCGGACACATTTAGATGCGCTGACCCGGCGCGTCTTCAGCCCTACACGGGGCCCTAAACGCCCAATTCGGAATGCCTGATTTCGAGGCGTGCCTGCAGGTCAGTGCGGAATCTTGACAGATTCCCAAAACCGATAGCCTCGCGAATTTTACGCATCATGTCAAGGTAAAAGTGGACGTTGTGGTGGGAGTTCAAGATCGCGCCAAGCAATTCATTCGCAAGGAAAAGATGGCGCAAATAGGCGCGCGAATATCGGCGGCAAACGGCGCATTTACAGGTCTCGTCAATCGGCCGGACATCCTTGGCATAGCGTGCATTCTTGATCAGTATGCGCCCTTGCGACGTAAAGAGACAGCCGTGTCTTGCGCTGCGCGTCGGGAGGACGCAATCCATCATGTCCACGCCCAATGCGACGTAGTCCACGATTTGCTCGGGCTTTCCGACGCCCATCAGGTAGCGGGGACGATTCGCGGGCAGCCGCGACGCCGCTTCGGACGTCATCGCGCAGGTGACCTCGTGCGGTTCGCCGACCGCAAGTCCGCCGATCGCGTTGCCCGGAAATTCGAGCGCGACGATCGCGTCCGCGTTTTCGCGGCGCAATTCAGGATACGTTCCGCCCTGAACGATTCCGAAAACCATCTGCCGCGCCGCGTCGCCGTGCCGCGAGAAATGTTCGCGCGAGCGGCGCGCCCAATCGAGTGTTCGTGCGGCGGCTTGCTGCGTCTCGCTGCGGCCGGCCGGCGCTTCGATGCACTCATCGAGAACCATGATGATGTCCGCGCCGAGCGCCATCTCGATATCGAGCGCGATTTCCGGCGAGAGAAAATGCTCCGAGCCGTCAATATGCGAGCGAAACGTCACTCCTTCGTCCGTCACTTTGCGCAAATCAGAAAGACTGAAAACCTGGAATCCGCCGGAATCGGTGAGGATGGGCCGCGGCCAGGACATAAACGCATGCAGGCCGCCGAGAGAGCGAATCAATTCGTGCCCGGGCCGTAGGAAGAGATGGTAGGTGTTGGCTAGGATGATTTGCGCGTCGAGGTCTTCGAGCGCCTGCTGCGTGAGGCCCTTGACCGTAGCCGCGGTGCCCACGGGCATGAACGCCGGCGTTTCGATCACGCCGTGCGGCGTGGTCAAGCGGCCGAGACGCGCGCCGGTCGGATCCGTCTTCAGGACCTCGAACTGGAATCCCATCCGGCGAATTGTATCAGGAGCGGAATTCGATTAGCCAAACGCGCCGACCCATCCGACATGGATGAGAACCCAAAGGGCCCAGACGGCGACGACAATCGTCAGCCCCTTTCCAAACGAGACTTTTTTCGGGCTCGCGGCGGAGAAGCCAATCGCCAACAACACCATCGACCAGATGGCGAAGGCGTCGAACGACGTCATCAGCGCCATCAGCCATCTCGGAGAATCGCCCGAAATAAACGCGCCGGGATTTGAAGCTACCAGATGCTCGAGGTCAATCGTGTCCGGCGATTTGAGGAATAAAAGGATCAATGAAAGCAGTCCATGGATAGCAAGCGGCATCCATGAAAACGACACGATGGCCAGCGCGACTTTGAAATTGAGACGCGTCCCCGCGAGCAAATTGAAAGCGCCGAGCATCACGGCCGCGATGACCACCGGAACGAGAAATGTTCCGATCACGACGCTAATGTAGGTGATTGGCGGCGCGAATTTAACTGCCCTGTCGAGAGCTTCTTCTTTTTTGTCCGGAGCCATCTGCGCGGTGTTCGGATTTTTATCGAACTGGCGCTCCATGAAGCCGCGCCAGCCGACGCGCTGGCCGAAAAGCGCGATGACGGCAATCGCCAGGACGCAAAGAAATACAAGCGGCGCAAGCCAACTCGGGCGCGCGACAATGTTTTCGAAGGTCGGCTTCGGAGCAAACAGGACACCCGTCATTCGGCCGATTTCACTGATCGGGGCTGGCTCCGGGGCCAGGTCGGGCGTGGGGCTCGGTGGTGTCGCCATGTTTTTCATCCTCCCAAGACGGCTTTGGAAATCGCTGGTTGGTCCTACGCAGCGCGCCTACAAATGTTTCGGTGGCAGAGTGTAATCCAGTTCGCCCCCTGCGCAACATGGGAATCCCGAAAGAACGGCCGGCCTTCCGGTATGCCCTACGAACACCGATTGTGCAGTCGTAGCGCCGGCATCTTGCCGGCGATTTTCCGCGCGTCGCTCGGAAGAAAATTCGCCGGCAAGATGCCGGCGCTACGGGTGACCGTCCGTCAGGCAGGAAGTTCGGGCACAGCGGCGACGAGCGACTGCGTGTAGGAATCCTTTGGCTGTAGGAGCACCTGTTCGGCTGGGCCGACCTCGACGAACTTGCCGGCGCGCATCACGGCGACGCGCGTTGCCAATTGCGCCACCACCGGCAACGAATGCGAAATCAGGATGTAGGTGAGGCTAAGTTCGCGTTGCAGGCGCGAAAGAAGTTCGAGAATCTGCGCGCCGACGGAGACATCGAGCGCGGAGACCGGTTCATCGCCGACGACCACATCCGGCCGCAAAATCAGCGCCCGCGCGATGCCGATTCTTTGCCGCTGGCCTCCGGAAAATTCGTGAGGGAAGCGGGCGAGCGAATCGGAGTCGAGCCCCACCGTCGCGAGAGTCTCGATAATCCGCGTGCGGCGTTCCGGCCGCGAGAGTTGCGGCTCGTGGATGGCGAGCGGTTCGCCGACAATCGCGCCGACGCGCATGCGCGGATTGAGCGAGCCTGCCGGATCTTGGAACACCATCTGAATGCCGCGACGCATCGCGCGCAGCTTGCTTCCGCGCGCCGCGAGAAAATTCTCGCCGCGAAATTCGATTTCGCCGGCGTCGGGTTCGATCAGGCGCAGCAACATGCGCGCGAGCGTGGTCTTGCCGCATCCCGATTCGCCGACGATGCCGAGCGTCTCGCCGCGCTCGAGCTCGAAGCTCACGCCGTCCACAGCTACGCCGCGACGCCCGGGAGCGCCGAACGCTGTCGTTGCGGCGGGATACGATTTCCGCAGATTCCGCGCGACAAGAATTGTTTGCGCGCTCATCGGGCGACGCCTTCCGAAACGAGAATGCATCGAGCACGATGATCCGGCGATGCCACCGCCAATTCCGGCACGGCGGCATCGCACTGGGCGCGATGAAATTCGCAGCGCGGGCCGAACGCGCATCCCGGCGGCAATGCGTCGAGCGACGGCACCGTGCCCGGAATCGGCGTGAGCGTGCCGCGCTTGAGCCGCGGCGCCGCGCGCAGCAGCCCGGCGGTGTAAGGATGCGCAGGCTCGTGCAAAATCTCTTTCGTCGGCCCTTCCTCGACGATTCGGCCGGCATACATGACCGCGACGCGGTTTGCCACCTGCGCGACGACGCCGAGATCGTGCGTGATGAAAATCATGGCAAGGCCGAGGTCACGCTGCAGCCGCGCGAGGAGCTCGAGAATTTGCTTTTGCACGGTGGCGTCTAGCGCCGTCGTGGGCTCGTCCGCGATCAGGACACGCGGGCCCGCCGCGAGCGCCATCGCGATCATGGCGCGCTGGCGCAAGCCGCCCGAAAGCTGGTGAGGATATTGCCGAGCGCGAAGTTCGGGCTCCGGCACCGAGGCGAGTTTGAGCGCTTCAACGGAGCGGTTGCGCGCTTCTGCGGCCGAGCAGCGCGCGTCGTGAACGCGAATCGCTTCTTCTATCTGCGCGCCAATTCGCATCACGGGATTGAGCGCGGTCATCGGCTCCTGAAAAATCATGGCGATTTCGCGGCCGCGGAACGCGCGGATTTCGTTCGGAGGTGCTGTGATGAGATTTGTAGAGTTCCTGTCGGCCGCTGATTTATCAGCGGCGGCGCGGTCGAGAAGTAGCGCTACGCCGCTGCGACGTGCTCCCGGCGGAGTGAGTCCCATAAGCGCGAGTGATAGCATTGTTTTACCAGAGCCCGATTCACCGACGATGCCGAGTGTCTGGCCGCCAGCGAGAGTGAACGAAACTTCGTTCACCGGGCGCACCCAGCCCTTCTCCGTCGGCAACTCCACCGTCAGCCCGCGCACCTGGAGCAGTTTCGGCATGACTACATCTTACGACTGAAATGTCATTGAGCTAATTGAGCTTGAGAGACTGCGTTCCACGGGAAACAGCGCCAGTATTCAACGATCAGCGACAGGGATAACGCAGCGGAGTGCGGTGTGAGTGTTCGAGAAGCTGCAGACTTTGTTGTCCACGAGGCCGGAGGCTTTCGCCGCATTGATCACGTCAATTTCGCGGATGTGCTGTTTGCCTTTGGGATACACCACCCAGATCGCGCCGTTCTTCACGATGGATTTTCTCAGCGAGCCGAGACGCTTCAGTGCGCCCTTCTCCTCGGCGGCGAAAAAGATCAGGTCAATGTCGCCCGCCGGCTTGCGCTCGGTGAACGACGGGGCGAACGGCTCGATGTCGTTGATGAACGCGCCGTCCACGACATCGAGAATCAGAATTCGCTGCTGCGGCTTGACGCCCAGCTTATCGAGCAGCGAGCGATGCGAATAATCGCGCTCGGCCGGACGCGGCTTCTTCGGCGGCTTGGGCATGGGAGAATCCCTCCGAAACAATCATACGATGATGAAAAAGCCGGACGGGTCTGAGACCCGTCCCTACGGGGATTATAGACGGCGCGACGTTCTCGCCTATATTTAGGCCGTGCGCGGCCGGACGATGACAGTCGAGGAGAGTCGTGCCGCTTTACGCCACTGCGGCGTTCGACGATAATCCGCGACGGTTCTCACAGGAGGAGGTGCGCGATGCTGCCCGGCCTGAGGGCAATTCTCAATATTCATCCGCTGTTCGTCCACTTTCCGATCGCGCTGTGGCTTGCGGCGCTGCTCTTCGAAGCGCTGGCGATTCTGCGTGGCAGCGACGAATGGCATCGCACCGCCGCGCGGCTTCTTTACATCGGCACGTTTGCGGCGATCGTGACTATCTTCACCGGGCTCAACGCTGAGAAATCAATCCCGCCAGGCCCGGCAATGAAGATCGTGGGAATTCACGAGACGCTGATGATGGTCACGACGAGCGTCGGGATTGGACTGAGTCTCTTCGCGTTCGTCTGTCGCAAAGATTTCACTGCCAGCTTCCGCAAGATTCTGCTGGCGGGCCTTTGCGTCTTGGCGATTCTGCTGACGCTCGGAGCCGATCGCGGCGCACAGCTTGTGTATCAATACGGCTCTGCTGTGGATTGGAGTACGGCGCAGCCGCAGAAGTAGAAGCAATACGGAGAAAAGTTGAAGCGATGAAAAGATATTTGATCGTAGTAGAAGCTACAGGGTCGGGTTATTCGGCCTATTCGCCCGATGTGGACGGTTGCATCGCGAGCGGTAGTACGCGGGATGAAGTCGAGTTGAACATGCGAGACGCGATGGCGCTTCATCTCGAAAGCCTTCATCGCGAAGGGTACGAAGTTCCGGAGCCCCATACATATCCCACATTCATTGAAACGGAGTCGTAAAATCCTCGCTCGACACACTACGGAGGAAACCGTGATGGCAAAGACAAAGGAGCCGCGGCGATTCAGCGACGAGGCCGTTAAGGCCAAGACCGGCAAGGTGTGGGCGGAGTGGTTCAAGATTCTTGATGCGGCGGGCGCGAAAAAGATGAGCCATCCGGAAATGGCGACATTTCTCTACCAAGAGCAAAAATGTCCCGGCTGGTGGTGCCAGATGGTGGCGGTGGAATACGAGCAGAAGCACGGGCTACGTGAAGTCCATCAGACGTGCAATGGCGATTTCGCGGCGGGCGTAAGCCGCACGCTGCCCATTCCGCTCGCGAAGATTTTCAAGGCCTGGGCCGATGAAAAGGCCCGCAAGGCCTGGCTCAAGGGCGACAAGATGGAGATCACCACGGCGACGACGAATAAGTCCATCCGCGCGAAGTGGGACGAAACGGATCGAATCAGCATTTACTTTTATCCGAAGGGCGCGGGGAAGACGCAGGTCGTCGTTGATCACATGAAGCTCGAGAGCGCTGCGGAATCGAAACGAATGAAAGAATTCTGGACCGATGCAGTGGCACGCCTGGGATCAACGCTAGGCTCGAAATAAGAAAGGGCCGGCAATCGCCGGCCCTTTCGAAAATCCCACGAATCAGAAAGTTTTAGTAATCGTTTGCCGAACCTTCGAGGAAGGCGCGGAGCTTGCGCGAACGCGAGGGATGGCGCAGCTTGCGCAGCGCCTTCGCTTCGATCTGGCGGATACGTTCGCGGGTGACGGCGAACGACTGGCCGACTTCTTCGAGCGTATGCTCGCTGCCATCGTCGAGACCGAATCGCATCTTGATGACTTTTTCTTCGCGCGGCGTGAGCGTCTTCAGCACCGAGGACGTTTGTTCCTTGAGGCTGAGATTGATGACGGCGTCGGAAGGCGACACGACGGCCTTGTCCTCGATGAAATCGCCCAGATGCGAATCTTCCTCTTCGCCGATCGGCGTTTCGAGTGAAATCGGCTCCTGCGCGATTTTCAAAATCTTGCGGACTTTCGCGACGGGAATGTCCATCCGCTTGGCGATTTCTTCGGAAGTGGGCTCGCGGCCGAGTTCCTGAACGAGCTGGCGGCTGGTGCGGACGAGCTTGTTGATCGTCTCGATCATGTGCACCGGGATGCGGATGGTGCGCGCCTGATCGGCGATCGCGCGTGTGATGGCCTGCCGGATCCACCACGTGGCGTAGGTCGAAAACTTGTAGCCGCGGCGCCATTCGAACTTGTCCACGGCCTTCATCAAGCCGATGTTGCCTTCCTGAATCAGGTCGAGGAACTGCAAGCCGCGGTTCGTATATTTTTTCGCGATCGATACGACGAGGCGAAGGTTGGCCTCGATCAATTCTTTTTTCGCCTGTTCGGCTTCCACTTCGCCGCGGACGATCACTTGCAGCATCCGCTTCAGCTCGGTGGGATTGGCCTCGGCGATGACTTCGATTTCGCGAAGCTCCTGCCGGCGCGCCTTCAATTCCTTGCGCGCTTCGGCGAGCACATCGGCCTTCGAGGCCTCAACGCGGCGCTCGAGCTTCACAATCTCCCGCTCGAGTGCCTGGACGCGCTCGACCGACTGGCGCATCTTGTCAATGAGGCGCTTCTTCTCGAACGGATTGAAATCAATTTCGCGGACACGCGTGGACATATCCACACGCGTGCGGCCGAGCGCGTAGCGGGCGCGCAGGTAGGTGCGCTTGTTTGAACGCGCGGTATTATCGAGCTTCTCGGATTGCTTCACCGAAAGCAGGTAAAGCTTGCCGATCTTGTCGATTTCCTTGAGCGTTTCGCGCGTCTTCGCTTCGATCTTCTCTTCGGTCAGCTCTTCGTCGTCGAACTGAACGATTTCCTTGATCGAACGCGAGCCGCGGCGCAGGTCTTCACCGACTCCCAGCAGCTCTTTAAGAATGAGCGGGGAGCGAGAGATCGTCTTGAGCACGAGCAATTGCCCGCGCTCGATGCGCTTCGCGATGGCTACTTCGCCCTCGCGCGTCAGCAGCGGAACGGTGCCCATCTCGCGGAGATACATGCGGACGGGATCGTTGGTCTTCTCGAGCGAGCCCGGAGTGAGGTCCAGCTCCGAATCGTCGGCTGGAGCCTCCTCCTTGACCACTTCGACCTCGCCGGAATCACCCGCGAGCGCGGCCTTCGCGCTCGAAAGATCTTCATACACGTCGATTCCGTACCGTTCGAAAGTCGAAAGCAGGTCGTCGATCTCTTCGGAGGAGTGGATCTCAGCCGGCAGGAGGTCGTTCACCTCATCATAAAGCAGGTAGCCGCGCTCCTTGCCCATATTGATGAGCTGCCGTACCTGATCATATTTTTCTTCGATTGCCAAAGTCACGATTTAGCTCCCGGCAGAGTCAGCCGTGCGCGAGCGGCGCGCAATCCGGCGTCCATCATGCAAAACGCCGGGGCGAGACACCCCGGCCAATTCCGTGTGTCAGTATTTTCTCGAATGGCGGATGTAATGCTGGTAAACCCGTCTGCGAACTTGATGCCAATCCTTCTGCCCACGCCTATTCCACTCACGCCATGCCCTACCCTGATAGGATGCACGACGGTTTCAGCCCGTTTCCTCCAAAACCCTCGGAGCATATATCGGCACAGGCGTTTACGTCAATTAGATGTTTGAAGGGGTGATTTTGATTCAATTGGGTCCTTCAGGCAAGTCTTTTCGTTTCAATGATGATGGAGAGGGAAGGGCGGAGAAGCCTCACGTCTCGTCCCGCATGTGGCGGGCCAGGGACCCTTCGAAGCTCAGGGCAAGCGTGAGCTACAGGAGCGCCATTTCTGTGGCCGGAGGCTACAAATATCGTTGGCGGAGCAGCGAAACGTGATGAGTCACGTGGCCCGGGATGATAAAGGCCAGCGCGCGGACGGTAAAAGGGTTGTCGCTGGCGATACCGGTGCGTCCCCAAGCCTCGGCCGGCATATTTTTGAAAAACGAGATGGTGGATAGGCGCACGCCGCGGAACTCTTCCACATGGTCAGCCCAGGAGATTCGATCCGCCTCGGCCCCAGCGGCCGCGATGTTCTGATCGTAACCGGGCAACGGTGAATCGAAGCCGCGCGCGAACCAAAGCGCTCGGAAAGCAAAGGCTCTCTCGGTATCCGTGACGTGATTGAGTACCTGCCGAATGCTCCACTTTTCCGGGGCGTAGCGGTAGAGCGACTTTTCCTCCGTGATACCCCGGAAAGCCGCGATCGCTTCATCCAGTTGGCTCTCGATCGTACTGACGGGATCGTCACCCTTTACCTGACTGATGTAAGTGAAGTAGTGCGGCGCTGCTTCTGTGACTTGCGGGCGTCCAATCATGGCGAAGTCTATCCTCCTGGTCTGCCTTAGCGTCAGGCTCCGTGCCCGGCGAGACGTCGCCGAAGTTGCAGATCTTGCATTCGTCTTTGCAGGCGCAATTGTTCTTCGATCGGCGGCTGCGCTTCGAGCGCCTTCTGTACAGTTTGAAGCTCGGTTTCGACGTGGCGGCGTCGAAGGTCGCTCAAACAGCTTTCGGCTTCGTCCCACGACGGTTCTGCCGCCGTCTCAAACACAACGGAAAAGAACAGCCGCCGGTCCGGTTCCGCGAGCGATTCCGCGAGTGCGGCTGGGTCGGGCTGCGCGCCGGTGATGGCTGTGGCGAGCAATACTTCGAATATGCGCTCGGTGTCGAGCCCTTTGTGAAGGGATTCATCAACAATCTGCTGCGCCAGCCTTTCGCGGAAGTCTTCGGCTTCGACCAGCATCTGCATCAGCCGCCGGTCCGCCTGCTTCACGGCCGTGGAGACAAGCTCGGCCTTCGGCTTCACTTCGCTGTGGCGCTCGACCGATGCGCGCCGAAGAGCTTCGCGGAGAACCGGCTCATCGACGCGCAGTTCGCTCGCGATTCGAGAGGCCCACTCGGAGCGAATCAGGCGATTCGGCACGCGCTGGACGTAGGGCATCAAGTAATTCAGCGCAGCGAGCTTGCCGGTTGCTGTCGAACGGTCCATGCGCCGCGCCCGGGTAATCAGAAAGTCGAGATAGGGCGGCGCGGCTTTGAGCTGCTTCTCGTACGCGGCCGCGCCATTCTCTTTCAAATATTTGTCGGGATCGGCGCCGCCGGGCAATGTCAAAACCCTGATCTCGAATTCTTTTTCGAGCAGGACCGCGAAGGAGCGCTCCGTGGCCGCTTGACCGGCCGCGTCGGGGTCGTAATTCACGACGACTTGCTTCGTGAACCGGCTGAGGAGTTTTACTTGCGGCTCGGCAAGGCTCGTCCCGCAGCTCGCGACGACGTTTGAAAATCCTCCGCGCGCGACGGCGATCGTGTCCATATAGCCTTCGACGAGGATCGCAAATTTCCGGTCGCGGATCGCTTCTTTCGCGCGATCGAGATGATAAAGGACGTTGCTCTTCGAATAAATCGGCGTCTCGGGCGAGTTCATGTACTTCGGCATATCGTCACCGAGGGCGCGCCCGCCGAAGGCGATCACTTTCCCCGACTCGTTCGTGATTGGGAACATGATGCGGCGCCGGAATTTGTCGTAGAAGCGGCCACTCTGCTCTTTCACCACAAGGCCCGATGGTTCGAGGAGCTTGTCCGGATATTTTTGCTTGAGGAAGCGGTAGAGGACGTCGCCGCCAGAGGGCGCGTAGCCGAGGCCGAAGCGTGCGACGGCTTCGCGGTCGAGCCCGCGGTCTTCCAAATAACCGCGCGCGGCTTTGCCTTCGGGCGTGTCGTTCAATTGCCGCGCAAAAAATGCCGCTGCTTCGCGATGCATTTCGACGAGCGCGGAACGCTGCTGATTTTCTTTTCGCTCTTCAGGTGAGCGTTCGCGTGGTTTCGGAATCGGGATGCCGCATTTTTCCGCGACGATTCGAATCGCTTCGGGGAAAGCGACCTTCTCCATCTCCATCACGAACTTGAACGCATCGCCGCCGACGCCGCAGCCGAAGCAGTGATAGATCTGCTTCACGGGATGCACCGCAAACGACGGCGTCTTTTCCTGATGAAACGGGCACAGCCCTGTGAAATTTTGCCCGCTCTTTTTCAGGCGAACATATTCGCCCACCACGCGGACAATGTCCGCCTGCTGCTTCACGCGATCTGCAAACGACCCAGCTTCAGCCAAGAACTCAATCTCCGTCTGTCACAAGATGTAGCACCGCGCGTTCAACCTTTCAACTCAACCACTGTGATCGCGGTGCCGCCGCGATCAGCGGCCTCCGCGCGAATGTGCTCTACGAGAGGGTGAGTGCGCAAAAATTCTGCAAGGCCGCGGCGAAGAGCCCCCGTGCCGTGGCCGTGGATGATGCGCACCTGCGGCAGATTTGCGACTGCGGCGGAATCGATGAACTTATCCACGCGTTCGATGGCCTGCTCGACCGTGCTTCCAATCACGTTAATTTCTTCGACTGAAGGTTCATCCGTTCGCTGCGCCTGGACGTGAATTCCGCGGTTCGGGACGCCGGGGCGAGCCGCCTTTGCGGACGGCTCTTCGACGCCGACGATATCGCTTAACGCTATCTTCATTCGCATCGGGCCAGCTTCAACTTCCGCCGTGCTCCCGTCCACTCGACGCAGCACAACCGCCTGCTTCATGCCGCGAATGTGAATCCGAGTGCCTTCGATCAATTTTTCAGGCGCGAGCGGCTTCGCGGATTCCGTTGCGACGCCGAGATCCGCTTGGGAGGAAGCGAGAGTTTCGAGGACGGCGGCGTCCGCATCGGCGCGCGCGCTCGATTCAAATTTTCCAAACTTGCGCCCGCTGGACTTTTCGAGATCCGCGCGTAGCTTGCGATCCTGAATGTCGGCGGCCAGCCGCGTGACTTCGGCTTCGAGCTTTTTCACCGTCTCCGAAAAATTCTTCTCGAGCTCGGCGATGCGCTTCTTCTGGCGCTCGACCCATTCCGTGCGCAACGTGCGCCGCTCGGCTTCGAGCCCATCGAGTTCCGCGCGCGCCTCGCGCTTGATTTCTTCCACTTCATCGCGGCTGCGATGCAGGTAAGTAATCAACCCGCGTGCCTCGAGAGTTTCCGGCGTGAGTCCGGCACGGGCACGTTCGATGACGGCTTCCGACAATCCAAGCCGCCGCGCGATTTCGAGCCCGCTCGAGACGCCCGGCACTCCGACCAGGAGCCGGTACGTCGGACGGAGTTGCTCTTCGTCAAATTCCACCGCCGCGTTGATCACGCCCGGAGTCGTCGAAGCGTATGACTTCAGCCGATCGTGATGCGTCGTCGCGAGCGTGAGCGAGCCGCGGCGGCGAAATTCTTCGAGCAACGCGACGGCGAGCGCGGCCCCTTCCTCCGGCGCCGTTCCGGTGCCCATCTCATCCACGAGAACGAGCGTTCGCTCGGTCGCGCGCGCGAGCATGCCTTTCAAGTTCAGCACGTGCGCCGAAAATGTTGAGAGGTCGGCCGTGATGGATTGTTCGTCGCCGATATCCGCGAGCACCGCATCAAGGATCGGCAATTCCGCGCGCTCCGCTGCCACTGGAATTCCCGATTGCCCGGCCAGTGCGGCGAGGCCCAGAGTCTTGAGCGCGACGGTCTTGCCGCCTGTGTTCGGGCCGCTGATGACCATGACCGTGCCGGCCGCACCGCCGAGATCGAGCGAGACCGGCACGACTTTCCTTCCTTGCGGCCGCAGCGAGTCTTCGAGAACCGGATTGCGCGCGTCCTTGAGATGAATCGCGATTTCGGAAATGAATTCCGGCATGCACGCGTCGAATTCGCGCGCAAACCGGCCGCGCGCAAACACAGAATCGAAATCCGCGATGCGCTCTGCGGCAAACGCGAGCGGCCCGCGCGCGAGCCGCAATTGCTCGGTCAACTCGGTGAGGATGCGCGCGATTTCCGCGGCTTCGTCTTCGGAAAGCTGCACGAGGCGATTGTTCAGATCGATCGTTTCGAGCGGCTCGACGAACACCGTTTGTCCCGTCGCGCTTGCGCCATGAACGACGCCCGGCACCGCACGGCGCTCGGACGCGCGAATGGGGATGACGAAGCGATCGTTGCGCAGCGTGACGTAGTCGTGGCCCGCCTCGCCGCCGCGCGCACGCAGGATCGCCTCGAGTGATTTCTGGATTTTCTCGCGCGTTTGCGCGCTCGAGGCTCGAATCTTTTTCAGCCCCGGCGAAGCGTTGTCGCTGATTTCGCCGTTCGGCAGGATGGCTTTCCGAAAGGATGATGCGAGAAAACGAAGATCGGCGAGCGCCGACGCGCGTTCGACAAGTTTGGGGAATTTGTCCGCGTCGCCGCGAAACGTGAGCCGCAGATTTGCGGACGTGTCGAGGAGCGACGCGGCATCGAGAAGCTCCGCGGCCGAGAGAACAGACGCCGGAATGCCCAAGCGCTCGAGCCATCCTTCGGGATCGGCCAGCGAACCAAATCCCAGCTCCGAGCCCGCGCGCAAATATTCCACCGCCTCGCGAATCAGATCGAACTGTGCGGTGAGCGCAGCCGCATCGCTGCTGGGTTCGAGCGAGAGAATCGCGCGGCGGCCGGGCGCACACGTGGTCCTTCGCGCGACAATTTCGCGCAAGCGCGGAAATTCGAGCAATTCTTCAGCCGTGCGGCTCACAGGCTCACCATGGAGTAGGACGCTCGAAGTGTCAAGAATACGGCGGCGATGATGCGCGGCGCCCCGCTTGTTATTTGCGGCGCGGCGGTGGCGGCGGCTGAATTTCTTCCACCATCGCGACGCAAATCGCGTCGAAAAGTTTCGCCGTGTCGCGCGACGGCTGCGGATTGTTGTTCATGAACATCGAGAACACGACGTGCGCGCCGCGCAGCGTCGTCGCGTAACCGGAAATCCCGCGAACGTGTTCGAGCGCGCCGGTCTTCGCGCGGATTCGGCCGGCGGCGGCGGTTCCCTTCATCCGATCTTCGAGCGTTCCATCTTCGCCGGCGACGGGAAGCGTCGAGATGAAACTTTCGCCCCACGGCTGATTCGCGGCGTATTCGAGAAGTTGCGCGGTAGCGCGCGGCGTGATCAAATTTTGCCGCGAAAGGCCCGAGCCGTCGGCGAGCACCGCGTCGCCATCCGCGATCCCGATGGAGGTCAGAAAATTGCGCTCGATCACCACGCCCGCGTCCGTCGTGCCCACGCCCGTCTTTTCGCGTGCGACCGTGCGCAGCAGAAGTTCTGCGTGAAGATTTTGACTGATCTTGTTGAGCAACCGGATTGATTCGAGTAGCGGCGGCGAAGTGTGCTCGGCGAGAACCACCGGGTCGCCGGGCACAGCGGCGGCCGCGGAAGGAGGCACGAGTGCCGTCGAGCCATCGGCTTCGCGTTCTGGAGGCGCGCCGTGCTGCACTCTGACGCCGCCGACTACTCGCACGCCGCGCGCTGCGAGCAAAAGTTTCAGCAGCCGGCCGGTGTATTCTGCGGGGTCTTCGAGCGCGAGATCGAGCTTAGCCGGCGGCGCATCCAGCGGAATCGAGCCGCGCAACAGAATCGGATTCGCGCCCGGCTCACGCACGACAGAAAATCTCTGTGTCGATGTGCTCGGGCCCGTGGTTACGTCGTGGCCGAAAGTTTCGTACCCGGCCCACGGCTCGATCGAGAGGACCGCGGGATCGCCGAGATGCTCGCCCGGCTGGACCGCGATCGTAAGCGTATTGTCGTCGAGATCGATCGCGCTAATTGGCGCGCCGAAGCTGAAATACAGATCCCCCACGGTCCATCCTTCGGGATAGGGATCGTAGGCGAAGTAGCTGTCGTCGGCGACGATGTCTCCGTCGATCTGCTTCACGCCTTTCGCGGCCACGGCATCTGCTAACTCCGCGATAACTTTTTCGGGGATACCGTCGCGCTCCGCCTTTTGCACGTAGGGAAATTTTCGATTCGAAAGGTCCGGATCGCCGCGGCCGAAGAAAACTACGTCACCATGCACGCGGCCCTCCGCATCGGGCGGCGCCGCGCTTTCGATCGTCGTGCGAAAATGGTAATCGGGACCGAGCGTCGCGAGTGCAAATGCGGTTGTGTAGAGCTTGGCGTTCGATGCGGGCGTGAAATAAAGATCAGCGTTGCGTTCGTAGAGCGTTTCGCCCGTCGCCTGATCCGCGACGATGATGCCCCACGAAGCCTTCGCGGCATGTTGTTCGCCAAGAGTCGCGGCCACCCGCGCAGCGAATCGCGCCAAATCGGGACGCGCTTTCGGTTTTTTCTGTGCCGCTTGTTTCGGACTTCCTGCCTTTCGTTGTTGCGCGGCGGCCGTCATCGCGAGCGCCGGAGCGACACACACGATCGTCAAAACAAAAATCCAACTCTCAAGCCGCCCGCCGCGTACCCGGCGCATCCTGGACTCCTTTTGCAAAATTCGCTCGCGTGGATTATAGTCCATACTTCTCCCCCGGCTGGAGCATCCCACTAAATGGATTGCGATATGCAGTTGATGACCGATATGATTCCGGGCGGCAGTTCAGCCTATTTAGGAGGAAAGATGAGGAAGTTTTTATCTTGCGCGCTTACGTTGTCGATGATGGGGTTGTCTTCCCTGATCCTGCCACAGCCGGCTCGAGCGGACGACAAGTCCAAGTGGAACGACCGCGTCGAGAATGCCGGAGTTGTGATGAAGGAAATCCTGAACGTCCCTGACGACATTCCACAAGACCTGATTGACAAGGCGGAATGCGTGATCGTTTATCCGTCCGTGCTCAAAGCGGCGTTCGGCGTCGGCGCGAGTTACGGGCGCGGAGTCATGACGTGCCGCAGCGGCGAAAACTTCAAGGGGCCGTGGGGAGCGCCATCGATGATGGCTCTCGAGGGCGGCAGCATCGGCTTTCAAATCGGCGGCCAGGCAACGGACTTTGTGCTGCTCGTAATGAACGATCGCGGCGCCAGTTCGATACTTTCCAGCAAAGTGAAACTCGGGGCGGATGCTTCGGCGGCAGCCGGCCCAAAGGGCCGCGATGCCGAAGCAGCGACAGACGTGACCATGCGCGCGGAAGTGCTGACGTACTCACGCGCGCGCGGCTTGTTCGCCGGCATTTCTCTGGAAGGCTCCACAGTGCGGCCAGACAACGACGGAAACGAAGCTGTGTACGGAAAGAAAATCGAAGCGCGCGACATCGTGCTGAAGGGCGCAGTTCCACCGCCCGCCTCGGCATCGATACTAATCTCCGTGCTCACCAAGCGGTCTCCGCACAACGCTTCTCATTAAACAAAGAGTTGTCTTCCAGCGGTCTTAACAGGTTGGCGTCCCGGCATGGGCTGGGACGCCAGCCGAATCCCTTTTTCATTTCCCTCATCATATAGAAAAGCGGCTGGCAGCCGGCGCCCACTGGCCGGCCCGCCGGGAAACTTTGCCTTGACAATTCTTAAATTGCTGACCTATAGTCAGACTTGACTTACGGTCGGATTCAATGAAAACAAATTCACACTCCCGCTCCATTCGCATCGCGCTTGCATCCCGTCCGCTCTCGCGACGGGAAAGGCATTCGGCTGCCGTGCGCCAGCGCCTCTTCGACGCCGCGATGCGCTTGTTCGCCGAGCGCGGCTTCACGGAGACCACCGTGGAAGACATCACCAACGCCGCCGACGTGGGCAAGGGAACATTCTTTAACTACTTCCCGAGCAAGGAAGAATTGCTCACATCATTCGCCGACCTACGTATCGGCAAAATCCGCGTTGCACTTGAAGAAATGGAGCGCGGTACCGAACCCGCCGTGGCGGTCCTGCGGCGCACGTTCATCCGCCTCGGCGAAGATCCCGGCCGCTCGCCGGAATTGGCTCGCGGCATGCTTCTATCCATGCTTTCAAGCGAAGTGATGCGACTGAAGGTCTGCACACGCTTCGCTCAGAGCCACGTGATGATGACCAAGTTGTTCAAGATTGCGCAGGAGCGCAGCGAGGTGCGGCGCGACGTGCCCGCCGCCGATCTGGCGAGATCGTTCAAGGAGTCCTATCTCGGTTCGCTGCTCGCCTGGTCGATCAACCCCACGTCGCGGCTTGCTCCCGCATTCCATCGCGCCTTCGAGCACTTCTGGTCGGCCGCGGTGGCGGATCGCGGTCGCAGCGAAAAGAAAGGCAGTGAGCGATGATCGCAAAACGTTTTGCGCTGGCGGGCGCGCTGGTTCTGCTGTCCGCGCCTTTTGCATTCGGCCAATCGGCATCTCCGCAAAACCCATTGCAGCCGCAAAGCCCATACACGGGCAGCGTCCCGGCGGGCAAGCCGACGACTGAAGTCATAAAGCTCGGCTTCATCGAGTCGCTCGAGCGCGGCCTGAAGCAAAATCTCGGCGCGCTGCTTGCGACCAACGGAATTGAGGGCGCCCGCGGCGAAAAATGGAAGGAATTGGCGAACGTCCTTCCTACATTGACGACGAATACAACGGAAACCGCGAGCCAGGTCAATTTGGCGCAGACCGGCTTCACAAAAATCAGCGTGCCCGGCTTCTCCTTCGGAGCGGTTAATCCAATCGTCGGCCCGTTCGGTTATTTCGACACGCGTGCATATCTCAGTGTCCCGATCTTCGACTTGAATGCATGGAACAAGGCGCGCTCGGCCGATCAGAGCCTCCGCGCCTCGCAGCATTCGTACAAGGACGCGCGCGAGCTCGTGATCCTCGTTGTCGGATACAACTACCTGCAAACGATATCCGCGGCCTCGCGCGTGGAAACGGCGGATGCCCAAGTGAAGACCGCCGAAGCGCTCTCCAACCAGGCCGCGGACCAATTGAAAGCGGGAACGTCTCCCGCCATTGACGCGCTGCGCGCGAAAGTGGAATTCCAGACGCGCCAGCAGCAATTGATCGCCGCGCGCAACGACTACGAAAAGCAGCGCATCGCATTCGCCCGCACAATCGGCTTGCCGCCGGGACAGGCGTTCGAACTGACGGAGAAAATCCCGTACGACCCGCAACCGCCCATCACGATTGATGAAGCGCTCCAGCGCGCGTACTCGATGCGCGCCGATTATTTGAGCGCGGAAGCACAATTGCACGCCGCCGATCTTGCGCGCCGCGCCGCCTTCGCCGAGTACTTCCCGACGCTTTCCTTCGATGGAAATTACGGCGTGGGAGGTCCTGTGCCCGACCGCACGCATGGATCGTTCGAGGTCATGGGCTCCTTGAAAGTCCCGATTTTTCAGGGAGGGAAAACTCACGGCGACGTCCTGCAAGCCGACGCGAATCTCGCCAACAGCCGCGCGCAACTCGAAAATTTGAAGAGCCAGATCGATCAGGACGTGCGTGACGCGCTCTTCGACGTTCAGTCTGCCACCGATCAGGTCACGGTCGCGCGAAGCAACGTGGACCTCGCCTCTCAGACGCTCGATCAGGCGCGCGACCGCTTCTCCGCGGGCGTCATCGACAACATCGAAGTGGTTCAGGCGCAGGAAGCCCTCGCGTCGGCGAACGAATCGCTCATTACGAGCCTATTCAATTACAACATCGCAAGAATTTCGCTAGCGCGCGCGCAGGGAATCGCGGAGACCGGCGTCATGCAATATTTGAAAGGAAGAGCCAATGCCACAAAAGACGGAAATTGATTCTGCCCAGGAGATTCGAAACGCAGTCGCCGCCAGCCCGGCCGCAGATCATTCGGCATCGCCGCCTCCGAGCGAATTGCCGCCCGCGCCATCGCGCCGTCCCTTTCCGCTGTGGCTCATCGTCGTTGTTGTCCTCGTAATCATCGGCGCCGGGATTTGGGTCTGGAATTACTACTCCGGTTTCGAAACGACCGACGACGCGCAGGTGGACGGCCACATCAATCCCATCAGCGCGCGCGTGGGCGGCTACATCCTCAGCGTCAACGTGAACGACAACCAGTACGTTGAAGCTGGAGCGGTGCTCGCTCAAATCGATCCGAAGGACTATCAAGTTGCGGTGGACAAAGCCCAGGCCGATCTCGCTTCAGCGGAAGCAACGGCGATGGCCGCGGGCCGTAACGTGCCGATCACAACAGTAAACTCGGCAAGCCAGCTCGATTCCGCGCACGCGGATGTTACGAACACCGAGGCGGGAATCCTTGCGGCCCAGAGACAAGCCGACGCGGCGAAAGCGACGCTCGCACAAGCCGAAGCCAACGACGTCAAAGCGCAAGCCGACCTCGCCCGCTATCAGCAGCTCGTCGCGAAGCAGGAAGTATCGCAGCAGCAATACGATCAGGCGCTCGCGGCGGCGCAAGCATCTGCGGCGGGCGTGCTTGCCGCGCGCGCCTCGGCCAGCGCAGCCGACGATATGGTCCGTCAGGCGCAAAGCCGCCTGGTGCAAGCCGGTGCGTCGGTGCGCACCGCGCAAACGGGTCCGCAGCAAGTGGAAGTGAGCAAGGCGCAGTTCACTTCCGCCGATGCTCTGGTGGCGCAGAAGAAAGCGGAGCTCGAGCAAGCGCAATTAAATTTGCAGTACTGCACGATCGTCGCGCCGGTCGCCGGCGTGGTGAACAAGAACATCGAAATCGGAATGAACGTGCAACCGGGCCAGCAATTGCTCTCGATCGTGCCGCTCGAAGACGTGTGGGTCACCGCCAATTTCAAGGAAACGCAATTGCGGAACATGCGGCCCGGGCAGGCCGTGGAGATGTCCGTGGACGCGTTCGGCCATAAATACAAGGGCCACGTGGACAGCATCGCCGGCGCGAGCGGCTCGCGGTTCAGCCTTCTTCCTCCGGAGAACGCGACCGGCAATTTCGTCAAGGTTGTGCAGCGCCTCCCCGTGAAGATCGTGCTCGATCCCGGCTCGAACAAGGATCATCTCCTTCGCCCCGGCATGTCTGTCGAACCGAAGGTGCAAGTGAAGTGAGCGCCACCGCCACAACTTTCGATCCCAACCAGGCGATCTGGCGCCCCGCTGTCAATCCCTGGATCATCGCGTTGACGGTGACGCTCGCGACGTTCATGGAAGTGCTCGACACGAGCATCGCCAACGTCGCGCTGCCGCACATCGCCGGCAGCCTCTCGGCGGGCCAGGATGAAAGCACCTGGGTTCTCACCTCGTATCTCGTATCGAACGCGATTGTTCTCCCGCTGAGCGGCTGGGCGTCATCCGTCATCGGCCGCAAGCGCTTCTACATGTTCTGCGTCGGGCTCTTCACCATCAGCTCGTTCATGTGCGGGCTCGCGCCGAATTTGAGCGTGCTGATCATCTGCCGCATTCTGCAAGGCGCCGGCGGCGGAGGCTTGCAGCCGAGCGAGCAGGCGATTCTTGCGGACACGTTTCCACCCGCAAAGCGCGGCATGGCGTTCGCGGTTTACGGCATGGCGGTGGTTATGGCGCCGGCGATTGGCCCGACGCTCGGCGGTTGGATCACAGACAATTACAGTTGGCGCTGGATTTTTTACATCAATGTGCCGATCGGGATTCTTTCGCTGGTGCTCACGTCGCGGCTCATCGAAGATCCGCCGTATCTCAAAGCCCAGAACAAGCCGCAGCACGGCATGGATTACTTCGGCCTCGGATTGCTGGCGGTCGGCCTCGGGACATTGCAGATCATTCTGGACAAGGGCGAGCGCGACGATTGGTTCGGGTCACACCTCATCCTCTCGCTCACGATCGTTTGCGCGGTGTGCCTCGTCGCTGTCGTGTTCTGGGAGCTGCATCACAAGAACCCGATCATCGATCTCAGGCTGTTCAAAGACCGTTCATTCGCGGTTGGAAACACATTGATGTTCGTCCTCGGCATCTCGCTCTATGGAACCACTGTGCTCCTGCCGCTTTATATGCAAACGCTAATGGGCTATTCAGCGGAACAGGCGGGCTTCGCTCTCACTCCCGGGGCATTGGTCATTATGGTCTGCATGCCGATTGTGGGCTTCCTGCTCACGAAAGTGGACGCTCGAAAACTGCTCGTATTCGGAATGCTCATGCTGTCGTTTTCCCTGTTTCACATGACCAATTTCGATCTCCAGGTTGACTATCGAACGCTTGTCATGGCGCGCGTGATTCAATCTTTGGGTCTTGCATTCCTATTTGTGCCAATCAACACGACTGCATACGCGTACCTGCCGCGAGAGAAAAATAACGCCGCTTCCGGCTTGATTAATCTTTCGCGGAATATCGGCGGCAGTGTGGGAATTTCATTTGTGGCCACGATGCTCGATCGCAGGGCGCAGGTGCATCAGGTGACCCTCGCGGCCCACGCGGCGGCTACGAACCCGCAGTTTCAAGCAGCGCTGCAAGGCGCCACGCGCACATTTGAAGCGCACGGCTCATCTCCCGCGCGCGCGGCGCAGCAAGCTTACGCGATGCTTTCGTATGGATTGCAGCAACAGGCCACTCTTCTTTCCTACATAGATAACTTCAGAATCCTGGGCATTGCGGTGCTTTGTATGATTCCGTTCATTTTCCTCATCAGAAAGCCGAAGCCCGGCGGCCCCATGGCAGTCCATTAGCGCTGGAGTAAAATAGGCTTATAATCCCGCTCAGAAGATAGGCCGGAAGCGCAGGCCAGGCGGAAGGGACGAACGCCATGCCCATTCGAACCATCACTGTCGAACGGGAGTACGGCAGCGGCGGCGCGCTGATCGCGGAAAAGCTTGCGCAGCGCTTGAATTGGAAACTCTGGGATTCCGCGCTCACCGGCGAAATCGCACGCCGCGCGAACGTCGCTCCGGAAGCCGCCGCGCGCCACGACGAGCAAGTTGATCCCCTCCTGCATCGCCTGTTCAAAGTTTTCGCGCGCGGAAGCTACGAGCGAAGCCTCCCGATATCCGGCATCCAGGCTTTTGACGCGGACCAGATGGTCGAGTTGCTCCATCGCGTGATCGAAGATGCGGCCTCGACAGGAAATTGCGTCATCGTGGGCCGTGGATCTCCCTACATCCTGCGCAATCGCCCCGACGCATTTCACGTTTTTATCTTCGCTTCGCCGGAAGAAAAAATTCGCAGGATTCGCACGCTCGGAAAAAGCGAAGCCGAGGCGCGGGAATTGGTTGAAACGATTGATAAGGAGCGCATGCAGTTCATCAAGCGTTACTTCGGCGCCGACTGGCCGTGCCGGCAACTCTACGATCTTATGATTAACTCCGAGCCGGGCGACGAGTACGTAATCGACATGATCCTGCATGGCGTAGCGCTAGCCGAAAAGCGGGCCGCGCCGCTTTCCGTATCAGCCTGACGTTGGAGAAACGACGGTCAAGGTCGCGCTAATCGTCATATTTTTTTCAGCGCCCGCCTTTGCTCAGGATGAAGCGGCACAGTCGCTCGCCTCCGCGGGCTGCGGCCATCGCGCCGCTCTTCGGGTGCTCCTCCGGTCGCCCTGAGGCCCGAAGTTGGTTCTCTCTCTTTGCTCACAGACACCTCCTCGTGATTTCTCACTCATTTTCATCACAATTCGGTGTCCAAAGAAATCCTAGTGCGCGGGATTTCCCTCAGAAGGGCCAAGATTTCACGGCTTGCCGGTATTCCCGGATAATGCGGCGGCTGACTTTGCCATCGGCATCTTCGATCAAAGTCTTCATCAGAGGCTGTGCCGCGTGGCATCCGTAAATTCCTTGATTGCCGGTACTGCCTTCGATAATCCGGCGCAGTTGCTCCACCGAAAAAGGTCGAAACCGCAGCAGCTTCTTCACCGTGGACGCAACTTTATTAAAGTCGCTGCCAGACAAGAACACGTCGATTGCCCCATCTTTAGCAGCCTGCGCAAACCTGCTCTCTTCATGAAGGCACTCGACGATTTGCCAGCAGGTGGCATCTGGTGATGCCTTGTTCCATTTAAGAGCTTGGAATGCCCCGACGAAGCCGTATGGATGCTGATGAACCGTCAGGGGGATCATCTTCTTCTTGAGGGCTAGAGCAAAGCCTGTCTCTTGGTCAGTCCAGTCGGAATCCATGAAGCCCCTCGTCAGTATGGGGATGAACACGTCACATTGCCGAAGGTTCTTCAAAATCTCTTTTCGCCATGGAACTGATGGCTTCAAGTCTTGGTGCGCCAAGAACACCGCGAAGCCAAACGACTCAAGCCCTTCTTTCAATTCCCCTGCCAATTTTCTGGATTTGTGCGAATAGCTCAGAAAAATGTGGACTGGCACATTTCGTCCTTCCGTCGCTTAAGGAAAATCCAACACGGATCCTGTGGCTAATTCCCCTGATATGATTGCCCCAACATGAAGGAAGACATTCTAGAACAACTCGTCGATGACTACCTGAAATTTAGCGGCTATTTCACGCTACACAACGTGAAGTTTCAGCCCGCAGCGACAGATCCCGAATACATTCAGAAAGATGACTGCGTTGCAAGCGACATCGACGTAGTTGGATTCCATCCTAAACGGACGGACTACGATCGAATCTGGGTCGTTAGCTGCAAAAGTTGGCAGGCCGGGTTCGACCCTAAAAGGCGCATTGAGTTGATAAATGCAAATAGGAAAGTCTCTGGACGTCTGGCTTGGCAGTCTTTTCGTGAACTCGTGAAGAAGAAGTGGGCCGATGGCCTGATCGAAAAGCTCGAGAGTCTTACAGGGTCAGCCAAGTTTACCTACGTCACGGCAGTCACTCGGTTAAGAGGCGATGCAGCAATCTGGGAAGACCACCGTCCGTTTCGAGATAATCTCAGGGGCAATCCAATTAAGATTCTGACTCTCCAAGAAATGCTTAGCAATCTGTATATGAACACCGATACGAGCATGGCGACTTCAGAAGTCGGACGGCTATTGCAGGTGATAAAGGCCTCGGGTTGGGAGCCATAGCGACAAGGGGACAACAGTGAACACTGCTTCCATCGCCAAGGCGGCGTTGCTCGGCAACTTCATTGGCAATTTCTCAGGAGCCGCAGATAAGAAAGGCTACACGCACCTACCTCAAGAGAATCTGCTTCCAGGTATCGATCTCGCGACTGTGGAAGACGATCTGCGTAATGGAGATGGCGACGAGTTGAGAATGAAATTTTGTGCCGTCCACTCCTCATGCGCTCTGGCAGTGAACTGCTTTGCACCATTCAAAGTTCAACCGAGCAGGCTCGCGTTATTGGGGGAACAGGGCGCAACGAGAGTGGAGTTTGAGCATAAGCTGAATATCTTTCACGGTGGCACGGCACCCAACCTCGATGTCTGGATCGAACGTGGCAATGGCGTTGTGGCGGTCGAGTCGAAACTGCTTGAATACCTGACGCCCAAGAAGTCGGAATTTTCCCCAGCGTACGATAGGCTGGCCCCGCCGAAAAGCGATCCTTATTGGTGGCGGATCTACGAAGAAGCGAAAGGGGGTACGGAGCAGCACTTGGATCGGGCGCAGTTGGTGAAACACTATTTCGGCTTGAACAAGTTTCGGAAGGATCATCCCGAAGGACTGGAGCCTACTCTTCTTTATATCTTTTGGGAACCGTTAAATTGGCAAGAGCTTGAAGAATGCGGAAAACACAAAGAGGAAGTTGAGTGCTTCGCTGATGCGGTGGCTCATTCTCAGATTAAGTTCCGCTGGATGACCTACAACGATTTGTGGCGGGAATGGACCGGTATCCCCGATCTTACGACACATGCACAACGCCTGAAGTCACGTTATCAAGTCCGAATGTAGTGGGCTGGAAGAACGCAAGTCAAATCCAAGTCGCTGTTCAGGCTGCGCGTACCTGATGATTCCACCAGAACAGGACCCAAAGTTGTACCAGTCGCCTTGTTCTAAAGCTTGACGAACAATGGGTCTCTGATTATTGCCGCGGTATTCAGAATGGCTTCACGAATATCTGGCCGCTTCAGGTGTTCCTTGGCACGTTTTCCTGCTTCTAGCCAAAAGGTATCGAGGTTAAAGTCGCAGGGAAACAACTCGGGGTGCCTATTCCTGAGCATTTCGAAAGCTTTATTGAAGTTTTGGCGGTCTCCGAAATCGCCGTTGTCTGTTCTGTCAGTCAATTCTCCGACCGCGACACCTGCGCCGACGTAAGCTAATGCAGTTCCGGTGACCCACTGTCCGGCATTTATGGTGCTCAGATATTCCGTGTTCGTATCCGTGCTCTTTACAGAAGCCCCCGTGTGGTCAAAAGTGTCGGTTGTCTGGTCGTAGGTGATCTGAGGGCCAGAAAAGATGAAATTTTGCCTGCCAGCAAACTGTAGAAACAGCGCGTGCGACGCTTCATAAACACAGATGGCAGTAATTTCATTCGGGTCGGAAAGCCTAAGCTGGATGTAGTCGAGCAGTTGGATGAATCTCCGGTCGCTCCGTTTCTCAGCTGGAACCTCGTCGTAGTCAATTTTGTACATAAATTTCCGTTTGCATGTCTGAATTCGGGGCACGCCTAGACTTAGAACAACTGGCTCTTGATGACCTCTGTTTAGCCCCGGATTGCCTAGACAGTGAATTGAGTGTATTCATGCAGCAGCTCCGAGCGCAATGAGTTGCTGGCGAGCCTGCGCTGGTGTGAGGTAGCCCAAGCGCTGGACGATCCAGCGCTGGTTGTAACGTTCACGAAATTCCGCCAGCGCGCACCGCAGTTCTTCGACGTTCTGGAACACCCTGACCCACAGCCGCTGCCACTTGGCGTCCGGACTCTAATCCCATACTCTGTAATGAGCGACCGGCTGATCCAAAGGAACCTGTGTGACCTGTCCTCTCTGTGGCACAAGGAAAGCGAAGCGCTACTGTCCCGCGAAGGGCGAAATGATCTGCGCCGTATGTTGCGGCGAGAAACGGGAAGTCTCGATCGATTGCCCGTCCGATTGCCCGCACTTGATCGCGGCTCATCGCTGGGAGCGCGAGCACCGCAAACCGGTTCCGCCTGATTCAGTGCCGTATCCCGATCTCACGATTCCGACGTACCTCGTCCACGAACGCAGGCCCGTCATCTCCGCGCTTGGCTTTACGATTCTCAAGGCAGCGAATGAAACCCGCGAACTGAACGACGCGGACGCAATCGATGCCGTGTCGGCGCTCGCCGATACGTACCGCACTCTTGGCACCGGTCTCTACTACGAAAAACCTCCCGAAGGGCCGGTCGCCCGCGCGCTATACGGCCAGTTGGCTGCATTCTTGGCGGAACTAAAAAAAGAAGAGACTCAGCAAACAGGTTTCGGAGGTTTGAAGGATTCCGAGGCGTACCAGCTGCTGGTATTTCTGCTGCGCGTGGCGAAATATGAAACAAATGGCCGGCCGCGCTCGCGCGCTTTTCTCGATTTTCTTCGGGCGCAATTCCCTCGTTCCCCGGAGGCTCAGCCGGAGCCTTCGCGCATCATCGTGCCGTAGTGGGTGCCGTAGCGCTTGCCTGAATCAGGCGGCTTCGTTTTCGCGGCAGCCATCTGCGTTGAAGCTTTCGCTTGAGGATTAGCCGCCAGCGGCGAGGCTCCGTAAAAGCTGGTTTCGAACGCGATCAGCGCAAATCCGCCAACGATAAGAAATAGCGCGCTAACGGATTTCATTCGCATCGCGGCGTCTCCTGATCCACCAATTCCATGCTTTTTTCAATCGCGCCGCATCGGGCGCGCGGCTCAAGCGAAAGGCCGAGGGTCATTTGCGGAGGCTGGTGCGCGGGCCGCGTGGGTGCCACAGGCCGGCTGCCGAGCCCGTACTTCCGCTGCAAACCGTGAATTCGTTCCGAAATTTCCTGCTTGTATTTCTGAGGCGAGCCGCCGCGGCGCACGTACCATTCTTCGTACTGGCGCACCAGCCGCGGGAATTTCGCCGCGATGAGCGGCAGGAATTGCTTCTGCGACGACGGCATCAGAAACAGCACGT
The DNA here is from genome assembly GCA_963838705.1 of uncultured Acidobacteriota bacterium. GTDB lineage: Bacteria > Acidobacteriota > Terriglobia > Acidiferrales > UBA7541 > Palsa-147. The sequence goes on along the minus strand of CAWIRU010000007.1, from coordinate 671,329 downwards.
TCGCGGAAAACCAGAGCGCGCCCGCATCCCGTGCCGCACGCGCCAGCGCATCGAGATCGGCTTCGCGATCCGTGATTCCCGGCAGCACAGGCATCGCAAACACTCCCGCCGCGATCCCCGCCTCGCGCAGCTTCTTCACGGCTTCGAGCCGCAAGTCAGGCCGAGGCGCGCGCGGCTCGAGCAGGCGCGCCAGCCGAGTTCGAAGCGTCGTAATGGACATATTGATCGTGATCGACGATCGCTCGGAAATTCTCTTCAGTAAATCGATGTCGCGTACAACCTGATTCGATTTCGTCGTGATCGAGAGGTTCAGGCCTTCGCGCTCCGCCATTTTTTCCAGTATGGCGCGGGTCGCGCCGAACTCCTTCTCGGCCGGCTGGTAGGGATCGGTGGCCGTGCCGATCGCGATGTGCTCGCCTTCCAGCTTGGGGTTCGCCAGGTCGCGCGAGACCAACTCGCCCGCATCCTTCTTCGCGTAAATCTTCTTCTCGAAATCCGCGCCGTCAAGCTCCATGTATTCGTGCGTGTATCGCGCGTAGCAGTACCGGCAGCCAAATTCGCAGCCGCGATACGGATTGATCGTCCAGTTGAACGGAACCCGCTCGGAATCGCAGTGGTTCACGATCGTACGAACGGTAAGCAAGTAGTACTCAGTACCGCGCTTAACGTCAGCGCAAAAGGAGGAAGCGGCGAGGCGTGCGATCCCAACCAGTTCCGCAGCGGGTTTCGAGCTCCGGTCGGGCGCCGGAGTGGGCGTAGAAGCCGCGCGTGCGATTTCTGAGCCGCCGTGGCAAGCGGCCGTGGGGAATAAGGTGAGACTGGTTTGCTTCGAGCGATCTGACCGGATCCTCGAAGGAGCCGGAGGCGCAGGAAGAGTGGGTAAAGTGGCCATCGGTAACCTCGCCGCACGGGGGAATATATTCGCCTTTTGTTCGCCTTGTCAAGATGTATTTGCTTTTTCTTCGCCTGTCCCAATGGACAGGCGTTTTGCGAGAGGGTGTAAGCCTATAGTTAGAAGCGCCGATAGAAACCCTTCTGTGGAAATGTGCGGGGTACTGTTACTGCATGGCTATACTGAACTCCTGCACCTGTGAATTGCCCCGGAGGACGAGTTTGAGCGAAATCGGAGTTCTGATTCTCGACGACAACGTGGATAGCTGCCAGGCATTGCACCACCTGCTTGACTCCGAGGGCTGGCGCGTCCACTTCGTCACGGATTCCCGGGAGGCGCTCACGGCGCTGGCCAGCGGAAGCTGGAATTTGGTGATCGCCAACGTCGAGCTTGCAACACCCGGCAGCCAGCTCTTCACGATTCTGAGAGATCTGGCGCACGCTGAGGGCGTCACCGTGGCTGCCGAGGCCGAAGGATTCGCGCGGAACCAACCAAAGAAGGCCGGTGCGATGGCCCCGCAAAAGAAAAGGCTCCGCGTGCTATTCGTCACGCCCTCGAATATGGTTCAGGACGTGGTCCCGGATCTGGAGCGCGACGAACTGCCGTATTCGATCCGGCCATACCATCTGCACGATTTCTTCGAGAAAATCACGGACCTGCTCGCGGAAGCTGGGGCGATATCCCGGCCAAGAGGCGACTCGCGCTTTGACGCGGCCAATCGCGAACGCGGCAGATTTGAGACGAAAACGAAGACTTCGAATGCACCTTCGATGTTCGCATCCCGCAGCGACTACCAGATGACTGAAGAGGAAATCACGGAATACGAGCGCCAGGAAGAGGAAGAGCGCCAGAAGAAGAGCAAAAAGGAAGACGATTACAGCAAATGGTAGACGCCGAACTCGGAGTAATCAGTCGCGACGCTTCGCAGTCAGTTCAGAGCCGGGAGGCCCCTGGCGCCCGGACTTGAGTCGCCGTTACCTCTCTGCGCTAGAGCCAGCAACATTCCCCCGGCTTGAAAACTCGTTTTCTCGATCCTGAAATCCCGCAAGAAATCCCAGACGCTCCGTTCTCACGTATGAAGGCCGCGTTCACGCGGCCGCTATTGGTGCAGGACGGAGGTAGTCATGACACTCAGCTCTTCGATCAAACAGGTGGTGGCGGTGCTTGCGGCGGCAGCGATTCTTGGCGCGCCGTCGCTATTTGGCAATTTCTCCGGCAGTTCGGGTAACGGCTTCGCGAAAGCCGGTGCAGGCGGCGGTCCGGAAACGTGGCGAATTGGCGAGCCCGTTCGCTACGAGAATATGACGATCTTTCCGCTGATCGCGAAAGCCGGCGCGGACACAAGCGTCTTTGAGACGCTCGACGAAGGGCTGGCTTCGGGAGAAGTCCTTGTCACCGAGCACGGCAATGAATATCTCCGCCGCGCGCGCGACGGCTCGACCGCTCCTTCGCCGGCCTACAACCCGGCCGCAGCGGTGAACCAACTGGTCCTCATCAATCGCGGCAAAAAGCCAGTGCTTCTCCTCGCCGGTGAGATCGTTGCCGGCGGCAATCAGGATCGCATCGTCGGCAAAGACAGGATCGTCCCCGTCGGCGGAGAGCCTTTGCCGCTCGATGTGTTTTGCGTTGAGCACGGACGGTGGACCGGCGAATCGACGAAATTCGGCGCCGCGAAAATGATGGTGCATCCGAGTGTCCGCGAGAAGGCAGCTGTGGAGGCGGATCAAGTTCAGGTCTGGAATGCGGTGAATCGCGGCAGCATGGAGACAGTCACTGTGGAGGCGGCGCCGGCCGGCGTTGTAGGAGGTACGGTGGGAAGGGCTGCGGCCGCGCCGCCAGTCCTCTCGGCCAACCGGATCGATTCCGCAATCGCGACATCCGCGCCGACGAATTCGTATCGCAAGATCTACCAATCTCCGCAAATTGCAAGACCGGTGGAGGAATTCGTGAACGAAATGAATCGCCGATTCGCGCGCTCGACGGAAGGATTGAAAGGCGAAGGCGTGATCGGAGTCGTGGTGGCTTACGGCGGCGAGGTGGCGTGGAGCGATGCCTTCGCGTCGCCCGCGCTCTTCCGCCAATACTGGTCAAAGCTGCTCCGGAGCTACGTTGTCGAAGCGCTGGCGCGCCCCGCCACGAAGGAAGAGGCGTCGCTCGAGGATGCACGGACATTTCTTGAACGCGCGAAGGGCCACGAACGCGAAGAGTCCGAGCCGGGTGTTTACGTCTGGCGGGAGCGCACTCAGGGACAGTATTCCGAGATTGAGCTGGAATCGCTCGCACCCGAAACGCTCACGTTGCATTGGATGAAAGTTCTTCGCACCAACTGACGCTATCTCGATTGCCGGCATAACACGGGCGCCCTCGCGACTACGCCCAATCGCGAGGGCGCCCTTTCATTCGGCGCGGCGCACGCGAATTGAAGTCACTTGCTGCGGCCGCTCCAAATTCGGACGACGCTCTTGTCGGCTGTGGTATTCAAAAGCTCGCCGATCGTTTTGTCGAGCGTCGGATGGCGCGCGCTTGCCGCGATTTCGTTCATCGGAACGAGCACGAATCGCCGCTCCACCATGCGCGGATGCGGGATGACGAGGCCGGGCGTGTCCACGACGCTCGCGCCGAAAAGCAAGATATCAATGTCGATGTTTCGCGGCCCGTATTTGATGCCGCGATGCCGGCCCATTTCGCTTTCGATTTCGAGCAGCGTCTGCAGCAATTGCTGCGGGGTCAACTCAGTCTGCGCCTCCACCGCGCAATTCAAGAACCACGCCTGATCGTGTATTTCGAGAGGCTCGGTCTCGTAGAAAGACGACTGCCGGAGGATTCGTACGCCGCGGCGCCTGAGCTCCTCGATCGCGCGTACGAGATTCGCCTCGCGATCACCCACGTTTGATCCAAGCGAGAGATAGACTGTGTTCATCGGCTTGCGCACACTGGTCCGGGACGGCTCCCGAAGCCGACTGATAATAGTTCAAGCCGCGCGAAAAACGATTTTCATTCCTCGGAGGAAGCGGTTCGGAACAATGGCGGCTGCTTGCGAGGTTCTTCCATTCCGAAGTGTTTGTAGGCGAGAGCTGTGGCAACGCGGCCGCGCTGCGTGCGGTCGAGCAAGCCGAGCTGCATCAAGTAAGGCTCGTACATTTCTTCGATCGCGTCCTCTTCTTCGCTGAGCGAAGCCGCAATGGTATTGAGCCCGACCGGGCCGCCGGAATATTTATTGATGATGGTGAGCAAGAGATTGCGGTCAATTTCGTCGAGGCCGTGCTCGTCCACGCCAAGCATCTTCAGCGCTTCACGCGCCACATCCTTCGTGACGCGGCCGTCCGCGCGAACCTCGGCGTAATCGCGCACGCGTCGTAGCAGGCGATTCGCCACGCGTGGTGTGCCGCGGCTGCGGCGCGCAATTTCTTCCGCGCCGGCATCGTCAATCGCAATGCCGAGAATCCCGGCCGAGCGCTGCACGATCTGAAACAAATCCCGCGGCGTGTAAAAATCCAAGCGGTGCACGATCCCGAAGCGCGAACGAAGCGGCGCCATCAGGAGTCCCGCGCGCGTCGTCGCTCCCACCAGCGTGAACTGGCTGAGCTGATAGGGGTGAATCCTCGCGCCCGGCCCCTGCCCGATCACAAGATCGATACGAAAATCCTCCATTGCCGGATACAGAATCTCTTCGAGCGCGGGTTGCAGCCGGTGAATTTCGTCGAGAAAAAGAAAATCGCGGACCGTGAGCGAAGTTAGGACGGCCGTGAGGTCTCCCTTCTTTTCGAGAAGCGGACCCGAGCTGACTTTGATTCCCACGCCCATCTCGTTCGCAAGAATCTGCGCGAGAGTGGTCTTTCCGAGTCCCGGCGGGCCGTACAAAAGTACGTGGTCGAGCGCTTCGCCGCGCGAACGCGCCGCCTGCACCGCAATCGCCAGATTTTCCTTTACGCGCGCCTGGCCGATGTAATCGTCGAAACGCTTCGGGCGCACGCTGGCCTCGATGCGCGCGTCTTCATCGAGTGCGCGTCCGGAAACCAGCCGATGTCGAGTGTCGTTCATTTATTTCGCCTACTCAGTCAGCCGAATCGCCCGCTGCTGCTCGCGCGCTTTTTTGCATCGCCGCGCCGCCGAGTTGTTGCAACGCAGCGCGAAGCATCACGTTGAAATCCGCCGGACTTCCCGGAGTCTTGCGAAGCTGTTCCAGCGTGTGTTCTACCGCACGAACATCGTAACCCAGGTTCACCAGCGCGGAGGCGACATCCGCTTCGAGGGGGGAGTGGGTGGCGGGCTTGCCCCGCTCGCCGGGTTCGAGCGCGGCGACTTTTTCGCGCAGCTCGACGACGATGCGCTCTGCCGTCTTTCGTCCGATTCCCGGAATTCGAACGAGTTGCGCGTGGTCGCTATTGCGAATGGCAGGGACCAATTCTTCCACTCGAATCCCTGAAAGAACTTTCAGCGCGAGGCTCGGCCCGATGCCGCTCACGGAAATCAGCAATTCGAAACAATGCTTTTCCCGCGCTGCCAGAAAACCGAAGAGCGTTATCTGACCCTCGCGCAAATGAGTGTGAACCAGCAGCGTAACTTCGGAATGAAGCGCGCCGAGATTCGAAAACGTCGAGAGGGGAATTTGCACCAGGTAGCCGACGCCGCCGACATCAACGATCACCTGGTTCGGCCGGCGTTCGATAAGTTTTCCGCGAAGCTGCCCAATCATGAAGAAGCGATTATTGAATAGGGGCAGAGGCGTGTCAACGCGGGCGGTTCCACAACGGCGAACAAATTTATTCCAATTTTCGGATGAGCGTTTTAGGCCGCCCAATTCGTAGTTACGGATTACCAACGAAGGGGTAGCTTGTTCCCCTCCGAGTGTGCGCGCTTCCGGGATTTGAGTGTTTGATTCCGAAACATAATTTTCATTTTGATTCTCGCAAAACTTTTTTCGCGCGAAAAAATCACCTGCTGCTTTCTTGTGCAATGAGGATTCGTCTAAGCGGGAGAACTGGGGCTAAGAGAAAAGGAGGAACAAATTTATGTCACGTAGTCACTTCGTACGTTTCCCGGCGCTGATCCTGGCGCTGGCCCTTGTGCTCCCCGCCGTAACGAGCCTCGCGCTGGCGAAGGAGGCAAAGGGAACAGTCAAGACGGACGTCACCATCGCGACCTCCGTGTGGCTGGCGGGCAAGGAATTGAAGGCCGGCGAGTATTCAATCGTTGCCGACGAGTCCAAGATCACGGTAACGCACGACGGCAGGACGATCGTCGAAGCTCCGATTCAATGGCAGGACGGAAGGAGCAAGGCGGATTCCAGCGCGGTTGTCGTTGACGGAAACCAGGTGAAGGAAATTCGATTCAGCGGCAAAACTCGCGCCGCCGTTCTTCAACAGTAGTCCAACAAACAGGCCGCAAACGCGGGCGTCTTGCTCCTCGCGGGACGCCCGCGTTTTTTTCAGCGGACGTCGTCCACCAGCTCAACAAAATCAATTACGCCGATCACCGCTGAATCGATCGGAGAATTCGGCCGGCCCACAGACGTCATCGCGGAATATCCTTCGGTGGAGAGAAGCACGCGATCGCCTTCGCCGGCGTCCACGGCATCGAGCGCAATCACCGGATCGCCGCGATCGGAGCCGTCCAGATTCAGCGGCTGAACCATGAGCAGCTTGCGGCCTTCATGCGACGGCGCTTTTTGCGTCGCGACGATGTCTCCGATGACTCGACCAATCAGCATCCGGTGCTCAGCCTTTCGGAAGATTTACTTCGTCCACGATGCCGACGATGGTGGCCTCGGTGGGAACTTCGACGGGAAGAAACGGAAAGCTGGCTTCGCGCCCGCGGCACCAGTAGACCGTCTCGCCCGTGCCCGCGCCGACCGAATCGAGGGCAACGATTGGGCGCCCTTTGTCCGCGCCGTTGCGGCCGAGTGGCTGCACGACGAGCAGTTTGATTCCGTCGAGCGACGGATTCTTCACCGTCGCGACAACGGTTCCGATCACGCGGCCGAGGAGCATGTTATTTCTTCCGCGCGGCGGCGAGTTCAGCTTCGTGCGCTTTGTCGAGCTCGACCTCATCCACGATGCCGATAATCGCGGCGTCCACGGGACGGTCCTTGCACTCGGAGGCCATGCGCGCGGAGCTTCCGGAAACTACGAGCACTCGCTCGCGAAATCCCGCGCTGACGGTGTCCACGGCGATGAGGTAGCCAGGCTCGTCATTGCCTTCGGGCGAAATCGGCTTGACGATGAGGAGTTTCTTGCCTTCGAGGCGAGGATCTTTGCGCGTTGAAACGACTGTGCCAACGATGCGGGCGAGGATCATGAATTCATGGAAAGAAAATATTTCAACTGCTTTGCGTTCGTCGAAACTTCAGCGCCGGATTCTTCGAGGCAAATCGCGCGCCGCGCGGCTTACTTCGCCGAAGCCGCCACAGCGGACTTGCCGATGGGCAGCGCATCTTCGAGCGAAGGATGCGGGCGCGGGATAACGTGCACGGCGATCAACTCGCCCACGCGGCGCGCCGCTGCAGCGCCGGCATCCGTTGCGGCTTTTACAGCAGCAACGTCTCCGCGCACGAGGGCCGTCACATAGCCCGAGCCGATTTTCTCCCAGCCGACGAGCGTCACTTTGGCGGCCTTCACCATCGCGTCCGACGCTTCGATCATTGCCACGAATCCGCGAGTCTCGATCATTCCGAGTGCTTCACCCATGCTTCATCCTCCCAACAGGCGCATCCAAGCCAAGCCAGTCAGCGCACGATCCGATCTTTTTTTACGGCTTCTTCAATCAGTGCTTCGAGCTCGCGCCGGGAGAGCGTGATGCGGTCCACCGCCGCCGCTTCCGCATCCTCCGACGTGACGGGCCGAGTGACGCCGCCGGGAGCGCCCTGAATGCCGTAACGCACCCGAGCCGCGAGCAATTTTTCCACATCTTCGCCGGAAAGCAAGACCTGTTTGCCGAGAACGACGGTGACGAGCGCAATGCGCGCGAACTGTTCCGTCGTTTCCATGCGGAAAAATGCGGTCAATAAATCCGAACCGTAGGTAACCACACCATGATTCGCGAGAAGGATCGCGTCGTGATTCTGGATCAGCGGCTCGATCGCCTCGCTCAACTCCGGCGTTCCGGGTGTGCCGTAGCGCGCCACCGGCACGGAGCCGAGCGCCATCACGCATTCGCTCAAGAGGGCCTGATTCAGGGGCATTCCCGCGGCGGCATAGCCCGTCGCGACCGGAGGATGCGCGTGGCAAATCGCGTACACATCGGGCCGGCGGCGATAAATCAGCAGGTGCATCGCCAACTCGGACGAGCGATTGCGCCGGCCGCTGATTTTATTTCCCTGCAGGTCGGTGACGACGAGATCGTCCGGCTCCATCATGCCTTTGCTGATGGCTGTCGACGAACTCAGAATGCGGCGCGGATCGAGGCGAAGGGAAATGTTTCCGTCGGTCGAAGGCGTGTAACCGCGTTGATGGAGCCACCGTCCGGCCGTGCAAAGGTCGTGGCGATGCTCGTCTTCCGTCTTCAGTGATCCGGGTAGTATCGCGTCAGGCAACATGGCTCCTGCGGCCGCCGCGCTTACTCGAAAGCAAAGCGCCGCAATGGTGGGCCATGATACACCACGTCGCGGCGATAGGCTTTCCCAATGTGTGGATTTCGCGGGGCGGCGACGGCCGTCAGGCGTAAAGCCCGCGGAGTTTCAGGGCAAATGCGACGCGATCGATCGCCACCATGTACGCGGCGATGCGATTGTTCACGCCGTGGGATTCGGCGTAGCGCACGATCTCGTCGAAGCTGCGCTCCATCACGTCCTTCAGCCGCTCGTTTACTTCGCTCTCGCGCCAGAAGAAGCCCTGGCGATCCTGCACCCACTCGAAGTAGCTGACCGTCACACCGCCGGCGTTGGCGAGAATATCCGGAAGAATGAACACGCCCTTGTCCCGCAAGACTTCATCCGCCGGCGGCGTGGTCGGGCCGTTCGCGCCTTCGCAGAGAATGCGCGTCTGGACGCGATGCGCGTTCGCGCTGGTGATCTGGTTCTCGATCGCCGCGGGAATGAGAATCTCGCATGGCTGGAAGAGAAGCTCCTGTCCGGACATCTTCGTGCCGCCGCCCGGAAAATCCGGCAGCGGCTTGCGCTGGCCGTGGACCCAGTCGATCACCAACGGAACGTTGAAGCCGTTTTCGTTGTAGAGGCCGCCGTGAATATCGGCGACGCCGACGATCTTGTATCCCGCTTCGTGCAGGAGCATGGCCGCCATCGAGCCGACGTTGCCGAAGCCCTGAATCACGACGCGGCATCCTTCGCGCTTCATGCCCAGTTTCTCGATCGCCTTATCGCAAACGAAGTGCACGCCGCGCCCGGTGGCTTCGCGGCGGCCGCGAGACCCGCCAAGATCGAGCGGCTTGCCGGTGACGACGGCGGTAACCGTGTGGCGCATGTGCATCGAATAGGTGTCCATCACCCACGCCATCACTTTTTCGTTCGTGCCGAGGTCGGGAGCGGGAACGTCGCGCTCGGGCCCGATCCAATCGGAAAGTTCGGCGGTGTAGCGGCGCGTCATGCGCTCGAGTTCCTTCTGCGACATCTTCTGCGGATCGCAAATGATTCCCCCCTTCGCGCCACCGAAGGGAATATTCACCACGGCGCATTTCCAGGTCATCCATGATGCCAGCGCGCGCACTTCATCGAGCGTCACATCCGGCGCATAGCGGATTCCGCCCTTGCCCGGGCCTCGCACCAACGAATGTTGCACGCGATAGCCGGTAAATACTTCGAGCCGGCCGTCATCCATCGTGACCGGAATGTAAATCGTGATTTCTTTGTTGGGGAATCGGAGGTAGCGGTAGAGATCGTCTTCCAGACCCAATTTCGCCGCAGCCATCTCGAAACGCGCTTCCGCGCATTCGTAGACGTTTAATTCATTTTTGATGAGAGTGGGCATGGATTCCTCCGCTAACGGCATCCGATGAAGTCTCCCTCCAGGTCAGCGGGGTGGAAACAATCCGTCCGCGCTGTCCTGGGAATGAAACATATGCTTTTGACAGCGCGGGCCAGTATACGGATACGCGCAAATGAGCGCAAGAATCGCGGCGGCATTTGAATCGATGTGATTACGACAGACGAAAACGGCTATCTTCGAAGCGAGCGGCGCACGAATTCGTCGAGGACGAGACGTGCTAGACGGCGCTGATCGTGGCGCACCACTTTGCCTTCCTGCAGAAGATCGCCGGTCACGCAGCCGAGTCCCATGCGCGCCAATTCCTTTTGAGATTTTCCGACGGGCTCGGCGCCTTTGGCGCGATAGCGGTGGAGCGCGCTTGGCGTAACGGGCTTGCGATTGAGCACGACCCAATCGAAAAGCCCATCTTGCGTGTGAGCGTAGATGGCGCGGACGTGATCGGCGACGGAATAACCGTCGGTTTCGCCGGGCTGCGTCATGAGATTTGCAATGTAGACACGCGTGGCGCGCGAGCGAACTAGAGCTTCTTTTACCTGTGAGAGAAGAAGATTGGGGATGAGGCTCGTATAAAGCGAACCCGGCCCGATGAGAATCAGATCGGCTTCGCGAATGGCTTCAAGGACCTCCGGAAGCGGCTTGACGCGGCGGGGAACCAGGCGAACGCGACGGATGCGGCTTCGCGAGCGCGAGATCTTTGTCTCGCCGCGGATGATTTTTCCATTTTCAAGTTCCGCTTCGAGCGTGACGTTGCTCTCCGTCGAAGGAAAAATGCGTCCGCGAATCGCCAGGACTTGACCCGACAGCCGGACGGCCTCCGGAAAATCGCCGGTAACTTGCGTGAGCGCGGTCAGGAAAATATTGCCGAAGCTATGGCCGCGGAGAGCGCCGCCTTTCGCGAAACGGTATTGAAACAACCGGCTGAGGAGCGCTTCATCTTTCGAGAGCGCCACCATGCAGTTCCGAATGTCGCCGGGCGGCAACACACTGTACTCGCGGCGCAAGCGGCCGGAGCTGCCGCCATCGTCGGTGACGGTGACGACCGCGGCTAGATCCGAAATCGGCAGGCGGCTTCGCTCTTCCTTCCGCCGCGCGACATACTCCTTCAATCCGCGCAGCAGCGTCGAAAGTCCGGTGCCGCCTCCGATGGCAACGATGCGCACGGGACGTGTGCGATGCCGATGAGTATTCATCAAAGGGAGAACTATCCGACGGAACCCTCACGCTCCGGATAGAGAAGCTCTGTAAAACGAGGATCTTCTTGGAGGAATGCGAAGTCTTCGTCGTTCCGCGCGTGATAACGATTCTCGGGGCGCAATTGAATCGCGAACTTCAGGCGTTCCATCGCGCTCTCTGCTTCGCCCGTGAGGCAATCCAGCGCGGCCATGGCATAGACGATGTGGTCGGCCTTCGGCGCGGCCTTCAGGGCACGGTCAAGATGCACGCGCGCTTCGTCCCAGCGGCCAAGATTCATCAGGGCTACGCCCTGCGTGTAATGGTCCTCGGCGGATTTTGGAGCGGACGGGGGCGTCTTGGAAAGCCGCACCTCGACGCCGCGGACGTGGACGCGCGCCCGGTCGCCAAGCTCCTTGTTCGGCCCTTCAAACACCTTCTCAAGGAGCTGTTTGGCGCGCTGAAACTTCTGTTGTTGAATTTCCTTCAGGCCTTCTTCGTAGAGTTTCAATTGCTGCTGGAAGGCGGGGTCGGGCTGATGAGCTACGACCTTGGCTCGTCCATTAGCACCTAAACCCTTATTTTTCAAAGGCTTTGAGCTATTTCGCGAGCGACTCCCAGACTTGGAAGTTGTTCTTTTTGAAGACTTTCCGCGCGCTGCCATACTTGCCCACGATAGCAGAGTTGTAAACAGCCGTCAATCCGGCCCAATTTGGGCATTTTGGGCCTTCCCGTCGGCCATGATCTTCTCGATTTCGTCCACGCTGCGAGGCAAGCGTGAAGTGAGAAGCTCGTGGCCGTCCTTTGTGACGAGGACATCGTCTTCGATGCGCACGCCGAGATTTTCTTCGGGGAGGTAAATGCCTGGCTCGATGGTGATCACCATCCCCGGCTCGAGCGGCCTGCTGGTGCTGCCGGGATCGTGGACATCGAGGCCGAGATGATGGCTTAGGCCGTGGATAAAATACTGGCCAAGCGGCTGGCCGTGAAGATCTTTGCCGTGCGTGTTGATGTACTGGCGCGCGATGGCGTTGAGATCGATTGCGCCGCCGTGAATCGCGGCGCCGGGCTTGACTTCAGCGAGGGCCGCATTCTGCGCGCCAAGAACGATTTCGTAAATTTCGCGCTGGCGCGGCGTGAATTTTCCATTTGCCGGGAGCGTTCGCGTGATGTCCGCGGCGTAGCCACCGTATTCGCCGCCGACGTCGAGCACAACGACATCGCCGTCCTTAATTTGCGCGTCGAGCGTGCTGTAGTGCAGCACCGTGGAATTGAATCCGGTTCCCACAATCGGCGCATAGGATTCGCGCGAGCAGCCTTCGAACTCGTGGATTTCTTTCATGCGCGCTGCGACTTGATATTCGAATAATCCGGGGCGCATGCGCTTCATCGCGTCGAGATGCGCGTCAACCGATGCGTCAATAGCTTTCTTCATGAGCTCGAGTTCGCCCGGCGATTTCACTTGCCGCATGGCGCTGATCGCAGGGCCGGCGTCGCGGATGTTCGCTCCGGGGACGGCGCGCTTCAGCCAATCGCTCCAGTTGCGCAGGTGCGGGTACCCTTCTTCTTCCTGGCCGGGGAGAAGCGTGTAAAACGTTGGGAAAATCTTGGAGAGATCTTCGAGCTTGCCGCGAAGATCGGCGAAGGCTTCAACTCTCGCGAAGCCTGTTTTTTCGGCGATGCCGGGATCGCCGGGACCCATTCGCGTTCCTTCCCAATGTTCGATCGAAGGATTGCGAGGCGGAAGATAGAGAGTTTCGCGCGGCCCTCCGAAGGATTTGCCGGCGGGTGGATCGGGAATCAGGAGAACCGCGCCGCCGGGCTCGTCATCGCCGGTGAGGTAGTAGAAATTTTTCTCCTGGAAGAATACCGCGAATTCGGAGAGGTCTTCGTTGCCTGTGTATCCGAAAACGACGAGGGGGCCGTCGAGTTGCGAAATCAATTTTGCGCGGCGGGCTCGATATTCCTCGTTTGGCTGGCGGAAACGCGCGGTAGCTACGCTTGTTGCTACCAGCGCCGACGCGAGGACTACAATGACAGCGACGGCTCGCGATTTCAGGAATCGAGATTTTGTTGCGGTTCGAAATTTAGCGAAGTTCGCGTTCATTTTTGAGAACGGCTCGATGCCGTGGGCCAAACTGCTCCCGCCTTTCTTGGGCGCGAAAGATTCGCGCGTACAGGACTCTCGAATCACGCTAGCACGGCGAGGTGATACTCGCGTTCGAAACCATATCCGCCTCTCTATTCTAGCTTGTCACGCTTTTCGAGGTTATGGCGAGCGCAGAGTAATTGAATGTTTTGTTCAACTAGCGAGGAGCCGCCGCGCGAGAATGGAATTACGTGGTCAAAGTGAAGGTTGTCAGCGCTTCCGCACTTCACGCAGCAACCCTTGTCACGCTTCCACACTGCAATCTTGACGTTCGACGGTATGACGCGCTGATGTTGGACATCAGGAACGCCAGTCGACCCGGATTCGATCTTCGAATCCAGTTCGAGTCGGAACTTGAAAACGCTCCTGCCGTCTGATTCCTGTTGCCTCGCGTCGACAAGTCGGAACACACCGTTGAAAACCCAGATGCCAGTCCTAATCTTCTCGTAAACTCGAACTGACTCGGGCGGCGCTTCACCCGCGGCAAATCTCTGGGCAACATCCCAAAACAGGCCGTTTTGGGTTAATTTTCCGTTCGCGGTCCACATCGGCTGATCCACTTTCTTCGGATTGCGCGCCTCTGTTTTGCTCACATCGTGCCCCTCATAAATCAAGACGCGACCTGAATCTTCCACAGAATCGCGGTATGGAGCGTTTCGGCGAACGCTCATGAGCAATATGCTCTGGTGCCCTTGGTGACGAAAGTTCATGCCACGCTGGAGGGACGCGCTCTCGACTTTGCACATTTCTAAATAGGAAATTATTTCGCCGGGCTCGTACATCGTCGGTGAGAAGTATACGCCACTCGCAAAACAAGGCGGTCTCTGTGGAGCACGTTGGGATTGCCGTAATTCGTTGACCGGCACTCAGGGACACAGTAACGTTACAGCTCGACAGCGGCATGATCGAATGAAGGTCTGGCCGCGCGGAGATGCGATGCGGCATTGGAAGTTCCTCGGGTTGGGAATACTGCTCTTATCCAGCGCGGCAGCATTTGCGCAGTCTGCACCAAAATCGGAACTACCGAAGGTCGTCTCCAACGACAATCGAACTCCTGCCGGTCACTTTAAGAACGGCGTTTTGGAGCTGCGTCTCGAATTGCGCGAGGGCGTATGGTATCCCGAAGATGAAGGCGGCGCTCATCGAGATATTTACGCCTTCGCAGAAGAAGGACATGCGCCGCAAAGCTCCGGCCCGCTGATCCGAGTGCCGCAGGGAACGCAGATTCACGCCAATGTCCGAAACGCGCTTCCCATCGCCGCCAAAATTTACGGCCTCCATCGCCATCCGGGAGATTCGAAAGAGGCGGTGAGGATCGCGCCGGGCGAATCGCGCGAAGTTCAATTCATCGCGGGCGAACCAGGTACATACATGTACTGGGCTGCAACGTCGGACCATACGCTGGACACTCGCGAACTTGCGGAGACCATGCTTTCCGGCGCGTTCATCATCGATCCGCCGGGAGCGAGGCCGGACGACAGGATTTTCGTTCTCGGTTTATGGGGGAAGGACTTCTTTGCCGCGGACGGCGTGGAAATCACGTCCATAAACGGCAAAGCATGGCCGTATGACGAGCACGTGACATACAAGGCAGGCGAAACAGTCCATTGGCGGGTGATCAATCCGACCGTCTCTCAACATGCAATGCATCTGCACGGTTTCTTTTTCAATGTTGATGGGGTCGGTGACGGCGAGCACTACGAGCGTTACTCGGAAGACCAGCGTCGCAAAGCCGTCACCGAATTTATTGACATCGGACACGTATTCGACATGACGTGGACGCCCGATCGGGCGGGCAACTGGCTCTTCCATTGCCACATGGTCGTACACATGTCGCCGGCAGAATGCCTCCATCCTCCGTCAACCTTACCAGCCGCTTATTCGCCGGAACACGATCGTGGCTCCACTATGGGCGGCCTTGTGATTGGAATCACGGTGCTTCCAAATTCGAATTCCCCGATTGCGGCAGCCGCGACGAGCCCCGCGCGGAAACTGCAACTGGTGATCTCCGAAAATCCGGCGAAGATTCCACTTTATCGTCTCGAAGTGAAAGATCCGTCGGCGCCCTCGACGGCGACTCCCGCTCCAGGCGCCGCAGCGCCGCCCGTATGGCTCGGGCCACAGATCATTTTGACGCGGGGGGAAACAACGGAGATTGAAGTGAAAAATCAGACCACCCAGCCGACGACGATTCACTGGCATGGAATGGAGCTCGAAAGCTACTACGATGGGGTTCCCGGTTGGACCGGCACAACCGAGAAACCTTCACCGGCCATCCCGCCAGGGACGTCCTTCATCGCGCGCATGACTCCCCCGCGCGCCGGAACATTCATCTATCACACGCACTGGCACGACGCGACCCAGATTCTGAATGGGATCTATGGACCGCTGATCGTCCTTGAGCCGGGACAAAAGTACGATCCCGAGCATGACCGGAGCATCGTCTTCAGCATTGGCAAGTACGATCCGTTCGGCTATCTCTTGCTCATAAACGGCAATCCTCAGCCCGATCCGCTCGAGTTGCGTGCCGGAACGCGATACCGGCTGCGGTTGATTAACATCACCGACAATTTCGCCGATATGCGCGTGCGTCTCACGAGCGACGGCGCCCCGGTGCAATGGAAAATAATCGCGAAAGACGGGGCAGACTTGCCTCCGGCGCAATTGAAAAGTTCGGCGGCCGACATGTACCTCACGGTCGGCGAAACCTACGATGTGGAATACCAGGCAGCGAGTCCGAGCGTTGCCACGCTGGAAGTCTGGGAAGCCAGCCTGCCGACATCGATGGTGTTACCGCTGAAATTCGCGGCGTTGAAGTAGCTCGCGTGAAGCCGGAAATATGCAGCGCGCTCTAATTCTTTTCCTTTTTGTGCCACTCGGCATCAACGGCGGGCGGTAACGAGTTGAGGTGGGTCAGAAACGTTATGGCGGTCCAAATCTTTTCATCCGAGATATCTTTTCCTGATGCGTCCTTACCCCATTGCCCATCGAAGGCGAACATCCCTGAATAACGCACGCCGCTTCTGACGATCCAGAATAATTGGTAGTCCGGCTTGCGCGGAGGATGTAGCGCGAACGGTGGAGGAATCGGGTAGAGAATGGCTTCCGCTTCATTGTCAGTCGCGGTGTTCGGATCTCCGTGGCAGCCCGCGCAGTCACCCTTGAAGAGCTTCATCCCGGCCATCAGATTTTCTTCCGTCGGCGCGATCGGATTCGCAAGATGAGGCGCGCGGCGCACAGCTGCTGAGTTGAGCGCGAGGTGGCCAAAAGTTTTCTCCAGGCTGCTGGGCCGTGAATTTGCGTTCGTCGGAAGCACGCCGAGCCACGCCGCGGCGAATACTACGGCCGGAAGCGCGATGACTCCGGCTACGAATCCGAGAAGAAACCTGCACATAGCCCCTCCTGCGCTGGCGGATGCGAGGATTGCATTGGAGAGCCGCTGCCTGCTTTGACGCCGAGGCAGGAAAAACGTTAGTGGCCGATGCGGTTCGTTCGCGCCACAGAAACGCGCTGACGCTCAGTGGCCCGCGACATGGGAGACGATCAGTCCAGGGAGCTGATTCGAGCGACGGAGAGCTTCACATCCAGCCGCTCGTAAACCTCCTCCGCTCGACGCAAGGCTTCCTGAACGTTTTCGCAGATGTTTTCTGGGCCTATCAAATCCTCGAACTCGGCCTGATGAATCAGCTTGGCGGGTTGTTCTCGCGCGCCACAGAGGATCAACGTTCGCTTGCTCGCGTGGAGTTGCTTCGCGATCTCCTCGAGCGCATACAAACCTGTCGCGTCAATGGCCGTCATGTTACGCAGCCGCAGAATGACGACGGGCGGCAACGTGTGGATGTGCTCAGTGACCACGGAGATTTTGTCCGTCGCACCAAATAGAAACGGGCCGTGGATGCGGAAGATCGTGGCGTAATAGGGAATGTCCTTGTCCTGAAGGATGTGCATCCGCCCGTCTTCGACGTAGTCGTCGGTAACCTGCGAAACCGTGGTCGTGCTGGCGACGCGGCTGATGAAAAGCAAAGCTGCAAGAATCATTCCCGCTTCGACGGCCACGGTCAGATCGGCAAACACGGTGAGGGCGAACGTGACCAACCAGATGCTGATGTCGGTCTTGGTGAGCCTGAGCAATTGCGGGATTTCGCGCCACTCTCCCATGTTGTAGGCGACGACCATGAGAATTCCCGCGAGCACCGACATGGGCACAAATCTCACAAGCGGCGCGGCGAACAACAGAATGCAAAGCAGCGTGAGTGAGTGGATCATTCCGGCGACGGGCGTTTGCGCGCCAGCCCGGATGCTCGTCGCCGTGCGAGCGATGGCGCCTGTGGCCGGCAGGCCGCCGAACAACGGAGACACGACATTCGCGACGCCCTGTCCGATCAATTCCACGTTGGGATTGTGCCGGTCGTTGCTCATGCGATCGGCGACAACCGCCGACATGAGCGATTCGATCGCGCCCAGCATCGCCACCGTAAACGCGGGTCCGAGCAAGCCGTGAACCAGGCCCCAATGAAACTTAGGAATCGCAAAATGCGGAAGACCGCTCGGAATCCCGCCGAAGCGAGTGCCAATCGTTTCCACCGGCAATTTGAAAACGACTACGGAGGCCGTCCCGAGGATAAGAACAACGATCGGGCCAGGAATCCGATTCGAAACGCCGCGGCAGACGATCATGATCAACACGGTGGCGACGGCGAGCGCCGTCGCGGCATAGGAAAGAGTTTGGAAGTTCGCGGCAAGCGCCTCCATCCGAAGCGAGAACACGCCGGGAACATTGTCGAGATGCAACCCAAAGAAATCTTTCACCTGCGTGCTCGCAATCAGGATCGCGATGCCGTTGGTGAAGCCGATCACCACTGGCCGTGGAATAAATTTCACTGCCGAGCCCATGCCGGTCGCGCCCATAGCAACAAGCAAGATTCCGGCCATCACGGTGCACATGAACAGGCCGTCCACGCCGTGCGCAGCGACGATGCCCGCGATCACGACGACGAACGCGCCGGTTGGGCCGCCGATTTGCGTCTTCGATCCGCCCAGCGCGGAAATCAAGAACGCCGTGACGATGGCGCAATAGATGCCGGCCTGCGGCGTTAGCCCCGACGCTATGGAAAATGCCATGGCGAGAGGCAATGCGACGAGGCCAACGGTGATCCCGGCGATGAGATCGTGCGAGAACTTGTTGAGATTGTAGTCGCGGAGGCAGAGAACAGACTTCGGGAGCCAACGATCGTCAATGAAATGACCGGCCATTCTCCCATTATGCCAATGGCGAGCGAGCTCAAGAGAGGAATTTCCGGCCGACAAGGTGCAATGTGAACGCCCGGAAATGCGTGAAGCCCGCTGAAGCGATGCGCGGCTGCCGAAATCGCGTTCGCAGGCGCATTCGGGTCCAATGTAAGGATGCGATGCTGTCGATGGTTCTTCGCGTCAATCGCGGACCGAACGGCGGCGAGAAGCCGAGCGCGAAGCTAGAATCCTGGGGCGCCCGTGGCAGCGGGGCGAACTTCGCCGGCCTCGACGACGCCGAAGCGCAGCCGTTCGAGGTAAACCTGCGCAAGCGACATCAACCCTGTGTAGAGATAGCCCCACACGAAAAGCAGAAGGAACGGAATGGTGGCGTAGTTTTCATTCTGAATGGCGTAGCCGACCGTCAGCGCGAAATAGATTCCAAGCGCGACTTCGGCGTACGGCATCCATCCGGCGCCCTTGCGATATTTCTTCTTCGCCCAGCCAGCGTGCTGCTGGCCTTCAATCTTGTACTTCGGCGTGCGCACGAATTCCGATTTCACGCCGAAGATGGCTTCGAGGACCGCGACGGCATTGCGAATCGAAAGCCCGATGCCGACGGCCATCACGAACGGAAGATAGAGGAACGTGCGCTTCCACGTCTTCGGATAGAGCACACGCTGCGAGCAGAGATAGAAGCTCGAAATCGAGCACGTGGACGCGATGAAGAGCGGCAAATCGATCACGAGTACCTGAAACCAGCCCTGATAGAAGCGCACGACCATTGCCGGCAGCAGAATGATCGAAAGAAACACCATCAGCGGGTAGCTGATGTTGGCCGTCAAATGAAACACAGCTTCGCTCTTGACGTGCGCGGGCTCTTTCGAACGCAGAACACGCGGTAGAATTTTCTTCGCGGTCTGCATTAGTCCCTTGGCCCAGCGCGCCTGCTGCGACTTGAACGCGTTCATTTCCACCGGCAATTCGGAAGGACAATCTATTTCAGGCAGATAAACGAAATGCCAGCCGCGAAGCTGAGCGCGATAGGAAAGATCGGTGTCTTCGGTGAGCGTATCGTGCTGCCAGCCGCCCGCATCGTCGATCGCCACGCGTCGCCAGACACCCGCCGTGCCATTGAAATTGAAGAAATTTCCCCGGCGATAGCGCGATGAATGCTCGATGACGAAATGGCCATCGAGAAGAATCGCTTCCACCTCGGTGAGCGCGGAATAATTGCGGTTGACGTAGCTCCAGCGCGTCTGGACCATCGCGAGCTTCGGATCGGCGAAATACGGAAGCGTCTGTCTCAGAAATTCCGCAGGCGGAAGGAAATCGGCATCGAAGATGGCGACGAATTCCCCGGCCGCGGTCTTCAAGCCCTCCTGAAGCGCGCCTGCCTTGAATCCCTCGCGGTTGTCGCGATGGATATAGGAGATTGGAAGGCCGAGTTGGCGGTGGCGCTCGACGCAATTCCGCGCGACTTCCTGCGTCTCGTCGGTCGAATCATCGAGCACCTGAATATCCATTTTTTCGCGCGGGTAATCGAACTGCGCGACGCAATCCACGAGACGCTCGATGACGTACCGCTCGTTAAAGATGGGAAGCTGTATGGTAACCTTGGGCCACTCGCTGACCGGCGGCGGCGGGCCCGGAACGTGATCCTTGTATTTGAAGAAATTGTAAACGAGCGCGTAGCGATGCAAGCCGTAGGCCGCAAGAATCACGAGCACGAGGAAATACGGGATCATGACCGCGAGATCGAATGCGTTCGGTTGATACTGGCCGGCAAACGTCAGATCCGTCAGGCGGCGCCAGTAACTCGAGAGCGGCGGCCCTGGATGAAACGCGATCACCCATGCAAACTGCGAAATCAAAGTCCTAACTCCTCCTGATGGCTCCGACTGAAAATTTTCCCGCGCGGCCCGGAATTTCGCAAACGCAAATTCTTTTCTCCGGATTCATTCTTCTCGAAGCGCTCTTCTGGCGCCTGCGGCGATTTGGCAATCTCGAAACTTTCGTCGTCGAAACGATCGCGACCGGGCTTGCGGCCGGCGTCGTCTATTTCGTCGCCTTGTATGGCCTCGAACATACGCGAGAGAGCCGTGCGGCGTTCTGGCTGGTTCTCGCCGCCGCGATCCTCTTCCGCGCGACGCTATGGCCGCTCACGCCAACCCTCTCCAACGATATGTACCGCTATCGTTGGGACGGCCGCGCGCAACTGGCCGGCGAGAATCCCTATCTCGCCACGCCGCATGACGCGCGCCTTCGCGGCCTGCGCGATCCGGCCAATTCAAACGAAATGCGGATGCCTGCGCCCGAAATTCCCACCATCTATCCGCCGCTTGCCGAACTCGTCTTCCGCACTGCGGCGCGATTTCTGCC
Source organism: uncultured Acidobacteriota bacterium (assembly GCA_963838705.1). Classification (GTDB taxonomy): domain Bacteria; phylum Acidobacteriota; class Terriglobia; order Acidiferrales; family UBA7541; genus Palsa-147. Next base: position 650,568 of record CAWIRU010000007.1, on the reverse strand, counting down.
TGGGCCCGTCGCGTTCAAGCTGCCGATGGAGGCCGCAGACGTCCTGACGATGATTCTTCTCGCCGTGTGGCTGCGTTCGGCGGGAGGCCGGGCGTATCAGCTTGCCATCTACGCGTGGAACCCACTGGCGGTGGTCGAATTCGCCGGCAGCGCACACAGCGACGCGCTGGCTCTGGCGGCGCTCGTCGGCGCCTTCGTGATTATAAAGTCCAGACCCATGCTGTCAACGCTGCTGCTCGGGTGCGCCGCGCTGCTCAAATCGTTTCCCATCATGCTGTTCCCGCTGTGGCTCTGGCGGCAGGGGTGGCCGAAATCGCGGCGGGCGTGGGCGAGCGGATTCGCTTCCGTGGCGCTGGCGGCTGCGTGCACGTGGCCCTATCGCGCGGCGTTGCATCAGATTCCGGTGACGATGGCGTATTTCGAATCGCGCTGGCAGGACAATAACGCGAGTCTCTACTCGATTTTGAAATTGCTCACGCATTCGCAGGCGACTGCAGCGGGCATTGGCGTCGGCGTTGCGATCGGGCTTGCGTTTTGGGCGGCGATTCGAGGAATCGCGCCGGCGCGCGCGGCATTCTTGATTTTCGGGGCGATCCTGCTTTTCGCGCCCAATGCCTATTCGTGGTATTTCACATGGATCATCCCGTTTCTCTGCTTTTATCCGAATGCGGCGTGGCTGCTTCTGACGGTGCTTCAGTTCTTGTCGTACCACGTCCTGATCGATTATTCGGCCTCGGGGCGATGGCATTTCGATCCGCGCTACGTCGCACTCACCTACGCGCCGTTCTACGCGCTCCTGCTCTGGCAGGCCTATCGCGATCGCAGGCTAGTGGCTCGGCCGGGTATAAACTGAAATCGCGATGACAATTGGAGAGAGTGCTCTCCGGCCGTGGCGTGCGCCCGCTTCACCCTGGGTGATGAGGCAGACGTGGCACGACCTGCTTTTCATGCACTGGCCCGTTGCGGAACGGGATTTGCGGCCGCTGATTCCGGGGACACTTGAACTTGAAACGTTTGACGGCGAGGCATGGGTCGGCGTCGTGCCTTTCCGAATGTCGGGAGTTCGGTTACGCGGATTGCCGCCGATCCCGGGGCTCTCCGCGTTTCCGGAGCTAAACGTCCGCACCTATGTCCGAGTTGCCGAGAAGCCGGGTGTGTGGTTTTTCGGGCTCGAAGCGGCGAGCGCCATTGCGGTTTCGGCGGCGCGGCGTTGGTTTCATCTGCCATATTTCCGCGCGCGCATGTCACTCGAGAAAGCCGGCGACGCGATTCTCTATTCCAGCCGTCGAACGCATCGCGGCGCACCGGAGGCGAATTTCCGCGCGACATACCGTCCGACCAGCGAAGCTTTTTGTGCACAGCCAGGCACGCTGGATTATTTTCTCACCGAGCGCTACTGCCTCTACGCCGCGGCGGACAGCAGGATATTTCGGGGAGAAATCGATCACTCACCGTGGCCATTGCAGCCAGCAGAGGCGGAAATCGAAACCAACACGATGGCTGCATCACACGGGATTGCGCTTCCCGATGCAAAACCACTTCTGCACTTTGCTCGATTTCAAGATGTCAAAATCTGGGGACTCGCGCCCAGTTAAGGCTGCTGTTTGATTATTTCGGGGTGGCGGGGCCGCACGCGGCGAGTGCGGCGGCGGGTGCGTGGCGCCGGGGCTCGGCCATTTCGGTGCGGAGTGCTTTGCACACGACGTCTAGATCTCTTCCGTTCTGCTGGAGTCCCTCCCGCAGCTCTCTGGTCTTGCGGATTGCGTCGTCGCGATCGGTGTTCGCGGCGAGAATTTTTTTTTGAGCGTCCACGAGCTCGGTCTGGAGAGTTTGGACCTTGTCATTTGCCGCCATTGACACCAACGTCTGCTGCTGAACCTGGCTGTCGAGATCCGCCACCTCCTGGCGCAAACCTGAGATTTCCGATTGCGATGAGTCGGCCGGTGGTGCCGGAGCGATTCGCGGCGCCACGCTTTCAGGAGCAGGAAGGTTCGCGGCTCCGGCGCTCGCTGATTCGTAACTCGTTGCTCGCCATCCGGCGAAGAACAGGATTAGCAGGATCAAAATGAGAGGCGTGGGGATTGCAGTGAACGCGCGTGAGCGAGATAGACCCGGGCGCGTTCTCCATTCGTAGGGCATGGCTGGGTTCCCCCTCCGGAGAATTCTTGATGCAATTTTTAAGATCGGATGGCCGGTCGAGAGCGAGAGGCGCGATGAACCTTGCGGCGGCCGCTGCCCGCGAGCTCGAATTTCAGGGGGAAACTACGCGCGAGGACGAGAAGCGTCAATCCCGAGGAATACGGTAATAGACCACCGTATTTCCACGCTGTATCGAATACGGAGACGCCGAGGCGCGCGAACGCAATGCGGGTCAATAACGGAAAAGTTGCGGAGCGCGAATTTTACGCGGCTTACTGCGCGCGCGCTGTGAGGCTCGATTCGGGTATCAGATCGCCGCTCGTACGTTTCGGCGTGCGAATCGGCGGAAGTTGCGAGCGGTCCACTTTGCGATACAGCGTGTCGCGCTCGACAGGAACGCGGCCGGCGGCGCGAATCAATCGCTCGAGATCGGCGTGCGTAAGCCCTTGCGGCGTGCTGGCGCCGGCATCGTGATAAATCTTTTCCTCGACGACGGTGCCGTCAAGATCATTCGCGCCGAATCGCAACGCGACTTGCGCCACTCTCGGCGTGAGCATGATCCAGTAAGCTTTGATGTGATCGAAATTATCCAGGAGCAGCCGCGAGACGGCGATTGTTTTCAGATCGTCGAATGCCGTCGGCTTCGGCACGTAGCTCAGCCCCGTATTGTCGGGATGAAATTGCAGCGGAATGAAGGTTACAAACCCGTGCGTCTCGTCTTGTAGCCCGCGAAGATCGAGGAGGTGCGAAACGCGCTCTTCAGGTGTTTCGATGTGGCCGTAGAGCATCGTGGCGTTCGAGCGCAGGCCCACTTCGTGGGCAGTGCGAGCGATCTTGAGCCACATTTGGCCGCTGACTTTGTGATCGCAAATCACTTTGCGCACGCGGGGAGCGAAAATTTCGGCGCCGCCACCGGGAAGCGAATCGACCCCCGCTTCTTTCATGGCGAGCAGCGTGTCGCGAATCGAAAGCTTCGAGATGCGGGAGTAGAAGCCGACCTCGACCATGGTGAATGCTTTGAGATGGACTTGCGGGTGGCGCTGCTTGATGCCGCGGATGAGATCGAGATAGTAGCTGAACGGCAGGTCGGGATGCAGTCCTCCGACGATGTGAAATTCCGTGGCGCCTTCGGCCACGCCTTCGGCCGCGCGCGCCCAGATTTCTTCTAGCGTAAAAGTGTAGGCGCCGGGCGAATTCGCGTCGCGGCCAAAGGCGCAGAGCTTGCAGTGCGCGCCGCAGACGTTTGTCGGATTGATGTGGCGATTGACGTTGTAGTAGCAGATGTCGCCGTGGCGCTTCTCCCGGACGTGATTCGCAAGCCAGCCAACGGCCAGGAGATCGTTCGATTGAAAAAGCGTCAGGCCTTCATCGGCGTTAAGGCGCTCGCCGGCCAAGACTTTATCGGCAATCGGCCGGAGGCGAGCGTCTGTGATCTGGAGTTCGGAGGTCATTCTCGATGGGCCTGTTTTAAGGGTGCGAAACGAACGTCGCCGCACCCCAGAAAAGCAAGAATAACATACTGATATAGCCGTTTACGGTGAAAAAGGCCGCGTTCAGCTTCGAGAGATCGGTGGGTTTTACGAGCGAATGCTCGTAGGCCAGCAGCGCGGCGACAACGGCGATTCCCACCCACGCGGGCCACGCGAGCGCGAAACTCCACGCCAGCCAGATGAGCAGCGCGATCACGCCGACGTGCATGGCGCGGGCGATGATGAGAGCGCGCGCGATGCCGAATTTTTTCGGGATTGAATGCAGGCCGGCTGCCTTGTCGAATTCGACGTCCTGGCAGGCATAAAGAACATCGAAACCGCCGACCCAGAGGGTCACCGCGGCGCAGAGGATCAGGATGCGTGCATCGAGCGACCCGCGAATGGCAATCCATGCGGCCGCGGGCGACATCCCGAGGCAAAATCCGAGAACGAAATGCGACCATGACGTGAATCGCTTCGTGTAGGAGTAAAGAAAGAGCACGGCCAGCGCGACGGGCGAAAGCTCGAACGCGAGACGATTCAATCGCCACGCCGCGATCACGAGCAAAGCAGCGGCCGCGAGCGTGAAGCCCCACGCGAACGCGACCGACAGAGTCCCCGCAGGAAGCGCACGATTCTGCGTCCTTGGATTGCGGCGGTCGTATTCGATGTCGGCGATGCGGTTGATCGTCATCGCGGCCGAACGCGCACCAACCATCGCCACGACGATCCAGAAAATTTGTATCCACGTCGGCCAAGTGCCAGCCGAGCGCGCCGCAAGCAGCGCTCCGACGAGCGCAAATGGCAGCGCGAAGACCGAGTGCTCGATCTTGATCATTTCGAGCACTGTACGGATTCGGCTGGTCACGGGCGCTTCCCCGCACCGCCTTGCCACCGATACTGCGACTTTTGCGGCAAGCCGATCTGCGCTAGGACGCGGCAGACGAATTGCTCGACTGCGTCTTCGATCGTTTTCGGGCCGTAATAGAACGCGGGCATCGCTGGCATCACGATGGCGCCTGCGTCCGTGACGCGCAGCATGTTTTCGATGTGGATGCGATTGAGCGGCGTCTCTCGAAGGCAAAGGACGAGGGCGCGGCGTTCTTTGAGGCAGACATCCGCCGCGCGGGCAAGCAAATCGTCGGCGATTCCCGCCGCGATCGCTGCAAGCGTTCCCGCCGAGCACGGAATCACGACCATCGCGTCCACGGGCGCGCTGCCGGAGGCGATCGAAGCGCCTACGTCTTTATTCGGGAGATATTCGACTTTCTTCGCGGCGGTGCCGGTAAGAAGGGAGGGAAGCTTCTTCGGATCTGGGGCGACGATGCCGAGTTCGGTCGCTATCAATCTCAATCCGATATCGCTCGCGACCAGCGCGACGCGCGCCACGCGTTTATCGGCGTCAAGGAGACGCAAGATCGCCCGCGCGTAAATCGCGCCGCTCGCGCCGGTCACGCCGACGGTGATGACCTTTCCCACTGGTTTGTTCTTCGCCATGCGCCGAATTTCCCACTGTAGGCGGTCGCTTTCGACAAAGTCAAGAATTGCGGGATGCGCTTGCAGCGCCGCACCGACGTTCGTGCGGCAGGTCCATTCGCCAGCAGAATGCTACAATGCGCGCGGAACGGTGGGGCGATGAACGAGAGCGACGCGAGAAAATTTCTGGAAGATGTGCGCGCGGGACGCGTGTCGCTCGATAGGGCATTCGAAAAACTGCGGCGGCTTCCGTTCGAAGACCTCGGCTTCGCGAAAATCGATCATCACCGCTCGCTGCGGCAGGGTTATTCCGAAGTGATCTACGGGAGAGGAAAAACTCCGAAGCAAGTCGCGGAAATCGTTCGTGGAATGCTTCGCGCGAAGGCGTCGCACAACATCCTGGTCACGCGTGGGACTAAGCAGACCTACGCCGCGGTGAAGCGCGTGGCGCGCGGCGCGAAGTTTCATCCGCTCTCGGGAGTGATCGCCATCGAGCGCAGCCGCGAGCGCACGGGCAAGGGCCTCGTGTTGATCGTAACGGCGGGGACGAGCGACATCCCCGTAGCGGAAGAAGCGCTCATCAGCGCGCAGATGATGGGCAATCGCGCGGAAGCAATTTACGACGTAGGCGTCGCGGGGCTGCACCGACTGATGGAGCACAGGGCGCGGCTCGATGAAGCGCGCGTGATTATCTGCGTGGCCGGAATGGAAGGCGCGCTGCCGAGCGTGCTCGGAGGATTGGTTGGCGTGCCGGTGATTGCCGTACCGACGAGCACGGGCTACGGCGCGAGCTTCGGCGGCGTCGCGGCGCTGCTCGGCATGCTGAATAGTTGCGCGTCAAATGTGAGCGTGGTGAATATTGATAACGGATTCGGCGCGGCGTGCGTGGCGACAGTAATCAATAGACTGTGAATTTGGAACAAAGAAAAGGGAAATGGGAAAAGGGAAAATGGGAAGACAACATCAACACTTCGCGACTATCGCCGTTGCAGCAACGCCATTTTCCTTTTTCTCTCTTCCATTTTCCTGCCTTACCCGATTGCGGCGAGGAGCGAGTTTGCGAGCGCAACTTCCTCGTCGGCGAATACCGTACGCAGATCGATTACGAGGCGGTCCTCATCAATTCGCGCAATGATCGGAATGCCGGCGGCCGGCTCGCGCAGGTGCGATTCAATTTCCTCCGCGGAGCGGCGCCGGCTTTTCACGGCGATGAGATGCGTGGGCAAGGATTGATCGGGCGTTGAGCCTCCGCCGATAACGGATTTCCCTTCGATGATTTCCATTTCAACATCCTTGGGCAGCGATGGCCTGAGCTTTTCCACCAACGCGTGCGCGCGGCTCGCAATTTCTTCGGCGCTCGCGCGAATCATGCGCAGCGCCGGAATTTCATCGAGCGCGCCGCGGCGATAGGCCTGCAACGTCATTTCCAACGCGCCGATCGTCAACTTGTCCACACGCAGCGCACGGAACAGCGGATTGCGGCGAATGCGCTCCACGATTTCTTTTTTGCCCGCGATGATCCCGGCCTGCGGCCCGCCGAGGAGCTTATCGCCGCTGAAAGAAATGACGCCGGCGCCCGCGATGAAGCTCTCGTGCGCGACGGGCTCGTTGACGCCCGCCGCGGCCAGATCGGCGATGCATCCGGAGCCGAGATCTTCGTACACAGGGATCTCGAAGCGGCGGCCGAGCTCCACAATCTCCTCGAGCGATGGCCGCGCGGTAAATCCGGTGATTCGGAAATTCGACGGGTGAACGCGGAGAAGAAGCCGCGTGTGCTCGGTGATGGCGCGCTCGTAATCGGCGATTCGCGTCCGGTTCGTCGTGCCGACTTCGCGCATGACGGCGCCGCTCGCCGCCATGATGTCCGGAATGCGGAATCCGTCGCCGATTTCGATCAGCTCGCCGCGTGAGACGACGACCTCGGCGGCTTTAGCAAGCGCGCTCAGAATGAGGAAGACGGCAGCAGCGTTGTTGTTGACGACGATAGCGGCTTCGGCGCCGACCGCGTCTGCAAGAAGATGCGCCGTGTGAACATCGCGCTTCCCTCGCGCCCGCGACGGAATGTCATACTCGAGATTCGAGTACCGCCCGGAAATCGCAACGAGATGTTCGAGAGCCGCCGCCGAGAGCGGCGCGCGGCCAAGATTCGTATGAAGAACGACGCCGGTGGCATTGATGACGCGGCGCAGCGATGGCGCGAGCGCTCGATCGATTCCGGCAAGGATGTGCTCTTCGAGCTTTGAAATATCCACCGCGCCGGGCTCTTCCTTCAAGCTCCGGCGCACTCCGGCTAGAACCTCGCGAACGACGCTCGTGACCAATGTGCGCCCCGCCTTCTTCGCCGTCTCGACAATCGCCGGGCGCCCGAGCAGTTCATCCACGGACGGCACGTCGCGCAGTGCGCTCGTGCGCTTGTCGGTGGCAGGATCAACTGGGGGATTCATCGTTCACATTGGAACACAGCGCGAATATAAGGAGCAACCGACGGGCTTGCTGCTTGCGTCACTTACATTGGCCCGGCAGGTTGACGCTGTGCGGCGGTGCCCGTAGCCTAAAAAGGCTGCCAATTACACCATGGCCTCAATCGACGACGATCTCGCACAAGTCGAGCACGACATTCGCACGCTGAAGATTGAATACGAGCAATTCTTCGGCGGCGGACGAAAGCGCCCACCGGTTGATACCCAGTGGCGCGTGGACGTATTTATCAAGCGCTACGCCGAGCGCATGGCGGAAGTCAGCCTGGCGCAGCGATTCCGCTACAACAATATCGCCTCCACCTACGCGAAATATCAGGATATGTGGCGGAAGAAGCTGATGCAGAAAGAAAGCTCGTCGCTACAGCATCACTTCGGCGCCGCTGCACGAGCAATCGCCGCACAACGCAGCAAGGCGATGGCCGAAGCCCGGCGAGCAATTGCGGCGTCGCCCTCGGCAACCGCTGTCGCGTCGCATGGAGGACGAAAGGCACGCAAGGAAGAGGGGGCCGAAACGCCGGCGCCGTTTTCCGTTCAGTTTTCAAATCCCGCCCGTGAGACGCGGAAGGTGCACGACCTCTACGGCGCGCTGATCGACACGCGGATGGCCACAGGCGAAAAGGCGGGCGCGCCGAGCCTCGAAGAGTTCGAGCGCTTCGTTGAGAAGAAGACGGAAGAGCTCAAGAGGCGGGGCGGCAAGGAAATCGAGTACACGGTCAGTGTCGAAGCTGGAAAAGTAAAGCTGAAAGCCCGCGTCAGCCGCTAGTTCTTCTTAACCGAATTCCCACAATAGTTCAAAATTGCTCCCCGCATTGCACTCGTACCCTATTTTTGGCGCCGGCGAACTCGAACCCGAGGATGACCCACTTGCGATTTTCCCGCATGCGATTACACTAACCAATCTTTTTCAGGATTCGCTTCAAGATCTGCGGAAACCGGAGGAGCACGATGGGCATTGAGCGCGCGCTGATCAGCGTCTACGACAAGACGGGCGTGGCTGAATTCGCGCGGCGGCTCGCGGCGCTCAAGATCGAGATCGTCTCGACGGGCGGGACGGCGCGGCTGCTTCGCGAAGAAGGCGTGCCGGTGCGCGACGTCGCCGAGTTGACTGGATGGCCAGAGATGCTCGGCGGGCGCGTCAAGACGCTTCATCCGAAAGTTCACGGCGGGATTTTGTTTCAGCGCGGCAAGGAAAGCGACCGAAAACAGGCGGCCGAGCACGGCATTGTTCCGATCGATCTCGTCGCCGTGAATCTCTATCCGTTTTCTGCGACGGCACAAAAGCTGGATGTGACGCCCGAGGCGCTCATCGAGAATATTGACATCGGCGGCCCGGCGATGGTGCGCTCGGCCGCGAAGAATTTTGAGAGTGTCGCCGTGATCACCGATCCGGCCGATTACGATCGCGTGGCGCGAGAGATTGAAACGACTCGCGGCGTGAGCCTCGCTACGCGGCTCGATCTTTCGCGCAAGGCTTTTGCGCGGACGGCGCGCTACGACGGGGAAATTGCAACCGAGCTCGAGCGCCTGTCAGCAAACGGCGCCGTCGAAATGCACGCCGCTCCCGAGCTGCCCGAACGGCTTCACATCGCGCTCGAACGCCGCCAGTCCATGCGCTACGGCGAAAACCCGCACCAATCGGCGGCGCTCTACGTTCCCGCGGGCCACTCGGCTTCGGGCCTCGCGGGGGCCAAGCAAATTCAGGGAAAAGAGCTCTCCTACAACAACCTGGTAGACCTCGATTCCGCATGGGCGCTCGCGAGAGAATTCAAGCGCCCGGCGGTGGCGATCATCAAGCACAACAATCCGTGCGGCGCGGCGGAGCAGGACGAACTGGTGAATGCTTATCTGAAAGCGCTCGCGTGCGATCCCGTATCGGCTTTTGGGGGAGTCCTGGCATTCAATCGCGCGGTGGACGCCGCGACGGCGGAGGAAGCGGCAAAGCTTTTCGTCGAATGCATCGCGGCGCCGGGATACGCCGCGCCGACGCTCGAAAAATTCTCGTCGAAGAAAAATCTGCGGCTGCTCGAAATTACGAACGAAGCCGCAACGCGCGAGCTCGAATTGAAGCGGATATCCGGAGGCGTGCTCGTTCAGGATCCCGACCTGCACGTTCTAAGCGAGAGGGAGATGAAGACGGTCTCCGCGCGCGAGCCAACCGACGACGAGCGCCGCGCTCTGGCGTTCGCGTGGAAGGTCTGCAAGCATGTCAAATCGAATGCAATCGTCTTCGCGCGCGAGGGTGAAACCGTGGGCATCGGCGCGGGGCAGATGAGCCGCGTGGACTCCGTGAAACTTGCCGTAATGAAAGCGCAGTCGCCGCTCGCCGGGACTGTCGTCGCGTCCGACGCATTCTTCCCGTTTCCCGATGGCGTCGAGGAAGCCGGAAAGGCGGGAGCGACAGCCGTGATTCAACCGGGCGGCTCGGTCCGAGACAACGAAGTGATCGCCGCGGCGAACAAATTCGGCATTGTGATGGTATTCACCGGCGTCCGCCACTTTCGCCACTGATTTTCACCGCGCTCGGCTGTCGCACATCCACGCCTCTCAATTTGCCTCCGCAGAACGACAACATTACCGGCCAACTGACAAATATCGGCCACAATGTCAGCTCAATAGACTGGAAGAATTCTTTGGGCGGAGGCACCTAATTGTAAACTTTTCGCATCTTTCGACAGTCTTACTTAAATGCGAAACGTCCGTTTAACCGAGGGAGTCTTATCTGAACGCGAGTGTCTTAATCTTAATGGCAATGAAGGAACGGATTGCTTTGACGATCCTCAGCCGGTATCCCATAATGGAAAATTACGGTGATTGAATGACACAAATTCGTATCAGCCTGACCGTCGCGGGCATCGCTCTGTTGGCCCTTTCCGCACGTGCGCAAGACGCGAAGCCCGTGACCGAAGGCAAGCCCGCTTCCTCGCAGGCCCCCGCGAACGCATCCGGCCACGGGGACTCGAACCGCAAGTCCGATGCCTACTTCAACTTCACTATGGGGCACGCGGAAGAAGAGGAATTTGAGCTGACTGGCCGCTCCGAAAATGCCAACGAGGCCGTGGACTACTACAAGAAAGCCCTCGAACTCGATCCCGAATCATCGGTGATCATTGAGCGCCTCGCCGAGACATACGCCAAATCACAGCATATTCAGGATGCGGTCCAAGAAGCGGAAGCGGCGATCAAGGCCAACCCGGACAATCCCGGGCCGCACCGCCTGCTGGCGCGCATTTACGTTCGCAACCTTGGCGATTTGAGCGCAGGGTCGGGCCAGCGCGACATCATTGACAAGGCCGTCGAGCAATTTCGCGAGATTCTCCGCATTGATCCGAAAGACAGCCAGTCCGCGCTGTGGCTGGCGCGCCTTTACCGCTTCGAGAACGAGCACGACAAGGCCGAGCAGACGCTGCGCGAGGTCCTGCGCTGGGACCCAACGAACGAAGGCGGCCTCGAGCAGTTGAGCCAGCTGCTGATGGACGAAGGCCGCGCCGGCGACGCGATCGAGCTCTTGAACAAAGCGGCAGAGCAATCCACTTCTCCGACCCTCTTCGATTTGCTCGGTGACGCTTACGCGCAGACCCACGAGTACGCAAAGTCGGAGGAGGCCTACAAAAAGGCGGTCGAAGGCGATCCGGATGAAGTGTCGCACCGCAAGGGCCTCGCGCAGGCGTTGCTGACCGAAGAGAAATTTCCGCAGGCGCTGGAGGAATACAAGCGGTTGGCCGATCTCGAGCCGGAAAACCCGGATAATTATTTGCGGCTCTCGCAGATCTACCGGCACATGAACAAGTTCGATCTGGCCGAAACGAATATCGTCCACGCCAAGCAGCTCGCGCCCGGCAACCTCGAAGTTACCTACAATGAAGCGCTGCTCTACGATGCGCAGGGACGATTCGACGACGCCGCCCACGTCCTCGCCGATGCGATCGCCGGAATCACGGGGCAAGGGGATAGCGGCAGCAATCCGAACGCGCTTGCGATTCTCTATGAGGAGCTCGGCCGGATTTATCGCGAGAAGGAAGATTACGCTTCGGCGGAGCACAGCTACGACGAACTTGGAAAGCTGGGCCCCGAAGAATTAAAACGCGCGCAAATGCTTTTGATCGACACCTACCGCGAGAGCCACGAGATTGACCGCGCGATTTCCGAAACGCAGAAAGCATTGAAAGAAAACGAAAAGGATCGCAGCCTGACGGTCACCTACGCCATCCTTCTCGGCGAAAAGGAGCAGACCGAAGCGGCCGAGAAAGTCTTGCGCGGCCTGCTCCAGCACAACGCCGAGGACCAGGAAATCTATCTCGATCTCGCGCAGGTCGAGGAGCGCGGCCGGCACTACGCGGACGCGGAACAAAGCGCGATGAAGGCCGAGGAACTTGCCGCCGGCGCGCCAGAAAAGGAAGCGGCGTGGTTCATGCTTGGCGCGATTTACGAGCGCGAGAAGAAGTTCGATCAGTCGGAGGCAGAGTTCAAGAAGTCTCTCGAAGCGGACCCGAAGAACGCCGCCGTGCTGAATTATTACGGCTACATGCTCGCCGACCGCGGCGTGCGCTTGGAAGAAGCCACATCCATGATTCGCCACGCGCTCGAACAGGAACCGTCGAACGGCGCGTATCTGGACAGCATGGGCTGGGTCTACTACAAGCAAAACAAACTCGCCGAGGCCGAAGAGTATTTGAAAAAGGCGGTGGACCGCTCGGCGCACGATCCGACGATTCTCGGCCATCTCGGCGACGTCTACGCCAAGATGGGCCGCACCGAGCGCGCCGCAGCACTCTGGGAAAAGGCGCTCGCCGAATGGCAGCGCGCGCTTCCCGCGGATTTTGAGGCGGACAAAGTGAACGAGCTGGATCAGCGGCTCAAGAATCTCAAGCGCAGCAAAGTCGCGGAAAAACCCGCACCGGCGGACACCAAACCGCAATAACATATCCCGCATGAAAAATTCGGTGCGCCTTCCGGCGTTCGCGAAGGTTAATTTGTGCCTGCATGTTCTCGGGCGCCGCCCCGACGGCTATCACGAGCTTCGGACGATTTTTCAGGCCATCGCGCTTCATGACACGCTTGAGCTCGCGCGCACGCGCCGCCCCGGCATCACGCTCGAAATTGACGACCCGGCGCTCCCGCGCGGCCGTGAGAACCTGGTGTATCGCGCGATTGAAGCCGCGCGCCGCGAGTTGAATTTCCGCGGCGGCATCCACGCGCGGCTTGAAAAATTGATTCCGGTGGCGCGAGGCCTCGGCGGAGGCTCGAGCGACGCGGCAACGGCGCTCATCGCCATGCTGCAGTTAACCGGCCGCAAGCTTCCGCTCGAACGGTTGATCGAAATCGCCGCGGGACTGGGCGCCGACGTTCCCTTCTTTCTCTTCGGGGGCAGGTCTCTCGGCGTGAACCGGGGCGACGAAATCTACCCACTGCCGGACGAGCGGAAATCGTGGGCCGTCGTAGTCTCGCCGCGGGGCATTGCAGTGAGCACGCGCGACGCTTTCCAGTGGGTTTCTTTGGAATTGACAAAGCGCAAAACGCCCCGTAAAATCTTTAGTTTCTGTGCTCTGTGCTGGAGCCGGCAGCAATCCGCCCTCGAAAACGATTTCGAGGCTCCGGTTTTCCGCCGCCATCCCCGACTCGGAGAAATCCATAGGGGATTGCTTCGGCGAGGAGCTGCAAGAGCCGCGCTGGCAGGTAGTGGTTCGGCGGTGTTCGGATTATTCCGGAGCCCAGCGCAGGCGCGCCGAGCCGCGGTCAGTTTCCCGGAAGACCAGGTCTTCGTGGTAGAAACTCTTGCCAGGGAAGAATACGTCCGGGCACTGCATTCGCCGGTTTCCGCCTGAGGGTTAATCGTTGATCGACGATCGATTCAAAATTTTCTGCGGAAGCGCGAATCCCGCGCTCGCGAACGCCATTTGCAAGTTTCTCGGCGTCGAGCCTCGGCAGGGCCGAGCATGGCCGGTTCAGCGACGGCGAGACGCGCTACCAGATTCTTGAGAATGTACGCGGCGCAGATGTATTCGTCGTGCAGCCGTGTTCGCATCCGGTGGATTTTCACCTGATGCAATTGTTGATAATGATTGACGCGTTCAAGCGCGCGTCGGCATGGCGCATCACGGCGGTGATTCCGTATTACCCGTATGCCCGGCAAGACCGAAAGGACCGGCCGCGCGTCGCGATTTCGGCGAAGCTGGTGGCGGATTTGCTCGAGACAGCCGGAGCGAGCCGCGCGCTTACGCTTGATTTGCACGCGCCGCAGATTCAAGGCTATTTCAATATTCCGGTGGACCACCTGTTCGCAGCACCGGTGATGGTGGAATATTTCAAGAAGAAGAATCTGGGTCCGTTGACTGTGGTATCGCCGGATGCCGGAGGCGTCGAAAGGGCGCGGTATTTCGCAAAGAGAATGGACGCGCCGCTGGCCATCGTGGATAAACGCCGCATTGACGTGAACGTGAGTGAAGTGATGCATCTGATTGGCGACGTGTCGGGCCGACCGGCGCTCGTAATTGACGACATTATCGACACCGCGGGAACGCTGGTGAAAACGGCCGAAGCGTTGCGCGACAACGGCGCGACCAAAGTTCTCGCCGCTTCGACTCACCCGATTCTTTCCGGGCCCGCGGTCGAGCGCATTTTGAAATCTTCGATTGATGAAGTGGTGGTGACGGATTCCGTTCCTCTCACTGAGGAGGCGCGGAAGATCCCGAAAATTACGGTGCTCAGCGTGTCGGAACTCCTCGCTCGCGGCATTCGCAATATCCACGAAGAGACCTCGATCAGCGAACTCTTCATTTAGGACACGAAGGAAGGACGTATGGAGACATTTGTGGTGGAAGGCGCCGCGCGCGAAACGCGCGGCAAAGGTCCGGCACGCCGCGTGCGGCTCACCGGCATGATTCCCGCGGTTCTTTATGGCGGCAAGGGCGGCTCGATTTCGCTTTCGGTGAACGCGAAGCAGCTCACCAAAATCCTGCGCTCGGAGACGGGCCACAACTCCATTTTCACGGTGCACCTCGCCGGCGGCGGCGAGGAGAAGGCGATCGTGAAAGACTGGCAGGTTGATCCGGTCTCCGGCCTGCTCATTCACGTGGACCTTTTGCGCGTCGCGATGGACGTCCGCATGCGCGTCAAGATTCCCGTTCATCCGTTCGGTGAGCCGCAGGGCGTCAAAGTGCAGGGCGGCATCTTCGAAACCGTCACGCGCGAAGTGGAAGTCGAATGCTTGCCGGCCGACATTCCGGAAGAATTCAAGGTGGACGTCACCGAACTTCTCATCGGCAAGCAGATTCGCGCGGCCGATGTTCCGATGGACAAGGCGAAAATCAAGCTCGTCACCGATCCGACGCGTGTTTTGTTCCACGTCGTGACGCTGAAGGCCGAAGCCGAACCCACGCCGGAAGCCGCGGTCACGGCGGAAGCTGCGCCGGCCGAGCCGGAAGTCATCAAGAAGGGCAAGAAGGAAGTCGAAGAGGGCGAAGAGGCCGCGCCGGCGGAAAAAGCAGAGAAGCCGGAAAAGAAGCCCAAGGAGAAGTAGCCGGTCTTTTGCGCGGCGGTTATCTCGGCGGGACCGGATTGAGCTCTTTCATGCGACTCATTGTTGGCCTCGGCAACCCCGGCCCGAAATACGAGTGGACGCCGCACAACCTGGGCTTCCTGGCGGTGGACCACATCGCCGAAAAAGCGGGAATCCGGGTGACTCGGCCGGAAGCAAAGTCGTACGTCGGGCGCGGTGAGATTGCTGGGCAGCAGGTGGTGCTTGCGAAGCCGCAGACGATGATGAACTTGAGCGGTGTTGCCGTGCAGAACCTGCTCGAGCGGCTGGAATGCGGCGCGGCCGATATGATCGTCCTGTATGACGACGTAGTACTGACCTGGGGCATGTTGCGAGTACGCGAACGCGGCACAGCCGGCGGCCATAACGGCATGAAGTCGGTAATCGCCGCGGTTGGCAGCGGGGAGTTCACGCGGGTGCGGATGGGAGTCCAGCCGGAACATTCGCTAGGCGATTTGGCCGCCTACGTTCTGTGCCCGATGAGCCGGGATAAACGGAAGATCGCCGGTCAAATGGCGGAAGACGCCGCCGAAGCCGTGGAATTGATTTTGACCGAAGGCGTTGAGAGCGCGATGACTCGATTCAACCGCCGCGTCGCGCCGCCAGCCGAAGCGTAACGGCGACTTTAAAGAATGCCGCGCATGGCGCGCGCGTTTTAAAATTTCAGAGCCCCAAAGCTCGAGCCCTGCGGCCCGAGTAACAGCGAGAAGATTTCGCAGGATAGGAACAGAGGACACATGGAAGATAGATTGTACGACCTGATTTTCATCTGCCGCCCGGACACGCCGGAAGCGGACGTAGACAAGCTCATCGCGACGCTCGAGCACAGCGCAGCGGAGAAGACCGCGAAGATCGAAAAGATCGAGAAATGGGGCCGCAAGCGGATGGCCTATCGCGTCCGCAAGCTCCGCGAGGGATTTTATGTCTACATGTCCATTCGCTCGAACCACGGCGAATTGATTAAAGAGCTCGAACGCCGGTTGAAGGTGGCGGACCCGGTGATCAAGTACTTGACCGTCCGCATTGATGAAGAAATGAAGCGCCAGCAGAAGCTCGCGAAGCACCGCGAGCGTCGCGCCGCCCGCCGTCCGCGTAAGCCCGCGGCAACCCCGGCGCCGGCGCCCCCTGCCGGAGAGCAAAACGCCTCCGTCGCTGGATAGAGGAGAAATCGAATGGCAGATCCAAACGTACCGCAGCAGCCGCCGGCGTCAGCGCCCGCGGCGGAATCATCTGCACCGGCGGAACAAACGCCCGTTTCCGTAGCAGAAACTGCTCCGGCCGCGGCACCGTCGTCGACACCATCGGCACCGTCGTCAGTGCCCTCGCGCGGGCCTTCCTCTGGTGGATACCAGGGGAATCGCGGCCCGAATCGCGGCCCCGGTGGGCCTGGCGGCCCGGGAGGCGGTCCCGGTGGGCGTCCGGGCGCTGGCCCGCACAAGCGCGGCAAGCGAAACTACGTGCGCAAGAAGAAGGTGTGCCGCTTCTGCGTGGACCGCGTGGATTACATTGACTACAAGAAGGCGGATATCCTCGCGCCATTCATTCAGGAGCGCGGAAAGATTCTTCCGCGTCGAATGACGGGCACCTGCGCGCGGCACCAGCGCTGGCTCACCGTGGCGATCAAGCGGGCGCAGAACATTGCGCTGCTCCCGTTTGCCGCCGAGTTCTAGAATCGCGCCATTTCTTGAAAAGGGTCTGAAAACGATCTGAGGACAGGACAATGCAGATTATTTTGCAGGAAGACGTAGACAAGCTGGGCAATCGCGGCGAAGTGGTGGAAGTCGCCGAAGGCTACGCGCGGAATTTTCTTCTTCCGCGGAAACTCGCGATGGTCGCCACGCCGGGCAATATGAAGCGGCTGGAGCGCATGCGCGTGGTTTTCGCCAAGCGCGAAGCCACGGAAAAAGGTGACGCAGAAAAACTGGCGGAAGTCCTCAACGGCGTCTCGCTCGCGATTTCGCGCAAGGCGGGAGAGAACGACCAGCTCTTCGGTTCCGTCACGACCGCGGACATTTCGGAAGGACTTGCGGCGCAGGGCTACACGATTGACCGCCGGAAAGTTCAGCTCAAAGAACCGATCAAGCTCATCGGCGAATACCAGGTGCCCATAAAGCTTCACCGCGATATCGTCGCGAGCGTGAAGCTGACTGTGAGCCGCGAGGCATAGTCATTCAATCTTGAGACCATCTCCGCAGGGAGATGCGAAGCGCGCCGTGCAGGATTCGCGGCGCGCTTTTCGTTTCTATTCCGCATCGCCGGCGCTCACAAATCGCTTTTGCACAGTGCCTGTGAAATCCACAGGGTGTTTGGGTTGACGCGCGGCGCGCAGACGCACACAATGCAACTCTCTTTTCGATATTCAAATTTCAAATCTGCGATCTGAGATGAAATCACGGCGCCGGTGCGGCGCGGGCGAAAAGAGCTTGCGCTCAAAAACGACTTAGGCGAACATAAAGCGAATAAATGGCCTCCGACTCCAACCTCGAGCGCCCGCTCCCGCAAAACCTCGAAGCCGAACGCAGCATTCTCGGCGCCATTCTGCTCGACAACCACATGCTGAACACGGCGGTCGAGAAGCTTCGTTCCGAAGATTTTTTCCTCGATCAGCACCGCCGCATTTTCGAGCGGATGATTACGCTCGGAGAGACGCAGCAGGCAATCGATCTCGTCACGCTGACCGAAGACCTGCATCGCCGCAGCGAACTCGAGGCGGCCGGGGGCGCGGCGTATCTCGCGCAGCTCGTGGACGGCGTGCCGCGGATTTCAAACGTCGAGCACTACGCGCGCATCGTGAAGGAGAAGGCGGTGCTGCGGAATCTCGCGCACCGCGCGCTCGCGATTCAACAGCAGGCGCTCGATGCCGAAGACGATGCCGACGCGATTCTGGACCGCGCGGAATCGTCCATCTTCGCGCTGGCAGAAGATCGCGTCCGCACCGGCCTGATCGGCGTCAAAGAGCTTGTCTCGGAAAATTTCGAGCGTCTCTCGAAAATTTTCAGCGAAGGCCGCCGGATCACGGGACTCGCCACTGGTTACCCGGAACTCGACAATGAACTCGCCGGCCTCCAGCCCTCCGAACTGATTATCCTGGCGGCGCGGCCTTCGATGGGCAAGACCGCGCTGGCGCTGAACATCGCCGAAAACGTCGCCCTTCGGAAAAACGCGCCGGTGGCGATCTTCAGCCTCGAAATGTCGAAGGAATCCTTGCTGCTTCGCCTGCTTGCCTCGCGCGCGCACGTGGACGCGCACAAGTTCCGCACCGGCCACATCAATCGCGACGACTGGGGACGCATCACCGATACGCTCAACGAGCTCGGCGGTGCGCCGATCTGGATTGACGATTCGGCTTCGACGACGGTGATGGAGATCGGAGCGAAGGCGCGGCGCTTGATGCGCGACAAGGGATTGTCCCTCGTCATTGTGGATTATCTGCAACTCGTCTCGGCTCGCGGCCGCTTCGGCAACCGCAACGAAGAGGTTTCCAGCATTTCCCGGTCACTCAAAGGACTGGCGAAAGAGTTGAAAGTGCCGGTGCTGGTGATGAGCCAGTTGACACGCGCGCCTGAGCGCGACGAACGTGATCCCCAACTCGCCGACCTTCGCGAATCGGGTGCCATCGAACAGGATGCGGACGTCGTTCTCTTCATCAATCGCCCGAAGTTCTACGACAAAGACGCTCCTGACGAGGACCGGAACCGCACGAAGCTCATCATCGGCAAGCAGCGCAACGGCCCGACCGGCGTGGTCCATTTCGTGTTCAACAGCCGGTGGACGCGATTTGAAGTTGCTGCGCCGGAAGCCCGCGAAGACTAAGGCTCATGGGCTCGATCGTCTCGGTCTGGCACGCTCGTGTCGCCCCTGCCACGGCAACGCAGCAATTCGGCCGGATGCTCCACCCCCCCTTGGATTTCTGGCGGAATGCCGCCAAGTCCTTCTAAATGCGTCTGAGCCTGCATGCAGAGGCTTGCGGCGTCACTCCCGGCCGATTGGCATTGAGCCTGCATTTCCTCAATTGCGGTGTTTACTCAACGGGTTGACTTAGCCGCGCACCGTGGCACCTCGGTGCGATTTTTCCGCGCGCGCATGCGGCGGAGTCTGGCATTCTAGGTTTTCGGAAACTCGATGGCAAAAACGATTCAATTCGACGGCCGGCCGATCTGGGCGGAAGTATCCATCGCCGCGATTCTTCACAACCTTCGCGTGATCCGCCGGCATATCGGGCGCGAGAGGAAAATTCTGGCGGTGGTCAAGGCGAACGCCTACGGCCTCGGCGCGGTTCCCGTCTCGAAGGCGCTGGCCCGCGCGGGAACGGAATGGTTCGGCGTCACGTGCTCGAGCGAGGGGATTGAGCTCCGCGATGCAGGCATCCGCAAGCGCATTCTCGTTCTGACGGGCTTCTGGCCGGGCGAAGAACAGACCCTGCTGCAGCACGATCTCACGCCGACGGTAACGCGCGTCGATCAGCTCCGCGCGCTCGACCGCGTCGCGGCCCGAATCGCGAAGCGCAAAAAGAATTACCGCGCGCCGTTTCACCTGAAGATCAATACGGGCATGAACCGGCTGGGGATCGAGACGAGCGAAGTGGACGCGTTCGCGAAGGCGCTCGCAAAGTGCCCGCACATCGCGCTCGAAGGCACGTACACGCACTTTGCTTCGGCGGAAGATTTCACGAGCGACCAAACGATAGACCAGGAAAATAAATTTCGCGCGGCGCTGGACCGCCTGCGTTCGCTCGGCGTTTCTCCGGGCATGGTGCATCTGGCCAATAGTGGCGCGATTTGCGCGCGACCGAGCACCTGGGCCGATATTGTTCGTCCGGGCGCGATCCTCTATGGCTATCACCAGGGATTCACGCCGCCGGAGAAGAAAGCCGAGGTGATGGCGCAGATCGATATCCGGCCGTGCCTGTCGCTTCGCGCGCGGATTGTTTCGCTCCGTGACATTGCCGCGGGCCAGGCCGTCGGCTATGGCGCGCGGTTTGTTGCCAAGCGCCCATCGCGCGTCGCCGTCATTGCGGCGGGATACGCGGATGGCGTCGTGCGGCAGCGCACGAATCACGGCTCGGTGCTCCTGCGCGGCATGCGCGTGCCCCTTGTGGGGACGATTTCGATGGATCTCGCTGCCGTGGACACTACGGAAGTGCCGGACGCCGCCATCGGCGATATCGTGACCATCTACGGCAAGGACAAATTCGATTCCATCGAGGTCTCGGACGTCGCGCGCGAGATCAATACCGTCACTTCGGATCTCCTTTGCGCTCTCGGCCGGCGCGTCCGCCGTTTCTATCTCGCTTAATTCGCCGCTCGCCGCGCCACGCGCTCCTTCCGTCCACATCTTTCAGTGTTGACTATCCTCGAAACACTGGTGCTATACTGCCGCACAACAATAGTTATAAATTTCTTGCGAGCAGCCAGGAGAAACTTCTCGTTCATACAGTTCGGCGGTTCAGTCGCTTTCGGGCACTCATTTGCGGTAACGATTATAAAGATTCACCGTTTCATAAGAGGTTCGCATGGCTCGCCATTCTAATCCGCTTTCCCGCAGTCAGTCCCCGGGGCAATCCGAGGTCTATCCCGCGAAGACATCTTCCGCGACCCGCAGTGCGGGCGCGCAGGTGGGCACTTTCTGGGACATGCTGGCGATCCGGCTGATCTTCACGATCATCTGCGTCGCCGCAGGTTTTCATTTCCGCCCGTTTGGACTCACCCGAGAGACGGGGTCGCTCGTCGGCTTGATCTTCGCCATTTCCGTGATTCTGTTTGAACTGCGCCTTCGCCGCGCGAGCCTTCGCCGGCTGATTGGCGCGGCCGCTGGCTCGATCCTCGGCATTCTGGGCGCCTACCTGACGACGCTTGTACTCGCGCACACTTCGATGCCGGAAAGCACGCGCTCCTTTGTGAGCCTCGCCGCATTTCTCGTCATGGCCTACACCGGCCTGATTCTGGGCGCGAACAAGGGCGACATGCTCAATCTTCAGGCGCTCGGCGGCCTTTTCGGAAGCGAGCGCAACGCGCGGCACACGTGCAAAGTTCTCGATACGAGCGTAATTATTGACGGGCGCGTGGCCGACGTCGCCGAATCGCAGTTTCTCGATGGCACGCTCATCATTCCGCAATTCGTGCTCCGCGAGCTGCAACTCGTGGCGGATTCCGCCGATCCTCTGAAGCGCCAGCGCGGGCGGCGCGGCCTGGAAGTCTTGCAGCGCATCCAGAAAATTCCGCTCATTGATGTCCAGATCGCTGAAGATGATTTCCAGAATGTCGCGGACGTGGACATGAAGTTGATCGAGCTTGCGAAACGCTACGATGCGAAAATCATCACGAACGATTTCAATCTCAACAAAGTGGCGACGCTTCAGGGCATCGACATCCTGAACGTCAATCAACTCGCCAACGCGCTCAAGCCCGTGGTGCTGCCCGGCGAATCGATGCGCGTCTTCATCCTCCGCGAAGGCAAGGAATACAATCAGGGCGTCGCGTATCTCGACGATGGCACCATGGTCGTTGTGGACGCCGCACGTAAAATGATCAACAAGACGGTCGATATCACGGTCACTTCCGTTCACCAGACCACCGCCGGAAAAATGATCTTCGGCCGCTACGATGAACGCGGCGATCAACCGCGGCCCGCCGCGATTGCTGCCGTCGAAGGCCACGGCTCTGCCGATCGCCCCCCGCGCCCGCTCTATCCGGATACTCCGCGTTCTTAGCCGCAGCGCACGCGTTTCAAGAGCCTGCAGGTCCTGGAAGGGGGTTAGCTTCCGTCAGCCCGCCTGTACGCCAATGTAACCGCCGGTAAATCGCATCCGAGAATAACTTCCCAATGAACGATGCCGACGAGGCTGACGATCGCTGTCGTTTGAACATCGAATCTTCAGGTGATACCCTGCGCGGATGCGTACACGTGCGGTAGTGCTGGGTGCCGGTTTCGGTGGCCTCGAGCTCACGGCGATTCTTTCGGACACCTTTGGCGACGCGCTCGACGTCGTGCTCATCGACAAGGCCGATGCGTTCGTCTTCGGCTTCTCAAAACTCGACGTGATGTTCGGACGGCAGGCGGCGGCCGAGGTTCACCATCCCTACCGTGACATCGTCAAACCGGGCGTGCGGTTTCTGCAATCCATTGTACGGTCAATCGACCCGGCCGCCCGGCGGGTGGTGACTGACTCAGGGACGTTTGATGCGGACATTCTGGTGGTGGCGCTCGGTGCCGATCTCGATCCAGCTGCCACTCCCGGGCTCGTGGAAGGCGGCAACGAGTTCTACTCGGTTGCGGGAGCCGTCGCAATGCGCGAGGTTCTGACGCGGTTCGAGCGTGGCCGGGCAATCATCGGCGTCACAGGGAAGTCATTCAAGTGCCCTCCGGCTCCCAGCGAGACGGCATTGTTGCTGCACCACTACCTCGCCGCCCGCGGAAAACGCGCGGCTACCGAAATCGCGGTTGTAATGCCCTTCGGCACGCCCATTCCACCGTCGCCCGACACCTCGCAGGCGATCCTTGCCGCTTTCGCGGAGCGCGGCATCAAGTTCGTGAAAGATAGACTGGTAAGTGCGCTCGACCCGGGGCGCAAGGTGGCCGTCCTGAGCGACGGGACTCAGATGCCGTACGAAGTGTTTCTTGGCGTGCCAGTGCATCGCGTTCCAGCTGTCGTCGTCGAGTCAGGACTTGCCGCCGATGCCTTCGGCTGGGTGCCGGTGAACAAGAAGACGCTCGAAACAAACTTTCCCGGTGTCTACGCCGTGGGTGACGTGAACGGTGTGGGCACTCCCAAGGCGGGGGTCTTCGCCGAAGGGGCGGCGCGCGTCGTAGCGGCTGCGATCATCTCGCAACTCCGCGGTGGGCCCTCACCCGAGGCTTACAACGGAGCGGGCTCCTGCTATGTTGAGTTCGGCAACGACCAGGTCGGACGCGTTGACGTAAATTTCCTGAGCGGCCCAAAGCCGACGGGGATCTTCCAGGAGCCTTCCGAGGCGCTGGCCGCCGAAAAGGTCCTGTTCGGTTCGAGTCGGCTTCAGCGCTGGTTCGGAAGAAATCCACATGTCTGATTAAGTTCTAATCAGAAACTGGCCCGCGACACAGGTTCCCGACTTGTTTCTATGCGCGCGCAGGTGCGCTAAACTGGCCGCCGCTCTATGAGCCGCATCGCCGCCATTCTTCCCGCCGCAGGACTCGGCACACGCATGGGCGCGGCCACGCCGAAGCAATTCCTCGAACTCGGCGGCGAACCGCTCGTGATCTTCACGTTGCGGCGCCTCGCGGCTTGCGCGGCGATCACCGATTTCATCCTGGCGACGCGCGGCGAAGAGCTCACTTCGCTCGAAGATCGAGTGAGCAAGGCACGCCTCGGACGCCCGGCGCGAGTCGTTCACGGCGGCGATACGCGCCAGCAGTCCGTGGCCAACGCGCTCGCGCAAGTCGCGCCGGACACGGAAATCGTCCTCGTGCACGACGCCGTCCGGCCGTTCATCACGCCGGAGCAAGTGGATCGCCTGATCGCCGAGGCGCGAACGCGCGGCGCGGCAATTCTGGGAATTCCGGCAATTGACACCGTGAAAGAAGTGAAGCGCGCGAGCCTGCCCCAAGATGTCGCGCTGATCACGTCAACGATTCCGCGCGAGCGCATTGTCCTCGCGCAGACACCGCAGGCGTTTCAGTACGCCATCCTTCGCGAAGCATTCGCGCGGGCCAAGCAGGATGACGTGACCGCCTCCGACGAGGCGTCGCTCGTCGAGCGCATCGGCCGCGAAGTTTTCGTGGTTCTCGGCTCGGAGCGCAATCTCAAGATCACGCGGCCATCGGACATGGACCTCGCGCGCTTTTATCTCGACCAGGAGCGCGGAGAAAAACCGTGAGTAATACGCCCGGGCCATTTCCCGGCGAGGGGTCCGGCCAGCCACCATCCGCTTCGCGAATAGGCAGAACGGTCGTGTTTTGGCTCACGATGATCATCCTCGCCACGATTCTTTGGAGGATGGCATCGGTCGGGGAGAATCGCCCAGGAGCAGAAAAACTCAACTACACGCAGTTCATGGAACAAGTTGACGGACAGAATGTGGGCACAGCGAACTTTTTGGTTTCGGATAAGACTGCAGAAGTATCCGGCAGCTTGCGTGGCTCGCATAAGGCGTACACGACTACCGCTCCCAATGAGGTTATTCCCGACTTGACAGATCGGCTCCGTAAGCAGGGAGTGCCGATTGAAGTGAGGGGTGGATCGTCGAACGATCCGCTTTCCGTGGCCGTAAATTTTGCTCCGATTATACTGCTGGTCCTGTTCTGGATTTTCATGATGCGAAAGATGGACGCTGCGAAAAAGAGGACTTGAGAACAAGTTCAGTCGAGGAGCGTAGGTTGACTCGAACGGGCATCGGCTACGACCTGCATCGTCTTGCGGAAGGACGCAAGCTCATAATCGGCGGGATTGAAGTGCCATTCGAAAAGGGGCCCGTCGGCCATTCGGATGGCGACGTCTTGAGCCACTGCATTTGCGACGCGCTTCTCGGCGCGGGCGGGCTCGGCGATATCGGCACGCATTTTCTGGACACGGATCCGAAATGGAAAGGCGTCTCGAGCCTGCTGTTCCTCGAGCACACCCGAGAGCTACTCAATGCGCGCGGGCTATTCATCGTCTACGTGGACGCCATCGTCATCACAGAGAAGCCGAAGCTCGGGCCGCATTTCCCGGCGATGCGCGCCGCGCTCGCTCGCGCGCTCAGCATCCCGCCGGAACGAATTAACTTGAAGGCAAAAACCAACGAAGGCGTGGATGCGATTGGCCGCGGCGAGGCATTGGCTGCTTACGCCGTGGCGACGGTCGGCGAGGCGGTCAAGCCCGCCGCCAACGCGCGCGAGCGAATCCGGCAGATTGAAAAGAAGGCAAAGCGGAAGCTTCGATCAAGATCGCGTCCGGGCAAGCGGTCATGAACCCGGATGCACACGAGGCAGCAACGTCCGGCACCCGAGCCGAGCCGCTCGCAAACGCCTTCGCTCCGAGCGATGTTGAAGAAATTCTGCGAGAGCGGGGGTGGCTCGCGCCGGGGATTCAAGAATCCGCAACTGAGACCCACGCTGCGCAGGTT
Organism: uncultured Acidobacteriota bacterium; assembly: GCA_963838705.1. GTDB lineage: Bacteria > Acidobacteriota > Terriglobia > Acidiferrales > UBA7541 > Palsa-147. The sequence continues at coordinate 625,391 of CAWIRU010000007.1, read as the reverse complement.
GCAGCATGGATCGAACACGCCGCCGCGCTTCTTGGCCCGCACGCGTCGGATCGCAATGCGCTCGCCGATCTCCTCAGCCTTGTTTTTCACTATGATGCATCTGCATCGCTCACGACGCCTGAAGCGCAGGACGTGATGGCTCGCGCGGGCTCGCGCGAAGTGATTCGCGAACTTGCGAATCTGGTTCTCGACGGCGAGGCAATGGACTCGGAGCGATTCCGGGCAATCGTCGAAGCACTAAAGTCCGCGACGCGCTATCGCAGCCGCGAGCTCTTTCATCCCATTCGCCTCGCGCTCGCTGGACGCGCCGGAGAAGGCGAGCTCGATCGCGTAATCTTGCTTCTCGATTCCGCCGCGGAGTTGCCGTTTGCCGCGCCAGTGAAAAGAACGCGCCAGCGCATGCTCGAATTTTGCGCGGCGCTCGAATGAAATGAGTTACCTCCTCGGAATTCATGCGGTGGAGGAGGCGCTGCAAGCGGGGCGCCCGCTCGACCGCATCGTCATTGCCATCGGCCGCCACGGCACGAAGATGGAAGAAATCGTGCGCCGGGCGCGCGAGCGCGGCGTGCCGGTGCGCTTCGAAGATCGCGGCCAGCTCGATCGCCTCGCGATGTCGCGCGATCATCAGGGCGTTATCGCGCTCGCCGCTTCCCGCGCGGCCCTCGCGCTCGAAGATTTGTTGGAGAAAAAATCGGATCAGTCGCTGCTCGTCCTGCTCGACGGTGTCGAGGACCCGCAAAATCTCGGGGCGATCGTGCGGACGGCGCTCGCCGCAGGAGCCGAAGGCGTGATCATTCCGGAGCGGCGCGCGGCAGGCCTGAGCGATGCCGTATCGCGCGCCTCGGCAGGCGCGCTGGAACATCTGCCCGTCGCGCGTGTGAAGAATCTCGTGCGCGCAATGGAACAGCTCAAAGAAGCGGGCTACTGGCTGATCGGCCTCGACGAAACAGCCAAGCAGATTTACACCGAAGCGAAATTCACCGGCAACATCGGAATTGTACTCGGAGGCGAAGGCCACGGCCTGCACGAATTAACGCGAAAGCGCTGCGATTTCATCGTCTCGATCCCAACGACCGGCCCCGTGCGCTCGCTCAACGTCTCCGTCGCCGCCGGCGTCGTCCTCTTCGAAGCGGTCCGCCAGCGTACAAATGCTAAACGCTAGCAAAATTCGATTGAGTCGGACCGAAAATCAGATCTCACCGTCCTCGAGCCTTTCATCGAGGATGTTGTGGATCGTCCGCAAGGCACTTATCGCGTGATCGCCCCAATGGAAATAGAAAAGTAATCTCCACTCCCAGATAACGTCTGCTGCTGTCGCTCCATCGATCCCGCGAAGCAAAAGGCCTTTTTTCAAGTCGCGGTACACATCGGCAACGTCGTCGGCGACGCTTCCGTATTGTGCGTCTTCCTTCTTAGTTGGGTCAAAAACAGTCCAATATAGATTCTCCTCGCCAAGTTTTTCTTTGAGTAGGTTGTACAGTTCAAGCCACTCAGCATCACTAAATTCGGGTGCAATAAATTTCGGCGAATAGACCTCGTTAGGATCGCCCTGCTGATCTCGATCGTTCGGATCGGAATCCGGGAGACGGATTGCCTCGCTGATTAGCTCAGGAAGAAATCGATAGAGACTGAGGAGAAATTTATTTTTATCGAGGCCCCTCGCGCTATCGATAATCGCACAGTAGCGTTCGGCCACGGCGCCAAAGCGCTTGACGACTTCGTCGAAATCAGCATTGGAAGCCACGTCCACTCACCATCTTCAAGAACGAGTGGTACTACTTGTCGTATTGCAAAAGCGAAAAAACATCAATTCCAGGAAGCTTTGACCGGCCATTCAAGAAATTCAACTCGAGCGCGAACGCCGCGCCTGCCACGTCGCCTCCGAGTTGCCGAATCAATTGCGCGGCAGCGGCCGCCGTGCCACCGGTCGCGAGCAAATCGTCGGAAATCAGAACGCGCTCTCCGGGCTTCACGGCATCCTGGTGAATTTCGAGCTTGTCGGTTCCGTATTCGAGTTGATAGGTGACTTGCGCCGTCTTCGCGGGAAGCTTATTGGGTTTCCGAATGGGAACGAAGCCGGCATTCAAGCGGTACGCGAGCGCCGGGCCGAAAATAAATCCGCGCGCTTCGATCCCCACAACGACATCAATCTGACGCCCGTTGTAGTGGTCGCACAGCTGATCCACGAGATCGTGGAATCCCTTTTTGTCGCGCAGAATCGTGGTGATGTCGTAGAACAGAATTCCGGGTTTCGGATAATCGGGAATCTCGCGGATGAGTTTCTTCAGGTCGTCCATGCACTTGTCCTTTCACCAATCGTCCCGCTCGATCGTGAAGCGATCCGCGTAGCGCGAATCCACGGCGCGCTCTTCGTCCTCGACATTCGTTACGCTTGCAAAGCGGGGGCCGCGCGCCAGTTCTGCACGCAGAGAAGTGAGCGCGGCCGGTGAGCCGATGGCATAAACCTCGACGCGGCCGTCGTTCAGATTTTTCGCGTAGCCCGAGACGCCATGTTGCTGCGCCGCGCTCCGCGCGAAAAACCGATACCCCACTCCCTGCACCATTCCAGAAATACGAAAGAGTCTCGCGGTTGTGGTGTCCGGCACGTCAAGCCCGCTCTTGGCAAACGGGCGATTCTACCAGACTGTGCCGCACGTCGCGCCGCAACTCTTCGCCGCCGCTGACATTCTGGATAACTCGTGTCAGAATCCGTCGTTGACTTCCGCCGGAAGCTAAATTTCTATGGCTACTTCTCCTGCCCCTGGCCGCATGGTCGCCATTCCGGTGCTAATTCTCGCCATGATGGCGCTCCCCTTTCGCGCGCCCGCGCATTCCCCATCCCAGGATACTTCGGCGAAGGCCGGCAAGGCGCCCGGCGTTGAGATCGTCGTTCACGGCGGCTATCCCGAATTGCACGTCGAGGGCGAGCCCTTTTTCATCCACTCGGCTGCGTTTTTCTATTATCGAATCCCGCGCGATCTCTGGAGCGTCTCGCTCGATCGCTACCGCGCCCTCGGCATCAATACGATAGATATCTACATTCCGTGGAACTGGCACGAACCAGCCGAGGGAGCCCTTGATTTCGACGGCCATACGAACCCGCGCCGCAATCTTCGCGCGCTTCTGAAACTCATCGCTGAGAAAAACCTGAAACTGATCGCGCGCCCGGGACCGCTCATCTTGAACGAATGGCGCTGGGGAGGATATCCGGGCTGGCTGCTGAAGCGCCCGGAATACGAAGCCTCGAACCCGATGGACGACATTGACCTCCTTGAGGGCCGCTATCCCCCGCTTGCTGCACTCAACACGCACGACGCGGAGGCGGCGGCGAAAGGCTGGCTCGACAATCCGATACACATGGCGGCTGCGCGCAAGTGGCTTGAAGCCGTGGCACACGAACTCGCGCCTTACGTAGCCGGAAACGCCGCCAGTCCCGAGCCTGAGGCGCGGCAGTCAAAAAATCAGCCCGCGGCGCCCCCGAATACGCCTTTGCTTTTCGTCCAGCTCGATGATGATGCAGGCGAGGGCCGGACGAACAATATCGGCCCAGGTTTCTGGCGCTACATGGCGTCGCTGCGCGACATGCTGCGATCCGGCGGCCTAAACGTTCCCGTGTTCATCAATTCGACGGACATGCGCGTCGCCGCGTCGGGATCGGCGCTGCCAGAACCCGTCGGCGTGATGGGCGAGTGGTACATGCAACCGGACGCGAATGCGCGGACGCCGGTGCGTTCGCTGAATTCCGAAGACGCAGCGACGATTGAATTCTTCACCGAAGAATTGAAGACGCAACCGCTCTTTCCACCCGCGCTCATCGAGTATCAAGCCGGATGGTACGCGCCCGCCGATGACGATCGCCCCGCCGAGAATCCTCCCTCGAACACGCTCGAAAGCTCGCGCTTGTTCCTCGCGAACGGCCTCCACGGCATCAGTTATTTCCCGCTGCAGGACACGCTGACTCCGGCGAGCTATTCCGTGCCGTGGGCGAATCAGGCGTATCTCTGGGGCGCGGCGTTCGATCCGAACGGGCACAAGCAGCGGCGCATGGATGCCGTTCAACGAAACGGCGACTTGATGAAGGAATGGGGAAAGCAGCTCGCAGCCTCGCACAAGCGCGCAGACTTTGGAATCGTATATCCCATCGGGGCGTATCCGCAAACTGCGCTTGCGCCGGCTGACATTCTTCGAGTTTCAGAAAGCGTCCAAAGAATCGAGCGGCTCGCTCAGCTCGATCACCTTGCGAGTGAATTATTGGATCCGCAGTATCGACCCGTCGATCAGCTCCTGCGCGATCCGCTCGTCTTTCTACCGGTATTTGATTCACTCGGCAATCAATTGCAGCTCTCGGAGAAGGCGCAGCAAAATCTGGTGGACTACGTGAAGAAAGGCGGAACGCTTTTCGTTTTTCCGTCGCGGCCCGCGGGCAACGCAATCTCGCAACTCTGGACCGAAGCGCCCGCCGAACGCGCCGCGCCTTCTGAAGTCATCTCCGCGAGCTGGAAATTCGGCGCCGGCCGCGTGATTGAATCATCGAAGGATTTTTATTCATGGATCAACTTGAAGGACAGCTTCGAGGAAAATCGCGCCCAGGAAGTCTCGGCGTGGGCCACGCAAGCCATCGAAACCATTCTTGCGGAGGCTAAAATTCAACCAGCTGTTCGAGTGGCCGGAAATTCGCTGGCGGCGAGCAATCTCATCGTCACCGAAATCATCAGCAACGAAGGTACGAGCCCGCTGGGCGCCCGGACGAGCGGCGAAGGCTGGATCAGCGTCACGAATCTCGACACCGAAGCGGTCATTGACGCGTCCCTGACCGTTCTTTTGCCGGCGGCCTCATCCATCGGCGATGCTGCGCAGACCACGACGATCACCGTGACAGTTCCACCGAAAGAGTCACTGCTGCTTCCGTTGTCCATTCCAATTTGCTTTGACGTGCCGGCCCCCGCGGCCTGCAACGACGCGGTGACGGCATCCGGCGCGGAGTATTTAGGCGCCGTTCGCGAGGGCAAAGCGCTCGAACTCAATTTCTACGCGCCCGCCACAGCCGAGGTTCGGTTGCGTCTCGACCGTGTCCCGTCGCACGTTTCTCTGCAGGATGCGACGATCGAAAATCAGTGGGACTCGACCACGCAAGAAATGACGCTTTCCATCCCGCGCGGCGCTTCGCCGACCTTCAGCCGGCAGCTGAAACTCCAGATGCCTTACGTTCCGCATGCGCCGGCCGTCGCGCAAGCCGGCGCGAGCCCTCTCGCCGATTTCGAGCTTTCGGTTGCCAACGCGGCGCGCTTGCCCCTCGGCCAGAGCACCTATTTCGCGCCGTTTCCGCCGCTGGTCGTTCTGGACGATCCGCGCTCGATGCGCGTCGTCTTCGAGGCGACCAATCCAAATTTGTCCAAGCAGGCCGATCTGGAGGTGGGTGTCACCGGCGCGTTTCGCGGCTCGTCAAGCCTCCGCATGACGCCGGGTCTCGACGCCGTGACGGACATGATGTTGAAACCGGCCAGCACACCAGGTCCCGGCGGAAAACCATTTGAGCCCGATCCGAACGGGCTCATCCACGGCACGGTCGAGCTGCGCGAGGGACACGAACGCGACGAGATGCCGATTTCGTTCCTGTCGCTGCGGGAAAGCGGCGTCACTGCGTATCGTTTCGATTTCGACGGCGACGGCTCGGACGAATGGATTCTCGAAAATGCGAGGCTCCGCCTCATCGTCTCACCCAAAAGCGGCGGCCGTGTCCTCGCGCTCGTGGCGAAGGATAGCGCCGCGGATCTTTTCAGCAGCGTCGGAGGTGTGCGCGACAATTTCTCCTTCACGCCGAATCCGCCAGGAATTTCGCCCGAACGCGAGCGCGGCCGGTACGGTCTCTTCAATCGCACCTACACGCCCGAGTGGATGGCCGGCGACAAGAACTCCGCCCTGCGGCTCCGCTATCACGCGCCGGATGTGTTTCCGCACGGCGCTACGATTGAAAAGATTCTCGCGCTCGACGGCCTGGATGCGGTTCGCGCGAGCTACACGGTGACGCTCGACAAACTGCCGGAACCGGGCACCCCGAACGACGGAAACACCAAGCCGCCGCCGAACGAGGCGCAGCCGCAGTCGTTCGTCGCGGTGAACTCGCTTCCCGCCATCTCGGATAGCGTGCGCGTGACGCGGATCTGCTGGACCGACGCGCACGAAGCGGTTCCGGCAAGCGCTTCCTCCGCTCAAAAATCGCCGGCCAACGAATCCGAACTCGCGCAAATGCATTGCGAGGAATTCGTGCCCGGCGGCCCGACGATCGAGATTCCTTCCGATGCGAGCCGCCTTGAACTGCGCACGCCGGGCCGTCCGGGCATAGCTCTGGATTGGGACTCCGGCAAAATGTCCGTCGAACAAAAGCGATATTCCGTCCTGCTCAAGCTTCAATCGCACGCCCTCGAGCCCGGCGTCGAATTCAAGTTGACGACGACATTTCACGTTCTTCCCGCAGATTGAGGGCGAACCAGTCCGCGCGCCTTCGCGGAGCGCTTCTCTGCGCCAGATTTGCTAGAATTCGAGCGGTCCGACCCGGCATCCCGCGTCGGAGGAGGCAACGCCATGGCGCAGAGTTTCGAGAACCACGCAAAATTTGTCCCGGCTTTTCATTTCTTCGTGCTCCCAGTGCTCTCGGTGAATTTCGTGTGGCACACGATCCAAGCGTTCAGGCATTTTTCTTTCGCGACAGCGATGGGGTGTCTCACGGCCCTGGCTTTGATCGTGCTGGCGTTCTGCGCGCGCATTTTTGCGCTCACGGTGCAGGATCGCGTGATTCGCCTCGAAATGCGGCTGCGTCTGCAGCAGTTGCTTTCCGCGGACCTGCGCCCGAGGATCGTCGAATTCACTCCTTCTCAACTCGTCGCGCTTCGCTTCGCCAGCGACGCCGAGTTGCCGGAGTTGGCCCGCAAGGTCCTCGACGAAAAGATCGCGGACCGTGCGCCCATCAAGAAGATGGTCAGGGATTGGCAGCCGGACTATCTGCGAGCCTAAGGTTGTCGGCGCCGCGCCGAATGCGCCGGGCGAATCGCATTTCGCGTTGACCGGACGTGCGGGTGATGCGGTGCAGCCAGCGCCTGCTCGTCCGGATGCATCTAATTCCTTGAGATTGATCTTTTGAAAATTCTAGCCATTGCTATCACGATTCTCGTCCTCCTCGCGGCGGTGTCCGTCGCGGCCCGCGCGCAGACCGCAGGACCCGTCGCGCCGCCGCCCAAATACGAAATCAAGCGCCTGCCCACTCAGCCGACTGACGTGAAAGCGCCTCCAATCCCGGCCGAGGAAATCATTCGCCGGTTCACAGCCAACGAAGACGTAATGAAAAAGGCGTTCGACCAGTACTCGTTCAATCAGACGATTCGCATCAAGGAAATGAGCGACCCGGCCGGAGAATTCTCGGTCACCGGAGAGATGTACGTGAAGTCGGACGGCCAACGCTACGACCGCATCGTAAAGCAGCCCGTCTCGACGCTGAAGCAAACCGCGTTCACGCTTGAAGACGTAAAGACGATCGCCAACCTCCCGCTCTTCGCGCTCACCACCGATCAGCTTCCGAATTACAACTTGAAATACGAAGGCACTGAAAAACTCGACGAGCTGAATACGTTCATTTTCCGGGTTCAGCCGAAGCAGCTCATGCGGAATCGCCCGCTTTTCGATGGCGTCATCTGGGTGGACCAGCAGGAATTCGCGATCGTGAAGAGCTCGGGAAAATTTGTCCGCGAAGTGGTGCCGCAGGGCAACGGCCTGCCGTTCTCAATGTTCGACACCTACCGCGAAAACATTGGCGGAAAATATTGGTTCCCGACCTACACCGCCTCCGACGATTTCGTGAACGAGCCGAACGGGCAGAACCTTCCCCTGCACCTCGTCGTTCGCTCGACCGATTTCCAACCGAATCCAATCGCAGTGACTGCGTCCCCAGCGCCTTCCGCACCAGCGCCGGCGCAGAAGCCGAACTGAACGCGCGATCGACCGCGCGATCGCTTTCAATCCTGCATTTTCAACTTTCTAGGTTAAGTCCTCGATCCAATCGGGTAATTCTGCGATCGAATCGAGCATGAGGTCGGGCCGCGCGACGAGAACTCTCGCGGCGGTGGGGAATGGCCCGCGCACGCCGATAGCGCGAACCCGTGCGCGTCGTGCCATTTCGATGTCTTCAGGCGAGTCGCCCACATAAACGCACTGATCGGGAGGCAATTTCAGCCGGCGCAGCGCGAGATTGAGCGGAGCCGGGTGCGGTTTCCGGCGCGACGCGTCTTCGGCGCAAACGCACGCGGAAAAATGGACCGCGAGATTGAAGCCGCGCAGTTGCTCGCGGACGCGCCAGCGCGTTCCGCTCGTGACGATTCCGAGCGTGACCCGCCGCGCCAGCCGTCGAATCACATTTCGCGCTCCCGGCAGCAGCCTCGGCGACTCCTTCTCATAAGCTTTGTGCCAGAGCCGGTCGGCTTCGTCCCACATCGCCCGCGGCAATTTGGCCGCGCGATAGACGTGATGCCAGTTCGGAGAGTAATGCCGCTCGAGTTCGGCCATGCCCCACTCGATTCCCATGGCGTGAAACATATAGAGATACGCGCGGGAGTCCGATCGGTACGAATTCAGAAGCGTGCCATCCCAATCGAGAAGGACTGCGCGTGCAGGAAATCGGGAGCGTCTCACGGGAATGAAATCGTAGCAGAGTTCGGAAGCTCGCGCTTAACGCGCGGCGTAGCGATGGGGAAGCGTATCATCGCGCTTGAACGCGATATCGTCGAATGCAGCGGCGTAGCCTTTCCATCCGGGGGTTTGCGATTCTTCGACGCGCACGATGTGCGCTGCGGTCTTCATGTGCACGCTGCCCTGTCCCAGCGGACGGCCCAAGAGACCTACTTCCATCTCGATCGCCGCGCCGCTCTCGAGCTCGCACGGCGCCAGGAAGAATACGCCAGTCGAGCTGATGTTCTTTGTGACAAGCGTGATTCCGTGCGACTGCATCTGCCCGTTCACGCCTACCAGCCGTAGGGGAAGATTGAGGTAAGCCCTTGGCGCGCAGCGCCTTTCGTACGAAAGTCCCACCGCGTGCGTCGGGACGAGGAATACCCGCCGCGGCCGAACCGTCTCGAGGCGTTTCGACTCCTCGGCGCGGTTCTGCGCTTCCTTGCGTGAAAAATCGACACCACCCTGCCCCAATGGCTCGGGCAATGCTGCCATGTTTGGATGACCCCCAGGTCCCCCCGGCAAAGGCGATGCCGGCTCGTTCGGACTATCGCGGAATACGGAATTCAGGTCAACGAGTCGGAAAGACGACTCGTTTCAAAGAGTAAACATCGCCTTCGCTTTAGTTTCGGGCATGCACATCGGGCGAAACACGCGGCGCGCGAAGCGGGGTGCGACGGTCACTCCGGCGCTTCTCCAAGGATCCCCGAGTTCCCGAAGTCCGGGCGAACCGAAAATCGATGTTCCGCGCCGCTGGAATCGATGATCACAAGGCGCGAGCGATAAACATCGAAACTTTCCGGCGGCTGGAAATCGATCCTTCGTGCAAACATTCCGGAAAAGAGAAACGCGAGCCATGCCGTCAATTCCTTATTGTGAGGCAGCGCGTCCGTGCCCGCGAGCTTCCGAAGGTCTTGAAGCACCGTCTGCTCGGTCCCGACGCTGGAGTGGCCGTCGGTGTCGCGCTTGATCGTCTCTCGTATCAGAACCCAGCAAGCCGGGTCATGCAGGACGGAAGATTGATACCGGACGCCCGCACAAATCGTTTCGAGCCGGTATCCCTTGATACTCGCGGCGGTCGGAGACAGGTTTATCAGCGACACTCTGAGAACTAGCGCGTAATCGGCGCCGTTAGGCGGATAAGGCGCATCGCAGTAAAATTCGCGAATCTCGCCCCGCAGTTTGGCTTTCGAGCTGTCGTCAGACTCACTGCGGTTACGCTGCACGGAACGCCACACAAAAACGCCAGCGATTCCGACCACAATGAGAACCAATGCGCCGATGGCCATCTAAGACACCTTCACGTTCAACGATGCGAGATCAGGAACAGCGGAAAGACACCGTGCGAATCCAAGACCCCGGACGCAATCCTATCCTTCCAGAACATCCTTCGTCGAGTCCTGTGGTCCAAAAGAGCACCCTCGCGCTTGCCGATGCCGGAAAAACTCCAAGGATTCACTGCCTTAGTTTGCGCGCTAGAATCGGATAGCCAATTTCCCGGGAGTTCTGTAAGTTGTCGAGTGTCAGAACAAGTCAATGAGCGCGCTCCAACACTCTGTACCCAACAAAATCACTGTTGACGGCGATCCGCGGTGGCACGCGGTCGAGACGCGCGACCGCTTCGCCGACGGCGCTTTTGTATATGCTGTCCGCTCGACCGGAATCTATTGCCGGCCATCGTGCCCTTCCAGAAAGCCGCGGCGCGCGCAGGTGCTCTTCTTTCGAGTGCCCGAAGAGGCCGAACGCAAAGGCTACCGGCCATGCCGGCGCTGCCGGCCATCGCAGGCAGAGCAACGCGATCCGCACGCAGCGGCGGTCGCGCGCGTTTGCCATCATATCGAAGCCGTACTCGCCGATCCCAATTCTGCCGGCGATGAAAACGCGCTGAAGCTTCGTGCGCTCGCATCGCGCACGGGCATCAGCTCGCATCAACTCGGCCGCGCCTTCCGCCGCTTGATGGGCATCACGCCCCGGCAGTACGCTGACGCGCACCGGATGCGCCGATTGAAATCCCGTTTGAAAAAAGGAGACGACGTGACGACAGCACTCTATGACGCCGGGTTCGGCTCAAGCAGCCGCCTGTATGAACGCGCCCCGCAACAATTGGGAATGACTCCCGCGACCTATCGCCGCGGCGGCGAGGGAATGCAGATCGGCTACACGATCGCGGATTCACCGCTCGGCCACCTTCTCGTGGCCGCGACGAAACGTGGAATCAGCGCGGTCTATCTCAGCGAAAGCGACGCGAAGCTCGAGTCGGAGCTGCGGCGCGAATATCCGCGCGCGGAAATCGAGCGCGATCGCCATGGCTTCGAAAATTGGGTGCGTCAGATTGTCGAGCATCTGCGCGGGCGCGAACCACGGCTTGATTTGCCGACTGACGTGCAGGCCACCGCGTTCCAGCGCCGCGTGTGGGAAGAGTTGCGGAAAATTCCGTACGGCGCTACGCGCACGTACACTCAAGTCGCCCGCGCTATTGGCCGGCCGACCGCCGTTCGCGCTGTCGCGCGCGCCTGCGCCACTAATCCAGTCTCAATCGTAGTGCCTTGCCACCGCGTCGTCCGCGAAGACGGCAATCTTGCCGGCTACCGCTGGGGTATTTCTCGGAAAGAAGCGCTCATCGCGCACGAATCCGGACGCGCCGCTTCCGCCAAGAGCGTCAAACGCTGATCCAACGGTCGATTATTTTCGAAATGGAATTTCTTGCAAAAACTGCGGGCTAACCCTGCGGCTTGACTTTCTCCGCGCCCTTCCAATGGGGCTTGAATTCCGATTCGTCAATTCGCGCGTTGCGCACGATATTTGTGTAGCGAATGATGAAATAATCCTCCGAGCCCGTTTCGAAAAACTGCTGCTGCACGGGAAGCCATGTGCTCTCGTCGAGCCACAACTCGATTTTTGAAATCTGATTGCGCATCGCTTCCGATTTCGGCGTCAGTTCAAGCTCGATCACTTTTTTGCTGTCGAGCACCGGTTCGCCCAACAACGTGACGAGATAGCCCTTCTTCAATTCGCGTCCCGGCGTGCCGAAACCCAGCAGCAGATACTGATCCGCGAATGCCTTGTATTTTCCGAGATTGTATTCTTCGACGCGATTGAGCTTCGGGTTGTAGACGAAAAGCGAGTCGCCCGTGCGCAGGATGGTGCGCGGATCGGGGTCTTTCAACTCCAGCCGCATCTTTTCGCCATGCACGACAATCGTTCCGGTTTCGGTGGATTTGTCGTTGACAACGACCGTCACCTTTGTCCGTTCCACATCGGCCGACAGGCTGTGGAAGTCATGCGCCGCGTCGTCGAGCCGGTTGAGAGCCTGCTCGAGCGACATGGATGCGCGTCCCTGCGATGCCGCAACACCGGAAGGAAACGCCAGCATCAGAGATACAAACACCGCCCAGAATCGTCCCAAAACATCTCCTTGCGCGCTCTTGCCCCCAAGAACGCAAAACCTATGAATGATAGCACACAGGATGTGACGCTATTTGAGCCGGACAGGTTCCCTCATCAAGCGCGCAATCGAATATTTGAAGCGATCGAATGGCGGGTGAACAAGCTCTAAAGTTTTATTCCAACATCGTAGTACTGCACCGAGCCATCTTCGCCGCGAATCGGATTGATCTGAAGAACCTGGAACGTCCGGCCTTTCAGATCCTCCACCGACCGGCCAAGAATTTGGTGGGTTTCCTCTTCGAGTTCCGGTGTGGGCTTTTGCGCGCGCTTGTTGGGAGCCAGCACCGCGGCGTTCAACCGGTAAGTGCGGGTGCTCGCCGCGTCATCTTCTGCAACGAGCTGGATCATCGCTTCAGCTTGCGCCGCCGCAGCGGTGCTCGCCTGCGGTTGATCGTTGAACCATCTGCGGGGAGTGAGCAGCACGAAAATCAAGATCGCGACAACCATCACATCGTACGGCCAGCTTCCGCGATCGTATGACCAGAAGAGCGTGCGGACGATTCCGTTCCAGAGCTTGTGCATCTCAGTGGGCCGCGCTCGCTCCGTCCACGACGAGACCGTCGCGCATGTGCAGGACGCGGTTGCCGTACGTCGCGGCTTCCGGATTGTGCGTGATCATGACGATTGTCTGCCCAAAATCCTTATTGAGTTGCCGCAGTAGGCCGAGAACGTTCTCCGAGCTTTGCGTGTCGAGATTTCCGGTGGGTTCGTCGGCAAGGATGATTTTCGGTTCGTTGATGATCGCGCGCGCAATGGCCACGCGCTGCTGCTCGCCGCCCGATAGCTCCGACGGCCTGTGCTTCATCCGCCCCGCCAGGCCGAGCATCGAAATGATCAGCTCAAAGCGATGGGGATCGAAACCGTCGCCATGAATGTGCTGAGCCAGCGCAATGTTGTCATGCGCGTTAAGCGTCGGCAGGAGATTGAATCGCTGAAATACGAAGCCGACTTTGTGCCGGCGAAGTTTCGTTCGCGCCGCGTCGTCGAGCACGGAAAGGTCGTTGCCATCCAGCAACACCCGCCCTTTCGAAGGGCTCGCCAGGCCGCCGATTACGTGCAGGAAGGTGGATTTGCCGCAACCGGAGGGGCCCATGATCGAGATGAATTCGCCGGGCATCACGTCAACGCTGACCCCGCGCAGCGCCGCGACCTCCACTCTTCCCGAGCGGTATACCTTCCACAGATTTTCGGTCTTTAGAATGAGCTCCAAGCACAGCTCCCGGCTGGCCGTTGAGGTTTCGGGGAACCTTACAATTTTAGTCGCGATTTCGATTTCTGCCTAGAACACGTTTCACGGCGGGATTGACGCTGCGCGTCACGGGGTTGTCATCGCGATCCGGTCCGATTTGGGTGAAGCGGCCGGTATGGTCTGGCTGGCGGCCGGACTCTTACGCAGGAAGTAATGGCTTATTCGAAGAATCGAGGGAATGAATTCCGGCAGCGTTGATCTCGAGCTGCCGCTGGGCCAGATGCCGCGCTCTGAAATGCTCCTTCGCGCGCCGGCCCCACTGGCGTATGAAATAATAGTTGAGCGTTCCGCCGATCACCCCGCTTAACACGGGAATCAGCCGGCCCGCCCATTTCTCGGCGACTTCCGCCCCCATCTTCGCCGCGATGCTCTCCATGATTCGCGGGACAAAGCGCTCGACCACTTCTTTTTCCAAGATGTCGCGTCCGAGATCGAGGCCCGCAGCCGTGCCCGCTGCAATCCAGAGCCCCACGACTTCTTCTTCGGTCGCGTATTCGAAGCCATATACCAGGCTGAGCTTCTGCAGCATACGCATCGCGATGATGGCGAGGAAACTCATGTCCGGCACGACCGTCAGCATCCCGCCCATGCCGATTCCTACGCCTTCGAGCGCCGCGACCGTCTTGGACGAGGAAATCACCTGGTCCGCCACGTTGTCGAGCGCCGCGACGGGCATCCGGAACATGTCGTCATAGGAAAGGACAGGCAGGCGGTAGGCGCGACGCAGATGATTCAAATACGCTGCGGAGTCCAGTCGCACGCTCGAGTACGCCCGCTCCAGGCCGCTATGAATCGCTCGGCGCAGAACGCCGCTATCCGCCGAATCGCCCGTCTTGCCCATATCGCAATTGTAAACGAATTCCCGCCATCAGTATCGCTCAGTTTCCGCGAACGCCCGCTCCCCACGACAATTTCGTTGAATCGAGCATGCGAGGAACGTACGATGCCCGCTTCGCACCTGCAATCTGGCGAGGTGCGTTCGTACTTGGGGGCGCGATGGACAGAGCGGATTTCTCCCGGCGGAGTTTCCTGCTGCAATCGTTGGTGGGCGCTGGAAGCGCGTGGCTCGCGGCGGCGTGGCCGGAGATACTGGCCGCGCAGCAGCACGCACAGCACACCATGCGGGCCGTGGCTGCCGGCGTCCCTGCAAAGTTCGAATTCTTGACACCCGCGCAGGCATCCGACGTCGAAGCCATCACCGGCCTGATTATTCCCACCACAGACACACCCGGCGCGCGCGAGGCCGGCGTGGTCTACTTCATTGACCGCTTCTTGCGCACGATTGGCGCCGACCAACAGAAGCCTTTTGCCGATGCGCTGGCCACGGTGGACGGAAAGCGCAAAGAGCTAATTCCCGCGTCCACTGATTTTGCTTCCCTCACCGCTGCGCAGCAAACGGAAATCCTGAAGGCAATTGAGAGCACGCCTGCATTCGCCGTGCTCCGATCCATTACAGTGATCGGATTCCTCAGTAATCCCGAAGATGGCGGCAACCGAGACATGGCCGGGTGGAAGCTCATCGGCTTCGATCACGCAGGCACACATACTCCGCCCTTCGGCTATTACGATGCCGAATATGCTGCCGAGCACGCCGCCGCACGCAAAGGAACCAAGTCGTGACCCGCGCGATGCGCAAGTTCAGCCCCAACGAAGAAGTGGACTTCGCCATCATCGGCTCCGGGGCTGCCGGTGGAGTTCTGGCGAAAGAGCTCTCCATAGCCGGCTTCCACGTGGTAGTTCTCGAACAGGGTCCCTACCTCCACGAGGAGGATTTCCAACACAACGAACTGAGGACGTTTCTTGAACACGCGCTAACGAATAATCCGAAGCACCAGCCGATGACCTTCCGCAAGGCCGAGCAAGACAAAGCCAAGGTGCAACACGCGATTTCATACGGGCGGATGGTCGGCGGCAGTAGCGTTCACTTCACTGCGAATTACTGGCGCTTCCACGAAATTGATTTTATCGAACGCAGCAAGAGAGGCGCGGTGGCGGGTGCTTCGCTCGCCGACTGGCCAATCACCTACGCCGATCTCGAGCCTTACTACACGAAAGTGGAATGGGAGATCGGCGTATCGGGCCAGGCGGGAGTGAGCCCGTTCGACCCTCCGCGCTCGAAGCCCTATCCCATGCCGCCGTTGCCCATCAAGTCCACCGGGGCGATATTTGAGCGCGGCGCCCGCAAAATGGGCTGGCACCCGTTCCCTGCGCCGATCGCTATTCTTTCGCAGAATTACCGGGACCGCTCCGCCTGCGTTCACTGCGGCTATTGCGAGGGATACGGGTGCGAGGTGGGCGCCAAATCCAGCTCTCTGGCCACCGTGATTCCCGAGGCCGAGCGCACGGGTCGCTGCGAGATCCGCGCGGAAAGCTACGCACACGAAATTCGCACGGATGCGGCGGGGCGCGTCACCGGCGTGGCCTACTTCGACGCGCGCAAGGGCGGAAATTTCCAGAAAGCCAAAGCTGTGATTGTCTGCGCGAACGGCGCGGAGACGCCTCGCCTTCTGCTGATGTCGAAGTCTTCGCTTTTTCCGCAGGGGCTGGCGAATTCGAGCGGGCTCGTGGGCCGCCACTTGATGTTCAACTCGGGCGCGTTCGCCTACGCACAATACGAGCATCCGTTGAACGAATACAAGAGCCAGGTGGTGACGCGCGTCGTCCACGATTTCTACGAACTCGATCCCAATCTTGGCTTTTGCGGTGGCGGTGGAATGGACATGCGCTTCGATATGCACCCGATCATTTTCGGGCTGGCCGGATTGCCGATGGACACGCCGAAATGTGGGGCCGGGTACAAAGCCGCGCTTCAGAAAAATTTTACGCGCACGGCGATGGTGTTCTGCCACGGCACATCGCTGCCTGTGGAAACGAACAGCATCAGTCTGGACCCGGACGTGATGGACGACTGGGGGCTCCCCGCCATCCGCGTTACCTACAAGGACCATCCGGACGATTTGAAGACTTGCCAGTATCTGCTCGACCGCGCGATGGAGTTGCTTGACGCGACGCCCGCGCTCCGAAAATGGAGTATGCCGGTGAGCGAGCAGCAGTTCGGCGTGCACCTGCTCGGCACATGCCGCATGGGATATGACCCGAAGACTTCGGTGATCAATCCCGATCACCGCGCGCATGACGTGCCCAATCTGTTTCTCTGCGACGGAAGCAGCCTCGTCACTTCCGGCCGAGGCCAACCAACCATGACCATCCAGGCGCTCGCCTACCGTGCCGCCGATCGAATTATTCAACTTGCAAAACGCGGCGAGCTAAGCGCACCTCCGCGCACCAGTCGCTCTTGAGCCGCAAGCTCGGAGCCTTCCCGTCGCTTGCCCGCGGTTTCTGCGCCGCAATAAAATTCACCGGATAGTCGGAGACGGGCTCACGGCCATCGCATCCCGCCGGCAAGCAATTCGCCCCCGGATATAAGACAATA
This sequence comes from uncultured Acidobacteriota bacterium, assembly GCA_963838705.1. Taxonomy (GTDB): domain Bacteria; phylum Acidobacteriota; class Terriglobia; order Acidiferrales; family UBA7541; genus Palsa-147. The sequence continues at coordinate 608,547 of CAWIRU010000007.1, read as the reverse complement.
GTCCTCATGCGTCACGCAGGTGCAGCAGACATGCGAATCTCTCCGCGGTCTGGCCGCGGGGCCGCGGGCGCGTCCGAAAGCCCGTCAAAGCCAAAAGGTGGCGGGAGCTTCCTCAAGCTGCTTCCGGAGGTGTGGGTCTACGTCCACCCGCAACGCTGGCTTCTGCTCGCCGGCTTCGGTCTGATTGCCAGCAACCGCGTGGCGGGGCTCGTGCTCCCGGGCTCGACGAAGTTTCTCGTGGACAACGTCATTGGGAAGCGTCAGGTGCAACTCCTTGTGCCCATCGTTCTGGCGGTTTTGACCGCGACGGCGATTCAGGGCGTCACCTCCTATACGCTCACGCAGCTTCTCTCGAAGGCCGCGCAGCGCATGATCGCGATATTGCGTCTTCAAGTTCAGTCGCACATCGGCCGCCTCTCGATATCGTTCCACGACGCCAACAAAACGGGCGCGCTCGTTACGCGCATCATGAGCGACGTTGAGGGCCTGCGAAATCTGATCGGCACCGGCCTCGTCGAATTCGCCGGAAGCGTGATGACCGCCGTTTTCGCGTTCATCATTCTTCTGAAAATCAGCGCATTCATGACCCTGGTCGCCTTCGCGATCCTCGTCGGCTTCGGTTTCGCATTGAATATCGCTATTGGCACGATTCGCCCGATCTATCGCGCGCGCTCGAAGATGAATGCGGAAGTCACCGGCCGGCTGACGGAGTCTCTTGCGGGCGTGCGCGTCGTGAAGGGCTATCACGCGGAGGAGCGCGAAGAGGGCGTTTTTGCCGGCGGCGTGCAGCGGCTGCTCGACAACATCCTGAAAACGCTCACGGCGACGTCTGTGATGAGCCTCTCATCGACCGTGCTTCTGGGCCTCGTAAGCGCGCTCATCATGTACCTCGGCGCGAAGCGCATTCTCGCGGGAACGATGACCCTGGGAACGTTTTTCACCTACATCGCGTTCCTCGGACTTCTCGTCGCGCCCGTGTTTCAGATCGTTGCCATCGGGACGCAGTTGACCGAAGGCATGGCCGGCCTTGAACGCACCAGCGAAATCTTGAAGGAAAGCCAGGAAGAATCTGATCCACGACGCACCGTGAGCATCGGCAAGATTCGCGGCGAGGTCGCTTTCGACAAAGTCGCCTTCGCTTACGCGGAAAGCAAGCAGGTCCTTCACGACGTTGATTTCATCTCGCAGCCCGGAACCGTAACGGCGCTCGTCGGTCCATCTGGAGCTGGCAAATCCACGATCATCGGCTTGATTGCCGCGTTTTATACTCCGACTTCCGGCCGCGTGCTGGTTGATGGCACGGATCTCGCCACGGTGCGGCTCGATAGCTATCGCACGCAGCTCGGCGTTGTATTGCAGGACACGTTTCTCTTCGACGGAACGATTCGCGAAAACGTGGCCTTTTCCCGACCGAATGCTTCCGAGGCGGACCTCCTCGCCGCGTGCCGGATCGCTCGCGTGGACGAATTTGCGGAGACCTTCGAGAAAAAATACGACACGGTGGTCGGCGAGCGCGGCGTCAAGCTATCCGGCGGTCAGCGCCAGCGCATCTCCATCGCCCGCGCGATTCTCGCCGATCCGCGAATTTTGATTCTCGACGAGGCGACTTCGAGTCTCGATTCCGAGTCCGAAGCGCTGATTCAGGAAGGCCTCGCGTATCTGATGAAGGGCCGCACCACGTTTGTCATCGCGCACCGGCTTTCGACGATTCGCCGCGCCGATCAAATCCTCGTCGTCGAGGCTGGCCGGATCATCGAGCGCGGCACGCATCAATCGCTCTACGCTCTTGGCGGCCGTTACTTCGAGCTTTACAACAAGCAGCACGGCGTCGAATCCAATCTGTTCCTCGCGCCCGGAGAAGGCGACGCGATTCCCGCAGAACCGGGCGCGGACGGAAAACCAAACGCCGGCCCTGCAAATGGAGAAAACGCCGCGGCGGGCGATTCGAATATCGCTGAGGCCGCGCGAATCCTTCGTGGCCGCGAATCGTAATGACGGCGGAGAAAGACGAAGCGCGCAAATCCGCGGGCCTTTGCGCCGATTGCATTCACTCTCAGCGCATTGAATCCGAGCGCGGCTCGACCTTCATCCTCTGCCGTCTTTCCTTAACCGATTCCCGCTTCGCAAAATACCCGCGCCTGCCTATCCTCGCGTGTCCCGGCTACAAATCGGCACGCTAGAAAATAGCTGCTCCTTTGGATTCGAACACCCACATAGCGTGAATCTTCCGAATTACACATTCAATTGATTCGCCGCGGCCACTCGGCCATACCATAACCCCGAATCTTTCACCGTCCGCTTCTGATTGCGGAAATCCACATAAGTCAGGCCGTAACGCTGGCTGTATCCATCCGCCCACTCGAAATTATCGAGCAAGCTCCACGCGTGATAAGCGCGAACGTTGGCTCCGTCCGCGATGGCGCGCGCCAGCTCCGCCAGGTGCGGGCGGAAGAAATCGATGCGGCGCGTGTCGGGAACGCGGCCATTTTCATTTCCGTATGGCGTGTCGAGATAGCTGCAACCACTCTCCGTAATCTCGATGATTGGCCGATTGTATTCGCGCGTGATTTGCATCACGAGATCATAAATTCCGCGCGGCCATACTTCCAGGCCGGCGTCGGTAAGTGGGCCTTCAGTTGGCATCTCGGCGTGAAAACGGGTGTACGGATCGCGGCCGGCCGATTGATCCGTCTCAATTTCGGTTCCGAAAGTGGCTTGCCCGTTTGACGGAGCGCCGCCTGCGTCGGAAACAACGCGCCGCGTGTAGTAGTGAAACCCAATCCAATCGAGCGGCGCTTTCATGATCTTGTCATCGCCGGGTTTGAATCCCATGAGCTCATAAGGCGTTTCGCCCGCAAATGCCTTCGGGTATTCGCCATGAATCGCGGTGCGGAGAAAATAGTCGTTGTTCATGGCGTGGTAGCGCGCGGCGGCGCCACGATCGGCGTCGCTATCGGACTTCGGATAGGCGGGTGCCATGCCGTAGGCGCTGCCTACGGTCGCCTGCGAAGATGCCGCCTTGATCGCCCGGAATGCCTCGCCCTGCGCCAGATTGACGGTGTGCGCCGCCTTCAGAAACTTGCCGTATCCCCCGGACTTGCACGGCGGATGAATGCCGATGCCGTAACCAAAATAAGTGAATGTCCACGGCATGTTGAACGGAGCCCAAACCGTGATCCGATCTCCGAGGTGCTTTGCCAGAATGCCGGCGTAGTCAGCGAAGAAAGCCGCGAGATCCCGATTGGGCCAGCCGCCGCGATCTTCAAGCGCCTGCGGCAAGTCCCAATGGTAGAGCGTGCAGAAAGGACGTATCCCGGCGGCCAACAGAGTGTCGGCGAGACGGCTGTAATGGTCCAGGCCCTGCTGGTTCACGGCGCCCGAGCCCGTAGGTTGAATGCGCGGCCACGAAATCGAAAACCGGTAGCTCTTCAAGTTCAGCCGCTTCATTAGCGCGACGTCCTGCGGGTAGAGGTGGTATTGGTCGCAAGCGACGTCGCCGGTAGCGCCGCCTCTCACTTTGCCAACGGTGTGTGAAAAACGGTCCCAGATGGATTCGCCCTTGCCGTCCACGTTCCACGCGCCTTCAACCTGATAAGAAGCGGTGGCCATGCCCCATAGGAATCCACTCGGAAAACGCGCACTTGCGATTTCAGCAGGCGCAATCGCGCCCGGAACCTGCTCCTGATCGGGCGATATTTCGTTAGCGAACCCGTGTCCGGCAATCAAAGCGCCGCTTGCGGCGGCAAGCGAGTTCTTAAGAAATTCGCGGCGATCCATTTCGATTCACGCTCCTTGTTCTAGCGGCTATAGCACCATCCGCTTGAAGCAGCAAAAAATTAATTCGTATCGGGGAGGCAGAATCGCGACTCGGATTCAAGCGCGGCGCGGTCAGATTTGCACTTGGGCCGTTCTCAACCGAAGTTCCTGGGGCTATTCGTATGCGAGGGCTTCGACGGGATCTTTCCGGCTCGCGAGCCACGCCGGGTAGGACGAGCCGATCAGTCCGCCGAGAATCGCGATGCCCGCAGCCCGCAACACCCATTCGTAGCTGATCAGGATTGTCAGAGTGGGGAAAAGATGCAGGAACAAGGAGCGCGCCGCGAACGACAGCGCGATGCCGACGAGCGTGCCCGCGACGCACAACAATGTCGTTTCACTCAAAATCACGCGAATAATATAGGCCTTTGACGCGCCGAGCGACTTCAACACGCCGATTTCACGCGTTCGCTCGATGATCGTCGTGTACATCGAAAGAAAAATTACGAGGAAGCCGATCGCCACCGCGAGACCGATCATCGTGTTGATAAACGCCTGCAAACCTGGGAGGCTCGACGAGGTCATCAACGAAATAAAATCCTTCAGCGGGCGAATTTCGTAGCGCGGAAGCAGCTCCTTGATTTCATCCATCACGGTGTCTGTGTCATCCGGGCGCTCGCACTTAATGTAGAAGACGGAGGCTTTGTCGTGCGCACCCGCGAGATCTTGAAGTGTAGGCAGCAAAACGAACAGCCTCGCGCCCTTTCCGTGTTCAACGATGCCCGCGACGTGAAAGTCGTGATCGAGAATGTGCAGGTATTGCCCGGCACGCACGTTCTTGCCCTTGGCGTACACGTCGTCCACCAGGATGTCGTCTGATTCCTCGAGCTCGTGTCCCGAATGCAGTATGAATCCGCCGGACACGGCCTTGTACGAATCCGGATCAATGCCGTAAATAATATCGAGGCCGTTCGTCGAATTGAATTGCAGGAGAACCGGCGCAACCGCTTTCACGTATTTCGTCTCGGCGAGCTTGTCGCCCAAGCGAATCGGCATGGGTGCGCCGCTGAACGCCATCAATACGGACGCGGAGGGCGGCTGCACCATGATGTCTGCTCCGATGCCCTCAATGCGCTTCGCCGAGTCCGTCACCAGGCCCGTCGTCAACCCGACCACAGTAATGACGAGCATTACCTCGATCGCTACGGCGAGGACCGTGAGAGCCGTCCGAATCGGCCGGTGCAGCACGTTTTGAAGGATCATCTGCGGGATCACGGCTTCGATTCCTTTTGTTCCTTGCCGACCTCGACAAGCTCTGTGCCCGGCGGCTGATCGAGATGGAAGCGCTCGGGCGCGATCGTTTCATTCACCGCAAGCTTCGTCACGAGAATATCAAGCTCGTAATCATCATGGGGCCTTCGGACGCGAATGTCGCGCGCAAATTGCGCGTCGCCCGCCGGCTGCCAGTCCCCAAAATGAACCACCGACTCCAATTTCCCCGCCGCGCTGAAATTCTCGATTTCCGCGACGTTCAAGTCCGTGCGGTCAAATCGAATTTTTCTCTCGATTTCAAAATTTGTATCGCGCCGCGAGCCTTGGAGGACCGTCAAAACGTATTCGCGATTGCCGTTCTCTTCCGTCTCTTCGAAAATCACCGGCGCGTCTTCACGGATTACGTCCCAAAAGAGCGCGTCCACCAGATGCTGCGGCCGGAGATTTTCAATCGATTTTTCCGCGGGCTTTTCGAATTTTGCCGGGCCGGTGATAAACCTGTTCTTCGACGGAATGAAAATCCTGAATGTCTCGCCGTCGCTCACCATATCGAAAATGTTTTTGTTCACCACCGGCGCCTGCCCGATCACGCGAATTTTCGCCGGCCTCTGCGCCAGGATGAATCCGTTGACTTCATGATATTGCTCGACCACGCCGCTGTATTTAGATCCCGCCGCCGCTTTTAGCTTGACGGTTGCATTCAACGACTGGATCGCATTCGCCTGCCGGTTGAATTTCGCGATTAATTCGGCCTGCGTTGCCACAAGCGCCTGGCGCGTTTGCCCCGGCGGCACGGCCGTTTTCTTGCTTACAGCGCAGCCGCTCATACCTGTTGTGAATGCGATGGCCAGAACCAACCAGATGCGCGCGCGAAATCTCAGCGTTTCGTCCCTCACCGACAACAATCTCGAAGTGTAATGGCCGCCTGCGGGGGTGTCAAACCGCGCTTACCGCGCTTGCCTGCAAACCACGGCACGAGGCGGTGTATTTTCGATTCGACGGATTCAACGATTCCGGTCCGGTTGTGCCTGACCGACGCTAGCCTACAAGATGTTTCAAGTCGGCACGCAAATTGCACCATGAAAGTGGAGCAAATGGCTCGATTGGAGTCCGGCGTTGCCTTAGCCCTTGCCGGGAAACCGGCCGGTGTTTGGTGCGGCGTCAGTAACTCTCTTATTTTTTATCGGGTTGTAGCTCTTTTGAGATGACCGGCGGCTAAGCTTTAGTCGCAATGTTGGGTTGAGCGCTTGATCGCTCCTTGACGGAAGTGTAGCTGTTTGCAGAAAACAATGGCACTATTTGAGCAAGAAATTGCCCGGCCTTTCGCCATCAAAGTCTTCATTTTGTGTGAGTTCTATACGCTATAGGCCTGGCACAGATCAGTGTTCAGACATGGTAAATTGAGTTGACGGCTTATTGGAGTTCGAGTATCAACAGAGAAGCAGCACTTGGGGCACTCCGCAGTGCTCAAGAGGCTCGGCCCAGCAGGTCGTTAGATTCGGAATCTTGAATTCTCGGAGAGTTCGCAGCGGTCCCCTGCGAGCCGTGCATGAGGGTGCGGAAATGACAAGGCGAAATAGAGAAGCAGGTCAATCTCTGCTGATGATCGCATTCAGCATGGTCGCATTTATCGCGATGATGGGTCTCGCGATCGACATGGGATACGTTCGCTACATGCAGCGCCAGATTCAGACGGCCGCGGACAACGCGGCTCTCGCCGGCGCAATACAAATCCCCTATGCGAACACCGTAGGTGGAGGTGCAACTACGGTGACAACCGCGGCAATCTCCGCCGCTGCGGAAGATAACTTCAAAGACGGCGTGAACGGCGTGAAGGTGAATGTGTGCGAGCCGCCGAACACGAGCGGCGCGTACGGCGCGTGCCCCTCGACGCCCTTCGCGGGAACCGGTGGCGCTACGCTCTGCACCGTTTGCGCGGAAGTGACGGTTACCGACACACAGGTGCCCACGTTTTTTTCCCAAAATTTTGGCGCGCCCAAGTATCTGACGATCTCTGCCACTTCGGTGGCTGAGGGCAGCCTCAATTGCATCTACGGGCTCGATACTAATGCCAGCGGCGCCATGACTTTAGAACTAGCGATCGTTGACTCAACGTGTGGTGTGGTGGACAACTCAAATCTGCTTGGGTTTTTGGGCGGAATCTGTGCGCCATCCTTCCAACTTAAGGGATCAAACGACGTCTTTTTCGGCGGATTCGGCTGCGGCTTCGGCTTCAGACGAGCAACGCCGGTCAAGATCACCGCGGCAGTTCCAGATCCGTTCGCGTACTTGGCTAGCGAGGCGCCGACGCTCACGTCCGCTCCCGCCCCTTACGGGACACCTCCCGCAAATACGTGCAGCGCCAAAGCGCCGGCAAGCATTATCACGACGTCAATCAAACTCACTCCGAACACCGCGCCTTATTTTAACAATGGCCTCAACTGCGGCGGCCTTGAATTCCTTCCGGGGAGCGATCTCGCGATTACGATCACGTTTACTCCCGGCACATACATGATTGTGGGCAATCCGACGGCAGGCATCGGGGCGATACAAACACACAGCCGTTATGGCGAGGGTAACGTCGTCGTTAACTTCGGATCGGGAACCTATTATTTAATCGGCGGAATTAACGATTCCTTCGGGTTCGGCTCATCCCTGAACTTCAATGCAACGGAAGGCTCTCCCTCACTTTTCGTCCTTTACGGCGGCGGAATGACCCTCACTGGCAATGGCGGAGGCGGCGGGGGCACAGTCGGCGAGGCGAATGGAGTGACTTTCTACAATACAGGTATCGCCGGAACCTTTTCCCCAACCGGATGTGTCCAATGCTATGGCGCTATAAACAGCTATTTCGACTTCTCCAGCTTCTGCAACGGCTTCACGCACGGAACCAATCAGTGTGGATTGGTTGCTCCGACAACGGGCCCATATGCCGGAATTCTTTTCTGGCAGGATCCGAACAATACCGTTAACGCCAACTTCGTGGCGGACTTTAACTTTGGAGGGCAGATTTACCACGAAGGCGCCTACTACTTCCCGGGTAACTCCGGGGGGAGCGGCCCCACTGTGAACTTCGACTTCGATTTCGGAACCAGCGCGAACTATACGTATCTCGTCGCGCGAGATATTTCGTGGGTCTTTAACTTCACGTTTAACCGCGACACTCACACATTGCCGAACGGCTCACCATTGGCGGAGGGTACTGCGGTTCTCGTACAGTGATTATGCCCATGCAATCACAACCTATGTTCCAAACATCGCGACGGTCCCGTCGTTTCGGCTACTTCTTCGGCACGCACCGCCGCCCGTCGCAAGGCGGTCAAGCGATGGTAGAGCTTGCGGTCGCGATTCCGCTCTTGATGATTGTGCTGGCCGGAGCGGTTGACTTTGGTACCGCCTGTTACATCGCGATCGAAGTGACCAGCGCCGCGCGCGCGGGAGCCCAATACGGCGTTCAGAACGCCGTTACAATGGTAGACACCACTGGCATGCAACTCGCCGCGCAGAACGAAGCCCAGAACATATCGACTACGTGCACCACCACCGCGGGCAGAACCTGCTGGGTCACCGGGTATCCGGTGGCGACTTATGGATGTGAATGCGCCGACGGAACTGGCGTAAGTCCGAGCACGATGGTCTGCGCCTCCTGCAGCAACGGAAATCACTTCGTGAATTACGTGTCCGTTGTCACTCAAGCAACCTATACGCCGATGATTCCCTGGCCCGGGATCAAGTCGTCGTACACGTTCAACGGTAATGCCAAATTACGGCTGGGTACTCAGTAACATCCAGCGCGGCCGGGCCACTCGCGGCGCGCGACCTCGACGGCCGCAAGACAATTTCCTGGACGAGATAACTCACGACGGCGTGTCTAATAAGGCGTGTCTAAGATGATGAAAAGGGTGCGAACTAAGTCCAGTCAGCGGGGAGCGACGCTTTACGAGTTCGCTGCCATCCTCCCGATACTGCTTTTTCTCATGGTCGGCATCATCGATTTTGGCCGCGCCATGTACGCCTACCACTTCGTTTCCAGCGCGGCGCGCGCCGCCACCCGTTGGGCTGGCGTGCGCGGTGCGAGTTGTAACAATAAGTACATAACACCATGCCCGGCCGCAGGAAGCGACATCCTTACTTACGTTCGAACCCTCTCGCCTCCGGGCATGTATGTGAACAGCAACGCCGCTTGCACCACCGCAACGGTCGGCTGCTTGACCATAAATTGTCCGACATGTGTAAACAGCAGCACGGATTACATCTGGCCGGGGACGACCACGACCGGCGGAGTCGCGGGGTCGGACTGTACGTCTAGCGGCGCCAACCCGCCCAACACTCCCGGCTGCCTGGTTCAAGTCGAGGTTGAGTACACGTTCGGTTTCGGGATACCGCTATTTAAGAACAATTTGATCCTCACGAGTACGTCCGAGATGGTCATCTCGCAGTAGCGCGCCTATTTTTGCGCGCGTTCCGTAGTTCCGGCATTAATTTCGCCCATCGCGCTCGAATCTCGCGGCGCCCGTCTCCCCACGCAGCCCACCGAATCAGCGGACAAACCGCAACGGCCGACACACGAATTCGCCTGAAGAAAACACGGGGGCGAAAACGCGCTGCGTTCGGGAGTCTCAGTCGAACAATGTTGTTTTAGCGGCGGTCGAGCGCGGGATGGCGGACGTCGCGGCCGGCGACGATATAAATCACGTCTTCCGCGATGTTCGTGGCGTGATCCCCGATTCGTTCGAGATTTTTCGCGACGAGAATCAGCTCGAAAGCCGGAAACACGACCGCGGAATTCTCCATCATGTAGGTGAGAAGTTCGCGAAACATCTGGTCGCGGAGCAGGTCCACCTGATCGTCGCGCGCGAGCACGCTCCGCGCGAGATCCACGTCGCCGCGCACCAGCGCGTTCAGGCTGTCGCGGACCATTCCTTCCGCGATCTCGCTCATCCGCGGCAAATCCACATACGGCTTTACCTGCGGGTGCCGCAGGATGCGCAGCGCCGATTGCGCGATGTTCACGGCTTGGTCGCCGATTCTTTCGAGGTCGTTGTTGATGCGCGAAACCGCGAGAATAAATCTCAGGTCAATGGCCACGAGCTGCTGCTGCGCGAGCAACCGCGTCACTCGCTCGTCAATTTCAATTTGCATCTCGTTGATGGCGTTTTCTTCTTCGAGTACCGTCTCCGCCATATGCTCTTCGACGTCCAACACCGCCTGCACGGCCTGATGCACGGCCCGCTCCGCAAGGCTTCCCATCCAGAGCAATCGCTGCTTCAGCTCTTCCAGCTCGTGTTCAAAATGACGTTCCATTTTCCCGCGGCTCCCCCGCGCCGAAACTTTCGGCTCAAAAATACTCGTGCGCTCCTCTCGAATCGGAGCTCGTTTGTCGCCTGCCGGAGCGCTTTAACCGAAGCGGCCGGTAATATACGCCTCTGTCCGTGGATCCTTCGGTGTAGTGAACAGCTCGGAAGTCACCGTCCGCTCGATCAGCTTTCCGTCGAGCAGGAACGCGGTGAAGTCGCTGGCGCGCGCCGCCTGCTGCATGTTGTGCGTAACGATTACCATCGTGCAACTGTCTTTGAGCTGAAACATCAGCTCCTCAATTTTTGCCGTGGTTACGGGATCCAGTGCCGAGCACGGCTCGTCGAGAAGCAGGACCTCCGGATCCACCGCCAGCGCCCGCGCGATGCACAATCGCTGCTGCTGGCCGCCCGAGAGCGCGTAAGCCGAATGGCTCAGCTTGTCCTTCACTTCGTCCCAAAGCGCGGACCGCCGCAGGCTTTTCTCCACCAAATCCGAAAGGCTTCCCTTGTAACCGTTGATGCGCAGGCCGTACGCCACGTTGTCGTAAATGGATTTCGGAAACGGATTCGGCCGCTGGAAAACCATTCCTACGCGCTTGCGAAGCTTCACCACGTCCAACTCGAGAATATTTTGGCCGTCGAGGAGAATTTCGCCTTCGAGCCGCGTGTGCCGGATCGTCTCTTGCATTCGGTTCAGATTCCGGAGAAACGTGGACTTCCCGCAGCCGGACGGCCCGATGAGCGCCGTCACGCGGTTCGTCGGGACGTCGAGGTTGATGTCGTAGAGCGCCTGCTTCGGGCCATAGAAAAAATTCAGGCCTCGAATCTTGAAGCGCAGTGGCAGGCTCGTTTCCTGCGCAACCGGCGTCGTCGCTGGTATGGCGGTTTGCATGGCTCTCACCGTGGCGGCCGCATTCATTCCTAGGCTCATTCCCTCGACCTTGTCAACATTCTAACCCCGCAAAAATGCCGCGCGCCGCGCCATCACCAATCGCGACACGACGTTGATCACCAGCACCAGTGCAAGCAGGACCAATCCGGCGGCCCAGGCCTGCCGGTGCCAGTCATCGTAAGGCGAAATCGCATAGGTAAAAATCATCACCGGCAATGAGGCGATCGGCTGGTTCCATCCCGGACTCCAGAACCGGTTGCTGAACGCCGTAAAAAGCAGCGGCGCCGTTTCCCCGGCCACGCGGGCAATGTCCAGCAGCAATCCCGTCAGGATACCCTGAAATGCCGCGGGCACGATCACCGTCGCAATCGTCTTCCACTTGCTCGCACCGAGCGCCATTGCGCCCTCGCGCAAATTCCTCGGCACGGCGCGCAGGAATTCTTCGGTGCTGCGCACCGCGATCGGAATCATCATGATCCCCAGCGCGAATCCGCCGGCCAGCGTCGAGAAATGCTTCATCGGAATCACGACTACGGCGTAAGCAAAAATTCCGATGACGATGGAAGGCACGCCGTTTAATAGATCCGTCGTATAACGCACGACAAACGAAAATGTTTTTCCGCCGAACTCCGCCAGATAAACGGCGGCCATTATGCCAATCGGCATGCCGATCAGCGAAGCAATCAGCAAAAGTTTGCCGCTCCCCACGATCGCGTTGGCCATCCCTCCGCCGGTGTCGCCCACGGGCTTCGGGAGCTTCGTGAAGAAATCCCAATTCACGGCGGACGCGCCGTTCCACGCGAGGTAACCAAGAATAAAGATCAGCACGGAAACAGTGACGAGTGCGCACGCGCCCGTCAGGCTGAGCATCACGATGTTCACGGACTTTCGCCACGCCGTCCGGAAGCTCATGCCTGCGACATTCCTTTCTGCTCGGTTGCGACGATCAGGAGCCGTGCCACGCCATTGAGGATGAACGTCAGGAGGAACAGCACGAGCCCCAATTCAACCAGCGAGTTAACGTAGAGATTCCCAGTGGCTTCGCTGAACTCATTGGCGATCACCGCCGCTATTGAATAGCCCGGCGCAAAAAGCGACGCCGCAATTTTTGGGTCGTTGCCGATCACCATCGTGACCGCCATCGTTTCACCGAGCGCCCTTGCCAGCGCCAGAAAGACGGAACCGAAAATGCCGGTTCGCGCGAAAGGCACAACCACTTTCCACGTCGCTTCCCATCGTGTCGCGCCGAGGCTCATGGCCGCTTCGCGCTGGTCGGCCGGCACGGACAAGAGCACCTCGCGCGATACCGATACGATAAATGGCACCACCATGACTGCGAGTACGATGCCCGCCGTCAGCATGCCGACTCCGTAACTCGGCCCTTGAAACAGCGGCAGGAATCCCAGCGTAGTTTTCAGAAACGGCGCGATGTAGAGCCGCATCATGGGTACGACGATAAAAATTCCGAGCAGGCCGTAGATCACGCTCGGCACCGCGGCCAGCAAATCGATCAAAAACGCCAGCCCATCCGAAATACTGCGCGGTGCCAGCTCAGCGAGAAATATTGCCGCACCCAAGCCGAGCGGCACTGCAATCAGAAGTGCCAGCGCCGAAGTGACGAGCGTGCCGTAAATAAAAGGCAACGCTCCAAAGTCGCCCGCGACCGGATCCCAAGTCGAGGTAAAGAAGAAATGCCAGCCGAATTTGTGCCGCGCGGCCGTCGAGCCGATCCACAGTTGATACACCAGCATCGTCGTGACCAGTAGTATGGAAGCGGCAAATACCAGCGTGATGAGATGCGCAATTTGATCCCCATCCGCCAACCGGCGTAGAAAAGAGCGCGGCCCCGAGCGAATCGGGGCCGCGCCGTCCATTGTGCTTGAGGCACTTGCCATCTTTAGTGGATCAGTCCGATCGCTTTTTCTTCCTTCGCGATCACGGTCTTAGGAAGTTTCGCGTAGGCGAGAGCTTCATTATATCCCTGGCCATCCTCAAGCATCCATTTCAGGAAACCCTTGATCGCATCGCGTTTCGCCGCATCCGAAATCTGCGACGGAATCAGGAGCCAGGTAAAACTCGATATGGGATAGGCTGTGGCACCCGGCGCGTTTGTGATGGACACGCGGAAATCATCGGGCATTGATTTCGCCGCTCCCGCCGCCGCAGCCGTCACGCCTGCGAGATCCGCCTTCACGAATTTCCCATCCGCGTTTTGCACTTTGCCGTACGCCATATGGTTCTGAACGGCGTAAACCAACTCGACGTAACCGATCGAACCCGGCGTCTGCTTGACGAGTCCGGAAACGCCTTCATTTCCTTTGCCGCCGAGTCCAACGGGCCAATTCACTGAGGTCTTCTTTCCGACTTTAGCCGCCCATTCCGGACTCACCTTCGAAAGAAAATCAGTCCAGATGTACGTCGTGCCGCTGCCGTCAGAGCGGTGGACGACAACGATGTCGCTCGATGGAAGGTTGACGCCTTTGTTCGCATTCGCGATCTCGGCATCGTTCCACTTTGTGATTGTCCCTAGATAAATCCCGGCTAGCGCCTTCTGCGTGAAATTCAAATCCGTACTTACGCCGGGGACATTGTACGTGGGCACGTCCGCGCCGAGAACCGTCGGGAAATGCAGGATTTTTATTTTGGCTTGCGCAAGTTGTTCGTCGCTCATCGGACCGTCCGAGGCGCCAAAATCTACGGTGCCGTTCAACAGTTGGCTGATGCCTGCGCCAGAACCGACTGACGCGTAGTTGATTTGAATGTTCGGAAACTTCGTGTGATAGACGTCAAACCATTTTGAGTAGACCGGATACGGAAACGTTGCGCCGGCCGCATTGATCAGCACCGTGCTGTCCGCGAACAGGGTGCCAACCGCAATTAGCGACACCAATACGGCGGCAAGAGCAAATCTCTTGTTCATGTTCGGCGAATCTCCTCAAGTTAGATTCTTTCGGGTGATTGTTACAACTGGGTTACAACCGCGAGAATTCAGGGTGAACGGCCGCCGCATCAGCCTGCATCTAGGTCGCTTGAGCGAGGACGTAACTCTATGATGCGGCTCGATTTATATATAAATAGCTTCGGCCCATCCGGTCCGCGCAGCGCTGAGGAGGGGTCAAGGGGCCAGCGCAGGGGGAGCGTTGGCCCCTTGGGGGCGTATTCGGCAGGACGGGTGCTCGTTTCGATGATGGGTGGGTGTTTCATTGGCTCCGAGCAGCTGTGAGACGCTGAACGATACATTCAGCGCGTGAACGCAACTTCATCGCATCATGAAATCTGCGTTACATGAGCGCGACACCGACGCAATTATCGCGTCCGGGCCGCGTCAGGCGCGCTCGCAACATCGTTCGCGATGGAGCTTGTAGTTGTCTCGCTCTCGACAGCCCTGATGTCCGTCTGAAGCGCGCGGCCGTGGCGCACGTCGAGGCCCCGCACCCAGAACAAAATATCCTCGGCGATGTTCGTCGTGTGATCGGCGATACGCTCGAGATGCCGCGTTGCGAGCACGAAATGCAGATTCGGCGCGACGCGCGTTGGGTCCTGGGTCATCCCCGCGAGCAGGCTTTCGAAAATCCGGTCGCGGTATTGATCCACGACGTCGTCGCTTTCGAGAACTTCGCTCGCCAGCGCCACATTCTGGAAAATCAGCGCGCCAAGGCTCTTGCTCACCATCGCCTTGACGGCGGCCGTCATCGGCTGAAGTTCGGATGGGTTTGCGACGTCGCCCATGGACGCCAGTGAAATCACGCGCTGGCAGATATTGACCGCCAGATCCCCGATTCGTTCGAGATCGTTGTTGACCTTCAGGCTCGCCACGATCAATCTCACGCCGGATTCCGGCAGATTTCCACGCCGCAACAGCCGGATCGCGTGCTCGTCAATCACGATTTCCATTTCGTTGATGCGCGGCTCGGTGAGAAACACTTCCGATGCCAGTTTCTCGTTTCTCTGCAGCAACGCTTCGAGCGCGCGATTCACCGAGCCTTCTACCGTTCGCGCCATCGAAACCAGGTAGTTCACCAACGCTGTCTGGTAGATGCCCTCTGTGCTGTCTGCCATCGCCGCCATGTCGCCTCCCCTGTTGTCCGCCCACACACCTTCGCGCAGAACTTATTCCATCCGGTTTTCAAGGGAATTAAGGCCGGATGAATGTTCGGTGAAACGACCGGCCAGAAGGTGTAGCGGTCAGTCCGCCAAGTGCACGAGCGATTTGCTTGGGCCCCTTTCACTTGCCCTAAACCCCTCGGGAATCTAGAATTAATCGGCTGCTCGACCGCTATTCTCGATTTCTCTCTGGAGGCTCTCATGACGCCTGCGACCACCCGGCCGGCGTGGCTGACGCCGGATCGGTTTGTGCCCGTAATCGTGATGTTCTTCGGTCTTTTTGTGGTTACCTACATTTTCGATGCGGCGTTCGACCGGATGGGCGTCAATCCCGCATCCACTTTGTTCAACAATTTCAGCATTGGCTATTTCGGCGCAGCGATCATCCTCTACTACCAAATCCGGGCGTATCGAGAAGAAAAATTTTCAAGAGCGAAGGAAAAGGAAGAAATCATCGCGGAAGTGAACCAGTACGTACGCGGAGAATTTTCCGCAATCGTCTCGTCGGCCGCTCTCGAGGATCGCGATGAGCGCCTCAAGCGAATTGAAGAGGCGATGTCGCGCATCGAAGCGCGACTCGCGAATTCCGCTCCCGCGGAAGCCCTGTTGAAAACAGCCGCTTCTTCCGCTGCGCGCGACTGAGAAGGAATTTCGCCGCCGCATTTTTATTAAACGCCGCTTCACACGGCCGAGTGCGTTCGCGCTTTTCGCTTGCCCTCACCGCTTCCGCGAACTAGAATGCAACCTCAACTGCGGTGGGATCGTCCCCGTCCCCTCGGATTCGGAGGTTCAGGAATGAAGCCCGCGACAAGGCGATCGTCGTGGCTCGCGTGGGATCGAATTATTCCCATCGGCGTGGTCTCCCTGGGACTTTTTGCCGTCAGTTTTATCTCTGACATTTATCTCGAAAAGATGGGTGTGCCCCTGACCGCGACGATCATTAACAACGTTGCGATCGGCCTGCTCGGCGGAGCGGCGCTTCTCGCCTACGAGATCAAGATGTCGCGCGATCAGGAATTCAAACGCGCCAAAGAAAGAATCGCTCTCATCGCCGAATTGAACAATCATGTGCGCCAAAGTCTCACCATGATCGGCTTGTCCGCCGGACTCGAACAGCGCGACGAGCGCCTCCGCCGCATTGATGAAGCCATGGCTCGCATTGACACCGTCCTTACCGACCTGCTTCCGCGCGCTGCCGGCACTGGCAGTTCGACTCGCGCTCCTTCACTGAGGAAGAAAAAACAAATCGATTCGTCGGTGACGCCCGTTCCGGGCCATCACCCCGGCGACTCCGTTCGCATTTCCTAGCATCGCGGCACTCTCTCGCCATTTTCTCGCGCGCTGCCTCGGTGCGGCGATCGTCGAACCTGGGCGTTGTACAATCCACCTGCCCGCGATGCGGAGGCTGAGTGCCCACAAAACCAAAATCCAGCGCCACGAAGGCTCCCGCGAAAAAGACCGGCAAGGCTTCTCCCTCCGCGTTGTCCGCTGCGGATGTCGCGAAAGTTTTCGACGCTTGCATCGTGCGAAACGCGAAATTCAAGCCTGTCGCCGACGAGTTGCGGCGACTCGTGAAAAAAACGCTGCCCGCATCGCGCGAGACGGTCAATCCCTGGGGCATTCCCACGTTCGAATTGCACGGGCCGGTCTGCCTGATGATGGTGGGGAAACATCACATCACTTTGATTTTTCCGCGCGGCACTTCGCTGGCCGATCCCGGGCATCTGCTCGAAGGCACGGGCAAGAATTTGCGCCACGTGAAATTGCGCGACGCCGCGCAATTGCGCAGCGCGAATCTCCGCGCGCTGATTCTCGAATCGGCCGCGCTCAATCGCGCTTCTCCGTTGACCTCGTCCATGCGCGAGAAATGAAATCCGCTGTGTACTGGCGGGACCCAATCTTCGGCTCGCGAAGGGCAGGATGGGGGTTTTCTTTTCCGGCCTAATCATCTCCAAAAACATCGTATTTTTGTCCCGGTTAGAACTGATTCCTCTTGTTTGTTTTGTTCGAGTTACGGCGATTTCTAATTGTTTTGGTGTCCCGGTTAGAAAAGCAGCGACGAGTGAAGAGTGACGGGTGACGAGCCGGTCCGGGACCGGAGGGCCCGATTCGGCTGGTTCGTTAATCGCACCGTACATGTACCGTTCAGTCATAGCTCCGCGGACAACATAGCAGGCTGTTGCCGGAAAATCAAACGGGTGTCATGTAAGGATTTGGTGCTGGAGTCGCGCGGAATGTAGCTCCGATCTTCAGACCCGAGGATGTTGTCGTACGAGGCAGGTCGAACATCACGAATGGGCCTAAAAGCCTCACCTCTCAAGAGATGAGCTACATGTATTCGCCCCGGGCGAAGAACAGAAATTCTGATTGACATCCTTCCGACTTGGGAATCCAATGCAGGCGCTGGCGATCGGATTTCCTGCCAACATTTTCGAAAATTTCAATCGAGCTCAAGCTGAGGAGATGCCTATGAAGAAGATTTGGATATGGTGCTTGCTCGCTGCGGTTTCAGTGGTAAGCGCCGCATCGCTGCAAGCCAAGCCGGCTGATGACACGGCGAAAGCCGTTGAGGCACTGGAAATGCAGTGGCTGAAGGGACAAAGAACAAATAACCCTGATTTGGTCGCGCCGTTGCTGGCCGACAAGATCGTGGTCACGGACGCCGAAGGGAAAGTCACCGACAAAGCCGCGACGCTGGAGTTTTACAAGAAGACGAAATGGGCTAGCGCCGACTACACCGACGTGAAAGTAACGGTATTCGGTGATACGGCCATAGCGACGGGCGGCTTCGTGGGTAAGGGCACTGATGCGATGGGAAAGCCGTTCGATGATCACGAGCGCTGGACGGATACGTGGGTGAAAATGTCCAGCGGCAAATGGCAATGTGTCGCGAGCCAAGTTACGTCAGTAAAAATGTGAGTAGCCGTACAACGCGGAATCGAAATGGCCGACCTCTGGGGCGGCCATTTCTCTTTTTGACCGCGGTTCGCGACAAGATCGTTCTGCACTCGAGGCGGCCCGCCGCTGAAAATCTAGCTCGGGTCTTCAGACCCGAGGATTTTGAATGATGCGCAGAGTTGGTTGACAGGGGCCTGAAAGCCTCACCTCTGAAGAGGTGAACTACATTTCCGATTGAGTCGCGGAGGTAAATTACACAAAGCTCATTTCCCAGTTCTCGAAAAGCGTCTATAGCCCCATGCGAAGCCAGACATGAACATCAGGGCAATCAGCGCCAACACCATAATTTCGCGATTGTGAAACATGGTGGCCAAATCCCAACCTACGTCCGCGCCTTCCGGACCGTGTTTGGCAATCATGGCGAAGATCGATAATCCGGCAAATCCGAAGAAGAGACAAACGAAGGCTCCGAGCATAACGGCGAGGACGCCGAATAAAGTGCTCTTAATTAGCACGCCTATCAACCCTGGCCTCCATTACGTCAATGGCATAGCGCAGCCGACGAGGGCGCAGCAAGCAGCGCCCCTACGACCGGACGAAGAAAAGCTATAAGGCGAGAGGGACGGAGAAGTGGAATTGGGAGCCGGCGCCGACCGTGCTTTCGACCCAGAGGCGGCCGCCGTGGGCTTCTACGATGTGCTTGGCGATGGAGAGGCCGAGGCCGGTGCCGCCGACTTCGCGGGAGCGGGCGGCGTCCACGCGATAGAAGCGCTCGAAGATGCGCTCCTGATCGGCGAGAGGAATTCCGATGCCGGTATCGGCAACGGTGATGACGGCTTCGTGGTCGCGCGTGGAGGCGCTCAGATCCACGCGGCCACCCGGCGGCGTATATTGCACAGCGTTGTCGAGAAGATTCTGGAGAACTTCGCGGAGGAGGCCTGCATCGCCGCGAACCGGAGGAAGCTCGGGAGGGTAAGAAAGATTGAGGGCGATATTGCGCTGGCTGGCTTTGAAGAGCGTGGTGGCGGCGCAGCCTTCGACGAGTTCCGCGACGGAAACGGGCTGGTATTGGACTTCGAGCTTGCCCGCTTCGATGCGCGCGAGCTTGAGGAGATCGTCGGTGAGGCGGCCGAGGCGCGAGGCGTGGTCGCGGATAATTTCGAGGAAGCGGCGATTATTTTTTTCGTCCTCGAGCGCGCCGCCAAGCAGCGTTTCGGCGAAGCCCTGAATGGCAGTGAGCGGCGTCTTGAATTCGTGCGAGACATTGGCGACGAAATCCTGGCGCACGCGCTCAAGGCGGCGGAGCTCGGTGATGTCGTGCAGCACAATCACCGCGCCGTTCGCGGCGGGTTCGAGCGATTTGACAGGCGTGGCTGTGACGGCAAAGCTACGCGGCATCACGGTCCCGATGACGAGGCTGCCTTGCAGATTTTCCGCGCCGGAGAGCGCGCGGCGGGCGAGATCGAGCAAGTCGGCCTGGCGGACGAGCTCGACGAGCGGCCGGCCGTCCAAATGCGCGGCGTCGAGATTCAAAATGTCGGCAAAGGCGCGATTGCAGAAAACGACGCGCTCCCTGGCATCAATCACGGCAACGCCCTCGATCATGCTGCGGAGAATCGCGCTCGATTGATTGCGTTCATCGGTGAGCGCGCGGATCGTGCGGTCAAGATGCGCGGCGGTTTCGTTCAGCGCGCGGGCGAGATCGGTGAGTTCGTCTTCGGTGTCGTCGCTCGACAGAGGCTGAAAATCGCCACCTGCCACGCGGCGGGAGAAATCCTTGAGGCGCTCGATGCGAGCGGAAAATCCGCGTGAATAAATGAGCGAAGCTGCGCCGCCCAGAATCAGCATCGCGAGCGACGCGAGGAGCAATCGCCGGCGGAATTCGGCGATGGACGCATCCACCTGCGCGAGCGGAAGCGCCAAGCGAATCACCACTGGCGGGCCCGAGGCGGGCTGGAAGCGATAGGCGCGATAGACGAGCGGGCGGGCGAGCGTCGCGCTTTGCCGAACGTCTTTTCCGGCGCCGTTCGCGAGCGCCGCCTGGACCTCGGGACGAGTCGAATGATTCTCCATCTTTGCGGGATCGGCGGCGGAATCGGCGAGAACGGTTCCGTCGGATGCAATCACGGTGACGCGAGCGCCTCCACCCGAAACGGATTGAACCCAGTCGTGAAGCGCCGGCGGACTTTGAACGTCGGGCGGACGGGAGCGCGCAACATTTTCGACGGAAGAGAGTTGATCGTCCACCGCGCGGAAAGCGTCGTCGCGGAGAATTCGCGCGGCGTAAAAATCAAGCGCGAAGAGGGCCATGACCAGAAGGGCCAGGTAGGTGAGTCCGAGTTTCCAGAAGAGCTTAGCTCGCACGAGTTTCAAACAAGTAGCCGGCGCCGCGAATCGTCTTCACGAACGAGGGAAATTGCGGATTCTCCTCGATTTTTTCGCGCAGGCGCCGGACGTAGACATCCACGCTGCGCGGCGTGACGAAGCGATCCGTCCCCCAAACAGCGTCGAGCAATTGATCGCGGGAGAAAACCTTGTTCGGCCGCGCGGCTAGATAATACAGCAAGCGGAACTCGAGCGTGCTGAGCGGAACGGCTTTGCCGGAGCGCGTGACGCGATACGCGGCAGGGTCAATGCGCAGCGCGCCGACGTCAATCATTTTTTCGGCGACGCTCGCTGGTTCGACGCGCCGCAGCAGCGCCTTCACTCGCGCCGCAAGCTCGCGCGGGCTGAACGGCTTGGTGACGTAATCGTCGGCGCCGAGCTCAAGGCCCACGACGCGATCCGCTTCTTCACCTCGCGCCGTCAGCATCAGGATTGGGAGACGATTGAGCGAAGGATCGCGACGAATCTCCTTACAGATTTCGAGACCCGAAACTTTCGGAAGCATCAGATCGAGAACGAGCAAATCGGGCGGAGTTTTTTTCACTTGCGCCATGCCCGTCGAGCCGTCGCTTGCCGTCAGTACTTGGAAGCCGTCTTTCTCGAGGTTGTAACGAACCAGCTCGACGATGTCGCGGTCGTCTTCAATGACAAGGATTTTCTTCTTGATCACGTCCGCCGGACCTTTCTCCCGTACACCATAATGGAAGCCATCGCGCGAGGCAAGGCGCGCGCCCGGATTCATTCTGCCTTGAGCTGACGTGAAAAAGATTACGGGAGCGTTACAGTCGAATCTCGGCTGAGCGACGGCTGAGTTTCAAATTGGGCCGTCGAATTGGGACTCGAGCGGGCGAAGGTGTGGGAGGCGCGGCGGCGGTTGCAAGTGCAAGTTTAAGTGGTTTATTGCGAGGCAGTTAGCGATGTGTCCCAAAGTGAGTTTGGCTGGCTCGGTGCTTGTAATCCTGCGGAGGAGTCCCCGCGGCCGCGGCACGCAGAGATTCGAAGCGAAGAATGATTGGACTCGGACACGGATCGCTCAGCCAAAAACTTACGCGCGCGGCGCTGTTGAGTTGCGCGGTGGCCGTGGCGCTGATGTATTCGACGTTCGCGCTGGTTGACCAGCTCAATCTCCGAAAACAAGCGGCAAAAGATTTGGAAGCGGCGTCGCGGATTGCGGCGGAGGAGAGCGCGACGGTGATTGAGTCGCGGGACTCCGCGGCGGGCGAGCAAATCTTGAAATCGCTGGCCGCGCGGGGCGAGATCGCGCGCGCGTGGATTTTTGATCGCAACGGCAGCATCGTCGCATTCTACAGCGCCGACGGCAAAACATCTGGGGCGCCGCATGCGCCGCAAAACAGTACTGCCGTCGATTCCGAGCGCATCACGACGTCGCGCGACGTCATGTTCGCGCAGGAAACAATCGGCTCGGTGGTCCTCGAAACTGACATGAGCCAGATTCGCGCGCAACTTCTGAAGCACCTCGGAATACTTTCGCTCGCGATTCTCGTAGCTGCCGGGGCCGGGCTTTTCATTTCGTTGCAACTGCAACAGGCCGTGTCGGAACCGATTCTGGAGCTCGCGCGAACCGCGTTCAACGTGGCGGCGACGAAGAACTACTCCCTCCGCGCCGTAAAAACGACCGACGATGAAATCGGCTATCTCTACGACCAGTTCAACTCGATGCTCGAGCGCGTTCAGGAGCGCGAGCAAATTTCACTGCGGGGCAAGGACGCGCTCGAGCAACGCGTGGTCGATCGAACACGCGCGCTGCAAGCCGAAATTGCAACGCGCGAAAAGACCGCCCATGCGCTGCAGAAAAATAAAGAGCGGCTGAACACGCTGATCAATTCGATTGACGACCTCGTCTTCGAAGTGGACGCGGACGGAACCTACTTGAATATCTGGACGCAACGCGAGGACCTGCTCATCCGGCCGAAGAATGAATTGATAGGGCGGCGCATTTCGGATGTTTTCGGCAACGACCTCGTGACAAAAAAACTCCGCAGCCTGCTGCAAACCGGGCAGACGGAATCGTTCGAGATGCCGGTGGACCTCCCGGGCGGCCGGCGTTGGTTCCATTGCCGATGCACTCCGATTCCTTCCGAAGACGGCTCGTTCCAAACCGTGTGCGTACTTTCGCGGGACGTGACCGACCGAAGGGCCGCAGAAGAGGAGTTGGTGCGGGCGACGGCGGCGGCCGAAGGCGCGAGCCGCGCGAAAAGCGAATTCCTCGCGAACATGAGCCATGAAATCCGGACGCCGATGAACGGAATACTCGGCATGGTCGAACTCACGCTCGAGACCGAATTGACCCACGAGCAGCGCGAATATCTCGCCACCGTGAAGACTTCCGCCGACTCGCTGCTGACCGTGATCAACGACATTCTCGATTTTTCAAAAATCGAAGCGGGAAAGCTCGAGTTCGAAAACGTCGAGATGTCCGTTCGCGACACGCTCGGCGACACAATGCGCACGCTGGCGCACCGCGCGCACGAGCGCGGGCTGGAATTCGCCTGCCGGATCAAGCCGGACGTTCCTGCCTGGGTGACGGGAGATCCGGGGCGGCTTCGACAGGTGGTCGTGAATTTGATCGGGAACGCGATCAAGTTCACCGAGACAGGCGAAGTCGTGCTCGAAGTGGAGAAAGTGGCCGAGGACGAAGAGACGGTGACGCTTCATTTTTCCGTGCGCGACACCGGCATCGGCATTTCGGCGGACAAGCTTTCCCTGATCTTCGATGCCTTCACGCAAGCCGACACCTCGACGACGCGGCAATACGGCGGGACGGGCCTTGGCCTCGCGATCACGCGGCGCCTCGTAGAAATTTTCAACGGAAAAATTTGGGCGGAGAGCGAATTGGGGCGGGGCAGCACGTTTCATTTCACGGCCCGGCTCAGACGCGCCGCCGAAGACGTTCCACGTGAAATGCAAGACGATCCGCGGATTCTGGGCGGAATGAAGGTTCTGGTGGTGGACGACAATCAGACGATGCGCACGATTCTCGACGAACTGCTCAATACCTGGGGCATGAAGCCCGAATGCGTTAAGAACGGCGCCGAGGCGCTCGATGCTCTCGAACGCGCCGACGCCGCGAATCAATCCTTCGCTCTGGTGATTGCGGACGTGCAAATGCCCGGCATGGATGGATTTTCGCTCGCCGAGGAGATCCGGCGGCGGTATCCCGAGGACGGACCGAAAATTTTGATGCTCAGTTCGAGCGCACAGCGGGGCGAGGGTGCGCGCTGCCGCGAAGTGGGCATCGCCGCGTACCTTTCGAAGCCTGTGCAGCAATCGGAATTGCTCAACACGATTCTTCGCGTGATGGCCAGCCGGACCGAGACAGCACTGCCGGGACTCATCACGCGCTACTCAATCCGGAAAGGGAGTGGAGGCATGCGCATATTGCTGGCGGAGGACAACGCGGTGAACCGGTTGGTGGCAACCCGGATGATCGAGAAGCGCGGGCACGACGTTCTTGTCGCCGTGAACGGCCGCGAAGCCGTGGAAATGGCGGCGGAGGAAGCATTCGATCTCGTGTTCATGGACGTGCAAATGCCGGAGATGGACGGCCTCGAAGCGACGCGCGCCATCCGCGAAAAGGAAAAAAAAACGGGGCGGCACCTGCCGATCGTCGCGATGACGGCTCACGCGATGAAGGGCGATCGGGAACGATGCCTCGATGCGGGAATGGACGATTACTTGACGAAGCCGATCCGCACGCCGGAACTCGCCGAAATCCTGAAGCGCTACGCGACGTCGCTGGAGCCTGCGGAAACGACGTGGGACCCTGTGCAAGCACTCGAGCGATTGGGCGGAAATCACGACCTACTTGGGGAGTTGATCGTTCTCTTCGAAACGGAAGGGCCCAAGATTATGGCGGAGGCTCATACGGCGCTCGCGAGCCACGATGCGAAGTCGCTCGAACGCGCGGCGCACTCGCTGAGGGGCGCGGCCGGATTCTTTTTCGCGGAAGAAGTGGTCGCGATCGCGCGAGAGCTCGAACTCGAGTCGAAAAAGAACGATCTCTCCCGCGCCGCTATTATCGTCGGTCAACTTTCGGATCGGATGTTACGGCTGCTCGCGGAATTTGAAGCTTACTCGCGAAAGGTGCCGAGTTGACGACTGCCGAAATCGCCGGGCCGGGCGAGCGCGCGGCCCCACGAAATGAAAACGCCCGTGGAGAAAGTCGCGCCGCGTTGAATAAAGGTACGTCGCTGCTTAGACGAACGGCAATCGGCATCGCGTTCGTGATCGCGTACGTCGCACTCGACCGTACGAGCGTGTATTTCCAGATCAGGACCGGCATCAGC
Source organism: uncultured Acidobacteriota bacterium (assembly GCA_963838705.1). Taxonomy (GTDB): domain Bacteria; phylum Acidobacteriota; class Terriglobia; order Acidiferrales; family UBA7541; genus Palsa-147. The sequence goes on along the minus strand of CAWIRU010000007.1, from coordinate 583,636 downwards.
GCGTGGTATCCGCCAGCCGGCCTTGCTCTCGCGTTCCTGACGGGATTCGGACTCTCCTATATGCCGTGGATGGCTCTCGCGGGAGTTATCTCGGCTATGGTCAATTACCACTTGCATCTGTCCTCGTTTGCATTATTCCTGGGCATCCCGATTATTGTCGTCGGCTACGGGACGGCGGCGGCGATACTCCGGCGCCGGCACGAAACGCTGAAGGAGTTTCAGCCGCTGCGCGAAGTAATCTTCTTCGTGGTTCTCGCACTCGCGGCATCATTCTGCGTAGGCATGGCCGGAACGTGGATGGTCGTTCTTGACCATTTCATACTGCGCGAAAATTATCTGCGCGCGGCGCTGAATTGGTGGGTTGGCGATGCCGTCGCGCTCATCTGCTTCGCTCCATTCCTCCAAATCGTGGTCCTACCGCCGTTGGCGCGTTTCTCCGGCGATTCGCTAGTCACCATTTCACTGGCGCCGGCGGACCGCAAGGCGTCCATGCCGGTCCGGAGACGAATCGTCCGAGCCCTCGAAATCGCCGCGCAGGCCGCTTCCATCGGCGTTTCTCTTTGGATGGCTTTCCGATGGAACTCCGACCGGTACTACGATCTCTTCTACCTTTTTTTCCTGCCGATTATCTGGATTGCCGTGCGGCACGGTCTTGCCGGAGCTTCGATGGGAATCGCGGGATTGAATTTCGGAGCGATGGGAATCCTGTATCTCTTTCCCATCGGAATTGATGACCTCGCGCTCATGCAAGTGCTGATGCTGATCGTGTCGCTGACCGGCCTTTGCCTTGGAGCGGTGATCTCGCAGCAACGAAAAATCGAGGAGTGCTTGCGCGAAAGCGAGGAGAAATTCCGGCTCGGATTCGAAGAGGGCCCGATGGGAATGATGCTTTCCAGCCCGGATCGCCGCATTACAAAGGTGAACCGCGCGATGGCGGCGATGCTCGGGTATACCGAAGCCGAGATGCTCACCAAGACATTTCTCGACATCACTCACCCGGACGACATTGGCGAGACAGTTGAGCGTTCCAGGTCAGTCCTCACCGGCGCTCTCCCGGGCTATCAGCTTGACAAACGCTACGTGACGAAGACGGGAGCCACAATTTGGGTGCGCCTATCCACCAGCACGATTCGTGACGGCTCCGGAAGAGTGCTTTACGGATTTGCGCTCGTCGAAAACGTCTCCGCACGAAAGCAAGCCGAAGCGGAACTGCTTCGCGCGAAAGAGGCGGCGGAGGCCGCGAACCAGGCGAAGAGCGAATTTCTGGCGAACATGAGCCATGAGATCCGCACGCCGATGAACGGAATTCTCGGCATGACGGAGCTGGCGCTCGATACTCCCCTCAACCCCGAGCAGCGCGAATACCTGACGCTGGTGCAATCCTCCGGCGAGACGCTGCTGAAACTTCTCAACGACATTCTGGATTTCTCGAAAATCGAAGCCGGGAAGCTCGAACTCGAACCATCGCAGTTCCAATTGCGCACGCTGCTCACGGAGACGCTTAAGATCCTGGCCTTTTATGCCGAAGAGAAGGGGGTGACGATCACGTGCCTCGTGCGTCCCGAAGTGCCCGGCGAACTCGTGGGAGATGAGGCGCGGCTGAGGCAGATTTTGACGAATCTCGTCGGGAACGCGATCAAGTTTACGCAAGATGGCGAGGTCCACGTCGAAGCCTGGGCGGAAACCCAGCGCGACAACCACGTCATGGTGCATTTGAGCGTTCGCGACACCGGAATCGGCATTCCTCCGGACAAGCTCTCGCTCATTTTCGACGCTTTCACGCAAGCCGATACCTCGACGACCCGGCGATTCGGGGGCACCGGCCTTGGCCTGAGCATTACAAAGCGCCTCGTCGAGATGATGGGAGGGCTGATTTGGGTGGAAAGTGTGCCGGGGCGGGGCAGCACGTTTCATTTTACAGTGCGGTTGGAGCGAAGCGAATCGGACGCGCACGCGATTCCGGTGGCCGAACCACGGCATCGAGAGGAGAGAACATGAGTACGGCAATTTCAAAAAAGGTGCGAGTGCTGATTGCGGAAGATGACAAGATTTCACGCCGCGTTCTGGAAGCATCGCTCAGCGAATGGGGCTACGACGTCACGGCCGTGGCCGATGGGAAAGAAGCCCTGGGGCTTCTGACTGGGGAGAATGCGCCGCGGCTTGTCGTGCTCGACTGGATGATGCCAGGGCTCGAGGGCGTGGAAGTCTGCGCAAAGATCCGCGAACGCAGCGGGCAGCCTTACGTATACGTGCTGCTCCTCAGCGCGCGAAACGAGAGGCAGGACATGCTCGCGGGATTGAAAGCGGGCGCGGACGATTACCTGACGAAGCCGTTTGACACGCAGGAATTGCGCGCGCGTCTTTTCGCCGGCGAGCGCATCCTGCGCCTGCAGGACGAATTGATCGCGGCGCGGGACGCGCTGCAATTCCAGGCGACCCACGACGCGCTGACGGGCCTTCTGAATCGCGGCGCCATTCTACGCGATGTGACGCGCGAACTGACGCGCGCGCAGCGCGAGCATGTTTCGATCGGCGTGATTCTCGTGGACATTGACCATTTCAAGGCGGTCAATGACGACTACGGCCACCTGACCGGCGACGCGATCCTCCACGGCGTCGCGTTGCGAATGTCGGGATTGCTCCGCGCATACGATTCGATCGGACGCTATGGCGGCGAGGAGTTTCTCGTGCTTGCGCCCTCCTCCGACGCGGAAGGCGCGATGCAATTTGCGGAAAGGCTGCGGGCCGGAGTCGAATCCACGACGTATGAAACAGACGCAGGATCGCTGCGATTGACGCTGAGTATCGGCGTCGCCGTAAGCGATCCGGAAGAAGCGCCGAACAGCCACAAGCTCATACAGGCGGCCGATGCCGCGCTCTATCGCGCGAAGGCGAGAGGAAGGAATCGCGTGGCGATCGCGACCGCGGCCGATTTCACGGTCGAGGTCCTTGTGCCCGGCGCCGCGCATTCTTCGCGTCCCGCGTAGCTCGCGCGAGAAGTACGCGTAGTACGCCCGAATTCCCATTCCGCGGCGACGATCCATTCATGCTGGGAACTTTTTGGTGCGTGCCGGGTTACATCAACAAGGTGGAATTGTGACTTATTGGGCTCGAAGGCGTGCGCTGATTATTCTGGCTCTCGTGTTGCTCGCGGGAGCGCTGATGGCGCATCGCGCGCGGGTGGACGCGGCATGGCGGGAGTCGGCGCGGGAATCAGCGCGGCAGTCCCTGCCGCGATCGCAGGTTTCCGCAGCGTATACGCCAACCGCCTCCGGGTTTGAAACGGGCGAAGTTGACGATCTCGTCCTCCACGACGCGGGGCGGAACAAAGACTTGCACGTCAAGGTCACATATCCGAAAGCCGGCGGGAGTTTTCCGGTCATCATTTTCTCGCATGGCTACGGCGGCTCGAAGAATACATACGCTTCACTGACGCGCTTCTGGGCCGAGCACGGCTATGTGACGCTGCAGCCGACGCACAACGATTCAATCGAGTTGAAGCGGCAGCGGGGCGGCACGGGCATCGGAATGGGCTTCGCGCATGTCGGCCAGGACATCAACGACCCGCTGCAGTGGACGAACCGCACGCGCGACGTTTCGTTCTTGATTGACTCGCTCGGCGAAATCGAGCGCGACGTCCCGCCGGTCGCGGGCAAGCTCGATAAATCGCGCATTGGCGCTGGCGGGCATTCCTTCGGTGCGCTGACGACGATTCTCATCGGCGGCGCGAAAGTGACGCCCGCGGGAGGGTCGAAGCCGGAGAGCTTCGCCGATCCGCGCGTGCGCGCGCTCGTCGTGATGTCGGGCTCAGGGCCGGGGCAAATGGGGCTCGACAATCATTCGTGGGACAGCGTCACACTGCCGATGATCGTAATGACCGGCACACGCGATCTGGGGCTGGGAATGCAAGGCGCCGAGTGGCGAAAGAAGCCGTACGAATTGAGCAAAGGCAACGACCGCTATTTTCTTCTTATCGACGGCGGAACGCACATGACGTTCACGGGCATGCCGGCGCAGGCGGGCTTCCAGCCGAAGATTCTCTTCGAGACGGTGAAGGCTTCAAGCCTCGCGTTCTGGGATGCGTATCTGAAGGATAGCGCTCAGGCGCGCGCGTATCTCAATTCATCGGCGCTCGCCGATTTCAGCGGCGGCAAAGCAACGCTCGAACATCCATAGAGATTAGTTGACCGGTCCTTACTGGAATATACGCGTTCATATCTCTTCATGGATTCTCAGCCGTCCCCTCTGCTCGCAATTTTCTTGGCTCGCTCTGACTTCTCAACCATCAGAGCCGAAATTCCGCACACAAACCCACTAACTATGCACGCTACGCCCGCGGCGTAAGCCCAGCTCACGTGCCAGATGGCTTCTAAGTCGCCGAACCCAATCGCGGGCTGTGTGAGCACAATAGCGAGAAAAAGCTGAGTCATGACGCTTCTTTTGACCAGTTGAGAACCCGCCCACAGCACTGCTGAAAGAAACGGCGGCCAAAACAGGAATTGCGCGTCATGCGATGCTCTTGCTGAACTTTCGAAATCAGATGCGATTCCTGTCGTTCGCAGGTAGCTCCACATGAGCGCGGCGTAGGTGACGCTTAGGTGCTGAGCCAGCGATACGGTTTTCATCCTCATATCGGAAAACAATGCGCTTAGAAGTAACAGGTGCCCCCCGAGGATCAGGGGGATCGCGGTCGCGGTATTAGCTGGTATAGCTTTTGGCGAAAGGCTCCAAAGCAGAACACCAAGTACGAGCGCGAAACTGAGAGCCAGACCGGCAATTCTCCAGGCGATCGTAAGACGGACTCTGAGCCAAGGCACGGCGGTGCAAATGGACAAATACGTTACACCGACCAGCTTGAAACCCGGTGTGAATGGCGCGGTTCGTGAGCCAGCTAGCAGGGCCAAAAAGAATAGCGCAGCAAGCACTGCTGCATAGAAAGGTCCGCCGACCTCTCGTGAGCCAGCATTTTGCGGTTGGCGGGTGGCAGTCTTTATTAACAGATCCAAGCAGTCCTCGCTAAAGGCGAGTAACCGACGCCGAGAATATCATTGATGCAATGGGAAGGTTAAGTACGGCGTTCAGCTACGAACGGGAGCGTAGTACGGAAGTACTGTTGTGTGGCACGCGGGAGCAGATAGAATCGCGCGCCGTGCCTGAACAACATTCTTGTGAAGAGCTCGACCGTCTGATTCGTGAGGCGTTTGCAACGCTTTCGGAAGTGAGGCGAGCCCGGCGGTCGAGAGACATCTGGTTCCAGGAAGATCTCCGCTTGAGCCGCGAAGAACACACGCAGCTCTACAGAGTCATCAAACACTTGCTGGTCGGGCATGGAGGGCAGCCGTGCCCGGCCGGCGGGCGGCCGATTGTGCGCGATGTGAAGGCGTGGGATCGCGCGGATGCGGCGTTGCGCGTGAAGCAAATGAAAGCTTGCAGCGCGATTCCGCGCCAGCGGGAAAGCGTATGAGGTAACAGAAGGATTACGCGATATGCTTTCAACGGCCCAAGCGACATGCCCGAGCGATTTGTGCGGAAGACGAGAATCGAGGCGCCCGCTGAGACGCTGTTTCGCTGGCACGCCGAGCCAGGCGCGCTCGAACGGCTTTCGCCGCCGTGGGAGCCGGTGGAAGTGATCGAACCCGCGCCGGGAGTGCGTGACGGCGACCGCGGCGCGTTGCTCGTGCGGATGGGGCCGCTGCGGCTGCGTTGGGCCTTCGAGCACCGCAACTACATTGAAGGCCGGCAATTTCAGGACGTGCAAATCAGCGGGCCGTTCAAGCGTTGGGAGCACACGCACCGCTTCACGCCGGACGGCCCGGATGCGTGTTGGCTCGAAGACGAGATCGTGTACGAATTTCCGTTTGGCGCGCTCGGACGATGGCTCGCCGGGGGAATGGTGCGGCGAAAGCTCGAACGGCTATTCGAGTACCGGCATCGCGTGACGGCGGAAGCGATGGCGAAGTTGCAGGAGCGCCGCTAGTGAGAACTCAGTTGATGGCGAATGGATGAGAGCGCGAGGGCGGAAAAAACGAACGGAGTGACGATGAGCACGACGAGAATTGCGATTACGAGCCACGCCCAGCGGTTCGCGAAGTTGATCGTGTAGCCGATGCCGAATCGCTTCGGCACGAAGAGCGCCGGGTCTTCGCGATTGAAGTAAAAAACGCCGGCTTTCCAAGCCTCGGCCGGAACGGGTTTGCCGCCGCGCGCCATCAACGGAATGAAGTACGACAGCAACCCGATAAGAACGAGCACGCCGATGAAAACCCATAGAAACCCGCTCGGAATGGGATTATCAGGGGATGACGCGGTGATGGAGAGCAATTGGGTCACGAAAAGATATTAGCATCGGTCGCGGCGGCTGCGGAGTGACGCGCCCGCGCGGGTTGGCGAAGAGTCAAGACTAGCGCCGCGCGAGAAGAAAAATCCGGCGGAACGGGAAGAGCGTCTTGCCGTTCGATTGCTTCGGATATGCGCGAGCGGTTTTTTCAGCGTAGGAATCGAGAAACTCCCGCTGCTCGGTCTCGCTGAGAGCTTGAAGGTAAGCGCGAAGCTGCGAGCCGCGGAAGAATTCGACGACAGGACGATCGCCATCGAGCTCGTGAAGGTAAATTGTTTCCCAGATGTCGAGCTGCGAAGCGTGAGGACGTAGCCAGCGCCAATATTCTTCCGCCGAGTGAACCTTGAATTGGGACGCAAGCGGTATCAGCCGCGCAGACCAGCGCGGATCGCGCGCGGTGTCGAGAATGAGGAGATGACCGGCGGTATCAACATGGTGAGGCATTTGAACCGCGAGGCATCCGCCGGTGCGCAATTGCTGCAGGAGGCCGGGCATCGAACTCGAATGATTCGGAACCCATTGCAAAGCGGCGTTGGAAAAGATCAAATCGGCCGGCTCGGGCGCTCGCCACGCGCTAATGTCGGCTTCAACCCAGTCGATAGCCGGAAATTCTTTGCGCGCGTGGGCAAGCATTTCGGGCGAATTATCTATGCCGGTGACTTTTGCACCGGGCCACCGTTCGCCGAGCAGGTGCGTGAGATGCCCGGTGCCGCATCCAAGGTCGTACGCGCGGCCGCAGGCCGGAAGCTCAATGCGCTGGAGCAGGTCCATCGCCGGGCGAAACCGCTCGGCAGCATATTTCAAGTAAATTTCAGGATTCCAGGTGGCCATTTTCGCGCGCTCCGTCAACCGGCCAGCCAGTATGCCCGATGCGATTCGTGATGCCAATGCGCACATTCGATAATCGCTCGGATGATAAAATTTATGCGTGTAACAGAACAGGCGCGAAAAATTGAAACCACTCCCCTCGGTAGGGGAGTTGGTGTAGATTGGTGTTTCGTTCCCCGCCCGCCGGACTCGTCGGGACAGACTTAGGGAGGCCCCGAAGGTGAACCCAAGCAAACCAGCCGCCGCTGCGGCCGCCACCGCGCCGGAACAGTCCGCCATCACGGGCCGCGCGTCCCTCTCGATCACCGACAACCGCACAGGCAAGCAGTACGAAATTCCGGTCAAGAACGACACGATTCGCGCGATTGATTTGCGGCAAATCAAGGTGAACGCGGAAGATTTCGGATTGATCAGCTACGATCCGGCGTTCACGAACACAGCATCGTGCACGAGCCGGATCACTTTCATTGACGGTGACAAGGGCATCCTCGAATACCGCGGCTATCCCATCGAAGAACTCGCGGAGAAAAGCACGTTCGTCGAGACGGCGTACCTGATTCTCCACGGCGAATTGCCCACCCGCGACCAGCTCAACGACTGGTCGTACAACATCACGCACCACACGTTCATTCACGAGAGCATCAAGAAATTTCTGGATGGCTTTCACTACGACGCGCACCCGATGGGCATGCTGATCTCGACGGTGGCGGCGCTCTCGACTTTTTATCCCGACGCGAAAGACATCTTCAATCCGGATTCACGGCGGAAGCAGACCTACCGCTTGATCGGCAAGATGCCGACACTTTCGGCGTTCGCCTACCGGCACAGTCTCGGAATGCCGTTCGCGTATCCGGACAACGAGCTGACCTACTCCGCAAATTTCCTGAACATGCTCTTCCGCACGACTGAGTTGAAATACCGCGCGAATCCGACGCTCGAGCGCGCGCTCGATATCCTCTTCATCCTGCACGCCGATCACGAGCAGAACTGCTCGTCAACAGCGATGCGCGGCGTGGGAAGCTCGCACGTGGACCCGTATTCGGCAATCGCCGCGGCGACGGCGGCGCTGTACGGCCCGCTGCACGGCGGCGCGAACGAAGCGGTGCTGCGCATGCTGGTCGAAATCGGCTCGGTGGACAAAGTGCCGGCGTACATCAAGAGCGTGAAGGCCGGCGAGCACAAGCTGATGGGCTTCGGACACCGCGTCTACAAGAACTACGATCCGCGAGCGACGATTGTGAAGCACATCGCCTACGAAGTCTTCGACGTGATGGGCCGCAATCCGATGATTGACATCGCGCTCGAGTGCGAGCGAATCGCGCTCCAGGACGATTACTTCATCTCCCGCAAGCTCTATCCGAACGTGGACTTCTACACGGGGCTGATTTATCAATCCATGGGATTCCCGGTGACGATGTTCCCGGTGCTCTTCGCGATCCCCCGCACGGCGGGCTGGATCGCGCAGTGGGAAGAAATGTTGCTCGACCCCGAGCAAAAGATTGCGCGGCCGCGGCAGGTGTACCTCGGCGCGCCGAAGCGCAGCTACGTTCCAATCGACAAGCGCGGCTAAGGCGTCTCGCGGCAGTATCGTCCTCAGGGCCAAAGCCATCAACCCCTGGGCACGCGCCGGTTTTCTCAAATCGGTTGCAACTCCGTAGAATCTCTGGCACAAAGGCCTACAAACCCTGGGGTTGGAGACCCGGCAAATGAACATCATGACCCGTCAGTCCGGAGATGCCGCCATCGTGGATGTCGCCGGCGACATCACGCTCTACCACTCGCCGGAACTGCGCAAGACTCTGCTGGATCTCATTAAGGTGAAGCGCACGCCGCGCGTGATCGTGAACATGACGCAAGTCCCCTACATTGATAGCGCGGGCATCGCTTCGTTGATTGAAGGGTTGAAGGCCTCACGTGACGCCAAGACGGGCTTCGCGCTCTACGGCCTGAGCCCCGTCGCGCGAGAAGTTCTCGAACTGACGCATTTGACCAGGGTATTCGAAGTTTACGACGCCGAATCGCAGGCGGTTGCGGGGAAGAAATGATTCTGTCAAAGCCCGGCCCGGCGATTCGCGCTTCATTCCTCCAGAAACGCTGATTCCCGGCTCGGGTAAAAATCCTCATGGCATTCGTGGACAGCATCGGCCGCTCGACGATTGACGGGCTGGCCTACGTCGGGCAACTCGCGCGGCTCACGGGCCGCGCCACGCAAGAGATTTTTACCGCGCCGGCGCAGGGGCGCGGCATGCGCTACCGCCGCTCGATTCACCAGGCGATGGCTGTCGGCGTCGAGTCCCTCCCAATTCTTTCGCTGATCACGTTTTTCATCGGAGTAATTCTGGCGTTGCAATCGGCGTACGAACTGCGAAGGTTCGGGGCGCTCGAGTTCGTGGCGACCGCCGTGGCGATTTCGCTGACGCGCGAATTGGGGCCGCTGATGACGGCGATCGTGGTGATCGGGCGGTCGGGATCGGCGTTCGCCGCGGAAATCGGGACGATGAAGGTGAGCGAGGAGATTGATGCGCTCGAAACGATGGCGCTCGATCCCGTGCGGTTTCTCGTCGCGCCAAAGCTTGTGGCCATGCTGCTGATGATGCCGTGCCTGACGACTTGGTCTGATTTCATGGGCATCTCCGGCGGTGCGCTCTTCGGCGTAACGAGCGCTGGATTCACCTTTGGAAGTTATTTTCGTGCGACGCTCGATGCGCTACTGATTCGTGACATCGTGACGGGACTCTTTAAGAGCATCATGTTCGGCCTTGTGATCACGACGGTTGGGTGCCAGGAAGGGTTTCTCACCGGGCTTGGCTCGGAGCAGGTCGGACGCTCGACGACGACGGCCGTGGTGAAATCCATTTTTCTTGTGATCGTAGTTGATTTCGTCTTTACAGCGCTTTTCTACGTGACGAGCCCGAATTAACATGACCGCCAATTCACAGAGGAACGGCGATTATGGCTGGTGAAAAGACGCCTCCGCCCGGCGGCATTTCGGTCCGCGATCTGCGCGTCCGTTACGGCGAGCGCGAAATTCTCCACGGGATCAGCTTCGATGTGCAGCCCGGCGAAACGCTCGTCATTCTCGGCGGCTCGGGATCGGGCAAGAGCACTCTCCTGCGCACGCTCGTTGGCCTCGAGCGCGTGGCGAGCGGCGAAGTGTGGATCGGCGGCAAGAACCTGGCCACTGTTTCCGGGGACGAGCTCGACGAGTTGCGAAAGATGATGGGAATGTCGTTCCAGGGCGGCGCGCTATTCGGCTCGATGACGGTGGGCGAGAACGTCTCGTTGCCGCTTCGGGAGCACAGCCCGCTCGACCCCTCCACGATCGAAATCGTGGTGCGATTGAAGCTCGAGCAAGTGGGGCTTTCGGGATACGAGGAGTACATGCCTGCGCAATTGAGCGGCGGAATGAAGAAACGCGCCGCGGTGGCGCGCGCCCTGGCGATGGACCCGCAGATTCTTTTCTTCGACGAGCCGTCGGCGGGGCTCGATCCGATCATCGCCGCCGGAATCGACGATCTCATCTTGAAATTGAAGAAGGTTTTCAAGATGACGATCGTCGTCGTTACCCACGAACTCGCGAGCGCGTTCCTGATAGCCGACCGGATGGTCCTGATTGATCGCGGCGTGATCGTCGCGAGCGGAACGAAAGAGGAGATGCAGTCGAGCACGCAGACACGCGTGCGGCAGTTCTTCGACCGCATCCCCGAGCCGGAACTGGAAGATGAAATGAGCTATTTGCAAATGCTGATCGGCGAGGAGCCGACAGAACGCCACTGAGCGAGACATCCGGTTGCGGCGTGGTATACTGCCGCACCTTTACGACGGCGGACGGGCCGCCCGATTCCGCCGTTGCAATCGCAAGAGGGTGTGATGGATTCGAAACGCGAACAGGCGCTCGTCGGTCTCTTCGTTCTGATAGCTTCCGGACTTCTGATTGTCGCCGTGTTTTCGATTTCCGGAATTCTCAGTAACAGTGGAGCGGAATTTCACGCGTATTTCAAGAACGCTGGCGGACTCGGGCCCGGCACTCAGGTGCGGTATGCGGGCGGGCCGCCGGTTGGCCGCGTAACTTCTGTGAAGAGCGATCCTCAAAATCCGTCGAGGATGGAGATTGACTTCCGCGTGGACCCGAGCGTGCCGGTGAAGACGGACAGCGTCGCGAAAATTTCGAGCCTGAGCGCGCTCGGCGACTACTTTCTGGAAATCGAGCCGGGCACCGCGGCAGCGCCGGCGGCGAAGTCGGGCAGCACGCTTAAATCGGCGGACTTCGTCGCGCTCGATCAAATCGAGGCGGAGATCTCTGACTTGGGCCCGCAGGCGACGCAGCTTCTTCAAAGCCTCAACGCGCGCGTGAACGAACTTCAGGAAACAATCGCGCGCGTCAACGATCTCCTCAACAAGCAAAACCGCGCCAATCTCGCGGCGTCGCTCTCCAACATCAACGGATTGCTCGCGGAAAACCGGCCAACGATTCACTCGACGCTCAAACATCTGGATAACGTCAGCGCCAAGGCCGAGCCGCTGCTCGACGACTTCAAGAAGACCGTGGCGCAAGCGAACGATGCGATTTCGCACATTGACGCGACGCTTCTGGAGAACAGGCCGGATCTTCGCGAATCCATAAAGAAGCTGCACGAGGCGCTGATTTCCGTCGCAGCCCTCACCGATCAGCTCGACCACACGCTGAACGCCAACGGCGAAGATATTGACGAAGTGCTCGACAACGTGCGACACATCACCGAGAACCTGAAGGAATTCACGGACACGATCAAAGAGAGGCCGTCTTCGCTCATTCGGTCTTCGGCACCGAAAGAGCACCGGCCCGGAGACGGAGAGAAACCGTGAACGGCGGCGCACTGAAAGGTAATCTACGCCCGGCGCGAGCTGGTTTGTCGCAACGTGGGAAGACGCGCGCGAGGCGCTGCGCTCTCGGCACGTCCGCGGCGACAGTTATGGTTTGCCTCATTCTCTCGGCCTGCGGCGCAATCAGGCCCGTAAAGTATTACAGGCTCGACATCGTCCCCAATAGCGCTCCAGCCGGAGGCTCGGCCTATCCAGTGACGCTGATTCTCGGCCAGATCACCGCGCCGGACCTCTTCCGCGACGACAAGCTGGTCTACAGCACGAGCTCGGTGCAACTGGGAACCTACGAGAATCAACGCTGGGCGGAAGCGCCGACGGAAATGATCGAGAACATGCTTCTCGAATCGCTGCGGGCTTCAGGGCAATTCCGGACGGTCGAGCGCCTATCGAGCAATGCGCGCGGCGATTACGTCTTGCGCGGGCATCTTTCGGCGCTGAACGAAACTGACACTCCGCAGGTGGCGGCGCGATTCTCGATCGAATTGGAATTATTCGACCGGAAATCGGGCTCAGTCGTCTGGGCCCAGCCGTACTCACACGATGAGCCGGTGGCTGCGAAAAATGTGCCGGCTGTCGTCGAAGCGCTGCAGACAAACGTGCGTGCCGGGCTGCAGCAACTTACCAGCTCCCTCAATCAATACTTCGCCTCTCAGGCGGCGCACTAGGGTTCCGCCGGCAGCCGGTGAGTCTGGTTATTCGCGCTCTCGTCCGGGGGCTGAAACCCTGTTCTTCAGATTGCTTCGATGCCGTGGATACCGCTCAGACTTTCCTAAGCGCTCGACAAAATCACTGCAATGTGAATTAAAAATAATCGGGTTGACACTGTTGGTGTCCCGTGATATTTCGGGCGTATTCGTGCCTCGACGACTCAGTCGGGGCATTTGGGTCCCACCGGACAGAGAGGCCAAGTTTCGACGGGATCCACCCAGCAACACCCCACCCCGGGGGGTGGTAGCCGCGAGGCTGTCACCTCCCGTTTTTATTTGCGCTCCGATTAAGACTTGGTGAGCTCGTGACGCGGTCATAAAATTCCATGCCGTGTCTGCGGGTCCCGGCGGGAGTATAATGCGCGCGGGCTAATCTCTCGGTACCTGCGCTGCGTACCAAGGAGTCGCCGATGGGATTGCAGTTTTGCATTCGCCGCCATGACGACGTTGTGATACTCGACCTTCGCGGACGCGTGACGATCGGCGACAGCAACGACGAACTGAGCCGGGAGCTGCGGTCGCTGGCGGGCAGCGAATCGCGTAAGATTCTCGTAAATCTCTCCGATGTCCCCCAAGTGGACAGCTCCGGAATCAGCACGATCGTGCGAACCTTCGTAACCCTGCGTCGCGGAGGTGGGAGCTTGAAGCTCCTGCGGCCGACGGGACACGTATTCGAAGTCCTCGATATCACCCATCTGCTCCAGACGATTCCTACCTTTGACGACGAGAAAAAGGCGCTCGAGAGCTTTCGCGAAGCGAAGCCATGAGCCTGCGCGCTTCGGTTAGCCTTCTCGCGGTGATGGCCTGTCTCGCAAGCCCATCTGCATCCCACGCCCAGAGCCCTGGCATGGCAAAGCTTGCCGAACAGGCCGGACACAAAATTTCAGGCGAGGGATGGAAAGCTGTTGTCGTGTGGGACTTTTCGGATCAAGCGGGGAAATATTCGAAGTTTGGAGTCGCACTCGCTGACGAATTTTCCGCGGCACTCTTGAATTCGCATCCGAAATTCGATGTGATCGAGCGTTCACGTATCGCTGAACTCGCGGCCGAAGAAAAATTGGATCCGAAGGCCGCGAGCAACCCCCTCATTATCGGATGGATGGCAAAAAAGCTGGGTGCCAACGGCATAATTTTTGGGGACACTGAAGCTTCTAGCGACGGGGTCTACCTGGAGCTCTCGCTTTCGAAGGCCTCGGATGCGAAGCCCACCAAAAAAAGCCTTCGAGACGACATAGCGTTAACGGATGAACAAAAGGCGTTGCTCGACAAGCCCCGCGGAGATCCGTGGAAGCTGGCCAGAATTACGGCGGCCAGAAATTACGCGAAGCCTCCGCAATGCACCTTTTGTCCCCCTGCGCCATTCTCGGACGAAGCGAGACGCCTGAAGCTTGAGGGCATCGTCATCGTGCTCGCGGACGTCTCCGAAGAGGGTGAAGTCACAAACGTGCAAATCGTGCAAGGCCTTCCGTTCGGCCTGAATGAAACGGCGATGGAAACCATCCGAACTTGGAAGTTCAAGCCCGCTGTCGGCCGCGACGACAACCCGGTCGCCGCGAGCGTGCCGGTCGAAGTGAGTTTCCACCTCTATTAGCCGCTCTCACGTTCTTTTTTCAGTTCCGCAAGAACGATTTCCGGCAGCATGCACGCCTTGCGAGCCTATATCGATTGACGTAAATATCATTCGCCTACTCTGCGTACTTCCCCTGCTAGCGACCGTTGGTTCGCACAATGCTGGGAGCAAACAGAAAAGCTAGTTCGACCTGTACGCCGACTACTACTCAACCAGGTGTTAGAGCCGTGCCGTAATTATCCAGGATGGGGCAAAATAGGTTCTTTGAACTTCTGCTCGCGAGGAGCCAAAAGATGGTGAGGTTAATTGGACTGATTTGTACCATTGGACTTCTGGTTCTCACCTCAGAGCTCCCAAACGAGCGATTCTCAAAATATAAGCGGCTCGAGGCGTACGAAGTCCGGCCAGGAATCCTGATGATGCCGAGATATTCGGCGGACGGGCAAGTTTGCATGGTTGTTTTTCAAAAGGACCATTATGTCAACGGGGTAGAGGACCTCGACTCAACGCTGCCGCGCGAAGAAATTACTCAAGTCTTTGACGAGCTGGTGCCGCCCAGCGAGAGGGGCCCGCTTAGCACAAACAAGGAGATGGCGCGTCTGTCTGTGCATGCTGGCAATAGCGTGTCGTCGCTGCTTGATTATAAATATGTGTCGTTCGATATCTCGCGTCCGGCTTCATCTCGCGGCGACATTGTCGCCGAAATTCAATGGAAGGGTCGGACATGCCAATAACGCTGATTAGGTGATGTTCGCGGGGCGGGTGGCCAAAGCTCAGATTTTTCTCATTTATTTTGGGGGTGGCGGGTGGCCAAGGTTTAGATGTCGCCCAGCGGTTAGGGCTGTCGCATGGTTCCACGTGTGAAGCGTGCGGGTTTTGACGTTCGGCAGTTGAATGGATCACTGCGAGGCCCCAATCGCTGACCCTCCCAAAACCGAAGGGTCAGGCACCCGGCAAGTCAAAACCAGTCACTCAGCGCAGACGTACCGGAGTGATATCATCCAACCGTGAGAGTCGGTAGACAAGAAAGACAGGAGAGGTTCAGCCAACCGCCCTTGTGACACCGATTCCGCAGGCTGACTTTTTGGGGGCAGAGGTCTTCCTGCGCCTGCCTATCCTGTCAGCGTGGAGAAGCAGCCATGAGGACGCGCACATGGGTGCCGGTAATCCTAGCTGTAGTGCTGTGTTGTGGTGTGGCCAGCCCTGCGGGTAAGAAGCTTTCGTTCAAAGGGCGGATAGTGGCATTTCGCCCTGCGGACAGGATGCAGGTTGTTTCGTTCGTCGCCAATAAGGAACTTCTGCTCTTCCAAAGAGACGTGGCCGGCCATGAGGTTTTGAAGATCGTCTACGTTCATCAGGGCTTCTCGGACCTAAAGGGCGATATCCTCTCGGGAGCGCAAGATATCTCGATCTCCGTCCATAGAGACCCTTCTTGCGATCAGGCTCTAGGCGCATTTGAAAAGGAGGCCCCTGCCGTCCCGCTTGAGGGCGGCGGCACTGCCTCTACGGAACGAGTGGTTTTCGCGGCTTCCGTGTCCCGACCGCCAGAATCCTACCGAATGAAGTGCTACGCGCTCCAACACTGGACTACCCTCAAGGATAGCCGTCCGTAGTTTCGCAGGGCGTTGCTACGATGGAAGACGGGTGGCCGAGCCTTAGATGTCGCTCAGCTGTTAGGGGTGCCGCATGGTTCGACGCGTGAAGCATGCAGGTTCCGACGTTATGCTGTTGAATGGATCACCGCGAGCCGCCTCTTGCTCATGGAATGGACTGGCGGGTGACCAAGGCTCAGATTTTTCTCATTTGTTTTGGGGGTGCACGGGTGGCCCAGCCCGTCGAACTTACGAAAGAACGGACGTAGGCCATCGGCCAGCCATCTTGAAGGCTGCCCAAAAACCTTTCCTGCCCAGAATCCCTAATTCTTCGCGTTACAGAATCGTTGAGAATTCGCTTGCCCAGAAAGCGCGAATTGCTCGCCTCAAAAAGAACTGTTTGTGGGAAATGGCGCGAATGCCTAGATCATTCGTAACGTAGCGCATCGATTGGATCCGCTTGTGTGGCCCGGTGCGGAGGCAAGAGGCAAGCGAGCAGCCCAGTTACTAGAATTCCTGTTAGAACAACAGCGAACCGCGACGCGGAGCGGGAACCTGGCGCGCCCCGCGCACCCGAGGTTATTCGCGGGCACGAATTGAGCAGGGTGTGAAATTGCCCCTCGCCTGTGTGGAGGGATTGTTGAATGCGTTAGTAACGACCGAGGTAAGACTCTGCGAAAGGAAAGAGTTTACAATCACGATGGCCGGAACGCCATTGCACTTGAACAAACCGCTGAAGGTTTCGATCCCGGCTTGGGGAGCGCCGCCGGAATTCAGGTCTCCCTCTTTGCACCAATAGTAGGTCTGGCCGTTCTGATTGGCTCCGGGGCAGTCGCCGATAGTGTTATTCCAACCAAGACCGGGATAATTGGAGCCACTGCCGGAATAGAGCTGCGCCTGCTGTTCGGGCGTCAACAGGGAGCCGGCCGCGAGAGAATTGAAAACCGAGGTCAAGTCGCTGGCGCTCACGTTCCATCCACCACCGCCGCAGGTGAGTGTATAGTCTCCCCAGTTCGTGCTAGGGCTCGTGTCTGGTGGGGTTGGATAAGACAACATTCGAAATAGATAGTTTGAAGTTGGCGCACAATTACGCAGACCGTAAACTCCACCCGGGCCGAGAACGTTCTGATTTACGTAATTGATATAAAAATCTGCGCTTAATTGGGCGCGAAGATTCAAACCCAAGAGGTTATCGGGCGCCGAGTTGATGGCAGAGTCTCCTTCCATTTGCGGCAGGAGCTCGCGAAAAATGGCGAAGTTACAGTTGCTATAGACACCTTGCGCTCCAGCGGGAAGCGGCGAGTAGTCGCTCTTAATGTAGGTCTTCAAAATGGCGTAGGCGGTGTTAGCGCCGTTGCAGCCGTTGGGGGCGGTGTTGCTGGGGAAACCGGACCTGTGAGTAAGAAGATCGCGGAAGGTAATCTGATGGATATTCGGACCGGCTGCTTTCTGCCAATCGGTGTAGAGGTACGGAAATATGGAGGCGTCGAGGGAAATGTTGTGATTGGAAAGAGACTTGAGAACGGCGAACGTAGTCAGCATCTTGCTGACGCTGGCGACGTTTGTCAGACGGTCGGGCAGCATGGCCATGGCGGGAGACAGGACGGCATTGCCGCCGAAATTGGGAGGGTATGCTCCGATGGTCACGACATACCCGACGACGCCCGGAGATGCCTTCAACGTGTTCACGATGTTATTTCCGAAATTTTTCTCGGAGATACAGCCGACAGGATCGCAGGCGATGATGTCGTGCTGAGGCCGACATCCAACCAAAAAGGTCAGTGCCGTTGATGTGGTTACGAGAAGGTTCGCGATGGAAATGGCTCGACGCACAGAGTGATCTAAGCCGGAATCTCCATTTGACTCCAAAAGCGGTTCGGATTATACACCCCCGAGAAGCTCCGACGCCGGTGGGTGCTTTGATGGCTGGAATCTTGACAAGTGGCATTGGGCTCTCGGTGGAGGGCCTAATACTGAGAGGCGGGTGGCACACCATAAACTTGAATTCGATTCGATTTTGACGGCGGGGTGCCGGAGGCGGATGGCCGGGCCTTAGATGTCGCTCAGCTGTTAGGGGTGCCGCATGGTTCGACGTGTGAAGCATGCGGGTTTTGACGTTCGACTGTCGAATGGATCACTGCGAGCCCCCAACCACTGACCCTTCCAAAACCGAAGGGTCAGGCATCCGACAATTCAAAACCAGTCACTCAGCGCAAACGTACCGCAGTGATATCATCCAACCGTGAGAGCCGGTCAACAAGAAAGACAGGAGAAGTTCAGCCACCCGCCAACGCAATGAATGGCCTGTCCAGACGCGACCTGATTGTGGGTGTCGTAGGAGCGCTGGGAGTTGTTCTCCTGGGACCGACGGCGCTCGCCGGCATGCGGTGGGGTGGCCGGAAGCCGGCAGTGGATATTCCTGTATCGCTTGCGGTAGGCACTGTGAGAACGCCGGAATTCCCTGTCAAGCGTGACGCTTATCTCATCATAATTCGAGCGGAGAAGCGCCTGCCCTTTGCAGACATGAATTGTATGCTGGGCCTAGAAGCGCCGCTGCCCAACCCCGACTGCAGCAAAGAACCTATGCTCCAAGCGGACTGGACGCTCTGGGATAATGGGCACCTCGTGGGTCGTGGTGCGGCGCATCTTAGAAATGGAAGAGGAGGCTGGGCAGAGGACTCGATTGACAGATATCTTGGAAATTTTGTAGGGGAAACCAAGAAAAAGTACGTGTTGGAAGTCAAGTTCACCAAAGACGCTAGCGCGCTAGATGTGACCAATCCTCACCTGATCGTAATGATGACCAAGCCCACTGACTTCTAGCATGGGGTGCCGCTTACTTCGATGTGTGAAGCGTGCTGGTCGATCAGGCGTTCTTCTTCAATTCGTTGAGAACGAGCTTCGCGACTTCCTTCAAAGTGTCGAAGACTCCCTGTCCCGTGATGGCAACTCCCTCGAGAACAGGCTCGTCCTTCACCATGAGCTGTTTCTTCAGTTCGTCCACCGGCAGGATATTCGGAAGATCGCGCTTGTTGAGCTGGAGGACGTAGGGAATCGTGTTGAAGTCGATATTGTGATCGCGGAGATGCTCGCGGAGGTTATCGAGCGTTTCCAGATTCGCGTCGAGCCGTTCTTCCTGCGAATCCGCGACGAAGACGACCCCGTCGGCGCTTTTCAGGATCAGCCGGCGGCTCGCCTCGTAAAACACCTGCCCGGGAACCGTGTAGAGGTGAAAGCGAGTCTTGAAGCCGCGCACCGTGCCGAGATCGAGAGGCAGGAAATCGAAGAACAGCGTGCGATCGGTTTCCGTCGCGAGCGAAACCATTTTCCCTTTTTGATTTGAGCCCGTATGCTCGTAGATCCACTGCAGATTGGCCGTCTTTCCGCCCAATCCGGGACCGTAATAAACGAGCTTGCAGTTGATTTCCCGTGCGGGAAAATTGATAAACGGCACGATTTCCTCAGAAATTAGTAGGCTCGCCCTTTATAGCACACCGCTCGGCCACGGGCCAACGCGCCCCATCCCCTTCGCTTCTCAACAGATAATGCCGATTGCGCCACAGTTCGCAGGGGCGCCGGATTCCCTGGCGGCCCGTGGCAAAACGCGCCTGCTGGGGGTCAGATCATACCGCCGGGACTGAGATGCTCGCGGAGAAGCGGCGGTTTAGTACGGGCCGGCATCCGCGTCAGTATGCGTCGCGTAGGACGGCCCGGCGGGGACCTGGCGATAATCGCGATACCACGGGGCATGGTATCGCATCAGATTGGCGAAGCCGCGGCAGGGATTCAGGAACGACATGGAAAACAGGTAAAAGGGGTTCGAAGTTCTCTGGTCGAGCCGGCGAATGATGAATTTGTCCGTGAAATCCTCGGCGACTGCCCAGACCCATCCGCCAACGGGAGTGACCACGAGACCCACCGAGCCCGTGCCATTCGTCCATTTCTTTGCGTCGTGGTCGTAATACACATGCTGCCCCGTGTTGCCGAAAGACGCTTCGCTAACCGGCCCCAGTTTCCACTGCGCGCTATAAATGGTCGACCACAGAAGCGCCCAAAGCCGCGAGTGCCAATAGGCCTTCGAGTTCTCGAATTGGAGAGTTTTCCCTCGCGGATCGTTCTGAACGAAAATGTCCATCGCGATCGCGCCCATCATCGGATGGCCGACGTAATCGTCGAGAACTGGGTTCGAGTCGTTCCAGCGGCTGAAGTGGAATCCCGCGTCGGACTGCATCCAGTTCTGAAACCAATGGCCGTGCGTGGTTGCGTACCAGATCCATTTGTTCGTGCTGAGATTCCAAACTTCTTCGACCGTGAGATCCTCCGCCTGTTCGAGGAGCGCCGGTCTCCAGTGGAACTTGCATGCCTTGGCATCGAGTTCGCCCGCCGCGCACTTCTGGCTGATCTTCAGCTCTTCTTCGGTCCGAAACTTGCGGACATGGACCTCGGCGGAGGCTGCGTTGGAAGCTGAATCCGCGGCGTCGAATGCTGGATTCGGCGTGGACGGCTCGACAAGAAAATTATTGTCGCGCGATTGCCAAACGGGAATGAGAATATCCGCGGAATGCGGATTCGCCACAGCTTGCGCGTTCACCGAAAGCGGGGCGAGGCCCAACAACAAGGCCGAACAAATCACATAACGCAGTTTCATCAGCCATTCCTAATCAATTTACGATTCGGCTGAAACCCAAAAGCTACCACCGCAGGTAGCCACTCGAGTAGCCCAGGTTGCAATGCATTATAGGAGACGCCAAATCGTTATCCAAGCATCAAGGAGCACCGGGGTTCGCAATGCGCCAATCCGGCCGAGCGAATTCGATCGGCCATTGGCGCTATTTTGCTCGCGTTTCCCACTCGGTCCTCAGCAGTTCGTAGAAGAGTATGATGCGTCCGCGCCCGGGAATTTCCTCCCGACTGACATACTTGAACCCGAATTTCTGCAAAATGTGTTCCGACGCGTCATTCCCTTTTTCCACGTCGGCTAAAAGGCGCTCTGAGCGCATTCGGGTAAATGCGACCTCAATGAAAGCCCTGGCGGCCTCGGAGGCAAACCCTCTTCGCCAGCAGGGCCGGGCGAGAATGTATCCGAGATTTGTTTCCGTCGGGACTTTGCCGGCACGTATGCCGCAAGCGCCGATATATTTCGCTTCCTCCTTGAGAATAGTCGCCCAGAGGCCGAAGATTTCCGTTGGTCGGCCGAGATACTCATCCCGAAAACGAGCCTGCGCCTTTTCAATAGACCAAGCTTGACCTCCCATATAGCGCCGGACTTCCGGGTCGGTGTGCATGGCGATGAAATCGGCCTCATCTTGGGCTTCATGAGTCCGGAAGAGCAATCGCTCGGTCTCGAGAAAAATCATGGTGTCACTATCGTGCGACGCTGCCGTTCATTTACGCCAGCTTTGATCATTGCGAAAGCGATGCAAGCACCTGCAAGTACCGGCGGACCATGAATGTCGCGAAAGAAGACGAGGATCACCGCGCCGATTAGAATTACGGCCCCGCCGAAATACGTCTGCGCCACTTTGCCCTTATAAAAAAGCCACATCGCGAGGCTTCCAAGCAATCCGGCTCCTGCGACCGACGCTCCAGCACCGTAAGGTTGCCACGCGTATCCGGCTAGTTCCCCGATCAAACCGCATGCAAAGTACAAGATCAGCCATCGCCGGCTCCCCCACACGCGTTCAGCGAGGATGCCAACGATGAGTATCGCAGGGAAATTGAAGGCAATCTGCCGCCATCCATCGGAATGGACAAATAACGGTGTAATCAAGCGCCACCATTGGTGCTGCGCAAAAGCCGATGGATTGCGCCCAAGCCAAAACAACAATTGAGGGAAAACAAACTGCATGCCGGTGACGACACCCGTTATCGCGAGAACGCTGAGTGTCGCAAGCGGCAGTTTGCTGCCCCTTGCCGGCTGCGATAGCGTTTGTATCCTTTTCGGAGTTCTATCCGTCATACAATTAACCAATCAACAAAGTACATGAGGCTCGCTTCGAGCCACTGTGCGCCAAGTGGAGCTTCGCCATGCTCTCGCGCTCGGCCCACCTTGTTCTCTTCGCCGCATTCCTGCTGCCGCTTACGGCTAGCGCGGGACCGCAAAGCCAGACCGCACACAGCACTTCGAGTGAAAACTCCCAGCAACCGCAGGCCATACGGACTACAACTCGCCTTGTGCAAGTCAGCGTCATAGTCCAAGACAAGAGCGGAGCTTCGATCACCGGTTTAGATAAACAGAATTTCAAGCTGTTCGACGATGGCACGCCGCAAGAAATCGCCTTCTTTTCCTCAACGACTCCCGCCCGCATGCCGCAGCGCGCCCTGCCCTCCAACGTTGTCACCAATCGCTCAGACCTGACGGGAAAAGAGCCCGGCGAAATCATCGTAATTCTCTACGACGAACTCAACACTTCGTTTGAAGACCAGGCCTATGCGCGCCAACACATTCTGCGTTTTTTAGAATCCATCCGGCCGCAGGATCACGTGGCAATTTTCGCGCTAACGTCCGACTTGTTCGTGCTGCACTCTTTCAGCGACGATTCCGCCGCGCTGGCAAACTCCGTGAACCGGTTCAGCCCGCAACTCACCGCGGCTTTCGCCTCTTCTCATTCCGGGAAGCTCAACGTGCCTGCCCTGGCGAATGATCCCTTTTGGAAAAGCGCTGAGGGGCGCGTAAACGGGGCAAACGGCGAAATCGCGGCTTCCGCCACCGCCGATCGTTACCGCACCACGTATGCAGCTTTCATGGCCATTGCCGGCTACGTCGCGAATATTCCCGGCCGCAAGAGTTTGGTTTGGGTCAGCGGAGGAATTCCGATCGACATCGGCACGACGCGAATCGGCGTTCCCGATCGCGATTCCCTCCATTTCTGGAACACCGGCGCGCCCGGAATGGCGGCTGACAAAAACTTGGGCGGCCTCGCGGGAGTCCTCAATCGAGTGGACATGGCCATCTATCCCATTGACGCGCATGGGATCGATTCGGCCTCCGGCGCTGGGGCCTTCTTCTCGCGTTGGTCTTTGCGCTTCACCTTCAACCTCCTCGCAGACACCACAGGCGGCAAAGCGTTCTTCGGCACCAACGACATCGCAGGGGCGATGCACTCCGCGTTTGAGGACGGGCGATACAGTTACACGCTTGGCTTTTATCCCAATCACGGAGTTTGGGACGGAAAGTTCCGCAAAATCAAAATCAGCCTGGATACTCCAGATTCCCGTTTACGCTATCGGCGAGGCTACTTCGCATTCCCTGAGCGTTCCGCGGACGAAACGAACATGAAGACGGATCTGCAACTGGCCGCACTCAGCCCCGTGGACGCAACGGATCTCGGCGTGACGGTAAGAGGAAAGGCGCTGCCTTCTGCTTCCGCGCGGACGCTTCAACTGCAAATCATTCTCGACCCAAGACAATTTCTCCTGGATGATCGCGATAATCACCGTCAGGGCGGTTTGGACCTGCTCTTTCTTCAAATGGATACTGTCGGCAAATTCCTTGCCGCCGAGAAGCAGCACTTCGACGTGAATTTCGAACAAAAGGAATACGATTCGCTCGCCAAGTCAGGCCTGATTTTGCAACGCCGGCTCGGAATCGATCCCGCATCGGTCGATATCCGCGTTTTGGTGCGCGACGCTGGTTCCGGCGCTCTAGGCTCTGTAACTTTCCCCGTCAAGAAATTTCTTTGATCGATCGCGATCGAACCTCATAAGCCGGATGAATCAGACAATACCCCTGCTTCAGCGCGTTTGACCGTTCCGCTGCTGGGCCGCTATAATTGTGGTTCCCGCTTGGGCCCGAAAAGCTTGCTGTAACGGGTGGGCGCTGAGCGTGCCGCTGGTAGCCCTGCTGCTGGCCGTAGCCCGCTGAATGCGGAAGTAATCCTTCGAAAGAATCAGGAGTAGGTCATGGTCAAGGCAACACAACTGCGCCCGGGAATGATCATCCGTCACGAGGGCGAACTCTATACGATTTTTAGCGTCGATCACCGCACTCCGGGAAACAAGCGCGGCTCCATGCAAACGAGGATGCGCAGCCTCCGCACCGGTTCGATGCTGGACTACAGGTTCCGCGCTGAAGAAACCATCGAACGCGCCATTCTGGACGACATCGAATTCGAGTTCCTTTACAGCGACGGCGACGGGCACCATTTCATGAATTCCGAGAATTACGAGCAAACGACGCTGCAGCCCGACATCCTCGGCGATGCGGTGAATTACTTGATTCCGAACATGCCGGTGAAGCTTGAATTCTACGAAGGAAAGCCGATGGGCGTCCTGCTTCCGGATACGGTTGACCTGAAGGTCGTTGACACCGAGCCGAGTATTCAAAAGGCGACGGCCAGCGCGGTGACGAAGGCCGCCAAGCTCGAAACCGGTCTCGTCATCAACGTCCCGCCATTCGTCGGCAACGGCGACACGGTAAAAGTGGACACCGCCGAGGCCCGCTACATCCAGCGCGTGCAGTAGTACGGCCCCTCAATTCCACAGCGCGTTAGGCTCGTTTCGATTCGACCCGAGGCTCGTGCGCCGCGGCCGCGGCAGATTTCGCGCTGAAGACCCGCCGGAAAATCGCATCCACGTAGCGCAACTGGCGGCTGAGGTCGAAAGTATGCGCGAGCGCTTTCGCGTCGAGGAATTTCGCGATGCCGGGATCGGCGGCGACGCGGTCGCGGAAGCTGGTTTCCGATTCCCACGCAGCCATGGCGTGCGCTTGCACGGTCTTGTAGGCGCCTTCGTGCGGCATTCCGTGTTCGATTAAATCCTGCAAGAGCTGCCCGGAAAAGACGAGGCCTTGCGTCGCGTCCAGATTGCGGCGCATCCGCTCAGGAAATACTTTCATGTTCGCGACGATATCCGCCATGCGCGCCAGCATGTAATCCACAAGGATCGTCGAATCCGGCAGGATGATGCGCTCCACCGAGCTGTGCGAGATGTCCCGCTCGTGCCAAAGCGCGATATTCTCCGTGGCCGCCACGGCATTGCCGCGAACCACGCGCGCCAGCCCACAAATCTGCTCGCAGCCCACCGGATTTCGCTTGTGCGGCATCGCCGAACTCCCGCGCTGCTCTCCGCCAAACGGCTCTTCGGCCTCGCGAACTTCGGTTCGCTGGAGATGCCGGATCTCCGTGGCGATTCGCTCAAGCGAAGCCGCGAGAATCGCGAGCGTCCCCGCATATTCCGCGTGGCGATCCCGCTCGATCACCTGCGAAGTAATCGGCGCGACTTCAAGGCCGAGCTTGCGGCAGATTTTCTCCTCGATTTCTGGCCCTAAATGGGAACAGTTTCCCACTGCCCCGGAAATTTTCCCGACGGCGAGCTGTTTCGCCGCCGCCCGGAAACGCGCGAGGTCGCGGCGATTTTCCGCCCACCAGTTCGCCACCTTCAGCCCGAAAGTGATCGGCTCGGCATGGATGCCGTGTGTTCGGCCGATTTCAGGCGTGTCCTTGAACTCGTACGCGCGGCGCTCGAGGATTTCGCCCATGCGCTCGAGGCCTTTCTCGATCAGCCGCGAGGCATCGCGCAGGACAAGCGCCTGAGCCGTATCCACAACGTCATTCGACGTCAACCCATAGTGCAGCCACCGCGCGGTCTCCGGATCGCCAATCGACTCGCCAACGGCCATGATGAAGGCGATGACGTCGTGTTTGACGCGCGCCTCGTGCTCGTGAATCCGCGCGACATCCACGCGAGCACGTTCGCGCAACCGAACCGCCGCTTCGCGGGGCACAACGCCGGCTTCCGCCAGCGCTTCCGTGGCCGCCAGTTCGACTTCGAGCCATTTCTGGAAGCGGTTCTCGTCGCTCCAGACGCGGCCCATCTCTGCGCGCGTATAACGTGGAATCAATTCGCGCTCCTCTCCAGCAACCGTACGATATCAAATCGAATTCGAAAAAGCGGGGGGACTTCCCTGTCCCATAATAGCGGAATGGCAGCGGAATTGGCAGTTTGACGGGAATCCTTCGGCAGGCGCGCGGCGGCGGGGGTTATGGAAGCCGCGCAAGGCCGTCAAGCCGCACGTCTCTCGAGGACGGGAGAGACGCGGCTTGAAAAGTATAGCTAGGCTGTGAGAAGACGGCCGAGAGGCCGCACGAGATGGCTTCCGCGACGATCGAGCGGTGCCACGGGACGGTTCGTCGGAACCAGGGCCGGAGTGCCGGTCAAGGCTTCCTGCGCCGGCTTCTCTTCGTGTGATGGACCGCCATTCGCGAATAAGGCGGGCGTCTTGCGGATCAATTCGATGCGGCTCCGCACTTTGAACTTCACAAAGAGCGACGACACATGGAACTTTACCGTGCGCTCGGAAATGCTGAGACGCGACGCGATTTCCTTGTTGGCGAGATTTTCGAGAACGCCGTTGAGGACTTCTTTCTCACGGCGGCTAAGCCCGACCGGGGACGCGATGGCGCGGCCTGCATCCAAAAGCTGGCGGGCCTTCGAAGTCACGCGCTCGAACAGGCTGCCAGCTGCCTTGACCATCACTTGGTAATCGGTCGGAGATTCACCCCGCACCAGACAGTGCATCGCGAGAAGGCTGGCGGCTTCTTCCATGGGAAGAATGCCATCATTCCCCGCTCGAACCTGGAACCGCGCGGCACCAGTCTCTTTTTCGCAGAATACGTACACTTGAGGAGTGCAGGAGTGGGTCTGAAACGGACGGTGGACAATTGAAGCAGCAGCTTTGCGAGACTTTTTCAGGGCGACCTCCCTGCTGCTAAGATTTAGAAGCGCGGGGAAAAAGTCGAGAAGAGCAGCGCCCTTACTGATATTGAGGCGAACCGTTCACTCAACCGCAGTTCCTGTCTCAATCTGCAACTCCGGGCACGCAGATTTTGAAAGTGTATCGACCCCCACGGACGACACCGAACCGCGACAGGTACTAGAGCAATCCTAGTACCAGAATTGTCAAAACGAGAAGAAATCGAAAGTTGATGAAATGAGGCCATTTAGGTCGGAATACGATACATATACCAGAGTGAAACGCATGTAGAGATTACTTGTCGCTAGAAATTTTTCCATTGCGTCAAGCTTCCACATGCCACCGCGCTGTGGAAATCACCCGCTCCCTCGGTGCGAGATCACGCTCACCGTTTGAACGGTCGCACTCGTTAGAGAAGGAGCGGACCAAGCGGAATGTATTGCGATGCAAGCAGCAATTCGCCGCGAAATGCGCAATCGGTTGGGCGGCGATTCAACGCTTCCTCGGCGGAAATGCGGGCCAGATCCGGCGTGTTGTTCTGCTCGGAAAGATGCGCGAGGATCACGTAGCGCGGCCGGGCGTCGAAGACTTCCGGATCGGCAAGAAATTCGCTGACCACGGTATTCGAGAGATGCCCCGTGCGGCTCATCACGCGCTGCTTGATGTACCACGGGTACGGCCCGACCTTGAGCATGTCGAGATCGTGGTTCGATTCCAGGATCAGGCAATCGGATTCGCGCAGATGGTGCTTCACCAACTCGGGGAGATATCCGAGGTCGGTGACGATCGCGACCTTGATTCCGTGCGCGCGGAACGTGTAGCCGACCGGATCCGCGGCGTCGTGCGGTATCGCGAACGCGGAAATCTCGATATCCCCAATCGTGAAGACGTCTCCCGCGCGAATGTGCTCGACGCGCGTCAATTTCTTGCTCGCGCTCTCGGGAAGAATCTTGCGGATTTCGCGATGCGTCGGCTCGGTCAGATAAGCCGTTGCATGCCATTGATGGCTGATCTGCGGGAGGCCGCAGGTGTGGTCGGAATGTTCGTGGGAGATCAGGATGCCGTCAAGCCGCTCGGGTGTCATATTCGCGGCTTCCATTCGACGCAGGAGTTCTTTACGGTTGATACCGGCGTCTACAAGGAGGCAAGTACTCTCAGTTTGGAGCAACGTTGCGTTGCCCGCGCTGCCCGACGCCAGGATGGAAACGCGAAACGAGATGCCGAACCTCGCAGGCCAGATTTGAAACACGGCCGCCGAGGATAATGGCAAACTGCCGCGCGCGCGTCAATCCTGTTCGTGGCGGTGATGTTGCGAAAGCGGCGAAAAATCGGTTAGCAGGCTAGGTCGGCGGACGTTAGCTTGAATTCGTCAATCGGGCCGAGGACCGTGGCGGCGATGCGACCAGGGCGGAAGAATTCCTGCGCGACTTGCTGAACGTCCTCGCGCGTGACGGATTCGAGCTGGGCGATCAGTTCATCCACCGAAAAGAACCGGCCGAAATAAAGATAGTGCCGCGCGATGTGGCCCATGCGCGAGCCGGTGGACTCCATCGAAAGCAGCAGCGCACCCTTCAAATGATCCTTCGCGCGCCGCAGCTCTTCTTCTGAAACGAGCTGCTCTTTCAGACTGCGAAATTCCGCGAGAACCGACTGAATGAGCCCCGAAGTCTTGTCCGCGGCCGTGGCGCTATAAACCGAGAGCATTCCCGCATCGCGATATGGGTTCATCTCGCTGAAAATGGAATAAGCCAATCCCTGCTTCTCGCGAATGTTCTGGAAGAGCCGCGAAGACATCCCGCCGCCGAGCAGGCTATTCAGGATCGATGCCGCAAAGCGCCGTTCGTCGGCCATCGGAAACGCAGCCACACCCAGGCAAAGATGGACCTGCTCGAGCTCGCGCTTCGTGCGCAGAGTGATCCGCGGCTCGGGCGATGGCGCCGCCTCGGGATGTCCGTTCGGCGATGGCTTGCGATCGTTGAAGCGCGAGCCGACGAGGTCAATGAGTTGTGCGTGCGTGAGATTCCCGGCCGCCGTGATCACGATGTGGTTCGGCGCGTACCAGCGGCCGAACCAATCGCGCAGCTTCGACTTATTGAACGCGCTCACCGTTTCGGCGGTGCCCAGAATCGGTTTCCCAAGCGCCTGCTTGTACCAGAAATTTTCCGAGAATAGTTCGTGGACCAGGTCTTCGGGATTGTCCAGCGCCATCTTGATTTCTTCGAGAATGACGGATTTTTCGCGCGTGATTTCTTCCTCGGCGAACTGCGGATGAAGCACGAGATCGGCGAGGATGTCGAACGCGGCGGGCAGATGCTCGTCAATAATCCGCGTGTTGAAGCAGACTTGCTCCTTCGAAGTGAAAGCATCAAGCATCCCGCCGATGCGGTCGGCTTCTCGGGCAATGTCCTCCGCGCTGCGCCGCTCCGTCCCTTTGAACACCATGTGCTCAATGAAATGCGAAATGCCGTTGATATCACCGGGCTCGCGCCGCGAGCCATGCAGCAGCCATATCCCCACGGCGACCGACCGGACGTGGGGCATTTGTTCGGTAATCACGACAAGCCCGTTCGGTAGTGTGGTCTTTTCGACGTTGCGCGGAGTTTCAGTCATTTTCTCTATTAATTGTGGCACGCCCGCGCCGGAAAGTCATATCGCCCGGCGAAGACGCGTGACCAGGAAGCACGCCATCAGAGCCCGGAGGCCCCTGCCTCCGGTATTCCGTAGAAGCTGTCGAGACGCAGTAATTAGAGGAGCTTTTCGTCGGGCGAAAGTTTGCCGTATTCGCTCGAATAATGCAGCGGAACATCCGAATACGCGCCCTTCTCGAGCGAATAGACTTCGCAGCTTGAATACGGCCGCGAATAGATGTGCAGCGTGGCAGCGCGGCCGCCGAATTCAGCCAGGTTCAGCACTTGATGCACCGGTTCCTCGGGCTGAACAACGCCCGGATGCTCGGCATCCATTTCGTAAGCATCCGTCGGTACGAGCGTACATTTGCCGTTCGCGTGATCGCGGCCTTCGACGCGGAAATTCTGCACGCGCAGCTTTCCAATCGGCACAGCCATCCAACAATTCTGGTCGCGATGATTGTGGATGCGGCTCACTTGCCCCGATTCCCAGCAGATTGCGATCACTTCGAAGAGCTCGCACTTGTAGATCAGATTGCGGGTGTAATGGCTTTTTGTGTAGAAGAGGTAAGGCGCGAGCGATTCCGGAAGAACGAGATTTTCGCGGACAAATTCCTCGACACGCGGCAGCGTGAATTCGCGTTCGGGGATCGCCGCGAGCTTTTTTACCCACTCATCAATGTGAATATGCTGGACCGCTGTATGCCGTTCGGAATTGGTCTGCATGCTCGCATTATAACGCCGCTCGGCGAAGCGGGCGGCGAAAAACGGGTGAAAATGCCCGTGCTATGATGAATTCGAGCCGCCGCAATGAATTCCTTGGAGCAAGCTGGTAAATCGAATCTTCTCGGCAAGTCCATCGAGGAGTTGCGTGTGCTAGCGGTGTCGCTCGGCGAACCGGCCTATCGCGGCGGGCAGCTTTATCACGCTTTTTACACGGAAAAGCGATTCGACGTCGCGACGATGGCGAACTTGCCGGCAGCGTTCCGTCAAAAGCTGAATGACGCCGCGCGCGTCGCGCTTCCGAAAATTCAGCGCCGTTATCCCTCCGCCGACGGCACGATGCGCTACGTCCTCGCCATTGACGCGCCCGATGATCGCTCGACGAATTCCGAAGCAACGATTGAAACCGTCTTCATGCCCGAAGAAAACCGGCAGACGATCTGCATATCAACGCAGGCGGGCTGCGCGGTGGATTGCGGTTTTTGCCTCACCGCGACGCTTGGATTGATTCGAAATATTTCGGCGGGAGAGATGCTTGGCCAGGTGCTCGTCGCGCTCGAAGACCATCGCGCCGAACTCAAGCCGCGCACCAACATCGTGCTGATGGGGCAGGGCGAGCCGCTCCTGAACTACGACGCGGTGATGGCCGCGCTGCGAATTCTGATGGACCCGAAAGGCATGGCGATTTCGCCCAAGCACGTCACACTCTCGACGAGCGGCATCATCCCAGGAATCGAGCGGCTGGCGCAGGAGCCGGTTCGGCCGAAGCTCGCGATTTCGCTGAACGCGTCGAATGACGAGCAGCGAAACACGATCATGCCCATCAACCGGAAATATCCGCTCGAAAAGCTGCTCGATGCCTGCCGCCGGTATCCGCTGCGAACGTGGGAGCACCTCACGTTTGAGTACGTGCTGCTCGGCGGTTTCAACGATTCGCCGGAAGATGCGCGGCGCGTGGCGCGATTGCTCGCCAACATCCGCGTGAAAGTGAATTTGATTCCGTGGAATCCAGGCAATCTGCCGTACCAGCCGCCCGACGAGAACCGGACTGAAGAATTCCGCCGCATCCTCACGGAAAAGGACGTACCCGCGTTCGTCCGCTATTCACGAGGCCAAGACGTGATGGCAGCATGCGGGCAACTGGCGTTGATCGAGACGAGCGGCGCGCAGCCGCTCGCGCAAATTGCGACATAGAGAATCCGGCTTGATCACGCAGCCAGCACCAGCAAATGTAGGGAGGGTCGGAAGACCGACCGTCTTTGCGAGCGATGTTGATCGCACAATAAGGAAAAATCGGGCATTCGTCGCGCCGGCATCTTGCCGGCGATTTTGTTTTATGCCGCCGCGATGAAAAATCGCCGGCAAGATGCCGGCGCTACGATTGACCGCCTGCCACTGTTGCAGGCTGATCGCTCGCCTGCGATTGCGGCGCAAACGCGCGGTCAATTCGATAGAGGATGTAAGCCGTCGCAGCGCCCGCGGGGATTGCTAGCCACCAACCGACGGCAAGAACCATGGCGGGGCCGCTGGTCAAGAACTCCGTAAGCTTCGGCGCGGCCAATGGGTTTAACACGCGGTCGATTTCTCCGAGGACGGCAATAACGGTGGGAGTCAACACAGCGCCTGCCGCCGTCCATTGTGTAGCGCCGCGCCAGCGCAACGCGTTCATAAGCCGGCGCAGAAGGAATGCGCTGAGAAACGCCGCTGCCGAGCCGGAAAGAAAACCCAGGAAGACGACGAACAGAAGCCCGGAAACTCCTTGAACCGAATACTCCCCTGGCGCTTTCCCTGCTGTAATCAACACCGTCCAGACCCAGAGGCAGACGCTCATAAAAACACATCCGCAAATCCACGCCGCGAGGTAATAGGCGAGGCTGCCGCGGCGGGTCATTGCCGGATGATCAGCCAGATCATCGCCGGCTCAAATCCGGCGCTGGACGTTGGGAAAATCCACCCAGACTTTCACACCGCAGAAATGCGAACCTTCGGTGCAAATCGGAGAAGAAATTCCGGCGCGCAGGACGCACGGCGGACCGATATAGCGCGCGAGCTCCGGAAAAACTTCACGAACCTCGGCGACTTCTTCCATCGAAGCCTGGTAAATCTCTTCCTGCGCGTTGAAGCAAGTGCGCATGGTCCACTTGTGAAGGAGATGCAGGAGCGAGCCGGACTCGACGAGGCGAATCGCCTTGGCATTCGGCAGCAGATAAAGCGCGAATTCGCGTGGGACGCCGCGATCGAGCAGCTCGTTCTTCGCCGTCCACGCCGCCGCCATGGCTTCCTCATACACCTCGCGCGCTCGGGCGTTCCCGGCGATCAGCATCGGCGTGATGAAATCCGGCGCGCGTGTGTCCGCAAGGGTCAGAAGCGGTCGCGAGCCGGGCACCATGCGATGCCGCTGATCCTGACTGTCGCCGGTATGGCTAATTTTCTTAGCAAAGGTGAAATTGGCGTGTTGTAGAGCACGCATCATCGGCGCGTGGACGCCGATATTCAGCGTCTCGCGGCGATATGGATTTCGCGCCGGATTGAGCAGACAGTCGATCGCCTCGGCATCGGGACATTCCGCTGAGGTCAGGCCGGCAACAGCGCGATACGCCTCGGCCATCACCGGCATGGCGCGCGGCGTATAGTCCACCAACCTCGACGTGCGCCCGCCGAGCCGCCCATCAAATTCTCGCGCGAACGCCTCGCCATCCGACACCGGCTGCTTCCACTCCGGCGGATCTTCCATCGGCTCGTTATTGAACCGATCGAAGAACTCTGGATCGATCCCGCGCACCGCGCTCACCATTGAGCCGATCACTTCGCGAGCTTCCGTCGGCGTATCGGAAGCCGCCTGCATGCGCCACAAACGATGCAGCACGATCCCCGAAAGAGTGTGCACCATCGTGGTGAACGCGGCGACGGGAAGAACGTAGCGCGCCACCTCAATCGCGCGCTTCTCCGATTGCTGCGAGACTTTCTTCACGCGCTTCGGATGCGACATTTCGCTGACGTGCCAGATATCGCCCAGAATCTCTCGCGCATCCGGCTCAAGCAGCGAAGAAAGTTCGCGGTAATAATCCCAGGCGCGCGCGATGGCGCGTTCGTAGATCGCGCGCTCGTCCGGGCCGAAGCGCGGGCCTTGCGGCGGGATGTAAGCCTGAGCGCGATCGAGACGCACGTAGCGCTGGCTCTGCTGCTCGGAATTATAGAAAGGATGCGCATGGAGAAACGACCAAACGAATTGCCGGCTGATATTTTCGAGGCCGAATTCGAAGTGGGCGTGCTGGTAAACGGTGTGATGGCCGCCGTAGAAAGTTGCTGCGCCGATATTCACCCGCTGCTTTTCGGTGATCTCTTCGGCGCCGATCAGGCGGGGCGAATAGCACGTCCTCGCGGCGGCAATCGCGGAATCTAGCGGGCGCGCGAATGCATTGCGCAACGTAACGCGCGGCTCGGCAGTTTCAACGAGCGATTCTGGAAATGCGCTGTGAGATGCGGGCAAGGGCGTCGCCATGGATGTTCGGCATTTTACACTGCTGCGCCACTCAGGTCAGCTTCTTGCGACAGGCCAGTCTGTCGCGCTGTCATTCTGAAGGACATCCGATGAGGATGCCCTGAAGAATCTGCATTTCGGCTGATCGAGCGTCCAATGCAGATTCCTCGCGGGCGGCGCCCACCCGGCGACAATAAGGACCGCTCGGAATGACAACGTGTGGAGAACACGCTCTCAGGGAATACCTGAAAGACGAGAACTCTTACTTCTTCATTGCCTTTTCGTATTTCTTATTGAACCGCTCGACGCGTCCGGCAGTATCAATCAGCTTCTGCTTGCCGGTGAAAAACGGATGGCAGTTCGAGCAGATTTCCACACGGATCAGATCGCCCTTGAAGGTCGAGCGAGTCTTGAACGTGTGGGCGCAGGCGCAGTGCACGGTGACTTCGTGATAATCGGGATGAATTCCGGCTTTCATGAGGAGTACTCCATTCCGTCCGGGCCGGTCTGCGCGGCAATTTCATGTGTGCTGCAGCGACAGCCGCGTCGCTAGGCCCAAGGACAAGTCACTATTATACACCAAGCCTCCACACTAGGGAGACGCGCCCGCCCAACCTCATACCGCAGGCGTCTCGCCCGCTCCTAGTCTCGCGAAGCTTGGGATTCCGTCATCCGGCGACAGCCGCAGACGACATTGAGATTGACGAAAAACAGCTGAAATAACACAATTATCCAACCGTAAGTTTTCGCATGGGCGGTACGTATGAAAAGCCGCATCCACGTATTGACCGCAGTGATTCTGGCAGCCCTAAGTTTCTGGCTTCCAAGCGTCCTTTTGCACTTGCTGCGCGGTTTTCGCTTTTCGGGCCGGGACGTGGTCGCTCTCACCTTCCTGCTACCACTCGTCACCAGCTGCGTGTCTGCTTTCTATTGGAGGACCCTACGAAGGCATTCAGGAAGCCTGCGCTTAGCTCTCTTGGCCGTCCTTGGAATCTGGATCTTCGGCCCCTTCATGATGGTAGTCAGCGCAAGCTTCAGCGGCGGAGGCTTTTCTCACCCCGGAGGCTGGCATCTTGTTTTAATTGGAACTTGTCTTTTCCCGATTTTCTCTTTCATGATGTCGACCTACGATGGAACTCTCGGCGCTCTCTTGCTCGCCAGCGTTCTCGTACCGTTCACGTCATTGATTGTCCGACCCGCTCCACAACAAAGGAACGGAACTACCGAATAGGTTGTCTTCAGGAGATATCGCGCTCCGCATAGACTTCGAAGGGAGACCGAAGCCTGAAGTATTGCGGGAAACGATAGATTTTCGCGCTAGGAGACGAACGAGCAGCCCATGCGAACGCGGCCGCCTTCGACCGGCATCGTATAGGCCTTGCGGAGGCTGACGCGAAGAGGAGGCAGGATCGGAACGTGGAGAACGGCCGAAAACTCATTCGGGAGCTCGCCCTCAGAATCGAACAGCAGCGCGACGCCGCCATAGCTCAAATCGAGCACCGCCGCAGTTTTCTGAGGCGTATCAATGACGGCATGCGACTTTGTTCCTGAGAGAGAGACGCGTTCCCATTTGCGCGGGTGTTGCGCGGGCTTCGGCTTTGCGGACGCGGGCGTGAATGCCGCGCCGAGGCCGCTTGGGGGAACGTACGCGGGAGCAGCGGGCGATTCGCGGCGCGGCGCCGGCACTTCGCGCGTTTGTGGCACTTCGCGCGGCGGCGCGACTTCGCGGGGCTGCGCGGTTGGCGTGGAAACAACAAAATGTGCGGGCGGCGGAGCCGGCGTCTCGACCGGGGCCACACGCGTTGTCTGCCCCGAATGCTTGAGCGCGTAGAGCCGCTCGTCGGCGAGTTGCACGAGATTTTCCTTCGTATCCGCATCCTGCGGATAGACGGCCATTCCAAAATCGAGCGTCGCCGCAACCTTCATCTTCAGCGGCGCAACTTCATTTTCGAAATTGTTGCGGACGCGGCGGCAGAGTGTGGCGGCCTGTTCGGGATCCGTTAGCGGAAGCACGAGCGCAAATTCATCGCCGCCGATGCGGAAAGCGAAGTCGGAAACGCGAAGCGTCTTGCGCAAATTGTTCGCGGCGAGCTGAAGCACCTGATCGCCCTTCATGTGCCCGTACTTGTCGTTAATTTCCTTCAAGCGGTGGAGATCGAAGAGCACGACGGCAAGCAGCCCGCTATAGCGTTTCGCGCGATTCAGTTCTTTGTCGCAAGTTTCGTCAAAGAGGCGGCGATTGTAGAGGCCCGTGAGCCCGTCGGTCGCGGCATTGATTTGCAGCTTGCGGTACGCATCGTATTCGAGCAGGACAGGAACCTGGAGAAAATGCGACGCGCCGAGCACGTCCACCAACGCCGTCTTCAGAGCGATGCGCCGGCCCAGCGCAGCCGAAAATTCCTTCTGGCGCGCGACGATGCTGGACCACGCTTGCGTGCTCTGCGCCTCATCGAGATCCAATTGTGTAAAGGATTTGAAAAAACGCTGCAGGAATGGCCCGCGCACAACATCATCGAGACCCTCGAGGGTCTCCGCCAACAAATCGAGAAAGCAATCTTCCGCCGACGGCTTTTGCAGCGCCGGCTCACCGGGCTGGGACATTAGGAGTTACCTACTCCGATCGCTCAAGACACCTGTTCGACCAACTGCGGGGGCGCACCTTGTATCAGCAAGCGCGAGTCCAAGGCAAGGAAAAATCGGAGTGTTTTGAAGCGCGGCTAACTGCTTGAAACTTCAGAGAGTCGCGGCGCGCGAACTCGGAAAATTTCGTTTTGAGAATGCGGATTGAAAGTCCATGAGCAAACCGATTCCACTCTCCGGAGATTCGCGGCGGAGCGAGCCGAGCCAAGTACTGTGAGTCCCGTTTAATCCAGCGGACGAACAAATTGAACGCCGATGAGATGAATATCACCGACTTCTTTTTGTCGAATTACGCGAGCTGAAATCGGCGGCATCGAAGCGGGAACGAGACCCGAATTTGAAACCGAAGGAGTCGGAACGGTCAGCGTTAGCATTCCAAGCTTAAGCAGTGGCCGTGGGAGCGTCAGATACGCGCCGGTCGCGCTGATGTCGAGAGTCTTGGCGAGCTCGATAAAATCCTCACCGTACGCGTCGGTTCCGCGAACAAACATGGGAACTTGAAGGTGGAGGCGGCTAGCGTGTCTCCGGTCCGCGCTGCCAATTTCGATAGCTTGCCCACGAGCTATGTTCTTTTCCGTTACCATTTTTGGTACCCCAGTAGTAGTACTTTTACTTCTCGCAATTCAAGGGCAAGACGCTCTACGGAGATTACGGAGGGCGTAAGTCTCTGATTCCGCTGGAAATGAGCTGTGTTTTGGTTGTCTCATTTTGAACATTGGGAACATCCATGGCTACCGGAAGCTAATTCGTTTCCCATTCTGTGCAAAAGTAGAACTCATTTACCATTGACACCCCCGGGGCTGTTTGCCACGATGCCGGGAGGTTGAGGGCCTCTCCCTCTCATATCAGCCAGACGAACGGTCCTGAAGCACGCTGTGAGTCGGAAGGGCTAGTCCAGGAGGATTGGTGTCCAATCAAGCCCCGGTAGAGCAACCCTCCCAGGCATTAACTCTGCTTGGAGTGATGGCGAGCCTGCTCGATGCGATGGACCGGCCGCTGCTGGTGGCTGACCGCGTAGGTACAGTACTCTTCGCGAACGTTCACGCGCAGGATCGCCTGACAGCCGGTGGATTTCCTTCCGCTGACCAACTCAATCTATTTCGAGACCTTCTGAAATCCGACGCGCGAAGCATCTTGGGCCAACTCGAACACGGAGAACAGGAAGTGGTATTGCCGGTCGTTGCGGGCGACGGCGAAACACGCGTAAAGATTCGCTGGCTGCCGGAACCGGATTGGCTCGTTACTTACATTGATGCTCCGCCGGCCGCTCCGACGGTGGAATTACCTGCCAGCGGCGTGGACATGGCTCAAACCGTTCATGAGTTGATGCAGGAGCGGGAGATCACGTACCGGAATCTACTCGCCGCGTACTTGCGTTTACAGGAAGTAAATCGCCAAAAGACCGTGTTCCTCGCGTCGGCCGCGCACGAATTGAAGACGCCGCTCGCCGTGATGAAGGGATACTACGATCTGCTGCTCTCGTGCTCTCTCGGGAAACTCAGCGAGAAGCAGCGCGAAATTCTCGAGGAGTCGAAGGACAGTTGCGACCGGCTGGTGCGCGTCGTTTCCATGTTCCTGAACTATTCGGCGCTGGAAAGCGGCAAGCTCGTCCTGCAGCTTCGCGACAACGATCTCCGCGATTGCATCAACGACGTGGTCCTGCGCTGGCAGGATTCGTTTCAAAAGGCGAGGGTGCGCCTCAAGACGCACATCTCCAAAGATCTGCCGAGGCTCAATTTCGATTATCCGAAACTGCAGCAATGCATCGCGAATCTTGTGGACAACGCGCTCAAGCACACGCCGACGGACGGTTGCGTGACGGTCAGAGCCGAACCCCACTTCTGGGAGCGCCGCATCGCGGAAGTTGTCCCGCGAGCGGAGCGCCGGCACGAGCGTGAGAGCCGCGTGAATAGCGTACTCGTCACCGTATCGGACACAGGCGTAGGGATTGCCGCCGAATTCCATCAGGAAATTTTCGAGGAATTTGTGCGCGTTGATCCATCGTCCGCAGGGATGGGACTCGGCCTGGCAATCACCAAGCGCCTGATTCAGGCGCACCGCGGAAAGATATGGGTGGATAGTCTTCCGGGCTCCGGCAGTGCATTTTCGTTCTTGCTTCCGACGAATCTCGAGTAGGGGAAACATTACATGGCGCAAACAGCAACCAGCGAGGACAATGGAATAATGGCAACC
Organism: uncultured Acidobacteriota bacterium; assembly: GCA_963838705.1. Taxonomy (GTDB): domain Bacteria; phylum Acidobacteriota; class Terriglobia; order Acidiferrales; family UBA7541; genus Palsa-147. Next base: position 545,382 of record CAWIRU010000007.1, on the reverse strand, counting down.
AAAGAAAGTATTCTGATCGTAGACGACGAACCCAGCATACGAAAATACCTGCAAACGCTTCTCGAGGTGGACGGCTTCGAAGTCAGCGCCGTCACCAACGGGAAAGATGCTGTGGAGACCGTGACTCGCGGCGATAAGCCCGACTTCATCATTCTCGACGTGTTGATGCCCGAAATGAACGGCCTCGAGACCTTGCGCGCGCTGATGCAGGTGGATCGCTCGCTGAACATCATCATGCTTTCTTGTTCGAACGAAGTGGGCACGGTCGTCGAGGCCATTCGTCTCGGCGCCCACGATTACCTCACCAAGCCGTTCGAAAAGCCTGAACTCGACGCCGCGCTTCTCAAGTGCCGCCAGAAAATGCACCTTAGCGCCGAGAACAAGGCCCTTCGCGAATACTGCGACCAGTTGACCGAGGACATGTCGTTCCTGGCCTCCAGCCCGCAGATGCTTAAAATCCGGCAGCACATCCTGCAAATCGCTCCGGTGGACGTACCCGTGTTCATCAGCGGCGAGAGCGGAGTGGGCAAAGAAGTTGTGGCGCGGATGATTCATCTTCGCTCCACGCGGCGCCAACAGCCCTTCGTCAAGGTGAATTGCGCGGCGCTGCCCGGCGAGCTCCTGGAATCCGAACTCTTCGGCTACGAGCAAGGCGCGTTCACCGGCGCCGTTCGCGCGAAGCCCGGAAAATTCGAGCTGGCCAACAAAGGGACGATTTTCCTAGACGAAATCGCGGAGATGAGCCCGCACCTGCAAGCGAAACTCCTGCACGTCCTGCAGGACAACCAATACTCGCGCCTGGGCGGACGCAGCGTCATCAACACCGACGTCCGCGTCCTTGCCGCGACGAACATGCACGTTCAGGAAGCGATGCAGTCGGGGCGCTTCCGCGAAGACCTTTACTACCGGTTGAACGTTCTCTCCATCCACATTCCGCCGCTGCGCGAGCGCACGACGGAAATTCCGCTCCTCTTCCAGCATTTCCTGCTGAAGTACAGCGAGAAGTTCCAGAAGGCGACGCCGGAGCCCTCATCGCATCTTCTCGAAGCGGCGATGCGCTATCAATGGCCGGGTAATTTGCGCGAGCTGGAAAACTTCACGAAGCGCTACGTGATTCTGGAAGACGAAGAAGGCAGCTTCCGTGAATTGCTTGAAATGACGTCGGCGCAGCAGCGCCTCTCGCCGCAGCCGGAAGCGACTCCGACGCGCGAACAGGGCGGGCTGAAAGCGCTTGTGCGCGGCTTGAAAGACGAAGCCGAAGCGGAAGCGATCGCGCAGGCTTTGGAAAAAACGCGTTGGTGCCGCAAGGACGCCGCGAAAATGCTCGGCATCAGCTACAAAGCTCTTCTCTACAAAATGCGTCAATTCAATTTGGATTCAGGCCGCGGCTCGCGCGCCGTGCCGGTCGCGCCCGGCTCGCGGCAAGAATAGCGCCGCGAGCATCGGTAAAAACGCGACTGCAATCTATTGCCTATTCAGGGCACACGACTGAAGAAAATGTCTATTCAGTCGGCGGGTTGCTCGCTAATATGCCTCGCCAGGGAGTGACCTGGAGTGGCGCGATTGACGAGCGGTTTTGGGTCAGAAATTGACCGCTAGTCAGTCGATCAGGCTTCCCTAGTAGTTGCAATGGGTTTGGGCGAACCCGACTCAATCCTGTAAGCCGAAGCAGCAGCGACAGAAAGCGTCCGGCGTGTTGCGGAACCGATATCGCGTGCTGACTTCTTTGGTAGCAGGATTGCTGACCCCTTACAGGGGAATTTTGCGCCCGATCTCAGATCGAGGGGAGCAGCCGGAATGACAGAGCGTCGCACCGCTCGACGTTACGACTTATCTCTGCCAGTCCTCGTCCGCCTGCCGATCAATCGTGAGCCCGGTTCGCACAATGGCCAGACTCGCGATATCTCGACGCGCGGCGTTTATTTCATTATGAACAAGGATATGGCACCAGGCACTGAGCTCGATTTTACGTTGACGTTGCCGGCCGAAATTACCCGCGGAACCGAAGTCTTTGTTCGCGCGCACGGGCGAGTGGTGCGCGTGGATAAGCGGCAGCAAGATGAAGAGCACGAAAGCGTCGGCATCGCCGCTGTAATCGAGCGTTACGATATTATCCGGGGCAAGACCGCGTAGCGAAAATCTTCGCGGTCTCCCCGGGCCCAGCCCTCCGCTCTCTTTCCCTCTTGGCTCATTCGAATCACGCGCAGTTCTGAGTCGAGCTCGCTTCATTTCCGCCATTCGTCTGCCGGGACTTTTTCATTGCGCCCGCACGCTCTTCGGAATTAGGATGGCGTTCGATTTCGCCAACGGAGGGACTCCATGAAAGTAGCGGACGTGATCGCCTCCCGCAAAGAAATCTATTCCATCAGCGACGATGCCACGGTTTACGACGCGGCTCGCTATCTGCGCGACCGCGGTGTGCGCTCGTGCGGCGTCTGCAATAAGGACGGCAAACTTGTTGGCGTGATTTCGCAGAGCGACGTCTCCGACAAAGTCGCGGCGGAAAATAAATGCCCGGCGTGGATGCGAGTTTCAGAAATCATGACGCCGAAACTCGTGTCGGTCCCGCCGGAAGCGCCGCTCGATGCCTGCCTTCAACTCATGGAAAAATTCGGCATCTTTCATTTGCTCGTGGTGGACGATAAATCGCGATTCCACGGAATGATTTCCGTCACCGATTTGCTCTCCGTAATTGCATCTGACGAAAAAGCGCGGGCAGACCTCCTCGAAGACTTGATCTTTCCCAAGCGATAGTCGGCGGGAGCCTCCTGCTTCAGCAGGGGCGCCGGACTTTACAGCTTGCGGAAAAGAGCAGAAAGTTGTCATCCCGAACGGAGTGAGGGATCTGCGGTTTGCATGGAGGCTTTATCACATTTCCAGGCTGGCAGGCTCGCCCTTCAGCACTTGTAGCGCCCGGTTGAGTCCAGCGAAAGAGAATCTCGCTCTCAATGGGCTTTCAGCCTCGGCGTCCTCGCTCGGCTCAGAAGCTCTTATAGCTGTGAATCCTTTTCCTCACTGCCGGGAACGCTATTTCCGGGTAGTGAACCTCTTTTCCTCAAATCCCATCGGCGAGTAAGCCCGTCAGGACGTACTTCCGAAAACGGGGAGTAGTTCTATACCTACTCTGTATGTCATTGTAAATAAGCGCCTTATCCACATTACTAGAGGGATCTGCTCGCCTACGCGCGCCGTCGGGCTTGAGCCCGCCTTTGGCGGGAAGAGTGCATTGATTAGGGTGGATGGAAAAGTGTCAGGCTTGCCGACTTTTAGTGCAAGCGTCGCAATTCCAAGGAGATGGGCAGTAATGGCCGTTGATAGCATCGTAGATGGCTTTGCGCCGAACAAAGGAAACGACGCGCCTCCGGGCAGCGTCGTCTTTGGCTCGTCTGAAGCGATGCGCCCAATCCGCCTGAAGGTCGAGAAAGTTGCCATCACAAACATCCCTGTCCTGATTCAAGGCGAGAGCGGCACGGGGAAAGAGGTAGTCGCTCGGCTTATTCACCAGCTCTCTCCCGTCGCCAACGGGCCGTTCGTCAAAGTCAACTGTGCGGCAATTCCCGGGACGCTCCTCGAAAGCGAGCTATTCGGCTTTCGCAAGGGCGCGTTCACCGGCGCGTATAACACGAAGCCTGGCCGCGTGGAAATGGCCGACGGCGGGACGCTGTTCCTCGACGAACTCGGTGAACTCGATTCTTCCTTGCAAGCAAAGCTTCTGCAATTTCTTCAAGACGGGCAATTCTGCTCGATCGGAGATCAGGAAGAGAAGCGCGTGGAAGCGCGCGTGATTTGCGCGACGAACCGGCGCCTCGAGGATGAAATCGAAGCCGGACGGTTCCGCGCCGACCTTTTCTATCGAATCAACGTTATCAGCCTACATCTTCCGCGCCTGCGCGATCGCCGCGAGGACATTCCGCGGCTCGTCGAATTCTTTCTCGCGCAATTCAATACGCGCTTTCAGCGCAATGCCCCCGCGCCTTCTCGCGAATTGATCCAGGCGTTTCAGGAGTCTGAATGGCCGGGCAACATCCGCGAGCTTGAGAATCGCGTGGCCCGCTATGTCATTCTCGGCGGCGAAGACGCGTATCGCAGCGAAGCAGCTCCGGCGCGTCCGGCGATTCGTCCGATTCAACTCTCGGAGAATGGCACGATTCCGCTCAAGCGAATCGCGAAACAGGCCGTCCGCGAAATGGAGCGCGACCTCATTCTGAAGGTCCTTCAGGCCAATCACTGGAATCGGCGCAAGACCGCGCAGGTGCTCGCCATCAGCTATCGCGCCTTGATTTACAAGATTCGCGAAGCCGGGCTCTCGCAGCGGCAGAATCGCAAATCCGCGGCGGGACCGGCAAGCGGCGAAGACACCGCGGCGTAACGCATTCAGTAAAAGTCATTCCCTCTCAGGAATGATCGAACGGATTGGCAAAAGGTGTGGGAACGCGCGCTGCGCGCTCCCCACTTCCGTCTCGCAATACACGCCCCAACAAACAACCGCGCTATATTGACCGCTCGGGCCGTCTGTTGCTCCATTGAGACAATACCGCTGGCCCCGCCAGACTCAGCCGACTAAACTTTATGTTCCGCTCTATTTTCGCGGAATCTGGGATGAACGATAGAACACAACGCCGCCAAGCCCTTTTCGACGCGCTCGAGAGGCGAATTCTCGTCCTCGATGGCGCCATGGGGACAATGGTGCAGCAGCAAAATCTCTCCGCCGCGGATTTTGGCGGCCCTTCGCTCGAAGGCTGCAACGAAGTGCTTGTTCGGACGCGGCCCGACGTGATTCTGGGCATCCACCGAGGCTACCTCGAAGCCGGCGCGGACATCATCGAGACCGATACATTCGGCGGGACACGCATCGTTCTCGCGGAGTACGGCCTTGAAAAAGAAACGGTCGCGCTGAATCGCAAAGCAGCGGAGCTCGCGCGCCAGGCCGCCGGCGAATATTCCACCCCTGATCGCACGCGCTGGGTGGCCGGCTCGATCGGCCCGACCACAAAAGCGATTTCCGTCACTGGCGGCGTGACGTTCGATCAGTTGCGCGAAAATTTCTACGAACAGGCGAAGGCGCTCGTCGAAGGCGGCGTTGACATTCTCACGGTCGAGACGAGCCAGGACACGCGTAACGTCAAAGCGGCATTGCTCGGCATCGAGCGGGTGAAAAAAGAAACCGGTTTCGATACTCCCGTCATGCTCTCGGGCACGATCGAACCAATGGGAACGATGCTCGCGGGACAAACAATTGACGCGCTCTGGTCATCCGTCTCCCACGCGCCGTTGCTTTCCATCGGCTTGAACTGCGCCACCGGGCCGGAATTCATGACCGATCACATCCGCACGCTCAGCGAAATCGCTTCCACGCGAATTTCGTGCTACCCCAACGCGGGCTTGCCGCGCGAGGACGGCTCGTATCTGGAATCGCCGGAATCTCTCACGGCGCAACTCGCACGTTTTGTGGATCACGGCTGGCTCAATATCGTCGGCGGCTGCTGCGGTACGACTCCCGCTCACATCCGGGCTCTGGCAGCGATGGTGAAAGGCAAAGAGCCGCGGCGCGTTCCTGAGCCTACGCACCGCACGTTTTATTCGGGAATCGAGCTTGTGGAAGCAGACGATTCGAATCGCCCGCTCCTCGTCGGTGAACGGACAAACGTCATTGGCTCGCGCGCGTTCAAAGATCTCGTCAACGCGGAGAAGTGGGAAGAGGCCGGCGAAATCGCCCGCCGCCAGGTGCGCAATGGCGCGCAAGTAATTGACGTCTGCCTGCAAAGCAGCGAGCGCGACGAAGCAAAAGATATTCCGCCGTTCTACGAGAGCCTCATCCGCAAGACCAAAGCGCCCATCATGATTGATACCACCGATCCGGCGTCGGTCGAACTCGCGCTCACCTACTGCCAGGGCAAGAGCATCATCAATTCGATCAATCTGGAAGACGGCGAGGACAAATTCGAGCGAATCTGCCCGCTCGCGCGTTCCTTCGGCGCCGCGCTCGTGATTGGCTGCATTGACGAGGACAAACTGCAAGCGCAGGCGTTTACGCGCGAGCGAAAGCTCGCCGTCGCCGAACGCTCCTGCCGGCTGCTCGAAACGAAATATGGCATCCCCGTCGAGAACGCCATCATTGATCCCCTCGTGTTCCCGTGTGCCACGGGCGATGAAAATTACATCGGCGGCGCGGTGGAAACGATCGAAGCGATCCGTCTGATCAAAGAACAGATTCCGGGCGTCAAAACGATCCTGGGAATCTCGAATATTTCCTTTGGGCTCCCGGCGTCGGCGCGAGAAGTCGTCAATTCCGTTTTCCTCTACTACTGCACGAAAGCGGGTCTCGATCTCGCCATCGTGAACGCGGAAAAAATCGAGCGTTTCGCTTCCATCCCGGAAAATGAACGGCGGCTCGCGGAGAATCTTCTGTTCAACACGCCGCCCGCGGATGTTCCGGTCGATCATCCGCACGCCGCCGTGCTCGAAGCGGTCCCCGATGATTGGCGTCAGCAGAGCCGCGAGCAAAAGATCGCCGTCAATCAATTTCACATCGCCGCCGTTACCGAGCATTTCAGGAAGACGAAGAAAGTGAAAAAACTCGCCGCCGACCTGCCTCTCGATCAGCGCCTAGCGGCATACATCATCGAGGGCAGCCAGGACGGCCTTATCGCCGATCTTGATCGCAAGCTCGCCGAGCCCAATTCGCCGCTTGAAATCATTAACGGCCCTCTCATGGCCGGCATGACCGAAGTCGGCCGCCTCTTCAACAACAACGAGCTCATCGTCGCGGAAGTGCTGCAGTCGGCCGAGTCCATGAAGAAGGCCGTAAGCCATCTCGAACAGTTCATGGAGAAATCCGAAACCAGCCGGCGCGGAAAAATCGTGCTCGCCACCGTCAAGGGTGACGTCCACGACATCGGAAAAAATCTCGTCGAGATCATTCTCTCGAACAACGGCTACGAGGTCGTGAATCTCGGCATCAAGGTCCCGCCGGAAGAATTGATCCACGCTTGCCAGGAGCACGCGCCCGACGCCATTGGCCTCTCCGGCTTGCTCGTCAAAAGCGCGCAGCAAATGGTGATCACAGCCGGCGACCTGCGCGATGCCGGAATCGAGTTGCCGCTGCTCGTCGGCGGCGCGGCGCTTTCCGACAAATTTACGCGATCGAAAATTGCGCCGAGTTATGCAGGGCTGACGGTCTATGCCAAAGACGCGATGACGGGCCTGCGCCTGATGAACGAAATCATGGACCCTTCACAGCGAGAACAATTGAGCGTGTCCGTCACCGCCTCGGTTGCAACGCAAGCGGGCAACGGTGCGGAGACTGGGCGAATCGCGTCAGGGGAAGCGAGAAGTTCACGCGTGCGCACGAACATTCCCATTCCGCCCGCGCCGTATCTCGACCGCAAGGCCCGCGCCCTGCCGCTTCTCGCCGAAATCTGGACGTACATCAATCCCTACATGCTGTACGGCCGCAATATGGGCTTTAAGGGCAACTTCGCCGACGCGCTTCACGCGCACGACCCACTCGCTCTCGAACTCTTCCACAAGATGGAAGAAGTGAAGCACGATGTCGCGAAATGGATGAAGCCGCGCGGCGTCTGGCAATTCTTCGAAGCCGAACGCGATGGAAATTCAATTCATCTATTCTCGCCCGGCGCGACCGATCCGCTGCACACGTTTCACTTCGGCCGCCAGGCGAAGCCCGATGGCCTCTGCCTGAGCGATTACGTTCTCGACGCCGAAGAAGGGCGCCGCGACCACATCGTGCTGTTCGTCGTCACAGCAGGCGAGGGCGTCCGCGGGCGCGTCGAAGAAGCGAAGACGGCCGGCGAATATTTCAAAGCTCACGCAATGCAAGCGCTCGCAACCGAAACAGCGGAGGCCTGCGCCGAATGGCTCCATCGCCGCATTCGCGAAGAATGGGGCTTCCCCGATCCGCCCGCCATGACGATGCAGGAACGCTTCACCTCAAAGTATCGCGGCAAGCGCTACAGCTTTGGCTACGGCGCGTGCCCCAACATGGACGATCAGCAAGGCATCTGGAAGCTGCTGCATCCGGAAGAAATCGGCGTCCACCTCACGGACGGAATGATGATGGAGCCTGAAGCGAGCGTGAGCGCGCTCGTCTTTCATCACCCGGATTGCGCTTACTTCACTGTGAGCGAGGAAGTTGAAGCCGTCGTACCGAAAGCCGAATCGGCCGGCTGATTTTCTTCGGGCGGATCGAGCATCCGCCTGTTCCGCGTCACCGGGCATCTTGCATTTCTAAGACTTCAGCCGGAAAATCGCGGCATGGCACACGAATTCACGACGTCGTACATCAAAGATTCAATCAGCCTCTTCCAGCATTACAAACGCCTCGCTGAAAGAGCCATCGAACAGGCTCCGGATGAGGCTCTCTTCGCGGCGCTCGATGCCGAATCGAATTCCATCGCCGTGATCGTCAAGCACATGTCGGGCAACATGCGCTCGCGCTGGACCAACTTCCTCACTTCGGATGGTGAGAAGCCCGACCGCAACCGCGACACGGAATTCGAAACTCCGCCGACAACCCGGCGCGAGCTGCTCGATAAATGGGAAGAGGGATGGCGCTACGTCTTCGCCGCGCTTGAACCGCTAACCGAAGCGGATGCTTCCCGAACCGTGACAATTCGATCCGAGCCGCACTCCGTGATGCAAGCGATCAATCGTCAGATGGCGCATTACTCCTACCACATCGGCCAGATTGTCTTCCTCGCGAAGCACTTCTCCGCCACCAACTGGAAGGCCATCACCGTGCCGCGTGGGAAATCCACGCAATTTACGGCAGCGGTGAAATCGGGGCTCGCTTCGCAGCGCTGAAACGCGCCGCGCCCGCGCTATTTCTTTTTCGGCGGCAGATATTTCTTGTCAATGCTCGCCACCACGACGTAATTCGGGTCCACCATTTCAGTCAAATGAATTTTCCCCGCCTGCGAAAGCAGTTCGTATGCGTCAAGTTCTGATAGGCCGTAATCCGCATGAATCCATGCAACGAGCTGCGTGAACGCGATGCGCAGCGCATCGTCCACCGGGCGATAGATTCCAGTGGCCATAATTTCGTGATCGTTCTCGAATCTGGGCCATTCAATGGCCTTGCCCTTGATCAACCGCACGCGGAGACGAACTTTCAGCGGAACTTCAATCGCGGTTCCCGCCACTTCGCCATCGCCCATCGCCGCATGGCCGTCGCCCATATAGAGCAGCGCCCCGGGCACATTCACCGGCAGATAGAGCGTGTTGCCAACGCCGACTTCCGGCGCATCCATATTCCCTCCGAACTCGGCCGGCACAACCGAGCTGCGAGCTTCGCCGAGCGAAGGCGCCACGCCGATGCATCCGAGGAAAATATGCAGCGCGATTGTTGTGGAGAAATCCGAATCAATCGCGTGGAAGGTTGCGGTGTTGGAAGCGTGATCGATCGGATAAAACCAAATGCGCTCCGGCAGCGGCGGATTCAGCATCGGCGTGTAATTTGTGGAATTCAGCGCGCCGAATCCCGGAGCAAACGCGCCGACTCCTTGATTTCCGTTCACGTCCAAATTCAGAATGTCGATCGCCAGAGTGTCGCCCGGTTCGGCGCCTTCAATATGGAATGGGCCAGTGAGCGGATTGTCGCCCTTAACAAGACTGAGCGGATCGCCGGGTTTCTTGATGACGTCGCCGAAGCAATCGAGCGTGTTGGTCTCAAGGATGTCGCCCGAACGCAAGTGCTCGACCGGCGGCGCCGAACCGTAGACATATTTCACGACATCAATCGTCGCGTGATATTGCACCACGCGCACCGATGGAGCGTCCGTCTTCGCTTGCGCCAATCCAACCGCCGGCGCGCATAGCATCGCCGCCGCGATAAGAATCCATTTCATTCGCATCTGAGTTCTTCCTTTCACGAAATCGAAGCGTGTTGTGGGAATCGGCTACGGCTTCTTCTCTCCCGCATCACTTCCCAACAGCAATTTCATCAAATCGGTGGCCAGATCCGACGCATTAACGGCATCCGAGTTTATCAGCACCACCACGCCAACGCGCTTCTCCGGCACGAGCATAATCATCGTGTTGGTTCCTTGCTGGCCGCCGCTGTGCCCGACGTCCAAGACGCCTAACTTCTTGCCGGTGCCCCAGCCGAGCGCGTAGCCGTTCGTCGAACCATCGGCCGCCTTCTGTGGAGTCCACATGATGTCGCGAGTCGCGCGCGAGACGAGCCGGTCATTCAGAATCGCGATTTCGAACCGAGCCATATCATCGGCTGAAGAAAGCCATCCGCCTCCGGGAATTTTGTAGCTCGAATCGAGAAATTCGGCGTTCTCGACGGCGCCCGATTTATTCTGCGAATAAAATCTCGTGCGGTTCGCAATGATTGCGAAGCGATCGTCCGGTTGCGTGTTTGTCATTCCGGCGGGCGCGAGCACGTTTTCGCGAATGTAATCCACATATTTTTCGCCCGACGCGCCTTCGATCGAACAGCCGACCAGCGTGTAACCCATAGTCGAGTAACGAAACTTTGTCCCCGGCGGTGCGACGAGGGGATCGTCGGCGAAGAAATGGATTCCCGCGGCGATTGGGTCGTCGAAGTGATGAGTGTTCCCGACTTCGGGATCATCCTGCGAACCGGACTTGTAATGCCGGATTCCGCCGAGATGTCCGAGCAGCTCGCGTGTCGTGATCGGCCATTCCTTCTGCGGAAACGCGGGACAATATTTCTGAATGGGAGCGTCGAGATCCAGTTTCTTTCGTTCCCAGAGTTGCATCGCTCCGGTGGCCGTAATCGGCTTGGAGATCGAGCCGAGGCGATAGAGCGTGGCCGATGTTGCAGCCACATGATTTTCCAGATCGGCGAAGCCAAATCCTGAAGACCAGACGAGTTCGCCTTTCTCGACCACCGAAATCGAAATGCCCGGCGCGTGCGACGACGCCATGAACTTTGAGACCGCAACCTGAATTTGTGCTTGTTTGTCAGGCCAGAACGTCGCGTCCTGGGCAACGGCGATGCGAGCCGCTGCCGCGACGACGAGGAGGACGAGCGACAGTAAGATTTGCAGCCTGCCAGTCCGGATATTAGTGGAATGCCGAAGATTCTGACGCTGATGCATGATCGCTTCCTCCATACGCGCTCAGATTCTGATGCTGCAAAATATGGATCGTTGTACGCGGCGTGAGCGCCCGCGCGGGATATGCGCCGATCGAATCTAAACTTCTCGAGCCGTTGCCGCCCAAAAAATCCAAAGCGCCGAGCAAAGGCCCATGCTCACGCGAACGTCAACGAACGCGAGTGCCGTGGCAATAAGATACGCTGGAATTCCCAACCAGTAGTTCTTCGAAAGCTTTTCGATCGTTCGCTCGGAAGCATCGCTCTTCAATAGCTCGCGATGATTCACCAGGGAAAACCAAATCCAGTTGTACGCGACGGAAACGAGGACGAACGTTCCCGTATACACCGCGCATGCCACCTTCGCGCCCGGCGTCCGGTAATATGTGGAGACGAGCGCCGTGGTGAAGGGCACCGCCGTTGTCAGCATCAGCAAGAATCCATTTGCGAACAGCACGCGGGTATTCACTCTTCGCACCATCTTGAACATGGTGTGATGGTTCACCCACATGATCAGTACGGTGAAAAAACTCGTGATGAACGCGACGTAGGAAGGCCACTGCCGCGCTAGGGCTTCCGCGAGAGCCCACCGCGAAGCGCTCGGGTCAACGTGAGGTACCTGCAGGTCGAGCGCAAGTAGCGTCATCGCGATGGCGAAGACGCCGTCACTGAACGCTTCGAGCCGCCCCGTTTCCTTTTCTTCCCCTCGAACAGCCTGACTCGATAGCTCCACTTGTCCCCAATCTCTCTGGCGCGCCCGGTGCCTGACAGGCGCTCGTGACAGGTGTACGATTCTACGCCGGGTGAGCAATTCCATGGCAACGGGCCGGGATCGAATCGAAGCAGCGGCTCAAAGGGGGGCGGCTCATGGGAGCGAACGCAACGATATCCGCCGGAAATCTTGACGTCTGGCCCGCGCTGCCTCTCAAGGATTGGGAGCCCACGCGCGCGACGCTGCACATGTGGACGCAGATGGCCGGAAAAATCCGGTTGGCGCTCAGCCCAAATATCAATCACTACTGGGGCGTAACCCTATACGTAAATTCGCGCGGGTTGACCACGTCCGCAATTCCCTACGGGGATTTGTCGTTCGACATGCAATTCGACTTTATCGATCACAAATTGATCGTTGCAAAATGCGACGGCGAAAGGCGCTCCATCGAACTCGCTCCCAAATCCGTCGCCGACTTTTATGCCGAACTGATGGCCACGCTGCGTGCGCTCGGGATCGAAGTCAAAATCTGGCCGATGCCCGTCGAAATCGCGAATCCCATCCGCTTCGACCAGGATCGCATTCACGCCTCGTACGATCGCGAATACGCCTCCCGGTTCTGGCGCGTGCTCTTAACCGCGGACGAGGTATTCAAGGAATTTCGAGCCGAATTCATCGGCAAGTCGAGCCCCGTCCATTTTTTCTGGGGCAGCTTCGATCTCGCCGTGACACGATTTTCCGGACGCCGCGCGCCGGAACGGCCCGGCGCCGACAAGGTCACCAAGGAATCCTACTCACACGAAGTAATAAGCACCGGCTTTTGGCCCGGCAATGGCGAAGGCACCGACGCAGCCTTCTATGCATACGCCGCTCCGCAGCCCGCGGGCTTCTCGACGGCGAAAATAATTCCAGCCGCCGCGTTCTACGACACGAAAATGTCCGAGTACTTCTTGCCCTACGAGGAAATGCGGAAATCGCCGTCGCCGCGGCAAGCTCTCCTGGATTTTGCGGAATCGACGTACGTCGCCGGCGCAACGCTAGGAAACTGGGATCGCGCGGCTTTGGAACGGACTCCGGTAACAAAGTAAATCGCAGAAAAGCTTCATCCCAGCACGGCTACATGCCGTTTGAAACCACGAGTCACTCGTACCGCAGCGCGACCATCGGATCCACGCGCGTCGCCCGGCGCGCCGGCACGTAACAAGCCAGCAGCGATATCGCGATGAGAGCCAGCGGAACGACGATCAGCGTGACCGGGTCCGATGGCACGACGCCGTACAGCAGCGACACGAGAACGCGAGTCAGCGCGAGCGCTAAGATCAACCCGAGCCCAAGGCCTGCGAGTGTCAGCATCACTCCCTGACCCAAAATGAGCCTCAGCACATCCCGCCTTTGTGCGCCGAGCGCAATCCGAATCCCAATCTCCGACGTCCGTTGTTTCACTGCGTAAGCCATCAATCCGTAAAGACCAACGGCCGCAAGGAACAGGGCGACGCCCGCGAAGACGGCGAGGAGAAACGTCTGGAAGCGGCGTCTCGCGTTGGCGTCCGCAACGCGCTCATCCATCGTGCGAATATCCGCGACCGCCAACACGGGATCGATCTCGCTCACGACGCGGCGAATCGCCGGAATGAGTTCAGCCGGCGGGACGCTGGTGCGAGCGGCCACGAACGCGCGAGTTGGGTCCGATTGAGTAAATGGCAAGTACACCTGCGGCGCACCAGCGTCTTCGGGACGCGAATGCCGGATATCGCCGGTGACGCCTACAACCGTGGACCACGGCGCTCCCTTCCCTGGCTGGAAATCGCGAAAGCGAAAATGTTGGCCGATGGGATCCGCGCCGGAGTAATAATTCTTCGCAAAGCTTTGGTTGACGATGACGTTGGACGAGGACTCACCGTAATCGCCTACATTGAATAATCTCCCGGCAATCAGTCGCACACCCATCGCTTCGAAATAATGCTGCGTCACGTGCCGGCTTTCGACGAGTTGGTCCGGCGTGTTCGCGTACCCCTCGACCTCAAACAGCGTCAAGCTCTGTGCATTGCTCAGCGGCAGGATGTCCGCGGCTCCGACTGCCTGCACTCCGGGCAACTGCGAGATTCGGCTGACAGTGCTGTTGAAGAAATCCCGGCGCTGTGCGGGCTGCGTGTAGCGGGAATCAAGCGAAATGCTCATCGTCAGCGTCGACTGTGAGAAGCCCAGATCGACGGATTGCAACTTGAGATAGCTGCGAATCATCAGTGCAGAACCCGAAAGAAGGACCACAGCCATCCCGATTTCGATGACGATGAGGCCGTGGCGCAGGCGGTTCGAAGATCCAGCGATTCCCCTCGCGCCGCCTTGTTTCAGCATTTCGGTGAGATTCGTACGCGACACCGCGAGTGCAGGAAGAATTCCGAAAATAATTCCAGTCAGCAGCGAGAGCCCAACGCTGAAAATCAAGACGCGGGAATCGAGCGATGTCTCAATCAAGCGAGGAATGTTTCCCGGATCGAATCGCAGGAGAATGCGAATCGCCGCAAGAGCGATGCCGACGCCCAATGCGCCGCCCGCGCACGCCATCAACACGGCTTCCGTTAGTACCTGCCGGATCAGCCGATTGCGGCCCGCGCCCAGCGCTGCTCGTACCCCCAGTTCGTGCGTCCGGCTTGCGGCCCGCGCGAGAAGCAAATTGGCGGCGTTGCTGCACGCAATGAGCAGCACCAACGACACAGCTCCGAACAAGAGCCACATCAGCGGACGCAGCGGTCCGATCGCGTGGCTTAGAAACGGCTGAACCAACGCGCTCCAGCCTCTGAGCTCCGCCGCATGAAGTTGATCCAGCCTTGCCATCATGGTGCTCATTTCCGCTTGCGCCTGCTTGATGCTCACGCCGGGACGCAGGCGCGCGACCGCATCACCGCTCGAATTGTCGCGGTCCGCGCGTTGCTCCGGCGTCAGGGCGATCGGAAACCAGAGATCGCTCCTCTTTGCGGCGCTGTCGACGTCGAACGGAAGATCGCTCGTGCTCGGATATTCGAATCCCGCAGGCATCACGCCGACGATTCGATATGCGCGTCCATCAATTTCAAGCGATTGCCCGAGGATGCTCGGATCGGCGTTGAACTTCGAATTCCAAAGTGCGTGGCTAATGACTACGATGTTTTCGCCGCCCGGCACATCATCACTTTGCGTAAACGCCCGGCCCAGCTCAGGCTGCGTTTCGAGCGTGGAGAAGAAATTGCCGGAAACGCGAGCGCCACCGACTCGATCAGCCGTGCCGCGAGTTCCGAGATTGAACGCGCCCGGTTCGAATAATGTCACCGCGGAAAACGATTTCGCCTGGCTCTGAATGTCGTAGAAATCGGCGTAGGTGGGGCCCATTGCGTCCGCGGGAATCTGCGTAAATCGCGAGAGCGGAGTCCAGAGATAAACAAGTCTTTCGGGATCGCCGTAAGGCAGGGAGCGAATCAGAACGGCGTTGACGAGGCTGAAAATCGCGGTCGTCGCGCCGATGCCGAGCGCCAGCGTCAGAATCACAATCGCGGCGAAGCCCGGATTCTTGCGCAGCGTTCGCGCGCCATATCGGACGTCCTGCCAAAGTGCCTCAACCCAAGCAAAACTCCACATCTCGCGGCACAGCTCCTTCGCCATACAAACGGCGCAGCAGCATGATTCCCACAATTCAACTAACGCCGCAATAAAAACTTTGGAGTCGCTGCCATCTCACGAAGACTTACGAGAAGCCGCTCAGATCGAGTTCGAGAAAAGCTGTCCCGGGAATTGGACTCTCGTAATACGGAGCAATCGCTCGAAACCCGAGCGCCACATACATCGCCCGCGCCGCCGTCATGCTCGGAAGCGTGTCAAGCCGAATCGCCCGATACCCGGCGCGCCGCGCCTCACCCAAGACCGCCTCGATCAGCTGCCTCCCGATGCCCAGCCCGCGCCACCTCGGCCGCACATACAATCGCTTCATCTCGCAGAGATCTCGGGAAAGCGGCCTCACCGCGATGCACCCGGCACACTCCTCCCCCAGGAAAGCCAGCAGCAATGCCCCGCCGGGCGGAGCGTAGTCCCCGGGCAGTCCCCTCAATTCCGCCTCAAAACCCTGAAAACTGAGGTCAACGCCAAGGGAATCCCCATACTCGCGAATCAGTTCGCGAGCCAATATGAGCTCCTCACCCCCCAAGGCGACCCTGATTGTCGTGTCGAGCGGCACTTCGTGGCCTCCAGATACACCCGGTGGAGCCTCAGCTTGCGCCCCGTTAGAGGCACCTACAAGCGCCATATTGGCAAGCCCCGGGGCGCTCGGCGCTGAGCTCCCGAGCGTCCCCGCTGAATCAAATCCTTTGAATCCTTCAGGTTGCAAGCAGCATCTAATGAGCTAGCGACAAGTGTCCGTCCCGCTTTTTAACGGATAGCAACCATCAAAAGAATGCTTACCCTGCTGTAATGACAGAGCGGCTATAGTGTAGGAGTTGTGGTACCAAGCTAGAAACCGCTGTTATCCGTAAGACGTAAGGAAGGAGCGTTTGAAATGGTTAAGCAGTACATCCTGGCGAGTGACTTCGACCAAACCCTGAGTTTCAACGACTCAGGGGCTCTAGTGGCCGAGATTATAGGCGCGTCGGGTTTCGACAAAAAGGTTGCCGGCCTCTCTCAAATCCACCTGGTTCAGCAAGGCGCGGAACTCGCCTATCTGATCCTTCACGACCCTGATTTTCGCAAGGTTCGCCGCGACGATCTGATTGCCGCGGGCAAGCTCGTCCGTCTGAAGCAAAATGTGGGCCTATTCGCCCGCCTGCTCGACAACCTCGGCGACGGCTACAAATTTCACTTTTGCGTTATCTCAGCCGCGCCCCAGGAAATCGTTCAGTCCGCGCTCGAAGGCATCGTTCCGCCAGAACGCATTTTTGGCACTGAATTTGTGTACGACTCTTCAACCGGCGAAGTGCAATCCATCGTTCGCGCATCGGCCGGGTGGGGCAAGGTCGCCGTCCTCGAAGAACAGCGCTCGAAACTCCATCTCAGCCCAGATTGCGTCATCTACGTCGGCGATGGCAGCTCCGATCTGCCGGTGATGATGCACGTCAATCAAAGCGACGGCCTCACCATCGCCGTTTCCGAGAACGAATTCATCACGCGCGTCGCCAAGCGTACCGTGCTCAGCGACAATGCCATGAGCGTCCTCGTTCCCGTGCTCGAAGACGTTCTCCGCTGGGATTCGACACGCATCCGCAGCTTGTTCGCATCGCAAGGTCTCGCCCTCCGCGATTGGGACAAGCGCCGCACCGATACGCTTTCCATTCACGCGTTCAGCGAATCGTTGGAAGCCGCGGAAAATCGCCCGTAACTCAAACCCGCCCCACATAGCTTTTGCAGATAGCGCATCGCCGGGCCCCTCCCCGGCGATCGGCACTATTACGTTCACACGAACGCACCTCTCCATCCCCTCAACTTCGCTCGTTTCATCGGACAATTCGGTTGCTCTCGCTCGCCCGTTTGTATACAAACGGGAGGGCGACCGGAGATCTCCAATGGCTCACGAAGAACCAACGAAGTCCACGCCGACCACAAAACTTCTAATTTGCAACATCGGCCTAATCCTTAGCGGCAATCTGGCTCACCCGATTCTCGACGCAGATACAGTCGTCGCGATAAACGGAAAAATTTCAGCCATAGGAAAAGAAAAGGATCTCGATACGACTGGCGCGACAACAACCATCGACGCCAATGGTTCCACTCTCGCTCCCGGCCTCATTGATAGCCACGTTCATCCCGTCGCCGGCGATTGGACGCCCCGCCAAAATCAAATCGGCTGGATCGATAGCTGCCTGCACGGGGGCGTAACCACGATGATTTCAGCGGGCGAAGTGCACATGCCCGGAAGGCCTCGCGATGTCGTCGGCCTCAAAGCCATGGCCATCACCGCTCAACGCTCGTTCTCGGCGCTGAGGCCAAGCGGTGTCAAAGTTCACGCGGGCGCCCCAGTTATCGAGCACGGAATGGTCGAAGAAGATTTCAAATCTCTCGCGGAAGCTGGCGTAAAGCTGCTCGGCGAAGTCGGACTTGGCAGCGTGAAAGACGGCGAAACCGCGCGCCAAATGGTCGCCTGGGCGCGCAAATATGGCATTCAAAGCACGATTCACACCGGCGGCCCATCAATTCCTGGCTCGAGCCTCATCGACAAAGACATCGTCCTCGCGGCCGACGCCGACGTCATCGGCCACATCAACGGCGGCCACACGGCGTTGCCTGACGATCAAATCACAGCGCTGTGCGAGCAATCGCAACGCGGCCTCGAAATCGTTCACAACGGCAACGAGCGCGCCGCGCTCTTCACGCTGAGACTCGCCAAAGAACTCAGAAATCTCGATCGCGTAATTCTCGGCACCGACGCGCCCGCCGGCTCCGGTGTTCAGCCACTCGGAATCATCCGCCTGATCTCAATGCTCTCGTCGCTCGGTGAGGTGCCCGCAGAAATCGCATTCTGCTTCGCCACGGGCAACACGGCAAAAATGCGCAAGCTCGATTGCGGCATCATCGAACCCGGACGCTCCGCAGATTTTGTTTTCCTCGATTACGCGCAGCACTCGGCAGGAAAAACTCTTCTAGAAAGCGTGCGCCTCGGCGACTTGCCCGGAATCGGAATGACCGTAATTGACGGCGTCATCCGCTCCGAGCGCAGCCGTAACACTCCACCGGCGACCAGACTCCCAAAAATCCTCTGAAACGAACAACCTCGAATCCTGATAACGCGCACGATGTCGAACCGGCACTCGTAGCGCCCAGCTTCACAGATTGCGGAAAAAGTACAAATGTTGTCATCCCGAACGAAGTGAGGGATCTGCGGTTCGTGTGGAGCTCTATCCACTTGCATCCTGGCAACCGCGCAGCAGCATTTGTAGCGCCCGGCTTCAGCCGGGCAGCCTTTGACTTCTTTCAATGCGAAGAAAAAATATCATCTCAATCCATCCTCGCCCTTAATCTCCTCTTTTTTCAATCCCCCCACCCGCGCCAGCGGCCGTCCGCTATCCGTCACCGCCACCGCCACCATAATCTCATTCGCGCGCGGCGCATCGTTAATCCTCACTTCCATCCCATCAAAATGGCTCCGCACAAACGCCGCATCTTTGTGCCCAAGAGGAATATCGAGCGCGACTCCCAGCCCTCCGCGCTTCTTCGAAGATGGAATGAGCGCCGCTCCCTTACCCAGAGCTTTTCGCACGGGCGCGCCAAGTTTCGGATGCAGAATCGCGGCTGCATGTTCGAGTTCGCCGTTCTCTCCAACGGCCGCTGCCTTGCCGTAGCTTTCAACCGACGCGCCCGGAATACCAAGCGCCGCCACCGCGCGTTCCGTCAGCAAGCCACCTAATTCTTCCCCGATGTCGATCAACTCGCTCAAGTCCTCGACAAATTTTCCCGCGCATGGATTTTCAATCACGGCAACAGCGGCAGCGCGCCGCGTCGGCGGATCAATCGCGCGCCCCATCTCGCTTCGCGTCTCTTCAACGAATGTAACCAGCTTCCGGATTTTCACTTTTCCCATCGCCGTCATCGCAGGCCGTCCTCTCCCTTGATCTCCGAAGCTTTCAAGCCGCCGACGCGCGCGTGAACCCGCGGCCCGGTCGTCATCACTAGCGCGAGCAAAATTTCATCCGCTCGCGGCGCCTCGGCCAAGCCGACCTCCATCGAATCGAAATGGCTGCGCACGTACGATGCGTTGATGTGCGTGATCGGAATATCGAGCCGCGCACCCGGTCCGCCAACTTTTTTGGACGACGCCACAATCGCTTTCGCGCCTCCAAGAATTTCGCGCATCGCGTATCCGCCAGGAACGTGCCACAGCGCCCCATGCTCAAGCTCACCAGCCGATCCGACAATCGCACCTTTGCCATAGCCTTCGACGACGCGTGGATCGCCACCAACCGCTCGAACAAGCGCCTTCGCCATCTCAAGACCGAGCGGCCTTAAGTCATCCATAAAACCCGCAATTTCAATAACATAGGAGCCGGCAAATGGATTCTGGATTACGGCGAGCGCCGCTGCCCGGCGTGGCGGAACCGCCGCCGCAGGCCCGCCCTCGTGAAAAATTTCTTCGACGACCGTCACGAATTTTCGAACTCTAACTTCCGGCAACGACCATCCTCCTCAGATTTTCATTCGATGCCCCGGTCAAAAATCTACGGCTCACTTCCCGCGAGTCAGCGACGCGAGTTTCTCCTTGAAGACAAATTGCAGCGGCGCGCACGAGCCCGCGAGCCATGCACCCTTCAGCGCTGGCGACTCCGGATGCGAGAGCAATATCAATTTCGTGAGCGGCAAGCTCGCCGACATCGCGAGTAACCAGCCGCTCTCCGAGATCATTATCCGGAGCGATCTCGCGAGCCGGCACGCGAGTGATCGCCGGATGCCCGGGCAAATCCACCGCGTTCGCAATGATCGTGGCCGCGGCATCAGCCATCGCGGCTCGATCCGCCAGCACCGTCACCGCGTCGGCGATACCCAAAGAAAAACTTCGTCCGCGCCATCCGCTCGTCGCAATTCCGCGCGCACGATCTTTCGCGCCGAGTTGCACCGTCCCAAATAATGACCGGCGGTCCGGCCGCTCGATCATCCCGATTCGAAAACTCTCTCCCGCAGAAAGATGAAGTGCGATATCGCCGCCGTTATTCACGTAGGCGCGCGAAAGCGAAGCAGCTACCGTCATCGCTTGCAGAATTTCCTCGGCAACAGCGCCGGCCACAGCGGCCATCGGCGTAATAAAAGTTTGCGCCGCGAACGGCGCAACAGCCTCCGCCATCCTTCGCGCCACGGGGCCTGAAAGTTGCGGCCCACCCGCTCCCGCAGCCGCGCGCAAAAGCGGCAACTCTCTACACAATTCATCGAGAACCGTCACGAATCGCCGCGCCGCCGCGCGATACGCCGCCTCTATCTCCTCGCGCTCGCCGAATGCTTCCACGATCAAATCAATCGGACCATCGTGCAAATGCAACCGGCGATTGTCCGGTAAAAAGCGAATGACAGGCGGCTCTCTCATCACTTCGCGTTC
This sequence comes from uncultured Acidobacteriota bacterium, assembly GCA_963838705.1. Lineage (GTDB taxonomy): Bacteria > Acidobacteriota > Terriglobia > Acidiferrales > UBA7541 > Palsa-147. The sequence goes on along the minus strand of CAWIRU010000007.1, from coordinate 524,547 downwards.
CGCGGAGAACTGACCCCAGGCATCACGGATTTCATCGGCCCAGAGTTGACCGGCACCGTACTCTGCGATTGCGCGCCCGGCTGCTCGCGATTGCTCCCGCCCAGCGAACTGAGCGGCCGAACGTGATCCATGTGCCCGCCAAGCGCCGCATAGTCTTCAAGCTTGAGCGTGAATTCAATCGGCGCGACGAGCGCCGGCGTCGGCACGTACCCGAATCCATTCTCCGGCATCCGTGTAACGTCAACCATGAACGTGATTCCGCCGCCAGGCCAAACGTAAACCGGCGCACCGCCGCACGTCACTCGCGTGAAATTGTGCTTCACCGAACGCGTGAGCTTCACCGGATTATCCGTCACTCCCGCGCGCAACGATCCTCCCGCGCCACCCATGAATAGAACCGTCGAGAGTGCGGGCTCGCAGTTTTCCCTGATTCGCTCAACCGATTCAACAAGCACCTCAGGCAAGTCCCGCGCCACAGGCCGCAAATCATTATCAAGTTCGTAGTACGCGTGCTGCTCGCCTGTTGTGCTCACCATGAGCATTCGAAGATGCGGCCACGCGATCTTCGGCTTGAAAGTATCAATGATCGAAAGCGGATCGCTGATGTCTGTTCCGCCCCAACCAGTGCCGGGCTCCGCGACTTGGAAATAACGTCCAGGCGTAGATCGTCGCCCCCTGATTCGAATCCCGGTCGCGCGAACGCCAAGAAGTTTTCCGGCTTGATGCTCGGAGAGAACGCCGGTGATGTGATCGTCCACCACCACCACTTCGTCCACCTTGCCGAACCATTGCCTTGCGAACATTCCGATTGTCGCCGAGCCGCATCCGACGCGCATGCGCGCTTCAAGCACGCCATTCACCACCGGCGGCTTCCCGGCTTCGACGATCACTCGCGCGCCATCATCAATCGTCAGTTCAACCGGCTTCCGATTGCAGAGATCGAGCAGCGTCTCGCACGTGACGCGGCCTTCTTTTTTCGTTCCGCCCGTCAAGTGATGGACGCCGCCGAGCGAAAGCATTTGCGAGCCATATTCACCGGTGGTCACATGTCCGACAGGCTCGCCTTCCGCGCGCACAAGATTCCGCTCCGGACCGAGATGCCGGTCCGTATCAATTTTCACTTTCACGCCGCAATAGCTGAAAATTCCTTCAGTCACCACCGTGACCATGTCCACGCCTTCCACTTCGGAGGAAACGATGAACGGCGCAGGTTTGTAATCGGGATACGTCGTTCCCGCGCCGATTGCCGTCACGAATGTCCCCGGCCCTTTCACAAGCGTGCCGTCCCAATCGCGATCTGGTCCGAGAAACTGCACGAGCGGCGTGCCGTGGAATTTCGCGCGATCGAGAACCACATGCGGATCCACCCGCACGAGTTGCCCATCGTGATTCGCGTACCGGTCGCAAGCGCCCGCCATGCCGCGCTTGATGTAGCACAGCACCGGGCACGCATCGCAGCGAATGATGTCTTCAGGCATTGCGGACTCCGGCGTGCGCTGCGGCAAGAATTTCCGCGCGCACGCGATCGGGCGTCGCGGGAATCCGGCGAATGCGCACGCCCGTGGCGTGGTGAATCGCGTTCAAAATTGCGGGCGCCGTGGGAATCAGCGCTTGTTCGCCCACGCCCTTTGCGCCGAAAGGCCCGATCGGCGACGGATCTTCGATGAGTATGGATTCGATCGGAGGAATGTCGCCGGCTGAAGGAATGAGATAGTCGTGCAAATTCTCTCCTTTGCCCGGAAAGAATTCTTCCATCAGCGCGAAGCCCAGCCCTTGCGCCGCGCCGCCTTCGATTTGGCCTTCGACAAGCGTCGGATTGATCGCGCGTCCAACATCATGCGCCGCGGTAATCTTCAGCACGCGAACCGTGCCGAGCTCGACGTCCACGCTGACTTCCGCCATGTGCGCGCCGAAGCCGTATACCGCGTAAGGATTTCCCTGGCCGTCAGAATTGAGCGGGCTGGTAGGAGGATCAAACGTCGCTTCCGCAGAAGCAACGTAACCGCGCGCATCGAGAGGCAACTCGCGGAGAGAAATTGTCCGGCACTCGCCGCGCTCTTCAATTTCAATCGCACCATCACAAAATTCAATTCGCGCGCATTCGCACGCGTTTGCAATTCGCAAAATTCCTTTTCGCAATTCCGCTCCGGCCATGTTCGCCGCTTTCCCCGAAACAAACGTTTGGCGCGACGCTGAAGTTTTCCCGCAGTCCGGCGTCACGTCGGTATCCGCAGCAAGCAAATCGAATTTTTCAATCGGCGCGCCGACCGCCTCCGCGCAAATCTGTGTGACGACCGTCGCCGAGCCCTGTCCAATATCCACCGCACCTTGATGCAGCGAAATTCGCCCGTCGCGTTTGAGCCCCACCCGCATCGTCGAGGGATTCGGCAGCGAAGTATTGCCGCATCCGTACCACATTCCCGCAACGCCCACGCCGCGACGCAAAGATCCTTTCCCTGAAGAATTCGCGGCTTCCGCACACGCGCGCGCCTCGATCCATTTCGAACGCAGCGCCTCAAAACATTCACGAATCCCCACGCCGCTCCCGAAAACCTGGCCAGTAACCGTGGGACTTTCGTCGTCGAGCGCATTCAAAATCCGGAATTCCAGCGGGTCCATGCCAAGTTTTTCCGCAAGCTCGTCGTAAAGTTGCTCCTGCGCGATGGTCCCCTGCGGCACCCCAAATCCGCGAAACGCGCCCGCGGGCACCAGATGCGTGTGAATCGCGCGCGTAAGAGCGCGGTAGTTCGGAACCTTGTACGGCCCCGACGCGTGGATCGGCACGCGGTAAGCAACAGTCGGTCCCCACGAAGCGTACGCGCCGGTATTGAAATCAGCCTGAAAATCCATGGCGACGAGAGTGCCGTCGCGTTTCGCTCCCGCGCGCGCGCGAATTCGTGCGGGATGCCGCTTCGTCGTTGCCATGATGGATTCAGGACGCGAGTAAGTCATCCGAACTGGCCGGCGAAGATGCCACGCCGCGACCGCGAGAAACGGCTGCACCGAAAGATCGAGTTTCGTCCCGAAGCCGCCGCCAACCGCCGTCGGCAAAATTCGCACCGAGCTTTCGGGCAGCCCGAGAATCGCGGCGATATCTTTGCGCGCCATGTACGGCGCCTGCGTGCACGATTGAATTTCGATGCGATCGCCAACGCGCCGCGCAAATCCCGCTTCCGGTTCGATGCACGCGTGCTCGACAAATCCCGTCTCAACTTCAAGGCTCGCGACAATTTCCGCATCGCGCAGCGCCGTTTCGACATCGCCGCAAACCACGCGCCCGCGCACCAGCACGTTGCCGCAACGATTCGTGTGAACGCACGGCGCATTCGCGTCGAGCGCCTCTTCGATCGTCGCAACCGCGGGCAGTTCCTCCCATTCGACCGGAAAGCTCGCCACCTCAAACGCAGCAATCGCATCGGCCTCGCCGACAATCGCTGCCACAGCCTCGCCGCGAAATCGCGTTTCATCTTCCGCAAACACCGGCTGATCGGCGCAATCCGGAATCACGCCGTAGCAATTTTTGCCGGGAACATCTTTGGCGGTAAACACCGCGTGGATTCCAGGACGACTCGCGATGAACGCATCGAGATCGCCGTAACGAAACCGCGCGTGATTGTGGGGGTTGCGGATTACCCGCAGAACGAGCGCGTCCGCGGGCGCTTCGTCCGCGCCGTAGATTTCCGTGCCGTTGATTTTTCGCGCGCCGTCCACGCGCGCGACGCGCTGGCCGACCGCGCCCGACGCGCACTCTTGCCGCGACGCCATCGAGCCGTTCGCGGCGTCGAGGACGGCGGAAATAATTTTGCGGTAGCCGGTGCAGCGGCAGAGCACGCCGCCGAGCGCGTCGAGCACCTGCGTTTCATCGGGCGCGGAATTCGTTTCGAGCAGCGCCGTCGCCGAAACGAGCATGCCGGGAGTGCAAATGCCGCACTGCGCCGCGCCGTGCTGGAGAAACGCGGCGCTGAGCTTTTCGAAATTCGCGGAGTAAGCGCCGAGGCCTTCCACCGTCGTAATTTCTTTCGTAACTTCCGCTCCGGCTAGCTGACCCACCGCGATCAAGCACGAACACGCCGCCTTGCCGTCAATTAGGACCGTGCACGCGCCGCAATCGCCGGCGTCACAGCCCACTTTCGTTCCCGTCAGGCCGAGCGTTTCGCGAAGAACTCGCGAGAGCCGCTCGATTGGCGGCACGCGCACCTCGGTCCGCTTGCCATTTACGCTGATAATCATCGGCTTTGCGGGCCCTTGCATATTCACGCGCCACTCGCGGAAGAAGGAGACGCCACGGAAGCATCGAGCGCGCGCTCGACCAAAGTCAGTGAAGCATCGCGGCGATACGCCGCCGTCGCGCGTAAATCGTCAATTGGAGACAGGGTTTCGAGATGGTTTGCCGCGGCCAACTTTCCAATGCCGGGACGCGCAGGCGCGCCGACGAGCGCTTGTTCCAATCGAGGCAGGCGCTTCGCCTGAGCGGAACACGAGCCGACGGCGACGCGCGCCTCGGCGACACGACCGCGCTCGTCCGCGAGAATCGCGACCGCGACCATCACGATCGAAATCACGAGATATCGCCGCGCGCCAAGTTTCAGAAATGACGAAGCGGCATTCTCGAGCCGCCGCGGCACGGAAACGCTCGCGAGAATTTCGTCCGCGCGCCGCGCCGTCTTGCGATTGCCAAGAATAAAATCGGCAAGCGGCATCGTCCGCGTGCCCGCGGCGGACGCGAGCCGCACCTCGGCATCGAGCGTCAAGAGCGGCGGCATACCGTCGGCGGCCGGCGACGCGTTGCAAAGATTTCCCGCCACCGTGCCGAAATTTTGAATCTGAATCCCGCCGATTTCGCGCGCCGCGCTCTTCAATCCGTCGAAGGCGCGCGGCAGCGGCGCGGCGACAATCTCAGTCCAAGTGGTCCTGCCGCCGATGACAATGCGATCCGCCTCGACGGAAATTCCCTTGAGCTCGCGCACGCGCGAAATATCAATGACGGTTTCGGTGATGGGACGATCCACGCGCGCCGGGAAAAAATCCGTGCCGCCGGAAAGCACCACACCGCGCGTTTCCGCGAGCGCTTGCACGGCTTCTTGTAGAGTCGCCGGTTGGAGGAAATTAAGCATTTAAAAACGTAGTGAAAGCTTACCTTTTGTACGTCAAAAAAGAGGCCCCAAGCGCCTCACGTCCGCCTGGGTCATTTGTATACCAACAAACGGAAATTGTGAAGCGGCAGGTGCGTTTCCGGCAGGGTCGAGGGGGCGCGTTCTCAGCATTTGGCCGCCGCACCCGTCAGGGCACGCTTTCAAGCGTGCCGCATCCGGCCGCGGGTAAAAACGGCTTAAGCCGCTGAGGCCTCAGGGGTTAAAACCCCTTCGACGTTTGCAATGATTCGGCACGGCTGAAGCCGTGCCCTGACGATTTCCCGAATCCTGCACCAAAATCCTCAGAGCCCGCAGGCCCTGCCTCCGGATCGCCTAAACCATTCGTTTCAAAAGCCTTAGGAGCGTGGCCTGTTCGGCTTTCGAGAGAGGAGCGAGGGTCTCCGCCGTAATGCTCGCGGCTTCGCGGATGGCCGCTTCGGCGATTTTGCGCCCGCGGCCCGTCAAATGAACCATCAACAGCCGCGCGTCCTGCGAATCCGGCCGCACCTCCGTGAATCCGCGTTTGGTCAGGCGGTCAATCACTCCCTTGATGGTCGCCGCATCCATGGCCGTCAATCGCCCCAACCGATTTTGCGAGCACGGCCCCACTTCGTAGAGCTTCGCCAGCGCCGCAAATTGCGTCGGCGTCAATTCGGAGATCATGCGTTTCGTGAAAATCGCGATGTGCCGCTGAACCACCTGCCGAAGAATGAACCCCACCTGACGGTCGAGGACGTATCGTTTCGCGGGCGGCGCGGCTCCGGATTTCGATTTAGCGCTCGCTGATAGCACTCGCCCCAAAACCGGTCCTCCGGAAGAAGAAAAATTACGGCTTCAAAGGGATGCGGGAGTATACACCGCGGAGCAGGTGGTTTTGCTGGGGAAATCAACACGGAGCAGTCGGCGACCAGCATCGGCGCTCAACGGCGTTCTGAGCGAACTCAGGAGCCGCGCTTCACCAGACTTCACTTGGAATAATCTCACGTGCCCTTCTGAGAATGAACGACAGCGCCACAGACGTCGCACTTAAAGGTTTGACACGCATCGGGGGCTGGGTGGTCGGCATACTTAAACTCGTAGGTAGTACCGCACTTGCTGCAGTTGAATTTTGCCCTCCCCGTGCCCCCGGTCGCCATGTGCACCCGCTGCCGGTGAGCTATTTTCCAAAGCGCTTGCCCTGCAACATGTCCAGGGGTTCACGTCTTGACACGTGCCCTGGTATCGCCTATCTACTGTAGAGATATATTAACTCTCCGCGCTTTCGGACCAGAGCGTTACTCGCCGCAGGAGGCGGAAACGGCATGGATTTCAAGCAACTGAAATCTAGCATTAAAGATATCTCCGATGTGGCATCTTCGGTTCCAGAGCAATTCCGCGAGAAATGTTTTGAAATACTGCTCGATGCCCTGCTCGCCGGTGAAGAGCCTCCACGCCAAGAAAATACCGACCCGAAGGATCCGGCCAAGAAAGAGAAACATGGGGAAAAGCCTGCGACCGTGGCGGTTCCTCTAAACGCGCAGGTAAGGGTGTTCCTAAGGAAAAACGGTATCACTGAGGAAGAACTCAACAAGATCGTCCTCGTTGAAGGGGACGAGGTTCATTTCGTCCACACACCGAAATCAAAAAGCAACGCGCAAGGTCAGTTGGAGTGGTCGCTGCTCTTGGCGTTGAAAAATGCAATTCTCAAGAATTCCTTCGAGGCCGACCCGGAGGAGGTCCGATCCAGGTGCATAGATGTCGGCTTTTACGACAAAGGCAACTTCGCGACAAATTTCAAAACCGAGAAATTCAAGAGGCTATTCAAAACCACGCTAGTTCCTCAAGGCCAAGCAGTGGCTCTCACACCTGGTGGACAACAGGCGCTCGGCGAGCTAGTCAAGGCGCTCGCCGACAAATCAAAATGAAAGCGGAGCTACTCTCAAAACTCAGGGCGTTTGAGGACGACTTGCGTCGTCTGCGAAAGGATGTCAGGGCAAGCAAGGTTAATGCAATTAGCTCTAAGGCAATTAGAAACCAAGCGGAGGCAGCCGCCAACAGGTGGGTGGAGGAGCTACGCAGTCCTCTTGAACACAAGTTCAAAATAGATGTCGACACGATCCAACAAACCTCTGAAATCATGAAGCGGTTGCACGTCATTAGTAGGCCAAACAATCTCAAGTCCTCATATCTCGCGGTTCTCAATTCGGCGCTAAGTGGATTCAAGGACAAATTCATCTTACCCATTCAGCAAACGAGCATGGCGGTCGAGAGCCTTTTCGATCTTCAAAAGCTAGTTTTAGGCCTGCCCGATCCTGACGAGTCCGAATACTTGAAGGAGGCGATTGACTGCGCGGATTCGCATTTCAAAAAGGCAGCCGTCGTGATGGGCTGGTGTGCGGCGATTGACCGTGTTCAGAAAAAGATTCAAGCCGTCGGTTTCGCAAAATTTAACAGCACATCGACGCAGATGAAGCAGCAAACCTCGGGCAGACACAAGCATTTCACAAAGGAGTTCAGGATTGCGACGCTGGGTGACCTGCAAGCCATATTTGACAGCGATCTGATCCGAGTGTGCGAGGGAATGCAGCTCCTGGACAGCAACGAGACGGACAGGCTCATCAATATCGATTTTCAGTATCGGAATCACAGCGCGCATCCCGGGAACGCACCCATTGACGACCCACACCTCGTAGCTTTCTTTACAGACCTAAACACCATCATTCTGACGAACCCGAAGTTTGCATTGAGCTAGACGACCGGCTGAGACGAGGATCGCGGATCGTGAATGGGTTGATCGTGCGGCACGCGACGCACATTTTCGTTGGATTGGCGCGCGCAGCCGCTGCGGGTCGGGAGTCGCACGTCTCTTTGAGCGCTTTGCGGACGATGACAGGAGGAGGCGGCGTTTCTTCCGACCGCAGGAAGACTGGATGGCATGCGGTTCTTTCAAATTATCATCATCTGGAGGGTCTATGAAGAATCAACGGAGACTACTCGCGGTCCTGATGTTCGCTCTGATCCTATCCGGCGCGGGAAGCGTAGAGCTACATGCTCAAGGCTTAGGGACCGACGCGGAGCACGCTCGAGCCGAGACGCAAAAGCTTATTGCTGAAAAAAACAAGCTTGACGCCGAACGCGATTACTATCGCAGGACTCCATGGATAAATTTGGGACAGAATCTGGTTGGTCTTGCGGCGGTCGTGATCACCATCTTTATTGGACTGAGGCAATTGCAGGAACAGCGCTCGGCTCAGGTGATTCGCGCGAAAGTGGACGCTTCCATTAAAGCTGCGGAGATCGCCATGAGTGCGCCCACTACGGGGCAAGTGAGATCCCGCGCGAAGATTCTAGCCGTGTTACTTGAAGACTTTGTACCCGATTTTGGCAAGAAGTTGAGCGGTCTAGACTTCACAAAAATTGGATACGCCTCCTACCGCGCGCGCTTCACTACACTGCTTGAGGCTATCGCGAGTCATCCCGAAAAAGCTCTTTTGATCGCCGAATCCTACAACGTGCTATTCCCGGACGATGACAAAGCCACAGATGGGCGCATTAGCAAATTGATACAACGCCTCCGGGCTCAATGAGCCGAGGCGCAGCCTCGGGATTCATGCTGAAGTCCTGGATTTTTCTCGAATCAATGTGTGAAAATCCGCGACTGCTGTGAATTCTCGAATCCATTGGGGCCGCGTGGTGCTGGGCGGGGTGCTAGCGGAGCGAGGCAGGGCGCAGTCCGCCACGGCGGACGCCCCTACGAACGAGCGGAGAGAAAAACGCGGGCAGGATGCCCGCGCCACGAAAGAAAAAGCAGATTCTTCGTCGGACCCTCGTCGGCTCCTCCTCAGAATGACAACGAAGAAAATGCGGAGGGAGAAGCAAGACCCACCCCTTCGTTCGCCGCTGGCGAACGAAGGAGTGGGGCACCCGGAAAATGACAATGCCGGGCGGGTCTGAGACCCGCCCCTACAATCGAACGCGGCGATCCCGAAAAAATTTCTTTGAATCCTGCGGCCTGCCGTAGTATCCAGTGGCTTATTGGCATTGAAGGAAACGGTGGGAACAGTCAAAGACTGGATAGTGGTAGCATGCGCGGCCATTTTTTGGGGCGGCTGGATGCTGTATTTTGAATCCCTCAGAAGAAGTGATGGACACATCAAGCCGGCGGTGTCAGCCGTGGACGTCTTGGTCTGGGCAGTCGCCGGGCTGGGTTTCGGGATTACGTCGATTTTCCGCTGGCGAGCATTCGAATGGCCTCTTATCCTTCTTACGATTCCCATTCTCGAGGCAACTTTGATTCTTGGAACGCTCGTCAGGCGGAGACTTCGCTCCAGCGAGTGACGGAATCCCGATCCATCGGCGATGACAACGAGGAGGGCGCAGTCCGCGACGGCGGACGCCCCTACGAATGAGAGAAGAGAAAACCCACGGGCGCGGCGAAGGAAAACGCAGATTCCTCACGACATCCTCGTCGGATGCCATTCGGAATGACGACGATCGGCTGGAGACCTGGATTTTTATAGAAGCGATGTGTGAGAATCCGCCACTGCTGTGAAATCCCGCATACATTTGGGCCGCGCCAAGCGATTGCATTCGCAGGCATCGCGCCTGGTGGCGCGCGGCGATTATCCCGCGGCCGATGCAGCCTTTCGGCGCGCCATTCGAGAAGCGAATCGTGCGGGGGGGCTCGATCCGCTTTTTCTCGCTGCGATGTTGAATGATTTTGGCGTCCTATGCAAAGCGAGCGGCCGGTTTGCGGCGGCGGAGCGCGCTTATCGCCGCGCCATGCGGCTGATCGCAAGTTCGCGGCGGAATCCCGGCTACAAGGATGCCCTCGCGACGCTCTATCACAATCTTGGAGGAATCGCGCACGCTCGCGGCCGCTACGGCGAGGGGCTGCGTTACGCGCGCCGCGGAATCGCGATACGAAAAGCAATACGTCCGCGCGATACGCTTGCGCTGGCCGCGGATGAAGCCGCGCTCGCGGCGATTCTGGCCGATGCCGGCCGAATGGCGGACGCCGCGAAACTTTATCTGCGCGCGCTGCGCACATTCCGGCGAATTCTTGGCGCGAGACATTGCGAAGTGGGAAGCACGCTGTCGGGCCTGGGCTCGCTCTATGCGAGAACGGCGCGGCCGAACGAGGCAGAGCGCGCCTTGCGGCTCGGTGTAACGATTATGGAAGATGCACTCGGGAAAAGACATCCGCGGATCGCCACGGCGCTGAACAACCTGGCCGTGGTCTGCGCGCGCGGGGGGAAATTCCGGGAGGCTCGCGCGCTCTACCACCGCGTGCAGCGCATGAGCGAAATTCAACCGCGATCCGTGCCGATCGCGGCGCTGGCAAGGCAAAACTACAAGAAGCTTCGGCGGGCCGAGGCTGGCGCAGCAGGACGAGCGAGTGGTGAAATATTCAACAGGCGGTGAATTAGTTAACGTGGTACCGGGCGGGCCCTCCGGGCGCTTCTTCTTTCTTTCGAACAAGTTAAATGCGCGCTTGGTTTGGTCATCCTCTTGCATTACTTTAGGCACGGAAGTTCTGCTACGGAGGAGACGACAATGGCAAACAAGGGAACCAAGAAGCTCCAATCCAGAAAGTCAATCAAGAAGCAGCTATCGCCAAGGCTAGCTGTCAATCACAACGAGCTCGCGCTCACCGCGTAGATTTCTCTCGAACAGGAGAAGAGAACATGGCCAACAAGGGAACCAAGAAGCTCCAATCCAGAAAGTCAATCAAGAAGCAGTTGTCGCCAAGGCTGTCTGTCAATCACAACGAGTTCGCGCTGACAGCGTAGACTTTGGCCGAATCAATGCGTGAGGATCCGCCGCCGCTGTGAATCGCGGATGCATTGGGGCCGCGCTGTGCTGGGCGGAGTGCTGGCGGAGACGGCTGTCTTCGCCATCGTGTTTCCGGTGCTGCACTTCTTCGGGCAGCGCGCGTTTCTGGCGGCGATTTTGATTGCCTCGGCCACGATGCCGTTTGTCTTTGCCTTGTGGGTTTGCCGGCGGGTGGAGTCGCGCTTCGCGATCCACGGCGCGATTGTTGGAATTGTTGCGGCGCTGGTTTATCTGGGCCTCGCTTGGGGACAGCCGGAGCCGCTGCTTTACAAGATCGCGCACGGGCTTAAGGTGGTGGGTGGTGTGGCTGGTGGAGTGGTGGTGGCGCGACGAAAAGCGGCGGAGTAATATCCCAGCGGGGGCGGGCGCGAATTGCAGTGTGCGCCCGCCCCGCTGGACTTGGGCCTAATTTATTGACCTAGGCTCGACGCGAACCGTCTTGGCACGCGCTGCCTTGGGCAGTTCGATATTCAAGACGCCATCCTTCAAGAACGCGCTTACCCTCAAGCTATCAACCGCGGCTGGCAGGTCAACGACTCGCAGGATTTCCTTCGCGCACTGCTCGGAGTAGATCGTCTTGCCCTTCCTGTTTTCTCCCTGGGTTTCGTGACAGCCGGCAATCGTCAGCCTCCATGGCTCGACATTGATCTCGAGTTCCTTGGCGCTGAAACCCGGCACTTCTGCACGAACGGTCAGGACGTCTTCCGCCTCTGCGATTTCCAGATGCACGGGGTGGAGCAGTTCGGACTCGGCACGGAACCAATCGTCCAATTCATGGCCGGGCCACTTGCCGTTGTCGTTGAAGATTTCGAACGCTCGGCGAGCGATCGCGTCGTAGTTTCGCTGGATCCGGTTGAAAGTATCGCCGGTGGTGGACTGCTTGACTGGCACAGTCGCCTTGACTGACTCCATTGCTGTTGCGGATTGTGAACTCATTTGTGTTCTCCTCAATTTGGACTTCGCCCGATGGCACCCCGACTGCCAGTAAAATTGCGGGCAACCGTGGCGTCATATCCGGGTTGCGGGATGCAGGTCTTGCGGCACAGGAACCGTCGCCCATGGCGGGCGCGGCGGAAGGTGTGTGACTAGACGCTTGGAGTATACACCCGAACGCCGGCGCGCGTACGAAGTGAACGAGGAGCTAAAGCAGGCAGGGCAAGCCCGCGCAAAGAAAGGGAATGCGGAGGGAAAACCAAGACCCACCCTTCGTTCGCCGCTGGCGAACGAAGGAGTGGGGCACCCGGAAAAGCGCCGCGGAAGGTCCGGCTGCTTTGACGTTGCAAAACGGCTCCCGAGCAGTAAAATTCGAACGATTCCGGGCTGAAGCAGGAGATTTCTGTTCATAGCTCAGGACCAAGCTCACCACCCCAGCCGATGCGAAAACGGAGGAAGGAGAAATCATGACGATTCACGGCACAGGAACAAAATTTCCCGGCAGGACGATGGCGGCTATCGCAGTCATTGCCGGAATGCTGGCGTTCGGCGGAACGCCACGCGCATTCGCCGATAAGTACGACAGGTGCAGGCACAGCATTGAGAAAGCGGATCACAAACTGCACGAAGCCGGCGAGCACCACGGCTGGAACAGCCCGCAAGCGGAACATTGGCGGCATGAATTGCATGAGGCGCGGGAACACTGCTGGAGCGAATTCCACCGGTGGTGGGACGAAGACGGGCAGCGCTGGCACACCGATCGCGACTGGGACGATCACGACCACGATCGCCGCTAATCCACGATTTTGAGTTCTTCCGGGCGCTCCGGCCGGTTCGGGGCGCCTTTTTCTTTTTGATAGCGGTTCTTTCGGTAATAGAGGATATAAGTGTCGTTCCACGTTTCGGTGATTGCGAACCAGGGAGGCGGAATATGGCTCGATCCTGGGGACGAATCCTGGCAAGAATTTTCGGGTACGGGTTTCTCGTTTTGTTGATACTCATCGGTGCGGCCATAAACTTCACGGTGGGATGGCGGCCGGTGATTGGCGCGAAGAAACGCGCGTTGACTTCGCGCAAATTCGAAGCCACGCCGGAACGCATGCGGCGCGGAGACTACTTGGTGCATGCCGTCATCCATTGCATGGGGTGCCACTCGAAATACGACGAGAAAGCGGACCCACCCGTGCTGATTGGGCAAGAAGGCGCCGGCCAAGTCTTGTACGAACAAGGCGACCTTCGAATCGTCGCGCTCAATATCACTTCCGATCCGGACACGGGAATCGGGAAGTGGAGCGACGACGCGATCGGCCGGGCCATCCGCGAAGGCATCGCCGCTGACGGGCGCGTGTTGTTCCCCGTGATGCCGTACGATCACTTTGTAAACATGTCCGACGAGGATTTGGCGTCGGTGGTGGTCTACATCCGCAGCGTGCCGCCGGCGCACAGCGATTTGCCGCCGGCGAAAACTCCGTTCGTTCTCGCGCGACTCATTCAGGCGGCGCCGGAACCGCTGACCGGACCCGTGCCGGAGCCGGACGTGTCCACGCCCGCCAAGCGCGGCGCCTATCTCACCGGCCTGGCACACTGCGACGGATGCCACACGCCCATTGGTCCTCCGCCCAAGTATGAGGCGATCCCTGGAATGGAGATGGCGGGCGGGAATCCAATTGACGGAGTGTTCTCCGCCAATCTCACGCCGGATCCTTCCGGCATCAGCTATTACGACGATGCGCTGTTCCTCTCGACGATGCGCACCGGCTCTGTGCGCGCGCGCAAGCTGAACGCGGCGATGCCGTGGCGCGGCTATGGCAAGATGACTGACGATGATTTGAAGGCGATCTTCGCCTACCTGCGCACGCTCAAGCCGGTGCATCACTTGGTGGACAACTCCGAGCCGCCAACGCTGTGCAAACTTTGCGGGCAGAAACATGGATACGGAGATCACAACTAAGAGCCGTTCTCAATCGGGCTTTCCGCCGGGCGTAGGATGGGGCGCGCAGGAGGACGCGGAAAGGAAAACGACCCGGGCCGGTGAAGCGAAGATACCTATTCGTTACGACACCGCGCCAGACTCCTCTTTATATCCTATTTATTGACTCATGTCATACTACTCGCTTCCCGGGGGTGTTTCATGAGCGCACAGGATCTACAAGCGAAGGAACGCGCGCCGCTTGAATATATAGACGCGAGACAGAAATATATCTTCCTGAGGCATGAGGCGGAGACGGTCGCCAAGGGACTCGAAGCGCTGGCCAGAATCCTGCGAGACCGGCCCGAGACAATTACCTTCGAAGGCGACGACGGCGCGCTAAAGGACTATCTTGGGCTGGGCGCCCTTGTGGATGACATTCAGAGAACCGGAGAAGAGCTGCGGAGGCTTACGGACTTAATAGAGCAACTCGGCTGCGCCGACCCTCTTACGGATCATCGTTAGCTTGCATCGCACCCGCGTGCGTCTCGATTCCAAAATCCTTACATGACGGCAGTTTGCGCAGTCCATTCCCGTCTGCTAGCTTATTTTGGAGCTATGGAACAGCAACACAATTTCGGTCGCCAGGCGGGGGACGCCTCCCGGTCACGGAACTCCGCGCCAGGCCCGCTCGTCACTTGTCACCTGTCACTCGTCACTTCTGGTTCGCTTTCTAACCGGGACACTAAAACAATTAGAAATCGGCCTAACTCTCACAACACAAAGCACGGAGACCGATTCTAACCGGGACAAAAACACCACTCCCGGGAACACGATTAGGGGCACGAAATCAGCGGCAGGATGGCTACGGCGCGGCGGAGGCTTGGCGCTGGGCGGGGGGCTGAGCGGCCTGGGTGCGGTCGTGGCGGATGATTTCGAGCTGATCGCCGATGCGCGTGCCGGTGCGATTGACGGTGTGAGCGGGAAGCTCGAGGACGCTGCGCGCGTTGAGGAGTACTTTGGAGATGCGGAACGGGCGGACGTGCTCTTCGACGTGCACGACGCGCTTTTGCTTGTCGAGAAAGACGAGATCGATCGGGAACATCATGCCGAGCGTGTGCACGCCGTGGCAAGGCACAATCCAGAGGCCGCGCCCGGGACGATTCCACGTGCCGGTCTTGCCGAGCAATCCGACTAGGCGGCGGACGTAGGTGTCCGCGGCGCTCACTTCGGTGGCCACGAAGCAATCGCGCGTTTTGTTGTAGACGTAAACTTCCGAATCGTGATTCAAGACACCCGTACCTCAATTTCGGAATGCCGATTCATATTTTCTTGGTTCGATGGAACGCGGGACTTAGTCGCCAGTTTTGCGACTACGACGCCAAATAATGATCCCCAATACAACCACAGCGAGGACCCCTGCAATTATCCGAATTGTGCCTACATCCATACCACCCATATATCCTCCATGAACTGGCGTTACGTCGTTCTACGTCCCTATGGTGCGTCGCAGGGCGTTTCGAGCTCTCTATTTGCTGATCTGCGGAAGCATTTGATGGAGCAAAATCACAACCGCAGGCCCGAGCAGCACAACAAAGAGAGCCGGAAACACGAAAAAGACCAGCGGCGGAACCATCTTCACGCTGGTTTTGGCCGCCTGTTCTTCGGCGCGCTGGCGGCGTTTGGTGCGGAGTGATTCCGCGTGAACGCGCAGCGCCTGAGCCAGGTCGGTACCGAAGCGATCGGTCTGGACGAGCATGCCGACGAGCGCTTTAATGTCGTCAACGCCGGTGCGCTCGGCCAATTCCTGAAGCGCCTCGAGGCGGCTACGGCCGACACGCATTTCGAGATTGATGAGATGAAATTCGTCGCTGAGCTCCGGGTGCGTATCGTCGAGTTCGTCGGCGACGCGCGCGATGGACTGGTCGAGACCCAAGCCGCCTTCAACGCAGATCACGAGCAGGTCGAGAGCATCGGGAAGAGCGAGCACCAGGCGCTGCTGGCGGTGACGCACGCGCCAACTGAGCCACATGTCCGGTAGCAAGAAGCCGAAGACCGCGGCGCAGAGCAGGATTGGAATCGGGCTGTACTCGTACCAGCCGGTGAAATAAACAATGCAGACAAAGAGAATGGGAAGGAGCACTTTCGTGCCGCGCAATACGGCGACAAGTTCGGGCCGGCGATATCCGGCACGAATCATCATGCGGTGGAACTGGGAAACCTCGCGCGCCGAGGGAGGCAGAAGCTTGCTGACGTCGGAAAGGACGCGCTCAACTTTTTTGCGGCTGGGCTCGCGCTTTTCCTGGACGACGCTCGTCGTTCCGCCGCCGGCGCCGAGCTGGGTGAGGCGGTCAACGAGAGTGGTATTGTCGGACGAAAACAAAAGAACGAGAAACACGCCGACGAGGACGACATCGAAGAATATTGCGATAGTGATTACGAGAGTCATGTTTTAGGCTCGGTGCCGCTGCTTACACCTCAATATTCACGATCTTCCAAATAATCAACGAGCCGACGATCTGAAGAAATGCGCCGACTGCCAGCATCGTGCGGCCCAACGGATCGGCGAAGAGCACGTGCACGTACTCGGGATTCACGGCGCGCGTAATCAGCAGAAACGTCGGAGGCAGAGCGATCAAAATCGCCGCGGTGAAGCGCCCCTGCGCGGTTTTCGTACGAACTTCGCCGCGAATCTTGAAGCGCTCGCGGATCACGGCGGCGAGGTTTTCGAGAAGCTCGACGAGATTGCCGCCGGTTTCCTTTTGAACCACGAGGCCAGTCACAAAGAAGCGGACGTCCACGAGGGGGACTCGCTCGGTGAGATTGTGCAACGCGTCGCGAAGTGGCAAGCCGAAATTGTTCTCTTCGAAAACGATCCGGAATTCACCGGCGACAGGCTGAGGCGTCTCTTTGGACATCATTTCGATGCCCGCCGTCACAGCGTGCCCGGCACGGATTGCGCGAGAGAGAAGATCGATCGCCTCGGGGAAGTTCTTTTCGAATCGGCGCAACCGCTGGCGGCGGGTTATCGCGACAAAGAGCATGGGGAGCGCGAGTCCGAGCAGGCCGAACAGTATGGCCGGGATGATGCCCCAATCCTCGACATAAACGAAAAAGTAGATGGCCACGCCTGAAATGGCGCTCAACAGCGCGAGGACTCCGGGCTTGATCTTTAAGCCCGCCTGGGCGATGTAGGCGTTGAGCTTCGCCAAGCCCGACCAATTCAGGAGGAGGCGGTTGAGCATCGGAAGATCGCTCACCGTCGAATCGCGAAGCATCGACTTGTTCACTTTCTGAACACTGACCGCGCTGACGCTGACGTCCTGCAAGCGGCGCTCGACGGCTTCGGATTCTGAATCGCCGCGCGTGGCAAAAAGCACGGCGCCGGCGATCGCCAGAATCAATATGAAAGTGAATAGTGCTGCAAACAGTGCCATCGCGAATCCTCTAGCGCCGCACCGGCGCCTTTTCGAACATTTCGAAGGGCAAATGAACTCCGGACATTTCCAGGCGCTCCGCGAGTTTCGGGCGAATGCCGGTCGGCGCAAACTCGCCGAGGACTTCGCCCTTTTCGCCGACGCCGCGACGCTGGAACGTGAAGATGTCCTGCATCGTCACGACATCCGATTCCATGCCGGTGATTTCTGAAATGGTCATGACCCGGCGCGTGCCGTCGCTGAGGCGGCTGATCTGCACGACGAGGTCAATGGCCGAAGCGATCTGGCGGCGAATGGCCTTGTCGGGAATGTTGAGATTAGCCATCGCGACCATGGTTTCCAAGCGGCTCAGCGCATCGCGCGGCGAGTTCGCGTGAACGGTGGTGAGCGAGCCATCGTGGCCCGTGTTCATGGCTTGCAACATGTCGAGCGCTTCGTCGCCGCGCACCTCGCCGACGATGATGCGGTCGGGGCGCATTCTCAAGGCGTTGATGACGAGTTGACGCTGCCGGATGACGCCTTTGCCTTCGACGTTGGCCGTGCGTGTCTCGAGCCGGACGACGTGCTCCTGCCGCATCTGAAGTTCGGCGGCGTCCTCAATCGTGACGATTCGCTCGCGATTCGAAATGAACGAGGACAGGACGTTGAGCAGCGTGGTCTTGCCGGCACCGGTGCCGCCGCTGACGAGCACGTTCATGCGCGCGCCCACGCAGCCCTGGAGCATCTCGATGCCTGCCGGGCTGATCGTTTTGTTGCGCAGCAATTCTTCAGCGGTGAGGCGGTCGCGGCCGAACCGCCGGATCGAAAGACAGGGTCCGTCAATGGCGAGCGGCGGGATGATGGCGTTCACGCGCGAGCCATCCGCCAGGCGGGCGTCCACCATGGGCGAAGACTCGTCAATCCGGCGGCCGATCGCGGAGACGATGCGGTCGATGATCAGCATCAGGTGAGCGTCGTCGCGGAACTGAACGGGAGTTTTTTCCAGCTTTCCGGCGCGCTCCACGAAAACCGATCTGTAAGTGTTGACCAGAATATCCGAGATCGTCGGATCTTTCAGGAGGGGCTCGAGCGGGCCGAGACCAAAAACTTCGTCGATTACTTCCTGAGTGAGGCGCTGGCGTTCCTGAAAGGTCATCGGCGTGGTTTCGCCGGCGACCAGACCTTCGATCACCTGCGCCAGTTCGGCGCGAACCGTCTGGCGATCGCCCTGAGTGACGCGCTCCAAATTGACGGCCTGAAGAAGCTTCCGGTGGATCGTGGCCTTCAGAGCCGTGAAATCTGATCTTGATGAAGCGACTGGTTGCACGCTGCTACCTCATTTCTTAGGAGGAAATGCGAAGAAGCCGCCGGCCGCGCGCTTGTCGTCAACACCGTCTAAATTTACGCCGGCCAGCTGAGCCGCCATGTTGCGAAACTTTGTTACCAGCGGATCGCTGTGATTTCGCGAGAGCAATTTACCGACGCTCTCGGCCTCACTCACTTGCCGATAGTCATTCGGAAGGCGAGCGAAAATCGGCTGCTTAATTCGCTTCTCGATGTTTTGAAGCGCCTCGTCATCGTCCTTGCGCCAACGATTGACGATCACGCGAATTCGCGATGGATCCGTGCCTTGTTCGACCAGGGATTTCAAGCGCCGTTCCAGACCCCACAGCGCCGGAACGCTCATCACCGTGACGATCACGATCGCGCGGGCTGACCTGAACGCCGAACCGCCTTCGAGCAGGTTCGTGACGCCGCCATCAACGACCAGATAGTCGCAGCCCCCCTGAGCGACGTTGACGACGCGCTCGACCGCTTCCGCCGACACGCCTTCCCATTGTTCCGGGCGTGACGTGCCCGCGAGCACGCCGACGCCGCTATTGTGCTGCGCGATCAAGCCGGTAAGAAAATGACTGTCCAAATGCTCGAGATTATCGACCGCGTCGCGGACCGTGAATCGAGGATGGAGATCCATCAGCAAGCAGAGATTCCCGAGTGGCCGCGCGAGATCGAACATCTGAATGTGCTTGCCAGTCGCTTTCGCCAGTTGGGCGCCCAGATTGGCGGTCACTGTGGTGGTGCCGACGCCGCCCTTTGTGCCCATGACTACTATCAATTTGTCTTGCTGGCGGAGGTGCGTGGACTGCCTCTCTTGCGCGAAACGAGTCAGAGCTTCACGCAAAGCAGCGATTTCCACCGGCGCGGACAGGAATTCTTGAACACCGCTGCGCATGGCTTGCAGCAGTAATGAGGGATCAGGCTGCTTGAACGGAGCGCAAGCGATGATGCAGACAGAAGGATAGCGGCGGCGCCAACCCGCAGCGGATGCAAGCGCAGCTTCGAAGTCGCGGCCCAGATCGAGGAGGAGAATGTCCGGGGGGAGTTCTCCTGCGCGCATTTCCGGGGATCCCGACGCCGGGAGTTGGTGTACCCGCCCTACAAGACCGGACTGCTCCAGGCTCGCGCGCAGTACTCCGCTGACTTCGGCGTCGCTGCTAAGAACCGCTGCTGTCAGCATCTTTCAAAAGCTCCCAAGCGAACATTATAAATCTCATTGGCCTCGAGTGCAGACGCACCCATTACGGCTTGGAGGGTGCCTTACCCTCTAACTTCTTATCGAACTGCGAGTCTTTCATGAACGGTAGCGGATATACCGGCAAATTTGGCTCTTGACCGACCGCGAGCGGATGAACTATGTGCGGCGTCACGACAACAACCAATTCGTCCTTGCTCTTCTGAAACGACTTGCTTCGGAAGAGCTGGCCCAGGACCGGAAGATCGCCGAGCACCGGCATTTTATTGATAATCTCGCTGACCGAATTATCCACGAGACCTGCAATTCCAAAACTCTGCCCGTCGGCCAGCTCCATCTCCGCATCCACGCGGCGCGTTGATAACGCGGGGATGAAGAATCCGGAGAGGGTGACCGCATTCGTATAGTCAAGCGAACTTACTTCCGGACGCACATGCAGGTGAATTCGATTGCCTTCTGTCAGGGTCGGCGTAAAGGTGAGCTTCACACCATATTCACGGAATTGAATCGTGACCGTCGGCACGGACCCGGATGCTCCGCCCTGGACGACGGGGAATGGAAATTCTCCGCCAGCCAAGAAGCTCGCCTCTTTGCCGGTTTCGGTAAGAAGGTTCGGCTCAGCCAACATCTGGAGCAAGCTTTCCTGCTGTAGCGCCTGGATGGTCAAACCGACGTTGACGTCCGGACGAAACAAGAAGATGTTCAGCAAGCTGCTGAGCGTAAAGTCGGGGGTAACCGCGTTCGCGCCGGTTGACGAAGATCCAGTGGTGCTCGTTGTCGAGGTGCCCGTCGTAGAACTCGATGACGTTGGCAGGGTCGAGAGCGACGGTGGACCGTATTGACCGGTCGAAGTGGCGCCTACTAGTTTAGGATTCTCACTGAAGAAGTTCGCGCCGAGTTGCGTCAATGCGGTGCGATTCACTTCGGCGAATTTCACTTCAAGCAGAATTTCGCCAGCTGCGGGCGGCACCGGCACTTCCATCATGTTTACAACTTTCGTCACGGCAGCTGAAATGATCGCGAGAATGCGGTCGGCCACGAGCTTCGATGAAATATGACCGGAGACGACAACCACGTCCTTAATTGCTTCGACCTTGACGTCTTCTCGCGGAAAGACTTCGTGAATCTTTTGGCTTAGCCCGAGGATATCGAGGTCCACCAGCAGTTCGAGCGGCTGACTTTGATCGGCATCGTTCCAAAGAACCAGCGAGACGCCGCCTGGACTCTTACCGTTGATCATGATCTGAGTGGGACTGATGATGATTGCGTCCGCGACATTGGGATCAGCAATTGAGAGGCGCTTGACGCGAGTTGGCGAGGTGATAAGGAGCGACCGGCCGACCAGTACGTGAAGCGTTTCGCCCGCGGAGGTCACATTCGACTGAGCCGCTGCTTGCGGATCTGCACTCGAGCCCGTTGGCGCTGCCAAGCCAGCCTGCTGGGCGCGCAGGCTGCTCGCTGTTCCCAGCGAGAGGACCACAAGGGCCGAGAGCGAGAGACCGAAAGCAAAGCTCCCGGCACATCGCTGAATACATCCGCGTATCATTCTCATCGATTTCCTCTGCGTTGCTGCGTTATTTGAATTTCGTTTCATTACTGGTTCGGAAACTCGCTCGTCTCACGCTTGCTCGCTCGGATCACTTCAACCGAGTAAGCCGGCGGAGCCGGCGGCGCGCTCTTCACATGAGCATGGGCAGACACGGGCATGGGAGCGGCCGGAGCGGGGCCGGAGCCAAGCAACGTTCCCTGGAAGAGAGGAGGCGGGGCCGTCTTGTTCGCATCAATCGAGTTGCGAAGCGCCAATTGAACGCGGCCCATCGTGTTGGCCATGGCGAGCTTGTCCGCGTCTTCAGGAGTTACCAGTAACGTAATCACGGTTATCGTCTGCGCCTGACCCTGCCGGTCTTGTTCTGTCTTTTGGCCGGCTGCCAGAACGCGCACGTCCTCAAGAATCGTGCGAGTCACCTGTTCGTTAGCGCCGCCCCTGTTTTCGGATTGGCCCGTCACCATGACATCCACGGATGTTCCCGGCTGAGCGAAACCAGCGACGGCGACCACATCATTCACAGCGACGGACACCGCGCGCATTCCTTCGGGAATAATCGCAGGCAGGCCTGCGCCAGCGTCTTTGGGAGCCAGCTTGCCCTCGAGAATGGGCTCACCAGGCAGAACCGGCGTGATCAAGGCGCGGTCGACGCAGTCTTGAATTCTCGTGCAGACGCCTTGAATTTGCTGGTCCGCGGGCCACGAAATTAATTTTAAATCCTGCGACGTGAGACGCGTGCCCAGCGGCATCTGCTGCGCGGCGACAACAATCTGGGAAGTCGTCACGGTCTTCTGCGTGGTGGCTTGAGACATTGCCTTGTAGACAACCTCAGCCAGAATCAGCCCCAATACCAGTGCGACTGCAAGTCCAATTAACAGCCGGCCCCGTCTCATAGTTTCATCTCCGCTTCAAGTTTACAGACGGATCGTTCCGATCCCGTAACAGATCAGAGTGGCGGCCGCCGCCGCAACTCCGAACGGCAGATGCATGGCGCGGGCGTTGCCCAACTGAATCTCTGGGTGGGGCTTCAAACCGTAGACGAAAAATCCACGGAGCAATTCCCACATGTTCGAGATCGTCTCAACAATACGCCGCTGCCAAATCATCTGTATTACCGCCATCACCCCGGCAATCAAGATTGCCGTGAAAAGCACGTAGAACACGTTGCGAAGGCCCAATACCGCGCCAAGCGCTCCCATTAGTTTCCAGTCGCCGGCTCCAAGACCGCGTAGCAAAACGAGTGGAAGCAGGACGGCCAGCATTGCCAGCGCTCCCGCAAGACCCCACTTCAGTCCGTTCCATCCATACAAATACTGATTCACGATCAATCCCACAAAAAATCCCGGAATCGTCAGCCAATTCGGAATGCGGCGGGATTTAACATCAATGCCCGCCGCAATCCCGGCTATCGTCAATGCTAAAAGCCAAGTCACTTGCCGCTCCACCCGATGCCTCCAGCACCCGCATCGTGCATGGAAACTTTTACTCCGCCCGGTTTCGCGATCCCGGAGCTGCCGTCCTGACCGCTCGAGTGACTGCACCCCAAATCAAACAGCCCAAGTAGGATCATGTCCGTTAAGTGGCGGAAGTCAGATTGGAAGCGGCGTTTGCGAATACATTGCTGATCGTGTTGCCGAGTGTTTGCATCGTGGCGATTGCCACCAATGCCACCAGCACCAAGAGCAAAGCGTATTCGGTGAGGTCCTGGCCTTCGTCTTCCTGCCACAGCCTCTTAAGCGCCTGTTTCACAACCCACCTCCTGAAGAATTTTCCGCCCGCCAATTAATGAGCGAACGGCGAAATCGGGCGAGAATCAACCCGACTTCAAAACGTTACCGCGCTTCCCTTGCGATATCCGCGCCGCTCTTCGCGCCGAAGAACCGTGATCTCGAATCACTCTCTGGCCGCCGAAAACACTGCGAGGTTTCGAACGGCGGCCAAAGAGCGATTGAGTGGATCTCAGGTTCCTGCGGTGAGGTTGGAAGCGGCGTTCGCGAAGACGTTGCTGATTGTGTTTCCGAGCGTCTTCATCGTCGTAATCGCCACCAACGCAACGAGGACAAGCAGCAGGGCGTATTCGGTGAGGTCTTGACCACTGTCCTCACGATACAGCCTGAGCATGAGTACTTTCATTCGACCTTCTCCTGGGAATCGCCTGGGCGAAGTGAACACCCACAAACAACCCGCAGTTGTGGGGCCACTTAGCCCAGCGACTATTAGGTAGCCGAGGTCAGGTTGGAGGCTGCGTTCGCGAAGACGTTGCTGATTGTGTTTCCGAGCGTCTTCATCGTGGTAATCGCAACCAAAGCAACAAGAACCAGCAACAGAGCATATTCCGTGAGGTCCTGGCCAGCTTCCTCGCGGTAAAGCTTGAGCATTAGTTCCTTCATTGTCCTTTATCCTCCTTCAAGTTTCGAAACTGGGACGAACACCCACTTGGATAGTGCAGGTACCGTGCCAAATGCGGAGCCTACACCAAAAATCAAAGTGCTCTGATTTCAAGCGATTAGCGCAGCGTGCAGCCCGCGGCAGTGGAAGGCTTCTGCTCACATGGGCGAAAGCGTTCTCTTCATGTGAACCTACGGTATATGGGCCTGTAACCTGTTCACTTTTGTTCACATTACAAGCGAAAATTGGCCCTGAATGGCTACAAAGTGAGGGGCGCAACGCTGAACAATTCTGCGCAGTTTGGAAGATTGGAAACGCGCGCGTGCGTAATGCTTTTGAGCGCACGGCTATTGCTGCGAGGCTGGCACAAAATTACGCGGCGCAGTTTTCCGCACGTATAAGACGGCGATGTCGTCTGAATAAGCGACTTTCCACGCGGGAAGCTGGCCAAGGACCGTCGCGAGCGTTGATTTGCGCTGGAGCAGGCAGGCGCCGATGTTGTAGCGGTCGAGAAGGCGGAACGCGTCGGGCTCGATCCGCGTGATATCGAGATAGTCGGAAAAAACGCCGGCGTACTCGTAGAAATCGGCGCGGCCGTCGATGAACACTTTTTGCTGCGGATAGAGCTCGTGAATGATGTAGCCGCCCCAGCCGTATTCATTCAGCATCGCGGCATTGACGGGGTGCTCGCGGAGATAATCAATCGCGCTCACGGGATACGTTTCTGTGAATGGCTTGGTCAAGCGAGAAGGATCGCTCAGATAATGAACGATGCCGGCAAGCACACAGAGGGTGATGATCAGGTTCAGCGCAGGCTTGTCCTTGGCGGGTTCGTATTCCGGAACCCAGCGGCTCAGAAGCTCGGCAATTTTAGGCGTCAAGAAGATCAGGAAAAACAGCAGGAAGCGAATGTGCGCGTAGGCCGCGAAAGCGCCGGCCAGTAAAAGGACGAACGAAGTCAGATTGTGGTTCAAGCGAAACAAGACTTGCGCCAGGACGAGGCAAAGAAGCGCGATCATCATGATCTTGCCGAAAGGCAGCGCGAAGCTGAGCGGTTGCCATTCGACAATGCTGGCCACGTTGAGCGGCTGCATGAAAGCCATTTGAAACGGGTAAGTCGCGAGGCGAGTGCTGTACGGCGTAATCGGCAATACCAGTATGGTTAAAAGCAACACTTTGAGCATGTGCAAGCGCTGTTCGGGAGACCATTTTTCCGCGTAAAGGCCGCCGACACTGAAGTCCGCGAGGCCGGTCAGCCAATAGATTCCGTAAATTCCGAGGCCGAGGAAAAATGTTCCGTGCGTATTTACCCAAATCAAAAACAGCACGGGCATCCACCAGAGCGAGCGCGATAACCCTTGTTTGTAGCGTTCGAGCCCCACCAGCATGATCAACATGAAGATGTAGCCGAGAACTTGCGGCCGCAGCGTGAAGAAGGCGCCAAGCATGACAAGCGCGAATACGGTGGCCAAAAATGCGCCTTTCACGTTCTTCGAACGAAGAAAAGAAAAATAAAAAATCAGAACGGTGAGCGAACTCGCCCAGATAAATTGCAGGGCAGCCAGGCCCGAAAATCCGAAGCGCGCGGCGAACGCAATGACAACTTCGCCAAACCATTCGTACGCAATCCAGGGCGCCCCGGGAGCGGTGAAGGAATACGGATCCGCGGTGGGGAAATGATGCGCGTTCAGGATCATTTCACCGATTCGGATGTGCCACCAGGTATCGGGATCCACGAAACGGAAATGCGCGGCGACGCACGCGCCGCCGGCCAGGATTGCGCCGAGGAATACGGGAAACGACATCCAACGGCGCAGGAAATCTGTGCTCATAGCGCGCTGGCCTGGAAGATTCGAGACCGCTGAGTTCATCGCGGGCATAGGTAGTTTACTTTGTTAATCGAGAGCAATGCCGCTTTCCACGTGTACAAAGTCTCAGCTGACAGGCTGAGGATTCAGCACGCGCGAGTCGCGTGACGTCGTCGAATCAAAATGAGACACCATACCCTCTGCTAGCCAGCAGAGGACTAACGAGGTAGCAAGCGGTATTCCATTTCAATTCGGCTTAAGTCCAATGGATAGATGGCGAAATTCATCCAGGACCCCGAACGGCACCCTCGCGCGTTCGGGCTTTTCTCCGATTTGGAGAATCTTTTCCTCATGGAGGTGGCCGAGGAGAAGGCCAGCGCTACGCAAGTAGTCGATACGCTCGGGGATAAGACCCATGAGACGCGCACAAGTGGCGTCAACGGCGACTGGGTCGTCACCTAAAACCAACAAACCACATGGCTTAGGAGAGCCTTGCGTGGGCCCATTTCCTTCCATACCGACAATACCATCCACGATCGCGAAATGGGGCCTCACGGCACTATTAATATCGAGGATAGACTTCGTGATGCCGGCCCAATGAAGGATATTCTTCGGCCACCCGTAACAGCTACCCGGCACGATCCCGAACATGTTTTTGAGCGAGAGCGTCACACCTGCCCAGTGATGCGTCTTCAGCTTTGGCATGGATACAACCAGGTCCGCGCCGAGCACTGTTGCCGGAAGGTAGAGTTTCTTCAGCGTTGACGCGCGCGTTTTCAGAGCGACTGCGCGAACGTCGTCGGTGTTCAAGTCAACGAGCGATGACGACAAGGAGCCGATGTAGTCGCGCAACCGCATTGATTCCGCAATGGCTTCAATGTCGCGTTCAAGCGCAGGGCCGTCCGCGATCGTGACGCTCGCCGCACCCAAACTGAGAAACGCCTCGCGCGCCGCCACGACGACTGCCGGATGAGTATTGATGGCGCCGAGAGGATCGTGGCCGACGAAATTCACTTTGAGCAAAACGGACTTGCCTTGAAGGGGCAAATCAAATTCGCGAAGCGTTTCGCGCAGAATCGGCAGGAGGTCCACGTCGTAATTCGCTGCGCGGCGAATCGCGACGCGCGCGGGCGGCCGCGCGAAAGACGGCGTCAGTGCCGCGTTCGGCGCGCTCATGGCGCCACCGCCCCTCGCGCTGCGGGCGCAAAAAGTTTCCGCGCCGGATTCAGCGCGAGCGCTGCGAGCGCCATCACGGAAATACTATTCAGGAAGCGGTCGGTTTCGAAAAGCGACTGCAATTGCGATTCGATGTCAGGGACACGCCGCGCGTAAACTTCAAGGCACATGTGCGCGATGGCCAACGACACGCTTCCGCGAATTTGCGGCATCGCTTTCTCGAGCCACTGCAGACTCTCGCGAACCTGGGACCGTTCGCCGGAATCACGCAGTGCAAGCAAAGCCCATACCGTCGGGCCGGCGAGAGATTCTCCAGCGACGCCATACACCAGCGGATTACCGGAATTCCATCCGCCGCCGGGACACATGCGATCGCAGAGCATCGCCTCGGCAAGTTCTTTTCGCTTCAAGGCCAATTGCGAAAGGCGGTCGGGCGCGAGCCTCCGCATGAAAATCAGCGCGTAGGAAGTGGGCTCAACCCAACTGCTTGTGTTCGCTGTCCACGGCCAGCCGGAAAGTGAATTGTCCTGACGCGCTACAGCCGACGACGGTGAAAGACGCAGGCGCAAGCGTTGCCAAAAATTCGGAGTGCGCGGCCAAGTCTGGCAGAGCCAATCCAGCCCGTGCGCGAGCGCGCGCGAATCGGCGGTGAGTTCGTCGAGAGCGAGACACGCGAGAGAAGTTGCCCAGCAGCCTTCCGTCTGCGATGTAAACGCCGGCCACGAGCCGTCGCCGAGTTGGTTCCGCACCAGCCAATCTCTTCCGAGAGAGATGGCGTTGCCCGCGGCGGAATTGAGGTTTTCATTCTTGAGCGCGCAAAGCGTCCACGCGGTGGGTTCCGTCGCGGACTGGCCGGCGGGATGGTAACCCCAACCGCCGTCCGAATTTTGCGATTCGACGAGAAGCTGGAAGAGTGTGTTTCTGAAGGATTGAGAACTTAGTTGAGCGGCGGGGTTGGTGGTCACGTCGTCACGGGTCGAGACGCGTTATCGACCAACTTAATTTTAAGGCAATTCCTCAATAATGATTGAATCTTTCGCGGTTTCCGCGCCGTTTTCGTCCCCATCCGAGCGGATTTGATATTGGTTGATCAAGCGGTGAAGATAATTCCGGGCGACGCCAAGATTGCGCGCGGCTCGCGTCTTGCTGCCACCACATTGATTCAACGTGCGGATGATGAGGCGCCGCTTGAATTCCCGGACTTCGCCCTCGTACGACTGTTCGATGGGCGGCGGCGCGGTGAAATTCTCCAGCAACATCGCCGGCAAATGCCATAGCTCGATGCTGGTTCCATCCGCGAGGGCGACGGCGCGCTGGATCACATTCTCCAACTCGCGCACATTGCCCGGCCAGGCGTGCTCTTCGAGAGCGTGCATCACCGACCGCGACATCCGCGTGACCTTCTTCTGAAATTGCTCGGCGAATCGCTTCACAAAATGATTGGCCAGAAGCGAAATGTCGTCGCGGCGCTCGCGCAACGGCGGAACGTGAAGTTGCACGACGTTGAGCCGGTAGTACAAATCCTCCCGAAACTTGCCGTGTTCCACCATGCTGGAGAGATCGCGGTTGGTGGCGCAGACAACCCTGATATTCACCGACACGGACCGATTGCTGCCGAGCCGCTCGAAATTGCGTTCCTGCAGGACGCGAAGAAGCTTTGGTTGCAGCGCAATTCCAAGGTCGCCAACTTCATCGAGAAAGAGGGTGCCGCGATCCGCGGCCTCGAGGCGGCCCCGGCGCATCGCTTGCGCGCCGGTGAAGGCGCCTCGCTCGTGGCCAAAAAGCTCATCTTCAACGAGAGTGTCGGGCAAATTGGCGCAGGAGAACGCGACGATGGGATAGACGGAGCGCGGACTGAGGCGGTGAATCATCCTCGCGACCAGCTCTTTTCCGGTTCCCGTCTCGCCGGTAATGAGAACCGAGACGTCGCACGGCGCGATGCGCCTGGCCATATCGAGCATTTGCGACATGGAGTCTGAGGTGGCGATGATTTCGGGCAACTGCCGCGGCTGCAATTGCTGCGCCCGCAGACGGGCTGCTTCCTTCAGCGCACTATGGTGTTGATGCCCGCGTTCGAGGACGATGCGGAGATCCATCAGGCTCGGGGGGCTCGCCAGCACCTCGTACGCGCCCTTTTCGAGGAGGTCGAGCGTGGCCATGCGTTCCTTCGTTTCATTAATGACGATGATCGGTGGCGGGAGCTCGGTCTTCGATACCTGCTCAAGAAGCCGCAGGGCGGAGGGCAATTCGAACTCGCTTCGTGACGTGTGCAGATCGAGGAGAATCGCGTCGGCGGCCCGGATGGCGTCCACGTCAACCGCGAAGCTGCCTCGACATTCGACGTCGAAACCGCTGCCAAGAAAGCGAATCAACGCCTTCGTAAAATCCGGGTCTTTGCTAACGAATAGGATCCGCATCAGTTCTCTCATCCTGATTTCCCAAGTGCTGCGAAAGTTCAGGGATGAAGCCGAATATTCAACATCGTCGTTCCTCTACCAGCGCTCGGAGCGATCCTGGCAACTTGCGCCACGCCGCCAGCCGTTCCGTCTCGTAAGAGCTGGAACTATGCTTCGACTCGAAATCTGACCGACTGGGACTTCAGAGTTCGGCGGGGACACCGAATGGCCGGGTATGATATCGCGACAGGGAGGCGAATAGGCAAGCGAAAAGTGAACATCGAATGCCGTACCTGTATGTAAGTTCACCACGCAAACTGCCGAAAACCCTTCCCAGTGGGAAGTTTCTTGCCCAATTATGCCGCCAATGTCCCAGTCCCTACTGTCTCATATTCTGGACATAACGTGCTCGCAATCATTTAAGAGTATTCCGGGGGCGGCAGGATGCCCCCTTCAATGCCAGACGCATCATACTGAAAGATGGCAGGTTTGGTTTAACGGAAGTGCCCTGGATTTGCCAGATCGCCGCAACTTACTCCGGATAACGGGGTTTTCCACAGATATTCGGAGGGTGGACAATTCAATGGGAGACAAAGGCTAAGTATCGTGTTATGTCTAGAATGACCTTGAAAACCGCTTTTTGTGACCTCCCCTCACTTCTCGCGGCGTATGGCCTACGAACTGCTTTTGTATCATGAGAGCTGTTAGTGTATCTATTTGCGGGAGTTGACTTCACGCGATGAAGGCGGTTGAGTCCGCGCGCGGAATCGCCGGTAACTTGCTGACATGTTGAGCCAAACACCTCAGGCCCTAATCCCAAAAGATCCTCAGAAACCGAGGCCGGTCCCCGTGTCGGCGCTGCGCTCGCTGAACACGACGGTGCCCGAGGGATTTGGGCGCAGAATTTACACACCCGTCGGACGTAGATATATGCCCGGCGGCTCGGTCTTCAGTTCGATCCTGATGCACGTCGCGTTCGGATTGTTTCTGCTGCGATTTCCATTCGAGCTTTTGTCGAGCCCGCCGCCACAACCGGAACCGCAAAAAGTCACGACGCCGATTTACTACACGGTCCGCGCCGCGGACCTCGCGAAGCTTCTGCCGTCGCTATTGCCGCCAGGAGCGGGCTCAAAACCCGGGCACGGAATTCACCACGACAAACCTCCGGCGCTTGGCAGCACAAATTTCCATCCGAAATTGACGATCGTCCTGACGCCGCCTCATCCGGACAACAATCACCAAACGATTATTCAGCCCAGTTCTCCGCCGGAATTGAGGATTACGCAGGATCTCAAGCTGCCGAACATCCTGGTTGGCAATCCGTTGGAGCTGTCGAAACCGAAGCTCGATCCGAAAGCTTCGAAGGGCACTCTTACTCGAACAAATGACAAGCCAGCTCCCGACGCGCCAAAGATTCAAGCTGAACCGACAGTATCTGTAGTTGCCCAACTTGCGCCGATCAATCAACCGCATCTCCTTGTGCCGATGAGCTCCGGCTCAGTCGCTACGCCGAGAGCCGGAAGGGCCGTTACGGGTGGCGGAGGCACGGCGGATGAATCGGGCGCGAATGGCCTCCTGGTGGTTTCAACTGATCCTGCAGGCGCAGCGCAGCTCTCCGAGTTGCTTGGCGGAAATCGCTACGGTGCGTTCACGATTTCTCCGGCGGGCGGCCAGCCTGGTTCACCGGGCGGCGTGGCGGGCGGAGATCCGAACGGCGGGACCGGCGGACCGGGCACGGGAGGCAACGGAAGCGTTGGCGTTGGCGGCGGAACCAGCGGGGGCGGCGGTGGTGGTGCTAGTGGGAACGGCGGATTTGTGAGCATCAAGGGCGGAAATGGTGGAAAGGGCGGCATGATGACCGGCGGAGATTTGGGCTACACGCCGGAAAACATGGTGTACGTCGTGGCGCCTCCGCCGGGAGTTCGAAGCAACACGCTGATTGTTTCCGCCGGGCCGGTTGGCGGCGGTGGACTCGGCGTCTACGGCGCGCTGCGTTGCGGCCGCGTTTACTCCGTCTTCCTACCGATGCCGGGAAAGAGCTGGATTCTCCAATACTGCGCGACTGGCGCGCCCGCAGAAGATGTTCAATACCAGCAGCAGAGTTCCTCAGTGCAACTGGACAAGGGTCTTGTGCCGCCGCATCCTGACGAGAAATATGATTTCAAGCGGCAGCCTGTTCCTGACGAGATGCGGGACAAGATGATCGTGCTCCGCGGCGTGATTGGTACGGATGGAACGATCAGCAAGATGGAAGTGTATCGCGGCCTCGTCCCTGAAATGGACTCGCTGGCGCTTGCAGCATTCTTGAAGTGGAAATTTAGGCCCGCCCTGCAAGACAACAAACCGATCTCGGTGGACGTACTAATCGGCGTGCCCGCTCGAGTCCCTTCAACGAAGTAACTCGACAAGCTCGAAACTAAGGAATACGGCAAACCTGGACGGATGAGTTCGTGTAAGGACAAATCAGCCCTGGCACGCCCGGATTTTCGAGAATTACCCACGTCACGCGGTACTTGCTTTTCAGGCGCTCGAAATCTGCGGCGGTGAAGTGCGCCCAGTTTGCGGTGCCGTCGTTTTCGAGCTTCCATTGCCACGCGAGCTCCGGGAAAACTTCGACAACGGAGGTGTCCTTGGAGTTGTCGGCGAGCGCGCTGCGTTCCGCGAATCCACGAAATCCATAGAAATCTTCGTTAGGACGCTCCATGTATTTCGGGTCGAGCGCGAAGAGAGCATCGCGCGGCGTGTTGTGACTTACCCAAATGAACGCCTGCACCCAGGGATTCGTCGAAGCCGCGTCCGGGAATTCGATGTGGCGGCTCGAAGGGAACTCGACGCGCTGGAAATAAAACATGGTAATTGCCAGCGGAACGAATAGCGCGGCCCATCGCAGCCAATTTTCGCGAAGCAGATATTTGCCGAGCAGGCTTCCGGAGATCAACGCGAAGACCACGTAGGTGAGGTGGAGAATTCGCATCGGTTCGAGCCTCGCCCACGTTTGGTTTTGGAATCCTTGCGTCAGGATCACCGCGCCCACGATGCCGAGTGAAGTTGAGATCACCATTCGCCGGCAAATGCGATCGAGAATCACGAGGCCTTCGCGACGGCCGAGGCTTGCAAAGTAACTGAGAAACGCGAGCGGACCGATGGCGCCGAGCCACTCGTACCACGCCCATCGAAATGGGTATTGAAAATCCCGGTGCGACATCACTTGCCGCCAGATCGGATTCGCGGGAGCAGAAAACGGAATTGCGGGGAAAAGATTGGCAGATTGTGCGATCGGCTGAACCAATCCGAGTATCGCTACATGAAATGTTCCATACAAAGTCATCGTGGGATGGCAGAGGCCTGCGAGGCAAATCCATACGAGAGTGAACGGGCGCCATTCCAGGACGTCAA
Source organism: uncultured Acidobacteriota bacterium (assembly GCA_963838705.1). GTDB lineage: Bacteria > Acidobacteriota > Terriglobia > Acidiferrales > UBA7541 > Palsa-147. The sequence continues at coordinate 492,100 of CAWIRU010000007.1, read as the reverse complement.
CCATCGCAAAGAGCAGGAACGCGGTGGCGAGCGTGCGCGGGTGCATGTGCTGATCCACGATGAATAGCGCCGTACCGGCGACGGGCAGCGTGAACAGCGCGGCGACGAGTGCCACACCGGCCCAGTGCGCGACCGGCTCCTTGAAACATCGCCGGCTCAGCCGAAGACATCCGAGGAGCACGAGAAAAATGCTCGTGAGGTGCCAAAGAAATGCGACCCAGGGAAGCGGAAGGTGCGTCGCTCGCACGATGTCCGCGACAGCCTGATGGAACAAAGTGACCCGGATGTAGAGGAGGAAAAAATTCGCGTCGAACGGATAAAGCTCGGGATGGATCAGTTTTTTGATGGCGGGGAGATACACCGCCATGTCTTCGACGCCGTAGTGGTAGCCGCTGACGAGTACTGCTGCCGCCGTGAGGATCAAGAGGCGGAGGAAGTCCTGCGCGCCTTGTCTCGATGGAGGGCGGATGGTAGAGTTTTGAGACGGGCGAGTTGAAGCTGAAAAATCCCGTTTTTCTACCGAACCGGAAGGCTTTCCGACACTGAATCCCGATAAGAAAATCGCGTGCATCGTTCTCCCGACTTACAACGAGGCGGAGAGCATTCCTCGTCTGCTGCCGTTAATTTTTCGCGAGGCGGAAAACATCCCGACGCACGAACTGCACGTGCTGGTGGTGGACGATAATTCTCCCGATGGCACGGGTGAATGCGTTCGCTCGGCCATGGGATTGTATCCTCGGCTGCACTTAATCTCGGGGGAAAAAAGGGGGCTGGGCGAGGCGTACAAGCGCGGCATTTCTCACGCGATGGCCACGTTTGGGCCCGATCTGATCCTGCAGATGGACGCCGATTTTCAGCATGATCCCGCGCTTTTGCCTCAGTTCGTTCGGCTGTGCAATCAGGGATACGATCTGGTGATCGGCTCGCGGTTTGTGATGGGAACGGACATCGAAGGATTCGCGTGGCATCGCAAGGCGATCAGCCTCGGGGGGACGAAGCTCGTTCACTGGTTCAGCGGAATTCCGCCGATCGCGGATTGCACTTCGGGCTACCGATGCATTCGCGCGGAATTGATTGCAAAGTGCGATTTCGGGCCGTACTCGACGCGGGGCTATTCGTTCCAGTCGTGGTTTTTGTGCGAGCTGCTCAGGAATGGCGCTCGCTACGTCGAGATTCCATTGCCCTTTCCGACGCGCCTGTATGGCCACTCGAAACTGACATTTCGCGACAAAATCGAATTCGTCATTTGCCTTTTTCATTTACCGCGATGGAAACCTATCCCGGCTGGAGAAATTGCGCCGGCGCGGGAACATACTGCGACGGTCGCGGAGCGCCTGCCAACCGAAGCCGGCTCACACGCACAGAAGTAAATTCAGGTTATTGTCGCGCCTCGCCAAGGAGTGAGACGCGGGACCCATCGCGGCACGTTCGCGCAGAAAGTCGCGTACTCCGCGCCAAAAGTTTTTCTCAAGGTTGGCTCTTCGTAGGCCAAAACAAATACGTGAAACGCCAGCCACACGAACAATCCGTACAGAAATACAGGACGGCTGCCGAATAGCAGCGCCTGCCCGAAGATCAGAGCTGCGACGGCAACGTACATTGGATTGCGGACGTAGCGATAGAAGCCGGTGACGACGAGGTGGCGCGTCGGATAGACCGGCGCCGGACTGCCTAGACCTTGAAGCGCGAATCGCGCGAACGCATCAACAAGCACGGGCAGCCCGGCGACGATGAGAATTGAACCAAGATAACGAAACCCAACGAAACCAAAGAACGGCTCCTGATATCGCCATCCTGAGAGCCGCCAGGGAAGATAGCCCGCTACAGTTCCGGGCGCGACGACTGCAAATATCGCCGAAACCAAAACGGAATATAGCCGCCGGACTCCATTATTTTGCGAATGATCGGCCATTCGACCTACTCTGTTGAATCACGACGCGAAACACGGCGCGACAAATATGCTACAGTTCAGCGCTGAATAAAAATTACTTGAGAGCAGAAACTTCGATGCGAATATCTGCGCCATTGCAAAGCTTCATCCTTCGGCTAACTCTTCTCTCGCTGCTGGCTTCGATCCCTTCCGCGCTATGGGCGCAAGTGCAGGCCCCCAACAACGCGCCGCCGCCCACCGCGGAACAACGAACGGCTCACGCATTTGAAGGCGCGCGAGCGAATCCGCTGGACCTGCACGCATTTCTCGTCCGAATGCCGAAGGGCGCGGACCTTCACAATCACTTGAGCGGGGCGGTCTACGCGGAAACGTGGATTCGTGCGGGCGGCGAAGACCATCTCTGCGTCGATCTCAATACGCTTTCGTTCGTGAAACCTCCGGCGGCGATGGGCGCCAACGCGCCGCAGCAGGCTTGCGGCGAGCGAAAGATTGCGGCAGCGGATGTCTACCGGGACGAGCGCGTTTACGACGCCGTGATTGATGCTTTTTCGATGCGAGGTTTCGTCCCGTCGCCCGGCGTCACGGGCCACGATCACTTCTTCGATTCCTTCGGCAGATTCAGCGGGACGGACCGGCGGCACAAAGGCGAATTCCTCGACGAGGTTGCCACGCGCGCGGCCGTTCAGAACGAGCAGTATCTCGAATTGATGGATACGCCCGATTTTTCGCACACGAGTTCGATCGCGCACACGGTAGCCTGGAGCGATGATTTTTCGAAGCTTCGGAAAGATTTGCTCGATCACGGCCTGCGCGACGATATTGCCGTCGCTCGCGGCGAATACGATCGGGCGGAAATACTCCGGCGGGAACGCGAGCGCTGCGGACAGAAAGACGCGTCGCCCGCTTGCGAAGTCCAGGTTCGCTACCTCTATCAAGTCTTGCGCGGATTTCCGAAGGAGCAGGTGTTCGCACAGGCGCTCCTGGGATTTGAAGTCGCTTCCGCCGATCCTCGCGTTGTGGGCGTCAATTTCGTGCAACCCGAAGACAGCTACTACTCAATGACGGACTACGGGCTGCAGATGCGGATGGTTGGCTTCTTGCGCGAGCAGTACCCTCACGTTCACGTCAGCCTGCACGCCGGAGAATTGGCTCCCGGCCTCGTGCCGCCGGAAGGACTCTGCTGCCACGTTCGGCTCGCGGTCGAACAGGCGCATGCGGAACGAATCGGACACGGCGCGGACATCATGTATGAAACGCAACCTTATATCTTGATGAAGGAAATGGCCGCGACGCACGTGATGGTGGAAATAAATCTTACGAGCAACGACTTGATTCTCGGAATGAGCGGCCGGGAGCATCCGTTGCCTGAATATCGCCGGGCCGGTGTTCCTGTGGCACTCTCAACGGATGACGAGGGAGTCTCGAGGATCGATCTCACGCACGAATTCGTTCGAGCGGTGGCCACGTACGGTCTCCACTATCTCGACCTCAAGCAGATGGTCCGAACGAGCCTCGAGCACAGTTTTCTGCCGGGCGCGAGTCTCTGGAACGAGCCGGACGTCTTCACGCACGCGATCACGGCCTGCGCGACGGACACGCTCGGCTCCGACAAACCTTCGGCCGATTGCGCGGCGTTTCTCAAGGCGAGCGAAAAAGCGCAGCAGCAATGGGAACTCGAGCGGCGCTTCCATTCCTTCGAGGATGGATTCTAGTCGCGCGGGAGCAACTCACTTCGATTGCGCGCAAATCTTTTCGAGATCGCTGATTGGCACGATCAGCCGCGAGCGCGGCGTGACCTTGAGCTGTCGCGCCCGCTGAATTGCCCACCGGAACGGTCACTCTTGGGCCAATCCTCGTAGCGCGCCGCCGTGAGAGGCATTTCTTTTCGCTACAATGATTGCTATGTCTTTCCGGCGCGCCCTGCCGTGGGTGATTCTGGCGGGCATCCTGATCGTTTACGTCTTTTCAATCCTGCGGATGCATCCCGAGAACTTCTTTGGAATGACGCAGGACGACACGATTTATTTTAGTTCCGCCAAGGCGCTTGCCGATGGGCGCGGATATATCTTGCCGAGCGTTCCCGGCACGCCGCCTGCGACGAAATATCCCGTCCTTTATCCGTGGATTCTCTCGTGGGTGTGGCGCGTGAATCCAGCTTTCCCTGCAAATCTTGCCGATGCCATTCGAATCACGATCGTTTTCGGCGTCATATTCGTCGCGCTGACGTTTTACTTCTTACGCAACCTAAAGGGCTTGAGTGATTCAGAAGCGCTTCTTCTCACCGCGGTCTGCGCGCTGCATCCGACTGTGCTCGGCTATGGCGGCGGAGTGCTGACCGAAATTCCATTTTCCGCGGCAGCGCTCGCGACGATGATCGTCGCCGAAAAAACGCTTGCACGGGATGCGAAGGCCCGAACTGCGGCCGCATGCGGAGTACTCGCGGGCCTTTCGATGTTCCTGCGAATACTCGGCGTTCCGATTGCCGCCGGGATTTTCATCGCCGGCATCACGAGGCGCGCCTGGCGGCAGACGGCCATCTGGTCTGCGAGCGTCGCGCCATTCTTCGGTTGGTTGGCCTGGCGGACGCTCACATCGACGCGCGCGATTCCGCCTGCCGGCATGTCCGCTGGGGGCCCGGGTTTTCAGCAAACGTGGACGTTTTATACAAGCTATATCGGAATGCGCAAACTGAGCATGGTGCATGCCCACGTCGTCTGGGAAATGCTCCTGAGCCAGTTCGTTTATTTGTTGGCGCACGTGCCTGGGCTTTTCATCGGCTCGATGTTCGGCCAGCACATTCTGCCGTGGTTCGTCGCAACGATCGCTGTGCTCTGCACAATCATTTTCGGATTGGTGCGGCAGGCGAAGCTGGGAGGATGGCAACCGGTTCACTTCGCACTGCCCTTTTATCTCGCTGCAATTTTGTTGTGGGATTATCCCGAGATTAAGAGATTTCTGATTCCGTTTCTGCCGTTGATCGCGGCTTCATTGTGGTACGGCGGAAAATTAGTTGCGCGAGAACTCAAGACGGCAATTCGCGCGCCGCGCCCTGCGATCGAGAGAGCTCTCGCCGGTGTGGTTGGCGTCGCGGCGATTGCCCTTGTGCTCGGAATGGCGTGGAATTTCATTTTTTCCGGCCGCGCGGACATGGTAAAGACGAGCGAAGACGCTGCGCAGCTTCTCGTCGAGAAGAAAGAAGCGTACGAGTGGCTTCGCGCGAATACGCCGCCGGAAGCGCGCGTTGTGGCCGGCGAAGATGTGGCGCTCTATCTCTACACGGGCCGGCAAGCGATGTCTCACATCGCGCTCGTGCCTGCCGGGGCTTACGACGAATCTCAGTTGCGCGAGGATCTCGACCACATGACCGACGTCGCGCGAGCGATCGGAGCCGGCTATTGGATGGCGTCGCCTGACGACAGCGGCAAACAACGTAAAGGCGCAAAACCGCTGCTCGAGGCGCGGTTTGCGGAAATCGAGAGCGTCTTGCCGGAACTATTTCGAAGCAGCGGCGGGCGGGTGAAAATTTATGGCACGAACTGCATCCTGCATCCGGAAGAAGCGGCCTGCGCTTCAGCAGATCGCGCGTTGTTTCCCGGGGTCAACTTCAGTTCAAGCCACTAAAGCGTGCTCGGCGCGCTGCCGCGCTCCCAGTTTGACGACGGTGATCGCGACGATCGCAACGAAATAGCAGAAGACGCCAGTCCAGTACGCCGCTGAAATTCCGGCAGCCACTGCGATGATCGCCGATACGACCGAGGCGCATACCGAGGTCGCGCCATTCACTCCCCATAGCCACGGCGTCAAAGCGGGAGACTTGGACGAGGCAAGCCTCATCCCCATCGGGAATGGCATGCCCATGAAAAATCCCAGCGGAAACAGAATCGCGCCGGCCACGAGGATGCGGACCGGAGTTGTTGACGCGGCAAAATGAGCGAGCGCGTACGGTGTGAGCGGGCCAAAAATTGAGAGCACAACCAGCAAGGGCATGAGCGGCGCGACAGTGGCGGGGTCGTTGCCAGCGCCGTTCGCGCTTCCGTTGCGCGTGAAGCGCTCCGTGCAAAAACTGCCGAGGCCGCTCGAAATCAGCAGAACGAACAAGACCACGGAAAGCGCGTAGCTCGGGTGGCCCAGAAAAATCATCAGCCTCTGCATTTGCGAAAGCTCGATGAGAATGAAGCCCGCGCCGATCGCGGAGAAAAAAGTCAGGATCGGAAACGCGCCGCGCATCGCGATTCTTTGTCCGGCAAAGAAGAGCGGCAGCAGGATGCAAAGAACGGTGAAAACGATCACCGTTACGGATAGAACGGCGAGGACGAACATCGCGTTCAAGTTGAAGGTGAGCACCGGCGACTGCCACAACTTCAGATTCCACAGATCCGTCGGGCGCAGCGTGAAAAAGAAAAATGGCTGATCGTCGGTGGGCGGACTCAGATTGACCGGAACACCCGTGTGAGTTAGTTGCGGAATGTCTCCCGCAGCGAGCGACACGAACATCGGATCGGAAGCGAAGCGCGGGCTTAACAAAATATCGAATCCCATTTGGCGGCTAACTTCCTCGAGCCGGCTCAGATCGTCGCTCGAGAATGGCTGCCTGCTGATCAGCATGGTCGCGATTCCGAGCGGGATACCGTTGATGATTCTCGGGCCGTTCCTCCGGATGATGACGAGATGATTTCGCACATCCTGAATTCCACGCTGTCGCAGCGCCGCTCCGGCGAGGGCGGTGGCGCGGTACACTTCGCCCGATTCCTCTTCAAAGCTCCAGCGCGATACGGAGAGGACGCCCTGCCGCGTCAGATGATCAATGAAGCTGCGCCACGCTTCGAGCGTGTAGAGAGAATTTTCGGAAAAGACGAACGCGCCGGCGGTGGTGGCCGCCCACGTATCAATCATTGAAATCTGAATGACGTCAAAATGATCCGGGGAACGCGCGATGTAGCTGCGCGCTTCGTCGTTCACAAATCTCACGCCGGGTACTTGATCCAAATGCCCGGTGAAATCGCCATATTTCCGGTTCAGCATTTTCAAAATATTGGGATTGAGCTCGACGGCGAGAACGGATTTCTGGCCAAACGACAGCGCCGAAAGGACGTCCCTGCCGCCGCCCGCGCCGACGATGAGAACGCTGCCGTCCTGGCGAATGTGGTAGACGACGTTTGTGACGTCGTATTGGAGATAATCGAGCGGCTTGAAGTCGCCGTCGAAGTGAGTCATTACAGTGAAAGCGTTCGAATCAATGTCGAGAGAAAGCTGCCTCACCGAGGGCTTCGAAACGTAATTGGCGCTCAAGCCCCAGCCGAAGGGCTCCGAAGGCACGTCGCCATCCCCGAACACACGAATACGCGAGAATGAATTCCACTTCTCGTATAGCGGAGCTTCTCCCTGTTCGCCTTTGGACCACATGAGACGCAGAAGAGGATGGCCGCTCCATGCGAAGCCGGTTTGCACGCACACAAGAATGAAAAAGAACGCGGCGTCCATCCACGCGGAGCGAAGCCGCCGCGATTGCGTTTCGGAGCCGAAGCAAATCGCGCCGAGGCTCGCGGAAAACGCGACGAGGAACACGGCCCCCGCGGCATCGGTGACGTCGAGCGCATAGAGCAGGAGTATGCAGCCCAGCGCCGCGCCCGTCAGATCGGCGGCGTAAATCTTGCCGATGTGTTGCGGAAAGCGCGTCAGAGCGAGGCAGACGCAGATACCGCTCAATACGAACGGAATCGCGATCACCGTGTAGGTGAAGACGATCGACGCAATGCCAGCGAGCGTTCTCTGCGGCACGAACGGGACCGTCGCGTGAGCCACGAAGCTGGTGATCGCCGCGAGCGCGAAAAACTGAGTGAAGCGGGCCATGTGCTCCTTGGCGCGCTCGGCGGTGAAATAATTCGGGAACACGTAGACGAGGGTCGCGCCGACGCTCAAGCCGAACATCGCGACAGAAATTGCGACAAACGCGAAGTGATACCACATCGTCACGCTGAAGATGCGCGTCAGGAGCACTTCGAACATCAGCGTCGCAAGCGATACGAAGAAGACGCCGGCGTATGTTCGCCTGGTTGGGATGAGAGCCGGTGATGGTATCAAGTCGGTTGGTCCGCCTAATGAGCCGTCGCGAATGCAAAAGAGTGCTCGAGAAGTATGACAGGGCAGCCGAAAGGGAGACCTGCCATTGTCGAGCGCGTGTGCCTTAAGAATTCCTCACGCTTTTTCGGGATGGACGTTCGGGCTTGGAAGTGAGGAGAGTTCTGCGCGCGCGAGTTCCGGCTGAGGTGGTTACTTCGATGTGCCCGCTTGCACGCCGGCCCGCGGGTTCCTAGACTGTTTATAGGTGCAAACGAGAACATTGCGCCTGCGGAATATAGCTGGAAGCCGCGATTAAAGGGGAAGAATCGCTTGCGAAATCGAATCATCATTTTCGTTGCGATCATACAGTCCATTCTTTTTCTTGGGCATTGGTACGTCTACGAGACGTGGATTCACTTTTGGGGACCTTTCCATGGCTGGCCTGCAACGATCGTACCGGCTGGCGTTGCCCTGTTATCGGTTAGCTTTGTCTCTGCCTCGCTGCTTGCTTTCCGTTACACGAATCCGCCCGTGCGAGTCTTCTATAAGATCGCAAGTGTATGGCTCGGAATGCTGAATTTCTTCTTCGTCGCCGCGTGCTCGTGTTGGATTGCGTACTCCGTAATCCTGCTGGCCCATCTTCCCGAGAGGCGGCCGGCGATCGCGGCGGCGTTCTTCGTGCTTGCCCTCCTGGCGAGCATCTATGGAATCGTTAACGCCGCTTCGATTCGCGTGAGGCGAATCACGGTGAAATTGCCCGGCCTGCCAGCTTCGTGGCGAGGACGAGTGGCGGCGCTCGTGACTGACTTTCACCTCGGGCACGTCCGAGGCATCGGATTCATCACTCGCGTCGTTTCCAAGCTTGGAAAAATCGGAGCGGACATTGTTTTTATTTCGGGCGATCTTTTCGACGGCACGAAAGCGGACCTCAACCTTCTCACTGCGCCGTGGAAGCGCCTCACGCCAAGATTTGGCTCGTACTTTGTAACCGGTAATCACGAGGAGTTTTCCGATCCGAAGAAATATCTCGACGCCATCAGCCATTCCGACGTTCGCGTATTAAGGAATGAAAAGGTGAATGTGGATGGCCTGCAGATCGTTGGCGTGAATTACCGCGATTCGACCGATCCAACTCACTTTCGGAAAATCCTTGCAAGCACGGAAGTAGACCGCAGCGGGGCGAGCATCCTTCTGTCTCACGTGCCGCACGAACTGCCCATTGCCGAGAACGAAGGGATTTCACTCCAACTTTCCGGACACACGCACGGCGGGCAGCTTTTCCCGTTCACGTGGTTTACTTCGCGCATTTTCGGCAAGTTCACCTATGGACTGCACCGCTTTGGCGAGCTCATCGTTTACACGTCGTGCGGAATCGGAACGTGGGGGCCTCCGATGCGAGTGGGAACGCAGCCGGAAATCGTACTGATTCAGTTCGAATGAGCCGGGAATTTAATTTCTTTCGAATCTACGGACACGAACCGGAGCCAGAATCACGAAATGTCCTTCCAGCTTCGGGGATGAATTCCCAATCGTAGTTCTTCGCGTGGAGAGTTAGTTTCAAGACACCGAACGTGTCCGCGTTGCGGACTTCGCTGTTTGGCAGAGGCGTCCCGAAAGGGCGATGGTTCTTGCCGCCGGTACCGACGACAAATTCGCGAATGCCGCGCGCGGCGTCAGATTTGCCTTCAGGATTCTGCGGCGCAAATCGCTCGTAATCGTGATCGTGGCCGTTGATGACGACCGCGGCCTTCGCGTCGTACAGATCCAACCAGAAAGCCTTCATCTCGGGATCGTTGCCATGCTTGGCTCCCGAGCTAAAGAGAGGCTTGTGCCAGTAAGCAAGAGTGCAAGCGGCGCGATGAGAAGCGAGATCGGCGCGCAGCCACTTCTCCTGTCGTGATCCCGTGTTGCAGCCGCCTACTTCAGCACATTCGCTGTTCAGCACAACGATATGCCACGCGCCCAGTTCATAGCTATAGTAGCCCTTGGTTGGATCGCCGGCAGCGGCGCCGAAATAATTAAAATAGGGAGTCGCGCCGCCGGAATGAAATTCATGGTTACCGGCCGACGGCCTCGTGCGGGACTTCACGCGGCCCCATGTCTTGTCGTAGCAATTATCGAACTGCTCCTTCGTGCCCTCGGGATAAGCATTGTCGCCGGCGGTAAAAACCTGGCCCGGAATCGTTTCGAGCAGCTTGGCGGTAGCTTCTGCGCCCGAAAGGTCGGAGCAATCGGCAATGTCGCCGGCTCCGACCAATATTGCTTCTTCTTGATTCGCCGGCGGAATTGCGGGTGCCTGCCCGCTATTCCGAGCCCCAGCAATAACCGCGGCTGCCAGGATTGTAAAGACAGCGACAGCACAGCAGAACTTTTTCATTTTGTTTTTGGTCGATCTCAAATCCCAAGCCGAGTCAGTACGTCAATCGGAAGACAAATTGAAGCTGGCGCGGAACCCCGGTTCCAGTGTTGGGAGGTGCAAAGTTGTCATTGTTGCTGTTGTAGTTCACCGTCGTGTTGATCATGCCAAATGTATTGTCCTCAAAATCGAGATCGGAGGGATCGCCGAGTTGCGTGTGATTGAATACATTAAATGCTTCCACCCGGAATTCGACTCCGATACGCTCCGTGATCTTCGTCTCTTTCGCGAGCGCAAGATCAATCGCCCACACGTTTGGTGCGCGGACGATTCCGTTTCCGGCGTCGCCGAAGTGAGTATACAGCCCGGTCACCGGATCGATCGGAGGCTCCGCGAATGCGGCCGGATTAATCCACTCGGTCGATGTGCGGCCGCCGGGAGGAACCAGCGAAACGCCGGGAACGAGATCCGGACGTTGGTTGCTCTGATCGTTGCCATCGGGAATTTCGCTGGCAGACGGCCCGAAAATCACCGTCAGCGGATGGCCTGTATGCCAATTGGCGGCGCCACTCAAGATCCACCCGCCAAACACTTTTCCGGAGAATCCAGACGCAGTTAAATATTTCTTCCCGGGGCCAATGGGGATCTCGTACACGGAATCGACAACCAGATTGTGCCGAGTGTCAAAAACGCTGGGGCCACGATCGCAAGCGCGGCAGGCCACATCCTCCGGGGCGTTTGCCTCACCTCCGCCGACCGAGCCGTCGTTGATCGAGTGAGAGTAGGTGTAATTCGTCTGAAACGACCAGCCATTCGTAATTCGGCGCTGGAGGGAGAGCAGGAGGCCATTGTAGGAACTCGTTCCCACGTCTTGCTTGTCGTCCACGATGCCGAAGTCCGGGAGCGGACGCTGGCAGCCTGCCGGAGTTCCATTGGAGTCGCCGATGCAGACGTTTTCATACGAGCGGGCGAAGAGACGCACTCCGTGAGTTCCCAGATACGAAGTGGTCAAGAGAAAACTGCCCGGAAGAGCTTGATCGATCGTCAATCCCCACTCTTCGACGTACAAATCCCGGCGACCCTCGCGGATCAACCCGCGCGGTGTTGGCTCTGCCGTTGTGCTTACGCCGAAATTCGGAGGGTTCTGTAGATAGCCACTGTTGAAGATGAACGTGTACGGTGCGGGAGCGATCGCGCCGATCCGAATGTTGTCACTCTCGAGGCCTGCGTTCAGGTCGTCGTTTTGAGCAGCGCCGCTGTAAATTCCAAACCCACTGCGAACGACGGTTTTGGAATGCAGCGCTGAAGGCGCCCACGCCAATGCAACCCGCGGATCCCAATTGCGGTAATTGGGCGGATACAAAGACGGATTGGCGGGACAATTTGATGGCTCCGTAGCCTTCAAAGGATTATTCGATCCGGAACCGATGCACACTCCGCCAAATTGCTGGAGGTCAAATACCGTGGTCCGATTGTGGGCCTCGTAGGCCACACCGTAATAGTCCCAGCGCAGGCCGAGGTTCACCGTGAAAGTCGGCGCAATTTTCCACTCATCTTGGAAGTAGGGCATGTAGAGCGTGCGCCGCAATCCGTGGCAGCACCAGGACGAGCGGTAGGTGAAATCGTTGACACTCGCTCCGATGAGACTCAGATCGTCGGTGAAGTCCACCGTGTTATCGGCAGTGATGCCCTGATTCAATCGAATGCGCCGAATTTCGAAGCCGGTCTTGAATGTATTGCGCCCGTGAATGAACGTCAGATTGTCGATGTAGGAGAAAGTGGTTCCGACTTCGTTGTCCGTATTGCTGTCGTTCAAGCTTTCAAAATTGTTCGAGTTGATCGCCAGGGGATAGATGCTGTACTGCGGATTGTGGAATGGCGAGCGATTGATCCCGAATTTGAGCTCGTCGAACAGGTTCGGTGAAAACGTATGTTGCAAGGCAACCAAGTAATTGGCCGGATGGTTGGTGATGCCCTGAAGATCGAGTGCGTTGCCGAGCGGAGCGTAGGAGAAGGATATGTCGCGTTGAGCGCGGGCGTATAGCGAGGTCTTGTCGGAGAATTTGTGATCGAGACGCACGAGCCAGGAATCTTCGTGGACCCGAACGTCGCCCGGATGCGTGAAATTGTCGACATCGTTCGCCTCCGGACCGGTGCCGACGATTGCCGCGAAGTAAGAATCCGGATAGACGAAGCTGGGGGTGCAACCGCCAATTGGTCCCGTCGAAGCGCGCCACGGATAAGACTGCAAAATTCCGCACATTTGGGGCGACGGACCGACGAAGACACTGTTCGTGCTGTCGAATCGGCCGTTCACAAGTACATCCTTCTGCAAAGTCGGACTGGGCACGGCGGCGACAAGAGTGCGTGCCTGAAATTGGCGCAGCCCTTCGTAACTCAGAAAGAAAAACGTTTTGTCCTTCTTGATTGGCCCTCCAAAAGTCAGGCCGTACTGGCCCAGTCGGAATGGTGGAATCGTTGAAGGATCGACGAAGGCGCGCGCATCGAAGTCGGAGTTTCGAAAATAACCAAAAACCGTGCCGTGGTAATCGTTCGTTCCCGATTTCGTCACTACGTCCACTTGTCCACCAGCTTGAGATCCGTATTCAGCGTCGTAAAGCGCGGAACCGACGCGATATTCGGCGATGGCGTCTTCAGATACCTGCAAACGCGTTTGTGACTTCTGGGCCTGTTCCTGGATGCCCGTGGCATCAACTCCGTCGAAACTAAAATAGTTATCGTCACGAGCCCGTCCGGCGAAGCGAATGGTTCGCTGGTCGCCGCCGCCGTCGTCCTGGGCCCACGGTGCGAGAAGTGTCAAGGTTGCCCAGTTGCGGCCATTCACCGGCAAGTCGCCAATCTGATCTGTTCGGATGACGGTGCTGCTCTCGGCGGAGCTGCGCTCAGATGGCGCCAATTGTGCGTTCACCTCGACTCGTTCGGTAACTGCTCCGACATCGAGCCGAATGTCGAGCGTATGAGTTTCTCCGACCTGCAACTCGACATTCTCGATCAGCTTTGTCTTGAACCCGTTACGGGAGGCTTCCACGGTATAGAAACCGGCCGCGAGGCCGGGGAAGCGGTAGTCGCCATTCGCGTTCGACGCGCGCTCCAAGCTCTGCGCGGTCGCGACGGCAGTGATCTTCAGCTTGGTGCCCGCCAGGATTGCACCGGAAGCATCAGTGACGGTTCCTTCAAGCGTGGCGCGATCCGTCTGAGCAATCGTCGAAATGGCGGCGAAGAGAATGAAGCTTAACGACACGATGAGACGTGTTACGTGGCGCATTTTCGGCTATCTCCTGGCTATTTCTTGGGTAACCGGACGCTGCACGCGGAAATCTTCCGCCATTCCGGCAAGCGCTTCCGGGGCGGAGGCAGATAAATCCCCTGTCAGGATGCGTTGCAAACTATCTCTAGCTGCTCATTACAAAATAGGAGTGTGACTCTGCGATTTAAGAGCCATTACAAAACCGTGAACAGAAGTTTCGATCGGCGGGCACCGGCTATGATCAGAACATACTTCCCACCGGTGCAGCCGCACGGCGGCGTTAGTTCTCCCAATTGTTCTACATGCGGGCGGCGACTCACGCATCTCGAAGCTCGACATTTAAGCCTTGAAACTGTCCCAATGTGTACAGACATCCGCGTTCACCGGTTCTTAGACTCTGATTGACCGACAGAAAGTGGTTCGGACCGTTGAAAACGACTGAGACGGCGGTGAGTGTGTGTCTCTTGAGCTGGTTGAAACCCAGTTGATGAGGAGATTTATGCGAAATAGGCCATTCGGCGCTTGGTTGATGTGGGCAATACCGTCGGCCCTGATGCTTGCTTTGCCGGGATTCGCGCGGCCGCAAGCCGCTCAGCAGAACTTGACGCTGGTTGTAATCGGCCGGCCCGGAACCGCGCCGGTCGTCCAAATAAATGGAAAGTCGTACGTTGAGGTTGAAGGCCTCGCGCGTGTTTCGAGCGGTTCCCTCGCCTTTAAGGGGAATCAAATCATCCTGACGCTACCTGGCTCCCCAGCGAGCACGTCGCCGTCGCCTTCCGCGACGTCCGAACCCGTGAATCAAGGATTCACAAGAGAGTTCTTGAGAGCAGGTATCGAAGAAATGGCGTCGATCCGGGAATGGCGAAGCGTGCTCACCAACGCGGTCCAGCATGGATACCCGGTGACGGAGGAATGGTTGGCTGGCTATCGCGTGCAGGCTGCCAAGAACTTGACGCTGGCATCGGTCGCCGCGTCAACCGATTCCGATCGGGACGCTTTGAAATTGCTCACCAGCGAGTTCGACAACATGCACACATTGAGCAACAAAATCTTGGGACTGAGCAAATCCATGGATTACATATCTCCCGACACGCTGACTCACGATCCGATGGACGAAAAAATCCTGAACTGCGCGCACTCGCTCGCGTCAATGGCCGCCGGCGGCCAGTTTCAGGATGACGATTCGTGTCATTAGACGTGAGAGCGCAGCGCCGAGATTAAGAACTGCTGGTCAATCTCATCCTTCCTTTCGTGCATACAGACCGCGTCGAAGCAGAGGTGTCCCCTTTGCGACAGCATCGCTTTTTCACTGGTGTTACCGTGCGTCTCGTCAGCTAGCGCGAATACAAACTTCCTTCGAGGAATGAGACCACGCGTGCCGGGCCTGCGTGCAAGTAAGAGCAGAAATCCTGGTTCATAAGCTGAGCGGAGGATTTCGATGGGATTGCTACTGCTGATTGTTGTGCTCGTGTTGGTGTTCGGCGGGGGCGGCGGGTACTACGGATATAGTAGATGGGGAACGGGCGGGGGCATTGGTGTCGTTGGGACGGTCCTGCTGATCGTGTTGGTTTTGTTCCTCGTCGGCGGGTTGCATTTTCCTCATTAGGATCAACCCGAAACCGAGGTTTGAACAGTTCGCAACTGCATTGACAGTTGCAGGCAATTCGCACCAATTCGCATACCAAATAGATTCAAGGGAGAAAACATATGAGCCAGGGCGATAAGGACCAAGCAAAGGGCACGTTTCACGAGGTAAAGGGCAAGGTCAAGGAAGCGATCGGACACGCGACGAACGACCCCGGCTTAGAAACCGACGGTATCACCGAAAAAATCGGCGGGAAAATCCAAAAGAAATTCGGCCAGGTGGAAAAAGTTATCGAAAAGCGGTAAGCGGGTCCGGCTTCGCACAATCGCGCCGCGACGCGTCTCGGATTTGGGCCAAGGGATCGATTAGGAACTGGAGGTGTGTGATGAATTTTTCGGGTCTATCAGCACTAACCACGACGCAAATCGCGATCGGCATAGCGATCGTGGTGATAGTGGTCGCAGCAATCGTTATGTCGGTTGTTATTCGTAAACGCCGAACGGCTCGACTTCGCGCTCAGTTTGGCGGCGCCGAATATTCCCGGGCCGTGAAACAGGGCGGGAGCCGGCGGCATGCAGAAGCGGCGCTCGACGAGCGCGCAGATCGCGTCGAGCGTTTGCACATTCGTCCGCTCGCTCCGGGCGATCGCGCGCGATTTGTCGAGTCGTGGGACAGAGTCCAAGCGCGGTTCGTTGACGGACCCGGAAGCGCGGTATCGGACGCCGACAAACTGCTGGGAGACGTAATGTCCACACGCGGCTACCCGGTAAGCGACTTTGAACAGCGCGCGGCGGATATTTCGGTGGATCATCCACTGGTTCTCGAAAATTATCGTGCAGCCCATCAAAGCGCGCTCCGTCAAACCCGGGGGCAGGCCAGCACAGAAGACCTGCGCCAGGCGATGATTCATTACCGCACGCTTTTTGAAGAGCTGGTCAGCGAACCAGAGGCGGCGCGTCTGTAGGACGGGCAACGCTGCGCGGCCTGAACTCGTTTCGATTCTTGGCTGACGTTGCATTCCGCCGCGGCCATCCGACGGAGATCGCGATGTGTCCATTTCTGTACAGAAACTTGTTCCCTCAATGATTAACATTAAGGCTTGGATCACTCGTGCTTAATCCGAAATGTGGAGAAAAGAAATGACCTCTGAAAAAGCTCAGAAGTGTGCACACCCGGTTTGTTCCTGCGTGGCGACGTCGGGCAAGTACTGCAGCGTCGAGTGCGCAGCAATGGAAAAGATGCCGGACATTGATTGTTCGTGCGGACACGCCGTTTGCAAGGGCAAGACGTCTTAGCAATTGCTTCATCGCTGTTTGATATTGCATCTCGAATTCATCGGAGAGGAAACATGAACAAGCTCAGATTGCCCGTAGCCACGCTCGCGCTGTTCGCCGCCGGGATCATGGCCGGATGCACGGGGACAGCCGCGAAGTCACCCGACGTTGCCGACAGTATTCGGAAATCGCTCGATGACGCTGGGCTTAAAAGCGTCTCCATCAGCCAGGATCGCGATAAGGGCGTCGTGACGCTTGGCGGACAAGTGCAAAGTGACAGCGACAAGGCACAAGCCGAGACGCTTGCAAAGTCTCTGGCGGGCACGCAGGTTGTCGCGGATCAGATCGCCGTGATTCCTCCAGGTCTCGAAGCAGAAACAAAGGCAGTGAACACAGATCTGGACGAAGGCATCGCAAACAATCTCGACGCGGCGCTGATTCAGAATCGATTGCATGACAGCGTGAAATACACAGTGAAGAGCGCGGTGGTGACGCTGACGGGAGAAGTGAATTCGGAAAATAAGCGCACGCGCGCCGAGACGGTGGCGAATGCTGTGCCAAACGTTCAGCAAGTGGTGAACGACCTTCAGGTCAAGGATCAGAAAGCCAGTTCATCGCAGTAAAGACGGCGAAATTGATCCTTGCCGGGCGACGACGGGGCCGCAATCCGAATTGCGCTTCCGCAAACAAGCGAGCTGAATTCTTGGTCGAGAATTCCGTGGATGATTCAAGAGGGAGATGTTATGTCGTTCGGCCTTTATTCGATTGGCTTCGCGATCGTGATCGTCGGCCTGATTTACGCCGCATACTTGATGCACATACCCACACACTGGATCGCGGTGGGAGCGGTCGTGCTTTTGGGAATCGGAATTCTGTCCGGTGTGAAGGCGACGCGCCAAAAAGATCCTGTGGGATAACTTTATTGTCAGAGTGCGACTCTCTTTTCACCCGGTAGACCAGCCAGGACAGGCCGCTTAGATTTCCCGTTTTGCTTTTCGCTCTGTTTATCCCAGCCCCCAAGTTTCAGCGCGACGTCCATGCACGCATCGCGCAATTCATCCGCGATCGCACGATTGACCATCGCTCGGGCCACGACCATGCCTCCCACGCATAACGCGGCTGTGGCTTGAGCCGTGACCCGGCGAGGCCGGCCATTTTCGGACGAACTTCGTTCCAGGACGCTGACCATCGCCTGGAACACGGTCTCGAACGCGCGCTTCGCACGCTTGCCGCTGCGCGATACGTCCGACGGCAACGCGACCATCGGGCAGGAGTTCTCTACGTCTTCGAAATGCTGGCGCGAGAGATAGGCGCGCACGACTTGAGGGCCTACGTCCGCGGATGAGAGATCCACCTCCACGCCTTCCCAGCAACTCTTCCAATTCGGGTCCGTGAAGAAGCACCCTAATACCTCGGCATACAGATCGCTCTTACTTTTGAAATAGCTGTAGAAGCCGCCGTGGGTGAGCCCCGCTCCGGCCATGATCTGAGTGATCGAAACATTGTCAAAGCCGTGCCGATTAAATAATCGACGCGCGCTCCGAACGATCTTCCCTTTTACCTCGTTGCGGTGGCCAGCGGCATAGGGCATAGGTCCTCCTCGATGCGAGACGCGGCGAAGTATGTCTCGAAACATATCTTACTTTCCAGGGAAAATATGTTCTTGAACATATTTTGGCTGCGTGGTCTTATGCCGGTGCGGGCCAAACGGAGAATGTGAGGGGAAAAATGATGAGCGAGAAAAATAATCCGGCCACGCTGGGCAACACGACAACACGTCGGCAAATGATTGCCGGCGCCGCCATCGCCTTTGGCAGCCTGGCTGCGGGCTCCGAAGTTTGGGGGATGGCGCTGCAGGAGGCGATGAAGCAAACTCCTAGCACGGCGGCAAATCAGAAACGCACTTCTCTTCACCATGAAACCGATTTCAAGGCGAGCCCTCAGCGCATTTATGAAGCGCTACTGGATTCAAAGCAGTTCACGGCGTTCAGCGGCATGCCTGCCGAGATTGACCCCAAGGCAGGCGGCGCTTTTTCGATGTTCGGCGGAATGATCGTTGGGAGAAACATCGAGTTGGTATCGAACGAACGGATCGTGCAGGCATGGCGGCCAACCCATTGGGATCCGGGCGTTTACTCGATCGCCAAATTCGAATTGAAGCCGCAGGGTTCAGATACGCTGCTCGTTTTCGATCACACTGGTTTCCCCGAAGGCGAGTTCGACCACCTCGACTGGGGTTGGCACAATCATTATTGGGAGCCGCTGAAGAAATTCCTCGTCTAAATTTGGACGCGCGCCAGTGCTGAGACCAGGAGACGGCTTGTTGTCCTCTCACGCGCCTTCAATGCCATAATTCCCTTCTCATGATTGTCCTCGTCATGGGCGTCACCGGCGCCGGAAAGACAACCGTCGGGAAACTGCTGGCGCAGCGCCTGGGATGGAAGTTTCTAGATGCAGACGATTTTCATTCCAGCGCCAATCGGGAGAAAATGCATCGCGGCATTCCGCTTGACGACGCGGATCGCGCGCCATGGCTCAACTCGGTTCACGCTGAATTAATGAGCGGGAATCGCGGCGGCGAAAATATTGTTCTCGCCTGTTCGGCCCTGAAACAGGAATATCGCGACACGCTTGGCGCGAAGCTCGATATGAAAATTGTCTATCTCCGCGCTTCCGCTGCCCAATTGCAGCGCAATTTGCGCGCACGCTCGAATCATTTCGCCGGAGAAGATCTGATCCCCAGCCAACTTGCCACGCTCGAAGAGCCTTCCGGCGCGATCGTGGAAGACATTGCCTCCACTCCCGAAGAAATCGTCGAAGAAATCTGCGTCCACTTGAATTCGTAGCGAACCGCGCTGTCAAGCTTTTACAACATTTCCTGCGGCCGCGGCGGGCGTACAATCCGTGAGCGGCTTTTTCCGCGCCGTGGTTCCAATTCCGTTCTGATAAGGAGCACATGAGATGTTGCGAATCTCTCTTGCCCACTTTGCGCGTTCAGACCGCGCGACTGCTGTCTTCAAATTTGCAGCACGCGTGGTTCTTTTCGGCGTCGCGTTTCTTGTCCTGACACATTCGTCACGCGCAGTGCCCGCGTCCAAGCCCTTAGGAATCTACTTTATTGATGTCGAAGGGGGCCAAGCGACGCTCTTTGTCACGCCCGATGGCCAATCTCTGCTCATTGATACCGGTTGGCCCGGTAACGCCGGACGCGACGCGGACCGCATCGCCGCTGCCGCAAGGAAAGCAGGAATATCGAAGATTGACTTCGTGCTCCTCACTCACTACCACGTGGATCATGCCGGCGGTGTCCCGCAACTGTTCGCGAAGATTCCTGTTGGCGCGTTCATTGATCACGGCTCAAACCGCGAGCCCGGCGATCAGGATACCGAGCACGCCTGGGAGGAATACCAAAAGCTCGTCGCAGAAAAAAAAGTCAGACGCATCACCGCGAAGCCGGGAGACGTGCTTCCGATAACGGGAGTTCGCGCGGAGGTCGTGAGTTCCGACGGAGCTCTAATCGGGAATCCTTTGCCGGGTGCAGGTTCCGTCAATCCTGCATGTTCGACCACCGAAAAACGGCCAGCGGATCAAACGGAAAATGCGCGCTCACTTGGCACGGTCATGACGTTTGGCAAAACCCGGATTCTCGATCTGGGCGATCTTACGTGGGACAAGGAATTGGGACTCGTTTGCCCGGTCAACAAGCTGGGGGCGATCGATGTTTTCATCGTCTCGCACCACGGATGGTCGCAGAGCAACAGCCCGGCGCTTCTCGCCGCGATTTCGCCTCGCATCGCCATCATGGACAACGGCGCGAAAAAGGGTGGCTCACCTTCGTCGTGGGACATCATCAAGAGATCCCCCAAACTCGAGGATTTATGGCAACTTCATTTTTCCAACGAAGGTGGCGTGGCACACAACTCCGCCGAATTCTTGATCGCAAATCTTCCAGGTCCCGACGCAGGAAATTATCTGAAACTTTCGGTTTGGGAAGATGGGAATCTTGAGGTCTACAATTCGCGGACAGACAGCACAAAACATTATCCACCGGCGCATTAGACGCACGATTTACGACGGCTCGGCAATCACTTCGATTCGGCCGAGCAAGAATGCGTAACCGGCAATGCCGACCAACAGAAACGCGGCCGCTGCGCCAAACGCCCAGAAGAACGAATGCGTTATCTGCGCGATATAACCCGTCGCGATCGGCGCAGCAATCGCCGAGAGTTGGCTGCCGAAATTCATGATTCCCCCGAGCGTTCCGACGCTCTCCCGAGGCGCAATCAGAGATGGCACGGACCAACTCACGGGCGCGGCAGCAGACAGTCCGCCGATGGCCAGGGTGATCCAAACAATGGCAAAGGTCGTGCTTCGCGCGTAAGCTGCTCCCAACATTCCCAGGCCTAGCGCGGTCCCTCCGATGAGAATCGCCTGCCGGACTGACGACGCATCACGTCCACTCTGTACAAGTTTGTCCACGAGCCAGCCACCCATGAGAATGTCAGTGAAGGTTGCAAAGAGCCAAGGCACGCTTGTGTACAAAGCGGAATGCAGCAAATCAACGTGATGTGTGAACGACAGATACGAAGGCAGCCAGGTCAGCAAGAGATAGAAAGTGTAGTTGTACGACGCAAAACCCAATACGAGACCCCAGACCTTCGGTTGCCGCAAAAGATATCCGAGTGGCGCGCCTTTAGCAGCTCTGGCTCGGTCCTCAGGCTGTGCACCGCGTTGCAGAATAAAATCGCGTTCCTCGGCCGACAGTCTACTATCTTCGCCGGGATTGCGGTAGAACACATAAAAGAGGACAAAGTAAATCAGGCTCAATAAGCCTGTCGCTGCGAAGTTCCACCGCCATCCGAACCGCAAGAGCAGAATCCCAAGCACCGGGACGCCAATGGCGGAGGCAAACTTCGCGGCGGAATCGAAAATCGCTGTGGCCAGGCTACGCTCTTCGGCCGGAAACCAATATCCGACCGCTTTTGCATTGGCCGGAAACGTAGGAGCCTCGCCGATTCCCAGCAGAAATCGCGCTCCCAGGAAGCCGGCAAGACCCGTCGAAATCGCCGCCGCGAAAGAAGCTACGCTCCACAGCAGCGTCCCGATCCGGCCAACAATCTTCACGCCGAATCGATCAAGAATCAGGCCTGAGGGAAGTTGAAACACCGCGTACGTCCAACTATAGGCGCTCAACAAATATCCAAACGTGATCGTTGAGACGCCGAATGCTTCGTGCAGCGCTGCTTGCGAGACCGAGAGATTCACCCGGTCGAAGTAGTTCACCAGCACGCCGAATCCGAGCAACAGAGCGATGGCCCAACGCCGGCGCGGCACGGAGCGCGGGCTCAGAAACCTCGTTGCATCGGGAAAGTTGCTCACCGGTGGGGTATACAGTAAGCGAAATTCCTGGTTGGTTGAAGGACAAGTAGAAGTTGGCTCCCCGGGCTAGATTCGAACTAGCAACCCTTCGGTTAACAGCCGAATGCTCTACCGTTGAGCTACCGGGGAACAGAAGGCGCGATTGAAGAACTAAGTGCTCCAAGCAAATCGAGTGTAAACAAACGCTGAATCTGAGTCAACGCGGGCGCACAAATGAGCTTATTGAAAATACCAGACAAAAAATCGCGCGGCAAATCAGGCCGTGGCGACGCCGGTTGCCACCAGGTTTTCGCCGCGGCGCTCGAGCACAATTCGCGGCAATGGTCGCGGCGGCGGGCCCGCCAGAACGGACCCGTCGGCGAGCGAAAAGAATCCGCCGTGGCACGGGCATTCGAAGCCGTTCTGCGCCGGGCGATAGAACACGATGCATTCCTGATGCGTGCAGAATCGGCTATACGCGACGTAGGAATCCGCATCCGTGCGAATGAGAATGCACGGGTCCACGGGCCGCGGATATTGGAAAATTTTCGATCCGCCGACTGGTATTTCTCCGGCCTGAGCGATTACAACTTGCGGATACGAAGGCTTCTTAAATCGCGCCCTGAAAAACGCCCATACCACCGCCGCAATCGCGACAACGCCCCCAATTGTCAGGTATTTAGTAAAGCTTCGCCGGGAAATCTGCCGAGGAGCATCGCTCGGGTCGTCGCCCGGCAGCGAAGGATCACCCTGCTTGCGAACTTGTTCGTCGCCCTGTCGCGAAGAATTCATGTTTTCCTTTGCCACGCGCGGCGCAATGCATCAATTGATCCGCACCGCTCGCAATGAGCCTTAGGCGCTAAATCGTCTTCGTCATCAGACGGCGGTCGTGACTCTCAAATCCAACGTGCCGGTAAAAATCAACCGCCTCGGAGTTAGATCGCATCACTTCGAGATGTATCGCTCGCACGCCCATCGCTCGCGCCGCGCCCTCGACAAAATCGAGCGCCTGTCTGCCCCAGCCGCGCCCTCGGTGGCTTTCGCGAATGAAAAACTCGTCAATGAATGAATCGCGGCCACGATACTCGATGCTGTAGCCCAGCGTGAGGACAATGTATCCGACCGGTGTTTCGCCGTCGCAAATCAGCCATGCGCCCCCAAGCGACGGATCGCGCAGAAATTCGTTGAGCGCTCGCCGCACAAGAGCGTCATCGTAAGGGTGCCCGTCGAACTCATAGTATTCGCGCACAAAGCCGCACAGCCGATCGAGATCATCCGGCGTGGCCGCGCGCATTACGAGGTTCATGGCAAGAGGAGTGTACAGCGATTAGCGGAAGGAATTCCTATTGCAGCAGCTGGCCGGAGGTATCGTGGTCAATCAGCGAATCAAAAATCGCAAGGACGTGCCGGCGGTATTCGACGATCCGCTCCAGCAACGCGCGAAGTCCCGGCTCGCGCGCCGTTTCACGGTCCCACTTGGCAAGGACCGGCGCTGGAATCTGAATGTCCCGGCGCAATTCGTCGGCGGAATGCCCGCGGAGGAATAGCCCGTAGAAAAATGCCGCCTCTCGTTGCGGAAATTCAAAATCCCGCGCCGATTCCACCGGCCCTTCAGGAAGCATGTTGAGTTGAGTCGCCATAACAAGAAACCGCAGTTTACGGGTTTTTCTGTCGCCGTCAAGTGCGCTTGATACCTATTAGAAACTGGGAGCTAAAAATGGCCCCAATTTCGCAATCCTAAATTTTTGGGAACTTGCGGATGGCAGGGCAGACTGGCGCTTCGATTGCAGTCTGGCCGGGCGCGAGCCTAGAAGCGTGATCGCGTTGCCCGCAGGTACTCGCGCAACGCAGACACATTCGGGCTATACGACCCGACGCGCCCCGCATCTACCGGCAGCCCAAGGAGTTCCGCCAGCTCAACGCTGAGTCCCGCGTCGTCCAGTTCCGCCAGGCTATAGCCTTCAGCGGGCACAAGCCGATTCCGCGCAGACCGATCCAGTGGGCGCGGAGGCCGCTGCGAGCGGCGCGGTCCTTGTACGATGATAAAAAAATCAGCCCAATCCTTGCGACTCCACATGGGCCCGTCCTACCTTTCATTCTCGACAGATTGGATGCGCATACCGCCGCGAAGGTTCCAACGTCCCGCGGCGCCCGAACGCATCTCACTCCGGGGCAAAGGGTCTGACGATTCTAACCCTCGGCCAAGAAAAGAGTCGCATCACGGGGGGCGATGACGCGAGACGGTTAATGCTTCATACGTGGCGCTGGGCTGGCCGGTCGGATGCTACTCCGCCATGGTTACGCTCGCGTGAACGCGCAGAACAATCGCTGCGTAGAGCATCCTCATGAGAATCAATTCAGCCCATCGGGGATGCTCGGCCAAATACGCAATTCTGCCGGCGGAGATGCGTTGATGGTAGGATTCGCGCCGGCGGCCTTCCGGAGGGTTTGCGATGCAGGGCTTGATGATGGATTTTCCGCTCACGCTCGACAAAATTCTCGAGCGCGCCGGACAATTGTTCGGAGCCATCGAGATTGTTTCACGCCGGCCCGATCGCTCGATTCATCGCGCCACGTATTCCCAATTTTACTTCCGGGCGCGCGCCCTCGCCGAAGCGCTGCAGCGCGCCGGGCTGCGGCGTGGCGATCGCGTCGCGACGCTGATGTGGAACCACTCCTCGCACCTCGAAGCATATTTCGGAATTCCGGCAAGCGGTGGAGTCTTGCACCCGCTGAATCTTCGGCTTCATCCGTCGGAGATTTCCTACATCGCGAACCATGCCGCGGATCGTTTTTTGATCGTGGACGACGTCCTGCTGCCGACTTACGAACAGTTCAAATCGCAAACAAATTTTGAGCGCGTGATCGTTGTGCCGTTCTCCGGAAATCCGCCGCTCACTGGCCGTGAAAACTACGAGGATTTCCTCAAGACCGCCACGGGGACTTTCACTTATCCGGGGCTCGATGAGAACGAAGCCGCGGCGATGTGCTTCACCTCCGGCACGACCGGGAATTCAAAAGGAGTCCTCTATTCTCACCGCGCGCTCGTTCTTCATTCGCTCATCTCGACACTGGACGAGACATTCGGCCTGAATCACAACGCCGTGGTGCTTCCCGCCTGCCCGATGTTTCACGCCAACGCGTGGGGCGTTCCGTTCACCGCGGCGATGGTCGGCGCGAAACTCGTTCTGCCGGGCCCGCACCTCGACGCTGAAAGCCTGCTGGAATTGATCGAAAAAGAAAAAGTCTCGATCGCACTCGGAGTTCCGACGGTTTGGATCGGCGTTCTTGCGGCGCTCGAAAAATATCCTGGCCGCTGGAAATTCCCCGAGGGTCTGAGCGTTGCTTGCGGCGGCACCGCTCCGCCCGAAGGGCTGATGCGCTCGCTCGACAAATACGGCATTCACATTACGCACCTTTGGGGCATGACCGAGACGACGCCAGTCGCCTCTACCGGCCATTTGAAATCCACGATGGCGGATTGGACCGACGACAAGAAGTATGAAGTCCGCGCAAAGCAGGGGCTCCCCGCTCCGTTTATCGAACTGCGCGTCCGCAGCG
Organism: uncultured Acidobacteriota bacterium; assembly: GCA_963838705.1. Taxonomy (GTDB): domain Bacteria; phylum Acidobacteriota; class Terriglobia; order Acidiferrales; family UBA7541; genus Palsa-147. The sequence continues at coordinate 466,747 of CAWIRU010000007.1, read as the reverse complement.
ACGCCGGCATCGCTCCGTGGGACGGTCTCACACCCGGCGAACTCGAAGTCCGCGGCCCGTGGGTCGCCTCTGCCTATTACAACGCGCCTGAAAACCAAAATCGTTGGACATCGGACGGCTGGTTCAAGACCGGCGACGTTGCAACGATTGATCCCGAGGGATACATCAAGCTCGTTGACCGCAGCAAAGATCTCATCAAGTCTGGCGGCGAATGGATCAGTTCCGTAGATCTGGAAAACGCGTTGATGGGCCATCCCAAGGTGCGCGAGGCGGCCGTTATCGCGATTCCGCATCCCAAATGGCAGGAACGCCCGCTCGCTGTCGTCGTTCTGAAAGATGGAGAGGTGGCCACATCCGAAGAACTGCGGGATTTCCTGGCTACGCGCTTCGCCAAGTGGCAGTTGCCGGACGGATTCGCGTTCGCGAGAGAAATTCCACGCACATCAGTCGGAAAATTTCAGAAAATGCGCCTCCGCGAGCAGTACGCCAACTGGCGTTGGGAATAACGCTGCGCCTTGCGGGCTCGCGCTACTCTGCCACACACCCGGCTGTTATACTCAAATCAGGAAATCAAGCCGGCGCCGAATTTCATCTCGCATGAACAGCCCTGTCATCGTCGCTCACTACCACGAATTGTGGCTCAAGGGCCGCAACCGGAAATTCTTTCTGCGCAAACTGGCGCAGGCGCTGCGGCACGTCCTCGATGGAATTCCGGTGGAGCGCATCGAGCAGCCCGGCGATCGCTTCCTGGTGAGACTCAGGCCCGGCGCTTCGGTCCCGGATGCCGAGGAGAGAATCGGCCGCGTTTTCGGGATCGTCTATTTTGCTGTGGCGCAAACCGTAGAGCGCGATCTCGATGCGCTTTGCCGCGCGGCGTGGGACGATATCGAGCCGCTGAAATTCTCGACCTTCGCCGTTCGCGCCAAGCGCAGCGACAAATCGTTTCCGCATCACGTCATGCAAATCGAATCGGCCGTCGGACGCTATCTCCTCGACAAGCTCCGCGCCGCCGGCCGCAACGCCAGCGTTGATCTCTCCGAACCGGACGTAACTTGCCGCATCGAGATCACGCCAGGCCCGGCGCTCGTCTACGCGCGAAAAATTCCGGGTGCGGGCGGCCTGCCGACGAACACGGGCGGCCGAATGCTGTGCCTGTTATCCGGCGGCTACGATTCCGCCGTCGCCGCATATCTAATGATGAAGCGCGGCGCCCATTTGAGCTTCGCTCATTTCTACGGGACGGGAGCGCGGCCGGGCGAGTCTTCCATCCACGTGGCACGCGAGCTGGCGCGCCGTCTCACCCTCTATCAGCTCGGCGCAAAGCTTTGGCGAATTCCGTTCGAGCCCATTCAGCGCGAAATCGTTCGCTACGCGCCGGAAAGCTATCGCATTCTTCTCTATCGCCGCATGATGATGCGCATCGCCGCGGTTCTTGCCCGCCGGGATCACGCGCTGGCGTTAGTCACCGGCGATAGCCTCGGCCAAGTGGCTTCGCAGACGCTTCAAAATATGGTCGCCGTCGGTGACGCCACGCGCGTGCCTGTCTTTCGCCCGCTGGCAGGCACCGACAAACTCGAAATCCTCGCGCTGGCGCGAAAGATCGGGACCTACGATATTTCTTCCGAGCCGTTCCACGATTGCTGCCCTATTTTCATGCCGCGCACGCCCGCGCTTCACGCGACTCTCAAAGGCACCGCTCATGCCGAAGCGAATCTCGATATCAACGCGCTCGTTCAACAGGGCGTGGGATCCGCAAGTCTCGAAAGATTCCGGTATGTGCGTGGAATCGCGGAGGAAGTAGCTGCGGGGAACCGCGAGGATTCGGACTCCGTCAAGGTACAACAAGCCGCTTCGGTCTGATCGGCGGATGCGACGCTCAGGCCTTTTTGGTCAAGCGATCGATCTCGGCAATGTCGTCGGGCGACAAAGCCCAATCGGCGGCCTTGGCGTTCTGCTCGACTTGTTCCGGTTTCGTCGCTCCAGCAATTACGCTCGAGACCATCGGGCGCGCCGCCAGCCAACTGAACGCCATTTCAAGCAGCGTGTGCCCGCGCTTGGCGGCAAATTCCTCGAGCGCCTCGACAGCCTTCAAGTTCGCTTCCGTCATATAACGATCCGCCAGCCGCTTCGTGCTCGTCAATCGCGCGCCCTCCGGCATCTTGCCGCGCTTGTATTTTCCGGATAGCAATCCGGACGCCAAAGGAAAATACGGCAATAGACCGAGCCCATACGCCTGCATCGCCGGAATTAATTCGCGTTCCGGATCGCGCACCAAAAGACTGTATTCATTCTGGCAGGATACAAACGAGTTCAGGTCAAGTTCGCGAGCGATCCAGTGCGCCTCGACAACCTGCCACGCCGCCAAGTTCGACGATCCGATGTATCGCACCTTTCCTTCCTGCACCAAATCGTCCAAAGCCCGCAACGTTTCTTCCATCGGCGTCAGCGGATCGGGGAAATGGAGTTGGTAGAGGTCAATCCAGTCAGTGCCGAGCCGGCGGAGGCTCGCTTCCACCGCCGAAAGAATGTATCGGCGAGAAGCGCCTTTCATTGTTCCCGCATCATCCATCGGGCCGCCGAATTTCGTCGCTACGATGACGTCTTTGCGGCGATCACCCAGCGCCTGGCCCAGGATTGTCTCCGACCCGCCGTTCCCGCCGTAAATATCGGCCGTGTCGAAAAGCGTGATTCCGGCGTCGAGCGCCTTGTGCACCACCTCGCGAGCGCCCGCAAGATCAAGCCTCCAGCCGAAATTGTTGCATCCCAGTCCGACGAGCGATACCTGAAGTCCCGACTTGCCCAAATTGCGCTTGATCATTTGAGTTTGCCCTCAGTCGCTGCAACAGGATTTTGCTGTCCGCAGTTGTTGTCCACGAATAAAGATGCAGCCAGACGCTGCGGGTTCCATATTTCTTTTCGGTTTGAGGGCAATTGCAGCGAGGCAGCTTACCGCCAGCGGAAAAGTCTGAGTGCGAGCGCAAAGCAAATTATCGTCCAGGCTCCCATCACGCCTAATTCGGGCGCCAATCGCGCCAGGCTCGCGCCTTGCAGCATGTTCGCGCGCAGCGCGTCAATCACCGCAGTCAGCGGAAGAGCTCGGATAAACGGCTGCACGACGTCCGGAAATCGCTGCGCCGAAAAAAACACCCCCGACGCGATCCACATCGGCAGCATCACCGTGTTCATCAGCCCCGACGCGGCTTCGATCGTCCGCGCGCGTGACGCGATCAGCAATCCCAGCGCGCTGAAGCTGAGGGATCCAAGAACGCAGAGCCCCACGAGTTCCACAAGCGAGCCTCGAACCGGCACGTGAAACACCAACGCGCCGAACCCCAGCAGCACGAAGACTTCCACGACGAGCAGGAGCAGCCGCGAAAGCAGGAACGACAGCAGGTAATACGACTTCGGCATGGGCGTCGCGATCAAGCGCTTCATCAATTTCTTCCGCCGCGCATCCACGATCGCAAATCCCATTCCCCAAATCGCGCTGCCCATCAGGTTCATTCCGAGCAGTCCCGGGATGAGGAAGTCAATGTAACGCGAGCCCGGTTCGCGCATCAGCACGTCGCTCGTCGAGACTGGATCCACGCGTCCCGCTGCCCGCTGAATCGCCTGGTCCGCAAGCATTCGCGCCGTACGCCCTTCGGGATTCGTGTCATCGTAGCGATAAATAATTGTCCCGCCATTTCCCGGCACCGCGAGCAACGCCACCTTGCCCGTGCGCAATGCTTCTTCTCCGGCCGCGGTGTCGAGTTGCTCCACGTCGAGCAATTTGTCCTGGCGCAGCGATCTCGTCAGCTCCGGCGTCACCGCCGCGATCTTGAGCACTTCGGCCGGGCGGTTGCGAAACGCGATGCCCAGGCCCGCGGCCAAAAGAATCGGAAAAACGAAAACCCAAAAGAGCGCTTCGGGCTCGCGCGTGAATTCTCGGAACCTCACAAGCGTCAGTTGGACGAGCGCGTTGTCGGCGAAAGTCTTCCCGCGTGGAGATTTTGCGGCCGCTTCTCTCGAACGGAGATCCGTGGTTGCGGTGATGTCAGCCATCGCGCAAATGCCTTCCCGTCAGCGCGACGAAGACGTCCTCCAGCGTGGCCGAGTGCGTGCTCAGCTCCGTGAGCGGAACGCCCTGGCGGCTGAGCTCTTCGAGCAGCGCAGGCACGGCGCGATGCATTTCCGTCACCTGCAACTGCACGTTGCCGTTTTCCGTGCGCACCTCGCGCACTCCTTCGATCCGCCGTAGCGCGTCCGCGTCAAGCGCTCGCGTCACGCTTCCCGCCGAGAATTCCACCATGTGCTCCGCGCCGATGGACGCAATCAGCTCGCGCGGCGTGCCCAGCGCAATTTTTTTCCCGTGATCCATGATGGCCACGCGGTCGCACAATTGCTCCGCCTCATCCATGTAGTGCGTCGTGAGCAAAATCGTACGTCCCTCGCTCTTGAATTCTTCCACCAGGCCCCAAAGCTGCCGCCGCGCTTGCGGATCGAGGCCCGTGGTCGGCTCGTCGAGGAACAATAATTCAGGATCGCCCACCAGCGCGCAGGCCATCGCGAGCCGCTGTTTCTGGCCGCCGGAAAGTTCGCCCACTCGCGACTTCTGTTTTTCATCGAGCTGAACCAGCGCAATCACTTCGGCGGCCTGCGGCCCTTGTCCGTAGAAACTCCGGAACAACCGCACGGTTTCGAGCACGGTAAGCTTCTCAGAGAGTTGCGTGTCTTGAAGTTGGATTCCAAGCTGTTGCCGAAGCAGCGAAGCATCGGAAGCCCAATGCTTGCCGAGCACTTCGACGTCGCCCGAATCTGGTTCCGTCAAGCCTTCGCAGATTTCGATCGTGGTTGTTTTTCCGGCGCCATTCGGCCCGAGCAGGCCGAAGCATTCGCCGAGCCGCACGTCGAGATCGAGGCCATCCACCGCGACCACATCTTTATACGCTTTGCGCAGATTTTGGACGCGAAGCGCGGCACCGATCGCAGTTTTTGTAGCAGCATCAGGCATTGGAGAAGTATCGCGTCAGAAGCCCGCGTCTTCAAGGCATGAATCTAAATCGCAGTCACCGTGGGCGGAGGCAGGTGTCTAAGTTTCGGCGCTGGCCTTAATTTCCTGCCAGCGTTTCGGGCGCTTCTTCGCGTCGAGGACTTTCTTTCGCAGCCGGATAGATTTCGGTGTGACTTCGACAAATTCGTCGTCGGAAATAAACTCAATCGCCTTTTCGAGCGTCAACTCGCGTGGCGGGATCAGCCGGATCGCCTCATCGGCCGAAGAAGATCGCATGTTGGTCTGCTTTTTTTCCTTCGTGATGTTGACGTCCATGTCGGCTTCGCGCGCATTCTCGCCGAGGATCATGCCTTCATACACTTCCGTGCCCGGGGTGATGAAAAGCTCACCGCGCTCCTGAACGTTCCAGATCGCGTACGCCGTCGAAACGCCGCCGCGATCCGCGACCAGCGCTCCGGTCGGCCTCATCGCCATGTCTCCCGCGTATTCCGTCCAGCCCTCGAGATTCGAGTGAATCAGCGCCGTCCCGCGCGTATCCGTGAGCATCTGGCCGCGCAGCCCGATCAGCCCGCGCGAAGGAATCCGGAACTCCATGCGCACCCGGCCGGAATGATGATTCACCATCTTCGTCATTTCGCCGCGGCGGCTTCCGAGCGTCTCCATGATGATGCCGATGAAAGTCTCGGGACAATCGATCACCAGCGACTCGAGGGGCTCGAGCCTTCTGCCGTTCTCGGTGCGAACCACGATTTCCGGCTTTCCAACCATCATTTCGTAGCCTTCGCGCCGCATCGTTTCGATCAGAATCGCGAGCTGCAATTCACCGCGCGCGAGAATGCGGAATGCGTCGGTCGTATCCGTCTCCTCCACACGCAGCGAAACGTTCGTCAGCAACTCCTTCTGCAATCGGTCCCGCAGATCGCGCGACGTCACGTACTGCCCTTCGCGCCCCGCGAATGGCGACGTGTTCACCGTGAAGACCATCGCCAGCGTCGGCTCGTCAATCGTCAGCGGTTCGAGCGGCGCCGGATTCTCGATGTCCGTGATGCTCTCGCCGATTTGAATCCCTTCCACTCCGGCGATCGCGACGATGTCGCCCGCCGTCACTTCCTCGGCTTCGTCCCGATCCAGGCCGCGGAATGTGAAGAGCTTCGTGATTCGCGTCGGCTGAATCGTGCCGCCGATCTTCACAATTCCAACGTCGGAGCCGCGACGCAGCGTGCCGTTGAACACGCGCGCAATCGCGATCCGGCCGAGATAATCGCTGTAATCGAGATTTGTCACTTGAAGCTGCAGCGGAGCCGCCGGATCGCCCACCGGCATGGGTATCGCCGTGATAATCGTCTCGAATAACGCTTCGAGATTCGTAGCCGAATCGCCAAGCTGGCGATGCGCCACTCCGGTCTTCGCGTTCGTGTAGAGAACCGGAAAATCGAGCTGGTCTTCCGTCGCGTCGAGATCGATGAATAGGTCGTAGATTTCGTCGAGCACGGCCGCGGTACGCGCATCCGATCGGTCAATCTTGTTGAGCACGACAATGGGCGGCAGCTTGGACGCAAGCGCTTTCTGCAAGACGTACCGCGTTTGCGGCAGCGGGCCCTCGCTCGCGTCCACGAGCAGCAACACGCCATCCACCATCCGCAGCGCGCGCTCGACCTCGCCGCCGAAATCGCTGTGCCCCGGCGTGTCCACGATGTTGATTTTCGTATCGTGATAAAAGAGCGCGGTATTTTTGGCCAGGATTGTGATTCCGCGCTCGCGCTCGAGGTCGTTCGAATCCATCACGCGCTCGACCAGCGCTTCATTCGCGCGAAAAATTCCGCTCTGCCGCAGCATGGCATCCACAAGCGTGGTCTTGCCATGGTCAACGTGAGCAATGATCGCGATGTTTCGAATCGGTGGCGTCATATAGGCTATGTGCGCAAACAAAAAGGGCTGCATGAACGTTCCTGCAGCCCTTCTACATTCCAATTGAGGCAAATCGACCTAAATCGAGGCCAAATCGAGCCTAAATCGAAAACGAGGAGCGCAACGAACTCACCCCTATTCTAGCACGCGAGAGAGAGCGGCCAATGCGAATGTGCTATCCTCGGGTTCTTTTAAGCCGTTTTTCAGGCAGCTTCGGAAGCATAACTGCGGCGCACTTGCGCGAATAATCGCCGCGCGACGAAAGCGAGGCCTTGTGAACGTAAAAGTGGAACCAAATATGGTTACGACGCTGTTCGAAATGCCGGGCTACCGCATCGTGCGGAATTTGGGCATGGTCCGGGGCATCATCGTACGTTCGCGCAGCATTTTCGGCACGCTTGGCGCCTCGCTGCAAACGATCGTCGGCGGCAACATTTCTCTCTTCACGGACATGTGCGAGCAAACGCGTGAAGAGGCCCTCGAGTTGATGATGCAGCATGCGGCCGAGCATGGCGCGAACGCGGTCGTCGGCGTGCGTTACGACGCGAATGAAGTGATGCAGGGCGTCACGGAAGTGTTGGCGTACGGCAGCGCGGTCCTCGTCGAGCGCGTTCCCTGACCACGCCGCCCGGCATGAAGTGTTCGATCGCAAAGTTTGGTTCGCCGCGCGCTGTGGCGTTAGAATCTGGCTCTTTGGTTTGAAGGAGGGGGAACCAACATGAAAATCTTCAAGTATGTAGCAGGCTTGGCGCTCATCGCGGCACTCGCGATCGCCGGCTCGTCGCAAATTTCCGGCAAATCAAGAACGGAGACCGTGCAATTCAAGAGCGGAGATGAAACTATCTCCGGATTCCTCGCCCTGCCGGACACACCCGGCCGTCACCCCGGTATCGTGGCGATCCACGAATGGTGGGGCCTGAATGACTGGGTGAAAGAACAAGCCGAAAAACTTTCCGATCAAGGCTACGTGGTTCTCGCCGTGGACCTCTATCGCGGCAAAGTAGCGAAAGATCCGAACGAAGCGCACGAATTGATGCGCGGTCTGCCGCAGGATCGCGCCATCCGCGACATGAAAGCCGCCTTCGACTATCTGGCGGACCGCAAAGACGTCGTCGCCAGCAAGATCGGCTCGATCGGATGGTGCATGGGTGGCGGACTTTCGCTGCAGCTCGCAATCCATGAGCCGCGTCTCGCCGCATGCGTGTTGAATTACGGAGCCATGCCGACCGATCCTGCCGACATCCAAAAAATCACGGCGCCCGTCCTCGGCAATTTCGGCGCTGAAGATCGCGGCATCACTCCGGAGAACGTGCGTGCCTTCGAAAAGGCAATGAAGGCCGACGGAAAATCCATTGACGTGAAAATCTACGATGGCGCCGGCCACGCATTCGAGAATCCCAATAATAAGGATGGCTACCGCCCGGATGCGACCGCCGACGCATGGTCGCGCATCACCGCTTTTTACGCCAAAACTTTGAAATAGAATCGCGTGACGGAAACGGCCTGAGGCGCGCGGCGCCACCGGCGGCCGTGCGATGCGGCTTCGACGGCGTTCGCGCTGCAGGCCCTTCGCGCGGACGCTATGTTAATATTGTTGCGTCTCGTCAGGCCCGTAGCTCAGTTGGTTAGAGCGCTACCTTGACACGGTAGAGGTCTGGGGTTCGAGTCCCCACGGGCCTACCATTTCCGCGATGGCAACCCCTATCGGGGCTTCTCGTTGCACTCAATCTCTTACAGAGTTGCATCAAGTGAAAGATTTCCGATCATGGCATCGAGATCTGACTGAGCCTGGTCGCGCTTCGCTTGAAAGTCATCAGACTCGTGCTGGATCGTCTCGAGCCGAGTCTCCTGATCTGCGAGTTGTTTCGTATAACGCTGCGTAAGCGCGCGCTCTTCCGGGCTTCCCTTCAGCGCCTTCAAATTTTCCCGCAGCCGTTGTTGGTCATCGTAGATCTTCTGGGTTTCATCCTCCCGGCGTGAAATCTCCGCGTCCAGCGAAGCGATGCGATTTTTCTGCTCGACGATTTTCCGGAACGCAGATTCGATCTCGGGGTTTATGGATTTCTGCTGGATAAATAAAGTGATTTGATCATCGGTCAAATTCGTCAACTGGAAGGTGGTTTCGAGCGGCTTGGTTTCGCGAATGGCGAATTTCGCTGTGGCTTTAGGCTCCACGGTTTGGCGAAAACGATATGCGCTCGAAGTGGTCTCTTCCGGCTTGGGGCTGCCTTCGGATATGGCCCATCCGTCGCGCAAGGGGTGTTCAATCAAGATGGTGCGCGACGTCGTGTCGTCATCGCGGATCGTATAGCTCGTGTCTAGCCGCAACTCGCTGGTCTGAATCATCGCGCCACGCACGATGCGAACGTGGGTGACTTGCTGCGGTTCGTTATCAGCCTTCGATTCGACACGCACTCCTAAATCCGCGGCATACGAAAGCAGCCGTTTTTCACCGGGTTTGATTGCATCGGTCAGTCCCTCGCCGGCAAACGCTTCATTTTCCAGAACGCTGAAGCTTCCGCCATCAAGCGTCAGCGGGCTCGAATTCGTGAGCCAAAGCGCGCGAAGGGGCCGCGAAGAGTTGAGCGACGCATTCCACAGAGAAACTTTCTCGGTCGCGACGTGTACTTGAACAATCGGAACGAGCGCGGATTCATTTTTGTGAATCGTTACGCGATCCTTGAGCTTGTACTCAAAAAAATCACCCAGGTCTGATCCTTCAGCCTCAGCAGACATCGCGCGGCGCGCATCAGCAATCCCTCCGGCCACACCGGACATGGTTCCGGCGCCGATCCCATAACCAACTCCGCGACCGCCACGAGCGCCGCCGACCCCGCGCCCACTTCCAAGTTCGCCCCCCGAGCCAGCGTGCTTGCCGGTTGCAACCCCCGACAAAGTGTCGGAGGATTCGGCGTTTACAGTTGGAGCCGTCGCGGTAACCATGACGGTCTCGTTCGCTGCCCCAACCTGCAACGTCACATTCTGCGTCTGCTCTCGCCCGCCTCCGAGCGATACGCCTTGAATCACCGTCGTCTGAAAGCCGGCTTTCGCAAACTGCACGCGGTAGTTGCCGGCTGGAAGATCGCTAATTTCATACTTGCCGTCATTGTCCGTTGATGTTGACGTTACCTGCTGACCCGCAGCGGAAAAAACCTGAACGCTGGTTCCGGCAACGACTGCTCCGCTTGGATCCAAAACCGCGCCGGACAATCCCCCGACACCGCCCGTCATTTCGCTCTCGTGCGTTTGCGGCGCGAGTTGCGCGTTCTGCGGCAGCGCCACCACCGGACGCCTTGCATAATAAGGTTGTGAAAGCTGCTGAATGAAAGATTGCGGCGCTCCGGCAACGAGCGAAAGTTCCACGTTGCTCCAATCCTCTCCCACCGTGTTGTCCACAATCGCCCAGCCTTGCAGCAAAGACTCACTTTCGTTCTTGGACGGAAGCACGATTCGATAAGTCGTCTTCCAAACGGGCACTTCACTGATGTAGCTCACGTAGAGTTGCCGCTCGCCCGTCCCATTCGTCGCAATTATCATTCGCCGCAGATCTTCTTGGCGCACCGAGGCGAGAAGAGAGAGATAGCGGCCAACTTCCTGCGTCACGTCGCGTTCGGCTAGGCGCACGCTAACGGCCGGCGTAATCTCCACGCTGCGCACCTCGCCCGCATCCGTCACCAGTGTCGCCAGGTCCACCTCGAGCGTCGTTCCGCCGCTAACGCGTGTCTTCCGCTCGACGCTCAACAGGCGCCCAGCAATCACGGACGTTCCGCTCCTAACTTCTAATCTAGCGCCGCGCAAAGCCGCGTAAAATTTCGAGAGATCGGTCTTCTCCTCGAGAGGAAGCCGAAGCATGCCCAGCCGCTGGCTGAGGGGCGCTTCCGAGTTGTAATTGACTCCCGCGATTCGCCCCCCATTCAAGTCAAGAACGGTTAGCGATTGCAAAACGTCGTTGAGCTGGCTGCTGGTGAAATCAATCTGGACTCTCTGATCGCCACGAACTTGCCCGAGATGCTCAAAATATCCGACGCCCGTTTTGTAAAGAATCACGCGCCGCACGGGGAGCTTCGCGGCAGGGGATTCCTCGGAAGACTCGGCCGGAGTGGCCGTTGGCACCTGTGCAGATCCAACTTTGACTGCCTGCTTCTCAGGCAAATCGGCCTTTTTCTGGGCGGCTGCCGTCGCCGGGAATCTGACTACTGCAAAGAGTAGAACCAAAATCCAAATCGTTCGCATTTGCGCCTCCGGAAACCGATTCCTCGCGGCTATTAGAACCTGGATTGACCTTATGCGTTCCCATAAATTATCCATGAACCAGAAATCAGGTTTGTGGGTTGCATTTGGACTTTAAGTTGAGACCAGAACGCTCGCAGACAGGCGCCGGCGCGTTCGTAATAAGACGAGAACCCGGGCTGATGTTTCGTCAGCCCGGGTTATTCCGTCTTCTGACGGTGGGGGTTTATTCGTCGCGATCGCCGCCAAAGAGGAACGGCAGCACGTGGATGTGCTCCTTCTGCACGGCCTGCAGTTGCGATGGGTCAATGCCGAGAGCCTTGAGGATCGTCGGTGCGACCTGCTGATTCGAAACGACCGACTTCACGGTCTGCTCTTCGATGCTCGGGTTCGAAACAAGCAGCGCGGTGTGTATATCGTCTTCATTGAAGCCACCGTGCTCAGCGATCTTCGAGCCGCCCGTAAAAATCACTCCCGTGTTGACCTTTAGAACGATGTCCGGCGTGCGCGGGTCGTCGCCCGCCGAGCTGCCCGGAACATCGAATTTTTCCGAGAGCGAATTCAGGGCGAAAATTTCCTGAATGCCGAGCGCTTCCTGATTCGCTGGTGTGCTGAGATTGGCCACCACGCCAGCGGTGAGCGACGGATCCGTAAGCCAAATCAGCGACCCGTCATCGGAGATGTCGAAAGCTTCGGCCGGGCCGATTGTCGCCGCCGGCTGACCGCCGCCGATTCCCACGCGCTTCTGGACATCTATCGGCGACTGGCCGTGCTTTGCGGCAACGATGATGAGGGTTGATTTGTAGAGGCCCTGCTTTTTGAGTTCGCTGACGAATCTCCCGAGAGACTGATCAACGAATTCGAGTTCGCTTTCAAGGCCCGCCGACGGAGTTCCCAGAACATCGCTGTATCCGCTGCCGGCAAGCTTTTCGCCCACGCTAACGGCCTGGAAGTTCGTGCCGAAAACAGCCGGCACAGGAGCCGTGCGCGAACGATCGTGCGTGTATCCGTCAATCTGATTGAGCACGGCCTGCACGTGCAGGCTGTCGTAGCACTGGATGTTTCGTAGGTCGGTCGTCCAGCCATCATCGGGTGTGGGGTCCGGAAAATTGACTGGGCTGCAGCCGGGAAATTGCGGCAGCGCGACCGGAATCGAGTTGATCTCGGGACCGTAGAAATCGTCAACGCCGCGGCCGCTGGGGCCGTTGGTCCACTCGTACGATGGGTGTTTGTCCGTCCACGCGGTGTAGCCGCCATTGGCCTTGACGACTTCAAAGATCGTGTTCACCCGGAGATAATGGTGCGGCATGATCTTGGCGCAATTGTTGTTGGGGTCGCGAACGAGATAGTTTGGATTAATCCCGCCGCCGCCGTTGAGTTGTGTCAGGTCCATATCAATGGATTCGTCCCACGCAACGATTGTGCCGATCTTGCCCGGGCATGGTCCGCCCGGATCCCCGAGACCGTCGGTCTGTGTCGGCGGTGAAAGCTTTCGATTGTAGGTATCGTCGTACCAAAGTCCAGCGGTGACGGGAGAGCCGCCGGTGACGAGGCTTGCGAGACCCGGAAACGAATCCGACGGCGATGATGTTGAATTGTTCGTGAACGTAATCCCGTGCTCGCTCAGCTGTGCGAGCGTGGAATTCGGATGAGTGGCCACGTAGGTCGTAAGGTCGAGAGCATGTAAACCATCCACGCTGATCAGCAGAACGTGCCGAACGCGCATGTCGTTGTCGCGGCCCTGCTGCCCGTTTGCAACCACCGGGAGCGTGACCAGCGCGACGACGGCGAATAACGAAACTATCTTGCGAATAAAGTTCATAAGCCTCCCTCCTTTGACATCTTTGGGGGCGAGAACCATAGCGAAGAAGGAGGCGTCGTTGGTAAACGCGCTGTGACACGAGCGTTACAGCAACGTCAAAAAACGACAGGCGAATATCGTCCAGAACACAGGAAAGCTTGTTCAAGAAACCCCGTCTGCCATCGAGCCCGCGAACGATCTGTTAACCGTCGGCCGCGAGACGCTTCGTCGAAGCGCACCATCATGCGAAGGTGTAATAACGCGGTCCTGCCTCGCTTAAAGCCGGTTGCGGCCACACGAAATCTGCGGGTTTGCGATTGCTCGCAACCCCGCAATTTTTTGCTCGAAATCTAGTCCGGCAAAATCTTCGAAAGAACCCAACGTCAGATTTTCTCTCCGTCACAGATTCGTCCGCGTCCCCTGATTCCGCGCACCGAGCCGAGCCGTTCGCGAATTAGTGGCCGCTCTTGGTTTGCCCTTTCTGGCTTTTCTTGTCGTCCTTGTGCCCGAGATCGAGGCCGAACGACGGATTCGAGCGCGTCCCCGAAATCCTGATCGGCAACGAAGTGCCCACGCCGTTTTTCTGGAAGATCGAGTCGAAGGGTTTCAGAAAAAATGATTTCGCACCGGTCGTCAGTTGCGAAAGCTTCGCATTCAAGAGCAGATGCCCGCGAAAATCGAGGTTCTCGTTTTCAAGATTGTACGTTCCGGTAAGCTGCACCCTCGCACCGGCGACATCGAACCCGAGATTCGAGAACGCTGCTTCTTTGTCCTTCAGAACGAATTGCCCCTGCAAATTCGAGATCACGTCTTCGATGTCTTCATTCTTCGGCTGGCCTTGTCCGTGGCGGCTGAGCGAGTCAATTTTCCCCTGCACGCCTTCGCTCGAAAAATGCGCGCCTTCGATGCCAAACTGGCCGTTGAGGATCAGCTTATCGAAAAGCGTGCCGTCGACAGGCGGCAGATCGATTTTCGTTTTCAGGGTGGCTGCGCCCGTCATCACGGGCTGCTCGCTCTTCACGACGAGGTGCAGCAGATCCTCGACGCGCGCGTCGCTGGCAGCCGCCTCCAATACAATCTTGCGGTGTTTCGCGCCGCGCACACCCACGATTTCGCCACTGCACTCGATGGTTGAATGGAGAAAGTGCGCGGTGACAGGCTTCAAATACGTGTTTCCGTTCGTGCCGTCAACGACGGCGATGTAATGCGTCTTGAGATCCACAGGACTTCCGCCGAACTGAAGCGCAAAGTCGGGCGTGTCCGTATCTCCGGTGACATCGAGTTTTTCGAGGACGCCGCTGTACTCGCCCCGCGAAGACAAAATTCCGGAGATGCCCTTCAGAGTTGAAAGATCGGCATTCGAAAACGAAAACTTGCCTTGAATCGGAGTGAGACTCGGCTGTTCGGACTGCCACGGGCCAAACTCCCCGTCGGTTTCAATGTCTCCGACGGGCTTGGGATTTCGCAGCGTGGCGTGAAATGTCGCGGGCTGGTCGGGCCCGATTTCTTGTAGCTCAAGATGATGGATGTCGAACTCGAGTGGAACCTTAGCCGGATCTCGCGGCAACATGACGAGCACGGCATCGTCGGTCGTGACTTCATCTAGGACGACGGAAAGATTTGTCTTGTGCGGATTCTGCGGCGCGTTCGGGTCGCGCGGGGGAACGTGAATTTGCAGCCCGGTCAAATTAACCGCGGCGATATGCCGGCGCGGACCAAATATTGATCGCAGACCGGTCGAAACGACAAGGCTTTCTATAATTAGAAACGGTGGAATATCCGTGCGGCCCTCATGGCGCAGCGCAATTCCGTCGGCCGCGACGTACACGCGAGGAAAAATCAGAATCCGCAGATCGCGAATCTCCACCTCGCTATTAAACCGCTCTCGGAGCGCGGTGATGACCATGCTTTTCACAACGCCTCGGAGGCTGAGCGTCAGCGCCACGGACGCGATCGTGGCGAGGATCACGAGCACTCCAATCGTCCACGCGGCGATGCGAAATACCCTGCGATTCACGAAACCTCCATCGTGCCAGCCCGCGCGCCATCGCGGAACGCGCGGTAGCGGCCTGCATGATTTCTATCGCTTACATTAGATACGATTGCTGCAAAGACAAATTCGGTTACGGCAATTCGCAACAAATTTTCTGGAACACCAGTCTCTCAACGAGAGCGTTGCAAATGCAACTTTTCGTCCTCGCGCCAAAATAATTGCCGCAGCGGCGGCGGGCGCCGTTCGGCCGCCCGCGCCAAAATGGACACTTGTTGACTGGAGAAGCAACTTGCAGCAAGATTTGGGGCGAGTTGCTGGAGCGTTAGCTTCAGCCCAGGTGGCCAGGCGCCTTCTGACTGCCCGCGGCCGTGATCCTGCCTCTTCAGCTTCGCATAGTCATGCGCCCATCAGGGCGAAGGAGAAGCCAGTGAAGAAACTGTATGTGGGCAACCTTCCGTTTCAGGCGACGGAAGAAGATGTGCAGGCGCTGTTCACGGAAAACGGGATCACGTCGGGAACCGTTACGCTGATTCGAGATCGCTTCACCGGCCAACTCCGAGGATTCGGATTCGTCGAGATCAATGAGGACGGCGAGGCTGAAAAGGCTGTCGCCGCGCTGAACGGCAAAGATTTCAAGGGCCGCAAGATTGTCGTGAACGAAGCTCGGCCGCAGCGTGAGGGTGGCGGCGGTGGCGGTGGCGGGCGCGGGCCTGGAGGCGGTGGTGGTGGAGGCGGGCGCGGCGGCTACGGCGGCGGTGGTGGCGGCGGGCGCGGCCGAGGCGGGCGCGACAGATAATCGTTTCCGGCGTTCAAAAATATTGGGCGGAACTGCAGGGCTCGGCATCTTCTCGACCGGATTTTCTCGCACGATCCTGTTCGTGGAAAATCTCGCGCTTTTGATTTCGCGTTTCAATTTCTACCCGATGTTTTTCTCGTGCATTACGCTCGAAATGCGGCGGCGCGCCATCTGGCGCCCGGCTGCGCGGGTAACCGCGATGTGATGTGGGCGCAACTTCAACGGTGATATACTCTCGCCTCTTATCTTCATTGAATTGGCATGCGTGGTCTTGAATCCGAATCGTGATTTCGAAACCGAATCTTCACTGCTGAGTCCCTGAGCATGGAAAAGTACGAGCTCATCGTCATCGGTTCCGGGCCGGCGGGACAGCGCGCCGCCATTCAAGCCGCGAAGTACGGAAAGAAAGTCGCGCTCATCGAGAAACTGGAAGTCGTCGGCGGCGCGGCGATCAACACCGGCACGATCCCCAGCAAGACGATCCGCGAAGCCGTCCTGCATCTTTCCGGTTTCCATTACCAGAGCATCTACGGCGTCAACTATCGCGTGAAAGAACAAATCACGATGGCTGATCTCTGCTTTCGCGCGCAGCACGTGATCAAGACTGAGATGGACGTGATCCGCGCGCAGCTTTCGCGCAACGGCATCGAAGTGCTCACCGGAATGGCCAGCTTCATCGATCCGCATCACCTCCGCGTGGTCGGCTCGCGGAACCAATCGGAATATGAAGCCGACAATATCATCATCGCGACGGGAACCAAGCCCGCGCACTCGGCGCTCGTTCCGTTCAACAATCGAAACATCATCAACAGCGACCAAATTTTGCAGATGCCGGACATCCCGAAAACGCTGATTGTGGTCGGCGGCGGCGTGATCGGCGTCGAATACACCTGCATGTTTGCGACGCTTGGCGTGCGCGTGATTCTCGTCGAGAAGCGGCCGCGCCTGCTCGAGTTCGCGGATTCGGAAATGGTGGAAGCGCTCTGCTATCACCTGCGCGACCGGCGCGTCACGCTGCGGCTCAATGAAGAAGTCGAAAGCGTCGAAGAAACTCCCGAAGGCGGCGTCAGCGCCAATCTCAAGAGCAAGAAAAAGGTTTCCGGCGAAGCGCTGCTTTACGCGGTCGGCCGGCAAGGAAACGTGGACGAACTGAATCTCGCCGCCGCGGGCCTTGAATCCGACGATCGCGGCCGCATTGCGGTGGATGCAAATTACCGGACCGCGCAGCCGAACATTTTCGCGGTCGGCGACGTCATCGGCTTCCCGTCACTCGCTTCCGTCTCGATGGAGCAGGGGCGCATCGCCACTTCGCATGCGTTCGGATTGCCGGTGCATTCCAATCGCGCGAACTATCCTTACGGCATTTACACGATCCCCGAAATTTCGTTCATCGGCAAAACGGAAGAGCAGCTCACGGATGAAGGCGTTCCTTACGAAGTCGGCATCGCCTACTTCCGCGAAATCGCGCGCGGCCAGATCCGCGGCGATACGACGGGCCGGCTGAAATTGATTTTCAGCCCCGACACGAAATTGCTGCTCGGCGTCCACATCATCGGCGAAGGCGCGTCCGAACTGCTTCATATCGGCCAGGCAGTGTTCGCGCTGAAAGGCACGGTGGAATATTTCGTGGACAATGTTTTCAACTATCCGACGCTCGCGGAGTGCTACAAAGCCGCGGCGTTCAACGGGCTTAACAAGTTGAGCAGGTCCTAGCATGAATCGCTCGCAGAGCAACGACGAACGAGGATTGGCAGGCGCACGATGAGCAAGACGCTGGGCGTTCTGGTGATGGAGCACATCTCGGTGGCGCTCGTTGAGGACAACAAGGTTCTCGGGCGCGTTCGCGTGTATCCGGAAAAATCGAGTTCGGTGGATCCGCTGCAAACGATGCCGGCGGAAAGCATTAGTGAAGTGATTCGAAAACAACTCGAGGAAGCCGCGGGCGGAGAAAAAATTCGCGCGGTGGGCCTGGGTTTCCCCGGAATCATCCAGAACGGCGTGATCGAGGATTCGCCGAATTTGCACCAGGTGAAAGGCTTCAATATCGAAGCCGCGCTTTCCGCGACTCTTCGATTCGGCGGCGAAGCTGTTCCGGTGAAAGTTTTCAACGATGCGGATGCGACGGCCGCGGGAATCGCGGCGACGCGCGGCGAACTCAACAAACTGATTCGCGTGTGGACGCTCGGCAATGGAGTCGGCTTCGGACGATATCCATGGCGGCAAGGAATTTGGGAGGGCGGGCATACGGTGGTCACGCTCGACGCCAGGGAGAATTTCTGCGGCTGCGGCGGACGCGGGCACATGGAAGGCATCATGGGCAATCGCGCCATGAGGCTACGCTTTCTCGATCTCGAACCTGAAGAAGTTTTTGCGAATGCGAAGATGGGCGACGCGCGCTGCGCCGAGTTCGTTGTGCTGTGGCATCGCGCGCTGGCTGCCGCGGCGGCTTCAAATGTCCATATGGAAGGCCCTGGCAAGTTTTTCATCACGGGGCCAAATGCGAAATTCGTGGATATTGGGATGCTCGACCGCATTCTGCAAGAAATGGTGAGGATGAGTCCTCTGCAAGGAAGTTTCTTCGAAGTAATTCCCACGAGCGACGAAGAGGGCGTGATCGGCGCGGCCGTGAACGCCGAGCGGATCGCTTTCGGCGCGTAGGCGCGGGGAGATACGCGCTCCCTCGATCTCGATGGGATCGGCCTTGATCGTTCTCCCAAGGGTAGTATTTGTGTCCCGGTTAGAATTGACCCCTGTTCCATGCTTTCAGCCGGTTACGTCGATTTCTAATTGTTTTGGTGTCCCGGTTAGAAAAACTGTCCCGATTCGCTTTGGCGCGGAATATTGCTCACAGATTTTGGACGAGGTGGGGGCGCGGAAAATCGCCGGCAGGTCCGATGTCGGGACTCCGGTGGAGTCCATCGGACTCCCGAAACCGGAGATCCTGGCGCTACGATTGCTCGGTAGGCCCGATCGCACATCTTGATTCGCGTCTGACGAGATCGTGTTTTTGTGACTCGTAGAAATGAGCGGTAATGATTGTTTTGTTTGAGTTGCGGCGATTTCTAATAATTTGGTGTGACGGTTAGAAATTGAGTACTGGACTCCGCAAATTTGCGGGGCCCTCCTCTCCGTGTTGTAGAGACCGCGCCAGGGTGGGGCGGGCGCGATTCGCGTTGTTTCGTGCGCAAATATGCCCACATTGCACGTTAGCACATGACCCCGGGGTACCAGCAAATGACATGTAAGAAGTAGTACTCCGCAACTGCCGTTGATTCAATGTTATTGGGCGTCCACATGAATTTTTTGGAGCTGCTTTCAGAATTGAAGGGCGGCAGCGAACCGGGAGCATTTCGAGTAATTCGGCAAACGATTTGGATGTCGCTACTGCTGCGCCGCGTGCGCGGCTCGGAGCACGACTTGCTGTTCATCCGCTGAGGCTGCGGTTTGAAAGAACGTGCGCAGCGATGGATAGGCTGTAACAGGAAATGAATATGCGTCGACAACAAGTCGGCGATGAACTTGAATTGACGCGCCGTTCTGCGTAGCCGCCAAATCGAACTCTACGAGTGATTTCGGCGTTTTCTGCATAGGCGGGAGGGCTTCGACGGTGAAACCGGGCGGCAAACTGAACGAGATTTCGTCCTGATTCTGGTAGGGATATGGGAAGTAAATCGGGTTCATTCGCGTGCCACTGTGGAACACGTGCGCCTGCGGCTCCCGAAAAATGGTGACGGGAAATAGAATGCGATTCGCAGCGACAGTTGCGAAACCTGGGATTTGTAGCGTTCCCTCAACGTGAAGGGGCACCGAGTTATTCCCCCATCCTGTCACCGCGGCGATGTCGATCGTTGAATTATCAGGAAGCCAACTCTTGATATCGTCACGTAAATCTTTCTGCCGGTCTGATTCGGTCTTCTCCCGATCCTCCTCTCGGATGACGCAGGCGCGCTGGCCCGAGAAGTCGATCTGAAACTTTCCTGAAACCGACCCGTCCGTGGCAAGCTGCAAATCTGAATGACGCAACAATATTGCATCGGCGCTAAGAGGCGCCGCGGTGGTTACGATAATGCCGCCCTCAGGGGCTAACCTCATGCCCTGTACTTCCGATCCGAACCACGGTAAAAGGCCGAAAGGATAGTAGGGATCGCCCGGATCGACATATAAATCCTGCGAGCCCAAGTGCACAGCGACCATGTCCGCATTCAATTGGCCGGGGTCTTGCAGATTGGGCGCAAAGAAATCATCGTCTCGCGAGGCATAATACACGAGCGACGACTCAAATCCTGCCGCGCGAGAAAGCCCAATAAATACGTCGTTGATCTGCCGGCTGGTTCCGTAACCATGATTGATTACGTCTTCGACTGTCTCATTGGGCTGCAAATTTTCGTGATTCAAAGGTCTTGCGGATTGTTCCGCTTCGTAGTCAAGGTTATTTATCTGCTGCGCTCGAGCGTACAATCCACGTAATTTAATTTCGGGCGGGTCACCGGGGCGGATGGTCTGCGCCGCTACTTCCTCGAGTGTGTGTTTCTTGCTCATGAATTGTTCAAAGACGTTGTTCCAATCCTTGCCGAGCTGCTTCCAATATTCGGCGGCCGTTGGGTTGCCCGGCACTAACGTGTGCCGATAGAAAAACCCCACGCGGGCCCGAACAAGTCTTTCGGGGGGCATTAGGTCCTCGTTCTCCACTCCGGTGAGGTTGTGTATCTCCAAACGAAAGCTTCCATCTTTTTGCTTTTGAGGCGCTAATCCTGGCGGCAACCCATGCTCTCGCCATAGGACTGCCGAGAATCCCAGATACGGGCGAAACGTAAACACACCAAGTCGAGTGTAAAGATCACTCTGAACTGTCCATTCGTCAGGGGTTGAAACGCTGGCTCTATATTGACGCCGATAGATGTATTCAACGACGCTGCCCGGCTGGACATCTTGAAGGCTGAACCTTTTCATCCTGATTTTAAATCCGCGGGCCTTAACAACTAATTCATCGAATACTTGGCCCTTAAAGTCGACAATACTTCCATCGGGACGAATGGTCCGCGCTCGAAGATCCTTAATCTCCCAAGCGTCCGGAACGAACGGCAATTGCACGTCTGCCCATTTCCTGCCTTCATCTCTGAAGATCTTAATTCGGACGTACTCCGTCATGGAGTTGTCCCAATTGTCGATCACGACCTCACGGTAGAGAATCATCGCATTCTCACCAGGAGCGGCAGGATTGTCCGTGAGCTTAAGATCTTCCGGAGAAACCGGTTGCCAATCAAGTTTGATTCTGTTTCCGGCGTGGGACAATGTGGCGAAGGCGGATAAAAGCAATAGTAGATAAATAGCGCGGAAAAAGTAACGCATCTTGGTCAATACTTCGGCTCGCTCCACATCGGGCGCGCGGCAGATGGAAGATACTGGAGAGCTCGCGGCATACTATGCTCATGCTCTTACTTAGACGTCAAGACCATGGTCCGCAATTGTCGCGCATGTTGCTCGTTCAACTCAAGAACTGCGTGTCGTGTGAGTACAAACGCCAATTAAAAGTGAATGGATGCGCTAGATAGCTTTTCGAAGCCGGGTTCCAGGCTGAACAGCGCCTGCGATGGGCTGGGTCGGTGATATTCTTCGCATTATTGTTGGCCCGCTAAGGGCGGAAAATGTAGCGATTGAATGTCGGCGGCGATCGGGCTTGAATGATTCCGGCCACCTCCGATGGCAACGCTGAGGCTCTGATGAGACGGAGGATGGCCGATGAGATACGTGGCAGCCTTCATTTTCTTGGTTCTTACTCCCATTACTTCCTTTTGTCAGAGCTCCAAGGAATATCGCGAATGTAACCAGAAGGCGAAGAATCCGGCTGAGATGAACGCGTGCGCGCATGAAGAGGCGGCGCGCGTGGATGCCAAGCTAGATGCTGTCTATGCCAAAGTGCTGTCACAGGACGCCGACGATCCCGTAGCGCTTGCAAAAATTAAGACTGCCGAAAAGGATTGGACTGCTTATCGGGACGCCTATATCAGTGCAATGTTTCCCGCGGCGCATAAGGTGACTGAATATGGTTCGATGTATTCGATGAAAGTTGATTTGCTGCGCGCCAAGCTCGCGCACCAACACATAACAGCGTTGAACGCGCTGCTACAGAAATAGGCTCGGAAAAACCGCAGATTCTTCGTCGGACCCTGGTCGGGTCCTCCT
The DNA here is from genome assembly GCA_963838705.1 of uncultured Acidobacteriota bacterium. Taxonomy (GTDB): domain Bacteria; phylum Acidobacteriota; class Terriglobia; order Acidiferrales; family UBA7541; genus Palsa-147. The sequence goes on along the minus strand of CAWIRU010000007.1, from coordinate 444,843 downwards.
CAGAATGACGAGCGATCGATCCGCGACCTTCAACGCCAGGGGCGCGCGCCTCGATTCGACGATACGTCATGCGCAGACAGCATCAGATCAATTGCGATATTATTGCCGCGAGTTCGGCTTGCTGCGTATTGATAAATCTCTGTTTCGAAAGGAGGACATCGTGGAAATGCGGAAAGTGGTGCTGCTTGTGGGAGTTTGCGCACTGAGTCTCTTGCCCGGGGCTTCGGCTGCGGGGGGAAAGTACGACGGCAATTGGACCACCAACCTTTCGTGCGAAGCTCATGGGCAGACCGAAGCCTACAAATGGGAGTTCCCCAGCACGATCAAAGACAACAACTTTCACGGAGTGCACGGCGAACCGGGCGGGCCGGGCTACCTGCTGATCGAAGGAAAGATCGCGGAAGACGGCAGCGCCAAACTGGCAGCCAAGGGCACGGTGACGCAGAACCATGCGCACGGGGTCTTCGCAATGAAGGGCAACAATTATAGCTACAACATCAAAGCCCAATTCACCGATACAAAAGGCACTGGAACGAGAGAAGAAGGCGCTGGAATTCTAGGCCGCCCCTGCACGTTCGAGTTCACGAGGCAGCCGGACACGCCTCCGCCGGCTCCGTCAGCGGGCGGACAACAATAGATTTAAAGAGAGAGTGTGGCGCGCGGGGCAAAAAGTCGGCTGGACTCACGTCCAGCCCTACATGAAGAGGGAGACAGGGCGGAAATAGCTGGTGCGTTGACGGAGAGCGAGAGGCGCGAGTACGATGGCGTTGAAGAAGTAAAAGACACGGACTAGGAGGGGACATGGCGAAGAAGAGCAGACTGAATCGGATCGCGACGACGATCGGCGCCGCGGTGGGTACGGCGGACGCGAAGGCGCACAAGGTGGTGAAGGCCGGCGCGGTGGCGAGGAAAGAGCTTGACGATATTTCGAAGCAGCTCGATGCGTTGAAGCGGCAATTGCAGAAGACTACGAAGCGAATTCGGAAAGCGCTGGCGTAGGAGCAGTGGTTGACACGAACCCCGAGGCAAGGGCCTTTGGGCTCTGAATTGTGATTGGGGCCTCGGAACATTCTGATCAGAGCGCGGACGCTTCTGCCTGCTTGGCTTGCGAGTAAGAAAAGTTAGAGAACGCGTAAACAACCGCAGATTCTTCGTCGGACCCTGGTCGGGTCCTCCTCAGAATGACAGGGTTGGGCGTTCCCTCGCTGACGTTGGCGACAATGCCGGTGGAAGGAAAACCGCCGGCAGAATGCCCTTCGAAGCTCAGGGCAGGCTGGCGTTGCGACGGCGCGGAGAGGCGGGCTCGGAAGTCTGATTTTTGGTGTCCGATTCCGGGACGGAATATTCCCATGAGCGGGCAAAATGTCTGGCAGGGGCCTCCTCTCGACCTTGTAAATAATACACATTAAAAGAGTTAACTTGCCTTTCGCAGGGGAAGTCTAGTTGCGATACTTCCTCTGGAGACTATTGCTTTGGATATTGCCCGCCCAGACGTCAAACGCAAGAAGAGGATCAGACAGGGCATCTACGTGTTGGTGGCCTTGATCCTCATCCCGCTGGTCACGTACGCGCTGCATACTCTGAAGCCGGCGGCGCCGACGGTGGACAAAGGCGTCGTCTGGACGGACACCGTAAAGCGCGGCTCGATGTTGCGCGAGGTGCGGGGCTTGGGAACGCTGGTGCCGGTGACCATCCGGCTGATCCCGGCGGCGACGGATGGGCAAGTGGAAGAGCGCTATCTTCTGCCCGGCGTGCCCGTCAAAGCGAACACGGCTATCCTGCTGTTGCAGAACCCGGAATTGCAGCAGACGGCGCTCGACGCGGAATATCAACTGAAAGGCTCGCAAGCTGAGCTCAACAACCTGAAAGCGCAGCTTCAAAATCAATTGATGGACCAAACGGCCAAGGCCGCGGGCGTGCGGTCGGAATATCACCAGGCACAGATTCAATCGGACACGAACGAGGAACTCTTCAAGCTCGGGTTGATCTCCGACGTGGTTATGAAGACGTCGAAAGTGAAAGCGGAAGAGCTGGCGAAACAGAACGACATCGCGGAAAAGCAAGTGACCACGTTTGCGAGCTCGATGGAACCGCAGATTGCCGTGCAGCAATCGAAAGTGGACGAACTGCGCGCGCTGGCGGACCTCAAGCGTTCGCAAGTGGCGCAATTGCGCGTGACGCCGGGGATTGACGGCGTGCTGCAGGAACTCGACGTAGAAGTGGGGCAGAAAGTGATCATGGGCACGGTGCTGGCGCGCGTGGCGCAGCCGACGCACTTGAAGGCGCAATTGAAAATTGCCGAGACGCAGGCGAAAGACGTTCAGATCGGGCAGAAGGCGAGCATTGACACGCACAACGGAATCATCGCGGGGCATGTGACGCGAATCGATCCGGCGGTGGTGAACGGAACGGTGACGGTGGATTGTTCGCTCGAAGGCACGCTGCCGGAAGGCGCGCGGCCGGATTTGAGCGTTGAAGGCACAGTCGAAATCGAGCGGCTGACGGACGTGATGTACGTCGGGCGGCCGGTGCACGGCGAGGCGGACAGCACGGTGGGACTCTTCAAGGTCATGGCAGACGGCTCGGAAGCAACGCGCGTGCAAGTGGCGCTGGGGAAAACGTCGGTGAACACGGTGGAAATCAAGAAGGGGCTGCAAGTGGGAGATACCGTGATTCTTTCCGACATGTCGCAGTGGGACAATTACGATCGGATTCAATTGAAGTAAATTGCAAGCGGGCGCGAGAGCGGCGGGGAAATTTTTCAGAGGAGTGCGAGCATGACGAATACCGAAGCATTGATCCGGCTGGAAGGCGTGACAAAAGTTTTCTATACGGACGAAGTGGAGACGCACGCGCTCGCGGGCGTGCATCTCGAGATTCAGAACGGCGAGTTTCTCTCGATCGCGGGGCCATCGGGCTGCGGCAAATCAACGCTGCTCTCGATACTCGGCCTGCTCGATTCGCCGTCGGAAGGCGGCTACTGGATCAATAAGCAAGCGGTGTCGAATCTCTCGCTCTCCGACCGCACGCGAATCCGCAATCGCGAAATCGGATTCATCTTCCAGGCGTTCAATCTCATCGGCGACCTCACGGTTTTCGAAAACGTCGAGTTGCCGCTGACGTATCGCAGCATGCCATCGGCCGAGCGCAAAAAGCGCGTGCAGGAAGTGCTCGAGCGCGTCGGGATGGCGCACCGCATGAAGCACTACCCTTCTCAACTTTCGGGCGGCCAGCAACAGCGCGTGGCCGTCGCGCGAGCGCTGGTCGGGCAGCCGTCCATCCTGCTGGCGGACGAGCCGACCGGAAACCTCGACTCGAAGAACAGTGAAGCTGTGATGGAACTGCTGCGGCAACTCCATCGCGAAGGCGCGACGATCTGCATGGTCACGCACGACCCGCGCTACGCGCAAATCGCGGACCGCTCGATCCATCTTTTCGACGGAAGAATCGTCGAGGACACGATCGGCGCGAAGGTCGAAAGCGTTTAGCGGCATTCATTGAACATGGCGCGATGTTCGCGCTTATAGCGATTTATTGGCCCGGTCGCTGATATTTGGCATCCGCGACGGTAAGCGTGTGCGTGGGCAATGGTTGAATGTTACGTTCCGGCGCCGCGCGCAGTGGGAGTGGACCTGACTGTCGCGCCGCGATACGAGTATTTGAATAGATCCGAAATAGCGTTGGAGCGAGCATTTTCTCGATGTTCGATTTCGGGACGAGAGTATCCCGCAACTGGTCACGCAGCTGGCATCGGCACCACTTGAAGTTCCGTAACATACAAACAACAAAGAACTTAGGTTAACTGTCTCGTGGTTGCTGAAGTGCCGTTACTTCCTCGGGTCCCGAACAGGATATTTTGTCCATTCCGCCGGGACGCAAAATCGCAATGACCACAACAGCACAAGAATTGATCGAACCGGAAGCGCGCGTGAGTCCGAAAATCCTCATTGCGGATGACCAGCCGGACGTGCTCGAAGCGCTGCGACTGCTGCTCAAGAGCAACGGATACGAAATTGAGAGCGCATCGTCTCCGGCAGGGATTCTTACCGCGCTCGATTCACGCGATTTCGATCTCGTGCTGATGGACCTGAACTACGCGCGCGATACGACGTCGGGACGCGAAGGCATCGAGCTGCTGAACCGGATTCAGACACGCGACAATCACCCGCCCGTTGTGGTGATGACGGGATGGGGCAGCGTCGGATTGGCCGTCGAGGCGATGCAGCATGGAGTGGGGGATTTTGTCGAGAAGCCATGGGTGAATGCGCGGCTGCTCGACATCCTCGAAAAGCAAGTCGCTCTTGGGCGGCAAAGGCGCGAGGCGCGGCGCCACGCGCGCGAGGATGAACTCCGGCGGATCGAGATCGCCGAGAAATTGCGCTGGCAGGAACGCGAGGTCGAAGAAGCGCTGCGAATTCAGGAAGGATTGCTTCCCGCGGAGATTCCGCAGGCGGCCGGCTACGAAATCGCGGCGACGTGGCGCCCGGCGCGCGTGGTGGGCGGCGATTATTACGACGTGCTGCAATTCGACGAGCAGACGCTTGCGTTCTGCATCGCCGACGTCGCGGGCAAAGGATTGCCGGCCGCGCTGCTGATGTCGAATCTTCAAGCGACGGTGCGCGGGCTTGCTTCCAGCACTCTCGCGCCGGAGAAACTCTGCACGCAAATTAACGAATTGATGTGCAGAAACATCACGGACGGCCGGTTCATCACATTTTTCTTCGCGGTTCTCGACCGGCCAAGCAAGCGCCTGCGATATTGCAACGCGGGCCATCCGGCGCCGGTGGTGATCCGGCGCGAGGCCGGCACGGAACGATTGAGCGAGGGCGGCGGCGTCCTGGGCCTATTTCCCACCGAGCGGTTCGACGGCGGCGAGATCTATCTCGAGCCGGGCGACAGGCTTGTTCTCTTTACCGATGGAGTCGTAGAGGCGCACGACGCCGATGGAGACGAATTCGGCGAAGCCGGCTTGCTGCGAAGCTCCAGCGTTGACGGCGACCGAAGCGCCAGGAGGCTGCTGGCGGATGTCATGAACGGCGTCGAGAAATTTTCGAGCGGCGAACTGGAAGACGACGCCACGCTGCTTGTTGTGGCTGTGAACGATTTATAAGAGCGCGCGGCAATTTAAGCAGGAGCCCGACCGATGGCGACAATTTGGCAGGACGTCATGTACGCGCTGCGCATGTTGCGCAAGAGCCCTGGATTCACGATCGTCGCGGTGCTCACGCTTGTTGTGGGAATCGGCGGAAACGCGACGGTGTTCAGCTGGATTCGCGGCGTGCTGGTGAGTCCGCTTCCCGGCGTGGCTCAAGCGAACCAGTGGGTCACGGCCGAAACCGTGATGCCCAACGGCGAGTTCCACACCAGCTCCTATCCCGATTACAAGGATTTTCGCGATCAGAACCACGTCTTCTCCGCGCTCATCGGCTTCGAATTTGTCGGCGCGGATTTGAGCCTGCGGAACGATGCGCCCGCGCAGCGCGTGTGGGGATTGATCGTTACTGAAAATTATTTCGACGTCCTCGGAGTGCAGCCCGCGCTCGGGCAGACGTTTCATGCGGAACCGAATCAAGCGTTGAATTCGGATCCGTATGTCGTTCTGAGCCAAGGGCTGTGGGCGCGGCAGTTCGGCTCGGACCCGAATATCGTGGGCCGGGTGGTTCACATCAACACGCACCCATTCACGGTGATCGGCGTGGCGCCGCAGGGATTCTACGGCACGATCGTCGGGATCGCGGCTGAATATTGGGTTCCGATGATGATGCAGCCGCAGGCGCTGCCGGCAGAAGACATCGAGCAGCGCTCGCCGACGTTCGTGCACATCATGGGGCGGCTGCGGCCGGGCGTGACGATGGCGCAGGCGCAGGCGGACATGGCAACGATCGCCGGAAATCTCGCGCGGGAATATCCGGACACGAACAAGAATGTCGGAGTTTCGGTGGCGCCCGTGTGGAAGGCGCACTACGGCGCGCAGGATTTTCTGCGCAGCGTGCTGGGATTCCTGATGATTGCCGCGGCGATGGTGCTTTTGATCGCCTGCGTCAACGTGGCGAATTTACTGCTCGCGCGCGCGACGGCCCGAGAGAGAGAAATGGCGATTCGCGCGGCGATGGGAGCGGACCGCAACCGGCTGGTGCGTTTGCTCCTGAGCGAATGCCTCGTGCTCGCGCTTGTGGGCGGCGCTGGGGGAGCGCTGCTGGCCCTGTGGGGCGTAAATCTTCTGAGATTTTTCATGCCCGCTTCGCACCTGCCGATCGCATTTTCCGCCGGCGTGAGCGCGCCCGTGCTTGGATTCACGTTGCTGCTGTCGCTCGCGACAGGAATTGTGTTCGGACTCGTTCCCGCCTGGCGCGGATCGAAGACGGATTTGAATCAGTCGCTCAAAGAGGGCGGACGTTCGGCGGGGGCCAGCGGCCATCGCCTTCGCGACCTGCTTGTGGTCTCAGAAATTGCGCTCGCGACCGTGCTGCTCGTGAGCGCGGGGCTCCTCTTGCGCAGCCTGCGAAACGCGGAAGCCGCGGGGCCGGGATTCAACGCGAACCATGTTGCCCTCGCGGCGTTCGATCTTCGCGGAAATGGATACACGGGCGACCGGAGCACGAACTATTTTGACCGGATGCTCGAGCGCATCCGAACGATGCCGGGAGTTGAATCGGCCACGTCGGAACGATACGTACCGCTGTGGTTTACCGGCCGCTCGTACACCTTCATCCAAGTTGAGGGCTATACGCCCGGCCCGAACGAGGATATGCGCATCGATCTCAATGTCGTCGGCGCCAATTATTTCCACACGATGCAGATCCCGATTGCCGCGGGGCGCGATTTCGCCGAGCAAGATCGAAGCGGCGCGCCGAAAGTGATTATCGTCAATCAGACGATGGCGAAGCGCTTTTGGCCGGGACAAGATCCCACGGGCCACGCCGTGAGACTGTGGGGCGAGTGGAGGACGGTCGCGGGCGTTGCGCACGACATCAAATACCACCGTGTGAATGAAGAGCCGCAGCCGTTCATGTATATCCCGGCGCTGCAAACCGAAGACACGGACGCGAACGTTCTCGTGCGCTCGCAATTGCCTCCATCCGCTGTGATCGGCATGGTGCACGACGTCGCGCAATCGCTCGATTCGAAGGTGCAGCCGCTTGAAAGCGACGATCTCGCCGGGCTGCTCCGCGCATCCATGTTTGCAAACCGCACGGCGGCCAGCATCGCGTCGCTGCTGGGCGGGTTGGGCGTGTTTCTCGCGGCTCTGGGGATTTACGGGCTGCTGTCGTATACGGTCAGCCAGCGCTTTCGTGAGATCGGCGTGCGCATCGCGATCGGCGCGCAGGAACGCGACGTCCTCCGGTTGGTCGCGGGAGCGGGCTTCAAGCTGGTTGCGGCCGGAGCGGCAATCGGAATGGCCGCGTCGCTCGCGGTCACGCAAGCGATGAGCGGCCTATTGTTCGGAGTGAGCGCGGCCGATCCGGCGACGTTCCTCGCGGTTGTGGCGCTCGTCACGTTTGCCGCCGCTTTTGCCACTTACATCCCGGCGCGGCGCGCGATGCGCGTGGATCCGATGGTCGCGCTGCGGTACGAGTAGGTACCAGAAGTTGTAGAGGCTGAAAAAATGGGAACGCTGCTGCAGGACCTGAGATACGGCATTCGGATGCTGGTGAAGAATCCCTGGTTCACGCTGGTCGCCGTAGCGACGCTGGCGCTCGGGATCGGTGTGAATACGGCGGTGTTTTCGGTGGTGAACGGCGTGTTGCTGAATCCTTTGCCGTTCCCGCAGCCGAAACAATTGGTGACAGTTTTCGAGAGTGCGCACGAGTTCAAGCATTCATCCATCTCATACCCGAATTTTCAGGATTGGCAACGGATGAACAGCGTGTTCGCGTCGATGGCCGCCTACCGGTCGGACAGTTCCACACTGACGGGTAGCGGAGAGGCGCAGCAGGTGAACGTGGAGATGGTGTCCGCAGACTTTTTCGGAATCCTCGGAGTACGTCCCGTCCTAGGACGCACGTTTGCAGCGGACGAGGATCGAACTGGTGCGGCGCCGGTGGCGTTGATCAGCGCGGGACTCTGGGAGAAGAAGTTCGCGAAATCGCCACAGATCTGCGGATCAACAATCACGATGGACGGCAAGGGCTACACGATCGTCGGAGTGATTCCCGCGAGCTTGCACCTTGCAATCCAAAGTTATCACAAGCAAACCGATGTCTTCGTTCCGGTAGGAAATTTTGACGATCCTTTATTTCACGACCGCGGCGTGCATGAAGGGATGGCCGCAATCGGGAGGCTAAAGCCAGGAGTGACAATCGAGAAAGCGCGCGCGGATATGGACGGAATCGCGAGCACCTTGGCGTCCGAATACCCCGATGCGGACAAGGACCGGGGAATCACGCTCGTGCCGATGAAGGAAGCGATGGTCGGAGACGTGCGGGCATTCCTGCTGGTATTGCTGGGCGCGGTCGGCTTCGTGCTGTTGATTGCGTGTGTGAACGTGGCGAACCTGCAACTCGCGAGGTCCACCAGTCGCGCCCGCGAATTTGCGATTCGCGCGGCGTTGGGTGCAAGCCAGACACGCGTGATCCGGCAACTGCTGACGGAAAGCATTTTGCTCGGTTTGGCGGGCGGAGGGCTGGGGCTGATTCTGGCGGAATGGGGAACGCGGGCGGCGCTAGACGTACTGCCGGAGGCGTTGCCGCGAGGCGAGGCGGTGGGATTGGACGGACACGTATTGCTGTTTACGCTGGTGGCTTCGATTTTGGCAGGTGTAGTTTTCGGCCTGGCACCGGCGCTAAAAACCGCGCAGCCGAACGTGCAAGAAATGCTCAAAGAAGGCGGGCGCGGCGCGAGCGGCGCCAGACATCGGGCGCAGGGCGTTTTCGTAATCGTCGAGATCTCGATGGCACTGGTTCTTTTGGTGGGTGCGGGGCTGATGATTCGCAGCCTTGTGAGTTTGTGGAGCGTGAATCCAGGATTCAACCCGCACAACGTGCTGACGTTTTCCGTTTCTCTGTCGCCTTCACTCGGCGCGAACCCCGTTACGACAAGAGCCGCCCTCCGAAACGTTGGACGCACGCTGGAGGCGATTCCCGGCGTGGAAGCGGTGTCGCTGACGGGTGGAGCGCTGCCCATGCAGGGAGACAACGAGTTGCCGTTCTGGCTGGAAGGACAGCCGAAGCCCGCGAACACGAGCGAAATGAAACTATCGCTTTTCTATCTCGTGGATCCGGGCTACCTGAAGGCGATGGGGATTCAGTTGAAGCGAGGGCGATTCCTGGCGGCGAGCGACGACGAGCACTCGCAGCCGGCCGTCGTGATCGACGAGAGTTTTGCGCGGCAGTATTTTCCGAATCAGGATCCGATCGGGAAGCAGATCAATCTCGGAATCATCGAAATGCACCTCGAGGTCGTGGGAATCGTGGGCCACGTCAAGCATTGGGGTCTCGATACCGACGCGCACAACTCCATCCAGGCACAGGCTTATATGCCGTTGCTGCAGATACCCGACCATTTCTTTGTCGGGCCGCCGGGCGCCAGGGTGGTGGTAAGGACCGCGCAATCGCCTGCGGCGCTTGGGGAGACGATCCGCAAAGCGATCGAAGGGCTCAACAGCGAAAATGTGATGTACGACACGCATACGATGCACGATGTCATTTCCGATTCACTGGCCGCGCGGCGATTTTCGATGATCCTGCTGGGAGTGTTTGCCGCCTTGGCGCTGGTGCTATCGAGCATCGGCATCTTCGGCGTAATTTCGTACGTTGTGGGTCAGCGAACGCACGAGATAGGAATCCGGATTGCGCTCGGGGCGCAGCGCGGCGACGTCCTGCGGCTGATGCTGGGCGACGGGATGAAGACGACGCTGATCGGCGTGGCCATCGGCGTGACGGCGGCGCTGATGATGACGCGGCTGATGGAAAACATGCTGTTCGGCGTCAGCGCAACCGATCCGTTGACGTTTGCGGGAGTCGCGGTGATCCTGAGCGGCGTCGCGCTTTTGGCGTGCTACTTGCCGACACGGCGGGCGATGCGCGTGGACCCGATGGTCGCGCTGCGATATGAATAAGAAGCTTCAAGTTCAAGCGAAAAGGTGGGTGCGATTTGATTCGAATGGTTGATGTCGAGAAGTCGTACGAGTCGGGAGCGGGGAAGACGTGGGTGCTGCGGCGGATCAATCTTGAGATCGCCGACGGCGACTTCATCACGATCATGGGTCCTTCCGGCGCGGGCAAATCCACGCTGATGGGAATTATCGGAATGCTCGACGGCGCGTGGAAGGGCGAATACTACCTGCTCGACAACGCCGTCCAGAAACTCGATAACCGCCGACGCGTCGAACTGCACAAGAAATACATTGGCTTCGTGTTCCAGCAATATCATCTGCTCGACAACCTCACAGTGGCGGAGAATCTTGATCTCCCGCTTTCCTACCGCGACATCAAAAAGTCCGAGCGGGATTCGATGGTCGCGGATGTTTTAGACCGCTTTCAGATCGTCGGAAAAAAAGATCTCTTCCCGAACCAACTCTCCGGCGGACAGCAGCAGCTTGTCGCCGTGGCGCGAGCCGTGATCGGAAACCCGAAGCTGATTCTGGCGGACGAGCCGACCGGCAGCCTGCATTCGAGCCAAGGAAAAATGATCATGGACCTGCTGAAGGGCTTGAATGAAGCCGGCACGACGATTATCCAGGTGACGCACAACGAGAACTGGGCCGCGTATGGCAGCCGAATCATACAGCTCGCGGACGGATGGATCGTCAGCGGCCAGACGAAAGTCGGGGCAGCCTGATGTCCGCATTTTGGCAAGACATTCGGTATGGCATCCGGATGCTCGTAAAGAGTCCGGGATTTACGATTTTTGCCATCGCCGTTCTCAGTTTGGGGATCGCTGCGAATACGGCCATCTTCAGCGTCGCCGACGCTGTGCTGCTTCGCCCGCTTCCTTACGGTGACGCAAGCCGTCTCGTGATGGTTTGGGAGGACAGTTCAGCGTATGGCTTCCCGCACAACACGCCTTCAGCGGGAAGTTTTGCTGAATGGAAATCACGGAACCAGGTATTCGAGGACATGGCGGCGATCTCCTTTGGGGGGTCGTTCAATCTGACCGGCGAAGGCCAGCCTCAGGAACTCCCCGGGCGAAGCGTGACGGCAAACCTGTTTTCGGTTCTCGGCGTGACGCCGGAATTCGGCCGCAATTTCCAGTCCGATGACGACGTTCCGGGCGCGCGCCACGTGGCGATTCTGAGCCACGGGCTATGGCTCCGGCAGTTTGGCGGCGATCCGCAAATCCTGGGAAAAGAAATTTCACTAAACTACGAGAAATACGTGGTGATCGGCGTCATGCGCCGCGGATTTCAATTTCCGGATCGCGAGATAGAGATTTGGGTTCCCTCGCAATTTACAAAACAAAAACTAACCAATTTTGGGAACCATTCCCTGGGCGTTGTCGCGCGATTGAAGCCCGGCGTTTCGCTCGCGACCGCGAACGCCAACCTCTCGGCAATCGCGAAACAAATCGAAAAGGAACGTCCGGACGAAAATGCCAAAGTCGGCGCGTACGCGGTTCCGCTGCGCGATGACTTCGCCGGACAAACAAAATCCGCGCTTCTCCTGCTGATGGGCGCCGTCGCATTCGTGCTCCTGATCGCCTGCGCGAACATCGCGAATCTGGTGCTGGCGCGCGCGACGGGCAGGAGACGCGAACTCGCGTTGCGGCTGGCGCTGGGCGCGAGCAGGGCGCGCATCGCGCGCCAGCTTCTCATCGAAAGCATCGTGCTGGCGGTGCCGGCCGGCGCGATCGGCTTTCTCGCTTCCCTTTTCGCCGCAGGCTTTCTCGGCAGTTTGATACCGAAAGAATTCACCTCCTCGAGCGGGACAGGAGTGGATGGGCGCGTGCTCGCATTTACAATCGCGATTTCCCTCGCGACAGGTATTCTGTTCGGAATTATTCCGGCGCTGAGAGTTTCGCGCATCGATCTGGTCACTTCGCTGAAGCAAGGCGGAGGGCAGAGCGGCGTCGGATCAGGAGGGCGGCGGCTGCGGGATGCGCTGGTAGTCTGCGAAGTGGCCCTTGCCATCGTTTTGCTCTCCGGCGCGGCGCTGATGATTCACAGCTTCGAAGCGCTTTACCATCACGATCCGGGATTTCGCGCCGATCACGTCCTCGTGATGCGCACACCTCTGCCGCGGCAAAAATATGAAGCGTTTGCGCCGCGAGTGGCGTTCTACGATCAGGTTCTCAACCGCGTGGAAAACTTGCCGGGAGTCGAAGCGGCGGGCTACACCTCGTGGGTTCCTCTGACGAACTATGGAGGCGCGTCGGGCATACAGGTGGAGGGGCGCCCGGAACTCGACAGCAAGGTTTTGATTCCGAATGTCCGCATCATCAGCCGCGACTACATTCGCACGCTCGAAATGAGGCTCGTGAAGGGCCGTTTGATCGAGAGCCGCGATGGTGCGGGGACGCCCGCGGTCGCGCTCATCAACGAAACGATGGCGCGGAATATTTGGCCCGGCGAGGATCCCATCGGCAAGCATCTCAAGACGGGCGATTACAACGACAAATCTCCCTGGATCACCGTCGTCGGCGTGGTTGGCGATGTGCACCAGGCAGGACTCGACGTGCCCGCGAGGGCCGAGTTGTACATGCCCTACGAGCAGCAGGATTTTGGATTCGAGCCTGAATATCTCGCCGTGCGGACGAAGGGCGATCCCATGCAGATGACGGAAGCGATCCGGCAGCAGATTTGGGCGGTGGATAGCGAGCAGCCGGTCGCGGAAGTTATGCCGCTCGGCGATCTGGTGGATGAATACCTGACGCCGCGGCAAATGCAAACTTCGCTTCTCGGCGCGTTTGCTGGGTTGGCGTTGCTTCTCTCCGCGCTTGGAATTTATGCAGTGCTGTCGTTTTCGGTGACGCAGCGAACTCAAGAAATCGGAGTGCGCGTCGCGCTCGGCGCCCGGCCGGAGGATGTTCTGAAGATGGTGTTGTCGCAGGGCCTAAGACTATTTCTCGCCGGCGCCGCCATCGGATTGGTGTCGGCATTGGCGCTTTCGCGAGCGCTGGAGCACTGGCTCTATGGGGTCAGCGCGAGCGATCCATTGTCGTTCGCAAGCGTCACGATCCTGCTGGCCGCGGTTACGCTGCTGGCCTGCTACATCCCGGCGCGCAGGGCGATGCGAGTGGATCCGCTGGTCGCGCTTCGTTACGAATGACGGCGCAGCGGGCTGAATTTCTTGAGTGTGATGGACTGGGGCGAATGGGAAGGAGAAAAGATGGCAAACGAACATTATCGGGAAGTCCTGAAGGGTTCGCTCGACGCAAACCATCTCGAGGAAATGAAAACCGCAGGATGGAAGCCGCTGGCGATCGAATGGGAGCGCGTGGCTCCGGGCGCCACCGAAGGGAAGCAACCGCAGCCGGAGATTCCGTTCGGGCTGCAAATCGCGAAGGATTGCGCGCGCCTCGAAGAGAATCCCGCCGAAATGCGAATTCTTTTCGTCATGATGGAACTGGTCGTCCAGGACGCGTCGCTCACGCGCATGGCCGAAGAGCTGAACCGCCGCGGATACAAGCCGCGCAGCGGCGGCGACTGGACGCCCCTTTCGGTCTACAACGTCTTCCCGCGCCTGGTCGAAGTTTCGCCGCGCATTTTCTCGGACGAGAGCTGGGTGTCGCGGCCGCGCCAGTTCTCCCGGATTCAGTGGAATTCGTGAAAGCGGCAAAACCTGCGGCCCGGCCGCATTCTTAATAAGCCGCAACAACTCATGTGCGCGATGAAACTTGCGCTGCGGAAACGATAACGGCGATGCACGTCCATTCTCCATTTTTTGCGTCTAAGGAATCAGGACGCGCATTGGGTGGATCCGAGAACTATTCCGCGAATCTTGGGATTCAATCCTGTCAAACATCTGTCCATCCAACGCCAAGCGATCCAATTGAGGCCGAACCGATGGCACCGGAAGCAGAAAACAATCTAGTTGGCGTGCGCGGCCTCGCGCAGGAGATTGACGAGCAACTGCGAGAACCCGGCAGTTGGAAGACGGAAGACATCCGCGTGGTGCGCCGGCAATTTACGAAACGCCTCGAGAGCGCGGCGCCGCACGTTGTTACCGAACTTGCGTTCCTGCTCCTCGAATTGCCGGGAATCGAATACCGCTTTTTCGCCTACGAGCTGATCCACCATCACGAAAGAGCGCTCTACAAGCTGAACGCGTGGGAACTCGAGCGGCTCGGACGCGGAATTTCGAGCTGGGGCGCGGCGGACTGCTTCGGAATCTTTTTGGCGGGGCCGCTGTGGCGGGAAAGGCGCGTGCCGGCAAGCCTGATTCACGATTGGGCGCGCTCCGCCGACCATTGGTGGAGGCGGATAGCGCTAGTCAGCACTGTTCCGCTGAACAGCAAGGCGCGGGGCGGCGAAGGCGACGCGCATCGCACGCTGCAGGTTTGCCGCATCCTTGAAAAAGATCGCGACCCGATGGTCGTAAAGGCGATGTCGTGGGCCCTGCGCGCCTTGGCCAAGCCACAACCCCGCGCTGTCCGCGCCTACCTGACAGAGCGGCGGGCGATCCTGGCACCGCGAGTGATTCGGGAAGTTCAGAACAAGCTCGAGACGGGATTGAAAGATCCGCGACGGCGGCATGACTCCGCGAAGAGAGACTCTAAAAAGAAAGCCCGGCGCACCCGCTAGCGGTCCAACTGCCATGCCACTCGACCGTCTGCTGAAAATGGCAACACCTAATCGAGGAGTAATAATAGAATCGGGGCTTCCCTCTGATGGCGGAGGCCCTTGGGATGGAAACTCTCTGGCAGGACATTCGATTCGGCGCGCGAATGCTGATGAGGAACCGCGGATTTGCCGCGGTGGCAGCGCTGACGCTGGCGCTCGGTATTGGCGCGAACTCGGCAATTTTCAGCGTGGTGGATGCTCTGCTGCTGCGGCCGCTGCCTTTTCCGAATTCGGAGCGGCTGGTCAATATCTGGCGAACGGACTTGAACCGCGGAATCGTTCACGGATTGACATCGCCGCCGGAGTATCTCGAGTGGCGGGAACAGCAAAAATCGTTCGAGGAAGTGTCAGCCTG
This sequence comes from uncultured Acidobacteriota bacterium, assembly GCA_963838705.1. Lineage (GTDB taxonomy): Bacteria > Acidobacteriota > Terriglobia > Acidiferrales > UBA7541 > Palsa-147. The sequence continues at coordinate 429,769 of CAWIRU010000007.1, read as the reverse complement.
GAAAGTCGCGTTCCGATCTGTCCGGGGAGCAGAGCACCCCGAACAGGTCTATGGCGCGGAAGTTACATCGGAGTTTTTGCGAATGCTCGGCGTCAGGCCATATCTTGGCAGGGACTTTCTTCCCGATGACGAGAATCCCGGGCATGGGCAGGTTGTGTTGATCAGTTACGGGCTGTGGCAGCGCGAATTTGGAGGCGATCCGGGATGGATCGGCCGGACGATCGAAGTGGATGACAAGGCTTACGTCGTTGTTGGCGTTCTGCCGTACGGTTTTTCGCCCGTGGGTACTTCGATCGCATGGGATCTGTGGATGCCATACACGTTCGATCGCGGCCAAATGGACCGGGACGACTCTTCTCTAATCGTCTTTGGCCGGCTCAAACCCGGCGTCTCGATTGCCCGCGCGCAAGCCGAAATGGAAACGATTCAGCAGAATCAAAAAAGAGCGTTCCCCAACGTTCATCAGGACCTGGGAATCAGCGTCGTAAGCATGCGCGATTCGTTGGTGGAAAAGTACAAGCCGGAACTCAAGATTTTACTGGTCGCGGTTGGCGTGGTGCTCTTGATCGCGTGCGTCAACGTCGCGAGCCTGCTTCTCGCGCGTTCAGCGACGCGCGAGAAGGAGATCGCTGTTCGCACAGCGCTGGGCGCGCGGCGGATACGCGTGGTTCGCCAGTTGCTCACGGAAAGCGCACTGCTCGGACTGGTTGGCGGTGTGCTGGGCATCGCAATGGCATATGCGGGCGTCGAATTGCTCCGGCTGGGACTTCCGCCGCACGGCAGCCGGGGAGAAATCCCTCATGCCGACTGGATAGGAATAAACGGCTCGGTTGTGGCGTACACGTTTCTGATTTCCCTGATGACGGGAGTTTTGTTTGGCCTCTTCCCGGCGTTTCAGATGTCGTTTTCCGAGCTTGGAGAAACGCTGAAAGAAGGGGGGCGGGGCAATATTGGAGGACACCGCGGGGGAGTCATGCGGTCGGGCTTAATCGTCACGGAGGTCGCGCTGTCCATCGTGCTCTTGATCGGCGCGGGGCTTCTGATTCGCAGCTTTGTGCGAATGCTGACCGAGCATTTGGGACTTGACCCTCAGAACGTGCTCACGATGCAGGTCTGGCTGCCGGAATCACACTATGCGAGCGGACGGTCCGCCGCAAACTTCTTTCAACAGACGATTGAAAGGGTATCCACGCTGCCCGGTGTCGCGTCGGCGAGCGCCGTGAACTTCGTCCCGATGAGCGGATGGAGAGACGATCTCGATTTTGACATTCAAGGCCGCGCGACGCCCCGCTCGGGAGAGGAATTCACGTCGCAGTACTCGATCTCGGATGCAAATTATTTTCGCACGATGAGGATTCCGCTCGAAGCCGGCCGCGAATTCTCGCCGAACGACGGCGGCCAGACTGCCGGAGTCGCCATCATCAATGAATCGCTCGAGCACCGCTACTGGCCGAACGAAAATCCAATTGGGAAACAAATCAGGCCGCATTTCGAGCCGCGCCAGGTGCCGTGGCAGCCGGAGGCAAAAGAATCCTGGATCACGATCGTCGGCATCGTCGGAGACATCCGCGAGTGGGGCAGCGGCGGGAAGACTCCCGGAATTATTTATCTCCCCTACCTGCAGGCGCCTTCGCACATGATGTGCCTGGTGATCCGCACGACCTCGAAGCCCGAAGCACTCGCGCCCTCGGTCCGGGATGCCATCTGGACGATCGACAAGAACCAGCCGGTGGCCGAAGTGAAAACGATGGAAGATTTTCTCGATGCCGCGGTTTCGCAGCGCCGTCTCAGCATGTTCCTGCTATCAGCGTTTGCCGCGTTCGCCACGTTTCTTGCCGCGGTGGGAATCTACGGCCTGATGTCTTACGGCGTGGCCCAGCGCTCGCACGAGATCGGGATTCGCATGGCGCTTGGAGCCGAGCGCAGAGACATCGTCAAGCTCATCCTCGGCCAGGGCATGCGGCTGACGCTCCTCGGAGCGGCGATCGGCGGAGCAGTCAGCGTCGCGGCGATGCGCTGGATTGCGAGCGAGCTTTACGGTGTCCGCGCATCCGACCCGGCGACGCTCGTCAGCGTGATCGCGTTCTTGATTATCGTCGCGCTAATCGCGTGCTACGTGCCCGCGCGCCGCGCGACAAAAGTCGATCCGATGAGCGCACTGCGATACGAATGAACGCTAAACACCAGCGAGAAATATTTCAGACACGGAATGATAATCTCAGGCAATGAAGACAAAATGGACCCAGGGTGAACATGTCAACTCCGATCGTGGAAGCGGGAGCAAGCCCGGATAGCGCTAAAATCGGAGCAAAATCGCCCATGCCATCGCCATCCAATCGAACTCGAATCCTCGTCGCCGACGATCAAGCGGACGTGCGCGAAGCTCTGCGCCTGCTGCTGAAGGGCGAAGGATTCGAAACCGAGACGGTGGCCTCGCCGGCGGCGGTGCTCGCAGCGCTCGAGACGCGCGAATTCGACGCGATTTTGATCGACTTGAACTACGCGCGCGACACGACGTCAGGCCAGGAAGGGCTCGACCTGCTTTCGAATATCCGTGCGAAAGACGGCTCCGTGCCGATCATTGTGATGACGGCATGGGGCAGTCTCGAACTCGCAGTCGAAGCCATGCGGCGGGGAGCGAAGGATTTCGTTCAGAAGCCGTGGGAAAACAACCGCCTGCTTGCCATTCTCAAGACGCAAATCGAGTTGGCGCACGCCATCAGACGCAGCCAGCGGCTCGAGGCCGAAAATCGCCTGCTGCGAGCGGACGGGCGTCCAACATTGATCGCAGAGTCAGCCGCGATGCGGCCCGTGATCGAATTGATCGCGCGCGTCGGCCCGTCCGATGCAAACGTGCTCATCACCGGCGATCACGGCACGGGCAAAGATGTGGTCGCGCGGACGCTGCACGCTCTCTCGCCCCGCTCCGGGCGCCCGTTGGTCACCGTCAATGCCGGCGGGCTGCCGGAAGGAATTTTCGAGAGCGAACTATTCGGCCACGTGAAAGGCGCGTTCACCGACGCGAAGACGGATCGTGTGGGGAGATTCGAGCTTGCCGACAGCGGAACGCTGTTCCTCGACGAAATCGCCAACGTCCCGATGAATCTTCAGGCGAAATTGCTCCGCGCACTGGAAACGGGAGAACTTGAGCGCGTGGGCTCCTCGACGACGCGCCGCGTGGACGTGAGAATCCTCTCCGCCACGAATGCCGATATTTCCGCCGAAGTCCACGCCGGAAAATTCCGCGAAGATCTGCTCTTCCGCCTGAACACGATCGAAATCCACGTGCCGCCGCTGCGCGAACGCAAGGAGGACATCCCTCTCCTGGCCCTTCATTTTCTGCGCAGTTCGGCGCAGCGATACCGCAAGAACCTCGCCGGCTTCGAGCCGGTGGCGCTTCAGTTGATGCTCGATCATCCGTGGCCGGGCAATGTGCGCGAACTCGATCATTCCGTGGAGCGAGCCGTTCTGCTTGCCGAAGGCGACCACGTGCGCGCGAGCGATCTCGGCCTGCGTGTCTCGCGCGACGCGGCGCTGCGCCTGGACGACATGGGCCTCGAGGACGTGGAACGCGTGCTGATCCAGAAGGCGCTGTCGCGATACGGCGGCAACGTGAGCCATGCCAGCAAGGCCCTGGGCCTCAGTCGCAGCGCCCTCTATCGCCGCCTGCAGAAATACAACCTTTGAGTCCACTTCCGTACGAGCGGCGCATCCTCCTGCTGGCCCTCGCGGCGGGCGGCGTAGGCACAGGCGTTGCGCTGCTCCTGCTCTGGTTCGGCAATTTCACCCCAAGAGTGCAGTGGACGCTCACGGTCGTCATGGCCGCCGCGTGGCTCGGTTTCGCCTTCAGCGCTGAACAGCGAGTGGTCTTCCCGATGCGCACGCTCTCGAATCTGCTTGCGGCGCTGAGAGAAGGCGATTTCTCGATCCGCGCGCGCGGCGCCAACCGTGACGACGTGCTCGGCGAAGTCTTGCGCGAAGTGAATGCGCTGGGCGATACGCTGCACCGGCAGCGCCTCGGCGCACTCGAGGCGACCGCGCTTCTCCGCAAAGTGATGGAAGAGATCGACGTCGCCGTGTTTGCCTTCGACGGCAACGGACGTCTGCGGCTCGTGAACCGCGCCGGGGAGCGGCTTCTCGATCAACCCGCCATTCGCGTGATGGGACGCACCGCGGCTGAATTGGGACTGGCGGCTTGTCTCGCATACGAAGGGCCGCACATCGAAGCCATCGCGTTTCCGGGAAAGTCCGGGCGCTGGGAAATTCGACGCGGCAGTTTCCGCGAGGGCGGCCTCGCGCACCAGTTGCTCGTGATTTCCGATTTGAGCCGCGCGCTGCGCGAGGAAGAGCGCCAGGCCTGGCAGCGGCTGATTCGAGTGCTGGGGCACGAGCTGAACAACTCGCTCGCGCCGATCAAATCCGTTGCGGAAAATCTGGCGACGCTCCTGAAGAGGCCGAAGCGCGCGTCGGACTGGGAAGAAGATATGCAGCGCGGCCTGGTGGTGATCGCCACGCGCTCGGATAGCCTGGCGCGCTTCATGAACGCTTACGCACGCCTGGCAAAATTGCCGCCTCCGGCACTGCAGACGATAGAAGTTGCGCCCTGGATTCGCAGGGTTGTCGGGCTCGAGCCGCGCATGGAAATTCAGTTGAAGGCGGGCCCGGAATTGAAAATCCACGCCGACCCCGATCAACTCGCGCAGCTTTTGATCAATCTCGTCCACAACGCCGTGGACGCGTCGCTCGAAACCGGCGGCGGCGTGCAAGTGGGATGGAAATCCGTGGACAGTTTTCTTGAGGTCTGGGTGAAAGACGAAGGCCCAGGCATTCCGAATCCGGCGAACTTATTCGTTCCGTTTTTCACCACGAAGCCGAGCGGTTCGGGAATCGGACTTGTACTGAGCCGGCAGATTGCCGAAGCGCATCGCGGCACGCTCACGCTCGAAAATGTCCTGCAAGGGCACGGCTGCGAAGCCCGGCTGCGCCTCCCGCTTGGGAATTAATCGCGCGTCGAATCCAGCGCTGTCACGCGCCGCTGAAGCTCTTGCGTGATTTCATCCGGAGTCGCTTCCGGCGGAAACTTCACCGGGTCGCCAATCGTAACGCGAACCGTCCCGGGCCGCGCCAGCCGCTTCCGTGCCTGGCGCATCGCGAAAAGACCGTCAATCCTTGCAGGCACAACCGGAACCTTCAATTGAGATGCCAGCAGCCCGATTCCCGCTCGAAACGGCGCGATTGATCCGTCGCTCGTCAGCTCGCCTTCGGGAAAGATAAGGACGCTTTCACCGTGTTCGATCAGTTCGCCGGCGTAGGAAAAACTCTCGCGAAAGCCGGATCGCCGCGGCAGCGGAAAAACATTGAACAACGCAACGACGAGAAAATACTTCAGGCGCTCGAGCACGCGGCGAAGAAATCCGGATTCCGCCGGCGCGCGCCGCATCGCGGCGAGTTTTTCGCCATCCATCGCCGTCGCCAGATGGTGCCGGAGTCCAAACGGCAGGCCCGCGAGCACGAACCCGGCATCGAGATACGTCACATGATTGCTGACGACGAGAAACGGGCCCGCGGCCGGCTTGACGCGCCCGCGCCCTCTCACGCGCGGAGCGGCGAGGATCATCGTCGCGGGCCAGGTGAGCGCGTAATAAATTAAAAAGCGCAACGCGCGGACGGGCCAACTCCGCGCCCAACGCGGATAAACGAATGTCCGCGCGGGCGCCGGCGGGGCGGTCAGAAGCCGCTCGATGTCCCCGACCGACTTCGCCTCCGCGAATTTGGTTTCGCTGACGTCCAATTGGTATCTGTCTTCAAGAGCGCTCATCAGCTCGACGCGATCCACCGAACTGAGATTCAAATCGGAGGAGAGATCCGCGCCGCCGGAAAGCTGCCCCGGCCGCTTGTGGGTGATTTGGGAAATCAGATCCGCGAGCGCGGAGGAAGCAACCGCGGGCTCGTGCCGGCCGGCCTCTGCGGTCACAACTTCGCGAATCTTTGCGAGCAATGGTTTCTGCGTCGGCGTTCGCGGAAAATCCTGATCTTTCCAGACGAACCACAAGCGAATTTGTTGATAGGACGCGAGGGACTGATTCGCCGTGCGCACGGCTGATTCGGCCGCGGCATTCGCGTCGCCCGCGGGCTCGCGCAGGAGCAGCACCGCGCAGGGTTCCGCGTTCCCGTCTCCCTTCGCGTCCACGCCGAGGACGACGCAATCGCGGATGCCGCGATCCTTGCGAAGCTCGGCTTCCAAATCCTCCGGGAATACCTTCATCCCTTCCGGCGTGACGATTACGTTTTTTTGGCGGCCGCGGAAATAGAGGCGGCCTTCCTCGTCGCGATCGGCGAAGTCGCCGGTTCGGAACCAGCCGTCCTCGCCCAACGGCGCGAGCTTTCCGCCCTTCCAATAACCCGCCGCGACGTTTTCCCCGCGCACCAGGAGCTCGCCGTTTTCGTCCAGCTTTACTTCCTGGCCGGGCAGCACTTTCCCGATGGAGCCTTCGCCGAGCGCGAAGGGATGGTTCACGCTGATCAGCGATGCAGTTTCCGTCAGGCCGTAGCCTTGGATTACGGCGTAACCGATCCGGCCCCAGAACTTCTCTTCTTCCGAGCGCAGCGCGGCGCCGCCCGATATCAGCGCCCAGAATTTCCAGCCGAAGCGCGAATGAATTTTTCGAAACCGCCACCACCGCTTGAGAAAGCTTTCTTTCTCGGCGGCAGCCAGATCGAGGTAGAAGGCGTCGAGCTTGCCCTCGGCTTCCAGATCGCGTTCGAGTTTGTCGCGCAAGGATTCGATCAAGCGAGGCACGGTTACGAGAACCGAAACGCGCTCCCGGCGAATCGTGGCGGCCACTTCGCCGGGCCGCAACGAATCAAGAAAGATCGTCGTCCCGCCCAGGATCTGAGGGATGAAGATGCCGAGGATTTGCCCGAATACATGGCTGAGCGGCAAGAGATTGAGGAGCTTCAACGGATGAAAGAAACGTTCGTAGCGGCGGTACTTTGCGATTTCCGTCTCGATGGGTTCGAGGCCGGAAAGCAGGTTGCCGTGAGTCAAGACCACGCCGCGGGGTTCTGCCGTTGTGCCCGAAGTAAAGACGATTTCGAGGATATCGTCCCGCTCGAGCTTCGGGGGATTGTACGGGGATTTCACGTGCGCGCCGACCACGCCGCGCAGGTCATCCAAAATTAAAGTCGGGATTCCTTCCAGCCCGGGCAGATCGCGCGAGACGACGGCGAGTTTGACTTTCGCGTCATCCGCCACGCGGCGGGCGAATTCCGGGGACGCGATCGCGTCCATCGGAACGACGACAGCGCCGCGCAGGAGGCAGCCCAGAAACGCCGCCAGCCATTCACCGGAGCTTCCGCCACAAATCAGGACGCGATCGCCTCGAGATATGCCGCGAGTTTCGAGCTCACGCGCAAACTGTGAAGCCACGCACAAAAGGGTTCCGTAGGACCAGCGATCGGTCCGGAACCCGCGGTGCCATACCACGGCGATTTCGCGAGCCGGTCGCGAATCGGCTCGAAAGTATTCGGCGAGTGACCCGTGTCGCACGACAATGCGAGTTTCGCTCAAACCTGGATAAGTTGTGAAGGAATTCGGTTCGGCGGCCGGCGGCGAAAGTTGCGGGCTTGAAAACGAAAAGACCCGGTGACGGGCTCGGCCCATCACCGGGTCTTTACGGAGGAGGAAAACTTGTGCTTAGTCTTGTGGTTGCGCCTGCGGTTGCGGATCAGCCGCCGGTGGTTCGGTTGTGGCCTCAGCCGGCTTCACGTCTGTCTTATCTGCCTGCGACGTGGCCGGAGTGTTCGAGTAGTAGCTCAGATAAGGCAAGAACGGTGTGACTTCGAACGGCATCTTCTCCCGTTCGGAAATCAATGCCACCGGCTTGGTCTTGACCATGTCAACCTTGTCGGACCACGCATCCATCTTGATGCGGCCTCCCAGCGGTAGCGCTGAAATCTGATCCAGCTTCGCCATCTGGATTTGCGGCGCAGAACCCAGCAATCCCTGGGCGAGATAGACGCGGTTGCCGAGCTTCGCATTGATCAAAGCCGGCAGCGCTTTCTGCTCCGCATCGAGCTGCTTGAGGAAGAGTCCCGCATTCGCGAGCTTGTCCTTGTACGGCGAATTCTTGAGCAGTTCGAGCGCCTTCTGGTTGGCGAGCTCTGCGTCATGCACGTTGTCGCGGAACGACAGCCGAGCCATGATTTCCGTCGTCGGGATGTTGGTCAAATCGTTGAAGCCCCACTGATCGGTGGAAGGCTTGGTTACGATGATCTCGCCCATTTCCTGCGCGAGCATCGCCGCCAGACTGGCTTCATCCGGAAGCACATCCAGCAAACCGCGGCTGATGACGATCGTATGGCCGATCGAGAAAGACTCGAGGGTCGAAGTCAGCAAAACGCGGCAGCGAATTTCCGGTTGAATTTCGACGTTGCTCGTATATTCGATGTTGTTGACGACCGTCGTCAGAACTTTGTCAACGGGGCCCGGAGGCGCCATCAGGCCGGAGCGCTGCAGCCGCTCGACCACATTGTCCTCCGCCTCGTGCTGCCATTGCCGCTCCGCCTCGACGGGCGAGGGATCTTGAGACGCAGCCGCTTGATCCTGAATCGCTCCCGGCGCTTCAACCTTCAGCTCGGCGAATTCGCTCTCGCGCCCGGCGTTTCGCAGGTTGTAGCCCCAGAGCCGCGTCTGCGATTTGAAGCGAACGGTGCCGCCGAATACGTCCTTCAGATTCGATTCCTGGCTGTAAACGTAAGTGGGCAGCCAAAGTCCCTGCTGCATGTTCGTGCGCCAGCTGTCAAAGTGAAGATTGAAGCCGGTCATCGTGGCAATCGGAGTGTACACGCCGTTGAAACGGACAATCGTGTAGTCCTGCTCGGTGGCCCAAATGCGACCCTTGAATCGGCCCTTTCCGGTCTTCGGCAGGGGCGTTACGTCGAATACCAGGCAGCGCACTTCGCCGAGAAATTCCTTGCGAACGTAATCAAAATGATAGTGCGCGCGGTCGAAGCCGTTGTTATCAACGAACACCATCTCGAGGAAACCTTCGGGAACGTACTGTGACGAGATGAAATCCGAAAGGTGGGTGAGCGGGCCGCCCGCCATCTTGCCCTTCACGCTCTTTTTGTCGAGAAGGGAGTGATCCACCAGGCCCTTTTTGAAATCGGCCAGCCCGAGGAAGTAATGATCCTTCGCCGGAGTGCTGCCGAGATCCTTGTCCGGCCGCATGTCTTGAATGTAGGTCTCGATCAGCGGGCTATATTGCCGGATGATCTGAACTTCTTTTTGCTCGCGCGCGGTGATGCGATCCACCACCTGATCGACGCTCGAGGTTGCTTGCTGGGCGCTTGCCCAACCTGGAAACGAGGCGACGACTGCCGCCAGTAAGAATGCTTTCATCCACGCGCGCATGGTAAATCTCCCCTTAACAATCGCTAGAATTAGTAGGCCAATTCAAAAGTGATATGGACGATTCCGGCGAAATCGACAGGCTGGCCGTCCTGACGCGCCGGCTTGAACTGGATCTGGTGAGCCGCCGCTTCGGCCGCTTCATCCAAACCATATCCCAATCCGCGAATTACTTTTTGCACCTGTACCTGACCTGTTGCCGAAAAGACAACCTGTAGCAATACGTCACCCTCGATCTTTTTTTGCCGCGCTTGGTCCGTGTACTGCGGATGGGGTTTGAAAGTGATCTCAACGGGCTCGTTACGCGGATTCGAGCTCGCCGCTGGTTTTATTTTCGGAGCGGCCGCTACTGGACTCTGATCGCTAAATCCACCCTGCTGGACCGAACCGCCTCCCGACCGGCCTCCACCCGGACCGCCGGTAGCAACGCCGTTGCCGAATCCGGAGCTCGCGACAACTCCACGCGCACCCTTCGCTCCGCCTGTGCCGTTCCCGTATCCGGGTCCCGGCGGCAAATCGTAGGAGCCGAGCGTAGCGATATTCGGCGACCCGTGGCTGTAAGGATTTGGAGGAACTCCGTTCGGATCTCCGAAACCGCCGGTCTGAACGGCCTCGCGCGGCTTCTTCAAAGTCGGAATCGCGGAGCTGCCCAGAGACGTTGGCGTCTTGTCCGCAAAAACTGGCTTGACGGACGGCACATCGGGATTCGGAGTATCTCTCTTCGCGGTTGCAGGCTTCGCGATCGGAGAAGTGAACACCGGCGTCATGATCCGCGGCTTCGGCGGGTCAACCAGAACTGGCTTCACCACCTTGGCGAGAACTGGCTGCTTGACTGCGGCTGGCTGAGGCGCCGGACGCGGTTGCGGCTTCCATGGCACCACCGGCGGCGTCGCGATCGGAGTGATCCAGTAACGCGTCACCACTTCCAACCGCTGCGGCATTAGCATCGGGATTACGACTAGGAGAACCAGAGCCACGAATTCCAACCCAAGTCCTGCGCCAAACGAGCGAAAACGAGACTCGCCCTCTGGCAGAGGTGAGAACAATACTCTTGACGTCGAGGCCATCGCCTTCTCCGGTTCTGCGCTTAGAGAATGAGTTATGCGCACGGGCAAAATATTCCTGCGCTGGGTAATTAGTACTAGAGCGTAGGGCTGGGGAGAATAGAACTAAAGTACTATTCTACAGCCCCGCGTGTTGAAAGCATAACCTGTTCCAGCGCTGCATGAATCTACAATAATGCCGTCATTGCAAATCAATACAATACCGCGGGTCTTGTACGTGCTGGGTGCGAAACGCAGGTTGTCTTCCGCAATTGCATATCCAAATGTGATGCGTTTATCGTTCAAAGCGTTACCGGGTAATAGGCGGGCTGGGTAGCTATCCAAAAAACAGAGGGCGCGAGCCGTAACGGCCTTCGCGCCCTCTGCCATTCTAACTGCTTGGACTTGCTGATCGCATCGCTACATCATTCTTAGTGGCCGTCAATCGCGATGTACGCCGTGACCCCGCCATGATTGACGAGCAGGAGAACCGGGCCTTTGACCGACCCAACCGCCTGCTCGAATTCCCGCGTGCTCGCCACCGGCTTGTGATTCACTTCTTGAATCACGTCGCCGCGGCTGAGTCCCGCTTCGGCTGCTGCACTCGATGGATCCACCGAGCCGACAACAACGCCGCGCGTGCCGGCCGGCAGTTCGAGTTGTTGCGCGATGTCGGGCGTGAGCGTTTGCACCTGCACGCCGTCAAGACTCGAGCCCGACCCTTCCGGTGCTGGCGCCTTCTCGTCCTTCTCTGGCAACTCACCCAGCGTCACGTTGAAATTTCGCGACTGCCCGTCGCGGATCACCTTCAACTCGACGGGCGTTCCGGGAGCGGTCTGTGAAACGCGCAGGCGGAGATCATTGCTGTCTTCGACCTTTTGCCCGTTGAGCGAAGTGATGACGTCACCGCGCTTCAGGCCCGCTTTGGCCGCGGGTCCATCGGCGGTCACGTCTCCGATCAACGCGCCGGCGGAGTCTTGCAGTCCGAACGACTTGGCGAGCGCCGGCGTCACACTCTCGATGTGAATTCCGAGATAGCCGCGAATCACTTTTCCATGAGCGACCAGTTGATCCATCACGGAACGAGCCATGTTGATGGGAATGGCGAATCCGATTCCCTGATTCCCGCCGCCATTGCCGGGAAGTATCGCCGTGTTGATTCCGATCAAGTCGCCGTGAAGATCAATCAGCGCGCCGCCTGAATTCCCGTGATTGATTGCGGCGTCGGTTTGAATGAAGTCTTCATAGCCTTCGATCGCGCCGTTGAAGCCGCGATTCGTCGCGCTGACGATTCCCATCGTGGCCGTTTCGCCGATTCCGAAAGGATCGCCAATCGCGAACACCACATCTCCCACTTGAACTTTCGATGAATCAGCGATCGTCAGTGCCGGCAGGTTCGTCGCGTCAATCTTCAGAACCGCGACATCCGTCTTCGCATCCGCGCCGATCACCTTGGCCGTAAATTCGCGGCGGTCGCTCAAAGACACCTTAATGTCCGTTGCGCCCTCCACGACGTGATTGTTGGTAAGGATGTAGCCATCCGGGCTTACGACAACGCCGGAGCCGAGGCTTTGCTCGCGCTCAGATTGCGGATGCTTGAATTGATCGCCGAACTGATCGCCGAAAAATTGCTTGAACATCGGATCGTTGAAAAACGGTTGCATCTGCTGGCCCGTGGGTGCCTTCACGACTTTTGAAGACGATACGTTTACAACCGCCGGAAGAGCCGGCTTCACGCTCGCTGAAAAGCCGTTCGTGAATCCGCCGAGACTCACCGGATTGGCGTTCGTTGACACCTTTACGGGAATTCTGGCCGCCCCGAACACGGCGTGGCCGGACCAGTTCATGGCCCAGACGCCGAAAATTCCGCCGGTCACGAGGGCTGCTGCCAGCACGGTAAATGCAACCCAGCGGCGCACTCCAATTACTTTACTGCTCATCGTTAGATCTCCTTTGCGATTCAAACCCGGGCAGTCTTGCCCGTATGATGAACTCGAACTATTTATGAATTCTACCCAAAAACCTCGCCCGCGGTGCCTTCGATCCAAAAAATACCACGTTACTGCTTTTCAACTACATTAGATGCAGACGGAACGTATCGCGTTCCGTTAGCATCTCGGCGAGACAGCCGAGCGGCGGCGCGGAGACCTTTCTTCTCTCCCTACGTCCAACTACCCGCAAATGAAGCAGTTCCGGACATCAATCGCCCGGACAGCTCAGAGGTCTAATACTTTAAAATTGGAGATTCGTAGGACCTTCAGCATAATTTTGCTCGCACCTGCAGCTGGTTTTCTTCTACTCAGTGGGTGGCCCGTGCGCTGCCAATCGCTCGAGCTCGAACCAGGCAGCCCATTCCTCCAAACGCTGGCGCACGGCCAAATCCTGTAAACGCATTTCCATCCACTCGTCGTGACTGAAAGTGACGAGCACACTTCCTCGATCGTCAAAAATCTCGACGTCCCACACGAAGTACAAGCTCATCGCAAGGATGCTAGTGAAGGTCGATTCCTCTCCGGTCGTAAACAAGTGAACTGGCGCTTCACCGAGCTCGCGTTTCTCTCCGAGAGAGCGTCGGTATCCGTCAAAAAGGTCAAAGTGCTCCGCGGAGGGCCAAACCATCCAGCCCCTGATATACAAGAACGTATCCGAGTGGGGCAGCAGCGCGTTCGCCAGCTGCCTTGCTATGGATGTCTTTGCGCCCGAGTCTGGCGGTATCAGATATGGCCCGATGTTGACAGGGAGACGCTTGCGGACTGCCTCAAGAAATAAGTCCGGCGACTCACCGCCTAGAAGCGACGCAGCGTCCTGCCTGGAGAGGATCCTCATCGTTCACCTCAGAGTCGCTCCGCGAATCGCGCAAGAATCGCTAGCTGATCAGGCGCGCGATGAAAAACGCCGCCGCCGCGGCCAATCCGCCAACGAGAACCGTTTGCATTCCGCCGCGCCACGGCTTGACGCCCGTGTAGTGGCCTTTCACCGAGCCGAAGATAAAAAGGGCGAGAAGCGTCACCGCGACCGAGAACCACAGCGCGTGTACGACGTCGTGGCGCATCAGCATATAGGGCGTTAACGGAATGAGGCCGCCGACGATGTAGGAAGCGGCGATCGTCGCGGCGCTTCGGCCGGCCCGCGCCGGATCAGGCTCCTCTAAACCGAGTTCGAAGCGCATCATGAAATCCACCCAGCGTTTTTTGTCGGAGCAGATCGACGTGACGATCGGCGCCATCTGCGCATCACTCAGACCGTAATCCTGGAACACTTTGACGACTTCCATCTTCTCGACGTCCGGAAGTTCTTCGCACTCGCGATACTCGCGAATTTTTTCGGACTCGTAGTGCTCGGAATCCGTTTTCGCCGCGAGATATCCGCCAAGTCCCATGGCAATCGAGCCCGCGGCAATTTCCGCGAGACCGGCCGTGACAATCAAGGCGCCCGCCGTCGCAGCCACCGCGCCCGTAAGGCCAGCCGCAAGCGCGAACGGCACCGTCAGCCCGTCCGACATTCCGATCACGATATCCCGAACCGCGGCCGTTGCCGTGAAATGCTTCTCGACGTGCTCTGTTGCCGGCATGCTTCACTCTCCGTTGCGCGTCCCGCTGGTTTCGCCTTGCGGCGCGACAAGAGTTATAATTATCGTGCAACACCGGAAATTGAGGAGGAAAAAATGACTCAAACCACCGGGCAAGGCGCCGCGGCCCAAACCGCTTTCGTGCTGCCGCCATTGCCCTACGCTTTCGACGCACTCGAACCGTTTATTGACGCCAAGACAATGGAAATCCACCACGACAAACATCACGGCGCGTACGTCGCCAATCTCAACAAGGCTCTCGACGGCCATGCCGACCTTCAGAAGCTTTCTCTCGAACAACTGATCGGAAATCTCGATCGTGTTCCGGAAAATATTCGCACCGCTGTCCGCAACAACGGCGGCGGCCATTCCAATCACTCGATGTTCTGGAAGATCATGAAGAAGGGCGGAGGCGGCGAACCGAAGGGCGAGATCGGAGAAGCCATCAAGAGCGCCTTCGGCAGCTTCGCTGACTTCAAGACAAAATTCAACGCGGCGGCCACCACGCGCTTCGGGTCCGGCTGGGCGTGGTTGGCGATCACCGGCGGCAAGCTGACGATCGATTCAACTGCGAATCAGGACAGCCCGATTATGAATGGCGGCAAGCCGGTAATGGGGCTCGACGTTTGGGAGCACGCCTACTACCTCAAGTATCAGAATCGCCGCCCCGATTACATTGAAGCCTGGTGGAATACAGTGAACTGGGACGAAATCACGAAGAACTACGAGGCTGCGAAGAAGTAAGGTCCGTTTCTCGTAGGGCTGGCCGGAAGGCCGGCCGGATTTTTCGTAATTTCGAGATCGCTACCGGCAGCAAAGAAATCCGAAAGAAACCGCCCCGGAGGAACTCTTCGGGGCGGTTTTGTTTTTACCGCGATCAGTGCGCCCAAATTTTGGCGGGATCGGTCTCGTAGGGATAGACGTGGACCATCCAGTTGAAAATTACAGCGGACCATCGTCCGCCGGCAGTGTTGCACGCATCTTCCGTGGCGATTGATCCGCGGAGTCCGAACTCGCTCCAGTTCGCCAGCGTTATTCCAGTTCCCTTCGGCGGCATGCACAAATTCACATGCTGGTGCCAGCGCGCAACGCTGAGCGGGATTCGCTCGTTCAGCTTGTCCTCGGTGTACTGGCGCGGCGCCGTGTACATCGCGCCCTCAAGCTCGTATCCGCCGCTGACTTTCTTGTAAAGCAGCGATGTCGGATGCGCCGCATCGAAGGTGAACTGCGCTTCAAGAGCGTACTTGTAATTCGTAAAGTGGTAGTGGTCCTGCGGAAGTTCTGGATGGAAAATCTTGAATCCATCGTCGAGCGCGACTTGATAGTTCTTATATTTCTCGATCGCCGGCCGCAGCGTCGCAACCACATCCTCAGCGCGCTTTTCATCGCCCGGACTCGCGGGCCGCATCGAAGTCATCCGCATATGCGGCCCCATTTCCATGTGCATGTCGGACATTTGTTGATTGGCCGTCACGGCCGCCTGCGGAGCCGTGGTCGAATCGTGCTGCATGTCTCCCATGTCCATGCCCGCCATGCCCGTATGATCCTGAGACTGCCCTTGATTTTGGCTCTTCGGCGGATCTTGCGGCGGATTCTGTTGCGCGCGAACGTGCGAAACGATGCCCGCCAGTAAAATTGCCAGCCCGAAAATAAGCCAGTAACTTTTCCTCATATGCCGATCCTCATCTAACTAAGTTAACGCTTCAGCCCGCGAAATATTTCACTTCGCAATCGTCGCGTGCGCGACAAGTCACCAAGCGGCGCTCATGTCATTCGTCCGCCTCGAAGCAGCGCCAGGCACTTGTAGCGCCGGGCTTCGGCCCGGCATCTTCGCTTTTGGCTCATGTTTCGCGGCAAGCACATTCGCAGCCCGCCGGATGCTCCCGCACACGTCCATCCAAGGATTTTGCGTTTGTCGCGCGCGCACACTCAGAGCCAACCGGCAGCAAATTTTCCGCCAGCAAAGCCGATACCTTTTTAACCCGATTGCGTCCAAAGAGTTGCGGGTATGCGGTCGTCGCAAGACCATTCGGCGGATTTATTCGCCTGCCTTGAACCTTCAATATAGAATGTCGCGCCGCCGGTATCGAGCCGCGGACGGAGGAATTTTCATGAAGAAACTTGCCCTGATTGCGATTCTCGCGCTCGCTGGCAGCGTGTCGCACGCACAGTCTGAGAAGCCTTTGCTCCTGCGCGAGCCCGCTCTCAGCAAAACACAGATTGCGTTCATCTACGGCGGCGATATCTGGCTCGTCAGCCGCGAGGGCGGCGACGCGATCCGGCTCACGTCCGGCACCGGTTTGAAGGCCTATCCCCGATTTTCGCCCGACGGCACGCAAATCGCGTTCTCGGCCGAATACGAAGGAAAAATAAACGTCTACGTCGTCCCCGCGGCCGGTGGTGTGCCGCGGCGAGTCACGTACGAACCGGGCCCCGATGTCGTCTCCGGATGGACGAATGACGGCAAAAATATTCTTTTTGCGTCAACGCGGGATAGTTCCACTCGCGGCATCTTCCGGCTGTTCACCGTGCCCGTGGGAGGCGGATTCGCCACGGCGCTGCCGCTCCCGCGAGGTTGGGAAGGATCGTACTCGCAAGATGGTTCGCGGATTGCCTACCGTCCCGTCTCGATGCCCTTCGGAACCTGGTCGCATTATCGCGGCGGAACTTCTTCGGCGATCTGGATCGCCAATCTCTCCGATTCGCAGATCGAGCGCGTTCCGCGAAAAGACTCGGTGGACGTGAATCCGGTTTGGATCGAGGACAAGATCTACTTCATCTCCGACCGCAACGGAGTTCCGGCAATCTTTGCCTATGATACGAAATCAAAAGAAGTCACCGAGGTAATCGCGAATCACGAACTCCCGGTCAAAAGCATGTCCTCGGGCCCCGGCGCAATTGTCTACGAACAATTCGGCGCGATTCACATCTACGATCTCGCCGCCCACCGCGAACATCCGGTAGAGATCCGCGTGGCCGCCGATCTTCCCGAAGGCCGCCCGCACTTCGATAATGTCTCAAAGCAAATCGCAAATGCCGTGATCTCTCCCACGGGCGTCCGCGCCGCATTCGAGGCACACGGCGAAATTCTCACTGCGCCCGCCGACAAGGGCGACATCCGCGATATCACCAACACGCCGGGAGTGGCCGAGCGTGATCCGGCGTGGTCGCCCGATGGAAAATCAATCGCGTATTTCTCGGATGAGTCCGGCGAATACGAACTCCACATCCGCGATCAGAATGGAATGGGCGACGTTCGAAAATTCAATCTCGGCAACCCGCCATCCTTCTTCTATTCGCCGCAATGGTCGCCCGATAGCAAGAAAATCGCCTACACCGACAAGCGCCTAAGCGTCTGGTACATTGACCTCGACAAGAAGGTTCCGGTCAAAGTTGACACCGAAGTTTATGAATCTCCGGAGCGTCACCTCGACCCCTCGTGGTCGCCCGATAGCCGCTGGATCACTTACACGAAAATGCTCGAAAATCATCTTCGCGCCGTGTTCGTCTATTCGATCGAGACCGGCAAAGCCACCCAGGTCACCGACGGATTGAGCGACGCGAGATACGCCGCGTTCGACAAAAACGGCAAGTACCTCTATTTCACCGCGAGCACGAATATTGGGCCCACGACCGGCTGGCTCGACCTTTCAAGTTACGGCCACGACGTAACGCGCAACGCCTACGTCGCCGTCCTTCGCAAGGATTTGCCCTCTCCGCTCGCGCCTGAAAGCGACGAAGAAAAGCCGGACGCTGCAAAATCGGATCAATCCGACGCGAAGAAGAAAGACGATGCGGCTGCGAAACCGGAAAATGAAGATAACAAAGGCAATAAGGACAACAAGGATGCCAAGGACAAGGCGAAACCCGAAGAGCCCGTGAAGGTAACAATAGACTTCGACGGTATCAGCCAGCGCATCCTCGCCCTTCCGATTCCGGCCAAAGACTACGCAGGTCTCTCTGCCGGCAAAACCGGCGAGCTCTATGTCATCGAAAACGAGACCCCGGCCGTAGACGGAGGAAATGGCGGCGGCCCTCAAGGGCTCTCCGTCTACAAATTCGAGCTTACAAAGGGTAAGCTTTCACTACTTATTTCCGGCGTTAATTCTTTCGATATTTCCTTCAACGGCGAAAAATTTCTCTACTCGCAGGGCGGCGCTTGGACGATCCATCCGACGACGGCAAATCCGGCAGCGAAGCCCGACGAAGGCAAATTGAAAATTGATGGAATGGAAGTCCGCGTGGATCCTCGCGCCGAGTGGAAGCAAATGTACGATGAAATTTGGCGCATCGAGAGAGATTTCTTCTACGATCCGCACTACCACGGCATGAGCATTGACGCGCTCAAGAAAAAATATGAGCCGTATCTCGATCGGCTCGGCAGCCGCGCGGATTTGAACTACCTGTTCGAGCAAATGCTCGGCGAGCTGAATGTCGGCCACATGTTCGTCGGCGGCGGCGAGATACCCGAACCAAAGGAAGTCCACGTCGGCCTTTTGGGCGCCGATTACGCGATTGAAAACGGCCGCTATCGTTTCGCTCGGATCTACAACGGCGAAAATTGGGACCCGCAGCTGAAAGCCCCATTAACACAGCCTAGCGTGAATGTTTCGACGGGCGAATATTTGCTCGCGGTCAACGGCAAGGATGTGCGCGGCACTGATGATGTGTTCAGTTTCTTCCAGGAAACGGCCGGAAAGCAGGTCTCGCTGAAAGTCGGTCCAAAGCCGGATGGTGCGGGTTCGCGAGACGTCATCGTCGTGCCCGTAGACAGCGACACCGCTCTTCGAAATCGCGCGTGGGTGGAAGACAATCGCCGCAAGGTGGATGAACTGAGCGGCGGGCGCCTTGCCTACGTCTATCTCCCGGACACGGCCACTGGCGGCTTCACCTACTTCAATCGTTATTTCTTCGCGCAACTCGGCAAGCAAGGCGCGGTGATTGACGAGCGCTATAACGCCGGAGGCGAGGCCGCTGATTACGTGATCGAATATTTGCAGCGGAAGAAATGGGATTACTTCATGACCCGCGAGGGCTCTCCCTTCAGCACTCCCGAGGGCGGCATCTTCGGACCAAAGGTAATGATCACCAACGAGTTTGCGGGCTCCGGCGGCGATATGCTCCCCTGGCTCTTCCGCCACGTGGGGTTAGGTCCGCTTGTTGGCAAGCGCACGTGGGGAGGATTGGTCGGGATTTACGATTATCCGCAATTGATGGACGGCGGATTTGTGACGGCGCCACGCGTCGCATTTTTCACGACGGATGGCGCATGGGACGTCGAGAATCACGGAGTCGAGCCGGACATTGAAGTTGAGCTTGACCCGCACGCGTGGCGAGAAGGGCACGACGCGCAACTGGAGAAGGCGATCGAAGTCGTGTTGAAGGAAGTGGAGAAGAATCCGCCGGCGCCGCCGAAGATTCCGCCGTTCCCGGATTATTCGCATTTTCAATAATTTTCGCGCGCGGGATTTTTTTCGCGTGCGAGTGGCGTCAGACCACGTCGAGTTTTAGGCGGCCAATGAAGTACGACGCGAGGCCGCCGAGTAACGCGCCCGCGATCGTGATTCCTTCCCACGCGAGGCCGACAGCCACGGTCATCGCGGCGGGTGCGCCGAAAGGCAAGAGCAGACCCGCGAGAGTTGCTTCGCGCACGCCGATGCCTCCCTGCGTCAGAGGAACGAGCGCCGAAATTTTCGCCATCGGCCACGCAAAAAGCCAAACTTGCAGCGGCAAGTGCAGTCCCGCCGCGTTCGCGAGCACCATCGTTAACAGAATGAACGCTCCCTGCACGCCAATCGCGAGAAGATATGCGGCAAAAACAAAGTGAGATTGAGCGGACATCGCGCGTTGCGCTTCCCGCAAACGGACGAGCTGGCGGCGGATACGAAACGAAAATCGGCGCGCGGGAAGTAAAAACACCGTGAGTAACGCCGCAGCGACGAGGATGGCTGCTCCGGCGCCAACTAGAAAGAAAACGCGCCTGCTGGTTGGGCTGAGACTTCCAGGAACAAGAAGCGCTCCAACAATCGTAAGGAGCGCCAGCGCCAGAAAATCCAGAATGCGGTCGAGAAGACTGCCGAAAAGCACGGCGGCCTTGCTCCGGCCCATGCGCAGCGCCAGCGCCGCTCGAACCACATCGCCGCCGACGATTGACGGCAGAAACAAAACGCTGAACAATCCAGCGAAATAGCATCGCACCGCTTGCGGAACGCTCAATCCAGAGCCGGCCAAATTCACCATCAAGCGCCATTTGAGAGACGCGACGAAATGGCTGGCGAGATATCCCGCGAGGACAAGAATCCACAGATAGACCGGCAACAAACGCAATGCCGCGCCCACCTGGCGCAGCGGCAAAAAATAAAACAGAACTGCAAGAACGAGAATTGCGCCGCCGATGCGGAGGATGAGCCCACCGAGGGCGCGTCGCTGAGAGTTGTGTGCAGAGGACGATGTCACGGAAAAATCGTTCGGCCATTATGCGGTGCTTATGGCGCTGCGACAAGAACTTCGCGCAATGGCTAATAGAGCCTTTCCGTACGAACCGCAGATCCCTCGTCCGCCTTGGCGGACTCGGGATGACAACTAAAACCAATTCGGGATGATTGTTCGTAACATCCACGATGAAATGGGTTGCGGAGTAATTCTTCAGGCTTTAACGTATTGCAGCTAGAAATCAAATGGAGACGCGGTGAGGAAAAAAATTAGAGTCGTGCAATATGGTGTCGGGCCGATTGGCGCATCAATCGCGCGCCTGATGCGAACGAAGCAGGCGCTGGAAATCGCCGGGGCGATTGATACAGACGCCGCGAAGGTCGGCAAAGATCTCGGCGAAGTGGCAGGCGCCGAGGATGCTCCATGGGGCGTAGCAATATCCGGCGATCCTCGCGCGGTGTTGGATGGACACGTGGACCTTGTAGTGCATTCGACGTCGTCGTACCTCGAAAGCGTGAAGGAACAACTGCTCGGATGTCTCGAGGCAGGCTGCTGCGTCGTCTCCACGTGCGAAGAATTGGCGTACCCGTTTCGCAAGCATCCCGAAGTATCGGCGGAACTCGATAACACGGCAAAAGAGGAAGGCGTCGCGCTCGTCGGCACCGGCGTCAATCCGGGCTTTGTGATGGATAAGCTCGTTCTGACGCTCGCGACGGCGTCGCAACGTGTGGATTCGGCGAGGGCGAGGCGAATCGTGAACGCGTCGCACCGGCGCCTGCCGCTGCAAAAGAAAGTCGGCGCGGGAATGACGCCTGAAGAATTTCACGCGCAGGCCGCTGCGGGCGTTATCAAGCATCATGGGTTGCCGGAATCCGTCGCGATGGTTGCGGATGGGCTGGGTCTAGCGATTGACGACATCTCGGAATCCATCGAACCCATCATCGCCACCGAGCATGTGAAAACGGAATTTCTCGAAGTGGCGCCGGGGCAAGTTGCCGGCGTACATCAGATCGCGCGCGGCACATCCGGCGGGAAAGAAAAAGTCTTTTTGGAACTCAAGATGTTCGTCGGCGCGAAAGATCCTGGCGACACGATTGAAATTGAAGGAGAGCCGCGGTTGGTTCTGACGATTCCGGGCGGGACGCACGGCGATCTCGCAACCGCCGCCGTTGTCGTGAATACAATTCCAATTATTCTCGCGGCGCCGGCTGGGTTGCGCACTACGCGGGATTTGGCGCTGGGCTTCTTCCCAGCGAACGCTGAGCCTTAGGAATTTCAATATGCCTCATGTTCAGCTCAAATGCAGATCCCTCGTCCCCAAAAGTCGGGGACTCGGGATGACATCAGCTTGCCGGCCGCGGTTTGGTGCGACTTTGAGATCAATCGAAATCGCTGCAAGACCGGTGCAGTCGTCCTGAGAATCAAGATTACGTGGTTGAAGCCGCCGTCTTCGTTGCAACTCCCTCAGGTGACGTCTTGACTGCTTCTGGCAAACCGAAGGCGTGCGCCAGGAGCTCGTAGGAGCGAATGCGCGCGGCAGGATCATACGCGTGGGTCGCGATCATTACTTCGTCGGCCTGCGTTCTAGTGGCGATCTCCATGATGCGGGCTCGGACTTTTTCGGGAGTGCCCACGATCTGAAGGTTCTTAAAAAACGCGACTATTTTTTCTTCCTCGGGAGTGTAAACGTGCGCCATGGCCTCTTCCGGGCTTGGCAAGCGGCCGGGGTGCCCAGTGCGGAGGCGGGCAAACGAAAGAAGCATGGACGAGGCCATTCGGCGGGCCGCTTCATCGGTGTCGGCGCAGTGGACCGAGAGCGCGAGGATTGCGTAGGGTTTATCCAGCACGCCTGACGGAAAAAATCCAGTGCGGTACGCGCGCATGGCGAGGTCGGGCGAGTCCGGACTGAAATGTCCGGCAAAGGCAAACGCGACGCCCATTTCGGCGGCGAGCTCGGCGCCGGAGGTGCTCGACCCGAGGAGATAGAGCGGCGGCAGCGGTCTGTCGTCGGGCATTGCGCGGACATTGCGGAACGGATTATCCGCCGGAAACGTTCCGCTGCCCCAAGCGACGAGCTCGCCGAGCTGCTCGAGGAAATCATCGGCGGTGAGCGCCTTCCGCGAACGGCGGAGCGCGAGCGCCGTCAGAGCATCGGTGCCCGGCGCGCGCCCAATGCCGAGATCAATCCGGCCGGGATAGATGGCCTCGAGGAGCTTGTACGATTCGGCCACTTCGAGCGCGGAATGATTCGGAAGCATCACGCCGCCGGCGCCAAGCCGGATTCGCGTTGTCATCGAGCCGACGTGCGCGATCAAGATATCAGGCATCGTCGTCGCGATACCGGGCATGTTGTGGTGCTCTGCGTACCAGATCCGCTTGTAGCCGAACCGATCAACTGCGCGGGCGAGCTCGGCCGCGGCACGGAGCGCAGCGACGCTGGTGCCTCCTTCGACGAGCGGAACGAGGTCGAGCACCGAGAGAGGGAGGCCCACGCTGTCTGCTTCTCCGCGTGGCGACGGCTTGGGAGAAGCCGTCATTATGCGCTCTGCGCTTTCTGCCAGAATCGCGCGACCGCGGAGAAATCCACATCTTCCTTTGCCGCCGCTTTCACGGCGCTGTAAGTTCCATAGGCCGCGGCTCCCGCCGGAAGCGTGATGCCGAGCTGCTTGGCCAAGTCGAGTGCGAGCCCCATGTCTTTGTGCATGAGGCGCAGCGGAAAGCTCGGCTTAAAATCGCCCTTCAGAATCACCGGCGCTTTTACGTCCAGCACGCCCGCGCGGGCCATGCTTGATTGCAGAACTTCGACGAGTTTATCCGCGGCGACTCCCGCGCCCGTGACCAGAGCCAAAGCTTCGGCGAATGCTTCCACCTGAAGCGCCAGAATCATATTCATGGCGAGCTTTACGGTCTGTCCCGCACCGTTCGGCCCGAGCAGAAAAAATCGCTTTCCTACGGCCTGCAGAACGGGTTCGACCCGCGCCAGAGTCTCCTGGCGGCCGCCGATCATGAAGACCAGATCACCCGATTCAGCGCCCCACGTTCCGCCGGTTACCGGCGCGTCCAAGAATTCGATTCCGCGCTCGGCGCAGGCCGCCGCGGCGCGGCGCTCGAGTTCCGGCGAAACCGTGCTCGAGTCCACAAGCACGCTGCCCGTGCGCAATCCTTCAAAAACACCATTCGCGCCCCAGAGCACACTTTCGAGCGCCGGCGGATCGCTGACGATGGTGATGACGATGTCGGAAGCCGCGGCAACGGCGCGCGGCGAATCGCCCCAGCGAGCGCCCTCGCGCACCAAGTCGTCTGCTTTGCTCGCCGTACGATTCCACACCGTAAGCGGAAATCCAGCTTTGAGCAGATTGCGTCCCATCGGCTTGCCCATCAGTCCAAGCCCGATCAATCCCACAGCAGGTTTCATGGCAACCCCCTTTAAAGATAGCCAGTGTAACCCAGCGCGCTATCGGGACGGGAGCGACACCGCGGCCATCACGATGCGATGGATTGATTGAGACTTTGCGGGAATTTTTTTGGAAATCAGGAACGCGTTATGGCGTGTGGCTGCCGAGTGTTCAGTGGAACTGGAATCATGGTCGAGGCGCGCCCGGAGATACCGACTTCTCTACAACGCGAAAGATGTATTGGTAGGGTATCTCGAGGCGCATTTTCTTTTCGCGGCCGTTCTGGAGAAAGTTGTCCTCGATGGAGATGGATTTCCCTGAATCCGCCACGAGGGTTCCTGCCGCGGAGAGTTGCAGATCGCTCGCTCGATAATGAGCCTCGACCCGCTTGCCCAACAGGGACTCATAGGGCGTCAACATAGTTGACAGTTTTGCAATGCCGAAATAAGCCGACAATAGTACGGAGGGTTCAACGCTCGCGCAGTTTCGAGAGGATCAACAAATCGGGGTTAACAAAACTTGAATGGATCGGCGCGTGGTCTTCTGCGGTTAACGTAATGGAGCCTTTTCATACGAACCGCAGATCCCTCACTTTGTTCGGGATGACAACCATGAAGAGAAGCGCGATGTAAGATCGCCCTGACGAATCAGTGGTGGCCGGAGCTGTGCCCGCCGGCTGCCGGCTCGGCGTGGGCGTGAATCTCGACCGGGCGCGGTTCCGACTTGAGACTCAAATCGGCCGTCAGCATCAGCACGAGAGGAGTAACGATCCCCCAAGCAAGAATGGCGTACAGGATCGGGAACACCCATCCGAGAGCGTGATGGCTTTGCGATGCGCCCGTACTCCAGTACCAGGCAGCGGCGCCGGCGATCAAACCGAAAATCGCCGCAATATTCCGGCTGATTCGCGAAATCTCGAGCGGCTTTCCGCACGACGGGCACACGAGATCGTAGGAACGAGTCACGACGGTCACTGCGGGAATTTTTGTCAAGGAATATGGACAGGTTCGCACCGCCACGCATCACCTCCAAGAGCCTCGCAGAACATAGCTCAAATGCTAGGGAATCACAGCAAATTCGACGCGGTGGCGGAACGGGTCAATGCGTTCCGCGCGCACGCGCACGCGATCTCCCAGACGGAACAATCGCTGGGCCGCACGGCCCTGCACCTTGGCCCGCCGCTCGGGCTCGCAGACGATCACGTGGTCGCGCTCGCGATACAAACATTTGCCGCCGGTAAATTGTTCGAGACTGTCTATTCCCACAAGCCCTTCGACGAAAACATCGAATAGCTCGACAAAGAAACCAAATTTCTGGACCGAAATGACCAAGGCATCGTATTCGTCGCCCAAATGGCTCTCCATGTATTGCGCCGTTTTCCACTCCATCAGCTCGCGTTCCGCTCCATCGGCGCGGCGCTCTGCTTCCGAGGACTCTTCGGCAATTTCCTCGAGCACCGCGCGATGATACGGGCCGATCATCGGCCGAGACTCTTCGGGAACGCCCGATTTCGCGTGAGATTTCGTGTGAGATTTTGGCGCCGCATGGCTCGCGGGCGGCCGGGCTGTCGGATTTTCGAGCGCCCATTTCAGCGCGCGATGAACAATCAAGTCGGGATAACGGCGAATGGGCGACGTGAAATGCGTGTATTCGTCCACCGCCAGCGCGAAGTGACCGAGAGGATCGGGAGCGTAGCGGGCCTGGCGCAACGAACGCAGCATCAAGTAGGAGAGAATGCGCTCTTCGGGCTTGCCCGCAATTTTTTCCGTGAGGCGCTGATAATGTTCCGGGCGAATATCCACTTCTTCCGAAGCTGGGAAAGACACAGCCATTTGCCGCGTGCGGCCGCGCCCTTCGCGATCGCGTTTCGCCGGAGATTGCGTCTTCCCGTGCCGCACAACGATCTTTCGCTCGAATAAATCGTCCACGCCGATCGAATAGCCGAATGTTTTTGCCAACTCTTCGAACTCGATGACTTTCTTGGGATCCGGCTTCTCGTGGACGCGATGGAGGCTGCCAACGCCGCGGCGCTCGAGGTAACGCGCCACGCTTTCATTCGCGGCGAGCATGAATTCTTCGATGATGCGATGCGCGATGTTCCGCTCGCTGCGCAGAATTCCGACCATGCGTCCCTGATCGTCAAATTGAATCAGAGGCTCGGGTAAATCGAAATCAATTGAGCCGCGATCGTGCCTGCGTTTGCTCAAGATAAGCGCCAGGTCGCGCATCCGTCGAAAGTGCCCCGCGAGATTTTCATAACGCAGGCTCATTTCGGGATCGCCTTCGATCACTTTGTTCACGTTGGTGTAAGTCATCCGCTCGGCCGAACGAATCACGCCGGGCATCATCTCGGCGTTTACGATTTGCCCTTCGCCATCAATTTGCATCAGCACGCTCATCACGAGCCGGTCAACTTGCGGATTGAGCGAGCAGATGCCGTTCGAGAGTTCCTCGGGCAACATCGGCACGGCGCGCAATGGAAAATAGACCGATGTGGCGCGGAGGCGCGCTTCATTATCGAGCGCCGAGCCGCGCGGAACGTAATGCGCGACATCGGCGATGTGGACTTGCAGCTCGAATCGCCCGTCCGGCAGCGCAGAGACGTGGACGGCGTCGTCAAAGTCGCGAGCCGTCTCGCCATCAATCGTCACGATCGGGAGTTCGCGAAAGTCGCGCCGGCCGGCGAGATTGGCGTCGCTGACCTGCTGCGGAACCGCACGGGCTGCTTCGAGAACTTCGCCGGCGAAAATGTGCGGCAAGTGATGCTTGCGGATAATGATCTCTGTATCCACTCCCATGTCGCCGGGGCGCCCGATGATTTCAATGACGCGCCCGACAGGCGGGAGACCTTCTTTGGGAAAGCGCGTGAGCTCGACATCTACTACCGCGCCGTCGAGTTCCGGGAGACGCATGCGCTTGCGCGATGCCGCTGAAACGGCAGGCATTTCGCCCAACTTTTCTTTTAATGCCGGCGTTAACTCATCTCCCGGCGGGACGACCACTTCGTGCAGAATTCTTGTGTCGTAAGGCAGCACGCTATTGCCGTGCGGGCCGTAGCGGAAGAGACCAACGACAGTCGGGTGTTTGCGCTCGACGATCTGAACGATTCGGCCTTCGGCGCGGCCGTCGGGGCGGCGGCGTTCGATGCGCGCGAGGACGTGATCGCCGTGCATGGCGTCGCCGGTTCGTTCGCGTCCGATGTAGATGTCGCCTTCGAGCCTTGGCTGCGGTTCGGACGGCACGACGAAGCCGTATCCGTCGCGATGCGCGATGAACCGGCCCGGCATCAGATTTGGATCTCGAGCTGGGCGATGGGGAGTTGCCGACGCGGCGGGTTTCGCATTTGCGGATTTGATCGCGCCGGGCTTCTGTAGCGGCCTCACTCGAGTGCCTTCGCCGAGTTGATAACGACCGCCGGGAATTTCTTTCACTTCGCCGCGGCGCTTCAGTTTCGAAAGAATCTTCGGCAGCGAGCGGCGGCCGCGATGACGCAGGCCGAGTTGGTGCGCCATTTCGCGAATGCTTAGCGCGCGCGGCGCCTTGGCGAGATGCGATAACACATCCTGCGCGGTGATTTCCTCGGTATCGTCAGCGAGGGATTCGGGCTCGCGCGTTTCGTCATCCAGATTCATAGGAGGGCCTGCAATCGTCGCGGCCATTCTACCGGGGCGTCGGCCTCGTTGGGACGACTTTATAATTTTCGCCGTGGAAACGATGAAAGGCCTACGGTGCGAACACGATTTTGTTAACGTCTCGCCGGCGTTCGCTCCAGCCGTTATTTTTCTGAGATCGCCGCGCAACTAATTTCAGGGTCCAGGGTTGAAACAGCAACGGCTGAAACGTCCGCGACCCGCTTCTCCTGGCTGGGGCGCGGATAGGTACCCCAGGGACAGAGCGGGGAGGCGAAGCGCGATGGTCGGCCTCCCCGTTTTCATTTTCGGAGATACCCCGCACCGACTGACGACTAAGTGCTGTTATGACAGTAAGTTATGGGATGACCGGCTCAACTTGCGGTGAGTTATCTACGTCAATCTTCCCGTCGGCATTGCGCACAAGGGCTGGACAATAAAGGCCTCGGAGTTCGCGGCGCCACCAGGTTCCATTAGCATGTTTCGTCTTTTCGTCGGTGAACCAGTATTGCCAGACTACGGCTCGGACGGCGTGAGGAGGGGAGTCCGCAAAGGGATTTGAGGCGAAGAAGGCGAGAACGTCGGGGCTATTCTTCAGCAGGCGCTCCTCGGCATAGACGACGAAAGGATAGCCCCTCCACGGGCCGAGGGAGGCGAACCAAAGGTTCCAATCGAAGCGCGGCTGGTATGGCGCGTAGATGCCCGGCGGCTTGGAGACATCCTGCGGCTTGTAGCGGAAGGGATAGGCGATCCAGGTCTTGCCGTCGCGGGTGCCCTGAAATTCGATTTCGTAGCGCTCGTGCGTCATCACCGCAAACAGGCCGTAGCGATCGGCGACGCGGAACGGCTCGAGAAGTGTTACGGGCTTATCCGGAAGAGGGAGCCAGGGGGCGAGCATCTCGATCAACTGCGCGCTCGAAGCGTAGAAGACCCATGCGAGCAGAAGTGCTCCGACGGCCATGCGCGCCGTTGTGAAGATCTCACGCGTTTTGTCGAGCCAGCTCGCCGCTGTGGGTTTTGCGCTGGTGACTGCTGCTTCCTGGTGGTCTGCGAGCAAACCTCGCCAGCGAGCAGGAAGAATTGCGGCGATAAACTTGTCGTCGAGTAGGAGGAAGCCAAGCAAGAGTACGAGGTAATTCAAGAACGTGTAATTCGCGGTGAGGATGATGCTGATTTCGAATGGCGTGACGATGAAGAAACAAATGATGCGGAAGCGGCGGGGGAGAAACAGCATCCAGACCAAAACCAATTCAATCGCCAGGGTCAGGAATGATGCGCCGGCGTGAAACCAGTGCGGGAGCAATTGTTGCACGTACCAGCCTATCCAGGTGGGAAGGGGACCGTTTTGATAGTAGTCGTCCATGGCGGTCAGATGGCGCCACGATTGATCGCCGCTCGCTATTTTGGCGACGCCGGATTCGAAATAAATTCGAAACCACTCCCATCGAAGCAAGAACAGGCTTGCGCGCGATGGCGCGTGAGAGCGACCGAGGCCCGGCCAAAATCCCGGCGGCGCGAAGAACATGCTGATCAATCCCGCTTCGAGCAACATTCCGTCGGATTGATAGCCCGAAAAATCCTGCGCGACGCTGACGAAGGAGACGTACGCCACAAAGCAAATTGCGAGCATGCCTCGCGGCCAGAAATTCAGAACCAGCAGCACCGACGCTATAAGCCCGATCCAGCAGAGCGCCGCGAGCGCGCGGTCGCCGCTGCGGAACCAGAAAACTGAAGGAACAAACCAAAAACGCTGCGGCACATTGTAGTAATGCGCTACAGCATCGAGATACGCGCGCGCGGGAAGCAGGCCGTCCGGGCCGATGAGGCCTTTGATCTGAAAAATGAGGGAATAAAACGCCGAGAAATAGATCAGGCCGAGGGCGCGCAGAAAAAACCATCGCGGGCCGAGGTGCTGCGGCCGATCGGATGGTTCCGCGCCGAGGAACCAATCCAAAAGACTCCGATAGTTCGTCAAGCTCGGCATTTCGGCAGTTCTCAGATTCGGCGACTAGCGATCAAAGTCTTGCGCGAGCTCATCCCGGAGTTGGGATGCGGAGTTCGCTTGAAGCGCATGCACGCGGCATTATACAAAGGAAGGCCGTGCGGCGCGGGGTTTAAGCCGCCGGGCGAGGGTTGCGGTGAATGCGCGTCAATCATCAAGCATCTAAGAAGCGGCGATTCGAAATTCTTTGAACTGTCACGGACAAGACATTTGGCGATGGTGAAGACAGCAACTGTAATCGGCTTGGGAAAACTGGGAGCGCCGCTGGCGGCGTGCCTCGCGTCGAAGGGGCTGCGTGTTATTGGCGTGGACGCGGATCCGCAAAAGGTCGAAGCTCTGCGAGCGGGCCGGGCGCCCATATCGGAAACGGGCCTCGAATCTCTGATCGGCGCAAATCGTGAGCGACTCAGCGCGACCGCGAGCGTTGAAGACGCAGTGGCCGCTTCCGAGATCACATTCATTGTGGTTGGCACTCCGAGCGAGCCCTCGGGAGGCTTTTCGCTGCGCCACGTTCTACCGGTGTGCGAAGCAATCGGGCGGGCGCTAAGAACGAAAAACGAATTTCACATCGTCGTGCTGACAAGCACCGTGCTGCCGGGAATGACGGGCGGCCCGGTGAAATCGAAACTTGAGGAAGTGAGCGGAAAAAAGTGCGGGCGCGACTTCGGGCTGTGCTACTCGCCGGAATTCATTGCGCTCGGAAGCGTGATTCACGATTTTCTGAATCCGGACTTTGTGTTGATCGGCGAATCGGACGCTCGCACGGGCGGAATTTTGCAGGAACTCTACCAACACGTGTGCGATTCGAAGCCAGCGATCGCGCGCATGAACTTTGCGAATGCCGAAATCACGAAGCTGGCCGTGAACACCTACGTGACGACGAAGATCAGCTTCGCGAACATGCTCGCTCGAATCTGCGAGAGGGTTCCCGGCGGCAATGTTGACATCGTAACGGGCGCGCTCGGGCTCGACACCCGCATCGGCGGCAAATACCTGAAGGGAGCTGTGGGCTACGGAGGGCCTTGTTTTCCGCGCGACAATCATGCGTTGGCGGCGCTCGCGCGAGAAGTGGGCGCGCCGGCGGATCTCGCGCAGGCCACGGATCAATTCAATCGCGCTCAGGTTCAATGGCTGGCGGCGCTCGTCGAACAGCATACGGCGAGCGGCGGCAGCGTGGGAATCCTGGGTTTGACCTACAAACCGCAAACGGATGTGGTCGTGGAAGCCGTCGGATTTCTTCTCGCGCAGGAATTGATCAAGCGTGGATTCCGCGTGAACGCGTTCGATCCGGCAGGAATGCCGAACGCGCGGCTAGCACTCGGAGACAGCTTGGAATTCGCGGCCTCAGCCGAAGCATGCATCCGGCTGTCTGATTTGATCGTCGTAGCGACACCGTGGAAAGAATTCATCGAGCTTCCAGCAGAAAAGTGGAGCGGCGCGGACAGAGAGAAAACCGTGGTGGACTGTTGGCGCGCGCTGAAACTCAGCGATAAGACCGCGGGGATTCGCTACATCGGTCTCGGCTCGTCGCCCGAGCGCGCGACCGCGGCGACGTAGCGGCTTCAGAACGAGTTATTTTTTTCCGGAGAAGCAATTGCTCACGCTTTTCGCGATGCCCAAGCCGTTCGAAGGGCATATCGGCATCATCCAGCGCAATGCGGTGACGAGTTGGACGCGAATCTCGCCGCGGCCTGAGATTATTCTCTTCGGGGACGAAGCGGGAACCGCAGACATCGCAAGAGAGCTCGGCGTACGTCACGTTCCAGACGTGAAGCGCAATGAAAAAGGCACGCCGTTTCTAAACGATCTTTTCGAAAAAGCGCAAAACCTCGCGAGCCATCCGACCGTCTGCTACGTCAACGCGGACATTATTCTATTCGACGATTTTGCCGCGGCTGCTGGGGCCGTTGCTGCGTGGCGTCCTGCTTATCTGATGGCCGGGCGGCGGTGGGACATTGATATCACTGCCCTATTGGATTTTCGCGCCGCAACTTGGGCGCAACAGCTTCGCCGCGATGTGGCGGCGCGAGGCAAACGCCGGTCGGTGAGTTGGATCGACTACTTCGCGTTCGCACGCGGGATGTATCGCGACATGCCGCCGTTACTGCTCGGGCGAGTCTGGTGGGATAACTGGCTGGTTTGGCAGGCGTGTGCTCTGGGCGCGCCCGTGGTCGATTCGTCTCCGCGCGTTTTAGCGGTGCATCAGAATCACGGCTACGCGCATCCGGACGGATTCTTCGGAATCTGGCAGAGCGACGAAGGGCAGTGGAACGAGCGACTCGTGGATGGCGGGAACAATGCGCGAACGTTGCGCGATGCGAATTACAAACTTGGGCGATTCGGCGTCCGGCCAAATTTCGAAGCGGCAGTCGAGCGCTGGTGGAGATCTCTCGGCAAGCGCACTCGCAAAAACAAAGGCGCCCCACGCTCGGGCGCCGCATCGAGCGAGACCGAATCGGCGGGGAGCGTCCCGAAGGCCGACTAACGAGTTCGATCGCAGGCTACTGCGCGCCGTACGCTGAGCGCGCCGGATTCGGAAGCAGTCGGGCACTTGCAGGAGCGACGCCGAGCACGATGTCGCTGCCAAGCTGGCTCGTATCGAGGACGGGCGTCTGGCCTGGTGGAGATACGACGCTCTGACCTTCAGCGCTCACGCCGCGATTTCCCGCATTTCTCGCCGCGACTGCTTTTGAAACTTGTTCTCGTACGTACGCGAAAACCTGCTGGATGTTGTTCATGCCGCCATTTTGCCGGAGCGCATCGAGAAGAAAATGGGTGAAGTAGCCGTTCTGATAAGGCGGGCCTTCGTAGGAAACCTGATCCTCGGAGCTGGAAGCGACAATCGCGCGGCCGATTCCCTGGCCGATTCGTTCCAGGGCGCCTCGCGATGGCGCAGCGTCCGCGAGGCCGAGAGCGCGCTCCTTGGCCGCGCTTGTTGCGGCGCCGCTGTGGCATGTGTCGAGAAGAATGACGGTTCGGCGCGCCTTGATGCGGCTGCGCACGATGTCCGACAAATCCACCATGGGCATCGCCGTGGCGAACAGACTGTCTTGCGGCTCCAACTCAGTGTCCGTTGTGACGACGTAATTCACGTCCGCCGTGTCCATGGATCGCGCTGTGCCGTGACTCGCGAGGAAAATCACGACGAGATCGTCTTCCTGGGCCATGCGCGCGAGCCAATTTAATTCCTCCTTGAGCTGCCGGGTGGTCACTCTTTCCGAAAGGATGTGAACGTTTGAGGGCTTGAATCGTCCGATTTTCGGGTCTTGCAGAAGCGCGGCGAAGTCCTTCGCGTCTTTGCTCGTATAGGCCAGGTCCAACCCCTTCTCATTGAAGCGCGAAATTCCGATGGCCAGAGCCCACTTTTCGCGCACGGGAGAAAGTTCGGTCCTTCCGGGCTCAACGGGTGCGGCGAGAATGAAGGGGTTCGCGCTTTCTTTCATTGCGTCGGAACCGAAAAGCTTGGCTTTGCTCAACGCGTAGGTGGCGTTGTTCGCGCGGCCTAGTTTTGCCTCGAAGAGCGAGCGGTAATACCAGGCGTCGCCGTAGGTCGGGCAGACTTCGTTTGCGTGCTTCAGGAGCTGGAGCCCGTCCGCGATTTCGTCCTGCGTGCCGGTCTTGATGTGCTCGAGGCCTTGCACGACCAAATCTTTCGCCGCGCCACATTTTTCGCCCTGCGCGTAAACGGCGGTTGGGTGATACGCGAAGAGCAGCAATGCGCACGCGAACAACCTGGCCGCAAGACTCGTAATTTTCCGGCGCGCGAGCGAGGTTGAAAAAGAAAAGCTCATGAGTTCAATCGGTGAACCAGCTGCCGGCGCCCAATTTCAGTTGGAGGCCGGCGGCGACGATCGGTGCGTTGAACGCTTATCGCGGTCGCGCATCGCGCTTACGACTTTGCCCTTGACGCCATTCTGCGCGAGTTGAATCAAGGCGTCCGGGGAAAGATCAAACTGCACGGACGCGGCATCGTGGATCGCGCCGATGATGGTGTCCTCGTCCACTCCGGATTTCGCCATCTTGATGATCTGCGCGTTCGTTAGGGCGGGAGCCTTCGTGCTGGCGGAAGCGCCGCTGGAATTCGGAGTCTTGTTTGTGGTTGAGGTCTTTGGTGTCGCACTCGCCGATCCGGAATGAGGAGCAGCTGATCGAGTTCCGGTTCCAGTTTTGGCAGCGGGTGCAGAAGTAGCGGCCGCCGCCGGCGCGGGTTGAACCGGAGCGGCGGCGACGGGGGCCGGGGGAGGCGCGGACACCGCGGCTGTGCTCGCTTCAAGCGCTCGATAGTGTTCAATCGCGGTTTCGATGCGGCTCTGCGGCTCCATGAAATACTTTTCACTCGGCTTCGCGTCAATCGCCTTTCCGTAGTTGATCGCCGCTTCCTCGAGAAGTTTTTTGGCGGCCTCGTGATCTTCGGACTTGTAAGCTTCGGCTTCATATCCGACGCCGATGTCGTAAAGGCGATAGGCATCGAGAGCCGGATCGGGAAGGGGCGGCATGGTCTCGAGGCTTTCGAGATAGCGGCTCCAAAGCCCAGTCTCGGCAAGTTTGACGGGCGCATCCAGTTGCTTCCCGTGCGCGAGCGTCACTTCAATCACTTCATTGGTGTTGACCAGGCGCGCGGCGACTTGCGAAACGACGCGGGTGATGAGAATGCTCCTAAGCTCAACCGGGGTCGGAGCGGTAGCCGTCTCTTCCGTCTTCTTTCCCGCCAACCGCTTAAAAGGATCCACGACCTTTGCGCCGATCGACTCGTTGGCAGCTGCGTTCGTACCTTGCTCAAAATCCTCGGAATATTTCGCGGTGATGTTGTCGGAATCAATCACGCGCGAATTGTGATCGCGCGCCTGATACGCCACCGTCAACGTCCCGGTTACCTTGTAATATTGCTTGGGCTGGGTGGCGTTTTTCTGCATCGTCACTTCGTTGCGAGAGAACGGCACCGGCGGAGGAGTTTCGAATCCGGTGATCGTGCAGACGACCTGAAGATCGGGAGCGGCCTTGTCAACGTGAAGGCGCATGTCTTCTCTCTGCAGCTCGGTGGGAAGCAGATCCATCAAGGATTGCGCCACGTTGTTTTGAGCCGCGTCGTGCGCCGTCACGCGAACGTCGAAGGACGTGCCGGTAAAATGCACAGCCGCGGGCAGCCGACGCTGCAGCGTTACTTTCTTCTTTCCGCTTCCGAAAGATTGCGCGCTCGCGGAGGAAAGAGGCAGGGAAGAAAGGAATATGGCGACGATGATGCAGGCTAGAGCGAGAAGATTACGTCGCGAGCTTTGCGCATATGTGCTGGGGCCGGCCGGCCCAAGACTCCCTTTGCGAGGTACCTCGGAGCTGAGGGGCAGGCGCGACTGTGGCATATCTATGAGCCCGAAGACCATGATTCGTGAGCTCCGCCCGCGGAGACTGGCGAATCTTAACAAAGCGGGGCAACAGTTACAATTATTCGAAGAGGCGGGTGGTGTTCTAATTTGACGCATGAGCGATCTTGTCGCATAAAGGAGAACGCTGTGAGCGCAAGAGAGAAAATGAGCTCGATCGGCCAGCCAGTGCCGGAATTGCCGGTCGCTGATGTCGAACGCGCACAGCAGCATTACAGAGATGCACTCGGATTCGATATCGGATGGCTTTACCCGGGCAAAGAAATTGGGGCCGTGTCGCGCGGTAATGTGGCGATATTCTTTCGGAAGACGAAGCCGCCGTTCGAACCTGCGGTTCACTGGGTGTTCGCCGAAGATATCGACGCGTCGTACCAGGAACTGAAGTCGTTAGGCGCGAACATTGTGGATCCTCTGGAAAAAAAGCCTTGGGGATTACGGCAGTTCACCGTAAAGGATCTGGACGGGAATCTCTTCTATTTCCACCATGACTAACCAAACGCGGGATGAGAAGCAGTTGGAGCCGAGATGTTGGGGATCGCAGGCTTTTTGCCGTTCCACAGGCTGCCACTGAAGCGCTGTTGCAGCCAGGTTTACTGCCCCCGCGGCGAGTAGTTCACGCGAATCGTCAGAATCTCGTAGGGGTGTATCGGCGCTACGATTTGATTCCCGCCGTTGAGAGCAAGAGAAGATCCGTCCGGCTGCTCCATGAGATTTACAATCGCCGCGCCGGTCGCGCCATCGGGAACGGTGATGTGCACGTCATTTTGCTTCCCGGCCCACTCATACAAACGCAGGATCAGGCCATCGCCGTCCTCCGCTTTTTTCACCGCGGTCAAGACGACGTTCTCGGGGGCTATCGATACGAACGACTGCCGAGGCGGCAACGAGCCTTCATGAGCTTCGATTTGTTCGGCTTTCAACTGATAGTTGAATTCGTAGCCGCGGCGGACCGTCAGCGCCTGTTTCCAAGTTCCCGCGTGCGGATAGAGCGAGTAGCTGAAGTCATGATGACCGCGGTCGGCATCGGGGTCGGGCCAGGTGGGTGATCGCAACAGGGAAAGCCGCAGGACGTTTCCCTTCGCGTCGTAGCCATATTTTGAATTATTGATCAGGCTGAAGCCATGTTGCGCATCGCCGAGATCGGCCCAGCGCAGCGCGGGGACTTCAAACTTGGCCGCTTCCCAACTGTTATTTCGCGTTGTGGGGCGCTCGATGGAACCGTAGGGAATTTCGTACGTCGCGGAATCGCTGGAGGCCGAGAGGGGAAAGGCGGCTTTCAGCAGTACGTGCGTCTCGTGCCAATCAATGTGGTTGGCGATGTCCACGCGATCGAGGCCGGCGTAGAGAGAAATGTCCTGCACGAATTTTGAACTCTGCCATGCGCGGCTGACGCGAATCGTCGCGTGGAGCGGCCCACTTTCGATCAAATTCACCGAATCGGCTTTATCCAATTTGTCAAAATGCTTTTCAAAGTCCGAATCAATGTTCCACGCGTCGTAATCTTTGGGCGTGTCTTTGAATGCCACGAGTTCGTTTCCGCATCCTCCGGACGCGATGGATTCGAACTGGGATTTCTTGTCAAACAGGCTGGTGATGCAGCCAGTTTGCGAATCCACTGTGACGCGAAGCGCGGAATTCTCGAGCGTCAGTCCGTTGGATTTCAGATCGCTCTCGGGCGGGCTGTCACCGGGCGAAACGTGCAAGACCTCGTAGCCGAGCGACGGCACATCCCTCACTTCCACGAGGAGATGAAACGTGTTGGTCGCCGTATCGGCGGACAGAACTTGAACCGGCAAAGATTTGCCTTGCGAATCGAGGACCGAAACGCCGCGGTTCGCCGGCGCGGGCATTTGCACGTCGAACTCCGCTAGATCCGTCCTCGTCCACGCCAAGGGATTCATCACGAGAACGGGAACACCGGAGATGGACTGCGTGTTTATGCGCGATGCGATTGCATGGAGCGCGCTTGATGTGGCGTCGTGCGCCGTCCAGCGAACGACGTCGTAATCTCGTTGCGCATCTTTGTAAATGACGCCGATGCCGGAGCCGGCCGCGAGATCGTGGAATTGATTGAAGAGCACTTTCTTCCAGGCTTCGTTCAATTGCGCGGCGGGATAAGGATTTCCGCTGAGCAACGCCAGCGACGAATATTTCTCCGCGTTGAGAAGCTGCTCCTCGCTCTCACGCATGTTGCGCTTGTGATTCGCCTGAGTGGTGAAAACGCCGCGGTGATATTCGAAATACAGCTCGTCGTTCCAGATGGGGAGACTGGTTTTTCCTTCGGGCGGCAGGGGCAAGATGGCTTTTCCGCCCGCCATCGCTTTGTAGTTCCAGAGGGGCGCGTGCTCGCTGTCGAGTCTTGTTTCGACATCGGAAAAGAATCCCTGAGACACACCGAAAGTTGCCGGCGGATAGACCATCTGCGACCCGGTCCAGCGAATTCCGTCGTCAAGCATGGCGCGCGTGGGGCCACCGCCATGGTCGCCGACGCCGAAGAGATGCATCAACTCCGAAAGGCCCGGATTCAGCTCGCGAGCCCGGTTCACATCGCCGGCGATGCGTACGGGATCAATTTCGTTCGCGTAGTCGTGCGGGAAGTAGGTGAGGACGCGGCTGCCATCGGGCGACTGCCACCAAAATAACTTCATTGGAAGTTGGTTCGTGTCGTTCCATGCCATTTTCTGCGTGACGAAATAATCCACACCGGATTTTTTGTAAATTTGCGGAAGTTGCCAGGTGTATCCAAACGAATCCGGATTCCAGCCGATGCGAATGTCCACGCCGAACTTCTCTTTGAAGTAGCGCTTGCCGATCAAAAGTTGACGGACAAGCGATTCGCCGTCGGGCATATTCAGGTCCGGCTCGACCCACATGCCGCCGACCAACTCCCAACGGCCTTCCTTTGCGCGTTGAACGATTTGCTGAAATTCGGCGGGATACTTCTGCTCGATCCAGTCGCTGTATGCGGCGGCGGATTGGGTGTAGGTGTATTGTGGATATTCATCCATGAGCTGGAGGGCGGTCGAAAAAGTGCGGCGCACGACGTCCACGGATTCGGTCCACGGCCAGAGCCACGCTGCGTCAATGTGCGAATTGCCTGACAGGCGGACCGAAGTCTGCCGCAATTCCGGCTTGATGGCTTCGAGATCCGCCTGCGCTTTCTTCAGCGAATCGTCGAACGCCTTCTGATTGGCGTCATGCAACGCTTTGAGGTCAATCAAACCTGCGGACGCTTCGAGCCGCGCGAGAATTTCCTCGGCGTTCGCGCCAATGGTCGGGAGAAGCGCGGCGACGGACAGCATTTCCTGGCGCAGATCGTCCGGATTGGGGCGTGAAGATGCGAATTCGACGCGGACATGCGCGGCTGCGAAGGATTTCCGGTCCACGGTGTGCAAGAGTTTCACCGCCACGAGCGCTCGATTCCCCGGCGACGCCCGATCGAATAGAACGATCGGCTCCAGATCGTCGCCCATCGCCACTCGCCTGCCGTTGAAATAAATGATTTGCGGCATTGGGCCGTTGGCGTCGGCCTCAAATTGAAACCAAATCCGCGCCCCGGTCAAATCGTAGCCGTCGAGCGTTTTCGGGACTTCAATCCAACGCCGATACCAGACCGCCTCGTTTGGCGCGTGGGAATTGCCTTTCACGACTTCCCAGTTTTTATCGTCGAGATTTGTGGCTTCTCCGTGAGGTACATCCCCGACGTGGAATCTCCATTCCTCCGCCGGCAATTGATTCAAGGCCGCGAGATCAGCGATTGCATGCTGAGTTGAGGTCGAGAGCTGCTTGACGGCCTTCTCAGACTGCGCGCGCGAGGGAGCAGCGAAGACAGTGAGCGCAATCACGAGAGCGGGCAGTGCCATCCAAAACTTTCCGGCCGGAAACATTCGAATTGTGCGCGGCGACATCACGAAATTCTCTCAGTACGGCAATTTACCGGGTGCCAGACACCTGTCGCGCGAATTATAGAGCCAGTTTGGCAAAACATGGGAAGGCGGCGTGTATGCGATGTGGAATCGGCGCGAAATCAAACTGCAAATCATGTATATTGCGCGCCACAGTTCTGCGAGTCCGAATGAAACTGAATGCGTATTTAATCAAGGCGACGATTGTCGGAGCACTCGGCGGTTTGCTCTTCGGCTTCGATACGGCTGTCATCGCCGGCACGACCCATTCGCTCACGCTGATCTACAACTTGACCGCGGGCGCATTGGGTTTGACGGTCTCGATCGCGCTCTGGGGCACGGTGATCGGTTCGATGACTTCCGGCGTAATCGGCCAGCGATTGGGAGGCCGCGAGGCGCTGCGGATCATGGCTGTTCTGTACGTCATTTCAGCGCTTGGCTGCGCCTTCGCATGGAATTGGCCGACGCTCGTTGTATTCCGGTTCATCGGGGGACTTGGAATCGGAGGCTCATCGGTTCTCGGGCCGGTCTATATCGCGGAACTGGCGCCAGCCAAATGGCGCGGCCGATTGGTTGGGCTCTTTCAGATCAACATCGTCATCGGAATTCTCCTGGCTTATTTTTCAAATTACTGCGTTGCGCGGCTGCAGCTCGGCGCAACCGAATGGCGCTGGCAACTTGGTATTGCCGCCATCCCGGCATTTCTATTCCTCATCATGCTCTTCGGCATTCCGCGCAGCCCGCGATGGCTGGTCACCCAAGGCCGCGTTGATGAGGCGCGGTCCGTGCTTCAATTGACCGGCTCGCCCGCGCCGGAAGCTGAGCTCGCGGAGATCGTTGACTCCATCCATCTTGAGCGTTCGCAGGAACCTGCGAGACTTTTCTCCTGGAAGTATCGCCTCCCCATTTTCCTGGCGATCACAATCGGGGCGTTCAATCAACTTTCCGGCATCAACGCCATCCTCTATTACCTCAATGACATTTTTCGCTACGCCGGATTCAACAGCATTTCCGCAAATCTTCAGGCGGTCGTGATAGGGGCGACGAATCTGCTCGCCACGCTCGCAGCCATGACGCTGATCGACAAGCTTGGGCGAAAAACGCTTTTGCTCATTGGCTCGGTGGGGCTGGTTGGGTGCCTTTCCGGCGTCGCCGAAGTGTTCTACACGGATCGGCACCAGCAATACCTCTTGTGGCTGCTCGTCGCTTACATTGCGTTCTTCGCGATCTCTCAGGGCGCGGTGATCTGGGTTTATATCAGCGAAGTTTTTCCCAATCGCGTGCGAAACAAGGGTCAGAGCGTTGGGAGCTCCTCGCACTGGATCATGAACGCCATCATTTCGGGCACTTTTCCGGTGCTGGCCAAATATTCCCGGGCGTCTCCATTCGTTTTCTTTGCGGCCATGATGGTGGTGCAGTTCTTTGTGGTGCTTTTCTTTTACCCGGAAACGAAGGGGATTTCGCTCGAGGATATGCAGCACCGTCTTGGGATCGAATAAGCGGGCAGCGTGACACGCGTGCTGTTCCAACGATTCATTCCATTCGCAGCCGGCAGTTGAAATACTCCTCCGGTTACGTGTTAGGCTTTATCGCTTCCTTCGGCTTCGTGTGGCCATCCGCCGAACCGGACAGCAAACTCAAATGCTCGTAATGCTGAAGAAGAATCGCGAGGAGCTGGACCGCGAAGCGGCGCGGATTATTTCGAGTGCCGTGCGCCGGGACCCTTCGCTGACGCTCGGCCTCGCGACAGGCGCCACGACGATAGGCGTATACGCCGAGCTGGCGCGAATGCACCGCGAAGAAGGACTCGATTTCTCGCGGGTGGTCACATTCAATTTGGACGAATACGTGGGCGTTGCCGGCGATCATCCGCAGAGTTTCCACTACTTCATGCAGCAAAATCTGTTTCGCCACGTCAACGTCAATCCCGCGAACATTCACATCCCCGATGGAACGCAGCGCGGCAACTACGATGAGTACTGCGCGGCATATGAAGCTTCGATTCGCCAGGCTGGCGGCATTGATCTGCAAATTCTCGGGATTGGCCGCAATGGCCACATCGGATTCAACGAGCCGGCATCCAGCCTCGGCTCGCGAACGCGATTGAAGGCGCTGACGCAGGAAACGCTCGAAGACAATCGCAAATTTTTCGCGACCGCCGAAGAAATGCCCAAGTGCGCGATAACCGTGGGTATCGGCACAATCCTCGAGGCGCGAAGAATCGTTTTATTGGCCGCGGGATCATCGAAGGCGAAGGCTGTCGCGCGCGCGATCGAAGGCCCGATTACCGCGTCGGTCACGGCGTCCGCTCTTCAACTTCATCCTGATGTCACATTCATTGTGAATGAAGACGCGGCTGTTGAGCTTGCGCAGAAAGACTACTACCGCCGCATCCTCGGGCTAACCGCAGAATTCACGCCAAGCCGCCTTTGGTGACGGATGATCCTCGCTGGCGATATCGGCGGCACGAAATGCAATCTCGGCGCATTCGAGAAGGATGGGCCGCGTTTGCGCCTCGTGTTTCAGAAACGCTACTCGACGCGAGACTCCGCCGGATTCGAAACACTCATCGAGAATTTTCATCGGGAGGCGGTTGCTTCGGCACGACCCGGCGCAACGAGCAAGATTTCCGCTGCGGGATTCGGCGTGCCGGGGACCGTCGTCGCGGGGCAGCGACATTCGGTGAATTTGCCGTGGACGCTTGATCCGGTCGAGGTGGCGAAGACGCTGAAACTCGATTTGAAGCATGTTGTCGTGCTAAACGATCTCGCGGCGACGGCGTGGGGCATTCAAAATCTGCCGAGCGATGCGTTTCTAGCGCTCAACGCCGGCGTGCCGCGGCCAAACGCAAACATGGCGGTGCTCGCGGCCGGCACGGGACTCGGCGAGGGCATTCTGTTCTGGGATGGCCACGCGCACCGCGTGTCGCCCTCAGAGGGCGGCATGACGGATTTCGCGCCGCGCAACGATCGGGAAGTTCAGCTTTTGCTATTTCTGAAAACACGATTGCCGCATGTTTGTTGCGAAGATGTTCTTGCGGGCCGCGGCTTTCGCGCGATTCACGAGTCCCTGGATCCCGGCGTCCGGCATTCCACCTTCGATCAGCGCGCGGAGGCGTCCGCACACGAGATCACGGAGATGGCTCTCGCGCGAAAGTGCCCCGTTTGCGTCGAGACGCTGGACATCTGGACCGAAGCCTATGGCGCGGAGGCTGGAAATCTCGCGCTGCGCGTTCTCGCTTATGGCGGAGTCTATGTAGCGGGCGGCATCGCGCTGAAAGTCTTACCGAAGATAAAAGATGGAAGCTTCGTTCGCGCATTCTGCGACAAGGCTCACCTTGCGGACGTGCTCGCACGAATTCCGATTGCAGTCGTGCTGAATGAGGACGCGCCGCTCTGGGGCGCTGCGCATCAAGCCCTCGCGGCGAGCCTCGGATAGAGCGTTTTTCCCTGGTGCCGCTTGGGAAGCCATGTCCAGCGCCACCGGCGCAAAGGCGGCCAGAAGAATTGCCGCAGCGTCAATTTGGTTCTTCGTTCGAATCACGTCCCAACAGTTCGGATAGTATAAGATGTGCGCGTTTCGAGTCCTCAGGACAGAATCTGAATAAATTGTCCTGCGAGATGTCCCCGCCACAGCGGGACGCATGAAGAAGAATCCGCCGATAGCCCAATACGTGGCTCTCAGCATTTTGTTCGCCGCCGCTTGCGCGTATCAAGTCCGCGCCACGATCTTCGCGTTCCCGGGATTTCTCAACCCCACCGCTGCGGAGTGGCCGTTCACTCCGGATTATTCGAACGGGCAACCGAGAGTGGAATTCGCCCGCAGCGCAGCGAGCCAGACCGGCATTCACGATGACGACATCATTACGGCTGTAAACGGCCGGCCTTTCACCGGCCTCGCTGTTTATGGAGAGGAGATTTCAAAAGCCAAGCCGGGCGAGACGCTCGAAGTGACGGTGCACGCGCCCAATTCGATGGATGAACGCACGATCAACGTGCCTCTCACTTCGCCGTCACGGAAACCCGGCTGGGCCGTGGCCCTGGTTGTGATGCTGAAAGTTGTTCTTCCGGTGTTCAGCATTCTGCTGGGATTCTGGGTTGCGTTCGTGCGTCCCCGCGACCGTTGTGCGTGGCTGCTGTTGGGCGTGCTATTTGGAGTGTCCAACATTTATTCCGTGGGCGCCGAAAGCTGGGGACCCCGTGTAAGAGATCTCGCCGAATTTTATCGTGTTGGCTGGAGCCAAATGTGGCCGGTCTTCATGTTGTATTTCGGCCTGTACTTCCCGGAGCCATTCCCTCCGAGCCGCGCGACCCGCTGGATTTGGCTCGCAAAGACTATCGTTGTACCTGTCCTGATTGCCGACGCCGTTGTAAGCATCATCGTCCGTATGGGACAAATTGAAAACTTCCAAGCAGTGGCGCGGCTCGATTCCCTCGATAACAAGATAGCGCCCGAATTGTTCGTCCTGACCTTCGTTGCCATCGGAAGCTTTTTCACCTCGATTTCAATCAAGGCCGGCAGCGCCGTCTCGCACGACGCGAAACGCCGCTTGTATCTTCTTTATCTCGGGACGACCGTCGCGATGACGCCAATGTTTCTGCTGGTCGTGATTGCGGCGATCAAACACGGCGAACTCGAGCAAGTCTTTCCCGAATGGCTGGTGCTCGGTTCTCTAACGCTTCTTGCGTTATTTCCGATCACGCTCGCGTACACGATTGTTGTGCAGCGCGCTCTCGATGTTCGCGTCGTCATCCGCCAGGGATTGCAATACGCGCTCGCGACCCGCGGAATCGCGGTGTTGCAAGCTGGTTTGACTGCGCTCGTGGTCGTCATCGCGGTCAAGTTCGTCCGCAGCGAGCACATGGGCGCGCCGCAGCAGATAACGACAATTGCAGTTCTGGTCCTTTCGATCGTGTGGCTGCGCCGCGGCGGGCTAAAACTTCGCGCCTGGACCGATCGCCGCTTCTTTCGCGACGCCTACAATGCCGAGCAAATTCTCGCGGGCCTCAGCGATGAAGTGCGGACGATGGTGGAAACGCGGCCGCTCCTCGAACGCGTGGCTTCAAGCATCGCTGAATCTCTGCACGTCCCGCAGATCGCTATTCTGCTCCTTGAGGATGGCGCCTACCGCCCCGCGTACGCACTTGGGTATTCCGCCCCGCCGACAACC
This sequence comes from uncultured Acidobacteriota bacterium, assembly GCA_963838705.1. Classification (GTDB taxonomy): domain Bacteria; phylum Acidobacteriota; class Terriglobia; order Acidiferrales; family UBA7541; genus Palsa-147. Next base: position 385,835 of record CAWIRU010000007.1, on the reverse strand, counting down.
GAGTTGGCCGGCGATGGCGCCACGATCGAACACTTCCGGAAGGCAACCGAACCCGCGCGCGTTTATTTTGACGATGAGAAATCCTGGGTAAATTCACTCGTTCCGGAAGACGAGCGCCGGGAACTCGCCGCGCTTGCGCCTCAATTGTTGCTTCCGCTTTCCGTAAAAGGAAAGTTGCTCGGGATCATCAGTCTCGGCGAAAAGCGTTCCGAAGAACCATATTCGGGAAATGATTTGCGTCTGTTGAAATCCGTGGCCACGCAAACGGGGCTCGCGCTTGCGAACTCGCAGTTGACTAGCGCCATCGCGGAGGAAGTGTCGCGCCGCGAAAAAATGAGCCGTGAGCTGGAAATCGCTCGCGAAGTGCAGGAGCGGCTATTCCCGCAGAAGTTGCCCGCGATCGCGGGACTGGATTATTTCGGCCGTTGCCGCACCGCGCTCGGAGTGGGGGGCGATTACTACGATTATCTCGCGCTGCCGGACGGAAAACTCGGTATCGCGCTCGGCGACGTCTCGGGAAAAGGCATCGCGGCGGCTCTGCTAATGGCCAGCCTCGAGGCTTCGTTGCGCGCCGAAGCGATGCGCGCGGGCAACGATCTTGGCGGAATGATCGAGCGCGTGAACAACCTGGTTTACGACGCCTCGGCTGAAGATCGTTACGCCACACTTTTCTACGCGCAATACGATCCGGGCAGCCGCCACCTGACTTACGTGAACGCCGGGCACTGCGCGCCGATGCTCTTCCGCAACTTAGCCGCCCGCATAGTCGCGGATGGAGTTGACCGCCTTGACCAGGCCGGCGGTCCAGTCGTAGGTCTCATGTCAAACTGCCGCTACGAGCAGGCCGAGATCGAGCTTGCCCCCGGAGATGTCATCGTGATCTTTACCGACGGCATCAGCGAAGCGATGAATTCGTCATTGGAAGAATGGGGCGAAAAAAGACTGATCAAAGTCGCGCGCGATGCCAAGGATTCGCGCGCCGAGGGAATAATCACGAGCATCATCGAGGCCGCGGACGCCTTTGCGGCCGGGGCTGCCCAACATGACGACATGACCCTGGTCGTCATGCGCGTCCTGGAGCAGTAGCCGACGCCGATTTCGACTCTTGAGACAAAGCCGCCTTAACTAACTGAGTTGTAATGACTTAGAACCACACGCTCGCCAATCCGAGACCTCCAGCGGCACACAAATCATTTCGATCTTTTACGTTTCTGAATGTACCGGACGACTGCTGTCACAGGGGAATGTGATACGGGTCACAGTCGCGAATTCCCCGCTGTCCCATTCTGCCTGAGGGAAGAGGGCAGCGCTGTGAAGGGAATTCTAAAGCTCGCTTACAAGCTCCTGGTCAACGATAAGGCCAAGTTCACGGCCTTGCTCGTCGGCATTACCTTCGCCGTATTCCTCATGATGTTTATCACTTCCATGTTCATGGGGGTGCTGAATCACTCGTCCGCGACGGTCATCAATATCGGCGCTTCCATGTGGGTCATGGATCCGGCCGTACAAACTCCGGCGAACTCCATCGGAATGCCGGATTACGTCCTGGATGCGGTTCGAAGCATGCGCGGGGTGAAGTATGCAGTCCCTCTATTCTCCGGCGGCGCTTTGGTCAAGCTTCCCGACGGTAATTATCAGTCAGCGACGGTGATTGGATTGGACGACACAAGTCTGTTCGGCAGGCCCGAGATGCTCAAAGGAAGGATCGAGGACATCTATGCGGAGAACGGCTTCGTCGTCATTCATGATGCAGATTTCATCAAACTTGAGAATCCACACATAGGGTCGGAGTTCGCCCTGAATGACAACCGGGGAGTGATCGTCGGCGAGGCCAAAGTTGCGGTGTCTGGCTTGTTCGGAATTCCCACTCTCTACACGACGTACGAGAGGGCGATTCAGTACGTCCCCAATCCGCGGTTCACGATTTCTTACGTTCTCGTAGAGCCAAAGAGTCCTCAGGACATTGAAGGAATCAAGCAGCAAGTCCAGGCGCTTGGCTACATGGCGCTGACCAAAGACGAATTTATGCAAAAGACTTCCAACTTTTACATGTTCCAGACGGGGGTGGGGACCAACATACTCATCATGACGGTGATCAGTTTCATCGTCGGCCTCTCCATTTCGGGACAAACATTTTTCACATTCATTCTCGAAAACCTCGAAAGATTCGGCGCGTTGAAAGCAATCGGCACGAGAAGCCGCGAATTGATAGGGATGATCCTTTTTCAGGCAACATTCACCGCGTTGACGGGCTACGGGCTCGGAGTCGGTCTGTGCACATTGTTGATTGCAATCGCAAAACTCAGGTTGCCGGATTATGCGGCGATGATTACCTACCAATCGCTGGTTCTTGCGTTTGTGATGGTTATCCTCATCGCCGGGATTTCGAGTTACTTCGGAGTTCGAAGAGTCCTAAAGATCGAGCCGTTCGATATCTTCAGAGGATGAAATGGCGAGAACAGCCATCAGCGCGAACGGACTAGTCAAGTGGTTCGGCGAAGGCGAAGCCAAGACGACTGCTCTCAGGGAAGTCAGTATCGAGGCTGACTTTGGAGAAATCGTGTACATCGTCGGCCCATCCGGAAGCGGGAAGACAACGCTGTTGAGTGTTTTGTCGGGAATCCTGAGGCCGAACGCCGGAAGTGTTGAGGTGGAGGGAATTGATATCTGGAATCTGGACGCCGACCAGCTCGCAGATTTCCGGCTGCACAAGATTGGCTTTGTGTTTCAGGACTACCACCTGTTTCCCAGGCTAACCACCGCCGAGAATGTGGCGATTCCGCTGATCTTGAAAAGGAACGACTGGAATGAATCGATTGAAGTAGCGACCAAATACCTGGAGATCGTGGGATTGAAAGGCCGGGCAGATCTGCCTCCGGTGAAACTGAGCGGGGGAGAGCAGCAGCGCGTGGCAATCGCCAGGGCAATCGCCGGACAGCCTGAAATTCTGATTATGGACGAACCGACAGCTTCCCTCGATGGCGACACTGGTCAATCAATACTGAAGTTCGTGCACGAAAACATTTTGAACGAGAACCGCTGCATCGTCGTGGTCACCCACGACAGCAGAATCTACGAATTTGCCACACGGATCTTGAAGATGGAGGACGGCCGTCTCACGGGCACAGAAGAGAGAGCAGCATGAGGAACAAAATAATTTTCGCAATATCAGTCATCGGGATTCTGGCCGGATTCACGGCTGCATATCTGTTCGCCATTCAGAAGCCCGCCCAAGCTCCGGCGTTCCGTCCCGCGCAAAATCCCTACTCAAACGGGATTTACGCGGAGGGGATTGTCGAAAGCGTTCAACTCAGCGGCGAGAACATCAACGTCTACCCCGAAGTTGCTGGCACGGTGAAGCAAATCCTGGTCGGGGAGGGCCAGATAGTTCAGGCCGGAACGCCCCTTCTCTTGATCGATCCGTCGATTCAGTCGGCAACTACGGAACAGCAGCGCTCACAGGCGCAGGCCGCGAAGGCATTGCTCGATGAACTGAAGGCAGAACCACGGAAGGAAAATCTCGATGTTGTAGATGCCCAGCTTGCCTCTGCCGCCGCAACTCTGAAGACCGCACAAGACGAACTCGACAAACAAAAAGCGGCTTACGAGCTTGATCCGAAATCCATCAGCAAGGACGCACTCGATACGGCGTTGAACACAGCGGCTGTCGCGAAGGCGAACCTCGAGGTCGCGCAAAAACAATTCGATCTGACCCAGGCAGGCGCGTGGGTTTTCGATATCAGAAATCAGGAAGCGCAGTACATCGCGCTGGAAAAATCATATTTGGCTTCGAGCGCGCTGCTTTCCAAGTACACGCTCAAGGCGCCTAAAGACGGAGTCGTTCTGTCCGTCAATGCGGCGGTCGGCGGCTACGTGTCGCCACAGGGCGCTTACGACGCCTACACGCAAGCGACAGACCCTGCAATTTCGCTTGGTGCCCCACAGAAATATCTGCACGTTCGATGTTATGTGGACGAAATCCTTGTCCCTCGACTGCCTGATCCGTCGAAATTGAAGGCGCAAATGTCCATTCGCGGAACCAACGTGACTTTGCCGCTGGAATTCGTGAGGGTGCAGCCTTTCGTGTCCCCCAAGATCGAACTCTCAGATGAAAGACAAGAAAGGGTGGACGTCCGGGTGCTGCCCGTGATTTTCAAAGTCGAGAAGCCCAAGGATGTAAATTTTTATCCTGGCGAGTTGGTTGACGTGTACATCGGCGAGTGAATTAGAAGATCATGAGAATCGACTCCAACAGATTCGGCGCAAGATCCGTTCTGGTCCTGCTGGTCAGCTGGTCCGTAATGCTTACGGCTTGCAGCGTCGGCCCGAAGTACGCGCGACCGTCGGTGCAAGTGCCCTCCAACTACAAGGAGCTCGATGCAACAAACGCCGGCGATTCGAACATCTGGAAAACGGCCGAGCCTAAGGACAGCACGGGTCGAGGGCATTGGTGGGAAATCTATGACGATCCTTCGTTAAGTGCGCTCGAAGAAAAACTGAACATCTCAAACCAAAACATAGCAGCAGCCGCAGCAGGTTTTCTGCAGGCGCGAGCGATGGTCAGAGAGGCTCGATCTCAATATTTCCCGACTCTCACAACAAGCCCGAGCGTCATGCAGTCGCGACCGTCGCCGGGTCAATTCGGTGGAATCCAGACGGGTAGCTCGTCCAATTCGAGCGTGGCGGTGAAATCCTATGCGGATTATTCGCTGCCGTTCGATGCCTCCTGGGAACCCGATTTCTGGGGCCGGGTTCGAAATGCGGTAAGGGCGAACATCTACGCAGCGCAGGCGAGCGCCGCTGACTTGGAAAACGTGCGGCTGAGCGAGCAGGCGGAACTCGCCGCCGATTACTTCGAGCTTCGCGGCCAAGACGCGCTGAAGCAATTGCTTGATTCCACGGTGGCCGCTTATCAGGAAAATTTTGAACTGACCAGAACGCAATACAAGGCAGGTATCGGGACAGACGAGGCGGTGGCACAAGCCGAGGCTCAACTGAAATCCGCGCAAGCTCAGGACACAAACCTGGGAATCTTGCGCGCGCAGTACGAGCATGCCATCGCTCTACTGATTGGCCAGCCGCCCTCGACGTTCTCAATCCCGGCAACGCCGCTACAAACCAACCCTCCAGTGGTTCCGGCGGGTATTCCGTCTGAGCTTCTGGAACGCCGGCCCGATATCGCCGCGGCGGAGCGTGCAGTTGCGCAGGCAAATGCACAAATCGGAGTGGCCAAGGCAGCGTATTACCCCAGCCTGATTCTGAGCGCCACCGGTGGATTCGGTAGCACATCCATCGCGAGTTGGCTGACGTGGCCGAGCCGCTTCTGGTCCATCGGACCGAGCCTCGCAGAAACAATTTTTGATGCCGGCTTGCGCAAAGCCACGGTGCAACAGTACGAAGCGTCGTACGAGCAAACGGTCGCGAATTACCGCGAAACCGTGCTGGGCGCATTCGTGCAGGTCGAAGACAACCTTGCCGCTCTGAGAATTCTCTCGCAGGACGTCCGCCAACAAGATGAAGCCGTTGATGCGGCCACGAGGAACCTCTCGGAGGCCAGCGTCAGGTATAAGGCCGGACTTGATCCTTATTTAAACGTGATTGTTGCGCAGACGACTTTGCTCAGCGACCAGCAAACGGTGGTGAATTTCCAGGTGCAACAGATGGTTTCGAGCGTTCAGTTGATTAAGGCGCTCGGCGGCGGATGGTCCGATTCTCAAATGCCGACGTCGAAGCAAGTCGGCGCCAAGATCGCCCCAAACTCGAATCCGACACCGTAGGACCTCGGACAGCATTGGGCAGCGGACTCGGGATTGGTCCAGCGGTTTTCGCGGTACACTGCTCGCGCGATGGGAACCATTTACGCCGGGACTTCCGGGTGGGCTTATTCGAGCTGGAAGCGTGGCTTTTATCCGCCGAAACTTGGTTCCGCTGAGTTTTTGAATTTCTACGCGACTCGCCTCAATTCTGTCGAAGTGAATTACACATTTCGGCAGTTTCCGACGAAGGAGTTGCTGAAAGCCTGGATCGCCGCCACGCCTCCTGATTTCACGTTTGCTGTCAAGGCTCATCAAAGCATTACCCACTTCAAGCGGCTTCGCGGCGCCGCCAGGCCGACGCGACAGTTCTTTTCTTCCTTGAAGCCCCTTCGAGAATCGCAAAAGCTCGGTCCCGTATTGTTTCAATTGCCGCCAAATCTCAAATGCGATTTGGTCTTGCTGAAGGGTTTCCTGGCAACGCTTCCGAGAAACGTCCGTGTCGCGTTTGAATTTCGCCATGAATCATGGTTCAACGAAAACGTATACGATTTCCTGCGGCGGCAACGCGTAGCGCTGTGTCTGGCGGAGAGCGAGAAACTTGTCACCCCGGACGTCTCAACGGCGAATTTTTCCTATCTGCGCCTGCGGAAAGATCGGTATTCCGCTCGAGCACGCGAGGACATCGCGAAGAAAACCAAGAGTCTCGCGCGGCGCGGCGACGTATTCGTCTACTTCAAACACGAAGACACTCCTGAAGGCGCGTTACATGCCGAAAAATTGCTGAAAACGAAACGATTGGCAGATGGTGAATATAAGCGGCAAGTTAGGCAGTGAGACGACCAGCACGAATTGAACCGCTCGCCTCTTCGGGAGACAACGTTTTTGTGATTCGCTCGCTTCAACGAGCATGACAACTTCAATCGATGAACTCTTCGGCACGCTCCGCGGAAAATTCCAGGGAGATTTGTTCAGACAGAGCGATCCGGAATTCGCTGCGGCGCACAATATCTGGAATGCGATGGCGCAGCGAACGCCGGCACTCATCGCGCGTTGCGCGGGAGTTGCGGATATTCAACTGGCGGTGCGTTCGGCTGCAATGGCTGGCGTTCTCACTGCTGTCCGCTGTGGCGGACACAGTCTTGCAGGTTTCAGTAGTTGCGAAGGTGGACTTGTCATTGATTTGTCACGTATGCGAGCCTTCGAAGTAGATGAGCGAGCGCGCCGCGCGCGATTCGCGGGAGGGTGTCTGCTAGGCACGGTGGATTCCGCGACGCAAAAAGCGGGTCTCGTCTTTCCGGCGGGCGTCGTTTCGCATACGGGCGCGAGCGGGCTCGTTCTCGGCGGAGGCACGGGCTGGCTGACGCGGATGTTCGGACTGTCGTGCGACAACGTTCAAGGATTCACGTTGGTCACCGCCGATGGTTCCATCGTTCATGCGGACGGGCGCGAGAACGCCGATTTGTTTTGGGCGTTGCGGGGCGGCGGCGGAAATTTCGGCGTCGTCACGGAATTTGAAGTGAGGCTTCATCCGCTGACTTCGTTACTTCTCGCGACGTCGTTCTGCGTCGAGGGGGATATTTTCCGCGTGCTGCAAGAGTGGCGGGAGTTCATGCCTGCTGCGCCGGACGAGTTGAAGTGGAATTTGTCGCTGCGGCTCGCACCGCTCGCGGCAAACGTGCCAGCTGAAATTCGCGGCAAACCGGTTCTCAGCGTGTCGCTCGCGTGGTTCGGCGATTCCACCGAGGGCCATCGCTTAGTGGATCACATTTTTTCAATCGGCAGGCACGTAGCGATCACGAAGGACGAGATTTCGTTTCTCAATCTGCAGACGATGGCCGACTCAGATTTTCCGCACGGCCGCCGCTACTACACGAAGTCCGGTTACTTCATGAATCTGGACGATCTCACGATTCAGGTGATGATGGAATCGCTCGCGTCAATTCCCTCACCGAATACGCAGATCGAGTTGGCGTATCTCGGCGGCGCGGCAGGCCGCGTCGGTGCCGCGGAGACGGCATTTGGAGACCGCAGCGCGCCATTCATCATGAACTTGCTCGCCGATTGGTCCGACGCGGCGGAAGACGCCGAAAACGTCGCTTGGGTTCGAAACGTTTTCAATTCTCTTCGCCCGGCCATGAAACCCGGCGTTTACGTGAATTTTATGAGCGGCGACGAGCAGGATCGAGTCCATGAGGCCTACCACGACCGTTGGGAGCGAATAGTCAAAGTGAAGACGCACTACGATCCCCAGAATTTTTTCCGGCTAAATCAAAACGTCGCGCCTGCAAACAATACCGCCGGAAGACCAAAAAGTTGATCGTCAAGAAGTGATGGTGCCCAAGAGAGGACTCGAACCTCCACGACCTTGCGGCCACTAGCTCCTGAAGCTAGCGCGTCTGCCAGTTCCGCCACTTGGGCACAGCTTGCGGAAAATCGAAGCGTTTTTATTCTGACGCGCGACCCGTGCAATGTCAACGCGCGGGCGCCAGCACCCCACTTCTTATAGGAATGCTTCCGGCGCAAAACGAATGAACTTGACGGCGAGGGCATGCGCGCGTACAGTGTGCGCAATTTCGAGCGGCCGAGGAGGTCTCGATGGCGTCAATCTCCGCAAGAGTGGAGAGGCGTCGCGCGAGCCGCGTCCTGATCCGCATCCCCATCAAGGTTTTCAGCAACGACTTCGCGGGAAAGCCGATACATGCCTCCGCCGAGGCCGTCGCAGTCAGCCGGTTTGGCGCGCTCCTTAGAGCTCCCCTTGACCCGTCTCTGGGGACGATCCTTGAGATTCTCAATGGCCTCAACGAGCAAGTGAAGGAATTCCGCGTCGTGCGGGTCGCGAAGACGACTCAGGAAGGCTTGTTCGAGCTGGGTGTCGAGATGATCCAGCCTGCCACAGCTTTCTGGGGTATCCATTTCCCTACCGAGCCTTCCCCTTCGGACGCGTAGCCCTCAGCCCGTGCTATAATTTGCGAAGCTCGGGCCCGTCGGGGACCGTCCCCTTTGTTTCGCGCGATTGCGGTCCGATGGGCAGGGAGGGTACTCATGGAACCGGATACCTTTCGTTCCGGCCTCGTCTACCTGATGGCCGTATGGGGAACCGTAACGGTGGTATTGGTCATTCTCCTCATTTACCGGAGCCAGCTCGTCAATCGCGAGGGCGACCAGATTTACTTGGCAAGAGGGGAAGACAACATGGCGGCCGAGCAACGCTCGATCATTGCCCGGATTGACAAGCTGGCAACGCCAATCAAGGTCCTCTATGTCGTGTCTGGCGTGCTACTGGTTGCAGTTGTCGCGGTCTGGCTCGAGACCAGCTGGGCTCAACGCTAAAACCTGCCGGGGCTTCGCACCTTCGGCAGGCTCAACAACACTCACCGATTTTTCGCAGGGCAACTCATGCACATTCGCGCCAGGATTTGAGCGGCGCATGCGGCTTCACTTCGAGGGCTTTGCCGGCGGAGCGCTCGAACTCTGGGGTGAGGCAGCGGGAACGGGCGGAGCCGAGTCGCAAATTTGTGACGTGTGATTGTGGACGATCAGCCACTTGTCCCCGGTCTTTGCAAAGATGAGCGTCGTCTGGCCGTGAGCGACCATGGGCCGGCCGTCCACGGTCGCGTCGAACTCCCATTGGTAGGTTGCCCACGCAAAATCGGAGCGGAAGAAGATATTTGTGTTTCTTCGAATTAATTGAAGCGCTTGGATTCGCGCGCGCTGCTTCTGATACGCCACCACGTAATTCTGCCAGCCAATGATGGGCGGTTCGTACGCCCCGCTCGTGAAGGTCGCATCGTCGGCGTAATACTTGTGCATTGTCTCGATCTGCCCGATTTGCCACGCGCCGAGCATTTCGCCGATTTCGGTGTCCAATTGCTCTGGCGTCGGCAGCGGCGGCATTTGCAGTGTCGTGTCAGGCGGAGGCGGCTGCTTCTTGTTCTTTTGCGGGCTCGCGCCAGCACGCGCCACCGGCGCGAACAGAACTGACAAAAGAAAAATAGCGATCCAAGAATTTTTACGTGCGACGCAAGTTCGTTGTCTCATTCTCTCCGTTCCCCCCGAACGCTCGCGAGAATAGCACGATTTGTAGAGCCGCGCGGACGGGCTATCCGGCGAGATCGCGCGCGATGCGAAAACCGTAGTCGGTATATTGGAATTCCGGAGGAATACTCGATCGCGCGGCGCAGCGCGAGGCTTTGATGTAATGCCGCCAGGAACCACCGCGCGACGCACGCCGCTTGCCTCCGCCCGGCCCACGGGGATTTCGCTCCGGCGAAACGGAGTAGTAATCCGCTGCGTACCAGTCGGCGCACCATTCGTGAACGTTGTCGCCGATATCGTAGAGTCCATATGCGTTCGGAGCGTATTGCGCGACGCGCTCGGGCCCATTTTTCCAGCGCGATTCATAGTTCGGAAGCAATTCGGGCGGCTCATCGCCCCACGGATACGACTTTCCTTCGGTGCCGCCGCGCGCGGCGCGCTCCCATTCGGCTTCGGTTGGCAGGCGATAGCGATTTTGCGTGACGCGCGAGAGCCACTCGCAATAATCATTCGCGTCGAACCAACTCGGCGCGACGACTGGCTGCTCGGGATGATTGAAGTTTGCGTCGTCCCAGTGGAGTGGTTTGCGATGGCCGCTTGCGTTCAAAAAATGCGCGTACTCCGCGTTTGTCAACTGATGCACCGCAAGCTCGAATGCGTCAATCCACACGCGATGTACGGGCCTTTCGATATCCTGCCCGGCTTCGCTCCCCATCAGGAACCAACCTTCGGGAATTCGAGCCATGCGCGGCTCGTCAAATTCATTTAAAGAAGAATCGGCGCGGTGGATCGGCGATGCCATCGGAGGTTCCCGCGGTTGCGAGCGTCATGCCCTCAATTCTTAGCCGTTGCGTTCGAGTTGGCCTTTGACTGGCTGATCAGGTTTACGAAAAGACGATATGCGCCGGGCACCCCCGCGGGCAACTCGCGGAAAAACGATAAGCCGGTGTAGATGTACGTTCCTTTTCCGAATTGCGCTTCGACAAGAGCGCCATTGTCCTCGCTCTCGCCCGGGTCGGTCAGGCCGAGAACTGGCTTATAGTGGGAATCGAAAGCACCGAGGTAATACAACCCGCGCTCTTGCACCCAACCCTTGAAATCATCTTGCGTAATCTTGTTCGGAAAATTCAGGAGGGGGCTCTTGGGCGCGAGAAAATTCACCGGCGAATTTGCGTCCGTGGTCCGCGCGGTCGAATCAGGCATCTTCGCGGGATAGGGCGCCGGCAGATATTTGTTCCAGGCAAAGTCGCGCTGGTATTGGACGAGGAGCGTGCCGCCCTTGCTCACGTAGTCGAGAAGGCGCGCGTTCGAACGCGGCAAATCGTGCCGCAACTCATACGCGCGAATGCCAACGACGATTGCGTCGTACCGGCCGAGGTCGCCAAAGGCCAGATCAACTTCGTTCAGGAGGTGCAGGTCAATCCCGAGTTGCCGCAAGAATTCTGGAATCGTGTCGTTCTCCGCCGCGATGTAACCGACGCGAAGATTTGGCGGAACAGCGAGATCGAGCACGTGAACCGTCGCTTCGGGCGGCTCGCTCCACAATCGCGTCGGAAGCGAGGGAAGCGGCTCGAGCGATACGCTGAACGATTCGTCGCCGATTTTTCCGAAGGCTCTCAACGGGTACGCGCCGGGCGCCGGCTTTGCCGGAGGGGTTACCGTAAATCGGATCAACTGGTCGCCCGGTTCTGAGAATTCTATCGGCGCAACCGGCGCGACGCTCCAGCCCGCCGGCGCGTTGAGAGATACCGCGGCCTTCGCCGCCGAATTTGCGTGGTATCTGACGCGCGCCAGCAACTCGATCGGTTCGCCCGCACGAGATTCGGGCTGCATCACTTGCTTCGGTCCAATCGTCAACGTGAGAGCGGGAACGAGCACGAGCGGAAACGTATCTACGCTTGTCGAAGTGGGGCGTATGGATACTACGGGCTGCAGGGTGATGAACGTGTAGCCGCCAACCGTCGCGCTGGTGCGCGCCACCACCAATGGTGGCGGATACGGAAGAATGTAATCCAAGGCCGACACCGGCGTGGAAGAGTGAAGCGGGACCGCGACGTTGAATGAAGCCGCATCCTGTTTGCCTTCTCCCTCTGGAACCGGAGAGTCGCCCACGCTCCATCCATCCGGCACCACCAGGGTCGTGTCATTGACGCTGATCCCGGCATTCGGGCGAAGCGTCCAGCGAGTGTCCACCTTGAAGGTTTCGCCGGCCACAAGCTCGTTTCGATTGGCGCGCGCGTCAATGTGCAGAGCGGCGACATTCGCGAGCGCCCGATCGATTCGCTGCCGTACGCGCGCAAGCTCCCAAAGCAAGTCGCTCTTGCCGCCGCTGGATGAAGCCTTGACCGAACCTTCAAGATTCGCGATGCCGGTCCCTGCGTTCGCCAGGTGTTTTGCGGCGACACTCCAATCCAAATGGAGCGCGGCTTCCTCTGCCGCAGTCAGCGATTCGTCCACGTTCGCGAGGCTCTGCCCGTCGGCGCCCCCCGGTTGCACGAGCGATAGAAGGGTCTTGGAAAGGTCTTCCGGACCGACGTGCTGGTCGGCAGCCTTCGGATCACCGACTACCAGATAGAGCGGCCAGCGAAGGAACGGGGAGTTGACAAACATCGTTACGCCCTGCGAGCGATGGAAGACGAGGCTCTCGCGTCCAAACTCGTTGTAGCTCTTCCCCCAGAGAGCGGAGATTTGTTCGACCGGAACCCGAAATCCGGATTCCTGCACGGTGCGGCGAACTTCCAGCACCATCGAAACTTTCCACGGTGCGAGCCCTTCCTTGATTTGATCGGGAAATGCGCTTGAATCGGCTGCGGCAGCTACCGCCCGTGGCGTGAGGATTCCGCTCGCCTGATGCTGGCCGTGTCCTGTGTGCACGCCGCCCCATCCGTTGATAACGACGTTCGGCCGAAACATTCGAAGCACACGAACCATGTCCTCTAGCGGCACATCACCCCAAATTTTCATGGTTTGATCGGCGCTCTTTGAATAGCCGGTGTCTATAGCGCGCGTGAAGAATTGCTCGACGCCGTTGTTCTTGCTCGCTGCCAGCAGTTCGGAGGTCCGAAGTATTCCAAGACGCTCGCCCTGCTCGGGCCCAATCGCATTTTGCCCGCCCTGGCCGCGCGTCAGAGTGAGCAATGCCACATCGGCGTCGAGGCCGTGCGAGAGATAGCTGAGCAGGCCCGAGGCCTCGTCGTCGGGATGCGCCGTGATGAAAAGAACGCGAGTGACGACGCGCGCCTTGTCGATTGATTCAACAGTTTCCGGTAGAGATTGAGCGCGGAGCGAAGGCCAGGCGGGGAAAAAGAGCGTGAGCGCGAACAATGCAATTAGAGACTGTCTGTTGTTTAGAAAATTAAATTGTCTCACGCGGAGGCCTCCTCAAACGGCCATTGTTTCAATACTCTTGCCCGGCCCAAATAAATGAGCGACCCCAGAGCCACAAATGCCAGCGCTGCGGCCATCAGCCGGCCGCCGGTGGATACGAAAATCGCCGCCCATCCCAGAATGGCGATGACAACCGGGACCGGGTAGAACCACATTCTAAAAGGGAATCGCTCACGCGGCCAGCGCCGCCTCAACAGGCCGAGGCCCACGGATTGGCCGATGAATTGGATGAGGCACCGCATCGCAAGGATGGCGCTAATTACGAAACTCAGCCGGAAAAACAAGCTGAAAACGAAGGCCGCGGCGCCAAGCGCCAGCAGCGACACATGCGGAAATCGCTTGATGGGATGCACGCGGGCAAACACCGAAAAGAAATTGCCGTCGAGCGCCGCGGCGTAGGGGAGCCGCGAATAGCCGAGCGTGGCCGAGAATAACGAACCGAACGCGATGAACAGGATCAAGCCGGTCGCGAGCGCGGCCCAGTTTGCGCCGTACGTCCTTTCGACGAAAGTACTCACGATAAACGACGAGTGCTGCGCCTCCTGCCACGGCACGACGCCAAGGATGCTCGTCTGCATCGCGAGGTAAAGCACGGCGATTCCGAAAATTGATATGAAAATCGCTCGTGGGATATTTTTCTGCGGCTCTCTTATCTCTCCACCCAATGTGGCCACGTTGTAGTAACCGAGGTACGTATAGATCGTTTGCACTGTCGCGTGGCCCAAGCCTGCGAAAAAGATCCACGAGAAATTCCACGCGCCCGCCGGAAAGGTGAAGGCGCGATGAACGTCAAAGTGCGTCGCTCCGCCCCAGATCAGCCACGCCATCGTCCCGACGACTCCCACCCAAATCCCCATCGAGATTTTTCCGATGGCCGCGATCCGGCGATACAGCAAAAAGATGACCAGCACAACGACGGCGCCCGCCGCTGCCTTCTGCTGGATCCAACCGAGCGGGTGAAGATACGTCAAATACTGCGCGAACCCAATTGCCGCGGAAGCCATCACGAGCGGCGCCTGAATCATGGTCTGCCAGATCAGCAGGAATGACATGAACCGTCCCCAGCGGCCGGGCCCGTATGCTTCTCGCAAAAAAACGTAGCTGCCGCCAGCCTCGGGCATTGCGGCGCCGAGCTCCGCCCAAACGCATGCGTCGAAGAAGGACAGCAAGGCGCCCGCTATCCAGGCGAGCAAACACTGCGGCCCGGGCATGGCTTGGATCACAAACGGAATCACTATGAATGGCCCGATGCCGACCATGTCAATCATGTTGAGCGCGGTGGCTTCCTTGAGTCCCAGGCCGCGTTCGAGTTTTTCGGGCGAATTCATGAAATGGCGGCGTCACGACCGCGAGGATGGAAAGGGTAGCAAAGATTTACATCTTGCCCCGGCGAAATATTCCCGTGAACTGCGCTAGGATGAGCGAGTTGTCTTCGAATTGACTCTTGTTGAGCTGTGGAAGAATTTGATCAATCGAAATGTGGCGCCCCGCCCGAAATCCGGTCCGAATTGCCGCCAACACAGCGATGTGCTTCTCGTTCACAGTCGCTTTCTTCGCGATCGTGTTCGTCCCAGCCGCTCGCGCCGGTAATCCGGAGCTTCCGGCCGAGGCCGGGCGAGGCATCGAAAAGATGTACGCCGGTGATCCGGACGGCGCGATCGCGATCTTTCGCGGTCTTCAGTCGTCCGCTGCCGAAAATCCGCTCGGCTTCCTGCTCGAAGGCGAGGCTCGCTGGTGGAAAATTTATTGCGCGAGCCTCGACGTCAAATGGGGATTCGTGGATGCGTTCAAGAGGCCCAAACAACCCGGCGACGACGAATATCTTGCGTTGGCGGACAAAGTGATTGCCTTGGCCTCAGCGCAATATACGAAAAGCGATTCCGCGGAGATGCGGCTTTACGCCGGGCTTGGCGGCGCGCTCAAGGCACGTTACTTCGGGCTTCAGGGCGATCACATCGCGGCGGCAAGGGCCGGCGTCCGCGCGCGGCAGGAATTTCTCCGCGCCAATCAACTTGATCCGCAAATGACGGATGCGGAGACGGGGCTCGGCCTCTACAATTATTTCGTGGATACACTTTCCGCCGCCGTAAAGGTCATGCGGTTTTTCATGGAGCTTCCGGGCGGCAACAAGCAAGAGGGAATTCGCCAGCTCGAAGACGCGATGAATGGCGGCGGGTTTACATCGGTTGACGCGCGATTCTATCTGGCGAAAAGTTTGCGGACATACGATCAACAATACAGCCGCGCGGAAGGCCTGATCGAGCCTCTCGTGCAGCGCTATCCGCGCAATCCGATTTTCGTTTTGCTGTTGGCAAATCTAAATGCCGAGCTCGGAAGAAACGATAAAGCTGCTGCCGGCTTCAAGTCCGCGCGCGATCTCGCGGCCGCGGACGCCGCGTGCGCCGCGCACGTGCAGCAGGTCGTAAACACGTCTCTCACCGCGATTCACTAGACAATTAAGATGATCGCCGCTCCGGCGTGCGGCGCTGCAATGCGTGCTGCTAGTTTCGAGCGGCTTCTTCTTGCTCGAAGGCGTGGTAGGAGGAACGAACGAGCGGACCAGCCTCGACGTGCTTGAATCCCATCTTCTCGCCGAGGTGCTTGTATTCTGCGAATTCGCCGGGATGGACGTAGCGCTCGATCGGCAGATGCTCTGGCGTCGGTTGTAGATATTGCCCGAGCGTGAGAATGTGCGTTCCTTGCGCGGCGATTTCTTCCATCGCACTCAAGATTTCTTCTCGCGTCTCTCCAAGGCCAAGCATCATTCCGGTCTTGGTCGGCATTTCGGGAGCCATCTCTCGCGCGCGGCGAAGCAGTTCGAGCGAGCGCTCGTACACGGCGCCTTTGCGCACGCGGCGGTACAATCGCGGAACGGTCTCCATGTTGTGGTTCAACACATCCGGCCGCGCGGCGATCACCGCTTCGAGAGCAGGCCAGTCCCCGCGAAAATCAGGGATTAGGACTTCCACGCGGCAATCCGGAACGCGGCGGCGAATCTCGGAAATTGTGGCCGCAAAAATTGCCGCGCCTCCATCCGGCTGATCGTCGCGATTCACCGACGTGACCACCGCATATCGCAATCCCATTCGCTCGACGGCTTCTGCGACGCGCTCAGGCTCGTCTTCCGCCGGAGGCCCGAGCGGCTTCCCCGATGGCACGGCGCAGAATCCGCACGCGCGCGTGCAGATATCGCCGAGGATCATGAAAGTCGCAGTCCGATGTTCCCAGCACTCGCCCATGTTCGGGCAGCGCGCGCTCTCGCACACCGTGTGCAAATCGAGAGTGCGCATGATGCGCTTCAAATCCTGGTAATTCGGGCCGCCGAAAAATCGCACCCGCAGCCACGATGGGCGTGGATGCGACGCCGGCGGCGGAACGACCGGCTGCGTGCTGGGCAATATGTTGAAAGGAGACGCCATAAGCTCTTGCTTGAATCACCCATTCTACGCGGGAGGCGCCTGTCATCACAAGTTGCAGGCGCCTCGGAGTGATCCTCAGCGCTGGATGTCATCTGTTGGAGGTACTACTACGTTGGACAAACGCCACAGAAGAACGGGGTAGATTGTTGTGTGTTTACAACAGTCATCAAAATCGCCCTCCGATTGTGCCTTCTAAACCGATGAAAATAAATGGATAATATAGCTCGACCTCGGAAGCAGAAGTGCAGGCTTTATAGGGCTCCACGATGGCTTTCCAATACACAATCATCCGGCCGGTAGAGACTGAGGGCGTCGGACTGCATACCGCAGTTCACTCGCGCCTCCGTCTTGCTCCAGCGCCGCCGGATACGGGCATCGTATTTCGCCGCACGGATCTGGATGGATTCGCTCTCGAGGCGCACGTCCGCAACGTCGCCCGCGTGAGCTATGCGACCAGCTTGATGAAGCAAGGCGTGCTGCTTTCGACGACCGAGCACGTTCTCGCGGCGCTCTACGCATGCGGTGTGGACAACGTTTTCGTCGAGATCGATGCGCTCGAGCTGCCGATCCTCGACGGTTCCGCGCAACCGTTCATAAAGATGCTTGAACGCGCGGGCCTGCGACGTCAAAGGCGGCGGCGCACTTATTTGCGAGTCGTCAGACCCCTGGAAGTCTCCGAAGGCGATCGGATGATCGGCATATATCCCGGCGAATGCTTTCGCGTGCGATGTTACGTGGACTACGCCCATCCGAAAGTCGGATGCCAGGAAGTCCAGATTGACGTGAATCGCGCCACATTCAGCAAGGAGCTCGCGACGGCGAGAACGTTCGGCTTTATGAGCGATTTCGAAGGGCTTCGCGCGATGGGATTGATTCGCGGCGGCTCGCTCGAGAATGCCATCGTGCTTTCCGAAAACGCCATCCTCAACGGCCCGGTGCGTTTTCCGGATGAATTCGTGCGCCACAAAGCGCTCGATCTGATTGGGGATCTGGCGCTGATCGGCAAGCCGCTGAAAGCAACCGTCGTGGCGCACAAGGCGGGCCACGCGTTGCACACACAGCTTGTCACGCGGCTACTCGCAGATCCGTCGCTCTGGGAAGTCACGACGCTCGAGCGTCAGAATGAAAAAGTGACATCACGACCGCTCATCCCTGCCCGAGTTCCAGCAGCAGATTGACCTGTTCCAAACTCCCGACGTCGGCTCTGAACGTTTCTCGCAGGCAGCTTCCGCGCTAGAATGTCGCTCCTATGCCAAACCTTCTTGAAGGCAAGACGGCCCTCGTTCTGGGAGTCGCGAACAAATGGAGCCTGGCGTATGCCATCGCTCAAGCCTACCGCCGCGAAGGCGCGAAGCTCGTGCTCACCTACCAGGCCGAGCGCGTAAAGCTGACCGTCGAAGAGCTTGGACACGAGCTCGGTGCGGCCAAGATTTTCCAGTGCGACGTGACGAAAGAGGAAGAACTCGAGCGATTGACGTCTGAATTGCGCAATGACGGTGGGCTGGACACGGTGATGCATAGCATCGCGTTCGCAAATCGCGAAGATCTCGACCGGCCATTCGTCGAAACGCCGCGCGCGGGCTTTCTTCTCGCTCAGGAGGTCAGCGCTTACTCGCTTGTGGCTGTCGCGCGCGCCACCGAGCCGCTCATGACGTCCGGTGGATCGCTCCTGACGCTCACGTATCTCGGCTCGCAGCGCGTGGTCCCGAATTACAACGTGATGGGAGTTGCCAAAGCAGCGCTGGAAGCAACGGTTCGATATCTGGCTAGCGATCTCGGGCCGAAGAAAATTCGCGTGAATGCAATTTCCGCGGGGCCGGTGAAAACTGTATCCGCGCGGGCCATCAAGGATTTTTCGGTGATTCTCGACGTCGTCACGCAGCGGGCGCCGCTCCGGCGCAATACGGATCCCGCGGAGGTCGGCGACGCCGCTGTGTTTCTCGCCAGTGATCTCTCCCGCGGCGTTACGGGAAATATTCTCTACGTGGATTCCGGGTTCCAAATCATGGGCTTGTAGGCGCCCACCTAATTGAGCGGCGGGCTATCACCACTCGCCGAGCCGTGCTTCTCGAGCCGTATCACGCCCGACTCGTCCACAAAGAAGTGCCGTGTGCCTGTAGTGCCTTCGGTGAGGGGGTCTGCGTGAACCTCGAAATGATCCAAGACGCCGTCGGAACGCGAGCTCGAAGACTCATAAGTGAAAACGTAGCCGTTCTTTGTGCCCGCTGCCAGCCTGGCGTCAATCAGATTCGCCGCCGCTGCCGACTCAACTGCCCGGCCGGAAGACGGCCCGAGGGATAAAAGTGTTGGAGGAAATCCTTGATTGTAAGTAGACGTGTACGTGATGCATCCAGTCGAGATGACTCGTAGAGAGCCCACTGCGCTTGCCTCATTCGCCGCCATTCGCGCGCGCAGAAGATTGGGTATGGCAATCGCAGCAATGATCAGGATAAACGGTATGAACGCGATTCCGGCATAGCCCAAGATCATCCCGGCGAGCGCCATTCCTGCTCCCTTCAAGCGTCCAGCACTTCTGGCGATTTCCGCGCGAGACACGTGCCCCAAAATCACGGCGACGATCGCCGCCGGCAGAATGAAGAACAGGCAGCCGAACACGAGACTCACAATCGCCATGACGCTCGTTTTCGGCTGAGCAGGCAAGAGCGACGCCGATCCGAACGACAAACCGGTGCCGCAAACTTCGCAGAATTGAGCGGCGGCTGGATTCTGCCCGCCGCATTGCGGACACTGGCGCATCGGATCCTCCAGCGATATCGTTGCAGAAATTGTCCGCATATTAACTCCCAAACTCTTTTCTGCAACGAAATTCGGCCACGCGCCCTCGTGCCGCGAGTGGACGGCTGCGACAGCACCCTTTGCATGGCTCTCGATTGCCAAATGCAATCGGTGAAGCGACAATAAGCGGTTCATGGCCGCCAAAGACACGGTTGTCATCGTCCTCGCCGCGGGCAAAGGCACGCGGTTGCGCTCCGACGTCGCAAAGGTTTTGCATCGGGTTGGCGGACGGTCGCTCGTCGAGCACGTCGTTCGAGCGTGCCAGCCGCTAAAAGCCGCTGAGACGATTGTGGTGGTGGGATTTCAGCCGGACGCGGTTGCGGCAGCGGTCGCTCCGCTCGGCGCGAAAACCGTACTCCAAAATCCGCAGCGCGGAACGGGCCATGCCGTTCAGGCGGCGCGGCGCGCGATTCGACGCAGCGCGAAATTTGCAGTCGTAGTTCCGGGCGACGCGCCGCTGCTTCGAACGGAAACTTTATCCGCGCTGATAAGTGCCCATCGCTCGGGAGGCGCTGCCGCGACGCTTCTCTCAGCGCAACTCGCCGACCCCACCGGCTACGGCCGAGTCATACGCAAGAATGACGGCACGGTTGCCGCGGTCATCGAAGAAAGCGCCGCATCGCCCGAGCAGCGTGCGATCACGGAAGTAAACTCCAGTATTTATTGTTTCACGCTCGACAAGCTGTGGCCGAGCCTCGCGGCGCTGCGGCCCAATAACGTCCACAAAGAACTCTATCTCACCGACGCCATCGCACTGCTGAACGAACGGCGTGAACGCGTGCTCGCTTCGATTGCTCCTGACCCGAATGAAATCCTTGGATGCAATACGCGCGCCAGCCTCGCGGATGCGGACCGCATCTTCCGCCAGCGGAAAGCCGCTGAGTTGATGGACTCGGGAGTCACGATCTATCTTCCCGAGTCAGTGGTAGTTGACGCGAGCGTCACAGTCGGACGCGACACCGTGATCGAAGCCGGTGTTCAGCTTCTCGGTGGCACGAAGATCGGCGAGCGCTGCACGGTTCGCTCCGGCAGCATCATCACGGACTCCCGCATCGATGACGACGTATTCATCGAACACAATTGCGTCGTCACGGGAAGTCGCCTGGCGAAAAACACACGGATTGGCCCGTTCGCGAGATTGCGGCCCGGCGCCGATTTGCGCAAGGGAGCTCGTGTCGGAAATTTCGTGGAAGTGAAGAAAAGCATCCTACACGAGGGCGCGAAGGCGCCGCACCTCACCTATCTTGGCGATGCAACGATTGGCGCAGGATCGAACATCGGCGCGGGCACGATCACTTGCAATTACGATGGGATGCAGAAGAATCAGACGACAATCGGCAAGCGAGTTTTCATTGGAAGCGACTCGGCGCTCGTAGCTCCGGTCCGAATCGGCGACGGCGCGTACGTCGCCGCGGGCTCGACGATCACGGAAAATGTTCCAGCCGATGCGCTGGCCATCGCCCGCGGACGCCAAGTCATCAAGCCCGGCTGGGCAGCCTCGCGGCGCGCGCAAATGGCGAAAGCACTAAAGGGCCAAAGCAAGAAAAAATCCCGCGCGAGAGCAAACTCCAAACGCAGCCGTGCGCGCCGCAAGACACCCCGCCCGCGCTAGCGACTCTTGTACCGCCGGCCTGCCCTGAGTTTTCGAAGGGCATCCCGACGGCTCTTCGCCTTCTACGTTGCAACGCGCCAACCCACTCCCACTCGCGCGCCCAGCAAGCCGCAGATTCCAGCGAACCCCGAACGGTGTGCTAAAATGCGTGCGGGAGATCCCCGGGGATGAAATTTGGCGTTGTCGTCTTTCCGGCCTCGAATTGCGATCACGATGCTTTCTATGCGATTGCCGGCGTCCTGGGCCAGCCGGTCGAATACCTGTGGCACCGCTCCGAAAATCTGGCTGGCTGCGATGCGATCATTCTTCCCGGCGGATTTGCATTCGGTGATTATCTCCGCACGGGGGCCATCGCTCGCTTTTCGCCCGTGATGAAGTCCGTCGCGAAGTTCGCGCGCTCTGGCGGGCTCGTCCTGGGGATTTGCAACGGATTTCAGATCCTATGCGAAGCCGGGCTCCTGCCGGGAGCAATGACGCGCAATCGCGGCCTCCGTTTTCTCTGCCAGCAAGTCCACATCCGCATAGAAAGCACGGACACGCCGTTCACAAGCGCGGCCAAGCGCGGCGAAATACTGACGATTCCTATCGCGCACATGGAAGGAAATTATTTCTGCGACGCCGCGACGCTCGACGATCTCGAGCGCGAGGATCGAATCATCTTTCGTTACACGACGCCCGACGGCCGGAATGACGCTGCGGGAAATCCCAACGGCTCCCTCGCGAATATCGCCGGAATCTGCAATCGCGAACGCAACGTGCTCGGCCTGATGCCGCATCCGGAGCGCGCGGTCGAAGCGCCGCTCGGCTCTTCCGATGGCCTTGTAATTTTCCGCTCGATGGTGGATAGCTTCGTGCGGCGCGTCGCTGTGCCCGCGTAGGCGGCGTCGCGACGCGCGCAAAGAGTGGAAGAACGCACAAATTTTGAATCTCACAAGCCACAGCGATTCTTTCGCCGCTCCGGAAACTCGCAAAGGCATTTTGAATGCTTGAAACCGAAATCAGGGTTACTCGGGAAATCGCCGCCGAACATGGGCTGAGCGCCGGTGAATACTCGCGCGTGCTCGAGATTCTCGGGCGCGAACCGAGCATCACGGAGTTGGGGATTTTCTCGGTGATGTGGAGCGAGCATTGCTCGTACAAGTCAAGCAAGGTTCATTTGAAGCGCTTGCCGACACGCGGGCCGCGCGTGCTGCAGGGACCTGGCGAGAATGCGGGCGTCGTGGACATCGGCGACGGCCTCTGCGCGGTGTTCAAGATCGAGTCGCACAATCATCCGAGCTTCGTCGAGCCGTTTCAGGGCGCGGCAACCGGCGTCGGGGGAATTTTGCGCGACATTTTCACGATGGGCGCGTTTCCGATCGCGGTTCTTGATTCTCTGCGCTTCGGGCCGATTACGAGTGATCCCAATGCCGCTGCTCCCCTTGGCGCAACAGCGGAGGAAATCGCGCGAAACCGGCGGCTCCTCGACGGCGTAGTTCGCGGAATCGGCTTCTACGGGAACTGCTTCGGCGTTCCGACGGTTGGCGGTGAAGTCCAATTCGAACCCTGCTATTCGAAGAATCCGCTCGTGAATGCGCTCGCGCTCGGCATCGCGAAAAAAGAGAATCTCTTCTTCGCGCGCGCGCGCGGCGCTGGGAACCCCGTCATCTACGTCGGCGCGAAGACCGGCCGCGACGGAATTCATGGTGCGTCGCTTCTCGCTTCGGCGGAATTCAGCGAAGAATCGCAGCAGAAGCGGCCGAACGTTCAGGTCGGCGACCCGTTCATGGAGAAGTTGCTCCTGGAAGCGTGTCTGGAAGCGATGAAAACGGGCGCAGTGGTCGCGATTCAGGACATGGGTGCCGCGGGATTAACGAGTTCGAGCTCGGAGATGGCGTCGCGCGGCGGGCTGGGAATCGAGATTGAGCTGTCGCGCGTGCCGCAGCGCGAAGCGCGCATGACGCCCTACGAAATCATGCTGAGCGAATCGCAAGAGCGCATGCTGCTTGTCGCCGAGCGCGGCCGCGAAAATGAAATTCTGCGCGTCTTCGAAAAGTGGGGGCTCGACGCCGTCGAAGTAGGCCGCGTGACGGACGACGGCCATTTGCGGATCCTCGAGCGCGGCAATGTTGCCGCTGAAATTCCAGCGCACGCGCTGGCGGAGGAAGGGCCGGTTTACAAACGCCCCATTGCCCCGCCCGCGCGGCCGCCGGGCGACGCTTACTTGATTGATTTCGCTCCGGAGAGGACGGACCTATCCGAAAATTTTCGGCGGCTGCTCGCGTCCCCGGCGATCGCCTCGAAGCAGTGGATCATCGGACAGTACGATCACATGGTGCGCACAAACACGCGCATCGTGCCGGGCGCGGGCGATGCCGCGGTGCTCCGGCTGAAGGAATCGGGGCGCGGCCTCGCGCTCTCGACCGATGGAAATGGCCGGTGGTGCTGGCTCAATCCGAAAGCCGGGGCGATGCACGCGGTCGCGGAGGCGGCGCGAAACGTGGCGTGCTCGGGCGCGCGTCCCGTGGCCGCGACGAACTGCCTGAATTTCGGCAACCCTGAAAAGCCCGAAGCGATGTGGCAATTCAGCGAAGCGATTGATGGAATCGCCGAAGCGTGCAGCGTTCTCGAAGTTCCTATAACCGGCGGAAACGTCAGTTTTTATAACGAAACGCTCGGCAAGGCAATTTATCCGACGCCGGTGATTGGCGTTCTCGGAATCCTGGAAGATTCGTCCAAGGCGCTGGGGCTCGGGTTCCGGAACGAGGGTGATGTGATTATCCTGCTTGATGGCGCGGCGGCGGCGCGGAGTTCGATCGAAAGGTTGCAGCGCGAATTGTCTTCGTCTGAATATGCGAAGACCATTCACGGAATCGTGGCGGGCGAGCCTCCGGCAATTGATCTGGCAGCGGAAAAACGCTTGCAGGATTGCCTCGTCGCGCTGGCAAGCGCCGGAGCAATCGAATCGGCCCACGATCTTAGCGATGGGGGGCTTGCGGTTTCGCTTGCCGAATCGTCTTTCGCGAGCGATGGCCTCGCCGCTCAAGTCGCGCTCGATGGCGCGGAACCGGATGAGAGCGCGTTGTTCGGAGAACGCGGCGCGCGTGCGGTCGTCTCGACGCGGGCCGAATCGCTTGCCCGAGTTGCCGGGATTGCTGCAAAATGTAGTGTTTCGGCGCAAGGCATCGGAAAGACCGTGCGGGGCGAATTTCGCATCGAATGTAAGGGAGTTCTCTGTGTCCGCGGCCCCATGGAATCCTTGCGCGATTCCTGGAGTGGGGCGCTTGAAAAGGCCTTGCGGGACAACCAGTAATTGCGAATGAACCATACCTTTCAACTGCCGGATGATCATTTCCACGACGAATGCGGCGTTTTTGGCATTTTTGGCCGCATCGAAGCGGCCAAGCTCGCTTACCTGGGGCTCTATGCCCTCCAGCATCGCGGACAGGAATCAGCAGGAATTGCGTCTACCGATGGCGACACTTTGCACGTCCATAAGGGTATGGGTCTGGTGCAGGAAATCTTCAATCCGGAAGCGATGCTGCGCCTGCCGGGTGCGGCGGCGATCGGGCATACACGATATTCGACGGCCGGCGACACTTCGATCATGAACGCGCAGCCTGTAGTGATTGACTGCAACAAAGGCAAGCTCGCGGTGGCGCACAATGGGAATTTGACGAACGCCGCGGAGCTGCGGCGAAAGCTCGAGCACCGCGGCTCCATTTTTCAGACTACCAGCGACACGGAAGTGATCGTTCATCTCGTGGCCCGCAGCAGTGCGCGGCATTTGACCGGCGCGCTCGTGGATGCGCTGAACCAGGTGGAAGGCGCGTATTCGCTGTTGGTGCTCACGCAGAACGAGCTGTATGCGCTGCGCGATCCGCGCGGTTTCCGGCCGTTGAATCTTGGCCGGCTCGACGGCAATTGGGTGGTGGCGTCGGAGACATGCGCGTTCGATCTGATTGACGCCGAGTACGTTCGTGAAATCGAACCCGGCGAAATGGTGAAAATCACGGGCAACGAGATTTCGTCGATCCACTTCGCGCCGGAAAAACCGCATCAATACTGCATATTCGAGCACGTTTATTTTTCGCGCCCGGACAGCATCATTTTTGGACGGCAGGTGAATGAGAGCCGCGAGCGCCTCGGACGCCTGCTCGCGCGCGAGCATCCGGTGGCGGCAGACATTGTGGTGCCCGTGCCGGATTCCGGCGTGCCCGCGGCGGTGGGCTACGCGGCGGAATCCGGGATCGCGTTCCGCATGGGCCTGATTCGCAACCACTACGTCGGACGCACATTTATCGAGCCCGAGCAGGCGATCCGCGATTTCGGCGTCCGGCTCAAACTGAACACGGTCCGGCGGATGATTGAGGGTCGGCGCGTCATCCTCGTGGACGATTCGATCGTGCGCGGCACGACCAGCCGCAAGATCGTGCGCATGGTGCGCGAGGCGGGAGCGATCGAGGTCCACGTCCGCATCAGTTGCCCGCCGACGATTTCGCCATGCTTCTACGGCGTGGACACGCCGACGCGGAATGAACTGATCGCCGCCAATCATCCCGTTGAAGAAATACGGCAATTCCTGGAAGCCGATTCTCTCGGCTACCTCTCGCTGGCAAGCCTGCGCGAGGCCGTGGAAGACAACGAGGGGAAATTTTGCACGTCGTGCTACACCGGCAGCTATCCGACGGAGCTGGTGCAACTCGAAGTGGAGGCTCACCGTGGGAGCTGAGATGGACATGCCGGAGACAGTCACAATGCAGCGGAACGAGGCTGAGCGTTCCAGCGCGTTGATGCGGAGCCGCGCCGCGAAGGAAGCGCTGTCCTGGTTCTGGGTGATACTCGCGTTTCTATTCATCGAAGGAATGATGGTGCAGGCGCGGGTGATACCGAGCGGATCGATGGAGCGCACTGTCCTCATCGGCGATCACCTGATCGTCAGCCGGATCGGATATGACGCCGGCGTTCCGTTCACTCCCTGGCACGAACCGCTATGGCGCGAGCCGAAGCGGCAGCAGATCATCGTCTTCCGCGCTCCATTGCCCGAGATGGGCAATCCGGATTTCATCAAACGCGTTATCGGACTTCCCGGCGACTTGCTTGAAGTACGCCGCGGCGTGGTTTTCATAGACGGCCACGCGCTCGCGGAGCCTTATCGCATGGAACCGCCCAACCCTGGCGATAACTTTGGCCCGGTGAAAGTTCCAGCAGGCGAATATTTCATGATGGGCGATAATCGCAATAATTCCTACGACAGCCGTTTCTGGGGTTTTGTTCCCCGTGAAAATATCGTCGGGACACCGCTCCTGATCTACATGTCCATTGATGCCCCTGAAGAAGTCTGGGAGCCGGGGCATCTTGGGATGCGGTTCGCGACATACCTCAACGCCCTGATCCATCCCCGCGAGGTTCGCTGGAACCGGTTATTCCGAACGTTTTGAGCTGGCACAGCGGTATCCAGCCTGAGGGTCTGGTTTAATGCGCTATTCCGATGCAGGTGTCGATATCTCGGTCGCCGACGACGCGAAGCAGCGCATTCGCACGGCTGCAGGGCGAACGTTTCGCCGCGGTGTTCTCTCAGCCATCGGCGGCTTCGGCGCGCTATTTGAGTTGGATCGGAAGCGTTGGAAGGATCCAATCCTCGTCGCGAGCGCTGACGGCGTTGGCACGAAACTGAAACTCGCATTTGCGACGGGCGTTCATTCCACTGTCGGCGCGGACATTCTGAATCATTGCGTGAACGACATTCTCACGCAGGGCGCCGAGCCGCTTTTCTTTCTCGATTATCTGGCCATGGGAAAAATCGATCCGCGCGTGGTCGAGCAAATCATCGAAGGCATGAGCCGGGCGGCGAAGCTGGCCGGATGCTCGCTGATCGGCGGCGAGACCGCGGAGATGCCGGATATCTATTCGGTGGGCGAATACGATCTCGCTGGCTTCATCGTCGGCGCGGTCGAACGCAATCAACGGCTCGAGCCGCGTCTGGTGCATCCGGGCGATGCGCTGATCGCTTTGCCGTCGAGCGGCCTGCATACCAACGGCTACTCCCTCGCGCGAAAACTGGTGTTTCACGTCGCCAAGCTGCATACGGAAACCTACGTGCCTTCGATCGGCAATAAAATCGGCGCGGAACTTTTGAAGCCGCATCGCCCCTACTGGCCGTTGCTCAAAAATGTCGTCGGAAAAGGGTGGCTATCGGGGATGGCTCATATCACGGGAGGAGGAATCACCGCCAATCTTCCCCGCGTCCTGCCTCGAAACGTTCGCGCTGTGATTGCGGTCGGATCCTGGCCCGTGCTGCCGATATTTCGGTATCTCGCCGAACTTGGAAAGATCGAACCGACCGAGATGCTGCGGACGTTTAACCTCGGCGTGGGGATGATTCTTGTCGTGCCGTCGAAAAACATCCGCAAAGTCGAATCCGAATTGCATCGGCGGCGCGAGAAATTCTACGCAATCGGGCACATTGAGAGTGCGTCCGGCGCGCCGCGCGTCGTCTACAGCGGAAAGCTTCCTCTCTCGTAGGACGCGCCGGGAACTTGTAATTTCCGGCCCCTGACGAGGGTTACCGCGGCCAACTCCCACATCAAGCTGAAACGCGACTAGCCACCCGTGGATCCCGGGGCGGAACTATCCACTTCGACTTTCCATGAGCCGTCTGCCTGCTTCTTCCAGATCACGACGTAAACACCCTTCTCTGGGGTCACCTTTCCCTTCTTGTCTTTCATGTTGATTTCGTACGTACCGAGTTCATAGGCCATGTCTCCGGCCGCTGCGACGTGCACGGCAGTTGGCTCGAACGAAAGGCTGACGAAGTCTGGGGCTGACATTAACCCGGCCCACGTCTTGCGGACAGCATCCTTCCCAACCGCGGGCGGCGCGACAGCAGAGAACATTTGACCGTCATCGGCGTAGTACGAAGTCGATTTGTCCAAATCTTTTGCGGCCGCGGCTGCAGCCCAATCTTTGTCGAGGCTGCGAATATTTGATTCGATCGCCGCGAGATCTGGCGCAGGTGGCTGTTGCACTACGGTCTGAGTGCAGCCAATGCCGAAAGCAAGCAAAGCGCATGATGCGAAGAGGATGGTGAACTTTCGAGCGATTTCCATTGTGAAGCCTCCTGAAGTTGAAATATGTGCGTGCAAGATGACGCGAGTATCATCCGAAGTCAAGCCACAGCGCATCCACGCGAACTTGCGATTGCGGCGGCATCGCCTCTATGAATTGTGCTAACTTGCTTCGGCTATGAAGAAGCGGATCGGTGTGCTGTTATCCGGGCGCGGCTCGAATTTCGAGGCGCTCGCCGAGAGCGTGCACGTGGGCCGAATATCAAACGCCGAGATCGCCATCGTCGTGAGCAATCGCGAAGGCGCGCCGGGAATCGACAAAGCAAGATCGCGCGGCATTCCGATCCGGGTGATTCCGTCGAAGGGGCTCGAGCGCGAAGCGTACGACCGGCAAGTTGCCGCGGTCCTGCGGGAGGCGAAGGTCGATCTCGTTTGCCTGGCGGGGTATATGCGCCTGCTCTCGCCCTTCTTCATCGCGGCGTACCCAAAAAGGATCCTGAATATTCATCCATCGCTCTTGCCCGCGTTCCCGGGGCTCGAGGCGCAGCGGCAGGCGCTGGAGCATGGCGTCAAGCTTGCGGGGTGCACGGTGCACTTCGTGGATGAAAATCTCGACGCCGGACCCATCGTGCTTCAAGCGGGCGTGACGGTGCGCGACGACGATACCGAGGAGACGCTATCCGAGCGCATCTTGCGCGAAGAGCATCGCATCTATTCCGAAGCGGTTCGGGTCGTGCTCGAAGGCCGCTATCGCATCGAGGGCCGCAGAGTCCTCATTCACCCGGAGACCAAATAGGAATGGCGCCAGCAAATTTCAAACCCGTCGAAGAGCAACTCGCTTACATTCGCAAGGGCGTCGCGGAGATCGTTCCGGAAGCCGAACTGAAAGCGAAGCTCGAGCAATCGCTCAAAACGGGTAAGCCGCTACGCGTGAAACTCGGCGTCGATCCCTCGGCGCCGGATATTCACCTGGGCCACACCGTCGTATTGCGAAAGCTGAAACATTTTCAAGATCTCGGCCACACGGCGATTTTTGTTGTCGGAGGATTCACGGCTCTGATCGGCGATCCTTCCGGGCAATCCGAGACGCGCCCCGCGCTCACGCCGGAGCAAGTGCAGATCAATGCGAAAACCTATCTCGATCAGGTTTACAAAATCCTCGACCGCGAGAAGACGGAAGTGCATGACAACAACGAGTGGCTCGGAAAAATGACTAGCTATGAAGTTGTTCAGCTTTGCGGCAAGTACCGGCTCGCGCGGATGCTCGAGCGGGAGGATTTTCGGTCGCGGCTAGCATCGAATCAGCCGATTTCCATTCACGAATTACTTTATCCGCTCATGCAAGCCTACGACTCGGTGGCGCTCCACGCGGACGTCGAGCTCGGCGCGACGGAGCAGAAGTTCAATCTACTCGTCGGCCGCGAAATCCAGCGCGAGTACGGCCAACCGTCGCAAGTGGCGCTGACGATGCCGATCCTGGTAGGCCTCGACGGCGAGCGAAAAATGTCGAAGAGCCTCGGCAACTACATCGGGATCACCGAGTCGCCGCAGGAAATCTTCGGAAAAGTGATGTCCATCTCCGATGAATTGATGTGGCTGTACTACGAATTGCTGACGGATTTTACGGACCGGGTGATTGTGCGGTTGAAAGAAGAAGTCCGCACTGGCGTGTTGCATCCGAAAAAAGCAAAGATGCAACTCGCTCACATCATCGTCGCCGGGTTCCACGGCGAATCCGCTGCGGAGCAAGCGTCTGCCGAGTTCGATCGGATCTATAGCAAGCGGCAGCTTCCATCCGAGATGAAGGTGGATGAGTACGCGGTAAACGCTGCCGGAGCGATGAGGCTTACGCGTATCATCGCCAAGAACGAGTTCGCAGCGTCGCTCGCCGAAGCCGAACGGCTTATTAAGCAGGGCGCGGTGGATTTAGATGGTCAAAAGGTTTCAGATCCGGCTTACGCAATCAATCTGAATGAACCTCGGGAATATACACTTCGCGTTGGGAAGAAGCCGCCGTTTCGAATCGTTGTAAAGTGACGAGCCGGCACAAAGCGGGCGCAGCAAGCAGCGCCCCTACAAAATGTCATCTACGCTCGGCGAGGCGCTTCCATCGCGCGAGCCATTCGCGATCCCGCCTCGCCACGGCGTGCCGCGTGAAGAGCCAATCGAATGCTCTTCCGAACGTGCCGGGCATTTCGTA
Organism: uncultured Acidobacteriota bacterium; assembly: GCA_963838705.1. Classification (GTDB taxonomy): domain Bacteria; phylum Acidobacteriota; class Terriglobia; order Acidiferrales; family UBA7541; genus Palsa-147. The sequence continues at coordinate 355,584 of CAWIRU010000007.1, read as the reverse complement.
CCGGTCCCGCATTCGCACTAACGTCCCGCCGTCCGCGGCGTTGATTTCCCACGATTGCGTTCCCTTCACGCCGTAAGAGTCCTGAAAGCTCCATTCGAGAAAGCGGCCGAATTCGAATTGCGTGACGATCGCCGTCAGAGAAACCTCGCGTGAGCCGAGACGCCCGCTGATGCGAACCTTCTGGCCTGCCGCGAAGTCGGAGGCGCCCCCGAGGACTTCAAACTCGCAATTCATCTCCGCGCCATACCAGTACGGCATCCGCTGGGGCACAAGAAACGCGCCGACGAGCGCGCTGGACGCCGCAATGCGCTGTTCAAGTTCGACTGTGGCCATGATGAAGCGGGGAATCTATCACGCGACGGGTCAGGCGACCTCGAGGAGAACGAGGGAGACGTCGTCGGTGGCCGGGCCCTCTCGAAATTGTGTGATGCGGTCGAGGATTCGGTCCTTCATTTCGGGGAGCGGCAGCGTGGATGTCTCATAGACGATCTCGGCGAGCCCATCCACGCCGAGCATTTCGCGCTTGGAATTGAAATTGTCGGTCAGGCCGTCGGTGTAAAGCATCACGCGGTCGCCCGCCCGGAGCGGGATCTCGATCGTCGCCTCGCCGACGACGGCATTCTCGAGAAAGCCGAGGACCAGACTCCGCGATTCGAGCAAGATCGGAGGCTGTCCCTGCCGGATTACGATTCCCGGCGGATGGCCCGCGCCGATAAATTCCAGCCAGCGCCCCGCGCGGTTGATTCGTGCCGCGGCGAGCGTAAAGAAGAAGACCGAGCTTCCAATGTCGTGGATGACGAAGTGATTCAGGTGACGAAGCATCGGCGCAAGCCCGGCGCCCAGGTCGAGCTGCGACACTGTTTCCGTGTAAATCCGATTGGCGACGAGCGCCGAACTGACGCCGTGGCCCGAGACATCGCAGACCATCAGATTCAGGTACTCATCGCCGTTCGGAGTGACGAGACCAAAATCGCCGCCGATGGTCCGTACCGGCTGGTAATGCGCCTCGACCGAGATGTCGCCCCAGTGAAGATTCTTCGGTGCGAGACTCTGTTGCACGCGCGAGGCGAGAATCAACTCTGCTTCAATTTCGCGCTGGCGCGTTTCGAGCAGCTTGTTTGCGTCCCGCAGATCGTTCTCGGCGCGTTTCTGCTCGCTGATATCGGTGAAGGTAATGACCGCGAATTCGCGCCCGTCGGGATCCTCGACTCGCCTGGCGCTCACAACGACGGGTAGTCGGTCACCATTCTTTCTGGGCAAGTAAAACTCGAAGCGATTGCGCCCGGTCGTTTCGCCCGCGGCGATTCGCTCGTTCAAAAATGGGAGATCTTCGGGAGGAAAAAAATCAGCTGCGGTGCGGCCACAAATCTCGCCGAGCGTGCGATCAACCATTTCGAGGAAAATTTCGTTCGCGTGAATCATGCGGTTGCAGTCATCGGCGACGACGACTCCCTGATTGAGCGTTTCGAGCACGCCCACTATTTCCGCCAACCAGTCTGGCCTCTCGCTCTCCACACGGACTCCTTCAGAATCGTACGGCAAGCACGCGCTCTAGCTCTAAATACTCAAACATTCATATTATCGGAAGTTATTGCCCCTGCAAGCTCTTCGCCGGGGGATTGGATGCGCGCGAATGCGTCAGGACGCAGGATGAGGTTATACTGAAAGCCTGCAGGCGGAGGTTTCCTGGATAGTTAACCGATAACCCCGTTCCTGGGAGAAGCGCGCGGTTGGCTGAGAATAACGATCATTTGCCGCCTGGTCCGCGAGGACTGCCGGTGCTGGGCGTCGCGCTTCAGCTTCGGCGCGATCCGCTCGGACTGCTCACGCGCGTGGCGCGCGAGTACGGCGATATCGTCCACCTTCCGCTTTTGCTCCAAAGTAGGATTCTTATTAACCATCCGGATCTGATCGAGGACGTCTTCGTGCGGCAACCGCAGAAATTCGACAAGGGGCCGGGAATAAAAGGCGCCGCGACGCGGTTGCTCGGAGAAGGCTTGCTGACGAGCGAAGGTGAATTGTGGCGTCGCCAGCGCCGCCTGGTGCAACCTGCATTTCATCGCCAGCGGATTGCGGAGTACGCACAGACAATGGTCGAGCAGGCGCTGGCTCACACGCAGAATTGGCGCGAGGGCGACGTCCGCGAAATGGCCGAAGAAATGATGGCGCTCACTTTGATCATTGCCGTAAAGACTCTGTTCGGCACTGAATTCACGCACGAGGCGGCCCGCGTTGGCAAGGCCGTGACGCTGCTGATGCGCTATCAGATTCAACGGCTGCGCAATCCTTTCAAATTTTCCGAGAAGTGGCCGACGCCGGCGAATCGCCGCGCCGATCGCGCCTACAAGTATCTCGATTCGCTCGTGTACGGAATCATCGAAGACCGCCGTCGCCGGCGCGCATCCGGCGAAGCTTCCGCCGATGACGTGCTTTCGCTGCTCATGGACGCGCTGGACGACGATGGAAGCGCGATGTCTTCGAAGCAGCTCCGCGACGAAGTGATGACGCTTTTCATCGCAGGCCATGAGACGACGGCCGTCACGCTCGGATGGGCATGGCACTTGCTCGCGCAGAATCCGGCCGTTGAGCAGCGACTGACTGAGGAATCAGATTCCGTACTCGGCGGCCGAGCGCCGTCGATGGAAGAGCTGTCGAAATTGCCCTATCTCGACGCGGTGATTCGTGAAGTTTTGCGGCTCTATCCCGCGGCGTACATCATCCAGCGCACATCCACCGAACCCTTCGAGCTCGGCGGATATCATTTCCCCGCGAACACCACGGTGCTGATGTCGCAATGGGTGATGCATCGCGATCCTCGCTACTTTGACGCGCCGGAAGAATTTCGCCCCGAGCGATGGCTCGCGGGACTCGCCGACCGCCTTCCGGCTCATGCCTATTTTCCGTTTGGCGGCGGCCCGAGGCGTTGCATCGGGCAGATATTCGCGCTGACGGAGGCTGCGCTGGTGATGGCGACGCTCGCGCAGAAATTTCGATTTACGGAAGCCGCCGGCCAGAAAGTTGCGACAGAACCTCTGATCACGCTCCGCGCCCACGGCGGAATCCCGATGACGCTCGCGAAGCGTTCTTAAAGGATCCCGCCTACTTCACAAACTCGGGCGATTCGCCTTTCGACCAGGGATCGTATTCGAGCGAAAACTTTATGCGATCGCCGATCCACGGATGATCCCAAAACCACCAGATTTCCAAGCGAGTTGGCGCCGGGTCTTCCATGTCAATTTCGCCGAGGATCTGGAATGACTGCGCGGCGATCTGGCCCGAGTCCGGCGTGATTCCGTGCGTGATTTCCAGGCCGTATTGATCCGCCTGATGCTCGAAATAGCGGCTCGTGCCGTTTATGACCGGCGTCGCCACAAAGAGCAGGAGCAATAGGCACGCGGCGTAGACCGGGAGTGACGCCCAATCATCCGGAGCGCGAATCCGCCGTGCGACGCTTTTTTGCCGCAACACGCGATTGGAGAGGCGGTAGCCGATGTAGAACAGGACGAAAAGCAGCGCGGCGAACAAAGCGAGTTGCTTTGGAATGTGGCCGAGAACGTAGTGACCCATCTCGTGGCCGAAGACGAAAAGAATCTGCGCGTTCGTCATCTTTTCGATCGTCGTGTCCCAGACGACCACGCGCTTTGACGCGCCGATTCCGGTGACGTAAGCGTTCACGAATTTCACCTTCTGACTCGCGTTCATCCAAAACATCCGCTCGGGCGGAATCGTCAGGTCCGCGCGCGCCACGACTCGTTCGAGCGAATCCACGAGGGCCGGATCGTGCGACTGCAGCGGCTCAAACTTGTTGAAGAGCGGATCAATCACGTAGGGCGAAATGAAGATGAAGAAGATTGCGATCGGAATCGAGCCGAGCCAGAAATATATCCACCACCGGCGCGGGCTCTGTCGAATCGCCCGAAACAAGCCGGCGATTGCGATCGTTCCGATGATCGTAATCAGGATCTGCATTTTCACCTGATCCCAAAGCCACGAGCCCCATCCTTGAACGACGAGGTCGTACCGGCGGAGCATCCAGTGCACCCACGCGGCGATTGGCAACTGCGGAAGCGTGAAAGCCAATAAGAATAGGGATGAATAGACTGCGGCTTGCACGGTGCGCCGCGACGACGCCGCTTCAGCCCAATCGCGAAACTTCAGAGACAAACCCCACCGAAGCATCAGCGCCAGCAATCCGGTTTGATAGAAGGGCAGAAAGAAGCGGAGGACGAAGCCGATTCGGCTCAGATGGCGCGCCTTGGCGTACGACTCCGGAGGGAGCGTGTAGCTCGTGACGCGCTTCTGCGATTCTTGTGGGGGCGCGGAAGAGGTATGAACCGGCGGGTTCGTTCCTGGTGGCGCAGGCGTTTGCGCGATCGCTGCGCGGTAAATCCCTGCGGCTTGCGTCAATGGCACGGTGAGAGCGGCAGCCAACAATCCCAATGCAAGCACGGCGCACGCATACGCGCGGCGATTCGTCATCGGAGAACTCTCCATTTTCTCTCAAGTTTTTAGACGACGGAGTATGGCTTTCCCGCTTGCGAAGGGCAAGTTTATGCGCGTGGCCGGATTGCCCGTGCGGATGGGGTGCTTCTTTGGGAGCGCCAAGTGACACGGGTTGCGCGAGCCACGCAGTGGCGACTAACATGGAATGACGGCGGCGCCGCCCTTTCAGGGGCGCATGCGGGCACGGTACGCGGGGAGGTGATGTCGTGAGGATTACACGTCTGGGATTGCCGCTGTTGCTGTTCGCGCTCGCGGTAACCGCAAGTTCCGCGCCTGGACAATCGCAGTCTCAGCAGCCTGCTCAACAACCTTCGACTGCGGCTCCCAAAACCGAATCTCCCGCGGATGCCGCACGCCTCGCACGCGAGCAAAAGAAAAACCAGCCCAAACCGGCGCGCGTCTGGGACAACGACAATCTGCCCGCGCAGGGTGACGGCGTAAGCGTCGTGGGATCGACTACGGCACCGTCAGCGGCACCCGCGGTGGCGCCCGGGCCTGAAATGTCAGTTGAGAACAAATCGCAGATCCAGTCCGCTATTCAGCAGGCCAAAGACAAGGTCGCGGGTCTCGAGCAGGATGTTGATATCGCCCAGCGGAGATACACGCTCGATTCGGACATGTACTACGGCAAAACGAACTACCAGGACGACAAGGCCGGAAAATCGGCACTCGACGCCGAGCAGGCCGACATTGCCACCAAAAAGCAGCAGCTCCAGGAGGCGCGGGACATCCTCGCGTCGCTCCAGGGCAAGCTCAACCCGAATCCCGACCAGAAGAAGCCGTAAAGAATCCGGCCAAGCACGCGGCGCGCGGGACGTTGTGGCTTTGTTCTTGTCAAATCCGCAACAGTACCCCTACTAATAGTATGAATTTTTCTTGACACACAAGGTCGGTTACCGCACAATCCCGCCATCCTCCCGGCTGTTTCGTCTCGCATTGGGGGAATTCAATTTTGTGCGAGCCGGATTTGGCCCGGATTCAAACTGGGAGAACGATGCAGTATTTGCCCGGATGGACGGTGCAGTGCCTGAACTCTGCTTGCCCGGCGCGCGGCCACTGGCTGCGCGTGGAGGGACTTCGGCATGAATTCTGCAGCAACTGCGGTTCGCCGCTGCACAACGTGCCGCCTCCGCTCGCCCCGCGCTTTCGGATGCGCCCGAGGCCGCTCAGTTCATACAGGCCGGGGCTGCGACCGAGATAGCGCAAGCAGTCTCGACATGGCGGCTTCGGGAACGCCATAGCGGCAGCATCGCCGTAAAAAGATGGCAGCGGTCCGGCCGCGCTCGTCGGAATGATGCGAGCGACGGCCTCGTCCCCGCCGCCCCCTTTCGATCGGTGGCCGCGTTGAAGTCGGAACCGGCCCCGCAGGAAAATTCAGGCCCGCTAAAACGTGAGTTGAAGCGGGCCTCTTTCTTTTCGATGTCGATTTCGATCTAGAAGTAAAACTTCAGACCAAATTGGATCAACCGCGGCCCGCGGTCGTTCAGGACCTGCCCGAACGTAGGACTGCCGCCGTCATAATCGACTCGAAAGAACTGGGTGTGGTTAAAGGCATTGAAGAACTCGGCGCGAAACTCGATTTGTTTGTGTTCGGTGATTTGGGTTGTCTTCGTCACGGACATGTCCCAGTTATTGATTCCGGGACCGCGAAGCCTGTTGCGTCCGAGGTCCCCATAAGTGAATAGCGGAATGCCGACATCGCCAGCTTGGGAACAGGTAGGATCGTTCAACGGGCACGGCGAGCACAGCATGTTCGTCGAATTAATCCAAAAGTTGTGGCTGGCTTGCGTGTTGCCGCCATTGCAGTCGGTAGAGAATGAATTCTGCGCGCGAGGATTCACGTATGCGATCGGCCCCGTCACGTCAACGCGATCCAAGCCGTTGTTTTGAAAACTTTGATTGGAATCCGAGTAAAACGTAATCGGATTGCCCTTCTGGAATGAAACGATAGCGTTTAACTGCCACCCGCCCGCAATTTTCTTCAAGAACCCGTCCCGATGAATCGCAGCGTCAAAAGGTACGTTCCATATTTCACTGATCACGAGCCGCTGCGGCGTGTCGAAATCGGCCACGGACCGGTCAAGACGATCGTCGATCGGGTCGGTGTATTGGAATGAGCGAGCTCGGTAGCCGGACGTCAGGTCAATCGTCTTCGCTACGGTGTAAGCAACGCGAAATTGAAGGCCGTGGCTGTACTGGTGGTCCGCCGTGAATTGAAATTGATGGCTGTCGGACAATCCGTTGCCGAGGTTCGTGAAAATCTGCGTCTCCGCCGTGGGCGAACCTGACGGATCATACGGATCGGAAGGGTTCAGATATCCACCGGTGCATTCGGCAAGGAGACGCGCGCAGTCAGGATTGATTGGCGAAATTCCCACAGCCGTGGCCGAGGCATAATACGTCTGAAGCTGGTATTGCAAAATTGAGGGCTGCGGAAAGTTGGTCTCGCCGGTGCTTATCAGCCTTCGTCCGAGACTTCCGACGTAGACGGCTTCGAACATCGTTTTTTTCGCGGCCTGCCATTGAAATCCGTAATTGAAATTCTCGGAGTAGGGCGTGTGGAAATGCGGGTCTGTAACGTAGGCATAGGGAATCTTCGGCGTTAGGAATGTCAGGGTTGTATATGGAAACGGATTTGTCAGGCCGAATGGGGTGTACGGATCGGCAACGGGATCCGTCGTGATGCCTTGGTAGGATGAAGGATAATTGTTCGCGATGTAGCCGAAGGGCGGTTCGCCGCCGAACTGGAGGTTCGTCGCGCCATCCTGGAGATCGTAGAAGATGCCGAAACCGCCGCGCATGACCAGTTTGGCGTTGCCGAAGATATCCCAAGCGAAACCGAAGCGCGGCGCAAAGTTCTTATAGTCCGGATACATCAGGGCGCGGTTCGGAGTCCCTGGATCGCCGGGATAGAGGATGTCCGGTGGTGCATCCGGGAAAACCGTGGATTGCTGTCCAGGAAAATACCCAAGAATGTTGTTGTGCACATCGTATTGCGGAACGTAGAACTCGTAGCGCAGGCCGTAGTTGAGAGTCAGCCGCGGCAAAACCTTCCAGGTGTCCTGGACGAATCCAGAATAAGATCCCGTTCGAATTCCGTACGTTGAATAGTCGGATTGCTCGAAGTTGTCGTAGAACCCTCCAACGAAGTCCGCGAAGTCATTTCCCGTAAAGCTCGCCGCATACTCGTCGAAATCGAAACCGCCGTTGTTGTAATAGTCGTAGTAAAAATTGTTCTCGATTCTCGTGATGTCCACGCCGAACATGATTTCATGGCGGCCGTGCGGAATGGTGAAAGTGTCAGACCACTCCCAGTTGGTTCGATTCAGAGTCGTTGGACCTTGGATCGATGGGCCGAGGTTGAATGTTGGCGTGAACATGGTCGGCGGAGCCGGCGCATTCGGATCGGCCGGCGTGATATTCGTGAAGCCGAGAGCCGACGGTGGCGTTGCGTCTGTAGGAAAGGCTTGTAATTGCCTGAACCTGCTCACCCCGAAGCGAAACTCATTGAGCTTTCCGCCCGAGAAGGTATGCGTCCAGGTGAACGTGCCGATTTGATTTCGCTGGCCGTCCGTCCCACCGCTGCCGATGGGGACATTGCCGCCGCTGCCGATAGGTTCCGCGCCTGTGAGCGAAGTAATCGTGCCGCCTTCTTCGGGAAAGAGATCTCGCGAATCATCAATGAGATAAACAAAGGAAAAGACGTCATGCGAAGTGAGGTTGTAGTCGAGGTGCACGATGCCTTGGTCGTCGTCCACTAGCGCGGATGGCGACGCCTCAAAATTGTTTCCGGGCAAGTTCGGGAGCGGCAGGTACTTGTTTAAGTAAGTCTGCATGGTCGGATTTACCAGACCGGCCGTGGCCATGTTGTTGTATGGGATATTCGCGCTGGTGTACGGATTAATGAGCTGCGTACCGCCGGCCGCGAGCGCGGCCGCCGTGCAATTGCCGCTGCCATCGTAAGCGGAACACAACTCTGCAAAATTGCCTCCGCGTTCGGCTTGATCTGGGACCGCAATCTCTTGTGGGACTTGCCCTTCTCGCCGCCTCGCTCCCTGGTACGCGAAGAAGAAGAATGCTTTGTCTTTCTTTATCGGTCCGCCAATCGTGCCGCCAAATACATTCCGCTTGAACGGAGACCTTTGATTGGCGAAGGCATCGCGAGCATTCAATGCGTCGTTGCGGATGAATTCGAAGAGGTCACCGTGAAAATCATTCGTGCCGGATTTTGTGATTTGATTGACGATTCCGCCGGATGTGCGGCCGTATTCCGCGTCGTAATTGTTAGTGAGAATCTTGAACTCTTCGACGGCATCTGGGTTCGGGCTGACGACGATGTTGTTTCCAAGAAAGTCCGTATTGTTCGCGCCGTCAAGGAGGAAAGTGAGCGACTCCGAGCGCTGACCGCTTACCGAGAATGGATTTCCCGAAGTGTCGTCCGGATCGGGCGCGAACACGCCGGCCTGAAGGAGGCCGAGTTGAAGAGTGTCCCGGTCGAGGAGTGGAAGGTCGCGAATCGCGCGCTCGTCTTCCACTTTTCCGAGGACCGCGCTCGCCGTATCCACCTGGGCAACGGTCGCCGTCACTTCCACTGTTTCGGCGGCTTGTCCGACCTTCATCGTAACGTCGACGCGGCCATTCTGGTTCAGGTCGAGAGTGATTCCGGTTTGGACGGAAGTCTGAAAGTTCACCCGCGAGACTGTCAGTTGGTATGTCCCGACCTGAACGGCGGTAAAGAGATAGCCTCCATCACTGCCGCTCGTGGCCGTGCGCGAGACGTTCGTTTTTGTGTTGGTCAGAATTACCTTCGCCCCGATGATGACGCCGCCGCTTTCGTCGGTAACCGTCCCGCGCAATGACGCTGTGTCTTGCGCTTTCGCGATCCCGCCGAACGCAAGCAATGCAATGAAAATGAATAGGAGTACACCCCGGCGCATCCAGGAGTTGCGGTTCACAATTCACCTCCGTCTGTGGACAGTTCCACAGGCTCTCGAGGTGTCAGGACGACTGAGTCGCGGCAAACGCCAACACAAGACCAAGTAGAGCCGGACCACCCCACCCCTGCACCACGGGCTCGTCTGAATATGACATTTGTATAAATTTCCGGGTGGTATCTGTCAAGCGGGACTTTGGCTGCCGGAAGGCCAGCGAAAAACTGATGGTCATAAAAAATGAGCGGCCGGTGGGGGTGCCGGCCGCTCGGGGGCATGGGGGTGATGGAGGTGCTGAAAAAGCTCGAAACGTCGCGCCTCAGGCGCCGGTACCACCAAGCTTGCGCTTGCTGGTTAACCGCCTCGCCGCGCACCGTCTCGAACAGGACCCATTCTGCTGTGACACCTCACGGTGAGCCATAGGCCCTGCGGTTCATTTTGATTAGTACGAACGACCTATGCACTCCGATGTTCCAAAGCGAGCGAGAGTTATTCGCACTGCACAGCGTCGTGCAGTTGCGGGCCGGCTAAACATTGAACCCCGAACCAGCCAGTGATAGCCTCGCGGTCAGAAGCCCACAGTTAATCGAATCATCGTGGGCTAGCGCGGCCACGATCATGACGACGCCTGGCACACAGCTCGATAGAGTTGCGCTAGTCGAATCCCAGACCTTGGGGATTGTCCGCCAGCTTCTCGTCGAGCTCGGCAGCCGCTCGGCCGTGGAGACGCTGGATCGAACCGGCCTTACCTCGCAACTCGAGCATGACCTGGGCCTAGGAAGCCTCGAGCGCGTCGAATTGCTCGTCCGGCTTGACGCAGCGTTTTCGGTTCGGCTGCCTGACAGCGCGCTAGTTCAAGCAGAGAGCGTCGAGGATCTAGTTCGAGCCGTAGCAACGGCAGGGCCCGCCGCTGCCAAGGCTACGTCCCTGGGCGCGGTTGCGCCGGGCGCTACGGCTGTCTCGGCCGGTTCGCCATCAACGCGCCGGATTGGGCAGTTCCTGGAGGGGGCGGAGTCGCTCACCGAAATTCTCGTCGCGCGAGGGCGCGCCGAGCCCGATCTCGCGCATATTCACCTCTACGAAGTGGAAGATCGCATCCGGACGATCACCTGCGGCGAACTTTTCAAACGCGCCTCCGCCGTCGGCGCAGAACTCACTCGCCGCGGATTGAAGCCGGGTGAGCCAGTGGCTTTGATGCTGCCCACCGGCGCAGAATTTTTCTTCTGCTTCGCCGGGATTTGGATGGCTGGCGGCGTTCCCGTGCCGATGTACCCGCCGTTTCGCGCCGATCGAATTGAAGAGTACGCCGCCCGCCAGGAAGGAATTCTCCGCAACGCCGAGGCGAAGTTTCTGATCACGTTCCAGCAGGTGGCGGGTCTCGCGCGCTTGCTTGCGCCGCGCGTGCCTTCGCTGATCGGTCTTCTTGACGCTTCAGAACTCGTCGCGGCCGAAGGTCCGCCCCTGCCTCCCGAAACAGAAGCGCGCCCGACCGACCACGGCTCTCATCGCGGGCGCGGAAATGAAATCGCGTTTTTGCAATACACGTCGGGGTCAACGGGAGACCCCAAGGGCGTCGTTCTCACTCACGCAAATTTGCTCGCGAACATTCGTTCGATCGGCCAGGCGGTGCATCTGGTCACCGAAGATGTGGTCGTTAGCTGGCTGCCGCTCTATCACGACATGGGGCTTATCGGAGCGTGGTTTGCGCCGCTCTGCTTCGGCCTCCCGCTGGCCGTAATGTCGCCGCTGGCATTCTTGACGCGGCCCGAGCGCTGGTTGAAAGCCATTCACCGGCACCGCGCGACGATCAGTCCCGCGCCCAATTTTGCCTACGAGCTATGCACGCGGAAGATTGCGGATCGAGACATCGAAGGTCTCGATCTCAGCACGTGGCGCGCCGCGCTGAACGGTGCCGAACAGGTTCGCTCCGAGACGCTCGATCGCTTCGCCGCACGGTTTGCGCCTTACGGCTTCCGGCGCGCCGCTCTTTCCCCCGTCTATGGATTGGCGGAGGCGTCGCTCTGCGTTTCAGCTCCGCAAGTTGGCTCGGGATATAAAGTGGATCGAATTGCGCGTGACACTTTCGAGCACGAAGGCCGGGCCGTTCCGGCGGCGGCAAGCGACACTTCGGCCCTGGAATTCGTAGGTGCGGGACATCCGATCCCCGACATGGAAGTGCGGATCGTGGATCGCGATGGAAAGCCGCTTGGCGACCGGGCCGAAGGCCAACTTTGGTTCCGCAGCGCTTCCGCAACGCAGGGCTACTATCGCAACCCTGAGGCCACTCGAGCCTTGATTGGCGATGATGGCTGGCTCGATTCCGGCGACTTGGCGTATCAGGTCGAGAATGAGCTGTTCATCACGGGCCGCGCGAAAGACATCATCATCAAAGGCGGCCGCAATCTTTACCCGCACGAAGTCGAGGAAGTAACGGGGAGAGTCGCGGGCGTGAGGACGGGCTGCGTCGTGGCTTTCGGCGCGCCGGATGCGCAAAGCGGAACAGAGCGCTTCATCATTGCGGCAGAAATGCGAAATGCGGCTGACCGCGAACGCATCGCCGCCGATATTACGCGACAGGTGACCGAGGCCATTGGCGTGCCGCCGGACCGCGTCGAATTGCTGCCGCCGCATTCAATTCCCAAGACTTCGAGCGGAAAACTTCGCCGGAGCGAGACGCGCCGACTCTTTCTCGCCGGTGAGCTCGGCCGGCACAAGCCTATTTGGTTGCAAATCGCGCGCCTCGCTCTTTACAGCGCTCCGTTGCGGGTCGGCCGTGCTTTGCGAAACGGCGGAAAGGCCGCGGTTGAATTTGGCTATGGTATTTATGCGCTCTGCGTATTTGGGGTGTTGCTCGTGCCCCTGTGGATTGCGGTGCGGCTCGCGCCGAATCGTCGCGCCGCGGCAAGCCTGACGCGCGTTGGGACTCGCGCGATTCTTCGATGTGCTGGTATCGGCGTATCCGTGAAGGGCGCGGAATTGCTGAAGGACTTGAGCTCATCCGGGCCGTGGATTTTCGCGCCCAATCATTCGAGTTATCTGGATATCCTGATAACGGTCGCCGTAATGCCCGCGGGAGTACTTATTGTGGCGAAGAGTGAAACCGGATCGATGCCGTTGATCGGCACATTCGTCCGGAGGATAGGCCATCTCACATTCGATCGAAGCGATTCGCAAGCGCGAGTCCGCCAGGCCGATGACGTCGCCAAGATCCTGGAAGGAGGCGAGTCGGTCGTCATATTTCCCGAGGGCACGTTCACATCCGCGCCGGGAATTCGCCCGTTCCAGCTTGGCGCGTTCAAATCGGCCGTGGAAGCTCACCGGCCGATCTGTCCCGTCGCGCTGCGCGGCGCGCGCCAGATTCTGCGGGATAAAACGCTACTACCGAAATACGGCCGTGTGGAAATCACGCTCGGACCGCTTGTGCATCCGAAAACCGAGACAAGCACAAAAGCTGAGGATGCCGATTGGCACGAAATCGTCCGGCTGCGCGATACGGTGCGGCAGATCGTCGCGCAAAATACCGGCGAGCCGCTGCTCTAGCCACGGTCGCTTTGACCGGTGTGTCAGTGCGTCAATTCAAAAATCACCGTGATGTCCGTCTCGACTTCCACCGCGCGGCCATTTAATAGCGTCGAGTGGTAACGCCATTGCCTGACCGCGGCGACTGCGGCGCGAGCCAGAATTGCGTTGCCGCTGACGACGTCCAGGCGGCTCACTGTGCCATCCGCGGAGATGATCGCGCGCAGCCGCACCGTGCCCGACATGTGCAGCGCAATCGCAGATGGCGGGTAAACAGGCTCGATCCGCGTGACGAGACGCGCTTCCTCAACGCCTGCGCTCACGCGCACTGGTTTCGCCGGCTCCGGCGGTTTCGGAGCAGCCACCGTTGGCGCGAGAACGGAATTGCCCAGTCCGGAATCCACACCCGGTCCATTGCCCCTACCGTCTCCGTTTCCGATCGCAGGAGGATCGTTGCTTGCCGCGCCGTCGTCGTTTGAGTTTGCGATGTGGTCTGGAATTCTTGGCGGCTGGTACAACGCAAGCAGGTGTAGTGCCGGCTGGCCATCTCGAATTGGTGCCGAGGCGTGGAGGGTGGTCGCCAGATGCGTGCCGCCGTGATACGGCGGCATCGGCACAAACGAATGCCGCGGGCTAATAACGCCAGGAGTGAAGATTGGAATTATCAGCAGCGCGGCAAGCAGCGCACCCTGAATTACAATGGAGAGAACAAGAGATTCGCGGCGACGCCACTTCGCGGGTGCCGCGTCCTCCGCGCCATTTTCGACAAGACAATCGGCAAGCAGTTCGGGATCGCGCATCGGCAGGCTTCCTTTCTGCACCGGCAACTTTGGAGCAGCCGGCAGCGCTCGACGTCTGCCCCGCGAAGCGGGGCGTTTGGCGGGCAATTTGGGATCGCGCGACCTTTGAGTGATAGACACCAGCCCGAAATGGCAGTGCCCGAAAGACCGATTTTTCCGAAGCATACGGGACTCGATGCGCATGGGTGCTTGTATATGATTGAAAAATAAGAATTTAGCTCAAAGGTGCGCCGGCGTGCATCATCGGAGGGGTGCTGCGCATCGAATACATTGCAACGAGTTTATTTTCGAGGCATTTATCATGAATCGTACATCAGCCGAAGCAGTAGGCCTTCGCTACACGGGTTGGGCCGCGCTGAACCGCGACCCGCAGGAAGATCGCCTGGAATTCACGTGCCCGCACTGCGGAGCGCATGGAACCAAGGCGGCGAGGCGTCCGCGGGCGTCCTATCACTTCAGCGACGGTTTCGTTCAGGACCTCCAGGGCGAAGCGGGAGTCTGCCGGAGTTGCAAGCGATCGCTCCGCATCGTTCCGGTGGTCCTCCTGCACGACAAGGACGAGAAGCGTCGCTTTGAAGCGGTGTTCCAGCCGGATCTGAACGTCTCATCGAACTAAGCTTCCAAACACGCACCACACGTAAAAAAGAGGGAATGGACTCGAGTCCGTTCCCTCTTTTTATTTTCGGCGTCCACAGCCGACAGAAACTTTTTCGTTTGCCGATCTTGTGAGCTCAGCGGCTTAGTTCTCCCGCCGGCCAGGAGGGCCCTGGCCAATCGCCCTTCACAAGGTGGTGGTGTTTGAGATCCTCACGCAATCTCTCGAAGGCTTCGTCCACGGTGTCGGCAAATTTCAAGAGATTCGTCTCGCGCTCATTCATCGTTCCCGCCCGGACCATCGTCTTCCAGTTGATCACCTTGTCCCAATACTGCCGCCCGTAAATCAGGATCAGGTGATGCGAAGAGAGCTTGCCTGTCTGCAGCAACGTCAACATTTCCCATAACTCGTCCATTGTGCCAAAGCCGCCGGGAAAGACGATCAAGGCTTTCGCCATTTGCGCGAACCACAGTTTTCGCATGAAGAAATAATGGAAACAGATATTCAGCTCGGGTGTGATGTAAGGATTCGGCCGCTGCTCGTGTGGAAGCTGGATGCTGAGCCCGATCGAAGTGCCGCCGGCTTCATGCGCCCCGCGATTGGCCGCTTCCATGATGCCCGGTCCGCCGCCCGAGCAGATCACGAAGCGCCGCGGGTCCGATCCGAGCGTCATGGACCATTGTGTGATGCGGCGCGAGAGTTCGCGCGCGTCTTCGTAATAACGCGACATCGCGAGCTCTCTTTTTGCCGCCGCTCTTCTTTGGCGCCAATTCGCGGTCTGCCGTGTCCGCTGCGACGCTTTCTTCAAGTGATGCATCGCCGCGAGCGCTTCCTCGCGCGATTTGATTCGCGCCGAGCCGAACATCACGATCGTGTCCGCGATATTTTCGCGGCGGATTCGCGAGAGCGGATCGAGGTACTCGGCGATGATGCGCAACGGACGAGCGGGCAGGCTCTCCATGAAGACTTCGTCGTGATACGCAAGCTTCGACATCGGGAGATGCCGTGGACGGCCCATGCTTCCTCCTGTAAGGAACCGAATCAGGCATTTTAGGAGAAGGTTGCGCCCAAAGCCAGACATGCCGGCCTGTAGCCTTCGATGCAACATGCCCCATGACGCGGGAATCAGATACAGTATCGCTAATGGAGATTCGCACGCATCGGTTGCGTACACTCATTCTTCTTATTTCTGCCGCGCTGCTCACGGTGCCGGCAGCGGCACGCGCGCAAGAACCTCCCGGACCGATCCACCCGCCGCCGGATGCGGCTCCCCAGAAACCTCCATCCGGCCTGCCGGAAAGCCCGGCCCCACAGCCGGGAAAACCGCCGCAGAAGCCCATACGCGTTCGCGTCACGGAAATCACGGCGCCCGTCACCGCTCGTGATAGGAATGGTGAGCTCGTCCTCAGCCTGGAACAAAAAGACTTCCACGTATTCGACAACGGCGTCGAGCAGACAATCGATCATTTCGATCTTGGCGGAGATCCTCTCGCCATTGCGCTGCTCGTTGAAACAAGCTCACGAGTCGAGCCGCTTCTTCCCGCCGTCAGGCAATCCGGAATCGTTTTCACGCAGACCGTGATGGGCCCCACAGCAGACGCCGCGGTGCTCAGTTACGACGATACGGTTGATGTCCGCCAGAATTTCACGGGAGATGAGGACGCGATTGAGAATGCGGTGCACAAACTCCAGATGGGCACGTCTGGCAGCAGGCTTTACGACGGGATCGCAAGGGGAGTCGCGCTTCTCGCCGACCAACCGCCGCGCATGCGGCGAATTCTTCTCATCGTCGGCGAGGCGGAAGATACGGGAAGCTCGACGAAACTCGGCGTCGCTCTGCGCGAGGCCGAGCTCGCCAATGTCACGATTTACACCATTGGCCTAAGCACAACCGCGGCTGAATTTCGCACTCAACGTCAATACTCTGCTCCATCTATCGGTCCGCCTGGCACTTTTCCGGTGCCGGTCCCGCCGGGGGTTCCGGAGACACCAGATAACGAAGCGGCGGCGCAGGGCGGCAATATTGACTTGATGTCGCTGGCGGTTTGGGTGGTGCAGCACGCGTTGAGCACCGTGAAAAATCACGCGCTCGAGGTGGCGACGCTGGCGACCGGCGGGCTACACATCGCCACGATGAACGACCGCTCCATCGAGAAAGCCATGGACGAAGTCGGCGGGGAACTGCACGCGCAATATACGCTGGGCTACCGGCCGCCCGGTGACGAGCCTTCCGGTTTCCACGAAATCAGGGTGACGGTGGACCGCCCGGGCGTGAAGCTCCGCACGCGGCCGGGGTATTACCTGCCGCCCCCGACGTAATCGTGTGGGTCTTTTAGGCCTTCGGTTCCGATTCGCCGGCCACTTCTTCAAGAACGGCCGCAGCGGCCACGACGCGGTCGCCTTCCTCGAGGCGCAGCAGGCGGACGCCTTGCGTTGAACGGCCTGCTTCGCGAATTTCTCCGGAGTGGACGCGAATCACTTTGCCCTGGCCGGTAATGATCATCACGTCAGAATCTTCCTTCACCTGCAACGCGGCCACGACAGCGCCATTGCGTTCGGTGGATTTGAGATTAATAACGCCCTTTCCGCCTCGCGAAGTGACGCGATATTCCGCGAGCGGCGTGCGCTTGCCGTAGCCCTTCTCGGCGACCGTGAGCATGAGCGAAGTGAGCGAATCGCGAATCTGATCGCTTTCGAGCTCATCGAGGTCTTGCGTCGTCTTCTTGTACTCCTTCTCAATAATTCCGAAATCGGGCTGGACGGCATCCATGCTGACGACGAAATCGTCCTTCGCGAGATCCATGCCGTTCACTCCGGATGCAGCGCGACCCATCGGGCGAACCTCCGTCTCGCGGAAGAGGATGGCCTGGCCGTCGCGGCTGGCGAGGAAAATCATCTGCTTGCCGTCGGTCAGCTTCGCGCCAATGAGTTCATCATCCGAGTCCAGATTGATGCCGATAATGCCGGACGGGCGCGGGTTCGAAAATTCAGCGAGCTCGGTTTTCTTCACCGTGCCGTTCTTGGTGGCGAGGAAGACGTACCGGCTCGGTTCTTCGAGATTTCTGGCGGCCACGACAGCGGTGAGCCGCTCGCCTTCCTGGAAGCGCACCAAGCTCGTAATCGCTTTGCCGCGCGTTGCCGCCGCGGCCTCGGGGATTTCGTAAACTTTCAGCCAATAGATGCGGCCCTTCGTCGTGAAAAGCAAAATGTAGCTGTGCGCCGAAGCCACAAAGAAGTGCTCGACGAAGTCCTCTTCGCGCGTGCGCGCGCCAATGCGGCCTTTGCCTCCGCGCGACTGGTGACGATAGACATCCACAGAAGTGCGCTTCACGTAACCCGCATGGCTGACCGTGATGGCCATTTCTTCGTCTTTGATCAGGTCTTCGAGCTTGATCTCTTCGACGCGGTCTACGATCTGTGTGCGGCGGTCGTCGCCGTAAAGCTTCACCATCTCGCGCAGCTCGACCACGATGACGTTGCGGAGTTTCTTCTCGCTCGCAAGAATCTCGCGTAACTCGGCGATGCGATCGCGGATTTGCGCGAGCTCTTTCAGGATTTCGTCAACGGAGAGCTGCGTCAAGCGATGGAGTTGCAATTCGAGTATGGCGTCGATTTGGATGAGGCTGAGGCCTACCGTCTCGCCTCGGGCAGCGGCGAGCGCGTATTTCTTCGCGTCCAGTTTGACGCCGCGAATCGTGGTTTCTTTTGCGCCGGCGAGCACGCGCACGGACCGGTTTTCGAAGAAGTCGAACAAGTTCTGCCGGGCGTTCGCTCGGCTCGATGAACCGCGGATGATTTTGATGACGTCGTCGATGTGATCGAGCGCGATGTGGTAGCCGACCAAAATATGCTCGCGCTCTTCCGCTTTGCGCAGATCGTATTGCGTGCGCCGGCGCACCACGTCCACGCGGTGCTCGATGAAGAGCCGGAGCAAATCCACCAGTCCCAGTTCGCGCGGCTGGCCGCCGACAATGGCGAGCAGGATCATGCCAAACGATTCCTGCATCTGGGTGTGCTTGAAGAGGTGGTTGAGGATGAGCTTCGGTTCTTCGTCGCGCTTTACTTCAATGACGATGCGCATGCCGTCGCGGTCGCTTTCGTCGCGAATGTCGGCGATGCCTTCGATTTTCTTGTTCTGAATCAACTCGGCGATGTGTTCGATCAGCCGGGATTTGTTTACCTGGTAGGGAAGTTCGGTGACGACGATGTCCTGGCGGTCCTTGCCGCGCTGCTCGATCGCGGCCTTCGCACGCACCTGGAACGTGCCGCGGCCCGACTTATACGCCTGCTCGATGCCTTCGCGGCCGTAGATGTATCCGCCGGTGGGAAAGTCCGGGCCCGGCACAAGTTTCATCACTTTCTTGAGACCCGCGTCGGGCTCTTCGATCAATAAGATTGCTGCTTCGATCGTTTCCTTGAGATTGTGCGGCGGGATATTCGTCGCCATGCCGACTGCAATGCCGCTCGAGCCGTTGACGAGAAGATTAGGAATTTTCGTCGGAAGGACTGTGGGTTCTTGAGTGCTCTCGTCGAAATTGGGGACGTGGTCAACCGTGTCCTTTTCGATGTCCGCCAGCATTTCCTCGGCGATCTTCGAAAGGCGCGCCTCGGTGTACCGCATCGCCGCGGGTGGATCGCCGTCCACGGATCCGAAGTTGCCCTGGCCGTCAATCAGCGGGTAACGCATGTTGAAATCCTGCGCAAGACGCACGAGTGCGTCGTAGACGGGCGTGTCGCCGTGCGGGTGATACTTGCCGAGGACTTCTCCGACAATTTTCGCGCACTTGCGGTAGGGCTTCGTTGAAGTGAGGCCCAGTTCGTACATGCCGAAAAGAATGCGGCGATGCACCGGCTTCAGGCCGTCGCGGACGTCGGGCAGCGCGCGGCCGATGATCACGCTCATGGCGTAGTCGAGATACGACTTGCGCATCTCGGCTTCGATATCCACCGGCGTCATTATCGATTGATTGATTTCGTCAGCCATTCAATCCTCGTTATTTGGATTCGTTTGCTTCTGAAATTCTTCGCCCGGCCCAGTCCGTCACGTACGCTTTGACGGACTCGAAGGCCGACGCATTGTTCGAAAATCGTTGCGGGCCAAAATGCGCTTCCAAGCGCAGAAGCAAATCCGCGCACTCGCCCTCATCGGCGCATTCGAATCCGACCCCTTGCTCCATGTTCGGCGCAGATGCCGGCGCGGCTGTGAAACTGGAACACGAGATACCTTTCAATCCCGGCAGCGTCTTCCAGTTCAATTGGTATTTCATCGCTGCGGGAGCCGCCAGCGCGTGGCCGATTCCGGAAAATTGCGCTCGTGCCATGCGAAGACAACGCGCGGCTCGATGGCGACGATGTAAAGAACGCCGGGCGCGTCGGTCAATTTCATTTTGTATTTCTTGACGTACGCCGCATCGATTGCCGCGATTTCCTTGGCATCGGTGATCTCGCGCACCGAACCTTCGATGATCACGGCCTCATCGCCGCTTTCGAGATTCACCGTCGCGGCGGGATTGGCCTGCA
The DNA here is from genome assembly GCA_963838705.1 of uncultured Acidobacteriota bacterium. GTDB lineage: Bacteria > Acidobacteriota > Terriglobia > Acidiferrales > UBA7541 > Palsa-147. The sequence goes on along the minus strand of CAWIRU010000007.1, from coordinate 335,716 downwards.
AGTTCCGCGCCTTGCGCGAGGTGCGGTCCGTGCCGAAGCAAACGGCGCCATTCACCCACACGCCCCAGACCGGCATCACATGCGGCCGGCCGTTGGGCCGCGTCGAGCCAATCCAGTAATTTTTCGATTTCTCGAGTCGCGCCGTGACGTCGCTCCACGCCACGAGACCTTTCGAACCAGCATGGATGCCGTAGCCCTTCGGCATCGCCGGCCGCGCGGCTTTTGGTTCCGTCTTGATTGACGCTCGGGGCACAGCGCCTCCCCGTCTTAAATATCGAGGTTCACGACTTCGAGGGCGTTTTCCTCGATGAATTTGCGGCGCTCCTCGACATTTTCGCCCATCAGCGTTGCGAAGATATGTTCGGCGGCGTAGGCGTCGTCGAGCTTCACTTTCAGCAGCGTGCGCGTCTCGGCGTTCATTGTCGTTTCCCAAAGCTGCTGCGGATTCATTTCGCCAAGGCCCTTGAATCGCGTGATGGTGAATTCGCTTTTCGCGTCCTCGAGAACGTAAGCCAGCACGCCGAGCGAGTCCTCTTTCACGACTTTGTCGCCATTGTGCGTCACGGTGAAAGGCGGGCGATCGAGCGCTTCAATCGCCTGGCGCAACGCACGCAACCGCTTGTAATCCGGAGTGGCCACAAGCGCCCAGTTGATCCGGCGCTCCCCGCCGTTTTTCAGAACCAATTCGTACAGGCTGTGCTCTTCGTCAAATTCGATCTTCGTTTCCAGTTTCAGTTTGGCCTTTTCGATGGCCTTGATGAGTTCCTGGAGCTTTTTCTTGTCGCCGAAGTCCGTTTTCTTTTCGATGTCGCACTCGGAGAGCAATTCGACGACTCCTGGCTCGCGCAAGCGGCGGGCAATCTTCGCGGCGACCTGCTCGTATTCCTGAACGTTCAGAAGGAATTGCGTGAGCGCGGAGCCTTCGAGCGTCTTCCCATCTTTGCCCTTCACGACGTGTTCTTCCGTGGCGCGCTTCATCAGCTCGCCGGAGAACTCGCGCTCGTCGCGGATGTAGCGGTCCATCTTTCCGCGCTTGACGCGATAGAGCGGCGGTTGCGCGATGTAGATGTGTCCTTTCTCGATGAGTTCGCGCATGTGGCGGAAGAAAAATGTGAGCAGAAGCGTGCGAATGTGGCTGCCATCCACGTCCGCGTCGGTCATAAGAATCACTTTGTGATAGCGCAATTTTGCGGCGTCGAAATCATCCTTGCCGATGCCGGTGCCGAGCGCGGTAATGATGGCGCGAATTTCCTCGTGGCCGAGCATCTTGTCGTACCGCGCTTTTTCGACGTTTAAGATCTTGCCCTTGAGAGGCAGAATCGCCTGATAACGCCTGTCGCGCCCGCCCTTGGCCGAGCCGCCTGCCGATTCGCCCTCGACTAGAAAGATTTCGCAGCGGGCGGGATCGCGTTCCTGGCAATCGGCGAGCTTGCCGGGCAGGCCGCTCGAATCCAGCGCGGATTTCCGGCGCGTGAGTTCGCGGGCCTTGCGAGCGGCTTCGCGCGCTCGGGCGGCGTCAATGCACTTGCCGATAATCTTTCGCGCGATCGAAGAATGCTTGTCGAAGTATTCGCCGAGCCGCTCGTTGACGAGTTGTTCAACCGAGCCCTTGATATCGCTGTTGAGCTTGCCCTTGGTCTGCCCCTCAAATTGCGGCTGAGGGAGCTTCACGGAAACTACGGCAACGAGGCCTTCGCGCACGTCGTCGCCCGTGATTGAAACCTGGTCCTTCTGATCCTTTAACATCCCGAAAGAACTGGCGTAGTAATTAATCGTGCGAGTCAGCGCCGAGCGAAAGCCTGAGAGGTGCGTGCCGCCATCCACGGTGTTGATCGTGTTCGCGAAAGCGAAAACGTTTTCGGCATAACTGTCGTTGTATTGCAGCGCGATTTCGACTTCGGTCGTGTCGCGCTTGCCTTCCATGTAGATGGGTGAATCGTGAAGCGTCTGCTTGCCGCGATTGAGGTGCTTCACGAATTCAGCAATGCCGCCGGTGTAGCGGAACTCGGCCTTCTTGTTGTTGCGCTCATCGTCGAGCGTGATTTTCAGGCCCTTGTTGAGGAACGCGAGTTCGCGCAACCGCTGCGACAGTGTGTCGAAGCTGTAGACTGTCTCGGTAAAAATGGATGGGTCAGGATGGAATGTAACCTTCGTCCCGGTCTTTCTCGTCTTGCCGGTAACTTTCAGTTTCGAGGTCGGGACGCCTTTTTCATAGGCCTGCTCCCACACTTGTCCATCGCGCATGATCTCGAGATCGAGCCAGTCGGAGAGCGCGTTGACAACCGAAACTCCGACACCATGCAAGCCGCCCGAAACTTTATAGGAGTCGGTGTCGAATTTTCCGCCCGCGTGCAGCACGGTCATGACGACCTCGGCGGCGGGCTTTTTCTCGGTCGCGTGCATGTCCACGGGAATACCGCGGCCGTTGTCGAGGACGGTGACGGAGTTGTCTTCGTGGACGGTGACATTGATCTCGTCGCAGTAGCCGGCGAGAGCTTCGTCTACGGAATTGTCCACAACTTCCCAGACAAGATGATGCAATCCGAGTTCGCCCGTTGAGCCAATGTACATCGCGGGGCGCTTGCGCACGGCTTCGATGCCGCCGAGGACTTTAATGGACGTAGCGTCGTACTTGTGTCCAGGGCCCTTGCCGGCCGGGGTTTCCTTTTCAGCCATATTCGAACTTCTCCTCAGTTGCGTGCACGGGAAGGCTGTCGGTAGGAGGAAATCGACTCGAGCCTTGCCCATTGACCCGGCCACTGCGTGCCGGGTTCGAAGGGTATTCGTTGCTTCATCCCGTCCCACTCCGGCGTGCCGGAGGGACGCGGCGAAGTTCCTTCTCCTCGCGGAGAAAGCTTCGGGCTTTGCTGCCGAGAGCGCCCTGGCGTTGGCCCGATTTTCACCGGGGGAGGCGCGTGATTCTCGACGAACTCAGCGATGTTCGAGTGACGGTGGTGGATTACAGATTGCCGACATCGAACGGCTAAATTGTACCCGAAATGGGGGGTAATTCACAAGGCGATTTTTGATCAGTGGCGGCAATAATGCTATTTGTTTTCAGTAAGTTACAGAGGTTCCTTAATCGCTTACGCGCCGGTTTTTTCGCGGCCCGTAACTTCACGGTAAAGCGTGCGCGCCAATCGATTTCAGCAGGCTCAAGAGGTCGCCCAGAACCCATCCTCGGGACACTAGTCCATCTGAAATCCGGAAGAAAGCGGCGCCTTGATACGAGATTTGGCGGCCTGTCGGCGCGATACCGAAAATCTCGCCGTAGTGTGTGCCGGTGTAGTTCAGGCGCGCGACAACTTCGTCGCCCTCGGCTATCATCTCGATAATGGAATTGTGAAAATCCGGGAAAGCCCGGCGGACCTGGCGCATGTATTCGCAGAACGCGTCACGGCCTCGCGTCTCGGTGCCGAGTGAACCGCGAAAAACTATTTCGGGCGCAAGAAGTTTGCTCGCCGCGTCGAAATTCCACGTGTTCCAGAGTTCTTCGTAGTAACGGCAAATTACGTTCTTGTTTGTTTCCTCCACCGATTCCGAAATGATTATCGCGTCGCTCGGTTGAACGACTCCGCCGGCAACAATTTGCGCGCGCAATCCGCAGCGATGCAGCATCACGGACTTGAGTCCTTTGCGCGTCAGCTTCTCAAGATGGTCGCATGGCTCGCAGAGCCGAATGCCGCGCAGCCGCACGCCGCCTACCTGGAATTCACGGCCCACGAGATGATTCAACGCAACACCGCGTGTGACGATGTTCCGCCGCATCTCTCCCGCGGAAAAATTCGTGCCGAGCTGCAGATTCAACGCATCGACGGATTCGCTCTCAACTAGCGTCGCTTCGCGAGACGGCGCATCCGGTGACGCGGCGTCCTTGTCCGAAAATGTCCCATCGCCCGTGAAATAGCGATCGCCTTCGAGGCCGCGGCCCGCAACGGCGTTGATCGATTGAACGGATTCCATTGGAGATCCGGCAACTCGAGTGATGTGAATTGAGACGACACTTCCGCGCATCGGCGAGATCCTCCGACTGTGCGAGCAGGGAAAGTTTAATTTGTTCGAGGAAACCGCGGAAGAGCCATTTTGGCGACGGGGCAGGAATCTATTCAGCCGATGCGCCCGGCGTCAGATGCGCATGGGCATGACGACGTAGCGGTAGTGGCTGGAATCGTCGGCGAGAGGACGGAGCTGTCCGGCGGACTGCTCATCCTTGAGCTCGAAGGCGATTGGGCCATCCGCAGCCGCAGCAAGAAAATCCAAAATATATTGAGCGTTGAAGCCGATGGCCAGAGGCTCGCCTTTATATTCCTTCTCGATGGCTTCTTTGGCTTCGCCGTATTCGGGGCTCGACGCCGAAATCTCGATTCCTTCCTTCGCCAGAACGAACTTCACGGCGCGTGAGCGCTGGTCGGCAAGCTGCGAGACGCGGCGCAGCGCGTCCTGCAATTCACCGCGCTCGAGAACGACGGTCTTGTTTGCGTCGCGCGGCAGCACGGCTTCGTAATTCGGGAATTGGCCCGTGAGCTTGCGCGAAGTCAGGAGCCGACGGCCTACCTGGAAAAAGAGGTGGCTCTCATCCTGGGCGAAATCGGCGGTCGCCGCATCGTCGGAATCCGCGGCTAGGCGCTGGATTTCCGTCATCGCTTTCTTTGGCACAAGGACGCGTACCTCGCTGCCGAGGCCTTCGAGTTTGTGCGTGTTCTCCACCATCGCGAGGCGGTGGCCGTCAGTGGCGACCATCGTGACCGAATCCGGTTTCAGCACAAGCAATGCGCCATTCAGCGTGTAGCGCGACTCTTCGAGTGAAATCGCAAACGTGGTCTTGGCGATCAGGTCGTTCAACAGCTTTGCCGGAATCTTCACGAGAGCGTGCGGAAATCCGGGCAGCGCCGGGAAATTTTCTTTCGACATACCGACGAGCTTGTACGACTTGCGGTCGGAAACGATTTGAATCCAGTGGTTCTCGATCAGCTTGAAGCGAATCTCTTCGTCAGGCAAAAGGCGGACGAGATCGTAAAGTTTCTTGGCTGGAATTGTTCCGGAGCCTTCTTTCTTTACCTTCGCGTCGCACGAGGTCCGAATACTCAGCTCGAGGTCAGTCGCCGTGATGGAAAGCCGGTTACCTTTGGCTTCAAAAAGAAGATTCGACAGGATGGGGATGGTTGTCTTTCGCTCGACGACGCCTTGCGTCAGTTCGAGCTCCGCAAGAAGGTCGAACTTCTTTACGGTAAATTCCATGTCGGTTTGTCCTCGTGCCGCTTCTTTGCCGATTTGCGTTCCGGTTGAGCTCATGGTGTAGGGCCTACTCTACAGCTTTTTCATTTGAGTATAAAGTATAGAACCCGCCGCCGTCGCCGCACCTGTGGAAACTTCGGATATCCCCGCAAGGTGATTCATCGGACCTAGTTGCGTGAAGGATATTCCGCGCACAGAGCGCGACCCGCGAGTAAGAAGCCAAGTTTCACGGATTCACCCGGTGTGATCGCGGCCACTTGCTCACTGGACTCACAGTCCGCCCACATCTAATCCACACAGTTATGAACACCGGAAGAACGCACACTTCTCCGAGCGGCGGCGAACCAAAAATCATTTCTAGCCAAAGGAATCGAGCAACCGGTTGATGGTGCGGCTTAATTCTTTGTCGGTCCGGCGCAGATTTTCAATCTTGTTGATCGAATGCAGCACGGTCGTGTGATGCTTCCCGCCGAATTGCCGTCCGATTTCCGGGAGGGATGCCGACGTGAGTTGCTTGACGATGAACATCGCCACCTGGCGCGGGAACGCGATCACTTTCGAGTTGGAGCGAACCTTCAGATCCTGAGGGCGCAGCCCGAAATGCTCTCCGACGCGCTTCTGGATCTGCTCGATCGTGACCTTCTTATCCTGCAACTCGATGATGTTTTTCAGGACCTGCTGCGCCGTGGAGAGGCTCACTTCGGCGCCGGTGAGCGACGCGTACGCGAGCAGGCGGATTAGCGCGCCCTCGAGCTCGCGAATGTTCGATTTGATCGAGCGCGCGATGTACTCGGCGACGTCGTCGTCAATGCGAACGCGCTCGCTTTCCGCTTTCTTTTGGAGAATGGCGATCTTCGTCTCCAGATCGGGCGGTTGGATATCGGCGATGAGCCCCCATTCGAATCGCGAGCAGAGGCGCTCTTCGATGGAGGAGATGTCCTTCGGCGGGCAATCGGATGAAATCACGATTTGCTTCTGCTGGTCGTAAAGCGCGTTGAATGTGTGAAAGAACTCTTCCTGGGTCCGCTCGCGCGTGGCGATGAACTGAATGTCGTCCACCATGAGCACGTCCATGGTGCGGAAGCGGTCGCGGAAACTGCTCATGCGATCGAAACGGAGCGAAGCAATAACCTCGTTTGTAAATTTTTCGGCGCTGACGTAGGTGAGCCGCAGCGCCGGATTGCGTTTCTTGAGCGAGTGGCCGATCGCCTGCATCAAGTGCGTCTTGCCAAGACCGACGCCGCCGTAGAGAAAGAGCGGGTTATAGGTCTTCGACGGCTGTTCAGCTACCGCGAGTGCCGCGGCCTGCGCAAACTGGTTCGACGCGCCAACCACAAAGCTCTCGAAAGTGTATCGAGGATTGAGTTGGTGGGTCACCGAATCGAAATCCAGGCGCGCCTGCTGCGTCGGCAAGGTCTCAGCGGCTTCCTGATCGGAGCAGAGGTACTCGACGCGCAAGTCCGTAAGGCTCAACTCCACAAGAACGGCCTGGATGACGTCACCGTAGGTTTCCGTGAGGCGTTTGCGGAAAAGGCGCGTCGGAACGCGCACCAGCAGCCGGCCCTCCTCGACGATTTCAAGACGAGTGGGACGGAACCAGGTGTTAAAACTGTGTGGGTTGACTCGACGCTCCACGTGGTGGAGTATTCGATCCCACTGATTCATATGGAAATCAATCCTTCCGGCCATTTCCACCGTTGTGGAAATGTTGTGGAAATCCAGCCGTCATGCGGGCTGATTTGATCCGGCGTTCTGACTAGGCGGAATGGCAACACGCCCGAAGCCATTGCCACCTGCAACCGTCCGAGGAGTGAAAGCTTCCGAAAGACGTCAGCGAACGCGAGGCGGGATTCTGCCTAAAAGAATCTCCCGGAGCAAGAGAAAACTGAGCGAAGACCGTCCACAGCATTCACAAGCAATTCACAGCTTTTCCACAAGGCACATTTTTGAAAAATTAAACACAGCGCAAACTAACGCGCATAAATTTCAACGGAGTTTCGATTTCACGTGGAACTTCTCACAACGAGACTGCGGTTCAGCTCAAGGCTTCTTTTCTGCAGCGGCCGGTTTGTCTTCGCTTTTCTCAGGAGCGATGCCAGGAGCCTTGTCGGGCCGCGGGAAAACGTATACGCCGACTGGATCGCCCGCGAGGATGAGATGATCGGGCTCCACGAGGATTGAGTTCGGCACGACGCGCTCGCCGTCTGTTGTGAAAGTTCGATAGGTTTCGCCGCGGCGCCCGCCCTCGCGATCGAAGTGCGTCAGCTCATCGTCGATCGCGACCCAGACATCCAGTGATTGCGGGTCCACACCAATCGCGTTTATCACCGGCTTGAAATTGGCCGCTCCTGTTCGTAGATCCTGCTCCGAAATCTGGTGGCGCGTAGCCTCCGCCACGGGCGCGAATTCAATCGTGCTCAATGATATTTCGAGAGTGGCGTTTCCTAAATGATCGAAGCGGCGCACCGTCGGTTCTGGCAAATAGCTGAACGCGTAATAGAGATGATTTGCGGAATCCGCGACGAGCTTGCCGAGATTCAAGCTCCGGTTCAGTTCAGAATGATCGGCGAGACGTGTGCGTTCGCCGAAATTCCTCAGCCACTTCCCGTCTTTGTCGTAAATCTCAACGAGCTTCTTCGAATGCAAACTCGTCACGGCAACTTCACCGGTAGATAGAGCCGCGACAGAAGTTGGAGCGGTAACCGCGAACGAATTCTGAAGATGCCCGGCCGTGTCGAAGATCTTGATGGCGTTCGCGCCGCTGTCCGCAACCACAACGCGGCCCGAGGAATCAACGTCGAAGTCCCCGGCGTTAACCAGCGCCGCGTCCTTCGAGGCGCTCGCGGGAATTTTTCCTGTGATCTTTCCGTCGGCTGCATAAATAGATAAGGCCGTGCCCGGCGCCGTCAGCACGTAAAAGCGTCCCGCTGAATCCCGATGAATGGCGCGGACGCCCGGACCCACGTCCGGCAGCAGATGCGCCGTGGAGTAAAGCTCGATGTCGAGCTCCTGCGCGCGCAGATTCGCGATCTTCGCGACGCCGGCAAGGGCGATAACGGCGATCAGAAACACGGACATCCGGCCGGCGAAAGGTTTGAACATGGATGGAGAAATTATGGAAGCTCCTGACGCCAAAGATGCCTTCCTCCTGCGGCGCGTTGCTCGGAACGGAAAGCGTCACTCGAGGCGAAGCACAACGCGCTCGATCGATCGCGCATGGCCCGTTGATTCGTCCGCGTCAATGAGAACTGCATTCATCCGGACGTCGCCTTCGGGAACAGAAAACCGCGCCGGCATTCCATCCAGAAAGCGCTGGATGATTCCGGCCTTGTCCATGCCGATGACGGAATCGTGCGGGCCGGTCATTCCGACATCCGTGATATACGCCGTCCCGCCGGGAAGGACTCGCTCGTCAGCGGTGGCGACGTGCGTGTGCGTTCCGAGCACCGCGGAGACTTTGCCGTCGAGAAACCATCCCATCGCCTGCTTTTCTGATGTGGCTTCGGCGTGAATGTCTACGACGATCAGCTTCACGCTCGGGGGAATTCGCGCGAGTTCGCGCTCGGCCACGCGGAATGGATCGTCGAGCGGCGGCATGAACGTGCGGCCCTGGAGATCGAGCACCGCGTAATCCGCTCCGTTTTTCGCCTTGCCGACGTAAAGCCCGCTGCCCGGCGCGCCCTCCGGAAAATTGGCGGGACGGATCAGCCGCGGCTGGTGAGGCAGATAGTCGAGAATTTCCTTGCGGTCCCAGATGTGATTGCCGCCGGTGATCACTTCAGCGCCGGCGGCAAATAAATCCTCGGCCAGCCGCGGCGTGATGCCGAAGCCCGACGCGGCATTCTCCCCGTTCACTATACAGAGATCCACTTGCCTCTGCGCGACCGTGTCCGCGAGATGATCGTGAATGATTTTGCGGCCGGGCGAGCCGACCACATCACCGACAAAGAGAATGCGCATGGGTAAGGTTTTAAGTCCGCGCGGCGCCTATGGGCGAATACGGCCGCGAATAGAGTCCAGTTCCAGTTGAGAGTGCAATGAAAGGAGGCGTCCACTTGGCCGTGCGGTGCTAGACCCTGAACCCCACGTAATAGGTGGGCGCCCTGCGCCTGCTTTAAGGCTTCCCGAGCCGGTTACCCAGCGAGGATTGCACAAGGGCAGGACGACGGGGGCTCCCAGGGATCCAGTGTTGGTTCAAATAGGCCGTCACACCGTCACCTGCTTTGCAGGCCGCCTCCACGCCTAATTGTAACAGGGTTCCGCGCACTCTCTCTTAGTGGAGCGACTTGAGGTAAGCGACGATCTGCCAGCGGCGCTGCTCGGACAGGCCGGACCACGACGGCATACCCTTCCACAGATTTCCGTTTCGAAGGAACTCGACCAATTCCTCGGGCGATTTTGCCCGGATGCGGCCGGAGCGCAAGTTGGCTGCCTTGCCGATCCCACGGGCATTCGCGCCATGGCACTCGACGCAATGTTGGCGGAACAATTTTTCACCGGCGCGAATGGCGTCTTGCTGGCCGATATACACTCTTTCCTTGGCTTCGGTCTGAGCGCCCTGCCGCAACGGATCACGGGCCGCATCTCTGCCACCCGCCGCATTTGCTGCGAACAAGATCGCGGCCAAGCTCGCGACTAAAATTGTCAGTAAGGTTTTTGCAGCGAGCGTCATTGAAAGAGCTTTCTTACCTTTCGCCCGAACGCCGCAATTTCGTATGAGACGCCGACGCGCATCAGAAAGACGTGGCTGGAGTCATTCAGTCCCCATGTCGGTGAGGCGCGGAGAGTCCAGCCGCTCGGCATCTCCCACTCGACTACCGGCGCCAGATAGTGCGAAGTCCCGGAGAGCGTGAGTGAGTGCGCCGTGCCGAGGCCCCCGTACATTTCTAATCCAGCGGCAAAATTCTCGCGGCAGAAACTGCACGACCGCGGCGTCTCCGCAAGGCGCAGCGGCCGACTCGCGCCGATCGCATAGCCGAATTCCCAGGGCTCGTTGCTGAGATTTTTCTCCGCAACGAAATTCTCGGAAAAATTCCACCCACGGGTGTTGCTAGAAAGAATCAGCTTCGTCTCGAGTTCGTGCGTGACGGTGCGACGCAGCTCCGAGTTCGGCGGCGCGTAGTCGGATTCGTTGTCGAAGCCGACCACTTCGATCATGTCCTTGTCCGCGTCGCTTGTGTTCTCGTATTCAACGTAGAGCACGGGATTGATCCAATGCTCCTTCATCAGCGGCCGGAAGCGATTTTCGATGCGGAAGCCGGTGAATATCGTGCTGTCGTGAAATGTGGTCTGGCCGTCGAGATAGAGTTCCGTGGTCCACCACGCCGTCGTTCCGTATTCGAGTTCAGTCCAATAGCCGAGGTAGTTGTTGCCGCCGCGCTGCGTGCCAATTACGGGCCTGAATTCAATCTCCAGGTTGCCAGGCTCCTCCATTTGGTGGCTGTAGGTGATGAAGTACGGCGGCTCCTGGGACTGAGCGGGACCGGGCGAAAGTATGGACGCCGCCAGAAGTACGAGCAAAAAAAGCGCGGCACGAGTCACGCGCACACCCAACCCTTCCAGTTGTATCCGATTTGCAGAAGTCGCCAATCTATTTCAGTTGCAAATCAGTGTCAACTAGGAAAATTGAAAGCCGCAGCCTCGACAAACCGGTAAGGAGGAACTGCGGCCGGCACGCCGCGCAGAGTGTCTCTAGGCAGCGTGCCGGAATCGCGATGGTCTTCTAGAAGTGGAAGCCGATCTCGCCTGTAAGCGTTCGGGGCGTCACGTAGTGGGTGCCGCTGAACGTGGAATAGAAATTGTAGAGCGCGACTTTATTGGCTACGTTGATGACGGTGAAACGGACGCTCCACTTGTAACGCTCGGCGTTGAACAGGTTGTCGTGCCCGACGGCCAGGTCAAACAAGCTCCGCGGCGCGATGCGCTGCGGATTGTGGTCGTCGTTTTCGGTGTTCGGCGCCGGTATTTTCACCAGATTGGACTTGAATTCGGACGCTGGGCAAACCGAAGGCAAGGCCACTGTCGGAGTCGCGAACACTCCGTTGCAGGAGAACTGTGCTTGGAACTCCTGATCGGCGGTGAGCGGCAATCCATTGACATTATTCACCATCGCTATGTCCCCGGTCGGCGGGACAATTCCGGATGAGCCGAAAGTTGATAATGAGCACGTTGCCGTATCCGCGAGGCAAGGTACCGCGCCACTCACAAGCCCGCTGTCGTATCGCCAGTTGAATCCGAACCACGGTCCACGCTTGTAAGGTTGGTATTGGAGATGGGTGGTTTGCGCGAAGTTCTCGTCGTGATCAATACGGAATACTCCCGGAGGTGCCGGAGGCGCTATTCCACTGACGGTTGGCGGGAAAAAGCGCGCATTGACGTGCGAGAACACGATAAACGCCGTCACGCCGTGAATATTCGGCACGCTTCCGCGGACGGCATAGCCAGGAATCTTGGAGTTGTGCCATTCGATGGGAAGCGTGATGGGGCTGGTGCCGAACACGTTGAAGTCGTAGCCGTTGTGGGTGTACTTCCAGATGTACTCGCCGCTGAGAACGAAATACTTGCCGAACGCTTGCTCGAGGCCCGCGTGAAATTCATTTCGAAAGCCCGGAGTCAATGGTGAGCTCGCGCAAGCGAAGCCTTGAGCGATGGTCATGATCGCGTTGACTACAGGGTTGGTGCATCCAGTGCCCGAAAGAACCAAGTTCTCGTTGAAGGGGCTTTCCAGAGTGCGAGCATAGGAAACGCGGAGCACCGTGTTCGTCTTCTTGATGTTGTAGGCGACGCCGAGACGCGGCTCCGCCTGCCGCGCTGAGGCTTCGAGTCCGTTATAGAAATCTCCGCGAAGTCCGAGGTTGAACGACCAATTCCGCGCTGTGATGGTGTCCTGCGCGTAGAGTGCCAACTCTTTGACGTCAGTGTGCCCGCGGTAGCCGTAGAGCTGCCCGCCAGCCACAGTCAAGTCGTAAGGCGCTAGAGTCGCGCATACGGGGGGCGCGGCTGGAGTTGAGCAACCGAGCCCTGGGAGTAGTGTGGGATTCACGATTCCGAAACTGTCGTTCTCGGTCAGGAATGTCTGCTCATACGTTGCTCCGACTTTGATGTTGTGAATCCCTTTGACGTACGACCAACTCGCGCGGGCGCCAGCGTTAGTTAGGAATCGGAGTTGGGAGACCGTTTCGTCCTGTAGCGGCCCCAGGTCGGAGAAAGGATCCTTGCTTGGATAATAATCATATTGGTCGTGCCGCACGAATGCGCCTAAAGTGAACAAGCCATCCGAGCCCAGCAAGTGGTTCCACGTCGGCGCAATGTTAAAAGTCCTGATTTGCGACCGCTGATCGGTCGGGCCTAGCGGAGCGCCCGTGATGGGGTTGAGGACGGTGGTGCCTGCGGCATTGCACGGAACTCCCTCGAATGTAGAGATGGTCGTGCAAGTCTGAAGTTGCTGGTCCCAAGTATTGGGAGTTTGGAACCAGGAACGTGTGAATCCTACGTTGAATTGGAATGAGTCCACATCAGAAAGCTTGTAGTCCAAGCGGTCGAAAACGTTCTCCTGGTTGCCCTTGTCGTGTAACACCGCGAACTCCGGAGGATCGAGGAACCGCCCTGTATTCATTCCGCCCAAGGAAATAAAGTCGCCCCATTTCTGGCCTCCGTAGGAGCCGTCCATATTGAGGGTCGGGGTACCGAATGTGCCGTAGGAGGTTGTGATTTCGCCATGCGGTGTGGTCACTCCCAAACCCGACCGCGTTGTCACGTTGACCACGACGCTGGTCTTGCCACCGAATTCGGCGGGCGGAGCGCCTTCGATCACCTCCATAGATTCAATGGATTCTGGAGGAATCTGGTTCGAAAACACTTTGCTCACTTGGTCTGTAATTGGCTGGCCATCCACTGAGAATGAATTCTCCGCGTGGTCGCCCAGCCCGTGGAACAGGCCGTTCGAATCCGCGACGATTCCCGGGGATGCCAGAGTGATCAGTGAGCTGAGCGAGGAGGATTGGCTTTCTAAGGGCAGCTTGTCAAAAAGTCCGCGGTCAACGTCGGTATGCTCGGTGGGAGTCACTTCGATCAGGTCCGCCGCATCTTCGCTGACAGTGATTGTTGTGTTCGCGGTACTCAAGCTAAGGTTGATAGTCAGTGAGCTCGGAACGGTCGAGCGCACGTCCACATCTTGCACAAAATTCGCGAAGCCTTGGGCGATCACCGTCAGGTGATACGGGTTAAAGGGAATGTTCGGAAACCGAAAATTGCCGTCGGCCCCAGTCACCACTTGTGTGACGTAGCCGCTGACCGGATTTTCGATTCTCACCTTTGCGCCAGGCACGGCCGCTTTGGAAGGATCGAGGACAGTGCCCTGGATAGTGCCGGAATTCGACTGAGCGTAGACAGCAGTCTCCGTGCCAAAAAATAGAATAAGCAATGCAAGGAATCCAAAGTGGCGTATGACTCTGTTCATTTATCCCTCCCACGGGAATGGGCAAATGCCCTACCGGGCTGCCCGATGTATGAGTGAAATGAAAGCCAATCCGCCTTGCGGAGCGGCAACGAAAATGGACTGGGAGGTTAGATCGAGTACGAAGGGGGTGCTCGAGAGGGATTGTCCTCGGGCAGCTGCTCGAGCTCCGGCGCGAGAACATCGCTCGGCATCTTCCAAGATACAGTAAAAAGCACCGGCAACTTGATAGTGACAGACGTGTGTACAGGCGCCTGCTGTGCCATGTGGCAGACTGGGCAAGTGGCAGACGACGAGTCGTCGTGATTGTGAGCGAGGCTCGACTCCGCCGTAATAAACAGCAGAGCCAAAAGCGCCAGGCAAACCGCCAAGAGCCTGGACGCGCTGGGTCTCGAATTCAGACCTGAATTCATTTAGGCGCCAGTGTACACCACCCGCTAGGCAATTAGACGCAATCGTATGGAAAAGGTTGTCGCAAACAACCCGCCCCGATGATGATTTGAAACGACGATCTGTCATATACAATACTGGTGTATAGTATAGATTACAAACGGAGGATTCGTGGCACACACCAAGAAGGACAAGGAAAAGCTCCTGCTTCGCGTCCGGCGCATTCGGGGACAGATCGACGCGATTGCTCGATCCCTCGAGTCGGAGGAGGAATGCGCTAACGTCCTGCAGCTTATGGCTGCATGCCGGGGAGCTCTCAACGGTCTAATGGCCGAAGTTCTGGAAGGGCACTTGTGGTTTCACGTCGTCTCGCCCGAGGACGGTAAGAAGTCGTCGCAGACCGAGGCGGCGCAGCAATTGGTGGACGTCATTCGAGCGTACCTGAAATAGTGGCCGACACCGGCCAGTTCTAGGCCAGCGGAGATGAAGGCATGACTGAAACAACCACAAAGCACCGGCAAATCACAGAGGCGCACGACTCACTCGAGATAGGCACGCCGCGCCAGCAAGCCGAGCAAGAGGATCACTCGCACGCATTAAATCGGAACGAGATCCTCCGTGTGATTTTTGTAGCCGTTGCCGCCGGAGCCGTGTGGTTTCTCAGAGGAACGCCGATCTCATACGTCACTTCGGTCGGCGTTGTCTGCACGCTCGTCGGAGGATTTCCGATCTTCCACGAGGCCTATGAAAACATCGTGCAGCGGCGGATGACGATGGAACTCTCCATGACCATCGCCATCGTGGCGGCCCTCGCCATTCGCGAAGTCTTCACCGCTCTCGTTATCACTCTGTTTGTTCTGGTGGCGGAAATTTTGGAGGGCCTTACGGTCGGTCGGGGCCGCCGGGCGATTCAACGCTTGATCGACCTTCTTCCGAGCGCTGCAACAGTGCGCCGGCAGGGAGAATGGCACGACG
The DNA here is from genome assembly GCA_963838705.1 of uncultured Acidobacteriota bacterium. Taxonomy (GTDB): domain Bacteria; phylum Acidobacteriota; class Terriglobia; order Acidiferrales; family UBA7541; genus Palsa-147. The sequence continues at coordinate 320,661 of CAWIRU010000007.1, read as the reverse complement.
TTCCGATTTGTGAAGTCTCCGTCGGAGATGAAGTTCTTGCTCGTCCGGGAGCGCGCATCCCGGTTGACGGCAAAGTAGTCGGAGGACACTCGTTCGTCGATCAGGCGCCGATTACCGGCGAATCCATGCCGGTTGAGAAGTCCGCTGGCGCCGTCGTCTACGCTGGCACGATCAACCAATCTGGAGCGCTTGAAGTCCGCGTTGAACACTTCGGCCGCGACACTACGTTCGGAAAAATCATTGAGGCAGTTGAGCGAGCCGAGAAGTCACGCGCGCCGATCCAGGCGATCGCTGATCGGCTCTCAGGCTATCTCGTCTATTTCGCGTTGGGCGCCGCTGTCATCACTTTCTTGATTACGCACAACATACGCTCGACGATCTCCGTTGTAATCGTGGCGGGCGCATGCGGAATTGCGGCGGGAACTCCGCTCGCGATCCTGGGCGCCATTGGCAGGGCCGCGCAAGATGGAGCGATCATCAAGGGCGGTCTCTACCTGGAAAAACTCGCCGAGGTCGATACCATCCTTCTCGACAAGACCGGCACGTTGACCTACGGAACACCCGAAGTCTTGGAGATCCGTCCGGCAAATGGAGTGAGCGCGGAATCCTTGCTCGAGGCTGCGGCGATTGCCGAATCCCAATCCGAGCATCCCGTCGCAAAAGCAATCTTGGGCAAGGCATTGGAAATGGGGATTTCCGTTCGTCACCCTGACAGATTCGACTACACACCGGGGAGAGGGATTGTCGCCGAGATCGACGGCGAAGAGATTGCCGTCGGAAATTGGATGCACCTCCGGGATGAAAGAATACAGGGGGCGGAAGCTCTACAGGGAACATCCGATGGAGCCGTGCTGGTCACGCGAGGCGGACATCTGCTTGGCTCGATCCACGTGGCTGACATGCTGCGACCCGAAGCAAAGGATGCGATTCAGAGCCTCAAATCAATGGGCCTCAAAACGATTCTGCTCACCGGCGATTCAAGGGCGGTTGCCGACGCGGTCGGGAAGGGGCTGGGAGTGGATGAGATCTCCGCCGAATTGCTGCCCGAACAGAAACTTCAGCGAGTGGAAGATTTGCTGGCAGGAGGCCGGAAGGTTGTCATGGTCGGAGACGGGATCAACGATGCGCCGGCGCTTGCTCGAGCCACTGTTGGCGTGGCGATGGGCTCGGGAACCGACGTTGCAAGAGAGAGCTCCGACATCGTACTAATCGGCTCAGACCTTGGAAAGCTCGTCGAGACGATACGGATTGCGCGTCGCTGCCATCGCACGATCATGCAGAACTTCACCGGCACGCTCGTAGTGGATGCCATAGGAGTCGGCATTGCTGCGGCAGGATTCTTGAATCCGCTTCTCGCAGCCTTTATCCATGTCTCGTCCGAGATGGCCTTCATACTGAACTCAGCGCGCCTGCTTCCGCCGATATCATCGCGTGAACTTCTCGGGTACGGCCAACCACTGCCTGTCGCTGCCAATCGGCATTCTTGAACTCGAGCGCTCCGCCGCCAGCTCTCAACCAGAAGACGCCGAACTCACACCTGCAGGACATCGCCATCGCGCGCGACCATTTGGTAGAGCACCGGACTCACGATCCGGCCCAGGAATAACCGCGAGATGAGTCCTGCCACAATGACGATCGCAAAGGGTTTCTGCGAGTCGGAACCTACGCCGGTGGAAAGCGCCGCGGGTAGAAGACCCAGGCAGGCGACCAGCGCCGTCATCATGATTGGCCGGAGGCGGATCAGCGACCCGTCGAGCGTGGCTTTGCGAATGCCGAACCCTTCGAGACGCAGCTTGTTGATGTAAGAAACGTCAATGATCGCCGTCTCCGCCGAGACGCCCATGAGCACGAGCAGGCCGAGAACGGATGAGACGCTGAACGTCGTGTGCGTGAGCTTGAGCGCTAGCAGCGCGCCGACGGGTTCAGTCATTACCACGCCGATGACCACTGTGAGCGGGAACTTGAAATTTCCATACAGCGCGAACAGGATCACAAAGATCAATAGAATGGCGAGCGGGGCGATCACCGCGAACTGTTGTCGAGCGGCAACGTACTCGCTGTATTCTCCGCCCCAGTCCAGCCGGTAGCCCTGCGGCAGCTTGACGGACGACTGTACGGCCTTCTGCGCGTCGCCCACGGCGCGGGCCAGATCGCGGTCCTCGATGCTGAATTGAACTCCGATGTAACGCGAATTATTCTCGCGATAGATGAACGATGCGCCGTTGCCCTGATGAATCGTGGCCAATTCGGAAATCGGCACCTGCTGCCCGGAAGGAGTAGGTACCAGCAAATTGCCGATGGCGTGTTCGCTCGAGCGGTATTCGGGCTTCATGCGTACCACAAGGTCAAACAACTGCTCGCCCTGGATCACCTGCGTGGCCGCCTGGCCGCCCACTGCGGCTTGGATCACGCCTTCTACATCTGAGACGTTGATGCCGTAGCGCGCGATTTTTTCGCGGTTCACGTCAATCTGCACACTCGGCTGTCCCAGCTCGCGCACAACTGTGAGTTCGGTGAAGCCGGGCACCTGCTGGAGCACGCGCTTGATCTCGACTGCTTTGTCCTCGAGCACCTGCAGATCCGGGCCGAAAATTTTTACGGCCAGCGCGCTCTTCAAGCCCGTGAGCGCCTCATCCACGGCGTCTTCGGCTGGCTGCGTGAAGTTGAAAATCACGCCGGGATATGAGGCGACCTTTTTCTGAATGTCCTTCGTCAGATCAGCCTTGTTGTGGATCGGTCCCTGGCTCCACGTCGCATCCTTGTAAGGTTTCAGCCCGACGTAGAACTCGCAGTTGAAAAACCCGGTCGGGTCGGTGCCGTCGTCGGGGCGCGCGAGCTCCGAGCCGACCTCGGTAACCATCGGGTAGTTCATCAAGATTTTGCGAATCTGCGGAGCGAACTTGGCCGCCTCCTCGAAGGAAATGGTGTAGGGCATCGTCGCACGGACCCACATGGCCCCTTCGTCGAGGTGAGGCATGAACTCGCCGCCGATGAACGGGATCAAGAGTAGCGAAGCGCCGAAAATGATTGTGGCCAGGATCATCGTGAGATTCGGGCGGTCCAGGCACCAGCGGAGTTCCGATGCGTACTCGTCCTTCAGCCAATCGTATGCGCGGTTCGCTTTTTCTTTTACGCCGCGAGTGAACCAGTAAGAGGCGAGCACGGGAACGAATGTGAGGGTGAAAATCAGAGAGCCGAGAAGCGCCCAGGACATCGTCTCGGCCATTGGATGGAAGAGTTTGCCGGATGGACCGCTGAGGGCGTAGATGGGAATGTAGCCGGCGAGGATCACGGCGACGGAGTAAAAAATCGGCCGGTCCACGTCGCGCGCCGCCGCAATGATTACCTCGTGTAGGTTGTATTCCTGATCGTGGCGCGCAGCAACCTCGCGATAAATATTTTCCATCATCACGACCGTGCCATCAATGATGATTCCGAAATCGATGGCGCCGATCGAAAGCAAGTTTGCCGGGATGCCACGCCCGTGCAGGAAAATGAATGAAAAGAGCAGGCTCAACGGAATCGTAAGCGCGACGATGACCGCTGCGCGCACGCTGACCAGAAAGAAAATCAAGACGATAAAGACCAGGCACATGCCGAGCAACAGGTTGTGCTCCACCGTATCTATGGTCACCTTCACCAGGTCGCTCCGGTCGTAGAAGGGCCGGACTTTCACGTCATGCGGCAGAAGGTCGCGGTTGATCTCCTCGGTCTTTGCTTCCACGCGTTTGAGGACGTTCTGCGTCTGCTCGCCGGTCAGCATTAGGATGACGCCTTCGACCCTGTCGTCATCGTTCTGGAAGCCGAACTCTCCGAGGCGGGGAGCGTGGCCGATGGTAACCTCGCCGATGTCGCGGACGCGCACCGGCACGCCGTTGTTATTCCCCACGACAATGTCGCCTATGTCTTCGGTCTTGTTCACCAACCCAAGTCCGCGCACGTAGAAGAATTGCGAACCCTGCGAGTAGAAACCGCCGCCGGCGTTGGCGTTGTTGGCGGCCAGCGCATTGAGCACCTGCGGCAAAGAAACGTGGTAGCTGTAAATCTTTGCCGGATCGAGCAGCACCTGGTATTGCATCACGGTCCCGCCGAACCCGGAATCATCAGCGACGCCCGGCACGGACTTGTAAGCGCGCTCAATCACCCAGTCTTCGTACGTCTTCAGCTCTTGCGGAGTGCGGTCCGGGCTTTCGATCACGTAGCGATATACGAGGTTTGACGGGCTCGATAGAGGCGCCAGGCTGCCCGTTACGCCTGGGGGCAGCGTGGCATCGGAGAGCCGTTCAAATACAACTTGCCGCGCGAAATAATCGTCCGTGCTTTCCTGGAACGTCATGATGACGTCGGACAAGCCATAGAGCGAGATCGAGCGCATGAACTCCATGTGCGGCACGCCGTTCATCTGCAGTTCGATCGGCAGCGTGACCAGCCGCTCGGTTTCCTCGGCCGCGTGACCGGGCCACTGGGTGATGACTTCCACGAGCGGGGGAGAAAGATCGGGGTAAGCGTCCACGGGCATGCGCTGGAACGAGATCGAGCCCGCCACGATCACCAGCACAGCGAGCATCAAGACCAGGAAGCGCTGCCGGAGCGCGAATTGAACGATGCTATGAATCATCTCAGGACGTAGTCCCCTCAGCGCTGAAGCGAATTCTGGAACTGCAGGAACAGGCTGCCGTCGCCGATCACATGGTCGCTCGCCTGCAGCCCGGTGAGGATTTGCGTTTTCCCGCCCTGGCTTTCGCCGAGGGTAACGTCGCGCCGGGCGAACTGGCTGTTTCCCGTCTGGAGATAGACGTAGGGCATGTTCTGCTCGTCGCGCAACACGGAGGAGTTAGGAACAAAGAGAGCGTTGGGAATCACGCCGGCTTGCACTTCCGCGGTCACATACATTTCTTTTTTCAAGCGCTCGCCGGGATTGGAAGCTTCAATGCGCGCCTGAAGCGTCCGCGTGGTGGGGTCGAGCGCGGGAGAAATGTATTCGATCTTGCCGCGCATGACGCCCGGATACGATTCATTGTCAATCGTCACCGGATCGCCGACGTGCACGTAGGCCACGTCTTTCTGGTAGACGTTGACGAGAATCCACACCGAACTCATGTCCGACAGCGTGAAACACTGCGTGGCGCCGGGTGCGAGCAATTGCCCGACGGAGCACTCGCGGTCCACCACTTCTCCAGCCACGGGTGACAGCAGCGGAATTTCCGGTGATGGAGCCTTGCTGACAATCGTTTCCGGGTCCCGTATGCCGAGTATGCGGATGGCGTCGGCGCTGGACTCGAAGTCCGCCTGCGCCTGCGCGCGGTTCGATTCGGCTTGCTCGAGATCGGCCTGGGCATTGGCGCCGTGAGCGTATAGATCCTTCGCGCGTAGGTAGTACTTGTCCGCGAGCTGAAACGCGTCGCGCGCCTTGATATAGGCAGAGCGCAGAAGAGAGTAGTCCGGGCTGGCGATATAAAGCATCGGCTGGCCGGCACGCACGTGCTCACCCGGCGCGACCGTCACGCGGCTGACCGGCCCGCCTACCTGCGTGATCACAGGCGTGGTCTTGAAGTCGTTGTATTCGACCGCGCCGGTTAGCCGGAGCGTGCGCGGCAATCGTCCCTGCTCGACCGTCACGACCTGGATGTGAGACATCTCGTCGGCTGGCAGCGAGAACAGCTCGGCTTTGGCCTCGGGACTTTCCGCCGTCGAAAACGAAGTCATCTTGCCGGCCTTTTCTCCCGTTCCTCCGCAACCAGCAAGCGCGAGCGCTGCGGACAGCGCTGCACCGCTCAACCATCCAAATAGCGTTCCGGGTGAACTACGCAGCGATTGGGCGCTGCTGTTTTCGGGGATTCGGGCAGAAGCTTCCGTGTGCTTTTTCACGGCAGGATCCTTGTGCCGACTGCTTCGCGGAGTTGCTCGACAGCGAGCTGATAAGACGCGAGCGCCTGGCGGTAGGCGAGTTGAATGGCGCGGTAACTGCGCTCGGCATCGAGAAAATCGAGGAGGCTCGCCGCGCCCCGCTTGTACGCGTACTCGCTGATGTCGCGCGACTGCTGAGCCTGATCGAGATATCCGGTGCGGTACAGCTTCACGATCTGGTCGTTCGTTTGTAGGCCTTCGTAGGCATCGAGGACGTCAGTCAGCACTTGTTCCTGCGCGCCCTTCTGGGTTTCCTGGGATTGCGTGATGGCATACCGGGCCCGGGCGATTTCGCCCTGATTGCGATCGAAGATGGGGAGAGGCATGCTCGCGAAGAGCGAGATGCCGCTCGTGCCTCCCGTATGGCTGTAATCCGCAGTCCCGGTGATGTCGCGCTTGCCGATCGCGCGTTGCAGTTCGTACTGGCTCTGCGCTGCTGTGACACCCTGCACGGCCGCGCGCAAATCGGGGCGCTGTTGGATGGCCAGTGATTCGAGGTCGTCGCGCTTTGTTTGGACCGGCTGGTAATCGAGCTCACCGGCCACATCGTAATCCGCCGAGACGGATTCGAAACCGAGCGACTGCCGCAGAGTGATGAGCGCCTGCACGCGGGCGAGTTGTGCTTGCGAAACGTCGGTCTGGAATTGCAGGAGTTGCAATTTGATTTTGAGCAGATCGCCTTCGCTCATGTCGCCGTCTTTGTACCGGGTCTCGCTGATGTCCACGGTGCTCTGAAAACTCTTCAAATCCTGTTCGGCGAGAGCGAGTGTGGATTCCGCGAGCTGCACGTTGATGAAATCGGAGGCGACGAGAAACGTCAAAGCGCGCTCGTTGTCGGCAACCTGCGACGTTGTTACCGCGGTCACATCCTTCGCAGCTTGCAATCGGTGCTGCCGCTTCCGCCCGCGCTCGAAGAGATAGCTGAGGCCGATGTCGAACTGCGCGTTTTGGTCGAAGTAATTGGAGTTGAGCTGATTGGGCTGAAAGAACGGCAAGAACTGAGCGTCCGCGCCGAGGACGGGATCCGGCCGCAGATTGGCCGTAATCTCCTCAGCCTGGCTTTCCTGGATCGTCGTGCGCGCCGCGAGAAGCGTGTGATTGTGCTGCAGCGCGAGCTTGATCGCGTCGTCGAGGCTCACGCGCACGGGGCCAGAAGATTGCCCGGTGGCGATTCCTGCCCACAAAAGCAAGACCGATAAAACCGCGAAATAGTGAATTCGTGAACGCATAACACCACCGTTCCTAAAATTAGGATTGAACCGATTCGGCGCGCGGCCCCGGTACCGGCATTTTCCGAATGATATAGAAGCGAAGCGTGCGCGACGGGTTATCCGCCGCAAGTGTCGGAGAGAGAGAATCAGGCCGTCTGTTCGAGCGTCTTCTCGACCATCTCCACGCATTTCTCCACGCGCTTGCGCAGCGGGCCCTCGATGGCTTCCTGCCGCTTCTTTACGGTATGGAGTTCGTCGGCAATGTTCAGCGCGGCCAGAACGGCGACGCGAACGGTATCCACCGTGCGAGTCGCTTCCGCCACAGAGCGCATCTTCTCGTCCACAAACGCGGCGAGCTCTTTCAGGTACGCCTCATTTTCATCGGCTTGAACGTTGTAGGTCTGGCTGTAAATTTCGATCTTCACGTGAGCCCTCTCCCCGGCTGAGCCACGTGTATTCTGCGGCGTTGCGTCTTGAGTGACAAGCAGAAACGCGCGATTCGACGCGGGCCTTTGATTGCGACTCGTGAAGGAAATGTACCGGGGCCTAACTTGTACGGAGCGAGGCGCCGAGCGATTTTTCGAGCGCGGCCACGATGCGAGCCGAAAAATCGGTGAGCTGCGCATCCGTGAAAGTCGCTTGCGCGCTCTGGAAAGTAACTCGAACGAGAAGAGAATATTTTCCAGCGGGCACATTCTTGCCGCGGAACAAATCCACGGCTTGAATCCGCGCAACTTCGGGAATCTTCAGCGCCCGGATCGTATCTTGCACCTGAGAGAATTTGATTCCGCCGGCGAGTAGCAGCGAAAAATCGCGCTCGACAGCCGGAAAGCGCGGCAGCGGCTCGTAGCGTCGCGATTCGCGAGTCCGTTCAATCGCTTCAAGCAGCGGCTCGAGCGCAAGATCGGCGACCAATGCGGCCGTCCTCAATTTGAAAGCTTCAGCAGGTTTTCGGCCGATCTTCCCTGCCGCGCCAAGCGCCCCGCCCGCGCCAACAAGCGAGATTCGGCCGGCATCGGCGTGCGAAAGCCAATTCGGAACGCCCGAATCCCACGCGAATCCGCCCGCGAGCTCGCCAATCCGGTCGAGATCGCCCTTCAGGTCGGCGAATTCGAATTCGCGCGATTCTTCGTGAATGCTTTTCTCTCTCGCATCGCCCGTCGCGCCCAACGTGAGAATCCGGGCTTCCACCGGCTTTCCGTCATTGATCGCGTACGTCCTCCCGATTTCGAAGAGTCGCAGATTGCGCTGGCCGCGATTCAAGTTCCATTCCAGTGTCGCAAGCATGCTCACCGCTCCCGAACCGCGCATCGTCGAAGCTTCTTCCGAGAGCGGATTCGCGATGATCGCCGGCTTCGCGCCTTCAGTCCGGAACAATTCGTCCAGTTCTTGATTCACAATAGGGACGGCAACGATTTCGTGGTAGCCCAAACCGATTAGACGCTGGCGTAGCTGGTCCTCGGCCCCGGCGTACGGTAATCGCGCGGCCGCCTGTTTCGACGAGGGCATTCGCGGCGGAAATTTGTTGTAGCCGTAAATTCGCGCGACTTCTTCGACGAGGTCAATTTCGCGCGTCACGTCGCGGCGCCAGGAAACCGCGCGGCATTCCCATGCAGCCGTCAACGATCCTTCGCGGCCGCGATTCTCGTCCACGCGAACGGGTTGAAATCCCAGCGCTCCGAGAATTCCTTCGATCTCTCGATCCGGAACATCCGAGCCCATCACGCGCAGGAATTCCGTTCGCGTCAACTCGAGCTTTCGTTGGGGCTCGGGATTCGGGTACGCGTCTACCACGCCCGATAGAATTTCACCGCCGCCAAGCTGCTGAATCAGCTCCGCCGTGCGGCGCGAAGCCAACTCGGGCATATCAATGTCCGCGCCGCGCTCGAAGCGCATCGAAGCCTCGGTGCGCAGGCCGAGGGTCTTCGACGTCCGCCGAATCGAAATTGGATCGAACCAGGCGGCTTCGAGAAGGATGTTGCTCGTCGAGAATCCAATTTCACTCTCCGCGCCGCCCATAACGCCGCCGATGCCGGCCGCGCGCGACGCATCGGCGATGACGCACATATCTTTCGCGAGCGCGCGTTCGACTCCGTCGAGTGTGCGAATTTTTTCGCCCGGCCGCGCGCGGCGAACGACGATGCGCCGTTCAGTGAGCTTATCGAGGTCGAATGCGTGGAGCGGATGGCCCAACTCGAGCATGACGTAGTTTGTCGCGTCCACGACGTTGTTGATCGAAGCGTGACCCAGCGCTTCGAGCCGCTGGCGCAGCCAATCCGGCGACGGCTGCACTTTCACGCCGCGCAGAACTCGCGCCGTATAGCGCGCGCATAAATCGGGGGCTTCGATTTCGACACGCGTGATAATCGAGGCAGCTACGGCCGATTCCACGAGCTTCGGTTTGACGTGTTTCAGCGGCGCGCCATAGAGCGCGGCAATCTCGCGCGCGATGCCGTAGTGGCCGAGGCAATCCGCGCGATTCGAAGTAAGTTCGGCGTCGAGAACCGGTCCGGCCGCGCTTTCCTCAATCGCATCCACAGCTGTGCCCGAAAGCGAAAGCCGCGAGCGCAGCTCGGCCGGCGTCGCCGCCACGTCCACGAATTCCTTCAGCCAGTTGTGGAGAACTTTCATGTCGGCAATAAATCCGTGTTACTTCGTCGCTACGCCCGCGATGTGCGGGCCGATCAGCGGCAGAGGCACTCGAAAATGTTCAATGCAAACGTCGGAAAACCCCGCCTCTTCGATCGCTTTCCACGTTTCGCGATCGGGATGGCAGCCATCGGCGAAGTACGACGAGAAAGGCGCGATCCGGCGCTGCCATCGTCGCGTCCCTGAGCCCTCAGGCGCCGCGACGTGCTCGAGAAAAACGAACTCTCCGCCGGGCTTCAAAACTCGCCGAATCTCTCCCAGCGCGGCAGGCACGTCCTCAACCGAGCAAAACACCAGGGTGCTGACGACCACATCCACGCTGCCGTCAGCGAATTCGAGGCGATCGGCGAATCCTTCGCGCAGTTCCAAGTTGAGCCCCACCGCGCGCGCCGCGCGCTTGAGATATGGGTGCATGTGCGGATTCGGTTCAACTCCAACCCAGCGCACACCGAGCCCGTAATATTCCAAGTTTGCGCCGGCCCCCGGACCGATCTCGACAACCGTTCCGCTCAAATTCCGAAGAAGCTCGCGCTTCCGGCTCGCGACCGCCCGCTCGTGGCGTCCAGTGCAATTCGCCATCAACCACGCAAACGCACGTTTGCGAATTCCTCCATGAGCGCGGCTCGGTTCAATCGTTACAGCGGCGTCCGAGCGGTGCGCGATCGTAGATGATCTGAGGTTCATGGAAATTGGCGCAAAAAGCGAACGTCGTTTTGAAAAAACGCCTGCAAATCCGTGATGCCGTAGCGCAGCATAGCCACCCGATCCACGCCCATCCCGAAGGCAAATCCCGAAAGGCGCTTCGGGTCGTATCCCACGAAGCCGTAGACCGCAGGATTCACCATCCCGGAACCGAAAAGCTCGATCCAGCCGGAAAATTTGCACGTCCGGCATCCGCTGCCACCGCACACGTGGCATGACACGTCCACTTCCGCGGAAGGCTCCGTGAATGGGAAATAACTCGGACGCAGGCGCGTCTTTACCTTTGGCCCAAGCAGCGCGTGCACAAAATAATCCACAACGCCGCGAAAATCACAAAACGTGATGTCGTAATCGACCGCCAGGCCTTCGAGCTGATGGAAAATGAAACCGTGCGTGGCGTCGGGATTGTCGCGCCGATAGACCTTACCGGGCACGATGATGCGCACCGGCGGCGGTTGCTTCTCCATCGTGCGAATCTGCATCGGCGAAGTGTGCGTGCGCAGCAAATGCCCGCCGGAGCGCTCGATGTAGAAAGTATCCATGTTATCGCGGGCGGGATGATGCTCGGGAATGTTGAGCGCCTCGAAATTGTAGTAAGGCGTCTCCATCTCCGGCCCTTCGACCACACTGAATCCGATGGCAAGAAAAATCCGCTCGAGTTCTTCGTAAGTCTGGCGAATGAGATGTGAGGTGCCGACGGGCCGTTCGATACCGGGGAGCGATAAATCAATCTGCGGGCCGGTCTCGAGATCCGCGACGGAATTTTTCGCGGCTTCGACCGCCGACTCGAGTGCCGAGCGTAGCTGATTGAGTCCCGCGCCGATGAATTTCTTCACGTCGGGGGGCGCCGGCTTCAGCCAGTTCTCCGAGATACGCGAGCAAATGCCGTCTCGCCGCCCGAGCCATTTGACGCGAAAGGCTTCGAGAGACTCGGGCCCTCGAATCTGCGCTGTCTCCGCGTCTGCTGTGGCGCGTAGTTCCTTGAACAACGCGTCCACGCTGGCTTGCGAGGACACACCGAGCTGCTCGACGCGCTGTGAGGTCTTTTGGAGAGCGTCCGTGGCCATTTCGGCAGCCTCGGTGATTTTCTTACGTGCGTGTAGGGGCGATGCTTTCGCTTCGCCCCGTTCGTGCCGCGAAGTTAGGTCTTAGCTGGAGCGGCCTTCAAATGCGACTTCGCTGTTTCGATGAGCGCCGCAAAGCCGGTCGCGTCCTTGACTGCCATGTCCGCCAAGATCTTGCGATCAAGTTCGATCCCGCCGACCTTCAAGCCGTGAATCAACTGGCTGTAGGAGAGCCCGTTGTTTCGCGCGGCGGCGCCGATGCGCTGAATCCACAGCGTGCGAAAATCGCGCTTGCGCGTCCGGCGGTCGCGGAAGGAATAGCGCAGCGAGCGATTCACAGCCTCTTTTGCGGACCGGTAGAGTTTGCTTTTAGTTAGGAAAAAGCCCTTGGCGTGTTTGAGAAGCTTCTTGCGCTTGGCGCGACGCTTTGTACCGCGTTTTACACGAGGCATGTTTTGATTCTCCTGTTTCTAATGATTTCTTTTGAATGCAGCGTGGAGAATCGCAACAGATCGCCGCGGAACGGGCGCATCCGCGCACAATTCGCGGACCAGTTGGCTCATCTCCACGGCGTGTTTCGATTGCTGCTCTCAGCGATTCATTCAACGAATCATCGGGGCGGCGTTGCGTCCCAACTCAGAACCGGGACATCCGGCCGGCAGGCCCGTCGTGGCGGGATTTCGCGCTGCCTGGCGCGGTACAACTTCTGCTATCGCACAACGGATTCCCTGAGGAATCCGCTATGCAGGAAAATTACGCGTACGGAATCATCCGCTTGACGTTTGCTGCATCAGCAGGGCTCACTTGGATCGACTTGCGAAGCTTCCGCATTCTGCCTGGCGCCTTCGTTCCGAGCAAATGACGCTTGCCTGAATGCGCTCGCATGACTTTGCCCGTCGAGGTAACTCTGAATCGCTTGGCTGCGCCGCGATGGGTCTTTAACTTTCTAACCTTTGCTTTCGCCTTCGACACTATTGCACCTTCTCAGAAAATTTTTTAGGCTTGGCCGGCCCCGGAAGCCGATGCAGGTTTTGACGCCCCGCCTCCCGTGCTGCTCTTTTTCGGCGCCAGCAGCGCCAGTAAAATATTTGCTTCCATCCGCGGCCCGAATTCTACGATCGCGTGCTCGCCGATATCCTGCAGGAGCCGGGTCATCTTGGCGCGGCCCACGTCCTGGTGCGCCATCTCGCGCCCGCGATGAAAAATCATCGCCTTTACTTTCGAACCCTCGCCCAGGAATTTGATGATCTGGTTTTTCCGCACCTGGTAATCGTGCTCGGCCGTCGCCGGCCGGAACTTCACTTCCTTGATGTGCGTGGATTTCTGGTGCTTTTTCTGCTCGTGCGCCTTCTTGTTCTGCTCGTAGAGAAATTTCCCGAAATCAACGAGCTTGCAGACGGGCGGCGCGGCGTTGGGGGAGATTTCCACAACATCGATCCCCTGTTCGCGCGCCGCCTTCATCGCGTCGAAAAGGGACATCACCCCGAGCTGGTTCCCCGCCTCATCAATAACCCGCACTTCGCGCGCTCGGATGCGCTCGTTGACCCTCAGACCACCACCACGTTCAGCGATAAACCCACCTCCAGAAAGTCGAACCCCCGCGGGCCATCCCGTTGGGGGTTTGGGCTAGGAAGTATAACACGGGCCGCGGGGCGTTCGGTATCAGGCAATATGTGGATTTGACGGCACTTGACACCCGTCTTCATAGAGCGTCAGAATCGCGGCAAATGGCTGATGACACGACTCGGATTCAATCCCATCCCGGTTCCCGCGACGGCCAGCACGTCATCGCAATACATGGCCCAGTCACCGTCGCGACAGCCCCGGCCCTCCGCAAGGCTGGGGATGAGATCACTGCGCGCGTTTTGATCGTTGATCTGACCGGGGTGCCCCACCTTGATTCATCCGCGATCGGCGTGCTCGTTCACTTCTACACGAGCAGCAAGGAATCTGGGCGAAAATTGGCGCTGGTAGGATTGAGCGACCGCGTTCGAAAGACGCTGAAGAACATGAGCGTCGACAAGCTGTTCCAAGTCTATCCGGCGCTCAGCGACGCCGAGAACGCCCTCGGCTAGCATAATCGAAGACGACTTCCCCCTGCCCCCCGAATTTATAACTGAAAACTTTCGAGAGGAATACCAGCGCCGTGCTAGCTCGCGCCTTTTTGTGCGATCTCTGCATTAAGCGTGCCAATGAAATCGTCGAGCGGCCGGGCGCCCAAGTCGCCTTTCGCGCGATGGCGCACTGAGACAGTGCCTGCCTCGGCCTCTTTGCCGCCGACGACAAGCATGTAAGGAATCTTCTGGAGTTGCGCGTCACGAATTTTCGCCTGCAACTTTTCGTTGCGGTCGTCCAGATGCACCCGGAACCCTGCGTCGCGAAGCTTTTCGGTGACTTGCTGTGCGTAGGCCGCAACTTTCTCGCTGAGCGGGAGCACTTCCACTTGCACCGGCGCGAGCCATGCCGGAAACGCGCCGGCGTAATGCTCGATTAGAATGCCGAAGAATCGCTCGACCGAACCGAGCAGCGCTCGATGCACCATCAGTGGCTGATGCCTCGAGCCGTCTTCGCCGACGTACTCGAGATTGAATCGCGCCGGCAAATTGAAATCGAATTGGACGGTGGTGAGCTGCCACGGCCGGCCGATGGCGTCAATCAATTTGACGTCAATCTTCGGCCCATAAAACGCTGCCTCGCCTTCAATACGCTTAAACGGGATGTGCATTTTTTCGAGCGTGGTCTCAAGCGCGTGCGTCGCGCGCTGCCAGTCTTCGGGCTTGCCCGCGTAATTTTCCGGATGCCCGGCGTCCCAATCCGACAGTTCGACCTCGTAGCGGTCGAAGCCAAAAGTCTTCATCACGGCGAATGCGAAATCCACGCAGGCTTCCACTTCCTTCTCGATCTGATCCGGCGTGCAGAAAATGTGCGCGTCGTCCTGAGTGAACCCGCGCACACGCAGCAGGCCGTGCAGCACGCCCGATCGTTCGTAGCGATAAACCGTGCCGAGTTCGGCATACCGCTGCGGAAGATCGCGATAGCTTCGCAGCCGCGACTTGTAAATCAGAATGTGGCCCGGACAATTCATCGGCTTGAGCTGGTACTCCGCCTTTTCCACTTCGATCGGACCGAACATGCTCTCGCGGTAGAAATTCGTGTGTCCGCTGGTGTTCCAGAGATCGAGCCGCATGATGTGCGGGGTGAAGACGAGATCGTAGCCGCGGCGCAGCAATTCGTCGCGCAGCCAGTCTTCGATCAGCTTGCGAACCAGCCCGCCCTTGGGGTGCCAGAAAATCAATCCCGGGCCGGCTAGCTCCTCGATGCTGAAAAGATCCAGCTCGGCGCCGAGCCTGCGATGGTCGCGGCGCTTGGCTTCTTCAAGCTTGTGCAGGTATTCGTCGAGCTGCGATTTCTCGACGAAGCATGCACCGTAAATCCGCTGCATCTGCGGATTTCCTTCGTGCCCTTTCCAATAAGCTCCCGCGACGTTGAGCAGCTTAAAGGCCTGGATCCGCCCGGTTGAAGGAATGTGCGGCCCGCGGCAGAAATCGATGAATTTTCCGGTGGTGTAGAACGACACCATCGGCTCGATGGCCTTTTCTTCCACAAGCTCGCACTTGAAAGTCTGATCGGAATCCTTGTATAGCTTCAACGCCTCGGGCTTCGGGAGGAACTTCCGCTCGTTCGGCAGATCGCGAGCCGCGATCTCGTGCATCTTGGCTTCAATTTTTTCGAGGTCTTCCGGAGTGAATGGTTCAGTGCGCAGAAATTCGTAGAAGAAGCCGTAGTCAATCGGCGGCCCGATGCCCAACTTGACGTTCGGATAAAGCTCGAGCACCGCCGCGGCAAGAAGATGCGCCGCCGAATGCCGGAACACCTGAACAGCGTCAGGGTCCTTGGCGGTAAGAATGGCGAGCGAGGTATCGTGGTCGAGCGGTCGGCTGAGATCGATCAAGTCGCCGTTGGTGCGCGCGACAAGCGCCTCTTTCGCCAGCCGCGGCGAAATCTGCTTCGCCACTTCGGCCGGAGTTGTTCCTTTTGGAACTTCGCGCTTTGCGCCGTCCGGCAGCGTGATTTGAATTGTGTCCATAGAATCCGGCAGCGAGCCTTGAATTTCTTAGCTTACTGGCCCGGCGCCCGCAGGGTCAAGGCGCGATAACGTACGTCGCTGCGGCTGAGATTGGCGGTAATCAGGTTTTCTCGTATTCGCTCACGAGCACCTGGTGGACGTGAATGCTAGGAAAGCCCTGCGCAAAAGATTGCACGCGCGCGAGTGCCTGATAGAAATATAAATTCTTTTCGCTCTCATCGAGAGCCTCTAGCGAATCCCACAGTGAAAGCACTTGCACCTGGATCGGATCAGTAGCGTGCGTATGAAGCACGAAGATCCCGCGAAATCCTTTTTGCTGCTTCATTAAAGGAATCAGCGACGCAACCGCTTTGGCGAACTCTTCGCTCTTGCCCGTGAGTAAATGGAATTGGGTCACGCGCGCATGCATAAGATCCTCCTGGCTCCGCGTGAATGGATTGACGTGCCACGAGCCTAGCGCATCGATCCCCCGGAGTAAATACGCACGACCGAGCTAAAACAGCGTGACGCCAGGCAGACCCGCGAAGTGTGAATCGGACGTAATTAAATTCGCTTTGTGAAACTGCGCCGTGGCAAAAATAATGGCGTCCGCCATCGCCAGGGTATAGTCGCGGCTCACCTCAACAGCTTTCACTGCAATGTCTGTGTCGAACGCCACATTTTTAGCGCGCAGTGCATGCGAGACGAAGCGCCCCGGGACAACCCTGATCGCCGGGTTAGATTCCGCCGCGTTTAGGAGTTTCTTGTAGACTTCGTAGAAGACAATTGCTGGAACTAAAAGTAGATCTTCATGCTCAAGGTACGTGGCGAAGAGATCGGCCTTCTTCCCGTCGATGAGGTATTCGATCCAACCCGAGGAATCGACAAGCGATAGCCTAGATTCGCTCGGTACGGTCACGGTCGTTTTCCTCCCACACTATTCCCTTTGCTATCCCCCGCAGTTCTCGTATCGGTCGGGGCGGATCCAAATGCAATGATCCTTCCAGTTCGTAAATAAACAGGATTTGGCCCGGCCGCAGCCTGAGCTTCTCCCGCAAATCCTTCGGAATCACGACCTGAAATTTCGGGGACACCGTGACCGCGTTCTTTGATTTCATAGCGTTGCACCCTAGAGACTCTAGAAACGCTAGAATAGCGGCGATTTGCTACGTATGTCAACAATTCCATCGATTAAAGATGCGACATACGCAACCAATCGATTTGTATGGTTGTATGACGAACGACAGTTAGCATCGCTGAGTCACTTCTTTCGAGCCTGTTCGAGCATGTCCCATGCTTCTTCGGGCAAATCGAGGAAATCATTAAACTCGCCCGCGCCGCGCAGCCACAGTCCGCCGTCGATTACCACGCATTCGCCGTTCACGTACTCGGCTTGCTTGCTGAGCAGATAGGAAGCCAAGTTCGCCAGCTCATCGTGCCGCCCAAATCGCTTCATCGGATGATGATTCTTCGCGCGCTCCTCCAATTCCTTCGACGGAAGCAGCCGCGACCACGCGCCTTCGGTCGGAAACGGGCCGGGCGCGATGGCGTTCAAGCGAATTCTGTAGCGCGCCCATTCGACGGCCAGCGAGCGCGTCATCGCTAGCACGCCGGCCTTCGCGCATGCCGACGGCACCACAAATCCCGATCCCGAACCCACCGCCGCATACGTCGTCACGATATTCAGGATATTGCCCGGCTGTTTCGCCGCGATCCAGCGCCGGCCGAGCGCGAGCGTGAAGTGAAATGTCCCCTGCAACACGATGCCGATGACTGCGTTGAAAGCGTTCGGCGACAGCTTCTCCGTGCGCGCGATGAAATTCCCCGCGGCGTTGTTCACCAATGTGTCCACGGCGCCGAATTCTTTTTCGGCGGCCGCAATTGCGTTTTCGACCGCAGCGAAGTTCCGCACATCGCAGGACGCATAACCGGCTTTTACGCCTTTTGCTCGGATATCGTCCGCGGTCTGCGCGAGCGGCTCTTCGCGCCGCGCGACAAGAAACAAGTTCGCACCGAGTTCGGCGAACCTCAGCGCCATCGAACGGCCAAGCCCCGTCCCGCCCCCGGTGATGAGAATGTTGCGGCCCTTTAGCAAATCGCGTTCAAACATGGTTCACCCGCCTTTCGTTTTACCGACACTCTAAAGGAATCACGGGTAATCGCGCGAAACAAATTGAAATCGCCTCTGGAACGGGAGGATTAGAAGTCGATGTGAGCGCGAAGCGCCGGAACGAGCACGGGGCCCCGCACTTCGTTGTATCCGGGATCGTTGATGTGCTGAAGATCGAAAGACGCGAAAATTCCGCGCCAGATATGCGCGGTGTAATAAGTTTCGAAAATTTTCTCGCCGCCGTAGGAAAGTCCGCCGTCTCCGAGAAGAAATCCAAGCCCGCCGAGTGCCAAATAGCGGGCGTGGTCACCCGAAATGCCGTTGATCGTGAACACAGCTCCAGCACGGTCGTAGCGCCGGCGCCACGCCGCTCCCCGGAAGTACGCGCCTCCCTCGGTGGTACGATCCACCTCGGTGTAGGCGAAGGATTCGTTACGCCCGTCGCTCCAGCCCAGGCGCGCGAAAATGCCGAATTGCGGTGCGAGGTCCTGCTCGAAATTTAATCCGAAGCCGTATTTGTGCCGCCCCTGCCGGCGCGCGTCGATGATATTCGGCGTGGTGGTTTGCCCTTCAAGGAACTCGTCGATGGCTTCGCGGTAGTTCCCCATGTTCGCGTGATTCAAGTACGTCAGAACGCGTACAACACCAGCGCGTCCAGGCAGAAAATTTCTGCGCCACTCGCCCTCGAGATTTTCCGAGCGAGCGCGCGCGAGATCGGCATCGAGATGAATTCCGTTGGCTACCTTCGGCATCATCGCTTCGGCGAACCGCACGGTCCACGAGTGGTCGTCATATTCGAGCATCGCCGCATCGGTGTAGCCGCGCGTGTTCGCCGCATAGTCGTAGACGCCGTTGTTGTCCACCGTCCAATTCAGAAATTGCAGGTGGGTATCGCTGCCCGCAGAATTCACGTCAAAGAAATCCACGAGATCGAATTTGCCCACGCGAATTTCGATACGCCGGGCCGGCAGGGATGTGGCTAATCCCAGAGGTCCTCGCTCTGCACTAATTCGCTCGCTGCTGAGCGGAATGATCTGGCGCACCATCAGCCGCGCAAGATATGGCGACTTAGCGAGCGGTATGCCCGAGACCGTACGCACCGCGTCCAAATCGGTATAGCCAGCCAACCCGAAAGCGTTCCCGATGCCGCCCCCGGTTGCGTCCTCCACATCAGCGATGACTTCCGTCGTTTGCGTAAGTTGATAAGCCGTGTAGAGCGTCAGCACGTGCGTTGTGCTGCTCTGCGCCTCGGGCGTGAGGCTGTTCGTCCCGCTATATCTGGCGAAGAATGCCGGGTGCCACTGAAAAACCACGTTCGCTTGGCCCGAGATCCAGTAGCGGCTCGTCTCGGAATGAGGAAACATGGTCAGAAGCGCGTCGTCGGAGGGCTGATCCGCTGATGGTTCGGCAACCGGCGCGTTTGATTTTTCAGGCGTTGCGTCTTGGGCGAACGCCAAGTGCGGCGCCGCGATGCATATGAGCATCAGGCACAGGAATCGCAAGATGGGCTGAGCGAGCGCACGGCGCATCAAGTTTGGAAACCCGCCTAATTTACGGAGTTCTGAAAGCGTCGCCAAATTAAATCACGCAATCCTTTCTCGCTCTGTTAACAGAATATGAATCCGATGAGGGATTCGTTCCAGACGTAATTCACCCTTCGTGTGCCAGGCACACTATCCCCAAATTCCTCGAGCTGTTTTCGCGCAGAGTTCGATTTTCAGGTGGGGATCAAAACGGCCAGTGCAAAGATTCCCACTCGCTCACACGACAATCGCTTCGAGGCGGCACGCACGGTCTGTTCTCAAACATCCTGTGCTATGCTCGCCCGTCGTGGAGTTCTGGATCACGCGCTACCCGGATGTTCGAATCTCCTGAGTCGAAAGATTCCCGAGCTCCGGGATCATGTCAGGCTGTTGCAAGGCAGCCTGGACGTTTGATACCATACCCCCATAGGGTAGTCAACCCCAATGTCGCATACAAAGCGGGAAAAACTAGATTTGCTGAATCGCACCAAGAAGGTAGTCGGACAGCTCGAAGGCGTCGAGCGCGCATTAAACTCCGACGAGCCATGCGCCGATATTCTTCAACGCCTCGCCGCGGCCAGGGGCGCCATCAACAGTCTGATGGGCGAACTCATGGAGGACCACATCCGGAATCACATGCCCCAAAACACCAAGACCTCCGAGGACGCTGCCGAAGACCTGATTGAAATCGTTCGATCGTACTTGAAGTGAAGAGGATCATTTAGGCGATCGCCCTCGCGTCGTCGCAGGGCCCGCGAACCCCCGAGAGTGGCGGCCGCTTGGAAGCCCAGGCATCCGGATTGCCCCAATCCGTCATCTCTAGTAGTCTTTCTGATTCCATCAGGCGCTCGGTCCCACCCGTGAGGCTGCCAGATGCGGGCAATAAGCCCTAGGAGCTGGAAATTTGAGAGGGAAGGCATCACTTCCGATTTGGATTCTGCTTGCGGCGGCTATATTCCTGCCGTCCTGCGGCGGCGTCGTTAATAACCCCACTCCTTACCTCACTTCCATTTCTCCGTCGAGCATTAATGCCGGGCAGCCAGGCTTCACGCTGACGGTGAATGGCAGCGGCTTCGCCCCGCAGTCGCTGGTTTATTGGAATGGATCTGCGATCTCCACGATTTTCCTGACCACTAACCAACTGCAGGCCGAGATTCCATCTTCGTTCATTTCCACGCCAGGCAGCGCATTGATCGAAGTGCAGACCCCCCAGCCCGGTGGCGGTATCACGATCACGTTGACGTTTACCATCAATCCGGTAAACAGCCCGATTCCGGTCCTCACCTCGATATCGCCGTCGGCCGCGCTGGCCGGGGGAACCCCGTTCACAATGCATCTCGTTGGAAGCAACTTCGAGTCGCTATCCGTAGTAACGATCAACGGCGACGCTCAGCAGACACAGTTTCTCGATAGCCAGGACTTGCAGGTGCAAATCCAAGCCACCGATCTCACTTCGGCCGGCGCACTTTCGATCGCCGTGCTGAATCCGTCGCCCGGCGGCGGTGCATCGCAGACGCTCCCACTGACAATCACTTACGCCGTGCCGGCCATCACTTCGGTATCGCCAACGAGCGCGGCCGCCGGAGGAAACTCGCAGGTTCTCACTGTGACCGGGACAGGAATGACCCCCGCGACGGTAATAACATTCAACGGCAATCCTCGGACGACCAATTACACGTCGAACACCTCAGTGACTGCAAATCTGACCGCGTCCGATCTCTACTCCGCGCAAGTCGCGCAGATTGTCGCGGTGAATCCGTCCCCCGGCGGCGGAGCGTCCGTAGCTGTTATTTTCGGGGTGAATGGAATCGTACCTTCGTTGAGCAGGCCCGGTTATACCGGCTTGCCTGAATTGGTTGATTATAACTATCTCGGACTCGGTCCCAATAGCGGCGTCGGCAATTTGAATCTCTCTGGGCCGTCCATTAGTTCGAGCGGCCGGTACGTGGTGTTCGCCTCGGCGGCGAGCAATCTCATCATCAACGACACGAATGGAAATCCGGATGTGTTCCTGCGCGATACGTGTTTCGCCACGTCAACATGCGTTCCTTCCACCCAGCTTGTCAGCATCTCCGGAACGGCCGGAAGCAGCGCGCCGGGAACACAGGGGAATTCAGACAGCCTCGAGCCGTCGGTGAACTCTTCGGGAACCTACATCGCGTTTTCTTCGCACGCGACAAATCTCGACCCGAATTACCCCACTCTGAACGGCACTACGCGGCAGATTTTCCTTCGCGGCGCGTGCGTAGGTTCGAGTTCCACGACGACTTGCACAACCGGATTCACCGAATTGGTTTCTGTTGCCGCGGATGGAGTTAACCCCGCGAATGCCGACGCCACACAGCCGTCAATCAGCTCGGACGGCCGGTACGTCGCTTTTGTTTCGACGGCGACGAATCTGATTCCGGGCGTCAATCCTGGCGGAATAGCGCAGATCTATCTGCGCGATTCCTGCCTGGGCTCCACGACGACGTGTACGCCGACAACCGAACTGGTCTCTTCGCCCGACGGCTTCACGCCTGGCGATGCTCCATCGTCCCAGCCATCGGCGGCCAGCGGCGGACTTTATATCTCGTTTACCTCCGCGGCGACGAATCTGATTAGCGGCGTTGTTCCCTCGTTCACGCAAATTTATCGGACGACGACTTGCATCTCCGGATTGGTCAATTGCGTTCCCGTTGTCACTCTTGTTTCGTCGAATGACGGCGAGACTCCGGCCAACGCGGCGAGTTCGGAATCCTCGATGACATCCGATGGCCGCTATCTCGCGTTCGCCTCAACGGCGACCAACCTCGTGCAAACGGCCTCTTCCGGCGTCCAGCAAATTTTTGTCCGTGACACTTGCGGCGCATTGATTTCCGGATGCACGGCGGCCACCTCGCTCGTCTCCATCGCCAATGACAACGTGACACCCGGCAACGCCTTGAGCGAGCAGCCGACGATCAACTCGACGACTAGCGGTGCCGGCGACGCGCAGTACATCGCGTTCGCGTCCCTTTCGACGAATCTCACCACGAATACCAACAATGGATTTGAAAATGCGTTCGTGCGCAACACGTGCGCAGGGGCCACCACCTCGCCCACATGCACGCCTGGTACTGTCCTCCTGAGCACGTCGCAAAACGGCACGCTTGCCAACAACGTGTCGCTGCACCCGGCCATCAGCGGGGACGGCCATACTGTCGCATTCCTGTCTCCGGCGACCAACCTCGTCTCCAATTACTCCACAGGTTTAGGCGACGTCTTTCTCGGTGCGACGTCCTTTTAGTATTGGGCGTTTATTTCTTAAAAATTTCGGAATGTTACGAGCGGGCAGCCGAGCGCCGCATGACCGCGCTGCGCGTCTTGCTGAGCGTGAAGGTCAGCGATTCTCGCGGGATGCTTTTGACGAACGGGCCGACCATCCAGCCGAGGCCGGCAGGAATGTCGCGAGTCAGCGAGATGGAGCGGCATTCCACGTAGGTGCCGCCGTCTTTTTCCTGAAATCGCCAGTATGTTTGCATCTGCCAGAGGAAGCCATTGTCGTTGCCCACCGGTTTTAACTTTTCTTCGGGTGAGCCTGCGTTCTCAACTTCCTGAATTCGCGTGGTGTGCGAGCGGCTCGTCGCGTGCCCGGCGTCCAGCATTTGGTAATGGACGTCGTGCTCGGTATCGAGAATTGACGTTACGATTTCCTGTTTGTGCAGGCGGAAGTAAACGACGAAATCATCGCCATCGCGGCTCAAGATTTTCGAGGAGACGACATCCGGCCGGAAGTAATTCTGATGTTCGTTGTAGTCTTTTTCGAAGGAAAGTGTTTGTTCAAGCGTCGCCCCGGGAATGAAGACAGTCCCGATCCAGTCGTGGACCATTCCGTCCGGCACCTGAATCGCTCTTCCGCCGTCCAGGGTCTCGAGCGGTTCAATGATCACCTCGCCGCGGTGCAATTGCTCGACCGCCCCGCGGCGGCGGTCTGCCGGCAGGCGATCGACCCGGAGGAACGCGGCTTGGTTCGCGTCGAACTCATCCATCTGTCTTTCCGAGAGCTGCACGTAACGCGCGAATGCGCCCACCGTCTGCGCCTTCAGCTGCGCCGCAATTGCTGGTCCGGGGCTAATCAGCGCAGCGAAAGCTATGACGATGGCAGCAATTCCCGACACCTGCCGCCGGTTTCTGCCGGCCGTCGCTTCGCTCGATCTCGGTTCGCGCCTCATTTTCATGGAGTTAGATGCCTGCTTTTCGGCTCGCACATGGATTATTGCATGCTAGCGCCCGCACGCGATTTTCAGAGTGGAGATTATAGGGCTAGAGGGAAAGCAGGACTGAATTGAGGGGGATATAAACCAAGGGCCCACTCTGTCAGCGGGGGGTCAGGAGGGGTACGCCGACAGGGTGGGCTTGGACGGGTTGGAAGCGTGCCCCGGCTCCTCTCGAAGCCGTCGTCCCCGCAACGCAGCCCCCAACCCGCACTTTGATGGTAGAAATCGGATCGGTTCGGCGGAATGGTTCGGAAGATTCATTTAGACCGTACCCGGGATACAGTACCGGTTTGCGATCGAAGCTTGGGATGTCTGAAACGCTAAGGCTTTGAAGGACTGGAGCTTGCAGGTGGTGCCTGTGCGGGAACGTCTTTGGAAGGGCTGGCCGGGATGCGCAAAATGACCTTCGTTGTCTTCCCTGTTTGCAGCCTGACATTCTTTTCCCACGGAGACCAGATTCCCAGGTACGACGCACGCAGGTCATATGCGCCTGGCAAAAATCGTGGAAATGAGAATCGGCCTTCCTGGTCCGCTAACGTCGCGTGGGGGTGTTCACCATTGCCGGACTCCTGCACAAGCACTCGGGCCGACGGAACGGGCTTGTCGTCCATTCCATATACGACGCCTTCGATTGTGCCGGTAACGTCACGCGGAACCGCTGGCGCTGCCACGAGGCACACTAACGCCGCAAGGCAAACCACCGAGATGATCCTTGCCAACGTTTGGCCTCCCCTGCCCCCTATCATTCTATCCCGGCGCGCCGTCGCAGCGGGGACGCTGCGCCGTAAAGGTTAGCCCATGCATTTCGACGGCTAAGTTGCGTCACTTGTGAAAGGTCGTACAGGCACGCGTGCTGATGAGAGAACCGCGACTAAAGTTTGTAGACCTTGTGAGCGCGCGCATGAGCTTCCTGATCCTGTCGCCCCGAGTCGGCATTCAAACCACGCGCGAGCGCGATGTAATAGGTCAGCAATTGCAGCGGAACGAGATGAATGAATGGCGCGAGCCACGCCGCCATCTCCGGCAAGACGATAACGTGCTCGGCGGCAACGTCGCGATTCGCATCGGGGACCGTAATCGCAACGCGCAACATTCCCAGCTCGCCCGCCGCTCTCAGGATCGTGCGTGCGCGGTCATCGCCGGGCTCTCCCGTCAGCATCGCCACCATCGCGCCGCGCGAATCAATTTCCGAGAAAGGGCCGTGCAGGATTTCCTCCGTTTCGAAGCCTTCGGCCGCGATGTAGCTTGTCTCTTTGATCTTGAGCGCGGCTTCGTTCGCCGTCGCCCAGCACGTTCCCGAGCCGAAAAATACGAGCCGCTGCTTTTCCGTCACCTGCTTCGCGATTTCGCGAATTTTGATTTCGCTTCGGAGCGCCTGCCGCATCAGCGACGGCACCTTCTCAAGGGCCGCATCGGCGCTGGCCGCATCCTTGATCAAGCTGCGCTGTTCGAGCACGGCGAGAATATATTTCGCGAGCGCCGCGAGCGCCGTCGTGTAGCTCTTCGTGTAGGCAAACGCAAGTTCCTGCTCGCACGTCTCGATATGAAAGTCCGCGCCCTGAATTCCATCGCCCGATTTCTGCCCCGTCACCGCGATCGTCATCGCCCCGGACGCCTTTGCGGCGCGAAGAGCTTCCACTGATTTCGTCGTCGTTCCGGTGTGCGTGACGATGATTGCGACATCGTCGGGCCCGAGCGCGAGCGGATAATGCACGAATTCGAACGATTGCTCGCCTCGCGCCGTCGCTCTCCCGCCCGAATGGAATCGCATCCATCGCTCGCAAACATTTGCGGCGTTCAGCGAAGTTCCGATGCCGATAAACACGAAACGTTTCTTGCCCGCCGCAGCGTTTGCCGCATCCTCGATTTTCGTTCGCTGCTTCGCAAAGACCTGCTCGATCAAATCCGGCTGCGCCTGGATGGCGTCGTAGAGGAAAAACGGGTGTTTGTCTCGCGTTTCGGGCATTTGCGTCTTCTCCCGCGGCAGTGTATCCGATAGACTCGCGAAGCGCGAACGCGATTTTCCGCAAAGATGGAGGACGCAATGTCCCGCTATCTATCGCAGCACACTCTTGCCTGCCTCACTCGACAGGGCGCCGAGGAATTGACGGCGAGGCTGAATGCTGCCACGTCGGTTCGCGCGCGCCGCGTCCTGCTTGCCATGCACGACGGAAAGCTGCTCGTCGAGTTCGATGCCGCGAACCGCGAAGAGTTGGAGAAGTGGCTCGAAACGGAGCAATTCCACTTCGATTGGGTTATCCGCATTGACTACGAAGCGAACGGCGGCAGCCTTGTTCCCATCTGACGCACGTTCGCGATGTCGAGGCATGTGGCGAGGCTGCTGCCGCAGATGGCACGTTCAAACCAGCCGGCGCGCCACCCTGTAACTTCAGAGCCCGGAAGCTCCCGCCTCCGGGTTCGCCCGCGCTCAATCTTAATTTTCGCCTGAAATTTTTCGGATGGAATTCCGCGCCCGAATCAGTGCAGTTGGTTCTCTTCGACGCCGTTGTGCCGCGCCTCATCTTCAAGCGCGCTGATTTTTGCGAGCAGATCCTGCTTCTGCTGCGTTAGCTTCTGAATCTCCGCCTGCCAATCTCCGCGATGCATGTGATATTCCTGCACGCCCTGGTTCGGCGGCGGCTCGCCATTGAGCGCGGCCTGATACGAAGCAACCTGGTGATCGATTCCCGCAATCTGGCCATTCATCTTGAGGATTTGAGCTCGATACCAGTTCGCGTTTTTTCCAGATACGGGATTCGTCTTCGCCGCTTTCGGCTTAGGCTCCTTCGTCGGCTTCGTTGCCGGTGCCGCGGCGGGATTCGAGCCAAAATCATCGTTCGTCCATACTTTTTTCGACGTCGGTTGACTCGATGTCCCGGATGTATCGCTCGTTGCGGCAGGGGCCGGGGAGGGCTGTTGGCCCTGCGCCCGCGTTGGAAGGGCGAAAAATAAGCCAACCAGCGGCAGCAGGATCGTGGATAGGTGCCGGATGCGCATAGCGCCTCCTCGTATCGCCTATTTTCAGCCCGAAAGTTCCGATCTCACGATTGAATTGGCCTCCAGTTTCCAAATCTTAAGGGTCCTCTACGGCACCATGCGCGAGTTCGCCGCGCACTAGGGCGAGCGCTTGCGTCGGAGGACCGATGCGACGATACCGCGTCGTCTCCGTGATCTCGTGAGCTTCGAACACGAACACAAATTTTCTTCCCGTGTAGTCGTATTGCACGCGCACGGGCGCCCAAAAGCCGCGCGCCACTTCGGCGTTGTCAATCGAGAATCGAGCGCCGCGATAAAGCTTCCCGACCAATCCTCCGCCAAAAGACACATCTCGAATGATCTCCGCTTCGCCATGCACGATATTGCCGGAGACATCGTCCACCCAGATTTTCACGCGCGCATGCGTCAGCACCGTTTCGGGCGTGTTCTGCGGCTCGAAACTGGGATTGGGCTCAAGCGCGAGAATATCCAGCAACCGGCCGTCGCGAGTTTCATGCCCTCCCCAGGTCACTTGGAATGCATGCCGCGCCGCCTCCACCAAATCCCGGCGGTCTTTCATTTTCTTCTGCCACTTCGCATACACGGCTTGCTGGCGGGGATCCTTCGGATTGTTGGCGATATCGAGCACTTGCTCCCAGTCACGCAATTGTTTCCGGTAAATCTCGGCGTCTACCGGCTTCCCGTTCTCTTTGATTAGCAATCGCAGAGTGCCCGTGCCGGTCGGGACGACTCGATAAGTTTTGTCATCCACAACGTGCCGGTCCGAGCCGGCGACCATCGAGTGATGCTCGATTCGTTCGTACTCGTCCATCATGGCGTCGTTGTTGTGCAGCGCGGTGATGATGCGGTCGCCGAGTGCGTGCAATTCGGCATCGGACGGCGCGGAGGATTGCTCGCCACCGGCGAAATAATCATCGCTCGCCGGCAGTGGCGCCACTGAAAGGCAGGCGAGCGCCACGCTCGCGATTGAAGCACTCGCATTGAGCAGGATTTTCCTCATGAACTTTCGTCGCCGCGGCCCCTTGTATTTCTGATTCGCATTGCCATAACCCGGTTGCAGTTCCATTGTAAGCCGCTTATCCGCCAGGGTCTTGCCGGAGCCGCGCTCCGCTTCGCTGTAGACCAAAGTCGCGCCCCGGAATCGGCGATTCTCGAGGGAACCAGCGCGCACCATTCCAGCGGCTCTCCCGTCTATAATACGAAAGGTCATGGATCGCACCCAGCTCAAGGCTTCCGCACGCGAGACGGCCATCGCTCTGCGCGAAACCGTGTCTCTCGCCATTGACACTCTTCGCGCCCATAAACTCCGTAGTTCCTTGACGTTACTCGGGGTAATCCTGGCGGTCGCGACGCTGGTGGCAGTGATGTCTGTCCTGAATGGCCTCAATCTCTACGTTGCCGACAAAGTCGCGAATCTCGGCGCAAATGCTTACATCGTCGATCGAATCGGCATCGTCACGAATATGGAGGAATGGACGAAGGCGCGCAAGCGCCCGCCTCTCGACATGGCCGATCTCGAGGCCCTGCGTGCCGGAATGTCGCTGGCTACGAATATAGCGGGCTCGATGCAGACCGTCGCAGACGTCCGCTCCGGCAACGAACTTCGCGAAAACGTGACCATCCTCGGCACGTCGCCCAGCTACGCCGAGATCCGCGACATCGAAGTTTCCTCCGGCCGCCTGCTCACCGATGTGGACGAGGATCATCGATCACCGGTGATCGTTATCGGCGCCGACGTCGCCAATCAGTTCTTTCCGGGAAGCGATCCGCTCGGCAAGGAAATTCGCGCGGGAGCCGAGCAATACAAAGTGGTCGGCGTCGCGGTCGCGCGCGGAACAATCTTGGGGCAATCGCTCGACAATTTCATCATGATGCCGCTCGGCACTTACCGGAAAGGCTGGCTCGCGCCTCTTGATTCGGTGAGCGTGTTCGTTCAAGCGCCGAGCCCGGACCTGATGCCCGAATCTGAAGATGAAGCGCGTGTGATTATGCGCGCGCGCCGCCACGTCCCATATGACGCGGAGGATAATTTCGCGGTCATCGCGCCCAATTCGATCACGGGGCTTTGGAACCGGATCACGGGAAATGTCTTCGCCATCGCCATTTGGATCACGTCCATCTTCCTCGTCGTTGGCGGCATCGTCATCATGAACATCATGCTCGCGAGCGTGACCGAGCGTACGCGCGAAATCGGTTTGCGGAAATCTCTCGGAGCTCGCCGCGTTCACATCCTTATGCAATTCCTGGTCGAGTCATCTTTGCTCGCTGCGACGGGGGGATTCGTCGGCGTCGCGATCGCCCTCGCGATCACCTTTCTCGTCCGGTCCACGACGTCGCTTCCCATCTCGACGCCGTTCTTCACAATCGCCATCGCGCTGACTCTTTCGACCGTCATCGGCTTGTTCTTTGGAATTTATCCGGCCATGCGCGCGGCGAGGCTCGACCCGATCGAAGCTTTGCGCGCGGAAGTGTAAAGGAAGACTAGAGAATTCTGATGAAGCAGGACTATCGCGAAAATCTGGCGCTTGCTTTCGACACGCTACGCAGTCACAAACTGCGCAGTTTCCTCGCCGTTCTCGGCGTGACCATTGGCGTCGGTCTCATCATTCTCGTGGTCGGCCTTGTCGAAGGATTCCGCGCCAACATTCAGAAGGAGATTACATCCGAAGGTATCGACACGGCCTGGGTGCAGCGCTTCGGCGAAGGCTTTGGAACGAACGGCCGCAGGCCGAAGGAAGAACGCGAGCGCAAGCCGCTGACGCTCGAAGACGGCGAAGCGATTCTGCCCGCGTGTCCAGCCGTCAAATCGGTCGCCATTTCCATTTTTCAATGGGAGCTCACGCACAGCGTGCGCTTCCAGAACAATGAAGTGCAGGGCGTCGAATTCCGTGGAACTTTTCCGGCCTTCCTCGAAGTCTATTCGAACGCTGCCATGCGCGCCGGGCGGTTTTTCACCGACTCGGAAAACGAGCATCGCGAAAACGTCGCGGACATCGGCGAAAACATAGCAACCGCGCTTTACGGCAACGTGGACGACGCCGTCGGCAAGAGCATCAACGTGGACGGCTCCGAATTCCTCGTCATTGGCGTTCTCGAGAGACCGGAGGGCACATTCGGCATGGACGACGAAGATCGCCGCGTCGTTCTTCCTTACTACACTTTCCGCAAGCTCTATCCCGCCGCTTACGAAATTTTCATTCGCTTCCTTGCTTATCCAGGGAAGGTTGACACGGCGGTGGACGAGGTTCGCGACGTGTTGCGCCGCCGGCGCAACGTGCCGTACAACAAGCCCGACGATTTCTTCATTCAGACCAATCGCGAGACGGCGCAACAGTTCAACGACATCATCAAAGGCACCGTCGTCGTAATCGTCGTACTCAGTTCGATCGGTCTGCTGATCGGGGGCGTCGGCGTGATGAACATCATGCTCGTCTCGGTAACCGAGCGAACACGCGAGATTGGCGTCCGCAAAGCGATCGGCGCGCGCAGCGCCGACATCATCTGGCAATTCTTGTTCGAGGCCATGGCTCTCACCGGCCTCGGAGGCTTCATCGGAATCGTGGTCGGCGGCGGCGCGGTCGTGCTGATTCCGATGCTGACAAAAGTAAACGCCGTCATCACTCTCTGGTCCATTGTCGCGGGTCTCTTCGTCTCCATCAGTATCGGTCTTGTGTTCGGCGTTTGGCCTGCCGTGAAAGCGGCAAGCCTCGATCCTGTTGAAGCCCTTCGTTATGAATAGCGCGCCATTTCTCAATTCCGTCTAACCCGGGAGGTAACGCCATGCCCTCACGCGCGAAAGACAGCGATGTCGAATTCCTTCTCCAGCTCCTAAGCGAGGCCTACGAGAAGAAAACCTGGCATGGCCCCAATTTGAGGCAATCGATCCATGGCGTGTCCGCCCGAAAAGCGGCTTGGCGCCCCGCTCCCGGCCGCCACAACATTTGGGAACTCGCTCTGCACGCGGCGTATTGGAAGTATGCCGTGCGGCGCCGTCTGCTTGGCTTGCCGCAGGGTTCATTCGCGCTAAAGGGAAGCAACTTTTTTGCGATGCCGGAACCGCACACCGACGCGGCATGGCGCCGCGATCGCCAACTCCTTGAAGATGAACATCGCAAGCTGGTGAAAACGGTGGCGGATCCGCGCATTTCGCGCGTCGTAAAGCAGCAGACGCGAATGATTTTCGGCGTCGCGTATCACGACATTTACCACGCGGGTCAGATTCGCCTGCTTCGACGGCTTCAAGAGTCGAGTTCGCGCCGCTAATCGCCCGAGCCGCGACGAACGCATTTCCTCGCCGCCGTTTTTTGAATTATTTCTGTTGCGCTAAGTCGACAAGCAGTGCAGCGATGGGACTGGCTGGATCAACGCTCGGTTTGCCATCGGAACTAAATTGATAGGCATATCCCGCGGGATCTTTCGGAATCGCGCGCGCCATTCCCGCGGCGAGCACATCCGCTCCCGACGCTGGGAAATGGCCGAATCTCGTTTTGTAATTCGCCGCGATCTGCGTCAAAGCGTCCAGATCTTCTTCCGTCTGCAGTTCTTTCAAATGGTTCATCGCGTTTCTGCGAATCCGCTCGTCCGTCGCCTCTCTGTAGACTTGCGACCACATGAAACGCGAAGTGTCGCGCGACATTCCTTCCTGCGCGATATGCGCCGCGAACGGTTTCAGCCACGGCGGCGCGCCCGCGATGTCGCCGCCCTGCCAGAACGCCTGTGCCGCGGCCTGATAATTTTTCGTGTGCCAGTAGTAGATCGTCCCGAGATCGGAATAGAGCTGCCACTGATCCGGATTCGCGGCAATCCCGCGCTTCAGGAGGTCGGCTCCGAGGTCCGGGCGTCCCGCTCCGATTGGCCGGCCCTCTGCGAGAAACGTTCCTCCGAAGCGGTAAGCGATGATGAGGTGCGGATCGAGTGTTGTCGTGACGTTCAGAAGCGGCGCCAGCAGATCGTAGTTTGCATTCGCATGGCCCAGCCTCGCGCCGAAATACTGGACCACGCGCGTCCAGTAGATGTCCGCGAGCAGCGAATCGTAGCCCAGGCTCAGCTTTTTCAGCATCGGGCCGGTGGCGAAGAGCGTGTCGCCCGTTTCGTTCTCGAGGAAATTCGTGCGGATCGCGATCCCCTTTTGCAGCGGATAAAGCAAAAGGAGAAGCAGAGGAATCGCCATCGCGGCGATTTTGATCTGGCCGATGCGCGTCGCGCCGGTCATTTCAGATTCCGGTTCGAGAAAATTGCGGAGGCCGCGAGCAGCACCGCGCCGATGTAAATCGCGGCGTAAGCCGTATTGAGCGCGATCAAAGCTTTCGGAACCGCGTGGCCGTGCGCCGTCACCGCGATGACGTTGAAGTTGCTGAAATTTGGCAGCAGGTAATAAATCATCGAGGTCACAATCTTCAGCGTCAGGCTGCCTGTGAGCGTTCCCACGCCGCGAATGTCCCCGGCAAATGTCCCCGCCACGTAAAACCCGAGCGTGAAAATCGTCGAGAGCATCGGCGTCGAAAAGCAGGAAAAGAACAGCGCAATTGCCGTTATCAAAGCAAGCTGCAGTAGGATGAAATAAACCGCCACGAGAATGTGCGCGTCGCTGCGCACCAACTTGTGATTCACGTAAAGCAGCGCAGCGAAAATTCCCGCGGACATCACCGCGGTATTTACGGTGAGCGTCAGCAGCAGCCCGAGATATTTCCCTGTCAGGAATTGCCAGCGCCGCACCGGCTTGGCCAGCAGGCTATAGAGAGTCCGCTTTTCCATCTCCTTGTAAACGAGCGCGACGCCGATGAAAATCGCCATCACCAATCCGAAGAGCGAAATCGCCGTGAGCCCGAGATTGATAATCACTTCATGCTCGACGCCAATTGAAATCTTCCCGACGATCACCGCCGCGGCAATCATCACCAGCGCGAAAAAAATCAAATTGTAGAGAACGCGGTCGCGCACCGACTCGCGAAACGTATTCAAGGCGACGACCGCGGGAACGTTGCTCATTTCACGCTCCCTTCGATCGCGTACGCCGGGCCCTTTTCGCGGCCCACCAGCCGGAAGAAATAATCTTCGAGCGTCGGCTTCAATTGCGTGATGGAAAGAATTCGCGCTCCGGCGCCGCGCAATTGTTCGATCGTCTCGTAGAGCTGCGCTTCGGGCACTTCGAGCCGATAGAGCGAGCCAGTTGGCATCGCGCGGTTCGCAAGCGCCGCCGGAAGCGGCTGTCCCGCGGCCAACTCGAAATGAATCTCCATTCCCTGGACTTCGATCGCCATGATTTCTCGCGGCGCGCCCACGCCTTGCAATTTTCCGCCGAGCAGCACGGCCACGCGGTCGCAAAGAACTTCAGCATCCGGAAGAATGTGCGTCGAGAAGAAAACGGTGCGGCCCTGCTTCTTGAGATCGAGGATGATGTCCCGCACTTCGCGCCGCCCGACGGGATCAAGGCCCGAAGTCGGCTCATCGAGAATCACCACCGGCGGATCGTGCAGGATCGCCTGCGCGATTCCCACGCGCTGCATCATTCCCTTCGAAAATTTTCTTAGCTGAACGTTCGCGGCAGTAGCGAGGCCCACTCGCTCGAGGAATCGCGACACCCGCTCGCGCCGCTCCGCGGCATTAAATCCGAAAAACTGCGCCGAATAATCTAGAAATTCCCGCGCCGTCAGGTAATCGTAGAAATAAGGCTGCTCGGGCAGAAACCCGATCTCGCGATGCATCTCCACGTCGTCAATCGAGCGCCCGCGAATCCGCGCCGTCCCCGACGTCGGAAAAATCAGGCTCAGCAGCAGCTTGATCGTCGTCGTTTTTCCCGCGCCATTCGGCCCGAGAAATCCGAAGACTTCGCCTTCCTTCACCTCGAAGCTCAAGCCATCGAGCGCGCGCCGCCGCTTCTTGCGCCAGAAGCCCGTCGCATAGTCCTTCGTCAACCCATCAATCTCGATCGCCGCTGACCCCATGTATTTTATTTTGGAGAGAACGCCGCCGATGTCAATTGCCGTTGTGACGTTTTGTTACATCCCTGCGGCGGACGAACGGGGGAGCTTTGCCTGTCATCGGCATTCCTGATGCCCTGTCTTCTTGTTTAGCGGCCGCTGTGATACGAATTAAGCGCAAATGAGGACTCTATTCTGGATCTCGGTCATGTTGGGTTTGTCGGCACTGGCACTTTGGATAGTTGCGGGTCCGTGGAAGCCCGAGAACCCACTCGTTATCGCGTTGCTTATGGTCTATTTTGGAGCGTCAAGTCTCGGCGGGTTCTGGATGATGTACAGGGCCATTCGGTATGAGCGTCACCCTCTGGCTAGGATTTTGCTCGCTTTCGTCCCGTACTCGTTTCTGTGGTACTACTTCGAGCGTGTCCGCCCCCTAGAGCGATTGAAGAGAAACGCGGTTGCGCCGTAATGGCGATTTAGAATATTTGCAAAACATCGTGAAGCTGCTTTGCGATCATCCGCGAAAGATTTTCACGTGTCGATCCGCCACGTCCACAACCCCGTGTGATAGAATTCTCCACCGATGCCACGGCTCTGCTCCTCGCGATACGAACGGCTCGCGCGGCAACGCGGCTGGCAACGTATCGCAGGGCTCGATGAAGCGGGGCGCGGCTCTCTCTTCGGCCCGGTTGTAGCCGCCGCCGTAATTCTCAATCCCCGGCGGCGAATCGTCGGCCTCGACGATTCCAAGAAACTCACTCCCGAATATCGCGAAGAACTCGCGCCGCGCATTCGCGAGCACGCGCTCGCCTGGGCCGTCGCGGAAGTGGACGCTTCGCGCATTGACGCGTGGAACATCTACCAGGCCAGCCGCCAGGCCATGACCGCCGCATTCGAAGCGCTCGCCGTTCCACCCGACTATCTCCTGATTGACGCGATGTATCTCGACGTCTGCTGCGAGCAGCAATCGCTCGTTCACGGCGATGCGCGCTCCATCTCGATCGCCGCCGCTTCGATCCTCGCAAAGGTCGATCGCGACCGCCTGATGGACGAATGGGACAAGATTTATCCGCAGTATGGCCTCGCGAGCCACAAAGGCTACGGCACCCCGCAGCATCTCGAAGCCTTGAAGACGTTCGGCCCCACGCCCCTGCACAGATTTTCGTTCGCGCCGGTGCGCGAGGCAAAGTGCTGGTCCACCGGAGCGACCCAGGAATCCCTGCCCCTCGCCAGCGCCGCCACCGCAGGCCAATCCGGCATTTGAACCCCTGCATTGCCCGGAAACCGCCGGGAAGGCACCCCTCGCACCCTCCGGACCCCACCGAAGCGTTCCCATCGCCTATTATCGTGTTCCGTACAGCCCCCGCGCCGCTTCGTTGACCCTCGTTTTTAGCGTGTGCTACCGTGATTGAGTTTCCGATTTTCGCTCGCTCGCCGCGGCCAAAGGGCTCCTTTTCCGCGTTCGGTAATTCTTCGGGCCTTTCCGCGAGCGCCCGGGTCGGGTCACTCGGCTAAAAGACGATGGCGTTCAACAAAAGCAAAGCGTTGGAATCGGCGCTGAAGTTCATGAATCAGGGCCGCCTGCCCGATGCCATCCGCGAATATCAGCAGATCCTCCGCATGGATCCGCGCGATCAGGTCACGCTGATGACTTTGGGCGACCTGTTCGTCCGCCAGGGCGATCTTCACCAGGCGACGGAATATTTCGAGCGCCTCGCCAACGTTTATTTAAACGACGGCTTCAACAGTAAAGCCATCGCGATCTACAAGAAAATCGCCAAGCTCGCGCCGAACGAACTCGATCCGCTCGAGCGCCTCGCCGACCTGTACGTCCAGCAGGGCGTGCTCAGCGAAGCTCGGCCGCTCTATCTTCAGATCGCCGAAGGACACCTGAAAGCGAACCGCGCGCAGCGGGCCGTGGAGGTTCTGCGGCGGCTGCTTGAAGTCGAACCGGAAAACCTGCGCGTCCAAATGCGCCTCGCCGAGCTTTACAACGTAATGGGCCACAAGATGGAAGCGGCGCGAATGTACCTCAACTGCGCCCAGCGCCTGATGGACCGCGGCGATTTTGTGGAAGTGCAAAAACTCGCGGACCGCGCGCTCGAACTCGAGCCAATGAACGCGGTCGCTCTCACCTTGAAGGCACAGTCGCTCGGCGCAAGCGGGAATTCGGGGCAAGCCATCGCAATTTTGGAGACGCTTCCGGACGCCGAAGCGGGCGGCGAAACGACGAACCATATCCTCAACATGCTCCTGCAATCGGAGAATTATTCGGAAGCCACCGCCCTGGCGCGCCGGATATACGACAAGGACAACCGGCTCTTCGCGGTTCCCTATCGCGTGGCGTGCGCGCTCTTGCAAGCGGCACAGCCCGCCGAGGCGTTCGACCTTCTAAAGAATGTCCGCGACGCCATGATCGAAGGCGGCGAGCAGGATCAGTATCTCGAAGCTCTCAGCTCCGTGGCGCAACTTCTTCCCGCAGAAATCGAGCCGCTCGAAGAACTCGTCGGGTTCTGCCGCGTGACCAGCAATTCTTTCCGTTTGCCGGATGCTCTCAGCGATCTCGCGCAGGCGAATGCCGATTCGGGACACCTCGATCGCGCCGAATCGCTTTTGCAGGAACTTTCTGAGAAAAAGCCGGACGACGAAAAAGTCGCGGAGCGGCTGAGAGGAGTCCGGAGACAGCTTCACGGTGGTTCCGAGGCGGCCGCCGAAGAAGCGGCTGCCGAGGTGATATT
This sequence comes from uncultured Acidobacteriota bacterium, assembly GCA_963838705.1. Lineage (GTDB taxonomy): Bacteria > Acidobacteriota > Terriglobia > Acidiferrales > UBA7541 > Palsa-147. Next base: position 284,536 of record CAWIRU010000007.1, on the reverse strand, counting down.
GGAGGAGCCGTCCGATTCGACGCCGCTGGGGGAAAGCGTGGCCGCGGCGGATTCTGAGACGGCGGAGATTTCCGTTCCCGCATTCGACGAAGCTCCGCTCGACGAAGACACCCAACGCTACCTTGCGCAGGCTCTTACGGACGTGGACTTGTTCTCGAGCTATGGCTTGACGCAAAAGGCGACGAATCTCCTCGAAAGCGTATTGCAGCGCGCGCCGCGATATACGCCGGCCCTCGAGCGGCTTCTCGACATCACACTCGGCACTGGCAACGATGCACGCACGGCTGCTCTGGCCGCGGAACTCGAACGGATTCATGCGCAGCGCGGCGATCGGGCGAGCGCAGAGCGCTTCGCTGAGCTGCGGAAGAGATACGAGCACGCAGCGGAATTTCCGCCCGAAGCGGCATCGCCCGCGCACCCAAGCGCGTCGGCGTCGGCCGCGCCAGTGGTAGAGGCTCCGGAAGCGCCGCGGGAATTTACCGTCAACGTAATCGAGCCCGAGCCATCGGATCAGCCAGCGGAAGTTGACCTCTCCGCCGAATGGGAATCCTTGAGCCAGAATGGCGCGGCCGGGACAGCGGTTGCGAGCGCCGAATTGGAAACCGTTAAAGCCGAAGACGAGGCCGCCGAGGCTCCGCCGCCGCAACCCGAAGCGCCGCCCGTCGCCGAAGAAGTTGCGCCTGAGCCGGTGGTGGATATCCCGATAGCGGCGTCAGAAAACGAAGCTGCGCCGGAAGCCGAAGCCGCGCCGGAAGTCGAAGCAAGACCTGAGGCCGAAGGAGTGCCAGTGGCCGAGGCGCCGGCTGCCGAAGAGACTGAAGAGTTCGAATTGGTTCCTGCGGAGCCTTCCGAGCCGGCTGCTACCTCGCCGATGACCTCGAACCAATTTCTCAGCGATCTCGCCGCGGAATTCGGCGGTGAAGAAGAGCCCGCGCACGCAACGGTACCGGCGCACAGAACTCCCGCCGCTGCAGCGCCGCTGGTCGAGGCCTCCGCGTCCGCGTCAAGCGCGCCGCAAGCGGTCGCAACTGCTTCAGACGGCGACTCAGCGAACCTCAATCAACTCGAAGAGGTCTTCCAGGAATTTCGCAACGATCTCGGCGAGATGGGCGACGAGGACGAGGATCTGGAAACGCATTACAACCTCGGCATCGCCTACCGCGAGATGGGACTTCTCGACGAAGCCATCAGCGAATTTCAAAGAGTCGCCAAAGCCGTTCAGCGCGGCAAGCCCTTCCGCTACGCCATGCAGTGCTCCACGCTTTTGGGCCTGACCTTCATTGACAAGGGTGAGCCGCAAATTGCCACAGTGTGGTATTCTCGCGCCCTCGAAATTCCGGGCCTCGACCAGGAAACAATTCTTGCCCTGCGCTACGATCTGGGTCTCGCGCAGGAAATGGCGGGGGATTCCGGCGCCGCATTGAGCAGTTTTCGTTCTGTGTATGCGGTGAATATTGACTATCGCGACGTGGCCGAGCGCATCGCGACGCTTCAAAAACGCTGAACACTTAATGAACCGCGTCTTTCGCGTGCTGTTCCTGCTGATCTGGCTGGAAATCGGACTCCTTTTGATTCTCGTGCCATGGTCAACCTATTGGGAGGCGAACTATTTTCTAAATCGCTTCCCGAGCCTCATCCCGTTTCTTCTGAATCCGTATTTGCGGGGCGCCATATCCGGGTTAGGATTGCTTGACGCGTTTCTCGCCGCTGAGACGTTTCGCCGCCGAGCCACCGCACTTGTTGACCGCAACTGATTCGCCGATTCTCTGCTACGTCACCAGCCGTAGCGCCTTCGGTCTCGAATCCGATCCAATCGCGCAGCTTCTGGCGATGATTCGCCGCGGGATCGAGGCGGGCGTGGATTGGATTCAAATTCGCGAGAAGGATTTATCGGGGCGGGAATTAATTCATCTTGCGCGTCAAGCCGTCGCTGCTGCGTCCGGCACGCATACGAAAATTCTTGTGAACGACCGTCTGGATGTCGCCATCGCCGCGCGCGCGGCGGGCGTGCATCTCGGTGGGGAATCGCTTCCGGTTCGCGCGGTAGCGGCTTGGCGGGAACGCGGCGCCGCGGGCGCGAAGTTGTTGATCGGCGCGTCGTGCCACAGCCTCCAGCAAACGCAATCGGCGGAGCTCGACGGCGCCGACTACGTCATCTTCGGCCCCGTGTTCGAAACTCCGTCAAAGGCGAGCTTCGGTCCGCCGCAGGGAATCGAGCGGCTGCGCGAAGTCTGTACCCGCATCCGAATTCCGGTGCTCGCAATCGGCGGCGTGAATCCTACGAATGCGTCCGGATGCGTCCGCGCCGGCGCCGCAGGAATCGCCGCGATTCGAATGTTTCAGGAAACTCATCGCTTTCCTCGGGGCCCGGAGGCCCCCGCATCCGGGTTCCAAAGCGACGAGGAAGGCTTGCGAAGTGTGATGGATCAATTGAAAAGTCTTAAGCGAACCTGAAGGAACTCGATCAAGCGCCGAGCCAGCGCCCCACAGGCTGCCAGCCCTCGACGTGATCGCAGATCACCTTGATTGTCGCGGTAATCGGAATCGCAAGAATCAAACCGGCTGCGCCCCAGATCCATCCCCAGAAAAGAAACGCGATCGTCACCGCGAGCGCATTCAAGTGAACGCGCCGCCCGACCATCGCCGGAAAGAGCAGGTTCGCCGTAATCACGTGCAGAAACGTCAACACCGCAAAAATTCCCAGGAATGGCGCAATCGTATGATATTGCTTCAATCCAACTAGCGTCGCGGGCACCCACGACAGCACCACGCCGAGATAGGGCACGAGGTTCAGAAGCCCGCAGACGAGTCCGGTAAGAAACGCGAATTCGAGCCCGATCGCCCAAAAGAATAGCCAGCTCAACAAAACCAGTACTACACCCACCATCAGTGTCCCCACCACGTAGCTGCGCAAAACGCCGCTCACGTCGTCAAGTGTATCTCTCACTTGCGTGCGCTCCGACGCGGGAAAGAGCTGCATCGTCGCGTGCCACACTTGCCGCTTCGCCGCGAGCATGAAGAAAAGCAGAAATGGAATGAACGTGAACGCGAAGATCACCGAATAAACCGAGCTGAGCTGTTCGAAAACAACCGTCCGAAACGGATGCGATTCCGTGACCAACTCGACTTTTGACCCGTGCTCCGCCGGCGTGATTTCAGAGACGCGCGCCTCAAAGCCCTCGATGTGCTTCTGAATCGCGTCGGTAAACGACCGTAACGGCGCCCGGAATTTTGGCCAGTCGGCAAAAAATGTGTCAAGGCGGTCAATCAAAATCCAGGCGACAAGGCCGACCGCTGCCAAGGACACGATCACGATCAGAAACGCCCCGAGCGCGCGCGGCACGCGCCAATTCTCTAGCCAGCTCACGATCGGGTCGAGAAAGTACGCCAGCAACACGGCAACCAGCAGCGTTACGATGACGCTCGATGCCCAGTAGCAGAACGCGACCACAATTCCGGCCGCAATAATCCGCGCGCTCGTCGAACTGGTGCGCAGAGTCGCGTTCGCAACCGAAATAACAGGCGTCCCGGTTTCCATATTTTCACCTTAAGATAGCACAGACAACGCGGCCATCCCGAGGCAACGAACGGGCGCGTTGCGCTCTCAGCCACATCCTCGAGCGGCGCAAAATTGTTGCTGGAGCCGCTGTGCTAGACTCGGCATTCGTCTCTTCCCATGAGCAAACAACTTTTCGGCACGGACGGAATTCGCGGAGTCCCCGGTGAATACCCGCTCGACGACGCCACGCTCGAGCGCGTCGGCGCGGCGCTCGGCGCCTATCTCGCGTCTCAAACGCCGGCTGGCGGTGCGCAGGCGCGCGTTCTCTTCGGCCGCGACACCCGCGAATCCGGGCCGCACATCGAGGAGTGCATCGCGCGAGGGCTTGCCGCGAGCGGCGTTGAAACCGTCTCCGCGGGCGTGCTCACAACTCCCGGCGTGGCGTGGCTCGTTCGCAACGAAGGCTTCGCGGCCGGCGTCGTCATCTCGGCATCGCACAATCCCTACCACGACAACGGCGTAAAGCTTGTCTCTTCGGCAGGAATGAAATTCTCCGACGCGACGGAGTTTGAAATCGAGCGCGAAATCCTCGCGCAATCTTCCCGCGGTCGCGTAGCCGCGCCGCCGCGGCTTCGCACCGACCCGAAGCTCGACGACGACTATCTCGCGTCGCTGCGCGCCGACGTTCTCGAAGGCGCGAATTTTTCCGCCCTGAAGATCGTTCTCGATTGCGCGAACGGCGCCGCCAGCCGCCTCGCGCCTTTGCTGTTCCGTTCGCTCGGCGCCGATGTAATTGCCATCAACGATCAACCCGACGGCCGAAACATCAACGCCGCTTGCGGTTCGCTCCATCCCGAAGGCATGCAGAAAAAAGTCGTAGAGACGCACTCGTCGCTCGGCGTGGCGTTTGATGGCGATGCCGACCGCGCGATTTTTTCGAGCGCCACAGGGCGCTTGGTCAATGGCGACGGCGTAATTTTCTCGATGGGCCGCTACATGCAAGCGCACGGATTGCTCAAAGGCCCGGCGATCGTCGGTACGACGATGGCGAATCTCGGTCTCGAGCGCGCGCTCGAAAAATCCGGGCTGAAGCTGGCTCGCACGGACGTGGGCGATCGCTACGTCCTCGAGGAAATGCAGCGCACCGGCGCGAACCTGGGCGGTGAGCAATCCGGCCACATTCTTTTTCTCGATGACGCAACGACAGGCGACGGAATGTTAACGGCCGTCAAAATCGCCTCACTCGTCGCGTTGAAGGGTCCGCTCGATTCGCTTGTCGCTGACCTCAAAATTTTTCCGCAGACGATCGTGAATGTACGCGTCCGCTCGAAGCCGCCGCTCAACACGCTGCCCGAAATTGCGAATCTCCTCGCCCAGGCCGAGCGCGAACTGGGCAATTCCGGCCGGATCGTTCTCCGCTATTCCGGCACCGAGCCCCTCGCCCGCGTCATGGTCGAGGCCGAGCGCGACGCCGACGTCCGCCGCTGGTCCGAAGCCCTCGCCGCCGCCCTTCGCTCCTCCATCGGCGCCTAGCTCGCGCCCAGCCGATACCGCATCGATCCCCAGCCAGAAATTCGCAGTTGCACGGGAACTATTTGTCCCTTTCCGGCATTAATACTTATAAGAGCGCCTGAATCATAGGACGCTGGAAGCAACTCGAAGGCAAAGCGCCGGATGAAACGCGACGAAGAATTGATGCTGAAGTTCCAGAAAGGCTCGAACGAAGCCTTTACGGAGCTTTTCCTCCGCTATCACGATCCGCTCTATGGCTTCTTTCGACGCCGTATCTCAAGTTCGACGCGGGCCGAGGAACTCGCGCAGGAATGCTTCCTCGCGATTTTGCAAGGCGTTGAGCGCTACGAGCCTCGGGCGACATTTCGCACTTACATGTACTCCATTGCTCTTCGAATTGTCGCGGCTGATTACCGGAAGCAATCGCGTGAACCCGCAAGCGGAATTGATCCGGAAGAAATCGCAAGGAGCGAATCCACCGAATTGACTCTCGCTGTGAAGGGCGCGATTGGAGCTTTGGATTCAGACCATCGCGAAATCCTGATGCTTCGCGAGTACGAAGGTCTCAGCTACGAGGAAATCGCCACGGCCTTGAAGATTCCAACGAATACGGTTCGCTCGAGATTGTTTCGGGCGCGAATGCAACTCAAAGCCGCCTTAGAAAATCACGTGTCGCCCACACTCAGCGAAGGCAAAGTAGTGAATATGTCGCCCGTGAGGCAGGAATCATGAATATCCCGACACACGAAGTGGAACAAGAAGAGGTCATGGCATATCTTGATGGCGAACTTTCGCCGCCCCGTTCGTCCGAAGTGGCAACCCATCTCGACCTTTGCAGCGATTGTGCTGCGCTCGCTATCGAATTGCGTAGAATCTCGGAAAAAACCGCGAGCTGGAGCGTCGGCGTCCCGCCGGAGTCTTTGAATCAGGATATATCCCGCGCTATCGAAGAACGCGCGAACGAGCAACTCAGATCTCCGGACAAAAACCTCAGAGGCACCCTTCAATCGTTGTGGTCTGGTCCCTGGTTGTGGAGATTCGCGGCAGCCGCCTGTGGCATATTCCTCGTTTTCGTTTACCTGTATCCGCATCTCCTGCTTCGAGCTCCGGCCACGTTGCCTATGCCGATGATGGAGCATTTCACGATCGCACAATCAACGGAGCCTACGAGCAATGCTAAGGCGCAGGTCGCGACTAAACTTGTCGATCCACGGAGCGAATTAAACACAAATGGCCTCGTAACCCCGCAACAGAGTGTATCCGAAGGTCCGATGATCGCGCGGGCGGCGTCGATTAATCTGATCGTGGCGAAGCTGGATCGAACTCGGGCTGAGTTGCAGCAGATTCTAAAGCGCCATGACGGTTACGCGGGCGAAATGACCGTGGACAATTCTCACGGCACAGCTCCCTCGCTCGAAGCGGAAGTGCGTGTCCCCGCCGCTCAACTCGACGCCGTTCTTGCTGAATTGCGCGCCCTGGGCAAAGTCGAGAGCGAAGCGCAATCCGGCGAGGACGTTCAGGAACAACACGTGGATCTCGACGCGCGCCTTCACAATGCGCGGGAGACGGAACAAAGACTCATCGACGTGCTGAAACAGCGGACAGGCAAGGTGAGTGACATTCTTCAAGTCGAGGAGCAGATTTCGCGGACGCGCGGCGAAATCGAGCAAATGGAAGCCGAACTTACGAACTTGGACAAGCGCGTCGCGCTGGCTTCAGTCCAGCTGCACGCAAGCGAAGAATATAAGGCGTCAATAGAGATAGAACCCGCCTCGCCGCTAAATCGTATGCGGAACGCGATCGTCGGCGGCTTGCGCGACGCGGCTTCGAGTCTCCTGGACTTGGCTCTTTTCCTGATGGCGTACGGGCCTATGATTCTGCTCTGGTGCGCGATCTTGTTCTGGCCCACGCGAAAGCTGTGGCGCCACCGTCAAGCGATCCGCTCCTCGATTGGTGCTGGGTGAGACACGTTTTTTCCAGTGAAACAGCCAACAGTCAGAGCCTGGAGGCCCCCGCCTCCGGGTCTCCTTGCAATCAACGGCGCGTCCATCTTCGCAATGAGCCCCCGGGGTTCTAGTGCTTCCGATACATACAAAAGACTGTAGAACGCGGCATTGCGAGTTGTGAGAAAGTGTATAGGGATTGTCTGAATCGCAGTCGCCGGGCTAACCGATTAACGTAAGTCTCGCCGAAACAATCATCTGGAAGCCAAACCGAAAATCCCATTTCTTGGCATCGCACTTGCTACACCTATCCCGGCTGTCTCTTCTTCCCGGGGTGGGCCGGTTTCGCCGCGCCGAAATCGGATTTCTGGGAGTTGAGCGAGGGGTCCCGTCCGCGGGACCCCTTCATTTTTTCGGTCCGCCGTTTATCCATCGTCAACCCGCCATAGCGGAGTACTGCATTCGTCGCAGGCAATTTCGATTCGCTCGAGGTGCGTCCGGATTGTGCCCGGAATCGGGAACTCGTGGCTCGCCCCAATCTCCCATTGCACGATTAGCTCGCCGTAGCGATCCGTGACAAAAACTCCCAAACGGGCGTCACCGGCCGGAGCGAGCAAGTCGCGGCCAAGGAACGCATTCGCCGCGCGCCCCGAGGGATCCAAGCCAGCGATGATATTTTCGGGAAGGAAATCAGTCGAGGCGCGAGAGGGCGAGCCGAGGAACGCCACTAGAACCGTGGCGTCATTTTCCTTCCAGGCCGCCGCGTCCGCCGCGATCTGTCGAAGATATTCCTCGCACGCCGCGCAGTCCGCATGAAGAAACACAATGACAAGATTCTTCTTTTGCTTGAAATCCCAGGCGCGGACAGTGCGCCCATCGAGGGAGTGAAGCGTCAGAGGTGGAATGATCTCGCGCGTGCGTAGCATCGCAACGCTATTCTACATGTCAGAGGCGAACCAATTGCGGGGATGATGTCGTTCCGAGCTAGAGGCGAACTGGTTGCGGTGTAGTGTCATTCCGAGCCGCACGGTTGGCGCAGTGTATACACAGCCGGCGAGGAATCTGCATTTCGTGCGCGATTGGCGGAAATGCAGATTCTTCAGAGCATCCTCGTCGGATGCTCTTCAGAATGACACTGCGACGCTTGGCACGCGGCAAATGTGGCGCCGCACCGATTTCCGTGCGCACTTCACAGGCAACGCCGCACGCTGTTCGATGATGCTGTTGATTAGCTGCAGCCCGATGTCCCGCCGCAATTCTCGCACTTGTAGCAACTGCCGTTCGGAATCATCGGCGTTCCGCACTCGGAGCAGAGCGGCCCGGTCGCCACGATTGCCCGGCCTTGAGCGGGATCCACCATCCGCGACGACAGCGTCGAATTCGCGACCGGAATCGGCGCGAGCGCCGCTGGAGGATCGCCAGCCGCAGGGACCTCGCCCGGCGCGCTATGAATCTTCAGATACGACGTCGAAATAAATCTTCCGCCGAGATAACGCGCGATGTAATCGAGCACGGAACTCACGATCCGAATGTCTTGGTTGTCCGTGAATCCCAGCGGCTCGAACGTCGTGTTCATCAGCTTGTCGACATACGCCTTCAACGGAACTCCATACTGCAAGCCGATCGAAATCGAGATCGCGATTCCGTCCATGAAACCGGAAAGCGTGGATCCTTCCTTGGCCATCTTGATGAAAATCTCGCCGGGCGTGCCGTCCTCGTACAAGCCGGCCGTGATGTAACCCTCGTGGCCGGCAACAGAAAACTTGTGAGTGATCGCCGGGCGCTCTGCCGGAAGCTTCTTCCGCTTCGATTCGGGAAAAAGCTCCTGTTGGCGCCGGCCGGGCTCTTCAGCACCCGGGCCTGCTGCGCTCAGCGCAGCGGCGGCGTCCTTCTTGGAGAGCGCGGCCGAAAGAGGCTGCGAGCGTTTCGAATTGTCGCGGTAAATCGCCACGGCTTTGAGTCCGAGTTTCCAGGACTCAATATACGCCTCCATAATATCTTCGACGGTGGATTCTTCCGGCATGTTGATCGTTTTGCTGATCGCGCCGGAAAGGAACGGCTGTGCCGCGGCCATCATGCGCAAATGTCCGCGCCACGCGATCGAGCGGCCACCGCCCGAAGGAGCGAGCGAGCAATCGAACACCGGCAAATGCTCCGGTTTCAGGTGCGGCGCGCCTTCGATCTTCGAATTGCTGTCAATGTAATCCACAATCTGCGCCACTTCTTCGCTGGTGTAGCCGAGGCGCATCAGCGCCTGTGGCACCGTGTTGTTGACGATTTTGATCACGCCGCCGCCCACCAGGCGCTTCTGCTTCACGAGCGCCAGGTCCGGCTCGATGCCGGTCGTGTCGCAATCCATCATGAATCCGATCGTGCCGGTGGGCGCGAGAACGGACACTTGCGAATTCTTGTAGCCGAATTTTTCGCCGTGCGCGAGCGCGTTGTCCCATGCTTCCTGCGCCGCGCGCAGCAGCGTCGGTTGAACGTTCTCCGCCTTGATCGGCCGGGTCGAATCGCGGTGCATGCGAACGACGTCGAGCATCGCTTCGCGATTGCGCGCGTAGCCGGCGAACGGCCCCATGCGTTCCGCGATCTTCGACGATTGGTAATACGCTTCGCCGGTCATCAGCGCGGTGATAGCGCCGCAGATGTCGCGGCCCGCGTCGGAGTCGTACGGCACCGCCAGCGACATCAGCAGCGCGCCGAGATTTGCGTAGCCGAGTCCCAGCGGACGATAGTCGTGTGAATTCTTTGCGATCCTGTCGGTCGGATAGCTCGCGTTGTCCACCAGGATTTCCTGCGCCGTGATCGTCACGTCCACCGCATGGCGGAAGCCGGCGACGTCGAACGTGCCGTTCGAAGTGAGGAATTTCTGGAGATTGAGCGACGCGAGGTTGCACGCCGTGTCGTCAAGGAACATGTATTCCGAGCATGGGTTCGACGCGTAAATCCGGTCCGTTGCCTTGCACGTATGCCAGCGATTCACGGTTGTGTCGTACTGCATCCCCGGATCGCCGCACTGCCAGGCCGATTCCGCCATCCGCCGCAGCAAGTCGCGCGCGCTGTATTTCTCCACGGCTTTGCCGTCGTTTACGTTCTTTGTCCACCAGTCGCGGTCATCCTCGGCGGCTTGCATAAACTCGTCGGTGACGCGGACGGAATGGTTCGCGTTCTGGAAGAAAATGGAAGTGTAGGCTTCGCCGTCAATCGCGGGGTCGTAGCCCTGCTCGATCAGCACCTGTGCCTTGCGCTCTTCCTTCACTTTGCAGTCAATAAACTCCGCGATATCCGGATGATCCACGTTGAGGATCACCATCTTGGCCGCGCGGCGCGTCTTGCCGCCGCTCTTGATCACGCCGGCGAACGCGTCGAAACCGCGCATGAAGCTCACTGGGCCGGACGCAATTCCGCCGCCCGAAAGCGTTTCGCGGCTGCCGCGGAGCGTCGAGAAGTTTGTGCCCGTTCCCGAGCCCCACTTGAAAAGCATGCCTTCGGTTCTCGCCAGGCCCATGATGGATTCCATGTTGTCCTGGACGGAATTGATGAAGCACGCGGAGCATTGCGGCTTGGGCTGCACGCCGACGTTGAACCACACCGGAGAATTGAACGCCATTTTCTGTTCGACGAGAAGATGGGCAAGTTCATCGCGGAAATTGTCGCGCGATTCGGCGGATACGAAGTAGCCGCCGAGTTCGCCCCAGTGCACGATCGAGTTCACCACGCGGCCGATCAATTGCCGCACAGACGTTTCGCGCTCGGGCGTATCTAACTTGCCGTGGAAATATTTTGACGCTACGATGTTTGTCGCCGTCTGCGACCACGACTTGGGCACTTCGACGTTCTCCTGGCGGAAAATCGTCTGCCCTTTGTCATTTCCAATTGCAGCTGTGCGCTTCTCCCATTCGACCGCATCGAATGGGGAAACTTTTCCGTCGGTGAACAACCGGCGGAATTCCTGCCCCGTCTTGGACCAGGTCTGCTGAGTTTCGTCGAGTTTGTTTCCGAGAGCCATCCGAACTTCTGCCATAAATGCCTCCGCGCAGGCAATCGAGCTGCCAACTGAGGTGCCGCACGGCTATGCGGGAAACTTCCATTATAGTCCCGCGGGTGCCGTTCGGATAATGTCGCGGACCGTCTGGGAACGTGCCGCAGTCTTCGTGCAAAAAATAGAATAGCGTAGCCAGGCCATGACACTGAATCTGTCAAGGGCGGGCTTGCTGGCGCAACGAGCCGCTCTTTTTTAGATTAAACTCAGGCCGAACGTCGAATCGCGCGCGAAAAACGAGTGCGAGCCGTGTCCTGATCCCCCTGAGTCTGGGACGCGAGTATAGGGGATGTGGAAAAGTTGTCAAGAGGAAATCGGAGCTGAAATACAAAATAATGTGGTGTCGGTGTCGAAAGCGTCTACTTATAGTGGTGGACATTCAAAATGTCCCAAAGCGAAACCGGCGCGAGTTGACGTAGCGGTTTCAGTAGCCTAGCCTGTTTTTGTGCAGCCAAAACTCACCATGCGAAGGAAAATTTTGGCGGCGAGCATCTTCCCGGCCGCCGGATTAATTCTTTTTCTCGCTTGGGGTCCTGATGCCGGAACTTCTGCGGACAATCTCGCTGACGTTGCGCACTTGCCGGCCCCGCGAGTCGTGCTCGACGGCGTTACGAACTCCGGAAAAGTTACTCCAATGCTTTTTCGGGGCGCGCAACCGACACAAGATGGATTCGATTCCCTCGAAAAAAGCGGAATCGCAGTCGTAATTGACCTGCGTTTTGAAGGAGATCGCGACGCTGAAAGGCGCGCGGTTACGCAGGCGGGCATGGAGTACGTCGGAATACCGTGGAGTTGCCATTTTCCGCGCGATTCAATCACCGCGCAGTTTCTGCAGTTCGTCCGCGCGAATCCGAACCGGAAGATCTTCGTTCACTGCGAGCACGGTGTGGACCGCACCGGTCTGATGATTGCGGCGTATCGGATGGCTGAGCAGGGTTGGACGCCGGAACAGGCGCGCCGCGAAATGGTCGCATACGGTTTCGATTTCGTTCATCGCACGTGGTGCCACGCCGTCAGCTCCTACGAGTTCTCGTTCCCGCAGCATTTTTCTAGCGCGCCTGAATTCGATTCCCTTCGCCCCGCCACGCAAAAATAAAAAAGGGCCGGGATTTACCGGCCCTTCTTCGAAAACTAAAACAGAAACTACGGAGTTATTCGGCGGCCACTGCAGCCGCGACAGGCTCAGTACGTCCCACGCGCTTGATGCGCGCAGCCTTGCCCTTGCGCCCGCGGAGGTAATTCAGTTTCGCCCGCCGCACTCGTCCCTGGTGCACCACGTCAATCGAGCTGATGGTCGGTGAATGAAGAGGGAAAATGCGTTCGACGCCGATGCCGAACGTCACGCGCCGCACGGTAAAAGACGCCCCGGCGAGCACGCCACGCCGCTGCATGACCACGCCTTCAAACGCCTGCACGCGCTCCTTTTCCTTGTCGCCGTCGGCTTCTTTCAGGATCACGTTCACCCGGATCGTGTCTCCCGGGCGGAAATTAGGGAAGTCTTTGCGCAATTGCGCTTGTTGGGCCTTTGCAAGTTGTGGATTCATGGCTTTATTTCCCGGCAGACCCGCTCAGGTGGGGCCAGCACTCTATGGACAAACACCAATTATACGCAGTTTGGCGCCATCTTTCCACCAAAACTCCCTTCAGCAGGCGCGTCCTGATTAACGGATTTCAGGCAATTACGGACCGAGCGACAGTAGGAGTGCTTCCGCGAGTTTTCCTGCTCGCGCCAGTTTTTCGAGATTCTTATACAGCTCGGTTTGATGCTTCTTATTCTTCTTTCCTATGCCCACAACCGAAACCACGCGAAGGTCCGCGAACACTCGATATACCACGCGGTATTCGCCGAAGTGGAAGCTGCGATACTCTCGCAGCGAGCCTGTCAAGGGTTCCGAACATCCCAGGGGGTCCACATGGATCTTCTTCTCAAATTGCTTTTTCAAAGAGTTTCTGACGTTCTTGCGTAGGCTTTTCAGATCGGCGAGCGCGTGGTACGTGAATTTTGAGGTAAACAACGCTATTTCTCCGCGAACGCCTCCTCAAAAGAATGCAGCTTGCCAAGGCGAGTGTCCTCTTTCAGCGTCTCTCCGGCCCGCATGATCCGGTCAAAAAGCTTTTGGTCCGTCGCGATCTCCAGCGTCTCCATGACGGCTCGCAGGTACTGAACCAGTTCTTCGAAATAGATCTTGTCGACGAGCAGCTTTTCATCCTTTTCATCGTGCGCCGAAATTTCCACGATCGTCCGGCCCTTGGCCCGCTCGAGCGTTCCCCGCAAATGCTGGCGCAAGTCAGCCCGGTTGATCCGCACCTTTTTAGGCCGTGTAAGGATTGGAGCAGTCATCGCCCCTCCGCTCTATATAGTAGTGATGTACAACTTATATGGTCTAAATGTACAACTCGAATCCTGCACCCGTCAAGAGGCCTTTGCGCGAGCCAGTGGAATCGCCGGCTTTAGCCATTGTGTTTCCGGAATTGTTCGCCGGCGGCTTCAAGAAGTTCAGGGCGATTGCGCAAAGTTTTCTCGATCGCCTTCTGGCGGCGCCAGCGGCGGATTTCTTCGTGATTGCCGCTCATTAAAATTTCCGGCACAGCCCAATCACGAAATACTTGCGGGCGCGTGTAATGCGGATAATCGAGGATTCCTCTCCCTGAAATCCGCGGTTCTGCGCCGGCAGTTTGAAAAATTGCGGCGCGCGATCGTTCGTTCGCCGATTCCTCGCTGAATGATTCGTTCACGGTGGAATCTTCGTTGCCCAGCGCGCCGGGAAGCAGCCGCGTGACGGCGTCCAAAATCATCGCCGCGGGCAGTTCACCACCCGAGAGAACGAAATCGCCGATCGAAATTTCGTCGGTGGCAAGATGCTCGGCTACGCGTTCGTCCACTCCTTCGTAACGCCCGCAGAGCAAAATGATGCGGTCGAGTTTCGCGAATTTCCGCGCCGCGTCTTGCCGAAAAAGTTCTCCGGATGCCGAAAGCAGAATTACCGCGCAGCCTTTCGGCGCGCTGTTTGCTCCGAGAGCAGCGGTTGTCCCGAGAATGTCTTCGACAGCTTCGAATAGCGGCTCCGGCTTCAGCACCATGCCTTCGCCGCCGCCGAACGGGCGATCGTCCACGGTGCGATGCTTATCGTGCGCGAACTCGCGCAAATCGCGCACGGCAATTTCGATCAGATTCGCCTCGCGCGCGCGGCGCACGATTCCGTAATCGAGCGGACCGGCGAAAAATTCAGGAAATATTGTGACGATATCGAATCGCATTGGAGTGAAGTGTAGCGCAGATTGGTCTGTCGACGCGCGGCATGCGGAATCACTTCGAACCGTCGAGCTTACTCGCTGCGATTTAAATCGAGCAAACCTTCGGGCGGCGAGATTTCGATTCGCCGCGCGGCGGGATCGATCTTCGTGCAGATTTCGACGGCAAGCGGAATCAGGATTTCGCCTTGCGGAGAATCCACGGCGAGCAGCGGCGTTCCGGCGGTGCCCTCGCCAGTCGGTTGGACGTCGCGCACGATGCCGACGCGCTTGCCGGCCGCATGAATTTCGCAGCCGATCAAATCCTCGATGAAGTAGCTGCCTTCTGGAAGAACGACGCGATCCTTCAACGGCACTTGCACTTGCAAGCCGACAAGTTTCTCAGCGTCGTTGATGGAGTCCGAGCCTTCGAAGTGGAAAACAGCTTGTCCACCGTGGCTCATGCTGAGCCAGCACGAGCGCACAGGCACGCTGCGCCTGTTTGCTTTTCCGTCCCACAGGCATGCTGATTTCAGATTTTTTAGCCGGTCGGGAAAATCTGTCAGGATTTCTGCCGCAACTTCGCCGCGCCGGCCTTGAGGCCGGACGATGCGCGCCAGCGTGACGTATGTCGAGTCTTCCGAATTCACTACTCGAGGATTTCCAGCGTATACCGCTTTTTGAGTTTCATTCCCGCCGCGCCGAGGATGGTGCGGATGGATTTCGCCGTGCGGCCTTGGCGTCCGATGACTTTTCCCAAGTCCTCGGGATGAACTTTCAGCTCGAGAACTGTAACCTGTTCCCCGTCAATCGCGCGAACCGTGACTTGATCCGAGTGATCGACGAGCGCCTTTGCGATTTGCTCCACGAGGTCCCTCATTGCGTCTCCTCCACAGGTAGCTGAACTGAGCGCGCCAATTCGCTCGAGTTTGAGCCTTGAACTAGAGAAACACCCTTCCCTGTGGTTACGACGCTTTAGGCAATCTTCTGGTTACGTAAAAAACTGCGGACCGTGTCGCTTGGCTGCGCGCCGCATCCGAGCCAATACTTGATGCGGTCGGCGTTGAGTTTCACTTCGGCGGGCTTCTTCAGCGGATCGTAAGTCCCTACGATTTCAACAAATCGGCCATTGCGCGGGCGGGTCTTCTCGGTCACCACGACGCGGTAGAACGGCCTCTTCTTCTTTCCAATGCGTGCAAGACGAATCGTTACCACTTAAAATTCCTCCTCTTTCGAATCCCGCAATTATAGCGAATCCGCCAGGTTTACCCTAGCCCGATTTGCAGCGAGTTTGCCGCGCATCCGGTTGCGCGGTCATCCAGTTTCGCTTCAAATTTCCCTTCAAACTTCGCTTCAAACTGGCGGCTTCATTCCGGCGAATTTGCCGATGCCGCGCATTTTGCCTTTGGCGAGATTGCCGTATTGCTTCAGCATCCGGCGCATGTCGCCATATTGCTTGAGGACCTGATTCACTTCCTGGACCGAGGTGCCGCTGCCGCGGGCGATGCGCTTGCGGCGCTTGCCGTCAATCAGGTTGTGGTCCGAGCGTTCGCCGGAGGTCATCGAGTTGATGATGGCTTCGACGCGCTTGAGCTGCTTGTCGTCGAGGTCCACGTCTTTCGGCAGTTTCGCGAACGGGCCAATCTTCGGCAGCATGCCCATCAACTGTTCGAGCGAGCCCATCTTGCGAATCTGGCGAAGCTGATCGCGAAAATCTTCGAGCGTGAAATCGTTTTCGCGCAGCTTGCGATGCATCTCGCGCGCTTGCTTTTCGTCAATTGTTTTTTCGGCTTTTTCGATGAGCGTGAGGACGTCGCCCATGCCGAGGATGCGCGAGACGATGCGATCGGGATGAAACGCTTCGAGTGCGTCGTATTTTTCGCCAATGCCCGCGAATTTCACGGGCGCGCCAGTCACTTTGCGGATCGAAAGGGCCGCACCGCCGCGCGCGTCGCCATCGAGTTTCGTCAGGATGACGCCGGTGACGCCGAGGCGTTTGTGAAATTCTCCCGCGGAGCGGACGGCATCCTGGCCGATCATCGCGTCGGCGACGAACAGAATTTCCGAGGGCGAGAGTTCGCGCTTCAGTGTCGAAAGCTCGCCCATCAACTCGTCGTCAATGTGCAGGCGGCCGGCGGTGTCGACGAGGATGACGTCATAGGCTGAGAGTTTGGCTTCGCGCATCGCGCCGCGAACGATTTCGACGGGCTTGTCGGTGCCAGCGCCGGGCCAGACCGGCGTGCCCGTTGCTTTGGCGACTTGCGCGAGTTGTTCGCGCGCGGCGGGGCGATAAACGTCGGTGGAGACGACGAGCGGGCGGTGGCCGTGCTCGCCGAGCCATTTGCCGAGCTTGCCGGTAGTCGTCGTTTTGCCGGAGCCTTGCAGGCCGACGATGAGCCAGACAGAAGGTGGGCGCGACGCGAATTGCGTTTTGACTTCGCGGCCGAGGAGTTCGCTCAATTCGTCGCGGACGATTTTGACGACTTGCTGATCGGGCGAAAGTTGGAGGAGAACTTCGGAGCCGAGGGCCTTCTCGCGAATGTGGCCGATGATTTCGTCGACGACGCCGACGTTGACATCGCCTTCGAGGAGGGCTTCGCGGATTTCGGCGAGCGCGGCGTCGAGGTGCTCTTCGGTGAGCTTGCCATGGCCGCGGAGATTTTTGAATGCGCGCTGGAGTTTGTCGGTTAGGTTCTCAAACATGGGTCAAAATCCCGGGCAAATTGGAGTGGGAAGGGGGTGCAATTTTGTCTCGATTAGAACGGATCTCGACTCTTTGTTTTGTGTGAGTTAGGGCGATTTCTAATAATTTCGAGTTTCGATTAGACAGGAGCTGATCAGTGACGAGTGACCCGTTCGGCCGCGCGGACGGCCTCAGGGCAGGCGAGTGACGAGTGACTAGCAAGCCCTTCGGGCGGATGTCCGGCCGTAGGGCGTCCGCCGCGGCGGACTGCGCCCTCAGGTCCGGACCGGCCATTTCGGCGGCATTAATCGCAGTCTGAAGAGTAGTATTTTTGTCCCGGTTAGAAATGAGGCAATAATATACTTGACTCAGTAAGGCGTTTCTGCTAGGATTTGGCTTGTGAGGAACGCTATGAAGAAGCCAAGAACACTTCAACAAGCCATCATCTACTTCGCAGACGCCGAGAACTGCCAGCAATTCATGGTGTCCAAGCGTTGGCCGGACGGTGTTGTCTGCCCCACTTGCGGAAGCAAAGAAGTCCGCTTCATCTCCACTCGCCGAATGTGGGAGTGCAAAACTCAGCACGCTCGAAAGCAGTTCAGCGTGAAGGTCGGCACCATCTTTGAGGATTCGCCAATCTCTCTTAGCAAGTGGCTGACTGCCGTGTGGATGATTGCGAACTGCAAGAACGGCGTTAGCTCTTATGAAGTCGGACGTGCAATCGGCGTCACTCAGAAGTCGGCTTGGTTCATGATGCACCGCATCCGATTGGCGATGCAGAGCGATAAGTTCGTCAAGCTCGGCGGCAAAGGCAAAGAAGTTGAAGTAGACGAAGCGTTCATCGGCGGGAAGTCGCGCGGGATGCACCAACACGTTCGCGAACTCCGACAAATTACCAAAGGCGACAAGGGCAAGACTCCCATTCTTGGATTTCTGGAACGCGGCGGGGATGTTCGCGTTCATGTCATTTCGAGCCGTAAGAAAAAGGCTCTCCAAGCTGAAGTCAGACAGCACGTAACAGCCGAATCTACTCTCTTCACCGATGCGCTGCCGTCTTATGAGGGACTCATTCGAGACTACAAGCACCAAGTGATTGACCATGCCATCGCATACGTAGACGGCAAGGTTCACACCAACAATCTCGAAAACTTTTGGAGTCTCTTGAAGCGCGGACTTCGCGGAACGTACGTGAGCGTTGAGCCGTTCCATCTGTTCCGCTATCTTGACGAACAGGCATTCCGCTATAACCTTCGCAAGAAGCCGATGACTGACGGAGACCGATTTGAGTTTGTCTCTTCGCATGTTCTCGGAAAGCGTCTCACCTACGCCGAACTGACCGGCAAAACCAGTACGACGTGTAGCTAATCCTTTGCGGCTGCCCCGTGGCCCGAAGCGGAAGTCTTAGATTTCTTCCGCTTCTTGGCCTGTTTCTCGGCATCCAGCTTCGCTTTCACTTCACGGTGGGAGACCGACAGAATCTTCCCAGCAAGGTCATTGAACGCTGAGAACTCATTATTTTTGGCTTGCGTCATACGGCTCGATTCTAAAGTATTTGATGTGTTTCTCGATTTGGCTGTAAAACGCTTCCGCGACTTTATCATCGCCATTCAAATGCTTCGCAATGAAATATCCGCACAAATCGGCAAGCTGAATTCCAATCGAATCTTTGGAGTTTCCGAAGTACAGACCATCATGTAGATGCTGAAGCTTGCCAAGTTCCCACGGCGGTCTGAGTCGCTTTCGCAGATTCCTAAAAGATTTAGTGAGCATGGTTTTCGTTTTACTATCCCCGAAATCGTCCGCGATCAACAGTGCCAAGTCGTGCGGCAATATGCGAGCTATCCACTCTTCCACACCCTCAAGGCAAACACGGAAACAAACGTCCAACGGCTCGGCTGAACCGTACAATTGTGCGGCAAGTTTCGCTTTATCCACCGCGCCGTAGACGACGGGTATACCGCTTAGAGTAAGAGATTGAAGCAGTAGTTCTATCAAATCAAAACGCTTCGGCTGCTCGACGCTGTCGAAAACGCCATATCCGCCGTAAAGCTGGCACGCATGGAACTCTTCAAAATGCTCAATCTTCTCTGGTGAGAGAATCGCTTCGAGAGCCGCGCCAATCCGGACTTCGAGATTGCTAAATCTTTCGTCTTTAACTATTACGGCGGTAACAACTTGAAAATTTTCCTTCTTGTCGCCAGTTCCCGAATCGTCCAAGTACGCGAGATACACAAACAGCCTCCGGTCTGTAAACACTCATTTCCGGCTTTCTATGGCACATCTTGCTCCGCACCGTTCGCTGAGTCAAGTATATTACTGCCAGAAATGACCTCGGTGTTTTGTTTTGAACTAGTTGCGGCGATTTCTAATTGTTTTGGTGTCCCGGTTAGGAAATTAGTGACGAGTGACGAATGACGAGTGACGAGCGGGCCGCCCAGAAAGGCAACCGGCCGTAGGGGCGCCACTTTCTGCGCCCTTCTCGAAGCGCGACGCCAGTTGGCTGCTCTGAGGATCGCCCGGGTAAAAAAGTTACGAGCCACCCCCAGCCCGTCCCCTGTGGGGCCTGGATCGAGTTTGTCGTGCGTCTTCATTGCTCATTCACGGATAGCATGAAGCGGCGCGGGATGCAAATGGGCTTCATGTAAGGATTCTGCGAAGTTGAGATCGGCCGCAAATGCCGAGATGTGTTCGGATTTACGCGAGGCACTGCACAACGTGACGAGTCTTGAAACTCGCCTCGATTTTAGCAGCGAGCGAAAGGCATTCGTCCGGCGGCCGGGTCGGATTGTGGACGCGCTGGGGAAATTGATCGTAGGTGCGACCGTCAAGAATCCTGCCTGTTGCAGACTTCCGAACTCCTCCCCACTGCTTAAAGAAGAACGGGACATTTGCAACCCGGCATTGCTCTTTCACGGATACAACCCATTCTTTTTTCATGGGCCTTGCGCCTGGACCGCTTTCACCACCGACGATCACCCAACTGATGCCGGCCAAGTCGATCTTTCCCACATCTTCGAGAAGCGGCTCGACGGACAAAAATCGAACGCATGCGCCGGCGCGTTGTAGATCCACGATTCGTGGGACACCGTACTGTTGATCTTCGACACTCACTCCCCACCAAATATGAGGCTGTTTAGCAGCGAAGCTCAGTTTCGAATTCAGGAGATCTCGGAGGCGTTCTGACCGCTTCGTGAGAACTTGATACGTGTGCCAGCGTGCCTCGGCCATGACACTCGCGACTGCCTCGATGTAGTTTTCTGGCACCGCCTCGTGGAACAGGTCGCTCATCGAATTGACGAAAATCATTTTCGGACTCCGCCAACGCAATGGTTCGGCAAGCTTTTCCGGTACCAGGCGCAGATCGAATCCCTGCTCGTAGGGATGGCCTTTGACGCCGCGAAAACGCTCGGCGAAGGTCTCAGCGTAGCAGTGTTTGCAGCCGGGGCTGATCTTTGTACAGCCTCGCACGGGGTTCCAAGTGGCGTCTGTCCATTCAATCGCTGAGTCGAGCGACATCAGATTGCTCCTCGATTTTCAAATTTTTTGAAAATGTCGAGCACTATGTGCTCCGCGGTGTCCTTCTGTGATGCGAAAAATAGATAATAAACTATCGCACCTCTCGAATTCCTCATCGGAATGGGTTTGGGAACCCTGGCAAATCCCGCTACTTCCTTCAACCTGCGTCGAAACGCCTCTGCGATCGTCTCGTTTGACTGCTTGTCAGGATAACCGAACAAGTCCGGCTTGTAGGCCATCT
This sequence comes from uncultured Acidobacteriota bacterium, assembly GCA_963838705.1. Lineage (GTDB taxonomy): Bacteria > Acidobacteriota > Terriglobia > Acidiferrales > UBA7541 > Palsa-147. The sequence continues at coordinate 263,866 of CAWIRU010000007.1, read as the reverse complement.
TGGGCCACGAATTGTCACCCCAAAACGCACTCATTCTGACCCTCTGCAGATCATCCACGGCTGCAGGATCACGCCAAAGCACGTTGCGATTTATATCCATCACGGGGAAGTTTAGAAAAATATCCATCGTTTTCATTTGCCCAGCCCTGAGCATTACATTCCAATTAAGATTCAGTCCGTAGGGGTCGAGAATGCACAGCCCCCGCCGATATTCCTCGTATTTCACCCTGGGAAAAACGTCCTCGAGAAGGATCTTATTGCAGTCTCCCGAATAAAGATAAACTTCGGCGCGGCTTCCAATTAAGCGTCGCAGGTTTTCGATCTTTTCTGGTTTGATGTCAATCAAATGGTACTCGCGGAATGAAGGTTGAACATTCAGTGCGTTCAGTGGACTTCCAAGGATGAAATCTTTATTCGCTTTCGACAGGTGGACTCCTGCGCCCGCGAAAGCATCGATGTAAACGTGTTGGAAACGAGGGCTAGTCTGCGCGGTAAGAATTTTAGAGTATGCCGCAGCGTACTCTTGAATAATAGCGAGCTTGAGCTCTTACCAAACTCCGATCTCATCGAACTGAAGTTGGCCGCGCATGATCCGGATTATGTTTGCTTTTTCTTCGCCCCGTGTCAAGATTACGACCCGATTTTCTACTGAGCTAACGTATCGGGTGTAGTGGCTTCGGCGGTGCCGGTTGGGTCGCAGGAGGGCGGTGGCAGAGCTCGTTAAGCGGCCAAATGAGCTGCGAGGGGAGGTACGGCGAACGGAGGGGCTCGGGCAGGGGTGCACAAGCGGATATTGTGCTCGCGGGCGATCTGTTGTACGGTGCCACCAGTCCACCGCGGGAAATCACGAAAGCGAAATTTGCTGTGAAGCCGAAATTCTTCGCGCTGCCGGTTGCCGCCACCCTTTCGATCCTCTGCGCCGCGGCATTTGCGGGCGGCACATTGGCCACGAATTATACCTCGGCCACGAACCATACCTCGGCTACGAACCAATCCTCGCAACAGGCGAGCCAAACGCGAGGCGTTGCGCCCGAGCAAGAAACGAAGGCGCAAGTCGCGTCGGAATTGAGCGGCCACTATTACGCGCTCGTCATCGGGATCAACAATTATCAGCATTTGCAGAAGCTCGGCACCGCCGTGCAGGACGCGCAGGCGCTCGCTTCGATTCTGCACGATCAGTATGGATTTCAAACAACGCCTCTATTAGATGCCACGCACGACCAGATCATGAAGGCGATGAACGACTACCGTCACAGCCTCGACGAAAATGCGAGCCTTCTGATTTATTACGCCGGGCACGGCTATTACGACAGAGATGCCGACAAAGCGTATTGGCTGCCCGTGGATGCTGACCGCGACGATAATTCGCACTGGATCATGGCAGAGTCCATCACAACCGCGGCGAAAGTGATTCCGGCGCGACATGTCCTGATCGTTTCCGATAGCTGCTATTCCGGCGGCCTGACGCGCGACATAGCGGTCTCGTACACCCCACAGGAGCGCGAGCGGTACCTCGCAAAGATGGCTCTCGGGAAGTCACGCACACTGATGTCGAGCGGCGCGCTCGAACCGGTCGCAGACGGGGGTGGCGGCGGACATTCGGTGTTCACGGGCGCATTGATCAAGGCACTCGCCACTTCCAGCGACACTATTGTCACGGCGGGCGGACTTTTCGATCAGTATGTTCAAGTCTCTGTCGCCGGCAGATCCGATCAGACGCCGCAATACGCTCCGATTCGAAATTCCGGGCACGACTTCGGCGATTTTGTGTTTGTGCGATCGGGCAAGGCGCCTGCGCCCAGCGCGGCACAGAGGGCGGAGCACAATCAGGCGCCGGCGTCTCAGACCATGGGTTCGCAACCGGCGCCATCCCGGCAGCCGGCCGCGCCGCCTCGCGCAGCGTATAATCCGCCGGCTGCGGCCCCGACCGAAATGCGCGCGAAAGGCGTGTTGGCGAGCCAAACTTACGGAGGAATCCGGTTCGACGTGAAGAGTGTGAACACCAATAAGAGCAAAGCTCCCGTCGTTCAGATCGCGGCGACGAATACGGAAGGGCGGGATATCAAGTTCAAGATATTGACGCCTCTGGACCCGAAAGTGATTGATAGTAATGGGATCTCGAATACTTGGATTAACGTTGAGGGAGTTCCGATCTGCGGTGGCGGCGTCGCGAGATGTGCCACGACCGATCCGAACGGCTGGTCGGTAGCTTACTCAGGCACTCCATTGAACTTCGTGCTGAATTTCAGCGGCACCAAGGATTTCCGTGGGTCGAGCGCGAGCATTTCCTTCAACGTATTACTCGGCACGCAAAGGGATGACGGAACCATAAAAACATCAGTGGTCTCTGTCGCTCTGCCGAACGTGCCGCTCAACCCTGATGCGCCCGTTCGGACAGCATTGGCCAATCAAACCTACGGAGGGATTCGTTTTGACGTGATGAGCGCCCGGGTTGGCGAGAAGGCCGTAAACGTTCTGATTGCGGCGACGAACATGCAACAGCGAGATTTGAAGTTCAAGATAGTGACGCCTCTGGACCCGAAAGTGATCGACAGCAATGGGATCTCGAATACTTGGATCAACGTTGAGGGAGTTCCGGTCTGCGGAGGCGGCGTCGCGAGATGTGCCACGACCGATCCGAACGGCTGGTCAGTGGCTTACTCGGGCATTCCATTGGAGTTTGTGCTGCCCTTCACCGGGACTCAGGAATTCCACGGGTCGAGCGCGAGTGTTTCCTTCAACGTCTTGCTCGGCACGGAAAGGGATGACGGAACCATAAAACCGACGTTGGTTCCTGTTGATCTGCCAAATGTGCCGCTCAACCCTGATGTGCCCGCTCGGGCAGCGTTGGCCAATCGAACCTATGAAGGGATTCGATTTGACGTGATGAGCGCCCGGGTTGGCGAGAAGGCCGTAAACGTTCTGATTGCGGCGAAGAACACGCAACAGCGAGATTTGAAGTTCAAGATAGTGACGCCTCCGGACCCGAAAGTGATCGACAGCAATGGGATCTCGAATACTTGGTACGTCGTTGAGGGCGTTCCGGTCTGCGGTGGAGGGGTCGCGAGATGTGCCACGACCGATCCGAACGGCTGGTCAGTGGCTTACTCGGGCATTCCATTGGAGTTCGTGCTGCCCTTCACCGGGACTCAGGAATTCCGCGGGTCGAGCATCAGTGTTTCCTTTAATGTATTACTCGGCACCGAGAAAGATGACGGAACCATAAAGGCGACACCGGTCTCCGTCGCGCTCCCGAACGTGCCGCTCAGCCAATGATGCGAGTAAGGTTCGCGGCGGCACCATGTTGGTAGGACTCCCAATCGTGCAGTGGAGCAAGGACCACTTGTTTTTGCGAGACCTGCCAGAGCTTTTCTAAGGTCCGAGTACCTTTTTCCTTCAACAAGACAAATGGTTTGCAATCGCCCGCATTGACACGACGAGAGATCGAGTTACATTGTGGCGAGAGGTTCTTCGGACCACACGCGGCGATGATGATTCACACTTCCACTTTCCTTCGCGACCTCTTTAGCGAGAAGAATTCTCAACGACCCATGATGACGTCCGCGGCTTTCCGCGGATTATTTGTCGCGGCACTCCTGATTGCTTTGCTCTCGACACTGGCAGTGCCGGGGGGCGCGCAGGAGGGGCGATGGAGGGAGTTGGTTAAGAGGGCGAATGAGCTGAGGGGCGAGGGCAAATACGCGGAGGGGATACCGGTTGCGGAAGAGGCAGTGCGAGTGGCGGAGAAGACGTTTGGCGGCAAGCATGCGGCGCTGGCGCTTTCGCTAAATTTGCTTGGGGCGATGTACGACGATGAGGGCAAGTATGCCGAGGCGGAGCCGCTCTTCAAGCGCGCTCTGGCGATTCGCGAGAGAGCGCTTGGGCCCGACAATCCTGACACGGCGAAGAGCTTGAATGGCCTTGCGTTTGTTTACTACCACGAGGGCAGGTACGCGGAGGCGGAGCCGCTCTTCAAGCGCAGCCTGGCGATCCGCGAGAAGGCGCTGGGGCCGGACGATCCGGAAGTGGCGGTTACTCTGAACACGCTTGCGTCGCTGTATCAGAGGCAGGGGGAATTCGCGAAGGCCGAGCCGCTATTCAAGCGCAGCCTGGCGATTCGCGAAAAAATTCTTTCGCCGGACGATCCTGAGTTGGCGCGGAGCCTGGGGAGTGTCGCGACGCTTTATCAGGAGCAGGGACGATACGCGGAGGCGGAGGCGCTGCTGAGGCGCAGCCTGGCGATTCGTGAGAAAGCGCTGGGGCCGGAGCATCCCGATGTGGCGTCGAGCCTCAATATTCTTGCGTTGGTGTGCGAGCAGCAGGGGAAATATGCGGAGGCGGCACCGCTCTACAAGCGGAGCCTGGCGATTCGCGAGAAGACGCTTGGGCTGGAGCATCCCGATGTGGCGAGGAGCCTCGGCAGCCTCGCGACTCTTTACCAGATGATGGGGGAATATGCGGAGGCAGAGCCGCTATTCAAGCGGAGCCTCGCGATTCGTGAGAAGGCGCTCGGGCCGGAGCATCCGGATGTGGCCTCGAGCCTGAACAATCTCGCGCGGGTATATGAGAACGAGGGCAAGTACGCCGACGCCGAGCCGCTTTACAAGCGGAGCCTGGCGATTCGGGAGAAGGCGCTCGGCGCGGACCATCCGGATGTGGGCGCGAGCCAGAGCAACCTCGCGACGCTTTACTACGCTGAAGACAATTACGTTCAAGCGGAAACCTACTTCGAGCCCGCGCTTCAAAATATATCGAAGCAATTTGAGAATAATTTCAAGTACATGAGCGAAAAGGACCGGCTTGAATTCCTGAGCACGGTGCGGCCGACCTTCGACGCATACCTGAGTTTCTGCCTGGCGCGGTGCCAGGCGGATCCCGCGCTCGCGGGCAAGATGTACGACTTGTTGCTATGGGAGAAGGGGCTGGTTGGGACAAGCGTGGCGGCGCTGCGGGCGCAGGTGGCGGCGGGCGGCGACGCTGAGGCGCTCGCGATTTTTGACCGGCTTGCGGCGAAGAAAAGCGAATCGGCGCGGCTGGCAAGCGCGCGGCCCGAGGGCTGGGAGCAGGCCCGGAAAAAAGTTGATGATCAAGCGAACGAACTCGAGCAGCAGCTTGCGCGGCGTGTGAGTTCGCTTTCCGAGCAGAAGAATGGCGCGCATGCCGGGTGGCGCGACGTGCAGAAGGCGCTCGAGCCGAGCGAAGCTGCCGTGGAAATCGTGCGCTTCCACTTCAACGACGGCAAACACTGGACGAGGAATTTCAACTACGTTGCGTTGATCGTCACGGCGCAGAGCCAGGCAGGGCCGACGCTCGTTTCGTTGGGCGAGGCGAGGCAGCTCGAGGGCGATCCGCTGCGCGAGTATCGGTTGCGCGTGGGACTTCAGGCCAATGGAGCCGCACGAGGCGTGCGAGCCGCGGAGCCTGAGGGAAAAACTGGCGCGGCGCCGAAGGTGAGTTTTTACGACGCGTTCTGGAAGCCGCTCGAACCAGCGCTGAAAGGCGTCGAGCGAATTTATTTTGCGCCCGATGGCGTGCTGAATCAGGTCGCTCTTGGAGATGTTGCCGGCGGAGATGGCCGGTTGTTGATTGAGAAATACGATCTGCGGATCGTCACGAGCACAAAAGACATATTGCGCGGGCCGAGGAAAGCCGCGAGCGATACTGCCGTGCTCGTGGGGAATCCGGCGTTTGATCTTGACGAAGCGCAGCAGCGGGCGGCTCTCGAATCCTTGCACGCCGCGACGCCGGGAGATTCTTCTTCGGCCGTCACTGTGGAAGTCGCGAGCTTGCGATCGCGGGATCTCGAGAGCGGGAAACTGAATCCGCTGCCTGGGACGCAGGCTGAAGTGGATGAAATTTCTTCGCGGCTCGAGAAACAGCATTGGCAGGTGCAGAGCTATACACAGCAACGCGCGCTGAAAGAATCTGTGCTGGAAGTGAAGGGGCCGCGCGTGCTGCATCTTGCGACGCACGGATTTTTTGAGCCGGATCAGCAGAAACTCGACCAGCAATCGAAAGACCGGCGCGCTGAAGAAGATCAACCGACGGGATTGGAAGATCCGATGCTGCGATCGGGGCTGTATTTTGCGGGAGCGAATCGGCGGCTTTCGGAGCGTGCGACGCCCGCGGATCTCGATGACGGTGTGCTGACGGCGTACGAGGCGAGTCAACTCAATCTGCAGGGGACCGAGTTGGTGGTGTTGAGCGCGTGCGAGACAGGGCTGGGCGAAGTCGCGGCGGGCGAGGGTGTGTTCGGTTTGCGCCGCGCGCTGCAAGTAGCGGGAGCGGATTCGGTGCTGATGAGCATGTGGGCCGTTCCGGACAAAGAGACGCAGGAATTGATGGCGCTGTTTTATCAGAAGTGGCTGAGCGGGAAAGACAAGCACGAAGCTTTGCGCGCGGCGCAATTGGAAATGCGCGCGCGAGTGAAGGCGCGCTACGGAGAAGACCGGCCGCAATATTGGGGAGCGTTCGTCCTCGTCGGGCGCTAGCTGGCCGGACTAATTCAGCCGAGTAGCGGCAGACGTCCCAATCAGGATTTTCGTTTCGGTTTCGTTCGCAATCGTTGGTATTTCAGCGCGATCAATCCCTTCGAGAATGACTTGTTTTCGACCAGCGTGAAATCGCGTTGGGGGAAGCCGCTTGGGAAGAGAGGGATGCCCTCGCCGAGCAAGACGGGAACGACCCCGAGGTAGAGCTCGTCAATTGCGTCGGCTATGAGGAAGTCGCGGGCGAGTTCGCCGCCGCCCATGAGCCAGATGTTTTTGCCGGGGCGCTTGCGGAGCCAGCGGATGAAATTTGCGGGAGGCTCGTTGACGAAAGTGAGATTGCCGCGTTGGCCGGGCGGTTGGGTGCGTGAGAAGACGTAGATCGCCATGGATGGCTCGTTGTAAGAGCCGCCGGCTGCGTCGAGAGTTTTGCGGCCCATGACGGCGGTGTCAATCGTGGCGAAGAACGGGGCCATCGAGTAATCCTTGGGCATGAAGAGAAAATCCACCGCGCCGTTCAGCCGGGCGATGTAGCCGTCGAGGCTGATGCCGAGGCCGAGGATGACGTTGCGCATAGGCGGATTTATAGACGACGGTTCAGATTTAGTCAAAGAAAGTGGTCCGGATTATTTGGCGTAGTCATTTTTCACGACGGCGCCTCCCTTCATTACGAACTTTACGTGCTGTAGCGTGGTGACGTCTTGCAGAGGGTCGCCGTCAACGGCGATGATGTCGGCCCACTTGCCGGTATCGATGGTTCCGATTTTGTCCGACCAGCCGAGCAGATCGGCATCGTTAATGGTTGCGGTCTGAATTGCTTGCAGCGGCGTCATACCCAGACTCACGTAGACCGCGAGCTCGTGGGCATTCAATCCGTGCGGATAAACCGCGGCGTCAGTGCCCATGCCGATTTTCACGCCGGCTGCAATTGCTTTTCGGATGTTCCCCTTCGCCATCTCGGAAACCATCGCCATCTTTTTCTGCGAGAATTCGGGCAAATTCGCGCGGGCGGCGTTTTCGCGCTGCCAATCGATCAGATAGAGCGTTGGGACCAGATAGGTGCCGTTCTTTTTCAGCGTAGCGATGGCTTCATCGTTCATCAGGTGGCCATGCTCGACTGAATCGACACCGGCTTCGGAAGCCCAGATCACGCCTTGCGCGCCGTGAGCGTGGGCGGCAACTTTCCTGCCGAGCCTGTGAGCGTCGGCGACGATCGCTTTCATTTCTTCGAGGGTGTATTGCGCCGCGTTCGGATCGTCGCCTTTGGAGAGGACGCCGCCGGTCGCGCAGATTTTGATGACGTCCGCGCCGTACTTGATGATTTCGCGCGTTTTGTGCTGAACGCCTTCGACGCCGTCCGCCGCTCCGTCGCTTGTGGCGTGGTATTCGAAGGGCAGGAAATCGTTATCGCAATGGCCGCCGGTGATGCTGAGCGGAGGGCCGCTCGCGAGCATGCGCGGGCCGGGGACATCGCCTGCGTTGATGGCGTCGCGCAAAGCAATATCGCTGTAGCCATGCGCGCCGACGTTGCGCACGGTCGTGATTCCTGCCTCCAAGGTGACGCGCGCGTTGCGGGCGCCGATTAGCGCCTCGCGCGGTATAGAAATCGCCAGCGTCTCGTAGCCGAAACTTGGGTTGAAGGTCAGATGCGTGTGCGCGTCAATGAGTCCCGGGAGAACGGTTGCATGCGAAAGATCAATCACGGTATCGCCGGGAGAAGTTTTTAGATCGCCGGCAGCGACGACGCTCGCTATTTTGTCCCCTTCGATCACTATCGCCTGATTCGCGAGCGTGTTGCCGGTCTTCACGTCGAGCAAGTGGCCGGCCTTGACGATTACGCGGTTCGATGTCTGCTGCGCCGCGACTGCCGCGCACAGCGTAAGCATCGCGGCCATAAATCCAGGAAGCAAATTCCTAAGCGTCATTTTCATTGCGTACTCCTTATCTTCTCGATCGGAAACATAGAACTGCGCGAGGCAATATACCAGTCTCTGCGAGCATTCGCGCTGAGTACGTTCGATGGCCCTTGGTGCCATGTCCAAGGACAGCCATGCACGCGAAATCGTTGTCGCCCGCCCGCGCGTACGGAAATTCGCGAGGCGCCATACAGCGAGTAGGGTATGGAGAAAGTTGGAGCGCGCGATTACAACTGTAGGGTGTGTCGAGCCGACAGCTCAGTCACATGTCGTCTCATACCCGCGTGGAACAATTCAGGCGACGACAGCAACGAGATCAGCCTGAGACGTTCACGCAGAAGGAATGACGATGCGAACAATTTTTTCAGTTCGTCTACTCTCGTGCGCGGTGTTGCTTGCTTCGGTACTATCGGTGCCAACGCCATCGCACGCGCAGGTGCGCGTGGGGGTGGCCGTTACGATCGCGCCGCCGGTGTTGCCGATCTACGATCAGCCGGTTTGCCCGGGCGACGACTACATCTGGACGCCGGGATACTGGGATTGGGACGGCGGCGATTATTACTGGGTTCCCGGCACATGGGTGCTGGCGCCTGAGCCGGGCTTCTTTTGGACGCCGAGCTTCTGGGCCTGGGGTGATGGCGGGTACTTTTTCACGGCGGGCTATTGGGGCCCAGCGGTCGGTTTCTATGGAGGAATCGACTACGGTTTCGGATATTTCGGGGTGGGATACGCGGGAGGACGATGGGAGAACGGGCACTTTTTCTATAATCGGGAAGTCAGCAATGTGAACGTCACCATCATCCACAATACGTACAACGAAACGGTCGTTCACAACACGGTGAGCCGGGTGAGCTTCAACGGCGGCAATGGCGGGATTACGGCGCGGCCGACTCCGCAAGAAGAAGCTGCGGCGCGCGACCAGCATCTTCCCCCGGTTGCTGCACAGGTTCAGCACCAGCAAGTCGCTCAAGCAAACCGCGAACTGCACGCTTCGGTGAACCATGGCGCGCCTCCGATCGCGGCGACTCCCAAGCCGGGAGCATTCAACGACCGCGAGGTCGTGGCAGCCAAAGCAGCGGGCGCGGAGCAGCCGGGCGGCAACGCCGCTCGCCCCAATACCGCGGTCCACCCGAAAGACCTGCCCCCGGCTCAGAAAATGCCTGCGCCAAACACGGGCAACCCGAAGCTAGATCGGAAATACCAGCAGCAACAGGACAAGCTGGCTCAACAGCAAGCGAAGGAACGCCAGAAGCTTCAACAACAGCAGGATAAGGAACACGCGCAGGCGGCAAAGCAACAGGCCAATGACGCGAAGAATCAGCAATTGGAGCAGAAGCACCAACAACAGACTCAGCAACTTCAGCAAAAACACACGCAGCAAACTCAGCAGTTGCAGACGCGCCAGGCGGCGCATGCGGCACCAGCTGGACGTCCGCATTAGTTGGGTGGAGCTGCCGCGCCGTCGTTTTGAATGGACGAACAACCGTGCGGGCTGAGATCGGCGGACTGAAAATAGTTTAGTTCGGTCTCGCACGAACCCAGCCCGCGCCAACTTCAAGGAGTTCTAAAGGCCGGCCGTGAAGTGATGACGGTCGGCCTTCTTTTATTGAGGCCAGCACGTTGGATGCGAACGTTGTGATAGGTCTCGAAGGCGAATAGAATCGGTGCCCGCGCTACGAACCATGAACATGGTAAAACGGCTCGCCCGGTGGTTCCTACTCTCAGGCTCCGTAGGTGTGCTAGTAGCGATTGCCCTTTACATCCTGGGGGCTTTTTCCTACACGAGGACGTTAGTAGTTCATGCCGCGTCAATCCTCTCTCCGGCAATGATCCTTGGGTTGGCGGAGCCCACTTCGACCCCGGCGGTACTCCTACTTCTGGCAACCGTATTCGGAACGAACTTCGTCTTGTACGGGTTCGTAGGACTTCTTCTGCGCGGAGCATGGACATGGTTTCGGCGTGGGGACACGATCGCTTGAACGTAGCGTGTTCGACCAAAGTTGCCGGCATTGCGGGGGCGAGCGAACGCGAATAGAATCCGTGACCGTGCGGAGACGCGCGACAGATTGAGGGCGGAAGAACGAATGTGATCGAGGAGAAACGACGATGAAGAAGGCAAGTTTGCTCGTGCTGGCAGTTTTGTGTTTTCAGGCGCTCGTATTTGCGCAGAGTCTGGCGCCCGCGGACCGTGAAAGCGGAGTGAAGTTTCTTGAGAAGACGCGAGACGGCGTTGTGGAGGCGACGAAGGGGTTATCGGAAGCGCAGTGGAAATTCAAGGCAGGGCCGGACCGCTGGTCGGTGGCCGAGACGCTTGAGCATATTGCGCTAGCGGAGGATTTCATCTTCGGAATCACGACCGACAAAGTGATGAAAGCGCCAGCGGGCGCGCCGGATCGCGATTACAAAAAGGTCGACGCGATGGTTCTTGCGATGATTCCCGATCGCTCGCACAAAGCGCAGGCGCCGCCGCCGCTCGTACCCACGGGACGCTGGACGCCCGAGGAAACGCTCGACCATTTTCTAAAGAGCCGCGCGCGAACGATTGAATACATGAGAACGACGCCCGACCTGCGCGAGCACGTGGTGACGGACGATCCGCTCAACCAGCCGATGGACGGATATGAATTCCTGCTATTTATCGGCGCGCACAGTGAGCGACATACAAAGCAGATTCTGGAAGTGAAAGCCGACCCGAATTTTCCGAAGAAGTAGAAATTGTCGAGTGATGCCAGTTGGAAAAAAGGCGAAGAGTGCCCGGCTGAAGCCGGGCGCTACAGGTGCCTGTGCGACGCGCCTGCCAATCATTTCATCGTTACGGCCGCAGTGGAAGATCGTCAATTCTGGTTCGGTGGTGCGAGGTCGTGCGACGGCGTTGGATCGGGAATGAGGACGACGAATTCGTAGCCGAAAATCGTGCGCTCAAGTTCCGGATCCACCTTGCCGTATTTGCCGAAGTGATCGCGCAGGACGCGAAGATCGTAGAGCGTCCATGAGTCCGCGAGCATGTTGTCGAAGAGCGGCTTGAAATATTTGAAATCGGAATCAGGATCGCCGGCGAGATCGATGGGCGCCTCCCCGCTCGGCTTTCCGATTCCGGCGAAGTGCAACTCCTTGCCTTTCACTCCGAGAATAAAAATGTGGACCGATTTTTGTCCGCGCCCTTCCGCCAATTCCGCAACGTAATTGCCGAGTTCGCTGGAGTGAAGCGGATTCAAGCCGCGATACATGTGATTTCCGCCGAATTTGAAGAAAACCTTGCGTGGCGCGCCATCGCGCCGCTCCGCTTCGGAATAATCCCGCACGAAATTTGATTTCATCAATTCGGCGCGTTCGCGATTCGACGCGTAGCCCGAAGAGGACATGAATTTTTGGTAGATGTCGCGGCTCTTGAGCAAAGATTCCATCAACGAAATGTTGTGGAGGGCCTTTGGCCCGCTCTGCGTCTTGAGTAGCGCGAGAAATTGATCGAGTTCGGCCTGAGGAGCTTTCATCAAGAACAGTTCGCTTGGATCGCCACTTTTTGCAGAAACTGCGTAGTCCTGTCGATTTTCTTCGAGCAATTTTTCCGCTGCGGCGCGCGTTTCCGGGCTCGTGGCGCCACGAACGAGAAGATCGAGGACGTAACTCGGCGCGCCCATCAGCTCCTGGTCGAGACCCCAGAGATGCATTCCCGCAGGAGCTCCGCTTTTCTCGCACTGCTGCAAGAGAGAAAATTCTTCGCGCCAATTGTAGAAGGCGATCCCGGCCGGAAAACACTTCTCGAAATCCGCGAGCCTGCTCGATCCATCAGGATCGCGCGCGAATCGCTCGATCTCCGGGGTGACGATCGGGCCGGTTTCAATGGCCATGTCGTGGAAGCCGTGCGGCGCGAGCTCGCCGCAGAGCGCGCCGGCAAATTGCGGAATTTGCGCGATGCCATGATCCTCGCCGAGGAGAACGAACTGCGCATCGGCCGTCGCGGCACGGAGGACGTCCGCGCCTGGACCGGCAAGTTTGTAGTCATTCACTGAAATCGCTGAGCGACCGCCTTTGAGCGCGTCGGTGAGAGACGCCTCTTGCGACTGCGAGAATGCGGGCGCGGAGCATAGCAGCGTCAGAATGATCGAGAGCTTAAATGATTTGCCCATCTTGACATCTCCAATTCGCAAGTATCGTTTTGCAGTGTTGCAACCGTGGACTCATTTTTGAGCCGGACCGATGTACGCAACTCTCCGCGATAAAGTTCAGCCGCGCGGCGCGGAATGCCACGGCTCGGCCACGCTGGATCCCGCCGAACGCCGGATCATAGCTGTGTTTGCGGTCGAAGTGGTTGCTCACCGATGCTATTGCCGCTGCGTCTTTAGGGGAGAGCGCCAGTTGCATGCGGGACGCGATCCATGAAGGTGCTCGCGGCGAGTATAGTGATCTCATGTTCGGATCGGTAGTTCGGGACGTCCGATACGCGGCGCGAACGCTGCGGCACAATCCGGGACGCACAAATCGCGAAAGCCCGGCGGTACATTTGCCGAATCGGCGGGATTCGCTTCGAATAATGGAACTTGCGGCGCGATAAAACGGAATACTTCATGGGGATTAGTTCGTCTGCGCATGAACCGCGTATCTGATAGCCGCGTTTTATTCCGTTCGTTGGAGTTTGCGCGCACGATTTCGATCCTGCTCGCGGCGCTGCTGGTGGTTGCGCCGGGCGCGGCTCTGCGCGGGCAGCAAAAACCTCAGCAACAATCCGAGCAACCATCGCCGACGCAGGCTCCGCAAGAGCCAAAGATTGCCGTTGAAGCGAACATGGTGACGGTGTTTGCTACCGTGCGCGACAAAAAAAGCCAGATCGTCTCCAACTTGACGAAAGACGATTTTGCGCTCGAAGAGGATGGCCGCGCGGAGACGATCACTTACTTTGCGCGCGAAAACGATTTGCCGCTGACCGTCGGCTTGCTCGTGGATACGAGCCTGAGCCAGCGGCGCGTTCTCGATCAGGAACGTCACGCAAGCTCGAGTTTCATCGAGCACACGCTGCGCGAAGACAAGAAGGACCAGGCGTTCCTGATTCACTTCGACTACGAGGTCGAGCTGCTGCAGGACTTCACTTCTTCCCGCAAGAAATTAGAGTCCAAGCTCGACTTGCTGGAAACGCCGGAAATGCAACGCGCGAGCGACGATGGCAGCGGGCATCACCACGGCGGCGGCACGCTGCTCTACGACGCAATCTATCTCGCGTCCAACGACATGATGATGAAACTCCAGGGCCGGAAAGCAGTGATCATTCTTTCCGATGGAGATGATCGTGGCAGCAAAGAAACTCTCGGGAGCGCGATCGAATCGGCGCAGCGCGCGAACACGGTTGTCTACTCGATTCTTTTCAAGGACGACGAGGGATTTGGCCAAAGAGGCGGATATGGCGGCGGGGGTTGGGGCGGGCACGGCGGCGGAGGCGGGCATCGCTACCCGCAGCAAGAACAGCGTCCCGACGGCAAGAAAATTCTCGAGCGAATCTCGAAGGAAACGGGCGGGCGGCTGTTCGAGGTTTCAAAGAAACAGACGGTCGATCAGATTTACGATCAACTCGCGCAGGAACTGCGAGCGCAATACATTCTCGGCTACGTCCCGGACAAATCGGCCGCGAGCGCCGGCTACCGCAAGATTCATCTCGTGACCAAGCAGAAAGACCTAGCCGTGCAAGCCCGCGACGGCTATTACGCCGAGCAGCCCATTTCCGCAGCAGCCAATAAGCTTAGTGCCACGCGTGGCGTTCGGAATTCGCCAAATGCCGCCTGATCAGCGTTTGCCACCCGCCGTTTCTTGACCCCTGCGCGCAGCCTCGACTACACTACTTGTTTGATTTTCATCCGCCGAAGCGGACTGAGGAGCTTGATTTGCCGAAACGGACGTTTCAACCGCATGTGCGCCGCCGACACAAGAAGCACGGGTTCCGCGCACGAATGAAGACCAAGGGCGGCAAGCGAGTTCTATCGCAGCGCCGCAAGAAGGGGCGCCATAGCCTCACGCGAGTCTGACAGGCCGCGGCAGGATTATCCGCGCGCCAACCGGCTCATCAGGCGCGCCGAGTTTGACGCCGTGTACCGCGAAGGCCGGCGCCGCTCAAGCCAATCGTTCGTAGTCTTCTTCCGCTCCAACGGACGCGAGATCAGCCGGTTCGGTATGAGCGTCAAAAAAGCGCTCGGCGTCGCGGTGGTGCGCAATCGGATTCGCAGGCGCATTCGCGAAATTTTGCGCTTGCACCGCCAGGAGATTTCTTCGGGATGGGACATCGTGATTCATCCGCGTGCGTCGGTGGCGAAGGCGGAGTTCGCCTCGCTCGAGAAGGAACTGCTGCATACGCTTCCGCCGGCGGCGAGCGTGGCGGGCACGTAGCAGCGGCGCCGGATCGATCGGGCGTTGCGCGCGCTGCGCTTCTTTTCGGCGTTTCTTTCTACCGCATTTTTCTTTCGGTCTTCTTCGGCGGAAGTTGCAAGTTCTATCCCTCGTGCTCGGTGTACGCGCAGGAAGCCATCTCGATCCACGGCGCGCGCCGCGGTTCGTGGCTGGCGCTCAAGCGTCTGCTGCGCTGCCGCCCATTCACGAAGGGCGGATTCGATCCGGTTCCCGATGTTGGCGAACTTGATTTCCACGCGAGCCTGCACACCAAGGAGTCAGCGCGATGAAGGAGCTATCCGACGAAAAGCGGATGCTCCTCGCATTCGTGTTGATGATTGCGATCCTGGGGATCTGGAGCAAATTCTACAAGCCGCCGGTTGTACCGCCCCCCAAGCAGACGCCCGCTGCCGCGGCGAATCTTGCGACGGCAACTGCTCCGGCCGCGACGCAGGCCGCTCCGATCGCTCCGCCCGCGGGAGCCTTGCAAGCGAACGAAGCGGAAACGCTGGTCATCGAGAGTCAGGTCTATCGCGTTGAGATTTCGAATCGCGGCGCGACGGTGCATAGCTGGAAGCTGAAGAAATATCTCGACGATCAGAAACCGCCAAATCCGCTCGAACTCGTGAACACGGCGGCGGCGCAGCAATTTGATGCGTGGCCGCTCTCGGTGACGCTCGACGATCCGCAGCTCGAATCGAAGGCCAACACCGGCCTCTATCAGGTTTCCGCGCAGGGGACGTCGTTCGAAGCGCCTGTCGAACTCACCTTTCACTGGAGCGACGGCCATCTTGACGTCGCGAAAAAGCTGAAATTCAACGCCGATTACCAAATGGAATTCGAAGCCTCGGCGAGTCTCGACGGCAAAGCGCTTCCGATTGCGGTGGGCTGGCGCGGCGGCTTCGGCGACATCGCGATCGCAAAGCAGTCCCAGATTGTCAGCGTCTTCTACAGCCAGAACCAGAAATTGAATCTGCTGCAATACAAAAAGCTCGGCGTTTCGGGCCATTCCGATCAACGGGCGCTTCAACCGGGAACGCTCGACTTCGCGGGCATCGAGGATCAATTTTTCGCCGCGGCGTTTTTGCCGAATGGTTCGAGCGCCAATTTGTGGGACTGGGTCGAGCAGCGCGACGTCACGCAGGATGGCAAACCGGCGCAAGAGCCGGAGGCACAGATGGCGGTCGGCTCAACGACGCCGGGCCCCATCAGCTTGCGCATTTTCGTCGGGCCGAAGGATCTGAATATTCTTTCGCAGTTGAAGCCGCCGCTTGAGGGACTGATTCAATTCGGCTGGTTTGGAATTATCGCCAAGCCGCTTCTTTTCGCCCTGCAGTGGACCCACCGCTACGTTCCGAATTGGGGATGGGCTATCGTCGTCCTGACCCTGCTAATCAACATACCGCTTTTTCCGCTGAAGGTGTCGAGCTGGCGCTCGATGAAGAAAATGCAGAAAGTGGCGCCGGAAGTTCAAAACATTCAGAATCGCTACAAGAAATATTCGATGAACGATCCGCGCAAGCGGAAGATGAACGAAGAGGTGATGGCAGTCTACAACCGCGAAGGCATCAACCCGCTTGGCAGTTGCCTGCCCATGCTGGTCCAGTTTCCGTTTCTTTTGGCGTTCTATCGCATGCTCGGCGGCGTGATCGAGTTGCGCCACGCGCCGTGGTTCGGATGGATTCACGATTTATCGACGCGCGATCCTTACTACATCCTGCCGATCGTCATGACGATCACGATGTACCTCATGCAGAAAATGACGCCGGTGGCCACGGCCGATCCGGCACAACAGAAAATGATGACATTTATGCCGATATTCATGGGCGTCATCTTCTTCAACTTGTCGAGCGGTTTGAACCTCTACTACCTCACGAGCAACGTCGTGGGAATCGCGCAGCAGTATTACCTTGTCAAGACGCACCCGTTAACCGAACGCGACAATTCGAAAGGCAACAAGAGATGACGGCTCTCGATGTGAAGACGTGGACGCGGGCGGGGCGATGAGCTCGAACGTTTTTAAGGACGGAAAGTTCGATCGCGAGGAGGCTGCGGCGGAGCTGCGCAAGTTCTTCGATCTCATCTTGAGTTCGACGAATCTGGCCGTGCGATATGAAATCACGCTCCCGCCACTTAAGGACGGACAATCCGACGCGGCTCAAATTCTCGTGGATTTTCGCGGAGAAGATGAAGCGCTGCTCCTGGAACGCCAGGCCGAATTGCTCCTGGCGCTCGAGCATATCGCGCTGCGCTGGCTGCATTTCCAGCCGGAACACTACGATCTCATCCGGTTTGATTGCGGAGGATTCCGCGCACTTCGCGTGGAGGAATTGAAACTTTCAGCGAGGGTTGCGGCGCAACGCGTTCGCGAAACGCACGACGCCTTTCATTTCAATCCCATGCCGGCGCGCGACCGCCGGCTGATTCACCTCGAACTCACGAACGCTGCTGGCGTGCGCACAAACAGCGAAGGCGTCGGCGAGAGACGGCATCTCGTGATCTATCCCACCGAAACGAAACGCTAGGCTTTTCGTCAGTCCACTTCCAGCGTATATCCCGCCTTGCCGACATTGAAGCATTGCGTCTGGCCGATCCGATCGCTGCGGCCCGCGCATTCATGGATGTGCCCGCAGAAAAGATAAACCGGCTGCGCTTGCGTAACCCACTTGCGCAAGGCAGGGCTGCCTCCATGCTGCCCGGGCGCGAATTCGTCGAGTTGAGAGTCTTTCGGCGGAACGTGCGCTACAAGATAAAGCGGAGAAAGGCCGTCGAACGCGCCGAGTGCTTCTTGGATTTGCTCCTCGGTATATTCGCCGGGAGTTTTGAAGGGCGTGATATTGCTGTAGCCGAGGCCGGCCCAAGTTGTCGAGCCGATTTGCCGGACCTGGCGATGAAAATCCACGAAGCCGAATCGCCGGCTAAGCTCGCGTGTTTCTTCATGCGTTTCGTGATTGCCGGGCAAGAGCCAGACTTTATCGCCGTGCGGCGCGAGCACTTCTCCGCAGCGATCAAGCGCTCTTCCGAAAGTCGAGAGATCACCCGCGGCGATATAGACATCCGCGGGCTGGCTCACGAGTTGCTCGAGAGCGCGGATGTCGCCGTGAATGTCGCTGAAGATGAGAACTTTCATTGCGTCCCCGGCGGCTGATTTTTCTCCATCATTTTTCGCGTTCGCAGCCCCGATGCGCCTTCCGACCATTCCTCTTCGATGAGCTGGCCGTCGGGACTCAACACGAAGCGCAGATGAAATGGATCGGGCAGCTTTCTTCCCGGATCGGAGAAACGCGAATCGGAAAGCTCGACGATGTGATCGTCGCCCGTCATGTGCGAGCGAATCACCGGGAACCGCGCGAACCACAAATACACGCGCGCGTCCGGAAAGCTCATCGCTTCGGAGGTGTAAGCGTCGTGCGGAGAATCAGCAACAAATTCGAACGCGGGCGGAGCTGGGTTGCGCAAGTCGAATCGCGATTGATAGACGCCGTCTGCCGTGCGGATTTTTCCGCTCCATTCGAGAAATGACGGCGGGCTCGGAATCGCGCCGATACGCACGGCTTCGATGTGGTTTTCGGCCACGAAAGCTTTCACACGAGTGAGAGCTGCGTGATGTGCCACGCCGCATGCAGCGATGTAAGCGAACATCGCAATCGTGCCCGCGAGGCACCATGCCGTCTGGGAAATCGCGAAGCCGCTTCCGCCTGCGAGCGGCAAAAGAAAAACAGCGGCGAGAGCGGCAGCCACCACGGCGAGTATCCAGAGATGGAACGAGAAGCCCAACAACGTCGCGAGCGCCCAACCGCCGAATGCGGCGATGTTGAATACGATCCACATCAGCCATGCACGCTTGCGTGCCTTTTCGCGATCGCGGAAGATCCAGGCTGCCACCTGTGGCACGAGCAATATCGCCGTAAAAGAAAAATCCACGATGAATATCAAATCCCAGGCGACACGATCCGAGGAGAACGGATTCCAGAGCCTGGTGCCGAACGACGTCGAAGCGTCGAGCAAAATGTGGCTCGCGATGCCGACAGCATAGATCAACGTCAGGATTCCGAACGATGGCGCGCCGCGACGGCGAAACACAAGTCGCGTGAGCCAGGCGAGCGCTACCGCAAAGATTGGCAGGCCGAAGAAGGAGTGCGTGAACCCGCGATGGAACCGGATTACGGAAAGCGGATCGCGCGAGAAGAGCTCGGCGAAGATGTCTATGTCCGGAAAAACCGCGCCCAGGACGCACGCAAACGTGGCGATGCGGCCTTCGCGCTTCGTGAAGAAACTTTTTCCGAGGAGTGATCCGGCGATGCCGTGAGTTATTGGATCCATGCGGCTTCGAATCGAAGAGTGTACACGAGAGGCGCGTCCCTCACACAATTTCAATCAAGGGGGAGCGCTTCGAAAGGACCGATCCGATCACGCGGCCGCGAACTTGATGGCGATTGAGCGAATCGAGGAGATCTTGCGCGCTGGTTCGCTCCACGGCGATAAGAAGCCCGCCGGATGTTTGGGGATCGTAAAACAAATTCCGGAATTCTTCGGCGACATTTTCCGCGAATACCGCGCAGCCCTCAACGAATTGGCGATTATTTTTCAGGCCACCTGATAGAAATCCGGCCTGCGAGGCCGCGATGGCTCCGGGCAAATACTCGACGCGCGCGTGATCGAGGCGAAACGAAACGCCGCTGCCGAGCGCCATCTCTCTCGCGTGACCGAGAATTCCGAAGCCGGTGACGTCTGTTACGGCGTGAAGCGCGGAATCGCCGGCGCCATTTTTTTCCTCGCTGAATTCATGCAGCGCATCTGCTGCGCTTTTATTCAGACGACCCATCGAATCGCTCGCCGCATGAACGGATTCGCTAGTGGCTTGGCCCTGCTTCAGCGCTGTCGATATCACGCCGGTCCCGACCGGCTTCGTGAGAATCAGCGCGTCGCCGGGCCGCGCGCCGACATTGCGCCAGATTTTCCGCGGATCAATCAAACCAGTCACGGCATAGCCGAACTTCAGCTCGTCATCGCGGATCGAATGTCCGCCGAGGACCGTCGCGCCCGCTTCGTCCATTTTGGAAAGGCCGCCGCGCATGATTTGTTCGAGCAATTCCGGCGCGCCGCCCGGTGGAAATGCCACCACGGAAAGCGCCGAAACCGGCCGTCCTCCCATCGCGTAGACGTCGCTCAGCGCATTGGCCGCGGCGATTTGGCCGAACAGGAACGCGTCGTCAACGATGGGAGTGAAGAAATCAATCGTTTGAACCAAAGCAAGATCGTCGGAAACGCGGTATACGCCTGCGTCGTCGCTGGTGTCAAAACCGACAAGCACGTTCGGGTCGGTCGGACGCGGCAGGCGCCGCAACACTTCGTCGAGCAAGCTCGGGCTCAGCTTCGCGGCGCAACCCGCCGCTTTGGCGGTGGAGGTCAGCTTTACGGCTTCAGACAACGGATTCTCCTCGTAAGCATAGAATCAATTAAAGTCGCCGAATTGCTACTGGAATTTGATGCCGAATTTTGATGAACGGAGCGATCGCTCCGCGTTTCGGCGGAATCGCTTCGCCGCTAAGTTTGCGGCAGTCCTGCAGACCGAATCGGAATCGAAACGATTTGCTCCTCGGGAGACTGAGATACCATGTGGCACTTTCCTTGAAAAATCGCGCCCGCAGCGATCACCATGCAAGGTGAGTATACGTCCCCGTTCACCATGCCTGTCGCTTGGATTTCTACACGATCATACGCGCGTACCGTTCCCTTGAACTTGCCGCCGATTACGACAATTTTCGCTTCAAGATCACCGTCCACATCGGCCTGCTCGCCCAGAATCAACGTGCCGTCAGACGATAGCCTGCCCACAACCGTGGTATTGATCCGGAACGTGCCGGTTGCAAAAAGGTCTCCCTGAAGCCGAACTCCCTGTTCGAGGAAACCGGTCCAATCTTCGCCCTCGCCCGCTCGACGTTCTAACCATTGCCACGCCACGAGGCTACCTATGCACCATGTGTGTAGTATTTAGACCCAATGAGCAGGTCATACAATTGAGCCAAATCACTATCGTTGTAGTATTCAAATATTAGCTGACCTGACTTGCGGTTTGGATTGGTTTTCAAGCTCACGCGGGTTCCATACTTCCGCTGCAGCTCTTCGAGGGCGGCGCGCGCGTTGGGATCGCTGATGGCGCTGGCGGCGATGGCGTGAGTGCGGATTTTGCGTGTCGCGAGGCGCTCGAGTTGCCGCACCGTAAGGCCACCGCGAGAGGCGCGCTGGGCGTATTCGAGACGCATATTCGGATCCTCGATCGCGAGAAGAGCGCGGCCGTGTCCGGCGGTGATTTTTCCTTCCTCGATGAGGTCTTGGATTTGTGTCTCGAGATTGAGTAGGCGAATCGCGTTCGCGATCGTGGCGCGGTCTTTTCCCGTGCGCTCCGCTACTTTCTCCTGAGTCATGTGGAAGTCTTCGATCAACCGCGCAAATGCAGCGGCCTGCTCGATTGGATTGAGATCTTCGCGCTGCAAGTTTTCGACGAGCGAGATTTCGATCGCGATTTCGTCGGCAACTTCGCGAATGATTGCGGGGACGCGTTGCAGAGAGGCGCGCTGTGCCGCGCGCCATCGCCGCTCGCCGGCAATCAGTTGATACCGGCTTCCGATTCGACGAAGTAGCAGAGGTTGGATGATTCCCGTTGCTTGGATGGACGTTGCGAGTTCTTCGAGCGCGCTTTCGCCGAAGCGCGTGCGCGGTTGGTATGGACTGGGGTCAATGAGATCAATGTCAATTTGTTGGACGGATTCTCCGGCGGGAGCTACCGGCTGTGCCGGAGTTGCTGCTTGCTCAGGCTCCCGAATGAGCGCACTTAGCCCCCTGCCCAAGGCGTTTCGCGGCATTTGCAATCACCTCCTGTGCTAGTTGGATATAACTTTCCGCACCTTTACTATGTATGTCGTAGAAAAGTACTGGCTTTCCGTGACTAGGAGCCTCGGCGAGTCGCACGTTACGAGGGATAACTGACTCGAAGACTTGGGATCCAAAAAAGCTCCTCAAGTCTGCGGCAACTTGCTTAGAAAGTGTGGTTCGATCGTCATACATCGTCAAGAGAATCCCCTCGACGGCGAGGGCGGGATTGATAGTGCGGCGGAGGCGCATCAGTGTGTCCAGGAGCTCTGAGACGCCTTCGAGGGCCAGGTATTCGCATTGTATCGGCACAAGGACGGCATCGGCTGCCGCTAGTGCGTTCAAGGTCAGAAGGTCGAGAGCGGGCGGGCAATCCATCAGAATGAACGCATATGCCTCTCGAAGCTGATCGACCAGAGCGCGAATGCGGTATTCGCGATTGTCCATGTTTACGAGCTCTACGGCCGCACCGACGAGGTTTCTATCTGACGGAATCAGATCTAGACCCTCGACTTGAGTCTTAAGGATTAGGCGATCGAGGGGCTCATTAAGAAGGAGCTGGTGATAGAGGGTCCGGCGAGAGGGATCCTTTGCAAACCCTATCGCCGTAGTCATATTGCCTTGAGGATCGCAATCAATGAGGAGAGTGCGCTGCTCGGCTGCGGCTAGGGACGCCCCGAGATTCACTGCGGTAGTTGTTTTGCCAACGCCGCCCTTTTGGTTGGCGATGGCGATTACGCGCGCCAAGTTTCCCTTCCCCCGAGTTCGATGGCGAATTTAGCAGAGTAGTCTTGAGATGCGCAAGGTGTTTCACGTGAAACAGGCATCTATGCGCCAATTTTGTTCCACATGGAGCGATTTAGCGCGGATTCTTGGGTGAACCGACGAGAATGAATCGACCCTTCGCGCTGGGGATCGGATATGGCTGATTCCAACTCCATGGCGGCGCACTGGCGCGAGCCTGTTCTACTCCGTAAGAACCGAGCCAAAGAAGGACGCGGCCGTTTGCGCCGAGTGCGCTTTCAGCCCACCTCAGGAGAGACGGCACATCGCCCAGCGCCCGCGCCGTCACGATATCAAAAAGATTCCTAGGCCTCTTGATGTCCCCGTAGCGCGAGCGAACGACTTCCGTTTCATCCAAATGCAACAAGCGAATTACTTCAGCCAAGAATGCGCATTTTTTTGAATTTGACTCGATTAGTGACACTCGAAGTTGCGGCCGATATATTTTCAGCGCAAGGCCAGGAAAGCCTGCGCCCGTTCCTACGTCGGCGAGCCGACCTTCGACCGATTCACACGCACGCGTCGCAAGAAAGCTCTCTGCGAAGTGGTATCTGACGATTTTCTCTTCACTTTCGACCGACGTCAGCGATATTCGGCGATTCCATTTCAAAAGAAGGTCGATATACAACTGGATCTGCCCGCAAAGGGAATCGGAAGTATCTAGACCGTAGGATTGCAGAATCGCGTGTATGACGGGCGATGAGAGCATTAGGGGCTCGAGCCGCCTTCGGTGACTGACGGATTTTCTTCGCGTGTTCCAGTGGCACTTGAGTTAAGCCAGCGCGGAGCCAGCAACCCTGCGGCAAGGTCGGCCGCAAAATGGGCTGCCATCGTCGGGATCAAACTGCCGGTCCAGGCTCGAACGAGTGAAAAGAGCGCGCCAACGATGAACGTTGCAATCAAACCGCGTTGGCCTTGGTAGATGTGCGCGATGGAAAACAATGCGGCCGAACCGGTTACGGCAATTAGAATCGAGCCGCCAGAAATGCTCTGGAAGAGCGCTTGGGCCCAGCCGCGATATAAGATCTCTTCACAAATGGCGACCGTGACTACCAATGCGAAGAATGCGAGCCTCTCGGTGGAGTTCTGCGGCATCAATTTCAAAGAAAGCGCCCGAAAAGGACCCTGTTTTTCCCGCGGCAGCGACGCGAGACGGCGGATGCTAGCCAACTGATTCGCCGTGATGAGCGTAGTGAGAACAGCGCCCACCCGGAAAGCGAACCAGGGTCGTGGCAGGGCGAGCCCGAGATCGGCCGGACGATAACCATGGATCCGGCAGCGCCAAAGAACGAAAATTGTGGTGAGCCACTGGAACGCGATCGTCGAGGCGTAAAGCACGAGGCGTTCCGGTGTGGCGACATATTCCTTTCGGAGTAACTGATTAACTCGTAAATATCCGCGCCATGGAACCACGACGGCCAGGACGAGCAGCACGGCAGCAAAATCCCAAGGAATGGCCAATCGCATACTCCCGGATGTAAACACGTTCTTCGGAGTGGTTCAAGTGTGTTGCAGTTGACAGCCGCGAGCGCAGGCCGTATCGTTTCGTACTCGCAAAAGATAAATGAAAATACTCGTCATCGGCGGCGGTGGTCGCGAACACGCACTGGTGTGGAAGCTCAAGCAAAGCGCAGCGGTCGAAAAGATTTGGTGCGCCCCGGGCAACGGCGGCATTGCAAATGACGCGGAATGCATCCCTGCCGACCCGAAAAATGTCGCGGGCCTAGTCGAACTTGCCAAGCGGCTCAAGCCAGATCTCACAGTCGTCGGTCCCGAACTGCCGCTCGTGCTCGGCCTCGCCGATGAATTGAGGGCGGGTGGATTTGCGGTCGTGGGGCCGGGTGCGGACGGTGCGCGACTTGAAGGCTCAAAAGTCTTCGCAAAACGGTTCATGGAGCGGCAGGGAATTCCGACTGCCCGTGTTTACGGAGTCTTCGATAATTCCGCCGCGGCTCGAAGCGCGCTCGATTTCGTGTCCTGGCCCGTGGTAATCAAAGCTGACGGACTCTGCGCCGGGAAGGGCGTCCTTGTAACGCACAGCCGAGATGAAGCGGAGGGATTTATTGTTCGTTCGATGGATGAAGGTGCTTTTGGCGAGGGGGGACGGCGAATTCTCTTGGAAGAGGGGCTAAAGGGCGAGGAGCTCTCCTATATCGTGCTGAGGGATGGTCAACGTGTGATGCCCTTCGTCCCGACGCGCGACCACAAACGTGAATTCGATGGTGATCAAGGCCCAAATACCGGGGGAATGGGGGCATATTCGGACGATTCTCTCCTGCCTCCCGAACTCGACGCGCGGATTCAAGCCGATGTCGTCCAGCCGACAATTGAAGGGCTGCTGCTCGAGAACATCGCGTACCGTGGATTTCTCTATTTTGGGTTGATGGTCACCGCTGACGGGCCCAAAGTACTCGAATATAACTGCCGAATGGGGGATCCGGAAACGCAAGCCATCCTTCTGCGGGCCGAATTCGATTTCGCGGAGGCGCTCCGAGCCGCGGCTGAGGGAGATTTGTCGGGCGTCAAACCTTCTTGGACCCGCGGAGCGAGTGTCTGCGTGGTCGTTGCGGCGAAGGGCTATCCGGAGAATCCTATCTTGGGCGCCAAAATCGAGGGCCTTCAGTCGCGAACTCGCGTAGGGAACGCGTTCGTCTTCCACGCTGGGACAGCGCGCAAAGACGATCATTACTACGTAAGTGGTGGCAGGGTCTTGGGGGTGTCCGCGCTCGGACGCAACGTCGGCGCGGCTCGGGCATGTGTGTACGACACAATTAGTAATATCAAGTTCGAAGGCATCCAATTCCGCACCGACATCGGTGGTAGTGGCACGACGAACGCATTTTCGGCGTCCAATTCGAATCGACCGTAAGCAGACGGCGATTATACGCAACAGAATGGTGCGGCGGCAGCGCACACATACTTTGGGAGAGCGAGGATCGCTTGGCATCGAACGACAACAAGTCAATACGGTCAGTAGGGATCATCATGGGATCGGATACGGATTATTCCGTGATGGCCGAGGCTGGAAAGACTCTCGAAAAATTTGGGATCGCTTACGAAATGGAAGTGACGTCCGCACATCGCTCACCGGGCCGGACGCATGAGTACGCGAGCACGGCCGCGAGTCGCGGGTTGAAATGCATCATCGTCGGGGCCGGCGGAGCAGCACATCTCGCAGGAGTTGTGGCGGCGGTGACGACGCTGCCGGTGATTGGCGTTCCCCTCGCGACGACACCGCTGAACGGAATGGATTCTCTGCTGGCCGTGGTTCAAATGCCCGCCGGCATTCCGGTAGCGACAATGGCCATTGATAAGGCCGGGGCCGTCAACGCGGCGATTCTGGCGGCGCAAATCATCGGCCTTTTGGACGCCGACGTGGCGAAGCTACTCACCGCGCACAAAGAGGAGCTCGCACGGGGCGTGGCTGAGAAAAACGCGCGGCTCCAAGAGCAGCGTTCGAAATCCAGCAAGTAGCTCCAGGACTGCTGCCGGGTAGCGATTTTAAAATCCGCGCGCCGACACTATGGCTTTTGCAAAGTAGGTGCGTCTGCAGGGCGCTCAAGCGAGGGAGCCTGTTCGCCGTTAGCCATTTTTTCGGCGGGCGGCTTCGGCTCCTTCGGTGGGGCAATGACCCATTCAAAGCCGGATTCAAAATTGATTACGGCGAGTTGCTTGCGGTTCCCTTGGGCGATGACGTCAAGGGCGGCGCGTAGATAGGGGAGGCCCGCCGCGAGGAGAATCTTGTCGAGATCTCCGCGAAGAATCGAATCAGCGACGGCCGCCATCTCAGGCGAAGACGTGCGGAGTTTTTCGAGGCGCGGGTCATGCGTGAGGAGCAAGTCGCGAAGCGTGACCGTCTTTGCGTCGGCCGGGTAATCGAATTCGATGAGGGTGCGCGGTTCTTTCTTTTCCGGCGGCCAGAACTGAACGTATCGCGGGCGGCGCACGTGTGTATTCCAAAAATCGCCGCGCTCGGGCTCCTGCGCGATCGTGTATGTGAGAAACCACACCTCGGGCCCATAGCCCTGCACGTAATCGGCGAGGACAAGCTCGGTAAACGGTTCGTCGGCTGAGAAATTGAGCTGGCTATGCATTTGAGATGCGCTTTCGTTGAGGCGATTCATCAATCCCAGGCCAATCTGTTCGATGTCACTGGCTTTTCGGATGTCGGTGGTATCGGCGAGATGGGGCTGTTGAGCTGAGAGCGGCGCGTCGCCACGGATCTGAGGCAGATCGCGCGAAAGCTTCGCAAGAACCTGGCGCGAGGATGGAGAAACAAATTCTGCAGCGCCGAGCACGATTCCGGCGCGGCGAGAAGTAATCGGAACGATCGGCGGAGTCAGGCTTCCGGTCTCAATCGGATACTCGATGCTGCCGATGACTATCCCATCTTTGAAGACGCCGACAATCACGCGACCGGCGGCAAGATTGGCGACGATTTCTTCGATGGGTTTATCTTCCTGCGGATGCGGCGCGGCGGCAGCGCGTACGTAGAGATGTCCTATGGCAAGGGTCAGCGTTACGGCGACGAGGACGAGCAGAGGGTATTTGCAGCTGCGAACTTTCATTCGATTTCGCATCGAGGCATCCGATGCGCCTGGCGCCGCGATTTCTGGAGTCTAAGCGTGCGTGCGCGAAGCCGCCTGCTTGGCCTCAAGAGCTTGGATGGCGGTGATGGCCATAACGTTCACGATATCTTCGGCCGAACAGCCGCGCGAGACATCGTTTGCCGGGCGAGCGAGGCCTTGGAGAATCGGACCGAGCGCGACTGCGCCCGCGGCACGCTCGACGAGCTTGTAGGCGATATTTCCCGAATCGAGGTCGGGAAAGATCAGCACGTTTGCGCGGCCGGCAACCGGAGAGCCAGGCGCTTTGGACGCGCCGATGGACGGCACGAGCGCGGCGTCGGCCTGGAGCTCGCCGTCAATTATCATGTCCGGCCGGCGAGCGCGGGCGATGCGCAGCGCTTCGCGGACCGTGTCAACGCTTGGGTGCTCGGCCGATCCCTTCGTGGAGGAAGAAAGCAGCGCGACCCGCGGCTCGACCTCGAGAAACGCGCGGGCGTTATCGGCCGTGGCGATGGCGATTTCGGCGAGCTCCGCGGCGTTCGGGTCAGGGACAATGGCGCAATCAGCGAACAGGACGCCGTCGCTTTCGCTGAACACCGTGCCTTCGCGCGGTGGCACGATCATTAGAAAAAAACTCGAGAGGAGCTTCGCATCGGGCGCGAGGCCGATGGCGTGAAGCGCGGAACGCACTGTGTCCGCCGTGGAATTCGCGGCGCCGCCGACCGAGCCGTCAGCGTCGCCTGAGGCGACCATCAATTGCGCAAAATAGAGCGGCTTCCGCGCGGCTGCATCGGCTTCTTCGAGCGAGACACCTTTGACGCGCCGCCGTTCATAGAGGATTTGGGAGTAGGCATCGAGGCGCTGGCTGGAGCTCGGGTCGAGAAGCGTGACGCCGTCGAGCGCAAGCTTCTTTTCCCGCGCGTGAGCTTCCATCACGGATTTGCGCCCGAGCAGCGTGACGCGCGCAACGCCTTCGTGGGCAATCCGCGCCGCCGCCGCGATTACACGCGTGTCCTCGCCTTCCGGCAGAACGATGCGCTGCGGCATCGCGCGCGCCCGATTGACGAGTTTCTCGAGGAGTCTCATGAACGATCAAAGTTACCACAAATTCAGAGCGCGGCGATTCGGCGAGCAACTGAGGTTGGGAGTGCGCCGATCCCGGAGATTCTAGTAAGATTTGAGATGGCCAGGCTGTGCCCGGTGGCGTCGTCCGTCGCACTGGTTGCAAGCGTGGCCCGGAAGCGGAGAAGAATTGAGATCAACACGCAGCATCCGGCATAACGGAAAACGGCTTTCGGAAATTTTGGAATCGCACGTGCGCTTCACGCGCGGGGATGATACCGGCGTGCGAGCCGAATTGACCGGCGCCGATTTATCGAACGCCGACTTGAAAGGCGCGAACCTCGCTTACGCGAATCTTCAGGGAGCGAATCTCGAAGGCGCGTCGCTGCGCGAGGCGAAATTGACTTTCGCGGACATCAGCAAAGCAAATCTGAAGGGCGCGGACCTGCGCCGCACGGACTCGACCGAAACAAATTTCAGCGGCGCGAACTTGACGGGCGCGCAAGTAAACGGCGTGGAGCTTTTTCGCGCCGATTTGAGCGGCGCAATTCTTCGCGGCGCGAATCTCACGGCGGCGAACTTCCGCCTCGCGAACGTGCACGGCGCGGATTTTCACGGAGCCAATCTCACCACCACCGTCCTGCGCGAAACCGATCTTGAAGGCGTGGATCTATCGGGCCTGGATTTGAGCACCACGCTTATGCCTCGCAATTGGAAATCCACCGCGAAGGGAAAGTCCTAGGGAAACAGCGGTCGAGCGGTTCTTGAGTCAGCGCGTGGTTGTGGTGGCGCTGGCGGAATCTTCTGCTTCGGATCCGAATCCGCCGCGGGGATTCGAAGTCGCGCGGCGGCGCGTTTCGATGCCGAGGCGCTTGATTTTTTGATTGAGCGTCGAGAGCGGAATCTGAAAGCGCTCGGCGGCTTCCGTCTGATTCCAGTTGGTGCGCTCGAGCATGTCGACGATGATTCGCCGCTCGACCTCCTCCATGATTTCAAAAAGCGAATGCGAAGGCGAATTGCCGTGCAGCGCGGATTCGCCGGGCATCGGCGGAAGGAATTCGGCGAGCTGGAGGCGAACACCCTTCACGATCTCGCGCGTGCGGACACTTTCGGGAAGCAAATCCACATCCATCAATTCCTGGATCGAAAGAACGACGGCGCGCTCGACGACGTTCTCGAGCTCGCGGACATTTCCCGGCCAGTCGTAGTCCATCAGCAACTTCATCGCGCCGTTCGTGAACGCGCGCGGCGGCTTGCCATTTTCCTGGCAATATCTCTCGAGGAAACGCTCAACGAGCAACGGCACATCTTCCTTGCGCTCGCGCAACGGCGGAAGAAACAGCGAGATGACGTTGAGCCGGTGATAAAGGTCTTCCCGGAATTTTCCCTCGCGAACGAGGCCCATCAAGTCTTCATTCGACGCAGCCAGGATGCGGACGTCCACTTTGATCGTTTCCGTTCCGCCCAGGCGCATGAATTCGCGTTCCTGAATCACGCGGAGGAGCTTGGCCTGCGTTTCCGGGCCGATCGTGCTGATTTCATCGAAGAAAATCGTGCCCTGATCGGCGACTTCGAAAAGGCCCTTCTTCGAAGCCACGGCGCTCGTAAATGCGCCTTTCACGTGGCCGAAGAGCTGCGATTCGAGCAAGTCCACGGGG
Source organism: uncultured Acidobacteriota bacterium (assembly GCA_963838705.1). Classification (GTDB taxonomy): domain Bacteria; phylum Acidobacteriota; class Terriglobia; order Acidiferrales; family UBA7541; genus Palsa-147. Next base: position 234,149 of record CAWIRU010000007.1, on the reverse strand, counting down.
ATCGAGCCGGTATTGATCGGGATGAATGCTTTGTCGGCGCGCGTCGAAGCGGAGTGAATCGCCTTGGCGATGATCTCTTTGCCGGTTCCGCTCTCGCCATTGATCAGGACGGTTGAACGCGATGGCGCGACCTGTGTGACCAGATCCAGCACCGCGAGCATTTTTTCGCTCTTGCCGATGATGCTCGGGAAATTGTAGCGCTGCTTGAGCGCGCGCTTGAGCTGAACGTTTTCTTCGCGCAGCCGCCGGCCTTCGATGGCCAGCGATACCTGCGCGATGAGCTCGTCGTTGGACCACGGCTTGGTGATGTAATCCTGCGCGCCGCCTTTGAACGCCGCACGCGCCATGTCAATCGAGCCGAAGGCCGTGATCAGGATGATGGAAAGGTGCGGATCGCGGCGGCGAATTTCGCGCAGCAGATCGAGACCGTTGCGATCCGGCAAGCTGACATCGAGGAGAAGCAAATCGAACGGCTGATCTTCGAGTTTGGCGAGGCCGGAGGCCGCCGTGTCGGTCAGCGTGACTTGGAAACCTTCGGAGGAGAGGAGCGCCTCGAGTCCTTCTCTGATTTCCACTTCATCGTCAATGACGAGGATCGAACCCTTAGGCATGAACGGCCTTCTGAGCGACGGGGAATTCGAGCCGGAAGGACGTGCCTTTTCCCGGCGTCGAGCGGACTTCGATCTTGCCCGCATGCTCTTTGATGATCCCGTAGCTCACCGAGAGACCCAGTCCCGTGCCGCGCCCCATGGATTTTGTGGTGAAGAACGGATCGAAAATGCGATTGAGCTGGTCGGCGGGAATGCCGCTGCCTGTGTCCGTTACTTCAACTTCGACCGAGCCATTCTGCGCCGAGGTCCGGACTTCGAGCATTCCGCCGGTGGGCATGGCGTCGCGCGCGTTCATAAAGAGATTGAGAAAGACTTGCTGAAGACGCGTCGTGGAGCCGAGGACGGGAGGCAAAGTCTGCTGAAACGTGCGAACAACGTTTACTTTCGAGGTGCGGAACGGATGCTGCACGAGCGTGAGCGTCTCGTCGAGGACGGAGTTCATGTTCACTTCGACGAATTGCGCCGCGCCCGTGCGCGAGAAATTGAGAAGATTGTTGACGATCTCGCTGGCGCGGAACGTTTGCTTTACGATCTTGTCGATCGTCTTCTGCTTCGGATCGTCCGCCGGGAATTGCTTCGCGAGCATCTGGATATAGTTCGAGATCACGGCCAGCGGCGTATTCACTTCGTGAGCCACGCCCGCTGCGAGCAGGCCGAGCGACGTCAGCTTTTCGGTCTGAAGCGTCTGCTCTTCGAGATGGACCCGCTGCGTGATGTCGTCCAAAAGGATTAGACGTCCGATTCGCGTTCCGGTCTTGCCGACCAGAGGTGCCACGGAGACATTTACGACCGCCAGGCGCCCGCCCGGCGTGCGGAGGTGGAACTTGTAGATTCCGCTGACGCGGTCATCGCTCGCGTGCGAGACCAACTCGCCGACAAGATCCGCCGGAAGAACTTCTTCGAGCTTCCGGGCGATGGCCTGGCTGCGCGGGACATCGAGCAACCGCACGAGTTGAGGATTCCACGACTCGATGCGATCGTCGAGATCAACGGTCAAGACGCCGATGTTCAGCGACTCGACGATGTTTTCGCTGAAGTCTTTCAGGCGCTCAATTTGCGTGGCTTTTTGCTCGAGCGAGTGATAGAGCCGCGCATTCTCGACGGCGATTCCGACGTAATTGCCGATGGTGAGAAGCAATTCGAGGTCATCGCTGGTGAGGTAATCTCCGTCTACAGTTTTGCCGAGGCCGAGGATGGCAGCGGTCCGATCGTGAATGCGGCACGAGATGAAATAATTCAAATCAAGCTGGTCGAGCGTGCGCCGCACGGAATCGGTTTCCGCGACGGCCGCGCGCGCGGATTCGAAGAAGAGGCATCCGTTGGTTTGAAACTGCGGCCGCTTCGCATCGAGGAACGTCAAATCGAGCGGTCCTTCCGCATTCACGCCCATCGTGCGCGACATCACGAAGGATCCGGGCTGGGCCGGCTCTTCGAGGAATATCGCGAGACGATCCACGAGCAGCGTCTGCGAGATGCGGTCGAGAACGGAGCCCAGCAAAGGTTCCAGCCGGACTTCGTTCGTCAATGTGGCTCCGAATTCAATCAGCGTGCGCCGATAGTCCAGCCGGTCGCGATAGAAGAAGCGGTCGAGTCGAACCTGCGTCCAGTCGCGCACGGGCTCGAAGAGAAATGCGGCAATCACGATCGCCACGACGACTCCCACGGGCCCCGTGGTCCACGCCGAGTGGAAGAATTCGCCGATCAGCGCGACCGTGGAGAAATAAATCGCGACCACCGCGGCTGTGGCAAACGTATAGGCCAGGCCGCGCTTGAAAATAATGTCCACGTCCATCAGCCGGTAGCGGACGATGGCGTAGCCGAAGCAAAGCGGAATCAATGCCAGGGAGAAAACCGACAGCTTCATCCACGGCTTGGGAACGACGCCGAAGAAATACGGAACGATATAGAACAGGAAGAAAGGAGCGATTCCGGCGATGGTCCCGCCCGTCACCCACTTCAATTGCTGGCGAAGGATCGCGGTCTCGGAGCGCCGGTAGCTCAGCGCAAATATCAGCGCGGCCGCGAGAAAGTACACGCCGAGGTAAGCAAGCTCGACGCGGTCCAGAACGAATCGCGATCCGATCGGCGAAAAGACGTCGATCAGATCGGCCGCCACAAGCGCGTGAAGCGCTAGCAGAAGCGCGGGAATGCTATAGATCGCGAGAATCTTCGACCGCACGTGGCCGCGCCGTTCGGGGAAAACCACGGCGAAGTGAACGAGCAGCGCCGGCTGGAGAAGCCACGCCACAACGTTGCCCCAGTAAATCGTCCAATCGAATGGATTCAGCTTGCCGCTGTAATGGAAGCTGTAAAAGATGAACGAAACCAGGCAGAACAAATAGAAATGCACGGCCCGCGGCGCATTCCACCGGCGCGCGAAGATAAACAATCCAATGAATAGATAAAAAAGGCCGGTGATGCGAAGGTAGTTTTCGAGCGACGACGGATTGTCAGCGTGCGCCGTAATCAGTTTCGTATCAAACGTCGCGTTCCCGCGTTCGATTTGATACGTAAGCTCGGTCCACTCACCCGCGCGGAAGAGCACCTGGGTGACCTGCGTGGCGCGATGGATCGGAATGCCGCGGACGCTCCGGACGAAATCGCCCGCCCGAATTCCACTCTCATCCGCTGGAGAGCCCGGAGCGACATGCCAGGCTTGGACACCTGACGGCGAATCGAGCCAGGTGACGCCATCATCGGGTGCGGGGAAGATTTCGCGTTGCTTGAAATTGATGGCGGCAAAAACGACGGCAGCAATGGTCAAGATGGCCAGTGCCACCGCTCCAACCCGCATTCTGAGCCCGTCGTTCATAGGGCGCGTTCAGGCGCAGACATCCTCAAGAACTGTTTGCACGTACGCTTCCAGAGATAGGATGTTGGACCGCGAAACATCTCCCAATATGACATAGACTTAGAGGCTTCGAGATAAACTGCATCCGTCAAGATATGGCTTTTGGGAGGCACGTTACCAATTCCGGTACTGGTCCTGGAGTGGGCTTAAAACTCGAAACTAACACCGCCGCGAAACGACCGATACGATGGGACGAGGATGACCTGGCCGTCTTGTGTCTGGAGCGGCACATATCCTTGAGCCAGGAGGTTGCCGAAATCTGCCATTGCGGTTGCATGTCCTGGAATGAACTTTGGAAGACGCTGGCGAAGAATCACGCTCAGATATGAGTCGACGCTATACATCGCTTCGCCGTAGGCGTCCTGCCGTGACACGACTCGACCATCAATCCACTTGTAGCCGACCGTTATTTGCGTTCCAAGATGGGGTACGCGGGCGCACGCTCGAAGAGCCAGGCTGGCACGATTTTGCGTTCGCAGTAGATCGCGCAGAGATTCCGACGCATTGTCATCCACGGTTGGGACCAGCGCGCCTGCCCACGCATATACGACGGCGGCGTTGATCAGGTCGGTGATCTTCTGTTCGTACGCAATTCTCGCGCCCCACGACGACGAACCGCCCGCATCGTATGCGAACGCGTCTGAATAGAAATCCTGGAGGAAATCGGAACTGGTCTCGTTGCCGCGCCCAATCACTGCGGTGTCATTCGAATGATCGTGGAAGACGGCCGCGGTAAGGCTCGCCTTCGGAGACAGGGTGTGCTCGATGGCGATCTCTTCGTGGAGATCGTCGGCCAGCTCGGTGTGATTGTCGCGGACCAGCAACGTCGGGAAGGCATCGAGGTTCCCGAGAGCCGATTCGAGGACGCCCGTAGACGGATCGGAATCCTGCCACGGATGGCTTGAGATCGTCGCGCTGGCAATCCAGTTCGGCGAAATTTGATAAGCAAGCTCGCCGCGGGGTCGGATACTCGACGTGGTGCCCTCGAATCCCGCCATCAGAAATTCAGCGCCGTAACGAAGGTGGACTCGATCGCCGAGTTGCAATTGATCGTCGTGGGTGAGGCGAGTGCCGCGAAACGCGGGGCTGTCCGTCCCAAGCTCCGATTCGCGAATGACCAGCGTGGAGACGGGGCCGGTGTGAGGATTGCCGCTCGGCAGCCACTCAGCGACGAATCCGCCGCTGGCTGAAGCGCTGTCGTATCCGAACTCGCCGGCGAAAACGAGATGTCCGCGTGCGCCAAGATTGTCGTCGTAGGCAAAGGCCGTAGCCGGCGCATCGGGAACATTCGAGATCGATCCCGGGTGCAGACCGCCGCTGGTTAACTCAAAAAGGCTGCGCGCTTGTTTCTGCTGAGCAATTTCCGCCGAAGCATTTTGGCCCGCCAGGAGCACTTCGCCCTCGTCCCAGCGCAAGATCGGCCGGGTCGAAGCGGACGTGCGCAAGACCCAAGTCCACTCATCCGGAGGAGCTTCCTGGCCGGACGCGCGGCGGAATTTGTCGAGCGAGGTGAAGATCGAGCCCAACTCAATCTGAAGCTGGGTGATCTGCTGATCCTTGACGTGGATGTGTTGTTCGATCGCGGGGAGGAAGCCCGCGAGGGTCGCGCGGATCGAATAAAAGCCAGAGGCGAGCCCATCGGTCGCGAAAAGCCCGCGGTCGTTCGTAAGGAGTTGCAGCGGAGCGGCATTCGCGGCCTGCTCGGAGACGACAAAGACGGTCGCGCCCATCTGGGGCGTGCCATGCGGATCGACGACTACACCGGTGATTTTTCCAGCCTGCGGCGCCGCAGCGAGCGGCAATGCCGCGATACCCGCGAGAGCCAACATGGTCAGGGTGCGAATCATCTTCAACATCACGATGGGTCACCTCCCCGGTTCATTGGGTGGGAGCTTTCACCGTAAAATCCGCTGTCGGAGTGATGGTTTCCTTCGACAGATTGTCCGTCACTTGAATTTCCAGTTTGTATTTGCCGGGTGCCAGCGCGCCGATGGTGAGCGCTTTTTCGAGCGTCAACTCTTCGCCGCGTTCCCCCAATTGATCGCCCGATTCGTTCATTTTCAGAACCGGCGTTGGGTCTTTCTCTTTCATCACTCGATATTCCACGGCCGCATCCGGCTTGTGGGTCTTGTCGTCCACCTTCAGGTTATACACCTGAAGGAAGATGCCTAGGTGCTCGTTTGTCGCGAATGTCGAATCCATTTTCGGGCGAACCTTGACGTCGCCCAGAACGAATTGACCGAGGCCAATGTCGTGCGACGAAACACGCTGTATCTGATCCGCCAGAATCAGCGAACTCGATGACAACTTATCTTCCTCGTAATGCGGCACGCCGAGGCGTGTATTCACGACGCCGACGTTTCCGCTATTTACGTCCTTCAGCACGATATCCAAGCGATAGAGTCCCGGGCTAAGCGGCACGGCTTTTTGATAAATCGAATGGCCCTTTAATGACTGCTGCAAAAGGGCGCTCGGCACGTCCTGCTTGATCGTATCTTCAAATGTCTGGACGATCCGGCCGCTCAGCGTCGTGATGCGCGCGAAGAGATTCATCGTCGCGGATTGAATGCCGTCTTTTTCCTGGAAACTCATCTGGCGGTGAGGAATCTGGATCGAGATCGGAACCAGCACGGTGTCGCCGGTGATTCGCAGGAAGTCGAACCGGTAGTCGAACGATACCTGATTTCGCACCAGCCGCGACGTCACCACCGCTTCGAGATCCTTGAACTTCACCGGAGGCGCTTGTTGGATCTTCGCGTAGAGTTCAAGGCGCGTAAACTCTTCGTAGCTTTCCGGCTGCCCGCCGAGCGGCTGCGCCATGTGCGTGCCGTCCGTGTTATTGAATCGCGATGTCTTCGAAGCGAGACCCATGGACTCCATCATCGTCAGGCCTGCGCCGGGCACGTATAGCAGCGCGTCCTTTTCGCTCGGGTCCATCGTGAGGTGGAATTCTCCCGTCATCGTTGGGTCGACGAATTCCAAATTGACATCGTTCCCGATGCCTTCAAGATACCGATAACGCCAATCCTCAAACGGATACGTTGATGTCTCGCCGCCGCCTTCAGAAGCTGGGCGTTCATAGGAGCCGCCTGACGGATGCGATTCAACTTCGTCCGGTGGGCCCCACATGATGTAAATCCGTCCGCGGTCGGTCTTCCATCCAGGAATACCCGAGGCGTAATGCTCGTTGGTGTAAGCAATCCGGCGATAGTGTTCCTCTTTGAAAGTGTTCTCCGGCGAATCCGGATCGGGATTGCGTCTCAGCCAGAACTGCTCGATGAATTGCTCGCGCTCTTCGTTTGTTTGCAGTCGCAGGAATGCGCCACGCTCTTCGGGTGTGATGATGTAAATAACATCTTCCTCGAGCCATTTCTTGTAGGGAGACGCCAATTCTTTTTCGAGAGCCCTCTCGCGCTTCTTGCGTTCTTTTTCGACCTGCTTCGCGGGCGTTTGTGGTTTGTCGTCAGGAGCTTGCTTGGTGTCTGTCTGGTCCGATTGAGCAGAGATCGGCTGAGGAGGTATAGCTAAGCCCAAGATTACGAAAGGAAATACGAGGTACCTAAGACCGGTGGTCATGAAGACACCTATACCCCTGAATCGGTGAAATTCTATCCTGTCCGCGGGGACAGGTCAATCTGTGATTCCCATGGGGAAATCCCCGTAACAAGTCAGAATCCGGGGCACCTGACAAGGTTGCCTCGATGCCGGCAAGCCAGGTGCGGAGTGGCGCACAACCCTTTGCAGGCGCGGCGAAACGAACTACAATGGGGTGAATCAATTCCGAGGAATGTACATGCTTCTTCGGAGCGCCTTTCGACCGCGCTTCGCCCTTCCTTCGCCGGCTTTCTGCTCGCAAGGAGGCCCGCGAGAAACAATTTGGCTTCGGTAACCGTACTTAAATAAGCCATCCGGACGCACTGGCGTCTAAGGGGTAAGCAACTTCTGAAGGAACTTGTATATGACAACCGGGAAGAAAATAGCGATAGGTGTCGGCGCGGCGGTGGTTTTGGGTGCGATCCTTTGGGCCAGCGTCTACCAGGCAAACAAGGACGTCACCGCAGTCCAGACGGGCACCACGAAGCGCGGAGATTTGACTTCGGTGGTAACGGCCTCTGGGGAGGTCCGGCCCCTGACGTACTCAAACATTCTTGGCGAAGGAATCGGCAAGATCACGCAGATCGTGGTCAAGGAAGGCGATCACGTTCACAAGGGCGATGTTCTTCTGAAGCTCGAGAGCATTCAGCCTTCCGCCGATGTGGATGCACAGCAGGCCGGAATCGAATCCTCAGAATCCGCGGTACAAGCCTCCGAGGCGAATTTCAAGTCGGCGCAGGCGACGCTCGCTCAGCGCCAGGCGGATTACGAAAAGGCCAAGTTCGATTGGGAGCGCAGCCAAAAGCTATATGACGAGCAACTAATTGCTAAGCAGGATTATGACGCTCAGAAGTCGGCATTCGACGCCGCGAGCGCCGGAGTGGACGCCGCCAAGGCGCAACTCTCGCAGAGCCGCGCCATGCTCGAAGAGGCGCGCCACGGCCTCGATCAGAACCGCGCGATTTTGGTTCACCAAAAAGACGTCTTGCGCAAGACGACTTACACGGCGCCGATTGACGGAATCGTCAGCTACATAGCCGTTCGCGTCGGAGAAAACGTCGTTCCCGGAATCCAGAACGCCACCGGCAGCTACCTGATGACGATTTCGGACATGTCAGTCGTTACCGCAGAGGTGAAGGTGGACGAAACGGATATCGTTAACGTGCGCAACGCCGAGGAAGCGGACGTCAAAATTGACGCGATGCCCGGAAAGACATTTACCGGCCACGTCACCGAGGTCGGCGATCAGGCGATCCTGCGGTCATCGGGCCTCGCTACAACGCAGACCACCGCAAACACACAGGAAGCTCGCGATTTCAAAGTGGTGGTCAGGCTCGACAATCCGCCCGACAATCTGCGCCCCGGTCTCTCCGTCACGGCGACGATCAAGACCGCGTCGAAGAAGGACGTGCTGACAATTCCGATTCAGGCGCTGGCCATGCGTTCGAAGCGCGCTCTCGACGAAGCTGCGCACAAAGCCAAGGGCGACTCCAGCGTGACGCTCGCGGCCACGCGCACCGACAACTCCGCCGCGGCCGATAAACAAGATATCCAGGGTGTCTTCGTGCTCCGCGGCAAGAAAGCCGAGTTTGTGCCCGTTCAGACGGGAATCAGCGGCGTCACCGACATTGAAATCGTCAGCGGGCTGAAGGAAGGCGATCAGATCGTCACCGGCAGCTACAAAGCGCTTCGTACGCTGCGCCCCGGCGCCAACGTCAAGGTGGATAATTCCGAGCCGAAACGCGATGAACAGCAAAACAGTTAGCCGCGAGCATCTCGAGGAGACAATTTTTCATGGCCGTTGAAGAAGCCGCCGCGGCACTGTCGTTCCGGCAGGATCTCATTGACACCGGAATCGTCATTCACACCGAGGATCTGTGGAAGACTTACGAAATGGGATCGGAGCAGGTGCACGCGCTTCGCGGCATCACCCTGGAAATCCGCAAGGGCGAATACGTTGCCATCATGGGCCCCTCCGGCTCCGGGAAATCCACGCTGATGAATCTCATCGGCTGCCTGGATACGCCGTCGAGCGGTCGCTACTACCTCGCCGGGCGGCTGGTGAGCGACCTGGACGACGATGAACTCGCCTACATCCGCAACAAGGAAATTGGTTTCGTTTTTCAGACGTTCAATCTTCTTCCGCGCGCGACTTCACTTCACAATGTCGAGCTGCCGCTGATTTACAACGGCACGCCCTCGGAAGAGCGCCTCGAGCGCGCGAAGCAGGCGCTCGCGCAAGTGGACCTCACGGATAGAATGATGCACCGCCCGAACGAACTTTCAGGCGGCCAGCGCCAGCGCGTCGCCGTTGCTCGCGCTCTGGTGAATCGCCCTTCCATCCTTCTCGCCGACGAGCCCACCGGCAACCTCGATTCGCAGACCGGCGAAGAAATAATGGCTCTCTTCGCGAGACTTCACGAGCAGGGCAACACGATCATTCTCGTCACGCACGAATCCGACATCGCGCGCCACGCCGATCGCGTCATTCGCGTTCGCGATGGCAAAATCGAGCGCGACGAACCGTCCAAGTAGCGCTCGCCTCGCAAAATCTCCCGCGTTGCATTCTCAATCTATCGTCTCCCGGTCGTTTCTTCATTCGCTTGACACCGTGCGGCCAAAAGTGATTTTGTAGCGCATCGTTGCGCTTCCTGCGGGGCCTCTTCGGGGCGGAATTGGCCTGCGCCACAGTTTCTTGGAGGATTCATCATGACCAAGCGAATTATTCTTGGCGGTCTCGTCGGTGCGGTGCTCGTCTTCGTGGTTAGCTCCATCTGGCACCTCGCGGGTAACCTCGGCCAGATCGGCATCAAGAACATGCCGGGTGGCGGCGCCGTAGAGACTGCGATGCGCACTTCGATTCACGATCCCGGATTTTATTTCTTTCCCCCGGCGCCTCCGATGTCGGGCCAGTCGAAGGAGCAGGCGGCCGCGGCGCAAACAGCTTATCTCGAGGCCTATAAGCAAGGCCCGACTGGAATACTCATCTATAGCCCCGGTGGCACCGAGCTTCAGTTCGGGAAGCTGCTCTTGAATCAATTTCTTTTTAACGTCGTCGCTGGGCTTCTCATCGCTTGGATACTCGGCATCGCTGCGGGCTCGACAACGTTTGGCAGCCGGGCGCTGATCGTTCTGCTCATCAGCATTGTCGCCGGGGTGATCTACGATTTGCCGTACTGGAATTGGTATGGATTCCCGATGAATTACACGATCGCGCATATCGCAAGCTGGGTGGTTAGCTGGGGCATTGCGGGCCTCGGCATGGCCGCGATTGTGAAACGCTGACGTTCCCAATTCTCTCGGCACTCATCGCGCGAAAAAGTTTCGCGCAAGAAACCAGACGTTGGCGGGGCGCTCGGCCAGGCGGCGCATGTACCACGGGAACCAATATTTGCCGTAGGCCACGAGGACAATCGAGCGGCATCCCTCCGCCGCGAGGCGCGACTGCTCGGCGCGCTGAATTCCGTAGAGCATTTGAAACTCAAGTTGATTCTTTGAGAGGCCGTTGGCTGCGGCCCACGCCTCGATGCGCGCGATGAGCTGCGTATCGTGAGTTGCGATGGCAGCGCGCAGCCCGGCGAGGCGCGCATCATCGCCAAGGAGAATTTGCGCGAGACGAAAATAATTCTCGTCCACGTCGCGTTTGTGCGGGAAAGCAACCTCAGGCGGTTCGTTGTAAGCGCCTTTCACCAATCGAATCGCGCCACCCAGAGGCAATAGCTTCCGCACGTCCTCTCCTGTCCGCCGGAGGTACGACTGCAAACACACACCGACGTTTGCTCCCGCGTCCCGCGCGCGGCGGTAGATTTCGAGCGTCGCATCCACGTACGAACTTTGCTCCATATCAATCCAAACCGTTTTTCCCGTCGGCGAGCAGGCAATCAGACGCGTGAGATTCGCGAAGCAGAATTCCTTGTCGAGGTCGAGGCCGAGATGCGTGAGTTTGACGGAAATTTCGGCAGGAATGCGCTGAACCCAGATGTGCCCCAGGACATCTTCGTAGTGTGAAGTTTCGGCTTCCGCTTCCGCGCGATCGGCGACGTTTTCGCCCAGCGCCGTCAGCACGGCGCCGAGGCCGTTGGCTTGCAGCTTGCGAATCGCGCCGAACGCATCCTCGGCGGTTTCTCCGGGCATGAAACGCGCGACGCCGCGCTTGACGAACGAGTACCGCGGCGCGCGCTCGCGCAGCCAGCGGTTTTCAGCCGCTTTGAGGAGAAGCGTTCGCGCCCAACTCATCGGCGATTTTCTCTCAATGAATTTCTATTGCGGCGAGCTGAGCACGCGGATGAAGTGATAGTAGAAATCAACACCCTCATAAAATGAAGCGACTGGGAGACGCTCGTCGCGGCCGTGAGAGCGGTCGTCGTTGATGTCAATGAAGACGCCCGGAACGCCGTAGGTCGGCATGCCGAACCCGCGCGTGATCGCACCGTCGCTCGCTCCCGCATCCATCACTGGCACCACCGGCACGCCGGGCCACATCTGCGCGGCCACGCGTTGAATCGCGCCCATTACGTCCGGCCGCAGCGGCGAAGGCGGATTGGGCCGCGAGACCCCGCCAAGAACGGTCGACCGCTCCACCACGATTTTCGGATCCGCCATAATCTGCACGAGGGCCTGCTGAATTTCCTCGGGCGAATGCCCGGGCAGGATGCGGCAATTCACATTGGCGCGTGCCGTGCCCGCGAGCGCGTTATTGGCGTGGCCGGCTTCCACGCGGGTCGCGACGCACGTGGTGCGCATGCGCGAGTTGTAATACGGCACGAGCGTGAGCCGCTTGATCGCATCTCTGTCCGGCGGCGTCGCGAGAATCGCTTTCATGTCCGCGCCGGTCGTGCCGCCGACGATATCCGCCTCGCGCGCGAAATACTCGCGCGTGACGTCGTTCAGCTCGAAAGGAAATTGGTTCCGTTCGAGCCGCAGCAGGGCGCCGGCAAGCTCGTAGATTGCGTTGTCCGGCCGCGGCAGCGAACTGTGCCCACCGGGGTTTTCCGCCTTCACTTCGTAGTCCTGGTAGAGTTTTTCGCTCGCTTGAATTCCCACTGCGAGCTTTTTTCCCTGGTCCATTTCGAAGTCGCCGGCGTCGGGATTGATCACGAAATCCGCGTCGATCAATTCACGATGATTGTTCAGCAGCCAATTGACGCCGTTAAAATCGCCGCCTTCTTCATCGGCGGTCAGCGCGAGAATCAGGTCGCGGTCGGGACGGTAGCCTTCTTTTTTCATCCGGATAAACGTGGTGACGAGAAGCGCGTCGCCCTCTTTAATGTCTTCGGTGCCGCGGCCGTAGAAGTAGCCGTCTTTTTCGATGAATTGGAATGGATCCATGCTCCAGTCTTCGCGGTGCGCTTCGACGACATCGAGATGGCAGATGAAGAGAATCGGCTTGCGAGCGCCCGTGCCGTGAATGCGTGCAACGAGATTGCCCTTGCGCGGATTGGGCCCGAGAACCTGAATGTCGTCGCCAGTGAATCCCGCGCCGCGCAGCCACGCCGCCATCGCTTCAGCGGCGACGGTCGTGCTGCCCACCGAATCCGTGGTGTTGATCTCGATGAGCTGTTTGAAAATGTCGTGCGCCATCTGCCGCGTGGACGAATCAGCCTGAGCGCGAAGTGAGTGGGCGCCGAGCGCCAAACCGACGGCGATGGCCGCTGCGAGAATTCCGGTCAATACGACTTTCGTCTTCATCATGATTCCGGCGAATTGAGTTTTTCTTGCCGCAAGAATGTATCAAAGAGAGGCGCTCGCCGCCACGCGTTGGGTGGAATCCGGCGTTCGCAAGGTGGAGTATAGTTTTCTTGGGAGCAGAAACGATGAACCAGACATTTGAACTGACGGTGAATGGATCGCAACACCTGATCACGGTCGATCCGGAGGCGAGTCTCCTCAGCGTGCTCCGCGATGAACTCGGCTTGACCGGATCGAAATACGGTTGCGGAGAAGGCCAGTGCGGCGCTTGCACGGTGATGATTAACGGAGTCGCTCGGCGATCGTGCATTACGAAAGCGGCCAGCGTCGGCGCGAAGGCGATTACGACCATCGAAGGCCTCGAGCGGGACGGAAAGCTGCATCCCCTGCAGGAAGCGTTCCTGGAGATCGGCGCGATGCAATGTGGCTACTGCACTTCGGGAATGATCGTCGCGGGCGCGGCGCTGCTGGCCACGAAGCATGATTACTCCGACGAAGAGATAGTGCGGCTGATGCAAGGCAACATCTGCCGCTGCGGAACGTATCCGCGCATCGTAGCTGCCATTCGACAGGCCGCGCAGGTGATGAAGGAGGCGTCGCGATGAGCAAAGAGATTCGCAATAGCGCTGTCATCGAACCCGAACGGTACGAATTTCGCGACCAGCCGCTTTACCATTTCGAATTGCAGCGCCGCGCATTCTTCAAGGCTGTCGGCGGAGGAATTGCAATCCTCGTGGCATTCAATAATCCGCTTGCCGCGCAGGAGTCCGGCGCGCGTGCGCGAGGTGAGGAGACGCCGCAAAATATTGGCGCGTGGCTCCACATTGGCGAAGACGGAGTCGTAACGGTATTCACGGGCAAAGTCGAAGTCGGCCAGAACATTCGCACATCGCTCGCGCAAGCCGTCGCCGATGAGCTGCGCGTTCCGTTCGGTTCAATCGTTCTCGTGATGGGCGACACTTCGCGGTGCCCCTATGACATGGGCACCTTTGGAAGCCGGACCACTCCGTACATGGCGCCTCAGCTTCGAAAAGCCGCGGCAGCGGGACGAAATGTTTTGTTGGGCCTCGCGGCGCAGAAATGGAATGTGGATCGCAGCCGGCTCGTTGCCGCGGAGGGCAAGATTCGAGATCCGCAAGCGGGGCGCAGCGCCGGTTACGCTGAACTGGCAAAGGGCCAGCAATTTGCGGAAACAATTCCCGCGGACGAGACGCTTACTCCTACCGATCACTGGGCACTGGCTGGAAAATCGGAGCGCAAAGTGGATGCGCGGGACTTCGTCACTGGGCATCATCGCTACACGTCGGATGTGCAGCTGCCCGGAATGCTGTACGGCAAAGTCGTGAGGCCCTCAGCTTTCGGCGCGACGCTCGTCTCGGCCGACGCAACCGCTGCGAAAGCGATGCCGGGTGTAATTGTTGTCATTGATGGCGATTTTGTCGGCGTTGCCGCGCCGACGGAACTGGAAGCGGCTCGCGCGGCAGCGACCATCGAAGTTCAATGGAAGGCCGCGCCGCAACCGTCTAGCAAGGGCATCTTCGATTACTTGAAGGCGCATCCTGGCGAGCCGCTTGATTACGACCGCGATCCCGGACATACGAAAGGCTCGATCGATGCGGGCCTCGCGGCCGCCGATCATCGCCTGAGCGCGACGTACACAACCGCTTACATCGCGCACGCGCCGCTCGAACCGCGCGCGGCCGTGGCCGAGTGGAATAACGGCGAGCTGACCGTCTCGACCGGCACGCAGCGGCCGTTCGGTGTGCGTCCCGAACTCGCGCATGCGTTCAACATTCCCGAAACGAAGGTTCGAGTTCTCGTTCCCGACACGGGCTCAGCCTACGGCGGCAAACACACGGGCGAATGCGCCGTGGAAGCGGCGCGGCTCGCGCGCGTTGCGAAGCGGCCGGTGAAACTCGTCTGGACACGGGAAGAGGAATTCACGTGGGCGTATTTTCGTCCCGCGGCGCGAATCGAAATCACGAGCGGCGCAAAGAGCGATGGAACCATCTCCGCGTGGGAATATCACAATTACAACTCTGGCACGGCGGGCATCGGAACGCCCTACGAAGTCCCGAATCAGAAAATCGAATTTCATCCCTCGCAATCGCCGCTGCGGCAGGGTTCTTACCGCTCGCTCGCGGCAGCCGCGAATCATTTCGCGCGCGAATCGCACATGGATGAGCTGGCGCGCGAATTAAAACTCGATCCGCTGGAGTTTCGCCGCCGTAATTTGAAAGATCCGCGATTGCTCGCCGTGTTCGAAGCGGCCGCGAAAGCTTTCGGCTGGCCCGGCGAGAAGAAGCTGCCGGGACAGGGCTTCGGCATCGCGGGCGGCGTCGAGAAAGGCGGGTACGTCGCGGCGTGCGCCGAAGTGCGCGTGGACAAGAAAACGGGCGACGTCCGCGTCGAGCGGCTGCTGACTGCGTTCGAGTGCGGCGCGATCGTCAATCCCGATCATCTGAGTAATCTGATCGAGGGCTCGATGGTGATGGGTCTGGGCGGTGCACTGTTCGAAGCGATTGAATTCGCCGACGGGCGCATCACGAATCCGCATTTCTCCGAATATCGAGTGCCGCGCTTCAGCGACATTCCTAAAATTGAAGTCGTGATGGTCGATCGCAAGGATTTGCCGTCCGCGGGTGCAGGAGAAACGCCGATCGTCGGGACCGCGCCGGCAATTGCGAACGCAATCTTCGACTCGACTGGAATCCGACTGCGTTCAATGCCGCTTGTGCCGGATGGACTGAGATCGCCAGCGGTCTAGCGGAATTCAATCGCCGTATCTCGCCTTGCGAAAGTCGTTTGACGGACGCTCCGGAGTAGTTCTATTTCACCGCGGCGATGCACTCAATTTCGATGCGCGCGCCGAGCGCGAGGCCGGTGCCGGCGAAGGCGCTGCGTGCGGGCAGGCGGTGCTTCGGGAAAAACGTGACGTAGACGGTGTTCATCGCGTCCCATTCGCTCATGTCCGCGAGCATCACCGTGCACTTCACGACGTGCTCGAGCGACGAGCCGTGGCGTTTCAAAATCGCGCTGATGTTTTCGAGCGCGCGGTTCGTTTCGGCGAGGACGCCGCCCGGCGCGAGCTTCAAGTTTTCGTCCGCGCCGATTTGGCCCGAGAGGTAGAGCAGATTGCCGACGCGCACGGCATCGCTGAAAGGCAACGCGCGAGGCTTCGGCGTGGTGAAGTATTCGAGGTGATGGTTCGAGCGGCCGTCTGCATTTGATTTTGAGGGACGCCGCGCCGCCTTGCTCTTCCGCTTCTTCGTCGCTGCCATGTTCCCTCCGCCGCACGAGTCTTTGCGTTCGCGTTGCCGAAATTCTCCGCGTTGCCCAAAAACCGAGCCACGTTAGCACAGCCAGGGTAGGGGTCCGCAATTGGTAGTTGCCGGCAATCCGTCTGTAACTTTTTGGCAAGTCGCGGATACCTATTACGAGAGCGCACCGACCGAGCAAAGAATCGGAATTTCGTCGATCAGCCCGAGCGTTTGCTTCCAGTGGTGACGAGGTCAAAATGACGACAGTCGCAGTGCCGAGATTCGAAGCTTCAACCGAAAAGTTTATCGCTCCGTGGTGGCATACGGCATTGCTGGTCGCATTGTTTCTGAGTCTGGCGGTTGGCGGGGCTCTATTTCAGCGGCATGCGCGCTCGCAGGCCAGCGCATTGCCGCAACATACGAATGTAATTCCGCTATATCTTTCGATTATCGCCGCGGAGTGGGGGCTCTTTATTTTCGTGTGGAGAGCCGGCTTGAAAAGGACGGGAACGAAACTTCGTGATCTGATCGGCGGGCGATGGAGCAACGCGAAAGACGTCCAGCTTGACGCGGGTCTGGCGCTCGGAATCTGGGCGATTTGGGAGATTTTCGAGCACGCGTGGACGCGCTGGATAGGCCACGGGC
>CAWIRU010000007.1:0-212500 GCA_963838705.1 uncultured Acidobacteriota bacterium | reverse complement strand
GCCGGCTCATTAAGCAAGAGGCACGCCGTCAGGCATTGTTCCGACGAATCGGAACCATAGCCCTCCGACTGCTTGTAAGCATACGGTTTCAGGTTCTATTTCACTCCCCTCGCAGGGGTGCTTTTCGCCTTTCCCTCACGGTACTAGTTCACTATCGGTCGCCAACGAGTATTTAGCCTTGGAGAGTGGTCTCCCCAGCTTCCCACGGGATTTCTCGTGTCCCGTAGTACTCAGGATACCGCTTCGAGTCCGGTAAGCTTTCGGCTACGTGGCTTTCACATTCTTTGGCCCCGCTTTCCAGCGGGTTCACCTAGCCTCCGGATTGGTAACTCTACTCACGCGGTCCTACAACCCCGCCGTGTAAACACGACGGTTTGGGCTGTTCCGATTTCGCTCGCCGCTACTATCGGAATCTCGTTTGATTTATTTTCCTCCAGGTACTGAGATGGTTCACTTCCCTGGGTTGACTCGCACCCGCCTATGTATTCAGCGGGCCGTTTCCTGAGTTCATCAGGAAGGGTTTCCCCATTCGG
Source organism: uncultured Acidobacteriota bacterium (assembly GCA_963838705.1). GTDB lineage: Bacteria > Acidobacteriota > Terriglobia > Acidiferrales > UBA7541 > Palsa-147. The sequence goes on along the minus strand of CAWIRU010000007.1, from coordinate 211,967 downwards.
AAATCCCCGGATCAAAGCCTGCTTGCGGCTCCCCGAGGCTTATCGCAGCTTGCCACGTCCTTCGTCGTCTGTTGGCGCCAAGGCATCCACCGTACGCCCTTAGTAGCTTGACCATAAAACTTACCTAACACGTCTCGGTCCGGTGAGGGACAGAGAGACGCAATCGCATCGTGACAAACGCCTCTTGCGGGGGCTTCGTCTTCCGCGAATGCGTGCAGCGTGCAGGCAAGCTCGCCTTTCCACATTTGCTACTCGAGCAAACTTGCGGTTTACTGCCTCCACTCCGCTGCCAAAATCGGCGCACGGAACAGAGGTCGTAAATTGCCAGCTTCCTTCAGTTGTCAAAGAGCTTCATCAGGATCGCAACTGCTGATCTTGACGTCTCTGCGCCCGGCAGAGCGTGAATCCGGTTTGGAGCCGAAGTCACGAGCAATAAAAAACCCGGCGTCAAGCGCCGGGTGAGTCCGTCCAATCTCCGCTTCATACCGCCGGAGGACGGAATCGCGCGATGCTCGACTGTTTTTTACCCGGAGTTCGTAACCAACCTCACCTCGAACTTAACAAGGCAGATGGCGGGTCCCGTCAGCAAGCTACTCTGCACACACAGACCCCGCTGACAATCAGAAAGTATAACATCCCATTAACATTCGTCAAGTCCATTCAACAGAAATTTGGATGCGGCCGCTGTGAATTTCCGAGGGTCCTGTGGAAATAGCGGTACATCGCCAAATCAGACGCGAACACGACTCATGTAGTTGATCCTCTCTTACTTCAGGCCTTCTTATTCTTGAAAAATTCCACTTGGCGCAGACGCTTCAGCGCTTCCTCGCGCGTCTTGTAGGGACCGCCCATATTGCGTCCTTTCGATGAGAGCACTTTGTAGCCGCCCTTCACTTGCTTAATCATCGTCGTCCTCCAGCAAAGCGAAAACGCATGTCGCCCCGCTTGCATATCGTCGATCGTTGTGTACCAGGAACGTCGCTGCGATCGGCCCGTTCATACAATTGAGACTCTCTCTCCATGCTGGAAGTTGCAGTGATGAGGGTCACAGAAAGATCGTTCAATTTCGAGAATCCGCGCCGAAGCAAACGCAAAAATTTGGTGACCTGCCCGGCACACGGCGGCGGCGGCCCACGCCGGTTGTGACGCGGGCCTCCGTTTCGTGTAACTCTGCGAAAGAGTTAGTTCGGGAGCAGAACGGTGTCGATCACTTGAATGACGCCGTTCGACTGGTTCACGTTGGCGATCGTCAGGTTAGCCCAATCACCCTTCTCGTCCTTGATGATGATGTTGTCGTCACCGTTCATCATAAAGGTGAGCGTGCCGCCGCTGACTGCCTTGAGCGTTGCCTGTCCGTGGCCGGCGCGGATTTCTTTCTTCAATGCCGCCGTGGAATAGCGCCCTGCAACGACGTGGTAGGTGAGGATTTTCACCAGCATGTCGTGATTTTCGGGCTTCAAAAGGGTGTCAACCGTGCCGGCCGGAAGCTTCGCGAAGGCTTCATTTGTCGGAGCGAAAACGGTAAACGGGCCAGGGCCCTTCAGCGTGTCCACAAGTCCCGCTGCTTTTACTGCCGCGACGAGCGTCGTGTGATCGGCTGAATTTACCGCGTTATCAACGATGTCCTTGGTCGGATACATCGCCTGCCCGCCGACCATGACGGTCTTATCCTGCGTTGCCGCGTACGAAGCTGCGCCGCAGACGGCCACAATCGCCAGAAGTGTTGTTGCCAGAGCTTTCTTCATTTCTTTATTCCTTTCGATTTGAAGAATTTTGAATTTCTGTACCCGGCATGAGTACGCGTGGCACAGGGAAATGGATTTTTGAATAATGAAAAATTCGCAACTGCCCCACCATGAGCGGTTTCGCGATGTCAATTGACTCGCGCTGCAGGAGTCGCCTACGATTGCAGCCGATTCCAAGTGGCGCGAATTTGACGCGTTAGATCTTTCAGGATGGCCGGCATCCGCATCACTGTTTTTGCGGTCACCCTCTAGTTTCGGCACAAATAAGAAAGTTCCCGAGGTCTGAGGATGACAGAGAACAATTTAGTAAGCAGTTCCACGGTGTTGGTCACAGGCGGGACGGAGGGGCTTGGCCGCGCGGCGTCTTTGATGCTCGCGGATGCGGGCTATCGCGTTTTTGCTGGCGGGCGCAACGCGCAAAGGCGTGCGGCTCTCGATGTCGAGGCAAAGGATCGCGATTTGCCGCTCGCAACACTGGAAATCGATGTGACCGACGACGAATCGGTGAACCGCGCAGTTTCCGAGATCGAGCAGCAAGCCGGGCCCGTCGAAATCCTAATCAATAACGCGGGAATCGCCATCGCGGCGCCCATGGAAGAAATTTCCCTCGACGACCTGCACAAAATATTTGAAACGAATTATTTTGGCTTGGTGCGCGTATCACAGCGCGTCCTTCCGGCCATGCGCGAACGCCGCCGCGGCCGGATCATCAACATGAGCTCGGTAGCCGGGAAAATCTCCTCGCCAATGTTCGGCCCTTACAGCAGCACCAAGCACGCGGTGGAGGCAGCGAGCGACGCAATGCGCCTTGAATTGATGCCCTTCGGCATACACGTTGCCATCGTCGAACCGGGCTACATACCGAGCAACATGCAGAACGCGGCGACCGAACTTTCCTCGAGCTATGTGGAGCGCGCGGAAAAGAGTCCGTATCGAATGATCTACGAAGGGTTCCGCAAAAGCTGGGGCCGGGTGACCGCGTCGCCAAAATACACGCCTGACGATTGCGCCCGCGTGATCCTTCGCGCGATTCGGGAAACGCCGCCGCGCCCGCGGTATCCTGTGACGAGCAGGGCGTACTTCGTGAAATGGATGAAGCGATTGCTTTCCGACCGTGCAATCGACCGCCTCATCGCCAAGGATTACGGCATCAAGCCCGCCGCTGGTAATAGTTGACCCGCGGGAAGGGAGTTGAGTAGGATGCCGCCAGCAATGTAGCTTTCCCGCTCGCAATTTTCCGGCGCTAGATGGGAGGCAGTATGTTTTGCTCCAAGTGTGGGACGAACGTCGCTGCAGGTGTCGCTTTCTGCCCGAATTGCGGCCAGGCAACGGGAGGCGTGGCGGCTGCTCCTGCGGCTCCAGCTTATGGAAGTGCCCCGGCATATTCGGCGCCGGCCGCCGCGCTGGGCGTGGCGTACGCCGGCTTTTGGCTCCGGTTCGTTGCGATCATCATTGATTTCATTGCGCTCGCGGTCGTGACGTTTCCGATTCGTCTGGCATTATTTGGCGCGTTCGGAATTCATCGCGCGATGCGTCCGTCATTTGGAGAACGCCCGGACGTACTTCTCGGAACGCTTCTGCCCGTCTTGCTTCTCACCATAACGATCAATTTTGTGATCAACCTGCTTTACTTCTCGATTTGTGAGAGCTCGTCCTGGCAGGGGACGCTCGGCAAGAAAGCGCTCGGTCTCGCGGTTACGGATATGCAGGGGCGTCGAATCAGTCTCGGCCACGCGCTCGGCCGCAATCTTGCAAAAATTATTTCCAGCATGACCCTGCTGATCGGCTACATCATGGCTGGATTCACGGCAAAGAAGCAGGCGTTGCATGACTTGATCGCCGGAACGCTCGTCATCAAGCAGGTTTCGTAGAGCGCGAGGCAACGAGGAGAAACGATGTTCTGTTCGCGTTGCGGTGGAGCGCTGGTAGAAGGCGCAGTATTTTGCCCGGCTTGCGGGACGCCCGTACCCGCCGCGCCCATCATTGCCGCGCCCGTGGCCACAGCGCCGGCACAATATCCACCGCCGGTGCCGCCGCCGACCGCCTATGCTCCAATCGGCGCACCGATTGCGGTTCCTCCCGCGCTCATGTATCCGTACGCAGGTTTCTGGCTGCGGGTCGTTGCCTACCTTATTGACGCGATGATCATTGGTATCGTCGCAGTGCCCCTGATCGTCATCGTTGCGCTCATAACGGGCCTTGGAGCAGCCCTATCGACTCTCTCGGCTCACGCAGACGATCCGAACGCAATCTTCGCGGCTTCCGGTTTTATCTTTTTCATATTGCTATTGATTCCCGTCCTCGTCGGCGGCCAGTGGCTCTATTTCGCGATGATGGAAAGTTCGGCGTGGCAGGCGACGCTCGGCAAGAAGGCGCTCGGGCTGATCGTCACCGACGTAGCGGGAAAGCGATTAACGTTTGGCCACGCAACCGGCCGATTCTTTGCCAAGATCGTGACAGGATTCATACCGCTCGGAATCGGTTACATCATGGCGGGATTCACAGAAAAGAAGCAGGCGCTGCACGACTTTATTGCGTCCACCCTCGTCCTGCGCAAGTCCTGAACTGGCAGGATGCTGCTAAACGCCCCAGCCGTACCGCTCCGCGTGTAGGAGCGTGTCCGACATTTCCGCGCGAATCAACTCCACCATCTTCGAGCAACTCACGGCCTGACTGGCCGGTTCGACAATGTCGGCGGTGCGATAGCCCTGCTCAAGGACGCGATCCGCGGCCGAATCAATCCACTCGGACTCGGGCAAGAGACCAAACGATTCTTTCAGCATCAAGCTGGCGCAGAAAATCGAGCCGAGCGGGCAAGCGATGTCGCGGCCGGCGAGCGAAGGCGCGGAGCCGTGAATCGGCTCGTAGAGCGCGCCCTTCGGCGAATCGCCGCGGCTCATCGAAGGGATTAATCCGATGGAGCCGGCGAGCGCCGCGGCTTCGTCGCTGAGAATATCGCCGAAAAGATTTCCGGTAACGATGACGTCGAACTGCGCTGGGCTGAGAACCACCTGCATCGCGGCGTTATCCACATAGAGATTCTCTAGCGAGATGCCGGGATAATCTTTCGCGACGCGAGCGACCGTCTTGCGCCAAAGGACTGACGTGGCGAGAACGTTTGCTTTGTCCACGCTCGCGAGCCGTTTCCGCCGCGCCGTGGCGCGCTCGAAGGCGTAGCGCGCCACGCGCTCGATTTCGCGCTCGTCGTACTGCGCGACGTCGCGTGCGCTCTCCACGCCGTTCGCACTCGAATGCTCGTGCGCGCCGAAATAAATGTCGCCCGCCAATTCGCGGATGATTTCAAAATTGCAGCCGCGCACTTTTTCCGGGCGCAGCGGTGAAATTCCAATCAGGGATTCGCGAACACGAATCGGCCGGACATTGATGTAGAGCCCGAGCCCGCCCCTGAGCGCGAGCAAACCGCTCTCCGCGCGCTTGCCGATGGGCAGCGCGTCCCATTTGGGTCCGCCAACGGCGCCGAGAAGAATGGCGTCGGCTTCGCGGCACGCCGCCAGGGTTTCCGCGGGCAGCGGTTCACCGCAGCGGTCAATCGCGTTGCCGCCAAACGGCATTTCTTGGAGATCAAACTGGTGGCCGAATGCAGTCGCGCAGTCAATCAGCAGCCGGGTGGCTGCGCCCGTGACTTCCGGGCCGATCCCATCACCGGGCAGGACGACGATTTTTTTGTGGACACCGCTCATGTAAGGCTTCCCAGGCGCCGGCACATTTCGTGGCAGCCGAAGCGGCCGTGCTCGTGATTTCGTTCGAGGATATTCAGTCGCCGGCCGTGGCGCCGATGCCAGGTTCGTTCGCGGAGGCGATATTTCCGCGGCGCACTTGGTGCACGATGGTCAGAAGGTCACGGTCGGTGACCTGCTTGGCCTCGTCGGCGAGCGCCATGGCAGCACTGTAGCACAGACGCAATTCTTCGTCGTTCGTCATGAAGCCGAGCTCGAGGAGGTGCGCGCGCAGCGCGTTGCGGCCGGAATGTTTCCCGAGAACGAGCCGCCGGGCGGGCACGCCCACTTCCTGCGGCGAAATAATCTCGTAGGTAAGCGGATTTTTCAGGATGCCGTCCTGATGGATTCCCGCTTCGTGCGCGAAGGCGTTCGCACCGACGACGGCCTTGTTCGGCGCCACCGATACGCCCGTGATTTCAGAGAGCAGGCGGCTGGTGGCGTAGATTTCTTTCAGGTTGATGCGTGTTCCCACGCCGAATGAGGCGCGGCGCACCTCGAGCGCTACTACGATTTCTTCGAGCGATGCGTTGCCCGCGCGCTCGCCGATGCCGTTGATCGTGCATTCCACTTGCCGCGCTCCCGCGGCGATGGCTGCGAGCGAATTGGCCACGGCGAGGCCGAGGTCGTTGTGGCAATGCGCGCTCAGAACGATGCCGGGAAAGCGGCGAGTGTGTTCCGCGATGTGGCGGAAAATCGCGCCGTATTCTTCCGGCGTGCTGTAGCCGACGGTGTCGGGAATGTTGAGAATTGTCGCACCGGCTTCGGCCGCGGTTTCGAATACGCGCGTCAGGTAATCGAGGTCGCTGCGGCTCGCGTCTTCGGCGGAGAATTCGATTTCATCGCAGCGCTCGCGAGCATATCGAATCATCTTGCCGACTTGTTCGAGCGCCGCTTCGCGCGACATTCGAAGCTTGTACTTCAGGTGCAGATCCGACGTGGCGAGAAAAATGTGCAGCCGCGGTTTTGCGGCAGGCTCGATGGCGCGAAGTCCGGCGTCAATATCCAGCAGGTAAGCGCGGGCGAGCGCCGCCACGCGCGAGTCCTTCAGTTCCTGCGCGACTGCGCGGGCCGCTTCGAAATCGCCTTCCGACGCGATGGGGAACCCGGCTTCGATGACGTCCACGCCGAGCCGTTCGAGCTGGCGCGCCAGCCGGAGCTTTTCCTCCCGGTTCATCGAAAAGCCGGGTGATTGCTCGCCGTCGCGGAGCGTCGTGTCGAAAATATGCACCGTGTCCATACTTCTCCCCTCGTATTAGTGAAGCCTGGCGCGGCCCGAACGTCAAATTTATAGTTTTTCGCTTGTGTATTAGCCGGGCTTATAGAAGGATTATGGCCGAATCCGGTGCACACGCCGGACGCACCTGTCTACCGAGAGGCTAATTTTGGATCTGGCGTCCCTACAAGTGTTCTTGACCGTCGCGGAGGAGCGGAGCTTCTCTCGCGCGGCCGTCAAGCTCTTCCGGACTCAGCCGGCGATTAGCATCTCCGTACGCAAGCTCGAAGAGTGGGTCGGCCAGCCGCTGTTTGTTCGCGGGTCGAGGAGCGGGCAGCTCACCGAGGCGGGAATTTTCTTGAAGGAATACGCCGAGCGGATGCTCAACTTGCGGGAGGAAATTCGCCGCGGCGTGGACGATCTCCAGAAATTGCGGCAGGGCGAGCTCTCGATCGGCGCCAACGAGAGCTCGATTCACGCGTTGCTGCCCGCGCTGGCGCAATACCGGCGCAAATATCCGAAGATTCACGTCCGGTTTCACCGCGTGTTTTCGCGAGAGATCCCAACTGAACTTCTGAATTACCGGCTGGATTTCGGCGTTGTGACGTACCGGCCGATGGATCCGAATCTCGTGGCCGTGGAATTCATGAGGGACGAGCTGGCGCTGGTGGTTCCTCCGAAGCACCGGCTGGCCACGCGCCGCACAGTGAGCGTGAAAGATCTCGGGGAGGAAAGCTTCGTCGCGCACATCGTGGAGTCGCCCTACCGCCAGCGTGTAATGCAATTTTTTGCGCGGCACCGGACGTCACTTTGCATGGACGTCGAGCTGCCGACGATCGAAAGCATCAAGCGAGCCGTCGAGATGAATATGGGTGTGGCGATTGTCCCTCGCATGTGCGTGAAGATGGAGCTCGAGCGCGGCACGCTGGTTGAATTGCGCATCCGGCGGATGCACTTCCCGCGGCATCTTTTCGTGCTTTATCGCCGCGACCGCGCGCTATCTCATGCCGCGCGCGCTTTTATGCGGCTTCTACGCGCACACTGAACTTTTCCCGCCTGATTCAGTGGCCTTGCGAAAAATCATCCAGCGCTGAAGCGATTCGTTGAAGCCCGTTCTCGAGCGTTTCCGCTTCCACGGAATATCCGAGGCGGAAGAAATCCGGCATCTCGAAGAAATGGCCGGGCACGACGGACGTGTCGTATTTCTCGCGGAGCAATTGGCAGAACGCATCGGCGCGCCCGTGCGCAAGCCGCGGAAACACAATCGTGCCCGATTCTGGACGAACGGCGGAGACATCGTCGCGCGAATCGAGAAATTGATTCACGCGCGCCCGATTCGCATCGAGCAGCGCTTTGGCCGCCGCCGCAATCTCCGGCAAGTGATCGAGCGCGACCACACTCAATCGCTCCGCCGCATGCGCGGGAATCACGCCGAAGAGATCGTTGAGCCTCCACATGCGCTCCGCCAGCAGCGGCGATGCCAGAATCCATCCGCAGCGCAGGCCCGAGAGTCCGTACGCTTTCGTCAAGCTGCTCGTAACCACGAAATTCGGGCCGAGATGGAATGCCGATTGCGCCGCGGGGTCGAAGCATGCCTCGAGATAAACTTCATCCACGAGCACCGTCGCGCCATGGCTCCGGGCGATTTCACCGACCAACCGAAGGGCCGAATCGGGAGTTCGCACGCCCGTGGGATTGTGAAGGTTGGTGATCACAACGACACGCGTGCGCGGTGTGATCGCGCGCTCGATCTCTCGCGGGTCCACTTGGAATCCGGCATCGAAGACTCGCGGAAAACGCTCGATCTTCGCGCCCAGATACCCGCCCACAGTCAGAAGCAGCTCGTAGGTGGGTTGCTCGACGAGAATTTCATCGCCGGGCTCGATGAGCGCGGCGAGCGCCAGATGATTCGCCATCGAAGTGCCTGTCGCCTCGACAACGCAGTCGGCATCAACGCCGCATCTCGCCGCCAGGCGTTCTTGCAGCGGCCCGTAGCCGTAACCGTCCGACCCTGAGATCTCAATGTCAGTAAGGGATACGGGAAGTCGCGCCAAAGGAAGATTCGGCATGCCACTCACTGCCAAATTGAATCGCGCGCGTGAGCGCAGCTTCGCCCATTCGATGTACGCCGAACGAATTTCGCGTCGTTGAGTCACGATCGCTCCGCGTTGCGCCATTTCCAAATGTAATAAACCGGAATGCCGGCCAAGAGGATACTCATTCCCACGAGTGTGTTGGCGGGATATTTGTAGATGGTGTTTGCAACCACCAACCATGATATCGCGATGAACACGATCGTCGTGTACGGATGCCCGGGCGCACGATACGTAACTGGCCCGGCAGTGCCGCCATCGGCGCCGCTCGAATCGCGCCGGCGGAAGACGAACAAGCACGTGGCTGTCAGGCCGAAGAAGATGAAGTCCATCGAAACGACGTAATTCAATATTTGTTCGTATCGCCCCGTCAGGGCGATGACCATTGCCGCCGCAGCTTGCAGAAGAATCGCCACCGCCGGAACGCGATGCCGCGGGTCCACCCACGCCACGCTGCGAAAAAACAGGCCGTCCTGCGCCATGGCGAAATACACGCGCGGAGCGGTGAGAACGCTTTGGCTGAGGAATCCAAGCGTCGAGATCGTGATTCCGAGAGCAATGAACTTGGCGCCGGCGGAGCCGAGAGCGCGCTGCATCACGTCGGTCGCGGGTGTGCTGGTCGCCGCGAGGCCCGCGGGACCGAGAACGCGCACGTAAACGATATTGACCGCGAGATAGAGAAGAATCACGCCGATCACACCGAGAACCAATGCGCGCGGCAAATTGCGTGAAGGCTCGCGAATTTCAGCCGCGACGAAATTCGCCGTTTGCCAGCCGCCGTACGCAAAAAGAACCGGTGTAAGCGCAGCGCCGACCGCGGTGAGCAGATCGAGAGAAACGGGCCGATCGAGAATGGGCCGGGAAAGCATGCTCGAAGCAGGCGCTGCCGGTGTCAATCCGATAATCACGAGGGCAGCGATCGCAAGAATTTTCAGAACCATCAGCGCGCTTTGCACAGCGCTTCCAGCACGCACGCCGAGGCAATTGACGATCGCAAGTCCCGCAAGCACGATCGCCGCAACCCACGCTTCGGAGAACGGCACAGCGACGAGTACGCGAAGATACTTCGCAAAAGTGACGGCTACGGCCGCCATTCCGCCGGTTTGAATGACGAGCAGGAGAACCCAGCCGTAGAGGAACGCGAGCGCCGGATGATAAGCCTCGCGCAAGTATGCGTACTGCCCGCCAGCCATCGGCAGGCGCGCCGCAAGTTCGGCGTAGATGAACGCGCCGAAGAGCGCCACGACTCCGCCGATCACCCACGCGCCCAGGATCAGCGCCGGCGTGTGGACCTGCCTCGCGACGACGTAGGAATTTATGAAGATGCCCGAGCCGATGATGCCGCCCATGACGATCATCGTCGCGTCGAACAGGCCGAGGCGCGCCACCAGCTGGGGTGCGCGCGGGGTTTCCGCGGAATTGTCTCGAGAATTCATCGCCCGATCGCGCCCGAGCGAGCGCAATCGTGCCGTGACTCTACCATCGCAACGCAATTCCGCAATGCGCCCGGAGCACGGCGATAACTTATCCGCCCCCTTCGCGGCCAAACCGCTTGCGGGGTCGCGCCCGCAGGTCTCTACTGGTATCAGGAGATTCACATGCCAGAAGCAAAGCCCGCTGGACCAGGCGTTGTCGCGGAAGCCCAGACCGGGAAGCGCCGAACCAAGCGCGTTCATATCTCCATGCCCGTCCGCGTCCGTGGAAAAATCGGGACGCAGACCTTTCAAGAGGAAGCTTTGACAGGCTCGGTGAGTGCGTATGGATGCATGGTGCGGCTGAGCCAGCCGGTAATCCGCGGCCAGCAGCTTTTTCTCTTCAATCATGCGATTGACGTAGAGCTGTCTTGCACCGTCACGTATCTCGGTCCGAAGGACAGGGGAAAGGTGGAAGTGGGCCTCGAATTCGTCGAGGCGTCGCCGCATTTCTGGAAAATTAATTTCCCTCCGGACGACTGGGATCCGGCGGAACGAAAGCGCCCGGGCGAGCACAAGCCGTAACCAGTCTCCTCAACCGATCCGCGGCGGAATGCGGCGTGATAAAAAAGTTGTTGCCAAATCCGAATGCCAGCCCGGCCTCAAGCACGGATCAAATCAGTCGCGGCGCGCGCGATTCAACCGGCGCGGAGCGTGACCGAAGCGATTTCCGCGGGCCCGGGGGCCGTACGCGCACTCAATTCTCTCGACCTCCATACCGTATCAGTCGCGGATGATTCGAGGAAAAATGCGAGGAGGAACCGATGAAGAGCTTGGTCGGCATTCTGATCGTCGCCGCTCTTAGCGCGGTGGTCTACAAGCTCTATCTCGCCAACGCCATCCCCAAGGAGACGAAAACTCCGCAGCAGACGATCAGCGTTGTCGGCGTGAAGAACGACCTTCTGGCCATCGCACAAGCCGAGCGCGCGTACCAGGCCGAACACGGATACTACACTTCGCTTGACGAACTTGAATCGAGCGGCGCCATGGTGATGAAGAAAACAGGCCGCGACGGCTATACCTACGAAGTTCAAACCTCGCCGGGAAATTTTCAGGCGATTGCGCGCTGTTCCCCTACGCCCGAACTTCCTTGCAGCAATTATTCCATTGATTCTTCCATGGAAGTGCAGCCGCTTCGCTGAACCGCCCGCAGCATCAGGCGGTTCGCGGGAGATGGCCGGGCAATGTCGAGCCGCAGTGACCGCAGTGCGTCCACGTCAATTCCACGGGTTTGCCGCAGTGCGAGCAAGTTGGTTTAACCGAGGTGCCGCAATTCGGGCAGAACGTGAATTTCGAAAGCACGCTCGTGCCGCAGGAAGGACACGTCAGCGGCAACTGATCGCGGAGAATGAAGTACAGAATCATGCCGATTCCATCGGGAATGAAAATCGCGAGCAGCGTCCACATCACATAACGCATGCCGCGACGCCTCGCGTCGCCGTTTACATAGCCGATCAGATGAACGTAAACGAGGATTACCGAAAACGCGAAGATAGGCAAAAGTATTCGAGCCACCGGAGGCGCCGGCGCGCTGTGGTCTGGTGGAAAAGTCGCCAGGTACCCTATGAGCGTCGCCACGCCGAGCGCGACCAGCCACGCCGTTATCTTTGCCGCTCGCGGAATGATGCGAATGTTGTCTTGAAATCTGCTCATGCCAATCTCCTCTCGCGACGCTGGTGCCACGCCAGCACCATCGCTGCAATGCCTCCTGCCACCCAACCCAGTACGGTGAATCCGGCAAAGGCGTACCAAGTCGGCGTAAGCCGCGTCGTAAACCAGGATGCGAAGCCGCCGCTCAAAATTCGGACGAGCGGCCAGCTAAGCACCGTCAGCGTCCAGGCAAACGCAATCAAGAACGCCAGCACATTTCGATTCCAGCGCTGTTCGGCTACTTCACCAAAAGCGAGTTCCGCTCGCGCTCGCGCCCGCTCGACGATGCCAGCTGAGGGCTGCGGCGTCGGAAGACGGCGGAGGCCGCGCGCGAGTATTTGCCAGTTGTCGAGCTCGGCGGCGCAATCTGCGCATTCGTGTATGTGCCGCGACACGCGTTCGTCCTCATCCGGCTCGAGCGCACCCGCAGCGGCGAGCGAAAGCAGGTCGCGGATTTCGTCGCAGGCGCTCATGTCCAGCGCTCCCCGGGGTAGCGGGATTCCAAGCTGCTTCGCAAATTGTCCAAACCGCGCCGCAACCGCGTTTTCACGGTCGAGAGCGGCGCATCCAGCACGACGGCGATATCTTCGAGTTTCATTTCCTCTTCGAACCTCAACGAGAGCACTTCGCGATAGTGTATCGGCAATCCTGAAACGCATTCTGCCAGCCGCGAACCGCGCTCACGCTCAAGGATACCGTCGAGCGCCGGCGGCTCTTTGGCCGCAAGCTTTGCTGCCATCGTTTCGCCGTGCGGGTCGTCCGCGGGCGGCTCGTCGAGGCTCGCCGGATGACGCCGTCGCAGAAAATCGATCGCCAGATGGCGCGCGAGCGTGAATAGCCACGCATCGAAATTTCTGTTCGGATCATATCGGCGGATCTGTTCCGCCACGCGAATCCACGTTTGCTGAAAGAGATCGTCCGCATCCGCCGGGTTCCGCACAAGCCGCAGCAAGTAGCGGTAGAGCCGATTTTGATAACGCGCTACGAGAGCGGAGAGGGCATCCAAGTCGCCCCGGCGGAGCTGGCTGACATCGGAATCGAGCCCCACCGTCGCCTCCTCCCAGCAGGTAAGCGTCGCTATCATAATCGGTATACGGCTGGCGTCCAGAAAAAGACTCATCCCGGGGCAGCATTCGGTGCCACAATCCACCCGTCTGGACGCGGCATCTATAAGAAGGGAGACATCTTGCGTCGAATGTTCACGATGGCTCTCGGCTTGGCGCTTGGTGCGAACGGCGTCTGGATGCTCGTCGCGCCGCTAACCTGGTATCGCTGGATCCCCGGAGTCGCAGACACCGGCCCCGCGAATCTCCACTTTATCCGCGATATCGGCTGTGCTTACCTCGTGGACGGCCTCAGCGTCTGTTGGCTTATATGGGATCCCGTCCGGGCTTGGCCGGCGGCGCTTGCGGGCGGAACATTTCTCGGGCTACACGCGTTGGTGCATTTGTATGACTTCCTCGCCGGCCATGAGAGCGCGCGAAACTTGATTGGGGATTTGCCGGCGATCTTCTTGCCGGCCATTCTTGTCATTTGGCTCGCGTGGCTCGGGCGCCGCGAGGCGCGAACGGAGAAATGAAATGCTTGGCTGGCTTGTCAAGAAAAGGCTTGATGCCTACGAACGCAATTTCGATTACGACACGAGTTACCTTCGCGATATTTATTCGGCCAGCCCGCGCGCCTTCTGGCGCTTCTCGAAATTTCTCGGCCTCTCGACGTATCGGGAGGGCGCGCCCTACGACGCGTGGTTCGCCGCAAAATTGGTTGGGACTCTGGCTGAAGACTGCGGGCCGTGCACGCAGCTCGTTGTGATCATGGCGGAACGAGCGGGTGTAAAGGGAGCCACGCTACGCGCAATCCTGGCGGGCGACGAATCGGCAATGTCCGCCGATGCCGCGCTCGGCTATCGATTTTCACGCGCCGTGCTATCGCGCGACGTTGCGCTTGGCGACCGGCTCCGCGAAGAAATTATTTCGCGTTGGGGACAAAAGGCGGTCATCTCACTCGCCTTCTCCCTTGCGTCTTCGCGCGTTTTTCCCGCCGTCAAGTACGCGCTGGGCCACGGCAAAGCGTGCGTCCGGGTGCGCGTCGCCGGAGCAGACGCCCCGCTGCACCGCGAAGAACTGGCGCATTAAGCCCGCCATGCACGCGGGGTGGGCTGCGACGCGCTGTGCTAGAATTGTGCTCTCGTGCAACCCATCATCAAGCACCTGCTTGACCTCCAAACCGTTGACACTCATCTCCAGGACGTGAGAGCGCGGCTGGCTCAATTCCCGAAGCACCTCGCGGAAGTGGAAGCTCGCGTCGCGGCAGCACGCGCGGAGCTCGAACACTCCAAGGCAGCCCATCTCACTGCGCTGAAGGATCGCAAGAAATACGAACTCGACGTCGAGCAATGGAAAGAGAAGGCCAAGAAATATAGGGATCAGGCCTATCAGGTGAAGACGAACGAGGCGTTCAAAGCTCTCCAGCACGAAGCGCAGGGAGCCGAGGACGAAACCGCGAAGTCCGAAGACCGGCTACTGGAGCAAATGGTTGCGGGAGAAGAATACGACCGGCGAATCAAGGCTGCGGAAAAAGCTTTGAAGGAAGTCGAGGAAATTGCGAAAGGGGAGCGCGCGAAAATTGAATCGGAGCGCGCCGTGGCGGAGAAAGAGCGTGCGGCGCTGGAGACGGAACGCGCCACCGCGGTCGCGGCCATTCCCGAAGACTTGCTCGATCATTACCAACGCATCGCGCGCAAACATGGCGGCACGGCGCTCGCTGAAGTGAGAAGCGAACTTTGCGGCGCGTGTGGCATGCGCGTCCGCCCGCACGTGTTTCAGGAAATGCGCCGCGAAGGAAACGATGAGATCTATCACTGCGAAACTTGCACGCGAATGCTTTATTACATCGAACCGCCGAAACCGGCTGCGCCACCCTCGGCTGAAAATCCCGCTTCTGCCTCGCAGTCGAGCGACACCTGAACGTCCCTCGCCGATGAAGCGCCTGCCGAAAACACCCCCGCCCGGAAGCGCGCGCCTCTTCAACGAGCCTCACGCGCCCGAAGCTCCCGTAGCTGTACACACGGCGCACGTTGACGGCGCATCGCGCGGCAATCCTGGGCCTGCGTCATACGCGGCCATCGTTTATGCGCCAGACGGCAGCCAGGTTTTTCAAATTGGAAAATATCTCGGGCGGGATACCAACAACGTCGCGGAATACTACGCGCTGATCAGCGCGCTCGATTACGCTGCGAACCACGGTCTCAAACGGCTTCGCGTGCACAGCGATTCCGAATTGCTCGTCCGCCAGATGCAGGGCCGCTACAAAGTGAAGAGCCCCGACCTGCGCCCGCTTTTTGAACGCGCTTCGAAACTCGCCCGGTCGCTCGAATATTTTGCGATCCAGCATGTTCCACGTGAAATGAATCGCGACGCGGATCGCCTCGCCAATGAAGCGCTCGACAAGACGGAAGGGAAATCCGCGCTGCCACGGCCGGAAAAACACGGCGCGAAATCGGGCGCGGAGCCGAACCAATCGGCAGCCGCGACAATCCGCGTGCGCGCGCACTACGTTAACGGAGTCCTCGTCCCCATCGAGCCTCTCGATTTACCCGATGGCGCCGAAGTCTCGTTCGATCTTCGCAAGCCGCTGAAGCGCTAACATCTGCCGCGCTGAGTCCGCCGCGAGCGCAAACCTCTTAACCAAAAAGTTAGTACATCCGGCCTATTGTTGCGTTCCTACTCCGGTTGTTAGTCTTCCTTGCATCGCGAAAGCCGCATTGAAGGGATAGCTTTGACTGCGATTTTGGACAAGCTGCCTACCATTCTGACTCTCGCCGTTTTGGTCGGAATCTTCCTCGCACTGCAGAAACATTCTGCATCGGCGCGGACGCGGCTATGGACGTTTGCGTGGGCGCTCATCTTTATCCATTTCGTAATCCAGGTCTTTGAGACGCGCACCGGCACGATCGAGCATGTCCTCGAATCAATTGATTTGGCTTCACTCGAACTCTCCGGCGTCGTCTTTGTGGTTTCCATGGCAAGGTCGGTGGAGAACCATTTTCGGCGGACGGCGTTGCTCTATCTGTTGGCTGTTCCCACGGCGTTTCACGCGACGGCCATCACCTTCGGCTGGCCGGTTCGCGGCGCGCTCGTCACAGCCATCGCTGTCTTGACGGTTGGCAGCGTGGCGTTTGTCTTTCTCGAAGAAGGCACTGAGTCTGCCTTCGCGCGCACGCTGGCTGGAATCGTCGTTGTGACGGGCGCGTGGGCGATTCACAACCAATGGCTCGGCAGCCCCGACTTCGCCGTGAACGCCATCCTCACCCTTTCCTTCGGCGTCTGCGGGCCGCTTTTCTGGAAGCGCGTGCAGCGGTGGTCTCCCGGAGTCGTCGCGGTTGCGGGCGGATTCGTGGCGTGGGGCGCCGTGTTTCCAATTGGCGCGCTCGTGCAGCACTTCTATCCGGCGCTTGTCGTAAACGGCGAGCTCTGGAACGTGCCGAAATTTTTCGTGGCCATCGGCATGGTGCTGACGGCGCTCGAAGATCAATCGCTGCTCGTCGAACAGGCGCGGGCGCGCGAACGTGCCGAAAATTTGATGCTTCACCGGTTGTCGAAAATCAGCTCGCGCCTGATCGCGGGCCGCGACCCCGCCACGCTGTGCGGCGAGATCGTGGAAGGAATCACGAGCACGAGCAGCTTCCGCGGCGCGGCGCTTTTCTTTTCAGCCGAAGACCGCTTGCCGAAACTCATGTGCTCGAGTGGAATCACAAATGAACAACGCGCGCGCATGGAAGAACGAACGCGCGGATTCGATTGGGACAATTTTGAAAAGCTTTTCGCGACAAACAGGTTGGGGAATAGCTCGATTCTCCTGGATGCCGGGCAGCTCGCAAAATTCCGGCAAGTCACTGCGGATCAGATTTCCGAGGGCTGTGTCGTTCTGATCCCACTAGTTTCGTCGCGGGGCTCGCATCTTGGCGTCCTCTGGCTATCAACGCCGCTGGCTCCGGCCGATCTCGACGAGTCCGAAGTCGCGAAGCTGGAAATGCTGGCTGCCGATCTCGGCGTGACGATGGACAATTCCAGATTGCACCGCCAGCTCGTGCGCTCCGAGAAACTCGCAGCGCTAGGCCAGTTGGTCGGCGGCGTGGCGCACGAACTGAACAATCCGCTCACCGGAATTCTGGGCTACAGCGAGTTGCTTGCAGGCGAGACCGAGAATGAGACAACACGCGCGCGACTCGGCAAGATCGGCCACGAAGCCCGGCGGATGCACAACATCGTCAACGGACTGTTGCGATTCGCGCGCCAGAGCACTCCTGGAACGCGCGCGGCAGATCTCGCCGGCTCGATTCGCGACGTCGTTCAACTTCGCGAATATCACCTCCGCAAGTTCGGAATCCAGCTGGAGCTGAATCTCGAGGGCGGGCTGCCGCCGCTCGCCCTCGGCGACGACGATTTGAAGCAAGTGCTGCTGAACGTGCTGAACAACGCGATTGACGCCGTCGAGAACAGCGAGACGCGCGAGATTCGCATTTCGGCAGCGCGCCACCGCGGCAGGATCGCCATTCAGGTCGAGGATACCGGCGCCGGATTCAGCGATCTGAATCGCGCGTTCGATCCGTTCTACACGACGAAACCGATTGGAAAAGGAACGGGACTCGGCTTGAGCGTCTGCTACGGGATCATTAAAGAAGCGGCCGGCGAGATGGCGCTCACCAACCGGGAGCCGCGCGGCGCCAGCGTCGTCATCGAAATTCCGGCCGTTGCCGCAACGGTCCCGGCGCGCGCCGTCGCCGTTCCGGTCTGATTACTCCGCCCGCTTATTCGCGGCCGCGAACGGTGCGCTCGTCAGCCGGCCTATTGCTTCAGGAAGTATGTGCGGTAAAGCGTGTCGCGTTGCGCGGGAATGTAGCCGGCGTCGCTGATGATGCGGCGAAGTTCGGTTTCGTTGGTGCGATTGCGGACGCCCGCGGCGTAAACGACATTCTCTTCGATCAAGATGCTGCCAACGTCGTCCGCGCCGAATTGCAGTCCCACCTGGCAGATTTTGATTCCTGGAGTCAGCCAGCTGGATTGAATGTGGTCAATGTTGTCGAGATAGAGCCGGCTGATCGCGAGCGTTTTCAGGTAATCCACCGCGGTGGTTTCCTGCACTCTTTTTCCGAGAGACGTATGGTCCGGCGCGAAAATCCACGGGATGAACGCCGTGAACCCGCCGGTCTCCTCCTGCAATCGCCGGACGCGCTCGAAATGATTCACGCGATGGTGATAGTCCTCGCCGCAGCCGAACATCATCGTCGCGGTGGTGCGCAGGCCGAGCGAATGCGCTTCGCGGTGAACCAATTCCCATTCGTTCGATGTGCATTTCAGCCGCGAAATGCGGGCGCGAATTTCGTCGTCCAGAATTTCCGCGCCGCCGCCGGGAATGGATTCAAGCCCAGCGTCGCGAAGCCGCGCGATTGTGTCGCGCACGCTCAGATTTGAGATTTCAGCGATGCAGATAATCTCCGGCGCCGAGAAGCAATGCAGGTGGACGCGCGGATATTTCTTTTTCAGCGAGCTTAAAAGATTTTCGTAATATTCGAGCTTCAAATCCGGATTTAGGCCGCCCTGCAGCAGGACGCCGGTGCCGCCGAGCTCCAACATTTCGTCGATCTTGTGGCAGATTTCCTCGAACGACAGGACGTAGCCTTCCTTCGAACCCATCGGGCGGTAGAACGCGCAGAAGGAGCAGTACTCGGTGCAAAAATTCGTGTAATTGATGTTGCGGTCAATTTGATACGTGGCCACGCGCGGATCGGTCTTCTTCCGGCGGACTTCGTTGGCCGCCATTCCGATGCCGACGAAGTCATCCGACGCGAATAAATCGAGCGCTTCTTGTTGCGAGATTCCCATCACCGCTCCGTATCAAACTTCGAATTCCCGCGCGCGCTTGAACCGCGGCGCTGCTTCTTAGATAGCATAGATCGGGTCGCCGGCGCGCACGATGCCCTCGCGCAGCACGGCGCCGTAGACCCCAGCGCAGCCGCTATGTCCATGGTAAACCGATTCGAGCACTTTCGGCGAGGGCATCGAGGTGTCCGGATCAAGCGTGATCATGATGCAGCGTCCATCCTTTTTGACCAACTGCACGACAACAGTCTCGCCAATCTGCAGCTCACGGCCGATGAGTTGGTCCTCGAAAAACGGGGCATCATCATCCCAGCGGACGTAGAAATTTGCACGAAAACGGCGCTTGTCGAGCGCGATTCCAGTTTCCTCCGACAAGCCGCGCAATGTCCCCAGCCCGAACATCGAAACGGGCCGGGCATCCGTCATGCAGCGCTCTGAAAATCGCAGCCGCAGCGAACGGCCGGATCTCCTTTCAAGAAACTGCGTGAGATTTGGATCGCCGATCATGAATTTATCGCCGGCGGGCGTCGTCACTTCGATTGCGAAATCAGCCGGATCGGGGAATTCGTCTGCGGCTGCCGGTGCCTTGAGAAATCGCGGCTTGAAAAGGATGAGGTCGTGTCCCTGCCGCCCCGTCATCCACGGAAAATCCGACTTGTTATTGCTGTCCACGAAAGCGTACACGCGATCGCCGGCGATTCCCGCGTATGTGACGCGCGCCTCCGCGAGATCTTCGCCCGCCATGCTTTTCACGGGATAGCGCCGCAGATCAACCAGCGTGCCGAGGCGCTCCAAATTCCTACGCTCCCCGGTGAACGAGCGTTTTCGCGGGCGCGCTCGGAAATTCGATCAGGCGATAGCGCGGAATCAATCCCAACGCAGCCGCTTTTTGATAGTAGAGATTCAGTCCTTCGATGTTTTCCGCGTCGAGGTCGAAATTGATGTTATCGGTAAGATATTTTTCGAGGTCCTTCGCGGGCAATTCGAGTTTCAGCGACGCCGCATCAGCGATTTCAGGAATCCGCGCCATGCCATATTCCTTGGACGCAAGAAAATCGGCGACTACTTCGGGCGTGATCGCCTCGCGCCGCCCTGCCCAGATCGCGAGCACGCACGGCTTGCCCGTCATTTCCTGCCATTCGTGCGCGACGTCGTAAACGAAAATGGATTCGTGGCCGGGCACGGGCATGTCGCTCGGGTCGCCCTGGCAGCACGACTTTCCGCTCGGTGCTTTGCCTGCGAGTTGATCCATCTTCACGGCGATGCGCAGCGCCGGATCGCCGATGATCAGCGCGGCGTCGGCGTTCTCGAGCATTTCGGCAGCGTTCGGCCGCGCATCCACGAATTCGGGTTGGATGCGCCAGTGTTCGGCGGCGAGGATTCGCACGAGCGCGACGGAGCTGCGAGAACTTGTGTCGAGCGCGATGCGCTTCGCCAATTCAATCGGCTTCTTCGAGACAACAAGAATGCTGCGCACTTCGCGCTTCGCCGCCACGGCCATCCCCGGCAGCATCACAAGATTTTCGATCCGCTCGTACTCGATCGCCGGAATGATCGCGACGTCGGCATCGCCTCCGCGCATCGCCTCCGCGCATTGCGACGGAAGCGTGAACGAGAGATCGTATCGCCCCGCTTGCGGCCCTTCGGTGAAACCCCACACGAGCGGCGCGGTATTCAAGTATTCGACGATAGAAATTCGGATTTTTGCCAAGTGAGACTCTTCCTTGCAGGGACAAAACCAGTCTAGCACAGACGCCCCGACCGGAATTGCCACTGGCCGCGCTGGTGGCACGTCTACGGAATAACGACGATTCTCCGGCCGGATTGTTCTTTGCGTTGCCATGCGCTCTCGATTTCAGCGAGCGGGACGCGCTCCGTCTCGATGCGCAGCTCGCCGCGAGCGCCGCGCGTCATCACCTGTTGCATCGCGTCAGTCAAAATCTCGCGCGACGGTATGCCGGCGGTTCCGAGAATCGTCAGCGCTGTGCTCCGCAGGACGGCTGCGGGCAACGAGATTGCCGGCCCGGCGCTCTCGCCGACTTGCACGAGACGCGTCTCCTTCGTTACTGGCGCGAATTCCGATTTTGTAATCGCCGCAATCAGCACTTCCGTCGGGCGCCCCCACAGGTAGTCAATGATCACGTCAAATCCGTCGTCCCCCGCCTCGCGAGCGAATTCGGCCTTGAGGGATTCTTCGGGCTGATCGATCTGGATCGTCGCGTCCGCGCCCAGCTCGCTCAACCGGCTGAGCGATCGCTTGTTGCGCCCGGCACCTATAACGCGCTTCGCACCGAGCAGCTTCGCAATCTGCACGGCGAGCTGGCCCGTAACCCCGGTCGCGCCCAGGATCAGCGCGGTCTCGCCGGGCGCAAGCTTCGCGCGATGCGTGAGCGTTAGCCACGCGGAGACTCCCGGATTCGGCAGCGCCGCCGCCGTGTCGTCATCGATCCCGGCTGGCACGGAAAAGCAAAACGCGCGCGGCACCACGGTGAGCTCGGCCATCGCGCCATAAGGCCTCCGCGGCCCGCCAAAAAATACCCGCGTGCCACCGTCGAGATTTCCCACTCCGTCCACGCCGCACACCACCGGCAATTCGCGCGGACTCGCGTAGTGGGAGCCACCGGCGAGTTGCCTGTCGACTGCCTTCAACGAAGCCGAGCGCACGCGGACAATCACTTCATCCTTGCCGGCTATCGGCTCAGCAAACTCCTCGCATCGCGGCGCCTTCCCAAGTTCGTGCAAGACCGCAGCTTTCATTCTTGATCTCCCTTCTTCGAGCTTATTTCAAGAGGATTATGCCATCGGTCATGCCGGTGTGAGGTTACCTGCCATTGCATTCATCGCGTCTGCGTAGTTTCCGCCTTTGACAAGCCGCTCACTGCGCACGTACGCTCGGCGGCGTTTCCCTCTCGATGCCCACCGATACCGACCAATATTTGGGTTGGGTCGCGCTTGCGCTGACTCCGGGTCTCGGCGCGCGCATGGCCGGCAAACTCCTGCGTCAATTCGGCAGCCCGGAAGCCGTCTTCAGCGCTTCACTCACCTCGCTCGAGGCGCAGCATCTTCCCGCCGCCGTCGCTCAGGCCATCCACTCGCGCCAACCAATGTCCGCCGCTGCCAAGGAATTGGCCCAAGCCCAGCAGGCCGGCTATCGCCTCGTCACCTGGGATGAACCCACCTACCCTCACCTCCTCCGCGAGATTTACGATCCCCCACCCCTCCTGTATGTGCGCGGAAACACAGAACTTCTGAATCGCCACGGAATTTCTATGGTCGGGGCGCGTCGTCCGACCCCCTACGGGAATCAAATGGCTGAGAGATTAGGCCGGGATCTGGCCGCCCGGGGGCTGGTAATCGTCAGCGGCCTGGCGCGCGGAATCGATGCCTGCGCGCATCGTGGTGCGCTCTCGACGCCGGCGGGAACCACGATCGCGGTTCTCGGCTGCGGGATAGACGTCGTATATCCCAAAGAAAATAGGAAGCTTTTTGAAGAGATCGAGCAGCGCGGCGCGATCATTAGCGAATTCCCGATGGGCACGTTTCCGGGAGCTCAGAATTTCCCGATTCGCAACCGCGTGATCGCCGGAATGTCGCTCGGGGTTGTATGTGTGGAGGGCGCGCAGTATTCTGGATCTCTGATTACTTCGCGGCTGGCGATGGAATTCAGCCGGGAGGTTTTCGGCGTCCCAGGCAACGTAACCCAGCCAACGAGCTTCGGACCTAATCAGCTCATCAAACAAGGGGCTAAGCTGGTGACGAGCTGGGAGGATGTCGTAGAAGAATTGCCCACGCCGGTTCGGGCCGAGTTGCTGCCCGTGGAATCGCCGAGCGCGCAGGAACGCGCATCGCTCGTGCAAGAGTCGCTAGCGCCCGGGGAGCGCGCACTCTACGAGCTGCTGAGCGTGGATCAGGCGCGGCACGTGGACGAAATATTGGAGCTTTCGGGCATGACATCCTCCGAAGTTTTGGCCGCTCTTTTCGATTTGGAAATGAAGGGCGTGGTGCGGCAGTTGCCTGGTAAGCAATTCCTGAAAGTCCTGTTGTAATAAATCCCCTACTTTCAGGGTTAGGATGGTGACGCAGGTCGTTGCCCTGCGGCGGATTGCAGTGGCGCGTGTCGCAGTTTGAGAATCAGGAGAATATGGGACGTTCATTAGTCATAGTCGAATCGCCGGCAAAGGCGAAAACGATCAATAAGTATCTGGGACGCGACTACACGGTAAAAGCGTCTGTCGGGCACGTCATGGACTTGCCCAAGAAGACGATCGGCATTCGTCTGCCCGGCGAAGATCTGAATGGGCGCAAGAAGCGCAAAACTGGCAAGGGCAAGAAGAAAGCCGCGGCTGATAACAAGCCCAAGGTGATGATCAGCCTTGACGATGCCAAGATTTTCGAGCCGACGTTGCAAATCATCGCCGGCAAGGGCAAGGTCATCAACGATCTGAGGAAAGCGGCCAGTACCGCCGATGCGGTATATCTGGCGGGCGACCCCGATCGCGAAGGCGAGGCCATCTCGGCTCACCTGGCGATGGTTCTATCGAAGCCGTCGCGCTACGCGGAAGAAGCCTCTTCGGAAAAACCGAGCGCCAAGGAACTGGCTGCCGCTGCCGAAGAAGAATCGAAGAAGGCGAAAAACGGCAAGGGCAAAAAGGCAAAGGCGAAAGCGAAAGAAGACGAAGAGATCACCATCCCGCCGACGGACCCGAAGAAAATTTTCCGCGTGACTTTCAACGAAATTACACCGAAGGCCATTCGCGCCGCGTTCGAGCATCCGCGCCAGGTGGATACGAATCTCGTCGACGCGCAGCAGGCGCGCCGAGTCCTCGACCGCATTGTGGGCTACAAAATTTCGCCGCTTCTCTGGGACAAAGTGCGCCGCGGACTATCCGCCGGGCGCGTTCAGACCGTCGCGCTGCGCCTGATCGCCGAGCGCGAACAGGAAATCCGCGCGTTCGTTCCGAAGGAATACTGGAGTATTCATGCGCTGCTCGCCGGCAGCCAGCCACCCGCGTTCGAAGCCAAGCTCATCAAGTTCAAGGGCGAAGATATCGAGGTCACGAATCAGGAAGAGGCCGAGCGCGTAAAGGCCGCGGTCGAGCATGCGGCGTGGCAGGTTGCGAGCGTCACGCAAAAAGAAAAGAAGCGCAACGCGCCGCCGCCGTTCACAACTTCGAAGCTGCAACAGGCCGCTTACAATCGCCTGCGCTACACGGCGAAGCGAACGATGTCTCTCGCGCAGCGGCTTTACGAAGGCGTCGAGCTTGGGGATGAAGGTTCCGTCGCGCTCATCACGTACATGCGCACGGATTCCGTTCACGTCTCGAACGACGCTCTCGCGCAAGTTCGTGAACTGATTCCCGCGCGATTCGGCGCTCAATATCTCCCCGAGAAGCCGAACTTCTACAAATCGAAGAAGGACGCGCAGGAAGCTCACGAGGCGTGCCGGCCGACCGACGTCGCGCGCACGCCCGAAGACGTTCGCAAATATCTCGACGGAGATCTCTTCAAGCTCTATCAGCTGATCTGGCAGCGTTTCGTCGCCTCGCAGATGCTTCCCGCGATTTTCGATCAGACTACGATTGACATTTCCGCCGGCGACTACACATTCCGCGCGAACGGCTCCGTGCAGAAGTTCGATGGCTACCTCGCGGTCTACCAGATCGTGCAGGACGACGAGGAAAAAGATGCGGACGACGCCGAATCGCGCGCGCTTCCGCAACTGAGCGAAGGCGAAAAGCTCAAGCTCGAAAAGATTCGCGCCGATCAGCACTTCACCGAACCGCCGCCGCGATACACCGAAGCGACGCTTGTGAAGGAGCTCGAGGAAAAAGGCATCGGGCGCCCGTCCACGTACGCCTCGATCATTTCCACCATAGTCGAGCGCGAATACGTGAACAAGCTGCAGGGCCGCTTCACGCCCACTATGCTTGGCGAACGCGTCAGCGGGCTACTGGTGAAAAGTTTCGAGGATATTTTCGACGTCACGTTCACGGCGCGGCTCGAAGAAGAGCTCGACGAAATCGAGGAAGGCAAGCTGCCGTGGCGCGAAGCCGTCAAGGAATTCTGGCAGAAATTCATCATCGATCTCGATCGCGCCGACGGCGAAATGCTTTCTTACAAGGCCGGCATCCCAACCGGAAAAAAATGCGAGAAATGCGGCCAGGGCGAATTGCTCGAGCGCATCAGCCGCCACGGATTCTTCCTCGGCTGCTCGCGATATCCGGAGTGCGATTTCATTCAGGACTTGTCGCCGGAAAACGAAAATGGCGACGCGAACGGCGAGGCCAAGACCGAGTACTGCGACAACTGCGGCAAGGAAATGGCCGTAAAGCGCGGGCGATTCGGAATGTTTCTTGCCTGCACGGGCTATCCCGACTGCAAGACGACGCGACGTCTCGTAGAAGGCACGCGCATCGCGCACGCGCCCGATGAACCTCTCGATGAAAAATGCACTCTTTGTGGCAATGGCCTCATCAAGAAGCACGGCCGCTTCGGCCAATTCATCGGCTGCTCCGGCTATCCGAAGTGCAAGTACACGCGGCCAATCACGCTGGGCATCAAATGCCCGAAGTGCAATGAAGGCGAATTTGTCCGCCGCGGAACCGCGCGCGGCAAGGGCCGCGGCAGGATTTTCTACGGCTGCAGCCGCTATCCCGATTGCGATTTCACCACGCCGCACGAGCCGATCAACGAGCCGTGTCCGAAGTGCGGCGCGCCGTTCATCGTCGAGAAGCGCACGAAGCAGGGGAATTTCCGCTCGTGTATCAAGGAAGGCTGCGATTGGGAAGTTGCGCTCGAGGAAGCGCCCACGCAAGTGGCCGTTGCCGAGCCCGTTGGCGCCGGCGCTCCGGCCAAAAGTTAACCCGTGTTAAATCCAATTTCCCCAAATCTCTACCGGCGCGCGACGCGTGCGTCGTTGCATCCGTAGGGCTGGCCGGCAGGCCGGCCGGGTTTTTGCCGTTCGACGAAGCGAAAATCCAAATCGTAAAAAACCGGTCCGTCTGCCGACGGACCCTACTTGCATTTCGCCCAACATCGTTCAATCCTGGAACACACTCTCTTCCGTCCGCTCCCCTGCCTGCGCCAGCATCCTATAATTCGTCCGGATTCATCGCATGAAAGTGAAAGACGCCATCGAGAAGTTTCTCGTCCACATGCAATATGTGCGCAACGCGTCGCCCGAGACGCTGCGCAAGTACCGGACGGATCTCGAGCAATTTCTCGAATTCATCACGCCGCCGGGCGAAAAAACACTGCCGCTCGTGGAAGTGGATCATCGCGTGATCCGCGAATTTGTGGCCCATCTTCTCGATCGCCAACTGCAAAAGACTTCCATCGCGCGAAAGCTCGCGGCGCTGCGCTCATTTTTCAAGTTCCTCGTGACGCAGAAGCTGATTCCTCTGAATACCGCGCGGCTCGTTTCATCGCCGAAGCTGCCGAGGCGGCTGCCCGACGTTCTCTCGCCGGAAGAAATGGGCCGGCTGCTCGACGGCGTCGAGAGCAGCGGCGCGAAATCCATGGCCGAGCGGAAGCGGCCCCCCAGTCCGAAACGCCGCAAGGAAGAACTCCTCATGCTGAAGCGCGATCGCGCCATCCTCGAATTGCTCTACGCATCCGGCGTGCGCGTCAGCGAATTGACGGGAATGAATCTCGCCGATTTCGATTTCAATTCGCAGATCATCCGCATTCTAGGAAAAGGCAGGAAGGAACGCATCGTGCCTTACGGCGGGAAGGCGCGCGAGGCGCTCGAAGCCTACTGGCCGGTCCGCGAGCGAATCCTTCACGAATGGCCCGATGGTTGCGATCCCGACGCCGTGTTTCTCGGCCAGCGTGGGACGCGGCTCGACGTCCACACCATCCGCACGATCATCAAGAAATACGCGAAGCTTTTCGGCGTGCCCTGGAATTTGCATCCGCATTCGTTCCGGCACGCCTTCGCCACTCACCTTCTCGGTGATGGCGCAGACCTCCGCGCCATTCAGGAACTTCTCGGCCACAAATCGCTCTCGACCACCCAGCGCTACACGCAGGCTTCAATCGAGCAATTGATGACAATCTACGACAAGGCACACCCGCATTCGTGACCCTCGAGCGAGCACATCGCACCGCTCACCGCTGTAATATGTATCCGGGATTGGGGAAACAGAATCGGGAGCAGGATGAAAATCGTCGCACTATTCATCGGCGTGCTTTTCTTCATCGCGCTCGCGCCGCGCGCGGCGGCTCAGGACAACTACGAAATTCAGGTCTATGGCTCGGAAACGGTTGATCCGCATCACACGATGTTCGAGCTGCACAGTAATTTCACGATTGATGGTTCGAAGCAAGTCACGGAAGGCGTCCTGCCGACGAACCATGCCGAGCACGAAACTCTCGAAATCACTCACGGCTTTACTCCCTGGTTCGAGACGGGCTTCTACATATTCACGTCGGCGAGAACCGATCAAGGCTGGCAATTTGTCGGCAGCCACATCCGCCCGCGCTTCCGCATTCCGGAAAAATGGCACTGGCCGGTCGGCGTCAGCATCTCGAACGAGCTCGGCTACCAGCGGCGGCAATTCTCCACCGACACGTGGACGTGGGAAATCCGGCCAATCGTGGATCAGAAATTCGGCAGGTGGTATTGGTCCATCAATCCGACGCTCGACCGCTCGTTCCACGGCCTCACGGTGAATCAGGGCGTCGTCTTTTCGCCGAATTTCAAATTCAGCTACGATTTCACGCCGAAGATTGCTGGCGGCCTCGAATATTACGGCTCGACCGGGCCTGTGCGCGGATTCCTTCCCATCGGCCAGCAGCAGCACCAGATTTTTCCCGCGATTGACCTCAATCTCGCGCCGGAGTGGGAAGTCAATTTCGGTCTCGGCGTCGGCCTGACTGGCTCGACCGACCACCTCATCGCAAAAATGATCCTCGGATATCGGTTCGATTTCTGAGAAAATCTGCCGCCGATTGGGTAACGGCGCTCGCCGCCGCGCGTCGAAAAGGAAATCGGGGCTAGAAATCTTCAGGAACAATTATTCGGAGCGGGGATTAGAAATGTTCAAGTCTGCGTGGATGATTTGCCTGCTGCTCTGCGGTGTGTTGGTGATGGGCGAAGTCCGGGCAACGCCAGCGCTGCCGTCAGGCCGCGCCGCGAGGCTCGCCGAGACGCAAGCGGCGTGGAATTCGCTCGCCGGCGAATATTTCGAGCAGGTTTATTTCAAATTCAATCCGACGGCGGGAACGAGCGCGGGCCTGCATCAATACGACTCTGTTCTCGAAGACTATTCGCGCGCCTCGGTGGACCGGCAGATTCACGCGCTGCACGAATTCGAGGAGCGTGTTGCCGCGTTCGACGTCGCGTCTCTCGACGAAACGGACGCCGCCGATCAGCAACTCGTGCTCTCCAACATTCTCGGCACGCTGCTCACGCTCGAAACGATTCGCCCCTGGGAAAAAAATCCGGACATCTATTCGGGCGGGATCGCCAATAGCGCATTCACGATCATGAGCCGCCGCTTCGCTTCGCCGGACGACCGGTTGCGCTCGCTCCTCGCGCGCGAGAAGCAAATGCCGGCCGTCTTTGCCGCGGCGCTCGAGAATCTTAAGAATCCGCCGCGCATCTACACCGAAATTGCCATCGAGCAGCTTCCCGGAATCATCGATTTCTTTCGTAAAGATGTGCCCGGAGCGTTTGCAGATGCCACCGATGCGCCGCTCAAAGCAGATTTTGCAAAATCCAACGCTACCGTCATTGCCGCGCTCGAAGGCTACCAGCGCTGGCTCAAGTCGAATCTGCTTCCGCGCTCGCAGGGCGATTTCCGCATCGGCGCGGACACGTACTCGCAAAAACTCCTCTTCGACGAAATGGTGGACATCCCGCTCGACCGGCTGCTCGAAATCGGCCGGGCCGATCTGCACAAGAACCAGGCCGCGTTCACCGCCGTCGCCAGGGAAATTGATTCCACGAAAACGCCGCGCGCGGTTCTCGCCGAATTGCAGGCGGATCATCCGGCGCCCGATCATCTGCTTCAAAGTTTTCGCGACACGTTCGACGGCTTGATCGCGTTCATCAACGAGAAGCACATCATCGGAATTCCCTCGCAAGTTCGCCCGACGCTCGAAGAAACGCCGCCCTTCGAGCGCGCCACCACGTTTGCTTCGATGGACACGCCGGGGCCGTTCGAGCGCGTTGCCACCGAGGCGTATTTCAACGTCACCGTCCCCGACAAGCACGATCCGCCTGCGGAAATCGCGGGGCTCATGGCGAGCTTCAATCGCGGAACGATCGTCAGCACGGCGGTTCACGAGGCCTATCCCGGCCACTACGTGCAATTTCTGTGGATGCACGAAGCGCCGACGAAAGTCCGCAAGCTGCTCGGCGCGAGTTCCAACTCGGAAGGTTGGGCGCACTATTGCGAGCAGATGATGCTCGACGAAGGCTACGGCCAGCCCGGCGTGGGTGCGAAAGACGCGCGCGAGGCGAAATTACTGCGCCTCGGCCAGCTCGAAGACGCGCTTCTTCGCAACGCGCGTTTCATCGTTGGAATCCAGATGCACACCGGCAAGATGAGCTTCGATCAGGCCGTGGAATTTTTTGTGAAGGAAGGCTACCAGTCGCGCGAAACGGCGCTGGTTGAAACCAAGCGCGGCACATCCGACCCGACTTACCTCTACTACACGCTCGGCAAGCTTGAAATTCTCAAGCTGCGCGAGGACTTGCGGAAGAAACAGGGCGCGGCGTTCTCGCTCGAAAAATTCCACGACGATTTCATGAAGCAAGGTTTCCCACCGATCAAAATCGTGCGCCGCGCGTTGCTCGGCGATGATTCACCGGCGCTCTAAGAGCGGTCAATCGCTTTCATAGCCGCGGGATTGTATCGCTCGCCCACAATAGCATTCTGCGGAAACGCAGCTTCGAGCTCGGCCACTTCTTGCGGCGTCAACTTGACATCCACGGCGGCTGCATCCTCTTCGAGATATTTCCTGCGCTTGGTTCCCGGAATCGGCGCGAGATCTTCGCCTTTGGCGAGCACCCACGCGAGCGCCAGTTGCGCCGCGGTCACGCCTTTGCGTTGAGCGATCGCCCGCACACGCTCCACCAGCGCAAAATTCTTGTCGAACGCGTCGCCCATAAATCGCGGCATTCGCTGCACTCGCGCATCCGAGGCGCCCAGATCGCCTGGCTTCGTGATCGTGCCGGTCAGGAACCCGCGGCCAAGCGGACTGTACGGCACAAATCCAATTCCCAATTCGCGGACTGTCGGAAGAATCTCCGCCTCCACATGCCGCTCCCACAGCGAATATTCCGTCTGCAGCGCTGTAATCGGATGCACTTTGTGCGCGCGCCGGATCGTTGCCGGCGAAGCTTCCGACAAACCGAGATATTTCACCTTGCCCACTTTCACCAGCTCCGCCATCGCGCCCACGGTTTCTTCAATCGGCGTTTGCGGGTCCACGCGGTGTTGATAATAGAGATCAATGTGATCGAGGCCGAGGCGCTTGAGCGATGCATCGCACGCCGACCGGACGTACTCCGGCTTCCCGCTCAACGACCAGTGGGTCGGATCTTCCTTCCTGCGTATGTTCGCAAATTTCGTCGCGAGAAAAACTTCATCCCGCCGCGCGCGAATTGTTCGCCCGACCAACTCTTCGTTGTCGCCGATTCCATAAGCGTCCGCCGTATCGAGGAAATTGATTCCCAGATCGAGCGCGCGCAGAATCGTCGCCGCGGATTCCGCGTCGTTCCTCTCGCCATAAAATTCGCTCATCCCCATGCAACCGAGGCCCATGCGGGAAACGACCGCGCCCTGCGAACCCAGCTTTACCTGTTTCATGGTCATAGCGGCTTAGATGTATGGAGCGAGCCAGGGTTGCAGATTTCGGCAGCGGGCCAGTTCCCAATTGTCGAACTTGCCGGGACGGACTTATTCTGGGCGGCGGTGAGACGGCCAGGGCTGGGCTCGGCGAATTTGCGTGATGGTGCCGCTCCACAGGCTCATGTGCCCTCGGTCCCTTGAGGTAAAAAAACCTTCGAGCAGAACGTAGTTCATGTTCAGCGCATCACTTTGCTTCTTCATCTCGGGAGTAACATTTACCCAGATACCGTCTCCTAAAATGTTGTTCTCATAGTCTTCGCGATGGAGATAGAGAACGTTCCCCTCAAATTCGAGCCGCAAAAATCCAATCACTCGAATCAGCTTACCGTCGAATTTCTGTGGGTTTGCAATTAGCTGCACCATCGTCGCATTGACTGGCTGCTCAGCAGTAATCGGCGCAACCGGCATTGCCGTCAGAAGCAAAATACAAATCGACGCAATGAATTTCATTGTGAAACTCCTTCAGGGCGATAACGCATTCTCTGACAAAATTTCCCTAGTTGCGACCTTCGGAGAAGGACGCCACGAGGCGCGAGACGGCAGTCGTAGGGCTGGCCGGAAGGCCGGCCGGGTTTTTGCTGATCGACGATGCAAAAGGCAACGTCTTGAAATGCCGGTCCGTCTGCCGCGATGTTTGCGTCCCGGCCCGGTCGGGACGACGGACCCTACAGGTGCCATCGACAGCCCACCGACAGCTTGAATCCCGTCCAAGGCGCGAAACGGCAGTTGTAGGGCCGGCCGGAAGGCCGGCCGCTGTTTCACGAAATGAGACGCCGATCAAATCAAACTCGTAAAAAGCTTAGATGTATGGAGTGAGCGTGTGTTGCGGGATTCTGTAGCACGCCAGTCTCCGGGAACCCGACGAATCAGGATTTAGCCCCAATACTTGGCACGCGGAAGTGCTTCAACAGAGACTAGGCGAACGAGGGTGAACCTGTATCTAACGCGCAACATGCCGTATGGTCCGTCGCGTTCCGAGAAAATTGCCACGAAGGTTATCCGCGCAGGAGCATGATGGCGAAGAATGTTCGAGAGCTTTTTCCCAAGTTTGCTTGCCATCGAGTCACTCGGAAACTCCATGTCTGCGGTTCTGTTTTCATTTGAGGTTGAGCCACAGTCGGGATCGTAGACCGCCGTGTCATGTTCGCCGGAACTAACGGTTGCCGTGGTGCGCACGGATTTTCCATCGTAGGTCTGCGGGCTAGTGAACAATTCACAATACGAAATGTTCTGAGGTTCTTCCGCCGGCTTGGCTGGAGTTTGAAATCCTAGAAGCGATAGTTGAAGGAACGCTGCCGCCAATGGATGCCAAGAAATCCTAGCCCCGTTCTTCATGACGCCGGCTTCTCCGCCGGCTGCGCTTGGAGTTCGCGCGCGCGGGCGATCAGTTTTTTCAGCTTGCCTTCGATCGCGGCGTCGCCGATGTGCTCGTCCTGCAGCACGCCGTCCGCGTCAATTGTGAATGTGTGCGGAATCGCCTCGACGCCAAACCGTTTCGCGACCGGCCCGGTAAATCCGCCGTCGCGGTAGTTCAGCCAGGTCATCCCGTTCTTGGCGATAAAGTCTTTCCACTTCTCCTCATTCTCGTCGAGGCTCACGCTCAAGATCACCAGCGGCTGTTCCTGAAATTTTTTCGCGATGTCCCGCACGTGCGGAAGAGCCTCGCGGCAGGGCTCGCACCACGTAGCCCAGAAATCGAGCAGCACGACCTTGCCTTTCAAATCGTCGAGCGAGAGATGCTGTCCGTCAATCGTCGTCACAGCGAAGGCCGGCGCCATCCGCGCCCGCGCCAGTTCGGGATCGTCGATGTAGCGCAACGCGCGCTGCACCTGCGGATCATCTGCCGGCTTCATCTTTACGTACTTCTCGAACTGCGCCTTGGCCGCGTCGTCCTGCTTCATTCGCGCGAGCGCCCGGCCGTCGGCAAGAATCGCTTCGGGGAAATTCGCTGCCGCCGCCAGCGCCTTCGCCATCTCGTCGTGTTCGCGAGCGAAGAATTCATCTTTGTGCTTGTCCAACCCTTCGTTCATCAGCACCAGGCCAAACTGGTAATGTGCGAGGGCAAGATGTTTTGGATCCTCAGCTTCGGCCACCATTTCTTCGGCCGCGGTCTCGGCTGTCTTCCATTCCTGAAGCTCAGTTCCATACTTGATCATTTTTTTCTGGCAGGCGACGCAATGCCCGCCGTCCTGCTTGTCCGCTTTCTTGAAGAAATCG
Source organism: uncultured Acidobacteriota bacterium (assembly GCA_963838705.1). Classification (GTDB taxonomy): domain Bacteria; phylum Acidobacteriota; class Terriglobia; order Acidiferrales; family UBA7541; genus Palsa-147. Next base: position 179,095 of record CAWIRU010000007.1, on the reverse strand, counting down.
AGGGCCAAGTCAGGCCGCCTTTGATGCAGAAAATCTTCGGCTTCCTTGTATGTCTTTTGGGCCTTTTCGTTTGTGGGCCCGTCGGCTTTGTCCTGCGCGAGCAGCGGCATGGCGAGAGAAACGACGGCCAGTAGGATTGCGGCAGATCTCATGTGGGTACTCCTTGGCACTCCCTAAATCGTTGGTGGGAACCTATCATGAAAGGCTGGATTTCGGCCAGAATTACCGACTGCGTACGGTGCTTAGGTACTATACCCCGTGTACCGCGCCTCCCCACTCGCGGCGGGGGGTGTTCGGAGAAGGACGCCGCGGGCCCGTTTCCAGCTCCAAATGTTGTCTGCCCTCCTTATAGATGGAGCTTGGGCAGACAGACATTTTGAGGTTTTAGTACCTCGCAACTCACACGCGAGCTATCCAAGATCGCCCCTTCGCTCGCGGCCTTCGGGAATGGCTTGCGGGACTGTTTCGCGACTGCAACGTTCCTCCCGGCTCTCACCTTGGTCTTATTGACCAGGCCTTCGAAAACGGTCGCGACGTCGGCGCGATCGCGTGGTTGGCAAACGTAGGGCGCGTCGTGAGACGCGCCGGGTTTGTGCCGATGCGGCGCGATTTGTGAGGCTGCGTGAGGGCCGAAAGGCGGCTGGTCTCATGACCAGCCCTACGAAATACGGAAGGAGATCGGGTGATCTGTGACTCAAAAATGTCTGTCTGCCCAAACTCCATATATAGGGTGGGCAGACGACATTTGAATTCCGACCAAGGCGCAAGACGGCGGTTGTAGGGCCGGCCGGAAGGCCGGCCGCTGTTTCGCGAATTGAGACGCCGAGCAAATCAAGCTCGTGAAAACCCGGTCCGTCTTCCGACGGACCCTACGGTTGCCATCGTCAGCCCATCGATAGCTTTTATGCACTTGTAGCCGCTGCGCCACGGTGCGAGGGACTTTTTCATCTTCGTTCATTCCCATCTCGGGCGGGAGCCCCCTGCTTCAGCAGGGGGAGCCGGACTTTAGTCCGGCGGAAGAGCGCTCGCTCTTCAAATGGGCTTTCAGCCCCGGGATGTCTCGCGGCCAGCGCTAAAGCGCACGATCGCAAGCACGACTCCTTCCGGAGCGCTGAAGCGCTCCTCCCCGCATGAATGCGGAGGCTCCCACCAGGTGCTACAACCCCCGCATGAATGCGGGGGTTCCCACCTGGTGCTACAAACCCCGCATGAATGCGGAGGCTCCCTCCGAAAGGCAAAGCCGACGTTTCGCAAAAAGCGGATCAACACGACGCGTCGTCCTTGCAGCAAGGAGGCGTACACTCCAGCTCATGCTCTTCATGGTCATCGAGCGGTTCAAGAATGGCGACCCCAGGCCGGTCGGCGAGCGATTCAAGCTGAGCGGCCGGATGCTGCCCGAGGGCGTCACTTATCAGGCGAGCTGGGTGGACGCCGACGGCACGCGCTGCTTCCAGATCATGGAAGCGCCAGATGCGGAATCATTGAACGCCTGGATCAGCCGCTGGCAAGACTTGATCGTTTTCGAAATCGTTCCCGTGCTCACCTCGTCCGATTTCTGGGCGAAACAACAGCTCTACGTCTGATTGCCGCAGAGATCATCGTACGTTGTGACCCGGAACAAGATTCAACTCGCGTGGCCGGCGACGGTGCGATAGCCGGTCATCGAATCGATTTTGATCGTGTAATACACGGTCACGAGACGATCCTTTGTTTTCAGCCTTCGAAACGCGAATCCAGGTTCCCACCATAGCGAACGCGATGCCAGGATTTGCCGCGCGTGATTGTGCTCTTCCACATGTTCGGGCGAGTCAAGAATTTCATGGTAACGGCCGATGATGACGACGCTCGCCCAATGAAGGCGGTCCGAAATTTCATCAATCTCGACGCATACTTTTGGATTCGCGCGCATCCATTCGATTTTTTGCCCGACGGTGGAAAAGCCATAGAGATGGCCGAGGTCATACACAAAGGAAATCGGCAGAACGTAAGGCTGATTCGCGTGCGCGCAACCGAGCCTTCCAATGGAGTTCCGCGTCAGAATTTCTTTGATGTCTTTCTCGCTCATCATCTCGGTTTGCAAGATCAGCCTCCTCGAAGAAACACGCGCAGAGACGTCTATGCCCTAGCGGGCTCTTTAACAATCGTAACAACTCCAGGCTGGGGCGCGCTGCGCCGAAAGTCCCACTCACGTAGATATGACGGACTCGGATTCCCGAGGTCGGCGAAGGAGGCCTGCATGTGAGCCGGTTGCTCCAATACCCGTCAACGATTTAATCGGCAAAATAGTCCACTTCATTAGTTCCCTCAACCCGGTCCCGGCTACGCCAGCCCCATGGCACGAATCATCGCGCGATGGACTTTGCGCGCATTCGGGCGTAAATTCCTGCCGCACGCAAAAGGTCCGAATTCAATCGTTCAAAATGGAGAGAAAAAGATGATCGCGAAAATTCTGTTGGGCTGTACGCTATTTGCGCTTGCGGTTGCAACAGCGTCTGCGCAAACGAAGAACTCGATTTCCGGCACGTGCGGGAAGGCCGACGTCGAGCAAAGCGTTCCGGCCGGCGATTCCCCGACCCACATGTTCGCGGTCGCGCAAGGAAAATGCACGGTGAAGGGCGAAACCGCCGGCGCGATGGCTCAATCGGGCGCGTATTCCGAGCACCGCGACGTCACGGCGACCCGCATGAAGGCCTGGGGCGTTTACATCGAAACGTACGACAACGGCGACAAGATTACCTACAACTATCAATTGGCAGTGTCCGTGAAGGATGGCGTACCGCAGTCCGGCAAAGGCACGTATCAGGCGACCAGCGGCACCGGCAAGATGAAAGGCATCAAGGCGACGGGCACGTGCACATACACTCCCGCCGCCGATAACGCAATGAGCTACGCATGCACCGGCGATTACACACTCGCCGCGGCGACGAAGTAAGGAAAGAAAAATTTAACTCTTAAGGGGCAGTCCACGCGGGCTGCCCTTTCATTTATCGCCACATCGCCGCGGGGCGATCGGTCTTTGATAATCCAGAAAGTGTCGAGCGGACCTAATCGAACCATCCCCTCAGCGGATAATCAACGATGATGGCCCGGCCGTCCGTAAGGGCCTTGACCGAATGGCGTGCGTTGCTCGGGACGATCGCGACCAAGCCTGAACGGGCGATTTGCGCTGCTCCGTCAATGGTCACTTCAAGCTCGCCCTCGATCACCTCGTAGACTTCCTCCTGAGGATGGAAGTGCTCGTGAATGGAAGAGCCGCGCTTGAAGTCGTAATGCGCGAAAGTCATGCTCGCCGAGTGGAAATAGCGCCCGTGCCAGCCCGGTAGGCGCTCGATGACATTGAGACTGCTGACGTCAACAAAAGGCATACGGGTCTCCCTCGAAACATCCTAGCATTGCGCAGCCCACCCACGGCGCGCGCGGTTTGGCCGGAAATTTTTCGGGAGGGGCATAGAAAATCCGCATCCGCAAAATCTAAAGTTCGTTGATGCTGGAAAGAGTCCAGGCGCTGGCCCAGTTGTTGGTAACCTCCGCGACGAGGATGCGATCTTCTTCGTGCATAAACCTGCGCAGGCGGTCTCGTATCGCTTCAGCGTCCACGTTGCTTTGCAAGGCCCATCCGGAAAGCAGAACTTTTTGCGCGCCCAGGCGCTTCAAATCCTTCTGCAGCTCTTCATACTCTCCGTGGGTCTTGTGATTCATCAGGTCGTAGCTGATTAAATAGAGCGCCATCGGCGTAAGGCCTCCCTGCTATAACTTTACGCTTTATTGCCGGATGAAACGGATGCAGTTGCCATCCGCGTCCTTTAAATACATCTCCCGGCTGCCCCGTCCTCGAATTCACCCAGCCAAACTCATGTTAACGGCAACAATCCACCGCTTGAGTCGTTGACGCAATCGCCGGGACCCCTTTATAATGGAGGTTTCCGAACGACATTGGGAGGCTGTATGTACGCCGTAATTCGAAGTGGGGGCAAGCAGTACCGCGTCGCGCCGGGCGAGACCATCGAAATCGAGAAGCTCGAGGGCAAGGTCGGCCACAAAGTCACCTTCGGCGAAGTCCTCGCCGTGCGCACCGACGACAGCAAATTCCTCGGCGGCGAGAAGACCGCAAAGGCCAAAGTGACCGGCAAAATCGTCGGCCAGGGCCGCCATTCGAAAGAGATTGTCTTCAAGTTCAAGCGCTGCGGGCAGTACAAAATCACGCGCGGCCACCGGCAAGGCTTCACCGCCGTCGAGGTCAGCGACATTCAGTTCGAGTAAAGGCGAGCCATGGCACACAAAAAGGGCGGCGGTTCATCCACAAACGGGCGCGATTCCCACGGGCAGAGGCTCGGGATCAAGCGCTTTGGCGGCCAGCTCGTCAACGGCGGCACGATCCTGATCCGCCAGCGCGGCACGAAGTATAAGCCCGGGAAAAACGTCGCGCGCGCGAAGGACGACACGCTCTTCGCCCTCGTCACCGGCTTTGTCCTCTTCGAAGACAAAGGCCAATCCGGCCGCTACATCAGCATCACTCCCGAAGAACAAGCCGCCAAAGCGCCCGCCGCTGCAGCGGAAGCCAACTAACGGAATCCTTTCAACGAAGCATGCGAGAGCAAGTGTGGCTCCTTTGGATTTTCACTCACGCTATCGTATGCTTCCCCCATTGATTCCTCTGATCTGCCACCGAGCACACCGTGTTTGTTGACGAAGCCAAAATCTGGGTCAAGGCCGGCGACGGCGGAGATGGCTGCGTCGCTTTTCGCCGGGAGAAGTATGTCCCGCGCGGCGGCCCATCGGGCGGCGATGGCGGCAATGGCGGCGACGTCATTCTCGAATCGAGCGTCCACGACAACACGCTGCTGCGCTACCGGTACAATCGCGAATTCAAGGCCGAACGCGGCCGCCACGGCGAAGGCTCGAATTGCCACGGCCGCTCGGGCGTGGATACGATTCTGAAAGTTCCTGTCGGCACCGTGGTCTTCGATCAGGAAACCGGCGAGCAGCTTTTCGATTTCACCGAGGCAGGCCAGCAATATCGCGCCGCTCGCGGCGGGCACGGCGGCCGTGGCAATTCGCATTTCACCAAGCCGTGGCACCAGGCTCCGCGCGAGCACGATGACGGCAAGCCCGGCGAAGAGCGCCGCTTGCGCCTCGAATTGAAATTGCTCGCTGATGTCGGCCTTGTCGGCTTTCCGAACGCCGGAAAATCCACGCTCATTTCGCGCATCTCCGCGGCGCGCCCGAAAATTGCGGCGTATCCCTTCACTACCCTCGAGCCGCATCTCGGCGTCGTCTCCGCCGATCCCGGCTCCGCTCCTGGCGCGGGACGCACGTTCGTCGTCGCCGATTTGCCGGGATTGATCGAAGGCGCGCACGAAGGCGCCGGCCTCGGCATTCGTTTTCTGAAGCATGTCGAGCGCACGCGCTTGATCGCGCATCTGGTGGACACGAGCGACGCGAACGATCGCGATCCCATCCGCGACTTCGAAATTATCGAAAATGAATTGCGCTCGTTCAGCGAGCAAATTGCCGCGAAGCCCGTGATCGTTGTCGCGACGAAACTCGACGCCACCGTCGACCGCGCGCACATCGATGAATTACAGAAGTATGCCGAAAAGCGCGGCTTGCCTTTCTACGCCATTTCCTCCGCCAGCGGCGAAGGCGTCCAGGATCTCGTCCGCGGCATGGCGGACATGCTCGACAAAATCCCCAAGCCCGCGCCTGCGGAAATTGACTCCGGCGGGCCTACGATTACATTTGAAACGAGCGACTCGCCGCCCGATCCCGAATTTGACCCGAGAGCCTCCGGGGAGAAAAATTGACGAGCGGCCACTCTCACGCAAATCCTCACGCCCACGGCCACCGCGCGCACGGCGCGTCGCGCACGATCGCGCTCTTCGGCGGCACGTTCGATCCCATTCATTCGGGCCACATCGCCGTGGCGCAAGCGGCGCAGCGGCGTTTCCATCTCGACGCACTGCATTTCATTCCGTCGTCGCGGCCGCCGCATAAATCGAAGCAATTGCTCGCCGCGTTTCCGCATCGTTACGCCATGGTCGCGCTAGCCTGCGCCGATCATCCGGCCTATATTCCATCGCTCGCTGAAGCGCCCGCGGAAGGCGCCCCGCCGCACGTCTTTTACACGATTGACACGGTCCGGCGGTTCCGCAAGGAACATCCCGACGATCATCTCTATTTCATCGTGGGCGCCGACCAATTCCTCGAGATTCCGACGTGGCATAATTACGAGCAGCTTCTCGATTCCTGCGACTTCATCATCGCGCACCGGCCCGGATTTCGCTTGGACGCGCTGCGCCTCGTGATTCCGCCCGAGCGCCTCGCGCGCACGCCGTCGCACGATCCGCAGACCATCGCGCTGCGCAAAACGAAAGTGCATCTTCTCTCGACCGTGACGAGCCACGTCTCCTCCACGGAAATCCGCCAGCGGCGCGAGAAGCATCAATCCATTCGCGGGCTTGTGCCCGCACGCGTAGAAGAATACATTCTGGGGCAGGCTCTCTACCGGTGAACTGGGAAACCCTTCGTCCTGAAATTCGCTGGGCCGTCGAAGCGGCTCAGGATAAAAAGGCGCGGAACGTGACCGTGCTCGATCTCAGCGATCTCGCCGCATTCTCGCAGTATTTTTTGCTTTGCTCCGGGACCAGCTCGCCGCAGCTCGAAGCCATCACCGACGCGATCGAGGAACGCCTCCACCAGCACGGCATTCGCCCCGAACATCGCGAAGGGCGCCCCGGCGCCGAATGGGTGCTTCTCGATTACGGTCGGCTCGTCATCCACATTTTCAGCGAACGCGCGCGGCTCTATTATGATCTCGAGCGCCTCTGGCGCGCCGCGCCGCGGGCCGATATTCCTTCGCCCGATGACGCGCCTCCTAGCGGGCCATCCCGCGGCGGATCGTTCTCTTCTTCGGGCTCTTCTCCAAGCGCGCCGGACTCCGGGACAACTCAGCCATGAGGCGGCTGTGAGGAATCGATGAGCGACGCCGCCACTCCGGCTCCCGCCGGTTCTCCGGCCGACGCTCGAATTTCCTGGATGGCGGAGAGCCCCGCGGCCGCGCGAATCCTCAAGCTCGCCGACAAAGTTGCTGACGCCGGCACGACGCTTCTAATTATGGGCGAAAGCGGCACGGGCAAGGATCAGCTCGCGCGCTGGATTCACGAGCAGGGGCAGCGCCACGACGCGCCGTTCCTGAAGATTGATTGCGCGAGCCTTCCTCCCGAACTTGTCGAATCCGAGCTTTTCGGCCACGAGAAAGGCGCGTTCACCGGCGCCGTCGCGCAGAAGCCCGGACGGCTCGAAATGGCGCGCGGCGGAACGATCGTCCTCGATGAAGTGGCCGCGCTTGCTCCGGGAATTCAGGCGAAGCTGCTGCGCGTTCTCGAAGAGCGCGCCTTCGAGCGACTCGGCGGCACCGAAACGCTGCGCATGGATTCGCGGCTGATCGCTCTTACAAACGCGGATTTGCAGCGCGCCGTCGCGGCCGGACGATTCCGCGAAGATTTATATTTCCGCCTCGGCGTTCTTGTGATTCAGGTGCCGCCATTGCGCGAGCGGCGCGAAGACATTCGCCCTCTCGCCGTGGAATTTCTCGAGCGCTTCGCCGCGATTCACGGAAAAACCGCCCTGAAATTGAGCGATGCGGCGGCGAGCCTGCTTGAAAGTTACGTGTGGCCGGGAAACGTGCGCGAATTGAAAAATGCCGTCGAGCACGCGGTAATTTTCTCAAACGGCGCCGAGCTGCTCCCGGAAAATTTTCCCGCAATTCTCGAAGCCGAGCACGAAGGCCGCAGCCCGCTCTCGGGCCTTCGCTCGCTCGAAGAGCTTGAGCGCGACGCCATCCACGCCACGCTCGAAGCCACGCACTACAAAATCGCGCGCGCCGCCGAAATTCTCGGCATCACCCGCAAGACGCTCCTCGAAAAGCGCAAAAAATACGGTTTCGTCGAGCCGAAAGAACGTGCGTAGGGGCGCTGCTTGCTGCGCCCGCCTTTTCGATCGCCTTCCATGAAAATTCACCTGGTCATGCTAGGAAAAACGCGGCGAGCGGAACCCCGGGCTCTGCTGGACGATTACATCAAACGCATCCGCCACTACGCCGAAATTCAAATCACCGAACTGCGCGACGCCGCCGCATGGCGCAAGCGAAAACTCGACGCGCACTCCGCCGTCGTCCTCCTCGACGCCGCCGGAAAGCAATTCACCTCCGCCCAATTCGCAAAATGGCTGGGCGATCAGCGCGATACCGGCCTCCGCGAACTAGTCTTCCTCTGCGGCGACGCCGACGGCTTCCCCGCCGAACTTCGCGCCGCCGCCCGCCACAAAATATCGCTCTCCACGCTAACAATGCCGCACGAACTAGCCCGCGTCCTCCTAGCCGAACAAATCTACCGCGCCTTCGCCATCCTCGCCGGCCACCCGTACCCCAGGTAGCGGTTGTGCTTGGCTTGACGTTTCGGCGGGCGGAAGTCAAACTTCTGGATTATCGCGTGATGGTGCCCGCCGAGGTGAGAGCGCAGCTCAATGCCGGAAGGTAAAGGACTCCTGATCGTATACACCGGGCCCGGCAAGGGCAAGACGACCTGCGCGCTCGGGACCGGATTTCGCGCCGTCGGGCAGGGCATGCGCGTCCTGATGGTGCAGTTTATCAAAGGCTCGTGGCACTACGGCGAGCTGGATGCCGCAAAGATGCTGGGCGACGACAAGTTTGAAATCCGCCCGATGGGCCGCGGCTTCGTGAAAATCGGCGGCGCGGAGACCGATCCCGAGGACATCCGCCTCTGCGAGCAGGCCTGGGAATTTGGCCGCGCGCAGATTGACGGCGGGAGGTATGATCTCGTAATCCTCGACGAGATCAATTACGTGATCAGCTATAAAATGCTCGATGCGGAGAAAGTGGTGGCGGCGCTGGCGGCGCGGCCCGAGCGCGTCCACGTGATCTGCACGGGTCGCAACGCGCATCCGAAGCTCGTCGAGCTGGCCGATCTCGTCACAGAAATGCGCGAGGTCAAGCATCCGTACACCAAGGGAATTCTGGCGCAGCGCGGAATAGACTATTAGTCATGGCTTATTAAACATGGCCTGGTTCAAACGTCAAAAGAAGCGCATCGAGCAGCCGACACCGGCGGACGAGAGACGCGTCCGCACCGAAGGCCTGTGGATCAAGTGCGATTCCTGCCGATCGATCATCTGGAAAAAAGATTTGCAGGCCAACTGGCAGGTTTGCACGAAATGCGATTTTCATTTTCGACTGAGCGCGAAGCGCCGCCTCGATCTTCTTCTCGACGATGGCCTCTGGACCGAGCAGGACGCGGAACTCGTTTCGAGCGATCCGCTCGAATTCGTGGACACGAAGCCCTACGCCAAGCGCCTGAAAGACACGCGCGAGAAATTGGGAATGAACGACGCGATCATTTGCGCGCAGGGAAGTCTCGAAGGCCGGCCGGTGATTTGCTGCTCGATGGAATTTCAATTCATCGGCGGCTCGATGGGCGCGGTGGTGGGGGAAAAAGTGGCGCGCGCGATCGAGCGCTCAATCGCGCAGAAGGCGCCGCTGATTATCGTGTCGTGTTCGGGCGGCGCGCGGATGATGGAAGGCGTCGTCAGCCTGATGCAGCTTGCCAAGGTTTCCGCGGCTCTCGCGAAGCTTGATGACGCGCGCATTCCCTACATTTCCATCCTCACCGATCCGACCACTGGTGGCGTCACCGCGAGCTACGCCATGCTTGGCGATTTGAATATCGCGGAGCCGGGCGCGCTGATCGGATTTGCCGGCCCGCGCGTGATCGAGCAAACCATTCGGCAGAAATTGCCCGAAGGATTTCAGCGCGCCGAATTTCTTCTCGAACACGGATTCCTCGACGCCGTCGTGCACCGAAAAGAATTGAAGTCCTACATCGCCCGCTCACTCGCTTTCTTCCAAAATTAAAATGCTGTACGAAGACGCGATTCGGTACCTCCTATCGCTCGGCCGCGAGCTTGCCTCGCCGCGCCAGGCGCGCGTCCAAAAATTCGACCTCCAAAATATCTCTGCGCTTGCCGAAGCGATGGACCATCCGGAGCGCCGCTCGCCCTGCGTCCACATCGCGGGCACGAACGGCAAAGGCTCCACAGCCGCGATGATGGAATCGATTCTCCGCGCCGCCGGGATGCGCACCGGGCTTTACACTTCGCCGCATCTCGAGCGAATCAACGAGCGCATACGCATCAACGGCGATCCCGTTTCCGACGCGCAATTCGCCGAATCCTTCGAGCGAGTGCTCGCCGCGATCGAAGCGTTCATGGCGTCGGGCGCGCTTCCAGCGCATCCGACTTTCTTCGAATGCATGACAGCGATTGCCTTCGACGCGTTCGCGCATGCCGGAGTTGAATTTGCGGTCTACGAAGTCGGAATGGGCGGGCGCCTCGACGCGACAAACATTGTGACGCCGGAAATTTCAATCATTACGCAAATCGATTTCGACCACGAAGCGTACCTCGGCCATTCGCTCGAAGAAATTGCCGCGGAAAAAGCGGGGATCATCAAGCCGGGTGGAATCGTGGTCAGTGCTGCGGAACGCCCCGAAGCGCGCGCCGTAATCGCGCGGCGATGCAGGGAACAGCTCGCGCGGCTCGTCGATATTGACGAAGCCTGGCGTGTCGGCGAAATTGTCCCCGACGCTCTCGGCAATCGCGCCACTGCGGAATGGCTAGCCGACGGTTCGGTGATTCAGCTTCAAATCCCACTTGCCGGAAAATTTCAGGTGAGGAATGCGCGCACGGCTGCTGCCGCGGCGAAGATTCTGATGGAGCGAGGATTTGCTCTGACCGCGTCCGCGATCGAGCGCGGTATCTCAAACGTTCGGTGGCCCGGCCGCCTGGAGCGCGTCGCGGAGCACCCGGACGTGTATCTCGACGGCGCGCACAACCCCGCAGCGGCCCGCGAACTTCGCACGTTCTGGGATGAGCGATTGGCCGGACAACGCATCATCCTCGTTTACGGCGCGATGCGCGATAAAGCCGTTGACGAGGTCGCCGGAATTCTCTTCGCCCGCGCCGAACACGTGATTCTCACGCAGCCGCACCAATCCCGCGCGATCTCCGCGGATCTACTTGCTCAGATGACGTGCCACCACGCGGCGCTCTGCGAATCTATCGCAGACGCCTCGCTCGCTATCGACCGTGCGGTGCTTCTTGCGGGCCAAATTGGTGCCGTATTCATCACCGGTTCGCTGTTCCTCGTGGGCGAGGCGCGCTCCCGGTTCCATGCCAAGGCGGCAAACCTGCTGTCCGCGGGCCGTTGACGCGCACTTAAAAATTCAACACCTGTTGATTATTCATTCTACGCGATTTATTAAGACTGCCCGCTGCCGGACACACATGCCCGGTGCGGCCGAAAATGGAATTGTTTCGCCGTCCCTCTCACATACGCATTCACATATCTAAAATGTTTCAGAAATTTGCGTGCGATTGTGAAATCGAAACGCACATTTCGCCGTCTAAACACACAGGTCCTGGAGGGTGTGATGACACGCGAGGAGAGGAGGCAAAAGCTCGAGGCATTCGGCAGCGCGCCCGCGCTGCTGGCGAGAGCTCTGCGCCAAATCCCGAAAAAGATGTGGATGTACAAAGTTTCCGCGGATACCTGGAGCATCCACGAGATCATTCTTCATCTCGCGGACAACGAAGCGAACGCTTACATCGTTTGCAGGCTCATGATCGCCGAACCCGGCTCTCACGCGCTGACGTTCAACCCAACTTTGTGGGCCGGATCGCTCGGTTATTTCCACCAGAGCACGAAGGAAGCGCTTGAAATCATCCGGCGTCTCCGGCGGATGACCTATCACGTGCTTGCTGCGCTGCCGGAAACCGTCTGGTCGCATCGCGTGGATCCCCGCGAAGACACGGTCTTGACGCTCGACACCTGGCTCGAGCAGCAGGAACGCCACATCCCCGCGCAGATCGGCCAGATGCAAAATATTTACGAACTTTGGGCCAAGACTCATCCTCCTCGCAAGCTGCCTGGCGCTCGCTCTCAAAATCCCAGCTCGATCGGAAATCGCTACATCTCTCTAACGGCCCGAACTTAGTTATTCGCACGCTCGCGAATTTGGAATTGATTGGTGTGAGCGGATGGGCAGGTTGCCGGGCTATCGCCGCGATGGTAGGATGGCCTCTCGATGACTCCCCGGCAGACGATTCACACCGCTCTTCCAACCGATTCCGCTGCGTCTCCGCCGCGAGTCGGCGTTTCGTATCGCACGCTAAATGAACAACTTACGAATGTGCGCGACAGGTACGATATGTATCTGGCGGCGGTTCGACAGGCAGGCGGCGAGCCCGTTGAAGTGCCGCTCGATCTCTCGCCCGGCGAGCTAGCAAAGCTGACCGCGTCCCTCGACGCATTCGTCCTCACCGGAAGCCCAGCCGACGTTGATCCTGTCCGATACCATGCCGCTCGGCACACGAAATGCGCGCCCGCGGACCCGCGCCGCGAAGAAACGGACCTCGCGCTTTTGAAGGATGCGTTCGCCGAGCACAAGCCTTTGCTCGCGATCTGCTACGGCATCCAGATCCTCAACGTGTTCTGCGGCGGTTCTCTCATCCAGGATATTTCGAGCGAATGGAAAACGACGATTGTCCATTCCTGGGATCGCGCGAACGGAGCTCCGGAGCCGCACCACCCGATTCGAATCGAGCCGGGCTCGCGCCTCGCGCAGCTTGGCAGCGCGGCGGAGACGAACGTCAACAGCTCGCACCATCAGGCGATCCTCGAAGTTGGCCGAGGCCTGCGCGTAACCGCGCGAGCGCCCGATGGCATCATCGAAGCCGTCGAGTGGACCGGCGCGGCGGACTGGGTGACCGGGGTGCAATGGCACCCCGAGCGAATGGCGGGTCATGCGCTCTCGGCGGCTCTTTTCCGGGAGCTTGTGGGCATTGCACGAGGCGCGCAAGTTCGCGGCTGAAATTTCGCGACGGATTTTCGGCTCCAAAGCGCCGCACTCATTCATTTTCAAATCTTGGGGGATTCATGATTTCTCTGGCGGGAAAGGCGACGCTGATTACAGGCGGCTCGCGCGGCATTGGAGCCGCTGCGGTGAAGCTATTCGCGCAGGCCGGCGCGGACGTTGTGTTCAACTATTACAAGAACCGCGAGGCGGCCGAGCAAGTGGAACAGGAGGCGCGCAAGCACGGCACGCGCGTCGAGTCGTTCAAGGCCGATTTGAGCCGCATGGCGGACAGCAAGAAGCTCGTCGAATTCACGAAAGAACGGCTGGGGCGCGTGGACATCCTGGTCGCCAACGCGGGCATCTGGAATGAGAAGGACACTCCCATCGAAGATGTCACCGAGCGTGAGTGGAACGAAATGGTGAAAGTGAATTTGAACAGCGTGTATTCCGTCATCCACTTCACGGTGCCGCTGATGAAGGCGCAGAAATCCGGGCGCATCATCGCGCTCAGCTCCACCGCCGGGCAGCGCGGCGAAGCATTCCACACGCACTACGGAGCGACGAAGGGCGCGATCATCAGTTTCGTGAAGGGGCTTTCGACTGAGCTTGGCCCCCACCATATTCTTGTCAATTGCGTCGCACCGGGTTGGGTGGATACCGACATGTCGGCATCGGTGCTGCGCACAAAAGCGGGATTGAAGACCGCTTCGCGGAATATTCCGCTCGGGCGCCCGGCAACGGCGGAAGAAATTGCCGGGCCGATTTTGTTCCTCGCTTCGGACCTCGCGAATTTCATTAACGGTGAAACTGTGAACGTAAACGGAGGTTCGGTGCTGTGCGGATAGCGAAAGCACAGTTACTGGCGGCATTCACGCTGGCGGCAATGGCGTACGCCGCCGCACCGGCTCGCGCGCAGGATCAGACCGAAGTGCTGATGCCGGAGCAAAGCTCGGCAAAGGCGAAAGAGCTGATCCGCCAGGGCGTCGAAGCGCTGGGCGGCAGCGCGTATCTTCGCGTGACCGATGTGACGTGCACCGGCCGGCTCGGGCAGTTCGGCCACAACGGCGATCTCACCGGCTACGAAAAATTCATTGATTATTCGAAGCTGCCAGACAAGGACCGGAACGAAAACCTTCCCAAGCGGAACATCATCGAAGTTTTGAACGGCGACAAGGGCTGGGCGCTGGACCGCGGCGGCGTCGCTGACGTGGCGGAAGATACCGTCTCCCAGTTTCAGGAAGATCAGAAGGAAGACATTGACAACATTCTGCGCAACCGTTGGAAAGAGCCCAACGTCATCCTGCGCTATCTCGGTCCTGACGTGGTGGATTTGAAAGAAGCCGAGTGGATTGAGTTCGTGGATCCGGACAACCGTTCGGTGCGCATCGCGTTCGCGAAATTCACGCACCTGCCGATTCGCAAGACGGTGGTGACACGCGATCCCTCCACGCGTTTGCGCAGCGACGTGACCGAATATTACTCGAATTACCACCCCATCGAGGGAGTGACGACGCCATTCCAGATCACCCGCGAGCGCAACACGCGCAAGGTCTACCAGGTATTTTTCGACGAGTGCGAATACAACACGAATCCTCCCGATAGTCTGTTCACGAAGGAATCGCTCGACGCGCGCTGGGCGCAAGTCGGGAAGAGCTATATAAAGAAGCAAGAGAAGCAGAAAGCCAAGGACGCGAAAGAAGCGCAGAATAGCGGCAGCGACAGCGACAAAAACTGAGCTTTCCGTCTTTTGATCCCCAGCCCTTCGCGCGGCTCGCGCGTGCCGTATTTCCTCCCCAGTCAAAACGGCGCAGTCGAAGCTGTGTCGCGCGGTTAGCAACTACTCCAAGAAAATGCGGCGCCGGAATGCATCAGAGCCGCATCCAACTTGTCGTGGCTCGATATAAGTCGTGGCACGATATAAATCGCATTGAAGGAGTGAAATAGAGATGGAAGTGCGGAACGCGAGCTATGTAATCGTACCTAGGCCATCTTTTCGTTTCCTGATTATTTTCGCGGCGCTCCTCGCGGCGGGCACAGCCGCGCGCGGCGATTCCGCCGCATTCGATTTAACGGGTCCTCGCGTGGACATGAGAGTGACACGCGCGGGCAAGACTTTGCCGATTTCGGATGTGCCGAATTTGCAGCCTGGCGATCGAATTTGGATTCACCCCGATTTTTCCGAGGGGCAATCGGTACACTACTTGTTGATCGTCGCGTTTCTGCGCGGCTCGACGAACCCGCCGCCGGAAAATTGGTTCACGCGCACGGAAACCTGGACCAAGCAAGTGCGCGAGGAAGGAATCGTCGTCACCGTGCCGCAGGAGGCGCAGCAGGCGCTCTTTTTTCTCGCGCCGGAAACGGGCGGGGACTTCAATACTTTGCGCTCGGCGGTGCGCGGAAGGCCGGGAGCGTTTGTTCGCGCGTCGCAGGATTTGAATCAGGCGAGCCTCGATCGTTCGCGCCTCGATAAGTATCTCAGTGAAATTAAGGAAACTTCCGAGACCGATCCGAAGGAGCTCCATGAACGATCCGTGCTGCTCGCGCGGACGCTGAACCTCAAGATTGACGGCCAGTGCTTCGATAAACCCACCGAACAGCAAGCGCCTTGCCTCACGCAAAATACGGATTCACTGGTGCTGAACGACGGCCACAGCCAGTCCATGGTGGCGGCGCTCACCTCGGGTCCGTCGTCCGACCTGATCGGTGCGCTCAGCACCGCGCCGGTGGCAGGAGCCGGATACTTCAGTCCCTACGTGGGCGCGGTGATGGACGTCGCGCGAATTATGAGCAGCATTCACACGGCGGAATATCAATACATACCCGCGCTCACCCTGGCGAAAAACGATCAACTAACTCTCAAGCTGAACAATCCGCCGTCGTTTCATAATCCAAAGTCCGTGCTGGTGGTCGCGTTGCCTGCGGTGGAAGCTGCGCAACTGCCTCCGCTTCGTCCGGTCGCTTCGAATGAAGTTTTCTGCGCGCAGATATCGCCTCTGGTTCTTCCGGTGGAGGGCGCTCCTTTGGTTTTTTCCACCGGCATCGCGCACGATCTTGTGCTGCACATCCAGGGAAAATCCGGCGCAGCGACGGATCTGCCGGCGACACCGGACGCAGCGCGCGGTGGATTCCTGATCAACACGCGCGCGCTCGAAGCCGACAAGCTCAGCACGGAAGTTACAGGAACGCTCCGCGGCCACTGGGGCTTCGATTCATTCGAGGGGCCCGCATTCCAATTGCGCGTCGCCCATTCGGTGGCCTGGTCGATTCCACCTGCCGATCAGAGCGCGCTTATCGTCGGCCGCGAAGATTCCATTCATCTCCATTCGGATTGCGCCGTTTGCGTGGATCAGGTCAGCCTCAAAGATGAGCGCGGAAAAGACCTCAAAATTACCTGGAAGCTCGCCAAGCCGGACGAAATCGAAGTGCAAGTCCCGTTGAAGGATGAGACGGCCGGACGAGTGAAGATGACGGTGAAACAATACGGACTCGCCAAGCCGGACGAACTTTCGTTGAATGCCTATTCGGAGGCGGCGCATCTTGAGCGCTTCACGATCAGCGCCGGCGACCGCCGCGGCGTGCTGAAGGGAACGCGCCTCGATGAAGTTCACAGTTTTGAGCTAAGCGGAATCAATTTTGTTCCCGCAAAATTGACGCGTGCCGCTCAGGCAGACGAGCTGAGCCTTTCCGCCCCGGATGCCGCGCCCACAGCGGCGTTGCAGCCGGACGAAAACGTCACCGCGCACGTCGCTTTGAACGACGGCCGGGTGCTGGATCTTCAAACAACGGTTGAGCCGCCGCGCCCGAAGGTGGCTTTGCTGAGCAAGAGTGTTTCCCTCGGTTCGGCGGCTTCAGCGATTCGCCTCGGCAACAAGGACGAGCTGCCGCAGGACGGCCGGCTGTCGTTCTTCCTGAAATCGGAAGTGCCCGAGAAATTTCCGCGGACGGAAAAGATTGAAGTCGCAACCGAAGACGAATCGTTCAGCGTGCTCTTGAGCGTCACCGACGGCAACCTGATTCTGCAGGACTCGCAGAATTTAATAGCTGAGCTCGATCCGCTGAAGAACCTCGGAGCGTCGGCATTCGGCAGGCTTCGCTTCCGGGCCGTTGATGCCGGCGGAGAAAAAGGTGATTGGCAACCACTTGCGAACCTCGTGCGGCTTCCGGCATTGAAGGAAGTGCGCTGCCCCGATAGCCCGGATAAGCAGTGCACTCTGCATGGTACGAATCTCTTTCTGATTGATTCCGTCGCGTCCGATTCTCAGTTCACGCACACGGTACCCGTTCCGGCCGGCTATGCGGATTCTGCGTTGAGTGTTCCGCGGCCGAATGGAACGCTCCTGTACGTAAAGCTGCGGGATGATCCGTCAACGGTGGATACGGTCGTGCTGCCTGTCCTACCCGACGAACAGTAGTCGGCGAGGAGAGTTGGAATTCGAGCGATGCCAACCGTTTGAATCCGAATCTACTTCGGCGCGTCTCCCAAGTCTCTTAGCTTTTGCTCGGCGCTTGCCTTGATCGCGTCGCGCCGCTGGTCGGAGTCAGTCGTGTCTGACGCGAGACTCTCAATTGCCTTCTTGGCGTATTCACGCGCCAGATCTTTCTGGCCGTCGGCAAGGTAGGCGTCGGAGAGGCTGTCGTAGACGTTCGGCGATTTCGGATGCGCCGTAGCGTTCAATTTGAAAATCTCGATTGCGCCTTTTGTGTCGCCGATTTGAAGGTGCCCGTATCCCATTCCGTTGACGATGACTTCAGGAAACAGCGCTGACGCCCGAACGCTTAGACGCGCGTCAGACGCCATTGCAGCAACTTTGGCCGCGCCACCGGGCTCGTCAATCAATTCCAGGGTTTGCACCTCCTCACGCGGCATTCCGGAGACCGTGCCGGCCGGCGCGCTTCCGGGATTTTTCACGAGCGTGGTCACGAACCAATCCACGATCATTCCAGGCAATTCCGGATGCGGCGCAAACATCGCGGTTCCGTGCCCTCCCGTCGCGTAGTGAACGAATTTGTCGCCGGAATTTGACGAAACTCCCAGCAAGAACTCCATGCCTAGCGTGGCGTCGCCATCAGCGTCGTCGTCGGCGACGGAAACGAACAGCGGCAATTTCGCGGACTCTTTCAGAAAATGACGGCCCTCTCGATTCGTGTCGCCGGAGAGCAACACCAACGATTTCACTTCCGGATGGCGATGCGCCAATTGAATCGCTTGATGAACGCCGCAGCTCGCGCCGCCCGCGCCGATGACGCCCGGCGTGACGCCTGCCTGCGAGACGAGATAGTGGAAGGCCACGTCCATGTCGCCTGGCCATTTCTGATCGACGTATTCAACGCGCTGCTGCTGAGTGATCTGATCGAATCGGCCGCCGCCGCTTTCGCCGAAGCCGCGATAATCCACGGTGAGAACATTGATCCCCGCGGCCGCGAGTCGCTCGGCGAGATCGTCCCAATTGTGGCGCTGCTGATTGCATTGGTGGAAGAGCATCACGCCAGGCCCCGGCGCGCCCGCGGCAAAGAATGTCGCTTTCAGAGCGGTGCCGTCCGCGGCGGTCAAGTCCACTGTGCGCGGCGCAGGCGGCTCGATTGCAGCAGAGGCGACCACACTCGAAGCCATCAGAAAAACGACGGAGAGAGAAATTCGCCGTAACTTCATGGGGTCCTCCTAGCGCAGCTGGAATCACTGACGAACATGCCCGAACGGGCCACGCCAATCAAGCGCGATTCCGGCAACGTGAACTTAGACGATGGGAACGGCGGTTCGGATAGGCTTTGGGAGTTCGGACTGGCCCGAATGTCCCCAACACCCACAATTGTCAGGCTCGACTTTTGGGGCACGCTGACCCATCGGTCGAAACTTGGACTACAGTCTACTCGCGCAGGTGTTCGATTCGCGCGACCAAGTGCCACCGAGCTAGAAATGCAAAGAGAACTACCAGCAGGGCCATCGTAAGGCTGTCCGCGTAATCGCCGAGAACAAATAGAATGACGCCGCTGCCTATCGTTTTCTCGCCTAGCAGCCGGTTGGAGACATCATAGAGGCTCGTGGAAATGAGAATTCCCCATGCTAAAAATGTGCAGTAAATCCACTGCTTCAGCCTAGTTCTAGATGCCTCAAGCATCCTGAGGTAGGCAGGATTGCCTGCCTCATTGGAGAGTCTGAAAGGCGGCGCAGATCGCCACGCTTTAAGTAGCTCCACACTCGTTACGAGGCAGACGATCAGCAAGAAAAGCAGGTAGAGTTTCCAACTAGTCGAAGGTTCTCGGATTATGTATCGTGGATTCCACGGCGATTGGGAAATTTCCTGAAACATTCTTGCCTCTATCAGCGAGTGGCACAAAATGGGCAACCGTTGGCGCGGCATCACAAGGCTTCCAAGTCTGCTGCCTCGTATGTTCTGACGTGGTAATTAGACACCGACAGCGCCCCACCCGCTACTGCGCGCGGGCTTTTTTGTTGCGTTGCTTGCGGCGGGGTATAATCGCGGGATGCGAATGACGCGGGGAAAGTCACTGAGGCGGCGTGTGCGCGCCGCCGATGCCATTCACGGGACAACCGTGCTGTGCGTGCGCCGGGATAACAAGGTCGTGCTCGCGGCCGACGGCCAGGTCACCATGGGCGAAGGCGTCGTGAAGCACAACGCCAAGAAAACTCGCCGCCTTTTCAACGACAAGATCATCGCGGGCTTCGCGGGCAGCACGGGCGACGCGCTCTCGCTCTTCACGCGATTCGAGAATAAGCTCCAGGAATTCCACGGCAACTTGCAGCGAGCGGCGGTCGAACTGGCGAAGGAATGGCGGACCGACCGATCGTTGAGGCATCTCGAAGCGCTTCTGGTGGTCGCGGACCTGAAGTCCACATTTCTACTTTCGGGCAATGGCGACGTGATTGAGCCCGACGACGGCATTTGCGCGATCGGCTCCGGCGGGCAGTATGCTCTCGCAGCCGCGCGGGCTCTCATCAAGCATTCCAAGCTCAACGCCAAGGAAATCGCGCAGGAATCGATGCGAATCGCGAGCGAAATCTGCATTTTCACGAACTCAAACTTCACGATGGAAGAGTTGTGAGCGGTACGCTCGAGGAAGGCAACGAATGGTGATCTATTTGTCCGGAGAACCGCAGGCAGCGCCAGCAGAACCGATGCCGTCGTTCGACGAGCTGACACCTCGGGAAATCGTCGTCGAGCTCGACAAGTACATCGTCGGGCAGAACGCCGCGAAGCGCGCCGTGGCCGTGGCCTTGCGCAACCGCGTCCGGCGCCAGAAGCTTCAGCCGGAGATGGCGGAAGATGTCCTTCCGAAGAATATTCTGATGATCGGGCCGACCGGCGTGGGCAAGACGGAAATCGCGCGGCGCCTCGCGCGGCTGGCCGGATGCCCGTTCGTGAAAGTGGAAGCTTCGAAGTATACGGAAGTCGGCTACGTCGGCCGCGACGTCGAATCCATGGTCCGCGACCTCATCGAAACCGGAATTGACATGGTGCGCGAAGAGAAGCTCGACGAGGTGGCCGAGCGCGCCGAGCAATCCGCCGAGGAACGCCTCCTCGATCTCCTGCTGCCGCCGAGCCCTCCATCAACCGAATTGCCTGGCGCTACAAACGACGCTCAGCGCAAAGAGCAGGCGCAGCGCACGCGCGAAAAGCTCCGCATTCAACTCCGCGAAGGAAAGCTCGATACGCGCATGGTGGAAGTCGAAGTCCGCGAGCGCTCGATGCCTGCGTTTGAAATCGTCACGAATCAGGGTATCGAGGAAATGGACATCAACGTTAAGGACATGCTCTCCGGCGTCTTCGGCCAGCAAAAGAAGAAGCGGAAGATGACGGTCGGTGAGGCGTTCGACTACTTGATTCAGGAAGAAGAGAACCGGCTCGTGGACATGGACCACGTGACGCGGATCGCTCTCGAGCGCGTCGAGCAGATGGGAATCCTCTTCATCGACGAAATCGACAAGATTGCCGGGCGCGAGTCGGGACACGGCCCGGATGTTTCTCGCGAAGGGGTACAGCGCGATATTTTGCCGATCGTCGAAGGCACGACGGTAAACACGCGCTACGGCATGGTGCGCACCGATCACATTCTTTTCATCGCGGCCGGCGCGTTTCATACTACCAAGCCTTCCGATTTGATTCCCGAGCTGCAAGGCCGCTTTCCGATTCGCGTCGAGCTCAGCTCGCTGAGTGAAGCGGATTTCATCCGCATCCTGACGGAGCCGAAAAACGCGCTCATCAAGCAAGCCATCGCTCTGCTTGAGACCGAGGGAATGAAAATCGCATTCACCGAAGACGGCGTGGCCTCGATTGCGAAATTTGCCGCTGTGGTCAACGAACAGACCGAGAACATCGGAGCGCGCCGCCTGCACACGATCCTAGAAAAGGTCCTCGAAGAAATTTCCTTCGAGGCGCCCGAGCTGAAAAAAAAGAGCATCAAAATTGACGCGGCATACGTGCAGAAGCAACTCATCAACATCGTGAAGGACCAGGACCTCAGCCGTTACATTCTGTAGCGGCCAGATAATCGGAAATGAAAATGAGAAGAGCGGAAACTCCGTCCCGCGCTCTTCCGGGCCGGACGCGGCCCGGCGTTCCGATTTTCCGCTTTTTCCTTGCGGCATTGGCGCTGGGCCTCGCGGCGGGATGCGCCGCGCCGAGCGAGCCGGTCACGCGTCACGCTCCAGCGCCGACGGCGATCACCGGGCTCGCCGCCCATCAGCTCGGGACCCGCGTCTATCTGTCATTCACCCTGCCGACGAAGACCGAGGATCACAAACCACTCAGTACGACGCCGTCGTTCGATATCTATTGGGAGTTTCTCGCGGCGCATGCTGCCCCACCCGACGCCGCGGCCGTCGAGAAGCAAAACGTCCTCGTTCGAGTCCCGTCGGCGCTGGCCGGCCAGTACACGCGCGAAGGGCACGTTCTTTTTCCCGTCGAATTGAAGGAGGAAGATCTGGAACGGAACTTCGGCGGGATGGCCGCGTTCGTCGTGCGCACGCGGATTTCGGCGAAGCGTGCGTCCGAGCCATCGAATGTTGCGATCGTTCGTGTGTATCCGCCGCCGGCGCCCATTGCCGATCTCGCGGCGAAGGTTACGCAGGAAGCAGTGGAGCTGAGCTGGTCGCCGGTTACGCCAAGACCTGCATCGAGCGACGCGCCTAATGCAACCGCGACTGTAAGTTATCGCGTCTATCGCGCGGAAAAAACCAATGCGACTCCGAACGCAACGGCCGCGGCCAATTCGGCAACCACGATCGCGAACGCGCCGCTATCCGGCTTACTCGGCGAGACTCCGTCGGCGTCGTTCCGCGACACAACTTTCGAGTTCGATCATTCGTTCACGTATTCGGTTCGCAGCGTCGTTCGATACGGACCGACGCCCGACGAATACGTCGAGTCAGACGACTCGAATTTGCTCGCTCTCACGCCGAAGGACATCTTTCCTCCGGCCGCGCCGCAGGGTTTGGTCGCCGTTCCGGTCCCGGCGACTCCCGGCACTCCGGCTCACATCGAGCTGTCCTGGGCCATCAGCCCCGAAAACGATCTGGCCGGCTACAACGTGTATCGAAACGAACAGGGTTCTAAACCTGTCCTTCGACTGAACCAGAGTACGTTGCTGACTCCCGCGTATCGTGATATTACTGTTTCTCCCGGCAGCCTCTACACTTACACGGTCACGGCTGTGGATCGTGCCGGCAATGAAAGTCCCGCAAGCGAACCGGTGACCGCCGGGATTTCTCGGGCGGAAAAGGAATCGAGCCAATAAAATATGCGCGCCGCTGGAACGAGTCCGCGCCGTGTGTGGAGCGTGTTTCAGAGTTCCGTGATCCACACCGGAATTTTCGCGGGCGTGATACTTGTCGCCGTGATGTTGGGGTCGCTCATCGCCGCCACTCGCGTGCCGAGATTTGATTCGATCGCCGCGCTGCGGAATCTCGTATGTTGCGCTGCGTTCGTCTTGGCGATGACGATCCCGGTCGCGCGCTATTTCACGTCCCCCTGGCGATTGTTCACGGCTGGAATTACAGCCTGGTCGGTGCTCGCTGCAGCCTACGCCTGCGCCGCGATGTTCTTCGACAATCTCGTCAATCGCCTGGGGTTGACGCCGCTCCACTTGCTCATGTTGGGCGCCGTGATTTACGGCGTGCTTGCCGTCATGGTCTGGGTCGCGTCGTCAGTTGCCTCTCTTCTCTGGCATCACTCCCCCGCTCCCCACGTAAGAACGATCGATGTTATAAACCGCAAGCAATGAAGCTTTGCCGTTTCCAGCCAGTTGAACTCTCCGCGGCATTATTGACGCGCGACGAAACGGATCTGCACCCGGCGGTTTCCTCTGGATTGATCGAAGGCGATAGAGTGCGCGAGATCCGGAGTCTCTTCGACAGACTGGAATTCACCGGCCGCGATTGGGCGCTGCAAGATGTCCGGCTGCTCGCGCCCGTCGATCCGTCGAAGGTCGTCTGCGTCGGCCGGAATTACGCTGAGCACGTCTCCGAACTCGGCAACGAAATTCCAAAAGAGCCGCTGATTTTTCTGAAGCCGCCGTCATCCGTGATCGGCCCCGACGAGCCGATCGTCCTGCCGGGAATCTCGAACCGCGTGGATTACGAGGGTGAATTGGCCATCGTGATCGGCGAGCAGCTCCATTTTCCGGCAGAGGGCGAAGACCTGCGGCGCTACATTCTCGGATACACGTGCCTGAATGACGTGACCGCCCGGGACATCCAGAAGCGCGACGTTCAATTTACGCGCAGCAAGAGTTTCGATACGTTTTGCCCCATTGGCCCCGTCATCGAGACGCAATTGGATTCCTCGGCGGCAACGGTCGAAACCCATGTTAACGGTCACTGTAAGCAGATTGGTCACACGTCCGACATGCTCTTCCCCATAGAAGCTATAATTCGCTGGATTGCACGGGTCATGACGCTACTGCCCGGCGATGTCATCGCGACGGGAACTCCGTCCGGCGTTGGCCCGCTCGCGGAAGGCGACGTCGTCGAGGTGATCGTCGGCGGCATCGGAACCTTGCGCAATCCAGTCGCTGCAGAGGGTGACTGAATTTCCATCGGGGTCTTGGATTCGCATTGAGACATATCCTGGAAAATTGGCGCGACTATCTGCCGTTAGCCGGCATCGGCGTGGCGATCCTTCTCGCCGGGTATTTCCTTCTGCGCAAGCGCGAAACCGATCCGAACGAGATCGAACGCGAGCGGCGTCTCTATCTCAATCGCATCGGGCGCATTGTGGAGGGCCAGGTTCTCGAGATCGAAGACAAGATGGCCGCGCCGCAGCCGGAACCGCCGCGCGGGATTTTTGGGCGCCGCAAAAGCGCGCCGAACGGGAACGCGGATGTCTCGACGATGCTGCTTCACTACACCTATTCCATCTCGGGCGTGACGTACGAAACGGCGCAGGACATCACCGGCATGGAACAGCGCGCGGCACTCAACCGCGCCGTCGTCGGCAAAGCCGCGAGCGTAAAGTACGACCCCTCGAATCCCAGCAATTCCATTCTCGTCGCCGACGATTGGTCCGGCCTTCACTAGGCTTCCTCCGGCTTGCTGCGCGCCGCGTGCTATGGCACGCTACCGCTTCGCGTTTTCCGCGAACAAAACGCAAAATGACTCGCCCCCCGAAACACCACGATCGCCTCGAAGAATTGCGCCGCCATAATGCCGAAGCCGAAATCGGCGGCGGCTCCGAACGCCGCGAGCGCCAGCACAAGGAAGACAAGCTCGCAGCGCGTGAGCGCATCGAGTTGCTTCTTGACGAAGGATCGTTTGAAGAGCTCGACAAATTCGTCCGGCATCGCTGCGACAATTTCGGAATGGAAAGCCAAAAACCGATGGGCGACGGCTTCGTCACCGGCTACGGGCGAATCGACGGCCGTCTCGTCTACGTTTTCGCGCAGGATTTCACGGTCTTCGGCGGATCGCTTTCCGAAAGCAACGCGCAAAAAATCACGAAAGTCATGGATCTCGCGATGCGCGCGGGCGCTCCGATTATCGGCTTGAACGATTCGGGCGGCGCGCGGATCCAGGAAGGCGTGATGTCGCTCGCGGGCTACGCCGATATTTTTCTGCGCAACACGCTTGCGAGCGGCGTTGTGCCGCAGATCAGCGCCGTCATGGGGCCTTGCGCGGGGGGCGCCGTCTATTCGCCGGCGATCACCGATTTCATTTTCATGACGCGCGAGACTTCGTACATGTTTGTCACCGGCCCGGATGTCATCCGGACGGTCACGCACGAGGAAGTGACCAAGAACGAGCTGGGCGGCGCGATGACGCACAACGAAAGAAGCGGCGTCGCGCATTTCGTCGCGCGCGACGATGCCGAATGCCTGGCGATGATCCGCGAGCTCGTAGGCTTCTTGCCGTCCAATAATCTCGAAGATCCGCCGCGCCGTCAGAGCGCCGATCCCTGGGACCGCGAGCACGCCGCACTCAATTCCGTCGTGCCCGAAGATCCCATGAAGCCGTACGACATTAAGGATGTGATTCACGCGATCGTGGACGACGCCGATTTTTTCGAAGTGCACGAGCACTTCGCTGGAAATATCGTCGTCGGATTCGCGAGGCTCGATGGCAGGCCGGTGGGAATCGTCGCGAACCAGCCGGCAAATCTCGCTGGCGTTCTCGACATCAACGCTTCGGTGAAGGGCGCGCGTTTCGTCCGCTTCTGCGACGCGTTCAATATCCCGTTGATCACGTTCGAGGATGTTCCCGGCTTTTTGCCCGGCACGCAGCAGGAGTGGGGCGGAATCATCAAGCACGGCGCGAAATTGCTCTTCGCTTTTGCCGAAGCCACCGTGCCGAAGATCACGGTGATCACGAGGAAGGCTTACGGCGGTGCTTACTGCGTCATGTCGTCAAAGCACATCCGCACGGACATGAATTTCGCCTGGCCGTCCGCGGAGATCGCCGTGATGGGACCTGAAGGCGCGGTGAACATCGTCTACAAGCGCGAAATCGAGAAGGCGCCGGAGTCGGAGCGCGACGCGCTGCGCGCCGAAAAGGTGGAAGAATTCCGCGAGCGCTTCGCGAATCCTTACGTCGCCGCCGAGCGCGGCTATATTGATGCCGTCATCGAGCCCGCCGAAACGCGCGCCAAGCTCATCACCGCGCTGCGCTCCCTCGAAAATAAACGTGACGTCAACCCGCGCAAGAAGCACGGCAACATTCCCTTGTAGCACAGATGGTGTAAGCTAGTCTTAGAGGCACAGGAATGGAGCGAAAGTTCACCGCCGTATTCACGAAACGCGGGCGATGGTACGTCGCCTACCTCGAAGAAATTCCAGGCGCAAACACTCAGGGCCGGACGCTCGCCGAGGCGCGCCGTAATCTCAAGGATGCTGTCCGGCTGCTGCTCAAGGTGAATTGAAGCGTGATTTCGTCCAAAGAATTTGCCGCAATCGAGGAATACCAGCACTTTGATAGTCAACGAGTGCTAACTGCGCGCCGCAACCTGTCGGCCCATAGGTCTGGCGCGTATCGAATGCCGTTTAATAAAAGACAAGCGCGCTGGATTTTGCCGCTGCAATGAGATAGGATTTCACGGGTTTTTTGCAATTGTCCATCCTGGGAGTGCGAATGACGAACAGCGGCAATTCTATTCTTGCGGGTCTCGACCGGCTCGTCGAGAAACACCATCTTCTGAAGCATCCGTTTTACCGCGCCTGGACGCAGGGGACGCTCTCGCGAGAAGCGCTGGCCCTCTACGCCGAGCAGTATTATCAGCATGTCGTTGCCTTTCCGGAAAATCTAAAGCAATTGGCGTCGCGGGCGAACGGCGAATTGCGAATCCTGGTCAACGAGAATCTCGCCGAAGAGCTGGATCCCGCAGGGCCGCATCCCGTGCTCTGGCGGCAATTCGCAAATGCTGTTGGCGCGAACGATGCGGACATTGACTCCACCCGTCCGCTGCCGGGCGTCGCCGCGCTTCTTGATGCATTTGATGAACTTTCTGAAAATTGCTCGAAAGCGCAAGCCGTCGCAGCGTTTTACGTCTACGAAGCGCAGGTGCCGGAAATCGCCGCGCAGAAAATCGCCGGGCTGAAGAAGTATTACGGCGTCACGGATGAGCCGGCGCTTCGTTATTTTACTGTCCACGAAGAAGCCGACGTGCGCCATCGCGCCGCGTGGCGGCAGTGGCTCGCAACCCAGCCGGAGTCTGAGACTGGGCCAATTTTGGTCGCCGCCGAACGAGCGTTGAAGGCGCTCTGGGGCGCGCTTGACTCGGTTTACCCGCAAGGCTGCACTTCGTCGAAGAATTAGGCGCGAAACGTTGTTCCTTTCCATTCAGGGTCGCGGCCGGCGAATGACATGCCGTCCGCGGCTCTAATCCCCTCTCTCTCGCGTGTTAGAATCCCGTCCTCGACGCGCATGCTCAAGAAAATCCTGATCGCGAATCGCGGCGAAATTGCCGTGCGCATCCTGCGCGCGTGCCGCGAAATGGGAATCGCGGGTGTTGCGGTTTATAGCGACGCCGATCGCGCATCGCTCCACGTGCGCATGGTCGACGAGGCTTATCGAATCGGACCGGCGCCATCGCGTGAAAGCTACCTCGTCGTCGAGAAAATCATTTCCGCGGCGCGCGAGTCCGGCTGCGACGCCATTCATCCCGGATACGGATTCCTCGCCGAAAATCCCGCTCTCGCTCGAGCGTGCGCCGCGTCAGGCATTACATTCATCGGGCCGCCGGCTGAAGCGATGGAGCGGCTCGGATCGAAAACCGCGGCGCGGCAATTGGCGCGTACCGAGAACGTCCCGACGGTACCGGGCACTCTCGAGCCGATCGAAGATGACGAAGCAGCATTCGAGGCCGCGAAGACGATCGGATTTCCGGTCGTACTGAAAGCCGTCGCAGGCGGCGGCGGAAAAGGGATGCGCCGCGTGGAGCGCGAGTCCGAACTGCGCAGCGCGTGGCGCGACGCTTCATCGGAAGCGCTGAACGCTTTCGGCGATTCGCGTCTTTACCTCGAGAAATATCTTTCGCGGCCGCGCCACATCGAGATTCAGATTCTTGCGGACACGCACGGCAAGATCATCTATCTCGGCGAGCGCGAATGCTCCGTCCAGCGACGCTATCAGAAAGTGATTGAAGAGGCTCCGTCGCCGGTGATGACGCCGGAGTTGCGTAGCGCGATGGGCGAAGCAGCCGTGAAACTTGCCCGCGCGGGCGGCTACGTGAATGCTGGAACCTGCGAATTTCTCGTTGATGATGCGAAGAATTTTTATTTCCTCGAGATGAACACGCGATTGCAGGTCGAGCATCCCGTGACGGAGATGGTCACGGCGCTCGATCTCGTGAAGCTGCAGATTCGTGTCGCCGCGGGCGAACGATTGCCGCTTACGCAGACTGACGTTTCGCTCCGGGGTCACGCCATCGAATGCCGCATCTATGCCGAGGATCCCGAGAATAATTTTTTTCCGTCTCCGGGAACGATCGCCGGTTTCTCGGCGCCTTCGGGGCCCGGAATCCGGCTCGATGAAGGGATCTATCCGGGATGGACCGTGCCCGGCGATTACGATCCCATGCTCGCGAAGCTGATTGCGTGGGGGGCCGGCCGCGACGAAGCCATCGCCCGCCTGTTGCGCGCGCTCGGAGAAACTCACGTCGGCGGCATTCGGACGAACATCGGATTTTTCGAGCGTATTCTTGCCGATGAAAATTTTGTGCGAGCGGATATCCACACCAGGTGGCTCGACGATTTCATCGAGCGCACAAAGAATGCGCCGCAATTTGAAGCGGATCCGTCAGCGGAAGATGCCGCAGCAATTGCGTTGGCGTTGTGGCACAGCGCGCGGAATGGCGCTGCTTCGCCCGCTTCGAATGGCGCCG
The DNA here is from genome assembly GCA_963838705.1 of uncultured Acidobacteriota bacterium. GTDB lineage: Bacteria > Acidobacteriota > Terriglobia > Acidiferrales > UBA7541 > Palsa-147. The sequence goes on along the minus strand of CAWIRU010000007.1, from coordinate 150,339 downwards.
GAAGTGATTCGCGCTGGAAACTCGGAGGACGGCGCGAGCAGATCGAGCGTCTCACGCGGCGGTGAAAGTGGCTGAGACATTAAATCATTGAAACTCGACATCACAATCGGCGGACGGAAGCGGCGCGTCGAGCTTAATCGCACGGGCTCGCGCGTTGAGGGGCTAATTGGCGGCCGCAGAGTTGAAGCCGATGTCGTCGCGCTGCGCGATGGAGCATATTCAATTCTCATCGGCGGCCGGTCGATGGATGTGCGCGTCGAGGAGAGCTCAGGGACCTTGCGCGTCATCTCCGGCGGCCGGGATTTTCCCGCGAGCGTCAGCGACCCGCGCAAATTCCGCCGTGGAAGCGGAGAACTCTCCGCCGAGGGCCGCCAGCACGTGAACGCGCCGATGCCGGGGAAAGTCGTCCGTTTGCTGGTGAAGGCCGGCGACGCGGTGAAAGTAGGTCAAGGATTGCTCGTGATCGAAGCGATGAAGATGCAAAACGAAATTCGCTCGCCGAAATCCGGCGTCGTGGAAAAATTGCTCGCGGCGGAAGGCCAGCCGGTGAATGCGGGAGAGACGCTTGCGGTAGTCGTGTAGGGTGCGGGCGGCGGAAACGATTCCAGCCGTTTGATTACTTCGTTGGCTCCGAAGAAGGAAGCTTCCCGGCGGATTCCATCACTTGCCGCGCAAGATAATTCACCACGTGCGCTTCATCCCGCGCCGACGTTAGATAAGCGACGCGCAAAAGCTGTTCTTTGCGACTCCGCAGCGTGTCGCGAATGGATTGCTGCACCTGCGGATCGGCGATTTCCCGTTGCCCCGCCGCCTCTTTTGCAATCAGCTTGAGTATGACGTAGCCGCCCGATCGCACGGGGATAGGCCGGCTAACTTCTCCGGGCCGCAGTGTCAGCACGGCCTTCTTCAGCGCCGGGTCCGATTCATTGAACGACGACTCTCCGTGGAAGCCGAGATCGCCGCCCGTCGAGCTCGAACTATCTTCCGAGTAATCCATCGCTAACTGGGAGAAATCCGCGCCGGCATTGAGCTTCTGTTCGATGGAGGCCACCTTGCGCTGTGCGTCAATTTCGTTCGCGGCTTTGTCGTTCTTGCGATTGTGCACCGTTGGGTCCGGCCGCGCCGTAACCACGATCTGCGCGATGTGGTATTGCGGTTCCGGCACGTTGAATTGCGCGCGATTCTTCTGGTAAAAATCGATCACGTCCTGATCGGTGATGGTGATTTTTGCCACGACTTCGCGGTTCAGCAGTTTTTGAATTGAAAGCTGCCGGCGCAAGTCGCCCTTCAGGTCGTCCATCGTCAGGCCGGCGTCCCGCAGCTTCTTCTGAAACTCGTCCTCGGTGTAGGGGCTCTTCGATTCGGTGAACTTATCCTCGACCTCGGCATCGCTCGCGACGAGATTGAGCTTGTTCGCCCGTTCCAAAAGAATCTGATTGTTGATGAGCTCGTCGAGGATGCTGAGTTTCAGTGACAGCGCTTCTTCTTGAGAGGGCGTCTGCGCTTCCGCGTTGACGCGGCTGCGGAAATACTTCTCGACTTCCGCGCGCTGGATTTCGTGGCCATTGACCACAGCCCAGACGTCCGGCCCCGGCGCGGTTTCCTGCCGCTTGCACGAAGACAACAATGCGCACGCGAACAAGACCGTCGCGATTGCCGCGCTTCTCTTCAAAATTCCTCCGCAGGATAAGGGGCGGGCTGAGATCAGGCTGCCTTGACGACGCGGCCGGCTCGAATGCAGGCGGTGCAGACGCGGGCCTTCTTGCGGACACCGTCGATAACTGCCTTCACGCGCCGGAGATTCGGGTTCCACCGGCGCCGCGTGACATTGTTCGCGTGGCTGATCGTATTGCCGAAACTCGGCTTCTTGCCGCAAATTTCACATGCCATTGCCATAGACGCTCCAACTCCAAAATTTCGAAAACGGACAATCTTTTATACTACCAGAGAACTTGTTCACCGGAAAGCGATTTACGGTCGCGCTTGCGAGTTTTGGAGCGATTTAGCACTTCGCCACGAGCAACAAACCCGATATTCGGGGCACGCGAGTCGTACTGGTCCAGCGCCGCCTGAATGGACTCTCGGTTCTTCGCCAGCAACGCAAGCCAATGCCAGCAACGCACGTCAATCGAGGCAGTATTTCGAAGACATCCGGTCCGGAACAGCGTCCCTGACACAAGCGCCAATCCTGCCCAGCGATAGCATCATAGCGCCGGATTCAGGATGAAGCCGCCGCGAGATTGTCCTAAAATGGAAGTCGTTCCGCGGTGGGCGTGTAGCTCAGCTGGGAGAGCACCTGCTTTGCAAGCAGGGGGTCGCCGGTTCGATCCCGGCCACGTCCACCAACCTACCGATATTCATTCGCTGCACGCGATTTGGTTTCACAGGCAATGCGATACATGTGTACCTGAAGTGCCGTTGGACGACCTGGCACGCTCGCGACACACCAAATCTTGCGCGTGCCTCCATCGAGGAATAAACTCATCCTCGGAAAGCAACAGTCGTCTCATCGGAAAATGGAACTAATCCGCCCGCGGGAGGGAATTTTCATGGTGCAAGAGTCGCATTCAGACAGGCAGTCCATCCGGCGCGCGGCGAATTTCTTTTTCCCGTTCCTGTTTATTTTTTCATTCTTCTCGGCTCCAGCCCTTGCGCAGACGCGCCGCGCGGTTCTTGTTGGCGTCAACACGTATATTCCAGAAGGTGTGAAGGTCGAGAAAATTGTCGTCGCCGAAGGCTCGAGCTCTGGTGGTCCCAGCAAGGGCCGGGGAAGTTGGACGAACCTCCATGGCTCGCTGAACGACGTCGGCAGCATTCATCAACTGCTCGTCACTCGTTACGGCTTCGAAGAAAAGAACATCCACATCCTCACCGAAGCCGACGCGTCACACGACAATATCTTGCGCGCGATTCAAACCTATCTCGCCGACGCCGCTTCGCCCGGCGACGTAAGTTTCTTTTACTACGCCGGCCACGGCTCGCAGATGAAAAATTCGAAGAGCTGGAAAGCCGACAAGCAGGACGAAACCACCGTGCCTTCCGATTCCTACAAGGGCGCCACCGACATTCGCGACAAAGAGTACGCGCGCGCGTTCATGAAGGTGATCAACAAGGGCGCGACGCTCACCGCCATTTTCGATAGTTGCCATAGCGGCGCGGTTACTCGCGGCTACTCGAAATTCAATGTCATTCGCGCCGCTGAGCCCGACCCGCGAGATTCGATGGACGACTACAGCGGTCCCTTTCCGGAGAAGAGCGGCGCGCTCGTCTTCGCCGCCGCGCAGGATATCGAAAGCGCCGCCGAGGGACGAGACGAACACAACGTGGACCACGGCGCTTTCACCGCGGCTCTCATCAAAGTCTTGAACTCGGCGCCAATCAACGAATCCGCGAACGATATTTTCCAGCAGACATTCGCGCTGATGCGCTCCGCGGGCGCGAGCCAGGTACCTGTGATTTCGGGAACAGAAGAGCGGATCGCGGGGCCGCTCTTCGGAACGAGCTCCGGAAATCTTTCCGGTAAATTCACTTTGCCCGTCGTTGAAGTGGATGGCCCCGAGGCCGTTCAGCTTTTCGGCGGACTCACGCTGGGATTCGGGGTCGGCACGGAGCTTGTGCCGGCAGATAAAAACAGCCCGGCTGCCGGCGTGCGTCTGAAAGTGACGGACGAAACGGCCTCGAATTCAACTGCGAAAATAATTGCTGGAAGCGCAGACAAAGTTACGCCCGCGACTCTTTTCGTTGTGGATCGCTGGGTTCCATCGGCCAGCGGTTTGCTTGCCCTGTGGATTCCTCCGGCAACTCTGCCGCTTGCCGATTTGAAAAGCGCAGCCGCCGCCGCCGAAAAAATCAGCGCGGTGCCGGGCGTCACGCTCGTGTCGGATCCATACGAAACGACCCCGACTCATGTCATCACATGGAACGGGTCAGCATGGTTGCTGACGGACCAGGCCACGCGCGTGTCCAAGAATCTCGGGCAGAATCCCGATTTCGCCGCGATCTCAAAAACCTTGCCTTCGGGCAAAACGAAAATATTTGTAAACCTGCCGCTTCCGCAGGAAGCGAGCCAGGCCGCAAAAGCGATCGGAACAGAAGAATCTCCAACTCGGCTCGTGAATTCGCTTGGCGATGCGAACTATATTCTCGTCGGTAGGGCTGGAACGAATGGCGTCGAATACGCCTGGCTGCTTCCGGGCGCTTCAAAGGACGCAAGCACGGCTCTCGAGGAAACGGCGAACAAGAGCGGCGCTTCCGGCGAAAAGACGTTGCATGCTTCCAGTTCGCTGCCGCCTGAAACCCGCTGGGTGTCCGCGCAACTTTCGAGCGACGGATTCAATGGCGCCGTTGACGAACTCACCAGACTCGCGGGCAATCTCGCGCGAATCCACGGATGGCTCGAACTCCCAGCGCCTCCCGACGACGGCAGCTTTCCCTATCATCTCGCCGTGGTGGAAGCGGCGCATATTAACGACGGCCCGGAGATTACGACAGCCTATGGCGACGGCCGGAAATATGCTCTCGTCCTGCGTGCGGACAAGAAGAGCACCGGCGCGGGAACGTACGCCGAGCCGCGGCGCGTTTACGTGTTTGTGATTGATAGCGACGGAAACGGCACGGCACTTTTCCCGCGGGCGGTATTTGGCGACGTTCAGAATATCCTGCCGAGAGCCGATCAGACAGCCAATGGCCTGCCGGAACAAATTGTGCTGGGCAAGCCAGACCTTTTTACAATCACGCCGCCATTCGCCACCGACACCTATTTTTTGCTCACGACGCAGCCGCAGGACTCGATCAATCTGGCGAGCCTGAATTGGAAAGGCGTCCGCGGCGCCACGCGAGGAGCCGGCTCTCCTCTCGACCGCCTGCTTTCAAGCGTCGGCACGCGCGGCGCGTCTAGCGATGTTCCGACGAACTGGTCGCTGCAGCGCCTGGCGATCCAAAGCGTGGAAAAACCGTAGGAGCGCTCGCGCGAAAAAACTGTCTTTGACTGCAACGGAGCCTTTTGGTAAGGTTCGCGGCGTCCGTGCAGTTCTTGCCTGGAGGAAGTAGATGAAATTCAAGATCAATCCCATTTTGCAATTCGCGATGGCCCTCGTTCTCGCGTTGCTAGTCGGAATTGGATACAGCTACGCGCAGGACGATATGATGAAGAAAGACGACACAAAAGCGCCCGCTAGACAGGTTGTCAAGGCCACGGCCCAATCAAGCCGGGGCGGCGGCGCCGATCCCAACATCAAATCCGAAGCCAAGCCGGTAAACGATCCAAACGCCAAGACACCGCCTCCGCCGGAGAAGTCCGGCCAGCGCGGCGCTCGCGGCTGCAACGTGGACGTGAACAACATGACCGCCTGGTACGTGGACATCTACTCGAACGGTATCTACGCCGGGACCGTCGGCCCGTGGGGCAACGGCTGGACGTATCCGCCAGCAGTGGGTTCCGCGCTCTACGGCCGCGCGAACTTTACCGACGGTACCTGGAAGTATTGGGGACCGCGGCAATTTGTTTGCGCGCAGGGCGGGATTTACAGCTGGCAATTGACGCCGTAGTTTTTAAATCTTTCCGCAGGGTCTGATCGCCGCTACGGGCCGGACGGCCGGTCTGTAGCGGCGATGCTTGTCTGCTATACTGTCGCCGCATCGAGCGCGGCGCATGAAGCTCTCTCTCCTCCCAATCGTTTTTCTCGGCGCGATTGTCTCCCCTGCGCCCATTCTCGGTGCGGCCACGCCGCCTCGCGTTGTCGTTCTCACTTATTCCGGTCCAATTAATCCGGCGAGCGCCGAATACATCGCGCGGGGCATCTCGGAAGCCGAAACGCGAGGCGCCGCCGCGTTCGTTCTCCAACTCGACACGCCCGGCGGCCTCGATTCCTCGATGCGCGAGATCATCCAGCGCGAAATGAACGCCCGCGTGCCCGTGATCGTGTTTGTCGCGCCTCGCGGTGCGCGCGCCGCATCGGCCGGCTGCATCATCGTCCTCGCGGCCGATGTGGCCGCGATGGCGCCGGGAACAAACATGGGCGCGGCGCATCCGATTTACATTTCCGGCGGTACTGTCTCTGAAAAAATTCTGAATGACGCGGCGGCTTACGCGCGCTCGATCGCCTCAGCGCGCCACCGCAATTCCGAATGGGCCGAGCGCGCCGTTCGCGAAAGCGTTTCGGCGACGTCACAGGAAGCCCTCTCCCTCGGCATCATTGACCTGACCGCCAACGACGTTACCGAGTTGCTTTCAAAGCTCGACGCCAAAATGATTCATCGCGCCGATGGCGACGCAAAGCTTTCGCTCGCGAGCGCGACGCAGGTCGACATCGCCATGGATTCGCGCGAGCGAATTCTCGAGACGCTGACGGACCCGACCGTAGCGTACGTGCTGTTTCTCCTCGGCGTACTTGCCGTCGTGATCGAGATTTTCGCTCCTCACGGATTCGTAACCGGCACAATCGGCGCCGTGGCGGTGATCCTCGCGCTCGTCGGGCTGATCAACATGCCGGTTCAAATTTCCGGCGCCGTCGTGCTTCTCCTCGGAATGCTTTTGCTCGGACTTGAGCTCAAGGTTACCTCGCACGGGGTATTGATGTTGCTCGGCCTCGTTGCGTTCGTGTTCGGTTCGATTCTGGTGCTTCCGCGCATGCCCGGCTTCCGGATTTCACCTTACGCCATCGGTAGCGTCGCCTTGGTGTGGGCCGTGATGCTCGGTTCGGTGGTGCGGCTTGTTCTTCGCTCGCGACACCAGCCCGTGCTGATGGGAACGCAACGCGTGGCGGGTTCATCCGGCCTCGCCAAGACAAATCTCGAGCCGCGCGGGGTTGTTCTGGTGAATGGCGAAGAGTGGGACGCGCTCGCCGATGCGTTGCCGATCGCGAAGGGCGATAGAATTTCCGTCATCTCGGTCGAAGGACTTACGCTGCACGTTCGAAAGATATCCTGAAGGGAGAACATCGAAATGGATCCCACGGTGGCACTGGTCCTGTTGGCCGTAGTGCTCATAGGGTTTTTGCTGCTCATCGCAAACATGATTCGCGTCGTGCGCGAATATGAGCGCCTCGTCGTCTTTCGGTTCGGGCGCGTGATGGGACAGAAAGGACCTGGAATTATTTTTCTTGTGCCCATCGTGGACGTCGCAAGCCGCGTGGACCTGCGCGAGCAATATCTCGAAGTCCCGCGCCAGACGTGCATCACGAAGGACAACGCTTCGATCTCGATTGATTTCCTCGTGTATTGGAAAGTGACCGATCCGGTGCAGAGCGTTGTCGCCGTGCAAGACTTCGGCGGCGCCACGCGGGGAATCGCGATGACCACATTGCGCGCCGTCGTCGGAGACATCCCGCTCGACGACGTGCTGGCGAAACGCGAGGAAATCAACACGACTCTGCGCGGCAAGCTCGACGAGGTCACCGAGCGCTGGGGCGGCAAGGTCACTTCGGTCGAAATCCGCGAAATCGATCCGCCCAAGGACATTCAGGACGCGATGACCAAGCAGATGAGCGCGGAGCGCAGCCGCCGCGCGATGGTCACGGCCGCCGAAGGCGACCGCACCGCGAAGATCACCGTCGCCGACGGCGAAAAGCAGTCCACCATCCTTAAGGCCGAGGGCGACAAGCAATCCGCCATTTTGCGCGCCGAGGGTTATGCGCTAGCGCTCGAAAAAGTCTTCGAGATCGCGAAGACGCTCGACACGAACACCATGAGCCTTCAATACCTCGAAACGCTCAAGGTGCTCGGCACCGGCGCGTCCACAAAATTTATTTTTCCGATGGAATTTGCGAGCTTCTTGAAGCCATTCACCAATTTTGGCGGCCAGCAACCGCCGACGCCAAAGTGACGCCGCGCACGGCCAGTCGCCGGTAGCGCATTGGCCGCGCGCAGTTGCGAATCCGAGTTCAGTGGAGATTGCTTCTCAGGCCCACTTCTTGCCGATGACGTCGAGCCCGGCCTTTCCGAGATCTTCCGGCGTCATCACCACGTGAAACTCGCACTTCGCGTTGAAGAGCAGAAACCAGGGCTCGGCAATTGACGGAATCTTCGACGGATCGGCCATGTCAATAATCATCATCGTGCTGCGATGGCCGTCATATTCCATAAAATAAGTGGCTTCGGGCTTCAATTCATCGAGAATCCTCTTAATTTTCGCGCCAGCCGTCCCGTCTTTCACGGCTGCATTGAACTGTTCGTTGGGAAGTTTGGCGTGAATCATCATTCGCATTGTCGCCTCCGGGAAAAGTAAATTCGCGGTTCTAGGTGAATCTAGCGGCGCAGGCCGGATCACAAGAACACGGCGCGGAGTCTACACCGAAGGGCCGCGCGCACGCGAGAAAAAGAAATGGAGAGCAAAAGGCGCTGGCCATCGCGCCGAAGTAAGCGGCCTTAAGTCTCTTGCTGTTATCCGCGGATTCTTGCATTGGCGCGGCGGCTATGTCCCGTCCGCGCCGAGAAAGTCGCGGATGTGCCGATTCACCAGCTCCGGCATTTCGTGAATCACCCAGTGCGACGCGTTCGGGATTCGTTCAACACGAAGATTCGGAACGTACTCCTCGAGCCCGTCGAGATTCGCGGGCAGCAGGTACGCATCTTTCATCCCCCAGAGCACAAGCGTTGGCACGTGCACAATCCACGAATGTGCGCCCGGAATAATTGCAGATGCCTCCGGGATTTCCTCGCGAGACGCGCCGAACGGCGCCGCGCGGTAGTAATTGACCGCGCCCGTCAGCGCGCCCGGCTGCGACCATGCCGCGATGTAGGCCGCGCGATCCGCTTCGGTGAAGTAGCCGCGCTCGAGACCCGCCACAAGGAAAAGTTGCGCGAGCGGCGCGAAATGTTCGGCGGCGAGAGCCGTCTCCGCGATCGGATTGCGCAGCAACTGGATATATTCGCTCGCCTTCTGTTGCGCCGGATTGTACGCCAACTCGCGCTGGAAAATGGCCGGGTGGGGCGCGTTGATGATAATCAGGCGCGCCAGCCAATCGGGATGCGCCAGCGCGAAGGCCCAGGCGATTACGCCGCCCCAATCGTGCGCCACAAGCGTAAACTTGTCGTCGCCGCCGCGGCCGAAATGCGCCGCGAGGCCGCGAATATCTTCGACAAGATGCGGGATGGCGTAGTCCTCGACATTCGGCGGCTTCGACGACAAATTGTAGCCGCGAAGATCGGGTGCGACGCCCAGATGCGTTCGGCCGAATTCGGCGAGCTGATTTCTCCACTGGTACCAGAATTCGGGAAAGCCGTGGACGAAGAGGATCAGGTCGCTGTCGCCGGCGCCCTCAGCGGCGTAGTGAAGTTGAACGGACTCCAGTTGAGCGTGACCGTAGCGCAGCATAACCAGGCGACCAGGTCCCGCGATGCTATGTGCATCGCGCCACCGAGTCAATCCGCCGAATGCATCCATTTCAGAATGCGACGGGTCTAAGCTCTTGCATCCTACTAGCATGGCCGCCAGCGAAAGGCGGAGGTGAATGCGATGAATAAATTTCGGAAAGCAATTGTCATTGTCTGGGCGATCGTCGGCTGCGCGTTGCCCCTCGCGGCGCAGGTCCAGCCTCACGTTTCTCCGCCGAGCCACGACATCACGCCGCCCGCGGCCGCGCCGCAGTCCGACGTAAAGCCGGCGCAAGCGCCCGCGGCAACACCCGAATCCACTGCCAAAGGGCAGGCGATCGTTCTCGCCGCCGCGAAAGCGGCCGGCGGCGACGCGCTGAACGGCGTCAAGAGTATTGAAGTCACGAGCAGCGGCCAAGCCGATACGCCGGGCGGCATGATGGACATCTCGTTGAAGCTCGTGGTCGTATATCCAAATATGCTCCGTACGGAGGCGCATCTTCCCATCGCGGATATCTCGCAGGGATTCGACGGCTCGGTGGGTTGGGTCGTCTCGCCGCAGGGTACACTCGATCTTCCGGCCGAATTCGCTGGCGAATTCGATCGCGGAATTGCTCTCGCGGGCGCCTGGGGCTTCTACAAGCAGGCACTCGCCGGGAAAATCGAGGTGCAATATCTCGACGACGAAGATTTCGACGGCAAAAAAACGCAGGCCATCCAGTGGCATGCGATGAACGGCCCGGTCAAGCTTTTCTTCGATGCCGGGACGCACCTTCTCATTGGCGCGCACTTTCAATCCATTACGCCGCAAGGAATCGTGGAAACCGACCAGCACTGGGGCGACTTCCAATCCGTCGGCGGATTGCAATACCCGAATCACAACGTGATCTTTCGCGACGGCTCTAAATTCTCCGAGACGTCGGTGCAGGCCGTGAAAGTAAACACGAATCCCGATCGCGCCATTTTCTCCAAGCCGGCGACTCCGCCCGCAAATTGATTCGCAGGCGATCGCGAGCCTAAAGAAAAGACCAATTTTTCCGATATTCTTCGTGCGCGGGGAACCGGTTTCGCCGCGCGCCAGTCTAATTCATGGTGTCTTTGCGGCTTGGGAATTCGATGCGGGTAGCTTAAACTTGAAAATTCGGCTCTGAAAGATGGCGCGAATGGATATACGGACTCCTCGAAAATCGATGGCAATCGCGGCGATTGCCGCGGGAATTCTCTGTCTCGGCGGCATCGCGCGAAGCACGCCCGATCCGTCGGCTCCGTTGCTCGACGCGATGAAAGCCGAGCTCGATCGTTCTGTCACGGCCCTTAGCAAAGCTGATCCCGCCGCGTATTTTCTCGCGATTACGGTTTCCGATCGCCAGCTCGCATCCGTCACAGGCTCGAACGGTGCGCTCCTTTCAAGCGATCAGAATCGCGGCCGATGGCTCGAGGTTCAGACGCGCGTCGGCAGCTATCAGCTCGACAACACTCATCGCATCGGCGATCGCCCGCCAAACTGGACCAGCCCCGGCGCGACAGCAACCATTGACGATGACACCAACGTCCTTCGCCGCGAAATCTGGAGCGAGTCCGACCGGCAATATCGCGCCTCCGCCGAAGCTCTGATTAAAGTCCAGACGGGCCAGCAAGTGACGGTGCAAACCGCCGAAGACAATGCGCCGGATTTTTCGCACGAAGAGCCGCACACCTTTGTCGGCCAGCGCGTGGAAATCCATGTGGACCGCAAGCCTTGGGAAGAGCGCGTGCGCAAATATACGGCGATGTTCAGCACTTCGCCGGACGTCCTCAACTCGATCGCGACGTTCACGGCGCAAGCCACGAATCAGTATTACCTCAATAGCGAAGGCACGAAGCTCGCATTCGGGCAGGTTCACTACCGGCTTGAACTCTTTGTCCAAAGCAAGGCGCCCGATGGAATGGACATCAACCGCTTCGCGAACTTCGATTGGCTCGATCCGAAAGAAGCTCCAGACGACAACGCCGTCTTCGCGCGCATCAAGATTATGATTGGCGAAGTCGAAGCGCTCGACCGCGCGCCGCTCGTCGATCCCTACGCGGGGCCCGCTCTTCTGACGGGCCGCGCCACCGCCGTTTTCTTCCACGAAGTCCTCGGCCATCGCCTCGAAGGTTTCCGGCAGAAAGACATCAACGAGGGCCAGACTTTCACGAAGAAAATCGGCGAGCAGATTCTCCCGGATTTTATTTCCGTGAAAGATGATCCGACGGAGAAACGCCTGAACGGCCAGATGCTGCTCGGCTATTACCCCTTCGACGACGAGGGCGTCCCGTCGCAGGATGTGCATTTGGTTGACAACGGCGTGCTGAAAACATTCCTGATGGGCCGCTCGCCGCTTGTGGACGTCCCGCATTCGAACGGTCATGGCCGCCGCCAGCTCGGATACCAGCCGATCGCGCGCATGGGCAACACGATTGTCAGCAGCACGCGCACCGTCACGAACGCCGAGCTTCGCAAGATGCTCATCGAACTCATCAAACAGCAGGGCAAGCCCTACGGATTGATGATTGACGACATCGCTGGTGGATTCACATTCACCGGCCGCGGCCAGCCGCAGGCGTTCCAGGTGCTGCCGCTCGTCGTCTACAAGGTTTTTCCCGACGGAAAGCCTGACGAACTGGTTCGCGGAGTGGACATCGTCGGTACGCCGCTGATTTCGTTGACGAAAATCGTCGCGACCGGCGACACCCAGGAAGTATTCAACGGCTATTGCGGCGCGGAATCGGGTTCAGTGCCCGTCGCCGCTGCCGCGCCGGCGATTCTCATTTCCGAACTAGAAGTACAAAAGAAGGAGACTTCCACGGATAAGCCGCCGATTTTGCCGCCACCGGCTCACGATCCCGAGGCGAAGCCGAAAGGGGCGGCCCAATGATTCGCGTACGGTCTTCGTTTATCGTCGGAATTGCATTCGCTTTATTCTTGAGCGCAATTTCTGGCACCGCCGTGCTCGCAGCAAACGCGCCGTCTGCGAGGAAATCAGCCGCGCCGCATGTCGCGCAAGCCGCGGCCGGGGACAACGACCAGACTTTGCATGCGATGCGCGACGAAATGGCCCGCTCCGTTTCTCGCTTGCAGATTCCCGGCGCCGAGAAGCCGTTCTACATCCAGTATCAGCTCCTCGACGTGGACATTCGCGAAATCACCGCCTCGTTCGGCGCGCTCCTTTCTTCAACGACCACGCGGAATCGCTTCATGCTCCTCGGCGTCCGCGTCGGCGACTATCATCTCGACAGCTCGAATTTCGTCAGCGAAGACGGCTTCCGCGGATTTCTCGGCTCGGCCGGGCAAGTCGGCATTGACCGCGACTACAACTCGCTGCGCCAGGATTTGTGGCTTTCCACCGATCAAGCCTACAAAGAAGCCGTCACATCCATGTCGCTCAAGCGCGCGTTTCTGCGCAGCTTGACCAAGCCTCCCGAGATTGACGATTTCTCAAAAATCACGCCTGTCGTTCAAGTCGAGCCACGCCTTGAGCCCGATTGGACCTCGCGCAATTGGGAGGACGAAGCGCGCGAGACCTCCCGCTCGATTCGCGGCAATCCGGAATTGAAGGATTCGCGCGTCACCTATTACCTGATTTACACGACGTATTACCTGCTCACAAGCGAGGGCACGGAAATCCGCACTTCGCGAAGCTTCGCGGCAATCGAAGGCTCGATGGACGCGCTGGCCGACGATGGCATGCAGATTCAGAATTACTATTCGAAATATGTCTCGCGCCCGGTCGATCTCCCTCCGCCTGCGGAAGTCAGCAAGGCGCTCGAGCAAACGGCCGGCGAAATTATCGCCTTGCGCTCGAGCCCGCTCGTCCCGGATTACACCGGCCCGATGCTCTTCGACGCCCCCGCGGCCGGATCGCTTCTAGCGCAGACGCTCGCGGCCTCGCTCTCCGGCGCGCGTCCGCCGCTTTCGATGCTTCCGCGATTTGACGAAATCATGGAAGGCCTCGGCGGGCGCAGCGAATGGACCGGCCGCGTGAACACTCGTGTGCTCCCGCAGACCGTTTCGCTCACCGACGACCCCACGTCAACGGCGTTCAACGGCCAGCCGCTCATCGGCGGTTATGCCGTGGACGACGAGGGCGTTCGAGCACAGCGCGTATCAATCGTGGACAGCGGAATTCTCCGGAATTTTCTGATGTCGCGGCGCCCCGGCCCCGAATCCCAGCTGTCGAACGGCCACGCGCGTGCCGCTCTCCTCTCGACTCCCAAGCCGCTTTCGAGCAATCTCATTTTCGAATCGAACGCAGGCTTGAGCGCCGGGGATTTGAAGAAACAATTCCTTCAGATGTGCAAGGACGATGGGCACGAATGGTGTATCGAAGTGCGGCGGATGGATAATCCCGCGCTTTCCTCCGTGCGCGCCGAAGATTTCAACGAAACAATTGGCGGCCTCGCGTCGGGAATTTCGAGCGGAGAGCGCCTGCCTCTGCTCCTCTACCGCGTATTCGTCTCCGATGGGCGCGAAGAGCTCGTGCGCGGCGGCCTTTTGAACGGGCTCACGCTGCGTTCGCTCCGCAACATCGCGGGCATCGGCAGCGACCCGGCGGTTTTCAATTACCTTCAGAATCCCGCGCAGGGATTCGCGGGCACGGCGCTCGGCGCTTTCGGGTCGGCGCAGGACGGAATCCCGACTTCGATCGTTGCGCCTTCGCTCCTGCTCGAAGAAGGCGAAGTCCGCGGCTTCCACGGCGAACCGCGCCGCTTGCCGCTCGTCGCCGCTCCACCTCTCCAGTAGGTCCGCCGCGCAGGCGAGCGATCAGTTCTGTTTTGTTTCAGGGCGAATCGTGAGGATTGCGACTTCGGGCCGGCAGTCGAATCGGATTGGAAGCATGGACATTCCAACGCCTCGACTGACATACATCTTTGTACTTCCAGATTGGTACCATCCTGACACATAAGGCCAGCAACCCTTCGGCATCCAAATCGGCGCCATGAACGGCATGCGCACCTGTCCGCCGTGCGTATGGCCTGCGAGGCAGAGGTTCACGCGGCCGGCAACCTCGTCAAAATAAGCAGGAGCGTGGAACATCAAGATCTTGAACGCATCGGGCGGAGCGTCGGCGAGCGCCGCGTCTGCGTTCGGCTTTCCCGTAAGCGAATCATCCACTCCCGCGAGCCACAGGTCCGGCCTCACAAGCGCGCCGGCGTTCAGCAGCAAATGTACGCCGGAACTTGCATAGAAGGCGCGCTCGTGCGGAACCGGCTTCCAATTTTCAAAATTTCCCCGCACAAACCAAACGCCCAGCGGAGCGTGCAGCTTCTCATACACGTCCTGCACTTCCGCGTACGACGGGCCCCAAGCGGAGAGCGAATCGCCGGTAATCAGGATGATGTCGGGTTTCTCCTGATCCAGAATCCTGATCACGTGCAGTTCGCGCCGGCCCAGTCCATTGGTGTGAAGATCGGTCAAATGCGCAATCTTTATCGGCGAAGTGACGTTGCCCTGGAGTTCGTAGCGAGTCACCTCGATTCGAAACGGCTCAATCCACAGCGCGTCGCCCGCCAAAGCGATTCCAATGGCGAGAATCACCAGAATCGTCAAGCCCAGGCCGCGCGCCCTCGTGGGCGCCAGGGCGGCGGGGCTCGAATATGTATCCAACGCTGTCATTCACCCTCGATTCAGTCTAAACCACGAATCGTGTATTCAAAGCTCCTTACCCGAGTTTGTGCTCCATATCCGATGCGCCGCACCGCCCGTTCGTTTCTGCGGTCACGGACCCGCCCATCGTATAATCGGCAAACACTCCATGAAGATGATGGACGATGCCGTCCGGGAGAAGAAACTCGCCGCCCTGGGGTCGGTCGGGTCCGCGGTGATTCTCGTCTCGTCGAAGCTATTCCTCGTTATCGCCACCGGCAGCCTCGGAATTCTGTCCGAGATGCTGCATTCGATTCTCGATCTCATCGCGGCCGTTATCACGTATCTCTCCGTGCGCGTGGCCGACAAGCCGGCGGATGCCGAACATCTTTACGGCCACGGAAAGGTGGAGAGTTTTTCAGCGTTCGTCGAAACCGGTTTGCTGCTCGTCACGGCCGTCTACATTATTTGGGAAGCGATCGATCGTCTCGTCCACCAATCGGTTCACATTCGCCCCAGCATCACCGCGATCGTTGTGCTCGTTGCCGCCATGGGTATTGATCTCGCGCGGTCGCGGACACTCAATCGCGTGGCGAAGAAATATCCCAGCGAAGCGCTCGAAGCCGACGCGCTCCATTTTTCGACGGACGTCTGGAGCACGTTCGTCGTCATCTTGGGGATATCGGGCGCCTGGGTCGGCATGAAATTCAACATCCCCTGGCTTGCCTACGCAGATGCGATTGCGGCGCTCGGTGTCGCGAGCGTGATCCTCTGGATCGGCGGGCATCTCGGCAAGCGGACGCTCGACGGACTTCTCGACGTCGCCCCATCAGGCCTTCGCGAGCGCATCGAAGACGCCGTCGGCAAAATGGAAGGCGTCTTGAGCACGAACCGCGTGCGCGTTCGCCGCTCGGGCCAGCGCCATTTCGTGGACATCACGATCAGCGTCCCGCGCACGGCCAGCCTCGAGCAGGCGCACGCGACGAGCGATGCCGTCGAGCGCCGCATCGAGCAGATCGTCCCATCCGATGTCGTCGTTCACATGGAACCGCGCGCCCGCTCGAACGAAAATCTCTTCGAGACCATCCGCGCCATCGCACAACGCCAGGGCCTCCCCGTTCACGAGCTTTCCGCCCACATGTTCGATGGCAGGCTCTTCATCGAGCTTCATCTCGAAGTGGACGAGAAGGCGAGCCTGCACGAGGCGCATCACCGCGCCACCATTCTCGAGGACGAAATCCGTACCGCCACCGACCGGAACGCGCTTATCAACATTCACATCGAGCCGCTCGGCGCCCAGATCGCCAGCGCCGAAGAAATGCGCGAGCTTGGGAGATCCGTGCAGTTGTTTTTGGGCTCGTTGCAGTCCGAGTACAGCGAGATCGCCGATTGCCATGAAGTCCACGTGCGCAGCGTGGATCATAAAATTCTCGTTTCTTGCCACTGCGCCATGCGCGGCAGCCTTCCGGTCACCACGGTCCATGACATCACCGCGGGCCTCGAAGACCGAGTCAAAGAGAAATTCCCTCAGATTTTCCGCGTGACGATTCACCCCGAGCCTGTCGAAGAGCGTTAATTCAATCTGCGCAACGGAAAATGTCCGGCGGCGCGGTGACGCGCGAACACCTGCGCCGCGAGCGCGATCACGGCCGGGAAACATTCCAGCACGTAACGCGGCTCGGGCGTTTCGTAATGAAGGAAGAAAATCGTTCGGACGGCGCAAAACGCAACGAGAAACGAAGTAAGCGGAGAACCTCGCGCGAGCCATGCTCCCGCAAGTCCTGCTGCCGCGAGCAAAATCGCCAGCGCGCCGAATCCCACCGTGACGCAGAAATCCACCGGGTCTTCCTGCCACGCCGCGCGAATCGGCCAAAGCTGGCCCGAGAACGGCAGCAACTCGATTCGCGGCGTGAACCACAGCGCAAACGCGCGCTTGATCGGCACCGTCAGATAAGTGCGCAGCGGGTGCCGTGCCGTCCTCTCACGCGCGATCCCGGCGAAGAACGCGTCTTCCTCTGGCGAAATCGTAAGCGAGTCGTTGTATTCGTCGAAGACAGCCGCGACGCGGTCGCGTTCCTCCTGCGAATCGAATGCATACGCCGGAATATCTTCCATGTAAATTTCCTCGTCGTCGAGTTTCCACGGCACGAGGTAAACGTCACGGAATCGCCAGAGCCACGTGTTCGTCCACGAATAAAAACCGCGCGGCACGAATTCGCCGGGCAATTGCGTGTAACGCGGCGCAAGAAACTGCACTTCGCCCACCGCTCGCCAATTTCGCGCGGCCCACGGAGCCAGCGGCAGCAGCATTCCCACGAGCATCAGAACGCCCGCGCGCACCAGCTTCGGCCAATTCGCAGGCCGCCACCACCGCGCGAGCAGCACGAGCCCTGCAGCACCCAGCAGCAGCGGCGTCTCCGGCCGCACCAGTGTTCCGAATCCGACGATTACGCCGCCGAGAAACCAGGGATCCTGCACCCATTCGGCCCATTTCGGCCGGTCCGGGTCCGCTTCGACAATTCTCGTCGGTTCGAACCCCTCGGTCAGCACCAGCAACGCCACCGCCGTAAAGAATGTTGCGAGCACTTCTGTGAGGATGCCTGTCGTATAATTAGCAATGAACGGGCAAAGCGCCGCGATCCACAGCCCAGCCAGTGCCGCGCGCCTTCGCCCAGCAGCAGGAGCAACTCGCGCCGCGAGCAACGCCACGACGCAGCAAGTCGCGAGATCTACGAAAACTTGTGCCAGTAAGACGGCCAAGTGCGAGCGGCCCAGCGTCACAGCCACGGCGACGAGGAACGCAGGGTAGCCCGGGGGGCGCACGTCCACCGGGATGATTTGCCCTTGAATGTTTACACCATAGATTCCGTGCACGAGCCAGTTCTGCGCGAGGTCAATGTACGTCGCTGAGTCGCTCGCGGCGTTCATCGGAAATTTCAAGATGAGATACAAACGCATCGCGAGCCCTGCGGAGATAGCCAGGACAGCACTTGCGCGCGTTTTGATCGTACTCGTCATTGACACGGTTCCAGTGGATGGCTAGCTTGGATTGTCCTGATGGCTGATGGCAAGCCCATTTTCTACGATGAGGAGCGCCGGCGGTGGAAGCGGACGCGCCGCGTGCTCGAAATTTCGGGCGCTCTCTTCGCGTTCATCGTCGTCGTTTTCGTCATCAACGTTCTTCGCAAGCCCGATTTGCCGGAGCTCCTGCTACCTTATACGCGGCCGCTCCTGCGCGGCATTCGCGGGGCCAAGAGTGCGAAGGTGCCCGTCGTCCGCCACGGGCGCAAGAAACAAGTCTCCGGACTCGGGCAGGAGCCCGATCACTACGACCCGCTTCGCGCCGCTTTCTACGAAAACGGCGACCCGAGCGGCTTCGCGTCGCTCCAGCAGCACTACCGCGATCTCGACTTGCTGATTCCCGAAGGCCTGAAGTCAATTACCTCCGACGGCCGCCTCGACGTTGATCTCGATCCAAAAATCCCGGACTGGCTGCACACGATCGGCGTCGAATTGCCGATGATGCCGTTGCTGCAGAATTCGGATGGCGTCGTCTGGCACATCAAGGAAATGTCGGAAATGCTCGCGCGCCAGCCCGCGCGCTCCGCGTTGATCGGCTCCATTGTGCGTTACGAAGTCGCCCAGCATTATTCCGGAGTGGTCCTCGATTTCGAGCAGGTTCCGGACGCCAGCCAAAACGATTTCAGAAAATTTGTCGAGGAACTTGCTGTCGCGCTTCATGCACAGAACCTAAAGCTGATGGTCGCGTTGCCGGCAGCCGATTGGGCCTACGACTACAAAGGCATCGCGAAATCCTCCGACGCCATCATTCTGATGAACTACGATCAGCACTGGTTGACGTCGGCGCCGGGTCCGATTGCCGCTCAAGACTGGTATCTCACGAATCTCACCAAAATTCTGCAGTTGGTGCCGCGTGAAAAGCTGGTGATGGGAATCGCGAACTACGCTTACGATTGGCCCGAGAAATCAAAGAGCGTTCCGCAGCCGGTCGGATCGGCGCTGACGTATCAAGCCGCCGTCGTTCGCGCGGTCGAATCGGAAGCCGATATCACTTTCGATTCCGACGCCCTAAATCCGCACTATTCCTACGAAGACGAAAACAACATCGTCCATCAGGTCTGGATGCTCGACGGCGTCACCGCCTACAACGAATTGCGCGCCGCCGAGCACGAAGGCGTTCGCGGAACGGTCGTCTGGCGCCTCGGCTCCGAAGATCCCTCGATGTGGTTTATCTGGGACACCATTCATCCCACCGACGCCGACCGCGCCAAGCTCGCCGAACTTCCTCCTGGCTACGATCTGGTTCTCGAAGGGAGCGGTGATATCTGGCGCATCACGAACACGCCGATCAGCGGCAAGCGCAGTTTCGACTACGACGCGTCGTCGGACGATTTCGACGATGAAAGCTTCGAGGTCTTTCCGATGCCGTGGCGCATCGAGCAGATGGGTGCCGCTCCGCACAAAGTCGCGCTGACGTTTGACGACGGCCCCGACCCCGTCTGGACGCCGAAAATTCTCGATATACTGAAGGACAAGCACGCGCCCGCCACGTTTTTTGCCATCGGAACGGATGCCGACAACTCGCCCGAATTAATCCGCCGCGAATATGCCGAAGGCCACGAAATCGGAAATCACACCTACACCCATCCCGACTTTGAGACGGCGTCCAAGGCGCAGATTCAGCTCGAGCTGAATCTCACCGAGCGATTGCTCGAATCCACGCTCGGCGTAAAAACGATTCTCTTCCGTCCGCCCTACGGGATTGACCATCAGCCGGAAACCGCGAGCGAAATTGCTCTGCTGCCGATTCCGCAATCCATGGGGTACGTAATCGTCGGCGCGCGAATTGACCCGCACGATTGGGGAGAAGTCGGCAACCAGCCGCCACCGCCGACGGATGAAATCGTAAAACGCGTTCTCGCCGATGCCGACAAGCAACTCCGCACCGAGCAAGGCAACATCATCCTCATGCACGATGGCGGCGGCGACCGCAGCCACACCGTCGCGGCGTTGCCGCAAGTGATCGACGGCCTGCGCGCCAAGGGCTATGAATTCGTCCAGGTCTCCGATTTGCTCGGCCAGACGCGCGCGCAAGTGATGCCTCCGCTCAGCGAAAAGGAATGGATCTTCGCGCGCAGCGATTGGTTCATCTTCGAGATCGCGCACTGGTTCCGCATGGCCATCACTTTCATATTTATGGCCGGCATTCTTCTCGTCAGTTGCCGCGCGCTGATCGTCGGCTTGCTCGCGCTCATCGAAAAAGCGCGTCCGGCGCCCGGCGATCATCCGGAATATCAGCCCACCGTGAGCGTTCTCATTCCCGCTTACAACGAAGAAGCTGTCATCGTGGCGACCATTCGCTCCGCGCTTGCTTCGGACTATACCAAGCTCGAAATTCTCGTCGTGGACGACGGCTCAATCGATCGCACCAACGAGCGCATCCGCGCGGAATTCAGTTCGGATCCCCGTGTCCGCCTGATCACGCAGCCCAATCGCGGCAAGCCCGCGGCCCTCAATCATGCCCTCGCCTCCGCCGCCGGCGAAATTATGGTCACGATTGACGCGGATACCTGCGTGAATCCCGACGCCGTTAGAAAGCTCGTTCGCAATTTCGCCGATGCTCGCGTTACCGCCGTTGCCGGCAACGTGAAAGTAATGAACCGCAATCGCTGGCTCACGCGCTGGCAGGCGCTCGAATACATCACCAGCCAGAATCTCGAGAAGCGCGCCTTTGATTTGCTGAATTGCATTCCCGTCGTGCCCGGCGCCGTCGGCGCGTGGCGATCCGATGTGGTCCGTAGTTGCGGCGGCTTCTCGCGCGACACGGTTGCTGAAGACACCGATCTGACCATGACCATTCGCCGCCAGGGCTGGAAAATTCTCTACGATGAAGACGCCATCGGATACACCGAAGCGCCCGAGACCGTGGGCGCGCTCATCCGTCAGCGATTCCGCTGGACGTTCGGCACGATCCAGGCCGTCTGGAAGCATCACGACACGCTTGGCCGGAAAAAATACGGTTCTCTCGGCTGGATCGCGCTGCCGAATATTTTTCTCTTCCAGATATTGCTGCCCCTCGTCTCGCCGGTGATTGATCTGATGTTCCTGATGTCCCTCCTTCTCTGGGGCCTCGCGCAATTCCGCATCACCCGCCTGCCGCAGCTCTGGACCGCGCAGGACGTCGAGCGCTCCCTGATTTTCTTCGCGGTTTTTATGGTGATTGACCTGCTCACCTGCGTAATTGCGTTTGCGCTCGAAAAGCACGAGGACTGGACGCTGCTCGCTCCTCTTCTCATTCAACGCTTCTATTATCGCCAGATGATGTATGTCGTCCTCTTCCGCGCGCTGAAGGAAGCCGTGCGTGGCCGGCCGGTCGGCTGGCGCGGCGTCGAACCGCAAATGCCTGCGCCTGTCCCCAGCGATTGAGCCGCGCTGCCGGCGCGTGCCGAAAACTTTTTCGCTTGTCGAGCAGTCTAAGTAGAGCGATTCTGTAAGGCCAGTAAGTTTCGTTGAGATTCGAGAGGTGAGCGATGGCTTCGATTTCCTTCCAAGTGAATGGGAAACCGCGAACGGTTGACGTAAGCCCCGACACTCCGCTGCTTTGGGTCTTGCGCGACACGCTGCAATTGACCGGAACGAAATACGGCTGCGGGATTTCTCAATGCGGCGCCTGCACCGTCCACGTTGACGGCGACCCCACGCGTTCCTGCGTCACTCCGGTTTCCGCCATCGCCGGAAAAAGCATCACGACCATCGAAGGTCTTTCGCCTGATCGTAGCCATCCGATTCAGTTGGCCTGGATTGCCGAGCAGGTTCCTCAGTGTGGCTATTGCCAGTCCGGGCAGATCATGGCCGCCGCAGCGCTTCTCGCGCACACCCCGAAGCCCACCGATGCGGATATTGATCAAGCTCTCTCCGGCAATATCTGCCGGTGCGGCACCTACCAACGAATGCGCAAAGCGATCCATCGCGCCTCGGGCCAGCTCGCGGCAGACGCCGTACCCGCGGCTTCTTATGCCAAGGGTGGTGCGCAATGAGCTCCACAGTTCTTACTTCAAAACTCACTCGCCGCGGATTTGTGAAGGTCGGCGCCGCGGGCAGCGCAGCTCTCGTCATCGGATTCTATCTGCCGTCACTCGTCGCCGCGCAGCAAGAAGGCGGCCCCGGCAAAGAAGCGCCGCGCATCAATCCTCTGAACGCGTGGGTTCGAATCGGATCCGATGGCAATGTCACCCTGATCGTAGGCAAGTCGGAAATGGGGCAGGGCGTCATGACGTCTCTTCCCATGATTCTGGCGGATGAAGTGGAAGTGGATTGGAGTTCCATTCATGTGGAGCAAGCCGCGACAAAGCCGGATATCTATTCTCTCGGCACCGGCGGTAGCGGCAGTGTTCTCGACTCCTATTTGCCTTTGCGTCAGGCCGGAGCCGCGGCTCGCCAGATGTTGATTCAAGCCGCTGCAGAAACGTGGGGCGTCAATCCGGCGAGCTGCTTCGCCAAGAGCGGGGCCGTCATTCACAATCCGCGCGGCCATAGCCTCGCGTACGGCGAACTCGTCGCGAAAGCTTCGAAGTTGCCCGTGCCCGACCTCAAGACTGTCGTCCTGAAAAATCCGGACAATTTCCATTACATCGGCACGTCGCTTCCGCGCCTGGACATTCCCTCGAAAGTGGATGGCTCGGCGAAATTCGGCATCGATGTTCGCGTCCCCGGAATGCTCTACGCCGTCGTCGCGCGTTGCCCCACGTTCGGCGGCAAGGTGAAGACTTTCGACGCGACGAAAACGAAGGCCATTCCCGGCGTTCGCGAAGTTGTGCAGATTCCCGCTGTCGAGAAGGGCGCGTTCACGGCTGGCGGAATTGCCGTCGCCGCCGATTCCACGTGGGCTGCGATGCAGGGCCGTGACGCCCTCGTAATCGAATGGGACAACGGGCCGCACGCGGACGAAACCACCGATTCCCTGCGCGAGCAATTGCAATCTCTCACTGCGAAGCCCGGCAAAATTGTCCGCAAGGAAGGCGACGCCGACACCGCGCTCGCCGGCGCGAAAAATAAAATTGAGGCAGCGTACGAATTGCCTCTTCTCGCGCACGCCACGATGGAGCCCATGAACTGCACCGCCGACGTTCGCAGTAACCGCGCGGAACTTTGGGCGCCGACGCAGGGACCGGACTGGAACCAGAGCATGGTCGCGCAAGTTCTCAAGCTGCCGCCGAAGTCCGTCGTCGTTCACACCGTGCTTATGGGAGGAGGATTCGGCCGGCGCTACCAAACCGATTTCGCCGTCGAAGCTGCGCAGGTCTCAAAAGCGATCGGCAAGCCCGTCCAGTTGCTTTGGACGCGCGAAGACGATATGCAGCATGACTTCTATCGCCCGGCCTCCCACCATCGCATGGCTGCGGCTCTCGACGAAAAAGGCGCCATCGTAGCCTGGCGGCATCGAGTCTCCTCGACATCCATCTCGGAATTCTGGCGCTCCGGCCCCAATCCCGCCGAGCAGGAAATCGGCAGCGCTGAAGTGCTTGCGTACGCGACTGCGAATTTTCAGATCGAATACGCGCCGGCGAAATCCGGCGTGCCGCGCGCCTGGTGGCGTTCCGTCGAGCAAACTCCAAGCGCTTTCGCCGTGGAAAGTTTCGTGGACGAATTGGCCGCGGCCGCAAAAATCGATCCATACGAATATCGCCTGCGCCTGTTCGACGAGCGCAAACCCATGTCGAGCAAGTTGTGGCCGGAAGGGCCGCCGCTCGTCGTCAAGCGCATGAAGGCCACATTGCAGCTCGCGGCGGAAAAAGCCGGATGGGGCACGCCCGCGCCCGAAGGCCGCTCGCGCGGCATCGCCTGCTTCTATTCTTTCAACACGTATGCCGCCGAAGTCGTCGAAGTTTCTGTTGCGGCCGGCGGAAAATTCCGCGTGGATCGCGTCGTTTGTGCCGTGGATTGCGGCAGGGCCGTGGATCCCGATGGCGTGAAGGCGCAAATCGAAAGCGGCATCGTGTATGCGCTCTCGGCTGTGCTCACCGGCGAGATCACGATTGCCAAGGGCGGCGTCGAGCAAAGCAATTTCAATGATTACAAAGTCATGCGCATGCGCGACATGCCCGAGGTCGAAGTCCACATCGTGCCAAGCACCGCGCGCCCCACCGGCGTCGGCGAGCCGGGCCTGCCGCCGCTTGCTCCGGCGATCGCGAGCGCAATTTTCGCTGCCACCGGCAAGCGCGTCCGCCGCCTCCCGATCCGCGCCGCAGACTTGGCGTAGAAGCGCTCGGCAGCAAGTCAGCTGCCGTGTGCCTACTGCCAAATTGATCGCTCGCAAGTGCGCTGTCACCTCGGATGTCCGCGCAATCAGCCCAGTAACTTGGTAGATTCTTTGTAGAAATCTGCCATGGAATCCCACGCTCGCCCTCCAAAGTGGAAGACTCTGCTGGCCTTCGCGGTTATTTATTTTGTCTGGGGATCCACATATCTTGCCGTTCGGGTTGGCGTGAGTGCAGTTCCGCCGTTGATTTTCGCAGCGATGCGTTTCTTGGCGGCTGGAATGATTCTTTATGTGTGGCTGATCGCGCGGGGCGAGCCCTCTCCAACCGCGCGTGAATGGAAGTCGGCGGCAATACTCGGCTTCATAATTTTCGTACTCGACTATGGGTTCTTGTTCTGGGCCGAGACGCGCGTGCCTTCCGGCATTGCCGCGGTCATGCTGGCGACGATCCCTGTTTTTATGGCGCTGTCGGAGATTACTTTCCTAAAGACGCAAGAGCTCACAGTTCGTCTGGCATTGGCGCTCCTGATCGGAATTGGCGGAGTGGCCGTACTCATGAGCCGCTCGTTGAGTCTCGGCGGGGCGCCGATTGACAGAATGGGCGCTCTGGCGCTCATTTTTGCATCCATAAGCTGGTCGGTCGCGGCGGCGCTTTCACGCATGCTGCCGCTGCCGTCATCTAAAGTCATGAGCTCCGGCGCGCAGATGCTCGCCGGCGGAATATTTCTGACGTTCACAGCGGCCGCACTGGGCGAATTTCACGGTTTTCATCCGTCGGCGGTCTCACGCGAGGTGTGGCTCGCATTGCTCTACCTGATTGTCGCGGGCTCCATCCTGGGCTTTACCGCTTACGTGTGGCTACTCCATCATGAATCGCCGACGAAAGTTGGGACCTACGCGTACGTAAATCCGATTGTGGCCGTGACGGTTGGATATTTCCTTGGCGGCGAAGCGATTGGCCTGCGAACGATTCTGGGGACTCTGTTGATTCTGGTCAGCGTGGTGGTGATCACAACGACGCGAGCGAAAAAACCCGTAGCGGCACTCGCAATGGAAGAATCAGGCTAGAAGCCATCTCATAAATGGTTCCCGTCAGGGCACGGCTTCAGCCGTGCCGAAAAATGCCGGAAAATCAGGGGTTTCAAACCCTGAGGCCGACGAAGTCACCGAGCGAACCGATTATGAGACAAGTTCTAGTATTTGCCAGCTCTCCGGCCCGGAAACTCGAGCGGAGCGCACAGAAAATTCCGCGAACGCCGCTTTCCGCACGGCATTCCCCAGACTCTCCGCGCGAAGCGTGATCCGTTCGCTTTGCACTTCTCGCTCCGCTCTAGTGTGGCATCGGTCGTTCGTGGATGATCATCCAGGAAGTGCCAAACTTGTCCCGGAGCATCGCGAAGCGGTGTGCGAAAAAAGTCTCCTCCATCTTCATAAAGATCTCGCCGCCATCAATGAGCAGGGCATAAAGGCGCTCGGCCTCCTCGTTGCTGTCTACGCCGAGCGAAAGATAAACGCTGCGCATCGGCTGGAAGCGCTCCGGCGGCGCGTCGCTCGCCATGATCGTTGTGTCTCCGATCATGATCCGGGCGTGAAGGATGCCCTTTTCCAAGCCGGGAGGAGCCTTGGCCGGTGGCGGAAGTTCGGCGAACGTATTCATGCTTATGATCTTGGCGCCGAGATGTTTTTCGTAAAAACGGAAGGCTTCCGCGCAGTTGCCGCCGTAGTTGAGATACGTGTTTACTTTCATCGCGCCGCTTTTCCTTTCAGGTCGAATTCGTCAGGATGCCGCACAAAATTCATCGCCTTCGTCTCGCTGTTCAAATCCGCTCGACAGATTACGTTGATATCAACGGGCTTGTAAAGCTGGCCGCCGATCTCGCAGCGTCCTGATTTCGAAAACTCTTTCTCCAATGGAACAGAGCTCCAAAGCGTGAGAGCATTCCGAGGGTGTTGGCAATGAGTCCTTTGAGTGACCTCCAAATTGATGAGGCGATTCTCTCCGTTACCGACGCATCTTGGACGAAAGTGGCTTATGTGATCACCAAAGTCGCAGACGCGATGGGCAGCGGCCTGCCGGAAGGTGATGCTGCGTACAATCTCATCGCCAGACGTATCGAGATACTTGTCCAAGGTGGCCGCTTGTTGGCACAAGGCGATATCAAGAAATGGCGGCACAGCGAAGTAAGAGAGCCAAATTAGGACAATCTCGCCTCTCGGTCCGAGTGGCGCTCGGCCGCGCGTTTTGCTAGAATCCCGATTGAAGGGCTGCATCCTGAGTTTACGGAGCGGCACCGGAGGCTCTTATGAGCGCTGCACCTCGTGCGGGCAACGGCAAAATCACCGTGCCTGACATCGTCGAACGCAAGTCCCGCCGTAATTCCAGTTCATCTTCTTCCGCCGAAAAAATCACCTGCCTGACGGCGTACGATTATCCGACGGCGCGAATTCTCGACGATGCGGGTGTGGACATTCTTCTCGTCGGCGATTCGCTCGCGATGGTCGTACTCGGTTACGACAGCACTCTTCCCGTGACCGTGGACGAGATGCTGCACCACGTCAAAGCAGTGCGCCGCGGCACGCATCACGCACTCGTAGTGGCCGACATGCCTTACGGCAGCTACCACGCCTCGATTGATGATTCCATCCGCGCTGCGTTGCGATTTATTAAAGAAGGCGGCGCCGAAGCCGTGAAAGTCGAGGGCGGCGAGCGCCGCATCGAGCTGATCTCGCGCCTCGTCGAAGCCGAAATTCCCGTGATGGGCCATGTGGGCCTCACGCCTCAATCCGTAAACGCTCTCGGCGGCTTCAAAGTCCAGGGACGCAGCGCCGACGCGGCGCAGCAACTCCTACGCGATGCCCGCGCCGTCGAAGCAGCCGGAGCATTTTCGATCGTCCTCGAATCCATTCCGCGCGAGATCGCTGCGCGCATCACGGAAGATCTCCACATTCCAACGATTGGCATCGGCGCCGGCCCCGATTGCGACGGCCAGGTGCTCGTCATCAACGACGCGCTCGGCTTGACCGCCGGCCACACGCCGAAGTTCGCCCGCCAATACGCGAATCTTTCCGAAATCATCGCGCGCGCTGCCGCCGAATATTGCGCGGATGTCCGCAACGGCAAATTTCCATCCGACGAGGAGTCGTATCATCTCCCGGCCGAATTGCGCAGCCGCTTCCTCGCGCGCGAACGCGCTTAACTGCTTGAGTCTCTTCGGCCACTGACGTACGCTTCAAATCCCTAACGGGGCCGCAAGGGGACCATCATGAACGCAGAAGAATTCCGCACTCTCTATGAATACAATTCCTGGGCCAATCGCCGCGTGATGGAATCGTGCGCCCAATTGAACAACGATCAATTCACGCGCGATCTCGTCTCGAGCTTCCACTCCGTCCGCGATACGCTCGCTCACATTCTCGGCGCCGAATGGCTTTGGCTTGAGCGCTGGCACGGCCGCTCGCACTCAAAGTTGCCTTTCGCAGGAGATTTTTCCGATCTCAACGCCATCCGCGCGCGCTGGGAAGAAGTCGAGCGCGACCTCACGGACTACGTCGCGTCGCTCACCGACGACGATCTCTCCCGCGTCTGCGAATACAAAACTACCGAAGGCGTTCCCTACGCGTCGCCCGCCTGGCAGATGCTCCAGCACGTCGTCAATCACGGGACGTATCATCGCGGACAGATCGCCACGATGCTCCGCCAGCTCGGCAACAAATCGCAGAGCACCGATCTGATCGTGTTCTATCGTCAGCGCGCCGCCCAGGCCAAAGCGTGATCTCGCCGCGAACATTCGCGGTCGTCGCGGATTCTTCTTACTGACTTCGACCTCATGGAAATAATCCGCACGGTCGAATGGATGAAGCAGGTGGCGCGCGACGCGCAAACGAAAGAGCGAATTGTCGGTCTCGTTCCCACCATGGGCGCTCTTCATGAAGGCCATCTCTCACTCGTGCGCGCCGCGAAGAGAGAATGCTCACCTGTCGTCGTTTCCATTTTTGTGAATCCGAAGCAGTTCGGTCCCACGGAAGATTTTCAAAAGTATCCGCGGCGCATCGAGCAGGACTCTGCCGCTCTCGAATCGCTCGGCGTGGATTATCTTTTCGCGCCTGCCGCGGCCGACATGTATCCCGCTGGATTTCGCACATCTATAGATGTCGACGAATTGGGCGATCGCCTCGAAGGCCGCTCGCGCCCGGGCCATTTTCGCGGCGTAGCAACCGTGGTCTTGAAGCTATTCAATATCATCCAGCCGCGATTCGCCTATTTCGGCCGCAAAGATGCCCAGCAGGTGAGAATCATTCAACAAGTGGCGGGAGATTTGAATCTCGATACGCAGGTGATCGCGTGCCCGATCGTGCGCGAGCCGGATGGCCTGGCGATGTCGTCGCGCAACGCCTACCTCCGCGGCGAAGATCGGCAAGCCGCAACGTCTCTCTACCGCGCGCTCGCCGCAATGAAAAACGAAATCGAAGCGGGCGAATTCGACGCCGCCCGGCTCACCGCAACGATCCGCAGCGTCTTCGACGCGGAACCCGGCGCGGCCCTCGACTACGCAGAAATCGTCGACGCCGATTCGCTCGATCCCGTAATCCGTTTGCGCAAATCCTGCCTAGCGCTGGTCGCCGCCTTCATCGGCAACACGCGTCTCATTGACAACGCCCTAATCGAAGAATCCGCCGATTCCTTCTCCGTCAATCTCTAACGCTTTCTCACAAGCAAGCTAGCGTTGTCACTCTTTAAAGCTTTCCGGCGCGAATTCAATCATTGTCATTCCGACGACGACCCGGCGAGGGTCGGAGGAGGAATCTGCGTTTCCTTCCTCACACCCCAAAATCGCACCGAAAGCACACCTCCTGCACAGCCTCCGCGGCGCGAATCAACGCAAAGTTCGTCACCCGCACCTCCCACCGGAAATTTCTCTCGCCCAATCGCCGCACAATCTCCGGCAGCACGAGCAAGTCCACGTCGCCCTCCGCAATCGTGATGTGCGGAATCCAGATTTCCTCGGCGTAGTATTCGTTGATTCCGGTCGCAAGCGGAGAAACGGCCGCTGCAATTTCCCTGTGCAGCCCGGCAAGCTCCCACGGCTTCACGACCGGCAAATAAATCACCGGTTCTTTGCGCGTGAAAATCCCGATCCCGCTCGTCTGCGCCGAAAAGCATCGCGTCCGCGCCGCGAGCGCGCCAACCACCGCCTCTGCGCGCGCCAAATCGTATTTTTCCGCTACGTGGTAGGAAAAATGAGGAAAGCGCTTCGAATGAATTCCGCGAACGCCGAAATCCCGCCGCAACTCCTCCCACAATTGCTCGACGCGTTCGCGGTCCGCTCCGTCGAGAAGTGAGACGATGCCCTGCACGCTATCCCGCCGAGCCCTGCTCCACCGTTTTCAAAACGTCCGCGGCATGGCCTTTCACCGAAACGTTGTCCCATATCTTGCGAATTTTTCCGTTCTTCCCGATCCAGAACGTCATTCTCACGATCCCGAGATACGACTTTCCGAGAAAACGCTTCATCCGCCGCGCCCCGTAAGCTTCGATCGCTGTAAAGTCCGGATCCGAAAGCAGCGGAAAGTTCAGCTTGTGCCGCTCTTTGAATTTCGCCTGCGTCGCCACGCTGTCCGCGCTGCAGCCGATGACGATCGCATCCAGCGCGTCGAATTTCTTTTTTGCGTCCCGAAACTCGGTCGCTTCGTTGGTTCAGCCCGGTGTCATCGCCTTCGGGAAAAAATAGAAAATCACGTTCTTGCCGTGATAGTCGGAGAGCGCAATCTCGCTCCCGTCGTCAGCGGGCAGCCGGAACATCGGAGCCTTCTCTCCCTCTTTCAATGCCGCCATGCGCTTAAGCCTCTCCCAAAATGCGCTTGAGAATATCATTCACCGCTTGCGGATTCGCCTGCCCGCGCATTTCGCGCATCACCTGCCCGACGAAAAACTTGAACACGCCTTCATTCCCGGCCTTGTACTTGGCCACGTTCTCCGGATTCTTCGCAACAATCGCGCGCGCAACGCTTTCAATCGCTCCCGCATCGCTGATCTGCGAATATCCCTCGGCCGCAATAATTTCAGCGGGCGCTTTGCCGGTCTCAAACATTCGCGCAAAAACTTTTTTGCCTGTCGAGCCGGTAATTTCGCCCGACTCGATTGTTGACAAGAGCTCCGCCAGCGCCACCGGTGTCACGGTCGAGTCGCCGATTTCTTTTCCCGAATCGTTCAGCCGCCCGAGCAGCTCCGTCGAAATCCAATTCGCCGCGGCCTTCGCCGGCGCGCCCGCGCGAACCGCTGCCTCGAAGTAATCGGCAAGCGCGCGCGAAGCGGTTAGTACTCCGGCGTCGTACGCAGTCAGGGCGTACGCGCTGATGAATCGCGCTCGCCTCGCAGCCGGCAATTCCGGCATCTCGGCCCGCACGCGCTCTTGAAGTTTCGCGTCCACGTGCACCGGCAAGAGATCTGGATCAGGAAAATACCGGTAGTCGTGCGCGAATTCCTTGGAGCGCATCGGCTCGGTCCGCCCCGTCGCGGAATTATAAAGCCGCGTTTCCTGCGGTATCGTTCCGCCCGATTCGATCACGCCGATTTGCCGCTCGATTTCATGCTCGAGCGCCCTCTGCAGAAACCGGAACGAGTTCAGGTTTTTCACTTCGGCTTTCGTCCCGAATTTCTCCGCGCCGCGCAAACGCACGCTCACGTTCGCGTCGCAGCGCAGCGAGCCTTCCTCCATATTGCAATCGCTCACTTCCGTGTAGAGCAAAATCTGCTTCAACGCCGTGAGATAAGCATGAGCCTCGGCGGGCGTGCGCAAATCGGGCTCCGACACAATCTCAATCAGCGGCGCGCCGCAGCGGTTGAAATCAATGTAGCTGTAGCGGTCGGAATCGTCGAAGCCTTCGTGCAAATTCTTCGCCGCGTCTTCCTCCATGTGAACGCGCGTGATTCCAACGCGCTTCGCCGCCCCCGCCACGTCCACCTCAAGCGATCCGCCTGTCGCCAGCGGCAGCTCGTACATCGAAATCTGATAGCCCTTCGGCAAATCGGGATAAAAATAATTTTTTCGCGCGAATATCGAGCGCTCCTGCACCTCGCAATTGAGCGCAATCGAAGCCCTTAACGCGAGTTCGAGCGCCTTGGAATTCAGCACGGGCAGCGCGCCCGGCAGCCCGAGGCACACCGGGCACGTGTTCGTATTCGGCGGATCGCCGAAGCGCGGCGAGCACGCGCAGAACGCCTTCGTCGCCGTCAAAAGCTGTGCGTGAACTTCGAGGCCGATCACAGCCTCGTATTTCGCCAGCACTTCCGGCGCGATGCCCGCTCCCTCTGTGGTCGTTTTCGCCATGAGAAAGCGGCAATTATAGCATCCGCTGC
This sequence comes from uncultured Acidobacteriota bacterium, assembly GCA_963838705.1. Taxonomy (GTDB): domain Bacteria; phylum Acidobacteriota; class Terriglobia; order Acidiferrales; family UBA7541; genus Palsa-147. Next base: position 118,785 of record CAWIRU010000007.1, on the reverse strand, counting down.
GCTACTCACCGCCCCACACGTATTTCATTCCTAGCCGGTAGTTCAGCCCGAGCGCCGGATAACCGACAGCATCCTGATAGCGCCGGTCGAACAAATTCTCGACACGCGCGAGCGCCGAAAGTTTTCGCGTGAAGTTGTAGCTCGTGCCGAGGTCCCAACGCACGTAGCTCGGATTGCTCGTAATTCCCAGCCCGAGAAAATCGCTATCCGTGCGTCGGCCCACGTAATAGCCCGCGAGATTCCAATTCATGCGATGGAAACTAGCATTCGCGATGAGCGTCGCGGAATGCAGCGGCCTCTTCGCAAGACGATTCCCCGGCGCCAGCGTCGGGTCGTAATAATTCGGCGCGGCGATCACCAGCGTGTCGTCGTAAGTGTAATTTCCCTTGATTTGCAGCCACCGCGTCGCCTTGGCTTCGAACGAGCTGTTCGCGCCGAACGCGCGCGCCTTGTCCGTATTGAAGAACTCACCCACGCCGTATGGACACGTGGGCGTAGGCAGCGTGGATGCGTAGCTCACGATGTCGTAAAAATCGTTATGGAAATAGTCCACAGAAATTCGGAAGCGGTCGCTCGCGAGCACCTGGTCCCCACCCGCGTGAAACGTCTTGCTCTGCTCCGGCTTCAAGTTCGGATTGCCCGGATTGCACGGATCGTTCGAGAACGAATCGTAGAAATCCGGCTCCTTGATCCCTTGGCCGTAGGACGCCCGCAGCCGCGTCGCGCCCCAAAAATCGTGGCCGTAGCGCAACGCGTACGCGATCCCGCCCCGCGGGACCACTCGCGTGCCGAAACTCGCATTCGCTTCCGCGCGCACTCCCGCCGTCGCCGTCACGCGCCGGCCGAATTGATAGCGCACTTCCACGTAGCCGGCCTGATTGTTTCGCCGCGAGTCCGGCCCGCCCTCGGCGCCGTTCTCCACCTCGTACATGTATCCGGCGGAGACGCCGCCGCGCGGAAAAAGATAGGTCGCCTGCTCATTGAAATCCGCGAGATTGTAGAGGTTGTAAGAGTTGCCGTACGAATTGATGTACGCCTCCTGAATCCGCGCGTCGGTCGCGCGCAGTTCGTTGTGCCAGTGATCGCCCGCCATGAAGTCCCAAGTGAGCCCCGTTCCAAAATCGTGCAGATCGTCGTGATCGACGAGGCTCGGAGGAACTAAAAGCGTTTGTCCCGGCACGCCGCTATCGCTTCCCGTCTCGCGCGCCGTCAATCGCAGCGTGTCCGTCTCGGAGAACTTCCAGCCGAAACTTCCAGCGGAAGGGACGTTGCGAAAATAATCGTTCGGTCCCTGGCCGCCCGTCGCGAAATAACCGCCCGAAGCGGAATAATCGAAGCGGCCTGCGATTCCGCTCAGTTGCACGTTTCCCATACCCGTTCCGAACGTCCCACCTTCCCCGGTAAGTTCCAGTTCGGGGACGGTCGTCGTGCCGCGATGCGAGAAAATCTGCACGACGCCGTCGACCGCATCGGAGCCGAAAAGTGCGCTCGATGCGCCGTGCACGATCTCGATTTTGTCCACGCTTTGAAGGCTGTAGTTTTCGAGCTCGATCGCGCCGCCCGGCTCGTTCATAGGAACACCGTCAACAAGAAACTTTGTGAAATTCGAGTCACCGCCGTCGAGAAAATACGTCGTGATGTTGCCCTCCGGTCCGAGGCGCGAAATCGCCGCGCCCGGCTCGCTCGCGATCACGGACGCGAGCCAAATCGCGTCGAGCTGTGCGATGTCGCCCTTCGTGACCACATCCACTGGCGCCGCGCTGTCTGCGGCCAGCGTCGGCTCGGCCGCAGCGGTGACGACGACACTGGAGGAAAGTTTTTCGAGCGTGAGCCGCGCATTCAGCTCGCGCGATTCTCCGGAGGCCAGAGTCAAGATCTCCTCGACCCGCGAGAAGGCGGGAGCGGAAATCACGATGCGATATCGGCCGGGAGCGAGCGTGAGAGAAAAATGTCCTGCGGCATCGCTCTTTGCCTGCGCCGTAGTTCCGTTCTTAGCTTGGAGTTCCGCGTTGATGGAAGCGTTGCGAATTGCCGCGCCGCTTGGGTCGGTGAGATTTCCCGACAAAGTTGCGCGTGCTTCGGTTAGTCCAAATGAAATTCCGGGCAATGAAACTGCCAGTAAAACGACGACAGCCACTGCAAGCCAGCTGGTTTTCATGGATTCCTCCTCTCCCTCTCGCGCGGGAGTTGAAGGTTGTCCCAAAGCGGTGCATCGCGCTCCGTAGGCGACGGCCGATTCAGGATTGAGGCTCCGTCGGTCTCCTGGCTTGGCGGCAGTATCGTGAGGCGCGGCCTTCCCATTCCGCCGCCGGTTCGAGGGATTCGAATCAGCGAACGAAACAGTGGTGCGCGCCCGGCAATTTCCGCCTTACAGTCGCGCGGCGGCGGCGGTTTTTCACCGTCTTCCCGTGCACGGAGTCTCGGTCAATGTGAACGGCGCGCGATACCTGTGGAATGCGCAGGTTGCATGCGCCGCGGGAACTTTGCTTCTTGCCTTTAGCCCGGTTACTCTTTCTTTCTCTCTGCTTACTTCTGTATTGCTCGTCCAACCAAAATTTCAAATCTCAAATTTGAGGTCGCGTTCCGCTGTTCGACGCGCCGGCATCCTGCCGGTGATTTTGACTTCAGGTAGTCGAATCTGCGGAACGCCTTCCACGCTTCTGCCTCTCAAATCTGAAATTTCAAATTTGAAATCTGAAATTGTTCGCCTCAATCATCGGATTCACTATCCAAGTTCGAATCATCGCTAGCCTCGCGCTACTCGATTCGCTCGCCTCTTCCATTCGCATCGCGCAGCAGAACGCGCGGCTTTCCGCCCGGCCGGATCTCCACATCGAGCGGCGCATCAAATACGTCCTCGAGAATATCGCGCTGATAAACTTCCCTCGGCGTGCCCGTAATCTGGCATTTTCCGCGGTGCAGCAGCACGATCCGGTCGGAAAATTCCGCGGCCAGATTCAGTTCGTGCGTAACGACGACCACGGTGTAGCGGTTCTCGTCCACAAGCCGCCGCAAGCGCCGCAGTAATTCCACTTTGCCGCCGATATCGAGGTGCTGCGTCGGTTCGTCGAGAAGAAGAAGCGATGGTTGCTGCGCCAGCGCGCGCGCCAAAATCACGCGCTGCTTCTCGCCGCCGGATAATTGCTCCATCCAGCGATCGCGCAACTCGGTCGCGCCCACTTGTGAGAGCGCATTTTCCGCCATCAGGCAATCTTCTTTGGATTCAAATCGCAGCCGCCTCCCGTACGGATAGCGTCCCTGCAGGACGTATTCCCACACGCGCAGCGGAAATAGCAGCGCGCTTTCTTGCTGCACCAGCGCAATGCGCTGCGCCCGCACGCGCGGATCCAACTGGCTCGGTTCGGCGTCGTCCACGCGAACAAATCCCGAGAGCGGCTTGCACAGCCCGGCGAGAAGCTTCAGCAGCGTGGATTTGCCGCTGGCGTTGGGACCAAGGATCGCGACAATCTCGCGCCGCTTCGCCTCGAATGTCACCGGGCCGAGCGCAAACTTGGGCGCGCCGCGATCCGTCACCGAATACGCGTAGCTTGCCTGTTCGACGGTCAAGCGGATGTCGCTCACCGGCGCCGCTGGATTTCCGCCGCGCGGAGCATTCTCGACGGGCGTGCCGTGCGCGTTCATCGCACCCTCCGCCGCAAAAGATAAATGAAAACAGGCGCGCCCACGATCGCCGTCATCGCGCCGACCGGCAGTTCCGTTGGCGCAACCACCGTGCGCGCGAGCGTATCGGCGAGCACAATCGCAATCGCGCCGCCAAACGCTGACGCGGGAATCAGCACACGATAGTCCGAGCCGAACATCATTCGCATCACGTGCGGCACGAGCAGCCCGACGTAGCCGATCGCGCCGCTCACCGACACCGCCAAGCCCGTGAGCAGCGATGCCGAAAGGTAGACGACGATTTTCACGCGCGCTACGTTCACCCCGAGATGCCGCGCTTCCTGCTCGCCGGTGAGAATCAAATTCAAATCCGACGCGGTCGTGTAGATCGCGCCTGCCGCGGCAATCATCACGACAAAGAGAAAGCTGATCGAAACTTGCGGCGGCGTCGCGAGATCTCCCATCAGCCAGAAAGCCATGCCGCGAAGATCCCGCCCGCTGAGCGTGGTCATCAGGAACATGATCACGGCCGAAAGAAACGATGCCGAAATGATGCCCGCAAGAAGCAGAGTGGCGCTGTCGAGTTGGCCGCCGCGGCGTCCGAGAAAATAGACTGCAGCGATTGTCGCAGCAGCGCCTGCGAACGCCGCGATTTGCATTGCCAGCGGCACGTGCGGCGCGACGATCAGGCTCAGGATTGCGCCGAGCGCCGCGCCCGTTGAAACTCCGAGGACGTACGGATCCGCGAGCGGATTTCGCAGCAGCGATTGGAAGCCGGCGCCCGCCACCGCAAGCGCCGCGCCCACTACAATTCCCATCGCGATCCGCGGCAGCCGTATCCCAAAAATCACGAGCCGAAAATCCGACGGAATCCGATCCATCTGGCCGATCGCTCCGTGGTAAAGCGTGGTGACGACCGATGTTACCGACATCGGATACGCGCCAAGCCGCAGCGAAACCACCATCGCGACGAACAGCGCGCTGGCTAAAATCGCGCACACTCCCAAAATTCTGCGCGGCGTCATCGGCTGCATCAGCGTGCGCTCCCGGCCGCCGAATTTGCGAATGCCGAAGGGTGAAGCTGTTTGGCAAGATTCCCGATGGAGTCAATCAATCCGGGCGCGGGGCGATCCACCTCGCCGCTGACGAGAGCGATTTTGCCCTGCTTCACGGCATTGAGATCGCGCCAGATCGGGCGCGCGCGCAAGTCGGCGAGAGTCGGAACCGCATCGCCGTGATCGCCGACGAAAATTAAATATTCGGGTTGGAAGTGAACGATGGATTCGAGACTCACGTGCGGCCAGTTCTGCGTCGTCTCCACGACGGACTCCGCGCCAGCGCGCCGAAGCGCATCGGCGATAAACGTTTTTGGCCCGATCGAAATCAAAGGATCGTCCCAGACGACAAAAAGAACGCGGCAACGCGGCTGGCCCGCGAGCGCCGCTTGTATCGTGGCCAGCCGCGCCTCCAAGCCCGTGACGAGTTCGTGGCCTTGCGGCGCGATGCCGAGAATGCCCGCGAGATGTTCGATGCCCGCGAGCAAATCATCGACACTGTGAGGATCGGTGGTATAGACGGGCACGCCGAGGTGCTCGAGCGCGTCCACAGTTTCGCGGCGATTGATCGTGGTCGTCGCAAGAACGAGATCAGGCTTGAGTCCAACAATCGCTTCGAGGCTCGGGCTCATAATCGAGCCTACGTGCGGTTTCGTGCGCGCGTCTGCGGGAACGTCGCAGTAATCGGTGTCGCCGGCAAGGCGTGATTCCGCGCCGAGCGCGTAAATCGTCTCGGTGAGATTCGGCGCGAGCGAAACGATGCGGCGCACATCGGCGGGCACGGCGACGCGGCGGCCGGTTTCGTCCACGACGATTTGCGAATCGCGTGTCGGACGTGCGGATGCTGGCGCCGGTTCTTGCGTGGCGCGCGCAGCCGCAGTGGAGTGCGCCGCGAACGAGTTTGTCGCGGGCATAGCGAACAAACCTGTCGCGAGGGCCAGAGCAGCGAATGCGATTTGCCGCGCGTGGAATTTTCCGCTCAAAAAATTTGGCTCCAATAAAAAAGCCCCACGAGAAAATGGGGCTCCGTTCCGCGCCCTCTCTCGCGAAGGGCTCGGGCAAATGCAGGCGGGGGCAGGTCTCCTGACTTTCGGTCCTTCCGCCGCCGAACCGGAAATCCGGTGCGGCAATCGCGGAAGCGAGGGCACTGTGCGTCCCGTGAAATTTCGAGCAGAACGGCCCTTCCCGGCTCGCTTGCAAAACAATCACGAAGCCAGTGGGCGATCGCACTTCACAGCGCCGGCCGATTACAGTGGCGGGACCGTGGCCGATTTTCACGGCCTTCCCGTTCCCCCGGCCAATTCAATTTTCATTCGCAGTCTATGCGGCGCCGCGCGCAGTGTCAACCGCGCGCCGGGCTGGTGCACCGCATCTCGACCACGCTTGGTCAGCCGCATCCGCGGGGAAGCGCTGCGCGGCGCGGCAACACGCGCGCGAGAGTTCTGCCTCCAGCCGGCGCGTCAACATGCCAGTGCATTTCATCGATCCACCAGCGGCCTTCGATGGCGACGAGCGTGTAGCGCGCGAGGAAGCGATCGCCGCCGGCGGTTTCGAGCCGCAGTTTGATCTCCGCGCGCGCGAGCGTTTCGATCTCGCTTTCCTTGCGAACGGAAGTCGCGCAGAACATCGCGCCGTGAGCGTGAACCGTTGCCTCGAACATTTCGAACGATACTTCGCTGCGGTAGCGCGGAGTGAAGAGCGCGTAGGCGACGCGCGTTTCACCTTGCGCCAGCGCGTCGAGCTGCTGGCGAATCACTCCTTCGGCAGTGTTCGTGTCGTGCGGCATGTCGGCGATGATGTTCATACGCGCGAGAAAAAACGTGGTGAGGGAAAACGCAGCGAAGCTTGAGGCGAAAAGCACGACGAGCCGGCGAGGCAGGAGAGGTCTTGCAATTCGCGGCGGCGCGGGAATCGCGGGCGCGGAAAAATTCGTTGCGGCGGGTTCGCCGGCGGGTGGAGGACTCGTGCTGTCTGGATCGTCCATCAGGTCCGAAAAAATTCGCCGCTCGAGCCGCGCGCTAGCGGTTTTTCCACTTCGGCGCGCGTTTTTCAACCAGCGCGCGAAGGCCTTCCTGCGAATCCTCGAGATCGGAAAGCTCGTTCAAGAAAATTTTCATCGAATTGCGCACGCCGTCGCGCAAGGAAAGTCCAACGCTACCGAGAATCGCGCGCTTCGCCATGGTCAGCACGGGTCCGGATTGCGCCGTGACTTTCGCGATCAAGTCGTTCACGGTTTTGTCGAGCTGATTTTCCGGCACGAGGCGATTGACGAGACCCAGTTCCTGAGCGCGCTCCGCCGTCATCGTTTCGCCCGTCAGCACCAACTCGAGCGCGACCTTCGGCCCGAGAATGTAAGGAAGAATCACGGCGGAAAGCGGCGGAAAAACGCCGAGCTTGATTTCCGGCTGAGCGAATCGCGCGCGCGGCGTGGCGACGACGAGATCGGCCAGAGCCGCGAGCTCCGAGCCGCCGCCGAACGCCGGGCCGTTGATGACGACGAGAACGGGTTTCGCCGTATCCATCATGGCGATGAATGCGTTGTGAAAAGCGTCGAGGAGCTGAAAGACGCGGCGGGACGTGTACTCGCCCAGCTCGATGCCGCCGCAAAAAGATTTCGAGGCCGAGTCAATGACGATGAGCTTGATCTCGCGAATGTCTCCGAGCTTGTTGATTCCAGCCGTCAGTTCGTTCAACATCCGCTCGTTGAGGAGATTGTGCTCGGGCCGGTCGAGCGTGAGGTGCGCGACTTCGCCGTCAATGCGATAGCGGACAAACTGGAATTCGTCAACGGCTGGGAGACGCAGCGTTGACGACGCCGCCCCGAGTTGTTTGTCTTCGCGTTCGACTTGCATGGATTTCTCGATGGCCTCAGCTTAAACCGTCTCCACTTCGACCGCCATCCCCAAGCCGCCGGAAACGCACAAAGTAGCTAACCCCCTCTGGCCGGATTTTCCGTCGCGGCGGAGCCCATAAATTAGGGTGGTGAGAATGCGCGCGCCGGTGCAACCGATGGGGTGGCCGATGGCGATGGCGCCGCCATTGGGATTGAGGCGCTCACGCGGGAAGTGAAGGTCGCGGTCGCAGGCGAGGACTTGCGCGGCGAAAGCTTCGTTCAATTCGATGGCGGAGTAGTCTTCGAGGCGCGTGCCGGTGCGCGCGGTGAGCTTGCGAATCGCGGGGACGGGCCCGATGCCCATGACGCGCGGGTCAACGGCCGAAAGCGTTGCGTCCACGATTCGCGCGAGAGGCTTGAGGCCAAGCTCGCGGACTTTTTTTTCGCTCGCGAGGACGAGGGCGGCGGCGCCGTCGGTGATGCCGCTGGAATTTCCGGCGGTCACGGTGCCGGTCTTACTGAATACGGGAGGCAATTTCGCGAGCGATTCGAGAGTTGTGTCGGCGCGAACGTGCTCGTCTTTTTCGATTCGGATGGTGTTCCCTTTTTTATCCGCGCGCGTGATGGGAACGATTTCCGCGGAGAAGCGGCATTCGGCGAGAGCGCGGCCGGCGCGGCGCTGGCTTTCGAGCGCGTATTCATCCTGCTCGGCGCGCGAGATTTTATATTGCTCGGCGAGGAGTTCGGCCGTTTCGCCCATCACCATTTTTGAAATTTGGCAGAAGAAGCCGTCGCGATACATCGCGTCCACGAGCGGCTGATTGCCCATCTTGAATCCCCATCGACCTTCGAGAAGATACGGCACGCGGCTCATGGATTCGGCGCCGCCCGCAACGATGATTTCCGCTTCGCCAGCGAGAATTTGCTGGCGGCCGAGAGCGACGGCGCGCAGGCCCGAGGCGCAGGCCATGTTGACGGTGAAGCCGGGAACGTCGTCGCCGAGTCCGGCGCGCCAGGCGATTTGCCGGCCCGGATTCGGGCCGACGCCTGCGGGCCGCGCGTTGCCGATGATGACTTCGTCCACGCGCCAGGGAAGCGCCGGCGGCGCGGATTTTTCTGGCTCGCCCGGAGTGCGCTCCGGCGGCAATGGTGCGCCGAAAGCGCGCTCGAGAGCGGCGCGGACGGCGATAACGCCGAGATCCGGCGCGGTGTAGTCGGAGAGCGCGCCGCCGAATTTACCGATCGGCGTCCTTGCCGCTCCCACGATGTAAACGGCTTTAGTCATGATTTTAAGCTTTGCTGCCGGCGCTGCCTCTGGCTTGGCGGAGACTCGGCCGCTCGCTGTTTAGAGCGTGGGCGGGGCGCCGAGACTCAAAAAATCGGAATACGAACCCCCTGTTTTGTGCCGAGATAATGGTGTCGTCGTCCTTTGTTTGCTATGAGTTAGGGTGGATTCTACTCGCGCACTGTGTCGCGAAATGTTTCTTCGTGTCCGATTACTGATCGTTTCGACCGCGCCGTATTTGTCTTCGTGGGCCATGGGCCTCAAATATAGGCTAGCACGCTGCACGGAAAATGGAAGACCGAGGTTCCTGTGGATTTTTTCGGATTGCCACTAATCGGGCGGCCGCGTTCGGCAGTGGATCAGTTTCCGGCCGCGCCGATGATTAGGTATGCCGCTTTCCGGTAAGTGGGAGAGTCTGCGATTACTCGTGCAGAACAACACTGAGGAGAGAATTGTGAACCTGAAGTCCGCCATTGTAATGAATGAAGCCCAGTTTCCTGAATTTCGTCATGAAAAAGTTTACGCGGGAGCGCGTTGTGCCAATCATCTCCGCCAGCATCTCCTGAGACACTCTGGGGAGCAACGTGTCGGGATGATTTTGCTTGCCATAGCGCGCCAGCAGCAGGAGAGTACGCGCCAGGCGTTTCTCGGTGGAGTTGAATAGCTGGTCTACGAGATCCTCCTCGACCCGGATGTTTCGCGCGAGCATGTAGGCGATGAAGCGGTCGGAAAACGCGTGTTCCTCATGGAGCACGCGAACCATCTCTTTTTTTTCAATCGCGAGCGCAGTGGTGGGCGTCATCGCGGTGGCCGTCGCCATACAAACCGGCTGCCCTGCCAGGCATCCCTCGCCAAAAAAATCGCCGGGGCCCAGCATGGCCACGACAGCCTCTTTGCCGGACTCATTAATAACGGAGATTTTCACACCGCCCTTTTGAATGTATAGGACACTCGCAGCGGGATCACCCTGGGAGAAGATTTTGTGGGATTTTCCATACTCCACGACTTTTCTGGCCACACCGGCGGAATCGAGAAAAGCCTGGACGTCGAAAACCGGCGCCGTTATTTTCTTGCGCTTATTGACCATCGCGGCTGGATTGGGCCTCAAAATTAAAATAGCCGTGAAGGAGGATTGCTGTCTGTCGGGTATCCGACACTGCCGGTTGACTACTTGAGGCCGATCTCGCGATTATACTTTTGGATCACTCCGTAACACTCGCAGGTGCAGTCTTCGAGCTTGGCGCGGTTCAGGATCCGCACTTCACCGCGTGTGTATTCGATAATCTGTTTGCTCTGCAGAGCAGCAGCGGCCAAGCTTACCGTGGGCCGGTCGGTCCCCAGCATGGTCGCGAGGAAATCGTGGGTGATGGTGAGCGTCGGGGAATCGACTCTATCCTGAGTGATGAGCAGCCAGCGCGCGAAACGCTGATCAATATTGTGAAGCCGGTTACACGCGGCTGATTGCGCGAATTGCATCGCCTGAACTACGGCATAGCGGGAGAGAATCCGTTGCAGCCCCGGCGCTGATTGCAGGACGCTTTTCAGCGCGGCGCTTTTCACTCTGAAACCGTCTCCCGGGATTTGCACGATCTCGCGCACCTGATTTGTGTTGATGCCAACCGTCGCCTGTATGCCTGCGAATCCTTCCCTGCCAACCTCGCCTACTTCAACCGTCTTTCCATCTTCGGTCGCAATGACTAGAGAGACCATGCCTGCGTTCGGAAAATGCACGAATTCGATTGGTTGGCCCGGATCGTAGAGATTCAGATGGTGGGGCATGCTGAGAAATTCCAGGTGGGGGCGGATAAGGGCGTACTCCTCGTCGGGAATGGATAGAAGGATTTTGTTGGCCACCCGGTTCCCCGAAGTGGTTGTTCGATCGCTTGGTTGCATGGAAGGGAAGCCTTTCGTTTCAGCAAGAGCGTAGTTCACACCGCGCCCTAGCCGTGCTGCGAAAGCGATCTTGGCATGGGCGCGTGTTTCGTAGCTGTCTCATAAAGGACTCGGCGAGCCGGTGCCCCCCCGCTTGACACTCGGGAATATCCGATCAACGATCCGGATCGCTCGCTGATTTTCGCGCGCGCCCTCAAATCGTGCCCAAAATCTCTGAACCGCAAGCACATCGCGACGGGAATGGCGCCTCACAAAGTCCGCAGCTGAGGCCCGTCTTCGAGGACACGAAACATCACATCAAAATTTATCAGGGAGACTGCTTCGAAGTTTTGTCCGCCATGGAGCCCGAGTGTGTTGACCTCGTATTCGCGGATCCGCCTTATTTTCTCTCGAACAATGGAATCACGTGCCACGCGGGCCGCATGGTGAGCGTGAACAAGGGCGAATGGGACCGTTCACGCGGCGCGGATGCGAATCATGAGTTCAATCGTGCGTGGCTCGCGGCGTGCCAGCGTGTCCTGAAACCGAACGGCACGATTTGGGTAAGCGGGACAAGCCATGTGATTCATTCGGTAGGCTTCGCCATGCAGCAACTTGAATTCAAGCTCTTGAATGACATTTCGTGGGTGAAGCCGAATCCGCCGCCGAATCTTTCCTGCCGCTACTTCACGCATGCGACCGAGACAATTATCTGGGCGGCGAAGAATAAGAAGAGCCGGCACACGTTTCAGTACAAGCTGATGAAGGAAGTCAACGACGGCAAACAGATGAAGTCGGTGTGGACGATTCGTCCGCCCAGCCGTGATGAGAAGCGCTTCGGCAAACATCCAACTCAGAAACCCGTCGAGCTTATCGAACGGATTTTGCTCGCGTCGTCGAATCGCGGAGATGTGGTTCTCGATCCCTTCATGGGGAGCGGGAGCACTGCAATCGCAGCGTTTCGATTGTCGCGGCAGCTCGTTGCAGTTGAGGCTGACGATGAATCCATTGACTTGGCGTTGATGCGCATCTGTGCCGAACTGATACAAGCGCTGCTCCTCATCACAATTCACCAAATTGATCTTGATCTGTGGCCGGATTCTATGGATCGATCAATCGCGGCCCGAAACTTTGCGATGGAGACTGAGGTCACGGTGCGATTGGTACGCAGCGAGCGCAATTTTCATTTCATTGGCGCGTCTCGTCGCGAAATTGTGTTCAGCGTCGCCGCTGTGGACCTGCAAGATGCGTGGCGAAAGTTCAGAAATAGCTCTGCCGCCGCAATTGAAATCATGTTTATTGTGAAAGCCGAGACGGAGATTTATCTCGCGGGAGAAGCGTGATCTAATGCGCGGGTGGACACGGCGCTTCCGACTGAAAATCTTGAGCGGTATCACAGCGCTTCTCAGCGCGCGCGAGTAACGACCGAAGCTTGGGGAGCCGCGAATCTTTATTGCGTGAATTGCGATTCACCGCGGCTTGAACCAACTCCCACTAACACCAAAGCAATCGACTTTCACTGTCCGAAGTGCCGTGATGCGTTTCAACTGAAGGGCCGATCAAGACCGTTCGGACATCGGATTTTGGACTCGGCATATTCGAAAATGATGGAGGCGATCACTTCCGACCGCGCTCCTCATTTCGTGCTTCTTCGGTATGTCCCGGAGCGGTGGCAAGTATTGGACGTGTACCTGATCCCTCGCTTTGCGATTCCTGAATCGGCAATACAGAAACGCAATCCGCTCAGCGCGGCAGCGAAACGCGCCGGATGGGTGGGTTGCAACATCGTTCTTACAAATATTCCGGACATCGCGCGGGTTCCCATCATCCTGAATGGCGTACCCGGCCGGCCGTCTGATGTGAGGCGCCAGTTCCGACACATCCAGCCATTGGCGGAGATAAAAGTCAAAGAGCGCGGCTGGACTTTGGATGTGCTTACGGTCGTGCGCTCGCTGGGAAGAACGCAGTTTGCTCTAGAAGACGTTTATGCGAAAGAGCGCGAGTTGGCCAGATTGCACCCGGATAATCGTCATGTGCGGGACAAGATTCGGCAGCAGTTGCAAGTGCTGCGTGATAAGGGATTGGTGGAGTTTTTGGGGCGCGGAAAGTACCGGCTGCGGTAAGGAGCCTGAGAAACGGGTGCGTTCGTCGCGCTGGCATCCTGCCGGCGATTTTCTGTTTTTTTCCAAGGACCGTTCTGGCGACCCTCCAGGTGTGACTTGCGACCTAACATTAGAGATAGTCTCGTTCAGCGAATTCGGGTTTGCCGGGGTGAGAAAGTCAAAAACGCCGGCAGGATGCCGGCGCGACGGAGGAAACCGGCGCTGAGCGAATTTGGGTTTGCTGGGGCGAGAAAGTCAAAAACGCCGGCAGGATGCCGGCGCGACGAAGGGGTCGGTGCCGACCCAGGGCCAATTTGCCAGGCCAGAGCGGGCGGGATTTTCGAGGACGTAACGAACTAGACGGGCGAAGTCGTCGCCGTCGCGCACTAAGTGGTCGCAATATTCGCGCTGCCAGAATTCGCCGGTGCGCTGGAGAAGCTGATTGGCTCGCTTGGCAGTGAAGGATTTCCAGCTATGGACTAGGTGGGGGAGATCCCAGGCCTCGGACGGCTGCAGGACTACGTGTACGTGATTTGGCATGACGCACCAAGCGAAGAGGCGATAGCGCGTGTTGGCGAACGTCGCGAGTGCTTGGGCCACGACAACCGCGATATCCGGACGAGCCAAAAAACAAGCCCCAGAGCCGGAGTCGAGAAATTTTTCAACTCGCGGGGACAGGCGCCGGACAGGAAGTTGGCTTGAAGATTCGGAGTGGCAATTGGGCTTTGGGTGAAGACTGTCGTGGATCCTCTGCAACGCAACACGAGGAAGAGAATCCGCAAGGCGGAAGGTGACGAAGTAGATTCCGCCGTCGGTTTCCAGATGAGGAAGGTTGCGCCGGCGGCGGATGCGATGCATGGGTGGGAGGGTAATGAATTGCGTCGACGTGGGGCAACCGTGGAAATACGGAGAGGCGAGGACCAAAGACAAAAACCAGAGCCAAAAACGCCGGCAGGATGCCGGCGCGACGAAGAGCACGACTCCGCTTCTCAGGCAGCGGGGGTTTCGGGTATTCTGCTGGACCTATGCTTGATTTGAGCTATTTCAGAGGGCACCTCGACGAGATTGAGCGGATGGCGAAGAATCGCCATACCGTGATTGATATTGCTCGCTTTCAGGAAATTGATGGGGAGCGGCGGCAGATTATTACTTCGACGGAGCGGTTGAAGGCTGAGCGGAACAAGGCTAGCGAGGAGATTGCGCGGCTGAAGAAATCCGGCGGGGATGCCAGCGAGATTCTTGCGCGGATGAAGCAGGTTTCTGACGACATCAAGCAGGCCGATGAGCGCGTGGCGTTGCTCGATGAAAGTTTGCGCGAATACATGCTAACGGTGCCGAATGTGCCGCACAGCTCGGTGCCCGTTGGCGAGGGCGCGGCCGGCAACATCGAGGTGCGGCGATGGGGCGCGCCGCCGAAATTTGATTTTGCGGCGCGGCCGCATTGGGAAGTGGGCGAGGCGACGGGGATTCTCGATCTTCCGGCGGCGACGAAAATGTCGGGCGCGCGATTCGCGCTCTATCGCGGGCTGGGCGCGCGGCTGGAGCGCTCGATTGCCGCGTTCATGCTCGACACGCACACGCGCGAGCATGGCTACACGGAAATACTTCCGCCATTCATCGTGAATTCGGCGTCGCTCGTCGCGGACGGCAAGCTGCCGAAATTTGCCGCGGACATGTTTCATCTCGAAGGCACGGATTTGTGGCTGACGTCGACGGCGGAGACGGAACTGACGAACCTGCATCGCGACGAAACGCTCGACGGCGATGCGCTGCCCGAGAAAGTTTGCGCGTGGACGGCGTGCTTCCGGTCTGAAGCGGGAGCGGCGGGAAAAGATACGCGCGGGATCAAGCGGCAACACCAGTTTCAAAAGGTTGAGCTGTTCAAATTTACGCGGCCGGAGCAGAGCTACGACGAGTTGGAATCGCTGGTGCGGAATGCCGAGGCGATTCTGCAGAAGCTAGGGTTGCACTACCGCATCGTGCTGCTCTGCACGGGCGACATGGGATTCGCGTCGTCGAAGACGTACGACATCGAGGTGTGGCTGCCGTCGTCGAATGAGTTTATGGAGATTTCGTCGTGCTCGAATTGCGAAGCGTTTCAGGCGCGGCGCGCGGGGATTCGGCACAAGCCGAAGGGCGGCAAGAGTGAGTATGCGCACACGCTGAATGGGTCGGGGCTGGCGGTCGGGCGGACTTGGATTGCGATTGTGGAGAATTATCAGCAGGCGGATGGGTCGGTTGTGATTCCGGAGGCGCTGCGGCCTTATATGGGCGTGGAGAGGATAGAGAGTTTGGAAAAGGGAAAAGGGAAAGTGGAAAAGAGCTGAAGGCGATTTCAAATTTGAAATTTCAGATTTCAGGCGCGCACGGCAACCGCAGATCCCTCACTACGTTCGGGATGACAACGGTGATGATTCTCGATCCAAGGGGAGGGTAGGGGCGAGGAGAGAAAAGCCTCACGTCTTGCCGGCCGGGGCGGCACGACGAAGGAAGTTGGATTACAGGGAATACACGAGGGCCGCAGGTGTGGCAGAACGAGCGACCCTCGCCGAATTCGAAGCTGCAGCGAGCGCGGAAGACAACGCTACAGTCTTAGCTAAATCTGTTACATGTGGGAAGCGGCCGCGATACTGTCAACGTGAATCGCGCCGTCGTCCATCAGGTGGCCGGTGACCTTCACTTCCATCCCCAGATCGGAGTCATTCACGGCATCTTGATTGTGAATGGCGTGAACAGCCTTCGTCTTGGTGTCCACGAATACCCAGGACGCGCCCTTTTCCTTCACGCACTTCTCGGCGCACGCCTTGTGATCCGCGGACATGCCCTTGGCAGCGCAATGGCTGTCACTGATCCAGCCGGTCCAAGTCATGGTCTTGTCTTCGGCCTTCACGACGGCGACCATCGCACAGACCATAGCGAGTACTGCGAGTACATTTACGATCTTTCTCATCGAACTCCTCCTCAGTTGCACTGCAACCGCCCCAGGGCTGTATTCTCCCACCGGGCGGACAAACTGCCAACTAAAAGTACGCGGCCCGGCTACGCACTGGATTGGATGAATTTCGCGGTGAATTGTTACAAGATACTTTTTACGAGACCGGGCCGACGAGAACGGCCGGACCAGTCGCCTTCGGAACGCCGCCAGCCGGCTCAAGCGTGACGGCAAAAGCCTTTGCCGCAATGCCTGGCGGCATCGTGGCTACTAATCGCGAACCGACGCCGGCCTCGGGAGTGAGAATGCCCGCGCTGATTGGGTCGCCTTTGGGAGGGACGAGCCAGAGCTGAAAACTCTTGCCTGGCGGCGCGGCGGCGAGTGTATCGGAATAGAACATTTTGCCGAGGCGCGCGTTGTAGAGAACGTGAGCCGTGGCGCCATTCGCCTCGGGTGAAGGCGCGAGAGAAACCGAAATCGTGTCGCGAGCCGACGCTAGATCGAGAAGCGTATTGACCTGCTCGGTTTGCTGCTTCAATTGCTGTAAATCGGCCTGCTGGCGCTCAATTTCGTTGTTGAGGTGATTGTTGCTCACCCAGAGAAGAACCGTCGCGAGAGCGAGAGCTGCGGCCGCGGGCGCGAAGATTGCGGTCCACCAAATGGCGCGGAAGCCGGCGCGTTCGGGCTCGAGCGCCGGTTGCCAGTCTTCGCGGTCATGGGCGCGGCCTCCGGCGGAGGCCGAAAGCTGGCGCATGAGGCTTTCCTTCACGCCCGGCGAAGGCTGGACGGGCGGCGCGGCAAAGGCGAGCAGAGAAATGCGCCCGCGCGCTGCGGCGAGTTTCTCCGCGCAATCGGCGCACGTGGCTAGGTGCGTTTCTATCGCCGCCAGCTCGTCGCCTTCGAGAGCGCCGAGCGCGTAGAGATCGAAGAGCTCTTCGCGATTTGGATGGCCGTTCATGGCTGCAATTTTTTCTTTAGCGTTTCGACCGCCGAGCGAAGCCGCGTCTTCACGGTGCCGAGCGGATCGCCCGTGCGCTCCGCGATTTCGCTGTGCGTCAAGCCTTCGAAATAGGCGAGTTCGATCGCTTCGCGCTGCTCCTTGGGCAGATTACCGAGCACGCCTTTCACTTTGCCGATCATTTGCTTCTGCGCGGCTTCCGTTTCGAGATTGAACGGAAGCACGATTGCATTCTCGACCAATTCCTCGCCCTGGCCGGGATTTTTTCGCCGCAAACGCGAAATGGCGCGATTGCGCGCGGCCACCGCGAGCCAGCCCGGAACCGAGCCGCGAGCGGGATCGAACTGCGCGGCGGTGCGCCAGACCTGAAAAAAAATATCCTGCAGGATTTCCTCGGCCGCGGCGGAATCCCGCAGGATGCGATTCAGGACGGCGCAGACCAATCCGGAGTAGCGATCGTAGAGCGACGCGAGCGCCGTCTCGTCGCGGGCGACGATTCGCTCGATCAGGGTCCAATCGGAGGACCGCTGGTCTGTGCTCGATGCTGGGTTCACAACTCCTCGAGCGCTTCACTGATAGGTACGCAGCCGAAGGACCGCGCGGATTGGCCGGAGCAGCACGCATACGTCCAATTCGGCATGGCGACTCGGAAGCGATGGGGCGAATCGCGGACGAAGAGTAGCGTTTTCAACTACGTCGGTCAATTGGCGAGTGAAAGACGGGATTTTGGGGGAGCGACGACGATTGAGGTTTAGGCCGCGCGAGGCTGCTCGCGATTTCTTGTAATCCATTGATATATAAGTGGTTAGTGTAAGAAAGGGCTGAATTTTGGGGCTGCGAGGGGTGCCCGACGCGCCCGATGCCCGAAAGTCTATCGGTGGTTTCCGTTGACTAATGTTTTGTGGGTTGTCTAAACTCCATCACGAGCGGGGTTTAGCCCAATTCCACGTCACAATTTGAAATGCCCGGCTCGCGTAAGGCGCGGGTAGCGCCGCGCAACAAAGGAACCGATTATGGCGATTGCCACGAAACCGGCCCCGCAGGCAATCCCGCGCATAGCGCCGCGCGAGGATCTCAATCCGTATCGCATCGCTCAAATTCAATTCGATATCGCGGCGGAGCACCTGAAGCTCGACCAGGGCTTGCGGCAGATTTTGCGTTCGCCAAAGCGCGTGATGGAAGTTTCCATTCCAACGAAGATGGACAACGGCCAGGTGAAAGTTTTTACCGGCTATCGCGTCCAGCACAATATCGCGCGCGGCCCGGCCAAGGGCGGATTGAGATACCACCCGAACGTGACGCTGGATGAAGTGCGCGCGCTGGCGATGTGGATGACGTGGAAGACGGCGACGGTGAATCTGCCGTACGGCGGGGCGAAGGGCGGCGTGATTTGCGATCCGAAGCGGATGAGCAAAGGCGAACTGGAGCGCATGACTCGCCGGTTCACTTCGGAGATTTTGCCGATCATCGGGCCCGAGCGGGATGTGCCTGCGCCGGACGTTTATACCGATTCGCAGACGATGGCCTGGATCATGGACACGTATTCGGTGATGGTAGGCGAAGCGACGCTCGGGATCGTGACGGGCAAGCCGATTTCGCTCGGCGGATCGCTCGGCCGGAGTGACGCAACGGCGCGCGGGTGTCTTTTTGCGGTCGAAGAAGCCTGCAAGCTGAAGCGGATTAATTTGCGCGGCGCGACGGTGGCGATTCAAGGATTTGGGAACGCCGGATCGGCGGCGGCGCGGCTGTTCGCGGAGAAGAAGTCACGGATTCTGGCCATCAGCGATTCACGCGGCGGAGTTTTCAATTCTCGCGGGATCGATCCGCTGAAGGCGATGCGATACAAGGAGCGTTCGGGGACCGTCGTGGGGATGCCGGGAACTTCGCGGATTTCGAATGACGACTTGCTGACGCTGAAGTGCGACATTTTGATTCCTGCGGCGCTCGAGAACGTCATCACACTGAACAACGCCGAATTGATCAAGGC
Organism: uncultured Acidobacteriota bacterium; assembly: GCA_963838705.1. Taxonomy (GTDB): domain Bacteria; phylum Acidobacteriota; class Terriglobia; order Acidiferrales; family UBA7541; genus Palsa-147. The sequence goes on along the minus strand of CAWIRU010000007.1, from coordinate 100,140 downwards.
GCGTATCGTTGCCGAGGCGGCGAACGGCCCAACGACGCCGCATGCGGATGAAGTTCTTGCGCGCAAGGGCGTGCTGCTGGTGCCGGATATTCTCGCGAATGCAGGCGGGGTGACGGTGAGCTACTTCGAATGGGCACAGGATCTGCAGGGTTATTTCTGGTCCGAGGGCGAAGTGAACGTGCGGCTCGAAACGGTGATCAAGCGCGCGTTTCACGAAGTGCACGAGACCACGCGGAAGCACCACACGCACATGCGCACGGGAGCTTACATTCTATCGGTCGGGCGCGTGGCCGATGCGACGCTGGTGCGCGGCTTGTATCCATAGAGTGTCCTGAACTCATCGGGCTGCGATTCACGAAAATCTTCCCGTTTAACTCGAAGTGTCTCCACACAAATTTACTCTTGCGCATGAGTGAGGAAGGCGCGTACATTTTGTTTTGCCGGCTCACTCCGCGGGTTGGGTGACGCCGGCATTTGTGCCTCGCATCGAGGCACGGAGAAAAGTGAACAACCATTCGCAACACACGCCGCCGATACTGCTAACCATCGCGGGATTCGATCCTTCGTGCGGAGCGGGAACAGCGGCAGACCTAAAAACTTTCGCCGCGCACAATTGCTACGGCGTCGCGGCCATCACGGCGCTGACGGTGCAGTCCACGCAGGGCGTACGCTCGGTTCATCCGACACCGGCGCCGACGCTGCGCGCGCAACTTGATTCGCTCGCGGATGATTGCACGATTGCGGCCGTGAAGATCGGCATGTTGGGGACGAAAGCGAACGCGGTGGTAGTGGCGGAATTCCTCGACAAACACAAGTTCGTGCATGTGGTTCTGGATCCCGTGACGAAGCCGACGGCCGGGACCGCCGAGTTGATAGACGAATCCGGCTTGAAGTTTCTGCGCGATGAATTCATCCGCCGCGCGACGTTGATCACGCCGAACATTCCCGAAGCCGAGCTCTTGACCGGCATTCCCGTGAAAGACGTGAACGATATGAAGGCGGCCGCGCTGAAATTGGGCGAGCAGGGCGCGAAGGCTGTGATTGTCACGGGCGGGCACCTCGAGAAGCCGACCGACATACTTTGGGAAGGCGGCGAGGTCATGCAACTTGCGGGCGACGCGGTGAAGAGCGAGAACACGCACGGCTCGGGCTGCACATTTTCGTCAGCGATTGCCGCGCAGCTGGCGCTGGGCCAGCAATTGCATGAAGCCGCGATTCTGGCGAAGGCTTACGTCACGAAAGCGATCGAGAAGAGTTTCTCGATCGGCAAGGGGCACGGGCCGCTCAATCATTTCTACCGCTTCTATCAGGAGCCGCCGCTGCGCGGCGTCCACGAAGTTCCGCAGCACGGCTTGCATCCCGCCTCAGAACCTGCGACACACTAGAATTCATTTCACAAAAATAGCGTGACCAGTCGTCCGGCAATTGTAGCGCCGGACTTCAGCCCGGCATCATTCGCTGAGGTAGTGAATCAATTGCCGCGCGCAATAAAAGAATGCCGGGCTTAAAAGTCCGTTGAGGGCGAGATTTTCCATTGCTGGACTGAAGTCCAGCTCCCCCTGCTGAAGCAGGGGGCTCCCACCTCGGGCTTTCAGCCGGGCATCATTCCCCAACACCGTGAATTAATTGCCGTGCGCAAAAAACCGAAGAGTGCCGGGCTGAAGCCCGGTGCTACAAGTGCTTTGGCGCGGGTGGCAGCATTGCAGACACTGTGCGCTGTGATTGAGTTATGAACGTCAATGTATGAAAGGTATGGAAAAGCTGTCTGAATTCGATTGAAACCATTCTGTGGTTAGAGGAATATTCTCGCCGGTCAATATCCCACGACGGAGGCAGGACTATGAAACGGAACATGAAACTCACGCTCACGCTGATCGGACTGTTGTGCGGGGCAGGACTGCTCTTCACAATTCGCGCTCAGACCAATGCTTCTGCAAAAAATGCATTCACGCCCGATACGATTCCATACGGTCCGGCACCGGCATTCGTTCCCGCGGGCGCGCAACTCGCGGTGCTCGAGGGCAACCCGGGCGGCTCGAGCGGCGATTACACCGTGCGCTTGAAAATGCCTGACGGATATCGCTTCCCGCCTCATTGGCATCCTCTACGGGAAAACGTCACGATTATCTCCGGCACGTTCAAGGTGGGAATGGGAGATCGCTTCGACGAAACCAAGATGGCAACTTTCCCGGCCGGCAGTTTCGCTTATCTCGATCCCGATATGCATCACTACGCGATGACAAGCGGAGAAGTTGTGGTGCAAATTCACGGTGCAGCTCCGCTACAAATCAACTACGTCAATCCTGACGATGATCCAAGCCGCAAGAAATAATTGAATTGCGACATTCGACAAGCGACCAATAGCTGCTCTCGGTGGGCCGGCGCCCAACCGAAAACTTCTCATGGATGGCCTGCCGGCCATTGTTGAGTTGATTTTGCGTTCAGGCCGTAGCGGCTGCGGTGGGTCTGCGGTAGACGATGCGGCCGGCTACGATTGTTGCCACGGGCGCGCCTCGGAATTCGCGGTTGTCGAATGGGGTGTTGCGCGAGCGGCTGGCGGAGTCGGCGGCGCGGAATGTCCATTTGTGTTCGGGTGAGAAGGTGGTGACGTCGGCGGGCGAGCCGGCGGAAAGCTTTCTCTCGATGCCGAGGACGCGGGCGGGGCCCGTCGTGAATAATTCTACGAGGCGCATGAGGGAGATGCGCTTCGTGTGGACAAGCTCGGATAACGCGAGGGCAATGGCCGTCTCGAAGCCGGTGATGCCGAAGGGCGCGCGATCGAATTCGACATCTTTGCTTGCCGGGTGATGAGGGGCGTGGTCGGTGGCGATGGCGTCCACTGCGCCGTCGGCGAGGCCGTCGAGTAGGGCGGCGCGGTCGTCGCGCGAAGCGAGCGGCGGATTCATTTTGTAAGCTGTGTCGTAGACGACGTCCTCGTCGGTGAGAGTGAAATGGTGTGGCGTGACTTCGCAGGTGACGGCGAGGCCTTTTGCTTTTGCAGCGCGTACGTAATCGAGCGAAGCGCGCGTCGATAGGTGCGCGATGTGAAGACGCGCGCCGGTGATCGCGGCGACTTCGACATCGCGGCCCACGCAAATGGATTCCGACGCTGCTGGAATTCCCTTCAGTCCCAGGCGGATGGAACGCGGCCCTTCGCGCATCACGCCTCCGGCGGCGAGCGATGGATCTTCGCAGTGGTCAATCACGGGCAAGCCGAGCGAGCCGCAATACTCCATTACTTGCCGCATTAATTTCGCCGTGGCGATCGGGCGGCCATCGTCGCTGACCGCGACTATTCCCGCATCCTGCATTCCGGCAATTTCGGCAAGCGCTTCGCCTTTGCTTCCGACGGAGGCTGCGCCGATGGGCCAGACACGCGCGTGACCCGCGGTCGCGCCGCGGTCAACGATGGAGCGAGTTACTGCTGCGTTGTCGTTGACCGGCTGCGTATTCGGCATGCAACAGACAGCCGTGAATCCGCCGGCGACAGCCGCGAGCGTTCCCGTTCCGATGGTTTCGGAGATTTCTTGGCCCGGCTCGCGCAAGTGGCAGTGGAGATCGATGAATCCGGGAGCGACGATCGAGCCCGCGGCGTTGAGAACTTCGGCGTCGGGCCCGCTGAGGCCGGGACCGACGCGCGCGATGCGATCGCCTTCGATTAGGACATCAGATATGGCGTCGGTGCCGCTTGCGGGATCGAGAACACGACCGCCTTTGATGAGAATCATGCCGGGGTTTCCTTTGCCGGATGAGGTGCGTCGGGCGGGGCGCCGCTCACGAGTTGAAAGAGGAGAGCCATGCGCACGGCGAGCCCATTGGTAACCTGCTCGAGGATGCAAGATTGCGGACCGTCCGCCACCGTGGGATCGATTTCGAGACCGCGGATGATGGGGCCGGGATGTAGGACGATCGCATCTGGCTTCGCGAGGCGCAGGCGCCCTGGAGTGAGCTGGTAGCGAAGAATGTAGTCATCCATCGAGATGGGCGGCTCGTTGATTCGCTCAGATTGAACGCGAAGGACCATCACCACATCGGCGTCTTCTAGGGCTTCTTCGATCCGCGAAACGCGGCGGATGTTTGGAGCAAGGCATTCGAGTTCTTTGGGAATCCACATTGCAGGGCCGCAGAGGGTCAAGCGCGCGCCGAATCGCGAGAGAAGATGAATATTCGATCGCGCGACGCGGCTGTGCAGAATATCGCCGAGGATCGTGACGTTCAGGCCGTCGAGGCGGCCTTTTCGGTCGCGAATGGTGAGGGCGTCGAGAAGAGCCTGTGTGGGGTGCTCGTGCGTGCCGTCGCCGGCATTGAGAACGGGTATTTCGAGGCGCCGGGCGATGAATTCGGGAGCGCCCGAGGCAGCGTGGCGAATCACGATACCGTCGGGGCGCATGGCTTCGAGCGTCCAGACGGTATCAATCAGCGATTCGCCTTTTTTCAGGCTCGAGGATTCGGCCTGGAGATTCATCGTGTCCGCGCCGAGGCGAGCGGCAGCGGTGGCAAAGCTGATGCGAGTGCGGGTGGAAGGCTCGAAGAAAGCGAGGGCGACGGTCTTTCCGCGAAGTGTGGCGAGTTTCTTGAGAGGGTGACGCTGGAATTCCTGAAATGGCTTCGCCTGATCGAGGATGAAAGTGATTTGCTCGGCGCTTAGCGGTTCGATACCGAGCAGATGGCGCGGGCGTTGCAGCACAGGCGTTGTTGAGTGCCGGACCTCATTCAAGCGACGCGGTCCACGAGCATCACACGCTCCTCCTTGTCAATTTCCTGCAAGCGAACTTCGATGATTTCGGTGTCGCTGGTCGTGACGGTACGGCCGATGAAAGTGGCTTCGATGGGCAATTCGCGATGGCCGCGATCGATCAGGACGAGCATGCGAATGCTTTTGGGGCGGCCGAGATCGAAGAGGCCGTTCATCGCGGCGCGAGCGGTACGTCCCGTGTAAAGAACGTCGTCGATGAGGACGATATCGCGGTCATCCACTACGAATGGAATTTCAGTGGACTGAACGACGGGTTGCGGCGCGACGGTGGAGAGATCGTCGCGATACAGCGTGATATCGAGCGTGCCAACGGGAACGTCCACGTTCGAGAATCCTTTGATGGTTTTCGCGAGGCGATTCGCCAGCGGAACTCCGCGGCGGCGCACGCCGATCAGCACGATGTTTGACGTGCCGCCGCTCTTTTCGACGATTTCGTGAGCGAGCCGCTGCAGCGTGCGGTCAATTTCTTCCGGAGCCATCAGTTGTCTTTTTTCGACGACACGCATTGGCCGCACATCCTAGCACACGAGACGCGACTTGAGGAAATGAGGGCGCGATTCGATCGTCTCATTTTGGTGCACGTCGCCAGCCTCGAGGCGCTGGCTTGAAACGTCTCAAATCTTGACCTGCGTGGTAGACTCTTTGCCGGTGAATCTACCGCAGCCGGCCCCAGCCCCGACTCGGCCCGCGGAAGTTGACCTCAGCGTCAACGTAGGCGTTTTATCCTTTAAAAACCCCGTAATCGCCGCCAGCGGCACGTTTGGCTATGGCGTCGAGTTTTCTGAGCTTGTTGACCTGAACCGCCTCGGCGGAATCGTGGTCAAAGGGTTGTCGGCGGAGCCCATGTTAGGAGCGCCGTCCCCTAGAATCTGCGACACGGCTTCGGGGATGGTCAATGCGATTGGGCTACAAAACATAGGAGTGAGGGCGTTCGCAGCCGAGAAGCTGCCGCTGTTGCGCCGTTACAACACTCAGGTGATCGCGAATGTGTTCGGGGAAACGATTGAAGGCTACCTCCAAGTGATCCGGGTACTGGAACAGGCGGAAGGGGTGGCGGGGTACGAGCTGAACGTCTCTTGCCCAAACGTGGACAAGGGTGGAGTGGAGTTTGGGACCGATCCGGGATGCCTCAGCGCGGTCGTGGAGGCTGCTCGGGGTATGACGAAGCGGCCGCTATGGGTGAAGCTTGCGCCTACTGTTGGATTCATTGGGGTTATGGCAAAGGCTGCTGAAGGAGGGGGAGCGGACGCTTTGACCATAGCGAATACCTACCCTGCATTGTGTATAGATGCACACAATCGAAAGTCCCGTCTAGGAAGTACCACCGGAGGATTGTCTGGCCCGGCCATAAAGCCGATAACAGTCCGGTTGGTATACGAGGCCTGCAAGGCAGTCAGGATCCCGGTGGTCGGCCTCGGCGGGATCGAAACTCCTGAGGATTCAGTGGAATACATGCTTTCAGGAGCTTCGGCGGTGGAGGTTGGCACGGCCCACTTTATAGACCCGAGAGCATCCGAGAGGCTGGTCGAGGGGCTGGAAAAGTGGTGCAAGGCCAATAACATCCTTCGAGTGAGCGATTTAAAGGGCGGCCTTACAGGGAATACGGGATTGCAGGAAGGGGCCCGGAACTAGTATAATTCGCTCATAAGAAAAAGGTTAGGTGAATATGCGAATTAAAAATGTGGTGACAATCGGTGCCGTTTTCTTAGGCTTCGTAATCTTCTTGCTGACGCCAGCTCTCAATGCGCCGCTGGCATCCCCAGAATCGGGCGTAGCACTTTCTGCGACGAACCTGGAGGCAGCATCGTCCCCGTTAGCCACCCCCACCCCAAACTTGAAAGGAAAGCCGCTCAAGACATGGGAATGTGTCTCAAGTTGGTACGGAGAGGATTTTGACGGCCGTCAAACAGCCAACGGCGAGACCTATGACATGTTCGCCGTAACCGCAGCCCACCCATCTCTGCCCCTCGGCTCCATCGTCCGGGTATCGAACACGAAGAACCATCGGAGCCTTATCGTCCGGATTAATGATCGCGGCCCGTATGTGGATGGCCGCGGCCTGGACGTCTCCTACGAAGTAGCGCGCCGGCTTGGGTTTGACCAGAGCGGACTTGCTAAAGTCCGGCTGGAACTCCTCGAGGTGCCGACACGACCCGCTTCCACCCATCCCGAATAATCGTCGCTTTGGATGTTGACCGCGCCGGGGACGCGTGTGCCCTGGCGCGGCAGCTCCGTGGCGCCGTTGGGATGGTGAAAGTCGGGAGCCGCCTGTTCACGGCTGAAGGGCCCGGTGTGGTCCGGCAGCTCGCGCGGATGGGGCACGGCATATTCCTGGATCTCAAGTTTCACGATATTCCGAGCACTGTGTCAGGCGCCGTCGCGGCGGCAGTGAAGCTTCCGGGCGTACGGCTACTCACGCTACATGCGCTCGGTGGCGCAGAGGTCATCGAGGCGGCAGTGAAGGCGGCGCGGGCGGTGAAGAACCCGCCGGCGCTGCTAGGCGTTACCGTTCTTACGAGTCACGATGCTTCGTCGCTTCGGCGAGTAGGGATCGCGGGCTCGCCTGCGGCTGCCACGCTAAGGCTTGCGCGGATCGCGAAGGCATCGGGAACCGACGGCGTCGTCGTCTCAGCGCACGAAGTCCGCGCGATCCGGAGCGCTTTCGGGCCTAAGCTCCTGATTGTGGTTCCCGGAATCCGTCCCGCGCATTCCGCTTCGAACGATCAGAGCCGCGTTGCCACTCCTTCTGCAGCGATTCGGTCGGGGGCGGACTACGTGGTGATCGGCAGACCGATTACCGGGGCTTCCGATCCTCGAAAAGCTGCGACTCAAATCAACGGCGAAATTGATGCGGCGCTTGCGTTGGTTCGCGCCCGTGCTTAGTTAGTCCCCGAATCTCAAGGATCAAACTCCGAATTTCAAATTTGAGATTTCAGATCTCAATCCTCGCGGACCAGTCGTCATTCAACGTTTCGACATAAAAGCTAGCAGCCGCGATCCTCGTTTCACGAGCCACCGGGTATTGACAAAGGGCTGAATAGGGTTCATTTTTGCCGGTCGCCGGTCCTGCCCGTGGAGGTTCTGACAGATTTGACGCGGATTTTCTGTCTCAGGCTGTTGGTTCTGCCGTTCCTTGCCGCATTGATCGTCTCACCCGTGTTTCGGGCCCAGGCGCCGCCACAGGACTATCTCGTTTACGTCGTCTGCGAATCGGCGGACAAACTCGTGCGGCTGCGATTCACTCCCGGCACTTCCGGGACGGCGACGGCGAAAATCGACCACGAAGCGAAAGTCGGCCTGATGCCCACGGACATCAACGGTCCGCACGGAATTGCTATCTCTCCGGACCGGCAGTACGTCTACGTGTCCGTCGGACATGGGCTGCCGTACGGCTCGGTGTGGAAATACAAAGCGGGTTCGGACGAACTCGTGCGGTTCACGTCGCTTGGGCTCTTTCCCGCTACAACCGACATCTCGCGCGACGGCAAATTCATTTATGTCGCAAATGCGAACTTTCATGGAGACATGGTGCCGTCGTCAATTTCGGTGGTCGGGACGGAACCGATGATCGAGGTGAAGCGCATCACGACGTGCACGATGCCGCACGGTTCGCGGCTGAATCCGCAGGGCACGAAGCACTATTCGGTCTGCATGATGGACGACATGCTGGCGGAAATTGATACGGCAACGCTCGACGTTTCGCGCCATTTTATGCTTACGGCTGGCAAGGAAATGGGGATGATCGGCCCCGCGGAATTTCACGCCGGGAATCATACGATGGCGGCGACGTGCGTGCCCACGTGGGCGCAGCCTTCGAATGACGGCGGCACGATCTATGTGGCGTGCAACAAGTCGAATGAGATTATCGCGATTGACGCCAAAAGCTGGACGATCGCGCGGCGATTTCCGGCGGGCACGGGCGTCTATAACCTGGCGATGACCAAAGACGGCCGCCTGGTGGCGACGAACAAGCGCGGGCAGTCGGTCTCCATTTTCGATCCGGAAACGGGCAAGGAACTGGCGCGAATTCCGACGAAGAGGAAAGTGGTGCACGGAGCGGTGGTCACGCCCGACAATCGCTACGCGTTTATCTCGGAAGAAGGCATTGGGGCGGAGCCGGGAACGGTGGAAATGATTGATCTCGAGGCGATGAAGAGCATCGCGGCGATTGACGTGGGCGAGCAAGCGGGCGGAATCGATTTTTGGAAAACGGAGCCGGGGCGGCCGTAAGACCGCGCGCGATCGCGCGCGAATCCTCGAACAGGAGCCGGATTAATGAAGATTGGCTACAGCAGAATTGTGAAATGGGCGCGGAATTTCGGCGCGTCCGCTCTGATCGTCGCGTTGACCGCGATTCTTTTTGCGCCGGTATCGTTTGCACAGGAAGACAAAGACAAGGACAAAGACGCCCAGAAAGGGCCGAAAGTCGCGACCATCGAAGTCAGCCCGAAGGAAGCGAAGGCGGAAGTCGGCTCGAGCTTGCAGTTCACGGCCGTGGCGAAGGACGAATCGGGCAAAGTCGTGGACGCGAAGGTGACGGTATGGTTCGCGGCGCCGTTCGATGCCGCCGGTGCCGATGAGAGCGGGAAGGTGTACTTCTCGGCGCCCGGAGCGATCACTGTTGGCGCGTTGATTGGCGACAAGTATGGTCTCGCGCAGGTCACGGTGGCAAAGCGAGCGGTCACGCACGTGGAGATCGAAAAGCTTCCAGCGCCTTTGCCCGTCGGCGCGTCGGCCGCGCTCACGGCGAAACCGCACGCAGCGGACGGCTCAAGCCGCCCGGATGTTGCGGTGACGTGGAAGTCGCTCACGCCTGCGATCGCGAAAGTGGATGCGGCGGGAATCGTGATGGCGGTAGCGCCGGGCGACGCGCGGATTCAGGCCACGTCGGAAGGCGTGAACGGCGAAGTGGGAATTCGCGTCGTCGCGGACACGGTCCGGCGGCTTTCGGTTGATCCGGCGACGGCGACGGCACGGACAGGAGACGTGGTGCACTTCCACGCCGCTGCGAAGGATGCGGCCGGCAAACCGGCGAAGGACGTCACGATCAATTGGGCCGTGAGCGGAAATGGCGCCACGGCATATTCCGACGGAGCGTTCGTTGCATACAATCCCGGCACGTACGAGGTGACGGCTTCGGTGGGACAGCATAGCGGCAGCGCTTCGATCACCGTGACGCCGCGGAACGCCGAGCGCGAGATTGATGTGGTCGCGCACGTCCAGCCGAAGGATGAGAAGGGCGAGCCCATTCAGACCGCGGAAGAATGGATCATCGGCACTCACGCGTATCTCTCGACAATCGCCGACCGCGTCTTTCTATACGACATCGCCGATCCCTCGAAGCCCAGGCTGCTCGACACGATGAAAGTGGACGCGCGGCTGGTGAACGACGTGAGCACGACGCCCGACGAGAAGGTCGGCGTGATCACGCGCGAGGGAGCGTCGAACCGGAAGAACGGAATCGTGCTCCTCGATCTCTCCGATCCAACCAAATTGCAAACGAACGCCGAGTACACCGAAACCGTGACGGGCGGCGTCCACAGCGCGTTCATCAACACGCACTACGTTTATCTCACCGACGATGCGACCGGTTCGCTGCGCGTGATTGACTTCCAGGATCCCAAGCACCCGAAAGAAGTGGCGCGCTGGCAGGTGGAAAACAACACGACGCAAACGATCGTCGGGCCGGAAGGGCCGGTGACGACGGGCCGGTACCTGCACGATCTCTATGTGAAAGACGGACTCGCGTATCTCGCCTACTGGCGCGACGGCCTGGTGATTCTCGACGTGGGCAACGGAATGAAGGGCGGCAGTCCGGAACATCCGAAGCTCGTGAGCCAATATCTCTACAATCACTACGAGCTTTATGGCGACGATTGGCTGGCCGGCACACACAGCACGTTCCGCTACAAGAATTATCTGTTCGTCGGCGATGAAGTGCTGCTGGGATTCTTCAACATCATGAGCAAGGAGCGAGTGCCGACGCGCGCGATCTGCCACGTGATGGATGTTTCGGATATCGAGCATCCGCGCGAGGTGGCGTTCTATGAAGTGCCGGAAGGCGGCTCGCATAATTTCTGGGCGGACAGCGACATGCTGTTCCTCGGCGATTACGGCGGCGGCGGGCGCGTCCTCGATATTTCGGGCGAGTTGCGCGGGGACCTCTACAGACAGGGCCGTGAGATTGCGCGGCTTTGGACCGGCGACTCGCAGGGTTACCGCGCGAATTTGCCGCTGACCTGGGGCGCGCAGCCGTGGAACGGATTGATCTACATCAACGACATTGACTCGGGGTTGTGGATCGCGAAGCTCGGCAAGCCGGTGTTCAAAGGTTCGACGACTGCGCCGCCTTTGCAGCGCAAGGCCGAAAAGCCGCAGTGAAATAGCAGCAGCGAAAATTACGGGGCGCTTTGGTGCGCGGAGGCCGCGTTAACGCCTTATGCATCGCAGCGCCTCTGAAGTCTAAGCCGCCGGGTGTATTCTTCTGCGCGTGCCTGCATCCCGCCCGTCTTTGAAGTTCATGAAGGAATTCCATGAAGCACGTCATCGTCGGCACGGCCGGCCATATTGATCACGGCAAATCGTCTCTCGTGGCCGCGCTCACGGGCACGCATCCCGACCGCCTCGAAGAAGAGAAGCGACGCGGAATCACGATCGATCTCGGCTTCGCGTTTCTCGATCTCGGCGATGTGCGCATCGGATTCGTGGATGTACCAGGACACGAGCGATTTGTGCGCAACATGTTGGCGGGCGCGGGCGGAATCGATCTGGTGCTTCTGGTTGTCGCGGCGGATGAATCGGTGAAGCCGCAAACGCGGGAGCATTTCGACATCTGCCGCCTGCTGGGAATTTCCACCGGGATCATTGCGCTGACGAAATCGGATCTCGTGGATGCGGATACGGCGGGACTGGCGAAGCTCGAAGTCGAAGATCTCGTGCGGGGCTCCTTTCTCGAAGGCGCGCCGATTATCGAGGTAAGCGCCAAAACAGGTGCGGGGCTCGACGCGCTGCGAGAGGAGTTGCGGCAAGCTGCGGAGCGTTCGCCGGGCAAAGACGCGCGCGGGCATTTCCGGCTGCCGGTGGATCGCGCGTTCGTGATGAAGGGGTTTGGCCCGGTCGTCACCGGCACGCTTGTTTCCGGCTCAATTCGCCGCGAAGACGAAGTCGAGCTGTTTCCAGTGCAGCGGCGGCTTCGAGTGCGCGGATTGCATTCCGGCGGCGCTGCCGTGGATCACGCCGTGGCGGGCCAAAGGACGGCGGTGAACCTCGCGGGAATCGAGCTGGAAGAATTGCATCGAGGCATGGAACTTGCGGCGCCCGGGATTTTTCAGCCTTCGAAGCGGCTGGACGCGCGGATCGAATTGCTTCGATCGGCGCCCGCGCTCAAGAGCCGCTCCCGCGTTCATTTTCATCACGGCACGGCGGAGATGATTGCCGAGGTCATCCTGCTCGATAGGGAAAAGCTAGATGCCGGCGGCTCCGCATTCGCGCAATTGCGCTTGACGGAGCCGGTGCTCGCGCTGCCGGGCGACCGGTTTATTTTGCGCCGCTTTTCGCCGGTGACGACTGTTGGCGGCGGTGCGGTGCTCGATTCGCTGGCATCCGCGCATCGCCGCAAAGATACACGTGTGATTCCGCTGCTTGGGATGTTTGAGCGGAACGAGCGCGAAGCGATTGTTGAATCGCTGGCCGCGAGCGAATTGCACGGCCTCGCGCTGCCGCGGCTGATCGCCCGTACGGGCTGGCTCGAACGGGACGCCCGTGATGCGATCGCCAAACTCACGAAGGCGCGGAGGCTTGTCGTCGCTCAGGACGAGCCGCTCACCGTGGTTCCCGCGGCGATTGTCGCGGAATACGCTAATCGCATCCGCGCGGCGGTGGAGCAATTTCACCGCGCGAATCCTCTTGCTTCCGGAATTGCCAAAGAAGAATTGCGTGGCAGCACGAAATCGCGACCGGAAGTTTTTCGTGCCGCGCTCGGAGAGCTTGTGGCCAGCCGCGCGATTGCGATCTCCGGCGATCTGGTGCAGAACGCAGGGCGCGAAATTGCACTGCTCCCGGAGGAGGCGCGCGCCAAGGAGTTGATCGAGCAGGAATTTGAGCGTGCCGGCCTTGCGGTACCCCGGTTCGAAGACGTGCTCGCCGAGCTTCCGGTGGAAGCGAAGCGGGCGCGGAAGATTTTTCAGCTGCTACTGGCGGAAAAAACTCTCGTGAAGGTGGCGCAAGAGCTGGTTTTTCATAAGAATGCGGTCGCGCGGCTTCGCGAGTTGGTTGCGAACTACAAGAAGGCGAACGGCGAGCGGCTTCAAATCGGCGCGTTCAAGGACATGACTGGCGTAACCCGGAAGTACGCCATACCGCTGCTTGAGTTCCTCGACCGGGAACGCGTGACGCGCCGGGTGGGGGATGAGCGTGTTATACTTTAAGTTCGCCGGTGCAGCGGGCCTGGCAACGGCAGGGTGTCCGCAGTCAGGGCTCGAAAGGCAGGTGCAGTATGGGTGAATTCAGCCCATTTCACTGGATGATCGTGGCGCTAGTGATCCTGGTACTTTTCGGGGGACGCAAGATTCCTGAAGTGATGCGCGGCCTGGGACAGGGTATCCGCGAGTTCAAGGAAGGCATGCGCGGCGACAATCCAACGAACCCGCCCGCGTCCACTACCACCACAACGACGACTCCGCCTGCCACGACGAACCCGCCGAGCACGCCGGAACAGAAGTCCTAGCCTCCGCGGCGATTGCCGCTATCGTCGCAAGTCTGTAGTGGCTCCTTATTCACAAGATACCTGGTCGAAGTGTGCCTGTGCAGGCAGGGATTCTTCCGGTGATTTTGGCAAATTCCTAATCGGCAGCAATGCTGAGTGGCGCCTGCGTGCCGGCCGGGCGCGGCATCGGTATGGCTGCCGCGCTCGCCGCACGGTTGCTTCCAACCACGGCATACATCGCGAGCACAAGGATGAACGGGTCCATCGGGCGGAAGAAGTACGATTCGAGGTGAGTGAAGTAGTAGATGAGCGGAAAACACGCCAGCACGATTGCGAATCGAATAGCCACCGCGCGGTTTACCCAAAACGCGCGGCGCAAGCCTAAGAGCGCGAGAATGCTCAACGTGGAGCAAATGATCATGGCGGGCACGTCGTACGGTTCTGCGAGCAAGTAATTGGGGTCGAAGCTCCAGAAGTTCGCCCACATGTACACGGCGCGCCGCAGGCTCATCCAGGCGAACCACGTGGGATGGATGCGGATGAAAGCCAGCGCTTCCGTGCGCTTCTCAGCCATATATCCGATTTCGCCAAGTTTCTGATATTCCGCCAATTCGCCAGCGCTGTGCGAAGGGTGGACGGACCGTGTTACCCAGAAGGACGGGTCGCCATTATTGCCGACGTATAACTCGAGGCCAAAGCCGTCGCGGAACGGAATGAATTGATCGAACGTTCTGTAGTTGCGGACGAACCAGGGCGAGACGACGGCAATAAACGCCAATGCCGATAATGCAGCCGGTGCGAACCAGCGGCGCCCTCGTTGATGAAGGCGATAGCACACGAAGGCAGCGAGCAGCGGCAGCACCGCCAGCACGACGGGATCGCTCAGCGCAGCGAGACCTGTGAGCGCTCCGAAGCCGAGCCAGAGACGAACCCCGCTCGAATCCTCGAGCTCAAGCGCGATCCAAAACAACGTGGTCAGCAGTAGCATAGTGAGGCAAGTGACCCAGATCCAATCCGCGGCGACAAAGACTCCGTACGGCGAAAACGCCCAGCCCCAGCCGGTCCATTTCGCGACGCGTTCGCCGAAAAATTTTCTTGCGATAAAAAACAGCGGAATGCAAGTGAGCGCCGAAAACACGGAATCGAGCGAGAGGGCGGCGACGGCGGATGCCGCGCTGCAAATCCCAAAGATTTTGAATATGCCGCCCAGGAGCAGCGGGTAGACGGGCGGCATCAGCGCCGACGGGCCGGTGTGGCTGAAAGGGTCCGCCAAGCCGTGGCCCAGCGCAACCGAGCGCGCGAGGCTCCCCAACTCCCAATGGTTGAAGCAACCCTGATTCGCCCAATCGGTGTAGCAGAAGGCTACGACAGCCAGGCGAATCCCGAGCGCCACGACCACCATGTGGACCCAAGGTGGAACGCGTGAGTTCGCTGCGGAGGCAAAATTGCTTCGCCTCTCAAATTTCATAGACACGTAACTGAGATGCTTTTGCGGATGAAATGGTTACTGTAGCTGAGGTACCGGGAGCCAGCCTAAATACTGAAGCTCGTGATAGATATGGGCGATGGGCAGACCCATCACGTTGAAGTAACAGCCTTCGATTCTCTTCACAAATCTGCCGGCTAGTCCTTGAATCGCGTAGCCGCCGGCTTTGCCGAATGGCTCGCCGCTGGAGATGTAATCAGCGATTTCCGTGGCGTTCAGATTTGCGAATTCGACGCTTGTGACGTCGTCAAAGATTCGCCTGAAACCATCCGGCAAACGCAGCAGCGCGACGCCCGTGTGGACCTCGTGGGTGCGGCCGCTCAACTGCTCGAGCATTTCTCGCGCGTTCGAAGCCGATTCCGGCTTTGCGAGAATGGCGCCGTTTACGACGACGGTTGTGTCAGCGGCGATGATGATCGCCTGCGCGTCCGGCTCGGTCGCGGAGAGTTTCCGCGCGGCAACGCGCGCTTTTTCTTCGGCCAGGCGGCGGACGTAATCGCGCGGCGCTTCACCCGGGCGTAGCGTCTCGTCAATGTCCGCAGGCAACACGTCAAAAGAGAATCCCGCGGCGCGCAAGATTTCGGCGCGGCGGGGCGATCCGGAGGCGAGGATCAATTTCATCGGCGCGGGAAACCATACCATATAGGCAGAAATGTGGCGGGAAGAGTTCCCCGCTCAAAGCCCCGCAAGCAAAACCGGCCGGCCTTCCGGCCAGCCCTACGGGTGCGGGGTGTGCGTTCGTAGCGCCGGCATCTTGCCGGCGATTTGTATTAACGCCACCGCGCGGAGAAACGCCGGCAAGATGCCGGCGCTACGATTACACGGTTGCCCGTGGCTAGATGACGACGGATTCATGGTATTCGCCGAAAGCGCGGCGGAGCGCGTCGGATATTTCGCCGACGGTCGCGTAGGATTCGACGGCGGCGAGGATGGCGGGCATGAGATTCGCGGTGCCTTTCGCGCGATGCTCGATTTCGGCGAGCGCCGCGCGCGTCTTCGCAGCGTCGCGGCGCTCCCGAAGCGACTTCACTCGTGCAATCTGCGAGCGTTCGATTTCAGGGTCCATGCGAAGCGTGGGAATGGGGCGATCATCCGCGGACGTGAAGCGATTCACGCCAACCACCACTTGCTCGCCGCTTTCGACCGAGCGCTGATACTCGTACGCCGCTTTCTGGATCTCCGCCTGCACGAATCCGGTTTCGATCGCGCGGAGCATGCCTCCGAACACGTCAATCTTTTCGATGTACGCGCGAGCGCCCGCTTCGATTTCGTTCGTGAGTTTTTCGATCGCGTAGGATCCCGCGAAAGGATCAATCGTATTCGCGACGCCGCATTCCTGCGCGATGATCTGCTGGGTGCGAAGGGCGATCGTCGCGGCGTTCTCGGTGGGAAGAGCGAGCGCTTCATCGAGGCCGTTGGCGTGCAGCGATTGGCAGCCGCCCAGAACAGCGCTCAGAGCCTGAAGCGCCACACGCACGATATTATTCTCCGGCTGCTGCGCCGTCAGCGACGAGCCGGCCGTCTGCGCGTGGAAGCGCAGCATCATCGAGCGCGGATCCTTTGCGCCGAAGCGCTCGCGCATAATGCGCGCCCAGAGGCGCCGCGCGGCGCGAAACTTCGCCACCTGCACGAGGAATTCATTGTGCGCGTTGAAAAAGAACGACAATTGCGGCGCAAAATCATCCACCGCCAGTCCCGCGGCCACTGCCGCTTCCACATATGCGATTCCGTCGCCGAGCGTAAACGCCACTTCCTGCAGGTCAGTCGAGCCCGCTTCGCGGATGTGATACCCGGAAATTGAAATCGGGTTCCAGTTGGGAATTTCGTTGCGGGCCCACGCGAAAATATCCGTTACGATCCGCATCGCGGGGCGCACGGGATAGATGTAAGTCCCCCGCGAGCTGTATTCCTTCAGAATGTCGTTCTGGACCGTGCCGGACAGGCGCCGCAAGTCCGCTCCCTGCTGTTTCGCCACGGCAACGTAGAGCGCGAGCAGAATCGCAGCCGTGGAATTGATGGTCATCGAGGTCGAGACGCGATCGAGCGGAATGCCGCTGAAGAGCATCTGCATGTCTTCAAGCGAATCGATTGCCACGCCAACCTTGCCCACTTCGCCCTGCGCGAGTGGATGGTCGGAGTCCATGCCGATTTGCGTGGGGAGATCGAATGCGACGCTCAGGCCCGTTTGTCCGCGCGCGAGCAGGTAACGGTAGCGCTCGTTGGATTCTGATGCAGAGCCAAAGCCCGCGTATTGGCGCATGGTCCAGAGCCGGCCGCGGTACATCGTCGGATAGACGCCGCGGGTGAACGGAAATTCGCCGGGATAACCGAGTTCGCGTTCGGGATCCCACGCGGTATCGCCGGAGGACGCGAGGTCGTCGCTCGTAACGACGACCGGCAGTGGCAGGCCGCTCGTGCTCGCGGATTTTTTCTCTTCGAGGGCTGAGGGCTTCTTGAATTTTGAGGGCATCAGCGAACGCGGCGCGCGTTGCGGAACGAAGTCACCGAGAAATAGAGCATCATAATCGTGTAAGCGGATGTCGCGGCTAGCAGCCACGGAATGCGCGCGTGGCTCCATAGCCGCCAGATGGCCGTCGCGCCGGAGACGCTGAAGAGCGCGAACAGCGTTCCGGCCATTTCATGGAAAAGCTGCCGCGCGGCTTTCCAGAATACGCGCAGGACGGTGAGCGCAGAGCGCCACGCCGCCGCAATCCAGCCAATTCCCATGCGGATATTCTAATACATTCCGTGATGCCATCAGCATCTCGGTCGCGATTGCGTGTTGCTGTGCTGTGTAGCGTGGCTCGACAACGGAGCTGCGGAGTACCCACGAGGATCTATCTGGTATCGTTGCGTTATGTTGTCCGGCTGGTTTCTCGACATCATCGTCGGCTACTGCGTCAGAACTATTTTTCGGGGCTTTGGGGTTTTCGCATCGCGAAGCTGGCCCGAAAGTAAGGCGACTGTGATGAGTTCAAGCCATACAAGAGGCCAATTCGGTGGAGACGTCGCGGAAGTGTTCTACAAGTATTATGTCGATGGCATAAGCTATGCCGATGTCCACAGGAAACCTTTCGTCGTGGAGGCTCTTGCGAAAGACTACGCAGAACAGTTTGTATATGGAAATGAGATTAAGATTCGCGTGAAACCGGGAAAGCCGTCTGTGTCAATTGCTTGCATTTAGCTTGGCGCAGCGGGGCAGGTAATTACACGAAGCAGCGAGAGAGAGAGGGCTTGTGCGGGGCGGGGCAGCGCAATAGAATCGTGCTAGGAAGTCCCCGCAGTGGAGGAGAGGCCCTTGCAACTCGACGATCGGCTAAAACAACTCCTGAAAGAACTCGGCCACGCCATCAACGATTCCGTTTCCGAATCCGATCGGATTTCGGAAGCCATTGCCGGCGTGAGATCGGCGGGGTACGACATCGTGTTGAAGCTCGACGCGACGATCGGCCTCGCGCGGCGGGAATCCGACGCCTCGAAAATGACGTGGCAGGACCGCCGCTTCCTCGAATCTCTGCGCATCCGCGTGGATGAGGAAGTGCTCCGGGACGACGACGACGATGATGAGCTGCCGAAATTCGAGATCACGCCGCAGGACATCAAGTTCCTGCGCTCGCTGAAAATTTCACTCGATGACAAAGATTAAATTCTGCCGGATGCGATTCGCGGCGCTGGGCTTGGCGCTCGCTACGCTTGCAGCCGCGGCGCCCTCAGCGCGCGCGCAGATGGACTCCACCGCGCCGATCGTCGTAAGGCAGCAGAAAGTGAAGCCTCTCTGGATGAAGGCGGAAGTGATTCACGCCGACCACAACACATTGGTGGTGCGTGAGGCCGCCAACGAAATGGCCGTGCATACTTTTACATACGGCCCGAAGGCCGCAGAGCAAATGCAAAAGGTGCTCGACGCCGGAGGCTATCAGCGCGGCGATGCGATTAAGATTCGGTTTCGATCGGGCCAGACTGTTGCGCTCGCGATCAAAGGCAAACCGTCGCGGCCGATCTGAGCCTGTAGCGGCAGGAATTCTTCCGGGATTATCGCCAGCCCGCGCCTGAAAGCGCTGCGAAATCACACCTCGATGAGCAAGCTCCGCCCCGCAGCCGTTGCCGGCCGGTTTTATCCCGGCGACGCGGACGAGCTTCGATCCGCGGTAGACAAGCTCGTAAATAAATCCGCCCAAAAGCGCAAAGCGATCGCCTGCATCGTACCGCACGCCGGATATATGTATTCCGGGACGGTCGCGGGACAGGTTTACGGCTCGCTTGAAATTCCTCGCAAGCTGCTGCTGATCGGACCGCGGCATTTCCCGCGCGGCGAGGCGCTCGCGATTCTTTCCGAAGGCGCGTGGAGTACACCGCTCGGCAACGCGAAGATTGACGAATCGCTCGCCGCGGAATTAAAGCGTGCGTTTCCGGCGCTCCGCGAGGATGAAACGGCACACAGCACCGAGCATTCACTCGAAGTTCAGCTGCCGTTCCTGCAGAGGCTCGCGGGAGACTTCGAATTCGTTCCCATCGTGCTAGGGACGGACCGCCTCGAAACACTCGAGTCGCTGGGCGGCGCGATCGCGAAAGTAATTGCGGCACACGCCGAACCCGTTCTTATCGTGACGAGCTCGGACATGAATCACTACGAGAGCGACGACATTACGCGAGTGAAAGACCGGCTGGCGATTGACAAAATCCTGGAGCTCGACGCGCGCGGGCTACACGAGGTGGTGCGGTCAAAAGGGATTTCGATGTGCGGCTATGCGCCTGCGGTGGCCATGTTGACGGCAGCGCGCGAACTGGGCGCGACGCGTGCGGAATTGATCGCGTACGCGACATCCGCCGAGGTAAGCGGCGATCGCGATTGGGTGGTCGGTTACGCCGGCGTTATCGTAGCGTGAAAATTGCGTTGTGAGAGCGTGTAACCCGGGCGCATGAAACCTCGAGGCGGCGGCCTCGGGGCTCTGACTTAGATAAGAGAACTCGGCTTAATGAGAATGGGCGGCAGGCGCGGAGGAGGACGATGCGCCACCACCGCTGCTGTGCGAGCCGCCGGACGCGAACGAATTTCCCGATGATTCGCTCCCATGGGAAAATCCGCCGTCGTGCGACGGCGCGCCGGTAAATCCCGGGTGGCCGGCCGCTGCCGCTCCCGATGCTCTTTCGAATGAAAATGAAGAAGGCTCGGGCTGGTGCGGCACTCCGCGAGGTTCGCGGATTCCGTTTGCGAGGACGGGCAGTTTTTCAGATTTTCCCGCCGCCGCTTCGGCATTCACGAAGCGATTTTCTTTCGCGTCATAAGCCACGCCGTCGCGAAGTGCCGCGAGGCTTCTCGCCGTAGGAACGGCGAAGGGCGGCTTGGAGCTCGATCGCGGGCCGTATTCGTTCATCACAATTTTGCCATTCTTGCCGGGCGGCTCGGGCATCACTCCCACGACTTCGTCGCCTTTCTCCGGCGGCAGGATTCTGGTTGCAAAGCCGTTGCCGATTCCGCCTTTCGCGCCGATGACGATCGGAACATCTCCCGACTTCCCGCGTTCCGGGCCGTTGGGTGTGGTCGCGAGAGTTTGCAAAGGCCGATGCGGATTTGGCCGCGGTACAGGGCGAGGCCGCCAGCCGAGATTGCCGTTGCCAGTGCGAACGAAAATTACAGGCGCGGCATTCCAGAAGCCATACAAGCCGGGCATCCACATCCAGCCGCCGCACGACGGCGTGTAAGCCCAACTTCCGAAATGGTACGGCGCCCATCCCCATGGCTCGAAACTGATCCACGTCCAGCCGAGGCCGTTGTAGTAATCGAAGTAGCCGTTGTAGAAGGGCGCCCATCCGGCGCTCGCGCCCCAGGGCTGCCAGCCGTAACCATAGCCCGCGCAGTCGAACCAACTGCCGTACGAAGAAAGATCATTCAGCCCGTAGCTGAATGGAGCGTTGGTATACGGCTGCGTTAGATTCGCGCCGCTCAGAATATTTCCCGCGCGGTCGTTCACCCAATTGTCCCACGAATCTATTCCGGGATTCGAGGCGAGCTTGACGTCGCCCGGCGCAGAGCCGCGAATCGCGAAAGTCTTCCCGCTTCCGACGACCTCGGTGCCGGAACCATCCTTCACGCTTGCCGTGCCTTCATAGACGCTGAGCGAGGCTCCGTCGCGGAATGCGTCCACGCGAAATTTGGAGTGATTGGAGACCGCGACTTGAAAGCTCGGCGCGTTCACTTCGAAGACGTCGCTCGGGCTCAACTTCACCTGAAACGATGCTGTCCCCTGCGTGATCGTGAGGCGGGTGATTCGCCCGCCATCGGATAGCGCCATCTCGGTGAACTGCACGACGGAATTTTCCGCGAGCCACATGGCGGCGCCGCTCTCGAACTCGACTTCTGCGCGGCCGTTGTTCGTGCCGATCGTGAAGCCCTGCTGAATCGGCATGTTCGGGATCCCGGGCTCCCAATCCGACGAGCCCGATCGCGAGATCTGAACGTCGCCTTGAGCGACGCTGAGACGCACAATGCGCGCGTAGCTGTAGCTTTTTTCGTCCGCACGGAGCGGGGCAGAGAGAATCAGCGAAGCCAGACCCAGGAATATGACGAGCGAGCGGCTGAGTTTCATGATCGTCCCCCTTTTGCGGGACACCTTCTTCTAATGGTTTCGACGCCCCGAAACTGGGGAAGGTTGCGGGATACGCGGCACTATCGTGGCCTTCCGTGAAAGAGAGGTCAAGCCCCGGGGCCTGTGGCTACGTGTGCGAATTGCGAATGCGGCCGGCGAGGGTGCGAGCGCGCTGGCGGGCCATGTCGAGATATTTTTCGTCAGAGGCGAGCTGATCGAGCGTGGGCAGGAGGCGTTCGGGCGCGGGGATAAGTTTGTTGTTGTAGTCGCCTTCGAGCCTCAGCAGCGCATCGTTTACGCCGAGGCGATCGTAGCGCATGGCGCGCTGAAGATTATCGAGATCCACCTGCTGGCGGCCGAGGCCTTCGAAGATATCGAGAAGCTGATTGGCGGCCGCGTCGAGAGTGTAATTGAACGCGACTTCGTGCGCTTCGCTGCCTTTTTCGTAGCGGAAAGTTTTCTCTCCGAGATTGGCGATGCGGCGATGCACGTCGAGATTGATGCCGTTGAAATCGTGAAGCTGCGCGGCGAGCTGGAAGACTTTGTCAACGAGCGCGCGGGTGATTTCGAACGGCTGAGGGCTCGGCTGCTCGTCGAGCTGTCGAATGTCGTAGGTCGCGCTGCCGAGTTCGCTGATCTTGATCTCCACAAACTCGGGGTAACTTTGCTTGAAGATTTTGCGAAATGTGATTGTGGCCGGTTCGCCGGCGCTGCGCGCCGGCGCGGCGGAAAGAAGCGACAGCGCGATCGCGGCAAGCACGGTTGCCGCGACGCAAGAACGCAAGGAGTGACGGAGAGGCGGATACGATGTGTTCATCGAATGGATTCGATGCGAACGGTCCGCGATTGGCTACGCGACGCCGGTGCCGCTGGATGTGCGCGCGGCGCCATTGCCGCGGCCATGCGCGCTTGCGCGAACGCCGCGTGCGCGTGGCAGAGCGCGACGGCGAGCGCGTCGGCCGCGTCGGGTGGCTCGGGCCACTCCAGCAATCCCAATTGGACGCTGACCATCTGCTGCATCTGCTGCTTCGTCGCGGCGCCGTAGCCCGCGATGCTGGCTTTCACTTCGCGGGGCGAATAGCTGTGCGCGGGAATGCTGGCCTGTGCCGCGGCCAGCAGAACAACGCCGCGAACCTCCGCAAGCTTCAGAGCGGTGCGCATATTGAGCGCCGTGAAAACGGATTCGACCGCGACCGCATCCGGCGAATATTCCTCGACGAGACCAGCAATGAGCTGGTGAATGTCTCGGAGCCGCGCCGCGAACGTCGCGCGTGCGGGCAACTTCAGGGCGCCGAAACGAAGCGAACGCGCCGACGAGGCGTTGACTTCGACAACGGCGAAGCCCGTGGCGCCTGCAACTGCAGGGTCCACGCCAAGGACGCGTAATTTTGTGTTGGTGTCCGACAACGCCATGCCGACCGTAAGTGTACGTGCGGGGCTTCGAGCGGGGGTAGTGGTTTTTCGCGGGGGCGCGCCGCGAACGGCACTACCGGCAAGCATTACGTCGCGATGGCCGCTTGAATCTCGGATTCGTCCACGTCGAAGTTGGCGTAAACGTGCTGCACGTCGTCGTACTCTTCAAGAGTTTCCACTAGGCGTATCATCTGCTGCGCCTGCTGGCCGGCCAGCTTGACGTAATTTTGCGGCACCCAGGAAACTTCGGCGGTATCGGGTTTGATTCCCGCGGCGGTGAGCGCGTCACGAACCTTTTCGAAGGCTTCGGGCGGTGTTGTGACTTCCCACGCCGAGCCGTCGTCGCGCAAATCTTCCGCGCCGGCATCGAGAACGATGCCCATCATCTTGTCTTCGTCGGCGGCGGATTTCGGGACGATGATGTCGCCCTTGCGCTGGAACATCCAGCCGACCGCTCCGGTCTCGGCCATGTTGCCGCCGTTCTTCGAGAGCATGTGGCGGAGTTCGCCAACGGTGCGGTTGCGATTGCTCGTGACTACGGATACGAGCAATCCGACGCCGCCGGGGCCGTAGCCTTCGAACATTACTTCTTCGAGTTGTTCGCCCTCGAGTTGGCCCGTGCCGCGCAGGATCGCGCGCTCGATATTGTCGTTGGGCATGTTTTCGTTCTTGGCGGCCTGGATGGCGGTGCGCAGGCGTGGATTGGAGTCGGGATCAGCGCCGCCGGAGCGCGCGGCGATTGACAGTTCGCGGATGATCTTGGTGAAGGCTTTACCGCGTTTCGCGTCGGTGGCGGCCTTCTTGTGCTTGATTGTTGCCCACTTCGAGTGTCCTGACATTTGGGATAGCCCCGTACAGGTAAGATGGCAGGAGCAGGACGCCGCTCTTGCCGCGTTAGTCTAGCATACCCGCTGTGAATGCCGGAAGAGAGGTTGGTTGCGCGAGAGTACGGCTTGAACGGACTGAAGATGCCCGAGCTACGAAGGGCGGCCCGCCTGTCGGCGAGCCCTACGAGTGCTCTTTCGGCGCGCGAGAGGCTTGGAGAGGGCGGCTTGAGTCTTCTTGGGTAGCTTTGCGAAGACGAGAGCGTGCGCTCGAGTGAGGAGTTGCTGCATCTCGGCTCGCGGCAGCGTGACCTCAGTTTCAATTGCCACCCAATGCGCGCGGGCGAGATAGGGTGCCGGAATAATTCCGGGGCGTTCGACCAGTTCAGCGAAATCCTCGTCGGAACATTTCAGGGAGAGCCAGTGCGCGCCGGGCTCAAGCGCCGTGACGGCGTACATTTTCCCGCCTACTTTGAAAACGAGATCATCCTTCCATTGGATTTGTTCGGTAGTGTGCGGGAGGGAAAGGCAGAAATCTCGTAGCCAATCAATGCTCATTTGGGGCTCTGCGAGAGAGAGTAGCGCGGGCACGTGGACGCAGAAAAGAGAAAAGGGAAAAAGAAAGTGCCCCACCCTCGATAGCCGGGAGTGGGGCACGTTTATGAAATTAAGAATTGTCTTGCGATTAGAACTGCGGGACGCCGAATGTGGCCGCGAGTGAGCTGAGTTCGAGCGGCTCCTCCGCGCCCACAAATTCGAGGCCCATTCCGTACTGGCCGTTGCCGATAGGATCGGAATACGTGATGCGAGCGGCGGAAGTGAAATGCGCGTCGGGAAGGGCAACGAGGATCATGTCGCCGGAAAGCCACTGAGTGGGCGCGATCACGCGGGCGCCACGGGGGCTGATGTTTTCGGTGAAGGCTCTTTCCACACCCAATTCACCGCGCGAGCCGACAAGCAATGCGGTTACTTTCATGTCCACACGCTTTTCGGCACGCTGCACTACGAATGGCTGCCTCATACGTTTTGTTCCCTCCAAAAAGTTTGAATCTTCAGCGTCAACGCGGGGACCCCTCCCGAAGCGTCGTAGCGCTGCGCGCAATGGGCTGATAATAGCGGGCCGGGAGCCCGAGAAGCCGGCCCGGCGGGGAAAGTACGTCCAAAGCGATAACTGTCCCCGGGGACAGGCGGGGGTTGAACCGCGAATTGGTGAAGATTTAGCGCGGCGCTGGTACGCTATGCTTCCGATTTCGCGAAATTTGGGGGCGCTTCGTGACGCTCGAAACATTCAAGACGTGGCTGGCGTATGGCCGCGCATGGGAGAATCGCGATCCACAGGCCGCTGCCGAACTCTTTGCCATGGACGGCACTTACCAGGTTTCGCCGTTTGTTGAGCCGATGCGCGGCCGGGACGCGATACACGAATATTGGACTGAAGTCGCGCGCACGGAACAGGATATCAAGTTTAGCTATGAAGTTTTGGCCGTGACGCCTGAATTTGGAATTGCGCGCTGGTGGGCCTCGTTTATCCGGATTCCACCATGGTTGGATACCAAGCTCGATGGGATTTTTCTGATATCCCTCGACGCCGGCGGAAATTGCAAATCCCTGAGAGAGTGGTGGCACAAGAAGCAGAATTGACGCAAGGCTTCGAGGCGAGACGCCGAGATGCAACCGAGCATTCGTGAAAGCTTAGAATTCGCGCTGCTGACGTTTACCTCCGTCTTTTTTCTCGTTGATCCGTTTGCCGTGATACCGCAATTTCTGGTGATCACGGCGGATTCGGACCCTGCTGAGCGGCGGCACGTCGCCAAGCGCGCTGGATGGACGTGCGCGATTATCCTCGCGGGATTCGCGGTGGCCGGGAGTCTTGTCTTCCGGCTGTTCGGGATCACGCTGCCCGCGTTCAAGATCGCCGGCGGAATTATCCTCATGCAGATCGGCATGGACAACCTGCGGGCGAAAAGATCGACGACGAAAGAAACGCCGGAAGAAGCCGCAGAAGGCGCGTCGAAAGCCGATGCTGGGATTATTCCGCTGGGAATCCCGATGCTGGCAGGACCCGCCGCCATTTCCACGGTAATGGTGCTGATCGGCGAATCGACTGCGTGGTGGCAGCACGCGGTCGTGTACGCGGCCATCGTGGTCAGCTCGCTCGTGTCCTACTGGATTCTTGCGGGAGCGGATCGCGTGCGGAAGTATCTCGGCGAAACAGGAATCCGAATCCTGATGCGGCTGATGGGATTAATACTGGTCGCGATTGCGGTGCAGTTCATCGTGAACGGTGCGAGCGATCTGGGATTGATCCACCTGCCCAAGAACTAGCCATCACCAACCCCCTGGTCTTTCTGACGGTAACCCATAGAGACCACTGCGGCTCGGGAAACTGGATTTCAATTCAGCGGAATGCTACTAATCGAAGAGTTCGTCCCGACAGCCGTTATGCCAAAAGAATGCAGCTCGAAAGGGTGCAAGGCCCCAATGCCTCCGGGCCTCGTTGACGAGGGGTTTTGCTTACTTCACTACACCTTGCACATCGAAGAGGAATGCGCGGCGATCCGGCGCGAAACGGCGCTCGGCATCACGGCCCACGACCGGCAAATGGAATACTTCCGGCAGATCGCCGATCGCGGCGACGTGCTCGTGAGCGTGGCCACGAGCGGTTTCACGATGTCGGACGAAATGAAAGCACGCGTGCTGAGCACGCTCCTCACCTTGATGAATACCCGCGAGAACATGGATCGTTCCGCCATGCGGCAGTCGGCGCTGAAGCGATTCGCGTAAAGACGTCCACAGACAATTAGCCTCGCGCGGAATGGCAATCGCGGCACGCGTCTCGAATTGTGCGCCACCCCAACTCGCGGAAAACGCGCTTGAAAAGGTAGGACTTCACCACCAATTTAGGACAGTAAATCCAGACCTGATTCGCAGTTGGATGAGTCTATGCGCCGATGAAGCGGGAGTAGAGCGACCGGGCAACGGCCGGATCGCGAGTGCCTTTGAAAATCGCTCTGCCATCGGGGAAAACAGTTACCTCGTAGGAATTTATGCGGAAGCGGAGCAGGAAATCATTTCCGCGGACTTCGCTGCCCGTTGCTGTAAGCCGGCGATTCAATTCCGCGAGATCGAGTTCGCGGCCGCGCTCGTGAATTTGCACGGAATCGCGGCCGCACATCGTGATGTGGGGCTGGGCTTCGCCTTCGAGATAGCGAAAATCCCGGCGAACGCAGGCGCGGCATTCCAGATTGCGCGCGACGCGGATGGCGCGAAAGCTGTTTTGCCACACATCGAACGAAATCAGCTTTCCGTGTAGCTGATCGCGCTTCCCGATCAAAATCTTTGACGCTTCGGTGGCTTCGATCGAGGCGATGACGTTGACGGCGGCGTTCAGTATGCCCGACGTATCGCAGGTTTCTTCCGCGCCGGCGGCCGGCGAATCGCCCGATTCCAGCAAGCATGCCAGGCAGGGAGTTTCGCCGGGGAGAATCGTCATCGTTACGCCCGCGCTTCCGACGGCGGCGGCGTAAATCCACGGATTGCCGAGGGCGATCGCTGCATCGTTGATGAGAAGCCGGGTTTCGAAATTGTCGGTGCCGTCCAGAACGAGTGGATAACCCGAGAGAAGGTCGCGCGCGTTTTCCGGAGTCAGATCCGCGACGATGCCCTCGATTCGCGAGGAAGAATTGACGGCGCGGAGCCTCCGCTCCGCCGCGACGGCTTTCGGCAAATTCTCCCGCGCGTCAGATTCTTCGAAGAGAGTCTGGCGCTGAAGATTGGACACCTCGACGAAGTCGCGGTCAATCAAGCGGAGAGAGCCGATGCCTGCGCGAACGAGCAAGTTCGCGACGGCGGCGCCCATCGCGCCGCAGCCGACGAGAACTGCAGAGGCGCCGAGCAACCGCTCCTGCCCCGCCTCACCGATTCCGGCGAATAGAATCTGGCGCGAGTAACGCTCTTTTTCCTTCAGATCCATTGGCTATTGGCTCAACGACTCTTCATCATAGCGCCAATTCAAATCCCGCAGGCAACGCGGCTATACTAACCAATCGTCCCAGGAGCATCGGCTAAGGCCCGGGCCGATGCTGGGGTCACGCGATCTTTCCATATGGCCAAATATCGGCGATCGTCCGCGGGGCCATTGGTGTCTGCATTCTTCTCAGCGTCTCTGCATCCGCCCGCGGCCAGGCGGCGAACTCCGCCGTTGAAGGGCGCCGCGTGGACGAGATTCGCATTCTGGATGAACACGGCCTGGTTCTCACGGACAAGCTCCCGGAGATGGCACTTGAGCTTGGCAAGCAATTCGACATGGAGGCGGAACGGGCGAGCTTGCGAACGCTTTATGCAACGGGCCGCTACTCTCAAATTCGCGTCGAAGCCGCTTCCGCCGGCGAAGGATTGCGGGTTGATTTTGTCGTGGTGCGAAACCTCTACAACAACGTCATTCGGATTGACGGATTGAAGGAACCGCCCACCGAGGCAAGCGCTTTGGCGGCGGTTCGGATGCCGCTTGGAGAACCATTCCGCGAAAACGAGCTCAATGACGGCCTTTCACGGCTCGACGATACTCTCGAACAAGAGGGCCTGTACCGGGCGCGCGTCGAACACCGGCTCGAGCCGCGTGAAGATACGCAACAGATGGACGTGTCTGTGCGAATCATCCCGGGTCCGCGCGCGCGAATCGGCGCGATCACGCTCGTCAACAACAGCCCGTACAAAGATCAAGATCTTTTGAAGCGCCTGAGGCTGAAGGCGGACTCGAAACAGGATGTGACCACGGCGAGGCTCACGCACGGGACCGATCGCTTGCGGAAGAAATTGGTGTCCGACGGCTACCTCGGCGCTACGGTGGAGATTCACCGCGGCGATTATGACGCGAGCACGAATCACCTGCCGCTCGCGATTGAAGTGGTTGCCGGGCCGCGCGTGCGCGTGGAGGTCACAGGCGCGCATTACCGGGCGGGCAGGCTGCGCAACCTGCTCCCGATTTATGCCGAAGGCGCGGTGGACGAAGATCTACTGCAGGAAGGACTCCGCAATATTCGTGACGACCTGCAGCGCGCAGGCTTCTTCGATTCGGAAGTGACTTTCACAATTACCGACGATCCCGCGCGAAAGGAACGCCTGATCACTTACACGGTGACTCGCGGCATACGGCACCGCCTTCTCAGCGTGACGTTCAGCGGCAATCATTATTTCAGCAGTTCGCTGCTGGCCAGCCGTCTGCAGCTCCAGCCGACAACGTTCACGGCGCGCGGAAAATTCAGCCAGCGAATGGTCCGCGACGATGCGGATTCGATTCGCGGCCTCTATTTCGAGAACGGTTTTACACAGGCCGACGTGAAGCCGGACGTCTCCGACAATGACAAGGGCAAGATGGGCGAGATCAAGATTCACTACGACATTACCGAGGGCCCGCAAACTCGCGTGGCCGACTTGAAGATCGAGGGCAACGTCACTCTGAGCGAGAAGCAACTGGGCAACGTTATCGGTTCGTCGGCCGGGCAGCCGTATTCCGAGGTGAACGTCGCGGGCGATCGTAACAACATGCTCGCGCTCTATTACAACGACGGATTTCCCGACGTGCGGATCGAAGCTACGGCGACGCCGGCGGGAGAGCCGAACCGCATGAATCTGGTCTATCACATCACGGAAGGCGCGCGCGTGAATGTGCTCCGCGTTTTGCTCACCGGCTACGAGCACACGCGATACGGCATCATGGAGCGGGAAGTGCTGGTCAAAGCGGGCGGGCCATTGCGCGAAGGAGACGTCGTTGACACGCAACGGGAACTCTACAACCTGGCGATATTCAATCGCGTTCAGATTGCACCGCAAAATCCAACGGGCACTGATCCGGATAAGACGGTGGTCATTGCCGTCGAGGAAGGCAAGCGATACACGTTCGGTTACGGATTTGGCTTCGAGGTTCAGGAGCTGCCCGGCAGCGGCACGAATCCCACCGGAACGACGCTGAATGCCAGCCCGCGCGTTATTCTCGAACTCGGCAAGTCGGATCTCTTCGGCCGCGCTCAGTCGCTGTCCTTCAAAGTGCGCGCGAGCACGCTGCAGTATCGAGGCGTCCTGACCTATACCGCGCCGCATTTTCTGACGAACCCGCATTTCAATTTTCAAATTACAGGCTACGCGGACAAGACACAGGACGTGAACACGTTTAACTCCGAGCGCTACGAAGGGGCGGTTCAAATCGTGCAAGCCGCTTCGCCGAGCACGACTTTGATCTACCAGTATTTCTTCCGCCACGTTCTTGTGGACGCGGCTTCGCTCAAAATCTCGCCCGAGGAGATTCCGCTGTTCAGCCAGCCGACGCGCATTTCGGGTTTCGGAGTGAGCTGGATACGCGATCGCCGGAACAACGCAGCGGATGCGACGAAGGGCACGTTCAATACCGTGGACGTCAGCATCGCGGAAAAAGCGCTTGGGTCAAGCGCGAGTTTTTTCCGCGGATATTTTCAAAACTCGACGTTCACGCCGTTTTGGCGTTCCTTCGTATTTGCACGGGCGTTTCGCTTCGGCGTCGAGCAGACGCTTCCCGGCACCACGCCGGACGAAATTCCCTTGCCGGAGCGATTCTTTGCCGGCGGCGGACAGTCCATTCGAGGATTCGGATTGAACCAGGCCGGGCCGCGCGATCCCGTGACGGGCTTCCCTGTGGGCGGCCTTGCCCTGCTGGAATTCAATCAAGAGTTGCGTTTCCCCATGAAGCTGCCATTCGTTGGGAGCCGCCTGGGTGGAACCATTCTCTATGACGCCGGCAACGTCTACACAGACATCCATCACATCCGATTCAGCTCCGCGCCGCCGTCGCTGACGGATCTGGACTATCTGTCTCATACGATTGGCGCGGGCTTGCGCTATGCAACTCCGATCGGTCCGGTGCGAATTGATTTTGGTTACCAGCTCAATCCGGCGAAATTTCAGTTCATCAATTCGACCACGAACTTGCCGGAAGTGGAGCAATTGCCGCATTTCCAATTCTTTTTCAATATCGGGCCGGTGTTCTGATGAGACGGGCGGCGGAAGCGACGAGTTTGTTCGCGGCGTGGCTGCTATTCGCGCCCGGGACGGCGCGTATTTTTGCGGCTGACACGATTCCCTCGTGTGAATTGCTGCAAGCACAAAATCGGCCGACCGTCGTGGATGGCATCGCCGCGCGCATCGAAGGCGATATCCTGACCGAGAGCGAGATTGACGAGCTGGCCGCGTTTCAAAAGCTGGTGGACGGCAAGTCCGGCAGCCGCGCCGACGTTATTCGCGAGCTGACCGACCAGTGGATTGTGAAGAACGAGGCGCTGACATCGCGATTCGCGCGCCCGAGCGCGGCGGATGTCAACGAGGCTTTCGAAGCTCTCGCGACGCAGGCTGGTTCCGAAGACGCGCTACGCAAAAAGATGGCGGAAGTGGGGCTGACGGAAGCGGCGGTCCGCCGCCAGCTTGATTTGCAAATTTATTTGAATCGATTTCTCGACTACAAATTCCGCGCCGCAGCGCAAGTGGATGAGGAGCAGATAAAGGATTATTACAACGGCGAATTCACGCAGCAGGCGAAAGCGAACGGGCAAACCGTGCCGCCGCTTGACGACGTCCATGCGGAAATTCACCGTCTGCTGACCGAGCGAATCATTACCGACCGAGCGACGAAGTGGCTGGATGACGCGCGCGCGCGGCTCCGAATCGAAATCTTGCCCAAGGCGGGCGGCTCGTGAAAATTCGCTGGCACCACTGGGTGAGCGTCGTCCTGTTCGTGCTGCTCGGCGCGGCCGGCACGCTCGTTTTCTTGTGGAATGCCGGCGCCCTGAACCTTTGGACGAAGCGGTATATCGCCGGCCGAATTGCGGACGCCACTGGCGCGAAGGTCGAGATCGGCCGAGTTCGCGTGCGGCCATTCAGGCTGTACTTCGAAATCGACAATCTGACGCTCCATGGCCTTGAAGACAGCGGCATGCCTCCGCTCTTTCACGCCGACACAGTGCGCGTGACGGCGCGGATCGTATCTTTCTTCGGGCGAAAGATCGCGTTGGACCAGTTGATCGTAGAGCGCCCTGAGGTTGGAGTTCGCATCGGCGCGGACGGGAAGAGCAGTATCCCGGTTCCAAAAATTCCGCCGAAGCAGAGCCGCCCGTGGCGCGATCAGCTTTTCGATTTGCAGGTCGGCAAGCTCCAGCTCTCCGATGGCAGTATTTCCTACAACGACGCGAAAGTCCCGCTCGCCGTCGAGGGAGATAACTTCGATTTTTCGCTAATGTACGAAGCCGCTGCGGAAGGGAACGACACATACGCGGGCAAACTCGACTGGGAGAACATCAACATTGCCGCTCAGCGCTGGGTACCCTTCCATTCGGCGCTCTCTCTCAAATTCACGCTGGGTCGCGGTGCGTTTTCGATCGATGAGATGAAATGGAAATTTCCGCATTCCGAAGTCGATCTGCGCGCCGAGCTTCCCTCATTCGCGCTGAACGATTGGAACTTCCGTTACCATTCGCGATTTACCCTTGAAGATATGCGGACGATTTTCCGGATTCCCCCGATGCCGGACGCCGACGTAGAAACCTCCGGAGCGGGCCGGTTCAGCGCCGGTGAATGGAAAGCGAGCGGACATTTCGACGCCCGCGACGTGGATTTGCCGTACGAATGGTTTCACGCGGGCGGCATCGAGACCTGGGGCGATTTCGAACTCGGCAAGAACCAGCTCGTCGTTCCGCAGCTAAACGCGCGCGCACTGGGCGGAACGATGCAGGCTCGCTTGACGATGAGCGTGCCGCATCTCGATTTCCGCGTCGAATCGCGCCTGCGGGGCGCAAGCCTGGCACAGGTATTTGCGGCGCTCGAGAATCCGGACTTTCCCGTGCACTCGCTGCATTGGGATTCCTCGATGGACGTGGATTCGGTGAACACGTGGACCGCTGGGTTCCTGCACTTCCGCTCGCAGGGCGAGACGCGCTGGTCCGCGCCCGCTTCGCTTGCGGCCGGCCGGATCCCTGTCACGGCGAAGATCGATTACGACTACGCGCAAGATCGCCTCGGCGTGATGCTGACGAAGAGCGAAATCTCGACTCCGACGAGTCTCCTGACAATGGATGGCCCGCTCGGCGGACTCGATTCGGCGGTCGAGGTGACATTCCACGCCGACGATTTAACGCAATGGGATGACTTCATCAATACGATCCGCGGCGCCGATGAAGAGCCGAAGCGCATTGCGGCGCGGGCAGATTGGAAAGGACGCGTTCTCGGACCGATCGTAGGCCCGGCATTTGTGGGCCACGTGAGCGGAACGGGCGTGGAGTACGACACTCTCGCCTGGGACTCGATTGACGGCGACGTAGACTACTCGCCAGACGAGTTGCGCCTAACGAACTTCGTTGCGCGGCGCGGGCGCTCCTCCGCCACGCTCGACCTGCGCCTTCAATTCGACAACGACTGGAACTTCCGCCGCAGCGATCCGTGGAGCTTCCACGCGCAACTCGCTCGCGATCCAACCGACGATCTGCAAGGGCTTCTTGGCACGGATTATCCCGTCAGCGGATTGTTGAGCGGCCAATTTACGGGAAGCGGAACGCGAGGCGCGCCCATCTTTGACGGGGATCTGGCGCTCGAGCAAATCGATTCGTACGGCCTACAATTCGATCGGCTGACGGGACAAATCCATGTCAGCAGCGATGAGTTTCAATTCGCAAACGGCGATCTGCGCATGGGCGCGGGGAAAATTGCCGGGCATCTCAAATATGAATTCGATGAAAAGCATATCGAGTTTGCGTTAACAGGCTCGAACCTCGATCTCGCCAATATTTCCCGGATTCAAACCAGCATGTTGCCGGTCGCCGGAACGCTCGCATTCGATCTTCGCGGGGCAGGGCCACTTCTCGCGCCAAAGGGCGATGGCACGCTGCAATTAAGAAATTTGAAATTGGGCCCGGCCGCCGAAGGCGGCTTCGACGGCAGGATCAGTTCGAACGGCGGCGAGCTTCATCTCGATCTCGCCTCCACAATGAGCACCGGAACGCTTCAGGGTGGCCTCAACGTCCGAATGAGCGGCGAGTACCCGGTGACTGGCCAGATCGTGACTTCCGGCTTCGATCTCGATCCGTTCGTCATTGCAGGCCTCCATTTGCAGACGATGAACGCCCACAGCAGCGTGGACGGCGAGCTCATCATCGGGGGAAACTTGCGCGATCTGCAATCGCTGCGCGTGAACGCGAATTTTTCACGCGTGGTGCTCGATTACGGCTTTGTCAAATTGCAGAACGAAGGGCCATTCCGGTTCGAGTACCGCCGGAACGAGGTCACGATCCAGCAAGCGTACCTGCGCGGCACGGACACCGACTTCCAATTTTCCGGGCGCATGCGATTTGACGGCAAGCGCCCGCTGAACCTGACACTGGCCGGCCGGGTGAATCTGGGGCTCGCCAAGGGACTCGCCCCGCTGCTCGACGCGCATGGAGCCGCGGACGTGCGCGTCAGCGTCGAAGGGACAATTGCGAGCCCCACGATCATCGGGCGCGTCGGATTTCAGGATGCATCGGCTGTATACGACGATTTTCCAACGGGCCTCAGCCACGTGACCGGCGAAGTGGTTTTCGATAGGTCGCGCGCGATATTCGATAACGTGTCCGCGCAGTCCGGCGGCGGGAATTTGACGCTGCGTGGATCGATTAGCTACGGAGACGGCCCGTTCCGGTTCGACGTGGACGCGATCGCGCCGCATATGCGCATCCGCTATCCCGAGGGAATGAGCTGGCTTGCCGGAGGCACGATGCATCTTTCCGGAACTTCGGATGGAGCTGTGCTTTCCGGAAACATTCAAGTGGAGCGGCTGCTATTCGCGCAAAACGTGGATTTGGCGACGCTGCTGACGGCTTCGCAAGGCAGCGTGCAAGGGCCGGCGACGACTTCGGCGTTCCTACGCAATCTGCAGTTCGATATCGGTGCGGGAACCACCCCGAACGCGCGGATGGAGTGGACCGGAGCGCACGTTGAAATGGAAGGAACGATGCGCCTGCGCGGAACGTGGGAACGGCCGATTTTGCTCGGCAACATCCATTTGCTCAATGGCGACATGACCTTCCGCGACAACAAGTACACGCTTTCCCGCGGCGACATTATTTTTTCGAACCCGTTCCGGCTCGACCCGATCTTAAACGTCGAAGCGACGACGGTGATCGACCAATACGAAATCACGCTTGATTTCAGCGGGCCGGGCAGCAATCTTTCGCTCTCATATCGCTCCGATCCGCCGCTGCCGGATTCGGACATCATCGCGCTCCTTGCTCTGGGTAGCCCGGGGACCGAAAGCGCGCTGCGATCGTCGAGCGCGCAAACTACACAGGGCTATGGCGCGACGGCGTTGCTTTCCGAAGCGATTTCGAGCCAGCTCGGCGGCCGCATCGAGCGGCTATTCGGAATTACGAAATTCCGCGTGGATCCATTTTTGGCGGGGACGGCGTCGGAACAAAACGCGGCAGCGCGCATCACGATTGAAGAGCAACTTGGGAAGGCGCTGACCGTGACTTACAGCACCAATGCCGCATCGCAGCAGGAGCAGGTGATTCAGGTGGTCTACGCCGTGCGCCGCGACATCTCCATCATCGCCCTGCGCGACATCAACGGCACCTTCAGCCTCAGCATCGAATTCACGAAACACTTCAAGTAGCGTTTAGTCCGGCAGGACAAACACCGCGTCCGGGTCGAGACGTACGTGCCATGGAAATGGGCGATCCTTAAATCGCTGCCATTTTTCCTTGAACACTTCCGCTTGTAATTGAGGCTGCTCTCCCGGCTGGGGCGCGGAATGCAGCTTCAAATAGAGCGTGATGCGGAATGGCGTCTCGCTCGCTTCCATCACCCAGCACGGAAAAGTATTTTCGCTATTCGCGCCGCCGTCCCTGCTTTCGAGGAAATCAATCTGGTGGGCGCGGATCCCGGCGTGAGCGACTTGTCCCGCTACCGGCTGCGAAACGCGCAAGCGGCAGCCCCAATCCACCGCTTCAATCGTCTGGTTAGAGACGGCGACTGCGCGCGAAATGTTCTTGCACCCGGTCAGCCGTGCGACATCGAGGCTCGGCGGCCGGCGAAACACTTCTTCTTTCGGTCCGAACGCGGCCACGCGGCCCTTGGTCAGGACAAGCATTTCAGAGCCGAGGCGATAGGCTTCTTCGATGTTGTGCGTCACGACAAGCGAAGAGCCGCGAAACGACGCGAGCGTGCCGAGAAGTTGATGCTCCACTTGCGAGCGCAAATGCGTATCGAGCGCCGAAAGCGGCTCATCGAGCAGCAACGCGTCCG
The DNA here is from genome assembly GCA_963838705.1 of uncultured Acidobacteriota bacterium. GTDB lineage: Bacteria > Acidobacteriota > Terriglobia > Acidiferrales > UBA7541 > Palsa-147. Next base: position 64,076 of record CAWIRU010000007.1, on the reverse strand, counting down.
GCTCGATGGCAAGGGCGCGCGCAAGTGCGACGCGTTGTTGTTCGCCGCCCGATAACTCGCGCGGCAGACGATTTTCCAGACCCGCCAGATGTAGCGCGTCAATTTGCCTGCGAACTTTGGGTGCCTGTTCAACCGGCGCGACGCGATCGAGGCCGAATGCAATATTTTCGGAAACGGTCAAGTTCGAGAAAAGCGCGTAATTCTGAAAAAGAAGACCGATCCGCCGCTCGCGGCTCGGGATTTTGATTCTGTTTTCAGAATCGAAAAGAACTCGATCGTTTAGGACGATCCGGCCGCGATCGGGCTGGACGAGGCCCGCGATGCAACGGAGCGTCATTGTCTTGCCCGCTCCCGAAGGTCCGAGAATCGCCAGCGGCTGGACGCCAGCCGTGAATTTGACCGCGAGCGAGTAGCTTTGCAGGCGTTTTTCGATGTCAACTTCGAGACTCATCGCGCTCGCCCGACGCGCACGCGCGCGGCCGTTTGCATTTGCGTCCAGTAATACAGGCCGGACAGAAGCGCGAGCGAGATCCCCACGTCAATCAGCGACCAGGAAATCGCGCGCGACATTTCGTTTGCTTCGACGGCGAAATAAATCGCCAGAGGAATCGTTTCCGTGCGGCCGGGAATGTCGCCTGCGAGCATCAGAGTCGCGCCGAATTCTCCGAGAGCGCGCGCGAACGAAAGAATCGTGCCTGCCAGAATTCCCGGCGCTGCGAGCGGCATCGCCACGCGGCGGAACGCGCGCCATTCGGAAGCGCCGAGGGTCCGCGCGGCGTTCATGAGTTCGGGGTCTATCTGCGCGAGCGCGGCGCGCGCCGTGACGTACATCAGAGGAAACGAGACAACCGCCGCGGCGATCACTGTTGCGGGCCACGAGAACACAACGGTTGTCCCGAGCTTGAGAAGAATTCGACCGAATGGCCCGTTCCTGCCGAAAAGAAGCAGCAAGAGGAAGCCCACGACCGTCGGCGGCAAGACGAGCGGCAGCAGGAAAATGCCATCGAGCACAGCGAACATCGGCCCGCTGCGACGCTCACGCCACGCGGCCGCAGCGATCCCCACGACGAAGGTGATCGCCGTGGCGGTGAGGCTCGTCGCGAGGGATATCCATACAGGCGAAAGATCGGCAGGCATGGATGCGTGTCAGTCGCGAATCGGCGGCGTGGAGAAGCCGTATTTGTTGAAGATCGGCCGGGCTTCCGGGCCTCCGATGAATCCCGCGAAATCGCGCGCCGCTGCTTCGTTCTTTGTGGTGTTCAAGACGGCCAATGGATAGACGATGATGTCGTGCGAATCTTCGGGCGCGGTGGCGGCGATACGAACCTTCTTCGAACTTAGCGCATCGGTGCGATAGACAAGGCCGGCGTCGGCATTTCCAGTTTCGACGTATGTCAAAACTTGGCGGACATCTTTCGCGTACACAACTTTGCCCTTGATCGCGTCGAACAGCCCGAGATGTTGAAGCGTCTGCTCGGCGTACTGACCGGCCGGAACGGTTGCAGCTTCGCCGAGCGCAATCGTCTTCACGGCGGCCTTGGCGAGGTCTGAAAAATCCTTCACTGCGTCACTGTTCGCCGCTGTGACGAGCACCAGAGAGTTCCGAACGATATCGTGGCGAGTGGGGAGCAGGACCAAGTGTTCGGCCTGGAGGGCATCCATCTGCTTCTCGGCTGCTGAAAAAAAGATGTCCACCGGGGCGCCCTGCTCGATTTGATGCTGGAGTGTTCCCGAGCCGCCATAATTGTATGAAATCGTCACATTCGGATGTTTTTGTTCGTATAGTTTCGCGATTTCATCGAGAGCGTCTTTCAGGCTGATCGCGGCGGACACGGTCACCGTCACCGGCGCCGAGTTCTGAGCGGATGCCGCGAGGGGCACGATCGGGCCGGCGATGAGCGCGGCGACGAGAAGCGCGAGAGTCGTTCGCGCGAAGAATCGAGGATTTCCAGAGATTTTCATAACGATCACCTCCGCCGGTGGCCGTTCATCTTAGCCGATGAAAGGGAAGCGCGTCATGGACTGATTTTGGCCCGCCGCGGCGTGGCAAGTGCGTCTTCTGATACGATAGCGCGCCGAATTTTTGGCCCCGCGACATGAATGCTCCAGCAAAGCCGCCGCAATCGATCGCTGACCGCGAAGCCGGCCTTCATCGCCAGTTGAGTTCGCGTCAGCTTTCGATGATTGCGCTTGGCGGCGCGATCGGCACCGGCCTCTTTCTCGGCAGCGCTGTTTCCGTGCACGTCGCCGGTCCCGGCGTGATTTTAAGCTACGGAGTGGGTGCTTTGATTGCGCTCGCGCTGATGTGGGCTCTCGCCGAGATGACGGTTGTCCATCCGGTGGCCGGCTCGTTCGGAGTTTTTGCGGAGATTTATCTTAATCCTTGGGCGGGCTTCGCGGTGCGCTACTCGTATTGGTTCGCGCAGTCCGTGGCGATCGGGAGCGAGCTCGTGGCTGTCTCGATTTATTGTCACTACTGGGCGCCGGGCGTTCCGGCGTGGATTTGGATCTTAGTTTTCTCCGCGGGGATGGTTTACATCAACGCTCGGAACGTCGGAAGCTTCGGCAGTATCGAATACTGGTTTGCGTTGATGAAGGTGACGACGATTTTTGTATTTCTCGTTCTAGGTACGGCGCTCATTTTTGGCATCGGCTACCACCCGCTTGGCACGCACAATTACACCGCGTTCGGCGGATTTCTCCCGCACGGATGGACGGGAGTAATCCTTGGTGTGGCCATAGCGATTTTCAGCTATCTGGGGCTGGAGGTAGTATCCGTCGCGGCCGGCGAAGCAAGCCATCCTGAGATCGCCGTGCCTCGAGCGATGCGCTGGACGCTCGCGCGACTAGCGCTTTTCTATATCGGAGGAATGGCCGTTCTCGTCGGCGTGATGCCGTGGACGCAAGCCGGGCTCGCGGAAAGCCCGTTCGTGCGCGTTTTTCAGGCTACCGGGATTCCGTACGCGGGCGCGATCATGAATTTCGTTGTTCTCACCGCCGCGCTTTCGAGCGTGAACGCGGATTTGTATCTCACCACGCGAATGCTCTTCTCGCTTTCGCGCGGCGGATACGCGCCGGAATTCCTCGGAAACTTGAATGCGAGAGGCGTGCCGCTAGCGGCGCTGATGATTTCGAGCGTCGGCATGATTGTCGCGCTGATTCTCGATATTCGTTTTCGGGAGAGCGCGTTCCTGTACACGCTCGGGGCCTCGTTTTTCGGCGGGCTGTTCGGCTGGGGAATGATTTTCATCACGCATCTCGCGTTTCGGCACCGCTACGAGAAAAACGGCGGCTCGGTGCCGGTGCGATTGGCGCCGCGCGGGCCGTGGACGTCGCTTGCGGGGATGCTGGCGCTCATCGGCGTCCTAATTTCGACGTGGTGGATTCCCGGTATGAAGATCACAATCCTGGCGGGATTGCCTTGGCTCGCGTTCATCACTCTGTGTTATTTTCTTTGGAAACGCACAAACCGAGTTCGCGAGTCTCCCGGGGCCTGATGGCGGCTAACCGCTCGAGGGAGGCTGAGGAAATCGAAATGGATGAACTGCTGAAGTGGCGTGAAGAATTTCCGATTCTCGAGAGCTCGACCTATCTCATCAGCAACTCTCTCGGCGCGATGCCGCGCGACGTTTACCGGCGCTTGCGCGAGTATGCTGACGCGTGGGCGACACGCGGCGTGCGCGCGTGGGAAGAGGGCTGGTGGGACATGGCGGTGAGCGTCGGCGACAAGATCGGAGCGCTCATTGGCGCGGGCCCAGGCGAGATCTCGCTCCATCAGAACGTGACGCTGACGCAGGCCATCATTTCCTCGTGCTTCGATTTTTCGGGGCCACGGAACAAAGTGGTTCTTGTGGATCTCGAATTTCCGTCCATCGTTTATTTTTATATGGAGCAGCGGCGGCGCGGCGCGCGCATCGAGATGCTGAAGAGCGAAGACGGCATTCATGCGCCGATCGAAAAAGTTCTCGCCGCGATTGACGAGACGACGCTTCTCGTGCCGATATCGCTCGTGCTGTTCCGCAGCGCGTCCATCGTGGATGCGCACGCGATTGTCGAGCGCGCACACCGCGTTGGCGCGCGCGTGATTCTCGATTGCTTCCAGGCGGCCGGCACGCTGCCGATTGACGTGCGCGGCCTCAACGTGGATTTCGCGGTCGGAGGATGCTTGAAATGGCTTTGCGGCGGCCCGGGCGTGGCCTATCTCTACACGCGGCCGGACCTGCGCAAGGATCTTTCACCCATGATTACGGGTTGGAGCGCGCACCAGCGGCCTTTCAATTTTGAAGTCGGCCCGGTGGACTTGCGCGACGATAGTTTCCGCTTTCTCAACGGCACGCCTCACATTCCGGCGTTGTACGCCTGCCAGCCGGGGCTCGAGATCTTGGCGAAAGTCGGCATCGAGCGAATTCGCGAGAAATCGAAGCGGCAGACGCAGCGGCTGATTGACGGAGCGTTGGCGCGCGGCTGGCGCGTCAACTCGCCGCGAGACGCAGCCGAGCGCGGCGGAACGGTCTCCGTGGATTGCCCGCACGCAATGGAAGTAAAGAGCGAGCTGATCGCGCGCAACATCCTCGTGGATTACCGTCCGGCCGCTGGAGTGCGCCTCTCGCCGCATTTCTACAACCGGGACGAAGAAATTGATTTCGCGCTGTCGCAGATGGAAGAGATTCTCGCGACGCGTGAATGGGAGAGGCACTTGCAGCCCGCCTGAGCGGTGGCCACTCCCGGATGAACCCCTCCGCTCCCGACCTCTCGATCGTCATTCCCTCTTACAACGAGGAGGCCCGTCTTCCATGCAGCCTAGAAAAGATTCGCGCGTACGTCGCAGAACATCATCCTGATGCCGAAGTGATCGTTGTGGACGATGGCTCGAAGGACGGAACGGTCAGGGTGGTGGAGCAATGGCAGCGCGAATGGCCCGCGCTGCGCCTTGTGCCGAATGGCGAAAATCGCGGGAAGGGCTACAGCGTGCGGCAAGGAATGCTGGAAGCGCGCGGGCGCGTGGCGCTATTTACGGATGCTGATCTCTCAGCGCCGATCGAAGAGGCGGACAAACTGCTCGACGCGCTGCAAAATGCCGACGTGGCCTTCGGCTCCCGCGCGATGGACCGCAAATTAATTTCGGTGCACCAATCGCGATTCCGCGAGGTCGCGGGAATTATCTTTAACCGTTGCGTGCGTCTATTCACCGGGCTTTCCTTCGAGGACACGCAATGCGGCTTTAAGGCGTTTCGATTGGATCGCTCACGAATCATTTTCGAGCAACAGCGCGTCGAGCGCTTCGGATTCGATCCGGAAATCCTGTTCCTTGCGAAACGCCACGGATTGCGCGCCGTGGAAGTGCCGGTGCGATGGGCGCACGATCCGGCGACGAAAGTTCACGTCTTCCGCGACAGCCTGCACATGTTCTGGGATCTGGTGGTGATCCGCTGGAACACGATTACGGGCCGTTATCCGAAACGCCGTTCGTAAAGCTCGCCGAAATTATTTATCTTTTTTCGCGGTTGGCGGCAGCAAGCCGTTCATTCGCAGATACATCGCTGCGATGGAATAGTGATCGGCGAACTCCGCCGAAACCGTCGTCATCAAACCACCGCGCGAAATCGTGCGGCCTCCGAAGAAAGGAAGAGTCTCGCCGAGATTCGAATCATCCACGTTGGCGAGGTTGGCCGTGCAGAAGTCGTAGGACGCTCTAAGCGCGGGCAGAAGCTTGTCCTTGCCGTCGGTGTCCGCGAGTTTGACGTCAGGCCGGGCGACGCCCGAGAGCTTCGAGCAGAAAAAATAGTTGCCCGTCGTGGCGTGAACGATGAGATGAGCGAATGTCATTTGTTGAGGTGTCGGCTGATACGAATACTTGTCGGCGGGCATTTCGTCCGCGGCAGCGACCATGTTTTTGGCGCTGTCCGCGAGATCGCTCCGAAGATGATTCGAGATGGGATTCGTTTCGATTTTTGGCGCGGGCGCCGGTGCTTGCTGCGCAAAGGCGGGGATCGCAAGACAAAGGATCGCGGTGGCAATTGTGATTCGGTAGCTCATGTGAAATTCCTCCAGTCGAGATGGCGCGCTGAGGATATGCCCGCTTGGGCAGCAGGACAAGGGGATCGGGAAAATGGTTCCGGTCAATTTGGCGCCGCGAGTCTGCTTTGCAACACAAAGTACTTGACAACTCTTAATCCGGCGCTATTGTTGTCCCATGGTGCAGACGAATCCCCGGGACCCACGTTCCGACAAGCCCGTCGCTCTTGATGACCGCGCGCGCGATAACCTGCGCTTCATCCGCGAGACGATGGAGCGCGCGTCCTCGTTCACCGCGGTTCCCGGCTGGGGTGGCGTCGCCATGGGCATCACGGCCGCTGGCGCCGCCGTCATTGCATCGCGGCAGCAATCGGCTTCCGCCTGGCTGTTCACGTGGCTCGCCGAAGCATCGGTTGCATTTGCGATCGCCGCGTGGAGCATGATGTCGAAAGCGCGCCAAGCCGGCGTTCCGCTGCTCGCGGGCCCGGGCCGGAAATTTGCGCTGAGTTTCGCGCCGCCGATGTTCACCGGCGCGTTGCTAACCGTCGTGCTATTTCGCACCGGGCACGTTGGCGCGATTCCCGGGTTATGGCTCCTGCTCTATGGCACCGGCGTCGTGACGGGTGGAGCCTTTTCGATCCGGATCGTGCCTCTCTTGGGACTGTGCTTCATGGTTCTCGGCACAGTCGCGCTCTTCTGTCCCGCGACATGGGGTAACGCGCTGCTTGCGGCCGGATTCGGTGGCTTGCACATCATCTTCGGAGCGATCATTGCGAGGGATTATGGCGGATAACAAGACGAGCGCCGCGCGAGCGGAGCGAGATGAAAGAGGAGCGGGTGCGCGAAGGGGCGGCAGCACCGCCTCGAAGCCCCAAGCGGGCGCAGCAGTGCCCGAAATTTCTGCGACGCAACTTGACCGTCTGATTCACGAACGCACCAGGCTCGCTATCGTCAGCGCTCTCGCTGTGAATCCGTCGCTCTCGTTCACCGAGTTAAAGCAGTTGCTCGGTGCGAGCGACGGGAATCTGAGCGTACACGCGCGCAAGCTCGAGGACGCGGGCCACATCGCCTGCACAAAATCATTTTCCGATCGAGTTCCAAAGACGGAGTACCGCCTGACGGCGAGCGGCCGGCGGGCTCTCGAGCGCTATCTTAACCACATGGAAGCGCTGATCCGCGCGACTCGCGAGGCCTGAGAAAGGAAAATTTTTTGACCATTCACTTTGCACCTGAAAGTACTTTGATGCAGGCAAGTCCCCCTGGCCTCCACGTGGCGATCGTCATGGACGGCAACGGGCGCTGGGCTGCCGCGCGCGGACTCCTGCGCTCGGAGGGACATCGCGCTGGCGTAGATGCCGTCAGGCGCGTGGTCGCTGCGGCGCCGGAACTCGGCATTGGGACTCTGACGGTATTTGCGCTATCCAGCGACAACTGGCGGCGCCCGGGGCCCGAAATCGCCGCGCTACTCGCGCTGCTCGAAGAATATCTGCTCCACGAATCGCGGGCTTGCGCGGAGCGTGGCGTCCAAATCCGCGTGATCGGCCGGCGCGACCGCATTCCGGCGTCTCTCGCTTCCGCGATTCAATTTGCCGAACGGGCGACCGCTTCGGCGCGAACGATTGAATTGCGCATCGCGATTGACTATTCCGGACGGGACGCGATTCTGCGCGCCGCATGCTGGATGCTGTCGAGCCTCGAAGTTTCGCAGAGGGAATTCGCGCGGCGCCTCGGCGAAGTGACGCACGCGGGACGCCCGAGCGCGGATGTCGATCTCTTGATTCGCACCGGCGGAGAAAATCGCTTGAGCGATTTCTTGCTATGGGAGTGCGCGTACGCCGAGATGGTCTTCACCTCGAAATTGTGGCCCGACTTCGGCGCCGAGGATTTGGAGGCCGCGCTGCATGATTTCGCATCGCGCGAACGGCGCTTCGGCGGGCTGCCCGCAGCCGCCGCCGGCGATTAAACGGCCACGAGGAGCTTGAAATGGAGCTGAAGCAAGGCTTTGCGGCTTTCAGCGCGCTCGCGTTTCTCGCGACCGTTGCGCTGCTATTCGGAAGCGCTGTCGTCATCGCCGGGTTGAAAATTCTAGGTGAGCCGCGGCTTGAGCGATTGAGCAACGCAATCGCCAACTGGCTTATCGGCCGGGTTGGGCTGACGCGCAAGATTCTTGTCGTGGCGCTCATCCTCATCGCCGGCTACTCTGCCGTGCTTCTTGGGGCCTCTATCGGAAGCAGAGAGTGGACGCTCGCGCCCGGCCAGGAAAAATATTTCTGCGAGATTGACTGCCACATCGCATATGCGGTTACGGACGTGACGAAGTTGCCGGCGGTCGGGACCGGCGCAAATATTACTGCAGCCAATGGAATATTCTACGTCGTCACCGTGCGCACGCGGTTCGATGAGAACACGATCTCGCCGCGTCGAGGCGATTCTCCGCTCGAACCATCGCCGCGCGCCATATCGCTCGTGGATGACGCCGGGCGTTCATACTCACCATCCTTCGCCGCGGGTCGAATCCTCGAGGTCGTTGGAGAGTCAGGCGTTTCGATGACGCAACAACTGCGGCCGGGCGAATCCTATCAAACGCGAGTCGCGTTTGACGTGCCTCTCGACGCGCGAAACTTGCGTCTGTTGATCGAGAGCCCGACGCAGCCGGGATGGATTGGCAAAGTCCTCATCGGAGACGAGAATAGCGTCTTCCACAAGCACGTATTTCTGGCTCTTCCCGTTTAACGACCTAACAGGTCCTCTTCGAAGATTTTGCAGAATCGAGCGATGCCGCCAGCGCAAATGCTTTTTGGATAACGCGCGTGGCAGCTTTCGTGAGCGAGTATTTCCGGAGATCTGCTTCGCGAACCCAAGCGGTATCGGACACATCGCTGCCCGCATGCGCGCTCCCGCCAATGAATTCGCAAAGGTGGTCCACAATCACAAAGTGATATTGAACGCGACCGGCAGGATCGCGGAAAATCCGGTCGAAAACCTCGATCAATTCGAGCACGCGGACTTCGATTCCCGTCTCCTCCTTCAGTTCGCGCCGGATTCCCTCCAAAATTGTTTCGCCGAGCTCAAGCGTTCCGCCAGGGATCGACCATTCTCCCTGGAGAGGCGGGCTGCCCCGGCGAATCAGGAGAGCGCAGCCGTTGCGGATCACGACGCCGCCAACTCCGACAACCGGCCTTTCAGGGTATTCACGTTTCGGCGACAACTCCACACGCTCCGATGCAGAAATCCTTGACAGGTGCGTTATATAATACGCCCGCGGGCTCGAGAAGCGACCGCGCAAGGAGGCCCTTCCCGTGGTCAGATGTCCGGATTGCGACACGGAGATCGATGTCGACGAAGACGAGGTGGAAGAAGGCGAGATCTTGAGCTGCCCGGAATGCGACGTCGAGCTCGAGGTCACTCAGGTGCATCCCGTCCACGTCATCGTGCTCTCGGATGAAGAAGACGAAGAAGAAGAGGAAGAAGAAGAGGACGAGGAAGACGAGGAAGAGGAAAACGGCGACCACGGCGAAGTCATAGAAGAAGACGGAGTGGAATAGGGCCCTCGAAACTCGCCTGCCGAATCCTAAGCCTCTCTCGCCTCATCCCATTCTTTGTACGACGCATTTTTCATTTGCTCCTGACTTGCTGGAGCATCGCTTCCGCCGGATCCGAACGGAGGAATTGTGAAGCTATATCGCCGCACAGCTGTGAGCATCTTCGCGGCAATTCTGGCTCTTGGGATTGCGCTCGCCGTCAGTTCGCAGGACAAGAAGCAAGAGAAGAAAGACGCGCAACTGCGGACGGTCCACGGCCCCGTGCTCGATTCGCACCAGAATCCCGTGGCAGATAGCGTTGTGTACCTCAAGAATCTCCGAACTCAAGACGTGAAGACCCACATCGCGGATGAGTCGGGAGCCTATCGCTTCAGCGGCCTTGATCCGAACGTGGACTACGAAATCCACGCGGAGCATGGTGACCTATCGTCCGCAACTCATTCGATTTCGAGCTTCGACAGCCGCAAGGACATCGAGGTCGTTCTGAAGCTCGACAAGAAGAGACCCAGCTAGCGAAGATGAGATCCTCTTATGGGTGTCGCGAGAGCATGACCTGCACGGCTCCCGGCATCACTTCGAATTCGACGGGTGAGTTGCCGAGAATTTCTCCATCCCCGTGGACAAGCGCCGGGCGATTCGTTTTAAAAGTCACGCGGCGGGCTCGATAGCGGCGCAATTCAGGCCAGCGAATGTCGCCGAAGCGGAGAACGATCGGTATCGCCTCCAGCAATCGCATAAGCGGCATTTCCTGCACGAGAGTCACTTCCAGCCATCCGTCGTCCATCTTTGCCGAGGGAGCGATCCGGACGCCCGATCCATAGCAGGGCGCATTGGCGACGGCGGCAAAGAGCACGCGGCCGCGCCAGGATTCGCCGTCCATATTCGCGTCGAGCTCCAAGCTCCGAAAATTCCGGCGTGCCCACAGTGCGCCCGCAATGTAGCGCGTCACTCCAGGCCAGCCGCGGAACCGCGTGTTCGCCAGTTGAGCCGCTTCCGCGTCGAGGCCCAGCCCGCCCGCACCGATAAAAATTGCCGTGCGAGACGCTGCGCTGTCCGCAGTGAAATTCACCCGAACCACGTCAATAGCTCGAGGACGGCCGTGCAGGAATGAGTGGGCAGCCTCGATCGGATCACGCGGTATGCCGAGGCCTTCCGCGATGTCGTTGCCATTCCCGGCGGGCAGAAATCCGAGGATCGCAGAAGATCCGGCCGCGGCTTCAACGAGGTGGTGAAATGCGCCGTCGCCTCCGAGAGCGATGACGTAACGATAGCCGCTCGCGATGCCATGCGCCGCAACGCGACGGAAATCCTCTGTGCTTGTCGAGACCGCAAAGTCAACGGGGCGTTTGTGGTCTGAGAAGTAGCGAGCGACCCCGGCCTGCATGCGGCCGGCGCGTCCGCCGCCTGCAATCGGGTTCACGATGATGAGCGTCTCGGCGGTCACGCGGCGTGTTCGGGATGAACCTAGCGAGGCGGCCGCCATCGTGCACGATGCGCGTGCCGTGTGTCAATTGCTTGCAGACACTCGAGCTGAACGCCGTCCGAGTCAGCGTCCCTCGATTCAGCTATGGTTTTGACGTGCGATCAATGAAGTTGGCGATGTTGGCCTTAAGCTTCGTGAGATCGGCATCTTGCAAGTACATCATGTGCCCGGCGTCGTAATACTTGAGCTCGATGTGGCTCTGGAGGTCAGCAGGTAGGCCGAGATGATCCATCGTATGCTCGGTCGCAAAGAACGGAGTGGCGAGATCATAGAATCCGTTCTCAACTTCGACTCGCAAGTGCGGATTCGAAATCATCGCCTCGATCAAATCTCCTTCGACATTCGGCGACCCGGGGAAGCCGTAATGCTGGCCCGACTTGTGCTTCCAATCCCACTCTCCATTGGCCTGACCGCTCAATACTTCGTACGACTTATCTTGGCCGAATTTCAGGTCTTCGCGGACGTAAGCGTTGAAAACCGCCGCAAAGGCACCGCTGACCGCGTCGGATTGAGGATCATTGTTCGCGTACTCGCCGAGCAGATCGTAGGTAGGGCCTGTAAAACGCGCATCCAGCCGGCCGGTGGTTAGTCCCTTGCTCCTTTGGAGCTCGATCATGAATTGAGGCAGCTTCACGCGGAGATTGGCCTTGATGAGATAGTCCTCGCTGAGTCCCGTGTACTGAGAAAGCTTCTTCGCCACCGCCGCTCGTTCACCCTCTGAAAGATTCGATCCTTTCATCAACGCGGCAACGTAGTCCGACGCAGCGTACCTTCGCACTTCAACAAGAAACGCGTTTAGGTCGTCGGGCCGGTTACTCAGCGCTTTGTGGTACCACGCCGTGGCCGCATAGCTCGGGAGATAGTAGACGTAGGTCATATCTTCGCCGGGATTGAACGAAATCGTGCCGAGATCGAGCACCGACGAAATCAAGACGATTCCGTTGAGGTCCATGTTTTGATGCGATTGGAGGTAATCGCCGAGAGCTGCCGAGCGGAAGGTGCCATAGCTTTCGCCGATGAGAAACTTCGATGAGTTCCAGCGATTGTTGCGGCTCACGTATGTGGTTATGAACTGCGCGAGCGACTTTGCATCCTCATCCACGCCCCAGAAATCCTTGTCCTTGGATTTGCCCGCTGCGTGACTGAAGCCCGTGCCGACGGGATCGATGAAAACAAGGTCGGCCTTGTCGAGGAGGCAATTTGCGTTGTCCGTAACGGAATATGGTGCCGGGGCCGTCGGCCCGGCATTCGCGGTGACGACGCGCCGCGGGCCGAACGCGCCCATGTGTAGCCATATGGATGAAGAGCCGGGGCCGCCGTTGTACACGAAGGCGATCGGGCGCTGGGTGAGATCTTTGACGTCGCTGCGAGTGTAGGCTATCGAGAAAATCAGCGCGGTTGGTTCGCCCTGGTCGTTCTTCAGCAGCGTCGTGCTCGCGGTTGCCTTGTAAGGAATTGTCTGGCCGCCGATCTTGATCGTGTGGTCGGTGACCGAGGATTCTTCTTTTGCAGGCGGAGTGGTTGGCTCGGTTGCCGCCTTGGAGTCCGCTGGCTTCGTATCTTTGGTTTGTTCTTGCGCTCCGGCGTTATCGGAATAGCCGAAACACAGAATCAAAATCGCCGCGACGGCAGCAACGACAAATCTTCTCATTCGAAAAGCTCCTAGAAAGTCATCCATCACAATAGATTTAGACGTTTGGCGCGAGGCATTGTACCCCGAGTCGCACGAGGAAAGGCGGATGAGGCGAGATGGATTTCACGCGCGGCCCACAGACGCGGACCGTCAACAGAAGACATCAAGCCGACATAGTAGGCGGTGTGAATGGTGCCGGCGGTGGGACTCGAACCCACGACCTAGGGATTATGAGACCCTCGCTCTACCTCTGAGCTACACCGGCACGAATCAAACTTATTATGCTAGGGGTCGCCGCAATTGCTGTCAAGAATGCGTCTCGTGCCGACGATTGAGCGAAGTCATGGTCCCGAAAGGCCGAAGTTATGACTGAAGGCAGTAGTACGGACGTACCGTTGACCGCCGCAGGCTGAGACTCTACTCTCCACGTCGACAACTGAATCGAAGTGCTGGCCTACCAGCGAGAGGGAGGGTGTGTACTCTTTCGACACACCCGCATGTAATTTCTCTCTTGACGGCAACCAACCGCTTAGTAGACTCCTCCGCGTAGTTTCCCAATCGGAGGGTCCTGTGAATAAGTGGTTAGCGGCTGCCGGTTTAGCGCTGGTGATACTGACTGGCGCGATGGGGTTGAAGGTTGTGGCGAATCAGGCGTTCGCGCATACTTCGGCTCCGGTTCCACCGACGCCGTATTTCGCGCACACGTCGGCCCCCGTACCACCGACACCTTACTGAATTTAGTGAGGTTAGAGGTTCGGTAACGGGGCAGTTAGGGCCAGGCTAGTTCGAGCGAGCATATGGATCTTGGCCCTATCGATTATCTGCTGTGGGTGATTGGCTTCTCTGCAGAAGTCGCCGTTGTGGTGTGTTCAATTCGTCGTCATAACTTCCTGCGCTACCTTCCATTGAATCTTTATGTTGGCTTTACTGCACTTGTGTCGATTGGCGAATTTTATTGTCTCCACAAGTTTGGGTTTGCCTCGGTGGAATACAACTACTTTTATTATTATTCCGACAGTTTGCTGACGATCCTGCTGTTCTTCGTCATTATGCAGTTTTATCAGCACGTGTTTTCTGAGATGCGTGTGAGCAAATACATCAACGCATTCGCGATCGCGCTGCTGTTTGGGACCGCCGCATTCTCTTATATGGTCATCGCGCAGCATAAGGATCACTTGACCACAAGGTTCGCAGTAGACTTGAGCCGGAATCTTTATTTCGTCGGCGTCATTCTTACCTACATACTTTGGGGAGCGGTGCTCAAGCTGGGCGAAACGCGCACGCACTTGATTCAGCTTGTACTCGCGCTAGGCGTGTTTTTCAGCGCCTCGGCCGCAACGTACGCGCTGCGCAATCTATTCCCCGGCCTCGAGCTATCGGTATTGAAGTGGATGCCGCCCATAGTTGCGATATGGCTTCCTGTGGCCTGGGCATTCACGTTTATGAAGGTTCCCGAAGGGGAGCGACTTGAAACAGCGCAGCTTCTGGCGAGGGCCCGATGATTATCGCAGCCCTAATTTGCGTAATCTCTCTGGCGCTGATGCTGCAGTTCTTCGTTTCATACTGCCGTTCGGTGATTGCCACAAGCCGGAAATCCGAGCTTTCTGAGCGTGTGCGTGAAGTCGCCGGAATTCGCGATCAGCAAGTTCGCGGTGACGAATTCTCGCGGCTGATTCAATTGCTTCGACTGTGCCCCGGCCGCGGCGACGACACGGGTGATTTGCGCGCCGTCGGCATGTACTACGCGCTGCTCAACGCGATGAACAAGGTGTTCCGTCCTCTGTCTTTGGCTGTCGCTCGGTGGGCCGAGGCGGAGCGGGAGAGTTGCTCCTATTTCGCGGCCGTGGCGCTAGACCGCAGAATTTCTTATAGCCGCGAGCTCCTGGCTCAGCAGATTTCAGGCTCGCTGTAGTCCGGCCAACTATCTAGAATCTTTCCGCCCGGAGGCTTCAGCTCCGGGCTTTTTTATTTCCGCGCTGCCCCAGGTGGCCGCGGGCCGCGCGCTTGATACAGAGCCCGATTTCGCTGGTAACATACCTGGTGTCGCTTGCATCGCGGCCGCGCACGTATGAAGTCCGAACTTCACCATCGCATCCTCGAAACCATTCGCCGTCACCGAATGATCGTTGCCGGTGACCGCGTCGGCGTTGCCGTATCGGGGGGCGCAGATTCCGTCGCGCTACTGCTGTTGATCGAAGAATTGCAGTACGAGCTCGGCATCGGCCTCTGCGTGTTGCATTTGAATCACGAATTGCGCGCCGCCGCTTCGCAGGCGGACGCGGCCTTCGTCGCCGATCTCGCTCGGGCCCGCGGTCTGGAGCTTTTCTCTGCCAGTGAAGACGTCGCTGCCGAAGCGAAGCGAAATCACTGGAACCTCGAAGACGCCGGCCGTCGCGCGCGGTACCGTTTCTTCGAGCGCGCCGTTTCAGAAGGATATTGCACGAAAGTCGGCGTCGCGCACACGGCTGACGATCAAGCGGAAACGGTTCTCGCCCGAGTGCTTCGTGGCACGGGGCCGCGCGGCATCGTGGGAATTTATCCGATGCGATCCAGTGTCGTGCGGCCGCTGCTCGACATTCGCCGGGCCGAACTTCGCGAATACCTCCGCGCGAAGCGGCAGGACTGGCGCGAGGATGCAACGAATCTCGACACCACGCGTCTGCGGGCGCGCGTACGGCATGAATTGCTGCCGCGGCTCGAGCATGATTTCAATCCGGCGATTGTCGAGCGACTCTCGAGCCTTTCGACGATTTTCCGGGACGAGGAGGCATTTTGGAATCTGCTCGTCGAGGATCGGATTTCTTCGTCGGTGAATGAGACCCGGGACGGGTTTTCGATTGACGTGGCCGGCCTGCTCACGCCGCTCGGTACGCACTCGCAGAACGCAGATGCCGCGCGTGCGCTCGCTCGCCGGATCATTCAAGGACTGTTCGCCAAGATTGCAGGCGACGCCTCGGGCTTGCATTTCGGGCACGTCGAGGACGTTCTGCATCTTGCGAGCGCGTCGCAGAGCGGCCGACGCGTGGAATTACCGCACGGGGTAAACGTCGTCCGGATTTTTGACCGTCTGGAATTTACACGCCGTCCCGCCGCGGGAACTTCCCCCGAGAATTTGCGTCCGTATGAATATGATGTGGCTCTGACGAGCCAAGGCATTGCGTCTATTGATGTTCCGGAACTGGGGTTACGCTTTTGGCTGAAACCCATTGACTGGCCTGTGAGGGAGAGCGACACTACTTGTGAGACTGGCGTTCTCGATGCTGATCGCCTCACGCCCCCTCTTGTCCTAAGAAACTGGCGGCCGGGCGATGTTTACAGGCTGCCCGGAAAACGTCAGGCGCAGAAGCTCAAGCGGTTGTTTTCCGACGCGCGAATCGGAATCCCGGACCGGGAGAGATGGCCGGTGCTGACGAGCGCGGGCCGGATTGCTTGGACGCGCGGCTGGCCTCCCGCCGCAGAATTTCTGGCGGGCAAGGAAACGAAACGGCGGATCGTCGTGCTGGAAGAAAATCTATAACGGGCGAATGCGAGTCGCTTTTACCAAAGAAAGGCTTGCCAGCCGGGTCCGGCAGTTGGGCAGGGCCATTTCGAAGGATTACGCGGGGCGAACGCTCGACGTAATGGTGGTATTGGACAACGGTTTTCTTTTTGGCGCGGACTTGATCCGCTGCATTTCGGTGCCGATTGTTTGCCGCTTTCTTCGTGCGGAGCAGCGCGACATCAGTCTGGCGGGCCACGATCGGCGCGAGATTTATTTCAGTTGGCCGCCTGATTTGCGCGGGCGGGACGTCCTGCTGGTGGATGCCGTGCTTAACACCGGCGTTACACAGGACTTCCTGATGAAGCAGATTTTGGAGAGCCGGCCGAGGTCGCTGCGGCTGGCTGTGCTGTTCGACAAGCCGGACGCCCGGAAGGTGGATTTGAAGGCTGAATACACCGGCTTCTCTTCAGCATCTAATCATATGGTGGGTTTCGGTTTGGGCGGGCGCGCGGGGCTGTACCGGAACCTTCCCTACGTGGGGCTGTCAAGTCCGGCACGCCGCCCAGCGCCTGCAACCGGGCGCCGAAGCACTGGACGAGGCAGGGTCAAAAGTTGGAAAGGATGAGGTAGTTCTGTGAACTCAACGGTCCGAACCATTTTATTCTGGCTGGTCATGGTCGTTCTGGCGGTGGCGCTTTGGAAGATGGCGTCTACCGGGGGACAGACGGCCCACGAAGATGAGCCCAGCTACACAAAATTCCTGGCTCAGGTCCAGCAGGGCAATATTAAGGAAGTCACAATTTATCTCGCCCAGAACAGCGCTGAAGTCGAAGGCGAATACCGGGACGGCGGCGCAAAGTTTCACAACGTAACCGTCGCGAATTCTTCAATCCCGGACATTACGAAGTCCCTTCAAGACAAGGGCGTTCTTATAAACATCAAGGAAGTGAAGAACAGCGATTGGCTCGCCTTCGTGGTGAATTTTGCGCCGGTGATCCTGCTGATCGCGTTCTGGATTTTCATGATGAAGCAGATGCAAGCCGGCGGAAATAAAGCGCTGAGTTTCGGCAAATCGCGCGCGAGGCTGCTGACCGCGCAACAGAAGAAGGCCACGTTCAAGGATGTAGCCGGGATTGACGAGCCGAAGGAAGAGCTCTATGAAATCATCGATTTCCTGAAAGACCCTCAGAAATTCCAGAAGCTCGGCGGACGCATTCCGAAAGGCGTGCTCCTCGTCGGGCCTCCGGGAACGGGCAAGACGTTGCTCGCACGCGCGATTGCCGGTGAAGCCAACGTTCCGTTCTTCTCGATTTCGGGCTCCGATTTCGTCGAGATGTTCGTCGGCGTGGGCGCCAGCCGCGTCCGCGACCTTTTCGAGCAGGGCAAGAAGAATGCACCCTGCATCATCTTCATTGATGAAATTGACGCCGTGGGACGCCATCGCGGCGCGGGCCTCGGCGGCGGACACGACGAGCGCGAGCAGACTTTGAACGCATTGCTCGTCGAGATGGACGGCTTCGAATCGAACGAAGGCGTCATCCTGATCGCCGCAACGAACCGGCCGGACGTTCTCGATCCGGCGCTGCTGCGTCCCGGACGATTCGATCGCCGCGTGGTCGTGCCTCGCCCGGACGTAAAGGGCCGCGAAGAAATTCTCCGCGTGCATACACGAAAGGTTCCTGTCGGCGACGACGTGGATCTCTCCGTGATCGCGCGCGGCACGCCGGGCTTCTCCGGGGCGGATCTCGCGAATCTCGTGAACGAGTCAGCGCTTTGGGCGGCGCGCCAGAACCGCAAGTCCGTCACAATGGCGGACTTCGAGATGTCGAAGGACAAGGTTTTGATGGGCGTCGAGCGGAAGTCCATGATTCTTTCGGATGAGGAGAAGAAGAACACCGCGTATCACGAGGCTGGACACGCGCTCGTCGCCGCAATGACGCCGGGCGCCGATCCGCTTCATAAAGTGACGATCATTCCGCGCGGCATGGCGCTGGGCGTCACGATGCAATTGCCCATCGACGACAAGCATACGTACACGAAGGAATTCCTCGAAGCGCAGCTTGCTGTTCTGATGGGCGGCCGCGCGGCCGAGGAAATTTTTCTGAATCACCTTACAACCGGCGCCGGGAACGACATCGAGCGCGCCACCGACATTGCCCGCCAGATGGTTTGTGAGTGGGGCATGAGCACGCTCGGGCCGCTGACCTTCGGCAAGAAAGAGGAAGCAATCTTCCTGGGCCGCGAAATCGCCCAGCATCGCGATTATTCCGAGGACACCGCGATTCGAATTGACCGCGAAGTGAATTCGATCGTCACCAACGGTTATCAGAGCGCGCGGAATATTCTCGAAACGAGCCGTGATGCGCTCGAGCGGGTTGCGCAGGCATTGCTCGACCGCGAAGTGCTGGATGCGACGGAGCTGAAGCTCTTGATCGAAGGCAAGCCGTTGCCGGAGAAGATCAAGCCGCCTTCGCCTCCGCCGGTGGCAACCAGGGAACCACAGCTTACGCTTCGTCCCGAGCCGCGTCCGCTGCCGGGATTGGCCAAGGGCGAGAAGCCCGCGCCGGCCTGATCGAACTGAATTTCATCTCCGCAGGGAAGCCCGGAGGCCCAAAGCCTTCGGGCTTTTTGTTTTGGCGGCCGATCCACAGATCTCGCTGGACCTCCTACGCGGAAAATAGGCGTAAAATACGCTTGTGGCGAAAAGGTCTGACAAGCCGGTGCACGTCGAATGCCCCTGCTGCCACGCGAAACTGACCGTGGATCCGGAACTTTCGGTGGTGCTCTCGCATGAAGCCGCGAAATTTGCGCCTTCGATTGATCTGGATGACACGGCGCGATTGTTGCGCGAGCACGAGCAGCGCGTTGAAGACAAGTTCCGTCTTTCCGTCGAAGCTGAGAAAATGAAAGAAGATGTTCTCGCCCGGAAATTCGCTGAAGGCCTCAAGAAGGCGAAAGACCAGCCGATCGAAAAACCCCTGCGAGATTTTGACCTCGACTGAAAACCTCCCTCCCGCGATGTGCGCTCCGGTGAGAACTATCGCGCGCACTTCTGGCGAGGCGCTTGTCGTTGCTGCAATCTGCGTGTTTCTCTTCTGCGTGACGCCGCTTTTGCTTTTCGCGCAAGCTCCAGCACGCAAATCGAAGCCCACACGTCCCGTTCAGCTCGATGCAAACGTCACGCTCAGGCGTGACGCGACGTCGGGCGAGATCCACATCGTCGAGCCTGGGCCAACGCCAAACGACTCGAAGGAGAAATTCGCGGGGCGGGCCTTTCGCGTGCGCGTCAATCTTGTTCCGGTAAATTGCAACGTGTTCGCCGCCGATGGCACTTCCGTCACAGGCCTCGCGCGCGGCAATTTCCGAATCTTCGAGGGCGGCGTCGAACAGCGCGTCGCGTACTTCGATGCGGGTAACGAGCCAGCAGCCGTGGCGGCCGTGATTGACGCAAGCCCGAGCGTCTTGCCCGAAGCCGATGCGATGCTGCATGCAACGAAAAGCCTGGCGGAAATTCTTGCGCCGCGAGATGAAGTCTCGATTGTCGAATTCTCCGCGCATTCTTACGTTCTCTTGCCGTTTTCGCGCGATCGCGATTTGCTCGAAAACGCCATCGCCCGCGTCGACGTGAAGGCGCTCTTTGGCGACACAGGCGGCTCCAATATTTACGAGACTGTCTATCTCGCGGCAGAAAAATTGTTTCGCGGACGCACCGGACGCAAAGCGATCTTGCTCTTCACTGACGGCGAAGACAGCGGCCTCGGACTCTCGCTCGACCGGCCGACAGCTCCTGTTCTCAACGAAACGAATCCGAGGCTGGCATTCGATGACGTCACGCGAGCGCTCGCCGTCGATGGCATAGAAGTCTTCGCCGTGTCTACGCAGAACCGGCCGCCCGTCATGACCGAGAAATGGCTCGCCGCACATCAAAATGAAACGCTTCTGACGGAAGCGACGCGCGAAAAAGGAATTCCAGCGTACACTCTTTTTCTCGCGGAACTGATTCGCCGCGCGGGCGGCGGACTTTATTTTCTGCACGAGACACAGAGCGGGCGCGACGCGTTTGCGCGGATCGCGAGCAACATTCGCACGGAGTACACGCTCGGTTTTTATCCTTCCGGCGAAGGCGCCGCGAAACCGGGCTGGCATACGTTGCGCGTTGAAGTGACGAATCCGGGCGCAAGCGAGGCGCTTCGCGTTTCAAATCGCGCGGCGTATTACGTGCCCGCTGCGCTGACGCGCTGAAGGCGAACGGATTGGATTTGGTCATTAGAAAAAAAATCCGGCTTCGATTGCCATCGCGTACGCTCAAGCTCGGCGGGCGCACCCTGGTGATGGGCGTGCTGAACGTCACGCCGGACAGTTTTTCGGACGGCGGAAGATTCTTTGAGCCGGCTTTTGCCGTCGAGCAAGCGCTGGCGATTGAAAAAGCGGGGGCGGACATTCTCGACGTCGGCGGCGAATCCACGCGGCCTGGCTCGGAAGGAATTTCCGCGGACGAGGAACTGGCGCGAGTGCTTCCCGTGCTGAGGGCTCTGTCGGGGCGAATCAAGATTCCAATCTCGATTGACACGCGGAAGGCCGCCGTCGCGGACGCGGCAATTGCCGCGGGAGCGGAAATCGTAAACGACGTCACCGGACTGAGAGCCGGTCCCGAGCTCGCCAAAGTTGCGGCCGCGCGTCGCGTTCCGCTCGTGCTGATGCACATGCGCGGCGAACCGCGAACAATGCAGAAGGCGCCTTTTGCACGCAACGTCGTCGCCGACGTCTTGAGCGGTCTGCGGCGATCGATTGCTTTGGCGCGGCGCGCGGGTGTTGGCAAAGCGCAAATTGTCGTGGATCCCGGAATCGGTTTCGGAAAAAAGTTCGAACAAAATTACGAACTCATCGCGCGGCTGCCCGAGCTCCGGAAACTCGGCTGCGCGATTCTGATTGGCACTTCGCGGAAGACGTTTCTCGGCCACACGCTTGGAAAGCAGCCGGACGAACGCATCTGGGGCACCGCGGCCACCGTCTCGGCAAGTATTCTTGGCGGCGCGCACATCGTCCGCGTCCATGATGTCGCTGAGATGGTTCAGGTCGCGCGCGTCACCGATAACATCCTTGCTGGAGCGATCCGATGACGCGCTGAGCGCCGTCCGTTTCACTGCGCTATAATCCGCGAAGTTGATGAGAGCCCTTAACCCCAGGAGTTTGCTCATGTTCTCGACGAGTCGAATTTCGCTCGTCGCGGTGCCGTGCTTCCTGCTTTGCGCTTTGCCTGCCTGGAGCCAGATTCCGCCCGTCAAACCGCCGCCACTGCAATTGCCCGTGGGCGAAGGAGCCTGTTCGGTCCAAAAATCGTGCTCCGATCTCGCACCGGGAATGATCGTGAGCGCCGAGGGGCCGTCGCCGCTTGCAGAGAATTTGCGCCATCTGACGGATGAAATTGGCGGCCGCGTCTCGGGCTCGGCCGCCGCGGACAAGGCTGTCGGCTGGGCCGTTGAAGCATTCCATTACGCCGGCGTGGACGAAGTCCACACGGAGAGGTTCACGATTCCGGTCGGCTGGAGCGAAGGAAAGACGCAGGTGGAAGTGCGCTCGCCCGTTCCATTCCCCGTGCGCGCTACGTCAGTCGGATGGTCACCAGCGACGCCCGACGGCGGCATCACCGCGAACGTTGTGGACGCCGGCGCGGGCGACGAAGCCGGATTCAGGAAAGCCGGCGCCGCCGTAAAGGGCGCGATCGCATTAGTGCACAGCTCTCTCCTTGTCACTTGGCAAGATCTCGACAACGAATATCTCTATCAGCCGGCCATCATCGATCGCGCGGTGAATGCGGGGGCCGTGGCTATATTCTGGATGTCCACGCGGCCGAATCTATTGCTCTATCGGCACAGCAACTCGCTTGACGGGACGCTCGAAAAGTTGCCGCAGGCAGTGATCGCACGTGAGGATGCCGAGAGGATGGCGCGGTTTCTCGGGAAGAAAGTTACGGTCAGCGTCCATCTCGACTTGCCGAACAAAATCACGGGCCCAGTGGAATCAGAAAACGTCGTCGCCGAAATTCGCGGCCGCGAGGATCCCAAGGACTTTGTGATCCTCGGGGCGCATCTCGATTCATGGGAACTGGGAACGGGCGCGCTCGATAACGGATGCAACGCCGCGATGGTGATTGATGCTGCGCGTGTGATCCACGCGAGCGGAACGATCCCGCGCCGCTCGATCCGCTTCGTGCTTTTCACCGGCGAAGAGCAGGGCATGCTCGGATCGTGGGCCTACGCCAAGGCGCATCGCCCCGAACTCGACCACATGGATGCCGCAATCATTTGGGATTCCGGCATCGGCCGCGTCACGGGCTACTCACTTGGGGGCCGCAAGGACATCGAAGAACCGATGAAACAAATCGTCGAGCCGCTCAAGACGCTCGGTGCTACGGAGTTGACGTTTGACGCGGACATCGGCACGGACAATTTTGATTTTCTGCTCGAGGGAATTCCTACGCTCGTCGCAACTCAGGAGCCTGCTAATTACATGCTGAATTACCACGCCGCTTCGGACACGTTGGACAAAGTAGACATCGAGCAGCTCAAGCGGCAGGTGGCCATTTCCGCGATCACGGCGTTCGGAATCGCCGACTTGGCTGAGCGGCTTGGAAAGAGGCAATCGCGCGCCGAAATCGAAGCTCTGATGAAAGACGCGGGTCTTGATCGAGACATGGAACTGATGGGTTTTGAGTCACTATGGGTGAGCGGCGCTCGCGGCCGCGAGCCTTAGTCCTGCGCGGCGACGACTTCACGGTGGAGAGCCGCCCGATCTTCACACATCAAAACAATTTTAATCCGGGCTGTATCCAGGAAGAACTTACCTCGCGCAGATTCCTGCCATTTCTTCAGCATTGCGTATAATTGAAGTGTATGAGCGCTTCTTCCAATGTGGCGGAGACGAAGAAATCTCGTTCACCCAAGCCGCGTTCTTCGCGCGGCGCCGTTACGCTCCCAGGCCGTATTTTGGCGATCGACTATGGGCGCCGTAGAATCGGCCTCGCTGTTTCTGACGAGCTTCGCATCACTGCTCGGCCACTGAGCATCCTCGAGCGCAAGAATCGCAGCGACGCGATCCGCAAGCTCCGGGAAATCGCCCGCGAATTCGGCGCGCGGCAAATCGTCGTCGGTTATCCGCTGAATCTCGACGGCACGTCCGGCGAAATGGCGGAAGAGGCCGCGCGCTTCGCGAATCGCCTCCGGAAAGAACTCGGCGTTGACGTGGAGCTTGTGGACGAGCGGCTGACGACTTGGGCTGCGGAACAGACTGCCGCCGAAATCGGGCATCGCGTGCGGCGGAAGGACTCAAGTTTGCGCCGGTCGCACGACGATCTCGCCGCCGCCATCTTTTTGCGCGAATACCTCGACCGCGACAAACTCAATCGCCGCGCGTCCTTACCGGATAAGGACTAATCCTCATGCGACGCCTGGGCCTCCTCCTACTTCTCGCAATTGCCGGCGTCGGGGCGTTCGCCGCATGGCTCGACCAGGATCTCAGTGTCCCGTACAAAGGCTATCAGGGAGATTCCGTCATCGTGGATGTCCCGCACGGCACTTCACGCTGGGGCACAGCCACACTTCTCCAGAAGAACGGCGTGATTCGCAGCCGCGTCGCGTTCGAATTTTTCAGTCACTGGCATCAGCGGCGATTGCTGCAGGCTGGCGAGTATCTTTTCGAAGGAAAGATGACCGAGCGGCAAGTCTTTTGGAAAATTGCGAACGGCAAGATCAACGTCGTCAGCGTGCAGATTCCGGAAGGCTGGAACATGTTCGACATCGCGGATCAACTGGAGCGGCAGAAACTGTGCAGCCGCGGGGATTTTCTGCGTGTCGCACGGGATCCAACGCCAATTCTGGATATCGCGCCGCACGCGCGCAGCCTCGAAGGCTTTCTGTTCCCGTCCACGTATTTGTTCGCGCGCCATACGCCGCCCGATCAGATCGCCGCGACCATGATTCGCGAATTTCGCACGATGTGGAGCAATTTGAATCCCGATGTTCCGATCGCTACTGCTTCCACGCCATCACTTGAAGATACGGTCACGATGGCATCGCTGGTTGAACGCGAGACGCCGCTCGAATCGGAGCGCCCGCTCGTCGCCGGCGTCTTCTACAATCGTCTTCAGCGCAATTATCCGCTGCAATGCGACCCGACGGTGCAATATGCATTGGCGCTCGCGGGGCACCCGACTCAAATTGTTCGCCATGCGGACTTGCGCGTCGATTCGCCGTACAATACTTACATGCGTCCGGGCCTACCTCCCGGACCCATCGCGAATCCTGGCCAGGCGTCGTTGCGAGCGGCCATTGACCCGGCCAAGACGGATTTCATGTATTTCGTCGCGAACGATTCGGGCGGCCATTTCTTCAGCAAGACGCTCGAAGAGCACAATCGCAACATCGCGCGATACCGCCGCCGGCTCGAAAGCGATGCCGCCGGCGATCCGTCAAAGCGCGCGTTCGCGACGAACCCAAAGGAACATCGGAGCCAGCCGTGACCCAGGCTAAGCACCACGAATCGAATTCGCCGAAGGGGCCGACTAAAAAAGATCTGATCCTGGAAGCGGCCTCGGCGTTCGCAAAAGATCGCATCACGGCCGCGGAGATTGAGCAGATTCGGCGGCGCTTGATCGCGCAAATTGGCGCCGACGGAAACACTTCCGCCGATTACATCGCGAGCGTCCTTACCGACGCGGGGCGCCGGGTCATCCTTTCGACTGAAGCCGACACGGAAGGCCGTTACGAAGAAGAGTTTCATGATTTGCTGCACTTCTCGACTCTCGAAGACGCGGAGATGTGCCTGATCCGCCTCGACGAGCTATTCCGGAAATTCCGCCGCGAAGGCGATCGCCCCGCCGAAGAACGAGTGCGGCAAGTCGGCGTGCTCGGCCGGCGCCGCGCGGAAATGATCGCGCGGAATCACAAGGTCGAAGCGGGCAAGCGCGCCGAGAAGGAAGAAATCGCGCAGTGGTTCGGCGTTTGGCTCCAAACCCCCGATGCTTTCTTCGATTGGCTGGAAGTCCGCAAACAATCCCCTGATTACGAGAGGCGCTTCGGCGCAAGCAGCGCCGCCGGTGCCTAGATGATTTTGTTCGAAGCCGAGCCGCTCGATGTGGGAGCGGACGTCCGCGCCGTTGGCATCGAACTTGTCGAATACGACGAAGACCGCGAGCCGGCGCGCGGCGAAATTGCCGCGAAAGTCTGGAGCCACGTCATCCCCGCGATTGCCGGAAAAGAACCCTGGGCGCTCGATTTCTTCAGCCATCTCGACCGCGTCCGCGATTATTGCAATGGCCACGGCATGCGTTTCCGCGATGCGGCGAATCGCTGCGTGGTGATCCCGGCGCTTGAAGAGGCGCCACTGGAATCATTGCTCGGATGGTTCGAAGCGGAGACTTTCGGTGCGCGCGCCGGAGCGCTTGTGGCGGAAGGCGATGCGGCTCTCGAAAGCGATCTTGCCCGCCGAGGCGCCGACGCGTATCAATCTGCGTTTCCGAATTATTATTTCTGCGCGATCTGCGATTTCGAGGAAGGCTCGCTGGTCGTCTTGAGCAAGCAACTCTGGGCGAGCGAAATCGTGCGAATCGCCCGTCGCGCACTCGATGGCCTCGACGTCGAAGTGCGCCTCGCATCGTCCTAACCCGGTCTGATGCTTCGTTGACTTGCCCCGGAGCGCGTCCTAAGATGCACGGGCATGCCTGAATCGCAACTCGCTCCTGGCCAGATGATTTCGCGCTATCGCATCGTCGAGAAGCTCGGCGGCGGTGGAATGGGAGTGGTATACAAGGCCGAGGACACAAATCTTCATCGCTTCGTGGCGTTGAAATTCCTTCCTGAAGATCTCTCGCGCGATCCGCAATCTCTCGAACGATTCCGACGCGAGGCTCAGGCTGCTTCCGCGCTCAATCATCCAGGCATTTGCACGATTTACGATATCGGCGAGGAAAACGGCAAAGCGTACATCGTGATGGAGTATCTCGAGGGCTTGACGCTGAAGCACCGGCTCGGCGGGCGGCCGCTCGATCTTGAGACGCTGCTGGAGCTCGGAATTGACGTTTCCGACGCGCTCGATGCCGCGCACTCGAAGGGCATCGTCCATCGCGACATCAAGCCAGCGAACATTTTCGTAAGCCAGCGGGGCCACGCGAAGATTCTCGATTTCGGCCTTGCCAAGCACATCGACCCTACTGGGTCTGGCTCCTCCACATTCGATTCGGCCCTAGAAACGCAGGGCACGATGGGCGTGAACGCCGAGCATTTGACGAGCCCCGGAACGACGCTTGGAACGGTCGCTTATATGTCGCCGGAGCAGGTCCGCGCGCGCGACCTCGACTCCCGTACCGATCTTTTTTCGTTCGGAGTGGTGCTCTACGAGATGGCGACGGGAGCGCTGCCATTCCGCGGAGAAAGCTCGGGCGTCATCACCGAGGCGATTTTGAATCGCGCGCCGGTGCCGCCCGTCCGTATGAATCCGGACCTGCCACCGGAAATGGAGCGCATCATCGGCAAGGCGCTCGAAAAGGATCGCAAACTTCGATACCAAAGTGCTGCCGAGATGCGCGCGGACATGCAGCGCTTGAAGCGCGACACTGATACGAGCCGCTCTGGCACGGCGGTCGCCGCGGAGCCTTCGGATATTCCTTCAGGTTCCGGGCATGTTGCGGCGGCGAAGACTTCAGTGGCCACGCATGATTCAAGCAAGCGCCGTGTTTCGGGCACCGCGACCGCTCCAGTGCCCCAAGAAGCGCCGCTCCCTGCTCCGCAGCACGAGTCGAGCGCCGCCGGAGTTCCGTCCATCGGAGGTCTCGACAAACGGCTGGTGCTCGGTATTGCCGCTGTGCTGGTTGCCGGAATCGCCATTGGCGCATATTTCTTCTTTCACCGCGGGCCCAAGTTGACCGAGAAAGACACGATCGTCATCGCGGACTTTTCGAATAGCACGGGCGATACGACGTTCGACGACACGCTCAAGCAAGCGCTATCGGTGCAGCTCGCGCAGTCTCCGTTCTTGAATATTCTTTCCGATGAAAAGGTGAACGAGACGCTTCATCTGATGGGCCGGCCGCCGGGCGACCGCATGACAAAGGAAGTCGCGCGAGAAATCTGCCAGCGCTCGGCGAGCACGGCGATGCTCGCCGGTTCGATCGCGCAGGTCGGCGACCGCTACGATCTGGTCCTGAAAGCCGTGAATTGCGAGACAGGCGACGTGCTCGCGAGCACGGAAGCGGAAGCCGGCGACAAAAATCACGTTCTCGATGCCCTCGGCAAGGTCGCGACATCCATGCGCGAGAAACTTGGCGAATCTCTGGCCACGATACAGAAATTCGATACTCCACTTCCGCAGGCCACCACTTCGTCGCTGGAGGCTTTGAAGGCATTTTCGGAAGCTCGCAGAGCCGCTGGCACTAAAGGGGACGCCGCCGCGATTCCGTTCTTCAAGCGTGCAGTTGAACTCGATCCGAACTTCGCCGCTGCTTATCTGGGCCTCGGAGTTTCTTATTCCAACCTCGGTGAGATTGGGCTATCGAATCAAAATCTGATAAAGGCCTACGAGCTCCGCGATCGTGTCAGCGAAAGAGAGAAATTCAGTATTTCCGCCGATTACCAGCTCTTCGCCACCGGAGATTTGGAGAGAGCGGCTCAGGAGTTCGAACTTTGGTCTCAAGCGTATCCGCGGGATGCCAATGCACACCTAAATCTCGGCGCCGTAGATGGCGAGTTGGGTCAGTATGAGAAAGCTCTCGCCGAAACGCTTGAGTGCCTCCGCGTGTTTCCAGATAGCAGCGCTGGCTTAGGAAATGTGGTGGGCAACTACGTTTCGCTCAATCGCCTTGATGAAGCGAAGGCGGCTTACCAGGACGCGACAAAACGCAAACTCGCAGAGATTGCGACCCTTCACGCAAACATGTACTGGCTCGCATTTCTCGAGGGGGATACGGCGGAAATGGATCGTCAATCGGCATGGTCCGCAGGCAAACCGGGAGCCGAAGACTTTCTTGATGCGCTTGGCTCGGACACAGAAGCGTTTCACGGGCGGCTCTCCAAAGCGCGCACGTTCTCGCAGCGCGCCATCGAGTTCGACAAGCGAAACGATCAGAAGGAGAGCGCGGCACTCTGGCAGATGCTTGCAGCCTTGCACGAAGCCATGTTAGGAAACGCCGAGCCAGCGCGGACGGCGGCAGCGGCGGGGCTCGAACTCGCATCCACGCACGACAGCCAGATACTTGCGGCGCTCGTCTCTGCTGAATCCGGTGATTCCGCGCGAGCCGAGAAAATGGCGAGCGATTTGGCGAAGCAATATCCGACGGACACGCTTGTCAATTTTTATTGGCTCCCCGCTATTCACGCCGCTGTGGAACTCGATCGCAAGAATCCCGCAAAAGCGATCGAACTTCTGAAGCCGGCGTCGCAATATGACTTCAGCAGCCCGGCGCCCGCCATCAGTGTTGGAGGGCCGTTGGTTCCTCCTTACATTCGAGGCGAGGCGTATCTGCTCGCGCATCAGGGCGCTGAGGCGGCTGCGGAATTTCAGAAGTTTATCGATCGACGCTATCTGGTAGGGAATTATCCGCTCGGCGCGCTCGCCCATCTCGGACTCGCCCGCGCCTATGCGGAACAGGGCAACGCCGCGAAAGCTAGGATCGCCTATCAGGATTTCTTTGCGCTGTGGAAGGATGCAGACTCGAACATCCCCGTACTAATCGCCGCCAAAGCCGAATACGCAAAACTTCAGTAAGCCGCGAGAAATAATTCTGGATTCAGACGAGGAGAAAGCCCTAGCGCGCTTCCGCGTTTTCGAGCCATGGTTGCTGCGCGGGCAGGCGTGAGAAGACCGCTTGCTCGAGTTCGTGCGCGCTCTTGGCGTGGTCGGGATAGTTGCAGACGAATGTTTCGAAAGTAAATTTGTTGTTCGCGCCGACAAGCCGGAGCGATTGCTCGAGCTGGCCGGTCAGGCGATTCGCGCTTGCGGTGTCTGTATCGGACAAGACGAGCCCGAAAAATCCTGGGCCGAGGAGATACATCGAATCGGTGGGCCGCATGATGCGCGCAATCGCGCGCGCCGCTTCGCCGAATGACGCCGTGCCTTCATTCGAGTCCGCCGCGTCCTCCGACAGCATGATCTTCACCACGAGAAGCGAGAGCGTCCGCTCCATCGTTGAGGCCCGGCGGTAATCCATCGCCAGACGATCCTGAAAATGATTGAGGTCGGGAATCGTGCGCAGCAAGTCGGAATTGGCCTGGTGCCGCAATTCGACGTTCAGTTGAAGCTCGGAGACGAGCTGCTGTTTTAGATTGCGGAATGTCCGCTGGCGATCCAGGAGGTAGGCCGCGACGAGCAGCGACAGCACGCAGAATCCGAAAAAGGCGAAGCGCAGAGGCAGCTTTTCAGCTTCATCCGGGTGGACGAACACGAGCGGATACATTAGCAGCGCAACGCCGCCGGCCATCACAAGAACTACAACGGCCGCGAGGATCGTCAGTTGGCGCTCTCGCCGCTCCAATTTGTCGAGTTCAGCTAAATTGAATGCAACCATCGCCTATGCTCCACCGGCGCATGAGAGGCGCAAGTTCGGCGCCCGGTGAAATGGTACAACTCCGCCGTACTCTAAATTTTCGGGCGTGATTGCGCCCGGCACAAGCGGTGAGTTGGCCGCTGTGACCTAGGTGTTACCACGCTCGCCAAGGGTCCACGCTTTATAACCGTCGGAGCGCGATTTCCCGCCGCCGGTGCCCGCGTTGACTTGCTCACATCCGTCCCATTATGATGCCCCAGCAGTGACCGACCACGAATCGCTCATCGGGAAAACCGTTTCGCACTACCGCATTCTTGAAAAGCTTGGCGGAGGCGGAATGGGTGTCGTCTACAAAGCCGAAGACACGCGGCTCCGGCGGATTGTTGCGTTGAAATTTCTTCCCGCGGAAACCGCGCACGATCCGGTCGCGCTCGAGCGATTTCAACGCGAAGCGCAGGCCGCCTCGGCCCTCAATCACCCCAACATCTGCACGATCTACGACATCGGCACCGAGGACGGCCAGGCGTTCATCGCCATGGAGTATCTCGAGGGCCAAACGCTGAAACACCGGATCGGGAACAAGCCGTTACCTCTCGATGCCCTCCTCGACTTCGGAATTCAGATTGCCGACGCGCTCGACGCGGCGCATGCGAGCGGCATCGTCCACCGCGACATCAAGCCCGCGAATATCTTTGTGACGAAGCGCGCGCAAGTGAAAGTTCTCGATTTCGGCTTGGCCAAACTGAGCGCCGATCGCCGCCAGACAAATCTCGATAACGATTCCGCCAGTGAGACGGCTGCAACGGCGGTGGATCGGGCGATGCTGACGACGCCGGGCGTCACGATCGGCACTGCCGCGTACATGTCGCCGGAGCAGGTGCGCGGCGAAGAGTTGGATGGAAGAACGGACGTTTTCAGTTTCGGTGTGGTCCTCTACGAGATGGCAACGGGACGCCAGGCGTTCGCCGGCAACACATCCGGCGTTGTATTTGACGCGATTCTAAACCGCGCGCCGACGCCGGCTATCAGCGTGAACGCGTCGCTTCCGCCGAAACTCGAGGAAATCATCGAGACCGCGCTCGAGAAAGATCGCACCCTTCGCTATCAGACTGCCGCCGAACTGGTCGCGAGCCTGAAGCGCTTGAAGCGCGAAACGGGCACGTCGCGCGCGATGACCGCATCAGGAACGGTCCCCGTCGCCACAGATTCCGGACAAACGGCGGTTGCGACGCAGACCGCCGCTCAACCCGCGGCCACGGCTCAGCCGAAGCGCAGTCGCACGCCGATGCTAGTGGCGGGCATCGTCGCCGCAGCGATACTTTTTGTCGGCGGATACTTCGCAGGTGCCCGGCGTGATTCCGCTTCGGTTCCGATATATCACCAACTCACGTTCCGTCGGGGCACCATCCGAGCGGCGCGATTCAGCCCGGACGGCGACACGATTGTTTACAGCGCGGCTTGGGAAGGGAATCCGCAAGAGATTTATACGACGCGTCCAGAAAGTCCGCAGTCGCGGTCGCTTGGAATACCTGATTCGGAAATTCTTGGCGCTTCTTCGGCGGGCGAGATGGCCGTCATGCTTGATAGCCGCCCGTCAGCTGGTTTTATTGACATGGGCACGTTGGCGAGGGTGCCACTCACGGGCGGTGCGCCGCGGTCTGTCGTTGAACGCGTGACCTGGGCCGATTGGTCGCCCGATGGTGCGAATCTCGCTGTCGTCCGTCAAGAGCAAGGGAGGTACCGTCTAGAATATCCCGTTGGCAAAGTTTTGTATGAGGCGGACGGATGGATCAGTCATCCGCGAATATCGCCAAAGGGCGACCAGATCGCATATCTCGACCATCCGCTGTTGGGAGACGACGGAGGATTCGTCGCGGTCGTGGATACAACCGGCCACAGAAAAACTCTTTCCCAGCACTGGGGAAGCGTGCAAGGCCTTGCTTGGCCGCCCGGCGGAAAAGAAATTTGGTTTACCGGAACAAATTTCGGCTTCGCGCGATATCTCAATGCCGTCGATCTCTCCGGGCATGAACGGATGATCGCGCGCGTGCCCGGCATGCTGATGCTCCACGATATTTGGCGCGACGGTCGCGTCTTGCTCAGCCGCGATTCTCCTCGGCAGGGAATTATCAGCATTCCGGCGGGCGGAAAAGAGCGCGACTTATCCTGGTTTGATTTTTCCACCCTTTTCGACTACTCCCAGGATGGCAAGACGGTGCTTTTCACCGAAACGGGCGAAGGCGGCGGAAGCACGTACGGCGTTTATCTCCGCGAGACGGACGGCTCGCCTGCTGTGCGCCTTGGCGACGGCTATTCATTAGCACTTTCACCCGACAAGAAATCAGTGATCTCTGTGCCTCTCGGCACGCAGACTGCCATGACGATTCTTCCCACAGGTGCCGGAGAACAGAAGGCTCTGCCTGCCGACGGGATGACCCACGAAGAGGCGACGTGGTTTCCAGACGGCAAACGCTTTGTGTTCTCCGCGTTTGAGCCGAATCACGGTGTCCGGCTCTTCGTTCAGGACGTTTCAGGAAGCAAGCCGCGTGCGATTTCACCCGAAGGCGTACTCGAGTCCGATTTTGTGATTTCACCCGACGAGAAATCCGTTGCAGCCGTCGGTCCGGACCGCCTGGGATACATCTATTCGGTTGATGGAGGCGATCCGCGTCCGATCGCCGGATTCGAAAAGGGCGATCGGCCGATTTCTTGGGACTCCGATAATCGGTCCCTGTTCATCTACGATTACCGCAGCCTTCCCGCTCAGGTTTTTCGACTCAATACATCCACAGGCAAGAGGACGGCCTGGAAACAGCTGGTGCCAGCCGATTCGGCCGGCATCGACCACATCGCTCCAATCTTTATGTCCGGTGATAAGAAGAGCTATGTCTACGGATACAGCCGAATCCTCTCGGACCTCTATCTCGTTACAGGTCTAAAGTAGCGCGACACTGAAATTGTCGTTTCCATGTTGGGAGTGACAAGCAAGGCCGTTGTCTACTCGTGATTCGCATTTATTTGAGTTTCTTGTTTTGAAGAATCAGTTTGAATCGGTACGCGTTGAGTTCAATACGAGGCTCAATACCACGTCGCCGGTTCCAGATCTGACCAATCCGGTGTGCGCGTACATGGCCATCGCCGACCGGTTTGTCTCGTTCGTCAGGAGCCAAACTTCACCAGCGCCTGCTTGCCTCGCTTCGATGATGAACCGATCAACCAGACCTGTTCCGATTCCGCGATTTCGATACACGGGCCGTACGTCAATGGCGTAGAGAAAAAATTGTGGTTCGCGCCGGTACGGTTGGCGCAGTGCGTACCCATAAAGGCTGCCTACCACTTTCTCTTTCTCAGTCGCGAGCAGAAGATAGTGCCGCGGATCTGCTAGAAATTCCGATAGAGCGGCATCGTCAAGCGGAAGACTGTGCTGCGATGTCGGCATGTTCACCTCAGCGATGGCTTGCCTGGCTGGCTCGAGGTCGGAACTTGTTGCGCGCAAGATCGTTATTTTGGTATCAACCATTCGTATACCTCTCGACTTCCGGAGCCGCGCCACAATATCACTCGCAGGTTTCGCCGCGCAGTCAAAGCGCCGGTGATTATAGCGATTGAATGTGGTCTTTTCGGAGAGTCCGGTCCCATTTTGAGATCGGATAGAATCTTAGTACGTCGGTCCTATTCCGCGCACCCTAAGTGCTAGTACACAATTCTCATAGGCAGGTGAATTGCAGGCTGTAGGTCGTCCCCTAATGCCCAGCGAAGCCACCATACCGGTCGCACGTGCATTTGTCCGTAGCCTCAATGTTTTGTTGAAGTTCGCGCGATTGTACGGTTTGGAACACGTCCGCTCAGCTTCCCAATTTGAATCTACGCTTCAGGAATTGGAGGAAGCGGTCGACGCTTCCGGGACCACCGGTCTCCTGCTCGGCACGACGGGTTCTCAGCTCCTGCTCGATGGCGTTCCGCTTGAAATCACTCCCGCTGAGCGCAGCTTCGCGAACCTCCTGAGCGCGGCGGGTGTCGCCAGCATCTGCTTTGGACGAGGCCTCGATCGCGCGGAATTCGAGCGGTTTATACGCGCGTTCATGGAAATGGGCTCGAAGGCTTCCGGCCTGGCGGACAAGCTCGACGAATTCTCACACAAGAACTCCGGCGGCGCGATTCGGGTGAATGAAATTCGATTCGTCGCGGAGGATTCGGCGTACTCCGATGCGCGAGTTGCGGCGCAATTGACGGCGCGGACGCTCGGCGCGGATGCCGATGCGATTCAGGAATGGTTCCG
This sequence comes from uncultured Acidobacteriota bacterium, assembly GCA_963838705.1. Lineage (GTDB taxonomy): Bacteria > Acidobacteriota > Terriglobia > Acidiferrales > UBA7541 > Palsa-147. The sequence continues at coordinate 30,109 of CAWIRU010000007.1, read as the reverse complement.
CAGCCCCGAAAAAATGATTCAACTGATCGCCGCGGCGGAAGGCGCATCGAAACGTGGCGAGGGCTCAGGAGCGTCCAGCGGTGCCGGGGCAGGCGCGGCCGGAAGCTTCGGCTCGGCGGGCCAAGGGATCGGCAGTGGGCCGGTAGCCGGCTCCGCTGACGCATCCGCTGGAATTGTTCTCAACGAATCGGATATGCAAGGCTTACTCCGCCTCCTTGCCCAGTTTGGCGAGGCTACGCAGAGCCACTCGCCGCATCTCGATGCAGCGGCGTGGCAGCAGAAGCTATCGCACCTCCCGCAGAACGCGCAGGTCACTCTGCGCCAGGCACTAGCCGGCATTGCCGGTTCTGCGCCGAAAGCCAAGCTCGACGGCGCCACACTCTTGCGCCTCGCGGAGGATCTGGCGATTCGCTTCGCGCTCGAGCGCTACCAGCGCGGCGAAGTTCGCGTAAACGCCGTGCGCCAGATGCTCGACAAAATGGGTGGCGAAATCGAGACGTTGCGCAAGCTACTGAAAGCGCGCGAGGACAAAATGGCGAAAGCTGGAATCGCCGTTGAGTCCCACGCCGACTTGCTCGACCGGCAGTTCTGGGCGCGCGTGCCCGAATCGGGCAAGCGCGAGGTTCTTCTCTCCACCGAAGCCTGGTGCATTCCGCCGCGAAACGTCCAGCAATTCGTCGAAGAGCTGCTCGGGCGCGGCGAAGGCGACGCGGCCGGCGACATCCTCGTTCACTACGCCACCTGCGTCCGGAATAAAGATCCCGAAGCGCGCCGGAAGGCAGCCATCGGCCTCGGCCAGCTCGCGGAGCTTTACAGCCGCGCCGCGAGCAAGCGATTGCAAAATGCGATTCTCGAAATCAGCCGGCAGATGCAGGACGAGCCCGACAGCGAATTACAAACCCTGCTCGGCGCCGCGTTTGTGCGCTTGAGCCAGGAAGCCGCGTCGCGCCGCTACTACCGCGCGATGCAGCAGGCTCTGGACGCGCTCGATTCCCTGGAAGAAGTGCGCCCCAGCTGGGCGCAAAGCCTTCGCCCGCGGCTCGGCATCGAAAATCGGGTTTCCGAATTCATTGATGACGCGATGAACTCGGATGTCTTGCCGGAAACCCTGACGGACGTGCTGCGCCGCGTGGCGCCGGCCGCCGCGGAACAATTGGCGCTACGGCTTTCGCGTTCCACGCGCCGCAACGATCGGGAGCGCATCGTCGAGCTCGCCGTCACAATTGGCGATGCCTGCGCTGCGCCGCTGCGCAAGATTCTTGGCTCGGAGCCGTTCACTAAAGCGGCAATCGTCGTCGGGCTGCTCTCCCGCATTGATTCTTATTCTCTTGCCGAAATCCTTCCGGCGCGGTTGAGCGAAGGCCATCGCGGATTTCATGATGCGGTCGTGCGGCAGCTTTCGATCGGCGGCGCGCCGGAGCGCGGCCGGATACTCGTGAATTTCCTGGAGCTTTTCGACCCACGCGTGCGGCCTCTCGCGGTGGATGAGATTGGAATGTGCGGTGATCCCTGGACCGCGGACAAACTTTTGCGTCTGGTGAACGGCGGAATTCTGCCGGATAGCTCGGAATTTCTGCGCGTAAAAGCGATTGAAGCACTGGGGCGAATTCGCGCGCCGGGCACGATCGAGCGCCTGCGGCATTTCCTGGAAGATCGCAAGACGTTCGGCTGGGCGTATCCCGACGAGATTCGAACCGCGGTTGCGCAAGCGCTCGCGAAAATCGATCCGGAATGGCTCGCGGCTTTCATTCCGAATTCGGGCCTCGATCCCGCGTTGCTCGCGCTTGCGCCGCTCGATGCGCTGCCCGATAAGGACTTCGTTCGCTACCGCCGCTACCGCCGCACGAAACTTTCTCGCGCCGTCCCTGCGTTTGTCAGCTCGGCGCACGGCAAGCAAACCCTGGCCATTGACGTCATGAGCCTCGACGGCGGCCTGATCAGCGGCGATGTGCAGCTCGCGGTCGGAACTTCCGCGTCGCTAAAAATTCCGAGCGGCCTACGCTCCATCAACGCCCAGGCCGTGGTGCGATTCGTGCGCTCGCATCAGGCTGGCTTCGAATGGGTCGGCATGGAGCTCGACGATCGCGCAAAGCTTCGCCGCCTTCTCGTCAATCTCGGGGATCGTATCCACTAGGTAGTCCGCTCTCTGCATTCCGGGTTGTTCCGCGCCAGAAACTGCGCGAAGATGTCCGCCGCGATGCCGGAACTCACTCTTGAACTCATCACTGAAGCTGCAAATTTTCTCCGCGGTCGAATTCGCCGCACGCCCCTTGAGCCGTCTCCGGCGCTCTCCGCAAAACTCGGTGTTCCGGTGTGGCTCAAGCTCGAGTCTTTGCAGGTAACGGGATCGTTCAAAATTCGCGGCGCGTTTTTTCGCTTGTCGCGGCTGACGGGCGTTGAGCGCCGAAGCGGAATTGTGACGTGCTCGGTCGGCAATCACGGAAAAGCCTGCGCGTATGCGGGGCGCGAGCTTGGCGTAAGAGTCACAATCCACGTGCCGAGCTCCGTGGATGAGGCGAAGTATCGCGGCATGCTGGCGCTTGGCGCCGATGTGAAAGTGTCCAAGTTCCCCGGCTACGACGAAACGGAAGAATTCGCACAGGAGGATGCGCGCAAGAGCGGCCGCCCATTTCTCTCTCCCTTCGACGACGTGGATGTGATGGCCGGAAACGGCGGCACGCTGGCGGTGGAGATCGTCGAGGATCTTCCGCAGGCGGCGGATTTCATCGTTCCAGTTGGCGGCGGAGGCATGGGTGCGGGCCTCTCGTTTTTTACCAAGCACAAAAATCCCGCCGCGAGATTCATTGCGTGCCAGCACGAAATTTCGCCGGGATTGAAAGCCTCGTTCGAACTTGGGCGCGCGGTCACACGCCTGCCCTCCGGCGAAACGCTTGCCGGCGGCATCGAAGGCGGAATCGGCGAGCAAACGTTCGAAATCTTGCGCACGCGCGTTGATCACATCGCGCTGGTGAACGACGCCGAAATTTGCGCCGCGCTGCGTTGGATGCTCGACGAGCACCAATACTTGATCGAGCCGACCGCCGCGGCCACTCTTGCGGCGTGCCTGAATGGGAAAGCCGGCGCGCTTTCTGGCCCTGCTGTCGTTGTTCTATCAGGCCGAAACATGGCTGGCTCGACGATTCGGAAAATCGTCTGCTCATGAGAATCGCGACGAGAGAAGAAATTCAAAGAGTTCTTTCCCTGCGCGACGTCATTCCGCTGATGCGCGAGGCGCTCGTCGCGCAATCGCGCGGCGAATGCGAGACGCCCATGCCGATGCATCTCCACATTGGCAAGCGTAAAGACGCCGCCGGGATCGACCGCGGTGAAATCCATATCAAGTCGAGTTACCGCGATGGCGGCAGGCACTTCGTTGTCAAGGTTGTCTCGGGATTCCCCGAAAATTCCGCGCTCAATCTCCCAACCGCGGATGGCATGATGCTTCTCGTTTCCGCCGAGACCGGCGCGCCGGCCGCTCTGCTTTGCGACGGGGGCGATCTCACCGACGCGCGCACGGCCGCTGTATCAGCGATGATTGCGCGCGAACTTGGCCGCGATGATGCGTCGCTCGCCATTCTCGGCAGCGGCGTGCAGGCGCGCTGGCAGGCGCGCGCGCATGCCGAGGTTCTGCCCCTTCGCGAAGTCTGGTTGTGGGGCCGGTCGCCCGAGCACGTCCGGAAGTGCCGCGACGACATTGCGAATCTCGTGCGAGGCGTCGACGTCCGAATCGCGACTTCGCCTGCCGATGCCGCTCGCCACGCTCGGCTCATCGTCACGACTACTGCGGCGCGAGCGCCTCTACTCTCATTTGAAGATGTCGCGCCCGGCACGCTCATTTCAGCCGTGGGTTCCGATTCGCCGGGCAAGCAGGAGCTCCATCCGCAAATTCTCGCGAACGCTTCGCTCGTGCTTGTGGATTTGCGGCAGCAGTGCGAAAGTCTCGGGGAATTGCAGCACGCGCCGGCGGCGTTCGATCGCGCGATTGAAATGGGCAAGTTCTGCGATTTCCATCCCGCGTTCGACGCGAAGGGAATCATCGTCGCCGATTTCACGGGCCTCGGTGTCGAGGATCTTTTCGTCGCCGAGGATTGTTACCGTAAGCTTGTGGGCTGATCGTCACGGAAGGAAGGCACTCGGATGCATTGGGCCTTTGTCGTCGCACTCGGATTCGCCGTCGGAATTCTCGTGGGCATCATGGGCATCGGCGGCGGCATCATCGTCGTGCCCGCGCTCGTTCATCTCTTTGGAATGGATCAACACCTAGCCCAGGGCACATCGCTCTTCATTATTCTGCCGCCGCTGGGGCTCGGCGCGCTTTCCGTCTATTGGAAGAAGCGGGAAGTTGATCTGCGCGCGGGGATTATATGCGCCTTGGGGATGTTGGTTGGCGGTTACCTTGGCGGACGAATCGCGGTTGACATGAACTCTTCACGTCTCGGATCTGCGTTCGGACTGTTCCTCATGTTCGCAGCGATACTTTTGTGGCGGCGCGCGGCCGCCCCAGCGAGCACTGGAGGCGTTCGTGCCTGATTCGAACCCAATCGCGATTTTCGCCACGGCTTGCGTCGTAGGAGTCGCGAGCGGTTTGTTCGGAATTGGAGGCGGTGTCCTCCTCGTTCCTTTGCTCGTGCTTCTCCATCATTACGGGCAGCATCGCGCGCAGGGCACGAGCCTGATCGCGCTTGTGCCTCCGACTGGCTTGCTCGCATTCATTACCTACTATCGCGCCCACCAAGTGGACGTTCGAACCGGCTTGCTGATCATTCCCGGCGTGTTCATTGGTGGAATTCTCGGAGGCCGCTTGGCTGTCGGGCTGTCCGCCGTGCATCTGCGTCGGGTTGTCGCCTGCATCCTGTTTGCTCTCGGCGCATATGAATTCCTCGCCCCCCTCGTTCGCTCGACCGCGCAAGCCGCTCGCTAGCCTTGCCGGTGTTGCCGCGGTCGAACCGGTTTCGTTGTCATCACGGTGCGCATACGCTATTCTTTTTTCTGCATGGTTGATATTCACTGCCACATCCTTTTTGGCCTTGATGACGGCGCCGATTCGCTCGAAACGGCGCAGAAGATGGCTGAGATGGCCATCGCCGACGGCATAACGCACGTCATTGGCACGCCCCACGCGAATTCCACTTTCGCATTCAAGCCCGATCTGATTCGAGAGCGCCGCAACGAACTTCAGTCGCGCGTCAATGGGCAACTCATTCTCGCGACAGGCTGCGATTTCCATTTGAACTATGAGAATGTGGAGGATCTCCGCTCGAATCCCACGAAGTACACGCTCAATCAGAAGAATTATCTTCTCGTCGAGTTCAATGATTTTTCAATTCCGCCTTCGATGGACCAGACGCTTCATCTCCTGCAACTTTACGGCGCGACTCCGATCATCACGCATCCCGAGCGCAATCCTCTGATCCGCGCAAATCCAGATCGGATGTATCGCTGGATGCGGCAAGGGTGCTACGTGCAGGTGACGGCGCAATCGCTCCTCGGCCGGTTCGGTGCACAGGCGCAACTGATGGCCGAGACCTGGCTGCGGCAAGGAATGATTCATTTCATCGCCAGCGATGCTCACAACCTGAATTCCCGGCCGCTGCAATTGAAGGACGCATACGAGAAAGTGGCGGACAAAGCCGGGAAAAATGTCGCCCGGGCTCTCTTCGTGGATAACCCGCGCGCAGTCTTTGACGGCCGGCCTCTTCCCTACGTCCCAGAGCTTCCGGAAGACCTTGGGCAGGCCCCAGGCGCCACGCCCAAGCGGCGTAAACGCTTCTGGTTCTTCTGATTGCAGCCAACTTGCGTTGTGAGATACGGGGCGCGCGCCCGTGTGGATGCGCACAGCGGCCTCGCCGGGTTAGAATAGTCTCTCCATGATTCCGCAGAGCAAGGCCGTTCCATCCGCCTCCGCTCGACGTGCCCTTGATTTGCGCTTTGTCGAGTTGATGGACAAAATGCGCAAGAACCGGGCCGGCGACGATGTGGAACTTCTGCGCCGCGCCTACGACTTCGCCGCCGAGCGCCACTCCGATCAGACGCGAGCTTCCGGCGAACCCTATCTCTCGCATCCTCTCGAAGTCGCCCACATTCTCGCGGACATGAAATTCGACGCGACGACGCTAACCGCCGCGCTCCTCCACGACGTGGTCGAAGACACGAAAGTTCCGCTTGATCGCATTTCCGAAATGTTCGGCCCCGAGGTCGCGCGTCTGGTTGAAGGCACGACAAAAATCAGCCGTCTGGATTTTCTCGCGCCGGAAGCGCGCCAGGCCGAAAACGTACGGAAGATGCTGCTCGCGATGGTCAACGACGTGCGCGTCGTGATGATCAAGCTCGCCGACCGCCTCCACAATATGCGCACGCTGCAGTTTCTCGAGCCCGAGCGCCAACAGCGCATCGCCCGCGAGACGATCGACATCTATGCTCCGGTTGCCAACCGCCTCGGCATGGGCTTGATCCGCGGCGAGTTGGAAGATCTCGCGTTCAGCTATCTCGAGCCGGCGGCTTACATCGAACTGCAGAAGAAAGTTGCGTCGAAGCAGAAAGTGCACGATCGGTTTCTCGAGGATGTGCAGAAGAACATCCGGGAGAAAATGGTCGCCAGCGGAATTCCGGCGGAAGTCGAAGGCCGCATCAAGCGCCTCTTCTCGCTGCACCTGAAAATCGAGTCGCAGCAACGCTCGCTCGATCAGGTTTACGACCTGCTGGCCATACGCGTCATCACCGACACGGTGAAGAATTGCTACGCCGCGCTCGGCGTGATTCACCAGATATGGCGGCCGGTGCCGGGACGTTTCAAGGACTACATCGCGATGCCGCGGCCGAATCTTTACCAGTCTCTGCACACGACCGTGATTCACGCCGGCCAGGCTTTTGAAGTCCAGATTCGAACGCAAGAGATGCATCGCATCGCCGAGCAGGGCGTCGCGGCGCACTGGAAATATAAGGACGGAACCGTTACGGGCGGCCCGGCGCAGGCCCACGGGATGCAAACTGAAGATCAGCGCATTCTCTGGATGCGGCAACTCATCGAGTGGGTGCAGGAGATGGAGGAGCCGAGCGAGTTCCTCTCCACGCTCAAAGTGGACCTGTATCCCGAAGAGGTATACACGTTTTCGCCGAAAGGGCGTGTTGTTGTCCTCCCGCGCGGCGCGACGCCTGTGGATTTCGCCTACGCGATTCACACGGAAGTCGGCAACCAGTGTGTCGGCGCAAAGGTGAACGGCCAGATCGTTCCGCTGCGCCACGCGCTCGCGAATGGCGACGTGGTCGAAATCCTCACGCAGAAAGGCCACTCGCCCAGCCGCGACTGGCTCATTTTCGTCGAGACCTCGCGCGCCCGCAGCAAGATCAAGCACTGGATCAATCTTCACGAGCGCGAAGAGGCCACCGTGGTTGGGCGCCGGCTTCTCGAGCGGGAAGCGCGGCAAGCCGGCGTTAGCCTGAAGCAGATTTCGGACGAAGCGCTGCAGCGCGTCGCCGCGGAATACGGCTGCGCGCGCGTCGAAGATCTTTATGCCGATCTCGGCTATGGAAAATGGTCGGCCCGGCAGGTGATCACCAAAGCGACGGGCCACGCGCCGGGCGATCAGACCGATCAGCAGCCGCAGAAGCTCGTTTCAGCGGTTAAGCGCGTGCTCGGCATGCACGACGGCGCGATTCTGGTGCGCGGCCACGACGATTTGATGGTGTATCGCTCGAAGTGCTGCAATCCGATTCCTGGAGACGAGATCGTCGGCTACGTCACGCGCGGCCGCGGAATTGCCGTGCATAGCACTGCGTGCCCCAATGTGCAGAAGCTTCTCTACGAAGCGGAGCGGCGCATTCCGGTCGAGTGGGGCAATGCGACCGAAGCGACGTTCTCGGTTCGCTTGCGCATCCGCACGGAAGACCGCCCCGGCATGCTCGCGGAAATCACGACGGTAATCAGCGATGCGGGCGCGAACATCCGAACGTTCGAGAGCGGCGGCGAGGATTTGCACGCTCGCGTCGAAGTCGCCCTCGACATCCACGACCGCAAGCAGCTCGAGCGCATCCTCGGCAATATCAAGAAAATCCCCGGCATCTTCGGCATCGAGCGGCTCTACAACATCTGAAACATTTGGCATCGGGGGCGCGGCGGCTTCGTAATCATTCGGCGGCAACGCGGCGTCGCTTCGTCCGTTCGCGCGCGCCGATTTGAAGTAGAATCCGTGCGATGGGGGATCGCATCTTACAGCTTCCGCAGGCCTTGGACACATTCAGGAACCTCCTTCTCCCGGCAAAATTGGCTGCGGCTGTCTTACTCCTGTTGGTGTGCGCGGGCTGCAAGAACGTCCGCTACATTGACACGAAGCCGCTCGACCAGGCGGGAATGGACTATTCCGCGATTCAGGAAATGAAGGGGCTCTCGCCGACCGACGAGGAGATCGCCGAAGTCGCCAAGGCCAAGATGGGCGGACTGAGCGACCATGCGTGCATCGAATTGCTGCGCATTTCGCGGGCCCAGAATCAGCGGGCCGAGTTCGCCGACGTTGCCGATAATCTCGTGCAAGTCGGAATGACCGAGGACGATATTCTGGCGCTCGCGCGAATGCGCCAGCTCGGCGTTCCCTCGGGCGAGCTGCAGGCGATGAAATTGACCGGGCTCTCCGACGCCGTGGTGATGGAAGTCGCGCGCCGGCACGCCGCGGGCAAGCAAGCGCTTTCCGGTGTTTCGCTCGCGCATCTCAAGGACGCCGGGTTCAGCCAGGCCGCGCTTTTCGAACTGGTTCGCCGCGGCGTGCGGGATGACCAGGTGACCACGATCGTCGCTCTGCGACGCAAGAAATGGAGCGAAGCCGAAATTTTGAAGCACTATCCGCCCACCGACGTCGCTCCGTACCAGAATTCGAGCACGGCTGAACCGGCACACTGAGAATACAGGAGGCTTCATGCGCGAAATTGTTTCGACGGAGCATGGCCCGAAGGCGATTGGGCCATACTCGCAGGCTGTGAAAGCGAACGGGTTCGTCTTCATCTCCGGCCAGGTGGCGTTCGATCCGGCGAAGGGACAATTGGTGGAAGGCGGAATCGCGCAGCAGACCGAACGCGTCCTCGAAAATCTCCGCGGCATCGTCGAAGCATCGGGCTCCTCGATGCACAAAGCCGTGAAGGTCACCGTATTCTTGAAGGACATGAACGACTTCGCGGCGATGAATGAGATTTACGCGCGCTATTTTTCCTCGGCGCCTCCCGCGCGCTCGACCGTGGAAGTCGCGCGACTGCCCAGAGATGTTCGCGTCGAAATAGATTTGATCGCGCTCGCCTGAGCGCGAGATCATGCGGTATGCCCGGCGACGGCACGATTGGCGGCGGTGACGGCCGGTTCCCGGAAACGCGCTGGTCGGCTGTCGTTGCCGCACGCAGCGACGATCCGGCGGAACGCCGCCGCGCGCTCGACACTCTCCTCGGCGCCTACTGGAAGCCCGTTTACAAATACATCCGAATACGTTGGAACAAGACCACGGATGAAGCGCAGGATTTGACGCAGGAATTTTTCACGCGCCTCATCGAGAAGGATTATCTGGATCGGTACGACCCGGGCCGAGCGCGGCTACGGACGTATCTTCGCGTCTGCGTGGATGGCGTCGTGGCAAATGAAGCGAGGGCCGGGAACCGGTTGAAGCGCGGCGGCGAGGCGATTCATCTTTCGCTTGATTTCAGCGCTGCGGAGATTGAGCTCGCGCGGGTAGCGCCGGTGCCGCTGCAAATTGCATCTCAGGAGTCCGTTGAAGATTGGTTTGAGAAAGAATGGATTCGAAGCTTGTTTGCCCTCGCGGTGGAGGCGCTCCGCGAGGAATGCGAGCGCCGCGGCGAGCAGATCCATTTTCGCCTTTTCGAAATTTATGATCTCGAAGATGCTTCAGGCCCGCGTCCTGGCTACGACGATCTTGCGCGCGAATTCGGAATCGCTGTGACGGACGTGACGAATTATCTCGCTTTTGCGCGACGCGAGTTCCGGAGCATTGTTCTCGCAACGTTGCGCGAGATGTGCGCAAGCGAAGAAGAGTTCCGGCGCGAGGCGCGCGCAATTCTCGGAGTCGATCCGCGGTGACGCTCCCGGAGAAACACGGATGAATTGGCTTTCGGACGATGCCATCACGCGATTGCGCGATGCCGGGAGCGAGCCAGAACTAACCGGCACTGCGTACAGGCTGCTGGAGCGGCTCGGCCGTGGCGGCATGGGCGTGGTCTATCTCGTCGAAGATACGCGGCTCAGCCGGCGCGTTGCGATGAAAGTGCTGGACCTGCACGATCGCGCGAGCGATCTCGAAGCGCGACTCCTGCGCGAAGCGCGCGTGCTGGCGCAACTCGAACATCCGGGCATCGTGACGGTGCATGACGTGGGCACGCTCGCCGATGGCCGCATTTTCTACACAATGAAATACGTGCAGGGCCGGCGGCTCGACGAAATCGCCAGGGAGCCCGCATCGTTGCCCGAACGGCTGCGATTGTTTCAGAAAATCTGCGAGCCGGTTGCATTCGCTCATTCGCGCGGCGTGCTCCATCGCGATTTGAAGCCTGAAAACATCATGGCCGGTCCGTTCGGGGAAGTGCTCGTGATGGATTGGGGCATCGCGAAATTGCTTTCGGGATTTGCCGAGTTGCCGCCCGAATCAGGCGGAGCTGCGCAATACCTGGCCGCTGCCAGTGGTATCGCGGTGAAATCGCCGCCGGAAACGGCCCACGGCATCGTCGTAGGCACGCCGGGCTACATGGCTCCTGAGCAAGCGCGCGGCGAAATCGCGCAACTCGATCAGCGCGCTGATATATTTTCGCTCGGCGCGATCCTAAAATTCCTGATCACTGGCGCGAACGCGGGCGCGACAACAACCAGTCACCTTCCTCGGAGGCTTTCCGCAATCGTCGCCAAAGCGACGGCACCGGCGCCCGGCTCGCGATACGCCTCGGTGCAGGATTTGGCAGGCGATGTGGCCGCGTATCTCGATGGCTTCCCAGTGAGCGCGTATCCTGAGAACTTCTTCGGTCGACTGACGCGGGTCATTTTTCGAAATCGAGTGGCCATCGTCCTGGTTTTAGCGTATCTTCTCGCCCGCGTTCTTCTGATTCTCTGGAATCCTCGCTAAAGGAATCCGCTCCAGCGGTTAATAGAAGGGAAGAGAGCAAATCCGGCGCGCAATGAAACCGGACGCGGAGGCAGGGCTATGAATAAGATTGTTTACGGCCTCATTCTTGGAGGCGTGTTGGGAATCTTTGACGGGCTCACTGCGTACTTCACGCCCGCCGTGCGCGCAGCTTTGCTTGGAATTGTGATCGGCTCGACGATCAAGGGACTGATCGCCGGGGCGCTGATCGGCTGGTTCGCGCGAAAAGTAAATTCGTTGGCGCTCGGCGTCGTCTTCGGCCTGGGTGTGGGACTGATTCTCGCATTCGGTGTGGCGGCGATGCAGCCGGGCCCGGATCACTATTATTTCCAAATCATGTTGCCGGGCGGAATCGTCGGTCTGATCGTCGGCTATGCGACTCAGAAGTATCAAGGCTCACCGGCCGGAGCCACGCAAGGATAACGAACCGCTGTTTTTCCGCAAGCATCGTCTAAGGGTGGGAAAGGAGATCGTTATGTCTCGTGTAATTCATTTCGAAGTGCCTGTGGATGATCCCGAGAGGGCGCTGAAGTTCTATACCGACGTTTTCGGCTGGCAGATTTCCAAGATGCCGGGCCCGATGGATTATTGGCTGGTGACGAGCGGACCGGATGGGCAGCCGGGAATCAATGGCGCGCTTACGCGCCGATCCCCGATGAATCCGAGTACGGTAAACACGATTGGCGTTGAGTCGTTAGATAAGGCTATAGAGGCCGTGAAAAAGGCCGGCGGGAAGCTGCTGATGGAAAGACAGCCAATTCCGGGAGTCGGCTGGTTCGCGTATTGCGCGGACACCGAAGGCAACAACTTCGGCGTGATTCAGATGGATCCCAACGCGAAATGATGTGAATTGAAGTCAGCGTGCGTAGCGTGGCCACGAGGGTCACGCTACGCACTTTTGGTTTGACTAGCTTCCCATGTACTGGACGTGGACGTACGCGCCCGTCTGTAGGTTATAGAGCAGATACCATCCCGGATGATCCGGGTCCTCATAGATCGTGAAGTCGTCGGCGCAGTCCCAGCACCAGTCCGCGCAGACGGCCCATTCCCACGAAGCAACTTCAAAGTAGAAGCCGCCTGGGAACCAGAATCTGTGATGGTCGCGATCGATCTTGACGACATTGTAGCGATACGAAGCGCCGACGTGGTCGAAGTGGCCATGCTCGAACGGCTTGGCGATCTTATAACGCGGATCGTTCGGCTGGTCGTGCCCGTACCATTTATCGTTGTTTACGTGCGGCGTATTGTTTGTATGTTTCGCATCATAGTGCTCGGCTTCCGGCTTGGCTTTCGGATTGGTTCGAGCAGCCGGAGCCGGCGGCGGATGGCCCTGGTTCGCACGTGGCGGATTCGGGCTCGCCGGTCTTGCTTGTGGTTGCCCGTGTTCTGCCTCACCATGCTGTTGGGCGAACGCTGGTAGGACCATAAGGAACGCCACGCCAAGCATGACGGTGAAACGCTTTTTCATTCGATCCTCCTCAAATTCCTTGACGGCTAGAGATCTGTCCCCATCCTGGCCCGTTATCCGCGCGCTTTGATGGCTCGTGGCGGACGTTTGAGCCCAGGCGGCCCAGTAGGGTAGCATTTTTCACGGCATCTTTGTCCACGCGGAGGCCTCAGCGACGCTCAGCACTGTGCCCGGCGGGCAGCCAACTTCCAAGGCGCATTCTCAATGAAACATTTCAAATATTCCGGGGGAGAAGCGGTGCGACGAGGTTCTTACATTTAATTCTGTAACTTGACCACGATAGTCGCCGCCGCCTATCATGGATGCATTCCCACGAAGTAGCTCTGGATGTGGGCCTGTAGCTCAGGTGGCTAGAGCGCACCCCTGATAAGGGTGAGGTCGGTTGTTCAAGTCAACCCAGGCCCATTAATTCATCCAACGTTTTAAACGCGATCTTGGGCCGGTCTTCGGACGTGAGTGTGTGTTTTGCGGTTCGTGCTAGCCGGGGCTCGGAATTCTCGACATTCTCTGCTGCCATTACGACGCTGGATCGAGTCTCCACGCTCCTACATCGAGCGGATTTTCATGTAACGCAGCAAGTCGGGAATCTCAATCAGCAGCACGATGATCGCTGTCAACGCGACTGCACCCACGACAATTAAATCAACAAGTCCGAACATATGTGTGGCCACTTGTTTCCTCCCGAGTGGTTTATGCCCGCGATGGAATCAAATGCTCGTTACGTTCGCGCCGCAGTATTTCTCGAAGCTGCATTCGAGCTCTCCGCATACGCGTCTTCACGGTGCTGACGGAGATACGGCCCATTTGCGCCGTCTCCGTCGTCGAGAGACTCTGGAGGACCCGCATCGTGAAAACATCGCGATAGATCGGGCGAAGTTGGCCGAGAGCGTACTTCAACATTTCTCTTAGTTCCGTCCGCGAGTAGGCTGCTTCGGGGCTTTCCATCGGAGATGACAATTTGAGCTTGATCGGCGCGGCTTCATCCGGGTTGGTGACATCATCCAGCGGCACGTGGATGGAATCGCGTCTCTTGCGAAGGCACATCAACGCCTCGTTGATCGCAATTCGCGAAATCCACGTTGTGAGGCGAGAACGCCCCTCAAATTCGCCGAGGTGTGTGTAAGCTTTCAGCAAGGCTTCCTGCTGGACATCTTCCGCGTCTTCCTTGACCCGCGTGATCCGAAACGCGACACGGAAAGCGCATCGCCGGGAGTTCTCGAGATCCCGCCCGGAAAATTCGCTGGAGGCGGTACTTTCACCCTCACCGCGATTCCGAACCGCGACGGAGCCGTTTGGCCGAGTTGACGTCGGCGCCAGGGTTAAATTTGATGGGTAGCTTGACGGCACAGAGTTTGCGTAGCTCACGATCCACCTCGTTTTCTCTCTTCTCACCCCGCCATTCGGCGATCGGAACGGCGGCTCGTTCTAAATCAATCTTGCGCTTACTTACCTTGGTATCCGGGTCAACGAGGATCACCCGGAGTCGCCACTCGTCTCACGTTTTCTCAGTCCATCAAGTCGAAGGCTAACTCCAATAATGACAGCGAGCTGATGAGCGGGCTGTTCCATATTGAACAGGCGGTGTGGGGAGAGGGTCCTCCCCACCTGCCAAATTCGCGCTGTCGGCCGGAAATGGAAATTTCGCCATGGCGACCGTCAGCGATTGTGACCGGCCGCTCCGCGGGCCTTTTCGTCACTCGTGTCGTGAGGGGGCTGATCCGCCGCTGATTCGAGCCGCAGGTTCTTCGTGAATTCATCTACCTGCTTCTGCGCTTCTTCCTTGACGATTCCGTACCGCTCCTGAATTTTTCCGATCAGTTGATCCCGCTTGCCGCTGATCACGCTCAAATCGCTGTCGGTCAGCTTTCCCCACTTTTCCTTCACCCTCCCCGAAACCTGCTTCCACTTGCCTTCGACTTGATCCCAGTTCATGAGAATCTCCTTTGGATTTTCCAGCCCAAGCCCGAACCTTTCGTTTGCCCGCGGCACGGTGGGCGCTGATTCCTGCCACGTTCAGAGAACCACGAAGAGGGGTTGGCGGAGAATACAGGGAACTACTCGGGTCTGATGGGAAGCGTTGGTAGACTGTTTTGGATCGGGAGTATGGGTGGCTTTGATTACCGACTAGAGCAGTTCGGGGAAGTACGGTTTGTGCGCCGCGAGCGATCGGACGGCGGGAATTAGGTGCCGGCCGGAGTCCGCCTTAAGAACAAATCCAAGCGCGCCCGCACTGTGTGCCTGTCGCCGAAGTTCAGGAAGCTCATACAGCGTCATGATCAAAATGCGAATCTGGGGCGCCACACTCACGATCTCGCGAGTGGCCTCAAAACCGTTCCTCTTCGGCATCATGATATCCATGACGATAATGTCGGGTGACAATTCGCGCGCCTGCCGGACAGCCTCTTCGCCGTTCCTCGCCTCGCCGCACACTTCCCACCCACTCTCTGATTGAAGGATGTCCCGAAGGGCCCCTCGAACCGATTCATTGTCATCTGCCACGAGGATTCGCAATGGGCCCATACTCCCTCGATCTTGGAGAAATGCGCCTGTCCCTACTTAGGACACTACAGCAGGGCGGCAGCCTGCATGCAATACAGTAAGGGGTGTATGGGCAAGGTGAACGATGCGTTAGGGCAAAGTGAGCTACGCTTGAATGATCTGACTGCGAATCGCGTACCGAACCAACTCGCTGACGGAATGGCAATTCAGACGCCGCATGATGTTGGCGCGATGCGTTTCCGCGGTCTTGACGCTCAAGCCCAATTCAGCCGCGACCTCTTTGCTGCTCTTGCCCTCAGCGAGAAGCTGCACGATTTCCCGCTGACGTGGGGTCAGGCGCCCGCTCGCGGAATCATCATCTTCGGGTTGAGTTTTCTTTTTCAGATAGCCGTCGAGAATCATTTGCGCGACCTTGGAGGTAAAAAACGTCTTGTTGCGGCGCAGTGCGTCCACGGCCGCCACGAGATCCCGACTCGCGTCAGTCTTCAGAAGATATCCGCGCGCACCCGCATCGAGCACCTGGCGAATCAGAGGGTCCGACTCGTGCATGGTGAGAATCAGCACTTTCGTCCGGCTAGCAGCCTTTAGTATCTGGCGCGTCGCTTCGAGGCCATTCAAGGACGGCATTCCGATGTCCATTACCGCGATGTCCGGCTTCAGCTCGTTTGCCTTGTTGACTGCGTCCCTGCCGTCAACCGCCTCCGCCTCGACCTTCCACCCGGGTTGCTCCTCGAGCAAAGTCCGCAATCCCTTTCTGACGATTTCGTGATCATCCGCCACTAGCAGCCGCAGCTCTCCCATTTGTCACCTCCAAAGGAAATATGGCTCGAACCACCGTGCCGGGTTTCGCCGGTTCGATTCGTAATTCGCCTCCGAATTGCCGGACGCGCTCGCGCATTCCCGAGATGCCCACGCCCAATGCCTGAACTCCGTCTTGAATTCGGTCCAGTGCCTCGGCATCAATACCGCGACCCGTGTCTCTGATCTCGAGCGTAATTTGCCCGTTCGCTTCCAATACGCGGATCCGCGCTGTTGCGCTTTCCGAGTGGCGATGGATATTCGTGAGGGCCTCCTGGACTATCCGGAACAATGTCGTCCCCAAGTCTCGTGGAAGGTGGTCGAGTTCGTCACTGATGTCGAGAGCTACCTTGATGCCGCTTCGCTCGGCGAATCCTTCAACGTACCAGCGGAGTGCCGGTTCGAGGCCGATCTCGTCGAGCAGGGGCGGATGCAGGAGGTAGGAAATGGTTCGCACGTCAGAAGCGCATTGATTCGATAGCGACAATCCCTCGAGGAGCGATTTCCTGGCATCCGGGCCCAGCTTGTCGGCGTCCCGGCTGATTACGTCGAGATTCATTCGAAGCGCGGCGAGGCACTGTCCGGTGCTGTCATGAAGCTCGCGCGAAATTCTGCGGCGCTCTTCATCCTGAAGCCTGATTAGCCGGTGGGAGAGAGCGCGCAACGATGCTTCAGCTTGCTTACGAAGCGTGACGTCGCGCAGGGAAATAAGATGCCGCCCTGGAAGAAAATTTGCTTTCCTGTTGTACGCCACTTTCCGTCTTGTGCCGTCGGAGCGGTGAATCTCTCCGTCGCCTCGCTGCGCGCCATCTTGCAGAAATGATCGCCAATCATTCTCGATCTGCGCCTTGCTCTCCGGCGGGAGAAAGTCATCGAGCCGGCACGACTTGAGTTCCTCTTTGCGTTTTCCGAAAAGCTCGAGCGCCGAACGATTGGCATCAAGGAATCGGCGGTCCCGATCCAACACAATCACGGCGTCGAACGTGTTTTCAAAAATGGCGACGAGTTGATCTTCGCGATCACGAAGCTCCTGTTCGACCTTCATGCGCTCCGCAAGGTCCACCAGCAACTGCCGGTTGGTTTCGGTCAGTTCTTTGATTTGGTCGAGCATCGGTCTCCTCGCGCGACCGCTGCTGATCAGCACCGCGAATCAGCATCAGGATACTCGGATGTCAAATTCAACTCTGGCTCTGAGACGCCAGCGTTGAAAACCGAGTTTCAACGGAATAGCCGGGAACCTTCGCGTGACAAATTCGTTAGGAGAAAAGGAGCACGAAAACAGGAAGCGAAGATGCCGATCACTTTTTGGCATTCGTCCCTGGCTATCCCTACAACGACCTGTCTACATGCAAGTCTTGAGCCAGGGCGCAAATGAATTTGAAATTGTCTCTAATCGCCTGATTTTGAATCGCTTGTATGACCGTTGGAATCCGGCTGCAAGCCCTGGAGCAAGAATGTTCGCTGGAATTTATTACATGGGTGTTGAGGTGGCGAACTGAGGCGCATGCATGAAATATCGCGAAGAGTCCGGCGAACAGCTCGAACAATTTCAGGAAAGCGGACTCGATTATTTGTAATTCGATTTCACCATCGAGGGGAAAACCTGAATCTCGAATCGCTTCTCGCAACGCGCGAGATCGTGGATGGCATCGCGCGCTACACGATTTCGCCAAAAGTCATAAGGTCTTTGCGGTATGGATGATTTTCGCGCTGCGGCGTAAAACCTAAATGAGCCGGATTGAAGCGAACGCGAAAAGTTACTAACACGAATCCGCGCTTTTCGACTTGAGACAAGGCGGGACATCAGCTTCATTTAGGGAGGTCATATGTTGCGATGGGCACTGGCGTTCTTCGTAATCGCGATCATTGCCGCAGTTTTCGGTTTTGCCGGCATCGCCGTTGCCGCGGCCGGAATTGCCAAGCTTCTTTTTTACCTTTTCCTGATTCTGTTCGTTCTGGCGCTGATCGGCGGCCTCGTCCGGCGAGTTTGACCGTGACGACGATTTCAATCCGCTTCACGAAGCTCGTCTACAGCAACGAGACGATAAACAAGGAGGTTTCATGCGGCCAGCCACTCTCATTGCCATCGTGTTGATAGTGATCGGGATCATTTCTCTCGGCTATCAGGGGATCACATACACGACGCAGAAGAAAGTCGTGGATATCGGCCCGATTCAAGCCACGAAGCAAGAGCACAAGACGATCCCATTGCCGCCGCTCCTGGGCGTGCTCGCGCTTGTAGGCGGCGTCGTGGTGCTTGCAACGGACCGGCGAACGTCATGAACATTTCTAATCTGACATTCCAGGAAAGCGGCAGAAATCTCTCGAGGAGGTACGATTTATGAAACGGAGTATCGTTGTGCTGGTTGCAGTGCTTGCGTTGGCAACGGCATCGTACGCGAAAGATCCGAACAACGCGAAAGATGAAGACGCACGCCTACAGAATTCCGGGAAAGTGATGCAAGAAATTCTCAACGTTCCGGACGACATTCCACGGGACCTTCTCAATAAGGCCCGTTGTGTCGTCGTGATGCCTTCCGTCCTCAAGGCCGCTTTTGTCGTCGGCGGAAGCTATGGCCGGGGAACGATGGTCTGCCGGACGGGCAAGAACTTCACTGGGCCGTGGGGTGCTCCGGCAATGTACGCGCTTGAGGGCGCGAGTGTCGGTTTCCAAATCGGCGGAGAAGCCACCGACTTTGTGTTTCTCGTGATGGACGATCGAGGCGCAAACAGCTTGCTTCAGAGCAAGGTGAAGCTCGGCGCCGACGCGTCCGCAGCAGCGGGTCCGATTGGACGCGAGGCTGAAGCGGACACCGATGCTTACATGCGGACGGAAATCCTGACCTACTCACGCGCGCGCGGCGTGTTCGCCGGAGTTTCCCTGGAAGGCTCAACGCTTCGGCCGGACGGCGATGCGAACCGCAATCTTTACGGGCGTTCCGTGTCCGCGTCAAACATCATCGCGGAGGGCGGTGTGCAAGCGCCTCCATCCGCGACGGGCTTGATTGCGACGCTGGAGAAGGCTTCCCCACAACTGAAGTCCTAACCAACCACCAACCGCAGGAGAGGCGGGTGTTAACACCCGCCTCTCTTCCACCTGCGTACGCCCTGAAAGTAGATCCGATGCCTTCTCGAGCGCGTAGACTCGTTGCGCGGTTTCACGAGCATAACGTTGTTTGCGGCATCCTGATCGCCCCGCGTCCGATGACTCTTCCACTATTTTTCCTTACAGCCTTCCCGCCAGCCAGCGTACGGGTTCCGCTGCATTCACGGCGAGTGAACATTCTGATGAACTGAGCCTGTAAAGCGGACGAGCGCCTTGCAACCTGGAAGGTCGCGTATCGTGCCGCACCCAGCAATCTGCCGAAGGAGGAAAGCAATGAAGTCAATTCGAATACTGGCCTTCGCTTTAGTCGCGGCGTTCGCTGGCACAGTGTTGCTAACTCACGTACGCGCCGACGAGTGGGACAAGACCACCAAGGTCACTTTCGGTGAAGCAGTTCAGATTCCGGGCACGGTTCTGCCGCCCGGGAACTACACACTTGTGCTCGCCAACATCGATTCGAACCGCCACGTGGTTCAAGTCTTCAACGATACGCGCACGCAGTTGATCGCGACTGTGATGGCCATCCCCAATTACCAGCTCCAGCCTGCCGGCAAGACCATTCTCGAATTCGCAGAGCGCCCGACGGGTCAGCCCGTAGCGCTCGAGGCGTGGTTTTATCCCGGCGATAATTTTGGACAGGAATTTGTCTACCCGAAAGCTCAAGCAGCACAACTTTCACAGTTGAATGGCACGACGGTCCCTTCGACGGACGATACGCAATCAACTCCGGCGCCGGAACCGGCTGCGGCCCCGGGACCAAATGCGAACTCGGCGATGACTCAACCCGCCGCCGAAGCGCCTTTGACGGCGCAGGACATGAACACGACGCCGGCTCCTGTCACTCAGGAACCACCGGTAACACCATCGGACACTCCGCAAACGCAAAACCAACCGCAGGCCACTGACAAGGAATTACCGAAGACGGCGAGCGATCTTCCGCTTGCCGCGGTCGCGGGATTCCTTGCGCTGGGTGGAGCGCTGGTTTTGCACAGAGTGACGCGCCGTCAGTCTTGAGAAAGTATGCCAACGCCTGGCGCCCATCGTAGATGGGCGCCAGGCACTTGCGCAGCCGTTGGCCCGTCCATAGTTTCGGAGCGCCCGTGACGATTGCGAAAATTGGGGAGCGGATTTGCTGGTCGATCGCATCCGTCGCACTGGGCTGGTTCTGCTTCGTGCATGCCGAGATGATCTTGTTTCAGAGCGCGGCGAACCGACGTCTCGATGCAGAGTTCCGTCAAGGCAGGTATGAAGCGGTCGTGCCCGAAGGGGCGCTCGTCGGGCGAATCGAAATTCCAAGGCTCAAGTTACACGCCGTCATCGTTGAAGGCGATGATTCGATCGTGCTGCGGCGCGCCGTAGGCCACATCCCGGGCACTAGCCTTCCCGGCGATGAAGGCAATATCGGCCTCGCTGCCCACCGGGATTCGTTCTTTCGAGGCCTTGGCAAGCTGGGCGAGAACGATGAAATACTTCTGACGGATGGCCGCGGGACGCAGCGATATCGCGTCGTGCGCGCCGCGGTTGTTGGACCGGAAGACACCGGTGTTCTCGCGCAGCAAGACGGCCCGGCGCTGACGCTCGTCACTTGTTTTCCATTCCGTTACATCGGTGCCGCCCCGAATCGCTACGTTGTTACGGCGCGGCCCGAGACTCTCGTTTCAGAGTGAACTGCGATCGGACATCGGAACTCTGTATTCCTCTCGCTGCGGTATTCGTATATCAGCAGCTCTCATTTCCGTGCTGTCGCGGCCATGCCCGCGGTTGGCGACCAGGCTCCAAATGAGAATTGTGTCTTTGGACAGGCTGGAGATTCGATGTAGAATCCGCTCCACGTGCGCACGCCTTTTCCCGCCTAGCCTGAGCGCTAGCACGCCATCCTCGATTGAATTTGGATAAGGAGACCTCGCATGGCGAAACTCGTAAAAGCTATTCCTGAGGGCTATCACTCGATCACACCATCGCTCACTTGCCGGAGCGCGGCGCAAGCGATTGAGTTTTACAAGAAAGCATTCGGCGCGCAGGAATTGCACCGCATGGCATCGCCGGACGGAAAAGTCTCGCACGCTGAACTGAAGATTGGCGATTCAGTCCTTATGCTAAACGATGAATTTACGTCGATGTCCGCGGCGCCGACTTCGACCACGCCGCCGAGCAGTTATCTCTTTCTCTACGTCGCGGATGTGGATGCGGTATTCAACAGCGCAGTTCAAGCGGGCGCGCGAGTCGAGATGCCGGTGCAAGACATGTTCTGGGGCGACCGCTACGGCAAACTGACGGACCCAGCCGGCCACCAGTGGGGCATCGCCACGCATGTTGAAGACGTTGCGCCTGAAGAGATGGGGCGCCGCGCCGCCGCGTTTTTTGCGAAGGCAGCGGGCCAAGGCTAGCCGCAATCAGAAATCAACACGGCTGGGGAATCGCTCTCGCGGGCCGCGTACAATGCGCCGTCATTTCGGTTTCGCGGCGCTTCCGCAAGGGCCCGAATCCAGATCGCGCAACTTGCTCGCCGCAACGGAATCGCCTTTTTTCGCGGCCGCGGTGAGCAGCACGATTCCCTGCTGGCAGTTCTGCGCCACGCCTTCTCCACGAATGTAGAGGTCGGCCAGCAAGATATCGGCGGCCGCGTTGCCTTCGTGCGAGGCGGCCCAAAGCCACGGCACCGCTCTTTCTGGTTGAGAAGTTCCGTTAGCGCCGCGCAAGTACCGCCGCGCAATTTCCAACTGCGAGTCGCCCGGAACGCGCAACGAAGGACGAACAGCACCCGTTCGCGCGGGCCGTTCGACACGCTTTCCCGTTCGAGAAGGCTCTGAGGCCGGCGACTCAGGCGTGGACGAAGACGGGTTCGGCGACGACGAAGGCGCAATTGGAACTGCCGGCTGCTCACCGGCGATGTCTCGGCCCAGTCGAATTAAAGAATTTCCCAGGTCGCCGTGGAAACTGAGCACGACAGAAACGAGAAGCATGATGCAGCCGATGACGAACGCGACCTTGGCAGCTTCTCGAACGACTCCGGGTGTCGCCAGCGTGCGGAGAAATCCGATGCAGGCACTGGCCGCGAGCAGAGTGAAATCAACCGCCGCGATCAAGAGGTGTTCCGGGGCGTTCTGAACGTCTTCGGAAGCAAATGCGGACGACAGGAACCCTTTGAATTTAGCGGGGGCAGCGCGTGCGAGCTGGAACGACGCCATCGCGTGATGTGCTGCGGCAGAATGGAGTGCCTGCGGGTCGATTCGCTTGGCATCTGGCGCTCGGCTGTCTGCTTGCGGCGATTGACGGGATTCGGCCGCTGGAGCGGCTGGAAAGGCGTTCGCGACTTGCTCACGCGGTGACGGCTTGAATTTGGCGCGAGTCGGGGGCGAAATTGGCTCGGGTAGAGATTCTTCCACAAGCGCTTCAGTTATTGGCGGCGCCACCGCGGCTTCGGTGATTTTCGATTCCGGCAAGGCGTGTTGGTCGAGCCAGTTTTGGAGCAGACCGCGAGCATTGGAGGGAAGAGACGTGAACTGCAAACCGCCGGTTTTCCTCGTTTGATCGGTCCAAGCGAGCTCGCCGGTTGCCCGAAACCGTTCGGCCGGGGCCAGGGCGAGAGAGAAGCTGAGCGGTTGATCGAGCTCGACGGGGGCTACCATTCGAAAGCTAAGGCCCCGCTCGCAAAGATCCAATATGATGCCGCCGTTCTCCGAGCCGAGCTTCAGGTATATCAGTCCATCCGGCTTGATTCTCGGGCTTCGCCGACGTTCATTCCGCATTGAATCGCACCGAAGGTCCGTTTTCCTCAAATCTCCCGCAGCCGCCGACTCGGACGCGGAGAGGTATAGACAGGCGCGAGCCAGTTACGGGAAACGACAGGTGGACGGGCCGGAACGAAAGCTGACACACCGGGAGCTAACACACACCAGTGTAGCATGACGTTCTTGTCGATTGTATAGCTACCGGTTGCCCGGTGGCAGTCTATCGGCCGGTGGCGGCGTGAGCTTCGCGGCGCGGGATACCACCCGCGATGAGTTGAGCGTTGGAGGCCACGATTTTCTCGAGATCATCGAGCGATCTTTTGACCGTTGAGAACACTTTCTCACGCGTCGGTCCGTTAAGGTGCTTCGCAACGCGAAGCATCCAGCGCGCGGCTTCGGCCTTCACTTGCAGTTCGTATGCGGGGTCGCATGTTTCGGGAGTATCCGCGCGCTGAGTGTGGCAGGGGCCCGCGCGAAGTTCTTCGATTTGCTTTACAATTTTAACCAATCGTTCTTCGATTTCATTCTTTTCTTGCTCAGGCTCAACACTCCGCGCGCGCGATGGGTTCTTATTAGCTGCAGAATTTTGATTTTGATCTTGCCTGTACATGGAAGGATTCCTCCTCAAGCAACGATCGAGATTCCGGGCGACTTGGTTAGCGTCCTTCGGCTTCCGTTCCGGTCTCGGGAGTACATAAAGCAAGACCCCCACCAATAATGAGGGCTGCAAGAAATACATTCGCCGTGAAGGACTTAGCGAGCTTCGGCCGCCATCAGAAGGCTTTGGCGGCCGGTACTAGAACTGGGAGTTTCTTCCAGAATGTGTGCTTTTGTGCTTGCTGTCGGCGCAGAGAATTTAATGCCGCCGCACCGCTGCTCGGCTCAGTCAGCCGGAGATTTGGACACTGAAAAACTCTCTATCGGCGTGAAAAAAAATCGAGAGCGAATGAGTTTGAAGTGAGCGGCGAGGCTGGCAAGCCGAGGAAAGCGGTGGCCTGGCGCCGGAATCTTTCTGGTTGTCACTCGACCCAGCAACGCTGAAAGTTTCGCGACGAGTCTATTGCAATGGCGAATCCGTGGCGCCGGCGACAGCGTTTGCGTTGTAGCGAATTACTCCTGTCTGATCCGAGTAAAAGTGCCGTTGACCCGTCGTGCCGGGCGTGACGGGATCGGCGTTGATCGTATACGTGTTCCAGCCTGTGCACCCGGCTGACGGTGCCGGGTTCGGCGTGTCGCCAGGACCATCCGCGTAAGTGAAGTTGTAGCCGGTTTTGGTGCCCAGCGTGAGTTGGTTGTCAATCAAGAGCGCTTCGCCGCACGAAGCGGTCGTGTCGCCGGCCGCTGCCGTGCCCATGGGAGCGAGCCCGGCCGGAAAACCGTTCGCGTAGGACGAGTTGTATGTATTGGCCGCCGTGTTGATGGTCCGGACCGAACCGACCGCCGACGCTTCGTTCGCCGCGATGCGCGAGCGGAGCAAATTTGGAATTGCAATCGCGGCGATGATCAAGATGATCGCCACCACGATTAAAAGTTCTATGAGCGAGAAGCCCCTCTGATTCCGTTTCATGTTTTCTCCTGCCAAGATGACGGCCCCAAAATGCGTGGCGCACACCGCCGGGAGCGCCGGCTCCTCTACTCGCAAATTGAGTGCCGCTCGTGGAAGCTCGAGAGAGGATGTTCGAGAGATGCAACTGGCACAAATGACGGAGATTGGATCCATGCGAGTGCCAAAGTACGAGGAAAATTCATACCGGTATTCGAGTCGATTCCAAAACGGACATTTTTCGTCTCAGGAACTTGACCGTTTTCGGCTGCGAGTGAGTTTCTAGCGTGGTGCGTTTGTGCGGAAATAACCGGAAGGAGATTTGCCTCGAGTCCGAGTTCGTTCCAACTGACACGATTCCTGAATTTTGAACAAGCCGTGCACGAGGAAAATGATTTCTGTGAATTTCGATGCGAGAGTTTGCGCAACGCACATTTGTGATCAAAACGTGAGATCGAAATTGGAAGTTGAGAAGCGAACGATGGATCGATTCCGTTTTGAAAAAAAATTGATTTTATGGCGCCACGGCTCCAGCCTCTTGTGATTTTATTTGACGTGAACGCACTAGACCCCTTAGGCGAGAGTCCGCACGGTGACAGTGAGGGTGGGGCATGTGGCCGAGTCGCGCATTGCTCGGCGGAGTGAAAGTAATGTGACGGGCGAGTTTCGTGGATGGCGAATTCGCGCAAATGCTTTGAGAATATTTGAACGCAACGACGGAATTTCGACGCTGATTTGCGCCACGCCATGTGGCGGGAGGCCGCCGGAAAGACTCCCTTCGAACCTGGCTTCGAAACTCAGGGCAGACAGGGCGGCCCGCCGATACGAATGCACGCTGGCAATATCGCAGGGTGTCAAGCCTGAGTTGCGTCGCAGACGACACGATGCCCCATTCTGACCCATCCTAAAAGTGCCAAAAATAGGGCTATTTTGAGCCTATCCTAGGGTATTCCGAAGCGACCCCCTCCACCGTTACCCTATATGCACACACAACCTCGAAATTCTTGCCCGAAGCCGTCCCAGGCTGATTAGATGGAGTCAATCGGAAGGGGCAAGACGGAAACAAGCAAAGCCATGATGACAGCGGCAAAACACCGAGCGATTCTCCTGAGCGCGCTGGTGGTGTCGCTGCTCGTTTCCGCAGCGCCGGGTCTTGCTCAGGATCTCGGCAACGCCGCGCGGCAGGAGCGCGAGCGGAAAGAAAACCTGCCGCAACACTCCACGCATGTTTACACGAACGAAGATTTGAAGCGCGCCCAAATTCTTGTGCCCGAAGACAAAGAGCGAGTGCTCGCAGCGCGGCGAAATGCGAAGCCACAAGAAGTGCAAGCGGCTGCGAATCCGAATTCAGCGCCGGCAAGTCCGAGCGTGAACGCGCCCGCAAAATCCGACGCGCTGGTCGTGCCTCTGCCGATCATAAAGTTTCCCGTGATGGCGCCGCTGGCCGACGTGACGCGCGATCTCTCGCCGCTTTCGTCCTCGGCGAAAATCGGGAAAACAGAAAAGCTCAGGTCCGAGACGAAAGATTTTGTTTTCGGCGACAATCAAAAGAAGAAACCGCGTCCCCTTCCCGCGGAACGAAACTTTGGTTTGAATTTGACCGCCGAAGTCCGCGTCGCGCCCGGCGACTCGCTCTGGAAAATTGCGGGACGTGTTTTTGGAAGCGGCGCGCGCTGGCGCGAGCTGGCAGCCCTCAATCCCGAAATTTCAGATCCGAACGTGATTCGCACCGGCGAGTGGATTCGCGTGAATGCGAATGAATCGAAGAATGGAAAACAGATCGTGGTGCGCGCAGGCGACACACTATCGAGCGTGGCGCAAGCCGAACTCGGAAATGCGCGCGCGTTCACTTGCATCGCGCAAGCGAACCCGCAGCTTCGATCAATCGATCTGATCTATGCCGGTCAGACGCTTGTTGTTCCGCAGACCTGCGCCGTCGCGCGCTAATTCTTCATTTTTCCCGCAGGCGTCGCCGAGGTATCTACCAATCGTGTTTTGCGTCACGGCGTGGAGAGACCTCGCGCCGGCGGCGAAAAATTCCGCCGGCTCGAGGCATTTGCGATCAACCGTGGAGCTGGGAAACGGTCGAGGCAAAGAACGCTGATCGCATTCGGTACTCTGCCGATCACTGCAGCAGGTTGAGCGTGTTGCTTCCGTCGTCCACAAAATACAGCTTCCCGCTTCCGTCGAAAACCAATCCGAAGAGCGTTCCATTTCCAGGCGGCGGACCTCCGGTGTTATCGAGCAACTCGCTCGCGACCTGAGTTCCCTTCGCACTGATTTCGGTGGCGAATCCATCAGATCATCCACGACCACGACGGATCCATTGAAGTGGAACGGACGTCTGATTCCGGAACTGTATTCTTGATTAAATTCCCCCGGTTCTCGCGCTCCATCAGCTTGCGCGAGAACAAAGTCATGCAATAGCGCGGCAGCGCTCGTGCGATTGGTTCCACGCGCCGCGCATCCACGATGCAGGCCGGAGTTGCGCCATCCTCAGGGAGATTTTTGACCTGCCGGTGGAGGCGGCGGTGGCGGTGGCATCACAAATTTCGCGTCGTCTACCGGAATATTCTGGTGTAGCTCGTCCACTTGGATCGTAAAGCGTCCGCTCGGACGCGCGATGGTCCAGCGGTAAGGCAGTTTGACTCCTCCCGCATCGCGGTAATCGGCGAAATCAATTCGCGTGGGGTTGTTGCCGAGCGGCGTGTCAACGAAGCGCACAAGACGCACGAGCAAGGCTGATTGAGTGTCGAAGTAGAGCTGTACTGGTGGCTTGCCTTCGTTCAACGCGAGGACCATGTAGACGTCGCGGTCGCCGATCTTTTCCTCGGCCTTCACGCGGAACGAGTGGAATAGTTGCTTTAAGTCTACGCCAAAAAATATGTCCGCATCCATGCGGATATTGTCGGTCTCCGAAGCGGACATCTCGCGAGCCGGCCGGCCGGGCACGCCTAGCCAACCCACGTGGCCGTCGAATGCAGTGCTGCTGTCGCCGTTCGGCATGTGCACAATCGCGATGCGCTTGTCCGGCGCCTTCGCGTATATATCCACCGCCGCCTTCATCTCGCCGGCGATCAGCGTGCCCTTTTCCACGCGGCTCGTTATCTTGTGAATGGCGTCCATGCCGCCGAGCGCTGCGGAGTACTTGTCAATGATCTGATCGGCCTTTGGCAAGTTATCGGCCGACGGCGCGGCCACTTCGGTCGCCGGCTTTGGCTCCGTCTCCGGGATTTCGGGAGTACCTACGGGGTCGGTGGAGCCACGGTGGCAGGTATAGCAGGTGACCTCGCGCTTGCCTTCAAATGTTCCCTTGTTGGCCGCGAACATCATTAACATCATTTTTCGCGCGGTGACTTTCTGGTCCTTGTCGTCTTTGTCGAACGCGTTCCTGACGTGGCAGAAGTCGCATTCGACGCCCAATGACGCGGCAATAAATTGCATCGCCGGGATCACTTGGTCCGCCGGAACGCCCTTCAGGACTTGGATATTTTTGAAAACTTCCTCGGCCATTTTAGGGGCCTGCGCCGGTGGAGCAGCCTGTGGGGCGCTCTGACCACGGGCTCCGGCTCCAGCCAGAACCAGTGAAAGGACGAATACAATCAAAGAAACGCTCGATTGCCGGAAGGACGTGTTCATATCCATTCACCTCGCGGAAGAAACGGCGAGGATTTTAGCAGATGGGCGAGCCAGTTGCGCTCTCTTGTCGAGATAATGCCCGGTAATCTCGGGCACACCCGGGGAATCGCGCAAATCGTTCGAAAGGTTTGCGATTTGCAACTTCGAGGACAGCATTCGCGTCAAATGTATGCAGGGCGGCTCTTGGAGGAATACATGAAAAAACTCATAATTGGGACCACGTTACTTCTCGTAATGATTGCAGCATCGGTTTCTCTCAGCGCGCAAGAGGAAAATCCTTCGGCAACAGTTCCCGTGCGAACGGTTGTGACAGTGCTCGGAAAGAATTTTTCAGAGCCGCCGGCTGTAAGCCGCGATGACGTTCAAGTGTATGAAGGCAAGGAGAAGTTGACGGTGAGCGAGTGGGCTCCGGCGCAGGGTGACCGGGGAGCTCTCGATTTCGCCGTCGTGATTGATGATGAATTGAACTCGGACATCGCGTTGCAGTTCAACGACATCAAGGATTTCATCCGTGAAATGCCGCCTTCTGCCCGCGTCGCGATATTCTACGCGTCAAATGGGACTGTGACCGTGGCACAGGATTTCACGGCGGACCACGAAGCAGCTGCGAAGTCGCTGCGGCTTCCTTTCGGGCGCGTGGCGGCGTACGCCAGCGACTATCTCTCTCTGAACGACTTGATGAAACGCTGGCCGTCAACGGGCTCGCGAAAGGAAATGCTTTTGGTCGCGGATGGAATCGACCGGTTCCGCGGAGATATTCCGGAAAGCCCCGATCTCGAGGCGGATATCGCTCGCGCGCAAAAAACCGGGTTCATCATCCACACAATTTACGCACGGGGCGTAGGCCGCGCGGGCCGCAATTTTTTCCGCGTCAATCTAGGACAGAGCAATCTGTCGAGGCTTGCCGACGAGACCGGAGGGGAAGCCTTCTTCGAAGGAATGTCCACACCGGTTGCTTACGCGCCATTCCTGCACGAACTGACAACGGCTCTGAACCATCAGTTCTGGCTCGCGGCGCTGGCGAAGCCCGAAAAGAAGGGCAGCCTGCGGCGAATTCGGGTTCGCACGGAGGTTTCGGGCGTCGAAATTTCAGCGCCTGAGAATCTCTACGTGCCGGGTCCCGAAGGGAAGTAGCACGGCAGCCGCTTCGGAAGCGGGTTCATAAATTATAAAAGTGACGACGCCGGCGGGTGCGCGAGCGAGCTGAGCCGCACACCGCCGGTGTTGTGTTTCGATGAGAATGAAAGGCGCTATTCGCGCGGCCAACGAGCCTTTTTCTGAACTGCGTCAGCGACTTTTGCCTCTCGAGCAAATGCTGAGGGTCAGTGCGGCTCGATCTCGGTGTGCCCGACGACATTCATGATCGTGGCGAGCGATGTGCCGCAAAGTTTTTCAATCGCGCCTTGCTTCACAAAGACATCGGCGGCACAGACTGTCAGCGTCCGGCCCGGACGAATCACTCGAGCCTGTGCGCGCAGGGTTTCTCCGAACGCGGGCGCCAGCAAACTCAATTTGAATTCGACTGTGAGAACGGACGCATCATCTCGCGTGAGCGTGAAGGCTGCATATCCGCATGCGCTATCGGCGATTGCGGCAGATACGCCCGCGTGAAAGTAACCGTGCTGTTGGCTCATCTCGGCGCGGAAGGGAACACTAATCTCGCAAAATCCCGGCGAGATCGAAACGAGCGAAGCGCCGAGATGCTGCATGAATCCCTGGCGCACGAAACTTTCTCTGACTTTGCGCTCGGCATCCGCGTCGAGGGCTTGCGAGTGTGGTTTCGAAGTCATGGTATCGGCCCGTCCATTCGAGCAGCCTACCTACCAGATTGCAAAATGTAAAACACTAAGCGCCTGCGCGCATGAATTGACAGCCGTCAATGGAGCCGGTGGATTGTGATTTGATCGACCGATGAAAAACAAAAAGCCCCGCGACATTATGAATGTCGCGGGGCTTTTGTTTTTAAGATGGCTCTTTGACTTTCGGATGAAACTTGCCAGAACCCGTTGGCTCGAGTGAGTCGAGCAATTCCCCCCAGCCCGTGAGAGCCAGGGTAGGCAGCGGATGCCTGGTACAAAACAGGCGTTGCTGCCTATATTCTTTTAGAAAGGAGGTGATCCAGCCGCAGGTTCTCCTACGGCTACCTTGTTACGACTTCACCCCAATCATGAGTCATACCTTGAGCGCCTGCCTCCTTGCGGTTGG
>CAWIRU010000006.1:0-729193 GCA_963838705.1 uncultured Acidobacteriota bacterium | reverse complement strand
GTCCTAATGTTGCGCCGCGCTGCCCTTGGGCACGCTTCAGCCTGTCCAGTAAAAATCCGCCATCCTGCAAGCATCAAGATTTCGCCGCCATATCCGAGCGATCCTGCATCGCCATGATCGTGGATAGCGTTGTGGCGCAAAGCGTCTCTTTCCCATCCTTCACAGCGAATACATCTGCCGCGCGCAGATCTTCAGAGTTTTTCCTGAACGCAGCACGCGCGCTCGCGCAATCAAGCTCTCGCCCGCCGCCGGCGCCACCAGATTAATCTTGTACTCCACCGTCAGCACCGACGATGTAACCGGCATCAGCCCGTAGGCGGCATATCCGCACGCGCTGTCCGCGATCGCCGCTGCCACTCCCGCGTGAAAATATCCGTGCTGCTGGGTCATCTCTCCGCGGTAGGGAACTCGAATCTCGCATTCGCCCGGCGCTAACGCAGTTACCTCCGCGCCCAGATACCTCATGAACCCCTGCCGCGAGAAGTCTCTCGCGCACTCGCGAATCTCCGTTCGGCGAACTCGTTACTCATTTGTCCGCCTATCGTGCACAAATGATTCCATGATGCCAAGACGTCCCAGTCGGCCGTAGGTTCCCATGCCTACTTGGCCGGCGTGGAAATTTATTTTTAACCGTCGATTCACGCGGCATTCACTTTTACCCTCCAGCCCTCCGCTAGAGTTTCACACCCAGCGGTCACTCCAAGGAGGATTTCCAGATGCATTTGCTCCGTCGATTTTTGTCTTCCGCCTTAGCCGCGGCGCTCATCGCGATGCCGCTTTACGCCGTCCCCCAGCCACCAGGCAGCGGCGGCGACGGTAATCAAGATGTCGATATCCGCCACGTTCTTCTCATCAGCGTCGACGGTTTGCACGCGCTTGACCTTACCAACTACGTCAGTAGTCATCCTACTTCCACGCTCGCCGCACTCAGCGCTCATGGAATTACATACACGAACGCAAGCACTTCCCAGCCCTCCGACTCATTTCCGGGCCTCGCCTCCCTTGTCACCGGCGGCTCGCCAGCCACAGTTGGCCTTTGGTATGACGTTACCTACAATCGCGTTCTTTCTCCGCCTGCGCAAAGCACGTCGCTTCCCATCACCGGCGGACCCAGCCTGTGCCCCAGCGTCGTCGGCACGCCGATGGCCTATGACGAGTCGATTGATTTCAATCTGACGCTGCTGAACGGAGGCGGCGGTATCAATCCAAATTTCTTGCCGCGCAACCCGATCAACCAGTGCCTCCCGGTCTTCCCGCATGAATACCTCAAGGTCAACACGATTTTCGAAGTGGTGAAAGGCAATGGCGGCACCACGGCCTGGACCGACAAGCACCCCTCCTACGAGTGGACCAATGGCCCCAGCGGCAAAGGTGTCGATGACTTTTACGGACCGGAGATCAACTCGAATCCTGTAGGGCTTCCGCAGTTCCCGGGCTGCAATCCAGTACCTTTCGTCGACAATACCTTCGACGACGGCTGGACGACCGACTTCCGCAACATCAAGTGCTACGATTTGCTTCACGTGACAGCCGTCCTGAACCAGATCGATGGCTACACGCACGATCGCTCGAAGGCCGTTCCAGTCCCTACACTCTTCGGATTCAATTACCAGGCCGTCAGTGTTGGAGAGAAACTGTTGAGCGGTCCACTCGTAAAGAACGGGCCACCGGTAAACGGCGGCTATTTGGACGTTCTCGGCAAACCGGCACCGGGGCTCGCCTCCGAACTCGATTTCGTCGACGAAACTCTCGGACGAATCGTCGCGGAACTGAGGAGTAAGGGCCACTACGATTCCACCTTGATCATAATCTGCGCCAAACACGGCCAGTCCCCAATCGACCACTCGAAACTGCACCCCATCGGCAATGGCCAGCCGACGACGCTGATCGGTGCGTCAGGAAGCATTCGACATTTCCGACGATGCCTCATTGATCTGGCTGACGAGCACGGACATCACTTCCAAGGCTGTCTCGCTCTTAAGTGAGCCCGACAACCAGCAAACCCTCGGCATCCAGGAAATTTTCGCCGGGCCATCGCTCGCGAACAAGTGGGACGTCCCGGGAACTGGTCCTGGCGAAGATCCACGCACGCCGGACATTATTCTCAAGGTCAACACCGGTGTGATCTTCACAGGTGGCTCCAAGATCGCAGAGCATGGCGGAATCAACGAAGACGACTTGCACACCGCTCTACTTCTCTCGTTCCCGAGCTTCGAACCGCAAACGGTCCGAATCGCCGTCTCGAACCAGCAAGTCGCGCCGACCATTATCAAAGCACTCGGAATGGACCCGACTCAGCTCCAGGCCGTCCAGCAGGAGAAGATCCACGTCCTTCCATTCTTCCCGTCGCGCTTTGACAACGATCCAGTTCAGTAACGCACAGTCAAGTCCGGGAAACTGAATTACAAAAAGGCGGCGGACGCGATTTCTCAGCCCGCCGCCTTTTTCGTATTTCGCAAAATGTGCGCACCAAAATAAAAAGGCCCGATTCAACTCGCATTGAATCGGGCCTTCTCGCGTTTGCTCGCCCTCGGAAACTCGTGAGAGTTTCAAAGGGTTTGATTGCTCTTTAACAGCCCTTCAAACCGCTCGCGCGGCCAAAGGGGAGATCGGATGAGACTTGCCAGAACCCGTTCGGCAGAGAGCCGAACGCCCGGTCAGTTAGACCGGGTGGAGAGCCGTAACCGCCAGAGGCGGTTCGTACTCCCTTTTCTTTTAGAAAGGAGGTGATCCAGCCGCAGGTTCTCCTACGGCTACCTTGTTACGACTTCACCCCAATTGTGAATCATACCTTGAGCGCCTGCCCCCTTGCGGTTGGCTCGGCGATTTCTAGTACAGCCCACTTTCGTGATGTGACGGGCGGTGTGTACAAGGCCCGGGAACGTATTCACGGCGCCGTTCTGATGCGCCATTACTAGCGATTCCGGCTTCATGCAGTCGAGTTGCAGACTGCAATCCGAACTGAGCGCGCTTTTTTGCGATTAGCTCCCCCTCGCGGGTTTGCAACGCTTTGTGGCGCGCATTGTAACACGTGTGTAGCCCTGGACATAAAGGCCATGCTGACTTGACCTCATCCCCACCTTCCTCTCCGTTATCCGGAGCAGTCCTCATAGAGTTCTCCCTTGCGGGTAGCAACTATGAGTAAGGGTTGCGCTCGTTGCGGGACTTAACCCAACACCTCACGGCACGAGCTGACGACAGCCATGCAGCACCTCTACACAGGTCCCTTGCGGGAAGGCTCTATTTCTAAAGCTGGTCCTGTGCGGTTCAAGCCCAGGTAAGGTTCTTCGCGTTGCGTCGAATTGAACCACATGTTCCACCGCTTGTGCGGGCCCCCGTCAATTCCTTTGAGTTTCAGCCTTGCGACCGTACTCCCCAGGCGCAGGACTTAACGCGTTAGCTACGGGACTTGCCCCGTACAGGGCAAACCCCAAGTCCTGATGGTTTAGGGCTAGGACTACCAGGGTATCTAATCCTGTTTGCTCCCCTAGCTTTCGTCCCTCAGCGTCAGTTGTGATCCAGCGAGCCGCCTTCGCCTCGGATGTTCCTACGGATATCTACGCATTTCACCGCTACACCCGTAATTCCACTCGCCTCTCTCACACTCTAGCACAGCAGTTTCGTTAGCAGCCTCTGGGTTAAGCCCAGAGATTTCACTATCGACTTGCTACACCGCCTACGGACCCTTTACGCCCAGTAATTCCGAGCAACGCTGGCCCCCTACGTATTACCGCGGCTGCTGGCACGTAGTTAGCCGGGGCTTCTTATACCCGTACCGTCATACCCTTGCGGGCATTCTTCCGGGTCGAAAGGGGTTTACACTCCGAGAAGCTTCATCCCCCACGCGGCGAAAGGAGGTGATCCAGCCGCAGGTTCTCCTACGGCTACCTTGTTACGACTTCACCCCAATCATGAGTCATACCTTGAGCGCCTGCCTCCTTGCGGTTGGCTTGGCGATTTCTAGTACAACCCACTTTCGTGATGTGACGGGCGGTGTGTACAAGGCCCGGGAACGTATTCACGGCGCCGTTCTGATGCGCCATTACTAGCGATTCCGGCTTCATGCAGTCGAGTTGCAGACTGCAATCCGAACTGAGCGCGCTTTTTTGCGATTAGCTCCCCCTCGCGGGTTGGCATCACTTTGTAGCGCGCATTGTAACACGTGTGTAGCCCTGGACATAAAGGCCATGCTGACTTGACCTCATCCCCACCTTCCTCTCCGTTATCCGGAGCAGTCCTCGTAGAGTTCCCCCTTGCGGGTGGCAACTACGAGTAAGGGTTGCGCTCGTTGCGGGACTTAACCCAACACCTCACGGCACGAGCTGACGACAGCCATGCAGCACCTCTACACAGGTCCCTTGCGGGAAGTCCCGATTTCTCAGGATGGTCCTGTGCGGTTCAAGCCCAGGTAAGGTTCTTCGCGTTGCGTCGAATTGAACCACATGTTCCACCGCTTGTGCGGGCCCCCGTCAATTCCTTTGAGTTTCAGCCTTGCGACCGTACTCCCCAGGCGCAGGACTTAACGCGTTAGCTCCGGCACGAGCCCCGTACAGGGCCCACGCCCAGTCCTGATCGTTTAGGGCTAGGACTACCAGGGTATCTAATCCTGTTTGCTCCCCTAGCTTTCGTCCCTCAGCGTCAGTTGCGATCCAGCGAGCCGCTTTCGCCTCGGATGTTCCTGCAGATATCTACGCATTTCACCGCTACACCTGCAATTCCACTCGCCTCTCTCGCACTCGAGCACAGCAGTTTCGGGAGCAGTTCCAAGGTTAAGCCTTGGAATTTCACTTCCGACTTGCCGCACCGCCTACGGACCCTTTACGCCCAGTAATTCCGAGCAACGCTGGCCCCCTACGTTTTACCGCGGCTGCTGGCACGTAGTTAGCCGGGGCTTCTTATACCCGTACCGTCAAGCCCTTGCGGGCATTCTTCCGGGTCGAAAGGGGTTTACACTCCGAGAAGCTTCATCCCCCACGCGGCGTTGCTGCGTCAGGCTTTCGCCCATTGCGCAAGATTCCCCACTGCTGCCTCCCGTAGGAGTCTGGACCGTGTCTCAGTTCCAGTGTGGCCGGCCATCCTCTCAGACCGGCTACCGATCAAAGCCTTGGTGAGCCATTACCTCGCCAACAAGCTAATCGGGCGCGGGCCCCTCCTCTTGCGGCCTTGCGGCCTTTGATTCCAACAGCATGTGCCATCGGAATGTTATGCGGTATTAGCACCGCTTTCGCGGAGTTATTCCCCACATGAGGGAAGGTTGCCCACGTGTTACGCACCCGTTCGCCACGCGCCCACTCCCTGTATTGCTACAGAAAGCTGCGCGTTCGACTTGCATGTGTTAAGCACGCCGCCAGCGTTCGCTCTGAGCCAGGATCAAACTCTCATTTGAAACTGGTTGTCTCCCGAACCGGTTTCTCCGAAGAGAAATTCGGTTCACGAGAACGAACTTTTACATCGCTCGGTTCCACTCAAAATCCCATAACAAAAATCGTGGAGGTAAACCTTCACGAAATCCGTTTTGGGCAAACCAAACGGGTTCTGGCATGTTTCATCCAAATTGTCAAAGAGCTGGTACTTCCTGGCCTGCAGGAAGGTGTACAGACAAACGCCAATTATATGGATGCGTATGGTGGAAGTCAACAGCAAATGCGTCGCGGCATTCCGAATTCAGTTTCTTTTGAATTTTCGTATTGTGCGACTTGCGCGCGCCGAAGGCCGTCACAATTTCGGCATTGGAAAATTTGAGGAGGAACCCCCTTCGCGTCACATTCGGTTGCACGTTCCATCTGTTCTCGAAAAAGAAAACCGAGCCCGTCACAGTCTCGCGCCGATCGCGCGAACAAGTGCTATACTCTCGCGAATCGGTCTTTCGTGAGGGGTGGGAAATGAAGTTGCTC
Organism: uncultured Acidobacteriota bacterium; assembly: GCA_963838705.1. Classification (GTDB taxonomy): domain Bacteria; phylum Acidobacteriota; class Terriglobia; order Acidiferrales; family UBA7541; genus Palsa-147. The sequence goes on along the minus strand of CAWIRU010000006.1, from coordinate 723,299 downwards.
TCAATCCTCCTGGCTGTCCTGTTTTTTCTTGCCGTGTCTCCGTCACCAGTTTGTGCGCAGTCAATGGGAACGTCGGCCGACCACGAACGGCGTAGCATCGAAGGTCACGTGTATCTGGGTGACTCGGACCGGCCGGCGCCCGATATAATGGTCGCGCTCTACAGCTCCGAAGACCTCTCTCTTGACGATGCTCGTACAGGTTCGAACGGCGAATTTGCATTTCGAGGCCTCCGCCCGGGATCCTACACGCTTAGCATTGATGCGCAAGGTTTCGAAAAAACGAGCATATCGATCGATTTGAGCTTTACTTCAAGCAAGGGAAACATTTTGCGCCTTCGCAATTCCGGCGGCGGCGGCGGCGGACAGGCACATGGAGGCGCCAACTCCGTTTCCGTCCATATCCTCTCGATGCCGGCAAATGCTCGCTCAGCTTTTGAATCCGGAAAACAAAAACTTCACCAGGCCAACGACGCTCAAGGAAGCCTCGAAGATTTCCAGAAGGCCGTGGCGATTTCGCCGGGCTTCTACGAGGCCTACGAGCAGATGGGACTCGCGTATCTGGAATTGGGGAAAGATGAGGACGCGGAGAAGTCCGCGCAGAAATCCATCGAGCTGAGCAACGACAAATTCGCGGCGGCGGATTTCGATCTCGGAGCCATGTTGATGAACCGGAGCCGATTCGCCGAAGGAGAGAAAATTGTTCGCCGCGGTCTCGATCTGGATCCGGACGCGTGGATCGGCCACTACGAATTGGGCAGAGCGTTGTTTTATGAAAAGCGCGTTCCCGACGCGCTCAAGAGTGCTGAGCAGGCTCGGGCTCTGCAGCCCAACGCGGCGATCGTCTACCGGCTTCTTGCGCTGGTTCACATGAGCCAGCACGATGAACCGGCATTGCTGAAAGACTTAGACACCTACATCAAGCTCGATCCGGACAGCGCCTTGGGTGTTCGCGCCAAGCAACTGCGTGACAAAGTCGCGAGCTCGATGCCGCCCGATTCTCCCGCCCAGCACTATCGCTAAAACCTGGCGATTTCGGCTTCGCTCCCCGCAGTCGCACGAAAACTCGTACGGGCCGCGTGTACGTTCGCCCGCGAGATTCAGCGGTTGATAAGCTGAAATTCCATGTGTTTGTCTTATATTCCCCGGGGCCGCGACGGTTTTGGTTCTTCTAAGTCATACAAATTCCAGTGAAATTCTATGAAAAACAGGATGACGAATCGATGGTGCGATAATCCAATGTCTGTAAGCGCCTGCAAATGAAGAGGTTATTTTTGGACACACATGGGCCTTAACGTGCCAATGTCAAGTGGGGTTTGAGCGTCAATTTGTTTGGCGCATGGGCGCCTGATCTTCAAGTTCAACATTTAGGAGGCTGTATGGTAGCGAAGCGATTCTTCGCCATGCTGTTCGCGCTCGTCGTTGTGCTCACGCTGGGTGCAACTCGACTGAAAGCGCAGAACCAAACGACCGGCGACCTTGTGGGGACGGTGTCTGACCCGAGCAACGCGGTCGTGCCGGACGCAAAGATCAATCTTAAGAGCAATGAGAAGGGCAACTCGCAAGACGCAAAGACGAACAAGGAAGGCAACTACCGCTTCCCTCTGCTTTCGCCGGGATCCTATACGATCACGGTGACGGCCGGTGGATTTGAGACGGAAGTACGCGAGGTTCAGATAGCGGTCGGTCAGGTCGCCACGATTGATTTCCATCTGACATTGGGTGCCTCCACGCAGACGGTCATGGTGACGGAGGTTGCGCCGCTCGTCCAGACAGAAAATGGCGACACGGCCACCTCAGTTAGCCGTGAGCAGGTATCCAACGTTCCGAACCCAGGCAACGATTTGAGCGCGATCGCGCAGATTGCTCCGGGCGTTGTGATGAATACGCAGGGTGGCTACGGCAACGTCGAAGCGTTCGGCTTGCCCGCTACCGCGAACCTCTTCACGTTGAACGGCATGGACGACAACGATCCATTCCTGAACCTCAACAACTCTGGTGCATCGAACTTGCTGCTCGGTTCGAATGAAATTCAGGAAGCGGACGTTGTGACGAACGGTTATTCAGGCACGTTCGGCACCTTCTCAGGTATCAACGTCAACTACATCACCAAATCGGGCAGCAACCAGTTTCACGGCAACGCCGTTTATTACTGGAACGGCCGCGCGCTGAACGCCAACGACTGGGAGAACAATGCCGCCGGGGTTCCGCGTCCATTCTCGAACGCGAACCAGTGGGCAGCTTCCGTCGGCGGGCCGATCAAGAAGGATAAGTTGTTCTTCTTCTTCAATACCGAGGGTTTGCGGGTTTTGATCCCGGTCCAGGCGAATCCAGTCCTTGTACCGACGAGTGCATTTGAAACCGCAACCATCGCAAACTTGACTTCGCTTGGTCTGACCGCTTCGATCCCGTTTTACTGCCAGAATCAACCCGCCTGTCCGGGAGTGAGCGGCGTTCCTGGTAGTGGGGCCGGAATGTTTAACTTCTTCAACGAGATCAAGAATTTGCCGAATGCCGTCAATGACCAGCCACTCGGGGGCTGTAGCAACGTAGATACCACCAGCGGCGCATTCGCTGGCTTTGGCGCGAGCAACCCCTGCATAGAAAGTTTGAAAGAAACCCCAGTCAATTTCGCGCCCGAGAAACAGTATGCTGGCCGCGTGGATTGGAACATCGGCAACAACGACCGGGCATACATGCGCGTGCAGTATGACCAGGGAGTTCAGCCGACTTTTTCGGACGCCCTAAACCCAATTTTCAACGCCTCAAGCAACCAGCCTGAATGGCAAGGCCAGTTGCAGGAAACACACACGTTCGGCGCAACAATGTCGAACCAATTCCTCCTGGCATCCACCTGGTACTCGGCAATATTCGGTCCAGCGAATATCGACAAGACGCTGGCTGCCTTTCCGACCGCCTTGTTGATGGGAGACAACTCCATTGGCTCTGTTGGCGCGTTCGGCTACGGCATCAATAACTACGAAGCCGTGTGGCCTCAGGGCCGGAACGTCACTCAGTTCCAAATTGACGACGATCTCTCCAAGAGCATCGGAAATCACACGGTCAAGTTCGGCGTCAAGTACCACCGGAACTACGTGAGCGATCACGACTTCGGTTTCTACTCGGCCGGGCTGGAAGTCCCACTTTCTTTGGCGGATTTTGTGAATGGCGGTGATCCGGCGGGCGCGAACGCATTCGGCGAGGAGTTGGTAAAATCTTTCCCCACAAGTCTCAATCAGCCCATTCGCCTCTACGAGCTTGCGGGTTACGTGCAGGATGAGTGGAGACTCAGACCTAACTTCAGCCTAACCGGCGCTCTCCGCGTTGAGCACGGATCGAATCCAATCTGCGTGACGCTCTGCTTTGCCCAGTTGAGCGAGCCGTTGCAGAATCTGAATGCCAGCACACTATTGCCTTACAATCAGATCATTAATTCGGGCCGCCGGAGCGCGCTCTCCAACTTCCAGCTTCTTCAGTGGGAGCCGAGAATCGGCTTCGCATGGCAGCCCTTCGGAACTGCTACTGGCTTGATGAAGTCCGACTTCGTTGTCCGTGGAGGAATTGGATATTTCTTTGACATCTTCCCAGGTCAGATCGCGGATAGCATGGCGGAGAACCCGCCGCTGGATAGCACCTTCACTGCAGCTTCCGCGTCGATTGGTGGAACCTGCACGGGCTATTTGTCCCCCAACCAGACGCCCGGATCGAACCTATTCGATTGCGCTTCAGCAGCGAACACGGCCCTCAACACGGCGTTCGCCTCCGGTGCGACGACGCTCCCGGGTGTTCCGCCGCCGGCCATCGTTGATAGTCACCCTCATACCTTGGCGCCCCAGGTTCAGAAGTGGAGCCTGGAAATTCAAAAGGGCTTTGGCAGAAACGACTCGATAGACATCGGCTATTACGGCAACCATTCGATCCACCAGCCGATCATCGTTAAGTCCGCAAATGCGTTCGGTCTAGGAGGCGGAACGCCATCGGCGCCTTACACGACTCAATTCGGCGAGGTTGAGCAACTCGAGAGCATCGGCATCTCGAATTACAACGGAATCGTTGCGTCGTACAAGCACCGCTTCTCCGGGTGGGGGAACGGCGTCTTCCAATTCAACTATACCTACAGCCATGCGCATGACCTTGTATCAAACGGTGGATTTAACGGCTTCGACAGCTTGAGCATTCTCGACCTTGCCGACCCGTCAAATTCACATCTGAACTATGGCCCGTCCGATTACGACATCAGACACGATATGAACGGCAACTACGTGTGGGAACTTCCGATCCGGAGGGCGCTCGGTGGCCACGGTTGGAAGCCGCTTGTGGATGGCTGGCAGGTGTCTGGAACCGTGTTCTACCGGACGGGGTTGCCGTTTAGCGTTATTGACAGTGCCGAAGCGTCAGCACTGAACAGTACCAATAATTTCTACGGCCCGGTTCTGCCGACCCCGCTTTCGGCTGTTCCGATTGGTACCTGTACCGGTAAGGCGAATGCCGGCCAAACCCCGGTTGCTTGCTTGGCGCTGGCCTCCTTTCCGGCCTCAACGACGGAGACAGGATTCGGCGCGGCGGGATTGCGCAACCTCTTCCGCGGGCCGGAGTACTTCGATACGGACTTCAGCTTTACGAAGAAGACGAAGATTCCGGGATGGGAACGCGGGGAATTTGACCTCGGCCTACAATTCTTCAACCTGTTCAACCATGAGAATTTCAGCTTGCCGGGTAACAACATCGCGTCGACGGGCAATTTCGGGATCATTCAGTCGAGCGTCGCTCCTCCAACCAGCATTCTCGGATCGTTCCTGGGCGGCGACGCTGCACCGAGGTTGATCCAGGTGAAGGCGCAGTTCGTCTTCTAAACCAGATTCCGCTTCGGCGGATAACAATCGAGGGCGGCTCCGATGTCGGAGCCGCCCTTTTTCTTTTGCGGCCGGATGATCGGGGCGTAGCGTCAACGTTTCGGGAAACGTCTAGGGGTAGCGTTCAGCACTCACGCGCCAGCTTGGCGCGGTCTCGTTCGATGCGCGTGTTACGATAGTGCCGATGGAACGCTTGATTCGACGCGACGGTTTCCGCACCGTAATCTTCGATTTCGATTTTACTCTAGCGGATACTTCGAATGGCATCTTTGATTGCGTAAATACGGCCCTGGCAGCCGTTGGCGCCGCGCCTGCGGGCCGCGACGAGGTGAATGCCACGATTGGCCTGCCGCTGCGTGACACATACACGATTCTCACCGGGAGCGACGATAAGGAGCTGCAAACCCGATTTGTGGAACAATTCCATCGCCGCGCGGACGACGTGATGGTCAATTCGGCAGTCGTCTTCGCGTTTGTTCCCGAGGCACTGCGGCAAATCCGCGCGCAGGGTTTTTCCACCGCGGTGGCTTCGACGAAGCGGCGCGTACACATCGAGGCCATCCTTGAACGAGAGAGTTTGAGGGGAGCATTCGATGCCGTCGTTGGCGGCAACGACGTTCAGAACCAGAAGCCGCACCCGGAGTCGCTTTTCGCTGGAATGCGGCGGCTAGGCGCGGCGCCATGGGAATGTGTTTACGTCGGCGACAGCATCGTGGATGCCGAGGCTGCGAAGCGAGCGGGAATTCAATTCATCGCCGTGCTTTCGGGCGTCACTCCACGAACGGAATTCGATTCATATCCCGTGTCCGATATCTTGAGCCACGTTGGCGAAATTCCCGCCTGGCTGGAAATCGCGCGCAATAAATAGTCCAGAGGTCACGCACGAGAGAAATTAGCTTCGCGGATTCAGGGAGCGCCTGATTTCGTCTTTTGCGCGGCTAGAGCTTTCAGCGATTCGGTAAACGGCGGTCTGGCGACGCCTCGCTCCGTGATGATTGCCGTGATCAAGCGCGCGGGCGTGACGTCGAAAGCCGGATGCGCGGCTTTCACGTCGGGCGCTGTGCGAACGCCGGCAAGGTGCGTGACTTCCGCCTCCGATCGTTCCTCGATGGGGATTTCGTCTCCGGAGGGCAGCAAAAGATCAACCGTAGAAATCGGCGCCGCGACGTAAAACGGCACGTTGTGTTCGCCGGCGAGAACGGCCATCGGGTAAGTGCCGATTTTATTTGCCGTGTCGCCATTCTTCGCGATCCGGTCCGCGCCAACCACGACCGCTTTGATGCTTCCGGTCTTCAGAAAATGGCCGACCATGTTGTCCGTGATCAGTATGAGCGGAATTCCGAGCTGATGGAGTTCCCACGCCGTGAGGCGCGAGCCTTGCAAATAGGGGCGCGTCTCCGGAACGAAGACTTCAATTTTCTTTCCGCCGTCCGTGGCGATGCGAATCACGCCAAGCGCCGTGCCGATTCCTCCCGTCGCCAGCCCGCCTGCGTTGCACTGCGTCATCACTCTTCCCGATTGCGGCATGAACTCCGCGCCAAATCGTCCGATGGACTCGTCGGCGTCCTGGCGTTCCTGATGGAGTCGCAGCGCTTCGGCGATCATCGCTTGCCGGATCTTTTCGATCCCGCCGCCATTTCGCTCGGTATCGGTCGCAGCCGCTTCGAAAGTTTGTTTGCAGCGATCGATTGCACGGAAGAGGTCAACAGCGGTCGGGCGGGTGCGCTCGAGAACGCCGCAGATTGTTGAAAATTCGGCGCGCAATTCGGCGGCGTTCTTTGCCGTCGATTTTTCGGTGCCGATGGCGACGCCCATCGCGGCAGCCAAGCCAATTGCTGGCGCGCCGCGAATCACCATGTCCCGGATAGCATCCGCAACGCCAACGTAGTCCGTGTACGTGTGATAGACGACTTCGCCCGGTAGGCGCCGCTGATCTAGCACGACGACGCCTTCCGGCGACCAGCGAATGGGTTCTACCGCGCGCATTCGGTCCTCAATTTGGGGTTTGTGCAATCATCAAGTTTACCCGATTCGAGCTGTCCGCGCTCTAGGCCCACCCGTTTTTCCGGGTAGGAACTAGCCGAATGGCGGATGTGCAGCCGCCGGGCGATTTGGCATTCTCATGCCCGTACGAGATTCACGCGAACTTTCGGCTAATTTTCATGGAGGATAAGAATGAGTTCATCATCAGATTCAGCAAGCGCTTCGGCGGCTCTGATAGCGCTTTCGAATGACTTGGCAAACGCCGCAGAACGCTCGGGGCACGGCGTGGTCGCGATTCATGCGCGGCACCGCGTTCCGTCGAGCGGCATTCACTGGCAGAAGGGAGTCGCCGTCGCTGCGGACCATACGATTCGGCGCGACGAAGACATTCAGATTTCGCTTCCGGACGGCCGCACAGTCGAGGCCACGCTGGCGGGCCGCGATCCCAGCACGGATATCGCAGTTCTTAAATTTGACGCCGCCAGCGTTGCGCCCGCGGAGATCGGTGATTCGTCTTCGCTACGCGTAGGCAACCTCGTTCTTGCTGTGAGCCGCACGGAGGGCAATCACCTCGGTGCCAGTTTCGGCGCGATCAGCGCGGCGGGCGGCGCCTGGAGGACGTGGCGCGGCGGCCAGATCGATCAGTTCCTCCGACTCGATCTCGCGATCTACGTTGGCTTTTCAGGCAGCGCGCTGGTCGATCCGCTTGGGCGCGTCGTTGGCTTGAACACGTCGGGGCTTGCGCGTGGGCTCGCGATGGCGATACCGGGGTCAACAGTCAATCGCGTTGTCCAGGATTTGCTCTCAAAGGGCCACGTGAGCCGAGGGTTTCTCGGAATCGGCATGCAGCCCGTGCGCCTGCCGGAGGCCGTTCGGGAGCGGTTGAAGCTCTCAGCCGACACCGGCGCGATTCTGGTGAGCGTCGAGCCGGATGGACCTGCTGGCCAGGCCGGACTTATGCTCGGAGATGTGCTATTGACGCTCGATGGCCAACCGATTCGCGACACCGACGATGTTCAGACGCACCTCGGTCCTGAGAAAATTGGGAAGACCGTGGTCGCGACCGTATTGCGGGGCGGCGCTCCGCTACAAGTGTCAATTCGAATCGGCGAGCGACCGCGCCGGAGCCGCTAACGTGGGTTGGCGAGAGGGTCGGAGCTCGAGCATGCTGTTCGACGCCGCGCTTGCCTGCGTTGGCGAGCGGCTGCGCCAGTCAACTGTGCAGATTTCCGATGACAGGCGTGGAGCGGGTTCCGGAGTGGTTTGGCGCTTGCGAGGTTGGATCATTACAAACGCGCATGTCGTTCGAACGCCGCACGCGAAGATGCATCTTGCGGACGGCCGAAAAATCGACGCCCAGTTAGTGACGCGTGATCCCGAGAAGGACCTCGCCGCGCTTTACACCGATGAGCTCGATCTTCCGGCCGCGCAGATTGGCTCTTCGACGGAATTGCGAGTGGGGGAGCTTGTTATCGCGGTCGGATGCCCATACGGATTGCGCGGCGCGGTCAGCGCGGGAGTTGTGCACGCCATCGGTCCCGTTTCGGTGCTCGGCGATCGGCAATGGGTCCAGGCGGATTTGGGACTCGCGCCGGGAAATTCGGGAGGGCCACTTGCGGACGCGAGCGGTCGCGTCATTGGCATTAATACGATGATCGCCGAAGGCTTGGGGCTCGCGATACCGAGTTACGACGTCGAGCAATTCCTCCGCCGCGCCATCGAGCGGAAACGGGCTGCATGACGCGTGTCCTCATCGCCGCGGAATCGTCGATTTCGCAGCGCGGACTCGAAGCGCTGATTCCCGAGGACTCGCTCATCGAGATTGTTGGCAGCGTCGATCCGGACATGGGAGATTTGGCGCACGAAATCGAGGATCTGCGTCCGGACGTCATCGTGCTCGAACGCCGGAATTACGACGAGGACGTTCTGGCCGCGATTCCTCCGGGGGAAGATGCGAGCGGGCCGCGGGTTGTTCTGCTGACCGACCACGTGACGGGCGAGCTTGCGAGAGAGGCCTTGCGTGCCGGCGCACGAGCTGTTCTGCCGCGCAATGCAACGGCCGAGGAAATTCTCGCGGCCATTGAAGCGGCCGCGGTGGGATTGATTGCGTTAAATCCGGAAACGGTTGATGCCGCGCTCAATCTCTCCGCAAACGGTGCGAGGAATCCGGCGGATGGCGCTGGCCGATCCCACCCGCGCGCGCCCGAAACGGCGCTCAGCCCGCGTGAGATTGAAGTTCTTCGGATGATCGCCGAAGGTCTCGGTAACAAAGAAATCGCGTCGCGGCTCAAGATCTCCGAGCACACTGTTAAATTTCACGTCAGCTCGATTTTTACGAAGCTCGACGTGTCAAGCCGCACCGAAGCGGTCACGCTAGGCGTGCGTCTCGGCATAGTTCTTCTCTAAAGAAATCGCGGACCGCGCTCGAAAACCAGGATGCCAAATCGCGGGATTTAGTGAGTGAACGGCAGAGTTCGCAGCCCATGAGTTTGAATCATGGTCGTGATGAATATGTAGCCGTTGTAGCTCAGGTGCGTGAGATAGCTGGCGAGCACGGTCCGGCTGGCAGCGCGAATGTAAGTGAAGACGATTCCAACGACGACAAGCAATCCAATTTGCGCCCACGCGCCCGAAAGTTGCGGCGCATGCAGCAGCCCGAAGAGAATCCCCGTGAGAATTACGCCGGTTGGAACGCCGAGCGAGCGCGCCACGACCGGGTAAATATAGCCGCGAAAGATCGTTTCTTCGACAAGAGGCGCGATTGTGATTGCGAGGACCATCAGCAGGAGAATGCTGCGGCGATCCTGAAAATAAATTTCAATCGGCAAATCGCGCTTGTGTCCGATGTAGTTGGACAAGCTATTGACAAGAAATGAAAATCCCAAGCCGACAAAAACGCAATACGCCACGACTCGCCGAGGGTCGAGCGCGAGGGAATCGAACGACCACCATCCCAGACTTCGCCAGAATGGCTCTCCCGAAACCACCCGGTTTCGCAGATAGAGAAAACTCAACTGCGCCACCGAGGCCATCACCGTATTGAGGATGAAGAAGAGCGCGAGCGTCGGCGGAGAATGCTGCAATTGCTGCACGTTCATCCCACCGGCCACGAACCCGATGACCAAAATAATTGCGGAGATGAAATACGCAGCCACGCTGACGAGCACAAAAACCAAAATATCGAGCCAGCCCCATCGCACGCGAAGGTCTTCGGGATACTTCAGCAGCTTGAGCTCTTCAGGCGGAACAAGCTGAGGCGTGTCCGCCGGCGGAGTGGTTTCATCGGGCGGCGGGCCGCTTTCGAATGTGTCCATCGTTACCTTTTGACTTTCCGGCGATCCGCTTCGACCAAAGCCGCGGCGAGCAGCGGCAATAAGATTTCATGGTGGCCGGTAACCGCGTAGCCCTTGGAATTTGCGCCGCGGCGTCGAGATCCTGAAGTCGGCCGCTTGACCACGTTTTGCATCGGCCGGTAGTGCTGGATGAAATCGAAATTCGCCGTCGTGATGGGCGCGAGCCGCACGCCGAGATTGCGTACTACCGTGACCGCCTTCAGGAACACTTCGGGAAGCAGAACGGCCGAGCCCCAATTGAGATAAACGCCGCCGGGATGCATTTCCTCGACGAGTGCGCAGAAGAGGCGGAAATCGTGGTGCGTTGACGCGCCGAGCGCTTCTCCTGAAACCGAGCGGTGCATGTGCGGGATATCCGTACCAATCGCGAGATGCACGGTTACGGGAATTTTCGCGCGATAGGCGGCGTATAGAACGCTCGTATCCAAGTGTTTCGCGCGCAGGCGCGGGCTGCCGAGGAATTTGCCGGCAGCTTCACCGAGGCCAATCTTGCTCCGCTGCGCGCCGACAGCCGCTTCGTTGAGGAACAAGCCCGTTTCCTCGGACATACCGAATTTGCCGCCGCCGAGAACCGCTTCCACGTCTTCGGACGTGCCGCCCACCAGCGCAACTTCAAAATCGTGAACGAGCGCGGCGCCGTTCATCGCAATGCCGCTCACAAAGCCGCGCTTCATGAGATCAATCAACAGCGGGCTGAGGCCGACTTTGATGACGTGACCGCCGATCCCCCAGAGGATCGCTTTTCCCGCGCTGCGTGCACGCAGAATCGCGTCGCGAATTTGACGCAAATCTTCGGCGGCCAGAATGCGCGGAAGCGACTCGAGGAAATCCGAAAAGCTTGCGCCTGCTTTGTGAGGCCGCGCAAATTGTTCGAAATGGACTTTGTTTGGCCGGTTCGCGAGCGGATAAGTCCGCAGCTTTTGGAAGCTGAGCGGCTCGGTCTGATAGATGCTCATGTCCGTCGCAGCACTTTAACGACAGGAGAAAAGAAGCGCAAGGGCGCCGGGCGTGCACGCATCAACTGCGGTTCTTTCCCGATGCCGGCTGCGGCTCCGCGGCGCCGCTCGAGCCGTTCGCTCCGTTCTTGCCATTGGCGATGGCAAGTGCGCGGGCTAGCGCTTGCCCGGTATACGATTTCTTCACGCGGGCCACCTGCTCCGGCGTTCCTTGCGCAACGACGCGCCCGCCCTCTGGGCCGCCCTCGGGTCCCAAATCGATGATCCAGTCGGCTTGCTTGATGACGTCCAAATGGTGCTCGATGATGAGGACCGTGTTGCCGAGATCCACCAGGCGATTCAGGACATCGAGCAGCTTTTTCACGTCGTCGAAATGCAGGCCGGTGGTCGGCTCGTCGAGAATGTAAAGCGTTCGCCCGGTCTGGCGCCGGGAAAGTTCGCGCGCAAGTTTTGTGCGCTGGGCTTCTCCGCCGGAAAGAGTGGTGGCCGATTGACCGAGTTGAACGTAGCCGAGACCCACGTCCACCATCGTCTCGAGCTTTTGCTTGATCTGAGGAATGTTTTCGAGAAGGTGAAGCGCTTCTTCGATCGGCATGTTCAGAATGTCGGAGATCGAATGGCCCCTGTAGCGCACGGCAAGCGTTTCCGAGTTGTAGCGCTGGCCCCGGCATACTTCGCAAGTCACATACACGTCGGGGAGGAAATTCATCTCGATGCGGCGCAGGCCGTCGCCCTGGCACGCCTCGCAGCGGCCGCCCTTGACATTAAAGCTGAAACGCCCGGGCCGATAGCCGCGCTCGCGCGATTCCGGAAGCATCGCGAACAATTCGCGGATCGGCGCAAAAACGCCTGTATACGTGGCTGGATTCGATCGCGGCGTGCGGCCAATCGGGTCCTGATCGATTTGAACGACCTTGTCGAGATGCTCGAGTCCAAGAAGCGCGCGGTGCTCGCCCGGCTTTTCCATCGATCGATAAAGTTTGGCCGCGAGCGCGCGATAGAGAATGTCGTTGATGAGCGTGGATTTCCCCGAGCCCGAAACGCCGGTGACGACGATCAGCGTTCCGAGCGGGAACGTGACGTCCACATTCTTCAAATTGTTCGCATGCGCGCCGACAATCGTGAGCGCGGCATCGCCCGGCAAGCGCCGCTTCGCCGGGACCGGAATGTGAATTTTGCCGGAGAGATATTGGCCGGTGAGCGAATTTGGATTGTTTTCGATTTCGGCGGGCGGACCGATGGCGACGAGTTGACCACCGGCCTTTCCCGCTCCGGGACCGAGGTCCACGACGTAATCGGCGCGCCGCACAGTTTCTTCATCGTGCTCGACGACGAGCACGGTGTTTCCAAGATCGCGCAAGGTTTCGAGGGTATCGATCAGGCGGTCGTTATCGCGCGCGTGGAGTCCGATGGACGGTTCGTCGAGAACATACAGCACGCCGCGCAGGCGCGAGCCAATTTGCGTCGCGAGACGTATGCGCTGTGCCTCGCCGCCTGAAAGCGTTGCAGCCGAACGATCGAGCGTCAGATAGCCGAGTCCCACGGCGAGGAGAAAATCGAGCCGCTCCGCGACTTCCTTCAACGGCCGCTCGGCGATGGCGCGCTGGCGCGGCGTGAGCTTGGCGAGCATTCGATCCACGGCCGCGCGCGCGTCGCCGAGAGGCAGCGCCGTGAATTGCGCAATCGAGAAGCCTCCGACCTTGACCGCCAGGCTTTCCGGCCGCAGCCGCTTGCCCTGGCACGTCGAGCAGAGCGACGGCGACATGTATTGCGTGAGCCACTCGCGGTAATTGTCGGACGACGATTCGTCGAGATTGCTTTCGAGATGCGCGAGAACGCCCTGGAAGTTCAATCGCGCCGACCCGCCGCCGTTCGCTGGGTTTCCGTGCAAAATCAGGTTCTGGATTTTGCGCGGGAATTTTTCAAACGGGGTATCGAGATCAAATCCGTATGCCACCGATGCCAGCTTCATCGTGCGCTGCAAATAAGTGGACGAAGATCCAGGCCCGAGGCCGCCTTCGAAAAGCGGCTTCGACCAGTCCACGACGACTTTTGCCGGATCGAAATCGTACTTCGAGCCGAGGCCGTGGCACTCGGGGCAAGCGCCGTACGGTGAATTGAAGCTGAACGAGCGGGGCTCGAGCTGCGGAACGGAAATGCCGCAATCGGAGCAGGCCAGCTTTTCGGAATAGACGCGCTCTTCGCCGCCAACAATTGAAATCGTGACGAGGCCGCCGGTCAGCTTGAGCGCGGTTTCGACGGATTTCTCGAGCCTCTCGGTAATACTGTTTTTCAGCAGCAGGCGATCCACGACGATTTCGATGGTGTGGTTTTTGCGGCGGTCGAGCGGGATCGGCTCATCGAGATTTTTCAACTCGCCATCCACGCGCGCGCGAACGAAGCCGGCCTTCGCGTATTTCTCGAATTCTTTTTTGTATTCACCCTTGCGCCCGCGCACAACAGGGGCGAGGACCATCACGCGCTCGTCCGGCTTCAGCTCGAGAACGGCTTGCACGATCTGCTCGGTGGATTGCCGCGTAATGGGCTTGCCGCAATTGGGGCAATGGGGCGTGCCGGTGGCGCTGTAAATTACGCGAAGGTAGTCGTAGATTTCGGTGATCGTACCGACAGTCGAACGCGGCGACCGAGTCGTTGTCTTTTGCTCGATCGCAATGGACGGCGACAGGCCCTCCACCGAATCCACGTCCGGTCGCTCCATCTGGTCGAGGAACTGGCGGGCGTAGGCCGAAAGCGATTCGACGTAGCGGCGCTGGCCCTCGGCATAAAGCGTGTCGAAGGCCAGCGAGGACTTGCCCGAGCCGGATAGGCCCGTGATCACCGTGAGCGTATTCCGGGGAATCTCCAGAGAGATGTTTTTGAGATTGTGCTGCCGGGCGCCCCGGATAACGATTTTGTTGAGACCCATAGGGATAAGCGCGCCTCACACAGGCGGGCGCATCGCCCACTGGGTATAATTCGCCCAGTGTAATCTTTCACGATACCAAGCGTGTCAAGGTAGGGTCAAGCGGGTGGTAAGGAGCAAGGCGCGAACTACTCGTAGCGCAACGCAACTAGGGGATCAACGAGCGACGCCCGACGTGCCGGCAGATAGGCAGCAAGCAGGCCAACCAAAATCGTCGCGGCAATTCCGATAATAGTCGGGATCGCGCTTTGCAGCGGGAGTCCCTCGATCAGGCTCGCTGCGATGCGTTTGCTCCAGAATGCCAGCGGAATTCCCAGCGCGAGACCCAGACACACCATCGCTAGCGCGTCCCTGAGAACGATCCAGAGCATGTCGCCTGGCTTGGCTCCCAAGGCGATTCGAACGCCGATTTCGTTCGTGCGCCGCACGACGGTGTAGGCAAGCAAACCATATAGGCCGACAGCGGCAAGAAGCGCACCCAGCGCACCGAACCAACTGGACAACGCGGCGGTCAGTCGCTCAGGAACGATCGAGGCATCAATCTGATCCGTCATCGTGCTGACGCGAACGATGGGCACCGATTTCAGAACGGAGGCCACAGTCTGGCGAACTGAGCTTGCCGCTGCCTCCGGATCAATCGCGGTGCGAAGCGTGAGTCGTGATTCGATCCGGCCTTCCTGAAATGCGTTCAGATAGATTGTGCGCGGCGCCGCTTGCTGTAAATCTCTGTATTTTGCATCGCCCACCACGCCCACAATCTGGTAGGTGGGTGTCGCATTGCCGCGAAGGGTGACGTGATCCAGCGTCACGCTGCTTCCGACTGGATTGTTCGTGCCGAAGTAGTCGCGAGCCATCGTCTGATTAATAATCGCGACGAGCGGTCCGGTATGATCCTTGGGCGAGAAATCGCGACCGGCGAGCAAAGGTGTGCCGTACGTCTCAAAATATTTTGACGCAACGAAGTTAATTGAGACGACGCGGTGGTTCTCGGGGTGACCTATTACAGACGCAAAGCTCGACGCCCCGGCGCCCAGCATGGGAGTCACGCCGCTCAAAGTCGCTGACCGCACACCAGGGAGCGCTTCCAACTGTGTCAGCAACTTCTGCGACGACCGCGACCACTGCGCCGCGTCGTAGTCACCCTGGTCCGGATCGAGAGTCACCAGCAAGAGATGGTCGCGGCGGAATCCCAGATCTACGTTGCGGAGATGCGACACATAACCTACAAACAGGCCGGCCGCGCTCAGCAGCACCATCGAAACGGCAACTTGAGCAACCACCAGGCTCTTACCGAATAGCCGCCGCGACCTCGACTCGCCAATCCGTGCCGCTGACTGTAATGTCGATGCTGGCAGACTGCTCAAACTCAGAGCGGGCGCTGCTCCAAACAGGAGAGCCGTCAGCAATGCGATGGCGGCGGTGAACAGCAATACATGAAAGTCGGGACGAGCAAGAGCATCAATGTGCACGGGCAGTCCCACGATATCGCGTCCCGAAGTAATCATCCGCAGCAGCACGCGGCCTCCGAAATAAGCGACGAAGATACCTAGCAAGGTGCCTAGCAGAGAAAGCAGTAGAGATTCGGTGAGCGCCTGACGCAGCAACCGAAGACGCCCGGCGCCAAGGCAGGTACGGATGGCCATTTCGTGGCGGCGCGACGCTCCGCGTGCCAGCAGCAGACCCGCCAGGTTGGCGCAAGCGATAAGCAGAACCAGGCTCGCGATAATCATGAGCACGACCACCGGTGTTCTGAGCATCTGACGGATGGGCGTGGACATGCCGCTTGCAGCCGGCTCCATTTGAAATTTCATCTCCCGGACATAGGGGCCCACGCCAGGCGCTTGAATGGCTGACTGGAACAGCACCGCCAATTCCGCGCGTGCTTGTTCGATCGATACGCCGGGCTTCAACCTCCCCAGCAAACCCAAGGAACCCCATCCCAATTCGGAGTGATGGATGACGGGTTGCATTGACAGGGGCAGCCAGACATCTTGGCTCAATTCTTCGCTCAGTCCACTGAAGCCCTGTTCTGTCACACCGATGATGGTGACGGGCGCATCGTTTACGATGATTTGCCTGCCCAGGATCGCGGGATCCAGATTGAATTCGCGCTTCCAGTACGACCAACTCAAGACCGCGACCGGAGAGGGATGTCCCAGATCATCAGCCTCAGCGCCAATTAAACGGCCGGTAGCAGCGTGCAATCCGAGTGATTCAAAAAACGTTCCGCTTAGGTATCCGCCCAGGATCGTATGCGGCTCCAGCATCGGCCCGTGGACGGCGAAAAAATCAGGGGAGTCAACTATGAGATCCGATAGGACATGATTGTGGTCGTGCATGAGCCGGTACGCGTCCAACGAAAAGCCGTTGAAGGCAGGCTCTCCCGGGTACTGGTGAAGGAGTTCCACAAGCATCTTGGGGTCTCGCACTGGAAGAGTGCGAAGCATCAGGCCATTTACGAGGCTGAAGATTGCCGTGTTCGCGCCGATGCCAAGGGCGAGGGTTGAGACGGCGACAGCGGCGAAGCCGGGCGACTTGCTCAGTGTGCGGAGGCCAAAGCGCAAGTCCTTCCAAAATGTCTCCAGAACAAATTCCCAGCCAGCCGAGCGGATGATTTCCTTTGTGGTGTCGAGACTTCCCCGCTCCAGACGGACGGCCCGAAGGGCAGAGCTGCGGCTCATGCCCTGCTTCATCTTTTCTTCCGCCGCCATTTCGAGGAAGCCGTGCAGCTCCTCGTCTAAGTCGCGGTCGGCACTTTTTCTTCGGAAGAGAGATCGAAGTCCGTCGCGTATGCTTCGAAGGAATGACAAGGTCACCTAAGACGCCTCCAAGATTTTGGCGATTGCTGCCACTTGCCTTTCCCAATCTCGAGTTTCGCTGCTCAGTTTCTTTCGTCCTTCTCCGGTCAGCACGTAATACTTCGCTCGCCTGTTATTCTCGGTAGCTTTCCATTCGCTTCTGATCAGGCCGGCTCGTTGCAACCGTTGGAAGGCCACGAACAGTGAACCTGCGTTGACGCGGAAAACGCCCTTACTTACTTGTTCGATGCGGACAGCGACACCGTAACCATGCATGGGCTCCGGCGCCAACGTTTTCAAGATGAGCATGTCCAAGGTGCCTTGGACGATATCGGTTGGTTCCTGGGGCATATCGCGATTCCTCTTGGCTATCAAGAGGAGGATACGCCTCTGATCTTGATTGTCAAGAGGAGAGCCGGCGATCGCGCAAGTGGCAGTGCGTTACATCGGTTTTGGATGTGCCGCTAGGGCCTCGCGGAACGCTTTTATGTTGCTCTTATCCACAACGGCCGTGCCGGTGTCGACCCATGTGGGTATCGGAGCGGCGGGCGCCGTGTGCCAGTCCTTGAATTCGTGAACGGAGTTATGGTGCAGATCGTCGAGAAATTTCAGGCCGTAGTAGCTCATAACGTATGGTTTCTGGGCGATGGTCGCGGTGATGGCGCCGCGCGAAATCCAATCGAGCGTTTCCGGGTCCTTGTCGAATGCGACGATGGGAATCTTGCCATCCATGTCGAAGCGATGCAGGGCATCGGCAGCGCCTTCGCCGCCCGAGGCCTCCAGCGTGATGATGCCGTCAATTTTCTTCTTGCCCTGCACGATCGCGACGATCTGGTCATAGGCGTTGCGGGAATCGCCTTTATCGTCGAGCGTCTGGGCGATCTTCATGCCTGGATATTTCTTGAGGGCTTCAGTTACGCCGCGCACGCGCTCGTCAATGTTGAGCTGGCCGGGAATCGCGATGATCACGATGCTGCCCTGGCCATGAAGCAGCTCCGCCATGCGGCGGGCGCTTTCGCCGCCCGCGCGAAAATTGTCCGTGCCAATGTATAGAACGCGGTGAGAATCCGGCGCGTCCGCATCGGCGCAAATCACGGGGATGCCCTGTGAGATCGCGTTGTCAATCGCGCTCTTGAAAAGGTCCGCGCGCGCTGCCGAGACGAGAATGCCGGACGGGTGTTGCGCCACCGCATTTTGAAACGCAGTGAGTTCGTCACTCGGCGAGAACGAGTCGGGACCGGCCATGTCGGCCTTCACGCCGAGAGCCGTGGCA
Organism: uncultured Acidobacteriota bacterium; assembly: GCA_963838705.1. Classification (GTDB taxonomy): domain Bacteria; phylum Acidobacteriota; class Terriglobia; order Acidiferrales; family UBA7541; genus Palsa-147. The sequence goes on along the minus strand of CAWIRU010000006.1, from coordinate 705,163 downwards.
GCGTCCATGAAGCCTGCCTGCGCTTCCTGCCAGTAGGGTAAATTGATGTTGGCGGCGACGTAGATATAGTGCTCCTCCGGCTGATGATATGGCTTGGCGCACGACGTGGCGCAAACGGCCAACGCCAGGACGGATGCCAATGCTACGCACGGACGAACTTCTCGCATAGGATCACTCCTTTCGGACGTATTCCTGCCGGATTGATTTTCGCGCGAATCATGAATGAACCCGGTGAATCCGACACGCCCTACATCCTGTTTGCGCAGAGCCTACCACAAAGTGTCTCCTGCGGATGCGCCTTGCTAAATTTTCGTGGGACTCGCGGCAAAACGGGAATTTCTAGTGCAGATATGGAGCCTCGGCCACGCCGACGTACTTATCGGCGCCTCCGTAGTAGAAGAACCAGCCCGCGCTCCGTTGAACCGCGCCCTCGACGAATACGACATTCGGCACCTGGCCGGTCTTTTCCCAATCGAGTTCGGGCGCGAAAATCGGCTCGTCGGTTCGCGAAAGCAATTTCGCAGGATTCGCGCGATCGAATACGGCGACGCCAGTGCGGTAGACGAGCTTGTCGTCGGCTCCGTTATAGACGAGCACAATTCCATCGCGAGTGAGAATCGGCGGCGGCCCAGGCTCGACGACGCGGGAATCGAACATGCCCGTCCTGTGCGGGAGCACGGGAACATCGAGAGCCTCGCTCCAATGAATTAAATCGGTAGAAGATGCGAGGCCCATCTGATCCGTGTTATCCGCGCCGGTTCCCAGCCAGTACATCCAATACTTGCCGGCAATTTTTTCGGAAACGATCGCGCCGGACTTCGTCCACCGGACGTTCCACTTGCCCGCGTACGCGGGGAGAATTACGCCCTTGCGATCCCAGTGCACGAGATCCCGGGACGTGGCGAGGCAGAGTTGAGCGTCTTTCCTGTTGTAGGCTGTGTAGGTGAGGTAGAAGATGCCGCCGATCTCGACGACGCGAGGGTCTTCGACACCGCCGCCCTTCTCATAATCGGTCTCTGGTGACAGTACCGGTTCGGCGCGCCGCGTGAAGTGGATTCCATCGGTGCTCTCGGCGTAGCCGATCCGCGATGTGCCAGATGCATCCTGTGCGCGATAGAGCATCACTAGATTCCCGTCGTGCGCCACGACTGCGGGATTGAACGTGCCGGCGGATTCCCAGCCGGAATTTTGCGGTGAGAGAATTGGAGTCTGCGACGCCCGATGCCACGCGCCAAAGGGCCAGCGCGCAACCTTCGCGTGCGCGAGAATTGGCAGCGCAACGACAAGTGCTACGACGATTTTCTTGCGGCCTACGAGGACGTTCATCGCGACGTAATCTTACGTCAAGTAGCGGAAGGTGTAGCGATGTCCATTCGAACGCGCGCGCCGAACGCGTCAAGTGAGGCGACGGAAAATGTCGGTCGACTCGGACGCCGATAGTACTTTTTTTATAGGCAGAGACTTTTTACTGGCGGTTGGTGATTTTTACCCGCCCGGGCATTTCTAAGTGGTTTATTTTCAGCATTTTGTGTTTGGTATTTCGACTGCACTGTTCCCGGGTGTCAGGGGGAAGGAAAGTCGAGGATCCCTTCGGGGATTGAGGGCTGGGCCGGCTTCCTTCCCCTTGCTACATTCCCGTCGACTTTTTCAAAATCTCCTCGCTCTCGGCGGGAATTTCACATTCCGCACCTCTCCCACAGACGTACAAATAAAAATCCGCAAAGTGTTCTCGCGGATTTCGGTATGGCTCGCGGCGCGGCGAACCGAATCGCAGTGTTGTAAGATGTGGGCGACTCTACTGGGGCGTGGTCCAACCGGTAGGACGCTGCACTGTTAATGCAGACGGTGGAGGTTCGAATCCTCCCGCCCCAGCCATAATTTCTAGGCTGCGATGTGCCGAAGCGGTTCAGTCCCGCGTCACGGGAAAACCCGCTTCGGTCCAGCCGCGCCAGCCGCCATCCATCGAGATCACGTTCTTATAGCCCATCTTTTGAAGATTATCGGCAGCCAACGCGGAGCGAAATCCGCCGCCGCAATAGAGCACAATCGGAGCGTCGGGATCGGGAATCGTTTTCTCGATGTCGCGTTCGATCACGCCCTTGCCGAGATGGATTGCTCCGGGGATGTGTCCCGCGGCCCATTCGGAATCCTCGCGGGTGTCCACGAGGATCATTTTCCCGCCGGAATCGAGGCGTTTCTTGATGTCGCGGTAATCCACTTCTTTCACGCGCGACTTCGCGTCGCGAACGAGCTTCAAGAATTGTTCAGAGTGCTGCATTGTGAGACCTCACATGATTCAAGATCTTTTTTTTGCAATCCGAAATTATTTCATGTCGCGCCAATTCGGTCCGACCTTCATTTCCACGACGAGAGGAACTCGAAGTTCGTGCGCGTGTTCCATTGCGCCCTTCACTAGCTTCTTGAGCTTTGGTATTTCGCTCTCCGGGCCTTCGAAAAGAAGTTCGTCGTGAACCTGCAGGATCATTCTTGAAGCGAATGCTTTTTCGGTCAGATGCCGATCGATCTCGATCATCGCGAGTTTGATCAAATCGGCGGCTGTGCCCTGGAGAGGCGTATTCATAGCCGTGCGTTCCGCGAAATTTCGAAGATTGGGCTGGGGCGACGAAATCTCGGGAATCTGGCGAATGCGGCCGAAGAGCGTACGCGTAAAACCCTTCTCGCGAACATCGGCCACCTGCCGATCGAGCCATTCTTTGACGCCGCGATAGCGTTCGAAATAGGCCGCGATGAACTTCGCTGCTTCTTTCTGTTCGATTCCGAGTTGTTGCGCGAGCCCGAACGCCGACAGGCCGTAGATAATTCCGAAATTGATTACCTTGGCGGCGCGGCGGTGCTCCGCCGTTTGCGCGAATGGCGCGACACCGAAAACTTCTTGCGCCGTGCGCGAGTGGATGTCTTCGCCTCGGCGGAACGCGTCAACGAGGACGGAATCTTGCGAGAAATGGGCGAGCAATCGGAGCTCGATTTGCGAATAATCGGCCGAAAGCAGAGTCATTCCCGGAGCCGCGGCGAAGGCGGCGCGAATCTCGCGGCCGAGTTCCGTACGGATGGGGATGTTTTGCAGATTTGGATTCGAAGAGCTGAGTCGCCCGGTAGCTGTGCCGGTCTGATTGAGGCGCGTGTGGATGCGGCCGGTGCGCGAATCGATCAGCTCCGGCAGTACGTCCGCATAAGTGGACTTGAGCTTCGCGATCTCGCGGTACTCCATCACTTTACCCGGCAATTCGTGAACCCGGGCAAGTTCTTCGAGCACTTCGGCGGCGGTTGAGCGCGCCTTGGCGCGGACGCGGCGAGGCATCGAGAGTTGCAGCTTGTCGAAGAGTATTTCGGCGAGTTGCTGCGGAGAGCTGATTTTGAATTCGTTGCCTGCAAGCGCGTAAATTTCTTTTTCGAGTTGCGCGAGCGCGTCTTCGAGGCGCTTCGAAATCTTAACGAGCGCGCCAGGGTCCACGCGGACGCCGTGGCGCTCCATGCGCGCGAGGACGGATGCGAGGGGCAAGTCGATCTTCTCGTAGAGCTCAAGCAAGCCCTGCTTTTCGACTTCCGCGCGCAGGACAGGCGCGAGACGACCGAGGAAATCCGCATGCTCGCCGGATGCTCCAGAGAGCGTGCGGTTCAAACGCCGGAGAACGACTTCGGGAAATTCGTGGTTCGCTGTGGTCGGACGGAGCAGGTAAGAATAAAGCTCAGTCGCGTCGCGCACACCGGCCGCGGGCGCGGGATCAACAATCTTCTTGCTGCGTGCACCTTTCTTCGGCGGCGTGCCATCCGGCGCGGATAAAAGCTCGAAGAGCTTGGGATCGTGAACGATTTTCGGACGCTTTGCATCCGCACGCCAATCGGCTATCGCATCAAGTGTCTTGCCGCTTTCGTCGAGCTCCGCGAAGCGGGCCTCGCCTTCGCGCCCCGAGAATTCGATTGAAACCGCGCGGGTGCCGTATCCGGGTTCTTCGTTCTTTTCCGGTGCGAGCTCGATCCATGTGGCCAATTCCTGCCCGGGCGGAAGCGACTTCAGATAAACGCGCAGCGCTTCAGGTGACTCAACAGCTGCGTAAGTTGTCCCCTCGATTTGTTTCGAGACTTCGGGTCCCAAATCGCGCAAAAGCGAAGTGAATCCAAGCTCGGAGAAAAGTGCTCGCAGCGCGGCCGCGTCCGGATCGCCGAGCTTCAAGGTGTTCAAATCGAGCGAGACCGGCGCCTCCGTGGGAATTTTCGCAAGTTGCTTGCTGAGATGCACGTACTCCGCATTTTTCTCGAGAGCGTCGCGATAGCTCGCGCGCTTCACCTCGCTCGCGCGGCGCAGCGCTTCCTCCGCGCTGCCGAACTCCTGGATCAACTGCCGCGCGCCCACTTCACCGATACCCGGCTTTCGCCGCTCGCCAGGCGCGACCTTTTCGTTCGGGTCGCGCGCGCCGGGGATGTTGTCGATGCTGTCGCCCATGAGCGCCAAAATGTCAGCGACGCGCGACGGCGGCACGCCCATCAATTCTTCGACTTTCTTCTCGTCGATTACGAGATCGCCTTTCATCGGATTCAAAATGCGCACGTGTTCGTCGACGAGCTGCATGAGGTCCTTGTCGCTCGTGACGATCATCGTTTCGAGGAGCTTTTCGGTGGCCTGTTTCGCGAGCGAGGCGATCACGTCGTCCGCTTCATAGCCCGGATATTCCAGAATCGGCAGGCGCATCGCTTCGCAATAGCGCCTTACGTAGGGGAGTTGGATCGAAAGGTCTTCCGGCATGGGCGGCCGCTGGGCCTTGTATTCGGCAAAGAGCTTGTCGCGAAAGGTCGGCGCGGCAACGTCGAATACGACGCCGAGATAATCGGGCTTTTGCTCGCGAATCAACTTCTTCACCATGTTGGCGAATAGATAGGGAACTTTGGTAGGGATCGGCCCAATGGGCGTCTGCGCCTGCAAACGATCCATGGGCGCATAGAAGGCGCGAAATACGTAGCCCATCGCGTCAATCAAAAACAGCCGGGGAGTGGAAGAGGGACTCATCGCGCAACGAGTGAAAATCGAGTATAGCAGAACGGAAATACTACCCGAGGCTAGCGCTGCGCGACCGCGACATCTCCGGCGAATTCTTGTCCGCTCCGGCGTTCCAATTCCGGCGACACCAGAAATCCCGTCATCGTGGGAAAGGCATCGAGTTGGCGGGCTTGCACAGGGCCGGCCTCGGCTTTCAGTTGATCGACCTCCTGCAGGATGCGCGCCCACTGCTTCGAATGCTTTTTCGTTGCGAACGGAGCGCTGGTGTCGGCGTAGTAGTTGAGAATGTCGGCGCGCAGTTCCGGCGAGACATCGCGGAACTGGCTCTTTTGCAGGAGATCGAGTAAGTCGGCGTACGTTTCATCAGCGAGCGAATATTTTCCCGGCTGGAGCGGTTCGCCCGTGTCGAAATTCGTGTTGGGCAAGTTCAAAGTGCCAGCGGGAACCGTTTTGAGCTCGCGGGTGTAGCTATCGACGGCTGCGTTAAAGCTGGCCATGAACATGTTTTCGGCTTGCGGCGTAGGAGTTTTGAAATCGAGAGTCTTGAGCGGGCCAATTTTAGGGACGATGCGGAATAGGAACGCCAAGATTCTCGTTCCCAGTCCTGGCTCTTGATACGCCTTGCCCCAGTTTTTCTGAAAGCTTGACCGGGACATGTGATAGACGAACGCTCTTCTCGTCGCAGTCGGAAGCTCCTTCTGAATGTCGTCCTTTTTGATCTGCCAGGCCAGGCGAGTCGCCTTCGGAATCAGCGTGCTGACGTCGTAACGATACGAGTTGACTGATTTGTCAAAATCCCCGAACACAGATTTGAGTTCAATCGAGTATGTTTCGCGGAACGCTCGCTCCAATAGCGGTTTCGCGACTTCGAACCCGATGAAATCGTGATAGGCATCCGGGGCGTATCTCTGGTGCGCGACCTCCAATACATCGAAACCGAATTCCGTTTTTAAGTGCGCCACGGGATTATCGGCATAGGTGACGACGTCTCCGTACTTGTGCTGGAGTTTGGGATAGAGCATCGGCACCACACGATTCACCGCCATTCTGTGGCCGTCGTTGTCGGCGGAATAGTGAGCGAGAGCACCGAGCGCGAACGCGTATTCGTCGAGATCCTGCGAATCACGGATGAGCGCCGCTATGAAGTCACCGCTTCGAACGTAGTGAACCAGATCGCTGAAAAGATGGCTCCCGTGCGGGTAATAGCCTAAATCCTGGATGATTGCGCCTCCGTAGGCATACCCGTGAGCTTGCCGGAGTTCATCCTTCGAAGCACTGGGAAAGCGTTGCAGCAGGAGGGGGCGGATTCCGGACCCCCAAGATGAGTCAACGATCGCTTCGTGGGCCAGCACCGCGTAGGCCCTCACGTCGGGCGAGCAAATGCCATACGCGGCTAGAAGAGCGCACACGCCGGAGAGAAGCCGCCGAGTCATCGATCAGATATCCCGGTTAACGCTTTGAGGTGACGAAGTTTTGAAGCTTGCATCTTCCATACTCGGGAGGGGAATTCAGTATAGCAGACGCATCATGGACTCCGCTTCGCCGATCACTCGCAATGTATAGTGTTGTTTACATACCCAAAGCGGTAGCGCGGAGCTATTTTGAGCCCGGTTTCGATCGATATTGGGCGCGACTCCGATTGTCCTCGAGCGGTCGGCGCGAGGGCCGCGTTCGATAGTCAAAATTGAAATAGATAGCTTGACGCAAACTAAGCTCGCGATTCAAGATGTTAGCCATTCGGGAGAGTCGAGCGACGCGAAAAATCGTCGCTGGCGGGGTGATTGTTGTTGATGCAATTCATTTCGGATAATGATCTCGCAATTCTTGGAGGAGAGGTGCATGAGAAATCTTAGGGTGTGGTCGGGCCACGTTGTCGCGATTTGCTCGCTGTTCATGCTGGCCGCTCTGTTTGCGATGCCCAGCGCGGCGCAGACGTTTCGTGGGACGATCCTGGGAACTGTCACGGACGCTTCGGGCGCCGCCATCGCGGGCGCCACGGTGACGGCGAAGAACCAGGATACCGGCGTGATCCGAACGACAGTGTCCACGCCGGACGGAACCTTCCGCGTTCCGGAACTACCCATCGGGATGTACTCCGTCTCAATTTCGATCGCGAATTTTCAGACGTCTGTCACGAGCAACGTCAAAGTTGACGTCGCCGGCGAGAGCCGTGTGGATGTCTCGCTCAAGCCGGGCGCGATGACTCAGCAGGTCCAGGTGATGGGCGAAACTTTGCCTGAAATCGAGTCCACCTCGGACACGATCGGCGGGACCCTCGAGTCGAAGACCGTCACCGATTTACCAGTGAATGGCCGCGACTATACCAAACTGATTTATCTCGTACCGGGCGTTTCGGGCTCGCCCGATCAGATTTCGGATTCGCCGGGCTCGTACGGAACCTTTTCTTTGAATGGCGCGCGCGGCCGCGCGAACAATTTTCTGCTCGACGGCACTGACATGAACGATGGTTTCCGAAATGATCCCGCGATCAATGAGGCGGGCGTGTTTGGAACGCCGGCCACGATTCTGCCGGTCGAAGCCGTGCAGGAATTGCGTGTGCTCTCGAACTACGAGCCGGAATATGGCCGCAATGCCGGCGCCGTCATCAATATTGTTACCAAGAGCGGAACGAATCACTTCCATGGGACCGGACTTGAGTTTTTCCGCGACGCCGGGATAGGCGCGAGAAACTACTTCAATTTCGATAACACGCCAAAAGCTCCGTTCTCGAACAACCAGTACGGCGGCTCGCTCGGCGGCCCGATCGTTGCGGACAAGACATTTTTCTTCGTGGACTACGAAGGGCAGCACGAAAACGTAGGCTCAGTGAGCGAGGCGTGCGTGCCCGACCCGGCCCAGATCGCCTTGGACGGCGGCGCGACGAATTCTGTGATTGCAGCGCTGCTGGCGCGCAATCCGTGGCCGAAACCAAATATCGCCGGCGCTACCTCGAACGACACCGGCTGCTCTACCCCCAACGCTTCGACGGTCAGCCCTTCTTATAACCATCTCTCGAGCGCCATTGGAAAGATTGACCACAATTTCAACGCGAACAACATCCTGACGGGGCGCTACTATTTCGGCGATAGCGTTCAGAGTTTCCCATTGGCGCTGACCGGCGGCGGAATTCTGCCGGGCTTCAACACCTACACACCGACGCGCGTTCAACTCGTCTCGATCTCCTACGTCCACGTTGTTTCACCGACGCAGACGAACGAGGCGCGAATGGGCTGGAACCGCTTTGCTGAAGGATTTTTTCCGGCGGACCAGAGCTTTCACCCAAGCAGCATCGGCCTCGACACCGGCACGGGATCCGCGGATGCGGGTCTGCCACAGATCAACGTCGCTGGCTTCGCGCAGCTCGGTGCGAGCCATTCCGATCCACGCGACCGCGTCGATACCAACTGGCACTTCATAGACAACTACTCCTGGACGGCCGGAAAACACGATATGAAATTCGGTTACGAATTTCGCCGAACATCTATCGCACAATTCCTGGGAACTAACTTCCGAGGCCAGCTTAAATTCCTCACTTTGTCGGACTTTCTTGCGGGCAATGTGACGAACGGTGGAAGCCAAGCTGCCGGCAGCGCAAACAGAAACAGCGCGCAGAATTCCCACGGACTATATGTGCAGGACAGCTTCCACCTGAGCAGCCGTTTCACGATCAACGCGGGGGTTCGCTGGGATTACATGGGGATCTACCACGTGCAAGACAACCTGCTCAGCAATTTCGATGCTTTTAACAATCTCGTACAGGTTGGGACGCCGACTCTTCCGCGCCTCTACAATCCTGACTACAAGAACTTCGCACCGCGCGTGAGTGTCGCGTGGGACCCGCTTGGAAACGGCAAAACCGTGCTTCGTGCCGGATACGGCATCTTTTTCGACGCTTTCTCGCAGGACATTTTCATGGACCACTTGCCGTATAACAGTGGTTTCGATCCAGGTCCAGCCTACAATCCGGTCGGGCCAGCGACGATTTCTTCGGGCAAACCTGTCGCAAGCATCGTGTCTGGGTCTCCGGTATTTCCGGCCAATACTTTCGCACCGACGGGTGACGCATTCGGTGTCGATCGCAATATACGCACGCCGTACATGGAAAATTTCAATCTGAACGTCCAGCAACAGGTGGTGAAAAAGGTTGTCGTGGAAATCGGCTATGTCGGTTCGGAAGGACACCGGCTCTTCCGCTTTGTTGACGTCAACCAGCCGTCTCAGGCTCAAATCTACGCATCGGATCTAGCCAACAATCTGACGCTCGAGTCGGAGGGTTTCACGCCGAGCAATCCATGCATTCCAGGTGTCTCAATGATCGCTGGCTCGGCCGTCACGTGCCTGGCTGGGGTCAACCGCCCGAATGCGAATTATTTCTATATCAACCAGGAACAAGCTTCAGCCAATTCCAACTACCATTCACTTCAAACGAGTCTGCACGTCAATGGCTGGCACGGTCTCGACTCGTCATTCAGTTATGTTTGGTCGCATTCGATTGACAATGCCAGCGACAGCGAAGACTTCGAACCGAATGCGGCGCAGCCTAACGACAGCACCCGGCCTTACGTTGAGAGAGCGAATTCCAACTTCGACATCCGGAACCGGTTCGTGTGGAACTTCGTTTACCGGTTTCCGGACACGCGCGGCGACTGGCAACGCCTACGAAATGGGTGGGGAATCAACGGAATTATGAACGTGCAGACCGGGCAGCCGTTCCAACTGAACTACAATTTTGAGGGCGACTATAGCGGGAGCGGCGAATACTTCGATCGGCCGGACGTCGTGGGACCGATCCAGTACAACTACCACGACCCGAACAATTTTCTGAATCTCACTTCATTCGCCGTGCCTTGCACCGTTCTCCCTGAGACGCCAAACGGAACGAGCATCATAGTGAATGAAAATGCAGAGACGTCAGAGCAGATGTGCACTCCGGGAACGCGGCATTTTGGGAATGAGGGCCGGGACTCCCTGCGCGCAGCTCCGTTCAAGCAGTTCGATTTTTCAGTCTTCAAGGACACGAAAATTACCGAGCGAGTAAATCTCCAGTTGCGTCTCGAAACTTACAACCTATTCAATCATCCCAATTTTTCAAACCCGTTTTTGCCGGCCTTCATTGCCGATGCGGCACAGGGCGGCACCGATCCCGCCACCGGCCTGAGCCAGGGGCACTACGCTTTGGGCGCGACGGGCGACGTCGGTATCGGCAATCCGTTCCTTGGCAGCGGCGGTCCGCGCGGCATGCAGATCGGCGCGAAGGTGTCCTTCTAGTCTCGACTGGGGAACCGGCGTTGATTCTCTTGGCGGCCCGGGCCAAACGGCCTGGGTCACCGCGGCTTCTTTCGGATTGCTTTTACTCTAGCTCCAGGTTTGCTAGCCTCAAGCCCTGGCGGGTTGCCCCTCGGAAACCCATGTGCCCGCTTGAAATATTCCCTACTGACCGTACGTAGATACCTATGGAGCGACGGAAATCACTCGAAGGCATGAGCGCAACGGACTTAGCGGCCGCGCTGTCCCGGGTCCGCGAGGGGAATCCGGACGCCTGGGGCGACCTTTACCGGGAATATGGCCCGGCGATTTTCCGTTTCTGCCGACGGGCGTTGCCTTCGCGCGAGGATGCCGAGGACGCGACAACCGAGATCTTTATGAAGGTGCGGCAAAAAATTGGGCAGTACGACGCCTCGCGACCTTTCACCGCGTGGCTCTATCGAGTAGCTGCCAATCATTGCTGGGACCTCCTCCGGCGACGACGCATTCGCCAGGACCTCGAAATCGGAGAAGTGGAGAATCTCCCCCTCGAGCATCCCGACCCGAGCCAGCTCCAAAGGCTGCTGGAAGAGCATAGCGGTAAGGAAGTGCGCTCGGCGCTCGACAAGCTGCCGCCACGGGCGCGAATGGCGCTCGTGCTTCGCTATTACTCGGACATGAGTTACGAAGAAATCGCCGACTCGCTTGGTGTTCGACGGGCGTTCGTCGGCGTACTCCTATTGCGCGCGCGCCACCAACTCCGCGAAGTCCTTGGCGGACACGAAGCGATGGCACGCGCCGCTGCGCAAAAAGGATAAGGCCAATGGCTGAACATTTTGACGAAATGACTTGTCTGCTTTATCTCGAAGGCCAACTCGAAGCGGAAAGAGCGCAAGAACTATCGGCGCACGTGAAATCGTGTACTCCGTGCGGCAGGCTTCTGCGGGCTCTTGAGGGAGAAGGAGCGTGGTTGCGCGAATCGCTCGAAGGCGAGGACGAATCCGTGCCCGCGCATCTCCTCGAGCCGCCGCGGCGCGCTCCAGCCCCGTGGGGCTGGCTGATGACGCTCGGTTTCGGCGCGGCAGGCGTTTATGGACTTTGGAGCGGGGTCGTCGAGCCATGGCAGCGGCAGTTTAGCCAGGCCGGATTCACGCAGGGAAATTTTATGGCCATGATTTTCTTTTCGAGCGCGTTCTGGAAAGGATGGGGAGAGATGCGAAACATGATTGAAATTCTTGCGACCCTTAGTCTTATGGCGGTCCTTGGTTATCTATTCCGCCACTCGTGGAAGCGCTGGGCCGCTTTTGGACTGGTGATGGGCGCACTCGGTTTCTCGCTCGGCATGGCCCCAGCGGCCGCAGCGGGAGAAACTCACCATGGCGATCCCAATTATGTTCTCCCCGCAGGCCAAACCGTAAATACCGATCTCTTCGTCACCGCGCAGGCGACTCGCATTGATGGGGACGTTGACGGAGATCTCTACTCGTGGGGCCAGACGCTGACGATAAATGGCCACGTGACGGGCGATGTATTGTCGTGGGCGCAGGATGTCCGGATCAATGGTCGAGTGGACGGCAACGTCCGCAATTGGAGCCAGACGCTTTCGATCACTGGGACGGTTGCGAAGAACATCACGCTGTTTGTCCAAAGAATCGAAGTGGATCCCAAGGGCTCCGTCGGCGGCAGCATCACCGCATGGGCTCAGGAAATTCAGTTCGATGGCCCCGTGGGCCGCGACCTGATGTGCCACGCCGCAACTGTCGAACTGAACAGTATTATCGGCGGAAACGTCCTGGCGAGCAGTCACGACGTTGAAGTTGGTTCGAGCGCTGATCTGAAAGGCCAGTTGGTTTACCGCGGCGAGCGGGCGCCTGAGATAGCACAAGGAGCGAAAGTCGCCGGTCCGGTCCGCGCGGAATATGAAGAGAGCGTGGCCGCGTACAAGAAACCACGCACGTACGTTCATAAAGCGCTTTACTGGGCCGCGGCGCTTGTGTTCGGTTGGGTGTTGATGCTGATCGTGCCAGGATTTTTCGGCGAGGTTGTCCGAACGACCAATCGAGCATGGTCGTCTTGCGGAACCGGCATGCTGGTCCTTCCCGGAATCTTTTTTGCGGCTTTTATCGCGTGTATCACGGTTGTCGGGCTCGCGGTTGGGATTGCCACGGCTTTGGTTTACGCGATTGCGATTTATAGCGCGCAGGTATTTGTTGGCGCGTGGATTGGCGACAAAATTCTGGGAGAAGGATTGTCCGCGGGAGCGATGCTGGGACGCATGGCTCTTGGACTTCTGATTATTGATTCGCTGCGTCTAATTCCGTGGGTGGGCGGCTTCGTGACTTACATCGTCATCATTTGGGGATTGGGCGCGATCTCGATAACAATCAATAAGCGGCTTCGCCCCGTGATCACAGCGGCGGCAACGGCGTAGAATCCTGCGAGCGATCTAGTGTGCGCTAGACTGGCCGCGCCGCGCGATTGCCGGCTGGAAATTTGGCGCTCCCTGGATGGTTGAGGCGACATCGCTCGGCGAGCCCACTGGATTGCTCAAATTGCTGAAAATCAGGCCTTTGGCGGTTACCGGCGTCCCCGCGACCAAGCCGGTCAAGCTGGTATCAACGAAGTTCGTCTCCGCCGATGTGACGACATAAAGACTGCTGATCTCTGTCGGCGTGACGTCCATAAATAGATTTGGAAGTGGATTCAGCGTAAATGCACCCGTGCCATTGTTCGCCAGGCCAACGCTTGCGGTCCATTGCGATTGGCGCAAGATGAGCTGATTTGTTGAGATCGCAATCGTGCTCGGCTCATTGTTCACCGGCGTCACCGTAATCGTGTTGCCACGCACGAGTATCTCTTGTCCCACCACCAAGTCCGACGTACTCGCAAATGTGAATCCTGAAGGGACTGTTAAATTGTCCGCATCAATCAAATATGTCGTTGGGTTTTGAAGTGAGACGGTCGCCGCATTGCCGGAGTCGATCCCGCTCGTAGCTGAAGCCTGCCCGTGGATCACAAGCGTGAGCTGCGGCGGATTCAATGTGCTCTTGATTGCCGCGATTGTTCCCACAATTGCCGGGTCGCCGGAACTATCCTCGAATATGACGGTGCCTGCTTGGAACGATCCGCTTCCAAGGACGTTGAGATCCGCCGAGACGATCTGGCCGGTCGCGAGGCAAGTGAAATCGTTGGCGCTGCAAACCGTGGAAGGAAACGAATATTGCGTGCTCGACGTCGTCGCGATGGTGAAGCTCTCCCCCGCAGTCGTGGTCATCGCAAACTGGCTCGTGCCAATACTCGTGATGACGCCGGCGACCGTATTCAGAGGCAGCAATGTCGAGGTGCTGGAGACGCTGGGAAGTTGTTGGAATGTCAGCCCGCTGCTCGGGTTAAATGACAGGTCGGATTGAAGCGAATCGTTGACGCTCAGCTCGAGTTCGACAGCAGCTGGAGTGTTTGCCGAAAGCGTGAGCGATGGTGACAGCGTCACGCTCGAGACCGCGAGCGTAGGCTGAATTTCGCAAATTGTGCCGACCGTGCAATTCGCGGCGCTGCCTGCGCCGTTATAAATCGTCATGTCTGGATTCGCAAATGTAATGTCAAGGCTCGTATAGTTTCCCGCCGCCACAGTGGTGGTTCCGATGATGTAATTATCGGTTTGCAATTGCGTCAATTCAATCGTCTGCGGCGTGGAGATTAGAGAGACGTTCCCCGGCTGAAGGACCGCTCCGGTGATCGAGATGCGAAACGAAATGACAGTGACCCCGGCAGGCGCGTTGTCGCTCAGTCCAAGCGTAAAGGGAGATGAGATTGCGAGAGTGAACGGCGCGGTACTGCCAGAAGTCACTCCACAGCCGCGACCCGTACCCATACAGAGTGGACGGGTACATGCGCTGAGACCGAAAAGCCCGCAAAGCGCCACTGCCAAACACGCACTGTTGATTCGCATCAGGATTTCCTCGGAAACAGTGTACCCCTGCCATCGGCGACGCCGCGCCCGAGCTTGTCCAGAAGGTCACTCCTGACGCGTGGAACAAGCCGGATGCGCGACGGTGGAACCTTTCCTCAGATGATGGCGAGCTTCTTGCCCACCTGTTCGAGGATAGCGAGTGCTCGTTCGAGGTCGGCGCGCTTGTGAGTCGCCGTGACTATAGCCCGGAGACGCGCCTTGCCCTCCGCGACGGTTGGATAGCCGATCGCCGGCGCGAAAACGCCCTCGGCGAAGAGCTCGCGTCCAAACTCGAAGGCTTTTGCAGCATCGCCGACAAGAATGGGTGTAATCGGCGTCTCGCTCGGACCGGTCTTGAACCCCAGCTTCTTCAACTTGCGCTTGAAAAACTTCGTGTTGGCCCAGAGTTTCTTGACAAGTTTGGCGCCCGCGTCGGAATCCAGCAATTCGAACGCTGCTTGGCATGACGCGACGACGGATGGCGGATGCGACGTCGAGAAAATGAACGGACGCGCGCGGTGATAGAGATAGTCAATCAATTCACGCGAGCCGCAAACGTAGCCGCCAAGCACTCCGATAGCCTTGCTCAGCGTGCCAACCTGAATATCTACCCGCCCGTGACAATTCAAGTGATCCACCGTTCCCCGGCCGTTCCGGCCGAGCACGCCGGAAGAGTGCGCGTCATCCACCATCGTGATGCAATTATATTTTTCGGCGAGCGTGCAAAGCCCTGGCAGGTCGGCGATGTCGCCGTCCATCGAGAATACGCCGTCGGTGACGAGCAGCTTCTTCCCATTCCAGTTTTCGGTTTCTCTTAGTACGCGTTCGCAATCGTTCAGGTCCTTGTGCTTGAAAACTTTGATCGTCGCTCTTGAAAGGCGGCAGCCATCAATGATCGAAGCGTGATTCAGTTCGTCCGAGATGATGAGATCTTCCTTGCCGAGGATGGCAGAGACGGTCCCGGCATTTGCCGCGAATCCCGATTGAAAGACGACGCAAGCTTCCGTGCTCTTGAACCGGGCGATCTGCTCTTCAAGATCCATGTGAATTTTCATCGTCCCGGCGATGCTGCGGACGGCGCCCGAGCCGACGCCGTATTTGCGAATGGCGTCAATCGCTGCACGGCGCATTTTTGGATGCGTCGTGAGGCCGAGATAATTGTTGGACGCAAGGTTGATGACTTCTTTGCCGTCCACCACGCAGACCGGCTTTTGCTCGCCGTCGAGAATGCGCAAGCGTGTGTAGAGGTGTTTCGCTTTCAGTTCCTCTAATGCCGCGTGGAGGTAATCAAGCTGTGGACGTGCTGCCGTTGCCATAAATCCTCCAGAGGAAATCGAGATCGGATTTCATCAATTATAGGACAATGCGCGCGTTCATCGCGGCACGCCATTCGGATAGAAAAGTATCTTGCCCGCCTGGCCTGTTTCGAGGAGCGAGAAGGCGTCAGCGAAACGATCGAGCGGCATGCGTTCGTTGAAGAGGGGATCGAGATTCAGTTTGCCGGACTTCAGAAGTCCCGTCATCTGGACCCATGTTTCGAACATTTTGCGGCCATAAATCCCGTGTACGGTTGCGCCCTTGAATATGATGTCTGCCACCAGATCGAATTCGACGGGCTGCGATGTGATACCCAGCAACGACGCGCGCCCTCCAGGCCGCAGCATCTGAAATCCCTGCTGGATCGCCGTCGCATTGCCGCTCATCTCGAGCAGCACGTCCACCCCCTCGCCGCCGGTGGCCGCGAGCACGTGAGCGACAGGATCAACAGCCGCGGGGTCAATGACTTCATCCGCGCCCATCGCCTTGGCAAGCTCGCGCCGACGCGGATTGATCTCCAACGCGAAAATTGGCGTTGCGCCGCACGCTCGCGCCACGTTGATTCCCATCAGCCCGATCGGGCCGGCGCCTGTGACCGCAACGCTTTGCCCGGAGATCGGGCCGGAGAGAACCGTATGCACGGCGTTGCCGAGCGGATCAAGAATCGCCGCGTAGCGTTCGGGGATGGACGGATCAACTTTCCAGATATTCCGCTCCGGGATGCGAACGAATTCGGCGAAGCACCCATCCGCGTCAATGCCGATGATCTTCACGTTCCGGCAAAGATGCGCCTGGCCAACGCGGCAAGGCCGGCAGGTGCCGTCGGCGACGTGCATTTCAGCGCTGACGAAATCTCCCGGCGCCACGGTGGATACATCCGCACCAATTGTCTCAACAACGCCGCAAAATTCATGCCCGAAGGTCAGCGGCGGCCGAAGCCGGGAAGCGGACCAGCGGTCCCAGTGGTAGATATGAAGGTCCGTCCCGCAAATCGAAGCGGCGCGGACGCGAACGAGAACGTCGCCCGGTCCAATCTCGGGGATCGAAACGTTTTCGACTTGCGCACCTGGCGCGGGGCGCGGCTTTCGCAAGGCTTTCATGGTCGCTGAGGGCATTGGGAAGAGCCGGCGGCGCAGGCTTCATCCGCCGAATTCGCAATCCTAGCACACGGGGACGTGCGGGAAAACTTCGCTCGGTGTCCCCGGACACTTCCGCTACAATCACCGCCGCAGACCGGGATGCGCGCCCCGGGCCTTGGAGGGGGTCATTACTTGAGCTTCGGCCAGCGCCTGAAGGAAATCCGCGAAGGGTTCGAACGCTCCTTCTGGATCGCCAACTTCACCGAAATTTTCGAGCGCGTCGCGTATTACTCGACGACGGCCGTCCTCGCCGTCTACCTCACCGAACAACTGCACTTTTCGGACGAGTTGACCGGATCGCTCGTCGGCACGTTTGGCCTTGTCGTCTGGTTCCTGCCGATACTCGGCGGGACGTTAGCGGACCGATTCGGATTTCGCCGCGCGCTCATGTTTGCGTACCTGATGATGACGGTCGGCTATTTCCTTCTGGGCTCGCTTTCAGCTCCATGGATGGAAGGCTTGCGGCACGCGATGACCGACAAGTGGCTCGTACTCGCGATTCTCATGATCCCGGCGCTCGGCCCAGGCGTAGTAAAGCCATGCGTCGCAGGCACCACTGCGCGCGCCTCGGCCGAGAATGTCCGCTCGATCGGATATTCGATCTACTACACGCTCGTGAACGTCGGCGGCGCGCTGGGGCCTATCATGGCTTTTGTCGTCCGAAAGCAGCTTGGACTCGGAATCCCTGCCGTCTTCCGGTTCGCGGCGCTCAGCGTCTTTCTTATGTTTTGGGCGACGCTGTTTTTCTATCGCGAGCCGGTGCGCTCAGGCGAACAGGCCGTGACGAGCATCGGAGCCGCGATCAAGAATATGTTCGTCGTTTTGGGCAATTTCCGGTTCGTGCTGTTTCTGCTGATTTTTTCCGGCTTCTTCGTGATTTTTTGGCAGCAGTACATTTCCGTCCCGCTCTACATTCGGCGTTACGTGAACCCCGATGCGAATTTCGATCTTCTGCTCTCGATCGATCCAATCATTGTTATCACCTGCCAGATCCTTGTCGCTTACCTGACGAGAAAAATGCGCGCCTTCCCAGTCATGACACTTGGATTCCTCATCACCAGCCTTGCCTGGATTTTGATGGCGATACACCCATCCATCGGGATGCTGGTTGCGACGCTAATTTGCGTAGCAATCGGCGAGATCACGCAGACGTCCCGTTATTACGAGTACGTCTCGCGTCTCGCGCCACCGGGCCAGCAAGGGCTTTACATGGGCTATGCATTCCTGCCGGTTGCGTTGGGCTATTTCATCGGTGGCGCACTCGGCGGCTATTTGCTGCACCATTACGGAGAAGTCGTGCAGCGGCCTCAGCAGATGTGGTGGTGGATATCGGGAATTGGAATTGTGACGACACTTCTCATGTACGTGTACAACCTCGTTCTCCAGCCCGGCGCAACGGCCGAATCTAAATGATGAAGTTAGTTTGTGGATTGATCGCCGGCGCCGGCGTTGCGATTATTTCAGGCGCCCTTGTTGGGCAAATTCACAAGCCTGAAATGCGCCCAACCGATACCAAAGAATCGATTGCTCGGGGCGAGTCCGTCTACAAAAGCCACTGCGCGATATGCCATTTTGCCGCGAGCTCGGAAAAAAAGATTGGTCCCGGAATGAAAGGGATTTCGAACCGCGCGAAATTTGCGGATGGAACAAAGATCGACAATCCGAGCCTGGTGAAACGAATTGAAAACGGCGGAAAGAATATGCCGCCGATGCGTGGAGATTTGAGCGATGCTCAGATCCGCGATTTGCTTGCCTACTTGAGAACGCTTTGAAAGCTTGGGAAGCTAAGCAACGAGCGAAAGGGCTTCGTCAGTCGAAATCAGGCCGGCCCCAAGCGTTTTGAGCTCTTCGAGCGCGTCATCGCCGGCTTTCGGGTCCAGCGTTTCAATCGCGTCCTTCACGAGGGAAACGTGGCGTCCGCGCCGCAGCAAGCCTTTCGCAGCAAGACCAACGCAATATTCCGTGACCACCCCGAAGACAACGTAGCGGACGTCGCCAAGTTTCTCGACAAGCGCGCTTGCTTGGGGATTTGTGAATACGTCGAGCTGTTGCTTTTCAAAAATGACTTGGCGTCGCGTGTCGAGTTCTTGCGGCCAATCGAATTTCGGAGCGTTTGGAACGCGGATGAAGTTGTCAGTGAGCCCCTCAGAAACGATTCGCGCTCCCGGTGTATTTCGGATGCAGTGCGGCCCGAACGTCTTGAATTCGGGATCGTCGGGGGCGTGGTGGCACGCGCTGGAGACGAGAAACACGCGCCCCGAGCGTGCCGCGTCCACGAGCCGCTTCAGATTCGGAAGTATCTTCTCCGCGCCCGGAACGTAGAGAGCGCCACCGGGCAACATGAAATCCGCTTGGGCATCCACTTCCCAGAATACAACCGGCTTTGACGGCATCCTGATGACCTCTCGAATCCGGAGCTATGCAGATTTGGCGCGGTGCACGCGACGCTTGACCGACTCGAGGAGCGCCTTCAGCCGCGCGCTATATCGTACGGGGTAGGCGACGTCGCGCCGCAATTGACGGTAGCGATCCGGGAGCCGCGCGAGGCTCGTGACGCAGCGGTCCCGAGCTTGCAGCGTTGTCTCGGATTTTGCCACGCGCTTTCCGCCAGCCATCACTTGCACGAGCAGCGGCTCGGCATTTCTCTCCGGCTCCTCGCTCAACGCGATTTCATCCCCCGTGTATTTTCCCTGGGCATCTGAGTAGCGGTAAACCTGCTTCGAGCCTGGATATGTGACTTTCGCAGTCGTCAGCTTGGCGGCCCCGCGCACGTTGCCATCGCGCTCGACCTCGACGAGTTTGTAAACGAGGCTCAAATGAGGAGCGTCGCCGGGTGTCGCGAGCGCCGTTCCCACGCCGAACGCATCAATGGATGCGCCCGCTTTCATAAGTGCGGACATTTTGTCTTCGTCGAGATCGCCAGAAGCGAAGATCCTCACGTCGTTCCAGCCAGCCCGGGCAAGTTCGCGGCGAATCCAACGGCTGTCTTTCACCAGATCGCCGCTATCCAGACGAACGCCCGCGGGCTTCCGCCCCATCTCGAGAATTTCGCGCAGGGCATTATGGACATCGTAGGTATCAAGGAGCAGAACAGCGTGATCGGGGAACGCGTCAAGGAAGTGCCGGAACGCCAGCGTCTCGTTTTCGTGCGCCATCACCCAAGAATGCGCTTGAGTTCCATACGTTTCCATGCCGAAACGCTGGCCGGCAAGAACATTTGACGTACCCTGACAGCCGCCAATCGAGGCCGCGCGCGCCGCGAGCAAGCTGGCCTGAGCGCCATGCGCGCGTCGCGCGCCGAACTCCACCACGGGCCGGCCCTGTGCGGCCGTCACGACACGCGCCGCTTTGCTCGCGATCATCGTCTGGAAACTGATTGTCGCAAGCAGGTACGTCTCCATGATCTGCCCTTCGATGATTGGTGCGGACACACGCAGAAGCGGCTCGCCGGCAAAAACGAGCGTGCCTTCGGGCATGGCCCAGACGTCTCCGCTGAAACGAAACTTCGCCAGATAATCGAAAAATTCATCGCGGATATTTCGGAACACAGGATGGCGGCGCAAAAAATCAATTTCCGGCGGCGTGAAATTCACGGTTTCGAGGAAGTCGAGGCACTGTTCGAGGCCCGCAGCGACAAGATAGTTGCGGCGCTTGGGAAGATTCCGGACGAACAGCTCAAACGTGGCGCGGGCGTCGAAGCCGGTCTGTAGATACCCCGCGGCCATGGTGAGTTCGTACAAGTCGGTCAAGAGACCGGAATGCTCGCGAGTTGAAAGTTCATGTTGCATGTCCGCCTGTGAAACCAAGTTGAATCAGCCGCGATCGCGCCGGCTCGACAATCCTCCGTCAACGACGAGAACTTGTCCCGATGCGTATTGGCCCGGCTCCAGGAAAAGTCGAACCGCACGCGCGATGTCTTCGGGGCGCCCGAATCGCGAAATTGCGCCGTTCGATATGTGGCGATCGTATTTTCCCGCTTTCACGCTCGATTCAGCCATTCCCGCGACGGTCGCCCCTGGCGCGACTACGTTCACCGAGACCCTGTTCCATTGCAGAGCGAGAACACGCGCGGCATGTGCCAGCGCCGCCTTTGGCGCGGCGTACGCGAGACTCGACGGAAACGCCGCCACAGCTTGCATCGTCGCGAGGAGCACGAGATTGCCACCCGCGCCCGACGCTTCCATTTCTTCGCCAAGATCTTTTGCGAGCAGCACTGGGCCCGAATAATTGGATTCGAAAGAGGCGGTAATCGATTCGCGGTCGAGCGATTCGAACGGCACTCGCGCCGGTTCGCCCGGAAAAATCGCCGCGCCCGCAAGCGGTTGGCCCGCTGCCTTCACCGCTTCGAGATACGCGCTGCGGACCGCGGGATCGAGTATGTCGCCCACGACGAAGTGGAGGTTCACTCCGAACTGATCTTCGATCGCGCGCTGGAGCTTCTGGGCGCGCTCGCGATTCGAGCGGCAGCCCACGATCAGTCGCGCTCCCTCTCGCGCAAGCAACGCAACCAGGGCGCTTCCAAGTCCGCCCGTACCTCCGGCTACGACCACAGTGCACCCCGCAAGCGGTTTTTCAGGGAAATCGTAATGAAAGTGGCGGTATCGCTCTGACAGGGATTCGTCCCAATATGCTGAGGGCATAGCTCTCGGAAGCTCGCTCGGCGTCACCAGCCCGGCAGAATTGCTCGAACAAAGTTATCGAGACCAGCAGGCTGCGGAATCGCGGCGTTATCTTGAAGATAAAGACGAAACCCCCAAGCTGGCATCCCGCAGCGCGGGCCAAGCCATGCCTTGGGGGTTCGTCGTGAAATCTCAGCGCCGGGTGGACCCTACTTCAGGACGGCGTCTTTGAAAGCCTTGGATGCGCGCAGCCGGACAACCGTCTTTGCCTTGATCTTGATTGCTTCGCCGGTTGCCGGGTTTCTTCCCATACGCGCTTTGCGGTGAGCCTTCACTGCCCGTCCCAAACCGGGGATCACAAATTTTCCGGCGCCCTTCGTTTCTTTTATCGCGAGCTTGAACAGCTCGCCAAAAAACAACATCGCGGTCTTCTTTGGAATCGAGACCTTTTCTGCCAGGTGTGCAACAATCTTGGACTTGCTCAGCGGATTTGCCATCGTGTTCCAGTTTCCTCCTCAGAAGTGGGTTCTTTGTTATCCCGGCGCTGCCGAGATGCGCAAGGCACTATAGCTGCTGCCCCACCTTTCCGCAAGCTAAAACGCCAAAAAAGGCCGGAAAAACGTGGATTTTCGAAGCGCGGCCCGAATCGAAACGCGGCGCTGTCACGAGCGAGCCAACTGATCGTAAAAGAGCGCGACGGATTTGATGCCGCCGTAGTAATTCTCGAGCGAGATATGTTCGTCCGGCGCGTGCGCGTTTTCATCGGGCAGTCCGAAACCGAGAAGCACGCACGGCACCTTGAACATGTCGTGGATCTGTGTCACGAGCGGGATCGAGCCGCCCTCGCGGATGAAGACGGCTTTCTTTCCGAAGCCCTGCTCGAGCGCGTGAATCGCCGTACGGAAAATCGGATGCTGATAGGGCGCGACCCATGGCTTGCCCATGCTCAGAACCTGAAAATTGCACTTCACCGTCTTCGGCAGCAGCTTTCGCACGTGCCGCTCGACGAGCTTGGCTATTTTTGGAGGATCCTGGTTCGGCACGAGCCGCGTCGAGAATTTGGCATGAGCGCTGGACGGAATCACCGTTTTTGAGCCCTCGCCCATGTAGCCGCCCCAGATGCCGTTCAATTCCAGCGTGGGCCGTGTCCACGTTTGTTCGGCGATCGTGTAACCCTTCTCGCCGCAGAGATCGAGTGCGCCTACCGTCTTGCGAAATTCTTTTTCTTTCCACGGGAGGGAGTTGAGAGCCTTACGTTCTTGGCGGGAGATCGCTACTACATCGTCGTAGAACCCGGGAACCGTAACGTGAAAATTCTTATCGTGGAGCTTCGAGATCATTTCGGCCAGGATCGTTAGCGGGTTCGGCACGGCCCCCCCAAAAGCGCCGGAATGCAAATCCTGCATCGGCCCGATGATTTCGACTTCGTAGTAATTCAGTCCGCGCAAGCCGTACGTAATGGACGGCACGCCTTTTGCCAGCATGCTCGTGTCGGAGACGACCAACGCATCGGCCTTCAGGCGTTGGCGATTTTTTGCAACGAAATCCCACAGACTGACGCTGCCGACTTCTTCTTCGCCTTCAATCATCACCTTGACGTTCAACGGATACTTTTGCTCGGTCTTAAAAATCGCTTCGAGTGCCTTCAGGTGAATGTGAACCTGGCCCTTGTCGTCAGCCGTCCCTCGGCCGTAGAGATTGCCATTGCGCACCGCCGGTTCGAACGCAGGAGACGTCCAAAGATTGAGTGGTTCGGCGGGTTGCACGTCGTAATGCCCGTAAATCAAGATCGTCGGCTTTCCGGGCTGATGCTCCGACTCAGCGTAAACGATTGGATGCAATTTAGTTGGATGAATCTCGACCTTCTGCATTCCGGCGGAACGCAGCTTATCCGCAACCCATTCGGCCGCGCGTTCGATATCCTTCTTGTGTTCGGATTTGGTGCTGACGCTGGGGATGCGAAGAAATTCTTTCAATTCTTCGAGATTCTGGTCGCGATGCTGCTCAATATATTCAATCAGGGTCATCAAGCGGCTCCGGGGATTGGAGACTCATTGGTTGTGTACCGGTTTGACAGCTTTCGGCTGTCGAAAGGTATGAGCAGGACGCAAGTAGTTCATTCTATGGAAGCAGCCCCGTTGCGGCAAGCACAATACGCGACGTTTTGAGCACGCGCGCAGAAACGACAGTTGACCCCGTTTCGGTCGGGAGGCACCATTGGCTCGTGAGCATTGAAGCCCCAAACATGACCAACCGCCGGAGCACACGCGTCTTCATGCGCATACCCGTGCGCGCGGCCGGTAAAGGTGCCGACGGAAAGAAGTTTCGCGAGAATAGCCAGACGATCGTCGTCAATGCCCATGGCGGCCTGATTTATCTTCAGGAAGCCCTCGAACTCGGCGCCGACATCGTTCTCATCAATCCGGTCACGGAAGAAGAGCAGGAATGCCGGGTCGTTTATATCGGCGATATGTCAGACCGGGGGCATCGCATCGGCGTCGAATTCAATTCTCCGGCGCCTCACTTCTGGGGCGTGGATTTCGCGCCAGGCGACTGGCCCGGGCGCGCCTCTGACGCACCAATCCGCTAGGATCAACCCGCAGTAATTTCGCGTAGGTTTCTGTTTGAAGCTAATTGCAGGCACGCAATTCCTGCGTCTGAAATGCGGTCTTGCCGTGCCGGCCGAATTGGCAGCGGCTTCTCGCTGGAGAGACTCGCGTTTGCTGCCCACACATGAACCAGAGCGCCGAGATTGTGGCTTCGTGGTCCTCATGACTGTCCCGCGGATTTTGTAGGGTTAGCGATAGACAACGGTACGTTGTGCCCGCTGCCAATCTGTTCTACGCTGAGGGCAGTCATAGGAACTCACGAAAGTGAAATCCGCTGTAAAACTGAAATTCCTCGCGCTACCGATTGCCCTCTCAATGCTCGCTGCCGCTGCATCTTCAGGCGGCTCTGTGGCCGCGAACAAAGCACAGCAAAAGCAGAGCAAGACACGCGGCGTTGCGCCCGAACAGGATACGAAAGCTCAGGTCGCTTCCGAACTAAGCGGCCATTACTTCGCGCTCGTCATCGGCATCAACAATTACCAGCATTTGCCGAAGCTCGCCACGGCCGTTCAGGATGCGGAAGCGCTCGCTTCGATTCTCCACGATCAGTATGGATTTCAAACCACGACTCTCGTGGATGCCACGCGTGAGCAGATTACGAAAGCGCTGAACGATTACCGTCACAACCTCGACGAAAACGCGAGCCTGCTGATTTATTACGCCGGCCACGGAATGTACGACAAAGATGCCGACAAGGCTTACTGGCTGCCCGTCGATGCCGAGCGGGACGATAACTCGCATTGGATCATGGCCGACGACATCACGACAGAAGTGAAAGTGATTCCGGCGCGGCACGTTCTGATTATTTCCGACAGCTGCTATTCCGGCGGCATGACTCGGGAAGTTGCGCCGTCGTTCACGCAAGACGAACGCAACCGCTTCCTCGAAAAAATGGTTCTCGGAAAATCACGCACGCTGATGTCGAGCGGCGCGCTCGAACCGGTTTCGGATGAGGACGGCGGCGGGCATTCGGTTTTCACCGGTGCGCTGCTCAAAGCGCTCACCACTTCCAGCGACTCGGTTTTTTCGGCCGGCGGCCTTTTTGATCAGTACGTCCAGGTTTCCGTCGCAGGGCGCTCAGACCAGACGCCGCAATACATTCCGATTCGCAATTCCGGCCATGACTTCGGCGATTTCGTGTTCGTGCGAACCGGCACTGCGCCCGCCCCCGCGGTGATCAAAAGGTCGGCGCGCAATCAGGAGCCAGCGCCGCAGACCCCGGTCGTTTCGCCGCAACAGGCGCCAGCTCGACAGCCGGCCGTGCCTCAGCAATCGTACAACGCGCCCGCCGCTACACCCTCAGCCGCCGCAGCTGCAAGTCTCGGGGGCTGCTGGTTGTGGTTCAACAAGACTTCGCTGATCGTTCGCTCGGATGGCACGGTTACAGACGGTCCATTCATCGCTCATTGGCAATTAGCCGATCAAGCGCGCCAGGTCTACACAATCACGTGGCCGAAATCCGTGGACACAATTGCGTTAACGCCCGATGGATTGCGCATTTCCGGCGCGAATCAGTATGGATTTCCGGTGAGCGGGACGCGCACATCAGGCGGAAAATTTGGAGCGGTCACGGGAATGGTCAACATCGTTGGAACATGGCAGTGGTACAACGGCGCGACGGTGACAATCGACAGGAACGGAACGATTCAGGTCGGCACCGTTATCGCGCAATGGAAGCTGCTGGACCCGGTGCGCCGCACATATTCGCTGATTTGGCCAGAGCCCGTGGATACGCTAACGCTTTCGCCGGATGGACTCCATCTTACTGGCGGAAACCAGTATGGCTTCGCGACGGGCGGCACAAAAGTGGCAGCGACGTGCCCCGGCGCGTACTGAATTTCCTCAACACATCCTAGAACATGAACTTCGCGGCCAATTGAAACGCGCGCGGCCCGCCTGATCCGAATACCCCTCCCGCCGTGGAAACGGGCGTGCCGAATTGCGACGAATAGCTCGGATTGTTGTTATCAGGCACGAGCACGTTGAAGAAGCCCGAATAATTGGAGTTGTCCACACCGAGAATGTTCGTCTTGTTGAAGATATTAAATGCTTCGCCGATCAGTTGAATCGTATATCGCTCCTTGAGATGAAAATCGCGTGAAAGCCGGAAATCGAATGAATTGAACGTGTCGTTAAAGCGGGCGCCGGGCGAGACGAGCGGCAGAAGCTCGCCACTCTCGCCACCCGCCGCATTGATGGCGGTGAGCGCCGCGTTCAACTCAGTGCCTGTATGAAATTCGCGCCCGCCGGCGTTTCGGCTAAATTGCGACACTCTCGTCGTGTTTCCATTCACGTCGTCATACAGGATGTCCATCGGAACGCCCGACGCGTGAGTCCAAAGAGCCGAGAACCGGAACGCATAGGGCAATTCGGCGACTCCCTGAAGCACGAGCCGATGCCGCTGATCGTTCGGCGAGGGACCGTATTCCTGCCGCAAATCGGCGGGATTGACCGGCGCATAGCCGAATGGAACCTGATCGTAGTTGGCGTAGTCGAACGTCTTCGACAGCGTGTACGCGCCGTGAAACTGAAAATGCTTATCGAAACGCTTGTCCACGCTCAACCAAAGCGCGTCGTAGTGCGTGTTGGCGCTTGACTGAAGATCGGTGACCGTTTCCGGACCGCCTGATGCCGGATTGAACACCGCACCGAGCGGCACGCCGATGATGAAGCGCGTCCCGAGATTGTGGATACCGTCGGCGCGCAATACCCAATTGCGCGCGAACTCATACTCCACTCCCAGATTGAACTGCTGCACCATGGGGTTCCGCATCCGGTTGTCAATGATGTCAATGCCTTCGGCCGCGCCACCCGCGCCGGGAATGATCGCACCAGTGAACGGGTTGGAAAACGTTGGCGCGCCCGGGAGAAACATGCCCGTAGGGCCGAGGTAATCAACGTTGCCTTCACGCACGTCGATCGGAAGTGCTTCGCCGTTCAATCCGCGCTCGAGCGAATCGATCTCCAGCGTGATCCGGTCGTAGTAAATGCCGTAGCCGCCGTGGAAACTGAATTTCGCATTCTTTGTCGCCCAGTTAAAGCCGACTCGTGGGGCAAAGTTCTTATCAGGCCTGTGCCGGGTGCCTTGCAGGAACGGAAGAAGGATCGGATTGATTTGGCTGTAGTAACCGACGTCGTTCGCTCCCGTATCGATTTCATATCGCAGGCCGAGATTCAGCGTGAGCTGCGGATGCACGTGATAGTCGTCCTGGAAATAGCCGGCGAAGAAATTATTGTCGGTATTAGGAATGACCAGCGGCGTAGTGGGAATGGCGCTGCGGATTGTGACGGCAAACAGAAGATCCTCATCATTTATCACGCCGTCGCCATTGCGGTCGGCGCTGGCGAAATTCTCGACAAATTCGATGGCGCCCGATTGGAATACGCCGAGTACGAAATCGGCGCCGATGCGCTGATATTCTCCGCCGAAACCGATGTTGTGCTTGCCGTGCACCCAGTCCCATCCATAATCAAATTGTTCTCGCTTTTGGCGGGTCTGTTGAGGAACACGGTACGACGACCCGTCCGCGATGCTCGGGAAGTCCAGCTCCGGCCCGGTCGTTATAGGATCCGTGATGTTGATGAAATTATTGAAGGAGAAGCTGGCGCGACTCAGCAGAGTCGAACTCGCAACATGCGTCCACGAGGCCACGAAGTCCTGAAAATTGTTGCGGAGATCCTGCCGCTCCGAAGCCGAACCGATTGGCGCGCTCGTCAAAAAGCTGGCCGCGCCCGTCGCGCCGAGGCGCTCGATATAGTAGTGCAGCGACAGTAGGTCCTTGCTCGAAATCTGCCAGTCACCGCGCACGGTCCCGATCGGATCCGTGAGTGGTTCAGAGGCGAAGGAGTTCGTAATGGAATCGTTCGTTGTGTCGCGCGTTCCCACCAGCACGCCGCCCAATTCATCGCGGTACTCGAACGCTCCAAACCACCACACTTTATCCTTGACGATCGGGCCGCCGAGGGTGCCGGAGTATTGTTCGCGGCGGAACGGAGGCAACTCACCGGGAGTGGATGAGGGGTTAAAAGTCGCGGGCAGCGCCTGCAGATCCTTGTCGCGTTCGTAAAAGGATGCGGAGCCGTGAAGGGTGTTCGTGCCGGATTTCGTCACGACGTTGACGACGGAGGAACCAGAGCGGCCCGTCTCAGCGGAAAATCGGTTCGTCGCGATTTGAAATTCCTGCACCGCATCTTCCGGCACGTTGACGAGCATGCCGCCCACGACGTCGTCGTTGTTGTCCATTCCGTCCACGCTGACATTTCCACCGCGGCCCAATTGCCCCGCGGAGGAAATCACGATGGTCTCAGCTTTGGTGGGATCGAAATTCGGAGCGATCGTATTGCCGGGCATGAGCAGCGACAATTCCAAAAAATTGCGCCCGTTAACCGGCAAGTTGTCAATCTGGTGCGCGGTGACGACGCCATCGACAACCGAAGAGACGGTGTTGACTTGCGAGCCCATGTCGGTGTCGTTGATCTCAACCGTGGTCTGCGCGGACGCCACGCGGAGTTGAACTTTCAGACTCGCTTGCTGCCCGATCTCCATGCGAACCTGAGCTACAAATATGCTGAATCCTTTCGCCGTTACGTGGATTTCATACTCACCCGGAACGAGATCGTTGAATACGAAGAGTCCCGCGCCATTTGTGACAGTCGAGCGTTCGACCCCGGTGGCTTTCTGCTGCGCGACCACGTCCGCGCCCTTCACGATGGCGCCCGTCGGATCGGTGACGTCGCCGTTCAGGACCGCGGTTCCCAGTTCCTGCGCGCGCGCGGGAGCAGCCAAGAAACCAATGATTCCCAAAATCAGCAGCACTGTCCGTACACGGCCGGAAATCGACGGCAATCGCATGCGCACACCCCTCCCAGGAAAATGTGATATGAAAATTTGCAGAAACTCTTTCGGCGCCACCCACACCCGGCACGCCGCGAGTGTGCAGCAATTTGAACGGCTCGCTAACCAAACGCAATAGCAAGAAAATACTAGTCAACGATTCATGCGATTCGAGGCAGCTACGCCTCTTATCGTCCTTTGCGCGCATCTGCAGTGGACGACGATTGATGTCGCGACTATGCTGGTGCCGCAAGAAGGATGGAGCGTGGGCAATTGAAGCCGATCACGAATCTCCACAAAAAAACTTTGAGAGCAATAGGAATCGGAACGGCGATTCTGACTGCTTGCATTGCGTTCATTCCACGGTCGGCCGCTCTCGATCAGAATCCCAAGAATGTTCGCAGTAGGATTTCGATTTTTGACCTCGAGAACAAAAGCGTTGCTGTGTTGTACTCGGCGGACACGCTCTGGGAGGCACCGAACTGGTCGCCCGACGGCAAATACGTACTGGCGAACTCCGGTGGCAAGCTCTACAGTTTTGCGCTCGACGGCGGCACGGATGTGCGACCTGAAAAGCTCGCGCTCGACGACGCCTACCAATGCAATAACGATCACGGCATTTCCCCAAGCGGAAAGCTGCTGGCATTTTCGGCGGAGCATGGCGATGCACGTGGATCGCAAGTGTTCGTGGCGGCTTCTACGGGCGCGAGCCCGCGATTGCTGACGGCAAACGTCCCAAGCTACTTCCATTCCTGGTCGCCGGATGGGATTTGGCTTGCGTTTGTGGGCCAGCGCTCCGGAAACTTCAATCTCTTTCGCGTTCGAGTGACCGGCGGTGAAGAGGAACGGCTGACTTCCAATCCCGCCTATGACGACGGTCCCGACTACACTCCCGACGGACAATGGATTTATTTCAATTCGAACCGTTCCGGCAGTTGGGATATCTGGCGGATCCCTGCGGAGGGCGCGGGTCCAGCCGATGGCAAAGCCGAACGCGTGGTCAGCGACGCCATGGAAAATTGGTTTCCACATCCGTCACCGGATGGAAAATGGCTGGTCTTCTTGTCGTTTCCAAAGGGCACGCCCGGTCACGACGTCAAAACGAACGTCGAGCTTCGAATGATTCGATCGCGTTCAGGAACCACATCAGAGGCGGAGCGCAAAGAAGTGAGTGCGATTCAAGTCCTCGCATCGTTCTTTGGTGGACAAGGAACCATCAATGTCAATTCGTGGTCACCCGACTCGAAGAGATTTGCGTTTGTGAGCTACGAAGTGCTGCCATAGCCCGAATCCGACGCCGGATCGCATTATTGAATTGATCCCGCTTGGTATCTCAAGTGTTCGCGGGATGGAGGGTGAAAGAAGTGATCGGAAGGCGCGAATTCATTGTTTCAACCATCGCGGCGCTCGGTTCGGCCGCGAATTTCAATCTTGCGCAATCGCAGAAACGCCCTCTTGGCGTCCAGCTCTACACTGTACGAGCGGAAGCCGCGAAGGATCTCCCGGGTGTCCTCGCCGCGATTCGCCAGATCGGCTATGAAGAAGTCGAAACGTATTGGGACGTCTACTCGCATCCAGCGCCTGATTTGAAGCTAATCATTCAGGATCACGGCTTGCGCGTTCCAAGTGGGCACTTCGATTACGAAGGATTCGAAGCAAAGATCGAGTACGCGCGAACGCTCGGCGTGGACTATATGATTTGTCCCATGCTGCCCAAGTCGATGTGGACGTCACTCGATGGATTCAAGAAGGCGGCCGATCAATACAACAAATGGGGAGAACTCGTGAAGAGCGCAGGAATGCGCTTCGGTTTTCACAATCACAATTATGAATTTCGCCGATTCGGCGATTCGACGGGGTTCGACGCTCTAATTGCGCACACGGACGCGCATTTGGTCTGCATGGAGATGGATTGCTACTGGATCGTCCAAGCTGGGCAGGACCCGGTGGAAATGTTCAATAGGCTGGGGAGCCGCATCCAATTGCTGCATTTGAAGGACCGCAAACCAGGATTTCCAGCGACGCAGGACTTGAACGACCAGGCTGAGCATTTCACGCCAGTCGGCGCCGGCACTCTCGATTGGAAAGCCATTCTGCGCGCAGCGAAAGAAAACGGCGTCCGGCATATGTTCGTCGAGCAGGATTCAGGAGAGCCGCCGCCAATCGAAACGCTCCGCATTAGCTTTCAGAATCTTCAGAGACTGATGTGAGTGAGAGTTCTTTAATTTCCTGCGGGCTGTCTCGATACGCGTCTCGCCGATGAATTCATATTGAGTTCGCCGACACCGGAGCATCGCAGCTCTGGTGGGATATCGACAAGAGAATCGCGTGTTGCGAGTTCTTGCTGCGTTATTTTCCCTGCGTGACCGCTATTGTTCGCGGGGCAAGATTCCAGCCTCGAATTGCCACTTGTGCCGTCCCTTTTCCGGCGGACGAAGGATACTCAATCTCGATTTCGCGCGACTCGCCCGGCAATAACGATACGTAGTTGTCGCTCAGATAGGCGGGAAGAATGCGCGCGCCGTCGCCGGCGTCGAGAAGCGTGAGCTTGTTTTCAAGAGCTGCGACAGTTCCACGATTCTCCAGTCTCACGCGAACTCGAATCGCATCTCCGCTTCGAACCGAATCCGCGCTCGCGGAGACATCGGCCGCCGGCAGGCGTCCCAGCTCGCGGTATGACGAACTTTTGGCTCCCAGCCAGTACAAGTTCTGCGAGAGGAGGTCGCCCGACGCGCTGCGCAATTCCAACTTTACTAAGATCACTCCTGATGTCAGCAACGGAGCGATATCCAGTTTGAAGCCATCGGCCACGGAGTCGGCGCCGACGTCCTTGTGCTCCTCGTGATGGAGCAGTGATTTGTTGCTGAGCGAGAATACGCTTGCGTCGAGCGACAATCCGGCCATGGCAGTGGTCGTCGTATTCACCACCTCGACTTCGTAGCTCGTTGGGTCGAGCTGAATATGCAAGGGCTCGCAAGCCTTTTTCACGCCATAGTAAGAGGCCTGCGTGTCGTAATCGTGGCTGAAGATCTGCCACATCGTGCTGGGCCAGGCGGGCTGCGTCATCCAAAGCATCCGGCCGCTATTCGGCGCCCAGAGGTGCGCATTCATTCCCTCGAAGATTGCGCGGTGGTCCACATAGTTCAGCATTTGTGCTTTGCGCTCGAAGTCCTCGAGGCTCGTTGGCGCGCCGAACTCCGCTTGCATCTCGGCCATGAACGGCGCGATGTCCCCGTTTCCACTGTGATGCCAGTCGTGGTAAGCCCAGACATCATCGATGGGCCATTGATCCGCATTTGGCGTTGATTTCTGGAATGATTCGAGCGTGGACATTGACGGCGTTCCGGTTTCCACCGAGAAGCCGTGATTCAGCGTCGTAAAATACAAATTCGGGTTCATGTATTTGTAAGGGCCGCTGTGCTGCAGATTGACCTCGTTTGAACTGGGAGAATAATACCGAGTACCGTCCAGAGAATTCACCAGGTCATCGAGGCCTTTGTTGATGATGGGCTGTGGCACTCCTTCATTGCGGCCGCACCAAACGGCAATCGACGGATGGTTGCGATCACGCACGATAACGTCGCGCGCATTGGCCAGGAACAGCGCGGGGTCTTCCGGTTCAATATTGTAGTTCTGCGTGGTCGCCCAGAAATCGTTCCATACGAGAAGGCCGTATTCATCGGCGAGATCGAAGAAAACTTCCTCGGTGTTTTGTCCGACCCAATTACGAATGATGTTGAGGTGAGCGTCGTGATGCAGGCGGAAGTAAGGCTCGAGACGCTCGCGAGAAACTCGTTTTAGCAAATCGTCCATTCCCCAATTTCCGCCACGGCACGCGATTCTCACGCCATTGACCTTGATGGCGAGATACGGGGCAATGTTGCTGTCGTCAACCGCGCGCACCGCGGGAGATGATTCTGCGCCTGGGCTCAACGAACTCACCCACGAGTGCCAAAATGCTTTCCATGCTTCCGGCAAATCCGGCGGCATGGGATCAGCGGCCGGGATTTCTCGGATGCCTTCGTGCGTTACGTCAACGATTCCGTCATCGCCCTTCTTGCCGCGAGTTGGATCGACCTCGACGCGGCGCAAATGGCCGGCGCTGTCGAGCAGGCTCAGTTCATATGTGATCTCTCGAATCCCGAATCGCAATTCTTTGGTGTCGGACTCACGGTTGTCTGCGATGAATGTCAGCTTCAGGTGGTACAGATCTTGCTTCCCGTAACCATTCGGCCACCATAAGCGCGGCCGCTGCACAGTGAGTTGCTTGAATTCCGCGGGCGTGAGCTCCCAAGTTGTTTCGCCTGGAGGAAGAGTAACTTCCTTCGCCACGCTGACCGACTCGAAGGACGCCTTCAGCACTCCGTGGACGGGTTTGTCTGAGGCGTTGTCGAGCGGCACCGTGATTTCGACGTCCGCGCGGCTCGTATCCGGCAGCGGCAGCTTGGTGACGACTTGCGGATCGCCGATTTTCACGGCGCCCGAAACTTTCAACTCGACGCCCTGCCAGATTCCGGTCTCGCGATCGCGAATGCCTGGAATCCAATCCCATCCCTCCGACGCGACAAACGTCGGACCGTCGAGACACATAATTCCGCCGTTCTCGCCCGGGCCGCCTTTGATGGATTGTTCCTGTGGAATGCCGGGATGCGGCGGAGGCGAAACTTCGACGGCCAAAACATTCTCCTCGCCCTCTCCCGTTTTCCAAATTCCCGTCACATCAAAAACGCCGCGGATGAACGCGCCCTTGATTATCCCCAGACGATGGCCGTTCAGCCAGATCACAGCTTTGTAATTGATGCCCGCGAATGTCAAAGTCAGATGCTCACTGTCGACGAGAATTGCATCGGTCGCCTTGATTTCGATGCGATACCAGTAATCCTGCTTGTTCAGCGTCTCTGGGATCGCTAGATTATTCAGGCCGTATTCCGGGTCGGGGTAAACGCCGCGATTGATTAACGTCGTGAGAACCGTTCCCGGGACCGTGGCCGGATACCAGTTCGTCGCGTCGAATCCGGGTTGCGCGATTGCAGCGCCATCGGCGTTGACCGGTGGGGCGGCGATGAGGCGCCAGCCGTCGTTGAGTGTCCACGTGTTCGGACCACTTGCGCGCAGGGCTGGTTTTGGCACAGGCTCGTCGTTCGCGACCGGAGCAGAGAATGGCGCTTTGCTTCGTGGCATTTCAGAAGGATCTTGCGGGGCTCGGTAACCCGCTTGACCCTTCGTCTGCACCGGCCAGCTCTTTGATCCATCCTCGAATTCGACTAAAGAAAAATCTTCGGGCCTTTGAGCGAGCTGCTTAATTTCCTCGGCGCTTATCGCTCGCCGTAAAATCACGAATGATGCGATCTTTCCGCCGAAATGCTGCCCGTTGGACCACGGCAGAATTGGCGGCGCCATCTGAATCACCGGGCTCACGCTGCCCAGCACGAGCGCGCCACTCGCGACTTGCTCGCCGTCGCTGTAGAGCCGGAAACCTTGTCCGTCAAATGTCGCTGCCATCAGGTGCCATTTCGCAGGAGAAATTACTGCTGGCCCACTGAGGGTGTTGTCTTCGCCGATCCACAAGGAAAGGGTGCGTGCATCGAGCGCCAGATATCGCGGATATTCCTCGGTGGGATCTCCGATTCCCGCGATCAGTGTCGGCGCTCGCAGCGGATCAGCGATGCGAATCCAGCAATACATCGACCACGGTGAATCAGCGCGCAGCACGCTGTCGTGCTCGATCATGGATTTTTTCAGGCCGTCGCCGCCCTCAAGAAACACGCCATTGTATGGCCCATATTGAGGAGGATTGTTTGTGGTCACGGTTTGCGCCGAAAGCGCTCCTGCCGTGAGACACATCGCGATGACCGCGAGAAAAACAGGCGTCGACTGACGAGAAAAGCTTTTCGTTCGATTCATAAAGGTTTTGGAGATTACATTCGCAACCGAATTTCTTGCGCCCGCAAGCTTAATTGAGCGACCAGTGTGACGAAGGGATCGGAGCGCACGGCTCTTGCGCCATCGCTCGATCCGAATGGCCGAGTCTACAACATAATAATGAGCTGCGAAGATGGAATTGGGAGAGCCGGCGGAATGTCGGGCGCGACAATCGATGCCGGCGCTGTCGCGCGCCGCGCGCGTAAGTTACAATGTGATTATTGCGCGTCGGAGGGGTGGGTGAGCGGTTGAAACCGGCGGTCTTGAAAACCGTTAGGCCCGAAAGGGTCTCGTGGGTTCGAATCCCACCCCCTCCGCCAGCCAGTCTGGGCTTTTCTCTCTCTCGGTGCCCTTCAGCCCAAAATGTCGATTTCGCGGCCCAAAAGCCGCGATTGTCATGCCCATCGGCGTCTCCTATATCTCCAAACCCCGAATCATCGCTTGAATTGCGCGGTTTTTCTCCGAAGCGGTGTCGAGTAGTGCCTTTTCGCGGAGCAGAAAGTGCCGCCATTCGAATTGACTATCCTCCGCTAGTCGGTGTCAGGCCAATTCTCTTTTGCCGCGATCCCAGTGGGAACATCGTCTTTCCGGTCCAACTGGCGGGTGATACACCAAGCTTATCCCTCAACACTTTGCTGGGATGAGGGCGCGGACATACGGTCACACCGAACCTGCAGGATCGTCGTCCGCTGCGAACCGACCGTAGGTATCGCGCCGCCAGTTCCTCGGCTCAGGATCCCCCGTGGTTGCAGCGAGCACGAGCATTCTACGGTCGGCTAGCACGTCCCCAATTATCTTAGACAAATGATTCGAACGGCCGGCAGAGGACCCAATCCACCCGTGCCGCAAAAGGTTCGTGAATTCGCTGTTGCTAAATCGACGCGTACAATTTTCCCACGTGACTCGCACCGCGCCGCGCGGCGTCCGCACTCGGTCGGACTTCAAGAGCCGACGCCATAGCACAAGGGGAATATACATCCCGGACACCATTCCACCGTCCAGTGCGGATTTGAGCCTGGGCTCGCAGAGCTTCACGTAAAACGGCCCTGAAGAAAGACGGTAGGCCGCCACGTCGGACTTGCCGGAGTCGGGAATTCCCCGGAGCTGCCTGTTCGCCTCGAACATTCGCTTTAGTTCCTTGGCGTGATTACGGTCGAGGAACGGTCGATACACAGCTTCTCCGTTTTCATTCCGCCTCATGCGTTTGTATTGAACGAGCACGAACGAGTCGAATCGATGACTGTAATAGATGAGGTCCACACCGAGAGTCTCTTCCAGCGGCTGCCGATTGCAGTTCAGGATGGTCAGGTATTCATTGCCGTGGCGCAGAACAAGAGATCCGATTTGATCTCGCCTGGCAACCTCCATACCGGGGAATGTCGTGTGGTCGTGACTAATTTGAGGGTCTTCCCGAACCGCAGTGCCGCGGAGTTGCGACAGGAACGAAGCGACTGGGACATCCTCCCCTGGAACGATGGAGCGCAGCATTCTCTTCCGAAAGGGTGCACCGCGCCAAGCTTCGAGGGAGGAGGCGACAGCATCTCGCTCGAAGATTTCCAAGCCACCAGAGAAGGAGCCCCATGAATCTCGAGTGCTTTGAGCGATCCGAGCAAGCTCGCGAATTCGTTGGGCTGTATCGGGCTCCGCTGCGGAAACAATCCTCAGCAGCTCTTCCCAAAGTCGAGGCGAAGGTCGGTACTGACCGGCTATTGGTGGATTAAAGCCGCGTGCCAGCCTATTTGGAAGCGCTTCGCGAATGGCGTGTTGTGTCATCCGAGAAAGCGCAAATAAGCGAGAAACGACCAGCGTCATCTGACCAGTGGCGACCTGTCGTCCACGTTGGCTAATCCCGATATAGTCCGCAGTATCCTTAAGCGAAACCACGACGAGTTCCGCACGGCGGGGCCTCACGTCCCGGGCTGTCACAGAAGTAGTGAACTGGTTCTGAGCTAGGATGCTCCTCGCGACAGCTTCCGCGAGGGAGCCCCCTCCAATCGCGAGCCAAAGGCCGTGAGGTTTTGCCATTTGGGAAGAGTATATGCCGCGATCCTCTGGTCTGTTTGGCCGAGAGGGCGGTTTTTTCACGTACCTAAGAAATAGGAACTACAGAAAGAAGAGAGCAGCACGAGTGAAGGGCCGCAGCTAGCGGAGCGTTGCGGCAAGATACCAAGTGCCATTTTGCTGTGGACGTTAGGCGCCGTACTGAGCAAGAAGACCATGATAATCCCGCTCGATCAGCTTCCGAAGCTCCCCATTGGAGGCTGCCTTCGACGGACTCGAAAATTCCACGACATCGTCGGTCCCTTCGGGCATCGCCTTAACGATCTTCCACTGTTCATTATCGGGATTGAAGTTCCAAGAGAAATTGGTCGGGATAGGTCCGACAGTAATTTGAGATCGATATTGCGCCCCAGCAAAAGGACGAGTTAGTTTGTTGTTCTCCGTCATGGTCGCGCTGGCTCAGAAATAATGAACGTCGATTTCCTTTCGCCCTGCATCAAACCCGGCCCGCATCGCCGCTTCCCGAGATTCGAACTCTCCCGCAAACGGAAAGGCTCTGCGAGTATAGTCGCTGGAAGTTTCGCCGCTTTGCACATACGGCCGAACGTAGAAGTGGCCATTCTTAATGGGATAAATTTCGAGAACGATGAACAGGCCCTTGAAGCGTTCTTCGACCGCCTCAAACTCAGGGAACGGCTCCAGCGCCGTGAAGATTGAATTCCCGAGACTATCATCTCCCTCGTAGCGATACGCGCGATCTCCGACACGGATGTTGTCGCCGCCGCTCAATGGTTTGTCATGGCAGACGAGCACATTGGCATTGAAAATCTTGCCGTCCAAACCGTCCCGGTCTTGGAGCCCGATACAGCGGTCAAAGCGCATGCCGTTTTCTAAACGCACGGAGGCCTTTCCTCCTACGAGTTTCGACGGCCACCCTGCATCCACCCGTGAATGCGACACTGCAAATCCCACGGACCGCAGTCAAAAACCTTCGCTAGGTCATCCCAAGACTTGGCCAGGATCGGTAACACCTTATAATAACGCAGATATTACCTAGCCGTCGATGCGTCAAGGCGCATCTGTATGCCATCATTTTGGAGGTCGATGACTATGCGAATCGGAAGTGTGACGGGGATTACCGGCATTGATGAATCGAAACGTGACGGACAGTTTTGGATATCGTGTGTCTTGGATGCTGGGATTAGATCGGCCATCGAGACGACACCTTTCGACATCACACGGTTTCCTTCAGAATTCCATCTCTATTAGCCGGATTACGTGAACAGGGCCTTGGTTTCCTTTTCGAATGCCTCTTGGTCAAAACTATCGAGCTTAGCCGACAATGCGGTGATGAACGGGCTAAGACTGCTGTCCGCGTCTCTAACCTTGCGCCTGAGCCGCCGAATATTCTTTTTGAGTTGAGCACGTTTATCTGCGTCGTGAAACATATCGACTTTATCAGCCAGCACGCGATGGATAATCAGATTTCGTGCGTGCAATCCTTCGGCGAGTGCAGGTTCGATTCCGGGGCTGACGGTCAAATGCCCCTTGAGGATCACTATAAGTTGTCCTGCTGTCTTCTTGTGTTGGTTATCTAGAATTCGAGACATGGCTTTCGGATCCAGGCCCGGAGTTCCCAATCGACTAAAGTGAAACAGCAGTAGAGCAATCCCATACTCCATCTGCTGGCAATCCAGCTAAGCAGCACCCGCCTCAAACATGAGAGGACGGAGGAGCTCCATCTTCTTCTTATCAAACTCGTTCATTGCGAGCAGAATTATAGCTTGGCTGCTTTAGGCGGTGAACTCCAGATCACGTCGATGGCGTGCTGTTGACAGTCGTTTGAGCGTCAGAGTAGTTTTGGACCGCGATGCCCGCCAGATCAAGCATGGCTGACCCGAGTTGGACGCTTGCCCATCTTTTCCTCCTAAGTAAGTTTTCGATGCCTCGGCGAGTTGAGGCTGATATGCCGGGTTTCTGGACAGATCAATGGAAGGCGGCGCTTGGCGAAAGCGAGGGTGACGCGATTCAGCGTTTCCTCGACGCGAGATTGCTAGTCCCTTGTACACCATCAGAACGCCTAGTGTGCAAATTCCAGTACAAGGAACTCGAGGGGATGCTCAGAGAACGCGGACTTAAGCTCACCGGACGGAAGTATGAAATGGCTGAGCGCCTTTGCAGCGCAGATTTCGCAGGCATGGAACAAAATGTTGCCGGAGTAAATTTGCTGAAGTGGTCCGAACAAGGCCGACAACTGGCAAGCGCCTTCTTTTCGCGTCGTGACGAAATGCAACGTTCGGCGGTGGCCGCCCTTCGGGGGAAAAATCCCGAACTGGCTTCTCGATTCGTCTGCGAGTTCCAAGACGCTCTCGGATTCCCCGACACTCCCATGATTCAGAACAAGCCGGACGTCGCCGACGTGAGCAACGTCTTCTCGGCAAGGCCGAAAATTCTGGCTGGCATTAGCGAAGAATCGCTTGAATGCGTACGCGTCGCAGCGGGGATGGCTTTTCTAGGGCTGGGTCATGATCCGCTCACCGACAATGTTGAAACTGGCATTCGTCTCGCAGCCCCCGCAGCCGTCAAGATGATAATTTCCTACGTTCAAAGCCGCAGGAATGTTGAGTCATGGCAAAGTTCAGGACTTGTGCGGACAGTAAAAATAATTTGTTCCGCCGATGGCCCTTGTAAGGTCTGCGCCAAGCTGAGTAATCGGACCTGGCTCCTTGAAGACGTTCCCGAGATTCCCTACGAGCACTGTACCTCAGACGAG
This sequence comes from uncultured Acidobacteriota bacterium, assembly GCA_963838705.1. GTDB lineage: Bacteria > Acidobacteriota > Terriglobia > Acidiferrales > UBA7541 > Palsa-147. The sequence continues at coordinate 665,742 of CAWIRU010000006.1, read as the reverse complement.
GGATGCAAATGTGGCTATGTGCTAGCTGACGTCAAAAGGGGGAATGTGGCTGACCTCAGAGGCGGCGGTGGTGAACTTTGAATCGACGGTCCTGTCTCAGTCTCCTCTTGCTCTTCTGTCGGGGAGCCGTGCGGTTCCTTTCGCTACCACTTCGCGGACGACATTCAGAATCTCCTGGACAGACTGCAGAGTGGTATCGATCTCATGCTCTTTGAGGATCCCAAGATTTGCGAATTGTTCGTGCAGGCTCCGGATCGGACCGGCCTCCCTGAGGCCGTCACGGTCGCGCCCTTGCGCACGCGAGGGTGGTTTTGAGATCAGGACTTACGACCACATAGTACAGCGGAACATCGATAGCGGCTCGGACGTGCTCCAGAAACCAGGGCCCGCGAACTCCATCTACGACCAAGAAGTACCCGCCTTTGTCATACGTATGGGCGGCAACGGCCACAGCTTCAAGTACAGCTAGATTCTGCGCGTTGGATTCAGGCAAATATGGCGTTGGGACATCCGGGGCAAGATGAAGGCGATTCCAGAATGCCGTTCGGCTTCCGCTCCGGAACAAGCGTTCAGCTTCGCCGGAATCCCCATCGCCCTCGCTCTTACATCCTCGCCTATTCCTGGCAAATCACGAAACCGTTTGCGTTAACTTCAGTGCAAGCAGAGAAAAAGGACATTAACAGCCAATAGAGTTGAACAAAATGCGCAGATGGTGGATTTCCCGCTTGGATTTCCCTGAACTGCTCTTGAAGCTGTCTCCGACTCAAAGAAGACGTGACGATGAACACGCGGCGAATTGTGTCGGGCGATAACAACGTGTTGCTCAGCTTCGTTCGCAGCACGTCGGCGTTACCTCCAATGATGCGTTGAATAGTCGTTTCCACGTTTGCATTGGCGTAACGAGCTTCCCATTTGTCTATTTTTGTCGCGATCTCGTCATCCGACGGGTTCAGCCGTCCAAGGTTCTTAATTGCTTGACTTACTGCGACATGCAGAGACGACGCCCCTAATGTAGCTGCTCCATGCTTAGCGTGGTAAAAGCTGAAGGTCTTTGGCTGCGAAATGTCGTTAACGCCAATGAAGTCAGCCCATTCATCTCCCAGATCGTCACAAACCAGAAGCTCACCTCTATCGGCGACATGATCAACGACCACTCCAAAGACAGAATCTGCATCAAAAGCAGCCTGACGGTCTGCAAACACGCCTTTTTCTGAAGTGACAGGATTAAGTTGAGCGTATGAACGAATGTGCAATAGGAAGGACCGGCCATCAGTCAGATTGCTGTCCCTGTAAAGCGTTCCGTCTAAATAGACGACTGCAAGGTCGTTGAAAAGAATCGCGAAAAGATCATTCTGGTCTATGTAGCGCTTTAGAGGAATACCTGCATTATTCTGAGCCGGAGAATTCACAGACTCGACGTAAATATCATCCATCTCCGGAATGCTCAGCTTGCGCAAGGAAATTCGGTTCTTGTTTAGGCTGATATTTCCAATCGGCGTGTTATTGCGTGGGTCGACAATCTGCAACTCACTTCTAGTCTTTCGCACAGCAAAATTCTGATCGAGCGCAGCGAGAATGATGTCAGAATCATTTTTATCTAAGGGCGCAGCGGCGTCACCGGTCCCTCGAACAAATCTTATTTCCTCCGGCACTTCAAATGCGTCCTCGGTCAATTGGGGGACATCGAATGCAATGTACGTGGGAGAGAGATTTGCAGGCATCGATTCCAAATTAATGGGCCTTGCAAAGGCCTGAATGAATGGGGATAAAGCTGGTGCTTCTTCAGCTAGCGTCTCGATCGAGTTTTCAGCCCATGCAATCAATTCTTTGTAAGGTGCTTTGTCTGATCGTTGGGAAAGGCGACCTGTGTTTGGAGTAGCGCTCAGGTGTTCACCGTTTTGTCTTACGCGATATCCTTGAGCGATAAAGCGGCTGGCTCCAGCTCGACCGATGACATTTTGGAGATTGTTTGCTTCGAGAGTTTTCGACCGCAATGTATGCTTTGAGGTCGTCATGTTGCGTAGCTTTATCTGTTCAAAAGTCGCATCGACCGGCGCTACCGCCGCTTCAAAGTTCTGATCTCCTACCCGCTGGAGGTATTGAGTCTTAAAATTAGCTGGCAACTCGAGACTTGATTTGAAGACAACGGCGTATTCACGGTATTCAACAAGCATTAAAAATCCGCAAATGCGCTCTCTCGTGTGATCGTGCTCTTCTGGATAGACAAGGAAAGAGGGATCGCGTTCGTAGAAAAAGGCGATCGCAGACCATTGAGAATGGCCGTGTTGTTCTTTAACGTGACTGAAAATGTTCCTGGTTACTCCATCCGACTTTTCTCGAATACTGCGAAACAATTCTTCAATGGCAATTTTGGGAAGCCTCCTTCGCTTCTTATAAAAGTGGGCGGATTTTGCGGCTCTTAGCCAATCGATCATATTTGTCTCTTTTTGAGGGCTGTCGCTTGAGGCGCTGGAGGTTGGATCGAAGATCCACTGCGTAAGCCCCAATGACACGGTGCGCGCGGCTAGCTCTAGTGCGGTCGAGACAGCTTAGTCGCGAGTTCGAATGTCCTGACGGCCTCCAATCTGTAAGAAAAGGCCCTCTCCCGAAATATTACTCATTATGACTTAAAGCCTTTGGATAACTAGGAATTATAATCGGTGACGGACGTGCCGCATCCATTTCTAGCGGCGGCTGTATTACGCATGCTTAGCCGTCCGTCGCGATTAGCGAAGGATACGATTCTCCTGCTCCCGCCAGTCGTATGGCACGCTCTTCAGCATTTCATCAAGCGTGAGGTTGCGCCGATGTCGGCCTGTCAAAAGCATTTCGGTGATTTTCGGGGACAGGATCGCGCAGTTTAGGATTCGCCTGACATATCGGCGTGGCAGCTTCCACCTCTGCGCGAGTTCCCGAACCGTGGAAATCTCACCGTTTACAATCTGTTCGTACCAAACACGCGCGCGTGCCATCGCCTTAATCAGAGTTGTCGTGGGATGCCGGGAGGCTGCCGAGCTATCATCAGGTGTACTCAATTGAAGTTGATTTCCGCGATGGAGAGCCTCGAAAGCGCAGACAAGCTTCAACACGTTTGGCTTTCGTGTGCGCAAGCATTGACTCGCTTCGGTCTTATCGCCAAGCAATGTCGCAATCATTTTGACGTGATCGATCTCAATCGATGCGTTTGAGCGGCCGAGAACTACTCGAGCCACTATTTTCCTGACGAGCTGATCTTGTTCTTCGGCGCCAATCTTCTGCCAGGTGTTAGCGAGTTCCTGTGCGCGACACTGAGCAACCTCCCGACTCGACCCGTCCTCAATTCCCGAGATCCATTTGTCAGGAGCGTTGAGGAGTGCGCGGATCTGTGACCTCACGATTTGCTCCAGCTCCTGAGCAGGGAATCGGGTGAGCGTCGGCTTTGGGCCTGAGTGATTGATCACGGCTTGGGACGTGTAGTACCGGTATCGCTTGCCATCGTTTACCGCATGAGTCGGCGTGAAGCGAACTCCGCTTGTATCGAAGAGTTTTCCGCCCAGCAGACTCGGCGACGAGTTGGATTTGCCAGAGCGGTGCGACTGGTTGTTCGATCGCAGGCGATCCACGACCTGATCCCACAAGGATTTCTCGATGATCGCCTGATGTTGACCTTGATAGTGCTGGCCGCGGTGTGAGATTTCTCCGATATAGATTCGATTGTTCAGCAGGTGATAGAGAGCGCCCCTTGAGAACGCCGTCCCGCCAGTTCGGCGCCCGTTACTCCCGATGCGGGCCTTGCTGCGATATTCGTTGCGGTCCAAGAACTGCTTCAGCTTTTGCACGCATCCGAGCTTCAAGTACTGGCGAAAGGTTTCACGTACCGTGCGTGCCTCAGCGCGATTCACGATCAGCTTTCTCTCAACGCAGTCGTAGCCTAGTGGAACAAATCCTCCCATCCACATTCCCTTTTTCTTCGACGCGGCAAATTTATCGCGAATTCTTTCGCCGGTGATTTCGCGTTCGAATTGGGCGAACGACAGCAGGACATTCAGCGTGAGCCGGCCCATTGAAGACGTGGTGTTGAATTGCTGGGTCACGGACACAAAACTCACTCCGTGCGAGTCGAAGATTTCGATAATCTTGGCGAAGTCGGTGAGAGAGCGAGTCAGCCGATCAACCTTGTAAACGACGACGGTTTGAATGTTTCCCGACTGGACATCGGCGAGCAATCGTTTCAGGGCAGGTCGTTCCATCGTGCCGCCCGATAAACCTCCATCGTCATAGACATCTGGGAGGGCGATCCAACCTTCGTGCTTTTGACTCAGAATGAACGCTCGGCACGCCTCGCGTTGTGCGTCGAGGGAGTTAAACGATTGCTCGAGCCCCTCCTCGCAGGACTTTCTTGTGTAAATCGCGCAGGAAACGTTAGGCCGATTCATGGCGTCCGTTTGATTTCGTGGTCTTGAGGCCGAAGAAGGCAGGCCCGGACCAACGCGTCCCAGTCACACGGCGAGCGATTTGAGAGAGACTCTTGTAGCTTGTGCCGCGATACTTGTAGCCGACCTCTTCCACGAACACCTCGTGCATCTCTCCGCGCCATCGGCGAAGAATGCGACTTCCAGGCTTGATTCGGGAGCGACCGAGACGTCCACTCGGATTGCTCTTCAGACTCTCAGCGATGCGGCGAAGTTCCGCTCGGACCGAGGGCTTGAGCCCGCCGTAGGCGTTCTCTTGGATTTTGTAGGCCAAGAATGGGACGAGGATCTCTCGGCGAATTCCGGGAGGGGCGGCCTTCCTATACACTGTCCGCCAGAGGTCGAGCAACTGCGCGCGAGGCATGGATTGTAGCTCCGAGATCTGGCGTGTAACGTGATCATCCATTTCGATCAAACCTCTGACATCGACACAGTGACGCTTGCCGTGGGCGAACAGTCAAGCGAAACCGCGTTCTAGAGGCAGAGAATTCAAGAAGAGGGGAATAACGTACCGGGACTGGCGCAGAGATGTTGAGGAAGCATAGCTATCCTCTGGTTGCTCTCCAGTTTTGATGGGGGCATATCCTCATTAATCGTTGCTGTAGAATTGTAAGGGCATGACGGCGAAGCTGGGTAGGATCCGAAGAGCATCCAAAATGCCACAAACAGGCGCCCAAGCGCGCACTCCCGTTCGTGTCATCGCGTGCGCCGTCAAGGCAGTGAACGATAGGTTTGAAGACGCTCTCGCTGCGGAATGGAATATCCGCGCCGACTCCGCAATGATTCGGAATGCAATGCAGGTCCTTCCGATTCGTTGTCGGCAATGCAAAAAACCTATTGCGGCTACCTGGGGCGACATTTGCACGTGCAGGACAACGACAGGATATGAGCGCTGCCTTTCGAACCCGCGAGATACCCTCCACGAACTGCTTCGGCAGCGGTGTCAAAGCGTTTTGGCTTCCGAATCGCTTGCGAAATTCGTCGAGCAGATCACAGGCATTGGCGTGGCCAATGGTCGCGACCTGGACTGGGTCGATGGTCAAATTCAAGGGCTCAAACCCGCATTCTCGCGCGTATGTCGCAGATGGATTATTGGTGTTTGCCCGCCTCCCTTTACCCAAACCGGTCTGCTGCCGAGGTGGTGGAAACATGAGGAAGTGATTTTAGATACGGAATCAGAGCAAAGCCTGAGCAGTGACGACTCCGCAGCAGAGCTCGTCCTGATCGAAGCTGAGATTGCGCAGTACTTTGAGAAAGCGACGAAGGCAGCGCTTGATCAGGCGAGTATTCAAATGGCCCAGGTGACTCGAACCGTTCGCGAGCGCGCGTCAAGAAAGAGAGCGCGTCAGGACATCACTGCCGCGATGATCGCAACGATTAAACGGGACCACCCAGGTTGGTCAATCGAGCGGATTTGCCAACATCTGGATTTAAGCAGGTGCCCTCTACGAGCGAAGGACCGGAGTCTCGATTCTTCAAGCTGGCACGCTTTATGGAAGGATCGGAAATACCGAAACCGGATTAAGCGGTACATCAGCGATATACAGCCCGCAGCAGCCGAGAAGAGGATTTAGATAGCCTGCAAGGTGTTATGGTGTTACGCAGCCACGACTCGTAAAATGCACTTCTAACGTGAGTTACGCCCCGTCGTTACGCAATCGCTGCGCCCAAGCAATACAACTGTAGGCTAGCCTCGAGACACGAAGCCGTTGGCGTCGCGCAGAGATTTTAATCAGGTGCGACCATGAATCCACGGAAACTCGCAATCGAAAATCTCCTCGTGGCTTCTCCTCGGCCTGATCCGACGAGCGCGCGGCCAAACGGCGACAAACACGTGAAACAGGGGGCAGAAGCACCAAAGCTTTCGGTTTCAACGATCCCCTTCTGGGCGACGCGAATTCACTGGTTATGGCCGGACTGCATGTCGGCTTGCAAACCGCAATCTGAGATTGAGATTAAGTGAAAGGGATTGGAGACACATGGAAAAAACTAAAAACACCACGGCCGCGCATTATCAGAACCCAACGCAGCAATTGGCTACGCTCAAGCGAAATTTGGCAATCGAGTATAGGTCTATAGCAATACTCAATTCCGACCCGGAGAATCCACGCCTTCACAACAAAAAACAAGTCCGGCAGATTGCGCGGAGTATCGAGGTGTTTGGCTTCAATGTACCGATACTGATCAACTCCGAAATGCAAGTTGTGGCCGGTCATGGCCGCCTTCAGGCATGCCAACTACTGGGCATCACCGAGGTCCCGACCATCCGCCTTGAACACCTGACCGAGGCCCAAGCCCGCGCCTTCATGGTCGCGGACAACCGGCTAACTGAAAACGCGGAATGGGACAGTCGATTGCTGGGCGACCAATTCAAGATCCTCTCCGAAGCTGAAATCGACTTCAGTCTAGAAGTGACCGGCTTCGAGATGAGCGAGATCGACACGTTCGTCGAGGGCGCCGCAGCAACCGCTCACGGCAAGGAGGATCCAGCGGATTCAATTCCCGACTCCGGAACGAAGCCACAGGTAACCAGATCCGGCGATTGCTGGTTGCTCGGCCGCCACCGGCTCCTGCGCGGCGATGCCCGAAAAGACTCCGCCTTCTCGTCGCTGATGAATGGACATCGCGCGGGGATGGTCTTTATAGACCCTCCGTACAACGACCGTATCGACGGGTACGTCACCGGTTTCGGGAAGATTCATCACCCTGAATTCGCGCTGGCGTCGGGTGAAATGAGCGCGACGGAGTTCACCGAGTTCTTAACGACCGTCCTCGCACATCTCGCGAGAAACAGTGTCAATGGTGCGTTGCACTTCATCTGCATGGATTGGCGGCACTCATCCGAACTACTTTCTGCGGCTCGGTCGATATACGCCGAATTCAAGAACCTGTGTGTATGGGTGAAGGATTGTGCAGGGCAGGGGTCGCTCTATCGAAGTCAGCACGAACTTGTCTTCGTCTTTAAGAACGGCAGGAAAGCTCACCGCAACAATATTCAGCTCGGACAATTCGGCCGCTACCGAACGAACGTGTGGAATTACCGGCGCGTAAATTCCTTATCTCGCAGCAGCGAAGAAGGAGACTTGTCGGCGCTCCATCCCACGATCAAACCAGTCGAGATGGTTGCCGACGCAATCCTGGATTGCACGGCAAGGGGAGGAATTGTGCTCGATGCTTTCCTGGGAAGTGGCACGACGGTGATCGCGGCGGAGCGAACGGGTCGCGTCTGCTACGGCCTAGAGCTCGACGCGCGCTACGTCGACACGATCGTTCGCCGCTGGCAGGCCTACACGGGACAGAGCGCCGTACAAGAATCAACGGGTCAGACGTTTGACCAAATCGAGGAGGCAATGCATGGATGATCCGATTAAATCCAACGAGCCTAAGACCACGAAACCGGGCTACTGCAATCCGCCCGAGCAGACGCGGTTCAAGTCGGGGAAGTCAGGGAATCCTCGTGGACGTCCCAAGGGCTCACTCAACGTGGCCAGCGTTTTGGCGAAGGTATTGCGCGAGAGAGTCGTGATCAACGAGAACGGCAAACGAAAGTCGGTCACTAAGCTCGAAGCGGCGATCAAGCAACTGATGAATAGAGCAGCCTCAGGCGACCTGAAGGCCGTCGCTTTGTTGACGGCATTGGTTCGATCTGCAGAAGAACGGTCGAATCAAACTGCTATGCCCAATTCTGAAATCGAGGAGGTGGACGAGAAGGTTCTTAACGGGATTTTGAAGCGACTGGAATCCACGAATGACGGAGGAGACAAAGATGTCTAGCAACGTGAGTCCGAGTGAATATCGAGCGCTTGTGCGTCGAGATTTGTACGCATTTACGCAACGTTCGTTTCTCGAATTGAACCCAACGACTGAATTCGTGCCGAATTGGCACATTGAGGTGGTTGCTTCGGCACTTGAGGCCTGCCGTCGTGGAGAAATCACCCGCCTGATCATTAATCAGCCGCCGCGTTCGTTGAAATCGCACTGCGCGTCGGTCGCCTTTGGAGCTTTTCTCCTGGGTCGCGACCCGAGCGCCCAAATCATCTGTGCGAGTTACGGTCAGGACTTAGCGAACAAGCATGCCATGGATACTCGGACCATCATGGCTAGCAACTGGTATCAATCGTTCTTTCCCCGCACTCGACTGTCGTCGCAGCGGCCGGCTTTGCAAGAGTTCGTAACCACCCAGCAGGGTTTTCGTCTCGCGACGTCGGTTGGCGGCGTTCTAACCGGCCGCGGCGCGAACTTCATCATCATCGATGACCCGCTGAAGCCGGAAGAGGCTCTTTCTGATACATCGAGAAAAGCCGCGAATGAGTGGTTCGACCACACTTTGTATAGCCGGTTAAACGACAAGAGGACAGGATGCATTATTTTGATCATGCAGAGATTGCATGAGGACGATCTCGTTGGCCACGTTCTTGGCTTGGAGCCCTGGACGGTCATCCGATTCCCGGCGATCGCCGAGGAAGATGAAAGGCACCAGATTCGAACGCCTTATGGAATACGGGTCTTCAAACGTCGTGTCGGCGAAGCTCTTCATCCGGAACGAGAGCCGCTCGACGTGTTGAATCACATCCGCGAAGCTCAAGGTGAATACAACTTTTCGGGACAATACCAACAGGCTCCGGCTCCCCTCGGTGGCGGATTGGTCAAAATAGAGTGGTTTAAGACGTACCCTTTAGCGGACGCGCCTGCGAAGTACGAGACGATTGTTCAAAGCTGGGACACGGCAAATAAACCCACGGAACTCAGCGATTACAGCGTCTGTACCACTTGGGGCGCGAGAGATAACCACATCTATCTAATTCATGTACTTCGCAAACGACTCGACTATCCAAGCTTGAAGCGTGCGGTGCGAGAGCAAGCGGAGGCGTTTAGGCCGGAAGCGATTCTCATCGAAGATAAAGCCTCGGGCACGCAGTTGATCCAGGAACTGATCAGCGAGGGAATGCAAGCGATCCAGAAATACGAGCCGACGATGGACAAGATCATGAGGATGCATGCGGTCACGAGCTCTATTGAGAATGGTTTCGTGCACCTTCCAGACAAGGCGGCGTGGCTAGGCGAGTACTTGCACGAGATCGCGAGCTTCCCCAAAAGCAAGTACGACGATCAGGTCGACTCGACATCGCAGGCATTGCACTGGTTCAAGGATCCAAGCAAGCATCTGCGTCTTGGAGTTGTGGAGTGGGTGAAGGAAGAAACGGAAAGAATTAAGGCGGGGACCTCGACTCTTTTTCCATCACTGCCTGAGGAGCTGTCTATTCCGGATTCGAAGCCCTGTACCGGGTGCGATGGTGTAATGAGGCAACGCATCCCTGGCGGCTTGAGGTGCATGCAATGTGGCGCGCAGTGGCCACCGCCTGGCACTTGGCGGAACATTCCGCTCTTCACTCGAGCCGATGCGCTGGAAGGAAGGAGATTTTGGTAGTTGCGACTCGAAGCGGCGGACGAGAAATGCGCTGAACTAGGTCGTGCAAAAAGCAGCTCATTTGTTTGCACATGATTTGATACAGCATGCCTTGCTCAGTCTACACAGTCAGATTCACACGAAACTACGAACGTCTTGGAGTGAAACGATTGGGCAATACGGCAAGCGGATCGCATCGACCCTTTTGCAGAGAGTCCTCATTTCATCGTCGACGAGAAGGAGAGTTTTATGCGTCGACTCCAGAGTGTTCAGAAACTTTGGTATGTGGCAATCGGTGGAAGCGAGGCGCAAGGCGGCTTACCTCGCGGCTCTCAACGTCTTCGCTGTCACGCGACAGCATTTGGGTTCGCTCGACTAGGTGACGTGGAGCGATCTGGCTGGTTGCTGCCCCGAAGGGATCCTTAAGTTGCCCAATCCCTTTTACCTAGTTCAATAAGGCGCGCGCCGAGCATATTGCGGGCGGATGAACTAAACCTACACTCTTAGAGGGTTTCCTTCAAGCGGGCAGAGCGAAGGCAGCCTAATAGCGATTGACAGTGATCCGATCTGCGTCCGGGTCCTCGCGCCTTCTTAACCGCGAAGGCGCAGGCCCGGTTGACGCACGCACGACAAATTCTGGCTCGACAGTTATCTGATCTGATAAGTCGGCACGGCCCTCAATCTGATGGACGAGCGTCTTGGCTGCGATTTCTCCCATTCGCTCGAGCGGCTGGCGCACGGTTGTCAAGCTGGGCTCCGCAAACGCTGCTGCCGGAATATCATCAAATCCCACGACGGACACGTCCTCCGGGATCAGTAATCCCGCCTCGCGGAAAGCCCACATCGCACCGATCGCGGAGACGTCGTTATAAGCGAAGAGCGCGGTGAAAGGCTCTTGCCGCGCGAGCAACTCCTTCGCGTACGGGTATCCCAGATGCGGAGTGGATATAGTGCTGTCAATCTGGATGGTAAGTTCAGGTCGAATGCGAATGCCCAATTCCACGGCAACTTCACAAATTGCTTCCCATCGCGTCGCAGAGTCTGAGCTGAGCGGATGCCCCTTCAGAAAAGCAATCCTTTCGTGGCCGAGGTCCACAAGATGCCGGAGCGCGAGCCGCGCGGCGAGTTTGTGGTCCAGGATAATATTCGTCACGCCTTCAACGCGTTTGTGACCGGAAACGGCGACGGTCGGGCGGCCGAGAGCCGCTGTGATTGACGTGTCCGTCGTGATGAAGCCTTCGACGCCGCGGATCAGGAGAAGCTGCGAATAAGTTTGAAGAATTTTTTCATCGTGCCGGTGACAAACCGTGAAGAAAAAATAATTGCTCTTGCGCAGATAGTCCTCGGCCCCACTGATGATCAGTGCGCCGTAGGCATCGCCGATCTCTTCCGCGATCACGCCGATTGTGTAGGTGCGGCTGAGACGCAACGACCGGGCGAAGTAATTCGGCCGGTAGTTGAATTCGCGGGCCGCCTCGAGAATGCGCCGCTTTGTGTGTTCAGGGAGAGAACGGGCGGCCACTGAATCATTTAGTGCGGCCGAGACAGTCCCCGGTGTTAAACCGAGATGCTGCGCGAGAGTTTTGAGCGTGACGCGCGATTCTTTCCTCGAACCGAGTTTTTTTTTCTTGGATGGAAGGGCCATTCTGCGGACTCCCTGCTTCATGCTTGGATGCTGGCAAGCTACTCAATCGATAGGCTTTAGCACCTTCCGTGCCTGCATAACGCTCCGCATCGCAGAGCCGATCCGCCTCCGCATCCTACAACGCGTTCAGCGTCTCTTCCACCGTGTTGTGTACGACTTCTCCCAGGGGAGCCGCTATCTTCCCCTCATCGATCTGGATCACCTGGCTGAGCTTGGATACTCGCTGGCTTGCTTCTCCCTGGTTGGTGGGCTCCATCGCCCCTCCTTTTGGGCCTTCCTCAGGCCCTTTGCTCTACCAACCAGACCTGCTCCTCTGCAAATGTGCGAAAAATAGCGTACGTTATCGTGTGCGGCAGCCAAGCAAGGTGACCGCCGCATTCGATTCGCATGAATCCTCAAAAGATGAACTTAAGCGCAAACTGGATCTCGCGCGGTGTGCCAGCCAGGCCTGTGATCGTACCGCCCGATGGGAGATCGATGTCGGTATTGGGCGTGGCGAACTGAGGGTGGTTGAATAGATTGAAGAACTCGGACCTGAACTGAAGTCGAATTTTGTCGGTTACTTTGAAGTTCTTGAAGAATCCAAAGTCGAAATCGACGAACTTCGGCCCAATCAGGATGTCCCTACCGGAATTTCCAAAAGTATAGAGAGCTGGGACTGTAAAGCAGCTTGTATTGAACCAGTCGGCCACAGTGGGATTCGACAGGGTGCCGGAGCATATGCGGTCGGGACGGGGAGTGCCGCCAAAGGCGCTGTTAGATGGATTCACCGAGATCGTGGGCGTGAAAGGGAAACCTGATTGCGCCGTCGCAATACCTGTGATCTGCCAACCGCCGATGATCTGGTTCATCACAGTACCGGCGCTATTGAGGAACGGCTTGCCTTGCCCAATCGGAAGCTCCCAATCGTAGCTAATCACAAACCTGTGCCGGATATCATTTTCCGCCAGGCCGCGTTCCGCGTCATAGTCGTAAGAATTCTGCGGGATGCGATCCCCTGAATTGACTGGCCAAAATCCGGGACTATCATTAATAGCCTTGGAGTAAGTATACGCGGCCCGGAAAGACAACCCATAGGAAAGACGCTTCTCCGCTTTCACCTGAAGACCGTCATAAAGGGAATTTCCTCGTCCTTCGAATGCAAAGAGGTCGCCTATTCCCGGATACGGATAAACTTGTACTGGGCCTGGGGCCGTCTGGTTAATGTCGCGCATAGTAAGCAGGTGTGTACCGTGGTTGCCAGCATAAGCGACATCCAGGACCAGTGTGGAAGTCAGTGCGCGCTGTATATCGAGGTTCCAGTATTGAACCGAGGCGTTGCGCATGTTGGGCTGTTGATATTCGATGGTTCCAGTCGGATGCGCGGGATCGGGGGCTACAGGGGCAGGAAGCCCGGCGCTGATCGGGCTCGTGGGCGCTTCGAACTCGTTCTCGGCGAATGCCTGGAAAAAATAGAACGGTGGATTGTAGGAGATACGATTCTGGGCAACCGAATCGCGTTCCGGAATATAGGAGATGCCGTAGCCGCCCCGTATCACAGTCTTGTCCGTTGCGGAGTAGGCGAGCCCGAAGCGAGGTTGGAAATCCTTTTTGTCCGTGTTCACCAGTGCCCGGCTATTACCGTTTTGACCTGCCAACAGCATTGACACCGTGGCTGGGTCGAAGTTGGACTGCCGGTTCTGGGCTTCGACTTGCGGCGTAAACATGTCCCATCGTAAGCCGAGATTCAAAGTTAGTTTGCGGTTGACGCGAAAATTGTCCTGAACGAAGGTGCCCATTTCGAGGTCGGTGATGTCCATGAAGTGATTGAGTATGTCTCGCTCTGTAAAAAAGTAATAGCCGGTTAGCTCACTCGCGACCGCGTTACCTCCCACTCCTCCTTGCGAGGTGAAGAGTGCATCGAAGAGGAACAGGCCTCGGGGAAATAGTGGTTGGAGTAGGTCCAACCAGCGCGGGATCACGCTGTACCCGATCTTGATGCTATGCCGCCCATGCACCAGCGAGAGGTTGTCGGCGACTTCGATACTGGTTTGAGGTTGAATCACCACCGGGAATCCTGGGTCGCCACCAAGGCAGTTGTAACCGGCAGAGCAAACCCACGCAAGTCCCGAACTAGGGGTGCCCGTGTTAATCCCCGGTATACCTACCTGGGTGTCGAGATTGCTACCGTACCCGGGAGGGGTGTCGGCCACCGTAGTTCGCATCCAGTCAAGACGAAATTCGTTCACCAGTTGAGGACTAAGAGTCCGTGTATATATGCCGGCCAGTTGTTGGTCCCGTGATGTTCCTGAGATCCCTCCCCCTTCACCGGCGGGGCCCAGTATCGGAGTATTCGTTAGGCTCGAGTCGTCGAAGTCGTAGCGAACGCTGAGTCGGTCGCGCTCCGAAAAGTTGTGATCAAGTTTCACGTCGACTTGGTCTTCTGGGGAGGTGTGCGCCTGCGTCGTAAAGTAGTTGTTGAAATCTCCTGGCATATTGGGTGTTGGGTACAGCGCCAGGAGCTTAAGGGCTGCAGGATCCTGTTCACTCGGAGGAATCATGTTGCCGGGGAATGCCGTGCGCCCGGTGGACGGGCCGGAGGTGCTGTTAGGATCGTAGATCGTAATACCTTGGGCAAGCAGACTGGAAAAGTCTCCCGTTCGCCAAGCGACCGGAGGGACGCTGGCAATGACCGGGCTACTAGAGTTGTTTCGGGTGCCCTGATAGTCGACAAAGAAGAACGTCTTGTTATGGGCGATCGGACCGCCGAGCGAGCCTCCAAACTGGTTATAGCGAAGTGGCGTCTTTGGAGCGCCTGCAGCGTTAGAGAAGAAATCGTTGGCGTCTAGTTTGTCGTTTCGCAGGAATTCAAATAACGTGCCATGGAGCCCGTTGGTGCCGGAACGAACAATCATGTTGACCACGCCCCCAGCAGCCCTGCCATACTCAGCCGAGAAGTTATTCGTTAACAAAGCGAATTCTTGGATGGAGTCAGCCGGAAGGATATCCCAAGGAGTATTTATATTGAAATTGTTGTTATCGAATCCGTCGACTACATAGCTGCTGGAATTCTGGCGCAGGCCTTCAACGCTGAAAGGCAATCCAATCAGGCTTTGGAATACTCCTGGAGTGCCCGGTGACACCCCAGCCGTAAGGGGGACGAGCGTGAGGAAACTCCGCCCGTTCAATGGTAATTCCTGGATGGAGTTCGTCGTAATTACCTCGCCCAACTCGGCGCTGGCGGGGTTCAGGGCCTGTTCCGCCTGAGCTACTACCTGGACGGATTGGACCTCAGATCCGACCTGGAGCTGGACATCTTGTCTGGCTCTCTGGGCCACCTGCAATACGATGCCTTTAAGGAGCACAGGCGTAAAGCCGACCTTGCTGACAGCCAACTGGTACTCACCAGGCGGCAGGTACTCAAAAACGTAAATCCCGAGACTGTTGGTTTCAGCTTTCCAAACCACGCCAGTGTTGACGTTCGTGACCGTAACTTCGACTTGCGGCACATCTGCATGTGACGAGTCGGTGATCTCACCGGAGATGGCCCCGGTAGACTCTTGCGCAAAGGCCGCGGGCAAAATACACCCCAAAAGCACCGAGATCATCATAAGCCGAATGGCAAACCTCATGGGATTCCTCCTTATCACATGTTCAGAAATCATGCCAACCTGCAACTCCCGAATGAGAATCTCCGCAGCGATCGAACCGTTTTGGTGATTGATTCAAAAACTCAATATCAGCCGCCTCCCGTTCCTCTCAGGTAGCAGGACGAGACGATTCGACATACGCGGATCTCCGAATTTTGTCTGCATTTTCGAGTTGCGTTCGCTTGGTCTTGAACTGAATCACATCTGTATCGTTATAGCTTGGCTGAAACGCTATCTACATCGTTACAGTGCGCTTGTCAAGTATTTTATGTGATTCGTCAGATTGATGTTGGAATGTCCGGCTCTACGCCTCGCCACACTCCAAGCTGCATGGACCAAGGTGCATCTTTGACGGGGTTTTCCGAAAGGTGAGGAAGCGACTGGATTGTTGGCTTGCGAGAATCCCGCCGCTACAGCGACTGTCGGATCGTGGCCGATTTTAGCAGTGCCGCTGCTGATATTTGTGGATGCGAGTGAAAGTGTGGCGGAAGAATTGGCGTCTCACTTGACAGGGCACGAACATCCGGTCCAGGCGCACGTGGGACAACCTGGGAGTAGACGCCATTGGAAACCATTCGAACGTGCAAGAGAAAACATAATGTTGTCTCCGTTCGGCCTATCAATATTCTGCTGCGGCCCGGGGACAATCCGACACTGATCGAAGACGTATGGGAAAGCGAATCATCTTTGGGAACGCGACGACTCCAATACCAGTCTTGCGTGCTATCGCTTCCGACTGGCGTCGAGAACATGGTGCAAAACGCGAAGAATCAGCGGAATCGAATAATATTTCTGTGACCAGAGTCAGGCATTTGTCAAACAGTTCGAAGCGATCGGTTCTGGCTTAGAACGCTCAGTAAAATCGTAAGGCGAAAGTGCGGGCTTCACATGAGTTTCGCGCTCCACCGGCGTCGGGAATGTTCAATGAACTCGAAGCAGCTACGGCGAGGATATTCCCCCAATTCAAACCATTGATCCGAGACCGAGATCCGTGGCGGCCTGAAATACTGGTTAAGACTTTGGGCTTAATTCAGCTTCTGAGCACGTCAAGGGTAGGGTAAAACTAAATCAATTGTGTGGGAGAAATGAAAAAATTGATAAATCGGCCGTCTGGATCACGCGCCCCAACCTTACCTCGGTCACTTGAAATTCAGCCGAAGGGCGAGATCAAAGCGCGCGATCAACTAGCTTGCTTGGGAGCGATCATTTTGTCAGTCGGCAAACGGGCGCTGGATCTTCTGACGACTAGCGTCGGCTCAATCAGGATCGGGCCCGTTGCGGGACCGTCACCCCCGATCAACCCCAAGAGCGTTCTAGCAGTGACTTTGCCGATTTCTATGCGATGTTGGTCTACCGTGCTCAGCGGAACATGAAGGCGGTCGCCATACCGGGTCTTGCCTACGCCGATAAGGCCGCAGTCGTCAGGGAGACGAACACCTTGTTCCAGCAGAGCCTCCATCGCACCGATCGCAATTGGGTCGCTCGCCGCGAAGATCGCATCCGCTCGGGGCCAGCGGCGAAGCAGAGTTTTGGTTCCTTCATACCCGCTGGTCTCATCATGGAATCTTGCATCAATAACGAATTCGCGCCGAGCTCGCAGTCCGTATTTCCGAAGCGCCTTGCGATACCCGCGCAGGCGGCCATTTCCGGTGGACAGGTGAGATCCTCGGAGATGGGCAATATTTCGGTAGCCTTGCATGATTAGGTGCTTAGTGGCGATGAATCCGATTTGTTCATCATCCACGCCGATGAAGGGTGCGCCGGAGAAGAAGCGGTCGACGAGAACAAATGGAACGCCACGCTTCGCCAAGTCGCGCCAAACTCCATTCTCGGTTGGATCGTGCGCCGATGCCACGATTAGGCCATCAAGCTGTTTACTAATAAGTGTTTGGATCTCTTCGTCTTCGCGTTTTGGATCTTCCCCAGTGTTGCAAAGAACCAAATGGTATCCGGCAGCACTCGCGACGATATCAATGCCTTTCACTACTTCAGTGAAAAACGACCGCGAAAGATCCGGCACGATAACGCCGAGCACGTTCGTCCGGCGTGTAACTAGGCTTTGCGCTACAGAATTGGGAAAATAGTTAAGTTCTTTCGCTTTCTTGAAAACACGCTGGCGGGTCGCCTCACTAATATCGGACCGATTTCGCAAAGCTGCATTCACTGTCGATATGGACAGCTTTAGCGCGCGTGCCACGTCTTTCAATCTGACTCTCATGCGGCCTCATATGTTAAAGCCGGCTACCGATTATTTCAAGGTAGCAGTCGAATGCAAATCGTTCCGCCACGATCAAAGTCAAAGCGCTTGACACCATTTTACAATCCTAATATAAGATACCTGCAACGTTACAGTAAGAAGGTTTTGTTTCGGGCTGTCAGACGCAAATTGTGAGAACCAGTTGCGATGAAGAGACTTATCAATTCTCCGAACGATGTTGCCGCAGAAGCATTTCAAGGGTTTGCGAGAGCCCATCCGAGATACCTGCGACCGCTCGAAGGGATACAGGCTGTTGTTCGCCGAGATGGTCCGGCGACGGGAGAGGTCGCAATTATTACGGGTGGTGGTAGCGGTCACGAGCCGATGTTTCTGGGTTATGTGGGTCCAGGGATGGCGCACGGCTCCGTCGCTGGGAATATTTTTACCTCCCCGCCGCCGCAACCAATCTACGAAGTGGCAAAAGCAGCGCATAGCGGGGCCGGTGTGCTTTTCGTGTACGGCAACTACGCAGGTGATGTACTGAATTTTGACGCTGCAGCCGAGATGTTGACGGAAGAAGGCATTCAGGTGGCTACCGTTAGGGTGTCTGACGATGTCGCTTCCGCTCCTGCCCAGCGCAATCGGGAGCGACGTGGCGTCGCAGGAGACTTGTTCGTCATTAAGGTGGCAGGCGGAAAGGCTGCTGAGCACGGGACCTTAGATCAAGTTGCAGCGGCGGCGGAGAAGGCAAACGGGGCCATCCGGAGCATGGGGGTGGCACTGAGTTCATGCACGATTCCCGCAGCAGGCCGTCCCATCTTTGATATCGGGCCAGATGAGATGGAGCTCGGTCTCGGAATACACGGTGAGCCGGGGGTTGAAAGAACGAGGATGATGTCCGCAGATGAGATTGCGGGCTACCTACTGCATCGCATTCTAAATGATCTGGGAACAAGCACGGGGGATGAAATCAGTGTCATGGTCAACGGGTTAGGAAATACACCCCTCTCAGAGTTGTTCATTATCTATCGAGCAGCCAGCGGGCTGATTCATGACGCCGGTCTCGTCACCGTTCGTTCTTACGTCGGGAATTATGTGACGTCTCTCGATATGGCAGGTTGCTCGATAACCGTAATGCGATTGGACACAGAACTGAAGCGGCTCCTTTTGGCGCCGGCGGACTCGCCGGCGTTCGTACAGGTCTAACTCAAATGGCTGAACGAATCACATCCGCCGAATTGCGAGAGCTGTTGGTGGCAGCGGGAAATGCCGTCGAGCGTGAAGAGGCCCAACTCAATGCTTTGGACTCGGCAATTGGTGATGGGGACCACGGAATCACGATGCGGATTGGGTTTCAAGCAGTGATGAAAGCGATCCAGGCACTACCGGTGGAGGTGTCTCCCAACGATGTTTTTACGGTAGCCGGCAAGGCATTCATGCAATCCACCGGAGGAGCAATCGGAATAATTCTCGGCCGGGCGCTTACCGCTGCTGGGGCGACAATGCGCGACCGCATTGCAATAGGATCGGCTGACTGGAAATTGTGTTTCTCGGCCATGGAACAGATAGTCTCTGCTGTCGGAAAAGCGAAACCCGGGGACAAAACCTTGCTCGATTCAATCCACGCCATCAATCAAGCGTTGGCAAACGTTGAGAATGGTGTGGACAGCGCGGAATTGCTGTCGGTGGCCGCGGAAGCATCTGAACGCGCAGCCGAATCAACGGCGACGATGTACTGCAAGGTTGGTCGCGCCAGCCGTCTCGGGGATCGCGTACTCGGACACGCCGATCCTGGGTCTGTGTCGATTTCGATCATCGTGCGAGCAATGGCCGATCGGGCTCGAGATCTGACGAGCGACACATTCGCTGGAGCTCGCTGAATTAATTTCCCCTCGGGGAAGTTTCAAGTGCGGGGTCAACGGAGGTTCTATGTATCTTCCGGGTTCATACGGAGCAGCGCTTTGCATGATGCTCGCCGGAATGATTTTTTGGGGATCGTGGCCTAATACATACAAGCTGACGCGAAACTGGCGCGTTGAATCGTTTTACTGGGATTACGCTTTTAGTATTTTCCTGTCGTCAATTCTAATCGGGTTGACATTGGGATCCTTTTTTGGCCCTAAAACGTTTGTTGAAGACCTGCGGGGTGCGGATCACTCTGCGTGGTTCTATGCTGCCGCAGCGGGAGCCCTTTGGAACTGCGGCAATTTGCTGATGATGTTCGGTGTTGCATTAGTTGGCTTGGCTGTAGCCTTTCCGCTCGCGATCGGCCTGGCGCTCGTCTTCGGTGTAATCGGCAGTTACATCGTCATGCCTCGTGGCAATCTCACGTTGCTCTGTGTTGGCGTGGCTATGGTGTTAGCGGCCGTCGTTTTCAACTCTCTCGCATACCGGGCAGCGACTAAGAGCAAACAAAAAGTGTCCAAAACGGGGCTCTTCGTTTGTCTGATGGCCGGTGTCCTCTTCAGTGGCTTTGGACCGCTGGTAGGCAAAGCGTTGTCCTCTACTCGTCCACTAGGACCCTACGGTGTCACGTTTTTCTTCACATCGGGAGCGTTGATCAGCACCTTGGTTCTTTTGTCGTACTTCATGCGTCATCCGATAGACGGCACACCAATGAGCTGGAAGGATTATCGCAATGGAACAGGACGAGAACATGCGGCTGGCTTGCTGGGCGGCTTTTTCTGGGCTCTCGGCACAACGTTTACGTTCGTGCCTGCAAGTATGGTTGGGATCGCACTGGCGTATGCGATTGGCCAGGCGAATCCGCTCATCGCGGCTCTTTGGGGCGTGTTCGTGTGGCGGGAGTTCAAGGGTGCTCCGGGCAAAGCGCACGTCCTGTTAGGGTTCATGTTCTTGCTCTATTTGGGTGGTCTGTTGTCTCTAGCTTCCAGTTTCCAAGCGAAATAACTCAGGAGAACCAGGATGCAGAAGCAAAGTAGCCAGAGCGGCAATGACAGCAAGATAAAAAACACCTTTGGCCTTATCGTCGGGAATCGCAGTTTCTTTCCAGATGCCCTCTGCCGGGACGGCCGATCCGAGATACTCCGCGTGTTGGAAGAGGAAGGATTCGACGTTGTGTGCCTTTCGCTCGAACAAAGCAAATTCGGGTCTGTCGAGACGTTGCAGGATGCGCGGAGGTGCGCGGATCTTTTCCGCCGGCAAGGCCGCGCCATAGACGGAATCGTCATCTCGTTGCCAAACTTTGGAGACGAACGGAGTGCCGCGAATGCAATTCGCATGTCGGGTCTCAATGTTCCGGTCCTTGTACAGGCCTTTCCCGACCAAGCGGATCGCATGCTGATGGGAGCCCGGCGCGACAGTTTCTGCGGGAAGATTTCGGTCTGTAATAATCTGTGGCAATACGGTATCAAGTGCACCCTTACGTCTCAACACACCTCTGCTCCCGATTCAGAGTCATTCCGCAGTGATCTTCGAAGTTTTGCCGCAACGTGCCGGGTAATTAAGGGCCTAACCAATGCCCGCGTGGGCGTGATCGGTGCGCGTCCAGCCCCGTTCAACACCGTTCGCTTCAGCGAAAAGCTGATGGAGTTTCACGGTATTAGCGTCGAGACGATCGACCTCTCTGAAATAATGGGACGCATCCAACGACTGCCTGACAACGCGCCAATCGCGAAGCAAAAACTCGATCACATCAACTCATATGTGTCTACCCAGGGCATCCCATCAGAGTCGCTCCTGAAGATGGCGAAGTTCGGGGCTGTCGTTGATGAATGGATGAGTGCAAACGAACTTTCTGGCAGCTCGATCCAATGCTGGACCGCCATGCAGGAATATTTCGGTGTTATGCCGTGCACTTTGATGAGCATGATGTCGAACAATCTGATGCCCAGTGCGTGCGAGACCGACATGATTGGCATGATCGGTATGTACATCCTGCAGCTTGCCTCGCAGACGCCCAGTGCGATCGTGGATTGGAACAACAACTACGGCGACGATCCCGACAAGGCGGTTATTTTCCATTGTTCCAATCTGCCCAAAGACTTTTTCGACGATGTAAAGATGGATTTCAACGAAATTATTGCGATTGGTGTCGGCAAGGAGCGCTCATTCGGTACCGTGGTCGGCCAGTTGCGTAGTGGCCCGATCACATTTTGCCGTGTTTCCACTGACGACTTGCACGGACAGCTGCGAGCGTACGTCGGCGAAGGCGAACTGACCAGCGACCGGGCAAAGAGTTTTGGTGGTTATGGCGTCGTTCGAATTCCACGACTGCAGGCATTGCTCCAATACATCTGCAGAAACGGATATGAGCACCACGTTGCTGTCAACCTCGGTTCCGAGGCTCGCGCCGTCGGAGAAGCGCTTGAAACCTATAAGGGATGGGAGATTCACCGCCACGAAGCAGTTGGAAGCAATTGAATACCTCTGGAGACGTTATGCGAATCGCCGTGGACTGCGATGACGCAGGCATTGAACTGAAAAGAGTCATCGTTGAGCACCTGAGAAAGTCCGGCGTCGACGTGGAAGACCTTGACATGCTCGCGACCAAGAACGTGGACTATCCAGATATTGGTTTCAATCTCGCTCAGCGTGTAGCGCACGGCGATTATGACCGGGGCGTGTTGATCTGCGGCACTGGGCTGGGCATGGCGATGATCGCAAACAAGGTGCCGGGCGTGTACGCGGGTGTCTGCCATGACGTTTACTCCGCGGAGCGATTGCGTAAGAGCAACAATGCCCAAGTAATTGCGTTCGGATCGAAGGTGGTTGGGCCCGAACTAGCCAAAACGATTCTAACAGCTTGGATCCAATCCGAATTTGAGCCCGAACGCTCCGCCCGTAAGGTAGCTCGCATGCGAGAACTGGAGTGCAAACAAAATCAGATTAAAACCACCCCCCGGGAGAAGTAATGAAGTCGGGACCATGGCTTTTCGGTTCAAGTTGGAAGATGAACAAGACGCTCAGCGAGGCCACTGAGTATGCGAAGGAGTTGTGTAGTCGTTTGGAAACGATGTCACTCGAGGGCGTCCAGGTTTTCGTGATTCCGCCATTTACCGCGATAGAGGCTGTGATTCGGATTGGGCGTGGGCGGTTCTGGGTCGGAGCTCAGAATATGCATTGGGAGAAATTCGGCGCCTACACTGGAGAGATTTCAGGTGCGATGTTGCGCGATCTAGGTGTCGACCTCGTAGAGATTGGCCATGCCGAGCGTCGGCAGTACTTCAACGAAACCGACCTGAACATCAATCGTAAGGTCCACGCAGCATTCCAGTTTCGACTGCGGCCTTTGATATGCGTGGGAGAGGATCTGGTAGACAAACAATACGGAGTAGAAAAGGAAACGGTCGCGCGCCAAGTCCGCATTGCCCTTCATGGCGTGGCTCCCGAACATGCATCGCAGGTAATCGTGGCATACGAGCCGGTGTGGGCGATTGGAGACTCCGGCAGCACTGCTGATATCGAATACATCCGAAGCATGGTCTCCGTGATTCGCGAAACGCTAGGTTCAATGTTCGGAGACAGGTTGCGTACCATCGTCCCCGTGTTGTACGGGGGTAGCGTTTTCCCAGCGGACGCGCCCGATCTCCTCACATTATCGGGGGTAACTGGTTTATTTGTCGGCCGGGCAGCCCTCGATCCGGATGAGTTTGCAGACATGATTCGCGATTGTCTAGCGGTAGTGCCACAGTGACTAGGAAGCAAGTTCCTATCTTGCGAGAGGATAAAAAATGTCATCGACTCGACGCCAATTTATTCGCAACACAGCATTGTTTTCTGGCGCCCTAGTAGCTAGTGACGCGCTGGCTTGGGCTGACGAGATAGGCGGACGGCGCGCCCCGCTGGCGCAGCCTGACTTCTATTGGGGAATCGGAATTGAGAACTGTTGGATCGCACAGGTCGATCCCGCAAAAGACGGCAAGCGCCGCCTCTTGGATGTCTTCCTTCAGACCAATCATTACGAACGTTGGCAGCAAGATTTGCAATTGGCAAAGGACGTTGGCGTGAACTGCATACGCTACAGCGTTCCTTGGTACAAGTCAGAACCAAAACCTGGAGTCTATGATTGGTCTTGGATCGATAAACCAATCGATGACCTAGTGAATAAGCTGAAGATCATTCCGATCATGGATCTGATTCATTACGGAACTCCTGCCTGGATGGAGGATGGCGTGATGGATGATCGGTATCCCGACGCACTGGGGGCTTATGCGGGCGCGATGGCAAGCCACTTTAAGGGGCTGGTCAATCATTACTCCCCGCAAAACGAACCGGGGTTGACTTGCCTGTTTTGTGGATTATTTGGACGCTGGCCGCCCTACGAGAAGAGCGTCGAGGCATGGTCAAAAATTGGCGTTCGTGTTGCAAAGGCAATGACATTTGAAGCGGAGGCGATCCGTGCCGCCCTTCCCGATCCGATCATAATATCTGTGGACCCCTTCTTTTATGCCCAAGTTGATTCCAACGTACTGAAAGGACTTGCGACCGACCCGAGCTCCGGCCATCTACGCTCTGCTGCCGCTTCCTACCCTGCATCATTGGCATATGGAAAAGTCGCGGTGGGCGATCCTTTCAGCGACTTCCTCATACAACATGGAGTTGCACAAAGCGACATCGAATGGGTGCATAAGAACGCGGCCAAACCCGACGTTCTTGGTTACAACTATTATCCCGATATCTTCAAATATTCAAAAGTGGGCGACTTTACGCGAAACGGTACTCTTCCCCTGGAACAGGCGGCACGCGAGGCAGTAGAGGGAACCGAGGAAGGGATTCGCGATTCTTACGCTTTTTTTCAAATGCCAATTTACCTTACGGAAACCAGCGCAGGGTTGACGACGGAGGCCAAAATCGCCTACATCAATGCGCTTTATGACATGGTGTTGAAACTGCGGAGCGAGAATTTTCCCATCCGAGGCGTGAACTGGTGGCCTCTCTTTAACGGAATTCAGTGGGATTATCGCGAAGATTACGAGAAACCTCTCGCGAGCTTCATCCGGCCTGGCGGATGGAACAATGGCCTCTACCTCACCGACGCGCAAAGCCCAGACTTGAATCGAGTGCACACAGCGGCCGCTGATGCGTACGGTTCAATCATTCGGCGCGATGAGAAGTATTGGGAGCAACGCCGCGCCAAAAAGGGATGATAACTGGCGAGTCACCTCGAACTCTCAACAGGACTTAAGCGAGGTTTGCGCACAATCGATGGAGAGTCGAAATGTCTAGAATTTGGGTGTTGTTGATGACGGAGGTAATTGCGATGGTCGGAATAATTGGGTTGCCGCGAGCGGACGCCGGCCTATGCAGCGTTACAGAGGAATCATATCTAGGCTGGGATGCGATCAAGATGACCAACGGGATTGTAACCTTGCATATTGTTCCGGCCATCGGCGGGCGTGTAATCCAGTTCGAACTCGGCGATCATGACTACTTCAGCATACACCCTAAGCTGAAAGGCAAAGTTGTACCAGCCGCTGAAAGTGATTTCGGCATGGAATGGAAGAACTACGGTGGAGATAAGATCTGGACTGCTCCACAAGGTTGGCAGAGCGACGCCGAGTGGCCAGGGCCACCTGATCCCGTGCTCGATGCGGGTCCCTATACGCTTGAAATAGTCGCCAACGATAAAAGAGAAGCAGCCGTTCGGCTAACCAGTCCATCTGGTTCCCGCTCTGGTGTGCAGATCGGGCGGACTATCAGAATTCGCACCGGCAGCTCGACTGTGAATGTCGAATTATTTATGAAGAACACCTCAAAGCGGCAGGTACGATGGTCGCTGTGGGAAGTTACGCAGCACGACGCCAGCGATCCCAACGATCCGAAGCAGTACAACAAGGATCTCTGGGCTTATTGCCCCGTCAACCCGCGCAGCATGTTCCCGCGCGGATTCAACTGCATGTTCGGCTTAATGAACAATCCTGCATTTACTCTGGATGAATCAGGAAGTCTGTTCCGCGTTCATTACCGTTACCAGGTGGGCAAAGTTGGTCTCGACGCAAACGCAGGATGGCTCGCGGTAGTCAACCGCACCACCAGGCACGCATTCTTTGAATCTTACGATTATGTTTCCAACGCGGCGTACGCCGACAATTCGTCCGTTGAGTTTTGGATGCAAGGTCCGGGCGAGTTCATCAATAATCAAGAAATTCTGAATATGCAGGGCGGCCCCGAGGAATTTCCTTATCTGATGGAGTCGGAAGTTGTCAGTCCGTACGCTAAGCTCGAACCGAATGAAGATTATCACTTTAAGCTAGCGTGGCACGCCGGACGCACCAGCGGCCCCATCACTCAAGTCTCGCAAGTTGGGGCCGTTCACGAGCCTCTCACAATCGTCACCTCCGCAGGACAGTCACATGTGAGTGGCAAGTTTGCCGTATTCGACGAGGGAGACGCAGTTGCGACCTTTTATTCGGCTTCTGGAGCGAAGGTGGGGCTCATCTCGCTCGGTAGCGTCAGCCCACTACGCGAATTCCAAATTGACGACCGTCTGCAGACGCCTCGAAACGCGTACCGTGTTTCGATCACCATACAGGACGAAGCGGGGAACGATTTGGGGACTCTGACGGAAAAGGTTCTAGCGGAATGACGATGCGATACCTCCATCTAAAGGAGATCTCAAGTCTGAGATGAAATTCTTTCGAGCTCGTTTATGGAAGATTTGCGGGGTGCTTATCATCGTTTGGCTTGCTTGCGGTCTACCAGTCGAAGCCAAGATTCATGTGATTCTGTCTACTGATGTTGGGAATGAAGTCGATGATCAGTGGGCGATTGCTTACGTGCTGGTGAACCCCGAGTTTGAGGTGCTGGGCATCGTTTCCGCCCAGGCCCCCACCGTCTCGCCTCCTTCGGCTCATACTACATACTTGGTGCTTCTGGACGAAGTGGAGAATCGGTTGAAGATGACGGTACATCCACCCTTGTTTGAGGGCTCGAGCCTGCCTTTAGAGGATAGGACGACACCGCGCCCGAATGCTGGTGTGGACTTCATCGTTCAGACTTCGAAACCTTACTCTAAGGAGAGCCGACTCACCGTTTTTACTATCGGTGCGGCGACGGATGTAGCCTCTGCCATATTAAAGGACCCCTCAATCGTCGATCGGATTGAGGTGGTTGCCATGGGCTTCGACGGCTGGCCGAAGGGGGGCGACGAATACAATGTCGCGAATGATGTGTATGCATGGCAAGTCATCATGCAGTCCGATGTCCCTGTAGTTGTCGGTGACAGCGGAGTGTGCCGAGCGTACCTCGCGCTGACGCTCGACCAAGCTAGGGAGTTGGTCAGCGCTCATGGACCAATCGGAAGATGGCTTTGGGAGGATTATTTGGCTTGGTACTACCGGCATGTAAAGCCAATACGGAAAGAAGATTTCTCGAAACCCTGGGTGATTTGGGACATCGTCACCATGGCGTATGCCTTGAAGATGACCAGCCAAGAAGTTTATCCTCGGCCGCTGTTACAAGACGACCTAACCTTTGAACACCCACAGGCCACTAAGACCATTACATGGATCACCGCGGTTGATGAGAAACGGTTGTGGAAAGATTTTATAACGAAGCTTGATGACTATCAGCGGACCCACGCGGTCGGTCGATAAGAGGCCAAGGCACTTCTGCTATGACCGTTGCGAGTAGTCGAGGAATTCATTGGAAGAAAATCGAGTGTGAACTATTTGTGGGCTCGCACGTCGCGGCGAGTTTCCTCGAAGGCTGATGCTCACCACTTCTCGGGATTTCTTCTCGCTTCCTCTGGATTCATTCGACCCGGTCAAGTCGCGCAAGACGCCCGTTCTGAGCAGTTTCCAAACGATCGCGCCTCAACAATACTCTAGGCTTGAACGTCTCGCGGAGCGTAATTCGCCATTTTGTACTCTCCGAATTCCCTCGAACGGATGCTGCGGCGGCTCGCGATGTCTCGGCAAATCAAGCATTCAAGTCGAAGTACATCGTATACGGCTCTTGGAATCCAATTCGATAGAAAGGCACCGTTCTGCTCGACGGCTGGCGAACGGATTTGAACTCGAGAGGTTCATCACCCACTTCGAAGCCTTTGGCAATTTCGGATGTTCGGAGGGCCAGCGTCGGACGGTCCTCTCGCACTAAGACCACAGGGCCATACGTTAAAGCCACTCGGCGCGGATGTTGCGCGTCAATGACCGAGAGTGCAAGCTGTGAGCCCAAGCGGATACTCACGCGATCACCCGACTTCCACGTGCGGCTGATGCCCGCCCAAGTACCTGGGATAGCGACGATCTTATACGGCACTTCGTTGAGCTCCACGGTGACACCCTGCGTCCAGCGCGGTACACGAAATTTAAGATCGAAAGCCGTCGCGCGCGACGGACGTATCGTCAAAACAGTCGTATCGGTTTCAGGAAAGTTGGTTTCCTGTTCCACTTTGACCTCAGTTCCGTCGTGGTTCCATATCACTTCGGAAGGCAAGAACAAATTGATATAGAGGCTTGCCGGACTCTTGAAGTAAATTAAGTTGTAATAGTCCGCGACATCCTGGATGTAAGTTCCGGAACAGCAGGGAAATTTCGCCCAGTAGAACTGCTTGCGCGATCCGCCAAGCCGATAGTCAGAGTAATAGTAGGTATTCCCGCGCCCCGACATCGGCAGCGCCGCGCCGATGCCATTGTAGAGCAACTTCTCCGTCCAATCTCCATACTTGGCATCGCCGGTGAATTGAAACAGGTAACGTACCAACTTAAAGCCAGCCCAGCATCCGCATGGAGTTTCGAAGGTATTGCCTTGAGTTTCAACTGAACGGCCGAGCGATCCATCGGGCGCAACCAGCGCCTCGCCCGGTCCGAATCCTCCGGTGGCATAGAATTGGGTCCGCTCAAAGTAATCGTACGCGTTAACGATCGTCTTCAAATACTGCGAATCGCCGTGGACGGAGTATGCCATCGCGGCACTGCTCAATGTATTGCAGTGACTGTAGGCATGCAGGCCTTGAATATTTGGATTGGGGCTGTCGTTGAACTTGTCCCAATAATTGGTGTAGCGCCACACATCCGCAAAGTCGCGGTACTTTGTATTGCCTGTGAGTTGATAAGCGCGATAGAGGTTCTCGGGAAGCGTGTACCACTCCGTCCCATCTGCGTTGGCAAGACCCCCGGGCGTCGCAGAAGTCCGGGTTCGCTCCAAATTCTTGATCGCCCAATCAGTGATTCTCTCTATCAGGGGGAGGGCCGCATCCGCCCGTCCATATGCATACATGTCCACGAGCCCGCACAGCGTCTTCTCGTAAGTGTAGTGAAACGATAGCGGTTTCCGTGAATAGTAGAAATATCCGTCAGGCTCGATCGTTCTCCCCCATTCGGTCATCAGCGTTTTAGCCTTGTCAAGCAGAGCAATGTCATTAGTGGCTTTTGCTAGCCTTGCCATTCCGCTCAGCCACTGGCCAAACACATTGAATGTATCGCCCGCCATCCACCAGTCCTTAAATACATCGGGGACTGTCGGCTCGCCGCCGTACCACCCGCTAAATTCGTTGCCTGGTGCCGGCATCCCCGCGCGTCGCCGAAATCCAATCAGGATGTCATCATTAGGTAGGTTGTAATAATAGTTTCGGGTCTCATCGACCTGCTTTTTCAATCTTCCGTCTCGCAATTGGACGCCCGCGTACTCGAACGCCTCGAGATATACCTTAGGAGAACGTGAGGTCCAGTCAGCTACAGTTGAGTGGCCAACTCTGCTATCCGGATCGGAACTTTTCGATATTGCTGCGTCCTGAATTAGGTGAGGGGCAATCACCGCTCCTGCCAAGGTCTTTATGAACTCACGCCGACTGTCCAAGCTTTTCATAGCGTCCTCTGTTAGCTAGATACTTTCATCACAAGATTCCGTCTCCACTAATGCCTGCTAGAGCAGCAGGTCCCGCTCATGGCGATACCTTTTGTCTGGCGGAGGGTTGAAACATCACACTTTACTTTTCGAGTCCTGGCCATGCAAAGCAATCATTCGGGCGATTGACATGGCCAACTATAACGTTGTAGCCTTCGCCCCGAAGCGGCATATTCTACTGCAAATCTGACTAAAAAGGGAGTCAGACAGGGTACGAGAAGAGCGGAGTACCAGTCGCCCTTTTCATCCAAAGAGGAGTTTTCATGATTGATGGCCAGAATCCTGATTCTGATGCTAGGCGCGATATAGAGGATCTCATCGGGCTCCTGGCAATTATTTGTAGAGGTATTCGACTCACAAAGCACTCGTGCGTCTCTTTGTTACTTTTTCTTTTCGCGACTCTCGCATTACTTCCGTCCTTGGTCGCTACTCAAATTCCCGCGAAGCCATTTGACCTCATTAACTGGAATGGAGGAAAGTTCGTCTACGGTGTCGATTATTACCCTGAGCAATGGGACGAAGGTCTGTGGGAAAAAGACGCGACCATGATGCAGGAAGCGGGAATAAATCTCGTTCGAGTGAACGAACTCACCTGGGCTTTGAATGAACCTTCGGAGGGCCATTTCGATTTCTCTTGGCTCGATCGTGTCTTGAAGATATTGAATGCACACGATATCAAAGCCATTCTGGGAACGACCACAGCTGGTCCCCCTGCATGGCTTTATGCCAAGTATCCAGATATCGCTGCGATGAACCAGCAGGGAGTACGCTTCGAGTTTGGGTCCCGACGCAATTATTGTCTACATAACCCGAATTTCTATCACGCCATCGACCATATGTTGACGGCTTTGGCGTTGCACTATAAAGATCATCCCGGAGTTCTGGGATGGCAGGTGGACCTAGAATTAGGCTTCGACGAACGCTGTTATGACCAGCGTTGCCGAGCCGCTTTCCAGGAGTGGTGCCGGAAGAAGTATGGATCGCTCGATGTCCTGAATGATGCGTGGGGCACAGTCTTCTGGTCGCACGTATACACCGCGTGGTCGCAAATCCCATTACCAGTGAATACTGCATTTAGTTCGACTGTGGGCGCAACTGGCGTTCATAACCCTAGTTTGGAGCTCGACTATAATCGGTTTTACTCCGACTCTGTCTTTGACTTCATGAAGTTCCAAGTCGACATCTTGCGGAAAATAGCACCAGGCAAGGCAATCACCGAAAATGAGCTGGGGCTAATGAATCACATCGACTATTCCCGGCTGTATAGCATCTTGGACTTTGTTTCCTGGGACAATTATCCCATGTTCAATAAGGACTACGCGGACTATGGAGCCGCCAGTTTGGCTCACGATTTGATGCGGGCATCAAAGAAAAATCAGAATTTTATGACGATGGAACAAGAGGCCGGAATCTGGGGCTGGGGTATGTTTGGCTCCCGCCAGGCAGCGCCGGGCCTTTACCGAGTGTACGCTTATCAATCGGTTGCCCATGGTGCCGATGGGATTTGCTATTTCAACTGGAGAACGGCCCGGGCTGGCACCGAGCAAACCTGGCAGGGCATTCTGGATCAAGACAGCTATCCTAACGCGCGCTATCGGATCGTTGCACAAACGGGGAAGGAACTCGAAGGTCTCAGAGCTCTGCTCCACGGGTCCCAGGTTGTTTCACATGTTGCTGTGCTGATTGACCCAGATTCCCGCTGGGCTCTCGACATCCAAAAGATGCGCCCAGGAGGCATCGACTACAACCAGCAAATGCGGGATTTCTCCGACGCTTTGCGCCGCCGAGGCGTGAATTTGGACGTGGTCTTTCCGCAGGATGATTTCTCGCGCTACAGGGTGATCTTGGCGCCTGCGCTGTTTGTGGTGGATCGATCGTTGACACGAAAACTTTCTGACTTTGTTCGAGATGGCGGCGTACTTGTGTTGACGTTCCTTTCGGGTAGGAAGGACGAACATAACCAAGCGACAATGGAGACTCTCCCTGGACCTCTGGCGGAAATTGCGGGGGTGGCCATCCACGATTTCGACCCACAGACAGACCAAGAACAAGAAATCATGGATTCTGACGGGACCCACTTCCCGGCGAGAGTCTGGTTCGACATCCTGGATCCCACGACCGCAATTTCCTTGGCTACCTACGAAAAGGGGTATTACGCTGGCAAATCAGCGGTCGCGGAGAACACCTTCGGCAAAGGAATGGTTCTGTATATTGGCACCGAGTCGACCCACGAGTTTTACGATAAGTTGGTCGGCCGGATTTCTCAAAAGGCCGGAATGCTTTTGGGACAGCGTCTTCCAGACGGGGTCGAGCTTGCAACTCGGCAAAAGCTAGGAACGAAAATAATTTTCGTGCTCAATTACACCGACAAAGCGAAAACAGTGAACCTCGACCAAGCCAGCACTAATGCGTTGACTGGAGAGACAGAGCCCACAACTTTGCAGGTTCCCGCTTTCGACGTCAGGGTCGTCACGGTCTCTGAATAAGGTACTCGCGGTCCAGCCGCCGACAAGAACCGAGATTAGGAAAGCGTTTTGGCATACTTAGTGCCAACAGAAATCTCGCCCAGCAAGATCTCAAGTCCCAATGAGTCAACCGTCCCCCTCTTGCCAAAAAACGGAGTTCCCTGAGCAAGCCGATCAACGGCACGAGCGTTTCAAGCGGTATAGATAGCCCACGGACGATAGAAAAGGCAAGCGCCGAACCAACGCGTTAGACCGAAATACCTAGGACTACCTGTGAGATCGACCCTCAACAGTCCTGGTAGATGATCGTTACACAGTCCTCAACCCTTTCAGGTGCAGTCCAATCCGGGCGGCATTTTTCATACAGGACCTGCGGTTTACGTGCGGAGAATTCCCTGCGAATTCCCTGTTAAATCCCTGTTCGTTCCCTGTTATTTTGTGCGATTGGGAACGCTTAGTTTGCGCAAACTCTTCGCCAGCGCGGGTTTACAGCGCGTTGGACGAAGCCAGAGCGTAAAATTCCCTGTAAATTTCCCTGTTAATCGCGGAGAGTAGTTCGCTCGCGACTGCGTCCTCCGCCAGCCAGTCTGCGCGTTTCTCTCTCTTGGTGCCCTTTGGCCAAAAATGTCGATTTCGCGGCCCAAAAGGCGCGAACGTCATGCTCATCTGCATCTTCTGTTTCTCCGAACCTTGAAACGTTGGCTCAATCGCACCGTTTTTCTCCGAAGCAATGTCGAATGGTGCCTTTTCGCGGAACAAAGAGTACCGCCAGCGTGGATTGGCCATTGTGCGCCAGCCTGTGGCAGCCTAATTCTTTGTTCCTACCGCTTCAGTGTGAGCATCGTTTTTGAGGCCCAATTGAAGGGTAATGCGGCGAACTTATGCTCCACGATTGCTCTTTCTCAAGAGTAGGCGGATCATCCCAAAGAGTCTGTGAAATAAGAAGTCAACTCAACATGCTCGTCATCTACAACCGGGGCTTTGCCTGCTTCGGCGTGCCCGATCAACAGAGAAAGGGTACCTAAGAAGGAGCGATGATTGGCCGTCGGCCCCAATTCTCCCCGATATTCGGAAGCGAGATCGTCTTCGGGAACCTCATCTGTTGAACCGTCAGCCTCGGCTGCCGCTGGGCCAGCGCCTTGAACGCCACGACGCCAAGTACCCTTACAGAAGCTGGGCACGCGGTACGAGGTCCGAGGGAGAGAAGCTCTAGAGTTAGGTCGATTAGGGCAAAAGCGATGCGCATTTTCGTCAGTTCGACTTTCGTCGATCTCCGCGTGGAACGCGAGGCTGCGGCCGAAGCGCTGCGTCGCTCTCAGTTGGTCCCTTGGGGAATGGAACTGTTTGTGTCAGAGCCGTCGTCTCCGCTGGAGGTTTGTCTTGAGCAGCTTCGACTCTCAGACGCGGTAGTTTTGATCATTGGCTCCAAAGCTGGTTCCCTGATCCCTGATAGCGCCGGACTGACCTACACAGGTGCAGAGTTTCAGCTTGCGCAACGGCTCGGTAGGCCCGTATTCGCGTTTTTCAAAACTGAGGGCGGGAGTCTGGTGAACAAGGAAACGGACCCTGCGATGAAGAGGGCGTTGGACGACTTCAGAACCGCCGGGACGTCGGCCAATATCACCACCCCAACTTATTTTGATTCTCCCGACCGATTGCAGGTGGAAGTTATGGCCGCAACGGCCAAGTGGAATGCGGAAGGTCGACCTGGTGCCCGACTTGTCTTCACGACACCTTCGGAGTTCTTTGCTCCGTTCGAGTCCGGCGCGCCTCGACTGTTTGACTTCAAGCAAACGCTGCGTGGGCGCGATGCTCAGTTGCAAGCGCTGAACGCATTTCTGATAGCTCCAACATCGATAGTCGGCGTGCTCACCGGTAGAGGAGGCATCGGGAAATCAAAACTGCTTCATGACTGGGTACGAACGGTCACGAACCGGACGGTCCTCTATTTGAGAGAGGACGCCGAATGGCATCCTGAAGCAGCCAAGGAAATCCCGGCAGGGGACGTTTTGATCGTCGCAGATGACGCGCACAGATTCGTTTTTTTGGATCGGCTGATGCTGCTGGTTAGAAACCTGAACCAGCGGCAGAACGTGAAGGTGCTGCTTGGCACGCGTCCAAGTGGGAGTGACCGGATCGACACAACATTGTCGGTGAGATTCGATTCCGCTCAGGTGGCGCGATTACCTCAGCTTGAGAGAGTCGCTACGCAAAGCGTGAGAGAAATCGCGTTTGAGGTTCTCGGTCCCGCTCACGCTCAATACGCGCATGCACTTGCAGCCGTTTCCGCAGACACGCCACTCGTGACGGTTGTCGGAGGTCGGTTGATTGCCAGAGGCGAGATATCACCAGCGCTGCTGGCCAATGAAGAGGACTTCCGCCACCAGGTGTTCGACCGGTTCTCTGCTGAGTACGAGCAACTGCTGCCTCCGGGAGCGGTTGATTGGCGAAAGCTGTTGAACTTGGTCGCGGCGCTCGGTCCTGTATTGCCAAGCGCAGCGCCGTTCGTCGACTCTGCGGCCGAGATTCTGCGGATCAGACCCGACGAGGTCCGATCCGCTCTTGATCTACTTGAGCGGAATGGCCTCCTTTTGCGAGGCGGGCGACTGATACGGATTGTTCCAGATCTTTTGTCGGACTTCCTGCTGGAAGGTGCGTGCCTAACCGTAGCGGGTGAAAGCACCGGGTATTCAGATTTAATATTCAAGACTTTCCAATCGACGTATCTCTCGAACATCCTCAGAAATCTCGGCGAGTTGGACTGGCGGATCACGCAACGAAATCCAGACCAGGGCACGCGCCTACTGGATGGGATCTGGAACGAAATCGAAAACACGTTCGAGACCGGCAATGCGAGCGCTCGGGTCCAACTCTTCAAGTCGCTCAAAGAACCGGCACTCTTTCAGCCACTTCGAGTGCTGCGACTTATTCGCCGCGCGCTCGAGAATGAAGCAGCCACGGTGCAGCTTGGGTCGGATTGGTCAGTGACGCAAGAGCACGTGCTTCGAGAGATTCCACCGCTCCTCAAAGCGATTTCCTTTCATTTGGATCACATAGAAGAAGCGGCAGGAATCCTTTGGCGCTTGGCACAAAGCGACACTCGCGCTCCGCATCAGTATCCAGATCACTCGCGTCGAGTCATGGAAGAAATGGCTGAATACGGACGATACAAACCCGTCCTGTACAACGATTGGATGGCCGACTTCGCAGCGCAAATGAGCCGAGACCCGCACGCATTTGAGGGAGTTTTCACGCCGCTGAATCTCGTGGACAAATTGCTCGCAAAGGGGGGCGAATTCACGGAGTCTGAAGGATTCACGGTTTCGTTTGGAGGCTTTTCTCTGAACTATCCGGCGGTGCGACCCGTTCGTGAAAAAGCGCTGGGAATCGTCGAAAGATGCCTCAATACAGAGGACCCGAAGGTCGCCCTGGGTGCGACGAGGTCTATCTCGCACGTGTTGTCGGGATTTCTTCCGATGATCGGACACGTGGTTTCGGAAGAGGAAGTCAAATGGCAAATGGATGAACGACTCTCGGTGCTGAGCATTGTTGAAAAAAGATTGAAAAAAGCGATGCCGACTCCGCTTCTACGCCAAATTCGGTCGGTGCTCCGTTATGCTCGCCCGCACGCAAAAGGCACTCCTCTGGGCGAGAGAATCGAAGAGGTCCTCTCGAAAATCCCGCAATCCGATGATTTGTTGATCTTCGACGCGTTCTCGACTGGCCAATCGAATCACGACGGGTTCTACGAGAACTTGGAAGATGCGGACCGGTCTCGCAAAGAGCTGATCACGCGCGGGGTCGTGGCCTTCCGAACGAAATTTCCTGATGGTTCTCGACAAGTGGACGGGCTAGTGCAACTGGTGAAGGACGCGGAAGCATGCGGCATCGAGCTCGGGGGCAACCCCTACAGTTTCATTGAGGAGCTTTGCTCGGAAGAGTTTGTTGAAGCCTTTCTGCCCTATGCCATGAATGACTCGCATCCGCTGCTTGCTCAGATGGTCTCGGTTCCACTTCGCTGGCTTCGACTGTCCGACCTACCTAGGTATCGAAGCGTAGGAGTTGAAGCAGCGGCTCACAAGAATGTTTGACTTCAGAGGAAATGGGAGTGAGGTGAGACGGGCAATAAGCTAGAGTTTCGAAGCGGAGTTCACCCCCCAACAGGGATTAGACTACCGGAGCCGCGGGGTGCGGCGGAGGCAGTCTAATCCGGGCCGACCGAGTCGGCCCGGAAAGGGTGAACATGTACGAGGACGAGAACGAACCCACCAACGCAGTTTCCACGAAGATCGAATCATCGAGTGCAGCAGTTCGTTCGGGGGGATACGGCACGCGCTTTGATCCGCCGGGCGAAACAGGCCAGCCGCAGAAGATTTCCGAGCGAAGAGAAGATCCGCATCTTGCTCGAAGGAGTACGCGCGGAAGTATCGGTGGCGGAGCTGTGCCGTCGCGAGGGCATTCATCCGACTGTCTACTACAAGTGGCTGAAGGATTTCATGGAGGCGGGCAAGAAGCGTTTGCGCGGGGACACCCAACGGGAAGCGAACCGCGAGGAAGTCGAGCAGTTGCGGCAGGAGAATCAGCGGCTGAAGCAACTCGTCGCTGATCTGAGCCTGACCAACATGACGCTGAAAAAAAGCCAGTATTAGGGCTACTCGCACGGAAGCGGTACGGGCGGATGAAGCCGGAGCAGAAGCGGGAAGTGATTGAACTGGTGCGGCGGTCGCCGGTCGAGAAGAAGCAGACGCTTGGGGAGCTGGGACTGGCGCCTTCGACCTACTATCGCTGGCAGAGGCGGTATCGGGACGAGGGCGAAGCCGGACTGGTGGACCGGCGGCCGCAGCTGGGAACGGTGTGGAATCGGATGAAGCCGGAAGAAGAAAAGGCCATCTTGGGAGCGGCTTTACGCGAGCCGGACCGCAGCCCGCGCGAAGTGGCATGCTGGTTGAGTGATCACGCGGGCTTTGCCGTGTCGGAATCGAGTGTCTATCGACTGCTGAAGCGCCACGGGCTGATCTGCGAGGTGAAGGTTCTCGGCTTCCCCGCAGGGAAGGAGTATCGCATCAAGACCACGCGAGTGAATGAGCAGTGGCAGTCGGATGCGAGCTACTTTTTCGTGGTGGGTTGGGGCTGGTATTACCTGATTTCGGTGCTGGATGATTACTCGCGGATGATCCTAGCGTCGGAGTTGAAGACGGACATGACGGCGGAATCAATCTCGGACGTCGTTGAACAGGCGGTTGAGTGGACAGGAATGAAGAACGTGCCGGTGGAAGATCGTTCGCGGCTGGTCACCGACAACGGACCAGGTTACCTGGCGCACGCCTTCGAGGACTATTTGCGGATGCTGGCGCTGCGGCACATTCGCTGTTCGCCGCATCATCCGCAGACGAACGGGAAACTGGAGCGCTTTCACGAGACGCTGAAGGCGCGCATCAATCTGCTGGTGTACACCAGTCCCGAGGAGTTGCAGCGGGCGATCGCGGAGTTCATCGAGTTCTACAATCACCGGCGGTATCACGAAGGGATCGGAAACGTTGCGCCCGCCGATGTGTACTACGGCCGGCGGAAGGCCATCCTGAAACGGAGAGAGGCACAGAAACGCGTCACGCTCGAAGAGCGGTTTCGGTACAATCGCAGCCGCTCGAAGGAAATAAACATGGGTGCACTCAGCCCGAAACCGTAGCTACCCAACGCGCCTTCTTACTCTCATAGGTGCTGAAGACGAACAAGCAGATCCTGTTCCACATCCAAATCCAATCCGAAGTCTGATATGTTCGCGTCTCTACTCGCCTGAATCCGACTCTGTTGCGCGACCGCATCAAGAGTCATTCGGTCGACCGTCTTGATTCTGTTGGGGTCCACCGCATTTAACGTAACTCGGAGACCGAAGTCTTCATCGTAGACGCCCGCTCTTAGGAGATTTCTTCCGTATCCAAAGGCTAAGGCCATCCTCCTTTCTTGCACTTCAAGCAGCCACAGAGCCGCAGTGCTCGCATTGTAGGCATCCGACGTATCAAGACTGATAGCATTTTGGAATAGAGAGAGCCAACTTGGTGGCTTCTCTGCAGAGGGTTGCACAAACAGTTTCCCAAGCTCAGCGCCTCCAAGAGAAACGAGAACCTCAACTAGGCTTCCGCGTGCTTTCAAGACCTCATCGGCTTCAGTGAGCCCCTCTTTCAGAAGAAAGATGGCAAGTGTGCGCGATTTGAGCTTTCTAGGCATGGCCGTATAAAAAGCGACAATATCACGAGTCCTAAATGTGCCGTAAACCTGAATTTGACAGCCGCGTTCATCGCCTTTCGATTGCATGCCGGAGTCTGACATAGCCACGGTCGAGACTTGCCTCAATCGAGGCCAGCAGCGCCGGAGTCGAAATTGAAGCCTAACGAGGTCTTCGCCACGCCGGACCGCCCGCCCCTTCCGGCACACCTCCGATTCCAGTCGATACGTTGCTCCTGTTTCGCCACACTTTGCTTGGGCGCTGCTTCGGGAGAATTCCCACGCTCCGCAGCTTCGTGCGTTCAGCTCAGATTGGCCGTCAATTTTTATGGAACGAAGAAATACAAAAGGCCCGACCCTCTATCGGAGCCGGGCCTTGCTTTTCGTCCAAGATCGGGCCCAACTAGAAGGCGGGAAAGCCACCAGTTCTTCGGTTATGTGACGCCGGATCAGCGAGATATGGGATTGAACTACTTTGCTATTAACCAAAGGGTTGCTAGTTCGAATCTAGCCCCGGGAGCCAACCTCTTATTTCTCAGTGAATTGAACTGCGTAAGAACATTCGGTTCTTCCCCGAAGGGTTGATGTTAGTCCGCGTTGTGACCCACATTGAAATGTGTTCCTTTTTGCACGGTAGCACTTTTTTCCAATGTTTAAGATACCGTCGTGGATCACCCGCCGTTGATCCGAAGCCAGGAGGCAAGGACCGGCCACTGCAAAAGCCGAACGTATGCACACCTCGCTTATTCGTGTGTGACAACTTCGAGCAAGGTCCGGGGCACCGAATGCGAGGCTATGGAGAAGACGCCGGGCATCGGTTGTTTGTGCTGATGCTATCTAAAGTTTTAAGGGGGCACGTGGCCCGCGCAATCGAGCCAGCTAATCAAGATGAAAACAGAGGTGAACCACCATGGCACAACCGCAGAGAAAAGAATCACAGCCGCCCTCCGTTGGACACGAGTCTATTGACGGGACGCTGAGCAGATCAGTGCTCCAATTTAACCTAGCCAGCGAACTCGCCCAACTGCACCGGGATGAATCGTGGCTGCCCCCCACGGGGCGAAGTTCGAAGACGCTTGTAAAGTACCCGGATCTCCGCATTGTGCT
Organism: uncultured Acidobacteriota bacterium; assembly: GCA_963838705.1. Taxonomy (GTDB): domain Bacteria; phylum Acidobacteriota; class Terriglobia; order Acidiferrales; family UBA7541; genus Palsa-147. The sequence goes on along the minus strand of CAWIRU010000006.1, from coordinate 626,808 downwards.
GATCGCGATGAAGGCGAATACGCGCATGCATGAGCACACAGCGGCAGGCAGAATCTCGGTGCACACGCTTAACGGCCATATCCGGCTTCACCTGCCCGAGCAGGTGGTGGATCTCCCTGCGGGGAACTTGCTCGCCCTGGATCAGTGCGTTTCTCATGATGTGGAGGCCTCCGAGGACAGCGCCTTTCTGCTGACGCTCTCGTGGCCACCGGAAACAAAGATTGTGGAGACGAAGCCGCGCGGGAAGGAGACTACCCGTCCTAAACGAAAATAGCGGGAAGTCGCACATGCGGGTCCGGGCCGTCTAGTCCGGCGTTCGTGGGCTCACCGCGAACATTGCTCTTGGGCGGTGCGATAGAGGGACGCGCTCTTGGTCAAGGTAACCCAGCGACGTACACAGTGAAGCCACTATCTTTGCGTGTTCTTCGATTATTCAGAGAAATGGGAAAGGATCGGCTGGACCTCCATGCGCTATTCGAGGCGGCAGGCAACGAACCAGCCGAACGGGAGAGCGTGCTCGACGCCATCGATGAATTGACCCGCACGGGTATGCTGGACGCGTACGGTAGTGACTTCTACATGCTGACGGAAAGAGGTAAGGGAACAATCGCTCAGTCTTGAGTAGTGGACAATACCTGCCCGTATCCGCGAACCGTGGTCCGGAAACAGCAGCACGAGCCCGACGAGAAGTTGCGCTGAAGTGAGAACAACATTTATGGACATTCTAGAAATTGTCGCGATCGAGATCCCATGTAGCGCTTGCGGGGGGCGGTACGAGGTGACCCTCAAACAGATCGCACTCTCACAACAGATGCTCCACGAGGGATGCCCGGTCCAGGTAGTAGATGAATGCCCGCCTCTTGCTTACTCCGGCCTTGTGGATCAAAAACTAGTCCGGGAGCTTCAAAGAGTTTGGGTGCGCCTCGAAGAAAAAGCACGTGGGGCCAGCGGAGAACTGAAATTGCATTGCCGATAATGGAGCATGTGCTAGAAGCGAGTTGGTAACACAAGACAATGGTGGCGGTGGAGGTGGTCAAAGATGAGTTCACAGCAGGCACAGAGTAAGCGGGAAATGCCCATTGCGGAAGTCGTTCGCTTGATCGACCTCGTGAATTACCAAGAAGGAGCCGTTGTCAGCCGGACGCTAGTCAACCGTGGGACGGGAACCGTCACGCTGTTCGCTTTCGATGAGGGCCAAGGCTTAAGTGAGCATACAGCTCCGTTCGACGCACTGGCACATCTCCTGGAGGGCGAAGCGGAAATCGCGGTTTCAGGCAAGCCACTACAGACGAAGGCAGGCGAAGCGGTTCTCATGCCCGCAAATCAGCCCCACTCGCTGAAGGCCCTCAGTAGATTCAAGATGCTGCTGACGATGATCCGCTCATGAGCAATGCGGACGGGAGAACCGGATTTATATGAAAGCGCCAGAAATGCCCGCTGTCCTGACCATTGGGCATTCGAACCGCACATGGAAAGCATTCCTGGATCTTCTGCGGGCGCATCGCGTCAAGCGCGTCATCGACGTACGCAGTATCCCCCGATCAAGGCACAACCCTCAGTTCAGCCGGGCGACCCTGTCGAAAAAGTTGCGGGCCGCGAGGATCGGCTACGTGCATTTGCGAAAACTGGGGGGCTTGCGCCATGCGCGACGCAATTCGCCGAACATGGGCTGGCGCAATGCCTCATTTCGTGGCTTTGCTGACTACATGCAGACCTCCGACTTCGAAGCAGGGTTACACCGATTGATGAAATTGGCTAGGCAGAAGCGGAGCGCGATTATGTGCGCGGAAGCGGTTCCGTGGCGTTGCCACCGTTCGCTCATCGCGGATGCGCTGACGGTGCGCGGGATTCACGTTGACGACATTATGAGCATGAAGGGTTCCCAGGTTCATTCGCTCATTCCTTTTGCACGCGTGCAGGGTCATCGCATCACGTACCCTATCCGGAATCGCGGCGGCGGGCGATTCCCCCTAGTTCGTTTTCCAAAGATTCTTCGGAAGAACCGAAAAACCAAGGTTTAAGCGCGGGATGAATAATGCCTCTTGACTATCCATTGTGGCTGCGGGCGGCGCACTTCTTCAATTTTCTTCTTCTGTCGCTTCTCATTCGGAGCGGTCTTGAGATCTTGAGCGCGCATCCGAGGCTTTACTGGAACGATCACTGCACGCCGGGCAGCGAATGGCTCAAGTTTACGAAGAAGCAGCGACCTGAGGACCGACTCTGGACGGCGAGTGACGAAGAAACCTCATTCCCATCCGCGATTGCCCTGCCAGGTCACGAAAATCTAGGTCTCGGACGGCACTGGCACTTTCTCGCGGATTTCGCGTGGCTGCTGACAGGTTTGACATACGTGGTGATGCTCTTCGTCACTCCGGAGTGGCGACGATTGATCCCGACTTCCTGGCAGATTGTCCCGGACGCATGGCATGCAATGCTTAGTTATTTGAGCTTCCACGTCGTGGAAACGCCGGGAGGATATAATGCACTGCAGCAGTTGAGCTATGCGGCAGTGATATTCCTGCTTGCACCGTTGAGCATTGCGACGGGAGTAGCGATGTCCCCGGCCGTCGCCGCCCGTTTTCGTTGGTATATCAAAATCTTCCACGGACGGCAAAGCGCACGGAGTCTGCATTTCTTGGCTCTTTGCACCTTCATCGTATTCTTTATCGGACACGTCACGATCGTGGCTCTGCATGGTTTCCGGAGCGAGCTGGCGCTAATTGTTCTGGGACAGACGCACGATCCGCAGTTGACGCTGGCTCTTGTGGCCTGGCTATCCGGGCTGGCCGGCATAGTGGTCATCCATACCGTGACAACCGTGTGTTCGCGTCGCCGTCCGCGGTTTGTCCAGAAAGCCACTCAGTCGATCACCGATCCGGTGCGCACACTCCTTTTCGGTCATGAAATGTCCGGACAGCACTACTCACAGGCGGACATCTCGCCATACTTCTGGGTCAATGGTCGGCCGCCGAAAGAGGAAAGTTTTCTGGCGATGGCGCGCGAGAACTTTGCAAACTATAGCCTAGAGATCGGCGGATTGGTCGAAAAGCAGCTGCGCCTGACGCTGGCTGACCTTCGCGCAATGCCGAAACAATCTCAAATCACCAAGCACATTTGCATCCAGGGCTGGTCAGGCGTTGCGGAATGGAGCGGTGTATCTCTGCATCACATCGTCGGACTTTGCCATCCGCTTCCCGCCGCCCGCTACATCGTTTTCTATGCGTTCGACAATAAATCCACATCGGAGCCACACGCCCAAGGGCCGGGGTACTTCTACGGCACGATTCGATTGGAGTTGGCGGAAGATCCACAGACGATTCTTGCCTACGAGATGAATGGCCAGCCGCTGCCGATTCTGCACGGAGCGCCACTCCGGCTTCGCGTTGAAACACAGCTTGGATTCACGATGGTGAAGTACATCCGCGCAATCGGGTTCATCGAGGATTACAAAACCATTGGCCAAGGCCAAGGCGGTTGGCGGGAAGATTACCAGTATTTCAGCCAGGAGGCTGGGATCTGATTCACGAGATGCGGCGGTTCCCTGAACGAAACGAAGTCAGGATTTGATCGAGTCACGTATCGGAAGGAGACCAATTATGAGCACTGCTGCGGCGTCACAAGGCTTCATCTGCAAACTGAAAGATCGTAAGGAAGTTGCGGAAGGCGCCATGGCCTTCCGTTTCGAAAAGCCATCAGGATGGACATTCAAGGCCGGCCAGTACTTCGATATGACTTTGCTTGATCCTTCGGAGACGGATTCCGAAGGAAATGTGCGCAGTTTTTCGATCGCGAGCGCCCCTCACGAAGAAACCTTGATGGTGGCCACGCGGATGCGCGATACGGCATTCAAACGCGTGCTGAAGACGATGCCGATTGGGACCGCTGTGAAGATCGAAGGGCCATCCGGGGATTTGATTCTTCAGAATGATTCTACGCGAGCGGCCGTATTCCTCGCTGGCGGGATTGGCATCACTCCGTTTCGAAGCATTGTCCATTGGGCAGCGAAGGAGAAGTTGCCCCAGCGTGTTTTTCTCTTCTATTCCAATAGGCGGCCGGAAGATGCAGCATTCCTCGCAGACCTTCAGAGCCTGGAAAAAGACAATCCAAAGTACAAGTTGATCGCCAGCATGACGGAAATGGATAAATCGCATCAACCTTGGAATGGTGAAACCGGCTTGATCGATCAAGGGATGCTCGGAAGGCATTTGAAGGGCGCTGCGTCACCCATCTATTACATCGCTGGTCCGCCCGCCATGGTGAAAGGTTTGCACGAGATGCTAAGCAAAGCAGGGATGAATGACGGCGACATTCACGCTGAGGAATTCGCAGGCTACTGAGCAGGGCGTAGCGGTATAAGCATGAGAACGGACGGTAGAAAATGGAGAATCTCGAATCGGATGCGTTTGTTTTCTTTGGTGCCACTGGGGATCTAGCATATGAGCAGATTTTTCCAGCGCTACAGGCGATGACCCAGCGCGGCCACTTCAATATGCCGATTATCGAGGTGGCCAGGTCTGCGAAGGACCTGGACGGGCTTCGAGCCCGCGCTCGCGAAAGCATTGAGAAGCACGGGGGCCTGGACTCCCGCGCATTCGCAGCGCTTTCGGCAAAACTTCAGTATGTTAACGGAGACTACGCCTCACCGGAGACCTTCCGCCAGCTGCGAAAGGCGCTTGGCGCTGTATCTCGTCCTCTCTATTACCTTGCTATACCTCCAGACTTGTTTGCGACCGTGGCTGAAGGTCTGGCCCATGCAGGATGCGACAAGGGGGCGCGGCTGGTTGTCGAAAAACCATTCGGGCGCGACCTTTCCTCGGCGCAGGCGCTCAATAGAACGCTCCATAAATCTTTTCCCGAATCGGCGATTTTCCGGATTGACCATTACCTTGGCAAGGAGCCAGTCCAAAATCTGCTGTGCTTCCGCTTCGCCAATTCGTTCCTCGAGCCGATTTGGAACAGCAACTATATCCAGAGTGTCCAGGTCACGATGGCTGAAGACTTCGGCATGCGAGGGCGGGGAGTCCTTTATGAAGAGCTGGGTGCAATCCGGGATGTCATTCAAAACCATATGTTAGAGGTCGTCGCGCTTCTCACGATGGAGGCACCGATCGGCCGAGATGCGGATGCCTTGCGATATGAGAAGCAACGGGCTTTTCGAGCCATGCGGCCGCTATCTCCTGCGGATGTCGTCCGCGGTCAGTTTCGAGGCTACCGCAATGAGAAAGGAGTTGCTTCGGATTCACAGGTAGAGACGTTCGCCGCGGTCAAGTTGCGCATTGACACGTGGCGATGGTCGGTGAGCGAGTCGAACTTGTTGTACGGCAGACGCAGGCCGATGAGATGAAGCCTTACGAACGCCTGCTTGGCGATGCGCTTCGGGGTGACCCGATGCTATTCGTTGGTGAAGACGGAGTGGAAGCAGCGTGGAGTGTTGTCGATCCGATCTTGGGGAACGCGACGCCCGCCCACGAGTACGAACCAAACTCCTGGGGCCCGACGGAAGCTGACCATATCGTTGCTGGTGACGGCGGCTGGCACAATCCCAAACCGACCGCAGACAAAGCAATGGAAGCTACCAAATGAAGGCCGCGAGCGAAGACGAGATGATGATCGAGGAAGAAGATTAGTCCGTGCTCGAAGAGGGTTGGATTGACCAGGATCTGAACCGCTACCGTGCGTGTGAGAGCGCGATATGAAACCAAAAGATAGCAATCCAGCTTTCGGATGGCCTGGCATCGAGCCGAGATGGACCCATGGAGATAAAGACGGGGTGGGAACTGCTTACGCAGCTTCTAGCCGAATCTGGTTCACCTTGTGGAACGGTGTCATCACCGAAGTCTATTATCCGACCGTGGATCACCCACAGATCCGAGACCTTCAGTATCTCGTCACGGACGGGAAGTCTTTCTTCCATGAGGAAAAACGCCATTTCAAATCAACATGTGAGCGTCTTTCCGCTCATGCCTTGGGTTACCGCATTACGAACGTCGATCCCAGCGGCCGATATGCCATCGTCAAAGAAATAATCACAGATCCGCACTCTGGCTGCGTTCTCCAGCATACCCAGCTAACTGGCGATGAAACGGTCATCTCAAAACTGCGCCTCTATACTCTGTGCGCGCCCCATCTCCAGGTAGGCGGATCGAGTAACAACGGTCACGTAATCGAGGTTGGAGGCCGGAAAATCCTGATGGCGCAGAAGAAAGGGATATGGCTGGCGCTCGGCGGCACGGTCAACTTTTCTCGTACATCGTGTGGCTACGTTGGCCAAAGTGACGGCTGGACCGATATTGCGGGCAACTTTCAAATGGACTGGGAGTTCGATTGTGCCCCTGACGGTAACATCGCGCTGATGGGAGAACTGGGCCTGGACGTTCAACGCGAGTTCACCATGGGTCTTGCATTCGGTAACACACAGGACCGGGCCGTCACAACGTTGTTTCAGGCGCTCGGCGTTCCTTTCCAAGAGCATCACAAGCGCTATACGGAGCAATGGGAGCGCGCTAGCGCCCGAGTCCTTCCCCTGGAAAAGGTCTCCATAGACAAAGGGAACTTATATCACAGCAGCCTTAGTTTGCTTCGCGCTCACGAAGACAAGTCGTATCCGGGAGCGTTTATCGCATCACTGTCGATTCCCTGGGGAGAAGCAAAGGGTGACTCGGACCACGGCGGGTACCACTTGGTCTGGACGCGCGACATGGTCAATAGCGCTTCGGCCATGCTCGCTGCTGGCGATAGCGCTACACCTTTGCGGGCGCTCATTTACCTGGCAGTCGCGCAACTGGAGGACGGGGGCTTTCCCCAGAACTTTTGGCTTGATGGAGGAGCCTACTGGCAGGGAATCCAACTCGACGAAGTCGCATTTCCAATACTTCTCGCTTGGCAGCTCAAGCGGCAGAGCGCTCTCCAGGATTTTGACCCTTACCCGATGATTGCGCACGCGGCTGCTTACTTGGTCCGCCATGGACCGGTTACTCAGCAGGAGCGCTGGGAGGAAGCAAGTGGTTATTCTCCCTCCACACTTGCCTCGAACATCGCTGCTCTGATCTCCGCTGCCTGCCTATTCCGCGAGAGGCGCGATGAGGCCACTGCGACATTCCTGGAAGAGTACGCTGATTTTCTGAATTCTCACGTCGAATCCTGGACGGTCACAACGCAGGGCGCACTCGTCCCAGGGATCAGCCGGCACTACATACGGATTCTTCCGGAGAGCGTAGGCAATCCCCGGCCGGAGGAAGATCCCAACAGCGGATTCCTCAACATTACGAACCGCCCGCCGGATGTTCAAAACAAGTTCCCGGCCAAGGACATTATCGATGCAGGGTTTCTCGAACTGGTGCGTTATGGAATCCGAAAACCCGACGATTCCTTGATTGTGGATTCGCTGCGGGTCGTGGACGCCGTGCTCAAGGTCGAGACTCCTTTCGGACCCTGCTGGCACCGCTACAATAATGATGGGTATGGACAGAAAGAAGACGGCGGACCTTTTGTTGGTTGGGGAAAGGGACGGGGTTGGCCACTCTTGGCGGGTGAGCGTGGGCACTACGAATTAGCTGCGGGCCACGATACAAAGTTATTCATTCGGGCCATGGAAGGTTTTTCTTCAGCCACAGGCCTCTTGCCTGAGCAGGTCTGGGACGACGTGGACCGGCCCGAGCGTTATATGCTCACAGGACGGCCCACGGGTTCAGCGATGCCGCTTATGTGGGCACATGCCGAGTACATCAAGCTGTTAAGGTCGGCGGCTGACGGCCAGGTCTTCGATCTGATTCCAGAAGTTGCGGAGCGTTATCTCTCGGGACGAACCACCACTCGTCATTTGTTCGAGGTGTGGAAGCAGAATAGGCAAGTACGTCGCATTAGAAAAGACCGTACACTTCGCGTCCAGGTTGACGCGCCGTTTCGCCTCCACTGGACGAGGGACGAATGGCACACAGTCGAAGATATCCCCTCTTCGGGAACGGCACTCGGAATTGAATTTGTGGATGTCCCGATTCCGCCAGAGCAGCGCGCGCCGATTCGATTCACTTTCTTTTGGACGAGCAAGGGCTCTTGGGAAGGCCGAGATTACATGGTGGATGTCGAATCGTAGGAGGCAACAGTAATGGATTACCTGGTGCTTGGTGACACTCACGAAGGGCTATTCTCATTTATTCACCAACAAACGAAGACGCCGAACGCAAACAACGGCCAAAGAGATTCGCAACAGATTCCAAGTGGGGGACAACGATGAAGCCGACACAACAGCTCCATGATCTCGGCCAGAGTCTTTGGCTCGACAACATTACACGTGGGCTCCTAACGAGTGGGACGCTCCGCCGCTACATCGACGAACTCTCGATTAGCGGGCTCACTTCAAACCCCTCGATCTTCGACCATGCGATCAAGAACTCGAACTTCTACGATGATGCCATCCACGAAAAGATGAAACAGGGTAAGTCAGATGAGGCTCTTTTCTTCGAGCTTGCAATCGAGGACCTCAGGCAGGCCGCCGATCTGTTCCGTCCGATCTACGACAGGACGAATGGCGTCGACGGTTGGGTGTCCATTGAAGTTTCGCCCACGCTCGCTTACGACACACCAGGTACAATCGCCGAAGTCGGGCGGCTTCACGCTTGGGCCGAGCGGCCCAACCTCTTCGTCAAGATTCCCGGTACTCCCAAAGGCCTTCCAGCGATCGAGGAGTCTATTTTTACCGGTGTGCCAGTAAATGTGACCCTGCTCTTTTCGCGCGAGCAATATCTGGCAGCGGCGGAAGCTTATTTGCGCGGCATCGAGCGACGCGTCCAAGCGGGATTAAATCCTGATGTTTGTTCCTTGGCTTCTGTTTTCATCAGCCGATGGGACAAGGCGACCATGGAGAAAGTTCCTGGAGAGTTGCGAGACAAGCTTGGGATCGCCGTCGCCAAGCGAACCTACAAAGCATATCGCCGGCTGCTCGATTCGGAGCGATGGCTGCAACTGGCGAATGCTGGAGCCCGACCGCAGCGACTGCTGTGGGCTAGCACGGGTACAAAGGACCCGACTGCTTCAGACGTTCTCTACATCAAGGCGCTCGCCGCACCATTCACCGTCAACACGATTCCTGACAAGACATTGCTTGCTTTCGCGGACCACGGCTCACTGGGTGAGCTCATGGCTGCTGACGGAGGGGATGCCGAGGAGGTGCTTGCGAAGTTCGCTAAAGCGGGCATTGACTATGACAAGCTCGGCACTGATCTCCAGCGAGAAGCCGCCGAGTCATTTGTTAAAGACTGGAACGAGATGCTTGCCTCGATTGCATCGAAGAGCGCCGCATTCAAAGCTGCCGGGTAGGTCCGGCTTCCGTCCAGGAGTCCGCTGCCGGAACATTTTGGAAATGGAGGGTGCAATGTCCGATGCGTCTCCGCTTGCCGGCCAAAGACCTGTTTGGTTGGACAACAAGACAAAATCAATCATGGACCGTGCAATCGCGCGTGAACAATCACTTTCGCGCGTGCTAATGGCTTATATCGTCATGGGGCTGGTCTTCATGCTGCTCCCGGGAACATTTCTCGGTGTGTGGAATCTCATCAAAATCAGTAATCGGGAGGCGGCCGAATCCATCGCTCCGGCTTGGATTCAGGCGCATGGCCATGCGCAATTGTTCGGCTGGGTGGGTACTTTTGTTCTTGGGATTGGCTTCTATGCAATCCCGAAGTTGCGCAAGCTGAAGGCGTTTGCGCTCTGGGAAGGGTGGCTATGTTGGGCACTTTGGGTCGTCGGAGTGACCACCCGGTGGCTTTCGGATATTTATCCCTGGCACTGGCGCATTCTGATGCCAATGTCAGCGGTACTTGAAGTACTCGCGTTCTTGATTTTCTTTCAGGCCGTTGCGAGTCACCGGCCGTCAAACGGCGTGCCGAAGCCGTGGGAATCTTGGATCTTCGTCGTGATTGCCGCAACTCTAGGTTTGCTAGCTTCGCTCGCACTCAATCTCGGAGCCTCCATTCAACTGGCGCTCTATGGGAGTTCACCGGCATTCCAGCATGAATTCGATCAGCGTTATTTGATTGTTTCCGCTTGGGGCTTTCTCGTTCCCATGGTGTGGGGGTTCAGCTCGCGTTGGCTCCCGGTCTTCATGGGGCTGCGACCCCTGCGAGGTTCTTTGCTCCTGGTAGCCGCTGGTTTGAACACGGCAGGTGTAGTGGTCGGATTCTTCGAACGCTTTACGCGCTGCTAGTGTTCTCTTGCTGGGAGGAGCAGCAATGGCAATCGTTGCAATCCGCTTCTTCGAGCCAGCTGCGAAGGCGGCGAAGACGATCAATGTTCACGGAAGTTTTCCCATATTCATCCGGATTGCCTATGGATGGCTACTGATAGCCGCGACACTCGGCATATGGGCGTCGCGCGCTGGGGAGGCACCAGGAATCTGGGGGGCATCGCGACACGCGCTCACTGTTGGATTTATCGCGGCGATGGTTTTTTCCGTCGGGCAGAGAATTCTGCCGTCGTTTTGTGGGATGCGTGTGTTGTGGAGTCCGAGGCTGATGCTAGTGATGCTGGTGCTGTTGATGACTGGCTGCACGCTCCGCGTCACGTCTGAAATCCTCGCCTATCAGAATTATGCAGCCTGGGCATGGAACGTTCTGCCTGTTTCTGCCCTGATCGAACTGGCGGCGGTTACGTTGTTCGCCGTCAATCTGTTTGTCACCTTTCTCCGACCACCCGTTGTCGTCACCACTCCGCTTAGCATGACCACCGAGTAGCGTCGAACAAAAGTGCAGTTGCGCCCGGAATGCATCCGTTATCACGTGAAGTCCCTTCTCTTACCGATTTTGGTCGGCCACTTTCACGTCCGAGTCTTCACTAGCCTTAGTGCCTTGCCCTTATGAATAGCTACGTGGTCAGTTTTGTCACTCTTGATGAGGTATTGAGGTTCTTTTTTCGATGCATGGTGCACATAGCCCTTGATTCGTACGTCTGAAACAACCTTCTTAAAAATCACGCCTCTGACTCTGCCGGCTTCTGAGTTCCATTCAACGTGGTCACCGCGCTTAAAGGTCTTGGACATCGGACTCGCCTCGATTCAGGATCATTCGCACGTGGAGATTTAGGGTCGAATCGATCATTTTGCTATACCTGCCACGCCAATTTTCCCTACGATGCGATAATGACTCAGGGAATGGAGAATTGATTGAATTTGGGAAGTTCTTTAACGATCTGGCTAATCCCGAGAGTTCTGAAATCGTCCTCTAGGGCGAGCCAACTTCTCCTTGTTTCCTATTTCCGACAAGACCCTAAGTGACCGACCGAACTCTGCAATCGCTCCTTGTCCAATCCCGTAAAGAAATTGCTCGAGTCGATCTCTGGGCTGAAACCCGCCGCGGCAACCGTCGCAGCCACCCGCCACGCTAGACAGGGGTGTGACGCTGGTCCCGAATATCCAAAATCGGACTTACTACCGCGACTAGCGAAGGATCCGGTTCTCCTGCTCCCGCCAGTCGCATGACACGTTTTTCAGCATCTCATCTAGCGTGAGACTGCGCCGATGTCGGCCTGTCAAAAGCATTTCAGTGATTTTCGGGGATAGGATCGCGCAGTTTAGGATTCGCCTGACATAACGGCGTGGCAGCTTCCACGTTCGTGCAAGTTCCCGAACCGTGGAAATGTCGCCGTTCACAATTTGTTCGTACCAAACGCGTGCGCGTGCCATCGCCTTGAGCAGGGATGTCGTGGGTCGCCGGTCGGCTGTCGAATTATCGTCGGGCGTACTCAGCTGAAGTTGATTTCCTCGATGGAGAGCCTGAAAAGTGCAGACAATCTTCAGAACGTTCGGTTTTCGTGTGCGCAAGCTTTGACTCGCTTCGGTCTTATCATCAAGCAGCGTCGCTATCAGATTGGCGTGATCAATCTCAATCGATGCGTTCGCGCGGCCGAGAATCACTCGAGCGAGTATTTTCCTGACGAACTGGTCTTGTTCTTCGGCGCCAATCTTCGGCCAAGTGTTAGCCAGTTCCTGTGCGCGACACAGTGCAACCTCTCGACTCGATTCGTCGTCAATTCCCGCAATCCATTTGTCAGGAGCGTTGAGAAACGCGTGGATCTGTGACCTCACGATCTGCTCCAGCTCCTGAGCAGGGAATCGGGTGAGCGTCGGCTTTGAGCCTGAGTGATTGATCACCGCTTGGGACGTGTAGTACCGGTAGCGCTTGCCATCATTTACGGCATGAGTCGGCGTGAAGCGGACTCCGCTTGTATCGAAGAGCTTGCCACTCAGGAGGCTCGGCGACGAGTTGGATTTGCCAGAGCGGTGTGACTGGTTGTTCGATCGCAGACGATCCGCGACTTGGTCCCACACGGGTTTCTCGATGATCGCCTGATGTTGGCCTCGATAGTGCTGGCCGCGGTGTGAGATTTCTCCGATATAGATCCGATTGTTCAGCAGGTGATAGAGAGCGCCCCTTGAGAACGCCGTCCCGCCAGTTCGGCGCCCGTTACTCCCGATGCGGGTCTTGCTGCGATATTCGTTGCGGTCCAAGAACTGCTTCAGCTTTTTCACGCAACCGAGCTTCAAGTACTGACGAAAGACTTCGCGTACCGTGCTTGCCTCAGCTCGATTCACGATCAGCTTTCTTTCGACCAAGTCGTATCCTAGCGGAACAAATCCTCCCATCCACATGCCCTTTTTCTTCGACGCAGCGAATTTGTCGCGAATTCTTTCGCCGGTGATCTCGCGTTCGAATTGGGCGAACGAGAGCAAGACGTTCAACGTGAGCCGGCCCATCGAAGACGTGGTATTGAACTGCTGGGTCACGGACACAAAGCTAACTCCGTGCGAGTCGAAGATTTCGATGATTTTGGCGAAGTCGGCGAGAGAGCGTGTCAGCCGATCGACCTTGTAAACGACGACGGTTTGAATGTTTCTTGCCTGGACATCGGCGAGTAATCGCTTTAGGGCAGGTCGTTCCATCGTACCGCCCGATAAACCTCCATCGTCATAGACATCTGGGAGAGCGATCCAACCTTCGTGCTTTTGACTCAAAATGAACGCGCGACAGGCCTCACGCTGCGCGTCTAGGGAGTTGAACGATTGTTCGAGGCCTTCCTCGGAAGATTTTCGCGTATAAATCGCGCAGGAAACGTTAGGCCGAGTCATGGCGTCCGTTTGATTTCGTGGTTTTGAGGCCGAAGAAGGCAGGCCCGGACCAACGCGTCCCGGTCACGCGGCGGGCGATTTGTGAGAGGCTCCGATAGCTTGTGCCGCGATACTTGTAACCGGACTCTTCCACGGTCACCTCATGCATCTCTCCGCGCCATTGACGAAGGACGCGACTTCCGGGCTTGATTCGCGAGCGACCGAGACTTCCACTCGGATTGCTCTTCAGACTTTCCGCGATGCGGCGAAGCTCAGCACGGACCGAGGGCTTGAGCCCACCGTATGCATTTTCTTGGATTTTGTAGGCCAAGAACGGGACGAGGATTTCTCGGCGAACTCCAGGAGGGGCGGCCTTCCTATACACTGTCCGCCAGAGGTCGAGCAACTGCGCGCGAGGCATGGATCGTAGTCCCGAGATCTGGCGCGTAACGTGATCATCCATTTCGATCAATCCTCTGACATCGACACAGTGACGCTTGCCGGAGGCGAACAGTCAAGCGAAACTCCGTTTCTCCGGGCCGGAAGAACGAACAGTCAAGACGAAGGCAGCCACCCATCGGAGACGGCTAACATCTGTCGGAAGGCTGGCGACGACCGTCGTGCGAGCATTCGAATCAGACTCGCTTCCAGGGTTCTGTACCTTTAGACACTCCGGAAGTCTAACTATGATTTGAGGAAGAGGTGAACGGCATGAGCACGCAAAAGCGTCGTCCTAAGGTTCCTCGTCGTCCGGACGTCATGCCTCAAATAGTCGCGCGAATCAAATGGCACGACGGTATGTCGCGTCGTGAACTGGACAAGGCTATTTCGAGGGAATTGATCAAGATTTGGCACACCACCTGGTCTGAGAAAGAGCGTCAACTGCGGGCTGAGATCGAACGAGGCAAGCACGATGACCTGTTGCTGGAGCTTATGTCAAAACTGGACAGGATCATTCTCAGGCAGGCGGAGACACTCGGCTGGCGACTCCTAATCAGCACACGAGTCTTGCGCCGCATCAGCATGTGGGATGCGGACGAGAACGGGTCCGATTTGTTCATACGCTTGGGAAAAGCACTGGCCAAGTACGTAAGGATTGTTCAAGGGAAAGAACTTCCTCCGATTGACGATCCGGATCTGGTTTCTGCGCAGGCACAAACAGTTCGCGAGCTGAGGTCTGTATTGCCTAGGGTCAAACAGGAGTATTCGGCAATGCGCTCCAGTCCTAATGCAAGGAAGCTATCGGAAAGCTTTGTCCGAATTGTTACGGATTCGAAAGAGAAGCTTCCTAGCCTTAAAGCAAATCTACTTCGCTGGGTGTGGTTTTTCGCAGAAAATCCCGCCATGTTGAAGGCCCAAATAATTCGCAAACGTTTGTCTCCGTCTGGACTTTTCCTCGAGTGGTATTCGTTTTGCAAGGGCCATGAGCCCGAGACTCTCCGCAAGAAGATCTCTTCCATGCGCCGTTTGAAGGCGAACCGATAAGCGATCCTTAAAACTGTCCATTGGAACGCGGTTTGAGTAGATAGTGTCGTCCGTTCTGTCGCATCTATCCTGACGATGTTCGGCGTAAATCTCGCAGGAGGAAAACGAATGGCGTCACGGAATCTGTCAATCGAGTATCTCCCTATTTCTTCTTTACGGCTCGATCCGCAAAACCCTCGGTTGCACGACCGCAAACAAATCAGACAGCTTGCAAACAGCATAAAGACCTTCGGCTTCAATGTTCCCGTGCTCGTCGATGCTCAATTGCGCGTCATCGCCGGCCACGGTCGGGTGCTGGCGTGCAAGGACGTGGGCATCGCACAAATTCCGGTGATTCGCTTGGAGCATCTATCGGAGAACCAAGCGCGCGCCTTCATGATCGCGGACAACAAACTGACTGAAAACGCTGAATGGGACAGTCGGTTGCTGGGCGACCAGTTCAAGATCCTCTCC
Source organism: uncultured Acidobacteriota bacterium (assembly GCA_963838705.1). Taxonomy (GTDB): domain Bacteria; phylum Acidobacteriota; class Terriglobia; order Acidiferrales; family UBA7541; genus Palsa-147. The sequence goes on along the minus strand of CAWIRU010000006.1, from coordinate 611,774 downwards.
GAAGCTGAAATCGACTTTAGTTTGGAAGTGACCGGTTTCGAGATGAGCGAGATCGATACGTTCGTTGAGGGTGCCACTTCAACCGCGCACGGCAAGGACGATCCAGCCGATTCGATCCCTGACGCAGGAACGAATCCACAAGTCACAAGAGCCGGCGATTGCTGGTTGCTCGGCAGGCACCGGGTCCTGTGCGGGGATGCCCGAAAAGACTCGGCCTATTCCTTGCTGATGAAGGGTCATCGCGCGGCGATGGTCTTTACAGATCCCCCGTACAACGATCCGATCGATGGCTACGTCACCGGTTTCGGGAAGATCCATCACGCCGAATTCGCGCTGGCGTCGGGCGAGATGAGTGAGACGGAGTTCACCGAGTTCTTGACGACCGTCCTCGCACATCTCGCAAGAAACAGTGTCAACGGAGCATTGCACTTTGTCTGCATGGATTGGCGGCACTCACCGGAACTGATTTCTGCGACTCGGTCGATATACGCCGAATTCAAGAACATCTGTGTGTGGGTGAAGGATTGTGCAGGCCAGGGGTCGCTCTATCGAAGTCAGCATGAACTTGTCTTTGTCTTTAAGAACGGCAGGAAAGCTCACCGCAACAATATTCAGCTTGGTCAATACGGCCGCTACCGCACAAACGTGTGGAATTATCGGCGCGTAAATTCCTTATCTCGCAGCATCGACGAAGGAGACTTGTCGGCTCTCCACCCCACGATCAAACCAGTCGAGATGGTTGCCGACGCGATCCTGGATTGCACTGCCAGGGGAGGGATTGTGCTCGATGCATTCTTGGGAAGCGGCACGACGATGATCGCGGCGGAGCGAATGGGTCGCGTCTGCTACGGCCTAGAGCTCGATGCGCGCTATGTCGACACGATCGTTCGCCGCTGGCAGGCCTTCACAGGACAGAGCGCCGTACAAGAATCATCGGGCCAGACGTTTGCCCAAATCGAGGAGGCAATGCATGGATAAGCCGATTAACCCTGACGAGCCTAAGGCCACAAAACCGGGCTACTGCAGTCCGCCCGAGCAGACGCGGTTCAAGCCGGGGAAGTCCGGGAATCCTCGTGGGCGTCCCAAGGGCACCCTCAACGTGGCCAGCGTCTTGGCGAAGGTATTGCGCGAGAGGGTCGTGATCAACGAGAGCGGCAAACGAAAGTCAGTCACCAAGCTTGAAGCGGAGATCAAGCAACTGATGAATAGAGCAGCCTCAGGCGACCTCAAGGCCGTCGCGTTGTTGACGGCATTGGTGCGATCTGCAGAAGAACGGTCGAGCCAAACTGCTATGCCCAATTCTGAAATCGAGGAGGTGGACGAGAAGGTCCTGAACGGGATTTTGAAGCGACTGGAATCCACGAATAACGGAGGAGAAGGAGATGCCGAATAACGTGAGTCAGAGAGAATATCGGGCGCTCCTGCGTCGAGATTTGTACGCATTTACTGAGCGCTCGTTCTATGAGCTGAACCCAACGACTGAATTCATGCCAAATTGGCACATTGAGGTGGTTGCTTCGGCACTTGAAGCTTGCCGTCGTGGAGAGATCACTCGTCTGATCATTAATCAGCCTCCGCGGTCGTTGAAATCGCACTCCGCTTCCGTCGCCTTCGTGGCTTATCTCCTAGATCGCGACCCGAGCGCCCAAATCATCTGCGCTAGTTACGGTCAGGACTTGGCGAACAAACATGCCATGGATACTCGGACCATCATGGCTAGCAACTGGTATCGATCGCTCTTTCCTCACACTCGGCTCTCGTCACAGCGCCCGGCTTTGCAAGACTTCGTGACCACCCAGCAGGGTTTCCGCCTCGCGACATCAGTTGGCGGTGCTCTGACCGGCAGAGGCGCGAACTTTATCATCATCGACGACCCGCTGAAGCCTGAAGAGGCTCTCTCCGACACCTCGAGAAAAGCCGCGAACGAATGGTTCGACCACACTTTGTACAGCCGGTTAAACGACAAGAGGACGGGCTGCATCATCTTAATCATGCAGAGATTGCATGAGGACGATCTCGTTGGCCACGTTCTTGGTTTGGAGCCCTGGACGGTCATTCGGTTCCCGGCCATCGCCGAAGAAGACGAAAGGCACCAGATTCGAACGCCTTATGGAATTCGGGTCTTCGAACGTCGTGCCGGCGAAGCTCTTCATCCAGAGCGAGAGCCTCTCGACGTGCTGAATCACATCCGCGAAGCTCAAGGTGAATACAACTTTTCCGGACAATACCAACAGGCTCCGGCTCCCCTCGGCGGCGGATTGGTCAAAATGGAGTGGTTTAAGACGTACCCTTCAGCGGACGCGCCTGCGAAGTACGAGATGATTGTTCAGAGCTGGGATACGGCGAACAAGCCCACGGAACTCAGCGATTACAGCGTCTGTACCACTTGGGGCGTGAGAGTTAACCACCTTTACCTCCTTCACCTGTTTCGCAAACGGCTCGACTATCCGAACTTGAAGCGCGCGGTGCGAGACCAAGCGGAGGCGTTTAGGCGGGAGACCATTCTTATCGAAGATAAGGCGTCCGGGAGGCAGTTGATCCAGGAACTGATCAGCGAGGGAATGCATGCGATCCAGAAATACGAGCCGACGATGGACAAGATCATGAGGATGCACTCGGTCACGAACACAGTTGAGAATGGCTTCGTTCACCTACCGGACAGGGCAGCGTGGCTAGGCGAGTACTTGCACGAGCTCGCGAGCTTCCCCAAAGGCAAGTACGACGATCAGGCCGACTCGACATCGCAGGCTCTGGCTTGGTTTAAGCAAAAAGGCATGACCCAGGTCTACGGAGTTTTGGAATGGGCGAAGCAAGAAGAGGAGAGAATTAGGACGGGGACCTCGACTCTTTTTCCGTCATTGCCTGAGGAGCTGTCTATTCCGGATTCGAGGCCCTGTACGGGGTGCAACGGCGTAATGAACCACCGAATCCCTGGTGGTTTGAGGTGCATGCAATGTGGAATGCAGTGGCCACCGGCTGGCACTCGGCGGAGCATTCCTCTCTTCACTCGAGCTGATGCCCTGAATGGACGGATTTTTTGGTAATTTCGACTCGGAGCGGAGGACGGATAGCACGCCCAGCTAAATACGGCCAAAAGCAGCGTCCTCGTTTGGGGGATGATTCGATATGACATGCCCTGCTCAGCAAATATTCTTGCGTTCCAAAACAACAAGGTGATACGGACTCTCAATGCCGCATAAGCTTGCGAACATACTTGCCTCAGTTCCCAGCGATCTTGTGATCGCGCAGGCCGCAACTCCCATCCCGATCAGCCGAATCGCCAGCGACATAGGCATCCTTCCGGAAGAACTGGAGCTGTATGGGAGCACCAAGGCCAAAGTGCATCTCTCGATTCGCGATCGGCTAAAGCATGTCACGAATGGCAAATACATCGTGGTGACCGCAATCACCCCCACCCCTTTGGGCGAAGGCAAGTCAACCACCATCGTTGGCCTGAGCCAGGCGATCGGAGCACACTTAGGCAAGAAAGTGTTTACTTGCATCCGTCAACCCAGTCAGGGACCGACCTTCGGGATCAAGGGTGGGGCAGCTGGCGGCGGCTACAGTCAGATTGTTCCGATGGAAGAATTCAATCTCCATCTTACGGGAGACATCCACGCCATCACAGCTGCGAATAACCTGCTGGCTGCCGCCATTGACGCACGTAATTTTCATGAAAATTCGCAAAAAGACGAAGCGCTCTTCGAGCGGCTTTGCCCGCCGAACAAGAACGGCAATCGGAGCTTTTCCCCGGTAATGCTGCGCCAGATCACGATTGGGCAGGGCACTGAAGAAAGGGGATTCACGCGCCTGACTGGATTCGACATAACTGTTGCCAGCGAAGTGATGGCGATACTTGCGCTAACTACCGGGTTGAACGATATGCGCGAACGCCTTGGGCGTATGGTGGTTGCGATCAGCAGGACTGGCGAGCCGGTCACGGCCGACGATGTCGGAGTCAGTGGCGCGATGACGGTGTTAATGAAAGACGCCATCATGCCAAATCTCATGCAAACGCTCGAAGGAACGCCGGCGTTTGTACACGCAGGACCCTTCGCAAACATCGCTCACGGTAATTCATCGATTGTGGCGGACCAGATTGCCTTGAAACTCGTTGGGCCGGATGGCTACGTCCTAACTGAAGCAGGCTTCGGCGCGGACATAGGGATGGAGAAGTTTTGCAACATCAAGTGCCGTTACAGCGGGCTGATTCCGAACTGTGTCGTTTTAGTTGCAACAATTCGAGCTTTGAAGATGCATGGCGGCGGCCCCGAGGTCACGGCTGGCCAGCCGCTGGCCCCTGAGTATTCGCAGGAGAATCTGGAGTTGGTAGAGAAGGGCTGCGCCAATCTGGTAAAGATGATCCAGAACGCCCGAGCGTTCGGAATCCCTGTTGTAGTCGCGGTGAACCGCTTTAAGAACGATACGGCAGCCGAAATCGACCTTGTGCGACGCATCGCTGTGAATGCAGGGGCCGAAGATGCGGTCATGAGCGATCACTGGGCGCAAGGCGGAGCCGGAGCGATTGAGTTAGGCAAGTCGGTGATCACGGCTTGCAACGAACCTGGAAACTTTCGATTTCTCTACCCGCTCGACTTGAGCATCAAGGAAAAAATCGAAACGATCGTTCGCGAGATGTGCGGCGGTGAGCGTGTCGAATACTCACCGGAGGGGGAGAAGAAGATTGAGCTGTACACGCGCCTTGGATTCGACAAATTGCCAATATGCATGGCCAAAACCCATTTGAGTTTAAGCCACGATCCCAGGCTCAAAGGCGTTCCGACTGGATTTACCGTGCCCGTACGAGATATTCGAGCGAGCGTCGGAGCAGGATTTGTTTATCCGCTACTCGGTGCGATGAACACGATGCCGGGATTGCCGACGCGACCGGCATATTACGATATCGACCTGGACCCGCAAACTGGGCACGTAGTCGGACTGTCTTAAATCCTATCGAAGAGACTTGGGACGGGGAACTGCTAGCCAGGCCCATGTGATTCCGCACCACCTAACGCGCCACAAGTAGAATGAGCGCCGCACCAGCCAATGACAAGTCCTTCATCAAGTGTGCGAACTCACTTAGGCGCAAATACCAGTCCGTCTCGTTCCAAAACCGGTGCAAGTAGAACGGCGCCGGCAAGATTATGCCGAACAATAAAGCTGCGCCAATCCTGGGATGCCAATCGAACAGGACTAAGATGCCGCCGCCGACCATCATGACCACCGTCGCGATCGTGGCCGCCTGCGGAAGCGGCACATGCTTGCGGGCAAGGTGTGCCGAATGTTCTCGGAACTTGAGGAGGTGGCTTGTTCCCATTGAAACAAAGTATGAGACGAACAGAATACGCCCCACGACCAAGACCCAGGTTGGCAGTTCTATATGCATTGCGACGCCTCCATTGGACCGCGGCCACACCTGACCACGCCATTTACTCAAAAGACGATCTTGCTCCGAAGTTCAGGCGCCGCGCGATCGATGCGACGCGAGAGTTCTCGCAGGTGGCAAGTTGGCACGCGCGGGAAAAGGTGATGCTCGATATGCAAAAACATATTGAACGTGATTCCATTCTTGATTTTGTTGCGCAGCGTTCGTGCGATGTAGTGCGTACGGTCACAGTGATGGTGCACCGTCCACACCGCGAAAAACGCTGTCAGACACTGCCCTATCGCCATCGCGCTCACATGATACCGGAGCCAGTCGATATGGAAGGCGCCGAATACCAGGGCGATCCACGCTACATTCAAGGCTAGCTGGCCGATGACCGTCGCGCGGAGCTTCCGATTGCCATAACGGAGTGCATTGATATGAAGGAGGATGGGAAAGGCCGGGCCGATCAGAAGAGCGCGCCAAGCAGGCATCTCCGCGTGCCGGCCTTCCACGTCGCCCTCGCCTAGCGTGAGTTTGTGATGCCGCAGGTGATTGAACTGCACGGCGTGCATCGAACCCAGCATCACCAGACTCATGACCCACAACACGATGTCCGTCGCACGGCGCGATAGCCCAAGCGCCGAGTGAAAGGCATTGTGAATGAGGCGAAGGCCGGTAAGGAAAAACACAAATGAGAAACCGAGCGCAATTACATAGTGGCCATGCGCAGCTGTAAGAAGAGACACGATGAGCCACGGAACTGGCAGCAGAGGCTCGAGCAGAATCTCAAATTGCGTGACACGGGCCAGATCTCGCCATCCCACGGCACGAAGACGGGGATCATGAAAGATATCCGCTAATGGTTCTCGATCGCCTTGACGCTCGACCGATACACCGGCGACGCGCAAAATCACCACTTGTTCCCCATATTTCACCCACGATTCTCGATGGGTAGGGAGACAGCGAAGACCAGCGAAACTAAGTAGACTAGAATCCCCAGTCCTATTAATGATGCGCCCACGAAGGCAATGAGCACAAACGCGAGAATCTTGGCCATGGCCCCCACTGTGATTGAGGGACGCACGAGAAACACTGCGGCCAGTGCAATCGTCAATGCGAGCAATGCGACGAGAATTCCGGTTGGCCCAAACACGGGTCCTCCTTGTCACGTACTCGCGCGAATCTTCCGGCAGCACAGCGGCGGATGGACCGTCAAGAATTATCCGAGGGGCTCGTGACTGTCCCTTTTTGCCCGCATGGACCCATCGTTCATAACGCCCCCGCCATCATCCTCATTGCGACTTTGGGGAATCGGCGATTCTTGCGAGAGCAACTCCGTCGTGAATGATGAGAATCGGAGCTTTAAGTTCGAGAATGTGTCTCTTCTTGAACCGCGAGATGACCCTCGCCACCGTTTCGCGACAGACCCCAATTGTTTGGCCAATCTCTTCCTCGCTCTGCTCCAGCGTCACTTGCGCTTGGCCGCTGCAACACTTAGCCATTGGAGACAGTCCCAAGACGAAGCGGGCCATCTTCTGCTCTGCCGATTGGGAGAAATGGAATGTGTTGATCTCGGTCAGAACTGAATAGCAGACCGCGCTCACCGTTTCCGCAGCCGCATAGGCTGCGCTGTGCGTCGCATGCAAGTGTCGAAGGAGATCGTCGCGGGAGAGAAAACTCACCTCGGCCAATTTTGTCACCTCCGCCGTAGCAACATGAGGCAGACCCAAGATCGCCGCCGGAAGATCGAACACGGTTCCGCGACCCACCATTCCAAGGATGAGAGACTTGCCGTTCTCAGAACCAATCGTCAGCTTGACGCGACCGGCCCAGAGAACGTACACGCCAAGGACTTGTTGCCCTTCCGTGAACAGGGCGGACCCCTTCGGCCTAGTGATGCGACCGCTCATCATTCCGATTCCTAGGAGGCGTTCAAGGGATAGATCCGAGAGCACGGGATAAGTACTCATCTGATTCCGAAGAGAAAAAAGTTTCTGCAGGTGTGCGCGGGAAGGGGCTTGCCGGTTCGATAGCTTTTTCATACTCACCCCGGAACGGACCGCTCGTTTGTACAGTCGTCGACGTTTAGGAAGTTTTATCCATCCCGTGTTCTATTGCGTGTGACCTGAGTCACAGACAGATGTGTCAACCGCGTGGTACTTAGCCTTCTTTTACGCGGGGCGAAACGAATGAACGGCTGTGACACGGTCGATGTGGCGTTGAGAACCGTGCAGGATTGTGAGACCCCTCGATGCTCTCTGTTTCTTACGGCCTTCGTGCCCCCTGGCGAATTGAGCGGCTCCGTGCGGCATGTTTTTCAACCGCACTTCGACGCCGCTGTCGGTCGCAGCAGTTCTCGCCCGTTACCTTCGGATAATGCAGGGCCGTGTACGATATTGAACACTGACGCGGAGTGTACACCCGTTTCGAGGTATTGGGGAGAACGAGAATGAAGTCAAGCGGAAGGCCTTTGCCAGCAGCACTGCAGGTGCGCGGGGTGTCGCGCCGTCAATTCGTACAGTTCTGCAGCTCGATGGTTGCAACACTGGCGTTGCCTCCGAGATACGTCGGCGCCGTCATGAAGGCCCTGGCGCGGGCAAATCGTCCCGTTCTCGTATGGCTTGAGTTTCAAGATTGTGCGGGCAACACCGAATCGATGTTGCGCAGCAGCAATCCGCCGGTCGCGGAATTTGTTCTCGATCTTCTGTCTTGGGAATATCACGAAACCTTGATGGCCGGTGCGGGCAAGCAGGCTGAGGCCGCGCTCGAGCGAGTGGTCAGTGAGCACAAGGGCGAATACATCGCTGTAGTGGAAGGTGCAATTCCAACGGCCGACGGCGGTGTCTACTGCACCATTGGCGGCAAGACCGCCTTGGATATCGCAACACACGTGTGCAGTAATGCCGCCGCGAATATTGCTGTGGGCGCCTGTGCGTGGGACGGAGGACTGGTTCGCTCGAACCCTAACCCGACTGGAGCGCTTGGATTGCACGAAGCGGTTCCGGGGTTAAAGAACCTCATCAACTTGGGAGGTTGCCCGCACAATCCAGCGAACACCGCGGCAGTCCTGGTGCACTACTTAACCTTTCATGATCTGCCTGCTCTCGATGAATACAATAGGCCATTGTTCGCGTACGGCGACATCATTCACGACCAATGTGAACGGCGAGCGCACTACGATGCAGGCCGTTTTGTCGAGGAATGGGGCGATGAAGGCCACCGCAAGGGCTATTGTCTATATAAGATGGGCTGCAAAGGCCCGGAAGCAACCTATAACTGTCCCACTGTCCGCTGGAATGATGGAACGAGTTGGCCGGTGAAGTCTGGCCACGGCTGCATTGCGTGCGCTTCGCACCGTTTCTGGGATACGAAATCGCCCTTCTACAAGCGGTTGCCGTCGGTGCCCGGTTTCGGAGTCGACGTGACTGCGGACGAGATCGGATGGGTCGCCACTGGACTGGTTGGCGCAGCGATGGTGGCCCAGGTGGCAGGCAACATCGTCCGTGACAAAATCCGACCGAAAAAGACAACCGACGAGGTAAACAAACCGACAGATTCGGGCGGTGCGTAGGAGGAGACGATGGCGCGGATTGTGGTCGATCCAGTCACGCGAATTGAGGGACATCTCCGCATCGAAGCGCAAGTCGAAGGCGGAATGATCTCGGACGCGTGGAGTTCTGGCACGATGTTCCGGGGAATCGAACTGATCTTGCGTGGCCGAGACCCGCGAGAAGCATGGATCTGGGCGCAGCGAATTTGCGGCGTATGCACGATGGTTCACGCGCTCGCCTCGGTAAACGCAGTCGAGGATGCGCTCGGCATCGAAGTTCCCGACAACGCGCGATTAGTCCGGAACATCATTGCTGCAACACAGACGGTGCAAGATCACGTCATTCATTTCTACCATCTGCACGCTCTCGACTGGGTGGATGTCGTCTCGGCCTTGAAGGCCGACCCGGCGAAAACATCGCAACTCGCGCAATCGATTTCAGATTGGCCTGTGTCGAGCGAAAAGTACTTCAAGAGCGTCCAGGACCGCGTCAGCGCCTTGGTTGCGAGCAAGCAACTAAGCCTGTTTGGCGCGGGCTATTGGGGGCACCCCGCTTACCATCTTCCACCCGAAGCAAACCTGATGGCCGTTGCACATTACCTCGAAGCGTTACAGTTCCAAAAAGAATTTATTCGGATTCACGCGGTTCTCGGCGGAAAGAATCCTCACTTGCAGACATTCCTTGTAGGCGGCATGGCCACCGCTATGGATCCGAACGAGCCGGGCGCAACGGTAAATCCCGAACGAATCGATTTCTTGCTCGAGGTGGCCAAGACGGCGATCTCGTTCGTGAACCAAGTTCTCGTTCCCGACGTTCTGGCCCTGGCCGGGTTTTACCGCGACTGGTTCGAGCGAGGTGAAGGCCTTGGGAATTTCATTTCATACGGTGGCTATCCGCAAAGTTCCATCAAAGATCCTGCTGACTTCGTTCTTCCCCGGGGCATCATCCTGAATCGCGATCTGACCAAGGTTCACCCGGCCGATCCGGCGAATGTCACAGAATATGTAACCCATTCCTGGTACGAGTATTCAGGAGGCGATCAGACCGCTAAACACCCTTTCGATGGGGAGACCAATCCGAAGTATTCGGGACCCAAACCTCCCTACGAATTCCTAGAGGTGGATCAGAAGTATTCCTGGCTTAAAGCCCCGCGGTATCAAGACCAAGCGATGGAAGTAGGGCCATTGGCAAGAATGCTCGTGGCCTACGCTTCGGGTCAACAGGACATTAAGGCGCTCGTCGACGCCGCGTTGGCAAAGTTGAAAGCTCCGCCCGCTGCGTTGTTTTCGACGCTCGGCCGAATAGCAGCGCGCGCACTGGAAACACAATTCTTGGCAAGCCGGCTCGTCGGCTGGATTCAAGAGCTCGGGAACAATCTGGCGAGCGGTGACGTGCGAATTCACAACGGAGAAAAGTGGGACCCGAAGTCATGGCCCAAGAACGCGCGCGGCTTTGGCTTCTTCGAGGCGCCGCGGGGGTCACTGGGACATTGGGTGGAGATAGAAGACCAGGCCATCAAGAATTATCAAGCGGTCGTTCCTTCCACCTGGAATGCTGGCCCGCGCGATGCCCGCGGCCAACGGGGGCCGTATGAAGCCGCGCTCATCAAGACGCCTGTGGCGGATCCGGATCGCCCACTCGAGCTTCTGCGCACTATCCACTCCTTTGACCCATGTTTGGCCTGCGCCGTTCACGTCATTGACGCTCAAGGGCACGTGTACACCCAAGCAGAAGCCTGATCCGGGGGGCTGCGTATGAAAAAAACACGAAGGAAACACGGCCATGAAGCGGATTGGAAAAGGCCGGCGCACGGGCAGGTGAGGGTCTATGTCTGGGAATGGCCCGTACGAATTGCACACTGGATAATTTTCGCGACGATCGTTTCTCTTTCGATAACGGGTTATTACATGCATTCTCCTTTCGTCATTCCGCACGGAAGAACTGCCTACGTCATGGGAACGATGCGCTTCGTTCATCTGCTTTCCGGCTTCGCGTTTCTCGGGGCGATTCTGATCCGAGTCATCTGGATGTTTATCGGCAATCGGTGGTCGCATTGGGATCAGTTCATTCCGACAACTAAGAAGCGGCTGAAAGACCTAGCCGATACGGGAAAGTATTACGGCTTCATGACCTGGTCGCCGGAACCCCACATCGGCCATAATGCGCTCGCTGGCGCGGCCTATGCCGCAGTTTTCGGCATGGCCTTTGTCGAAATTATCACCGGACTCACGCTCTACTCCCGGATTCTCGGAAGCCGGACGCTCAGCTTCCTCTTTGGCTGGATTCCACGTTTCATCGATATTCAGTGGCTGCGTGAGATTCATTTCCTCGTAATGTTCGGATTCTGGATGTTCTTCATTCACCATCTCTATACCGCGATTCTAGTTTCGATCGAGGAGGAGAACGGCGTAATGGAGAGCATCTTCAGCGGATACAAGTTCGTTCCCGAACAGGAGCTGCGCGAGGCCGTAGCAGAGCATGGCCGCGAGGACCCTGCGCTGCGGCTGGAGGAGATTCACGCGAGCCCAGTTGGTGAACGAAGTTCCCAATCGAGTGCGTGACAAGGAAGATTCGATGTCCGCGAACACCGTGGTCATTGGAATTGGAAACACGATCCTCTCCGATGAGGGTGTCGGCGTGCACGCCGCAAGACTGCTGCAGAGCGATTCGAGAGTCCCCGCTGGCGTAACAATCTTGGACGGCGGCACAATCGGTCTTGAGCTGATTCCGTACGCTTCGGATGCATCCCGCCTACTGCTACTCGATGCCATGAACTCGCGGAGTGTGCCTGGAACGCTGGCGAGGATGACGGGGAGAGATCTACTCGGCACGACGATGGGATGTAGCGCGCACCAATTGGGTGTAGCCGATTTGATCGCGGCTCTTTTCCTAATTTCGACCCATCCTCTGGACATCGTTGTGCTGGGTGTGCAGCCTGCCAACACAGATTGGGGGACGGCGTTATCTCCCGAAGTCGAGGCTGCACTCATTCCCTTGGTGGATGCAGCCTTGGCACAGCTACAACTGTGGGAGGAATCCCGGGACGCCAGTTTGGAGACACGAGTTTCATGGTCGCACGAGCAGGCATCGGACCGAGCAATACCCGAGCCTCACGAAGAAGGAAGCTCGTAATATGTGCCTGGCAATTCCTGGAAAGATCGTCAGCAGCGAACTTCACAACGGAATTCGCGTGGGACGCGTTCAATTCGGTGAAATCACGCGGGAAACCTGCCTCGACTTTGTTCCCGAAGCGTCGATAGGAGATTACGTGCTCGTGCATGTGGGTTTCGCAATCAGTCGAGTGGACCGTGAAGAGGCAGAGAGAAGCTATGAGGCGCTTGAATCCATGGGATTGCTCAAAGGCGAATTGGAATCTGAATTGGAAGATTCGTAGGCGGGCAGGCGAGGCGGAGTTGACAGGGTCGCGAGAGAGTGGATGAAGTATTTGGACGAATATCGGAATGAAAAAATCGCCCACGGAATCGTGACCGAGATGAGACGGCGCGTTACACGGCCATGGGTGTTAATGGAGATTTGCGGCGGTCAAACCCACACTCTAATGCGCTACGGTATCGACGAAATGCTTCCCGCAGGCATCGAATTGGTCCACGGACCGGGATGCCCCGTGTGCGTGACTTCTCTTGAAACGATCGACAAGGCCATCGAGATTGCGTCGCGTCCAGACGTAACGCTGATTTCTTACGGCGACATGCTGCGCGTGCCAGGTTCACGTTCCGATCTATTCCATGTGAAGGCCCAGGGCGGAGATGTGCGCGTGGTTTATTCTCCCACGGAAGCGCTTAAGTTCGCGCGGGCAAATCCTGAGCGCAAAGTGGTCTTCTTCGCTGTCGGTTTTGAGACGACAGCTCCCGCGAACGCCATGGCCGTCTGGCAAGCAAAGCTCGAGGGACTGAAGAATTTCTCCATGCTTGCGTCCCATGTTCTTGTGCCACCGGCGATTCGGGCGCTATTGAGTTCAAATCGCAATCGCGTACAGGGCTTCATTGGCCCCGGGCACGTCTGTACGGTGATGGGCTATCGGGAGTATGAGGAGCTCGATTAGAGAGTTTCACGTGCCGATTGTTGTGGGTGGATTCGAGCCGCTTGATCTGTTGGAAGCGATTTTGATGCTTGTGACGCAACTTGAAGAAGGGCGCGCGGAAGTCGAGAACCAATACGTCCGGTCCGTGACTTACGAGGGCAATCTTCTCGCTCAGAGGGTGTTGGGGGAAGTGTTCAAGGTGTGCGATCGGAAATGGCGCGGAATCGGTGGTATTCCCGGGAGTGGTCTCAGCCTTCGAGAGGAATATGCTGAATTCGACGCGGATCGTATTTTTGGCACTGAAGGGGTGACGGCGGAAGAACCTCCGGAGTGCATCAGCGCCGAGGTGCTTCAGGGATTGAAAAAACCGACGGAATGTTCCGCGTTCGGGACGCGCTGTACGCCTGAAAATCCACTGGGCGCTCCGATGGTTTCTTCCGAGGGTGCTTGCGCCGCGTATTATCAATATCGCCGGCATGCGATAGCGGCGAAGGAAGCCCGTTGATGCCGCCAGCAATGAAACTCGACGTGGGTTTGAACTGCCCGGTTCCAATCGCTGCCAGGGAGTCGATCCTGCTTGGGCACGGAAGCGGCGGTCGAATGAGTGGAGACCTCCTGCGAAATTTCCTGCTTCCGGCCCTTAGAAATCCGGTGCTCGAACAGTTGGATGATCAGGCCGTCGTGGATATTGGTGGATCTCGAATTGCGTTTACGACAGATTCCTTTGTCGTGAAGCCTTTATTTTTTCCGGGCGGCGACATCGGAACGCTGGCCGTGAACGGAACGGTGAATGACCTCGCGATGGGCGGGGCGGAACCTCTGTTCTTGAGTCTTGCCCTCATCCTTGAAGAAGGATTTCGGTTCGATACCCTGCGGCGCGTACTGGAATCCATTCGCATCGCAGCTGCTCTGGCCGGCGTCGTAGTCGTCACTGGAGACACGAAAGTAGTGGAAAAGGGAAGCGGCGATGGTTTGTTTGTGAATACCTCGGGGATCGGACTGGTCTCATGCGGGGTGCGCCTTTCTGCCGATCAAGCACGTCCGGGTGATCGCGTGCTGTTGAGCGGGAGCATTGGAGACCATGGGATCACGATACTGTCTCAGCGGGAGGGCCTCGGGTTCGAAGGTCCCGTCGCGAGCGACACGGCAGCACTGCACACCCTTGTTGCCGACATGCTTCGAGCGAGTTCTGAAATTCGCTGCCTCCGTGACCCAACGCGCGGCGGCTTATCAAGCTCTATGAACGAGATTGCCGCCCAATCGCGCGTGGGAATTGAGCTTGAAGAGAGCGCGATCCTGGTCCGGGAAGAGGTGCGAGGCGCGTGCGAGTTGTTGGGGCTCGATCCGCTGTATGTCGCGAACGAAGGAAAGTTGATTGCGATTGTTGCGCCCGCGGCGGCCGACAAGATTCTCGAAGCGATGCAGCGGCATCCGCTGGGCCGCAACGCACGTCAGATCGGAGCGGTCACGGACTCGCATCCAGGGATGGTTACTATGCGAACGCGGTTCGGAACATCGAGGATCGTCGATCTCCTTTCTGGCGATCAATTGCCGAGAATCTGCTGAAGCCAACCCGATGCACGAGATCGGAATTGCTAATTCGGTGCTCGACGCGATTCGTGTGGAAAGTCGCCGCTTCCCAGGTGGTCACATCTACAAAGTCGGCGTGCGGATTGGCGAACTCGCAGGAGTCGATCCAGATGCCTTGAGCTTTTGTTTCGAAGCTCTCGTGCGCGAGACCGAGCTTGAGCCGCTGGTGCTCGAGATTGAATACTGCCCGCGACGCTATAAGTGCCCAGCCTGCGAACACCTATATACCGCAGCAATAGAAGGGCTCGCGTGTCCGGCATGCGGGATGGCAGGATCGAAGTTCATTTCCGGCGACGAACTGGAACTTGTCTATCTGGAGGTTGAAAATGGAGCGCGTGCCGCTGGAACGTAAAGTCCTGAGCGAAAATGACCGCATCGCGGCCAGCCTACGGGCGCGCTTTGCGAAACACAATATTTTGGTACTCAACCTCATCAGCTCGCCTGGCTCCGGAAAAACCAGTCTGCTCGAACGCACCCTCGAAAACCTCGACCGCCGCGAACGCGTGGCCGTTCTCACTGGAGACATTCAGACTGAAAACGACGCGCAGCGCTTGGCTCACTTTGGATTCCCCGTGAAGCAAATTACAACGGGCGGCACTTGCCACTTGGATGCCCGCATGATCGAAAGGGCTCTTTTGAACTGGAGTTTGGAAGACTTCGACCTATTGTTGATCGAAAACGTCGGAAATCTCGTCTGCCCGTCAAGCTACGATTTGGGTGAGGCGGCCAAAATTGTCGTTCTCAGCGTTACGGAAGGAGAGGACAAGCCGCTCAAATACCCATCGATCTATTTTAAGTCGGAACTCCTGATACTGAACAAGATCGACCTGCTCCCATATGTGCCATTCAATATCACTGCCGCAGAAGAGAATGCACGGCGCATCCACCACGACATAGACATCGTTCGAGTTTCTTGCCAGACGCGAGAGGGATTGAGTGAGTGGCTCACCTGGTTGGATCGCAAGCGAGAACGCTCGCGGGCTGCTGTGCCAATACGTTGACGTTCATGCAACTACCCAGGGAAATCCAAGACTTCGGTATCGTGCATGGAGTCAGATTTCGGCTGTACGTCCATCTGCTCGCGACGGACCGAAACCTTGGCGGAAACATTAACAACCCGCCGACAGGAGCCACATTCGAAGTTCAAGGCCCGACGGATCTGGTGGAGGAATTCGTTTCGTGAATACCTGAGGACGTACCGGCGCTTGTGCAGATTACCCGCGTTATTGTTCGCGAGACGCCGTGCAAACCGGATTGTCAGTCTGAAAATGTCTCGAGCCATACCGGCCAGCTTTCCATTTCGCGTATCTCGTCAAACGAGCCGAGGCCTTGAATGGAAAGAGATCAAGTAACTGCGATTCGAAGCGGAGGATGAAAAATGCGCTGAACTAGGTTGTGCCAAACGCGGCTTATTCGTTGGGGCATGATTCGATATGACATGCCCTGCTCAGCTAACTGACCTGTCCGAGGTTTTGGTTCAGGAGAAGTGAGAGAGTTTTGAGGTATTGATCGCACCACACGATGCGAGCGGGTCCAGACGGCCATTATCGTAGCGGCAAGAATTGCGGAAGACTGTCCGCGGCACCCCCGATGGCGCGCGCCAGGCTCAATTTAGCTAAGTTGTGCGCAAACACGCTGTTGATGTAATCGAGTTCAGCGCTGGCCACAGTCTGCTCAGCTTGCACCACCTCGACGGAGTCCGTGACGCCAGCTTCGAATCGCTGCCGCGTGAGAGCCAGAGTTTCACGGCTGACCTGAAGATTCCTTTGCGACAGATCCACTTGGCTCGTGGCCGTCTGTAAATCGAGATACGCGTTGTGCACTTCGCTTTCGATCTCGCTTTTGAGGTCTTCGGCTTCCGCTTTTCGCTGGGCCAACTCGGCATCCGTTTGTTCGATGTCGCCTCCCGCCCGGCCGCCTTGCCAGATGGGCACGCGAACCGTCCCCGCCACCGTGTAGGTAGCCTTCGCCTGGCTGGGAGTGGTTCCGATGGCGCCGTAATTCGCGTCAATCGAGAACGAGGGCAGTCTTTCGGCACGGGCTGCAGAGCGAGTCATTTCGCCGGCGCGCACCTGTGCTTGTGCGGCCCTTCAGGTCAGGCCGCCGATCGAGCGCCTGCTTGAGCGCTTCATCAAACGTGACGGGAGGCGCGCTCGCAAACGGAATGTCGTCGGACAGTTCGTATTGATCGGTAGGCGGCAAACCGGTCAGCCGCGCAAGATTGATCTTCTGTTTCGCGAGATCATTTTGAAGAGAAACCAACCGCTGCTGCTGCGTCAATGCTTGCACCTGGCTACGATCCACATCGACGCGCGCGACTAACCCCACACCGTTCTGTTGCAGCGCCTGTTGATACACCGCATTGGCGGAATCCACCTGCGCGCGGGCCGAAGCGACCCGGGCTTGCGCCGCGAGCACCTGCAAGTAGGTGCCGCCCACGGCGAGCACGACCAGGTCCCTGGCATTGAGCGCCGCCATTCGACTCGACTGCAGCAGCTCTCTCGACGAACGATAATTGTTGATGGCGGTGAGATCGACGATGGTCTGCGTCAACTGGACGCGCGCGTCAATATAATTGAAGGGCCCGACGATGGTGGGAAAGGTGAAGCCTGGAATCGATAAATTAAAGCGCAAGCCGAGCGCCTTCAAATTTTCGGTCTGAACTGATTCCGTTACAGAGCCGTTCAGGTTCGGCAGCAACTCGCTTCGAGCGCTGTGACTCATTCCCTGTGCTTGACGCACACTCCTGCGCCAAACCAATCGCCCCCAAGTTGTACGCTAGTCCGCGATTAATCGCTTCGCGGAATCCCAACTTTCCTGAAAACGGCATCGCGGGCGGTGCTGTTGGCGCTTCCGCTGTACGGACCTTGCACCTGCACGCTGGGGTTCAACGTATCGACGCTCGTGGTGGTTCCGGGAACCGGGGTTTGTACCGGGACCACCGAACCGTTTTGCGACGTTCTGCCGGAGAGGGGAAGCGGAGTGACCGGAGTGCTCTGCGAGGAGGCAGGAGTTCCTCCGAATTGGGCTCGAGCACAACTGGCGAACACCAGGATGGCGGCCGTGCACAGCACGAAGAATCTGCTGACGTAGCGCGCTGCTGCGATTGATGTTTTCATTTTCAACATTGCCCCATTCTCGCAGAATCTTTTTCGTCGGTTTAACTGAGCTGTTTTCGGAATCGCCACACGCTCAACGACCACCAAGAACCAGCGTGAAGATGAAGAGAGCCAGGAAATGGGGCCAGAGCTGCCAGAATCCGCTGCCCTTCAGCAGAGTCGCGCGCGAGATGATCACGTAGTGGTAGATCGGATTGAATATCGTGAGGCGCTGCAGAATGTGCGGCATGCCCTCGATGGGATAGAAGGCGCCGGACAACGTGGACAGCGGAGGATTCACGAAAAACGCTGTCAATTGCGCCTGCTCCGCGGACTTGCTGAACGTGGCGATGACGGTGCCGATGCTGATGCCGCACAGGATGCACAGCGCCGAGCCGGAAAGCAACAAGCAGCAAGCTTCCGTGAATCGGCACGTTGAAGGCCACCTCCATCACGACGACGGCGAAGAGCGCCATCAGCGCACAAGAGAATGAACAGCGGCGCCATCTTGGCGATGATGATTTCGTAGGTGCCCGCCGGCGACATCAGCAACTGCTCGATCGTTCCGCGCTCGCGCTCCTTCACCATCGCGGCGGAGGCGACGATCGAACCGTTCAAGATCAGCAGCAGGCCGAAAACGCCGGTGACGATGAACCACGATGCTACGAGGCCGGGATTGAAAAGATACGCGGGATGCAGAAGCACGACGGCCGCGGTGGCTTACCTCCGCCGCCGGCTATCTGCTGGAAGTTCGGCGTGAATCCCCTCGCCGGGCAGCCCGCGATTGTAGGTTTGGATCACGCCTTCCGCGTAGCCTTGCGCGATCGCGGCGGTGTTGGCGTTCATCGCGTTCAACAGGAATTGCACGTTCGCGGTGCGGCCGCGCTCGAGGTTGCGGGTATAGTCGTACGGGATCACCACGCCGGCATCGAGGTTGTTCCGGCTGAGCGCGTCGCCCAGCTGATCGACGGAAAAGTAGTAACCCGCGTATCGAAAGCTCTTGCTCTCCGTCAGAGTGGCAATCAGTTCGCGGCTCTCCGGGGTCGCGCTATCGTCAACGATGCCCAGCCGGATGTCGGACACGGTGGCGCTGAGCGCGAAGCCGAACAGCAGCAACTGCAGCGTGGGCGGAAGAATCAGCGAGATGGCCAGCCGACGATCGCGCCGAATCTGCCGGAACTCCTTGTGCATCAGGGCGCGCACGCGGTAGTTGAAGACTTTTTGCAGCAGCTTTCTCATGGCTATGCCTTGACCTGCATGCGCCGCATCGTGCGCCACGCCAACCCGTAAAAAATCGCTCCCGTGACGCCGATTTCGAGGACCTTGTACCAGGTCGCCGGCCAGCCGCCGCCCTGCAACAGCGCGTCGCGCACGATCTCGATGTAGTAGCGGCCCCAAATCAGATTGGAGAGCCAGCGCAACCCGACGGGAATGTTGCTGATGGGATAGATCAAGCCGGAGAGCAGAAAGACCAGCAGGAATCCGCCCAGAGCCACCGCTTGCATCGCCGCCGCTTGGCTGGGAATCGCCGCGCCCACCATGATCCCAAACGACGCCACGCAGAACGCGTACAAGCATCGTGGCCACCAGAAACGGCGTCGGATCTCCGGCGAGGTTCAAGCCGAAATAGGTGAACAGCAGCACCAGCATCAGCAGGCATTCGCCGATTGCCACCGACCATGAACGCGAAAATCTTTCCCAGAAGAAATTCGTGAGCCGAAATGCTGGAGACGTAGACCTGCAGGATCGTCTTCTGTTCGCCCTCCTTGGCCATCGCCAGCGAGGCCAGCAGCGGCGGAAACATCGAAAGGCCCAGCACGAAAATTCCCGGCCCGTAGAATTTCTTGGACGATCGGCCGGGGTTGTACCACAGCCGAATCGACGCCTGCACCGGCTGCGGGCTGCGTGGCGCCGGCGATGCGCTCGTTATAGGCCTGCGTAATCTGCTGGCGTCGCCCGAAATCAGCTGTGCGGTGTTGGAGTCGGAACCGTCGACCAGGATTTGCACGGGCGTGCTGACGCCGCGGGCGATGTCCCGTCCGAAATTGGGCGGGATGATCAGAACGCCGCGCGCCTGTATTGGACGTGAGCGCATCTTCCGGCTTTTCGTCCTCCGGCCACGCCACGACGTGAAGCGTGACCGATGCGCGGAAGGCATCGATGTAGGCGTCCGAGGCCGGCGGAATGATCGAGGTCCTGCACGACAATCGGGAGGTCATTCACTGTCAAAGAGATCGCCGAACCAAGCAGCATCAGCAAGAACAGCGGAAGCAACAGCGCCAGCGCCAAGGTGCGGCGGTCGCGCACGATCTGCGTCAGTTCTTTGCGAGCTTGCGCGAAAATGCGTCTCATTACTTCTGCTCCTTCAGTCCTCGGCTCGCAAACTTGCCTTGCTGCCGCGCCTTTTCCACCACGCTGATGAAGACGTCTTCGAGCGTGAAGCGGCCCTCTGCGCATCGAGCACGCGAATGCCATTCGCTTCGAGCTGTGCTCGGTCGTGGATGCGCTGGCCTTTTGCGCGTCGTCATCGGTGATGACGTGCAAGCGGTCGCCGAACAGCGAAACGCGCCAGCGCTCGCCTTCGACTTTCAACAGATCGGCCGCGCGCTGCGGCTGGTCGACGAGAAATTCCAGCAGATGGCCCGGCTGCCGGTTCTTGATGCCGCTGGGGCTGCCCTCGGCCACGAATTCGCCGGCAACCATCAAGCCCAGGCGATTGCACTGCTCGGCTTCTTCCAGATAGTGAGTGGTCACCAGGATGGCGGTGCCGGCGTCCGCGAGGCGGTTGATCATGGTCCAGAATGCGCGGCGCGCCAGCGGGTCGACGCCGGAGGTCGGCTCGTCCAGAAACAGCACGCTCGGCTCGTGCATGATCGCCGCGCCAAATGCGACGCGCTGCTTCCATCCGCCGGGCAAGCTGCCGGTGATCTGATCTTGCTTGCCTTCGAGCCCGGAAAAAGAAAGCACCCAGCGCCACTTTTCCTCGCGCTCGTCTTCCGGGCACGCCGTAGACGCCGGCGAAAAATTCGAGGTTCTCGCGAATCGTCAGATCGTCGTAGAGGGAAAATTTCTGCGACATGTAGCCGATTTGCTGGCGCACGCTTTGCGAGCGCACGCTTGCGCTGTCCTTCGCGCCGGCTAGTTGAATTTGTCCCTGCGTGGGATCGAGCAAGCCGCAGAGCATCTTGATCGTGGTGGTCTTGCCGGCTCCATTGGCGCCGAGAAGGCCGTAGATTTCTCCGTAATGAACCTCGATGTTGATGTTCTTGACGGCGGTGAACGTGCCGAACTGCATGGTGAGATTTTTGCCGCCGATGGCGATCTGGCCGCGCAGGTCCTGGTGGCTCGTGATGCCCCGGAAACGGGCGTATCGTGCATCTCGTGCCCCAGGCTGCGCAGCGTGGAGACGAAGGTGTTTTCGAGCGTCGGATCGTCGACGCGTATGTCGTCGATCGCAAGGCCGGCGGCGTCCATGCGCTCCTTGAGAATCCGTTGCGCCGCTTCCGGATCGTGCGCGAGCAGATCGAGGCGGTCGCCGAATCGCTGCACGTCGATAATTTCTTTTTCTGGGCCGCTGACCGCGGACAGAATTGTTTCTGCTTCGCTCAGATTTCGCGGTGCGCAGTTCCAGGCGCTTGGCGTGCAGTCGTGAACGCAGCTCGGCCGGCGTGCCGATCTGTTGCAATTCGCCCAGATACATCAAGGCCACGCGGTTGCAGCGTTCCGCTTCGTCCAGATAAGGGGTGGCCACCAGGATCGTCAGGCCATCCGCCGCGAGGTGCGCGAGAACATCCCAGAATTCGCGGCGCGATACCGGATCGACGCCGGTGGTCGGCTCGTCGAGCAGAAGCACGTGCGGCTGGGGCACCAGCGCGCAGACCAGCGACAATTTCTGCTTCATCCCGCCGCTCAGCCGTCCGGCGAGCCGGTCCGCGAAGCGATCCATGTCGAACATCTGTAGATAGCGGTGTCCGCGTTCCAGAATCTCGCTCTACCGGAACGCGGCGCAGATCGCCGATGTAGCGGATGTTTTCGGTGACGCTCAGGTCGGGATAGAGGCTGAACGCCTGCGTCAGATAACCGGTCTGCGACCGCGTTTCGCGAGCGGGGCGTCCAAAGACCTCCGCGGTACCGCTGGTGGGCTTCCATCACGCCCGCTAAGATCTGGAACGTCGAGGTCTTGCCCGCGCCGTCGGGGCCGATCAAGCCGAAGATTTCTCCCTGGCCGACTTCCAGATTGATGCCGCGAACGGCTTCGATCGAGCCGTAGCGTTTCCACAGGTCGTGGACGCGGATGGCCGCCGCGGACCTGTTTCCCAATTGCATGTCCGTCGTGCCGAGATCCCGGATGTCAAAATTGGCCGTCGACATCTCGACTCTTATCTGCCTTTCGGCCACGTATTGCCGTGGACCAGAATCTCTCCGTCGGCGGGCATGCCCGGCTTTGCGAAGCCGATGCCCTCTTTGAGCTGCAGCTTCACGCCGACAACCTGCTTCACGCGATCGTTGCGGAAATAGGTGTTCTCCGGCGTGAACGTGGCTTGCGGATCGATTCGCAATACGTAGGCGTTGAGCGGCTGCTTGGGATTGGAATCCAGAAAGATGTGCGCGGGCTGGCCGATGGCGACCTTACCGATCTCTCCTTCCGGAATGAAACCCCGCAGGTAGACCTTGCTCAAGTCGAGCAGCGTGACGATAGCGGTCCCGGCTTGCACGACCTCTCCAGGTTCCGCCGCGCGCGTCATCACCGTGCCGTCGAATGGCGCCTTGACCGTCAGGTCCTGCCGGTCCGCCTCCGCCTCCGTGAGTTGATCGCGCGCGCGTGCCGCGCTCGCGTTGATGCTGGCGATTTGCGCTTCTTGCTGCACAATCTGCTGCTCCACCGCCGACACCTGAGATCCGCGAATGCCGGGATTCGCCAGATTGGCCTGGGCGATAGTCAGCGCGCCTTGCGCCGCTTCGACGCGGCGTTGCGTGGCGGCCACGATAGCGGCGTCTTGATCGGCGGTCGCTTCGGCTTGCTTGCCCTGGCGCTCGGAGACGGCGCCGGATTTTGCCAGCCGCGTGTAGGCATCTTTATCGAAGAGCGCGAGTTCGTAAGCGGCCTTCTGCTGTGCGAGATCGGATTGAGCGGCTGCCAGATTTGCCTCGGCCTCGCTGACGCGCCCATCGGCGTCGAGTTTGGCTTGGCCGGTGAGCAGCCGATTCTGCTGCAATTGTTCTTTCAAGATTGCGATCTGGTCGCTTGCCGATCGAGCGTTGGCCGCGGCCTCTGCCAGCGCTTCGCGAGCGGCTTGCTCGCGCGCTCGAACCTGCTCGTCATCGAGGATGGCGATAACGCTGCCGGCCTTGACGGTGTCTCCTTCGCGCACGCGAACTTCGAGAATGCGTCCCGCCGTTTTGGGCGCTACCGCCGAATCGTCTCCCTCGATGCGGCCGCTTAAGGCGACGATGCTGTCAGGGATACTCGGAACAGCAAAGAATGCGCGCCACACAAAAACGGCCACCACGACGCACAGCGAGTACGATCAGCAGCAGCAGAGTGCGACGCGACCGCGGAGGCGCCACTGG
Organism: uncultured Acidobacteriota bacterium; assembly: GCA_963838705.1. GTDB lineage: Bacteria > Acidobacteriota > Terriglobia > Acidiferrales > UBA7541 > Palsa-147. Next base: position 588,554 of record CAWIRU010000006.1, on the reverse strand, counting down.
AGCAGACGGCGACGCAGCCTCCGATGGTCTTTGCTGCGCGCTGCGTTCCGGAGTTCTCGCGATGAGTCTGCTGTTCCGCCATTAGCGTCTCCTTGCGCGGACTGCGCGCGGCACGCGCTGGTGCGCTGAACGGACTTCTCGGAGGTAGGCCAGCGAAAAGTCCGAAATGTGATCGGCGATGCGGTCCAGTTGCGCCGGCGTCATCTGCAACTCGGGCCAAAGTCGAACCAATACCGGAGCCGCCAGCACATATAGGACAATTTGCCCCATGATGCTGTGCACGCACATCCGCGTTTTCTCATGGCCGGGAGGCAAGCCGATGATTTCCCCGACCAGTTCCAAGAAGCGTTGATAAAGAGGCCGCGAAACTTTTTTGATGATGCGCGACATCACCGGAGTCGGCTGCGCGAATTCGTGAGCCATGATGCAAAATTGATAGTCGGGCACGGTGCCGCTACGCATGCCTTGAAGCCGCATCCGGATGACAGCGCGCAACCTTTCCTCGGGAGGCGCGCTGCGATCGAGCGCGTCGCGAATGGATTCAAGGTGTGCGGCGCGTACCGACTGTTGCAGAACTTCCGTGTAGAGACCAATCTTGTCGTGAAAATGGTAGTTCACCGCCGCGACGTTGGTGCCCGCGCGCATGCAAATTTCACGAATGGTCGCCGCGTAGAAACCGCGTTCTGCGAAGGCACGCCCCGCTGCCTTGAGCAGTTTGGCTCGCGTCGGATCGCCCGCCTCTGGCGACTCCATCGGTTCGGAAGATCGACGAACTGCCCGCATGCTATTGGTCTCCAAACACAAGTTTCAAACGTCTGTTTAATGTTTGCAAGCAACAACTTCGGATGGGGTTCTCCCGGACCTCGAAGTCGCTTTTCACACAGACATGACTTCGGCTCAGTCCGACTCGTCGCGAGTGGACACGGAAACGGCACAGAATTTACCGTCTTCGAACTCAGGCGGCCTTGAGCGCATTGCTTTTGGACGCGATGCTCTCCATCAGATCGTTCCACGACTCGACGAATGATTTTGCCCCTTCGTCGAGAAGTTGGATGCCCAAGGCCTCGACGTCAATGCCAGCTTTGGCGAACTTGTGCAGCACTTCGTTGCAGCGGCGGGCATCCGCGGGCAAGATCTCGCCGATATCGCCATGATCGGCGAGAGCCTTCAAAGTGGGCTCGGGCATCGTGTTCACGGTAAGGGGCGCAGCGAGAGCGCGTATATAAAGGATGTCCGAAGCCTTGGGGTCCTTGGTTCCAGTGCTGGCCCATAGAAGACGCTGGGAACGGGCGCCCGCGTTGAGGATGCGCTGCCATCGCGGCGAATCGAGTAGGGAACGGTAGCTCTCATAAACCTGCCCGGCGATGGCGATGCCGAGTTGGTTGTGCAGTGCCTCGGGAGTTTTTTTCGTTACCGCGACGTCCCAGCGGCTAACGAAAAGAGAAGCTACCGAGCCTACCGCGGGATTGAGGCCCGCGACGATGCGTCGCTCGATGCCGCGCAGGTACGCCTCGGCGGCCGCGACGTACTGCGCGCTAGAGAACAGGAGCGTCACGTTAACCGGCACGCCCGCGAAGATCGCTTCCTCTATTGCAGGAATGCCCTCCTTGGTACCAGGAATTTTGATGAAAAGATTCGGCCGTATCGCGCGAGCGTGCAGAGTCTTGGCCGCAGCGAGGGTGCCCGACGCGTCGTGGGCCAGCAGGGGTGAGACCTCCAAGGAAACCCAACCGTCCACGCCGTTTGTCAGATCGTGAATTGGCCGAAACAAATCGGCGGCCTGCCTGAGGTCTTTCAGCGCCAACTCGAAGAACAGCGCCTCGCCCGACTTGCCTTCCTTTATTTTCTGGCGGATCGCGTCGTCGTAGTCATGGCTGTTCTTGATAGCGTGATCGAAGATCGTGGGATTCGAGGTGAGCCCCGTGACCGAAAACTCCTGGATGTAACGGCGGAGCGTGCCGCTGCTCAACAGACCACGAGTGATATTATCGAGCCACAGACTTTGTCCGAGTTCGTGTAGTTTTTGAGTCGCTTGCATCACTTCCCTCCTGAACTGCGATTCATTCGTGTGGCTGTTCTGGCCGACGGTGATCCCGGCGGTAGAAACACACCTGCGAGAGATTTATTTTGCGGATGCTTTCTTGAGATCTGGATTGTGCCAAGAGCCGTCTCGAGCAATGAGCGCGTCGGCCTCTTTTGGCCCCCAACTTCGGCGCTTGTATAGACGAGCGCGGTGGTGCTTCTTAAGAACAGGATCGACCACCGCCCAGGCGGCTTCAACCGCATCCTCACGGGTGAATAGCGCTCCGTCCCCGGCCATAGCGTCGCCCAAAAGACGATCGTACGGCTCTTCCTCTCCCGGCTGTTCTTCGAAGAGGTAGAGCTCTCGTTGGTCTCCGACGAACTCCTCCCCTGGGAGCTTAATGCGTGCGGCGAGTGCGACGGCCGAGCCGGGGGAGATCCGGAAGCGCCAGTAGTTACTGCGGCCGGTCGCGGGCTCGGAATCGGCGAAAAGCCGTTGTGGTGGTGGCTTCAGCTCTACAAGAACTTCGGTTGCGTTTTCGGCGAGGTATTTGCCAGAGCGCAGGTACCACGGCACTCCCTCCCAGCGCCACGAGTCGATGAAAAGCCGCAAGGCGCAGAAAGTCTCTACGTCGGAGTTCCTCGCCACGTCTGGCTCCTTGCGGTAGCCAGCGTACTGGCCGCGCACCACGTCGTTGGATATCAGAGGGCGCATGGCTTGAAAGACTTTGGCCTTCTCGGTGTGCACGGATCCAAAGTTGCGATCGGCCGGTGGTTCCATGGCAAGGAGCGCGACGATCTGGAAGAGGTGGTTCTCGATCACGTCGCGGAGACAGCCGGCAGTTTCGTAAAACGCGCCGCGACCCTTGACACCGAAACTCTCGGATAAAGTTATTTGTACGCTGGAGACGAAGTTGCGATTCCAGATCGGCTCCAGAAAGGAATTGGCAAAGCGGAAATAGAGAATATTCATGATGGCTTCCTTGCCGAGGAAGTGGTCGATGCGGAATATCGAATCTTCCGGGAACACCGACCGGGCGACGCGGTTGAGTTCCTGCGCCGAGGCCAGGTCGCGCCCGAAGGGCTTTTCGACGATGACGCGCGCATGCTCGGATAAGTTCGCCGCACCCAACCCTTGAATCACTGTCTCAAAGAGCGAGGGCGGAATGGCCAAGTAGTGCGCGGGGCGCCGAGCATCACCCAATGCCTTTCTTAACGCCGTGAACGTGGCTGGGTCTTTGTAGTCTCCACTTACATACTTGAACTGGGACAAAAGACGGTGAAGGGCAGATTTATTATCGATCCGGCCCGATCGCTTTATGCTGTCCGTCACGCGGTTACGCAGACGCTGCAGGCTCCAGTTCGGAAATGCGACGCCGATAACGGGGACGTTGAGAACGCCTCGTTTCACCATCGCGTAAAGCGCGGGGAAGATCATCTTGTGGGCAAGATCGCCGGTCACACCGAAGAGCACCAGCGCGTCCGAGCGGGAGGCGCTCATCAGGCACTTCTCTTCTTGGCGGCGGATTTCTCCTCATGGCCGCCGAACTGGTAACGAAGCGCGGACAACACCTTATCCGCGAAGTCGGCCTCGCCGCGTGAGCTGAAACGTTCGTACAGCGCGGCACTGAGGACGGAAGCCGGAACGGATTCGTCGATGGCCGCCTTGATCGTCCAACGCCCCTCGCCCGAGTCCGACACTCGACCGGCAAACTTGGCCAGATCGGGGCTATCGAGGAGCGAGGTAGCAGCCAGATCCAACAGCCAAGAAGCGATGACGCTGCCTCGGCGCCACACCTCGGCGATGTCGGCCAAATTCAGGTCGTAGGTGTAGTGCCCGGGATCGCGCAACGGCGTGGTTTCGGCATCGACGGTGCTCTTTTGATTTCCGATGTTGGCGTGGCGCAGAATATTTAAGCCCTCCGCGTAGGAGGCCATCATGCCGTACTCAATGCCATTGTGAACCATCTTCACGAAATGGCCTGCGCCAGTCGGTCCGCAGTGTAGGTAACCGTGCTCGGCTGTGCCTCCCACCTTCTCGCGACCTGGCGCGCGCGGCGCTTCCTCGATCCCAGGGGCCAGAGTTGCAAAGATGGGTTCGAGGTTCCGGACGACGGTGTCATCGCCGCCAATCATGAGGCAGTACCCTCGCTTTGAGCCCCAGACGCCCCCGCTGGTCCCGACGTCCACGTAGTGAATGCCTTTCGGTTTCAGTTCAGCAGCGCGGCGAATATCATCGTGGTAGTAGGAGTTGCCGCCGTCAATGACGACGTCTCCGGATTCGAGGAGTGGGATGAGGGTCTTCAAAGTGGGATCGACCACAGCCGCCGGCACCATCAGCCAGATGGCACGGGGCTTTTTCAACCTGTCGGCAAAGTCTTTGAGCGTGGTCGCCCCGACCGCCCCTTCTTTGGCGAGCGCCTCGACGGCGTCAGGCTTGGTGTCGAAAACGATGCAATGGTGGCCCGCCTGCATAAGACGCCGCGCCATATTGGTTCCCATCCGCCCCAATCCGATCATGCCCAGTTCCATGTGAATCCTCTCGATTAGTTCTGGTGTTCCAGCGTTTGAACTTTCTCAACTCGGCGCCGGTGACGCGCGTCGTTGCTGAACCGAGCGGCCCGTTGTCTTCGAGCCGCGGACCAACGTAAAATCTCCCCCCGAGGGAGGCGCCGGATTCGATGGCCAAGAGCTCGGGGAAACCGCACGTCGCATTGAGCGAGTATCCGCATCCCGCTCCGGAGCAAATTTTTACTCGCGGACAACTAAAGCATCGCACTGGCGCAAGCAACAAACTGTTTCGTTTTGGTCTCTTTCGGCGAGCGCCCGCGCGCCACATTCGCGAGGGGTTATTGAACTGCTCCCCGTCCGTTGACGACATACTTTTGGTAATCGACGGAAAGCGTCTCCGTGCCAAAGATCCTGACGACTGAAACTGCTTCTTCTCTCGAGAGAAGCCAGAAGCTGTCGATCTTCTGATAGTTCCGCACAAAATCTACCTGCTTGATCCAAAACGACGGGCTCTTGGCAAGATGACCGACGATTTTCACGACCGCAAAGTCCTGGTTATCGATCCAGATCTTTCCTTCGAAGAGATCCGTTTCCCTGCGTTTCGGAACGAGATGAACTACTGAGCAGTCAGAGCTTCCGATTTTATCCATCCCAATTACTTCAAGGGTGTAGTTGTCCGGAGTAATCAAGCTGTCTGGGTCTTTGTTGACTTGCGCCCTATTTTTCTCATCCTTCATAAGCTGCTGAAATACGTGGTGGCGTACGAATCCCGAGCCATTTCGAGAGGTGCTTGTGAAAGTTTCCGTTCGTGGCGCCCTGTAATCCACGACTACAACCTCTTCGGCGATAATCTTTTCTTTGCCGTTTTCTACCTTGTATGTGCGAATCACAGAGAGACGATCGAGATGAGTTTCTTGCCAACGGTGGCGCGCGATCAATCTGGAAAAAAGTTCAGCCGTGCTGTTTTGCTCTCCGGCGGACGAGTTCAGCGGCGCTGCAGCCACCGTTGGCCCGCCGGTAGCATCGCGCGGAAATGAGCTAACAGTCCCGATTGACACGGCTCCCAGCAAGGAGACGGCAAGCAAATGTCGCGCGAACCCGACTACGGATTTCATACAGAGCGGACACCTCCAACTTTATTTGCATCGCCGTTGTTTGTTCTCATTTTCCCCCTGAAGTAGAAGACCACGGCATCAGCGGGAAACAGGACCACGACCATTGCAATACCGAAGGTCACGATGACGTCTCTTTGAGCCTCCGGTAGCGTCGTATCAAGGTGCTGGTCGAACCGTCGTGCTTGAGCTCGGGCTCTTTGTGGCTCTCGAGTTCGGGAATGATGCGCTGGGCAAGCACCTTTCCCAACTCGACTCCCCACTGGTCGAACGAGTCAATCTGCCAGATCGCACCCTGGGTGAAAACACTATGTTCGTAGAGGGCGACGAGTTTCCCCAGCGCCACCGGGGTTAACTTTTGAAGGAGGAACGTGTTGGATGGACGATTGCCCTCGAAAGTGCGGTGTGGAACCAGCCACGAAGGCGTGCCTTCCGCTTCGACTTCCGCAGACGTTTTGCCAAAGGCCAGTGCCTCCGCCTGGGCAAAAACGTTGGCCAAGAGGACGTCGTGGTGCCTGCCGAGAGGATTTAGCGGCTGCGCAAACGCGATGAAATCGCAGGGAATGAGCTTGGTTCCCTGATGCATAAGTTGATAAAAGGAATGCTGGCCGTTGGTGCCTGGCTCTCCCCAGTAGATCGGACCGGTCTGGTAGTTGGTCTTCACTCCATCAAGCGCGACGTGTTTGCCATTGCTCTCCATTGTCAATTGCTGGAGGTAAGCCGGGAAGCGCTTCAAATACTGCTCGTATGGCAGAACCGCCACGGTTTGCGCACCGAAGAAATTGTTGTACCAGAGGCCTAGGAGGCCCAGGAGCACCGGCAAGTTGCGTTCGAAGGGGGTCGTGTGGAAATGCTCGTCCATTTCATGAAATCCGTCGAGCATAGCGCGGAAATTTTCGGAACCGATCGCGATCATGGTCGAGAGCCCGATCGCCGAGTCCATCGAATAACGCCCGCCGACCCAGTCCCAAAACTCGAACATGTTGGCGGTGTCTATGCCGAACTTTGCGACCTCCCCGGCGTTGGTCGAGACAGCGACAAAATGTTTGGCGACAGCGGCAGCATCTTTCAAAATCTTGAGGACCCAATCGCGGGCCGTGCGCGCGTTGGTCATCGTCTCTAGGGTCGTAAATGTCTTTGACGAGATGATGAACAGCGTCTCCTCGGCGTCGAGGTCGCGGGTGGCTTCGGCGAAGCCGGTGCCGTCGACGTTGGAGACGAAGCGGAACCTCAGGCTGCGCTGGCTGTAATGCCGCAGTGCCTCGTACGCCATCACCGGCCCCAGATCAGACCCACCGATGCCGACATTGATGACATTGCGGATCGGTTTGCCGGTGTGGCCTTTCCACTTCCCGTTGCGCACCCGGTTGGAAAAGTCAGTCATCTTGTCGAGGACGGCATGCACCTGGGGCACCACGTCCTCGCCATCTACGACGATCGATTGCCCTTTGGGGGCTCGCAGGGCTACGTGCAGCACGGCACGCTCCTCGGTAACGTTAATTTTGTCGCCGCGAAACATGGCGTCGAGACGAGACCGCAGTCCGGATTCCTCGGCGAGTTGTAGGAGGAGTTTCACTGTGTCGTCGGTGATGCGGTTCTTTGAATAATCGAAGTAGATGCCAACAGCCTCGACGGTCAGGCGCTCCCCGCGTTTGGGGTCCTCCGCGAACAGCTTCCGAAGATGCAGCTCCCGGATCTTGGTGAAATGGGTCTCGAGGCCCTTCCATGCTGCGCGCTGCGTGAGAGGTACAAGAGATGTGGTGGTCGCTGTCATGCTCATTCCCTTTCGAAGTTTGCGGAACCCTGAGTCCACCTTGGCAACAACTGTGATTCGAACGTTATTTCGCTAGCGCTTTGCCAATGGATTTCAATTCGCGCCGACGTTTTGCGGTGGTCTTGGGATATGCCATATTAAGGTCGTTGAGAGCATTAATGACGATCCGGGAAACGATCAACCGGGCATTCTCCTTATCATCGGCGGGAATCACGTACCAGGGCGCGATGTGGGTGCTGGTCGCGTGTAGGCAAGCTTCGAAAGCCTTCGTGTATTGCTTCCAGTATTTCCTCTCGTGAACGTCCGCGAGGCTGAATTTCCAGTTTTTATCGGGCTCGTCAATGCGCTCGAGGAATCGCTTTCGTTGCTCGTTCTTCGACAGGTGGAGGAAGAACTTGACGATCCGGGTTCCGTTACGGTGGAGATGCGCCTCTAAGTCCACGATGGAACGATAGCGCTCTTTCCAAATACTCTTCTCGTCGCGCAGCTGTTCAGGAAGTCCCTCGTTGCGGAGAATCTCCGGATGCACCCGAACGACCAGCACCTCCTCGTAGTAAGAACGATTAAAGATGCCGATCCGCCCGCGTTCTGGAAGGCGGCAGGTCGTACGCCAGAGAAAATCATGTTTCAGCTCTTCGGCACTCGGCTGTTTGAAGCCGAAAACCTCGCAGCCTTCCGGATTCACTCCGGACATGACGTGCCGGATGGAACCGTCCTTGCCTCCGGCGTCCAACGCCTGAAAAATCAACAGCAATGCATAGTGGTCGGACGCGTAGTGAAGGCGTTGCAGCGAGCTTAGTTCCTCAACGTGTTTTTCCAGGAGTTTCTGATAGTTCTTCTTCGATTTGTAAAAGGGTTTTACAAGTGTCGGCCAATCCTTGAGTTTGACTTTTTCATTTGGCCGAACACGGAAATCCTTTGAATTGATTTTCATCTTCATCCCTTCGGCCCTGTGCACCGCGTGGTGCAAGCCGACAAGAGCGGAGACAAAGCCATGTACGGCGACGATGTGGACCGTCATGACATTCTTAGCGGCAAGGTTCCGGTTCCTGAATCGGCGCGACCGTTGTTGCAAGAGCTTCGCCCATACATGCGGGAAGCCAAAGCGGGATCCTAAACTTCCGATGGCAGGTTGTAAATTGCCCGCGACTTACTATTTCGGTTCCCAAGTTGCGATCGAATAGCAGGAACTAATTGGCTGTCTTCGGTGGCGGAGATTCAGCTGTGAGTACCACTGATTCGAACACGCCTGGCCGCGCAGGGCGTCGGCCATCCCGGTTCGGAATTTTCGGCTTGCTGTTTATGGTCGTTTTGGCAGTCGTAATTTTTCTGCTTGCCCAAGACATGGCACCGCAGACCATTTTGGCGAGTGACAGCAAGGGCACCAAGATTGTTTTAGATTTGAGCGGGCACGCAAGCTGAATTATCAAGCGAGGATGGAAGCGCCTCAGAATATCTCAGCTGCCTGTCATTAGCTCGCGCATGTTGAACGACTTCGCGAGTAAGGCGTACGTGCTACATTTGGATCCGTGCGGCCCGAGATCGAGCAAGTCGTCAAGCTGATCCAACGCAAAGACCCGAAGTCTCTGGAAGAAGCGCTGGCTCTGTTACAGAACACTGTCTTTTCCTTCAGCATGAAGGTGTGCGGGCAGCGGCAAGACGCCGAAGACACCATGCAGGAAGTGCTGCTCAAATCGGTTCCAAACCTCTCGAAGTTTGATAGCCCAAAAGCTCTGATGGTTTGGCTGTATAAAGTTGCCAAGAACCGATGCCTGATGAGCAGACGCAGGAGCAAATTTGCTTCTAAAGAAGATCTTTCCCTCGAAGAATTGATGCCCGACCGTCTGGAATTACAAAAGCTATCGGGCAGTCCCGATGGCACGCCCGAGACTTCCTTCTTGCGCCGGGAGAATGCAAAATGTCTCCGGGAAGCGGTGCAGAAACTACCTGCGGGTTACCGGCTCGTTCTTGTGCTGCATGACATGGAGGAACTCTCCGACGCAGACGTTGCCGAAGTTACAGGCCTTCGGCTAGGGACAATTCGTGTGCGGCTGCATCGGGCGAGACTCTTCGTACGAAAGGAACTGGCCAAACTAGATCGGCATCGCATCCGCCGTGAGACGGCGAAACCTGCTGAGGAAATACCACTCTCCAAACAGCCACGCCAACGGCGCTGCAAAGATATGTTCGCCGAGCTCTCAGACTACCTTGATGACGAGCTTGATGAGTCGCTTTGCGGAGAACTGGAAAAGCACATGGAAGGCTGCGAGCCATGCAAGGCATTTCTGTCGAGCTTGGAGAGGTCGGTCCAGCAGTGCCGAACGGCGCCAAGTGAGGCTCCCGATCCGCGCATCGCTGCGAGACTCAGGCGTGAATTGATGGCGGAATATCAAGGATTAATGAGCAAGATCTCCAGACGAGACCCACACGAAGTAAATCGAAGCTAGTCCTTCTCAAGCCTTGCCAAATTCATTCCGCATTTTCCTGTAACAAATTCCAATTCCTTGCATTCATTCGTGTGGCTCCCCATCACCGGAGTCGATGAGAGGTACTCATGATCACCGCCAAGGTCCTGCTTACTCAACCACTTAAGTCGGAACGTCAGTTCGCCGCCACGACCGGAAGCGAACACCATCTGCTGCTCGACGACGCGGCCGGAAGCACCGGCCCCAAGCCCATTGAACTGGTTGCCGTGGGCCTGGCCGGCTGTACGGCCTTCGACGTCATCACCGTCCTTCGCCAGAAGTACCACCAGAAAGTTACTGGGTATGAGGTGAGAGTGGAAGCCGAACAGGCGGAACGTCCGCCGCAGGTGTTCACGACTGTGCGCATCCATCATGTGGTCACGGGCTTCGAAATCGATCCCGCCGCAATCGAGGAAGCTATTCGTCTCTCTGAGGAGAAATATTGCTCGGTGGGCGCGATGGTGGAGCAAACCGCCAGTTTGCATACCACCTACGAAATTGTCGAAGAGAAAACGCAATGGCTCACACGGACTCCGGAGACTGTCGAAGGGTAAGAATCGCCGATGAGATTATTCAGACGACAAAACGGTTTATTGAATCAAAGCACGTTGGGCAGTCCTGCTCGACGCAAAGATTCTTCTCGTGTCATAGCCCGCAGCCTATTTGCCGCGCTCTCCGTTCTTACGGCGTCTGGACAACTCTTCGCACAGCAAGCACACCAACCTTCTCCTCTCACGCTTCAGCAGGCGGTGCGCATCGCACTTGAGAGGAATCCCGAGCGCAAGGCAGCACTGGCCGACACAGGAGTTGCCGCAGCAGGAGTGGATGAAGCTCGATCATACGTGCTACCGCGCGTCGCTTTTTCAGAGGCCGCCACTCGAGGCAATGATCCCGTATATGTCTTTGGTAGCAAATTGCGGCAACAACGGTTTACCGCGTCGGACTTTGAGCTGAACGCCCTAAACACGCCGACTCCCTACGGCAACTTCGCAACACGCTTCGGCGGCACGTGGAATCTGTTCGATTCATTCGCAAGTTGGCGGGCTATCAATCGAGCCGAGCGAATAAAGGATGCAGCCGGACATCAACTTGAGCGCACCGAGCAGGAAATTCTATTCCGGGTCGTTGACTCCTACTACGGCGTGCTGCTCGCGAAGAAAAAACTGGACGTAGCCGTGCGAAGCATGAAAACGGCGGAAGCCATACTCGATCGCAGCAAGAATCGCTTCGAGAGCGGCGTTGTCGTGGAATCGGACTACCTAAGCGCCCAGGTGCGGATGGCTTCCCGAAAGCAGGAACTCATTCGCGCGCAAAACAATCTGGTCATTGCCCGGGCGCAGTTGAGCACAGCTATGGGCATCTCGACGGAGAATGAGTTCGATTCAACCGAAGCTCTCGCCGAAAAAGCCCTTCCCGTAATTTCACTCGAAGAGGAAGAGAAACAAGCTGTGGAGATGCGCCCCGACTTGAAACGCGTTCGCTCGGAGGAGATCGCTCAACACCAGAGCGTCTCAATCGCGAAATCGTCGTTCGGTCCCCGATTGAATGCTTTCGCTGATTGGGAGGCGGACAACCCAACCTTTACCGCCGGCGGCGGAGGGAACAATTGGGTGGCTGGGATCGAATTGCGGGTCGATCTCTTCCAAGGCGGCGCAAAGCGGGCCGAGCTTTCGCGTGAGCGGGCTATGCAGCAAAAGATTGCCGCCGTAAAAGAGTCGGCCACTGACGCCATCCGGCTTGAAGTGCGCAGGGCCTATTACGAGCTGGACACCGCGCGCCAACAAGTAGAAGTGGCACGCGCTGCGATCGCCGAATCACAAGAAAGCCTGCGCATCAACCAGAACCGCTACGACTCAGGCCTTTCAACAATCACGGAGCTTCTCTCAGCCGAGGAAGCCACTTGCCGGAGCGAAGCTGATTACTGGGAGGCGGTCTATCTCTATCACACCGGCTACGCCAATCTCGAACTGGCGAGCGGGACATTGAATCTTCAATCTCTGGTGGTGATGCCATGAGGCGTCGAACTCTCACATTCCTATTAAGACCACTCTTGATCGCCGTTCTTGCGGGCGAGCTCGCCGGCTGTTCGACTCGGCAACGCGCCGTGGCCACGTCGCCGGAAACGGCAAGTGGCGTCACCGCAATTGTCACAGCACAAACGAAGGTGCCCGATTGGCTCGAGGCCGTTGGCACCGTCCGTGCCGCCCAAACAAGCGAAATTGCCAGCCAGATGATGGGCAACATCGTTGAAATCCGTGTGCGCGAAGGCGACCGGGTGCAAAGCGGCCAAGTGCTGGCGATCATCGACGATTCTCAGCCGAGCGCGGCTGTCGAACAAGCGACAGCTGCCTTGACTGCCATGGAGAAGGGAGTCTTGGCCGCCGATTCCGATTTGGCGCTGGCCGACGCGACGCTGAAACGTTATCAGCAACTCTATGAGAAAAAATCCGTAAGTCCGCAAGAGTTCGACGAGATCGAGGCTCGCTACGAATCGGCTGAAGCGCGGCGTTCGATGGCGCAGGCGGGACAAGCACAAGCGACAGCAACGCTGGCGCAGGCTCGAACATCTCTTGGCCATACGCGGATTCGCTCGCCGTTTCCGGGAGTCGTAACAGAAAGAAAGGCCGACGCCGGTACCCTTGCTTCTCCCGGCATGCCCATCTTCACGGTTGAAGACACGCGAAGCTATCGGCTCGAAGCCGCGGTGGACGAGGGCGAAATTCAGATCGTAAGAATCGGCGAAGCCGTGCCAGTGGTGATCGACGCGCTCGGGAGCGCGCCGCTCTCCGGCAAAATCGCCCAAATCGTACCGGCGGCCGACCCGGCCAGTCGGAGCTTTCTTGTCAAGGTTGAACTCCCAACCGATAGCCGCCTGCGATCCGGATTATTCGGACGCACGCTATTCAATCGCGGCCAAAGGGCAGCGCTTCTGATCCCGCGCAGCGCAACAGTCGAGCGCGGACAGTTGCAAGGCGTTTATGTGATCGACGCTAACCAGATGGCGACTCTACGCTACGTCACCCTTGGCACGAGTACCGGAGAGCAGGTCGAAGTCCTCTCCGGCTTGAAGGATGGCGAGAAGTTGGTGGCTGCACCGGGAGATCGTGAGCTGGGCGGCAAGCAAATCGCGACACGGCCATGAGCGACGCATCCGCCACTCCCAACAAGACCGCACACACTCTTAGACTCGCCGGCCACATCGCGCACGTGTTCATCCAGTCGAAGCTGACACCGCTCGCGATTGTCGCGGCCCTGTTCCTCGGCGCGTTTAGCATCCTGCAAACGCCGCGAGAGGAAGAGCCTCAGATCGTTGTTCCCATGCTGGACGTTTTCGTGCAGATGCCAGGGGCATCGGCTGAAGAAGTGACGCAGCGCGTAACGGTCCCGATGGAACAATTGCTGCGCGAGGTATCGGGCGTCGAATACGTCTACTCGATCAGCCGTCCAGGCCTGAGTCTAGTGATCGTGCGCTTCTACGTGGGCACCAAAGAAGAAGACGCGATCGTCAAGACCTACAACAAACTCTATTCCAATTTCGATCGAATTCCGCAGGGAGTGTCACAGCCGATCATCAAGGTGCGTTCGATTGACGACGTACCGATTCTTGCGCTGACGCTTTGGGGCAAGAACTACGACGCTTACCAACTGCGAGGTATTGCTGCCGAGCTCGAGCACTCGCTCAAGCAACTCGACGATGTTTCCGAAACAACCATCATTGGCGGGCAGCCAAGAAAGCTCCGCGTCGTTCTCGACACTCAGCGGCTGTCGGCATACGGGCTGACGCCAAGTACTGTTGTCATGCAAGTCGGCGCCGCAAATTCGCGCGCTGAGGCTGGCAGTTTTGCACGCGACAATCGGGAGTTTCAGGTTGATGCAGGCAATTTCTTAACGCGGCCTGAAGACTTGCAGCAAGTCATACTGGGAGTTCACGCAGGTCGTCCGGTGTACCTGCGCGACGTGGTCGCGAAGATCGAGGACGGCCCTTCAGAACCTGACAGCTACGTGATGTTTGCGGCAGCGAAGGGAGCAACGGGGAACGCGGCGAGTCCGGAATACCCGGCGGTGACGATCACGCTTGCCAAGCGCAAGGGCGCAAACGCAACGTTGATCTCCGAAAGCGTGTTGCGAAGGGTCGAATCGCTTCGTGGCAACATGCTGCCAAACAATCTGAACGTCACCGCTACGCGCAACTACGGCGAAACGGCCAAGGACAAATCGGACGAACTCCTTAAGCATCTCCTCATTGCTACGCTTTCTGTCTCGCTGCTCATAGCAGTCGCACTGGGATGGCGCGAATCGGGTGTTGTACTTCTGGCTATTCCTGTGACCCTCGCACTGACTCTCGCAGTCTTCTATGTCTACGGGTACACGCTGAACCGCGTGACACTCTTCGCGCTGATCTTTTCCATCGGTATTTTGGTGGACGATGCCATCGTCGTGGTTGAGAATATCGTGCGCCACTTTCGACTGCCTGATAATCGAGGACGCTCACTGGCCGACGTTTCAGTCGAGGCCGTCGACGAAGTCGGCAATCCCACGATTCTCGCCACGTTCGCGGTAGTAGCGGCCATTCTTCCGATGGCGTTCGTTCGAGGTTTAATGGGGCCCTATATGCGGCCGATCCCGGTCGGCGCGTCTTCGGCCATGATGTTTTCGTTGCTGGTGGCCTTCGTGGTTTCACCGTGGGCTGCGTTGCGGCTGTTAGGTCATTACGCGGATCGGCCGGCGGCTGCACATGAAGCCGAAGGGTGGACCACGCGGCTTTATCGTCGCTTAATGAACCCGTTGATTCAACGGCCACGCCGGCGGTGGGCGTTTCTCGGCGCCGTGGTTGTGTTGTTGCTGGCGGCGATGGCGTTCATTCCACTCAAGTGGGTTCAGGTCAAGATGCTCCCCTTCGACAACAAGAGCGAGTTTCAGGTGATTATTGACATGCCCGATGGAACGCCGCTCGAGCAGACGACTGGAGTGTCACAGGCGCTGGGAAGCTACCTCGGCCAACAGCCGGAGGTCGTCAATTACCAAATCTATGCAGGAACCTCGGGTCCTTACAACTTCAACGGTCTCGTACGCCATTATTTCCTGCGGCGCCAGCCGAACCAGGCGGACATTCAGGTCAATTTGCTTTCACGTCACGACCGCAAAGCGCAAAGCCACGACATCGCGCGCCGTTTGCGTCCGGAATTGGACAGGATCGCCGCTCCCTTTGGCGCGCGCATCAAGATTGCCGAGGTGCCGCCCGGCCCGCCAGTGCTGGAGACTCTTGTGGCTGAAGTGTACGGCCCCGATTACAAGGGCCAAACCGAGCTAGCCGCGAAAATTAAGAGGATTTTCCAGGACACTCCGGGAGTCGTTGACGTGGACTGGTATGTCGAAGATCCCCAGGTTAAGTACGACATGAAAGTGGATCTCGACAAAGCTGCGCTGCAAGGAATATCGGCAGAGGAGGTGACTCGCACGGTGGAGATCGGGCTGAGCGGAGAGTCCGCTGGACTGCTGCACGATCCTTTATCGCGGGAGGAAATCCCGATCGAAGCGCGGCTGTCGCGCGCCGCTCGCTCTGGCATCGAGGATCTCGAAAATCTCAAGCTTCCCGGACCTTCCGACGCACAAGTCTCTCTGCGCGAGGTTACGGACGTCAAAACAACCACGATAGACCCGACTGTTTATCGCAAGAACCTGCGGCCCGTGGTTTACGTCACGGGCGACGTAGCGGGCGTTGTAGAAAGCCCGGTTTACGCGATTTTCAAAATGAATGATGCGATCGAGAAGATCCAATTGCCGGATGGCTATCATGTGAAGCAATACAGTGGCACTTCGCTGCCTGACGATGTGCGGCGCTACTCGATGAAGTGGGATGGCGAGTGGCACATCACGGTTGAGGTATTTCGCGATCTTGGTTTGGCCTTCGCTGCAGTATTGGTTCTGATTTACGTGCTCGTCGTGGGTTGGTTCCGTTCCTTCAAAACACCGCTCGTGATCATGGCTCCAATTCCGCTGACGCTCGTCGGTATCTTGCCTGCACATGCGTTGATGGGCGCATTTTTCACCGCGACTTCGATGATTGGTTTCATCGCAGGCGCCGGTATCATCGTTCGAAATTCGATAATCCTCGTGGACTTCATTGAGCTTCGTCGTTCGCATGGAATGTCGCTGGAAGAAGCCGTTGTAGATGCAGGAGCGGTGCGGTTCCGTCCTATGTTGTTAACGGCAGCGGCTGTCGTTGTCGGCGCGAGCGTGATTTTGTTCGACCCGATCTTCCAGGGGCTCGCAATTTCGCTTATGGCAGGCGAGGTTGCTTCGACGGTGCTCTCCCGAATGACTGTTCCGGTTCTTTATTACCTTAGTGAGCGCAGCAGCGCGGGAACGATCCCGTCTGTCGGTGACGATCTCATGTCCGCATCGGACTAAAAAGGAGGCAGTATCATGAACCTTGAACAGTACATTAGGCTCATTGCGGGTGTTTTCGTCCTGATTTCCCTGGCGTTGGGATACTGGATAAGCCCATACTGGTTTCTGTTCACAGCTTTCGTCGGATTGAACCTGTTCCAGTCGGCCTTTACGAACTGGTGTCCGATGATGACCATTCTTCGGAAAGCGGGCGTGAAGTCGTAATCTGAGGACTCCACTCTCTGCATCGCTGGCAGCGACAAGGCGCACGGTCGCCAACGGCCTTTATCGTAGAGCGGGAACCGGACTCCGCGGTAAGGCCTTCTTGGCCTTCGCACGTGCACCAAATTCCGAGAGCGGGATTGTCTGGATTGGATGAGTCCTGCGCACCCTACTGCGCGAGGCCGCCACGAGCTGCCTCCAAAATCCCCCCGAATCAGGCGGCATTTTCTAAACAGGATCTACGATTTTCGGACGGAAATTTCCCTGTTAATTCCCTGTTTATTCCCTGTTATTTTGTGCGATTGGGAACGCTTAGTTTGCGCAAACTCTCCGTCAGTATGGGTTTACAGCGCGGGGAACCGAGCCAGAGCGCAAAATTCCCTGTAAATTTCCCTGTTAACCGCAGAGACAAGTTAGCTCTCGACTGCGTACTCCGCCAGCCAGTCCGGGCCTTTTTCTCTCTTGGTGCGCTTTGGCCGAAATTGCCGAGTTTGCGGCCCAAAAGGCATTAACGCGATGCGCATCAGCGCCCTCGATTTCTCCAAACCCCGAAACGTCGCATCAATCGCGCCGTTTTTCTCCGAAGCGGTTTCGAGTAGCGCCCTTTCACCGAATAACTCGATCCGCCGGCGTGGCCGGATGATCTTAAGTAAGACTTGTCGTCGCGAAGCCTTTTCCGCCTTCAACTCCCAAAGACAGGCGGCGTGGCCAGACGAGTATATGCCCAAACTAGCCAGCTTCCCTAAGGGCACGCACGATGATCAAGGCGACTAAACCTCTCAGGCTCTCGATCGGTTCAAACAAAAATGCATGGTCCCAGTTCGCTGAGTCTTCGAGTGGTAGAAGCCAAAAGCGGAGAAAATAGAGGCGGGCACCTCGCTAGCCTCCGAAGTTGGGACTTGCGAACTCAACGTCGTTTTCTTACGAAGAACCGTTGACTTGCATGCGTTTTGGACGCTGTAAGAAGTAGTGAATTGCGGGAGTGAAGACGAGGGACAAGACCATTGAACTGAGAAGCCCTCCTACGACAGCGATTGACAGGGGTTGGAGCATCTGCGAGCCGGCCCCGATGGCGAAGGCCAGCGGCAACATGCCTGCAATCGTCGCGAGCGCAGTCATGGCGATAGGCCGCAAACGGCGGCGCCCCGCCTGGATCATTGCGTCTTCGAGCGAGAATCCGAGGCCACGGAACCGCTGCTCGGCATCGAGAAGCAGTATCCCGTTCTTGGCGACGATTCCGATGACCATGATCATTCCCATGAACGATGCGACGTTGAAGGTTGTCCGCGTAACCAGGAGCGCGACGAAACCGCCAAATGTGGAGAGCAGCGCCGACGCGAGAATCGCTGTCGGCGCTGAGAACGTTCGAAATTCAAAGAGCAGCACGGCAAAAAGCAGAAGCAACGCCAGCAGCAACACCATGAGCAAGTCATGAAACGATTGTTGCTGTTCCTGGTACAAGCCGCCGTATTCCACGCGGATTGTGGACGGGAGATGCAAATCGTTGACTGCTCTTTGGACAGCGGCAATCCCGGTACCCATGTCCACGCCTTCGAGCCGCCCGGTCACTTGTACGAGACGCTGCAAATTTTCGCGGCGAATCTCGGTCTCACCTGGATCGGTCGTAACGCTAGCCAACGATCCAAGCGTCGCGGTGCGGCCCGCTGAGCTGACGAGGAGCGTATTGCTCATGTGATCAAGCGTCGCGCGATTTTCCTCAGGAAAGCGCACGCGAATTGGGTATGCGCGGTCATTCAAGATGACGGGCGTGGCGGCCGGGGCGCCGCCAAGAACGGCCGACGCATCCAAGGCGACTTCCTCGGGCGTGAAACCCGCGCGGGCAGACACCGCCGGATTGACCTGAAACGTTACGGCGGGTCCGCTGATCGTGTTCTCCACGCCGTTCAAGACGTCCACCACGCCGTGGACCTTGCCGATCGCTTCTCCGACGTGCGGAGCAGTTTCGTTTAATAGCTTTCCATCTTGGGAGAACAGCTTGATAACGATAGGCTCGGGCTGGCTCGTGAGGTCTCCGATCATATCTTGAAGAAGCTGAATGAACTCGACCTTCGCCGCGGGCTCCGTCTCTTCGATTTGCGAGCGAACGTCCGACATAATGTCGTCAATGTCGCGCTTGCGATTGGTTTTAAGCTTCACCGTGAAATCGCCGGTGTTCGCTTCCGTCACCGCAGCGAGTCCCAATTGGAGGCCCGTGCGGCGTGAGGTGGTTTCGACTTCCGGCGTGGCGCGCAGAATTTTTTCAATGTGCAGAAGGATGCGGTTCGATTCAACGAGAGAGCTTCCCGGCGGCGTGATGTAGTCCAGGATGAATCCGCCCTCATCCATTTCGGGCAGCAGATCGCTGCCAAGTAATTGATAACTGGCGTAGGACAAGAATACGATGGCCACAAAACTTACAGCTAGAAGCCATGGCCGCTTCAAAACCGATTGCATCGCGCGCCCGTAAAACTCCACGATTCTTTCGAAAACACCCGTGAGGTGCGCTTCTTCGGTGGCGAGCAAAGCTGCCACGTTCGGCGCAGGTTTGGACGACGATTCCAAATCTTCGCCGCCCACTTCCGTAGACTCCGCGAGAATCTTCGCTCGCCGAACCAGATACTGGCTGAGTGTTGGAGTCCAGGTCAGAGCAAGAACAAGCGACGTGAAGAGCGACACCGTCATCGTGACAGCGAGGGCGCGGAAGAAGCTGCCCGTAACGCCGGTGATGGAAATCAAAGGAAGAAACACGACGATTGGAGTGATGGTTGATCCGATCAGCGGAATCGTCAGTTCTCGCAACGCGCTCCGAATCGCTTCGAACCGATCCTGGCCCGCGTCCCGGTGCAGGACGATGTTCTCGAGCACCACGATCGCGTCGTCAATCACCAATCCGACGGCCGCGGCAAGGCCGCCAAGGGTCATCAGGTTGAAGCTTTGGCCCGTCAACCAAAGAGCGATGAAGGTGATGGACAGCGTGACGGGGATCACCAGCCCCGCGACGAGTGAAGTTCCCCAATCCCGGAGGAACAGCACCAGAACGATGGAGGAAAGCACGATACCGATCAGGACAGCATCGCGAACACTGGAGATGGAATCTTGGACAATCGTGGATTGGTCGTAGAAGGGATCCAGGTGCACGCCGGGTGGGAGCGACGGCTTGAGCTGTTGAACGAGGGCGTGGACTTCGTTCGCCACTTGCAGAGTATTGCTGTCCGGCTGGCGATTGATATTCAGTAGAACGGCCGGCTTGCCGTTGGCAGTAACGATTGTGTACACGGGTGCGACCGATGGTGCAACGGTTGCGACGTCTCCGATACGGATGGGCACGCCCGCCGAGGACGACTTGACCACAATTAGCCCGATCTCGTTTGCCGAGCGCACTTGACCACTTACGAGACTCAGCACAAGGTGGTGGTCGCTCTCAATGAGACCAGGCGAGTCAATCAAATTTGTACGACGGATCGCTTCGAGCAGGTCCGTGACAGTGACGCCCGACGTCGGAAGCCGCGCCGGGTCGGGTGTGACTTGGAATTCCGGCACGCGGCCGCCTTGGATGATCACGGTGGCGACGCCATCCAAGCGATTTATCCGTGGCTTGATGTCGTAGGTCGCAATTTCCCAGAGCTTGTCTGGCGGAACCGTATCAGAAGTCAGGCTGTAACCGATTATGGGAAACACAGCGAACGTCAGCCGGTGCGTTTCAAGCTTTGCCGTGGGAGGGAGTTCCGATTGCAAGCGCGCCACAACCGCATCGACGCGTTGCAGCGTCAGGACCATATCGGACTTCCAATCGAATGACAGATCGACTTCCGCCGAACCCCGGCTGGTGATTGACCGCTCGTTCAGCAAACCGGGAACACTGTTCACGGCTTCTTCGATGGGGCGCGTGACGGTGACGAGCATCTGATCGATCGGCGCGACGCCGTTGTCCACACCGATCACGATGCGCGGAAAATCAGTGCTCGGAAAAACAGAAACGGGAATCGTAAAGGCCAGGTAGGCGCCCGTCAGCGCGACGCCGGCAATCAAAAATAACGTGGGGCGCGAAAAACGCTGAAACCAGAGTTGGTTCGGCGGTATGACGGGAGCTTCCAGGGACGCTCCGGAAGGGCTATCCATGAGGCGTTACTCCTTGCCCTTTTCCGTACCGCTGTCTGAAGTGCCGCCCGAGTTTTCGCCCGGCTCTTTTCCCGCGGCCGCTTCCACTTTGATCTGCGTCTTATCAGGCAGGGCGTAGCCGCCCGAAGTGATTACGGGATCACCTTCCTTGAGCCCGCCTGTGATCTGCACAAAATCCGAATTGCGGATGCCCGTTTGCACGGTAGTGAGCCGCGCATGATTGTCGGCGGCCGCAACAACGACATAGTTGCTTCCATCTTCGTTTTTGAACACGGCCGAAGCCGGAACTTCAACGGCATCCTTGGCGGAACGGCCGGTGATCGAGAGCTGAACCGTCATTCCCGGTTTTATTTCGGCATTCGGTTTCTTCGCCTCCACCCAGACTTCAATCGTCGTGCTGCCGGGATCGAGCGCCGGACTGATGAGGCTGACGCGCCCGTCAAG
Source organism: uncultured Acidobacteriota bacterium (assembly GCA_963838705.1). Classification (GTDB taxonomy): domain Bacteria; phylum Acidobacteriota; class Terriglobia; order Acidiferrales; family UBA7541; genus Palsa-147. The sequence continues at coordinate 567,495 of CAWIRU010000006.1, read as the reverse complement.
CGGATCGTCCGCGCCAGCCACTCGAATTTTCGCCGAGTTGCCCACGTTCAAAATAGCGGCCTCCGACTGGGCGATGTGCGATTTGGCAATGAGTCTCGACATGTCCATCACCGTGAGAAGCGGTTGGTTGGCTGTGGCCATTTCGCCTTCGTACAGGGGGCGGTCCGTCACGACGCCGTCAATCGGACTGCGGATTTCCGAGTAGCTCAGTTCAGCCGTCGCACCTTGATATTTACCACGCGCCGCGGAGAGTTGGGCGGTCGCGGATCTCAGGCTGTCTTTCTCTCCGATGCGTTTCAAGTCGGCCAGTTGCCGTTGCGCTACTTCGGATTGACTCCGGGCCTGCGCCAGGGCGACTTCAGCGGAATCAAGATCGCGCCGCGGCAGCGCGCCTTGCTCGAATAATTCTTTTCGGCTGTTGTAGACCGTTTGCTGCGCGTCGAATGCCGCCTTCGCGGCAGCTGCATCGAGTTCCGCTTTTTGTATTTGTTCGGGAATGCCAGCGCCAGTGGTGGTCGAGTAGCTTGCTTCGGCCTGTTCGAACTCACCCTTGCCTTGTTCTGCGGCGGCAGAGAGATCGGCGTTTTCAAGAACCGCGAGCAATTGCCCCTTGCGGACATGGCTGCCGCGCTGCACTAGGAACTTTTTTATAGTGGACGAAATCTTGGGCGTCACCACCGCTTGCTGCAAAGGAAACACGACCGCCTCTGCCGAAACATTTTCTTCGATGTCCGCGCGTTGCACCGGTGTCACCTGTACAGAGACGGTTGGCTCCTTTTCGTTTTCGGCCGAGCCGCAGCCTGAAGACCCGATGCCAAGCATTAGCGCGCCGCACCAAAGCCAAGCGAAGACTTGCAGCCGTAGCGCGTGACGGTTTGCGATTTTGTTCATGGCGTGGTCAGCGCTCCAGTGAGAGTTTGCAGGTTGGCGAGAGCGACGCGGTAACGTAAGGCGCCGTCCTGATACGCGGCATCCGCAAGTGTCGCCGTAGTCTGCGCGTCAACGACTTCAAGTACAGTTGCTTCGCCATCCTTGTAACGCAACGTTGTCAAACGAAGGCTTTCCGCAGCCAGCTCGTCGGATCGATTCACGCTCGCAAGTTCACTCGACGCTGTCTCCGCCTCGGCGTATAGAGACTGCAGTTCGGCGAGCAGTTTCCGTTGGGCGAGCGAGAGCTCGCGCTTAGACTGATCTCTGCGCAACTCGGCTTGCTTAACGCGGCTCTGCGTCGAACCCCAGTTCCAAACGGGAATGTTCAGCGACGCCACAACCGACGAACCGAGATTGGACACGCCGTTCGTCTGCGTGGCGAATCGCGTGGCGTCGATCCCATAGAAATAGTCAAAACTGAGCGAAGGTAGATACCCGGCGCGCGATTCGATCACCGCGCTCTCTGCCTCTTTCTCGGATTCAAGCGCGGCGCGAATGTCCGGATTGTCGCGCGCGGCTCGTTCCCGCACCGCCGCGAGCGTCGGAAGCGGCACACTCTCGTGAAGGTTCTCACCGATCTCGAAGTTGTCATTGAGGTCCGGGAAAATCAGTACGGCCAGATCGAGCCGCGCGTTCAATAGCGCGAGTTTGGACTCCTGGAGTTGGCGCCGGCGATCGTTGGCCTGCAATTCAGCTTTGATGACATCGGAATGCGCAACCTCGCCGCCGCGTTCCAGCTCCTGCGTCAATTTGAAGAATCGCTCTCCCTCGTCCGCCGCTTTCTGCGAGGCCTCGAGTTTCTGCAGCGCCGCCGCGGCAGCGTAGTAGCTTTGCACCACGGTTACAACGAGCCCGCGCGACGCGATCTCGGCGCGTGCTCGTGCCGCCGCGGCTGCCGAACCGGCGCGTCGAAACTCCGCAACGCCAGCGACATCCAGAACTTCATGGACGTTTCCTTGGCTGATGTATTCGTGTACGGCATTGTTCGCAATGTACTTCACAGGATGGCCCGTGCCGCTCCCCTGCGTGTAGATCGCGGAATTGTTATAAGTCACGCTCGGAAGCAGTGCGTCGAGCGCTTGTTTCTTGTCCTCGCGCGCCACTCCGGCGTCGGTGAGAGCGGATTGAAACTCCACGCTGTTCCGCCGTGCGCGGTCAAGCGCATCCTGTAGGGTCAGCCGCAACGGTGCGGTCGGCGTGGAAGCGCTCTGTTGCGCCAGCGCGGCGCACGTCAACAGAAGAAACGCGAGAGTCACGCAGCCACATCGGCTCGCGAACCATGTTCGAGTTAGGCGCATGAGTTCATTTTTCGTAACCGGCCAATTCGATTGACGGCTCGGAAAATCCAGACTAACGATTGGAAGATAAATGCAGGATTAACGGCGAACTGCGGGCGCAGGTAGGAGAACTGTGAATGTGCTGCCGTCCTGGTTCGAACGGGTCAACTCGATCCGGCCACCGTGCGCCTCAGCAATCCACAGGCTGATGGAAAGACCCAAGCCCGCACCGCCATCGCGATCTGCATGCGACCGCACCTTGTCGGCCCGAAAGAAGCGCTCGAAGATGCGCGGTTGAAGTTCAGACGGAATGCCTTCGCCGGTATCAAGGACAATGAGGTTGTACTGCGAATCCCGCTCGTTGCAAATGATGGAGACGGTGCCGCCGGCCGGAGTGTACTTGATGGCGTTGTCTAGGAGATTCATGATCATGCGACGAAGCAAGGTTTCGTCTGCGTGAATTGGCATTTCTTTGGGCGCATCGCTGTTGAGCGCGACTTGTTTCGCGGATGCGAGCGTCCTCATATTTCGCGCACATTCCTCGACGAGTTCGTCGAGATAGAAGTCCGAAAGCGTAAGCGGGTGTTGGCCGGCATCCGCGCGCGCCAGCGTGAAGAGATCCTCGACGATATGCTTGAGGCGTCTGGCTTCCGCGCGAAGGATGTCCAGAGACTCTCGATATTCCTCCGACGGACGATCCGGCTGCGAAAGCGCGACGTCCGCTTCACCGCACAGGATCGCCACTGGAGTGCGAAGCTCGTGTGATGCGTCCGCCACGAAACGCCGCTGCCGTTCGAAAGATTCATCGAGCCGGTCGAGCAAGTCGTTGAAGGACTGGGCTAAATGGCCGAGTTCATCCTTCGGGTTTCTCACCTGGAGGCGATCGTGGAGATTCTCGGCTCCAATGCGTCCTGCCTGCGTGCTCATGGCAACGACTGGCGAGAGGCTTCTGCGCGCGAGGAAGTAGCCACCGGCGCTTGCCAGCACAATTGCCAGCGGGATCACCAGCGCGAATGTTGTAGTAAGTGTTTCCAGAAACTCTTCCTGGCGTCTCAGTGATTGCAGAACGACTAAAGTGTAGGCTCCTGGTGCCACTGAAAAATTTCTGACGTAACCACGGTACGCATTTCCTCCAAGTCGGACGGTGCGAAAACCGTGATCGGCAAACGAAGTGGTTGTAACCCAGCGCCGCAGGATCGCGGACGATTCGACAGATTGTTTGCTTTCAGACGGCCAGTCCTGCGAGGCGAATATGACGTTTCCTTTTTGGTCGAGCACGAGAAACGTCACGTCGCGAAAACGGTGTTCGGAAATTGCGGCTTCGATACTTTCTGTGAGCGCGTTTGAGCCGGATGCGCTGCGGAGTTCCGCATTGACGGTGCTCAGGAACGAGTCGCCGAGTTCGGCAAGCGAACTATCGTTCCGCCGATTGAAGTTTTCCCGCAGAATGAAATACGCGGCGAAAGCGAGCGCGATCAACACACACGCCAGCACGGCCGTGTACCACAGCGTCAGACGCATGCGAACGGAATTAAGCATCGTCGCGGCTCCGCGTTCTCCTCGATTTTAATTCGCCCGCTTCGGGACCCGCTGTCAGAACGTAGCCAGAACCACGCCGCGTGTGAAGAAGAGGCTTCGTGGAACCCGAGTCGATTTTCCGGCGAACGCGGTTCACGTATACCTCAATCAAATTGGAAAACGGGTCGAACTCTTCATCCCACACGTGCTCGGCAATTTCCGCACGGCCAATCACACGTCCCGCATTGCGGGCCATAAACTCCAGCAGTGAATATTCTTTGGCGGTCAATGGAATCGCCCGGCCCCCGCGCGATACATTCTGGCCGGCTGTATCCACAATCAAATCGCCAACAACGATTTGCGGCGGCAGTAATCCCCCGGTGCGCCGCATTAAAGCTCTCAGCCGCGCGAGAAGTTCGCGGAATTCAAACGGCTTCGTCAGGTAGTCGTCGGCGCCCTCGTCGAGGCCGCTGATCCGGTCCTCGACGGCGTCAAGCGCCGTTAGCATCAGAATTGGCATTCGCTGGCCGGACTTCCTGAGTTCCTTGCATACCGCGAAGCCGTCCGGAGCCGGAATCATCACATCCAGAACCACGAGATCATACGAATTGATCGCGGCCTGGTAGAGAGCTTCTGTGCCGGAGACGGCCACGTCGACGGCGTAGCTTCGCTCTCGCAATCCCTTCGCGACGAACCGCGCGATTCTCGGATCGTCTTCTACGAGTAGGACCCGCATGCGAGCATAATAATGCCGTTCTTACAATTTCAGCCAAGGTTCCCCTTGGCAATTAAAGCGGCGTAGAACTCCTGGAACGGTCCGCTTACGGCAGCAGCTCGAACCGCCGCACCCTTGAAGACGTTTTTCAGATCATGATAATGATTGGCGTTATGTCCGCGTATCGCGAGGAGTTTCTTCGAGCGTTTCAGTTGGCCCTCTACGAATTTGTATTTCCCGCCTGCGTGGGTCATCAAAGCCGGACCGCCGAAGACCCAGAGTCGACGCTTGATGCGAAAGCGATGCGGCGTCTGAAGTAGATCGCGTTTAGCGCGTGGGCCAAAATTCCCGCCAGCATTATCGCGATCGAAGGGCTTCTCTCGTTCACTTCTTCGATGGGAATCCGTGCGCTTCGGCGGATTCAATACATGCACCAGCGACGGGCCGCCGCCTCAAGCATTCAGAAATTTCCTCTCAGACGGGTCCTCCTCTATGGTACGGGGCGAGCGGGCATCATGCTTCAACGAGAGTTGGACACAGGACGCACGTACGACGTCGTCGGATTTGCGGACGACGATCCAAGAAAAGTCGGCAGCGTCATCAACAATACGCGCGTGGCAGGGAGCGGGGACAAAGGATTGAACGTCTGTGACGGAGTATATTTCTGCGTGGTTGCGTAGCTTGCAGCGAGCTCTTGACACGAACTCGCGAGCTTCGAGTAGTGATATGCGACCGAATCGCATGCTAATCATCGAATTGAAGGCAGGGCGTCAGGAGTCGCAAAGATGCAAATTGGCGTCGACAGCTTCGCAGCAGCCATCTCGGACCCGGCCACCGGCCTCACCATCAGCCCCGTCGAGCGCATGCAGCACTTACTGGAAGAGATCGAGCTCGCCGACAAGGTCGGCCTTGATGTCTTCGGCATCGGCGAACATCACCGGGTTGAGTTCCTTGATTCTGCTCCGGTCGTGATTCTTTCGGCGGCTGCCGCGCGCACGAAGAACATCCGCCTTACGAGCGCCGTTACCGTTCTAAGCGCCGCTGATCCGGTGCGCGTCTTCCAGGAATTCGCCACTCTGGACCTCATCTCGCATGGCCGTGCCGAGATCGTCGCTGGTCGTGGTTCGTTTGTTGAATCTTACCCGCTGTTCGGTCTGCGTCTCGAAGACTACGACTCGCTCTTCGAAGAAAAACTCGATCTCCTGCTGACCATCCGCGAGAACACGCACGTCCAGTGGTCCGGCAAGTACCGGCCGGCGCTCACCGGCCAAGCGGTTTACCCTCGCCCGCTTCAAAATCCGCTGCCTATTTGGATCGGCGTCGGCGGCACGCCCGAATCTTTCGTCCGCGCCGGTATGCTCGGACTCCCTCTCATGGTCGCTATCATCGGAGGCGAACCGATACGATTCCGCCCTCTGATCGACCTCTACCGGGAGGCAGGCCGCCGCGCCGGCCACTCCGCCGAGAAGCTCACCGTGGGTGTTCACTCCATCGGCTTTCTGGGAGAGACCACCGAGCAAGCCGCGGACGACTTCTATCCGGGATATGCACATACGTTCACCGAGATTGGGAAAGAACGCGGCTGGCCGCCAACAACCCGGGCACAGTTCGACGCCGTGCGCGGACCTACCGGTGCGCTGATCATCGGCGACGCCGAAACCGTCGCGAAAAAGATACTGTATGTGAATGAAGTCCTCGGCGGACTCTCTCGGATCACGTTTCAAATGGGTGTCTCGACGCTTGCGCATCAGAAAATGTTGCGAGCGATCGAGATCCTGGGTACGCGCGTCGCGCCCATAGTCCGGAAGAACTAACCGCTTGTCCTGCGCGTGCTCGTCCCGGCACCGCGAAGCGTCATTGGCAGCGGGACGAGTAGAAGCACGTTTCACCGTCATTGCGCTTCAAGTACGATTGCCGCCGTTGAAAAAACGACCATGCGTGTTTTCAGCCCGGAACACAAGCCACTTACCGCATACTTCCACTTTCGCGATTGTTGTGAGCGCGGGCAAAATGATGGCAAACGAATCGATTTTCGAGGTACAAAGATGAGGTTAGCAAACGTTTCGTACCTCCTTCTTGCGATCATTCTTCAGAGTGCGTTCTTTCTCGCGGGGTGTCGGCCGGCTCCACAGAGCGGTCTCGTTGGGAAGTGGCGAAACGCTGACGGCAGCTACGTTGTCGAATTCCTCTCGTCAGGACAATGTTCCGCCCGATATCATCTAAATCGCGGGGAACTCGGCGGTGCCTGTACGTATTCGGCCGACAAAGATGAAATAACGATACGCTACCCAGATGCCGCCGCACAAAACGGCGCACCCAATGCATCGGCGACGTGGCACTACTCTTTGGTGGGCGACGTGCTAACCGTCACTGTCCTGGGCAATTCGATGAATCTTCAACGGGTTCATTAAATCCGTCCGATTAGCCCGGGACTTCGCTGCACCGCGAAGGAGAGAGTCCACATCACGATTTCCCTGGATGCTTGCGCAGGTCCCCCCTTAGCTCCGTAGTTAAGCGTAGCAATCAATCCTGCCTGGTAAGTCATGGGCGACCAGTGTCACGTTCCTGCCGTCACAAAAGGTGCGTAGGCCGGAGTCCACTGCGTCGCGTTCACTCGCTGACGAAGGTCCTCCTCGCCCATTTTCGGAGCAAGACCTTCCTTTTGTGCATGCATACCAACCGCTATCGCGATCTCCGCAGCTACCCTCCGGATGTCAATCAGGGGAGGCAGCAAGGATGCAGAGGAGTCCTTGATGGCAGGAGAATTCCAGGCGAGCACTCGAGCCGCCGCCAGCATCATTGTATCGGTGACTCGCGAAGCGCCGGACGCAACGACTCCAAGTCCGATGGCCGGAAAGATGTACACGTTATTGCATTGGGCGATCGGAATCATGCGTCCAGCGTAGTTGACCGGTGGAAAAGGTGAACCCGTCGCCACCAAAGCCCACCCATCCGTCCAACGAATCAAATCGTCAGCCTTCGCTTCCGATTTTGTGGTCGGATTCGAGAGAGGGAAGATGATCGGTCGCTTCACCTTGCGCGCCATTTCACGAACGATCGCTTCCGTAAAAGCCCCGCTGGCACTGGAAAATCCAATTAGAATTGTTGCTTCGATCCCGCCGATTACATCGGCGAGTCCAATCTGTCCGTTTGAAGTTCGCGGCCATCCCGACACATGGTCTTCCGGCTGGACGTAAACGCTCTGTTCGGGAGAAAGGTCTTTTCGCCCGGAATGCAGAAGACCGTCTTTATCGACGACCCAGAAATGGCTGCGCGCCTCCCGTTCCGATAGTCCTTCGTCTTTCATTGCCGCACGTAATCCATCGGCGACGCCGATGCTGGCCGAACCTGCCCCGAGCATGACGATCTGCTGTTCCTTCAAGCTGTTTCCGTTCACATTGATCGCGGCCAGAACCGTTCCCAGGACAACAGCCGCCGTCCCCTGGATGTCATCATTGAAAGTTAGCAATTGATCGCGGTAGCGCTGAAGAATGGGCCGAGCGTGCGGCGTGGCGAAGTCTTCCCATTGCAGGCATGTTTGAGGAAGTTCCTGTTTAATTGCCTGGACGAATTGGTCAACGAAGTCAAAATACGCCTGACCGGTTATTCGCTCGTGGCGCCAGCCAAGGTACTCAGGATCGTTGAGACGTTCCGCGTTGTTGGTTCCCACATCCAATACGATGGGCAATGTGCGTTCCGGCCGAATCCCACCGAAGAGCGTATACAAGGATAGTTTGCCAATCGGAATGCTTAGACCTCCCGCGCCCTGATCACCGATGCCCAGAATGCGTTCGCCGTCGGTGACGACGATTACGTCAACATTCAGATGGGGACGATTTCGCAAGACCTCAGAGATCGAATCGCGCAGCGGGTAAGAAATGAATAAGCCACGCGGCCTCCGGTAGATGTGACTGAACTCTTCACACGCGAGCGCGACCACCGGTGTGTACACAATAGGAGTCATTTCTTCAATGTGGTCGAGCAAGAGCCTGTAGAAGAGAATCTCGTTGGTGTCCTGCAGAGCGCGCAAATAGATGTGCCGCTCCAAGTCGTCGTCCTTTCGCTTATACGCCTGGTACGCGCGAACCACCTGCTCCGCAAGGCTCTCGACGCGAGGCGGCAAAAGTCCGTGCAGGCCAAATTTGCTGCGCTCTTCCTCCGTGAATGCCGTGCCTTTGTTCAGCTCCTGGCGATTCAAGAGATCAACTCCGCGCGAGATGTTGGCCAAACCCGGCCGGGTAATATGCGCTCTTGTACTCATCCTCGCATTCTCTCTTCTTATCCGATTCTAGAAAAGATTTTCTGGGGAGTTAGCGGAAAAAAATTGATTCTTGCGAGACCCACGATTTCGCCGCCGCGTGCAAGCATGAATGACCAGCGATGGCAAAATAGGAATGAATTAGGGAACCGGTTCAGTGCAGAGGAGTGGAAGCGAGCTTGACAACCTCTTCATCGCTCAGCGCGCCGACCGTCGGCGCATCGCGTTTCGTCTCTGACAATGAAGCGTTGATGTCAACCAGCTGACAAGATCAATTGTCCTGATCGGCTCGGACCAGTAGTTCAATAGTCTTAATTACGGTGTTGGCACCGACGCGCGTTTCGAGATGCCAGCGCCACGCGGGGCCGATCGCGGCAACACGACCCGTTGGCCTACGGCTATGCGATCGGGATCGGCGAGCTCCGGGTTCAGAGCACTAATCTCGCTGACGAGCCGCGTGTTATAGGAGCCAAGATAGCGCAGGCAGATTTGCCGTAGATCATCGTGCGGATGAACAATGACCGCTGTGGTTTCACCCGAAAAGACCAGCTCAGTTGAGGTCGTATGTTTGACTGTAGACATCTCGGGCACCAGGTTCAGTTTTTCGCCCGCAGAAGATGTTAAGGCATCCGAAGCTTCGAGTGCCGCGGCGGTGTCTGCGCTGACGGCCGGCGAATTCTCTGCCGGCGGACGCTCCGGTGTCGGAATATCAACCTCCGCTTTGACCGCTTTCTCGGACGAAGGGAGATCGGCGGTCGAAGCAATCGCTGTTTTTCGCGTCTGAGCGGCCGCCATTTTGATGTCATCGCGATACAGCACGGTTGCGAGGAGAGACACAAGGAACACGCAGGCGACAACAGCCGATCGCCGGAATGTGTGTTTCGTCCCTACGGCACGAAAGACAGGCACAGGCGCACCAGATCGCCGCGCGAGCACTTCTCGTTTGGCGGGTGCGGGTCCGGCCGCCACTCGGGCCTTGCTCCTCAGCATATCGGCGATGGAGTCAATGTTCAGGTATGCCGCAACTCGGTCAACCAAGTCGGCGTCAATCCACTTGCGTCGTAATGCAAATCCCAAAGACAGGGAACTGAGACACAGGTTGTTGATGTGGCGTGGATTGCCTTCGCTAAATTCCGCGATCCTATCGAGTGCCGCGGGAGTGAAAATACCGCTACCTTTGTAACCAGCCATTCGCAGACGATTCTCGACGTAGTCGCTGACTTCATCTTCATTCAGAGGCGCGATGGTCGCGACCAGAGAGATCCGCTGGCGTAGTTGCGCTATTTCTGGCTTGAGCAGCTTTTCTGCCAGCCGGGGACGGCCGACGAGGACAATTTGCAGCAGCCTCTCACTTGCCTTTTCACACTGCGAAAGCAGCCGAATTGCTTCGAGCCCCAACTCGCTAAGCTTTTGCGCCTCGTCAATCACCAGCACAAAGCGTTTTCCGAGGCTCTTCTCTCGCTGTAGCACTTGGGTCAGTTGCTCGTGCATAGCGAGCAGGTCCTGGCCGCATGTCTCGACGCCAAGTTCAGTCAGCAGGCAGCGAAATAGTTTGTTTGGATGGCAGGGTGTTTGAAAAAGGAAAACGGTTGCCCCCGACTCTCGCATGAGTTCGAGAAATCGGATTAGCAGCGTGGTTTTTCCAAAACCTGGGGGCGCGACGAGCGCCATTAACCCTTGGCTGTTGGTGAATCCGTAACTGAGGGAGGCGAGCGCCTCCCGGTGCGACTCGCTCAAATAGAGATATCGGGGATCGGGCGTGAACCCGAACGGTCGTTGCTGCAGTTCGTAAAAGTCGAAGAACAATTCGGCTGCCAAGTTTGGCACCTTCCCGGGCGCGCACCGCGTTTGCCGCGACTCGATGAGGAACTCGATCTCCGAGTTCAATTCAAATCTGCCGGATGGCCGCTGCAGAAGGCACAGCCAGGCACAACCTCGGTTTGGATTCTCTTGTGGAACTTACTAATCCCGTCGGAACGAGACAAGGGGCGGAAAGTAACCACTCGCATTGGCTTCCACTTGGAATTGCGCAAGTGACTTTTTCGTGCAGTATTCCAGAGATCGTCCAAAAGAATTGGAGTCAATTAGGGACGGCCAGGGAGTCAAAAAGCACTAAACAAATGGATTCATCGCCATGCGCCGACTTTCATCTTGGAGGCTGAGTCGGAAAACGTCGAAATGATCGCAATCGAAAATATATTTCCCTAAACTTGAGAGCACGAAAACACCCTTGGAGCCGGCTTGCGCGAAACCTCAGTAAACATGAGGCTTAGCACCTGCCGTGGGTCCGTCCGGGAATTCTTTACGCGGCTTCTGCGCGCTCGCACCTGCTGACCTCCAGATGGAAGTCTCGGGAATGAAAACTGCCCACCGCCTCTGGGCACGTCAGGTTAATTCCGCAACCGCGCGGGCGCCTTGTGCGTGTACTGCACGGTTTCGCGTTCCGTTATTAATCCTCGAAAGCGATCGTCTGAATCAACTCCGCGTTCTAGTACCCGGCCAGAATTCACTGGAATCCTATTGGCAGTTTAGACTGCGAAGCGTACAATCTGCCTCTCTCGAAAAGGCTAGGTCTCTCAGACGTACTAGGAGACGGTTATGAGTGAATTGGCGGGCCTGTCGGCCCAGCGTGTCCGTGTTGTGGTAGCCGACGCAACCCGAATGAATAGTCAGTTGATTGTAGGCGCTTTGAAGCGCAGCCGCTCCAACTTCGACGTTCAAGCGCTCACAGGAGACTCGTGTGCCGCCTTTCGCGAACTGCAGAACCATCGGCCTGATGTAGCCGTGATCAGCGCGCAACTCCAAGACGGTCGCCTTACCGGGTTCAACGTCTTGCAGCAACTGCGTGCTTCGCAATTGAAAACTTCCGCCGTCATGCTTTTGGATTCCCCCGAGCGCGATCTTGTCGTCGAGGCCTTCCGCGCTGGCGCGCGAGGAGTCTTCTGTCGTGGCGATTCCATGAAGTCGCTATCGAAGTGCATCCGCCGCGTTCATGAGGGACAGATTTGGGTCAGCAACGTTGAGTTGGAGTTCGTTCTCGAGCTGTTGGCCAGCCTCCGGCCTTTGGAGATTTCTAATTCGGGAGGAATGGCTCTGCTAACGCCGCGCGAACGGGATGTGGTCCGGCTGGTGGCGGAGGGCATGCGGAACCAGGAGGTATCGGCCAAGCTCAACCTGCGCGAACACACCGTGCGAAATTATCTGTTCCGAATTTTCGACAAGCTGGGCATCTCAAGCCGCGTGGAATTGGTTCTCTACGCTGCGAGCGGGCTGGAGCAGAGTGTAGCTCCGCCACACTCTGCCCCGGACGTAGCGCGAAGCATGATGCAGCGAAGAGCTTGATTGGGTTGCGCTAGCGAGAGCATCATGAGCGTCAAAACCGGAACTGAGGAACTGAAACGGCGTAACGAGCGATGGTCTCGCGGTACGCGCGGGATTGGCATCGCCTAGAATTGAAAATCCGGCCTCAAATCACACTTGAAGATCGGCTTTTTTGCGGCGGTTGGCCAACTTTACGCCTTTGTGGTAGCACGCGTGCAGTTTAAAAGCAGTACCGTAACCGCAGTACCAGCCGAAGAATGTATCTTCCACGTGAGCTGGACCCAACTTTAGTATGAGTGCGCATCAAGTGTCGAGTAGCGAGGACCACCGCTTCGGGAGAAGCCGGGGGCATGCCCTGAGTCGATCTGGCCCCGTACCGTCGGCGCAGCCCTCCCGACCACCGTTCTGGCGAAGCGGGCCCGCAATGATGGCTTGCTCCCTGGCTGGGACAACGAAGCCGACGCCGTCAGAAATTATTGATGCGCCGGCAACACCAAACGAGTCTAGGGGTAGATGCCCGAACCGACTTGGCCGCTGGTGCCAGCCTCTCAAGTGTCCGAATGAACAGAGTTCATCGAAGCCAAGCGCGCGACGACTTACAACGGGTCATCGCCGACAGTGCCGCCAGCCTGAAACGGGGTGATAGTCAATGACCACGGAACGCCGACAAACGCCACGAGGCATACCTTACGAGCCGGTCTACGTGGGCCTCGCCGATCAAGCTCGTGGAATCGTGATTGATGCATCCGAAGGTGGGCTGCACTTCCGGGCCGACGATCCGATCCAGCACAACGAGGGCACACTTCCCTTACGATTTGCGTTCAGTTCCTTACTTGAGGTCGAAACGGTCGGCGAAATCGTGTGGATGGACGAATCGACGAGGACCGCGGGCCTGCGATTCAACAATCTGTCGGAGTCGCAGCGCTCGAACATTCGTAGGTGGCTCGAGCAGAATGCTCGCCTGTTGCCGCCGCGATCGGACGCTGAAGGCGCGCCGACAGCTTCGACCGAAGCGGGAGCAATCAAGGAGGCTGAAGGCGAGCCGATGGTAGCTGCGGAGTATGATCGGACCGGAGCGACGATAGCGGCGGCTGCGCCGCGCGATTCTTCTCGCGCCGGGACTTTTTCACCCACTTCGGAGTTCGCGGTGCCGTGGAGGCCTCCAGCGGGCGCGCGTTATGCTCAAGCGGACGTTCCGCGCCACGGAGTTCGCACGGCTGTGAACGTAATGTTGGCGTTCGTAATTGTCGCCATTATCGGCTTTGGGCTGTTTTTCTATTGGCGGGCCGGCGGGAGCACAAAGTCGCTCGGTCAGAGTTTATTAAAGTGGAGCGGGATCGGTTCGCAGTCTGATGCGAAGAGCTCGTCTGCTGTCTCCGAGATTAGTCCGCTGCTGCGGCCTCCGTCTAAGAGTCATCGAATACGGCCGGTTATCGCGGGGGTCGGGAGTGATGTTGCTCTTCCATTGAGCCCGAGTCCAGGTGCAGCCGACCTTGCAATCGCATTGCAATATCTGCGCGGAGAGGGCGGGCAGGTTGAAACGAGCGTCGCCGTGAAGTGGCTATGGGCTGCAGTCGAGAAGGGAAATACGAACGCCGCGATGCTTCTTGCCGACCTCTACGCTTGGGGACGGGGCGTGCCGCAGAATTGCGAGCAGGCGCGGGTACTGCTGATTAGGGCTTCGAAGCGCGGAAGCGCGGAAGCGGCGCAACAGCTGCAAGACATGGACGCGGACGGCTGCGGCAGCGCGGTAGCTCCCTCGAAGTAAAATCCCTCCACTATTTATCAACTATAAAAAGTGCTAGAATCCCTTCTCCCGCACCGTCGATTTGTCTGACGGAGAAAATTCAGCCGCCGCAATAAGGTATCAAACCAGGAGTACGGCAATGAATACCAGCGCCATTCTCTTCGATACGATGCACGAGAAAGAACTCCGCTGTTTTCAGGGACGCATTTGGCTCTCGGCCGCTCGAACGTCACAGAACAAGTATCTAAAACACGCTTGGCGTTGCGTGCGTTTCGCTGCCGGATTTATCGCAATTTATGCGGGCATGTGCGCCGCGGTTATGGCTCAAAGCAATTTAGGGCCGAAACCTGCAAGATTAGATTGCGTAAGTGGCGCCACGAAGTGGGGTTACGCGGACACCGCAGGCAAACTCGTAATCGCCCCGCGCTATGACGCGACGAATTCGTTCTCCGAGCAGTTGGCTGCTGTTCAAGTTGATGGCAAATGGGGATATATAGATACGACGGGGAACGTCGTCATCGCTTTTCAATTCAATAAAGCCAATTCGTTCTCCGAGCAGTTGGCGGCGGTTCAGATCGGCGAAAAATGGGGTTACATCGACAAAACTGGAACTGCCGTCATCCCTCCACGGTTCGATTTCGCCCAGCGATTCTCCGGACAGTTTGCGGCGGTGCAAATCGATCACAAGTGGGGTTACATCGATCGGATCGGCAAGGTTGTCATCGTTCCGCAGTTCGATAACGCCAAGCGATTCTCTGACGGGCTAGCGGCGGTGCAAATCGACCACAAGTGGGGTTACATTGATGGAACGGGTACGACTGTCATTGCTGCGCGCTTTGATGACGCCGCTTCGTTCTCCGAACAAGTGGCTTTGGTTTTAACCGCCGGCACGTTCGACTACATTGATAAGACGGGGCGCGTCGTCGTTCCTCCGCGCGGCATTTCGGCCGGATCAATTTCTTCGCAGCACTTCTTTGATCGGCGTGACCCAGTCGGAATCGGCGGCGGCCTTGATTACATTGATAAGGCTGGAAATGTTGTCATTCCGCTTCAGCTCGAAGGAGTTTGTAGCCTGTAGGGTTTCTCACGCAAAATGAATTGACTGTGCAGGCGAGACGCTGGAAAGCTCACAGGTGACGCAGCCGCACTTTGGTTTCAGCTGTGCCGATGTTCGCGAAAGAAATTCTCGAGGTTGTTTCGATCGCGAAAAGCTTCCGTTCCGCCCTCCCGAATCGCCGAGTACGCTCCGGCGATATCGGCATATTCGAGGCAATCGTGGGGAGTTGCACCCTTCAAGAACCGATGAATGAAGCCTGCGTCGAAACTGTCGCCGGCGCCGACTGAGTCTACCGAAGCCACCGCTATGCCGTTACGCCGCCATTCGCTGGAGCCTCTTCGCGCGATTGCTCCTCTTACGCCAAGTTTCACGACCACCAATTGGCACACCTGCGAAAGATTCTCGATCGCTCGCTCCAAGTCATCGGTCCCGGCAATTTTTTTTGTCTCGCGCTCGTTCGGGAAAAAAATGTCAACAAATCGCAGCACTTCCAGCAAGTCGCTCTCCCACTTGCCTTCCGGGTCATCGTTGGTGTCAAGCGACGTCGAAAGTCCCCGCGCCTTGGCTTCGCGGAACAAGTCAGCGATTTGAGGACGAAGTGATTTGTGCAGGAAGTACGAGGAGAGGTGAAGGTGCCGGGCGGAGAAAATATAGTCAAGGTCGAGGTCAGCGTAGCTCAATTCAAACATACTGCCGGGATAGGTCAGGATGAACCGATGTCCCGCTTGAGCGAAGATCACAGTCAAGCCTGTGGACGTCCCACTGGAACCAATCCGAACGCGAGTCAGTTCCACACCCGCGTTCGCAAGCCAGTCAAAAGCTATTTTCCCCATTGGATCAGGGCCGATCTTTGAAACCATTCCCACTCGAGTGCCGAGCATCGAAAGGTTGTGCGCAAAAATCGCTGACGAGCCCCCGAGCGTTAGACGAACTCCATTGATCAGAGATTCTTCGTCCGGCTTGAGTTGTTCCGGCAAACCGTAAAGAATCAAATCCGGATTGATTTCGCCGACAACGCAAACATCAAGGGGCATTCTGGCGGCCTCGACTATTTGCTGTTTTCCAGCATCACAACGCGGGATAAATTCCGTGGCTCGTCGGGATTCAGACCCTTCTTGATTCCCGTGTAGAAGCCGAGCAGTTGACCCGGAATTACGCTCGCAGACGCGCGGGCTGCTTCGGGAACATCGAGTGACAGTTCGACAACGCAGTCGGCGGCGCGGCGAATTGCGGAATCACAGACATTGGAAACAACGAGAGTCGTTCCGCCGAGTTTCTTGATTTCCTCGAGAACCGCGACCTCTGCGTTGAAACCGCTTTCGCTGATGATGAAGGTGATCAGCGTCTCCGGGCTGACGATCGCTTTCGGCCCGTGCCTGAATTCGAGTGTGTGAAAACTTTGCGCGTAGGAGCAGGACATCTCTTTCACTTTCAACATCGACTCCTGCGCGATTCCGAAGAACGGACCCTGGCCGAGAAAGACATAGTCCGCAAATGTGCGCGAGTCGACCAGTGACTTGATCGCAGCGTGTATTCCGTCCAATCGCCCGGCAACCTGATCCGGGAGCCTTCGAACTCCATCCAGAAAATCGCGGCGTCCGCCGTGAATCGCCGCAAGCGATTGCAGAACGAGAAGCATAGAGGTGAAGGATCTCGTCATTACGGTGCTCTTCTCATCCGCGGAAGTCAGCCGAATGACATGCGACGCGATTTTCTCGATGGGAGTATCCGTGCCGCACGTAATCGCCAGAGTGCGAAGACTATGCCTTTCTTCGAGATATTCAGCGGCCTGCAGAGCTTCCGATGTATGCCCCGAGCGAGTGATCACCACGGGTTGGCACGGGACCGGGAGCAACTGCGGGAATAGCGTGATTTCAGATGCGGGAATTGCGCGCGACTTCTCGCCGGTCAGAATAGCCCAAGTGGCCGACGCGGCTTGAGCCAGGTAGTAACTCGATCCGCAGCCAATAAACACCCATTCGATATTTTGGGGCAGTTTTTCATTTAGTGATTGCAACTCGGCAGTTCTTTCCATGATCCCGAGGCACAATTTCCACGTCGCAGGCTCGGAAAGAATTTCCGAAATCGTGTGGATGCCAACTTCTGATTTCAATTCCGCCAACTGTGCCTCCCATTTGACCCGGAAACGATCACTCAAACGGTTATGACTTTGATGTGCGCCGCGCGAAGCCCTTTCAGGTGCTTGGCTGAGATTTTCCGGTCCGTGATCGCGTGATGCACGGCCGAAGTGGGAGCGATAAAAGAAAGGCTGCGCCGGCCGAACTTGCTCGAATCGCACACGATGATGGTGGTCTTTGCATTTTCCATCATGACGCGGTTTGCCCGCGCTTCAAGCAGATTGGGTGTCGTAAGTCCGTAGTCAAGGTCAAACCCGTCAACCGCGAGAAATAGAAGATCGGCTGTGACGTGCCGTAAGGAGTCTTCGGCAAGCGGCCCGACGAGCGAAAACGAGTTCCTTCTCAGCGCGCCGCCCGTTAAGATGACTTCGACGTCGGTTCCTGCCAACTCGGCGGCGATATTCACAGCGTTGGTGATCACGGTAAGGTCTCGGACGTGTTTGATCGCGCGCGCGACGGCGGTCGTCGTGGTGCCTGAATCCAGAATTACGACGTGGCCTGGCTGAACGAAGCGAGCGGCGGCCCCGGCAATCTTGAGCTTTTCGCGGCGGTGCAATTGCTCCTTTTCGTGCAGCGTGGGATCTCGGAGCGCGGATGCGTCTATCGGAAGCGCTCCACCGTGGGCGCGTTGAATCCGGCCCATCTGGTGAAGCGATTCCAAATCCTTTCGAATGGTGATGAGGGAAGTGGAGAATCGCCGGGCGAGTTCTTTAACCACAACCCGGCCATCGCGCTGCGCCAGCTCGAGGATTTTTCGGCGCCGCTCTTCCGCCAGCATGTCTTGAGGCCCTGCTTTCGATTCATTACTTTTTGTTACTATTTTGCACCCGAGGATGATAGCTTGGCACAAATGCCAGCCAGGAGCAACGATTTATGCCCGATTCGACGATCGTTTGCGTGAGCGCCAATCCGGCCATGGATCGCCGGTTGCGTGTGTCGTCACTGGCGTTGGGCGAAGTCAATCGCGCGGAAACGGCACACGGCTATGCGGGAGGCAAAGCGGCTCACGTAGCTATGGCTGCTCGGGCGTTGGCGGCGAAAGCTGTGTGGGTTGGATTTCTCGGCGGGCCCATTGGCCAAGAATGCGCCCGGCAATTGGAATTATTGGGCATTCAAGTCGCCTCGATTCCCACCGCCACGAGCACGCGCGTAAATCTCGAAATCATCGAAAACTCAGGAGAAGTCACTGAGGTCCTCGAACCGGGCGTCGAGCCGACGGCAGAGGAGAAGGACAATTTCTTGCGCACGTGCGTCGAGGGAATTCGTGAGAAGTGGAAAGGGGCCTTGCTTGTGATATCCGGTAGTTTGCCTTCAGGTCTCGGGCCAGATTTTTATGTTTCACTCATCGATGCCGCGCGAGCCGCGGGCGCCACCGTGTTTATCGACACGAGTGGCGACGCTCTGCGCGAGAGTTCGAAAGCGAATCCAGATCTTGTGAAGACAAATCGCGCCGAGGCCGAAGCCCTGTTGGGGCGGCCGCTAGAAACTTCGGAAGAGATAGTCCGCGCGGGAAGAGAGATCATTGAGCGTGGATCGCGAAGCGCTGCGATCACGTTGGGCCGGGAGGGTCTCGTGTGGGTTGAGCGCAAAAATGGGCCGCTGTGGCTGGGGCGTCCGCCGCGAATGGACGTAATTTCTACGGTCGGTTGCGGCGACGCCACGTTGGGAGGCTTTGCCTGCGCCGCAGTTCGGGGAATCTTTGGCGAAGAGGCCTTGCGCCTCGCAGCAGCTTGCGGCGCTGCAAATTGTGTCGCACCTGCGCCGGGTAGAATTGATCTTGCAACGGTTCAGTCGCTCATTCCACAAATCGAAGTGCAGCAACTGTCCCAATAAATCGCGTTCCTTCGGACGCTTCGTAACCGCGCTCGACAATTCTACTTCGAGGAAGAGACGATCCCTGGAATCCACCGGACGGCATTATCGTGATAAATGTGGCGAAGAACCGGCTCGGGGAGATTGAGGCCTTGGATTTTGCGGCCCTTGAACAATAGAGTCTGCCCGGTGGCGAGGAACTTCCAGTCCCTCGCGTAGGTCTCCTGCCATTCCTTTAGAGCTTCGGGCGTAGGCTCAATGTCGAGGAATTCCAGGTCGGTCCCATACAGCACTCTGTCCTGATATTTGATGAGGAAATTCCGCACTTTCTCGCGCGGCTGAATCATCAGATATTCCATTCGCGCCGCTGTATCTACCGCGAAATTTGGATAACGATCGAAGCGCTTCGCAATTTCATCCACATCGGTTTCCATGCTTCCCAGGTGAGCGCCAACCACGCGAAGTGCCGGATTTTCGGCGAGCAGACGATCGCGGGCCGCCAGAATCACTTCCTTGCGAGGATGATCGGGGTGGAGATACATGTACCACTCGGGATTTTCTTTGTAGTACTCGTAATCCGGACTGTCGGGATTGGGCGGTTGCCAACACGAAGAAGGCTCGGCGACATGAGCGACCAGTATTTTATTGTCCGCCGCGATTTCCCGATAAATCGGCTCGAATGCGGCATCGTCAGGCATCACATACCGGCCGTCCGGCGCCCTTAGTTCCATTCCAATGTTTTTCCAGATTTTAACCGCGATGGCGCCCTGGGCGAATTCTTCGCGGATCTGCTTGACGGTCTTCTGCGCGAAATCATTCTGTTGATAGGCAAACGGATCGAAGGTGACGCACAGCTTCGCATGGCCATGGCTGTCTCGGACGAAGCCGCTGGCGCGCGCGGTTTCCACGCTCAGATCGCCATAAGTACGGTGGGTATCGGCCACGCAGATGTCCAGCACATGCAATCGAAGGCGCGCCATCAGTTCGGCAAATTCAGGATCGCTCTTGAACGCGTGAACGTGAGTATCAATCGGCTCCATCGCCGCAAAACCTTGCAACTCATCTGAGAGCGGTTGTTCAGACGCAGTCGCCGCAGACGCCGGGGCGACGAAGAACCGCCGCGCTGAAAAGAGTGCCGCAATCAAGCCGCCAGCTATTAACGATAGCAAAAGAAGTTTCACGAACTCGAAATTCACCCTTTCAATCAGTGCGTTGACGTACTCGAACGAGCGCGGGTCCTTGCAAGCACAGTCCCATTCGTATCGCTTGGTTGTTTCCGCACGTCTGCGAGAATTAACTCCACTCCTGCTTCACGGAGAGGCCGAAGATATTTAGGGTCGGCGCTTGAATCCGTGACGAGGATGTCGATGTCTGTGACCGCTCCGACGTACGCAAAGCCCTGATTTCCGAACTTACTGTGATCCGCCACGGCGATGCTAACCCGCGCCGCCTTCAGGATCATCTTCTTGATTTGCGCTTCGGACTGGCTTGCAGTGGAAATGCCATAGGCGGGATCGATGGCACTGACGCCCAGCACGGCTTTGTCAACACGTATCTCCGAGAGGGCACGCTGCGCCCAGACTCCAGAAAGGTAGAAAACATCCTTCTGAAGTTCGCCTCCGGTTGAGATGACGGAAACATGCTGGCTGCGCTGAAGTTCTTCGACGATGGGCGGTGAATTCGTGATCACCGTGAGCCTGTTGCGATGCAGCAGGCGGCGCGCCAATTCATAGACGGTCGTGCTGCCCTCCAGAAAAACGGTTTCACCGTCCAGGATCAAGCGCTCCGCCTCCCGAGCGATCGCCTGTTTTTCAGCTCGATTGCTGCGGCCGAGCGCTTCGTAAGAAGGCTGGAAGTTCGTACTCGAAGTGCGGGAAACGGCGCCGCCGTGAGAGCGAACAAGCACGCCTTCTTCTTCCAAAGCAGCGAGATCACGTCGAATCGTCGCCGCGGTGACTTCGAGTGTGCGTACTAAGTCCGCGGCAGTAACGGTCCGCTCGCGCGACAATATCTCGCGAATGCGAAATCTCCGTTCCTCCGCCAAGAGGCTCATCAACCTGCTCCGTGGAAGGTCACAGCTGGAAACCAGCCGGATTGTGCCACAAGAAGAGGATAATTAGCTCAGAAAAATACAAAATACGCCATTTTCGATAAAAATCGTTGACAAACGTGCATAATGAGGCTAATTACCTCAGCGATTGGTCACTGCTCTTTCTAGCCCGAATTGCTAGCGCGCCGCAGTTCGCCTAAATTGACGAATCGGGCCAAGGATTTGACGGGGGTCAACTGTGATCGAAGATAACCGCGGTCTCCCTTACGGACGGACAGGGCCGGAAGTTGAGCCGGACATACGTCGGCGCAATGCGTGGCCACCCCGGCTATTTGTTTCCTTACTCCTTGCGCTTCTCTTGTCCGCGAGCGCGTGGGCGCAGAAGGATACCGGCGCGATCACGGGTACGGTGACGGATGCATCGGGAAGAATCGTGGTGGGTGCGAAAGTCAGGGTCACGGATGAGGAACGCGGAACAGAATTTGAAACCGTCACCAACGGAGCGGGCGAATACACATTCAGCCCACTAAGAGTCGGGCGATTTAAAATCTCCGTCGCTAAGACCGGATTCAAAACGGCCCTTGCCGGGCCGGTGGTAGTGGAAGTCCAGGAGCACCCAACAGTTGACGTCACGCTTCAGGTAGGGAGCGTCGATGAAACTGTTACAGTGATTTCACAGAGCCCGCTGCTCGAGACGGAAACTTCGGATCTCGGCCAGGTCATTCGCGGTGACAGAGCCGTGACACTTCCGCTCAACGGCCGGAATTATGCGCAGCTCGCGCTACTGGGCGCGGGAGTGGTTCCCAGCGAGCCGGGATCTCGCGTGGAAACCAGTTACGGCTTCAGTTCGAATGGCGCGCGGGCCCTTCAGAATAATTATCTGCTCGACGGCGTGGACAACAACTCCAACCTCGGAGACGTCCTCACCGGCCAGGCGTACGTGATTCAGCCTTCCGTGGATGCGATTGAGGAATTTAAGGTCCAAACGAACGCGTACAGCGCGGAATTTGGACGCGGAAACGGCGCGATTCTCAACGCCGTCATCAAATCCGGAACGAACAGCTTTCATGGCGACGTTTACGAGTTTTTCAGAAACGACGCACTCGATGGGAGAAACGCGTTCGATACCAGCAGGCAGGGATACCACCAGAATCAATTTGGAGCGACACTCGGTGGCCCGATCATAAAGGATCGAACTTTCTTTTTTGCAGACTACGAAGGTCTTCGCATCACGCAAGCCTTGCCCCAGCTCTCGCTCGTTCCAACCCCTGACGAAATCGGCGGCAACTTTTCCAGTTTTCTTACGAATACGCCGGTCATGTCGGTGGATATGAACGGTAATCCCACAAATCAGCCCGCGCTCGACTGCAACGGACATCCAACATTCGTGGGCGAAATCTTCAATTCACGGATGGCAGGACTCTCCTCCGTGAATCCCAGCGGTTTCTGCGGAACGCCCATCGGCGTGGATGCGTCCGGAAACCCGACAAATATTTTTCCTTCAGGTTCGATCGATACGCTCGCTGCCCGCCTTTCGGCGCTCTTCCCGGCGCCGAACGCGAATATAAACGGGTCGAATTACCTTGTGGACCCGAATCGCACGGCGAGCCGCAACAACTTTGATGTGCGCATCGATCACAAATTTTCGGATAGAGACAGTCTCTTCGGCCGGTTCAGCTACGAAGGCCAGCCAAGTTTCACACCTTCGCCCTTTCAAAACGCACTGGACGGCGGAGCGTTCTCGGATGGACTGGAGGACGACACGTTCCATAGCGTGGCAATCAGCGAGACGCATGTTTTTTCGGCGAATCTGGTCAACGAATTCCGTGTGGGATACAACAGGATCAATTCGCATCGGCTTCAGCTCAACGCAAATGAGAATATCTCGCAACAACTCGACTTTCCGGGTGTCCCCTACGGTCCCGATCTTGGCGGCTTGCCGCAAATCAGCATCAACGACGGCACGGCCACGATCGGCAGCGCGGGCTATCTTCCAGCCATCGAAAAACAAAACAGTTATGTCGTGACGGAGAATTTGACATGGATTCACGGCAGGCACTCGGCAAAATTCGGAACCGAAATCCGAAACGAGCAATTCACTTTGTTCGAGCCTTCGGCTGCCCGCGGGACGCTGAATTTCGGGAGCGACTTTACGGACAATCCGAGTGCGCCCACCACGGGCGGCGAGGCCTTCGCTACTTTCCTTCTGGGAATTCCCGACTCCGGACAAATCACGAACACGCATAACGTTGACTATCACCGGCAAATCTACTCTGTATACGGCCAAGATGATTTTCGCATGTCGAAGCGCCTGACTCTGAATCTTGGGTTGCGGTACGAACTATTTACGACCATCAAAGCGGCAGGGAACGAGCAGGCCACGTTCGATTTTTCCAGCGACTCGCTGGTCGTGCCGTCGGGACAAAACGCCCAATTGACGCCAATCCTGAAAGCCAATATTCCTATCGTAAGAAATGGCAGCCCCGGCCTGATTTCTCCGGACCTGAATAATTTTGCTCCTCGCGTAGGGCTCGCGTATCAGATTACCAGCAAACTCGTGCTCCGAACCGGCTACGGGATATTCTACGGCGGACAGGAAAACGGCCCGTACTCCAATCCGAGTCCAGGATTCAATCCGCCTTTCTTTGTAACTCAATCATTTAGCCAGTCATGTTTTCTTCCGTCGGCAAGTGCGAGTGCCGGGGATTGCTCAATTCCGGGACTGAACGTGCTCTCACAGGGATTCCCGTCAAACTCGCTGACGGATCCCAATACGCCGATTCTGTTTTCAGTAAGCCCTAAGGTGCGCACGCCGTTCACGCAGCAGTGGCATCTCGGATTTCAATATGAGTTGCCAAGCCAAACCGTGCTCGAAATCTCGTATGCGGGCTCTCATGGATCCGACCTCTACAATTTTTACAACGGGAACCAAGCACAGCCGGACGCGATATATTGCGCAAGTCTTTCCGATACGTATGATACCTGCCCCACCGCGCCACGTCGGCCCGCGCAAATGTGCGACAATTCAGTTCCGCCCAACTGCAACGAAGTTTTCGACACTGGAATCGACCTGCTTCGCACCGACGGTTTTTCCAACTACAACTCGTTGCAAGTGCGCATCGAGAAGAATTTTTCGCACGGCTTGCAGTTCGAAGCTTCCTACACATATGCGCACGCTCTGGATGACGCCTCAAGTGCCGCTTTAGGCTCGCTCAATAACGGCGATTTTCGTGATGAACTCTATCCGTTTGCTGAGTATGGCAATTCCGATTTCGATGTGCGGCACCGGTTCGTAATCAGCTATATCTATCAATTGCCATTCGGGAACGGAAAGCAGTTTGGCGGCAATGCGTCCGGCCTGATGAATCAGATCATCGGGAACTGGCAAGTCGCCGGCATCACTACCGCTTCGACGGGAAACTGGTTCACAATTACAGACTCACTGTCGAATTTTTCATCGAGTGATGGCGGCGGGGGCGTCGGCTTTTACGAAGTCCGTCCTAATCTCATTGGAAATCCGAACGGCGCTCCCTGCCCGGCGGGCACCGTTTTCAATACCTGCGCGTTCGTGGACAACACAGTTCCATTCACATTCGGCAACGCCGGCCGGAACATCGTTCGCGGTCCGGGTTTTCAGAATTGGGACTTATCCATCTTCAAGATGTTTCCCGTGCGCGAACAGATGCGATTCGAATTCCGCGCCGAGTTTTTCAATATCTGGAATCATGTGAACCCATTGTTCGAGCCCACGGGTGAAATCAGCGAAGAGCCTCAGCCGCTGGAGTTCGGCACTCCGCAATTTGGATTCGCGCAGGGTGCTCGCGATCCGCGATTTATCCAGTTTGCGCTGAAGTATTATTTCTGAACGCAGTTGCGGCGCGCGCCGATCATGTGCAAACCAAATCACGTACGATGCATATCGCTATGGGCGTTGCTGGCGGCGACCGTCCTCATTCTATTCTCACCTGGGGTGTTCGCTCAGGACGCCGCGCTTCGCAACTCGAAATTGACGGTGACAGTTCGATCTGCTGATGGTTCGTATTCGATTCAGGCCGCCGGGGCGCAACGCCCCGCGATTCAGGCGGTTGTTGCCGCGGAGATCGATCACCGCTGGGTCAAGTCATCCGATTTTCCGACGCAGCAATTCACTGAATCGAAGTTCGAAGATTCACTCGGCCAAGGCCATCAAATCAGCGTCACTTCGACGGGGATCAAAAACAGCCCGAGTTTAAGTTACATCGTGCGGCTCTACGATGCGAAACCGTTCGGAGATATCAAAGTTGAAGTGCGAAATGACACGGCGCAAACGATCAACATTCAAAGCATTCGGAGCGTGCAGGCAATCGGCAACCAGCCAATTTGTTTGGGCGAAAGCGAACGCTCGGACCGCGTACTGTCCGACAGTTTCAGCGAGGACTGGCCTCCATTACAAATCTACGATCTCGGGAAATCGCCAAACGGAGTGCATCTCGGCGTTGGGAGCCAGCTCATCTTCAACAGAGATAGCGGACAGGCCTTGTTCTTCGGAGCGCTAACGTCAGATCGCTTTCTCACGATCCTTCATTTGACAACCGGCAAAGAATCGCCGAACGACGCGCGGATTACTTCCTACACCGTTGATTCCACCGGAACGACCGAAATCCAATCCACTGACGAAGAGTCCGGCATTAGAAACGGGCCGGCGGAAAATCGTATCGAGTTGAGCATTCCAGTTGCCCCGGGCGCGACTATGTCCTCGGAGCGCCTCATGTTCGCAGCGGGGGACGACTACCGCGCGCAGCTCGAGGCTTATGGCGCGGCGATACGCGAACTCCATCAGGCCCGCGCGGGAGGAGACAACCTGCTTGGTTGGTGGAGTTGGACGGCCTTCTACTACAAAATTACCAGCGGCGATGTGCTTACGAACGCGCAGTGGTTCGCTCAGCATCTGAAGTCGTTTGGCTATGAGTATTTCCATATCGACGAAGGCTATCAGTACGCGCGCGGCGAATACGCCACGCCAGACGCCACGCGATTTCCGAACGGTATGTCGGATCTGGAGCATGAAATTGGAGGTCTAGGACTGACACCCGGAATTTGGACAGCGCCTTTTGAAGTCACGGACCGCACCTGGGTGTACGCGAATCACAAGGATTGGCTGGTGCACAATGCCCGCGGCGAGCCGATCGGCGTAGGGGACGTTGACGAAGGCATTCCGGACCATCTCTTCGTGCTCGACGCGACGAACCCTAGTGCCCAGGATTATTTGCGGCAAACGTATCGAACGCTTGTGCGAGATTGGGGCATTCGATACATCAAGCTCGACTTCATGGATACGACGGCGATCGAAGGTTATTACTACCAGCCCCATGCGACAGCGCTCGAGGCGCAGAGGATTGGGCTCGAGGTGATTCGCAAGGCCGTCGGCGACGACGTGCTGCTCGACAAAGACGGCAGCCCGATGTTGAACGTGGTAGGCATCTTGAACGAGGGGCGCGTGTCCACAGACACGGGCCACTCATTTAGCCACAGCGCTATCGCCGCACCCGGTATTTTTGCCCGCTATTACATGAATCGGAATTTCTTCGTCAACGATCCAGATGCATTTACGGTCTCCAAACAGGTTCTCGACGAGCATCCGAACCCCGCGGCTCTTACTCTCGATGAAGCGCGGGTTTCCATAGTGCTGGCGGCGCTTTCGGGGGGAATGTATGAAATCGGCGATGACCTTCCGACGCTGGGTGCAGACGCGGATCGCCTCGCGTTGGCTGAAAACGCGGATCTCTTGCAAATCGCGAAGCTTGGGAGAGCCGCGGTGCCAATCGATCTTTTGAGTTACAGCGCGGAAGATAAGCAGCCGAGCGTCCTGCTTTTGAAGGAGGATAAACGGCAATCTATGTTGGCGGTATTCAATTGGACCGACCAACCGCGTACTCACAGCATCACTCTTTCTGGGTTGAAGTTCAGCGGCGGCCACGCGTACGAAATGTACGATGTATTCAATGGGAATCAGCGCATCGCTTTGGAAGGGGAAACCCTCCGGCTCGATAACCAGCCGGGCCGCTCCGTACGATTAATCAAGGTCATTGATGGTTCGATACCCGCAGCAGCGCCTTCAATATCGTTGAATGTTCCCGAGCACGCGAAAGTTGGAGAAACAGTACAGTTTTCTGCCAAAGCGGCGGATGACGGAGTTCCTGCGACCGATTATCTCTGGGAATTTGGCGATGGAATCTCCGTTCGAGGGAGCAGCGTTGCGCATGCGTACACGCGCGAAGGCAAGTATGAGGTGCGCTTGCGGGCGGATGGCGTGGACGGAATCTCCGCGGACAAGAAAGTTTCCATTTCGATAAGCGGCGAGGCGCAGACTGCGCCTCCACGCCGCTACGTCTACCCGAACGATTGATGGTTTACCCGGGCAGCGAAAGGAATTTCAGTGAGTGACTGCGGAAAGAAGATCCGGCTAAATCGAATCGTTCGGTCCGGCCGGAAATCCCTGGTTGTGGCTTTCGATCACGCGCTCGTCCTGGGCCCTATTCCCGGCACCGAAAATCCCGCGGTTCAAGTCAGACGCTTTACTGATGCCAGTGTTGATGCTGTCTTGCTCAATCTCGGTCTCATCCGAAGGTCCCTCGATTCGATGCTAGGACCCACAATGCCCGGAATTATCGCGCGAATTGATTGGACGACGTTGTGGGGGATGCCTGGCGGAAATGGAGCCGGCGAACTGCGAAGTTGTCTGCTAGCGCGACCCGAAGATGCCATGCGTCATGGTGCGGACGCGGTGCTGACGTATCTTGCCGTCGGCACCGACGACGCCGATTTTGAAACGAAAGAAGTCGCGCGCAACGCCGAAGTCGCGCGCGAGTGCGAGCGAATCGGCATGCCGTTGATCATTGAAACACTGGCGCGGGGCAATAACGTCAAAAATCCTTCCGATCCAAGCTGGCTAAAGCTTCACACGAGAATGGCCGCCGAGCTTGGCGCCGATCTCGTGAAAACGGACTATGCGGGCGATCCTCAATCCATGCGCGGCGTCGTAGAGAATTGTCCGATCCCGATTCTCGTCCTTGGCGGCAGCCGGTATGCGTCGGATACCGAAGCACTTGCGCTGATCCACGGAGCGGCCGCGGCGGGCGCCGCAGGAGTATTCTTCGGCCGAAATATATTTCAGGCGGATGACATGCTTGCGTTCTTGCAAGACGCTCGCGCGGCTCTGGATGAAAGCGAATCATCTCCTGCGGTGCGATGACAGAGGGAAGCACCCAGGCGGGACGAGTTTCGATTCGTCGAATCGCACGCATCTCGTTTCCCCGCTCCGGGACGTTGAATGAGCCTCCTCGCGATAGACATCGGCTCAAGCCAATGCAAAGCCGTCGTGTTTACGGCGGCAGGGCAAGTGATTGCGCGAAGCGTCTCTGGCTATTCACCGGATTTTCCGCAGCCGGCCTTTGCGGAAATGGATGCCGGCATTTTCTGGAATGCCGCGTGCAAGACGTCTCGCGCCGTGACACAGAATCTAGTCCACGATCCAGTCGAGGCACTATGCCTGAGCTCGCACGGCGAGACTTTCATTCCGGTGGATGCTCGCGGAGAAGCAATCCATCCCGCGATTCTGAATATCGACAACCGCGCCGCCGTTGAAGCGAAATGGTTCGAGAACGCGGTCGGATCGCGGCACATTTTCGAGATCACGGGACTCGTCGCTCACGCGATGTATCCGATACCCAAAATTCTCTGGCTGCGACACCACCTGCCTGACATCTATTCCGGGACTGCGCGATTCATGGGGGTAACGGAGTTCATACACGCCAGGCTTGGTCTTCCGCCGTACGTCGGATATTCGCTGGCTTCGCGATTTCTCGCCTTCGACGTGACTAGAAATCGCTGGTCGGATGAAATTCTGGCTGCTGCGGGATTGTTGGGCGATCAACTCCCGCTTCCAGTTCCTGCGGGAACGATTGCAGGAAGGCTGGCCCTAGCAGCCGCGAACGCGCTAGGAGTGGACTGCGGCACACCCGTCGTCGTTGGCGGACACGATCAGGCGTGCGGAGCTTTAGGTGTCGGTGTGATCGAATCCGGTCGCGTGTCGGATTCGATGGGAACATACGAATGTCTTGTTGCGGCATCGGATGAGCCAAGCCTGGGCGAAGCGGCGTTCGCTTCGCGCTTGAACTCATATTGTCACGTTGTTCCTGGAAAATTCTTGACTCTCGCGTATTTTCCATCGGGGATCATGGTCCAGTGGTTCCGCGAACTGATTTTCGGCCGCTACACACCATCGAAGGGCCCGAAGAGTGAAGAGAACGACGCTCATCAATATTTGGAGATGGAAGCGGAATGCATCGGCGTCCCGACTGGACTATTAATCACCCCGCACTTAATAGGAACATGTAATCCCGATTTTGATGCTCGCGCCCGCGCCACGATTTTTGGCCTCGCTTCGAATTCCACGCGCAGCCAAATTTATCAAGGAATTCTCGAAGGAATCGCCTGCGAACTCAGGCAGAGTACAGAAATTCTGGCAAAGGCAAACGGCGAATTCAGAGATCTTTATGTTACCGGCGGCGGTACGCGTTCGCCCCTCGGGTTGAAACTGCGAGCCGCCGTCACGGGGCGCCGCCTTCATGTGATGCAATGCGAAGAAGCGGTATGCCAGGGTGCCGCGATACTTGCCGGCGTAGCCGCCGGAATTTATCCGAGAATCGCGGATGCCATTGACGCTGTCGTTCGCGAAAAAGAAGTTGTCGAGCCTGACGCTCATCTTGCAGCTTCATACGCAGAGCAGTTGAACCAATACCGGCGCTTATGCGCCACTTTGAAAATGTTTCGTGACGCAAATTCTCAGGCGCAATCGCAGGAGGAAAGACAGTGATTCAGCCCGTTGTGGGATTTGTCGTGTACGGAGTCCACAAGGATGGCTTGAAAGATCCTTCGGGAACTCCGTTCATCGACGATGCACTCATTCAACGATCAAAGAAAGCGCTCACTGCGGCCGGTTTACGAGTCATCGAGCATGATGTTGTCGTCGCCAGCAAAGAAGAAGCCAAGGCCGCGCTGAAAGCCATGAAGTCCGATGACGCAGTCGACGCCGTGATCCTGTTTTCTGGCACCTGGGTGTGGGCGGCGCATCTGGTCGGAGCGATCCGTGACTTTGCCGCGACGGGCAAGGCTGTACTGTTGTGGACGCATGATGGTTCCCAAGGTTGGCGGCCCGTGGGCGGCTTGGTGATACACGGAGGATTGCTCGAGATTGGCGTGCCGCACAAATTTGTGTACGGCAGCGCAGACGAACCCGAGACAGTAGAAAGCATCGTCAGCTATGCGCGCGCGGCGCATCTGAAAAACATTCTCAATATGTCCACGGTCGGGGCATTTGGCGGCCGTGGCATGGGTCAGACTTGTGGAGCAGCCGATCCATCGCAATGGATGCGAATGTTTGGCGTGGACATTGATTCGCGGGATACAACGCAGTTGATTCCGACGGCCGAGCGCATTCCGCCTCAGAAAATCGCGGAGCTCGAACCGCGGCTAAAGAAGCTCTTCGGCGCCGTGCCGGACAAAACCATCGTCAACGAAAAATCTATCCGGCTGTATCTCGCACTCAAAGAGATGGTCGATGCGGGGAAATTTGACTTCTACACCATCCAATCATTTCCAGGGCTAGGTGATGACTATGCCGCAACTTGTTTTGCCCAGAGCATGATGCTCGAGGACGGCTACGGCACCTCGACTCTCGGCGATTTGAACACCGCGCTCACCGTGTTTCTCCTGACCAAATTAAGCAAGGAGCGCGTCTATTACGGAGACATGCAGCACATCAACAAACAATCAAAAGAAATAAAAATAATTGGTGACGGCGCGTGTCCTCCGTCGCTTGCCGGGAAATTGGGTCCGGCAGGCTTTGCTACGCATGGAATCCCCACCGAAGGGATGGCTGGAGGAATCTCGGTGAAGCTAGTGTGCAAAGTCGGTGAAGGGGTTCTGGCACGGCCGGGGCGCGTCAATGGAATATTCCAGATGGTCATCGCACGCTGCAGCATCTTTGAGCCGCCGGCTGATCAGATCGAGCGCCGCTTGAACGAGTGCGGAATTCCTTTCTGGCCTCACGGTTTCGTCACTGCTCATTGCGATGTCGAAGCACTGATTCAGAATTGGACCAACGAGTATGCCTGCCTCGGCTATGGCACCGACCTCTATCCCGCGCTGCGAGATTTTTGTGAGCTCACCGGCATCACACCCATAGCGCTTTGACGGAAGATCGTGCCGCATTCGGCAAGATCGTCAAATTCGTTGGTCCGTTGTCCTTCAGGCGGCAGCTCGAGCCCGTAACTGCATCAAACGAGACTGATGCTGGACCCTCTGCTACTCTGGCTATCACGTCTGCTCGGCTTGGCCGCTTTCGTTTCCCCACCGAACGGCAGTCAGTGAGAACTCAGACGCATCGCGTGCAAGGGCCTCAGGTGTTTTCTCGTGTCCCCGTGGAGCGATTTTTGTCGTTCGTCCACTCGATACTCCCGGCGTAGCGGCACAAACCGCACGTCTTCATTGGAGCGGGCATTTCGGCGAGGGAAGGACGAATCGACGCCACGAAATACCGAGTTTGGACGCAGCTAAGTCGCAATCGGACGAGGGGCAAGGTTGTCGCGCTTCTCTGCACGCCTCTTAACTAGTTGGGGCTGCTATGTTTGGGAGTCTCTGCAAGAATCACGGCAGGAGACTAGAATGGTACTAGAACTATATGACCGAACATGATTGCTAGCCGGACAATTCTATTCTCGGCGCTCACCGCCGTCCTTTTCGGCGCTATGCGCGTTCAGGCGCAGGACACTCCGCCCAAGTATCGCGGCGCAAGTCCGGTCGAAGCGCCAGCGCAGGAAGCACCGGCCGGCCGACGTCTCGTGGCCGTCATCGGAATCGATCAGTACGCAAGCTGGCCCGTTCTCAATAATGCGAAGAGCGACGCGGTCGGCACATCCCGGTTATTTCAAGAGAAGCTGGGCTTCAAAGAGATCGCTCCACCCCTGTTGGACAAAGTCGCGACAAAACAAGCGATTCTTCATTTAATTGACGACACGCTGCGACGAGAATTGAAGCCCGATGATGACTTGATAATTTTCTTTGCAGGCCACGGGACGACGCGAAAGGATCGCGTCGGCGCAGATCTCGTCGAAACCGGCTATATCGTCCCGGTTGATGCTCCAGCGGCCGGCGATGATGAACACTGGAGCGATTACATTCAACTCGAGCCGCTCCTGAAGTCCATCGGCACTCTCCCCGCGCGCCACATCCTTGTGATCCTCGACTCGTGCCAAAGCGGAATTGCGTTGGAAGCCGCGGCTGTCGAGTTCGTTGGGCAGGATCGCCTCGAAGCGCCGGTTGTTCTTCAGTTGAGCCGGAAAGTGATCACGTCTGCTCGAGGGAATCAACAAGCCCAAGACAACGGTCCTGTTGCGAAACATTCCCTGTTCACCGGAATACTCATCACCGGTGTCGAGTCCGGGAAAGTCGATCTTTTTAAAGAAGGCGTCGTTACCTCAACGGAGATCGGCCTGTACCTCGAGAACGCAGTTGGCCGGTACCCCCATGCGGGACAAACTCCAGACTTCGGATCGTTCTTCGCTGATAAGCGTGGCGACATGAGGCTAGAGCTGTCGGGTGTCGGCGTCGACGCTAATCCATTGGGGAATTCGGAAACTCCCGCGATCCCCAAGCCGGCAATCGCGCGCAGCAACATGGCCCCTCGTCGAAATGTTCCCCTTACTGGCGCGCCGGGGTTAGAAGAGGAACCGAGATATTCCCCCAGCGGGAACCAGATTGCCTTCGCGTGGGACCGCGGAGACAAAACCAAAAAGGACATTTACGTCAAGACCGTGGGGATTGGCCGGCCTCTTCAGCTCACGCACGCGGCTGACGCCGATGATGGGAATCCAATCTGGCGTTTTGACGGCCAAGAAATCGCCTTCATGCAGTACTTTCCGGATAAAGCCAAAATTCTATCCATTCCCTCAACCGACGGCCGGGAAAAAACGCTCGCAGTCGTGGCGCCAAGAAACGAATTCGGAAATGGCGGGTTCGGGACCGGCATGGACTGGTCTCACAACGGGAAATATCTCGTCTTCCCTGACACGGATTCGCCGGACCACCCCTTTAGCCTTTATGTATTGGATCTCGCGACGGGGGAGCGGCGTAGATTGACGACGGCACACAACACCGTCTTCGGCGACGTGCGCCCAGTTTTTTCTCCGGACGATCAAAGCGTCGCGTTCATACGCTCAAGCAGTCTCGGCGTGGACGATATTTATGTGGTTCCGTTCGCCGGAGGTGAGCCTCAAAGGTTGACGCAGGACAACGCGCGCCTCGCCGGATTGACTTGGATGCCCGATGGGCAAAGCATTTTGATCGCTTCGAAACGCATTGGGAGTTTTGGGCTCTGGAAAGTTTCGGTGCCCGACGGCGCGCTGGAAGATCTCGGAGTCTCGGGTGATTTGGTCGAGAGCCCGACGGTTTCACCCGACGGAAGCCACCTGGGCTTCGTCGAACATTTAAAGAATTTTAATCTGTGGAGATTTGAGATTCCTGATACGGGCACGCCAGCAGGAAATCCGATTAAACTCGTCTCCTCCTCCAAGATTGAGACAGGGCCGCAGTACGCGCCGGACGGCAAAAGAATCGCGTATGAATCGACGCAGTCCGGAGATCCCGAAATATGGTTTTGCGACAGCGATGGCACAAATGCGACCCAGCTCACGAACTTTCGAGGTCCCGTCACAGGTTCGCCGAAATGGTCGCCCGACAATCGCACCGTGGTCTTCGATTCGCGGGCCGCGGGCACCGCAGATATTTATACGATGAGTATCGATGATAGTGAGCCGCGCAGGCTCACGGATGGCAAAGGCGACAGCCATGTGCCGAGCTGGTCCATTGATGGGCAATGGGTTTTCTACGCTTCAGACCGCGCCGGCAGAAACGAGATTTGGAAACTCGCGATCAAGGGGGGTCCACCGGTGCAGGTTACTCGTCAAGGCGGTTTCGCTCCGCTCCCATCGCCGGACGGGAAATTCATCTATTACGCCAAGGGCCCCAGCGTCGGAGGCCTCTGGCGAGTTCCTGTCGGCGGAGGTACCGAAGAAGAAGTCCTCGGCGAGCTGTGCAGCGGATGCTGGGGCCTGTGGGCCGCCACAGATCGAGGAATCTATTTTTCAACCGATCCCATCACAAAGCATTGCGTCGTTGAATTTTTTGATTTCGCGACGAAGAAGATTACACCAGTGTTTACCCCTTCGAGTCCGCTTCCGGCTCGGAATCAAGCGTTCGCTGTCTCGCCAGACGGCAAATACATTCTTTTCTCTCAAGTCGATCAAGACCAAAGCAACGTCGTGGTCATGGACATTTCTCATTGAGAGTCGAGCTGGAAAGCCCAGAACTCGGAACGTCCTCGGTGACAGTCGAGCAACCCGCAAGTCAGGCGATACTTCGTCGCGTAGTTGACCAAGATGGATTTCGGAATGCTCCGGTAGAGGAAATTCTTTGGCTTCGCATTTTTCTGATGGGCGGGATCTTTATTTATCCTCTGCATTGGCTTGCTGACTTCCTGCTGTACGCACTACCCCAATTTGTGCGGGCGCAGGTGCCTGGTAATTACCTCGCGTCGTTCGACGTGCACTTCTTTTCCGTGTCCGCGGAAAGCCGGGCTATTCAGCAAGCGCCTCAGACGCTCGCGATCGGCTGGACGCACGTCATCGCGGCGAACGCTTCGGCCATCCTGATCCTGTTCATCGTAGCCGCGCTATTCGCGTGGTCGAAAGCGCATCGCCATCTGCTCGCGGGACTTGCCCTGGCGGTGCTAGCCCACGCGGCACTTCTGTCGCGGATACTGGAAGCGTATTACCTCCAGAGCCTGTCGGTTCCAATCGCCGGAATCGCGCTAATTTATTTTGTCGCGATGTGCGTGGGGCTTCGCTGGGCCGTAGAGGCAAGCGCTGCGAAAAGTTTCTGGTCGCGGCTGGCGATCCCAATCCTCGTCTTCGCGCTACCACAGGCCGTTCTATGGTCCGTCATCGGCCAGAGCTTCCACTTTCGCCCGTACGATCGCCTGGCGTGGGACTTGCCGCCCATTTTCATTGGCTCACTTGTCTCGAGCGTTTGGCCCGTTCGGCCGTCATGGAAATGTTCGTTCGGTATCTCGAGAAGGTTTCTGGCAGTGTGTACAGGCCTGACGCTTTTATTTTCTGCGGGAATCTTTGCGGCGAGCCGCGCTTCCGCGCATTCCAAAGAAGTCGCCAACCACGCGATACTCGACGCGTTGCCGCCTGTTCCAGCGGATGCACCCTATCCAAAATCGTTTTTCCAGAGAGGGGTGAATTTCACATCGGAGTATCCGGACCTATACGATTCCCAGGACGCCCGCGACATGATCCGGCAACTCCCTTCCTATGGCGTGAACGCCGTTGCATTAGTTCCCTTTGGCTTTGATGATCACACCGTGTCGCGAGTGAGGCCTTGGAGCACATCGTGGGGCAATGACGACGGAATACGTCAACTCGCTCGATTGGCCCACTCAGTGGGTCTCAGGGTGTTCCTCAAACCGCATCTCTGGCGCGCGGCTGGTGATCCCGCCGAACTGGATTTATCCGCGCCCGGCTCCCGGGCAAAATGGTTCGACGATTACGAGAAATTCCTCGAGCACTACGCCCGCCTGGCTACCGAGATCCATGCTGATGTTTTTTGCGTGGGAGTTGAATTTGAGAAAATGTCCGTGTACGACGCCGACTGGCGCCGCATGATCGCCCGTGCACGCGAAATCTATCCCGGCCCGCTCACCTACGCCGCCGGTTCCGGCCCCGAATTCGAAAACATCACATTCTGGGACGCACTCGATTACATCGGAATAAACGAATACTATTCCCTACCTGCCGATCTCTCGACGGATGAAATCGTCCGCCGGATTACAGCCGTTCAAAAGAAATTCAATCGCCCAGTGCTTTTTACCGAAGCCGGCTTCCCCAGCCTAGTGCATCCCAATAGAGAGCCCTGGGACCGATCGCAACGCGCGCTCGATCTTGCAGCGCAAGCGCGTTGCTACGAAGCTCTGTATCGGGGTGTCTACAATCAGCCGTGGTTCTCCGGCATCTACTGGTGGAGCGTTCCGAGCAACGGCATCGGAGGTCGCAACGACGGCTCGCACACTCCGTGGCAGAAGCCCGCGATGAATGTGATGAAGAGCTGGTATACCGCGCCTGAGCATGAATGATCGGCCGTCTTCCTCAGAATAGCGATTTCTTCAGCATTCCGAAGACAGCCACGCCATTGGCTGTGCCTACGTAGACTTTGCCGTTAACGATTACCGGCGTTATGAACTTGTTTCCGGGACCGAAGTGATCGCGTCCCGAAGACGATTCTTCGCTGTTGTAGAGTTCGTTCGATAGATTGGCGGCGTCGAACGCATACAGAATCGCGGGGCCGTGTTCGTTTTCCTCCGCAGCCCACAGGATCGCGTTGGCGCTTCCGCTCGCCGATATGGCTGGCGTCGCGCCTGGATATTGGAAATGGACGCGCGTCTCTGAGGACGGGATCGTGGACAGTGATCCATTCAGGATGGGAAAGGCCTTTATCGAATCGCCGGATGCGCCGTAGTAGATCGTATTGTTGAAATATGCAGGGGAAGAGAACACCTGGCCTGAAAGAGCCCCATCAATCTCCTGATAGATGTCGTTCCGGTGGGGACTGAATTTTCCCATCGAATCGCGACTCAGCACATATATTTTGGCGTCTTTGCCCGCGCCGACGACCAGGTGCTGAATACGACCCGACCCATCATATAAGTCCGGCAGCACGAGAGCTCCACCGGACCCGAAATCTTCATCTCTGCCACTTTCCTGAGCTGTATCGGCCATCTCGAAATAGTCCGCGACACTGAGACCGCGAGCAGTCGAAAGCTTTAGAAATGCGTTGCCGAAGTCGTCGTGAATGGGAAACCCCTGGGCATCGAGCGTGGTGTCGAAGCTCCCATCGCCATCGAGGAGATAGATGTCTCCATTTTGGTCAGCTGCCGGCCCTCCGCCGCTCATCCAGATGCCTCCTTGCTTGCCGTTAGGAGTCACGTTGAGGACGTTTGTCTGCTCCAGAGTCGTGGCGTTGAACGCCATGACCCAGCCGGTGTAAGGACGAAAATCGCAATGCGATGCCCACGCCGCATAAACCTTGCCGCCGCTCAGCAGCAGCGCAGAGCGCTCCTTGTACATTCTTGGATCAAATACGACTTTGCCGTCTTGAGCGTTGTCGCCCGAGCCCGCGACCGAGGCTTGGACCTCTCTGGGACCTCCGAAAAGCTCGGCACCAGAGGCCGCATCAATTGCGTGGAGGCGCTGATAGTAGCTGCCCGCCGCGTCCCTGGACATCGCGATGACGTAGATCGCGCCGTTAGGTCCAATGCCGCGATCGATTACCGGCGTTGCAGTGATGCCGATTTCGGGTATCGATTGACCGCAGCCGCGAATGTCGCTTGGGGTTTCGCCCGCCCCGAGCATGGATTTTTGCCACAGGACTGCACCTGTATCGCTATCGAATGCGTAGACTGTGTCGTGTTCAGTGGCCACATACAGAATGTCATGCACACCTCGGCCCGGAATCTCGATGCTCGATAGATAGAGCGGCTGTGCATCTACCTTGCCATCCGTCGCAAGGAAGCCGGTCTTGCCGAATCGAGTCGCGTCGATATTTCGAGGATTCAGAATCATTTCCCGGAGGTTCTGGCCGGTTCGCGAATTGTCATTGTGGAAAGTGACTACGTCAGCTCGGGGTGGTGCAGGAGCCGAAAAGGAAAGTAAGAACAAAAGGAGCGCGGTCACCGCCGCAGCGGGCAGAATCGCTGATGCCTTGCGGCTCATACGAGCGGCGAGAATCGTGACCATTCTAGAGAACCATACACTGCATTATCTGGCCAAACGCGATTCGTCCAATCAGGGCGTTCAATCCGGCTTCGAATTCTCGGAGACATGTTGCTATCGCCGTTTGGATGGTAGCCGAGGCTCCAAGGTTACCCGCTTTTCGGTTCGTTTTGCCACGAGAGCTGTGCTCGGTCTCAAGTAAATCCAGGAATCGCCTCTGGATTGAAAACAAACTGAGTGCACGATCTGGAGAAATGGATTATGAAAGGGAAGGAATGGTTCAGTGAGAATGAACTTGGACTTTGAGGAGAAAAGGGAATGCCACAGGATTCGCATCAAAGAGCCGCAGAATTCCACGATCTCGCTGCACACGCACACCGTGTTGCTGCTACGCACCATGGCAAAGAGGATCATATGACAGGGCACGAGTATTCCCGGCAAGCCTTGGAGCATTCCGCCAAGGCTTACCAACTCGCGCAGGAAGCTTATCGGAAGTCAGAAAACTCAATTAGCAAGAAAGAATAGTGCCGTGCGGCGCCGATCTCGCTCCTGATTTATGCTGGTATGACCGAAATCGAATTGGATCAAGCGACTGAGGTCTTCTATGACATCGCTCGAAAATTCCCGCGTTTGCCCGACCAGCGCTTCGAGACTTGCCGCGATGGGAGAATCTTTTTACGTTCGCGCGGGCAAGAGATGGCTAGACGCCTTTGGCTCGCTGACCGGGCTGATTCTACTCTCCCCCTTGATGGTTTTTATCGCCGTCGTAGTGAAGCTCACGAGCCCCGGCCCCGCGTTCTTCCGTCAGGTGCGAGTCGGTCAGTTTGGTAAGCCGTTCCGGATCATCAAGTTCCGGACGATGGTTGAAAACGCGGACCGGCGCGGGCCTGCGGTCACCGCTGGCGGCGATTTGAGGATTACTGGCGTTGGACGCTGGATGCGCAAGACAAAAGTCGATGAACTTCCGCAGCTATGGAACGTCTTGGTGGGCGACATGAGCCTCGTCGGACCGCGACCCGAAGTACCGGAATTTGCATCCGCGTACACCGAAGAGCAGCGCCGCATTTTTCTCGCCAAGCCAGGAATGACCGGACCGGCGGCGAATGCCTATGTTCGCGAAGAAGAGCTTCTTGCGAAGCGGAGGGAGGACGGATCCTTCTACATCACGACGATTCTTCCGAGGAAGCTCGAGCTTGACCTGCTTTATTGTGGCGATATTCGTTTTGCAAATGATGTCAAATGGATCTTGAGGACTCTCGCAAACTTGTTTGAGAGATCCATCACACCACGAGTCTCGCAGCTGCGCGCGTCCGACAAGTAACTCGCGACGAGCGAAAGCATCCCGATCATCCAGGCGAAATTCCAATCTCGGTTGCCGCCCCGTCCGGTTTGAAGTTAGTCGCTATTTTGTTATAGTCACTCTCACATTTTATCCGGCGCGGCCGCGCTTGAGCGCGCCGCGGCGATGCTAGGAGATGGCCGAAATGGGTACCGCTCGTAATTATCGAGCCCCGGCCCGCTTCGAGCGGACCGAAAAACGCGAGGTCCTCGGGCTTCGTGAACGCAAGAAAGCTCGATTGCGCCAGGAAATCATCGACACTTCGATCCGGCTTTTTCGCAAGCGCGGATACGAGAACACTCGGGTGGACGACATCGTCCAAATTCTCGAAATCAGCCAGCCCACGTTCTTCCGTTATTTTCCGAGCAAGGACGCGGTGCTTCGCGAGGTCGGCCGGCGGGGATTTGCCTGCATCAAGGAACATCTTGAAACCGAGCTGTCGAACAAGGCCTCGACGGCAGACCGGCTCCGGCGGATGTACCTCGGGATGGCGCGTGAAGTCGAAGGTGACAGGCCGCTCTGGCACGCGGTTGTGCTGTCGGCTGCCATGGACCCGGTGCGCTCGCCCGAAATGCGGCGCCCCGAAGAGATCGCTGTGAGCTTGCTGCGAGAGATTCTGGCGGAGGGCCAGAAGCGGAGGGAGATCACACGCGATTTCCCCGTCGCTCATCTGGCCGAATTTATGGAAGGCCTCTACACCACGGTCGTTCGCCGCTGGGCCGTGGACCTTACGGGACCTCACAGCCTGAGCGAGCGCGTGGGCAGCGCCGTCGAGTTCTTCCTGCGAGGTATTCAAGCGTAATCGGTGGAAGCTTCCCGCTCTTTCTCCTGCGCCCAGGTGAAACGAATGAAGGCAGCGGTCCTGCACGAATTCAAAACGCCGCTCGCAATCGAAGAAGTACGCCTGCCTTCAATCAGGCCCGACGAGGTTCTGATTGAGGTCGAAGCCTGCGGCGTCTGCCACTCCGACTTGCACGTAGCCGACGGCGATTGGGCGCAGTTCGTCCGAATTGTCAAAAAGCCGCTGATTCTTGGCCATGAGATCGCGGGGCGCGTTGTAGACCGTGGCGCAGAGGTACGAAATCTTTCCGTCGGCGACAGGGTCGGCGTTCCCTGGATTCACAGAACCTGTGGAGAATGCGATTTCTGCCGGGAGGGGAACGAGAACCTCTGCGGGAAGCAGCAAATCACGGGCGTCACGGTGGATGGCGGCTATGCGGAATTCGTGGTGGCGCCTGCCAGGCACTCGATTCAGATTCCCGACAGCGTGTCCTCGATGGATGCCGCGCCATTGTTTTGCGCCGGCGTGACGGTGTACCGCGCGTTGAAGCAGTCCGGCACGACGCGCGGCCAGCGACTCGCAGTGTTTGGCATCGGAGGGCTGGGACATTTAGCCGTGCAAATCGGGATAGCGCTCGGCACGGAAATCATCGCCATCGATGTCGCCGAAGAAAAGCTCGCGCTCGCAAAAACACTTGGCGCCTCGCAAACTCTGAACGCTGCCTCGGCAGACACCGTCAAGCGACTCCGCAGCACGGGCGGGGTTCACACCGCAATCGTCACGTCAGCGGCGAAGGCCGCCTACGACATGGCGTTTTATTCGCTTCGTCCCGCCGGCACCCTTCTCGTGGTCGGATTGCCAGCCGAGAACATCTGCTTTCCGCCGATTCTGATGGCCGCCGGAGAGGTTCGCATTCGCGCGACCGCCGTCGGAACGCGGCAAGACTTGCGCGAAGTGCTCGCGATGGCAGAGGCGGGAAAGCTCCGCTGCCAAACGGCGAAGCGTCCGCTCGAAGACGTAAACGCGGTGCTCGATGAGCTGCGGCGCGGCAAGATCTCCGGACGCGTGGTCCTGACACCTCATTAAATTTCTTGCCTCGGCTTTGATGGCAACGAAGTTCCATTTCGACCCTTCAGACGCTTGACGTTAGTCGCTCTATTATGATATTGCCTCTCACAATTGTGGCCTTCAGGGTGGCCACGGCGGGGAAATTCCGGAAATCGTAGCTAGGCTCGGGGACAAGAGCCTCGTTCGCTTACAACGCCGCGCGAACCGTCCGCGAATTGCCGCCAAGTTTGGGCAGTCTGGCAGCCGTTCCGGGAGTTGACACAGCATGAAGCGCGCCCATGCATGGCGGGACCAAGAAATTCGAACGGAGCAGAACATCACATCCAGACGGAGGGGCATATGAAGCCGATCAGGTTACTGGTATGTTCGCTTGCGTGTCTGCTGTTGGCAGCCGGCGCGGCTCGCGCGCAGGGAGTGGGAACTTCCGGCAACATTACAGGGACTGTCCTTGATCCGTCGGGCGGAGTCGTGCCGAAGGCCGCCGTCAGCGCCGAGGAACCGGCGCGTGGACTCAAATTCACGGCATCCACTGACAACAGCGGTACATTCCGGCTCACCGGCCTGCCTCCCGCGACGTACGTATTAACCGTCCAAATTTCCGGCTTTCAAACGGAAGTCTTAAAGGGCGTGGTAGTCAACGTCGGCGAAACGACAATCGCAGATTTTCACCTCACAATCGCCAGCGCGGCAGTCCGGGTCGAAGTGAATGCAGAACCACCAGTCGTCGAAACCGAGCGAGGCAGCCAAGCGAACACGCTGACCGAGCAATACATCGAAGACCTGCCGATCGACCGACGCGATTATCTTTCGCTAACGTTGCTCATGCCGGGTGTTTCGGACTCAACGCGATTGGCCGATGACCAGGACTTTCGCGTGAAGCAAACGCCGCAGAGCGGGCTTTCTTTCTATGGCAGCAATGGGCGAGGAAATAGCATCACTGTGGATGGCGGAGAAGCGCAGGACGACGCGGGAGGCGTGCGTCCGACAGTCAGCCAGGACGCGGTGCAGGAATTCCAAGTGAACCGCAGCAATTACACGGCGGAACTCGGCGGCGCGAGCGGCGCATCGATCAACATCGTGACGAAGTCCGGGACAAATGACGTGCACGGCAATTTGTTCAGTTTCTTCCGCAACGACGCTATGGATGCGCGCGATCCTTTCGCGTTCAGCCAGGCATTGGCGCCCGGGGCAGTGTTCGATGCTTCGGCTCCGGACGTGAGCGGTCAGCCGATCAAGAATTCCCTGCAGCGGTACCAGTTCGGCGGAAATGTGGGGCTCCCGATCCGGAAGGACAAGACGTTTCTGTTCGCCGCGTTTGAGGGACTTCTGCAAGACGCGCAGAACGCAGTTCCTCTGTTGACGGACACAAGCATTTTCCGCCCGACCGCGGACCAGCAGGCTACGCTTGGGGTCGTAGGTGGCAATACAGGTGGGGTTGCATGCCTGAGTGGGCCGGTGGGCACGGCGGTGGCTGCTCAGCTTGGATTGCCGGCGCCTAACCCGGTAACCATGTTGCCTGGAAACATTTGTGCGGGCATCCTCTCCAGTGTCTTAACCGTGAATCCGGCGTCTCCGAATCCGTCTTCGGCTGCGCTCGCCTCTTTCCTAGTGAATCAGTTTGAAAACAACGGCGGCCTCTTCCCCTACGACACTCGAGAGTATCTGGCGTCCATGCGCCTTGATCACCGCTTCAACGAGGCGGACCAGCTATTTTTCACCTACCGGTACGCGCATGACCTCGAAGAAAATCCGGACGTACAATCCCTGACAGGATACTCGGCGGGCAGTTCGACTCACGACTTCGACGACAACCTGCAGGGCGCCTGGTTTCACCAATTCACTTCTAGAACTCTCAATGAGTTCCGCGCGCAATGGGATTACAACGGCTTCAACGTAATTCCTAACGAACCGGGTGAGGTTGGACTCCAGATTTCCGGTTTCGCGAACAACCTCGGAACGAACATCTTTCTGCCCAACCTGACAATTCTCCGGCGGACTGAGATCGCGGACAACTTCACAATGATTCGCGGCCATCACACGATGATATTTGGCGGCTCAGAGCTTCTTCGCGGTAACCACACGGAATCGCATACATTTCTGCCGGGCCGTTTTGTTTTCGGGTCGCTTCCGGGAGACTTGCTGACTCCTTTGCTGACGAGCTTGACTTCGCTGGAGTCTGCGTCGTTCGGATTGCCGCAAGTTTTTCAGCAAGGGTACGGAGATCCAGATTATCCAGCCTACACGCGCCCGCTGACAGGACTTTACTGGCAGGATTCCTGGGCGATTAACTCAAACTTCACACTCAATTTTGGCGTGCGCTATGAAATCGACTCTCAATTTCAACCGCTAAACACGTACTACGGCGATATTGGCCCGCGCGTGTCGTTCGCTTGGGACCCATTCAAAGACCACAAAACGGTCATTCGCGCCGGCTACGGGATCTTCTATGGCCCGGTGGACGCCCAGATCCCACAGGTCGATTTGAGCCTGGGCGTTCTAAACAAAAACCACAGCACGGTGGAGAATCAGCATAACTCCGCCCAGATCCCCGACCAGGTCAACCATGTCGTAAACACATGCGGGATTTCGTTCGCGAGCTCCCCGATTTTCCTCGGGGGGACCAGTAGTCCGTGCACCCGGTACATCTCAATCTACGTTGATCCGATCAACCCTTCCGGACTCCCGATCGCTACGGCGCCTACCGTGTTTCAGACTCTGTTCGCGAACGGACCGAACGGAGGATCGATCGGATGCACGACACCTCCGGCCGGCAGTTTGGCGTGCATAACATCGGCAGAAGCGAAGTCGCTCGGCATTATTCAAGCGAATAGCGGGCCGCTAGCTCCCTTGACTGTTCTTTTCAGCAATCCGCCGAACTACAAGCCCCCGTATTCGCAGCAATTATCGGTCGGCATCGAACGCGAAATCGCTCCGGGATTCTCGATTTCCGTCAGTGGAATCTACTCTCACACGTTGCGATTGCCAGTCGCGATCGATACGAATCTGCAGCCTACAACGCCACTCAGCACAATCACTCTCGCCAACGGAAAATCGGTGAGTTATCGGAATTGGAACGAGAGCAATCTGACCGATCCGGCCGCCGGCTTGGAAACGGCCGGGCCCGGCGCTGGAGGGG
The DNA here is from genome assembly GCA_963838705.1 of uncultured Acidobacteriota bacterium. GTDB lineage: Bacteria > Acidobacteriota > Terriglobia > Acidiferrales > UBA7541 > Palsa-147. The sequence continues at coordinate 523,480 of CAWIRU010000006.1, read as the reverse complement.
TGTACCCTTGCGCGGTGACTGCCAACAGCTTCGGCCAACCTATTTCGTCCTGCTTCGTGAACCCGCTGATCGTGCAGAACAACCAATACACGTCGGCCGCGTCTGCCCTCTATGAGGGCGGAATTGTGGAAGTCAAGAAGCGATTTGGGAATCACTTTACGCTGTTTGGGAATTACACCTACAGCAAAGCCTTCGATACCTCCACCGACTTCAACACGGATTACGGTCCGCAAGATCCCACGGATCTTGGCGCGGATCGGGGCCTTTCCGAATTCGATGAACGGCACAAAGTAGTCATCGCGGGTCTCTTCGACAGTCCATGGAAACAGCCGATCTTGTCTGGCTTCCAGCTCGCTCCGATTTTTAGCTATCACAGCGTTCACCCTTTCAATTTGCTCGCGGGCGGCGAAGTGAATGGCGATAACCATACGACCAACGAGCGGCCAATCGGTGCGCCGCGCGACACAGGCCTCGGTCCGGACATGATTGACTTCGACATGCGCCTGAGCTGGGAACACAAGCTTGGCGAGAGACTCAGGCTTCGATTGACAGCCGAAGGATTCAACCTGGCGAATCGGACGAACTATGCCAGCGTCAACAACGAAGTGAGTCCGTTGTTCGGCCTTCCTACGGCCGAAGGCGGAGGCGGCCACACCACGTTCAACGTGCACGGCATCCGTCCCGGATCCCTTCTTTCCGACGGGACCACCGCCACGCCGAGCACGCCGTTGACTTTTACGTCGGCTCTTCCAAATCGGGAGTTTCAACTCGGATTGCGCTTTATTTTCTGAAGTGATTAGCGCCCCCGGGTCAAGGAACGAATCATGATTCCTTGGCCCGGTGGGTTCGATGTTTCGCCGGCCTCACGCCTCAGGCTTGTTCCGTATTGTGTAGTGGCCAGGATTCAAAACGAATGGTAGCTTTTTCATCGCAGCCGATCGAATGCTGAACGAAACCGCCGCCACGATGAACGTCAAGCAACTCTTCGATCTCACGGGGCGCGTCGCCATCGTCACGGGCGGGTCGGTCGGGCTTGGGCGCCAGATGGCGGAGGCCCTGGCGGAAGTGGGCGCGGACCTCGTCCTTTGCGCGAGAAAGAGAGAGCGCTGCGAGCAGGCAGCCGAAGAGCTAAAGTCACTCGGCGTCCGGACTCTGGCTCTCGGCTGCGACGTCCGAAACCCTTCGGACATCCGCGAAACCGTCGACGCGGCGTTGGCTCACTTCGGGCACGTCGATATTCTGATTAACAACGCCGGCGTCTCCTGGGGCGCGCCGGTCGAAGAAATGCCGCTCGAAGCGTGGAACAAGGTGATCGAGACCAATCTCACCGGAACGTTTCTATTTTCCCAGGCCGCCGGGAAAATCATGATCGGGCAGCGCCGCGGAAAGATTATCAACATCGCGTCCGTCGCAGGTCTGCGTGGCGCGCCGCCGGAGTTTCAGGCCACCGGATATCATGCCAGCAAGGGCGGCGTGATCACGCTTACGAAAGATCTCGCATGCAAGTGGGCTATGCACAACGTCCACGTGAATGCCATCGCCCCGGGCTGGTTCCCGACAAATATGTCAGGTGTGGTGATCGAACGAAACAAAGAAACTCTTCGGAAGAAAATACCTCTCGGCCGTTTCGGGAGCGACCATGACTTGAAGGGAGCTGCCGTTTTTCTGGCGTCCGCAGCTTCCGATTTTGTTTCCGGGCATGTGCTAGTGGTGGATGGAGGCCAAACGGCGTGGTAACGCCGCCATTACGATGAACCTTCCGCTCACACCGATCCGTTTCCTGCGCTATGCAGAGCAACAGTATCCGAATAGCACCGCGATCGTCTGCGGCAATGACCGCTTCACGTATGCACAATTTGCCGACAGGGCCGCCCAGCTCGCGGGCGCATTGCGCCAAGCCGGCGTTGAGCCCGGCGACCGCGTGGCCTTCCTCAGCGGCAATTGCCATCGTTTGCTCGAAGCCTATTACGGCGTCCTCGAGGCCGGCGCCGTCTTGTTGCCGCTCAATATTCGACTGGCGTCGCAGGAGCTCGCTTATATTCTGAATGATTCGGGCGCGAAGATATTATTCCTTCAGAACCAGTTTCTCGGACTCGCCGACTCCTTCCGGAAGGATCTTCGCAGCGTGAAATCCTTTCACTTGCTCGATGCCGCGCCCCATGCCAACTGGCTTTCGGCGGAGAACTACGACTCGATGCTTTCCCGTGCTGTACCGCTGCGCGCCGACTTCGCCGAGTTCGACGAAAACGCTCTGGCGGAGCTGTTTTACACAAGCGGAACCTCCGCCAATCCCAAAGGCGTCATGTTGACGCATCGCAATGTCTATCTTCACGCTCTTCATGCTTCGCTCGCCTTGCATACGGACACAGGCTCCGTCGAGCTGCATACAATTCCGTTGTTCCACGCAAACGGCTGGGGCGTGGCCCATTTCCTGACGCTGCTGGGCGGCAAACACGTCGTGGTGCCCCGCTTCGACCCACCCGAAGTGTTCCGCTTGATCCAGCAGGAACGCGCCGAGTTTTGCAGTCTGGTGCCGGCGATGGCGATAGCCCTGGTGAACTGTCCCGAACGCGTAAAGTACGACTTGAGCAGCCTCAAGCGAATCACGATCGGTGGCGCGGCTTCGTCTCCCACTTTGGTGCGCGAAGTGGAAGAAACGTTTGGCTGCACGTGCTTCTCCGGCTATGGCCTCACCGAAACGGCGCCGGTGCTCACGGTTTCGCCCATGAAATTCGGCATGAACTGGGAAGGCGAACGACGCTTCATCGGCCAGGCGAGCACCGGCTACGCGATCCCGGGCGTCGAAATTCGCGTCGTGGATGCCAATGACAACGACCTTCCACGCGACGGCCAAGCCGTCGGCGAGATCATTGCTCGCGGTGACGGCGTGATGGAGGGCTATTGGGGTCAGCCCGAAGCCTCAGCGGAGGCGTTGCGTGGCGGTTGGTTCCATACGGGCGACATGGCCACTTGGACAGATGACGGTTACATTCTCGTCGTTGACCGCAAGAAAGACATCATCGTTAGCGGCGGAGAAAATATCTCATCCCTCGAAGTCGAGAAAACGCTGAACGCGCATCCCGCCGTTCTTGAACTTGCCGTCATTCCGGTTCCCGACGACAAATGGGGAGAGGTTCCTAAGGCCCTGATCGTGTTGAAGCCCGGCGCAAGCGCCGCCGAAGCGGAGCTGCTCGAATTTTGCCGCTCGCGTCTGGCGCATTACAAATGCCCTCGCTCGATCGAATTTGTGGATGCATTGCCGAAGACGGGCACGGGAAAAATCCTGAAGCGCGATCTGCGCAAGAAATACTGGCACGGTCGCGATGACATCCGGCCCGAGTACTTCGAACGGAAGAGAAAAGGATCGCCGGCATAGCGGCATCGCGAGGAGCGCGGAATGGATTTAAATCTCAGTCCCGACGAGCGGCAGTTCCGCGATGAATTCCGTACGTGGCTCGAAGCCAACGTTCCCGGCGACTGGGCCGTATGGCGCGAAAAACCTCTCGAAGAATCCTTCGACTACTTGCGCGCGTGGCAGCGCAAGCTTTACGAAGGCGGCTGGGCCGCTGTTTCCTGGCCCAAAGAATACGGCGGCCGCAGCGCGACCCTTATGCAGCAGGCCATTTTCTGGGAGGAAATGGCCCGGCTCGAGGCGCCGCCGATGGCCAATTCGCTTGGCCTCGGCCTCATCGGACCCACGATCATCGCTTACGGCACCGAGGCTCAAAAGAGACGCTTCGTTCCCAAGATTCTCAGCGCCGAAGAAATCTGGTGCCAGGGCTTTTCGGAGCCGAACGCCGGTTCGGATTTGGCGAGTCTGCAAACTGAAGCGCGCCTGGAGGGAAACCACTACGTCGTCAACGGACAAAAAGTCTGGACCAGCTACGGCTGGATTGGCGATTGGTGCGAGCTCGTAGTCCGCACGGATCCATCCGTGCCGAAGCACAAAGGCCTCAGCGTGCTTCTGGTGGATATGAAATCGCCCGGCGTCGAGGTGCGGCCGTTGCGCCAAATGACCGGCGAGAGTGAATTCAACGAGCTTTTCTTCCGCGACGTGCGCGTCCCGGCGGAAAACGTGCTCGGTAAAGTTAACGACGGTTGGAATGTCGCGGTAAGCACTCTGATGCACGAGCGCGGTTCCTACGGTGCTCGGCTGCATCTTCTTTTTAAACGCAGTATCAGCCGATTGATCGAGCTCTCGCGCACGTTTCAACGCGACGGCCGTCCCGCAGCGCAGAACCCGCTCGTGCGGCAGAAACTCGCGCAATGCTATGCCGAGATCGAGATCATGCGTTTGAATCAGTTGCGGGCCTTCAGCCGGATCACGTCAACCGGCATTCCCGGTCCCGAAGGTTCAATTCAGAAAATTTTCTGGAGCGAATTGAATCAGCGAATGCAGCAGCTCGGGCAGGAATTGCTCGGCCCATACGGCCAACTGCTTCAGGGAGATCCTCTCGCGGTCGATAACGGTATTTGGTCGTATGGGTATCTGCGCACCCGGGGCAATACCATCGAAGCCGGCACGTCCGAAGTCCAGCGCAACATCATCGGCCACTTCGTGCTTGGCCTGCCTAGAAGCTACTGACGGAGGCGCGATGCAATTCGGATCGAGCGAAAGCCAACAGCTTCTCCAAGACAATGCGCGAAAGTTTTTCGCGGGCGAATGCCCGATCGGCGACGTTCGCCGCCTGATGGAAACAGACACCGCCTACGACGCGGCGTTATGGGCCAAGATGGCCGAGCAGGGCTACACGGGGATTATCTTCCCCGAGGAGTACGACGGCGTAGGTCTTGGCAACGTAGAACTGATTCTCCTGATGGAGGAAGCGGGTCGAGCGCTGCTGCCGGGCCCTTTTTTCTCGACCGTTGTGTTCGCCGGCGCCGTGCTGAACGAGGTCGCCACGCCGGACCAAAAGAGGAAATTCCTCTCGCCGATTTGCCGCGGCGAGGCGCGCTCGACAGTGGCAATCCTCGAAGCGGGCGCAAGCTGGAATCCCGCGGACATTCACATTGCGTCAGCGAACGGAAAGATAAGCGGCGAAAAGCTTTTCGTGAGCGACGCCGCCGTCGCAAACTTCATCATCGTCGTGGCGCGTGACGGCGTCTTCGTCGTTGATGCCAATGCGCCGGGACTCACGATCAAGGCGATGACCGGCATGGATCTCACACGCAAACGGTACTGTGTGTCCTTCAACAGCACGCCCGCGGAAAAGCTCGGCAATTCCGCCGGCCTCGCTCGTGCGCTCGACGTTGCCACCGCTGCCCTAGCCGCGGAGCTGGTCGGCGGGATGCAGCGCACGCTCGACATTACCGTCGAGTACGCAAAAATGCGGAAGCAGTTCGGCAAGCCGATCGGCATGTTCCAGGCCGTGCAGCATCAATGTGCCGACATGTATCTCGAAACGGAGAGCGCGCGTTCCGCAACTTACTATGCGGCCTGGGCGCTCGAGGAAAACACGCCGGACGCGGCTGCGGCCGTTTCGATCGCAAAGATGTATTCGAGCGACGCCGCTCGCACCGTTGGCAATCGTGGGATCCAGGTGCATGGCGGCATGGGCTTCACATGGGAGAACGATATCCACCTTTATTACCGCCGAGCGAAATCGTCTGAAACTGCTTTCGGCGATCCGGCGTTTCATCGCGAGCGCATTGCGCGCCTGGTGATCGATGCCGGCGCAACGCTCGCGAGAAGCGCTTGAGAATTCGAGAAAAGAGACGCCCGCTATGAGCGATCTGGTTCAACTGACAAAAGACGGCGACATCGCCGTCATTACCATCAACAATCCGCCCGTCAACGCGCTCAGTCCCGGTGTGCCCGAGGGCATCGCTTCGTCGATCGATCAGATCAACGGTGACAGCGCGGTGAAAGCCGCGGTGCTCATCGGCGCGGGGCGCACGTTCGTCTCCGGTGCCGACATCAAGGAATTCGCCAAAATGAGATCCGGCGAATCGAGCGGCACGATGAGTTTTCCGGATGTCCTGACGAGAATCGAAAATTCCGGAAAGCCTGTAGTGATGGCGATTCACGGGAACGCGCTCGGCGGCGGCCTGGAGCTGGCGATGGCCGGCCATTACCGCGTGGCCGTGCCGAACGCGCAGGTCGGCCAGCCAGAAGTGAAGCTTGGGATTATTCCGGGCGCGCACGGGACGCAGCGCCTCCCTCGCCTCGGCGGCGTTGCGAAGGCCGTGACGATGTGCGCGGAGGGCAATCCCATTTCGGCCGCGGAAGCGCTGAAATTCGGAATTGTCGATCGCTTGATCGAAGGTGATCTGCTTTCGGGGTCTGTTTCTTTCGCGCGCGAAATCGCCGGCAAGCCAGCGCCGAAGACACGGGATCGAAACGAAAAACTTGGCACGCCGCAGGAAAATGGCCCCATTTTTGCCGCGGCCCGCGAAGCGGCCCACAAGAAACAACGCGGCATGACGGCGCCGCTCGCCGCCATTGATGCCGTCGAGGCCGCCACGAAGCTGCCGTTCGACGAAGGCTGCCGGTTGGAACGTAAGCTGTTCGTGGAGTGCCTCCAGTCGGACCAATCGAAAGCGCTCATTCACATTTTTTTCGGCGAGCGTGAGGTCGCGAAAATTCCGGACGTGCCGAAGGACACGCCGGTTATCCCGGTAAACCGCGCAGCGGTTGTCGGCGCAGGCACGATGGGCGGCGGGATCGCCATGGTTTTTGCGAACGCCGGGATCCCGGTGCTTCTAAAGGAAGCGGACCAAGCCGCACTCGATCGCGGGATGGCCAACATCCAAAAGAACTATGCGAGTTCGGTGGCGCGTGGGCGCTTCACTCAGCAGCTCGTTGACGAACGGCTGAAGCTCATCCAGCCGGTCCTCACCTATGAAGGCTTCGCGAATGCGGATATGGTCATCGAAGCCGTGTTCGAAGGCATGGCGTTGAAACTGCAAGTTTTCGGCGAGCTCGATCGCTTCTGCAAACCGGGCGCGATTCTTGCCAGCAACACCTCGACGCTGGACATCGACAAAATCGCATCGGCTGTGTCCCGGCCCGGGTTCGTCATCGGCACTCACTTCTTCAGTCCCGCCAACGTGATGCGCCTGCTCGAAATTGTTCGCGGGAAGCAGACGAGCAAAGAAGTGATCGCCACGGCTATGCAGCTCTCGAAGAAACTCGGGAAAATCGGCGTGCTGGTCGGCAATTGCCGCGGCTTCGTGGGCAACCGCATGTTTCATCCCTACGTGCGCGAATCCGTCTTCCTCGTCGAGGAAGGCGCGAGTGTCGAGGCGGTCGACAAAGCGCTAATTGATTTCGGCATGGCCATGGGCCCGCTAGCCGTTGGTGATCTCGCCGGCCTCGACGTCGGCTGGCGCATTCGAAAAGAATATCGTCACCTCGAGAAGCCCGGCATCCGCCAGCCATTCGCCGGCGACAATCTCTGCGAAATGGGACGCTTCGGCCAGAAAACCGGCGCGGGCTGGTACAGGTATGACGAGCAGCGCCGCGCGACGCCGGATGCGGAAGTCGAGCAACTCGTGCGCCAGTGGGCCGCCGAGGCGAAAATTTCGCAGCGAAAAATTTCGGCTGAAGAGATCGTCAACCGTTGCGTCTACGCGCTTGTCAACGAAGGCGCCCGCATTCTCGAAGAGGGATTCGCCTCCCGCGCGGTAGACATCGACATCATCTACGTCAACGGATACGGCTTTCCCGCTTTCCGCGGCGGTCCCATGTGGTACGCCGACACGGTTGGGTTAAAGAAAGTCTACGACCGCGTCCGCCAATTTCAAGAACAACATGGTGAAATTTGTGAGCCCGCTCCCTTGCTAAAACACTTGGCCGAGCAGGGAAGCACCTTCGCGGATTTCACTCGTGGGCAGGGCGCGATTGCCTAGCGGGATGAGAATTCCGTGAGCCGCCTGTTCCTCGTGCGCCACGGGCAAGCTTCGTTCCTCGAAGCGGATTACGACAAACTTTCTCCGCTCGGGGAAGCTCAATCTCGCCTGCTTGGAAATTATTGGGTGCGGCGAAGCGTGCTGTTCGATCGCGTCGTCACCGGCCCGCGCATCCGGCAACGAGAAACCGCGAGGATCGCGGCCGAAGCCTATCGCTGCGCGGGCGTTCAATTCCCAGAAACAATCGTCATGCCGGAATTTGATGAATACGACGGCGAAACCGTGCTGAGAGAAGTGCTCCCGCAGCTCCTCGAAACCAGCCCGGAAGTCCGCGAGTCGTACAAGGCATTTCAAGACGCGTCCGCTCCCGCCGATCGCTCAAAACATTTTCAGAAATTCTTCGAGTTCGCGATCGCGAAATGGGCGAGCGGAGAACTGCTTGTTCCCGGAGTCGAATCATGGGCGGAGTTCCGCCTGCGCGTCAACCGCGGAATTTCGCAGTTGATCTCTCAGTGCGGACACGGCGCGACCTGCGCGATTTTCTGTTCGGGCGGGCCAATCGCAGTCGCCGTCGAGCGTGCATTGCATCTCTCTGCGCTCGATACCCTTCGTGTCATGTGGATGTCGCGAAACGGCTCCTACTCTGAATTCCTGTTTTCGGGCGACCGCTTCACCTTGAGCGCGTTCAATGCGTTTCCGCATCTCGACGATCCTGCGTTGATGTCGTATAGATGAAAACTGACGTACCGGGAAGAGGAGATTCGCGCAAGCCCAAGATGCAAGACTTTCTCGATCGCCCGCAAGCCGTCCGGCCCGGCGAAGAACTTGAAATCGGCCGGCTCGAACTCTTCCTCTTGAATCATTTTCCTGGAAGCGCCGCACCGATCGCCGTCGAGCAATTCCCGAGCGGCCATTCCAACTTGACCTATCTCGTGCGCCTCGGCGAGCGCGAACTTGTGTTGCGCCGCCCGCCCTTCGGCAGCAAAGTGAAAACCGCGCACGACATGGGCCGCGAGTATCGCGTTCTATCGAAGCTACATTCTGCCTATTCCCCCGCGCCCAAAGTGCTGCTCTATTGCGACGACGAAACCGTCATCGGAGCGCCCTTCTACGTGATGGAACGCATTAAAGGTGCCATCATTCGCAGAGATCCGCCTCCCGGCCTTGCTTTTCCGCCGGAAACGGCGCACCGCCTGAGCGAAGCCTTTATCGACAATCTCGCTCGGCTTCATTCACTCGACTATGAAGCAATCGGACTTGGCGATCTCGGCAAGCCGCAAGGATATCTCGAACGCCAGGTACGCGGTTGGATCGAGCGCTATAACGGCTCGAAGACTCACGAGCTACCGGAGGTCGAGCGCATCTCCGCGTGGATGAATGAGAATATGCCTCCGATGACCGCGGCAACGCTCGTTCACAATGATTACAAGTACGACAACGTCGTGCTTGACCCCGCCGACGTCACAAAAATCATCGGCGTGCTGGATTGGGAGATGTGCACGATCGGAGACCCGCTGACCGATCTTGGCTCGGCACTCGCGTACTGGATTGAACCGACCGACCCTGAAGAATTGCAGAAAATCCGTTGGTGCCCCTCGACCTATCCCGGGAGCCTCGCGCGCTCCGAACTCGCCGAGCGATATGCACGCGCGACCGGCCGGGATATCTCGGGTCTCGTCTACTATCTCGTTTTCGCGCGCTTTAGGGTCGCGGTCATCGTTCAGCAGATCTACTATCGCTATCAACAGGGCCTGACGAAAGATCCACGGTTCGCGGCGATGCCGGACGTGGTGAAGATTCTTCTGCGAGCCGCAGTCCATTCCATAGATACCAACTCGATCTGATCACTGCGCGATTCCGGCGGTTTTACTCCGTGTAGAAGCGCACGACCCACTCCGCCACGCAGCACGGTTTGTCGCTGCCCTCGCACTCGACCGTGAACGAAAACACGGCCTCGATCGCGTTGGAAACGTCTTTGACGGAATCGAGTACGACGCGTGCGCGAATCCGCGATCCGGCGCGAACCGCGGCGGGGAATCGCACGCGGTTCAGGCCGTAGTTCACTCCCATCCGCACTCCCGGCATCTCAATCACCTGCTTCATCAGGTGGCTGAGCAGCGACAGTGTCAGGAATCCGTGCGCGATTGTCGTGCGGTAGGGAGATTCCCGTTCGGCCCGCTCGCGGTCCACATGGATCCACTGGCGGTCTTCCGAGGCTTCCGCGAACTGCTGGATGCGCTCTTGCGTGACGACGAGCCAGTCCGTCACGCCGATTTCGCCGCCTGCAAGATCCTTCAACGCCTGAATTGATTCGACGACTCGCGCGGGCATGAGGTCAGTCGAGAAGATCTGGTTCTTCGTGGATGATGCGCGTGAGCATGGGTTGGCATTGAAACCATCCCGCGAGGTGCGTGCCAATCTGCTCGTGCGTCGCCGCCGCGTGCGCGGGATCTATCTTCACCGGCTTGCCCGCCGCTTCCGCCAATAGCTGCGCCTGGCAGCTTCGGTCCATCGTCACGAACCACCACGCCGCTTCATCAACGGTCTCGCCGACGGTCAAGAGCCCGTGGTTGCGGAGAATCACAGCTTTCTTTTTTCCCAGCGTCTGGGCGATGCGCTCGCCCTCCGACGTTTCGTAGACCACGCCGGTGAAATCGGCGAAGACAGCGTGATCCTCGTAGAAAGCGCACGAATCCTGCGTGATCGGGTCGAGCAGCCGCCCGAGCGACGCCCAGGATTTTCCATACATCGAGTGCGCATGCGCCGCCGCAACCACATCCGGCCGGGCCGCATGCACTTGCGAGTGAATGGCAAACGCCGCGGCGTTAACCGGGTATTTGCCTTCCACCACCTGCCCGTGACGATCCACCAGAATCAGGTCCGACGCGCGGATTTGGCCAAAGTGCACGCCGAACGGATTCACCCAAAAATGATTGCGCCGCTCCGGGTCGCGCGCTGTGATGTGTCCCGCCACTCCTTCGTCAAATCCGAAGCGCGCAAAAAGCCGGAACGCAGCTGCCAACCGTCGCTTGCGGTGTTGCCGTTCCTCTTCCATCGTTGCGAACGTCGGCGGCCTCGGAATGTTGAATACATTCGCCGGTGCCTGCGCCATATGACCCTCCTTCTCCTGAAAATTCCAGCGTCTATCGCGGCGCCGATTGCGCGCGCGGCTTCTCCCATTTGCGAAGTTCCTGCTTCGCGATCGCCTCGATGTGCACTTCGTCCGGGCCATCCGCCAGTCGTAGCGTGCGGACGGCCGCCCACGCGGCTGCCAAGAACGTATCCTGCGATACGCCGGCGCCGCCGTGTGCCTGGATCGCGCGATCCAGAACTCGCAGCGTCACATACGGGGCGACGACCTTAATCATCGCAATCTCGGCCCGCGCCGCTTTGTTTCCAGCCGTGTCCATCAGGTGCGCCGCTTTCAGCGTCAGTAGTCTTGCCTGCTCGATCTCCATCCGCGAATTTGCGATGTCCGCGCGGATCGTGCCTTGATCCGCGATTGGCTTGCCAAATGCGACGCGCGATTGCACTCGCTTGCACATCGTTTCGAGCGCGCGCTCGGACAAGCCGATGCAGCGCATGCAGTGATGGATGCGTCCCGGCCCCAGCCGTCCTTGTGCGATTTCGAAACCGCGACCTTCACCCAGCAGCAGATTCGACACCGGCACGCGCACGTTCGTGAACGTCACTTCTGCATGCCCGTGCGGCGCGTGATCGTAACCAAACACCGAAAGCAGCCGCTCGATTTTCACTCCCGGAGAGTCCATCGCCACAAGGATCATCGATTGCTGCTTGTGCGCCGGCGCCGAAGGGTCCGTCTTGCCCATGAAGATTGCAATTTTGCACCGCGGATCGCCAGCCCCGGAAGTCCACCACTTCCGGCCGTTTATTACGTACTCGTTTCCGTCGCGGACGATGCTTGCCTCTATATTCGTTGCATCCGAAGACGCCACGGCCGGCTCGGTCATCGCAAAGCACGATCGGATATCTCCCGCCAGCAGCGGCTCGAGCCATCGTTTCTTTTGTTCCGGAGTGCCGTAACGCGCAAGCACTTCCATGTTGCCCGTGTCCGGCGCCGAGCAATTGAATACTTCGGGAGCCATCTCGCTGCGGCCCGTCATCTCGCACAGAGGCGCGTATTCGAGGTTGGTGAGTCCGGCGCCATGCTCGTCGTTCGGAAGAAACAAATTCCAGAGGCCGGCCGCGCGCGCTTTCGGTTTCAGCTCGTCAATGATCCTTGGCGGCTTCCAGCGGTCGCGCGCAATCTCGTCATGGTAGCGTTGCTCGTTCGGATAGATGTGCTCGTCCATAAAAGCCTGCAAACGCCGCTGCAGTTCCTTCACTTTCTCGCTAAATTCGAAGTTCAATTGGATCGCCTGTTGGCCGTCGTCTACTTGCCAGTGAATGCGGGGGCCCGCTTCTCGAGAAAATGTGCTACGCCTTCCTTGAAATCGCTGCTTTGTAGGCTTGCCAACATCTCCCGTTCGGATATTTCGAACGACTCGGCCAGCGTCTGGAACATCGCTTCATATACCTGTTTTTTCATCACGCGAATCGAACGCGGACTTACGTTTGCCGCCAGATCGCGCGCATAGTCCTGCACCTTATCCATGAAAACGGCTTGGGGGAATACCTGATTCACCAGCCCCATTCGCATCGCTTCATTGGCGTCAATCATGCGCGCCGAGAAGAGCAAATCGAGCGCGTTCGGCATTCCCACAAGCCGCGGCAGCATCCACGCCATACCGTATTCAGCCACTAGTCCTCGCCGCGAGAACGCCGTGCTGAACCGCGCCGCATCCGAAGCGAACCGCAGATCGCAATAGAGCGCGATCACGAGCCCGAGTCCAACGATGGGACCGTTGATCGCTGCGATGACCGGTTTGCCGACTGCTGGGAAGTACGAATATTTTCTTCGAAAATCCGGCCGCACGCTGTCGTCCTGCGCAGTACCGCTGTTGCGCAACGCCTGCTCGCGCCCTTTCTCATCCAGGCCGTGCTCGGCCACTGTGCTGAGCAGCGACATGTCGGCGCCCGCGCAAAACCCGCGGCCCGCGCCCGTGATCACGATCGCGCGCACTCCGTCGTCGCGCCCGGCCTCCTCGATCGCAAGGCGGACTTCCCGCTCCATTGTGGCCGTCCACGCATTGAGTTTGTCCGGCCGGTTCAGCGTGATGGTAGCCACACGGTCGGCGACGGAGTAGAGCGTTTCCTGATTTGGCATCGTGCGCGCGATTATATACAATGCCCGCCGTGTTAGTCACTTTCATGTGTGAGTCGCTATCACCATCGAGGGAATGTCGAACCTCCTCACACGACGCAACACCCCAATTCGCACGCCTAATGGAGAACCGATCTTGAGTCTGCTTAATCATAAATTCGAACTCGCAGCTCGCCCCATCGGCATGCCCAAGCGCACCGACTGGAACTACAAGGAAGAACCAGTGCGCGAACCCGGCGATGGCGAGCTTCTCGTCAAAGTCATCTACATTTCGCTCGACCCCGCCATGCGCGGCTGGATGAATGACAGTAAATCCTATGTGCCGCCAGTCGGAATCGGCGAGGTGATGCGCGCCCTGGGCTTGGGCCGTGTTGTCGCATCGAAGCACCCGGGATTTGCTCCCGGCGATTATGTATACGGTGTTCTTGGCGTTCAGGAATTCGCAATTACGGACGGAAAGGTCCTTACGAAAGTTGATCCCGCAATCGCACCGTTGCCCGTTTATCTCGGAGCCTTGGGGATGCCCGGCATGACCGCATACTTCGGCCTCCTGGAGGTCGGCCAACCCAAGCCCGGAGAGACTGTGGTGGTCTCCGCCGCTGCAGGAGCGGTGGGGATGGTCGCCGGGCAGATCGCAAAGATCAAAGGTAGCCGCGCGGTTGGAATTGCCGGTGGTGCTGAGAAGTGCCGGTACGTCGTTGAGGATCTAGGATTTGACGCCGCGATTGATTACAAGGCGGACGATGTCAGGAAAGTCTTGCGTCAGCACTGCCCGAACGGAGTTGACGTCTATTTCGACAACGTCGGAGGCGACATACTCGACATCGTGCTCGCGCAACTCGCCCGTGGCGCGCGCGTCGCCATTTGCGGTGCGATATCGCAGTACAACAACACGACGCCCATCAAAGGCCCTTCAAACTATCTGTCTCTGCTGGTCAATCGGGCGAGCATGAAGGGCTTCCTCGTTTTTGACTATGCCGCCCGCTACGGCGAAGCCGCGCGCGAAATGGCGGGATGGATGGCCGCCGGCAGACTCAAGACGCGCGAAGATATCGTCGAAGGCTTCGACAAATTTCCCGAAACGCTACTGAAACTTTTCAAAGGCGAAAACACCGGCAAGTTAATTCTCAAAGTCGCGGACGCATAGCCAGCGTTTCGCGAATTGCATCGCGGCGCTTTTTCGTCTGCGTTCCGATGTCCTATCCCGAGGCTGCCATGCCATTCGCGGATAATCAGGGGGTCAAAATTTTCTGGGAGGAAGAGGGGCAAGGCGCGCCGGTTCTCCTGATTATGGGTTTGGGCTGGGCTTCGTACTTGTGGCACCGGACGAGGCCGCTGGTGGCAAAGCAATTTCGTGCCATCACTTTCGATAATCGTGGTGTCGGCCGAAGCGATGTGCCCGCGGGGCCATATCCGATCTCCTTGATGGCTTCTGACGCCGCCGCCGTGTTGGATGCAGCGGGCGTCGAGAGCGCTCATGTAATCGGCATGTCCATGGGAGGCATGATCGCGCAAGAGTTCGCGCTGCAGTATCCGGACCGCGTGAGGTCCTTGATTCTCGGTTGCACAGCGTCAGGTGGACCCCATGCCGTTCAGGCGGAACCTGAAGTTCTACAAATTCTGACGCTCAGATCCGCGATGAGTCCCGAAGAGGCGTCGCGCAAAATTAATCCGTTTATTTACGACGCGAACACTCCACAAGAGCGCGTCGAGGAAGATTTCAAACTTCGCATGGAGTGGTATCCAACCCTCGAAGGCTACATGGCTCAACTGCGCGGCATCATGGGTTGGGAAGCATATTCCCGCATACCACAGATCACCGCTCCGTCCCTGGTGATTCATGGTGAGTCCGATCGCCTCATCCCGCCGGCCAACGCCAAATTGATCGCAGGTCGGATTCCGCAGGCCAAACTTGTCGTGATTCCTAACGCAAGTCACGTTTTTACGACCGACCAGCCCGGCTTCTCGCATCGCGCAATCCTTGAATTTCTCGCCCGCGAGAATTGAAGCTTGCTCCATCCGAAGAGCCCAAATAATTCGGCGTCTCGTACTAGGACAAAAGTACTTCGAGGCCCGTAATTTATTCAGCGTACGCCCCGACATTCGAATCCGGCGTCTCTCAACGAGTGGGGTAAGCTTGTTGTGAATGGGACCCCCGGCCAAATCCTCTCGGAATTCGATTCTCCTCACCGCCTGGCTCGTGATCGGAGGCGGTTTTGTCCTAATGGCGCTGTTGCTCCCGCATGGCAACGTTCGAGCGACGCTCGGCGACATTCTCTTATGCTTGCTGCCGCTCGGAGCCAACGCGTGCCTCCTCTCGAACGCCAACACGCCGTACCGCCGCACAAACACATTCTGGATTCTTATGGCTGCTGGTTGCGGATTGTGGCTGATCGGATCGCTTTCGTGGACCTATCGTGAGCTGGTTCTGCACACGCCGTCGCGATTCTCTTATCTCGGCAGCATCGCGTTTTATCTGCACCCGGTTCCGTTCATGGCCGCCATTGCTCTCCAGCCGCACGCGCGAGGAATGCGCGAGACGCTGCGCTACGGGTTGCTCGATCTCTTGCTTCTCGCAGCAACATGGCTCTACGTCTACGCATTTACGGCGTTGCCGTGGATTGCGGTATCGCCGAATCCGGAGCTTTTCGCGATTCGCCGCTGGCAGGCTTATGCCGGGGAAAACATCGTTTACCTATCCGGCCTCGTATACGTTTACTTCCGGTCGCGCGGCGCGTGGCGATGGATTTACGGCCAGCTTATGGGTATTGCAGCGATTCATACGATCGGATTTCTGCTGATCGCGTCAGCGACCCTGGAAGGCGTGTTCTCTTCCGGAAGCATCTACTACTTGCCGTACGTGCTCATGTTCTTGTGGCTCGCGACGCTTGGCGTTATGGCCCAGCGCGTCACGCTCGCGCCTGACCCTCAGCAGCGAGCGCATCACGGCGGGGCGCAATGGCCGCAGCGGCTCGCGATTGCGGGCGTGCTCTTTGTTCCTCTTCTTGCTGCCTGGAACCAGTTCGTGAGCAATGCCCCCGCGCCGGTGCGCGAGTTCCGTCTCGTTCTCACGCTCGGCGCGCTTGTCGCCGGCACCGGGATGGTATTTCTTCGCCAGCACCTGGTGGATCAAGAGCGGCTACGGCTCGTCTCCAGTCTTCAGGATTCGCTCGAAAATCTGAAGCGTCTCCAGAGTCAATTTGTGCAGTCCGAAAAGCTGGCCTCGCTCGGACAGCTCGCTGCCGGCGCGGCTCATGAAATCAATAATCCGCTGGCCGCTATCCTTGGCTATTCCGAATTGCTTGCGGACGAACCCTCCGCGGGCCCTCGAGCGCGACATCTCGCCGAGAAAATTCGCGATCAGACCCGCCGCACCCGTGAGCTTGTGAGCAATCTCCTGAGCTTCGCGCGCCAGAAGCCAGCCGATAAGCAATTGCTGGATCTCACCGCCATCGTCGCGGGAGCGATCCAATTACGCACACTCGATCTGCGCGACAAAAACATCAAGATCGAGACGCAGCATCGCGGCGTTGTCCCGGCCGTGCGCGGCGACCCGAATCAATTGTTGCAGGTATTTTTCCAGCTCATCAGCAACGCCGTGGACGCGATGGAGCCAAACGGCGGCGGTGTGCTCACGATCAAGACGATGCGCGAGCGCGCCGATGTCGTCATCGAATTCTCGGACACCGGCCCCGGCCTCGTCGGCCCCGAGCGCGTCTTCGATCCCTTCTACACTACAAAGCCTGTCGGCAAAGGTTCGGGGCTTGGCCTCAGCATTTGTTACGGCATCATTCAGGAACACGGCGGAAGGATTACGGGCTCCAATCGCAGCGAGGGCGGAGCGACGTTTCGCATCGAGCTCCCCGCCGTTCTCGCGTTCTTCCCGCGGCCGTCCCAGCTCCCGGCCACCGTCGGCCAGCGCTGAAGGCTCTCGCTGCTTCCGGCGTTCTTGGGCGTTGTGCTAGAGTCGGGAGTTCATGGATGCTCCCGCCGTTTCGACGGAAGATCTCACGCGACGCTTTGGCTCGCTGATCGCCGTAGACCACATTCAGATGAACGTCGCCGCCGGCCAGTTCTTCGGCTTCCTCGGCCCCAACGGCGCCGGCAAATCCACGACAATTAAGATGCTTACCGGCCTGCTGGCTCCCACCGAAGGCCGCGTCCGAATCCTCGGGTTGGATATCGAAGAGAATCCCGTCGAAGTGAAACGTCAAATCGGGGTCGTTCCCGAAGGCTTGGCGCTGTTCGGGCGCCTGACCGGCTCGGAGTACCTCAATTTCGTGGGCCGCATGTACGGCCTCGATCGCAAGACGACAGCGCAGCGCGCCACCGAGCTTCTCGATTTCATGCAGTTGAGCGATCGGCCGAAATCGCTCATCACTGATTATTCGCACGGCATGCAGAAGAAGCTGGCGATGGCTGCCGCCGTCATTCACGCTCCCCGCGTGCTTTTTCTCGATGAGCCTTTCGAAGGCGTGGATGCCATCGCGTCCGGAACGATCAAGGCCATGCTGCAGCGCATGATCGGCCGCGGCGCGACCATCTTTCTGACTTCGCATGTGCTCGAAATCGTCGAGCGCCTTTGCAGCCACCTCGCCATCATTTATCAGGGCCGCCTCGTCGCTCAGGGATCGCTCGACGAACTGCGGAGTGGGGTCGAAGCGCGGCTGGGCGCGTTACCCGGTTCGACGGGTGCTGCCGCCCCGCACGAGAAGCTTACGCTCGAGCAAATTTTCCTCAATATTGTCGGCGGCACGGGACTGCGCGATCAGGAGCTGACATGGCTGGGTTAAGTGCGGCTCCCGCGGGATCGGCGGCCGAACTGCGCGTTCCCGGCAACGCCCGAATGTTCGCCATCATCGCCGAGCTGCGATGGCGCCTACTCCTCAATTCCCTCAGAACGATTCGCGGCCGCCTCGAAGCTCTCTCTCGCGTGTTCGCAGCCGTGACGATGACTACGCTCTCGCTCGGCGGCGCTGTCGGCTTGGCGATAGCGAGTTACATCTCGGTGGATAGCGGCCGGCTCTATTTTTTTAACCTCATCTTTTGGGGCATTTTCATTTTTTGGCAGATGTATCCCGTACTGGGTTCCGCATTTTCCGCTCCATTCGAGTTCGGGAGCCTTCTGCGATTTCCGATGCCGTTCTCGTCCTTCTATTTTCTCAACCTCACCTTTGGCCTTCTCGATCCCGTCTCGCTCGTATGCCTCCTATGGCTCGTCGGCGTGCTCATCGGAGTCGGAATCGCGAATGCGTCTCTTATACCGTGGGCGATGCTGGCCCTTTTCGTTTTCGGGGGCATGAACGTGCTGCTTTCGCGCACCGTCTACGTGTGGCTTGAGCGCTGGCTTGCAAAGCGCCGCACACGCGAAGCCCTGGGAATTCTGTTTCTATTCATGATGATTGGATTTCAATTTGTTGGACCGTTCATCACGCGATGGCAGCGTCACGGCAGTCCGAAACTCCGCGAATACGCATATCTGTTTCACGTCGCGGATTTTCTGCCGCCAGGCCTCGCAAAGATGGTGTTAACGGATGCACGTCACGGTGAACAAGCGCTCGCGCTTCTATCCGTTGTCGCACTCGTCGCCTACGCGCTCGGCATCGCGGCTCTTCTCGGAACGCGCCTCCACGCTCAGTTCGTCGGCGAGAACTTAAGCGAATCGATCGCGCCCGTCACGGCCGGCCAACTTGAAAAAGGTTATTCTGCGTGGGACTTGCGCTTGCTTCCCGCTCCCGTGGCGGCGATCTTCGAAAAGGAAGTCCGCTATCTTCTCCGCAGTGCGCCGATTATTTTCACTTTCGTGATGCCGCTATTCGTGCTGGCAATGTTTCGCTTCGTTCCGATGCGCGGGAGCGGCGGCGGCGGTTCGAGCATCCTTTTGCGCGCGCCGGATTGGGCGTTCCCGGTGGGCGCCGGGTACGCGCTTCTCATACTGGCGAACATCGTCTACAACAGCTTTGGCGCCGACGGTCCTGGTCTGCAATTCTTTTTGACGGCTCCGGTGCGGTTTCGAGACGTCCTGCTCGCGAAGAATCTCGCGCATTCCGCCGTCCTCGTCCTTGTCGTGTCCGGCGTTCTCATCGCTACGATTGTCCTTTATCGTCCACCGAGCCTCGCCGTCACTTTCGGTACGGTGGCTGCTCTCCTGTTCGCGCTGCCGTTGAATCTCGCCGCCGGAAACATGATGTCCATCTATTCGCCAAAAAAATACGACTTCGGCGCGTTCAACCGTCAGCGCACCACCGGCGCGACGGCTTTTGTCAGCATGGGAGTCGAAGCTGTGGTCGTCGCAATCGCCGCGGCAGTTTTTGTCCTCTCGCGCTATCTTCAACGCGTTTGGCTGGCAGGATTTATCTTTCTGCCGCTCGCGGCGATTTCTCTGGTTGTTTACTGGATCATCCTCAATCTCGCGGAGCGCCGGGCGCTCGAGCGCCGCGAGATCCTTGTCGCCGAAATTTGCCGCACGTAGCGGGCGCATCGAGGAACGAAATCCATTTTCGTACGGGGTCCCGGAATGAGTCGAAATTCAGCAATTACTGTGGTCGCCGCGTTTGTGATCGCCTCCGCCATCGTGTCTGCTCCGCTCTGCGCTCAATCCACGCCCGCAAGCCGCGTTCCCGGAGATTTACGCCAGGAGTTAGCCGATTTTGTCGAGACCCCTGCTGTACCTGGCTACGAAAAAGATCTCGCCGCAAAAATTCGCGAGCGGCTGAAATCGTTCTCGCCGCAAACCGATAGCATCGGCGACGTGATCGTTACGATCGGGGGCGGCAATCCGCGCCGATTGCTGGTCGCGCCGATGGACGAGCCCGGCTACGTGGTCAGCGGCATCACCGATGATGGCTATTTGCGCGTTCAGCGACTGCCACAGTCGCGCGAATTGCCGCTGTTCAACGAACTCTACGCGGCGCAGCCTGTCCGCCTCGAAACAGCGGACGGCAAGTGGATCCCGGGCGTCGTATCGGGGCTTTCCGTTCACTTGCAGCCGGGCCGTGCCGACGCACCTGAAGCGAGCGACATTGACAACTTTTACGTGGACGTCGGAGCAAGCTCTCCCGAGCAGGCGCGCCACGCAGGTGCGGACATCCTCAGCCCGCTAGCCGTCGCGCGCCGTCTCGGCGAACTCGGCGGCTACGCCTCCGCGGCCGGCGTCGGCGACCGCTTCGGCGATGCCGCGCTGGTTGAGATGTTGCGCGAGCTCGATCCCGCAAAATTGAAGGGCACTCTGACCGTCGCTTTCGTCGTTCAGCAGTGGACCGGCTCGCGCGGCCTTCAGCGCATCCTCGATCAACTTCATCCCGATGAATTGCTCTACGTCGGCAGGCTGATTTCTGGCGGCACGATCGCCGGAATGCAATCGGTCCGCCGCGCGCCGCGCCGCGAAATGGGCAGCGGCGTCGTTCTCGGGCTCACAGAAAAAGGCGAAACGCTTACTGGCTTTCCCGCCGAACTCGAGCAGCTTGGCGAACTGAGCAAGATTCCGGTCGTCACGGATTATTCTGCGCCGCTAATTTCACCCGGCTATCTTCTTGCGCCGCAATTGCCGGGCCGATCGGCGCATCTCGGCATCGCGACCGCGTGGCCTTCAACGCCGGCCGAGATGATTGACATTGGCGACCTCACGAAGCTCGTTCAACTGCTCCACGGCTATGCGGAAGGCTCGCCGCAATCCACTCCGGTTGACGCTCCAGCGCGCCGCATCGCGCGACCCGTCGCACCGAGCGCGCAGGCGAATCTTCAGGACGCGCTCGCCGATTTGATTCGCACCTATGGCGCCAGCGGCCACGAAGGCGCCGTCCGCGATGAAATCAAACGCCATCTTCCGGATTGGGCGAAGACGGAAACCGACGGCGCCGGAAATCTAATCCTCCACCTCGCAGGCCCCGCGGATACACATGAAGCGAAAGATGCAAAAACGCCCCGCATTCTCGTCGTCGCGCACATGGACGAGATTGGTTTCGAGGTGGAATCCATCGCGGGCGATGGCCGGCTGCAGGTGAAATGGCTAGGCGGTGGTGATCTGAGTTTCTTCGCAGGACATCCCGCGCTTGTCCATTGCTCCGATGGCACCGTTCGTGACGCGATCGTGGAATTGCCAAGCGGCTGGGAGCAGCCGGATTTCCAATGGCAGAAGAGCGGCGAAAATCCGGCCGCGATTCGCGTGGACGTCGGCGCGCGCACTGCGCCGGAAGCAGTGAAAATGGGAGTTCGCGCGGGTGATTGGGTGACCATTCCGAAAGATTACCGGCCGCTGATCGGCTCGCGTGCGAACGGCCGCAGCTTCGACGATCGCGTTGGAGATGCCGCGCTAATCGGCGCCGTGTGGGCGCTTGGACCAAGTCTGAAAGATCGCGATGTCACGTTTGTTTGGTCCACGGGCGAAGAACTCGGTCTCGTCGGCGCCGCGGCGCTCGCCAAGCGTCTCGCGGCGGAGCACCGCTCTCCCGATTTCGTCTTCGCCGTGGATACGTTTGTGAGTTCGGACTCGCCGCTCGAATCCCAGCGTTTTGCCGATGCTCCACTCGGCAAAGGCTTCGTCATCCGCGCCGTGGATAATTCGAATGTCGTTCCGCGCGATCTCGTCGAGCGTGTCGTTTCTCTGGCCAGGCAGAACAAGATTCCGGTGCAATCTGGTGTTACCGGCGGCGGCAACGATGGAGCGGTCTTCACGCGGTACGGCTCCGTGGATATCGCCCTCGGTTGGCCGCTGCGCTACGCTCATTCGCCCGCCGAAGTGATTGACACGCGCGATTACGAGGCTCTGACGCACATCATCACCGCCATCGCGCGCTCCTGGTGACGTCGCGCCAGCAAGAGCCGTTCGCCCTCCTCTGCTATAATCGCGCTTCGTGACCGAGCCCGCGTTCAAGCCGCCCCGCTGGATCGCCGTCGAAGGACCCATCCGGGTCGGCAAGTCCTCTCTCGCCAAAATTCTCGCCGACCGCCTTCACGCCCGCCGCATTTTCGATTGCGAGGACAATCCTTTCCTCGCCGAATTCTACGGCGAGAAGCCGGGCTCCGCGTTTCGCGCACAGATGTATTTCCTTATGGAGCGTTACCGCCGGCTTTCGGAGCTGCGCCTTGACGATGACCCATCGATGGTCGTCTGCGATTTTCTTTTCGAGAAGGACAAGATTTTCGCCTACATCAATCTCAGCAATGAAGAACTGAAGCTCTACGAGCGCTATTTCGACATGCTCGCGCCTTCGATGCCGGTTCCCGATCTCGTGATTTATCTACAGGCCAAGCCGGAAGTTCTGCGGAAGCGCGTCACAAAACGCGGTGATCCGGCCGAGAAGCAGATTTCTTTGGAATACGTCGAGGCCGTCTCGCAGGCCTACGAGCATTTTTTCTTTCGCTATTCGGTTTCGAATTTGCTCGTTGTGGATACTTCGGAGATCGATTTCGTCGAGCGGAATGAAGACTTGCAGGAGCTCCTTCGCCGCCTCCGTCATCCGGTGAAAGGCACGCAGTACTTCCTGCCTCTCGGCCCCACCTGACCTTTGCGCGCTGAGCAAAAATAAAAAGAGCGGCTGAACCTGCGATTCACCCGCTCCGTCTCAGTGCCAGGGAAGCTCCGCAAAAAATTGTTCAGCGTTTCTATTCCGCTTGCGTTGGACCAGCCAGCCGATGCCGCCATTTCCCGAGCGAACGATTCAATGGATGGCTGCGATGCAGAAACGGCAGAACCGGCCCGCGGCGCATGCCGATTTTTTCGAGCGCCCGGCGTATCCGGAAATCGCGCCCCGCCGAAACCATCCCTTTCTCAAGCGTCTGAATCGCATCCGATTCGCGCCCGGCCTGGTGGTAGACCTCCGCCAGATTCAGGTAAAGCTGCGCATGATTGCATTTCACGCCGATCGCTTCTCGGCACAGCGTCTCTCCATCAGCAAAGCGGCGCTCGGCCACAGCCGCCAGCAAGCCCGTATAAGATAGATAAAAGGGATTCTTTGGCGCCACTCCCAGCGCGCGCCGCGCGTGCGTCAGGGCGTCAGACGTGTTGCCGTCGCGCAATCGCCGCAAGCATTCTTTAAATTCCACCATCCCGGCGTCCGCCGGCGTCGTAGTACCGATCCAGTGCGACATGGGCCTCCTTGCCAACCGCGAGACACGCGCGGCTATTGAAAGAAGCGTAACGCGTCGCTAGAGCACTGCGCTACCGAACGACCGGCCAGTTTTTGACCAGCACCCGATACCTGTCCCTCCAGCCATTCCTTTCCGCGCCGCAGCTCCAAACCACTGCCGTCGCTGACTCTAGCGGCGTGGCGCCAGCACCCGTAGGGCTGGTCGGCAGACCGGCCGGTTTTTCCGCACTCTTCGCGCATGTATGCGAAATATTGCAACCCCACCCCTGCAAGAGTATGCTCCCCGCAACCCGGCACCCCAGGGCGAGATTCCCAGACGAATCTTTCAGCGTAACTGCCTTACGCGGAGCGCTTTAGAACACGGGGTCATTGCGATTGTGCCGGCAGCGCCAATCCGTTCCTGCAAAAACTGAAGGACTCTCATCGGAGAGGAAGGAGCCTCATGGACTCAAGAAGCATGATGTTCGCGGGAATGTTCGGGACGACGTTTCTGCTGTTCTGTGCCGCCGGCTATGTCTATACGGCGCTGGCGCTGATGACCATTGCGACGAAGACCAACACTCAAAACGGCTGGCTGGCCTGGATACCCATCGCCAACATCGTCCTAATGCTGAACATCGCGAAGAAGCCAATATGGTGGATCATCCTCTTGTTGATACCGCTGGTGAACATCGTGATGTTCATTCTGGTTTGGATGGGCATTGCTGAGGCGCGTAACAAGCCGAGCTGGTGGGGCATTCTGCTGATCGTTCCCCTGGTCGGCCTAATCGTGCCCGGCTATCTCGCCTGGTCCGACTAGCCCCTTCAGGTCGCAGTCAGCGAGCGCCCGAGCCGGTTCCTGCTACAAATAATGCCGGAACCACGCCAGCGTCCGCGCGATGACGTCGCGCGTATGCTCCTGGTTCACGAACATGTGCCCTTCGTTCGGATAGACCACAAGCTCGGTCGGCGTTTGGTTCGCCCTTAGCG
Source organism: uncultured Acidobacteriota bacterium (assembly GCA_963838705.1). Classification (GTDB taxonomy): domain Bacteria; phylum Acidobacteriota; class Terriglobia; order Acidiferrales; family UBA7541; genus Palsa-147. The sequence goes on along the minus strand of CAWIRU010000006.1, from coordinate 499,348 downwards.
CGTGCCAGAACTCGAACGATTGGGGGGCGGGGCATTCGCCATCGCGCTCCCCGACCACAATCAGCGTTGGCGTTTTGGCTTTCTTGACAAAAGTAATCGGCGAACTCTTCGCGTAAACGGCCGGATCGTCGTACACCGACGCCCCGAAATACGGAATCATCCACTGGTCAATTTTGTTTTCGCCGTAGTAACTCTGGAAATTCGCCAGGCCCGCGCCCGCCATCGCCGCATGAAAGCGATCCGTCTGCGTGACGGCCCACATCGTCATGTAGCCGCCGTAGCTCCATCCCGTGATTCCGACGCGATTTGCGTCAATTGGCGCGACGGAGAGCGACTGATCCACTCCGGCCATGATGTCGCGAAAGTCGCCGTAGCCGAAATCTTTCACGTTTGCGCGCGTGAAGGCTTCGCCGGAGCCGTAGCTCCCGCGCGGGTTTGGCTCGAGAACAAAAAATCCCGCGGCCACCAACGCGGCGGTGTAGCTCCATTGCGTCGGCCATCTCGGCGAAGCCATCGCCGCCGGGCCGCCATGCACGGCCACGACCAGCGGATATTTCAGCGACGGATCAACGTCGGGTGGATAGAGCAGCCAGCCCTGAATTTGCATGCCGTCGCTTGCCCAATGCACGCTTTGCGCCGGACCCCACTCCGGCTCAAGCGCGGCGTTCGCTTTCGAAATTACGTTCCAGTTGCCGATTTCACCGGCCCAGACTTCCGGAGGATGCACAAACGATTGCCGGACGATGGCCGTCGTTGCGCCGTCGCGCGCGACCGATAGGCCGATGCCGTACCCATCGGCATAAATCGTCTCGACTCCGGACCAGATCACGCGCGATTGTCCCGACGCGACCTCAACTGTCGCGATTCCGCTCCTGCCATCCACCGCGGCCGCGAAAAGAATCTCGCGCCCGCCGTTGATCCAGGTGAACCAACTCGGCGACGCATTGATCTTATCGGTGATGTCGCGTGGCGTGCCTCCGTCAGCCGAAATGACGGAAATGTCTCCGCCGACCGAGCCTTCATCGCTCATCAGGCCGCTGATGAACGCGATTTCCTCGCCCCCGGGAGACCAGCGCGGTTCCGCGATTTGCGAATCAGGCTTGTAAACGAGCTGAGTCGATCCACTCGCGGCGTCCACCGTGTAGAGCGCGGCGACGTACCAGTTGTCGTCGCCGCTGCCGTTCGCCGCGGTCGTGATGAAGCGTTTGCTGTCCGGCGACCAGTCGTATTCGTAGATGTACATGTCCGGCGGAGAAATCTGGCGCGCGGTGCCTTTCACCGCATCCACCAGCGTCAACCGCTGCTCGTGAATGTCCTCGGAGATGACGCCGACGTCCGGAGTTTCCGCAACGAGCGGTCCCGCCGCGCGCTCTGCGTTTTCGGTGAAGAGCAGCGCGATTGTTTTTCCGTCAGGCGACCAACCCGGCGATGAGAGAAACCCCTTGAGCTGAGTGAGTTTTCTCGCCGGACCGCCCGCGGCGCTTACGATGTAAAGCTGTTGTTGGCCGGGCTTCGCGGCGTCGGAGAGAAATGCAAGCCGTTTGCTGTCGGGCGACCATGCAATTCCTTGTTCCGAGTGAGAGACGCCGCCAACGCCGGCGCTGATTCGCCGCGCCGCCGCGGGATTCTTCAACTCAGCGACGTAGATCGCGGAGTTCCCAGAGGGCGCGCCATTAGCCTCAGTGAGATATTCGGCCCACGCGACTTGCTTGCCGTCAGGCGAAATCTCGACCTGGCCGAATACGTGTACCGCGAACATCGCGGCCACGGCTCTTGCTTCGGGCGTGCCGGGCAGAATTTGCGGCGTCGCAGGCGCTGCGGGCTTTTGCTCGGCGGCCGCCGCGGGCTTCGCGTGGACCGCGGGCTTGGAGGGTTTCTGTTCCTGCGGACGCGCCGCGAGCGCGGCGGAAACCGCGACGAGCAAGCTGCAAATCAGTGCGAATCGAATCAATGGGTTTCGAAGCATATTCGGGTGCGACTCCCGTTTCATCATGTGGCGTGGTGCGCACGAAATACTGAACCGCAGCGGAGCCGAAATCAAGGCCTTCGGTCCGGAAACGGGGCGTCCCGGTTCGCTCAGCCAGTGAAAAATCATGCGTCGCGAAATCCAGGCCGGGCGTGGATAATGCTTAACCGGAAATAAACAGGATACATGCGAGGTCAGCTTTGAAAGCGATCAATCGCCACAGCTTTGCCCTCATACTTGCCGCACTTCTTGTTTTCGCGGCCGTAGCGCGAATCGGAAACGCGTCTCCCGCGCTCCATCGTGTACAAAGCGCGGCGTCCAAGCCGCTGCCGCCAAAATTCCGGCTGCACAAATTCGAGCAGCCGATCGGCGAAGAAACCTACACCGTGGGCACGCCGCAGTCCGGCGCCGCGGCTGGTGTCTCGTATTCCGTCGAGTTCAAGTTCACCGATCGCGGCACGCCCGTACCACTAAAAGCGAGTTTCACTGGGGATGAAGATCTTAATCCGGGAAAATTCGAGATCTCTGGCAGAAACGCGCGAACGGCTGCGATTGATGAAGAGGTCGCTGTGCAAGCCGACAAAATCCGCAGTCGGATCGACAAGACCTGGACCGAGACGCCCCGCCCGGACAAATTCTTCACCATCGCCGGCTATGCGCCCGCAACGATGCAAATGCTCCTCATCCAATATTGGAAGAAGCACGGATCGCCGAAATCGCTGAAGACCTTTCCGTCCGGCGAAGTGCGAATCCATCCGCGCGGACAAGACGCAATCACCATCGAAGGCCGAACCGAGCAACTCGATCGCTACACAATCGAAGGCCTCATTTGGGGCCGCGAGACGCTTTGGTTCAATTCCGACATGCAGCTCATCGCGGAAGTATCGGTGGACGCGGAATTCGATCACTTCGAAGCGATTCGCGAGGGCTACGAGCCGGCGCTCGGCACATTCGTCACGCGCGCGGGCGAAGACGGAATGGCGGCGCTCGCGGAGCTTGGCAAGCAGATTTCCGGCACGCATACCGACAAATTCGCAATCGTCGGCGGCGCGCTGATTGACGGAACCGGCAAGCCGCCGGTCAACGATTCCGCGGTCCTGATCGAGAACGGAAAAATCGTAGCAGCAGGCCCGCGCGCGCAAGTGAAAGTGCCGAAGGGCACAAAAGTGATCGACGCGACGGGCAAGACGATTCTGCCCGGCCTTTGGGACATGCACGCCCACTTCGAGCAAGTCGAGTGGGGACCCATCTATTTAGCCGCCGGCGCGACGACAGTTCGCGATTGCGGCAACGAGCTTGAATTCATCACCGCGGTGCGCGATGCGGTCGCAGCTGGCCACGGGCTCGGGCCGCGCATCCTGGCGGCAGGCATTGTGGACGGCGACAGCCCATACGCCATCGGCGTCGAGCGTGTGAACAATCCCGAGCAGGCAAAAGAATGGGTGGACCGTTATCACAGCCTCGGTTTCCAGCAGATGAAAATTTACAGCTCGGTCAAACGCGACAATGTTGCCGCGGTGGCCGCCGAAGCGCATCGCCTCGGCATGACCGTGACGGGCCATATCCCGTTCGGCATGACGGCGTACGACGGCGTGAACGCCGGCATGGACCAGATCAATCACATTACCTACATCGCGGACGTCATGATCAAGCCGCTTCCAGCCGATGCGAAGAGGAATGAACGAATGCAAGCGGAAGCGGACATCGATCTCGCATCACCTGAGGCGCTGAAAATAATCGATTTCCTGAAGTCGCACGGCACGGTGCTCGATCCGACACTCGTGGTTTTTGAATCCTTCACCGCCGGACCGGACAGGCCGATTGAGAGCTTCGAGCCGGGCGTCGCGAAAGTCGCGCCGGAGTTGAGGACGCAGCTCGAAGAGGGCGGCGTGCCGGAGCAAATTCTGGGCACGGTTCGAAAAGTGTTCGCAAAGGAGGTGCAGATCGTCGGAGCTTTGCATCGCGCAGGGATTCCCATCGTCGCCGGAACGGACCAGACCGTTCCGGGCTACAGCCTTTACCGCGAAATGGAGCTATACGTCGAAGCGGGCTTCACGCCGATGGAAGCGATCCAGGCCGCGACGATCGTTCCCGCGCGCGTGATGAAAGTGGACAATGAACTCGGCACGGTCGAAGCGGGAAAGCGCGCAGACTTGATTCTCGTCGACGGGAATCCGCTCGAAAATATCCACAACATCCGCAAGGTTAAGACGGTGGTGACCGGCGGCACGGTTTACGATTGCGCAGAGCTATGGCGCAGCGTGGGATTCCTGCCGTAGCGCGCCAAACTTTTCTGATCCACGTTTTCGCCGGCAAGTTCGCGCGATCGGCGGGAGATGTGCCTTGAGTGCAGCCACGCATTCGCAAAATCCTGCGTGATCGCAAAAAATTTCCGCGATAATCGCTAGATGGATAAAGCCAACGTCGTCATCGTCGGCGGTGGGGTTGTCGGCTGCGCGATTGCGCGAGCGCTCTCGGCGCGATGGGACGACGTGTTCGTGCTCGAAGCGATGCCGCACGTCGGCATGGGCGCGAGCACGCGCAATAGCGGCGTCATCCACGCAGGGCTTTACTACACTCCCGGCTCGCTCAAGGCGCGGCATTGCCTGCGCGGCAACCGGCTCACGTACGAATTCTGCGCCGCGCATGGCGTGCCGCACCGCAATACGGGAAAGCTCGTTGTCGCGGTGAATGATTCGCAGGAGACGCAGCTCGCGGCGCTCATGGGAAACGCGCGGAAGAATGGCGTTGAAGGCATGCGCATTATCGATCGCGCGGGCATTCGGGCGCGCGAGCCTCACGTCGAGGCGGTGCAAGCGATCGAAGTGCCATCGAGTGGTATAGTCTCAAGCGAGGAGCTCGTGAAAGCGTACGCGCGCATCGCGGCGGAACAGGGCGCGCACATTGTGACGAGTGCAAAAGTGAAACGGCTCGAACCGGGCAAGGATGGCGTGCGCGTGACGAGCGCAGCAGGCGAAATTGAAGCTCGATGCCTGGTGAATGCGGCCGGACTTTTTGCCGACGACGTCGCGGCTATGATGGGCTCGAGCCTCGCGCAGCATCGCATCTGGCCGGTTCGCGGAGAATATTGCGAAATTGTTCGGGCGAAATCGGATTTAATTCGAGGGCTCGTCTATCCATTGCCAGACGTGGACGGACTGAGCCTCGGCGAGCATCTGACGAAGACGCTTTGGGGCACGGTGCTCGTCGGGCCGACAGCGCGCTACGTCAAAGACAAGAACGACTACGAACGCGACCGCGAGCCCGTGGAAGAGTTCGCCAAGAACGCGAAAGCCATGCTGCCGGAGCTCGAGGCGCAGGATCTCGTCCTTGCATATTCAGGAATTCGCGCGAAGCTCAGGACACCGAACGAACACGGCATCGAGGATTTCATCATTACGCGCGATCCTGAATTATCAAATGTCATCCAATTGATCGGAATCGATTCGCCGGGGCTAACTTCTGCGCCCGCGATTGCCGAGCACGTGCGCGACCTCGCGCAAGAAATCCTCAACTAAGCGCGTAATCCGGAATCCGCTTCATTTCAAAACGTCGGACGCAAAAACAAGATGAATGCCGCGTGCTTCCAGGCGCGGCAGTCCCTCTTGCAACGCCGCGATCGTGGCGGGATGCGGATGGCCGATGGTGACGGCCCAGCCCTTGCGCTTTGCGTCCGAAGCGGCGCGATCGAGCTGCGCGAGAATGGCGGCTCGCGTTTCCACGTCGTCAAGAAATTGCGCGCTGCGAAACGTCGCGCGAACGCCGTCGCGTTCCGCGGATGTGTAGGCGACGGTTTCGACTGTCGTGCGGCTATCCACAAAAAATAATCCGCGCTGCCGCAGCGCCGGCATGAGCGCGTCCATGAGCGCTGGATCGGCGGTCGCGCGCGAGCCTTGATGATTGTTGACGCCGGAAGCGTGCGGCACCGAACCGAGCATCGAGGCAAGCATGTCGCTTACCTGCTGCGCCTGCATGCCGACACGCAGCTCGACCGCTTCCGATTTTGTGTTTGCTTCCGAGGCTTCCATCGGAAAATGAAGAAGAATTTCGTCGCCGCGCCGATAGGCTTCCTCGGCAATTTCCGTCGAGTCGTTAAGATTCGGAATGATCGAGACCGTGAGAGGGTACGGGAGCTTGAATAGCTCGCGGGCGGGCGCGATATCTTCGCCGAGATCATCCACGATGATCGAGAGCCTCACAGCGTTGGGAGGCAGTTGCACGTGAGGCCGCGGCACTGCAGCGACGGGTTCGATGATGTGAATCGTGTGCGTGAGCTGCGAATCGCGGAAGAATTCGAATTGCGCCCCAGCGCCGGTCGTGGACATTGGACCGCGAGTGAGCTCGTGCTTGCGGGCTACGGCGACGAGCGCTTGCACGAGCGCGGGCTCGCGGCTGGAATCATCGAGCGGTATATCAAGGTGATCGGTCGTGAGGCCGCCCCGCCGGCCGTTGGCCGCGAACTCGGGACGAATTGTGATTTCCGCTTGCCGGCCGATCACGCCCTGCGCCGTGGCAACAAGCTCCTCGGTTATTCCGTGGATTTCAGAAGTTGTAAGCGGCTTTTTGCCGCAGCCCGTAACGAACATGGCCAGCGCGAGGGCCAGAACGACGACTGCGGCGGGGAACAAGCGGCCAGCGCGAAAGTATCGCGAGTTTATCTGAGCGGAGTTTGCGCGGACAGAACTGCGCGCAAAAGAACACGCGCGCGGAGGAATTTGATCGGGAAGTGGAAGTGGCTCCGCAGCGATCTCGCGAAGCCATTGTTTGTACACGTGCCGTCTACGCAGCCTTTTTGACCGTCCTGCCTTCGAGAACGTCAATCGCCTTCTTGAGCAGCGGGTCGTCCGGCGAAGCTGCCTGGCCCGGCGGCGGAGCGCTTGTCTGCTGCAAATCATTCAAAGCAGCCAAATCCTCCGCCGTTTCCTGAATCGTCGGCGCTACGCCATCGGTCGCGATGGACTTTCCAGCCGGCGTGTAATAATCGGCCACGGTGAGGATCAAGGCCGCGCCGTCGTCGAGCTGAATGATCTTCTGGGATGACGCCGTTCCGAATGTGCGATCGCCGATGGTTTCACCGCGGTGATTATCGCTGATCGCGCCCGCGAGAACTTCCGCGGCACCCGCGGTCCCGCCCGAAATCAGGAGCGTCACCGGCTCTTTCCACACGACCTTGGACGCGTCGGCCGCGAACGCCTGCTCGGCGACCGTCTGCCCCTTGAGCGACGTGAGCGTTCCGGACGACACGAAGAGCTGGGCGGCGGCCACGCCGTCAGCCGGCGTGCCGATCGCGCAATCGCGAAGATCAAGTACAAGCTTGTGCGCGCCCTTGGATTCAACTTGCACGAGTCTCTCTCGCAAGCGAGTTACCGCGGTGGCGTCAAGCATGGGAAGACGCATATACGCGATATCGCCGTTGATGCGATCTTCGATAATCTTCGGATCGGGAGTTTTCGCCAGGACGATATCAACGTCTTCCGGCTCCACGCGCGTGCGGCGAATCACCGAAAGTTTCACGGTCGAACCGGCCGGGCCGGTCAGCAGCACTTGCGCCTGGCCGATCGCCATCTGGCTCGTCGTGAAGCCGGCGATGGATTCCAGATAGTCTCCGGTGTGCAAATTCGCCTTTTGCGCCGGGCTATCGGGCAGAACCGAGATCACGATGATGTAGCCATTGTGCTTCGAGAGTGCGACGCCAGCTCCGGCCTCAGCCTTATTCTGGCTTTTCTCTTTGTAGTCCTGATATTCGAGTGGGCTCAAGTAGCTGGAGTCGGGATCAAGAGAATCGAGCAGTCCGTGAAGCGCGCCAATCGTGACCTGGCGCATGTCAGGGTCTTCGACGTAGTCCTTCTGAACATGCTCAAGGACCTCGCTGTAAACCGTTAGTGAGCGATAGGTTTTGTCGTCAGTCGAGCGCCCGAGGACGTAGCCCGCAGCCACATAGGCCATCACCAATATAGATAGCGACAGTGCAATTTGCTTCGTCAGACGGCTCATGTCTTATCCTTCGGCCTGCCCCGGTTGGCTGAAATAATAGATGCTTCCACGACTGCGAAAGAGGTGCCCATGCGCCTTTCGCCGAACCCTCAGTATATCATTCCTGCCATCCGGCGCCGCTCTAGTTCCGATGCTATTTGTGCGCGAAAGTTTGCTGTGCCCCGCCCACCTCGATGGAATCGGACATATCGAGGGGCGGTGTGTCGGTTACGTAAGTGTGGGACATGCGGTCGTGCCACGTGAAATGATCGTCGTCCCAGAGTGCCCACAGGAAGCCAATCATCAGCGCGCCACCGGATAATAAGTAGCCAAACGTCCGCCAGAGAAGCTGGCGGGTTTCGGCGAGGCGGCCATCGAGACGCACCACATATAGGCCGCGCAATAGCATGCCCGGCGTGGCACCGCCGAAAAACGTAAAAATCGAGAAATAGATCGTGTACAGCAGGAAAAACGTCGCGGCAAACACGACCGCATCCACTTTCGTAAACGAGAGCCGTCCTCCGAGAGAGTGGAACAAGCCGACGAATCCAACGTAGGAGAGTGCCAGAAACACGGCATCGAGCAGGCCCGCCTCGCGGCGTTCGCGCAAACTCGCCACTGGAACAAGCGCGGTCTGCGGATGGGCGCGGTCATCGGAGGCGGCCGAGAAATCGAGCTCTGGCTGAAGGATGGAAATTTCAACTCGCTCGGGCGCTCTCGGCGGATTCAATTTCCTCGCGGGTCGCGAAGGAGGCTCGGCCGGTTCGCTCAGTTCCTCGGGCGGGCTGAGCGGCTCGCCCTGAAAGGGCAGCGGTGTTTGGGAATCATCCGGCAGGTAGCGCCGGCGCCGGGCGCGATAGATCTCCATGCGGCGGGCAACCTCAACACGCCAGTCGGGTTCTACGTCGTGTGCGGGGACCGTCGCGTATTCTTCTTCCGGGGCTGCGTGAAGAATTGCGTCACAGAAAGAGCACTTGTTGGCGTCTTCGAAAAGAAGGGCGCCACACTTCGAGCATTCGTGTATCACCAGTCCGTTTTGCGCTGCGGACGTTCCCGGTGACAGGGAGCGGAAGTATCGTAGCACAAGTCCGGCGGCGTGGAGCGCCTCGACATCCCCCGCGTTGCCAATCGTCCGCGGGGCGGCGGGACGCCGCAGCCGGTGGTGAGTTCGCTCGTTGCCTGGCCTTCGGACACCGTGTTACGCTCGGGGCTCTTTTCCCCGACATGCGAGACTTCGCTGCGGCCTCTACCATTCGCCGAATCGCGCAAATTGCCTTTGCACTCCTCGCCATCGCGTGCGCCACTCCTCGCCCGGCGCACGCGCAGGAAAAGCCGCCCGCATCGTCCGGCTGCCAGTACTCAACGGCGTCGCGGGAGCCGACCCTCGCAACGCTCGAAGCTGAAACGCAGCACCGGACCGGCAACATTACCTACGCCGACGGTTGCGTCGAAATCCTCTACGAAAATTTTCGCCTGCGCGCCGATCACGTCGAATACGATGACACGACGAAACAGGCGACCGCGCGCGGCCACGTGGTGATCGATCATTTGGCTCAGCACGTCGAAGCGGAAACGGCGACGTACAATTTGCAGACCGAGCGCGGCACGTTTCACCACGTGAAAGCCACGATGGCCATGCAGCGCCGGCCGACGCCCACGCTGCTGATCACTCCGAATCCCATCTATTTCGAAGCGCGCGACGCCGAGCGCATCGCCGAATCCACCTACAAGGTGCACCACGCTTGGATTACGGTGTGCAGGCCGGACAAACCGACGTGGAAATTTTTCGCCCCGCAGGCGACTGTCCGGCTCGAGAAAAACGTGCAATTGGTAAACTCGCATTTTCAATTGCTCTACTTCCCGATCGTATACCTGCCCTACGCCACCTTTCCCGCGAGCCGCCAGCGGCAATCCGGATTCATGATCCCGGATCTCGGCAACTCCTCCGTGAAGGGCTACTTCTTCGGCGACTCCTACTATTGGGCGCCGAATGATTGGTCGGACCTTTCGATTGGCGCGACCTATTTAAGTCTGCGAGGATGGAGTCAGAATGGCGTGCTGCGGATGCGGCCGTGGGCGAACGCCAAGTTGGACGCGAGCTATTACGGCGTGATTGACCGCGGCTTGCCCGAGCCGAGCGGCCCTCCGTTGAAAGAAGGCGGCCACGAAGCGCACTTCGGATTCGACGCGTTTCTGCCTTACGGCTGGCGCACCGTTGCCGATTTGAATCAACTCACCTCGCTCACGTTTCGGCTCGCCTTCGCCGAGACGTTTTCACAAGCCGTGAACTCCGAAGTGCGTAACACCGCGTTTGCGACCAATAATTTTTTGGGTTTCAGCTTGAATATTGCGGCGCTCAGCTACAAGGATTTTCTGAGCGACTCGCCGGAGACTTCTGTGACCCTTCGAAGCGCCCCGGAAGTGCGTTTCGACTCAGTTGAGCGGCCGCCGTTCGAGCGCCTGCCCATCTATTTCTCATTTGATGCATTTGCCGGCGCGGTGCATCGCTCCGACACGGTTACGGGATTCGACACCGGCGGTTTTGTTTCCCGCATTGAAGTTGCGCCCAGCGTGACCGTGCCGCTGCGCTGGGGCCCGTGGATTGGAGTCACGTCTACCTTTACTCTTCGCTCGACGCGATATGGCGAGCAATTTGGGACTTCCGGCAGCCTGCTTGATATTCCGCTCGTTCGCACGACGGAGGAAGTCACCATCGATATCCGTCCGCCGGTTTTCGAGCGTGTCTGGCAGAGCGCGGACTCGAAATGGAAGCACACGATCGAGCCCGATATCGTCTACCGTTATGTGGACGGAGTGAATGATTTCGGCCGGTTCATCCGATTTGACGAGGACGAGACCCTCACCGACACGAACGAATTCGAATATGGCATCCGCCAGCGGCTCTTCCGCAAAGTGAATGATGACGGCGACGCCGAAGAATTTCTGAGCTGGGACATCAAGCAAAAATATTTTATCGATCCCACGTTCGGCGGCGCGCTGGTTCCCGGAGTACGCAATGTGTTTGAGACGCTCGATGCGCTCACGCCATTCGCATTCGCCGACGAGCCGCGGCATTTCTCTCCGATCATCAGCGATATCCGCTTGAGCCCCGGCAGCCATTACGACGCGCAGTTCCGCGTGGACTACGATCCCACGCGCAATCAGCTCACGGCGATTGGCGCGCTGTTAAAACTGAAGCCTTATCGCGAATCGTTCATCACGGTCGCGGATTTCTCGACGATCAATCTGCTTCCGGCCGAGCCGGCGCCCAACTTCATTTATTATCCGCGCTCGGACCAAATTCGCGCGCTTGTCGGTTATGGCGACATGAATCGCCGGGGCTGGAATACGGCGCTGGGATTCAGCTACGACCTGACGGAGCACGCTTTCCAGAACCAGGTGGCCCAGATTACCTACAATGGCTCGTGCTGCGGCATCGGATTCGAATATCGCAGGCTCTCGCTGGGAACGGTGCGCACCGAAAATCAGTACAGAGTCGTGCTGCTCATCGCCAATCTCGGATCGGCGGGGAATTTGCGGCGGCAAGAAAAGATTTTCTGAGGATTTGAATTCCGTGCTGGGCGCAAAAATCAACGGCCTGCTTTCACTCGACATTCGCCACGTCGCGCCTTTGATTCGAGCTCGGAAGATTTCGCCCGTCGAGCTGCTCGAAGCGGCGCTCGCGCGAATCGAAGCGCTCAATCCAAGCCTGAATGCATTTATCACGGTCGCGGCGAGGCAGGCCCGCGAAGCCGCGCGAAAAGCGGAGCGTGAGATTCTGCGCAAGCGGTACCGCGGTCCGTTGCACGGAATTCCGATTGCGCTCAAGGACAATATTGAAACGAGGGGCCTGCGAACGACCGCGGGCTCGAAAATCCTGGCAGATTTCGTGCCCAACCAGGATGCCGGTGTCGTGCGGGCGCTGCGGCGCGCCGGTGCGATCATCGTCGGAAAGACGAACCTGCACGAGTTCGCGTATGGCATTACGTCAGAGAATCCTCACTACGGCCCGGTACACAATCCGCGGGGCACGCGGCGCATCGCTGGCGGCTCGAGCGGCGGATCAGCGGTCGCCGTGGCCGCGGGAATGGTGTATGCGGCGCTCGGGACCGACACGGGCGGCTCGATTCGAATTCCGGCGTCGCTCTGCGGCGTCGCCGGGTTGAAGCCGACGTTTGGAAGAGTGAGCTGCCGCGGCGTGATTCCGCTCTCGCGCAGCCTTGATCATCTGGGCCCGCTCGCTCGAAGCGTGGCCGACACGGCGCTTCTGCTTGACGTCTTGTCCGATGCGCGGCACGCGTTTCGTTCACCATTGCCAAGCCGCGAATCCCGGCCTGCCAGCCTCAAGAAAATCATATTCGGCCGGCCTCGCGAATTCTTCTTTGATCTCGTGAATGAAGAAGTGCAATCGGAGATTGAGAGCGCCATGATTCGATTCGAAAAGGCCGGCGCCCGCATAGCGGAAATCTCAGTGCCGGATTCCGCGAAGTGGGGCGACGCGGGCACGCAGATCGCGCTCGCGGAAGCGCGGCGATATCACGAGTCGCAGGGCTATTATCCCGCGCGCGCCGAAGAATATGGCGACGACGTCCGAAAGCGGCTCGAACAGGGCTCGACGGTGCGGGCCATCGACTACCTGCAAGCGATGGAAACACGCGAGCACGCCTTATCCGAATTCGACCTCGGATTCGGCGGCGCGGACGTCATGATTGCTCCTGCGACGCCCATAGCGGCAACGCGAATTGGCGAAGGCCTTGTGAACGTTCGCGGGGAAGAAGAGACGGTGCGTTCCGCGATGGTCCGGCTCAGCCGCCCGGCAAACGTTTCCGGAAATCCCGCGATCTCGATTCCGTGCGGATGGACGAAGAACGGTCTGCCGATCGGCTTGCAACTCATCGGCAAGCACTGGGACGACACACGGCTTCTTCAGATCGCCGATGCCGCCGCCGAAGAATTGAGCGGCATCGTGACCGCAGGATTCACAGAGTCGCGGAAGTTTGTGGCAGAGCCCCAGGCCGGCTGATCAGCCAAGTTCCGGCTGCGAATCCCGCTGCACCTGTCAGCATTCCCGCCAGGACATCGGCCACGTAATGATATCCGCCGTAGACCGCTGCAACCATCATGCACACGAAAAACGGCAGGCACAGCCAGAATAGCCAGCGGCGATAGCGCCACGACGCCAAAATCGCCACCATCGAGCCCGCGACGTGCGCCGAAGGAAATGCGGCGCCGTGGACGCGCCCGAATCTTTCGATGAGATTGATCACCGCGGTTGACGCGCCGCCTGCGAGCAGCGGCCGCAAGGAAGCGAGAGCGAAATGGGGGCTTTCGATTGGAAAGAGAATAGAAATTACGTAAACGATGTAGTGCGCGATGGCGGTTGACGTCATCACGGTCCAAAAGGCCCGGAAGTCTCGGCGAAGGTAAAGAATCGCCGGCAGAGCGACGAGATAGAGGAAATAGGTCATGTACGAAAACTGCATGAAATCATTCAGCGCGGGATTCGCAAGGCGCGTCAGCCACGCGGAGGGTTCGACATGGCCGATCGAATAATCGAATTGGATCAGAAATGCATCGAACCAGCCGGGAAAAATCAAGTGAACCAGCCCGCGCAGTTCTTCGAAGAAGTAGATGTAGAGCGGCAGCGCGTACCAGTGCCGAATGAAACGCAGCCGGCCGTCGTTCCACTTTACGGACGACCAGCAAACGACGAGAACGGCAACAGCGATGCACTCGTGAATCGCGATGTAAACAGATGCGGCGGGAAGATTCGCGCGAAATGCCACGATAAGCGTGTTCACAAGCGAGAGATATAGAAGCGTGACCCATTCAAGCGCTCCGCAGGCCGCAAACACCGAGTCGAATGTGCGTGAAATTGAGAATGGTCTCGCAGCGGTGCTGATGCCGGCCGCTTCTTCACAATTCAGATTTCCTACACTCCAGCCTCGGGAATTGCACGCACGATATCCGCGATTCGCCCACGGCAGCGCGCGTGAAGCGGCGGATTCGGGTACGTTTCCGTGAGTGTCCCTCATCGGTGATCTCCGGCTCGCGCCACCGCGGAGCAATCGGTGAAATTCGCAGGGCGCGAGGCAGCTCGCGATTTCCAGTATTCGATGATCCAGCGGCGCTCAGCAGCGATCCGGCGCAAGTACAGCGACGGATTCACGGCGCGAGAAAATCCGACGGATGCGAGCATGGCGGCATCGGACGCGCTATCGCCGTAGGCAAAGCTGCGCGCGAGATCGAGGTAATGCTCGGCGGCGATTCGCCGGACGATATGCGCCTTCGTTTGTCCGTTGGGCCAATCTGTCGCGAGGCGTCCGGTCCAAAGGTCGGCGGCGAAGCGGCGACATTCTCCCGTTGCGCCCGAAACCGTCTCGAGTTCCGTTGCATGAATTTCGAGCACCAGGCCAATCCGTTGCGCGAAAGCGCGAGCAAGCGGAGCGAGCGTGCCGCTGATCAAGGCGATGCGATGACCTTTGGACGTGTGCCACTCCAATCGTCGTAAGCCGTCCGCGAGAATCGGCAACGGTTGCGACGAATCCGCGAGCCAATCGTTCACGAGCGACGTTGAAAGCCCGGCGAGATAGATTCGATTTCCGGTTGCGAACGGTGCGCCGGCGATCAGATTGTCGAAAGCGATTCCGCAGCTCCGCGCCGCCGCCGCGGGCCCGAGAATGTCGCGCGACGCGAGGTAGGCGATGAAGCGCCACTCGAGCGACGGCCATGCGAGAAGAGTGCCGTCAATATCGAAAAACGCGCCAACCTGCGATTCCGTGCTCATCGTGAGACTCCGAGCGCTCTCGCAGGCAGCGGCGCAAGACTCGCGAGAAATCGGCGGCCTTCCCAAAGCACCGGAGTAGCGCGCACCAGACAGAAGAGAACTGTCGCGCCGACCAGCGACCCTCCCACGGCGTGCAGCCCGAAGTTCGCCGTCTCAGAGAGCACAACCGCGGACGAGTGCTCGACGGTCCATTCGAGGCCGAGCCAGCAGAAGCAAATGCATTTAAGCGCCGCGTACGCAACGCGGCTCTCGCGCGATGCAACGAGCGCGCGGCCCCATCTCGTTTCGAGCATCGAGTTTTTGCCGAAGCCGCTCCGGCCGGCCTTCGCTGCCGCGCCGCGCAGGAAATCCGTGATCGTTCCCCGAGCGAAAAAGAAGACAGGAACCCAAAGCGTGATCAGCCCGGTGGTCGCGAAGAAAGTGAAAAACAGATTTTCGATAATGCGATCGCCGAGGATGTCGAATTGAGCGCCGAGCGCCGTCGCGAGATTTCTTGTGCGCGCGAGGTAGCCGTCGAGAGCATCGAGTGCGATGGCCGCGACGATCAGAGACACGGCGCCGAGGTCGGCCCATACCCAGCGGCCGAACATCGCGAATACCCCGACCGCCAGGAATCCTGCTGCAACGCGAGCGGCGGTGACTTGATTCGGCGTCATGCGAACCTCCCTCGAGAAGTGCGGGCCCGCGGGAACGGACGGCGAAATTTTCACCGCCCCCGGCGTAATTCCCGTAGGCCCGCTTCCACGAGAAAAGCACGGCGGCCTCCAGCCGGTTATTGCGACTTAAATCTTTGTGCAGCAACGAGTTGCGAGAGCCTTCGCGGCTGCTGGTTCAAGCGCAAGCGATGGATTCCGCTGACACGTGGAGTGTTCTTGCGCGACCTCAAATGGTCCACGGCGCGTCTAATTCAACGAGAGACTTTAGGCGAGAGAAACACCCGGCGCGTGTCGTGATGTTATGAGAAAATACGGTTTAACCCGGAACTTCACAGCAAAAAGCGAATCCAATCGAGCGGATCTAAAGAGAAAAATTGGTTGACGTAACTATCTTCGCGGCGTTTCTCGCGGGCCTCGTCTCGTTCCTGTCGCCATGCGTCCTGCCGTTAGTTCCTGGCTATGTTTCGATGCTCTCAGGCATCGGCGTCGAGCAAATGAGCGAGGGACAGGGCGATCGGGCCAGCGTCCTGGGGTCCGCGTTTGCCTTCGTTTTGGGATTCTCGATTGTCTTCATCACGTTTGGTGCTTCGGCGAGCGCCATGGGCGAATTTCTGCTAAAGAACCGCACGCTACTCGCGCCGGTTGCCGGGTCGCTCATTTTGCTCTTCGGCCTGCACCTTACCGGCTTGCTCGGGAAAATCTCGATCGTTCTCGGCGCGCTCATCGGCATCGTTCTCGCGGCTGGCGGCGCTTTCGTCGCGATGAAACCGGGGCTGCTCGGAGAGCGAATCCATCCCATCCACCTGTTCGCGGTCTCCGTGATTTTCTTTCTCGGCCCGTTTTTGACGCGCTGGTTGAATCGCGATATTCACTTCAGGAAACTCGGCGGCAAGCCCGGTGCATTCAGCGGCTTTCTCCTGGGTTTTGCGTTTGCGTTCGGATGGACGCCTTGCATCGGGCCGATTCTCGCGGCGGTTCTGGCGATGGCCGCGACGCACCAGACGATCTTGCAGGGCGTGTTTCTCTTGGCGGTTTATTCCGCTGGTCTCGCGATTCCGTTCCTTCTCACCGCGATCGGGATCGGCAGATTTCTGAAATTCTACAAACGCTTCCGCCGTCACATGCATGTGGTGGAAGTGTGCAGCGGAGTTTTGCTTCTTGCGATCGGCGGGCTGGTGTTCATGAATCGCCTGACCTGGCTTTCCGGCAAGCTGAATTTTCTGAATCGGTTTTCGTTGTGACGGGGGTCGGCTGGATGAAGAAGTATCTTCCTTACCTTTTGCTCGCATTAATTCTGGGAGCCGTGACAGGCGCGTTTTCGAGTTGCGGGAAATTCGCGCACAAGAGCGCTGCTGTGGAAGACGATGACGAGCCCATCTCCGGCCCGCTGGGTCCGGCGCCAAACGTGACATTCAAATCGCTCGACGGCCGTGAGATTTCCCTCGAGAGCCTGCGCGGCAAAGTGGTGCTCGTCAATTTCTGGGCCACGTGGTGCGAGCCTTGCAAAATTGAGACGCCCTGGATGATCGAGTTCCAAAAAAAATACGGCGATAAAGGCTTTACGATTCTGGGCGTGGCGATGGATGACGAAGGCGCGTCTGTGGTCGGCCCTTTCGTCGCGAAAGAAAAGTTTGACGTGGATGGCCAGTCACTGTTGATTCCGTATCCCATTGTGCTCGGCAACGACGACCTCGGGACGCAATTCGGCGGAATCATGGGGCTGCCGACAAGCTTTGTAATCACGCGTGACGGAAAAATCGCTACGCGCGTCGTGGGCGTCGTGAGCCGCAAACATCTCGAAAAAGCCATTCAGAGTGCTTTATAAATCCGGCCATGCTATTGCAAATCACCCGCGGGCTGGCCTAATCTCGAATTGCCATGATGGACGAACAGGAATTTCACAAAAAGTGCGATGAGGCGTTTGAATCGTTGCGCCGCCGGCTGATGGAACTCGGCGACGAGCACGATTTCCAGGTCGAGGGCGGCAGCGGAAAACTCCAAGTGGAATTTGAGGATGAGGACGAAACGCGTTTCGTCATCAGCCCGAATTCGCCGGTGCGGCAGGTGTGGATTTCCGCTCTGGCCACGAGCTTCAAGCTCGTGTGGTCGGACGCCGCTCAGGCATTCGTGCTCGAGAAGACCGGCGAAACGCTGAATCAGGTGATGAGCAGGATTCTTACGCAGCAACTTGGCGCGACGGTGAGCGTATGACACGCGCGCGGCGGGTTCTGGCCGCGGCGATCGCCGCGAGCTTCATACTTCTTCTCTTTTTTTCAATTGCCGGCGTGCCACAGATTGCCGCTCAAACGAGTTCCTCGCTGCCGAGCGGGGCATCCGTCGCGAAACCCCACGCCTATGTGTCGCTTGAGGAAGTTCCCGCCGGGCGCCCATTCGAAGTCGCAATCGTTGTGGATATTCTCACCGGCTATCACATGAATTCGCACACTCCGACGGAGGAATATCTGATTCCGACCGGAGTAACTCTCGCGCCCACGCCCGGATTTCGCGATCTGGGCACAACTTATCCCGACGGCCAATTGCTGCAATTCGATTTTTCGAAAGAGAAGCTCTCGGTTTATTCGGGAAGCGTGACGATTCGCGTCAAGCTTGCGGCGGAAGCGAGCGCAGGACTCGGCGACACGACTCTGCCCTTCACGCTCCGATTTCAAGCGTGCAATATGACCGCATGTTTGCCGCCCGCGAAGGTTCCTGTGCCTGTGAAATTGAAGGTGGTCGCAGCGGATGCCAAGCCGCACCCGGCCCATCCCGAAATCTTCAAGGGACAGTCCCGGTAAGACCAGCGTTCTTCTTCATTCGCTCCACAAAACGGGCAGGGCGCGGCGAATTCGCGCGACCACCCGCTCGCGCCCCAGCGCAACCATCGTATCGAAAAGCGGCGGGGCCACCGCGCGCCCGACAATCGCAACGCGCGTAGCATTGATCAGCAAGCCCGCTTTGACGCCCTCGGCCGCTGCCAGTTGGCGCAGCGCCTGATCGCACGCATCGTGGTTCCATTCGTGCAGCGCGTCGAGCGAGTTCGCCAATTTCTCCAGCAGGCCCGGCACTTTCTCGTCCTTCCAGAATTTCTCGCGCGCTTCCGTTTCGTAATCAAAATCATCGCTGAAAAATGCGCGCGCCCAGGTAGTGAAATCCGGTAAAAGCCGCGTCCTCGGGCGAACCAAGTCCACGGTGCGCGCGAACCAATCGCGCCGTTCGCCTGCCCATTCCTCGCGCCAAATCTTGGCGATGCGAAGTTGTGCCTCAACATGAGGCAGCAGTTCCTCAATCGGCATCTTCTGAAGATACTGGCTGTTGTACCACTCGAGCTTCGCGCGATCGAACACAGCATTAGTCCGGCTCACGCCGTCGAGCGAAAAACGCGCGACAAGTTCGGGTGTCGGCAAATATTCAGCATCTTCGCCCGGTGACCATCCCAGCAGCGCCAGGAAATTCCGAAACGATTCGGGCAAAAATCCTTCCTCGACGTACGAAGTCACGCTCGTCGCCCCATGCCGCTTCGAAAGCCGCGTGCGGTCCGGCCCGAGAATCAGCGGGACGTGCGCGAAGATCGGCGGCTTCTCCCCAAGGCCCTGGTAGATGAGCACTTGTTTCGGCGTGTTTGAGAGATGGTCCGCGCCGCGAATGATATGGCTGATCCGCATATCAATGTCGTCCACGACGACGCTCAATTGATACGTCGGCAAGCCATTCGACCGGAGCAGAACGAAATCCTCAATCTCCTCGTTCTGCACTTCGCGCGGCCCAAACACGGCGTCTTCGAACTTCGTGACACCGGAACGGGGAACTCGGCAGCGAATCGCGTACGCCTCGCCCGCGCCCGCTTTCTGCGCGCGCTCCTCCGGCGTCAGATTCGCGCACGGACACGCCGATCGTCGAAAACTTTTCTTCGCTTCCGTGCTTTTCTCGAGATCGCCGTCGTCTTCAATCTCTTCAGCCGGAGCGCCCGCATCCGCGCCGGCGTATTGGGAAGCCTGGCAGTAGCACGCGTACGCGGCGCCGCTCGCAAGCAAGCTTTCGGCGGCGGCGCGATACAATCCCAGCCGCTGCGACTGAAAATACGGCCCTTCGTCCCACTCGATCCCGAGCCAGCGCAGACTATTGAGAATGCCCTCGACCAGCTCGGGGCGATTGCGCTCCACATCGGTATCTTCCACGCGCAAGAGCAGCGTGCCGCCTTCGTGCCTGGCAAAAAGCCAATTAAACAGGGCCGTGCGCGCGCCGCCGACGTGAAGATAGCCCGTCGGCGATGGCGCGAATCGAACGCGCGGCTTCGATGAAGCAGACATCGGCAAAAAGACTTTCCTTTCGGTGTGGAGAATCATGCATCTTAGCGGAACGCGCGCACAAAATCGAGCTACGCGCGCGGAAGCGCATTCAAGTGTGCGCGCCCAAGTACTTACCAAAGTACCGTTGTGGACTGCGATTGCCTCACTTAGAGTGGTTAGAGCTCCAGCGTGACCCGGGTCTTCAGGAAACACACAGCCCCCAACGCGGCCAATGGACCGCGTGCGGCAGTTAACCTCATGGAAACACAAGGGTCTAGACGCAACGGCGAATTTCTCATTTCTTGCTAATCTCGGCGTGAGAGGGTGTACCGATTTGAACGGTGTTACGGGCTTCGATGCTCGTTTGACATGAGTGGAAGTGTTCTACTTGCGAGTTCGTTGCTCCTCGCGCTCTTTTTTGGGTCACTTTACCGCGAGAAGCGCCAGGCCTACCTGTGGGCGTGGTCCTTCGCCTGGATTCTGATTTCCATCTCGTTCATCCTGCCGCTCATCGGCCACGTTCCCTTTTCGCCGAGCGCACCTCTGCCGGAGCCCGGTAGCGCCGCGTTCAACGTGATCGCGATGCGCGATTGGTTTCTACTGCTCGCTTCGCTGGCATTCGTCTCCGCGGCGCGCCTCTATGCGAGCCAGACTCCATGGACGCTGAAGCTCGCGCTGGTCGGAGCCGGCTCGGCCGTCTGGGCCTTCGCTTACAGCAAGGGCTGGGTCATTCTGCCCGTAACAATCGGAGCGGGCTTGATGCTCCTCCTCGCCGCGCGGACGTTTCTCCACGGCGGCCAAAAACAGGAATCGCGATCGGATTTTCTTCTCGCGCTGGCATTAGCGGCATGGGGCTTTCTGGTTCTTCTTGCCGCGATCCAGCCGGCCACTCCTTCCCTCAATGGCATCCATCTTCAATCTTTCGCAATCGTGCCGCAGTTCTTCGCCGGCGTCGTGATGGTGATGGGCGTGTACGAAGAGCAGCGCCGGCGCGTCGAGCGGAACATGCTGGCACTTTCGAGTTTGAACCTCGCCACGTCAAGCTTTTCCGGCAGCGAGATCCCCAAAATGCTGGCGCAGGCCCTCGATCGCGTCCTCAACGTCGTCCGAATTCCCGCTGGCGCGCTTTGCCTGCACTACGGCGAGAAGGACGGCCCGACCTCCGTCGTCGCGACCGGATTGAACGACACGTTCTGCGCCGCCCTGCAGAATGACCGGCTCGATCACTTTGTCGTCGAGATGGTGTCGCGGCTCGGCGGCCTGATGGTGCTGCACGATCTGGATCGCGGTGCGAACTGGGAAGCTCTCGAGCGCGAAGCCGGCTTCCGAAAGCTTCGCCACGAGCTGCTCTCGCAGGGACTGAACACCGTCGTTGGCATCAGCCTGCAATCCAAGGATCGCGTGTTTGGCGTGCTGCTTCTCGGAACTCCGGACCGGCGCCAATTTACAGCCGCGGAATTGAGGCTCCTTCTCGCGCTTGGGCATCAGATCGGAATGGCTGTCGAGAACAGTTACCTCATCCAGCAGACTTCGCGGCGCAGCGAGGAATTGCACATTCTGAATGAAATCGGCCGGGTGCTCAGTTCGACGCTCGAGACAGACGCGCTCTTCGAGAGAATCTCCACCGAAATGAGCCGCCTGCTCGACGTGAGCAGTTTCTACATCGCGTTTTACGAGCCGGGTGACGTCATGGTCCGGTTCCAACTCGAAATTGACGAGAACGATCGCATGCCAATAGGCGAGCGCCCCGCGGGGAACCATCTCACTGAATATATTGTGCAGAATCGCCAGCCGATTTTGATTCGAGACAACGTGCGCGAACAGCTCCAGCGCCTCGGCATTGAGCCGATCCAAAGCCTCGGCTGCTTCTGCGGCGTTCCGCTGGTTCTTCACGATCGCGCGATAGGCGTGATGGCGGTCCATAGCGCGCGTGAGCGGGTTTTCGACGAAGGCCATCTCGAGATGCTGCGCGTCCTCGCGAGCCAGGCCTCCATCGCCATTGAAAATGCGCGTCTCTTCGGCGAGGAGCAGCGCAAAGCGCGCCACCTCTCGCTTTTGAACGCCATCTCCAGCCATGCGATTACAACTCTCAATCCCGATGAAATGCTTTGGAAGATCGCGTCAGAGATGGAGAAGGGCCTGACCTACGATCACATCGGAATCGCGATCCTCGATTATTCGACGAAGGAAGTGGTCGTGCAGGCGGAAGCGGGCACGCGCCGCGATGCCCTGGGCCGGCGAATCCCGATTGGCGAGGGTTTGGTCGGACACGTCGCGCGCTCCGGGCAGGCGGAGATCGTGCGCGAGGTCCGCCAGGGCACTCACGAAACTATCTTGCAGGGGACGGTTTGCGCCGCCGCGCTGCCAGTCCTCTATGCCGATCAAATGCTGGGCGTCCTCTACGTGGAATCCGCTACGCCGAGCGAATTCACCAAAGAAGAGATGCAGCTTCTCCGGACGCTTGCGGACTTGTTTGCCGGCGCCCTGCACAATGCCTTCACGTTCCAGAAGGCGCAGGAACAGGCGATCACCGACGGCCTCACCGGCGTCAAGACGCACCGATTCCTGATGGAAGCTCTGTCAGCCGAGTGGAAGCGCTCGACGCGCGCGACCCGGCAATTTGCGCTGGTCCTGATGGACCTCGACCGCTTCAAGTTTGTGAACGATTTTTACGGGCATCTCGAGGGCGATGTCGTGCTCCAGCGTGTCGCGCACATTCTCGAGCAGAATTGCCGCCGCTCGGACGTTGTCTCGCGCTATGGCGGCGACGAATTCGTCATCCTGATGCCGGAAACGAGTGTCGATCAGGCGCTCCAACTCGCTTCCAAGTTGCGCGGTTGGGTGGCCTCTGATCCGCTGCTTCGCGATAAAAATATCACCGCAAGTTTGGGCATCGCGGGCTTCCCGGTCCATGGCTCGACGCCGCAGGAGTTGATCCAGGTGGCGGACTCCTCGATGTATCTCTCCAAGCATCAGGGCGGCAATGCGGTTTCGACGCCGGAGCCTCTAGACCGCGGAAAGACGAAACGCTGGAAGCAGGACGTTCTCGAAGCGTACTTGGGCGTCACGCTCAAACGCCAATTTACCACCGGCCCCGAGGCGTTCGACGAAATTCGCCGGCGCATCGAGCAGTTCACCCGATCGCTCGCCGAAGAGGGCGGCAACGAGTCAATCCATCTTTTGCCACCCTCGGTCGTGGAGACGGTGACGTCGCTTGCGCTCGCCGTGGACGCCAAGGATCAATACACGCACGGGCATTCGCAAAAAGTTTCCGAGTACGCCGCATCGCTGGCCGCGGCGCTGCAATTGGATCCGGGAGACGCGGAAGAAATCCGGCTCGCGGCGCTCCTGCATGACGTCGGCAAAGTCGGCATTCCGGAAACGATCATCAACAAGTCCGGGCCGCTCGACGCCTCCGAATGGGAAACGATGAAGTCCCACACGGAGCTCGGCGCGCGGCTGCTCGAGCCGCTGCGTGCAATGGCGCGAATTCAACTGATGGTCAAGCACCATCACGAATACTTCGACGGCTCGGGCTATCCGAATCGCCTCGTGGGCGAGCAGATTCCGCTCGGCGCGCGAATTATCGCGATCGCCGATGCGTTCGACACGATCACGTCTGAGCGGGCGTACAAAAAGCCTCGCACCGCCGAGGCCGCGCTCACCGAAATCGAGCGTTGCGCTTCGAGCCAGTTCGATCCCAAGTTCGTTCAGGTCTTCGTCGAAATCATGCGAAACCCTCCCCAGCCCGAGCCCGAAGTGAATTACCCCGAACTTAACATCGGCGAACAGCATCCGAAAACCGCGGCGCACTAATTCGTTTCTGCTGGCTCACCGTCCGCTGCCTTCCGTGTATAGTTTATTTCGACGAGGGAGAATCTCATGCAAACAGCCACGGTAGCGTGGGTGGAGAAAGAACAGTTTCTAGCGACACTACCTTCCGGGCACACGATTCCGATTGACTCGGACCGCACGAACAACTCCGCCCCTGGGCCGATGGAGCTGCTGCTGGCGGCTCTGGGCGCCTGCACGGCGACGGACGTCGTCGCGATACTCGCGAAAAAGCGGCAGAAGCTCGAGCGCCTCGAAATCGTCATCACAGGCGAGCGCGCGAGCGAGCCTCCGGCAGTCTGGACAAAACTCGATCTTGTCTACCGGTTGTACGGATCGCTCGATGAGCAGGCCGTTCGCCACACAATCGAATTGAGCGAATCGAAATACTGCTCGGTCGCCGCCATGCTGCGGAAAACCGCGCAGATTTCGTTCCGCTACGAAATCCTTCCCGCGAAGCCTTAGCCGTTCACTTGAAATCACGGAGCTCTTGAGTCGGAAGGAGGCCGTTTTTCTTGCGGCAATGGAGTGCGATTGCGTACAATCGCGGTTCGCAATTTCACGGAGCGTGAATGAGCAAGCGCATCGCAGCGAAAATTACGGGCGTCGCGGGATACGTTCCGCCGAACGTCGTCACGAATTTCGATCTCGAAAAGCGCGTGGACACCAACGACGAGTGGATCCGCACGCGGACCGGGATTCGCGAGCGCCACTACGCGGATCCCGGCGTGGCTTCGTCTCATCTCGGCACGGAAGCGGCGCGAAAACTTCTCGAAGCGAAGCATGTAAATCCCGAGGAGATCGAGCTGATCGTTGTCGCCACCGTCACTCCGGACATGCTGTTTCCCGCCACAGCGTGCCTGATCCAAGATCGCCTCGGCGCCAAGAATGCCTGGGGATTCGATCTTTCGGCCGCGTGTTCTGGCTTCGCCTACGCGCTGACGATTGGCGCGCAATTCGTGGGCTCGGGCGCGCACAAAAAAGTCCTGGTAATCGGCAGCGACGTCATGACTTCAATTCTGGATTTCAAGGATCGCGCCACATGTGTCTTGTTCGGCGATGGCGCGGGCGCCGTACTCCTTGAGCCGGCTGACCCCGGCACAGACGGAATCATCGATTTCTCGCACGACGTTGACGGCTCGGGCGGCTGCAATTTGTATATGCCCGGCGGCGGCTCTTTGCACCCGGCAACGCAGGAGACAGTCGAGAAGCGCATGCATTACGTGCATCAGGAAGGGCAGCACGTGTTCAAGTATGCCGTGCGCCGGATGTGCGAGCTTGCAACGCAACTGCTCGAGCGCAACGGATATACGAGCAAAGATCTCGCGCTCGTCGTGCCCCACCAGGCGAACTTGCGCATCATTCGCGCCATGCAGGAACGTCTCGGCGTTGACGATTCAAAGATCCTCGTCAATATCGATCGCTATGGCAACACGACGGCGGGCACAATCCCTCTCGGATTGATGGATGCACTGGAGCAGAACCGCCTTCGCAAAGGCGATCTCGTGCTACTGGTGGCGGTCGGCGCGGGCTACACTTCAGGCGCGGTACTTCTTCGCTGGGCCTACTGAGCTCCGACGCACATTAAATGGGATTCGGAGCCTGGAGGCCCCTGCCTCACGGTCCTGCGCGACGTCCTGAATCAATCTGCCCACCCTCCTCCCATTCAATGAACGCCGCGATTGCTTTCGTAATGCCGGCATCTTGCCGGTGATTTTGTGCCCCGCCACCGCGCGGAAAACCGCTGGCAAGATGCCGGCGCTACGATTAAACAATTGCCCCAAATTCATTGCCCACTTATTCGTATCGCTACGCCAGAGCCCGGAGGCCCCTGCCTTCGGGAACAGTCGAAGATTCATTTCTGATTTGATTTGAGGCGTCTGGAAAGTTAAACGTAGGAATTAGAACGATTGCATCTGCGCCATGCACAGGCGATTGCGCTGCAGCCGCTCGCCCGCCACAACGGCGATGTAGCGCGCACAGGCGCCGATTTCGCGCTGAGACCAGCCAGCCATTGAGGGGGCCACGAATTTCGCGGCTGCACTGATTCCTCGCAGCGCGACAAAATAGAGCCGCACCGGCCAAATCTTGCGATCTTGGCCGCACAGGTTCGGGCTCAACTTCAGCCATTCGGCAGCCGACTTGAAATTCTCAGTCTCTGACGATGCCGCGTAAGCTCCGAGCGCCGAGCGGATTTCCTCGCTGACGGGCTTGGCAGCCACGGTGAGGAACGCGGCGCGCCAGGACAGGAGTGTAAACTGGCCCAGGGCCGCTAGCGAGATCACGAATATGAGCGCGGCTATCATTGACAAGACCATTCTGGAATTTGTACGTGCCTTCAACAATGGGCGGTTCGTACTGTTTGTAGTGTATCCTTCGGAGGCCAAACTTTCGTACTTCGGGTTCTACGAAATGGGCGTTTGAAGTGCGGGCTAGATGTGCCGTAACTGATTTAAAATGAAAGGTCTGCGTGATCGGGGGGGGGCAAAATGGTGAGGCGGAGTCTCGCGGCTATCGCCGCGATGTTGTTCATTTCCATGTTCTTCCTGACGGCGGTGCTGGCCGAATCCCGCCGCGAAGGTGAACGCGACCAAAAGGCGATTCGCCAAATGCTCGACGATCAAACCGCGGCATGGAATCGCGGCGACATTCCGTCCTTCATGACCGGATATTGGAACTCGGACAAGACGGAATTCGTTGGAACCGGCGGCATTTTGCGAGGCTACGCGACCGTTCTCGAGCGCTATCGCAAAAGCTATCCCGACGCGGCCGCCATGGGCCAGCTCAGCTTCGCCAATTTGCAGATCGAAATGCTTTCCAAGGATTCCGCCTTCGTTCTCGGCGAATTCCATTTGCAGCGCAAGAAAGACAATCCGGCGGGAGTATTCACGCTGATCGTGCGCAAGGAGCCGGAAGGCTGGCGGATTATTCACGATCACACGACGGCGTACCCGGCGGATTCGCAGCATCCGTAAATTCGATTCAATGTTCGAGGAGGATTTCCATTGCGCGCATTGATCACCGGCGGCGCGGGTTTTCTGGGTTCGCATCTGTGCGACAAATTGATCGAGCGAGGATGGGAAGTCATCTGCATGGACAATCTCGTGACGGGAGCCGCGCCGAACATCGCGCATCTCGTGTCCCACCCGCGCTTCCGTTTCGTACAGCATGACGTTACGCGCTACATCAACGTGGACGATCATCTGGACGCCATTCTGCACTTCGCGTCGCCCGCCAGTCCTGACGATTACCTCAAGCTGCCGATCCCTACATTGAAAGTCGGCGCGCTCGGCACGCACAACGCGCTCGGCCTCGCGCTCGCAAAAAAATCCAAGTTTTTGCTGGCTTCGACATCGGAATGCTACGGCGATCCGGAAGTCACTCCGCAGCCGGAGACGTATTGGGGCCACGTGAATCCGATCGGGCCGCGGGGCGTCTACGACGAAGCGAAGCGTTTCGCTGAAGCGATGACCATGGCCTACCATCGCTACCACAAAGTGGATACGCGCATCGTCCGGATCTTCAACACTTATGGACCTCGAATGCGCTTGAACGATGGCCGCGCGCTTCCCAACTTTCTCTATCAGGCGCTGACGGGAAGCCCAATCACGGTCTACGGAAGCGGAAAACAAACGAGGAGCTTCTGCTACGTTGCCGATCTCGTTGATGGCCTAATGAAGTTGCTCGATTCAGACGAGCACGAGCCGACGAACATCGGCAACCCGCAGGAAATCACGATTCTGGAATTTGCCGAAAGAATTCGCGAACTAACACACACGAAAGCCGAAATTATCTTCAAGCCGCTGCCGCAGGATGACCCAAAGCAGCGCTGCCCTGACATTACCAAAGCGCGACGCATCCTGCACTGGGAGCCCAAGGTCGGACTCGCCGAGGGACTTCGCCTCACGCTCGAATATTTTCAGAAGAAAATCGCGGAGACGGAAGGCAAGCATTAAGGCGCGACGCGCAAAACTCAATCGCGTTTACTGCCGGGTGTGGTGAGTTTCTTCGTCGGGTCGGCCAACGGAGTGATATTCGAATCCGAGCGCCTTCATTTCAACAGGAACGAGCAGGTTCCGGGCATCCACGATGAGCGGCCGCGCCATCGAATCGCGAACGCGCTCCCAATCCAAAGTGCGGAACTCCGGCCATTCCGTCGCCACCACAAGTACGTCCGCGTCCTCTGCCACTTCATAAGCCGATTTTCCGAGATTCACTTTCGGGTGAGCCTCCCGCGTCTTTTCCATGGCTTCGGGATCGAACGCGCGAACGTGCGCCCCTTCGGCAACCAGCCGTTCGACGAGATCGATGGCGGGCGCAAACCGGATGTCGTCGGTATTGGCCTTGAACGCGAGCCCGAGCACTCCCACTTTCTTGCCGCGAACCACCCACAAAGCGCGGCGGATTTTCTCGACCACGTGGTCAATCCGCCGGTGATTGATTTTCTCGGCTTCCTTCAACAACGCGAAGTCCACGCCGCAGCGCTCGGCGAGCCGCACGAACGCCTGCAAATCTTTTGGCAGGCAGAACCCGCCGAAGCCGAGGCCCGCGCGAAAAAAGCTCGTGCCGATTCGCGCGTCTTTTCCGACCGCGCGCAGCACTTCTTCCACGTCCGCGCCCAAGCGCTCGGCGAGATCCGCGACCATATTGGCGTAGGAAATTTTCAGCGCGAGGAACGAGTTCGAAGCGTGCTTGATCAGCTCGGCGCTGTTGATCGTCGTTACCATCCACAGCGGCGGTTCGGCCGGCGGGCACGCCGTAGCGTGCACCGGGCAATTGAATTTCTGTTCGAGGACTGGCCGATAGATTTCGTGAAGCTGCTTTTCAGCTTCCGGGTCATCCACGCCCACGACGATCCGGTCCGGATGGAGAAAATCGCTGACGGCTGTGCCCTCGCGCAGGAATTCCGGATTCGATGCCACGCGAAATTCCGCCCCGCTGCCGCGCCCGTAGATTCCCAGCGCGCGCTTCAATTGCTGCCCGGTCTGCGCGGGAACCGTGCTTTTCTCGACGACGAGCTTCGTGCCGCGAGCTTCCGCCGCGATCACGCGAGCGACGCTGTCAATCGCGCTCAAGTCCGCATCGCCGTTCGGCAGTGGTGGCGTTCCGACGCAGATGAAAATGGCCTCCGCCGCAGCGACTGCCTTCGCCGGCTCGGATTCGAAGCGCAGGCGCGATTCGCGCCGGTTCTTCGCGATCACTTCGTCCAGGCCCGGCTCGAAAATTGGGAGCTTGCCTTGCTCGAGCGTGTGGATCTTGCTCAGATCGCTATCCGTGCAAATCACATCGTGCCCGATTTCCGCAAGGCATCCGCCCGTGACCAGGCCGACGTATCCGGAGCCGACAACCGAAATCTTCAAGTGCTGATCCTCCAACGGAATGATGTGCGGAGCGTCCTTCGGGGCCGCTCATCATTTTGACGCATCCAGAAGTGGTGTCCAAGCGAAACTTTGCCGGAGCTTCCCGCGTCCTCCGGCTTACAGCTGTCTGGCTAGTGAGAGTATGATTTTGATAGTACAATTCGGCGGTTCTGCATGATGAATGCAGGGGGGTAGTCGAGGGACGGGATGGTTAGCTGATGGATATTCTTTGGGTGGCGCTCGCAGTTTGCGTCATCGTCGGTTTTGTGTTTGTTGTCCTCGCGCGGCACTGGCAGCGGCTTCTCGTGCATCAATCCTGGACGATTCGCCGTTTAACGGATCGCGTGGCGTCGCTTGAAGAGGTCGCCGACCCGGATTTTCGCCGCAAACTTGACGAATCCGCGCCGTCGCCGCTCGAGCGCGTGTACACCTTCAGCTTCCGCGTGAACGACGACTTTTGGCGCAAGACCATCAAAGCCACTCCGCGGCAGCTCCAGTACATTCGCGATCACGGAAACTTTCTCGGCTCCGTAAAAATCGAGCAGTGGCGGAGCCATACCGTCGTGACGGTCACCGAAGTTCTTCCTCAAGCCAAGTCGGCAACGTGGCAGACGCGTTCCTTCGATGTGTTCCCCGACGACGTCGCAAACGCCGAGCACCCCATCACTCTCTGGGAAATGTCCCTTGCCGATGAAAAAACTGGATCATCTTCCGGCCGCGTCCCGACGCTGGAATTGCGCTGGAGAGAAGGCGAATTGGAGCTCTGTTCCCGTTCTGACCGCTTCATGACGGGCGAGGACAATACGATCACACTGACTCCCCACGAACAGGTTCTTTTCGCGGTTCCACTCGACGCGGAGCGCTTGGCGCAATTTCGCGCCGCCGATGGCTCCGGCAACGGCGAGATCGACGAAGTCCTCGATCAAATTACGGATCAGATTCCAGCCGCTCCGGGAAATTCCTGGGTCGCGATGTTCGGGCGCGAAGACGACAGTCTCGGAATCGAATGGAATCTTTCGTTAAGAGATCTGACGCGACAATCCGATTGGAAGCGTTGGAAGGTCTTCGAGCCCGTGCCGATGACAAAAGTCGGCTGACTGGCGCGCCCTAAGAAAACCAAAATCGGATCGTCTCGATCTCGCGGGCTGCAACTGTAGGGTCCGTCGGCAGACAGACCGGCACTTCACGAACTTGGTTTCGAATTATGCGTGGAAGAATCTGAAAAACCTGCCGGCGTTCCGGCCAGCCCTACGAATGCTGCTCCATCATCCGCGCCCGCGATCCAGATTTTCGCGTCCACAATCGTCACATCGCAGGCCGCGGCGGCGGTTTCAGTGGCAGCCCTGCCCATGCATTGAGCAGCCCAAGAACCTCGCGCGTCACATCCAGCGCATCCCTCGTATTTTTCCACCAACGGTTGGCATCGTAAGGATCGGTCGAGGCAGCCCTCACGATCGCTTCGAGGCCATTCGGCGCGAGTTCGCGCCAGAGAGTTCGCACGCGGCGCGTGTGAGGCGGCGATGTGACAATGATCACGCGGGAGACCCCGGAGCGGCGCATCTCGTCGCTCACGTCTCGAACTTCATCTTCCGTGTTCGAGATGGTTGGCCCAAATATTCGCACGGCTGATATGGGCACACCCTCGTGGATTAGAACCTCCTGGCTGTAGATCTCTTCACTCTTAAAATTGACGCCCAATTGATCAATTGCCGGAGGGTGCCAGGGGCGCGTCAACCAGATTTCAGGTGCAAAGCCTGCGCGATATAGCTTTGCAGCTTCAACCGCGCGGTACGGCATTCCTCCGCTGAGCACCACGATCGCTCCGGAGCGGTCGAGCGGATCTTGTACGACGAGCCAGCGCCCGAGTCCGCGGGCAGCGAAGATGACCGCGATGAGCAACGCCGCCAGAATGATCGCGACGGCGCCCCGCACACTTTTTCCGCGTTCGTGCGTCTGATTGATCGTCGAATCGTTCACAATGTTCCCGGTAGAATCTTACGTCGCGAGCGTTGAGATGTTGACGCGTGGCGCGGCGAAGAGTATATCTCGTCGCTCTTCTGAGGAAACTATGCGAATCCGCGATTTTTTTTCGTACGCACTCATCTCGGCCGTTTGCTTTCCGGCGGTGATTGGTGCAGCCCATCCCGCGACCGACAAGCCTCCAATCACATTCGATGAATTTTTCGATTCCGTGTCTTTCGGCGCCGTGGGGATTTCGCCGGACGGCAATTCGGTAGTCATCCAGGCAGACCGGGCCGATTGGGACGAGGGCCGTTTCCGCAGCGACCTTTGGCTCTATCGCGCGGGAGAGCTTGCGCCGCTCACGCAATCCGGGCACGACCATTTGCCGCAATGGTCGCCCGACGGACGCTGGATCGCATTCGTTTCCGACCGGACCGCAATCGTGCCGAAGAAACAATCGGAAAAAGAGGAAATGGATGCGGAAAGCGCTGACACGAAGGAGGAATCCGTTGACCAACTCTACGTAATCTCAGCGGCTGGAGGCGAGGCTTTTCCCGTCACCGAGGGAGACGAAGCTGTCCACAGTTTCGCCTGGTCGGCCGATTCCCGCGCCATTCTCTTTGCCGCGCAGATCGAGCTCACAACGCAGCAAAAGAAATCGCAAAAGAATGACTGGAAAGACATTCTCCGCTATCGCGAATCCGAGCGCGGAGATTTCATCCGTCGCGTGGATGTCGCGGCCATTCAGGCCGAACGCGCCAGCGGAAAGATTTTGACGGAGTACGACGATCAAACCAAAGAGATCGCCAGGATTGCCGACCGCGCGAAGGGATTGAGCGTCTCTCCGAACGGCGAGCGCTTGGCGTTCCTGACGGAGCCGCGTTCCGCTCGTCAAGAGTCTCTCGACGAATATGCGATCTACGTGATTGAACTTTCCGGCAAAGGAGCGCCGGTGGCCCCGCGAGCCATCAGCCGTTCGCAGGCCGTCTATGACTCAGTTCGATGGGCGAAAGATAGCAGGCACGTTTTCTTTGCATTTGAAAGCGGCGCGCTCGAAGGAAGCTATCAGGATGCGCAGCCGCGTCTCTACTGGGTAGACGCGGGCGAGCCGGGCGCGAAGGAAGAAGGTAACGCTCCGGCAACCGCGCGCTGGGCTGCAAAATTTGACGGAGCGATCGCCGGCTACAGCGTTCTCCCCGACGGCGAACTTTTGGTCGCCGGACGGATTGGAACCGAAGTACAGCCGTACACGCAAAGCGAATTGAGCGCGGATTTTGTGAAGCAAAAGGGTTGGCCGGGAACGTATGAAGAGATCTCAGCTTCCGCGCATTCTCCGCGCGTCGCCTTCGTGTATTCGACTCTTGAGAAGCCCTCTGAAGTGTACATCGCCGATAGCGCGGGAGAAATTTCCAACGCGCATGCGATCACAGCGTTCAATCGCGTCTTGTCTGAGCGCGCGCTGCCGCCCGGCAAGCCTTACCGCTGGACAGCGGACGACGGCTCGAGCATCGAAGGCATGCTGATTTATCCCCCCGGAAAAATGGGTGCGAAAAATCTGAAGATGTTCACGTTCATTCATGGTGGCCCGGAGGATGCCGACGGCGACCACTTCGAAGCGGATTGGTATCAGTGGGCGGCGCTCGCGGCGACGCATGGCTGGCTCGTGTTCGAGCCGAACTATCGCGGCTCGGTCGGATACGGCGACGCTTTCGCGCTCGGGATCATTCCTCACATCGTTTCGCGCCCGGGAAAAGACATCCTCGAAGGCGTGGACGCCCTCGTGAAGGAAGGCATCGCCGATCCGAATCATCTCGCGGTCGGCGGATACAGTTACGGCGGCTACATGACGAACTGGCTCATCACCCAAACCACTCGCTTCAAAGCGGCGGTAACGGGCGCCGGCGCAGTGGAGCACGTTGCGAACTGGGGCAACGACGACGTGACGATGGATGACGCTTATTTCCTCGGCGGGAAGCCCTGGGAGGCACAGGCGAATTACGACGCGGAAGCCGCGATCTGGCAGTTCGACAAAGTGACCACGCCGACGCACGTCGTCGGTGGCGCTGACGATATCCGCGTCTACGTCGGCGAAGACTATTTGCTCGAACGCGCGCTGCACGCCCGTGGAATTCCGTCGTCGCTCCTGATTTTCCCCGGTGAAGGCCATTCGCTCGACAAAAATCCCTGGCACGGAAAAATCAAAGTTCGCGAAGAGCTGAAGTGGCTGGAAAAGTATGGAGCGCAGTAAAAGTCGCGCCGTGGGTCACGACTTAGAAAGAATGAAATTTCCCAGCACGAGCGCGTCGGTGCCCGAGCAGAAATAGCTGCGGACCGCATCGCGCGGCGTGATCACAAGCGGCTCGCCAAAGAGATTGAACGACGTATTTACGAGCAGTGGGCCCGGCGCGCCCTCACCCGAGCGCCTGAGCAGGTCCCAGAAAAGCGGATTCGCCCTGCGGCTGACGACGTGCAGCCGCACCTGAAATCCCGGAAGAAGAAAATCCTTCAGCGCATCCCGCACCTCCAGCTTCGCAATTCCCATCGAAGCCATGAATCGAGCCGCGGGAGTCGCGTCGAAGTACCGCGCGCAATCTTCTTCCGGCACCGCCAGCGCGAACGGCCGGAACGATTCGCGATGCTTCACGTAGTCGTTCAGATTTTCTTTCACGTACGGCGCCCACGGCGAAGCCAGCAGGCTGCGATTGCCGAGCGCGCGCGGGCCAAATTCCGTTCTGCCTTGATGCCACGCAACGATCTTCCCAGCACGCAACAGACGCAGAGCTTCTTCGATTTTCGGACCATCGCCATTGAGCCACCGGTACGTCGCTTTGCAATTGTCGAGGACTTGCTTGACTTCGTCGTTTGAATAGCTCGGTCCCCAATAAACATCCGATATTGGCGCGACACGCTTGCGGCCCTCGGTTCGATGCCAGATGGTCCACGCCGCGCCGAGCGACGTCCCTTCGTTTCCGGCGGCGGGCTGTACGAAAACTTCGTCGAAGCCTGTGTTTCGCTCGATCGCAGCGACGATGAGTGAATTGAGAAATAACCCTCCGGCGAGGCAAAGTTTGTTCGCCCCGTGCCGCTTCCGCAATGCCTCCACGTATTCACTGGCAACTTTCTCAATGGCCTGCTGGACACTCGCGGCAATGTTCGCGCGCTGAGGATCATCCGGCGGCTTGTCCGTGGCGAGACCCAAGCGGCTTCGCAGTTCCTTCGAGAAAGCGAAGCGGCCTGCGAATCCCCGCGTGAAGTATCTGCGATTCAAGTGAGGAGCCGCGCCCGGTTTTCGGCGCAGCATATCAAGAAAAACGGATTCGTATTCGGGCGCGCCGGAAACACTCAGCCATTGAAGCTTGTGCTCGTCTCTATGCGGCCGGAATCCAATTAGTTCCACCACCTGCGAATAGACCCACGCGAGGGAATGAGGAAACGGAATCGTTTCGTCCACGCGCAGTTCCGAACCTTCACCATTCGCGACGATGCCGCACTGGCCGTCGCCGTGTTCGTCGAGCGATACGACAAGCGCGCGGTCGAATGGCGAACCGAAGAATGCGCTGGCCGCGTGGCAAAGTTGGTGATCGAGAGGAACGACCCGGCCGCGAGGTTCTCCTGCCAGACCATTCAGGATTCGAAGATTATTCAGCTCGCGTCCCAATTCGCCGAACGCCTTGTCAATGTAATACGCGCTGGAAATGGAAGCGACAAGCGTCTGGCGAAGTCGAAAACCTACCGCACGGCGCCAGGCGCTCCGGGGATTGCTCGCGACGGCAACGGACGAAACGTCGCGCCACGAAATTCCCGCATGCTCAAGGCAGAAGCGAATCGCCTCCCGCGGAATTCCTGAAACTTCGCGCGATCTGACCAGCTTCGCCTCTTCCATCGCCGTGAAATTTCCATGCGGATCGAGAAGCGCCGCGGAGGAATCGTGCGCGAGCGACGACAGCCCGAGGATGTATCCATCAGAAGCCATTGCGGGTGAAAGAATACGCGTCGCGGAGGCGTGCCGGAAAGAAAAACTGCAACGCGAGCCTACGGCCGCGGCGCGCCGAAGAGCCGCCCGCCGGTCAAAAGCCCGCGCAGTCCCATTAGAATCAATCGCGGCTGGCTCGCGCAGATCTGAAAGAGAACTTTGAGGGCGTCATCGCGCGAATACTCGCCGAGTTTTTGAAGCGCCGAAGCATTCAGCAAGTCCACGAGACGGCTGTAGTCGGTTTGCTGAAAATGGTGCAGGGAACGGCGCAGGATCAAATGCATGTCGAGTTCGCGGCGCAGGCGGCGCAATTCCGCGCTGTCGCCGCCGTTCAGGATTGCTTCCGCAACGCCAATCGCGCCTCGGAAACCCGTTACGATTCCGCCGACGGTGGTCACTTTCACTTGCGCGGCCGCGTCGCCGACCAAAAAAACTCTGCCATTGCCGATGCGCCGTTCAACCGGCACCCAGCCCTTGTAAACAGGAATTTTCGCGCCCTGGAAGCTGATGGGATCGAGCCGCCGCTTTTCGAGAAACCGCTCCAGGTGCTTCCGCATTTCCTGAGGCGACTCTCCGATGAGACCGAGCGCCCCGCGAGTCGGTGAATCGGGAATGAGCCAGTAGAAATATGGTGTGTCGTCCGGAACGAACCAGACGCGCACTGTATCGGGCGACATGTCCTTCGGCAACGGAACGATGGCTTGCACCAGAGGAACCGTCTCCTGTTGCGGCCAACCCGCGGCTTGCGCGACGCGGCTCGCCGCGCCGTCGCTGCCGACGACCGTTTGCGTTTTCAATTCCTCGTGCGATCCGTCAGATGTGCGTTCGACTTCGACCACGAGCCCTGCGCCATTGCTGTGCAATCCGCTGAATCGCCGGCCGAATTCCAATTTCGCGCCAGCTCGTTGTGCCTCGTCGGCAAGGCCGCGGATTAGCGTCGAGCGCTCGATGATGAGATCGGGTTCTTTCAATCCGACCGTGGCCGAGCGGCCGTCGGTAAATAGCTCAAAGCGGCGAATCTCGTTGACGATCGAGCTCGATGCCGCCGGCCCGAGCAAAGAACGGAGTTTATGAGTGACGATTAGCGTGCGAGAAACCGGATCGAGGGACTCGGCGCATTCAAACACTTGCACCGGAGCGCCGCGGCGTGCGAGGAGAGCCGCCGTAAAAAGTCCCGCGGCGGATCCCCCGACAATGGCGATAGGTCGGTTCGGCAGCTTGGAAGGCGATTCGGTATGTACCTGTGGGTTCAGCCCAGCCAACGAGTTCACCTTTTGCTAAAAGCGCGCGATGTTCGGACGTCCGTCAGTTCTTACAGATGGCCAAAGAACCACAGCAGCCCACCGGGTCCGCCGAGAAATTTGCGGGCAAGGCACGCCGAAATAAGTCTCGTGTCGACCACTATATCGGCCAGTCAGGACGGTGAGTATACCCTAGCCACATAAGTCCATCAACGGATTGGGGGTTTTAGAAGCCCCACAGCGGGCAGGACGTCACGATGCGGGTGAAGACTTCGGAACCTTGCCTTGACGCTCGTAGGGGGCTCCCTCGAGGAAATAGATGGCCACCAGGGAACAAAGCGCGACCACAGCGACGAGCGTGATTGCCTGGCCTACCGAAAGCGTCGGGACTAGGAGAGCCAGAACGCCGAAAACGCACGCGAGGGCGTAAAGTGCCAAAACGGCACCCCGCTGGCCCAGGCCCAAGTTTGCGAGTCGGTGCGCCGTGTGGTCTTTTCCGGGAGACGTGAAGGGGATGAGGCCTCGCCGCGAGCGCGATATCGAGACTAGCACGGTGTCAAATATCGGAACTCCCAAAATCAAAAGCGGTACGAGCCATCCGATTTGCGAGTCGGAGCCTTCCGGCCGCAGCTTCAGGCTGAGCACGGTCATCAAATAACCCAAAAACATCGCGCCGCCATCGCCCATGAAGATTTTTGCGGGATTGAAATTCCAGCCGAGAAATCCGAGCGCTGCTCCAAGAGTTGCGGCGCCGAGCGTGCGCACCATCACCTGTCCGCCCTGATTCGCCGCCAGCGTGAAAAAGAGTGCGGCGATGGCGGCGATGCCGGCGCACAGGCCGTCCATATGATCCAGAATGCTGAAGGAAGCGGTAATCCCTACCACCCAGAGAACCGTCACGCAGCCATCCAGAATTACGCCAGCTGGGCCCGGCACGAATGACGACACCAGATGCGCTCGAATTCCTGACGCGAGCAGCAGCGCCGCCGCCACCGGCATGGCGACAAACAGCTTCACCTGGTGGTGGAGCAAGCCGCCGTCATCGAGGAAGCCGATGAGCGCGAGCAGAGTCGCGCCCGCAAGAATGCTGATGATTTGGCCGGAAGTAGGTGCGTGCAACGTCACGAGAACCGCGATGACGAAACCGCAGTAGATGGCGACGCCGCCGAGCAGGGGAATCGGCTTGAGATGAACTTTGCGTGGGCTGGGCTTGTCCACGAGGCCCACACGAAGAGCGAGCTGTCGAACCGGCGCGGTGAGCCCGACCGACGCTAGGAACGCAATCAGAAATGAAAGCAGATCCTTGGGCACATCTACCATCCAGCGTTCAGATTATGGAGGGACACAATTCTCAAAATCGACTCTGGGGCTGAGCCGGGGCTGAACCTGCAATCACCGAGGTCGAGAACTCCCGTTTCGAGCAGCATCTTCAACGACCCCAACAAATCGCGTCAGCTCATCCACTCTAGCATATTTTTTGGCGGTTTCCCGCGCGCGGCGCCCCATGTCTTCCAGGCGAACAGGGTCCGACCGCAATTCACGCAGAGCGGCGGCAACCGCCGCAGGATCATCCGGATCGGCGGTCAAGCCGCATTGTGCTGTGCGGACGATCTGGACGGCGTCGCATTCGCCGGTCGCCACTGCGAGGACGGGGCGTCCGGCGGCCAGAATCGAGAAGAGCTTGCTCGGGACGACGACGCCTTCGAGGCCGCGCTTCACCGTCACGATGTGGACGTCGCCGGCGGCCATCACATACGGAATCTCCGCGGCCGGGCGAAATGGTAGAAACCGGATATTCGAGGAATCTTTGGCCGCCAGTTGCAGGCGATCGCGGTTCGCTCCCTCCCCTACGAACACGAGGCCTGTGCCGTCGTCTTCGAGAAGTTTCATCGCGCGAAGAAGCGTGTCCCATGCGCCATAGAATCCCAGATTCCCGGCATGGATCGCGACGAACGGAAAACCGCTGCGAATTTCTCGCGCGATGGGATGCGACGGCGCGGCAAGCGATTCCGGCAGTTGTGCGCCATCGCGAATCACTTCGACGCGATCGGGCGCGACGCCTTTTTTGAGAATTCGTTCGCGCATGTCGTCGCCGAGAACAATCACGCGCGTGGCGTGTCGCAGCGCGTTCCGATGCAAACTTTCCCAGCGGCGGGCCCAAAAATTTGCGGGTACGATTTCGCCTCCGATGGCCATGTCGGGATAGAGATCGCGAATGTTGTAGACGAACGCGCGTCCGGATAGCCGCGCGACGAAGGCGCCCGCGATTCCGGCGACCGGCGGATCCGTCATCGCGAGGATGATATCCGCTCGCTTGAAAAGCGCGCGCGGCACGGCCAACGCCAGATAACTCAAATAATTCGAGACGCGCCCGCGCATCTGATGGCGCGAGTAAGTGGTCGAGCCGATGCGCTCAACCGTGACGCCGTTGCGAACTTCGCGGCGGAGCAACGACCACGGATATCTTTCGTCGGGATCGTACGAAGGCCGCCCGGCAATCACGGTGACCTGATGGCTCTTGGCCAATTCTTCCGCAACAAGGCTGGCCATTTTGGCTGTGGCCGACGTATCCGGGGGGTAATACTCGTTGAGGAGCAGGATGTGCACGGCGCGCTCTACGGCGTGGCGGCTTCCGGCACGGTCATGGCGTTCGCCGCGTCGTGACTTCCGACCCGCTTTCACTCGCAGGACTTGCCGCGTTTCTTCGCAGGATCAGATTTCCCATGACCAGCGCGTCCATGCGCGTCCGCAGGAAACAATCAAGCGCCTCTTCGGGCTTGCATACGATCGGCTCGTTGTCGTTAAACGATGTATTAACGACGACAGGCACGCCCGTGAGATCGCCGAAAGCGCGAATGAGTTTCCAGTAGAGCGGATTCGTGCGGCGGCTCACGGTTTGAAGCCGCGCTGTTCCGTCCACGTGGGTTGGCGCGGGAATCACGGAGCGCTTCTCCGGCCGCACGGAATACGCGAACGTCATGAACGGGGATGGATGCGTTCGTTCGAAATATTCGCCCGTCGCCTCTTCGAGAATCGAAGGCGCGAACGGGCGAAACATTTCGCGGTGCTTGATTCGCTGGTTGAGGATGTCTTTCATTTCCGCGCGGCGCGGGTCGGCGACGATGCTGCGATTGCCGAGCGCGCGCGGCCCCCACTCCGCGCGTCCCTGATACCAACCGAGGATGCGCCCGTCGGCAATCTCGCGCGCGGCGGCTTTCGCGAGGGGGTCTTGTTCCATTTCTTCGATTTGTATGCCATCGCCATTCGGAATTTTCTGCCGGACGGCTTCGGCGATTTCCGCATTCGAATAGCTCGGTCCCCAGCCCGCATGTTCCATGACAAAGTTGCGCTTCCTGCCGAGAACGGAGTGCTCGACTGAAAATGCCGCGCCGACGGAAAGCCCAGCGTCCCCCGCAGCGGGCTGAACGTAAATTTTCTCGAACGGAGTGCGTTCGAGCATTTTTCCATTGGCGACGCAATTGAATGCGACGCCGCCGGCGAGACAAAGTGATTTTTCTTTCGTGCGTTCGGCCAGTTCCGAGACGTGCGCCATCAGAACTTCTTCGAGCCCCGCTTGCATGCTCGCCGCGAGGTCGCGATGCCGCTGCTCCACCGGCTTTTCAGGATCGCGCGCCGGGCCGAGCCGCATTTCGAGATAGTCCGAGAACAGCCTGCCGAGGACGGGAGTCGTGCCCGCATCGCGCCACGTCATTTCCGGACCCTGGATCTGGTGCGTGAAATAGTCGAGATTCAGCCGCAGCTTCATGCCGCTGTCGGCGCGGACGATGTCGCGAAATTCGTCGAGGAAACGAGGGGTGCCATAGGCTCCCAGGCCCATCACTTTGTATTCGTCGCCGAATTTCCAGAAGCCAAGATACTGGGTCAGGGCGGTGTAATACATTCCGAGCGAATGCGGAAAAGTTGTGGCGCCGTAGGGGTGCAGATCGATTCCTTCGCCCGTGGCCCACATGGCGCTCGCGAAATCGCCGAGCCCATCCACAGAGAGCACCGCGGCGTGATCGAACGGCGAGACGAAGTAGGCGCTGGCGAGGTGCGCGACGTGGTGCTCGATGCGATGGAATGGCGCGCGGATCGTTTCCGGATCGAGTTCGAATGCGGCGGCAAGCTCCTCCTTAAGCCCGGAAAATTTCGCCATCACACGCGCGCGTTCGATTGCGAATTTCGGCATGCGCAGCGCGTACCAGAGTTTTGTCCCCATGCGCGCCCACGGATTCCGAGGGATGGCGAAGTGATCCACCTTGGTGAGCGGAATTCCCGCCTGGGAGAGGCAATAGCGGATGGCCTGCACGGGCAAACCGGCCGCGTATTTTACGCGATTGAAGCGCTCCTCTTCGGCCGCAGCGAGCAGCTTTCCGTCGGCGACGATGGCCGCAGAGGCGTTAGCGTGGTAGGCATTGATTCCGAGGATGATCATGCGCACAGTCCCGTGAGCCCGAACGAATTGCCGATGCGCAGGCTACGGAAGCTCGGCGGGGCTAAAGGGCTGCTCGAAGGGGTTGCAATTTTGTCTCGATTAGAACGCGTCCCGACTCTTTGTTTTCTGTCACTTAGCGGCGTTTCTAATCGTCTAGGTGTCTCGATTAGAATCGGGCGGAATTGTTGGCCCGCCGGTCTTACTTTCTCTCCGTCGATAAGCACGCTCAACATAGCTCCGCGACAACCGTAGCCCAAGATTTGAAGGAAAGCAAATGGCAGTCCTGTAAGAGTCCTAGTACCAAAATAGTCA
This sequence comes from uncultured Acidobacteriota bacterium, assembly GCA_963838705.1. Lineage (GTDB taxonomy): Bacteria > Acidobacteriota > Terriglobia > Acidiferrales > UBA7541 > Palsa-147. The sequence continues at coordinate 458,566 of CAWIRU010000006.1, read as the reverse complement.
AGCGAGATATGGGCGCGAAGCGGAGCCGCGGCCGCCTCCGGGCTCTGAATAGTGAGGAATGCCATCGAGTCAAGCCAAGTGATTACCCGAGATTCCGCTTCACCCATTCGTTTAGGACGTAGAGGCTCCAGGCGCGGGACCAACTGGTTCGCCCCGCCAGGAAATCGTTCCATACGTCCGCGGCCGCCGCAGCTGGGATCAGCGGCTCAAGAGGAGGCTCCCAATCCGCAAAACTCGCCGCGATACGCTGGCGCAGCGCCCCGCGCAGCCATTCTTCCCATGGCAAAGTGAACGTGCGCTTGCGCTGCGTCACAACCTCTTCGGGCAGCAAGTCGCCGAGTGCCGCAACGAGCAAGGCCTTCGGACGGTCCGAATGACGCTTGGCGGCATCGGAAAGGCCGAGTGCAAATTCGACGACTGGATGATCGAGGAACGGAACGCGGACTTCGAGCGAATGACACATGCTCATGGAATCCGTGTCGCGAAGAAGCACGTTGACCATGTACGAGCGCAGCTCGAGCCACGCGATTCTCGACGCGCCTTCAAGTCCCGCGGCCTCGATTGACGCATTTTCCATCCATTCGCACCAGCGGGCGCCTCGCCACGACTCGGGGCCTCGCGAAAGAAGCGCGGCAGCTTGCTCAGGTGGGAAGAGAGGCTCGTGTGAGGAAGTAGGTATCCGGGAAAAATCCGGGATCCGCCCAAGCGGAGGCAAGTTTTCTTCCGGCGTCAGCATGGCTGAAGCTGCCGCCGAGGGCTTCGACCATGGGAGCTGTCGCGCGACGCAGGCCCGCAGGAGCGGCTTGCGCCATTTTTGCAATGAGCGCGAGCTGCGGCGCCGTGCGAAAAGTCGAGTAGCCGCCAAAAATTTCATCGCTTCCCAACCCGGATAGCGCGACCTTCAGGCCCGCCCGGCGTGCCGCCCACGAGACGAAGTATGTGTTGATACCGTCCATGCTCGGCTGATCGAATCCGGCGATCGCTTCGTCAATCCGCGCGAGCATTTCATCGCCGCTGATGAGCAATTCCTGGTGGTCCGTGTGAAATCGCTTTGCCGTGCGCCGCGCAATTTCGGCTTCGCTATATTCGCGCTCGGGGAATATCAGCGTGAACGTATGCAGCCCGGACCGTTGCTGGCTCGCGAGCGCGGTCAGCGCCGTCGAGTCTATTCCGCTGCTGAGGAAGACGCCGATCGGGACATCGGCGATCAGGTGTTTTTGCACAGCGTCTTCGAGCAGAGCGCGCAAGCGTTGCGGCACGCCGGCGGCGTTTCCGTTGTGCGCGAATGTATCCGCCTTGGCCGCATCGAGATTCCAGTAAGGCTTTGGCGTGGCGGCGGCTGGGGACTTTGTTTCAATCAGTAGCGAGTGTCCCGGCGGGAGCGATGAGACGCCTTCGACGAGCGTCATCGGTTCGCCGACGGCGCCGAATAGCACATAGCTCGCGGCGGCCGCGGGCGAAATCTTCCGTGCGATGAGGCCCGATGCAAGAAGTGCCCGGACTTCCGAGGCGAAAGCCAGTTTTCCTCCCGCAATCGCGAAATACAGCGGCTTGATTCCGAAGCGGTCGCGGGCGAGGAAAATTCGCGCGACTTCGCCGCCGCGTCCGGATGGCATTTCGGCAATGGCGAAAGCAAACATCCCGCGAAGGCGAGTGACGCATTCCGCGCCCCAGGATTCGTAGGCGTGGACGATTGTTTCCGTGTCGGAGTTGGTTTGAAATTTGTGGCCGAGAGATTCGAGCTCCGGGCGCAGTTCGCGGTAGTTGTAAATCTCGCCGTTGTAAACGATGGCGAGTGTTCCAGTTTCGTTCCAGACGGGCTGGCCGCCGCCGGGAAGATCAATAATGCTGAGGCGGCGCATGCCGAGCGAGGCGCGGGGAGCGACGAGCAGACCCTCGGCGTCCGGGCCGCGATGAATCATGGCCGCATTCATTCGCCGGACAAGGCTCTCCGAATCGTTGAGATTATCGAAGCCGATTACGCCGCAAATCCCGCACATGCGATCAGATCACCATGTCAGAGAAAATTCGAGCACGGGCGCGACACACGCTCGGAAAGCAAGTTTACTCTATTGCGGCGATTTGCCGGCGATCATCGGGTGGACAGGGCTTATTTGAAAGGCCGGGCGGGTCTGCCCTTCGGCCCACGGCCTCAGGGTCAAAGACCCGCGCCTACAGCAAGACAACGCGCGAAGCGTTTCCCGGCGAGTGCTAGAATCGCGCGATCATTTCGATTCGAAGAACGGAGAAGATTCGATGACGCAGCGCGACGAGAGACAGGCACGCGACATAAGGACTTTGGCGCTGACTGTGTTGATGATTTGCATCACGACGGGCGGGTGTTCGGTGCGAGCGCAGGATCATTCGGCCCGATGGACGCTCTCGAAGGATTCCGAGGCCGTCGTTCCCGATGCCAAGCTGCGCGACCAGATTTTTCGGGCGCTCGATGCCGCCGAGAGTTCGGGCACGGATCCTCGAATCTCGCACTTCCAAGTGCGCGCCGCGACCGTGATCGAGAAAGACGGGCAGGAGCATATCGTTCTCGGCGGCAACACGGAATACGACGTTCCCGAGGCGATTCACGGGGAGACATCGGTGCTGAATCACGTGACGGCTCTGTTCGGCCCGGATGCGACGCGCCATCTTGTCCGATTCATCGCGTATTACGGACACCAGTGCGGAGGCGGCGGGAGTTGCGGCGATTGCCGCGATTACCAGATCGCCGCGACGGATTACGAGCATTTGCTTGTGGCTTGCGGGCAAGCATCGAATCACACGGTTCACGTGAGCCGATTCATGGATCAAGTGGTGTGCGAAAAGAATTTTCCCGAATCGGATGCCGGCAAGATCCCGCTTGCCGCTGGCGAACTTTCACGGCTTGTGAAATCCGCGCAAGGAGCGGAGTTGGGGGGTGTGACGCTTTTCACATCGGAGCGGCACACCGGCGCGGCCGGACTGTCGTTTTCAGGGAAGACGTACCGCGCGGCGGGCGCCGACGATGCGGCCTTCCATTACCGGTATCCCATTGGAGGATTGTTGCAGCAGGCCGCGACCGAACGCGATTACCTGATGCGCGCGATCGTGGTGGCGGGCGAGCCGGGGAAGTGGCCGGTCTTGAACTATCGCGACCGGCAATACGGATACGAAGCGAGCAGCTTCAATCGTCATGACGGCAAGGCGCCGATCGTTCTAATTCTCACGGACGGGCGAAGCCATTATCGCGTGACGACATTCGAGGCGGCGCTCCCGCACGCGTTCAGCACCGCGGACTTCATGCCCGATGCGTTGGAGAAATTTTTGAGGACGCACGACGTAGGCTCTATGAGCGCGCATTAAATCTCGCGCCATTTGATGGGCAATTGTAGCGGTGGGCTTCAGCCGGGTACTCCTCGCCTTAGCTAGTCCGAATGATCTAAACGCCTCGCGGACACATGCCGGGCTGAAGCCCGCCGCTACAATTGCCGGAGCGGTGCGGTTGCCGATAATTGAGCTAGCTGGGCTCGTGAATAAAAGTCCGAAACGCCCGCCACAGCCGCTCTCGAAATCGCATGTAGTGAAAGCCAAGATGCGCTTCGCCGTAATGGCGCAGCACGAGACGCGCCAGAAGGAAGAACAGCACGAGAAGGATTGACACTGATGTCGCCGTAAACGAAAGCCGCTCGGCGAGAAGTGTGACAAAAACGGAATCCTCCCAGGTGGGCGCGATGTGGTCGAGCGCCAAACGCAACCCTCCCCCGATAATCGGCAGACGCGCCATCCGGAGATGCACCGTCTGTTCGTAGGAATAGGCAGGGGGATACCCCGGAACTCGCGCGAATACATATTTGAACATGTCAGGCTGAGCGAGATCGTCTCTGGTCAGCAAGCTACCGTCGGGTCCGCGGGGTATGACGCGAAAGGACGGATCCACGACGATCCACTGATTGTCAATCCGGACTTCCGCGACGACATGCTTGGCCGTCTTGTCGTGGTTCAGCAAGAGCAGGCGGCGAGAAGGGAGGCCGCTCGCGTTCGCCAAGTTGGTGAACGCGTTTGTGGCCGTTCCGCAAACGCGCAGGAGGGCCTGGTAGTTTAGTGTTTGCTCGGGGTCTCGATCGGAGACGCCATGAGGATCCTGGCTGGTGCGGCGGGCCGGGCCATTCGCCATCCAGTTGAGAATTGTCTCGACCTTTTCAATCGGGGTCGCCGTAGCAGGAATAATCGCTTCGGAAAATCCTTGCAGATATTTTCGAGTCGAGTATTCCCAGGCGAAGCTGTAGGCGCAGAAGATGGTCGAAAAAATGAGCATCGCGTTTACGAAGTACCAAGCCGCTTCGAAAAGAGGCTTGCGCTTCATTGTGCGATCGCCTTCTCAATGCAACGGCGGTACAGAACTTCCATCTCGGAGACCGGCTCATTCCAGGAAAGTTCGCGCGTGACCGCGGCGCAGCCCTCGCGATATGAATCCCGCAGATTTGGTTTCGAGAGGAACGACGCGAGAGCGGCTTCAAGAGCCGCGGCGTCGTGCGGTATCACCTCGCCAGCGCGACCGGCGATGATCGGAGCGACCCCGCATTGATCCGTTACGACCACGGGTGTGCCGCAAGCCGCCGATTCAGCCGCTGTGTTTCCGAAATTTTCATGTTGGGAGGGCAGGACGAATATGTCCGCGTCGCGGTAGGCGGCCCACTTCGAATCGCCATACAACGGACCTGTAAATCGCAGCGCTTCATTCAAACCGAGCTTTCCGCCAAGTTGCTTCAGTTCGCGCAAATACGATAGTTCCTCTTCCGGCCCGGCGAGGGCGAGGATCGCGGGCATACCGCGCCCCGCATTATTCCGCCAGGATGCGAATGCTGAGATCAGCATTTCGGGACTTTTCTTTGAGATGAGACGGCCGAGGAAGAGAATGAGTTTCGTGTCCTGAGGGATGCCCCAACGAGCCCTGAACGTTCCGGCGGCGGGCAAGGCGGCTGGCACGTCAATTCCGTTCCGGCGCACCACCACCCGGCTTTCTTCGATGCCCTCAGCTAGAAACTCTTGCTTCTCCTGGATTGATGTCGCGATCAAGAATCGCGCTCCCCGAATGAGCCTGTCGCCGAGAGTCCGGTGATAAAACCGCTTCAGCCGAAAGCTTCGGACTATCGGACGAAACATCCCGATCGGCTCGAGGACGTATGGAACGGACCGGCGAGAACAACTTCGCCCTACGGCTGGTCCTAGGAGGTCGTATATGCCGTAGATGTGAGCAATATCTGTCTCCTGAAGCCTTTCGTTGGCAAAGCGTATCACATCCGGGTTAAGAGTGAGGCTCCGATATTTCGCGATAGTTCGCAGGTAAATCGTTTCCACGCCGTCGCTTGTGCTACGCCATCCCCACTTACATCGCTCGAGGCTTCCGAGCTCCGCAGTGTAGCGGCTGACGCCAAAATCGGCGGTCAGCACGGTGACCGAGTGACCTCGAAGCGCGAGCCTCGTCGCAATGGCCCGAACCTTTGTTGGAGGGCCGCCGGCGGCCAGGAAGGGGTAATAAGTTTGCGAGATCTGCAGGATTTTCAAGGGGTCCGCGTCGCCGGGCACACTTGGGCGAGAACCTCCCGGAGCCCAGCTTCGAAATTCTCGAAACGGAAATGCTGGAGCACACGTTCGCGGCCGCGAAGCGCGATTTCGCGGGCCCGCGAGGGATCGGCAAGGAGGAGCGCCAGGATTTCAGCGAGTTTTGAGACGTCTCCGTGAGGCACGAGAAAGCCTGTAGCACCATCATTAATGATATCGGTAATCCCGCCGTGATTTCCACCGACGACCGGTATGCCGAGCGCCATCGCCTCGAGAAAAACGAGGCCGAAGCCCTCGCCGCTGCTTGGCAACGCGAAGATCCCGGCGTGGCTATACGCCGCGACGACTTCCGCGCGGGTGAGCCCGCTGACAAATTTGACTCGCTCGCGGACACGCAATGACTCAGCGAGTTTTTCAAGTGCCGGCCGATCATCTCCTTCGCCGACGAAGACGAGATGAAGATCAGGCGCGGCGCGCAGAAGTTGCGGAAGCGCTTGAATGAGAGTATCGAAGCCTTTATAACGCTCGGCGGACGACCAGCGGCCTACGGCGAGCACGTATCGCGCGCGCGGAATTGGATCGGGCAAGGGCAATGTATCTGCGGCGCGCACGAGCTCGAAAAAAGCGGGATCGAGACCCCAGTGCAACACGCGAACACGCTCGAGCGGCAGACCCTGAACTTCGTGGAGCTTCTCGGCCGTGTACCGGCTTGGCGCGAGGACGCAATCGGCGGAGAGAAGACTGGTTCGTCGCAGCTTTCCAAGAGGCTTCCAAACTTCAACCCCGTGCGCCATCACGACGAGCTGGAATCCCCGCGCTTTGGCGCGCATCGCCGATGCCGGGACCGCGAGATTCGGATGCGCGGCAAGCACCAATCGCGTGTTCTTACGCGCGAGCTTGAGCGCCTCGAGCGTGAAGCGCGATTTCGACCGCCCGAAACCTTCGAATTCAAATTCGATATCACCTGTCGCGGTCCGGTGACGGCCATGCGGATCGTTCAAACTCAAGAAGTGCGCTTCCCAGCCAAGCTCCTCAGCGAATCGCGAAAGGACTGCGGCCGTATGGCGTCCGGCCGTTTGCACACCGCCGACCGGCAGAAGATCCGGGAAAAGCGCGACAAGCGATTCGCTCATCGGGTCACATTCTCCCACGCTTGGCAGAGCCGCAATACAGAAAGTGCCCGATTGATATCGCTTGAAGCGTTTTCTTCACCGGCGAACTTGCGTGTGCTTTCGAAGCAAGAAAATGTTTTCGAACTGGCAGCGTAGCGGCTAAGACACTTGTCGAAGCGCCGCGGCCTTGGGATTTTCCTTCCGGCGCAGAATCTCGGCGAAGATTTCGCGAAACTGCTGCCCGTTTCGTTCCCACGTGTACTTCTGCGCCGTTTGCGCGGCGGCCTCTCCGATGCGCTGCCGCAATTCGCGGTTTTCGCAGAGCAGGCGAATTTTGGATGCGAGCGCTTGCACGTCGCCAGGAACGGTGAGAATGAGGCCATCCACCCCGTCGGTCATAATTTCGGAAGTGCCATTTGTCACGGTGGTGATCACCGGAAGGCCGCAGGCCATCGCTTCTTCGGGCGGCAATGCGAATGTGTCTTCGATGGACGGCCCGACATACGCGTCGGCTGCGGCATAGTAAAAAGCGACATCCTGCCGTGCCGGCAAAAAGCGAACGCGCTCGGTGAGTCCGGATTTCTTGATCAATGACTCGTAAGAATGCCTTTCGTCATTGCCCGCAATCATTAGCAGTACGGGCAAGTCTGAAAGACGCGGCAGCGCATCGAGCAGCGTAAAGAGGCCTTTTTTCCGCCAGTCGTTTCCTACGAGCAAGAGAACGATCTGCCCGTCGCCGATGCCGAGCTCTTGGCGCGCCTTCTGGCGCCGCGCGAGCCGGGATTCTTGATTGAAAATCTTGTGGTCCACGCCGATATAAACGACTGGAATTGGATCGTGCGGCCCGTAAAACCGGTTGATATCGTTCTCGGTTTTGCGCGCGTAGACAATGAGTCGGGCCCGGGGTTTTGTATAGAGGTAGCGCTCGAGAAATTTTACGACGCTGTAATAGAGCCGCCGGTGTATCAACCACGGCCACGAGCGTATCGAATTCCGTCGAAAACCGATTTCCTGCCCCATCTGGCGGAGGAATTCCGCAAACACGATGTGGACTGAAATCGCGTCCGCATCAAGGCAGTTGGTACCCGGCGTGTACACAATGTCGTGCGAGATGCCGCGAACGCGACGGTCCCACCAGCGCCAGAGATGATTGGCTACGAACCACCAGGAGAAATTCAGCAAGTGGGGCCCCGGGATTTCCGGAATGCGATGCCAGCGGAACCTCGTGAAATCCATGTCTTCCACTCGCTGGCTATATACATGAACTTCAAAATCATCCAGAAGTTGGGACGTCCATTCCGCCACCTGGCGTTCGGTGCCGTGGCGCTTATCTATGAACGGGGAGACGACCGCGAGAATCGGTCTTCGTGGCGGCATTTCCAGCTACGATGAGAACCGTCTAGGCTCGTGCGATACGGGGACGGGAACGGGGCCTGTCACAAGCATTTCCGGCAGCCGGAACAGGATGCCGATGAGAAGCCACAGGTAAGCATTCTCGACGTAGTCCTGATAATTGTTCATTGAACCGAATGTCTGAGGGAAAAGTAAGATGAAAGCAAACCAGAAGATCATAAACCCGATAGGAAACATGCGCGTCTGACGAAGCTTCAAGACAGTGCGCCAGCAAGATACGACGAGAGTTGACGTCCACGCGAGCCACAGGATCAAACCGACGATCCCGAATTCAACAACGATAGTTCCATACCCGCACTCGACTCCAAGACCAGACGGCTTTTCGTTGAGAAACTTTGCGACGTATTGCGCGCCCAGAGAAGTCGTCCCCGTGCCCATGCCTTCCACCCAATGGGGGTTCCCGAAGGCCAGTTCCAGGTTGTAGAGAGGATAATCCCAAACGCGATCGGTGAGTTGGTATGAGTCACTGTCGGGCGAAAGAGTCTCCGTATAGTAAGCCCACTTGCCGCCGACCGCCACCGGGTACACCAACGCGGCGAGGGTGACGCAAATACCAATCATAATCGCCGACTGCCGAATGGACTTCAACATTCGATAGACCTGCCGGGTTCGCCATGGAGCACCCCAGATGAATGCCGCACACATCACGGCCGCGGTTGCGACGCTCTGAATCAGGCTGCCTCGCGAACCCGAAAACACCACTCCGACGGCGACCACGCCGAGGCAACTCCACACAATCCAGCGGCCGCGAACCGAATGCAACAACAAGTAGCCCGACGCGCCCAATCCGAGAACCACCGCGAGAGACATAAACGACGAATAACGACTCGAGCTTACGAAAACTGCCGACGGCAGATGAATAATCTCGTGCGAGATCGGAGTGACCTTCTGCAGCGCAGCTAATTCCTTGATTTCAGGAGCAAGCGTGCTGGGATTCAAGAATTCCGGCCCGACAATTGACTGAATGATCCCGAGAAGCGAAACGGCCGCGGCCAAGAGCATGCTAGTCGTCAGGAATCGCCGGAGATCTTCGTCCGTTCGAATTAGCGCATATCCCACGAACATCAGCCCCACGTAGAGAAAGTCAACCTTGAGCCCAAGTGCGCCGTAGAGCGGGCTCGGAGAATATGGGTTGAATGCCTGCATCACCGCGAACCAGAAAAAGATGACCAGCGGGACCGCGAAAACCGGCCGAAAGATCTGGTCGCGATGCCTCCGGACAGAAAGGTACAGCGAGATGTAGATGAGAATGACCAGCGCGTCCTTGCCGAAGTAGATGGTCATATTGTTGCCCATGTACTTGCGCACCAAGTCTTCGAAAATGACCCAGAAAAGAAATAGATAAAAGCCGGCGCGCCAGTTTTGCAAAATCACTGATCCGATGACGCACACTACGCCGCCAAGGAAGACGAGAATCAACTCCTCGATATTCCCGCCGGCGATCCAGTTAGCCATCTCCCAGGCGAAAACGAGCCCGAATACCGTGATCGCCAGGCCGACGAGGGTCTGTTCCCTCGCTATGGATGTGCGCGCGCCTTGCATTCTATTTCTTGACCTGCCTAAACATTAAAATCAGTCCAATCCGGCATTTCAAAACCGGAACCCGAATTTCCGTAACCGCTCGCGCAATTCTTCCAATCGCTCGACGGGTAGCGCGAGCACTTCCGGTGATTTCGGTTCGCGCGACCCGGGAAAGGCTTCGAGGCGCATCCCCTCGAATTCGAATAAAGTATAGCGATGCCGCTCCAGAATAGTCATGAGCGCCATTGACGAAGTCCGGGCCTGCTCCAGCACGACAACGTTGACTTCGGAGATGATCGCCGGCCTGAAGTTTTCGATCAGAGTCTCCGCGCCTTCTAAAATGCCGACTTCCGATCCCTCGGCATCGATCTTGACGAGTGTGATCCGATCAATGCGATCTGCGGAGCACCAGTCATCCAGCGACACGCTATTTGTCTCGAGGTGTTCCCCGGTTTTAAGATCACGGACTGCTGTTAAAGTGCCCCATCCCGATTCGCCCGACTCTGACGAGCGTTCAAATGTGACGGTTCCCGAGCTACTCCACACCGCTTTATTGATCGCGACGCCTCCGGGGAAGGGACGCAGGTTTTCGCTCAATCTTTTAAAGTTCACGGGATCGGCTTCAAAGGCGAAGACCTTTCCAGTTTGACCCACGAGCGATGCTGCCCAAACAGCGTGGTATCCAATATGCGCGCCCACATCCACGTACACATCGCCGGGCGATAAGAGCGCACCCAGGCATTTCTGCACATGTGGTTCGTAGACGTGTCCCCACATCAGTCTTTCGATTCGATCGTGAAGATTGATGCGAAGCACCGCTCCGTTACCAGGGGAGCAGATAGTCCAGCCGTTGTCCCTTCGCGCCGCCACTCGCGCCAGAGCATCGGCGAGACGACCGTTGCCGCGGAACGCGGGCAGCCTGGCCAAGGTGCGCGAGACGACGCCGGGTTCCCGATTTCCCGTCGTTGGGGTCATCATCATTTCCCAGCCGCAACACTTCGCCCTCCGGGCCAAATCGCCACGAGGTGCGAAGTCCAATTCTCAGATTGATCGATCCATCGAATCTGGTAACCCCAATCTCGAAGCATCTGCGGAACGGGATTTTTCTCGGGATGGCCGTCGAAGTAATGGATTTCAATTTCCATCACGGGGTGGTCTGTCTCAATCAGTTTGCGAGCTCCTTGGAGCACGCTGCCCTCGGCCCCCTCGACATCCATTTTCAGAAAGTCGATCGGGCGCTTTCTTTGCGCAAAGAAATCATCGAGAGAGATTGACTCAACGGTGATGGAGCGGACGCCACGGGAGCCGTCGATCGAGGCATGGTCGGGCAGACCAGCACCATCCATGATGTTGAGTTCGAGTTGTCCCGACTTGTCGAACACGGCCTTATTAATCGCTTGCACCTGCGCGATCCCGTTCAGTGATAGGTTCTCCTCGAGCGCGCGAAAGTTACCCGGTACAGGTTCGAACGCAATCACGGAACCCTCGGGTCCCACGCGACGAGCCAACACCAGCGCGAAGTAGCCGATATGTGCGCCGACGTCAACTGCGACCCAACCCGGATGAACTGTGTCGCAGATGGCGCTAACCACGTCAGGTTCCCACGTACCGTAGATGAATCCGCGATGCCGTTGCCAGTCTATGCGCATTCGGTAGCCTTTGAGGACTCCGGTGCATTCCAAGCACGGGTACCTCTCGACAGGAACGCGGTCCAGAACCGAATGAATCTTGTTTGCCAGCCATGAGGGGCGTTCGTTCTTGCCGAGTACGAGTATTTTTACGCGCTTCGGCACCAAGTCTGCCAAGCTCATTACCACTTGGCCTATGCTATCGCTCGTTGATCGTTCCGACGTCACTCACACTCCCCGATGCAGTTCGCTAATCTACTATTCTATCGTGTCCACGCTCGGCGGCGTTAGGAAGAAGTCGATAGCCTCGAATGGCAGGAATCCTCGGCTAGCTGCGCGATTTAGCTCTACAATTTTAGATTGAGTGCAGCCGCCGCTTATGTCGTTGAGATACAACAAGTTCGGCTTTGGCCTACTTCTCCTTCTTTAGAACGTACGGTCCGAATCCATAAGCGCTGCTCGAAAGATGGAAACCGAAGACGCTGGGCGGCTTTAATCGCAATTGATCGTCCATGATCTGCCACTGCGACTCCGCAAGTGCCACTTTGGGAGCGAGCGGCCTGCCGGGTTGCCCAGATCCTTTTCCGGTCAACACAACGTAGTCAAACGCGTCCGGCCCGGGATTGCTGAATATGGTGTCATATACTCGATTTCGGTCGGCCAGCGCCCACCAGTAGTCAGTGGTTAAGACGCCGACGCCTGCGGGCACTTCGGCCCGTACCCGTTCCACATTGGAACTTAATGACTGTTCCACAGGTAGCGTCCACAAGATCGCCTTCCAGCGGAAATACGGAATCGAGGCCATGAGCCAGACTAGAATCCCGAACGCCAACAGCAGACGGCACCGAGCCGGTGGCAACGACCCCGATATCCGCCATCCGAGAGCTACACACGCGATCAACAGCCAGGATCCCAAAAACCAGAGATAGGTATATTCGCCGGGCATGGCAACCAGCAGTAAGAGAAGGGAAAAGGTCACCATGACGAAACGAGAATATGCCGTGCTTTTCGGGTTCTTGTCGAACCACCGGCACAAGAGGCAGAAGACCATACCGCCGACGATAATTAGACCATGGCTGGACCCGCGCCAAAGCGCCTCCGTCCACATCTGAAAGATTCCACCATGGGAACCTTGGTATCCTCTGCTGGCTCTCCCTAGCACCGTTTGGCCGACACCACTCAGCAGTAGTTGCCGGTAGGCCAACGGATGAGTTATGAGAATCGGCGCCACGCCGGCCGCAAGCACCGCGAGAGCGACAACCGCCGTGATTACGAGATCGCGTAATTTTCTTGAGTAAGTCCGCTCGCGCAAGGTGATTTCCCAGCCGACCAGGGACCCGAGAAACAAGCAAGCTCCGAGACTGGTGGCACAACAGAAGCCCAATAGGGCCCCTCCGATCGGAAGGCCAAATTTGAGAGGAACCTCCTTTCGCAACGCGAGCGCGGCCCCTAACGCAAACACGATTGCCAGTTCGTCAGGGCGACCGACTGTTCCGAGCGGCATCAGCAGGGCCCCGCATAGAACCGACACGCTCCAGGGCACACCGTAGATAAGCCGGGCGACCAACGCGCCGCACCAGATCAGCAAGAGATGAATCGCCAGATCGTACAAAATGCAAAGCCTCGGACCAAAACCAACTGCTCTCGTGTAGATTCCGAAGAGAAACGGATAAACTGGCGGATACGAAAAGAATACCTCGGACGCCGGGGGGACAATGGATTTCCAGCCTTTTAATTCCGGAGCAGCAAACTGGCCAGTGGCCGCCCAATTCCTTCCCGCTGACTTGAAGAACAATTCATCAGTCACCGGGAAACGGCCCGGGACCAATTCGGCGAGGCAATAAAGTCCACTCAGGGCCAATAAGCACGCCATGGCCGTTTTTCGACTCAAAGGCTCATCCGTCCTGGTTTGTATTTGCGATATTTCGCGGGGCCCCTGTGACGTCGCGCACGGGGTGGTGTTTGCAGACGTTTCTAAGCAGGGGCATCGGTTGAACGCTCTGGAAAGTTGAACACTCTCCAATGGAGCCTGCGACTCTTGTATTCTATCGTGCTCGCGTCAGTGTATGGTAGGAAGAACTGGACTGCCTGGCATCATAGGATTTCTTGGAAGGCGGTCCGCGCCAGGGCTTCCTCGATGGGGCTCGGCCCCAGAAGCCGGTACAGAATTGCCGGATTTGCAAGTTGATGAATGAAAAGAGGATAGCAAAGATTAATGGACTCCAAACGGCCAAGCTTGGAGGGTTTTGAGCGGGTTCTGGAACAATTGGCAAACGATCCAAGATTGCCCGCAAATTTCCCAGAATGGATTCGAGAGAGTCTCAAGATGTCTGGGGCAAAAATCTGCTTTTTGCGCTACATATTTCGAAATGCGCCCCCAGGCAGCAATCCACCTCGCATCCTCGATGTAGGAGCTCAAACCGGCGCATTTGCCGTGTACGCCGCTCAGCTCGGATGTCGAGTAGCGGCCGTCGACTACGGTTCGTACTCAGGCGTGTTTGGAGCGATGGGCGCTGATCATGGTGTGGACTACAGACGATGCGACGTCCGAACGCAACCGCTGCCGTTCGCGGATAGTTCATTCGACTTCGTAACCTACACGGACGTGATTGAGCACCACACATTTTCACCCAAACGCATCTTGCGGGAGATTCATCGTGTTCTCGCTCCGGGGGGACGCCTGATCTTGACGACTCCGAATCACGCCTCGATTTATAACCGGTTCATCCTGCTATTCGGCGGCAGCGTGAATGACAAATTCGATTATTTCTTCGACAACTGCGCGGAAGAGGATGTCTATCCGGGTCATCATCGTGAATACACCGGAAGCGAAGTGAGGACTGCGCTAGAAAGCTCGAAGTTTCGAGTGCGAGAATGCCGGATTTCGGAAGAGGGCGACATGGCGTCACTCGCATATTATTTGCGCCGCCATCATCAGTGGAAAGAGGTCGCCCCTCAGTCGCGCGCGCTATTCGTTGGAGCGCTGGGATGGACTTGGACCCTCCTGCACTTGCCATTCGGCCGCTGGATTTGGGCCGTGGGAGAAAAACCCGCGGAATAGATCTCAGCTCCGAGACTTCGCCTGGCGCGCTCGCGGAGATAGAACAATCGGGCGCCGAATCAGCCTCGCCGACCATCTGCGTCGCTTCGGTACGCCGAGGATTTCCTTGTAAAGCTTGAGGTGCTCGGCGACCATTCGCTTTTCGGTGAATAGCGCAAGCGCGCGCTCTCGCGCCGCCGCGCCGAGCCGCACACGCATTTCGGGATCTTCCTGTGCCTGGCGGATGCACAGTGCAAGTTCGTGGGAACTTCCCGGCGCGCACTTGAGCCCGGTCGGGCCCAGCACCTCGCTCAATCCTCCAATGTCGGATGCGATCACAAGCTTGCCGCGCATCATTTGTTCGATGGCGGCCAATCCCGCGGTCTCTTCCGAAATGGATGGCATGATAATCGCGACGGCGTCGTTTGTCGCCCGCGCCAAGTCGTCGCCTTCGAGGAAGCCGGTGAAGCTTATGAGGTGCCTGAACTCGAGAAAACGGACCAAGCCTTCGAGCGATGCGCGTTCCGGCCCGTCGCCGATAATTCGGAGGCGAAAATCGCAGCCTTGCTCCGCGAGTTCGATCGCGGCGCTGATTAGCACGGAAACGCCTTTGTCGGGCGTGAGCCGTCCGACATAAGCGATGCAGGGCGCGAGAGCGGAATCTGTTTCAATGCGAGGAACGACGCGCGCATGCGGTTGGGTTCCGTTGTAGATGGTGCGTGAGGCGGGCAGGGAGAGCCGCTCGGCAGCGTGGTCGCTGACGGTCACGTTTGCGGCCGCGCGCCGGGAGAACCACAAGCGCGGGTAAGCGAGTGCTGCGTGCCAAATGCTTCGCCGCAAACCGACATTTGCCGCATGGCAGCGCACACACGTTCCTGTGCTGCCGTTGAGGAAGTGATTCGGGCACAGCGATCGCTCCGGATTCTGAAGCAGCAGACCGTCGGGGCATACGGCCTGATAATTGTGATGTTGTATGACGACTTTCTTCCGCAAAAGCCAGGAAAGCAAGAGCGGAAGCAACGCAGGCCCTGCCAGATGAACGATTTCGCTCGCCCGAATCAGACGAATCAGTTCGGTGAATCCAGGACGGCGAACGACCGGGAACGGCACGGCGCGATCGTCCATACTCTCGGCCGGCGTTGACGTCACGAAAGTCAGTCGGCCGGAATCGCCGCGTTCTCTAAGTTCGGAAGCTAGGCCGCAGGCGAGCGACATCATGGCGGTCTGGGTTCCGCCAACGGCAGGGGCCCAATCGTGTGAGTAGACAAGGATTTTCATATTCACCACGCTTGTAGACAGTTGGGATGAGGGCCGGGCTCAGACTCGCAGATGCTCGATCGAGCGGAGACTCGCGACAAAGACGCGACAGGGGACTTTTGTCGGCGCAACTCGGGTAATTGCCGTGAAGGCGGGAAAGTGCCGCTCGTGCGGAAGGATAGAGCTTCGCTCTTCCCGGCATTTTGTGTGCACCTCAGAAAAGCTGCCGGCCCTGCATCTGTAAACTGCGCCCAGCTATTTACTATTTCTGAATAGACTTGTAAAGGGAAATGTGCGCATCCACCATGGCGTCTTCCTGGAATAGCTTTTCGCAACGTTCCTGCGCGGCCAATGATAGACGCTGTCGTAGTTCGGGCTCCGCGATGAGCCGCCGCATGGCGTCAGCAAGGCCGCGTGGGTCGCCTTCCGGAAACGTTACGCCGGAATCGCCGACAACTTCGGCAAGGGCGCTGGCCGCCGGTACGATCGCGATTCTGCCGCGCCGCATGTTTTCGGCCGCCGCAAGCCCGAACACCTCTCCGCTTGCTCCGGCCGAGACAACCGCGACCACTCCTGCGAGCGCGTGCTCCAGATCGGCTTCGAGAACGTAGCTGAGAAATGACACCGCGTCTCCGATAGCCAGCTCCGAAGTCAATTTCTCCAGGCCCTTGCGTTCCGGGCCGTCCCCGATGATGAGCAGTTGGCATGAAATCCCGTTTGCTCGCAAGTCTGCCATTGCGCGCAAAAGCAGAGGCACGTTTTTGGTCGAGACGAGACGCCCCAGAAATGCGAACTTCACTTGGTCAACTTGCGAAGATTTTCCGGTGTCTCGTGGTGCATCGGGAATGCCGTGATAAATCGTGATCATGCGCGGAAGCTGGAGCTGCGCGGCGAGCCAGTCGGTAGGAGTGATGTTCGCCGCAACGCGTTTGCAAAGCCAGCGCCTCGGGAATGTCAACAGCCACTGAGAAATACTTCGAAGGTAGCCTTCACTGCGATTGCACGCGATGCATTCCGCGTAATTTCCCGCCATGAAGTGCCCGGGGCACCGGCTCTGCGTTCGCGCGTAAAACAACTGCCCGTTCGGGCAAATCGTCTGAAAACCATGATGCTCGACGACCACCGGCTTTCGCAGCAACCACGCGAGCAATAACGGCGACACGCTGGGACCTGCGAGATGAATTAAATCGGCGCCGCGCATGAGCGATGCGAGCCGCCATAGTCCGGGAGCGCGGACGATTCGGTAATTCGTGCCGGCATCATTCATTTCTCCGCGCGGCGTATTCGTGACCATCGTCACATCAACCGGATCCGAGAGGCCGCCTGCGCGATTTGCCAGGCCACGCGCCAGCAACATGGTGATCGTCTGCGTGCCGCCGATGGAGGGCGCCCAATCGTGACTGTAGAGCAGAAGTCTCATTCCGATCGCGTTCCGGACGAGTGGAGAATGGCAGCATACCGGCCGGCGACTGTGCCCCACGAAAAATATTCGGACTGAGCGCGGCGATTCCTTTCGTGCAGCTCCTGCCACAGCGCGGCGTCTGTCAGGACCCGAACGGCGGCATCGGCAAGAGAATCGAGCGAGCCCCACGGAGCGAATTCGATCCCGGCTGCGTCGAGTTCCTTATACCGGCCGCGCCGGCCGAAGGCGGCAATCGGCACGCCGCAGGCAATAGCCGCAAGCGCACTGCCTCGGTTGGGCGAGATTTCCCCGCGGACACAGAGAAACACGTCCAAAGATTGTAGCGTTCGGGCAATCTCCTCAGCGGGCAGCACGCCGCGCAGACGATAATTGACTCCCATTTTGCGCAGCGGACCCTCCAGCAGAGGCGCGGATTCCTGGGCACCACGGCCGAAAATCTCCAGTTGAAGCGCCGGCGAACGAGCTTTGGATCGCTCGACGATAAAGAGAATCTCGGTGACTTCCCGTTGCCTGTAACTTCCACCCGAGATGCAGAAAACGCCGATTGTTTTTGGCTGGCCGTTTGGCGTGAAGCCTTTCACCCCGCTGGGCTCAGGGATATTTGCGCCAATTGGAATCAAAGCGAGCTTGCCGGACGCGGAACGGTGCCAGCGGAGCGCGTTTGGGTCAACCGTGGAAATACCCTGAGTCGCGCGGGCAAGAAGCCGGGCCATGATCCAATATTGAATTCTTCGACGGATACGATTGTGAATGCCGGGTAGCGGGTCGAGTATGACGTCATGGAATACAACGCCGCACTTCACCCCGTTTTTCGAAAGAATCCGCTGCACAGCCAGCACGCGAAACGGAAATCCGTGGCGCGACCACGCCATCGCCGTGTATTGGAGCAGAACCCACTGACCGGTCCAACTGCGGCTCTCGCGTGAGAGCCAACGCATCGCTCCGCTCCATCCGAGCTCTGCCCATGGCACGTGAACTATTTCGAGTTCAATATCGTGGGGCCGGAGCGCCTGTGCGAGAAAGCTGCAGTAGTCTGCAACGCCGTCTGCCGGTTCATCTCTCCGCCCGAGAAGGGCAATGGCTTTCATCGGATGATCCGCTAAATCTCGCGCCGCGAGCGCGAGAGCCGGAAGGGAGATGCGGGCGCGCCCCAGTCCGTGCCCACTTTTCGATTCATTCTTTGACTCATTTTTCCACGAGGAAATTGCCGAGGATCAACGCATCGAGCCCGGAGCTATAAAACGTGCGGATGGCATCGGTGGGCGAGCAGACGATCGGTTCGCCGCGAAGATTGAATGACGTATTCATAATCACGGGCACGCCAGTCCGATCTCCGAAGTCCTTGATGAGCCGCCAGTAGAGAGGATTCACATCCCTCTCGACAGTCTGAGGCCGCGCGCTCCCATCCACGTGCGTCACCGAAGGAATCACGCTGCGCTTCTCCGGCCGCACCTGAGAAGTCACGATCATGAAGGGCGAGTCTGGCGGATTCTCGAGATAATCTCCGGCTACTTCCGCAAGCAGCGACGGCGCAAATGGCCGCCACCATTCGCGAAATTTTACGGCGTTGTTGACGCGGGCATTCATCTCGGGGTCGCGCGGATCAGCCAGGATCGACCGGCTGCCGAGTGCGCGAGGGCCGAATTCCATGCGTCCCTGGACCCATCCCACAATTTTTCCGGCCGCGAGCAATTCGGCGGCCATGCTGGCGGGATCGGAGAGCTTCGTGCTGCGAATCTTGTAGGCCTGAAGCGCTTTTTCGATTTCGGCTTCCGGGATTTCATTGCCGAGATACGCATGCCGCATGCGATGGAGCGGGAGTTTGCCGCCGCTGTCGAGGTAAGGAGCAAGTGCTGCGCCGAGGCAAACCCCGTCGTCGCCCGCAGCCGGTTGAACGAAAAGGCGATCCACCAGGCCCGATACGAGAATCTTTCCGTTGGCTTTTGAATTCAGGGCGACGCCGCCGGCGAGACACACATTGCGGCACTTTGTAGCTTCGACGGCGGCGCGCACCAGCGTGAACATGGCACGCTCGCAAACGTCTTGCACGGCAAACGCAACGTTTTTGTGTTTATCGGCGATGTCGCTTTCGGGCTCGCGCGACGGGCCCAGAAGTTTTTCGATTCCAGAAGTAGGGGCCGCACTGGACCCGAACAGCTTTCGCGTATCCACGCGATAGGGATGATCTTCGGGATCTGCGAAGTCGCTCAGATTTACGCCGGCCTCACCGTAAGGCGCGAGGCCCATGACTTTCCATTCGTCGCTGTTTGGCACGAAACCGAGGAATTGAGTGAACTGTGCGTAGAACAAGCCGAGCGAATTCGGCCAGGGGATCGTCAAGACGTGTTCGAGACGCCCGGCGTGACCATGCCAGATGGATGTTGCTTCCCAGGCGCCACGCCCGTCAATCACGATGACAGCGGCGTCATCGAATCCGGAAAATGCATACGCGCTGATCGCGTGGGCAAGGTGGTGATCGACGAAGCGTATCTGCGCTTTCGTCGGGCCAAAATTGCGCAGGAATGGCTTCGCGCCGCCGCCCTGATGCCACATGCTCGCGAAATGGCGGGTTGAATTTAGAACGTTGTAGTAATTCGGACTACGCTTTCCTGTCAGGTAATCGTGCCAATCGTGCGAATAGGTCTTGCCGGGAGGCTGCCAGCCAAAGCAGATGAAATCGAGATCAGCTGGCTTGACGTGTGCGAAATCGAGACACGCTTGAATCGCGCGGACGGGGAAGCGCGCGTCGTGCTTTGCGCGTGTCAGCCGTTCCTCGGCGACGGCAAAAAGCGTCTCGCCATCGCGGGCGATGGAAGCCGAGGAATCGTGCATTTGAGAGTAGTTGATTCCGACGGAGATCATTTTGATTCCTGAAAGAGCATGCCTCTCAATGAGCCGCGCCCGGCAACCCCGAGCTCGAAACCCCGATTGCCGCGAGCGCGTGAAAGGACGCCATTTGGATTGCACGCGCGGGCGCGGCCGTCATCATTTCCCGGCCGCAGTACCGCGCGAAAGCGGCTTTTCCTGAATGGCCGCAGCCGGCGACGGCTCGCCCGTCCAAGCGCGATAGCGGCGCAGGTTTTTCTCGGTGTAGAGGTTCCTGAGTTTATAAAACGTCCGCGGCGGCAGGATCAGCGCAAGCAGAAGGGAAAGTTGTTTGAAAACCCGATAGCCGAAGGGTGCGCTGGAATGATTAAGGCGAAAATCCTCCTGCTCGATGAAGTAAGTCTGCCACGGCATTCCGCCATCGAGCGTCAATTTCATCCGTCCGACGGACACCAGAATTGGTTCGACAATGATTTGGACAGACTCGTCGGGGATTCCGGCTGACGCTAATTGCGTGGTGAGCTCCGTTGCGAGGCACACGAGCGAATTCAGCTTTCGTCGCATTCGTTCAGGATCGTTGGCGCTGAATTGATATTGATTCTGATCGTGCAACCGGTAGTGGGTCAGACAAGCGGGAAGCAATACAGCACTGCTGTGCGCGATGGCCATGGCCGACATGAACTCGTCCGCTTCGACGACGAGAGCCTGCGGTATCGGCAGCACCCTATCGAGAACGCTTCGCCGGATGGAAACGCGACTCGTGCCGAGAAAGCACATGTAGTTCCGGAAGGTTTGCGCGCCTTTTGAAGACTGGATGTCGAAGCACCCCGGGAACTCGGGCGAAAGCGTCGAGACGGTTCCGGCCGCTGAATCATGCTGAATGATTCCGTGGCCGACCGCGCCAGCCCAAGGGTTCTTTTCGAATGTTGTCATTACCTCAGCGACTTTGGATTTTTCCCACCAATCGTCGCCATCTAGAAACGCAATCACTTCTCCCCGCGCTTGCGGAACGCCAAAATTGAACGCGGACGCCTGCCCGCCATTTTCCTTTCGCAGGTACCGGACGCGGGGCGCAAATTTCTGCACGATCTGAGGCGTGCGATCCGTGGAGCCGTCGTCTACTACAATGATTTCCATATCTCTCGGCGCAAAATCCTGCCTGAGCACGCTCACGATGGCTTCTTCGATGAAGCGCTCGTGGTTGTACGTGTCAATCAGCGCCGTAACCACAGGTTGAGCCATTACGATCTCAACTCCCGCTTCGCTGCCACTTGCATCGCTCACGACCTCGAACCGGAACCCGCGCCGCTTAGTAGCTCCTGCTCGAGTGCCACCATTTCCTTCAAGATGTCATCGAGATTTCGCGTGATTTCCCAGCCTGGAAAATCCGATTTCAGCTTGCGCAGATCGCTGATGTAACAAATATGATCGCCCTTGCGCGCCTGGTCGTTATATACCCACTTGATTTTCCGGCCGCTGAGTTCGTCGATCCGCGCAATCGCTTCGAGCACGGAGACGCTGTTTCCGCGCCCGCCGCCGAGGTTATAGACCGCGCCTGGCCGCGGATTCGCGGCAAACGCTTCCATCGCGGCGATAACGTCGTGGCTGTGAATGTTGTCACGCACCTGCTTGCCTTTATATCCATAGACCGAGTAGGTCTGGCCGGAAAATGCCACGCGCACGAGATACGACAGAAATCCGTGAAGCTCGACGCCGCTGTGATTTGGCCCCGTGAGGCAACCGCCGCGGAAAATTCCGACTGGGAGCCCATAGTAGCGGCCGTATTCCTGCGCCATCACGTCGGCAGCGACCTTCGAAGCGCCGAATATCGAGTGCAGCGAACGATCGATGCGGAAATCCTCCGCGATGCCTTCGAAGTCTTTCGGATCGGAATAGTCGTAGCGGGTCGGGAGTTCTTTGAGCGGGAGCTCGTTCGGCGCGTCTCCATAGACTTTATTCGTACTCATGAACAAGAAAATCGCTTCGGGGCTGGATTGCCGCGCCGCTTCGAGCAGATTTAAGGTGCCACCCGCGTTGACGTCAAAATCCACCAGCGGAATCTGGCTCGCCTTGTCGTGCGATGGCTGCGCCGCGCAGTGAATGATTCGATCGAAGCGGTGCTCGCGGAACAGGCTGAAAACCGCTTCCCGATTGCGAATGTCCAGCTCGTGATGTGTGAAGTTTTTCGTAGCCGCGCGCAGGCGGGCGAGATTCCACGTCGTATCGCCGGGCGGCCCGAAGAACTCGCGGCGCATGTTGTTGTCCACGCCGATGACGCTGTGGCCCTTCCGGTCGAAATGTTCGACGGCCTCCGAGCCTATCAGTCCGCTGCTTCCCGTGACGAGAATTTTCATTTCGCGCTCGCGCCCTGCGGTTGTGCCGGGGCGTACAGCAACCGGAGATCTTTTTCGTTCTCGCGAATCCACGCGAGGATCCGGTCGTAGCCTTCCGAGATTCCCACCTTCGGCTTCCAGCCCAATACCTTCTCGGCTTTGCGATTGTCCGTCATATAAATGCATTGATCGGCTTTGCGCGGCTCGTTTTCGTAGCCGATGGGAATATCCCTGCCGAACTTTTCGCGCAAGAGGTTCGTCGCCTCCACAAGCGAGCAGGAATTTGCCGGGCCGCCGCCGACGTTGAACACTTGCCCTGCAATTCGATCGAGATTCTCGATTTGCAAATCCACCAGCCGGCAAACATCCTCGATAAACAGAATATCGCGGACCTGCTTTCCGTCCCAGCCGATGTATTTCAGCGGCAAGCCGAAGTGAAACGCTGCGGCCCACCAAGTGACCCACCCCTGGTCGGATTTACCGAACTGCCCTTCGCCGCTGATCACTCCGAAGCGGTTGATGACCGTCTTCATGCCAAATGCGCCGGCGTATTCCTGGCAGGCGAGATCCGCCATAAGCTTGCTAAGGCCGTAAATACTGCGCTCGCAACCGTCGAGCGTGAATTCCTCCGAGAATCCGTGATCGGGATCAAATCCGGGCAGAGGCTTCGCGGCGTAAAGACGGCGGTAAGCATCCTTGTCCCACACGAGACGCGTCGCTTCGGCACGATGCGGCGGCGAATTCGTCTTATCGGCGCTGTACACGCGGTTTGAACTCCAAAAGATCAGCGGGCAATCCCGATGGCGCGCGAATTCGAGAACGTGGATCAAGCCGAGGGAGTTATTCGTGATGTCGAAGATGGGATTGGCGTAACCGGTGACGACGGAGGGTTGCGCGCTCGCATCGCAAATCAGATCGATTCCTTTCGGCAGACTCGCGAGGTCCTCCGCATTCCGGACGTCGACGTGCACAAAATCGATTCCGCGGCGCCGGAAATGCGGGAGATTCAACTCGCTTCCGCGGCGCACCAGATTGTCGGCCACGACCACGCGATCGCCGCGGCGTTGAAAATGAAACGCCAGCTGTGCGCCGACGAATCCACATCCTCCGGTTATCAAAATCTTCACGGAGTTTTCACCTCGCGGGAGAGATGCGACGCACGCGTGTTCGCGCGCGTTTCAAAATAGAGCCGCAGATCGCGGTACGGCATGTAGCCCAGCAACAGAAAGTCCAGCGGCAGCAAATCCATCTGTCGCTGGCGAATGTCCTGCCCAAGGCATTGCAAGAATGAAGTCCGAAAATGAGCGCGATAAAATGTGGCCGCCAAGGAACTCAGCCGCGGGCCGTTGGAGTAGGCCTTCACGCCAAATCTCCACCATCGCCAGTAGGCGTTCATTACCGACGCGGCTGAATCGTGGCGTAGATGGCGAACGACCGCGCTCGGTTCGTACACGAAATCGTAGCCGCGCACGCGCAGCCGGCGCGAAATGTCCACGTCCTCCCCGTTTGTTCGCATCCTCTCATCGTACCAGCCGATTTCCTCAAGCGCCGCTTTCCGCGCGACAGTGTTGCTGCCGAATGTGAATTTTGGATTCACGATTCGGACCGCTCCCCAGTCCTGCGGCATGTGAGATTGCCGCCAGCGGTCCGCGACGGATGTGAGCACTGTTTCGATGAGTTTTCCGCCTGCCATCGCCATTTTCGGTTCGGAAGCCGCCGACGTGAGCGTTTCGAGCCAAGCTGGGTCCGGGACGCAATCGGCGTCGAGCGCGGCGACGTATTCATTCTTCGCGCGAAGGAGCCCAGTGTTTCGCGCGGCTGCCAGTCCTCTATTCTGGTCATGACGCACGATCGTTACGGGATAGCGCTGGGCGATTTCCAGCGTCCGGTCCGTCGAGCCGTCGTCCACGATGAGAATCTCTTCGGCGGGAAGCGTCTGCCGAAGGACTCCCTCGATCACCGGGGCGATGTACGCCTCGACGTTGAAACACGGAATGTAGAGTGAAACTTTGGCGGTCATTCGGCTAACGCTCGCGCCGCCAATAAACGCCTGTCGAATCGATCGTCCGGATTTCCTCGGCAATTCGGTTGGCGTCGCGGAAATCAGTTACGGCCTCGCGGCAGCAAGCCAGCCCATAGTCATCGATGATTACGTAGCCGCCGACAGAGAGATTCACGTACAGGTTGCGAAGCGCGTCGAGTGTGGACTCGTACATGTCCGCATCGAGGCGGATCACGGCCCACTTTTCTTCTCTCAACTCAGGTAATGTGTCTTTGAACCAGCCCTTCAAGAATCGTACCTGGTCGTCCAGAAGCCCAAACCGGCTGAAGTTCAGCTTTACTCGCTCCAGTGAGACGGCCAGGAAGGGATTTGTATGGTCGTAAGCGCCGGAATCAGCAGGAAATTTCTGCTGATCGGGGGTAGGAAGGCCTTCGAACGAATCGGCGACCCAAACGGTCCGGTCGGTGACGCCGTATGCCTTCAGGATCGCACGCAAGAAGATGGCAGCGCCACCCCGCCACGTTCCCGCCTCGATGATATTGCCTGGCACGCCACGAGATATGACGTCTTCGACGCAGTCTTGGAGATTGTCCAGCCGCTTGACGCCGATCATCGTGTACGCCTGCGGCGGCCAATCAAGCCCGTTCCTGCGGCGTTCGCGGTCGATCGGCGCCCGCCTCATCGGAATTAGGCCGCGTCGTAGCAAAGCGTCGAATACGAATCGTTTGACGGCGCTTTTCGGCTTCTCGGCCGGCATGTACATCTCCTGGCCGTACAGAAGAAACGTCAGCGCCTTCTTCGTCAGGTCCAAATACAACGCACGGGGATCATCCATGTGGGATCGTCGCGCCTGCGATTCAGACCCACGGGAGGAGGTGTCTTGGACCGCGTCGGCAGATTGCACTCTCGGGTCAATTCGAGTATACACCGGCTACCCTCCTTGATGCCGCGGACGTTTCACCTAGGCTACCTTGGGACGAGCGGAGGGTAAATAATTTCCCACGAGCCGCCAAAGGCGCCGAATCTCGCCGGGCTCGATCACCCCGGTTATCCGTGCCCCAAAAAGGTAGAGCAGTACACCCACCACCAGATTCAAGATCAGCGGCAGATGCGAATAAGCGAGCACTCCGGCCACGCCCAGGGAGAGCAGGAATCCAGGAATGGATATCCGAAGGCCAAGCCAAGCAAGCTTGCGTGTGGGCCGAAAAAGGAAATAGATGAAGATCGAAGCGACGGCGTAGCTGATGTTCGTCGCCCAAGTGGCCCCGAGTGCACCGTATCGCGGGATCCAAAAAATATTGAGCACGATGTTGATGACAGCTCCAATAACCGTAGAAACCGCGAGGTAGCGTTGCAGATTGCGCGCAATCAATCCCATTTTCAGGACAACGCCAAAAAAAATGGCCACTTCGGACCAGATTAGCGCGGCAAAGATCGGCGCTGAAGCCGCATATTTCGCGCCGAAGACGAGATGCGTAAGCGGCTTCGAAAGCGGAACAGCGACGGCACAGACACCGAACACGAGCGCCATCAACGCGCGGTAGCTGAATCGCAAGTAGCGTTCAAAGTCCTCGTCGTTTCGAGCCGATCTCGCGAGAACAGGGAAAATCGCGTCCATCAGAGAGACTGGGAAGAGGCTGAAGATCTCAGACAAATTCACCGCCGCCACATATCCACCGAGTATCAGATCGGTGGACATCTTGTGCAGCATGACTTGATCGATTCGAGTGTAAACGTTGATGGCCAACATGCTGAGAGCCAACGGGAACGAATAGATAAGAAACTTCTTTGCTTCGACCGGGAGAAACTCCCACGGGCGCGGGAGCAGCCCCTTGTGAAGAGTTCCCACCGTGATCAGTGACGCTTCGATAATTGCGCACAGCGTTCTGGCGAGGATGACCCAAAACAGAGCCGCTTTTCCGAGTGCAAGGAAAATAATGGCGAGCAACCAAAGAACTTGCCGGATAAGCCCAAAGCTGACGGCGTACCACTGGCGAAGATCGACCTGAAAAACCATCCCCGGCAGGCAAAACGGGACGACAAGCATCCGGTCAATTGCGGCCAGAAGCAGCAGCACCCATATCCCTCCGCCATATCCAAAGTGCGGGGCGAGCAGCAACGCGATGACGGTGGTAACCGAAGCGAATGCCAGGCAGATGACGCTGCCGGTGAACAATATGCTGCCCGCCTGCTCGCGATGCTGAGCGGCTTCGCGGCCGAGAATAGGTTCGATTCCGAATGTGGCGAGCCATGCATACAGTCCGATGTAGGAGTAGATAGCGCCGTAGCGTCCGAGTTGCTCGCGTCCTAGATAGCGGGCCAGGAGGATCACGGCCAGGGCCGAAAGCACGGTGGCCAAACCACGCCCAGCAAATAACGTGGCGATATTCTTGAGAAGCGTCTGGCCCAGGTTTGTGGGCTGCTGGGTGTTCGTCATTCGTCCACTTAGTTCGGGGCCGGGCCTGTCTTCTCTAGTTGTTTGACGTCGGATTTTTCGATGTCATTCATCAAGGCGTGGCGATGCAGGATGTAGCGTTCTGCCTTGCCGGCAAGCGCCGAGGGCACAACCGTGAATTGATTGTGAATCATTTCCCGCCACGATATTGGCCCGCGTGGAGGCACAAGATGCGTGCCCCATTGAAAAATGAAACATAAGTTCCAGAGGATGAGAAATGCGGTTGCGGCATAGGCCGCGATTTTTGCCGAGTGCGTATTCCAGAATTCTTCCAAAGCGGAAAAAGTGCCGGCAAGTCCGATGATGAAGATCGGCGTCAGCGGCAAGAAGTAGCGATTGCCGAAGGACGAGAGCCCATCCCAGAACGGCGAACTGGCGATGAGGTAGTAGTAAGGCAACAGAACGGCAATGAGCGCCGTGCCGAATTGCCGGTCCCGCCGCAACACCACGAGAAGGCCAAGCCCGGCAAATAGAATGATCGGCGTCCAGCTCAACAATCCGTGATCCGATGAAAAGAGTACTCGAAGCAAGTCCGGGTGGAACCACGACCAGGTTCCGGTGTCTGCATACCCTGTCGCGAATGGATGGCCGTAGATGATCTTTCGAGTGATCGGCGTCGGAAGAAAGGTGAGAATACTCGCGGCGATGAAGGCCAAATTTCCAAGCGCCAATTTCCCCAGAGGCCGGCTCCCGGTCCGACTTCGAATTCCTTGGTAATACTCCTCCAACGATTCCACCGCGGGTGCGAGCAATACCATTACGTTCGGGTAATACACGTCCATCAGAAGTCCGGCGATCAGTCCCAGGATCGTCCATTGAAGAATGGTTCTCGATCCACGCGTCCGATCCCAATACCAGAGAAACAGGGCTACTACGAATGCGGAATGCGCATGTGACCACGACGGGTTGAAATACATGTAGACGGGCAATGAACTGGCAAACCAAATACCAATGGTTGCCAGCAACGCCCATCGCTCCGCGAAATACTTCCGCGCGAGTTCAAACGAGATCAGCAGGCCCAGAAAGCCATAGAGCGCCGTCGCAAGGGCCATTGTGTCGATATACGGCCACGAGAAGCCGTCGGCGGGGATATGCGCGCCGAGACGGTCGGCAAGGAGCACGACGCCGTGCGTAGCGATCAGGAACGGCGCCCACAGAATCGATGGGCCCGTCGCAAAATGATTGTCGAGATGGCCCGTCGGCGTGTAACCGCCTTGCTTGGGCTTGCCATCCGGACCCACCCGATACATTTGAAAGCTCTCGTTCGCGTGCTGCCAATCCTTTTCAAAGTCGAGGCGACCCTCGATCAGCATGGCGCGCACGTAGGCGTAATACCCGACGCCATCGCCCCGTACCCACGGATTTACCAACGGCAGCGTAATCAGGAACAGCACGAGGAGCACTTTGTGCGAGTGGCTCATTCGGCTGATTGAATTCTTCAGTGTCATTTGCGTTTTTCGCCGCCGGCGAAAGCACTTGGCGGAAGCATCCGGCTCAGCGGCGGCCAATGCTCCGCGTACGGCTCGCACTAAACCTGCCGCAAGCTACCGTGATTCGATTAGACGCAGTCGCTGGCAACTGCGTTTGGGCCGTTGGCGCTAAAGCGCATCTTCGTTCAGCGGCAATCGTGAGGTGGCGCCCACAAATTGCCGCGACATGCCCTCCGCCCAATTTCATTATTTCTGCGCGGAGTTTGTTCCCGGGGACACCGAAATTGCTTCCAACAATCCGTCTACGGCTAACTCTAGCTGCTCGCTCGTCATCTCGGGGTACATTGGCAACGAAAGAATTCGCGATGCAGCATTCTCTGTTACGGGGAAATCGCCCTTATGATAACCGAGGCTCGCGCAAGCTTCCTGCAGATGGATTGGAATCGGGTAGTGGATTCCCGTGCCGATTCCGCGCGCGCTCAGCACATTCTGTACCTCGCTGCGCCGATCCACTTGAACTACATAGAGGTGATGAACATGGGTGCACTTCTTCGCTGTTTTTGGCAGAACGATTGGAGCACCCGCCAATAGCGCGCCGTATGAAGCGGCGTGCTCACCGCGAGCCGCATTCCATTGGTCCAGGCGCGGAAGCTTGACGCGGAGAACGGCCGCCTGAATCGTGTCCAGCCGCGAGTTTGTGCCGATGACGGAATGCTCGTATTTCACTCGTTGCCCGTAGTTGCGAAGACGGCGCAGCTTCTCCGCAACCTCAGCGTCATTCGTGACAACCATGCCGCCGTCGCCGTATGCGCCGAGATTTTTCGCCGGGTAAAAGCTGAATCCCGCGGCATGCCCCAGCGCGCCGGCACGGCACCCGTCATACCAAGCTCCGTGCGCCTGCGCCGCATCCTCGATCACGATCAGCCCGTGCTTTCGAGCAATTTCGAGGATTGGCTGTATCTCGGCGGGCTGCCCGTAGAGGTGCACCGGCATGATTGCTTTGGTTTTCGATGTAATCGCCGCCTCGATCGCGGCCGGATCGATGTTATAGGTTTCCGGATTGACATCCACGAGAATTGGCCGCGCGCCAGTAGCCATGATCGCGAGAGCCGTGGCGATGAACGTGTTCGCGGCGGTAATTACTTCGTGCCCAGGGCCGATACCATATGCTCTCAGAGGAAGTTCGAGCGCCGCCAGCCCGCTTCCGACAGCGATCGCCTCGCTCGTCCCGATATACTTTGCGAACTCCTCTTCAAAGAGGCGAACATCATCGCCAAGAATGTAATCTCCGCGCTCGACAACGCGCGTGATCGCATCCGTAACTTCCGATGCGATCGACCGGTATTGAGCTTGCAAATCGACAAAAGGAATCTTGATTTGTTGGGTCATTTTTTTACGCCGAATCCCAAATAGACGATGGGGCGCAAAATGCTCCACCATCCCGTGATGGGTTTCATCTTTGTGTAGCCTTGCTGGTGCGGCGGGTACACCTTGGTCACGGGCACCTCGCAATGCCGGTAACCCAAACGGATCGTCTTGAACAACAGATAGGGCTCCAATTCATACTTGTTGAGCCAATCCTGCCGCCAGTCGACGCGCTGATCGCGGAGGATTTCGGTGCGAAAAGCACGGAAGCCATTGGTCGTTTCCGTGACGCGCTTCCGCGCGAACATCGAGAACAGCATCGGATGTACGAACCGAGTCGCGACGACCCGGTACACCGGTGTATTGCCGTAACCGCCGCCCGGCAAGAACCGCGAACCCTGGACGAAATCCGCGCGCCCCGTAATGATGGGCTCGAGCAATCGCGAAATTTCGTTCGGATCATCTTTATCGTTGCCCGCCTGAATCACGAGAACGTCGTAGTTGTTCTCGAGCGCGTATTCAAATACTTGCTTCATCGCCGCGCCGATGCCGCGATTCTTCGAATTGCGCAGGTGCACCCATCCATTCCTGGATAAAGACTCTATCGCACCATCGGTTGACCCATCGTCCATCACGAGGAGGTCGTATTGGCGTTCCGGCGGGTGACGGGAAATCGTGCGCCGAATTTTGTCTCCTTCGTTGAAGGCAAAGATGGCAGCAAGCGTCTTCATTTCACGGTTCGATTGGGCCGCACCACCGGTCGAGGCAATGCCGGCACTGTCGTCCATTCAGGACGGCGGTGCACATCAATCCCGTTTACGTAGGGTTTCACGATGTCAAATGGGCACTCTAGCGCATCCACCTCAGAAATCACACGCGCCGGTGACCCGGCTACGACTGCGCGCGCAGGAACGTCGCGTGTGACGACGCTGCCGGCGCCGACGAGCGCGTTTTCGCCGATAACCACATGGGGAAGTATGGTGGCCCCGATGCCGATTCTTGCGCCCGATCTGATCGTTGGGCCCTGCATGCACTTCGTGCATAGGGGATGAGGATCGTTCGCGAGCAAGACGCCGGGCGCGAGAAAAACATCATCTTCGATCGTCGTGTACTGTGAGATGTACACGTTGCAATGAATTTTCACGCGCGAGCCGATCACGCAGTCGTAATCCACCGTTGAATTGTTCCAAACGGCGCAGTCGTTTCCAATTCGATTGCCTTCCCGGATGATGACGTTGTGTCCCGTCTGGAAGTGGTCGCCGATCTCGACCGAGGCGTAGATCACCGTGCCCGAGCGGACTTGCGCCAGATTTCCAATGCGCACGGGCAGCTTTTCTACCGGGCGTCCCGGCGGATAACCCAGAATGACTCCGGGATCGATCGAGCAGTCACGGCCGAGCTCTACCGCGACGCAGTTGAGCACTGTGCTACCTCCACCGCTTTTCCGCGCTGCGCCATGGATGCTTCAATCGCCTTCAGGGTGCGCACGACGGCTTCTCCGGTGGCGCCGTCCGATACCGGCTTCCGGTTCTGCCGAATCGCTTCGATGAAATCCGTTGCCTGATTCCTTAGCGGTTCGCTGTATTCGACTTTCGGACTGATGATATCGCCGTCTCGAATCAGCAATTTGAAATCGCCGAACGATACCGCATCGGTTTCGCCGGCAGCCACGCCCTTTTCGAATATTCGCACGCGCTCGAGATCGTTGAGGTCGTCAAACACCAGCCGTTGCCGGCTGCCCACCACGACGACTCTGCGAACCTTGTTGGGATCAGCCCAACTTACGTGAATGTTGCCGATCACATCATTGCTGTAGCCGAGGGTGATGAAGCCGACATCCTCGCGAGCATTCCCCAGGGAATGCGATCCCACCGCGCTTGCCCACTGCGGTTCCTCGTCGATGAGATAGTTGAAGATCGAAATGTCGTGCGGCGCCAAATCCCAGATCGCATTCACGTCTCCGCGAATCGGGCCCAGATTCGTGCGCGTCGAATGCATGTAATACAATCGCCCGAAAGCAGCCGACTTTACGCATTCGTGCAGCTTGCGGACTCCGGGATTATAGAGAAACGTGTGCGCCACCATCAACACTCGTCCTGACTTCTCTGCGAGCGCTCGCAAAGCGCTGCAGTGCTCGATCTCAATCGCGATTGGCTTCTCGATGATCACATGGCGGCCGGAGAGCAGCGCCAGCCTGGCCAATTCGAAGTGAGACGATGCAGGCGTCGAAATAATCACGGCATCAACGCCCGAGCGTTTTAAAAGCTCTTCGACGGTCGCGCAAACGTGAACGCCAGGGAGCCGCGACAATGCACGCTGCCGCCGTTCGGGCTGGGCGTCGCAAATTGCCGTGACGGCCGAGTCGGCCAATTCGTTGAATACGCGGGCATAGTTCGGCCCCCAGTAGCCGTACCCGATGATTCCGATGCCTACTTTTGAGGCCATTCCAGCATGCTCCCGAGAATCTACTTGAAAATGCCGTAGCGCACTACACACCAAATGGCACGAAACCCATCGCGCCAGGTGATTTTCTTTCCTTGTGCGTACGTCCTGCCATTATAAGAAATAGGCACTTCGAAGACGACCCATCTTCCGTGAGACACCTTGGCGGTTACTTCGGGTTCGAACCCGAATCGATTTTCTTTGAGTTCAAAACTCTGCAAGACTTCTCTCCGGAAGACTTTGTAGCAAGTCCAAACGTCGGTCAGGCCAAGATTCGTAAACATATTGGAAATGAGCGTAAGGGTTTTGTTGCCGACTAAGTGCCAGAAATAAAGCACGCGGTGAGGGCCACCGAGAAACCGTGAGCCATAGACAACATCAGCCATTCCACGCTCGATCGGATCGAGGAGCGCCCCGTAGTCTTTCGGGTCGTACTCAAGATCGGCGTCTTGGATAAGAATTAGATTGCCGCGCGCCTCCTGGATGCCTCGCCGCACGGCAGCGCCTTTGCCAAGATTGCGCTCCTGGAAGAAAACCCGGACGTCTCCGGAGCACGCCATCGGCAGAGAGGATTGGCCGGGAGAGTCGGGCTGGCTTTGAGATGAGTTCACGATTTGGAGAAGGATGTCACGCGTCCCGTCCGTCGAGCAGTCGTCAACGATTACAATTTCCTTGTCGATCTCGACGGCTCGCACACGCCGGACCAACTCGGCAATCGTTGCCTTCTCGTTGAAAACAGGGATTACGACTGACACCTTGTTTCTGGGCACGTCCTGATTCATTTAGTCATGTCCATCCACAGTATGATGACGCGACGGACGGCCCGTCGAGCCGCCAGCGGGCCGTTTGGTCTATGTGCCGCCTGATCCAGAATACCGGAGAATCGTAATTCCGAAAGACTGTCAATTTTCGCAAGAAGAACACAGGTAACGGCCAGAACGAACTGCGGGGATTGCTGGAAAATCCGATGGGGATCGAAAATGTTTCAGGGCTGACTTTCGCCAGAACCAAAACGCCATGTCGCGGGAAGCTGCGGAACGATGCTGAAGGAGCGAGCCTAGCGTTGCTCACATTGCGATCGCGCGAGCCGACCGCTCCGTGCCCGTCTGCACTCTCTGCGCAGAGTCCGGGCTGCGCTTGGCAGTTTGATACGCAATCACGCGATCCACGATCGCGGTGAGCGGAATAGACGGACGGAAGCCGGTTAAGCCTTCCAACTTCTCAAGCGCCGGCACGCGTCGCGGCATATCCTCGAAGCCCGGCTCATAGGCCTGGTCGTAAGGAATCAACTCGATTGGAGAAACACTTTTCGCTTGTTCTCTGACTTGGCGAGCAAGCCCCTCGATCGAGATTTCGTGGTTGCTCCCAATATTGACGACTTCGCCGACGGCTGCGCTTGTTCCGACCAACCGAAGTATCGCCTCGACGGAATCGGAGACGTCGCAGAAACAACGCGACTGCTTCCCGTTTCCGTAAACGGTAATCGGCGCTCCTTCAAGCGCCTGGCGCACGAAGTTGGGGAGAACCATGCCATAACGTCCCGTTTGGCGAGGCCCTACCGTATTAAAGAGCCGCGCGATCACCACCGGTTGCTTCTTCTCTTTCCAGTAGGAGAGAGAAAGAAACTCATCGAGCGCTTTTGATGCGGCGTAACTCCAACGGCCGATCGAAGTGGGGCCGAGAACCAGATCGGCATCCTCGTGAAACGGCACGTGGACGCTCTTCCCATAGACTTCGGAAGTGGAGGCCGTGAAAACGAGCTTCTTCTTTCGGCATGCCGCTTCAAGGACCAACTGCGTGCCGTTTACGTTCGTTTCGATAGTCCGCACCGGGCTTTCCACGATGAGCCGAACCCCAACTGCCGCTGCGAGATGGAACACGACTTCCGATTCATCCACGAGTTCCGCCAGGAGCATTCGATTTTGGATGGAATCGAAAACGCACTGGAAACGCTCGTGACTCTTGAGGTGGCGGATATTCTCGACGCTCCCTGTCGAGAGGTCGTCGAGGATGATGACTTCATCGCCCCGCGCGAGTAGGCGCTCGGCCAAGTGAGAACCGATAAATCCTGCTCCTCCGGTGATCAACGCGCGCATTCTTGGCTCCTATGATGTGGGGGCGGAACCGCCACCCGAGGGGAACTTGGACCGTTTGCCGGGGGCGTCCTCGCCGTAGCCGTATCCGTACGCGTATGGATAGTAGCGATATGAATAGTAATAATCCGGCGCGCTCGAATCGACGGCATTCAACACTACGCCCAGCAAGCGGCATTTCACGGCATGGAGTAGATCTCGCGTGCGCGTGAATGCTTCTTTTGGCGTCTCACCGCTGCGCACGACGAGAAGTACTCCATCCGTCAAGGCCGAGAGAATGACGGCATCCGTTGCAGCCATAATCGGCGGCGAGTCGATGACAACGAACTTGTATTTCTGGCGGAGGTACGTGATTGCGTCGCGCATGCGATGCGAAGAAAGCAGATCGGCGGGACTCGGCGGGATCGGGCCGGTCGTAAGCGCCGACAGGTTTTCGATCTGCGGATGCGGAATGATTACGTCGTCCAACGAGGACACCCCCGCGAGATAGGAACTGAGCCCGAAATCGCGGCCGACTGTAAGGCCGAGCGCCCGCCGGATTCCCGGTTTGCGAAGGTCGGAATCGACAATAAGTGTTCGATCGCCCAGTTGAGCCAACGTCACGGCCAGATTGAGCGCCGACGTTGTCTTGCCCTCGCGCGGAAGGGCGCTCGTGACCAAGATGACTTGCGGCGGATGGTCGGCCTGGGAGAGCAACAACGAAGTTCGCAATGCGCGGAACGCTTCGGATACTTGCGACTTCGGCTTGATGAAGGAGACGATTTCGACGCGCGATTCCTGTTGTTGATCTCCATCCCCATCGCCGGAGGTTAGCAGTCTCCTGGAGTGCGATACGCCCAGAAGGTTCGGCAGAGATGGAACGACCGCAAGTGAAGGCAGCCCGGCGAGACGCTCGACGTCATCGGGCGATTTCACCGTGTTATCGAGATATTCCCGCAAAAACGCCAGCCCCACTCCGCCCACAAGGCCAATGAGGAAGGCGAGCAGAATGTTCTTCGCCTTTTGAGGCCGCGCGGGGTATGTCGGCACCAACGCCGGATCCACGATGCGGATATTGCTTGAGCGCAGCCCTGCAGTGATGCTCGCCTCTTTTAATTTCTGCTGAAGCCCGTCGTAGAGTTGCTTGTTGGATTCCGCGTCGTGCTCGAGAATGTGATACTGAACAAGTTTCTCGGACATATCATTGGCGTCGCCCTTTTGTTTCTCGAGCGCCGCCGACAGCAGATCAACACGCTCGCGCGCCGTTTTATAGTCGGTCTCAATGGATGCTTCGACGTTTTGCTTAGCACGCGCCAGCGCGTCGTCCACTTCTTTCTTCTCGCGCGCGATGCGCTGCACCTTCGGATAATTCGGGCCAAATTGAGCCGACGCGTCTACGTATTCTTCGCCTAGGTCGGCCTGGCGTTTGAGCAATTCACCCAAATACGTGTTGTTGCGAACGTCGGGCAGTTGGTCAACGTCGCCCGACTTTGCGATCTGATATAACGCCTGTTTTTCAACTAGGATGGTTTGCGCGTCCGTGAGGGCTTTATTGATATCCGAAAGTTTTTGCGTCGTGATATTTTGTTTTTCGTCGATCGTCCAGATTTGATTTTCGCGCTCGTAGGCGATCTTCGCCGCTTCGGATTTCTCCACCTTGATGCGCAGCTCCTCCAGCTCAGCCGATAGCCAGTTCGAAGCCTGCGTCGTTGCGTCGTATTTGCTTCGGAAGTTTGCCTCGATGTAGTTATGGAGATGGCCGTTTACGATCTGGGCGGCCAACTGCGGATCTTGCGCTTCAAATCGCACTTCAATTAACCGGCTGTCCTTGATGCGCTGGATCGACAATGAGCCGAGAAAAGAGCCGAGGATGGCCGGCCGCTGAGACGTAACTCCTGCGTGGGGGACTATAAAAGTGTTCGCCTTGCCGCCATACTCCGGATATCTCCCAAGATCCATTGATTTGATGGTTTGGAGCGCCAGCGTCTCACTCTGCAGAATCTTGGTTTGTGTTTCAATGTAGTTCTCGCTGTCCACATAGTCGTCGTAGGAATTCGCGTCCGGGAATGGCTGGATACTTTGTGCTTCGCGGTCCACTTCCACTCGAGCCGCGGCCACATACACGGGCTTCATTTTGAATGTCGCGATTGTGACGACCGTTACGACCGTCAATAGGAAACTCAGCACCAGCCACTGGTGTTTCTTCAGGATGATCAGGTAATCGAGCAGATGCGGCTCTTTCGGCATCTGCTCCCAGCTCGCCACAGGGGCAGCCGTAATCAGTGAAAGGGATTCCGCGCCCTTTCGATCCCGCATGACAAGTCTGCTAGCGTCTTCCATTCTTCTCTCGATTCAACTCGAATAGTTTCGAATGCGTGTCAGTTCTTTGATTTTATGGGAAGTGGTAAATCAAAAGCGAAGTGCCAACTGCCAGGGCCGCCGCTGAGCCCTTATACAAGGCCTTCTTGCCGGCACTATCGGGCACGAACAACATATCTCCCGCCTGCATCGGCATGTCGTCTACTTTGCGCGCCAGCATTTTGTTCACCGGCACCGGAATTTCATTCTTGACGCCGGTTGTCGGATCCTGCCGCATGATAATTGCGCTGTTCGCTTTTGCCGTGCTCGTCAGTCCATGAGCCATGCTAAGTGCTTTCAAGACGGTGATGTGGTCGCCGCGGCTCTCCAGAGTGAAGCCCCCAGGGCCCTGAACAGCGCCGATCACGTATACGATGCCCGATCGGGGCACACTAACAACATCGCCTCCGAAAATCGGCACGTTGAAAGTCGGATCACCTGAGATTAATAGGTCATGCAGTCGAATTTTCTCCGTCGCGCTATCGGCCGGCGGCGCGTCCTGTCCACCGCCCCTCGGTTCCTGCGCCGGCGCTGCAACGGGAGCTTTGTTGAGTCCCCCACGCGTTACGAATACATAGCTGCCGGCATCATCGGTAATTCCTCCGGCATCGGCGAGGACTTCGAGAAGAGTCGTAGGCCTGACGATTTGCATCACCATCTGTCTCGCTACCGCGCCGACAATGGAAACTGGCTGGCTATTCTGTTCTTTTACGAACACAGATACCTGGGGGTGTGAAACAAGCCCGTTCTCGATCAGTAGGTTTTCCAATTTGGCTTCAAGTTCGAACGTGGTGAGTCCGGCAACATGTACGCGTCCGGGCACGAGAGGGATCGAAATGTCGCCGGTGTCGCTCACGCGGACTTCTCGTGTCAATTCGGGAACGTCGAAGACGTCAATGTGGATAACGTCGCCGGAACCGATTGGAATTTCGGAGGGCCGGGACGGCTTCGCCTGCGCGAGCTGAAATATTTTGTCGTTGGTCTGCTTCGAAGTCTGAAGCTGATCCTGGCAATAAACTGCCGGGGCTCCCCACGGAAGGATGAGGAAAACCCAGATCAACTTCAGCCCCAAGCAGCCCGTAAAATCGCGGACTGTATCGCTCATCTTGGATGATGCCCCAAGACACTATGGACTAGCAGATGTCCGAATGTCAACGACTGAATTTCACATGGAAGCCCTGTGTTTTCTTGGGTTTGCCTGGTCTTGAGGCAAGGGCGGAGTGACTAATAATCCGGCTTGAATTAAGAACAATAATGCGTTCGAAGGGATGTGAAGATTGAAATCAACGAAGCTGTGAAATAGGATTCCAGCACATGCAATGAACGCCGCAATGTGGTACGCGACCGAGAAGTGAGCCTGGTCTGTTTGCATCCCTCGTATTGAAGCTTTAAGTAACAGCCACAGAAATGCCGCGCCGCAAATCGCCCCCGGAAGGCCGAGTTCCGCGAGAGCTTCCGCATAGTCATTGTGAGCGTGGTCGACTAATTTTCCGTCGTAGTCTGTGTCGTAACGGGGGAATTCCACTACAAGTGTGCCGAGCCCGGTTCCGGTGATCGGATGCGCGAGGAACACCCGGAGCGTCCCTTTGGTCATCGTCCACCGCCGATAGGCTGTGACCTCCCCGGGACCTTTCGCGCTGAAGCGCTCGAGGGCCCTTCCGACGCCCAGCCACGCAACGAGCGACGCAAGTACGACAATAAACGCAATCGCAGGACCGAGACGCATCTTCCCAGATCGCCGGCTCACGTAAATGACCGCGAGAAGTGACAACTCGAAAGCGAATGCGATCAAGCCTCCTCTCGAAGCGGCCAGAATAATCGCTCCGACAGGAACCAGAGTAAACAGTCCGACGAGAGGCACGAGATCGCGCCGCAAACCACGAAATGCGAGAAATGACAATCCAACCGGCGTTAACAGCTCCATCAGGCCCGCGAAGTGATTTCGATTGACGTAGGGACCGAATGGCTCCCCTCCGAGGTGCAACTCTCGGAACCCATAAATTTTCCCGCCGCCGGTGAACTGTTGAACGATTCCCTCAAGCGCGACACTGAAACCCAAAAGAACCAGAAACCACGTCAGGATTCGCAAATCGTTGCGTTCGCGAAAAACCTGGGTCGCCACGAAATAAATGATGAAACACGCGCCCCACCGCAGAAGAGCGGTCCATGTGAGAAACGGGTACACGGTGATGCGAAAGAGAAGCTGCAGGATCGCCCAGGCGAAGAACCCGGCGATCGGCCAGTTCAGATCGTTCCAATGAATCTCCGCTTCTGTCGAACTCGTGGTGAAAATTCCCCAGGCGACAAGCAAAAGCGCCGCTCCGATTTCGAACGCGGATTCAGACCAAATCTCCACGACGCCGTGGGCGGCTACGGCGAAGAGAATTAGGAAACAGACTGAAACTTGCAGCGCTCTCATTGGGTTTCTTGGCGGGGCGCCGTGTTGACTGGAGCAGCAGCCGCTGAGGCGGGAACGAGGGACACATCATCAATCCAAGCCGATCCTCCCAGCCTGTTCTCGAACATCCGGCTCGGTGTCCGGCGAACTTCGAGTTGCAGGATCTGAGTATCCGGACCGGTGGTGATGTCTCCCTGCAACTCGGTCCAATCATGTGTTCCCGTCAAATCGTCCGTGTGGAGATAGAGCGTGTCTCGATGCCGGGGATCGAAGACGTAAAACCTCAAGCCGCTTTCCGTCGTAACATTCTCCGTGCGGATGAATCCATCAAAATGGTATCTGCTCGCCGGATCAACCGCGACGAATTCCACTGGTTGCTCGAGGTCAATATTCATGCCCCCGCCAAAATCCAACCTTAGCGAACGCTGGCCTCCGTGACGGATGCCCGTATCATAGTCGGCGGTCATTCCCCAGGATGACGGCAAGCGCCAATCGAAGCCGCCGTTCAGGATGTCACGCTCGAAACCGCCGTTCAGAACCACGGACCCATTCGACGGCAAATCGTGCGGCAATCCACAGGCCGCGAGCGCCTCGAGCCACATTCGCTTTCCATCTGCGCCGCGATTTTGCTGGATCACCACCTCGAGGAACGGGAACAGCTTTTCGATTTCAAACGGCAGATGCGAATCGGCGAGCCGTTTCCAGATCTTCAGACCGGCGTCTACGTCTTCGACACCGGCAAAGAAGTTGAGCGCTTCGATGTACGCGGCCGCGGTATTCGGCAGAATCGCATCGGCCACTTGACCGGGGTCGTTCGTCGCTCGCCATGCGCGATTGACCGCGAGCGGGAGCAGAGTTGAATCCTCCTGGACCGCGGTCCGCATTTCCTTGAGCGCTTCAGGCACTTGTCCTTGCCGGAGCAGAAAGTTCGCGTACTCCCAGCGCACTTCCGCCGAGCCGGGATAATCCTTCCGCGCCTCGTCGAATTCTTGCCGGGCTTTCGCGGTATCTCCCAGATTTTCGTGCGCAACCGCGAGGTCTATCCAATAACGCGCGGTAAGCGGACTAATTTGTACCGCTCTTTCGTAATTACTGAGTGCGGCGGGAAAGTCCTGTTCGTCCAAACCAAATTGCACGAATCTCCCGAGGCGGTCCCAATACTCGGCGTAACCCGGCTCAAGCGCGGCGGCGCTCTGCATTTCCGCCAGATCATCAGACCAGATGCGGTGTTCCGCCAATTCCATCTTGACGGCCTCGTAGCAGAACACCACGGCCACGAGCGCGCAGACCGCGAGGAGCACGATGCGCGACGATACTGTTTCCAGCGGAAATTCCATGGTGCGTTAATCTGCACCGAGCGATTGCGCGGCGCAAGTGAAAACTAGCCGGACAGGCAGCCGGTAACTCTTTGCCGGATTGAGGCATTTCCGCAATCGCCGATGCGGATACGAAGGCGGCATCACTACTCCCGACCGCGCTAGTCTCTCAAAAGCTATATTACTTTTTCTTGCGCCGCACGCCGGCTACACCCCAGCGATATACGACGCCGATCGTCGCGCGCTCGCTGCCTTGGCCGCTGCCGTTGAAGTATGTGTTCAGATAATCCACTTCAATGAGCCGGATCGCCCAACGGTTGCGGAATGTGTAGTCGACGCCGACCCCGGCTTGCCAAGCGTATCCGGTGCTCGTCAATACGGCTGCCGGAAAGGGGTTGAGCAGAGGAGCGCTGAGCCGTTGGTAGCCGCCGCCGACGAGTAATTGTCCGAAGATGGTAAATTTGCGATGGCCGAATGGGTAGAAGCGCGGGCCAACGAGGAATGGATAGATCTGAGTGGTGGCGTTACCGATATTCGCGCTCGGGGAAATCTGGACGTTGTAAACGCCGCTGACATCGAACGCGACCCCGACGAACCGGTACAGGTTGTACACGCCGTTGACATTCCAACCAAACGTTTTGAGGCGAGGCGTTGAGGTCGTGGACGTGAGCGATTGCGGGCCGAACGAGGTGAAATCGAAGCCGGCGCCGGCCTCGTATCTCGGTGTGATTTGCGCGCGCGCCGGTATTGTGCAGATAGCCAGCAGTACCAAGAGCCCGAAACAACGCCGCATGCATCCTCCCGAAGCTTCGTGCAGACTAGTGATTCCAACGCAACCGCAACAGTTGCTCTCGATGCCGCCGTTCGAATCGCCCATCTTTACATGGATTTCCATCGTTCGTGAAGCACGATCTCCATGCCTCCGAAGAATCATGCCGTTCGATCAGCGCTTGAAGACGGGATCAGGTGGAAGATTCCTTCAGACGTGCCTGAATTTCGACCGCACGTTCTCATCGCCTCGCCCTTATTATCGAGCCAGCGAACGCCCGGGCCGCCGGGTTGGAACGATATGGCATTAGGATATTCTGCGCGTTGACTTACCATCCAGCTAGGGCTAGGATTCCGTCTGCCCGGAGTTCCTGAGATGCCTGGCGAGACCATTTCTCACTATCGACTCCTCGAAAAGCTCGGCGGCGGCGGGATGGGCGTCGTGTTCAAGGCCGAAGACATTCGCCTGGGCCGGCAGGTCGCCCTCAAATTCCTTCCCGATGAGCTTGCCAAGGATCCGCGCGCACTCGAACGGTTCCAGCGCGAAGCTCGCGCAGCCTCCGCTCTGAATCATCCGAACATCTGCACGATCCACGATATTGACGAGCAGGACGGGCGCTCGTTCATCGTCATGGAGCTGCTCGAAGGCGAGACGCTGCGGCAGCGAATCGGCGGCCGCCCCATGGCCATTGACGATCTGCTCGAGATTGGAGTTCAGATTGCCGGCGCGCTGGAAGCGGCCCACGCCAAAGGAATCGTGCATCGCGATATCAAGCCGGCAAATATTTTTATCACGCAGGGCAGGCCAAAGATTTTGGATTTTGGTTTGGCGAAGCCGGCGGGATGGCAGCCCGGCATGGGAGAAACCCTCAGCGCGTCTTCCGCGCCGACCGCCTCCATCGGCACCGAGAGCTTGACGAGCCCCGGCACGACGATGGGCACGGTTGCTTACATGTCCCCCGAACAGGCGCGCGGCGAGGATATTGACGCTCGCAGCGATCTTTTCTCGTTCGGCGTCGTGCTTTACGAAATGGCGACAGGCCGGCCGGCGTTCAGCGGAAATACGCCTGCCGTAATTTTTGAGGCGATTTTGAATCGCACGCCGGTTGCTCCCATTCGTCTCAATCCGAACATTCCGCCGGAACTCGATCGCATCATCAATCGCTCGCTCGAGAAGGAGCGCCGCCTTCGTTATCAGAATGCCTCGGAGATGCGCACGGATCTGCAGCGCCTGAAGCGCGAATCGGAATCGGGCCGCAGCGCGGCGGTTCCGGTGGCCCGGGCGGATAAATCGCTTGCGGTTCTCTATTTCGAAAACATGAGCGGCGCGAAGGAGGACGAATACTTTCGCGACGGCATGTCAGAAGACATCATCACCGAGCTTCTGAAAATCAAAGGCCTGCACGTTTTCCCGCGCACGACGGTTCTGCCGTTCCGCGACACGTCGCTTACCGCACCCGATATCGGTCAGCGGCTCGGCGCGAATTTTGTCCTGGCCGGCAGTGTCCGCCGCTCGGGGAATCGTCTGCGCATCAACGCGCAGCTCGTTGATGCGGGCCGCGATTACCCGGTTTGGGCCGAACGATTCGACAGGGAACTGAAAGACGTTTTCGAAGTGCAGGAAGAAATCGCGCGTAGCATCGCTCAAGCGCTGCGCATTCAGCTTTCTCCGCAGGAAGAGCAGGTTATTGCGCTAAAGCCGACGGAGAATCCCGAGGCATACGACTATCTGCTTCGCGGCCGGAAGTATGCACGAATGGGGAATCTCGAATTTGCGATGCAGATGTACCAGCACGCAATCCGCCTCGACCCGGATTTCGCTCAAGCGTACGCGGGTATCGCGCACGTGTGCGGAGCACTTTCTGAATATCAGGGCGGTGATCCGCTTTGGATTGAGAAAGGATTGAGGGCGGTGGAACGCGCGCTGGCGCTGCAGCCTGAGCTTCCCGACGCGCTCTCGGCTCGGGCGCGCCTATATAGCGTTCAGAAGAATTACATCGAAGCCGCCCGCTGGGCTCGCAAGGCCATCGAACTCAAGCCAGATTGCGAGGAAGGATATGGCGTCCTCGGGCGCGCGCTCTTCGAATCGGACCGCTGGAAAGAGGCTGCCGAATTAATCGACCGCGCGATTGCGGTTTGCGGAGACGATTACAACGTCTACATTCCCTACGCCAATGTCTTGCGTGCGCTCGGCGAGAAT
Organism: uncultured Acidobacteriota bacterium; assembly: GCA_963838705.1. Lineage (GTDB taxonomy): Bacteria > Acidobacteriota > Terriglobia > Acidiferrales > UBA7541 > Palsa-147. The sequence goes on along the minus strand of CAWIRU010000006.1, from coordinate 415,672 downwards.
GAGGCCGCGACGAAACTGGAAGAAAAGTTGATCACGGTCCTCGAGCATCAACTCCAAACGGTACCCGAAGACGTGCGCGCTACGATCTTGCTTGCCGCCAACTACAGCAGGCAGGGAAAAACGCGCGAGGCGGTTGCAGCGGCGGAGAAAGCTGTGGCGATGCGGCCGACCGATTCTCTGACGCTTTACAACGCCGCCTGCACCTACTGCGTCTTGAAAATGAAACCTGAAGCTCTCGCGATGTTCCGCCGTGCCGTCGAAGCGGGATACCGCAATCCTGAATATGCCGCTCGGGACGAGGATCTCTCGTGCCTTCACGATGATCCCGAGTTTCAACGCCTCATCAAAGCCGGTCCGCGGAAAGCCTGATCGCGCGGAATCCTGAATTTTTGGCCGCTCGTCAATCTGCGAGTTGCGCTTGTCCACGCTTTTTCGGAGCGCTATTCGAGCGGCGCTCGCCCGAAGCCGTCCGTTCGGTCAGCGAGCCGGAACGCGCGTAAGCTTCAGGTCCGCAAAGGTGGCCCACTTGCCGTCTTTGTCCTCTTGCTCGAGTAACCACTGCCACGTGTCCTGCTGGGGCGACCAGCGATACGTCGTGTGGAAAGGTCCATCCGGATACTCGAAGACGAATCGAATTGAATTCCCATCACGAGTGCCGTAGCCAAGTGTCTCCGAAAATCGCCCACCAAAAACATCGAGCAGATGCGCGACGTATCGTTCGCTCACCGAGTCATAGCCGATGAACCAGAATGCTTCGTACGGATATTCCGACGCGGGAGCGTTCGCACTCGTCTTCTCGTGAATCCGCAGGAATTGGTGCCCGAGCACCCATTCCGCTTGCACATCGTGATGCGCGTCGCGGCCCATCACCTGGCCTTCGAGACGCCATGTGCCGGCCATGTGATCCACGAGTTCATCTCGCCATTCGGCGGTCGGCCCCTGAGCGCCCGAAAGGGCCGCACTCCCCGCGAGCAGCAGAATCAGAAGCCATGTTTTCATCGAATGTTTCCTTTCGTCTGCAAAGCCGTCATGGAGTCGCGGCGCTAGCTTCCGGTGCGCGAGCGACCGCCATTGTACATACGTTCGCGCGAGCGGCAACGCGTAGAGCGATTGCACGGCGGCTCAAATTTGCATGTATATTCAATCGATTTCGATTCGAGTACGCGCATAGCTTTTCGCATTCGCCGCGGCGCGACTCGCGAGTCGAATCGTGCCGATCATGGATTCGCGACAAAAGAATTGCCATCGCGCGGGCGTGGACGTTGGTGGAACGTTCACCGACGTCATCGTGGTCAACGATGAGACCGGCAAATTTGCCATCAGCAAGACGCTCACGACCCCAAGTAATCCCTCCGAGGCGATCGAAACCGCGCTCAGCGAAACCCTGCAATATGCGGGAACTGGGGTCGAAGGCCTCCAAGCTCTCGTGCATGGTACGACGTTTGTCACGAACGCACTTATCGAGCGCAAAGGTGATCGCACGGCGCTGCTTGCGACGGAGGGCTTTCGCGATGCGATCGAGCTAGGCCGCGAAAGTCGTTATGACCTTTACGATTTGATGATCGAATTGCCCCGGCCGCTCGTCCCCCGCTACTTGCGATTCGACGTACCCCAGCGGACCCTGGCTGACGGATCTTCGCTCCAGCCGCTTGACGCCGAGTACGTCGAGCGGCTTGCGAGGGAACTTGCCGCGAACGGCTTCGAAGCCGTGGCCATCTGTTTCTTGCATAGCTTTGCAAATCCGGCGGATGAACGCGCGGCGCGAGATGCCGTGCGCCGCGCGGCCCCCCAGCTTCGTGTTTCGATTTCTTCTGAGGTGTCTCCCGAAATCCGTGAATTTGAACGCGGCAGCACGACGATCGCGAATGTCTACGTCCAGGCGCGCGTCGAGCGGTACTTGAGCGATCTGCAAGCGCGGCTTGAGCGCCTGAAATTTCGGGGCACTTTTCTGCTGATGCTTTCGAGCGGCGGTTTGGCCACCCTTGACACCGCCGCGAAATTTCCGATTCGTCTACTCGAGTCCGGACCGGCTGCGGGCGCGCTCGCCGCCGCAAACTACGGCGTGGCATGCAGGCGCCCGGATCTCGTTTCGTTCGATATGGGCGGCACGACTGCAAAATTTTGTGCGATCGACGCGGGCGAGCCTCCCATCGCGCATGAATTTGAATTCGATCGCGTTTATCGATTCAAGAAGGGCTCCGGCTTGCCGGCAAGAATCTCCGCGATTGAGATGGTCGAGATCGGCGCCGGGGGCGGCTCGATTGCGCGCGTGGATTCGCTCGGCTTGCTTAAAGTCGGACCCGATTCCGCTGGCGCGGAGCCGGGCCCCGCTTGCTACGGGCGCGGCGGAAGCGAACCGACTGTCACGGACGCGGATCTTGTTCTGGGCTATCTCGATCCAAACTTTTTTCTCGGCGGACGGATGAAGCTGGATATCGAAGCATCGCGGCGCGCCATTGAAAGCCGGATCGCGGCGAGACTCGATATTCCATTGGAAAAAGCAGCTTGGGGAATCCACCAAGTCGTGAACGAAAATATGGCGAACGCCGCGCGCGTTCACCTCCTCGAGCGCGGCAAGGATCCGCGCCGGTATCCGCTCTTTGCGTTTGGCGGCGCCGGCCCCGTTCACGGATTTCGAATCGCTCAGGGACTGGGATCGCCCGCATTCATTGCGCCGCTCGGCGCCGGCGTGATGAGCACTATCGGCTTTCTCGCCGCGCCGTTGGCCTTCGATTTCGCACGTTCGTGGCGCACGCCGCTTGCTGGCCTCGAATGGCAGCGCGCCAATGCGCTGCTTGGCGAAATGGAAGGCGGAGGCCGGGCCCTGCTCGAAGCTTCGGGCGTTCCATCACGTGAGGTGCGCTTCCGCCGTGAAGCGGACATGCGTTACATCGGGCAGGGATACGAAATCCCCGTGCGCTTGCCGGACGAAAAGTTGGGGCAGGATGGCGCTTCCAAAATTTCAGCTTCTTTTGAAGAAACCTACCGCCGGCTTTACGGGCGATCGGGCCCTCCCGTCGCGGTTGAAATCACCAATTGGCGCGTGATGTGCAGCGGACCGAGGTCAAAGGTACATTTCGACACGCCGCCTCAGGCGGACGCCGAAGGCAATCCTCGCAAAAGCGCACGGCAAGCGTATTTCCCCGAGCTCGGCGGATTCGTCGAAACTCCCGTGTTTGACCGATACGGACTCGCCCCCGGCGCGGCTCTCACTGGACCTGCCGTGATCGAAGAGCGCGAATCAACCGCGATCATCGGGCCGCGTGCGCGCGCCCGCGTGGACGAGCATTGGAATTTGATCGTGGAGATGGAATGAGCGCAAAACTTGATTCCATTACGCTGGAAATTCTTTGGAACCGGCTACTTTCCGTTTGCAACGAGCAGCAAGTCACGCTCATGCGTACGGCGTTCAGCACAATCGTGCGCGAATCGCAGGATCTTGCGTGCGGCGCATTCGATGCGCGCGGTTTCATGATCGCGCAATCTCTCATGGGTACGCCCGGCCATATCAACGCGATGGCTACCGGCGTCAAGCATTTCCTCGACGCCTATCCGGCGAGCGTGTTGAAGCCCGGCGACGTGCTTGTCACGAATGATCCCTGGCAGACGGCCGGGCAGATCAATGATCTGACGGTTCTCACGCCTGCTTTCCGCGGCGATCGCGTGATCGCATATTTTGCGAGCACCTGCCACGCTCCAGATTTCGGCGGCCGGATCCTTTCCGCGGAGGCGCGCGAAGTCTACGAAGAGGGCCTGCGCATTCCCATCACCAAGCTTTTTGATCGCGGCGAACCGAATGGCGAGCTGTTGAAAATTATCCGCGCGAACGTGCGAACGCCGGACGAAACCGTCGGCGACCTTTACGCGCAGGTTTCTTCCAATGCCGTTGGCGTTCGCAGCCTGCTCAATTTCATGGACGAATTCAGGTTGGAAACAATCGCGCCGCTCGCCGACGAGATAATTTTCCGTTCGGAGCGCGCCTTGCGCGATGCGATTCGCGCCGTTCCGAATGGCCGTTACGAAAACGAATCCTGGAGCGACGGTTTCGAAGAGCCCATCTGCATCAAGGTCGCGGTGACTGTCGAAGACGAGGACATCTTCGTTGATTTCAAGGGTTCCTCTCCGCAAAGCGCGCGCGGCATCAACGTTGTCTTGAATTACACGCACGCCTACGCGTCCTTCGCAATCAAGGCCGCCATCAGCCCAGAAGTCCCGCACAACGAGGGTTCGTTTCGCCCCGTCCACGTGACGGCTCCTCGCGGCTCGATTCTTAATTGCGTCGAGCCCGCTGCCGTCGCGTCGCGCCATTTGATCGGGCACTTCTTGCCCGGAGTAATTTTCGGTGCGTTGGCAAAAGCAATGCCCGGCAAGGTGATGGCGGGCGGCGCGGAGCCCGTATGGATTACGATTTGGCGCGGAGCGTCTCGCCCTTCGCCGGACCCATTTCTTTTCACGTTGTTTCAATTGGGCGGGGCGGGCGCGCGTGCCACGAAGGACGGCTTGAGTGCGACCGGATTTCCAAGCGGTGTTGGCGGCGTTCCTGTCGAGGTGATCGAATCTCTCGCGCCACTGTTGGTCCGTCACCGCGAATTGCGGGAAGATTCCGGCGGCCCCGGCAGATTCCGCGGCGGCCTCGGCCAGCGCACGGAGGTGCGGCGCCTCGGCGACGCGCCGTGGAGCGTTTCCGCGATGATCGATCGCGTCAAATTTCCCGGGGCAGGACTCGAAGGCGGAAAATCGGGTGCGCTGGGGGAATTTATCGTGGACGAAAGCGCGCGGCCGCAGCCGAAATCGTTGGCTTCGCTTCGACCGGGCTCACGAGTCCAACTGAATCTTCCGGGAGGCGGTGGCTACGGAAATCCGATGGAGCGCGACCCGGCGAGTGTTCTTGACGACGTGGTGAAGGGTTTTGTGTCGCTCGATGCGGCTGCGCGCGATTACGGCGTCGCCGTCCGCTATCTCGGTACGCCCGGCCAACTCGTGCGCTTGCCTGAGCATTTCGCGATCGATGAATCCGCAACTAGGCGATTGCGCGCCCGAACCAAGAAAGCGTAGCTTCCATCTCGCGGCGCGACTAACGAACGGAACACGCCGCGGCTACGATTTTTGCCGAATCTGGCGTCACTGCTTCCCGGTCCCCGAGAGAGAAATGTATTGGGGGCTGTTCTGGGCGTTGTCGGTGATCTTCACGTTGCCGCTTTTTTGACCCTTGGCAGTTGGCGTGAAGGTCACATAAATCGCGCAGATCGCTTTGGGTGCGAGGGTCGTGGTGCTCGTGCAGGTCGTTCCGGTAGCGATCGCGAAGTTGCCGCTGGCCGTCAGGCCCGAAAGAATGAGCGGCGTGGTTCCTGAATTAGTGAGCGTTACTTTCTTTGCCGGGCTCGTCGTGCCCATCTCCTGATTTCCAAAGTACAAATTATTCGGCGACAGGTACGCCTGCGGATTGATGACCGTGGCGCTCAACGGCACCGATTGCGGGCTGCCCGCGGCGCTGTCCTTGATCGTCAACGTGGCGTATTGCAGGTTGTAATCGTCGTTGTCGGCGTAGAAGGCCACCGTGATCGTGCAACTCTTCCCGGCGGAAAGCGTCCGCGGGCAATTGTTATAAGCCGCGAAGTCATCGGGATCGCCCGGTTGCGAGCCGCCGTCATTCCCCGATCCGGGAATTGTCACGCTCGAAATCGTGATGGACGACGAGCCTGTGTTGGCGAGCGTCACGTTCTGATAGGCCGCCGTGTTGACGTAGACGTTTCCAAAACTCACGCTTGTCGGCGAAATTTTCAGAGTCGAACCCGTAGCATTGACGGTCTGTGAGGTCCCTGCGGAAGTGCTGCTGCTGTTGAAATTGCCGTCGCCGCTGTAGGCCGCGGTAAGCGTCCAAGTGCCAGTCGTCGCCAACGTCACCGAGCAGGTTCCCGTCCCCGACGAGAGCGTTACCGTGCAAGTCGTCGAAGTCGACGAAAGTGTCGCCGTAACTGTGACCGACCCCGTGGGCGTGCCGGTGCCGGTTACCTTGACTCCGACCGCAACCGGAGAACCGACAGTCGAAGGATTCGGCGTGTTCGAAGTAATCGTTGTCGTGCTTGTGGCCCTTGTCGCCGTCGTGGTTTGCGTAACCGGCGGTGCGGCCGAGTAATTGCCATTGCCCGGCTGGTTCGCGATCACCGAGCACGTCCCGGTGCCTGCGCTAATCGTGTAAGTCGCGCTCGAGTTGGTGCAGGCACCCGAACTTGCGAAGACGACTGCCAATCCAGAACTGGCGGTGGCGGCAACGGTGAAACTGCTGCCGTAGGCTGCGCTTGCCGGAGCGTTTTCAGTGAACATTACTGTCTGAGGGGCCAGAGTTGCGCCTACGGTCTGCGTGACCGTCGGCGCTGGAGAGTAGGTGCCGTTGCCCGGTTGGTTCGCGATCACCGAGCATGTCCCAGTGCCGGCGTTCATCGTATAAGTCGCGCCTGAGTTGGTGCAGGAACCCGAGCTCGTGAAGACGACTGCCAATCCCGAACTTGCCGTGGCCGCGACGGTGAAGTTGCTGTTATAGACCGCGCTTGCCGGAGCATTCGTGGAAAACGTAATTGTCTGGCTGAGCGCGCTCACCGTGATCGCCAAGTTCTGCGTCGCGGTGCCGGCGCTGTTCGTCGCCGTGAGAGTGATGTTGAAAGTTCCGGTTGACATCGGTGTTCCGCCGAGAATCCCGGTCACGCCGTTCAGCGTTATGCCGGTTGGCAACGCGCCGGTTTCGGTCAACGTCGGAGCTGGATATCCGGTCGGCACGACTTGGAACGCTCCACCGGTGCCGGTCGAGAACGAAATCGTGCTTGCCGTGTTCACGCATCCCGCGAGACACGTGCCGCTTATCGCCGGCGCGGTGGTTGTCGGCGGCGGCTGAAGGGGATTCGTTCCAGCGACGGTCGGGGGGAATGCAACGACCACGTCGTTGAATTGTTTCGTCGATCCGCCGATTCCAGAATCGACTAGTTTCGTCGGATCGTAGAAAGTCGTGATGTCGAATTCAAACTGGCAGGCGTATGACTGGTTGACCCCGTTCAGCGTCATCGCCTGGCTGCAATTCGTCCCAATTGCCCCGATCGAAGCCGGCGCGTCCGGATCATCGTAAAGTTGCGGCGTGCTGCCGGACCAGTAAGGGGCCGGCGGCGCAAAGGTGTCGTTATTCCAGGTAATCTCCCAGTAGACGCCGCCACTATAGTCTGCTGTCGGGGGTTCGGTTCCCTGTGAACCGTAATAAACGAGGTAATGGACGCAATTCCCGTTCGCGTACGGATAGCACAGTGGCACGATTGTGTTGTTATTCGGGTCGGTGCCATCGCTGAAGAACGTCACGAACCGGCAATCAAAATCGTTCAGAACCGTATTGTCAAATTCGCAGAGTCCGTTTGCTTGTGTCGGTGGGACTTCCGTTGCAACCAACGTCACCGTGAAGCTCGTGCTCACGTTCGGGATCGTGAACTGCAACGCGTGCGCGCTCGGCCCCTCAGCCGCCGTGCAAGGATTGCTTGGAGTCGGATTTGAATTGCCGGGGCAATCGAACGTCGCCGTCTGCGACGAATTCGCGCCCGCCGGGAAGGTCAAATTCACTGCAACTGGGCCCGCAAGAAAATTCGCTGTCACGCTGGCGGAAGCGCTCAACGGTAGAGTGCAGGTCGCCGCGGTCCCGAAGCTGGCGCACGCGCCGCCCCATCCAGCAAACGTTGTGGATTCGTTTTGCAAAGTCTCCGTAAGCGTCACTGTTGTGGGGTTCGGGTAGCTCGCCGTGCAAGTCCCGGAACCGAGGCCGCTCGCCTCGGCGCAGCTGATCTTCGACATGTTGTCGGCCACCGAGCCCGCGCCGGTTCCGAGTTCCGTCACACCCAGTGTCACCGTGCCCGACGCCTGGCTCACAGTCAGCGTAAACGTCTGTGCTGCGCTCGGGCCGAAAGTGTTGGTCGCCACGATTTGAATGGAATAAATCCCCGCAGTACCGGTTCCGGGCGTCCCGCCCAGAACACCCGAGGTCGGATTCAATGTTACGCCCGTCGGCAACGCGCCAGTTTCGCTGAATGTCGGCGCCGGGTATCCGCTTGCCGTCACGGTGAAAGATCCCAGCGATCCGACGGTGAATATCGTCGCGTCCGCGCTCGTGATCGTCGGCGCCCCGTTCACATTCAGAGTAAAGCTTTGCGTTGCGTTCGGACTGACGCCGTTGCTCGCTGTCAGCATCAGCGGATATATGCCGCCGGTTCCCGTCGCGGGCGTCCCGCCAAGAATCCCTGTGTCCGTATTCAGAGTGACGCCACTCGGCAAAGAGCCGGTCGCGGTCAGAGTCGGCGCCGGGGATCCCGTCTCGGTGATCAGGAAAAATCCGGCCGTGCCGGCGGTGAATGTAGCGCTCGAAGCACTCGTAATCGCCGGAGCGGTGCTCGGTGGTATTTCCGACGTCGGTGGGAACGCCACGACGACATCGTTGAACTGCTTCGTGGACCCGCCGATTCCGGAATCAACTTTCTTCGTCGGATTATAGAATGTAGTGATATCAAACTCGAACTGGCACGAATAGGTTTGCGGCGATGAGCCGATCAACATCGGCTGGGTGCAGATGGTGCCGTACGCGGCAGAGGGCGACGGCGCGTAATCTGGATCGTCGTAGAGCCGCGGAGTGCTGCCCGCCCAGTAGGAGGTGGGCGTGAACGCATCGTTGTTCCACGTAATCTCCCAATTAACTCCGCCGCTATAGTTCGCCGGATTTGGTTCGACTCCCTGCGTGCCGGAATAGACGACATAGTGGACGCAGTTTCCATTCGCATACGGATCGCAGAGCGGCACCACGACACCGCTGTCGATGGTCGTGCCTGGGAAGAACGTCACGAATCGGCAATCGAAATCGTTCAAGACTGTGTTGCCGTTCTCGCAGATTCCATCGGCTTGCGTCGGCGGCACTTCCGTGGCCGTGACGGTAACCGTGAAGCTCGTATTTACGTTTGGAATCGTCAGTTGCAGCGCGTGCGCATTGGGGTCCGTGCAGGGATTCGCCGGAGTCGGATTAGGATTCGATGGGCAATTGAATGTGGCCATCTGCGCGGAGTCATTTCCGGCTGGGAACGTCAAATTCACCGAGACAGGCGCCGCAGCAAAATTCGCCGATACGGATTCCGCGGCGCTCATTGTGACCACGCACTCGGACGAAGTCCCGGAACTGGTGCAGGCCCCTCCCCAACCTACGAATGTTGATGGCGCAGCCGGGGTCGCTGTCAGCGTGATCATGGACCCAGTCTCGTAGTTGGCGGTGCAAGTACCGGTCGTGATTCCGTTCGCTTCGCTGCAATCGATCGCCTCGAGGGAGTCCGTCACCATGCCGGTCCCGGTTCCCAATTCAGTGACGGTCAGCGTTTGCGATGTCGAGGTGCCCGTGCCCGCCGTCAACACCACAGCCTGTGGCACGGAAGAGAAGTTGTATGTAAGCGTCCAGTTAAGCCCCGCGGGGAGCGCCGCGGAGTTGATTGAAGAAAATGTACCGGTAATTGAACCCGCGGTCAGCACCGTGAACTGATTGCCCGATACTGGAACAAAGCCGTTGATGAATCCAACGTCCAGAGCTCCGCTTAAGCTCGCTGCTCCAGAAACATTGAGTTGGGAGTATTGTGTCCCTGCCGTGAGTCCACCGAGGAGGACGCCTTCCGCACCCGCCGATGCTTGCGTCAAGCTAGTGATCGCAATCGTTCCTGGGTTCGGCGAGCCGTCCGGGATGATCTCGCCGGAATTGCTGACTGGCGTGCTCAATTGCAATACACCGGTTCCCGTCGACTCGAGCAGCCCTTGATTCGTGAGCGTGGACGGGTTTACGAGAAGGGTGGCTCCCGCAACATTCGCATTAATCGTCCCCTCGTTTACCATGGTCAAGCCGTTATAGCCGATGGTTCCTGTTCCCGCGATGGTGTTGTTGACGTTGGTGAGCGTCGAACTGCCGTATTGGTAAATGTAAGTGCCCCCTGTGCCGGTTGTGGACATCGTCAGTGTCCCGCCGCCAGTCAAATTCAAACTGGTTTCGACGATTAGAGCGCTAGTGGTGGTTCCGGCCACAATCTGGATCACGCCGATGTTATTGATCGTACCGGTGGCGTAAGTTGAAGTGTTGTTCGTCAGGCTGTAGGTGCCGGCGATGGTGATAGCGCCATGAGTGGTGCCGTCGAGGGTGGCGCTATTGCCGCTGTTCAAGGTTCCAAGACTACCGCCACCGACGGTCTTAAGTGTTCCACCCTGAATGGTTGGGCTGGACAAGAGTTCCACCATCGAGCCAGTGCCGTTCGCAACGATAGATCCTCCGGCGTTGTTGAAGTTCACGCCGCCCGCCAGTTCCAACACGGCGCCGTTAGTGGCTTCAACCAGCCCCGTATTGGTCAGACCAGATGGGTCAAGCTCCAACACGCTTCCGGTGGGCAGTGCGTTCGCGTTAATAACACCGCCGGCTTCGTTGATGACGGCCAGGCCGTTGTATCCGATTACTCCCGTTCCTGCGATGGTGTTGTTGACGTTGGTGAGCGTCGATCCACCGTATTGGTAAATGTAGGCGGTGCCACCGGCGCCTGTGGTGGACAGCGATACAGTCCCGCCGCCCGTCAAAGTCAAACTGGTCTCGACAATCAGCACGGCGGTGGTGGTTTCAGCTGCAATCTGGATCATGCTATTGCTAGTGTTATTGATCGTTCCGGTGACGTAAGTCGAAGTGTTGTTTGTGATGGAGTAGGTGCCGACGATCGTAATCGCGCCGTGAGAGCTGGCGTCGAGCGTGGCGGTATTGCCGCTGTTCAAGGTGCCAAGACTTCCGCCGCCGATGGTCGTGAGGGTTCCGCCCTGAATGATCGGGCCAGACAAGAATTCCACCATCGAACCGCTGCCGTTCGCGGTGATGTTTGCTCCCTCATTGTTGAACGTCGCGCCGCCGGCAAGTTCGAGGATCCCGCCGCTGGTCGCTTCAAGGAGTCCTTGATTGGTCAGTCCGGACGGGTCCACTTCCAACGCGTTCCCTGAAGCATTCGCATCGATAATGCCAGCGGGACCATTGACGACGGCCAAGCCGTTGTATCCAATTACTCCGGTTCCCTGGATCGTGTTGTTGACGTTTGTGAGCGTCGAGCCGCCGTACTGGTAAATGTAGGCGCTTCCTGCGCCCGTCGTGGACATCATCACTAAACCGCTACCAGTCAAGGTCAAATTCGTCTCGACAATCAGAGCGGTGGTGGTGGTTCCCGCGGCAATCTGGATCATGCCAGCGTTGTTGATCGTTCCGGTGACGTAGGTTGAAGTGTTGTTCGTGATGGAGTAGGTGCCAACGATCGTGATCGCACCGTGAGTGCTGGCGTCGAGCGTGGCGCTATTGCCGCTGTTCAAGGTTCCAAGACTTCCGCCGCCGACGGTCGTGAGAGTTCCGCCCTGAATGATCGGGCCAGACAAGAATTCCACCATCGAACCGGTGCCGTTCGCGGTGATGTTTGCCCCCGCGTTGTTAAACGTCGCGCCGCCGACCAGTTCCAGGATGCCGCCGCTGGTTGCTTCAAGGAGTCCCTGATTGGTGAGTGAGGACGGATTAACGTACAACCCGCTTCCGGACAAGTTCGCGTTAATGGTGCCGCCGGCGCCATTGACGACGGCCAAGCCGTTGTAGCCGATCTGGCCGGCTCCCTGGATCTTGTTGTTGACGTTTGTGAGCGTCGAGCCGCCGTACTCGTAAATGTACGCGGTGCCTGCGCCTGTTGTGGACAGCGATACAGTCCCGCCGCCGGTCAGAGTCGCGCTCGTCTCGACAACAAAAGCAGCAGTGGTGGTTCCCGCGGCAATCTGGATCACGCTAGCGCTAGTGTTATTGATCGTTCCGGAGACGTAGGTTGAAGTGTTGTTCGTGATGGAGTAGGTGCCAACGATAGTGATGGCGCCGTGACTGCTGGCGTCGAGTGTGGCGGTATTGCCGCTGTTCAAGGTTCCAAGACTTCCGCCGCCGACAGTCGTGAGGGTTCCGCCCTGAATGGTCGGCCCAGACAAGAATTCCACCATCGAACCGGTGCCGTTCGCGGTGATGTTTGCCCCCGCGTTGTTAAACGTCGCGCCGCCGGCCAGTTCCAGAATGCCGCCGCTGGTCGCTTCAAGGAGTCCCTGATTGGTGAGTGAGGAAGGGTTAACGTACAACCCGCTTCCGGACAGATTCGCGTTAATGGTGCCGCCGGCGCCATTAACCACGGCCAAGCCGTTGTAGCCGATCTCGCCGGCTCCCTGGATCTTGTTGTTGACGTTGGTGAGCGTCGAGCCACCGTTCTGATAAATGTACGCGGTGCCCCCGGCGCCGGTCGTGGACAGCGCTACTGTCCCGCCGCCCGATAGAGACACACTGCCCGAGATGATCAGGGCGGCGGTCGTCGTCGCGGCGCTGATAGAAATCTGCCCTGCATTGGACATACTGCCTGTAACGGTCAGCGTCGTATTGTTGCTGATGGTCAGACTGTCGCCGCTGTCGATGTATAGATTGCCCACCGAAGCGGTGACGTCCAGGATGACCGCGGACGTTCCCTGCGTTCCGTCAGCGATACATACGTTTGCACCGCTGGCCGGAACGGAGCCTCCAACCCACATTGCTGCATTGCTCCAATTGCCAGTGCCGCCGATCCAATTTGTCGTCGTCCCTGTGCAAGCCGTCAAACCGCTCAAATTGAACGTCGCACTCACCGTCGCATTCGCGGAGATCGTGAACGTGCACGTAGTTGATGTGCCCGTACACGCGCCGCTCCACTGTACGAATGTTGAGCCCGCTCCGGGAGCCTCCGTCAACGTGATAGAAGTTCCGCTCGGATAACTTGCGGAGCAAGTTGGCTGGCAGGTAATTCCAGCCGGATTGCTGGTCACCGTGCCGGAACCCGAACCCGATTCGCCGATATTTAGCGTGTAGGCCGGTATCGCGCTTCCTGTTCCGGAAAGCGCCACGGCTTGCATGCTGTCCGCCAAACCATTCGAATTATCGGTGAAATTCAGCGAAGCGGTTTCGCTGCTCGTGGTCGTGGGAGTGAAGACGACAAAGACCGTGCATGACGCGCCCGCGGCGAGAGTCCCGCCTTGCGAGCTGCACGTGTCGCCCGGGCCTTCCGTGAAATCACTGCTATTTGTGCCGGAGAATCCGTAAGAGAACGTCAGCGAAGCTTCGCCCTCGTTTACGAGATACACCGTCTGAGCCGCGCTTGATGTGTTTTGCGTTTGAGCGGCAAACGTCAACGCAGGAGGGAACGCGGTCCCGACCGGCGGCGCCACCAGGAATCCGTACGAGGCAATCGTCCCAATGAGCGGACTGCTCTGCGCGCCTGTGTTCACGGACGTGCCATCTTCGCCGTCCGTCGCAAAGGCGTAGAGGATGTGGAATCCGGGCGCGAGCGGCGCGGCCACCGTGGCACTGAAGGCCACGGAATTTCCAGAGGGGGTGCCTCGAACTGCCGAGGTCCAAGAACCGGTCCAGCTGTCGAATTGATACACGAGATTGTCCGCGGCCGTGCCTGTCAGGCCGTTTAACGTAGTGAAACTAAACGATGGAGTTTCCGTTGCAGACTGATTATTCATGAGCGCGGCGATGGTTGTCTGCAACGCATTCGTTTCAACTTGCTGCTCGGCAATGGCGGTTGCATTGTCGCTGTAATAATTGGCGACGTACGCGTCGTTCGTCACCGGATTTACGGCGACGGCGAAAGGTTGTTGCGCGTTTGCGTCTGAAACCGCAAAGGCCGTATTCGTTACGCCGTCAATCGCCGTCACGTGGCCGTCGTAGTTCGCGACGTAGATCTTGTTTGTCGCCGGATTCACCGCGATGGCATTGGGAGAGAGCAAACTCGGGGCCGTAATGGTAGTGGTTGCATTCGTCGCGCCGTTAATGGCGGTAACGCTCCCGGTTTCATTTCCAGCGCCGGCAACATAAATCTGATTCGTGATCGGATTCACCGTTATGGCGACGGGAGTGTTAGATACGGTCACCGTCGTAGTCACCAGATTTGTCGCTCCGTTAATTACCGTCACGCTTGAGCTATCGGAATTCGCGACGTACACCGTGTTCGTCGCCGGATTTACCGCGATGGCCTGCGGGTAGGTTCCGACCGCGATCGACGCCACATACGTGCCCGTAACGCCGTCGAACACGCTGACGTTGTCGCTTACGGAATTGGCGACATAAACCTGGCCCGTGGCCGGATTCACAGCCACTGCGGCCGGGCCGAGCGCAGACGGATCGTAAATCACGCTGACACGGTTGCTGTTCGCAGCGTTGATCACCGTGACGTTATTGGTCTCGGTATTCGCCGCGTAAATCGTGTTCGTCACGGGATTCACGGCAAGCGCAACCGGCTGCGAAGTGCCCGGAGGGGTGATCGTGGTGATCTGGTTGCTGTTCGCTGCGTTGATCGCCGTGATCGTGCCGCTCTTCTGGTTCGCCACGTAAATCGAATTGGTCACCGGATTCACGGCGATGGCCGTAGGTCCAATGGCGCTGGAATCCGTGATCGTCGAGACGCTGTTATTGTTCGCCGGGCTGATCGCCGTTACCGTGTCGCTCCCCGAGCTGCCATTGTTGGCGACGTACACTTCGTTCGTGACCGGATTCACGGCAATCGCGTTCGGATCCGAGAACGACGAATCGGAGATCGGGCTGACTGTATAGGTTGCGTTGCTGATTACGGTGACGTTGGCGCTGCCGTTGTTCGCGACGTACGCCATGCCTGTGACAGGATTGACCGCAATCGCCGCGGGATCGGTCCCGGCTCCCAGCGAGGCGACGACCGTATTTGTCGCTCCGTTAATCGCCGTGACGTTGGCGCTTCCGTTGTTCGCGACGTAGATCGTGTTGGTCAAGAGATTTAGCGCAACCGCGATTGGAGCGCTCGCACTCGGATCCGTGACCGTGATGGGACTGTTGTTCGCCCCATTGATCACTGTAATGTTCCCGCTGCCGTTGTTCGCGACGTAGATCGTGTCGCTCAGCGGGTTCACTGCGATGGCAATCGGACTTGTCCCCGCCGCGATTACAGTTCCGGGTGTGTTCGTGGCTCCGTTGATGGGCGTGACGCCGCCGCCGTTGTTCGCGACGTAAATCATATTCGTCACCGAATTGACAGCAATGGCAATTGGATTCGTCCCGGCGGCAATGGCTGTGGCGGGCGTGTTCGTGGACCCGTTGATGGGCGTGACGCCCCCGCCGTTGTTCGCGACGTAAATCATGTTCGTCACGGGATTGACGGCGATCGCGATTGGATTTGTCCCGGCGGAAATTGTTGAGCCGGCGGTGTTCGTAGTTCCGTTGATGGGCGTGACGCCGCCACCGTTGTTCGCGACGTAAATCATGTTCGTCACGGGATTGATGGCGACGGCGATCGGGCTCGTCCCGGCGGCAATCGCTGTGCCAGCGGCGTTTGTTTCCCCGTTGATCGGCGTGACGTTGCCGCTTCCTTTATTGGCCACGTAAATCATGTTCGTCACTGGATTCACGGCCGCGGCGACGGGATCGCTGCCGACGGTGATCGTCGCTGTCACCAGTCCAGTGGCGCCGTTAATTACGCTCACCGTGCCGTCGGACGAATTCAACACGTAGATCGTATTTGTTAGTGGGTTAGTCGCTGCCGCGGCTGGAGCCGAGCCGACGCCGATCGTGCCCGTGACGCTTTGCGCGGAAGCAGGCGAGCCGAGTATCAGGGAGATGGCCACGACCATCGCGGCTTGAAAGACAGCGCGGAGCAGGCGCGTGTTGGCGTGGCGACGAATCGCTCGATTCCCGACGGCTACCGGAAATTCAAATACCGGCGCAGGCCAGAATCGAGCGCTCTGCCACGCACCCATCGAACTCTCCTGAACGGGCGTGGAGATCTGAGGTGGGTCACCGGCCATGACGAACTGATAAGACCTCGAAGTTGACCTTGGCACTTTACTCGGAGCGCCTTTGGACGCAAAAGAAAATTGAGATTCGCATTAGCGAGGCCAATGAGTACCCCCGCTTTGACCGGAAACTAAGTCGGCACAGATCCGCGAAGTTACGCCGGCCAACGACGCTATGGTCGCAGTGCGGATTTCGTGTGCGAAACTTTGCGATCACGGCTGTCCATTTAGCGTCGGCTCATTCGGACAAATGACACCACGACGGCACGGGATGTACAGCAGGTTGTTGACCACAGGTAAGCGCATGTAGCTAAAGGCTTTAAGGGCTGTTCGCAACGTCCGCTTGGCAGAATCTTGCATAAATCAGGCAACTCGGTTCACATCCCAAATTGGGATGCTCGCCGCTTTCCCCGTTGCGACATTTCTGGATTCCCCGGCAATGAATCGGTTATAACCGCTGTTCATGCCTTTGCCCGCAATTGTCGCCGAGAATCTCGAGAAGTACTTTCCTCCCGCGCTCGCTGGATGGCGCGGATATTTCCAGCCTTTTGGACGCGCGACGCAACGTGCTTTGGCAGGCGTCTCGTTCAATGTCGCAGCGGGAGAAGCGGTCGCACTTGTTGGTCCGAACGGCGCGGGAAAATCCACGCTTCTTCGAATCCTCGCTACACTGCTCATCCCTTCGTCGGGCCGCGTCGAGCTTGGCGGTTTCGATCTCTCGCGCGATTCCGCGGGTGCGCGAAGCAAGCTCGGCTATTACACGGGCGGCGACGACGGGTTCTACGGCCGTCTGAGCGCGCGCGAAAATCTCAAATTCTTTGCCCTCATGAACAATCAGTCCGGTCCGGAAACATCCCGCGAGATCAGCCGCATTGCGGAATGGATCGGACTGGGCGACGCGCTCGACCGCCAGGTCCGCACATTTTCCACCGGCATGACGCATCGCCTGGGGCTTGCCCGCGCGCTGTTGCACCGGCCGAGCGTCCTCCTCTTCGACGAGCCGACTCGAAGCCTCGATCCCATCGCCGCTTCTGAATTTCGCACTTTCCTCAAGCGTGAACTTGTGCGCGCGAATGGCGCGGCTCTTTTTTTCGCTTCGCACACGCTCGGCGAAGTGGAGGAAGTCGCGGACCGCGTGCTCCTGCTCGAATCGGGCCGCATTGCGGCGTGCGGTTCACCCGCGGAGATCGCGCGCGCGGCGGGCAACGTTTCGTTTGCCGACGCTATTTCCCGGCTCCTCAGCCGCGACGGGGCTGCCGGAAAGGCGAAATCGTGACCGCGGCGATGGCTCTCCGGAAAATTCTCGCATTTTTCAGTCGCGACATCGCGATCGCGAAGACGTATCGGGGCGCTTTTGTCTTGGAGCTGCTTGAAGCCTTGTTCGGCGTCGCGTCCTTCTACTATCTTTCGCGATTCGTCGAGAGCCCGCAGCTCCGGAGCGCGCTGCCGCAAGGGAGCAGCTACTTCGCATTCGCGCTGGTCGGCTTCGCGTTTTTCGATTACCTAAGCGTTTCGATCAATGCATTTGACTCCAGCATCGAAAGTGCGCGCCAGAACCGCACTCTCGAAGCGCTCCTGGTCACGCAGACTCCGCTGTGGCTAATCCTCGCCGGCTCAGCCATCTATCCGTTCGCTCTGTTCGCGATTCGGATGGTCGTCTATATCGCCTGGGGCGTGTTCCTGTTCGGGTTTCCTCTCCAATCGGTGAATTGGCTTGGAGCCGCGCTCGTTCTCGTGGCTTCGATATTTTCTCTTGTCGGCTTCGGCGTATTTTCGGCAGCGTATCTGATTCTCTTCAAGCGCGGCAATCCTGCGAAGTGGCTGATCATCGGCCTGTCGGGGCTTGTCGGCGGTTTGATGTATCCGGTTTCGATTCTTCCGCGGCCGTTGCAGATTCTCGCGCGGCTGATTCCCGTCAGCTATTCCCTCGAAGGGATGCGCGCGGCGCTGCTCGGCGGCAGCGGATTGCGCGAACTCGCTCCCGCGATCGGAGCGCTGCTGCTGTTTGCCGCGGTGCTGATTCCCGTTTCATTTGGAGTTTTTTCCTGGGCGGTCCGCCGGACGAAGATCACCGGCACGCTCACGCACCTCTGAAACTTGAGGCGCTCGGGATGTTGCAGTAGAGTTGAAACGAGTTCATGACTGTTCCAGCCACCGCCGTCGTTCCGTATTTCGATCTCAAAGCCGAGTACGCATCGCTCCGCGACGAAATGCTGGCGGCCCTCGATCGCGTTTGCCGCAACGCGAGTTTCATTCTCGGCGAAGAGGTCGACGCTTACGAGAAGCAGTTTGCGACGCTCTGCGAAACGAAGCATTGCGTCGCATTGAATTCCGGTACGAGCGCGCTTCATCTGGGCCTGCTGGCGCTCGGCGTCCAACCAGGCGACGAAGTCATCACCACGCCGAACACATTTGTCGCTACGGCTGAAGCGATCACGTATTGCGGCGCGCGCCCCGTGTTCGTTGACATTGACCCGGCCACGGCGAATCTCGATCCGAAATTGATCGAGCGCGCCATTACGCGCCAGACGAAGGCCATCGTTCCCGTGCATCTCTACGGCCGGGTGGCCGATATGGATCCGATTCTCGAAATCGCCTCGCGCCATCGTCTCGGGGTTCTCGAGGACGCTTGCCAAGCGCATAGCGCACGTTATCGCGGGCGTCGTGCCGGAAGCCTCGGCCATGCGGCGGCGTTCAGCTTTTATCCGACGAAGAACCTCGGCGCGTATGGAGAAGGCGGGGCGCTCACGACGAACGACGATCGCATCGCGCAATTCGCTCGCGCCGCGCGCACTCACGGTCAAACCGGCCGGTACGAACACGAATTTGTCGGATACAACTACCGCATGGAAGGATTTCAGGGAGCGATCCTGCAGGTGAAACTGAAACATTTCGCGGAGGCCAGCGCGCGCCGCAGGGAAATCGCGCAAATATACCGCCGGCTGCTCTCGGGCGCGCGCCTCAGTTTACCGTACGATGATCCCCGGGACGAATGCGCGTATCACTTGTTCGTCGCGTACGCTCATCGCCGTGACGAAGTCCGCAGCCAGCTTGCCGACCGTGGAATTGAAACTGCCGTACACTATCCACGGCCGCTCCATCTCCAGCCCGCGTACGCCGATTGCGGCGTCCCGCTCGGCACATTGCCTCAGTCCGAGCGCGCCTGCGACCACGTTCTCAGCCTGCCGTTTTATCCGGGACTGCATGCCGAGCAGGTCGAGTACGTCGCCAACTCTCTTCGCGAAATCGTCGGCGTCCATCCGTCCTGATCGTCATCTCAAGCGAAAATCATGCTGTGCTTCAAATGAAAAGGGACAGGCACGAGGCCTGCCCCTTGAGAGATTGGCTTTACGAGAATTTACAAGCCGGCCCGGCTCTCGCGCTGGCCCGACGGATTCACCAGCGTCGGACGCGGCGGCGTGCCTCCGCCCGAGACCGGCGGGTCCGTAATACTCTGCCGCACGCTCTCCGCGACCTGCTCCAGGGCCTTGAGTAGCGAATTGCGCAACGCCTGCTCGCCTGACCGGGAGAGTGACGCCAGAGTCGCCTGGCCGCTGTCATTCAGCTTGTCCACCGCGACGTTTACCCACAGCTCGCTCGCGCCGTGCAGTTGATCCTCGTATTTCTGGAGCGATTCCTCGTTCGCCCGCGCGAGCCGTTCGTACCAGTTGCGGGCTTGCTCGTCACGTTCAATCCGCGCCGCTTCGACGGCCGCCACCAGCTCTCGCGAGTGGAAATCGCGCGCTTCCGCGAATTTTTGCTCTCCGTACGCGGCCATTTCCGTGCGGTGCCGCTCAAGCAGTGTCCCAGCGGCGTGCTCGAAATTCATCCGGATCGCATCCGCGGCCCGCTCGATCTCATGCGTCCGCTCGACCAGAGACGCATCGCTCGATTCGCTGAATTTCTGCGCCGAGGCTTCGGCAACCTGGCGGATTCGCTCCTCGAACGCGCTCGATGCGGCATTCGCGGCGCCTTCGAGATGGATCGCCGTCCGCGCAATCACTTCGGCGGATGCTCCTTCGAGCTGGTGCCCCGCGTCATCGAGGTAAGACGAATTCCGTCGCGCCAGTTCTTCTCCGAGCCGATCGGACACTTCTTGAGTTCTCGCCTCGAACACGCGTTCAGTCTTGGCCAGCGATTCTTGCGTGAGCGTTTCGATATACGACTGCGCTTGTTTCTGGTGCCACTCCGCATTCTTTACGAGATTTTCGATCGCCGCATGAGTCGCTCGCGCCCCGCCGGTTTCCAATTCCTCGTTCCAGCGGCTCAAGGCCTCCGTCCGGGCGTTTTCGAATTCGGCCCGCAATTCGGAGAGCGTCGCCGACATTTGCGCCGCGGCGTCGCGCCGGCTGCTTTCGGCCGCCTGCCGGAGCCTCTCCCGATACATACGCAAGCCCTCTTCGGCCTGCACTTCATGCGCCGTCAGTTCGCGGACTAACTCCGGCACGCGCTCGAGATACGGCACGAGGCGCGTATCCAGTTCCGCGAGCGTCTTGGATACCAGTTCGTTGCCTGCGGCATCGAGCGCCGGTTGAATGCGCTGCGGCAGTTCGGAGGTCAGCGCGTCGGCATGGCGGCGCAACTCCATCACCTGCGATTGCAGCGCCGAATCGAGACGCCGGTGCAATTGGTTGACGGCGTCGTGGCTCGCGGCGTCAATCTGCGCTGAAAATTCGCGCATCCGTTCCGCGGCACCTTCGATATCCACCAACGAATTCCGCGCGCGCTGAAGTTCGGAATCCAGCGCGCTTCGAATTCCCGTGAGAGCCTGCTGCGCTTCCGAGACAGCGCTTGTTACCGGCTGAAAAAGATGGACGATCCGCTCGGACAATCTGGCTTCGGCGTTCTGGAGCGCCGATTGGGAGTTTTCGCCCAATCGGGAAGCGAGCCGCTGCGCCGCGCCGTCAAGCGACGCTTGCAGCAGTTCATTCCATTCGCTGCTCGCCTGCACCATTTGCTCTTGAAGCTTCTCGCGCCAGGCTTTGCTCAAATCGTCGAGCGCCACGGTTTCCTGCGCCGCGTCTTTTAGCCGCCGCATGCGCTGGTCAACAGCCGCCTCAGCCGCTTCGAGCGCGATTTTGATTTGCGCCAGGCGGTCTCCCGACGATGCCGCGGCTTGCGCTTCCTCTCGCACGGCCTGCGCGCCGCGCTCGAGGTCGGCCACGAGCGCCCGCATCTGGTCAATGTGAGAAGCGAATTCCTGTTTCAGATCCGCGCGAAGCTCTTCGCGCACCCACGACATTTGTCCTGTAACCCGCGCGGATATTTCATCCTGCACGCTCGCCATCTGTTCGCTCGCCCGCTTGGCGATTTCTTCCCGCGCCGCGTCGCGCTCGCGATCGATGTCGTCTCTCCACAATCGGAAGAATGCTTCCGCCGACGCGATGTGCTCTTTTTCAACGGTTTCGGCGGTCCGTTTCAGTGTCTCGCTCGCCTGCGCGATCGCGTCTTCGGCGGCTCGCGACGCCTGGGATTCGATGTTCCCGCGCAGTTCGCGGAGCAGCGGGCTGTCGAGGGATCCGGCATCCGCGCCCTCCGGCACCACCGCACCCGCAAATCCAAACGCCCCCGGAATCGCCGGCGTCGTTCTCTCGGTTTTTCCGATTTCCAAATTCTTGTCCATGAGGTCAGCCAGGGGAGTCTCCGTTGTGGGTCTGGTGTGCTCTGCAGGGAACTGCTCCGCGTGCGGACGCGGAGTCGTCTCCGAGCGCAGCCATTCGGCAACCGCGTCGGCGGGAGAGCGTTCCGCGGCGGTCGGTGTGGATTTGGCCGGTGTCGGGTTCTCCCAATCCGCCGGAGGTGATTCCAGGCTCCAAATGTTGCCGGGAGATTCCAACTCGACGGCGATCTGAAACAATTCACGTGTTGATCGAGGCCGTTGAATCCAAACAACGCGCGCCCTCACGCGATGCGGCCCGTCGGCATCTTCGGGCGCCGGAATCTCCAGCGTTATCCATGTATTTTTCGGGAGATGATGCTTCGAAGGATATTTGCAGCCGAAAGTGTTGAATGCCACGGTCGCCGTTCGTTCTTCGAAGGGCTGGCTCAGCAGATCCACACCGCGAACGGTGAGTGGAATTGAGCGAACGATTCGAGTGCTACGTCGTCGCTGAGCTGTAGGCTCGGTCGCTGCGGCTTCAGGCACTCTCATCCCCCAAGCGGATGCCAGAGCATAACACTGTCAACTAGTCGGGTCGAGTCCACAGTAAACGTGGCGAGAACTGTCTGTGGAAAACGCGTTCGCAAAGTAGACGCGCGTGCGTGGGGGAAACCGCTACCTCGCGACGATGCTAGTTCCCAGTACCCTTTTTCTTCGCGGCCCGTTTCCCCACAGTCGTATCCACGCCCTGATCTAGTTGCTGAAGTCCGTCGATCGCAGCCTTGGCTTGCGCGGCATAGGGTCCAGTCGGCTTTACCTCAATGCACTTCTGATAGGCTTCCACCGTTCCCGGCGGGATGATGTAAATCATCTTTTCACCCTGCTGCTTGGTGTCGATCGTCGCCGAGAGCGCGTTCCCAAGCAGATACCACGCTTGATCGTCCTTCGGATCCGCCGCCGTCGCTTTCTGCAGGAAAGCAGCAGCTTCCTTCATCTTCCCCAGATTCGAGAGCACGATTCCCAGGTTCTTCCAACACATCACTGCGACTGTTGGATCGAGCGCGATGGCTTTATCGCACGCCGCCGGAGCGTCGTCGGCCTTGCCCGACTTCGCGAGGTCCGTTGCTTCCGCAACATAGTACGGAGCGCTCGGCTTTAAATCGATCGCGTTCTGGAACGCTGTTGCAGCATCCGCCCATAGACTGAGGCCTTCGTCGGCCGCGCCCAAATTCGCCCACGACAGCGAGTGATTGGCAGTATCCTTGGGCCCTGCCGACTGTTCGGCCGCCTTGAACTCGGTCACGGCTGTCTGGTAGTCAGAGGTGAGCTTGTCCTTTAGCGCCTGGTCTGTCGGCGTAGCCTGTAATTGCGCCTTCACGGTCTTCGCGTCGTTCATCGCCGCGACGCCCGCCATGAAGTGCGCCTTCAGTCCTTCGAACTTGGATTGCTCTTCATCTTTTTTCTTTGCCTCATCAGGATGTTCGGCCGCCTGCTTCGCCGCCAGCGCCTTAAAATCTACTTTGTAAGTGTTGTCGGAGCCTTCCTGGATCGGCGTTTTATCCGGAAAGTTCAGCTTGTCCTTTTCGTTTACCAGCGTTACGGAATAAAGGCCGGAGCGCAGCCCAAGAATTGTGAATTTGCCGTTCTTGTCGGTCTTGGTTGTAGCGGACGCTCCCGTGTCGGGATTCTTGATTGTGACTGTCACGTCAGGGTAAGGATTTCCCTGGAGGTCGCGGATCTCACCGTCAAGACGTCCCGTCCCCTGCGCCGCGGTGGTGATGGCCGCGAGCGTAATCAACGCCAGCACGCCGCAAATGCGAACGAGTGTTTTTTTCATGGCTGCTAATCCCCCTGAATACGAATCTTCAGCGTCGCGAAACGGCGTCGCGCGTCCCTGCGCCACACGGCCTAACATCCGCTCGGCATTATGACGCAATTCCTGCCCGGTACGCGATAGGGTCCGCGTGACCCGCCTCTTCGAAGGCGCTCAGCCGCAAGCGGCAGCTATCGCACATGCCGCACGCTTCATCGTCGAATTGATAGCACGACCAAGTGCGTTCAAGCGGCGCGCCCAATTCCAGCCCGCGGCGCACGATTTCGCTCTTCCGCAATCCGATCACAGGCGTAGCGATCTCAATTCTTGTCACCGGGCGCGTGCCCGCGCGTATCACGGCCTCAAAGGCCCGGTAATATTCCGGTCGGCAATCGGGATAGCCGGAGCTGTCCTCAAAAACGGCGCCGACGTAAATCGCTGATGCTCCGATGACCTCGGCCCAGCTCACCGCCGCGGAGAGAAAATGCGCGTTGCGGAACGGCACGTAGGTGATCGGGATTCTGTGCGAGTTCACGCCGGTTTCGGGAACGGAAATGCTGGGATCGGTAAGCGCCGAGCCGCCGATCTGCGAGAGCGCGTCGAGACGTATCACCAGCCGCTCTCGCACGCCGTAGAAATTCGCGATTTCATCGAACGCGCGCCGCTCCCTCGCCTCCGTTCGCTGCCCGTAGCTGGCGTGCAATAGCGCCAGGTGATGCGTTTGATTGGCGATGGCTGCCGCAACGCACGAATCCATCCCGCCGCTCAACAGCACGATAGCTTTTTTCGTCCCTGTCATGCGTTCGCCGACCAATCCTTCACACGTGGCGCATTGCTGCGTCCGAAATGAATTTGTGCAAATGCAGCCCCAACCGAACCTGCGATCCGTCCGCGCGAATCCATTCTGCCAGTTGGCGTGGATCGTGCCCGGGCCAAGTCCCCGCGGGGTCAGGGAAACACGGGGGAGAATATCACTTCGCGGACGCGTTCGGGAAGCCGGTGATGCGGCGAAAACTCGCGCGCGAATTCGTAGTCGCGGCGTGTCGAAGACACGAATTTCGCTTCGTCTTCTGGGCGGTGCACGTCGGAATTTTTCAAGTTAAACGCGTCCGTCTCGCCGGAATCGGGGCATTTCACGTCTGCGGTTTTGATCGCGTCGCGCGGGAGCGCGCCGGTGAACCGCTCGCCGCTCGTTGAAATCACGGGCGGCGAGCCGCCGCGGCCTTGCGGCGGCGCATGTAAATCACGCCGCCGATCGCCGCTCCCAATTCCACGGCGGTCACCGGCACGGAAACGCGTAATCCCCAGCCGATGGAAAGGTAGAGGAACGACGTGATGAATGCCGGGACGGCGATGATGTAGAACGCGCGGTTCATCCGACGATCCCCATCGCGCTACGGCCGGTACGTCGCCGCAGTGACGTCGGTTTCCCAGACCGTGATGCTCGAAATCCCCGCTCCGTTCGGCGGTTGCTTCATCTGCTTTGAGGTTTCGTCGTAGATGTAGCGCGCGATGTTTTCAGCCGATGGATTGATCGTGTCAAACGGCGCCGAGTCGTTCAGAAATCGGTGATCGAGTGAGCGGATCACGCCTTGAATCACTTGCTTCAGATGCACAAAATCATAGAGCAAGCCGGTGCTATCGAGTTCCTTGCCTGCGAGCGTCACGCGCACTTTGTAGTTGTGCCCGTGGACGTTTTCGCACTTGCCCTTGTATCCGCGGAGCGCGTGCCCCGCGGAAAATGTTTCATCCACACTGACTTCGTACATGAAATGTCCCGTCCCGGGATTCCTCTAGCCGCAACGCGCCTGCTCCGCCCTCAGATTTTTTCCATGAAGCGCGCGACAACGGCGAGGTCTTGCGTAGTCGTGTAGTCGGGCAACGACTCCAGGAAAATCTTACCATATCGCATCCGCTGGATTCGCGTGTCGAGGATGGCGAGAATTCCGCGATCGCTGCGCGAGCGAATCAGGCGCCCGAATCCCTGCTTGAGCGCCAGCACGGCTTCCGGCACTTGGTATTCGGCGAAAGCGTCGCGGCCATCTTCCTTCAGCGCGCGCACTCGCGCCGCAACAATCGGGTCCGACGGCACGGCGAACGGCAGCCGGTCAATAATCACGCACGAAAGCTGCTCGCCCGGCACGTCCACGCCCTGCCAGAAGCTCGCCGTCGCGAAGAGCACCGCGTTCGGCGTTATCTTGAATCTTTCGAGCAGCACCGAGCGAGGCGCCGTTCCCTGCAACAGCAGCGGAAAACTCACTTTTGATTGCACGCGCTCGAATGCATCGCGCATCTGCACGTAGCTCGTGAAAAGGCAGAATGCGCGGCCGTCCGTGATTTCGAGCAGCCGCACAATTTCATCGGCTGCGCGCACTTGGAACGATGCGTGCCGCACGTCGGGTAGCGCTTCCGGCAAATAAAGAAGAGCCTGCTCGCGAAAGTCGAATTCGTGCGGCAGGACGCGCTCGGTCACGGCCTGTAGCCCAAGCCGCTGCTTCAAGAAATCGAAATGGCCGGCAACTGCAAGCGTCGCCGACGTCAGGACCACCGTGTCGAACTGGTCGAACAGCTTCTCGCGCAGGATTTCGCTCACGTCAATCGGCGTCGCCGCGAGGAACACGCCTTTGCCGCGCCTTTCAAACCAGTACACGTAATTGTGCTCGTCGCTCTCCAGGAGAAACGCAAGCTCGCGGCGAATTTCAGCAGCACGCCGCGCGATGCTGACCACTTCTTCCGACTTCGTCGGGAGCGCGGCCAGTTCAGTCTCGAGCCGCTTCAACCCCTGCGCCAGTCCGTCATAGCCTTCGCGATTCTGTTCCAGGAACCCAGCTCGCTCGGAAGGCTCGAACGGATAGCGGCCCTCGCGCGCTGGGAACGCGTCGAAGAAACTGTGTGCGCGCTCGCGAAGCTGCGTCACGCTCCGCCGCACGGTAGGAGACGGCACCTGCACCAGCCGAAGCGTTTGCTCCGCGTCGCGTGCGAGCTCGTCGAGTTTGTAGCTCGAGACCGAGCGCCCGAAATAGTCGCTGGCCACATCCTCAATTTCGTGCGCCTCGTCGAAAATCACCGCCGCGTATTCCGGGAGTATCGAGCCGAAATCATCCTGCCGGATCGCAAGGTCGGCGAAAAAGAGATGGTGATTGACGATGATCAAATCGGCGTCTTGCGCGCGCTGGTGCATCGCCGTGATGAAGCACTTGTCGTATTCGGGGCATTTCTGGCCCGTGCAGGTGTCGCTGCGCGCGTCCATCCGGTTCCAGAGCTCGGCGTCGTCGGGAAGAAATGTCAATTCGGCGCGGTCGCCTGTCTCGGTCAATTTCTCCCAGTCGCGAATCTGCGAGAACCAGTCTATTTCGTCCATTCCTTTCAGGACGGGCTGGCCTTCCATCAGATGGACTTTGTGTCGGCAAAGAAAATTGTTGCGGCCCTTCATCAGCGCGACTTTCAAGTCGGGCGCAAAATATTTCTGAAGAAAAGGAACATCCTTGTTGAAGAGCTGTTCCTGAAGAGACTTCGTCGCCGTCGAAATCACCACCCGACGCCCGCTCTGAATCGCGGGAATCAGATACGCGAGAGTTTTACCGGTGCCCGTGCCCGCTTCGATCAGCGCGTGCTGGTGTTTTTGGAAGGCGTTGTCGACCAGTTCCGACATCTCAAGCTGCGAGCGGCGGAATTCGTATCCGGGATGCCGCTTCGAGAGAATGCCGCCCGGGCCGAAAATTTCGGCCATGGTGAGAGCGTTCGGCTGCTCTTCTTTCGCTCGTTTCGGCACAGGTGTCACGGAGTGTGGGTGAATCCCCGACGGAATCCATACCATAGCATGGAGCGGCGGTCTTAGTAAGCTCGCTCGGGACGTTTAGAATTCCACGCGAGCGTGAAACGCGATCATCCGCGGAGAGCTGTCGCCGCCCAGGCCAACCCCGAGGAGCCCTGTCGGCGGCGAAGTCGTGTAGGTGAGGGCGCCGAATCCGATTTGCGTCATAGTTTTTCCCGGAATGCCCGCCAGTGTGTTACTCGGCAGCCCGAAATTCGGATGGTTGAATACGTTGAAGAATTGGCCTTCGAATCGCAGCTTCAGGCGCTCGCCCATCGGAAACCATTTCGATATGTAGAAGTCGCTCCAGAAAAAATCGGGCCCGCGCAACGAATTTCGTCCCAGAGTCCCAAACTGGCAATCTTCCGGATTGTCGCCGCCGTTGCAAGCGCCGGTACTTGGATCAACGCTGGATACGAATGCATTCGGGTTGAGCCATTGGATCGTCCCGGGTTGCGTCACGCCCGGTACGGAATCGTGCTCGTATCGCGAAACGCCGCCGACGCCGCTCGCGAATTGCGGACCTCCTCCCTGCACGATCCCCTTTCCGTTTGCTGAATAAGAGGTGCTCAGCACAGAGAAGGGAATCCCGCTGTGCCAGACTGCTGTCCCTGAAATTTGCCAATCGTTCACTGCGTATCCCAGCCATCGGCTCCGCGCTCGAATCGGCAGTTGATACGTGTAATCCAAATTCAGATTGTGACGAATATCGTAGTCGCAAGGCCCGTAGTCGCGCGCCAAGTCTCCTGGCAGCGGCGTAATAATTCCTCCCGCGGAAAATTGCAGGAAGCCGCCGTTCGACACCTCGTCCGAGCATCGGCTGAATGTGTAATTGGCCTGCCCTTGCAGTCCATGGCCGAGCCGCTTCATCGCCGTAAGCTGCAAGCCGCTGTAGTGGCTGTTTTCGCCGGTGGAGAGCTGCGTCACCGCGCCGAATCGAGGATCGGTCGGCTGTAGGTAGGGGAACGGTGCAAAGCAGCCCTGGCATACCGTCTGGTATCCATTCACTTGCGTCATGTACGGCTGATTGACCGCGCGCGTGCCGACGTATTGAGCGCGCAGGCTTCCGGTTGCGCCGATCTGCTCTTCGATTCCGAGACTCCACTCCATGAAATACGGCGCGCGCAGCGTTCCGCTCGGCACTGCCGTCATCGCGACTTGCGGGAGGCACGCGGACGCACTCGCCATCGGCGACTCGCACGATAGCTCGCCTCGCGCAAATCCCGTGCCGAACGCCAGATTGCCCGCCGTCATCGCATCAATCGCGCTGTTCGGTACGCCCGGCGCAATCGCAAGTCCGCCGGCGGTGCCGAGCAGTCCGCCTTGAAATGTCCGCACGTACGGCGGATTCACGCCGATCACGTCCGCAACGCTGCCCGGCAGCAGATCGCTGAAGATTCCGAAGCCCGCGCGAACCACGGATTTCGGAGTGAATTGCCATGCGAGCGCTGTTCTCGGTTGAAGAATCGCGACAGGTGTCGCGGAAAATAAATGCCCGAGATTCGTTTGTATCGCGGCGTTCAGCGGCTGATTGACGTTATGCGCGATCGAATCGAACGCTCCGCCCAGCCGCGCAATTTCGTCGTGCGGCTCCAACGGGTTGGAATTAAACGTATCGCGCAAACCGATCGTCCACGTTACCGTGCGCGTCAATCGCCACGTATCTTGCGCGTAGAGGTCCAGATTGAGGAATCGAAACGGCTCGTTTGTTGTGAGGGGAAAAGTTTCCGTCGCTGTCGAAGCTACTCCGTAAATGTATTGCGGCAGCGTTGTGTAGACGACTGTGGGAACGGTCCCCTCGCCGAAATCGTAATCGTTGAGCAGAAAAACTCGCGTGTTCGTTCCGAATCGGAATTCGTGAGCGCCGCGGCTCCACGCCAGATTGTCATTGATGAAAACCCGCGACGCGCGCCTGCCTTGCAGCCACGTGTTGTCGAGCCCGCCTACCGTCGTGAACGGAGCATTCGCGCCGAGCCCTTGCAGGACAATCGGAAATGCCGCGAGCGTCTTCTGAAAATCTGCCGGCGCAAACAGGCTTTCGTACCAGGAGAATCCCGGATTGAAATAGTTGACCAGGTTCTGTGACACGACGTGCGTGTATCCGCCCGCGATAGAGTAAAGCGGCTGCGGTGAAACCGAATCGAACAGTGAATTGATCGGATCGGTGTAGGCCGCTTGCACTCCGGTGTCGGCCTGAAGACGAAGCCACGCGAAGTTCTTTGAATTGATGTTGTAGTCGATCCGGGCGGTTTGCACCTGCTCGTGGTCGTCGCTCGAGTGCGAAACGCTCTGGCTATTTGCGCAACCATTTCCGCCGGTGCCAAGCGGACACCCCAGGATCGCCCGCGGCGCCCCGCTGGTATTCCCGTACAGCGAAAACATCTTTTGGTAAAAAGGAACTAAAGCGCGCTCCGCCGGATAACACGATCCCGGAGCGCAGCCGGTTGTTTGGCCCATCGGGAGTTGCTGCAACACAAAATCCTGAAATGCCGGCGTTGGAACGATCGTGGCGGTGACGATGGGCAGTGCGATCCGCACCCACTCGCTATCGAAAAAGAAAAATAGTTTGTTGTGCGCGATCGGCCCGCCCAGGCTGCCGCCAAAATGATTCACCGTTGATCGCGGTTTGTGATTCCCCGGCGTTGCGTTCGTGAAGAAATCGGCCGCGTTCAGGAGCGAGCCGTTCCACACTTCGTAGAAATTTCCGTGAAACTGATTCGAGCCGGACTTGGTCACGTAATTGATTTGCGACGCGCCATACCTGCCCTGATCGGCCGAATACGAAAGTGTGTTGACCGTGACTTCGGAAATTGAATTGATTCCGAGGACCAGATTCGTCGAAAGGCCGCTGTTCAGATTCGTGAGCGGGTCGTTCGTCTCGAGCCCGTCAACGATGTATCCGTTCGAAAGCGCGGGCAGCCCGTTGAATTCCACGTTGCCGTAGCCATTCGAGCTGCCGACAAAATCGTTGCCGCTGCCCGCCGTGTTCATCAGCGCGCCCGCCGCGAATTGCAGGGGATAGGTCAGATCGCCGCCGGGATTGGGTAGATTTTCGAGGGCCTGTGCGTTCAGCGTTGTGGCCGTATTCGCATTTTCAGGATTGATGAGCGGCGCTTCGCCCGTTACTTCAATCGTGAGCTTCGATTGCGCCAGCTTCAGCGTGAAATTGACGGTCTGCCTTTGCCCGAGGCCCGCGGATTCGTTCTCGAGTTTCTGTGGTTCGAATCCTTCCACCTGGACCTTGACCGAATAGATTCCCGGCTGGAGCTGAGGAAAATTGTAGCGGCCTTCGTTATCGGTTTTCGCCGTCCGCTGCAGGCCGGTGTCGCGATTCGTCACCGCCACAGTGACGCCTGGGATGCTCGCACCCGTCGGATCGGTCACGATGCCGCCAATTGCACTCGTCGTTTCGCCCTGCGCGAGGACGCGAGCTGCGAAAAGTAGTGAGAACAGGCTCGCAAGCAACAATCGGCGATATATGCAGAAAATCTCCGACCGGGCTGTCTTGATTGGCATGGATGCTCTACCGGCGTTCACGCAGGATGTTAACTGCAGTTAATATACTTAGTAAAGCGAAATGTATTAGCCGGCTGTAACCAAAATGGAACGATTTGCCTTTTATTCCTTTGCGAAACGCAGTTCCGGATCGCCGTTCCGTTTGCGTACGACGTGAGTTCTTACTGCAATCCACGCCGAAATTCGTGCGGAACGCAATTCGCAATTGCGCGCCAACCCTGTTAGGGTAGACGCGGGCGTGCGCGCGATCGCCCCGCTGCTAGAGCCTAGGAGCGCGTGTCCCATTCGAATCGGATAGGTGCGATTGCATCGCTCCAAGTGATTGAAAACAAAAGCGGCTTGCGATTTCTGCCCGCGACAAAATGGACCGTTTGAAGTGTCTTCGAATCGAAATTCACCGCCGCGAAAATGACTGACAAGCTTCCATCCATCGTAATTGTCGGTCGCCCGAACGTGGGGAAATCTACGCTCTTCAATCGCCTCACGGGCACGCGCCGTTCGATCGTCACCGACGAGCCCGGCATCACGCGAGACCGCATCTACGGCACCGCGACGTGGGACGGCAAGCCTTTCGAACTTGTGGACACAGGCGGCATCGTTCCAGATGATAAGGCCGGGATCCCCCGCGAAATTTTGCGGCAAGCGAAGGTCGCGATTGAGAACGCCGCTTGCGTCGTTCAAATCGTGGACGCGCGCACCGGACTTGTTCCTCTCGATATCGAACTCGCGCAATTGTTGCGCCGGGCCGGCAAGCCGCCGATCATCGCCGTCAACAAAGTAGACACGCCGCAGAACGCCTCACTCGCCGCGCCGTTCTATGAGCTGAGCGATCAGGTCTATCCGATTTCAGCTGAGCACGGATTCGGCCTCGATGATCTTCTTGATGTGATCACGGCGTCATTTGCAAAAGGTGAAGCGGCGGAATTGCCGCCGGAAATTAACGTCGCGATCATCGGCCGGCCAAACGTCGGAAAATCGACTCTGTTGAATCGACTCGTGGGCGAGGAGCGCGCCATCGTTTCACCAGAGCCGGGAACCACGCGGGATGCCGTTGACACTGTCACGGAACGCAACGGCCACATTTATCGCTTTCTCGACACCGCCGGAATCCGCCGGAAAGGAAAGACGACGCTCGTCGCGGAAAAATTGAGCGTCATCATGGCGAAGCGGCATCTCGAGCGCGCGGATGTCGCGCTTCTCGTCGTTGACGCGTCCATGGGCGTCACCTCGCACGACGCGACCATCGCCGGTTACGCCGAGCAGTCCGGCCGCTCCGTGATCATCGTAATGAACAAATGGGATCTCGCGCTCGACCTGGCGCGCAAGAAAGCCGCGACACCCGCGAAGCGCGAGCCGAAAGATGGCAGAAAACGCGCGACCGGAGTCGATCCCGCCACGCTCGCCAAAAATTACGAGGAAATTGTCCGCGCGAAATTGAAATTTTTAAGTTACGCGCCGGTCGTCTTTCTCTCGGCGCTAACCGGCGATCGCGCGCAGAAGCTATACCCGCTGATCGATCAAATTGCGGAAGCGCGGAAACGCCGCGTCTCCACCGGCGAGTTGAATCGCTGGCTCGCCGAAGTGGATCTAGATCGCGGCACCACTCCGGCGAGCCGCAAAGTCAAAATTTACTACGTGACCCAGGCCTCGACCTCGCCGCCGACTTTCGTCCTGTTCACAAATCAATTGCGCCCGCTGCATTTCAGCTTTCAGCGATTTCTCGAGAACCAGCTCCGCGAACGCTTTCATTTCATCGGCACGCCGATCCGCTTCATCCAGCGTCTGAAAAAGCGCGATCGGGGCCGCAGCCGTCCGCCACGCGAACGAGGCGCGTCGGAAGGCCGACGATGACCCAGGCCGAAAAGCGGCTCGGCCTCGCTTTCCTTCTCTCGCTGATTTTCATGACTCCATCGGTGCGCGGCGATGGCGTCGGCTATTACGCACTGATTCGCGCGCCGTTGATCGAGCACGCATTCCACTTCGAAAACGATTGGCGCATCGGCTATCCGGCAATTCAGGTGGGCACGCCAAACGGGACCGACAGCAAAGGTTTCCTCGGATATACGCGAACCGGCCATCTCGGAAATTACTTCGCAGTCGGCCCGGCGTTACTCTGGGCGCCATTCATGATCGTCGCGCATGCCGCGGTTCTTGCGGCAAACGCGATGGCGGCGCACATCGCCGCGGACGGCTTCTCGCGGCCCTACATTTTCGCCATGTCCATCGGTACCGCCGTGTACGCGTTTCTAGCGTTGCTTCTCGCGTTTCGCATCGCTTGCCGCTACGTCGAAGAGAAATGGGCGCTTCTCGCGACGATTGGTATCTGGCTCGCCAGTTCATTTCCGGCATATCTGTACGTGTTCCCATCGTGGTCCCACGTTCAATCCGCCTTCGCCGTCGGGCTTTTCGTTTGGTATTGGGACGGCACGCGCGGCAAGCTGACCCCGCGGCGCTGGGCGCTCCTCGGCCTCGCCGCCGCGCTGATGATCAATGTCTACTACGTGAACGCGCTCTTCCTGCTGCTCCCGTTTCTTGAAACGTGCTCGAGCGCTTGGCGGATGTTGCACGGTTCGGGCGAAGATCGAAATCGTTTTGGGACACTCGTGGGCGTGAACGTCCTTTTCGCCGCCGCATGCGCCGTCGGGTTAGCGCCAACGCTCGTAACGAAACTGATCATCTTCGGCAGCCCGTTTCGCAGCGGCTACACGAATGTCTCTCAATGGCACTGGTCGTCGCCGCATCTTCTCGGCGTTTTGTTTTCCTCCGATCACGGTTTGCTCCTGTGGACGCCCATCATCATCCCCGCCATCGGGGGATTGATTGTCGGCTGGAAGCGAATCGGAGATCTCGCGAAGTATTCGCTTGTCGTGCTCACGGTCTTCACCTATGTTGTGGCGTCTCACGTCTACTGGGATGGTGTCGCATCGTTTGGCAACCGCTTCTTCATTTCGTTCACGCCAATTTTCGTTGCCGGGCTCGCGAACGCGCTGAAATCGTTCGCAGGCATCTGGCGCCAGCCGCATTCCGGTTTCATCCGCGCCGCTGTCATCGTTGCGTTACTCGCGATATGGAATCTTGCCTTCCTTTTCCAATGCGCAACGGGGCTGGCGCCGCTTTACGGCCCCATATCTTGGAACGAAATGGTCTACAACCAGTTCCGAACGGTGCCACAGGATTCCGCGGGCGCAATCCTCAACCGCCTCACGGGCTGGGTAAGGCGCTGATCTTCTCAAGAGAACCCGTTGACACCTGCCGAAATCAGCCTACGATACAAAAATAAGCCATGGCCTCCCCCGCTCCATCATTGCCTCCGGCGGTTCCGCAGAAAAGCCTCTTCCGCATCGGCGAAGTGAGCCGGCTGACGGATACGAAGGCGTTCGTGCTGCGCTATTGGGAAACCGAATTTCCGATGCTTCAGCCTGTCAAGAGCCCAAGCGGCCACCGGCTCTACCGCCGCCAGGACATCGAAACCGTCTTCGAAATCAAACGGCTGCTCTACGACGAAGGCTTCACGATCGCGGGCGCCCGGAAGCATCTTGCCGATCTCGCGGCCGGCGGCGCTGTTCTCGTCGCCGAGCCAGCGGCACCCGAGCGCGTCGCTTCCTCATCCGCTCCGTCCCGCTCCAGCGCAGCCTCGAGCGCCGCGCATCGAAATCTGTTGCTCGATCTTCGCGAAGAACTTTTGGCCATCTTGACCCTTCTCGAACGCGAGTGATAACCTGAATTGCAGGCCCGGTCGGGACGTGGCGCAGCCTGGTAGCGCGCACGCTTGGGGTGCGTGAGGTCGCTGGTTCGAATCCAGTCGTCCCGACCATCTTCCGCTCGGGTAGATTTGTTCCCCAGCGCGCGTCTGCAAGTCGGGAAGCTTCAATCTCCATGCCGCACATCGTTATCACGAATGACGACGGGATTTCCGCGCCGGGACTTCGGGCGTTGGTGAAGGGCCTCGAAGGCCTCGGGACCATCAGCGTCGTCGCGCCCAGCCACGAGCGCAGCGCGGCCGCGCAGTCGCTCACGCTTCGCCAGCCGATTTACTGCGATCAAGTCGCGGAGCGCGAATGGGCCGTCGAAGGCACGCCCGCCGACTCGATGATCATCGCGCTGCACGCGCTCTTTAAGGAGAAGCCCGACCTCGTCATTTCCGGAATCAATCGCGGCGGAAATCTTGGCGAAAACGTGTATTACTCAGGAACCGTCGGCGCAGCGATGGAAGCGGCGATTAATCACGTTCCGGCGATTGCGATATCACTCTCGTATCGCGGGAAAGAATTCAATTTCGAGCCCGCCGCGCAATTTGCGCGCCGGCTCGCGCCGCTGGTGTTGAAGGAAGGAATGCCTGCCGGAATTGTTCTGAACGTCAACGTGCCCAATCAATGGAAGGGCGAAGTCCGATTCACACGGCAATCCTCGAAAATTACTCGAAATCTTCTCCAGCCCGGGCAGGACCCGCGCGGCCGCAAATACTACTGGCTGCACGAGCAAGAAGTGAAAGAGGAAGTCGGCCCCGAGACCGATTACGCCGCGATTTTCGAAGGCGCGATATCCATCACGCCGCTCGAGCTCGACCACACGCACGTTCCTTCGCTCAACCATCTCTCCCATTGGGCGAAAGAACTCGAAAAATAGTCCTATTTGGAATATCGAACAGCTGATGCATGTTCGCGCGCAAACGTTTCGCCGCGGAATGAATCGAGAGGCTACCGCGACGCTGAAGCAAGCGGTGGCGGCGGATACTCGGGCAGTTTATCCTTCGTCGTATCGGCGCGCTTCACCTCAAGATCGTCGAAAAGCAGCGCCGGCGCAATCACGGTCGCCGCGACATTGCCCTCGCGATTCCGCACTTCGGCTTTATCCCCTGTCGCGATCAAATCGTTGCGCAATTCCCGCGTGTCCAGCTCGTTGAAGACGGCGCCGCGCACGAGCTCCTCGTGCCCGTCGTTCACCCACTCGCGATAGAGCAGCCGCGGGCTCAATTCGTCTCCCAGCGTTTCGACGAAATAGCCGTAAGGCTTGCCTGCATCCCGGCACATCTCCACGAGCTTCTTTTTCAAATCGACGAGCGGCATCGCTTTCGATGAACGCAGGAAAAGGTTACCGTAATGCGGCGTCGCGGGCCCGCCGGGAACAGCGCGTCCGTGGCCGTTCGACGCGGGAAAGTCGCGAATCGGTTCCCGGCCGATCAAGTAATTTGCGAGTGTGCCTTTGTCGATCACGGTGACGGGCATAGCCTTCACGCCTTCGTCATCGAAATCGTAACTTCCTGTCATGCTTTGCCCTTCGAAACTCGCGATCGTCGGGTCGTCCACGACGCTTATGAAATCGGGAAGCACGCGGCTCTTGTAGTTGGACGCATAGTCGCCGACCGTCCGCGCCGTAGCGCCGGGCTCGGGCTTTGCGCCGAGCACGTTGCTCCCGACCAACTCCGCGAACACGTCGTCCCCGGCGTCCGAACTGAACAGCACGGGCCCGCGATACTCTTCGTCCACAATCGGAGCCTCGCGCAATTGCTTTAACGTCTTGAGCGCATCCTCGGCTTCGGCGAGGAATGCCTCGGGCGCCGGAAGCTCTTTCGGGTCGCGCACCATGTCAAATGGCGAGCGCGCGAGTGTCATGCCATCGGGCGCCTGCGTGGACGCCAGCGTCGCGAGCGTATACGAGCTCGAGCCGCGCCGCGCTACGGTGCCCTCCGTGTTGACGTAGTAGTCGTTCATCGCCGTAAAGCGAAGCGTCGCCGAGACCGATTGCACCTCGGGATATTTGCGATAAAGCCCCGAAGCCTCTTCGATCGCCTTGCGCCACTTCGGCCCGTCGGTCTCGAGCGTGACGATCGGTTCCACATCCACAATTGCGGGCGCGGGAGCGAAATCATTGATCGTGCGATCGAGTGTGATCTGCTTCGAAAGCGACTGCTTGGCCGCGTAGGCTTCACCGGCCGCTTTGTACGCGCGGTCGGTGGCGCCCCAAAGTTGCTCGCGCAGCGCGAGTTTGTCGTTCTCGTAAGGTGCAAAATCCACGGCGCCCATTCCGCCGCGGAAGTAACTATCCTGCTTGTAATCGCCGATGCGAACGACGACTCGCAGAACGCGTACGTGCGAGCGCTGATCGAGTTGCATGGCGCCGAAGATTGCGTTGGCGCTGTCTCCGTCCACATCCGTGACGCGATACTCGATGTAGTACGGTGCCTGCACGCCGTCCATCTTCAGCTTGGCCTTGGATCGTTCGAGCTCGACGAGCATCGCCTCTAGGACGGGATCGGATTGCGCGGCGGCACGTGCGGCATCGGAGAACGCCGGAGCGGAATTCGGCGCGGGCGCCGCAGTCGCAGGAGCTTCATTTTGCGCGCGCGCGATGAGCGGCGCGAATCCAACGGTTAGAAGTAGCGAAGCGAGCGCGAGCCGCGCGCGGCCGTTCCGGAGAAGCAAGCAGCCTCGCGTCATCGTTTTGCCCCGCTATCCGCTCCCGCGCCCGGCGGCGGCAGAATCGGCGGGCGATTATGCGATTGCGCCCGCTTTTGCACTTCCATTTCGGAGAAGAGCATCGCCGGAGCTGCCGCGGAAACAGGAACCCATCCGGATTCCGCGCCGCACACGCCGTTGAATACGTCGGTCTTGTCGCCAGTCAGTTCGATGTGTGTGAGAGCCGCGAGCGGCGTTCCCACGATGTCCACGCCGCGCACCAATTCATCCGGCCGTCCGTCGGCATAGACGCGCCAGACCATCACCGGCAGCACCTGAAATGCCTGCGGCAGGCTTCGCATCGTCAGAGTGAATCCGCCTTGAATGTCTTCGAAGTAGAGGCCGTATGGCTTTCCTTGTTTTTTAATGTCGTCGATGAATTTTTGGCGAAGCTCGGCGTCTGGCGCTGTTTTTGTCGAACTGACGATGAGATTGCCCTGGCGGCCCGTCGGCATCAATCCGGGCTGGCCCCGGCCGTGGCCGTTCGACTGCGTAAAACCTTTAAATGGCGTGCGCGAAGTCAGAAAATCTTTCAGGACGCCCTTTTCAATCAGGTGCGCACGCTCGGCCGGCTCGCCTTCGTTATCGAATTCGTACCATCCGGCGAGAGGCGTTCCATTCAATTGCCGCATCGTCGGGTCATCCACGACGCTCAGAAACTCCGGCAGGACGACCTGGTTCACTTTTTTCGTAAACGTCTGGCCTTCGTTCTCGCCGCGCTGCCGATGGCCTTCAAGCCGGTGGCCGAGCACTTCGTGAAAAAAGACAGCCGCGGCGCGCCCGGAAAGAAGCGCGGGTCCGTCGAACGGTTCGGCGATAGGAGCTTTGCGCAGCGCCGCGAGGTCCGAGGCAATCTTCTGAATGTCCGTTTGGATCTGTGCTTCCGCCGGCAGTTGTTCCGGCGTCAGGGCCTGGTAGGTCTCCACGCGAATCAAATCCATCCCGTCTTCGGCGCGCGTTTCCGCTTGCACGATCAGCCGGACCATCGTGGCCGGCGCAGCGACCTTGCTGCCTTCTGTCGAAACGTAGGACATCTCGCTCTTCGAAATCGAAAGAACCACGCTCGAGGTGTAAACGTCCGGGTACTTCCGAAACTCACCCGAGAGCCGCCGCACGCGGTCTTCCCATGCATGTGTGTCGAACGGAAATTTCGGAAGATTCTCATCATTGTGGTCCTGCGGTTTCTCCTGGGAAAAATCCGGGGACTTGTCTTCTTCCTCTGAGCGAACCGCCGTGTTCGTTTTCACTTTCAAATAGACGGGAGAAGCGCGCTTGTATTCGCGATCCGTCAGCTCCCAGAGAACGCGAGCGATGGCGTCTGGATCGTTTTCAAGCGGCAACAGGCCCGAGGTCATTCCCGATGCGCGATTGTCGAGATGGGTGTTATCGAGCGCGGGCGAGCCGACGCGCATCACCACATCGGCGTTGCGGCGGTGCCCGCCGCCCGAGACGAGCAACGCTCCGTAGGAAGCCACGATCTGAAGATCGTTCTGATCGTAAACCGTGTAGCTGAGGAAATACGGCGCAGGATCGGATTTCGCGAGGTCCGTCTTCGCCCGGTTCAATTCCTTCTGCATAGCCGCGACGAGTGGATCGGTGTTCGACGCGGCAGGCCCTGCGCCATTCGCGGTGAGGCTGAAGCACACAGCGGCAGCGAAAAAGATCCGATAAAACGCACGAATTGTTTGGGTCATCAAATAAGTCCTGGGTTCAAGGCAAGCGCTAGAGGCATTTAAGCGAGCCATTATGCGCTATTGCAGTATCGCTCGCAAATTCAACATGCGTCACATGAAACTTTGACGCTGTTCTCCCAAGATGGGTTTCCCGAGCGAACACTTAAGGGCGCGCGTTTCAGTTCATGAAGGATTGGCGCGGTAAATCCATTGGGGCGATGGATCGAACGACGGAGTTGACGGCGCATTCGCCTTGTCGAGAATCTCAGTGACAATGCCGTGCGACGGCGCGAACGAGCATACGGGGTCCGTCACATTCGCATCGCCGGCCAGAAGAAGCGCCTGGCACCGGCATCCGCCGAAATCGAGAGTTCGGCGATCGCAGCTCCGGCAAGGCTCCGGCATCCAGTTTTCGCCCCGGAATTTTGTGAACGATGGCGAATGCTCCCAGATCCACTCAAGAGGCCGCTCTGTGATTTTCTCAAATTCCATTCCGGGAATCATGGCCGCGGCGTGGCACGGAAGTGCGTGGCCCGAAGGGCCAATCAGCATGAGCTTTCGCCCCCAGCCGCCCATGCACGCCTTCGGGAATTTCGCATAGTAATCCGGCACGACGTACTCGATGCGCATTCGCCCGCGCAATCGCGCTTCGGCGGCGCGGATAATTTCGAGCGATCGCTCCACTTGCGCGCGTGTCGGTAACAGCGCTTCGCGATTCTCGATCGCCCAGCCGTAATACTGCACGTGGGCGATCTCGAGGCGATGCGCTTTGAGTTGCTCGGCGAGCGCGATCATGTCTTCCAAGTGCGCGAGATTGCGCCGGTGGACCACGATGTTCATCGTAAATGCCAAGCGATGCTTCGCGATTTCCTCGGCGATGGCCAGTTTTCGTTCATGCGTCGCGGCGCCCGCGAATTCGTTGGCCGGCTGCTCGCGCGAGTCCTGAAAGCTTAGTTGAATATGATCGAGGCCGGCTTTCACCAGAGCATCGAGGCGTTCGGCGGTCAGCCCGATGCCGGAAGTGATCAAATTCGTGTAGAGCCTGGCGTTTCGCGCGGCGGCGACGAGTTCCGTCAAATCCGCGCGCGCGAGCGGCTCGCCGCCTGTCAAGTCGAGTTGCAACGCGCCGAGCTTCGCCGCTTGCTCGAACGCGTCGATCCACGTTGCGGTGGGTAATTCCTCCGCGCGCGATTTCATCTCGAGCGGGTTCGAGCAGTAAACGCAGTGTAGCGGGCAGCGATGAGTGATTTCAGCGATCAGTGCGAGCGGGCCGGCCATGGCTAGAAATCGAGAGCGCGGCGGTTGTGCAGATGTTCGAGAAAGCCGGCGACATCGTCTTCAATTTTCTTGGGATCGGCCGCGCCAAATTGTTTTTGGAGCAAACGGATGATCTCTTCGAAAGTATGCTCGCCGTCGCAGCTCCGCACAATCTGCAGCCCCGGCCCTTTCAGCTTGAGCGCACCTTCGGGCATGAGCAGCGTTGCTTCCTGATTCGGCGCGTCGCTCAAGCGGCATCCAGGAGCGAGGCGCGGCCTTGAGTCGAGTGCCGGCCGCGGCATTACTTTTCCTCGGGGCGAAACGCGCCCGGCGGCGGCCATCCGGGCTCGACGTACGCGAAATACAACGCGTCCAGTTGCGCCCAGAGGATGTCGCATTTCGCGCGCAAGGCGTTGCACGCCAGATCCTGCTGTTCGGGAGTTTCCGCGCGCTTCACCACCCAATCGAGCGCGAAGTTCGCGTCTTCCGGCGCTTGCGTCGTCCGCGCCTCGAAATAGCTCAGGCCGCCGGCAAGCCACGGATAATGTTTCCGCAACGCATCCATGCGCAGCGTGATCAGCGAGCCCGCAAACATTTCCGTCAGCGAAGATGCGACAGCTTCGAGCAAAGTTTTCTCCGAGACAAAATGAAGGTACGCCTCGACGGCATATCGGGTCGCCGGGAGGACGCCGTCTCCGCGGATCGCTTGTTCGCGCGGAAGGCCCGTGGCCTCAACGAGCCGCAGCCACTTCTCGATTCCTCCGGGCTTGCCCGGCTCGCCATCGTGGTCAATGATTCGCTTGCGCCACGCACGGCGCAA
Source organism: uncultured Acidobacteriota bacterium (assembly GCA_963838705.1). Lineage (GTDB taxonomy): Bacteria > Acidobacteriota > Terriglobia > Acidiferrales > UBA7541 > Palsa-147. Next base: position 374,843 of record CAWIRU010000006.1, on the reverse strand, counting down.
ATCCGCGTCTTCGCACCGCGCGATGAGCGCGGCATCCTTGATCGGAATGTGGCTCTGGTAGCAGTAGCGATTGAGCGCCCAGGCTTGCAACTGCCCGCGGGTGAGCTGGCCTTCGTGCATGCGGAGATGGAAGGGATGGCGATTGTGATAGCGCTCTTCGCCGATTTTCGTCAGGCGCGCGACCAGGCCGCTTCCCGTAGCCGCCGCGGATTGCGGTTGAGGATTCATAGCTGGATTTCCATGCCGTCGCGCGCGATTTCCCACCCGGCTGCCGTTACTTGGCGGTGCTCGGCGCTTTCTTCATCCAGAATCGGATTCGTATTGTTGACGTGATAGAAAATTTTGCGCGTCCTCTTCAGCTTCGCGAGCGCTTGAATCGTTCCGTCGGGACCGGAAATTGGCATGTGGCCCATCTCGCGCGCCGTCTTGCCTTCCCCGCGCGTGCGCACCATTTCATCATCGGACCAGAATGTGCCGTCAATCAAGACCACGTCGCACCGGTCCCATTCTGCCAGCCAATTGTCATCGATTCGCGGCAAGCTGGGCGCGCAGAAAATTCTGTGTTGATTCCCCTCAATGAACAATCCCACGATCGCCTCATCCGAAGCGGCATTCGCGCCGCCGGAAAGGCGAGCATAGCCGGGAAGTTTCCCGCCAAGCGAGACTGGCAGAATCGTAAGATGCAAACCCGCGCCGTCCGGAGACTTCAGTTCGCGCCGCGCACCGGGACGAATCGTCTCCCATTCTGCCTGGTTTTCGGCTTGGTTGAGCGCGCCGAAGATGGAATTCTCTTCGCGCAGAATTCTCTGAATCGTCGATGTCGCATAAATCCGCAGAGGCTGAAATTCGCGGAGATGAAGGAGGCCGATCGCCTGGTCAACGTCCGCGGCCGTCAGAACAACCGCGGCGATGGGAGAATGACGCGGCGCTTTCTCGGGTTGAAATTGCGGGTCGGAAAGAATCTGCCCGCGTAGATCGGGCGACGCGTTAATCAGGCACCACGCCTTGCCGTCCGCACGGACAGCAATCTGCGCTTGCGAGCGAGCATGTCCATGAAGACTGCCTGTGCGCAAGCGGGCACAATTTGAGCACGCGCAATTCCACTGGGGAAAGCCGCCCCCGGCTGCGGAGCCGAGGATTTTGACCTGCATCTACGGCTTAGAGCTCTGCGTTGGCGTAGGAACTAACTTCGCAGTTGAGGCTGACTTCTTCAAAGCTCGGTGTGGTCCACTCCATGCGAGGCCTCCGATTTCGACTTCTCTTGGATGATACCGTTTGCCAACGGGTGCCGCAACCGGATTCTGGACCAGCGTGTGCAATTTCGCGGGATGGAAGGCCATGGGCGCCGATCCGCCCGCTTCCGATGCCTTCAGCGCATAAACTAAGAATGCAAATTCTCGTTAACACTCTGCCTCGCAAGCGCGTCTACCTTTTCGGAGCTATTTGAGCGCAGTCCGTGGCATAACCGTGGGTAGCAACATTGAGTTTCACACAACGACTTTGCATCTGGCTGCCTTGAGCGAATCGCCGGTTCCGGAAAGCCCTGACGCTTCACTCGTCGTCGCGGCGAGAGCGGGCGACACCGGCGCGTTCGGCTATCTCTACGCGCGTTATTCCCGGCTGGTTCACGGAATTCTCCTCGCCCGTGTGCCGCCGTCCGAAGTGGACGATCTGGTCCACGACGTTTTTCTTCGCGCGTTTGCGCGTCTCGATGATCTCCGCGACGCTTCGCGATTTGGCGCGTGGCTCGGCACGATCGCCCGAAACCTCTCGAACGATTTTCATCGCCAGTCGCGACCGCGTCTCGAGGTGAATCAGGATTTCTCCGAGGTCGAGATCGAAGATCGCGCGGCTGATTCCAGCGACGACGCTGAAGCAGTCGCCGCCCTCGAAGCCATTCGCGGCCTGCCCGAGACTTATCGCGAGACGCTGCTCCTACGCCTCGTCGAGGGATTGAGCGGCCCCGAAATCGCCTTGCGCACGGGCCTCTCGCACGGCTCCGTCCGCGTCAATCTTCATCGCGGCATGCAACTGCTCCGCGAAAAATTAGGCGAACGCGCGCGCCCAGACGCGCGAGACACTTCCGCGCCTGAAAGCAAATGAGGTGAAGTGAAATGCACGACGACCCAAAAGATCATCCCGCGAATGACGAATATTTGTGGGACGGCTCCGGCGATCCGGATCCTGAAATTCAGCGCCTCGAAAACTTGCTCGGCCGCTTTCGCCACCACGCGCCCGCGCCGGAAGCGTCGGCGATTCTGATTCGTTACGAACACCAACGCCGGAAGCGCATGCTCTGGACGCGATGGGTTCGGCTCGCTGCCGCAGCGGCGGTCGTTCTTGCAATTGGCGCCGGACTATTGCTCCGCCATTCGAAGACCCCTCCGATTTCGCTTCCGCAAACTGGCTGGGATGTCGTTTGGCGTTCAGGAGCGCCGCAAGTGGGGGCGGAAAAAATCAACAGAGGAGCTGCGAACGGCAAGCTGGGCGTCGGCCAACTCCTTGTAACCGACGCTCGATCTCGCGCGAGCATTCAAGTCTCCGATCTCGGCGAAATTGATATCGAGCCACAATCCCGCGTTCGTCTTCTCGAAACTCAATCCGGCAGAAAACACATCTCTCTCGAGCAAGGCATGATCCACGCGACGATCTGGGCGCCGCCGGGCGAATTCGTCGTTGATACTCCCTCCGCGGTCGCAGTTGATCTCGGCTGCGCGTACACGCTTCAAACCGACGAATCCGGCTCCGGCATTCTTCGCACGTCGCTAGGCTGGGTCGGATTCCAGCGCAACGGGCACGAATCGTTCATTCCGGCGGGCGCTGCATGCCCGACTGACGGCAAAGCCGGGCCCGGCACGCCGTATTTCGAAGATGCGTCAGAACCGTTTCGCCTCGCGCTCCACCGGCTCGATTTCGATTCCATGCCGCCGGATCTGCGCGCCGCCGCTTTGGATGTCGTGCTAGCGGAAGCCCGCAAGCGCGACGCACTTTCGCTTTGGCATCTTCTCTCTCGCGTGAGCGAGTCCGAGCGCCCGCGCGTCTACGATCGCCTGGCCGCCCTCGTTCCTCCATCCCCGGGCGTTACCCGCGACTCCGCCATGCGTCTCGATCCCAAATCGCTCGATCTCTGGTGGAACGAATTCGGCCTCGGCGATATCGAAGTCTGGCGCCACTGGGAGCGTTCGTGGTCTCAGCCGGGAGTTACCAAGTAGTCTGTTAACACTCCTCACCTCCGTCGCGTCTTTGCAAGCGAGCAGTTAAATCAAGTCGAGGAGATTCAGAAGACCATGAAACTCAATTCCTTTTTAGTTCGCTTTGCAGCTCTGACGATTGCAGCGGTCGTTTTATTCGCAGTTCCCGCACAGGCTGGTCCTCCGCTGATTTGCCACGCGATTGATATCGGGAACGCACATTCCCTGCCGTGGATCAGTCACGATTGGAGTCTCTCCGGAACGGAGGGCTACGACACATCAAAACTAGCGGCCGGCACTTTGGCGATTCTCAATGGAGATGCAACTGTTCTTGTGCACATGGAAACGCTGCGCCGCGCGACATTGTACGCGCGCACGAATCCACGTGCCGCAAAAGAACTGCTCGCCAAACTCGTTGCTCGCGCGAACGACGCCGACACCGCCGCGCACTCCGACGGGCTCGCACGCTTCGACGCCGGCTATCTCGCGGAGGCCTACGCTCAGTGGCTCGGCAAAGAACAGAATCCCGCCGGGGGCCTCGACGGCTATGCGTGGGTCAAGCAAGCGCTTTCTCTCCGCGGCAACGATCCCCAAATGGAATTCGCGGCCGCGCTAATCACACTTTCCGGCCCCGCTGGGGAACATCGCATCCACGTCGAGAAGGCCCTGGCCGGTGCGAAGAGCGATCCACTGCTCGCCCGCAATCTGGCAAGCCATTTCATCGGTCCTCAAAGCCAGACGATTGCCGAGTTGTTCAGTCACAACGCTCCGGCCGCTAAGCTGCAGCCGTGAGGAGATGCTCGCGTTGCCCATATTCCGCGAGGCGCATCGTCTCACGACTCTCGCGTTGACTCCTTCCACAGCTGAAGCCTAAAATTTCGGTCGTTCGGTTCTCGTTTCCCGCCGGACGAGAACCGTTCGCACCGACTTTCAAATCCGTGCGAGCTTCCTCTTTCGACAATGAAAATCCAGTTCGAACGGCCCGGCTTCATGAAGTGGATTCTGCCTATAATTGCGTCGCTCTTCTTTGTATCAGCAGGCGCAGAGCCTGCGGCGCGCGAAATTCAAACCGCCAGCTCGACGAAGCTCTACCCCGGCATCCGCATCGAGAAAACCTGGATTCCGATGTCCGATGGCGTCAGGCTTGCCGTGACTCTGTATCTTCCCGAAGGCGCGAAGCCCGGCGAAAAATTTCCAGCAATCCTCGAATACATCCCGTACCGCAAAGACGATTGGCAGGAGTCGTGGGATTACGAGCTGCATTCGTACTACGTCCTGCGCGGCTACGTTGGCGCGCGTGTGGACATCCGCGGCACGGGAACGAGCGAAGGCGCGCCGCCCGATCGCGAATATTCGCGCCAGGAGCAGAGCGACTGCACGGAAGCGATCGCCTGGCTCGCGCGCCAGCCCTGGTCCAACGGCAACGTCGGAATGACCGGAATCTCCTGGGGCGGTTTCAACGCGTTGCAAATGGCCTCGCGCCGTCCGCCCGCGTTGAAAGCCATCGTCGCCGTCGCCACCACCGAGAATCTCTTCCACGACGACATCCACTACATTGACGGCATCATGCACGCCGACGAATACGAGCTCGGCATGGATCAGGAACTCCAAATGACCGAGCCGCCGGATTTCCCGACGGACGAAAAGCACGTCGCGCCGCGCTTCGATTCCACGCCATGGTTCCTGCTCTATCTCCGCCATCAGCATAACAGCGCATTCTGGCTCGAACCGTTTCAGCAGCCGGTCTACGATTCAATTCAAATTCCCGTCTATCTCATTGGCGGCTTCTACGACGGGTATCGCGATAACCTGCCGCGCATGATGATGCACTTGAAATCGCCGGTGAAAGCTTTGCTCGGGCCGTGGAATCACACCTATCCGAACGACGCCACGCCCGGACCGGAATTCGAATGGCGCGAATCGGCCGTGCGCTGGTGGGATCGCTGGCTGAAGGGCGTCAACAACGGAATTGATAAGGAGCCGAGCCTCACCGTTTACATGCGCCACTGGTATCCGCCCGATCCGAGCGCGCGCGAGATTCCCGGCGAATGGCGAACCGAAACTTCCTGGCCGCCCGCGGGAATGAACGAGCAGACGATGTATCTCGCGACGAATCGCGCGCTGAGTGCGGCATCGCCGGCGGCCGCGGCAGATGAATTGAAATACGTTCCGACGGCGGGCGTGGACGCCGGCTTCTGGTGGGGCGAATTGACGAACGACCAGCGGCCGTCCGACGCGTATAGCCTCGTTTACGATTCGCCGCCGCTCGAGCAGGAAACCGCAATTCTCGGTTTCCCGCGCGTCTATCTAAACGCTTCGGCGACCGCACCGCTCGCGGATTGGTTTGCGCGCCTGTCCGACGTCGCGCCCGATGGCACGACCACGCTCATCACCGGCGCGGGATTGAACGGTGCGCAGCGAGATTCGGACACCGATCCGAAAGATTTGGAACCGGGCCGGATCTACCCGCTACAAATTGAGATGCATGTGACTTCGTGGGTTTTCCCGCGCGGGCATCGCATTCGCGTGGCGATTTCAAATGCCCTCTGGCCGATGCTCTGGCCGACACCTTACCCGATGACCACCACGCTCGCTCTTGGCGGCGAGAATGCGTCGCGTCTCGTACTGCCGGTCGTGCCGCTGCACGGCGCATCGCCTGCGCCATTTCCGCCTCCCGCAAACGATCCGTCCCTCTCTGGATTCACGCATGGAGGCGGCACCTTTCCCGGCATCTACGAGCTCGTTCGCGATGAGAACCAACACACCTCGCGCATCAACTGGCACAGCGACACTTTCGCAGGGTTTCCGTGGGGCAAAGAGGATTATCACGAAGAACTCTCGTACGCGGCAGCCGACGACAATCCCGCCGTCAGCTCGGTCCGCGGCGAAGCGGAAACAAAAATCGAGTTGAAAGGCCGCGTCGTGCTGTTTAAGTCCGTCCTCGAGCTTCACAGCAATGCAAAGAATTTCTTTTACGAATATGAACGCGACCTTTTCGAAAACGGCAAACTCATTCGCACCAAGACGTGGAAAGAAACGATTCCGCGCGACCACCAATGACTCCGGGTTTCGGCTCGGCCCTCCCGCTCGCAGTCCGTCGTTCTCCGCTGCCGCCTCGTGCGCTACGATGGTGCCCGCGATTTCGCGCCGGGCTGCCGGTGCGAGGCGCCTCGTCAAACTCATGGTGAAATGATGGCGCCTCGTCCAAAAAACAGCGCAATTCTCCTGATCAGTTGCCCGGACCAGAAAGGCCTCAACGCCGCCATCGCGGATTTCATTTTTCGCAACGACGGCAACATCCTTCACGCCGACGAGCACCAGGATGAAGATCTCGGCTTGTTCCTGATGCGCGTGGAGTGGGATCTCGCCGGGTTCGCGCTCGACATGCGAGAGTTCAGCCGCCACTTCGCGCCCATCGCGGCGAAATTCGGAATGGAATGGCGCGTCGCGCTTTCAGCCTATCGCCCGAGCATGGCGCTCTTCGTTTCGAAATTCGATCACTGCCTCGCGGATTTGCTTTACCGCCACCGCAGCGGCGAACTCGCTTGCGATATTCCTCTCATCATCAGCAATCATCCCGACGTGCAGGCGCTGGCCGATCTTTATCAAGTGCCGCTCCACGTCGTGCCGGTCACGAAGGAAAATAAGTCCGTCGCCGAGGCTTCTGAGCTCGCGCTTCTCTCCCCGTTAAACATTGATCTGATTGTCCTCGCGCGTTACATGCAGGTGCTTTCTCCCGATTTCATCCGGCATTTTCCGCACCGCATCATCAACATCCACCATTCGTTTCTTCCCGCTTTCGTCGGCGGCAAGCCGCACCATCAGGCCTATCAACGCGGCGTGAAACTCATCGGCGCAACGAGCCACTACGTCACCGAAGTTCTCGACGATGGTCCAATAATCGAGCAGGACGTTGTGCGCATATCCCATCGCGACACGCTCGACGATTTGATTCAAAAGGGAAGGGATCTCGAAAAGGTCGTGCTCTCTCGCGCCGTTCGCTGGCACATCGAGAATCGAATACTTCTCTACGGCAACAAAACCGTCATTTTTGATTGAGAATTCGGAAGATTGCGAACACGTGGCATGTACGCATTCCGCCCGGCCTTTCGCTGGTGTTTGGCCAAACGCTTACGGTCATTTCTACAGATTCGCGGCGGCTACGCGCGTGTCCTTCAAATCAGCCGCCAGCAACCGATGAAACAGGTGCTCGCCGGCCTCACGACGCACCGATAGCCGCCCCGCAACGTACGCCTGCGAATTCAATCCCCGCTGCACAGCCTCGCACAAAGATATGTCTTCTTCCTGCACGCGGTGACTGACGGAAATGCTCTGCCGATTGTAATTGCTCGCGTCGCCGCCGGCCTTCTCAAAATAGAAATCGAAAATCACCAGGCAGCGATCCTGCCTCAGCGGCAGGACAAGATTCGTATCGAGGTAGCCTTCATACCAATTCAGCATGAAGTTCGGATAAAGCCAGAAATAATGGCCCATTTCCCCTGTTCGAGTCGCGGCCACGTCGGCATCATCCTTCGATTGCTTTAGGGGCGTGGATTGCACGCAGAAGCGATCTTCATTTTCGATCGTGTACTTCGTAATGTCGATTCCGCTGTTCAATCCCTTGTGCGCGTGCGGCACGTGGTAGCCGCCGTCCAAAAAATTATCCACGTAGACTTTCCAATTGCAGTTCAACTCATAGCCGCGGCGCTCGACGAATTGCAGCGTGCCAAGCCGCAATGGCGTCACCCGCCGGATGAGCCCGCCGAGAAATTCCTCGAGCGATTCCGCTTTCGGATCGAGATTGATGAAAACAAGATTTTCCCAGGTGGCGATGCGGATCGGGACAAGGCCGTTCTGCGCTCGATCGAAATGGCAGACGCCTTCGAATTCCGTCATGCCCTTCAGCGCGCCATCGAGCCCGTACGTCCATCCGTGATACGGGCAGCGCAAATGCTCGGCGTGGCCCTCCGGCTCGGTGACCACCGCCGCGGCGTGGTGGCGGCATACATTGAAAAATGCGCGGAGAACTTTATCCTTGCCGCGAACCACGATGATCGGCTCGCCCGCAATTTCCGCAGTGAAAAACTGTCCCGCCTCGGCCACTTGCTGCGCCCGGCCGATCGCCTGCCACGTCTTGCCGAAGACGCGCCGCCGCTCCAACTCCGCAATGCGCGGATCGAAATACCATGGCGCGGGAATTGTATGCGCTTCGGCGAGTGTCGCCTTGTCGTCGTAAAGCGCGAGAATCTCCTGAACCGTTTGTTCCATGATTGCGGCCTTTCGGTGTCCGTCGATTCCGGCGTGAGCCCGTCACGTCTCTATCGCGCGCCGATCGCCCCGCGGAGAATCGTCAGGAATTGCTGAATGCGAATTTTGTTTTTCTCCGGATCGCCCGGGTGCGGAAAAAGTCCTGGATCCAATTCTTCCGTGAGCAGCGCGTCCTGGAATCGCTCCATCGTCCATTCCAAAATCGACGCGATCATCGGCGGGTCAACATCGGACCGCACTTCGCGTCGCCCGATCGCGAATCGCACCACCGCCGCGCTGCCATAGGGATCGTCGGCGATCAGAAATCGGTTGATCTCGCGCTTCAAGGAAAGTTCCACCCCGTAATTCCCGATCAGCACGACGCGATAGGGAATCCAGTCTTCGTGCAGCATATGTTCGGTGCGCACAAGCCAGTAGCGCAGCACATCGAAAAATCCTTTTTCTCGGATGTTCGCCGGACAATCCAGATACTTCGGCAAGGAATGAGCGGCCCTCTTGTACGCCTCAAGAAATAATCCAGACTTACTCCCGAAATACTGAAAAATCGACCCCTTCGCCACCCCCAACTCAACAGCCAGATCTTCAATCCGCGCGTCGTGATATCCCCGTTCGGCGAAATGGCGCATTGCAGCTTCCACGATTCGCAGACGCTTAGCCTCGAGTTTCGGCCGCGGCTCCGGTGGCGGAAGGGGTGCAGGAGGGATAATTGCTCGCTGGGCCTTGACTGCCATGTATGACCTCAAGTCAGAAACTTGGAACGTGCCTAAGTGCCGCACTGTAATATCATAATCGCCGATACGCAAGACATTTTATGACTGAGGGTCATGGGGCGTGCCGACCTTCCAGCCTCGCAAATCCTATGACGTAATTGTGGTCGGAGCCGGCCACAACGGGCTGACGGCCGCGGCATATCTGGCGCGCGGTGGCCTCTCGACACTCGTCCTCGAGCGGCGGGAAATCGTTGGAGGTTGCTGCGTCACAGAGGAAATTTCGCCGGGGTGCCGCGCTTCCACGACTTCCTACATCGCCAGCATGTTGCGACCGAAGGTAATCCTTGATCTCGAACTTGGAGCGCATGGTTTGCGCATGGTCCCATGCGACCCGGCAATTCTGGTCGCATTCCAGGACGACACGGTCCTGCCGTGGTGGGCCGAGCGAGAGCGCGCGGTCGCTGAATTTCGAAAACTTTCTCCCCGCGACGCCGACGCATTTGTCCGCGTGGACGAGAAGCTGAAAAAAATCGCGCGGTATTTTCAGCCGTTCTTTCTCGAAGCTCCACCCGAAGTGCGTGCGACGGGCCTTGCGGGAATTCTCGAACTCGTGCGCACCGGCAAACGCTTCCGCGGAATCAGCGGCGAAGAGATTGCGGATATCGTTTCGTTCTTCACCGGAAGCCTCGGTGATTTCCTCGACAGGACTTACGAAACGGAAAAAATGAAGACGTTGATGCTCGCGAACAACGTTTACGGAAAACACGGCGGCCCTTACGACAATGGATCGGCGCTGGGTCTTTTGTTTCATCTGCTAAGCGGCGGCGATGGCGAAGTTCAGGGCTTCTACGGCCACGTGATTGGCGGCATGGGCTCGATCACGCAGGCGCTCGCCTCGGCCGCGCGAAAATTCGGCGCCGAGATTGTCACATCGGTGCCGGTCGCAAAAATAGACTCGCGGAAGGGCCACGCGCGCGGTGTGATCCTCGAAGACGGCACCGAAGTTCAATCGCGTTTTGTTTTTTCGAACGCCGATCCGAAGCGGACTTTTCTTCAGCTTGTCGATGCGAGCGAATTGCCCGCAGAATTCCGGCGCGCTGTGGAGGGAATCAAGATGGCCGGGCCCTGCGCGAAAGTGAATTTCGTTTTGAGCGAAGAGCCGAAATTCAAAGGTATGCCCCGCGAATGGCCGAAATCCCAGCGGTCTTTGTGCACCGTCGTGCCGTCTCTTGAATTTGCCGAGCGCTGCTACGACATTTCGAAATTCGGCGAAATTCCCGAGGATTTGTGGGTGGATTGCGTCGTCGCATCGAACGTGGACGACACGCTCGCTCCGGCCGGGAAGCACATCATGACCTGCTTCGTCCAATACGTGCCCTACAAGCTGCGCGAAGGCACGTGGGACGAAAAGCGCGATCTGCTAGGCGACCGCGTCGTGAAAATGATCTCGCAATACGCGCCGGGATTCGTGAACTCGATTCTCGCGAGGCAGGTTCTGACACCGCTCGATCTTGAACGCACGTATGATCTGACAGAGGGCAACATTTTCCACGGCGATCTCTCACTCGAACAATTGTTCTTCATGCGCCCGGTTCCCGGATGGGCGCAATATCGAACGCCCATCAAGGGACTCTATCTCTGCGGCGCGGGCGCGCATCCCGGCGGTGGCGTAACAGGCGCACCCGGATACAACGCTGCGCATCAGGCGCTGCGCGATTGGAAGCGCGGCGTCGCGTAAGCAAATATTTCGGAGGAAGAAATGAAGAACGGAATTCTCGAGCGCCTCAAAGAGGGAATCGTTCTGGGCGATGGCGGTTACCTGCTCGAACTCGAAAAGCGCGGCTGGGTGCGCGCGGGACCGTTCACGCCCGAAGTTGCGCTGACGCATCCCGACGCGCTTCGCGAATTGCATCTTGAATTCCGCGAAGCCGGCGCCGAGGTGCTCCAGGCGCTGACGTTTTATGCGAGCCGCGACAAACTCGCCACGGTCGGCTTCGACGCACGCATCGAAGAGTTGAACCGCGCCGCCGTGCGAATCGCGAAAGACGTCGCCGGCGAGCAATGTCTCGTCGCGGGAAACCTCAGCCTCACATGGATGTACGAGCCGGACGACAAGGCGTCGCACGACCGCGTGCGAAAACTCTTCGACGAGCAGCTCGATTGGCAAACGAGCGAAGGCGTGGACTTCATCATCGGCGAAACGTTTTCATATCTAGGGGAGGCGCTGCTTTGCGTCGAACGCAGCAAGAAAACCGGCCTGCCCACGATGGTGACGATGTGCTTCGAAAATCAGGATGTCGCTATCGAAGGCCAGTCGCCGGCCGATTGCGCGCGCGCCCTGGTGGACGCTGGGGCGGATATTGTCGGCATCAATTGCCTGCGCGGCCCTAAGCATATGCTTCCGCTCGCCGCCGAGATGCGGAAAGCGATAACAGCATCCATCGCCACGCAGCCGGTGGCCTATCGCACCACGGACGAAAATCGCGATTTCACAAGCCTGCCCGCGTTTCCGACTCAACTCGATCCCTATCAACTCTCCCGCGGCGAGATGGCCGACTACGCGCTGAAGGCCCGCGACATCGGCGTGAACTACGTCGGCGCGTGCTGCGGCGCAGTCGCGTCTCACATCCGCGAGATGGCGCGCGCTCTCGGCAAAATCTCGGAAGATACTCGCGTCTGGAAAAAAGGCGGGGAACGGGCGATGTCCGCATACGAATATTACGGCCACGACAAAAAATAATCCGCCGCAAGTTTCCGCCGCCGCGCGGAATCACTCGCATCGCCACGCCGCCTGGGGCATGATGTCCCGCACCTTGCCTAATCAAGAGTGAGTGCCGATGGCGACCAAAGAGGTCTCGAACCAACCGCGCCGCGCGATGGGCTTTCGAGACCTCGTTCTGTTCTACGTCGTCACGGGCATCAGCCTTCGCTGGATCGCGACGGCAGCGACGGCTGGCGCCAGCGCCGTCGTCATCTGGCTATTCGCGTGGTTCGCGTTTTATCTCCCGCTCGCGCTCTCCGTGATGGAACTCTCTTCGCGATATCCGCAAGAGGGCGGCCTCTATGTCTGGACCAAACACGCATTCGGTGACTTCGCGGCGTTCATGAACGGCTGGACATATTGGGCTAGCAATCTCCCTTACTTTCCGGCAGTGCTCTATTTCGCCGCGAGCAGTGCGCTCTACATCGGCCCGGCGCGTTGGCATAGCCTCGCCGGAAACAAAACATACTTCATCGTTTTTTCACTCGCCGGGTTGGTTCTCGGGACAGCGCTAAATGTCGTCGGACTCAACGTCGGCAAGTGGCTTCACAATCTCGGCGCCATCGGCACGTGGCTGCCGATCGGATTTCTCTACGTGATTGCGGCCGTGTGCTTATGGCGATTCGGCTCCGCCACATCATTTCGCGGCGCGAATCTCATCCCGCACGCGCATTTTCGCGATGTACTCTTCTGGGCGACGATTGTCTTCGCGTTGGGCGGCTCGGAATCCGCTTCGTTTCTCGGCGACGAAGTGGAAAATCCGCGGCGCAATATTCCGCGCGCCTTGCTGATCGCCGGCACGATCGTCACCACCGGCTACATCCTCGGCACAGTCGCAATGCTGATCGCGCTGCCATCGAGCGAAGTGAGCGGCCTTGAAGGCATCATGCAGGCAATTTCGATGGCGGGGAGCCGCGTCGGATTCGGCGGCGTTGGTCCGATTGCCGCGCTGCTCATCGTCGTCAGCAACGTCGGAGCTCTGGGAGCGTGGCTCGCGGCGACCGCGCGAATTCCATTCGTTGCCGGAATTGACCGCTATCTTCCAGCGATCTTCGCGCGACTTCACCCTCGATGGCAATCACCCTACGTCGCGCTCCTTACGCAGGCCGCGTTGGGCGCTATATTCATCTTTCTCGGCCAGGCGGGGACAAGCATCTACGGCGCGTATGAAATATTCGTCAGCACGGGCATCATCTCGTACTTCATTCCGTATCTCTTCACATTCGCATCGTTGATTCGATTGCAGCGCGAGCCGGCCGGCCCCGAAGTTTTCCGCATTCCCGGCGGGCGTCCCGTCGTGAACTTCATCGGAGTCCTCGGATTCACCACCACGCTCGTGACGATCGTTCTTTCGCTCGTCCCCGCATCGGACGAACCACATCCATTCGTAGCCGTTGCGAAGATCATCGGGCTAACTACCGTATTGCTCGCCGGCGGCGCTGGAATTTTCCATACAGGCCGCGAACGTCAACAGCAAGCCGCCTAACCGCGCTCGTGCCGACTGACGCTCGAAAAAAAAGCTCCTGAAAAGAGGAACGGGGCCGCCTGGGTCGAGACGGCCCCGTTTTTTACTGCCCGGGGGTTTGGGGGACGTTAAATTCGTTGCTTACGATTTGTCGCTGCTGCGCTCCAGAATCGTGCCGAGATCGGCGCCGATGGGCTTCGTACTCGGGTCCACTTCAATATGCCCCTTGAAGAACGCGCCTTCTTCGATCGAAATCCGGCCGGTCGTCAGATCTCCCGTGAACGCGCCGCCTTTCTTGATCTCCATGCGGTCGTGGGCGTTCAGGTCGCCGCTCAATTTTCCATAGAGAACCGCTTCACGCGCCACGACGTCGCCTTCCACATTCGAATTGCGGCCAATCGTCACGCGGTGCCCGCCGAAATTCACGGGTCCTTCAAATTTGCAGTCGAGATAGAGATCTTCGTGACCGGTCAGCTCTCCCTTTAGCGAGAGTCCGGGCCCGAGAGCGGCGACGTCCCGCGAAAATCGCGATTCGGGCTGCGACGAGTCGCTTCGCGAGCTTGGCGGCTGAGTTCCGGGCGTGTTATTCCACATGTTGTTTCCTCTCTGCGCTCACGGGCCGGAGCGGCTGAAACAGTTGCCAGAAATTTCCTTCAGCGTGAACGAACTCGAGCCCCGCTTTCCACTTCGCGCGGCGCATCGTCTGTACGTCCACGACGCGGCATTCCTTCTCTTCTTCCGTGATGCCGTGGACGAGAAGAAGCGTCTGCCCCTGGGTCACGGGAACGGAAAGCTCAACGCGTGCTCCATGGGCATTGACGGCCAACGTATCCGTCAATTCCCGAAAGGGCTGGTTCTCCGCAGTGCGCCCATAGATTCGAACCGGGACGCGCAAGCTCAGCCTGGAGCTGCGCCGCCGGTTTTCGCGGCGATGAGCCATCAATTTCAAAGGCTAGCGTGGATTTTGGAATTGAAAAATAGTACGCGAGGACAGTGACCGGAAAGACAGCCAAGTTCAGGCGACGAAGCGGTAGCCCACGCCTCGCACCGTAAGCAAGTATTGAGGTTTTGCGGGATCTTTCTCGATGTAGCGGCGCAAGCGCACGATGAAGTTGTCTATCGCGCGCGTATCGGTGTCTTCGCGCAGCCCCCAGACATCTTCGAGAATGGATTTGCGGGAAACTGTCCGGCCCTGGTTGCGGATGAGGTGGCGAAGGAGCTTGGCCTCCATAAGCGTGAGCCGTATGGTGCTATCGTTCGCGCGCAATTCCAGCGCGCCGAAATCAATCGTCTTTCCGTTAAACGAAAATGAGTCGCCGTTCACCTCGGACACGCTTTCGCCGGCCTTGCTGCCCGGCGCCGCGCCGGTCTCTTCAACGTGCGCGCTTCGCGTCCAGGCATTCCGGCGCAAGAGACCTTGCAGCCGCGCCAGAAAGATCGGCAGCTCGAACGGTTTCGGCAGGTAATCGTCTGCGCCCGAGGCGAACCCCTCGAGCACGTCTTCAGGCCGCCCGCGGGCGGTGAGAATGAGGACAGGGACGAAATTCTTGGCCTTGCGCAATTCGGAGACGACGGTGAATCCGTTCACGCCGGGAAGCATGACGTCGAGCACCACGGCGTCGTACGGCTCCTTTTTCTCGACGAGCCGGTCCAGCGCCATCTCGCCGTCTCCTACAATCTGCGCGGCGTAGCCTTCCGCCTCGAGATTGAATCGAAGTCCTTCGGCGAGATGCGTTTCGTCTTCCACCACGAGGACGCGGCTCATGCGCGGCTCCTCGGCAGTTCGAGTGTGATCGTCGTGCCGCGTCCTTCGCCCGCGCTTTCGGCGAACACTTTCCCGCCGTGCTTTTTCGCGATCGAACGGACGATGAACAGGCCGAGCCCCGTGCCTTTCACCTGCGAGCGCGATCGGCTGCGCACGCGGTAGAACCGCTTGAAAACTCGCTTCAGTTCGTCCACGGGAATTCCCATGCCGTGATCCCGCACGCGGAGAAGCACGTGTTTCTCGTCCGGCGTTTCGATTTGCGCCGAAACATCCACGCCGTCTTTCGAATACTTGATGGCGTTGTCGAGTACGTTCGTGACGGCCGTGCGAAGCTCCTCGGCATCCCCGCGGACGTTGATCTGATTTCCGTTCCCCGGCTGCTTGTATTTCAACGCCTCAGGCGTGAGGTGATGCCGCGTCCGCGCGAGCTCCATGCATTCAGACACGAGTCCCCCGAAATCAATCTCTGTGCGATCCCGGCGCCCGGTCTTGAAACGCGTCTCTCCAGCCTTTAGTACCTGCTCGACTGTGTGGACCAGCCGGTCGGTGTCTCTCAGCATCAGACCATAAAATTTCTGGCGCTGTGCTTCATCCACGTCGCGGCGCTGCAAGGTCTCGAGATAGAGCCGGATCGACGTGATCGGCGTCTTCAATTCATGAGTCACCGCGTTGATGAAGCTGTCGTGCTGTTCGTTTAGCTTGATTTCACGAATGAGAAAACTCGTATTGAGAATCATTCCGGCGATAA
The DNA here is from genome assembly GCA_963838705.1 of uncultured Acidobacteriota bacterium. Classification (GTDB taxonomy): domain Bacteria; phylum Acidobacteriota; class Terriglobia; order Acidiferrales; family UBA7541; genus Palsa-147. Next base: position 358,935 of record CAWIRU010000006.1, on the reverse strand, counting down.
TCGCCGCGAAAGTTATGATGCCGAAAAAGAGGAGCACACCCGCGCGCCAATTGAGAATAATCCAACTGATGTTGAGAAAGACGGCCAAGGCCACGAGGCCTGAGCCCAGCGCCACGAAGAACACGATTGTTTTACGACGGCTCGCGATTTGCATGGTGTCCGAACATAATTGTACCGCCGATGGGTTCCTGTGGGGTTCGGACATGAACCGAAAGGTTCATGCCTGCAGACGTGCGCGGATACGGACTCGAGCCGGAAGTCGCGGTTTGTTACGCCAGTAGGGTCGGTTGGACTTGGTGCGTGCTGGTAACGAGCTCTGTGGCCGACGAAGGCTCGACAGCCTTTTTCGCGCTCTCGTCAGCGCGAAGATCGGCAATGCGCAAATTTCGAGCGAGGCCGAACTTGTTCAGCAGCCAGATTCCGTACCAGTTGAAATCGATTTCGTACCACACGAGTCCGTGACGCACCGACGTCGGGTGAGCGTGATGGTTGTTGTGCCATCCTTCGCCCCACGTCAGAAGCGCAACCCACAAACTGTTGGTCGAAAGGTCGCGAGTCACGTACCGGCGGGTTCCCCAAGAGTGAGTGGCGGAATTGACGAGCCATGTAGTTTGCAGCCCAACGACAGTGCGGAGGAAGATGCCCCAGAGCATGACGGACCATCCGCCGAAGACGAGCAAAATCACACCGAGAACGATTAGCGGAACATAGTGATATCTCGTGATCCAGACGTGAAACTTGTCCTTGGCGAGATCGGGAACGTAACGCGCGAGCGTCGAAGTATCGTGGTGCATGGACTTTCCGACGAGGATCCAGCCCATGTGCGCCCACCAGGTGCCGTCAATCGGTGAATGCGGATCGCCTTCATGGTCGGAATATTTATGGTGAATCCGGTGTGTCGCCACCCAGAAGATTGGGCCGCCCTCAAGCGCGAGCGTCGCGAACACCGTGAGGGTGTATTCGAGCCATTTCGGAATCTTGTAGCCGCGATGCGTGAGCAAGCGGTGGTAGCACATGCCGATTCCCACGCTCGCCGATAGCCACCACAGGAACAATGCGACGAACAGCGCCTTCCACGTGAAGAAGAAAAGCGCGACCACCGCCATAATATGGAAAATAATCATCACGCTTGCGGTGATCCAATTGATTCCTTCGTCCTTTGCTTTCGCCGCCCGTAGATCCGTGAGTTCCATGCGTGGCCCTTCCCATGAAAAATGATTGCGATGCGCGAGTAGCGCTGAATTCAGACTAGCAAAGCTACGCTCGAGTGTTTGTAATACTTGTGTAATAGGGATTGCAGACACGCCTATCGGTTAGCAATGGGCTTGATTTCGATTGAATTATGTCTCAGACGGCAGGTGGCACTTATCCAGGTGAGGGCAGAGCTTCGGAGGTAATGAATCGGGCCGCGTGCCCGCGATCGATCAGCGGTTTTTCGAAGTATTTCCACGAGATTTGCGCGATTCCCACGGTAATCGCTATGGCAAGCGCGGTCGTGGCGGCTCCTTGCCAATCCGTGATGCGAGGGAGGGAATGCAAAAGGATTTGGTGGCACGCCCAAAGAATTCCGGAATGGATGAGATAAACGCAATACGAAATGCGCCCCCAGGATCTCAGAAACCGCCAGCGGGCCACTCGCGCCACGATGCCGTCATGCTTCAGGAGGGCGAGCGTCATCATCACGGCATACATAGCCGCGATCCATGAATACTGGTACGCGGCTTCGAACCGGTTGCGCGGACCCGGCATCCACTTCGTCATTGCGAGAGCCCCGGCCACCAGCACCGCGAAAATGAAGCTTGCAAGCCTCACGTGTTCCGCAATCCAAGCTTTCGCATTCGAGCGCCACGCGATGGCGAGCAGCATTCCGATTGCGAGCGCGTCCGCGCGGCAAGGCATCAAGACGTACTGCGGGCTCATAACTCTGGGCGTGGCCGAATAAACTATCGCTCGCAGAATTGGCGCCCCGATGACACAGCCGATCAAGACCTGCGTGAGCCTGCGCCGGGATAGATATCGAATCAGGAACGGCGACGCCAGATAGAATTGCTCCTCCACAGCCAGCGACCACGTTTGGGACATCCACAACGTCGTAAATCGCGAGAGAGGCGTGAAGGCGAGATTTTGCAAGAACAGGTAGTAGACAACCACTGGAACCGAAATTACCGGCCCATTTGAATCACGCGCGAATCCCTGCTGAGCAACAAGCGAGCCGGCGATCGCGAACAGTGCAATCCATGCGTAATAGGCCGGCAATATCCGGTGAATCCGGCGCACGTAGAACGCTCTGAAATAATTTGGACTCTCTCGCGCGTCGAGCAGAATCCCCCCGATCAAAAACCCGGACAGAACGAAGAAAAGGTCCACGCCGCTCCATCCGAGCCGGAAGACTTGGGCGAAGCGATAGAGCTTGCCGAATTCGGCATTGGTATAGCCGTACGTGATGTAGTGCAGCGAGAGCACCATGAGAATTGCTAAGCCTCTAAGGCCATCCAACTCCGGCAGCCGATTTTTTCCACTCGAAACCAACGAACCTCCAAATTGCGGCATGCCAACCGCGACCCGGAATTTCGAGGCCACGGATTGTGAAGCGTTCGGCGGAGAATCAAACGGTACGCGGGTGGAAATTACGTCGGTATTTCCAACAGGAATACTACGCAGGGCCGCGCGACTTCGTGCCTTCCTACAGAAAGGTCCATTGCGCGCGCGCAGTAATAGAATAAACTTCCAGACTTCCGCGCCGCTGGCTCACGGGCAGAGGCGCGGCATCAATTCCATGAATCGAACGCACGAACCGTCGCTCGCCCGGGCGCCACTGCGATGAAGTCCTCGCGCTGCGCAAAGATTTATGACGCAGTGGTCCGGCGCGTCTCTGCGCTGGGTTTGCCGCCGAATGCAAAAGTGCTCGATGCGCCCTGCGGCGCGGGAGAAGTCTCGATCCTGCTCGCGAAAGCGGGCTTCGAAGTCACGGGCATTGATATCGTGGACGAACTCTCGGGCGACGCCCGCGCCGTTCTCGCCGGGCGATTTCGCGTTGCCGATCTCACCGCGAAACTTCCTTGGCCCGATACGAGCTTCGATCTGGTCGTCTCCATCGAAGGCATCGAGCATCTCGAAAATGCCTTCGCGTTCGTGCGCGAAATCCATCGCGTCTGCCGTCCCGGCGGCATCTTCATTGTTTCGACGCCGAACACGATTTCCATTCGCTCTCGCGTGCGATTCTTCGGCAGCGGATTCTATCTCTCCGATCCGCGCCCGCTTGACGAAGCGAGCCCTCACCCGCTGCACCACATCGGCCTGAAAACATTTTCGGAGCTGCACTACATCCTGCACACTTCCGGCTTTCAAATTCTCGATGTCGAACCCACGCACGTGAAGCCAATAAGTTACCTTTACGGTTTTCTCGCGCCCTGGATGTGGCTCTACACGCTCGGCGCATTCCGCAAGGAACGAAACGCGGATCAGCGCGCGCGCAATCAAGAGATTCGCCGCGCACAATCCTCCCGCGCCTTATTGTTCGGGGAAAACATCATGGTGGTTTCGCGGAGGGAATAATTCCGAATTTCGAGAGCTGGCGCTACTTCAGTGGAGGACTTGCAGCGTTCGCGGGGCCATTCGCTTCGGCTCGAATGACGCCCGTTTCATCCACGAAGAAGTACCTCGTGCCCGTCGTTCCCGGCGTCACTGGTTCGGCGGTAGCGGTGAATCCGTCATAATTTCCATCGCGGTGCGAGCTCGTCGGCGTATATCGGAGTGTGTAGCCCTTCCGCAAACCTGCCGCGAGCTGAGGTCCAATCAAATTGGCACCCGAAGCCGATTCGGCAATTCCATCGGGCGGCGGCCCGAGCGCGCTCAATGCCGGCGGAAATCCGCTCTTGTAGGTCTTCGAGTATGTGCCGGTAACGTACGTCATCGTGCGCAACATCCGGATTGCGCTTTCCTCATTTGAAGCCATCTGCTCGCGCACCAGCTTCGGATGCGCGATTCCGGCGACGATCGCGATTGCCGCGACCATTGCTACGCCCGCGTAGCCCAGCAGTATGCCGGTGCGCGACATTCCCGCGCCTCTCAGCCGGCCTCTGCTCTTCGCGATCTGCGACCGCGAGATATGCCCGAGCACGATCGCCGTAATCGCCGCCGGCAAAAGAAAAAACAGGCAGCCGGAAACAAAGCTCGCAATCGCCAGCCCGCTCGTTTCTTCCTGCGCGGCCCTGAATCCTAGATTCTGGCTGGCTGAAAGTTCGGCGCCGCAGGCATCGCAAAATACCGCCGAATCTCGATTTTCGTTCTTACACGACTGGCAAGTTTTCAAGCTCCGCTCCGAATCTGTGCCGGGCCACCAAAGATGCCGGGAATTGTACTGCCCGAAGTTAATAGCACAAAGAATTATTCATTTGCGTGGAACGATCTTGGCCCGATGAAGCTGATTTTGAGGCGCCTCCGATGGCTATCCCTCTGCCGGGTCGGCGCGCAAGATGATGCACCGCATGGGCGAGTAGGGAAGACGGGAAAATGGTTGGGGCGAGTGGATTTGCCGGTCCTGAGCACAGCGAAGGAAACCTCCGGCCTCCAGGTCTCGAACCAATCGCGTCAATCCCATAACGCTTTATTGTGGTGTCGCTTACGGGACAAGGAGCGTTATTTCCCATCTCTTAGTTGCACTGAACTCGTACCTAAATCGATTTAGGGTCGAGAGCGAAGAGCAGTTGTAGTGTAGAAGCAGAATTCCGCCGCAGTTTTTCGCACGCCTACCAGCTTCGGAGTAGGGCATTCATCCAGCGATTCTCGGGACGCTCTAAACGGGTCGCGACCGCGATGATAGTCTCCGAGTAGCCGGCATCTCACTAGGCAGACCACTCGGGCTGCCATGACGGAGTTCAGCGGGATGTCTCAATTGCGTAGTGGTCAACCAACCTCAATGGATGAGAGCGGCCGTTCCGCCTCGACGATTCGTCGCCTTACGGGAAACTTGGGCGCGCCGGAAAAATCATTCCGAGCGAAGCGCTTGCATGACGTCCACACGGGCGGCGCGTGCCGCCGGAAGCATCGAAGCGAGTACCGCCGCGCCTAAGAGCACTAGCGCAGAAACGATCACGGGCAGTGCGCCGGGCATTTTCAAATCGCCGAAATAACTGCCTGCCACGCGCGCGACGACGAGCCCGAACGCCGCGCCCGCCAGAACGCCGCCGCCGGCCATCAGGACGCCTTCGGTGACAACACCTCTGAGGATATTTTTCGGCTGCGAGCCAAGCGCCAGGCGGATTCCGAATTCGCGCGTGCGCGCGCTGACAGAAAACGCCAGTACGCCCGCGACGCCAACGACAGCGATTAACAGCGCGACTGCTGCGAAAACGCCAAAGACCAAAGAGTTCAATCGGTCTGGCGCGAGCACTTTGGCACGGATGTCTTCGAGAGTGGCGGCGTGTTCAACGGGTTGATCGGCGGACATCTGGCGAATAATTTTTGTCACCGGCGTTACCAGCGAATAAGGATTTGCGGAGGTGTGGATGAAGAGGTGACCGCCGAACAGTGGCGAGTCCGCGAAGGTGCCATAAATGGCGGAGGTGGGAATAGGAACGATATGCTCGTCGTCCACGTCCGCAGCGACCCCGATGATGCGGTGTGGCGACTTAAATCGCGCCTTATCGCTCTCGCTGCCGGGAAGGAACTCGAGCACGGGATCGGTCCAATAGACATGGCGACCGACCGGATCCTGACCGGGGAACATGCGCTGAGCGAGAGTTTCGCTGACGATTACAACTGGCTCTCGATTCTGGTCATCGAGCGCGTTGAAGTCGCGGCCGGCAAGTATGGGAGCGCGAAGCGCGGTGAAATAACCGGGAGAGATGGTTCGCCACTGCGCGCGCGGATCGTCTGTGCCATGGACGTGACCATCGCCAGAGAATTGCAAACCTGGACCGTAGTCACCGGCGTCACGCCAAGGAGCGACCACAGCGAAAGCCGTCTCGGTGACGCCAGGGAGCGCATCGATCTGGCGTATCGATTCCTTGTAAAAATCGAGGACCTGCTGAGGCGTTTTTCCGTAGGACAGCGCGGGAACGTCGACGACGAGGACGTGACGCGTGTCGACGCCGGTTTGGACGGTTTGTAAGGCGATCAGCGTAGTGATCAATACGGCGGCGCCCGCGAGCAGCACGAAAGACGCTCCGATTTGCGTGATTGCAAAGGCGCGCTGCCGGCGGCTGGTGCTGCTGGTGATGCGGACGCTTCCGCTGGCGAGGTTCATGCCATTTGACGCGCTCGCGGAGGGCAGGCGCGGAACGAACGCCAAAATTACCGCGGCGATTACTGCCAGCGCCACCCCCACCCAGAGCAGGCTCGAATCGACAGTCAAATCCAGCGCGCGGATGGAAAAACGTGAGGCGTATCGAGCCAGGATGGCGACCAATGGCTGCGCGATGATTAAAGCGATGGCTGCTCCGGCGCCGCAGAGCAGCAGGCTTTCGGCTAACAACATGCGGCGCAGCGCGCCAGTGCTTGCCCCGAGCGCCGCGCGGATCGAGAGTTCGCCTTCGCGGCGAACCGTCCGTGCGAGAATCAGGTTGGCAACGTTGGAGCACGCGATAATGAAGACCAGACCCGAGGCAGTGAGGAGGACGAGCAGCACGGTACGCGCGCCGGAAGTAATCTGGTCCTTTAGCATCCTGGCATCAATGCGGTAGCGGGCGCTTTGTGGATACGCTTCGGCGTGGTCTTTCTCCATCGAGGCGTAGGCGGTGCGCAGTTCATTGCGAGCCTGGTCAATAGTGGCTCCGGGAGCGAGCTTACCGAAGAGTTCGGTCATGCGATGGACGCGGCCGGTCACCATGGTGGCGGAAAGATGATGCGGGCTCGTGACCACGTTGCCGATAATTTCTGTATCCGCGGGGTACGGTACACAGGGTTCAAGGACGCCGATGACCGTGGCGGAACGATCGCCAATGCTGCTGAGGCGAACTGTCTTGCCGATCACACCAGGATCTTGTTTGTAAACGGTGGACCAGAAACGATAGGTGAGCACGATGACGCCCGGGGCGTTGGGACCGTCGTCTTGAGGTCCGATGAGGCGGCCGAGCACAGGGCGCAGGCCCATGACTTCGAAGTAGGTGCCGCCCACGACGCCACCTTGCACCCCGCGAGGTTCACCGAGTCCGATCATCGTAAAGCTCATGCTCGAGAAGTCGCCGAACTCGCTTAGGGAGTGGACGCTGGCTTCGATGTCTTTGACTTCAGGCACGGAGAACGTTGTATTGTCGTCGCCGAGGCCGGGAGCGCTTTGGCGAATGTAGACGAGCCTGTTTTCGTCGCGGTTGACGAGCGGTTTGAGCAGCACTCCGCGCACGAGCGTGAAAATGGCCGCGTTGGCTCCGATGCCGAGCGCCAAGGTGAGGATTACAATGGCCGCGAACCCTTTACTGCGCATCAGCGAGTGGAAGGCAAATTTTAGATCGCTAAAGAATGACATGGTTCTTCGCTCCCTCGTCGTCTGTCAGCACCACCCGTGCCAATAGGAAGTTACAGATTGCAAATCACTTACCATGTGCTGCGTCATGGGAGATGTTCGGTTTCGAGAGACAACGTCCAAATCCGGACACCGGCTCATTCTGGATTCCCCCGCCGTCGCCGCTCGCTCTCCCTCATCATTTCGCTGATATCCGCCGCTGGACGTATTTCGATTGTTCCACACTTCAACTTCACTCCCGGACTTTGGGAAATGAGCTGAATGGCGTGATTCAGATCGCGCGCTTCCAGCACCTGAATGCCACCCAATTGCTCCTTCGTTTCCGCGTACCTACCGTCTGTCACGGCAACCTTTCCGTTCTTCCAACCCACGGTCACCGCCGCGTTGGGGGGCTGAAGGGGTTCCTCAGCGAGCAAATGTCCGCTCTTGCGCAGTTCGTCGTTGTAGCTAAAACACTCGTCCAGCACGGTGTTGCGCTCGCTCTCCGACATGTTTTCGAACTTGCCGGGCTCAAGATAGCCCAAACAGATGTATTTCATCAATTCCTCCTTGTTTCCTGAGGCTCACGGAGCCGTAGCTTCTCCGGCACTGAAGGCGGAGTGGCCAATCATTTTTTCGCCGGCATCGCAAGGAACTCGCGCACCTCGACGGGCGCCCGGCAGGCGACGACAGCCTCGCGCCCCCACGCCACAGCCTCGTCCAGGTTCGCGGCGTCGAGAATCCAAAAACCGCCGATGTGCTCCTTGGTCTCCAGGTACGGCCCGTCGGTAACACGCACCTTGCCATCAGGCTGCGCCCGTAGGGACTTCGCGCTGCCGGCCGCGGAGAGGCCGCCGGCGAAAATCTTGGCACCGGCAGCCATCATCTCTTCGTTGAGCACGTGGATATCGCGCATCATCGCTTCGCCTTCGAGGGACCCGTCGTAACCGTCGGGGTGGTGAATCGCAACCAAATATCGCGGCATGATTCCTCCTAGTTTCCTGTAACGATCTTCGGGGCGACCGGTTGCCCTGCCTTCACGACATAGTCGAACGGGCGGACCGGAATTCGACAAGTCGTCCCACAAATTTCGCCTAGCGTCGCCCGATGCGTTGCGAAATTGAAATAGCGCGAAGATTTTTTTTACTGCTGGTCCGGCTTATTGCCGAACTTGGCGGCCTGCTCTTCCTCGAGCTCCGTGAGCCTGTCCTGCACGGCGGGAGTAAAGTCGCTTACATCGAAGAGCCGGCGGACTTCGACGATCATTTCGTCGTCTTTTCTGGGGATGCGCGAGGCCCATTTGATCGCCTCTTCGCGCGACTTCACATCAAGTATGTAGAAGCCGCCGACCACTTCCTTCGCTTCGGTAAACGGGCCGTCGGTAACTTTCAATTTTCCGTTTTTTAAGGTGATGCGCGCGCTCATCGTCGCGGGCGGGGTCAGACCGTCGAGCGATAGCAGCACGCCGGCTGCCGCCATTTCCTCGTGGAATTTCCTTGAGTCCTCTATGTCTGTGAGGTCGGGCACCCAACCGGCCTTTGCAGTCGGGTAGTTTTCCGGGTACATGATAATCATGTAACGCATCGTTTTCTCCTTGAGTGTTGAGCGGACCCCATATCAGGGCCGCCACTTTTATATAGGAGCTTCGACCGCGCTGGGCACGGAATGTTGCGGGTGCCCTGTTGTGCGGTGCCGTTCCACTTACTTGTCGAACAGGGTGCGTTGAATCGACACGCGATTTGCGGATTTTTCGCGTCGCGTATCGCCTGGGAAATACTCTCCGGCAGGCCGGTTGCCCGGCCTTCACCATATAGTCGAACGGCCGCACCGGAATTCGACAGCTCGTCCAAGAAACTTTGCCTCTTCCGCGCTCTAAAACTATGCTTTGCGCGTGGCCATCTCACTATCCAGTAGCGAGTCAGTTTCGAATTACCCGACTAATCGGGAGTTGACATAAACAGGCGGCTCAATTCTTTTCGGGGACGATGTTTTTCGCAGATTCGATGCAGGCAGGCTGCATACGACCTTCTTCTTCGAGTGCCAACGGACACACTTCAAAATCGCCAAACACGGATACTTTCGTGAAGTCATATCTCTTGAGATTGGCGGGTAATTCCAAATCGTCTTCTTCATTGAGCCCCGCGTCGAATGGACCAAAACCGGGGCCGCTGTAAATTCCCAAAACGCGACGCGTTCCGATTTTCCAAACTCGAAGGTTAGGATTCCCGCTGTAAACACTGAGCCTTCCATGGGTCCAATAGCATGTCTTCGCGTTCCCTGCTGTTTTGCAAGCGACTTTACGCTTCTCAGTATCTTGCGGAGAACCTGCTATTGCAGAGGCCACGAAAACCAGAGCGAGCACAACTAGGATGCGTTTCATAACCGGAATCTAGCAAGCAGGGCAGCCGTATGCAAGTTGCGCCTGAGAAACGCGGTTATCGGAAACCGACTCACTATCCAACATCCGGAGCGGCTTCTGACGAGTCTTTCTTATTCTAGCTGCCGAATCCGCTCTTGCAGGAATTGACGCTCTGGTTCCTGTTGGGTCAGCGCCAGAGCTTTCTCATAAGACGACCGGGCCTCAGCCGTCCTGCCGAGCCTGCGGCACATATCTGCGCGGGCTGAATGCGCCAGATAATAATTTGCCAATTCGCCATGCTCCAGCACCGCGTCAATATGCGTCAGACCGGCCTCTGGACCGTCGCGCATCGCAATTGCCACGGCACGATTGAGCTGCACCACCGGCGAAGGCTGAATTTCTGCCAATCGGTCGTAAAGCTCAACAATCTGCCCCCAGTCGGTCGCCCCCACCGATTCCGCCTCCGCATGAACGGCCGCAATCGCCGCCTGCAATGTGTAGGAGCCGAAGCGGCGGGACGTCAGGGCTTTCTCCAGCAACGCCACTCCTTCCGCAATCTGCTCCCGGTTCCACAGCGAGCGATCCTGGTTCTCCAGCAAAATCAGCTCTCCGGTCGGCGATGTTCTCGCGGCGCGACGCGATTCCTGCAGCAACATCAGGGAAAGCAAACCAATGACCTCAGGCTCTGGCTGGAGTTCGACCAGCAAGCGGCCCAGTCGAATGGCCTCGCCGGTTAGCTCGGCCCGCGTTACCTCCGCTCCCGCCGCAGCCGAATAACCCTCGTTAAAGACGAGATAGATGACCTGAAGCACCGCGCCCAGCCGCTCCGGCAACTCCTGCGGCGTCGGCACCTCATACGGAATCCGTGTCTCTCGAATCTTTGCCTTGGCGCGCACAATGCGCTGCGCCAGCGTACGCGGAGTGGTGAGGAAGGCCTTGGCTATCTCCTCGGTGGTCAGCCCGCACACCTCACGCAAGGTGAGCGCAACGTGTGCTTCCGGCGCGAGAGATGGATGACAGCAGGTAAAAATCAGCCGCAGCCGATCATCCTCAAGGCTGTCCTCTTCATAGGAACTATCCGCCGAACTCGATTGCGCTTCGAGATATCGCACGAGTTCGTCTTGCGACGCATCAAATCTCGCTCGTCGCCGCAGAGTATCAATGGCGTTGAATCGGGCCGTCGAAATCAGCCAAGGTCGCGGGTTGCCGGGTACTCCACTCTGCGGCCACAGGCTCAGCGCAGCCGCAAAGGCTTCATGCATCGCCTCCTCGGCAAGGTCAAAATCGCCGAGCAAGCGGATCAGAGTTGCCCGGATCCGTCCCGAATCCTCGCGATAAAGGGACTCGAGCAATTCGCGTATCTGCTCGGTAGAACGCTCGGACATGACGGTGTGGAGAAAATCCCTGATTTAAAAGAAGTGGTCGGGGCGAGTGGATTTGAACCACCGACCTCCTGGTCCCGAACCAGGCGCTCTAGCCAGGCTGAGCCACGCCCCGAACCTTGTTTCTGACTCCGATCAGTCTACCTGCGATTCCAAGTGCCCGCAACCGCGCGCTTCCAGCATTGCGCCCAAAGGATTCTGAAACGAGCGCCAAACGTCGCCCGCTCGCTTCAGTCGCGGCGCTCCAATCCAGCACCCGTAGGGCTCGCCGGCGCGCCCTTTGCGTCCCGATCTATCGGGAAAGGCGGGCCAGCATTTCATTCCGTCACTTTGTGAGATAATCCCGCCCATGAAACCGGGCGTCGCTCGAATTCCGTTAGCTTTTCTCGCCCTCTTGATTTTTCTCTCCCCTCTGCACGCGCAAACGCCCCCAAGCCAGCAGCAACAACAGCCCGAGTACATCAAGCAAGGCCAGCAATTAATGCGCGAGGGAAAGCTCGACGACGCGCTCGCTCTCTATCGCAAAACTATCGAATCCTCTCCGAATTCCGTTCCTCCGAACATCGCCGCGGGGATCGTCCTCGACCTCCTCGGCCAGGGCGAAGAGGCCCGCAAATATTTTTCAAAGGCGATCGATCTCTCCTACACGCCGGAACTCAAAGCCGTCGCGCAAAGAATGATGGCGATGTCGTACGCCTTCGAAGGGAATTGCAAGAAGACGGCCGAGTCCGAACAGCAAGTCTTCGATTACTACGGGAGCGTGCAAAATTTTTATCAGGCTGGCGAGATTGCCGACGAGGCCGGTCGCGTCTGCCTTGACTCTGGCGATCCGGACGCCGCCTATCGCTGGTACCAGCTCGGCCACGATACGGGATTGAAGGAGCCTGACGTCAAACCGGCGCGCCAGGATCTCTGGCAATTCCGTTGGGAGAGCGCGCAAGCCCGCATCGCCGTCCGTCGCGGCAATCCCGCCGAAGCGCAAAAGCATCTCGCCGCTGCCAAAGCCATCCTCGACAAAGGAACCAATCCCGAGCAGGCGCAATTCCTCCCGTACATCGATGGCTACGTCGCATTCTATTCGGGAGATTACCCAGCCGCACTCGAGGATTTCCACAAGATCGAACCGAACGAGCCATTCATAGTCTGCATGCTCGCCCAGACCTACGAAAAGCTAGGTGACAAAGACAAAGCCCGGGAGCTCTACCGCAAAGCGTCAACGGCAATCCTGCATAATCCCGGCGCCGCCTACGCCCTTCCGCTAGCCAAAAAGAAACTTACTTCGCTAGGGAGCTAGTTCCTCCCGCCTCGTATTTGTCTTTTTGCGCGCAGACGTGCAGCTGGACCGACGCTCTTTTGCTATTTGCCGTGAATCACGGAGATCACCTCACAAGTCCGCTTGGAAATTCTGATCTCCGCCACCCCTCCGTTCCCACCGTCCGGCAAGTGACCTTCTACAATCCAAACACCGTCCTTGAGTTCGGCCGAAAATGGATGTTCCAAGGCAATCTGCTTTTCGCTATAGATGGGAATTAGAATGGCCTCGGCGACTCGCACGGCGGTCACCTTGTCCGGTACAAAACCATTCTTCGGCACGTAGGTCTGGGCAGCTCTCATGCTGCGAGCCACTCCGATTGCTCCAGAGAGAATTGAAATCGTCAGCACCGACCAAGCCGCAAAGTTTTTCACGCTAGCTCGCCCTTTCCGAATTTCAAATCTGAAATCTCAAATCTCAAATTTGAAATTTCCCTTTTCCGGCGCTCAAATCCACAGGGCGCCTCACTTGCGCACTACCCAACACGGTGGTATATCAGAAGCATTATGAACTTAAATGATAAAATAGACGGAGCACCGAAGACCCTAAGTCTCGAGGGGCGCACCGTAGCCCCGCGCCCAATCTCGCGCGTCACGCCCGCGAATGCTCAATCGCTCTTCCCGCCGGTCCCCGAAGCCAGTCGCAACAAACCATTTCTAACCGGGACACCAAAACAATTAGAAACCCGCGTAACCTACACAAAACAAACGATCGAGGTCCGTTCTAACCGGGACAAAAACACTACCCTTGCGGAGGGGGTTTAGGATGCGAAACAGGGCAAAACCTGCGGTCGTCGCGCCGGCATCCTGCCGGCGTTTTTCCGCGCGGTGGCTCCGAGCAAAACCGCAGGCAACTTGCCGGGCCCACGAAACACTCACCGCTCGCGGGTCACACCCGCACTTGCGATGCCGCTACGAATCGGCCAGGCGAATAATGCGAGCTTCGGTGATTGACGGAATTTCTCGAATGCGCGCCGCAACCGTATCCGGCACCTCGCCATCAAGCCGCACGAGCGCGAGCGCATCGGACTCACGCGATGGTGAGCGCCGGCCCAGCGCAAACGTGGCGATGTTGATGCCCATGCTGCCGAGCGCGGTGCCAATGTGGCCGATGACGCCGGGAACGTCGCGATTGCGCGTGAGAAGCAAAGTGCCTTCGAGCGGAGCTTCGAGATCAATCCCGTCGAATCGCAAAATGCGCGGGCCGGTATCGGGCAGCACGGTGCCCTCGGCGGCAAGTTCGTGCGCGCCGCAGAGAGTCACTTCAATCGTATTCGGGAAACCGCGCTCGCGCCGCCGCGTGGATTCCTCAACGGCAATGCCGCGCGCCGCGGCAGCCGCCGTCGCATTCACGAGATTTACTTTTTGCGCGAGCACGCGATTCAGCACGCCAACGAGAACCGCGTTTCCGAGCACGCGCGCGCCGACTTCGGACGCTTCGCCCGCGTAGCGAATGCGGACCCGATCCGCGCGGCCGTCAAACGCCTGGGCGACAAGCGATCCGAGCCGCTCGGCAAGTTCGAGATACGGCCGCACGCGCTTATATTGTTCGCCCGAGAGCGACGGCAGATTCACCGAGTTGCGAATCACTCCCTCGGCAAGATAGTCGCGGACCTGAAGCGCGATTTGAATTCCGACTTCTTCCTGCGCTTCGGACGTCGAGCCCGCGATATGCGGCGTTGCGATGACGTTGGCGAACTCGATGAGCGGCGAATTGTTCGGCGGTTCTTGCGCGAACGTGTCGAGCGCGGCACCGGCAACTTGGCCCGAGCGAATGGCTTCGGCCAGCGCGGCTTCGTCAATCAATTCGCCGCGCGCGCAATTGATGATTCGCGCGCCGCGCTTCATTTGAGCGATCGTCGCGGCGTTGATCAGTTTTTCCGTCGAGGCGCTGAGCGAAGTATGCAGCGAAATATAATCGGAGCGTTTCAACAAATCGGGCAGCGGCAGCAATTCCACTTCGAGCTCGCGCGCAATGTCCGGACTGACGTAAGGATCGTGTGCGAGAATTTTCATTTCGAGCGCCGCCGCGCGCCGCGCCACTTCCGTCCCGACGCGGCCCAGCCCGACGAGTCCGAGCGTCTTCCCGCGAACTTCCGTGCCCATCGCGCTAGACTTTTCCCAGCGCCCCGCGTGAATCGCCGCATTAAACTGCGGCACGGAGCGCGCGAGAGCGAGCATCAACGCGATCGTGTGTTCGGCGACGCTGACCGAATTTCCGCCGGGCGTGTTCATCACCAGCACACCGCGATTCGTCGCCGCGTCAACGTCCACATTGTCCACGCCGACGCCCGCCCGGCCCACCACGCGAAGCGCCGCCGCTTTCTCGAGAAGCTCGGCGGTGACTTTCGTCGCGCTGCGAACGATGAGCCCTTCGGCGTTCGCGAGCTCCGCGGCAAGCGCGCCCAGCGCGGGAGTTGCAATCATCCAACCTGTTTCGCGCAGAATTTCGATTCCGCGCTCGCTGATTTTGTCCGCGACAACTATTTTCATGTCAAAGAGCCTACGGGCCGCTCGCGCTTCTGTCAAATCCCGCCGTGAACTGTGGCGTGTGCTATTCTGGATTTTCGAAGCGCAATTTTACCCGGAGGCGGACGCATGGCGTTGGGCGACCAGATTCAAAAAGATATCGTCGCGGCGATGAGATCAAAAGACGAGCTGCGGCTGAGCACGCTCCGGATGGTGAAGTCCGCGCTGCAACTGAAGCAAGTCGAAAAGATGCGTCCCCTCGAAGAGGCCGAAGTGCTTCAGACGCTGCAAACGCTTCTCAAGCAGCGGCGCGAGTCGGTAGAGCAATTCACCAAGGGCAACCGCATGGATCTGGCCGACAAGGAAACAAAAGAAATCGCCATTATCGAGGCCTATTTACCGGCCGGAGCGAGCGACGCTGAAATGGCGAAGGCCATCGCCGACGCGATTGCGGAGACCGGCGCGAATTCGATGAAGCAAATGGGCGCGGTGGTGAAGTCGGCGAAGGCGAAGCTTGAAGGCAAAACCGTCGACGGAAAAATTCTGAGCGATCGCGTTCGCGAGCGCCTCTCGAAGCTCGGCTAACAAAATTGGCTCGCGACTTTTCTTTCATCGAACCGCGCAGACAATCCGATCCGCCGCGATTCATTTCTGCATGACTCTCCCGGAAACTATCGCCGTCCGCTACACCGAAGACGAAGCCGACTACGTGAGCTTGCGGCCCGTCGTCCGCCAAACATTTCAAATCGACGAGCTCGTGGACATGATCCTGAGCGTGACCGGAAAAGATGCCGCGAGAATCGCGCAAATCCTGCGCTCGGGCTCGGTCGCGTTTCACGGTTACCGTTACTGGTGGAATGGTTTCGAAGCGCCGGAAGTTGATCTCGCGAACAAGCTCGCGAAATTTCCCGACGCGGAGCCGTCGCGGCCGTTCGATTCCGCCGCGTGCGTCGCGATCGTCATCGAATCAGGCGGAACTCCGCCGCGGCATTCCATCGAGATTTCGCGGGAGGCAGCATCGCGCCGCCGCATCTTCCGGCTGCGCAGTTTCTGGGACGAATTGAACGCGCTCGAACGCGTGAAGCCGCCCGCGTATCGCGATTATTCCTACGCGCGCCGCGCCGACGTCTACGTTTCCGCGATCGGGCCGGAAGATGCCGCGCGCCTGGCCGACGCAGCCCGTCGCCGCCTGCCGCGCTCGCTCGGCGCGTCCATCGCCTATCTGCCCGAGGCCAGCCGCATCCTCTGGATTTGCCCGCGAAACAATTCGCAGCAATCGAGATAACGCGCTTTACCGCCTACGGTGTTGATTTGCGAAGCACAGCGGTTGCCCGTTCGTCGCTTGCAATCTGACTGAAGAAATTGCGGAGACTCGGAAGCTTTTCTGTGGGAACCAGAATATCCGTGACTTGATAAGTCCTCTGATAGTGCATCGAATTGCCGGATATTTCGATTTTGCTTTTGTAAGATGCAAAATCGGACTTCACATCCACCGCATCTGGCAAGTCATCCGCCACATAACCTGGCGGCAACGTAATTTGGAAATCGTCCGTTTGGAGGGTCGTTTCGGGGAACTCGATTGGGTACTTCCGAGGTTTGTCCGAATCCACTATGCCGCCCTTGTTGCCAAGAACGCGCGGGCGCATGAGCAGCAGGTTCCCGGCATTACTGGCATAACTTTCGGCGACAAATTTGTAGTTGAGAGTCAGCGTCTGGTCGTAGGATTCGAGATTGCCAATGGTCGCTCCGGCCAGCCGGAAATTTGCAAGTTGCCTGCCGAGAATCTCCTCGATCACTTTGACGCGGTCCGCGGGCGCCGTTTGGAGGAGCCATGCCCGCTCCGTGGCAGCGAGCCCGCCCCACCAAACTTCTTGGATGTCGCCGGTGAGATCGCCGGTTGAAGTGAGTTTCAGTTGGCCCGTTCGCGTCAGCCGGTTTGTTGAGGGAGTTGACAGTGGCAGAGGCACAAGCTCACCGCCTTCAGGGGTGACGAGAAGTCCGTAGTTGCGCTGCTCGTAAGAAGGAATGTAGCCAAGAGGTGTGTATGGATCGGTCGGATCGAAGAAGAGCAGCCGGCCGTATTTCGGGTTCTCGACAATCGCCCAGAGTCCGTCGGATGGCACGTCGTCCGGCAATCGAATCGCGATGATCACATGATTGAAGGCTGCTGGAGACGGGAAATCGGGATGTACGATGCCGCGATCTGTTTGGGCGACGACGTAATACGATTCAACGCCGATCACCTGAAGCATTGAGCTGAGGAGGGTTGTTTTGTCCTTGCAGTCTCCATAGCGAAAATGAAAAACCTGAGATGCGGGGTGGGGCTGCCAGCCCCCGATTCCGATTTCTATGGCGACGTAGCGAATGTCGCGCTGCATGAAGGACACGATCGCCTTGATCTTGTCCAGCGTCGTCGTGGAGTTAGCGGTGACTTCGGCCACTTTCTGCTGGATTTCCGGAGAAGGGGTCCGGGTGGAAGCTGTGAGACCTGCATACCACAGGGCGATATCGTTCCATGTGACGATTGATTTTGCGCGAGCCGCGGGATTCCGTGGGAAATATTTCACGCCCATGCTTCCGGCGACAGCTTCCGGCGGCGGCATTGCGGGTTCAGTTTCGATAGCGGGAATATTTTCAAGTTCCCAGGAGTATGAGTTATTGCCGGTCGACGTTTCTTTGAGCGAGGGATAGTTCTCCCATTGAGTGGTCATTTCCCATCCCGGGGGCAACTGGAGCGTAAAGCGGGCCCGGCGGACCGGAATGACGTGCTGGAAATCCCAACTATCTGCAAACAGAAAGGGCCTGCGCTTCCGCGAGACCTCATAGCCAATGACGTTTCCCGGATTTGCGGCGGGAATCTCGAGCACTTTTCCGCGGAGGTCGCTGTACAGATCGTCGCCGTATTCTCCCACTTCAACGGCGTCCTTTTGCTTCACTTGGTAGTCTTTGCCGTCGGCGGGAATCGCCCACGCTTTCATGGAGGTGATCCGCGTTTCCTTATCGAAGAGAAATTCGACGGTGCCATACGTTTTGCGGGCCTCGGGACGAAGAATCTTATATGCGCGGCGGTAGGTGGTTTCGATTTCGCCATTGTCCTTTACGGTCGTAATTTGTTCGTCGAGTAGAATCACGGCCACGGCGTCTTTCGTCGTGGGCGGCATGGTTTCGCGGGCGGCGGCGTGCAGCCAATCGGGGGCCGTATCGGCGAGGGCGCGCGAAGCACCGAAGCCGAAGCAACTGAACAAGGCAGTTGCCAGCAAAAGGTCGCTAATGATTTTCGCTGGTCTGCACGGCATGCAGGACAATCTGCGTATCGTCATTTGTTTTGACCGATCTGAAAAAACTGCGAAGCGCCGGATAATCCTCCGCGCTAAATAGGATTCCGCCGACAGCGAACTGCCGCTCAATCGTAATACTGTTTCCGGCCTGGCTTGCCTTCAAGTCGTAGTTGAAACCCGCTCCCGGATTTGCCTTAACTCCCGCGGGCACGGATTCGATTTTGACGCCGTCAGGGACGTGAAGCGAAACTGAATCCTTTTCTGTGTACGGATAGCGGAAGAAGATTGAATTCACGCGTTTCTCTTGCGCGAAATAACCTGGTTCTGGCGCCTGGAATATGGTCACCGGAACAATGGTGCGGTGGCCAGCCTGGGTCGCAAAGGCGGAGATGTGAACCTTTCCCTCAACATGAACCGGCTTCGAGGAGTCGTTCCAGTTGGAGATTTTCGTAATTTCAAATTCAGAGCCGGCAGGAAGGCCGGCTTTTATGTTATCCATCAGATCTTTCTTTCGGCCCTCTTCGTCTTCGTCGCGATCGTCCTCGCGCTCAGCGCAGCCCCACATCCCAAGGAAATTCACGTCGAGCGTACCAGTGATTGATCCGTCAGCTTCGAGCCGCAAGTCCGCATGGCGCTCCCGAATCGTGTCGCCAGGCTCCGTGTGAGGGATCGAAATCATTTGGACGCCGTCCTTCGTCGGCCTGATGCCGGAGACGCCGGTTTCGTACCAGGGTAGTACGCCGTACGGATAGAACTTCGAGCCGGGATCGAGATAGACGTCCTGGTTGTTCAGGCGAACCCAAATCAGATCGGCATGAAGTGAGTACGCGTCCTCCATATTCGGCAGGAACGGTCCTCTGTTGCGCGATTCGACATACACCATGGCAGAATCGAATCCCGCAGCTCGCGCCAACCCCACCATCAAGAGGTTCAGTTGCTTCCCGGTCGCGTATCCGTGCTTAAGCACTTCCTCAACGTTCGGGTTATCTTTTAGCTTCTCGCGCTTCACTTCCTTGACCGTCGTTTCGGTGCCGTAATTGACGTTGCGGATCTGCTGGACGCGCGCGTAGAGCTTTTGCAGCTTTACCTCCGGGGGGTCGTTCGCGCTGACGGTTTGAGAGACGACATCCTTTAGCGCCCCTTTCTTATCGATGTAGGTTTCGTCGTAGGCAAACCAATCCTTGCCGATTCTTGTCCAGAAATGGTCCTGAGGCTCATTCACCGGTTCGGACGCACCGCGGAAAAAAAACTGGACGCGAGCCCGAAGCGAGTTGTCCGGGGGCATCAGGTCTTCTTGTTGCAGGCCCGCAAGATTTTGGACCTCCATGGTGATGTTGCCGTCCTTCTGACGCTCGGGCATGGCACCCGGAAGCATGTACCGTCGCCAATAGAGCGCCGGGCTGCCGGGTTCGCTAGCCGGTTTGAAAGTGAACCGAGCAAGACGCGTAAAATAGTCGCCTTGAACGGTCCATTGCGCGCCCCAGTAGAAATGGTTGTCGTACCGCTCCCTGTATTTGTATTCGATAATGCAGCCCGGCTGAATGTCAGGCAGACTGAACGTCTTGGCGCGGTACTTAATTCCCCCGGCCTTGACGATTTCCTTATCGAACGGTTTGCCTTCGAAAATGGCAATCGTGCCATCCTGACGGATGGTCCGTGCGCGAATGTCATCGATCGCGGTCTGCCCATCTCGATATGGAACCTGAACGTCTCCCAAATCCTTTCCCGCTTCCGTGAAAATCTTGATCCGATAGTATTCGGTCTGGAAAGCACCCGCAGAATCAACGTAGGCTTCGCGATAAAGAATCATGGCGTGAGCGCCGGGGCTCGCAGGATTGTCCTTCAGCGCAAGGTCTTCGGGCGGGACGGGGAGCCAATCGTCCTTGGCGCGAGATGCTGCGCTCTGAAGAAGAATGGCAAGTAGGACGAAGAAAAGCAGGGAAGCGGCAATTGTCAGTTTTCGATTAATTTTTCGAATTCGTTTTTGAATCATGGGAGTGGTTTGGCCGGGTGGTCACGTGAGAACGGGACCGGGCTCATCTCTCCTGTAGGCAGCGACACCGACCCTTGGGAACATTAGTCAATCAGTTAATTCCGCAGGGTTGAATTGGCACAAAACTATCTCCGGGGAGATGGAATGTCAACGCCTGATTCGAGCACGCGATTCGAGCGGGTCAACCCAGTACTGGGACGAGGATTAGACGGCGCAGGGCGAGGGGGAATGCGGCTTGCGCAGCGCCGGGGCTAATGCTAAGTTGCCCCTCTTTCCGCACGATTTTGGCTACCGGCGCGCACTGACGAAGCGCGCGGAGGTGAAGCTTGGCAGAGAAACCGTGGAGCTCGACGGCGCCGCCGGGTGAGTTCCGGCCTTATGTGGACTCGTCGCAGAGTCCCGCCGAGTTCAGCGTTCGCGCGATTTTGCTCGGCGCGTTTTTCGGGATCATGTTCGGCGCGGTGTCCGTGTACGTCGGGTTGCGCGCCGGGTTGACGGTTTCGGCTTCTATTCCCATCGCGGTTCTCTCGGTGAGCATCCTGCGCGCGTTCGGCCGCTCGACGATTCTCGAAAACAACATCGTGCAGACGACGGGTTCGGCGGGCGAATCCGTTGCTGCGGGCGTGATTTTCTCGATTCCCGCGCTGATTTTTCTCGGATTTTCTTTGAACGCCGAGTACTGGCGGATTTTCTTCCTCGCGCTGATCGGAGGATGGCTCGGCGTGCTGTTCATGATTCCGCTGCGGCGGCAGCTCATCGTGAAAGAGCATGGCAACCTGCTCTATCCAGAAGGTACGGCTTGCGCGGACGTGCTGGTGGCGGGCGAGCGCGGCGGATCGTTTGCCGGGCGCGTGTTTTGGGGGCTTGGCATCGGCGGTGTCTACACAATCTGCATGAACACGCTGCAAGCGTGGCCGGGGCAGCCCGACTATCAGCCGAAATGGTTTCCGGGTTCGTCGTTTCGCGCGGCAATCACTTCGGAATATCTCGGCGTGGGCTACATCATTGGGCCGAAAGTGGCGGGAACGCTGTTTGCCGGTGGAGTGTTTTCGTGGCTGGTGCTGATGCCGGCGATTAAATTTTTCGGTTCGCTGAACCCGACACTGGCGCTTTATCCGAGCACGATTCCAATTCCGCAGATGACGCCGGACCAATTGTGGGCGAGCTACATCCGTCCGATGGGCGCGGGCGCGGTGGCGGCCGCTGGATTGATCACGCTGCTAAAGACGACGCCGACGATCGTTTCGGCGCTCACGGCGGGACTGAAGGATGTGCGCGCGAAACAGGGCACGCTCACCGAGGCCAAGCGGACCGAACGCGATCTCTCGATCAAGGTGGTGCTGATCGGATCGCTCGTGCTGGTCGCCATGGTGTGGGCGCTGCTCACGTTCAAGCCGATTCCCGGCGCGCAGACGGGTTTGTTCGCGAATCTGATTGCGTCGATTTTCGTGATCGTGTTTGGATTTTTGTTCGTCACCGTTGCTTCTCGGATCAGCGGATTGATTGGGAATTCGTCGAACCCGATCAGCGGGATGACGATCGCGACGCTGATGGCCACGTGCGCGGTGTTTCTCGTGGTCGGGTGGACGGCGGGACCATACACGGTGCTGGCGCTGACGATTGGCGGCGTGGTTTGCATCGCGTCGGCGATCGCGGGCGCGACCTCGCAGGATTTGAAGACGGGCTATCTCGTCGGGGCGACGCCCGTGGCGCAGCAGATTGGACTCGTGATCGGCGTGATGGTTTCGGCGTTTGCGATTGGCGGAACGCTGATATTGATGAACGTGGGGCTCGCGCAGTACAAGCCAATGCAACTCGCGATCAGCATGCAGCAACTGCCGACCGGCGTACACATCGAAGCCGAACATCAGGATTATCACGGCAAAGATTACGTGCTGCTGAACGCGCTGGGCTCGCACGAAGTGGCGGACGGAAAGTACCTTTACGATCCGAGCACGAAGCAGATTGAAATCCAGTGGGTGCAGGGAATCGGCAGCGCGCAGGCGGCGGCGCCGCAGGCGCGGCTGATGGCGACGGTGATCAATGGAATTTTGAATCAGCAATTGCCGTGGAGACTTGTACTTCTCGGCGTGTTTCTCGTTCTTGCCGTGGAGTTGCTGGGGATTCGCTCGCTCGCATTCGCGGTCGGTTCCTATCTTTCGATCGCGACGACGATGGCCATGTTCGCGGGCGGAGTGGTGCGATGGGCCGCCGAACTGGGGAAGGAGAAGAAGAGCGATTCGGAAAGTGAAGTCAGCCCAGGATCGCTTTATGCGAGCGGGCTGATCGCGGCGGGCGGCGTGTTTGGCTTGTTGGCGATCATCATCAATCTCATGCAGGACCCCGAACTCGGTCGGCGGCTGCCGCACTGGATGGCGTTCCTGCACTTGCCGCTTCGCGCCGATCTCTTTGCGTGGGGGCCGAAACTGATGCCGAAGCTCAGCGGCGCGCCGATTCTGGGCGTGGTGATGTTCGTGGCTCTGGCGGTGTCGCTGTTTGTGAGCGCCCGAAAAAAGCTTGAATGAACTCGGCGAGCAAATGGCGCAGACTTGGCGTCGCGCACCCCGGGTGAGACATTGCCGGGTGTCTTTTACGCTGGCTTTGACAGCGGCGCGGTCGTCTCGTTAGACTGAAACCGGCAATGGGCTCCTTCCGCAGTTACGGCAACCGGCTCAACTGGCGCGGTGCCATCCCACCGGCGATCAAGACGCTGATTATTGCCTGCGGGGCTATCTTCCTCGGCCAGACGTTGCTCGGGATGTTTGCCGGACCGGGCGCGGTGAAGTGGGTGTGGGATACGTTTGGGCTGCAGCCGTTTGCAGTCACGCACTTATTCTTTATCTGGCAGCCGTTTACCTACCTCTTCCTGCATGGCGGCATCTGGCACGTCCTGCTGAACATGCTGTTCCTGTGGATGTTTGGAGCGGACCTGGAGCGCGCGTGGGGAACGCGGCGGTTCTATGCGTACTATTTCACCTGCGGAGTCGGCGCCGGAATCGTGAACGTGATCGTGAAGACGATCCTCGACCCGCACGGGCATGGAACGTCGATGATTCCGACGATAGGCGCGTCGGGGGCGATTTACGGCGTGCTGCTCGCGGCGGCCATCGTGTTTCCCGACCGGCAGGTGTGGATTATCCCGTTTCCGATTACGCTGCCGATGAAAGTTTATGCGCTGATTATGGGAGCGTTGGAATTCTATTTTGGACTGACATCGGGGAGCGGCGATAGCGTCAGCCACGTCTGCCATCTGGGCGGAATGTTCGTCGGATATGTGTATCTTCGCCGCAGTTCGTTCTTCTACGATTTCCGCAACAAGTATTCGGACTGGCAGCGGAAGCGCTTGCGCCGCAAGTTCGAAGTCTACGTGCGGGATCATCAGGACAAACCACCCTCCAATCCCGATAATTGGGTTAATTAGGCTGGAATCCGCTGGGATTTTTCGTTAGTCGCCGATGCGGTGGATGCGCATCATGTTCGTGGTGCCGGCCGCGCCGAAGGGCATGCCGGCGAGGATTCCGACGATGTCGCCCTGGCGCACCAGCTTTTCCTCGATGAGGCGCTTCTCGGCGAAGGCGGCGAGCTGATCCACGTTTCTGATCTCGCTGATCGTGAACGGGCTGACACCCCAGAAGAGACTGATGCGGCGTCGCGTTTCCTGCTTCGGCGAGAACGCGGCGATCGGAGGGCGCGGGCGGTATTTCGATACGAGCCGCGCGGAATAGCCGGACTCGGTGAAGACCGCAATGACCTTCATTTGTAAATCTTCCGCGGCGTGGCAAATGGCTTCGGCGATTGTTTCGTTGATGTGCAATTCGAAAGAGTGCAAAGGCCGTAGCGGCACGGTGACGCTCGATTCCGCTTCGCGAATGATGCGATCCATCATCTCGACGGATTCGATTGGATAGCGGCCGACGGCTGTTTCGCCGGAGAGCATCAGGGCGTCGCTGCCGTCGAAGATGGCGTTCGCGACGTCGGAGGCTTCGGCGCGAGTGGGACGCGGATTCTGTGTCATCGAATCGAGCATTTGCGTGGCGGTGATGACGGGAACGAGCGAGTTGCGCGCGTGGGAGATGATTTGCTTCTGCACGACGGGAACTTTTTCCGGCTTCATCTCGACGCCCAAATCGCCGCGCGCGACCATCACGCCATCCGCGGCGCGGAGAATTTCTTCGAGATTATCAATGGCTTCGGGCTTCTCAAGTTTGGCGATGAGCGGCGTGTCTTTGCCGGCGCGCGCGATGGCGGCCTTGGCGGCGTGAACGTCGCGGGCGGAGCGCACGAAGCTGAGTGCGATGTAATTGACGCCGAGGCCGAGAGCGACGCGCAGGTCCTTGCGGTCTTTTGGCGTGAGCGAAGGAATATCGAGCTTCACGCCGGGAAGATTGATGCCCTGGTGCTCGCCGAGCTCGCCGCCGTTTACAACGCGGCAGATTACCTGCCGTGAATCCCTGGACTGGACACGCAGCTCGATTTCGCCGTCGCTCAAAAGAATGCGATCGCCTTTGCGGACGGCTTCGGGCAATTGCTGAAATGTGGTGCAAACGACGTTGGCGTTTCCGACGACTTTCTTCGTCGTGATGGTGAATCGTTGGCCGGGCTGCAGGTTTACCTTCAGCCCGCCTTCGAGACTTCCCGTGCGGATTTTCGGACCCTGCAGGTCGGCGAGAATGGCGATGGGCTTTTCATGATGAGCGGAGGCGCGCCGCACTCCCGCGACCCGCTGGGCGTGTTCTTCCGGCGTGCCGTGCGAGAAATTGATCCGCGCGACATCCATGCCCGCGCCGACGAGAAGCTCGATCATTTTTGGATCGGTGCTGGCCGGGCCGAGGGTGCAAACAATTTTGGCTCTGCGATTCGTGTTCAATATCGAAATTCCTCAATTGTAGGTACTCGATGTTATCCGAAGCGGCTGGAGTTGGCGAGCGAACTGAAGGCGGCCGATTCTGCCAGGGACCTAGCGTTCGAATTCAAGGAACGAATTACCAACTTCTTAATGATGATGAAACCCTCAGGGCGGGCCGTCCGTCACACGTGGCAGAACACGAATGCTGCGAGTGGAAGGTTTCAATGAACGCTCCCTGGCCCCACGCTGTTTTGCTCTTCGCGTTTTCCGCAGCGCTTTTTCCACCGGCAATGGCCGCATCGCCGGCTTCTCAGACCGAGGCGCAACTCGTGCGCCTCAGCTACGTGCAAGGCGATGTCCGGTTTAATCGCGGTGACGGCAAACATCCCGACTTGAAGAAGCCGTGGGAACAGGCGGAAGTGAACGTGCCGATCGAGCAAGGGTTCGCTCTGGCGACGGGCGACGGACGGGCCGAGGTTGAATTTGAAAGCGGCGACTTGATTTATGTAGCAGAAAACACTGTCGTACTTTTCCAGCAGCTTACGGCGACAGATGGAATACCGGCAACCCAATTGGAGCTCGTTTCCGGCACGGCGACGACCGCCATCAAACCTCTTCCCAAAGAGCTTTTTGTAATACAGGTGTCCGAAGGGAAACTTCAGGCCACTTATCCGCTGACGTTGCTCGTTCGTATTGACAACTATCTCGACGGGACGGCATTCACACCCCAGGAAGACAATGGAGAGGATTTTTTCATAAACGGTGGATTGAAGCTCCATATCGGGAAGGGAAAGACGATCACGTATGAGGGCGGAGTGCCAGTCCGACTCGAAGGAGCGGGGCAAACCAACGCGGGCAACGATTGGGATCAGTGGGTCTCTGCGCGTGTCGAGGCGCGAAATACGGCGATGCAAGCAGCGCTCAAGGCGTCGGGGCTTTCCTCTCCGATTCCGGGCCTAACGGACATGTATGCCAGTGGAACATTCTCGCCTTGCGCGCCTTACGGAACGTGCTGGGAGCCCACACAGGAATCGGCGGCTCCGCCATATCCGTCGCCCGAGGGAGACGCGGGGCAGACTACCGTACAGAATGACGGAAAACCGTTCACACCTCAGGCTGTCACGTTTCATACTTTTGTCAGCGAATGCCCCTGCCCGTCGTGGTTCACCACTACGGTCGTAGCGAAGACGCCGGAGGCGCTGAGTGAGATTTCCAAGGAAGCGTACTTGTGGCAGTTGAATCAACCGTGGAGTTGGCCGGTTTGCAATTATACCAACTGGATTTATCGTGGTGATCGTTATCACGCTGTCCTGAGACAAAGGAGGCGCCATCACCCCGTGCATTGGGTGCAGGTAGGAAAGCAAAACGGGTTTGTCCCCGCCCATCCGCGCGACCAAAAGGGCAAACCGCCAATCAATCTGAAGCACGGAATCTTCACGGTCTCTTCGCAGGGGGCGGGTGAACATATCGAACGAGTTACGTTTAATCCCAAGGAAAAAGTCGAAGCCCTAAGTGGTCCACCGAAAGAGTTTCGTGCCGTAACGTACCGGGAGCATCCTAAGGCCGAGCCGCCGGAAATCCAGGCGCACCTGGTGGAAGAAGCTGCCCCCAATGCCAAATCCAAAAATGACAAAGAAAACAAGCCCAAGATTAGATACGACTACGCTAAAGGTAAGTTTGTCCAGTCCGGTGTGGTGATCGCCGGGCGTACCTCCAAGCCGGTGGTGGTGGGGAGCCTGAATTCGCGAGGCGGTTTCTCGGGCGCTTCAGGCGGAGGCAATTCGGGGCGGTCGGGTGGGGCGGGCTATCGGGGCGGCGGGGCCTCATCCAACACGGGGGGAGGCTCGGTAGCACGCGGAGGTGGCGAGACTAGCCGTAGCGCCGGTTCGAGCGGCGGTGGCGGCAGCAGCGGCGGCGGTGCTGAAACGGCGCGTCCAGGGCGGCCGAGGTAGTTCGTGGGTCTAGGAGCGATGAAGCGGGGACAGCGATCGGGCCTATTGCGAAACGGCGAAATTCGTGACGACGTGATAGAGGAAGGCGACGCCCTTGCGGAAGGAGTCGACGGGGACGCGCTCGTCGTCGGAGTGCATCCTGCCGAGATCCGTATCGTTTAGCGGGAACGGCACAAGGCCGTAGGCTTGAACGCTTCGAAGGCGCAGCGGCGTGGAATCGGTGAACCAAGTGGACATCATCGGCACCGATGGCGCGCCCGCAAATTCCGTCGCGGCTGTTTTCTCGATCGTCTTGTACAGATCGGAGTCAATCGATGATCCGGGAGCGGCTTCGCTGCCGTCCGGCTGGACTTCAAACCGGATTTGCGGATCGTTGACGATGTCTTTCAGCTTCGCGACCAGGGGCGCGAGGGAATTTCCGGGGAGCAGGCGAATATTGAGCGACGCTTTGGCGACCGGCGGAATGACATTGACGCGAATGCCGGCTTGAAGCATCGTCGGCGACACGGTGTCGCGCAGCATCGAATTCCAGAATAGATTCTGAGAAATGATCCGCGCCGCGTGCTCCTGCCGGTCGGAGGTTTCGAGCGCGCGCATCCATTTTCCTGTTTCTTCGTCCTGCACCTTCGCGAGCTGTTCGAAATACGTCCTTGTAATCGTGTTGAACTGCACCGGCGCCTCATACGCGCCGATTTTTTCGATGGCCGCTGCGAGGTGTACCACGGGATTGTCGGGCCTCGGAATGGATGCATGGCCGGAAGTGCCCGTGGCGATGACGTCCACGTTTGCCGGAACTTTTTCGCTCGCCTGGATGCCGACGTACTGCACTTTGCCATCTTTCAAGAAAACGTTGCCGCCCTCGTTGAGCGCAAAACCGCAGGCAATTTTGTCCCAGTGCTTTTCAACCGCGAATTTCATGCCGAAGGCACTGCCCGCCTCCTCGTCGCTTTCCGCGAGGAAGATGACGTCGCGATTCAGGCGCGCGCCGGTACGCTTGAGCGCGATCAGCGTGGCGAGGTTTGCAGCGAGCATGCCTTTATCGTCAATCGCTCCGCGGCCGTAGAGATAACCATCCTTGATAACGCCGCCGAACGGATCGACGGTCCATTTGCTTTTATCCACGCCGACGACATCGAGGTGAGCCATCAAAAGCAGCGCTCGCGAAGGATCCGGGAACGGACCGACGGAAAGGCGCGCCACCAGGATTCCTCGTCCGGGGGCACTCTCGAAAAATTCAGACGGGATGCCTTCCTTTTCCAGGACGCCGGCAACGTATTTCGCCGCGACAATTTCGTTTCCGGGGGGATTGCTCGTGTTGATGCGGATCAGATCCTGGAGCCAGACGAGAGCTTCGTCGGAAATTTTGCCTATGTCGGTTTGAGGAGGGAGGGCGACCGTCGGTTGCGCCTGAGCTTGCGGTTGAGTTTGTGCAAACCCGGTCCGCGCGCCGGCCAAAGCGGCGAGCACGCACAGACCGATTACGAGCAATCGCTTTCGAGACATCCATACCCCCAGGAGATGAGCTTGCCAGAGCGGTCTTCAGTTACGATTTCATACTAGCATTGGACGGAAGTCGCTCAAGAGCGGCGGCAAACGGCGTGCCCAGCCCGACAATTGACCATCCCCATGAGATTCTGGCAGCATCAAAGGGCAAAGAGGATTCCATGAAAAGCAAATTGTGGATTCGCGCGGCCGTTCCGGCCGTCCTTACGATCGCGCTGGCGATTCCGCCGAGCGGCTGGACAGCCTTCGCGCAGCAACAAGACAACGGCCCGATCAAGCCGCCGCAATCATCCACGCCTCCGCCGCAAGCGCCGGCTCAGCCCGCGCAGGATCAGAAACAACCCGGCCAGCAGAAACCACCCGAGTATTCAATTGCCGTGGAATCGAACCTCGTTCGCGTGGAGGCGGTTGCGACCGACCAGGACGGAAACATTCTCACCGGACTGAACCGAACGAATTTCCGGGTGATCGACGACGGAGCGCCGCAGCAAATCACGTATTTTTCGCCGAGCGATGCGCCGATCACGATCGTCTTGCTCATGGAATTCAGCAGCATCTCCTATTGGTTTGCGCGAGACGCAAAAGTGTGGTCCTACGAGTTCCTCGGCCACCTGAACAACAAGGACTGGGTCGCGCTCATCACGTACGATTTGAAAACAACGATTCAGGTGGACTTCACGCAGAATCGCCAAGAAGTTGAGGAAGCCATTCTGCATTTGTATTTCCCCGACTTCCACGAAGCGAACACGTTCGACGCGGTGATTGAAACGCTCGACCGGATGCAGGATGTGAAAGGCAAAAAAGCAATCCTGCTGATGGCGTCCGGATACGATACGTTCAGCAAACACACGCTCGATCAAACGCTCAAGCGCTTGAAAAACACCGACGTGTCGATCTATTCGGTCGGCGTGGCCGAGGC
Source organism: uncultured Acidobacteriota bacterium (assembly GCA_963838705.1). GTDB lineage: Bacteria > Acidobacteriota > Terriglobia > Acidiferrales > UBA7541 > Palsa-147. The sequence goes on along the minus strand of CAWIRU010000006.1, from coordinate 329,482 downwards.
AGCCATGGTGCGTTCACTGCGCGATGGCGGGATCGGCTACATTCAGGCGAAAAATCAGTTGGGCACTTTTTCGAAGATGACCGGCGGGTACGCGTGGTTCCCGCGCTTCGACGGCGAATTGCCGAGCATATTTGATAGCGTGACGGCCTATCTCCGGAATCAAGTCACGCTTGGATTTACTCCCACGAATCCGGCGCGAGATGGCAAGTATCACAAGCTGAAGGTGGAGGCCGTGGACAATAACGGAAATCCCTTGATGGTTCCGAACGCCAAGGGCAAACCGCGCAAAGTGATCGTGTATTGCCGCGAAGGCTACACGGCGCCGACGGGCACGGTAGGGGATTGATTCAGTAGCCGCGTTTCAAATCCACGAGGTTTCGCAGCTCGCGTCCTTCAAACCAGCGCTCCAGATTATCAATCAAAAGATCCGTTTGGCGTTCCCAGAGATGTTCGCTCGCGCCGGCGAGATGCGGCGTGATGAATAAGTTCGGGCATTTCCACAGCGGGCTTTCGGGCGGCAAGGGCTCGACGTCCGCAACATCCAGCGCCGCTCCCGCAATAATCCGTTGCTGCAAAGCTTCGATAAGACCCTTTTCGTCCACGAGCGAGCCGCGCGCGACATTGATGAGGTAGCCGCTCCGCTTCATCGCGGCGAACCGGCCGGCGTCCATCAAGTGATGTGTCTCCGGCGTTTCCGGCGCGGCGAGCACTACGAAATCTGATTCCGAAAGTGCGACGTCGAGGTTTGCGGCGGGATAAATCTTTTCGACGAGCGTTTCGTCGCCGCGGCCTGAGTAAGTGACCGCTCGCGTTTTCATTCCGATGGCACGCCCGAGGCGCGCTACTTCCTTTCCGACCGCGCCGAGTCCGATCAGAAGCAGAACGGCGCCGCGAAGTTCCAGCAGATGCGGCGCGGCGTCCCAAATTTCCTGCTGCGCCCATTTGGATTCGCGCTCGAAGCGAAAGGCATCGGGGAAGCGCCGCGCGAGCGAGAGCATCAGACCGAGAACGTGCTCGGCGATGGGTATGCTGTGGACGCCGCTCGCATTCGTTACGATTACGCCGCTATCGCGCAATTCGGGATAGAGGAGCTGCGCGATTCCCGCGGCGGTCGAGTGAATCCACATCAATCGTTTCGCGCACGCGAGCTGCTTCGGCCGGATCGAATAGCCGACAAAAATGTCCGTGTCCGGAAGTTCCGCTTCGAGGCCGCTGTAATCAGGCAATTGGACGACGCGCATTTGCGGGAAACGGCGCTTCACCGCGAGGCCAAATCCCTGAGGAGGGTTCCACAGGCTGAATGGATGGCCGACGCAGATGACGAGCTTCGTGTTTTCGGGATTCGTACGCGTCATTTTTGCGGGATTGGTCAACGTCATCGCTTCGCGAGGATTCTCAAATCGCGGCCCGTCATTTCGATTGGCTCCTGAACTCCGAGAACGCCGAGCATCGTGGGAGCGACGTCGCGTAGCGAACCGTTCGGGGTCAAGCCGGCGATGCCGTCTTCGGTAGCGAGGATGAACGGAACAGGATTCGTCGTGTGATAGGTGTGCGGGCCGCCGGTGATCGGATCGATCATCGTCTCAGCGTTGCCGTGGTCGGCGGTAATGATCCACGCTCCGCCGCGCGGGCGCAGCGATTGGTAAATCCGGCCGAGGCATTCGTCCACCGCTTCGACCGCCTTGATGGCGGCTTCGAGTTTTCCCGAATGGCCCACCATGTCCGCGTTCGCGAAGTTCATGATGATGGCGTCGAAGTCGCCTTTCTCAACGGCTTTTATAAGCGTATCGGCGATTCCTGCCGCGGACATTTCCGGCTTGAGATCGTAGGTGGCGACTTTCGGAGACGGGACCAGGATGCGTTCCTCGCCGGGAAATGGCTTCTCGATGCCGCCGTTGAAGAAATATGTCACGTGCGCGTATTTCTCCGTTTCGGCGACGCGCAAGTTTCTGTAGTTCAGTTCGCCGAATACCTGCGCCAGGATGTGCTCGAGTTTTTCAGGTGCTTGGATGTAGCGCAGCCACGGCCAAGTTTTTTCGTACTGCGTCATGCCAACGTAATAGAGATTTTTTGGGCGATCGGGATCGGCGAACTCTTTGAAGCCGGGTTCGGCGATGGCGCGAGTCATTTGCCGCGCGCGATCGGCGCGGAAATTGAAGAAAATTACGGCGTCGTCGTCGCGGATCACGCCGCGCGGAAGCGGCGGGTGGCCCGGCGCGATGGCTTCGACGATGGGCACGGGAATCGTGAACTCGTCGGTGACGCCCTTTTCGTAACTCGCGCGCATGGCGGCGATGGGATCGGTGAATGAAGATTCGGCGTGGCCATGCACCACGGCGCGATAGGCTTTCTCGACGCGCTCCCAACGGTTGTCGCGATCCATCGCGTAATAACGGCCGCTGACCGAGGCGATGCGGCCGACGCGGTATTCGCGCATTTGTTTTTCGAGCTGCTGAAGAAAACCGAGGCCGCTTTCGGGAGGTGTGTCGCGGCCGTCCATGAAGCAATGCACGAAGACGCGCTCGACGTGATTTTCGCGCGCCATGCGCAGGAGCGCGAAGAGATGATTCATGTGCGAGTGGACGCCGCCGTCACTTACGAGACCGAGAAGATGAAGCTGATGCTCGCGGCCGCGTTTCATTGCTTCGAGAAGCAGAGGCTGGCGGAAAAATTCACCGCTCGCAATCATCATGTCAATTCGCGTGATGTCCATTTGCACGATTCGCCCAGCGCCCATATTGAGGTGGCCGACTTCGCTATTCCCCATTTGTCCTTCGGGCAGGCCGACGAAAGGGCCGGAGGTGTGGATCAGCGTGTTCGGAAATTTCTTGAGCAGGCCGTCGTAATTTGGTTTGCGAGCGAGCGCGATGGCGTTGCCTTTGATTTGCGGAGAATATCCCCAGCCATCGAGGACGGTGAGGACCAGAGGCTTCGGGCGTTTTGCCATGGCTGGCTAGGATACACGGATTCAGCGGCAACGAAAAAAGGCAAAAGCGCCGTCATTCCGAGGAGCGCAGCGACGAGGAATCCCTCTTTTTCCCGGGCAATCAAACCAAGAGTGTTCCCTCGTCCGCCGCGGCGGACGAGGGATGACCGCGTATGCTTTTTTTCGCAACGTGTTTCAGCCGACGGTTTGAATTTTAGGAATGCGAGATGCCGCGCTACGAGCCGCTGGTTGATTTTGTTGCTGCAAAGGCGAGCGCGAGCAGAGTTTTTTGCTCGAGCTCGTGGGCGCCGGCTGAACCGGTGGCCGGGCTGGCGCTTGCCGAACGCTTTACGGAGAGTACCGGGCGGCCGTGAGCGACTCGCTCGAGACGTGGCAGAAGAAATGCGAGAGCGCCCATATTCGCCGGCTCTTCTTGCACCCAAACAATTTCGCGCGCCGTTGCGTGACGATCGAGCTCGGCTGTTAATTCCGCTTCGGGGAAGGGATAGAGCTGCTCGAGAAAAACGATCGCAGTCGAATTGTCTTTCAAGCGCCTGCGTTCGGCTTCGAGTTCGTGGCCGATTTTGCCGGTGCAGATCAAAACGCGCGTTGCGTTTTCAGCGCCTTTGTCCGGGATGACCGGCAAAAATTTCTTTTCCGATAATTCGGCGAGCGACGACGACGCAACCGGATTGCGCAGCATGCTTTTTGGCGTGAAGACGACGAGCGGCTTGCGCCACGGGCGTAGCGCCTGCCGCCGCAGCAAGTGAAAATATTGCGCGGCATTAGAGGGCTGGCAGATTTGAATGTTGTCGCGCGCCGCCAATTGCAGGTAACGCTCGATGCGCGCGCTGGAATGCTCCGGGCCCTGGCCTTCGTATCCGTGCGGCAGGAGAAGCACAACGCCGGAGAGGAGATTCCACTTGTCTTCGCCCGCCGCAATGAATTGGTCAATGATGATTTGCGCGCCGTTGGCGAAATCGCCGAATTGCGCCTCCCAGAGGACGAGCGTCTCGGGATAATCGCGGCTGTAGCCGTATTCGAAGCCAAGGATGCCGGCTTCGGAAAGCGTCGAATTGTAGACTTCGAAGCGCGCTTGATCGGGGCTCAAATTTGCGAGCGGGATGTAAATTTCCTCGTTTTCGGTATCAATCAAAGCGGCGTGGCGCTGATTAAATGTGCCGCGGCGCGAATCCTGTCCGCTGAGCCGCACGGGTGTTCCCTGGCGCAGGAGCGAGCCGAACGCAAGCGCTTCGGCCATGCCGAAATCGAGCGGGCGCTTGCCTTTGCCCATCTCGGCACGCTGCTCGAGAAGCTTCTTCACTTTCGGATGGATGTTGAAACCGGACGGATAGCTCGATAGGCCCGCAGAGATTGTAGCCAATTCCTCCGCAGGCACACCTGTCTCGACTTCGAGGGACGCGCTATAGCGGCCGCCGCGATAGGCGCTCCAATACGGAGGCAACTGGCGCATCGGCGGATTCTTTTCGAGTTCCTCGGCGACTTTCTGCGCGGCATCGAGCTCGTTGCGGACAATCTCGACGTCAGGCGCCGGATCCACGCCGATTTTCTCCGCATAAATTTGATAGAGCGGCAGATGCGCTTGAATTTTGCGATAGCGGCGCGGCTGCGTGATGGTCGGGTCGTCCACTTCACTGTGGCCGTGGCGGCGATAACCAATCAAATCCACGACAACGGGACTGCCGAATGCGTAGCGATAATCGGCAGCGATGCGCCCGACGCGAACGACGGCATCCGGATCTTCCGCGTTGACGTGAAAAATCGGAATCGGGATCCGCTTGGCAAGGTCGGAAGAAAATCGCGACGAATGCGATTCGGCCGGAACGGTGGTGAACCCGATGAGATTGTTCACGATGACGTGAATGGAGCCGCCGACGGTGAAGCCTTCGAGGAATGCATAATTCAGAGTCTCGGCCCAAATGCCCTGGCCGGCAAATGCGGCATCGCCGTGGAGGAGAATCGGAATCACTTGCTGCTTGCCTTCCGCGCCGATTCGCGTTTGTTTGGCGCGCGCGCGGCCCATCGCGACCGGATCAACAGCTTCGAGATGGCTTGGATTCGAAACCAGATGCATCGCGAGGCTGCGCCCGCTTGGCGTGACGAATTCTCCGGTGGCGCCGAGGTGATACTTCACGTCGCCGCTGCCGAGGACGCTGCGCGGGTCCACGTCTTCAAAGCGAGCAAACACTTCGGCGGCCTGGCGGCCGATCGTGTGAACCATCACGTTGAGGCGCCCGCGGTGGCTCATCGCGACGACGCCTTGCTGCGCGCCAAGCGTTGCGGATGCGTCGAGCATTTCGTCGAGGAGCGGGATCAGCGCGGCGTTGCCTTCAAGCGAATAGCGTTTCGTGCCGAGATAGCGCGTTTGGAGAACTTGCTCGAAAATTTCGGCGCGAACGAGGCGCTCGAGAATTCGCGCGCGATCCGGCGCCGGCGCTTCGGATTCCATGCGCTGCGCGATCCAATTGCGCCTCTCGCGATCGGCGATGTGCATGAATTCCGCGCCGATGCTGCCGCAATAAAATGCGCGAGCGTCGACGGCGTCTTTGCCGTCCACATCGAGTTCCGCCATCGCGATGGGCTGGAGATCTCCTAGCGGATCGAGATTTGCCTGAAGAAATCCCCAGCGGCGATATGCGTCGAAGATCGCTTCGCGTTTTTCCGAGGCCGCTGCCGCTTCTATTGTTGCCTGTCCACGAGCCATTCCATCTCCCCGAATGCCATCGCCCATTATAAACGCATCGGAGATGGGCTACGGGAAAATGGAAAAGTGAAAAGGGAAAATAGCAGGGAGAAAACGACGGAATCGGCGCCGACCGGCTCGATTGAGCTCAAGGCTGAATCAGCGGGCGCCCTCACGAAATCGCTGGAGCGCGTCGAGGATCTGCTGGCCATAAAGTTCCGTCTTGCGCGCGCCGAAGCCCGAGACTTGGCGGATCTCGGAAAGTGATGATGGATGCTTCCTGCAGAGATCATCGAGAGAGGTGTCGTGCATGACGATGAAGGCGGGAATGTCCTGGTTCCGCGCGGTGGCTCGCCGCCATTCTCGAAGATAGGCGCGCAATTCGGCGAAGCCAGGCGCCTCATCTTGCGGGACCGGTACGAGAAGAGGCATGGGCGGTTGATTTTCAGATACTTGTTTCGGGAGACTCTTCGTTTGCGGCTGTTTTTGTGCCGCGAGCGAGAACCAATCGGGGTCGTAACCGCAGACATCGCACGCGCCGCATGATTTCCATTTCGTATTTTCGCCGAAGTGGCGGCAGATTTGAAAATGGCGGCAAAGTCCGCATTCGACGAAGTCTCGAATCGTGTGGTACCGCTGCCAGGCGCGTTCCCTTTCGGCGCTGTCCACGATGGCGCCGATGAAGTACGCATGGAGACCTGCATCCCGTGGACGCCAGAGCAATAGACAATCGGCCGGCAGGCCGTCGCGGCCGCCCCGGCCAGCTTCCTGGTAATACTGCTCGATGGACTTAGGAAGCGAGAGATGAATCACGGCGCGAACGTCGGGCTTGTTGATTCCGAGGCCAAATGCGACCGTGCCGACGATGACGCGCGCCTCGCCCGACATCCAGAGTTCTTGATTTCGTCGCCGCGTGACGGCATCCATCTTGCCGTGATAGCCGGTCGCGGCAATCCCTTGTTCTTCGAGTTTCGCGATTGTTTCGGCGACGCCGGCGATCGTCGGAGAGTAAACGATGACGGCTCCTTCGGGATGCGCACGGATGGCGGCGACGAGAAGCGGAAATTGCGTCTTGCTATCGCATTTCTTCACGATGTATTTCAGATTGGAGCGATGGAAGCTGGCGATGTATTTGTCCGGATCGCGGAGTTGGAGCTGTTCGATGATGTCGTGACGCACCTGTTGCGTGGCGCTGGCCGTGAACGCGGCGATCGGCCGATCGGGAAATTGAGCGCGCAAGCTGCTCAGCTCGCGATACTCCGGACGAAACTCGTGGCCCCACTCGGAAATGCAGTGCGCCTCGTCAATCACGAAAAATGAAACGGGCACCTCGCGCAGCCATTCGATTGTGTCCTGGCGCGCCAGACGCTCCGGCGAGAGATAGAGGAGGCGAAAGCGTCCCTCGCCGGCCTTGCGCATAATCGATTCGGTGTCGCGCCGCGCGAGCGAGCTATTCAGCACCGCGGCTTCGATACCAATTTGCTCGAGCTGCGCCGTTTGATCCTGCATGAGCGCGATCAGCGGGGAAATGACGATGGCGGTTTTGTCCGGCGCGAGCGATGCGGGGAGTTGATAGCAGAGCGATTTCCCGCCTCCGGTGGACATGACCACACAAGTGTCGCGGCCCGCGAGGAGGCTCCGCACGATGCGCTCTTGCAAAGGGCGGAAGGAGTCGTAACCCCAGTAGCGCTGGAGCGGCTCGAGTAAATCGGCTTCGGAACTCACCCTGAGACTATAGGGAATGGCGCGATGAGCGTCCATCCGGAAGAATACCGATTCGCGCGTCCACCTTATTCGCGCCAAGCGCCGAGCAGGCGCCGGATGAGAACGACCTGGCCGAGATGATGCGCGTTGTGATCGATGACGAGGAGCGCCTCGCGCAGGAGCGTCTGCCCGGTGCCGTGCGGGATTTTGGCGAATAGATCCGTCTTGGGATCGAGAACAAGCTTTCGCATCTCATTCATTTCATGTTCGAAAGCGTGCAGGCTTTTTCCCCACTCCCGGTCGTTCGGCGGCGCATCGGTGGAGGGCCAGTAGCCCGAAGGCCAATCCGGCGAGACGTGTTTCGAATCGCGACTGAATTCGAGAATGTCCCACTGGGCGAGGCGCATGTGCTCGAGGAGTTGCCAGAGAGAGTAAGGCGAACCCGCGGGCTTCACGCCGCGAAGTTCGGGAGGGACGCTGTCGAATGCGGGCTTCCATGAGACGTGCGCGTGACTCTTCTCGAGCAGCGCGGCGAGTTCTTCTCGCAGCGCTCGATCAGAGTTTGCGGCGGGTTTCGACGCCGTCGCGGGCTTCCTTGCTTTGGTCTTGCTCTTTTTCTTGGAGCGCGCCATCTTCCACCTCACAGAGTCGAGTCAAAATCAGCGGCTATCCTTGCCAGCCGCGCCGCCTGGGATGATAATCCGTTCGAAAACCATCACCCGAGGTCACTCCATGCCATCACAAGAGCTGTCCCGCCGTCAATTCGCCGTTGGTCTCGGAGCGGCGATCGCCACCGCCGCGCGGCCATCATTCGCGTCGCCCGTGCTCCAGCGGCCGGCACGTCCTGCCGGAGCGATTCGCCTGGACGCGAACGAGAATCCGTATGGACCCTCGCCCAAAGCTATGGCAGCGATCACTGATTCCGAATTGGTCGCGATGCGGTATCCCGACCGCGGCTACGAAGGCCTCAGAACTGAAATTGCGCGGCTGCACAAAGTGAACCCGGAGCAAATCATTCTCGGCTGCGGCTCGACGGAAATTCTGCGCATCGCCGACATGGCCACTCTCACACCTGACGGCAACGTCGTGGCGGCGGAGCCAACGTTCGAAGCCGTGCTTCGTTACGCTCGTGTGACTCGCGCGAAGCCGATCAAGGTGCCTTTGACTTCCGATTTTCGCCACGACTTGCCGCAGATGGCGGCGCAATGCACCTCGCGCACGGGCCTCGTCTATCTGTGCAACCCGAACAATCCGACGGGAACCATCGTAACGCGCGACGAATTGGGCCGTTTTTTTGCCGATGTACCGAAGACGACGTTGATCCTCGTGGATGAAGCCTATTATCACTTCGCCGAAGATCCGCATTATGCCAGCGCGACGGAATGGCTGGATAAAATACCCAATCTGGTGGTCGCGCGAACGTTCTCGAAGGTATATGGCCTCGCTGGAATGCGTCTCGGTTACGCGGTTGGCGCGAAGGAGACGATCGAGGCGATGGCGGCATATCTGATTAGCGACAGTTGCAACGCGGCTGTGCTTGCCGCCGGACTTGCCAGCCTCGGAGATCAAGATCGCGTCGCCGATTGCCGGATGCGAATACTGTCAACTCGATCAAGAGTTACCGCTCAACTCAAAGCCAAGGGATTTCGCGTTCTCGATTCGCAAGCTAACTTTTTCATGGTGGACACCGGCGGCGACGTGAAGCTCAACATTGAAGAGTTCAAGCGGCGCGGAATCCTCGTGGGCCGAAGATTTCCGTCCATGGCGAACTGGCTGCGGGTGACGGTCGGAACGGACGACGAAATGAGCGCGTTCGTTTCCGCCTTCGAAGAGATTTTTTGCGGCGTTAAGCTTTGCTCGCGCACGACTTGACCCGAGTCAATTTTCCCACTCACACGGATCACACAACTGCTTCGCTAGTGATTTCATTGACGGGAATCGCGGCGTTCAAGTGAGTAAGTTTCAGTGCGGAGGAATTCGAAAGCCAAGTTTGCCGCGACGGGGCTTTGCGCCCGGCGATGTTTCCTGTAACGTTTCGGCATTTCGGCCTGGGAAAGTATGAGCCGCGCCACGGCTCAATGGTGGGGTCCCCGTCTAAACTGAAGCGCCGCTGGAGGCGCCCATGGTTCGCCGCTGTTGGAAACACTCGCGGCAATACACCGGACGCCCCTGAGTGGGCTTAAATGGGACAGTGGTTTCTTTTCCGCATTGCGAACAGACGGTCTTCGTCTCTACGCGCTGAACGCCATTTCCCGAAGGTGCCGATCCGCCCTGCGCTCGCGCCGACTTGCAGGCCTTACACCGCTTGGGCTCGTTTTTGAATCCCTTGTCGGCGAAAAACATCTGTTCGCCGGCGGTGAAGACAAATTCAGCCCCGCAGTCCGCGCACTTTAGGACCTTATCGTGGTATTCCATGGGCCGCTCCGTGCCTGGCCGGGAGAGGACAGGAGGTACGAAGGCGATGCTAGCCGGCACGATTGACCCCGCCCTGAGTCACTCGCGTCGGTCCGGCTGGCATTTGATCGCCCCGAAAGGCGATCGTCTGTATCGTTCAGTCCTGCTCTCGCCGCTGCTTCTTACGGAGGCGTTTACGCGAGAGAGCTTCCTTGGCACGGCGCCGTTCACCGGGCTTCATGAAGTAGCTGTGTTTCTTGATTTCCTTAATGATGTCTTCCGACTGCACTTTCCTCTTGAAGCGCCGGAGAGCGTTCTCCAAAGATTCGCCCTCTTGAATTACAACTTCAGCCACGCGTAGTCACCCCCGTCCACTTGGTGTTCCAAATTGTACTGGTTGAGCCTCTAGTGTACCTGCTTTTAGCCGAACCGACAATTTGTGGAGGTTCTATCCTCGGCTGGGGGGGAAGTCAAGCGATAATTCATCAGAGAGGCATCCCAATAGGGCTTATTCATTCATTAGTTACTGGATATCGAGAACGTCACCGGCCGCGGAACGCTCCTGCCGGGCGGGGATTCTTTAACAACTATTGGCGCGCAAGAACTTGCTGCTAGAATGTGGTTCCTCAGCGAAGTGAGCGGCCGGGAGTCAGGTGGCTTATGTCAGCGATGCGCAGTGCGCTTGGGGTTCTGCTCGCGGGCGGCCAGGGCGAGCGTCTTTGGCCGTTGACGCGTGATCGCGCCAAGCCGGCGGTGCCGTTCGGCGGAGTCTATCGAATCATTGACATAACGCTCTCCAATTGTTTAAACAGCGATCTTCGTCGTGTCTTTGTCCTCACACAATACAAAGCGCTTAGCTTGAATCGGCACGTTCGCCGCGGCTGGTCCGTACTGATGGGACACGGAGATTTTATCGAAGTGCTTCCGCCGCAAATGCGCGTCTCAACGCACTGGTATCAGGGCACTGCCGACGCCGTGTATCAGAACATCTATTCGATCGGCAGCGAGCCTTCCAGCTACGTGTTCATATTGTCGGGCGACCATATTTACAAGATGAACTACCAGAAGATGCTCGAGCAGCACGTGGCTTCGGCTGCAGACGTCACGGTTGCCACCCTCGAAGTGGATGCGGCCCTGGCCGCCCGGCAATTCGGCGTGATCGAAACCGACCAGACGTGGCGCATCATGGGATTCGAAGAGAAACCCGTCAACCCGAAGCCATCGCGGTTTCATGCGGACAAGGTGAACGCTTCGATGGGCGTGTACATCTTCAACACGCAGCTTCTCTTGCCGATTCTGATTGCGGACGCCGAAGACCCGACATCGGCGCACGATTTCGGGAAGAACATCATTCCGAGAATCATCGACAAGCATCGCGTGTTCGCCTACAACTTTCAGGACGAGAACAAGAAGGAAACGTCGTACTGGCGCGACGTCGGAACGATTGACGCGTACTACGAGGCGAACATAGACCTCGTCGCGGTTTCGCCGGTCTTCAACCTCTACGACAAGAGCTGGCCGCTGCACACCTGGCAGCAGCAGTATCCGCCGGCGAAATTTGTGTTCGCCGATCCGGAGAGAACCGGCGAGGCGCTCGATTCGATCGTCGCGGGCGGATCCATCGTATCCGGAGGGCGCGTGAAAGGCTCGGTGCTCGGTTACGATGTGCGCGTCAATAGCTATTGCGATGTCGAGGATTCGATCATCTTCAACCACGTTAACGTCGGCCGGCGCTCGAAAGTTCGCCGCGCGATCATCGATCGCCACGTCCAACTCGCCGAGGGAACGGTGATCGGCTACGATCTCGATGCGGATAAACAACGTTTCCAGGTGACCGAAAGCGGCGTAGTCATCGTTGTGCGCCAGGAATCCATGCTCGAAGAACCCGAGTAGCTGAGTGCAAGCCCCACGACAATCATCGGCGCCCGCAAGCCGCGGACGCTAATAACACTGACAGGACCCGAGGAGCGAGTGATGTCAACCAAGATTCAAGCTGTGCGCGGCCGCGAAATTCTAGATTCGCGGGGGAATCCCACCGTTGAGGCGGATGTGATTCTCGAAGGCGGCGTGCAAGGCCGAGCGGCTGTGCCTTCCGGCGCGTCCACCGGCGAGCACGAAGCGCTCGAGCTACGCGACGGCGATAAGTCGCGTTATCTCGGCAAGGGCGTGCGCAAAGCGGTCGCGAACGTGAACACCGCGATTGCCGGAGCCGTAGTAGGGCTGGATGCCGGCGACCAGAAGGCGCTCGACCGGCGAATGCTTGAACTTGACGGCACGCCCAACAAAGGAAAGCTCGGCGCCAATGCGATTCTCGCGGTTTCGATGGCCGCGGCAAGGGCCGCCGCGAGCGCGAAGGGCCTGCCGCTTTACAAATATCTCGCCCAATATTCGAGCGACAATTCCGCGAACACGCTGCCCGTCCCGATGATGAATATTTTGAACGGCGGGGCGCACGCGGATAATTCCGTGGATGTCCAGGAATTTATGGTGATGCCCGTTGGCGCGCCGAGCTTTGACGAAGCGCTCCGCTGGGGCGTCGAAGTGTTTCATCATCTCAAGGCCGTTCTCAAGAAAAACGGCTACTCGACTTCGGTGGGCGATGAGGGCGGGTTCGCGCCGAATTTGAAATCCAATGAAGAGGCGCTCGAGCGCGTGCTTGAGGCTATTACGGCCGCGGGATACAAGCCGAGCGAGCAGGTGGCCATCGCAATCGATCCCGCAGCGAGCGAGTTCTACGATCGCGCGAGCGGAAAATATATTTTCAAAAAGTCGGACAAGTCGGCGCGCAGCTCGGAGGAAATGGTCGAGTTCTGGGCCAATTGGGCGAGACAATACCCGATCGTTTCAATTGAAGACGGCCTTGCCGAAGACGATTGGGCCGGATGGAAAGTGATGACTCGCGAACTGGGCGGGAAATTTCAGATTGTCGGCGACGACATTTTTGTGACGAATCCCGAAATCTTCGCGCGCGGCATCCGCGAAAAAATTGCCAACGCGATTCTAATCAAGCTGAATCAAATTGGCACGGTGACGGAGACGATTGAGGCGGTCGAGATGGCGCGCGAGGCGGGCTATGCATCCATCATTTCGCACCGGTCGGGCGAAACCGAGGACACGTTCATCGCCGATCTCGCCGTTGGGCTTGGCACAGGGCAGATCAAGACGGGATCGGCATCGCGAACCGATCGAATCGCGAAGTACAATCAACTTCTGCGCATCGAAGAAGAGCTCGGCGCGGCAGCGCGATTCCCAGGTCATTCAGCGCTGCTGTGAACGTGCGAAGGCGGCCACCGTTGCTGCGATTACTTCAGTTCGTTCTTGTAAACGGCGCCCCCCTTCATCACGAATGCGACGTGATCAAGAACCGTAATGTCCTTCAGCGGATCGCCGTTCACAGCGATGATATCCGCGTATTTTCCCGGCTCGATTGAGCCGATGCGGTCGCTCGCGTTCAATAGTTCGGCCGCGCTGGTTGTGGCCGTGCGAATCGCTTGCATCGGAGTCATGCCGTACTCCACGTAGTAGTGGAATTCGAGCGTTTCGTTCAGATCGGTCCACGCGAATCCGCCGACGTCCGTGCCGAAAACAATTTTGACGTGATTCTTGAGCGCGCGCCCGAACGCTTCGCGCTCGGTGTTCACCATCTTGGTCCAATTTCCACCGCGTCCGGGCGCGACGGCCGCGCCGACCATGATGGTCGGCACCCAATAGGCGCCCTTGTGCGCGATATCTTCCGCTTCGGCTTCGGTCATGCCATCGCCGTGCTCGACGGAATCAACTCCCGCTCGTAGAGCCGCAGCGATGCCATCTGAACTGATGCAGTGCGCGGCGACGCGATGGCCGAGGCGGTGAGTTTCATCCACGATCGCATGAGCTTCGTCGTCCGTGAAATTGACGATGCCGTGCAGGACGCCGTCGTCGCCGTAGTGATAGCCGTGGTCGGAGTAATACTTGATCCAATCAGCGCCGTGAGAAAGCTGCTCGCGCACGGCGAGCCGCGCTCCTTCGACGCCGTCCACCGGCTGCACGCCATGCGGGAGATCGAGCTCCCACGCGTAGCCGAGCAGCGGATACATCCCCGTCGGCGCCATCGCGCGAGTGGAGACGAAGAGCCGCGGCCCGGGGATTACACCGTCGTTGATCGCTTTCTTCACATCCACGTCGGCGTACATCGCGCCTTCGGTTTCGAGATCGCGCAGCGCCGTGAAGCCGTGGTCGAGCGCGATCTTGACGTTACGCGATGCCAACAACGCGCGATAGGGAATTGATTGCTTGAGGATTTGCTCGGCGTAGTCCGCTTCCGTGACGTCGCCTTGAAGAAGAATGTGCGTGTGAGCGTCAATGAGGCCCGGCAGAACCGTCGCAGTAGAGAGATCGATGACCTGTGCGCCGGAGGGCGGAGAGCCGCCGGGCGTGACACTCACGATTTTTCCGTCTTCGACGAGAATCAGCGCGTTCGCAATCGGATTGTCGCTCTTGGCATCAATCAACTTGCCTGCGCGGATCGCAATCTGCCTCGGCGCGGGCGCGGCGCTCGATTGCGCGGAGAGCGGAGTGCCGGGAACAGCGGCGAGGGCGAGCAGCACGGCCAGCACGAGAGCCATTAGATTTCGCATCGAAATACCTCCACTCGAAAGGATTTTAGCGATCGCCGGAACCTTCGCGCTTGATTGAGACGGCCGGAAACACGTGATGCTGCGGCGCAGGCATGGGCCGGTCGCCCATGCGGTCGCGCCAAAGAATTTCATTCAGTTTGACGTTGTCGGCGCGATCGGCGTCAGTGAAATCCATCAGTTGGGATTCAGCTGCACCCGGCGCGTTCGGGGGATTCGCCTGGTAGATGAGGCCGTTGTCGCGATTGCGATGATCCGCCTGAAACGCCGCGTGATGACCGTCGCCGGAAAATAGCGACGCGATCACCGGCGCTTCGGCGTCGTTGTGATTCATCGGTGGAAGACCGAGAAGGGCTTCAAGTGTGCGGACCATACTGACGGTCGTGTAGAAGCCGCGCTCGCGGAACGGTTTCCCGGCCGAGCTTGGCGAATAGGCGCTCACGAGAAATGCGATGCTGCGGTGCGCGTCAACATGATCGGGACCGTCCTGCGCGTCGTCCTCGAGAATCAGTATCGCCGTGTCCCGCCAGTAGGGGCTATTCGACACAGCTTCAACGACGCGGCCGACGGCGAGATCGTTGTCGGCGACAGCGGCGGCAGGCGTGGCGAGCGCGGGCCACGTCCCTGAAGTGTGATCGTTCGGCAAACGCAGCATGACGTAGTTCGGGAGAGTAACGCCCTTGCCGCTCTTCTGCGCGCGGACAAAGCCGTCGAATTCATTCAGGAATTCGTCAACGCGAAGCTGATCGGGATATTCCGTTTTGAAGTCGGGGAAGCGTGGATCGAAATGATTCCGCAACTCGGGTTTCGCGGCGATATCGCGCGCGATCATCGGGATGGGCCAGGGCCAGGGGCTCGGCGACCCGTGCGGCTCTCCGACGTTCGCCGGCAGATGCTCGCCCTTGTGAATGAAGGGCGTTTTGCACGCGAGGGCGCTCGGCGACGGTGTGCCCATTCGGGGTGATTCCTCCGTGGCGCGCTCGTCGCACCACCGCGTGGCCACGAATTCTCCGTAGTGGCGATAAGTGAGATGGTGGCGCGCGACATTCGACCAGATGTAGCCCGTGCCGGTTTCGTTCACGTCCGGCATGTTGTCTTCGAGAGGAAAGCGGTTCGCGACTTCGCCTTCGTAGTCGTATGTCCGCTCTTCGTGGTTCCGGTAGCCGACTTGAATTGTCTTTTCGAGATAGTCACTGGCAATGGCCGCGGTGGACCAATTGTGGCCGTCGCCGGAAACTTCGCCGCTGTCGTAAAAATTGTCGAGGATGCCAAATTCGCACGCGATTTTGTGCTCGTTGGGCGTGACGTCTTCGCCAAACATCGCGAGCGACGGATCGCCATCGCCGCCCTTCAGATCGCCGAGAATTTGATCGTAAGTGCGATTTTCCTTGATGATGTAAATCACGTGGTGGATCAGGCTCTTGCCGTCCGGGAAAGGAAGGCGCTGGTCGCCGCCCGTGCCGAAATTCGTCGCGAGGACTTGCGCGGTCATCGCGCCGAGATTTCGATCCACGTCCTTCAGGTCAATGCGCGCGAGCGAGCCGTGCATCAGCTCGAAGATGTACGCGAATTTGCCGTTGCCGCCGTTTCCGTCCGGATGTGCGACCGCGGAGCTGGGTCCGGCGCCGCGGCCTTTCCCGCACGCGACAAGCAGTTCGTCGCCGCGCACGGCTAGCGCCTGCGGATACCACTCTGTCGGAATGAATCCTAGCGGCGCGATGTTGAGGGATTTGGCGGCAGCGCCTGAATTGACCTTCGAAACGTCAAGCACGGCGACGGCGTTCGCTCCTGCATCCGCGACGTAAAGCCGCGTGCCATCAGAATTCTGCGCGAGCGCGACCGGCGAAACGCCGAGAAGCTTTTGCCCCGGCAATCGCGTGGAGAGATAGGTCAAGACCGCGCCCGTCTTCGTCTCGATCACCGCGACTTCGTCGGCATTCGCGAGCGTCACGTAAAGCCGCGATTCGTCGGGGCTGAAGAGCAGTGCGGTCGGATGGGAGCCCGACGCCGTGTGAACGACGGGCCGCCGGACGGGAATCATGGTTACGACCCGATTCTGGACGAGATCGAGTTCCGCGATCCGCGAAGCATTCCATAGGCTCACGTACGCGCGGCGGCCATCGCGGATCGCAGCCACGGCGTAGGGGTACGAGCCGGGCACGACGCGCTGCGTGCTTAAATCGAAGCGGTTGAGAATCGAGCCCGAATCAGGATCAAGAAGAAGCGCTTCATCCGAGAGATTGCCCGCGACAAGCAGCCGGTCGGCCGCGCCTTTTACAATCGCGAGGCCTGCGGGGTACGGAATTATCTGATCGGAAGCAATTTTTTTGCTCAGTGGCGCAGCAATTTTGGATGCGGCGACCGTCTCGAGCGGCAATTTCAAGAATTTGTCCGGCGTGACCCGCCCCGAATCGAATGAGTAAACAATGATGCCGTTGCCGAGATTCGTCTTGGTATCCGGCTTCGGTGCGGTGAGCGATCCGACAGAAGCATAAAGATGACGGCCATCGGTGCTGAACGCGAGGCCAAGGAAGTACGACTGGTGCGCGTCGAGATTCAGGTGATCGTCGGGGTAGTCGGTAATCTTGTTCGTTGCAAGGTCGAGAACAGCGAGCGATTGCTTGTAATCCGACTCGACGGAGCCATAGCCATTGTTGAGAGTCACGGCATAGCGGCCGTCGGGGCTGAGGGCGATATTGGCCGGGAAAGTATTGACGCGCTGCGGCGCACCGGGAATTGCGGCGGCGAGCTTTTTCGAAGTCGGGAGTTCCTCATCCGTGTCACGCCGGCCCTGTGAGAAGGCAGGGGCGACTGACAGGAGAGAGCAGAATGCGATCGCGGCAATAAGCGCGAACCGCAATCCGGAATAGCGGAAACTTCGCACGAGATCACTCCTCGTCTGCGTCAGCGGCCTTGCGAGCCCGCGGCGGCGCGCGACGCTTCATCAATCCACTCGTCAATGCGCCCGAGCGCCTGCTGGAGGGCATGCGCGTCGCCGCCGTAGCCGATTCGGATGTATCCATCCAAGCCCATTTGAATTCCGGACTGAATCAAAACACTTTTGCGCACGCGCAATTCTTCCGCGAGTTCCGCGGATTTCCACGGGCGATTGTATCCGTACCACACAATCGCACCCGCGCGCGGCGGGACGTGAGTGAGCAGTCCGGGATGCTTCGCGGCCCACTCGCGCATGATCGGATAATGGCGGCGGACAATGCCGCGCGTGCGTTCCAGAATTCGCGCGTTGTTCTCCGGCTCGAGCGCGATGGACGCGAGCTTCTCGGTCAACATAGTCGGAGCCATGCTCGCGTAATCGTGATAACTCCAGAGTTTGTCCATCATGGAAGAAGGGCCGACGATCCAGCCGGTGCGCAGACCCGGCAACCCGTAGGCCTTGGATAGGCCGCCCGTGCAGAAGAGCCGGTCGTAGCCGCCCCAAAGACTCGGCGTCGTGTCGCCCTCGAGTTCCGCGCCGCGATAGACCTCGTCGGAGAGGATGTGAGCGCCGACGTTAGCCGCGGCGTCGCAAATCGATTTGCGTGCGTCGGCGCTGAGCGTCGCTCCTGTCGGATTATTTGGATTGCAGATGGCGATGATGCGGGTCTTGTTCGTGACCAGCTTCGCGAGATCGGAGAGGTCGGGCGCCCAGCCAAGATTCTCGCGCAGCCAGAACGGCTTTACAGTCGCGCCGAAGCCCTTGGCCAGACCGTGCACCTGCATGTAGTTCGGCGTCATAAAGACAATCTCGTCGCCCGGCTCGACGAGCAGCCACGTGACGAGAAAATTCGCTTCGGCGCAGCCTGCCGTCAGCAGGACATTCTCGGCGCGAGCGCCGGGATAGAGCGCTGCAATTTTTGCACGCAGATCCTCGCTGCCGTTCGTTTGTGGATAGCCGAGCCTTTGGCTCAGAAGCTTTTCGACGCCGGCTGACTCACCTAGGAGCTCACGCACCGTCATCGGCTCGACGCCGCTCTCACTGACGTTCAGTTCGACTCGGTTCTCCCACACGCTTTGCCAGCGTTCCATCTCAAACGGCGCAATCTGCATACCGGATCTCCTAGAGGATTCTTGGCGCGTTAACGCAAGAGCGCGATTAAACCGCAATGCGCCGCAAACCGAAAGTAAATTTCTCGCTGCAATTAATATCGCCGGATGCGAGACGCTAACAGAACGGCGTTGCCTCGCACGGAGTCCCGAGAGAGAATGTCGCGCGGAGGAATCATGAATCGGTTCGCCTTGATAATGGTATTTGCAACGGCGGCTATCTGCGTTTTCGTGACGAACGCTCGCGCGCAGGGCTCGGCCACCGTGATGCGTTTTGCGGCGTCCGGCGATTCGCGGAATTGCGGCGACGTCGTGATGCCCGGGATTGCCGCGAAGGTGCTCGCACAGAAGCCCTCGTTTTATTGGCATCTCGGCGATTTCCGCAAGATTTCCGATTTCGACGACGACATTCAGCACGAGCCGGAGCATCTGGCAAAGCCACTGAGCATCAGCGATTACGAGACCCTCGCTTGGAACGATTTCATCGAGAACCAACTCACTCCGTTTGGAACGCTTCCCGTGTTCCTCAGCGCCGGCAATCACGAAATGATTCCGCCGAAGACGCGTCCGGAATTGATCGCGCAATTCGCCGATTGGCTCGACGCGCCCATGCTTCGCGAACAGCGCCTGCGCGACGATCCTCTCGATCATCAACTGCGAAGTTACAACCACTGGATCGAAAACGGCGTGGACTTCATCTCGCTTGACAATGCCACCCCCGACCAATTCGACCGAGCGCAACTGGGATGGCTCGAAAGGGTACTCGCGCGCGATGAAGCGAACCCGGAAATTCATTCCATTGTTGTTGGCATGCATGAAGCTTTGCCGGAGAGCATTTCAGCAGGCCACAGCATGAACGAGTCATCCGCAGGCACGGATAGCGGCCGGCGCGTTTACATTGACCTGCTTCATGCTCAGAACGATTCGCACAAACATGTGTACGTCCTGCAAAGCCATTCCCACTATTACATGGCGAACATTTTCAACACGCCTTACTGGAAGGCGCATGGCGGCGTTCTGCCCGGATGGATTGTCGGGACGGCCGGCGCCGTCCGATACGCGCTGCCGGAGAAATCTTCCGACGCCAGCGCCGCAATGACGAAGGTGTACGGCTACCTGCTCGGAAACGTCTCAGCAACCGGCGAAATTCAATTCAAATTCGAGAGAATAAACGAGGATGACATCCCGGTGACCGTCGTGAGCCGCTTCACTCCGGAGTTCGTTCACTGGTGCTTTGCGGAGAATTCCTCGGCACACTAAGCTCGAAAAGAAGCCTCGGAAATTCGCGCAAACTTGATATAATTTAGGCATGGCGAGAGGGTGGGAAAGCAAGGCGGTCGGCGATCAAATCGACGCCGCGGCGGTCGAGAAGTCACCTAGCGAGTCCAGATCACTTTCACCGGCACAGGCCACAATACTGCGAGAGAAGAAAATCCTGGAGCTCTCACGTGCGCGAGTCACGTCGGACCTCGAGAGCAGCCAGGATCCTCGCTACCGCAGTCTGCTCATGCGCGCGCTCGAGGATCTCGACGCGAAGTTGGCGGGTCTAGCGCAAGCAGGCTAGCGGCTTCGTTGAACACCAACCACACGGCAATCTGAGGCAGGAGCACGCCTCTGCACGCTTCGAGTGCGGACGGGCGTGGGGCCGGGTGTATCCTGACGATGTTTTCTCAATACCGAGAACATATCGAGGTCTTGCCTATGAGTACGGTTTCCTCGCCGGTTCCCGTCGCGACCGCTGTTCCAATCGCCGGTTTGCAATTGGCCGTACGAGTTCTTATCGGAGCGGGACTCGTTTGGCTGCTGGTCAGGAGTCTCGGCCATCGCGATCCGCTCTGGGCGATGATCTCGGTGGTAATTGTGTCGGACGCAGAACTCGACGCGACGGTGAAAGCGTTTCGCTTTCGCGCGCTAAATACGATCATCGGCTGCGCGGTGGGTTTGGCGTTTCTCTTCGTGCTCGGGCCGGCGAGTTGGTCGATTCTTCTCGCGATGTCGGCCGCGGTGCTGATTTCAACCTCTTCGGTTTACACGATCAATGCGTGGCGGATTGCGCCCGTGACTGTGGTGCTCGTGATGATGCCGGGAATCCTTCAGAGCTCGCGCGTTGCGGGCACGCCGATAGCGATCCGGCGGACCGAGGATGTGCTCCTCGGCAGCGCTGTGGCTGTATTGGTGTCCTGGGCATTTTTCGTGGCGGCTCGAGCGCGTCGCCGGATCGCGCCGAAAGCGCGGCCGGCGAGCTAGCCCATTTGAGAAAAGTGATCTGGCTCTATCTTGTACATCACTCGCACTTCTCCCGGCTGGCGGAACGGGTACTTGTCCTTGCCGAGATACTTTTTCGCCATTCTGTCGATTTGATCGTCGGCGCCTTTTTCGGTGATTTCGGCGACCTTTCCTCGGATTTCAAGATAGCGGTAGGGATTTGCCGGATCCTGGATGGCGAGCGCGACGCGGCCGTCGCGGCGAAGATTCTTGTCCTTCTGGCGCCCCTTGGCCGAATTCACGATCACGTAATGGCCGTCGAAGTCCACCCACACTGGGGTGACTTGAGGTTTCCCATCGGGCATTAGCGTGACTAGGTTTGCGAATGCCGGCTTTTCGAATAGATCGCGGTGCGATGCGGGAATTTCTGCGGACATTCCTTCCTCCTGACATCAAAATAAATCTTCCGAGACGCATACTGTAGCACGAGGCTGCAACGATGTAGATGCGCTTCCGTGCGCCGAGGTCGCAATTGCCGGGCGCAATTAGGCGCATGATATTCTGAGTTGTGATGACGCGATTCTTCGCCGCTGCCGTGATCGTTTCGGCTTTGCTGGCTGGAGCTGGGGCTGCGACTTTCAGCATTGGGCCAGCGCCGCAGCAACCCGCAAGCGGCCCTCCGACTTTTTACCGCGACGTTCTACCAATCCTTCAGCAGCACTGCCAGGCGTGCCACCGCACCGGCGGGATCGGCCCAATTCCATTTGAAACTTACGACCGCGTCGAGCGCAAAGCCGGCGCGATTGCCGATGCCGTCACCAGCGGGAAGATGCCGCCATGGTTTGCCGACCGCGCCGTAGGAAAATTCGCCGACGATCCCTCGCTCTCGGATCAGGAAATTTCGACGCTCACTTCCTGGGCGGATGCCGGCGCTCCGGCCGGAGATCCTCACGATGCGCCTCCGCCGCGCGCGTGGGCGGGCGCATGGAACATTCCCGAGCCGGATGACATCGTGCAGATGCCTGCACCGGTGCCGATTCCGGCGCAAGGTGAAATCGAATATACCTACGAAATCGTCCCGACGGGCTTCAAGGCCGATAAATGGGTGCAGATGTCGCAGGTGCGGCCGTCGAGCCCGCAGTACGTTCATCACGCCGTCGTCTACATCCGGCCGCCCGATTCGAAGTGGTTGCGAGGCGCGCCGGTTGGCGCGCCATTCACGGCTTCGTCGCTTGCGAGCGACAAGGATAAGCACGACGCGCACTGGACCGACAGCGATGTTCTGCTCGTCTACGCGCCGGGAAGTTCGCCCGATTCTTGGCCCGCGTCAATGGCGAAGTTCGCTCCGGCGGGCTCCGATCTCGTGTTCCAAATTCATTACACGACGGACGGGCGCGCGGGAAGCGATCAGAGCAGCATCGGTTTGGTTTTCGCCAAAACTCCGCCGGCCCAGCGCGTTCTCACGCTGCAGCTGACGAACGATTCGTTCGAGATTCCTCCGGGCGCCGACGATTATCGCGTCGAGGTTCACGGCTCGCTGCCAAACGACGCCACGCTCCTGAGTTTCTTCCCGCACATGCACCTTCGCGGTAAACGATTCGAATACAACATCGTGCGCAAGGACGGAAGTCTCGAGCCGCTGTTGCGGGTTAATTACGATTTTCACTGGCAATTGAGTTATCGCCTCGCCGAGCCGCGCCCTCTGAAAGCCGGAACGGTCCTACAGGCCGTGGCGTGGTTCGATAATTCAGCGAAGAACGAGCACAATCCCGATCCGAAGAAAACCGTCCGGTGGGGCGATCAGACGACGGATGAAATGATGGTGGGTTTTTTCGATATTGCCGTCGCGGCCAATCTCGACAAGCCGCGCTTCTTTATCCGGCCGCCAGCCACGAAGTGAATCTCGCGTCTCTCAGTAGGTCAGCCAGAATCGCGCGTCGGGCTGAAAGAATGTGACGCCGATGCGAAGCCTTCCCTGAAACCGTTTGCCGACGTGAACCACGCGGCATTCGCGCTCAGCTTGATTTTCCGTGTTGGTAAGGCAGAGCCGCTGGCCGGGGAAAACCTCTGCCGCGAGTGAGAGCTTGCATCCGCCCTCGTTCAAATCCAGCGTAAATGCTTCCTCGTGGAACGGCTGCAAGTCGGTGTTGGACCCGTAGACGAAAAGAGGCACGTTCATTTCGACGCGCTTGCTGTGGCGCCGATCGCCTCGATGAGTTTCCAGTTCTTGATCCTGCGTGCGCTGGATGGCGCGAGCGCGATGCTGCTCGGCGGCCTTCAGCGCGTCCCATATCCGGCTCACTCTGACCCCCAGGGCTGGCCGGCCCGTTTGAACGCTCAAAGTATTGATGCAAATCGCGTTTCATGGAGATCGGATTTCCGAGGCTTCACCGGAAGAGTAAACGCGTGATTTCTGCGGGGATCGTACGCGGGCCACGATTCAACTGCGCAAATTCACATTGATCGCCTTGATTTGCTCCCAGTAGTCCGATTTGCGGGGGCTGAAATGCGGACCACTTCGACCGAACACCCCGCGTGCCGAATAACGGCTTCCGATACGCTTCCCATGAGGAATCGGTTGAATCCCTTCCATCCATGCGACCCGACGACGATTAAATCCGCGTTCCACTTCTTCGCCTGATCGATGATTGCGCTCTTTGGGTCGCCCGTTGCCACCACCGTGCTTGCCTCGAATCCCGCTTTATGAAGTGCGCGCGCGCTGCGTTCGACGAGCTTTTCCGCATCAATTCGCCGCGCTCTCTCCACCTTGGCCACGCGAGGAACGTAGTGCGGGATCAGCCCAGCGGAGATGTATGCGTGGATCTCTTCGATGACATGCAGGACTCGAACCTTGACACCTTCGGTGCGGTACTCTTTGACGATCGTTCGCAAAGCACGCTCCGAATATTTTGAGCCGTCGGTGGCCAGTAGGATCTTCATCTTCTGTTCACTTCCTCGCATCCGCAGTTACTTCGGGCGACCCGAGTAGACTCTATTTCGCAGCTCGTTAAGCTCGCCCTGAGCTATCGCGCGCGATTATATGAGCACTGTCACCGTAAGCCGCGACAGTCCGAATTCTGGAGCGGAGACTGCTCGCGTTGAGCCTTTGCAGTGAACGAGAGGATCGCGACTTTCGCGGGCGAATACATCACGCTCGAAGTTCGCCATGTTGTGGGCCCGCCAGGATTTGAACCTGGGACCAACGGATTATGAGTCCGCTGCTCTAACCGCTGAGCTACGGGCCCGAGTAATTGTAACGTATTGATTTTGTATTCAGATGCAAGAATTTCGCGAAGCACTTGACACGGCCCTGAATGCGCACTGTAGTAGGTTCGCAGTAGTTTTTTTTGACCGCCAAAAGCCGCGATCTCAAAGTCGAAGGCGGACTCTCCGACTATCCGACGTTCCGGGTCGCTGTATGAACTCATTTTGCTGGCGCTCTTCACTCTCGCGGGTGGGCATTACACTTGGCGGCGAGACGCCAGAAGCGCTCACGCGGCTGACCAGTTCACCGAAAGAACTTCAGCCTGCTCCAGGACGGTAACTGTCGCCTTCTCCTGTTTGTCTAGTAGATAACCATGTTTCCGGAGAATTCTCTTCACAAGCACTCGCAAATGCGCGCGGATGTTCTCACGCATCGTCCAATCGATTGTCGTGTTCTTGCGAACTGTTTCCATCAGCTGGCGCGACCGTCCGTAGGGTCTCATGTCCAAGCACTTTAACTGCACTGTCATTCGTCTCCAACGCGTCTTAAAACGCTACTTCGTCATCGGAGAGGTGCAGTTTTTCTCCCCGCGCAGCCGATTCCCGCATATGTCTTGCAAGGCCGATGAGTTCTTCAATCACCTGTGCGGCTTCAATCGCACGGTTTTGATATTTCCGAATGGCATTCGCTAGCATATCCGGAAAAAGTTTCGACAAGGGCCGCCCGAAACGAAGACCGACTAAAATTCGCCCGCCGCTGTATCGAAGAGTAACATTCCGCCGCGATTGCCTTGACGTCTCATACCCGCAAACTCAAAATCTAATAAATGTCTTCCTTGCGCACCACGCATTCTGCTTCGACGCGATGCTGGCTCTCGACCGGCCTTGGTGCGGATTCGAAGCAGCCGTCATTCACTTTCCTGGCAATCGTGTGTGCTGCATCAATCGTATTAAGCGTTTCGGCAACATGCTTCGCCCAGCAGGCAGCCGACCCACCACATCTCGTTCTACAAGAATGCTCGTTTCATATGAACGAGGCGTTCGGACCCTTCGCAATCAGCTCGGATGGAAAGTGGCTGTATGCCGCTGAGCTTGACAGCTTCGCGCAAGAGAATGACGCGATCATCGTCTGGGATGTGCGTGCGGGGGCAATTTTCGAGCGTGTTCCATTACCGGCTCCAGAAAAGATCGGCGTAATGCAAGTCAGCAGCGACGGTAAACGTTTGCTCACCACCAATCAAAAGGGCCTAATCGATATCTGGGATATTCCAGCGCGAAAGATCATTCGAGCGATGCCGGCGTATACGCACGCCCTCGACCGAGCCCAATTCTCGACGGACGGGAAGTTCATCGTCTCATCTGCGGCGAACGAGCCTTTCAAGCTTTGGGATGCAGATACCGGACAGAGATTGCGAACGATTCGAAGGAGCACTGCAGATCTTGCTTTCGACAGTGACTTTCTATTCAGTCCAGATTCGCGTCGCTTCGCCATCGGAGCCGACGGGATCTTGCATGTGTATGAGTTGCCGACCGCACGCGAGCTCGGAAGTTTTTATCACTCCGGCAATCAAGCCGGGTTCACTTACGACGGCAAATGGGTTGCGACCTATGACACATCAAATCGCGAGATTCTCATCACGGAACTCGATTCCCTGAATGATTTGATTCGGATACCCGTCTCGGATGAACCGCTGGCTCTCGAGTTCTCACCTGACAAGAAGCTTCTCGTGGCGGTTAACAGGAAGAATGCTTTGGCGTTCGACACTCAAACTGGAAAGCCGGGCGACACCGAGAGATTCAATGATGAAATTGAACAAATGAAGTGGGACCGCTGGAGCCTTCATAGCAAAAGCGACTCCATCACCGTGTACGATCTTGTCGCCGATAAGACGATTGGGACACTCGCGCCGAAGCGGGTTTCTCTCGCAAATCCGGTGATCAGCCGCGACGGACGGTGGCTCGTCTCCTTACGTCCATCCGCGTCTACACTAACGATGTGGGATCTTTCTAGAGGCACCATGTCGCGCGATCTCTTGAATTGCTGCGTCAACGTAGGAACCTTCAGTCCCGATGGCCATCTTCTCGCTTGGCCAAAGGACGATTTTGACGGCATCGAAATTTGGGACATGGTAACTGGGCGGACTGTGTCGAAGCTCGCCGCGTCAGCGGTGATGACAGCCGCTTTTGATCCGGCAGGACGAATGCTCGCGATTTCGACGGAAAAAGGCGTCGAACTTTGGGACATCACAAAGCCTGAGAAAATTGCAGAGTTCGCAATCGGCGTTGCAGAACCGTCATTCGCGCTCGCGTTTAGCACTGATGGTCTTCGCCTCGCAGCGGCACCCTCCGATCGAGGCATCATTTGGGCCACGAAGGGGAAGGCGGAAGTTCATCTGGAAGGAAATCCGCTATATCAAGTGACTGAACTCGCTTTCAGTGAAGACGGAAATCAAATATTCGCGAATGGCTTGACCAAGCTCCCCGAAAAAAAGGGCGATGAAGACTGGTCAGCATCTCTGGATGCAGAAGCCACACAACGCGAGGCGCCACCGGCGCTTGCCGTTTGGGACGCCGCCACCGGCCACCTTGTCGAGATTTCCGTTCAGCCGAATCGAATCGCTGGTGTCCTGAAACTTTGGAACGCGGTGGAGAGCGGCAACAGGACCGGAGCTACCCAACATTTCAGACCGAGCGCATGGGGAACACCGATAACATTCGATGGGTCGATTATCGTTTCGGGGAGGTGCGAGGGACTGAGCTGCATCCGCGACTCGGCGACGGGCCGCGAGATTGCAGCCATGGGTATTGTTTCTGACTCAGGCGAATGGATTATTGTCACGCCAGATGGCCACTTTGATGGGTCCGATGCGGCCATTGAGGCGGTAGTTCGCTGGCGCGTGGGAGGACAGTTATTTCCGGCTAGCAAGTTCGAGAAACAGTTTCGCGTGCCTGGGCTGCTCAAGCTGGTTTTTCAGGGAAAACTGACGCCGGTGGCGGACCACGAGAGCGGCAAACCGTGAGAGCCGTTCCACACTCCGTGCGAGCGCCGAGACGTTTAGCCCGCGGTTCGACTCGATATTTTGCAGCGTGTCTTCTCACCGTTCTCAGCGGCTCGACTTCCCGCGCGTCGGATAAACCGCAGCCTCCGCAGCTCGTCTTGCAAATCGGCCACAGCCAGTCCGCCAACTCCGCTTCATTCAGCCCTAACGGTCGTTGGGTTGCGACGGCTTCGTGGGACGGTACTGTCAGGATTTGGGAAGTCGCGGGTGGATACGAGTTCAGAGTCCTCAAGACGGACGATCCGCAGGGGGCAACGGATGTGTCGTTCAGCTACGACGGGAGTCTCGTCGCGGCTTGCGGCCCTACTGCCGGTGTAACTGTCTGGCAGGCTGCGACAGGAACTCGAGTTTTCTCATTGAAGCCGGGGAAACCGGGCCAGCGGTGCCACCTGAGCTTCAGTCCCGCGGAGCCGTATCTCGCTGCACTGACGGACGCGAACAAGTTGTCGCTCTGGAACACGGCGAACTGGCAGAAAGTCTGGGATCGCGCGCCGGATCCGATCGTCGTCCGGTCGCTCGCATTCACCCCGGATTCGCGGCTCATATTCGCTGTGGGAGATGACAAACTCGCGATCTTGGATGCATCCACGGGCCAGTCCTCGCCCAGATTTCACGGCCAGAGCGACATGGAAAAATCGTCTTTCTCCAGCATCGCAGTCAGCCCGGATGGCAAGATTCTCGCGGCAACCGGGCGTGTAATCGGCGAAATCGAATTCTTTTCTGTCGAAACTCAAAAACAGATTTCCGTCGTCAAAGAAGCCGGTCCAGTCAGCAACCTGCATTTCAGCGCCGATGGAAGCCGCATTATCTCGGCATGTAGCGATAACACGATTCGAATGTGGAAAGTTGCGACGGGCGAACTCGACACCACGATTAAACCGCAGAGCTATGTCGATGACGCGGCCCTCAGCCCGAACGGCCGCACGGTCGTTTCCGTCGGCCGGCAGGTCTCGGAATGGGACGCAGGCACCAAGAAACTGAGCAAAGTATTTGGCGCTGATGCCGCACCCATCGATTCCATCGCAATCAGCCGTGATGCCCAATCTCTCGCATTCGCGGGCTGGGGTGCGTTGAGAATGTTGGATCTGGCGTCCTCGGAACTTCACACCCGCAGCCCCGCTGTTACGAACGCCGTTGCGTTATCTCCGGATGGACACTGGATCGCCATGGGAACCAGCAGGTATCAGCCGCCGTTCATTGCGGTTTGCGAACGCGTGGAAAAACCACAGCCATGTTTTATTCTTTCAGGACACACGGACATTATTCAGGCGCTCGCCTTTTCCACCGACGGAAAGTGGCTCGTATCGGCGAGCGAAGACGAGACAGTCCGCATTTGGGATCTAAGCGCCCGAAAGGAAGTCTCCGTGCTGAAGGAGCACACGAACGCTGTTCTTGGACTCGCGATCGTCTCGGATTTGATCGTTTCCGCAAGTGCCGATGGAACGCTTAAGGTCTGGGGACTTCCGAGCGGGGATTTGAGAAAGACACTTACCGGGCACAGGCACGAAGTTCATTCGGTCGCTGGTTCATTGGATGGACGATTTCTTGTATCGGGTGATTCCGATGGCGTCTTGAAATGCTGGGACGTCGAGACCGGTACGGAGTCTTGGTCGAGGCTGGCACATCACGGGTCGATCAATGCCGTGACCATTAGCGACGACGGGAAGATTGCAAGTGGCGGCGATGACCACGCG
Organism: uncultured Acidobacteriota bacterium; assembly: GCA_963838705.1. Taxonomy (GTDB): domain Bacteria; phylum Acidobacteriota; class Terriglobia; order Acidiferrales; family UBA7541; genus Palsa-147. The sequence goes on along the minus strand of CAWIRU010000006.1, from coordinate 300,935 downwards.
ATCAAAGTTTGGGATTCGACCGACGGCAATCAGCTTTCCTCCCTCTCCGCCCACACTGACATCGTTCGCAGCCTCATGTTTGTTCCCAAATCCGACCTGCTCGTTTCCGGTGGCGATGACGGCAGCGCGCGCATCTGGGATGCCGTCAGAGGCAGGGAACTTGGCCTGATCACAACCACCAAGGATACGGAGGATTGGGCGGTAGTCACTCCTGAAGGGCTCTTCGACGGTTCTGAGAACGGAGTGAAGAACCTTGTGGCTTGGCGAATCGGAACGCACGTTTATCCGCCCGATAAATTTTATGTGGACTATTACACGCCGGGATTACTCACGAAAATATTTTCAGGCGAACGGCCAACTCCGAAGCTCGACATCGCCAGCTTGAAGTTGCCTCCTGAACTCAAAATCGATTCGGTCGCCAGCAACGCGGCAAATCCCGGGCACGCTACGGTAACAATCGAGGCTCACGATCAAGGCGGCGGCGTTTCGGTTGTTCGCCTCTATCAGAACGGAAAACTCATTGCCGCGCACCGCGTCACTCGTGGCAATACACTCAGCAAACTGACATATACGTTTGACGTCGGACTCGTGCCGGGAGAAAACTCATTTCGCGGTGTTGCGCTTAGCGATGAGAACGTCGAAAGCAATGACGATACTGCGGTCCTCTCGAATACCTCTGCCAAGGCGGCTGCTTCGACGCTTCACGTCCTGACGGTCGGAATCAACCGATACAAGGATCCATCTCTGGAGCTTCACTACGCACGACAGGACGGAGAATCCATTGCAAGCTTCTTCAAGGCCCATTACGAAAAACTGTTTGCATCAATTGACGTGACCGCTCTTTTCGACGAGCAGGCAACGCAGGCGAATATTCGAGCCGCTCTCGAGAAACTCACGAAGAGCGCGAAACCGGAAGATGTTCTGCTTGTGTATCTGGCGGGCCATGGCGTCGGCTTGAACGAGCAGTTTTATTTTCTGCCATACGAAGTGCAATTTGGAAACGATGACGAGGACACGGTTCGCACCTATGGCATTTCCGCGTCAACAATCGGCGATTATCTTCGGCAGATCCCGGCGTTGAAACAGCTTCTGGTACTCGACGCTTGCCAATCCGAAGCCGCGCTCCCGATTCTTGCGAAAATGGCGACTTTTCGCAGCGTTGGAAGTCCTGAGCGCAAAGCGACCCAGATGCTCGCGCGCGCGAACGGGATATACCTGATTGCGGCCTCAACCAAGAAGCAATATGCGGTCGAAGTGCCGGAGCTTCATCACGGAGTGCTGACCTACGCCCTCTTGAGCGGGCTCGGGGAAGATGGCAAGCCTCAAGCGGCGTCCGGCTCGGACGGCATGGTGACGGTACTGGGGCTGGTTCAGTACGTCAATACCGAGGTCCCGGACATCACCGAAAAATACCGGCACGTGAAGCAATTTCCCGTAAGTTTCAATGCGGGCATGGACTTTCCACTGCTCGTGCGCTAGTTGCACAGTTCGAGTTTCCTCACACTTTCCCTTAGCGATGGGCCAATCGAGATTCACGCAGCCGCTCGCCCCCCGCACAGCTCGCTGAGGTATCTAACGCTGGAAGGATTCGCCGCAAGTGTCGCCGCGCGACCGGCATCGCCCCCACGCCGGTCGTCTCTATCGCCCCAGCGTGGGCAGGTTCGGACGTACAAAAACCACGGAGTGCTAACTCATGATTGGACAAAAAAAGGGGGGGCAGGTCAACCCGGCCCGATGGACGACACCCATCCCACTGCCGCCCAACTTCTCGATGATGCGGAAGTGGGAAATCGTTCGCCCGGAGAGTGGAGAAGAATCGGGTATTGCGCCGGATTTTATTCTGCGCCCGTATGTAAGTCAACGCGCTGCCACTCGCAGGCCAAAACGGCACTGTAGTAGATTCGTAGTAGCTTTCGGTTCAGAACTGTTCAAATCGCGTACAGAACAATCAATGCCGCCACGTTGTGAGTGCCTGAGAAATAGAGTAGAGTCCAAAATTTTCAGAACCTGTCAAAAGAGCCCCCTGTTTTATGAGTCCGCTGCTCTAACCGCTGAGCTACGGGCCCACATCTCGTATAGCATTCCTCGGCGAAAAAATTTAGCGAACATCTCTTGGAGCACTGCCCGGATGCTTGCGCCGCTGTGGTGCGCGTCAAAAGACGCCTCACGCAATTGCAAGCTACCCCGGAAGTTAAGTGCGCCTTTATAAATCTCGACCGCCGGCAAGCAGCGCCATCCACGCAATTTGCATCGTAAGCAACGTGGCGCACGTTCGCGGACCCGCTGATATGTAAGCGTGTCACCGCCAGCGTGCGAACCGCATCTCATGGGCGAGGGTGCGAGGTGGATTCATGACGGCTGGCACGCGCCGCAGGTCCCTCGACACACAACGCGCCGCCCGAGCAAGGAGTGCGGCCGCGTTTCAATTAGGTGGAGGCAGCAAGTCTCGGCCCAGTTCTCTTTGACGCATTGGCTTTAGAACTTGATGGCGAGTTGAAACAGGCCCGGGATTTCAATCTGTCTTTACGGCACTTGGGGGGGGGACTTTTGACGGAATATTTCGAACGCAGAATCGCATGCATCGTTCTTCCGACTTATAACGAAGCTGAAAATCTGCACAAGCTCCTGCCCCTGATCTTCGGCGAATCTGAAAACATTCCAACTCACGATCTGCACGTTCTGGTGGTGGACGATAACTCGCCGGATGGCACGGGAGACTACGTTCGGCTGGCCATGCTCCGCTATCCGCGCCTGCACTTGATCTCTGGAGAGAAGAAGGGACTCGGCGAGGCGTACAAGCGGGGCATCACTTACGCGATTTCCGCGCTGGCACCCGATCTCATTCTCCAGATGGACGCGGATCTTCAGCACGATCCCGCGCTTTTGCCGCATTTCATCCGCCTGTGTGAGCAAGGTTGCGATCTGGTGATTGGTTCGCGGTTCGCGCAAAAGTCCGATCTCGCGGGTTTGCCCTGGCACCGAAAGCTCATCAGCCTTGCCGGGACGAAACTCGTCCAGTGGTTCGGTAAAATTCCGGCCGTCACCGACTGCACGTCAGGCTACCGGTGCATCCGCGTCGGCATCATTCCGAGTTTCGAAGCCGTGCCGCATTCCACGCGCGGCTACTCATTCCAATCGTGGTTCTTATGCGAGCTACTTCGCCAGAGCGCAAGGTACGCGGAAATCCCGTTGTCATTTCCGGCGCGAGCCTACGGCCATTCCAAGCTGACGTTTCGCGACAAGCTGGAATTCCTCGCGTGCCTGTCGCAGTTATCACGATCGGAACGCGCGCCGCGACGAAGAGTCGCTGCGGTACCGAACCGGGGCGCATCTCTCCCCAAGACGCTGCCCATGGAGATTCGCGCGCAGTCGAACAAGTAACCGCTTAGCCCAGCTGCGTTTTCGACAGAACAATTCTCTAGGGAGCTCGACATGTCAGAGCGAAGCGCAGATTTGCAGGAATTCCCCAGCATATCCGCGTGGCGCTCGCGGTTATCGCGCGTGTGGAAGTCCGCGCAATCGGTGCGTTGGATGTTCGTCATCGCTCTGCTGTTCCGCTTGGCGATGTCGGTACAAAACATCCCTGCGTTCACGCCCGCAAACACGCCCACCGATCGAGATCACTGGGCGTTTGGGGGCGAGATGGGTCATATCGGCCGCTCTCTTGCCGAAGGCCACGGTTTCGCCAATCCTCTGTACCAGCCAACCGGCCCAACGGCGGAAGTGGCGCCCATCTATCCGGCGCTTTGCGCCATCGGCATGAAACTGTTCGGAACGTATTCGGCGGGCGCCGCGTCCTTCATGCTTTTTCTGAATTGCCTCTTTGCCGCTCTGACATGCTTCCCCGTGTACTGGCTCGCCAGACGTCTCTTCGATGAGCGCATCGCCATGATTTGCGGTTGGACGTGGGCGTGGTTCCCCTATTCGATTCATCTCTCGATAGACCGAATTTGGGAGAACACGTTGAGCTGTATGATTGCGGCATTCATCTGGTGGCTGACATGTGAGCTCGTCGAAAGCCGCCGCCTGCGCGACTGGCTGCTCTGGGGAGCGCTTTGGGGCGTGCAGGGACTCGCGAGCCCGGCCGTGCTCGCTACTCTGCCGTTCCTCGGGGCATGGCTCGTCTGGCGGCGGATGAAGTTGCGCTTTGAATGGTTCAAGCCGGCGGTCGCTTCCGCGCTTGTGTTCATCGCCATCGCCGCGCCGTGGGCGATTCGCAATTACGAAACCTTCCATCGTTTCATTCCGTTCCGCGACAACTTCTGGCTCGAGCTGCACGTCGGCAACAATGGCGACGCCTCGGTTCCGGAGCCGTTTGCGTCCTCGCACCCATACAAGAACGCCAAAGAATACGCGCAATGGATGCAGCTCGGCGAGATCGGCTTTATGGATGCCAAGAAGGCCGGGACGTTGAATTTCATTCGCGAGCATCCGGGCTTCTACGTGACGCTCGTCGCTCGCCGCGTGGTTTACATGTGGACAGGAATTTGGAAGCGGAGTGACTTCATCAATGTGCTGTTCAACGGCCCGATGACGCTTCTTATGATCATGGGCTTCGTGTACGCGAGGCGGAACGGTAAAGGGATGGATGTCGTGCCGCTGTCGATCGCGATCATCATCTTCCCGGTACCGTACTACATCACGCACGCGAGACTCGCGTTTCGCCATCCCATTGATCCGCTGATCGTGATCATGACTTGTTACGGCATCGTCGCGTGGCTGCGTGCGCACGTGGAGGCTCGACAGTCGCGAGCAACGCTGGCGCACGGTCCTGCGCTTCACGTCTAGCACGTGGTTCTGGGTCAAAGCTTCGGTTCCCTGCGGCATGTGAGGAGGGTCAACAAATATGATTCCCACGCCGGCCCTGGTCCCAACGACGCGAACGTATGGGGGCGTATTTTTCATCACGCTGGCAACGCTGATGTTCGAAGTCCTGCTCACCCGGATCTTCAGCGTGACGATGTGGTACCACTTCGCGTTCGTCGCGATTTCCGTAGCGATGTTCGGCCTCAGCGCCGGCGCGACGCTGGTTTACGTATTCCCGCGATTTTTCACTGCCGAACGCACGAAAGAGCATATGGCGCGATTTGCGTTGTTTTTCGCGCTTGCCGCCATCGTGAGCTTTGTGGCGCACGCAAGTGTGCCGTTTCTGCCTGAGATGTCGTTCAAGGGCGTCGCGTCGATCGTCTTCACTTACACGGTCATTTCGATCCCTTTCATCATGAGCGGGGTGTGCGTATGCCTTGCATTGACGAGGTTCCCGAAGAATATCGGCAAGGTTTACGCGGCCGATCTGACCGGCGCGGCATTGGGCTGCGTTTTGCTGATCTATACGCTAGGCACGACGGATGCGGCAGGATCGGTTTTCGTCGTCGCGTTTCTCGCGAGCATCGGCGCAATTCTACTCGGCTCGGAAACGCAATCGCGTTGGTTGCGGGTCGAATGGATTGGCTGCGTGTTGTTTCTCTTGCTCGCTTGCGTTCAGACCGGCTTCGTGTGGGGCGGCCATCCTCTGCTGCATCTTGTTTGGTTCAAGGGCGAACGGAAGACGCCGTCATTTTATGAAAAGTGGAATTCGTTTTCGCGCATTCGTGTTTTCTGGGAGCCGGGCCCGTTGGCGCAGCCGTTCGGCTGGGGCCTGAGCGCAAAAGCCGACCCAAAGCTTACGGCGGATCAGCTTGGTCTCGATATTGACGCGAGCGCCTTCACCGTGATGACGCGGTTCAACGGCGACTTCAAGCCTCTCGAGTACTTGAAGTACGACGTCACGAACATGGCGTACCAGATTCGCCCGAGGGGCAAGGTCCTCATCGTCGGCGCTGGCGGCGGCAGAGATGTTTTGTCGGCGCTTTCGTTCGGCGAGAAATCCGTGCTCGCCGTGGAACTCAATCCGGACATTTTGAAAACGCTGAACGGAAGATACGGCGATTTCACGGGGCACCTGGATCGAATACCGAACGTCACATTCGTCAACGATGAGGCGCGCAGCTACATCGCGCGTTCTCACGACACTTTTAACGTCATTCAGATCTCAATGATCGACACGTGGGCGGCGACGACATCCGGGGCATTCGTTTTCTCCGAGAACACGCTCTACACGCTCGAAGCGTGGCGGAGCTTTATCCGGCATCTGACGCCACACGGCGTTCTCTCCGTCTCGCGCTGGAGCTTCCAGGAAGAATCCGGCGAGGTGTATCGCGTGACCGCCCTTGCGGGCGCGGCACTTCGGCAACAGGGAATTGACGATGTGCGGGATCACCTCATTATCGTTCGCAGAAACGGCCCAAGGATGGTCGAAGGCATCCCCTTGGGGATCGCGACCATACTTGTCAGCCGGCAGCCGTTTTCGAATGACGACCTCGACAAAGTCGAGGCTGTCTGCTCGCAGAAGGGATTCGACGTTTTATTGAGTCCCCGCTACGCCGCCGATCCAACCTATGCGAAGCTCGCCGCGGGCGATATTCCGCAGCAGACCCAATCCGGCGTCCCGGTGAACCTGAGTCCTCCGACCGACAACCAGCCATTCTTCTTCTTTACGCTTCGTGCCGCGGATTTGTGGAATCAGCAGTTTCAGCATTTGCCGGCGGCGGCGAAATTCGACATGAACGCGATGTTCGTCGTTGCCGTGCTGTTCGTGACGGTCGTCGCGCTTACGATCCTGTGCATTTTGTTGCCGCTGTTTCTCGCATCCGGAGAAAAGCGTCCTCTGAGCGGCGGGTACACGCTCCTCGCGTTTTTTGCGGCCATTGGATTTGGATTCATAATGATCGAGCTGTCGCAGATGCAACGGCTGATGATTTTTCTGGGCCACCCGAGCTACGCGTTGTCGGTGGTGTTGTTCGTTCTGCTGCTCTCGAGCGGCGCCGGCAGCTTCGTTACGGAGCGTCTCCTGCGCAACGGCGGCGAAAACGAAGCTTTCATTGTGCCGCTTCTGCCGCTGCTATTTGTCTTATGTATGTTTGGACCTCTCACGCCGCATGTACTAGCTAATTTCGCAAGTTCCACAACGCCGATGCGCATTTTCGTGGCTGGCGCAATTTTGGCGCCACTGGGATTTTTCATGGGCATGCCGTTTCCAATCGGCATGAGGTATGCGTCATCGAAATCTCCAGCGTTGACGCCGTGGCTGTGGGGTGTAAACGGCGCGACGTCGGTGTGCGGCTCCGTGCTTTCCGCGATCATCGCCGTCGGAGCGGGAATTTCGGCGGCGTACTGGTCGGGAGTGTTCTGTTACTTCGTCGCGCTGGCGGCGTTAGCATCGGTGAAGGTGAGGTCGCTCGATTCGGCGGAGCGCCCAGCGTGGGCCGCGCGAATGGCGGAGAAAAGTGCCGCGTACCTGGCCGGCTCTCGCTCTTCAGATTGAGCGGCAATAAGCGCGCTGCGAGACGCACTCGGATATTTATCAGGGAGCGAAAGCGTCGAGCTCGGCGCGCGAAGGCGCTCCGGGCTGAGCGCCCCGGCGTGTGACCGACAAAGCGGCGGCGCGATTGGCGGCGCGGCACGCAGCGACCATGTCGGCGCCTTCGCCAAGAGCGACCGCCAGCGCCGCATTGAAGACATCTCCCGCCGCCGTCGTATCCACGGCCTTCACCGCCGGCGCGGGAAGCGCGTGCTCGTCATCCGCGTCGCGCAGCGCGCAGCCCTGATCGCCAAGCTTGACGATCACGGTGCGCGGCCCGAGTTGTTGAAGTTTCTTCGCGACCTCGAATGCCTGCGCGACATTCATCCGGCCCGGCGGCATCCCCGCGAGAATCGCAGCTTCGGATTCATTCGGAGTCAACACGTCCACGAGGCGCACGAGCTCTGCCGGCAATGCTTTCGACGGAGCAGGCGCGGGATCGAGGATCACACGCACGCCCGCCGCGCGAGCCGCCGCGGCCGCGGCTTGCACCGTCACGAGAGGCGTCTCGAGCTGAAGCAGAAGCGACGACGCACCATGGAAACGCTCCTTCGAAGCTTCGATATCGGCAGGGGTGAGGCGTAGGTTCGCGCCGGGAACGACGACGATGGAATTCTGGCCGCTATCGGCGACGAAGATGAGAGCGATGCCGCTCGAAATGCCCGAAATCGCGACAACGCCGACTGTATCGCAGCCGGCCTTCTCGAGATTTGCCCGCATCTGCGTGGCGAAATCGTCGTTGCCAACTCTTCCGATCATCTCCACGCGCGCGCCAAGCCGGGCCGCAGCGTAAGCCTGGTTCGCGCCCTTGCCGCCGCAAGCGGAGAGGAATGAGTGGCCGGTTATGGTCTCGCCTGCGACCGGAATTCTCGAAGCGCATGCCACCAAATCCATATTCAAGCTGCCAACGACAATAATTTTCGCGCTCATGCGAATCTCCTGCGGGTCATTTCATCGATTCGGGCCTTTCGGCGTGACATTCGCGCAATTATGCGACGGGAACGCAATTAGCCGTGGCCGCCGCCGGTGAGTTCGCGCACGATCGCGCCGACGAACGCCTTCGCATCGCCGAAGAGCATCAGCGTGTTATCGAGGTAATACAGCGGATTATCAATTCCGGCGAATCCAGGGCTCATGCCGCGCTTGATCACCATCACCGTGCGCGCTTTGTCCACGTCTAGAATCGGCATCCCAAAGATTGGGCTCGAGGCATCGGTGCGCGCCGAGGGGTTCGTGACGTCGTTTGCGCCGATGACGAGCGCGACATCCGTCTGCGGAAAATCGGAATTGACGTCTTCCATGTCCAGGAGCTTGTCGTAGGGAATGTCCGCTTCGGCGAGGAGGACGTTCATGTGCCCCGGCATCCGGCCTGCCACAGGATGTATTCCGAATTTCACGTCCACGCCGCGCTTCGAGAGCGCATCGTAAAGCTCGCGCACTTTATGCTGAGCCTGCGCCACCGCCATTCCGTATCCCGGCACGATCACGACTTTATTTGCCGCAGCCAGAATGGCCGCAGCCTCTTCCGCCGTGGCGCTGTGCACGGGCCGCGCTTCCTGCGCGCTTGCCGCGGATGCCTGCTCCTGGCCGAATGCGCCAAACAAAACATTTGAGAACGACCGATTCATCGCTTTCGACATGTTGATTGACAGGATGAGACCCGAAGCGCCGTCGAGCGCACCCGCGACGATCAGCAGTTTGCTATCGAGAACGAATCCCATCGCGGCGGCGGAGAGGCCCGCGTACGAGTTCAGCAGCGAAATCACCGTCGGCATGTCCGCGCCGCCGATCGGAACGATCATCAGCACGCCGAAGAGGAGCGGCACAGCGATGATGACCGGGAAAAGACCCTTGTATTCGGGATGCGCGACGAGGAAGCCCGCGACCAGGACCGCGATCGCGAGCACGGAGAGATTGACGATGTTAGCGCCCTTGTACGTAATCGGACGCTGCGGAAGAATTTCCTGCAATTTGCCCGCGGCCATCAAACTCCCGGTGAACGTGAGCGAACCGAGTATCACTTCCAGAGCGAGGACGCCCATCATCAGCCGCGGCACATTCGGCGCGCGGAGATAAAATTCCGCGGTACCGACAAGCGTGACGCAGCATGCGCCGAAAGCGTGGCTCAACGCGGTTCGTTGCGGCACGGCCGTCATGGCCACTTCGCCGAGCGGGACGCCGATAATCGAGCCGATGACGAGGGCGATGGCGATCCATTTGTATTCCACGATGCCGTGATAGAGTAGCGTTCCCACTACGGCGAGGAGCATGCCAACTTCCGCGGCGAAAACGCCGCGGCGCGCCGTGCTCGGCGAACTCATCCACTTCAGCGCCAGGATGAAGAGCACCGTGGCGACGAGATACGTGATTTCGATGATGTGATAAGTTGCGATGACCGAGGTCATGGTTTCTGCGGACGGCTCGCTTTGAACATCTTCAACATGCGGTCGGTGATGATGAAACCGCCGACGACGTTGCTCGTCGCGGCGACGATAGCGATCGTCCCGAGAACGGTGGAGAGCGTGGATTTATGTTCGCCGGCCAGAATGATCGCGCCGACCACGGCAATGGCGTCGAGCGCGTTCGTTAGAGACATCAGCGGCGTGTGAAGCAGCGGCGAAATCCGGCGAATCACTTCGAAGCCGATGAATGCCGCGAGCATGAAAACGTAAAGGCTTGTGATCAAATCCGACTGCATTAACCAACCTCCTTCGAAGCAGCGGCGAGCGCCGGCAGCGAATAAAATTCGCGCACGCGTGGATTCACGATCTCGCCGCCGTGCGTCACCAGCGTGCTCGCCACGATGTCGTCGCTCGAATCGAAACGGAATTGTCCGTTTTGGACAAGATGGAGGAGAAATGCCGTGATATTTCGCGCGTACATCTGGCTCGCGTGATAGGGAACCGTCGTCGCCAAATTGATCCGGCCGATGATGGTAACGCCGTGCGCGACGATGTTTTCCCCCGTGCGCGTCAGCTCGCAATTTCCGCCGCGCTCCGCGGCCAAATCCACGATCACCGATCCCGGCGCCATTTTGGACACCATGTCGCTCGTCACCAGCACGGGCGAGATTTTTCCCGGTATGACTGCGGCGGTGATCACGGCGTCGCTCTCGGCCACCACGCGCCCGAGCAACTCGCGCTGCCTCTGATAAAACGATTCGTCCTGCGCCCGCGCGTATCCGCCCGCGTCCTGGGCATCCTTCGCTTCGATCGGCAATTCAACAAAACGCCCGCCGAGGCTTTGCACCTGCTCCTTCGCCGCGGGCCGCAGATCGTAAGCGGAAGTCACGGCGCCTAGCCTCCGCGCGGTTGCGATCGCCTGAAGGCCGGCCACACCCGCGCCGATGATCAGGAAGCGGGCCGGCGTGATCGTCCCGGCCGCCGTGGTGAGCATGGGAACTATTCTAGGCATCGTTCCCGCCGCGACGAGGACGGCTTTGTATCCGCAGATGGTGCCCATGGACGAAAGCGCGTCCATGCTCTGTGCGCGGGTGGTGCGAGGCACCAACTCGACTGAAAACGAGGAGACGCCGGTCGCAGCGATTTCCTGGACCGTCTGGAGGGCTCCGAGCGGCCTGAGAAATCCGATCAGGACTTGGCCTCGGCGGAGCAACGGCAGGTCAGCCGCGCCGGTCTGGTCGTTTGAGCCGTAGCACAGAACTTGCAAAATCACATCGGCGGCGCGGAAAACTTCAGCCCGATCGCCGGCGATCTTCGCGCCCTTCGCGGCATAGTCGGAATCCGGATAACCGGCTTCGATTCCGGCTCCCGCTTCGATCAAAACCTCCAAGCCCGCTTTCGCGAGATTCGGAATAACGGACGGCACCAGCGCGACGCGCCGTTCACCCGGAAAGCTTTCACGAGGAACTCCGACAATCATCTTCCGTTCTCCTGATTTGGACAACCAGTTTGCAGCCGTACAGGATAGACCATCGGCTAGCTTCGTCCAAACTCCATTACAAATATCCGTAAACTGATTCTTGATCGTTTAGGAGGGGGAACAGCGACCGCGTAACCTTGATTTCGCAGCGTGGCACAGAAAAACACCGGGGCTCCGAAGAGCCCCGGCGTTGACACTCAACACTTCGCGGAAAATCAGGCAACTTTCCTCAGTACCGGCTTGATCTCAATCTTGCGAGGCAGTGCCGCGGCCGCCATCGGCGCCGTCACTTCCAGCACGCCATTGTTGAATTCTGCAGTGAGCTTCTCCACTTCGACGCCCTCGGGAAGCGGCAGCACTCGCTCGAACGCGCCATAAGCGAACTCGCGGTGCAGGTAATTCACTTCCTTCTTCGTCTCGATGAACTTGCGCTCGCCGCTGATGGTCAGCACGTTGTTCTGTGCCGTGATTTTCACGTCCTTCGGGTCAATGCCCGGAACGGAAATTCGCAGGTAGAACTTTTTCACTTCTGGATCGATCCAGCCTTCGACTGCCGGTGTGAACGTGTAGTTCTCGAGAAGCTTTGTTTCGCTCGTGACCGGCCAGCCGGTCAGCAATCGGTTGAAGATTTCGTCGAAGTCCCGACGGAAGTCAAACATCTCCTTGTACAAATCCCCGACCTTTGTCATCTCAAACATGAACCCCTCCTTGAAGCGCCGGCTTCCAACCCTGCTGAATACCGGACGCCCTATAACTCCAAAAACAGCATCGCGCACATAGGTCGAGTTCTCCGTGATTTGCATCACGGATGCTCGTGACCACAGTCACGGTCAAGGATCACGGAGCGCTGGTAATGGTTCAGTGTATGGGCATAGAATGCAGCCAACTGTGCATACTCCAATATCGATCGACCAAGCTTCAAGCAGGAGGTAGCCATGCCGAAAGCCGCTATTATAATTTTCGCTTTCATCTGTTTCACTCCGGTTGTTTCTTCGCAAGATCAGCCGAAGGACAAAACGGGCCAGCAGGCAGCTCCCGCGGATTTCAAAATTCCGCCGGAGGACGCCAAACGCTCGAATCCGGTCAAGCCGGCCGCCAGTTCGATCGCCGATGGCAAACATCTCTACGAATCGCAATGCCTGATGTGCCATGGCAAGGATGGCGACGGCAAAGGCGATCTTGCGGTAGACATGAAGCTGAACCTTCATGATTTCCGCGACCCGGCCAGTTTGAAGGACTCGACGGATGGCGAGCTCTTCTACATCATTTCGAAGGGCAAGGGAGATATGCCGAGCGAAAGTGACCGGCTAAATGAAACGCAGCGGTGGAACCTGATCAACTACATTCGCTCGCTGGCAGGAAGAACGACTGCTGCGAAGCCCAAAGAAGACAAGCCAAAAGACGAAAAACCGCAGCACTGATCCGGCCAACGATTCGAGCAGAACCCGAGGCTGGGGCTTCGGGGCTCCCAATTTTCAGCGCGCGAGAACTCCTCTCAGAGTTCAGCCTTGTCTCCCCAGAACCCGCAGGCCCCCGGCTTCGGGTCCGCACCGCGCGCGAATCAGCTACGCACGCAGTTTGCATATCCCGCACGCGCTTCTTTGCGCTGCCTTTGTGGCCTCTTCGATTCTTGCTATAGTCGGACGGTTATTTCATCGCTGCGATCTTTTTGGCATCGCAACTGGAGCAAACGGCGGATGGGAGCAGAACGCAACCCGGAATTTTTTGCTGGTAAGAACATCCGGATAGGGATCATCGGATGCGGTTACGTCGGACTTCCGCTGGCATTGCGATTCGCCGATACGGGCCATCGCGTCACGGGTTTCGACACCGATCCCCAAAAAGTGGAGAAGCTCAACGCCGGCGAGTCCTACATCCAGCACATTCCGGCCGCGAAGATCGCCGAGCACGTGAAGGGCGGGCGACTCGACGCCACCACGGATTTCACACACCTCCGCAATATGGACGCGGTGCTGATTTGCGTGCCGACGCCTCTGGACGAGCGGCGCGAGCCCGATCTGAGCTACGTCGAGCAAACCGCGCTTTCCATTTCGCCCAATCTTCAGCGGAACCAGTTAATCGTTCTCGAGAGCACGACGTATCCCGGGACGACCGAAGAGCTCGTGTTGCCGATTCTCGAGCGAAGCGGGCTGAAGTGCCCCATCACGCGCGGCCCGGAATCGGAAAACATCGCGACGGATTTCTTCCTCGCGTTTTCGCCCGAGCGCGAAGATCCGGGCAACAAGCAATATGGTCTCGCGCAAATCCCAAAGGTCGTCGGCGGCACAAATCCGCCGAGCCGTCGCGCGGCGGCCGCGCTCTACGCGCAGGTCGTCTCGCGTGTCGTGCCTGTGAGTTCTACGCGCGCGGCGGAAATGGTGAAGCTGCTCGAAAACATCTTCCGCTGCGTGAATATCGCCCTCGTCAACGAACTCAAACTTCTCGGCATGCGCATGGATATTGATATGTGGGAAGTGATCGACAGCGCGGCGACGAAGCCCTTCGGGTTCATGCCGTTCTATCCCGGGCCGGGCCTCGGCGGGCACTGCATTCCTGTGGATCCTTATTATCTTTCCTGGAAGGCGCGGGAATTCGATTTCGCCACGCGGTTTATCGAGCTCGCGGGCGAAATCAACACTTCGATGCCGTATCATGTCGTCGATTCCGTCGCGGCGGCATTGAATGACAAGCAGAAGAGCCTGAAGGGGTCAAAGATCCTGCTGCTGGGCGTGGCGTACAAGAAGGACGTTGACGACTTGCGCGAATCGCCTTCGCTGAAGCTGCTCGAGCTTCTCACTGCGCGCGGCGCGAAGCTCGACTACAACGACCCTTATTTCCCGGCTCTCCACAAAATGCGGCACTACGATTTCTCGAAGATGCGATCGGTCGAGCTCACCCCGGCCGCGCTGGGCTCATACGATTGCGTCCTGATCGCGACCGATCACACGGCCTACGACTACGACGTGATCGTTTCCGCGTCGAAGATCGTCATTGATACCCGCAATGCGACGCGCCGCGTGACGAAAAATCGCGAAAAGATTGTGCTGTGCTGACGCACGGCCGGACTGGAACGCACCGCGCCCTCCCGAGATGAGCGGCCACATCGAAGAAATTCGAGCCCAGCTCCGTGAAAGCGCGGCCGTCCGCGAGAGATTCAGCCAGGAACTCCTCGAAAATATTGCGCGATTTGCCGAAGTGGCGTCCGTGGCCATTTCGCGCGGGAAGAAAATCGTGTTCTTTGGAAACGGCGGAAGCGCGGCCGACGCTCAGCATCTGGCCGCCGAACTCGTCGTCCGGCTCAAATCCAACCGGAAAGCCCTCGCCGGGCTCGCGCTCACGACGAACACTTCCATATTGACCGCTGCCGGAAACGATTTTGGGATCGAATCCATTTTCTCCCGGCAGATCGAATCCATGGTCGCGAGCGGCGACGTGCTCGTCGCGCTATCCACAAGCGGCCGCAGCCCGAATATTGTTCAAGGCATCGAAGCCGGTCGCGGGCGGGGCGCATTTCTGGTGGCCATGACAGGAGAGACCGGCGGCGAGCTTCGCGGCAACGTGGACCTGCTCCTCAACATACCGTCCGGCGACCCACAGCGCATTCAGGAAGCCCACATCACGGTCGGACATATTGTCTGTTCCTTGATCGAAAAGACATGTTGCCCCGAACTCGGCGATCCAATTTGACCGCCGGCGCCGCCTCCTGGCCCTTTGGACAGGTCGTCCTGATTTTGGTGTGCTCTCGGCCTGTTAACTGAAAGGCAGAAAACCCGCGAAGTGATTCGTCACTGCGATAGAAATCACGGTATGTTTGTTTCGATATGGCGCAGCAACTCCCTACGGGAAGTTTGATGACGGAGCAGGGCCGCCGCCGCAGTGCGCGCGTCCTTTTGAGCGTTCCTGTGACGGTTCGCGGTATTCTGCCCGATGGCAACAAGTTTGAAGAAGAGGCGAGAACGCTGGTCGTAAATGCCCACGGCGCGCTTCTGTCGCTCAGCATCGCGCTGCCCGCCGGACAGCCAATCACACTGACGCACAAGTTGACGCGCAAGTCGCTCGAGTGCAAGACGGTGTTCGTCGGCAAGCCTCAGGCCGGCAAGGCGCAGGTGGGAATCGAGTTCTTGCAGCCGACGCCCATGTTTTGGCAGATTGATTTTCCGCCGGAAGATTGGGTCATCCCCGAAACGTAGTCTCTCGCGCTGTTTTTGAAGTTTCAAATCCAACTAAAATTTGCGCGCCAGTCCATGTATTCGTCCGCGAGCTCGCTACGGATTCGCGGTATCTGAGAACGACGACAATTCCATTCGGAATGTGCCGAGCGGCAAATCGGCTTGAATCGCGGCGGGCATGCGGGGCGCCTCGCGCTGCAGCCACATCGCGATTTTGGTGTGATCGAGTTCCTTGCCGTTTGCGAAGACGTGAATTCCGATTCGCGTCGCGTCGCAGGTCACTCCAGGCACCGATATCTTTTCATCGAGCAATTCGCGCGTCGCGTGGATGTCGTAGAGATTTTTGCCGTCGAAGACCGGCACGCGTAATTCCGGGTAGCGCTCCCAATCGAACGCCCGCACGGATTCGAGGAAGTCGAGCGGATCGCGCGTCAATGGCGGCACGATGACAGACGCCACGCTGCCGCGCGGCACGGTGCCCTGAGGCGTCAGCTCCATGACGTTTTTTTCTTTGCGGCCGAGTTCGTCGAGATACATCTCATATTGGTGGCCGACGAATGTGGCCGTGTCGGTGTACGAGTCGAATTCGTCGTCAATCGTGAAGAGCGCTCGCAGCGGCTGTTCGGAGCTGCCGATCGCGCGGAAATGCCACGCATCCCAGCCGTAGAGAGAGCGTCGCTCGACCACGCTCAGGCGAACCGTTGCCGCCGTCAAGAACGTCGCCCAGGATAGCCGGTACTCGAGTTGCTCGCCCGAATGAAACGGCACGACGGCAGCTTTCGGCGCCTCTTTCGCGGGCGCAGCCTTGTGCTTTTGTCCCTCGGAGGTATCCATGGCTGAACGCCGTGGCGCCCGCGGGCCACCGGGGCGGGAGGGCCCCGATCGCTAACAGCGAAAGAGACAGCAAGATGGATGGAATGCCGGTCACGCAGGTTTTCATTGTGCGGCGCTGGCGGAACAAGTCAGCATCTGGGCCATGAGCGAACGATCTTCTTGAGCCTCGTTTACTTGGATGCGCCGCCGTTCAAAAGCTTTGGCAGCTCGGCGAGATTATCGAGCAACAAATCCGGGGCGCATTGCGGCAGGCGATCGCTTCCCAGCCCGTATGTCACGCCGCAAGCCCACGTGCCCGCGTTTCGCGCGGTTTGCATGTCAACCTCCGAGTCGCCGACAACCATGGCATCGCGCGGCGACGCGGAAAAATGCTCCAACAACGTGGTGACGCCCACAGGGTCCGGCTTTTTCTTTTCGAAGCTATTGCCGCCGTAGACGTACTGGAAATGACGCGACACGCCGAGTCCATCCAATATGGCGCGGCTGAATCGCACGGGCTTATTCGTCAGAACGGCAAGCGAGCGGCCATTGAGGTTTTCAAGGCATTCGAGAACACCCGGGTAGAGCACGGTGTTGTCCAGCATGTGCTGCCGGTAGTACGAAAGAAAATACGCCAGCGCCGCATCCACTTCGGCGTCGGAAGCGCCGTCGCCGAGGGCGCGGCGTATGAGCACTGGTGCGCCATTTCCGACCAGCGCGTAAATGCTATCGTGCTCGATTTCCGCGCGGCCGGCGTTTACCAACATTGCATTCACGCTCAGGGCCAGGTCGAGCTTCGAGTCAATCAGCGTGCCGTCCAGATCAAAAATCAGGACGCGCACACCGGCCAACGATTTATTATTTTCACTCACGGTTCCGATGCCTGTTGGAATTCGCTTCTAATTCTAGCAGGACGCTCCACAAACTCGCGGGGCCATTCCGGCAAAATTCTGTGGGTTTGGACGCGCCAGACTCCGCTGCTACAATTCTCTTCTTTTCAATTGCTCGTTGAGCTGGCCGGGGGTGGCGTGGCCGAGATTCGCCCATTTCAAGCGTATCGCTATAACGCCGCACGTGTGTCGGCCGGCGACGTTACCACGCAGCCGTACGATAAGATTTCTCCGCCAATGCAGGAACGCTATTACGCAGCAAGCCCGTTCAATTTGATTCCGATTGAGAAAGGTCGAGTGCTGCCGGGCGATTCATCAGAGAACAATGTCTACACGCGCGCGGCCGCGAAGCTCAATGAATGGATCGCCTCTGGAATCCTGCTGAAGGACGCGGCGCCGGCTGTCTATGCGTACTCTCAGGATTACTCGGTTCCCGGCACGAACACGCGCCGCGTCCGACGCGGGTTCATCGCACTCGGTCGCGTCGAAGACTACGCCGCGGGAATCGTCTTTCGCCACGAACGAACGCTCGCCGCGCCGAAGGCTGACCGCCTCGAGTTGCTCCGCCACACCCATGCGCAGACGGGCCTGCTGTTCATGCTGTACGACGATGCCTCGAAGCAGATTGACTCAATGCTCGAAGTGATCAGCCGGACTCCTGCGGCCGTCGAGCTGAAGGACGAATACGGAGTTATCCATCAACTTTGGACCATCACTGACGCCGGATCCATTCGTCGAATCACGGGCGCAATGGCCGGGCAGAAGCTGATCATCGCCGACGGACATCACCGCTTTGAGACCGCGCTGGCCTTTCGTGACGAGCGCAGAGCGCGCGCCGGCGAATCCAATCCAGACGCGCCATACGAATTCGCAATGATGGCACTCTTCAATACCCACTCGAGCGGCCTGACGATCTTGCCGACGCACCGCGTAATCCGCAACCTCGCGAATTTTGATTTTGCGAAATTTCGCGAGCAAGCCTCGCGCTACTTCGATTGGTATGGATATCCTTTCTCGTCGCCGGAGGAACGTGCGGGCGCGTTCGAGGATTTCCTGCGGGACCTCGAGAAGCAGCGTCTGCGGCATGGGATCGGCGTGTATGGCGGAGGCGGGGCGTTTTATCTATTCGTGTTGAAAAGGAACGCGGACCTCGCGCAAATACTTCCGGACGTATCCGAAGCGCAACGCGAGCTCGACGTCGTGCTGTTGCATCGCTTGCTTATCGAAAAGTGCCTGGGCATTACCGCGGAGGCCGTCACGGCCGAAAAGCACATTTCGTACGAGCGAGAAATGTTCGCCGCGCTTGCTGCCGTGGACGGCGGCGAAGCTCAGTTGGCGTTTCTTCTGAATCCCGTGCGCGTGAAACAAGTGGCGGAGATTGCTCTGGGCGGCGACGTGATGCCGCAAAAATCCACGGACTTCTACCCCAAGCTTCTCAGCGGCCTCGTAATTTACCGCATCGAAGAAAACAAATAGTCGCAAGCGTCCACGCAGCATCCTGCCGCGCAGAACGAAGCTCAAAACAAAATTATGGTGTGCGGTTCGAAAGGGAAGGCAAGGCGCGGCGTCCTTCGACAACCGCGCCCGCAAGGAGAGAATTCTCTACGAGAAACTTTGGATCGCTGCCGTGTCGCTGTCGTAAACGTCGAACACCGTCATCAGCTTCGTAACTTGCAGCACTTCTTTGAATTTCGCCCCCAGGTTCGCGAGCTTGAGCGTTGCGCCCTGTGATTTCGCGCTGTGGAAGGTGGCAACTAGCGTCCCAAGGCCGGCGCTGTCAATGTAGGTGACTTGCGCCAGATTCAGCACGATCTTTTTCTTTCCGGCGGCGAGCAATGCTTTCACCCGTTCCCGGAACGCATTGCTTTCCTCGCCCAGCACGATTCGCCCGTCTATATCCAGCACGCTGACCCCATTCACATCGCGTTCCGTTATTCGCAGTGCCACGTTGTCGCCTCCCGGCAAACGCCTATCGTTTCTAAAATTTCCGGCTTAACGGGCCGGTGAAGCTGCCCCAAGCTTCCCGTTCGAGGGCGTCCTTCAGTAGAAGTCCGAGCACGACATGTAATAGCCACATGAAGTGCAGATCAGCTTGCAACTTCGCTGCGCCAGTTTTGTCGAGCATCGAGGGCAATATGCCGACGGCTCTTCCACTCGAGGCTCGGCAGCCGATGACCCCTTCGTCAGCTCCGGCGCCGAAATTGATCGCGCATGGTCCAATTCGACCCTGTTCTACGGCGCGATGGTTATAACATATTCGATTCACGCGCGAAAGCAACCCTGTCGTCTGCCAGGCGCCGGATGGCCGAGATGACTAGAACCTCTAGTACTCCGTTTAGATAGACGCCGATATCTGTGAATTTGTGCCTTAAGAAAATGCGCCGCCGGCCCTTGACTGGAGTAGAATCCCGGTGCAACCGTCCCAGTTCATTTCGCGTCTTTAACAATAGAGGCGGCAAGCCATGGGAAAGCCACTCGCATTTTGTCTAGTCACCGTGCTCGCGATTACATTTTCTTCCGTTGCTGAAGCGCAGCGCGGCGGAACAATGAGCGGCGGAGCGCGCGCTGCCGCTCCGGCGAGGTCCACGGGCACTCCGCGTTCCGGGCACGTGTTCACAAATGTGAGATTGACTGGTACTCCTTCCCCGACAAGAAAGCCGTCGAACTTTTCGTCGAGCTCGAGATTTTACAGATCGAACTCGTCCGCGCTCACGCCGAACTCGCTGCCGGCTTTGGGCGGCCTCGGGTTTGATTGCGAAAATCTCGGATGCCTCTCCGGATCCAATCTGGGCGTCGAAGCGCTGATCAATCCTGCGACGCAAGCGAATCTGGCGCTTGCCGCGCGCTTCCACCGGTTCGGCAATTTGACCGGCGCTTATCTGCTTACGGGTTACGGTGGCGGCTATCCCATCGCTTACGACGAACCCCAGGCGGACAATCAAGAAGAAGAACCGGCACCGCAGCAACCGCCGCAGATTATTGTGATTCAGCACCCCATGGCGCCCGCAAGACCGGCGGAGGCGGAATCGGCGCCCGCCGCGGAAGCGCCGCTGCCCGATGTCGGCGAATTCACGCTGATCCTCAAGAACGGAAACCAGATCTCCGCCGTTGCATTCACGCGGCACAACGATCAGCTCGTTTACATCACGCGCGAAGGAAATCGCCGCACGGTGAAGGTTGCGGATGTTGACGCCGCAGCAACGACGAAGCTCAATGAAGATCGCGGCACGCCTTTGAAACTTTCCATCTAGGCGTGGATCGCGTTTTTCGGCTCCGGACGCGTTTTTTTCCGCTGTAAAATGGTAGTGAAGTCCTACCTTTTTTATCCATTTGTATCTCTGCTGGCATCGTTTGAGTCCAGGTGCGAATATGACTGCCTCGCATGCGAAGAAAACTGGTCTTCATCCTGTCGCTGGGGCACCTCTGTACTGATCTGAACCAGGGCGCTTTGCCCGCCCTGCTGCCTTATCTCATCGCCATCCATCATTTTTCGTACGCGGCGGCGGCGGGACTGGTGTTCGCGCCAAACCTCGTCTCGTCCATCTGCCAGCCGCTGCTCGGATGGCTGGCGGATCGATTTCCGATTTCGTGGCTTGTGCCGGTGGGCATCATCGCGGCGGGCGCGGGGATCGAAGCCACCACCATCATGCCGAGTTACATGCTGATGATGGCAGCGTGCGCGCTGAGCGGACTGGGCCTCGCATCGTTTCATCCGGAGAGCGCGCGGTTGGTGAGCTATGTCTCCGCGGACAAGAAGGCTACAGCGATGAGCCTTTTTACGGTCGGCGGAAATGTGGGCTTTGCGGTCGGTCCGATCTTGACAGTCTTGTGCATCACTTGGGTGGGAATGCGAGGGATGTACTTGCTACTCGTGCCCGGATTGATTGTCACCGCGATTTACTATCTGAACCGCCGTGAATTTCGACGGGCCGACCCCGCGGAAGAAATGGCCGCGTCGAACGCCAAGCGCGAGCAGGACGCCTGGGTGCCGTTTTTTTATTTGACCGGTGCGTCGGTTTGCCGCTCGATCGTATTTTTTGGAATGAATACGTTTCTCGCGCTCTATTGGATCGCGCAACTCCATCAAACGAAGGAAGCCGGCAACACCGTCCTCAGCCTGTTCATCTTTGTTGGTGCGGCGGGATCGGTAGCAGGCGGAGTGCTGGCGGACCGTTTCGGAAGGTTTCGCGTCGTCGTGATTTCGCTGGTGGCGGCGCCGTTTTTGCTTTTGGCATTTCTGCAGATACACCAGCCGATTCTGGCGATGATCGTACTCGCGCCGCTGGCTGTTTCACTCTTTGCGTCCTTCAGCGTGATGATCGTGCTCGGCCAGCAGTTTCTGCCGAACCATCGAGGCGTGGCTTCGGGGATCATGCTCGGTGCGGCGGGAAGCATCGGCGGCGTTGCGACTCCGATCTTCGGGCGCATTGCGGACCATCACGGCATGCACGCGGCGCTGGCAGCGCTTGAAGTCGCCGCGTGCCTCGCCATATTGACCGCGGTAGCGGCGCATCGGTACGCTCGCGTTCATCAGCGGAGATTATTGGCCGCTGCATAATGTTGGCTACGAATCGGAGGGCGTGATGGAGCAGAACTTGGAAGAGACAATATCGCTTCTCGCGCGCACCCCCTCTGCTCTCGATGCGCTGTTGCGCGATCTGCCGGAAGCGTGGACGCTCCGAAATGAAGGGGAGAATACCTGGAGCGCATTCGACGTGGTCGGCCATCTGATTCATGGCGAACGAACCGATTGGATGCCGCGGGTAAGAATGGTGCTGCAATTTGGCGAAACGAAATCGTTTGAACCCTTCGATCGCTGGGGACAAGTAAAAGAAACTCAGGGCAAATCGCTCGAGCGGCTACTCGATGAATTTGCCCGTTTGCGGAAGGAAAACCTGGACGAACTCCACGAATTGAATCTGCGGCCAGAAGATCTCGAGCGCCGCGGCCGCCATCCCGCTCTCGGAACGGTCACACTCTCCGAGCTGCTGGCGACCTGGGCGGTTCATGACCTAACTCATCTTCACCAGATTTCAAGGGTGATGGCGCACCAATACCGGGAAGCCGTCGGTCCGTGGAGCGAATACCTCGGCGTGCTGAAGTGCGTCGGCCACAGCGCACCTTAACGAAACGAACTTTCCAGATTTGCAGAGTGTTAATCGGCCTTGCGAATGGGTTCGGGCATGTAGAGGCCCGTTTCCGGAAGTCCTGCGCGCTCGAACTGCACCGTGGAATGAGTAATGTGGAACTCGCGCGCGAGCGTCTCCTGTATCCGCGCGAGTATTTTCTCGCAGCCTTCCAGGTGCATGTCCGGGATGCGGATGTGGCACGAGAGGGCGTTTAGGTCGGTCCCCAGCGTCCAGATGTGGATGTCGTGAACCTCCTGCACGCCTTCCACTTTGAGGACTGACTTGGCCACATCCTCGAGGCTGATTTCGCGCGGCAATCCTTCGAGGAGAATGTGGCTAGTTTCGCGCAGGATTCCCCAGCCGGACCAGAGCACCATCGCGCCGATGATCACGCCGATCACCGGATCAATCCACGCCACACCGAGCCAGCGAATCGCGACGGCGCCGGCGATGATGCCAACGTTTGAAAGCGCGTCGCCGAATGAATGAACGAGGATGCTCCTCAAGTTCAGATCGCGACGCCCCGAGACCAGCGCGAGCGTGATTCCTCCATTCACGGCCAGCGCGATGAGCGCGACCCAAAGCATCACGCCGGCATTCACTTCCACGGGATGGCGGAGCCGCACGATCGCTTCGTACAGAATCACCACGGCGACGCCGCTCAGGAAAAACGCATTTGTGAAGGCCGCAAGAATTCCGGCCCGGTGGTACCCGTAGGTGTGCTCGCGCGTTGGGGGCTTCTCCGCCCAGCGCATGGCGAGCCAGGATATGAAGATCGCGGGAACGTCGGTGAGATTGTGGACAGCATCGCTGACGAGCGCAATCGAATGACCAACGTAACCTGCGGTAAATTCGACGGCGACGAGAGCGAGCGTGACGACGACCGCCGCGCCGAGCACGCCAGCCATGCGCCGCGAATGCAGCGCGCCCTGCAAATGGACGTGCGAGTGCGCGTGACCTTCATGTCCAGCGCCGTGAGCGTGCGCGTGCATGGCTCTGATTTTAACCACATCTGCGGCCTCGTGCACCCGGTTCTCCTTTACGGATCGCGCAGGCTCGGCAGGTGGTCCCGGAGGCGGGGGCCTCCGGGCGGTGAAGTTATTTTGTCCGAGCTAGTCGGAGAAAGGCCGGGCGGGTCTGAGACCCGCCCCTACCGCAAGAGTCTATGTTGGGCGGGATAGACCCGCAGGCGGGAGGAGTGCCCGACGACACGTGCCGTGGCTTGGCGTAGCAGCGTGAATTGTTCAATTTACACACTCGCTGGACCGAAGCGGATTGACTTCGCGCTTGGCGACCGCCTAACATGCTTTTGAGATTGGATTTGCGCGTTTCTCTTTAGGAGATTGGCTCCCGCGCGCTCGATGTTTCCGTCTCTTCCAGCGATGTCTTCTACCGAAACGAAAGTTACCTTTTGGGGAGTGCGAGGCTCGACACCGACGCCTCACCCGAGCACATGGCGCTACGGTGGAAACACGCCGTGCGTTGAAATCACGACGTCGCCGGACACGCGCTTCATTCTGGATTGCGGCACGGGATTGCGATCGCTCGGCAACCGGTGGGAAGAAAAATCCACCGAGCACGGAATTGACGCGCACATCCTGGTGACGCACTACCACTGGGACCACATCCAGGGCATCCCGTTCTTCCATCCCTTTTTCCAATCGCAAAATCGCTTTCACTTTTACAGTTTTCAATCGAAATATCTCGGGCCCGATAGCCTGCGCAAAGTGCTTGAAGCGCAGGTTGCGAGTCCCTATTTCCCGGTGAACCTGAGCATGATGACGGCCGCGCGTGAATTCCGGGAGATCTCCGGCGGCGATCAGTTCGAGGTGAACGGAACGCGGATTACCGCACGTTGGCTGAATCATCCTCAGGGATGCCTCGGCTACCGGCTGGATACGCCGGGTGGCTCGGTCGTGTTCGCGCCTGACAACGAGCCCGGTGTTCCTGACTTCGACGAAAACCTGAGGCAGCTTGCCGCCGGCGCGGACGTGCTGATTTGCGACTCGCAGTTTTCGCCCGAGCAGCTTGCGACTTCGCGCAAGGGCTGGGGCCATTCGAGCTGGCTCGAATGCGTGAAGCTGGCGCGGTTGGCGAAGGCGCGGAATCTTTTCTTGTTTCACCACGATCCCGATTCATCGGACAAGACGGTTGACGGCTATCTCTTCGCGGCGCGGCAGGAATTCGCGCCGACGTGGGCGGCGATGGAAGGAATGACGATTTTGCTGAACGAGAAGGGCGTCAACGTCGCACTGAGGGACTCTCGCATCGGCCAGCGGCGCCGCCTGCGTTTTGCGGCCACTATCTCCGGCGTCGGCGAAGACGGCAAATCATTCGAAGAGAAAGCCACCGTGCGCGACATGAGCCTCCACGGCGCGTACCTTGCGCTCACAAACCGCCCGGCGCTTCAGTCGGATGTCCGCGTCATCATCGAGGCCTCGGCCGCGGACAATCATCAGAGCCTGCTTTCGCTGAGGGGCACGGTGGTCTACACCGAGCCGGCCTCGGAAAAATACAAGACCGGCGTTGGCGTGGTCTTCGTCGAAGACGAGGATCGCGGCCGCACCCGCGACTGAGCCCGCCGCGAGTCTCCTACTACTACAAGCGCCGCGAGACAATTTGGATTCGACTCATCCACATCTTGCCAGTTGACCGGTGCGCTTCGTTTCGAGAAACTATCACTTCAGCTGCGGCACAGATTGAAATCTCTTGTGTCCGTCAGTTAACGGATTCCAGGTAGTTTCAGCCGCGCAATTCTTCGGCACATAGGCGAGGTAGAAGACAATGAGAGACGAACCCATCGGCGAACTCAATCCGCCAAATCGAGTGTTGCTGACTCCAGGACCTTCGTGCGTTGACCCGCGCGTTTATCGTGCCATGGCCACGCCCATCATCGGCCATCTCGATCCGTGGTTTACGGACATGATGTCCGAAGTGCAGATCCTACTGCGCCGCGTGTTCCGTACGGACAACCGGGTCACATTTCCACTTTCGGCGTCGGGCTCCGGCGGTATCGAAGCGGCGGTATTGAATCCGCTCGAAGCGGGCGACGAATGCCTGGTCTGCGTGAACGGCGTGTTCTCCGAGCGCATGGCGATCATCGCCAGCCGCACGCCGGCAACGATCACTCGCGTTGAGGCTCCCTATGGACGCCCCGTGGATCCGGATGATGTCCGCCGCGCCGGCAAGGGAAAGAAAATTAAATTTATCGGCTTGGCGCACGGCGAAACTTCCACTTCCGTGATGCAGAAGATTAGCGAGTATCGCAAGGTCGCGGACGAGCTGGGAGCCCTCTTGATCGTGGACACGGTCGCGACGCTGGCCGGCGTTCCGCTCGATGTGGACCGGGAGAAAATTGACATCTGCTTCAGCGGTTCGCAGAAGGCTATTAGCGCTCCTCCTGGAATGTCGCCGATGACGGTGAACGAGCGCTCCGAGGAAGTCATCCGCGGGCGCAAGACGAAGACGCAGAGCTGGTATTTCGATCTCGCGACGGTGATGAACTACTGGGGCAAAGAGCGCCTCTATCACCATACACCCCCGATAACGCTGATCTATGGACTGCGAGAAGCGCTGCGCTGCGTGCTCGAGGAAGGTCTTGAAGCGCGCTGGGAACGCCACGCGCAGAATCAGCAGGCGCTCATCGCCGGCATTGAGGCGATGGGCCTCGAATTGTTTGTCACAAACCCGGCCGATCGCTTGCCGACCGTCACGGCGGTCTGCATTCCCGAAGGCGTGGACGATCACAAAGTGCGCAAGCAGCTCCTCGATGAATTCAATATCGAAATCGCCGGAGGCCTCGGCCCCGTGAAGGGCAAGATATGGCGCGTCGGGCTGATGGGCTATTCGAGCCAGCGGAACAACGTGCTGTTGTTCCTAGGCGCGTTCGAGAAGGTGCTCCTCGATCAGGGTCACCGCGTTCCTTCAGGCGCGGGTGTCGGCGCAGCCGTTCAGAACTATTCTCAAGCGCAGCCGGTTCCCGCGGGAGCCGCGAAGTAGACGCGCGAAAATCATCCGTGGCTGACGCAGAACCCAAAGAGCCCAGAATTATCGCCAACTCCGGCGCGATGAGCGATTTTATCGGCGCCTTTGACGTCCCGTCGAAAGTTACCGATTTCATCTATCGCTGCCGTTTTTCGCATTGCTGGAACGGAATCGCTACGCGGCACAGCGACACCATGGATTGCAAGTTCTTCGTGGATGGGAAGGGCGTCGTTCTAGGGCTCGCGCATCCCGCGTTCGTGAAATTCCGCGAGCGGGCGGGGCGCGATCTCACGGACCGCGAAGCGAGCTACGTCGCGGCGGAGTATCTCCGCGAGCGGTTGGAGCAAGAGGACGAACACTCGCTCTATGATGTCTCCGCCGGAGACGTCGCGCGCATCATCAGCCGGCTTGGTGTACGTTAATCGAGGCGAACCGCGCTGGCTCACGCGTCGGAAAGGGATTCATCGAAGCCCGGCGCGTCGTTCTTGATTTCGCCTGCTTCCAGGATCTCGCCGCAATCCAAGCACTCGACATATTGTGCGTCTTGGTCTCGAGCGATCACCTGCGTGCGCAGGTGTTTGCACGTGGATGGTTCAGCCACGCCATTCTTCCTTGTTAAGCCGGATTCTAGCACTTTCGCGGCCCTGCGTCCCGCAGTTGACAAAACCGGCGAATGAATCTATTTGTCCCAAGGGTTGATCCTCAAGGAGTTCGCTGATTTGGCTTCGGAATCGAAGGCCGAGCAGAGACTGGGCGCCGTTCTCTTCTACGGATTTGTCGCGGTGCTTGCCTATCTCGTATTTCGAGTCATCTCTCCGTTTCTGGCGCCGCTCGTCTGGGCGGGCGTCCTGGCGGTTGTATTTTTCTCCTGGCATCAACGCCTCGAGAAGCGCTGGGGCAGGACACGCGCCGCGGCGGTGAGCACTGTGGCCGTGACGTTGATTCTCGTCGTGCCGATGATTCTTTTTTCAGGCGCGTTCGTGCGCCAGGGGCTTCAAATGGCCCGCACGATGCAGCAGGATCTCGCCAATGGGCACTTCGAGTGGGCGAATCAAATGTGGATCTCGCTCCAGGCCCGGTTCGCCGCGGAATCTTCGAGCGACCTGAACACGGTTGTCCGGGACCACGCCGAGGAATTTGCAAGGTATCTGGCCACGGAACTCGGCGTGGTGCTACAGCACATCGCCCGGTTCGCTTTCGACCTGGTGGTGATGATCCTCGCGATGTTTTATCTCTTCCGGGACGGCGCCGAAGTGATGGGGCGCATTCGCCGCGTGCTTCCTTTCGAAGAGGAACACCGCGAGCGGATGATCGCCGAAGCCCACGAACTGATCTTTGCGAGTGTGCTGTCGAGCCTGGCGACCGCGGCGGTTCATGGAGTCGTCGGCGGCGTGATGTTTGCGATACTCGGGATCAGCGCGCCGCTGTTCTGGGGCGTGATGATGGCGCTGTGCTCGATACTCCCGGTGGTCGGATCGTCTCTCATCTGGGTGCCGGCTGCGATCTGGCTCTTCGCGCAAGGCTACACGACTCGCGGGATCGTTCTGGTTGTCGTCTGCGCCGGAGTCGTGGCCACAGTCGAAAACGTGCTGCGCCCCTGGCTGATCAGCGGCCGCGCGCACCTGAGCGGACTCGTCGTATTCATCAGTGTTCTCGGCGGCATCAGCGTCTTCGGAATCCTCGGTGTAATCCTCGGCCCCATCGTTGTGGCGACAGCTGCCAGCGTCCTCGATATCTACATCTACCCGGAACCGAAACGGCACGCAGCGACTCGAACACCTTAGGCACCGAAACGGGGGCGTGCTAGAGTACGTCCCTCGGAACGCGCCATGAGCGAGAAAAAAGCACCCATTCCGTCCGGACTGCCTCCGGAAAAGCTGCGCTGGCGATGCGACGCTTCGCGTGTGCCCTTTGCGACCACGGCGGAAGCGCCGCTGGTTGACGGCGAAATGGGGCAGGAGCGAGCTCTGCGAGCGCTGCAGATGGGCGTTGAATTGACGGCGCCGGGCTACAACGTTTTCATCTGCGGACTATCCGGGACGAGCCGCGGTGGCATGGTCACGCGGATGGTCGAACACCTCAATCCCGCTCGCGAGCTGGCGCCGGATCGTTGCTACGTGAACAGCTTCAAAAACGCCGACCGGCCGCGCCTGCTCACGCTTCCGCGAGGCCAGGCAAACGCTTTCAAAAAGGAAATGGAGTCCGGCATCGAATTTCTGCGGCGCCGGATACCGCAGGTCTTCGAGGGCGAGCCGTTCCAGCGCCAGAAAGCGCGCATCGTCGAGCGTTTCACCGTCCGCGAAAAGGAATTGATGGACGATTTCACGCGCCGCATCGCGCGGGATCAATTTGCGCTGGGCCGCATGCAGGTGGGCGCTGTCGCTCTTCCGGAAATCTTTCCGGTTCTCGAAGGGCAGATGGTGCCCATAGAGGAAATTCCGAAGCTGGTGCAGGACGGAAAACTCGAAACCGTGGCGGCCGAAGATATCGAGCGCAAATACGATCAATTCCGGCAGGAATTTACCGTCGTGTACCGGAAGACGCTCTCGCTTTCGCGGGAACTCGCGAGCGAGATGAGCTATCTGGAGCAGGAAGCAGCCTCAGTGCTCGTGGACGGCGTGATCGAGGAGTTGAAGGAAAAATATCCGGACGAGCAGATGGCGGAATACCTCGAAGAAGTCCGCCATCACATCCTCGACAATCTCGAGCCCTTCAAGGAGCGGGAAGGCGAGGACGAGCAGCCGCCATCGGAAGGCGGCGGTGGCCCGCGCATCGAGCGGCAGGAACGAGATCCGTTCCGCGTTTACGGCGTGAACGTAATCCTTGCGCATTCCGAGCAGGATACGTGCCCCGTGATTTTCGAGACGGTGCCGACGTACGCGAACCTCTTCGGAACGGTCCACCGCAGTTACGATAGCCGCGCCGGATGGAACTCAGATTTCATGGATCTTCGCGGCGGCTCGCTCCTTCGCGCCGACGGCGGATTCCTCATCATGTACGCGATTGACACGCTCACGGAGCCCGGCGTCTGGCGGACCTTGAAGCGCACGCTCAATCACGGCAAGCTCGAAATTCAGCCGGTTGACCTGTTTTTCCCGTTTTCCTCCGCCGCGTTGAAACCCGAGCCGATCGACGTGCACGCGAAGATTATTCTCATCGGCGACCGGGAAATGTACGAGCTTCTCTACAATTACGAGGAAGACTTCCGGAAAATTTTCAAGATACGCGTCGAGTTCGATGAAGAGATGCGGTGGAACGACGAGGTTGTCCGGCATCTGAGCGGCCGGCTTCGCAAATTGTCGGAAGACGAGGAGCTTTATCCGTTCGACCGCACTGCGGTTGCGGCTCTTCTCGAACACGGCGTGCGCTGCGCCGGACGCCGCGGAAAGATCACGGCGCGCTTTTTCGAAATCGCCGATGTCGCCCGCGAGGCGTGCTACCTCGCGCGCCAGGAGAACGGATGCGCGGCCGTCACGGGAGAACACGTCCGCAAAGCGCTCGATGCGAAGATCGAACGCCACAATCTCACCGAAACGAAGATTCGCGAGATGATCGAGCAGCGCCAGATCTTCATTGATACTACTGGCGAACGCGTCGGGCAGGTAAACGGTCTCGCGGTTCTTGAGATCGGCGGGTACGCGTTCGGCAAGCCAACGCGCATCACCGCTTCGGTGTCGCTCGGGAAAACCGGCTTGATCAATATCGAGCGCGAATCAAATCTCAGCGGCAAATTCCACGACAAGGGCATGCAGATCATCGGCGGGTACTTGCGCCGCACGTTCGCTCAGGATAAGCCGCTCTCGCTCGCGGCCAGCATCTGCTTCGAGCAGTCGTATTCCGGCGTGGACGGCGATAGCGCAAGCTCGACTGAAATTTACGCGCTGCTTTCCGCGCTCGCCGATTTGCCGATCTCGCAGGAGTTCGCCGTCACGGGCTCGGTCAATCAACAGGGCGATATTCAGCCTATCGGCGGCGTCAACCAGAAGATCGAAGGCTTCTTCGATGTCTGCCGTATCAAAGGGCTGACCGGCAAACAGGGTGTGCTAATTCCCAGCGAGAACGTTGAAGACCTCATGCTCCGCGACGAATTGATCGAAGCCGTCGCCGCAGGCCAGTTCCACATCTACCCCATTGCGACCGTTTCCGAAGGAATCGCTCTGCTAACCGGAGTTCCCGCAGGCGAGCGCGACGCTAACGGCAAGTTCGAGGAGGGGACTGTGTTTGCCCGGGTAGATAACTGCCTACGCAAAATGGCAGAGACGCTTCGAGATTTCCAGTAAGCGTATCCTTGGTCCAGCGACGAAACGAGCCCGCCGTACTGAGCGAGCGCGCAATACAGCGTCAGAGCAATTCGCGGGTTCGCAGCTTCATCTCGAGAGGTTTGTCCCCACGCAGCACGGTCAATTTGTACTCGTGGCCGAGTTCAGCGAACATGGCGCGAACCTCCACCACCGTGAGATCCGCTGCCGGTTGATTGTCAATGCCGGCGATGACGTCGCCCTTTTGCAGTCCCGCCTGCGCGCCCGGAGATTTCGGCGTGACGCCCGCAACTTCAAACGTCTTCAGGTTTGGTCCCTTAGCGAGCAGTGCGACGCCGCTCTTGTCCAGTTCGATGTTGTTCGGGTAGCTCGAGTTTGACTCAAGAATGATTCGCTGGTGCGGGATATCCAGAATCACGCGGAACTTGCTCAACAGTGCGTTTCCGATGGCGGCGCCGTGCGCCAGTGACTCCGTCCCGGAGACGTCAGGAAACGACACAGGCGGCGTTGCCAGCGTGAAGGGGCCGATGGATAGTGTTTCGGCGCGCGTGGTCGGGGTTCTGCCCCCGTCAACGTTGGGGAACCCGTATCCCCTGATGTGCGCGAGTTTTACCCGGTGTGCGGCGGCCATCGGTCTTGAAACTTCGATTCCGCCGTTAAATTCGGTGCGGATCTCAAACTCGTCTTCGAACGCCCGATGTCCGCGAATGGCGAGTTTCGCGCGCACGTGTGGCGCGCCGTCGCGAACGAAAAGCGGCAGCGTTACTCCTTTGCCGGTGTATTGAAACGTTTTCGGGTCGTCAAAATGAATCGCGGAGCGATCGTACTCAATCTCCACCACAAATTGGCTCAAGATGTCCTCGCCGAAGATCCCGCGAACTTGCCGTCCCACGACGGACGACACTTTGTCGAGCGCCTGCGGGTCGATTTGCGAGACGCCCAGGTCGAGGTCCGGAAGAGTGAGAAGCGTGTTTTTGAACGTAACCTTAGTCTGAGGGCTTACGTCAGGCGGTAGCAAGGGCGCCGGATCGATACTCGAGTGCGGCGTGCAGGAGGACAGGAGAAAAAGCACAGGCTTCGCCTCGTTCACGCTGACAGGCAGCAAAAGCCGGTTGTTCTGGATTTCCATCGGCACCTGCGCGACGTTTCCACCGTGCGCGAAGCGAAATGCGATCTCATCGGCCGGAGGCGCAGGCTTCGCAGGATTGTCTTGCGCGGCCGCTCCAAGAATCACCACGGCAGCGGCTAACCCGGCCACGGCCCAATTCGCGATTCGCCCACGCAATTTCAGTTTGAGTCCTGCAATCATCCAAGTCTCCTGGAACCGCCCAACTACCGCATCATGATACGCCGCCGGGCGCGAGGCGACGGGCGATTGTACTCAATCCAACGCCTACTTTTCGGGTGAAAGATAACTTTGACGCGAGAAGATGCGAAAACCGTTGGCCGAGCCGGTAGCGCCCAAAACCTTGCCTTGCGCGCTAACCACTTGCAGTTCGATGGAATGCACCCGGCCGTCATGCGGCGGCGGGTGATACGCCAACACATACTGGTGCCGCAATTGATTTGAAATTTCCCGATAGGCCTTCACGAAATCGTCCGGAGTTTTAGGGAAATATGATTGGCCGCCGGTGGTCTTGGCAATCTCGCGCAGCGCGGCGTCGGCACGCTGGAAGCTCGCTTGCGCGCCTTGCGCGGGCTTCTTCGATTTGAAATTGCGGACCGTTCCGCCGAGCGCAACCGTGAATACAGAAACATCGGTTTTCTCAAGCTCGGTCTGAAGCGTGCTCCATCGCGATTCAGGCCCGGAGTCGAGCCCCGTGGAGAGGATGATGAGCGCTTTCTTGGTGAATTTCGCCTGAAGCCAAGCGAGCGTGGAATTTACGGCGTCGTAGAAGTTCAGGTCGCCCATGCCGAGGAAATACTGCATGCCATCGAGCGCGCGAGTGACGGCGGCCCGGTCCGAAGTGAAATCCAGAGCCACGCGAGCGGATTGATCGTAGGTCGCGAGCGCCACCTGATCGTCCGGCGCGAGGCCGTCGAGCAGGGCATAGGCGGCCAGGATGTGCTGGCCCTGAATCAGATAGACCGCGGGGCTGGTTTCGATTAGAACGGCGACGTGGGCCGGTTTATCAACTGACTCGAAGAACTTGAGTGGTTGTTCGGCGCCGTTGTCGAGGACGCGGAATTGAGAGCTGGTTAGATCGCCGCGAAAGGCGCCGTGCTCGTCTTTCACGCTGACCTGCACAAAAACCAATTCCGACTGCACTCGGAGCGGCTCTTGTATAGTGGGCGGGGATGCAGGAGCGTCTTGCGCGCTTGCAGGCGGCGTAGAGAATAGCGTCCACAAGAAGCCGCCGCACAGCATCAAGCAGGCGAGAATCCGCGCGTGCAAGTTACAGCGGTCGAGAATCAAATCCGCTTTCAGTTTCCCGGCGGAGTAGCCGCGGCAGGAGCGCTCGGCGCTGTCGCGTCCTTGGGTGTGCTCAGATAGCCGCTGATCTGGTCCTTCGTAACGTCAAATACGACGATTTCGTAAGGCGTGCGCGCTCCATGAACGTAGAATTGCACGGGCTCGCCGGCCGTCTTGTCCTTTTTCTCGATCGTCTTGTCATCCGCGAGGACGTTCATGGTGTATTTGAAATGCTTGGCATCCACCTTGCGCAGCGCAATCTGAATCGGGCCAACGTGCTCCATTTTGTTGTTCTTCGAAGCTTTGAACTCGTAAATATTGCGCTCGCCGAGCCGCTTCAGCTCCTCGACTTCTTCATGGTTGCGCGC
Source organism: uncultured Acidobacteriota bacterium (assembly GCA_963838705.1). Lineage (GTDB taxonomy): Bacteria > Acidobacteriota > Terriglobia > Acidiferrales > UBA7541 > Palsa-147. The sequence continues at coordinate 267,629 of CAWIRU010000006.1, read as the reverse complement.
GATCAGGCCGCTTTGCACGCCCAGGTCGCCCATCGTGGTCGAGAGCTTGGCCTTGGTCGCGTCGAGATCCGCCTTCGTTGCCGCGACGTCGCTCTTCGTGGCGCTGAGATCGGTCGAAACTTCGCCGAATTTCGTCGCCGTGTCCGATTGCACCTGTCCGATTTGCGTGGAGAGGCGCGCATCGCTTTCTTTTTGCGCCTTGCGGAGTGATTGCGCGAGCGATCGCGCGCGCGCAAGTTCGTCTTGAGTGATACCGAGCTTCTGCGTCGTGACGTCCATCTCGCCCTTGAGATCGGTGAGCTGCGAGTTCGTCTTGTCCAGCGAGGCCGTCAGTGCTTGGACCTGCTTATTCGAGTCGTCGAAGCCTTTCTGCATGGCCTGGCGTCCGGAAACGCTCGCATAAATCAGATAGGCAACGAGCACAAACGCGACTCCGAACAGAATGGTTACCCAACGCGGCAGCGCGGAAGCTTCCGTGTGAGGCGTTTCTCCCGAGCCGGAAAATTGCGACGGCGTGACCATTGACCCTCCTGAACGTCATTCGCGCGAAAATTCAATACCGCGCGCGCTGCGCGGCATTATCGCCGAGCCGTACCGCGAAGTCTATCGCGGATGCCGCGCCTTCGGCCATTTCGCCTCGACCGTGGTAGTCAATCCGCCACGTGGGGTGAACTCGCCGGTGACCCGGCAGCAGGCCGGCTTTGTCGCTGCCACGATGTCTCGCAACATTCGGTTCACCGCGTTCTCGTAGAAGATTCCGAGATTTCGATAGGCCAGAAGATACATCTTGAGCGCCTTCAGCTCGAGGCAAACGCGCTTCGGCTCGTAGCGGATCGTGATTGCGCCGTAGTCCGGCAGCCCCGTCTTCGGGCACACCGACGTATATTCGGGAAAACGGATGGTGATCTCGTAGCCTGGGAAATGATTCGGCCAGGTTTCGAGCACGGGAAGCTTGGCGTCAATTCCGGCGCGGGAATGTTCCGCTGTGTAGTCAGGCATTCAGTGATTCCCCCAAAACCATTTTACACTGACCGGCACATCGAACGCCTCCGGCGGCTTGCAGTCCACGCGATTCTGATTTACCCTTTCTTCACTCCGGTCTAGCGTACCCGTCATTGGGAAGGAGTCAGTTGCTCTGCCCACAGTGTCACAGTTTGTCTTGTACCCGGTCGCGCCGCCGCGGCGTCATTGATTTTGCATTCGGACTATTTAGACTCCGGCCGTGGCGCTGCAAAGCCTGCGAGAGCCGCTTCTATGGGTGGATCGTGCCCGTCTCAATGGTCTGGTATGCGCATTGCCCCCGGTGCGGACTGTTTCATCTCGACCGGATCTCCGGCCGCCACATCGTACACGGCCCTTTGCACCGCTTGAAGCGGATGCTAGGATTCGCTGCGTACCGTTGCGATCCCTGCCGTCAGCGATTCTTCAGCGTTCGGCCGTATCGGGAAATACTTCCTCTCGGTTCCACCGGAAGGCATCGAAGGAGATCCCACCGCCTCGCCGAACCGCAACCGCAGCCGCCTCAAACTTAGAGTCTCCCAATCGATGTGCGCTCCCCTGCGGCGGCTAGGTCAACGCCGCTCTGCGCACCCTGGACAGTTTCTGGCAATTCTTTCCTTGTGCCCCGGTATAATGCTGGGCTCTTGCAGTCCGCGCCTTCAAGATTGTTAAGCATCGAGGCGCGCGGAGGTACCGGAAATGCATTCTGCTGGAACGAGCGTTTCGCATTTGGCCGCGCCAAAAAGAATCGCCATCGCTGCGGCCGGTTTGATTCTCGCAATACTTTCGTGCGCGACTCGCGTTCGCGCCCAGGCATCTCCGCTACCGCCCAAAGGCGAAGCTGACGTTCACGAGATTTACGAACGCTTGCTCTCTCACATCGAAAAGATTCCGATTTTCGATAATCACGCGCATCCCGCATTTGCGGACGACACCGACGTGGACGCCATGGCCGCCCCCGAGGGCGCAAGCGAAGCCTTCCGCATTCGCGAGACGAATCCCGAACTCGCCGCCGCTGCAAAAGAGCTTTTCGGCTATCCCTTCGGCGATTTCGCGCCCGAACACGCCAAGTGGCTCGAATCGAAAACTTCGGCGATGAAAAAGGAACAAGGCCCGAAATATTTTTCGAATATTCTGGACCGCGTCGGGATCGAAACTGTTTTGGCGAATCGGGTCGCGATGCCGGATTACCTCGAGCCCTCGCGATTCCGCTGGGTCTTCTTCGTTGATTCGCTTCTCTTTCCGTTTGATAACACCCAACTTGAGAAGCGCGATTCGGACGAAGCGCTTTATCTTCACCTGCAGGAACGGGTGCTCCACCGGTACATGAAGCAGGAGGGGGTTTCGGGCCTTCCGGATGATCTTGCGGGATACGAAGCGCTCATTCGAAACATCGTCGCGGACAACCAGAAGCGCGGCGGAGTCGCGATGAAGTTTGAAGCTGCGTATTTCCGCTCGCTATATTTCACCGACCCGAGCCGAGATCAGGTCGAACCGATTTATCGCAAATATCATGCAGGCGGAATTCCGACGAACGATGAATATCGCATTTTTCAGGATTACGTGTTCCGGCGCTTGCTCGATAACGCGCTAGCCTTTCACGTGCCCGTCCATTTTCATTCCGCCGTCGGCATCGGCGATTACTACAATTTGCGCAATGGCAACGGGCTGCAACTCGAAAACGTGCTGCGCGATCCGCGTTATCTGGGCGTCACGTTTGTCCTGCTGCATGGATGCTATCCGTATGAACGCGAAGCTATCTGGCTCGCCGCGATGAAAAATGTTTACCTGGATTCTTCGTTGATGGAATTGCTGATGTATCCTTCCGCGCTGAAGGAATCTTTGAGGCAATGGCTCGAAGTCTTTCCCGACAAAATTGTATTTGGCACGGATGCATTTCCTTTTAACGATGCATTGGGCGCGGAAGTGACTTTCTGGTTCGGCGTGAACTCGGCACGGAAGGCTCTCGCCGCGGCGTTGGCCGAGATGGTTGCCGAGGGCGAAGTGACGGAAGGCAGGGCGCTCGAGCTCGCTCGCGGATACTTGCACGACAATGCCGCGAAGCTCTATCCGCCGCTGAAGTAGCGCCGGCGAGGGAATGCTTTCTACGCGAGTGAGTTCATCCCGCTCGCGATTCGTCTAGGAGCAACAAAAATGTCCGAGCTGAAATATTTCCGCTGGAAGGATCTCGAACTCGAAGACCTGAATCCATTATTGCAACGCCAATTTGTGGTCGGCGAGGGAGTGATGCTGGCGCGCATCCTGCTGAAAAAGGGAAGCCACGTGCCGTTGCACAGCCATCACAACGAACAAATCACGTATGTTCTCGAAGGCGCTCTAAAATTCGGCATTGATGGCGACGAGATCGTCGTGCGAACCGGAGAAGTTCTCTGTATTCCGCCCAACATGCCGCACGAAGCGTTTGCGATTGAGGACACGGTGGATCTCGACGTCTTCACGCCGCCGCGCGCCGATTGGATCAACAAGACCGATGCGTACCTCCGCGGGGTGGTGTCGCGCTGAGTCTCGTGCCTGGCGGATTCTCGCGTGGGCGATGGAGTCCGATCGGCGCGCGCAGAATCATCGCGGGCTAAATGATGAACACGACCGCCTCCGAGCGCAGCAATCAGCGCAATGCTGTGATCGCCGGCTTCCTCGGCTGGACGCTCGATGCTTTCGATTTTTTTGTTCTGGCGTTCGTCCTCGTTCCGATCGCCGGCGAATTTCATCGCACCGTCCCCCAAATCGCCCTCGCGATTACCGCCAGCCTCGCCACGCGGCCGCTCGGCGCGCTCCTGTTCGGCCTTCTCGCGGATCGCTACGGCCGCCGCCTGCCGCTCATGCTCGACATTCTGCTCTACTCCGGCGTCGAAGTGCTTTCCGGATTTGCTCCGAACTACACCGTGTTTCTGATTCTCCGCCTCCTCTATGGCATCGGCATGGGCGGCGAATGGGGCGTAGGAGCGTCGCTCGCGATGGAGTCGGTGCCCGCGCGGTGGCGCGGCGTGATTTCCGGCATGCTTCAAGAGGGCTACGCATTCGGGTATCTGCTCGCCGCGGTCGCCTACTGGACAGTGTTCCCGCATTGGGGCTGGCGCGCGATGTTCTTCCTCGGCGGCGCGCCCGCGCTGCTCACGCTCTTCATTCGCGCGAAAGTGAAAGAGAGCGCCGCGTGGTCTGCGCGGAGGACTGAGCGGCACGATTGGGGTGAGTACGGCCGCGAAGTCTGGGCGAATGGCCGCCGCTTTCTATATCTCGTGCTCCTGATGGCGATGATGAATTTTATCTCGCACGGCACGCAGGACATGTATCCGACATTCCTCCAACAGCAACGCGGCTTCACACCGAAACTGACTGCGATCATCACAATCGTTTCGATGATCGGCGCGATTGCGGGAGGCCTCGCCGTAGGCCTGCTATCGGACCGCTTCGGGCGCCGCCGTGCGATGGCCGTCGCGGCCGTGGCTGGAATTTTCCTGATTCCGCTCTGGATTTTCGCGCCCAGTGTTTCGTGGATTCTCACGGGCGCGTTCCTGATGCAATTCATGGTGCAGGGTGCGTGGGGCGTGATTCCAGCGCATATCAACGAACTCTCGCCGGACCGGCTTCGCGGATTTTTCCCGGGATTCGCCTATCAAGTCGGCGTGTTGCTTGCGGCGTCGAGCGCCTACATCGAGGCCAGCATGAGCCACCGCTTCGGCTACGGCATGGCGATGGCGATTTTTGCCGGAGTGGTCCTGGCGGCGGGTGCGTTCGTGATCGCGCTTGGCCCCGAAGCCCACCGGGTGTCCTTTGGCGAGAAAACCGAATCACTTGTCTGAGCGAGCCTGCACCAGCCGCCATTTTGAATCCTCGTAAAGCGAATCTTCCGAAATTCCAGTACAATCCAATACCCCAGAGCTAGACGCGAGAGGAGCATCCCATGGCAGCCACTTCGCCGATCTCGGCAGCGACGATCGACGCAATCAAGGAAAAAGCCCGGCGGCTCGGAGTCTATTCGATGATGTCCACCACGGCCGCCGGTTCGGGCCATCCGACATCCTGCCTTTCCGCCGCTCAATTAATGGCGGGAGTTTTCTTTTACGCGATGAAGTTTGATCCGAAAAATCCGAATTCGCCCGAGGGCGACCGATTCGTACTGTCGAAGGGCCACGCCGCGCCAATTCTCTATGCCGCTCTGGCGGAAGCGGGCGTGTTTCCCCTTTCGCGCATGATGACGCTGCGCCAATTCTCGAGTGAAATGGAAGGCCATCCGACGCCGCTCGTTCCCGGAGTGGATGCCGCGACGGGATCGCTCGGGCAGGGATTGTCTGTCGGCGCGGGCCTGGCCATCGGAGCGAAACTCGATGGCAGTTCAACGCGCGTGTACGTTCTTATGGGCGACGGCGAGTTGGCAGAAGGCCAAGTATGGGAGGCCGCTGCGTTTTCAGGGCACTACAAACTCGAAAATCTCACTGCGATTGCCGATATCAACAGGCTCGGCCAGAGCGAGCCGACGATGTATCAGTACGACTTGGAGACGTACCGGCGCAAATTCGAATCGGAAGGCTTCGACGTTCAAGTGATCGACGGCCACGACGTCGCGGCGGTTCTCGCGGCGCTCGATCACGCGAAGTCCGTGAAAGGGCGGCCGCAAGCTATCGTCGCGAAGACGATCAAAGGCCACGGCGTCAGTTTTCTCGCTGGCAAAGAGCACTGGCACGGGAAGGCGCTTTCAAAGGACGAGTTGGCGAAAGCGCTTCTCGAGACCGGCACGGTCGCGCCAATTCCGCCGGACCCCGGAAAATCCTACGCGCGAACGTCGCTTCCGAAGCCGCCGGATTTCCCCGCGCCCGCCGCGCCGGATTACAAAGCAGGTGCGACGGTCGCCACGCGCGAGGCGTATGGCTTCGCGCTGAAACGCCTCGGCGTGGTGAATCCACACATCGTTGCGATCAGCGGCGACGTGAAGAACTCTACCTTCTCGGAAATTTTCGGAGACGCATATCCGGACCGTTTCTATCAGGGCTACATCGCCGAGCAGAATATGGTGAGCGCCGGCGTCGGCCTGGCAGCCCGCGGAAGAGTTCCGTTTCTTGACACGTTCGCGTGCTTTCTCTCTCGCGCGTTCGATGAAGTCCGCATGGCCGCCATTAGCCGCAGCAGCATCAAGCTGTGCGGATCGCATTGCGGCGTTTCCATTGGAGAGGACGGCCCGTCGCAGATGGCGCTGGAAGACCTGGCGATGTTCCGGGCCGTGAACGGTTCGATCGTTCTTTATCCGTCCGACGCGGTTTCCGCGGAGCGCTTGACCGAATTCGCGGCCCACGCTGAAGGCATCACCTACATCCGGACGTCGCGGCCAAAGACGCCGATCCTTTATTCGATTGACGAGAAATTCCCCATTCCGGGCTTCAAGGTGCTTCGACGCAGCGATAAGGACAGCGTGACGATCATCGGCGGCGGAATAACGGTTCACGAGGCGCTCAAAGCCGCCGATCAATTGAAAGCGCAGGGAATCGCCGTCCGCGTGATCGATCTTTACTGCGTCAAGCCGCTCGATGGTGCCGCCATTGCTGTCGAAGTGAACGCGACTGGCGGGCGTCTGGTTACGGTCGAGGATCATTTTGAGGAAGGCGGAATCGGCGAGGCTGTGCTGGCGGCACTCCTCGACGCGGGCTCCGCTCCGTCGAAAATCAAAAGGCTTGCCGTGCACGGAATACCGCATTCCGGCAAGCCTGATGAACTTGTTGACGCGTTCGGAATTTCCGCTCGACATATCGTTAGCGCGGTCAAAGAGATTGGATCTTGAGCCGAAATGGCTGATAAACCAATATTGGTAGGAATCTTTCCCGATATCGTGGTGCTCGATGGGAACGATCAGGTGGTCTGGCAGCCGCTCGCTGGGAATTTGCGCGTCGAGTTCGATCCGCAACGCAGCCCATTTGGCTCAAACGTGTTTCAAGCGCCTGAAGGAACGCGGCTGCAAAGCGGTCCGCCGCGGATAGGCGTCAATCCGGGATCGTATAAATACAGGCTATTTTTGAATGATCAATTGATTGGCAACGGAGAAGTTCTAATTCGTCCGAAATAACCAGTGGGAGTTGGCTTCAAACGAGCCTTTCGAAGTCAGTCCCCGAAGGCGGTTCGGGCGCTATCAACCGATTCCGCAAGCACTCTCCGGATAGGCGCCAATTGCACGGCTGAGACTGGGCGCTCGCTCGGAACTCCGAAGCCAGCCACTTTTCGAGGGAATTCGGAGCGCCGGTCGAGCTGCAGGCCAATCGATTCCAGCAAGTCCGCCGCAAAATTCGGGTCGTCGCTTCGCTCCCGCCCCCAAAACCACAGGCGCTGCTCGTGACGCTGCAGGAGCTGAAGCGCTTCTTCCAGCCGTTTCATGGCTCCATCGAAGGATCCGGCGAGGAAATAGACCGGCAACATCCATCCGCTCTTTCCGAAAGCCGCTCGAACGCGAACGGTGTACTTGCCATTCTGGTTGCGCTCGATGGCGCAACGATACTCATTGCCAGAAAGCGTTGATTTGGCTGCCATCATTCCCCCTAACCAAACCCCAGTCCCGCCCGCGAATCCGATTAACGCTCACTGCTCGTTGGGACACTTCGGTACCAACTGTAATTCCACAGATGGCCCGGTCCGGATCTCTCGAACTTGCGAGGCAAAAACTTCCAACGAGCCAATAAATCGCCGCTAAGAACTATCGGGCCGTCAGACCCCTGTGCGGCTCCGAATTCTCGACTTGGCAGAGGGCGGGAGCTGAGGTCTAAAAGTATAGCGAACCGGAGATGCCGGGGCAAGGGTCGCCGCCAAATCATATAAGTCTTTATTTGTCAATTATATAGACGTAGTTAAGACCCGGCGAGGGCTTTCAGATTCGTCTCGTCTATGACCAATTTCCCTTGGTGCTGCAGACGGTCTTTGAGCGCCGTCTGGAAGGCTTGGAACACGGCCGACTGCTTCGATTGGAGGAGTTGCTGCTGAATTTGAGTTCTCTGAAGGATTAGTTCTTCCGGTTTTGGCTGATCGCGCGCGACCACGCGATACACAATCCAGTTCGCGCTGAGCGGGATCGCGTCGCTCGCCTGACCCACCGGCATAGCGAAGGCGGCTTCGAACTGGCTTGCCGATCCGAGATCGCCCACCTGGCCCGTCCGCGCGAAGGATTGGCTCGTGCTGACCGCAAACCCGAGTTCCTTGGCTGCTTTCGCAAGCGGTTCGCCCGCGCGAACTCGTTTGGCGAGATCTTCCGCGCGCGATTTCGCCAGCGACACCGACGTGTCCTTGCGGTAATCGGCAAGCACGGCGTCATGAGCCTCAGCGAGGGTCGCCTGATGTGCCGGCAGGATGTCCTTGACCGACAGGATCACAGTGCCGCGCTCGATTCGCAGCGGCGCGCTGATATCACCCTGTCGAAGGCTGAAGAGCGTCTGCTGCAAATCAGGCGTGCTACCGAGGTCGCCGACGGGTTCTGTCTCAGCGACCGGCGGAGTGGACCCGAGCTGCAGGTCGAATTTCTTGGCCAGCGCGTCGAGCGTCTGCCGGTTCGACTGCCGGACGGCCGACGCCATCTGATCCGACAACTTATTCGCCTCAGTGCTTACTTTGTCTTCGAGGATGATCGGCTGAATCTGCGAGCGCACTTCGTCAAAGCTCTTTGTGTGCGCGGTCTCTTTATCGAGGACTTTGATGATGTGGAAACCGTATTGCGTTTTCACGAGGTCAGAGATCGCGCCCTTCGGCAAGCTAAAGGCCGCGTGCTCGAATTCCGGCACGGTCTGCCCTTCGACAATCCAGTCGAGATCGCCGCCTTTCGACGCCGTTGTGTCCTCTGAGTATTTCTTCGCGAGTTCCTCGAAATTCGCTCCGGACTTCGCCTTTTTCAAGACATCTGCGGCTTTGGCCTGAATTTCGGCCACCTCAGCGTCCGTCTTTCCAAGCGTCTTGAACAGGATGTGCTCGACGTGGACGCGGTTCTCGACCTTGAACTCGTCAATATGCTGGTTGTAATACGCGTGGAGCTCCTGGTCGGTGACGGCTGTGTGCTGTTTCAATTGCTCGAGATCGAGGAGCGCGTAATTCGCAGAGCGTTTTTCCGGAATCTGGTAACGGCCTTTGTTCTTCTCGAAATATTGCGAAAGTTCCGCATCCGTGGGATTGATTGTCGGAGCCAGATCGGCCGGCTTGCTCAGGGCATATTCAATCGTCACTTTTTCGTTCTTGCGGCGGAACTCGGTCACGATCTCGCCGTCCGAGACGGTAAGCCCGTCCGTCAGCAGCGAGTGAAATTTCTCTTCGAGGAGCTGGTGCCGCACAAAGTCCTCAAATTCCTCCACCGACATTCCAGTGCCTGCTTGCACCACCGCGGTATAGCGTTCCCTGCCGACCCACGTATCGCCGTTGAAAGCGGTGGGCAGATACTTTCTGATGCGCTCGGTTTCTTCCTGAGGAGTCACCTTCAGCCCGATGCGTTCGCCCTCAATTTCCAGCGCTTTTTCCGAAATCAACTGGTCGAGAACCTGCTTTGCATAAAGGCCCTTAAACGACGGCGGCAATTGCTGGCCGCGCAACTCGCGGTTCAGCATGTTCTGGACGTCCTGGCGCGAGATTTCTTCCGTGCCGACGCGCGCGATCGTATCCGCGCTCGACATTCCAGTCGTCGTGCCGGGAACCAAGCCGGGCACCAGCGTGATCACCATCGCAAGGCAAATCAGGCCCAGGACCACACCCATTATGATCTTCACGCCTGTTTGCCGTTTTTGAATTGCATCCAGCATGCTGTGCCGAGCCTCTCGCAAGCCGCGAAAACACTCAATTATAGAGCACGTTCACCCGCCCGACAAACGCTTTCCGGCAGATCTGCCGGAATGAATGATGGACCGGGATTTGGGCCGAGCGGGTGGCCGCCAATTTCCAGCGAGGCGCCTAGTGGCCGGCGGTGACTGTGCTTGAATCGGAGAGATAGTGTTCGGCCTGAATCTGGTAATCCATGTACTTGATGGTGAGAGTTGCGCGGCCGTCGAGCCGAAGCTGGGAGACGCTCTGGTTTTCAACCGGGAGCCAAAATTCGCCTATTTTTTCGTAGGTGTGACGGATCTCCGTTTTTCGGATCCAGAAGGAGGGGTTCTTCGCGGGCTCAGCTTCGATCCGGCAAATCGCGAAATCCTTGTTATCCACCCACACGCGCCCGCGATACAGAAACTTTGTCGCAACCTTGGGTTCAACGCTCAATACGTAGTTGCATCCTGAATCATTCCGGTCGTATTCGAGGGCGGTGAAATCATAATTATCCGCATTCAACTCGACGCCTGCCCGGTTCTGCGCTTCGATGGCTTCCTGTTCGGTGTCGAGGAGCCTCTTGAGAACGCGGTTCACGATCAATTTCGATCCATTTTGCGAAACGACGCGAAATTGTTTTGTGTCCGGAGCGCTGTACGTCATCTCCACAGTCATGTCGGCGTGCAGTCCGCTCGGGAAACCAACGTAATCGAGTTGGTAAAGCCTCTTGCCCTTGTAACCTTCGAGCAACTTGGCGCGCTCGGCGTTCCGTTCGACCAACCTCTCGACGACCTGCGGAAGAGTCAGTTGTGCGCGCGAGGCAAGTTCACTGGGAGCCTGTGCCGACGCGCGTCCCGCCGAGAGGAATAGCCCCGCGGGCAGCACGAGAATTGACAGAAGTCGCCTGTATCCGCGTAGGGCCATTGTGTCCCTGTTCTCCCAAGTCAGATGTTCGCTGAATCAACGAGTGGAGGTTCGGTCGTTTATCCGCGATCCAATAATAGCCTAGGTTGTTGCGACATCGAGGACGCTTCGGCCGACCATGTTCGCAGCATGTAAACACCGGTCGTACGCTTCGTACATCCCCTCAAATATCTTTTCCCACGAAGTTGAAAGCGCGTAATCGCGAGCCGCGACGCGCATAGCCGCGAGCAAATCGGGCTGGTTCATCAGCATTGCCGCGGATTCGGCGAATTCACGAGTTCTGCAGGCGACGAATCCCGTCTTGCCGTGCTGTACCGTGAATTTCGGTCCGCCGCGCGCGCCGACGATGGCTGGTACGCCGGAAGCCATGGCCTCTAGCACGACGAGTCCGAATGTTTCGGTCTCCGAGGGAAACACGAGCGCGTCCATATTTGCGAACGCGCGCGAGAGTTCACGCCCCGTCAGAGGTCCCGTCATTTCGGCATGCCGCATATGTTTCCGCAGCCACTCTCTTTCCGATCCGTCCCCGACGATCACTATCCGGAAATTGGCGCTGCCGCCATGGCATAGGTCGAGCAAATCCTTTTCAATCTGCGCCAGAGCTTGCACATTTTTTTCAGCCGTCAATCGTCCGACGTAGCCGATTTGAAACGGGCCGGAAGTCCTGTCGCGAAACGCAGGGTCAAAAGCTGCTGTATCCACGCTGTGCGACATCAAAAGGCACGGTTTGCCAGTGGCCTTCTCGAGCGATCGGATGATCTCCTGGTTCGGCGCAAAGAGCAGGCGCGGAATCATGTAAAAGCGCGCCGTCGCGCGGAAGCTCCATCGCTCGATTGAGCTTCCGATCCTTGCGCTCCACGCTTTCGGCAAAAAAGAGGTGGCGGCAGCCGCCCGGCGTCCCGCGTACTGGTGGAGGTTGGTCTGCCACGACGCGGCCAGGGGAACGTGAAGCCGATGGGCGACTAGCGCGCCGAGAATGCCAATATCGCTCGGTCCCGTGATGTGAATGACGTCCGGCTTGAATTCGTCAACGAGCGACGCGATCTTGCGGTATCGAGCCACAAGCGCAGGGTCGAAGCTGTGGGTTCGATCAAGTGGAAAGCGCGACCAGCCACGGCGGAGCTGCACTCTTGTAACGCTGCCGTCGGTGACAGTCTGATTCTCTGGTCCGGCGTGAACCACGAGGAACGGAAGGCCGCGCCGCCGTGCGAACGATTCGAAGTGACGGCTCGTGCACGCCACGCCGTCCATTTCGTGATACGCATCGGGGAAAAGCGCGACTCTCAATTGCGCATTCGTCAAGTCGTCGCCTCGTACGAAACGTCGGTGGCAACGTGATCAACAACTTCCCCCGGCATCGCTTGTTTGAGCGCCCTTTGTACCGCGGCATTCTCCAGCAGCCGCAGGGCAGAGAAAATGAACTCAATAAAGGCGGGCGGCGCCTTCCATAGCGTCGAAAGTGGCCGGTCCGCGTTCGTATTCCGGCCGGGATGGAAAACGCGATTGTCCCAGCGGCGCGTGCCGATGGGATAATCGGGGTAATCGCGAATGACGTCGAGGAGCATCTGCGTGATGCGGATGCATCGCGGCTCCGCGTACTGCGGCATCAAGAGCACATGGCTTCGCTGCTCTTTCCGGATTTCGTGGACGAATTCGGAAAACGATTCCGCATTCGTAAGATTGAGCGCGCTGCTTGGGTCGCATCCGTGGCGGTCGCCGCCGGAAATCGACGGGAGCTGCCAGCGCCCGGCCATGTCTCTCACTTTATCGTTCTCGCACCACCCGCGCGTGGCGTTGATCTCGAGGGCGTGCAGGAATCGTCCGCCCGCCTTCATAAAGAGATTGATCGCCTGCTCGTGGCGCGCTTTTCCAAGCTCGCAAAGATCCCAAAGCGGATGGTTGAATACGATGAGCACGTCCGGAATTTCGTCGAGCGACTCGACGAGCTCCACAAATCGCTGCTCGCACGGGCTGTGAGTGTACGACGTGAGCGCCGCGTAAATTTCATGCGCGGATTTCGCCGGCAGGTTATGCACGCCGAGGTGGAATACGGTCCCTGCGAACGGCACGCTCCATTCCAGCGAGAGAGGGACGTCTTTCGAGTCCGGCAGCGCTCTCAGAACCGTCGGCGCCTCGATCGTGTCGTGGTCCGTCAGCGATACAAAGCTCTCCAGCCCCAATGCGTTTTCGATCTGATCCCTTTCTACTTGCAGTGACAACTCCGCGCTCAAAGGCGGTGTCCAGTACGCGTGTTCGAAATTAACAGGGATCGCGGATCTCTTGCATTGCCGCGCCAGCGCCCATCGCAACAGCAAATGCTTCTCGGCGAATTGTGGAATGAATTGAAGGCTTTCCTTCGAGTGGTGCGTGTGGCTGTGAAGAGAGACGGCAGCCCGGTAATCTTTGCCGACGTTTACTTGCTTTTCGAAACAAGTAACACTGCTCTGGGACATGCGCTACCGTCCTTTAATGAATTCCCACGCGACTTTGACACACTGTTCACAAGTATTCCAGCTTCAATATGACGTGGTGATGAATTTGCGGACTTCGCGCACCGAAGAGTAACGGCAACGCCGGCCGTCTCGTTCCCCGTTGCAGCGGTAATCCGCACAAGGCCGTGGGCACGGCATCCCTGATTATCTGGGATGCGTGACTGTCGCGAGGCGTTGTGCGGCGTTGCTTTGTATCCTATTGAACAGCTTGCCCCAGTTCAACTTTGCGCACAAGGGGTTGGCGATTTCGCAACCGCGTCGGGGCTTTGTTGAAAGGCCTATACCCCTATGCTAGATTGCAGAATTGGCGCATTTTCGCATGATTGAAACAAGAATCCCAGTTCAGCCGAAGCCCAAAATACAGAAGGTCGAGGTGTACTGGCACACAGTCACCTACAAGACCATTGCGGTTTATGCCGCCATTTTATTGGCGGTTATTCTCGGCGCGAGCTTTTTCATTTTTCCGGAACGGACCGGCAACCTCGTCAAGCGCATGACCGCTGCGCTGACGAAACCGAGCAACCTGAGTGCGTCGGCCACCGCGCGGCAAGTGCGTTTCGTCAATTTAGACGGCAAGGTGCAAGTGAAGAAAGTCAATTCCGTCCAGTGGGCGAATGCGGACTACCAATTGTCACTCGACAAGGGCGATCAGATTCGCACCGATACCGACGGCGTGGCTCGCATCGCGTTCGCGGACGGCACGACCTACACCGTGAAGGGCGAAACGCTCGTCACCGTGGAAGAAAACGCCGTCGCCCAGGATCAAGCCACTCGCGTCGGCATGCACATTCAGGCCGGCCAGGTGGACCTCGCCACTCCGACGTGGAACAATCCCGGCTCGAAGGCCGATATTTCGTTCGAAGACGCGCTCGCTTCCTTGCGCGAGAACAGCCGCGCTGAAGTTCGCAGCGACCCGAAGACGCAGCAACAGCAATTTACAGTGAATGCCGGCAGCGCCGAGATGAACCGGGGCGGCCAGCACCTCGACGTCGGCCAATGGGAGCGCGTGACGTTTCCGACCGGCGGGGCGATCAAGACCGAGCAGGTCCTTGCGCCGCCAACTCTGATCGCGCCGTTGAATCTCACGCCCATCATCGTGGCCGATCCCAAGCGCGATCCCATCCACTTTGCCTGGAAGGACATTTCAACGGCCAAGGGTTACGTGCTCCAGATCAGCAAGTCGAGTTTCTTCAACAAGATTTTGCTCGAACGCCACACCACCGAGACGAGCATCGATGTCACTGGTCTCGATCCTGGCGAGTATTATTGGAAAGTCCGCGCGGTGGATGCCAAGGACGCGATGAGCGACTTGAGCGATCCGTACAAGTTCACGCTTGTCACTCAGGGCAAGCAAGAGGATATGTTTTTGGAAATTGACGGCACCGAACTCCACGGCAATCTCGTGGAAGTCACCGGCAAAACCGAGCCCGGCGCCACCTTGATCATCAACGGCGAAAAAGTGGCGGATCTTCGCGCCGATGGAACTTTTCATTATTTTACGCCGGCGATGACGCCTGGCAGCCAGACGATTGTGATCACCGGGCAGAACCGCCGCGGCGGGACCGCGATTAAGCGCGTCTCGATTGTCATCCCGTAGTTTGCCGGCGTTGAACAGGGGCAGCGCCCGCAGCCGTAGGCATACGCACCACCTTGGGGGAGGCGCGATACTCACGTGAATAAGAACGGCTACAGCATGCGGTCGGTCTTCAGTCTTTTTTCTTCCGACCTCGCGATCGATCTTGGGACAGCCAACACCCTCGTGTATGCGAAAGGAAAAGGCATCGTCGTCAACGAGCCTTCCATCGTCGCAATCAACAAGAACACAGGCGAAGTTGTGGCGGTCGGACGCGAAGCGAAGGAAATGCTCGGTCGGACACCCGGCAACGTGGTGGCTATCAAGCCGATGAAGGACGGCGTAATCGCCGACTTCAAAGTCACCGAGAAAATGCTCACCTACTTCATCCAGAAGGCGCATAACCGGCGCGTTCTGGTGCATCCGCGCATCGTCATCGGCGTGCCGAGCGAGATCACGCCCGTGGAGAAGCGCGCTGTGCAAGACTCGGCCTATCGCGCGCGAGCGAGCGAAGTCTATCTCGTCGAGCAGGCCATGGCTGCCGCCATTGGCGCGGGGCTTCCGATTGAAGAGCCATCGGGCAACATGGTGGTGGATATCGGCGGCGGGACGACGGATATCGCGGTGATTTCGATGAGCGGCATCGTGTACTCGCGGTCGGTTCGCGTGGCTGGCAATGAGATGGACGAAGCCGTGATGCACTACCTCAAGCGAAAATACAATCTGCTCGTCGGCGAGCGCACGGCCGAAGGCATCAAGATGGAGATTGGCTCGGCCTATCCGCTCGAGAAGCCGCTGACGCTCGAAGTGAAAGGCCGTAACCTCATCGAGGGCGTACCGCGCACTGTTACGATTGACGACAATGAGATTCGCGAAGCGCTCTCCGAGTGCATCGCGACGATCATCAACGCGATTCGCGTGGCGCTGGAGCGCACGCCTCCCGAGCTTTCCGCCGACATCAGCGATCGCGGCATCGTGCTGACCGGCGGCGGCGCGCTCATCAAGAATCTCGACAAGCGTATTCGCGAGGAGACTGGCCTGCCCGTTTCCATCGCCGACGATCCGCTCGCTTCGGTGGTGCTCGGAACCGGAAAGATGCTGAGCGATTTCCGTCTGCTGCGGCTCGTTTCAATCGATTAGCGCCTCCGGGCGGCCTCGGCGAGTCTTCGCTGCAGGAATTCAGATTGACGTGGTGACACGATGCTCGATTTTCCATCGCGGCGGCGGCCCTTCAGACTCCTGACCGTCGTGGTGTTGTTCCAGGTACTGTTGCTCGCGTTTCAAATCAAGCGCGAACGCGATGTGCGCTTGATTCGCCTCTGGGCCGTCGAGATTCTCACGCCATTACAGCGCGCCGGGACGTGGTCGATTTCCGCCGTGCGCGGCGGTTGGCGCAATTACATTGATCTCCGCCACACGCACGCTGAAAACGAGCGCTTGCGCTCCGAGCTCGATCGCCTCGAATTGCGCAATCGCGAGCTCGAAAGCCGCTCCGCTGAAGCAGACCGCCTCGCGGTGCTCCTGAATTTCCGCGAAACCCGTACCGAGGCCCCGATGCTCGCCGCGCAGGTGATCGGCGCGAGCGCCGATTCCGTCAGCCGGACTATTTTCATCAATCGCGGAGAGCACGATCGCGTCCGCCGCAACATGGCCGTGATCACTCCCGACGGCGTGGTCGGGAAAATTGTCGAGGTCTTTCCGAATTCCGCGCAGGTTCTGCTGATTAACGACAAAGACAGCGGCGTCGGCGCGCTGCTTTCCGATACGCGCACGCACGGCGTCGCGAAGGGCACGGGCGATCCCACCTTGCACCTCGAATATGTCGTGCCAAGCGAAAAGGTACACGTCGGAGAGCTGATCCTCACTTCCGGCGACGATCGCATTTATCCAAAGGATTTTCCGGTTGGCACCATCAGCGAAGCCAAACCGGCAAATCCGTTTCAATCGATCACGATTGAGCCGTCTGCGCGTCTCGACCGGCTTGAGGAAGTGATCGTTCTGCTTACGCAGCAGGAAATCTCGGCGAAGAAATCGCCGGAAGCGGCCGCGCCCACGAGTCCCGCGGGAAATCCGTCGGAGGGCGCGCCGTCCGAGCCGCCGACGCAACAGTGATGGCCATGAAAACTTTTGAGCGAAGATGAGTTCACGAGCCCAAGCCGAGCAGCACATTGAAGTCCACAAATTCTACGCCGGCGCGGTTGTCGTCGTGGCGTTCCTGGCGCTCGTCGTGCAAGCTTTTCTGAACAAGTACGGCAGTTGGGCCGGACTGCTCGAACTGCCGCTGCTCGTCACGATTTATTTCGCGCTGAGCCGCCGCAATCCCGCGACGGGCCTGCTGCTTGGCGGATCGATCGGTATTCTTCAGGATGCCGTGAGCCATCTGCCGATTGGGCTGTATGGCATTGCTAAGACGCTCGTCGGGTACGTCGCGTCATCTCTCGGTGGCCGAGTTGACACCGAGCATCCCATTAGCCGCTTCGTCATGGTCGTGATTTTTTACCATTTTCACGAGGCGGTGCTCACGCTGCTCAATCGCGTTTTGCTGGCACGTCCCGCCACATATTTCAGTTGGAAATTATTGATCGCTTCGGCCGTCAATGGGGGAATCGCCGTACTCTTGTTTCCTGCCCTCGATCATCTCCGCAAACCATCGTAAACACGGCATCTTGCCGGCGATTTTTGGTTTATGCCAGCGCGCGGGAAACCGCCGGCAAGATGCCGGCGCTACAATTTCCCAGTTGCCTTCTGCGCGTTCGTCGTCGCGGAGTTTACAGCAGTTCGATGACTTCTTCGTAGCGCTTGAACGGAGGAATCAGATACGCGCCGGCAACTTCGGTGCGGGCCCATTCGAGCATGCGCTTGGCGAGCGCGAAGCCGCGATCGCGCGCGGCGGTTCCCGCCTTTTCCATTTCCTCGAGCACCGGTTCGGGAATCATGATGCCCGGGACTTCGTTGTTCAGCCGCAGAGCTTGCTTGTAGCTGGCGAGCGGCCATACGCCGACGAGCACCGGCACCGGGCATTTGCCGCCGAGTTTTTTCAAAAAAGCGCGCCAGTGCTCGGGATCGAAAATCGGCTGCGTCATCGCAAAGTGCGCGCCCGCGGCAATTTTTTCGCGGAAGCGGCGAATCTCTTCATCGAGATCTTCTGCCACGGGATTCACGGCGACTCCGATCGTGAAATTTGTCGCGCCGCCGAGGCTCTTTCCCGCCCAATCCGTGCCTTGATTCAACCGTGAAATAATCTTCACCAGGCCGATCGAATCGACTTCGTACACGCCCGAAGTTTCCGGGTGATCGCCGAGCGAAGGCGGGTCGCCCGTGATCGCGAGAACATTCCGCACGCCGCCGACCGCCCAGGCGCCGAGAAGCATCGCTTGCAGCCCGATGATGTTGGAGTCGCGCGACGTCAGGTGAGGGATCGTCTGATAGCCATGCGCTTCCAGAGCGCCCGCGAGCACCAGCGCATCCATCCCGACGCGCGCCAGCGTTCCACTGTTGATATCGATCGAATCCACGCGACCGTCCGCCATCACGCGGCCCACTTGTTCGAGGATGCGCTCGGTGGAAATTCCCTTGGGCGGGTCAATTTCGACGGAAACTACGAATTTCCCGGCCTGAATTTTCTTCCAGAGCTTGCTTTCCGGCTCGCGAGCGAGCACGCGGCGCGTCATGTCCTCGGCCGTTACGGTTTCCACGGATGCCGCCGCGACGCGCTTCGCCGGGAGAAATTGCTTTGCCGCATCGGCCATCGCGCGCACGTGCTCGGGCGTGGTGCCGCAGCAACCGCCGAGGAGCCTCACTCCGATTTCCGCCGCTTCGCGCGCAAACAACGCAAAGTATTCGGGCGACGATTTCGGATAGACGATGCGGTCGCCCATGCGGTGCGGAAATCCCGCGTTGGGCATCGCGCTCAGCGGCAAGTTCGCCGCAGTGGCGATCTCTCGCAGCACCGGAAGAAGAAGCTGTGGGCCGATGGTGCAATTTGCGCCGATTGCCTGAATCTGGCGCGCTTTCAATTTTTCCCACGCGTCCGCCGGACGCGACCCGCCGAACGTCGTTCCTTCTTCGGAATAGGTAAGCTGCGCGACGATGGGCAGCTGCGAAAATGAACGGATCGCATCAACCGCGGCGCAGAGCTCGTCCACGTCGCTGAAAGTTTCGAGAATGAAAAGGTCCACGCCGCGCTCTTCGAGCGCACCGGCCTGCTCGCGGAAAATTTCTATCATTTGATCCGCGGGAAGCTCCTTCACGTGGCGCGCCACACCGAGCGGCCCGATCGAGCCGGCGAGGAAAACTTCATGCCGCGCGGCTTCGCGCGCCTCGCGGGCGATTTT
This sequence comes from uncultured Acidobacteriota bacterium, assembly GCA_963838705.1. Classification (GTDB taxonomy): domain Bacteria; phylum Acidobacteriota; class Terriglobia; order Acidiferrales; family UBA7541; genus Palsa-147. The sequence goes on along the minus strand of CAWIRU010000006.1, from coordinate 248,535 downwards.
CACGCCGCGGTGGTTCAGCTCGGTCACCCGTTCGCCGAGACCCAGCTCTGTGAGCTTGTTGCGGTTCGCGCCAAATGTATTCGTTTCGATGATTTGCGCGCCCGCATCCAGATAAGCCTGATGAATTCCGAAGACGGCTTCGGCTTGCGTCGCGTTCAATTCCTCGAGGCACCGCTGCGCGCCCGCGATTTCATAGAGCATCGAACCCATCGCGCCATCCGCGACGAGAACCGAACTCTTTAGCCTCTCGTTGAATTCTTCGATCTTCATTCTTTTCCAGGATAGCTCAGGAAGTTATCTCTTCACGCGGCCAACTCGCGCGTACAGCGAAGATGCCGGCCCCACACTCTTCGGAAATTGAGCTTTGAGCGGCTTGCGAGGAGTTCAACGCTTCTGCTCGACGAGGCCGGCGACCGTATCCATCAGGTCGAATTTGGTCAGAATCTCGTGCTTGCCGTTTCCCATCTCGACGAAAACCGCGGGACGTTCGTGGCTCAGGATGTGCGTCACTCGCTCGACCGGCGTATTGCTCGAGACTTGCGGCAGCGGTGGGTCCATCACTTCGCGGATCACCAGCTTGCGGAGGTCCTTGCCCTGCAAGGCGAGGTTCAAGATTTGATCCTCGTAGATCGTGCCGATCGGCATCTCTTCCTCGAACACAGGGAGCTGTGAAATGTCCTGCTGCTGCATCGTGTTGAGCGCGTGGAAGACGGTCTGATAGGGCCGCGCGATGATCAGCTCGCGCGTCCTGCCACTCTCATGCTTCACGCGGATAATGTCCGCCGCTGTGAGCGGTAGTTCGGATTCAACGTAGCCGTACTCGCGCATCCATGCGTCGTTGTAAATCTTGCTGAGGTAGCGCGTGCCGGTGTCCGGCAGGAATGCGACGACCACGTCGCCGGCCTTGCAATCTTTCGCCACCTTGATTGTGCCCGCGATGCAACCGCCGCCAGAGCCGCCGGTGAAGATTCCCTCGCGCTTGGCGAGGCGCCGCGCCCAGACGAAGCACTCTTCGTCGTTCACTTGCAGCACGTCGTCGAGCACCTTGAAATCCATCGTCTTCGGGAAAATATCTTCGCCGATGCCTTCGACCACATACGTCAGCGCCTTGCCGACCTTGCCCGTCTTCGCGAACTCGTAATAGAGCGAGCCGTAGGGATCCACGCCGATGATTTTTACTTTCGGATTCTGCTCTTTCAAATAACGCCCGACGCCGCTGATCGTTCCGCCCGTTCCCATTCCGCAGACGAAATGCGTGATCTTGCCTTCGGTGTCTTTCCAGATTTCAGGTCCGGTCGTCCGGTAGTGAGCTTCCGGATTCATCGGGTTCTCGTATTGATTGGGATAGAAGGAATTCGGAATTTCGCGCGCGAGCTTTTTCGCCACCGAGTAATAGCTCCGCGGGTCATCGGGCTCCACGGCCGTCGGACAGACGATCACTTCCGCGCCAAAGGCTTTCAGCAGGTCAATTTTCTCGCGCGATTGCTTGTCCGTGATGGTGAAGACCACTTTGTAGCCGCGCACCACGGCGACGAGCGCGAGCCCCATGCCCGTGTTGCCGGATGTGCCTTCGATGATCGTGCCGCCGGGCTTCAGCAGACCTTTTCGCTCGGCTTCGTCAATCATCGAGATGCCAATGCGGTCTTTCACCGACCCGCCCGGATTAAGGAAATCGGCTTTGACGTAGACTTCAGCCTTCGACTCCTTCGCCACGCGATGCAAGCGGATGAGCGGCGTGTTCCCTACCGCTTCGAGGATGTTGTTGCATTTCACCTACTCGCACCTTCTTCGTGAAACTAAACTTAGCTTAGAGAGTTCGCGAATCGCTGTCCAGCGGCAGTTTCGCGACGCGTCGCGATGGCTTTAATGTCGGCGCCGCGCGACAATATACAGAAGAGCCATGGCTATTGCGCCAAACACGGTTTCAGCCAGTGTCGATCGCAAGAATTCTGCGGCAGGATCAGCCGATCGAATCTTCTACGATGGCGTTTGCGCGCTGTGCCAGGGGTACATTCGTTTTTTGATTCGGCGGGACCGCGCCGGAGATAAATTCCGCTACGCGCCGCTGCAGGGAGCCACGTTCGAGGCGCTTGTGCCGTCCGAGCAGCGGAGGAATCTTCCCGATAGCCTGATCGTGCTCACGAATGACGGCCGCTTGCTCATTCGCTCTGGTGGCGTGATCCATATTCTTCGCCGCCTCAGTGGATTCTGGGGATTCGTCGCTGGCACGATTTCCATCATTCCGCGCGCGATTCGTGATGGCGTCTATAATTTCGTCGCGCGCATCCGCTACCGCGTTTTCGGCAAATGTCCCAACGTTTGCCCGGTCACTCCGCCGGATCTCCGCGCTCGTTTCGACGACTGATTCGCGTGGCGCTACCCCAATGTTGCGCCATTGCTGACCCGGAATCTCCGGAATCATTCCCAACGCTTGGCCGTATCAATGGCGCATCGTAAGATGATTCTCTCGGAGGGGATGCGAACGATGCCAAGAGAAAACATTTCAAGCGGTACGCCTTGGGAGCCGATCATCGGTTACTCGCGCGCCGTGCGCGTCGGAGATTACGTCCATGTGTCCGGGACGACGGCGACGAACGACAAGGGCGAAATCGCCGGCAAGGGCGATTTCGCCGCGCAGACGAAGCAGGCGCTGCGGAATATCGAGTCGGCGCTCGTGAAGGCTGGAGCCAAGATGAGCGACGTCGTGCGCACGCGGATGTACGTCACGAATATCGCCGAATGGGAGAAGATTGGCCGCGCGCACGGGGAAGTCTTCAAGGACATTCGCCCGGCGACGAGCATGCTTCAAGTCAGCGGCTTCGTTTCCCCGGATATGTTGGTCGAGATCGAGGCGGATGCTTACGTCGGCAAGAAGTAGGAGGAAGGCGAATTCGTGATGAGTGCGCCAAGTGCGATTCCGTACGACTCGTTCGTCGCCGAATATTACGATTACATGCCTGGGGTGGTAGCGCGGCGCGACGTTGATTTCTATAAGGCCGCGGCGAAGGAGTTCGGTGGTCCGATTCTCGAGCTCGGCTGCGGCACGGGCCGCGTCCTTCTCTCGCTCGCGGCCGAAGGCCATAACGCCGACGGTCTCGATATCTCAGAGGCCATGCTCTCGCGCTGCCGCGCGAAGCTCGCCGAACAGTCCGACGAAATTCGCCGCCGCGTCCAATTGCATCGCGGAGACATGGCGGATTTTGATCTGCATGCGACATTTCGCCTGATCCTCATTCCATTCCGGCCATTTCAGCACCTTCTCGAAGTCCAGCAGCAACTCGCGTGCCTGCGAAGCGCGCATCGGCATCTCGCGCCGGGAGGCCGCTTGATTCTCGATATTTTTCAGGCCGATCCAAAACGCTTGCATGATCCGGCGTATCTCGCGGAGTCGCAGCCTAGCCCGTCAATCGCATTGCCGGACGGGCGCCGGCTTCGCGTCAGCGAGCGCACAGCCGCATTTCATCGTGCCGAACAGCGAAACGACGTCGAGTTGATCCATTACGTGAGCCATCCGGACGGCCGGGAGGAGCGCCTCGTCTTCGCGTTCACAATCCGTTATTTTTTCCGTTACGAGGCCGAGCACCTGCTCGCGCGCGCCGGATTCCGCATCGCTGCCTTGTACGGCGATTTCGATCGCTCGCCGCTTCGCGACGATTCGCCCGAGATGCTTTTTGTCGCTGAGAAAGCGTAAGCGGCAGAGAAGACATACGGGGCATCAGGCACGCCCCGCAATGCATGAAAGCGCGGCGCTGGTTAATCGCTCCGCACTTCCCGCGCGAATTCCGCCGCGAATACTCCCTGTGCGATAGAATATCTTTTCTGTGGACGAGCCCGTTCAGAACTCGATGAAGATCAGCGGCGGCTCGCTTTTTGGCCGCCTCGCATTTGGATTTCTATTGCTCTGCTCGATCGCGTTCGGTGCGGGTGTCGGTCTTCTGTTTGTTTACACAAGCGATCTTCCCGAAATTCACGCGCTGGAGGACTACCGTCCCGACACAGTCACCGAACTCTACGCCGATGACGGCCAATCCATCGGAACTTTCGCGCTGCAGCGCCGAATTCTGCTCACGTACGAGCAAATTCCGAAAGTTCTGAAAGACGCGATCATCGCCACCGAAGACCAGCACTTCGAAGATCATTGGGGTGTGGATTTCACACGCGTGGTCGGCGCGGCCTGGCGCGATATCGCGAAGCGCAAAATCTCCGAGGGCGCGAGCACGATCACGATGCAGCTGGCCGGCGGGCTCTTCCTCGATCGCTCCAATCGTTCCTTTCGCCGGAAAAGCCAGGAAGCGCTCCTCGCCCTCCAAATCGAGCGTCACTACACCAAGCAGCAAATCCTGACGATGTACTGCAACCAAATTTACCTGGGCCACGGAAATTATGGCTTCGAAGCGGCGTCGGAATATTATTTCGGCAAGCCGGTCGGCAAATTGACGCTGCCTGAGGCGGCGCTTCTCGCGGGGATTATTCGGGGCCCGTCGTATTCGCCGGTTCTTCACGCGCAACGGGCGCGTGCGCGGCGCAATCTGGTGCTCTCGCTGATGGCGCACGAGGGAAAAATCAGTTCCGCGGACGCCGAAGCGGCCTCCGTCACTCCGCTCACGCTTCATCTTTCCTCGCCGCACAACGATCTGGCGCCGTATTTCGTCGAGGACATCAGGCAATACCTCGAGAAAACGTATGGCACCGCTGCCGTGCACGAACAGGGTCTGCGCGTCTACACCACGCTAAACGTGGCGATGCAGCGTGCCGCGGATCAGGCCGTTCTCGATGGCCTGCACGAATACGATCGCCGCCATGGCTGGCGCGGCGGCCTGCAGAATGTCTTGAAGCAGGGCGGCAAGCTCGATACGTACGACTCGGACGATTGGCACGGCGCGATTGAAAAGGGCGAATATGTCACCGGGCTCGTCCGCAATGTGGAAGGCACGTCGGCGACCGTGAAAATCGGGCCGTACGTCGCCATGGTATCGGCATCGACGTTTGCGTGGACCGGCCGCCATTCGCCGTCGGAGCTTTTCAAGGCAGGCGATTTGGCGCTCTTCAAAATCCTCGACATCGCCGGCTCGACGGCTCGCGTTGAACTCGAACAGGAATTGAAGGCGCAGGGCGCATTCCTCGCCATCGACAATTCCACCGGCGAGATCAAGGCGATGGTCGGCGGCTCGAGCTTTGAAGACTCGAAATTCAATCGCGCGACGCAGGCGGTGCGGCAGACGGGCAGCTCGTTCAAGGTGTACGTCTACGCGACGGCGATTGAGCAAGGGGCTTCTCCGTTCGATACGATCGTGGACGCGCCGGTGACGTTCCGCAGCGGCGGCCAGGATTATTCACCGAAAAATTACGATGAGAAATTCGAAGGCCGCATCACGCTGCGCCGCGCGCTTGCTGATTCGCGCAACGTTCCTGCCGTGCGGCTGCTCGAGCAGGTGGGCGTTCAGCACGTCATCGACATGGCTCGCCGCTTCGGAATCACGAGCCCCTTGCCGCCATACCTGCCTCTCGCTCTCGGTGCGGCCGATCTTTCTCTGATGGAGCACGTTTCGGCGTTCACCGTTTTTCCCGACGACGGCATTCACATCGAGCCGCACTCGATCCGCCGCGTGACAACTTATGACGGCGCGCTGCTTGAAGAAGCGAAGCCGCAGGTGACCGACGTGATCCCGCCGGACGTGGCGCGGACGATGGTCGCGATGCTTGAGGAAGTCGTGCAGTTCGGTACGGGCGTCCGCGCGAGAGAGCTTGCGCGGCCCACCGGCGGCAAGACAGGTACGACCAACGATTTCACCGATGCGTGGTACATCGGATTCACGCCGTCGCTCACCGCGGGCGTGTGGGTGGGAAACGACGACAAGCGAATCTCTCTCGGAAAAAAAGAAACGGGCGCGCGCGCCGCGCTACCCATCTGGCTTCAGTTCATGAAAGAGACTTTTCAGGGAAAGCCGGTGGAAGATTTTCCGAACGTCGTCCCGCTCGAAAAACTCGTGCAGGGCAAGACGATTCAGGTGGACACGCCGGACACCGCCCCTCCTGCCGACGCCGCCGAGCAGGGACTAACGCAAGTTTCCGCCCCCGCGCCTGCAACGCCTCCGCCAGCGCCCGTCACCCGTCCCTGATCGCCACGAGGCTTCGCGGAATCGAGGTGCCGGCCTCCAGTAAGCCCATTTACTGTCTGATCCGTAATGACGGTTTCAGACGTGTCGGCTGAAATGATCCCAGCCTTTTGCCTGAAGGGGACGCGGCCGGCCGCCGGGGTCGAGGAGGACCACCCGCCGGTCGCGCGTGATCTTCCCGATGCATGTCAGCCGAGTCCCAGCGGGTGCTCTGCGCAGTTTGTGTGCTCGATGCGGCGGAACTGTCATTAGCAATTCGTAGTCATCCCCGCCATGCAAAGCGAAATCGAGCGCGGCGCTCGGCGCGAGATGCAGGCGCTTCTGCCACGCTGAAGAAAGTGCCGCGCGCGGAATGCGCTCGGCATCGATCGTCGCGCCGACGTGGCTTGCTTCGCAAAGCCGGCCGAGGTCAATCGAGAGCCCGTCGGAGATATCCATCATTGCCGACGCAATTCGTTCGCGCGCGATCCACGCACCGAGGTCGAGCCGCAGCGGCGGATACAAGTGCGGAGCCAGTAGCCGCCGCGCACCCGCAGGGTCTGCGTGTCGTTTGAGAAGAATTTCAAGACCGAGTCGCGCCACCCCCAATCGTCCGCTTACATAGACGAGGTCGCCGGGCCGCGCGCCCGAGCGCCGAATGGCTCGGCCCACCTTCACATAACCGATCACCAAGATCGCGATTGACACCTTCGTGCTCTTTGCTAAGTCCCCTCCTATGAGCACAATGCGAGCCATCCGCGCGGCCCTCCCGAGCCCCTTCAGATAGCCATCGAGCCAGACGCTTGTCTTCGCAGCGGGCAGCGCGACGTTCAGGAGGAAATATCCCGGCTCCGCGCCCATCGCCGAGAGATCGCTCACCGCGCGAACGAGAGATTTATATCCGACCGACTCCGGCGGGTGCGTCCACGAATTGAAATGCGCGCCCTCAATAAAGAAATCGCTGCTCACCACGACGTCAAATCCGCGCCGAGGCGCGAACAATGCCGCATCGTCGCCTATACCCAGCCGCAAACCTGTTCTCGCGGCTCGTGCCCCGGCCGAACGGACGGCTGCGCTGATGCGCGCGACCAGCTCGCTTTCTTTGTTCATCAGTACAGTTGTCGCAGAACCCGCAATGCGGGACAATCGAAACAATCCAAACAGAACAATTTTGAATTATAGACCGTACTCAATAGAGGTGTGAGAGCTCGCGCGTCTACAGTAAATGGAAGAAATGGGTTGACGAAACATGGCTGAGTCCCTACAATTCGTCGGGTTTCGAACCAAGGCTCGCGGTTCAGACCAGGGGAAGGTCCGGCAGGCCGCTGCCAGGCCGAGGTCGCTTCGGGTCGTCGCGTTTCTTCGGCGGGAATTTGAAAGAATGACGCGCAAGTCCTATACCCTTTTTATCGCCTCGAACGAATCCGGCGGAGTCCGCCGTGTCCGCGTACCCCTCTATGTGGTTCAGCTTTTGCTCGCGCTGTCCGTGGTTGGCGGCATCACCGTGGCTGTGGCCCTCGGATCGTACAGCCGGATGCTCTGGAAAGTGACGAACTACAACGCTCTGCGCCGAGAACAAACGAGCTTGAAGAAGCAATATCAGGATTTGCAGACGCAGGTCGCAAACAAGAACCAGCAGTTGAATTCGCTTCAATCTCTCGCTGGCGAAGTGGCGATGGCGTACGGAATCACCCGTCTCCGCCAAACGCCGTTTGCTATCACTGATAGCTATCAAGGAACCGACGGCGGATACCAGCAGTCTGTCGCGGAATTCAATTACCTCGCGACGAATCCTTCCTTGATGGCGAGTGCGACAACGAATTTGCGCCTGATGCCGGCGATGCAACTTGCGAATCTAGCGGTTGTGCCGTCGCTCTGGCCAGTCGTCGGCGAAATAACGGGCCGTTTTGGCGAGCGTCTCGATCCGTTCAGTGGTGAAGGCGCGTTTCATGCGGGCGTGGATATTGCTTCGCATCTTGGCGACCCGGTCCGTGCAACGGCGGACGGCGTAGTGACCATCGTTGATCGCCGCGCTGGCTACGGCCGTCTGGTTGTAATCGATCACGGCTTTGGCGTCGCGACGTGGTACGGCCATCTCAAGCAATTCAATACAATCGCTGGCGCGCAGGTGAAGCGTGGCGACGTGATCGGATACGAAGGCGCATCCGGACATGCCACCGGTCCGCACGTTCACTACGAAGTGCGCCTGAACAATACGCCCGTAAATCCCTGGCGCTATCTTCGCTCAGCGCAAACGGCGCTGGTCACCGGCGACTGAACTCCCCGCAATCCGCTGGCTTCCAAACGACGAACACAATCCCGTACGAGTATCCGCGAACCCAGCGACCATGCCGCGGTCAGCTTCGTCCCTTGATGATCTCGCGGAGTTGATTACTGGTTGCCCGTTGCGCGAGCGGGCGCCGGTCTTGCCTTTAAGATATCGGGCGGGAGGTCAGCGCGGACCCGCACCCAGTGATTGTCGCGCGAGACGCTGGCGATCTTGAGAATGCGGTCTAGCGCCGCGGCATCGGCGGGCCGCATCTGCGCCCGAGTTTTTGGATCCGCCAGCTCCGCGCGGCCTAACCATCGCAGCGTGTCGAGCAGAGCGGAGAGCTGGAGCGCATCGGACATGGAATCGCAGTCCGCTTCGGCGGCGACGGCGAGCTTGTTACCGTCCGGATGCCCGGCGAACGTCAACCCGCGAATGCTTTTCAAGATGCGGTTCAGCTGCCCGGACTGCAGGCCGGGAATCGCGATCGCTTTCGGCAGATCTTCGGTCTTTGCAACAGCGAAGAAAGTTGCACCGGTCACGCGCGAAATCCGGTCGCGAGTCCCCGCGTCCAGGCTGGATCCGCTGGACCTCGAAAGAACTGGGTCGAGACTCGTTGCCTGCGCGAGCACCATGCGCCCCGGCGAGAGGAACGCGAACGAGAACGTTTCTCCGGGAACGCCCGCGGGAACATCATAGACATCCGTTTCGCCGCGCTTCGAAATCTTGCCCGTGCGAAGCACGTACGCGGAAATCTTGGCGCGATCGAAGCGGCCGTCCGCGACCGCGACGAGCGATACGCGCGGCGAGCCGTCGGGAAGCGGCTTTTTCGTGTCAATCCACACGTCGGCCGCGAAACGGTCCAGATCGCGTGAGTAGTCGAAGCCGGTGTCACGCACGAAGTCGCGATATTCTTTTTCCTGGTCGGGCGCAGGCCCAAGCGCACTGAGGTCGGCGGCAAAAGGCGATGCGCGCAGCGCGGCAATATCGCCGAATGCAATCACCGGCGCGCCTGGAGGAAGCAGGCTTAGCACATCAGGAGGCGGGCCGGGCGTTACGGGTACAATTGCTGTGGGCGGCTGAGGACGAAGGAGATAGACCGCGACGCACACGGCCACAATTATCAAAATTCCCAGGGCGATCAGGACGCGTTTTCCGGCCCGAGTCATTTTTCCAGTATAAAGTTCGCGCGAAACGGTGTAAAGTTAAGTAGATGAGGCGGTTAATTTTGCCGGTTTTTAGGGAACCCCGTTGCACCGCCGGGACTTCACAACCCGGAATGGCACGCGGCGTGCCGCCGAAATAAACTTGCTTGCAATTCTATTGCCTCTGTGATATTTTTGGTCGGTTTGAGTGTGCTGGCGTAGCTCAGCTGGTAGAGCATCTGATTTGTAATCAGAGGGTCGGGGGTTCAATTCCCTCCGCCAGCTGAATTTGATGGGCCGGGATAATTTTGCGGTGATACGGACGAAATTCTCGCAATAAAAGAGTTGGGGCTGGTGTCTCCGGACACGAGCCTTTTCTGTATTGCGGTTTTCTCCCGTGGGGATGCGATCGCTGCGTTCCCGTGGCATACGCGGGACGGGTGGGTGAGTGGCTAAAACCAGCAGACTGTAAATCTGCCGCTCCTTGCGGGCTACGAAGGTTCGAATCCTTCCCCGTCCACCAGCGTCTCGCTTGAATCTACATCCGACGGATGGCGCAAAACGCCGGCTCCCGACAGTTGAGGTGCACGAAAACCCAGTCCCGCATTCGTGAGGCGGAATACGCGAAGCGCGGCGCGATTGACCGGAATGAGCCTGGGTAGCTCAGTTGGTAGAGCGCGTCCTTGGTAAGGACGAGGTCACCGGTTCAATCCCGGTCCCAGGCTCCAGGTTCCTGATTCTCCGGGTCGGGGATGAAGGAATGCAGCGGACGGATGAGCGGGGGTAACTCAGTGGTAGAGTCTCTGCCTTCCAAGCAGATGGTCGCGGGTTCGAATCCCGTCCCCCGCTCCAGATTGCGGTTGGAATCGGAAATAGACTAGCGGGGTCACGGACCGTCCAGTAACGAAACGGCAAGTAGAAACCCACAAACAGAAGAGCGCGTGTAGGCGAGGGAGCACGGCGCAGCTCTCTGACAAGGACAGCCGACGATGGGCAAGGAGAAATTCGAGCGGAGCAAGCCGCACGTGAACGTGGGGACGATTGGGCACATCGACCACGGCAAGACGACGTTGACGGCGGCGATCACGAAAGTGCTCTCGAAGACGAACTCGAAGGTGCAGTTCCGGGCGTTCGATTCGATTGACAACGCGCCGGAAGAGCGCGAGCGGGGCATCACGATCGCGGTGGCGCACGTGGAGTACGAGACGGCGAACCGCCACTACGCGCACATTGATTGCCCGGGCCACGCCGACTACATCAAGAACATGATCACGGGCGCGGCGCAGATGGACGGCGCGATCCTGGTGGTAGCAGCGACGGACGGGCCAATGCCGCAGACGCGGGAGCACATTCTTCTCGCGCGGCAGGTGGGCGTGCCTTCGATCGTGGTGTTTCTGAACAAGTGCGACGTGGTGGAAGACCCTGAGCTGCTGGAATTGGTTGAGCTCGAAGTGCGCGAGTTGCTGAAGAGCTATCAATTTCCCGGCGACACGGTTCCTGTGATCCGGGGTTCGGCGCTGAAGGCGCTCGAGGGCGATCCGAAGTGGGAGAAGTCGATCTTGGAATTGATGGACGCGGTGGACAAGAACGTGGCGCTGCCGCAGCGGGAAGTGGACAAGCCGTTCGCGATGCCGATTGAAGATATTTTCTCGATCTCGGGCCGCGGCACAGTGGTGACGGGACGAATCGAGCGCGGGAAAGTACGAGTGAGCGAAGAAGTAGAGATCGTGGGCTTCCGTCCGACGGTGAAGCGGGTGGTGACGGGCGTGGAGATGTTCCGGAAGTTGCTGGATGAAGGAATAGCGGGCGACAACGTGGGATTGCTGCTGCGCGGAACGGAAAAAGAAGATGTGGAGCGCGGGCAGGTGGTGGCGAAGCCGGGATCGATCACGCCGCACACGAAGTTCAAGGCGGAGTCGTACGTGCTGACGAAGGAAGAGGGCGGGCGGCACACGCCGTTCTTCACGGGCTACCGGCCGCAGTTTTATTTCCGGACGACGGACGTGACGGGAGACGTAGCGTTGCCGACCGGAGTGGAGATGGTGATGCCGGGGGACAACGTGACGATGGAAGTGAGTTTGATCACGCCGGTGGCCTTGGAGAAGGGGCTGCGCTTCGCGATCCGCGAAGGCGGCCACACGGTCGGAGCAGGCGCGGTCACCGAGATCATCGAGTAAACGAACATGCGAGAAATAATCACATTGCAATGCGGCGACTGCAAGAACCGCAACTACACGACCATGAAGAACCGGAAGGCGCATCCCGACCGCCTCGAGACCAAGAAATTTTGCAATACGTGCCGGAAACATACGGCTCACAAAGAAGTGAAATAGTCCGGCTTCAGATTTAGGGGAGTAGGTTCAACGGTAGACCATCGGTCTCCAAAACCGAGAGTGGGGGTTCGAATCCCTCCTCCCCTGCCAGATTTGCAGTGCGGCGGCGGGGCTAAGGGCCGGCGGATCGTGAACGAAATCATCAGACAGGCAGACCGATGGCAGAGGCGGCGAAGTTGAGAGAAGGCGCAAGCAGCGAAGGATCATCACTTCCGGTTCCGGGCTTTATTCAGCGGATCCTGGAGTATCCCAAGCGGCTGGGACAATTTTTCCACGAAGTGCGCGTGGAAATGAACAAAGTGAATTGGCCGAGCAAGGCCGATGTCATCTCGACTACCACCGTCGTGGTCGTCACCGTGGCGCTCTTCGCACTGTTTTTCTTTTTGACGGATTCTCTTTTGTTCCGGGGCGAAAATTGGCTGATGCATTACATAAAACACTGATTGAAGGAACTGGAATGGCGAAGCAGTGGTACATCGTCCACACCTACTCGGGATTTGAGAAAAAGGTGAAAGAGAGCCTGGAAGGACGCGTGGCCGCGTTCGGGCTGCAGGACAAGATCGGGCAAATGATTATCCCGACCGAATCCGTGGTGGAAATTCGCGGCGGCAAGAAAGTGATTTCGCCGCGGATGTGCTATCCGGGCTACCTGCTCGTCGAAATGGATATGGACGATTACACCTGGCACGTCGTCCGCTCGACGCCGCGCGTCACCGGTTTCGTCGGCTCAGGGCAAACGCCGACGCCGCTGACCGAAGAGGAAGTTAAAAACATTCTGAACCGTGCGACCAGCACGGCGGAGAAGCCGAAGCCGAAGCTGAGTTTCGATCGCAACGAGCAAGTGCGCATCGTGGACGGCCCGTTCGCGAATTTCACGGGCGTCGTCGAGGAAGTAAATTCCGACCGCAGCACTCTGAAGGTTTCGGTCACGATATTCGGCCGCTCGACTCCGGTCGAGCTGGATTTCGCGCAAGTGGAAAAAGTAGCGTAACGATTTTTTCGTAGCCGCGCGGAGCAGTAATCGCGCGGAAGGCAAAGGGAAACGGGAAATGGCGAAGAAAGTTCAATCCACTGTGAAATTGCAATTGGCGGCCGCAAAAGCGACGCCCGCGCCGCCCGTGGGCACGGCACTTGGCCCCCACGGCGTCAACATCATGGATTTCTGCAAGCAGTTCAACGCGAAGACGGCGAAAGAGCCGGACGGAATGATCATTCCGGTGCTGGTCACGATTTACACCGACCGCACGTTCACGTTCATCACCAAGACGCCGCCGGCCTCGGAGCTTTTGAAGCGCGCCGCCGGAATCGTCAAAGGGTCTCCCGAGCCGAACCGCAACAAAGTCGCGAAAGTAACGCTCAAGCAAGTGGAAGAAATCGCCAAACTGAAATTGCCGGACTTGAATACCACGAAACTCGAATCTGCCGTCCGCACCGTGATGGGCACCGCGCGGAACATGGGCATCGAAGTCGTCGGTTAGGAGAAGCAGAGAAATGGGCCGCAGCGCAAAGGTAGGCGGAAAAAATATTGACCGCGCCCGGAAGCTCGTCGAGGCGCGGCCATACAAGCTGGAAGAAGCTGCGGAGCTTCTTCGCAAAGCGCATTACGTCAAATTCGACGAGACAGTCGAGCTTGTCCTGAATCTCGGCGTAGATCCGAAGCAGTCCGACCAGATGGTGCGCGGCACGGTCGTGCTGCCGCACGGGCTCGGAAAATCGAAGCGCGTTCTCGTCATCGCGAGCGGCGAAAAAGTTCGCGAGGCGCAGGAAGCCGGTGCGGATTTTGTCGGCGGCGACGACATGGTTCAGAAAATCGTGGAAGGCTGGACGGATTACGAGGCCGTGATCGCCACGCCGGACATGATGAAGTCCGCCGGGCGTCTCGGCAAAGTGCTCGGCCCGCGCGGCCTTATGCCCAATCCGAAGACGGGCACGGTCACGTTCGACGTGGCTCGCGCCGTCAAGGAAGTCAAAGCCGGTAAGGTGGAGTTCCGCCTCGACAAGACGGGGCTGATTCATTCGCCCGTCGGGAAAATCAGTTTCACGGCGCAGCAGTTGGCCGGAAACGCGCATGCGCTGCTCGCGGCGATTCAGAAAGCGAAGCCCGCGGCGGCGAAGGGCAAGTTCATCAAGAAAATCACGCTGACGTCCACGATGGGCCCGGGCGTCCCCATCGATCATGCCGAAGCCGAATCCGCGGTTGCTGCAGCGGCGGCATAAATCGCGCGGGGAATTTCTGGATTGAATTAGGAGCAGGGGATGAAGAAGAAGGCGGAGAAGAAGACGGAATCGGAAGCGTTGCGGATGCAACTGGCGAACGTTTCGTCGGTGATTCTCACCACGTTTCAGGGGATCACGGTCGAGGACGATACGCGGCTGCGCCGCGCGGTGGAAGCGGCAGGCGGCAAGTATCAAGTGGTGAAAAACACGCTGGCGGAACGCGCCGGCGAGGGCACCCCGGCCGAATCGCTGTTGAAGAATCTCAAGGGCACGAATTCGATTTCTTATACGACGGCAGACCCCGTGGCGCTTGCGAAAGTGCTCACGAAGGTCGCGAAGGAAGTTCCGGCGTTCAAGTTCAAGGCTGGTTGGGTCGAAGGCCGCGTCGTCTCGATTGATGAAATCAAGGGCCTCGCGCAGCTGCCTTCGAAGGAAGAGTTGATCAGCAAGTTGATGTTCTTGCTCGGCGCGCCGGCGCAACGCCTGGCGTCCACGCTTGCCGCAGTTCCGCGGAATTTGGCTTTCGTCGCCAACGAAGCGGTGAAGGCCGAAAAGTTTGCTCAATCTTAGGAGGATGTAAAAAGCAATGGCTAGCAAAGTGGAAGCGATTCTCGATGAAATCAAGGGCTTGACGCTGCTCGAAGCTTCTGAGCTGGTCAAGAAAATGGAAGAAGCCTTCGGCGTGTCCGCAGCCGCGGCGGCCCCCGTGGTCGTGGCGGGCGGCGCGGCGGCAGGCGGCGCGGCCCCGGCGGAAGAGAAGACGGAATTCGCCGTCGTGCTCACCGACGTGGGCGCGAACAAGATCAACGTGATTAAGGCAGTCCGCGAAGTCACGAGCCTCGGCTTGAAAGAAGCCAAGGACCTCGTTGACGGCGCGCCCAAGACCGTGAAAGAGGGCGTGAACAAGGACGAAGCCGCGACGATCAAGAAGAAATTCGAAGACGTCGGAGCCAAGGTCGAGATCAAGTAGTGGCGGCGGTATTGCGCTCGACATTCGGGCGCCAAGGAATTCGCCTACGCGCTTGCTTCATCGGAACCATCAACCTCGCAACAGGTCCTTCCCGGACCGGCGATACGGGTGTCTATCCGGATTGCCGCTACCGGCCAACCCCTAAGGGGGAGAGGTAACTCAGAATGCGGAATGGAAACCGTCCGACGCGGGAACGGGAACGGCTGGATTTTGCCAAAATCAAAACCTCCGTCCAGATTCCCAACTTAATTGACGTTCAGAAAAAATCGTATCAGCGATTCCTGCAAATGGATTTGCTGCCGAGCGAGCGCGAAGATACGGGCCTGCAGTCCGTCTTCTCATCCGTGTTTCCGATTCAGG
This sequence comes from uncultured Acidobacteriota bacterium, assembly GCA_963838705.1. GTDB lineage: Bacteria > Acidobacteriota > Terriglobia > Acidiferrales > UBA7541 > Palsa-147. The sequence goes on along the minus strand of CAWIRU010000006.1, from coordinate 233,146 downwards.
ATTTTCGGGGACTCTCGCAGCTCGACTTCGTGGACTACGCCATCGGCAACTGGGAGTGCAAGTGCGGCCATTTGCGCGGCCTGCATCACCTTCGCGCGACGTGCCGGAGTTGCGGCGCTTCGGTCGTCACCAATCCCTATCGCACCGGCGACGTCATCTGCTCGAAGTGCGGCACGTTCAACAAGAACACGCCCACGTTCTGCAACAAGTGCGGCGATCCGGTCACGCTGCAGTTGAAATACGACGTGAGCGAGTGCCAGGAGCGCGGCATGACGTATTCCGCGCCGCTCAAGGTCACCATTCGCCTCACGATTTACGACAAGGACCCCGAAACCGGCGCGAAGAGCATTCGCGACATCAAGGAACAGGAAGTTTTCTTCGGCGATATCCCGCTGATGACCGAGAACGGCACCTTCACGATCAACGGGACCGAGCGCGTCATCGTCAGCCAGTTGCACCGCTCGCCGGGCGTCTTCTACGAGACGGCCAACAATCGCAGCTACTTCCTCGGCAAGATCATTCCGTACCGCGGCTCGTGGGTCGAGTTCGAGTACGACACGAAAAATATTCTTTACGTCCGCATCGACCGAAAGCGGAAATTCCTCGGCTCGATTTTCCTGCGCGCCCTGGGAATGAAGTCGAATGAAGACATCCTGCGGACGTTCTACCAGGTCGAGCGCGTTTCGCTCCGCGACCGCCGCATCTGGTGGAATGTTTCCGAAGGCCTCGTCGATCGCAAGCTCTCGCACGAAATCAAGCATCCTCGCACCGATGACGTAATCGTCGGCGCGCACAAGCGCATCAGCGAAGCGCTCTATAAGGAACTCGTCAAGTCGAAGGTCACGCAGGTGGAAGCCTCGGTGGCCGATCTCGAAGGCGCGTTCACGGTCGCCGAGATGGTGAATCGCCAGACCGGCGAAGTGCTTCTCGACGCGAACAAGTTGCTCACTCCCGAAATGTGGGTGGCGCTGGCCGATGCGGGCATCAACGAAGTGGACGTTTGCTTCCCCGAGCGCGACGACGTCGGAGTCATCATCAGCCGCACTCTGGACAAAGACGCGATCAAGAGCCCGCGCGAGGCGTTGATCGAAATCTACCGCAAGCTGCGTCCCGGAGATCCTCCGACGCTCGAGACGGCGACCGCGCTCTTCAACGGGATGTTCTTCGACGCGCGCAAGTACGACTTCAGCAAGGTCGGCCGGCTGAAATTCAATATTAAATTGGGACTCGAGACACCGCTCGACAAGCGCACGCTCGATCCATCCGACTTCGTCGCGGCGATCAACTACCTGCTCAAGCTGCGCCGCAATATCGGCACGGTAGACGACATCGATCACCTGGGCAACCGCCGCGTCCGCGCGGTCGGCGAACTCCTCGAGAACCAGTTCCGCATCGGCCTGGTTCGCATGGAGCGCGCCATCAAGGAAAAGATGTCGGTATATCAGGAAATGTCCACGGCGATGCCGCACGATCTTGTGAACGCCAAGCCGGTCATGGCGGCGATTCGCGAGTTCTTCGGCAGTTCGCAGCTCAGCCAGTTCATGGACCAGACCAACCCGCTCAGCGAAATCACGCATAAGCGGCGTCTTTCGGCTCTCGGACCCGGCGGGTTGTCGCGCGAGCGCGCCGGTTTCGAAGTTCGCGACGTTCACCCGACTCACTACGGCCGCATCTGCCCGATCGAAACGCCGGAAGGTCCGAACATCGGCCTGATCAGCTCGCTCTCGAGCTACGCTCGCATCAACGAATTCGGCTTCATCGAGTCGCCCTACCGCAAGGTGAAGGGCGGGCGCGTGATTGACTACGTGCGAATCGTGAACGCCGGAGACAGCGAGTTCAAGCCCGGCGAGATCGTCGAAAAAGAAAAAGTGGACGACGCGAACGAGGAATTGAAGCGGCGGCGCGTGGTTGTCGAGCCGTATTGCTTCTATCTCTCGGCGTGGGAAGAGGATCGCTACGTCGTCGCGCAGGCCAACGCCGCGCTCGATGAAAAGCTGCGCATCACCACCGAGCTGGTCAATTGCCGCCAGGCCGGCAACTTCGTCCTGAAGAGCCGGGAGGAAGTGGACTACATTGACGTGTCGCCGAAGCAACTCGTTTCGGTGGCCGCCAGTCTCATCCCGTTCCTCGAGAACGACGACGCGAACCGCGCGTTGATGGGCTCGAACATGCAGCGCCAGGCTGTGCCACTCATCAAGGGCGAAGCACCGCTCGTCGGCACCGGCATGGAGCGAGTGACGGCGCGCGATTCCGGCGCGGTCATCGTCTGCCGCCGCGACGGCATCGTCGACCAGGTGGACTCCGAGCGCATCATCGTGCGCGTCGAATCCGACCAGTCCGGCGTGCTCAGCCGCGAAGTCGGTTCCGACATTTACCTGCTGACGAAATTCAAGCGTTCGAACCAGAACACTTGCATCAACCAGAAGCCGCTGGTCCGCACGGGAGACCGCGTGAAGCAGGGCCACGTCCTCGCGGACGGGCCTTGCACCGACCACGGCGAGCTCGCTCTCGGCCGCAATGTCCTCGTAGCGTTCCTGCCGTGGCGCGGCTACAACTTTGAAGACGCCATCCTGGTCAGTGAAAAACTGGTGCGCGAGGATTACTACACCTCAATCCACATCGAGGAGTACGAAATCGAGGCCCGCGATACGAAGCTCGGCCCCGAAGAAATCACTCGCGATATTCCCAACATCAACGAGGGTTTCCTTCGCAATCTCGACGAGAGCGGCGTGATCCGCATCGGCGCCACCGTCCGTCCGGGCGACATCCTGGTCGGCAAGGTGACTCCGAAGGGCGAAACCACCCTCACTCCGGAAGAAAAGCTTCTGCGCGCGATTTTCGGTGAGAAGGCCGGAGACGTTCGCGACGCTTCTCTCTATTGCCCGCCGGGCATCGAGGGCACGATCGTGGATGTCAAGATCTTCTGCCGCAAGGGCGCGGAGAAGGACGAGCGGCACAAGGCCATCGAAGCCACTCACGTGGCCAAGCTCGAGAAGAACCTCGCCGATGAAATCCGCATTCTCACCGACGAGCGCCTGAAGCGCCTGGGCGATCTTCTCGGCGGCCAATCGCTTCTCGCCGACCTCCACGACGAACGCACCAACAAGCGCTTGTTGACGAAAGGCACCGAGCTGACGCGCGACATTCTCGAAAAGATTTCCACGCGCAACTTGAAGCGTATGCGCCTTTCCGACAAGGACCCGCTCCTCATCGAGAAAATCGACGAGATCGAGGAGATGACTTCACGGCAGATTGACGTGCTGCGGAAGATCACCGACGACCGCGTCGCCAAGCTCAAGAAGGGCGACGAATTGCCGCCGGGCGTCATCAAGCTCGTCAAAGTCTATATCGCGATGAAGCGCAAGCTTTCCGTCGGCGACAAGATGGCCGGCCGCCACGGAAACAAGGGCGTCATCGCCCGCATCGTGCCGGAAGAAGACATGCCGTACATGCCGGATGGCACGCCGGTGGAAATCGTTCTCAACCCGCTTGGCGTTCCTTCGCGTATGAACGTCGGGCAGATTCTCGAAACGCATCTCGGATGGGCGTCGAAGGTGCTCGGCGATCAAATCGCCGCGCTCTTCGACGACGAAGTCCGAGCCGATGGCCTGCGCAAGTGGTTCAAGGACGCGTTTGGGCCCACACCGGTGTGGAAATCTATCGCCGATCTCGGTGACGAAGAACTCATCGAGATGGCGCGGGGCCTCCGCGACGGCATCCCAATGGCCACGCCCGTGTTCGACGGCGCGCGTGAAAATGACATCCGCCACCTGCTCGAGTCCGCGAAATTGCCGAACACCGGCAAGATCGCGCTCTACGACGGCATGTCGGGCGATATTTTCGCGCAGAACGTGACCGTCGGGTACATCTACATGCTCAAGCTCTCGCACCTTGTTGACGACAAAATTCACGCTCGCTCGATCGGCCCATACTCGCTCATTACCCAGCAGCCGCTCGGCGGCAAGGCGCAGTTCGGCGGACAGCGCTTCGGAGAAATGGAAGTCTGGGCGCTGCAAGCATACGGCGCGGCGCACATCCTTCAGGAGCTGCTCACCGCGAAGTCGGACGACGTCTACGGCCGCGCGAAAATCTACGAGGCCATCGTCAAGGGCGAACCTGGCATCGAGCCGGGCGTGCCCGAATCGTTCAACGTTCTCGTCCGCGAGCTGCAGTCGCTCTGCCTGGACGTGGAATTGATGAAGCGGCAGAAACCGCAGTTGGAGAAGGCGGACGCCGCCGATTGAGGAAACGTGGGCCCGCCGTCCTGCGCTCAACCCGCTCGCGCAGGATGGCGGCGCTCGAGATGGTTTAACGGCTTTCTACTAGTTGTTGTCCCGAAAAATCGGGACGGGAGGTTCGCCCTTGTATCGATCGAGCCCTTATGATCGCGCCAGCCAGATTGCGGATTTTGATTCCATTCGCATCAGCCTGGCGAGTCCGGAAAAAATCCGGTCGTGGTCGCACGGCGAAGTCACCAAGCCGGAGACGATCAACTACCGGACGTTCAAGCCCGAGCGCGATGGCTTGTTCTGCGCGAAAATTTTCGGTCCGGTGACGGACTGGGAATGCTTGTGCGGCAAGTACAAGCGCATGAAGCACCGCGGAGTGATCTGCGACAAGTGCGGCGTCGAAGTCACTTTGAGCAAAGTCCGCCGCGAGCGCCTCGGCCACATCGAGCTCGCGTCGCCCTGCTCCCACGTGTGGTTCTTCAAGGGCCTGCCGAGCCGCATCGGCTACCTGCTCGATATCACCATGCGCGATCTCGAGCACATTCTCTATTTCGAAGCCTTCGTCGTGATCGATCCGGGCGAGGCTCCCGGCATCAAGGTAAAGGAAATTCTGCCTGAGGAAAAATTCCGCGAACTCCAGCGCGAATACGCCGGAAAGTTCGACGCGCGTATGGGCGCGGAAGCCATCAAGGAATTGCTCCGCCGCGTGGACGTGGACAAGCTGAGCGAAGAGCTTCGCGAAAAAATGAAGATTGATCCCAGCCTTCAGAAGCGGATCAAGTTCGCGAAGCGGCTCAAGGTTCTCGAAGCGTTCCGCAAGAGCGGCAACAAGCCCGAATGGATGATTCTCGACGTAATTCCGGTGCTTCCGCCGGAGTTGCGCCCGCTTGTGCCTCTCGATGGCGGCCGCTTTGCCACATCCGACCTAAACGATCTCTATCGCCGCGTAATCAACCGCAATAACCGGTTGAAGAAGCTCATGGAGCTGCACGCGCCCGACGTCATCGTCCGCAACGAGAAGCGCATGTTGCAGGAAGCCGTTGACGCGCTCTTCGACAACGGCCGCCGCGGCCGCGTTCTTCGCGGCACCAATAATCGCCCGCTGAAGTCGCTTTCCGACACGCTCAAGGGCAAGCAGGGCCGCTTCCGCCAGAATCTTCTCGGCAAGCGCGTGGATTACTCCGGCCGTTCCGTCATCGTCGTTGGCCCCGAGTTGAAGCTCCACCAGTGCGGTCTGCCGAAGAAAATGGCGCTCGAGCTTTTCAAGCCGTTCATCTATCACAAGCTCGAAGCCGCTGGCCACTGCACCACGATCAAGCAGGCGAAAGAACTCGTCGAAGCGCAGGAGTCCATCGTTTGGGACATCCTCGAAGACGTGATTCGCGAGCACCCGGTTCTTCTGAACCGCGCTCCGACGCTCCACCGGCTTGGCATTCAGGCGTTCGAGCCCGTGCTCGTCGAAGGCAAGGCCATCCGCATCCACCCGCTCGTTTGCACGGCGTTCAACGCCGACTTCGACGGCGATCAGATGGCGGTGCACATCCCGCTTTCGCCGGAAGCGCAGGTGGAAGCGTCGGTGTTGATGCTCAGCTCGCACAACATTCTTTCGCCCGCGAACGGCATGCCTCTCGCGGTGCCGACGCAGGACATGGTTCTCGGCATCTATTACCTGACCAAGTCCAAGCCCGGCGCGAAAGGCGAAGGCCGCGCGTTCGGCTCTCCCGAAGAAGTCGTGCTCGCGCTCGAATCCGGCGACATCGAACTTCTCACTCCGATCCGTCTGCGCTACACCGGCGAGGTGATTGACCTCACCACCGCGTATGACGATCAGGACGTGCCGCACACGGCGACCGTCACGCTGAATCGCCAGTTCCTGCACACCACCGTCGGCCGCGTGATCTTCAACGATCACCTTCCGACGGACATGCCGTTCATCAACGGCTTGCTCAAGAAGAAGGGAATTCAGCAGCTCGTCCAGTATTGCTACCTGCGCTTCGGACTCGAAAAGACGGTCCAGGCGCTCGACAAGCTGAAGGAGCTCGGCTTCCTGTACGCCACTCGCGGCGGCGTTTCGATCGGCATCAGTGACATGGTCATCCCGGGCGACAAATTCAAGCTCGTGGACAATGCCGAACGCGAAGTCGTCAAAGTCCAGCAACAGTATCTCGATGGCGCGATCACCAACGGCGAACGCTACAACAAAGTCATCGCCATCTGGAGCGACGTCACCGAAAAAGTTGCGGACGAAATGTTCAAGACGCTCGAGCAACAGGACAAAGAGGGCATCATCAATCCGATTTACGTCATGGCCGACTCCGGAGCCCGCGGTTCGAAACAGCAGATCCGCCAGCTCTCAGGCATGCGCGGCTTGATGGCCAAGCCTTCCGGCGAAGTCATCGAAACTCCGATCACTTCGAACTTCCGCGAAGGATTAAACGTGTTGCAGTACTTCATCTCGACGCACGGCGCCCGCAAGGGTCTCGCCGATACGGCGCTTAAGACCGCCGACTCCGGCTACCTCACGCGGCGCCTCGTTGACGTGGCGCAGGACGTCATCATCAGCGAATTCGACTGCGGCACGGCCGACGGCATCTTCGTCGAGCCGATCATCGAAGCCGGCGTCGAAGTCGAGCCGTTGCGCGACCGCGTTGTGGGCCGCGTTTCGCTCGAGAAGATCAAAGACTACGAAGGCAACGTCATCGTCGAGATCAACCAGGAAATCACCGAAGAGCTGGCCAACGCGATTCAAGCGGCTGGCATCGAGCGCGTCAAGATTCGCTCGGTGTTGACGTGCGAATCGCGCCGCGGGGCTTGCGTGCGTTGCTACGGCCGCAACCTCGCCACCGGCCGCATGGTTGAGATGGGCGAAGCTGTCGGCGTCATCGCCGCGCAATCCATCGGCGAGCCCGGCACGCAGCTCACCATGCGCACCTTCCACATCGGTGGCACGGCCAGCCGCGTTTCCGAGCAGTCGAAGGTCGAAGCCAAGAACAACGGCTTCGTCCGCTTCATCGATCTCAAAGTCGTCGAGGGCCGCGGCAAGGTGCTCATCGCGATGAATCGCTCCGGCCTCATCGCCGTCGTGGACGAGAAGGGGCGCGAGAAAGAACGCCACCACGTCGTTTATGGCGCGCGCTTCAAGGTCGCAGACGGCCAGCCCGTTTCAGTCGGCCAGGTGATGGCGGAATGGGACCCGTATACGTTCTCGATTCTCACGGAAGCGGGCGGCGCGGTCCAGTTCAAGGACCTGCAGTCCGGCGTGACGATCGAAGAGCAAGTGGACGAGGTCACCGGCCTATCGCAGCTCGTTGTCACCCTGCCTCCGGGCGACGAAAAGCATCAGCCGACGATTCAGGTCCGCGATTCGCAGGGCCGCGTCCGCAAGAAGTACCTCATGCCTTCCCGCGCGCACTTGATGGTGCAGGATGGCGACGAGGTCCAGCCGGGCGACGTTCTGGCGAAGATCCCCCGCGAGACCACCAAGACCAAGGACATCACCGGCGGTCTGCCTCGCGTCGTCGAACTCTTCGAAACGCGCAAGCCGAAGGATCCTGCCGTCATTAGCGAAATCGACGGCGTGGTCAAGTACGGCGATATCGTCAAGGGCCAGCGCAAGATCTTCGTCGAAAGCGAAGATGGCCGCACCGTGAAGGAATACTCGATTCCCCGCGGTGTTCACATCAACGTTCAGGAAGGCGAGCACGTGCACGCCGGCGAGCCTTTGATTGACGGGCCGCTGAACCCGCACGATCTCCTCGCGGTCCTCGGCGAAAAGTACACGCAGGCCTACCTCGTGAACTCGATTCAGGAGGTCTACCGCCTGCAGGGCGTCAACATCAACGACAAGCACATCGAGACAATCGTCCGTCAGATGATGCGCTGGGTGAAGGTCGAGGACGTCGGAGATACGGCGTTCCTGCTCGAGGAGCAGATCGACAAGTTCCGCTTCCGCGAGGAGAACGACCGCATCATCCGCGAAGGCAGCCGCCCGGCCACGGGCCGCCCGCTGCTGCTGGGCATCACGAAGGCGTCGCTCTCGACCGATTCGTTCATCTCGGCCGCGAGCTTCCAGGAGACCACGCGCGTTCTCACCGAAGCCGCCATTTCCGGCAAGGTGGATTACCTGCGCGGCCTCAAGGAGAACGTCATCATGGGCCGGTTGATTCCCGCCGGCACGGGTCTCGATCGCTATAAGAATATCAAGCTCCTCACCGAAACACCGATCGAAGAGCCGGCGGAGATGGAGCCCGAGCTCACGCCAGAGGAAGCTGCCGCGCTCGATTTCCTGCGCAAGGACACCGACGCGGTCGCGGAAAGCTAGACTTTTGTAGCTCACTTCCCGTCTCGCTCCACGCGGGACGGGACGTGAGGTTTTTCGGCCCAACTCAAACCAAATCGGCGGCAGGTCGCTCACCCGGCCCGCCGCCGATTTGTTTCTACGGCGTCGGTTTTCTCTGGTCGTAGGGGCTCTGCTTGCTGCGCCCTCGCTTCATTGCCGTGGCCCGCGCCGGACTCTACGTGGTGGGTACTAAAACCGAAGTCTCATCACTGATAGAGCCTTCCGCTCATTGTCCTTCGCTCTTTCCCTTGAGAAAGTCGTGTTTTCGCGGAGGAGAAATGAAAATGAAAGGCATTTCCGCATTGCGTTTTACGGCCCTCACGCTTGGAGTGATTTTGATCTCTCCCGGCGCTGTTCTGGCCGACGTTTCCAAGCAAACCAAGGATTCCCTCGATAAATTGCTGCTCGGCAAGGACGTCAAGCCCCTGGTCGAATTGCCCGCCACCAAAGAAGGCGTGGATGTCTATTTTGTTCCGCCGCATGGCAAGCGCGTTGACGAGCGCGGGCTCGATCTCGGCGAAATGAGCAAGGAGCTCAAGTCGAAAGGCGTCGGTGTGGAAGCCCAACAGTGGGAGACCATCACGGACGTGAAGATTGATGGGGACCGCGTCGAAATTCATCTCGGAGGCGGCGGCGAAGGGCGTCGCGGCGCCAACCACGCCAGCAAGGTCAGCGCAGGCTACATGCGCGCCGGAGGTTCCCGCGTGAATTTCCGCTACGCCACGAATCTAACGGACCGCGATCTCCAGCCCGACTCAATTCTCAAGTTCATGTCTCGAGTCCTCGACGTGAGCAAGCTTCAGACGGAAGTTTCCGCGAAAGACTTCTCACCGGAAATCAGGAATGCGATCGCGGCGAAGACGGTTACCGAAGGAATGACCTACCAGATGGTCCAGATGAGTTTCGGCGATCCCGAGCAGAAAAAAATAAATGACACGACGGACGGCTCATTCTCCGAAACGTGGTTCTACCTGAAAGACGGCCATCGCTGGGTGCTCACCTTCGTCAACGGCACGGTAGGCAAAGTCCAGGTCTACTAAGGGACTGCAACTTGATCGCAGCGCCGGCAGCTTGCCGGCGCTGCGATTCCGCGCTCAGCAATTTCAATCCTCCCGGCAATGTAGCGACGCATCATCAAGCACTTTCTTCAGGTTCGGCCCCTCCAGCTCCCCCGACTCGATATCAACATGCCAGTCTTCTGTAAGAACCAGCGACTGATTCAAATCGTAATACGCGATGTGCAGCGCCGGGCCGTTAAACGAAAAGTTCGCATACCCGTTGTAGCCGACATCGATTTTCTCGTCGCTCGGATAGCGCCGGTTATCCCATGCGAGCCATCTGCAATCCTGGATGTCCGGCGCCGCGCCGCGTTCGACCGGCATGCCGCCATGCCCAACGCACCGCCCGTAGGCCTCGATTCCGTCTTGCACCCGGAACTTGTCGTAAATTGCCAGCTTATGTTCGTGGCCCCAAATCCAAATCACGGGCCGGCGGATCAGCTTCGCCAATTGCCTCGATGGAATTTGGTACCAGCTATCAAACGCGGAGTGCGGCCCGTGATGCGACAGCAAAATCAATCCGCGATGATCTCCGCCCGGATTCACGGAGGACTTGATCCACGCGAGCAAAGGATCGGGAAGAGAGCACGTTGGCTTGAACCCCGTCGTCTTGCGAAGCCACTTGCTCCGCTGCAGCACCGGCAGCTTGCTCCACTCGAAACGAGTTGAATTGTAGCCCGTGTCGAGCGCGATGATGCGCCAGTGCCTGTTCTCGAGGCAAAAGAAGCTCGCCCACTGCCCCATGCCCCATTCGCTTCCGCGTTCTTTCAATCCCATCCGTGGCAGCACCATTCGCCAGTAGCCGTTTCCATCGGCGTACATTTCGTGATTCCCGTTCAGCGCGAAGCTTCCTTTCGCGCCCATCGGCCACTTCACCGGTGTATACGGGCTCGTTTTCTCCCCAAGGAAATTTTCCCGCACCTCGTTGCTGTCGCCCACGTAATACACATCTCCCAGGTGAATCGTGAAATCCGGATCGGATTTCTCCATCGCCGTGGCAACGATTCTCGCTTCATCCGTCCCTGTGCCCCAATCGCCCGCGATGCTGATCTTCACTCGTTCGTCGATCGGGTAAATGCCGTTTCCTTTTCCCTCGGTTGAATAATCTCTGAATGCGTGCTTCTTATGAAACCAGTACTTCGCAACCTGCGGGATCCACTTCGAGAGTCTGCCGGGAAGAAAAGCCTTTATGGGATTGTAGGTTTCCGTCGAATAACCGGTCCGCGCAGCCTGAAAATGCGCCGAGATTCTCGAACGCGCAAACCCAGTAAAATTTCCAAGGTCCTTACCCGAGCCATGCGCGCCAGACATCGCGCGCCGGCGGTCGCCGCTCTTCTTTTCATTACTCATCTAGGTGGCTCGCAGCAAAGTGATCCGGCAGAATTTCGCACTCGAATCGCTCCGGAGCCGGCAAAAACACCGCCCCCGCCCCGCTGATGTCGTAAGCCAGCAAGTATACTCGCGAACGACGATTGTCACCCGCCGCCCGACGCGCACTCATCGTAGGGCTGGCGGCCCGCGTCGTGGATATCACTTTCAATCAGCGAATCGTGGCGGCATCTGCAACTGACTCTTTTGACGGCAATCGGTCAATCGTAGCGCCGGCATCCCGCCGGCGTTTTTCCTCGCTGGAGACTTCGCCTGGATCCGGGACGATGTATCTACAATGTTGACACGCTTCTGAAAACATGGCACCCTTATATCCAATACCGACAAAGGAGCACGGCGGCCATGAAATCCGTCGTCAAGAAATGGGGCAATAGCGCTGCGCTCAGAATTCCCGCCCATCTCATGCGGGCGGCGCAATTAGAGCTGGACGAACCTGTGGACGTCCGCGAGGAATCGGGACGCATCGTCATCGAGCCAGTGCGCCGCAAGGCCTACGATCTAGCCGCTCTGGTGAAGGGAATTACGCGCGCGAACTTGCATGAGGAAGCCGATTTCGGCAAGCCTGTTGGCAAAGAGGCGTTGTAAGTGGCGCGCTCCTACGTCCCTGATGCGGGCGACATCGTCTGGATCAGTTTCAATCCGCAAGCCGGCCACGGGCAGGCCGGGCACCGTCCCGCCGTGGTGCTCAGCCCCGCCGCTTACAACGGAAAAACGGGCTTGATGGTCTGCTGCCCGATGACCACGCGGATCAAGAATTATCCCTTCGAGGTCGCGATCGCCGGGCCGGAGCCAAGCGCCGTGCTCGCGGATCAGGTCAAGAGCTTCGATTGGCGGAAACGTCGAGCGGCGCGCAAAGGAAGAATCTCACCCGGCGAACTCGCCGAGATCCGCGCCAAACTCATCGCGCTCATCGGCTGATGCCATCAATTCGGCGCGCGAGTACCTTAGCGCTCCGGCCGGCGCTCGCGCGGCCGCCCCTCCCAGGCAATGCCAAGCAGGCGTGTCGGATCGTTATTTCTTCTTGGAAATTTTTATCTTTGGAAATTTTCGCCGGACTGCGGCAACGACTGCGGCGCGCTCCGGCTTTCCCGAACTCCTCGCCAAAGCGTCTCGTGCGTGAGCCGCATCAGGGATCGGATACTTTCTGGTGCCTCCTTCCACGAAGTCCGATTTCGGAAGTTTCTTTCTTGCAGCGGTCGTTAGTTTGGCCACGATCGTTAATTCTCCTCTCGGAAGGATTTAGCCGTGATTGCTGTTTTGAACTCCCGGCCAGCCGATAGCGTACACCCGGCCAACGAAAGTCTTCCAAAATCCTCACAGACATGCAATTCGATCTGGCGTTTGCCGGCTGCAGGCTTCGCTCAAGGTCCGAGGGGTTGCGCAAATGGAAATCACCTCCGTGTTTCAGTTTGCTCCCCCTACAAGCCGCCCGTAGAATTCAAGAAAGCGGGGTACTAGAACCACCCCACGCTTCCTTTGGGAGATCTTTCACCGGTCATGGGCGAGCAACCGGACAAGTCGCAGAAATCATCGGATCGCGCTCAGTTGGAGCAGGCCGAGCAGCGCGAGCGCAATCTTTGGCGCTCGAGCTTCATTATCATCGTCCTGCTTTCAATAGGCCTCGGCATCACGTCATGGGGAGCAATTCGCGCAGTTCCCCAACGGCTCGAAGCTTTGCCCATCGGACTAGTGGTTCTCGTGGCCTTGTTCGCCGTATACGTATGGCATCAGCGGCGCCAACTCAAGGAAATGCGTGGCTTCACGCGCGCCATACAGGAAGGCGCATCGAAGCCTCCCTCGGACGAGCAAATCGAAAAGCTGCTGGACGTGGTGGCGCGCTCCCAGCATGGCTACCGCGAGCTGATCGACAGCCTCGACCATATCGTCTTCAACGTATCGCTCGACGGGGAATTGAAGGTCGTCAACCGGCGTTTCACGGACATCTTGAATTTAGGATTCAACGACGTGGTTCGCCACTCGATCGGCGAATTTTTCAGCGAGCCGTCGAAAGAGCTCGTGCAGACCATTCTCCCGATTTTCCACGAAAAGCGCTCCTGGACCGGAATCATCAAAGCCAAAGTCCGAAGGACCGGCGATATCCGGTATTTCGACGCCGTCCTCCAGCCGATTCTGAAAGCCGACGAAGTCGTGGCCATCAGCGGTGTGGCCCGCGACGTCACGGCGCAGCGCCAGACCGAGCTTCGATTCACCGAGCTCTTCGAATCGCTTCAGGAAGGTGTTTATTTCAGCACCGTCGAAGGCAAGATCCTCGAGGCCAATCCGGCCCTAGTGAAGATGCTCGGATACGACCACAAAGAAGAGCTGATGCTGGTCAACAAGGCCGCCATCTACGAAGACCCGGCGCATCGTGGGTGGAAGATCGCGGAGCTCGAAAAAACTGGTTCGATCCGGAATTTCGAAGTCACGCTCGTCGGCAAAAACGGCAAGAAGATCCGCTGCCTCGACTCTTGCTCGGCGCTTCGCGATGGCTCGGGCAGAATCTCGCGGATTCAAGGCACGCTGGTGGACATCACCGAGCGCGTGGAAATCGAGCGGCGCCTTCAGCAGGAGCAGGAATTCGGCCGCCGGCTTGTTGAATGTTTCCCGGACCTGATCATCGCGCTCGACACCGAAAGCAAGTTTACCTTCATCAGTCCGCGGAGCGAACAGTTTGTCGGCGTCCCTCCCGCGGAGCTCCTGGGCAATACGGTCGGCGAACGCGCCCATCCGGAAGATATCGAGCGAGTGCAGGAAGGGTTCCGCAGTGTCATCGCCGGGAAGAAGCCCTCAGTGCGGTTCGAATATCGCCTCCGGCACGCGGACGGCAATTGGCGCATGGCTCGCGTCAGCGCCAGTCCGCTGATGGCCGCCGACGGCAAAATCATCGGCGTGGTCGCCTCCGCGCGCGACGTCACCGAAGAAAAGCAATTCGAAGAACAGCTCATTCAGACCGAAAAGTTTGCCGCGATGGGACAGATGCTCGCGGGCGTTGCGCACGAGTTGAATAACCCGCTCACCGCCATTCTCGGCGTATCCGACCTTTTGCGCGAGCGCGCGGGAGACGAATCCATGCGCCGGCAGGCGGATCTCGTCCGGCAGCAGGCCCGCCGGGCCGCCGATATCGTGCAGAGCCTGCTGGCGTTTTCGCGCCGCGCGGCGCCGGGCCGCACGCCCGTTCAGGTCGAGCAGCTCATCGAGCGTGTACTCCAGCTCCACGGCAGCACGCTCAACAAGAAGCACATCGCATTCGAATTCAAGCCAACGCCGGATTTGCCGCCCGTTCGGGGCGATGCCAGCCTGTTGTTGCAGGTTTTCTTGAATTTGGTGATCAACGCGGAGCAGGCGATTTCAGCCGTTCGCGAGCAGGGCAAAATTCAGATCACCGCGATTCGCCTTGAGGGCAACGTCGTCGTGACATTCGATGACGATGGCCCGGGAATCCCGCCGGAAATTCTGAGCCGCGTCTTCGATCCGTTCTTCACCACGAAGCGCCCGGGTGGCGGCACAGGCTTGGGCTTGACCATTTCGATGGCGATTATCCGCGAGCACGGCGGCACGATCGAAGCGCATTCCGTTCCCGGCCGCGGCGCCTCGATCAAAATGATTTTGCCGGTGGCGAGTTCGGTGGCGTTCGCGCCGGGAACCACTGACAGCGCTGCGCTTTCAGCCCGGGCGCGGCAAGTTGTTCCGGGTCTGCAAGGGCACTCCGCGCTCGTTGTGGACGATGAGGACGGAATCCGAGAACTGGTGTCAGAAGGTCTGGCGGCACGCGGCATGGCTGTCGAAACGGTATCATCTTGCGAGGAAGCGCTGGCGATCCTCGCCATTCGCCAGTTCGACGTAATCCTCTGCGACTATAACCTGCCGGGAATGAATGGCGAGGAGCTGTTTCAGCAGCTAAACGCCCTCGGCTCATCGCCTGCTCGCTTCGTCTTCATGACCGGAGACATGCTCGATGCATCGGCGATGGACAGCTATCGCGCGCTCGGGGCCCGAGCGATACAGAAACCATTCCAGCTTTCGGGACTTGCCTCGGTGTTGACGGAAGTCCTAGAAACGCAACCGGTCAAGACGGCCTGACCAGGAGTCGCCGCATCACGGAGTAATAAGGGGCCCGGTGTTTGGCTTGCCCGATCCGGTGCTGCGATCCATGAACCGGTTGTCGCAGGAATTGCAACGGTAGGGTCCCTTTCCCACGAGACGGTAGAACACCCGTTCTGCAAAACCTTGACGCACTGACCGGCGAACCGCTTCGCTGCCGCACCGTGGACATACGTGAGTTCTCTTAGCCGTATCTTGGTCCATTGGAGTTCTGACGTAACGCTTAAAGCTGATTGACTGTGGAGAATCTGTGCTCAAGTTTCCTCAAAGAAACGACATTTGATCGCTGTGGCAGCTTCGGAACGGAAGTTGGGGAGAGACTACGAAGCTGTCCGCCAGAAACTATTATAAACAATCGCCTTCAATTTCGACTAACACAAATTTCGATGTAAAGTTGCCGCTATTTTGTTTTGGGGCTTGGATCTACGCCGAAATCCCAGACATAGAGCGCGTCGCTATCTGCCTTCGCGACTTCGGCAAAGGCGTACTCGCCCGGCGTGAGAGGCTCGGAAAGCGTCAGGCGGTAAACGCCCTTCACCAATTCCCATTTTTCGATCGAGATGGTGTTTCGCTTGGCGATATCAATGTTGAAAAGCGTGTCAATATTTTCGACCTCGCGCTTGCCGCCGTGGACGCGCGCGCGGATCAAGTAGATTTCTGGTTCTTGCCCGTCTTTGCTTCGGCGGTAGAACTCAGGCTGCGTGTTGGTGAGGCGCAAAGCGGCTCGCGTTCCGAGCATCGAAACCGTGTGGCGCGTCGGAACGATGGGAACCGGGATGAGGACCTGTTTGAGGAGTTGCTTTTTGTTGAACGTGATGTCCGTGTCGGGCTGCTTCAGCAAGGTTATGGTCAAATGGTCGAGAAGGAAGAGGCCCTCGCCTTCAGGAAGAAAGAGATTGGGAGCGACTTCGACGCTAGCGTCGATATCCACGGCGATCGTTTTTCGAGCGGCCTCATCCTTGTGTACCTTCTCCAGAAGCGCCGCGTTTTCTTGGTTTTCCGCGGCTTCGGCCCGCTTGGTTGCTTCCCAGTCCACGAGTTCAGCCGGAATTTCTTCCCAAGCCGAGCGCTCCACGCTGTAGTAGCGCACGCGATCGCCCTTGATCTCGTACTCGCGCACAAGGTGAAATGAACCGTCTTTCAGGACCAGCTTCTTGCCGCGCGCGACGGTCGGTGCCGATTGGGGCGCTGCCGCTTTGCCGGGGTCAGGCGCCTTTAAGGGAAGGGAAAGGTGCAGCGCAGAAATGGCAAGAAGCAGGCACGAATAGGAGATTTCGAGCGCGAACCTCGAGCCTGCATGCCGAGTCATTTCCGAAGTTTCCCCTGGGCTGAACAGATTTTGATGCAGTTGCGGACCCGTAGAGTGGCCGCAACACAAGAGAATAGCGCTCGTCAGGGGATGACTACAAACACAGCACAAAACAAAATGGCCGCCAAGCGGCGGCCATTCAAAGACGGATTGATTTGGATGTGACTCCAGTGAGCGGGTCTAGTGGTCGCACCGCTCGGCCAATACGGCCAGGACCAGCAAGTCAGAGTTCGTGAACAGCCACTTATCCGCTTCCGCTCCAGCGGCTTCCGCGGCGCGCGCGATGAATCCGAGATGGCGGCTGCGTGCGAAATTCCGGAGGTGATCCAGACAGATTCCCGTCAGTCCGGAGACCTCATCTTCGGTGAAAAGCTTTTGGCTCGATTTGATCGTCAGCATCGCTGCTCTTCTCCGTTACTTCGATGCGAGATCCACAATAAAGTCTGCACAGAATTCCCTGCAATAGTCCTTCCGTTCTATGCGCGTGTAACCTTTGTTCTATCGAATGGACAAAAAAGCGCGAAAATAGGCCGCTTTTCTCCTTCTTTCTCGGAAAGTCAAAACGAAAGAACGTGAAAATTCTGTAATGAAGTGGAAAAAATTCTCTAGACTTGGAAAGTATCTACGATTTCCCGGATTTGTTTTCGATGACGTTCCTCGTGGTATGCGATGAAGTGAATCCACTCGTAAAGATTCAAATTGCCGAGAAAGGGATGAGGAGCGCGATATTGGCCGAGATCCCGGTCGCAATTTGCTTCCAGAAAGCCGGTCGTCAGTTTACGCGCGGCGATGAGCGACGAAATGAGCTCGTTCTTGTCGCAGATAAGTTCGGCCTTGATCGGGATTGCCGTTTTCACGCGGACGAGACGCCACGTCGCGATCCAGACTGGAAGATGCAGCCGTTTCCATACAGGTACGGAAGTTGGAGGAGCGCCGACGGCTCGACTGACGTTCTTGTTCACAGCTCGTTCAATCAGCGTCACGTGCGCGACGACCTCGGCCGCCGACCAGGCGCCCGGGCGAGGCGGCTCGTGCCATCGCCGGTCGGGCACCGATTCGATTGCAGCGAGGAATTTCTGCCGAGTCACATGGAGGTGTTGCA
Organism: uncultured Acidobacteriota bacterium; assembly: GCA_963838705.1. GTDB lineage: Bacteria > Acidobacteriota > Terriglobia > Acidiferrales > UBA7541 > Palsa-147. Next base: position 215,619 of record CAWIRU010000006.1, on the reverse strand, counting down.
AAATGGGAGAAATGCCGCGCATTGAACGGGTCAGGATTCAGATGGTGAAGCCGCCGGCTCGTTCGAAAGCACCGGCGATTTGGAGAACCCGGCCTTCGGTGAAGTGTGGGCCGACGATCTGCATGCCGACCGGAAGCTTCTCGGCAGTTTTGCCGCACGGGACGCTGATAGCCGGGAGGCCGGCGAGTGATCCCGTAACCGTATATATATCAGCGAGATACATCTGAAGCGGGTCAGCGGTGCGCTCGCCGAGCTTGAATGGAGGGACCGGTGAAGTCGGCGTGATGATTGCGTCCACGCGGCCGAAGGCTTCTGCGAAATCGCGAGCAATCAGCGACCGCATTTTCTGCGCGCGAAGGTAATAAGCATCGTAGTATCCCGATGAAAGCGCGTATGTGCCCAGCATGATGCGCCGTTTCACTTCGGCGCCAAATCCGTATCTTCGAGTCTTGCGGTACATGTCAATCAGCGTCGCAGCTTCGGTGCGAAGACCGTATCGGACGCCATCGTACCGCGCGAGATTTGAACTCGCCTCGGCCGTGGCGATAATGTAGTAGGTCGCAATCGCGTAATCGGTATGAGGGAGGCGGATCGAAACGCGCTTGCATCCGATCTTTTCGAGAAGCGCGATGCCTGCCTCGACTTTCGCCCGGACTTCCGGATCAAGGCCAGCCGCAAAATACTCGTCGGGCACGCCGATGCGCATGCCGGAGACGGGCTTATCGAGGTCCGCCGCGAAATCCGGCCGCGGCACGTTCGCGCAGGTGGAATCGTTCGGGTCCCATCCGGCAATCACGGAGAAAACTTCGGCGATGTCTCGAACCGTTTGAGCGAAAGGGCCGATGCGGTCGAGGGAAGACGCGAACGCGATGAGGCCGTAGCGCGAAACGCGGCCGTAGGTGGGCATCATCGCCGGAATGCCGCAGCAAGCGCCGGGCTGGCGGATCGAGCCGCCAGTGTCGGTGCCGAGCGAGACGACGGCGAGATTCGCGGCGACCGCAGCGGCCGATCCTCCACTCGAGCCTCCGGGCACGCGGCCCGGCGCCGCAGGATTTTGAACGGGACCGTAGGCCGAATTTTCGTTCGAGCTGCCCATCGCGAATTCGTCGCAATTCGTTTTGCCCAGAAATACGGCGCCAGCGGCTTCGAGGCGCGCCAGTGCCGTTGCGTCGTAGAGCGCGGTGTAATTTTCGAGAATCTTCGAGCCGCAAGTTGTGCGGACGCCTTCGGTGCTTAGAACATCTTTAATCGCGATCGGTACGCCGGCGAGGCGCGGCAGGGGATTGCCTGTCGCGACGAGCGAGTCAACCGCGGCTGCCTGCTTGTAAGCCCTGTCTTTAGAGAGGGTTAGAAAGGCATTGAGCTCCGAGTTTCTTCGCTCGATGCGTCCGAAATAATCATCCGCCAATTCCCGCGCGGAAATTTTTTTCGCCACGAGCGCTTCACGCACGGACGAAATCGTCCAGTTGGCGGCAGTGCTCATCGGTCAATTACTTTCGGGACGCGAAAATACGGCTTCCGCGCTTCGGGAGCTTGTTTCAGAAGTTCCGTTCCTAGATTGCACGGTTTTTCGACATCTTCGCGCAGAGCGGATTGGCTCGCGCCGTGGGCGGAAAAGAGGACTTGCGACATCGGTTCGACTCCGGAGAGATCGACTTCGTTCAGCTTGTCCACGTATTCGAGGATGGAATCGAGCTGACCGCGGTAGGTTTCCGCTTCTGCTTCAGAGAGTTCGAGGTGAGCGAGTTCGGCGACGCGGAGGACTTCCTCGCGGCTGATTTTCATCGGCCGCTCGCTCCGCCGCTGCCGTCGGGAGGGCGGGTCGGCGTGGTCGTGCGCCGGCCGCGAACGAAAGGAGTGTAGTCATTGTCGAATTCGTGGCGAATCCGCGGCTTACCCTTTCGATCGTCGGAAAAACGAATTTCGCGAACCACCGGGCTGCCCCACGCTTCGTTCACGCGAGTGCGGAACTCGTCCGCGACGCCCTCAAGCTCGACGCGCCATTCCTTGCCGATTACGGCGATGTGAAGGACGCCGCCAGCGAGGTCGCTTGGCCGCGTGTGCTCGGCGAGACGCTTGCCGACGATGGCAGGCCACGTCCCGGCAAGCCAGGCGAATGACGAACGCCGCGGCGTCGCGCGCCGCAGCGCGGGTGCAATGAATTCTCCAATTCTCTTCATGGAATTTGCAATTCTAACACAGACACTCGGCACGCGCCGGTTCAGCGCGATGGGGCGGTGGATGATGGTTTAATCAAGACCTGACGACGCCGCAGGCCGGACAAGCGCAGCGAGACGAGACAGTCAATAGTTGTGCTCCACAAAAAGGGCATACAGCATCGACCGCGGGAGGAATGGATTTCAGGTGTTCTGCATGAGACGGCTCGTCTGACGTGCGCAATAAATGGAGGAGTACAAGAATTGCGCCAATTGGTGCGCCAATGCGGATGATCCAAGCGCCCACCACCAAATCTTGAGGAACGGAACCGGCCCACGAAAGCACTGAGAGTATGAGAAGAACAAAGAGTCCAGCCCACTTAAAGGGGCGCCTGGTCTTGGTATTCGCGGTGGTCTGACGGCCACAAGCCGTGCATATCCAGCGGTTCCAATACCCGAGTGGAATGATTGGGATCCAAAAAATGTGAGCTACGTCAAACGTGCGCATCTGAACAGAACGCCGCGCTTGACTACAAGGAAGGCAATAGTCGTTGCGAAACGCTATCCGCTTCGGATGAAAATGGTAGACGCCATGGATTATGAGCATGTCATTACGGACATTCTGCCACGGTCCGCCGAACTGCCACCGAAAGGGCAGATTCGCAAGTCACACGACCAACAGCGGCGGCGCGTACTGCAATTCTTGAATTTTCTCCTCTGTCCTAAAATATCGCCACACCTCATTCGTCTACAAAGGTAGATGAATCGAGAATTGAGCATGAGCGAGATGGTGGACGAACAGGATCAACGGATCTCGGAAACCATCGCGAAGGAACAAACGCGGCTGCGGAATTTCATTCGCAGGCGTGTGCCCGATCGTAGCGACGCGGAGGACATTCTACAGGATGTCTTTTACGAGCTGGTCGTGGCGTATCGCTTGATGAAGCCGATAGAGCAGGTGGGGGCGTGGCTCTACCGTGTGGCGCGCAACCGGATTACAGACTTATTCCGCAAGAAGAAACCGGAATCATTGCAAGACCAGCCGGCGTCGCGGATGAACGGAGAAACGTTCAGCTTCGAAGAGCTGCTTCCGTCTCCCGACGACGGGCCGGCAGCAGCCTATTTCCGAAGTGTGTTGCTTGAGGAGCTTGATGAGGCCTTGGATGAACTGCCCGATGAGCAGCGCGAGGTATTCATCGCCCATGAAATCGATGGCCGCAGCTTCAAAGAAATTGCCGCGGAAACTGGCGTCGGCGTCAACACGCTGATTTCGCGCAAGCATTACGCGGTGATTCATTTGCGCGAGCGGCTTCGAAACATTTACGACGAATTCACGCAGGGTTGAGGAGGTCAAAAATGGTGCGACGAGTGATCGGCATGATCATCAAGGTTATAATTTTTCTGATCCTAGCAATCGCGGTATTTGGTCAAATCGTGCTTCATTTGTGGAACTGGCTGATTCCGAACCTCTTCCATTTGCCGGCAATCACTTTTTGGCAAGCGGTGGGCCTAATGGCGCTGAGTTGGATCCTATTCGGTGGCCTTCGCGGGCCACGGTGGGGCGGACGCGGCCCTTGGCGCCGCCGGATGCAAGAGCGCTGGGAACAGATGACGCCAGAGGAGCGCGAGAAAATGCGAGCGGGCATGAGAAGCCGCTGCGGTCCAGTTTCGGCGGACGCGCAACCCAAGGCCTGAATGACCGAGATCCGCGCGGCGGCCGGCTCTCACAGACCCAGGGATTCAGCGGCGCTGCGCAAGGCTTCTATGCAGAAGGCGATGTGATCTTCAAGAGGGATGCCTAGCTCGGCGGCGCCGTTGACGACGTCGTCGCGATTTACGCCGCGGGCGAAGGCTTTGTCTTTGAGTTTCTTTTTCACGGATGCGGTCTCGACGTCGGCGATTTTCTTCGAAGGTTTGATGAGAGCGCAGGCGGTGAGGAATCCGGAAAGCTCGTCGCAGGCAAAGAGCGTGTGCTCGAGCGCCGAGACGCGTTCAACTCCTGAATAGTCGGCGTGGCTCAGGATCGCGCGGATCATTTCCTCGGGGTAGCCGCATTCGCGCAGGATGGACGAGCCCGCGTAGGGGTGCCCTTCGGTCGCGTGATGCTCCAGATTCGGCCAGCGCTCGTAATCGAAATCGTGGAGGAGAGCGGTCTTGCCCCATAGTTCTTCATCGGCGCCGTTTTTTCGCGCATAGGCACGGACGCATGCTTCAACGGCAAGCGCGTGTTTGCGCAGGCTTTCGCCCGCGGTGTATTCGCATAGTAATTTCCACGCATCTTCGCGGGTTGGCATTCTTCCTCCGTTGATAGGCGACTGAATCTAGCAAAATGACACGGAGCTTTTCAAATCAGAGTGGGCTAAGAGGTGACGCTGCGGCCCACCAGAATCGAAGAAAAAGAGCCGGCAAGATGCCGGCGCGACGACCGTGCTCGATCGAAGATTTGTCTCATAAAAAGAATTAGCTTGACACAAAGTGTCACTTGTGAAAAAGTCTCGTCCGCGCCAGTACTCTGCCTTCCCCCTGTGAAGTTCCCCCCTTCCGCAGCGTCTGAATAGTCTGCGAGGAGATAGGTGTCCGATAAGAGTGTCATTGCAACCACCAATGTAGATATGGATCGAGAAGTGATCCGCTGCCAGGTATGCGGATTGGTGCAGTACCGCACGCGTACGGGCAATTGCCGCCGTTGTCTGCGGCTCCTGCCGCCGAAGGTGACGTTTGTGATTCCAACGCCTTCGCCGCAGGACCTGCCGGGTGACGACCGCCAGCTCTTTGAAAATTGGCCGAACCGCGAAACCGTGGAGAACATCGGCCAGCGGATCCGGCAATTGCGCGAGTCGCGTGGCATGACGCAGAGCCAGCTACAGGCACGTTCGCGCGTCTCTCGTTCCTATCTCTCGCGAATTGAGAGTGGGCAGATGACGCCGAGCCTCGGCACGCTCGAAAAGATAGCCGAGGCGCTTGGAGTCGGGCTGAATCGCTTCTTCGTGCCGGAATCGAACGGCGAAACAGTGCTCGAGGACCCGTTCATCCAGGGCTTGCGCCCGTATTTGCGCCAGCTTGATTGGGCACAGTGGCAGTCGATCTTGAAGAGGCTGCAAGCCATCAGCGAGCATGTGAGCACGTCAAACGTGACCACGGCTCCTGTCCGGCCACCGACGCACCAGACGGACCGCCTGTCGCACCTGCAACGGCGTCCGGGGCCGTCGGCAACTGCGATTCATCGCTAGAGCTTTTGGGCTGGAAGTTCTGGCCTGGGGCTTCTGCGCTAGAGATTTTGGGAGTTCAATAGGGAAGGCCCGGCGAGCCGCAATCCGGCTCCCGGGCCTCCTGTATTTATCGAGCGGTTCAATTCCAGGATTCCGCACCCGACTTCGGAGGGCGTGTGTGTCCCCGCCTCCGGAGCGGCCTCGCCCTCTGGAGAAAGGCCGGGCGGGTCTGAGACCCGCCCCTACGGACACGTTGTCAAGCGTGGCTCCGGATGGCCGCAGGGGCGGCTATTGCGGTTCCCGCTTACCCACACGAATCAGGACGATATCGGTGCCGTCGCCGGCGGCCTTTAGGGCCACGACACGCGCGCCGTCCTTGTGATCGTCCACAAAAGCAACGTCTCCCGGAGAAAGATCCGTCTGCACGCCATCAATCTTGTTGTCGCCGTTGGTATTCGGTGCCTCGAGCCGGTAGGACGAGCCAAGGTGCTTGGCGTACCAGGTTTTCACGTCGTCGCGCGAGTTCGTTGAGTGGTATTTTTCGATTGCCAGGCCGGCGCGCGTGTCGTTCGAGGATATTTCGAAGTTGGCTCCCTGCGATTTTTGAGCGGTCGCGCCGGGATAGACGGGCAAGCCGGTGGAATGAGCCTCGTCCTGATTCATTTTGATCGCGCCGACGGGCGTTTCGATCTCGACGCGGTCGGCACTCTGGCTGACGTGGACCTTGTGGATGACGAACGCCGCGATCATCAGCCCCATGATCACCAGCAGCGCGAAACCGCCGGCCACAATCCCGAGAATCCACCAGATGGCGGTGTTGTTCTGACGCGGCGCCTGTGGCGGAACTGGGGTAGCTGACATTCGACACCTCTCCCGAAGTCCTGAACATTGTACGCGCGAACGGGGCCGAAAGTTCCCCGGCAGGGCGCTCGATCAGGCGAAGCGCACTTTCAGGTCGGGGCGCTTCTCGAGATGCACCGTATCAACGAAGCGCACCTGGCGCTCGTCGAGAGTCAGGATGAGCGACTGCGTGCGCGTGCCTTCGCCGAAGAAGCGCACGCCGCGGAGCAGGCTGCCCTCGGTGACGCCTGTGCAGGCGAAGATGATCCTCTTGCCCGGCGCGAGGTCTTCTGTGTCGTAGATGCGCTTTGGGTCCTTGATGCCCATCTTGGCGAGGCGCTCGTGGTGCTCGGGCTTCGCAACCACGAGGCGGGCGAGGATCTGGCCGTTCAGGCAGCGCAGGGCCGCGGCGGTGAGGACGCCTTCGGGAGCCCCGCCGGTGCCCATGACGGCGTGGACGCCCGTGCCGACAACCGTCGCGGCAATTCCGGCGGATAGATCGCCGTCGCCGATCAGGCGGATGCGCGCGCCGGTGGCTCGAATCTCCGCGATGAGCTTTTCGTGGCGCGGGCGGTCGAGGACGATGACGACGAGGTCTTCGATGTCGCGATCGAGGCGCTTGGCGATAGCGCGAAGATTATCGGCGACCGGCGCATCCAACTCGATCGCGCCTTTGCACGACGGGCCGACGACGATTTTTTCCATGTAGAGATCGGGCGCGTGCAGCAAGCCGCCTTTTTCGCTGGCGGCGAGAACGGTGATGGAATTCGGCGCGCCCGTCGCGCAGAGGTTTGTGCCTTCGAGCGGATCGACGGCGATATCCACGGCGGGATAGAGGCCGTTCTTGTCGCGGGCAGCGATTCCGACTTTTTCGCCGATGTAGAGCATCGGGGCTTCGTCGCGTTCGCCCTCGCCGATGACGATGGTTCCGTCCATGCGCACGTTGTCCATCTCATGGCGCATCGCCGTGACGGCCACATCGTCGGCTTTGTGACCATCGCCGAGGCCCATGGTGCGCGCGGCGGCGATGGCGGCTTGTTCGACGACGGCGAGAAATTCGAGGCTGAGTGCGCGTTCCATCATGGCTCCTTGCGGGAAGGCTCGTTGGCGACGGCTATCATAATGAAATTCGAGGGGAATGCGAGCCGGAATGTGGGGCCGCACAACGAAGAATAGCACTCACGTTCAACGAGAGCGTGGCCACCCTGCCCTCCGAAGCGCCAGTTCACTGAGATAATTTCACGGCCACATATCCTGCGGTGACGGCGAGTGTCAACACGGCAGCGCCAAATGCATACACGGGCCACACCTCTTTACCGCCATGTATTGAGTCGAGGTAAATGAGGAAGTATGTAGCTCCACAGGCCAGCAACGACGCCGCCATGACTATCCACGCCGTCGGTTCAACTTTCCAAGTGGCGTTGTCTGGCGACCACTCGCCTAGTGCTTGACCTTGCGGCCTCCAAACATAGGCGTTGGAGCGCCGGACCAGCCACAGACCGATAAAGATTCCTAGGAGGGCCAGCGTGCGGAGCCCGAAGGCATGGGGCCGCAGCAAAAAGACAACTGCGGCGAATGTGCACAGAGCAAGGGCCAGCGCGCGCAACGTGTAAAACTTTACGCGCACATTCGGAGGAATGGTCATTGGCATCCCCTGTGCGGCTGGCCAAGCCTACAAGAGCCTGAGTCAACCGAAAGCCAAATCCGATTTCGATCATTGTGCATGCGCGTCGTAATCGCTTCTCCTGTAGAAGGGCCAGACTGCAAAATCTCCTTTAGATTTGTACTCCTCCTCAGCAGAGCGATACCAGCGTCCCAGACCGATCATGCTCAATACACCTTTCGCTATACTAGGTTTTGGTACGGGCCACTCGAGCTGAAGATCTGTCGTCAGAAACAGGTAACACCGCTCAAGAATAATTCGGCGTTCGGGTTGAGGACTGTCGCGCCCTGTCAAAGTATGAGCACGAAGATCGGAGAATTGTCCCCACACAAAGTAAAAGACCGCGGACAATGCTCGATCATTGCACTTCGGAAATCTCTTTACGAACTCCTCGTTCGTAATTCTTCCCTCGAGAAAATCACGCAGGGCTACGACCCCGAGATCGCGATTCTCACGGTCCACCAATTTCACCTCCGTTGGCTCGGGCCCCGCGCACTCAAGAAGAATACGAGTGCTGCGAGAGAGAACGCTCCCATTCGGGAACGCCGATTCATATTCGAGATTTTAGTCCTTCGATCCGTGAAGATGCCAGGCTGAAGCCTGGCGCTACAAGTGCCTTCGCGCGCGTCTTCAATATGTGGCGAATGTGTAAATTATGGCAGCGGGCGGAGCATGACGTTGACTAGGTTAGGATCGTCGTATTCGGTGCGGTCGCCGGCGTCTTTGCCTGCGATGGGGAGCAGGCGGGCAGAGAGCGGCTTGTGCCACTTCACGGCGAGGCTGGCTACGTCGCCGATCATGCGGACCAATTGCTCGTGGCTGACGCGGCCGGGTAGAGGAATTACGTCGAGGCCCGTGCCGCAAACGGCCGAATACGAGAGCAAGCCATCCATCGAGAGTGAGCCTTCGCTCCAGCGGCGCGCGATGACGGAATCTTCCATCACGGGTAGCATGAGGCCCGAGTAGCCGGCACGCTTGACGGGAATCGACTGAACGGCGCGCGTGATGAGAGCGGCTGTCGAAAGCGAGCCGCTCGAGCCGAGCCATGCGCCGTTGAAGGATTCGATGGCCGCACCGATCGAGTCGCGTTTTAGCGGCGCGGGCGAGAGATCGATACCTTCGTATTGCCACTTCGATTGCTCGGCGATGCCATGCGCAGTCTCTTCGATATTTTTTGCGTAGGCGCCGAGTTTTTCGACGATGGCGCTCTCGGCCGCGGCGGGATCGTGCGTCGAGGCGAGCGCTTCGGCGATCACGTTTGCGGATTGCAGGCCGATGGCGAACTCGTGGCCGTCGCCGGAGTTGAATGCGGCCGGAAAAAACGGCGTGCCTGCAGGAACGAACGCGAGCGCCGCGAAATTGAAATTGGCGATACTTTTCGGCGAGTGAATCGAAAGGAACTCGATGACGCGCGCCGAGGCTTCGACGGCTTGCCAGTGAATTCCGTCGTCGCCCGCGACGACGACGGTGCCGCTCATGTGCGTGGCGGGCGCGAGGGCGTTGGCGAGCAGCGCGGCCAAGCGAACGTCGTCGCCGTTCTTTTGCATCGCGGGGCCGACGGAGATGAGAAAGTCCTGGCTCTCGGCGAAATGATCGAGCGTGCGGAGAAATTTGAATGTCTCAACGTCGGAGAGATCGCGCGTGTACTCCGGGAAAGGCTGCGTGGCGATGCGCAGCGTCTGGACTTCGTAGCCTGACTTCTCGTAAACGGCTTTCGCTTTTTGCAGAAAATCGAGCGTGTCCGTGAGTTGTTGCGGATAGAGCGCGCGATCGAGATTAATGAACGCCGTGATGGTGCGGATTTTTGGTTTTGCCGGCGCGGGGGCTTCAGCGGGCGCTTGCGGTTGCGGCGGGGCTTCTTGCGCGGCCGGCTGTTTTGGCGTTTTCGATTCCTGGCCCGTGACGAGGCCCGCGGTCGAAAAAAACACGACGCAGAAAAGTACGAGGACTGCGGCGCAAGCGGCGACTGACTTCGGTCCGCGTATCACTCCCATCGAGTTGGAAGCCACAGCGCAGTGCCTCAGGAGTACGCCGGAATTCCGGTGATGCGCTCGCCGATGATGAGCTTGTGGATGTCGTGTGTGCCTTCGTAGGTGGAAACGGATTCAAGATTGTTCATGTGGCGCATGACCGGGTAGTCGTCCACGATGCCGTTCGCGCCGAGAATTCCGCGCGCGCTGCGCGCCGTCTCGAGCGCCATCCACACGTTGTTCATCTTCAGCATCGAAATATGCGAGGGATGCACGCGGCCCTGATCCTTCAGGCGGCCCACCTGCAGCGCGAGGAATTGCGCTTTCGTGATTTCGGTGATCATCCAGACGAGCTTTTCCTGTACGAGTTGATGTGAGGCGATGGGCTTGTTGTCGAATTGTTTGCGCTCCTTGGCGTAGCGGAGAGCAGTATCGTAGCAGGCCATGGCAGCGCCGATGGCCCCCCAGCCGATTCCGTAGCGTGCTTGATTGAGGCAGGAGAGCGGGCCCTTCAAGCCTTCGACTCCCGGAAGAATATTTTCCGCCGGGATTTTGCAGTCGGTCATCGCCAAGCCGGAAGTGACCGAAGCGCGCAGCGACCATTTTCCGTGCACGTCCCACGCTTTGAAGCCGGGTGTGCCTTTCTCGACGAGGAAGCCGCGAATTTTTTCGTCCTCGCATTTGGCCCAGATGACGGCGACGTCGGCAATCGAACCGCTGGTGATCCACATTTTTTCGCCGTTCAGGACGTAACTATCGCCTTTGCGAACGACGCGCGTCAGCATGCCGCCGGGATTGGAGCCAAATTGCGGTTCGGTGAGGCCGAAGCAGCCGATCGCCTTGCCTTGCTGGAGGAGCGGCAGCCATTTATCTTTTTGCGCGTCGGAGGCGTAGGAATGGATCGGGTACATCACCAGGGCCGATTGCACCGAGACGAAACTGCGAAGGCCCGAATCGCCGCGCTCGAGTTCCTGCGTCACGAGGCCGTATTCGACATTTGACATTCCCGCGCAGCCGTAGCCTTTCAGATTCGCGCCGAAGAATCCGAGTTCGCCGAGCTGCGGGACGAGCTGGCGCGGGAATTTGCCCTCGCGATTGCACTCTTCGATGATCGGGAGGATTTGCTCGTCGACGAACTGACGAGCCGTCTGGCGCGCCAGCTTTTCTTCGTCGGTCAGCAGGGAATCGAAGTCGAGATAATCGACTCCGGAAAATGCGGGCATCGGAAGTCTCCTTGGTGGTCGCGGGTGACGAGGCGGATGATCGCACAGCGGCAAATCGTCGCAGCACCCAACCGCGCATTCTATCGAACATTCAGGCAGGAGCGCCACCGGCGCGGGTCAAGATGACGGGACGTATGTCGGTGAACGGGCTACATGCTTGGCATTTGCCTTGCCTAAGGATTACCTTCTGCGTCTCCCAACACGCCCTAATTGGAAACTCACCGAATACCCCTATCCGGCGGAGGCCCGAACTGCCAGATCGCGATCATATAACCGATCCACAGCTCCAACACCAAAAATTGGGGCATAGTACAAGAGACCCAAATATTCCAAGACTAAGACGAATACGGCCGCATGTACGAGCGTCCAAGCCAGAAAAAATGCTACAAACGCGGCGGATCGGAATTTACTTCGGTATCCCCAACCCACAACGGGGAAAAAGAGCACCGCGGCTAACGCCCCGAATATCCATTCAGGACCTATGTGATGTTTCTTGGCGACGAAAAATGCCGCTGGGATCGCGGCAGCAACGCACAAACTCGTGACTAGCAGCAAAAAGAAGTCAAGCGCCTTGCTGCGCTTCTTCCTCTCCTCACCAGCTGCATTGAGCATTAAACTCCGCTTCCATCTCGGCCCCGACCGTTTCCGAGTTCAAGAAGGTCGGCGGCTAATTCTCGGTGGGTGTACAATCCCCGCGATTTTGGAAGACGTTCGGCTATCCTACCACGTCGAATGAGTTGCCGTTTTTGTGGGACTTGAAATCATCGACCCGAACGGAATCCTGAGTTCTGTTTTGCTGATACATTCCATCAACAATTTGGATTTGACTGTTTGCGCGCCGCTCAGTTCTATATCTATTTCTGTTTGCGACGGGCTTGCGGATAACAAGAAAAGGAGCAACGAAAATGAAGCGGATTGAGGCCGTCATCAGGCCCTCGCAACTCGATCAGGTGAAGCAGCGCGTCATTGCGCTCGGAGTGACCGGGCTTACTGTCTCCGAAGTTCGGGGCTTTGGCCGCCAGAAGGGCCACACGGAGACCTATCGCGGGTCGGAGTACGTCGTGGACTTCCTGCCGAAAATCTTTATCAGCATCGCGGTTGACGAAAACCTGGTCGAGCCGGTGGTCGAAGCGATCATGGAAGGCGCGCGAACCGGGGTGATTGGAGACGGCAAGATTTTTGTGTCGTCTCTCGAAGATGTAATCCGCATACGCACGGGGGAACACGGCCCTGGTGCAATCTGATTGGATCTCGTTGGCGGGTCGCAAATAAACCGTAGCGGTCATTCTCATCAGGACAGGAGTTTCAAAATGCGATATGCATTTGCCGGACGGACGAAAAAATGCCTCATATACGCCGTCATCGTCTTTGCTTCCGCGCAGATTCTCTTTGGCTCGTGGATCCCCGCGTGCGCGGCACAGGCACAGCCTGATCCCGCAGGAAGCGCGACGGGCGACAAAAATTCGGCCGTGGATGCGGCGGGCAATCCCTTCGTCGTGCCCGAACCGGCCGATAAGGCAGCGCCCGACTACGTTACGAGCAAGAAGGCGTTCGATGAGTATCAGGCGCAGGCCGCTCGCGAACCTCTGGCGATGAAGCTTGCTGACGACGTGGGCCACGTCCGCATCTCGACGAACTTCTCTTGGACGCTTGTCACCGGATATCTCGTCCTGTTCATGCAGGCGGGCTTCGCGCTGCTGACCTGCGGGCTGGTGCGAAAAAAGAATGCCGGACACCTCATGATGCTGAATTTCGCCGCTTATGTTTTTGCGTTCCTTGCCTACTATGCGATCGGCTACGCGTTTCAATTCGGCGCGGTCGCCGTGAATGCGGCGCCGACAAATCTCGGTGGCGTCCCAACGCTGAATCATTTTCTGATCGGGAGCGGGTCATGGGGCTTTCTGGGAGGGAAAGGATTCTTTCTCGCCGGCCCGGCGTATGACGCCGGCAGCAATTGCCTGACGCTTTTCGAAGTGGTGTTCATGGAAACCGCGGGGTACATCATCGTTGGAGCGATTTGCGAGCGAATTACTTTCTGGGCGTTTCTACTTTGCGAGCTGTTCATCGGCGGCTTGCTCTATCCCATTTCCGGTTGTTGGGTTTGGGGCGGCGGATGGATGTCGCAGCTGGGTTCCACCATGCATCTTGGGCATGGCTATGTGGATTTTGCCGGTTCGACGGTTGTACACGCTGTGGGAGGCTTTTGCGCCATGGCGCTTGCCATCATTCTGGGCCCGCGGCTTGGCAAGTACGGACCGGACGGAAAGCCGCGAGCGTTTCCCGCGTCGAACATCGTGTTCGTGGTCACCGGCACGTTCGTACTTTTGTTCGGATGGATGGGATTTAATCCCGGGTCGACGCTGGGCGCGACGGACCTTCGCATTTCGGTCGTTGCGGTGAATACAAATCTGGCCGCGGTGGCAGGCTCGGCGGCGGCAATGCTGCTGTGGTATCGGTTGTTTGGAAAACCGGATATCACTATGGCTTGCAACGGCATGCTTGCCGGCCTGGTGGCGATCACAGCGCCTTGCGCGTTCGTGTCTCCGACGGCGTCGGTGATGATTGGCATCGCCGCGGGCATTGTCGTTTGCCTGGGCGTGCTTTTCAATGAGCGAATTCTCAAGATTGATGATCCTTGCGGAGCGATTTCGGTTCACGGCTATTGCGGATGGCTCGGCGCGGTCTCTCTGGGAATTTTCGCCGATGGGACGTACGGTGCCGGGTGGAACGGCGTTGGTGCGGCCGCGTATCTGGGCAAGGCAGGGCAGGGTGTCACCGGATTGCTTCACGGGGATAGCACGCAATTCTGGATGCAACTCGGCGGAGCAACGCTTCTGGCGGTCTATGCATTCGGTGCAACATATGTCGTGTTCTCAGTCGTAAATCGCGTGCGCTCGATGCGCGTCACTCGAGAAGTGGAGCTCGAGGGACTGGACGTTCCGGAGTTTGGCATGTTGGCCTACCCCGAAGATGCGGTCGAAATGTTGACGGCAGGATCGATGGCCCAGCCGCGGTGAACCTAACACGAGCATCGGCTTTCGCGTGTCGGCCCGCGGCGTGATCGGCGCGTCTCACTTCTATCCACCTCTCTCCTTTCTCCATACTTTGGAAGCGTAGTGACGTGAGCAGTTCCGCGAGCCTGCCGTAGCTCACCGCCGCGCCATGCTCGATGCCGGTTTTGAGGGCACCGTCGCGTAAGGCCCGCGAGGCGGTCCTGGCCACCCCCTTGACAACATAAGTCGGATTCCGATATAACGGAGTCCGAGTATGAAAGAAGACTTCAATAAATTCCTGCCGCTCTCTCCCGCGGCGCTGCACATCCTGCTGGCGCTCGTGAGCGAAGACCGTCACGGATACGCGATCATGCAGGAAGTAGCTCGTCAATCGAGCAACCGCTACAAATTGGGACCCGGAACGTTATACGACAATCTGGAAAAGCTCTTGAATCAAGGCATCGTCGAGGAATCCGCTCGACGCTCTTCGGCCGATGATCCCAGGCGTCGCTATTACCGGTTAACAAGATTCGGCCGCCGCCTGCTGGCGACGGAGATCACGCGGCTCGAAGGCGTGGTTCGCAAAGCGAGGTCGCACCTGGGAGTTCGGCCTGAGAAGGCGTGACGATGAGGCGAATGTATCGCTGTCTGCTTTGGCTGCATCCTGCCGCGTTTCGACAACAGTTCGGGGAAGAAATGCTATGGATCTTCGACGAAGCCGCTGATTCTTGCGGCGTGGTCTCACTGTTTTCCGATGCCAGTGTCTCTCTCTTCCGGCAATGGCTACTGCGCTCAGGACTGTGGATATGGGTGGTCGCGGGCATCGCCGGAATCATCCCGTTAATTATTGCATTCGGAAGTTTTTTGCCCTGGAGCAAGCTCCTGGGTCGTTAACCCTCCCGGCGCACTGGCCGTCGTGGGCTGCCAGGAAGGAGGAATCCTCAATGAAGCGGTGGCTGAAGATTGCTCTTAAGAGTTTAGCGGTTTTGATCGCGCTAGCCCTCGTTGTGGGCATCGTCTACGAGCAAATAGGACGCCGGCGTGACCGAGCGCGGTTTCCACAAATCGGCAGGTCCGTGGACATCGGTGGCCGCAGTCTCAATATCTTCTGCTCCGGAGCAGGTACGCCTCCCGTGATCTTCGAGTCTGGCGGACCCGGCCCCGGCCTCGAATGGGAGCCGTTCCAACCGGAAGTCTCCAGGTTCACACAAGCTTGTTGGTACGACAGAGCCGGCGAAGGTTGGAGCGATCTGGGACCCTTCCCTCGAACCAGCGTGGCGATTGCCAAAGATCTTCATGAGCTATTGAAACGAGCAGGCGTGCCCGCCCCGTATGTGTTCGCCGGTGCGTCCATTGGCGGTCTAAACTCCCGAGTATATGGGGGTCTTTACCCGAATGAAGTAGCTGGGATGATACTCATCGACTCCGCGCACGAAGACGAATCACGGCGCGCACCCAAATTTTATCTGGGCCGCACCGCTCCACGATTTTTCTGGCACCCACTTCAGATGGCATTCGAGGCCGCGGCCTTCGTTGGCTTGCTGCGACTAACGCAATCGTCTCCGACGCAGGGCAAGGATCTCTCGCAAATGACCCGTGATGAGATCATCCGGGCCCTGAGGCAACGGCCAAAGTCAATCGTGGGAAATGCCTCCGCGGGGATCGTACTGCCAGAGAGCTTTGCCGAGGGAGCATCTGTGACGAGGATCGGAGACTTCCCCTTAATTGTGCTGACGGCGGGTCAGCCACTTGATTTCGGTGATGCCGAGATGAATAAAGAGGCTGCGGCGTATCAGCAAGTGTGGATTCACGAAATACAACCGAAGCTCGTCGGGCTCTCCACACGTGGGCATCAAATCATCGTCCCGAATGCGAACCATGGGACGATCCCGCAAGAATTGATCATCAGCTCCATCCGCGACGTGGTAACAGAAGTTCGCGACGGAGCCGCGATCCACTAGCGAGGGAAGCTGGGCTTGCCCGTCATGAATCGGGTTCGCTCGATGCGCGTCACTTGAGAAGTGGAACTCGAAGGTCTCGACGTGCCGGAGTTTGGCATGTTGGCCTACCCCGAAGTTGCATTCGAGATGTCGACGGCGGGATCGATGGCCCAGCCGCGATGAGGTTGATGCGAGCATCGGCTTTCGCGTGTCGGTCTGCTCCTCGATCGGCGCGTCTCGCCTCTTATGCCTGACTGGCTCCTTTCTCCATACCTTGGGAGCGTACAGACGGCAGCAGTTCGGCTAGCCTGTCGTAGCTCACCGCCGCGCCATGCTCCATGCCGGTCTTGAGGGCGCCATCGCGCGCGGCGCGAGAGGAATAGAGAACTGTCTGCGTCATCGTGGTCTTGCCGGCGTTTTCTGCGAAGACAATCGTCACCAGCGCTTCGCCGCCAGTCCAGTCCTCGTCCCACACTTCGGTGAATACGAGACGATCGGAGGACACGATCTCGCGATAGACGCCGCCCATCCCCATACCGTTTGTTTTCCCGTCGCGTTGACCCCAGACGAACCGAAACGCGCCGCCGACTTTCAAGTCAATCTCGCAGACCGCCAGTCGCCAGTCGTCGGGCCCCCAAAGCCAGCGCTTGAGCAGGTCGGGCCTGGTCCAGGCCTCATAGACCAACTCGCGCGGCGCGTCGAATACGCGCGTCATCGCGACCTCGCGGTCGCTCGGTGTGGTTACCTTCAGTGTTCCGGTATTCTTCATCGGCCGCCTATCGGTTTGTGCGTCCACGTTTTTTCTCCTTGGCTTTCGTCTTTTCGGTCTTCAACTCTTCAAGAACGGCATCCAACCGCTGGAAATTACCTTCCCAGATTCGACGGTATCTCTCGATCCACGCCTCGAGCTCGCGAAGCGGCTGGGGCCGCAGCTCGTAAATTCGGCGCTGAGCGTCCACGCGAACCTCAACCAGACCGGCATCGCTGAGAACGCGCAGATGTTTCGAGACTTGGGGTTGGCGGAGACGCAGGCGTTTGACCAAATTTCCGACGGGCCGCGGTCCGCTTCGGAGCAGTTCGACGATCTCGAAGCGGCTGGGTTCGGCGAGCGCTCTCAGAGTGGCTAGCATGGCGGTTCTGAATATGCCTCAAGTGGAATATGCTTGTCAAGACATATTCTCAGAAAAGAATATACTGGCGAGCGCCCTGCCGTCCTGGGATGTGGGCCTGGGGATCAGGCGGTGGCGCTGGGACGCGGCTTCAAGAGCTTGCCGGCGATAAACGCGAGGACCCCGATTACCGCGCCTGAAACGACGCCCGCAATCGGGCCGATCATCGCCATCATCAGACGCGGCGAGTCCGGCCGGGGCATCGTTTGCATCATCGCGGCTTCCTCGGCGTGATTCGCGAGGTATTGATTGACGAAGAGGATGTGAGCGCCCGTGATCCAGACGCTATTGAGAATGCCGAGCAGCAGACCGTGAAGAAAATGCCGGTTCGGACTAGCGCGCGCAATGACAAACGCCGAGATCACAAAAATCACGAGCCAAAACAGCGGCTCAATATTCTAGGGAATGATGAAGACGGTTACGACTCCCATCGCAAGGCCGAAGAGCGAGAGTAAGAAGATAATCTTCCAGTTCATGATGATGCCCCTTAAGGCGCAGCTTCGCTGCGAGCGACTAGCCGCGGCGCAGATAGTAGTGACCGCGAGGAGCGAAAGTCAACGGACGCCTCGACGCGCGTTTGGCAATGCAAGGCGATAGGCGATTTGCAGCAATTCGCGAAGTGCGTCCGGTTGCGCCTTCGCTAGCCGAACGAGAACCCATTCGTATTCGCGGTAGTGGTCGGTGATGTAGTAGGTCTCGGGTTCGGCGGCCATTAACTCTTCGCGGCGGTCGAAAGTCGTCTTGAGGACAATCGAATCGAGATCCTCGCGAAGCCGGACGAGGAGTTGCCCCTTCACCTTTAAGGCCGGCGCGCCGTATGACATTCCGTCTTCGACGTTCGGAAGCGCGAGCGCCATTTGACGTACCATGTCGTACGTAATTCGCGGCGTTTTTTTCATTGAGATAACTCGCGTAGCTTAACGCAGCAGTCCGGTAATCGTGGTATATTCCGCCGCACGCATTTGCTGCATTCCCCCGGGAATTTCAGCTGCGGCTTTGAGCCGCCAAGGAGAACCACCTATGAACAACCGCACTTTGCAGCAGTCCGCTCTCACCCTATTTCTCGGTTTAGTTTTGGCGATCGGCACTCTGGCAGGGCCCGCGCCGCAGCCACAACCGGAATCCACAAAACAGCCGACGGTGTACACTTACATTTCACTTTTCGGAGTTCCGCGCGCCAATTGGACGCAATACGAAGCGGCCGACAAGAATTCGGCGAAGATCATGGCGGGCCTCGTGGCCGACGGGACGCTGATTGACTGGGGCAATGCCACCACGGAAGTGCACGAAGGACTTACGGCACCGACGCACGTCTCCTGGTTTTCTTCGATGAGCGTTGCCGGCCTGATGAAGGCGCTCGCCGCGGTTCGCGCCGGCGCGCCACCCTCCGGTGAAATCAATTACACAATGCACGCGGATGAAATCCAAATGTCCACGAACTACAACGGAAAGCCCGGCGCTCCTGGGAAATATTTGCTGGTTCAGGAATGGAAACCAAAGGCGGGGCGCGGCGATGAAATGGAGGAGCTCTTCAACAAGCATCGCAAACCCGACCTCGATGCACTGGTCGCCGACGGGACGATCACGAGCTACAGCTGGGGCACCGACTTGATCCACACCGACGCGCCCGGCACGGTTTCACTTGCCGTGGAGTTTCCAAGTGCCGAGGCGATGGATAAGTTCTACGGGCAGATCGTGACGATGCAGGAAAAGAATCCGCTTTTCGGTGTGGCGTTCCAATCGGTGACGGAAGGAGCGGAGCACCGCGATCATCTACTACGCATACTCGATTCCGGCCACAAATAAGGATTTCGTTCCGGCTCAGGCCCTGCTATCCGGAGAAACTTGCCACCCGGCTGTCTGAATCCGGCCGGGCGGCAAGTTCGGTTCATGGCTTGAGGCCGGCGTCGGTCGAACCGGCCGCGGAGATGCGTTAAATCTTTCCAAATCAATGCTAGGCTGGCGTTGACGCCGCGAATCCTGAATGCGATAATCGCGAACTCTGTGGTTCAATTGGCGTGTGTCTTAAGCGCTCCCTCGCTCGTTTGGGCGTAGATTCCTGGAGGTTAGCGACGTTCGAATTTTGTGAAGATGGTGATTCTCCACCAACTCGTTGAGTTGTTTCTCCAAGCTGTGCCCACGATCATTATCGTTTTTCTTTTCTATTTGTTCCTCCGCGCGAACTTCTTTCTCCCCCTCGAACACGCGATGGCCGAACGCGCCAAGCGCATTGACGGCGCCAAGGCCGAGGCGGCGGCCGCTCAGGCCAGCGCTAAAGACGAAATGGAACGGTATAACGAAGCGATGAAGAAGGCCCGCGCGGAGATTTACGCCGAACAAGAAGCGGCGCGCCAGGCCGCTCTCGACGAACGGGCGAAGCTACTGAAAGCGCTGCGGAGTCGCAATCAGGAATCCATCCAGGCGGCGAAGCAGCGAATTGCAGCCGAAGTGGCGGCCGCCCGCACACAAATCGAGCTGCAGACTCCGGCTTTCGCGAACCAGATCACAAAGTTAATCCTCGAGCGCACGGGTCCATCCGCGGGAGGCCGCCGATGAGCCGGCTCGCGCGAGGGAAGACCGCCGCTGGATTCTGCGCTGGAATCCTCTTCATGGCTCTCGTGATCGCGGCGCCGGTATTCGCTCAGGAGGAAGGCAACCAACCGGAAAACACGACCGCCGGCTGGATCTTTCGCTGGCTGAATTTCGCGATTGTATTTGGCGCGATCGTTTACGTCCTTGTCAAGAAAGCCGGGCCGGCATTCCGTGCGCGCGCGGCGGCGATTCAAGCCGCGATTGCCGAAGGAACGCGGGCGCGCGAAGAAGCCGAAGAGCGCCGGCGGGAAGCGGAGCGCAAGATCGCGGGTATTCAGCAGGAAATTGCGGCGATGCAGCTGCGGGCGAAGCGTGACGCGGAAGTGGAAGCGGACCGAATTCGAAGTCTGGCGCGCGAAGAAGCCATGAAAATGGATCGCGCGGCGGAACTGGAAATCGTGGCCGCCGAGCGCGCGGCGAGGTTTGAGCTGAAAGCGGCCGCGGCGCGCCTGGCCATCGAACGCGCCGAAGCGCAGTTGCGCCAGCAACTCACACCGCCTGCGGATTCGCGGCTCGTCCGGAATTTCGTCGGCGATCTTGCGGGGAGCCGGAATTGAGCGACGTCGCCAAGCGCTACGCCTCCGCATTCGCCGACGTGGCCATCATGCGCGAGAACGTGGCGGCGGCGCGGGCGCAATTCGCGTCGTTTGTGGATACGTACGCCGATTCGTCCGAGCTGCGCAATTTTCTGACGAGCCCGGCGATCGAGCGCGAAGCGAAGCAAGCGGTGCTCGAAAAGATTTCGGCACGGCTCGAGTTGAGCGAGACCGTCAGGAATTTCATTTACGTCCTGGTGGATCATCGCCGGATCGACAAGCTCGGCGAAATCCGGCAGGCCTTCGACGCGGAACTCAACGAGCGCGAGGGAATCGTCGAGGCCCAGGTCACGTCGGCGCGCGAACTATCGGCGGCTGAGAAGAAGGAAATGATCGGCGCCATCGAGCGGCTGACGCAGCGGCGCGTGGAAGCGAGATTCGGATTCGATGAGGCGCTGGTCGGCGGCGCCGTCGTGCAAATCGGCTCGATGATTTACGATGGTTCCGTGCGGGAACAATTGGCGCGGCTGCGCGCGGAGCTTGAGGGCGAATCGTAGGAAGCGCAGTCGATTCGTCCGCGCTTCGGCGCGGACCTGGGTCTCGTGAAAAGCTGACAGGAGCGGGAATGGCGACGATCAAAGCGGACGAAATCACCAAGCTCATACGCGAGCAGATCGAAAACTACCAGCAGACGGTAGCCGTCGAGGAAATCGGCTCGGTCATCTCCGTGGGAGACGGCATCGCGCGTGTTCACGGGCTCGACAGAGCCATGGCGGGAGAAATGCTGACGTTCCCGCACGGCGTCACCGGGATCGCGTTGAACCTTGAAGAAAGCCAGGTCGGCGTCGTGCTCCTGGGCGAGTATTCGGAAATTAAAGAGGGCGACACGGTTAAGCGCACGGGAGAAATCATGTCGGTGCCTGTCGGCGAGGCGATGGTGGGCCGCGTTGTGAATCCGCTCGGCCAGCCGCTCGACGACAAAGGACCCGTGCTGACCGAGCAGCGCAGCGCGATTGAACGGCTGGCGCCGGGCGTCGTGGATCGTCAACCCGTGCGCGAGCCGCTGCAGACCGGCATCAAGGCCATTGACGCGATGATTCCGATTGGCCGCGGCCAGCGCGAATTGATCATCGGCGACCGGCAGACGGGAAAGACCGCCATTATTCTGGACACGATCATCAATCAGCGCGGCGGCGACATGATTTGCATTTATTGCGCTATCGGGCAGAAGCGCTCGACGGTGGCGCAGGTGGTGAAAGTGCTCACGGACGCCGGCGCGATGGATTACACCATTGTCGTCGTCGCCTCCGCCGCCGAGCCTGCGACGATGCAGTACATCGCTCCGTTTGCCGCTTGCGCCATGGGCGAGTTTTTCCGCGATTCGAAGCGCCACGCGGTGACCTTTTACGACGACCTTTCGAAACACGCGCAGGCCTACCGCGAGATTTCGCTGCTCTTGCGCCGGCCGCCCGGACGCGAAGCGTTTCCCGGTGACGTTTTCTTCCTGCACTCGCGCCTGCTCGAACGCGCAGCGAAACTGAACGACAAGCTCGGCGCCGGCTCGCTGACTTCGTTGCCCGTGATCGAAACTCAGGCGGGCGACGTTTCCGCGTACATTCCCACAAACGTCATTTCGATTACCGATGGGCAGATTTATCTCGAAGCGGATTTGTTCAACAGCGGCATTCGCCCTGCGGTCAACGTCGGCTTGTCCGTCAGCCGCGTCGGCGGAAATGCGCAGATCAAGGCAATGCGGCAGGTAGCAGGCCGGTTGCGGCTCGATCTCGCGCAATATCGCGACCTCGCGGCGTTCGCGCAGTTCGGCACAGAGCAGCTTGACAAGGCCACGCAGGCGCAATTGCTCCGCGGCGCGCGCTTGACCGAACTCCTCAAGCAGGGCCAGTTCCAGCCGCTCTCCGTGGAAAAGCAGGTGGTTGTGCTTTTCGCGGGCACCAACGGTTATCTCGACGCGCTGGAAGTATCCGACTGCCGCCGGTACGAGCGCGAATTGCTTGGATTTGTCGAAACGAATTACAACTCGATCCTCACGACAATCCGCGAAAAGAAAGCGATTGATGACAATTTGCGCGCGGAGATCGTCAAGGCGCTCGATGCGTTTAAGGAGCGATTTACCGTAAGTTCCGGAGCCGTCGCCGCCGATTAATCTCGATGCCGACACTACTCGATTTCCGGCGCCGTATTCGCTCGGTGAAGAACACGCAGCAGATCACCCGCGCGATGAAATTCATTGCCGCGGCGCGCTTGCGGAAGGCGCAGGAGGGCGTGATGGCCGCGCGCCCCTACGCGCGCGAGATCTTGCGGATTCTTCGCTCGGCCGTGGCGCGCATCGAGGAGCCGATGCATCCGCTGCTCGAGCGGCGGCCCGAAGAGTCCATCCTGGTGATCGTGCTGACGGGCGATCGCGGCCTCGCCGGTCCGTTTAACGCCAACGTCCTGCGATACGCGCTGAATTTTCTGCGGGAGCAGGCCGCTAAGAAACTTCGCATCATGGCGATCGGGAAAAAAGGGCGCGATGTGCTGCGGAAGAGAAACTACGAATTCGCCGGCGAATATCTGAATGTATCGCTGAACGTCGAATTCCGCCACGCGAAGGATATTGGAGCGAGAGTCGTCGAACTCTATTCGGGTCGCGAAGTGGATGCAGTGTACGTCATCTACAACGAATTCAAGAGCGTGATCGTGCAGCGCTTGTGCGCGCAGAAATTGCTGCCCATCGAGCCAGAAATGCTGAAGAGCGAAGACGCGGCGGGGGCGACACCGGTGGATTACATATACGAAGAGCCGCCGGCCGAAATCTTCAAGCACCTCGTACTTCGATATATCGATACGGAAGTTTTTCGGATTTTGCTCGAATCCGCCGCCGCTGAGCACGGCGCGCGCATGGCGGCAATGGATTCGGCGACGAACAACGCCGGCGAATTGATCACCGAGCTCACGCTCGAGATGAACAAGATCCGCCAGGCGGGCATCACCAGGGAATTGATTGAAATCGTAAGCGGCGCGGCGTCTTCGGGAGCGTGACGCAACGGCGTCACCGGATTCGAAGACGAATCGCGCGGGTCGAGGAGACCACGGATGGCACAGTCAGAAGGAGCAACGGGAGCAACCGGGCACGTCGTGCAAGTGATCGGGCCGGTGCTCGACATTCAATTCGAAGAGCACCACTTGCCGGCAATTTATAACGCCGTGCGCGTCACGAGCGAAGGCTTTCAGACGACCTCGCCGATTGACATCATCGTCGAAGTCCAGCAGCACTTGGGCGAAGGCCGCGTGCGAACCGTGGCGCTGAAGGCGACCGAAGGCGTTGTGCGCGGAATGAAGGCAGTGGATCAGGGTGAAGGGATTTCGGTGCCCGTGGGCCGCTCGACGCTGGGGCGCGTGCTCAACGTGCTGGGAGAGCCAGTAGACGGCCTCGGGCCTGTTGATGCGAAGCTGCACTATCCGATCCATCGGCCGGCACCGGCGCTCGACGAGCAGTCCACGAATCTCGAAATGTTCGAGACGGGCGTAAAGGTAGTGGACTTGATCGAGCCGTACCTGAAGGGTGGAAAGATCGGCTTGTTCGGCGGCGCGGGCGTGGGCAAGACCGTCATCATCATGGAACTGATTCACAACGTGGCGATGCAGCATGGCGGCGTCTCGGTTTTTGCCGGAGTGGGCGAGCGCACTCGCGAAGGCAATGATCTTTGGCTTGAGATGACGGAGTCAGGCGTTATCACGCCGGGAAATTCCGAGAAGTCGCGCGCGGCACTGGTCTACGGCCAGATGACCGAGCCGCCCGGCGCGCGTCTGCGCGTCGGCCTGACGGGCCTGACGGTCGCGGAATATTTCCGCGATGAAGAAGGCCTCGACGTGCTGCTCTTCATCGATAACATCTTCCGCTTCGTGCAGGCGGGCTCCGAAGTTTCGGCGCTCCTTGGCCGCATGCCGTCGGCGGTGGGTTACCAGCCGAACCTGAACACGGAAATCGGCGAGTTGCAGGAGCGCATTACTTCGACGAAGAAAGGCTCGATCACATCGGTGCAGGCGATTTACGTGCCCGCCGACGACTACACCGATCCGGCGCCGGCCGCGACGTTTACGCACCTCGATGCGACGACGAACCTGAGCCGGCAAATCGTCGAGCGCGGCATTTATCCCGCGGTTGATCCGCTGGCCAGCTACTCGCGCATTTTGACGCCAAGCATCGTCGGGCAGGAACACTACAACGTTGCGCGATCCGTGAAATCCGTATTGCAGCGATACAAGGAATTGCAGGACATCATCGCGATTCTCGGAATCGAAGAACTCTCCGACGAAGATAAGCAAACCGTGGCGCGCGCCCGAAAAATCGAACGCTTCCTGTCACAGCCGATGTTCGTGGCCGAGCAGTTCACCGGCCTCGAAGGGAAGTACGTGAAGATCGAGGACACGGTGCGGGGCTTCAAGGAAATCGTTGAAGGAAAACACGACGATGTCCCCGAGCAGGCGTTTTACATGCAGGGGACGATCGAGGATGTGCTCGAAAACGCTGAGAAAATGGCCGCGAAGGCTTGATCGGCCCGGCGAGTCAGGTGAACCAAGTAGCTTTCATCAATGTTGCCTGAACACATCAATCTCGAGATCGTGACGCCCGCGCGGCAAGTGCTGCGCGAGACGGTGGAGTCCGTCGAACTGCCTGGCAAGGAAGGCTATCTCGGAATTTTGCCCGGCCACGCGCCGCTCCTCACGGAACTCGGCATCGGCGAGTTGACCTATCGCAAGGGCAGCGAGACGCGGCACCTCACCGTGATAGACGGCTTCGCGGAAGTTCTTCCCGAGCGTGTAATCGTCCTCGCCGAAGTTTCCGAGCGCGCCGAAGAAATCAATCTCGAGCGCGCGATTACCGCGGCGGAACGCGCGCGCGAGCGCCTCGCGAAGGCTGGCTCGCTCGAGATTGATTGGCGGCGTGCGACGCTCGCGCTCGAACGCGCGCTGATCCGGCAGACGGTCGCAAGCAAGGGCGGCTCGGGAAGCTCGCAGTAGTTCCTCGAAGCACACCTCATCTCAATTCCGCATCGCTGCATCCTGCTGAAGCATCTACTATGTTGTATTGCTGGAGATGATGAGCGCGTCATGCCGCAAATTAAGGTCTATCTAACGTCGTGGTGCTGGGATTGCCGGCGGGCGAAGAAATTCCTCAAAGAACACGGATTGGAGTACGAAGGCATTGATATTGACGAATCGCCGGATGCCGAGGAATTGGTGCTGAGCGTAAATGAGGGGCGGCGGAAAGTGCCGACCTTCGAAGTGGACGGCCGCTATTTCGCTTGCAGTCCGTTTAACTCCGCGAGTCTCGCCGAGGAATTGAAGCTCCCGCCGAAAGAATAGATCCGAACTTCAGCGCAATTTTGATTTTCTCTATTCCGGACCAATACCGCGGATCATCACGCCTTTCACATTGAGGTCGGGAGTCAGAAATATGAGGTCGGCGTCCGCGCCGGGCGCGATCACGCCTTTCGTGCCTGCGATGCCGAGGCGATGCGCGGGCCCGATCGTGGCCATGCGAATGGCTTCGATCGGAGGCACGCCGAGGCTCACGACGTGGCGCACGGCGCGATCGAGCGTCAAGGTGCTGCCCGCAAGCCTGCCGTCCGCATCTCGCGCCACGCCGTCGGTCACCGTCACATCGAAAGTTCCCAGGCGATAACTCCCGTCCGGCATTCCCGTCGCGGCAATTCCATCGCTGACGAGCAGGACGCGATCCGTGCCCTTGGCTGCGATCAGGATTTGAATCGCCGGCGAATCCACGTGCACGCCATCGGCAATCAGTTCGGCCGTGACTTCGCGATGCGTGAGGACCGCTCCGAGCACGCCGGTGTCGCGATGCGCGAATGGCCGCATGGCGTTGAAGACATGGACGGCGTGCCGCGCGCCGTGCTGGATCGCGGTGATGGCCTGCTCGTAGGTCGCATCCGTGTGGCCGATGCCGACGACGAGGCCGTCGCGTTGCGCGCGATCAATCAATTCGATCGCGCCAGGAAGCTCGGGCGCGACGGTCAGGATCCGCGCGTGGCCGCCGGCTGCGGCGAGAAATTGCTCAAGAAGGGCGACGGACGGCCTGGCGAGCGCGTTCTCCGGATGTACTCCGCGGCGCAGATGGCTGATGAACGGGCCTTCGAGATGCACGCCGAGAGTTTCGGCTCTCATCGTGCGCGTTGGGGCCAAGTCGTTCGGGCCGGCGATGAACGCGGCGATTCCTTCGAGGCTGCGGCAAGTTTCATCGCGCGACGCAGAGACGGTAGTGGCGAGAATGGAAGTGGTGCCGTGGCGAACAACCTCTGCCGTGATCGCGAGCAGCGCGTCGGCCGTGGCTTCCATCACGTCGTGTCCGCCGGCGCCGTGAATGTGGATGTCCACGAATCCGGGCGCGACGATTGTTTCCGGCGCGAGAATCTCTTTCGCTCCGGCGGGAACTCGGATTTCCTCGCGGCGGCCGACCGCGGTAATCTGGCCGTCCTCGACGACGATCACGCAATCGGCGAGTTCCTCTTGCGGCGTGAATACGCGGCTCGCGTGGATGACTTTCGTTTTCACGACGATTTATCCTACTCGAACTCGCAGTGAAAATTACAGCGGGCTTGCGTCTGTGTGCCCGTTCGCTACAATTCAAAGGTCATCAATACGGGAGGAATGGAATGGCAAACGAGAAGAACTTCATGACCTGGAAGCGGCAACACCGCCGCCGCAAAGCAGCAAAAGCCAAGGTGAAACTCTACGAGCAGGGCAAGCTGAAACACGATCAACTGCCGGCGCTCGCGAAGGAATTCCTCAGCCGCAAAATGCGATTCTTGACCAAGTCTGCGTAGCGAACTTCATTCGCGGTATCGCAGCGTCCGCCTCACTAAAAACAAAAGGGCGGCCGCGTTTGCGGCCGCCCTTTTTACTCCCTGTTACTTTACCAGGAAGTGGCTGTTCGTCTTCGTCTGTGCTAACTCTTCTGCGTTAGTTGCCCGAAGTGTTTTGTGCTGTTGACGGTGCCGGCTTCGGAACGCTCAGGTAACCGGTGATCTTGTCCTTGGAGACTGAGTTGACCACGAACTCAACCGGCTTGCGCGAACCGTTCTCGAAGAAATACATCGGTTCGTTCACCGAGCGGTTCTTCTTCTCGTAGCTCTTGTCGTCCGCGAAGAGCATCACCGAGTACATGTTCTTCTTGGTGTTGGTCCCGCGCAGTTCGACCATCACATCGCCGACCTTCTGGCGCTCGCCCCGCTTGTCGATCGTGAACTCGTAATAGTCGCGTTCGCCAAGGCGGCGGAGCGTTTCGACGTCGTCGTGATTGCGTGCGATGAGCGTGCCGTACTCGCCGCGAGTCAGTTCAAGCTTGTTCTTGGTGGACTCGAGGTCGGTCTTGACGCCCGTGACGTCGCCGTTGACTTTGTTCAAGTCGTCAATATTGGCTTTCGTCGCGAGTTGCCCATTCACGTTGTTCTGTACGTCGGCGAGTTCCTTCGCGTCTGCCTCTTGAATCTTCTTGGCTTGCGCCCGCGCACGCGCAGCATCTTGCTGCGTGAGTTTCAGCTTGTCGCCAACGACGCTCAGTTCACCCTGAATCTGAGCGTTCAGATCTTCGGCCTTCGCCAGGCGCTGGCTCAGCACGTCTTCATTTTGCTTCGCAGTTTGCAGTTGGGTTGACAGGTTCTGTTCATTGGCGGCGGAACGCGATGATGCCGTCCAGCCGATTCCCAACGCGACCAGCGAAATTGCCCCCAGGATTCCAACCGCCAGGCCGATCCAGCGAGGCGTAGACGTCTCGTGGATGGGGTTCTGGATCGATTCCTCGCTCATAGCGTTTTCCTCCGTAGAATGACCCCTTACAGAGGAGGTGAAAAGCATGTGCAGGGCCAAAATCTCAGGGTGACTTGGTACCTGCTAAGTGCTTTGTGTTATGCCACATACGGACTAGGTTCAGTACGGAGGGTACTAGGTCTTTCCCAGCGAGGATGAAAAGTTTACGCGCCTGTAATCTTTTCTGCGTGGAGGTCCGAAAGGGTCTATTACCGGGTAATCGTCATGTTGCGGAGGGCCGCAATCCGCTCCGCCAGGGGCGGGTGGGTGCTGAATAGCCCCGAAAAGAGCTGCCGCGGGCTCAGGGGCGCCACTATGAACAGGGATGATGTGGTTGGGGGCACATTCATGGGTATTCGCTGATTGTAGGCCCCCAGCTTTTGCAAGGCGCTGATCAGGCCATCGGGATAGCCGACCATCCGGGCCCCGGATGCGTCCGCCTGATATTCCCGCGTCCGGGAGAGGCCGAGCTGGAGAAGCATCGCGGCGAAAGGCGCGGCGATGAGTAACAGCAGAGCCTCCAATCCGCCTCCGCCTCGTTCGTTGTCGCGCCCGCCGTAACCGCCGAAGATCATTCCCCAGCGGCCCATGTATCCGATGTAGCTGATGGCGCCGGCCAGAGTCGCGGCGATCGAGGACGTCAAGATGTCGTAGTTGCGAACGTGAGAAAGTTCGTGAGCGATCACGCCTTCGAGCTCATCGTCGGTCATGAGTTGAAGCAATCCTTCAGTGACCGCGACCGATGCGTGATGCGGGTTGCGCCCCGTCGCGAAAGCGTTCGGCGCCGCTTCCGGAATGAGGTAGAGCTTCGGCACGGGCAAATTCGCCTTGGCGGCGAGACGCTCCATGACGGCATAGAGACGCGGCGCCTGCTCGCGCGTGATGGGCTTGGCGCCGGCGGAAGCAAGCGCGATTTTGTCGGAGAAAAAATAAGCGCCGCCGTTCATGATGACGGCGAAAATCAAAGCGATCGTCACGCCGCTGCGGCCGCCGAATGCCGCGCCGAGAAAGAGGAGCAGCAGGGTCAGCGCCGTGAGCAGCAAGGCCGTTTTTATGGTTTTCATGTGTTGCCGCCTTCCCAATCGCAAGAATCAACTTTAGTGGGTCGCCGAGCGCGCGTCAAAATGGCGCGCGGGAGCGGTCGATTACGCCGCTCCCGCCTTTGCGGCTTCCCGCGTAAACTTCATCCCCTCGCCGGACTTGTCCGCTTCTACGGCAACTTGATCGCCCGGCAGGATTTTCCCGTCGAGAATTTTCAACGCCAGCGGATCCTGAATCAGTCGTTGAATCGCGCGCTTCAGCGGCCTCGCGCCATAAACCGGATCGTAACCTTCCTGGAGCAGTAGCTCGCGCGCCGACGCTGTGAGCTTCAAGACGATCTTGCGCTCGGCGAGCAGGGCCGTGACTTGCGCCATTTGCAGATCAATGATTCGCTCGATCTGCTTTTTATCGAGCGGACGGAACATGATGATGTCATCCACACGATTCAGAAACTCGGGGCGGAAGACGGCGCGAAGTGCTTCCATCGCCTCTTCGCGGGCGCGCTTCGGATCTTTCGCGGCCAGATCGAAGATCGCAGCCGAGCCGACGTTTGACGTCATGATGATTACGGTGTTGCGGAAGTCCACAGCGCGGCCCTTGCCGTCCGTCAATCGGCCGTCGTCGAGAATCTGCAGAAGAATGTTGAAAACATCCGGATGCGCCTTCTCGATTTCGTCGAGAAGAACAACCGCGTACGGATGCCGGCGGATTTGCTCGGTGAGCTGGCCGCCCTCTTCGTAGCCGACGTATCCCGGCGGCGCGCCAATCATCCGCGCGACCGAATGCTTTTCCATGTACTCAGACATGTCGAGGCGAACGATTGCGCGTTCGTCGTCGAAGAGAAATTCGGCGAGCGCTCGTGCGAGCTCGGTTTTGCCGACACCGGTCGGCCCCATGAAAATGAACGAACCGATGGGCCGCTTCGGATCGGAAAGGCCCGACCGGCTGCGGCGAACAGCGTTGGCGACGTGTTCGAGCGCATCTTCCTGTCCAACGACGCGTTGGCGAAGGCGTTCTTCCATGTGCACGAGCTTCTGAGTTTCGCCCTCGAGCAAGCGCCCGACCGGGATGCCCGTCCACTTGGCTACGATGCGGGCAATTTCCTCGTCGCCCACTTCTTCCTTCAACATCGGATGGCCCTTTTGCAGCGAGGCCAGGCGGTCTTGCGCGGCCTGGACCTCTTTTTCCGCGGCGGCCAGTTTGCCGTATCGAATTTCCGCCACCCGCGCGAGTTCTCCGGTGCGCTCGTAGCGCTGTTCTTCCGATTTCAGGCGGTCAATTTCTTCTTTGCCTTTGCGAATGCGCTGAATGGCGTCTTTTTCAGTTTGCCACTTGGCCTTGAGGGCGCTCGATTTTTCTTTCAGCGCGCCAAGTTCCTTTTCGATTTCAGCAAGCCGCTCCTTCGAATGCGCATCCGATTCCTTGCGCAGGGCCTGGCGCTCGATCTCCAGTTGCATGATGCGGCGCTCGATTTCGTCAATGTCCGCGGGCAGGGAATCAATCTCCATCCGGAGCCCGGCGGCCGCTTCGTCCACGAGATCAATGGCTTTGTCCGGCAGAAAACGATCGGAGATGTAGCGATTCGAAAGCACGGCAGCGGCGACGATGGCCGAATCCTTGATACGCACGCCGTGGTGCACTTCGTAGCGCTCTTTCAGTCCGCGCAGAATGGCGATCGTGTCTTCGACCGAAGGCTCGCCGACAAAAACGGGCTGGAAACGGCGCTCGAGCGCGGGGTCTTTTTCAATGTATTTTCGATATTCATTCAGCGTGGTCGCGCCGATGGAACGCAGCTCGCCGCGGGCGAGCGCGGGCTTGAGCATGTTGGAGGCGTCCATCGAGCCTTCCGCGGCGCCTGCGCCAACCAGAGTGTGAAGCTCGTCAATAAAGAGAATAATCTGGCCTTCGGAATCCGTGACTTCTTTGAGCACGGCCTTGAGGCGATCCTCGAATTCGCCGCGATATTTCGCGCCGGCAACAATCGCGGCGAGATCGAGCGCAACGATGCGCTTCGGCTTCAATACTTCGGGCACGTCGCCCGACACGATTCGCTGCGCCAGGCCTTCGACGATGGCGGTCTTGCCGACGCCGGGCTCGCCGATCAGCACAGGATTGTTCTTGGTGCGGCGGGCGAGGATTTGCATGACGCGGCGGATTTCTTCGTCGCGGCCGATCACAGGATCGAGCTTGCCGCGTCGCGCAAGTTCCGTCAGGTCGCGCGCGTATTGTTCGAGAGCGCGATAGGTCGCTTCCGGATTCTGGCTCGTTACGCGATGGCTGCCGCGAACGCTCGTCAGCGCCTGGAGAATCGCATCGTGGGTGCAGCCCGACTTCGCGAGAATTTCGGCGGCGGGATCATGCCCGCCCGACGATATCGCGAGGAGCAGGTGCTCGGTGGAAACGTACTCATCCTTGAAGCGCGACGCTTCGTCGAAGGCGCGCGATATCACGTCGTTAAGCGCCGGGCTGAGATATTGCTGCGAGACTCCCGAGACTTTCGGCAGGCGCTCGATTTGCCGCTCGACCTCGCGCGCAAGCACGTCGGGCGCGACGCCGAGTTTCGAGAGAAGCGGCGGGACGACGCCGTCGCCCTGTGCCACCAGGGCCCAGAGCAAGTGCAGCGGCTCGATCTGTTGCTGTCCCGAGCGCGATCCCATTTCCTGGGCGGCTTGGAGAGCTTCCTGAGCCTTTACTGTTAGTTTGTCCATTCTCAGCATGGCAATTCCTTAAATTCGTTTCGGGTGATTATACGTTCGTTTGGGCCTCAGAGACACAAAGGGGGCCGAGCCGATCGAGCGGCCGGCCCCCGGTGCTCAGCGCAGATTTACTTCGCGCCGTTCGTTACGTTGACCTTGACCTGCTTCGGCTTCGATTCGGCGCGCTTCGGCAGTTCGACACGAAGCACACCGTTCTTGTATTCGGCCTTGATGCCGTCGGTGTTGACTGTGTTGGGAAGAGTGAAGCTGCGGGTGAACGAGCCGTAGGAGCGCTCGACGCGCAGATAATTTTCTTCCTTCACTTCTTGCTCGAACTTCCGCTCGCCGTGAATGGTGAGCGTGTTGTTCTCGACGCGGATGTCAATGTCCTTCTCGTTGACGTCTGGGAGATCCGCCTTAATCACGAGTTCGTTCTCGGTCTCGTAGATGTCAACGGCCGGCGCCCATGTAGTCAGGCTTGAATCTGACGCGCGGCCCGGGTATGCAGACTCCAACAACCGGTTGACCTGATCTTGCAGATTGGAAACGTTGCGGAAAGGGTCCCAGCGAATAACTGAGTTCATTTTGATCCTCCTGAAAAATGTTCGCTTTATCAGCGCAACCGCATAATAAAATATGCGTGTGTCATTGTCAAGTATCTTTTAACACCAATATTTTGTTTACATTACTGGCTTGTCTACTCTATAAGACTCTAAGAATAAGGCACTTAAGATAGTGGGTTTCGGGAAGCGTCAGGAGAATCGGGTGATCGCGAGATTGCGTGCGACGTTCGACTACGACGACAGTGCGGTGGGCGTCGTTGGCAGCCTCGGCCACGATCTGAAGAAAGAGCGCCTCGGAAACGTGGTGAGAGCACGAGCAGGTGATGAGGTACCCGCCCGGGCGAAGGATTTTTAGAGCTCGAAGATTGATTTCCTTGTATCCGCGGTGGGCCGCAGGAATGCTTTCGCGGTTCTTGGCGAAGGCCGGAGGATCGAGAATGACCATGTCAAACCGGCGGTCTTCTTCATCGTACTGCTTGAGAACGTCAAATGAATTTGCCTCGCGGAACGACACATTCTCGATCGCGTTGAGCTCCTGATTTCTTCGCGCGGCGACGACGGCTGCGGCAGAGAGGTCAACCGCTTCAACCCGCTTTGCCTTTCGGGACACGGGCAGGGCGAAGCCGCCGTGATAGGAGAAGCAGTCGAGAACTTCGCCAGTCGCATAGCCGGCGGCAGCCTGATGATTTTCTCGCTGGTCGAGAAAGCCGCCGGTTTTCTGTCCGTGGTGCAGATCGTAGATGTACTCGACTCCGCCCTCGCGCGCGCGAACTTCCTCAGGGACGTCGCCGTGGAGGACGGAGACGCGCTGTTCGAGGCCTTCGAGAAGCCGGACTTTCGGATCGTTGCGCTCGATAATTCCGCGCGGAGAAAAAAGCTCGATGAGGATCTCGACCAGCATCGGTTTAATCCGCTCGACGGACTGGCAGAGATTTTGCATCACGAGATAATCGCCGTAGCGGTCCACGACAAGCGAGGGTATGGCATCGGCCTCGCCGTAAACGAGGCGGAAGGCTTCGGAATCCGTGACCGCCCGCTTGCGAAATTCCGCTGCGGCCAGAATGCGCTGGCGAAGAAATGCGCGGTCCACGGGAACGTCGTTGGCAGTAACGAACCGGATGGAAATCTGGGAGCGATCGCTATAGAAGGCGCGCCCATGGAAGCGGCCGCGCTCATCAAAGAGGCGCACGACGGCGCCCGGTTCGGCATCAACCCCGCGCACGTCGCTGCGATATACCCAATGGTGGCCCGAGCGTAACCGCTCGACGCCGCGCGGGCCGATCACGACGCGGTCTTCCGGCACCGGGACAACCTCGCCGACTAAAATAGCTGCGTCGTTTACTTCAAGTGCGAAGGAGTAAATCTCAGGCGCCCCGCATCGGCTGGGCGGGGCACACGAAGCACGCAGTGCGCGTCTGATAACACAGAATCCGGGAGAAAGCCAGAGCGTTTGAAGGCGCTTTCCGGACGATCAGAACGCAATGACGATGCCCGCAGACGCGCGGGGCTCGTTCTGAATGCTCGAATTAAAATGCGTGAGCAAGTAGTCGAGTTGAATGGCTCGTAGCGCGACATGGGGCAACACTTTGATGTCTATTCCCGCTCCAACAGCCCAAGCCGCAGAAGTCTCTGAGGCAGCGATGATCGCGTTACCGGAACTTACCGAGCCGGCGCCAGTCGTCTGAGTCGCGCCGCCGATCAGGACGTGTGCAAACGGTGAGACCGCTCCGGGGAGAGAAATCTGAGGTCCGGCCATGAAGGTATGCAAATGGACGGTGGTGCCCTGCACGGTTCCATAGTGGCCGCTAAAATCGCCAACCAGGCCGAGCCATTGAGTGGGTTTATACGCGGCAGACGCTTCCCATCCGCTAAGGCTGGCGCGATTGGATACAAACCCGATCGGGCACGGCGGACCCGGACACAAAATAGTTTGCGGCTCCGAAACTGCCGGAAAGAGGTACGAATATCCGCCGAAAACTTGAAACTGGCCCTGGGCGCTGCAGTTCGCTGGAATCAATAAGCCGGCAAAAAGAAGGCCGAAAATTGCGATGACCTTTCGCATCAGTGCTTCCTCCCGAACGACGTAAGATATCCTGCACACGGTGGGATGATCGGGATGGGGGCATGGTTGCTGTAATGACTCGAGAGGACATCGCCACGCGCCCCCAAATGTCTTAATTTCGTTCGATTCGTTAATAGAAATTTAATGCTCCTGACGGAACTCGATTTCAACCTGCCTCCGGAACGAATCGCGCAGCGGCCGCTCGATGAGCGGGACGCTTCGCGAATGCTGCTGCTCGACCGGCGCACCGGGGCTTGGGAAGACCGCGCGTTCCGCGAGTTTCCGGAACTCTTGCGCGGCGACGAGTTGATCGTCGTGAACGACGCGCGCGTGATTCCTGCGCGGCTTCTTGGCAGGCGAGTCGGCGTACATTCCGGGGTTCATGGCGGGTCGGCAAAAACGAACCGGGAATTTCTGCGATCGGAGATCGAAGTTCTTCTCGTCCGCGAGTTGAAGCCGAATGTTTGGGAAGCACTGGTGCGGCCGGGACGAAAAGTCGGCGTCGGAGAGAAAATCGTTTTCGGCGACGGAGCGCTGGAAGCCGAAGTGGAAGCGCGCGGCGATTACGGAATGCGCCGGCTTCGATTTCGAGCCGAGGGTGACTTTGAAGATATCTTGAATCGCCTCGGCCACGTGCCGCTGCCTCCGTACATCCATCGCGCCGACGATTCCTCGGATCGCGAGCGATATCAGACGCTTTTTGCGAGCCACGCCGGCGCCGTGGCAGCTCCAACCGCGGGATTGCATTTTTCTCGCGCCATCCTCGACCGCTTGCACGCGCGAAAGATCGAAATCGTTGAAATCACTCTCGATGTTGGGCTCGGAACCTTTGCGCCGATTCGCACGGAGCGCTTGGAAGACCACCCGATTCACCGCGAGAGTTACGAAATTCCCGAGGCGAGCGCGGCCGCCGTCGAGCAAGCGCATAGGGACGCCCGGCCGATACTGGCCATCGGAACGACGGTCGTGAGAGCACTTGAGGATTCCGCGGAGAAGAGCGTACAGACGAAATCCGGCTCACTGGCTGAGATCGTTCGATCCGGGCGCGCCGACGCCGGCATATTTTTATTT
The DNA here is from genome assembly GCA_963838705.1 of uncultured Acidobacteriota bacterium. Lineage (GTDB taxonomy): Bacteria > Acidobacteriota > Terriglobia > Acidiferrales > UBA7541 > Palsa-147. The sequence goes on along the minus strand of CAWIRU010000006.1, from coordinate 180,065 downwards.
CCGGGCAAAGCATTCCGCGTCGTGAATCAGTTGCTCACGAATTTTCATCTGCCCCAATCGAGCCTTCTCGCGCTGGTCGCGGCATTTGCCGGGCGCGAAAATGTATTGCGCGTGTACGCCCACGCCGTCGAGGCCGGCTACAGGTTCTACAGCTACGGCGATTGCATGCTAATCCGGTGAGATCAGCGCAGCGTGGTCAAGCCCGCCGGGATTTGTTGTACGAGGGTGCAATTGCGGGTGGCGTCGTCTATAATGCGCAGCCTGCCCCGGGGGCGCGTCTGAATGCGGTATCTGGTTCTTAGCGACATCCACGCCAATATGAGCGGCCTCGACGCCGCATTGAAAGCATCAGAAGGGCGCTGGGACAAAGTGGTCTGTCTTGGCGACGTCGTCGGCTACGGCCCCGACCCAAACGAAGTGGTTGATAAAATCCGCGCGCTCAACGCCGTGACGATTCGCGGAAACCACGACAAGGCCGGCAGCGGCCTCGAAGACGCAAGTGATTTCAATCCTGTAGCGCGCGCCGCCGCGATCTGGACGCATGAAATCCTCCGTCCTGAAAACCTCGAATATCTGATGAATCTTCCGACCGGCCCGATCGAGCTGGACGGGATGTCGCTCGTGCACGGCGCCCTGCGCGACGAAGACGAATACGTCTTCACCCAGGCGCAGGCGCTCGACGGGCTTCTCGAAGCTCCCTCGCCCATCACGTTTTTTGGACACACCCATCTCCAGGGCGGATTCGTATTGCGCCGCGATGGCGATGCCGTCGAGCCCCTGCGACTCAAAGTCCCGGCGGATTCGCAGTTCACTGAAATTAGCCTCGAACCCGGCACGACCTACCTGTTTAATCCCGGATCGGTCGGCCAGCCGCGTGACGGCGACCCGCGCGCTGGATTTGCGATTGCGGACCTCGGCGGCAAAAAGGTTGAATTCTGGCGAGTGACGTATGATATCGCCGCGGTTCAGGACAGAATGTTTCGCGCCGGCCTGCCTGAGCCGTTGATCATGCGGCTCGCTTTCGGCCGCTGAGGAATCGCCTCAAGACCATGCCTGACGGATTACCATCCGAAGAGAGAAGCTCATTTCCCATTGCGTTTGCGCTGGGCGCCGCCATCGTCTTGCTGATCGTCGGCGGATTAGTTCTGGCTTCGCGGCTGACGCGGAGCAAGGGGACTGCAGGCGACGAGCACCTTCCCTTTGGCGCCACGGAACAGGCTGCCGCTCAGAGAATCCATTTTCTCGACCCGCAGATGGCGCGCGCGTCGAATTTCCTGAATCAGGAAGTAACTTACATAGCCGGGACGGTTTCGAATGACGGCGTGGCTACGATCAAGGAAGTCGAAGTGACGATTGAGTTTCGCGATCCGTTCAATCAGGTGATTTTGCGCGAGACGCGGCGATTGCTCGGGCCGAACGCACGCCCTCTCGCAGGTGGAGAACGCCGAAGGTTTCAGGTTTCTCTCGAATATGTCCCCGACGAGTGGAATCAGCAGTACCCTTCGATTCGTGTGACTGGCCTTCTCCTTCAGTAGTTTCCCGCCAAGTTTTCTTGGCAAATCTTCGTTCGCACATGAATATCTGCCGACTGTTTACGGCGCACCCGTGGACGAATGGGCCCAACTCGAACAGACGCTCGACACGATGACTGCTTCCGGGTCCGTCGAGGTCCACGAAGACGGCCGGTGGCTCGCCGAGCTTTCAGGCGTCCATTGCGAAATCCTGCGGGAAGGGAAGCAGCCCCTCGTGCACCTTTGGTCGGACGAGCGAAATCTCGTGCGGCGCATACTGCGCATTGCGGAACACTCCCAGGATCACATCGTTTTCGAAGTGCGGCGCTTCGGCGTCAATCGGCCCGCGCGGCTTGAATTCATCGCCGCGGACGGGCCGCGGCGAAAAAGCCGCGTCGGCGTCGAGAAATTCCGCGCGCGTCTGGCGAGGATTCTCGCCGAAAATTTTCCCGATGCCAGAGTGGACTCGCTCTCCGCATCGCCCGATCTCGAGCATTCTTTCTCCGGCTTGTACGCGCGTGGCGTAATGTCGGAGGGCAGGCGCGCGTGGGCGATCCTGGCCGCGCCGCCGGGCTCGAACACGAATGCTGTGGACGGAATTCTTACGTTCGGGCTGCTCTGGCTCGAGTGGACTCGCGATCATGCGGAGCGTCGCGCCATCGAAGGATTGCGGCTATTCGTGCCGGAGGGCACAGCGCGGGAAGCGCGGCATCGCACCAAGGCGTTGAATTCGGCGGCGCGCGTCGAGATTTTCGAGTTGCTTGACGCGGAAGAGCGCGTGCGCGCCGTGGACCTCGCCGACACCGGGAATCTCGAAAGCTGGCTCACGCCGCGCCGTGAAATTGAGAGGACGTTCGATGCCGCGCGCGGAATTGTCGAGCGCATCCGCGCGGTGAACGCGCGCGCCGCGGCGCACATCGTTGCGGACGTCCGCCCCGGTGTTCGCGAAGTCGCGGTGCGCTATCGCGGGCTGGAATTTGCGCGTTGGGCCGACGGCCACATCGAGATCGGCGTAGGTGAAAACCGCAGAGAATGGACCGGCGGAGCGGCGGGAGATCTCAAGAAACTGATCGGCGATCTCGAGTTGCACCGGAACCCCGCGGCGAATCCGGCCAATCACGCTTTCTACCGCGCCGCGCCGGAGCGCTGGCTCGAAAACATCGTTCTCAGCGACCCGTGCCAGCTCGACGCGCAGCTCGATGCTGCGTTTCTCTACTCGCAGGTGCCCGCGCTATCGGATTCCGATCGCGGCGTAATTGATCTTCTAGGGATGACGCGGCAGGGGCGCCTCGTCGTCATCGAGCTGAAGGCATCCGAGGAAATTCATTTGCCCCTGCAAGCCGTGGATTACTGGCTGCGCGTGCGCGAGCATCTTGCGAACGGCGATTTCGAGCACAGCGGTTATTTCGCGGGGACCACGCTCGATCCCAGCCCGCCACTTGTCTGGCTCGTCGCTCCGGCTCTTCGATTTCATCCCGCGAATGAAACGATCCTGCGGTATTTGTCGCCGGACATTCAGGTCACGCGAATCGGATTGAACGAGAATTGGCGCCGAAAATTGCGAGTCGTGTTCCGTCAGTAAGAAATTAATTAGGGAAGAAAGAGGGGAAGCAGCCTTGGGTTGCCCTGTACCGCTTCCCGGGGTGTGTCCTAGAAGTGATTTGAAAAGTTAGATGCGTGCGCCCGAAAAAGGTTTCCTCGAAATCGAGCCGACGCTAAACGCTCAGTAGAAGAGATACTTACGCCACTTCTCATCCTTGTGGCCGATGAGCCGCATCAATTGCCGTGACGTATGCAGCGTGAATGGCCGCGGGCGTCGCGCCAATTGCAATCCGGCTTCTTCGGGAGTGCGATCGCCTTTGCGGTTGTTGCAGTCGTAGCAGCACGCCACGAGATTTTCCCACGATGAATGGCCGCCGCGAGAGCGCGGCATCACGTGATCGAGCGTCAATTCCGAGGCCGGAAGCGCGCGGCCGCAGAACTGGCACGTATTCCGGTCGCGGAGAAGAATATTTTTGCGTGAAAGTGCGCGGCTCTGCTGCGGGATGTGCCGGTACGTCAGCAGACGAATCACGGAAGGCACCGCCACAGCGCGCGAGCTGGAATGCACCTCGGAAGCGTGTGTTTCTTCAGCCTGCGCAACGCCCTTTAACATCAGCACGAGCGCGCGCCGAACCGCGGTTACGTTGATGGGCTCGAAGGTCGCATTGAGGACAAGAACCGGGGCTTGCATCACGGAAGGCCGGCTCGCTCGGACCGTGGCTCGGGGCACAGATCCGTCCGGCTGGCCTACGTTGATTCTCGGCCGGGGACGCAACCCGTTCTTGAGGCGGTTGTCCATCACAGCCATCCCTTCTGCCCTTGTCTTTAGTACGCGAATCCGCTCGGGACTGGATTTCCGGCCCTGCGGCTAACTCTGCTCCCAAGACTTACTCAGTATTTGACGCGACTGAATCACTTTTCGGCTCGGGTAGCGTGAGTTCTGGTACCACACGCGCCACCGTGATACCGGTGACGCTTTCTGCCCCCGCCCTTAAAAGCGCTCTCGAACAGGCATCGAGCGTCGCGCCAGTCGTAAATACATCATCTACCAGTAGTATACGCAGTTTGTCAACTTTAGCACCGGCGCGGGTTTCATACGCGCCACGCACGGAGCGCCATCGCTCCTTCCGAGTGAGCAGAAATTTCTCGGGCCGAGGCTTGGTCCGGACGAGAAGATAGCTGCGTAACTTGAGGCGCAATCGACGGGCCAATGGCTTCGCAATCAGTTCGGCTTGATTGTATCCGCGCTCGCGCTGGCGGGCAGGATGCAGCGGTACCGGCACGACGGCGTCAAACTTCAGATCGGCGAGCTCCTCGCGCACGATGCCCTCGAGCTTCGCGGCCAACCACGAGCCGATCCGAGTCACCTCGTCATATTTGAGCAGAACAATCGCGCCGCCCAGCGCATCGTTGTACACGCCGAAGCTTCTCGATCGAATGAATCCGTAAACGCCGCGCCGGCACAATTGGCAGCGCGGATTCGGATATTGCGCGGCGATCGGCGAGACGAACGGCCGCCCGCAAGTCGCGCACTTCGGGCCCGAGATCGGCTGCACTTCCGCCAGGCAATCGGCGCAGATCGGAATAAGTGACGCGCTCGCAAGCGTCTCCCCGCAAATCCGGCAGGGCGCCGGAAAGACGATCGCCGCGAGCGCGTCCAGAGCGTCTTGGAATATCACCAAAGCGGTTTCGGTAGCGCGGAATACGTCATGCGAAATCACTGCGGACACTACTCGAATGGCAAGATTCGTTGCATCCGGGATACTACGGAGAGATTTCGTGCGCGAGCGCCCTGAGGTTTCGCTGCCGGCGGCCTTCGCCGGGCTCACGCGATCAGAGGATTCCCTGTTCCTGTTTCTCCTGGCAGGTGATGCAGTAACGCGTCCAAGGCACGGCTTCGAGCCGTTTCTGCTGCAACTCCGTATGACAACTGATGCATTCGCCGAATTCTTCCTCCTTAATTCGATCGAGTGCATCTTCGACCAGCCCGAGGAGCGAGCGAGCGTCGTGCGTTTGGCCGAAGAGAAATTCTTTTGTGTAGGAATTCGCAGCCTTATCGGCGAGATCCACCGTGGGATCCTCGTCCGCTTCGCGCCCTTCCTGCTCGGTCCGCGCGATTGCTTTCAGGAGCTCTTCGCGCCGCGTTTGAAGTTTCTTTTTGTAATAGTCGAGCCGCTTCTTATCCATATCCTGCTTTCCAATCCTGCTTTCCAATCCCGCTTTCTAGGTGAGCCCAAACGGGCTACCCAAATCAGGTGATTGTAGCGACCGCATGGAGTGCTGTCAAATCGAGTGCGTCTGTGGATTTCCCTGCAGCAACCCGCCTGCGCCGGAATCGTCTGGGATTTGATGCGGCTCGCGTCTGCGCGATTCAGAAATCCTGCGGCGCGTCACACCTGCTTCGCAGGGTAGAAACGGTGGAACAGCAAGAAAACGAGAGCGACGGCGAGAAAGCAGAAGACGCTGCCTTCGGGTCCAACCGTGCCGCCGGTAATCCATCGCGCGCCGTGGAGCGAGGAGTGGGAGAGCGCGCCGGCCGTCGTGGTGCCGCTGTTGGGCACGGAATAGAGGAACGTTTCGCCCCAGTCGAAGCTGCAATGCAGCCCAATTGCAAACCACAAATTGCCAGTGCGCCGCAGCGTCAAGCAGAAGAAGAGTGCGATTGCGACGACGCTGAGCGCCCCGACAAGGCCTTCGCCCGGATTGCCGAGATGAATGGAGCCGAACCCGACGGAGAGAATGAGTGCTGCGGGCCAGAAGCCGATTCCCGACGCCAGTGTATATTGCATGTAGCCGCGAAACGCGAATTCCTCAAACACGCCGACCAGGAAGAATCCGATCAGCCAGAGAATTCCGTTTCGGAAAGCTCCGGTATGCGAAAGCGCGAGCGGGCCGAACGAATACGCTCCGACCGCTGCGATTAAACCGATCACGCCGGAAATCATCACGATTCCCCACAACATGCCTTGCCAGAAACGCTTCCCGAATGCCTGAGACACGGGTATGCCGTATTCGCCGAAGGGGCGCTTCTCGAATAACGACATCAACCAAGCAGCTGCGAGCACGGCAAAGGCGACGGTGCTTTCGCTAACGATGAGTCCGATGGGCGCAAGCTGGCCGCCTTGTGCGCCGACGATGTAGCGATCCAACGTGGGAATGTGCTTGACCGCTTGCACCACCACGTAGCCGAGGGCGACCACCAGCACGATGTAGATTGATATCCGCCACCCGGCCCGGAGTCCGTTCGGACCGATGAACACGACGCCAAGAAACGGGCGCTTTTCTGGTGGTTGTCCCACGCCTTCCGGAGAAATGTTTGAATCACCGGCTGAGCTCATGGAATTCATTCCTTTTTAGACGTCATCTACCGGGCATTGGTGATGCTCGTTGGATTGCGAAGCATACATGGAGCGGGCTCATTCTGAAAGGCCGGAGGCGAGGTTGCGGCATCGGGAACCGGCTGATAGAATCACGAGTTTGCACGGGTCGCCGGAACCGCTTCTTATAGCAACGGGGCACACGGCCAATCATCGAATAGTCATCCACGGGCCACAGACGGGCCGCACCGCCTCATGCCCGTTGCCGGAAACGAGTCCGCCAGCCCGGCGGAGTCAGGGAGGCCAAGCTTGGCAAAGTACGATCTCGTCATCATCGGGAGCGGTCCTGGAGGCTACGTCGCGGCCATCCGTGCCGGCCAATATGGACTGAAAACGCTCGTTGTGGAGAAAGACAGCTACGTCGGGGGAACATGCCTCCATATCGGCTGCATCCCCACCAAAGTGCTGCTCTATCACGCGGAAATTTACGAGAACTTCCAGCGCGCCGCGGAGTTCGGTTTCGAAGTGAAGGACGTAAAAGTGAATTGGGGCGCGATCCTCGAACGCAAGCAGAAAATCGTCAACAAACACACCAAGGGCATCGAGTTTCTCTTCCGCAAGAGCAAGGTCGAGACGATGACGGGCTGGGGACGCATCGCAGGACCGGGCCGAGTGTCCGTCGAGAAAGACGGAAAAATCACGGAGGTCGAGACGACCTACACGATGGTGGCCACGGGCTCCGATGCGCGGACCCTTCCCGGCGTTGAGATCGACGGCAAGACAATCCTCACGAATCGCGAAATCCTGAATCTGCCGCAGATTCCGAAATCCCTCGTCGTCGTCGGCGCGGGCGCGGTCGGCGTCGAATTCGCTTCGATCTACCGCAGCTTTGGATCGGAAGTCACGATCCTTGAAATGCTGCCGCGCGCGGTGCCTCTCGAAGACGAGGAAATTTCCGCCGAATTGCAGAAGGCGTTCAAGAAGCGGGGCATCCGGATCGAGACGGAAGCGAAAGTCGGATCGGTGAAGAAGGATGCGAAGGGCGTGTCGGTAACGTTCAAGGATAAATCCGGAAAGTCCGAGACGCTGGCGGCCGAAAAAGTTCTCATTGCCGTCGGCCGCCGCCCGCTCACCGAAAACATCAACATCGAAAAAACCGCCGCCAAGCTCGAACGCGGTTTCGTCCACACAAACGAATTCATGGAAACGGCCGAGCCGCGGCTGTACGCGATTGGCGACATCGTCGCGGGGCTGCCGCAACTCGCGCATGCCGCCTCGATGGAGGGGCTCATCGCCGTCGGCAGAATGGCGGGCAAAGATGTGCAGCCGTTCGACCGCGGACGCTGCCCCGCGGCCACCTACTGCGAGCCGCAAATCGGATCGATCGGCATGACGGAGAAGCAGGCGCGCGACGCGGGCATCAAGATCAAGACGGGCAAGTTCCCGTTCGCCGGCAACAGCAAGGCTTCCATCATCGGCCATCACGAAGGCTTCATTAAAGTCGTGGCCGAGGAAAAGTACGGCGAGATTCTGGGCGTGCACGCCATCGGGCCGCTGGCAACTGAAATCATCGCCGAACCGGTCGCGGCAATTGGCCTTGAGGCAACGCTCGACGACATGATGGCGATAATTCACGCTCATCCAACGGTGTGGGAAGCGATGGGCGATGCGTTCAATGCCGTGCAGGGGTTGAGCATCAACGCTTAGGGAGAGCGTATCTGGTACCAGTGACGAATTCCGCGAACGAATGCTGGCTGGTTGATATCGGCCGAATCGGCTATGAACCGGCGTGCGACCTCCAGCGCCGTGCTGTCGAAGCGCGCAAGGCCGGCGCCATTCCGGATGTCTTGCTGCTCTGCGAGCACCCGCACGTGATCACGCTCGGCAGGAATGGCAGGCAGGAGAATCTGCGCGCCTCCAATAGCGTGCTTCGGCAGATGCGCGTCGAGTTTCATCCGACCGATCGTGGAGGCGACATCACCTATCACGGACCCGGACAGATCGTTGGCTATCCCATTCTCGATCTTGCTTCGCACCGGCGCGATGTCCGCTGGTACGTGGAGCGGCTCGAAGAAACGATGATCCGCGCGACGCGGGAATTCGGCGTCGAAGCAAAGCGGATCGAAGGCCTTCGCGGCATTTGGGTTGCCGCGCCAGCGGCGCCGGAAAAGCTCGCTGCGCTCGGCGTGCATTTGAGCCGGTGGGTGACGTCGCATGGATTCGCGTACAACGTCTCGACCGATTTGCGCTATTTCGATTTGATCGTGCCCTGCGGAATTGCGGATAAGCGCGCGACGTCGCTCGAGAAACTTCTGGGCCGCGGCGTCGATTCGCACGAAGTCGCGCAAAAGCTCGCGCGTCATTTCGGCGAAGTGTTCGAGCGGCGCATGGTGCCGATGTCGCTCGACGAATTCGAGGCGATGTTGCCCGAACGCGGCGGCCGCGCCGCGCAATTGCAGCACGCAACAGCCGACGCTCGATGACGCAGAATTGTAGGGGCGCTGCTTGCTGCGCCCCTTGGCAAAGACGGAGCAACGGATGAGTCCTTCTTCCAATGGAGCCGCAGTCGCACCGGTGACGCGGCAGCAGTGTCTCGACCTCTACTACTACATGCGGCTGAACCGCGCGGTCGAAGACCAGATGATGAAGCTCTTCCGTCAGAACAAGATCGTCGGCGGATTGTATTCGAGCCTCGGCCAGGAAGCGATTTCCGTCGGCACGGCGTACGCTCTCGAGAAGCGCGATTGGATGGCGCCGATGATCCGCAATATTGGCGCGCTGCTGGTGAAGGGCGTGAAGCCGCGCGACATCTTCACGCAGCACATGGCGAAATATACTTCGCCGACGCAGGGCAAAGACGGAACGAGCCATTTCGGCGATCTGAAAAATCTGCACATCGTTTCGCCCATCTCCATGCTTGGCGATTTGATTCCCGTGATGACGGGCGTGGCGATGGCGGGCCGCTATCTCGGGCAGGGCATCGTGACGATGACGTGGATCGGCGACGGCGGCAGCTCGACCGGCGCATTCCACGAAGGGCTGAACCTCGCCGCCACGCAGCGCGCGCCTTTTGTTCTCATCCTCGAAAATAATCAATGGGCCTACTCGACGCCCGTGAGCCGCCAGGTGCCAGTGCGAGATCTCGCCGAGCGCGGCCGCGCTTACGGAATCACGTCGGTGACGGTCGACGGCAACGACGCGATCGCCGTATTCGAGGCGTCACGCGCGGCGGTTGCGCAGTGCCGCGCGGGGAACGGGCCGGTGCTCATCGAAGCGAAGACGATGCGCATGAAAGGCCACGCGCAGCACGATCCGGCCGAATACGTCCCGAAGGCCATGCGCGAATACTGGGAAGCGCGCGATCCCATCACCCGCTTTGAAAAATATCTCACCGAAAACAAGCTCTGGGACGCGAAGGCGAAACAGGATATCGAGACGCGCATCGCGTCGCTGCTGAAAGAAGATCTCGAGTTCGCCGAGAATTCGCCGATGCCGCCGCCGGAACTCGCCGAGCAGGGCGTTTACTGCGAAGGCTGCCACACGATCGAAGCGGACTGGCATCGCCCGAAATCGGAAGTGACTCCGCCGAAATCGAGCGTCGAGGCAGCGTGGAAAGTGAAGGACTTCGGCGGGATCGAGGCGTCCGCGCCCGGCGGCAACGGCGCGAGCGCGCCGGCTACGGCTAAATCCGTTCAGCAATCGGCCGGTAAACCCTCTCAGCAATCCTCCGTCACGAAGAAGTCGGAAGCACTCCCAGCGCGCCGTCCCTTCGGACGAGGTCCGAAGGGCAAGCGGGGAGGGCGCTGACGATGGCTCCGGTCACCATGCTCGAGGCGATTCGCCAGGCAATGTTCGAAGAGATGGATCGCGATCCGGCGGTCATTGCGATGGGCGAAGATATCGGGGTCTATGGCGGCGCGTTCAAGGTCACCGAAGGATTGCTCGAGCGCTTCGGGAACGAGCGCGTGATCGAGACGCCGATCAGCGAAACGGCGATTGTCGGCGCGGCATGCGGGATGAGCTATCTCGGCCTGCGTCCCATCGTCGAAATGCAGTTCATTGATTTCATCGCCTGCTGTTTCAATCAGGTGACGAACTTCGTCGCGAAAGGCCACTATCTTTGGGGCGCGCCGGCGCCGATGGTGATTCGCGGGCCTTCGGGCGGCGGCGTTCACGGCGGGCCGTTTCACTCGGCGAACCCGGAAATGTATTTCGCGCATACGCCGGGGCTGAAAATCATCTATCCCTCGACGCCGTATGACGCGAAGGGGCTGCTCAAGTCGGCCGTGCGCGATAACAATCCCGTGCTCTTCTTCGAGCACAAGTTTCTCTACCGCCGGATCAAGGAAGAATTGCCCGAGGAAGAGTACACCGTGCCGATCGGCAAAGCCGTGACGCGCCGCGAGGGCAGCGACCTCACGATACTGAGCTACGCGGCGATGATGCACACGTCGCTTGAGGCCGCGGCCGAACTTGCGAAAGAGGGAATCGAGGCCGAGGTGATTGATTTGCGCACGCTGATGCCGCTCGATACGGACGCGATTCTCGCGTCGGTGAGGAAGACGAACAAGCTTTTGATCGTTCACGAAGACACGCGGACGGGCGGAATCGCCGGCGAAATCGCGTCGCTCGTCTGCGAAAATGCATTTGAGGATTTGGACGGGCCGATCGCGCGCGTCACTTCGCTCGATACGCCCGTGCCGTACGCGCCGACGCTCGAAGAACATTTTCTGCCGAACGCGGCCAAGGTTGCCGCCGCCGCGCGCGAACTGGCAAGATATTAGAGATTCGAGGAGAAGCCGATGGCCGTTGACGTCGTAATGCCCCAGATGGGCGAAAGCATTTTCGAGGGCACGATTACCAAGTGGCTCAAGAAAGCCGGCGAAAAAGTCGAGCGCGACGAGCCGCTTTTCGAAATTTCGACGGACAAGGTGGACGCGGAGATTCCGTCGCCTTCTGCCGGCGTTTTAAAAGAGATCAAGATCGCCGAAGGACAGACGGTTCCCGTGCAGACCGTCGTCGCGGTGATTGACGCCGACGGCGCGGGTGCGGGAGCGTCCGCCCCGTCGCCTGCGCCAGTAAAGGCGGAAGCTCCGAAAGCTGCGCCCGCCCCGGCCGCAGCCGCGCCGCCGCCCGACGACGAGAAAGCGGCACCCGGTCCCGTGCCCACCAAAAGCGCAGCGCCGAAGGCCGCCTCAGTCGCGCCCGCTCCCGCCGCGAAAGCGGCTGCTCCGGCTGCGGGGTCGCGCGAGAAAGTGCGCAGCTCGCCGCTCGTCCGCCGGCTCGCGAAAGAGCACGAGATTGATCTCGCGCAAGTGCCGGGAACCGGCGCCGGCGGCCGCGTCGCGAAGAAAGACATTCTCGGCGCGATCGAAGGCGGCGGCGCGCGCGCCGCGGCTCCGGCAGTCACCGCAGCCTCTGCGCCACCGGGTGCCGGCGCTCCTACCGCTCACGCGGCGATCGAATCCGCCGTACCTCGCGAAAAAATCTATTTCGGCAAGTACGAAGTCCAGCCGATGTCCGTGATGCGGCAGAAGATTGCCGAGCACATGGTGCTCTCGAAGCGCGTCTCGCCACACGTGTATTCGATTGACGAGGTCGACATGACGCCCATCGCCAATCTCCGCGCGAAATCGAAGGCGAAATTCGAAGAGAGCACGGGCACCAAGCTGACGTTCATGCCGTTCTTCGTGCGCGCCGCGGTGGAGGGCTTGCGCGCGTTTCCGACGGTGAATGCATCGGTCGATGGAACGAACGTCGTGCTGCATAAGGAATGCAACATCGGCATCGCCGTGGCGCTCGACTGGGGATTGATCGTGCCGGTGATCAAGAACGCCGAAGAGAAGAATTTCCTCGGCCTCGCGCGCTCGATGAACGATCTCGCCGAGCGTGCCCGCTCGAAGAAGTTGAAGCCGGAAGAGGTGGCCGAGAGCACGTTCTCGATCACCAATCCCGGCGTATTCGGCGGCCTGTTCGGCTTGCCGGTGATTAACCAGCCGAACGTGGCGATCCTCGGGCTTGGCGCGATCGAGAAGCGGCCCGTGGTCATCGACGACGCAATCGCCATCCGCTCGATGGTCTATCTCACGCTGAGCTACGACCACCGCGTGGTGGACGGCGCGATTGCGCACCAGTTCATGGCCAACGTCAAGCACACGCTTGAGAATTGGACCGAGAATATCTTGTAACGCCGCACTGCCTTTCGTGTGGCACTGTTAATCGGCGAAGTTGCGGCACGGTGGGACGATTCGTGCCCGAAAATGCCGCACGAAGACCAGTGCGGCGCTACATTCAGCGCATCCGCAACAACGCACCCTGATCCATGTCCGTGACTTCTCGCGCGCACAATCATCCCTGGGGCGACCCGCCTTGGCGGATTGATTTCACTCCGCCGCGGCGCGCGTTGCCTGAAGAATGCGATTTCGCTGTGGTCGGCGGAGGATTCACGGGTCTCGCGGCCGCGGCGTGGCTGCGCCGCCTCGCTCCTGATTCCTCCGTCGTCGTTCTCGAGGCGCATCGCATCGGCGCGGGCGCGAGCGGGCGGACCGGCGGAATCGTCCTGCCGGAAACCGCGGCGGGCGATTTGCCGGGGCTCGGCGACGTTCTCGCCGGTTTCACGGGAATTCTTAACACGCTTCGCGTGAACTGCGACCTCGCGCTCAATGGCGCCTGGGAAATCGGCCGGCGCCGCGGCCGAAAGCCCTCGCCGATCGTGTGGCAGGATTCAGGAACGCTCCGCGTCGTCGATGAAGTTCCCGGCGGCACGCTCGATCCCGGCAAACTCGTGAGCGGTCTCGCACGCAGGGCACACGAAGCCGGCGCGGCAATCTTTGAAAATCACCCGGTCGAAAAAATTGCGTGGGGGAAAATTCCGGAGCTGAGACTCTCCTCGGGCCGGTTGCGCGCTGGGAAAATCCTGTTCGCGACGAACGCGCTGTCGCTGGCACTCACCGGACTCGAACGCACCGCGCATCCGCGGCTCACGCTCGCGGCCGCGACCAAGCCGGTGACGGAAGAATTGATCGAAGACATCGGCCTCGCGGAACGAAAGCCGTTCTACACCGTTGACCTTCCGTATCTCTGGGGCCGCGTGCAGCAGGACAATTCGATCATCTGGGGCGCCGGCCTCGTCAGCGCGCCCGACTCGCCGGATCTAAACCACGTGGATATTTCCGCAGCGGATAGCTCCCGGATGTTCGATTCGCTCGAGAAGCGCGTCCGCGAGATGCATCCCGCTCTCGCCGGGATTCGCTTCGCGCGCCGCTGGGGCGGCCCGATCCTTTTCCGCGATAGCTGGACTCCGGTGTTCGAGCGGCATCCCGAGAGCAGCGACGCCATCGTTCTCTGCGCATTCGCAGGGCACGGCGTGGCGCTTTCGAGCTATCTCGGCGTGTGGGCCGCGGAAGCACTTCTCGGCCGGCGCGAATTGCCTCGATGGGGCGCGCGTCAATTCACCTAAATTCGCACCTGCGCACGCCTGTACGCTCGCGCGCGAAATTGCGCGAATGCCGCCAGCCGCTTAATTGATTCGCAGGCGAAGCGAATCCGCGAATCGCTCGACGCGGCTGAGCGGAACGACGGCAATGCGTTGTTCCTCGAACAGCCGCGCGACGAATTGGTGCCGCGGATTTTCGAGCGACGGCTCGATTTCCGTCACCGCCGTGAATTCCGTTTGCGGCAGCCGCGCGCGGATGCACTCGGCCGTGTAAGCGAGCACTTTGGCCTGCGACGGGTCGCGCCCGAGCGGCACCGTCTGGACGAAACCGCGCGTGCCGTTAAACCGGTAGCCGTAATCGAGCCGCAGCGGATCGCCCGCTTGCGTAAACTCCTCGACGCGCACGCTCTTCTCGACCTTGCCGAGAATGCGATGCCGCCGGAAGACGTCGTTCAACTTCGTTCGGATCCAGGCGCGCGTATTTTCGAGAATGCCCGCGCGTCCAGGCGCCGGCGGCGGCGCCACGTGATCGCGGTAGAGGCGGTCTAGCTCGGCGTCGAAATTCTCCGCGAGTACGGCCCGGCTCGAGCTGAATTGAATGGCGTTCGAGAGCGTGCCGTCGAGCTTGGCGAACGAGGCGCTTGAGGCAATCATCTCTTCGAGCGCTGACGGAAGCGCGCGCAGGAACCCCTCTTCGGCCGCCGGATGCAGCCGCCGCACGCGCGCGAACTCCCCGGGTTCCTCGATCAGCCGCGCCTGGCGGCGCTCGCCCGCGCCGTCTTCGAGGATCACGCCGACGTTCACCCACTCGTCGCGCACGAGATTCGGTGTGTAGCGGAGGATCCGGTAAGCAAAAGTTTGCAGGTTGTCTTCAGCCATGGTTCACGTCCAGTTCGGAAAAGGATTCCGCGAGGATTTCCAGGCGGAGCGGATGAGCTCGGGAACGAGCGTGCGGCGGCGGTAAAGCTGTTCGAGCATCCGGTAAAGCGCGTCGTGGTCGGAGCCGTACCATGCGGGTGGGATTTCGCTCGCCGCGTCATCGAGCGCTTCCTCGCCGATTTTCGCGATGCGCTCGACCCACGGCTCGAAGGCGTCCATCCCGCGCACGTTCAGGTAGACGCTTTGCCGGTTGTAGATTCCGCGCAGTGGGGCGTCGGGAAAATTCCATTCGCTGGCATTGAAGCAGAAACCTTCATCGATCATCAGAGCGCGCATCCGGGGCGGTTCCGCCCCGCGATCGCCCGGCGTCCGCGGCGGCCGGAAGAAGATGGCTTGCCGTCCGTTTGTGTTGCACGTCCATTTGTCGAAGGCGAGCATGCCCGCAAAGCTATCGAGATTGTCGATCTCCCGAAGTTGCTCGTCGGGGAGAAAGTCGTAAACCACCGTTCCGGCCGGGTCCCCGGGATACCTCGAGCCGAACTGTTGCCCCGCCGCGCAAGCGACGCGGCCTCGCCCGAGCTGCATGACCAGATCGTCCGTCCGCTCGATCAGTTCGGGGCGCACTTCCACCACGCTCGCGCCCGCCACCGGCAGTCCCAATCGCGCCGCCAGCCTCGTCCCAAGCAATTCATTCACCAGGATCCTATCGCCTTGCGGATTGTTCCGGAATTTGACGACGTAGTAGCTATCGTCCGCGCAGCGCATCAGATGCGATTGCGCTCCTCCGCGCATCCGCCGGATTTCTTCCACCGCCAGCGCCATCGGCGCGTATGCTAGCGAGCCCGAAGGGCCGCATCAAGGGAAACATTTTCAATTCGGGAACGTAATGAAATGGAACACCGGGCCAGTCGAGCGAGAATGCGTGCGGGTGCCAGCAAGAAAAACAAAACCGTCGCGAAAATCAAAACCGCCGGAGCGCTGCGATAATCTGCGCTCCGGCGGCGGAGAAGATCGAAGCTATCTCTTTCGCTTCTTTGCTTTTTTCTTCGGGGCTTTTTTCTTCGGACGCGCCTTGGCCTTCGTTTTTTTCTTCGGCGCTTTCTTAGCCTTCTTGGCTTTCTTCGCAGGTTTGCGCGCCGCGGGGGCCTTCGGGCGCGACGGTGCGGCGGGAGCGGCAGGCTCGCTCGCCGGAGTCTCTTCCGTCTCTTCTTCTTCCACGATCAGAATCTCTTCGGTCTCTTCTTCGACAGCGTCAGCGCCGCCGCCGGCCTCGTCGTCTTCCTCCTCGTAACGGGGCAACTCCTCGCTGTCGTCGTCCTGCATTCTCGTCTCAAACATGACTTCCTCCGTTTGGGGGGTGCCTCGCGGACTCTCTCCCAGCCCTTCGCGCTTATAAACGCAGAGTCCGAGCTTTGTCAAGCCGCAACGCTGTGGAGACGAAAAATTCCCGCAGAAACGGCACTCGGTGGAGAAAGGCGCTCTCCGCCTTCCTAAAGGCCTTATTTACTGTGCGATAGAAGAGTAGTGATTGGAACGTTCAGCGGGCCGGAGCGACTTTGAGGACATCCCCAGCTTCGAGATCGCGGTCCTTCAGCACCGGGTTCGCGTCGCGCAGCGCGGCAACCGTCGTGCCGTACTCCCGCGCGATCGAATAAAGCGTCTCACCGGCCATCACTCGATGGCGGGCCTCATCTCCTGAATTCTTTTGCTGCGCCACACTTTTCACGCGGCCGTCCGCAGGGGCTTCGGCCGATTTCCCTTTGGCGTGCGCCAATGCCGGCTCGCCGCCCGCGTAAATTCTCAAGCGCGAGCCGCGCGGCACCTGGTTGCCGTGAATCCCGTTCCACCGCTTGATATCCGCCACCGTCACGGAAAATTGTTCGGCGATGCCCGCGAGCGTGTCTCCGCGCCTCACGCGGTAGTGAACGAGTTGCAACGTTGCGGGCGCCGCGGCCGGAATCGTGAGCTTTTCACCGAGCGAAATGTCAGACGCCGAGTCCAGATGGTTCGCCGCCTCGATCGAGGAAACCGTCACTTTGTAGCGCTTCGCGATGGCCGCAAGCGTCTCGCCTTCCATCACCTCGTGAATCCGCCAGCTCTTCCATTTGTCGGGCGGAATCGCTGCGATGCCGGCCTGGAATTTCGCGGCCGTCCCCACCGGCAGCCGCAGCTGGAAGTCCGGCAAATCCGGCGTCACGAGCCTCAGCAATTCCGGATTCAGCATCCGCAGGTCATCGAGGTCCGTGCCGGTCGCGTCGGCGGCGAGCCGCAGATCAATCGGATGTCCCGGCTTCACGAGATCCACGTCGGGCGGTTTGTCCGGAGCCACCTGTACGCCGTAGAGCGGGGGATCCTTGGCCACGAGCGCCAGCGCGAGAATAATGGGCACGTAATTCTTCGTTTGCTCGGGCAGCACATTCCGTTTCTGCAGCTCCCAGAAGTCGGCGTACCCCGTCCGTTCGATGGCCTTCACGACGTTGCCCGGGCCCGAGTTGTACGCGGCCATCACCAAATACCAGTCACCGAACATCCCGTAAAGATCGCGAAGGTGATGCGCCGCCGCGTGCGTTGCTTTCTCCGGATCGCTGCGCTCGTCAATCCACCAGCTGCGCGAAAGATCGTACTCTTCGCCGCGGTAGGGCATGAATTGCCAGATTCCGCGCGCGCCCGCGCGCGACACCGCCGTCGGCTGGAACGCCGACTCGGCCTGCGCCAGATAAATCAAATCCTGCGGCAATCCCTCTTCCTTGAGGACGTGCCGGATCATGTCGTGATAGCGCCCCGCGCGGCGCAGCCCCGTCTCGACGATCAACCGGCCGTGCGGCGTCTGGAAAAAGCTCAGATATTGCAGAACGGAATCGTTTACGGTCAGCGGAATGTCGTGCGGCACTTTCATCAATTCCGCTTCGGCCTTCTGGGCGAGGCGCGGATCGCCCGCCGGCAGCGTCTCAAGGTCGGCGATCTCATCAATCGGAGCGGGCTCGGACATCGTGTCGTCGGAGGTCTCGTTCGCAGCGGACTTGGCATTTTCGAGCGCGTCGGAATGGATCGCATCGAGGATCTGGTCGAATAGCGCCGCGAGCTGCGCGTCGGTATCGACCGGTATGCCGCTCGCGAGGACGAGGCTCACGGCCTGATCGAAATTTTCCCGAGCGACGTCGAGCTTGCCCGCGTCGAACGCTTTTTGCCCCTCGTCAAAGCGCGCGCTCATCTTGGCCATCAGAATCTCGAGCCGCGAGCGGCGGTCGAGCAGGTTATACGTTAAGAAGTGTGGATTCGCGGGAAGAGGCAGATTCTCGGCTTGTTCGGAGGGCCGCGATGGAACCGGGGTGTTCGGCCGGACCCGAACGCTATTCTTGGTGGAATCGTTGCAACCGGCGGCCAGAATCACCGCCGCCAGCATCAATGCAGCCGTCGCTTTTCCGCGCTTCGCAGATTTGGTTGCGGACCGCACGATCCCTCTTTCCGGTTCGACTTCGCCCGTTCAATCGCTCATGCAGGCCGGCTATTTGGGACCGGCGCCCGTCCCGGTGGGTCCTGAAGACGGGCCCGAAATAGGCGGGCAATAAAAATTGTATGTTTGTGATGCGGGCCGGTCAATGGCCCGCGCTGTGGAGATTGCCTGAAAGCAGACAGGGAGTACTACGCGAGGGCCTGCCGCAAATCCTCGATCAAATCGTCGGCATCCTCGAGGCCCACGGACACCCGAACCGTCCCGGGCTCGACCAAAGCCTTCCGGAGCTCTTCGAGCGACATGTTGTAGTGCGAGGTGTAAATCGGCAGTACGACCAGCGATTCGACGCCGCCCAGGCTAGCCGCGAGCAGGAACAGCCGCACCCGGTCGCAAAACCGCCGCGCCGCGGGCAGACCTCCCTTGAGATCGAACGCCAGCATCGCTCCGAAGCCGCGCATCTGCCGCTTCGCGAGCTTGTGATCGGGATGGGAGAGCAGGCCCGGGTAATGAACGCGCTTGACCTTTCTGTGCCCCTCCAGATATTTCGCCACCATCATTGCGTTCTCGCATTGCTTCTTGACCCGGACCTCCAGCGTCTTCATGCCTCGAATCACAAGGAACGCCGCTTCGGGATCCATCGAGCCGCCCAGATGGATGATGTTCTCGCGAACGTGATGAATCCATTTCCGGCTGCCCGCGGCCGCGCCGGCGATCACGTCGGAATGCCCGGCCAGGAATTTCGTGGCGCTGTGGACCACCACGTCGAATCCCATCTCGATCGGCTTCTGCAGCACCGGGCTCGCAAACGTGTTGTCAATGATCGATACCAGGCCGTGCTTTTTCGCCAACGCGACGGCCTTCTCCAGATCCACGAGCCGGAGCGTGGGGTTCGTTGGCGTCTCGATGTAGAGCGCCTTCGTCTTGGGCGTAACGAGATCCTCGATACCCGCAAGATCGGACTCGACGTGCCGCACCACAATCCCGAGCCGCGGAAACGTGTCGCGCATCAGCCGGTACGATCCGCCATACACCTGCCTCGTCGCGATCAATTCATCGCCCGAACTGAGCACCGCCAGCAGCGTGCTCGAAATCGCCGCCATGCCTGACGCCGCCATCACCGCCGCTTCCGCCCCTTCCAGCGCCGCGAGCTTATCCTGCGCGGTCGTGAGCGTGGGATTTCCGTAGCGCGTGTAGATGTATGCCGAGCTTTTGCCTTCGGCCCAGCGCTTCATCTCCGCCGTGCTCGCGAACGTGAAATTCGACGTCCGCGAAATCGTCGTCCCGACCGCCGCGCCGATGCCGTGCCTGATTTCGCCGAGGTGAATCGCGGTCGTCGAATCTCCCCAGCGCTTGGGCGATTTTTTCATAATGATTCGAGAATGGACCGGCCAGTAGCCCCGTGCAAGCGCCAATTTGGCAAGCTGGCGCTGAAGCCGCGTCGAAGTAATCTTTAGGTGGGTATTTCGCGCGCCGGTTTTCGTAGGGCTGGTCATGAGACCAGCCGCCTTTAGGTTTTCACCGAGTTACGACTGTCGCGCCGATCAACGAACTTCCGACATCTTGCACCGATCGACGAAACCCGGCGCGTGCTAACACGCGCCCTACGATTGCCCTGTGCTCAGTTGCGCCAGGCTAGGCGGACGCGGCGGTCTCGTCTTCCTCGGTGGCGTGCGGCTTATGCGCGGCGATGACTTTCTCGGCGAGTTCGCCGGGCAGAAAGTCGTAGTGCGAAAATTCCATCGAGTAGCTGCCGCGGCCCTGCGTCATCGAAGTCAATTCATTTGCGTAGCTCAGCATCTCCGACAGCGGCACCTGCGCCTTGATGTTGACACTCGAGCCGCGCGTTTCGCTTCCGCTGATTCTTCCGCGCCGCCCGCTCAGATGGCCCATCAGGTCGCCCGAATATTGTTCGGGCGCGTACACCTCGACGTGCATGATCGGTTCGAGAAGCGCCGGCCGCGCCTGTTTCATCGCTTCCTTGAATGCCAGAGACCCGGCAATCTTGAACGCCATGTCCGACGAATCCACGTCGTGGTATTTGCCGTCGTAAAGGATCGCGCGGAAATCCACGACGGGGAATCCGGCGAGGAAGCCGCGCTCGGCGGAATCCCGAATGCCTTTCTCGACCGACGGAATCCAGTTCTTCGGAATCGCGCCGCCGAATACATCGTCCACGAACTCGACGCCGGCCCCGCGCGGCAACGGCTCCATCTTGATCCGGCAAACGCCGAACTGGCCGTGCCCGCCGGTCTGCTTCTTGTGCTTGCCTTCCGCGTCGGCTTTGCCGCGAATCGTCTCGCGGTACGGCACCTTGGGCGGCTTGAGCGTCAATTCGACGTGATAGCGCTTCCGCAATTTCGCGACGACGACCTCGACGTGCTGCTGGCCCGAGCCTGAAAGCAAGAATTCCTTCGTTTGCGGGTCGCGGCTGAATCGCAGCGCTGGATCCTCTTCGAGGATCTTGTGAATCGCCACGCCGATGCGGTCTTCGTCGGCGCGCGTCTTCGGCTCGATGGCAAACGTGATGGATGGTTCCGGAATCCTCGCCGGCGGGTAATAAATCGGCGCGGCCTTGTCGCCCAGCGTGTCGTTCGTCAGCGTGTCCTTCAGCTTTGCAACAGCGCCCAGATCGCCCGCGTCCAACTCCGGCACGTCGACCGCCGTCTTGCCCTGCATCGCGTGGATGTGCTGGAAGCGTTCCTGCGAATTCCGGTTGTAGTTCGGAAGCGTCGCGTCGTTCTTCAAAATGCCGGACATCACTTTGAAATACGTGATGCGTCCGGCGAAGGGATCGGCGAGCGTCTTATACACGAAGATCGACACCGGTTCGCTCGTCGCGATCTTTCGTTCGACCGTATCGCCCTTCTTGTCCGGCTGCTTGTGTCCGGAGGCGACCTTGCGGACGTCGGGCGCCGGCAGAATCTCCGCGATGAAGTTCATGATCGCGTCGCCGCCGATGTTGTGCAGCGCCGAACTCAGCAGCACGGGAAAGATTCGCTTGGCCTGGACGGCATCGCGCAAGCCTTTCTTCAAGTCAACCACTGGCAGCGTGCCTTCGTCGAAAAATTCCTGCATCAGCGCGTCGTCGCCCTCAGCAACGATCTCGACCAGCTTCTCGTGCGCCGCTTTCGCTTCTTCCGCGCATTCGGCGGGAATTTCACCGGCCTTTGCCTTGCCGTCGCCGTCGGGCGTGTAGACGAGCGCCTGCATCGTCACGAGATCAATCACGCCCTTGAATCCTTTTTCTTGGCCGATCGGCAATTGCACAGGCACCACGCCGCGGCCGAACACTTGCTCGAGCGATTGCATCGCGCGCTCGAAGCTCGCGAGCTCGCGGTCCATCCAGTTGATAACGAACACGCGCGGAATATCGTACTCGGTGGCGTAGTCCCACACTTTTTCCGTCACCACCTGCACGCCTGACACGGCGTCGATGACGATCAGCGCCGCGTCGGCGGCCACGAGCGAGGCCTTTGTATCGTTGATAAAAGTGCTGTAGCCGGGAGTATCGAGGAAATTAATTTTCAGTTTTTCGGATTGGCCCGGCGGCGCCCATTCGGCGAACGCGAGCCCGGTATGAATCGTAATCTTTCGCGCGATTTCTTCTTCGTCCCAATCGGTGACCGTCGAGCCCTCGGTGACTTTGCCCAGGCGCGGCGTCATCCCCGCAGTGAACAGCAACGACGATACGAGCTGCGTTTTCCCCGTATCGCCGTGGCCTACAATGCCGACGTTACGGATTGCACTGGTCGCATAAGTTTTCATGGTTTGCCTCGGGCGTTTGCTTCCGGAAGGATTCGCTTCGATGCAATAAGTCGTGAGGAACAGTCATGCACATCGTCCCCTGAGAAAACCGGGATGCTAACACACGGTTCACGCCTGTTCAATATTAGGTCAAAATGCGGGGTGGTAGACACGCATCCACAGAGGAGCATAGACACATGACCTCTTTTCGACGGGCGGATGCAGGCGCGTTAGTCCTCACTGCCCTCCTCGCCGTCATATGCGAAGCTTCTCCGCGATATCAAGTGAACAGACCGGACCTAAAGGAGGGAGTTGAGGCCTACGAAAAAAACTGTGTGTTGACGATGAGAATGTTAAACGTCGTTCAAGGTACATATGAAGGTGGAGATGCGGAGAAAGGATACGCGCGTACGCTAAAGCAGTTGGGGCCGAGCGGAGCTGGGATTCTTGCTGACGCTGACCTGGCAAGCGGTGAGAAGGACGGCTACCGTTTTCGACTCATACCGCAGCACACGGCCAAGAGTCACCCGGTCAGCTACTACTCAATAATCGCGCGGCCTATAAAACGGCTAACTCGGAACCAGCGTAGCTACTTCACTGATGAGACCGGGGTGATTCGGTTCACGTCAGCGAACCGCGCGCCAACGGTTGCCGATCCACCAATTGACTCTAAGGAGGGACGATGATCGCTCGACGCCACGTTGCAATCCACCGAACGCGATGGAGCCAAGAAGGATGAAAGACGCCAAGTTTTGGATTGAACGATTGAGCCTAACGCCGCACCCGGAGGGCGGCTACTATCGATCGACGTACGCGTCGCCTGTGTGGATCGCCCAGAGCGCGCTTCCGCTAGGTTTCACCGGCCCGCGGCTCGCGTCCACGGCGATCTATTTTTTGGTAGATCGAACGAACTTTTCCGCATTCCACCGGCTTCAATCCGATGAGGTGTGGCACTTCTATGCGGGCAGCGCGCTGGCAATTCACGCGATTGCTCCGGACGGCCGCGCTTCGGAGATTCTTCTCGGCGGCGATCCCGAATCCGGCGAATCGTTTCAGGGCGTCGTCAAGGCAGGCTGCTGGTTCGGCGCGCGCGTCAAAGACAGCCAATCTTTCGCGCTGGTCGGCTGCACGATGGCGCCCGGCTTCGACTTCGAAGATTTCGAACTGGCCACGCGCACTGAGTTGACCAGCCTCTTCCCGGAGCACCGCGCGTTGATCGAACAATTGACGCGCGCCTGAGTCGTCACGCAGCCTTAGTAACCCAGCTTTAACGCGCCTGTAACATTGGCGTAATCAACCGCGCGCCGCCGCCTGCGTATAGTTCTGGCCTTATGGATAGCCCGAAACTTTCAATTACGCGGACCGATGGCACAACCCTCGGGCCGCTCGTTCTTCATTTGGATGGACCGCTGGTAATGGCCACGACAGCGGATTTTCAGAAATCGCTGCGGGCCGAGACAGCGCAGGTTCTGATCCTGGATTTCACCGCCGTGCCGTTTATTGACTCTGCGGGGCTAGGCTCTCTAATTTCCATCTTTCTTCACTTCAAGAATGGCGGCCGCAAGCTGGCGCTCATCGGTCTGAACGAAAAGGGCCGCGCGCTCCTCAAAATGACCAACGTCGAGAATCTCTTCCCGACGTTCGTCTCCGTAGAAGCCGCCCGCGCCGCCCTCGCCTAGCGTTTGCGCGCCGGCCTCGACCTCATGCCTTCGCGGGAACGAAACGCATCGCGGCGGCATTCATGCAATAGCGCAACCCGGTCGGCTGCGGGCCATCGTCGAATACGTGCCCGAGATGCGCGTCGCATAACCGGCACGTCACTTCTGTGCGGGACATCATCAAACTATTGTCGCCGCGCTCGACGATATTTTCTTTCGCAATCGGCGCCCAAAAGCTCGGCCAGCCCGTGCCGGAATCATATTTCGTGTCGGAGCTGTAGAGCGCATTGGCGCAACAAACGCAGCGATAGATGCCTTTATCGTGGCGATTGTATCCCTCGCCAGTGAACGCCATTTCGGTGTCCGCGCGGCGCGTGATGTCATATTGGTTCGGCGTGAGCTGCGCGCGCCACTCGGCGTCGGTCTTTACCACCTTCGCTATCTTGACCTCGCCAAGTTTTTTGCCCGTGTCGTCAAACTGAACAATGGTGACGATGCCGGGCTTTTCATTCGCGGAGGCGCCCGGCGCCGCCGAAACGGGACCCGGCCCCGCGCCCAGCCCCAGCCAGTTCGGATGCCTCCAGGCAACCGCCGCAATCCCCGCAAACGCCGCCGCGCCAAACAGAAAATCACGCCGAATCATGTGCGCCTCATCAATCTGCCCATAATGAATATACGCCACTGCCGCTACGTTGGATGTCTCTCGCGGGAAAATGATACACGCCGTATAAAAGACTCACGCGCACAACGAAGCGGCTAGGGAGCGACGACGAACGCGCCATGCGGCGCAACATAACCGAATGCCATGCGCGTCGTGTTAAACGCAAATCCCGGCGCGCCCGTCTTATCGAGAAGAATCAATCCGCCAGTACCGCGCCCGCGCTCAAGCAACAGGTGTGTTGCTGCTTCAGCCGCCGCTTGCGGCGATTTCCCCGAGCGCAGAAATTCCACCGCGGTCTTCGCCATCACGATGCGCATAATCGCTTCGCCAAGCCCGGTACACGAAACGCCGCCCGCTTCCGCATCCGCGTAGCACCCGCATCCGATCAGCGGCGAATCGCCCACGCGCCCGGCATGTTTGCAGCAGGTTCCTCCCGTGGAGGTTCCTGCGACGAGATTTCCGCGAGAATCCATCGCCACCGCGCCGACGGTTCCCATCGCGTGATCCACGTGGAATTCCGCGGCGTGCTGGTCCTCGCGGCAACGGCGCCACGCCATCCGCTCGCGATCGAGAACGAGTTCGTCTGGATCGCACAGCGTGAAGCCCTGTTCGCGCGCGAATTGTTCCGCGCCCGTACCAACGAGCATCATGTGCTCGCTCGATTCGAGAACGCTGCGCGCCAATCGAATCGGATTGCGGATCCGCTCGACCGCCGCAACAGCTCCGGCTTTCAGCGTCGCGCCGTCCATCACGATCGCGTCAAGCTCAACCTTCCCATCGCGATTTAGATGCGAGCCGATTCCCGCATCAAACGTCGGATCGTCCTCGAGAACGACGATCGCCGCTTCCACCGCATCGAGCGCCGCGCCGCCCTTCGAAAGAATCTCCCATCCCGCTTCGAGCGCGCGCCGGCAACCGTTTCGGCAGTCTTCGACCGCGAGGTCAGGGATGTTCCACGCGCCGCCGTGAACGATGAGGGATGGTTTCAAGTGTGAGTGATCGAGTCCGCTAGAGTTTCGGATAGAGGATCAACGTCAGGCTAACCGCAATCAGCAACGGGCCCGCCACAGCCAGGCCCATGCCGAGCAGCATCGCAAGAGTTTTGTGCGATCTCGGCGGCCCAGCTTCGGAAGCAAAGGGAGGAGCGGGCGATTTTTGCTCGCGAAGAAGCGAGCGGAACACGTGCATGTAGGAAGCGAACCAAAACGCCGCTTCGCGCCGCGATTGCCAGAGCAGATCGATTCCCGCGCAGAAAATTATCAGGCCGACAATCGCGAGCAGACGCGGGTGCACCGCTAACCTCCTCGATGCGCCGTGCGGCTGATGAGCGCGGGGGCTTCGCGCAAGTCACTCCCAGCGCCGGTTTCGCGCTGCGCCTTTGCCTGGGCGATGGCCGCATCATCCGCCTCAGGTTCGGCCTTTGTGCGCTGCCACGTGTAAATGATCCGGTGAATCACGGTGATGTTCGGGCCGATGGCGAGGACCCACAGCGCCAGCGGCATGCGGTTCGCCAGCCCGCCGATAATCATCAGCACGATGCGCTCCGGCCTCTCCCAGAATCCGACTTCGACTTTGCCGATCAGCGATTCAGCGCGCGCTCTCGCGTAGCTCACCATCACCGCGCCGCACATCGCAATCCCCGCAAGGCACGCATACGCGAACCGGTTCACTTGCGAGTAATAAATCAGCAATCCAAGAAAAAGAATCAAATCAGAATAGCGATCGAGGATGGAGTCCAGGAATCCGCCGAAGACGGTGACGCGCCCTTGCTTCCGTGCCACGGGACCGTCCACGATGTCGAAGAAGCCGGCGAGAATCATTATCCCGCTGGCAGCCGCGAACCGGCCCAGGCCGAAAAAGATTCCCGCCCAAAGATTGAGAATCAGGCTGGACCAGGTGAGGAGATTCGGCGGAACTCCGGTCGCCGCGATACCGGCGACGATTCGTTGGAGCAGCCATTCGA
This sequence comes from uncultured Acidobacteriota bacterium, assembly GCA_963838705.1. GTDB lineage: Bacteria > Acidobacteriota > Terriglobia > Acidiferrales > UBA7541 > Palsa-147. Next base: position 153,901 of record CAWIRU010000006.1, on the reverse strand, counting down.
GCGGCTGCGCGACGCGTCGCATCAGCATCGGCCCGAATTCCTACTCTTCTTCGTAGATGGTTTGAAGGCGCACAACTTCGAATTCCTTGGTTCCCGCCGGCGTGATCACCGTGATCTCGTCGCCGACTTTCTTGCCCAGGAGCGCCTTGCCGATCGGCGAGGTCGTCGAAATCATCCCGTGCGCCGCGTCGGCTTCTTCCGCAGTAACCAGCTTATACTCCACTTCCTGCGATTTCTTCAAGTCCAGTAGCCGCAGGCGTGATCCGTAGGCGGCGCGATCTTTCGGCAGACTCTCGAGGTTGAGCATGGCGAGGTCGGCCATGCGTTGATGTAACTGGCCGAGGCGCGCGCTGACGAAAGACTGGCGCTCCTTGGCGTATTTAAATTCGGCGTTTTCAGAGAGATCGCCGTGAGCGCGCGCTTTCATCAGCTCTTTAGGCAGTTCGTTGTGAAGCTCGAATTCGAGCGTCTTGATTTCATCCTGCAATTTTTTCCGGATTTTGTCCGCGATATTGCTCATTTTGCGTTTGCGAGCAACCCCTCGCCGCGAGTGATCTCGCCCCATTCTTTCGGTCCGCCCCGATTATAGAGGATTTGTTTCTCGCTCCGCAAACGAGTGTGACAACGTCCACGGATATGGTTGACAGGGAAAGGGTTGCACGTGCACACAGCGCCGCCGGCTACTCCGGTTTGCAAAGAATCGTGTTCTGCGGGTCAATCACGATTTTTCCCGGTTTGAACGCGCTGGTGAAGTGAAACGAAGTTTGCTGGCCCGTCGTGACAACGCTTCCGAGCAAGCTCGGCTTTGCCCCGGGGCGGGCGGCATAGAGCGGAACAGCCTCGGTGAAGAGCTCGGGCACGTCATCCTGCCTCAATTTTCCGGTTATCAGGAATTCCTGCCCGCGCGGCCGCGTCTGAAATTCCACGCTGTAGTGCGGAATCCCCGTCTCGCGAACCCATTCCTCGAAGAACCAATCCAGGCGGTGATTTCCTTCCAGATCCATTCCCGGAGTCATTCGCTTTTCCGCGGCGTGCTGAAGATCGTTTGTCGTGATGGGCTGAAGGCGATGGTCGTCCAGAGCGGATCGGAGCATCTGCTCGAATCTTGCGTCGGGAGATTTGGCGCCCGGATCCCGCATCATCACCCGCAGCATGTGGATCACCCACGTCCCTTTTCCGTAGATGATTTCGTCGTAGGCTCTCGGTGTTTTCGACGAACTCAGCCGGTAGCCGAGCGTCAGCGGGCCGGCCTGTTCATCCGTCTCGTCCGTGCCGGCAGCGGTCGTCAGCAATTGCGCACGGAAGCGATTGAGCCAAGTCGTGAGTATGTGCGCGGATGGTTTCTTGCTGTCGGCATACATCAGCGCCTCGTAATTCGCGATCGCCTCGTAAAGCCATCCGTCGCGATAGCTCGCCGCGGCCGATTGATTGCCCCACCATTGGTGGGCGGCTTCGTGGAAGGGAAGCAATTCCGCAATTTCGTCCTGTTCGCGCCGGTTGAGTCCAGCGTCCTCCTGCGTCTCGCGCGGTAGATAGGCCAGCGTCGAAAGATAGACGAGCCCCGGCCATCCCTGCCCGAAATCTCCGGGAATCGGCGCGATGGCCAGTTCGTCGAACGGGAACGGGCCGTTGATTCCCTCCAGAAATCGGATGCCATCCGTGAACTCAGCGCCCAGATGTTTCAGTACTCCAGACGGACTCGGCGGCGCTCCCGGCGCGATGGACATCACCTCTCCAAAAGGATCTTTGGTCGTCGTGCCTTCGGCGCTTTCCGCCATCCGCGACGCTTCCGAAATTGAATGCGAGCGCAGTTTCGCGACGATCCATTCATCCAACTGGCGGTTGGCGTAGATTTGAATGGCGGGCTTGCCTGTGCCGGCGCTCTCTTTTTCGTATTCCCCGAGATTGAATCCGGCCACCGAGATTGGCCCCGGCGTTGTCCAATGGCCGATCCGCCGCCCGCCTTCTTCGTGCTCGTCCACCTCGTGGCCCGTTGCCACAAGTGTCAGCTTTCGCGGCCAGCGAAACGTGAGATCGAATCGCGCGAATTGCCCGGCATGACTCGCGTGCGGGTACCAGCTCCCCCGGTCGCCGACGAAATAGACGCCATTGCCTGTATCGCTGATCACGCTTCCGCGATAGCGTACCTCGAGTTGAATCTCGTCCTGCGTGCGAGTGGCCGCCGGCAGCACGACGTACAACGCATCGTTGCCGCGCGAAGCGATTTCCTGCTGGCTCAAATCCTCATTCTGGAAAAATGTGAGCGCAGGCCCGCTCTCCGCCGACACGCTTTCAACCGAGAGTGCGCGCGAGAGCTCGAGACGTATCATTCGCTCGCCATCGCGCCGTGCTTTGAGCTCCAAATGCGCATCGCCGGTGAGCGAGAGATCGTCGCCAATCGTCGTGTCCACGCGATACGCCACCGGCGACACAGTTTCAGCTGCGCCCGGAATATCGGCCGGCGTGAACGACGCCCAGACGTCGTAGCGCGTCGGGCCGCCTCCGGAGGCCGGTTGACCGATCATGATCGGTTCGGACAGCCGCCGGTCAACCAGCGCGTCGAACGGCCCCATGCGCGAGCCCCCAACCGTCGCCGAAAAGTATGGTTGCGGATCGCTGGAGAGCCAGTCGAACATCGTTCGCACCGAATGTGACGGATTCAAGTTAGCGATTGCCGTGTTCCACACGTCGGCAAACGCCGGATCGCCGGCAGCCTCTGCCTTCGCGGCTTCCAGCCGGTCCTCGAGAACCGATGCCGTGTCGTCGGTGAAGCGCAGATACGCGCGAGAGAAAGGCTGATCGAGGATCGGCACGCCGAGAAATTCGGCGAGAGACCTGCGGTCCGCGGCGTCGCGAGGCAGCGCCACAATGCTCCCTCTCCCGGTGAAGACGGCGCCCAGGACGCGGCCGTCGAGCGGCTTTAGGAAAGCCAGCTTGCCTTCATTCAACGTAATGTCGAAAGCGCTGCGCTTCAGATGCAGCTCGCGGATGCTGAAGACGCGCGTGCCATTCACGCGCAGATCGTTCAGCGCCTGGTAGAGGGCCTTCGGATCTGTAGCTGCGGGCGCGGCTTGAAGGTTTGGAATTTTCGATCGGACCGGCCGCGCGCACACGCACGCCGCAAGCACTCCCAGCGCCAGCGCAAATCGAAATGAAACACGCATCGTTTCGACTGTAACAAGTAGGGCATCGGGCGGCAAGCCGCTCTGCGACGCGATTCTGACGCTCTGCTAGACTTCTCTCGTGCGACGTGCAGTGCCAGCCGCGTTCTTTCTATTGCTAGCCGTGTCGGCGGCCTCGGCGGATACGATTGTGCTGAAGAATGGCCGGCGCATCGTTGCGTCAAACGTCGTCGAAGCGAACGGCCGCGTCAGCTACGAAACTCCCGCCGGCGAACTCGTCCTCCCGCGTTCCATTGTCGCGCGTATTGAGCGAAACGATCTCGCTCCGGTCTCCTCCGCCGATTCTGCTCCGCCCGTCAGCGCGCCGCGCGTTGATGTCGCCGCCGGATATGCCGATGCCGCAGCCGGCGCGACTCACGATGGCTCGGTGGACGCTGCGTATCTCGCCCATCTCGAAAATGACGCGCGAGGCGGCAATGAAACGGCCGTTGCGAAAGTGGCCGCCGCGCACCACGCTGCCGCGCAGCTCCTCCTCGCAAAAGGCGATTTCGATGGAGCCGCGGCGCACTACCGGGAAGCGCTGATTTTCGCGCCGAATAGCGTGCCGCTTTTGCTCAATCTCGCCATGATCGATCTTCGCGAGAGTGAATTCACCACGGCGACGGAGCCGCTCGAGCACGCCCGCCGCGTCGAGCCCGATTCTGCCGATGTGGCCAAGCTGATGGGCTGGGCGTATTACGGCGCGAACAAGCTCGACCAGGCCGTCGCCGAATGGAAGCGCGCCCAGCAACTCCGCCCCGACGAAGAAGTCTCGAGCGCGCTCGCGAAAGCGGAACGCGACCGCCAGGAGGAAGCCGGCTACCGCCAGGGCGAGACCTCGCACTTTTCGTTGAAGTATTCCGGCGCGGCTGCGCCGGCTCTCGCCCGCGCAGTTCTCCACGTGCTCGAGGACCACTTCCAGAATCTCGAAACGCAACTCGATTACACGCCGCCGGAACGAATCGGCGTGATCCTCTACACCAACGAAGCCTTCGCCGACATCACGCGCGCGCCCGGTTGGGCCGGCGCCATCAACGACGGGCGCATTCGCGTGCCCGTGCAGGGACTCACCTCCGTCACAAGCGACTTGAGCCGCGTGTTGAAACACGAATTGACGCACAGCTTCGTCGGGCAGAAAACGCGGGGCCGGGCTCCGACGTGGCTTCAGGAAGGTCTCGCGCAGTGGATGGAAGGCCGGCGAAGCGGTGACGCCGCGTCCGCTCTCGTTCAGATTTCCGATAAGAAAGCCGCGGAACCTTTCGCGCAGATGGAAGGCTCGTGGATGGGACTTTCCGGCGATTCAGCCATGTACGCGTACGCGTGGTCGCTTGCCGCTGTCGAATCCATCATTCGCTCAGGCGGCATGAGCGATATCGAAAAACTCCTCGACCACATTTCCGCGGAACCCTCCACCGAGATGGCGCTCCGGGATTCGCTGCGCATGAATTACGCCGAACTCGCCGAGCAAACGACGAGCTATCTCCGGCACGAATATCTGCGCTGATTTGTTATGTGTTATCCCAACCGTGTCGACGAGTCGTCCTTCGGAGCTTGTCGACTCCTGCGGCCAAATACGATTGAGTGCTCGCCCCAGGCTGGGTAGCGTCCCGTTAGAGAGACGTAAAGTCCAGGAAGACCAAAAATAAATAGTCCAATCATTGCATTGAACCAGTTTGCATGGCCTGCGCCTTCCGGTGGCGTCGCGCGGTGAAATGCGATTTCGGAGATGAAATAGACGAGATATGCGCAGAATACGACGAAGCCGACAATCCGGACTGAGGCAGGCCTGGCGCGGCTCGAAAAACAAGCTGCTGCGATCAAAGTACAAAACCCTGCAAAGCCGATAGAAGCGAGTCGATGTTGCTCCGCCAGTAATCCGCTGTAAAGACACGTAACCGCGAAGAGCAACGCGAAGCTACCAAGAGTCCAACGCGCGCCGAGGCTCATGCCGGCATTTTATACCTCGTGAGAGCGGACAGGGCTCAGCTTCTAGAGCGTCGCGAGCAAGCCGGCAATGAGGGCGGCGCGCTGCGGCAATGCCCGAACGACAATGTACTCGCGCGGGCTGTGCGCGCCGTCCCCGACGGCTCCGACTCCGTCAAGCGTCGGTACGCCCATCGCGCCGGTCAGGTTTCCATCGGACCCGCCGCCGGTAGACACTTCGCCCAACTCAAATCCCAGTTCGCGCGCGATTCCGCGGGCGTGTTGAAATAACTTTCCGACGGCCGGCGTCCGCTCGAGCGGCGGCCGGCCGACTCCACCGCGCACTTCGATGCGGGCGCCCTTTATCACTGGCCGCAGACTGAGGAGTTTCTGTTCAAGTGGCCGTGCGTCGGCGGCGTGCGAGAACCGCACGTCCACTTCAGCGCGTGCAAAATCAGGAACCACGTTTGACGCGGTGCCGCCCGAAATCACGTTGGCCTGCACCGTGATTCCTCGCCGGGGATCGTTCATCTTGATCAACCGCGCGACTTGAAACGCCAGTTCGTGCGCGGCATTCACGCCATCCTCTGGATTTATTCCCGCGTGGGCGGAGCGCCCGTGAATTGTGATTTCGACGCCGCCGATTCCTTTGCGGCGAGTCTTGGCGCGCCCGTCGAGGCCGTACGGCGGTTCGAGGACGAGCACGGCTTCGCTTCGCCGCGCCTCCGCGGCAATCGCGCGCCGCGACGCTTCACTTCCAATTTCTTCATCGCCGGTCCAGAGAAACACCAGCTTTCGCTCGAACGGCACGCGCGCCGCCCGCAGCGCATCGGCAGCGAAGAGCGCGAGCACCACGCCGCCTTTCATGTCGAACGTGCCCGGCCCCCACGCGCTCCCGCCCGAAATTCGAAACGGCATTTTCGCGAGCGTGCCGATCGGATAGACGGTATCAAGATGCCCGAGAATCAAAATTTGGCCGCTCGTTTTCGCGCCCGCAGGCGAGATTTCTGCGCGGACGATATTGCCGCGCTTCGCATTCCGAAGAATGCGCACCTGCGCGCCGCGTTTCCGCCACTCGGCCGCCACGCGGGCTCCACAACGGTCCACCGCTGCTTTATCGTGGCTCGGCGACTCGAGTTCGACAAGTTCGCGAAGCAAGCGCAGCATCGCGCGCTCCCGCCCGCGAGCAAATTTGAGAAGCGCGCGTAGAGTTGATGGAGGAATTCTCGGCACCGTCATCGCGCCCGCCATGCTACCAGCATCACGCTGCTAAGCGTCGCACCGATTTCGCCGAAGACTGAAAGGGGCCAAGTCGCGCCTTTCCTGTAGCTCACGTGCCCTCCCCGGCCCCGCCAGGGAGACACGTGAGGCGTTTGCTCCCCATTCAGCGCGGCTCTTGCAGGTCTCAGATCGAAATCACGGGCGGGCGGCGCACGAACTCCTCATATTGCCGCAGCTCCGCGAGCGAGGATTCCGCGAGCAGCGAGAAGGGAATCGCGCGCGAGCTCTTCGGCAACTCGCTCGCAACAACGCTATCGCATACGACCGCCGCCGTATCCTTCAATCCCCGTTGCCAGTTTTTCTTTCGGGCGTCTCGAAACACCAGGCTATCCATGTCGAAGCCAGCAGCGCTCAGAATCGTCCGAGCCATTTTCAGAAATCCCGGCCACCGCGAGGCGATCCCAACCAGCGCACCGGACGGCGCGGGCAGCCACTCCGCGAGAGAAGCCGGAACGGATCGCACCTGCAGCGTCAGGAATTCGGTTCCCTCTGGCAGAGCTTGCCGCGCCTCTCGCATCTTGCTCGGAAGCACCACAGGAATGGCTCCGTCCAAGTTCTCGGGGTGCCGGCAATCCCGCAGGTCGCAGCCTTCCACCCGAAGCGTCACCGCCTGTTGCATCTCCGTTGCGACGATTCGCCGCAATTCTTCGTCCGGCTCGAGCAATAGAAAATGATCGGGCGGCTGCAGCTCGAGAAACTGGCGCAGCCGGGAACGCAGCGCGCCGAGCGGCGTGCCCAGTTCGCGCGCCGAACGAAATAGATTCGCGATCAATTGGTCAAGCGCGAGCGCGGAAGAGAGCGGCGCGTCCGGCTTGCTGTCGCGAACATAAACGCCGCTTCCGCGCCGGAATTCAACCCAGCGTTCGCGCTCGAGTTGGCGATACCCCGCGCTGATTGTGTTGGAATGAAGCCGAAACCGCCGCGCAAGTTCCCGCGTACTCGGCAGCCTGTGCCCGGGCGCCAGATCGCCGCACAAAATCCCGAGCACCACTTGCGTGACAAGCTGCTCCCGCAGCGTAACTTCCGTGCCGTGCGCAAACCAGAATTGCATGCCGCACTATCTTACGGCCCGCCAACCGTTGGCAATAGCGCGCTACTCGTGCCGCAGCGCGACCAACGGATCCACACTCGTCGCCCGCCGCGCAGGCAAAAACGACGCGAGGAGCCCCACGGCCACCAGCAGCACGCCGACGCTTACGTAAGTGATCGGATCGAGCGCGGAGATTTCATACAGGAAGCTGTGCAACACGCGCGTCAGCGCGAGCGATGCCGCGAATCCCACTGCAACACCAATGAGCGCCAGCCTCAGACCCTCGCCCGTCACCAGCCGGAATACCTCCTTCGGTTGCGCGCCCATCGCGACGCGAATTCCGATTTCATGCACCCGCTGGGTGACCGAATACGAAATCACGCCGTAGATTCCGATCGTCGAAAGCAACAGCGCCAGCAGCGCGAAGAGGCCGAGAAGCCAAGTGCGAAAGCGCGGTTGCGCGGCCGAAGCCGTCATGTTGTCTTCCATCGTGCGCACTCTAACAAGCGGCTGGTTCTTGTCTATCCCGCCGAGAACGCCGCGCAATGCCGAAGCCTCGGTCGCCGGCTCGACGCCCGTTCGCAGAACGATCGAGAGCGCGAACACCGGCAGCACCGCATCGGCTTGCTTGTATGGCAGATACATTTCCGCCTGCGGCTCCGTCGCAAGGCCCCGCCGCACGTCGCCCACCACCCCGACGATCTCCATCCACGGAACCGACGGATCCGGTATCGCGCCGATCTGCATTCGCTTTCCCAGCGGCGATTCGCTGCCGAAGTATTGCTTCGCAAACGACGTATTCACTACCACCACCGCCTGTGCTTTCTCATCATCCGTGCGCTTGATCGTTCTTCCTGCCATCAGCGGGACGCCGAGCGTCTCCAAATAATCTTCGGAGATCGTCCGGTAACCTGCGGCGATGTATTCGTGCGGGCTCTTCGGCGGCCGGCCGTAAATATTGAAATGGATTAGTGACCCATTGCCGCTCATCGGCAGAAATGAAGCCGCTCCCGCCGAACGAACTCCGGGAATCGCGCGCGCGCTTTCGAGCAGGTGATCGAAAAACGCATAACGTTGCTCCGGCTTCGGGTAGGCGTTCTTCGAGAGCGGAACATCCGCGACCAGAAGATGATCGGGCGCAAATCCCGCCGCCGCGGATTGCATTCGTTCAAAGCTGCGAAGCAAGAGTCCGGCGCCGACGAGCAGCAGCATCGCAATTGCAAATTCTGAAATCACCAGAGCCGAACGCAGGCGATGATTTGCCGCGCCACCCGTCGAGCTCCGTCCACTTTCATTCAGCGTGTCGCGAATGTCGAGCTTCGCGGTTCGCAGCGCAGGAAGCAGCCCGAACAAAATTCCCGTCAGCAACGACGCCGCCACCGTGAACGCCAGCACCCAGCGATCGATGTGGATTCCGCTGACATCCGGCAACGCCCCCGCCGATAGCCGCAGCAAAGGATCGAGCGACAAGCTCGCGATCCAAAGTCCGAGTCCTCCTCCGAGGACGCCGATCACGATACTTTCCGTAAGAAGCTGGCGCACGATGCGCAGGCGGCTCGCTCCCAGCGCCGTCCGAATCGCGATTTCCTTCGTCCGGGAAGCCGCACGCGCCAGCAGCAAATTCGCCACGTTCGCGCACGCAATCAGCAAAATAAATCCGACCGCGCACAGCAGCACGACGAGCGCCGGCCTCACGTTCTGCACCACCTGCTCCTGCAGCGTCACCACGTCCGCGCTGATTCCCGTGTTGAATTCCGGATACTGCTTTTCGAGCCGCGCCGTGATTCCTTTCATCTCCGCGTCCGCCTGCTGAATCGTCGCGCCTCGCGCGAGCCTCGCCACCGCGAAAATTCCCGGATGCCAGTTGCGATCGTCCGGCAAAGTTTTCGCCCACGGCTCAAACGGAACGAAGATATCGGCGGGCTGGAGAAATTGGAATCCGGGCGGCAGCACTCCAATCAGCGTGTAAGGTTTCGAACTGAGTTCGATCCGTTTCCCGAGCCAATCCTTCGAGCCGCCGAATCGCCGCTGCCATAGCGCGTAGCTGATGATCGCCACGGGTGCGCCCTCGGCGCGGTCCTCCTCCGGCAGAAAGTTTCGGCCCGCGATCGGAGTGACGCCGAGCAACGGAAAGAATCCCGCCGTCGTGTACCGTGCCGTGAGCAATTCCGGCTCGCCCATCCCGGTCAGCGTCATGCCCGCGAGGCACGACGCTTGCATCGATTCGAACGAATGGCTCTGGTCGCGCCAATCCTTATAATTTTCGTAAGAGGTAGAAAACGTCGGGTACGGGCTCTTTTCCCGCACCATCACCACTCGTGAAGGATCCTGGAACCCGAGCGGTCGCAGCAGCACCGCATTCACGACGGTAAATATCGCTGTGTTAGCGCCGATTCCAAGCGCCAGCGTCAATACAGCCACCAGCGTGAACCCCGGCGACTTCCGAAGCGACCGCACCCCATACCGTATGTCCTGCCAGAATGTCCCCATGAGCCTGCACCTCTTCGCCCTCTCCACATCAAGAGCGGGTATAACCGGATTTGACGCACGCGCGGCCGAAATGGCACCGCGCTGTCAGGCTCCGTTTCATTTTCGAGTGCCGAGGAGACTCTTGTACCGCCTGCCCGTCAGCCGCCGGCGATGGCGCCGACGATAAGGAGGGGTTCAGCGCCCGACGCAACCGCGTCCGGCAGCGGGGCGTCCGGCAGCTCGTGGGAAAGATCCTCGCCACAGGCGAAGAATCGCAAGAACGGCCGGCGCTTCTGCGTGACGTGATCGCGAATCGCGCCGCGCAACGCCGGGTAGCGGGCTTCGAGCGCGTCAACCACCGAACGCTGCGTGACCGCACCTTGAATCTCGAGCTTCACCTCGCCCGTAATGTGCGCGAGTCCCCGAAGGTGTGGCGGAAGCTCAACTCGGATCATGGCAGCGTCTGAACCTCAACGGAAAGCACGCCCGGAAGATCTCGCACGACGGGCGCCCAACTGTCTCCGGCATTCGGCGACGCGTACACTTGCCCGCCCGAAGTGCCGAAATACACGCCGCATTCATCGAGCGAATCCACGGCCATCGCATCGCGCAGCACATTGACGTAGCAGTTGGCTTGAGGAAGCCCTTTCGTGAGCGCCTCCCACTCGTTTCCGCCCGTTCGGCTGCGGTACACGCGCAGCTTGCCATCCGGCACAAAGTGCTCCGAATCGCTTTTGATCGGGACGACGTAGATCGTCTCCGGTTCGTGCGCATGAACATCAATCACGAAGCCGAAATCGGTTGGCAAGTTTCCGCTGATCTCCTGCCACGAATCGCCCGCATTGTCGGTGCGCATGACGTCCCAATGCTTCTGCATGAAAAGCACATTCGGGCGCGCCCGGTGCATCGCAATATGGTGAACGCAATGCCCGACCTCGGCCGTCGGGTCCGGGATGTACTCGGAGCGCAGCCCGCGGTTAATCGGCCGCCATGTTTTTCCGGCGTCGTCGGTGCGGAACGCGCCCGCCGCCGAAATGGCGATGTACATCCGCTCCGGATTGCTCGGATCCTGAATGATCGAGTGTAGGCACATTCCACCGGCGCCAGGCTGCCAGTGCGGTCCCGAACCGTGGCCGCGCAGTCCGGAGAGTTCCTGCCAGGTTTGTGCGCCGTCGTTTGACACGAACAACGCGGCGTCTTCAACTCCGGCGTAAACTTTGTCAGGGTCGGTCAGCGATGGTTCGAGATGCCACACGCGTTTGAACTCCCAGGGATGTGGCGTGCCGTCGTACCACTGGTGAGTGCCGGGAACTCCTTCATACACGAACTTGTTGCCCACTGTCTCCCACGTCTTCCCGCCGTCATTCGAACGCTGCATGATCTGTCCGGACCAGCCGCTTGACTGCGACGCATAAATCCGGTTCGGATCGACCGGCGATCCCTTGAGGTGGTACACCTCCCAACCCGCAAAGTGGGGGCCGCTGACATCCCAGTTTTCGCGCTTGCCGTCCGCCGTCAGGATGAACGCGCCCTTCCGCGTGCCCACTAGAACTCGTACGCTGCTCATCTGTCCCTCCTGCCTGACTTGCCGGAGATGCTCGCCGTCAATAATCGCGGAACGGCTGGTCATTTTCCCATACTTGCCCCGAGCAGAGGTACCCCGCAATTCCTGATGAGTGGTCGGCGACGCGGGAACTATCACCTGCGTCCAGGCAGCCTGGACAAACGCGACAGCCACTTGGAGGCGCGGTCGACCTGTAAGAGGCTGATCCAAGCCCCGATAGCGCGCCAATCTTCGATAGCGTTGCGTCGTTTCGCCGGGCGAGCCTTTCGTATAGAATTAGAGGATTGTGCAGAGCTGTTGCCCGGCACAGTGACCTCGCTGAGGAACACGATGATCCTCGATATCAACGGCATCCAGAGAATACTGCCGCACCGCTACCCGTTTCTGATGGTGGACGCCATCCTGGAAATGGAGCCGAAAAAGCGCATCGTCGGCGTGAAGAACGTCACGATCAACGAAGATTATTTCATCGGCCATTTCCCCTCCCAGCCGATCATGCCGGGCGTGTTGATCATCGAGTCCATGGCGCAGGCGGCCGCTGTGCTGTTGCTCCAGGAAGTTGAGGGCGCCGAGGGAAAGCTGCCTTTTCTCGCGGCGATCGAAAGCGTCCGCTTCCGCCGGCCCGTCGTTCCCGGCGATCAATTGATCGTCGAAGTCACAGTCTTGAAGTCGCGCTCGAATTTCTGCCAGGTTAAGGGAATTGCGAGAGTGAAGGACGAGACCGCGGCCGAAGCCGTGCTGTCGTGCCTGATGGTAGACCGAGACCCAGCCGCGGCTACCCCCGCGCCGGTAACAGCTCAGAAATAACCGTGAGCGAAATTCATCCCCATGCCGTTGTTTCTCCGCGCGTGCGGCTCGGCGCCGGCGTCCGCATCGGTGCGTTTGCGGTCGTGGGCGACGAAGTCGAATTCGGCGATGGATGCGTCCTCGATCATCATGCGATCGTCCAGGGCCCGTCGCGCCTCGGAAAAAATAATCGCCTGTATCCTTTCGCCGTCGTCGGCGGCGATCCGCAGGACCTGACCTACGCCGGCCAGCGTGTTTCGCTCGAAGTCGGCGACGGCAACACGTTCCGCGAATTTTGCACCGTGAATCGCGGCACGGTGAAGGGTGGCGGTGTCACGCGCGTCGGCAACCGCAATCTGATTATGTCCTACGCGCACATCGGTCACGATAGCCAGATCGGCAGCGACACGATTTTCGTGAATGGCGCGACGCTCGCCGGACACGTCATCGTGGACGATCACGCCACGGTCGGCGCGTTTTCTCCCGTCCAGCAATTCTGCCGCATCGGCCGCCACGCCTACGTCGGTGCCTACACCGTGATCACGCAGGACGTGCTTCCATTCGCTAAAATCGTCGCGCCGCGCGAAACCCGCTGCTACGGCCTCAACACCATCGGCCTCGAGCGCGCCGGTTTCACCCGCGAGCGCCTCGATTCTCTCGAACAGGCTTTCCGTTTCTTCCTCCGCTCGAACCTGAACACGACGCAGGCCCTCGAAAAGATGCGCGAAACCCTCTCGGCTTCACCGGACGTCCAATACTTAATGGAGTTCATCGAGTCCGCCAAGAACGGGGTCATCAAGTAGACTAAGAATATGCCGGCGAACGCAGACACAGCCGTCGCGACCAACTGGGGCCTCATTGCAGGCAACGGCGATTTTCCGTTCCTCGTGCTCGAGGGCGCGCGCAGCCGCGGCATTGACATGGCCGTCATCGCAATTAAGGAGGAAGCCTCGCCCGAACTCGCGCAGCGCGCCGGCCGCTTGCACTGGGTCAGCCTCGGCGAGCTTAGCCGCACGATTGAATTGCTGCATCAGGAAGGCGTCGAGCACGCCGTGATGGCCGGGCAAGTGAAGCACAACAAAATCTTCAGCTCGATTCGCCCGGACTGGAAGCTCGCCAAGCTGCTCCTCTCGCTCCCGGTGAAGAACACCGACTCGCTCATCGGCGCGGTCGCCCGCGTACTGCACGACGAAGGCATCGAGCTTGTGGACTCGACGAAATTTCTGGGCACGCTCCTGCCCGCCGAAGGCATTTTGACGCGCCGCTCTCCCGACCAATCGGAATCCGCCGACATCGTCTACGGCCGCCACGTCGCTCAGCAAATTGCCGCGCTCGATCTCGGCCAGACGGTTGTCGTCCGCGATCGCGCCTGCGTCGCCATCGAAGCGATGGAAGGCACCGACGAAACCATCGAGCGCGCCGCGCGAATCACGGGTGGTCAGCGGCTCGTCGTCGTCAAAGTCAGCAAGCCCGCGCAGGATATGCGCTTCGATGTCCCCGTGGTCGGCCTGCGAACGATCGAAGTCATGCAGCGCTCAAACGCGACTGCGCTAGCCCTCGACGCCGGCAAGACCCTTCTCTTCGATCGCGACCGTCTCATTGCCGCAGCCGATCAAGCCGGAATCGCGATTCAAGCATTCGCGCCGGCAACCGCCGCAGCGAGGCCGGCGAAATGACCGATAAGCCCCTTCGCGTAGCCGTCGTCGGCGTTGGCGATTTCGGCCGCAATCACGTTCGCGTGTGGCGCGAGATGCCGGGCGTCACTCTCGCGGGAATCGTGGACATCAACGCGGATCGCGGGAAAGCCGTAGCTGCCGAGTTCGGCACCCAAGCGATTCCGGATATCTCAGCCCTTGCCGGAAATGTGGACGCGGTGAGTCTCGCCGTCCCAACCATCGAACACGCGCGCATCGGCACGCGCTTGCTCGAGCAGGGAATTGACCTGCTCGTCGAAAAACCGATTGCGGCGTCGCTCGAAGAAGCCGATGCGCTGATCGCCGCGTCGAAGCGCAACGGCCGCATCCTTCAGGTCGGCCATCTCGAGCGCTTCAATCCCGCCATCGTCGCCGCGGAGAAAATCGTCACGCGCCCGCTCTTTTTTGAAATTCATCGCCTCGGCGTCTTCTCTCCCCGCAGCCTCGACGTGGACGTCGTCTACGATCTGATGATTCACGATCTCGACATCCTCCTTGCGTTCCTCGATTCGCCCGTCGCGGATCTGCGCGCCGTCGGCATTCCCGTGATCACCGACAAAGTAGACATCGCGCACGCGCGTATCGAATTCGCCTCCGGCGCCGTCGCGAACCTCACGGCCAGCCGCGTCTCCACCGAAAAAGTCCGCAAGATGCGCTTCTTCCAGGAGCACGAATACATCTCGCTCGATTTCACGCGCCAGGATGTCCTCCGCGTGCGCGTCCAGCCCGGCGGCGGCCTCACTCACGAAGGCGAGCCGCGCGTGGATTTTGAAAAAGTGCCGGCCGAGCCCGAAGAGCCGTTGCGCGCCGAGCTGCGCGCGTTTCTCGAATCCGTCCGCACCCGCCGTCAACCGCACGTGGATGGCGCCGCCGCGCGCCGCGCCCTCGAACTCGCCGACCGCGTCATGGCGGGCATCCTCGAACACGCCCGCCGCGTCCAACTCGGTGCGTTCGCGCCGCAAGGTTCTCGATGATTCCCCGCACACTGGTTCCGGTGGATGTCCGCCCGTTCAAGCCGGGCGAGGAGAAGGCCGCACCGCGCCGTCTTTCCTCCACGCTCGACGAGCGCACCTTTGTGCCCCGCGATCTCCCGATCAAGCAGCTCGATCCAACCTCCAGCATTCCCGATCACGTGCCCTTCGACGTAATCGTCGGCCGCTCCCTGATCCAGCGCACCTGGCACGTTGACTCCCGCGGCAACGGCGCAGCCCGCCGAATCGAAACCGCGCTCGACGAACGCACCGTCGTCCCTGCCGTCGTCGAGCGTCCGACACAGGAAGATCGCGATAAGCTCGAAGAGCTTCCCGCGCTCACAGCGGGCCTTCTCGACGTAGTCGATCCCGACATCATGACCACGGGCGAGGTCAATCTCCTCGTCAATCCGCATGAAGAGCGCGATGCAAAATGGAACAATTTCTCGCGCATGTTTTCCGTTCTCTTTCACTTTGCCATCATCGTTCTCGCGCTCTCTTCGCCCGATTTCTTCAAGCACGTTCCGACGCAGGCGGATATTGATAGCGCGCAGAAGCAACTGGGCTTCATCTATCTCCCGTCGGAAGCGAATCTCACGCCGCACCGCGTTGTTCCCCAGCGGCCCAGCGCGAACATGCGCATCACGCCCGACGTGATCAATCGCGTCGCCCCGGCGCTTCCTTCGCCGCCGCCCGGCCCGGTAACAACGAAACCCGCGCCCACCCCGGCCTTGAGCGAATTGCCGTCATCCCCGGAACCCAGGCCGTCATCGCCGCAGCCGAGCGCCAACGATACTCCGCTCCAGCCGATCAAGCCGGCAACGGAACCGCAACCCGGCAAGTTGAATCTCTCAATTCCCAATGTGTCTCCCGGCCGCGCCCTCGAAAATTCCGTGCAGGACGCCATCAAGAATGGCGGCGGTGGTTCGACGCTCGGCTCTCAAAATCGGATTCCCGGTGACGGAGGAGGCGGCGGAGGCGGTGGTGGCGGGGGGACGCTCGGCAATCAAGTCCAAATTCTCACGCCCACCGAGGGCGTGGATTTTTCGCAGTATCTTCAGCGGCTTCTCGCCACCGTGAAGCGCAATTGGTACGCCATCATTCCGGAATCCGCGCGCCTCGGCGACAAGGGCATGGTCGTCATTCAATTCAAGATCATGAAGGACGGCAACGTTCCCATGCCTGATCCTTCGCTCACTCGCACGTCAGGCAAAGAGCCTCTGGATCGCGCCGCGATGTCGTCCATTCGCGCGTCGAGCCCGTTTGAGCCTCTGCCCTCGGCCTTCAGCGGCCCGTTCATCGAGTTGCGTTTCATCTTTCTCTATAACCTTCCGCTCGACTACCAGTGAGACCCGCGCGCACGCAAGTTCTTGGCGCGCTGCTTCTCGCCGCCTTGGCGCTCGCGATTCTTCTTTTTCGCTACTGGAAATTTCGGGGATGAGCGTTCCGGGGCGTCTCGTGGTGATTCTCGGCCCGACGGCTTCCGGCAAGTCCGCGCTCGGAATACGCCTCGCGCAAAAACTCGGCGGCGAAATCGTTGTCTGCGATTCCACGCAGGTCTATCGCCGCTTTGATATCGGCACCGCTAAAGTCTCCGCGGCCGACCGTCAGGGCGTCCCGCACTGGATGATGGACATCGTTGAGCCGTCTGATGTTTTCACCGCTGGCGATTACCGCCGCCGCGCCGAAAAAATACTGCGCGATATTCACGCGCGCGGCCGCGTTCCGATTGTCACGGCGGGCACGGGCCTCTATCTCCGCGCTCTTCTCGAAGGCCTCGCCGATGCGCCCGCGCGTTCCGAGGAATTGCGTGCTCGGTTGCGCCACTCCGCCAAGCGCAGCGGCGCCGGCCATCTCCATCGCATGCTCCACCGTCTCGATCCCGATGCCGCGGCCCGCATCGCCGGGCCCGACACGCAAAAAATCATTCGCGCTCTCGAGATTCGATTTCTGGCGAAAAAGCCGCTCGGAGAAATTCACGCGCAGGGACGCGCGCCGCTCGAAGGCTTTGCGGTCGTCAAAATCGGCCTGCGCCCGCCTCGCGCCGCGCTCTACGCGCGCATCGAGCGCCGCGTTCACGAAATGTTCGATGCCGGCTGGCTGGCCGAAGTCCGCGAATTGCTGCGCTCCGGCGTCCCCCCAGGCGCGAAACCGTTCACGTTCATCGGCTACCGCGAAATCCTGGCCCGCGATTCATCTGAATTCAAATTGGAAGAAACGATTCTCGATATCCAAAAGGCCACACGCCAATTCGCCAAGCGCCAACTGACTTGGTTCCGCAAAGAACCAAACGTCCACTGGCTAGAATCCTTCGGCGACGACCCAACAGCCGAAACTCAAGCCCTAGCTCATCTGTAACGCAGCGAGGCAAAGTCACTCGTAGCGCCGGCATCTTGCCGGCGTTTCTCCGCCCAGATACTCCCAACGAAAACCGCCGGCAAGATGCCGGCGCTACGATTTCCCGCATGCCGTTCATTCCATCCGTCGGCAACGGTGCGATCGTCTTCGCCGTTTTATCTCGTCTCCGGCACCCGCTCCAGCGCCCCCGCCGCCAACTCCCCCACTCCAATCTGCTTCCTCAACCACTCATACCGATCCCGCCGCGCCGCCGCATCCAGCGAATGCGTCGCCACATAAAATTTAATTTCCTTCGGCCCCTTGCTCTCATCAAAATATTTCTGCTCCATCGCCACAGTCATGAATTCATCATGCGTCGCATATTGAAAAAGCGCAGGCGCGGGCCCCAAATACGCCGCGTACTCCCCGGGATCCGACCAACCATACTTCTCGAGATACTCTTTGATTTTGTCATCGCCAAGTTTTTTTCGAAATTCCACAACCATCGGCAAATCCGACATCAAAAAGTCCGCTTCCGCCACCGGATTCCCCATAAAGACGAACGCCGCCGGGCGCTTGTCCACCGCATCAAGTATCGCGCCGCACGACGCCCCAAAGCTGTGTCCCACGTACGCCACCCTCTTCGGATCCACGTCCGGCCGCGAGAGCAGCAGATCGAGTCCGCGCCTCAAATCCAGGACCTCCTGCCTCGTCACCTCGGCCGATTGCGGCCCGAGTGGATCGGAATCCGCTTTGAATCCGGGTCTCACCATCGGCGCGTCAATCATCAACGACACCACGCCGCCTTGCGCCAGCGCGATCGCTTCCTCCAGAAATTCGACGCGGTTCGCGGACGGCGAATTCGGCATCATCCAATGTCCCCACAGAACTGCGGCGAATCGTCCTTTCGTCGCGGGCACCACAAGATACGCCGGCACTCGTCCCCCCACTGGGCTCGCATAACTGATGTCGTGAATCTTGATGCCACCTCGATCCTGCACGCCGCTCTCTTGCAGTCCCAACGCCGGCGTCCCCGCGCCGTATTCGAATCGCTTCGCGAGATCGCGATACGATTCCTGCGCCACCCCAACCGGCGCCATCGCCGCCGTCAGAACAAATATGAAAATCGCCGCCAGCCGATTCATCGTCCCTCCGTCGTGATCCGCAGAAAATATACCCAATTACCTCAATTGCACTCGTAGCGCCGGCATCCTGCCGGCGTTTTTGCGCCCACGCACCCGGAACAAGCGCCTCCGGCTGGAACCCGGCGCAACTCGCCCTCTAAACCCTCCCTCAGAGCCGGGAGGCCCCCGCCTCCCGGAACTCAATTCCGCGCTCGAACACTTGCCAGTAACTCCACTCAACTCGCGGTACTGCATAGTCCCACGAGTAGTACTGTGCGCTACAAAACCCGAAACTTTATGGATTTTTCATTTGACCTTCCGCGTCCCTGGCCTATCATCTCTTCCCATCAGCTCTTGCCAAATCGGAAATTCCGGATAGACGGTCGGCCGACAATTGAAAACGGAAATTCCGTCAAAGGAGAAACCGTGATTCCAAGACTAGCTAAATTTCTGTTTGCGATCGTTGCCATGGTGTTGTGCGTGAGCTTCGTTTCCCAGGCGCAATCGCAGACTCTATTGACGCGTCACGTTCGTGAAGTAACCGTTAATGGGCAGGCGCAGTTCGTCGGGAAACTCCCCGCAACACAGTCCATGCGCATTGACGTCGTTCTCCCGATTCGCAATCAGGCGGAGCTGGATAATTTCCTGCAAGAGCTCTACGACCCGTCAAGCCCCTTCTACAAGCACTTCCTTAGCGTGCAAGAATTCACCGAGAGGTTCGGCCCGACCCTGGAGAATTATGACGCGCTGCTCAGCTTCGCTAGGACGAGCGGCTTTTCGATCGTCGGCGGCTCCCGCGATGCCATGGACGTGCAGCTCAAGGGCACAGTCGCAACTATCGAGTCGGCCTTCCATGTGACCATGAATGTCTACCAGCATCCGACCGAAGACCGCACATTTTTTGCTCCCGATCGCGAGCCCACTGTGAATCTGCCGTTCCAGCTGTGGCACATCTCGGGTCTCGACAATTTTTCGACACCGCATCCCCTCTATCACCATCGAGATTCCAGTGTGAAGCCCAATGCCACAACCGGCTCCGGCCCGTCGGCCTCTTTCCTCGGTAGTGACATGAGGGCGGCTTACTACGGAACGGGATCCCTCACCGGCTCCGGCCAATACATCGGATTGCTCGAATACTACGGATTTGATATCGCGGACGTAAACACCTACTACACCAACGCCAAGCAAACGAGATCCGCCACCGTCACCGGCGTTTCCACCGACGGAACCAGCTTGAGCTGCCTTGCTAGTCAAGGCTGTGACGATACGGAACAGACACTAGACATCACTCAGGCTCTCGGCATGGCCCCCGGCACAAACACTCTGTTCGTATATGTAGGGTCCACCGACACCGCCATTCTCGGCGCTATGACTACGGCTTCTCCGTTGCCTCTACAGCTGAGTTCTTCGTGGACTTGGACTCCTGCGGATCCCGGCACTGATGATGGGTACTTCGAGAGGATGGCCACGCAAGGCCAAAGCTTCTTTCAAGCGGCCGGCGACAGTGGCAACTGGACGACGAGCACCTATCCGTCCGAGGACGCGCACGTCATCTGCGTCGGCGGCACGGACTTGACGACCAGCAAAGCTGCCGGTCAGTGGAGTTCGGAATCCACCTGGGTTGACGGCGGCGGTGGCTACTACGCCCCGGACGACATTCTCATTCCGTCCTACCAGCAACTTTCGGGAGTGATCAACTCCAGCAACAAGGGATCTACGACATATCGAAACGGCCCGGACGTCTCCGCAAACGCGAATTTTACTTTTTACGTTTGCGCCGACCAGACCACCTGCACGGCAAACGACTATGGCGGAACAAGTTTTGCCGCGCCGATGTGGGCCGGATATATAGCCCTCGCCAATCAACAAGGAGCCGCCAGCGGCGATGCCAAGGTCGGCTTCATCAATCCTGCCATTTACCCGATTGGTCTGTCGTCCAGCTATGACACCGATTTCCACGACATCACCACCGGCAGCAATGGATTTTCGGCAGTCACCGGCTACGATTTGGCCACCGGTTGGGGCAGCCCGAACGGCGCCGCCCTGATCAACGCACTTGCGCCAACGTCCACGACTCCGAACTTCACAATCTCCGCTTCGCCGAACTCGGTTTCAGTGGTGCAGGGCAGCAATGGCACATCAACGATCACGACCGCCGTCTCGGGTGGCTTTGACTCGGCCATCGCGTTGTCTGCGTCCGGCCAGCCGACAGGCGTGACCGTGGCCTTTAACCCCACGTCCATTGCCGCGCCGGGCTCCGGCACCTCAACCATGACCATGACAGTGGCGTCCACCACCGCGACCGGAACGTACTCGATCGTTGTCACCGGCACTGGCGGGGGCGTCACGCAAACGACCAGCGTTTCGTTGACCGTGACCGCCCCGGTTTCGGGTAGCTTCACGCTGACGGCTTCGCCAACGAGCCTGAGCATCACACGCGGCTCTCACGGGACGAGCACGATCACCATCCATCCGGCGGATTCACCGGCAGCGTAACTTTGTCGGCCACCGGCATGGCATCGGGCACGACGGCGTCGTTCGGAACGAATCCGGCGACAAGCACTAGCGTTGTCACGTTCACGGCAAGCAGCAGCGCCACCACTGGGACCCACACAATCACGGTGACTGGCAAGTCAGGCAGCTTGACCGAAACCACCACGATCAGCCTCAGAGTCCGTCGCTGATCGCAAGCTATTCCGGCGGCGTGGCGCAGTCCGCCTCGGCGGATGCCACGCCGCCGCGATATCCTCGGAGCAATTAAAAGAAGAAGCGCCGCCGGGTCCCAGCTCCGGCGGCGCTTTTATTCTCGCGCTCCACTCAACCCGATAAGCGCCGACAATGCGGTCGTAGCGCCGGCATCTTGCCGGCGTCTTTCCGCCCGCTCACCTCGAGTGCCACCAACGCTCGTCACGCCCGGCAGAATACAATTTCAGAGCCCGGAGGCTCCCGCCTCCGGGTTCGCGTGTGCCGCAATTCCCCCGCCACTTCACGTCGAACCCGCCGCGCCACTCGCGAAAATTTAGCGTATGATACGCCCGTCAAATTTATGTCACTCACTCCCGGCACCAAACTCGGCACCTATGAAATCGTCGCTCAAATCGGCGCGGGCGGCATGGGCGAGGTCTATCGCGCGCGCGACGCGAAACTCGGCCGCGATGTCGCCGTAAAAATCCTCCCGGCTTCGCTGTCAAAAGATCCCGAGCGCTTGCGCCGCTTCGAGCAGGAAGCGCGCGCCGCCGGCCAGCTCAATCATCCGAACATTCTCACCGTGCACGATTTCGGCATGCACGACGGCGCGCCCTACGTCGTCTCCGAACTCCTCGAAGGTGAAACTCTCCGCGAGCGCCTCTCGGTGCACGGGCGTTCTTCGCGAACAGGATCGTCGCGCTCCGGCTCAGCAAGTTCGGCAAGCGCGGCCGGAGCAACCGAAATTGCCGCGGGCGAAGAGCGCGCTCTCTCGCCGCGCAAGGCCCTCGAAATCGCCAATCAAATCGCCAGCGGCCTCGCCGCCGCGCACGACAAAGGCATCGTTCACCGCGATCTCAAGCCCGACAATATTTTCCTCACGCGCGATGGCCGCGTGAAAATTCTCGATTTCGGTCTCGCCAAGCTCGTCCAGCCGCAAGTCCAGGATTCCGATCAGACGCAAACGGAAGTCACTCCGCGCGACGCCACTCTCTCCGGCGTCGTGCTCGGCACTGCCGGTTACATGTCTCCCGAGCAGGTTCGCGGCGAGCCCACCGATCTTCGCTCCGACATTTTCTCGTTCGGCGCTGTCCTCTACGAAATGCTGTCGGGGCAGCGCGCATTTCGCCGCGACACCAGCGTCGAGACCATGTCCTCGATTTTGAAAGACGAGCCGCCCGAGCTTGCCGCCACCAACGCAAATATTTCGCCGGCCCTCGCTCGCGTCGTCAATCACTGCCTCGAAAAAAATCGCGAACAAAGATTTCAATCCGCCCGCGACCTCGGCTTCGACCTCGAAGCCCTCTCAAACATTTCAACCACGAGCACCGCCGGCCGCGCCGTCGCCGCGGCTCCATCGCAACGGCGGCTGATCTTCGCCGCGGCCGGAATTGCCGCGCTGGTTTTAGCGTCCGTCGTCGCATATTTCCTCGGCCGCCAAAGCGCGACGGCCACGCAACCGGAATATCAGCGCATCACTTTCCGCCGCGGAACCGTCTACTCCGCCCGATTCTCGCCCGACAGCCAAACCGTTCTCTACACCGCGCGCTGGCAAGGCGGTCCGTTCGATGTTTTCTCCACGCGTCCCGACAGCCCCGAATCGCGCTCCATCGGCCTACCCGCCGGCGCCGAAATTCAATCCGTCTCCGCGACCGGCGAAATGGCGGTTCTGTTGAACGTGGCCCCGCACGGGCCCTTTTCCTTCGGCGGGACGTTGGCACAAGTGCCGCTCGCCGGAGGCGCCCCGCGCGAATTGATGAAAGATGTGGAATGGGCGGACTGGTCGCCGGACGGCAAGAGTATGGCCATCGCGCATTTCGTGAAGGGAAAAGCGCAGCTCGAGTTTCCTGCCGGCAAGGTTTTGTTTGAAACCGGTGGCTGGATCGGTGAGCCGCGCGTTTCGCCCAAGGGCGATCGCATCGCATTCATTGACCACCCTGCCACCGGCGACAATGGCGGCGCGATCACAATCGTGGATCTCGCCGAGAAAAAGACTGTGCTCTCCGGCGATTGGGCCGCCGCCGAAGGCCTGGCATGGTCGCCCACTGGCGACGAGGTCTGGTTCACGGCCAGCAAGTCAGGTTCGAATCAGATGCTCTATGCCGTCACGCCGTCCGGAAAGCTGCGTCTCGTCGAGCGCTCGTCCGGATCGATGCGGCTCCTTGACGTCGCGCACGACGGCCGCGTGCTTCTCGGCCAGGAAGATGCTCGACTGATGATGATGGCTCACACCCAGGGGAGCGCTGAGGAACGCGACCTGAGCTGGCTCGATTGGTCTGTGCCAAGCGATATTTCTTCTGATGGACAAACCCTCATCTTCACAGAGGGCGGAGAAGGTGGCGGCGCGGATTACTCGGTCTACATGCGGAAAACGGATGGATCGCCTGCCGTGCGTCTCGGCGAGGGATTCGCGGAATCGCTGTCACCCGATGGCCAGTGGGTGCTTGCAACGCATTCGCACGAGACTCCGACACAAATCTATCTTCTCCCGACCGGCGCTGGCGAGCCGAAGCAGTTGACCCACGATGCGATGCAGCACTTCAACGCGGCCTGGCTTCCCGACGGGAAGCGAATAATTTATAGCGCCGGGCTGCCGGGGAAACCCCCGCGCGCATACATCGCGTCCATTGACGGCGGCGAAGCGCGCGCCATCACGCCCGAAGGAGTCAATTCGATCACGCATCCCGTATCGCCCGATGGAAAATTCATCCTCGCGTTTGATGCGGAGCGCGCCAAGATCATGATGTATCCGGTGGACGGAGGAGAGCCTCGCGTCGTCGAGCGCCCGAGCGATGTGGGACGCATCGCGCGATGGAGCGACGACGGGCATTCGGCCTTCACCGGCCGGGGTTCTCCGCCGTACACGATCAATCGCCTCGATCTTTATTCCGGAAAAGCCGTTCCCATCGCCACGATCACGCTCTCCGATCCAACCGGCTTCAAAGGTTTTTCCGGCTTCACCATCTCTGCCGACGGCAAAACCTACGTCTACAGCACCACCCAGGTCCTCAGCGACCTCTATCTCGCCCACGGCATCAAATAGCCTCGCTCTCTCCTGATTTGATTTTCAGAGGGCCGGAGCTTCAGCTTCGACATTCACTCGACTCGTTGTAAGAATTGTCATTCCGAGGAGGACCCGACGAGGGTCCGACGAGGAATCTCTCTGGCTTTTTCGCTGCGCCCCGGCTCTGGTGCGGGCGCCGCTATCGGCGGAATTTCCCCCGCGTCACAGCATCATCACTAATGCACATCAACGTTATCCACGGACACCACCGCGCACGCCTCGCCGTTCTGCGCCCCGTGCTTGCAATTCTCGAGCGCCTTCCGCCGCGCCAGATCCACGTTGATCTGCGCGGAAGCAAATCCAAACGAATGCGCGGACGCCGCAAACGCCTTATGCGGCCCCAGCAGCAAATAGCTCTTAAAAGCCTCCAGCCCCTTTTCGCTGAGCCCCGCGGGCGGCGCAACGTTCGGCGGCGTAATCTCCGGCAGCGGCTCCGCCATCGTCACCAAATTTTGCGCCTTGAGAAATTCGTCCACCGTCGCTGACCAAGCATCAACATGCCGGAAGAGCGAGTGCCCATCTTCTCCGATGGCAGGGGCGCGCACGAATTGGTCCTCGCCTCCCTGCGAACGAAACGCCTCATCGAATTTTTGCGCCAGCTCCGGCCAGAAAAATTTGTCGTTCTCCGCGTAAAGCCACAGCATCGGCGTCCGCGAATGTTTCCCGAAATCCTTGTACGCATGAATCAGATCGCCGGGATTGCACACATCGTGATCCCCCTTCGAGCCTCGGCCACCCGCAAAATTAATCGCCGCCACAAGCCCGGCGGGAGCCTTCGCCGTCAGCGCGACCGTCGCCAATCCTCCGGTCGAAACGCCCATGGCAATCACGCGCGTCGGATCCGCGTCCGGCAGCGCGCGCCCATACTCGATCGCGACGCGCAAATCCTCGGCTCCGTATTCCGCGGCGTCCTCATAATCGGTCACCGGGCAATGTCCAGCGTGTTTCGTATCCTGCTCGCCGCCGGATACTCCATATCCGCGGCGCACCACGACGAGCGCCACCCATCCTCGCCTCGCAAACCATTGCGCTTGCGGAAGCTCTTGCCACGGCGTCACCTCGGCGTGCTCCTCCGCCTTCCGCGACGATCCGTGCGTCATCACCACAAGCGGATGCTTCCCCGGCAATTCCGCATAAACCAGCAGCGCATCGAGCCCATTCGATCCCGCCAAGGCCCACGGAGTCCCGATCTCGCGTTCGTGAATACTCTGCGCGAACGCGCCAGGCGCCGCAGCAAGCAGAGCCAAGAGACAGAAGAAAATTGTGAGTGTGAGTCGTTGCATCGAAAAACATTACAACGAATCTCCCATCGCTCGCTGCAAATTCATTGTGTCGGCAATGGCCGAAGCGTACGATGCGCGAGTCAGCGGCCCAATCCAAAATTCCGCCCGGAGGATGACACCATGTCGCCTCGCACCATTTACCTCGGCAGGCTGATCGGTCTCTATTGCCTTCTCATCGCGCTGGGCATGATGTCGCACAGGCAAGCGACCGTGGATACAGTGACAGCGATGGTTCACGACGCGCCGATTCTGCTCTTCACTTCCATTGTCGCGATGACCGCCGGCCTCGCGATCATCCTCGCGCACAACGTCTGGTCCGGCGGCGCGCTCCCGATTCTCGTCACCCTCGTCGGCTGGATCTCGCTCCTTAAGGGCCTGATCTTCCTGTTCCTGCCTCCCGAAACCTCGGTCGCCTATTTCGACGCGCTCCGCTACGGCCAGTTCTTCTACGCCTACATGAGCCTCACTCTCGTCATCGGCATCTATCTGACAGTCGCATCGTTCCGCTCGTCCCTGTAGCTCACCTCTTCAGAGGTGAGACTCTTTGCCGTTCGGCCTCTCGCCTCTTGCCCTCGTTCTCTCGTCTTTCATCAGACGAGGGTAGTAATCGACAAGCAATTCTGGTGGAGCGAGCCAGCCGCTCTGCGCCTTTCCGCACTATGCTCGATTCTAGAAAGGGTCGAGCCATGCCCAGCAAGAGAGTGTCTCTACTCCTCATCGTGTTGTTTGGACTTACCGTCCACCGTCTCTCCGCCGATGACGTCCCGCATCGGGGGAACCGCGTTCTGATCACAGACTCCGGCACGCTCTTCGTGACGGATCCGGACGGCATGAACCGGCGCAAGATCGCCGAGAAAGCCGGAGCTGCTGTGTTCTCACCCGATGGAAATTTAGTCGCCTACGCGGACGCGAAAAGCGTCTCCGTGTTCTCGCTCCTCGACGGGAAGTCCATCATACTTGCCCACATCACCGATGGGTACGCCGCTAGCATTGCGTGGTCGCCGGACCAGAAGTGCCTGGCTTACGACATCCTCGCTCGAACGAAGGGCTGGGATTTGTTCCTGGCATCTTATCCGCCGAGCGGGGACGCGCCGCGTGATCTCGGCCCTTGGTACGAGTCCGTTAGTTTTTCACCCGACGGAAAATTCATTGTTCATCCAGCGTACGGTCCGAAGGGGCCGAACCTTCTGGAAACGGTCAATGTGGAATCCGGCAAACGCGAAACGATTTTCAAGGCGGTTACCACAATCTGGAACGCTAGATACTCACCGGACGGATCGAGCATTGCGTTCATGATGACCGACCCGGAAGACGACGAGAGTCAAAACGACTCGGGTGGTGTCGTGATTGACTTATGGATTCTTCCGCTCGCTTCGAAGAAGCCGGTGAGGATCATGCGCGGCGTTTTCAATTTTGACTGGTCACCCGATGGACGGTTCCTTGCGATTGAGACGGGCTCAGTGGTGGGCGACTACCCTCCCGGCGACGGCGCCATTTTCATCAGCTCGGTCGATGGAAAAATCAAATTTCAACTTTCCAAAGACGCCAATTCCATCGAACCGGTCTTCTCACCCGATTCAAAGAAGGTAATGTTCGTGGACTTCAATGATGCGCGCTTGGTGATCGGCGATCTGGCAACGCGAAAGCTGACTCCTCAGGCAGTCTCCGGCCCCAGGTCCGACATATACAAAGTGTGCGACTGGAAATAGCTTTCCGCTTTAGCTCACGTCCCTTAACCCCGCCGGCTCTGAGCCTCGAAAGGATGCGCCCGCTTTTCCCGCCTGCTCTGGCTCCTCTCGCGCTTTTTTTTTTCCTCCTTCCGCTCTTCCACGTAGCTCACCGCGACTTTCGTCGTGCGCCGCGGTCATGCTAATGGGCCTCTGCGAGGGTAGTATTTGTGTCCCGGTTAGAAACGGCCCCAATCGTTTGTTTTGTGTCAGTTGCGGCGGTTTCTAATTGTTTTGGTGTACCGGTTAGAAAATCGCTGACAGGCTGGCCGGCGTCTCCGTGGGCGGCGTCGCGGCGCTCGACGATGATCTGTTGCGGCGGGTCGATCCAGCGGCCGTCGCCGGTTAGGCGAGCGTGGGCGCGGATGGCGCGGATGATGCAGTCGCCGGAGACGGGCGCGTGGATGGCGTCCTCGATCAGGTGCTCAAGGGCGTAGCGCATATTTTGGCGGCGCAGGTCGTATAGGCCGGTGGCGTAGGCGTGACGATACAGGGCCGAGCGGGAGGGCAGGTTGTGGTCATCCACAATGCGGTCGGCGTGGAACCAGTGGACGAACGCTTCTTCGATGAGGTCGCGTTCGGGGTGATTGCAGATGACGCATCTGCGGGCGTGGCGCAGAAGGTCGGGCGCCGGTGAGTGACCGGGGCGAGAGCGATTTATTTTATCATTTAAGTTCATAATGCTTTGTATATACCATCGTGTTGGCGAGTGCGCAAGTGAGCCACCCTGTGGATTGGGCCAGAGCGTTGTTCGAGCCAGAGGCCAGGGATGCCAACCAGACCGTAAACAGTGTCGCCGCCGTGGTAGGGGCAAAAGGCGGGCGCAGCAAGCAGCGCCCCTACGGACAACAGCAGGACAGGACGAGAACAGAATCATGGCGGCGAGCGGCCCTGCGAAAGCTAGGTGAACGCGACGTCCCTAGAAAAGGGAATTTTCTGGATCGGAATCCCACTTAGACGGATTGTCGTGGATGTAGCGGCGAATTTCGTCGAGGTCTTTTCCGGCTCGAACGATGTGTTCGAAATAGTTGCGCTGCCAGACCGGGCGTCCTGATGTTTTCAGGATTGCATTCACGTGGATGGCGGTCTCGGATTTGAAAGCACGCACAACGCGGCCCAATGCAACGGAGTTCGTAGGGGCGCTGCTTGCTGCGCCCCGGTTTTGCTTTGTTGCCGGATTATTGAAGACTAAGACGCCATGCATATGGTTCGGCATCACGACAAACGCGTCGAGCGAGATATTTGGGAATCGTTGCGGAAGACGCTCCCAAATTTCGGCGATGGCGTCGCCTGCGCCGTTGCGAACCATTTCTCCGCCGCGGATGTTTCCGAATAGGCATTTGCGTTTGGCGGTGCAGATCGTAATGAAATAAACGCCGGGCAGGGAATAATTGTATCCCCGGAGGCGAAGATTCTTGCGCCGCGCGTCCATCAGGGCGAATTATGGTCGGGATGCGGGGCGCGGGCAAGATCAAGGGGCGAAGAGAAAGGCGGGCGCAGTCCGCCGCGGCGGACGCCCCTACGAGCGTCGCGAGAGGGGCGATTTCAGACTTGATCGGTGATAGGAAAGGTAAGGCGGGCGCCGGGAGGCGGGGCGCCCGGTTCTTGTCGTATAATGCTTTCGGATGAAGATTTCCGCCAACGCACACCCCCGCGCGCTCGGCCAATCCTTCATGTGAAATTGGGTCTTTGAAACCGGGTTAATGAAAACAACGCACGCTGTAGACAATCGAGAGCGCGTCCTTTTGCTCGGCGTGAGCGTGAGGAAATCGCGGACGCCAGCGGCGGGCAGCGCCGTTGAGCGCGAGAATATGCTCGAGCTCGAAGAGCTGGCGCTCAGCGCTGGGGCGAACGTCACCGGCAGCCTCTTGCAGGTGCGCGACAAAATCGATCCCGCCACGCTTGTCGGGCGCGGCAAGCTTGAAGAGGTGAAGGCCGAAGCGCACGCGCACGGCGCGCCGCTCGTCATCGTGGATCACAATTTGACGCCGGTGCAGCTCCGCAACATGGAGGAGGCCACCGACTGCCGCGTGATCGATCGCACGCAACTGATTCTCGATATTTTCGCGATGCATGCGCGGACGCGCGAAGGCCAGCTTCAGGTCGAGCTCGCGCAGCTCAATTATTTGCTTCCGCGGCTGACGGGACGTGGCAGCGAGCTCTCGCGGCTTGGCGGCGGAATCGGCACGCGCGGCCCTGGCGAACAAAAACTTGAAACGGATCGCCGCCGCATCCGCGACCGCGTGCGAAAAATCAAGGATCAAATCGAAACGGTTCGCCGCCAGCGCACCACGCGCCGCCGCGCGCGGCAGGCAATTCCTCTCGGCACGATCGCGCTCGTCGGCTATACGAACGCGGGCAAATCAACTCTCTTCAACGCGCTCACTCACGCGACCGTGCTCACTTCCTCGAAAATGTTTGCGACGCTCGATCCCACGGTGCGCGGCGTGCGGCTGCCTTCGCATCGCCGCATCCTGCTCTCGGATACGGTCGGATTCCTGCGCGACCTTCCGCCGGATTTGATTGCGGCGTTTCGCGCGACGCTCGAAGAAGTTCAGGAGGCCGCGCTAATCCTGCAAGTCACCGATATTTCAAATCCGCGCCACGCCGAGCTCGACGAGGAAGTGGTGAAGATTTTGCAGGAGCTGGGCGTCGCGGACCGGCCGCGATTGCACATCTACAATAAAATTGATCGCCTCGCGCCCGAAGATCGCGAAGAAGTGGCGCGCATCGCGCCGAACGGCAATGGCACGGCGTCGCGCAGCGCATTCGTCTCGGCGGAAACCGGCGAGGGCCTCGAAAATCTTCTCGCGCAAATTGATGCCGCGCTGCCGATTGATCCCATCACACGCGTTCACCTGCGATTGCCGATGTCGGAGGGACGCACTCTCGCGATGGTTCATGCGTGCGGCCGCGTTCTAAGCTCGGAGGCCGATGGCGAGCAGATTTCGCTCGAAGCTGAGGTCCCGGAGACGCTTGCGCGTCGGCTCGCGGAATTCACCGTATAGGCCATGAATCATGCCGCTCACCCGATGCCCTGTGGAAAAGCTGTGGAATGCAAACTTTTCTGCGCCGGTGTTTAGATTCGGGGCAACGTTATTTCGGGAGTTATCGCCGCTCCATTTGGCCGATAATCGGTTGAGTTTCAAGCGTTTACGCCGCCGCCGTTCACGGGCGTGTGCGCGATTTCCTAGCAATTCCGGTGAAATTGCGAAAACCAGATTTGCACAAGCTTGGGGCATTTTGTTTCCTAACAGTCACTAGATACGAGACTTCGTTGATCCGGAGCGTTGCACACTTGCGGTGCATTTCGAGTCTCGAATCGGTGAGGTTGACTGACCGTAGATGCAGGACTATATTGAATTGGGGCGCGCACGGAGCGTTCGCAACTCCACCGCGCGGGTGTTTTCGCGCATCCAATGAACCTGCCGAATAGCCTCACGACTCTCCGCATATTTTTTGTGCCGCTCCTCGTCGTGGTGTTGCTCACGCGCGAGCCGAACTTCGATTTTTGGGGGCTCGCGGTTCATTTCGAGGTTTGGGGCGTGCTGATTCTGCTCGCGGCCGCCGCGACCGATGCCGCCGATGGATATTTCGCGCGGAAACGCAATGAAGTGACCACGCTCGGGATTCTGCTCGATCCGATCGCCGACAAGCTGCTCATCTCCGCCGCGTTCATTTCTCTCGTGGAGATGGGACTCGTGCCAGCGTGGATGGTGGTGATTATCATCGGACGCGAATTTATCGTGCTTGGCCTTCGCAACATCGCGGCGAGCGAAGGATTGATTATTCCCGCGTCGCCGCTCGGCAAGACGAAGATGGTGCTGCAAGTGATTTGCGGCTGCGCTGTGATTCTGGCGGCGAAGCATGCGGCGCTCAAGCCGCTCGGCAGAGTTCTGCTCTGGCTCGTTGTGCTGAGCGCGATCGTCTCCGCCGTGCATTACTTCCAAATGTTCTGGAGCCAAGTGAACGACCGCATCCAGCAGCGGCGCAAGAGCCTGCTCATCCTCGAGCAGGGCAAGAAGCCGCAAAATGTCCCGACTCGATAACGGCGCCCGGCTCGACGACGGGCAACGTCAGACGCTTTTGGAAATTGCGCGCCGCGCGATCGCGCAAAGCGTCGCGAAGCGCGAGGCGTTGGAGGTGGAAGCTTCCGCGGGAGCGCTGGGCGAGCCTGCGGGAGCGTTCGTCACGCTGCGGCGCGGCAAGCGATTGCGCGGATGCATCGGACGGCTGGCTTCTGTCGAGCCGCTGGCGCGCGTGGTTGCGCTGGCGGCGGTTGCGTCCGCGCTCGAAGATCCGCGCTTCGAAGCGGTTCGGCCCGAGGAACTCGTCGAGCTCGAGATCGAGATTTCGGTTCTCTCGGCGTTCGAACCGATTGCGGCGGCGCAGGTGCGACCGGGCGTTCACGGGCTCTCGATCCACCGCGGCAGCTATCGAGGCCTGCTCCTGCCTCAGGTGGCCGTCGAATACAATTGGAACGCAGAGCGGTTTCTCGAGGAGACTTGCTTCAAGGCGGGCTTGGCGCGCGACGCGTGGCGCGACGCGGAAACGCGCATCTTCGCTTTTACCGCCGAGGTTTTTTCCGACCGGGATTTTGCGGAAAATAAGAACGGCGGAAAATAAAACGGCGCGGAGAGTGACTCCGCGCCGCAATAATCCTTCCGTCTTACGAATCTATTCGAGTTCGACGTATTCGCCCGCGTACATCGGCTTGAGCGCAAACGTGATCACCACGGTCGCCGCATTCGGCGTCGTGCGAACCACGATTCCTTCGCCAAGAACTTCCCGCGGGACGCTATCCCACTTGTAATCCTTCGAAACTCCGCCGTAGCCGTAAATCTGGAAAGCAATCCGCTTGATTTGATAACCCGACTCGCTTTCCTGATTCTGATAACGGAACACGCGGAAATAGTCGCCGACGTGCACTCCCTGCCCCTCGCCCAGATTCACGTACACGACGTCGTTTGTGCCGTAGGAAACCTGGAAGTGCTTGCCGGTGACGAGCATGGCCTTGGGTTTCCCGCTCGGCGGCGCGAATCGATCGAACTTGCTGTCCGACGGCTTCAGAGAAGGCGCCGGGCGCTCGACAAACCGCACGGCAATGTCGCCGCGCTGCATGTACTCGCAGGAATTCTCGATCTGTGCCGTAGAGACATTCGGCTGCGCGACGACAACCTTGACGCGGCCTTCGTCCTGCCACATTTTGCCGAGAGCGTGCATCAGCGTGAACTGCGAATTGAACCACGGTTCCCTGGTCGGATCGTCAACAGCGCGCACAATCGCAAACTCGTCGCCAACATGGACGCCCTGACTGGTGCCTTTGTTGATGTAGACGTAATCGCCTTCTTGAAAGGTCGTCTTGGTATCGGAGCCTTCGCCGGTGACGATGAATGTGTCTTGTGGCGGAGCCTGATTGGACATGACGCCCGAGCAGTACATATCGTTCGGGATCGGCGTTCGCACCTTATCCTGTGCGTTTGCCGAGACGCCCGCCAGTGCCACCGCTAAACCTAAAATGACAAGTTTTCCGCGCATGACGAACACTCCTTAAGACACGTTCGCGCCGAATGGTCGGCGCGTATCCCCACTCAAGCGACCGTAGCAAATGGCCTCGGGAGGCGTCAAGGCAATGTCCGGCCATGCTTTACACATTGTGCACCGCATGGTAGAAGCCCAAGATTCCGTTGGTGATAGGCGGAGCGGCGGATGGCTGGAATCTTCGGAAAAGACAAGATCTGCGCGGTGGTGTCCGGCCGGACTGCGGCCGATGCCGCGCGTCTGTTGCTTCGGGCGCTGCGCGAGACCCGAACCGTGGAATTGAGGCTGGATTGGCTGGGCAGCCGCGCGGAGATTCAGAGAACTTTGCGTTGGCTGACCGGGAAGAAAGGCAATCTCGTCAAGAGCGGCGCGACGATTATCGCCACCTGCCGCCGGCGAGGGGCGGGTGGAAAGTTCACTGGCGCTCCCGAGGATGAGATCGAGATTTTGCGGGAGGCGGCGCGTTCTGGATGTGCATGGCTCGATATCGAAATTGAAACCGCCGAGAAACTTTCAAAGCAGGAACTAGCGGAACTGCGAGCGGAAGCAAAACTGCTGATTTCTTATCACGATTTCAAAAGGACTCCGGCGCATCTCGGGCGAGTGAGAGTGCGGCTGCTGCGCGCGGGCGGCGACGCGATCAAAATCGCGGCGCATGCGGAGACTTATCGCGACGCGTGCCGGTTGCTCGAGCTTGCGCGAGCGAATCGCCGCGTCGTCGCGATTCCGATGGATGAAGTTGGCGCAGCGGCGCGCATTTTGGCGCTGCGCGGCGGCTCGGCGCTGGCGTACGCGCCGGTGGAGGAAGCCACGGCGCCGGGCCAGGTTTCGTTGAGCGCGATGAAAACGCTGTATCGCGCGGACCGCTTGGATCGCCGTACGAGCGTGTATGGCGTGATCGGAAATCCGGTTCACCATTCGCTTTCGCCGTTGATGCAGAATGCGGCTTTCCAAGCGCGCCGCATCAACGCCGTCTTCGTTCCATTTCTTGTGCGCGATCTCCACGATTTTCTGGGAGCGATTGCGGATTTTGGCGTCGCGGGTCTTAGCGTGACGATCCCGCACAAGCAGGCGATTCTCAAACATCTTGACGATTGCGACCCGCTGGCGGCGGCTATCGGCGCGGTGAATACGGTTGTGGTTCGCGGGGGCGGAAATCTGTTTGGCTACAATACGGATTACGTTGGCGTGTTGCGGGCGCTCGAGAGCCGGATATCGCTTGGGGAAAGTTGCGTATTAATCGTAGGGGCAGGCGGGGCCGCGCGCGCCGTGGCATTTGCGCTGGGACGGGCCGGCGCAGCGGTTCGTGTTTGCGCGCGGCGCCCGGCCAAGGCGAAAGAATTGGCACGAGCGGTTGGAGGCGAGGCGATCGAGAGAAGCAGGCTGCGCGGGGAATTCTTCGATGCGATCGTGAACGCGACGCCGGTGGGGATGTACCCGAATGTGGGTGAGTCGCCGCTTGAAGCGGGCGAATTGAATTGCCGGCTGGTTTTCGATTTGATCTACCGGCCGCTGCGGACGAAGCTCTTGCAACTCGCCGAGGGGCGCGGCATCGAAACGGTATCGGGGCTTGAAATGTTTGTCGCGCAAGGAATGGCGCAGTTTGAGATTTGGACGGGCGAACGCGCGCCGGAGATGGTGATGCGGGGGGCGGTGGTGGATGCGCTGGGGAAGGAACAGAAAAGTGAAAAGCGAAAAGCGAAGAGTGCCCGGCTGAAGCCGGGCGCTACAAGTGCCTGAAGTGAATATGTGCCTGGATTGATGTTTGGCGTGAAAAGCTGACCAGAGATTGAGATTTGAAGGCGGGGATGATTCAACCGGATTACTCGACGTTTCGGCGGCTGGCGCGGAAGGGGAACCTCGTTCCGGTTTACGAGAGTTTTACCGCGGATTTGCTGACGCCTGTGGGCGCGTATCTGCGCATTGCGCGCGCTGCGAAATATTCATTTCTTCTGGAGAGCGTCGAGGGCGGAGAAACGATCGCGCGGTATACGTTTGCGGGAGCGAATCCGGCGGAGGTGTTTCGCTCGCGTGGGCGGAAGTGCACCGTGGAATCCGCGCGCGGACGGACGGAGGTGGATGAAGATCCGATTCGGCTGCTGCGGCAAATGATGAAGCGGTATGAGCC
This sequence comes from uncultured Acidobacteriota bacterium, assembly GCA_963838705.1. GTDB lineage: Bacteria > Acidobacteriota > Terriglobia > Acidiferrales > UBA7541 > Palsa-147. The sequence continues at coordinate 119,133 of CAWIRU010000006.1, read as the reverse complement.
GGTGCGTGTGGCTGGGCTCCCTCCGTTCATCGGCGGGGCGATTGGATGTTTTGCTTACGACATCGTTCGGATGATTGAAAAGATTCCGGCGAGCGGACGGGACGATCTTGGGCTCGACGATGCGGTGCTGATGTTCTATCGCGGCGTGGTGGCATTCGATCACGTAAGGCATCGGGTGTGGATTATTCAAAACGTTTACACGCGAGACGAAGGCTATACAAAAGGCGAAGGTAGCCTGCGTGCGAAATACCACGCGGCGGTGCGCGAGATCGAACGTACGCGGCGATCGCTGCAAGCACCATTGCAGGCGGAGCGGAAAGCGCGGGGGAAAAAGCGGCGGGCGCCGCTTCACATCAGATCGAATTTCACGCGCGCGCAGTATCTCGCGGCCGTGCGCAAGGCGAAAGCTTACATTCGCGCCGGCGATGCCTTCCAGATCGTGCCGAGCCAGCGATTCAGCGCGAAGACGGATGCCGATCCGTTCGAAATCTACCGCGCGTTGCGAGTGATCAATCCTTCGCCGTATCTCTATTTTTTGCGGCTCGACGACGTTTCCATCGTTGGCAGTTCGCCCGAGATGCTCGTGAAGGTGCAGGGACGCGACGCTTTCTATCGCCCGATTGCGGGCACACAGCCGCGCGGCCGCGACGAGAGCGAAGATCGCGCGCGCGAGGCGCATCTCCAGGCCGATCCGAAAGAGCGCGCGGAACACATCATGCTCGTGGACCTCGGCCGAAACGATCTTGGGCGCGTTTGCGAATACGGCTCAGTGCATGTGGACCGGCTGATGTACGTCGAGCGCTACTCGCACGTGATGCATCTGGTCTCGAGCTTGAGCGGAAAGCTGCGCGAGGGCGTGGATTGCTTTGAAGCGCTGATGGCGTGTTTCCCGGCCGGGACGCTTTCGGGCGCGCCGAAGGTTCGCGCCATGGAAATCATCGACGAGCTCGAGCCGACGCGACGCGGAATGTATGCCGGCGCGATCCTGTATCTGGATTTTTCGGGGAATCTCGATTCGTGCATCGCGTTGCGAACGCTCGTGGCGAAAAATGGCCGCGTGTACATTCAGGCGGGAGGCGGCGTGGTTGCGGATTCCGTGCCCGCGCGGGAATATCAGGAGACGGTGAATAAGGCGCGGGCGGTGGTGAGTGCGGTGGAGGAAGCGCACCGCGCGCGGCGTGCGTAGGGGAATAAAGGACGGCGATGATCCTGCTGCTCGACAACTACGACTCGTTTACCTACAACTTGGCGCAGTATCTTGGGCAGATGGGGCAGACGCTGCTTGTGCGGCGGAACGATCAGATTACGCTTGATGAAATTGCGGACGTTGCGCCGGAGCGGATTGTGATTTCGCCGGGGCCGGGGACGCCGAAGCAGGCCGGGCTCAGCATTTCGATCATCGAGCGATTCGCTGGGAAAATTCCGATTCTGGGTGTGTGCCTCGGGCACCAGGCGATTGGGGATGCGTTCGGCGGGCGCGTGATTCGCGCGAAAAAAATCATGCACGGCAAGACGAGCGAGATTCACCACGACGGCAAGACGATTTTTCGCGAATTGCCGCAGGATTTTCCCGCGACGCGGTATCACTCGTTGATTGTCGAGCGAAAATCGCTGCCGGCGGAGCTTGAGATTTCCGCCGAGACCGAAGATGGAACGATCATGGGCCTGCGGCATCGCGAGATGAAGGTTGAGGGCGTTCAATTTCATCCGGAATCGGTTCTCACCGATGCGGGATACCGCCTGCTTCAGAATTTCCTCAGCGTGTAGTTGATGGCAGGACGATGCAGTTCGCAAAAATAGAAAAACAAATCACCGCGGTTGTGCTTATCGGCTTCGCCGTTGCGGTTGTGGCCATGGCGATACGGCTGGATCGCTCGAGCGCGAAACTTTCTGAGACCGCAAGCCTTCTGGCCACGATCCCGCATCCTGTACTGGGTTTCGATCGCAATGATTATCCCGGTGGTGACGCGCTGCCGGCGCTGCGGCGCACGTTTTCGTTTTCGGGTCACTGGCTGAACAATCCGCCCGGCGCGAAAAACAATTCGTGGCTGGGCAAGCGAGATGTGCTGGCGAGGAACGATTTTGGCTTTCTTGTGCTTTTCAATGGCAGGGCGAGCGCCGAGCTCAAGTCGGAGGCCGCGGCTGCGCGTCTTGGCGCTTCGGATGCGAGTGCGGCTGCGGCGAACGCAACGCGTGAGGGTTTCGCGGCGGGGACCGTCATTTTTCTCGATCAGGAGGAAGGCGGGCGGATGTTGCCGGTGCAAAAGGCTTACATATACGCGTGGCTCGATGGCGTGAAGGCGGCGGGATTTCGCGGCGGAATTTATTGTTCGGCGATTGAAGTGAAGGATGGCGGCGAGGAAGTGATGACCGCGGAGGATATTCGCGAGCATGCGAACGGGCGGGCGATTGTGTTTTTTGTTTATAACGATGCATGCCCGCCTTCGCCGGGGTGCGCTTATCCGCCGAACGCGCCGAAGCCGTCTGCCAGCGGGTTTGCGCAGGCGGAAGTGTGGCAGTTCGCGCAATCGCCTCGGCGGAAAGAATATACGCAACGGTGCGCGGCGACTTACAACGCCGATGGAGATTGCGATCCGCCCGGAGCGAGCGGCGCGGGGGCGCTCGATCTGGATCTTGATTCCGCGAATTCGGCTGATCCTTCGAATGGGCGACGTTAATGTTGTCGAGGGGTATAGTGCCTGTGTGACGAGGTCCTTAGCTCCTAAAGGCGCACTAATTTTGCGGCGCTTGCCAAGATGTAAAAGTAATAGAGTTCTTCCATGAGGACCGCAGATCCCTCACTTCGTTCGGGATGACAACTTTCTATAGTCTTGCGGCATGACTGAGGTCATGACTTGACAAAAGGATGTGGTCGTCACTCGGACTGTATGACGCCGGAATCTTGCTGGCTATTGTGTCTCGCGCCGCCGCGCGGAAAATCGCCGGCAAGATGCCGGCGCTACGATTGCGATCGAGGCGTCCGTGCGGCAGGCCGGATGATCATTTTGCCGTGAACGCGACGAAGGCGTCGAGCTTGGCGCGCGCGGCGCCCGTATCAATTGCGTGAGAGGCGAGGCGCATGCCTTCGAGAAAATCGGGGGCGCGGCCTGCGGCGACCAGAGCGGCGGCAGCATTGGCTAGAACGATGTCGCGGCACGGGCCGAACTCGTGAGAAACGAGAGCGCGGCCAAAAATCTTGTGGATGATTTGGGCGTTTTTCTTCGCGTCGCCGCCTTGTATCTCCTCAACCGAGGCGCGAGCCAGGCCGAAATCTTCGGGTGCGAGCGTGTAATTGCGCACCGTGCCTTCGCGCAATTCGGCCACTGACGTTTCGCCCGAAATTGAAATTTCATCGAGGCCGTCGGCGCCGTGAACGACGAATGCGCGGCGAACGCCTAGCTCGCCGAGCGCGCGCGCGAGCAATTCCGTGTAGCTCGCGTCGAACACGCCGACGACTTGCGCGGTGGCGCCGGCGGGATTCGTCAGCGGGCCGAGGAGATTGAAGACCGTGCGGACGCGCAGCTCGCGGCGCGCGTTCATCGCGTGGCGCGTAGCCCGATGGATGGCGGGCGCGAATAGAAACCCAATGCCGATTTCGTCAATCGCGCGGCCGACAGATTCCGGAGGCAGATCGATGCGCGCGCCGAGGGCTTCGAGGACGTCGGCCGAGCCGCAGCGCGAGCTGATCGAGCGATTGCCGTGTTTTGCGACGCGCACGCCCGCGCCGGCAACGACGAATGCCGCGGCCGTCGAGACATTGAATGTGCCGCGCGCGTCGCCGCCGGTGCCGCATGTGTCGACGAGCATTTCGTCGGCGCGATGGCCGGGCGGAAAAATCGGAGTGGCGTGGCGGCGCATTACGCTGGCGAAGCCGACTAGCTCATCGACTGTTTCGCCCTTCATGCGCAACGCGGCGAGGAATCCGGCGATTTGGGCGTCGGAGGAGTTGCCGGAGAAAATTTGCTCCATTGCGGATTCGGCTTCGGCGCGCGTGAGATCTTTGCCGGCGATGATTTTTTCGAGGGAGTTGTGGAGCGTGTGTGCGGCGGCGTCGGGATGAGGCTGTGGAGTGCTCATGCGAATGCCTTCCCACGACCTGCTGCCTCATCCAGCTTGTGAATGCGGTGGAGGTGCCTGAAAACGAGAGCGCCTGCGATAATTGGATATAACACCGCCAAGAGCAGGCAAATGACCACTACGAAGGGGAAATACTGCCACAGTTTGTTGTCGAATGCCGCAGACAACTCGAAGAGCATCGCGACGCCGCCTATTCCGAGAAATGTGGCGGCGAACGTGGCGACGCCCGCTAGTATGGATATCGCGAGGTCCAGAAGCATTCTCCAACGCGGCATCGCCTTGTTCGCCCTTTCGGTTCCGAGTAAACTTACTCGTTTTGACTGTGAGCAAATTTTAGCACTCCTGGACGTGCAATGAAGATTCATGAATATCAGGCGAAGGCGATCCTCGCGAAATTTGGGGTGCCGACGCCGCGCGGAGAAGTCGTATTCAAGAAAGAAGACGCTGAAGGCGTCGCGACGCGTTTGGGGACGCCCGTTGTAGTGGTGAAAGCGCAAATTCACGCGGGCGGGCGCGGGAAGGGCGGCGGCGTGAAGCTGGCGAAGTCGCCGGCGCAAGCGGGGGAGCTCGCGGGGCAAATTCTTGGGATGAAACTCGTGACGCCACAGACGGGGCCCGAAGGGCGGCTGGTGCGGCGGCTGCTGATTGAAGAAGGGCTCGACATCAAGCGTGAACTTTATCTGAGCATTCTTGTGGATCGCGTGGCGGAAGCGCCGGTGTTCATGGCGAGCGCGGCGGGCGGAATGGAAATTGAAGAAGTGGCGAAGGAGCATCCGGAAGCGATCTTGGGCGAGACGATCCATCCGGCGACGGGATTGCAGGCGTATCAGGTGCGCGATCTTGTTTTCGGGCTTGGATTGCCGGCGGAGATGGTAAAAGTTGCGCAGCCGTTTTTTCAATCGCTCTATCGCGCGTTTTTGGAGACGGACGCGTCGCTGCTTGAGATCAATCCGTGCGTGGTGACGGGCGACGGGCGGCTCGTGGCGCTCGATGCGAAAGTGAATTTTGACGATAACGCGCTTTACCGCCATCCGGAATTTGCGGATTTGCGCGATTTGGATGAAGAGACGCCGCTCGAAGTGGAAGCGTCGAAATTCAAACTGAATTACATTCAACTTGAAGGCAACGTGGCGTGCATGGTGAATGGCGCGGGGCTGGCGATGGCGACGATGGACATCATCAAGCTGAGCGGCGGGAGCCCGGCGAATTTTCTGGATGTGGGCGGCGGCGCGTCGGAAGAGCAGGTGCGCAATGCGTTCAAGATTTTGCTGAGCGATCCGAACGTGCGCGCGGTGTTCGTGAATATTTTCGGCGGAATTTTGCGCTGCGATGTGCTGGCTGGGGGCGTCGTGAAGGCGGCGCGAGAGCTTGGAATTCGCGTGCCGGTGGTTGTGCGGCTTGAGGGGACGAATGTGGAAGAGGGGCAGAGAATTTTGCGCGAATCGAAATTGAATTTTACGGTGGCGAGCGGGATGAAGGATGGAGCGGAGAAAGTGGTGAAGCTGGCGGGAGGCGCGCGATGAGCGTTCTGGTTAACGAGAAAACGCGCGTCATCGTGCAGGGGCTGACGGGACGAGAGGGCACGTTTCACGCGCAGCAGATGATTGAGTACGGGACGAAAGTTGTCGGCGGCGTGACGCCGGGAAAAGGAGGGACGAAGCATATTGGCGTTCCAGTGTTTGACACGGTTGCGGATGCGGCGAAGAAAACCGGCGCGAACGCTAGCGTGATTTTTGTGCCGCCGCCGTTCGCGGCCGACGCGATTCTCGAGGCGGTTGCGTCGAAATTGCCGCTTGTTGTTTGCATCACTGAGGGAATTCCGACGCTCGATATGGTGCGCGTGGCGGCTGCGATGAAGAATTCCTCGACGCGGCTGATCGGGCCGAATTGTCCCGGAATCATTTCGCCGGGTAAATGCAAAATCGGAATCATGCCGGGGCGGATTCATAAGAAGGGAAACGTGGGCGTGGTTAGCCGGAGTGGAACGCTGACGTATGAGGCGGTGGATCAGTTGACGCGGCTGGGCATCGGGCAATCCACGTGCATTGGGATTGGCGGCGATCCGATCATCGGGACGAACTTTCTCGACGCAATTCGATTTTTTCATGAAGACCCCGGCACGCACGCGATTGTGATGATCGGGGAAATTGGCGGGAATGCGGAAGAAACGGCGGCAGCGTACATTAAGAAGCATGTGCGGAAGCCGGTTGTGGGATTTATTGCGGGGCAGACCGCGCCGCCGGGACGGCGCATGGGGCATGCGGGCGCGATCATCAGCGGCGGGCAGGGGACTGCGGCGGACAAGTACAAAGCGATGAAGGCTGCGGGGATTCATACGGTGCAGAGCCCCGCGGAAATCGGGCATACGCTGGCGGCGGCGTTGAAGAAAAAGAGCGCGGCGCCGAAGAAGAGTAAGGCGACGCCGAGAAAAAGCAACGCTGCGCGGGGCAAAACGAGGCGCAGGTAAGAATTCACACCAAGGGAGAACGATCCGAATGGCAGTCGAGAGAACGTTGGCAATTATCAAGCCGGATGCGGTGAAGCGAGGGCTGACGGCGGACATTTTGAGCCGTATTCACGCGGCGAAATTTCAGATCGCGGCGATTAAGTCGGTGTCGCTATCGAAGCAGGAGGCTGAGGGATTTTATGCCGTGCACCGCGAGCGGCCATTTTTCAAAGACCTCGTCGAGTTCATGAGCTCGGGCAAGTCGGTGGTGATCGTCCTCGAAGCGGAAAATGCGATCGCGAAATGGCGCGAGACGATGGGCGCCACCGATCCCGCCAAGGCCGCGCCGGGCACGATCCGCAAGGAACTTGGCACGAGCATTCAATTCAATTGCACGCATGGATCCGACGCGCCGCAGACGGCCGCGTTCGAGATCGGCTACTTTTTCTCGGGAAGTGAATTGAACTGAAGGAACAGATGGAGCCGCTGCGCGAAGCCGGACGGGCGCTGCTGATACTAGGAGTGGTGCTGGCTGCCGTCGGTGGGCTGCTGCTTTTCGGGGCGAGGCTGCCGTTCCGCTTGGGCCGATTGCCGGGGGATATTTTTTATCAGGGGCGGCATGGGACGTTTTATTTTCCGATTGTTACGTGCGTATTGTTGAGTGTCGGGCTGACGCTGATTTTTTGGATTATTGGGCAGTTCCGGCGGTAGAGAGAAGCCAAACGGATTTCAAATTTGAAATTTCAGATTTGAGATTTGAGACGAAGCAGGAAGGCCGTGACAACTCCTGAAGTCAAAATCGGATGGGGGCCGTGTTGCTTTTGCGGCAGCCAAATCGAACCTACCGCGGTGGAACCATGCCGACTCACAGTGCAAACGCAAAGCGGCAAATGGCAAGTATGGTGGTGCCACGCGGAGTGTTTTAAGTCACGAGTCACCAAACTTTACGATCTGGCACCGAGCATTTTCTGAATCGGAACCTTGCGTCAAGACCATACTTCCGGTTTGAGTTTCTAGATTTGATAGCCACTCACATGTAAGACAAATGCTCTCCCCAGCGCGATGAACCAAATCAATTAACACAATGAGCCAAATTCCATTCAATCTTGAGCCGCAGAATTTGATGCCGAAGCGGCAGGTGTGGAAAGTCAGCGAGGTGACGGCGCAGATTCGCGTTCTGCTGGAGGGCCAATTCGCGGATGTGTGGGTGGAAGGCGAGGTTTCGAACCTGCATTCGGCGCAATCGGGGCACCTGTATTTCACGCTGAAAGATGCAAAATCGCAGCTGCGGTGCGTTTGCTTCCGCGATCAACTGCGCGGCGTGAAATTCCGCCCGGAGGACGGGCTGCATGTGACGGTGCGCGGCTCGATCAGCGTCTACGAAGTTCGCGGCGAGTATCAACTTTACGTTTCGCAAATCGAGCCGGTGGGCCTCGGCGCGCTGCAACTTGCCTTCGAGCAATTGAAAAAGCGGCTCGAAGTGGAAGGGCTTTTCGCGGCCGAGCGCAAAAAGCCGCTGCCCGTGCTGCCGCGGCGAATCGGAATCGTCACTTCGCCGACGGGCGCGGCGGTGCAGGATATCCTGCGCGTGCTGAAGCGGCGGTTTCCGAACGTCCACGTGCAAATTTATCCCGTGAAGGTGCAGGGAGACGGAGCGGCGAAGGAAATTGTGGCGGCGGTTCAATACTTCAATCGCGCGGCATCCGCGGACGTGTTGATTTTGGCGCGAGGTGGTGGCTCGCTCGAAGATCTTTGGGCGTTCAACGAAGAAATCGTCGCGCGGGCGATCGCGGAGTCCGTGATTCCCATCATCACCGGCGTGGGGCACGAGACCGATTTCACGATCGCGGACTTCGTGGCGGATTTGCGCGCGCCGACGCCATCGGCCGCCGCTGAAATCGTGGTGCGGACTCGGCAGGAATTTGAAAAGCATGTTGTTGAATTGCAGCGCCGCGCCGAGCACCGCATGCGTTATCTAGTGCTCGAATGGCGGCATCGCGTGCGCGATCTCGAATCGCACCGCGCGTTCCGGCAGCTCGAGCAGTTCGTGCGGCGGCGGCGGCAGCAGGTGGACGAGTACGCGAGCGCGCTCTTCGAAGGCTTGCGCGCGAGGATGAAGGAAACGCAGCGGCGGCTGACGGTTTCAAGCGCGCGCGTCGCGTCGTTCGATTTGCGAGGACGCGCGGACGCCTTCCGGCTGCGGCTATCGCGTCGCGATGCGGAACTGCGCGGGGCGCTAGAGCGGGTGGTGGGCCGAAAGCGGCGAAGATTCAACGCGGCGCAAATGCGCGTGGCATCGTTCGATCTCGGCGCGCGGCTCGAACGGCTGCGGCGGCGATATGAAAAAGTGGCCGACGAGTTGCGGGTTCGCGCGGACCGGATGCTCGCGGCGAAACGGCGACGCCTGGAAGCCGCTTCCGTGCGATTGCAGGAGCGCAGCCCGTTTCAATTGCTCGAGCGCGGCTACGCGATCGCGTACGACGCGGAAGGGCGCGTGCTGCGGTCGCCGGATCAAGTTGCTATTGGGGACGACATCTCGGTGCGGCTTGCGCGCGGCGAATTGGGCGCGACGGTGAAGAACAGGAAGACGGACAAGCCTTAGCGGTGCGGCGGTCAGCGAATCACATACTTGCGTGATCGTTCGATTTTCGCAACGGCTTGGCGAAGATCGAGAGCGGTATCGCCCGAAGTTCTTGCGAGGTCGTAGGCGCGAATGGAATCGAGTTCCGCAAGATCCTTCTGAATTCTGCGGTATTCCTTGATGTCCAAAATCACGGCGGTCTTTTGACCCTTCCGGTTCCGCACGAATTTCCTGGCTTTGTGCATTGGGTTTCTCATCTTACACGAATAGAGCTTAATCGTCCGGTTCGGACGCGACTTTCAGGACGGCGAGGAAGGCCTCCTGAGGAATATCCACGCGGCCGACGCGTTTCATGCGGCGCTTGCCTTCTTTTTGCTTTTCGAGGAGCTTGCGTTTGCGCGTGATGTCGCCGCCGTAGCACTTGGCGAGAACGTTCTTGCGAATGGCGCTGATGGTCTCGCGAGCAATGACGCGGCTGCCGATGGCCGCCTGAATCGCCACTTCGAACATTTGGCGCGGAATCAGCTTCCGCAGGCGCGAGACCAGCTCGCGGCCACGCTCGTAGGATTGCTCGCGATGGCAGATCAGCGTGAGCGCGTCCACCGGCTCGCCGCCGACGAGGAGATCGAGCTTCACGAGATCGGCCGCGCGATAGCCGGAGAGATGGTAATCGAGGGACGCGTAGCCGCGCGATACGCTCTTTAGCCGGTCGTAAAAATCGAGGACGATTTCGTTGAGCGGCATTTCGTAAGTGAGCATGACGCGCGTGGGCGAAAGGTATTCGAAATTTTTCTGAATGCCGCGCTTTTCCTCGCAGAGCGCCAAAATCCCACCGACGGATTCATCGTTCGTGATGATCATCGCCGTGAGAATCGGCTCTTCAATTTTCGCGATGGAAGTGGGGGGAGGGAATTTTGTGGGATTGTCCACTTCGAGCGTTTCACCGGCGGTGGTCGTGATGCGGTATTGAACGCTCGGCGCCGTGGTGATGAGATCAATATTGAATTCGCGTTCGAGGCGCTCCTGCACGATCTCCATGTGGAGAAGGCCGAGGAAACCGCAGCGGAAGCCGAACCCGAGAGCAGCGGAATTCTCCGGCTCGTAGAAAAATGCGGCGTCGTTGAGCTGGAGTTTCGCGAGAGCATCGCGCAGGGTTTCGTAATCGCTGGCGTTCACCGGATAGAGGCCGGCGAAAACCATCGGCTTGATTTCCTCGAAGCCGGGCAGGGGCGCCGCCGGGCGATCGGCTTCGACGATTGTGTCGCCGACGCGCGCGTCGGCCACGCGCTTGATGTTCGCGATGATGAACCCCACGTCGCCGGCAGCCAGTTCGGCTAGAACGATGGGTTTGGGCGTCAGGACGCCAAGATTTTCCACTTCATAAATCTCATCGTTCGCGCAAAGCCGGATTTTCGTTTGCGGCACGATGCGGCCTTCCATCACGCGCACGAGGACCACGGCGCCGCGATAGGCGTCGAACCACGAATCGAAGATGAGAGCTCGCAGAGGCGCGTCGGCCGAACCTTTCGGCGCAGGAACGCGTGCGACAACGGCCTCGAGAACTTCGGCAACGCCTAGGCCGCTTTTCGCGCTGATGAGAAGCGCGTCGTCGGCGGGGATGGCCAGGACATTTTCAATCTGTTCTTTGACGTGATCGGGACGCGCGGCCGGGAGATCAATTTTGTTGATGACGGGAATGACGGTGAGATTGTGGCGCGAGGCGAGAAACGCGTTGGCAACGGTCTGGGCTTCGACGCCCTGGCTCGCATCCACGACGAGGAGCGCGCCTTCGCACGCGGATAGAGCGCGCGAGACTTCGTAGGAAAAATCCACGTGGCCGGGCGTGTCAATCAGGTTGAGGCGATATCCCTGGCCGTCGTTGGCGGTGTAATGGAGGCGAATGCTCTTGGCTTTGATCGTGATGCCGCGCTCGCGCTCGAGATCCATCGAGTCGAGCACCTGCTCGTGCATCTCCCGCTGGCTGAGCGCGCCGGTGAGTTCGAGAAGGCGGTCGGCAAGCGTGGATTTGCCGTGGTCAATGTGCGCGATGATGCAAAAATTCCGGATGTAGCGGGGGTCCATCAGTTCCTGACCGGCCAGTGTACTTGTGCCAGTGTCCTTGTGAATGTTGCGTGTGATCGGCGCGCGGCGGGAGACACCTGCGCGGGTATCCCGAAATGCCGCATCTCACGCAAGCAACGACCGCCGCGGCGTTCCGGCCGCGCTCTCTAACCGATTGAGTTTGCCATAGATTCCGGCATGCGGCCAGCCTCGGCAGGAATTGCGCGAAAAATAGCGGGGTACTATTGAAGCGGGGCGGCGGCTGATGTAGAAACTGAATGCGATTTTTTTGGCCGCGATCCCTGGGTGCATCCTATTGGTACATCTTCACCGTTCTTTTCGGTTGACCTTTTGGGAAGCTGACTTATCATCAATCCCATCTACGGACCCGTTTTCCAATCTGGAGGCACCGGAGGTCGTTGAGATTGTCCGCGTGCGCTGACCGGCCCAAATCTTTCAGCCATAGAGGAGATCTATGCAACGAAAGCTCGTTGTAGCCTGCGTATCCTTGGTTGCCCTCGTCTTGGTATTTGGACTGCTTCTCGCCGAAACTGCACAGGCTCAACTCAGCAGCGTCCGTCCGGTCATCACTCAAAGAATTGACGAAGGAAGACTGGTCACATTACGCGGGAACACGCGGCCCGAAGCGACGGCGATCAACGATCGCGGGGCGCTCCCCTATGACACCCGGATGGAACACATGCTGCTGCAGCTGCAGCGGTCGCCGGAGCAGGAGAAGGCGCTGCGCGAGTACATTGATGAACTGCAAGAGCCGAATTCGCCCAACTATCATAAATGGCTCACGGCGGAAGAATTTGGCGAACGCTACGGGTTGACGCATCAGGATTTGGACGAGATAACCGGATGGCTCACCGGGCACGGATTGACCGTGAACCTCGTCTACACGAACCGAATTCTGATCGATTTTTCAGGCACTGCGGGCCAGGTGCATGACGCGTTTAAGACCGAAATTCACTCGCTCGACGTGGGCGGCGTAAAGCACATCGCGAACATGAGCGATCCAAAAATTCCGGCGGCGCTGGCGCCTGCGGTTGTCGGCGTTGTTTCGCTCCACGATTTCAAGCCGCATACGAATCACAAGATGAAGTCCCAATATACAGTTTCGTCCAGCGAACAACTTGTCGTGCCGGCAGACCTCGCGACAATCTACAACCTGAACCCGCTGTTTACTGCCTCAAATTCGGGACAGGGTCAGACGGTCGTGGTGATCGAAGACACGAACGTTTATGCCGCGAGCGATTGGACAACATTCCGTTCGACATTCGGACTCTCCTCCTACACTTCGGGATCGTTCACGCAAGTGAACCCCGCGCCGGCAACGGGCCCGAACAATTGCACGAATCCCGGCACAAATGGCGATTCCGGCGAAGCTACGCTCGACGCAGAGTGGGCGAGCGCAGCGGCACCGAGCGCGGCGATCGTATTGGCTTCGTGCGCCGACAGCACCTCATTTGGCGGCTTGATTGCGCTGCAAAACCTTCTCACCGAGACGACGCCTCCGGAAATCGTGAGCATTAGCTATGGCGAGTGCGAGGCATTCAACGGAGCGGCGAGCAACGCGGCATACAGCGCGGCGTATCAGCAGGCTGTGACCGCAGGAGTTTCCGTGTTTGTATCGTCAGGTGATCAAGCCGCCGCGAGTTGCGACGCCAGCGAATCTGGCGTCACGGCTGCGACTCACGGCATCAGCGTCAGTGCCTTCACGTCGACCATCTACAACGTGTCGGTGGGAGGCACGGACTTCGGCGACACTGTCGCCGGCACGAACAGCACATACTGGAATACGACGAATTCAGCGACGTTCGGCTCGGCATTGTCCTACGTCCCCGAAATTCCGTGGGATGACTCGTGTGCCAGCGTGCTGATTGCCACGTATGTCACTGGCAATCCCTCAGAGGTAACGTACGGGTCCTCAGGCTTCTGTAATAGCCCGACCGCGAGCGGGGACGGATTGTTGAATATAGTTGGCGGCAGCGGCGGCCCGAGCGGCTGCGCAACCGGCACGCCGACGACTAGCGGCGTAGTGAGCGGTACTTGCGCCGGGTACGCGAAACCATCGTGGCAGGTGCTGGTAGGCGTTCCGGCGGACGGAGTGCGCGACATTCCGGACGTGTCGCTGTTTGCGGCAAACGGAATCTTTGGCCACGCCTATGTGTTCTGCTACTCCGATCCGAGCGGCGGCACGCCTTGTACGGGCGCACCGAGCGGATGGTCCCTGGCCGGCGGAACATCGTTTGCGTCGCCGATCTGGGCGGGCTTTCAAGCCTTGATTAATCAAAAGGCTGGCGCGCGCCAAGGGAATCCGAATCCGGAGTATTACACCCTCGCCGCGACAGAATACGGCGCCAGCGGCAGCACGACGTGCAATTCGACGCTCGGGAATGGCGTCGGGTCTTCGTGCGTTTTCTATGATGTTACGAAGGGCGACATGGATGTGGACTGCACGGGCACGAACAGTTGCTACTTGCCGTCAGGGACGTACGGGGTGCTTTCCACGTCAGATAGTTCCTATTTAAAGGCGTACGGGACGACGACGGGCTGGGATTTTGCGACCGGAATCGGCACGGTGAACGTCACGAATCTCGCGAATGCGTGGCCGGCTTCGACCTCTCCGAACTTCAGCTTGTCGGCTGCGCCAACCAGCGTGACGATCGTGCAGGGCGGAGCGGGTGGAACGAGCACGATCACGGTCACTCCGGCGGGGGGCTTCACGGGAAGTGTGACGCTCTCCGCGTCGGGCCTGCCGACCGGCGTGACTGCGGCGTTCGGGACGAATCCGGCGACAACCACGAGCGTACTGACGTTGACGGCGAGCGCCACGGCAACAACGGGCGCAGCGACAGTAACGATCACGGGAGTTTCGGGAGCGTTGACGCATACGACCACGGTGTCGCTGACGGTTAACGCTTCGGCGAACTTCAGCTTGTCGGCTGCGCCGAGCAGTGTGACGATCGTGCAGGGCGCAGCGGGCGGAACGAGCACGATCACAGTCACTCCGGCAGGCGGCTTCACGGGCAGCGTGACGCTTTCAGCGTCGGGCCTGCCGACGGGCGTGACGGCGGCGTTCGGGACGAATCCGGCGACAACCACGAGCGTTCTGACGTTGACGGCGAGCGCTACGGCAACAACGGGCGCAGCGACCGTGACGATCACGGGTGTGTCAGGAGCGTTGACGCATACGACCACGGTGTCGCTGACGGTTAACGCTTCGGCGAACTTCAGCTTGTCCGCTGCACCTACGAGCGTGTCGATCACACAAGGCGGAGCGGGTGGGACGAGCACGATCACAGTCACTCCGGCGAATGGCTTCACCGGTAGCGTGACGCTTTCAGCGTCGGGCCTGCCGACCGGCGTGACGGCAGCGTTCGGGACGAATCCTGCAACGACCACGAGCGTTCTGACGTTGACGGCGAGCGCCACAGCAACAACGGGCGCAGCGACCGTAACGATCACGGGTGTGTCGGGAGCCTTGACTCACACGACGACTGTTTCGTTGACCGTTAACGCGTCGGTGAACTTTAGCCTATCTGCTGCGCCAACCAGCGTGACGATCGTGCAGGGCGGAGCGGGCGGGACGAGCACTGTCACGATCACTCCGGCGAATGGCTTCACGGGCAGCGTGACGCTGTCAGCGTCGGGCCTGCCGACGGGCGTGACGGCGGCGTTCGGGACGAATCCGGCGACGACCACGAGCGTTCTGACGTTGACGGCGAGCGCCACAGCAACAACGGGCGCAGCGACCGTAACGATCACGGGTGTGTCGGGAGCCTTGACGCACACGACGACTGTTTCGTTGACGGTTAATCCTTCGGCGAACTTCAGCTTGTCGGCTGCGCCGAGCAGTGTGACGATCGTGCAGGGCGCAGCGGGCGGGACGAGCACGATCACGGTCACTCCGGCGGGGGGCTTCACGGGAAGTGTGACGCTTTCAGCGTCGGGCCTGCCGACCGGCGTGACTGCGGCGTTCGGGACGAATCCGGCGACAACCACGAGCGTACTGACGTTGACGGCGAGCGCCACGGCAACAACGGGCGCAGCGACAGTAACGATCACGGGAGTTTCGGGAGCGTTGACGCACACGACGACTGTTTCGTTGACGGTTAATCCTTCGGCGAACTTCAGCTTGTCGGCTGCGCCGAGCAGTGTGACGATCGTGCAGGGCGCAGCGGGCGGAACGAGCACGATCACAGTCACTCCGGCAGGCGGCTTCACGGGCAGCGTGACGCTGTCAGCGTCGGGCCTGCCGACGGGCGTGACGGCGGCGTTCGGGACGAATCCGGCGACGACCACGAGCGTTCTGACGTTGACGGCGAGCGCTACGGCAACAACGGGCGCAGCGACCGTGACGATCACGGGTGTATCGGGAGCCTTGACGCACACAACCACGATCAGTTTGACGGTGAATACGCCAGCGCCGGACTTCTCGCTGTCGTCGTCCGTGAGCAGTCTCACGATATTCCGTCTAGTTCCCGGAGAGGCAACGATCACGGTCCATCCGATCAATGGATTTACCGGAAGCGTAAACTTGAGCGTATCGAATCTACCGAGTGGCGTGTCGGCTACAGTCGCACCGAATCCGACCACGTCAACGAGCACAGTGACATTGCATGCGGACGACTTTACGAAACTTGGAACGTCCACGCTCACTGTAACGGGCACGTCGGGCAGTCTCACTCATACGGTGACGTTCAGCTTGACGATAGACTGGTAGCGCTTTCACCAGGTGACCAGGCCGCAGGACGAATTTGTCCGCTAAACGTGGAAAGCGTCGCCGGGGCAACCCCCGGCGACGCTTTTTTTTGTAAGAAAGTCTCGAGCGACCGGCGAGTCAGCGAACTCCCGCCCACCGGTCATCCGATCAAGAAATTATTTGACCTCACTTTTTTGTGAGTCCTCAGGCCGAAGTGTGCATCTCAAGAGCCAGCGTTTTTCAGGTCCAGCATCGAAGCGACTCGCGGGCGCAGAGCTCGGTGGCGAATAGGGTGGCCGCCGGCTCTGACTGAGAGTCATTCTTAGAATGCGCCTGGCAGGATGGTGCGGGGTGTGTAGGTGGTTCAAATTTTGTTTTAATCCGCTTTAAATCCATCACATATCTGTAGTATTTGTGCTCGGTCTATTTGGGGGAGGGGGAATCCATGAAGAAGATGGCGGGGTTAGTGGCGTTGTTGATTTTCGCGATGTTGGCGCTAACGGCGCGAAGCGTTTTCGCACAAGGCGGCGCGACCGGAGCGCTCGATGGCACGGTGCTTGATTCGAGCGGGGGCGCTGTCGTTGGCGCTGACGTCACCATCACGGACGAACGAACCGGAAATGTCGTGCGTACCTTGCGGACGAGCCCCTCCGGCACGTTTGCGGGAACGCTGCTGCCGCCCTCGATTTATGGGGTGACGGTGAACGCGAAGGGCTTCGGCGAGAACACGACGAAGAGTATCGAAGTCCGCGTAACCGAAACGACGGCCGTCTACATCACACTGCAACCCAGCAAGCTCTCCCAGCAAGTTACGGTCTCCGCGCAGGTGGTGAACGTGGACACCGAAAATGCCACGACCGGGCAGGACATCACCACGAACACGGTCCGAAATCTCCCTCTTGCGACGCAGAACTTCCAGCAATTACTCACGCTCTCAACTGGAGCGGAAAGCTCGCTCAACAATGCCGGGCAACTCGGCCGCGGCGACGTCCGCATTCAAGTGAACGGGCAGCGCGAAGACAACAACAATTACCTCATTGAGGGAATCACGGCGACGGACTACAACGTCGCCGAATTGACCACGACGCCGCTCCCGAGTCCCGATGTGATTCAGGAATTCAAGGTCCAGACGAGCCTTTACGACGCGACGCAGGGACGCAACGGCGGCGGGAATATCAATGCGATTCTGAAATCCGGCACGAACAAAATTCATTTCGACGCGTACGAATTTTTCCGCAACGACGCTCTCGATGCGAATACGTTTTTCCAGAATGCCGCGGATGTCCGCCGGGGCGAATTGAAGCAAAACATCTTCGGAGGAAGCGGCGGCGGCCCGCTGGGATCGGAGGGAAAGTTCGGCTACTTCTTTGGAAACTATCAGGGTTCGCGCCAGCGCAGCGGAATCGACAACGGCACGATCATCAGCACGACGTTTCCAATCCTGCCGGCCGTTCGCGATCAGGCTTCGCTTTCGGAGGCGTTCTTCGGCAACTCGACGACGCCGATCGATCCCGTGGTCCTCGCTCTCCTGAATTTCAAGAGCAATCAATTCGGCGGCGCGGGCGGCGGATACCTGATTCCGACGCTTCCCGGGACCCCTGGTTTCACGCTGCCGGCCAGCGGACCGCCCATTATCAACACGGCGCCATTCGTCTACAGCAGCGCGGGAAAATTCACCGACAACCAATTCACGACGAACTGGGATCGCGAATTCAACACCCAGAAAGACAAGGTCGCTTTCCGGTTCTTTTTCAGCAATGCGGATTCGATTAAGCCGTTCGGCGCCGGCGGACTGACGGCCTCGCTCGGCGGAAGCGTCAACGCGACCGATTTGAATTTCCCTTACGATACGCCGGTGGCCTCGCGCTTCCTGAGCGCCACCGAGACGCACGTCGTATCGCCGGGCTTCATCAATGAGTTCAGGTTCGGATTCGTTCGAATCAACAACAGCGATCTCAACACACCGATCGTGACCGCGAGCGATCTCGGCATTAACCGCCCGACGAGCAATCTGACCGACGCGATTTACAAATTCACATTTTTCTCCTCGGGCTATCAGATCGGGCCGACGCCTCAGGCAAATCAATACCAGACGCAGAACAACTACGATTTCGTGGACACGGTCAGCACGATTCGCGGGAAGCATCAGGTTCGCTTCGGCGCCGAAGTCAACCGCGTGAATTTGAATAAACTCTTCCCGCAGGTGTTCAATGGCCAGCTTTATTTTGCGGACGGCCCCGCGCCGCTTCCGTCGCTGCTGCCGACTTTTGGAACGAGCGGAATTTCCGATTTTCAGGGTTTCCTGCTCGGCGCGCCGGCTTTCAGTTTTGGCGGCGGCGGAGTCTACAACCACGAATATCGAATCAACAATTACGGTCTGTTCATCCAGGATGATTACAAAGTCCGGAACGATCTCACTTTGAACATCGGCCTGCGCGTGGAAATGAACGGCGCGTTTCACGACCTGCTGGACCACATCGGCAACGTCGACCCCAACCTTTTGCTCCAGGGAGACTATCCGTTCATATATCCGGGTGGCGTGAACAACCTCGGCATCCCGGGCTTTACGGGCTCGGCAAACGAGACGACTCTCCGGAACAACTACTCAACGGGCCTCGGCCCGCGCATAGGATTGGCGTACGACCTCTTCGGCCATCACACGACGACGATTCGCGGAGGCTACGGTATCTACTACGTCCGAGAAGATGTGGGCGCGGTGGACCAGCTATCGTTCCAATCGCCGCTGCTTCCCATCGCGTTCGCCGGCGGAGCGCCGGGGAGCCTCGCAAACTTCTTTGTGATCGGAAACGGGAATCCGAACGGGTTGCCTCCAGCCGGTGTCATTGATCCGGCGTTCATCCCCGTGATTTCCCAGCTGACCGGATTCACGAACGGCAATACGTCAGACGCCCCGATCTACAATAACAACTCGATCAATCTCTTCGGATTACAGGTTCCTCAGCATTTCATCGTTCCGAATACGCAGCAGTGGAATCTGACTGTGCAGCGCAGCTTGCCGGGCCAGTGGATACTGGAAGTGGGCTACGTCGGCAGTCACTCGATCCATCTTCGTGAGACGCGCGACTCCATCCAGTCCGTTCTCGCGACTCCGGCGGACCGGATTACAGTTACGGGCGCGGGCGGACAACAATTCCCGATCACAACCACCACCGTCGCCAATGGTCCCGCCCGCTCCATTTATCAGGGCCTGAACGGCTATTCGGGTTTTGAGTTGTTTGCGAACGACGCCTACTCCCACTACCACTCGCTGCAAGCGACGATTTCTCGGCGGTGGGGCGGGAGCTACTTCCAGGCAGCGTACACGTTCGCGCGATCGACCGACGCGACCTCAACCGGCAACACGGCTTTCAACACCGCGTGGGACAACCAGGCCAACATCAGCGATTCCCGCGGGCTCTCCGACTTTGACCGAACGCATCGCCTGGTCTTCAGCTACGTCTACACGCTGCCCTTCGCGAAGGGAGCCACAGGATTGAAGGGGGCAGCTCTGCGTGATTGGGGTGTGAGCGGCGTGACAATCTTCCAATCCGGATTGCCGTTCTCGATTATTGATTCCGCTGCCGGGACGGCGTATGACGGCGCGACGACCATCACTGCAGGCGCCAGTCTGGCCCCGGGTGGATCGCTTTCGAACGCGTACACCAGCGGCAGCCTCGCGAAGAAGCTGGCAAATTATGTCAACTCCGCCGATTTCGCTCGCGCCCCGATTATCGGAGACGACGGGATCGCCACCGGTTTCGGAAATCTGGGCCGGAATATTTTGCGCGGGCCGTTCCAGCAGAACTGGGATTTCTCGATCATCAAGTATTTCCACATCAAGGAGACGCAGGAATTGCGATTCACGACGGATTTCTTCAACATCTGGAATCATCCTGTGTTCGGAAATCCGTCGTTCACGGACATCGAGAACCCCGCCATTTTCGGCGAAATTCAAACGCAAGCGAACAACCCGCGCGTGATTCAGTTCTCCCTGAGGTACGCATTTTGAAGGGCTATAAAGGCGACCGCGTTCCGCTGCTCGAACGCGACGAAGTTCCGCCGGAAATTGCCGCGATCTACGACAAGTTGCTCGAAGACCGGGGCGTCGTCCCGAACATGTTCAAAATGTTGGGGCACGTTCCGGCGCTCGCGCTCGGCATAGCCGGCTTTTTGAAGCCGCTGCTGGGCGAGGGCGCGCTGCCCGCGTGGTACAAGGAGTTGGTGGCCGCGCGTGTGGCGCTTCTCAACAATTGCGAGTACTGCGTCTCATCGCACTCGTATCTTGCGAAACTCCGCGGCGCGTCACCTGGACAGATCGAAGCGATTGGGAATTTCGAGACCGGGCCGTTCACGGAACGCGAGAAGCTCGGTTTCCGCGCCGCCGATCGCTTGCATCGCTCGGCCGATGACATTGACGACGCCTTTTACAAATGGCTGCAGCAGGAGTTCACGCTTCCGCAAATCATCGAGTTGCTCGCGACCGCCGCGGCATTCGAATTCTTTCCGCGGTTCGTAAGCTCGCTGCATATCCCGACGACGCCGATTCCTGGCGAAAAGTAGATCCGAGTCCTCCGGCCGTCCGCGGTTATTGAAAAGAAACTCCTCGGAAACCCTTCTCGGTTATTATTCATCCCACTTCGGGGGATGGGTAGCTGCGTGTCCGCGACCATCAAAGCGTTGGCGGCGTTCGCCGGTCGAGTCACCTGCACTGGTCTGTTGCTCGCTCTAATCAACTGCCCGGCCAACGCTCAACAGGAATCAAAGCCTGCGAATCCTCCGAGTGCACCCCCGTTGGATCAAACAACCCAAAACCCTCCGGCGAAGCCGGAAGGTGTGCCGGCGCCAATCGAAGGCACCCTAAGACTCCTGGCGAAAAGATCCATCTTTTTCCCGGATCTCGCCGCGGATAAACTCGCGCTCACGCCTCGTCAAAAGCTCGAACTCGCAACCGACAACAGCATTGCTCCGTCCATGGTGCTTGGCGATTTGATCAGCGCAGGTATCGATCAAGCGACAAATTCGTTGCAGGGATACGGCCAGGAATATGCAGGCTTTGGAAAGAGATTTGGGTCCGCGCTGGCGACAAGCACGACGAATCAATACTTCAAGACGTTTCTCCTGCCGACAGTGCTGCACGAGGATCCTCGCTATTTCGTGCTTCTCCGCGGCACGACGACAACACGAGTCCTCTACGCCATCTCCCGGGTTTTCGTTACGCGGACGGACGCGAAGACGGAGGATGTGAATTGGTCCGGAATTGCCGGGCCGCTGATGGCCGAGGGGCTTGCGAACGTTTATTTGCCGCCGGAGCAGAGGACTGTCGGCAAGACGTTCCGGCGCTACGGCATCCGAATCGGAGTCGGCGCGGCCGCCAATATCGTCAAGGAATATTGGCCCACAATATTCCAGCAGTTGCGAATATCAGATACAACGCCTTCAACCGAGCAGACCCACTAGTTGGCGCCGATTTTCGCGCCTTCATGAAGGAGTAATTGAACGTCTTTTTCGCAGGCGGCCTTGTCCACCACCCCGTCGTAGGTGGCAGCGACGTTTCCGTCCCGATCGGACCAGGCCGGCGCCGGGGCCCATCTTTCGCCTGCCGAGCCTCTATCGAAGAAAGTGCCCCGCTACCCCTCGCCGGGATTGCCTGCATCGGCCTGTTATCGTAGGCTAAGGCGGGTTTTGACCGCCCGGTTCAGCCCCGCGGCGGAGTCCACTCAGGATATCTCTCTCTGGGCGACACGACACAATTCGCACCGATTGCACCTCCGCGCAAGTCCGGCGTGCTGCCGATCGTAGGGTATGGACTGGCACTTATCTCGCTTGTGTGGGTGTTCCGCGATTTCCACCTCCGCCGCACCATCCGTGAATTTTCAAATGTCAGTTGGAAGTGGGTTTTCCTCGGAATGCTCTTTGACGTCCTGAGCTATTTCGTTCAGGGCTTGAGGTGGAAACTTCTCCTGACGCCGTTCGGGCGCGTCCGGCTAATCCGCTCGACGCGGGCCGTCTTCGCCGGGCTATTCGCCAACCTCGTGTTTCCGTTGCGACCCGGCGAACTGCTGCGCAGTTTCTTGCTTTCGAGCTGGGAGGAAATCAAGTTCGGCCGCGTGCTCGGATCGGTGGGAGTCGAGCGGCTTATTGATCTTGTGATTGCAACGGCGACGCTCGCTGTTGCTTCGCTTTTCGTGGAATTGCCGGCGCGATTCAGGACCGTTGCCGACGCGCTCGGCGTCGCGGCGCTCGTCCTCCTCGGCATCGTCGTGGGCGTCATCCTCTATCTCGAATTCAAGCTTGCAGGCGATCCAAACTTCTTCGGCGGCAAGGCGGGCACCAAACATCATCATCTGCCCAATCGGTGGATGCGGGCGCTGATCGGTCTGCACACGATGGGCACGGCGCCGAGTTTCTATCCGGCGGTGCTTGTATCGCTGCTGATGCCCGGCTGCCAGATGATCGCGTTGTGGTGCATGATGAGGGCGTATGGAATGAACCTGCCGTTTCTGGCTGCGGTTGTCGTGCTGCTGGTGATCAACCTGGGGATCTCGCTTCCCAATGCACCGGCGAACGTGGGCTCGTATCAGTTCTTCTGCGTGCTGGGGCTGAGCGTCTTCCCGGTGGAGCGCTCCACCGCTGCCGGTTTTTCAATCTTCGCGTTTCTCGCGCTGACGTTGCCGTTTGTTTTTCTAGGATTCGCGGCGATCCTCCGCAGCGGCCTATCGCTCGGAACACTTCGCGAGAAAATCATGCAATTGCCGTCAGAGGCTCAAAAACGTCCCCCTCAGTCCGCCTGCCCGTAGGCCCGCCAGGCTGTCCGCATTGAATTCCTGTGCAACCGGGCCGAATTTCGTTTTGAGGGGGTCACGTCCGGCGTTGTATAGTCGTATCTTCCGAAGGCGCGCGAGATTTTTCCGTGTTACCGCCGGTGGGGCCGGGCAACACGTTGGCGCACCGAACGACTCCTGTAGAACCTGCGAATTCGAATGGCCCAAGACATCGCCAAGCAACTCGAGCGTGCGCGTCGCAGCCTGGAGAAAAATAAACTCCGGGACGCGGTGGCCGAATACCAGGCCATTTTCGACGAATCCCCCTCCAATCAGGAAGCAATTCAAGTTCTTGCGGATCTCTACCTGCGGATGAGCGATCCGGTCAGCGCCGCGTATTTTTACGGCTTGCAGTTCGACCGGATGCTCGAAACGGGCGACGCGGCCAAGGCCTCCGCGATCTATGCGCGTTTCCTGCGCGGAGTGGACCAGCCGCCCGAGAGGCTGCTGCGTTACGCGACCGCATTGCAGAAGCAGAATCGCATCGCGGAGGCGGTGGAGCAATACGACGTTACCGCCGAGCGCTTGAAGGAAATGCACCGCGAGCCCGAGGCGCTCGAGTGCTACGAGAGGATTTCCCAGCTCGACTCAGAAAATCCCGGCCGCCATGTGGCCATCGGTGAATTGGCGTCGAAACTCGGCCAGCTCGACCTTGCCGCGCGGAGCTTTCTGCGCGCGGGCCAGTTGAGCCAGGGCATGGTGGACATTGATGTCGCGCTCGACTATTTCAATCGCGCGCACCTGATACTCCCGAAAGACAGAACGATCGCTCTCTTCTTCGCCGAAGCGAAATTGCGCAAAGGCGACGCGGCGGGCGCGGCCGACCTGCTTCAGCCGTTTTCGCCGGCCGATAACGACACGACCTTCCTTGCGCTTTTCGGCGAGGCGCTGCTCCGCATGGGGCAGCTCGACCGCGCGCGAGAAGCGTTCGAAGCCTTTTACCGGCAGCGGCAGGATAGCTTCGCGAAGCTTTTCGAGTTGGCGGGGGCTTACTTCCGAGCGGATCAGGACGAAAAGGCCGTCGAGGTTCTGAACCAGGCGAAAGAATGGATGAGGATCGTCGGCCGCGAGAACGAATTTGCCGCGCAGTCGGACCGGATGACGACCGTTTTTCCGAATTCGATCGCTCTCGCTCAGCTCGTGGCCGCTCTATACGAGGAGCTCAATCGCGAAGCGAAATACTTCGACGCGCTCGTGCGGCTGTTCGATTTATATCTCGAAGCGGGAAAGGTGAAGCCCGCCTGCGACGTCCTCGATCGCCTGGTGGACATTGATCCCTACGATTACCGCAATCAGGAACGCATTAAGAAGCTCGAAGGAAAGGCCGATCCGGGGTTTCTCAGGAGCATTCTCTCCCGCGCGGCCAAAGCCGCCACGATTCCTACGCGCCACGAAGGATTCGGCGGCGCTTCCAGCGAGCGTGCCGCGCCGCTCTCGGAAGACATGCGCCAGCAGCAGGCTCTGGAAGATTTGCTCGTGCAGGTCGAGATTTTCCTCCAGTATTCGCTGCACTCAAAGGCAGTCGAGCGGCTTGAACGCATCGCCGACATGTTCCCGGACGAAGAAGAGAAGAACGAGCGCTTGCGCGCAGTCTATGAACGCGCGAACTGGTGGCCGAAGGGAAAGCCGGTCAAGGCGCTGCCGAAATCCGATTCGGTGCCTCCGCCTGACGCCGGATCCACTCCCCCATCTTTGTTTGCCCCCGCAGCGCTGAATCTCGGATTCAATGCCGAGACTCAGCGCGATCTCGCCGAGATTGCGGAATTCACGCGGCTGATGTACCGCCAGGCGACGCCGCGCGAAGTTGTCTCCGCCGCCGTAAAAGAGATCGGCAAGTTCCTGAACGCTTCGCGATGCATCGTTTCGGTTTCGATGGGGAAACAAAGTCCGCCGCTCATGGCGGAATTTACGGGGCCGGGCGTTGTTCCGGCGGGAAGCGCGCAGATCTCCGCGGTGCTGGCATTGCTTTCGGCCTCCTCCCCCGATGCGCTCGGCGGCATCGAGTTGGCCGGACCGGGCATGGGGGCGCTGCGCGACCTGAAGCTCGAAGTCGCGCTCGGCGTCCGCCTGGTGGACAAGGAAACCCAAACTCCTGAAGGCTCGTTGCTGATTGGCAGCGAGCGGCAGCGCGCGTGGCGGCCGAACGAGAGCTTTTTCCTGCAGGCGGTTGGCGATCAATTGCTGATTTCCGTCAACCACACGCGAACGCAGGCGGTGGTGCGCAGCCTCGCGTTCACGGACGAGAAGACCGGCCTCGTCAGCCGGGGGGCATACCTGGATTGCTTGCTTGCCGAAACTTCGCGCGCCCGAGCGCAGGGTTCCCCGCTTTCTCTCGTGATCCTTCAGATTGACCGGGGCAAGGATCTGCTGAATCAGCATGGCGACGCGGAGCTGGAGAAATATATCGAGCAACTCGCGCGCTCTCTGCGTGGCGCGGTGCGTCAAACGGATTTGGCCGTGAAGTACACCGCATGGTCGCTCGCGTTCATCTTTCCCGACACAGGTCTCGGCAGCGCGAAAGCCCTCGCCGAAAAACTTTGCCAGGTCGCCGCGACGGTTCAAGCGCCATGGAACGGTCAGGGCCTGAACGTGAGCGCCATTGTCGCCGAGGCCACGGCCCGGCAAAACGATGACAACGAAGACCGCGTGACTGAATGGATCAATCGCGCGGAAGTCGGCCTCGAGGATGTCCGGCAGCAAGGCGGCGGCAAGCTTCTTGTTCTCGCCACACCTTAGGAAATGATCCAACCACTTGCCCGATGGGAAACGCGCTAGATTGTGATGGTTTTGCTAGAATTGCGCCGGCGGGGCGCGCGCTTCATTCACGAAATGGAGTGCACTTGTAGCTGGCAGTGCATCGCGGCCGTCATCGAATCGCTGAGCGACGCGTCACTCAACACCGGCGCGATTCATCCCGGGAGGATTGGTAATGGCGATTGAGAAGGTGGGAGTGGTCGGCTGCGGCCTGATGGGTTCGGGCATCGCGCACGTCGCTGCGCTGGCGGGATTCGATACCGTCGTACGCGAGGTTTCGCCCGAGCTTGTCGTCAAAGGACTCCAATCCATCGAGAAAAATCTGCAGCGCCAGGCCGACAAGGGCACGATCACGGCCGCCGTTCGCGATGAAACGCGGGCGCGGCTGCGCGGCACGACAAGCCTGGACGATTTCAAGGACCGCGACATCATCATGGAAGCCATCATCGAACAGCTTCCGGCGAAGAAAGAACTGTATGGCGCGCTCGATAAGATTTGCCCGAAACACACGATTTTCGCAAGCAATACATCGTCCCTCTCGATTACCGAGATGGCGGCGTTTACCGCCCGGCCCGGCCGGTTCGTTGGCATGCACTTTTTCAATCCGGTTCCGGTGATGAAGCTGGTGGAAGTGATCCGCACGATTGCGACCGAGCCGCAAGTATTCGAGGAAGCCGTCGCGTTTGGCGCGCGGCTCGGCAAGACTCCGGTCCGCACAAGCGATCGCACCGGGTTTATCGTGAACCGGCTGCTCGTTCCGTACTTGCTCGATGCGGTTCGCGCGCTGGAAGAGGGCGTCGCGTCGGTGGAGGACATCGACAATTCGATGAAGCTCGGCTGCGGATATCCCATGGGGCCGCTCGCGCTGCTCGATTTCGTCGGGCTCGACACGACCTTCTTTATAGCGAACATTATGTTCGACGAATTCCGCGAAAAGCGCTTGGCCCCGCCGCCGCTCCTGAAGAGGATGGTGATGGCGGGATGGAATGGCAGAAAGGCCGGGCGCGGCTTTTACGATTATGCGGATCCGGCAAAACCAAAAGCGATGTCGCTCACCTGATCGCGCGGAAAAAAAGGGAAACCACTGAAAATGGCTTACGAAAACATTCTGTACGACGTGAAAGATCACATCGCGCGGATCACGTTCAATCGCCCAGCAGTGTTGAACGCGCTGAACCCGGCAACCGTGTCGGACCTGGGCGACGCGCTGAACCAGGCGCGCGGCGATGCCGGAGCTCGCGTCCTGATTCTAACCGGCGCAGGCGACAAGGCGTTCGTCGCCGGAGCGGACATCAACGAACTGGCGAAGCGCACGCCGGTGGACGGCAAGGAATATTCGCTCGTTGGGCAGGAAGTATTTCACCGGCTCGAGACGCTTGGAAAGCCTTCGATCGCGGCAATCAACGGATTCGCGCTCGGCGGTGGCTGCGAGCTGGCGCTATCGTGCACGATGCGCATCGCCAGCCGGACCGCGCGCCTCGGGCAGCCGGAAGTGAAGCTCGGAATGATTCCGGGTTACGGCGGCTCGCAGCGCATATCGCGGCTCTGCGGCAAAGGCGCCGCTCACGAATTGATTCTCACCGGCGACATGATTTCAGCCGATGAGGCGTTTCGCATCGGCCTGATCAATCACGTCGTCGAGCCCGCCGAGCTCTTGCCGGCCGCCGAGAAGCTCGCGCAGAAAATCATCGCGAATGCGCCGCTCGCCGTGAAATATGCGATGGAAGCGATCGAGCACGGCTTCGAGATGCCGCAGGAAGAAGGACTTTTCCTCGAAGCGACGCTTTTTGGCCTGTGCTGCTCGACGGAGGACATGCGCGAGGGTACGCGCGCGTTTCTCGAGAAGCGGCAGCCGAAATTTCAGGGACGTTGAAGAGAACCGGTGATGAGAGACGATGAAAGCTAATGCCCGATAAGACCAAGCCGAACGCAATCAAGGGCGGGCTGAGCGCCGCCGGCCTGCGGTTTGGAATCGTGGTTAGCCGGTTTAACAGCTTCATCACCGACCGGCTCTTGGCCGGCGCGCTCGATGCGCTTTCGCGCGCGGGAGCCGGCGAGAGCCAGATCGAGCTTGTGCGCGTGCCGGGGTCGTTCGAAATTCCCGTGGCCGCGAAGAAACTCGCCGAATCGCGGCGGCTCGACGCGATCGTATGCATCGGATGCGTTTTGCGCGGAGAGACTTCGCATTACGAATATGTCGCGGGCGAAGCGGCGCGCGGCGTTCAGCTCGCCCAGATGGATACCGGTGTGCCGATGATGTTCTGTGTTCTCACGTGCGACACGCTCGAGCAAGCCATCGATCGCGCGGGCCTGAAGAGCGGCAATAAGGGATTCGAGGCTGGACTTTCCGCGATCGAAATGGCGAGCCTTTCGCGCAAACTGCGCTCCGAGCGAACCCCGGCGAAGCCTGTCGAGTTAAAGACGGGCAAGCGGCGCCGTTAGCATGACACTTCGCCGCAAGTCACGCGAATTCGCGCTCCAGATGCTCTTCGAATGGGACCTAGGGCGGCAGCGGCCCGCTCAAATCGAGAAGCATTTTTGGAAGTCGGCGCGAGCGGCGGACTCAACCCGCAAGTTTGCGAGCCAGCTTTTTGAAGGCGCGCTCGAGCAGGCCGAAGCGAACGACAAGCTCGTCTCAAAGCTCTCGCACAACTGGCGATTGGACCGCATTGCGGCGATCGACCGCAACATTCTGCGTCTGGCGATCTACGAATTGCGATCCGGCACCGCACCGGTCAAAGTGGTGATTGACGAAGCGATCGAACTCGCCAAGAAATTCTCATCCGAAGAGGCTCCAGCCTTCCTGAATGGCGTCCTCGACGCTGCACTCAAGAAGATCGACGAAAAATAGGCTGCCGCAGTCCTTGATGGGCCGTTACGAATACGTGTGGTATCCTGTAATTCCCGCGACTTAAGACAGGCCCCAGTGTTTAACTGGTAAGACGCTTCAAACGTCTCCCGCACTGGAAGGAGATTCGCTTTGCCGGCTGAAACAATGATTCGGAAGGCCCTTATCGGAGCGGCAGTCGCCGCCTTGCTCGTTCCATCGGTGCGCGCGCAAGATCAGAAGCCCGATGGCGCAGGCCAGAGCCAGCAAGGCCAGCCGGGTCAATCGGATGCGAAGGGCGATACGCCCGACGAGAAGCCCAAGACGCACACGATGACGAAAGGCGAGCAGAAGGACGTCAACAAAGACAACCGCTCAACGTCCAAGGATTTCAAGACCGACGCCAAGGGCACAAATAAAGACAATCGCCAAACATCCAAGGACGCCAAGAAAAACGAAATGGGCGAGGCGAACGCCGCCGACCGCCGCGCGCAATCGAAGGAAAAGCAGCAATCCACGAAGACCGAGCGCAAGGATATACACGCCAGCCAGACAAACGTGAATCAAGATAACCGCGCCCTGAGCCACTCCAGCACGAAAAAAGCACAAAAAGAAGCCTCAAAGGACAACCGCAGCCAGCACGTGAGCCAGAAAGCGCAGCGGGAAAAACCACCAAGCAATTAATTCGGAAATTGAAGTTTTGCCGGACGCCGGTTCGAACGAGTCGGCGTTTTTTATTTACGCTTCGATGTGGCCTTCGAGCACGCACACCGCCGAGCCGCTCACTCGCGGCGTGAGCCTGCCGCGCTTTTCCTCGATCTCGACTTCGATGTGGCTCGGGCGGCCCATCTCCACGCCTTGCGCGATCGTGAGCGTTTCACCCGGACGCAGCTTCTCGTGAGTGACCAGATATGCCCCGAGCGAACCGGCCGCGGAGCCCGTGGCGGGATCCTCGATGATTCCCCATGGCACCATGCCGCGCGCGAAGACGTGGCCGCGGCTTCCGAGAGCGAAGCAGTAGGCGAGGGACGCGCTCGACCCGAGGAGTTTTGCCAACGCGCTGAGATTCATTTCGATCTTGCCGAGCGCCTTCCTCGATTTCAGCGGCACCATGAGATTGAAAATTCCCGTGGAGACGGCCTCGACGCGCAATTCATCGGAAAAATCGCCCGGCTTCAATCCCAGCGCGGCGGCCAGCGCGGGCCGGGCTATCCGCGGCAAAGAAAATCGCGCGGGGCGTTGCGTCATCGTGACGCGCACGGGCCTGCCATCGTGAAACGAAAACTCAACCGGCAGGATTCCCGCGCCCGTCTGCTGGAGGATTCTTACCTGGCCTTCTGAAGCGGGCACCACGCCAAGCTGCGCGAGGAGAAACCAAGTTCCGATCACCGGATGGCCTGCGAGTGGGAGCTCCTGCGTGGTGGTGAAAATCCGCAGCCGCGCAAGCGCGCGATCATTCGTCGGCTTCTGCACGAAAACGGTTTCCGAGAGATTCATCTCTCGCGCGACGGCTTGCATTCGTTCTTTCGAAATATCGTCGCCGTCGGTAATCACCGCAAGCGGATTGCCGGCGAAGGGCTTCGTGGTGAATACGTCGAGTTGGTAAAGGCGCCGTTGCATGGCGAATCGCTCCTGCTAAAGCCGTTTCACGAACGAGCTGACTTCGTCGAGCACGCGCTTCGTGGTTTCCGGGCGCGTGGTTTCGGCGTAGACGCGCAGCATTCGCTCCGTTCCGGAGGCGCGGACCATCACCCAGCCGATATCGCCGAGATAGAGTTTCATTCCATCCAGATCTTCGCGCCGCACCACGGGCCAATCGAGAATACGGGTCACCGAGGCATCCGCGTAGTGCGCGATCGCTTTTTCTTTCTGGCCCGGATGCAGCTCGAGGTCCACGCGGCCGTAGACATGCTCCCCGAATTCGCGCTGCAGCATGGCGACAAGCTCCTCCAGCCGCTTCCCGTGCCACGCCATCACTTCGGCCAGGAGGAGCGCGTTCACGTTGGCATCGCGCTCGGGCAAATAAAGCTTGGTGCCGATCCCGCCGCTTTCCTCGCCGCCGAGCAAAATGTCGCTCTCGAGCATGCGTTCGCAAATGTATTTGAAGCCGATTGGCGTTTCCCAGACCTTACGGCCAAATTTCGCGGCGATCTTGTCAATCATCTTTGTCGTCGAGAATGTCTTGGCGACGTCGCCGGAAATCTTTCGCGTGCCCGCGAGATGCCACAGGAGAATCGAGAAAATCTGGTGCGGCGTGACGAATGTTCCGTTGCGATCGATCGCGCCGATGCGGTCGGCGTCGCCATCGAGCGCGAATCCCGCGTCATATTTGCCATCAACCACCGCGCGCCGCAAAGCCTCGACGTGCGGCTCGATCGGCTCGGGATTGACGCCGCCGAATAGCGGATCGCGAGTTCCGCGAATTTCGTCGCACGGAACTCCATGGCGCGCGAACAAGTCGCGGAGAAGCCCGCGGCCGGAGCCGTACATCGGATCCACAACGAACCGGAAATTCGCGGCGCGCAGCCTGTCCCAATCCACCAGTTTGTCGAGGGTCTCGAGATACGGAGTGCGGACGTCGAGCGAATGAATCAATTCCTTGCGCGGCGGGAGAGGCGGCACACCCGCTCGCAAGACGCGTCCCAGTTCCGTTTCGATCCCGGCGACGATCGCGGGCGACGCGGAGCCCCCGTAAGTCGCTTTGAATTTCACGCCATTCCATTTATACGGATTGTGGCTTGCGGTGATTTGAATTCCGCCGGCGGCGCCGCGCATCCGCACCAGAAGCGAAATGGCGGGCGTGGGGCAGGCATCGGCGGCGAGCCAGACCGGTGTGCCGGTCATCGCGACGGCTTCAGCGGCAACCCGCGCGAAACGCTCGGAGCCGAAACGGTTGTCGTATCCGACGAGGACGCCGTTGGTCGGCTGTTCGGCGCGCACGACGTAGCGCGCGACGGCGTAAGCCACCGTGCGCACGTTCTCGTAAGTGAAATCTTCGGCGAAGATGCCGCGCCAGCCGTCGGTGCCGAATTGAATGGAAGTCACGGTGCGCCAGTATACGTGAAGTCGGCCGGAACGAAACAGCCGCATTGGCCCGCTTCATTGGACCGAAAGGGCAACTCTACAGGAGTTCTCGAAGCTTCCGTTCTTCGAGCCATTTCACAATTCGTCCGACGTCCTGCGCGCGGTCGCGCGGGCAAAGCAAAAGTGCATCGGGAGTTTCGACGACGACGAGATTGTGGACGCCGATCGCCGCCACGAACTTTTTCGGGCTCCACAGAAAATTCCCGGTGGCATCGAGCGTGAATGACGGCCCGGCCGAAACGTTCTCGCCCTCGTGACGCGCGAGAAGTTCGTGAACTGCGGTCCACGAACCGATGTCGCTCCAGCCCACCTTCGCGGGAATCACGAAGACGCGCCGCCGGCCGCGCTCTCGCGTGGCGCGTTCCATGATGGCGTAATCCACGGAGATATTTTCGAGCTTTGAGTATGTTCGCCGCAGTTGCCGCTCGAATTTGCGCGTGCCGATTTCGGCGGACAGTGTGGCGAGCGACTCATAAGTCGCGGGTAGATATTCCCTCAAACAATTGAGAAATGTCGAAACGCGCCAGAAAAACATTCCGGCATTCCAGAAATAGGCGTGCGATTTCACATAGCGGCGGGCGAGAGGCAGCGCGGGTTTTTCCGTAAATCTTTTCACGGCGAAAGCAGGCTCGCCCGACCATCGGCCTGCCGCGGAGCCGCGTTCGATGTAGCCGTAGCCAGTTTCCGGCCGCGTCGGAGGAACGCCGATCACGACGAGATTTCCCGGAGTCTTGGCCAGTTCGAGCGCGGCATGCACGATTTTTCGGTAGCGCGGTGCATCGGCGATATAGCTATCGGCTGGAAGAACGGCCATTAGCGCGTCGCCGTGTTTGTGCGCCAGATGAAATGCGGCGAGCGCGATCGCCGCGGCCGTATTGCGCCCCACAGGTTCAGCAAGAATATGCGATGCAGGCACGCGCGAGAGCTGCTTGCGCACGGCTTTCACTTGCTCGACGTTCGTGACGGCCCACAGATTCCGCGGAGAAAAAAGCGGCGAAAGGCGCTCGGCTGTTTCGCGCAACATCGTGTCGCGGCCAGCGATGTTCAGGAGCTGTTTCGGCGTGCGCATGCGGCTGCGCGGCCAGAAACGCGTTCCGCGGCCGCCCGCGAGAAGGACGGCGCAGGCCGTCAGTTTTTCCGATTGCGCCTTCAAGTGTGCACCAACTGGGCTAACTGGCTTTGACTCACGCCGCGTCCGGCAAGCTCGCGCGCAAATTCGTCGAGGCTCGCCGGGACGTATGTTCTCAGCAACTCGGTGCGCTCCTGCGGCGTGATTTGATACGCGCCAAGCGCTGCGGGAATAAGCCAGACTTGCGCCGGAGCGTAGGCGAATCTCTCGCCGCCGGCCACGAAGTCGCCGCGCCCTGAAATGCAAATCAGCAGATCAAAGTGTTCGAGCGACGCTGTCGTCGCGATGGGCTTTGAGAACTCCCACCGTTCGGTCGCGAAATAGCGGCACGCCGCGAGGTAAGTTTCCGTAATCGGGCCGCGCTGGATCGTCACGGGTTGAATCTTGCCGCCTTTTTGGTCGCCAAACCGGATGACGTCCATCGCCTTGTCTACGTGCAGCGGCCGCGTTTCCCCCGCGGCATTGCGCCGGTTGTAGTCGTAAACGCGATAGGTAATGTCCGATTGCTCCTGAATTTCGCAAAGGACGACTCCGGCACCAATCGCGTGAACGATTCCAGCGGGAACAAAAATCGCGTCATGAGCGTGCGCGGGGATCCTCATGACGCAATTCTCGACCGTGGCGTCGTTTATCGCGCGGCGGAATGAGTCTCGATCCGCTCCGGGATTCAAGCCGAGAAGAATTTCGCTTCCCGGCTGAGCCGAGAGGCAATACCACATTTCCGTCTTGCCCCGGCCGCCGGCTTGCCTCTCATGGAGCGACGCGTAATCGTCGTCCGGATGCACCTGCACGGATAGTTTGTCGGACGTGAAAATGAACTTAACAAGTATTGGAAATGCGCCCGCGGGTCGGACCGACGTGCCCGTCCATTCGACAGGCATTTGCGGCCACACTTCGCCAAGCGTTGAGCCCGCGAAAGGCCCGTTCGCAAAGCGGCATTTTTCTCCGGTCAACCAGGCTTCGCCGATTTTTTCGCCGAGATGGTTTTGATCCGGGAAAAGCGGGGTGAGCGAATGCACGCCCCACGGGCGCGCGTCGAAAATCGGTTCGAGCCGCGATGGGCGAAGCTTCACGATCCCGCGCCGAAAAAGTGTGCGATGCGGCGGAGTCCCTCGTCAATGCGGTCGATTGACGTCGCGTAGGAGATGCGCATGTGGCCCGGCGCGCCAAAGGCGTCGCCCGGAACGACGGCGACGTGTTCGCGTTCGAGAAGGCCTCGCGTGATATCCATGGAGTCGCGCGCTTCGCCGGACTTCGTCACGGCCTTTGGAAAAACGTAAAATGCGCCTTCAGGCTCGGTGCATTCGATGCCGGGGATTGCGCGCAGCCCGGCAAGAATGTGGGCGCGGCGTCGCGCATATTCGGCAAGCATCGTCGCGACCGAATCCATCGGCCCCTTCAAAGCTTCAAGCGCGGCGTACTGCGTGATGGAGTTGACGTTGGAGGCCGACTGGCTTTGCAGCTTGATCATCGCCGCAGCGAGCGGCTCGGGCGTAAGCGTGTAGCCGGCGCGCCAGCCGGTCATCGCGAAAGTCTTCGAGAGTGAACCCGCGATGATCACGTGATCTTTCGAATCGGCGTAGCTCGCAATCGAAAACGGCCTGGCGTGGCCGTAGGTGAAGTGCGAATAGCATTCGTCCGAGAGCAGCCAGACGCCGTGTTTCCGGCAAACGTCGAGAATGCGCCCAAACTCATCTTGCGGTATTACCGCGCCGGTCGGATTGTTCGGCGAGTTCACGATGACGATTCGCGTGCGCGGCGTCAGGACTTTTTCGAGCTCCGAGGCGCGCAGGCAGAAGTTGTCGCTCGCAGGCGTCTCGACGAAGACCGGCTTTCCATTCGCGAATTTCACGATGTCCGGATAGCTGACCCAGTACGGCGCAGGAATCACGACTTCATCGCCCGCGTTGATCAGGGAACAAATGACGTTGAAGATCGCAAGCTTGCCGCCCGCCGTCACGACGCATTCGCGAGGCTCGTACGACGAGCCGAGATTCAGCGCGTGCCAGTCGCAGACGGCCTGACGCAGCGGCGCGATTCCCGCCGTCGGCGTGTATTTCGTGCGGTTATCCTCGAGGGCGCGAACGGCTGCGCGCTTGATGTGATCCGGAGTCGGGAAATCCGGCTCGCCCGGACCGAAATCCACCACGTCCACGCCGCTTGCGCGGAGTTTCTCCGCAGCCATCAATACCGCCATCGTCGGCGACACCGAAATGCGGTTGACGGCGTCGGACAGCTTCAACAGCTCTACGCGTGGCGCGGTGGACATGGCTTCTGTTTTCTCCTTCAAAAAATTTCGGCAATTGCAGCGTCGCGATTCAGTCTCAGCCAAACCGTTTCTTCAATCTCTCCTCGACCGTCAGCGGCACAAGCCCGCGAAGCGATCCGCCAAGCCGCGCGACCTCGCGGACGAGGCGCGAGCTCAGAAAACTGTAAGCTTCCGCCGGAAGCATGAAAACGGTCTCGACCTCGGGCGCAAGTTTCCGGTTCATCAGCGCCATTTGCAATTCGTACTCGTAGTCGGAGACAGCGCGGATGCCGCGCAGGATCACCCGGGCTTCTTTTCGCCGAGCGTAATCGGCGAGCAGGCCGTGAAACGCGTCCACTTCGACGTTTGGCCACGCGCTCGTCGTCTCGCGGAGCATTTCCAGGCGCTCATCAATCTCGAACATCGGCTCCTTCTCCTGATTTCGAAGGACCGAGACGATCAGGCGGTGAAATATCTTTGAGCCGCGCTCGATCAGGTCGAGATGGCCGTTCGTCACAGGGTCGAATGAGCCGGGATAGACGGCAATTACTGAATTCATTTTGATCAGCCGTTCGAGATTTTAACCTACAACGTCCGGCTTCGCTCTGCAAAAAGGCCTGGCGCGGCACGCCCGCGCAGGCCGCATTGGATTCTTCGCGGCGGTCTTGCTGCTTGACGGTAGAATGGAAGCTGCAACGGGGCGAAAAAGGATCAGGATGACGAGATCGGTGGCCAAATCGAAATTCACGGCGAGCTTGACGGCATCGCTCGCGCTTCTATTTGTACTTTGCTCGGCCTCATTGGGCGCTTTGCAAGCAGCTCCGCGCGCGTCAGATACTTTCGCCCCTCTGAACAAATGGAAAGCCGCAGTGCTGGCCGGCAACACGACTGCGCTCTCGTCGCTGTACGCGGTTGGTCC
The DNA here is from genome assembly GCA_963838705.1 of uncultured Acidobacteriota bacterium. Classification (GTDB taxonomy): domain Bacteria; phylum Acidobacteriota; class Terriglobia; order Acidiferrales; family UBA7541; genus Palsa-147. The sequence goes on along the minus strand of CAWIRU010000006.1, from coordinate 83,475 downwards.
CGATGTCTTTGCCCAAACGCCCCAGGGAAAGACGGCGGATCCGTCGGAAGAGCCGCGATTCTGGTCCAGGTTTCACTCGATGGGGCTAACGGCCATTGATCCGAAGGTCCTGCAGCGCACTTCGCCGGAAGCCGGAGTTACGATTCTCACGCTTCGCGTATATCTGACGTTTGGCGCCGGAGCGAAAAAGACCGAGATGCTGGTTTCCGCCGCGCAGGTGTGGGTTCAGAAGGGCGATGATTGGCTCATCATTGGCTCGCAACGTGGCGACCCGGTTCCACGGCCGATTCTGTCACTTCCGGAGCCCGCGACGCCGAATACGAGCCTCTATCCCGATCCGGCGGAGGCGCAACAGGATTTGGCGGCGGCGCTTAGCGCGGCAGCGAAGGACCACAAGAACGTTATCGTGGTTTTCGGCGGCAACTGGTGCTTCGACTGCCACGTACTTGACGCCGCTTTTCACTCCAGGGAGATTGCCCCACTCGTTGCCGCGAACTACCACGTGGTCCACATCAATATCGGGGACTACAACGCAAATACCGATATCGCCAAGAAATTCGAAGTTCCGCTGGAAAAAGGCGTGCCGGCTCTCGCAGTCCTCGATAGCAGGGGAAAGCTGCTCACAAGCCAGCAACATGGCGAGTTTGAGTCCGCCGTAAAGATCGGTCCTGCCGACATCACTCAATTTCTCCAGCGTTGGAAGCCGGGAAGCGGCGACTAGCCCGTCGCAAGTTCGCCGAACTGATGCTCCACAACCGGACTGCCGTTGCACTCCTATGAGCTACCATTCGAGTTGATTTCGGCGCCGTTCGACCCACCCGATTTGACATGCACGACTAAAATGGTCGTGGTTTAAGTCATTGCGGAAGCGGGGGTTGTAGGATTCCGTCACTCTTGACTTGAGGCCATCGATGGGTCTACAATTCATTTGCGACTGATTTAGTCGTATATCGAATGCTCAAGCTCTCCAAGAAGGCCGATTACGGACTTATCGCCTTGAAACATCTTGCGATGCACAAAGGCGAGGATTCGTTCAGCGCTTCGGATATCGCTGAGGCATACGGAATCTCGACCCCGCTGATGGCGAAAGTCCTCCAGAAACTGGCGCGCGGAGGCTTGGTGGCGGCCCGGCACGGTTCGAGCGGGGGCTATACGCTGGCGCGCGAAGCGTCCCGAATTACGGCCCTGGACGCCATTCACGCGATCGAAGGGCCGCTCTTCATCACTTCCTGCGTTACGCACCGCGGCCAGTGCGGGCAGACGAACACCTGCATCGTCCGGGAGCCGCTGCGGAAGGTGAATGACAGCATTCTTGACGTACTCAATAAAGTGACGATTTCGCAGATGACAGAGGAAGCTTCATCTTCCGAGGTTGTCGAGCTCAGAGTTTAGGATCAGGAGAAAGAAGATGGCACTCAAGATTCCGGTTTACATGGACAATCACGCGACCACTCCGGTGGACCCTCGCGTCCTCGATGCGATGCTGCCGTATTTCACCGAGAAATTCGGGAACTCGGCAAGCCGCAATCACTCGTTCGGCTGGGCGGCGGAAGAAGCCGTCGAGAACGCTCGAGCGCAAGTCGCCAAGCTGATCAACGCATCGCCAAAGGAAATCATCTTCACGAGCGGCGCGACCGAGTCGGACAACCTCGCCATCAAAGGCGTGGCGGAGATGTATCGCGAGAAGGGCAATCACATCATCACGCAGGTAACCGAGCACAAGGCCGTTCTCGATACGTGCAAGCGGCTCGAAAAATACGGCTTCGAGGTGACGTATCTGCCCGTCGAGAAAGACGGGCGCATCAACCTCGACGACCTGCGCCGGGCCATCACGCCGAAGACGATCCTGATCTCGATCATGTATGCGAACAACGAGATCGGCGTCATCCAGCCGATCGAAGAAATCGGAAAGATTGCAAAAGAAAAGGGCGTTTTCTTCCACGTGGATGGGGTGCAAGCGATAGGGAAAATTCCCGTTGACGTGCAGCGCGACGGAATCGACCTGCTCTCGATCTCGGCCCACAAACTCTACGGACCGAAGGGAGTCGGCGCTCTCTACGTTCGCCGGAAGAATCCTCGCGTTCAGCTCTCGGCCATCATTGACGGCGGCGGCCACGAGCGCGGGATGCGTTCTGGCACGCTCAACGTGACCGGCATCATCGGCCTCGGCAAGGCTTGCGAGATTTGCCAGCAGGAAATGGTCGCAGAGACCAAGAAACTCAGCGGGTTGCGCGACCGTCTCAAGAACGCCATTATGAGCCAGCTTGACGAGTGCTACGTCAACGGCTCGATGGAGCATCGCCTCCCGCACAACATCAACATCAGCTTCGCGTTCGTCGAAGGCGAATCGCTTCTGATGGGCATCAACGACATAGCCGTGTCGAGCGGCTCGGCCTGCACTTCGGCCACGCTCGAACCAAGCTACGTTTTGAAGGCTCTCGGAGTCGGGGAAGACCTGGCGCACACGTCAATCCGATTCGGCATCGGCCGTTTTAACACCGAGGAAGAAGTGGACTACGTCGTTTCGCGCGTCGTGGAAACCGTTAACCGTTTGCGCGAACTTTCGCCGCTCTACGAAATGGCCAAAGAAGGCGTGGACATCAGCAAGATGAAGTGGACAGCCGCGGGCGAGTAACCGCGAGCGGTCCGGCTGATTCGAATTTGATATAGGGAACGATTTCGTAACGATTTGAAGATAAGGAGCAACAAATGGCTTACTCGGAAAAAGTAATCGATCACTACAACAATCCCCGCAACGTCGGATCGCTCGATAAGAAAGATCCGAACGTCGGCACAGGATTGGTCGGCGCGCCCGAATGCGGCGACGTCATGAAGCTGCAGATGAAGGTGAACCCGGATACGCGGGTCATCGAGGAAGCCAAGTTCAAGACCTTTGGCTGCGGCTCGGCGATTGCCAGTTCTTCGCTGGCCACCGAATGGGTGAAGGGCAAGACGGTCGAGGAAGCTCTCGCCATCAAGAACACGGATATCGTGCGCGAGCTGGCTCTGCCGCCGGTGAAGATTCACTGTTCGGTGCTCGCTGAAGATGCGATCAAGGCCGCGCTCTCGGATTGGAAAACGAAGCAGGGCGAAACCGTGAATCCGGCCGAAGCGAAATCGGCGCACTAAGCGCCTGCCGATACGGCAATTTCGCGCGAACTCTCGCGATGCGCCACGCGCAACGGGGACTCGCGCTGTAATGGAAGCGATGCCATGATTCATGTAACAGAAAAAGCGGCGGGGAAAATCCGCGAGTTACTCACGAAGGAAGGCGTGTCCGCCGAGTCGGGCGGACTAAGGGTTGGTGTGCAGGGCGGCGGATGCTCGGGTTTGACGTACGCCATGCGCCTTGAGACCGAGGCGCGCAATCGCGACAAAGTCTTCGAAGAAAATGGCGCGCGTCTTTTTGTGGACCCCAAGAGCTATCTCTATCTGAATAACACCATCCTCGATTACCACGAGGACCTGATGAAACAGGGCTTCGTATTTCAGAATCCGCAGGCGGCGCGAAGCTGCGGCTGCGGCAGCTCGTTCACCGCGTAGATCGCGGCGCGGCGGCGCGCGATCGGCCGCGCTGTTTTGGGCCTACTTGGGTCTTATGGCAGCCGAAGCGCTCACCCGTTTATTAAATTCCCCGCGGCAAGAAGATTTTCGAACGCGAAGAGACCACCGAGACCGGCGAGGTCGTCAAGGATGAGTGTGACGCAAACACGTGCGGAATCGGCAGCCAGCGCGGCCTGCTGGAGCTGCAAGTCGGCGACGAACGGCGCGCATTTCTGCCCGTCGTGCGGAAAAATCCAGCCCCTCCCGCGCGGGACGAGCTACTTCGCGCTGTTTGGCCTGCCGGAAAAACTTGGGATTGACGCCGAAGCGCTCGAACAGCAATTTCACAAACTTAGTTGGAAGCTGCATCCTGATAATTTCGTTCGCGGTGAAGAATTCGAGCGGAATTTTTCGCTTGAACGATCGTCGGAATTGAACGACGCCTATCGCACTCTTCGCGATCCGCTGGCGCGCGTCGAATATCTCCTCGAGCACGAGGGGATGCGCAAGGAAGGGACAACGAAGCAGCAGGCGCCTCCCGAGCTGCTCGAAGAGGTTTTCGAGCTGAACGAGTCGCTCGATGAGCTGCGCGAGGCGCGCGAATCTGGCGAAGACCTGGCCGAGTTGCGCGGGCGGCTGGAAGCTGCGCAGAAAGATTTTCAGCAGAAACTCGAAGACGTGGACCTGGAATTGAACGGCGTGTTCGCGCGGTGGGACGCGGCCATCAGCTCGGGCGCGAGCAAGGATGCGCGAGTCGCGCTCATGGGGCAAATGAACGAGATCTTGAATCGGCGATCTTATATTCGAAATCTCGTCGCAAACGTTCAGGATGAATTGACGAAGGCCTCTTAGCATGGAAATCAAAGGCAGAATTGTCGGAATCGATCTCGGCACGACCTACAGCCTGGTTGCGTACATGGACCACGGCGCGGGCCATCCGCGGTGCATTGTCGGCCCGTACGGCTCGACGCTGTGTCCCTCCGTCGTCAGTGTGGATCAAGACGGCACGGTGATCGCCGGAGAAGCCGCTCAGCGCCGCTTGCTCACGCAGCCCGGTCGAACAATTTATTCCGTGAAGCGCCTGATGGGCCGCTCGGTCGAAGACGTGCAGGACGAGCTGAAGCATTTTCCATTTCACATCGAACCTTCGAGCGGAAACGTGATTCGCGTGCGGCTCGGCGAAAAAGTTTTCACGCCGCCGGAAATTTCCGCGTTCATTCTTCGCGAGCTGAAATCCTGGGCTGAGAACTTTTTCAAAGAAACGGTGGACCGAGCCGTCATCACCGTTCCCGCATATTTCAACGACGCGCAGCGCCAGGCCACCAAAGACGCCGGGCGCATCGCCGGGCTCGAAGTGCTGCGCCTCGTGAACGAGCCGACGGCTGCGGCGCTTGCCTATGGGCTGCACAAGCAGCAGCGCGGCCGCGTTGCCGTTTACGATTTTGGCGGCGGGACTTTCGACATCTCGACGCTGAAACTGATTTCAACCGAAGATGGCGACATCTACCAGGTGCTTTCGACGAACGGAGACACACATCTCGGCGGCGACGATATCGATAACATTCTTCTCGGCGTCGCGCGCCAGGAGATTCGGCGAGATCTCGGCCTCGATTTGAGCGCGCATCCCGGATGCGTTCAGGACCTGCGCAAGGCGCTGATCCTCGCGAAGCATCGGCTGTCGAGCGCGGAAAAGGCGGAAGTACACGTTCCCCTCGAGGACGGAAAGTTCTACGTGCGCGAATTCACGCGCCGGGAATTCGAGAATCTGATCGAACCGATCGTTGCGCGCACGATGGGCCCGGTGAAGCAGGCTCTTGCCGATGCGACGCTCGTGCCCAGCCAAATTGAAGAGGTAGTGCTCGTGGGCGGCTCAACGCGCATTCCACTGGTGCGTCGCACGGTCGGCGAATACTTTGGCCGCGCGCCGCACTGCGAGCTGAATCCCGACGAGGTCGTCGCTCTCGGCGCCGCCGTGCAGGCCGACATCTTGGATTCCGGCGTCACGACGATGCTCCTGCTCGATGTCACGCCGCTTTCGCTCGGTATCGAGACGATGGGCGGCGTCGTGGCGAAAATTATTCCGCGCAACTCGACCATCCCGGCGAGCGCGCAGGAAATGTTTACCACGGGCGTCGAGAATCAGACGGCAATCGATCTCCATGTTCTGCAAGGCGAGCGCGAACTTGCCAAGGATTGCCGGTCGCTCGCGCGATTTCAATTGAAGGTTCCTCCCGGCCCGGCCGGCCTTGCCCGCATCGAAGTGAAATTCCTGATTGACGCGAATGGCATCCTTCAGGTGGCGGCGCGCGATTTGCGCACGGGCGAGCAACACACGATTGAAGTTCAGCCGAGCTACGGACTGAACGACGCCGAAGTCGAGCGCATGCTCGAAGAGTCCATCGAATTCGCCGAGCAGGATTTCAGCGAGCGGCAGCTCATCGAATCCCGGAACGAAGCTGAAACGATTCTGAAGGCAACGGAAAAGGCGCTGAACAACGAAGCAGTCGCGCAACTTTCCAAGGCGGAACGCGCGGCGATCGATCAGAGCGTCGAACGCCTCCGCGATTCGGCGCGCGGTAGCGATTACAAATTGATTCGAACGAATATTGACGAGCTCAATCAAGCCACGTTGTATCTCGCCGAGCTTGTGATGAATGGAGCGCTGCACAACGCGCTCGAAGGCAAGCGGCTGGACGACGTCTAGTCGGTTTCGTTGGGGCGTTGCTTGCTGCGCCCTCTAGGATTCGAAGAGAAGGAGCGGAGAATTATGGGCGGCAAAAATCCATACATCGAAGAGACAAAGTACACGCCCGCGACGAAGAAATACAAGATTACGTTCGTCAAGGAAGGCAAGACAATTGAGATCGATCCCGACAAGATTCCGTACGGCCACGACGGCCTTCCCGGAAGCCTCCTCGATATCTCGCAGGGATTCCACATGGGCCTCGATCACGCTTGCGGCGGCGTTTGCGCGTGCTCCACGTGCCACGTGATCGTTCACGAAGGACTCGATTCCTGCAACGAAGCGACCGACGCCGAGTACGATCAGCTTGACGAGGCGCCAGGCGTGACGCCGAAGTCGCGTCTCGGATGCCAGTGCGTTCCCGACGGAACGAAAGATATCGTCGTCGAGATTCCCGAGTGGAACAAAAACTACGCGAAGGAAGTGGACCACTAATCGCGCGATGGAGCTCGATGGAAGCCGAGGGTAATTGACATGCCGCAGACGTTTGGATGGGATGACGCCGAAGAAATTGGTATTCGCCTCGCCGAGAAATATCCCGAGACGGATCCTCTGACTGTGCGCTTCACGGACCTGCACAAATTCATCGTCGAGCTGGAGGGTTTTACCGGGGACCCGAAGGCGTCGAACGAAGGGAAGCTCGAAGCGATTCAGATGGCCTGGCACGAGGAACATCAGGACCAAGACTAATAGCGGCGAAAGCAAATCAGGAGTGGAACGCATGAATCACGATCCGCGATATCCGATCGGCAAATTCAATTGGCCGACGACCGTTTCCGAATCGGAGCGCAAGGTGCTCCTCGATGAGATCGAGACCGCGCCTGCGCAGCTCCGCGCTTCGATCGCGGGGCTGAACGCCGCGCAACTTTCAACTCCGTATCGCGAAGGCGGCTGGACCGTTAGGCAATTAGCCCATCACGTTCCCGACAGTCACATGAACGCCTACGTTCGTTTCAAGCTCGCGCTGACGGAAGAAGAGCCGACGATCAAGCCGTACGATGAAGCGCGATGGGCCGAGCTGCCAGATTCTGAAACAGTTCCGGTGGAGACATCGCTCGCGCTACTCGAATCGCTTCACAAACGCTGGGTCGCGCTTCTGCGCTCGATCCCGCCGGCCAGCTGGTCGCGCAAGTACCGTCATCCCGAATGGGGCACCGTGGCGCTCGATCAGGTGCTGGCGCAATACGCGTGGCACGGCAAGCATCACGTCGCACACATCACGTCGCTTCGTGAACGCAATGGCTGGAAGTAGGCGGAAGCGGTGCTCGCGGTGGATTCCCGCAGTGAGGGCGCTCGAAACGAAGCCGTGCGAAATCCGCGCCACTCTGGATTCGCGCGCATCTCGCCGCGCTTGTGAAATCCAAGTAGTTCCTTAATAATAGTTTCAGTTGCCGCGAGCTGTCGGTTTACCAAACTCGCTCCTCCCGTGGCGCCATGGTGCAACGGTTAGCACATCGCCCTTTCAAGGCGGTAATACGGGTTCGATTCCCGTTGGCGCTACCAAGCCCTCTCTTTGAATCTTTGAACGGCTCCCCTTTCAATTCATGAGAATCCGTGGTTGTTTCTGCGGCCGGCACGCGCCATTTCCGGCTCAGGGCCGCACATCGCCACCAACGGCCGGCGTTGCGCCGCGCCAATTGACCTAAGTCATCCCGCTCGGTAGCATTCGAAGAATTTTTGAAGTTTTGGGCTGAGCAAGCCGATTGACATGGGGCTGGGCGCACCTTGCCCTCCTCAAAAATTCGGTTTGGCGTGTGAGATTTTGTGCCTCGGAGAATCGCCTTCGAGGAGTACCATGCATGGCATTCGGATTCGGAAAAGGAGGCTTCGATCGCTGACATAAACGAGCACTCAGACATCAGAGCTGACTATCGACTCTCGGCTCCTGATCCGGCGCGCCAACGACACAAGTCCAGATGGGTTGTGTGGGCAGTATTGTTGCTGGCCGTTGCGATTGTGTTCGCGTTGGTCTTGTACCACCACGAAGAAGCCAAAAAAGCGGCCGCCGCAGCCGCGGCAGCGGCGCGCGCTAAGGCGGGAATCGCCATCACGACGGCAACGGCCCAAAAGGGCGACATCGGCGTGTACCTGGAAGCGATCGGCACGGTCACTCCGGTTTACACCGATTCGATTACCAGCCAGGTGAATGGTCTGGTTGTCTCCGTGCACTTCAAGGAGGGCCAACTCGTACAGAAGGGCGACCCGCTGATTGACATTGATCCGCGTCCGTACAACGCCACACTTTTGCAAGCGCAAGGCGCGCTCGAGCGTGACGAAAATCTGCTCGCCCAAGCCCAGATGGACGAGCAACGCTACCAAGCTGCGTGGGACAGGAAAGCAATCGCAAAGCAACAGCTCGATGACCAGCAGAAGCTCGTCCTCCAGGACCAGGGCGTTGTGAAGAACGATCAAGGAACGGTGCAATACGATCAGGTCCAGGTCGACTTCTGCCATATCACCGCGCCGATCTCCGGTCGCATGGGTCTTCGGCTGGTGGATCCGGGCAACGTGGTGCAATCCTCAGGGGCCGTAACGCTAGCGGTGATCACGCAAATGACGCCCATCACGGTGATTTTCACGATACCGGAAGACAGCCTCAGCCAGGTCCAAGCCGGCATGCGTAAAAAGGCCAGCCTGGCTGTCGATGCTTTCGATCGCACGGCGCAGAAGAAAATCGGAAGCGGCAAGTTATTGACGCTCGACAATCAGATTGACACGACAACCGGGACGGTAAAAGGACGCGCAATTTTCGACAACAAAAATTACGCGCTCTTCCCCAACCAGTTTGTAAACACGCGGCTGCTGGTGAACACATTGCAGGGAGTGACGCTTATTCCGTCTTCCGCCGTACAACAAAACGGCCAGGCATCGTTCGTTTACGTGATCCAAAACAATGTCGCGCATACACGCAGTATCAAGGCGGGAGTCACCGACGGCGGCATGACGCAGGTTGACGGCATCAATCCCGGAGACGTCGTCGCCGACAGCAGTTTCGATAAGTTGCAGGACAATACTGCGGTCGTCGTGGCCAACAAACCTGCCGCGGCCGGCGCGAGCCAGAGCAGCGCTCCGGCGAAGACGAGCGGGAGCAACGCCCCGTGAGTCCGTCTCGTCCTTTTATTCTGCGACCGGTCGCAACCTCGTTGCTGATGGCTGCCATTCTCTTGATCGGTCTTGTCGGCTATACGCAACTCCCGGTTTCCGCGTTGCCGGAAGTTGATTACCCGACCATTCAGGTGGTTACGTTTTATCCCGGCGCAAGCCCGACCGTGGTGGCGACGACGGTAACCGCGCCGCTCGAGCGCCAGTTCGGCGAGTTGCAGGGCTTGAGCCAGATGACCTCCAGCAGCTCCGGCGGCACTTCCGTGATCGTCCTGCAGTTCACTCTCACTCTGAATATTGATATCGCAGAAGAAGAGGTGCAGTCCGCCATAAACGCGTCGCAGAGTTTGTTGCCATCCAATCTGCCCGCTCCGCCTACCTACAGCAAGACGAATCCAGCGGATGCCCCTGTCCTCACGCTGGCCATCACTTCAAGCTCCATGCCGCTTCCCCAAGTCGAAGATCTGGTGGACACCCGCATGGCTCCGAAGATTTCGCAGCTCAGCGGAGTCGGCCTTGTAACCATCAGCGGCGGCCAGAAACCCGCCGTTCGCATTCAAGCAAACCCCACCGCCCTCTCATCCTACGGAATCAATCTCGAAGACCTGCGGACCGCGCTGTCGCAGGCAACGGTGAACGCAGCCAAGGGCAATTTCGACGGGCCACGGCAGGATTATCAGATTGACGCCAACGATCAATTGGTCACCAGCGACGACTATCGCGACGTTGTCGTTGCATACCGCAATGGCGCGCCGGTGATGCTGACCGACGTCGCGCGCATCGTGAATGGCGTGGAGAACAATAGCCAGGCCGCGTGGATGAACCAGACGCCTGCGGTGATTCTGAATGTGCAACGACAGCCCGGCGCGAACACGATCAGCGTGGTGAAGAGCATCAAGCAATTGATACCGCAACTCGAAGCCAACCTGCCTGCGGGCATTCAAGTGACCACGCTCACCGATCTGACGACCGCCATCGAGGCATCGGTCTCGGACGTTGAGTTTGAGTTGCTGCTGACGATCGGACTTGTCGTCCTCGTCATCTTCCTTTTCTTGCGGAGCCTCTACGCCACCATCATCCCGAGCGTAGCTGTGCCGCTGTCACTGGTTGGCACTTTCGCGGCGATGTACATCCTCGGCTATAGCCTCGACAACCTGTCGCTGATGGCGCTGACCATTTCCACCGGTTTCGTCGTGGACGATGCCATCGTGATGATCGAAAACATTTCGCGCTATATCGAAGCGGGCGATCCGCCCATGGAAGCGGCGCTTAAAGGTGCGGAGCAAATCGGCTTCACCATTCTCTCGCTGACCGTCTCGCTGATCGCCGTGCTGATTCCGCTGTTATTCATGGGCGACGTGGTCGGGCGCCTCTTCCGCGAATTTGCCGTGACACTGGCTGTCACAATCGTCGTTTCCGCCGTGGTTTCCCTCACGCTCACGCCCATGATGTGCGCGCGAATCCTGCGGCACAGGCCGGAAGAACAGCAGGGGCGGGTCTATAAGGCTTCGGAGCGCGCCTTCGAGCGGATGATCGCATTCTATGGGCGCACGCTGAAATTTGTGCTTCGCTACCAAACGATCACGCTACTCGTCGCTGTGGCTACGCTTCTTTTTACGATTTTCCTCTACATCATCATTCCCAAGGGCTTTTTCCCCGTGCAGGACACAGGTGTAATCCAGGGCATCTCGCAGGCGACGCCGACGATCAGCTCAAAAGCCATGGCCGAGAAGCAGCAGGAACTTGCAAAGGCAGTTTTGGAAGATCCGGCCGTCGAAAGCCTCTCATCGTTTATCGGTGCAGACGGAACCAACGTGACCACCAACAGCGGCCGGATGTCCATCAATCTAAAGCCGATCGCCGACCGCAACATCAGCGCCTCAGATCTGATCCGCAGGCTCAAGTCGAGATTGGAAAAGGTTCAGGGAATACAACTGTTCATGGAGCCGGTCCAGAACATCACCGTGGACGATCGCGTGAGCCGCACGCAATACCAATACACGCTTGAAGATCCAGACGCCAGCGAACTGAATGACTGGACCAGCCGCTTCGTCGAACAACTGAAAAAGTTGCCGGAATTGGAAGACATCGCCACCGATCAACAGCCCGGGGGCCCGGCCGTAAATCTTGTGATTGACAGAATCACAGCCTCGCGATTGGGCATCGCGCCGACAACCATTGATAACACGCTTTATGACGCCTTCGGCCAACGGCAAATCAGCACGATGTACACGCAGGTGAATCAGTACCACGTTGTGCTGGAGAGTGAGCCGCAATTTCAGAAGGACCCGAACAAATTGAACCGCCTCTACATTCAATCCAACGCGTCTGCCGGAGCGAGCGGCGCCGGCGCCTCTTCCTCATTCGCATCGTCGGGATCTTCCTCGGCGGGATCAAATTCGCTGACAGGCTCGGCGCTGTACACCCCTTCAGCAAATACACTCGTTCCTCCTGCGAACGCGCTTGCAGCGAGCACGGCCACTTCGACATCCAGCAAGGGGGCGACATCCGCGGGCGCAACAAGCTCCGCCATGAGCAACGCGGTACCCCTAAGCGCTTTCTCGCACTTTGAGAAAACCACCGAGCCGCTCGTAATCACACATCAAGGCCAATTTCCGGCTATCACCGCGTCCTTCAATCTCGCGCCCAACGCCGCGCTTGGCGAAGCGATCACTTCAATCAACAAAGTGCAAAAAGACATGCACATGCCTCCCGGCCTTCAGGCTGGATTCCAAGGCACGGCGGCATCGTTCACAAATTCGCTGGCCAATGAGCCGTTGCTCATCCTCGCCGCGCTGGTCACGGTCTACATCGTTCTTGGCGTTTTGTATGAGAGCTTCGTCCATCCGATTACCATTCTCTCCACGCTGCCGTCCGCGGGTGTTGGCGCTTTCCTGGCCTTGATTCTGTTTCGCCAGGACTTGAGCGTGGTCGCCATTATCGGCATCGTCCTATTGATCGGCATTGTGAAAAAGAACGGAATCATGATGGTTGATTTCGCGCTGGAAGCCGAACGGAACCACGGTAAGAGCGCGACGGATGCGATTTATGAAGCCTGTCTGCTCCGATTCCGCCCCATCATGATGACCACCATGGCCGCGTTGCTGGCCGGACTGCCGTTGGCGCTCGGAACCGGTTTTGGCTCTGAATTGCGACGGCCGCTCGGCATCGCGATGGTGGGCGGCCTGCTTCTGAGCCAGGCCCTCACGCTCTACACCACGCCCGTCATCTACATCTTCTTCGACAATCTCGCGCACCGCTTTGCGCCTGATTCGAAGAAATCCGGAACCGAAGGCGCGGAAGAGGCATCACCTGCATGAACATTTCCGCACCCTTCATTCGCCGGCCGGTGGCCACAACGCTCCTCACCGTGGCGATCGCCCTGGCGGGCGCGATTGCGTTTGAGGTGCTTCCGGTATCGCCTCTGCCCGAGGTCGATTTTCCCACGATTTCCGTCAGCGCCGGTTTGCCGGGCGCCAGCGCCAATATTATGGCTTCTTCCGTCGCCACACCTCTCGAGCGGCAGCTCGGTCACATTGCCGGTGTAACGGAGATGACCTCGTCGAGCACGCTCGGCAGCACCTCTATCACAATTCAGTTTGATCTCAGCCGCGACATTGATGGCGCGGCGCGCGACGTGGAAGCGGCCATCAATGCGGCGCGGACCTATTTGCCCGCCAACTTGCCGGGCAATCCCACCTATCGCAAGGTTAATCCCTCCGATGCGCCGATCATGATCCTCGCCCTGACATCTGACAAATACGGCCCAGACAAACTGTACGACGAAGCCTCAACCGTCTTGCAGCAGAAGCTATCGCAAATACAGGGCGTCGGGCAGGTGAGTCCGGGAGGTGGCGCGCTGCCCGCCGTCCGCGTGGAAGCAAATCCAACGCAGTTGGCAGGCTACGGACTTACGTTGTCGAATTTGCAGTCCGCCCTGAGCCTCCAGAATTCCGACTTGGCCAAGGGACAAATTACGGATGGCAATGTCACCGCGGACATTCTTGCTAACGACCAGATCTCGCACGCGGCGGAATACAAGCCGCTCGTCGTCGGTTATAACAATGGCGCTGCTGTCCGCTTGTCTGACGTCGCTCAGGTCATTGACTCCGTCGCGAACGTCCGCGCTGCGGGCTATTTGAACGGCAAGCGCGCGGTTACGGTCATCATCTTTCGGCAACCGGGCGCGAACATCATAAACACGGTTGACCGCATTCGCGCGCAACTCCCGTACATCACCGCGACGATGCCGCTCGGCATGGATGTGACCATCGTTCTCGATCGCACCACAACCATCCGCGCCTCTGTCAGCGATGTCGAGAGGACGCTTCTGATTTCCATCGTCCTCGTCATCTTCGTGGTGTTCATATTCCTGCGCAACGGCCGCGCAACCCTCATTCCCGCAATCGCGGTTCCGGTCTCGCTGATCGGCACGTGCTCGGTGATGTATCTGTTCGGATATAGCATTGACAACCTTTCGCTGATGGCCCTGACGATTTCGACGGGATTCGTGGTCGATGATGCCATCGTCGTGATGGAAAATATCGCGCGGCATTTGGAGGCCGGTGTGAAACCCATTGCCGCCGCGCTGAAGGGCGCGGAAGAGATCGGATTCACTGTTTTCTCCATCAGCATCTCGCTGATCGCCGTCTTCATCCCTCTTCTGTTGATGGGCGGAATTGTGGGCCGTCTGTTCCGCGAATTTGCCGTCACCCTCTCGACCGCCATCCTCGTTTCCATGGTCATCTCGCTCACCACCACGCCGATGATGTGCGCCTACCTTTTGAGAAATGAGCGCGCGGAAAAACACGGCCGCATCTACATGGCGAGCGAAGAGTTCTTCGACTGGGTGCTGTCGCTCTATCGCGTGAGCTTGCACTGGGTGCTGGAGAATCCGGCCATCACTCTCATCATTCTCTTCATCACCATCGCGCTGAACGTGGTTTTGATCGTCAAGATTCCCAAGGGATTTTTCCCGCAGGAAGACACCGGATCAATTTCCGGTGGTGTACAAGGCCCGCAGGATTCCTCCTTCACCGCGATAAACGCCGCGATTCAGCAAATTGGCGCCGTGGTCAAGAGCGACCCCGCCGTCGAAAATGTGATTGCCTTCACCGGCGGGAGCACAAATTCGGGTTCGCTTTATGTGGCGCTCAAGCCGTTAGCGGAGCGAAAGGTGAGTGCCGCCCAGATCATTGACCGCCTGCGCCCCCAATTGAACCGTCTGCCGGTGGCGTCGGCATTCCTCCAGGCCGTGCAAGATCTGCGCATCGGCGGGCGGGGCGGCAATGCGATGTACCAATACACGATCCAATCCGACACGGTGGAAGATCTTACGAAGTGGGGACCGATCTTGCTCGCTCAAATGAAGCGCCTGCCCGGATTCCAGGACGTGAGCGCGGATCAGCAGAATGGCGGCCTTGCAGAACTGATGAACTACGATCGCGTCACGGCGGCAAAGCTCGGCCTTACGGTACAGTCGCTTGACTCGGCGCTATACGGCGCATTCGGACAATCGCAAGTCTCGCTTATCTATACGCAATTAAATCAGTACTACGTGGTGCTGGAAGTTGCTCCTCAATACTGGCAAAGCCCGGAAGGATTGAAAGATATTTATCTTCATTCGTCGCGCGGGGGCAGCATTCCTCTGCTCACAGTGGCCAAGGGTAGAGCGAACACGACGCCGCTCGCCGTCAACCACACGGGCCTGTTCCCGTCGGTCACCGTATCCTTCAATCTCGCGTCGAACATGTCTCTGAGCGATGCCACGTTGAGCATCAGTCAAATGCAGAAGAAGCTCGGCGCGCCTTCCTCTCTGCAAGGATTCTTTGCCGGCACGCTGCAGGCCTACCAGCAGTCTCTTGGCACCGAGCCGTTGCTGATTCTTACGGCGCTGCTGGCGGTCTATATCGTTCTCGGCATTTTGTATGAAAGCCTGGTCCATCCGCTGACAATCATCTCCACTCTGCCATCGGCGAGCGTGGGCGCGATGCTCGCATTAATGCTTTTCAAGCAAGATCTGAACATTATCTCCATCATTGGGATTGTGCTGCTGATCGGAATCGTAAAAAAGAACGCGATCATGATGATCGATTTTGCGCTTGAAGCGGAGCGCGGGGAAGGCAAGAGCACGTTCGACTCGATTTTTGAAGCGTGCATGTTGCGTTTCCGTCCGATCCTGATGACCACGATGGCCGCCCTGCTCGGCGCTTTGCCGCTGGCGCTCGGAACGGGCACGGGCTATGAACTCCGGCGGCCCCTTGGCATTACGATTGTGGGTGGATTGATCTTGAGCCAGATGCTCACTCTGTACTCAACGCCGGTCGTGTATCTTGCATTCGACCGGCTGCGGCTTCGAATGCAGGGGAGGAAGCAACCCATCCTAGGCCGTCCGCCAAGAACGTCCCCGAGCGCCGCAGACTAGTTGGATCGGGTGCAAGTGGTCTGAGTCGGCATTCTCGATTCGCGACGGCCGCGCGCAGGGCTGGCCAACAGGCCCGCGGGTTTTTGGCGCTAGGCCGTTACGCATGCCAAGGATTGCGCGTCTCAATTAGTTCGGGACGACAAATCCTGCGTTCACCGGGATGTTGTCCATGCAAAGTTGGAATCGTCTTGAGGGAGACGGCGAACATTTCTTGAACTTGCCGTCTCGCGCGCGATGCTAAACATTAAGAAAATTCTTCTGCCGGTTGATTTCCCGAATACATCGCTGCAAGTGATTCATCAGGCCGCGGCATTCGCTCGCCGTTTCCATTCTGAGATCGTAATAATGCACGTCGTGACCGCTCAGAGCCATCTCGCCGGCGTGCCGGAGGCTGGTTCCGACCCGGCTGGTTGGGACATGCTGGCGGAGATCACCAAGAGGGCCGAGAAAAATCTCGACAAATCTCTCGGGCCGGAACTTGCAGGCCTTCCGATTCAGTATGTCTTGGCCGGAGGCGCCGTCGCCAAGGCAATTGTGCGGGTCGCTCAGGAGAAAAACGCCGACCTCATCATGTTGCCGTCGCACGGCCCCACCTTTTACCAGTTTCTTCAGGGATCTTCGACGGTACAAATTGCGCACTGGACTGGATGCCCGGTTTGGACTGGCGCGCACATAGCAGAATCGTCGATACAGGAGTTCGCAATCCGAAGCGTCCTCTGCGCGGTCGAATTCGGCGCCAATGATCGCAAGTCTGTGCCGTGGGCCGCGCAAATCGCCGCCGGATTTGGTGCGCGTCTCACCCTCGCTCACGTTACCCCCGGGGTCGAGCTTTGGGGGCCCGGTGGCGACTACATCAATCCGGGTTGGAAAGAAGCGCTCGTCAGCGACGCCACCCTCCATATCACAGAGCTTCAGAAAGAGATGAGTCTCAAGGCGGATGTATTCATCGGCAGTGGCGACGTGCCCGCGGTATTGAGTCATGCGGCGAAGGTCACGAATGCGGACTTGCTGGTTACCGGATGCTACCCTTATGGCGGTCGCCTGAGGACGCACGGCTTCGCGATCATTTCCGCGGTCCAGATTCCAGTTCTGAACGTGTGACCGGATGTGACCCTCGTGCGGGTAGCGTACTTGATTTATTTCAGCGCGTTCTCGGAAATTCGATTCGCGCTCTTTCTCCCTCCAAGATCACCCAATCCGCGCATCTTGGATCTTCCTTCGCAGAAACTACGCCATTTATATTCACCCCTCGTTCGTCTCCATCTGTAACCTTTTTACCCCCGCAATTTAGCCCGCCACCAGTTGATCCCAAAATGAGACAATTAATGCCTTATTTTTCAGTCACTTAGCAAGAAATTCGGTTGGCGCTTGAGGTGCTACTTCTTATAGGCAGACAGGTATCTCTGCCCTGTACGCGGGGGCGTGTCCGACGCTGCCGTGAGAGGAAGTGCCACCTTGAATTCACACCTGCGAACCAGGATTGATCGATCTCGCGGCTTCACGATGATCGAAGTGATGATCGCAGTGGCCGTAATCGGAGTTGTATTGGTCATGACGGTACTACAGATGCAGCCGCAAGTGCAGCAATCGCGCGCGAATGCCGGCATGTCGGAAACCGTAAGCGTGTTTCGCCAGGCTCAATCCTACGCCGTTGCCTATCGCCGGTTCGTCCAGATCACGTTCCCGAATTATCCGGGCGTGTACGCGAACCAAATTACGGTGACCATCAAGAACAGCATGACTCCCAATGCCGGAAACGACGTCGTGTTTGGCACATACACGCTGGAAGGAAGCGTTTATTTCCAGCTGACGACCGGGATGCCGGATACGCCGGACGCATTTGGAAACGCTGATGCAATCGAGTTTGAAGGCGTTAGCGGCGCTCCCACTGCCGGAATGTTTTTCCAGCCGGACGGCACGCTCGTTGACTCCACCGGGAACCCTGTAAACGGCACGCTGTTTCTTGGCGTGCCAAACTTTACTTCCAGCGCGCGGGCCGTGACGATTTTGGGCTCGACAGGACGAGTGAAGAGCTATCGCGGAAATCCAAAGAACGGTTGGATCCAATCCTTCTGAGCGGCTCGGCCAGATGCGCAAGAGGAGAATCATGATGAAAGATCGGGGCTTCACGCTCCTGGAGACGATGATCGCCACTCTCGTGCTGTTGGTTGGCGTCCTGGGTCTCGCAATGCTTCTCGGGAGCAGCTTGGCTTTCCTGAATGGCTCGCAGGCCGATCTGATCGCGCAGCAAAAAGCTGCTGAAGCAGTCGAATGTATTTTCACCGCCCGCGATATGCAGGCACTCACGTGGGCCCAAATCCAGAATACTGCTAGCGGTGGACTCTTTCTGGCGGGAGCTCAGTCTATGACCGATCCGGGCCCGGATGGCCTCGTTGGCACGGCGGTGGATTCGGGCGTCAACCCATCATCCGTAATCCTGCCGGGCAAGGACGGAATCCTCGGAACCGCAGACGACGTCGTTCTTGTCCTCTCCAACGCGTACCACATGACCAGGACAATCACGATTTCGACTATCGCGGGCGAATCGGCGGTCAGGCAGATTCAGGTGACCGTCAATTATACATACGGCGGTTTCACGCGGGCTTACACGCTCACCACTTATATCTCGCAGTACTCATAGCGGATTCGGAGCCGAGCCGATGGACATGCGAAAAATGAAGAGTCAAGCCGGGTTCTCGCTGATCGAATTGATGGTTTCGATCGCGATACTCGTGACGATCGTCGGGGTCACGCTCAGGGGGCTTGTGGACGCTCAGCACGCGAACGAGGCTGTCGGATTGCTGAGCAACATGAACCAGAACCTTCGCGCGTCGTTGTTGTACCTGAGCCGCGATTTAACTCAGGCGGGTGAAGGCATACCTCAAAGCGGAATTCCATATCCGCAAGGCGGCACCGCCAAGAAAATCAACTGGCCGGCTCCTCCGGGCAAGTCCTATACATATCCTCTCGCGTCGCCGATGCCCCAGAGTACGGGGGTGACGCCGATCGTCCCTGCGGCCGATCTCGGTCTCACCGTCAGTGGCGCGGTGACCGACATGATTTCGATGGCGTTCGTGGACAACTCGCTAATCGACGCGAACTTGCACACGTTGAATTCGTACCCGATATACAGCGCGGCCAGCCCGGTTTGCAATGGCACACTTTCCGCGACCGGCGCTTCAGCTACGTTCGACGCCAATTGCATCAATATCACCGGGAATGACGGGATCAGAGCCGGCGACCTCATTATGTTCAGCAGTTCGACAAGCTCCACGCCGGTCATCCAGACGGTGACCTCGGTTAGCGGCCAGGTCGTGTACTTCGCGTCCGGAGACGCGTTTAACTTCAACGGCATGCTCTCCGCTGCCACCGCCGGCACACTGAAGCAATTGCAGAACGGCGCTGCGACTCCGGGCGGCCCTTATCCGCCGATTACCGCTTCGCGCGTCAAAATTGTGAGCTACTGGATTGACAACGTCACGAATCCAGGCCTGCCAACGCTCATCCGCCAAGTGAATTTCAACGCACCGAACGCCGTGGGCCAGGGCATCGAGGACCTCCAGATTACTTATGGAATCGCCAATCCGAGCGCCGTTGGAGCATACGGTGCCGCCGGGCCGGGAAACGCGGGGTATCCGATTTCGCCGGACACGCCGGCGCAAATCCGGACCGTCAATTTGTTTGTCGCCGCTCGCACAGAGAATCCTTACAGCGTGAATGGCGCGTACTTCCGCGACAACATGGTCAGTACCGTCTGCATCCGCAGCTTGTCATTCGTGAATCGTTATCCATGAGCTTTCAGGAATTTCTAAATGATAAATGAAATGAGCACCAGGAGGCCTTCCGTGACGAACGGAAAACAAAAGGGAATCGCGCTTATCACGGCTCTGTTGATACTCATGCTCGTTTCATCCGTCATCATCGGGCTGTCGTGGATGGCGATGACGGACCAACGGCTCGGCGGCAGTAACTCGGATCGCCAGAGGGCGTTCTATGCAGCCGAAGCCGGCATGGAGAAAATGACCGCCGACCTTGGCGAGATGTATGAATCAACGAACGGGCTCAGCGCGGCCAACGTTACTACCGCGATGGCTGAGCCTCCCGTGATTCCGGGTATTTCGTACACGAATGCGGCTGGCCAAAATACGTACCGCATCACATATTCCGGGAGTCCCAATCCACAGTCCTTCAACGAGACCATCTCGTCGCCCAGCCCGTTCGCTGGCCTAAACGGCTTGATCACTCCTTTCACTCTGACTGTAACCGCCCGGACTGTGACCGGCTCGGAAGCGAAGCTGATGCGAACTGTCCAGGCCGTCGGTATTCCTGTCTTTCAGTTCGGCATTTTCTCGCAGACTGATTTGAGCTATTTCCCCGGCCCTGTCTTCAATTTCGGTGGCCGGATCCATACGAATGCGAACCTCTGGCTCGCCAGTGGAACTTCGCTGACGCTCGCTGACAAAGTTACGGCTGTCGGCGACATCCTCGTGGGCAACCTTGCAAACGGCTACACAACTTATTGGAATCCCGGATCTTCGAACTTGCAGACCGCGCAGACAGACACCTGCCAGGCCGGTTGGAGCGGCACGGCGCCGAGCACATCAAACCCGTATCCCGGTCAAATCATGGTGGCTACGATTCCCTATTCCAACTGCCTTCAGCTAGAGCAGGGATCGGTAACCGGCAACAGCGTAACAGGAGCCATCAGCACTACGGTCAACAGCAACTGGTACAGTCTCTCGACCGGGACCTACAACAGCGACATCCTCGGCGGAAAAGCGGAGGCTGTTCCGTCGTTAAACCTCTCCGTTGTTGCGCCCGCCGTCGGGGGCACGCCGATCGATCTGGTTCGCCGGCCGATTTCCGGCGAGAATCCTCTACTGACGGCTGAACGGTACTACACGCTTTCGAGCATCAACATTCTTTTGGACGATACTTCCGCGCTCCTGACCGGCACTTCGGGCGCGTGCGGCACACCGATTAACCTGGCGACCCTCGCGGTCGACTCATCCGGGGAATACACTTCCTATCCGTCCTGGTATACGGGAGGAGCCGAAGGCAAACTGCCTTTGCCGACATCCGCGGCTGAGAGTACTACAGCTTACAATGCGAACGATGGCTACTGGATCAAACCGCACTATCCGATTATTCAAGGGTGGATTCTGATCAACCTTCACACGAACGCGGGCGCCTGCACGGACGTGACGAAGGAAATCCTGAACCTCGGTTTCATCGGCCGGAACTTGAATAACACTGTCAACACCTCCAAGGTTGCCAACACCTCCTCGCTTACATTGAATGCTCTCGGGGCCTCACTTGGCGCGTCCACGTGCCCGGATCCCAGTTCAAACGCCGTCATCCGGTTGGCGCGCCTGCGCGATAACCCATCCAGCATCTACTCCGGCTCGGTCGCCTGTGGCTGGCCCTACAAGACCGGGTCGCCGCTGCCGACGGACTTCTGGCCAAATGTTCTCTTCGATACTCGCGAGGCCATCTCTCGCGACGTAGCACTGCCGACGCAGGGCGCGCTGAGTCCCAACGGAAATCTCACCCCCGCAGGCGTTATGAACTACGTCGAACTCGATGTGGCGAATCTCGATTTGTGGTTCACTGGAAAGATCGGTTCGACCGGCAACACCGCGAACAACGCCACAGGTTATACCGTCTATTTTTCCGACCGTCGCGGTGAGGGAACTGATCCGGGTCTGGGTTACAAGACCGGCGCGTACGGATTCAACGACGTCGTAAATCCAAGCGACGCCGGCTACGGTTGCCCGAACAATTCGCTCGACACCGGCGAAGACCTCGAACAAAACAGCACACTGTACACGTACGGCAAGGCTGAAAATCCGCTCACACTCGACACCAGCAGTTCGGGTGATGTGATTGGAGGAGGGACAACACCCCCAGCCGGTACGATGCTGACTAACAATGCCGACGGTACATGCAGCGCCCTCGGCACGGCCTGGCCCGGCGCCGAATACGCGCAGTACGCGGACGCGCGCGTCAACCCGCCGCTGTTCTTCCGCCATGCGCTCAAGGTCCTTGATGGTGGCTCAAAACCGGGCACAGCGGGGGCCCTCTCGATCGGAACATGCAATACAGTCCTTTGCGGATTGACCATCGCATCGGAAAACGCGGTTTACCTGCAAGGAGACTTCAATTCTCCGACAAACGGGGCGTATGTCGCATCCGCTTCCAGCCCCGGCGCCTCGATTGCCGCGGACGCCGTCACTCTGCTCTCCGATAGCTGGAACGATGCCAACTCCTTCTGGTGGCCCTACAGCCCCGGCAATCGTCCGGGCGCGGGCGGGACAACTTACAGGGTAGCCATCATTGCCGGCAAAGGCGTCCAGTTCCCACAGGTGGCAGGAACGGGACAGGACTACGGCACCGACGGCGGAGTGCACAATTTCCTGCGTTATCTGGAGGGCTGGGGCGGCACGCTCTATTACCAGGGCTCGATCGTGAGCTTTTATTACAACCAACAGAATGTGGGCTTGTACAAGTGCTGCGCGACGGTTTACGGCCCGCCGACTCGTAACTACATCTTCGACACCAATTTCAATACGCCGTCGTTGCTGCCGCCGAATACGCCGATGTTGCGCGACGTCAACAACACCGGATTCACACAAGTGGTCAGCCCGTCGCAGTAGTCAGCAACGAGTTAAACCCAACACCTCGCGGCTCCCGATCCACCGGGAGCCGCTTTCTTATTCCGAATTCATTGCTGCGCCGGCTGAACGCGCGTCGTGAAATTTGTGTTCGCTGCGGGAGCCGCGCAGCGTACGCTCCCATTCGCGCTGCAGATTCCGTTCGACGTTTCGTAGAAGTCTTCGCTCGTCGCCAGGTCGTCCAGCGGCTCGACGTATACCGTGTAGTTGATTCCCACTGGAAGCCGGTCAATCTCATATGTTCCATCGAATTGCGGCACCGGATTCGACGCATTGCAACTCCACCCGCCCATCGCCGCCGCGACGATCGCGCCGGTGTCTGCATTTTCCGCTACAACCTGCGTGCCGAAAATTCCAGTCACCGCCGCGCCGGGTGAAGTAGCAGGAAAGATAGCGAGCGCGAACGGATTCGCTGGAAGGATTTGTCCGCGAATCGTCCCGGCGTACGTTGTATCTGCGGGGTCCGGATAGAGGACGCGCAGGCCCGTGCGGTCGTCGTCCGCGAGTTGCCCGTCCGGCGCGGAAGCCGTCGGCCGGTTGCCGATGTACGCGCCCGGCGGCGGCGCAAACGGATACATGATGGCGCGACGAACCGCGGAGTTGTCGAGGCCGAAGTAGTTTCCGAGTTCGTGAGTGAGAAGCGATTCAAGATCGTAGGAGCCAGGAGATGAGGAGAGCGCGCTGGGCGTTGCGAACGTGACCTGGCCGGAATTGTTGAAGAGCGTATCGGCATCAAGGATCTGTCCAGCAAACGCTGCTGGCGGGCTGCTGCCGACGGAAACTCCTGGAGCATTCGCGGTCACAACTCTCGTGAAGCCTAGCACGCCAAAAGTGAATGCGTCGCTCGACTGGTTGAAGCAGACGGTGTTAACGCCGTCCACGTTCGTGCCTGCGTCATTCGTGCAAGCGTCTTGGACGCCCGTTTGTCCCACGGCGCTGACGATCCCGGGCGTAACCGATGGATTCACCGCCGTGCTCGCCACTCCCGTCCACGCGCTGAGCGACGCCTGGATCACGGCGCCGATTTCCGATATTTGCTGCGGCGTTCCGTTCGCCGCCGTTGTTATGACAACGGGAGGATACGGCAGGGAAGTGCTCCATTGAAGTTGAAGAGGCGTCGAGCTCGAGACGTTCCACCGGTCCGATGCCGGGCAGCCAGCCGTTGCCGGCACTGTAGTCTCGACGATGTAGCTGCGCGCCGATCTCGCCCCTGCGGAAGCAAGAATCCACATGAAAATCGCCAGCCAAGCACGCTGTCGCCTCATTGTTTTCTCCGCGATTTCGATGCGTCGCCCGAATCCGCGTCCAGCGCCATTTCGATTCGGCGATGAAATTCTTCAAGCGGCAAATTCCGTACCGCGCGGCCTTCGAATCCGGCTGAGATGGAATTCGGGTCCTGATACGCGGCCGTATCCTGCGTCACCACGAGCCTGTTCGTAGCGGGATCTCGATGGACGCGAAACGTCCCTTGCGCCCAGCTCACGATCGAGTATTCGCCGTCGCGCGTCGGCGTGAGAAATATCACGGCCTCTTCGCCGGCCCGAAAGCGCGGAACTCCCGCCACATGCGAGGTCAGTTGCGCCGTGCGTCCGCCAAGGAGGCGAGTGCGAATCACGGCTGGCGCGCTGCCTTTCCACGCCTCGCGCACTTCAAACGACGTAACCGTCCAGATCTCCCCGCTCCGCGTCTCCACGACGTTTCCGACGCACCGCGCGCGAATTACGAGAGTCGCAACTGCGGAAAGCTTTTCGGGCGACATTCGAATAAATGTCGTCGCGTTCAAACGGACGGCTGCAAGACACGCAAGAATGAGCGCCAAAAGTGCGCGAATCGGCGGTGAAGGACGCACTATTGCACCTCCAATAGACCTGTGGCGACGGCCTGATCGTTATTCGGCGTCGAAATGAAAAGACTACGAACGCCAGGCAGCGTCGTGCTCGATATCGTCAGGTCAAGTTGAATGAGGTTTGGAAATAGCGACGTAAGCGACGTTACCGAGACGGAAATATCCGGCGTCGCCGGCCCCGTAAACTGGTAGAGGAACGACGGATCGAGCGTATTGCCGTGCACGCAAATGCTCACGACGGTGGTGCCGCTGGCAGGCCGCGTGACTTCGATCGGCGAAGAATCGAAATTGCACGCTCCATCCGAAGTAATCGGACCTGCGAAGTCCACGTTGATTTGCGCCGAAGTAATGCCGGCCGTCGTCGGCTCGAACACCACGATATTGTTGCCGTCAGCTTCTGGCTGCGACGATCTCAACGAGATAACGGCTTGCGTCAGCGTGAACGGCACGACCACGAACGGCACGGGATTTGAGAGCGGCGCCGGCTCGCCCGGATTTTGAATTTGGATGGTAGCTGTGCCCGCCGCGTCAGCGTCGCTCGGCTCAAGCGGCGTGGTGCATTGGAGCACGGTCTGGCATATCGTCGACCTCGCGCTGCCGTTTACCAGAATCACGGACGCCGTTGAACCCGTGCCCGCAACGAACCCTACGCCGTTCACAGCGAGCGTGAAACTCGACGCCGCTCCAGCCATCACCGACGACGGCAAAATCTGCTCGATCGTCGGGCCGCTTGTGATCGCTACGCTCGCGGTTGCGGATTGCGTCGTATCAGCGACGCTCGTTGCGATTACCGAGATGGCATTCGGCGATGGCGCCACGCTAGGCGCCGTGTATAGCCCGGCGGCGTCTATCGTTCCGCACGCCGTTCCGCCGCAACCGCCGCCCGTTACGCCGCTCTGCACCAACCACGTCACCCCGGTCTGATTGCTCCCCGTGACTTGAGCCGTGAATTGCAGTTGGCTCGGTGTTGACCCTGAAGGCGGCACGAATCCGTATGGCGGCGAGATCGCTACCGAGACGGGCCCGCCTCCCGATGATGTCACCGTAATCAGCGCCGAACCGCTCCGCGACGCGTCGGCGTGGCTCGTGGCCGTAAGCGTCACGGGATTCGACGAGGGCACCGTCGCCGGCGCGAGATAGTCCACGCTCGCAGCCGTCGGCGCTGGCGGCGGCTGGCAAGGATTCGAGCCCGTCACGCAGACTTGTCCGATCATCGCGTTGCCGTTCGTGATGCCGTTGACGCTCCACAAGACAGTAGCGTCAGGCGTATTCGTGACCACCGCGGAGTACGTCGCACGGCCGCTCACCGCGACCGTCGCATTGGGCGGCACGACGCTCACAGCAACATTGCTGACGATCGTCACACTCGTCGAGGCGGACGCCGGTCCGGCGACGGCGTGAATCGTCAGAGGATTTGTCGCAGGCAAGTCCGCCGGGGCCGCGTAAGTAGCCGAGTTCGCGCCGGTGCTCGTGATCGTTCCGAGATTTGCGTTCCCGCCTGCGGCGCCATTCACGTCCCAAGCAATCGCGCTGCCCGTCGCGGCACACAAAGTAGTCGTGAAATTCTGCGATTGGCCGAGCGAGACGCTCGCACTCGGCGGTGAAATCGAATTCGTGCCGCTGCAAGCAACCGTAACCGCTGACGACGCGGATTTCGAGACGTCCGCCACGCTTGTCGCCGTCACCGTAACGGTCGGCGGATTCGGTGCTGCGGTAGGCGCCAAATAGATCGCGGAATTAGCGCCGCTGCTCGATATCGTTCCTATGCTTGAATTCCCGCCGGCAATTCCGTTGACACTCCAGGTAACGGTCTGCGCCGGTTTCCCCGCGCTCGTCACGTTCGCAGAAAATGTTTGCGAACCTCCCGGAGGGACGGTCGTCGAAGTCGGCGAAATATTCACGGCAATATCGCTCGTGATCGTCACCGTTGCGGAAGCTGTCGCGCTCGAGTCGGTCTCCGCAATTGCGGTTACGGTCACGCTTGATGGCGCGGGAAGAATTTGCGACGCCGTATACTGTCCGCTCGAAGTAATCGAGCCCACTTGAGAATTCCCGCCAGCGATTCCGTTCACCGTCCAGCTAACCGCCGTATTGGAGCTCCCGCTGACGGTGGCGCTGAAGGCGACGCCATCGCCCAAAAGAACAGACGCGCTCGTCGGGGTAATCGCGACGGTCACATTCGACGAAGTCGTGCCGCCGCCTACGAATCCCCCGCAGCCGGAAATCAACAGCAACAATCCGGCCGTGATCAGCAGCGGAGGCTGTAATCCGCTTGCACGACTGGTTCGGAGATCGCTCGGAAGTCTCGGCATTGGCGTCGAGCCAGCGCGTGAATCGCTAGACCCGGCACCGGGATGCATGGCGTGTGCCACTCCGGTGCAACTCATACACTCGCCTCAGCGCAAGCAGGAATTCAGCGCTTCGAATCTCGCGCAAGGCCCTGTGACTCAGTGATTTAAAGGCGAATGTGACCGCCGCGAATTTTCCGGGCGATCGAAAGACTGAAGGAAAAACTCGCGGATTTGGCACACCTAAATCCAATTGCCAGTCCCAACGCGGCACAGATTTTTTCAGTTTGGGAATGCGACGAATTCGCCTACCACCAGCTCAGCTTGTCTTTGGTGAGTTTTCGAATAACGGACTTACCCAGGGATTGGGCCGACCGGTTGGTGAGAAATTCCGATCGTGGCTCACGAGCGCGGCACGACAAATCAACTTGGAGAGATTCGTTTGAGACTGCTTAGTGGGACTTCGGCTTCAATCGGCAATCCGATGGGATTTCACTGGGTTTCCCCTTTGCGTTCACTTCGTTTTCAATCTCATCAATCTTGTCCATCAGCACGATAAGGGCCGATGGGTAGCGAGCCTTCTCTTCGAGGCTTGCAACATAGAATTCGCGAGTAGAGATTAGTTTCTGCACACCTTTTAGACCGATGATCTGCACAGTTACCTCTTCGAAATAGTCAATTGGCGGATGAGGGGGAGCAACTTTCTCCGGAAGTTTGTACAAGATCTTCGACTCGAGAAAGCTGGATAGCTCCCACACATCTGACTTTTCGAGGTGGTAACCAAGCGACACGGTTTGCTCTGGTCGCGATTCCTTACCAGACTGTTTATCGACTACGGTTGCCGCCGAATTCCGCCAGCTCGCATAAAGCACCTTGCCGTCAGAATAAACTCGCGTACATGATGACGACCTTTGGCCGTCGAAAGGTCCGCTG
Organism: uncultured Acidobacteriota bacterium; assembly: GCA_963838705.1. Taxonomy (GTDB): domain Bacteria; phylum Acidobacteriota; class Terriglobia; order Acidiferrales; family UBA7541; genus Palsa-147. Next base: position 55,922 of record CAWIRU010000006.1, on the reverse strand, counting down.
ACAATCGCATCCACTTTGAGTATTAGTCTGGCCGGAGCCTTATCTTGCGCAGCGCAAACCGAACTTGATAGCAGCACTAGAAGCAACGCTGACCGAGCCCACTGGGCTGACATGTTGCAATTACACCATTCAATTGGCAGGAACACTGATACGCATTTGTCACACTTTTCAGGCAGATCCCCAAATAGCCCGCTCGGCGCCAGTACTAGTCTCCGCCGGCGTGACGAATCCATGATTGGTCCGAGTTAAAGGAGATTGACTCGCTGTCTGTAGTTTGCACGATTGACACGGCGTAGCGTTCGCCAAATAATCTCGGGGTGGCGAAGCCCGAGGTAGTCCGGCGGATTAAGAGCTACTCCTCCGCGACAGGAATGGTGTACCAGTATCAATTCCACGAAGTGAAGCCGACCGCGCGTGGCGGCATCGCAGGAAACGAATACATCTACTATGTCTCCGTGGATCGCAAGACGATGTTCCCCATTCGCATCCTGGTTCGCGCCGACGCGATGGAAACGCACGGCACCCGCATCGGCCGCAAATTGACGGGCACGGAGGAATACGCTGTAGCGAAGATGCGCCTCTTTCAGGCGTTCGACGAAATCGAAAACTTCAGCGCCACAAAACCAGATCTCGTCGTCGACTCGTCAAATCTCGAATCTTTGCTCGCTCAACTCGATCTCTAACTCCCCACCCACAAATCGAATCGCACCGCTCTGCACACAACAAGCAATCGTAGCGGCGGGCTTCAGCCCGGCACCTTCGCTCGAGGCGTTAATGCAATCGCCGTCCTACTCATCATTAAGCCTCAAGCGCACGCTTCAACGCAGATTCCAGCTCCGTAAACCGAAACGAAAATCGCGCGTCCATCAATTTCTGCGGCACCACCCGCTGGCTCGAAAGCAACAACGCGTCAGCCATTTCGCCAAGCATCAATCTCAACGCAAACGCCGGGGCAGGGAAGAGCGCCGGACGATGGACCACGCGCGCCAGTGCCCGCGTGAAGTCGGCGTTTCGCGCAGGATTCGGCGCGACAACATTCACAGGTCCTCGCAACGAAGAGGTCACAATCGCCTGTCGAATCGCCTCGACCACATCATCGAGCGACACCCACGACATCCATTGCTTGCCCGAGCCCAGCCTCCCTCCGACGCCGAGTTTGAACGGCGTCAACATTTGCGGCAGCGCGCCGCCATTCTTCGAGAGCACGATCCCGAACCGCGTTATCACCGTGCGAATTCCGAACTTCTCCGCACCCATCGCCGCCGCTTCCCACTCACACGAAAGTTGCGATAGAAAATCATCACCTGGCGGGCTTGTCTCGGTGAGCTTTTCCTCTCCTCGGTCGCCGAAATAACCGATCGCGGAGGCCGACACGAACACAGCCGGCCGCTTCCTGAGTTGCTCGAAGTTGCGTACAAGGCGCTCCGTCAGATTCACGCGGCTCGTACGAAGCAGCCCCTTGCGCTGTTCGCTCCATCGGCCGCCGCCAATCGACGCGCCCGCGAGATTCACGACGGCATCCGTTCCTTCGGCAGCGTGAAGGTCCATCTCGCCCGACGCTGGATTCCACGCAACGTCATCCTTGCTCGACGGCAAGCCAGGCCGCACGAATCGCCCGACCGCATGGCCATCGGCACGCATCGCTGCAGAAACCGCCGAGCCAACCAAGCCTGACGCGCCAGTGATCAGAATTCGCATAACCACATCCTCCCCGCGAATCGCTCACATCGCGGGCTCGTTACTACGCTACGGCGCACGGCGCCCGGCGTCAAGAAATCGGAATCCGCGCCGCGTCCGATTCGCTTTGCCCTTTAGCTATTCACGCAAGCTGCTAGAATCGAATGCTCTGCGACGCGAATTCCATGAGGCAAAGCGAATGGGCCAAGTCTTGCGCCGTTTAGCCGTCGGAAGTCTTAGCGTCGTCATGGCATGCGGCGTCGTCGCGGGCGTGCGCAGTGATGGTCGCCATGATAGTCGCCGTGTCGCCGAGCGCCCGCGAATTCGAGGCTTCTTCGCCTCTCGTGTCGAAGCCGAGCAGCAACTCGAACAAAAGCTGCGGCGCATTCCGGAGTCCTCCCACGCCGAGGCCAACCTTCGCCATCTGACTTCCGAGCCGCACATGGCGGGCACCGACGCGAGCCACCGCGTAGCCGAGTGGCTGCGTGCCCAGTACGAAAGTTTCGGCTTCGACGCCAATATCGTCTCCTACGAAGTTTGGCTTCCGATGCCGCTCGAAATTCGTCTCGAGCTCGTCGAGCCCGAGAAAATAAGATTGGCGACACAGGAAGAGCCTTACGCGGAAGACAAAGACACCTCCGACCCTCGCGCCGCGGTCGGCTTCAATACGTATTCCCCGTCAGGAGACGTGACCGCGCCGGTCATTTACGTCAACTACGGAAATCTCGAGGATTATCGCGAACTCGACACGCGTGGTATCAGCGTCGAAGGCAAAATCGTTCTCGCGCGTTACGGCAAAGGCTATCGCGGCATAAAAGCGCGCCTCGCCGAAGAGCACAAGGCTGCCGGATTAATCATCTATTCCGATCCGGAAGACGACGGCTACGATGCCGGCGACGTCTTTCCTCACGGCCCATGGCGCCCGCGCAGCGGCATTCAGCGTGGCTCGATCCTCTACACGGAACTCTACCCCGGCGATCCGCTGACACCGGACTATGCCGCGACCGTCTGGACGAAGCGCCTGGATCCCGCAAATGCCGCGAGCCTCCCTCACATCCCGACCATGCCGATCAACTCTCAGGATGCCGCCGTGATTCTTGGCCATCTCGACGGCCCGAAGGTGCCGCGCAGTTGGCAAGGCGGCCTGCCGATGACGTACCACCTCGGCCCCGGCGGAGCGCAAGTTCACCTCAAAATCGCGATGGATTATCAGCGCCACACGATCTACGACGTGATCGCCCGGATGCGCGGCGAAAACGATAATGAGTGGGTCGTCCTCGGCAATCATCACGATGCGTGGGTTTACGGCGCCGTTGATCCCGGCAGCGGAACCAGCACGATGCTCGAAACCGCGCGTTCCTTCGGCGAGCTCGCGCGCTCGGGATGGAAGCCGCGGCGCACGATCGTCATGTGCGAATGGGACGGCGAAGAGCCGGGATTGCTCGGCTCGACGGAATGGGTCGAAGACAATCTAAAGGAATTGCAAACGAAAGCCGTCGCCTACGTCAACACCGATGTTGGCGTGGCCGGGCCGAATTTTTCGGCATCCGCGACGCCATCTCTCGGCGAACTTGTGCGAGAAGTGTCCCGCGAGGTGGCTGATCCCATTTCCGGCCGGACGGTGTACGACGCCTGGAAGGATCGCGTTCAGCACGCGAAGCCCGAGCCCAATGGAGCCGCGCGTGAAGAACCTCTCATGGAAAATGGCGATGTTGCCATCGGCGCGCTTGGCGCCGGCTCCGATTTTTGCCCGTTCCTCGATCACGCCGGAATTCCTTCGCTCGATATCGGATTCGGCGGCGAATACGGCGTCTATCATTCGCTCTACGACGATTTCTACTGGATGAAGCATTTTGGCGATCCCACGTTCGAATACCACGCAGCCCTCGCGCGAATTCTGGGCACAATCGCGCTCCGTCTCGATGAAGCCGATGTCCTGCCCTTCGACTATTCCGCGTACGCCTTCGACATTCGGCATCAATTCGACACGCTTTCGGCCGACGCCAAAAGGAACGGGCTCACCGATCTGAATCTCCGTGGCGTTTCCGACGCGGTCGAGGGTCTTACGACAGCCGCCGCGCAAGTCACTCCCGCGCTGCGCGCCCTTGAGACCGCGCCAGTGCCTCCGCAAAGGGAGGCCGAGATCAATCGCGATCTCGCGGATGTCGAACAAGCCTTTCTCTCGCCCCGCGGCCTGATTGGCCGCCCGTGGTACAAGCACACGCTCTACGCTCCCGGAACCTACGCCGGCTACGAAGCAGCAAGATTGCCCGGCTTGCGTGAAGCGGTTGATCGAAAAGATGCGCCGACGGCGCAACGCGAAGCCGACGAAATCGCAGCCGCTCTCGTCCGCGCAACGGACAAGCTGCAGCAAATCACGCGTCTCGCGCAATCCGCCAGCTCAGCCCCTGCCGGAGCCAAGTAGCAGTTCAATTTTCGATAACCCGGCTCACCAGACTGTCGCAACCAGAAAATCGATGTATTGCTCGCGAAACTATCGCGTTCTATTAATGGAGGCGCGTCGCTCGGCGGATCGAATGAAGAACGCTGGAGAAGTGCGCTGTAAAAGTTGAGGGCGCAACACGTCGTGAAACGTGTTGCGCCCCCTAAATCGATCCGTAAAGTCTCAGGCTTCCGACTCAATCCGGCGACTCAACAGCCTTGCGGCGTGCTCAGTCTTCCAAACTGGCGCGTACACCCAACGAGCTTCCCGATTGAGCCTGGCGCTGCAAAAGCCGTTAAGCCCCCGCGGCACCCAGCCCAAACCGCAAAGCCTCTGAGATCTCGCAACCGGCGCAGAGTCGCAACAGCCGTTAAGCCATCGCCATCTCTGCGTCGAACCGCTACTTCTCCGAGCTTCCCGATTCAGCCTGATGCCGCAATCGCCGTTAAGCTTTTGCGACCTCTATGCTGAATCGCGAAGTCTTTCCACTTCCCGGTTCCTCTCTGGATCGCGCTAGGGGTTTAGACTCGCGCGACCTTCGAGCTGAACCGTCAAGTTTCTGTACTTCCCGGTTCAATCTGTCGCGCAAGATAAATGTTTTGAAATTCTGCGTCAATAAAATTGTCGCAAAAAATCTGTGGAAATCTGTGGACGCTTGTGGAAAAAGATTGAGCGCGATCGCTACTGGCCCGCAGTGGCCGCCGCTTAGTCCAGCGGCAGAATCCGATTCTTTCGACCACAGGCCATTGCAAATTCGCGTGTTCAGCCTTGGCTTGCTGCACGATAGGGATGTCGGGATCGGCGTCTTTCCACAACGTGAAGAAATCGTCATAGGCGGCCTTCGCTTTTGCGGTGTCGCCGGAGAGAGCGTAAGCGCGTGCGAGGCCGAGATGAGCGACACGAGTCTGAACAGATCGAGTTGAACTAGCGGGAATCCGAGGCCGACGGTGGCGTGGGCTTTGCCGGGTACATGCGCTCAAACTCCGGGTCGCCGTGAAGGCTAGCGAGGTCGGGGTCGCGGCGAGTCCAGACGGCATCCTTGGAGCCTGCTTCCCAGGCTTTACGCAAGGTTTCCAAGGCTTCCGACTTCCTATTCAGGTTGCAGTAGACGCAAGCCGCGTTGTAGAGAATCGAAGCTTCGTTGGCGCGCAACGTGACGGCCAGGTTGAGTTCGCGCAAGGCGTCTTGCTCCCGTCCCAATTTGGCATAGTAGGCACCAAGCAGGATGCGCGCCCGCGCATCTTCGGGCACGTGTGTCAAGTGGCTTTCCAGCGCGACGCAAAACCTCCGGCTCATATTGAGCTGGGCTTCTTGTTTGTTCATATCACCGAGAGCATTCAGAATGGGCACATAAACGTTGTAGTCCTCACCGCTCGCTTCGATGGTGGATTCCGCGACGTCCACAACTTCCTGAGCGCGCCCCGCGGCAAACAGGGCACGGCATAGCAGATAATAGGCGCCATCGCAGTCACGCTTGCGTTCAATCGCTTTTTTGACCATGCGGACCGCTTCGTCATAGAGACCAGCGGCGTAGAGGACCCAAGCCTGGCTGACCTGAGTTTCGGGCAGGTCCCAGCGCAGAGCCACTGCCTTCCCGGAGGCTTCACGCGCCCGCTCGACCCATACTTGATCGCGGGTAAAAAAGGAGTAGTACATCGCGCAGGCGTTGGCACTGGCGGCATAGGCCAGAGCGAAGCTGGGGTCAAGAGACACCGCGTTTTCGAACATCTGAAGAGCGAATTCGACGTCCTGGCGGGTCAGGCGGCGGGCGTAGCGCTTGCCGCGCAGGTAGAGATCGTAGGCTTGCAGGTTTTCGGTGGGCTTGTCGGCCAGGGCCTCGAGCTCCTGCGGGGAAAGTTTCACGCGCAGGGCTTCGGCAATCTTGCGGGCCATTTCGTCCTGAACTTCGAAAACGTCTTTCATCTCGCGGTCGAAGCGCTCCGACCAGAGCGGAAAATCGGTGCGCGTATCCACGAGTTGTGCGCTGATGCGGAGGCGGGCGCCGGCGCGACGCAAGGTGCCGGTGAGGACGTAGGCGGCGCCGAGTTGCTGGCCGATTTGCGCGGGGGTCACCTGTTTATCGCGGAAAGCGAGAACGGTGGGGCGCGAGAAGGTGTTCAGGCCGCTGATCTTGGAGAGTTCTGTGATGACGTCCTCGGTGATGCCGTCGCGCAGGTACTCGTCTTCCTTGGCGCCGCTCTGATTTTCGAAATAGAGCACGGCAACCGACTTAGTCGCTGGCGCAGAGGGCGCAGGACGCACATGCGACGAGTCGCCCTTTTCGGCCGCAGGGTGGCGGCTCGAATTAATGTCGCGATTGAGTCGCTTCAGGTCGGCGCGCATGTCGGAGGCATGCTGATACCGCGTGTCGCGGTCTTTCTCTAGCGCCTTCGCGATGATGTGCTCGAGTTCTGCCGGCACATCCGCATTCAATCGCATGGGCGGAGCCGGCGTGCGGTTCAGAATCGCGTCAGTGATGACGCCGGAGCTTTCGCCGCGGAATGGCAACGTGCCTGTCGCCATTTCGTAGAGCACAGCGCCGAAGGAAAACAGGTCGCTGCGGGCGTCCAATTCCTTTGCCCGTACCTGCTCGGGCGACATATAGGCAACGGTCCCGAGAGTGCTGCCCGGACTCGTAAGTTGCTCGGGTGCTACCGCGTCGGCTTTATCCTGCGTCGCCGACATCGAAAGCGCTGAGACGGACGGCAGCGTCTTTGCCAGCCCGAAATCCAGAATCTTTGCGTGCCCACGATCGGTGACGAAAATATTCGCGGGCTTGATGTCGCGGTGAACAATGCCTTTTGCGTGAGCCGCATCGAGAGCGTCGGCAATCTCAATCGCCAAACCCAGCAGCGCCTCCGTCTCCACAGGCTTTCCGCCGATGCGCTGTTTCAGCGTCTCGCCGTCCAGAAATTCCATGGCGATGAACGCCTGCCCGTTGTGTTCGTCAATTTCATAAATCGTGCAGATGTTCGGATGATTCAACGCAGAGGCCGCCTTGGCCTCGCGCTGAAAACGGCTCAAGGCTTGTGAATCTTTGGCTACCTCGTCCGGCAGGAACTTGAGAGCCACGAACCGGCTGAGTTTGGTGTCCTCGGCCTTGTACACGACACCCATGCCGCCGCCGCCCAACTTCTCGATGATGCGGAAGTGGGAAATCGTTCGTCCGGAGAGTGGAGATGAATCGGGCACGGAAGCGAATCTTATGCTGGCCGTTTGGCCAAGTCAACGCACCGCGTCACCGGATTTGCAGGCCAGTCCGCCGTGGCGGGCCGCGCTCAACGGCAAGCCAATGAAGGCGGACTCGCTGCGCGCAAGCGTTGGCGAAGCCATCGAGACTCGCAAAGCCGTGCGGAAGCTGCTCGTTGCGACTGAACTCGTCGCCAGATGGATCAGCCCAATTCTCGATAAGCGCGCCAATCGGAAACTGACCCACTCCCGGCAGCGAATGCCGAAAAAAATGCCATACAGGTCGAGCCAAGATAGACACGATGCGAGTGCGCGTTCTATTCTACAGTCAATTGCGCGAAATAATCGATCTTCAGCAAGACGATCACGAACTCAGCGAATCTGCACGCCTCGCTTCGTACGGTTAATCTACTGGGGCTGGTCGAACGTATTGCAGGCTGCGATTGTGCCGCTATCTAAACCGGAATTGAACCAGTGCATCCGCTGCTCCGAAGTGCCATGAGTAAAAGTTTCTGGACTCACGTGGCCGGTTGCCATTCTTTGCAGGCGGTCATCGCCCACGGCAGCCGCCGCTCCGAGCGCCGATTCCACATCTCCTTTTTCGAGCAGGCCGCGCTCCTGGGTGGTATGCGCCCAGACCCCGGCAAAACAATCGGCCTGAAGTTCCAGTTTCACCGATAGCGGATTCACTTCGCGTGAATTGCTTTCCTGAAGCTGGCGGACCTTGCCTTCAATTCCTGTCAATTTCTGCACGTGATGTCCCAGTTCGTGCGCGAGAACGTATGCCTGCGCAAACTGGCCAGGCGCTCCGAACCTCTGGCTCAACTCATCGAAGAAGCCCAGGTCAATATAAACCTTCTCATCGTCGGGGCAGTAGAAAGGACCTGTTGCGGAGTTTGCGCCGCCGCATCCGGACTGCGTGTAATCGCGGAAAAGCACGAGCTTGGCGTGACGATACGCGACGCCAGTCTGCTGCGGCAAAAGCTGCGTCCACGTGGTCTGCACGTCATCGAGCACGAACGAAACGAATTGCACCAACGGCTTCTCGGCGGCATCCTGAGCGGGATTCGGCTGGCTGACCGTTGTGCCTGAATCTCCCGTCCCGCCGCCAAGCAGGGCAAAAAGGTTTGTCTTGAAAAAGAAGCTGAGAATCAGCAGAACAATTGCGCCACCGATGCCAATATGAATGCCGCCAAATTGAAAGCCCCCGCTGCCACCCTCATCGCGGCGATCCTCGATGTCCGGGCTTTCGTCTCCGGGCGTCCATCTCATGAACTGGCCCTCCTTGAAGAAAAAATCGCTGCTGCGATGCCATTCCAGGCAGGGCGGGTCTGCCGAACCTAGCACGAACGATAGAAACGTGGCAATGCACTCCGTGATGTGCGCATACCGCTCCGGTCTCGCGTGTGCCGAGCACTCTCTTACGCCGCCGGCGACCCGCCGGCTCCTCGCATTCCGCCACATGCTTGGTTAATGCCCGAGTCGGAACCTGAACGTGTCACGCGCGGCCAATGCCAATAGAAATGCCACCCACGTCGAGCTAAGATAGTGATGATGCGTGTGCGTGTTCTATTCTTCGGGCAACTCCGCGAAATCACCGGCCTTCAGCAAGACGACGCCGAATTGAGCGACGGCGCCCGGCTCGAGGATTTGTTCAATCGTTACGGCAAGCAATATCCCAAATTGCTCGAATTTCGTGCCTCGGTTGCGGCCTCAATCAATCAGGAATATGCGCCCTGGCGCGCACCTCTCTCGCAAAATGATGAAGTCGCTTTCCTGCCTCCCGTGAGCGGCGGCCAGCAAACCATCACCGATTCGGATCTCTTCGAGCTAACACGCACCGCGATTCACGGCGAGGAAATCGTCAAGACTATGCGCGTGTCCGAAGACGGCGCTGCCGTGATTTTCGATGGCTTCGTGCGAAATAATTTCCGCGGCCGCGAGACACTCTATCTCGAATATGAAGCTTACGAGCCCATGGCGCTCGCCAAAATCACCGAGATCGGCGCGCAAATTCGAGAAAAATTCAAAGTCAGCCGTATCGCCATCGTCCATCGACTCGGCCGTCTCAACGTTGGCGAAACCAGCGTCTTCATCGTCGTGAGCGCCCCGCACCGCGCCGCCGCATTCGATGCTTGCCGCTACGCGATTGACACTTTGAAACGCACCGTGCCGATCTGGAAGAAGGAGTACTTCGCCGACGGCTCCGTCTGGGCCGACGGCCAAATTCCCGCCGCATCCGATAGTCCCGCTACACCCAATCCCCGCTCGGGTGAATCTATCTCCTAGACGAAAAATAGATGAGAAGACCTATTTCGAGATTGTTGTTTGGCCTCTTGGTGCCGGCGTGCATTCTGACTCCAGTTCCGCCAACGCAACCCGCCGCCCAAAAGGGCTCGCAAGGCGGCATCCACGTCCAGACAAATCTCGTGATCGTAATCGCCAGCGCGCTCGACGCCGACGGGAGGCCGATCCTCGATCTGCCGAAGGATAGCTTTCAAATTCTTGAAGAAGGCGTGCCGCAGCAGATCGAGCGCTTCGAAGCGGAAACGAATCAGCCGCTCGATCTGGCGCTCATGGTGGACACCAGCCTTAGCACGTTCAAGGAATTGAAGTTCGAAGGCGAATCAGCCTCTCGGTTCGTTCGCCAAATCGTTCGGCCCGGAGATCAGTTGGCCGTCTTCCAATTTTCAGACGACGTCGCGCAGCTCTCGGAATTTTCCTCCAAAGTTCCGGAACTCCAGGCCGCAACGAAGCGGCTCGCGCCCGGCGCCGGAACGGTTCTTTACGACGCGGTCGTCCTGGGCTCGCGCGCGATTTCGCGGCTGCCGTCGGGCCGAAGGCGCGTGATCGTCCTGCTCACCGACGCCGGCGAAACCACGAGCACCTACAAATTCGAAGATGCTCGCCGCGCGGCCATCGCGTCCGAAGCGCTGATCTACTCGATCGTCATTCGGCCCGTCCCGAACGAAAGCGGCCGCAACACGGCCGGCGAGCACGCCCTCATCACCATCACCGACAGCACCGGCGGCGCGATGTACATCCTCGACAGCTTCGATCAATTGCAGGCCATGTTCGATCGAATCGACCGCGAATTGCGCACGCAGTATCTGCTAGGCTATTACCCGCATCCCGCGCCGCCGTCGGCAACGTACCGGCACATCGAACTGCGCGTGCAAGGAGCCCAGACGCTTCACTATCGCAAGGAATATCTGACCGCGAGGAACCCGAAATGAGCGGGAGCGAGACGTCCGCAACGCATTTTCTCGAAGTTGCCGTCGAAGCCGCGCGCGAAGCCGGCGAGATTCTCGTCGTGGAACACAGCCGCCCGCAGACTATCTCCTACAAAGGCGATGTGGATATCGTCACCGAGACCGACAAAAAATCCGAAGCGGCGATCGTCAGCCGCCTGCGAACTCATTTTCCGAAACACGCGATCGTCGCCGAGGAAGGCGGTGGCGATGCCGCGCTGAAGTCGCGTTATTGCTGGTATGTGGATCCGCTCGACGGCACGACGAATTTCGCGCACGGCTATCCCTGCTTCGCGGTTTCAATCGCGCTCCTCGAGGACGGCGAGCCTCTCGTCGCCGCTGTCCTGAATCCCATCAACAATGAACTTTTCACGGCGGCACGCGGCGAAGGCAGCTTCCTGAACCAGAAGAAAATTCACGTTTCCTCGATCCAGACGATTTCAAAAAGCCTGCTCGCCACCGGCTTTCCGGCCCACAAACGGATTTCGAATCCAAACATTCACTACTATTGGGAATTTACTCTGCGCTCGCATGGCGTGCGTCGCGCGGGCTCTGCCGCGCTGGATCTTTGCTCGGTCGCGTGCGGCCGGTTCGACGCGTTCTGGGAATTCGGTTTGAAGCCCTGGGATTCGGCGGCGGGAATATTGATCGTTCGCGAGGCCGGAGGAATCGTCACGGATTTTGCCGGGCAACCGTACCACGTCGGCGACCGCGAATTGATCGCTTCGAACGGCCTGATTCACGACGAAATGCGAAAGATCGTCGCCAATGTCGCCGAGCGCGCCGCCTCAAAGCAGCCGCTTTAGCTTCAGCCTTACGCCTGAAATTCTCTTTCGGCGCCCACGAACAATGCCCGCAGAGCTTTCCACACAAATCGTATCGTCGCGATGACAAAAATCAGCGCCACCGCCACCATCGCACCCGCCGCGTACGGATGCTTCGTCGCGAACCACACCAGAAAAACGGCAATCACATCCTCGCCCGCGCTCAGCGCGAAATTTGAAAGCGGTTCCGGCGAGGGCGTAACCGCAATTCGCGCCGCGGTCTTGCCGCTGTGCGCCGCAAGCGCAATCGCGCCGCCGGCGAGCGTGCATAAAAGTTGCTGCACTGGCGAAAGCTGCGACGTCGCTTCGTACGCGAACCACGCCGCGATCGGAACGCGCACGAAAGTGTGCAACGCATTCCAAATCAAATCGAACGCAGGAATCTTGTCGCCGAAAAATTCGACAACAAAAAGCACGAGGCAAGCGCCGATCACCCACCAACTCTGAAGCGGATGCAACGCCGCAGGCAACGTCACCGCTCCCGCGCGCGCGAGAATTCCCGCCGTCGCGACAGTCGCATACACATTCAATCCCGCGGCGAAGCAAATCGCCGCAACCATCGCGAGATACTGTCCTTCCATCGGACGCATCGAGCAAGCATACAAGAAACTCGAAAAATTCCATCGCTGCGGTAAAAAAGTCCTCGCAGCACGCCGAAGTGTCCGCGCTCGCAGGAATCGCGAGACCGATACACAAAACGCCACGCGATCTTCCGCGTCACGTTGACCTCGTCGTCAACGGTTGCTAACTTGGTCTATGAAGTCCGCAGGTTCCAATGACCGCTCGTCACCCTACTGAACGCCGGCGCAGGCCGCGGCTCGCCGAACCGCTTCACCGCTTTGCCGATCTTTGGCGAAATGGCGGTGTCGAAGATTACGCCCTGAGTGAGTTGCGCGAGGGGCACCGGCGCTCGCTCCGGCGGATGGGGAGCGAGTTCGAGATCACCGAGCGCACGATTTGCCTCGATGCGCTGCCCGATGCGTTCAGCGGATTCCGCGTCGTGCAGCTCACCGACATTCATTACGGCGTGTTTCTCCCCGAAGACATGCTTCGCCAGGCCGTGCAGATGGTGAACGAGCTCGAGCCCGATCTCGTCGCGCTCACCGGCGATTTCGTCACCTACTCGCGCGCGTATATCGAGCCGGTCGCGGAAATTCTAAGCGGCATTAACTCGCGACACGGAGCCTTCGCAGTCCTCGGCAATCACGATTTTCGCGTCGGCGCGGAGCAAGTAACCGGCGCGCTCGAAGAACGCGGCATCGAAGTCCTGCGCAATCGGCATACGAAGCTGCGCCGCCGCGGGCAAACGGTCTATCTCGCTGGAATTGACGATTGGTATTACCGCCCGGACTTGGGCAAAGCTCTGCGCGGCATTCCGCGCGGCGCCTCGACGATTCTGCTTTCGCACAATCCTTCCATCGTCCGATCCGCCGCGCGCGCGAACGTGCCGCTCGTTCTTTCAGGCCACACGCACGGCGGACAAGTGAACTTGCCGCTCATCGGAAACATTTGGGGACGCTCGGCGGAACAACAGAAATTCAAAGTGGGCTGGGCGCGGCTGGGCCAGACGCAAATTTACGTGAGCCGCGGCATCGGGACCATCGTCGTGCCGGTGCGGTTCCGTTGCCCCGCCGAAATCGCTCACCTGACGCTCGATAGCGCTTCCTAAACTTTCGCCGCGCTGACTTTTTCGCTCGCTTGCTGTCGCAGGAGCGGCTCGCGCAATCCGCGCATCATTCGCTCGAAGCCTTCGGTGTCGAGCGACTGCGGCCCATCCGAAAGCGCGCGCTCCGGGCATGGATGCACTTCGACGAGCAGCCCATCGGCGCCGACAGCCACCGCCGCGCGCGCGGCCGCGGGCACGAGGCTCCTTCGCCCCGTCGCGTGCGACGGATCCACGATCACCGGCAAGTGGCACAACTCCTTCGCCAGGGCCACAGCAGCGAGGTCCAGCGTGTTTCGCATTTCCGTTTCAAACGTTTTGATTCCGCGCTCGCAGAGCACCACGTTCGGATTTCCGCCGGAGAGCAGATATTCCGCGGCAAGCAGCCATTCCTTCACCGTCGCCGACGGTCCGCGCTTCAGCAGCACCGGCTTCGAAACCGTCGCGAGCCTGCGCAGCAAAGGATAATTCTGCATATTGCGCGCGCCCACTTGCAGCATGTCCGCGTATTCGCACACGTCGTCAAGGTCTTCGACGCCCACAACTTCGGTGACAATCGGCAATCCCGTCTCGCGCCGGGCTTCGTCCATGATCTTCAAGCCCTCGACGCCGAGCCCTTGAAAATCGTAGGGCGATGTCCGCGGCTTGTACGCGCCGCCGCGGAGCATGTGCGCCCCGCCCGCCTTCACGGCGCGCGCCGCGGCGAACAGTTGATCGCGCGATTCCACCGAGCACGGCCCGGCGATCACCACCACTTCCGGCCCGCCGATCGGCACCCCGGCAACCATGACGACGGTTGATTCCGGCCGCAGCTCGCGGCTCACCAGCGTGAACGGCTGCGCGATCGGAATAATGTCGTCCACGCCCGGCGCGACGCGCAGCGCTTCCACTTCGGCGCGCCGCCCGCGATTCTTGCCGACCACGCCGATCACGGTTCGCTCGGCTCCGGTGATGACCTCGGCCTCGAATCCGCACTCCCGGACGCGCTCGATTACGTGATTGATTTGTTCTTTCGTTGCATGCGTGGACATGTTGATGATCACCGTTGTCTCCTTGTCGCGTTACCCGTGGGCCAAAAACAAAAAGCCGCGATCCCGTTTGGGTCGCGGCCGGTTGACGCTTGCTTTTGCGCTTTTAGCTCTGGAATTTCGCTCCCGTAAAGCGCGCGTCACCCGGCCGCTTCCGCCAAAAGGGGAAGCGGTACGTAAAGGCGAACGCGAATTGATACGTAGACGTTTGCATAAAGCTCGCGCTCGATAATTTAGCGAAGTGCCCGGCCACTGTCAATGGCGGCGACGCTCGAATTCCCGGCGAGTTCATATAAGGCAATCCTCTGGCTCCGGCCCGAAATGTGCTGACTCGAAATGTAGCTCACCTCTTCAGAGGTGAGGCCCTTCGGGCCTGTGTCTCCTCCCGGGGTTTTCAAGCCTTTCGGCCCCGGTGGGAGCCCTCGCATTCATGCGAGCGAGGAGCGCTTCAGCGCTCCGAAAATCGTCTCCGATTTTGATCGCGCGCTTTAGCGCTGGGCTCTGAAAAGCCTCACCTCTAAAGAGGTGAGCTACATTGAAGCGGGCGGGATGTTAATCTGTGTGTGGTGTTGCGCTAGCGAGGGCGAGGATCGCTCCACCGAAGAGCAGCGTGTCCGCAAAGTAGTTGATCCCCTCGATTTTAACGTCGGTGCTCGGGTCGGCGAGCGCTGCGATCAGGATCGGCCCGTATATGAACACGACCAGCAGCACAATCCACGTACCGAGATAAGTCGCCGCCATCCGCGTCTTCTTGGCCAGCAGGATGCATACTCCGGCAACCAGAAGAATTGCGCCTGTCAGATAGCCGATGAGCAGGCGGCCCGGAATCCACGCAGGCATCAGTTTTTCGAGCGGGACGCCGGGACATGCCAGCGGGTGCAGAAAATGCTCAACGCCATAAAATATGGCGGCGATAGCGATCAACACGCGGCCCACGGTGATGAGCTTGCTCTTAACTGGCCCGTCCATCGCGTTTCCCGCTAGGATCCAGCCTCCGCCCCCGAATGTCATTTCGCGGATGACAAGCGTCCATCCAAACCTGTCTCTGGGGTTAGCGAGAGCTCCCGGGATGTCCATCATCGCTACAAAAAGAAACATCGCGATCCCCCACAACAACCCGGACCAGCGAACCTGAATTTTTGTGGCAATACTCAAAGACGCCGCTAGTAGCGCAAATCCGAAGAAATATGCCCAAAACAATCGCCACGGCATATAAGCGGGCACTAACGGCAGGACCAACTCTACGCCCGAGAGATGCAAGGCGCCGAAGACCGCCAAGGGAACGGCGAAACACAAATTGCTCAGGGCTATGATCTTGTCGAGGCCGCGGGCCTGCGCGATATCGGTCTTGGCAGCCCACATCGCAATAACGAAAAGCACGATGCCCGCGCTGCACATCGAAACCACCGTGCGAGAGATCTCTATAAGTATTGCGAGAATGGTTGTGGGCATATGGATGCCAAGCGCAAGCGCGCGTGCTGTAAGCGTCAAATTGTATAACACCATCAGATCCCGGAGGCCCCTGAGCTTCGGCAATGGAATCGTGCGCGTCCACGTTCGCGTTTTTCGACAAAATCAAAAGGACAATTTCGTAAGGTTTTCGCGTCCGAATCTCGCTGATTTCCCGGCACTTCCGCCAACTCTTACACGATGTGGATTTGCTGGCACCAGGAGCAAAATGATATAATGGTCTGATTTAATTACCGTAATATTATGCTAATGCTAGAGTTAACATACAAAACGCGCCTTGCGTACCGTCACAGCGCCCTCCGGCCTGCGCTTATGCAGAAAGGATCTGCCCTGACGCAGGAAGCGAGTCTCGAAGGCACGCCGCCGGAGCTGTCGAACGGGTCACTATCCCCTGTTCACGTCTCCAGCTTCGCTTTTCCACGTCTTTCTAATCGAAACTCGAAATTATTAGAAACGGCCGTAAGTCAAACAAAACAAACAATCGAGGTCGGTTCTAATCGAGACAAAATTGCAGGGGTGCCCAACACGCAATTAGCGCCAAAAGCGCGATAGGCGGCTGAACTGAAAGGACGGCGCGACGAATAAAAGTCGGAAAGAAAACCAATAGCGGACGGAAGGGGAATAGGCCTGCCGGGCTTCCCGACCGGGTCGGGACGCAAACGGCGCGAAAGCCCGCCGCTACATGAGGAGCGGAGACGGCGCGGAAAGGGAAGTCAGAGCTCTCCGCGGCGTTCCAGTTGCTTATAAAAAATTAGTGAATACGCGATGGGAACGATCGCGCCGGCTAGCAGAACGGCGATCACAGACCGGCCATCGAGGCCTGCAGCAGTGAGCGCCAAGCCCAGCAGGCCACCTGCGACAAGCGTCTTCGCCGCAACGCGATGAGTGGCATTCCAAACTCGCTCGTTGGCGAGGGTCCACGGCGTCCTGACGCCGATGTAGAAATTCCGGCGCACCTTGCCCATCAGGTTTCCGAGTAACGCAAATATCAGGCAAATTCCGCCGACAATCGCCCGGCCCACATTCAGCGGATGGCCGATGCCAACCCACAGGACCACAAGAGAAAAATAACCAAGCATGGTGACCAGCATCAGCATGATCTGGAGATAGGTGGACCGAAAACTATCCACTTCGAAATTTTTGGGCGAGAGCCAGGGGAGGAAATACATGAGCAACATCGCTGCGGCCATGAGCCCGGGCCCCAGCAGAAACAGCGTCCACTTTGGGCCATAGCCGTCGGGCTGATTGTGCAAGTTCCAATGCGTGGGAATCGTACTTGGCAGGCGGGGATATGCCACCAGCGTCACCACGAATACCGCTGCGGTCAGCAGCATTCCAATCAGATAATATTTACGGTTCATCGTTGTTTCCCTCTGCTCTTCTTGCCGTCCCCAATCAGGTGGATCGCCCAGGCCATGATGTCCTGCACCACCGTGGTGTTCAATCCGTACCAAATCTGCTGGCCGTCGCGGCGGCTGGTGATGAGGTCCGCTTCCTTCAACACGGAGAAGTGATGCGACATGGCGGGCTTGGTCATATCAAATTTTTCCGCCAGGGCGCCGGCCGTTATTTCGCCGTGGCGAAGCAGGCCGAGGATTTCGCGGCGAGTTGGGTCGGCCAGCGCGCGGAATGTTTTGTTGCTGCTCACGGTGTGGTTAAGCGTGTCCTTAATTAAACATCCATTTAAATATAAATGAGCCGGCAGATAAATGTCAAGAGACGTCGCTGCGCGGGGAGAAGCGGGACTGTGCGGATTGGGACAGCGAGGGGCGATGCGCGTAGGTATTATCGCGGCTACGTGGAATCGTCTGCGGGGGCGGCGTTCTGCCCCGAACGACATTACATAGGAGAAATCATTATGAAGTCATCGCTCGTTACAAGTGCGTTCTTGCTGGTGATTCTGATTGCCGGGTGCTCCGCGACGCCGGCAGCGGGACCGGCGGGGCCGCAAGGACCTGCTGGGCAAGACGCGCACGATCGGGACAGAGATCGGGACCAAAACAAAGATCAGGACCGGAACCGAGATCAGGACAGACAAGCGCAAGCCGCGCCGTGTCCAGCAGGAGAGCACCAGCAGACAGATAACGGACGAACGGATTGCGTAAGAGACCGCTAATCTGACTGGAAATTTCGGTAGCTCGACGCAAATTTCGAAAACGAATGAACGGCCGGTGCGTCCACTGACGGCCGCTGCGAGAGCAAGTCTTTCAATCGTGGAGTCCCTTGTCAGATTGCAGTTGACTCTTGGATAATGCCGCCCACGCAGTTCCAACGAGTGGAGGATCAACTCTCATGGCAACGATTACGACCAAAGACGGGACAGAGATTTTCTACAAGGATTGGGGCACGGGGCAACCGATTGTTTTTTCGCATGGCTGGCCGTTGAGCGCGGATGATTGGGACGGACAAATGCTGTTCTTCGGGCAGCGTGGATTTCGCGTGATCGCGCACGACCGGCGCGGTCATGGGCGCTCTACGCAGACGTGGGACGGCAACGACATGGACACCTACGCCGACGATCTCGCCGTGTTGTTCGACAAGCTGGATCTGAAGGACGCGATTATGGTCGGGCATTCCACCGGAGGCGGCGAAGTCGCGCGCTACTTGGGCCGCCACGGCGCGAAACGTGTTTCCAAGGCGGTGCTGATCAGTGCCGTGCCGCCGCTGATGTTGAAGACCGCGAACAACCCAACAGGCGCGCCCATGGAAGTTTTCGATGGCCTTCGAACGGCGCTCGCGGCGAACCGGGCGCAATTCTACATCGACATCACGCTGCCGTTTTACGGCTACAACCGTCCGGGCGCAAAAATTTCGGAAGGAATTCGCGAGCACTGGTGGTTGCAGGGGATGTTGGGAGGCATGAAGGCTCATTACGATTGCATCAAGGCGTTTTCGGAAACGGACTTCACCGAAGACCTGAAGAAAATCGACATTCCGGTTCTGGTGATGCATGGT
Organism: uncultured Acidobacteriota bacterium; assembly: GCA_963838705.1. Classification (GTDB taxonomy): domain Bacteria; phylum Acidobacteriota; class Terriglobia; order Acidiferrales; family UBA7541; genus Palsa-147. The sequence goes on along the minus strand of CAWIRU010000006.1, from coordinate 37,422 downwards.
GACGACGATCAGATTGTGCCGATCGCCGCCGCGGGGCCATTGTCCGCAAAATTGCTGAAGAATTCGACGCTGAAGGTTTATCCGGGCTATCCGCACGGCATGCCCACGACAAACGCGGACCAGATCAACGCCGATCTGCTGGCTTTCTTCAAGGGGCAGAAGATAGGCGTGGGCGCGTAAGAACCAGTTCGAATAAGAAGGCGGCGCGGCGTTGCTTATTCCTCAGCGACACCGCGCCGCCATTTTTTTGGAAATATATTATTGATTATCACTAGTCCGATCGGACGGCTTGGAGTCCAAGGCCACAGTCGGCCAATAGGGCCGATTCGAGTCGGCGAGACGGCCATCAACGTAGCGATCGTGATGGCGAATCCACGACATGGTAAACGGCAGGGCGTCTTCGTCGCGTCCCTTTGGCACGAGATCGAGGTAGTTGTACGTACCGACCGTCGTTTCAGTTCCGCGCGCGTACGCTGAATAGGTGTGGAAGACGTCGCCGTTCTTATCCTTATAGAACACGCTAAATCCGGGCGCTTCCTCGCTGGGGAATGAACCGATGGCGTAGTTGTAGTCCACCTTGCCCGTGGCTAGTTCTTCCTTTGTGAACGACACGTGGAAGTCGCGATTGAAATCACTGCCGAAGGATGAGGCCCAGTTGAAGCGCCAGCCCATGCGTTTCTTGAACTCTAGGATTTTGGGCAGCGAAGCTCGCGATACAGCGAGAAAGGTCACGTCGCGCTGCGCCAGATGCACGACGGCGCCGTCGGTATGATCCATGTTGAACGAACAGCTCGGGCAGCCTTCCTTCCACTCCGGGCCAAACATGAAGTGGTATACGATCAGCTGGCTTCGGCCGTCGAATAGATCGGCCAGGGATTTCTTTCCATCGGGAGTGTCGAAGACGTAGTCCTTTTCCACTTTGACCCAAGGCAGTTCGCGGCGCTGCCGGCTTACAGCGTCGCGCAATCTGGTGAGCTCCTTTTCCTTCTTCAGTAACTGCTTGCGAGCCTCAAGCCACTCCGTTTGCGAAACTACTTTTGGATGCTCGATTTGACTCTGCGTCATTTTCCATTCTCCTTTTGCTTGAACTCGGATTTATTTTCTTCCGCCCCACCCGGGACGCGAAAAAATCTGCTCATGGCGAGCGCCGCGAGGCTGCCTGTTGACGCTGTGCCAACGATCATCAGAGCCGCGCTTGCGATACATGCTGGACACATCTCTCGCTCCTCTAGTGCGTAATGCGATTGCGTATTGCGTGCGTCGGCTCTTACTTTCCCGCCACTCGCCCAGTGCGCAGCGCCTCCGCCTGCTTGCGGGTGCGCGCAAACAGATGCGCCCAGCCTTGCGTCATCCCGCCTTTGACATCTTCCGCAATGAACCCCAGCGCGGTGTGCCGGAAAGTGATCAAAGTTCCGTCATCCTCCGCGCTCAACCGGTATTGCAGATTGTTGAGCACAGGAGAAGACATGAACAGCGGCCCGGAAAGCTCCAGCAGCGCCGGCCGCTTGATGGCCTGCACAACTGCCCAGAAATGGCCGTTGCCGTCGCCGAGATCGCGATACCACCGTCCGCCCGGCCAGGGTTCAATCTTCATCGGCAGCGGCTTGCCGTCGTGTGTTTCGTTATGCGGCCCGATTTGTTCGAGCAGCGCGGCAAACGTCACCTCCAGCGACGCTCGAACACGGATTTCCTGATTCAAATTCAACGTCAAATTCTCGATTGTCTGTGCTGACGATGTCATTGTCGTTCCTCCTCGCATTCACTTGGATTCAGATTCAATGAGACTCGGTTTATTTTTTCAGTTCGTTCTCGGCGCGTTCCTTGACGCGCTGCAATTGATGGCGCCACAAACGCTCGAAGGTGCTCGCCCACTCGTGAAGCGGCCGGATCGCTTCGGCGTTGGTGCGATAGAGCTTTCGTCGCCCGTCGCGGCGGACATTGACGAGCCCCACATCTTTGAGGACGCGGAGATGCTTTGAGACCGAGGGCTGCTCCAAACCCAGGGTCAGAACGATATCCCCCACGGGCCGCTCCTGGAGCGCAAGATAGTTCAGTATTTCCCGCCGCCGAGGTTCAGCGACCGCGTTGAAGGCGTCGGAGGTAGTGGTTGCGCGAGGCATGAAGGCAGAATACATTCCTATATGGGAATATGTCAAGCGAAATCTTTCCTCGCGGCCTTTGTGATCGCGTCATGTCACAAGAGGGGCTAACGATTCCGAGGAAATCAGATGACGGAGGCGCCGGACGTCAACAAGCTCGGTTGCGATAAAAGCGCGGATCGTCCGAGCAAGAGAGTGGTGAGAATACTTTGTGTAGCAAAGTACTTGACATTAGGAAGCCCCGGTGTATCTTGGCCTTACCAGCAGCACGTTAGGTGGAGGCGAGGCCGATATGGATGCCCCAAGTCCCGCGAAATCGAATTCCCTTGGCGATCAAAAATCCGGCCGGCTTCGGCCGTTCTTCTCCGACCCCATCCGATATTGGGAACCGCGTCGTATTATTTACAACGCTGCGTTGTCAGCAGTGTCCGCCTTTTGGGTCGTCGTGTCGTGGCCGCACTTTCGTTCAGCCCTAAACTGGACTTCCGTTCTCCCTGTCGCTGTCCTTGCGGCGCTCGCCAATGCTTGCTACTGCGCCGCCTATCTCGTGGACATTCCGTTCCAGCTGTCGTCCCTCGGCGGAGTTTGGCGGCGCTGGCGGTGGACATTGTGGTTGCTGGGGACGCTCTTTGCGGCCCTGATAGCAAGTTATTGGATAAACGACGAGATCTACCCAGCCATTCACTGATACAAAAAACTTCTGGAAGCCGTATACCCCTAAAACGAATCAAAGCGGTTTGACATCTCGTAATGAATCGCTTAAATTCGTCTCCGCCTTGGCGGCCCTCAAATAGGCGGCCCGATCCATCCGGCAAGCAATAATAAGGAGAGACCCGTGAAATACCGTGCTATTGGCGTTGTCCTCGCTTCGATCGTTGTTTTTCTCTGCATGGTGGGCGCCGCGCGGGCGCAAACCGGCGCGAGCCTTTCCGGCACGGTGACGGACCAAACCGGCGCAAGCCTTTCCGATGTCGCGGTGACAATCAAGAACGTCGGTACAGGAGAAACGCGCACGACCGTAACCGACGGCGGGGGGCACTATCAGGCGTCCGGCCTGCCGATGGGGCACTTCGAGATTCGAGCGGCCAAACAAGGGTTCGCCAACGAAACGCACACGGGAATCAGCTTGGCCGCCGGTCAGGACGCCATGGTTGACATCAAGATGCACACCCACGACGCCTGCGCGAGCCTCCACCAGTTCGACACCACCGATTGCTCGCTGAGCTGGCACGGCGTCACGGTGTACGGTGCGTATGACGTCGGCGTCGGCTGGGTCAGCCACGGCTTACCGGAAAACGCCTATAACTACGAAGGCGAATCTCTGATAAATCGAAACGGCTATCAACATCGATTCGTCATCGCACCAAACAACCTGTCGCAGACGGGTCTGGGCATCAGGGGCAAAGAAGAGTTTCTGTCTGGCTGGTACGTTGTGTTCAACGCTTCAACGGGCATCAATCCGCAGTCCGGCCGACTCGCGAGCATGGCGCAAACCAACACCACCAACAACGGCCTCCCGAGGGCCAGCTACTCGGAAACCGGCGACGGCGCGCGCGCGGGCCAACCCTTCAATGACGAATTCTATGGCGGTATATCGTCCACGCATTTCGGCACGATAACCTTCGGCCGTCAGCGCTCTCTCGGCACCGACGCGATGCTCGCTTACGATCCCGCCGCCGGCTCCTATGACTTTTCCTACATCGGATATAACGGCACGATGGCCGGCGGGGGCGACACCGAGGACACCCGTTGGGACGACGCCTTGAAATACCGCCTCGTCTATGGGCCGGTCCATTTCGGCGCCATGTATAAATTCGCGAACGGTTCCGGCGGCTGCTACTCCGCCTCGTCAACCTGGACTGCCGCCACCTGCACGCCCGAAGAGGCGCATAACAACGCCTATGGATTCGACCTCGGCGGAGAATACGCCAAGCTCTCTGCCGACGTGGTGTACCAACATTACAACCAGGCGATCAGCGTACTGAATCCCTTGCTGGGGCCTCAGAGTCCCACGCAGCCATATCAGTCGACCACCGACAGCATCAATACAAACCCCATCACCGGGGCCAATCTGATCGGGACGGACAACACCGAATACGGCATCGTGACCGACAACAGCGCACTGATGGGCGCTCTCAAGTACACGTGGAACAAGTTCAAGTTCTTTGGCGGCTACGAATACATCTGGCAGGAGAACCCGGCGAACCCGTTGGGCGTTGGCGCCTCGGCCCAGGGCGATTATCTTTTGAGCGGGGTCGAAGACAACAATCTTGATTCTCCCAAGAGGGTGCAGGTCTGGTGGACGGGCGCGAAATACGCCGTCGACAAAAAAACCGATATCACTGTCGCCTGGTATCATCAGCTGCAGCACGACTTCCGTGTTCCCTCAACCTGCTCGGTCGCAGCCGGTTTCCGCGCGTCCTGCGCGGGCACCCTCAACGAGTGGTCGCTCTATGCGGATCATCACTTCACCGAGCGTTTCGATGTTTTTGCCGGAATTGCGGTTTCCGACGTGACCGGCGGACTGGGCATCGCTATTCCTCACGGCCCCGGCGTCCCCTATTTCTACGACACCAACGTTGCGCCGACAATCGGTGGCCGTTTCACGTTCTGAGCGTTTTCGCGGCGGGATCGAGATTTGCGAGCTCGAAGCGCACTCGTCGGGGGACCTCTGTTTGACGCATAACGGGAACGGCATTAAGCTGCGCCGGGTAAACGCAAAATGCCGAAGCCTCTTCCTGCTCGCTACTCCCAAATCGGCTGCCGGATTCCGAACGAATATTTTTGGGTAATCGGCTGGGGAGAAAGCGACGTGGGAATCGAGACCGGATCGTATGACGCAGCACTTCATATGGCCGGGATCGAGAATTACAACGTAATGTTTTACACCTCCGTGCTGCCCCCTGAGACAGTCGAGCTCCCTCACTTGCCTGAGATTCACCACGGGTCCGTGCTCGAGGGAATCATCGCCGTTCAGCATGCCGATAAACCGCGAACGCGGATCACTGCTGGCCTGCTTTTGGCCAAGGTCTATCGCAATTTAGACGGCTCCTATCTGGGCGGTTTTGCGTGCGAATATGCCGGAACTGGATCGGTCGAAGAGGCGGAAGCCAATCTACGGGATGCGATGCAGCAGCTTTTTGCGCGGCGTTATGACGCGGATTTGTACAAACTCGCATTTGGGAAAGCGGTGGTTCGGACATTCACGCCGGAGAAATCGTTCGGAACGATTCTTGTCGGCATCGGCTTCGCCAGTTACCTCGTGCCGGTGTTGAAATCCGAAGTGGAAGTAACCCCATCTCACAAAGATAAATCGCACGTGAAATATACGACCAGATGACTTCTTCCGAGCACGCTGCGACTCAGTCGCAGTCGCAGCCGTGGCTATGCGGAGCGCACCTTCTGCTTGCCGGCCACACGTCCGTTGCGGGCGAGTCGGTGTTCGTATACAGGGTTGCCGTGGTGTAGGATGTTCACTCGTAATTTTGCAACTGATTTTTCAGAGGCGACCCTTCCTCTCGATGATCGTGCAAGGCTACTTTCGGATCCTCAGCTTCTTTGACATTGCTGAAGCGATCGATGTGGAGAATTTGCGTGCCATTCTCGGTCCGGCAGCCGCTCCGCGCGCGCCGGCCTTCACTCATCTCACTCCGGAATATGCCCAGGCACAGCATGCCCCGATTGTTGAATCGGCGGGCCCGCTTGCACTTCCGACCGGCGAGACACTGGACGCTCGAATCAAGTATTACTGGTTTGGCGTTGCAGCCGTTGAGCTTACCTCGAAATTCGAGTGTGACTTTGATTCTCTGTGCCCCCTCTCCTACCGCTGGATGAACGCGCCGGAGGTCGAGAAAGCCGCGGAAGCACTGCTGCGAGGCCGCTTGGATCGTGTTCAACCTGCCCTCATCAGACCGTCACCAAAATGGCTGGATGAAGATTATCTGGTCATCGACATCGAGTCAGCGCGGCACACGGACGGCCGCTCCGCGACCGCCGTTGAGATGCTCCAGTCTTATGCCGATCAGATTACGCAACTCGTCCGCGGCGAACTCATTTCGCTGTCGGCTGGCGAACGTGATGAGATCGTGCGCTCCGCGCTCTCTTACTATCCCAGCGACCTAGTGGTGGTGGGCTGGGCGGCGGCGCTTGTATACGACAAACCCGACGCTACGCCCGCCGTGATAGATCTCCTCGAATACGCGAATACCCAGTTATTGGAGTTTCGCTACTACGACGAGCTGCTCACGAACCTGCTCTCAAATGTCTACAGCGCTCTCGAGGGACACGAAAGTTTTCTGTCCCGCTGGCGATTACCCCGGCGGGCCGGCCGATTGAATCGAATCCGACTGGACATCATGGATTTGGCGGAGAGAACCGAGTACGCCGTGAAATTTATCAGCGACACTTATTACGCCCGGGTGTACCGCGTCAGCTCAGCGAGAATCGGAGTCAACGATTACAAGACTCTCGTGGGCGAAAAATTGAAAACGGCGGGGGAGCTTTATGAATTCATGGTCGCCCAATTCAACGAGCGCCGCATGTTCGCGCTGGAGGTGATTGTGGCGGTGCTTGTGCTGCTCGACGTGATTCTTTTGCTGCGCGGCAAATGACCGTCTCGTGAGCCTTCAATTAGGGCCGCCGACGAGACAAGTTTGAGTAGGACGTAAATTGCCACGAACTCGGCTCAACGAGCACTTGCATCAAATCAGAAAACGACGGCCTGTCGGCAGAGAAATGTAGCCTCAGTGCCCGATTAGCCGAGGGGCGGTCTCAACGGGCCGGTGCAACACTGACTCGCAGTTCGCCATCACCTTCGTGACCCGGGGCGAGCTTTCGCCTTGGGCTCGAAGTAAGCCCGTAACGCTCGATTTTGTAGATCCACCGTGACCGTTCATTCAGAGCCGGGGGCCCCCGCGTCCCGTTTTAGCTCGCGCCGCACCCGGTTTGCATCTCCCGCACTCATCGCATCGCGCCGCCTTGGGGTTATAATCTCGCCCGCTTGTTACGCTAGCCGCGCTTCGAAAATTCTGTTTGCATTGGGACAAATTCGCGGTCCGCTGGCGCAATTTTCATTCGCGGCGGAAGGAGTACGAAAGATGAAGTATAGAAAATTGGGCAACACCGGACTCATCGTGAGCGAGCTGGCGCTTGGCACCATGCAGTTCGGCGGCAAGATGAACATGGGCAACCTCGGCCAGGACGACACAACGCGGATGGTGAAGTTAGCTCTGGATAAGGGCATCAACTTCATTGATACCGCGGACGTGTACAGCCTTGGCGAGAGCGAGACTCTGCTCGGTAACGCCCTGAAAGGCGTGCGGAAGGAAATCGTCCTGGCTACGAAAGTCCGCCTCCCCATGAGCGAAAATCTGAATCGAAGCGGCGCGACCCGCGTGAACATCATGCGCGAAGTGGAAGACAGCCTCAAACGCCTACAAACCGATTACATAGATCTCTACCAGGTGCATGGATGGGACAGCAACACCCCGCTCGAAGAGACTCTGCGAACACTCGACGATCTTGTGCGCCAGGGCAAGGTCCGCTACATCGGGCTATCCAACCTCATGTCATGGCAGGCGGCCACCGCAGTTATGCTGCAGGAGCGGCTTGGGTTGGAAAAATACGTTACCGCCCAGATGTACTACAGCCTCGTGGGTCGGGGCCTCGAATACGAATTCCAGTCGTTCGCCGAATACTACAACATCGGCATTCTGGTTTGGAGTCCTCTAGCCGGCGGCTTCCTCTCTGGAAAATACAGCCACGCCAACCCTGCTCCTGCCGGCACACGATTCGCAGAGGCAGGGGCGTTCGTGCCCTTCGACAAAGAGATGGGCTACCGCGTCGTGGACGCTCTGAAGCAGGTGGCAAGCCGGAATAACGCAAGCCCAGCCCGTGTGGCGCTCGCGTGGTTGTTAGGACGGCCCGCCGTCAGCAGTGTGATCATCGCTGGCCGCAAAGCGGAGCAACTGGAAGACAACATCGCTGCCGTGGACCTTCAGCTCTCCGGCGAAGATGTCCGGCTTCTGGACGCGGCGTCGGATCCGGGCGTTCCGTATCCGAAGTGGATGGTCCTTCAGCTCGACACCGCGGAGGACCCGCGCTCGAAGGCCCTCTATCCTGAGCGCTACGCTGATGGCGGTCCCTGGAAGGACCTCCGCCGGAGCGGATGGTCCAGCTGAGAGCGCTCTCAGTGATCGTCCGTGGAATCTGTCGTACCGACAGACCACTTGCCGACCGGAATCAGCGTTCTCTTGCGTTCACCACACATCTGAGCCTCAATTTTTCGGGTAATGGGACAATTGAAGTGAATGAAGTGAAGCCTTATTTTTCAGGTTATTGCTGCGGGCGTTGAACCGCGCGTGCTGCGCCGTGAGTGCGCCGAGGACAAGCAATGTCGCGAGCGTGGCGACGTGAAGGATGACGTGCAGAGTGTTCGGCCGGATGCCGTTATGTTCGGGAAGGAAAGCGTGCGTCGCCCCGAACATCTTCTGATAGCGAGCCGCGCGCTCTGGCATTGAGCGAAACAGATATGGAATCCACCAGGCCTCCAACTCGCCGGTAAATAAGAGTCCGTAGCTGATCCAAAGCCACCAGAACAGCCAAGCCGGACAGGACATCCCAAAGTAGATGGCGCTCGCGCCGAGACCGATCGCAAACGGAGTGGTGGTGATCAGGGTCGCAGCTATCATTTTGCCGACAGGCTCGGCCGCGCGAACAGCCTTCACGTCGTTGAGCGACCCGAGAGGAATCCAATCGTGCAAGGCGAGGAACAGCACGTGGAAAAGCTGAAGTGCCAACAACGTAACCATGGCAATGGGATACATTCTCAATCCAACGATTCAATCACGGCGGGAGCCGCGGCCATTGTAGCATCGGCGTTTCGCCAGAGTGTGATAGCCGTGGCGGCGCTTGTTGCAGCACTGGCACGGATATAAGATGGCGCAAGAAAGGCCGGGAAACAATATGGCTCAACAAGCGCCGCTCAACTACGTCTTCTACATCGCCGCCACACCCGAGAAAGTGTGGGAAGGATTTGTGTCGCGGGAATCCAATCGCATCATTTTCGCGGGAGCTGAGTTCGAGGCGGACTTGAAGCCCGGCGGTTCGATGGCGTGGGTCGGCCCTGGGCCCGATGGCAAGCCGATGACGTACGTCGGAGGCAAAGTGTTGCGCGTTGAGCCGCCGAAACTCCTTCAATACACTTTCGCGATGATGAGGAGCGAAAAAGTGTCTCGCGTGACTCTTGAACTCGCGGCGGAGACCGAAGCCACAAAAGTGACGGTGACGCACGACGAGTGGGCCGGAGACGACCCCAACTACGCCGCCTGCGCCGATGGCTGGCCGCGAATTCTTTCCCGCCTCAAGACGCTGATCGAGACCGGAAAAACATTCAAGCCACACTGAGCGTCGCAAGAAACATTTTGCGTTCTGCGCTGATACGGTGTAAATCACGCACGGGAGAAAATTAGACGTGTGCTTTTCCGCCGCAGCGAACTTTGTAGGCAGCGCGGCCTTGGGAGCCGTCGGCGTGGTCACGTTGAAGAAGGTGAAGCACAGGCGCGAATTGCTTTTCGCGGCGCTGCCCACGCTATTCGCCATTCATCAGTTCATCGAGGGATTCGTTTGGCTGGGCCTCGACGGGATTCTGTCGCCCGCGGTGACGCACGACATGGGCGCGGCGTTCATGCTGTACGCGCAGGGGCTCCTGCCGTTCCTCTTGCCGCTCAGCGTGCTTCTATTTGAGCCCAACTCGAAGAGCCGCAAGCGCATGCTGCCGTTCCTCGCCATCGGCACTGGAACGGCGCTTTATATATTGTGGGCGCTGACGGCATTCCCGACGCAAGTATTCGTCCGGGGAAACAGCATCGTGTACATCAATCAAGCGACGAACAATACGACCGTCGCGATTCTGTATGTGATTGCAACGTGCGGCTCGCTCTTTTTCTCGCAGATCCGGGCGATGATCCTCTTCGGCGCTGCAAACCTCGTGATTCTCCTGGCTGTGATGGCGTTCAAGCGTTACGCGTTCACGTCGCTGTGGTGTGCGTACGCGGCGATCGCCAGTGTGATCATCCTTGCCTACTTCTGGAGAACCAGCGCAAGCCGCCCGTTCCTCTACGCGTAGCATTGGTGTAGGCGGTGTGCAGGTGAACGCATCTTCCCTCGATCGCGTCAGCCTCGTTTATCCTCAGAGTCGTTTGCGTCGTTGCGGCGTTCTTTGAGGTTCAAGGTGATAAACGTCGGGCTTCCGCATTGGAGTTGAGGTGGAAACACCCTCTGATAAAGCAACAAGCCGCTCGTTCCAACTCCGATTGCAATCGGCCAGAGGAGCAGGGTCCACAAGGTGTCCGATATTTGGTTTTCAAGCAAAACAGCTGTGGAAGCGCCGAGAAACAGATAAGCGACTAGCCCCGTCCAGCGCATTGCATTGCGGTAACCGTCCGAGACACTGATCTGTTCATGACACGAGGGACAGTCGAAGGGGTCTCTCATCTTTATCTGAAAGCGACTCAATTGGGCCTTGCAGAGCGGGCAGTGAATGCCTCGCAGCCAAGGCTTCCGCTGTTCTTCATTGGAAAATTGTCCCGCACCCCACAGATAAACAGCCTGAGCCGCTAAATGGGCCGCAAACGGAGCGAAGAAGGAACGCTGCCAAACAAAAAGCAGTCCGAAGATCGAACCCTCAAGACCTGCAAGAATCGATCGTTCCAAACTGTATCCCAGAAATGGCACAGCAAAAGCTAAGGCTGCCGCGACGACTGAAAAACGCGCAGAGTATCCGAAGGCGATCAGTACCCCGATACAAATAACTCGCCACAATTCTTCGGAGAACGCGCCCATCACCCAAACGATCGCCTGTTTCGTGAAGTGTGCTCCGTAGCCCGGAACTTCGCGAGTGAGCCTCGCTTGAGGGCCAGAGAGCACGAGCCAGAGGCCAAACCAAATTCCAGCCCACGATAAACCGAAATACCCGCCTTTCAGCAACACCCACACCGCGCCGGTGGCGTCGAAATTCACAGGAGAAAAGAAATCATGCGAGAGCCACAGCCACACGATCACCGAACAAAGCAATATTCCGTAGAACAGCATTGGCTCGTTTACACCGAAACGAACGACTCTGGTTCTTCCTTCCTCGTCGTTCGCGCTCAACGGTAGAGTTGGGAGCGTGCGAATTTCGTCCGGGTACAAGAGAAAGTAAACCAGTGGCGCAGAAAAGCTAACCAGTGGGTACAGAACAAGTATGACAATCAGGTTCGGCGAAAACAAAGCACCTCATTCTACATCGGGGATGTCAGAGCGCGCTGAGGGTGGGAACGAAATGTGCCTGGCAAGCGCGAATAGCGATGTCTGAACGATTGACCGCCTGTAACGTTCGTTGACGGGCCCTCGCGGCGATGCTAGCCTTCGCATCTATTTTGCGCACGCGTCCGCGCGTGCGTCCGCGAATGCGCGCCGTTGACATCATCCGCAAGAAGCGTGACGCCGGGGAACTGACCCCCGAGGAAATCCAGTTCCTCGTTCACGGCGCCACTGACGACTCCATCCCCGATTACCAGCTTGCCGCGTTCTTGATGGCCGTCGTGTGGCGCGGCATGACGCGTCGCGAGCTCGCCTCATTGACCGAGGCCATGCTCCACTCGGGCGAAGTGCTCGATTTGTCCGACGTTTCCGGAACGAAGGTGGACAAGCACTCGACTGGCGGCGTCGGCGACAAGACTTCGCTCGTCATCGCGCCGGTGGTGGCCGCAGGCGGCTTGCCCGTGCCGATGATCAGCGGGCGCGGGCTCGGCCACTCAGGGGGCACTCTCGACAAGCTCGAATCCATTCGCGGCTTCAACGTCAATCTCTCGCTCGCCGATTTTCGAAGAGTCCTGAAACAATGCGGCTGCGCGCTGATCGGCCAGACTCCGCAAATTGCCCCCGCCGATAAAAAGCTCTATTCCCTGCGCGACGTCACGGCGACAGTCGAAAGCCCCTATCTCATCTGCGCTTCGATCATGAGCAAAAAACTCGCCGAGGGACTTGACGCGCTCGTCCTCGACGTGAAGACCGGCGATGGCGCGTTCATGAAGCGCGAAGAAGATGCCGTGTATCTCGCCGAGTTGATGGTCGAGACCGGCCAGCGGATGGGGAAGAAGATGGTGGCGCTCATCACGGACATGGAGCAGCCGCTTGGGCGCAAAGTTGGCAACGCGCTCGAGGTCGAGGAATGTCTCGATGTGCTGGCCGGGGGTGGCCCGGACGATCTGCGCGAATTGTGCCTCGATCTTTCGGCATGGATGTTTGTTCTCGGCGGGAAATGCAAGCGTGTCGCCGAAGGGCGCAATCTCGCGTCGGAGTTGATTGGCAGCGGCGCGGCGCGTGATAAGTTCCGCGAGATTATCCGCCTGCAGGGCGGCGATGCGGGTATCGTGGACGATCCATCGCGGCTGCCTCGCGCAAAGAACAAAGCCACGGCGATCGCGATGAAAGAGGGCTACATCACGTCGATTCGCTGCGAGCAGGTGGGCGTTGCGAGCATGTTGCTTGGCGGCGGGCGCTCGAAAAAAGAAGATTCGATCGATCCGGCCATCGGCATCGTGCTCGAGAAAAAAGTTGGCGATCGCGTCCAAGCGGGCAGCGTGCTCTGCACGATTCATTACAATTCGGACGAGCGGAAGGGCGAAGCGCTCGGTTTGCTGGCCGATAGTTTCGTGATTGGGCCCGTCGCGCCGCCGGCCCGGCCGCTCGTGCGGCGAATCATTGGCGCCGACGGCCCGGCGTAGAGGCAATCATGCTGTCGTAGCGCCGGCATCTTGCCGGCGATTTTCCGCGCACCAAGATAGCTGCGCTACGCCAGGCGGCGCGGTCGCAAGCTGCGTTTTGCATCGTGCTCGAAGAACCGCCGGCAAGATGCCGGCGCTACGATGGACATCGCGGTCGCGGAGGTCATGAATGCACCACTTAATAGGCATCCTTGGCATGCTCACAATGATGGGCCTCGCCTATCTGTTTTCCTCGAACCGCGCCGCGATTAACTACAAAACCGTTGGCTGGGGCCTCGGTCTTCAAATCGTCTTCGCATTCCTGGTGATGCGCTGGGAATACGGGCGCATCCTCTTTCAAAAAGCGGGCGCAGCCGTGAACTGGCTCCTCGACTTTTCATTTTTCGGCTCGTCTTTCGTTTTCGGCGACCTCGGCAAAAAAGGCTCCTCGATGGGATTCTTCTTCGCTTTTCAGGTGCTGCCAACGATTATTTTCATCGCCGCCGTCTTCGCGTTGCTCTATCACTGGGGCGTCATGCAGGCTGTCATTAAGTTAGCGGCGTGGGTGATGACGCGGTTGATGGGCGCGAGCGGCGCGGAATCGCTGAACGTTGCCGCGAGCATTTTCATGGGACAGACCGAAGCGCCGCTGACGATCCGCCCGTTCCTCCCCGATTTGACGAAATCGGAGTTGATGACGGTGATGACCAGCGGAATGGCGCATGTGTCAGGCGGAATCATGGCCGCGTACATCGCCTTCGGCATCGAGGCGAAGCATCTTTTAGCGGCCGTGATCATGACCGCGCCCGGAACAATTCTGCTTTCGAAGATGCTCGTGCCGGAAACGGAAACGCCGAGGACGGGCGGCAAAGTGCAGATGGCCGACATCGAGCGCGATCCAAACGCGCTCGGCGCGATTTCACGCGGAACGATTGACGGATTGCATCTGGCCATCAACGTCGCCGCCATGCTGATTTCGTTTATCGCTCTCCTCTATCTCGCGGACGGAATTTTTGGTTTCGTTCACTCGCACATCGGATGGTTCCCATCGAGCCTCGAGCAGGTGTTCGGCTGGGTCTTCGCGCCGATTGCATGGCTCATCGGCATTCCCTGGCACGATTGCCCGACGATCGGCAATCTGCTGGGATTACGAACGGTGACGAATGAGCTGATCGCATTCCAGCGGCTCGGGCCGATGAAAGATTCGCTCGATCCGCGCTCGTTCACGATCGCCACGTTCGCGCTGTGCGGGTTTGCGAATTTCAGCTCCATCGGAATTCAAATCGGCGGAATCGGAGCGCTCGCGCCAAATCGCAAGGGCGATCTGGCGCGCCTCGGCATCCGCGCGATGATGGCGGGAACGATGGCGAATCTGATGTCAGCCTCAATCGTGGGAATCATGCTTCGATGAGCCCGCGCGTGGGAGGCACTGGCGGCGGGGCGAGCGATTTCTCGCGTGCGGATCGCGCCGCTAAATTCATTCTCTCAAAGACAAAGCTGCGGCCGCGCGTTGCCGTAGTTCTCGGTTCAGGCCTCGGAGCGTTCGCCGACGATCTCGCCGGAGCGGTGCGCATCCCCTACGAGAAAATTCCTGGATTTCCGCGATCGACGGCCGAGGGCCACGCGGGGCGCCTCGCAATCGGTAAGGCCGGCGATGTCGTGGTCGCGGCGATGCAAGGCCGCGTTCACTTCTACGAGGGGTATTCTCTGCGCGAAGTGGTGTTTCCCATGCGCGTACTCGGGCGTCTCGACATTCGCGCCGCGATACTCACGAATGCCGCGGGCGGCGTCAACACGGATTTCAAGCAGGGCGCGCTCGTCTTGATTCGCGATCACATCAACCTGCAGGGTTCGAACCCCTTGATCGGTCCGAACGACACGCGTTTCGGCCCGCGATTTCCGGATATGACGGATGCCTACTCGAAATCCTATCGCGGCATGGCCAGCGAAGAAGCGCGTCGGCTTGGCATCGAGGTTTACGATGGCGTCTACGCAGCTCTCACCGGCCCGAGCTACGAGACACCGGCGGAAATCCGCTACATGCGCACCATCGGCGCTGATCTTGTGGGAATGTCAACCGCGCCGGAAGTGATCGTCGCGCGGCACATGGGCATTCGCGTCCTCGGGATTTCGTGCGTGACGAACATGGCCGCCGGAATTCTCGATCAGCCAATCAATCACGCCGAAGTAATGGAAACCGGCGAGCGCGTGAAAGGCCACTTCATCGCGCTCCTGCGCGCCGTGCTCCCGCGAATAGCAGCCGACGTTGCGCACTCTGAAGGGAAGATGAATTGAGCGATGAGCGATGACCGCGAAACAATGGATTCAGATCGTCGGTGGTGGCCTAATGCTTGAGGGGGTTCTGGGTGGGCGAACTTCGCACATGTGGCATCCCAAGATCATCCTTGCGGGGGCGATAATTTATCTCTCTAGCTTCCTCATTTGGAAGCCCAAACGAGACGATAACGATTCAGGTAAGAATGAAATGCCGTAGGTTTTCGTAGGGCTGGTCGTAAGACCAGCCGCTTTTAGTTCGTCGTCGCCGGCAATTCGAGGGAGCCACCTGTAGCGCCGCACCGCGTTTTGTGCGGCACTTTTGACTTAAAGAGACACGACTGTGAGCAACGAGCAAAAATTGATCGATGCTGCGCGAGCCGCCCGCGAAAAAGCCTACGCTCCGTATTCCAAATTCCGCGTAGGCGCAGCGCTCCGCACAAAATCCGGCAAAATTATCCAGGGCTGCAACATCGAGAACGCCACACTCGGCCTCACCCTATGCGCCGAGCGCGTCGCCATCTTCAAGGCAATTTCCGAAGGCGAGCGCGAATTCGAAGCCATCGCCGTCGTCTGCGACACCGAAATTCTCACGCCTCCCTGCGGCTCGTGCCGCCAAATTATCTGGGAATTCTGCGGCGATATTCCCGTCACGCTCGCAAATCTCAAGGGCAAGGTCGTGCGGGAGACGGCAGGCTCTTTGCTGCCGCGCCCATTCGACCAATCTTTTCTGTGAGCCGCCGCTTCGCCGCAGTTTTTCAATTGCTGCACATAATGTCTAACTCGCCGCACGGAGCATCCATGCATCGCAAGCATCTCTCGTCATTCCTCCTGGTAATACTAATTTTCGCGGCGACCATCGCCATCCCGCGCCGAGCCTCCGCCGCGCCGCAAAAGGAGCGCGTGGATCTGCTCGTTTCGGGCGGCACCGTGGTCACGATGGATTCCGGCAAGCGCATGATCGAAGATGGCGGGGTTGCCGTCCGAGGCGACGCAATCGTAGCCGTTGGCGCGCGCCAGGAAATCGAATCGCGTTACGAAGCGGCGCGCACAATCGACGCGCACGGAAAAATCGTCATGCCGGGGCTGATCAATAGTCACGCTCACGCCGCCATGAGCCTTTTCCGCGGCATTGCCGACGATTTGAGCCTCGACGATTGGCTCCACAAATATATTTTCCCGGCCGAAGCGCGCAACGTCACCGAAGATTTCGCCGCATGGGGAACCAAACTCAGCCTTCTCGAAATGCTGCGCGGTGGAATTACGACTTACGCGGACATGTATTACTTCGAAGACGCCGTCGCTCGCGTAACGAAAGAAGCCGGCATGCGCGGCGTCCTCGGCGAGACGATTATCGATTTTCCCGCGCCCGATAACAAAACCCTCGATCAAGCCTATTCCTACACTCAGAAATTCCTCGACCACTGGAAGGGCGATCCGCTGATCGTCGCTGCCGTTGCACCGCACTCAATTTACACATGCTCCGAACAAACGCTCGAAGATTCAGCCGCTCTAGCGAGAAAAAATGGCGCGCCGATTCTAATTCACATCGCGGAAGCACCATTCGAATTGGAGCAAAGCCGCGCAAAACACGGCCTGACGCCAGTGGCATATCTCGGAAAGCTCGGCATCCTTGGCCCAGATGTTCTCGGCGCGCATTGCATTCACGTCAATTCTGCGGACATCGCGACACTCGCGCATTTCGGCGTCGGTTGCTCGCACAATCCCTCGAGCAATATGAAAACGGCTGCGGGCGTCATGCCCGTGATCGAAATGCTTGCGGCAGGTCTGCCCGTCGGCCTCGCCACCGATGGCGCGGCAAGCAACAACAACCAGGACCTCTTCGAGGAAATGGATCTCGCGGCGAAATTGCAAAAAATCTCCCGCATGGATCCTCGCGCGCTGCCCGCCGCGCAAGTAGTCGAGATGGCGACCATCGGCGGCGCCCGCGCCTTGCATCTCGAAAAGCGCATCGGCTCTCTCGAACCCGGCAAGCAGGCCGATCTCATCGTTATCGAAACGAACGCGCCGCACGCCACGCCGATGTACAGCGTCTATTCCGAACTGGTCTTCGCGCTCAAGGCCACGGATGTCCGAACCGTAGTGATCGCCGGCCGCGTCATAATGGAGGAGCGAAAGATGCTCACTCTCAACGAGGACGAAATCCTGCAAAAGGCCCGCGAATATCAGAAAAAGATCGTTGCGTCGCTCGCTGAGAATTAGTTCGACGGGATATCGCTTGCGAGGAAATCAATGGTGCCCCGAATGAAAAACAGATTCAGTGAAGTCGTCAGCCAGCTCTCCCTCGCGTTTGTCCTACTATTCGCATTCCGCGGCTGCGAACAGAAGCAATCCACTCCCGCACCCGTTCTCCCGGTAATCGCAGTCGACCACGGCCCGAATGCCGCAGAGCAGCAGCAAAAACCTTACGTCGTTCTCGTTTCGCTCGACGGTTTTCGCTACGACTACGCCCAGAAATACGGCGCCCCGAATCTCCTGGCCATCGCTTCGCGCGGCGCGAGCGCGCCCGACGGAATGATTCCGGCGTATCCCTCGGTCACGTTTTCAAACCACTACACGATCGTGACGGGCCTTTACCCCGAGCATCACGGAATCGTGGCGAACAGTTTCTACGATCCCGAGCGCAAGCAGCACTTCGCCTACAACGACCCGAAAACCGGCACGGACGGAAGCTGGTACGGCGGAACTCCGCTGTGGGTCCTCGCCGAAAATCAGGGCATGCGCAGTGCGTGCTTCTTCTGGCCCGGCTCGGAGGCTGAAATCGCGGGCCAGCGCCCTTCCTACTATCTGAAGTATGACGGCAAGCTTCCCGACGAAGACCGAATCGATCAGGTGATCGCGTGGCTGAGCCTTCCCGCCGAGAAGCGCCCGCATTTCATCACGCTCTACTATCCCGACACGGATCACGCGGGCCATCAATTCGGGCCGGAAAGCCCCGAAGAAGCCGCCGCCGTTCATCACGTGGACGAGCTGATGGGCCATCTCGAAACGAAGCTGAAGACACTTCGCCTGCCGATCGATCTCATCATCGTCGCGGATCACGGCATGGAAACGCTCCAGGGCGGATGGATCAATCTCGATCACTGGGCCGACCTCTCGGATTTTGAAACGGACGGCGCGCTGATGTATCCGAAGAACGATGCCGCCGCGGAGAAAGCCTACGAGCAGCTAAAAGGAGCGAGCGACAAATTCAACGTCTACCGCCGCCGCGATGTCCCCGCCGAATTGCATTACGACAGCAATCCGCGAATCGGCGATCCCGTCGTAGTCCTGAACGGGCCGTACTGGGTGCGCGCAAAAGCTTCGACGAATCCCGACGACAAGCCGCCCGACATAAAAGGCATGCACGGTTACGATCCGTTTCGCTTCAAGACGATGCGCGCGATTTTTTACGCCGAAGGGCCGGACATACGCCGCGGCGTGACGGTCGAGCCGTTTGAAAACGTAAATCTCTATCCGTTCATCGCGAAGATTCTGGGCTTGTCGATCGGGCCGGTGGACGGCGATGTGAAGGTATTTAAGGGAATTGTGCAACCCGCGCCAGGCCGCGCAATTGAATTCGCGTCGGAGCCGCAGCTGGCGCGAAGCGAACCCTAGCTTTCGTCGCTCTGGGACGCCGTGCGCTGCCGGAATAGTTTCACAGCCATCGAGCGGAGTGTCTCCGGAATATTCTTATTCACCGTGAGATGCTTGAGGTCGGTTGGCGTCAGCCTCATGAGCAGCCGCAACGAAACATCGAGCGGCATCTTCGGATTGTTCACCAGATTCTTCACGATGATGTAATTCTTCATGAAGCCACGGTTCGCGGCGATGATGCGCAGGACGTCCGCGCTCAAATTCGTCATCGAAGCGAAGCTCTCAACATCGGTTTCAGTCAATCGCGGCGATTGCAGCACCGCGCGCTGGATGATTTTGTTCGAATCGCGAATCAGCGTCGTGCGCGCTTCGCGAGGCCCTTTGATCGCCAGTTGGATTCGCTCCACCACCGTCATATTCGAGATCTTCTGAATCAGCGATTGCCGCCGGATGGGATGGGGCTCCGCTACCGCCGCGGCGTCGCGCAACCGGCCTTCCTCCAGCACGCCTTTGCTCAATTCCGCGATCAATTCCATCTGTTCGGGCGTCGCGTGGATCGAGCCCGCCAGAGCTTCCGCGAGCGCCACGGACATGGATAATCCGTCGAGATCATCCAGGAGAGATTGAATTCCCGCTGACGTAAGGTGCCCGGCGGCGCGCGCCACCAAATCTCGCGGGCACGCGCGATTCTTCGCCAGCGCGTCGGCAATGCTCGGCTTGGAAGCGATCTCCGTCGCGCAATAGCTGAAAAGCCGCAGGTCCGCGTCCGGGCGCGCGATCGCCGCGACAAACGCTTGGTGCGCAATGGTCAGAAGTTTGTGCGCGGCCTGGTCGGCAACGTCGCCGTCGCTATCTTCGGCAAGGACGGCAAGCAACTCGGCGCGGTCTTCAGGCGCAAGCGGAAGACTGCCCGCGCAAATGGCGAGCTTTCGCTCACGGTGCGCCCGGCCTTCTCGGATTTCAGTGCGCACCTCTGCGGTGGCGATAAGACTAATGAGTGCCTCCGGCTGCCGCTGCCAGGTCTCTCCGCGTGAACGTCGCCCCGCCGGGTTGTCCCGACGGACCGAGCGGAGGCATGGTCTGTCCTTCTAATTCAATCAGGACGGCGCCGGAATCGCTCGAAAAAATTTCAAACGTGTTTCGTGCTCGATATCGCCTTGTCTCCCCTGCGGAGATGCGGCCGTTGAACAACAATCGGCGGTCCGCCGCCACGCGGATCCGGGCGTTCTTTCCCGCCTCAACTTTCATCTGCAGAAATTGTTTCGTATCAGCCGCGGGGGCGTAACCGGGGACGACGCTCGCCGATGCATTCTTCTCGAGTTTGGGCGAGGGAATCGGCGCAATTCCAGCCTCGACCGGAACCGGGGCCGGCGCAGGTGGATGAGCGGGAGATGCGGAAACTGTCGGCTTCGCGCGCGCGGTCGAGTGGCTCGCCGCTGCCCGCCACGCGCCCGCGGCGCCACGGTAGCCGAGCCAGCCAATGGCAACGATCGCGGCGAGGCAGATCGCCAGAATCGCGCCCGTCGTGACGCGATGCGACCACCACGGCGGCTGTCGAGTCAAATTGACGAACCGGTCGGCGGCCGCTACAAGGTCTTTCTGCGCGAGCGTGTACTCCGCCAGGATACTGTCTTCATCCATTCCCAAATACCGCGCCACCGTGCGGATAAATCCCCTGTTGAAAACTCCTCCGGGCAATCCCGCCCAATTTTCGGCCTCCAGGGCCTCAAGGTATTTCAGCTTGATGCGAGTCGCGCCTTCGATGCTCGCGAGGGAAACTCCACGTAGCTCGCGTTCGCGCTTCAGACGCTCGCCGAAAGGTGTTGTGGACATCCTGTGGAAAATTGCTCCGCGAAAAATATAGCAGGTGCCGGATGCCTGTCAACGCAAACCGTGCACAACATGCCGGGGCTATCTGGTAAGGTGGCACTACCGCTTGTGGGTGCGCCGGTTTCATTTTCGGCAAGCCCCCGTCCGATGCCGTTGCAGTCCCTCTAAATCATTCACTATAATGGGATTGTTGAGCGAAAGTCCCGCCCTTCAGGACTTTCAAGTCCAACGGGACACTTGCGAATCGTGGCCGAATCCAAACCTTTCAGCGGAGTCGAACGCCGTCAGAGCCCCGGCATCCGGGTGGACATGCCCGAGGGCAGCGAAGTCTCCGTTTTCCACGAACTCGGAAAAGCTCTTACTTCCTCTCTCCAGCTCGATCAGGTCCTCCGCACCATCATGGAAAAAATCAACGAGGTGCTGCGGCCAGACACATGGTCGCTGCTCCTGATGGACGAAGCCAAGAACGAACTCTATTTCCAGATCGCTACCGGCGTCGGCGCGGAAGCTCTTCGCGACGTTCGCATCAAGCTCGGACAGGGCATCGCCGGTTGGGTGGCGCAGAGCGGCGAGCCCGTCGTCGTTCCGGACACGACCCAGGATTCGCGGTTTTTTTCGAAGGTGGATGAGAAGACGAAAGTCGAGACCCGCTCGATCGTCGCCGTCCCCGTCCGCTTCCGCGATCAATGTCTCGGCGTGATCGAGCTGATCAATTGCGTCGGCCCGGAAGGATTCGGCGCGCGCGATCTGGCGCTGCTCGAAGCGCTTGCCGATTACGCGGCCATCGCCATTGAGAATGCGCGCCATGTGCATCGCATCCACGAGCTGACGATCAAGGACGATTGCACTTCGCTCTATAACGCCCGCCATCTGAATTTCATGCTCGACACCGAAATTTACCGCTCGAACCGCTACGCCTTCGAGTTCTCGGTGATCTTCATTGATCTCGATCATTTCAAGAGTGTCAACGACACGCACGGCCACTTGATGGGTTCGAAGCTGCTCGGCGAAGTCGGCGACATGATCAAGGATCATTGCCGCGTGATCGATCTCGCGTTCCGCTACGGCGGCGATGAATTCGTCATTCTGCTGCCGCAGACATCGAAAGAGAATGCCTGCCGCGTCGCGAAACGCTTGCACACGCTGATTCGCGAAAATGTCTGGCTCAAAGATGTCGGTCTGAACGTGCACATCACTTCAAGCGTCGGCATCGCGTCCTATCCCGGCGATTCAAAAACGAAAGCCGATCTCCTCCACCTAGCCGACGAAGCCATGTACAACGTAAAGAACACCACGCGCGACGCCGTCGGCGCCGCCTCCCTCGGCGTCCTCCCCACAACGTAGTCTCTCGCGTTCCAAAAGCAGCTGATCTCTGTAAATGTAGCTCAACTCTTCAGAGGTGGGGCTTTTTTTTGCCCGCGTCATCTCCGTTCCCGACAGAAATCGTCGTGAGGTCCGCCACTCCCCCAATTCCTCCGCGCCGCATGACCTCGTAGCGCCGGCATCTTGCCGGCGTTTTTCCGCCCATCCACCCAAGTCGAAATTCGCCGACGAAATGCTCGTGCCACGCTGCATCTTTCTCTCGAATTTCGCCCCATCCATGCTATTCAAATGATTGGCTACCATGCGAATCGGGAATTTATTTCTTCGCCGCGATCACCAGAAAGGAACAACCGATTCATGTTTTCCAAGCCAGGAATTCTACTGCGCATCGAAGGCGCATTCGTCTTTGCTCTCAGCTTGATCTTCTATCAAGCCATCGGCGCGCGTTGGTGGGTTTTCATCGTGGTTTTTCTGTGGCCCGATCTGTTCATGCTGGGATATCTCGTTTCCGTCCGCCTCGGCGCGCAGCTATACAATCTCGTCCATACGTCTATCTTCCCTTTCGCGCTTGTCGGAGTGTCTTACTACGAGCAGAGCAATGCACTCATGTCCTTCGCGCTGATCTGGCTCGCGCACATCGGACTCGACCGCGCCCTCGGCTTCGGTCTGAAATACCCGACGTTCTTCAAGGACACTCACCTCCAGCGCGTAAACCAAATCGTCGCAACCGTCGTCCGCGCTTCCCCGTAGCGCGTCGCATAAGCAGCGCGAAATCCGTCGTTATTCGTACAGCGACTGAAGAAGAATCGGGCACGGGCGGTAATGCGGTGTTGCGCTCTCAGACAAGTCAACGCGCCTCAGCCGGGTTCACTTCAACTTCGCGTAATCGTTTTTCGGAGCGATAAGGTTGGGAATGCCGGGGCCGGCGTCTTTCCGCAGTGCGAGCCTAGGCACCGGCTGCGGATGCCCGCTGCTCGGAATGCTTCGCCGGAGCCAGAGCAATCAGGGCTAAACCGATTACAACGAACACTGCCGAGTCGATCAGTTTTCCGCGTGGGACCAGATTTTGGATCGCTTGGTACGACATGACAGCGGCGTGGGCGAAGCTCGACCATGCAGCGAAGGCAATCAGGCTGCGATTCGCAGAGGGGTTTCGGGCTGCCAGGAGCAAGAAAATTCCGAGCGTGACATAAAGGCTCAACATCATCGCCAACGTGGGCTCTTGCTTCACAGAAAGCACCAAGAAATAGACCATTGCGGTAAAGAGCAATCCCAGCAATCCAAGCACGACCTTCCTTATCTGTTCTCGATGCATCGCACCCTCCCCGCTTACTCGCATCAAATAGCGTGTTCCGATAGCACGATACTCAAATCAAGCGCCGCGGCGAGCTATAATCTCGCATCTGAATCCGCAAGACGAGGGGAATGATTTATGAAAGCCGTCCTGCTCTACTCCTACGGTGGTCCGGAGCAATTGCGGTACGAAGAAACCGCCATGCCGAAGTATGGGGATGACGAGGTGCTCGTAAAGGTGCGCGCCACCAGTATCAATCCTGTTGACGTGAAAATACGCAGCGGAGCAGCGAAGGCTCGCTTTCCCATCGAATTTCCGGCGATCTTAGGGCGAGACCTCTCCGGCGAAGTGGCCGAGTCAGGCCGCAATGTTCAGGGCTTCCCGAAGGGAATGCGCGTGATGGCACTGGCGAATCGCACCTACGCGGAATACACCGTCGTCAAAGCTGACGTGCTCGCTCCAATTCCCGATGCGTTAAGTTTCGAGCAGGCGGGCGCGCTTCCTCTGGTCACCACGACGGGCGCTCAATTGATCGAGCGAGCGGTAAAGCCCAAACCGGGCGAGACGGTGCTCGTTACTGGGGCGCTCGGAGGCGTGGGACGAACGGCGGTGCATGTGGCTCGGAAGCACGGAGCGCGTGTACTGGCAGGTGTCCGGGCGAAAGAAAAAGAAGAAGCGTCGAAATTGAACGTTGACGGAGTCGTCGCCATCGACAGCGAGGAAGAGATCGGCCATCTGCACGATCTCGACGCCATTGCCGACACGGTCGGGGGCACGACGATTCAGCGGTTACTGAAGACGATCCGCAAGGGCGGCGTGCTTGGCTCAGTGCTCGGACAACCGGAGGGAGCCGAGAAATACGACATTCGCGTCGAGGCGTTCATGGTGCAGCCAGACGCCCCGCGGCTGTACCAATTAGCCGAAGACGTAGCTCGCCATGAATTCTCGATTCCAATCGCTCGCACCATGAAGTTGCAGGATATTCAGGAGGCGCACCGCATCTGGGAGCGAGGCGGACTAGCCGGGAAAATCGTGCTGGTTCCGTGAGCGACGAGAGTCGCTATTGCATTCTTGCGTTCCCGGATTTCGTGGCGACGAGGATGGGAATGTTGGGATCTGCGTCGTTCCAGAACGTGAACAAATCATTGTAGGCGGTTTTCGCTTTAGCGGTGTCGCCATAAGGAGCGCAGGCGCGGGCGATGCCGAGAAGAGCGATAGACGTCCGAGCAGATCGCGATTCGAGTTAGTGGGAACCGGAGGCGGATGACGGGGCGGGCTTTTCGGGATACAGGCGCTCGAACTCCGGATCGCCATGAAGAAGGACAAGCTCCGGGTCGCGCCGCGCCCATACGGCGTCGTGAAAACCAGCTTCCCAGGCCTTGCGCAAAGTATCCAGGGCTTCCGGCTTTCTTTTCAGAGTGCAATATGCGCAAGCCGCGTTGTAGAGAATCGAGGCCTCGTTGGAGCGCAGCGTACTCGCCAACTTGAGTTCGCGCAAAGCATCATCCTCGCGGCCCGTTCTCGCATAGTTCACTCCCAGCAGTACGCGCGCCCGCGGATCCTCGGGCACTTGCTTCAAATGGTTTTCGAGCGCGCCGATGAATCTCCGGCAAATGTCATCTTCCACGTCTGCTTTGTGCAGAGAGCCGGCTGCGTTTATGATCGGCACATAGACATTGTAGTCCTCACCGCTTGCTTCAATCGCGGATTCAGCAACATCGAGAACTTCCTGGTGGCGCCCCGAGGCGAACAGCGAACGGCAGAGCAGATAATAGGCGCCCTCGCAATCGCGCCTCCGCTCGATAGCCTTCCTGACCATGCGCACGGCTTCATCGTGCAGTTCGGCGGCGTAGAGGACCCAGGCCTGGCTGACCTGCACTTCGGGCAAATCCCAGCGCAATGCCACGGCCTTGCCGGAAGCTTCCCGTGCGCGCTCGACCCACATTTGATCGCGGCTAAAATTGCAGTAAAACATGGCGCAGGCGTTGGCGCAGGCCGCATAGGCCAGCGCGAAACTGGGGTCCATCGCCACCGCGTTCTCGAACATCTGCAGCGCGAACTCAAGATCCTGCCGCGTCTGCCGCCGCGCGTATCGTTTGCCGCGGAGATAGAGGTCGTAAGCTTGCAGGTTTTCCGTGGGCTTGACGGCCAGCGCTTCAAGTTCCTGCGGGGAAAGTGTCACGCGCAAAGCCTCGGCGATCTTCCGCGCGATTTCGTCCTGCACTTCAAAAACATCCTTCATCTCCCGATCGAAGCGCTCGGACCAAACGGGAAAATCGGTGCGCGTGTCCACCAGTTGCGTGTTGATGCGGAGCCGAGCGCCCGCGCGCCGCAACGTGCCGGTGAGGACATAGGCGGCACCGAGTTGCTGGCCGATTTGCGCGGGAGTCACTGCCTTGTCTCGGAAAGCTAAAACGGTTGCGCGGGAAAACGTGTTCAGCCCGCGGATCTTGGATAGCTCGGTGAGGACGTCCTCGGTGATTCCGTCGCGCAAGTATTCGTCTTCCTTGGCGCCGCTCTGATTCTCGAAATAGAGCACGGCGACGGATTTCGTCTGAGCCGCAGCCACGTGCGCGCTGGAACTCGAACCGCCCTTCTCAGAGGCGGGCCTGTGGCTCGATTCGATGTCACGCTTGAATCGCAGCAAGTCGGCGTGCATCTCGGTTGCGCTCTGGTAGCGCAGCTTGCGATTTTTTTCGAGCGCTTTGGTGATAATCCGCTCGAGCTCTGCCGGGACGTCGGAATTCAGCCGCACAGGCGCAACCGGCGAGCCTTCGAGGATGGCGCTTGTGACGACTCCCGACGTCTCGCCCCGGAACGGCAAAACGCCCGTCACCATTTCATAGAGCACGATGCCGAACGAGAATAAGTCCGTGCGCGCGTCGAGTTCTTCGCCCCGCACTTGCTCCGGCGACATGTAGGCAACTGTTCCGATGGCTGTGCCGGGACTTGTGAGCATCGCCGCCACGGCATCCGCGGTCGCCGCGGCTGACTCGCTCGAGACGCCTCGTGCCTGGATTAGTTTTGCCAGACCGAAGTCGAGAATTTTTACCTGCTCCCGCTTGGTCAGAAAAATGTTCGCGGGCTTGATGTCCCGGTGAACTATCCCCTCGGTGTGCGCGGCGTCGAGTGCGTCGGCGATCTGAGCCGCAATTTCCAGCGCTTCGATTACCGGAATCGCCTTTCCAGAGATGCGATGCTTGAGCGTCTGACCCTTCATCAGCTCCATCGCGAGGAAAGGGCGGCCGTCGTGCTGGCCGATTTCGTAAATAGTGCAGATGTGCGGATGATTCAGGGCGGAGGCGGCGCGGGCTTCGCGCTGAAATCGCTCGAGGGCCTGGCGGTCGTTGGCCACGTCGTCCGGCAAAAACTTCAGCGCGACGTGGCGGCCAAGGCTTTCGTCCTCGGCCTCATACACCACGCCCATTCCGCCGCCGCCAAGTTTTTCCAGGACGCGGTAGTGAGAAATCGTGCGGCCGGAGAGTGGAGATGATTCGGGCATGGAAGCGAATCTTATGCTGGCCGTTCAGCCAAGTCAACGCACCGCGGCACCATCATCTATAGGCCAGTCCGCCGTGGCGGGCTGGCCGTTCGGCCAAGTCAACGCGTCGCGGCGTCATCGCGTTTCTACGCCCGTCCGCCGCGGCGGAAGAGGAATCCCTCTTTTCGATTCGCAGTTTCCTTCTGTTTGAAATGCCCGCTCATCAAGGGTGCTAGAATCCGTCCGTCACATGGGCTTGCGGAGCGAACGAACCGCGAATGTGTCTCTAGGCGCTGCCGTGATTGCTGAGGCGGCGGCTTTTTTCATCTCAATGTCCATTCTTGGGGTAGCTGGCGTATACGCCGGGTTCGTACCGACTAAGCTTTTCAAGCAGACCCCACAGCAATCGCCATGGGTGACGCCAACCATATTCGGTCTCAGTCTCGCCTTGGCGGGAATCGCAGGTTTGCTGGTCTTTCGATTCCTGCGAAATAAACTCGCCCTTCAGAGAAGATCAGCGCGCCGTTGATCGTATGTGCGAAATTGCTGTCCCCGCGAGATGTCAGGTAACGCGACTAAGCAGGACTTGAGATTCTGGAATTGATAAACGGGAAGTCAGTTGGCCGGATGGTTCGACTTCGCGGCAGCCGCCTTTTGCGGCGAATCAGCAACCGATACCTGACAGGCGTTGAGACCGACCTCAATCACGCCTACGTTCTTGACGTCGTAGACGATGTGCGATGGGACTCGAAACGAGTCCACTGCCGCGTATTCCACACGGAATGTGACCTCTACGGGCGGAGCTGAGGGAGGTTGATTCAATTGAGACACGACGATAGAGACGACAAGGCCGTCGTCGGTTCTGACGTAGGTTGGCAGTGCCACGACTTTCATTTCGGGAGTGACCACCACAACGCGAGTGAGCAACGTGTTCTTGTCGAAATCCTCGTCGAATGTTGCATTGTTTGGCGTTCCATGCAGATGGATTCCATCTCCCCGTGTCGTAACTTCGACGCTCTTGTCGGGATACGGCACCATGCTCCCATTCATGTACGCATTCCATGACTGGAAGAAGCTATCCATCATGGTTTGCAGTCCACCACGCATGTCCTTCACACGTTCTTCCATTCCTTTGGGTGGATCGCCGCCGTCGCTCCATTCCATCGACCCTTTGCCGTTGAGTTGGTCCACCACAGAAAGATGGACCGTCTGTAGATATTTCAGCATAGGATCGTCCTCGGGAATCTGGGCTCCGCTAAACCGCGTCAACAAAACCTTCCAATCGATTGTGGCCTCACAATGGAACGACTTCAGGCCGTTGGCCGTGGGGGTGTAGTACTGCGCCCGCGCGATAAATAGCCGGTCGCTGGCGGTTTTATCCTGCGCGAGTGTCGATCCGCGATTTAAACAGGTCATAACGACGAGAAGGAGACAGCTCACTAGGCGGTTCATGTCGGAACTGTAACGTGAATCTCGGCCGCCTGCATCATAAACTCCTAATTTACGCATTTACCGGAAAGGTGAAGCACCACTTCAAATCTCCGGTAACGCAACTAATCGTCCACTTGGAACCAAGAGGCATTTCCGGGGAGGCACAAACCAGGACCGGTAGTGCAGAGGCCGTCATCTCCAGTTACAGAACGGCGCTATGGGGCTTGAATAGATGACGCAGGACTGCCTACAAAAAGTAAACTTAGTTTTCTGAGTGCAGACACGACCATAAAAGCACAGATTAGACCCGAAGCCGCCCCTACAGGAACCAAACGCAAGACATTTTCACGCGGGCCCCACCCCCAAGCTAGCGTAGATATCGGGACGACCCCGCCAAGCACGGTGCCAAGCAGTGCGGATTCGAGCAGAAGTCGTGTTGACGCGTGTAAAGAACGCGAGCGAAATCGAATCCAGCATGCGCCCAGTGCACCCAACACACACCCGATAGGCCCCATGGGGATGATGGCGAAAATCCACAAGGCCGGAAGCGCTGTTAGCGTGGTTAGTGCATCACGTGCGGACACCTGTCGAATCGCGGTAAACGGGATGAAGGCAATGAGACCTAATCCAGGCCCTATCAAGCCGCAGATAATCGCTCCAACAAAACTAGCGCGGAGCCAAGGTGCGACTGCGCGAACACGCGGGACCGGATTCGTGGTCACGACTGTCCAAATACTGCTGCCAAAGAACCCGAAAGTCCAGTGCGTCTCGGGTCTTTTCCGTTGCTGGGAGAGCGCGGTCGGAGCGGCTGCCGAGCCCGCACCACTGGCAACTCAAGCTACGTGAGTTCTCGGCACGCTCCAGAAAATATTCACTCCGAAAGCCAGGCAACAGATCACCAATCCGACGAATTCGAGTGCACCAGCCCACACAGGGACGGAAAGGCTCGTTGCATGTTCCTCGCCTAGCACCCCCCACCAGAAATGCACCATCGTTGCATGGCCCAGGATTGCGAGCACGTATCCGATTAAATGAGCCAGGGCCAAGGGGACATTTACAGGTCGCTTGAACTTCTTTTCGAAGCCAAAATAAACGAGCCCAAAACAAGCTGACAATATCGACGCCGCAAAAGGAATGAGTCTTGGGATCATGATCCAAAATAGCGGGTTCAAATAGTCTTCGCCTGATAATCCAAGGCCTATCACACCGCGCCGGAAAAGAACTGCTCCGACGAATGCGCACAAAGCCGCCAGAACAAGAAACAGCTTTCCAGCAACATATCGTGAGCCCATGTTCGCGTCGCAGGCCTTCTACCGGCGATGAACAAAGGGGGATACTAACATAGGCGTGTCATGACCTGGCACGTAGATTGCAAGATAACAGGCCAAGTGCCTGATAAACGCGCAAACCGGGAAAGTGAAGTGCTAGTTAAAATCTCCGGTAACGCGACTAACCAAGAGCCTCATGAGCAATCAGCCTTAAGGTTTCTTGTCCACTTTTGTCGGCCGTGATTAAATTGGGCATTAACATCTACGGTCTCCAATCAGAGAGGTGGACGGTGGGCGCTCCAGCAGAGTGGACTAAGGTTCTTCTCTATGGAATCGTTTTTGGACCAGGGCTTTGGCTTTTCACGGGCCTATGGCCATCCGAAAGGAAAAGGAGGCAGGCGTGGCCGTCGCTCGCCCGGTTACTGTTCTTTGTTAGCTATGTGCTTCTCGGTCTTGGCTTCGGTCTGGCCTGGACATTCCAGTCGCGTATCTTTCACGGAGGGCTTCTGCTCATTTTTGTAACCGTTGTCGCTGTATCGTTGGCAATGGGTCTGGCATTTCGAAATCTGGTCCCGCCTGAGAAGCGAATTGAATAGATTCCCTGGTTTGATTAACTGTTGCGATGACGCCCGCGTTTCGTGCCTGGTAAACGCTGCGGGTTCAAAGGGTCGGCGCAACACTTGCGCGAAGTTTACTCGCTGGAGTCTGAAAGCCCAAAGTTTTTCGCGGGCGTTGATTTAGACGCAGCGCGATCTTGTCCAGTTGGGGTTGCGTGTATCCGGAAAGGTCGGTTCTCTTCGGCAAGTATTGACGCAGCAGGCGGTTGGTGTTTTCGTTCGTTCCTCGTTGCCAGGGGCTGTGCGGATCACAGAAGTAGACTTTCACATTCGTGGCTACCGTGAAGGTTTTGTGTTTAGCCATCTCCAGCCCGCGATCCCATGTCAACGAGCGCCGCAGGGATGTTGGAAGCCTGCGAATTTGCCGGCTCAATGCGGCGACGACCGCAGCCGTGTCTTTGCTTCGCACCTTGATCAGGGCCGTAAAACGCGAATGCCGCTCCACCAATGTCGCGATGTGACTGTTTTTTATGCCACCAATGAGATCGCCTTCCCAATGGCCGGGGACGGCGCGGTCCTCGATTTCTGCGGGCCTTTGCCTGATGGAGATGGCATCGACGATTTGACCGCGCGAGTCTTTAAAAATACGAGAGTGCTGCGAGCGGCGGATGCGGCGCTTGGATCGCAGGTGCCCCAGCAGCTCTTTCTTCAGCACTCCGCGGGCTTGGATGAACAAGCTACGGTAAATCGTTTCGTGGGACACGCGCATGCTCTCGTCAGCGGGATACTGGATCTTCAGCCATCCAGAAATCTGTTCCGGCGACCAATCCAGAATCAGTTTACTCGCAACCATGTTCCGCAGCTTGCCGTGGATGGCAAGAAGACACCGCTTGGGCCGCAGAGCTGATTCCCAGGCTCGCTGATCCGCTTCCTGGGCTCGATACTCAGGGCGGCCGCCATGGCGTGCGACTTCCCGGCTCACCGTCGAAGCTGCGCGTTCCAGACCTTGGCTATATTGCGAATCGACGAACCGCAAGCGAGGCCTCGCGAGATGTCCTCTCGCTCAACCGCATTGAGTACGCGCAATGAGCGCCGACGGACTGGCGGAACAATCCCACCATGCTGCGATAAAAAACAATGAATGGAGTTATGTGGCTTACCGAAGGCACGCCCAATCACATGCAGCGACTGCCCCGCCTTCCAACGGCTCCATAGCTCGATCCTCTGCGCCGCAGAAAGCGCCACCCGTTTTCCTTGGGCCATACACACCACCTCCAAACAGAAGCTTCATATTAGAGGGTGTTGCATCAACCCATTCAGACCACCGCGCTAATCGGGCATTTGAAGTTCTAGTTCGGCACTCTTCCGGCATCGCGACGCTCCGAGGAATCTCCGAGAAGCATCTAAAATCTGTTGAACAAGTCCGGCAAAAATCCTGGAAAGCCACTAACATGCCGAATGCCGAACGTCCCGATCAATACAAAAATAACTCCCACGACGATGGCTACCGCGCACGCCGCGCGGTCGGGCATGTATCCCTGGGCTATGACACGTGGCGGCGTGAGCATTTTTCTCCATCCCATAACTTGGATGTAAGACCCGCCACCCTCATCGACCTCCCAGCGGTTGAAATTAGGATCGCGAAGAGAGGGGAAGAATGCTTCGAGGATCGTGTGTATTCCCGCATACAGAAATACGAGATAAGGAAGCAGCCTGACGAAAAATCTGAACTTATCCACCGGGCGAAATTACCAGATTTAGGCGCATCGAACCAAGTTTTGTTCAAGTCCTGAGTAACGCGGTAATCGGAAACTGACCGACTGTCAGAGCGTGTCGCAGCTCGCCTCACCACATCCAGTGAGCGCCCACGGAATTTCTCTTTTCCCTTTTCCCTTTTCAAATTTCGGCTCTCCGATTTCGTACTAGATCCTTACATGACGCCTCACTTGCGCAATCGTCCCCCGTATGATATCTCTCTGTGTATTATGAACAATGATAAAAAAAGCAGCACCCGCCCCGCCCACCGCCCGGCGGCCGATCCTGAGCGCCACGCTCGCAAGTGCGAGATTTGCCACCATCCGGAGCGCGAAGCCATCGAGGAGGAGTTCACCGACTGGCACAGCCCCGACAATATCCGCGACTCTTACGGCTTGAAAGCTCGCTCGGTTATCTACCGCCACGCGCATGCCCTCGGCCTCTTCCGCCGACGCCGCCGCAATCTCCGCTGCGCTCTCGAACTGATGATTGAAGAGGCCGAACGCACCACTCCTACAGTCGACGGGGTAATCCGCGCCATCCGCGCCCATTCCCGCGTCACTCGCGACGGCCGGTGGATCGAGGCGCCAAAGTACGTAGTCATCTCGCGCGGGCCAGACGTCTCATCGCTGGCCGAGCCTGGTGCATCCGAAAGCGATCTCAACAAAGCATTTCTAATCGGGACACCAAAACAATTAGAAATCGCCGCAACCCAAACAAAACAAACGACGGAGGTCCTTTCTAATCGGGACAAAATTGCACCCCCCATCGCAGGCGATTAGGCACGCTCCCCGCCGTTGACAGTGGGCGGGAACGATGGCAAATTTCGCCGACGAGCAAACCATGAACAACGCAACGAAAACCGAAACGAAGACGGAAGCGAACGTCAAGCAAGCCGTTCCGTTCTTCCTCGTCTCGAACATGGAAGCGTCGCTCCGCTTCTACGTGGATGGCCTCGGCTTCGAGATGAAAAATAAATGGATTGATGAAGGCAAGCTTCGCTGGTGCTGGCTCGAGATTGGAACGGCAGCTCTGATGCTGCAGGAGCCCCGCACGGAAGGACACGATTCCTGGAAGCCCGAGGGAAAAGTCGGCGTGGGCGTATCCGTCTGCTTCCAATGCCAAGACGCGCTGGCTCTTTACCGAGAATTCACCTCGCGCGGTATTCAGGCTAAGCGCCCATTCGTCGGCAACGCAATGTGGGTCACCACCGTTAAGGATCCCGACGGCTACACCCTCGACTTCGAAAGCCCCACCGACGCCCCCGAAGAGAGCGAGTATTCGGAGCCGGAACCGTGAAGGATTTTGATGGAAATAATTTTGATAAGCGTTGCATTCGCGAACTTAGCCGTGCTCGGCGCAGCCCTCGTGTATTGGTCGCGACCGCTATCAATCCGCTACAACAGCTGGACTACGATTTTTCGAGTACGCCACCCGCGTGTATGCTCCCCAGTGACCGTTCAGAGGTTGGAATTGAACACGACGACAATGACCTGGCTCTTTCGCTTCCTCGGTGCGTCGTTTGTATTCCTATCAATTTGGACGCTGCTGTCAATCTGGGGTCTTACGCGCGACTAGGAATTCAAACTCAAATGCCGGCCGCCGCCGACGCTGCTTGATTCGCTACATCCGGCGTGCTAGTCTGCGCTGGATTTCCTGCAAAGCTGAATGAGTGCCGAGCTGCGTGGATGGTTTTGCGCGGCTGCCTCTCCGGCATCCAGCGAGTGCAAGCGAGCGAGGTAGCATGGCCAATGATGCACTAGGGATGATTGAGACCAAGGGACTGATTGGCTCGATTGAAGCTGCGGATGCAATGGTGAAGGCTGCCAACGTCGTATTGATCGGCAAAGAATATATCGGCTCGGGATACGTCACGGTGATGGTCCGCGGCGATGTGGGCGCAGTGAAGGCCGCGACGGATGCGGGAGCCGCGGCAGCGCGGCGCGTGGGAGAATTGATCGCGGTGCACGTGATTCCGCGGCCGCACGAACTCGTCGAAGAAATTTTGCCCGGCGGGCGTTCGGCAAAGAAGTAGCGGCAATTTCGCTTTTCGATTTCGACAAGAATATTTGTTGGCGAGAAAATCCGGCCTTTCGCCTGTGAGTGTCGCGGCAAACGCCGCGAATCCGTAAGGGGCATGCCAAGTTGACCCTGCGCGACCCCGATCTCATTTCCATCCAGGAAGCCCGCGCTGCTATCGAGCGAGCGAGCGCAGCGCAGAAAAAATTCGCCGAATTCTCGCAGGCGGAAGTGGATAGCGTCGTGGACGCGTGCGCCGCCGCGGCGACGGAAGCGGGCGAGCAGCTCGCGCGAGTCGCGGTGGAAGAGACCGGCTACGGCAACGTCATCGACAAGACCGCGAAGAATCGTCTCGCGTCGGTGGACGTTCCACGCGCGATTCGCGGAATGAAGACAGTTGGAATCATCCGCGAAGATCGCGAGAAAATGGTTCTCGAGGTCGCGGAGCCGTTCGGCGTTGTCGCGGCGGTAATTCCCGTCACGAATCCCACATCGACTGCCATCTACAAGACGCTCATTTCTCTCAAGTCGCGAAATGCCATCGTCCTCAGCCCGCATCCGAATGCGATGCGCTGCATCTGCGAGACCGCCGCAGTGCTCGAACGCGCCGCGCTGAGGGCCGGAGCACCCGAAGGAATCATCGTCTGCCTGAATCATCCGACGATGCAGGGCACGCAGGAATTGATGAAGCATCGCCTGACCGGAGTAATTCTCGCGACGGGCGGCACAGGCCTCGTCCGTGCGGCGTACAGTTCGGGCAAGCCCGCGTACGGCGTCGGACCAGGCAATGTGCCCGCATTTATCGAACGCACGGCCGATGTGCGAAAAGCGATTGCCGATATTTTTGCGGGAAAGACTTTCGATTACGGAACGATTTGCTCGTCCGAGCAAGCCATCGTCGCGGAAGAAGCGATCCGCGAGCGCGCTCTTGAAGAATGCCGGAATCAAGGCGGCTACATTCTGTCGGATGATGAGATTCGCCGGTTGGGCGAACTAGTGATTCGCCCGGGATCGTCGGCGCCGAATCCGAAAATTGTGGGCAAGCACGCGACGGTGCTCGCGGAACTCGCTGGAATCAAGGTGCCGTCGAACACGCGAGTGCTGATCGCGAAGCTCGAAGGCGTCGGCCGGGAATATCCTCTCTCGGCGGAGAAGCTTTCGCCGATTCTGGCATTTTATTCCGCCGCCAATCTCGCCGGCGGAATTGATATTTGCCAGCGATTGCTGCGCTTCGGCGGCGCAGGCCACACGGCTTCGATTCATTCGCAGAACGAAGCAGCGGTGCGCGAATATGGTCAAAAAGTTCCTGCGTCGCGAGTGGTGGTGAACACCTCCGCGGTGCATGGATCGATCGGCTATTCGACGAATCTTTTTCCCGCGATGACGCTTGGTTGCGGCGCGGCGGGCGGAAACATCACATCGGACAATATCGGCCCGATGCACTTGATGAATCTCAAGCGAATTGCATGGGAATCGCGCCCGGTTGAGCACCGCACCGTGCCGGCCGAGCAACGGCTGGCCGGCGGGGAAGTTTTTCCCGGAAAGGGCGTCGATACAACTCAGAGAGCGGCCGCGGTTGCGGCATCTGCCAAAGCGGAGACTCCCCCGGCGGAGGTCGTGAAAGCTGCAGTTGCAGCGGCGGTTTCCGAAGCGGAAAGAACTTCGACGGTGCCTGACAGGAAGACGATCGCGCGGATAGTTCAGAATGTTATCGGCGCGCGAGGAATCGCAAGAGGCGGCGCCGCACAGGAAAATCGCACAGCCGCAAAACCGAGTCCAGCTGAAATCGCTGCGCAGGTTGTCGCCGAACGCGTGGGCCCGGCGCGCGCGGAATCTGCTGCCGCGACAGCGAATCCGAAGATTGAATCGAAGCCAGCGATTTCTGCGGCGAAGACCGAGGCAAAAACGGAAGCGCCGGCGATTAAAGTTGCGGAATTCGTCAGCGAGTACGAAGTCCGCACGGCGCTCGCGCGGAAAGAAAAGATTTTTATTGGGCCGAAAACGATCGTTACGCCTTCAGCGCGCGAACTGGGTGACACGCACGAAATCCTCGTTTCGACTTCCTGATACGCTGCGCGCGAGCCGCCGAGAGCAAAAGCAGATTCCTCGTCCGACCCTCGCCGGGTCGTCCTCGGAATGACAAATGTAGAGTTGGGGCGCGGGACAGCATGTGTTGGTGCCTCAGAGCATCCTCGTCGCATGCGCGCAACATATGAACAGCCGGGCGGGTCTGAGACCCGCCCCTACGGATAACAGCCGAACGATCCTCCGAGTTGTACGCTGGGAATCGCTCACCTATACTCAACTTGTAGTCAGTTCAAGGAACGAATCGCATGCGAAATGCTGAGGCCGCGCGATACGCACGCTTTGCCGGAATCGTCGCGATTATCATGTCCGCGGCTGTTGCGGCGGTGTTCATTACGCGATCGGTGCGCCAGGCGAGCGCGCGCCGCCACGGGCCGAAACCTGTGCCCGCTTCCGTGCAGCAATCTTCCGCGCAATTTTCGTTCTCGAAGGTAGATAAGGACCGCACGATTTATACCGTGCAGGCTTCGCAGGCCACCCAGTTCAAGGATCAGGATCTGAGCGTTCTTCAGGACGTTGTGATCACCATGTTTGGCGAGGACGGAACTCGCAACGACACGATCCACACGCGCGAATGCAGCTACGAACCGGGATCGGGAAAGATTCGATGCCAGGGCGCGGTGCAGATTGAAATTCAATCCGCGGCGCTGAATGCTGCCAATCCGAGTTCGCAAAGCTTGCACGTCGATACGTCCGACGTCACGTTCGATCGCGACACCGGCGTGGCCGTGACGACGCAGCCGGTGAAGTTCAAATTTCCCAACGGAGATGGCCGCGCGGTCGGAGTCAGCTACCAGTCGAAGAGCGGATTGCTTCAACTCGAACACGCGGTCGAACTAAACGTTCAGCAACCCGACAAGCCGAACTCGATTCCCGTCGTGCTCACCGGTGATCGCCTCGATTATGGCCACGACCAACACGCCGCCTATCTCGAGGGCGCAGCACACGCGCGGCAGGGAAATCGCGAGCTGAGCGCGCACAAAATGTCTCTCGACCTCGACGCGGATATGCATGCACGGCACGCAGCCGCGGAGGGAAGCCCGAAGTTCGCTGGATTCGACGGAGCTGACCCGGTCTCGCTCGATGCCGACCGCTTCGACGCACAACTGAATGTTGCCGGCTGGACTGAGAAACTTTTGGCCACTGGAAATATTCACGGCGAAAGAAAGGCGCCCGCGGGCGTGGACGAGCTAAACGCGCAATCCGCAGAAGTGGAGATGGAGCCGAAAGCGAATCAGCCGCGTGACCTGAAGCTGAACGGCGGCGTGAAGATTCTGATGCACGGGAGCGGCAATTCGGGGCAGCTCGAGACGGCGGCGATGCAAGCTCACTTCGTTCCGGGCGCGAATCCATCGCAACGAAGGGTGGAAACGGCGACGACGCTCGCGCCTGCGTCAATCGATTCCGTTGACGCGGATTCCGCGACGAATGTCCACGCGAATCGCGCGCGCTCCGATTTCGACGCGCAGAACCGGATTCGAAAATTTTATGGCGATTCCGGCGTGCAGGTGATCCGCA
The DNA here is from genome assembly GCA_963838705.1 of uncultured Acidobacteriota bacterium. Classification (GTDB taxonomy): domain Bacteria; phylum Acidobacteriota; class Terriglobia; order Acidiferrales; family UBA7541; genus Palsa-147. The sequence continues at coordinate 146 of CAWIRU010000006.1, read as the reverse complement.
AGGCCGGCGCGAGCGCGCCGCAAAAAACTACGGCGCAGCAGATGGTCGCGGCGTTCGACGAAACGGGCAGCTGGCAAACAATTCAGCTCGACGACAAGGTCCATTTCACTCAAGCCGACCGCGTGGCGGACGCCCGGCGCGCGCTG
>CAWIRU010000005.1:0-397884 GCA_963838705.1 uncultured Acidobacteriota bacterium | reverse complement strand
GCGCACGACGCTGGTCGCGATCGAGCAGGGACAGCGGCGCGCGAGGATGAACGAGCTGCAGAAACTCGCGAGGGCGTACGGAACATCCGTCAATGCGTTGCTGCGCCGCGAAGCAATTCAGGTCGACCTTGCTCCGCGTTTCCGGAAACTGATCGGGAGCAAGGACGCTGCTGCGGCGGATGCCGCCGACTTGATGGCCAATCTGGCGCGGGCGGAAGTCGAGCTGGAAAACCTGCTGGGCGTCAGGCGGGTGCAAAACTATCCGCCGGAACGGCCTATCCTGCGCGGCGACGTGCGGGCGCAAGCCGAGCACGACGCGATGGAGTTGCGGCACAGCCTGGGTCTGGGAAACCGGCCGGTGCCGGACATCGTGACGCTGCTCGAAATGGAACTCGGCGTGCGGGTTTATGTCCGGCGGCTCGACAGCGGAATCTCAGGATTGTTTGCGTATGACGAGGCGCTCGGCCCCTGCATGTTGCTGAATGCGAGCCATCCGCGGGAGCGCCGGACGCAGTCGGCAGGCCACGAGACCGGACATTTTGTTTCGACGCGCCGGAATGCGGAGATTCTGCACCGGCAGGAGAAGGAAGATACCCGCGAGGAGCGTTACGCCAACGCGTTTGGCAGGGCGTTCCTGACGCCGGCCCGCGGCGTGATTCAGAAATTTCATGAGTTGACGGCAGGGTCTGACCGGCTTACGCGCCGGCATGTAATTATCCTCGCGCATTTTTTCGGCGTGTCGCGGGAGGCGATGGTTCGCCGTCTTGAGGAGCTGGGCTTGACCAAAGCCGGCACCTGGGATTGGTTTCAGGCCAACGGCGGAATTACCGATGAACACGCAAAACAGGTTCTGGGTGATCTCGCGGCACCTGACAAGGACAAAGCCGAGGCGGACCAGCCGACGACGCTGCGCCTGAATCTGCTCGCGGCGGAAGCGTACCGGCAAAATCTTCTGAGCGAGGGGCAGCTTGCGCGCCTCTTGCAGCTCGACCGGCTGGAGTTGCGCGAATTATTGGACAGCCAGGAGAGCGAAGGAACCGAGGCCGATGGCATCACTATCGAGTCTAACTGACGCGCAGGCTCTCCTTGTCGCGGACGCGAGCACGATTATAAGCGTCAATGCGACCGGTTGCGCGAGAAGGGTAATCAAGGCTCTTCCCAACCGCGTGGTTGTCGTCGATATTGTGTCTGGTGAGCTGGAAGAGGGAAGGCAGAGGAAGCGGCAGGACGCTGACCTTCTGAAGAAACTTGTCGACGCAGGGCACGTTGAAATCGTGCAGCTCGACGCAAAAGGCGAGGAGTATTTCGAGCAGCTCGTCGTGGGCGCCGCGCAGATGACCCTGGATGACGGTGAGGCGGCAACGATTGCCTATGCCGTCGCTAACAACGGAATCGCCTTGATCGATGAAAAGAAAGCCAACCGGATTTGTGCTGAGCGGTTTCCCGAATTACGGCTCGCGTGCACGGTCGATATTTTCATGCATCCCGATGTCCAGAATGATCTGGGCAAAGACGCGTTGGCGGATACCGTGTTCAATGCGCTTTGCAACGGGCGAATGAGGGTGCTTCCACAACACGTAGAGTGGGTCATTGCGCTGATCGGAGCGGAGCGTGCACGTTTGTGTACGAGCCTTCCGGGGCAGGTTCGCGGGTCACAGAGTGTTGCAAAGGGACAGGCAGCGGGCACCGTGTCGAAAAGAATCTTGCGATGAGCGAGAAGGGGGCATCACACGAAATGCAAAATATAGGGCGTTGTGTCGGTTGACGGCGTCTTGCAGATGTACGCCGGTGATAACTACGATGTTCGAAGCGTAAGATGCGCCGGTTATGACGGCGGAGGGATGTTGACATGATTTTGTGGATCGCTGTCTTATCAGCGGTGCTGGCAGGCGTGGCCGCGCTTTTTGCCCTTCTGACCTTCATCCGCAGCGGACGCAGAAAGCCAGGAAATGAGGTCACTGCGGAGCAGGTATCGCAGCTCCTCCGGAATGAATCTGACCGGATCAGGCAGGCAGGCGACGAGCACGCGCGCGCGTTGAGGCAGGAGCTTGGCGATAATCTGAGAGGTTTTCAGGAGACGACCCTCAAGGTCTTCCGCGAGTTCGGTGATTCTATCGGTGCCGATGTGAAGGAATTTGGCAGCCGCCTTGACAAAGGCGTGCAGGCGATCGATGACCGCGCTGCTGCGATTGGCGCCAAACTAGATCAGGATACTGCCCGGATGGGCGAGGAGGCGACGAAAAACCGGGACGCTCTGAGACAAACGATTGAAGGAAAGCTCGACGATGCGGCCACAAAGCAGACGGCGGCCGCAAAGGGTCTTCGGGAAGAGATGACGGGTAGCTTCCAGGGGTTGGGGCGCATCGTGTCCGAGACTCTGACGCAGCTCGGCGAACAGCAGAAGGAGCGGCTTGAGCATGTGACGACAGCCCTTTCAACGTTGTCCGAGAAACAAGAACGTGCTCAGGAGACGCTGAAGCAAACGGTGGAAGGCCGCCTGGACGCGATCAGGAGTGAGAGCGCAACGAAACTCGAAGAAATGCGCAAGACTGTCGACGAAAAATTGCAATCGACTCTTGAGACGCGTCTCGGCGAGTCATTCAATCGCGTGGTCGAGCAGCTCGAACGGGTCCACAAGGGCATCGGAGAGATGCAGACGCTGGCAGCAGGTGTCGGCGACCTGAAGAAAGTGCTCTCCAATGTCAGGGTTCGGGGCACCTTCGGAGAGGTTCAGCTGGAGATGATCCTGGAGCAGGTTTTGTCTCCAGAACAATTCATAAAAAATGCGCAAGTTAAGGAGGGCAGTCAGGAGCGCGTGGAATTCGCAATTAAATTGCCAGGACGGGGGGCGGACAGTGAAGTTCTTCTTCCTGTTGACGCAAAATTTCCGCAGGAGGATTACGAAAGGCTTCTGGCGGCAGCGGAGTTGGGTAACGGCGAAGCCGTGGCGGAAGCGGCCAAGGAATTGGAGAATCGAATTAAATTGTTCGCGAAAACTATCCGGGACAAATACATCGGGCCGCCGCGAACGACCGACTTTGCAATCCTGTACCTCCCGACTGAAGGCCTCTATGCCGAGATTCTTCGCCGTCCGGGGCTGTTCGAGCAGCTTCAGCGGGAGTTTCACGTTACGCTCACCGGGCCGACGACGTTCACGGCGTTACTGAACGCGCTGCAGATGGGTTTCCGCTCCCTTGCGATTGAAAAGCGCTCAAGTGAGGTCTGGCAAATCCTTGGTGCTGTGAGGGGCGAATTCGGGAAGTACAACGAAGTCGTGGACAGGCTGTCGAAGCAGTTGAGTACCGCCGCCAAATCCGTGGAGAGTCTCGGCATTCGGACTCGCGCTATGGACCGTAAGCTGCGCGATGTTGAGAAACTGCCAGATGCAACGGCGGAAATTCTTCTCGGACCTGCGCTTGCCGAGGTAGAAGGGGAAGAGGCAGAAAAAACAGAAGCCGAAGAAAACGAAGAAGTGCCGCCAGAAGAATAGGTGAGCGCATAGTGTTTACGTTCACCAATCAATCTCAGTTGACCGCTAACTTTGTTTGCGGCGCCGCTTCTTTGGAACCTGCGCGGCCACTACCAATGGCGCACGCTCCCTCTCGTATCTCGCCAGAAGAAATTCGACCCGCTCACGGTCGCTGGCGAAAGGTTCCTTGCGATAGAGCTTATCAACTGCGGCGTCGAGAGCCTGGTGAGCCTTGCGTAAATCGGCGGGCATCGCTGCGGGATCGTAGAGGTCAGCAAGAGTGGAAGCTGCGTGGTTCTTACGGATTGCAAGAACAACTTGAGCAAACTTCTCAACGCGGTCCTGCAGGGTTGAATCGGTAGCGGGCCATGGAAATGGGTTGTAGCAGATGCCGACAGAATACTGATACCGACTTTCTAGCCGTCCTCCCACGTATTTCACCCACGCCATATGCATCCGAGAAGTCAGAATTCCGAATTGGTACGGCGTTGCGTCTGCAAGGAGCCGCAACTTGTTGCTAGGAATGATCGGCGGGGTGAGCCAGACGATGGGGATATACTCCCTTTGTTCGGAACTAACTTCGGGAATGACCATAAACGGCTTTTGGGGAATAACGTTGATGTGAAAACGAGTCGGAGTCTCAGCGAGCTTTTGTGTAGGCTTGCTCCTACTTGCCTTTCGGTAATTGCGGACGGCCGCGATACGTTCCATGACACGCGGCATGGCCCTTATTGAGGCGGGGCTTGCATCGTGGAGTGTCAAAATCCAACGGCTGGACCCATTGACCAGTTCTTCGGTTCCAATAAAAGGCCGAACGAAAGGTTTCGCGGCAGGTTCGGCAGTGAGAAATGCGTCTCTCTCTTCCTCCGTCGAAAAAATGTAGTGTCCGTCATCAATCGGCTTTGACCCGATGATCATGCCCGGACGACCGTCTGCCGGACTCGATAGCTCGTAAACGACAGTTTCTGGATCATGAAGCTGGACTCCATTGAAAAGATAAGGAGATATAACAGGGGCGCGGGTTTCAATAGGAGGACCGTCGTATTCCGCGTAATCGAACAGTCGTTTCTCTTTCGGCGCCTGGCCTTTGAGTGTCAAGCCGATGATGACGACGTGAACATGGGCCTTGCCTCGCGCTTCGCTGCCCCAGGCAAAAGTCCGATGCGCAAAGGAGATTTCGAGATTGTAGCGTTGGAAAAGCAATGGCCACAGCTCAGCGACCTGCTCGCCTTGGGTGATCGAGTTGGTCGCAACGAATCCAATCTTGGCCGTTGTGTTCTGTATGTACGCTCCGGCCTTGATAAACCAGGAGGCCACATAGTCGAGGCTTCCTTTTTTGTTTTTCAGTGCAGCGAGTTTGGTGATCTGGGCTCGTTGGGCGTCAGTCTGGAATTTCGAACCGCCGAAAGGTGGATTGCCTAAAACGTATGTGCACTGCGCAGGGTCGAGCACCGTCGCCCAATCCATTTCAAGAGCGTCGGCGTTCTTGATGGTGGGCGAGGCTTTCAAAGGGAAGCGCGGGAAGTAACCGCCGAGGGCTTCCGAGAGGCGCATGTTCATGATGTGATCCATCATCCAGAGCGCGATCTCGGCGATGCGCACAGGGAATTCCTCGATTTCAATTCCGTAGAACTGATTCACGTCAACCTGGGACAGGTCCATCACGTCGAACGCCCGGTTGCGATTAAGCTCCACGAGCACTTCGGTTTCGAGCACGCGCAGTTCGCGATAGGCGATGACGAGGAAATTGCCGCAACCACAGGCAGGATCGAAGCAACGAATTGCCGCCAGCTTTTTCTGGAATGCTTTGAGGGCGGCGGTCTGGCCGGTGTCGCGCCGGGCTTTCAGACGGTCGAGTTCTGCCCGGAGGTCGTCGAGAAAAAGCGGGTGGATCAGCTTCAGAATGTTTTGCTCGGTCGTATAGTGCGCACCGATCGCGCGGCGCTTTTGTTTGTCCATGACGCTCTGGAAGAGCGCGCCGAAGATTGCGGGGGAAACTGCTGACCAATTAAAAGCGCAGGCGTCCAGGAGCAGCCGCCGCATTGCGCTGTCGAAGTCAGGCATCGGCAATCGTTCAGCGAAGAGGTCGCCGTTGATGTATTCGAATTGCTTCAGGTCCTCATCGAGGGTTTTATGGCGTTTGTCCGCAGGCCGGTTGAGGACTTCAAAAAGCTGACCGAGCAACGGCCCCAGGTCGGAACCATCTTCACTGGTCCGGTCACGGACAAAATCAAGAAAGATGCCCTTGGGCGCAAAAATGCCGGTGTCGTCTGCGAAGAGGCAGAAAACCAGGCGCACAAGAAAGCGTTCAAGGTCGTGGCCCGCGTAGCCTGAAGCGAGCAGGGCGTCGTGGAGCTTGCCCATCAGTTCCGAGGCTTCGATATTGACGGGGTCCTGGTCTTTGAAAACGCGGGGCGCGCCGCCGAAAATGAAGCTGAAGGCATGGACGTTCTTGTGAAGATCGGCGAGCTTGAACTTAACCTCTTCGCGGGTGTCAAGATCGTAGAGTTCAAAGGATTGGAAATCGCAAACAAGAACGTAGCGGGGGAGTTCGGTGTCTTTGATGCCGGGGAAATATTCGAGCGCCTGCTCCTTGGCTTTTGTCAGGTCGCGTCCGGCGCTTTTCTGCTCGACGAGAAGGGTTCCCTTCCAGAACAGATCGATGAAGCCTGGCGCTTTTGACCCTGCGCGCTTGACCGGCTCTTCGAAAGTCGCAACCTTTCGGCGCTGAATGCCGAAGACCTCGAAAAAGTCGTTGTAGAAAGTTTGCGTCTCGCCCTTTTCGTAGTGGGCGTCTTTCCAATCCTGCGCGAACTTGGTTGCCCGATGCCTGATCTCATTCCACGAAAGGCGAATCTTGCCCTCCACGCCGCAGAAGCGCGCGTGATATAGCTTGTACCACGGGAACCGAATGTTAGGGAGGTTTTGAGCGCGTAAGGTGCCGCGCAGCGGTCATAACAGCGGCTAGAGCGAAGGAAATCGAGGTCTACCTGCTGATGCTGTGGCCTTCTGCTTGCGTGTGCTCATGCACTTGGTTCCGTGCGGGGGAGGGCTTGATCTCGCGCGCCGAGGATTCGGATTCATGGCTCGGTTCAATCGCAGACCGATGCGAAACGTCGCGCTCAAGTCCCCGCGCAAGCTCGGCTCTGTCGTTCGTGTAGATGTGCGCGTCGTACCGACCACGCGATAGAGCGACGTACGCCAACCGGCGATTCACGAGTTTTTCGCCCGCTTGCTCCGTGTCCACATGCACGAGCACGCGGTCGGCGGTTTGGCCCTGGCTGCTGTGGCTTGTCACCGCGTATCCATAGTCGAGATGCGGGTTGTCTTTGATGTTGAATGCGACTGCGCGGCCTGAGTCGAGGCGCAGTTGCAGGTTACCGCTATCGTCAAGCTTTTCGATGGTTCCTAGCTCGCGGTTGGCAATGTGTTGTTCTCGATTCGGTGCTGTGAACTGTACACGGTCGCCTTGACTGAATGCGCGCTCTGTCTCGCGGTAGAGCGTCACGCCGTGTAACCGGCGCGGATCGTAACTCACTTGCTGGCCGTTCTCGCGTTTCACCGTCACCAGATTTTCTTTCTCGTTCGCGCGCTCGACGCGGGCATACTCTCCGGTCTCGATGCCATGCGTCTTGCTGCCTCGCGTGTAGCGCACCACGTCGCCCGGTTCGTATTGCGCCGCCCACTGCCGGTCCGCCCCGGTAATCTCTTGCCGAGCCACAAGCACTCGCTGCTTGTGTTCTTTCGTCTCCACCTGGCCCGCGCTTTGCATCGTCCGGTGGATCGCCTCGTTAATCTCGCGGCGGGATTGATTGTCGGGCGAGATTACCAGCGTCCCTTCGGGCTTCTTCGCATACCCATGTGCGATTTCCTTTAGCCGCTCGTCGCGGTCCGGGATTTCATGCACGCGGCCCTGCGCGTCGAGTCGCTCGATTGCTTCTCTCACATTGCCACGCGAGAGTTGCTCCACCACTTCTTTGAGTGCTGGATCTTTCTGCCGCACGATCTCATCAAGCCGTGCCGTCTCGATCCCCGCTTCTTGGAGCTGCTGATACGGTCGGCCCGCTTCGACCGCTTCGTGCTGGCGCGTGTCGCCTATTAGCAGGACGCGGTCGTTTTCCTTTAGGCGATGCAGGAACTCGTTCATCTGCTTCGTGCTCGCCAGACTCGATTCGTCGAGAACGTAGAGGCGTTTTTGTCCGTCGTGCGGCTCTTCGGTCCGTGTCAGATGCCGCTGCAGTGTGCTCGATTCGATTCCCGCTTCTCCGAGTTTTTGCGCTGCGCGCGATGTCGGCGCGAAGCCTTCCACCTTATAGCCCTCTCGCTCGGCGGCTTCGCGGATCGCCACTAAAGAAGTAGTTTTCCCCGCGCCGGCGACGCCTTCAAGCGCCGTCACCTGATCGCGGCTCGACAGGATTTGCTCGACCGCAGCACGCTGGCTCTCGCTCAAATGCGAGTGGTCTTGCACGATGTCTCGGCGTGTCTTGAACCTCGCGATTGGTTCGTGCTGGTCCTGCCCCGCGCGCATCGCGTGGATGGTGTTGCGTTCGTGGTCGATCATCTCACTTGTGGTGAACGCGCGGCCCGGCGCGCGATTGCTCGTCTCGATGAACTCGCCCGCTTGCACGCGTTTCTCGAACTCCGCTTTAACCTCCGCAACCGTGGCGTCACCCATTGAGCGTTTCAGTGCATCGCTCAGCAGCTCGCGCTCCTCGGCCACTGCTTCACGCTCAAGATTTTTCTCTCGCGAGTAGGCGAGCGCCTGGCCGATGGCTTTCTCTCCGGGTTCTGCCTGTAATCGCTCTCTTTGCTCCTGCGCCGCTTCAACCACCCGCTCTGGTTGATCGCCAAACCGCGCTGCCATTGCCTTGTGCCGGTCTTGCATCTCTTCGTGTGAGAGTTCCAGCTTTCCTTCTCGTGTCTGGTGCGCGGCGACCTGTGCCGCGCCTGCTCCTCGCTGGTTTTCCTTTGCGAGATGTTCCTCGATCTGCTGGCGGCGGGGACTCGATGCCTCCAAATACTCTTTGCTGTAGCCTTTGATTTCCGGCTGGTTGCTCTCGCCGCGCTCGATTTCGTAGCCAAGTTCTTTCAACCGATGGGCCAGTTCCGAGCGATACACTGCCGTCGCATACTGCTGCGTCTTGTACAGTTCCCGTGGCTGTAGCGCGTGTGCGTCCCCGTCGTCGGTCTCGGTAAGGTTGAAGAAAACGGCGTGCGTATGCAATTGCGGTGCGGCATAGCCGTTCACGGGCCTTGCGCTGTCGTGCTCGAACTTCGCCGCTATCCATTTGCCGGTTGTATCTGCCGGAAGATTCCCACCGGGGCGAGCCTGGACATATCGCTCTAGCTCGTCAAGTGCGACGCCAACGCTTTCACGATGCGCTTGTCGGACACGTTCATCTCCGCCCACCAGGGCGGTCAACGATACGCTCTTCGGAGCCGAAAACGTCGCATCCCATCCTGCGCGGTGTTCCATCGCGCTTACCTTTTCGCCGCGCCTGTTCATGTATTCTCTGGCCGCTTGGCGGCGGATTAGTTGTTCGCCAGTGATCGGGTGTTGTCCTTCCGAAAGCCGCTGGAAGTGCTCTTCGCGAACCTCGCCGTGTAGTCCCCACCGTTCGGCGAGCCTTCCGTGCCACTCCCCGCGAATCTGGTCTTCTTCCGTGTAGTAGTTCTCGCGGGCGTTGCCGAACTCTTCCGCGTGATACGACTGCGCCTGACCTGCGCTCAGTGGCTTGGAGATGGTCAGCATGTGTTGGCCTACTCGAAAAAGTCCCTTTGCCTGCGTGCTGGCGCTTGTTGGATCTTCTGGTCCTCAGTTTGTTGCTGTTCATTGGGCACGAGTTTCTGCCACGATGCTCCGTTGTCGGGTGGTACGCCTGCTCCCGCCGCGGCCGCCGCAACCTTCGGCGGTTCCTCCGGTGGCTGCTGTGCCGGGCGCTCGATGTATTGCGGTTCTTTGCTTTCAAGCTCGATGTACGGGAGACTCATCCGCGCCACGAGATTCCCACACTTGAGATAACCGTGCATCTTTTCAAGGCCGCTGATCTCGCTTGCCATCACCAGCGGCCTGATCTCGCGTTCGAGGTTATAGCCCTTCGATTTCCGCGATTGTGGGAACTGCTCATTTGTGCGGCTCTCTCGTATCCTCTCGATTTCCTGTTCGCCTATGGTGTCGCTAATCCATTTCGCTGCGTGCGGCTCGCTCGTGCATAGGAAGATTTTTGTCGAGGGTTGCGACATCATCGCTTCCGCTTCATGCCCATAACGCACTTCCAACTGGCTGCGCCCCTGAAAACCCAGCACCACCGGATTGTTGGACTTGCGGTTTTCCGTGATCGCCGTGTGTAGCTGCGGCAACCGCTGCAAGGTCGCCAGTTCGTCCAGAATGAACCACACCGGACGCGGACTCGTGCGGCCTTGATTCATCAAGCGCAGCACGAGCATGTCCAGCCACAAACTGATGAGCGGCGCGAGGCGCTTCCGGGTGTCCGGTGTGCTCGTCAGGAAGAGCCAGCCCCTCCGCTCCTTCGACCATTCGAGCGTGCTCCAACGCTGCTTCGTCTCCGCTTCGATCGGCAGCAGCTTCATGGCGTCGGCTACCATGCTCAGCGAACCAAGCACGCCGTTGCGCTGTGGCGGCGAATCCCGGTCGATCATCGCCGCGTACTCTGTCCCTTTCACTCTCCGGTCGATCTCTTCCGGGTGCGACATCCACGCAACCAACTCTTGCGGCGTCGGATGGAAGCTGAGCAAGTGCGCAAAGATTTTTCGCGGGGCCTCTACGAAAAACGAATTCTCGTTGTGCCGGTCTGGAAACAGCGACGCGGCCAGTGTAAGAGCGTCGGCCCCCTGCCGCAGCTCATCCCCTGGAGTCCAGTAAGGCATCCGCTGGTCCAGGGGATTGAGAATCAAATCGCCGCGCGACGGAGTAAGAAAGTAGGGCACGTAGTCGGCGGGCGTCGCCGGATCGTACACGATGGCCGTCTCACCGCGCTCCTCGACCTGCAACAAGACTTGGCGAATGAGCGCACTCTTCCCTTTGCCCGAATCACCCATAACCAGAATGTGGCTCGATTCAATCTCGCGCGGCAGTCGCAGCCAAGTCTTTCTGTGGAGTATTTTTTGCGTGAAGCTCTACTGCTGCAAGAAGCCGATACCGTCTGATCGGTTGCGGCGATTGAACGCACGCGCCGTCACAAGTTCCGGTCCTTTCAGCCGACGCCCATGTTTGCGTATTCTCCTGCGTGCCGAGTCCATCGGGATCGCCACGACGAGACCCACGAGCAACACACCCAAGCCGCCCCAGAGCGCCGGTTTCGCCAGATCGGTGAGCGTCTGGTCCTGGTAAATCCAGTGGCCCAGGAACTCATGTAACTTCGCATTGTCATAACGTGCGCGCTGCCATTCGAGCTTCAAGTCACCTACCTTGATGGCCTCTTCGGTCAGCGTAAACGTGCCCTCGCCCCTCTCTGTCACGAAAGGCTCTACTTCGTTGTCGAGCGCCAGTCGCGTACCTTTTCGCGTCACCACCATTAATAGCGTGTACCAGCCGTCCGTGCGGAAGGCTCCTGCTACCGGCGTGCCTACGTAGGCCATCAGATAGTGCTGTTGGAGCGGAGCCCACACGCGCATGTAGCGGTAACCAGCGATAGCGAACACACTGAGCAGAGCAACGCAGAACGCTCCGATAGTCCATACCGCCCTGTCGCTTGGAAACTCGCCTGCATCATCCTCTCGGCCCCACCTCTGTTTCATGGCACACCCCCTGTTGCTGCTTCCGCGAGGCGCTGTCGCGCCTTGCTCAACTTGTTCTGGTCCGCCCGCTCGATGAACTGCTGCATCTTCTCGTCGGTGAGCGTTTGCCCTTGGGATACGGCGAAGTGGACGTTTAGCAGAATGGTTCGCAGCGCCAACACTTCGGCCAGGACGGTTTGCTCGGCTGCATTCGGCTTGGTCGCCTTGAGCAAAACATCACGCACCCACTCGCTGATGGTTTGCTCGCCCGCTAGGGCTTCAAACTGCGCGTATTCTTCGTCGGTGACTTTGGTGCTGATGGATTTGGTTCGAAGAGAGGGCATGGAGTTCACCCCAATGAATTCAACAAGTTCCCATACGGGAACCAAGAGTTGCTGCGCTGGGCTCTAATAGAGTGGCTTCTCGCAAGCCACTGGATTTTCAGCAAGTTCCCATACAGGAACCTTGGTTGCTGCACGGCACCCGTTTGGGGGTGACGTGTCAGTCCAACTCCCGGTGCCGAAGGCACCGCTCCTCGCAAGACGCGGCGCAAACCAAAGATTCGCGCTATTAACCCTGTTCGCCATACTCCAACTTCAGCTCCTGCATCCACCGCTGAAGCTCGGGGATCGACCACGCCTTCTGGAACAGTTCGCGCAGAGCGTTCCATTCGGTCTCAGTGAAGTCGATTCCTACATCGTTCTGCCGAAGCCAAAGCGTGAATGTTGGCCCCTTCTCCTTGGATAGCGTCGTGAGGAAATGCTTGCCGTTCCACGAACCCTTGGCCGACGATCCTTCGAGCATGGCCCGGAACTCGGCTAGGTCGGGGTACCGAGCAATGAGATAGTTCACGCGGCGCGTTGGGCCAAAGTCGATATACACGCCCAGCTCCGGGCAAGCTGTCGTCGTAAACGAGAGCGTCAGGTCATCGACCTTGAGCGGATCAGGCAGGATAATTCGGCGGCGAAAATCATCTTCGTTTGGACCCGTTGGTCGCACGGGCTGGCGGTCGTGTCGCACCCAATGGCCCCGAGCGGCAAGGCCCCAGAGCGTCGGCCAGTACGGGGCAAGGATTTGATCGAGTCTAGTGCTCTCGACTCCTTCATCACTAATGGCGGCTAGGAAGCATCGTCCAATTGTGCCGGGGTTCTGCCATTTCTCCGCCGACTTCAGCAGCTCCTTGCGATGTGAAATTTGCTTCAGAACTGCTTGATGTCTTTGTTCGGCGTCCTCATCGGAGAGTCGAACCTCGGTGAAGTGGCCACCAAGGTTTCCGAAGTAATACCAGGCGTGCTTCGATGCATGCTTCTTACGGTTCTGATACACGGCTTCGAAGGCGTCGAGTAACCTGAGGTACGACTCTCTGGATGGAATCGCGGGCCAAAGCAGTGGCGGCTCCTGAGCTTCTTCCTCTGTGCCGATCTGCACGTACTGCGCGAGAACATCCCACTCGGGGGCAGACAGAGTGTGCTGCGATTCCCACTTCTTGCGAATGCGATAGAGCGAAGCGGTCGGCGTGCTGAGCATTTCATGACGGGCTGTTTCACGGTCCATCCCTTCGACGCGCTCCTCGATAACGAGGAAGGCGGCCTCGCCCAAGGACACCTCGCGTCCCCGTTGTTCACTGAGAACCTTCTGGTAGCGCTCCAGAAGTTTGAGGCGGTCTTCGCTGAGTCGAATCGAGATAACCTCATGGCGGGGTTTCTTCTTGAGGATCGACATCATGGTTGACAGATTCTCCTACATCGATGTACGATGTTTACGTTAGCGTAGCTCGATGGGCGACTGAAAGCAAGAAGAATCTTTTCCGCAGCTCTCTCAGAAGCCAACGAGCCAATTCGACGACCTTCTAGAGCCTATAGGAGTCACTAACGCGCAATGGCCGTATCATCCCAAATCGAGACCTCGGTGCACATCGAACGGCATTATGCCGTTACGGAAATCGCCGAAATGTGGAACTTGAGCCCTGATAAAGTCCGTGAGCTTTTCGAGAAAGAACCAGGTGTGCTTGTGCTTGGAGAGCGGAGCCCACGCCACAAGAGACGGTATGTCACACTGCGGATTCCTCAGACCGTGCTGGAACGGGTCCATTCACGTCTATCATCGAGATTCGTTGGTGGTTAGGAGCTGGCCCAATGCTTACGATCTATCGGCGTCATCGCAAGAGCTGCAAGCAGCATGCTCGGGGCAGAAAGTACCGCCACTGCCAGTGCCCTATTTGGGTCGACGGGGCAATCGGCGGGAAGGAAATCCGTGAGTCTTTGAAGCTCCGCGATTGGCAGCGGGCTCAAGATCTTATACGCCAATGGGAAGCTGAAGACCGCCGGACAGTCCAGCAAGAGAAAGAAGTCACAATTAAGGATGCTCACGCGAAGTTTATGGCTGACGCACAGGCACGGAAACTCAACGAGGCCACGCTCTACAAATACCGCCTGCTCTTTCGACAGCTTGATAGTTTCGCGGAAACATACAAGCTGCAATTTCTCAAGCAACTGGACTTGGACACGCTCGCGATTTTCCGGGCGGCGTGGAAAGACGGCCCGCGCTCCAGTCTCAAAAAACTTGAGAGACTCCGGGCATTCCTGCGGTTCGCGGAAAAGAGAAAATGGATTGACGATAATCCGGCGACTGAACTGAAAGCTCCGAAGGTTCCCAACAAGCCGACAATGCCATTCACTCGGGAAGAAATGATCCGCATTCTTACTGCCCTCGGACCCTACGGCAAGAGCGCCGGGATTCGCAACGCTCAACGACTGCGCGCCTTTGTTCTCCTGTTGCGCTATTCGGGTTTGCGGATCGGCGATGCGGTCCAGCTCGACGTGAACCGGATTCAAGAGACCAAGCTACTGTTGCACACCGAGAAGACAGGGGTAGCGGTCTATTGCGTTCTGCCGGACATGGTTGTTAAAGCCCTGGATGCCGCTCCTCATTCCAGCGCCCGCTATTTTTTCTGGACAGGCAAGTCCACGGTGCGAAGTGCAAAAGGAAAATGGCAGCGCAGACTTCAGCGGCTCTTTGAGTTAGCAAAGGCCGCAGCTGGTCATGCACACAGGTTCCGCGATACGTTCGCCGTGGAACTACTGCTCGCGGGCGTCCCCCTCGATAGAGTTTCCGTGCTTCTTGGCCATAGCAGTATCCGAATTACGGAGCGCCACTACGCACCTTGGACGCGCTCGCGACAAGAACAAATTGAGGCTGATCTGAAGGCCGCTTGGAGCAATGATCCCGTTGTGCTCACCGACGGGAAGGGCACACCGGAGTTGCAGGGAAAAACGGGTCAGATCAACTGAATGCGGTGCAGCAGGTAAGTCCAAGTATTCTTCCCTGCACTGAAATGAGCGGCAATGATGCCCGGTATCTAAACAAGCTTCGCCGTCTATTGGGCAGGACCGCCGCGGAAGACCGCAAGCTCATTTTGAGCATGGCCCAAAAGTTGGCCGGCCGCTAGCTTCACGATTCTCTTTGCCAACAAATGTGACGCAGCCCGTGAACAGACGCTACCTACTCTGACCCTGCCTTGCCCTACATGAAAAACTCTGGGGTCCTGTTGAACTCCGACGCCTTGAACGACTCTACCTCAGTTTCCGCGTCCGATCTGAACTTCGCCTATGCGCGGCAGGCTGCCTCGGTAGACACTTGCGGCCTGAACTTCTGTCGAGTGCTCAAAGCCCTTGCGGTCGGAAAACCGAACCGTACACCGACACAACCGGCTCACTCTTCACGTCCTGAATTGAGATTGAATGCAGGTAGGGAGAACGGGGTTTCCAGTCTACCGGCTCATTGCTCCACAAATCCTCACTTCTGTCTGTTCAATTCCGCACAACTTGCATGTGGTCAATTTTAGTCATCTAGACGGGTTAGTCCTAGGAGTTTACGATTGGTCGTCCTTGGAACAGTTTCCTGACTTGATTGAAGGAGCAAATCTGGATGTTGAGTAAACGTAGGCTCGGTGTCGGTCACGCATTTCTGCGCAAAAAGTTCCGTTCGGGGATGACTTTTCGGAACTACCGAGACAGAGACGTCGTCTTTTCGCAAGGAGATCCAGCTGATTCTGTCTTCTACATCGAGAGCGGGACGGTGAAACTCACGGCGGTCACGACACGCAAAAAAGCGATAATCGCCATCCTGCAGCGGGGCAGCTTCTTTGGCGAAGGCTGTCTAGCAGGGCAACCTCTCCGGATTTGCACGGCGAGATCAATTGGACAGTCTAATGTTGTTCGACTGCAAAAGGACAGGACGGTTCGCACGCTCAAGAGAGACGCGCATTTCGCAGCGCTGTTCGCTGGATATTTACTTTCACGGGTTGTTCGAATCGAGGAAGACCTGATAGATCAATTCTTCAATTTCAGCGAAAGGCGGCTGGCGCGGGTTTTGTTGTTGTTTGGGGAAATAACCAAGGAATCGAAGTCGGACTCCCCCCTGAAGGTGAGCCAATCAACCCTGGCGGAGATGGTAGGTACTACCCGGCCAAGGGTAAGTAAATTCATGAACGAGTTCAAGAGGAAGGGCTTGGTCAGGTACAACGGGGGATTGCAAATAAACAGCAAACTGGTCATCGCGTTCCTGGAAAATCGCCCGCTGTCCGTCAAGAAAACGTAGACGCAGCCGCTGGCTCCGGCTTTCGGTACCACGACCGCCGAACCGCGACGCCCTAAGCAACGGAGGCAAGAAATGAAAGCAACACAACCAACGCTGAAGCAACACTCTTCCGTCGCCTGTCCTACTTGCGGTGTGGCTGCCGGGAAACGGTGCATTCTCGTTGCTGGTGGTTTACGAACTGAACCGCACTCAAACCGGAAGCTCGTGGCGGCTGAGGCCCTGGGAGAGAAAAGAATCAAGAAGCGATAATGAAAAGCCATGCAAAGGTGCGCAAAGAGAAAGAGAGAGAGTCGGATGCCGCAGTACTGGCCCGCTTGAGAAAGGAATTTGCGAAGCCCCATCTTACGAAGTCAGTAAGAGAGAATGCGACGAAGAAACAGATTGCATCGTGGAACGCAGGTTACTTGAACTTCGACAACGGGGGTTTGGAAGCTTTCCCGCTATCTAAGCAGGATTTTGAGACCGCCATGACTCGTCGAAAACAGAGCTCTTTTCAACCAGCGATGTTTCTATCAAAAATGGGCGCGAAAAGTGTTATCGCCCTATTTCGCGAGGGGCAGGTCATTTGTTCACAGGGCGACGCCGGCAAGGAAGTGTTCTATATTGAGAAAGGGCAAGTGAAAACCACAGTTAAATCGAAGCGCGGCAAGGAGACGGTCCTCGCGATTCTCCATCGTGGAAACTACCTGGGTGCGGGGTGCTTGACAGGTCAAGCATTCCTCACGGCGACCGCTACCGCACTCACGCGATGTACGATCCTGGTCATCGAAAAGAAGGAGATGACACGCGCGCTCCACAATGGCCATGAGTTCTCAGACCATTTCGTCGGCTGCCTGCTTGGACGGAACATCCGGATAGAAGAGGACCTGATCGACCAACACTTATGCTCCTGTGAGGAACGGCTGGCTCGCGCACTATTGCTTATTGCGCGCTACGACAAGATACGCAAGCCAACTGCGGTCATCCCGAAAATCAATCATGGGACACTCGGGGGATTGATTGGCTCAACCCGCAGCCGGGTCTGTTATTTTATGAATAAGTTTAGGAAGCGAGGGTACATCGAGGACGGAAAGGTGTTACGGGTTCACAATTCTTCGCTCAGCGGGGTCTTGAAAGACTCGGTATTCTCCGATCTGCATGCATCTCGACCGAACTGAACACCTGGGGCAACTTGGCCACAAAACAGCCTGGTGCATCTCGGTCAGTAGGTAATTCTCAAAAATCAGTTCACAGGAGTAGACTGCTAGCAGGTACTTAAGGGCATAAGAGATCCATCGGGACAGGGTTGGCCCCTAATGAAAGAACATCTAGGCCGCTGCGCGGAACATCTTCGCAAGGCTGTGCGTCATCTGGCCAACAGTTCCAACACATCCCAAGAAAAGCTGACGAGCATGTACAACGACACTGAGTTTGGAGGTATTTGCACAGATGATTTTCCGGCCGGCTCTTTGAGAAATGACTATCTGACCATCACAGGGGGGCTAATCAAGGCCAGTGAGCCGCAAGTTGTGGTGAACATCGCGGCCATGTCCGATGAACAAGCGCGGAAGGTCATAGCGCAAATCTGTTGGCTTTCCGAGGCTGTTTCGTATGCGCTCGGCCGACAAAGCAATTCCGCGTAAAGGAAAAACCCGTAATGACTGACAAGCTGGGCAGCTGCTCTGAACACCTATGCAAGGCTGTGATGTACATGGCCGCTAGCGACGGCACATCGCAAGAGAAGCTACGCGGAATGGTGGCCAATACCGGTTTTGGCAGCATTGCAGAAGATGATTTTCCGCGGGGGCCCCTGAGAGACGACTTTCAAGCTATCACTGGCCAGATGCGCGATGACGCTGGGCCGCAATCCGTAGCCCGAATTGCAGCCATGTGCGATGAACGAGCATGGAGGGTCATAAGGCAGATCGGCGAGCTTTCCGATGCTGTATCACATGCTCTAGGCGGGCAGAAGTAGGCCGCGCAAAGCGTGCATGTGCGATGTTCCTCGGTAATTAGTTAGCTCAGCGTCACATGCCCTGCAAACGCAAATGCCACAACTCCCCGATCTGGGAAGTCAGCGAACCGGTCAAATCCAGTTTGGCCGACGCCCCTTGAGGCGATTGCATTGTGTTTCGGCTGAAAGGGAGGGTACACCAGAGGTACACGGGAAAATGGACCTCAGCAAGCACATGCTTTTTCAGTCGGTTAGGTTGGTAGGGGCGGTGGGGATCGAACCCACGACCAACGGCTTAAAAGGCCGCTGCTCTACCACTGAGCTACGCCCCTGGAGTGGTTCGCTCCATGATACCCGAAAATGATTTCGCGCACCTCGGCCGCGGGAAGAAAATCCGAGCGAAGAATGACGTGTGTCGCGCTTGCGGCGATCGCGGCTGTCCATTCATTATGAGTGGCATGGATCCATTGTGGATTGCGAGGGATCAGGCAAAGCGGCTCTCGGAGCTGACCGCGGGTACGGCGGATCCGGAGAAGGAAGCGCCTCTGCGCCGCGATGTTCGCTCGCTCGGTGTGCTCCTTGGCAGAGTCCTGGTCGAGCAAGGCGGCGAAGGACTGCTGGAAATCGTCGAGCAACTCAGGCGCTCGCTGATCCAGCGGCGCGAAGAGCTGGCTGGGTCGGCTGCGCAAGACAAGTTGATGGCGCAGGCGCGCGACATCATCGGAAAAATGGAACTCAGGGACGCGCACTGGGTGACCAAGGCGTTCGCGATCTATTTTGAATTGACGAATCTCGCCGAAACCAATCACCGCAAGCGCCGGCGTCGCGCTGCAAAGCTTCACGCCGAGCAGCCGCCCCTTGCCGGATCGTTTCGCGGCACCTTGATTCGGATGCGCGACGCGGGCATGCCTGCGTCGGATGCACTGGCCGCGCTGCAAAAGGTGAAGATCACGCCGGTCTTGACCGCGCATCCGACCGAAGTGGCGCGCCGCACGGTGCTCATGACGCGCCGCCGCATCGCGCAGCACCTGGAAAGCCTGGATCGGCTGCCTTTGCCGGAAACGGATGCGGCGGAGCTCGAGGCGCTGATCCTCGCGGAAATCACGACGCTATGGCAAACCGACGAGGTGCGCTTGAAGAAGCCGGGCGTTATTGATGAAGTTCGCATGGGCCTGGATTACTACCCGATGACGCTCTTTGAGACGCTGCCGAAACTTTACGCCGAGCTCGCGGATTCGTTTCGCGCGGTTTACGGCAGGAATTTGCGGCACGACGAACTGGGCGAGGTGATTCACTTCGGCTCCTGGATCGGCGGGGACCGCGACGGCAACCCTTCCATCACGCCTCAGTCAACCGCGGAGGCGCTGGAGCTGGCGCGGCAAACGGTCCTCGATTTTTATCTGAGGGAAATCGCGAAGCTGATCGACGAATTGAGCTCTTCACTCCGTCAAACGGGCTGCTCAGCGGAATTGCGGAGCGCGCTGGGCGCGTATGAAGCGACGATGGGCGACGACCCGTCTTTGGGAAAATGGATTTCCGAAACGGAATTGACCCGCCGGTTCTTGGATTTCGCGCGGATTCGATTGCGGTACAGCCGCGGCGAATCCCGAGATGGGCGCGCCTACAAGTCAGCAATTGAACTCGTGCGCGATCTCGACTTGGTTCGCGCGAGCCTCGCGGCAAATGGCGGCGAGCGGCTGGCCGAGTTGCTGGTTGACCCGTTCACGCGGATCGTGCGGACATTCGGATTTCACCTTCATGGTCTCGATATCCGGCAGCACGCCAACGTGATTTCGGAGACGCTTGCGGAAATTGCGATTGCCGGAGCCGCGGACGCGCGACCTGGCCTCCTCGCGAAGTCAGAGCGGGCCAACGATGTGATCGAGACGTTCCGGATGATCGCTCAGCTTAAGCGGCTTTACCCACCCGAAGCGATCCGCTACTACGTGATTAGCGGAACGGAATCGGAGAACGACGTCTTCGACTGGCTGAAGCTGGCAAAGATCTGCGGAGTTCAACCGACCGCATCCGCCGGCGATCCCGGATTGATGCCGGTGCCGCTTTTCGAATCGATTGACGCACTGCGGGATGCCGGAAACATTATGCGCCGGGTGTGGACGTCGCCGGAGTATCTGCCGCTGCTCGATTCATGGAACCGCGAACAGGAAGTGATGCTCGGATATTCGGATTCCAACAAAGACGGCGGAATGATCACCAGCACCTGGGAATTGCAGAAAGCACATCGCGAGCTCCACGATGCGGCAAGAGATTGTGGCGTGAAGCTGCGTCTATTTCATGGGCGCGGGGGGACGGTGGGGCGCGGCGGCGGTCCAACGCATCGCGCGATTCTCGCGCAGCCCGTGGGAGATTTCTCCGGGGAGATCCGCATCACCGAGCAAGGCGAAGTCCTCAACTGGAAATATTCCGACCCGGTGCTGGCGGAATGGAATCTGGAGCTGATGGTGGCGGCTTCGCTCGACGCGCTGACGCGGCCGAGCAAACGCACACCGCGCGACGATCGAAAATGGGATGACGCAATGGATGAGATTTCCGGACACGCGATCGCATTTTACCGTCAACACATCGCGGAAAATCCCGACGTGCTGGATTATTTCGAGCAGGCGACGCCTGTGAATGAGCTGGTGCATGCGCGAATCGGTTCGCGGCCGGCGCGGCGGTCGCAAAGCCGCGATCTGGCGAATCTGCGCGCGATTCCTTGGGTATTTGGCTGGATGCAGAGCCGCCACGCATTGCCGGCTTGGTTCGGTGTGGGGTACGCGCTGGAGCGATTTGCGGCGAAAAGCCCGGCGCACCAATCTCAATTGAGAGAAATGATGCAGTCGTTCCCGCTATTTTCGGATTTGGTGCGCAACGTGGAGATCGCCATGGCAAAGGCAGACATGCAAATCGCGGGACTCTACGCGGCAACTTTGGTGGAGAATCACGCATTGCGCGACAAGGTATTCGGCCTCCTCCGCGAAGAGTTCGACCGCACGCGGCGAATGTTGCTGACGATTACCGGGCAAAAGGATCTGCTCGAGGGCAACGCCGTTCTGTCGCAGTCAATCCGATTGCGTAATCCTTATGTGGATCCGATGAGCCTGATTCAGGTGGAACTTCTGCGGCGCAAACGCTTGGGCGGGTATGCCGATGCGCCGGATCACGCTCTAGGCGCAACCATCAACGGTATCGCCGCCGGGCTGCACAATACCGGCTAAGACGAATCGGAACGAGTGAGGGGTTCTCGGGAAACTAGTGAGCCGGAGTTTTCGAGCCGCTGGCGCAGCCGTCCGCTGCCATGTCCTGAAGCCGCTGAGCCGCCTCGGAGTTCGCGCGCTTTGCAGCGGCGGTGAGAAGGACGCGCGCCTGATCGCAATTTTGTGGCACTCCGCGTCCCCAAGTGTAGAGGTCTGCGAGAATAATCGCTGCCTTCGTATTCCCCTTCTCGACCGAAGCCCACAGCCATTTCACACCCACGTTTGTTACTTCCGTCGAGCCACCGCTGCCACGTAGATACTGCAAGGCAGTCGCGAGCTCCGCTTCACCCGTGTCATCCGGCAGCGGGGGCGGCGCGTTGGGATCGGCAGCGATGACGGCTGGCGCCGCGGAATTCGGTGTCGCGCCGGCCGCGTAAACTGTCTTCGGTTTCCGCTTCACAGCGACTGGCGCTGACGGTTGAGTTGCCGCCGGAGGTTGCAGCAACGGGCTCAGCGTCGAATCCGGCGGCGCGGGGCCGGTCTTGACGGGATTCACATCGGCACTGTCGGTTTTTTTGCTCGAGAGGTTTTGCCCGAGCAACTGAACACCCTCCCCTACCTGCCGGTGGAAGATCAGGAGACCCACACCAGACGCCAGGACAAGCGCGAGCACAACGATCAATATTTCAACATCGCGCACGAGGTCGCCCGGAACACCTGCGCGGACTAGAAGCTCTGCGAGGCGGCTGACTCTCTCGCCTTTCTGAATCGCCGCGTAAGCGGACGTGTACACCGGCCGCCACGGCTCCGCGTAATCCGAAGTGCGAACAGAAATTCCGGCGTGCGATTTATAGGGGGAAGCAGGCTCGTTTTCAGGGGGGGATGCCAGCGGCGCAGGAAACAGAACGACTGGCTGACCGTACGACCGAGCGGGTAGATCTTCCTCATGCCGGTGCATTCCCGCCGCAGCGACCTCTCTCAATGCTCCCTCCGAGTCGTATCCCGAATACGCCTCAGCCGGCGCAGCCGTTTCATACGAAAGCGAGGGCATTACGACCGGCTCCTCTTTGATCGATTCTAGCGTCGGCGCCACACGCTGTGGAATCACGGGAGCGGACTCGACCGGGCTAACGATTTCGCGCATGGTAATTGCGGGGGCTTCGCTTGGCGGCTGAGGGTCACTTACGTGAATAGTTGGCGTTGGCTCGATGGGACTCGAAACGATCGCCGGTGCCGAAATAGCCGAGAGAATTGGCTCTGGCGTCATGTCCCGAATTACTGTTGACGCGAGCGTGATTTCGGCGCCGGCGCTCACGGGCGCATCCTCCAACTCAATGGCCGGCGTGTCTGGAATCGCCGCAATCGCGTGCTGGGATTCGCGCTCCTCAACCAACGCCGGCTCGCTCGAAGACAGAGCCACGGGTGAGGCGTACGTTCGAACAGGGAGAGGACACCCGTTCTGCGCGAGCCACTGGCGAATCTGTACCCGGGCTTGGTCCTCAAGATTCGTGAATCGCAGGCCGCCCGTTTTTTTGGATTCGTCTGTCCAGACGATTTCCCCGACGGTTTCGATTCGGTTGGCGGGGTTGAGCGTGAACCACATCGGGACAGGGCCATCGTCGCGCTCGACGGGAGCGACGGCCTGAAATTGCAGCCCGTCCTCGGACGCGTCGAGAACGATGCCGCCATTATCAGAAGCGAGGCTTAGATAAACTAAACCAAAAGGCTTACATCGCGGTGATTGGCGTCGTTCCGTGACCATCGACAAATATTCAGCTTCCGGCTCACGGTGAGGTGAAGGGGCCTCCCCGTGCCGGGACAAATTTCCTCTTCGGCTGCGATGGGCTCGTCGCATTCGAATGTTCGCGAGAGGCTGGGGACGACAGCCCACTAGAATTCGATATTGTAACTCATATCGCAGGCCGGTGCCGTGGGCAATGAATAAATTCACACGACGCAGAGATTCTTAGGGGGCCTCTAGGCTCTATGGGAGTACTGAACCGCATTACAAACGATCGTCGTTTTGGCGACGCGAGCTTCGCCGATTGCTTCTAAGTCACTGAGTCCGCAGGCGAAATCGCCTCAGCCATGAGGCTCCCGGCAAAAAGAATCCGAAGACTAGTCTTGGCCGGTGCCAGGAAGCGCGCGCGGCCTTTTTCGCTTCCATTCGTAATCCTTGCGCAGCTTTTCCTTGTGTTTCTTGAGTTGGCCTTCTAATTCGACGAATGCCACGCGAACGCTCGATGGCGCATCTGGCGCGATTCCGGTGGCGTGAAGCGTGCCTGTCGGCAGCGCCAGATTCAGCGAAAAACTGAAATCCGCTTTCCGCGGCCGTTCTTCCAGCCCGCCATGCAGCTGCACCAAATCAGGCGAGTAACGCTTGAGAAGTTTTTCGAGTTTCTGAAGGTGATGTGAGGCCACATGTTCGACGGCTTGTCGCAGATCTGCGCGAATGTGGCTGAACGATGTTTTCATCGGAATACCCTGAGTAAATTGAAGGGGTTCGGGTTGGATCCCGAAAAGTCATTGTGGGCTGACGCACATCCAGCATAGCAACCATCGCGCCCCGTTTCAACGCCATCCGTGGGCCTCCTCCGGCCTGTACGAACGTACAGCTATGCGTTACGCATACTCTGTCCACGCCGGCCGTCCTATCGCTCTTGAAATGTGTACGATGGATTGAAAGCGGGCCTCAAGACTCAACGACTAGGAGAGAAGAACTCATGGCAACAATCGTGGCAATTTCAGAATCGAGTGACGCAACCGGCCACGCGGCGCCGGTTTCAGCGTCCATCGAATCCCGTGCGATCGAAATTCAGGAAGGCATTCGCAGCATCCAAAATCGCAACTGGTGGTCATTGTTCAACACGATCAGCGTCGTACTGCTGCTGACCGCCACGATCATCTGTCTCACATTGCCAAATCTCGTGCAAAGCACCGAGCCCCTCGCCCAGGTGAATATTGACCTTGCGGTGCGAGGACTCGTGGGCATGGTGTTGATCTTCAACGTCTACGCGATTTGGCAACAGATTCGGCTGAAGAAACTCTGCGACGACATCAAGGAATCGTTGAAGGCGATCTCCGGTAGGTAGCTGGGACCGCTGTGGTTCAGGGGCGAGGCGGCCATCATTCCCCGCCTCGATGAGATCGAGCGATATGCTTTTGCGCCGCGCTCCCACCGCAGAGTTCGGTTTGATTGGGCCGCCACAAACCCCCTTGACGCTTTTATAGGCGCCGCGCGATTTTTTTGGTTCTCGCGGATAACATATTCTGTACGTCCGCTCAGGCGCATTGACGCACAATTTACGTAGCTCGGATTCGCGGCCGAAGCCCTTCCTCGACACTTATTTTTGCCAGCCACTTGCTCCGCGCGGCACAAATGCTAGACTTTTCTCGAATGATTTGAAGCCATGATCTCCGTGCCGGAACGCTGGAAATAACTGGAACGGCATGGCTGGAAATTGGGCCTCGTGGCGACCAGCGATCAAGATCGTTTGCATTGCCCGCACTGCGGAAGCTCAGAAACACGCCGCTCGAAGCGCAGAGGACTTGTCGAGATTCTCTCGTCAGCTTTCGGGTTTCTTCCCTACCGCTGCGAAAACTGCGACCGCCGTTTTTTCAAGTGGAATACGCTCGTCGGACGTGACGTGCGGTCAGACCGCTGAAGCCTGCGTTGGAAATTGTCTTACTGCATCGCGGCGGCCGTCTGATCGCAGGATCGCGAGAATCCCGCTTCACGCCTCAACACTCCACCCGGCGTACCGGTTATTGCAGTGGTGGTGAGGTCGCCGAAGCCAAGCCCGTCGCGTTGAATCGAATTACGGCTGTCTGATCGGAATAGAAGTAGCGCTGTCCGGTCGTGCCCGGTGTTACCGGGTAGGCGGCGATCGAATACGTGTTCCAGCCGGCGCAGCCGCTGGTAGGCGCGGCATTCGGGGTATCGCCCGTGCCATCCTTGTAGGTGAAGCTGTAGCCGCTTTTAACGCCAGTTGTCAGTTGGTTGTCAATCAGGAGCGCTTCGCTGCACTTCGCCGAAGTGTCTCCGGCAGCCGCCGTTCCCATCGCGGACAGGCCTGCCGGATAGCCGTTTTCGTAGCTCGCCGCATATTCAACCGCGGAGGTATTCAACGTGCGAATCGAGCCCACGGCCGATGCTTCGTTGGCCGCGATACGGGCGCGCAGCAGGTTCGGGATGGCGATCGCTGAGACAATCAGAATTATCGCGACGACGATCAACAGCTCAATGAGTGAAAATCCCCTTTGTTTCCTGGCCATGGTCCCCTGCCTGAGAATGGAGTTAGTCCCGGTCGCAGTTCCCCTAACGTGCTTAGCGCCATCGCACTAGCTGCACGCGGTAGACCAGAGGCGTCGCCTTACTTGGCGCTAGACAGAGACGTCTCGTATGAGCTTAGATTTCAGTAGGTTGCAGGTTGCACGATGCGTAGCACGGACGCTTGCCGAAAATCTGCCTCATTACCACACGGTCGAAATGACACTTTATGTCCTTCCGATTTGACGATCCTCGACCTATGCCGCGCCGCCTTACCTCCTCCACGTCCTACAAACTGTCAAAGCGCCCGCCATACGGGAACCCTCCAACGGACTCGAATGCTTCATTCGACTTAAGCAGCCTTGACCCGCGAGTGCGCGCTCCGAGACGACTGTGCGTTCGGCGCCACTCGCTGATATTCTGCTCGTGGAAGCGAGCGCAATTCACGGAGAGAAAAATGAATTTGCTTGCAAACGAAATAAGAGCGATCGCAATGGGCGTCGCCGCTCTGGCGGTTGGTTTTTGCATCGCCGCGCAACAACAGGCACCCGCGAACGCCAACGACGGCGCAGCAAAATCCGCCGATTGGGCTCAACAAATCGCGGCGCGCCACGAAGCCTTCGAAACAGAGCAAATGCGCATCCATCTTTTCCGGCTGCGTCCCGGGGACGACCTCCTGGATTCCATACGCGCGTACGCGTCAGCGCATCACCTACACGCCGCAGTCGTCCTCACCGCTGTGGGCAGTCTCACCCTCGCTTCGATTCGCTACGCCAATCAGCGCAACGCGTCGGAAAGCTCGGGCCATTTCGAGATCGTTTCGCTGGTCGGGACCGTCGAGCAGGGCGGCGAGCATTTGCATCTGTCGCTCGCGGCCGAAAACGGCGCGATGATCGGCGGCCATCTCATGCCCGGATGCAAAATCTATACGACCGGCGAGATAGTGCTCGGGGAATTACCGGGCGCGCGCTTCACTCGTGAGGTGGATAAAGAAGGAAGCGGCTGGGACGAATTGAAGGTCTATCCCGCGGCGGCGAACCAAAAGTAGCAAGCGGGCGCACAGGACGCGCTCGCCAACTCAATTTGGTAGCTTTTGCTTGAACAATCGGCGGCGCACGTCGGGCCAAAACTCTTTCACGACATTCGCAATGCCGTCGGCCGCGACCTCCGTTCCCCAATTCTCGGAGGTCTTCCGAAACGTGCGTTCCTGCGACGGATAGTAAAGATCTGAAACTCCCGCTCCCATTCCGTTGCCGAGAATCTCGGAATAATTAAAACGCGTCTTGCCCGAGTCGGTCTTCGTGACGACGAGGCGGGTAATCGCGTATCCGGTGCGGTGAAAAAATCCGCCATGCCCGAGGGTGTAATAGCGCGGGTCTTCGTGCAGGACCGACGGCACTATCGCCTCGGTAAAATAGTTGCCGATCGCTTGATCGGCAAACGCGCGCCACAAGTACCGTGAATATCCACCCCATTCCGAATGAAATTCCGGATACGCGCGCGTGCCGTATTCCCATCCCGCAAGCAGGCCGGCGAAAAGTCCCGACGTGTAATCGAGACTGTCGTGAGTCGCGAGCACAAATTTTCCACGCGGCGTTAGCGGCGGCAAAAGCGTATCGGGGCTGACGGCTCGGTAATTCGGCATGACCCACAAAATGCGGTTCGTTTGCTCGTTCTGCGCCGCCCCATTCTGTTGGCTTTGGCTCGAGGGCGCGGCGGAATCGTTCTGTTTCGAATCGCTTTTTGAATCCGTTTGCGGAGTAGCTGCGCCGCCACTCTTCGGCGGCTGATCCTGTTGAGTCGGCGGCGTGTTGTCGGGCTTGTCCGGGGGCGCACTCTGTCCGAACGCGACGCCAACCGAGAAAAGGAGTAACGCGATCGGCGCGATGCCTTTCCAAACTTGAATGCGAGTCTGTAAACGAACCTGCTTAGAACCAATCATCCGCGCGAACACTAATTCGGGTTCCGACGGAGAGTTCATTGCATCCCCGATTCAGGGCTTCCTCGGAAGGTCGCCTTCACCGATCTTCGATCGTCTCTGATACCTGGTTCCAGGAAATCTACGTGCGGGAATTTTGCCAACTCTTGAGCAGCCGCTGATTTCGCGTGCTCGCGGCAGATCGCAATCGAATGATAGCACGGACAACGATTTGTAATTGAAATGGTTGGACCCGCGTGCCCACAGCACCACTTACTGAATGGCAGGTTCGAGCGCGCCACTGACGAGCTGTCAGTTCGAATCGCGTTCCGCGCGCCTTCAGTTTGGCGGTTTTGTCGATTCTCGGACCACTAACTCCGGAGCGAACTTCCGATGCACCGCGTTGAACTCACGATTCTCCAGCCCGGCATTGATGGCATCCACCAGCACACCCACGGCCGCCGAGCCCATCAGTTCCATGGGCTGCCGGATCGTTGTTAACGCCGGCGTCGCAAGCGTCGAAGTGGCCACGTCGTCGAATCCAATGACTGAGCAATCGTCGGGAACTCGCAAGCCCGACTTCGTTAAAGCTCGAATCGCGCCGAACGCCGTCAAGTCATCGAAGGCCATCAGCGCGGTGAATGGACGCTTCCGCTTGAGCAGCTCTTCAGTCAAGCGAAAACCAGCCTCGAAACCAGAATACGCGTCGCGCGATTCCGGCAGCTCGACAACGAGGCGCGAATCAATGGCGAGCGCGTTCGCCTGCGCGACCGACCGGATGCCTTTCCAGCGCGGCCCCGTATCGCCGAGAATTTTGGGCCCGCCGATAAATGCGATCTTGCGATGCCCGAGCGCGTAGAGATGCTCCAGAGCTTTTCGTCCGCCCAGTTCGTTATCCACGATGACCGAGCTGATCGAATCGGTTTCGAGCTCGCTCCCGACCATCGTGGCTGGAATTGTGTTCTTCTCGATGTCCCCAAGAATATTGATGTCGAGGAACATCCAGTTCGCCAAAACTATGAGGCCTTCGACGCGGCGGTCCAACAGCATTTCGAGATAGCGCTCGAACCGGCTGCGCTCGTTATGAACGTCCGCGAGAATCGGGAGGTAGGAGGCTTGATACAGCGCATTTTCGATTCCGCGGAGGATTGGCGCGCAGAAGGGATCGATAATATCGAACACCATGACGCCGATGGAATGACTTCGCTTGGTGCGAGTAAACGGCGCGAGCAAGTGCGGCCGGTATCCGAGCTTCTTGGCGGCCGTGCGGATGCGGTTTTTGGATTTCGCCGGAATGAACCGCGCGAGGGGAGCGTCGTTCAAGACGAAAGACACCGTCGTGGACGAGAATCCACTGGCGCGCGCGACATCGCGGATTGTGACCGTGGACGATTTCCGCCGTCGGCTGCGCTTCGGCATTCTCGGCTCCCGCAATCTCAGTTTCAGGAGCACGAATGATACCGCATCTCACGCCGTCATGGCGCTGCGGCCGTCAATCGAAAGCGCAAAGGGAAATTAGCGCGCGGAACGGTTCGAACCGCTCGAAAACGTCTTCGGTCCGAAACTGTCAACTATGTAGCTGGTGCATCCTGTTGCCCATGTCTCAAGGCTGAACCATTCCGAATATGGCGCGCCCGGAGGGAGTCGAACCCCCGACCTTTTGGTTCGTAGCCAAACGCTCTATCCAGCTGAGCTACGGGCGCCCCGAGTTGCAGCAGTTAAAGAAAAGTTTACGACACTTTGCCGTGGTCTTCAATGTCTTCGAAGGACTTCGAGCGGCCGGAGCCTTCCTCGTGCGTTCTCGCGCGTCCCAATTTCGTTGCGAGATCGCAGTGCGAGCCGGCTTGCGCAGCCACGGTGAGAAATTGTGCGCGAGGATTCCGGCTGGTATAGTGTCGGGTTTAATACCACCTCTCGCTCTTTCGGAGGTCCTCATGTACAAGGCGATCCAGTCGTCGCGGCTCTGCGAGCAAATCGTCGAGCAAATCGAAGAATCCATTCTCAAGGGGAGACTGAAGTCGGGGGATCAGCTTCCCGCCGAGCGCGACCTGGCGCAGGAATTTGGCGTCAGCCGGACCGCCGTGCGGGAAGCCATCAAGACGCTGCGCGAAAAGGGATTCGTCGAAGCGTACTCCGGCCGCGGCACGTTTATCACGAACGAACGCTCGCAAGCAATCAGGCATTCTCTCGACCGGATGATCAAGATCAATCAGCCAGAAGGCTTTATTCAGTTGGCGGAAGCGCGCTCGATTCTGGAGCCCGAGATCGCCGCGCTCGCGGCGGTCCGCGCGGACGAGCAGCACCTCACAATGATGCGTGATGCCGTCGCCGCTATGGATCGCGCTCAGGGCGATCCCGACTTGTACATCGAAGCCGACCTCGACTTCCACCTCGCGCTCGCGGAAGCGGCGGGAAACCAGATTATTTTGTCGTTGATTGATTCGATTGTCGGGTTGTTGCGCGCGCAAAGGATCCGGATCTTTCGAGCCCCGGGCGGCCCCGAACGCGGTCAGGTATTCCACAAGCGCATACTCGCGGCCATCGAACAGCGCGATCGAGTTGCGGCCCGCGAAGCCATGAAGTCACACCTCGAACAGGTGCGCGAAGATTCCGAGGCCTCAACCGCTGTGCAGATCGGTAACGGCTGAAAAACCGCGTCTCTGAGAAAGAAAAACCCCGGGTTTGGGGGTGCAAACCCGGGGCCGGGGGAGTGAGAGGGAGTTGGGCCGGAAGATCGTTGGCGCCCTGCTCAGTAATTCCAGCGGCGCGCCAGAATAAAAACTCGTAAAGCCAGTGCGTAACCGATAATCATCAAGCTCGCCCCCGCGTTCATCACCGTGTTTTCCATTCGCGTCCAGCCGGAAGGCGCCGGAAGAGCCATCACGGCGACTGCGCTGCGGTCAAATTGCCTTTGGCGTATGGGCGTCATCGAGTGCCTCTCTCGCTTAGTGCACGACCTGCACGGGAGTGTCCTGCTCGATTGCGATCACCATGGACTTGAAAATGTCCACGTCCCAGCTATCGGAAATGCGCAGCCGCACGGCGTCATTCGTCTCTGAAACCAGCCGCCCGCGCAGGGGAACTCGAAGGTTGCCGGCAACAACTCGCAGAATCACCGGCTGCCCCATCCAACTCGTGTATCCACCTTCCATGGCATTTCCCCCTTTTGGAATTTCGTTATCTGCTGACGAGTTCAGTCTGGGGTTATGGGAAGGCAGGGCAAATGGTACGGGGGACCAAATTCTGTGGTAGCAAAGTACTAGTTGATTCCGCGCGCTTTTCGACCGCCCGAAATCGCAAGCATTTCTGATATCGTTGTGACGACGCTCCTCATCATCGCGGCGCGTCGCATCCTCTATATCTCAATTGGAATGGGCAGAACGGCTGATTATGGGCGACACGGTGAAGAATCTCCTGCACGCGCTGTACAACGTCCAGGATTTGGTGCAGTGGGGCGGACCTGTCCTCATTTGCATCATCGTTTTCGTCGAGACAGGACTATTCGTTGGTTTTTTCCTGCCCGGCGATTCCCTCCTCGTCACCGCTGGAGTGTTGGCGTCCGCCGGCCATCTGAGGCTCTTCTGGCTGCTGATTCCGGTCACTCTGTGTGCAATCGTAGGCGATCAATTGGGCTACTGGATCGGCCGGAAGATGGGACAAGGATTATACAAGCGCGAGGAATCGCGATTTTTCAAGCGGCGCCATCTCGAAAGCGCGCATGCCTTTTACGAAAAGCACGGCGGCAAGACCGTCATCATGGCGCGATTCGTTCCCATCATCCGTACGTTCTGCCCCCCAGTAGCGGGCGCGGCTCGGATGACTTATTCGCACTATCTCACTTACGATGTTTTCGGCGGGTTTCTGTGGGTCTGGGGCATGATTCTTACGGGCTACTTCCTGGGCCGGGCCGTTCCGCACATTGACAAGCAAATTCACTGGGTCATCGCAGTCGTCATCATTCTTTCATTGATTCCCGCGGCCATTCACGGCTGGAAGGCGCGCCGCGCGGGTGGGACCTCCTAGAATATAGCCGCTGAAAATGCAAAACGGGGAGCCTGGCAGCTCCCCGTTTCACGCATTCTTAAGACCGGGAAGCGTCTAGAAGACGACGACCCGGTTTCGCACCGCGAAAGCGGTGTGTGAATGTCTTTCAGCAATCGTGGCCCGGTGGTTTCATTCTCCCTCCAAGCTCATTCGTTGCTAACCCGCGTTTTACGCCCGAACCGTTGTGATTGCAAGAGGAAATAAAAGGGGAAAAATGGGTGTGCCAGATCGAAACGAGAAAAGTTATTTTAGAAACAATCCTTCGCGCAATTGGTCGCGCCCGACAAACGTTTTTGACGTCCGGAACTTCGCGAAAAGGTCCAGCATCTCGCGGTTCTGAAAAATATGAACGTGCTGAGCGATGGGAGGCAACGGAAGAAGCTCGAATGTATGGTCGGGCAAAATACGGTAACGGCAGAAACGATCCGGGGTGCGGCTATGGAAGATCGCCAGGACCACTCCGCCGGGACGCAGTATTTCGTGGAGCCGCGCGACGACGCGCGCGAGCATATCGGGCTCCATGTAATCGAATAAATCCCACGCAAGAATTCCGTTGAAACTCTCCGGCGTATACTCGAGCAGCTCTGCAAGGAACCGGTCGGCCAGCGTTGCCGGAGACGGCCTCTCGATATCCCCGCCGATTTTCCCGCTGCGAAGCCGCAACTCTTCAACATCCATAAACTCGCGCCACGAGCGGAGAAAATCTTCGGTCGTGACCCGAAAACCCTTTTCAATAAAAAAGTTGAGAGTGTCCTGGGACACTTGGCCCATATCGAGAATCTTTGCCTTGGGAATATCCGAGAGGAGCCAGAGAAATTCTTTGAGGGCGTTTGAAACGCGGCCGGAAGGCGCGACCGTCGCCGTCACACTCTTCAGTCCCGGGCCAGCGGCGGATGACGCCGGCGACATCGTGCGCGCTTTCATTTGCCAAGCCATAGACGAACCCGTCACCGTCGAGTCTTTCCAAAGCCGGCCACCGTCGCCGGATAGTCTCCGCGAAACGCCGCGCTGCGGCGGGCGTGGCAGAGACGTATACCTGCCTTCGGAAAACTTGAACGAATCCTGCGGCGAACCGGGGTGGGTTGGGTGGTAGCCCTACTATGAAGGGGCGTACCCAAGCTCGCGGGGGCAACTATAATACAAGCCTATTCCCATGTAAACGCAAACGTTGCGCCTGCGTCTGCAACTTGTCACGAGGGCATACGTTTTTAGCATGGCATAGCCGGAAGCCGAAGCCGAGCCACGATTCAGCCCTCGTCGTTACTGTGTCTCCAGGATTCCATTCCCGACGTCGTTCGAATCCGTGTCGACAACGAAGAACGTCCCGCTGTTCACTTGGTAGTACGCGATGCTGTACGAGCTTGCGCCGACGGTGAAGCTGCCGGTGAACCGGCCAACGTTCGTGGAGTCCGCGCTGGAAGACCCCGAAAAGCTTACGCCGCCGGACGTCACAAAGTTTTCATTAAGATCCACCGTGCCGCTGAGGCTTCCAGAGCTCGCCACGGATTGGCCGGCGAAGTCCTCTTCGCCAGCAGAATTATAGAACTGCAAATCGATCGCGTAACTGCCTTGGAACGAGCCAGGCGACTGCGGAACAATCATGCCGGTTCCGATAGCGCCGCTGTCAAAGTCGAGGATCAGCGCGCCGCCGCCAGCGCTTGTGCTGTTCGGATCGAGAAGATTCAAGTTCGGATCCGTGGCAAAGATCAGAAGCGCGGAAACATCTTGCGTCGTGCTCGATGTTCCCGGAAGAGTCAGCGTTCCCGATCCATCTCCGAGGATTGAGTAAACCCCCTGGCCCGCGATGGAGCCCTTGGCGTATGACCCGCCATCATCGGTGTCGGCAAATCCGGCGCTCAGGTTTCCGCCACCGTCGGCCTCGAATTGGCCGACGAGCGAAAGCGGACCGCCGACCGCGCTTCCGGATTCGAAGAACGCGGATGTGCCGGTCAACGAAGCGTTAGAGAATGAGGAATTCGCGCCCGTTGTTCCTTGGCCGTAGAACGCGCCTCCGCTGATAAAATCGGGCAAGTCGGTTTCCACAATGCGCAAGACTTCGGCTTGAACCGCGTAGTAGACAAAATTCAAGCCCACGCTCGTTCGTATCGTCCCGCGTCCGAACGAATCCGGGCCAGTGACAGGGCCATTCAGCTGCGGAGACGTTTGCGTGGTCCCTCCGTCATTCGCGTAGAATGTGCCGCTCGTCACGTTTCCCGTCGCAGCGCTGAGATTCGCAACACCTCCAAATGCCAACGGTACGGCACTGCTCACGTCGTACCCGTTGAACGCAAAGGAATACGAACCTACGATCGAGCTCGGGTCGGTCGCGCCGGCCGCTTGAAAATCTAGCGTTCCGCTTGACGTGCTGCCACCGTCGAATTCAATGATCAGCGCGTGCGTCGTCGAGGTCAGCGCAATGCTGAACGTCTCGATACCGCCATTGGGCAGCGACATGTCGTTCACGCTCAGCGTAATGCTGCCCCGGCCGTCGGCGCCGACGGTGTAACTGCCTGTAATCGTGTTCGGCCCCGCCTGAAGGCCGCCCTGGTCAGCATAATCTTGCTCGCCGCTGGTGATATTCCCGTTGCCATCGAGAACCATTGTGCCCACTGCAACGTAAGTGCCCGTGCTGTCCGTTCCTTCAACGAAGAAAACGTATGGCCCATCCAGTTGCGAGTTCGACCCCGCTGTTACCACCGAAATGTCAGCGCTCGCGGTCGAACTGGTGTGGTCGGTCGCATCCGCCACGATCGTTTCGGTTCCCGGCGCGGACGGCGCTTTGTAGTTCGTAGTTGCGCCATTGGCCGTGTGCGCGGGATTGAATGTTCCGCAACTGCCGCTCGGTGTACATGTCCAGTCAATGCCTCCGTTCGCCGTGTCGTTGGACACCGAGGCTCTCAGGTCAACGGATTGGCCCTGCCCGAGAGTGGAAGGCGCATTCGTGATTTCCACGGTGATTGGGGAACCGCCGCCGCCCGTATTGCCGGAACTGCTGCTCCCGCAACCCGTCAGCGCTAGCACTCCAAGCACCAGCAGGGCAAAGAGTATCGGCTTGCGATTCAAAACTGGCTCCCTTGGGCTGACTTCAAACGCGGAGGCAGCCGTGTTCCTTTTGGATTTTATCAGAGGTGCAAGTTGACGAGGGGGTTCAAGGTCGAAGCCGTGGCACAGCCCGCCGTCCGGCCGTGCCACGCTTCGAGCGTCGTCCTATTGTGTCTGCATGAATCCATTCCCGACATCGCCGGAATCCGTGTCGACAATGAAAAACTCGCCGCTGCTCACCTGGTAGTAAGTGATGTGGTACGAATTCGCCCCGACCGTGAAGCTCCCGGTGTATCGGCCTACGTTGGTGGAATCCGCCGAGGACGAACCCGAGAACATCGTCCCGGAGGCTGTCGTGCCGGAATCGTTGAGATCCACGCTCCCGGAAAGACTCCCGCCACTCGCCACCGACTGGCCCACGAAGTCCTCTTCACCGCCGGAATTAAAGAACTGCAGGTTAACAGCGTAATTGCCCTGGAACGCTCCAGTCGTTTGCGGCACGATCAAGCCGGTGCCGTAGGCGCCTGAGTCGTTGTCCACGATCAGTGCACCACCGCCGCCCGTCGAGTTATTCGGATCATTAAGATTCAAATTCGGATCCGTGGCAAAGATCAATAGCGCAGAGACGTCCTCGGTCGTGGACCCCGTACCCGGAAGCGTCATTGTCCCTGATCCGTTGGAGGAGATCGCGTAAACGTCCTCGCCCGCTATCGAGCCCTTCTGATAGTCCCCGTCATCGTTCGTGTCGGCGTAACCAGCGCTGAAGTTTCCTGCACCGTCTGCGGTGAATTGGCCGGCAAGTGAGAGCGCACCGTTAACGCTGCTTCCTGATTCGAAGAACGTAGCGGTGCCTTTCAAAGAAGTGTCGGAAAACGTTGAATTCGCTCCCGGCGTTCCTTGGCTGTATATCGCGCCTCCCGAGAGGAAGCCCGTCGAAGCGGCATCACTTTCCGCGACGCGCAAGACTCCGCTCTGGGTGGTGGATGCTGCCCCCTGCACGGCGTAATACACGAATTGATAGCCGCTCATAGTGACCGTCCCTCGGCCAAATGAATCCGGGCCCGTGACGCTGCCAGCGGCAGATCCGTTGGCGAGCGCCCCTCCATCATTTCGGTAGATCGTGCCTGTCGTGACCGATCCCGTCGCGGCGCTGAGATTCGCAAAGCCTCCAAATGTCAGGCCCGCACCGGTGCTCAAGTCTTCTCCGTTAAACGCAAACGAGTAAGCTCCGGCGATCTGGCTGGCGGTGATCGGGGTGGACCCTTGATATTGGAGGTCGAGAGTGCCGCTTGAAGTGTCATTGCCATCAAACTCGATCACCAACGCGTGAGACGACGACGTGACCCCAATGCTGAATGTCTCGTTGCCACCGTTGGGTAGTAGCAATGTGTTTTGCAGGGCGAGCGTTATACTACCGATACCGGTACCGCTTATCGAGTAAGTCCCAGTCAGCGGATCGGCGGTATCTGCAAGCCCGCTTGCGTCGAAGTAATCCTGCTCGCCGCTGTTGATGTTGCCACTGCCATCGGCGACGATCGTTCCAGTTGCGAAGTAGAGGCCATTCACGTTCGAGCCTTCAACGAAGTAAACGTAGTTGCCTTTCAGCTGTCCGTTTGATCCCACAGAAACCACCGAAATGCTCGCGTTCGTCGTCGCGCTCGAGTGGTCGGCATCGGTCGCTGTGATCGTAACGGTCCCCGCTGCAGCCGGCGCCGTGTAGCTCGTCGTTCCGCCATTGGATGTCGTCGTGGGATTGAATGTCCCGCAACTGCCGCTGGGCGAACATGTCCAGTTAACGTTTCCGGCCCCCGTGTCATTCGATATTGTCGCCGAAAGGCTCACAGTCTGATTCACGGTGAGTGTGCCCGGAACGTTCGTCAGTTGAATGAGAATTCCGGGGCTGCTGCTGCCACCGCCGCAACTCGACAACGCGACAAGACCAAGCACGACTAGCGCGAAAAGGATTGGCTTGCGATTCATAGCTGGCCTCCCTGGGCCTTCGTTACCGGCCGAAGCAGGGCGCCGTGCTCATTCCGAATCTTGTAAACATGGCTGCCGGATTGAATCGTGCGCACCAGAAAGACGCGATTGCCCTCAGCAGTGCTCATCACGCCGACCATCTGCACCCGTTCGCCGGGCGTAAGCGTGAACGAATTCGCACCCTTCATCGCGTAGGCGCCCAGATGGCCGTCCACATCGCCCGATGGCGTCGCCACGATCACGTGCGCGCCAAGCAGCATTCCCGCCGTAGGTTTCGTGACAACACTCAGCACGCTGCCCGCGAGGGTTACTTCCTTGCTGGCTTGATATCTGGGAGCTGCGGGAGCGACCGTGGCGCGGGCCGCGGTCTGCGCTCCAATTGGAACTGCGATCGCTAGTAAAACGATTGAGGCGAGCAGAAATACGCCTCCGTATAATTTCCTCATTGATTTCCTCCTCTGAGTCCGCCCTATTTTCGGCTCAAATTCAATCGATTCGCTGAAATGAAATATTACGATGACGCCAGTCGGTTACCCGGTTGCGCGGGAAGAAATGTAGTTCACTGTTCCCCGCAGAGAAACACCCCTCCCCACCCCCATCTAACCCCGCATCTCCAAAAAAGTCGCGAGACACCGCCCCAGGTTTCGCATACGCGGGCAAATAGCCGAGCCTCCGCCAGGCGCATGATTCCCTCTTCCCTTTGTTGGATGCATCACACCGCCCCCAGTTACATCTTCCGTTGAGTAGGTTCAAAAGTTCCAAATGGTAGGTTAGGCGAGCGAGAATTCCGGAAAGGGCGCTCGTTCCTGATTTGAATCAGTGCCCGGAGACCGCTGCCCCCGGTTCACGCATGATCAACTCCCAACACTCATGTTGCGCTTGGAACCGTACTGGCGAGCCGGTGCACTTCCCATTCTGAAACGAAATAGCCGACGGCCTCATGAAAAAATAGCTTTTGCGCAGTCCGGTGCTGCCACCAGTCGTCGGGGTTGTAATCCGAGTCCGGCGCGGAGATCACGCGCACCTCAAATCCCTGCGGAAACATTTTGTCGCAAAGCATCTGAGCGCGCCGAGTGTGATAATTCGACGTTACGATCAACACTTTCTTCCAATTCTTCTCCACCGCAAGCCGCTCGATGACCACCAATTCATCGAGCGTATTTTCGGCGCGATGCGTCAATCGCACCACATCCTGCGTCGGCACGCCGCGCTCCGTCAGGTCGCGCTCGGTCAATTCGGCCGAGGTCGCGTACGACCGCAGAAATTTACCGCTCGCCACGACAACCGGCGCCCAGCCCGCTTTGAAGAGTTCCGCCGCGCGCGCCGCCCTATCCGCCTGGTAATTGTCGCCGCCGAGCACGACAATCGCGTCCGAATGCTGAGGCGCTTCGTCCACGATCCAAATTTGACCCGCCAGCCTTAGCAACGGGTGCCGGACGATGTAGAGCGCGCCGATCACACATACTAGAAAAATGAGGAAAATGAACTTGCTGATGATTCCGCCGCGTTCAGAGGAAGTAGCGCGTCGCGAAGATATTTTCGTCGGATTCATGTGCCAGCCGCCGGCCTGACGCTTGCTCTTACAGCTCAGGATTGAATTCCCGAAGGCGCTCGGCCGCTTGTTCCGGTTTCTGTGCGTTGAAGTAAATTTCCTTGATGCTGTACGACTTGCTCCGCTTTTCGACAATCGGAAGGATTTCGATGTGCCAGTGATAGTCGCCGGCAATCGTCTTCCAAAATTGGCTGAGTTCGCCCCGCGTCAACTGAGTGTTCGGCGCCGTGTGAAGCACGAGATGGTAGCTGTCCGACACGTGAGACAGCCGCCGGATCGTCCGCCCGAGCAGTCTTGCAAGGTCGCGCCGGTTCTCCGGCGTCGTTGTAGACTCGAAAAGATAGTGGTGCGTCTGCGGCATGATCCATGTCTCATACGGAACGCGCGACGCAAAAGGGCATATCGCCATGTAATCGCCGATGCCCTCGACGATTCTCTTCTTGTGCTTGATGTCCTGCCGGAGAATGTCGCAAAAAACGCAGCGTTCCTTTTCCGCGTACCACTCGCGCGCCGCCCTCAATTCGTAGAGTATTCGTCGCGGCACGAATGTCTGCGCCGTCACCTGCGAATGCGAGTGCGGCCACTCTTCCCCTGCCAGCGGCCCGTGATTCTTGAACACCGTTACATATTTGAACCGCGGATCCTTCTTCAATTCCACCAGACGCGCGGCCCAGGCATCGAGCACGATCTTGATTTCCTCGTCGGACATCTGCGCGAACGATCGCGAATGATCGCGCGTCTCGATGATGATTTCGTGCGCGCCCAGCATTCCCATGCGGTCGTAAATGCCTTCGGCCGTCCGCGCGGTTTCCCCGTCCGCACGGTAGAGCGGCCGCATGTGCGGCGTCACGCGCAATTGCCACTTCTCTTTGTTCGGGTAGTAAAGCAGCGTCTCGCTCTGTGCCGCGCTCTCCGGGCACAAAGGACACGGCTCTTCAGGCAGTCCCGCGTGATCGGGATGCCCGACGATGACCCAACTCTTTGTGATCGGATCTTTACGGAGTTCCATGCGCGTGGACGAGTTTAGTCTGAGCGGTCAAGTCTGAATTTGGCTGCACGAGGGGTGTTCGGAAAACGCGATGGGATTTCAAGACGCATGCGGACTTCGTCATTCTATCGGGTGTAGTGCGCCGGGGTCGGACCGACTTCTAGGCGATGGCGGTCCCAGATGGCGCCCTCGCGGCTGTACGCCGCCATCTCGAAGTCCTGCGTGAGCTCCAGACAATCGGTGGGGCACGCATCTTCGCAAAGCCCGCAGAACATGCAGCGCGAAGTGTCGTAAGTGAATGTAGTTAAGACCTTGCGGCGCGTCGCGTCGTCGCGCTGCCAGCCGACAACAATCAGATTCTCCGGGCACGCCAGCGCGCACAAATTGCACGAGATACACAGCGATTCGCCCGTCTCCGGATTGATATTCAGCCGCGGCGCCCCGCGATACCTCTCGGCCACCATCGGCCGCTCGAGCGGGTATTGCTCGGTGTAATTGTATTTGGGAGCCTGATACCGGAACGTGACCCACATGCCCTTCAGCAGGTCCACGAGAAAAATTCGCCGCAACAAATCGTTCATCGTGAAGTTAGTGTGCCGTCTGGCCCCAGCAAAGTCAAGGCGCCGCAGCAATGAATCAAATAGCGTCTAACCCGTTTCGTGACTTTTTCGTACGGGCGCTGCTTGCTGCGCCCGGCGTCAGGCTAGTTTCGCGATCTTCTCGTAGGGGCGCTGCTTGCCGCGCCCGGGTTCAAGCTAGTTTCGCGATCTTCTCGTAGGTGCGCTGCTTGCTGCGCCCGGGGTCAGGCTCGTTTCGCGATCTTCTCGTAGGGGCGCTGCTTGCTGCGCCCGGGGTCAAGCTCGCGCGCCCACCGCCTCAGTCCGTCCTCGCGATTGCTCCGTTCTGAGTTCTCGCATATACAGAAAAAGCGGCAATCCGAGCGAGACCCCCACGAGGAGCACCGCCACGCGCGGCAACCACCACCCGCGTCCGCCCAGCCGCACGCTTTCCGCGCGCACAAATACAAACAGCACCACCGCGGACACAATCACGTCCATCCCGAAGAATCCGCCGATGCGATTGGCGAAGAGCTGCTGAAAAAATAGTTTCATGGGAAGCCCGTTCGCCGCAACCCACGGGACGAATTGCCAATACGGAAGCGCAAATCCAAGAACGCACAGAGCAAGATAAATCCACTTCAATTTCATTTCGGGTACCTCCGGCACAGCGAGCGAGGATGAGGACGCAGGCTCATCTGCCATACGGGCGAGGCGCCGGAAAGGTTTCGCGTCAGAGCCGGGTGATGATTGCCTTTGAATCCGCAGCCGAACACAATATCGAACGGAGCAAACCATGACGCAAACGCTGGGTTGCATCGCCCTCGTAGTCCGAAACTACGACGAAGCTGTCGCTTGGTTCACGCGCTCTCTCGGCTTCCAACTGATTGAAGATTTGGATCAGGGAGACGGCAAGCGATGGATCGTCGTCGCCCCGCCCGGCTCTCGCGGCACCAGCTTGCTTCTCGCTCAGGCCGCAAATCCGGAGCAATTGAGCCGCGTCGGCAATCAGACTGGAGGTCGCGTCTTCCTGTTTCTCCACACCGGCGATTTCTGGCGTGACTTCCGCGCCATGCAAGCGCGCGACGTGAAATTCCTCGAGCAACCGCGCGAAGAAGCCTACGGCACCGTCGCCGTCTTCGAAGATTTGTACGGCAACAAGTGGGATCTGATCCAACCCAAGGACGCAGCGACTTCCATCTAACTCGTCTCGGCGACGAACGCTTCTTCGACGAATTTTTATTCCGCCGAATCCTCCAGGATTTGACTTCTGCTAACCGCGGTCTTACAGACTGTGGATTTGCCGAGTCGCCCGCATCGTGCTAGCGTGGAATCGGCATGAAACGCAAGATAAAGACGCCAATCGGAGGCTCCGCAAATCTGCGGGGTCCACTACTGGAGTTTCGTTCAATTATTACTCGACACACTGAACTGGTAGAAGCATGCGCAAGTGATTGAAAACAATGAACCGGCCACAATATTTCGCGGCACAAAACAGGGACAACGCAAATCGCGGTTTGAGCGCCGCACTCGTGGCGCGGACGTGCTCTGAGTCCCGAAGGGCATCGTGGCCGCGGCTTTCCGCACCTTCCTTCGACCCGAAATCCGCGGTTTGCAATGCCGCATCCCCTCCGATAAAATCCGCCCAGATGTCCCACGACGCCGGAATGAAAGGTTCTAAATGACGGACAGAAACAACGAGACGCCGGAATCGCGGCGCATGAGCCTCCACCTCGATCAGGCCGACCCCGAAGTTGCCGAAGCCCTGCACGACGAAATTCGCCGCCAGGCCACTGGCCTCGAATTGATCGCGTCCGAAAATTTCGTCTCTCGGGCCGTGATGGAAGCGATGGGCTCGGTTTTCACGAACAAGTACGCGGAAGGCTATCCGGGCAAACGCTACTACGGCGGCTGCGAGAATGTGGATCGCGTCGAGCGGCTCGCGATCGAGCGCGCGAAACAAATTTTCGGCGCCGAGCATGCCAACGTGCAGGCGCACTCGGGGACGCAGGCTAATATTTCGGTTTACATCACCGCGCTGCAGCCCGGCGACACCGTCCTCGGAATGAATCTCGCGCATGGCGGCCATCTCACTCACGGCCATCCCCTGAATTTCTCCGGCAAGATGTACAAGTTTGTTCCTTACGGCGTGACGAAAGAGACGGAAACGATTGATTACGACGAAGTCGAGCGGCTCGCGCGCGAGAATTCGCCGAAGATGATTGTCGCGGGCGCGAGCGCCTACTCGCGCATTATTGATTTCGAGCGTCTCGCGAAAACCGCGCAAGCCGTCGGCGCCGTTTTCTTCGTGGACATGGCGCATATTGCCGGCCTGGTCGCCGCGGGCGTCCACCCAAGTCCCGTGCCGCACGCCGATTTCGTCTCGACCACGACGCACAAAACTTTGCGCGGGCCGCGCGGCGGCCTCGTGCTCTGCCGCGAAAAATGGGCCAAAGAACTCGATCGCGTAACATTTCCCGGCAATCAGGGCGGCCCGCTCGAACATATCATTGCCGCGAAAGCTGTCTGCCTGCGCGAAGCGATGCAGCCGGAATTTCGCGAGTATCAAAAGCAGGTGGTGGCAAACGCGAAGACGCTTGCCGCGGCGATCGCGCGCCGCGGATTCCGAATCGTCACAGGCGGCACCGACAATCACCTCTTCCTGGTGGATCTTCAGGCGAAGGGCATGACCGGCCGCGACGCCGAGCAGGCACTCGAACGCGCGGGAATGACTGTAAATAAAAATGCGATTCCTTTCGAC
Organism: uncultured Acidobacteriota bacterium; assembly: GCA_963838705.1. GTDB lineage: Bacteria > Acidobacteriota > Terriglobia > Acidiferrales > UBA7541 > Palsa-147. Next base: position 355,837 of record CAWIRU010000005.1, on the reverse strand, counting down.
ACACAGCCGCCAATGAAAGCGGGCGGCATTCGCATCGGCACGCCGGCGGTCACGACGCGCGGGATGCGCGAGCCAGAAATGGAAAAGATTGCCACATGGATCGCCGAAGTTCTCACGCATCTCGGCGACGCGGAAATCGAAACGCGAGTGCGCGGCGAAATCCTCGTGATGGCTTCACACTATCCGCTTTACCTGCACTTGCGCGAAGCCGCCGACGCTCAGGGCTTCGCCATGTCCGCCGCAAGCTGGGCGCGCTCTTCCTAAACGAAATTTTCCGCGAACGATTTTGTAGGGGTGCTGCTTGCCGCGCCCCGGCGGCAATTGCCTCGGAGTCGTTAAACGATCTCGACCCGCAATTCGGAAGCGACGCCATCTGAAATTGAAAACGCGCGAACTGGTTTCAGCGCAGCCGGAAGCGGCGAAAGAATGAAATAAGCTGCTTCGGAATAAAACGCGCGTTCTACGTCGCGCGATGAAGGAGAGTTGTCAGTGTTGGGATGCGAGTGGTAGATGCCGAGCAGTTCGAGTCCCGCAGCGTGAATCTCGCGCATGATACGAAAGAGATCGCGCGGCGCGATCTCGTACGACGTTGCGGGATTTTCCGCGGCGTTCGCCGCCCGAAAAATCGCGGTAATCATGTCATCGCGGCCGGCCAGCAGACCGCAGCATTCCTGCGTGGGCTCGCGCAGGACTTCAGATCGCATCGCAGCGATCACGCCGCGTCGAACTTGAATTGTTCTTGGCACGACTCGAAGTTTATATCGAGGTTCGAGGCAAGAGGAGTATTCTCGGCGCGGAGATCACGAAAAAATGCAGGGGCGCAGCAAGCAGCGCCCCTACGAGAGCAATCGTTGTTCGCCGCTATGCCTTCTGCGCTTGGCGGCGAAGGAACGTCGGGACGTCGAGATCGTCCGCCGGAACTTCGTTGATGACGTCGGTCACGTTGCGCGCGACTTCGGCGACAATGTTGGGATGCTGCTCGCGCCCGGACTTCCAGCTCTTCGGCAAATAGGAAGTTTTCGTGTGCGTCTTGCGCTGCGCGACTTCGCGGAATCCCGCGGCGATCACCGTGATCTTCACGGATTCCTTCATCGCGTCGTCCTGCACCGCGCCGAAAATAATGTTCGCATTTTCGTGCGCCGCTTTCTGAATGATGGACGAAGCCTCGTGAACTTCTTGCAGCGTCACCGACGATGATCCCGTCACGTTGATGAGAATTCCCTGCGCGCCCTGAATGCAATTGTCTTCGAGCAGCGGACTATTGATCGCGCGATTCGCAGCATCCACCGCGCGATTCGCGCCCGAAGCGATCGCCGTGCCCATCACCGCATAACCTTGCCCAGACATGATCGTCTTCACGTCGGCAAAGTCGCGATTGATGATGCCGGGAATCGTGATGATGTCGCTGATTCCCTGCACCGCCTGGCGCAGAATGTCGTCGGCGATGCGGAACGCTTCGAAGAAGCTCGTGCCGTGCTCAACGCATTCCATCAGCCGCTCGTTCGGAATCACGATGACCGTGTCCACGCAGCCGACAAGCTCGGCGAGCGATTGCTCGGCCTGCTGCAAGCGCCGCTTGCCTTCGAATGCGAACGGCTTCGTCACCACGGCGACGGTGAGCGCGCCGAGTTCGCTCGCGAGATTCGCGACAACCGGCGCCGCGCCGCTGCCCGTTCCCCCGCCGAGTCCCGACGTGACGAACACCATGTCCGCGCCGTCGAGCGCTTCGAGGATTTTGTCCGTGTCCTCGAGCGCGGCTTTCCGGCCGACGTCGGGATTCGCGCCCGCGCCAAGTCCCTTCGTGAGCTTCGCGCCGAGCTGCAACTTCACGGGCGCTTGCGAAAGCTTCAGCGCCTGCAAGTCCGTGTTCGCAGCGATGAATTCCACGCCTTCGAGTTTGGCGCGGATCATGCGATTGACGGCGTTCGTGCCGCCTCCGCCCACGCCGATGACTTTTATCTTCGCGCCGTTTTCCGGCTCTTCACTGAATGAAACCCGCAGTCCCGCTTCTTTCGCCGTCATCGTTCCTCCCCCTGAATTCTTTCCATCCGCCCTCGAGGATGGCCGTTCTAGGATGCTCCCGCGAACAATGCCTTGAGTTTTCCCGTCCAGCCCGCCGGCTTCGCACCGGCGAGACGCCGAGTGCGCGCGCCATAGAGCACGAGACCTACCGCCGTCGCGTACTCGGGCTGCGTCATCTCTTCGTTCATTCCGCTGATGCCGCGCGGCGAGGCTACGCGCACCGGCAGATTGAATGTCTTTTCCGCAAGCTCCGGAAATCCGCGCAGGCGCGCGCCGCCGCCAGTGAGAATCAATCCTGCCGGAATTTGCGTGTCGAGTCCGGCGCGGCGAAGCTCGTCTTTGACGAGGACGAGCAATTCCTGCGCGCGGGCTTCGACGATTTCCGCGAGCATCCGCGCGAACACGGTGCGCGGCGGGCGATCGCCGACGCTCGCGATTTCTATCGGCTGATCCTGCGCGAGCATTTCGTGCATCGCGACGGCGTATTCGCGCTTGATTTTCTCGGCCTCCGGAATTGGAGTGCGCAAGCCGACTGCCAGATCATTCGTGAAGTGATCGCCGCCGATCGGCACGGCACCGGTGTGGCGCACAACGCCGCCTCCGAAAACGATCAGCTCGGTGGTGCCGCCGCCAATATCGAGCAAGCACGAGCCGAGATCGCGCTCGTCCTGCGTGAGGCAAGACTCGGCCGAAGCCAGCGGCTCGAGCACCGTATCGCTCACAACGACGCCCGCACGGTTCACGGCCGTAATGATGTTTTGCGCGGCCATCGCCGAAGCGGTGACGATGTGGACATTGGCTTCAAGGCGCTGACCGATCATGCCGATGGCATCACGGATGTTGTCCTGGCGATCGAGGAAAAATTCCTGAGGCAGCACATGGAGCACTTCGCGATCCTCGGGCAATGAAACGTTGCGCGCCGCTTCGACCGCGCGGCGCACATCGTCTTTTTGAATATCGCGCGGGCGCTGGCCGAGCGTGATGCCACCGCGGCTGTTCACGCCGCGAACGTGGCCGCCCGCGACGCCGACCAGCGCCGAATCGAGCGGGATGCCGACGATGCTTTCCGCCTGTTCAACGGCGTTGCGAATCGAACTGATGGCGAGTTCGAGCGTGACGATCTGGCCCTTGCGCCAGCCGCGCGATTCCGCGGCGCCAAGCGCGACGAACTTTATCGCGCCGGTATCTTCGTCAATTTCACCGACCAGCGCGCACGTTTTCGTGCTGCCGATGTCGAGTCCAACGATATAGCGTTCCTTCTTCGACAACTTCGGGCTCCTCGAATTTCTCGATTACTTCGTTCGCTTCGCCGCGCGCTTCGGAATCTGCTGCGCGACGAGAGGCGGAGAATTCTTCGTCTTGGGATCCGGGCGCTCGGCGATAGCTTTCGCCTGGCTGCCGTTCGCGTCAGGATTGACGACAACTTCGCCGTCGAATCTCAAATCGACTAATTCAACTCGACCGACCTGCGCGCGGATTTCACCCATCTTTCCGAGCAAAGTCTGGAACTTGTTCTGAAAATCGCGATCCCCGAAATAGACAAGCAGAGGGCCATCGTTCGCGCTCGATCCGGAAAAGCCGCTGCCCGGAAGTTTCGAGAACGTGGCTTGTAGATTCTTTGCGTCCGAGAGGTCCACTTCGCTGACCAATTCGCTCGCGCCCGAATGCGCGGCGTCAATCTGCTGCAAGAATCCGCTGAACATTTGCATGCGGCGCTCACGTTCATCCGGAGGCAGTCCCGGCTGGAGTCCTGTGACGACCGGAAAATGAAAATCGGCTTTCAGCGGGCGGTCGAGAATCACGCCGTGCATATCCACGAGCGCCAGCTCGCCCTCCTCGCGGAGAAAGGCAATCGGCGTGCGCTCGAATACGTCCACCTGGATTCGATTCGGCAACGCGCGGCGGACGGTGGCGTGCTCGACCCAGGGCAGCGATTCAATCTGCTTGCGGCGCGCGTCGAGCGGAATGCGAAGTACGCTGTGCCCGCGATCAATGGAGAAAATTTCGAGCACATTCGCGCGCGTGACGTAATGATTGCCGTGAACGGCTACTTGATCCGGATGCAGCAGCGACATCTCCGGCGAGCTCAGAAGAAAATTTCCCATCGCATAGACAGCGCCGGCCACGGCGATGCAAGCGATGATGATTGCGGAAACACGCGCGTAAGTCTTCCACGCCTTCTTGCCGAACTTGCGGCGCCGAATTTCGACCGGCTTCTGACGGCGAAGATACTTCGGCTCTTCCTCCGCCAGAACTTCCTGAGGATAAGCGTGCGCGTCCGCGGCTTTCAGTTTTTCCAGAAAATCACCTCGTTCTCGAGATCGAACCCAAATGCTTTTTTGACGCGCCCGCGAACATCGTCAACTAGGCGAAGCATGTCGTCGCAAGTCGCGTTTCCGGCATTCACAAAAAAATTGGCATGGCGGTCACTGACCATGGCGTCGCCGACGCGCAGCCCTTTCAATCCAAGCTCGTCAATCATGCGGCCGGCCGACGCGCCCGGAGGATTCTTGAAAATGCAGCCGGCGCTTTTCTGATTGAGGGGCTGGCTCGCGCGGCGCTTTTCGTTGCAGACGCGAATGGCCGCGACAATTTCCGTATACGGCTTCGCCGGCAATTCGAGCTTCACGCGCAGCATAATGTCATCAGGCGCAAACGACGTGTGACGATAGTCGAAGCGGATGTCGTCGCCGCGCAGCGTCTCGTTCTCACCCGTCGCGGCACGATAGAGCTCCACTTCGCGAACGTACGAACCGATTTGCGTGCCGTACGCGCCCGCGTTCATGCGCAGCGCACCGCCGATGCTGCCGGGAACGCCGATGAGCCCCTCCATGCCACCGAGATCGCGCTTGGCGCAAAACGTGACCGTGCCGCCGAGATCCGCGGCGGCATCGACGAACGCCGCATTCCCTTCGACGCGCACGCCGGGATGCGTCGCGGGAAGATGCAGAACGATCCAAGGCAACTCGCCCTCGGCGACAAGGACGTTCGTCCCACCGCCAAGAAATTTGTACGGAACACCCTCATTCCTCAATTCCCGAATCACCTCCGGCAGCGTTTCGTAGCGGCGAATGAGCAATTCGTCCGTCGTGCCACCGATGCCGAGCGAAGTGTGTTCCGCGAGCGAAACGCCGGGGCGCAACTCGACGCCGAGTGCGGCGAGGCGCGCGGCAACCGGCTTGCCGCTAATGCGCATGAGGCTCCAGGATTTGCGAGCCCAGCAGCACGGCGAGTTGTTCGATGGCGCGGTTGATGCTTCCCGCGCCGATCGTCAAAATAGCGTCGCCGGGATGCGCCTCGCGGAGAAGAAATTCAATCGCGGGCTGCATTGTGCTCGTAAAAATCACGTTCTTGTGCCCCGCCGAACAGATCGCGAGCGCCAGCGATTCTCCCGTGATTCCTTCGATCGGCGGCTCACCCGCAGCGTATATGTCGGTGACGAGAAGAATGTCCGCCTGATTGAACGCCTGGCGAAATTCCTCCCACAGATGTTGCGTGCGGGTGTAGCGATGCGGCTGGAACATCACGAGCAACCGCTTGAATCCGCAACCACGTGCTGCTTCGAGCGTCGTGCGAATCTCGGCCGGGTGGTGGCCGTAGTCATCAATCAGAGTTACGCCATTAAAGACGCCCTTGATTTCAAACCGCCGGGCGACGCCGCCAAATTTCTCAAGGCCCTGCCGGATCAAATCGGCGGGAACGTTGAGAGCGAGCGCGACGGCTGCCGCAGCAGCGGCGTTGCGAACGTTGTGAATTCCCGGCGGCGAATTCAAATGAAATTCGCCGAGATCGTCGCCGTGATAGGTGAGCCGGAACCGGCTCGACATGCCCTCGAGTTTCACGTCGCTGATGACGAGGTCGGCCTGGCTCGAAGTGCCGTAAGTGATTACCGGCCGCTTCACGTCGGGGAGAATCGTCTGAACGTTCGGTTCGTCGAGGCAAAGGATCACGGCGCCATAAAAGGGCACGCGGTTGACGAACTGCAGAAACGTGCACTGAATTTCTTCGAGCGAGCTGTAATGATCGAGATGCTCGCGATCGATTGTGGTCACGACGGCGATTACCGGCGCCAGCAAGAGGAACGAACGGTCGCTTTCATCCGCTTCGACGACGATATATTCGCCCTGGCCGACGCGCGCATTCGCGCCCGCATGATTGACGCGCCCACCGACGACGAAGGTCGGATCGAGACCCGCGGCCGCGAGGACGGATGCCGTCATGGAAGTGGTGGTGGTCTTGCCGTGCGCGCCGGCAACCGCGATGCCGTATTTCAGGCGCATCAATTCCGCGAGCATTTCCGCGCGCGGAATCACGGGAATTTTCAAGCGATGAGCTTCGACCACTTCGGAATTGTCCGGCTTGACGGCGGAGGAAACGACGACGACGTGGGCGCCGCGCACGTTTGCGGCGTTGTGCCCTTCGAAAATCTTCGCTCCGAGACCTTCGAGATGAACCGTTACAGGTGAAGGCTTCGTGTCGGAGCCCGACACAGCGTAGCCGCTTGAGAGCAGCACTTCGGCGATGCCGCTCATTCCGCTTCCACCGATACCGATGAGATGAATGCGTTGAAAATTGCGAAACGTCACCATCACGGACGCGCCACCCCCTCGAGCAGGTCCACGATGTCCTCGACGGCGCGAGGCCGTGCGAGAGCTCGGGCGCGCTGCTCGATTTCTGTAATCCTCTGGGGCTGGTCGAGGAGAGAGAAAATTTCGTTTGTGAGGCGCTCCGGCGTCAGTTCATCCTGTGGGAGCACCCTTGCTGCCCCGGCCGACTCCATGGCCCGGGCATTTCTGAGTTGATGTGCGTCGGTAGCGGCCCCGAAGGGGATGAAGATGGCGGCACGTCCAGCGGCGGCGATTTCCGCCACGGTGATTGCGCCCGCGCGGCAGACGATTACGTCCGCCTGGGCAAACCGCTCCGCCATATTCTCGATAAAGGGGCTGACCTCCGCATTGAATTCGCGACGCGCATACGCCACGCGAACCGCATTATAGTCGCGTTCTCCGGTTTGATGCACGATGAAAAGCTGGTTTTTTCGAGCGGCGAGGAGATCGAGGGCATCAACGACCCCGCGATTGATGGGCAGAGCGCCGCGGCTGCCGCCGGTGATCAGGATGTTAAGAGGCGCCTTGTGCTCGCGGACGGGCGCCGCGAAAAACTCGCGGCGGACGGGAATGCCCGTGGTCACGGCTTTTTTGCCCAATCGCTTCGCGGTTTCCTCGAAGCCGGTGGCCACGCGCGTGGCGATTCCGGCGAGAACGCGATTCGTGAAGCCTGGCTCAATGTTCGGCTCGAAGATGACGGTCGGAATCCGGTGGAAGGCAGCGAGGGCGATCACCGGGCCCGAAGCATAGCCGCCGACGCCGAACGCGGCCGCGTAACGACCGTGGCGCAGGATCCGCTGGGAATCCCAGGCGCTCGCGGGCAGCATCGCGGCATTCTTCAAGAATTTCGTGCCGCCGATGCCTTTCAGGCCAGCCACGCGGATCGTAAGCAAAGGCAACCCAGCCTGCGGCACGAGCCGCGCTTCCAGGCCGACTTTTGTTCCGACAATCACCACTTCCCTCTTCGTAATATCAACTGCCGATGTCGGTGTCGCGCCAGGATCGATCCGCCGCAGCCATTCCTGCGCGACGGCGAGCATCGGAAAGACGTGGCCGCCCGTTCCACCACCGGCGATCAACAACTTCATCCTGCGACTCTCAGCGAGCGCCCGCCGGCTGGAATCGCGTCGGGCCGTTGATCAGCGTGTCTTCTCAATCGTAAGCCTCACTCGTCGGGTTGAGCGTGCTGGCTGATATTGAGGAGCACGCCGGTGGCCAGAAGCATCGCGAGAAGGCTCGAGCCTCCATAGCTGACAAAGGGCAGGGGAATGCCTTTGGTCGGCACGAGGCCCAGAACGACACTGAGGTTTACCAGCGCCTGGCCGACGACGAGCGTCGTGATTCCGAGGCCAAGAAGACGGCCGAATTCGTCCGGCGCCTGGATTGCGGCGCGGAATGCACGCCACCCCCAGAAGGCGAAGAGAGCAATCAGCGTGACGGCGCCGATGTAACCCAGCTCCTCGGCCAATACAGCAAAAATGAAATCGGTGTGCGCTTCGGGCAGGTAGAAAAGCTTTTGCTTGCTTTCCATCAAGCCGACGCCCGTCAGGCCGCCCGAACCGACGGCAATGAGCGATTGCAAGAGCTGGAAACCGTAGCCCTGCGGATCCGCTTCCGGAGCGCGGAAGGCCATGAAGCGGTGATAGCGATACGGTACGCGAACGATCAATAGATAGACCGCAGGCAAGGCCACGAGAGCGCCGCCGGCGAGATAATGCCAGTCGAGACCTGCGACGTAGAGCATCACCAACGCGACGAACAGGACCATCGCGGCAGTGCCCATGTCCGGTTCGAACAGAATCAGACCGGCCATGACGACGACTGGCCCGAGCGCGGGCGCGAGCGAACGCAAGGGATCGTTGACCCCGAGCGCGGCGCCGGAGAATCGCGCCGATTTTCGCAGCTCGAGAAACCACGCGAGATAGACGATCACGATGAGCTTCGCGAATTCGGATGGCTGCAAGCTCGCGGGGCCGAGGCGAATCCAGCGATGCGTGGCATGCGAGCGATCGAGGAAGAGCACGCCGATCAGAAGCAACAGGATTAGACCGAGGCCGGTGAAGATGACGCGCGGCTGGCGCAGCTTGCGATAGTCGAAATTCATGAGCGCGAACATTCCCGTGATCCCGAGCGCGAGGCAGAGAAGCTGCCGAATCAGGAAGCCGTAGCCGCTCCCGCCCAGTTCGCGGACGGTGACCGCGGAGGCGCTGAACACCATGAGCGCGCCGGCGAGGCAAAGTGCGATGGTGACGCCGAAGAGCTTGCGGTCGGGTTGAATCGGGCGCGGCATTCAGGGTTTCTCCTAGGCGTTCCTCGTGGCAGCGCTGGCCGGCGGCTTGGCTTGGTTTTTTTCGACGATGCGCGCGACGAGTTCTTTGAACACGCGGCCGCGGTGCTCGAAATTTTCGAATTGATCAAAGCTCGAGCACGCGGGCGCGAGAAGAACGGTGTCGCCTGGCTGCGCGCGTTCGAAGGCAATCTCGACGGCGCGATCCATCGTGCCCGCGCGGATTATCGGAAATGCTCCTGACAATTCAGAGGCAATCTTTTCCGATGCGGCGCCGATTAGAAGCACAAGGCGAGCCTGTCGCCGAAGCGGCTCGACGAGAGGCGTGTAGGGACTGCCCTTGTCTTTGCCGCCGAGAATGACGATCAGGGGCGAAGGAAACGCCTCTATGGCCTTGAGCGCGGCATCCACGTTGGTCGCTTTCGAATCGTTGTAGAACTTGACGCCGTTGATTTCAGCGACGAATTCGATGCGATGCTCGACGCCGGGAAATGTTTTCACGCCTTCGGCGATGGCAGCGGGGCCGGCGCCGGCAAGACGCGCGGCGATGCACGCCGCGAGGACGTTTTCAAGATTGTGCTCGCCGCGCAGAGGAACTTCGTCGCGGAGAAGAATCGCCTCCTCGTTTCCTTCGGTGCGAACGACGATCTGGCCATCGCGCACGTACGCTCCCGACGCGACGCGCTTCTGACGGCTGAACCAATGCACCTGCGGCCGCGCGGGAAAGCGCTTCGCGACTTCCGGATCGTCGGCATTCAGAATCGCGGCGTCGCCTTCGCGCTGATTCTCGAAGATGCGCAACTTGGCGCGAATGTACTCCTCGAACGACGTGTGGCGATCGAGGTGGTCCGGCGTGAGATTCAGGAGAACGGCGACGTCCGGGCGAAATTGACCGATGGTCTCGAGTTGGAAGCTGCTAGCCTCGACGACGCCGACGGTGGAATCGGAGGATGAATCCACGAGCGAAATAAGCGGCACGCCGATATTGCCGCCGACGAGAGTCGGGATGTTCGCGGTCCTGAGAATGTGCGCGACGAGCGCGGTCGTGGTCGTCTTGCCATTCGAGCCGGTGATCGCAATCAGACGTCCGTGCAGGAAGCGCGATGCAAGCTCGATTTCGCTCCAAACCGGAATCCCGCGCATCCGAGCCAATTCGAGCGGCGGCAATTTCGAGGGGACGCCGGGACTGAGAACGATAAAATCCTGATTCTCGAATGTCTCGGAGCGATGAATGCCCAGTTCGAGCGTCACGCCGGCGGTGCGAAGTGCCTGGACGGCCGCGCCCAGGCTCTCCTCCGGCTGTTCGTCGGTCGCGGTCACGACGGCGCCGAGACGGGAGCAGAATTCAGCCGTGGCGATTCCCGTTCTGGCGAGCCCGACGACGAGCACGCGCTTTCCTTTCAATTCCAATCCGGTACGCACTTGCGTTACCTCAGTTTCAGAGTCGTCAGCGAGAACAGCGCGAAAACGAGCGCCAAAATCCAAAAGCGCACGATAATTTTCGATTCACTCCAGCCCATCAGCTCGAAATGATGATGGAGCGGCGCCATTCGAAAAATTCGTCTGCCCGTCAGCTTGAACGACGCTACCTGGAGAATTACGGAAAGCGCTTCGAGAACGAACACGCCGCCCACCGACAGGAGCAAAATTTCCTGCTTGATGATGACGGCGACGGTGCCGAGCGCGCCGCCAATCGCGAGCGAGCCGACGTCACCCATGAAAAGCTCCGCGGGATGTGTGTTGTACCAAAGAAAACCGAGAGACGCGCCCATCAGCGAGCCGCAGAAAATCGTCAGCTCACCTGCATCGGGAATGTGCTGGATTTCGAGATACGCCGAGAAGCGCGCGTGGCTCGTAATGTACGTGAGCACTGTGAGCGCGCCCGCGGAGACGAGCGTGCAGCCTATCGCCAGGCCGTCGAGACCGTCGGTAAGGTTTACGGCGTTCGAGCAGCCGACGATCACCACAATCAAGAAGACTACAAATGGCACGAAGGCGAGCGGCCAGATGAAGCGATGCGTCAGGACCGATTGCACGACGAGATCTGGATGGAGCCGCTTGAAAAACGGCACGCTCAATTCGGTGGAGTAGGCGCCGCGCTGTTGCAGACGCAGCAAGACCGCTCCGATGCCGATGCAGGTAAGCACTTGATACATGAACTTGGATTTGGCCGTGAGGCCCAGATTCCGGCGACGAACGACTTTATTGTAGTCATCCACGAAGCCGATCGCGCCGAATGCAATGGTGGCGCCTAGAGCGAGCATGGCGTATGGGTTTCGCAGGTCACACCAAAGGAGCGTCGGGATCGCGATGGATGCAACGATCAGGACGCCGCCCATTGTCGGCGTACCGGCTTTGGCCTGGTGATGCTGAGGCCCTTCTGTCCGGATGAATTGCTTCACTTGCAGCTCACGCAGGCGGCGCAGAACCCACGGTTCGAGAACAATCGAGAGGACGAGGGCGGTGATGCTCGCGATCGCGGTTCGGACCGTGATGTAGCGAAACACGTTCAACGGGCTGAAGTACGGGTGCAGGACGTAGTAGAAGAGATAGTAGAGCATCTCAGTCGCGTCCCGATCGCGCTGGTTCCGCTGGTTTGGCTGGCGGCGGATCCTTCAGGGCGTGATGCGCGCGAAGCACGTCAAGAATTTTTTCCATCTTGACGCCGCGCGAACCCTTGAGCAGGAGCAAATCACCTTTTGCAACGAATTCCTTGAGAAACCGTGCGGCTTCTTCCGATGACGCGAAGAAACGTGTGCGCTCTTCCGGCTGGCCCGCCGCGATCGCCCCGTTCACGATTTCGGCGGCATCTCCCTGAACGCCGATGATCCAATCGATTTTTCGCGTCTCCGCGGCGTGACGGCCGCATTCGCGATGCAATTGCGGCGAAGAAGCGCCAAGCTCGAGCATTTCGCCCGCAGCGAGAATCCGGCGGCGATAGCTTGCAGAGCTTGCGAGCAAGTCGCTCAGCGCGTCGAGCGCCGTCGGACTCGAATTGTACGAATCGTTGATCACCACAAAGCCTTCGTCGAAATGGACAATTTCGCCGCGCTTATCGGCCGGCTGCAACGCGGCGAAGACTTTCTTCGCCTCAGCCGCACCGACGCCCCAGACGCTCGCCGCCGCGAGCGCGGCGAGCGCGTTCATTACGTTGTGCCGCCCGATCAGCGGCAATTCCAGGCGCGCGCGCCCTTCGGGCGAGACAAAATCAAATGCCGCGCCCGCGATGCCGCCATCTTCGACATTTTCCGCGCGGAAATCCGCTCCCGCGCCGGTACCAAACCAAATAATTTTTCCCGGGGCAACATCGGCGAAGCGAACGACGCGCTCGTCATCCGCGTTCAATACGGCCACCGCGCCCGGGCCCCCGTCCGGATGCGGCAGGTTTTCGATCAATTCGCGCTCCGCGAGCGCGACTTCTTCCACGGACTCAAAAAACTCGAGATGCTCGGCCGCGACGCGCGTGATCACGCCGACATCCGGCGCAGCAATCTGCGTCAGACGCGCGAGTTCACCGCGGCGCGACATTCCCAACTCGACGACCACCGCGTCGTGCGTGTCTTCCAGCCGAAACAGCGTCAGCGGCAAACCGTATTCGTTGTTCAGGTTGCCGCTCGATTTCAGTACGCCGAACCGCGCGGCCAGCAGCGCCGCCAGAATTTCCTTCGTGGTCGTTTTTCCCACCGACCCCGCGACGGCACCGACGAGACGTCCCGGCGCCGCCTCGCGCCATTTTCGAAGGACGCTCGCTCCCAGACTCTGGAGCGCGCGAAGCGTGTCGCCCACAGCGATGACGCGTTCGCGGACTTCCTCGGGATAGCCGCCCAAGCGGTCGCGCGCCACAATTGCGGCGACAACGCCGCTGGCCAGAACAGATTCCACGAAATCGTGTCCATCGTGACGCGGTCCGCGGATGGCGAGGAACAGTTCCCCAGGACGTATCGCCCGAGAATCAATCGAGACACCGGCCACCCGGGCCAAGGGATTGAGCCCGGCGGGAAGCGCGGTACCCAGCGCGCCAGCCACCTGTTCCAGCGTCCACCGCATGATGTCTCCGAAAGGGCGATTGTCACTCGCGTGAGCCGGACATCCTCCGCATTGTCTCTGTGAGAAAGTTCCGCGTATAGCAAGACAACAAAGAATTTACGCCTTAACCCTCCTGTAGCCGAGCGCCTGCAAGATTTTCCGCGCCATTTTCCGGTCGTCGAATTCGAGCGTGCGATCTTTTAGAATCTGATAGTTTTCATGGCCCTTGCCCGCGAGGAGGACGAGGTCTCCCGGCTTTGCCTCGCGCAGGATCAACTCGAGCGCTTTTTCTCGATCCGGTTCGATCCGGTAGTTCGCATTGGCTTTTTGCAATCCAGCGACCACGTCGTTAATGATCTGCAAGGGGTCTTCCGAGCGAGGGTTGTCGCTTGTGAGCACGACAAGCTGTGTATTTCTTCCGGCGGCCTCACCCATTAGAGGACGCGTGGTGCGGTCGCGCTCGCCGCCTGCACCAAAAAGGAGCAGCACGCGGCCCATCGGATTTAATTCCCGCGCGGAACGCAGCAGATTTCGAATCGCGTCATCGGCGTGCGCGTAGTCCACGGCCAGGTGAAAAGGTTGTCCTTCGTCAATCAACTCGAATCGGCCCGGCACATTTTCAAGCTGCCGAATTCCCTTCTCGATCGCCAGCACGGGAATCCGGAGAGCGATGGCCGCGCCGATGGCCGCGAGAATGTTGTAAACGTTTACGCGGCCGACCAGGGATGAGTACACTTCAATATTTCCCGCGGGTGAATCGGCAATGAAATTGAGGCCTGAGAATTTGAGCTCGAATTTCGGCGCCGTGATTTCCGCCATGGGACTCAATCCATACGTCAGCGTGCGATGACCGGCCTGGACGAGCTCTTCGCGCAGCCGCGCGCCCCACGAATCGTCCACGTTCAAGATCGAGAAGTCCGCCGGACCCGCGCCCGTGCCTTCGAAGAGCCGCCGCTTCGCCGCAAAATAGGCGTCAAAGGTGCGATGGAAATTCATGTGATCGTGCGTGAGATTCGTGAAAACGGCCGCCGCGAAATGACAACCCCAGAGGCGATCCATCGCGAGCGCGTGAGAGCTGGCTTCGAGTACAACCGATGAGCCGCCTGCATCGCGCACGAGGGCGAACATCTCCTGGAGGTCGAGAGATTCGGGAGTGGTGTTAGTGGCTTTTCGCTCGCCGCCGGGCATGCGGTAGCCCGTCGTGCCAATCAGGCCGGTTGTTTGGCCGGCGGCATGAAGGATCGAGTCCACAAGGAACGATGTCGTTGTCTTGCCGTTTGTCCCGGTGATGCCGACGAGGCTCAGCCCTTTCGCCGGATGATGGAAGAAATTCGCGCTGACGACGGCGAGGGCGCGCCGCTCGGAACCGGGGGGAAGCTGAATCCAGGCGACACCATCGGAGACCTCGCTCGGCCGGGGCGATTCGGTAGCGATGGCCGCAGCGCCGCGCGAAAGCGCATCCGCAATGAAGCGATTTCCGTCAAGCTTTGTCCCCTGGAACGCGAAAAACAAAGAGTGTGGCGCGGCTTTCCGGCTGTCGTAGGTAACGGCCGCAATTTCGGCATCGGCTGCGCCTGTGACCGCCAGCGCTTCAACGCCGCGCAACAATTCCGGCAATTTCATGAGTGAGGCATCCTCAACAATTGTAGGCTTCGGATTCAGGCCGCTCAAATCGCGGCCGGCCTTGTCGCGACTATTCCGGGCATTCTCGTGAGCGGCCAGCTTCATTCGCCGGCCCCTCGCGACGACGCGGGAACGACGCGGCCTGGACGCCCGAACTTGACCACGATCCGGCTGCCGCGGACGACATGCTCTCCGGCCTCCGGCGTCTGTTCCAGTGCAATGCCGCTGCCAACCAGGACCGGAGTGAGGCCGAGCTTTGAGCACGCTTCGGTGACCTCACGGACGCTTTGCCCCGATAGACTTGGCACGGTCACGCCTGCCTCATCCCCGAATTGAACCGTCGGGGCGTTTGGCGAGGACAACGCAGGATCGTTGCCAGCTGTCTGGCCGGCTTCCGGTGCGGTTGTGCTTGGGCGAGATTTCTTTCCGGCAAGCGACCGAGCATCAGTTACGGAGTCAGTCTCCGTTGATTGGATATCGGCTCGGCGCTCCGTGATTTGAATCGCCGGGGACACGGGCACGTCATGCGGCACATTCATGTAGTTCAACACTTGCTCCGCGACCCTGCGGAACACCGGGCCGGCGACATCGCCGCCGTGATGCGCGCCGACGGGAGAATCGAGAACCACGACAATCGTCAACGCCGGTTCGTTCACCGGCGCGAACCCGACGAATGAAGTCACGTACTTGTCGGGCGAGTAGCGCCCGGTGGCTGGATCAATTTTTTGCGCCGTGCCGGATTTTCCTGCGTCGGTGTAACCGTTCAACTGAGCGGGCTTGCCGGTGCCTTCGAGTATTACGCCTTCCATCAATTCCCGGAGCGTCGCCGCGACCTGAGGGTCGAGGGCACGGCGAGGCGCCGCAATCGAGTTTCCGGCCTGCTGAAATCCTGCGCTCGGGCCTGAGCCGATTTCCTTGATCACATGCGGGCGATAGATCGATCCGCCGTTCGCGATTGCCGAGACGACGGTCGCCACTTGCACCGGCGTGACGCTTACTTCCTGACCGATTGCAATCGAGCCAATCGAATTGGCCGACCAGTCCTCGACGCGGCGAAATAGGCCGTGATTCTCGCCGGGCAGGTCAATGCCCGTCGGCTGGCCGATGCCGAAGCGGTGGGCCGTTTGATAGAGATTCTGCGCGCCGGCTCGAAGAGCAACCTTGATTGAGCCGACGTCACTCGAATGCGCAAGAATTTGCGCGACGGTGAGCTGGCCGAATGGGTGCCAGTCGTGAATCACGCGGCCGGCCAATTGAATCGAGCCCATCTGGCAATCCACGACGTCGCTCGGCCGCGCGACGCCATTTTCAAAGGCACTCGCGAGGGTGATGACCTTGAACGTCGAGCCGGGCTCGTAGGCGGATGCGATCGCGCGGTTCATGCGATCTTCATCGAGATAATGCGATGGCTCGTTGGAATCGAATGTCGGCCAGTTCGCAATGGCGAGAAGTTCGCCGGAATTGGGATCCTCGACGACGATGGTGCCGGCGATGGAGTGCGTATCCGAAATCGCGGCGGCCAATTCTTTTTCGGCGATGTATTGAACGTTTTCGTCAAGCGTGAGCGTGACGCTCGCGCCAGGAAGCGCGGCTGCTTCGACCCGGTCAACGCGGCGCCGCTTCGCGTCTTTCGTCATCAGAACGCTGCCCGGCTTTCCGCGAATCTGCTTGTCGAGCGCGTATTCAATTCCGCCCAATCCGTTTTCATCCACGTCTACATAGCCGATGACTTGCGACGCGAGGAATCGCTGCGGGTAGACGCGCACCGGCTCTTTCTGAACGTAGATACCGCGAAGATTGAGGGCTTCGATCCGGGCGGCGATTTCGGGCGTCAGTTTGCGGGCAATGACTGGGAACGGGTGAGGATCGGCCAGCTTGGCCTCGATGTCGTCCGGCGATTCGTTCAGAATGCGCGAGAGAAGCCGCGCGACCATCGACGAGTCCGAGACTTCGGAGCGGTCGGCGAAACAATAGTCCACCGGCAGGCTGACGGCGAGTTCATGTCCGTTGCGGTCGTAGATCGAGCCGCGTTTTGGACGGGTTTCGCGGATACGCTGCTGCTGGCGCTGAGCTTTCGAAAGATACTCGCTGTAGCGAAACAGCTGCAGGTAAGTCACGCGGGCGAAAATCGCGCCCATCCAAATCACGGCCACGAGAAAAACTACGAACCAGCGGACGCGGGGAGAACGCTGCTCCATGGCTCCGGGGACTCCGGCTTCTTGAACTTGAACCTTCGCACGGCTTGATTCGCCGCGCTGCTACGGCCCGAAGCGGGCCATGGAAATCCGGCTACGGCCGCGGCACTTGCGACTGAGCGCGAACTTGTGCGACGACGCCTTCGCTGCTGCCTTGCGCCGGGGCGATCTGGCCAGGCACAGGAACGGTGAGGCCGAGTTGCTGGCGCGCGATCGCGTCAATTCTCATCGGAGAACTCAATGACGCGACCTCGAGCCGCAATTGCTGGTTCAGCTCCGTCGCGTCGGTCTTTTGCGACTGCAATTGCTCGAGCGCGTAGCGGAGCTGGATGCATTCGAAGTGCTGCCACGCGTAGCACAGCACACACAGCGCGAGCGTTCCGCCGAAAAACATGCGGCGGCAGAGATCGCGCAAGCGGTTGGGCGCCGAGAAACGGACGAGCCGTGAATTGTCAATGCGCTTGACCGTGAAATATTCCGTCATGATCGTGTCCGCGAGGCTCAGGCAGCCGCCGCGTCAATCCTTTCCGCCACCCGCATCTTCGCGCTCCGCGCGCGAGGGTTTGACTGAATTTCATCGAGGGCGGGCTCGATGATCTTCTTCGTCAAAATTCGAACCTGGCCTTCGCGCTCGAGCCGCTGAAAAGCGCGTTTCACCATTCGATCTTCGTGGGAGTGATAGCTCAAAATGATCCAGCGGCCTCCCGGATTCAAAGTGGCAGGGGTCCGTGAAAGAAACTGCTCGAGTTCCTCCTCTTCTCGATTCACCGCTATCCGCAGCGCCAGAAACGTTTTTGTCGCGGGATGCAGTCTCTGCCTTCCCCTTGCTTTGCGGGCCCCTGCCACAACCGTTGCCAGATGTTCGGTGTCGCGGATCGGCCGCGCGCGAACGATTGCTCTGGCGATTCTGCGTGAATCCGTCTCGTCTGCTTTTTGAAAGAGCAGATCGGCAAGTTCTTTCTCCTGCCAGCGGTTCACAATCTCATCCGCGGTGAGTTCGCTCGCCGGATCCATGCGCATGTCGAGCGGCGCGTTCCAGCGGAACGAGAATCCACGTTCGGGCGTATCGAGCTCGAGAGTTGAAACTCCCAGATCGGCGAGCACTCCATCGGGCGGCGGAATCCGGAGATCCCGCGCCACGTCGTCGATCGTCGAAAAGCTCGTCTGCACCAGCGTCACCTTGTCTCCAAACTCCTGAAGCCGTTCTCGCGCCACCGCGAGAGCGTTTGGGTCGCGATCGAGTCCAATCACGCGCCCCGTTGTCAGCCGGCTTGCGATCGCGAGCAGGTGGCCGCCCGTCCCGGCAGTTGCGTCAAGGTACGTTCCCTCGGGCCGAATGCGCAGCCACTCCAGGACTTCCCTGAGCATGACCGGCGTATGTAAAACGCTCAAAATCAGAAGCCCAGGTCGCCCAATTCCTTTTCGTCGTCGTGTGAATACGGGTCGTTCTTGAGCCGGTCCTGAAACCGCGCCTTGTTCCAAACCGTCAGGTGGTCCAGATTCCCCATCACGTTCACTTCGCCCGTTACGTCCGCCGCCTCCCGAAGCACGGCTGGAAGCAGCAACCTTCCCTGAGCATCGAGATCTACTAATTGGCCGTAATAGTTGGTAATATCGAGGTACTTTTTCTTGGCTCTACTGTGACGCGGAATATTCTTCAGCTTCGCTTCGATGTCGTCCCAGACGTGCAGGGGATAGATCATCGCGCAATCGCCTCTCTCGCTGGTCACGTAGAACTTCCCGCCGGATTCGCGCAGGTCTTCGAGGAAGGCTGCAGGAATTTTCAGCCTGCCTTTTGCATCGACCGTAGCGGGATGATTCCCCCGAAGCATTTCTCACGCTGCTCGATTCACCAAGGATTCGTCCGTGCCTTGCCACTGTCCCCTACTTCCGCCCACTTCCTACCACATTTGGCCACGATAATAGACTGAGTCGCCCGGAAGTCAAGCGGAAATCGTATGAAAATAAAACTTTTTTGAGTTTTAGGCTGCTGAAATCCAGGCAGGAAGAACTCGCACCGCTACAGGTAGTGTGGCGCTAGGTCGACCCGACGAGCGCTTGTTGTATTTTTGGCCGCACTGCAGTTTTGTTTCGTAAGAGTAAACAATAGCTGCAAAGATTTTTCCCACTGCCGGAAATTCCGGGAGGCGAGGGCCTCGCGGCTCTGTTGGGACGGGCCTGCGCGCACGTTTGGATCAGAGTTTTCTCGGAGGCGGCCAATGTTTCATCGTCGGGAGGGGGCGAAACGCAGCAACTTCGTTTGTGCCACTTGCGAACGGACGCGAGCTGATTTGAAACAGAGCGACTCTATTGCGCGGGTTGCGGAGGCGGATTGCGAAACGTATTTAAATCGCGCAGCGTTTGTTGTTCTTCTGGGGAAAGACCGCGCATGAATTCGGGATCGTTGAGCTTCGCGTCGCGCTGGGCGGGTGGCATGTTGTTGAGCACCCGCTGACGGCCGAGAAGCAACTGGCGCCGCTCGGGCGAAAGCGCCTGCCAGCGCGGCAACAGATTCTCACGGACGTATTGCTTCTGATCGGGCGTCATCCGGTCGAAAGTTTCCCAGCGCCCGCGAATTTCATTTTTCTGATCCTGCGTCAATTGGTTCCACTTCTCGAGATTTTGGCGAATTTGTGCTTGGCGCTCGGGCGGCAGGCCCTTGAAGCGCGCGTTATTTTGCATGAAGCGGTGCTGCTCTTCCGGTGACAAATCCCGCAACTGGTCAATCCATTTCGGTGGCAGGCCAGCCATGCTCCGGACGTTTGGCTGTCCCTGGCCCTGGGCTGCGGCGTTCGGCCGCGTGGCGCCGTTCTCGTCCGGTCGCGGATTCTCGGCCGGCTTCGGATTCCCTTTGGGCTGAGCGGCAGGTTTTGGCTTGGTTTGGTTTTTCTGAGCGGCCGCCGCGCGGCGATTCTGAAAGGGGCGAATCCGCTGCTGCGCTGGCGCAGGCTGCACGGCAAACGCCAGAAGCGCTGCAAGGCAGATCAAGCGGAAGATGGCCGAGCCGCGAATCATTTAAATCTGGCCGTCCTTTCGCGGCTGTTCTTGCCGAGTCTGCGAGGGCTCTTGCGTCGAGACAGGCAACTCAGACAGCGCGTCGAAACTCTTGAGCACATCGTAATTCTCGAGGACGCCGAGATCCTTGATCACGTGAAAATCCTGCTCGCTTTGCGACGTGGCGACGGAATTGTCCGCCGGCTGGAACTTGCCCATCCACACCGATAATACAAGCAACATCGCAAGTGCAAATGCCAGGCGCGGCGCGGGCAGCAGCCACTCGAACGCGCTTCTCCGCGGCTCGGCGGCGATTCGCTGGCGCACTCGCGCATCGAACGCACCCGACGGCTCGATTACCGGCATCTCGTTCAGCACGCCGAACAATTTTCGAAATTCCTCGATGCGCTCGCAGCACACCGGGCACACCGCTGCATGCGCCTCGACGGCGGCTTGCTCGGCGGCGCTCGCGCGTCCGTCGAGATACGGAATCATTGCGGCAGAAATGCGTTCGCAATTCACTGTGTAATTCATGATGGCCTTCCCTTCCCGATCCCCACCGGTATGGCAGGAACCGGGGGCACCGCTCCACCTACGAGCGGCGCCAATTGAACTCTGAGTGTTTCGTATGCCCGGAAGAGCAGCGATTTTAGCGCGGCTTCCGAGCATTCCAAAACTTTCGCGATTTCGGCGTAGTCCATGTCTTCGTACTTGTGGAGCAAAACAGCGATGCGCTGCTTTTCCGGCAACGCCTCCACGGCGTTTCGAATCATCGCGGCGCGGTCGCGCTCGAGCATTAGCTGGTCCACGCGCATTTCACGCGCCGGCAGCTCCATTGACGGTTCGTGCTCCTCGGCTGGAGCGTCGAGCGAAATTTCTGACAGCCGGTACCGCGTATCCCGAATGCGATTGAGCGCCAGGTTCGTTGCGATGCGGAACAGCCACGTCGTGAATTTCGCGCTGGGCGCATAGCTTCCACGGGCGCGATAGACGCGGATAAAAACTTCCTGCGACAAATCCTCAGCCGTCGCGGCGTCGCGCACCATTCGATAGATAAAACTGACGACCGGAGTCCGATAGCGCTGAAGCAAAAGCTCGAAGGACGCATCATCCCCCGCTTTCGCCTCCAGCATTAACTGGACGTCGGACCTGGCCATGGTAGCCACATCATATCGAACACTTGCCAGGTGATAAAGTTGCGGTTTTAGCTGCGCCGCGACGCGGTTAACCCACTGGCTGGTCAATAGGATGCGGATGGGGGTACCATAGTCTGTGAAAAACCCTGGCAGCCTCGACGGAGCTGGTCGCGGCCGGAAATCGGATCTCGCTAAGAAGGTAAAGTCAATCGAAGCAATAACATAAGCAGGACGCCAAGAAAAACGACGACGGGCAGGCCAGCCGCCGGCTCGCGGTTCACTTCGGGAACTAGATCGGAGGCTGCCACGTAGATTGTCACTCCGGCTGAGAACGGCAGCGCCAACCCCACTTGGCCGCGCAAAAGATACATTAGTCCGACTCCGAGAAGAGTGGCGCCACCTAGGACCGCAGACGATAGGAGTGCGATCCGGCGACTCTGGCCGCTCGCCAACATGATGGAAGCGACCGTGAAACCTTCCGGCAGTTTGTGCAGAAATACGGCGATGAAAATGATGGCGCCGAGCCATGCCGAGACGAGAACTCCCGATGCGATCGCAACACCGTCGAAAAATGTGTGAATCACCAAGCCGAGAAGCGCCGCATAGCCCGCGTGCGAAGGCGAAAGTTCTTCGTGATGCGTTTCTTCGCCGAAGTGGAAATGCGGCGCGATGGTGTGTTCGAAAAAATGCACGAGCAAATAGCCGGCGAGGACCAGGACGAAGACGAAGGTCGTGCGGTTATTCAGGCGGAGAGACTCCGGAATCATTTCGAGGAACGCCGTGGCGAGCATGAAACCAGCGCCGAGGGCAATGAAATATTTCAGGTAAGCGCGCGACCATTGACGGCGGACGATCGTCAATCCGCCCAGAAGATTTGCAGCCGCGGCAATGACGCCGAGAAGCAATGCGAGCGCGAATCGTGATGGGCCGACAGGCACCATGGTCAATCTCAGCCGCCGTGGCGGAACAAAATCACGTCGCCATCCTGCACGATATATTCCTTGCCTTCGAGCCGGAACTGGCCGCGTTCTTTCGCGACGGCGAAGCTACCCGCGGCGAGCAAATCCTGCCAGCGCACGACTTCAGCCTTGATGAAGTTCTTCTCGATGTCGCTGTGAATCGCGCCCGCGGCTTTCTGCGCGGTCATTCCGCGTTCGATTGTCCAGGCGCGGCATTCGGGCTCGCCGCACGTGAGGAATGAAATCAGGCCGAGCAGGCGATAGGTCGCCTGAATCAGGCGATCGCGGCCGGATTCGGTGATGCCGTAGGCCTTCATCATTTCGGCGGCCTCGGCGTCGGGGAGTTCGGCAAGCTCGGCTTCAATTTTTCCGCAGAACGGCACGACGGCTGTCTGGGGCTTCGTTGCCAGCTTTTCGAGTTTATGTTTTTCGATGACGTGGTCGATGTCCGAGACTTCGTCATCACCGAGGTTGAGCACGTAGAGCATCGGCTTCTGCGTTAGAAACGTGAAGCCGGTGACTGCCTTTTTCTCTTCCGGCTTGAATTCCATTTCGCGTAGCGGTTTTTCAGCTTCGAGCGCGGCGCGGCAGCGAAGAAGGACGCTCTGTTCCAACTCGATCTGCGGATCTTTTTTCTTTTTCAGATCTTTCTCGACGCGCTCGAGGCGGCGCGTGGCTTGATCGAGATCGTTCAGCATGAGCTCGATTTCGATGCTGTCAATGTCGCGCATCGCGTCAATGCTTCCGGACGGGTGAGGGATCGTGGGATCTTCGAAGACGCGCACGACGTGGGCGAGCGCGTCGGCTTCGCGCAGGGGGACGAGCGACGCCGAGTCTTTCTCGCGGTCTTTCTGGAGGCCGCCAATATCAACGTATTCGATCGTGGCGAAGGTAATTTTCTTGGGCTTGAAAATTTCAGCGAGCTTCGTGACGCGCGCATCGGGAACGCGAGCGACGCCGATGTGCGCCTGCCCCGGCTGCGCGCGCGATTCGACGCGCGCGCGCGTCAGGATTCGAAATAAACTTGTCTTTCCGACCTGCGGCAGTCCGATAATTCCAGTTTGCATAAGTGTGTGATACTAGCACGCGCTCGAGGTTCCTTCGAATGCCTGCCGGCAAAAAACCTAAGCGGTATCCGTTCAATCATTTGAAAGCCGTGCGTCATCTGCGCGGCTGCGATCCGAATTTTGAGAATCTTGTCAGCCGCGTGGGGCGATTCCGGATGGAAATGGACACGCATCCGAGCCCTTACGAAGCGCTGATGGAAGCGATCGTTTACCAGCAATTGAACGGAAAGGCTGCGGCGTCGATCTTGAAGAAAGTGAAAGAACAAATCGGTGGCGGAGAATTCCCCTCTCCCGCACAAATTGCGGCGGCGATGGACGCCGAGCTTCGCGCAGCGGGGCTTTCGCGCCAAAAGATTGCGGCGATTCGCGATCTAGCGGCGAAAACACTCGAGGGAGTTGTGCCGGGGATGAGCGAGGCCGAGCAGCTCTCCGATGATGAAATCGTGTCGCGGCTGACGGCGGTACACGGCGTTGGCGTCTGGACCGTGCACATGTTCCTGATATTTCGTCTCGGCCGGCCGGATGTTCTGCCGACGCTCGATTACGCCGTGCAGCAGGGGTTCAAGCTGGCGTATAGGAAACGAAAATTGCCGAAGCCGAAGCAATTATCGGCGTTCGGGGAGCGCTGGCGGCCATATCGAAGCGTGGCGAGCTGGTATTTGTGGCAGGCGGTGCATTTGCATCGATCGAAGAAATTGAATCCGAAGGCGCGGTGAGCGCGATTGCTGCGCTGGCCGATACTACTTGGAGATTTCGCGGACGGTGAGGAAAAGGCCGGCGAGGCCGCAGAGAAGAACTGTGACCTCGATGCGAACCGAAGCCTTGTGCAAGCTGTCGAACTCAACGCGCAGCGGGCTGTCGGGCGGCGTGGCGTCAATCGAGCCCATCTCCGCGCGCAATGCGGTCATGCGGCGCGACACGAAACGTTGCGATGAGAACGTCAACGCGATCATCAAAATCACCGCAAACGCGGCCGGCCGAAACCATCCGGTGAACGATCTCTGCTCGAGCACCAACGCTGCCAGATAAATCAATCCGGCGATGATCCCGCCCCAGTGCAGCCGCGCGAGCGAATAGCCGACCACCGCGCCCGCATCATGGCGATTGCTCAAGACCGTGAACGCACCCGGCGCGACGGCGAAGCTCAGGAAGATGATGCTCCCTACCCACGTACCTAATGCGAATACTTCAATGAAACGCAGGATAGAGGTCATCGCGGGGTTCCATTAGAATGGGATTTCGGCCGGAAGAAGTCTTGCGCTCGATTTTCGACAAGCAACGCGTAGCTTGTGCGGCCGATCAGATTGATGGTGGGCGACCAAGGACTTGAACCTTGGACCTCTCCCGTGTGAGGGGAGCGCTCTAACCACTGAGCTAGTCGCCCGTAGGCATCTTCATTCTTGTAGCAAAAGGCCGGACCAATTGCAAACCAAGACCAGCTCCGCGCACGCTCAGATCACCGAGCTCCAAGATGCAATCGCGCGCGTCGTCAAAGGCAAAGAAGAGGCGATTCAACTGGCGCTGGTCACACTCCTCGCGCGCGGACACTTGCTGATCGAAGACGTTCCGGGCGTGGGCAAGACGACGCTTGCTCAGGCACTCGCGCGCTCGTTTCACTGCACGTTTCAACGCATCCAATTCACCTCGGACATGCTGCCGAGCGACGTAATCGGCGTGAGCGTGTTCGATCCCGTGCGGCAAGCGTTCGAATTCAAGCCCGGGCCGATATTTGCAAACGTCGTACTCGCGGACGAAATCAACCGGACCACTCCCAAAACGCAATCGGCGCTGCTCGAAGCGATGAGCGAATCGCAAATCACGGTGGACAATTACACGCACCGGCTGCCGGAACCGTTTCTCGTCGTCGCGACGCAGAATCCAATCGAGCATCACGGCACGTACCCCCTTCCTGAGTCGCAACTGGATCGCTTCCTGATGCGCATCCGCATGGGATATCCCTCGAAGGCCAGCGAGAAGGAAATCGTGCGCAACGGCAGCAGCGCCTCGCCGGCCGAATCGGTGGTCGCCGCGATGGATGCCGCGGATGTGCTTGCGATGCAGGAAACGGTGAAGCAGGTCAAGGTGGACGACAGCCTGCTCGACTACGCGCTCGAGATCGTCGAGCGCACGAGAACCTCGGAGCAACTGAATCTAGGCGTCAGCCCGCGCGGCGTCGTGATGCTGCACCGAGCAGCGCAAGCGCGCGCGTTTCTTGAAGGCCGCGATTATTGCCTGCCGGACGATTTCAAACGGCTCATTCTTCCCGTGTTCGCGCACCGCGTCGTCGTCAGCTCGCGCTACGTTTCGACTCGCAAAAAATCAGCGCAGGCCGAATCCATCCTCGAGGAATTCATCGAGACGACCCGCGTTCCACTCTAATGTCCACATCTTTCGTCGCACGGCTCTGGAGCGAACGCGATCGCCCCGGATGGCGATTGTTTGCCGTTTCGATGGCGACGCTCGCCGTGGCGATGATACTCGCGCTGTTTTCGGCCGCGGTGGCGCAAGAAGGCAGGATAGGGCTCGCGACGGTTTCCGCTGTCGGCGCACTGGGGCTTGCCGGCTGGGTCGCGGTCACGTTTGTCCCCGCGCTCGCGAAGCGCACCAGCCTCCGCTGGCTGGCCTACCAGGTGGATTACAAGCTCACGCGCGAGGGAATCGTTTATCTCGGGTTGATCCTGATCGTCGTGCTCGCGGCGGTAAATACCGGAAACAATCTCCTTTTCCTCATTCTTGGCTGCCTGCTCGCAGGAATCCTGATTTCCGGCGTGCTCTCGCGCGCCGTCCTGACGGGGATCGAATTCAAACTCGAACTTCCCCAGCACATTTTCGCGGAACAGCCGCTGGTCGCGACCGTGGAAGTGAGAAACGACAAAGAGGTTTGGCCGTCGCTTTCGCTGCGCATTGTCGGTGAAGGAAGCGCGAAGCGTCCGGCGGAAATTCTGGCGCGGCCTGTTTATTTTCCGTACGTGCCGAGGCGCGGTTCGGCGAGGCAGAAAGTGCAGCTCGTTTTTCCGAAGCGCGGCGTCTACAAGCAGGATGCATTCGGGATTCGCACGAAATTTCCGTTCGGATTATTCGAGAAGACGCGGCGCGTGGAATCGCCGCTCGAAGTTGTGGTCTATCCGCATGTCGAGCCCGCCGAACAAACCTATGAAATTCTTCCGCTGATCAGCGGAGAGATGGCCAGCCACTTCCGCGGGCGCGGCAACGATTTGCACGCCATTCGGGAATACGTGACGAGCGATAGCGCGAGGTTCGTGGATTGGAAGCTCTCGGCGAAGACGGGCTCGCTCAAGGTCCGCGAGTACGCGCGGGAGGACGAGAGGCGGCTGGCGCTCGTCCTCGATCCGTTTATCGGCGCGCCGCGCACGGACCTCGGCAAGCTTGCGGCTGACGAACATGCGGCACGATTCGAGCGCGCGGTGGCGCTTACGGCGAGCATCGCCTGGCATTTCCAGGCCATGAATGCCGTGATGCAGTTCCGCACGGACCGGATGGCGACGCCGATGGCGCCGGCGAGCGAAATTATTTACGACATTCTGCGCGAGCTCGCATTCATTGAACCGAAAATGTCGGAAACGGGCGGGAAATTTCTCGACGAGCTGGCGGCAGAAACGGAAGTGTTCAAGATTATCGTGACGCGACGTGCGCAAAAGTCGGTACCCTCAGCGCTGTGGTCCTCTTCCTACTTCATCTTTTTCGAATCTCTCTAATCAGCAATCGCTGCCGTCGTTGATCCAACGCCACGTGCGAGTTGTGCGAGAATGGCGCGGCAAATGAGCTGGCGGCCCAAATCGCTCGCGGCATTTCGAAAGAAGCTCCTACGATGGTTTCGCGCGAACCGGCGCGAATATCCCTGGCGGCGCGATCGCGATCCTTACCGGGTGTGGCTCGCGGAGGTAATGCTTCAGCAGACGCGCATCGCGGCCGTGATTCCTTACTACGAAAAATTCCTCGCGAGATTTCCGGATGTTGAGGTGCTGGCGCGGGCTCCCGAACGCGACGTGCTTCGGCAATGGGCTGGCCTCGGCTACTACAGCCGCGCGAGAAACTTGCATCGCGCAGCGAAGCAAATCGTGCGGCATCACGACGGCACATTTCCGCGCGAACTCGATTCGGCGCTCAAGCTGCCGGGGATTGGGCGTTACACGGCGGCGGCCGTGCTCAGCATTGTGTATGGCGAGCCCTACGCCGTGCTCGACGGCAATGTCGCGCGAGTGCTCGCGCGGCTTGGCGCGATTCGCGGCGATCTCCGAGCTCCGGGAAGGTGGCAGCGACTTGCGGCGACGGCGCAGGAACTGATGGCCGTTGGCTCCGCCGCCGATTGGAACCAAGCGATGATGGAGTTGGGCGAGACGGTCTGCACGCCGAAATCGCCGAATTGCAGCGCGTGCCCGGTCAGAGGTTCGTGCGCTGCGTTCGAACGCGGCCTAATCAACGAAATTCCCGCGCTGCGCAAGAAACGTGTGGCAGTACAGCAGCGCATCGAGGCGGCGGTTTTCCTCGATCCGCAAGGGAGGACGCTGCTCGTGCGCGATCCCGGCGCGCACGACGACGTGCTTTTTTCGCGCATGTGGCAATTTCCCGCCGTGCAAACTTCACGAAATGGCGGCGTGGAGTTGGCGAAGCATTTGCAGGAAAACTACGGTTTCGTTCCGCCGCCGTTGACGGAACTTGCTCTCGCAAAACATTCCGTGACGTTTCGCAATATCACGCTCGCGCCTTTTCTCGCGCGCGTAAGCAAGCTGCCGAAGATCGCCCGCTCGCGCACGTTGCTCCTTTCGCAACTCGACCGTGTCCCCGTATCGAGCGCGACTCGCAAAATCGCCGCGTCAGCGCTCGACGCGATCGCGTCCGGCGTTACCGATAGGGGCAAGCTTCGAAAGGGCCGCGTATCTTGAATGCTAGAATAAAGATTCACGATGACCACCGCGGCGCAAACCGAGCCGGTATCCCTGCCGGCAATTGAACGGTATTTCGAAGTATCGCTTTTTCTGCTCGTATCTATCGGCATCGTCGCCGTCATTTCAACCGGAAAACTCGATCCAATCTCCATGCTTGTGCCGGCCGCGGTGCTGGCGTGGAAGGGCGTTCGAATATTCCGCCACCGCGGCCCGGAACTTTCGCCACGGGCAGCGACGGGCCTCGTGCTCGCGTATTTTCTTTTTTTCCCGATCGATCTCTGGTTTATTTCGCGCTCGTTCGCGGCCGGTGCGCCGAATCCGGCGCTGTACGCGGCCTTGCTCGCCGCAATTCACCTGATGATTTTCGCCACGCTCGTGCGGCTGCTTTCCTCGCGCACGAATCGAGACCAGATGTTCCTTGCGATGCTCGCCGTGACGTGCATGCTCGCCTCCGCAATTCTCACGGTCGATACGACATTCCTGATTTCACTGGCAATCTTTTTGCTGATTTCGGTTTCGACGTTCGTGGGATTGGAAATACGAAGGAGCGCGGCGGGCGCCGTAACGCCGCCTCTCGAAGCCGGAAGTCCCGCGGCGAGACGCCTACAACGCGCCGTCGCGCTGACATCCGTTCTCGTGACGTTCAGCGCGCTGATTATCGGCGCGGGAATATTTTTCATGATTCCGCGCTTCACAGCGGGCTATCTAAGCGCGTTGAGCATCCGACCTTCGCTGATGACGGGATTCAGCGACAACGTCTCGCTGAATCAAATCGGGGAAATCAAGAAAAATACGGCGGTGGTGATGCGGGTGCACGTCGCGGGCGATCCCGGCCGCGCGCAGAACATGCACTGGCGTGGAATTGTGCTCACGGATTTCGACGGCCGGCGCTGGTCGAAGCGCCCGCAGGAACAAGTGCTTCTGGTGCCTTCAACCGGCGGAGCGTATCTGCTCGGGGATTCGAGCCTGCGTGGAAATGAATTCGCGTCGCTCAACTACACCGTGCTGCTCGAACCGATTGCGACCGACGCGATTTTCGTCGCGCCGCGCGCCGTGGAGCTGCGAGGGCGATTCGGGCCTGGAATGGAACGGCCGGGCGCGCCGCAGCGCGCGAGCTACATCCAGATGGATGCGACAGGGACGCTGACGAATCCGTCGCACAACGACATGCGAATCCGGTACGACGGACTGTCGCACGTTCCTACCGTGCCTCCCGCAAAACTGCGCGCGGCGCCGGCCGATTATCCGCCGCAAGTGCGGAAGGTCTATTTGCAATTGCCGCAGCTCGACCCGCGCGTAAAAACCTTGGCGGATTCGATCACAGCGTCCTCGAAGGACCCGTACGACGCCGCCGCAAACGTTGAGCGATATCTACGCACTCGTTACGCCTACACGCTGAACATCGACACGCCGCCGGACAAAGATCCGTTGGCCTATTTCCTGTTCGAGAAACGCGCGGGACACTGCGAATATTTTGCGTCGGCGATGACCGTGATGCTGCGCGCGGAAGGCATTCCGGCACGATTCGTCACGGGATTTCTGCCTGGCGAGTACAACGACGTTGCGGGCGATTACATCGTGCGCGCGAGCGATGCGCATGCCTGGGTCGAAGCGTATTTCCCGGGCTACGGCTGGATCACTTTCGATCCGACGCCGCCGGGCGATGCAGCTCCTTCCGGGCTTTTCGCGCGGCTGGCGCTTTATTGGGATTGGTTCCAATACAACTGGAACGAATGGATCATCAGCTACGATTTCGGACATCAGGAAGTGCTCGCGCAGGGCGTGCAGCATACATCGCAGAACTGGGCCACGCGGATTAAAACGTATTACGAGCGCAAGCGCGATTTGACGATGGCCGCACTCGTCTCTCTCGAGCACCGCTTGGAGAAATCTCGCTATTTGCTGCCGGGCTCGCTTGGCGTGCTGCTCATATTGCTGCTCATTCTTCGAGGGCATGCGATCGGGAGCTTCATGCACGCGCGATGGAGCCTCAGGGCGCACCGCGGCGGAGATTTGCCGCCCGAGCTAGCGGCGCTTGAATATCGCGAGATGCTAAAACTTCTTGAGCGGCGCGGCTGGCGGAAACTGCCGGCGCAGACGGCCTTGGAATTTGCTGCGTCGATTCCCGATTTGCAGCTCGCCGGGCCTGTGTCGCAATTGACCGAGATGTACCAATCCTCCCGATTCGGCGCGCATCCCGCGAATGCCGGCCAGATGGCCTCGCTTCTCTCCGCAATGAAAGAGATTCTTAGGGCAGCTTCGCGGCGATCAACTAAGTAACCTAGAAAGATAAAAAGCTTCACGTCCGGCCTCACCTTCGGTAAGCCGCGCATCCTAACCCGCAGCGCCACAGTTGTCATCCCGAACGAAGTGAGGGATCTGCGGTTGATTCGTTGCGTGCAAGCTCTGCGATGCTGCTCGCTCTCGTTGGCCATGATGACGCGTGTGATAGAATTGAAAGTTCAACACCTGTCACGGATTTAAACCGAGATGCCTAAAGTAGGATTTGTGAGCCTGGGATGCCCCAAAAACCTCGTGGATAGCGAGGTGATGATGGGTATTCTCGCGCGCGGCGGCTATGAAATCACGCCGCGCGCTGACGAAGCCGATGTGCTGGTGGTGAACACCTGCTCGTTCATCGCTCCGGCGCAGCAGGAATCCGTTGAATCCATCGTTGAAATGGCGGAGTACAAGAAATTTGGCCGCGCGAAAAAACTGATTGTCGCGGGATGCCTTGTCGAAAGATTTCGAGATCAGATTCTTGAGCAGATTCCGGAAGTGGATGCGGTCGTCGGCACCGGTGAAGTCGAGCGGATTCTTGAAGCGTGCGAAGGCGAGCTGAGGGTTCTACCTGCCGAATCGCCAACGTTTCTCTATCACGATCTCACGCCGCGAATTCTCGCGACGCCCCGGCACACCGCCTACATCAAGATCAACGAAGGCTGCGACCATCCGTGCACGTTCTGCATCATCCCGCAACTACGCGGGAAATTCCGCAGCCGGCGATTCGAGTCCGTCATCCGCGAAGCGGAGAATCTGGCGGATGCGGGCGTTCGCGAGATATCGCTGATCGGCCAGGACACCACCTTCTACGGCGAGGATCTCGGCATACGCGACGGGCTCCCGCTTTTGCTCGAACGCCTCGCGGAAATTGAAGGTCTGCACTGGGTTCGCTTTCTTTACTGCTATCCGAATCGAATTACGCTGCGGTTGCTCGAAACGATTGCCGCGCACCCGCGCCTGGCGAA
Organism: uncultured Acidobacteriota bacterium; assembly: GCA_963838705.1. Classification (GTDB taxonomy): domain Bacteria; phylum Acidobacteriota; class Terriglobia; order Acidiferrales; family UBA7541; genus Palsa-147. The sequence goes on along the minus strand of CAWIRU010000005.1, from coordinate 324,766 downwards.
ATACATGGACATTCCGCTGCAGCACGCGAGCAAGGATGTGCTGAAGCGCATGCAGCGCGGCTCGCACGGCGGCGCGTTCTTGAAAATGCTCGAGCGGATTCGCCGCACGGTGCCCGGCGTCTCGCTGAGGACTTCTTTTATCGTGGGGTTTCCTGGCGAAACGAAGCAGGATTTCCGCGTCCTGTGCGATTTTGTGCGCGATGCTGAATTCGATTGGATGGGAGTGTTCTCTTATTCCGATGAAGATGCGGCGAAGAGCTACCGGCTTGTCGATAAAGTTGACGCGGAGACAATCGCGGAACGCCGAGACACGCTGATGCAGATTCAGAAGAAAATCTCGCGTCGCAAACTGAAGCCGATGATCGGCAAACGCGTGAAAGCTCTGCTCGAAGGGCCATCGAAGGACACGGATCTCATCTGGGAAGCGCGGCTTGAAGGCATGGCGCCCGAAATAGACGGCAAGGTTTACATCACGGAATTCGCGGGCGTCGCGGACGCGTTGGAGCTTCCGCCGCCGGGAGCACTCGCGACTGTGGAGATAACCGAAGCGCAGGATTACGATCTCGTCGCTCGCGCGATAGAATTCGAGAATCCACGAACTCCGCGACTTTCGCCGGCAATTGCCGTGCGGTCGGATCTCGTATCGATCGGGCCGCTTGGCTCGTGATATTTTCTAACCGACATGAAGCACAATTGCCCCATCTGCAAGAAGCCCACCGATTCTGAAACCGACGCCGATTTTCCTTTCTGCAGCGAGCGTTGCCGCACATACGATCTCGGAAATTGGGCGAGCGAAAAATACGTGATCTCGGAACCTGTGATTGATGAAGACGCGCCGGAAGATTCCTCGCCGGCCGATCCCAATGACCGCCGCAACTGACTCGGGCGCGGCGCCAGCTCCGCGCAAGCCGCGCATTTCCTATCTGATCGCGACAGCGTTCGGCCTGGGCTATCTCAAACCCGCACCCGGCACTTGGGGCTCGCTCGCGGGAGTAGCTCTGGCGGTATTTCTTCGCGCTTCGGGGCGGCACGACGTGTGGTTATTCAGATTGTACTTCGTCATCAACTTCCGCGCTATTCCTGCCGTTATTCCTGTGATGCTGTGCGTATTGATTTCGGCCGCCGGGGTCTTGGCCGCAGATCGCGTCGCGAAGGATAGCCGCAAGAAGGATCCCCAATTCGTAGTGATCGATGAAGTCTCAGGCCAGTGGATAACGTTGCTCCTAGGGACGGCGACCTTAAGATGTGCAGCACAATTCGTCCCCGCCGGTTCGTCGGGAACTTATTACCGGGTACTGCACTTTGGCCTCGGGCCGCTCAACTGGAAATATTTGTTGGCGGGTTTTATACTTTTTCGGGTGTTCGATATTTGGAAGCCGTTTCCGGTGCGTCAGGCTGAGTCGCTGCCCGGTGGCTGGGGCATCATGGCCGATGATTGGACGGCGGCACTTTACGCCGCCGCTTGTCTTTGGATTGCGCGATGGCTCGGACTATAGAACTCTGGCATGATTGAGCTTCCTACAGGCACAACAAGCGGCAAACCTTCCGCCACAATGACGGACATTTCCGCCGCTTCGCAAATGAGCTTGCAATTGAGGTCAAACCACTAAAGTGCCAGGCGCGCCTCGCATTGACAACGTGAAACCCGCAGCAGCACTTCCCGGCGGCGAAGTGTCTATTTCCGGTTCGGGGTTCGGCGGGCGGAATCACGCGCGGCCGGTAGTGCACTTTGGCCAAGTGGAAGCAAGCGTCGTGATGGCCGCAGAAACGCAGATCATCGCACGCGTTCCCGAAGGCGCGAGAGGCGGCGCAGTGCAAATCACGCTCGGCAGCGCGGAAAGCCAACCCTTTCCAGTCGCGCTGGGCGTGCAAATCGCCGACAATCTTCATTCCGTCGCAAACCCTGCCGTGGATTCCGCGGGCAATGTCTACGTCACGTTCAGCGGCCAGCGCGGGCAGAAAGTTCCCGTCTCGCTCTACAAAGTGACTCCAGGCGGCTCCGTGAAGCCTTTCGTGACCGAGTTGATGAACCCGACGGGACTGGTGCTTGACCACGAAGGCATGCTCTACGTTTCCTGCCGCAACGAGGGCACCATTCACCGGATTTCTCCCGACGGCCGCTCGATGCAGTGGATTGAGGGAATGGGCATCGCCACGGGCCTCGCATTCGACAAGAATGGAAATCTTTACGTGGGCGACCGCAGCGGCACGATTTTCAAAATCAGCCGCGATCGAGAGATTTTTGTTTTCGCCACGCTCGAGCCGTCCATGGCCGCCTATCATCTCGCGTTCGGCCCGGGCGGCGATCTCTACGTGACGGGACCGACTACCTCAAGTTTCGATCGCGTCTTCCGCATCACGCCCGCCGGCGAAGTGAATGTGTTTTATCGCGGCCTCGGCCGCCCTCAGGGCCTTGCTTTCGATCGCGCCGGCAATTTGTACGTGGCGGCTTCGTTGCACGGGCATCGCGGCGTCGTGCGGCTCTCGCCGCAGGCGAAAGCGGAGCTGGTGATCAGCGGTAGCGGCATCGTGGGACTCGCGCTGCTCCCATCACGCCGCGCGATCGTGGCGACGAGCAGCGTGCTCTTCTCCCTCGATTGGGATGTTGAAGGAATGCCGCTTTACGGATAACCTTCCCGCATGAATGCGGAAATCATCGCAGTCGGCTCGGAACTCCTCACTCCCTTTCGCGTTGACACAAATTCCCTCTTTTTGACCCGCGAACTGAACAAGCTCGGCGTGGACGTCATTCGCAAGGCCGTGGTCGGCGACGATCGCAAGGAATTGCGCAGCGTATTCGAACACGCGATGGATGTCGCGGACTTGGTGATCTGCTCGGGCGGCCTCGGACCGACCGAGGACGATCTCACGCGCGAAGCCCTTGCCGAGACGATCGGACGCCGGCTGATCCGCGATGACGAAATCCTCCGATCGATTCAGGAACGCTTCCGGCGATTCGGCCGCGCGATGCCCGAGAACAATGCACGGCAAGCGATGATTCTCGAAGGCGCCCAAGTGCTGAGAAATCCTCGCGGCACGGCGCCCGGCCAGTGGATTGAAGTGAAAGGCCGCGTTATCGTGCTTCTCCCCGGCCCGCCGAATGAACTCGAAGCGATGTTTTCCAAAGAAGTGAGTCCGCGCCTGGAAAAACTTGGGCATGGGCGGCGCCTCTACGTGCGCGATTTGCGCATCACCGGCTTGCCTGAATCCGAGGTCGAAAATCGCGTCGCTTCGATTTATCGCCAGCATGCCGAGTGCGCCGTCACAATCCTGTCCGCGCCCGGCGAAATTCAGCTTCATCCGCGCTTGTGGTCCGAAGATGCTGCGGCAGCGAACAAGACGCTGGACGAAATGGTGAAAGGATTCGCGCTTGCCCTCGGCGACAATTTATTTTCGACGTCGGGCGAGTCAATTGAAGAAGTTGTCGCGCGGGAACTCCAGAAACACCAAGCAACGATCGCGACGGCGGAAAGCTGCACGGGCGGAATGGTCGCAGTGCGCTTGACGAACGTCCCAGGGAGCTCGGCGTATTTTCTCGGTGGGGTGGTCTGCTACAGCAACGATTTGAAGTCGGCCTGGACAGGCGTGTCCCCTGACATTATCGAGTCGAAAGGCGCGGTCAGCGCCGAAGTTGCGGTGGCGCTTGCCGAAGGAATTCGTAGAAATACGCGCGCGACCGCTGGGGTGAGCATCACGGGAATCGCGGGTCCAAGCGGCGGAACACCCGAAAAGCCTGTGGGCCTGGTGCACATCGGACTCGCTGACGAAAGAGGAACCAAGGAGCGAGCGTTTCAATTCCCCGGCGACCGCGATCGGATTCGCACGTTTGCGACGATCGCGGCGCTCGATATGGTGCGCCGCCATTTTCTGTACGCGACGCTCGGCAAGGGGTAGGATGTGCGGCTGTTTGTTGCTCTTGAAATTTCCGAAGCCGTGCGACGCGCGCTGGTGGTGTTTATCGAGCGGCTTCGGAACGCATCTCGCGGCCCGCGATGGGTTCGCGTGGAAGGCCTTCACGTCACGCTGAAATTCATCGGCGAAATGCCTTCCGAAAAGGTTTCGGACTTGGAAAAAGCTCTCACGCAGGTGCGTTCGAACGCGGCGGTGGACGTGCGTTTTCGCGGCGGCGGATTCTTTCCGAACGAGCGCCATCCGCGCGTTTTCTGGATCGGCGCGGAAGCGTCGCCGAATCTTGCCGAGCTTGCCGCAGCGGTAGATGTGCAAACCGCGAAATTCGGCGTGGCGACCAAGGATCGCGTCTACACTCCGCATTTGACGTTGGCACGATTCAAGAGCGATGACGGGCTTCCGCAACTGCGCGAAGCGATTCGCGGTGTCGAGCCTCTCGAGTTCGGCGAAATGCGCGCAACCGAATTTCACCTGATCCGAAGCGAACTGATGCCGGGCGGCAGCCGGTATACGCGCCTTGCAACGTTTCCATTTGCCGGAGGCAATTCGTGAACGACCTCTGGCTGATCCCGATTATCGCGTATGCACTCGGCTCGATTCCCTTCGGGCTGCTGATTGTGAAGGCGACGCGCGGCGGCGACATTCGAGATTCGGGCAGCGGCAATATCGGCGCGGCCAATGTGACGCGCACGGCAGGCGCCGTCGCCGGGCTCGTCACGTTTATCCTGGACGCCGCGAAGGGCTATCTCCCGGTTTGGCTCGCGGCGCGCTGGAGCGGCGGCAGCGCGCGCTGGCTGACTGTCGCCGCGGTTTGCGCTGTTCTCGGTCACATGTTTCCGGTGTGGCTCGGATTCCGCGGCGGCAAAGGCGTGGCGACGAGCGCCGGCGCGTTCATCCCCATCTGCGCGATGGCTGTGATCGCTGCCGCGGTGCTCTGGATCGTCGTGGTCTTTTTTTGGAGATACGTTTCGCTTGGCTCGATCGCCGCGGCGGCGGCGATGCCGATTCTGGTTTATCTGCTGTACGCGCCGGGCCACGCTCCTCCGACCGTCCTCTCGTTTGGAACGATGTTGATCGCGGTCATGGTGATCTGGAAACATCGCGAAAATGTGCAACGGATCCTTGCAGGCACGGAAAGCCGCATAACGCGAAACGAATGAAGCGAATCACCTCCAATGAATAAAGTCGCGATTATCGGCGCAGGAAGCTGGGGCACGGCGCTCGCTATCGTTCTCTCGCGCAGCCGCAAGCCGCACGCGATTTTGCTATGGGCGCATGAAACGGAAATCGTGGAGTCCATGCGCACGCGGCGCGCGAACGACGTCTTTTTGCCCGGCTTCGTGTTGCCCGAAGGAGTGTTCTCGACCGGCGACATTGCGGAGGCGGTTCGGGGCGCCAACATCGTCCTCGGCGTGATGCCGTCGCAGCACGCGCGGCAACTGTATGCGCGAATCTTGCCGCATGTTGCGCCCGGCGCCGCGATCGTGAGCGCCACAAAGGGTCTGGAGCCGGAAACTCTCGATCGAATGAGCGAAGTCATCGCGCAAGCCGGGGCTCGAGAGAAGGGGCTACGGATTGCGGCGATGTCCGGGCCGTCGTTCGCGCGAGAGGTCGCGCGCGGGGATCCGACGGCTATCGTGATTGCCTCTAAGGACGCATCGCTCGCCGCGGAAGTGCAGGAAGAGTTTTCCGGGCCAACATTCCGCCTGTACACGAATTCGGATATCGCGGGCGTTGAGCTGGGCGGCGCGATCAAGAATGTCATTGCCATCGCGGCGGGCGTTACGGAGGGCCTCGGGCTCGGCCACAACACGCTCGCGGCGCTCATCACCCGCGGTCTGGCGGAAATGAGCCGCCTGGGCATCGCGCTGGGCGGCAAACCGGAGACGATGTCGGGGCTTGCGGGGATGGGTGACCTTGTTCTCACGTGCACCGGAGCGCTGAGCCGGAACCGCAGTGTCGGCGTGGAACTCGGAAAGGGACGGAAGCTCGAGGACATCGTCGGCTCAATGCGCATGGTCGCTGAAGGAGTGCCAACCACGGCTGCGGCTCAAACTCTAGCCACGCGCATGGGAATCGAAATGCCTATCACGCGACAGATGCATGCGGTCTTGTACGAGGGCCGTGCCCCTCGCGACGCCATTCGCGAGCTCATGGAGCGGCGCCTCAAAGGTGAGTAGATGAAGCCTCGAAGGCCCTGTCATTTTGTCTCGATTAGACATGACCTCCGGTGATTGTTTTGTTTGAGTTGCGGGCGTTTCTAATAATTTCGAGTCTCGATTAGAAAAAGATGGAAAAGGGAAAATGGAAAAGAGAAAAGGGGGCGGTAACGCATCTCGCGACTCCGGCCGCCTGCCTTCGGGGATTCCTTCCTGCGTCAGGGCAAGCCTTTCCTGCGTCAGCGCGGGCGCTCCCTTTAGGGCCGGCCCGCGGCCGCTGCGACAACACGCGACCGGCGCTCTGCGTGTTAACTCTATAAGTATCATAATGTTAGAGTAATTAAATCGTGCAATTATATCACGCGCCTTGAGGTGCGCGCAAATCCACAGTCTGTAAGGGTGGGCGGAAGTGCCGGGGAATCAGCGGGATTCGGGCGCGAGAATCTTACGGAATTGTGCTTTGTTTTTCGCGAAAAACGCAATATGGGGCGCCCGATCCGATTGCCGAAGCTAGCTGTAATCGAAAGCGGCAATCCGACGAGGTTTGTTGGCTCGACGACGCCCGTTGGCGCAGTAGGCAACCGCAGATCCCTCACTACGTTCGGGATGACAACTGTGATGATTGTCGGGGCACTGGTGGGCCGATCCATCACGATCAAAATTCAGAGCGCTGAGGAGCCTGCCGCGGGGTCGTGGGCCTATTTTGCGCATTGGTTCGGGGAGGCAGGGGCCTCCCGTCTCTTACGAGAAGAGGCCGAATAAAGCGTTGGATGCGGGTTAGTATACGAACGCGGTGCATACGTTCGGTGCCGGTGTATCCCAGAGGCAAGAATTTAGGTTATTCTTCAGTACCGTGTGGCACGCTCTATATTCCCCTTGGCGTCTGACGGGCGTTCTGGTTCTCTTGCTGGCCGCGCCTGCCGGATTGCAAGCCCAATCTTCGGCGACGCCTTCCGCCGGCACCAAATCCGACTCCAAGGGCGTGCCGGATTTTTCTCAGGAACCTGCTATCTACGAATACGTGTATGTATCGATGCGATATGAAAACGACGGATCGGGAACTCGCGAAATGCGAGCGCGGCTTCGAATTCAATCGCAGGCTGGTCTGGCCACCGGCGGACAACTTATTTTTCCGTACAACGCGCTCAACGAACAGATAGAGATTCGGAGCGTCAAAGTTCTCAAGCCAGATGGAAGCGTCGTCACGGCGGGACCGGACGCAGTGCAAGATTTGAGCGCACCGGTAGCACGCGAAGCGCCGATGTACACCGACGCGCGCCAGAAACACGTGACCGTTCCAGGAGTGTCTGTTGGCGATGTGGTTGAATACGATGTCTTGATTACGGCGACCCCGCTTGTGCCAGGGCAGTTTTGGCAGATATGGAGTTTCGCAGACAGAATTATCGCTCTCGACGAGCGGCTTGATCTGAACGTGCCCAGCAACCGAACGCTGAAAATCAAAAGCTCCGAAGGCGTCGAGCCTACGATTTCCGTCCAAGGAGACCGCCGGCTTTACCACTGGGCGACGTCGAATCTGAAAACGCCACCGCCAATCGACATTTTTAAGGATTTCAAGTTTGACGTGATCAAGCTGCTCGAAGGCAATCCGCCTCCCCCGGCCCCTCGCGTAATGTTCTCGACCTTCCAGAGTTGGGCCGAGGTGGCTGACTGGTACGCGCAACTTGAACGCGACCGGCGCGTACCGACGCCAGAAATTCGCGCAAAGGCCGACGAGATCGCGCGCGGACAGCAAACGGACGAAGCCAAAGCCCAAGCTCTCTATTACTGGGTATCTCACAATATTCGCTACGTGAGTTTATCTTTCGGACTCGGGCGCTACCAGCCCCATGCCGCGGCCGAAGTTCTTGCGAATCGGTATGGAGACTGCAAAGACAAGACAACGCTTCTTGAGGCGATGCTCGAAGCGGAAGGGCTTCATGCGCATCCTGTGCTGGGAAATATATTGCTCGATATTGATCCGGAAATGCCGAATCCGGGGCAATTCGACCACGCATTCACGTTCTTGAGAGTAGGTGACAAAGATATGTGGCTCGACACGACGCTCGGCGTCGGGCCTTACGGTTACTTGATGCCCCAATTGCGCGGCAAAGACGCGCTCGTGGTTTCCGAAACGGCTTCAGCAGGGCTCCAGAAGACGCCGAAAGATGTTCCGATGACAGTAGAATATCGGATTGGAATCAATGGAAAAGTTGACGCTGAAGGAAATCTGGATGCGACGGTTGAACTTCAGACGCGTGGCGATCTGGAAGTTTTGATCCGGTTGTTGAACGATCACGTTTCTCAGGAGCAACTTGCCAAATCGGCTGACGCCGTGCTCTCAAAAGCGAATCGATTGCTGTATGGCAAGGCGCAGTACACCGATTTCAAAGTCGTGAATGCCTCGGACATGGTACATGCGGTGAAAGCGCAGTTTCACGCTACCGGCAAATTGATGTACGTGAATCCAAAAAAGGAGAGTCTCACAGCACTGACGACTGACATCACGTCCGTTCCGATTGGCGAGTGGCATTTGCTATCTCTGCTGCCCGCAGCCGAGTCGAAATCCGATGCAAACGGAAAGTCCCAGCAATCGCCGATCGATCTCAAGGGGCCAAAATCTTATTCTCTCGATCTGAATCTCACGTTTCCTGATTTGACGGTGTCCGACCCTCCCGCTGCGAAGGAGTTGCGGATTACGCAGGACTTCGCGGAATATCAATCTCGCGATTCGTGGGAGGGCGCAACTTTCCATGGATCGAGGTCGTTGGATCTGCGCGTTCCGATAATTCCACCGAGCGAGTCAAAGTCCTACGTTGCTTTCGCCGAGAAGATCGTCGAAGCCACGGCAATCACACCGGAAACGAAGAGCACTCGGAAGGCCGCATCCGCTTCTACCTCCCCCGCGCCGGCGAAGTCCCAGCCAAGTGAAGTTGCTCACGTTCCAGCCGCCGAAACACAAGAACTGTACGACCGAGGAACGGAGGAAGCTAAACGCAAGAATTGGGCAAACGCCATCGAGGCTTTTGAATCAGCGGTGAAGGCGGACCCACAATATCCTGACGCCTGGCGGGAGTTGGGCCGGGCTCACATGAATGCGCGACAATTTCCGGACGCAGAGACTGCATTTCGAAAATACCTGGAGCTGGCTCCAGAAAACCCTCTCGCTTATCTCAATATGGCTTGGGCTCTCTCCAACGAAAGGAAGTATCAGGAAGAAGAAGATTTGCTGGTGAAGCGAATTGCCACAGCGCCAAATGATGGCGATGCTCTTTTCAGGCTCGGCACGGCTTATCTTGCGCTTCATCAACCGCGACAGGCCGTCCCGGTGCTTGAGCGGTCCACGGTGCGGTTCCCCAAATACGTCGCCGCGCATTTCGCGCTTGGCCGGGCGTATCTGGAAACCCATCAAGATGCGCTCGCTCTGGAGACTTTTCGCACAGTTCTGACACTAGACGATAGTGAGAGCAGATTGAACAGCGTTGCTTACATCCTAGCCGAGCATAGTTCGTCGTTGGATGTCGCGGAAGCCTGGTCGCAGCGTTCCATCGACGTGATTGAAAAGGAACTAAACGAGACGTCGCTCGCAAACGTGCGATCAGAAACGTGGACGCGCGTGGTGAGGCTGGGTGAGTACTGGGACACGATGGGCTGGATCAAATATCAGCAGGGTAAAATGAACGCTGCCGAGAAATACATCGTGGCGGCGTGGCAAATCACGGACGATTTCGCAATCGGCGCGCATCTCGGCCATATCTATGAAACTCTGGGCCGCAAGAACGATGCGGCGGAAATGTATATGGCCGCGTTGAATACGATTCCTCAAGATCAACCGCTGGACGACGACGCCATAGAAATTCGCAAACGGCTTTCGAATATTGTAGGAGGCGATGCGCGGCTGGACGATGAATTGGCGCAGGCGCGCAAGAAAAAATCACCTTTGCGAACGGTAAGTATAGCGAACCCTGACGGAACGCAAGGAATCGCACAGTACACGGTGATGATTGACGCGAACTCGAAAGTTGTGGATCTTGAAGCAACGAGCGCCGACGATCCACTGGCGAACTTGAATGACGCCGTCCGCGCCGCCGTGATGCCGGAAACCTTTCCCGACTCGACGCTGAAAAAGCTACCGCGCCTCAGCACACTGAGTTGCACGGGAGGCGATCAACCATGCAGTTTTACTTTGTTGACCGCAAAGGCAGCTTCACGGCTAGCGCCGGTCGAGTGGCTATCCGGCGCTAAAGCGCAAATTTGCAAGTACGATTTCTTTCGGAGCGCTGAAGCGCTCCTCCCCGCATGAATGCGGGAGCTCCCACTAAAAGGCAAGCAGACGATCTGCATAAATGAGGGGCTCTCGGCGGGGCCGAAAGGCTCGAAAAGTCCGAAAGGCCAGAAAGGCCTCACCTCTGAAGAGGTGAGCTACATTGTCCGGCTCCCCCGGGGATCCCTTTGCAATCGTTGCCAAGACATGGTTTACAGCTTGAAGTTGGTGTTCACATTTTGCGTGGCGAAGAAGGCGAGAACAACATCCTTGAATGCATAGGGACGCGCCCGCAATTACTTTTTTTCTGAATTGTCCGACGCGACTTCGAGTCGGGTAGCCGAGATCCTCAGTCCTCCCGTGCCGATATCAAATCGTTCTTTGCGCGACCGTCCCTTCCAGAACTCGCGCGTAGCCTTGGCGATCGCGACGGGAAATGAACTAGCAGCCTCGACCTTGATTGATGTGCCAGCGCCGGGACCCTTTTCTCGATCGACGTATTCGAACTGAACATCAAAATCGCTTTTCACAAGTGCTCCTTTAACAGTCGAACTGCAATAGGCTGCGCCAGCTCCAACCTCATAGACAGTTTAACGCAAAAGGCTCGAATGGGCCGAAAGGCCTCACCTCTGAAGAGGTGAGCTACATGAATAAGAAAAATCGAAGGGGCGCCGCGCTGCGAAGCTTAGGTTAAACGAGCGGTTGGAATGAAAGTCAAAAACGCCGGCAGGATGCCCTTCGAAAACTCAGGGCAGGCCGGCGCGACGATGGTGGCCGCTCCGGGCGCCAAACCCAGGAAGGCCAGTAGGTTACGCATCGGCCACGCCGGTACTTTAGGTCAGTTGTGCATCGGGTCTGCACTCCGCTAGCATTTTTAGGCAAGGACAGCTCTGTGCAGACACCCGACATCAAGCCGCAAGGGACGCGCCGCCTCAAGATACTGTGGATCGTACTTGCCGCGCTGCTGCTCGTCAGCGTGGCGCCGTTATGGCTCTATCACCGGGAAGTGCTGCGGCTGAGCGAGGAAAAGCTGCAAGATACAGAGCGCGTCCAGCAGCAGGAAATCGCGCGCGCGATTGCCGGCGAAATCCTGCAGTTTCAATCGAATTTGCACGAAGAGTTGGCAACCCAACGGCAGTTTATGGCCTTGGGGGGGTGGATTGACGACGTAAACGAACCGTCGCATGCGCCGCCCGTCAGCCGCTTGCTTCAGAACATTATCGAGAGCAATACGAACATTCTTTACGTGACAGCCGTTGACCGGCAAGCTCGCGGCGAATCTGCCGGGAGCATTCGCGCCGACAAGGATCCGTTCGTTGACGCGACGCTGAAGCGCGCGTTCACGGCAAGCATTCAGCAAGTGAACTTTGTGAGCGAGCCATTCGCCTTGCAGCCGAATAACCGGCCCGCGCTCGTCATGTCGGTGCCGCTATTTTCGGCGGGACAATTCACGGGGATGCTCGCGGCGGTTGTATCGCTCGACCGTGTTGTGGCGCGACTCCAGGACGCGAGCACGCACGACCGCGTTTTTTTCGTGGCCGATATTCACGGCCGCATCGTGGCGCACGCGAACACGAACGAAATGATCCCGGGCTTCGACGTGTCGCAAACTTCGCCGGTGGTGCAGAAATTCAAGGAATTGCCGCAGGAACTGCGCACGACGGCGACAATTCGATTCGTCCAGCCGCAGAAAGACGGAAAGCGCCCCGTTGAAATGATCGGAACGTACAGCACGATTCCCGCTCTGCGCTGGGCCGTGGTGGCGCAACGCAGCATGGAACAGGCGCGAATTGACGCCGGCGTGGATGATCTCACGCGCGAAGCACTGCGATTTGTCCTTGGCGCGACATTCGTTGCCCTTTTGTTCGGATATCTTTTCGCGCTCGGCATCACGCAGCCCATCCAGAGCCTCGTGGCATCCACGCGCGCGATCAGCCGCGCGGAATTCCACGAACGCGTGGAAGTGAGCGGCGCGGCGGAAATCAGCGAACTGGGCGAGACCTTCAATAACATGGCGAACGATATCGAACGCCACGTAGAACATTTGGAGCAAGCCGCTCAGGAGAACCACGAACTTTTCCTGGGCTCAATTCGGATGCTTTCGGCCGCCATTGATGAAAAGGACCCATATACGCGCGGCCATTCGGGGCGAGTAGCAAAATATTCGCTGATTATCGGCGAGGGCCTGGGACTAGGGCCCGAGGACCTCGAGCGAGTACGGATTGCGGCGCTGCTTCACGACGTCGGGAAGATCGGCGTGGACGACCGCGTCCTGAAAAAGCCGGGCCAATTGACCGAGGAAGAATTCGATTTGATGAAGCAGCACACGATCAAGGGCGCAAACATCATGCGGCCCGTCGCAAAATTGAAGGACGTCCTGCCGGGAATCGAGTTGCACCACGAGCGCGTGGACGGCAAGGGCTATCCGTACGGCCTCCCGGGCGATCAAATTCCGATGATGGCGCGTATTATCGCCGTCGCGGACACGTTTGACGCGATGACGACCAACCGTCCTTATCAATCTGCGATGGAAGTTGACTACGCGCTCGAGCGCATTCGCGCTTTCGCGGAAACGAAATTCGATCCGGCCGTGGTCGCGGCGCTTGAATCTGCCATTCACGCTGGAAGGCTCCGCATCAGCGCCACGCTCGTCGAAGTCTAGCCGCTCGGGCGCGCCTACCAGCTCCTGCAAGTCAAACTCCGGCTATCCTGCCCTCGCGCACACTTCGAATGCGGCTCCTCTGCTAGAATCATTTACTCCAGAACAAAAGGCAGGCTGAATGATTTCTCTGTTTGGAAAACCGGAACCCACTCTCCTCGAACGGCTGAAAGCGTCGGTCGCGAAGACGCGGACCGAACTTTCCGCGCAGGTCGAGCAGATCCTGACCGGCGACAGACCGGTGGATCCGCAAGTCCTGGCGCAGCTCGAATCAGCGCTGCTATCGGCCGACCTCGGGGTGCGCACGACGAAAGAAGTGCTCGCCGCGCTGCGCGCGCAGGTGAACGAGCACAAGCTCGAAGGCGCGTCCGCGCTCAAGCAGTCGCTGAAACAGCAAATCGTCAAAATTCTTGTTGCTCCCGTGACCAGTGAGAACGGAACGGGTGTGGCCTCGCCGCGAGTCATCTTCGTCGTCGGCGTCAATGGCACGGGAAAGACGACGACAATCGGAAAGCTCGCCCATCGCCTTAAGATCGAAGGACGCAGCGTCGTTCTCTGCGCGGCCGACACGTTTCGCGCCGCTGCGATCGAGCAGCTTGAAATCTGGGCGCGACGCTCCGGACTCGAGATGATCAAGCAAAAGCCCGGCGCCGATCCTGCGTCCGTGGTATTCGACGCGTTGAGCGCGGCGAAGGCGCGAGCAGCCGACGTGGTGATCGTGGACACGGCCGGCCGCCTTCACACGAAATCGAACCTGATGGCCGAGCTCGACAAGATGAAACGCACGGCCGCAAAGCTGGTGTCCGGCGCGCCGCATGACGTGCTGCTCGTCCTTGACGCGACGACCGGGCAGAACGGCCTTACGCAAGCGCGCGAATTCACGAGCCATGCCGGAGTGACGGGAATCGTGCTCACGAAGCTCGACGGCACGGCGAAGGGCGGCATCGTTGTCGCGATCTCGCGCGAGCTTGGCTTGCCGATTCGCTTTGTCGGCACGGGCGAACAGATAGACGACTTGGTGCCCTTTGACGCGCAAACCTACGTCAACTCACTCTTCGACTGAGAAGGCGTCGCGAGACGATTTTTGGATGGCGCGCGCTATGGAACTCGCGCGCCGCGGTGTTGCGCTCGCATCGCCGAATCCGAGGGTCGGTGCGGTGATTGTCCGCGCGGGACGCGTTGTGGGCGAAGGATTTCATACCTACGCCGGCCGGAAACACGCGGAAATTTTGGCGCTCGAACGCGCGGGCTCAGCCGCGCGCGGCGCGACGCTTTACGTCAATCTCGAGCCTTGCTCTCACACGGGCCGGACCGGCCCCTGCTCGCGCGCCATCATCGAGGCTGGGATCAAACGCGTCGTCGCGGCGATTCGGGATCCCAATCCTCTCGTCGCGGGCGGCGGATTCCGCGAGCTGTTAGGCGCGGGAATTGAAGTCAATGTAGGCGTCAACGACGCAGACGCCCGCGCTATCAACGAAGGCTTCGCAAAATGGATTCGTACGCGATTGCCGTTTGTCACGCTCAAGTCGGCGATGACGCTCGACGGAAAGATCACCGCGGCGCGCGGGAAGACTACGACGATAACTTCCGCTGTCTCACGCGAAGCCGTACAGCATCTTCGCCACGCTTCCGATGCGATCCTCACTGGAATCGGTACGGTCTTGACCGACGATACCCAATTGACAGATCGCACAGGCCTTCCGCGAAGACGCCGATTATTGCGCGTTGTGATGGATTCGAGGCTTCGATTGCCTCTGCGATCGGCGTTGGTCAAATCCGCACGCGGCGACGTTTTGGTTCTGACCCTCGCCTCTCGGGACTCAGCCAAAGCTCGCGCACTCATCCGCGCGGGCGTCGAAGTCGTGCTATTGCCACGCCGCGGAATGAAACCCGATTTACACTCGGCTCTGGTCGAGCTCGGCAAGCGGGAGATTCTCAGCGTGCTTCTCGAGGCGGGCAGCGAGTTGAACGGAGCCGCGCTGGCTGCGGGAATCGTTGATAAGATAGCGCTCTTTATCGCGCCGAAGATTATGGGCGCGAGCGACGTGATTTGGGCGCGGTGGCCCCGCGGACCGCGCGTCGCGATGGAGCCCTTGCGGGATCTCACGTGCCGACAATCGGGCGCCGATATTTTGCTTGAAGGATACTTTAGCGATGTTTACGGGAATCATCGAACACGTCGGAAAAGTTGAAGGACTTGAGCTGTCAAATGATGGCGGCCGGCTGCGCGTGGATATTTCTGGCGCGTGGGATGAAGCCGCTCCGCTCAAAGTGAGCGACAGCATCGCCGTAAATGGTTGCTGCCTCACCGTCGTCGAGTGCGACGCGGATCATTTCGCGGCCGATCTTTCAGGCGAAACGCTCCGACGCACATCGCTCGGCGAGAAAAGGCCCGGAGGGCCGGTGAATCTCGAGCGGCCGCTCACGGCGGGCGCGCGACTCGGTGGACATTTCGTTCAAGGCCATGTGGACACGGTGGGTCGCGTTACGCGCCTCGTTCGCGAAGGCGATAATTGGTGGCTTTCGGTGCGCGTTCCAGAGGATTTCCAGCGTTACATAGCCGAAAAGGGCTCGATCGCGATTGATGGGATCAGTTTGACCGTCGCGCGATGGCACGACGGCGTTGCCGATTTTGCGATTGTTCCGTTTACGTACGAGCACACGTCCGTTCATGCACTGACGGTCGGCGATTCCGTGAACGTCGAATGCGACATACTTGCGAAATACGTCGAGTCGCTCATCGAGGCGCGCCAAGGCCATCCGGCGTCGCGTCTGAACGTGAACGAATTGATCGAACAGGGCTTCTAGCAGATCCTCGAAAGGACGTCACCGCGAGTGAGCGCAAACAGCAAGTTTGATGTCGTCGTGATCGGTGCGGGCGTGTTTGGGTCGTGGACGGCGAATTTCCTGCAGCGCTCCGGACGCCGCGTTCTGATTCTCGATGCCTACGGACCGTCGAACAGTCGCGCGAGCTCCGGCGGAGAATCGCGAATCATCCGCATGGGTTACGGCCCCGATGAGCTGTACACGCGGTGGTCAATGCGCTCGCTGCCCGCGTGGGAGGAGCTCGACGCCGCCTCCGGCGCCAAAATCTTTCATTGCACGGGCGTTCTCTGGCTATCACCGAAAGACAATGCCTACACCCACCAGACCCTCGATGTGCTGAAGAAAGCGGGCGTGCCGCACGAGGTGATGAATGCGGGCGAAGTGCGCCGGCGATACCCGCAGATTTCGATTCCGGACGATGGAATGGGTTTTCTTGAGACGACGAGCGGGGCAATCATGGCGCGGCGAGCAGTCGAGTTGGTTGTCGCCGAAACCGTCCGAAAAGGCGCTGCCTATGCTTCTGGTTCTGTCGAAGCGCCGTCGGGCTCAGGACGCCTGAAGTCGGTACGCACACGCACTGGCGACCAAATCTCGGCGGATACGTTTGTATTTGCGTGCGGCCCGTGGCTTCCGGCGATATTCCCGGATCTGCTCGGCGGCCGAATTTTCCCAACGCGCCAGGAAGTTTTCTTCTTCGGAATCCCGCCGGGCGATACGCGATTTTCACCGCGCGCGCTTCCGACGTTCCTCGATCGTTTTCGCGAGTACTACGGGATGCCGAGTCTTGAAGGCCGCGGGCTGAAGGCAGCGTCAGACGAGCACGGCGTGCGCGCCAACCCCGATTCCCAGGAGCGGATTCCGACCGCCGAAGCGATCGCGCACGCGCGAAAGTACGTCGCCGAGCGGTTCCCTGCCCTGAAGGACGCGCCGATCGTTGAAACGCGAATCTGCCAGTACGAAAACACCTCGAGCGGCGACTTTTTGATTGATCGACACCCCGATTTCGAAAATGTGTGGCTGGTTGGTGGAGGATCGGGACACGGCTTCAAACACGGTCCGGCGCTCGGAGAGTATGTGACGGAAAGAATCAATCAAGGTGGGGCGGTCGAACCGCGATTTTCGCTGGCCACAAAGCAGACCGTCAAAGCGCGAGCTATTTACTGACGCGCTTCTGCGCAATGTCCCGCGCTAAGACGCCGATTGACGCCGCTTTGCTCGCGCGCCTCGGAAGTACAGAATCAATCCCAGGCAAATCGCAACGAGAGTTCCGCCGACAAGTTTCGTTTCGAAGATGAATTTGTTCTCCGCCTCGCCCGGCGGAATCAATGAAAGCACGATCCCGGCCGCGACGACCAAGAAACCGAGCCCCCCTGCGATCCAAACGCCCAGCCTTCCACCCGGGATGAGGACTGCGTTGGTGTGAGTCTTGCGGTCTGCTCTCGTCGAGAGTTTAATGACTGCAGCGTACATGTAAAGAAATGGGATGAAATAAAGAATCGTTGCAGCGTCTACGAGGACCTGATACGCGCCGGTCGTCGTCTCGTTGATCTGACTGAGGAGCAGCACGGCAGCCGTAATCAATGCCTGGACCAAAATCGAGATGTAAGGCGTCCGCCACTTCGGATGAATTTTCCCGAATGCCGCGGGCATGTAGTGATCGATTCCCACGACGAATGGCACGCGCGCGACTCCCGCAACGGTCGTGCCAACTCCGCCCGCGTTTCCGAAGGCAGCGAGCAGCGCCGCGATCATTCCGACTGCGCCGATTCTGAGAACCGTGGATGCAACCGTCAGTGCTTGGAATACTCCGCTCTTGGGATCCACCGACGCGTCCGGCATCAGATTTAGCACGGCAATCGTCGCTGCGATATAGATCACGGCGATGAGCGCACCGGAGGCATAGATCGCGCGCGGAATCGTCTTCCGTGGATCGCGGATCTCCTCGCTCATCGCCGATACGAGTTCCAATCCGACAAACGCGAACGCGATCTGCGGCCAGAAATTCACGGTGTCCCAATTCCAGTGCGGCAGCATGTTCGGGACGGTGAAATGTGTCACCGAGCCCTGCCGGTGCCACAAATAAAATCCCGCGGCGACAAGCATAAGCAACGGGACATACGTCCCGACGCCGCCGGCGTTCTGCAGCCATTTGCCGATATTCAGTCCGATGATGTTCATCACGACTGCGACGGCAAGGAGAGCGAACGAACCCCAAATGAGAAAGTGCTTGTCCTGTGCGAGATATCCGTATTTCGCGCCTCCGATGTACGCGCCCATGGATGCGCTGGCTAGCAAAAGCCCGGGAAAATAGAAGAACGTGTAGACCCAATACGTCCATCCGGCAACGAAACCGTGAAATTCGCCGAAGGCTTCCTTCGACCAAACGTACAGGCCGCCTTCCTCGGGATAGCGCGTCGAAAGCTCGACGATCACAAGCGCACTCGGAACGAAAAAGAAAAGTGCGGCGAGAATCCATAGTGAAATGGACGACGTGCCGTTATGCGCGGCCGCGGCGACCCAACGAGGTCCTAGGACGGCTGCAATATTGAAAAGCAGAACGTCCCAAAATCCCATTTCGCGGCGCAGTTGTTTTTTTGGATCGGCCGGGGCAGGAGCGCTCAAATGGTTTTCCGTCGAACTGGGATGTCCGATCTTAGAAACAGGCTTAGGCGACCCTGCACGATAGCAAAAACAGCGTCGGGCATCTACGCTGAAGTGCGAGCGCGGATCGAGCAATTCAACGCGGCAAAAGCTTCACCTTGGCAGTTCGCCCGTCAGACCGATGGGACCACCGCATCAAGCGCGGGAATCATTGCGTCCTGCTGGCGGAAATTCTTAAGGTAAGGGTCCGAGGAATTTTCGAACTCCGGCCAAGTCCCGAAGAACGCCACGCGGCCTTCCTGCAGGAAAATCACGCGATCGGCGAGCTTCTTCGCCAGATGTGTGTCATGCGTAACGACGATTGACGTCTTGTGGAGCTTGGCCTTCAGCCGCGAAATCAAATCGCCGATGTACGCGGCCATCAGAGGGTCAACCATCGTCGTGGGCTCGTCGTAAAGAATGGCTTCCGGGTCTTCAGCCAGCGCGCGCGCAATCGCGACTGCGCGTTTCGTTCCGGTGCTCAAATCGGCCGGCAGGCGATCGGCGAATTCCGTCACTTCAAGAGTCTGCATCAGTTCCTTCACGCGCGCGTCTATTGCATCCTGGTCGAGGCCGCGCCCATCGAGCGGAAACGCGATGTTTTCGGCCACGGTGAGCGAATCGAAGAGCGCGCCCGACTGAAATACCATCGTCACGCGCCGGCGAATCTCGGCGAATTGGTGCTCGGTAAAGTCGGTGACGTCTTCTCCCGCAACGATGATCCGGCCTTCGTCGGGCTTCAGAAATCCAAGCAGCAATTTCAAACTGACGGACTTGCCCACGCCGCTGCGGCCGAGGATGACTCCGGTTTCTCCCTGATCGACGAAGAAGTTGACGCTCTTGAGGACGTCCTGATCGCCAAACGAGATCGATACGTCGCGAAATTCGAAATAGTGTCCGCTCATTGACGAGCTACCTTGCCATATTTTCGCTCAAGGGCGTCCGCTATTTCTTCGATATCTTTCTTTGAATTTAGATTCTTGAAGAGCAGGCCGCCGGCGTCAAAAATCATCGATTCCAGCGGCTCGATGCGCTCGACGTTGAGTTCCACAAATCCGTCAGTGACTTTGCGCACGCCGCGCGCGATTGCCTTTGCAAATCTAGCCTCGCAGCTCTTGCGATACATTGCGCATAGCGGCTCGGCGCCGGCAGCGCTTTGCGGCACGACGGCATCCGCGGCCGAGGTGAGCGCGCGATCAATCAGGTATTCCAGCCAATCCGAGGTCAGCAGAGGCAAGTCGCATCCCAGTACGAGATTCCACGGTTCGCTCGAATCTCGAAGCGCCGTCGCAACGCCGCCGAGTGGGCCGATTCCCGGTGTGTCGTCCGAGATGACCCTCATGCTCAGATTCTTGTAACGATCCGGGCGGCCAACAATCACCGGCGCGCCTGTGAATGGCTCCGCAAGCGAGGCGATATGCAGGACGAGCGGAATGCCGCCGAATTCAAGCAGCGCTTTGTCGCGCCCCATGCGCGAACTTTCGCCGCCCGCGAGGATGTATGACGCGACGCCTTCTCGTTTCGCCACGCTGTCTACTTTCCCGGGCGCTGAATGCCCAGCTCGCGCAACTTTTCCTGCAAGCTTTGCCGGTGCAAGCCCACTTCGGCCGCTGTCTTCGAGACGTTCCAGTGATGCTCCTCTAATTTGCGCCGCAGATACGCGATTTCGAACTGGCGCTTCGCTTCGCGAAAATCTCTTTCATTGAGGTAATGATTGCCACCGTCCGCCGCGCGGCTGGGTACGAAGCTCGTGCCGTCTTGAATTTCGGCCGGAAGGTCCGCGGCACGAATTGCGCCTTCGTTTGCGAGAATCAGGCCGCGCTCGAGAGCGTTTCGCAGCTCGCGCACATTGCCCGGCCAATCATAGCGTTCGAGGAGCTGCATTGCGCCGGCGTCCAGATGAATGGGACGCTTGTGCCTCGCGCCTAATTGCTCGACGAGCCCCGCGCTCAAAAGAGGAATGTCGTCTTTGTGCGCGCGAAGCGGCGGAATTTCTATCGTAACGACGCGCAAGCGGTAATAAAGGTCTTCGCGAAATTTGCCCGCTGCGATTTCGGCGGCGAGGTCGCGGTGCGTCGCGCTGATGACGCGCACATCCACTTCGACGGCCTGCGATCCCCCGAGGCGCTCGATCGTGCGATTTTCGAGAGCGCGCAAAACCTTCGCTTGCGTCACCGGAATCATGTCTCCGATTTCGTCCAGGAACAGTGTGCCGCCCGAAGCCAGTTCAAACTTCCCTTTCCGCTGCTGCGCCGCGCCCGTGAAAGCGCCGCGTTCGAAGCCGAATAATTCCGATTCGATCAAATTCTCGGGCAGTGCCGCGCAGTTGACGGCGACAAAGGGACGCTCCGAACGGGGAGACCGCGCGTGAATTTCCTGCGCGAGAAGATCCTTTCCCGTTCCGCTCTCGCCCAGAATCAGAACCGTGGCATCGGTTGGAGCGACGCGATCGGCCAAATCGAAGACACGCCGCATCGCTGCGCTTCGCCCTAGCATGCGTCCGAATTCACCGTGCGAAACCAGTTCGCGGCGCAAGCGATCGTTTTCCTCGCCCAACTCGACAAGTTTCACGAGAGTTTCGACGCGCTTCCGCAACTCGTCAATGTCGAAGCCCTTGACGATGTAATCCGCAGCGCCGAGGCGCATCGCTTCGACGGCCGTTTTGGCCGTGTCGAGCGCGGAGACGATGAGCACGGGCTGCGTGACACCGGATTCACGCATCCAGCTGAGGAACGAGACGCCGCCTCCGTCCGGCATCACAAGGTCGAGAAGAATCACGTCCGGGCGCTCCACACCAATTGCCTGCTGCGCAGCTTTCGCGGACTCGGCCTCGACGATTCGGTATTTGTGCTCGAGCGCGCGGCGCAAGCCGTACCGTGCCGCGGGCTCGTCGTCAACGATCAGAATCGTTTTCATGCCTTCGAGTATCCTTCACGAAACAAGTTCGGCTGGGTCTCCGCTCTCACGACGGCGCGAGAGGCAGCGTTACCGTGAATTTCGTTCCGCGCCCATTCTGTACCGGACTCTCGCATCCAAGCGTCCCGCCAATCTCACTGAGGCGCCGCGTGACAATCGCGAGCCCCAGACCTGTGCCGCTGGCCTTCGTCGTAAAAAACGGCTGAAAAATTCTCGTGCGCACTTCCGGCGGGATGCCGGGCCCGGCATCGCAAATATTCACGATCAGGCAGCCATTTTTTCGCGCCGCATCGATCTGAACCTGGCCACCGTCCGGCTGACATTCAACAGCGTTCACGATGAGATTTGAAAAAATGTCGCTGAGCACTTCTTCTGAGCCTTTTACGCAACTATCTTCGGCGGGACGGCTGAATTCGATCGCCACGCCTCGCTGTTCGGCGTCGCGCTGAAGGAGATTCACGACGCCACCGATTGCAGCGGCGCCCTCAATGCTCTCATCCGCGCCGGCAATGCGCGCGGGCTGCTTCGAATATCGCAGCAGTTGCGTCAATTTCGCGCTGAGACGCTCAAGCTCGCCGAGGACAAGCATCAAGTCGTTCCGCACGGTTTCTTTCAAATCGCGGTTTTCCAGCTGAACTTGCAAAATGGTTTTCATCGAGCTGAGCGGATTTCGCAAATTGTGCGAGACGCTCGCCGCCATCTGTCCCAGCATCGCGAGACGTTCCCTCTCCGCCAGTGTGCGCTCGAGCTCGATTTTGTCTTGAATAAGGCGGCAGAGGTCAATCAGTCCCGGCAATTGCTCGCCAAGAAAATCAAGCGCGGCAGTGACTTCCCCGGTCAGGACTGAGCCGGTGGACGCGACTTCAAGAACGCCGATCGATTCGCCGTTGCGTATCAGTCGGATTCTAGCGACGTGCCCGAGGCCGCCCGGTGAGCGAAGCGGTTCGACTGCGGAATCTTCCGGTACAGAAAGGCGTGTCACTGAGAGACCGAATTCCTCGTTGACGCGCTTTTCGACGAATTCGATGAAGCGAACGAGATCGCCTTGCCGCGCGCGCTCCTGGAATTCACCAAGCAGCCGCTGCATCTTGTCCAGCCCGCGCTTGAAGACACGCTGAAGCGCGCGTCCGATTCCCCGTTCGAAAGGCTCGAACAGCACGACGAGGATGAAGAGCAATATGCTGGACGTTGCCTCGGGCGGGAGAACTGGTTCCAGCCATCCGCTGATCCGCCGCACAAGCCCCAGGTACAGGAGAGCCAGGAACGCACCGGAAACGGCGTATATAAGATTTTTCTGCGATCCGATCCCGAGGAAGTTGTGGCGCAAAATCCAGTACTCAAGGACTGCACTCGGGACGACCGCCGCGAGCAAGACTCCCAGCGACAGCGCTTCGGACAAAACCGGCTTGCCGGGCCCTCCGAAGCCATAGACGTAAATCGTGAGCGCCCCGGCCACAACGGAAAATACGCCGAGGAACCGATCAAGCCGGGGAAAAGGCGCACCGCGCTTTGCGGCACTTGTGAGGCAGATGGCCGCACTGCCCGCCAGAGTCAGCCCGAGCCACACCGCGTAAGCGCTCCCGGCGCGGTTGGCAGGTTCAAAGAATTCGAGCGACTTCGCGAAGATCAGCCGCGGCATCACAAGCGCGCCGGCGACGATTACAAAGGCGTAATTGAGCCATGCCACGTACCGGAGCCATCTCTTTGCCGGGTCTTCGTCCAGCTGGTAATACTCGGCGTGGGCGTGGAACAAAAACGCGGGCAGAAACGCGAGACCCAATCCCATCAGTCCGTTTGCGAACATCAGTGTCGCCGCGGGAGGCACGGCGTAGTGAAGTCCCGCATTCAGGACGAGCACGCCGCCGCAATAAAATGCGAATAGAGCCAGGATCAGGAAAAAGAGCACGCGCTCGAACGTCCGGGGCCGCCGATTTCCGAGAATCAGCGCGAGAAAAAACAGTTCGACGAGCGCTCCGGCCGTAAATCCAACGAGTCGAACATAGAAGAGAAGCGTCACTGCACACCTGCTCTTGAGTTGGATGCTACGCTCGGAGCGGGTGCAAGGCAACAACGATGTGTCGGAATTTTCGGACACTTGGCAAGCTATTGCCCAGTATAGGTTTAAGTATAAATACGGACGAAGGCCGAACCAGGCTGCCACGCATGTTATCGCTTGACATCATCGAGATTTTTGCTATATTAGCACTCGCTGTCGAGGAGTGCTAAAAGTCAAAGCCTCCTCATCTAGCGATTCTGTGTACTCCACCGGAGGATAAGCAAAGATGGCAGTCAACGTCACGCCGCTGCACGACCGCGTGCTCGTGCGGCGTCTGGAAGAAAAGGAAACCGTGAAGGGCGGAATCATCATCCCCGACACGGCCAAAGAAAAACCACAAGAAGGCGAGATCATCGCCGTTGGCGCAGGACGAATTGAGAAGGGCGAACGGATCCCCCTCGATGTAAAGCCGGGAGACCGGGTGCTCTTCGGCAAGTATAGCGGTAACGAAATCAGGGTTGATGATCAGGAGTATCTGATCCTCAAGGAAGACGAAATTTTGGCGAAAATCGGCGGTGCCGCAAAGGCCGCCAAGAGGTAACTCCCGCAGCCGCCATCGGCGGAACGGGATTGTTTTTTCGGAACACATCTTAGGAGGGTAAGGGAATATGGCAAAGCAAATCGTGACTGGCGAGAATTCGCGCCAGTCCATCCTTCGCGGCGTCAACGCACTTGCCGATGCCGTGAAAATCACGCTTGGGCCGAAGGGCCGCAATGCCGTGATCGAAAAGAAGTTTGGCGCGCCGATCATCACGAAAGACGGTGTGACGGTAGCCAAGGAAATCGAACTGCAGGATCCACTGGAAAACATGGGAGCGCAGATGGTGCGCGAGGTTGCGTCGAAGACGTCCGATGTCGCGGGCGACGGCACGACCACAGCCACCGTTCTCGCTCAGGCAATTTTCCGCGAAGGCGTGAAGACGGTAGCGGCCGGCGCAAGCCCGATGGCGCTAAAGCGCGGCATCGAAAAGGCCGTGGAAGTCGCCGCCGAGGAAATCAGAAAGCTGCACAAGGACGTTAAGGGCGACATGATCGCGCAAGTTGGCACGATCAGCGCCAATAACGACAAGCAAATCGGCAGCATCATCGCCGAGGCGATGAAGAAGGTCGGCAAGGATGGCGTCATCACCGTCGAGGAATCCCGGACGATGGAGACGACGCTCGAGGTGGTCGAAGGTATGCAGTTTGACCGCGGCTATCTCTCGCCCTACTTCGTCACCGATCCGGAGCGCATGGAGTGCGCGCTCGAGGACGTCCGCATACTGATCCACGAGAAGAAGATCAGCTCGATGAAGGATTTACTTCCTTTGCTCGAGCAAATCGCCAAGACCGGAAAGCCGTTGCTGATCGTCGCCGAGGACGTTGAGGGCGAAGCCCTCGCGACACTCGTCGTGAACAAGCTCCGCGGCACGCTGCAATGCGCTGCCGTAAAGGCCCCGGGCTTTGGCGACCGCCGCAAGGCCATGCTGGAAGATATCGCCACGCTGACCGGCGGCAAAGCCGTCACGGAAGATCTCGGGATCAAACTCGAGAACGTGAAGATGGAAGATCTTGGCCGCGCCAAGAAAGTCACGATCGACAAGGACAACACGACGATCGTGGAAGGCGCGGGCAAGCCATCCGAGATCGAAGGTCGCGTGAAGCAGATTCGCGCGCAGGTCGAAGAGACCACTTCGGACTACGACAAGGAAAAGCTGCAAGAGCGTTTGGCGAAACTTGTTGGCGGCGTGGCCGTGATCAAGGTCGGCGCAGCCACCGAGACCGAGCTGAAGGAAAAGAAGGCTCGCGTCGAGGACGCTATGCACGCAACCCGCGCGGCTGTCGAGGAAGGCATTGTTCCCGGCGGCGGCGTGGCGCTGGTTCGCTGCATCAACGCGCTCGAAAAGCTCAAGCTGCACGACGACGAGGCGATTGGCGTCAACATCGTGAAGCGGGCGCTCGAAGAGCCAATGCGGCAGATCTCGCACAACGCGGGACACGAAGGAGCGGTGGTGGTTGGCCGCGTTCGTGACTCGAAGGACGAGAACTTCGGCTTCAACGCGGACACCGGTGAGTTCACGGATCTCGTGAAGGCCGGCGTCATCGATCCTGCGAAGGTCACGCGCCTCGCGCTACAGAACGCTGCTTCGATCGCCGCCCTGATGCTTACGACGGAAGCTCTTGTCGCTGACATCAAGGAAGACGATAAGAAGGCAGCCGGGGGCGGCGGTGCACCCGGAGCCGGCGGCATGGGCGGAATGTACTAAGCCGTCCAGTAAACTTAAATGTGTCAGAGCTTTACGGGGCGCTGTGGTGAACCAAGCCGCGGCGCCCTTTTTCTTTTCCCGAGTTGCAGGAGCCCCGGCGTTTCGATATAGTCGGGCCTCTCCTGAACACCCACGGAGGTTTAACCGGCGATGCCCGGACTGCTTACGAGGCTGCTTCCGCGCGAGCAAAGCTTCTTCGAGATGTTTGTTCGCCAGGCGGAGAACGTCAATGCCGGCGCTCAAGCGCTCGTAGACATGCTCGAGAATTACGACGACCCGGCCGCGCGCGCCGAACGCGTCGAGGATTTCGAGCACATCGGCGACACGATCACTCACGACATCATTACGCGGCTCAACCAAACTTTCATCACACCGTTTGACCGCGAAGATATTCACGAACTATCAAGCAAGATTGACGACGTAATTGACCTGCTCGACGCAGCGGCGACTCGCCTCGTAATCTATCGCGTTCGCACGATCATTCCCGGCGTGAGCGAGTTGGCCCGCACCGTGCTCAGCGCAACGTATGAAATCGTGCAGGCGGTTCGGGTGCTCGAGAAGCAAGATCACATCCTCGACCATTGCATTGAAATCAATCGCCTCGAAAATCAGGCCGACCGGCAGAGCCGCAAATTGATTGCCGATCTTTTCGACGAGGAAAAAGATCCCGTGCAAATCATCAAGTGGAAAGAAATCATCGAGCTGCTCGAATTTGCCGCCGACAAATCCGAGGACGTAGCCAACGTCATCGAAACTGTCACTTTGAAAAACGCATGATTCCGCTTTCCACTTCCAAGCCAGATCAACCGCATTCCGAGCGTTCCAGCCGAGCCTGAGAGGCCAGTCCGTGGATGACTTTCGGGTTCTCGCACTAGTAGTTTTTGTCACGCTCGCCTTCGAATTCACCAATGGCTGGCACGATGCCGCGAGCTCGATCGCGACCGTCGTCTCGACGCGCGTGCTCCGGCCGCTTACCGCCGTGGCGTGGGCGGCTTTCTGGAACTTCATCGCTGCATTCGCGTTTGGTACGGCCGTTGCTAAAACGATGGGTAGCGGTCTCGTCAATTTGCACTACGTAACCGTTTACGTAATTCTTGCAGGACTACTCGGAGCGATCCTTTGGAATTACGTGACCATCCGAATGGGAATACCTTGTAGTTCGTCCCATGCGCTCATGGGAGGGTACGGGGGCGCGGCTCTCGCTGCGGCTGGAACCCGCGCCATCACGATCTCGGGGTGGATCCTCCCGGTGATCTTCATTTTCATCGCTCCCGTGATTGGCCTGGCCGCCGGCGCGTTCACCACGATTATCACAAGCTGGATCGTTCGTCGAGCGCATCCGAGAAACGTGGACACGTGGTTTCGACGGCTCCAGCTTGTCTCAGCCGCCGCTTTCAGTTTCGGCCACGGGACCAGTGACGCGCAAAAAGGAATGGGAATCATCACGGCCGCTCTCGTTACGGGCCGGATGTTGCCGACGTACCAGGTGCCCTACTGGGTGATTATTTGCTGTCACCTGGCGCTGGCCGGTGGGACGATGGCGGGCGGCTGGCGCGTCGTCAAAACGATGGGGCAGCGCATCACGAAGCTCACTCCGTTCGGAGGATTCGCCGCGGAGACCTCGGCTGCGTTAACATTGATTGCTACGGCGCATGCCGGCATTCCCGTGAGCACGACGCACGTGATTACCGGCGCCATTACGGGCGTTGGAGCGGTGCGGCGATTGACGGCTGTGCGCTGGGGCGTCACGCGAAGAATCGTTTGGGCGTGGGTGTTCACTATTCCCGGCGCCGGCTTGGTCGGGGCGTTTTTCTATTTGCTGATGTTGCATTTCTCAGGAGCATCGAGATGAGCGCGGAAAATATCGGATACGCTACGGTCGAAGAAGCCGTTGATGAAATTCGCAAAGGACGGATGATCGTCCTCGTTGACGACGAAGATCGCGAGAACGAGGGCGACCTCACGATGGCGGCGGAGAAAGTGACTCCCGAGGCCATCAATTTCATGGCGAAGTTTGGGCGCGGCCTGATCTGCCTGGCTCTCACGGAGGAGCGGTGCGACGCGCTGCATCTCCTTCCGATCACGCCCCGCAACACTTCGCTCTTCGGGACTCCATTCTGCGAACCTATTGACGCTCGCCGCGGCACGACCACCGGCACGAGCGCATCCGATCGCGCGACGACGATTTTGGCCGCCACCGATCCGAACACGCGCCCCGAAGACCTTGCGCGGCCGGGCCACGTTTATACGTTGCGCGCGCGCCGCGGCGGTGTGCTCGTGCGCGCCGGGCAGACGGAAGCGTCCGTGGATCTCGCACGCATCGCCGGCCTCGACCACTCCGGCGTGATTTGCGAGGTGATGAATGACGACGGAACGATGGCGCGCGTTCCGCAGCTGCGAGAATTCTGCCGCGAACATGGCCTGAAGCTGCTCACGATCGCCGAACTCATTCGCTACCGCATGCAGCATGAGCGCTACGTCCGGCGGATCGCGGAATCCGTTTTGCCGACGCGTTACGGAGATTTCCGGATGATTGCCTACTCGAGTGACGTGGACGGCGAAGTCCATGTAGCGCTCGTTCGGGGAGACGTAGGAAGCGAACCGCCGGTACTTGTCCGGGTTCACTCGCATTGCTTGACGGGCGATGTGCTGGGGTCAACATCGTGCGACTGCAACGAGCTGATCGATCGGTCTCTCGACGCAATCGCCCGCGCCGGACGCGGCGTGTTTGTCTATCTTCACCACACGGGCCGCGGATTCCGCATTGACTCGTCGGCGGCGGAACAAGGCGCGCTGCCGAGAATTCTGGTCCACGATCGCGGCGAGATTGATCGCGACTTGAATCGTCAGCGCTTGCTCCAGCGGGAAAGCGGAATCGGCGCGCAGATTCTGATCGATCTGGGCTTGCGGCGGATTCTGGTCCTCACGAATCATCCAAAGAAGGTCGTGGCGCTCGACGGGTATGGTCTCGAAATCGCAGACCAGGTGCCCCTCGCTATCGGAAAAGCGAAACAGAGTCATCAAGCCATCTGAATCGCACGCCGGCGCGCTCGCGAGCTCTTCGGCGAATTTTCACCGGCTAACCGCAGTTTTCGGCGGAGTGCTCACCAAAACGTACGGTCGAATTTTTTCGAGACGCTGCTTGGTGATGCCGCGGATTGCGAGCAAATCTTCCACTCGCCGGAATGGGCCACTCTTCTCGCGAAATTCGATGATGGCGTGCGCGATACCGGGGCCCACATCCGGCAGTTGCTCCAGTTGTTCCAGTGTTGCGGTATTCAAATCGAGTGGATGATCGGGAGGATGCTTTTTCGCGTTTGTGGATAAGACTGTAAACACCGCGAGAAGCGCGACGATGCTGACGCACCGAACCGCCCGGCCAGCGTCGAAACTCCCGGCCCCGCGCTGCAACGAAGCAGACATTGCTTAAATCTCGCGGCCGCTCGCGTCGTATTGCTTCACTTCTGCAAAAAGTCCCGCTTGCTCCGCGATCTGATCGCGGTCGCCGACGATAATAATCTGCGCGTTCGCAGAATCGAAGTGGCGGCGCGCGGCCAGGAGAACATCCTCGCTCGTGAGCGAGCGAATGCGCTCCCGGTAGGTCTCCAGATAGTCGGGCGGCAGACCGTGCAGATATACCGTCGACAGTTGCGTCATCATGCCGTCCTGGGTGGCGATGCCGAGCGAAAAGACGCCCGTCATGTAATTCCGCGCGTTGCTCAATTCCTCTTCACTCACGGGCAGCGAGCGCATGCGGTCGAGCTCGTAAAAAATTTCGGTGAGTGTCGCGGCGACCACGTCATTCCGCACAGCGGCGTGCACCGAGAAAAAACCGTGCTCCCGCAGCGCGCTGACCGCGCTTCGCGGGCTGTATGTGTAGCCCTTCTGCTCGCGAATGTTCATCACCAAGCGCGAGTTGAAGGCCCCTCCGAAAATGGAATTCGCGAGCAAAAGCCGGAACCAATCCGGATGTAGCCGCGTGATCGCCCTGTTGCCGATCAACACGTCTGTCTGAACCGAACCGGGCAAGTGGATGAGCTGCACGCGCCGGCCTCGATGGTCCGGCAGCGCCGTGTCTGATAATCTCTTCGGAGCGACGCCGCTCCAGCCGCCAAAAATCTTCTCGATTAACTGGAACATTTCCGCGGTCTTAAAATCACCGACAATGACGAGAAGTGCATTCGCAGGCGTGTAGTGCTCGCGGTAGTACGCTTGCAGATTGTCGCGGCGGTATGATTCCACCTGCGCTTCGGTCGGCGCGATGATCGCGTAAGGATGCGCGCCAAAGAGCGTCCGGCGCAGGCGCTCACTCGCCAGAAACCCGGGCGTCGTGCGTTCAATGCGCAATCCTTCGATCTTCTGGCGGCGGATGCGCTCGAACTCGTCATCCGGAAACGAAGCGTCGCGCGCCAAATCGGATACGAGTTCAAGAAGGCCTTTTGCAAACTCGGCAAGCCCGGAAATCGAGATGGCGCTCGTGTCGGCTCCTGCCGTCGTGCCGAGATCGGCGCCCATGCTACGCAGGTCCTCTTCGATAGCGCGCCGCGTGCGGCGTTGCGTTCCAGTTCGCACCACGGACGCCGTCATTTCCGCAAGCCCAGGCGACTGAAGCGCCGTGGCTGCGTTGCCGCTGCGAAAAAACAGCTCGGCCACAATCTTGGGAAAGGTATGCGACTCCGCAAGCACGACTTCGAGGCCATTGGGAAGAACGCGAGCCGATCGGGCTGGCCATGCCACCTGACGCTCCGGACCCAGAGCCGGCACCGACGTGACGTGCGGGCCGGGCGTTGTTGATATTGAAGACATCATCGCCCTCCCCCGTTTCCCGATGGCTTTCTAATCACAATCGAGCGCTGCGATGGAACCAGAACCTTATTCGCGATCTCCTGAACTTGCACCGGCGTCACGCGCAGAAACTCGTCGAGGACCGTATTAATTTTCTGAGGCGCACTATCGAAAAGCGAAAAGCACGCCAGACAGTGCATCAACCCAAATCGTGGCATGCTAGTGCCCATCCCGCCTTCCAGCATCGAGAAATAATCTGATCGAAACTTCACCTTCACCTGCTCGAGTTCGCTCTCGCTGACGCCGTGCGCGCGCACGTCCGCGACGATCTCGTTGAACGCAGCGATGGTCTGTTCGGCCGGGAACTCGGGCTTATGGTAAATGCTCGTGACCATCAGCGTCGGCCCGTTGTAGTCAAACAGATTGCCGGCCGGATAATTGATGCCGCCTTCCGCCTCGACGGCGATCTGGCGCTCCGCTACGAGCCGGCGATAGATGCGTCCGGCGCGGCCTCCGTGGAGCACGCGGTCGAGAATTCCTGCGGCGTACCACTCCGGCGTGCCGCGCCGCGGCGCTTGATAGCCGATTGCCAGCGCCGGAAGTTGGGCGAATTTTTCCGGCACCTCACCGCGCCGCTCTTCCATCTGCGGGGGCTCACTCGCGTCCACGCGCGGAGGGAGCGGGTGCGGCGGAATATCTTCGAAGTATCGCTTGGCGAACGCGAAACCCGCAGACGGTTCAACGTCGCCGAGCATCAGCAGCACTGCATTGTTTGGAGCGTAATAGGTTTGATAGAAATTCCGGACGTCATCGAGCGTCGCCGCGTCGAGATCCGCGAAATCGCCGTAGAAATTATGCGCGTTCGGCCAGTTGCGATAGGCAACGGGCGGCAAATCGAGCCAGGGAAATCCGCCATACGGCTGGTTCAGGACATTCACCCGCACTTCCTCTTTCACAACATCGCGTTGATTCCGGAGATTCTCGTCGTCCACCTTCAGCGCGCGCATGCGGTCGGCCTCGAGCCACAGGACGCGCTCGAGAGCGTTCGACGGCACGGCTTCGTAATAATTCGTAATGTCATAGCTGGTCGTGCCGTTCAACATGCCGCCCGAAGAATTGATCAGCTTGATGTGCTCCATTTTTCCCGCGTGCTCGGAGCCCTGAAACATCATGTGTTCGAAGAGATGCGCAAAGCCGCTGCGTCCTCGCGGCTCGAGGCGAAAGCCGATCTGATAGTAGACGCCGACTGTCGCGACGGGCGCGGATCGATCGGGCGAAATCACCACTCGCAATCCATTTGCGAGCGTCGTGCTCTCCACCGGGATATTCAACGAACTCAAGCTCTTCCTCCTGAGGACTGTTTCAACGCATGTTGGACCTTCGACTGCGTTAGCTCGGGATTCGGCGATAAGACTCGCGCAACCAACATCGAGAGCGCCAGATAGGCGTCGCTATACTCGCGCGGCAAGCTTCGGAATGCCTCCCGATGACGCGCAATCGTTTCATAGTCGCCGCGGGATAGCGGGCCCGTCCATGCGAGCCGCGGCCCGAGCCGTTCAAAATTCACGAGCATTTGCCGCATCAATGGCAGCAAGGATCGATTGGATTGGCGCCGCGTGAATCCGATGCTCATCAAGATCAGCGTTGCAGCCTCAACCAGCGCGAGCGCGTGCCCTGCCACCAGGGCGCCTGCAGCGTGGTACGCGGGCTTGTCGCGGCCTTTCAGCGTTAATGGAAGACCACCCAAGGCGCGAGCTATTTTGCGCGCCATGCGAAGCGCCGCGCGGTCGCCCTCAACCGCGATCACCACGCCTTCGAGATCGGGTACCGTGCGGCCGCTAAACGTCTGAAGCGGATGCAATGAGCCCGTGGACGCTCCAAAATGTGCAAGCGGCGAAAGAACGATGCGGTCGAGCGCCCCGCTCGTGTGGAGCACGATCTTTCCTTTCCACTCGCGTCCGCCGAGCTCGGCAAGATCGGCCGCGACCTCCGCAATCGCGTCGTCGGGCGTGGTAATTAAGATTACCTCCGCGCTCAGGATTTGCCGAGTCGGAGCGCCGTACGCGGCGCCGTCCCCGATTTTTCGCACTGCCGTGCGAGCGGTTGCTGTCGAGCGTGTCACGACCGCACCAATCCGCCAACCGAGGCGGTGCAAGCGATGCGCCAGCCCACGGCCCACGCGTCCAGCCCCGACAATTGCTATGGAGGATGCCACGCTGCGTGCCTCTGGAGGACTCGCCGAAAATGCTAGAATAACGTGTTTGACGTAATCGCGGGCAGAAAACTCACTTGCACACTTTCATCACAATCTTGCTCGGTATTATTGCGGGCATGTGGGTCATTCAATCGGTCCGGGCTGCTATCGGCATGAGAAAACTGCCCCGGATCGAACGATTCGAACCCCTGCCATCGAAAGATTGCCCGAAAGTTTCGATCATCTTCGGTGCGCTCAACGAAGCGGAAAAGCTGCCGGCGTCGCTCCCAACCATGCTGGCGCTCGATTACCCGGACTATGAAGTCATTGCCGTGGATGACCGTTCGACGGACGATACCGGCCGGATCCTGGACGATTTTGCCGCTCGCAATCCGCGTCTGAAAGTCGTCCACGTTACGGAACTTCCTTCCGGCTGGCTCGGGAAGCCTCACGCGCTTCACAGCGGCTCAAAATTCGCCACCGGCTCATGGCTGGTGTTCACCGATGCCGACGTGCATTTCGCGCCGGACTCGCTTCGCCGAATTGTCGGCGTCGCGATCGAGCAAAAGCTCGATCACCTCGCGCTGATGACCAGGATGATCATGGTCGGATTCTGGGAGCACGTCGTTATGACTTTTTTCGGCCTGGGATTCGCCCTCGGCGAAGAAGCCTGGCGCACGAGTGATCCGCGTTCCTCCCGATACATCGGCATCGGCGCGTTTCAATTGATTCGGCGGCAGGCTTACGACGCGTTTAACGGCCACCGCGGGATGCCAATGGAAGTGCTCGAGGACATGAAGCTTTCGAAGCTCACGAAGCGCGCCGGGTTCCGCTCGCAGGTCGGCTACGCGCCGAATCACGTTAGCGTGCGCTGGCAGGCCGGCCTCGGCAATCTGGTGCGCGGTTCGTCGAAAACTTTCTTTGCCGCGGCCAGCTATAACCTGGCGATGCTTGGAGGACAAATACTCGGTCTTCTGATGTTGAGCGTTTTCCCCTGGGTGACGTTGCCGTTCGTGCACGGAGAGGCGCGGATTTTTGCCCTCATTGCTGTGGCAATTTCGTTCACGTGCCACGCGGTGGTATCCGTCAGCGCGGGTGCTTCCCCGCTCTACGGTTTCACGCACCCGATCGGCGCTCTGATATTTAGCTGGATGCTCGCGCGCTCGGCATTTCTGACATTACGTCATGGCGGCGTGTCGTGGCGCGGGACGTTCTATCCGCTCGCCGATCTCCGCCGCGGCCTCGTGTGAACCCGCCCTACCGCGATTCCGACGCGCATGCTTACAATGATTTCGCCGGATCGGCCGGCGGCGCGAATAGTTCGCCGAGATCCCTCTGCTTCAGCGATCGAATCCGATCTCTCAGCGAAGCGGCGCGCTCGAATTCAAACTTCTTTGCCGCCTCGCGCATCTGCGTCTCGAGCTGCTCGATCACGCGGCGGAGATCATCTTCGCTGGCGATTTCGTCAATCGCGCTCTCGTCCACCGGCACGGTAAGGTAGTCAGCCTCCACAATCGCAGCAAGCTCCATGTCCACGGATTTGTTGATCGAGTGCGGCGTGATGTCGTGCTCGATGTTGTAGGCCTGCTGCTTCGCGCGGCGCCGGTTGGTCTCGCCAATGGCAAGCTTCATCGAGTCCGTCATCGTATCCGCATAAAGAATCGCGCGCCCTTCGACGTGGCGAGCGCATCGCCCCATGCTTTGCACCAGGGATGTCGCGCTCCGGAGGTAGCCCTCTTTGTCCGCGTCGAGAATGGCCACGAGCGATACCTCCGGCAGATCGAGGCCTTCGCGAAGGAGATTGATGCCGATGAGAACGTCGAATTCGCCGCGCCGTAGATCGCGCAGAATCTGCACTCGCTCGAGCGTTTCGATTTCGGAGTGGAGATAACGGCAACGCACGCCGACTTCCGAAAAATATTCGGCGAGGTCTTCGGCCATGCGTTTCGTCAGAGTCGTGACCAGCACGCGTTCGTTACGTTTTGCCCGCACGCGAATTTCCTCGAGCAAATCGTCCACCTGCCCCTTCACCGGCCGCACCTCGACTTCCGGATCCACCAAACCCGTCGGCCGAATTAATTGCTCGACCACGACTCCGCCCGATTTCGTCAGTTCGTACGGGCCCGGCGTCGCCGAGACGTAGATCGC
Organism: uncultured Acidobacteriota bacterium; assembly: GCA_963838705.1. GTDB lineage: Bacteria > Acidobacteriota > Terriglobia > Acidiferrales > UBA7541 > Palsa-147. The sequence goes on along the minus strand of CAWIRU010000005.1, from coordinate 289,967 downwards.
CTGGTTCACTCGGTGCTCGAATTCCTCGAACGTCAACGGGCGATTGTCGAGCGCCGAGGGCAGCCGGAATCCGTAATCCACTAGTGTCTGTTTTCTCGAACGATCTCCATGGGACATCCCGCGCACCTGCGGAATCGTCTGGTGGGATTCGTCCACGAACAGCAGGAAATCGGACGGCACGTAGTCGAGAAGTGTCGGCGGAGCCTCACCCGGCAAGCGGCCGGAGAGATGGCGCGAATAGTTCTCGATTCCGTGGCAATAGCCGATCGTCCGCATCATTTCGATGTCGAAGCGCGTGCGCTGCTCGATTCGTTGCGCCTCGATAATCCTGCCTTTGCGCTCGAGCTCGCCCTTCCACCATTCGAGTTCTTCGAGAATCGTCTGAATGGCGCGTTCCCTTTGCTCGGCGGGGAGAACATAGTGCGTCTTCGGATAAATCGGGAGCCGCGTGATTTCAGCGCCGCCCGATATAATCTCGCCGGTCAGCGTGTCGATCCGGCGAATGGCGTCAATCTGGCTTCCCCAGAGTTCGATCCGGACGGCCGTATCGTCGTACGGGGGATAGATTTCGATCATATCGCCGCGCACGCGAAATGTTCCCCGGCGCAGATCCTCGCTGCGCTCGTACTGGATTTCGACGAGCTTCCGAAGCATGGCCTCGCGCGAAATGGATTGGCCCTTCTCAAGCATCACCATCATGCCGTAGTACGCCTCGGGCGAGCCCAAGCCGTAAATGCAGGATACCGAAGCGACGATGATGACGTCGCGTCGCTCGAAGAGCGAGCGCGTCGCGCTCATGCGCAGCTTGTCCAACTCTTCATTTGTCGTCGCTTCCTTCTCGATAAAAACATCGCTCGACGGCATATAAGCTTCCGGCTGGTAGTAATCGTAGTAGCTGACGAAGTATTCGACGGCGGTCTGGGGAAAGAAAGACTTGAACTCGTGGAAGAGTTGAGCCGCGAGGGTCTTGTTATGCGCGAGAACGAGCGCCGGGCGATCCATCTTCTCGATGACCTTGGCCATCGTGAATGTCTTGCCGGAGCCGGTGACGCCGAGAAGCACCTGGTGCTTGTCGCCCGCGGCGATTCCCTCCGTGAGCTGAGCAATGGCCTGCGGCTGGTCGCCGCGCGGTTGATAGTCGCTTGAGAGTTTGAAGTTCATTACAGTCGGTCCCGGTCAAAATTCAGCCGTTAGGTAAAACATCCATTATACCGCGAGGCGCAAGACTGTGATGTGGGTAAGTCTATTGCGGAGATTCGCCGGCGTTGGGCAGGAGTGCGATCTGAGATTGGCTTTTCACTTCGCCGGTGTAGTTTAATCGCGAAGGCGAGCTGGAACTCGAGATCGTGAAATTCATAAGCTGATCGCTCGTTTGAGTAACGCTGATCACAAGCCCGGTGCGGAGCGAGATCGAATTGAGGCTGTCGCCCGATCCAGTCCAACTGCCCGTGGTACGAAGGCCGCTGTGGATGTAATCCGGCGGCGTAAGGTCGCCGCGCGGGTTCATTTGGAGAATTTTGAATTGCGTCAGCACGACCGCGCACATCTCACCGTCGCCCGATGCCGCCTTGGGCGCGGGAACGCCTCCCTCACCTTGAGACGCGCCCGCTTTGGCATTGCACGGCTCGTTTCGCAAATAAGTTGAGTCCGCGCGCCAGACGGTGCCCTTCAACGGAGCGCCGGCCAGCGGCTCTTCCGAATGCCATTTCTCGCCGATCGCAATTCCCTTTTTCGGGAATCCCGCTCCGGGCGAAATGCTCGAGAGCCATCCGCGGGCACTCGCGATCGCCGACGGATCTTGAAGGATGTTGTCCAGTCCGTGAAGGTCGGAAATCCGGCCGTCGCCGTCGAGAGTGAACTCCATGGACTGCCCTTCGAGTTTCCGAAACTGCTGGATAATCGCGTCGGCCTGCTCGTCGTAAGCGTCCGATTCGTTGGTCGCGGAAGAATGCTCGTATATTACGCGAATGTGAACTTTGGAGAGATCGCCGCCCGGTTTCGGATCAACACTCAAGACTTCCAGGCGAATCACGACGGTCGCAGTTTGCTTCAATTGCGATGCGGCTTCGGGATCGCGAATCGGCCCGTTCGTGTGCCCTGTGGAGACGTTCCGCACTTCGATCTGATACCGCAGCACCTGGCCAGGCGAAAAGCGCGTTGTCAGACGAATACGGCCGTTGTCCGTATCGCTTGAAGGTTGCGCCGCGATCGCGAAGACTGTTAGAAGCGCGGCGGCCAAATAGATGCATCCCGCTCTGGCCGCATACTTCAGGATTGACCGGACACTGGCTCTCATTTTAGGCCGTTCGCAGCGGAAATTCGGACTCCCAGATCGCGTGGCACAATCCCCTAGGATTCAAGCTTACTCCGTCGGGGTTGTTCCGGGAGCCGACACACGCGGCGCCAATAGCGAACCTTCGATATGGTATGGGCCGAGGGCCACGGTGGAACCCGGTTCGCTGACTTCCGTCCCGCCATTGATCCAACGCACGCGCAGATCGAGATTGCGCGCTGAGTCCACGCTGCCGCTGAGGCTCAGCACGGCGTCCGGCCGGAATAGCCGGAGCTGCGTAATCTGGATCTTGTTGTTGCGGCATTTAAACGCTCCCACGGCGCGAGAAAATGGAGCCGTTCTCTCAGTGGAATCCTCGGAGCGAATCGCCTTGATCAGGTCGAATCCCTCAAGCGACGGATTTTGGACGTCAGCCGAACCGTCACATTCCAAGGATGCCAGCAACGCGTCGCGCCCGGCGCCCGCCAAAGACAACGTCATATCACCTGATGCCTGGCCATCGAATGTCTTCGCGAGTGTGGGCGAACCTGCCATAAGTGAAGAGAGGTTCAACCCCGAAAAGTGCGTCTTAAGGGTATATGCGGGGCTTTTTTGCAAATCCACGACCAACTTGCCCGAGACGTGCGCGCCGTAGAAATCGGCATCCGCGTTGTCGAGTTCAAGACGCCGCCCGTGAATCGCAACTTCGCCTCTGAGCCGGTGCGCGACGAAGCGCAAAAACGCAAATTGCTCGATGGCGACGTGACCCTCTGCTTCGAGATTGACCGGCGCCGGCTGGCCGCTCGCCGAGGAACTTAAGAACGGCAGGATGTTGCCGAGAAATCCTTGCCGCCAGCGGGGATTCAGCCAGCGGTCCAGGTCTTCAGAGTTCAAGCGATCGGCACTTAATGAGAAGTGCCGCCCGCCGGCTGTGGGAGACAAATCTACCGTGCCTTTCCACTCGCCTCCAAACGCCAGAGCGGAATTGATCGCGAGTTCCGATGAATCATGCGCAAAGTTGATTCTTCCTTGAATCCGAGAGATCGGCTGGTTCAAGAACGGAGCATGCAACGAGAGGCCCAGGAGCTCAACTTTTCCAAGCGCGTGCCTCCACGGAAGTTTCTCGCGGCCCTGCCACTGTAAATCGAACGCCGCTGGCCCTTCGAGCTTCCATCCGCCCTGCCCGTTCCAGCCGAGCGCGGCCGCGGCGCCGGTGAGGTCCTCCACATTTGCAGCTTTGCCGGAGAGCTTCCAGATCGAATCGCTCGCGGAGTCCGCCGGCATCGCGGCTTCCACTCGAAGGGATCCGTCGTCCGATCCGATTGCAATTGTCGCCGGCAAGAGGTGCGCAGACCGCCGTTCCAATTGCATCGAGGCGCGAGCGACCTTAAGCGGGACTCGCAGGCTGCCGCCTTCGAGCGATACGTTCTCTATCGAGGCCGTGCCTCCGGAGGGACGCAGCGGCCACCCCGCCAGCGACACATTAAATCGTAAAGTCCCACGCGCAGCGAGCGCCTCGGAAACCGCCGGATGGAACGCACGAACCCATGCCAGCACATCGGCGCAGTCCACCCCATCGGACGAAATTTCGAGCCCGGGATCCGACGTTCGTGCGGTATCCGCCCACGTCACAACACCTGCGCCGCGCGCTTTCGAGCGCGGTGCCTCGATGGTGACGTTCGAAAAGTTGAGCGTCGAAGCTTCCGGCAGCCAATCGGCGCGAAGCAACACGTTGACGGCGGGGTTGTCCGCGCGCAGCGAAAGATCCCAACGATGCACTCGGCGCAACTCGAGCCGTCCTTGCAAGTTCCATGACGCGCCTAGAGTCTGGGCGTCGAGCGCAACGGCAAATGCGCCGCGAACGCCGTGATCGGTTCCAGTTCCGAGACGAAAAGCGTCGGCAAGCGCCGCATCCTGCCAACGGATGTGGAGGTTAGCAGGCCGCAATCGCGATGAAGTCCCGCCAAGCTGCCCATCAACATGCAGCGTTCCCGCCTGCTGCAACACCACGGCCGCCCGTGCGGGACTTGCGTCGAGATTCACCTGCCAGTGCCCCGGGGCGTCCTGCGCGACCGATCCGGTCACATCCACGAATGCGAAGGGGAGTTTCTCGTCACCGCGTTTGAAATTCACGCGGCCGACGTCAACGTCAATCCTCTTGATTTGCGGTGCGGCCCGAAGCGCCGAGCTGCCCGCTGCAAGGCTTTGTATTCCACTCGAAGGTATTGGAAGCCACGCCTCGATGTTCCACCTTCCGTCAGGAGCTCGAACGAGGTTGAGGCTCGGGCGCGACAAGGAAAGTGTCCCGAGCTCCACGTGTCCGCCAAACAAGGAGAGCCAGCGCAGCCGGATCGTGAGAGCTTCGGCGCGCAGAAAATACTCATGGCCGAACCGCGGATCTTCCGCTACCGTGACTGGCTCCGCCACCAGCGCCGGTCCGCCCCAGAGTGTTAACGAATACCGCCCGACTTCGACCGGCCTGCCGAATGCGGCCGCCAACCGGGCATCGAGACTTCGGCGGATTCGCGTGTGCTGAACGAGCCAGGATCCTCCCAGATTTATAGCCACGATCGCCGCGATGACGAGAACAATTCGGCGCAGCCAGACCACCGAACGGTGCTGGCCGGATTGAGAGATCCTTCCGGACTGGAGTTCCGGAGGGTTCTCGAACGCAACTGTTGCAGGAGGCGTCAAGGCCTTCTCACCCGATCAATGAACCTCGCGCAGCATGCGGCCCCACCGCGCGCGGCTCGGGAGATGTGCGAGCGTCTGGAAGACTCCACCGAGGCCGCCCGCGCCGCCGGAAGAGTCATCTGCGCCGGTTTTCACCGACCAGTAGATGAGAACCGGGCGGCCCATGATGGCATCGCGGCGAACGAACCCCCAATAGCGGCTATCCCAGCTATGGTCGCGATTGTCTCCCATGGCGAAATATTCATTCGGTGGAACGACCAGTTCGCCCTGGACGATGTGGTTGTAAACGTCGGCAGACCATTCGGTCCGCACCATCGGATCGTAAATTTGGCGTGTGATCGGGGGAAAATCGTCGCCAAATGGGTCATCGCTCCCGGCATCGTGCACGGCGTAAGGCTCGGTGAGCATCGCTCCATCAACATAGACTTTTTGATCCGCGATGCGAATGCGATCGCCCGGCATGCCGATGACCCGCTTCACATAGTGCTGATGATCGTCATACGGAAACTTGAAAACGATCACGTCGCCGCGGCGGATTTCGCGATACGGCAGAATCTTCTCGTACCATGCACCGTGCCCGCCGAAAATGAATTTGTTCACAAGAAGATAATCGCCGACGAGAAGAGTGCGCTCCATGGAAGGCGAAGGAATCTTGAAAGTCTGGACGATAAAGGTCGTGCCGAAAAGGACGATCAGAATGGTGACGAGAAGGGATTCGACGTACTCGCGAAAATTTCCCTCCGCGGCGGAATCACCGGACGGTTTTGCGCGCTCGGCGGAGTTCTCAGGCTGGACGTCGGCCGCCATCGCGATCGTCACTCTTTCTGCGCCTTCGCCATCAGGCCGTCGAGGGACTTGCGTGCCGCCGACTGCTCGGCCTCCTTCTTGCTGCGGCCTTCCGACGTGGCGAGGCGCTCGCCATCAAGCCAGGCTTCGACTTCAAAGAGCTTCTTGTGGTCAGGGCCGCTTTCCTTCCGCACGCGGTATTCGACACGTCCCAAGGCGTGCTGTTGCACCCACTCCTGCAGCGCCGACTTGTGATCGGAAACGTGCAGCGGCCCTTCGGCGCCCCTCATCGCCGGTTCGAGGAGAGTCCGCCGGATAAATTCAGCAGCGGCATGCAAACCCGCATCGAGATAAATTGCGGCGACAACGGCTTCGTACGCATCCGCCAGCAGGCTTTGCTTCTCGCGGCCTCCGGTCATTTCTTCACCGCGCCCAAGCCTCAGATGGCGGCCAATCGCGATGGCCTCCGCGGCGGAGCGGATGGACGCGCCGCTTACCAGCCGGGAATGCGCCTTGGAGAGTTTTCCGGCATCCCAGTCCGGAAAATTTCTGAGCAAATATTCGCTCGCTACCAGGCCGATGACGCGATCGCCAAAAAACTCAAGCCGATCGTTGTCGTCAGATGGGGGCGTCGCTTCGCGTTGGCGCGCCGAGCGGTGCGTTAGCGCCTGTTCGAGCCACTCCGGCCGATTGAAGTGATGACCCAGAGTTCGCTCGAACTGCGTCAGTTCTTCACCCGTCATCCACGCTCCCCGATCCCTCGCGTTGAGGGCGAATATTCAAGGCTTCGCAGCCGGCGCCGCTCCCGCCTGCTGCTTCATTTGATCCGCGCGCTGCTTGCAGCGAGCCTGCAGTTGGCCTGATGTCATCGCGCACCTGCCATAAGCATCGGCAGCTTCGCCGAATCGCTTGAGTTGCTGCAAATCAACTCCCATGACGTACAGGTTGGTCGGATCCGCCTCGGGGCCGGCGGTCACCAGCTTGAATTCGGACAACGATTCATCGTACTTTCCCTCGCGGAAGTAAACGAGTCCGAGACCGCTGTGCGCCTCTTCGGTTGCCGTAGCCTTCGCCTTCGCGAAATCGTCGTCTGACATCGTCGGCGATGGCTTCGGCAAAGTCGCAAGCAGATCCAGGGCATGCTTGAGCTCCTGCTCCGCCTTCTGGAGCTTGCGTTCCGCATCGAGATCGTTCGGATCCGCGAAGTGCGGAGCGACAAATCCCAATTGCACAAGGACGGACACGTCGTCCGGATTGAGCGCGAGCGCCTTTTCCCCGGCCGCGTTCATCTTGGGGATGTCCTGCTTCGCATAGTAGGCCTGGGTGAGCCTTGCGTATACCGGTTCGTTGTACTTGCTGCTCGGATACTTCTGGACAAAATCCTCGCCGAGTTTGATTTGATTGGCCACATCGTCCGGCTTTAGCGCAGAAAAGGCCTTGTAGTCCGCCTCCTCCTGCGGATTCACTTTCGGCGCTTCCGCAGGCGGCGCCTGAGTTCCGGTGGCCGGTGGTTTTTGCTGATCGCCCTGCTGCTGATTCTGCGCTGGTGCCGGCTGTTGCCCCGAGCTCTGCGCCCGCGCCGGGCTGGTTGTAGCCAAGCCAAGAATTAGAACGCAGAACGCGATCCCCGCCGCCGGCAAAATCTTTCTCATTTCTGTCCCCTTCCGAGTTGAGTCTCTGGAAAATCGTGCGATGAAAATTCGATAAGCGCCGCCCGTCCCTACGGCTTTTCGCCACCGGAACTTCTTCGTGTGCCCGACGCGCTGTAGGGAGCAGACTGTCCGCGTTGCGCAGCCACGCGCGCCCCCTCAGGCGCTCCCGAAATGGCCAGCGCCGAATCGTATTCCGTCAAGGCCAAGTCGCGGTCGCCCTGCAAGTCGTGAATTCGGCCCAGGTAAACGTGCGCCCAGGCGAGCGACGCCGGATCGGCGGTCTGAGCACCCGGCCCAGCGGCATCCGCGACAATTTCCTCAAACAAGCTCTGCGCTTGCCGGGCCTTTCCCTGCAGCACGCACGCCATCGCCAGGCCGTATTTGGCACGCGCCAGACCCGGGTGCTTCTCCAGTATGCCCTCAAAAATCGACTGCGCCGCCGGACCATTTTGCGCGGCGATTTGCTGATCGCCTGCCGCAAGATCCCTTTCCAAATCCGTCTGCGCCGCCGGTGCGGGCGATTTTTCCGGTTCGGTTTTTTCCGGCTGCGCCGTCGCGAATTTGACGCTCTTCAGCCGTTCCTTTTCGTCGTCAACGTCAATGCCTTTGACAAGGTCGGGGAAATAATAGTGCATCGCCGGGCCTTGTTTTTCGAATATTTTTAGTTGGGCCACGATCGGACGAACCAGGATCAGGCCCTCGCGATCGTCTTCCGCGATCGCAGCTTCGAGTTCCGGCGGCGGCAGCTTCCGCACCCTCAACTCAACGGCCTTCACGGCGCATTCATCGAAAAGCCCGAAGAATTCTTCGCGATATTCCATCGGCAGCAGCGGCGCCTTCGCGGCGATTTCAAGCAATGCCCGGTCCTTGTCAATCTCCTTGCGCGACGTCAGAACGAGCGGGTCAATGAGAAAATGCAAATAGGCGTGGCGAATATCGTCGATCGGGAGTTGCGATTCGGAGCCGACAACGATCGAGTAATGCTCGCCGTAATTCCGGAAGTTTGTGCGGCTCCCGGCAAGCGGCTCGACGTAGACAGTGAACGTCCGGCCGCGCCCCGGGCTCATCAGCTCGCGCAAATAGCCGGCCGCCACGAACAACGCCTGGCGTACGGGCGTTTCGTAGCGCTCCACCTCCTGATCGTATTCCTTTGATACGCGCAGCCAATCGCGTTCTAGGTGCGCCTCCCGATAGAAATCTCCAAGAATGGCGTCGAATCCTTCAAGAGTCAGCACGTCGGGCGGCAGAATTTCATGTTCGAGCTGATACGGGAATTGCGGAGGCGGCCCGATCACGAGACCAAAAGAAATATAACGCGAGAGCATCTCGGACGGATCTTTGAGTGCGTGATCGTGATAAAACTGCCGCAGGGTGTCTGTCGCGGGACCTTGTAACTGCGTCAGTCTCTGGTGAAGCGCCGCGCGTTCGGGAAATCGCGTGAGAGCGCTGGAGTTCACGTCAAAGCCCGAGGCATCGAGCGCGCACATCACCGCGAATAATTGCTGGCTGCTTTCCACCGAAACGCCGCTATCGGAATTGCCTTGAGAGGAAGCCGGCGCCGGAAAGACCGAGAAGCAAACGATCAGGGCCGCCGCGGCGGCAATAACACATGATTTCGTTTTCACGCAGCGGATCTGCCGGCTCCTTTTTGGCTGCTTCGAGCGAATGGCGTACTCGAGGAATTCCTGAAGCGGTGCCGGGGCCACGTCCCAGACGGTTCCCGCCGAACTCAGCCACTCCAAACTCTATCCAGCCTACAGAATAGAGTCAAGAAACGACAGGACGTGGAACCTTTCGGGGGATTGACGCGACGAGGCCGGTTTCGCGTCGTATGCTTCAGCCGCGAACCAAAACCCAATTCAAGACGACGCGGCCGCCTGCGGTAGGCCGCCCAAAACTCAATTGCGGACTGAACCTCGAGAAGAGCAAAAGCTGATCCAACTGCCGTCGAACACCCGGATCGCTCGGACCGGCCAGGATGACATACGTCACCACCTGTCCTTGCTCATTCAAAGTAGCTTCAAGAATCAGGACGCCATCGGCTCCATGTGCCTCCACATCCGTAATTCCAGTCACCGGGAACGGTGCAAGGCTCTCCAGGCGCGCCGGCTGCATCAAGCTCGTCGGCAAATCATTTTGTATTGCGCCAACAGGCGCGCCAACAAGGATGCCTTGAACGGTAAATAGAAAAGCGACCATGGCCGTGAGAACGCCGCCCGTCGCCGGGAGTGCCATCGGCTCAAGTATGTTTTGGAACACAAGAGTCGCGCGGCGCCAGATGCGCACCGGCCAACTCACGCGCGAGCTCGCCCGCGCAGCCGTTAACCGAATGCGTACTGCGAGATCCGCAGGAGGCACCGCCGGCTGCACGTGAGCGAGGCAAACAGCCAGACGCCGGTAACGCTCAAGTTGCTCGCGGCAACTCGAGCACGCGCTCACATGCTCGCGGACGTAAACGCGATCCGCCGGGCGTATGGCTCCGTCGAGATACCCGGCGAGGAGGCGCTTCGCTGCGCGACAATTCATCGCGCACCTCCTCTCGCACGCCGCGTTGCGAACTCCGGCGCCGATGCAACGCCCGGTACGGGGGCAGGATTCAGATTGGAAATTACGCTGCGCGGATGATCCTTCGCGCCACAATGTCCGTGAGCGGTGGGCGCGTTTGGCGCATCCGCTTCATGCTCTCCGTGCAGATAGGGATCCAGCAGTTCGCGCAACGCGCGGCGGCCGCGAAGAATCCGCGATTTCACTGTGCCGACCGACACGTCGAGGATTTCAGCGACTTCCTCGTACGTCAATCCCTCAAGGTCGCGCAGAATTACGGCGCTTCGAAATACGTCCGGCACAGATTGCAATGCGCGTCGAACCGCCACTTGTGCTTCATGAGTTGCGAGCTTCTCGAACGGCGTGGCATCCAAATCTTCGAGCTCGTGCGCGGCGGCCGTGCCATTCGTATCGTCGTCAATCGAGACTTGATTGCTGTGATGGCGCCAGCACCAGCGCCTATGGTTCAGCGCCTGGCGAACCGATATGCGATACAGCCAAGTTTTGAGCGAACTGCCGCGCCGGAACCCGCCAATTCCTCGAAACACTCTGAGGAACACTTCCTGGGTCACATCGGCTGCGTCGGCAGCATCGGAAAGGATTCCGTACACGAGGTTATAGACTGGAGCGTGGTAGTAGGTGACCAGCCACTCAAACGCGGCGTCGGAGCCCGCCTGTAGTTCCGTGACGAGCTCCGCTTCGTCACGGCCCCATGACAAACTTTGCGCGAGTTCGGACATGCCTTGCGCCTCTCGCAGTGGTCGGGCGACCTTACTTCGCCAACTCATCGTTCGCCCGCCCGCGTCCGCCGGCTGGAAGCCGCCTACCCGAAGGGTGAGCGCCTCTATTAGACTTAGACACCAAACGGCTTGTGGTAGTTCCTATTATACCAGTTGTGGCAACTGTCCGGCCGCCGGAGGGGGTTCGCACCAGGGATTGCCGGGGCACGGAATGGCGGGCCGGGGCGCCAGTCTCGAGACCCATGCAAAAGAAACCGGCGCGGCGCGGCCCATTTTCCATGATGGCGAAACCCCACACAATCGTTGTACGCCCGGAGTCGGATTCCTTGCGCGGCGAGGATAGCTCGATTAGGATTGCGCTTCACCTCCGCCAGTTAGGACCCGCTTGGTTGAGAAGTCCAGACGTATAAAACTAACGGTCCGGGCGGAGGTAAGTGCAACCAGGAGGATACTTTGCGGATAACCAGGCGGGATCTACTGAAGTCAGGCGCGGCGACCCTTGTCGCAGGTGCCTGGCTACCGTTCAGAGAACTCCACAAATCGGGTCCTGTTGCCCACGGCGGACGCGTACCGCAGGATGCGGCCCTGCCTCCGGCATTTAATGCGCTCAGGCCCATTCGCGACCGCGTCCAACCCATCACCTCTGACGAACGCAAGGCCCGAGTGGCACGAGCGCAGGAACTGATGACAAACGCCAAGCCACAGTTCTCCGCCCTCTTCGTGACGCCGGGGACCGCGCTTTTCTATTTCACCGGCGTTCGCTGGTGGCCGAGCGAACGTATGCTCGCTCTGCTGATCCCGCGAAGCGGCGAACCGGCCCTAGTTTCGCCCGCGTTCGAAGAAGGCCGTCTCCGCGAGCAACTGCCGTGGCCCATTGAAATCCGGACGTGGCAGGAGGATGAAAGTCCATACCGCGCGGCAGCGGATTGGCTTACCGAGAATCATTTGCAAGCGGGGCGCATCGGCGTCGAAGAGGCTACGCCCTTCCTGTTTTTCGACGGCTTGCGAAGAGCGAATCCGTACGCGGAGTATGTGAGCGCTGATCCGATTACGATCGCGTGCCGCGCGCGCAAGAGCGAACATGAACTCGCCCTGATGCGCCTCGCCTGCGCCGCTACATTCGATGTTTACAAAGCGGCGTTTGCATCACTCCACGAAGGCGTAACCCAGCGAACGGTTTCGGAGTGGGTCTCACTGGGATACGAGAGAATGGGTCTGGAAGGCGACGCGATGGTTCTGTTCGGCGCCGCTGCTTCCTTCCCGCACGGATCGCGCGAAGATCGGCCGCTGCGTGAAGGTGACGCGGTTCTGCTAGACGATGGCACGACGGTCGAAGGTTATCAATCCGACGTCACGCGAATGTCGGTTCTCGGGAAGCCATCCGGCAAGTTGCAGCGCGCATTCGAGATCGTCCGCGAGGCGCAGGATGCAGCGCTAGCCGCCGCGGTCGCCGGAAAACCTTGTGGCTCGGTGGATGACGCCGCCCGGCGAGTGATCACGGGCGCGGGATTCGGCCCCGGCTACAAATATTTCGCTCACCGGCTCGGTCACGGAATCGGACTCGACGGGCACGAGCAGCCGTATCTTGTGCGCGGAAATCAAACGATTCTCGCCGCCGGAATGACGTTCTCAAACGAGCCTGGAATTTACGTTCCCGGAGAGTACGGTTTGCGTTGTGAAGACGACATGGTGATATCCGCCGAGGGACCCGCGCAATTACTCACGCCCGGATTCCAGCCGTCGCTCGAAGTCCCGATCGCGTAGCGCGGCGATTCAGCCAGTCCTCTTGTTCGCGAAGCAATATTCGACGATCCGCACTTCGACCCAGAATCTCTCGTCGCCCGTCTCCCGCGAAATAAATCCTCCGTGGCCGCCGTACTGCGGCGTAACAATCGTGATATTCGGATTCGACGCGAGACTCTGATCGCGCAATGTCTGAACCGGCACAATCGGATCATCCTGCGCGGTGATGAGAATGGTGGGAACGCGAATCGCGCCGGCCACTCGCAGCGCGCTCGCCCGATAGTAATAATCATCAGCGTCGCGATACCCGCAAAACTTCGCGGTGATTGCATCGTCAAATTCACGCACCGTCCGCAAGCGGTCGAGGCCGTTCAACGGATAGCGTTCCGGAAATAGCGCGGCTTTCTCGCGGGTGTGCTTCTTTAATGAGCGAACGAAGTGCCGCTGGTAGAGAATATTCTGCCTCTCGTTGAGCGCGTCCGCGCACGCCGCGAGATTCGCCGCCGGGCAGATGGCAACGACCCCTCGCAGTTCGTTCGGAGCCCGGTCCGCCATCTCGCCCGCCATTTTCAATACCAGATTTCCGCCCATCGAGAAGCCTACGGCAAATATCTCCGGCAACCGGTCCCGTTCAATCAGTTCCGCGACGATCGCGCGCATATCGCCGCTCAATCCTGAATTGTAGAGCGTGGGCGTAAGACGATCGGTTCCGCCACAGTTCCGCTGATTCACGCGAAGCACGTTGAATCCGCTCCGATACGCCTTCTCCGCGATGCCCAGCATGTAGCCGGATTCGCTCGATCCCTCGAGACCGTGCAGCAGCGCAAGCGTCGAATGCCGGCGCGGCTCCGCTTGCCAGTGGCATTTCGCGAGGACCCGCGTGCCCGGCTCCGTCTCAAATTCACGAGGCTCCGCAGGCGGCAGGAGCGGAAAGCTCCGCCGCCAGAAGACGCCGGCAATCGTCATCAAATGCGGATTGCGCAGAAAAAATAAGGGTCGGAACTCTTTCACGCTCAAAAATTTACGCTACCCACACGAACCGCGCAACCCAAACGAACGAGGCCCGGCTTGCTTTCCGCTCTACGCGCCCGTAAAATAGGCAGTCACACGATGAAGATTTGTAGCGACATTTCAGCTTCTTGACGGCCCAGCCCTCGCGGCTGGGCTTTTGCGTTTCTGGGACCAAAAGTCCCGTAAAGTTGAGGAGACGATGATAGACGGAGCTATTCCGGAAGGTTTGACATTTGACGATGTCCTGCTGCTGCCGGGAAAATCCTCAGTTCTTCCAGCGCAAGTGGACACGCGCACATGCCTCTCGCGCAAAATCGCGCTGAATATACCGGTGGTGGCGGCTGCGATGGACACCGTAACGGGATCGCGCCTCGCCATCGCCATCGCGCGCCAGGGCGGCCTCGGCTTCGTACACCGCAATATGCCGGTCGAGCGGCAAATTGAGGAAGTGGACAAGGTAAAGCGCTCTGAGAGTGGCATGATCGTTGACCCCGTGACGATTTCGCCCGAGCTCTCCGTCCGGCAGGCGCTCGACATCATGACGAAGTACCGCGTCTCAGGCCTTCCCGTCACGCGCGGCCCACGCCTCGTCGGCATTCTCACCAATCGCGACCTCCGCTTCGAGCGCAATATCGATCAGCCCGTCAGCGCCGTGATGACGAAGGACCATCTCGTAACCGTCGCCGTAGGAACGACGCTCGATGAAGCAGAGCGCCTTCTTCAGCAGCATCGCATCGAGAAACTTCTCGTCGTGGACAACGAGTTCAACCTCAAGGGCCTCATCACTGTAAAGGACATCCAGAAAAAGCTCGAGTATCCGATCGCGGCGAAGGACGAACAAGGCCGCCTGCGCGTCGGCGCGGCCGTGGGTTCCACCGGCGATTACCTCGAGCGCGCCGTGGAGCTCGCGAAGGTGAAGGTGGACGTGCTGGCGATTGACAGCGCGCACGGGCATTCCACGCGCGTCATGGATGCGGTGAGGGAGCTGAAGCGGCGGCTGCCGGATGTTCAACTCGTCGCCGGCAACGTCGCGACCGCCGAAGGCGCGCACGATTTGATCGCTCTCGGGATTGACGGGCTGAAGGTCGGCATCGGGCCAGGCTCTATCTGCACCACGCGCGTCGTAACGGGCGCGGGCGTACCGCAGATCACGGCCATCGCCGACTCTGCTCGCGCCGCGAAAGGCTCCGGAGTACCGATCATCGCCGATGGCGGCGTGAAGTTTTCCGGCGACATCACCAAGGCGATCGCGGCCGGAGCGTCGGTCGTAATGATCGGCGGGCTCTTCGCCGGCACCGAGGAATCTCCGGGCGAAACGATTCTCTATCAAGGCCGCACCTACAAGTCCTATCGCGGCATGGGCTCTCTCGCCGCGATGGAAGGCGGTTCTGCCGACCGCTACTCCCAGGAAGCCGCCGAGCGCGGCAAATCTGTCCCTGAAGGAATCGAAGGCCAGGTTCCTTACAAAGGCCCGCTGTCGGGTCTCGTCGATCAACTCGTCGGCGGGCTGCGCAGCGGCATGGGATATTGCGGCGTCGCAAACCTCAGCGAGTTGCAGGAGCGCGGCCATTTCGTTCGCATCACGTCGGCCGGCTTGCGCGAAAGCCACGTCCACGACGTAATCATCACCCGCGAAGCACCAAACTACCGGCTGGAATAGTGGCGCATCCATTCGCAGAACTCGCGCGCTCAATCCATGCCTGCGCGCTTTTCCGCGCGGCTAACGAGTGATGACTCCTGTCCGCCGCTGGGCGCCTGTCGTCCTTTGGGCCGCGGTCATTTGGACATTCTCCACCCACTGGTTCACATCCGATAACACGGCCGTGATTGCAGAGCCCTTCCTGCACTGGCTCTTCCCGAGGCTAACGCCCGACGCGATCGATTTTATTCACCACATCATCAGGAAATGCGGGCATCTCACCGAGTATTTCATTCTTGGCTTATTGGTGTTGCGAGCGATTCGCGCCGGGAGGCCAGGCTTGCGGCTAGCATGGGCACTCGCCGTCATCGGCATCGTCGCGGCGTATGCGTCGTCTGACGAGTTTCACCAGTCGTTCGTACCGGGACGCACTGCTTCCATCTACGACGTAATGTTAGATACTACCGGCGGTGCGCTTTCTCAAGTTGCTGTTGCCCTCTACGGTCTACGTTATCGCCGCCGCGAGCACCGCGAATCAGAAGCAAAAAATTAAGGAGACGGCATGACTCGATTTCTCGGACGACTTCTCTTGGCTGTCGCAACGCTTGCGGGATTCGCGTTCAGCCCCATTGCCGATATTCGCGCCGCTGACGCACCCCTGCGATACGAATTGAAATTCGAAGCGCCGAATACGCACTTGATGGACGTCACGATCCACGCGAGCGGCCTCGACGGAAAATCGGTCGAGTTCGCCATGCCCGACTGGGCGCCGGGCTCCTACTACATCGAGAATTACTGGATGTACGTGCAAGGATTCCATGCGACGGCGCCGGATGGCAGCGCGCTCAACTGGCGCAAGACGGACGAGCAAACCTGGCGAATCGACCTCAATCGCGCGACATCGATAACCGTGTCATACCAAATTTATGGCGACACTCTTGCGAACAACCGTGCGCAGTACAACGAAAAGCACGCGTTCATCGGCGGCCCGGCCGTCTGGATGTACCTCGTGAACGGCAAGGATCGCCCGATCGAGCTATCGATCGCTGTTCCGAGCGGATGGAAAGTTGCGACGGGGATGACGAGAACTGACGAAAACCATTTCACGGCCGCTTCCTACGATTGGTTCGCGGACGCGCCGCTCGAAATTTCCAATTTCAAAGAGCAGACGTTCGAGTTTGCCGGGACGAAGTATCACGTGATTGACCACGACATCGAAGCCGGAAACGACTTCTCGAAATTCACCGCCGACTTGCAGAAAATCGTTCAGACTCTCGTTCCGATTTTTTCGACCGTCGCAGGAACGCCGCAGCAGGAGGCGCCGTTCAAGGAATACTGGTTCCTCTTTCACATCTGGCCAAACGCGGGCGGCGGCCTCGAGCATTTGAATTCCACTCAGATCAACTTTCGCCAGGACTGGGACAGCGTGGCCCCAAACGACAACGGGATGCCGCAATACCAGCAGAAACTCTGGGTCAGCGCGCACGAATTCTTCCACGCGTGGAACGTGAAGCGCATTCGTCCGCGCCCGCTCGGCCCGTTTGATTACTCGCGGCAGGTGCACACGCCGTCGCTTTGGATTTCCGAGGGCCTGACGAGTTATTACGGCAGCATCGCGATGGTGCGTTCCGGGCTGATCTCGCCGCAGGAATATCTCGACAGCATCTCGAAACTCATTACGAAGTTCGAGCAGGAGCCCGGGCGCAAAGAACGCAGCATCGAAGACACGAGCTGGGACACCTGGTTCGTCCGGGGCCCGAACGTGGATACGAATCTCGCGAACGCGAATTATTCCTACTACGATGGCGGCCAGGTTGTTGGCCAACTGCTGGATCTCGCCATCCGCGAAAAGACGAGCAATTCGAAGTCTCTCGACGACTGGATGCGCTTGATGTATTCGCGGTTCGCCCTGCCGAAGCCGGGCTTCGAGCCCGACGACGCCATCAAGGCCATCTCGGAAGTCGGCGGCATGGACTTCACTGATTTCTTCCACCGCTACATCAGCGGAAAGGAACCGCTGCCTTACGACACTTACTTTGCTTACGCCGGGATCACAGTTGAGAGAAAAGTGGATGCCACGAAACCGTGGATGGGAATCGCGACGGCCAAAAACGACGACGGCCGCGCGAAAATCACGAACGTCATACCCGGCAGCCCGGCGGAAGCAGCCGGCCTCTCAAAGGACGATGTCATTGTCGCGATTGATGACCGGACCGTCACTGTGGACGAATTGAGTGATGCCATCGGCCCGCACAAGCCCGGCGATACTTTAAAGGTTTCACTGATCCGGCTGGGACAGTTGCGCGAAATAAGTGTCACTCTCGGCTCGAATCCAAATCCCATATTCAAGCTGAAACGCGCAGAGAATCCGACGGAATTGCAGAAGCAGATTTTCAATAGCTGGCTCGGAATAAAGTAGGGTCCGAGCCGGATCGGCGCGCCTCGAAATCGAACACAAAAACGAAAAGGCCCGCGCAATCGCCAATCGCGCGGGCCTTCGCACTACATATTCCTTGAATCTACGCCTTCGCTTGAAACTTCTCTTCCGGCTCTTCGACAGCCTGTTCCTTCTTCGGCTTCTTTTCTTTTTTCTTCAATTCCGAGCCGATGAATTCCAGGATCGCGACTTCCGCGCCGTCGCCAATACGCCACCCCGCGCGGATAATGCGCGTGTACCCGCCCGCACGGTCCGCAAATCGCGGCGCGAGATCGGCGAAAAGCTTCTGCGTCGCTTCCGGAGTTTGCAGAAACGCCGCAGCCTGCCGCCGCGCATGAAGCGAATCGCGCTTGCCGAGCGTGATCATCTTCTCGGCCAAAGGACGAGCCGCTTTGGCACGCAACACCGTCGTCGTTATGCGCTCGTGCTCAATCAGGTTCGTGACCAGATTGCGGAGCGTCGCACGGCGATGGGCCGGTTTCCGCCCGAGTTTGAAACCTGACTTCAGGTGTCTCATGGGGTCTTCCCCGCCGGTTACAATCCGGCGGTTTCCTCCGGAGGCAGAGGCGCTGTCTGGCTCGGCAGCGGCGGCCAGATGATCCGGCCGCGGTCGTCGAACTTCATCCCGAGACTCAGACCCATCTTTTGCAGTATTTCCTTGATCTCATTCAGCGACTTGCGGCCGAAATTCTTTGTCTTCAGCATTTCGGACTCAGTCTTCTGGACGAGCTCGCGGAGGCTCTGGATGTTCGCGTTCTTCAAGCAATTGTAGGAGCGGACCGAAAGCTCGAGCTCCTCCACCGAGCGGTCGAGGTGCTCGAGCCGCGGATCGTTGTAGTTCTCCACCACTTCTTCCGGCAGATCCGGCGATTCCTCGAAATTGATGAAGATGCTCATGTGATCCTTCACCAGCTTCGAAGCGAGGCCAATCGCGTCTTGCGGCGTGATCGCGCCGTTGGTCCACACTTCAAGCGACAGCTTCTCGTAGTCAGTCATCTGTCCGAGTCGCGCCGCCTCGACGGCGTAATTCACCTTGCGTACCGGCGAATGCACCGAATCAATCGGAATGTAGCCGATCGGCAGGTCCTCGTCGAAGTTACGGTCGGCGGAAACATACCCGCGGCCGTTCTTCACGCGCATCTCGAGCTCGAGCTTGCCGCCTTCGCTCACGGTCGCGATGTAGACGTTCTTGTCGAGCACGGCGATGTCCGCGTCTTCTTCGATCTTCGCGGAGGTTACCGGACCCGGCGTGTCCACGTTGAGCGTGATCGTCTTCGGTTGATCCGAGTTCAATTTCAGAGGCACCTGTTTCAAATTCAAAATGATGTCGGTAGCGTCTTCCACCACGCCCGGAATCGGCGAGAATTCATGGAGCACGCCTTCAATCTTCACGGCGGTGATCGCCGCGCCTTCAATCGAGCTCAGCAAGGCGCGCCGGATGGCGTTGCCAACCGTAGTCCCCCACCCGCGTTCAAAAGGCTGCGCCGAGAATTTTCCGAACTTGTCGGTCAGCGATTCGAGTTCCGCCGCCAGCCGCTTTGGTTTCTGGAAACCTTTCCACATCTTCAACCTTCCTCCCGCCCGCTTACGCAGGCCAACGCAACAAACGGTTCAACTTACTTTGAATACAATTCGACGATGAGTTGCTCGTTCACCAACGGCGTTTGCACGTCTTCGCGCCGCGGCATCGAAATCACGCGCGCCTTGCAATTCTCGCGGTCAATTTCGAGCCAAGGCATCTGCCCCTGGCTCTGCGCCAAATTGCGCGCCTCGAGCACCATCGGGTTCTGGTGCAGCTTGTCCTTGACCGTGATTTCATCGCCCACGTGCACCAGATAGCTTGGGATATTGACTTTGTGCCCCTTCACGCGAACGTGGCCGTGCAACACGAACTGCCGCGCCTGCGAGCGCGAAGACGCCACGCCCATTCGGTAGATCACGTTGTCGAGCCGCCGCTCCAGCATCACAAACAGATTCGAACCCGTCGGCCCCCGCTCGCGCTCCGCCTTCTCGAAATACGTCCGGAACTGGCGCTCGAGCAAGCCGTAGGTCCTCTTCATCTTCTGCTTCTCACGCAACTGCACGCCGTAGCCCACCATCTTGGCCCGGCGCGCCTGGCCGTGCTGGCCCGGAACGAAATTGCGCTTCTCGATCGCGCACTTCTCGGTAAAACAGCGCAATCCCTTCAGGAAGAGTTTCTGCCCTTCCCGGCGGCACAGCCTGCAAACTGCTTCACGATGTCTTGCCAATTGCCTTTCTCCTTTTCCCTTCCAAAACCGTCAAAAAATCAAACTCAAAAATCAGACGCGGCGGCGTTTCGGCGGCCGGCAGCCGTTGTGCGGCACCGGCGTGACGTCCTTGATTCCGTTAATGTGCAATCCCGCCGCGGCCAGTGCGCGAATCGCGGACTCGCGCCCCGCTCCCGGCCCCTTCACCCGCACTTCGACCGATTTCATTCCGTACTGATCCCGCGCGATTCCCGCAGCCGACATGGCAGCCTGTTGCGCGGCGTACGGCGTACCCTTGCGCGATCCCTTGAAGCCCACAGAGCCGGCGGATGCCCAACTCACGGCGCGGCCGTCGGGATCGGTCAGCGTCACGATCGTGTTGTTAAACGTCGCTTGAATGCAGACGACGCCATGGGGCACGACGCGCTTCTCTTTCTTCTTGCGAAACTCTTTCTTGCGCTTGGTCGGTTTCGCGCCTGCATCCGGTGCAGCGGCGGCGTCCTTCGGTTCCTTGGCCACGAGTATTCTTCTCCTCTATTCCTCGTTCAACTTACTTGCGGAGCGCGACTTTCTTCTTCGCTGCAACCGCGCCCTTCCGCGGACCTTTCCGCGTGCGGGCGTTTGTGTGAGTTCGCTGTCCGCGCACCGGCAAGTTGCGGCGGTGCCGCAGTCCCCGGTAGCATTGAATTTCGATCAGCCGGCGGATATTCATCTGCATCTCCTTGCGGAGATCGCCTTCCACGCGGCCCTCGGATTCAATCGCCTGGCGAAGCTTGTTCACTTCCTCTTCGGTCAGGTCTTTTACCTTCTTGGTCTCGTCCACGCCGGCTTTCGCGGCGAGCTTCTTCGCGCGAGCCTGTCCGATGCCGTAGATGGCCGTGAGGCCCACCCAGAGTCTTTTGTTCGGCGGCAAATCCACGCCTGCGATACGTGCCATATTTCTTCTCCCTAGCCCTGGCGCTGGCGATGTTTCGGGTTTACGCAAATTACGCGAACCACACCGCGCCGGTGGACGATCTTGCACTTCATGCAGATTTTCTTGACTGATGCTCGAACCTTCATTGCTTGCTCCGTTCCCGATTTACATTGCTGCTATTTGTAGCGGTACACGATCCGGCCGCGAGTCAGGTCGTAGGGCGAAAGCTCCACAGCCACGCGGTCGCCCGGAAGAATGCGGATGAAGTTCTTCCGCATCTTGCCGGAAATATGCGCGAGCACCCGGTGCTTGTTCTCCAGCTCGACGCGAAACATCGCGTTCGGCAGCGGCTCGATCACCGTGGCCATGACTTCGATGGCGTCTTCTTTCGAATTGCCGTCGTCGCCCTTCTTCTTTTCCGGTTCCGGTCTCTTGCTCATGCTTTTATTCATGAATTCCGGCTTTCCTTCGCATTCCGCAATGCTCTGAAGTCTTTGCCGCGCTTACCAGCAGGGCCCTGCCGCTTCGCGCGGCCTCGTCAAAATCCACGGTCCATTGGCGGTCACCGCTACCGTGTGCTCGAAGTGCGCCGAATCGCTGCCGTCCGCGGTGACGGCCGTCCACTTGTCGCTCAGCACTCGCACACCGGGTCCGCCGGAATTCACCATCGGCTCGATGGCCAGGACCATTCCCTCCAGCAGCCGCGGCCCGTGCCCCGGCTCGCCGTAATTCGGGAGTTGCGGCTCCTCGTGCATGTGCGTCCCGATGCCGTGGCCCACGAACTCCCGGACCACCGAGTATCCGTTCGACTCGACCCACGCCTGTACCGCCGCCGAGATGTCACTCAGGCGATTCCCCGGCCGAACTTTCTCAATCGCGTGGTCGAGCGACTCGCGCGTCACGCGCAGCAGCTTTTCCCGCTCCGGAGCAATCTTTCCGACCGGCACCGTAAACGCGGCATCCGCGTAGTAGCCATCCAGCTCGACACCGAAATCCATCGAGAGGATGTCTCCTTCTTTCAGCAGCCGCCGCCCCGATGGAATCCCGTGCACGACTTCCTGATTGATCGACGTGCACAGAGAGCCCGGATAACCCATGTAACCCTTGAACGCCGGCCGCGCGCCGTGCTCGGCCGTATACCGCTCCGCGATCTCGTCCAATTCCTTGGTCGTCACGCCCGGCTTGACGTTCTTTTGCAGTTCGTGGAGCGCGCTCCAAACGATCTGCCCGGCGCGGTACATCTTCTCGAGTTCGCGTTCGTCCTTACGCACGATTGCCATCGGCGCCATGCCTGGCCAAAATCTCGGACAACCTCTTGCTCACTTCCTCTACGCTCGCCGACCCATCCACTTCCGCGAGATCGCCCGTTGAGCGGTAATAATCAATAAGCGGCCGTGTCTGCTTCTCGAATGCGGCCAATCGGTCCCGAACCACTTCAGCCCGGTCATCGGCTCGCTGAATCAACTCGCCGCCGTCGTTATCGCACCGGCCTTCCACTTTTGGCGGACGGTCGTGAACGTTGTAAACCTCGCCGCCCACGTTGCACGTTCGCCGCCCGGCTATCCGGTAGACCAGCGTGTCGTGGTCCACCTTGAAATTCACCACCAACGGCGGGCGAAAATTCCGCCTCTTCAGAATCTCGTCGAGCTTCTGCGCCTGCGGCATCGTCCGCGGAAATCCGTCGAACACGAAACCGTTCGAGCAATCGGGCCGCGCGATTCGCTCTTCGACGATGCCGAGCACGATATCGTCGGGAACCAGCGCGCCGCGTTCCATCAGCGGCTTGGCCTCCTGGCCAAGATCCGTTCCGCGCGCCACGTGATCGCGCAGCATGTCTCCCGTCGAAAGATGCGGGACGCGATAGAACTCGGCTAGGCGCCGCGCCTGTGTCCCTTTTCCCGCTCCCGGGGGACCGAGAAAAATAATAGGCCGCTTCAAACCCATCCGCACCGCCGCCAGTTCAGACTAACTACGACGGCCGCGCACTTTGCCCTTGCGCACGAAGCCTTCGTAGTTCCGCATGACAAGTTGCGCTTCCACCTGTTGAACCGTATCCATCGCTACGCCGACGACAATGAGGAGGGACGTACCGCCGAAATAGAACGTGACTCCCAGGCCCTCGAGAACGAACCGCCACATATGTGCGTCAAACCATTCCCCGCCGAGCCATATCGGCAAGTGCTGCAAGTGAATGCCCGAAATCATCCACTCCGGAATCAGGCAAACGATGGCGAGATAAACGCCGCCGACGAACGTCAGCCGCGTGAGAATGCGGTTGATGTGCTCCGACGTGTTCCGTCCCGGACGAATTCCGGGAATGAACCCGCCGTACTTCCGCATGTTGTCCGCCAGCTCGGTGGGATTGAAAATGATTCCCACGTAGAAAAACGCGAAAAATATGATCAGAAAAACGTAAATCAGCGTGTACAGAGGCTCGCCCCAGGAAATCATCTTGGCGAACCGGCTGAAAAACGGCGATTTGCTCTGGAAAATCAGCGCCAACGTCTGCGGAAACGTCAGCAGCGAGCTCGCAAAAATCGGAGGTATCACGCCGCCGGAATTTACGCGCAGCGGCAAATATGTCATTTGCCCGCCCATCACGCGCCGCCCGACCACGCGTTTCGCATACTGCACCGGAATCCGCCGCTGGCCGCCTTCCACGAAGACGATGAACGCCACGACCGCCAGCATCATGGCTAGCAGCATGATGATCGCAATCGGCGTGAACGCGCCCCACTGCTGCTGCGTCGCCTTGTCCCACAGATCCTTGATGCCGCGAGGCAATCCAACAACGATGCCCGCAAAAATGATGAGCGACATTCCATTGCCGATGCCGCGGTCGCTAATCTGCTCGCCGAGCCACATGATGAACGCCGAGCCGGTGGTCAGCGTCAGCATCGTCATCAAAATAAACCGCGGGCCGGGATGATAGACGAGCGACGCCCCGGCCAACCGCTGGTTCTGCAGCGTTAACGCGATCGTAAACGACTGGAAACAGCTCAATATGATCGTCAAATAACGCGTGTACTGCGTGATCTTGCGCCGGCCGAGTTCGCCTTCCTTCTGTAACCGCTCAAGGTAAGGCCAAACCACGACCATCAATTGCAGGATAATCGACGCCGTTATGTACGGCATGATCCCGAGCGCGAAAATCGTCAACCGGCGGAGATTGCCGCCGCTGAATAGGTCAATGATCCCGAGAACCGATCCCTGGCCCTGTTGGAACAGGGTCTGCAGCAGTTCCGTATTGATGCCCGGCGTGGGGATGAAGGCTCCGAGGCGGTAGACACCCAGCAGCGCCAGCGTAAACAAAACGCGAGTGCGCAGGTCAGGCGTGCGGAATATGTTGCGAAACGCCTCGAAAAGCTTCCTCATGAAAGAATCTCTGCTGTCCCTCCGGCTGCAGCGATTTTCTCCTGAGCCGATTTGCTGAATGCATGCGCCTTCACCGTCAGCGCCACTTTCAATTCGCCGTCGCCTAGAATCTTTATGCCGTCGCGCCGCGCGTGAACCATGCCCTCGTGCACCAGCTCTTCCGGCCCGACCACGCTGCCCGCCGCGAACGCGTTGAGCGTCTCGATATTCACCACCGAGAGATCGCGCGAGAACGGATTCGCAAATCCGCGCTTCGGCATCCGGCGGTGCAGCGGCATCTGGCCGCCTTCAAATCCGCGCCGCCTCGAATAGCCGCGCCGCGATTGTTGGCCCTTGTTGCCGGCCCCGGAAGTCTTGCCGAGCTTCGAGCCCATGCCCCGCCCAACGCGCACTTTGCGGTGCCGCGAGCCGCGCGGCGGTTTCAGATTCGACAGCGTGGGTTTCATCCTCATCCCCTACTTTTGAATTTCTACCAAGTGATGCACGCGCGCGATCATTCCGCGAATCGACGGCGTATCCTCACGCTCGAGCACCTGATTCATGCGGCGAAAGCCGAGACCTCGAACCGTCTGCCGCATCGAGCGCGGGCAGCCGATGAAGCTGCGCACCCACTTGATTTTCAACATCCCTGCTGTTTTCTTCGCCATCGTCTCTGTCCGTGTCCGCTACGAAGAGGCTGCAGCCACTTCTTCGTTTGTCTTGCCGCGCAGCTCAGCCACTTTCGACGCGTTCTTCAAATGCAGTAATGCATCGAACGTCGCCTTGATCACGTTGTGAGGATTCGACGTGCCGATGGATTTCGTGAGCACGTTCTGGATGCCCGCAACCTCCATCACCGCGCGAACCGGCCCTCCCGCGATCAGCCCCGTGCCTTCCGGCGCCGGCTTCAGGAGAACCTGGCCCGACCCATAGCGCCCCAGCACTTGATGCGGGATCGTCGAGCCCTTCAGGTTCAGCTTCACCATGTTCTTCTTCGCCTGCTCGATCGCCTTGCGAATGGCCATGGGAACTTCTCGCGCCTTACCCATGCCGAAGCCGGCATGGCCGTGCTGGTCGCCCACGACCACGAGCGCCGAGAAGCTGAGGTTCTTGCCGCCCTTGACGACCTTCGTGACGCGATTGATGGCCACGACCTGGTCTTTTAAGTTCGCGAGATTCGTGTCGATGATCCGGCGAACCGAAAGAATGTCTTTGAGTTCTTGTTTCGGCATAGAGTTAGAACTTCAGTCCTGCCTCTCGGGCCGCATCCGCCAACGCTTGAATGCGGCCGTGATATTGATATCCGCCCCGGTCGAAAACCACGCGCTCGACGCCCGCAGTGCGCGCGCGCTCCGCGATCGCCTTGCCCACCACCTTGGCCGCGGCGATATTTCCGCCGCCCTTAATCTGTTTCTTGACGTCGCCGTCGAGCGAGCTGGCCGAGGCCAGCGTCCGTCCGGCCTGATCGTCGATCACTTGCGCAACAATGTGGCGCGACGACCGGAACACGCACAGGCGAGGCCGCTCCGTGCTGCCCGCGATCTTCCGGCGCAGGCGCGAATGCAGGCGCTCACGATGCGCGCTCCGCGAAAGCCTTCTGACTGGAACTGTAGCCACGCTATTTCTCCTCGTCTCTTGCTGCGAACTATCCGGCTGTCTTTGCTGCGCCGGCTTTTCCGGCCTTCTTCTTCAGCCGTTGGCCCGCGATTCGAACTCCCTTTTGCTTGTACGGGTCGGGCGGGCGCAGGTGGCGCAGGTTGGCAGCCACTTGTCCCACCTGATTTTTGTCCGCGCCGCTCACGGTCATGTGCGTCTGCTTCTCGACGGCGATTTGAATTCCCTCGGGGATTGGGAACTCCACCGGATGCGAAAACCCGAGCGAGAGCACGACGTTCTTGCCTTTCACCTCGGCGCGATATCCAACGCCGACGATGTCGAGCTCTTTTTTGAAGCCCGTCGTCACGCCGAATACGGCGTTCGCCACGAGCGCTCGCGCCAAGCCGTGCAGCGCGCGTTGCTCTTCGCCGTCCCGCAGAGCCGTGAGGATTCCGTCCTTCGTTTCAAAGCGAATACCTCGGGGCACAGGGACCGACATTTTTCCCTTCGGTCCTTGCACGTCCACTGATTCCGGCTGCACTTGCACCTTTACGCCCACGGGCACTGGTATCGGTTTTTGTCCAATTCGCGACATGATTCACTCTTCCCGAAAATTTCCTACCAGACTTCGCACAGCAATTCGCCGC
Source organism: uncultured Acidobacteriota bacterium (assembly GCA_963838705.1). Lineage (GTDB taxonomy): Bacteria > Acidobacteriota > Terriglobia > Acidiferrales > UBA7541 > Palsa-147. The sequence continues at coordinate 263,708 of CAWIRU010000005.1, read as the reverse complement.
CGACACCGCTTTTCCGGGCGGCATGGCCGGTCATCAGCCCGCGCGGCGTCGAAACGATGGAGATACCCATTCCGCCGACCACCGACCGGATTTCCGTCTTTCCGACGTACCGGCGGCAACCCGGGCGCGAAATACGCTTCAAATTCGTGATCACGCTGCGCCGGTCCGGCGTGTAGCGCAGGAACATGCGAAGGGTCTTCTTCACCTTTGTATCGTCCACAACCTTGTAGCTCGCGAGGTATCCTTCATCTTTCAGTATCCGCGCGATCTCTACCTTCAGCTTCGACGCGGGCAAATCCACGCGCGCGTGCTTGGCGTGCGATGCGTTGCGGATGCGCGTCAACATATCCGCGATAGGGTCTGTTTGCATTCCATCCTTCCTTCTTACCAGCTCGCCTTCACGACGCCGGGTATTTCGCCCTTGAGCGCCAGGCCGCGGAAGCAGATGCGGCACATCTGAAACTTGCTGAGAGTCCCCCGCGCGCGGCCGCAGATGCGGCAGCGGTTGCGGTAGCGAACCTTGAACTTCGGCGTCTTCTTCTGCTTGGCGAATTGACTGTCGCGCGCCATTCGATCTCCTTCGAGCGTTGACGCTCGATTCTTGCCTTTAACTCTGCACTCGGAACGGCACGCCGAGCAGCTTCAATAGCTCGCGGCCTTCCTCGTCGCTGCGGGCCGTCGTCGTGATCGTGACGTTCATGCCCTTGATCTTGTCCACTCGCGTGTAATCGATTTCCGGAAAAACCAGTTGGTCCTTCAGCCCTAGCGTGTAATTCCCGCGGCCGTCGAACGAGTTCGGCGCCAAGCCCTTGAAGTCGCGCAAACGTGGCAGCACGATGTTGGCGAGCCGGTCGAGAAATTCGTACATCCGCTCGCCGCGCAGCGTGACCATGCAGCCGATCGGCATGCCTTTGCGAATTTTGAAATTCGCGATGGATTTCTTCGCGCGCGTGATTACCGGCTTCTGCCCCGCGATCAATCCGAGTTCCTGCGCCGCCACGTCCAGCAGTTTCACGTTCTGGCTGGCTTCGCCGAGGCCGATGTTTACGGTCACTTTCTTTACCCGCGGCACCGCCATCGTGTTCGGATAGTTGAACCGCTTCGTGAGCGCCGGAACCACGTCCTTGCTGTATCGCTCGTGCATACGGCTGTTCATCGTTTTTCCCGCAGCCCCTTTTCTTTCCTAGTTCTCGAATGTCGTCTTGCAGCGCCGGCAAATCCGCGTTTTCGTTCCGTCAGGCAGCGCGGTGTGCCCCGCGCGGGTGTGTTTTCCGCAGCCCGGGCAGATCAGCATCACGTTTGACGCTTGCAGCGGCGCTTCTTTGTCGATGATCCCGCCCTTGATATTTTTCTGCGGGTTGGGCCGTGTGTGCCGCTTGATGATGTTGGCGTGTTCCACCGTCACCGTGTTCTTCCATGGATTGACGGAAAGCACCCGCCCCGTCTTGCCTTTGTCCTTGCCGGCTACCACTTTCACGTTGTCGCCGTGCCGGATGCTCATCGCCGTTTTTGTTGTTCTGTCTTTCATCGCTACCACACTTCCGGAGCCAGCGAGACAATCTTCGTAAACTTCTTCTCGCGCAGCTCTCTGGCGACTGGCCCGAAGACGCGTGTCCCCACGGGTTCGTTCGCGTCGTTAATCAAAACCGCGGCGTTGTCGTCGAACCGGATGTAGGAGCCATCTTTCCTGCGATGCTCTTTCCGCGTCCTCACTACCACCGCGCGCACCACCTTGCCTTTTTTTACCTGGCTGTCTGGCGCGGCTTCCTTCACCGCAGCCGTAATGACGTCGCCCAGGCCCGCCACCAACCCGGTATCACCGCCAATCGGCAAAATGCACGTGAGCTGGCGCGCGCCCGAATTGTCGGCCACCGTCAGCCATGTCCGCATCTGAACCATGTTCGTGCTCCCTCAAATACGCCCTGGCGGCTCTTAGGCCACGCGCGTCGAACGTCCGACAACTTCCACAAGGCGCCACCGCTTCAGCTTCGAGAGCGGTCGCGATGACGCGATTCGCACCGTGTCGCCCACGCGCGCTTCGCCGTTCTCGTCGTGCGCGTAATACTTCTTTGAAAATCGTATGACGCGGTGATAGAGCGGGTGCGCGACCGTGCGCGTCACCTTCACGACGATGGTCTTCTGCATCTTCGCGCTCGTGACCACGCCGGTGCGCTCTTGCCGCTTGCCCCTGTGTTCGGCCGACTTCGGAGTCGCCGCCGGTGCCGCTGTGTTTTCTTCCGTCATTTGCTCTTCCTCAACTCTTGCTGGCGCAGCAGCGTCTTCACCCGCGCCAGTTCTTTCCGCGCCTCGCGCAATCGCTTGAGGCCTTCGGATTGTCCCGTCGTCAACTGGAACCGAAGCCGGAAAATCTGTTCGGCCAATTCCCGCTGCTGCGTTTCCAGCTCGTTCCCGGTCATCTGGTTGAACTTCTCCGCCCGCCGCGCCATTAAATACCTCCCGCTCGCGTCACGAATTGAGTGCGGATCGGCAGTTTGTGCGAAGCAAGCTTCATGGCTTCTGTCGCCGAAGCGAGGTCCACGCCGGCCATCTCGAACATGATGCGGCCCGGTTTCACCACGGCAACCCAGTGTTCCGGTGGCCCTTTGCCCTTTCCCATTCGAGTCTCGGCCGGCTTCTTCGTGAACGGCTTGTCCGGAAAGATGCGAATCCAAAGCTTGCCGCCGCGCTTGATGAACCGCGTGATCGCCACGCGCGACGCCTCGATCTGGCGGTCGGTGATCCATGCGGGTTCGAGCGCCTTCAGCCCGTACTCGCCGAAAGCGAGCGATCCCCCGCGCCACGCCTTGCCGGTGCGCCGGCCGCGCTGTTGCTTTCTGTACTTCACTTTCTTCGGCATCAACATGATTTTTGCCCTGTCGTTCCGCTTGCGCGCCCGTTACGCTTCAACCGCGCTAGCCGCAGCGGACTGCGCCTTGCGGCGCGGAATATTTTCACCCTGATAAATCCAGCACTTCACGCCAATGAGACCGTACGTCGTTTGCGCCTCGGCCGTGCCGTAATCAATGTCAGCGCGCAGCGTCTGCAGCGGCAACCGCCCCTGCAGGTACCACTCCTTGCGCGCGATTTCCGCGCCGTTCAATCGTCCGGCAACGCGCACCTTGATTCCCTTGCACCCGAATCGAAGCGCCGAATCCACCGACTTCCTCATCGCCCGCCGGAACGCCACGCGCTTTTCCAGTTGCAGCGCAATTGACTCCGCCACCAGCGTGGCATCGAGTTCCGGGCGGTGCACTTCCTGAATGTCAATGTGCACTTCGCGCTTCGTCCGCTTCTGCACTTCCTGTTTCAGCTTGTCGATTTCCGAGCCCTTCCGGCCGATGATGATCCCGGGCCGCGCCGTATAAATCCGGATGACCAGCTTGTTCGCGGCGCGCTCGATTTCAATTCCGCTTACGCCCGCCGACCGCAGTTTTTCCTTCAGCTGCTTGCGGAGCGCGACGTCTTCATGGAGCAAGTCGGCATACTCGCGCTTCGCAAACCAGCGCGACTTCCACGACTTGTTGTAGCCCAGACGGAACCCGTAAGGATGTGTCTTCTGCCCCACTCTCGCCTCCTACTTCTTGTCCTTCTTTTTCGCTGGCGCCGGCCGTTGCCGTTGCGCGAGCGCCTTTCGGGCTTTGCGAACCGCGCCCTTGACGCCCTTTGAAGCTTCCGCTTCCGCCGCAGCTGTTGCCGCGCGCGTTGCGGCGGCCTTGTGATGCTCGGCCACTTCCACGACGATGTGGCTCGTCCGCTTCTGGTACCGGAACGCCCGGCCCATCGGCGCGGGACGAATTCGCTTCCACCGCGGCCCTTCGTTTACGAAGCATGCCGATACGAAGAGTGAATCCACGTCGAGTGTGTCGCCGGCGTCTTCAGCTTTGCGCTCGGCGTTCGCGATCGCGCTGCGCAATACTTTTTCCACTTCTCGCGCCACGCGCTTCTTCGTGAACTGCAGAGTCTGGAGCGCATTTTCGGCGCGATGTCCCCGGATCAAATCGATTACGAGGCGCGCCTTCTGCGGCGAGACGCGAACGAATCGCGCCTTTGCGACCGCTTCAATTGCCGCCGGTGCCTGAATCTCATTCGCCATTTCTTATCTCTTTTCCTAAGCCTTCGCCGCGGGTGTCCCGCCGCCCGCCGCTGGTGCAGCGCCGCCGGCTGGAGCTGCTCCTCCGACTGGCGCGCCGGCCGCTGCAGCAGCCTTTTCGAGCGCCGCTTTCACCGCGTGGCCTTTGAACGTGCGCGTTGGCGCGAATTCGCCGAGCTTGTGGCCGACCATCTGCTCCGTGATGTACACCGGAATGAACTTCTTTCCGTTATGCACCGCGATCGTGTGCCCGACCATCTCGGGGAGAATCGTCGAGCGCCGCGACCACGTCTTCACGACTTTCTTTTCGTTCCGCGAGTTCAGCCCTTCCACCTTTACCCGCAGGTGGTCGTCAATGAACGGGCCCTTCTTCAGCGAGCGTGGCATGCCGTCTCCGTTACTCTTCGTTACTCGTCTTTACTCTTCGACCCGGCGCAATTTCACCCACTGCGCCCGGCGCATCTTGCGAAAACCGCGGACAGGTCCCGGAACGCGATGAGAGACCGGGCAGAACGGGCAAACAAACCGCGTTCCCTGCGCGTTCGGAATCTTGTCCACAATCACGCTCCAACCCGAGCGGCACAGGCGAAACAGCACCTGCGGCGCCGGCCCGAGCTTCGTCGAAATCTTTCCCGCCGGCTTTACGAGCGGCTTCACCGGACGGTGATGCGCGGCGGCGGCAGTCTTGCGTCCGCGCGCGGGCCGGCGTGTTGCTCTACGGCTTGTCCTGATGGCTGTCATCTCTCTCTCGATTCCCCGCCGCGCCGGCATCATTTCTCCTGCTTCCGCTTATCTTGAAACTACGGCTTCCGCCGCTCGACGATCATCTTGCTTCCGCCGCGCTTCCGGCGCGTCTTTGCGCCCAGCGTGGGAAAGCCCCACGGCGTCTGCGGGTGATTGCCCTTCACGCGGCCTTCGCCGCCGCCGTGAGGGTGATCAACCGGGTTCATGGCCACGCCGCGAACAGTCGGGCGAATGCCCAGCCATCGCGACTTGCCAGCCTTGCCGTAGGTGATGTTTTCATGGTCGAGGTTGCCGATTTGCCCAACCGTGGCCATGCAATTCACATGAAACTTGCGCGTTTCGCCCGAGGGCAGCTTGATCAACGCGATGTCGCCTTCCTTGCTCAGAAGCTGTGCCGCGCCGCCCGCCGAACGCACCACCTGTCCGCCCTTGCCGGGCGACAGCTCCAGGTTGTGCATCATCGTGCCGGGAGGAATGTTCCGGATCGGCAATGCATTGCCCGGAAGAATGTCGGCGCCTTCGCCGTTCTGCACCGTCATCCCGACTTCAAGCCCCACCGGATGCAAAATGTAGCGCTTCTCTCCGTCGGCGTAGTGCAAGAGAGCAATCCGTGCTGATCGGTTCGGGTCGTACTCGATCGCCGCAACTTTTGCTGGAACGCCGATTTTGTCGCGGCGGAAATCAATCTTGCGGTACTTCCGCATGTGGCCGCCGCCGCGATGCCAGATCGTGACTTCGCCGTGATTGTTTCGTCCGCCCGTCCGCTTCTGGACTTCCACCAGCGACTTTTCCGGCTCCTGCTTGGTGATGTCGCTTCGGTCCGTCAGCGTCAAGAACCGTCGCGAAGGCGTGTACGGTTTGAAAGTTTTCAGTGCCATCGTTCCCTCTTGCCTGCTCTTCGATCACGAGGTTGCCGGCCGAAGAGCCCCGCTATTCGAATTCCAGGCCTCTTATTGACGGCCTACAGGTTCTCCGCGTACTCGATCATTTTCTCGCCCGGCGCGAGCTTTACGTAAGCCTTCTTCCAATCGCGCCGGTAGCCTTCGGCGCGGCCGCGGCGCCGGAACTTGCCGTGGAACGTCGCCGTTCGGACGGCCGCTACCTTCACCTTGAAAGCTTTTTGCACGGCTTCCTTGATTTCCGTTTTGGTCGCGTCCGGCGCGACTTCGAAAACAACCGTGTGCTGCGTCTCCTTCACCCCGAGACCCTTCTCGGTGATGATGGGCCGGCGAATGACCGTGAACGCCCGGGTCGTCATCGCTTATTCCTTCTTGCCTTTCGGCTTGGCCGTCTTCTTCGGCTTACCCGCGGCCTTGTGCGCTTTGGGCGCCGCCTTTTTCTTTTCAGCTTTCGCGTGCTTTTCCGCCGCCTTGGGCGCCGGAGCGGTCTTGGCCGCCGAAGGCGCCGCTTGAATTTGTACCGGCGCGGCAGCCGCATCTCCCGATTTGTTCACGCGAAGCGCGCGGCTCAGTTTTTCTGCCGCCGGCCGGGATAATACCAGCCGCTCGTGCCGCAGCAGTTCGTAAGGTTCGAGCGCCGTCGTCGCCACCAGCGTCACGCCATCCATGTTCCGGCTCGCGCGTTCGAGATTGATGTTCTCGCCGATTTCTACGAGCAGCATCGTCCGGCTCGCGTCATCGAGCTTCGTCAGCGTTTCCCGGAGCGGCTTCGTCCGGTGCGAATCGAGTTCCCAGGCATCCACGACCGTCAGCTTCTGGTCGGCCAGTTTCGCCGAGAGCGCCGAGCGCAATGCGCCCGCGTGCATTTGTCGCGGCACGGCGTAATCGTAGCTTCGCGGCACCGGTCCGTGGACCGTGCCGCCCTTGCGCCACAGCGGCGAGCGAATCGAGCCAATTCGCGCGCGGCCCGTGCCTTTCTGCCTCCAGAGCTTGCGGCCCGCGCCGCTCACTTCGCCCTTCGGCTTCGTCTTGTGCGTTCCCGCGCGCCGCGCGTTCAGGTAATGCCGCGACGTCTCATGCAGCAAATGCGGATTGACCTTCGCGGCGAACACTTCGTCGGAGAGCTCGATCTGTCCGACCGTCTTTCCGTTCAGGTTGATCACGTCCACGACTGGCATGTTCTTCTCGCTATTTTCCGTGCTTCGCTTTGCGAATCACGATGTAGGCGCCGCTTGGTCCCGGGACAGCGCCGCGCACCAGCAACAAATTTTCGTCCGAATCCACTTTCACGACCTTCAAATTCTTCGATGTCTGCCGCGCGTTGCCCATGTGCCCGGGGAAATGCTGTCCCGGCCAGACGCGTGATGGGAACGAGCTGCCGCCGATGCCGCCCGGCGCGCGATGGAACATCGAGCCGTGCGTCGCGTCGCCGCCGCGGTAGTGCCAGCGCTTGACGCCGCCTGCGAACCCCTTGCCCTTGCTGATGCCCGTGACATCCACGTATTCGCCCGCCGCGAATGCATCCACCAGAACGCGGTCGCCGGGCTTCGTTTCGTCATTCGACGCTTCCAGCCTGACCTCGCGCACGAAACGCATTGGCGCGACGTTTGACTTCTTGAAATGCCCGGTCATGGCCTTCGTCAATCGCTGCGGCTTGATGAATTCGACCAGCCCCAATTGAACGGCGTCGTAGCCGTCGGTTTCCTTGTTTCGCCGCTGCACGACGACGCATGGTCCCGCCTGAAGCACGGTGCAAGGAACGGACGAACCATCCTTGTCGAAGTACTGCGTCATTCCCAGCTTGATTCCCAAAATTCCGTTGACTGCCATCGTCGTCGCTCTTCCCCGTTACTTCGTAGTGTGTTCGCGGCCGAAGGCCTTGATCTCGACGTCCACGCCCGGCGGCAGATCGAGTTTCATCAGCGCGTCCACCGTATCCGGCGTGGGTTCGAGAATGTCGATGATCCGCTTGTGCGTCCGCATTTCAAATTGCTCGCGCGATTTCTTGTCCACGTGCGGCGAACGCAGCACGGTCCAGCGATTGATCACCGTTGGCAGAGGAATCGGTCCCGCGACATCGGCGCCCGTGCGCTTGGCCGTATCCACAATTTCCTTTGTGGACTGATCGAGAACGCGGTGATCGTAAGCCTTCAGCCGAATCCGAATTTTTTCTCCGTTTGGCATGGGCTACTCGATGATCTCGGTTACCGCGCCTGCTCCGACCGTGTGGCCGCCTTCGCGGATCGCGAAGCGCAGCCCCTTCTCCAGCGCCACCGGCGTGATCAAACTCACTTCCATCGTCACGTTGTCTCCCGGCATCACCATCTCCACTCCGGTCGGCAACGCTACGTCTCCCGTCACGTCCGTCGTCCGAAAATAAAACTGCGGCCGGTACCCGGTGAAAAACGGCGTATGCCTCCCGCCCTCTTCCTTCGTCAGCACGTACGACTCCGCCTTGAACTTCGTGTGCGGCGTGATCGATCCCGGCTTCGCCACCACCTGCCCGCGCTCCACATCTTCTTTTTCCGTCCCGCGCAGCAGCAATCCCACGTTGTCGCCCGCTATTCCTTCATCCAGCAGCTTCCGGAACATCTCCACGCCCGTCACCACCCGCTTCACCGTTGGACGGAACCCCACAATCTCCACTTCTTCGCTCACTCGTACTTTCCCGCGCTCGATTCGTCCCGTCACCACTGTGCCGCGGCCCGAGATCGAGAAAATATCTTCAATCGGCATCGCGAACGGCTTGTCCACTTCCCGCTGCGGCAGCGCCACGTTCTTGTCCACCGCGTCCATCAATTCCAAGATCGACTTCTCCCACTTCGGATCGCCCTCGAGCGCCTTCAGCGCCGAACCCCGGATCACAGGAACCGTGTCGCCGGGGAATTGATAGCTCTTCAGCAACTCGCGCACTTCGAGCTCAACCAACTCCAGCAGCTCTGGGTCTTCCACCACATCGCACTTGTTCAGAAACACCACGATCGAAGGCACGCCCACCTGCCGCGCGAGAAGAATGTGCTCCCGCGTCTGCGGCATCGGCCCGTCCGTCGCTGCCACCACCAGAATCGCGCCGTCCATCTGCGCCGCGCCTGTGATCATGTTCTTGATGTAGTCGGCGTGGCCCGGGCAATCAATGTGCGCGTAGTGGCGGTTCGCCGTCTCGTACTCCACGTGCGCCACCGCGATCGTGATGCCCCGCTCGCGCTCTTCCGGCGCGTTGTCAATCGAATCGAACGCGCGGAACTGCACCTTCGAGTTCGTCTTCGAGAGCACTTTCGTGATGGCCGCCGTCAACGTCGTCTTGCCGTGGTCGATGTGCCCAATCGTCCCCACGTTCACGTGCGGCTTACTCCGCTCGAATTTCTCCTTGCCCATGTTTCTCTCCGCTCCTCTGAACTTGTCCTAATTCTTGCAATCCCAAAAAATCGAATTCTTTCGCCTACTTGGCCGCTCGCCCCGTCATCTTCGCGATCACTTCTTCCGAAACGGCCGCGGGCGCCTGAGCGTAATGCGAGAAATGCAACGAGAAGCTGCCGCGGCCTTGCGTCCGGCTGCGCAGGTCGGTCGCATAGCCGAACATTTCCGCGAGCGGCACTTCCGCGCGAATCACGTGGCTGCCGAGGCGCGATTCCGTCCCTTGCACCGAAGCGCGGCGCGAATTCAAATCGCCGAATACCTGGCTCAAATATTCTTCCGGCACGACGACTTCAATCCGCATGATCGGCTCGAGCAGTTTCGGATTGGCTCGCCGGCACGCTTCTTTGAAAGCCATCGAGCCCGCAATCTTGAATGCCATTTCCGAGCTGTCTACTTCGTGATAGGAGCCGTCGAGAACTACAACGGCGAGATCGACCATTTCGTATCCCGCCAGAACGCCTGTCTCCATCGCTTCCGCGACGCCGTCTTCGATCGGCGGAATGAATTCTCGCGGGATCGAGCCGCCGATGGTCTTGTCAATGAAAAGCAGGCGGTGCTCCTTATTGAAGCGCCACTTTCCGCCTTTGCCGGCCACTTGCTTCGCCAGCTCGTCGAGTTCGTCGGTGGACATCTCGTGCATGTCTTCGTGGCTCGCGTTCGGAAGCGGATGGACAGCGAGCCTCACGTGGCCGTACTGGCCGCGGCCGCCCGTCTGCCGGATGTATTTGCCCTCGGCCTCCGCAACCTTGATGATCGTTTCGCGGTACGCCACCTGCGGCCGGCCCACGTTGGCCTGCACGTTGAACTCGCGCATCATCCGGTCCACGATGATTTCAAGATGAAGCTCGCCCATGCCGGAAATCAGTGTTTGGCCCGTGTCGTGATCCGTGTGGACGCGGAAAGTGGGATCTTCCTGCGCCAATTTTCCAAGCGCCACGCCCATTTTTTCCTGGTCTGCTTTGGTCTTGGGCTCGATGGCGACGGAAATCACAGGCGCCGGGAACTCGATGGACTCGAGGATTACCGGCTTGTCTTCGTCGCACAGCGTTTCGCCGGTTGTCACATTCTTCAGCCCGACGCACGCCGCGATATCGCCCGCCTCAATCGAATCAATTTCTTCCCGCTTGTTCGCGTGCATTCGCAACAAGCGCCCGATGCGCTCGCGCGTCTTCTTCGTCGAATTAAAAACGCTCATCCCGGATTTCAGAACGCCGGAATAAACGCGCACGTAAGTGACGTGACCCACGTACGGGTCGGTCATAATTTTGAACGCCAGCGCCGAAAATGGCTGATCGTCGCTCGCGCGGCGAACCACCGGCAGATCTCCTGTCAAATCCGTTCCCTCGACCGGCGGAACGTCATTCGGAGACGGCAAATAATCCACGACGGCATCGAGCAGCGGCTGAATGCCCTTGTTCTTGAACGCGGAGCCGGCGAGGACCGGAACCAGTTTCAGCGCAATCGTCGAACGGCGAATCGATTCGCGCAATTCGGCCGGCTCGAGTTTGTGCTGCTCGAGATATTTTGAAAGCACGGCGTCGTCATGCTCGGCGATGTACTCGACCACCTTTTCGCGGTGCTCGCGATAAAATTCAGGGCTGAGCGCCGAAGCCTTTACGGCCGCCGCGACTTCCGGCCGCGCCTTGTGAAACGCCGGGTCCCACAATTGATCGAGCGTAATCGTTTCGTATTCGGCGCCGAGCGTTTCGTCTTTCCAGAGGATTGCGTTTTCTTCGATGAAATCGATCACGCCGATGAAAGAATCTTCTTTGCCGATCGGAAACTGAATGGGAACGGGATGGGCCGAAAGGCGCTGGCGCATCGAGCGAATTGAATGATCGAAATCCGCTCCGAGACGGTCCATCTTGTTGATGAACGCGATGCGCGGCACGCGGTACTTGTCCGCCTGCCGCCACACTGCTTCCGACTGCGGCTGCACGCCCGCGACCGCATCAAAAATCGCCACTGCGCCATCGAGCACGCGCAGCGATCGCTCAACCTCAACGGTAAAATCAACGTGTCCCGGCGTATCAATGATGTTGATTCGCACCAATTTCCCGAAACGCTTCCAGGATGCAGTCGTCGCCGCGGATGTGATCGTGATCCCGCGCTCGCGCTCCTGCTCCATCCAGTCCATCACCGTCGTGCCGTCGTGCACTTCGCCGATCTTGTAAGTCACACCCGTATAGAACAGGATGCGCTCGGTTGACGTCGTCTTTCCGGCGTCAATATGCGCCATGATCCCGATATTGCGCATCTGGTCGAGTTGAAATTCTCTTGCCATGTTTGAATCGAGCCGCCTACCAGCGATAATGCGCGAACGCCTTGTTGGCTTCCGCCATTCTGTGAACGTCTTCCTTCTTCTTCACCGCTCCGCCGCGGCCGTTCGCCGCGTCAATCAATTCTTCTGCGAGCTTTGTATCCATCGTTCGTCCGGAGCGCTGCCGCGCATAAAGCACCAGCCAGTGGATGGCCAGCGACTGCTTGCGGAACGGATTCACTTCCACGGGAACCTGGTAGTTCGCGCCGCCCACGCGCCGCGTCTTCACTTCCAGCACGGGCTTGCAGTTCTCCACGGCCTTCTTGAAAATCTTGAGCGCGTCGTCGTTCGTCTTCGACGCCACCGATTCCATCGCGCGATAAAAAATTCCCTGCGCCGTCGAGCGCTTCCCGTCGTACATCATGCTGCTGATAAATTTCTGCACCAGGTCGCTGCCGTACACCGCATCGCCTGGAATCTTGCGCCGAAGAACCCATCCCTTACGCGGCATCTTGCCTCTCTCCTATTTCTGCGCGGCTTTTGGCCGCTTGGCGCCGTATTTCGAGCGCCCTTGCTTGCGATTCTCCACGCCGGCCGCATCGAGCGTGCCGCGGACGATGTGATATCGCACACCCGGCAAATCTTTCACGCGGCCGCCGCGCACGAGCACGATCGAGTGCTCCTGCAGGTTGTGGCCGATTCCTGGAATGTAGGTGGTGACTTCAGCGGCGTTCGTCAGGCGGGCTCGAGCGACTTTGCGAAGAGCGGAGTTCGGTTTCTTCGGCGTTTGCGTATAGACGCGCACGCACACTCCTCGCTTCTCCGGACATCCTTCCAGCGCCGGAGACTTCGTCTTCGTCCGCATCTTCTCGCGGCCCTGGCGAACCAATTGCGCAAAAGTCGGCACGCTACTTCCCCCCGATCCGTTGAAACTCTTGGTCTGCTGCGGCATACATCACCGCGCGATTGTTGTGAGGTGACAGAACAGAAAAGCCGAACTGCGACCCCCGAAGGAAACTGCACGTTGCTCCGCGCAGACGTTTCCGCTCGTTCGCGTAAAATTCGTCTGGTAAATGCGGAGAGGCTTCTACGGCTTTGCGGGGCTGGCGCCCCATTCTAGCCGTTCTTCCTTTCCCGTTCCTTCGTGCTCTGTTCCGGGGAGGAAGACCTAAATCACCGCGACCCACCACAAGGCCCGAAGGCCTCAATACAACCGCGCAAGTATAGAAAAAAGTTCCTCTCCTGTCAACTCGATTGTCGCGGAACCTCCATCGCTACCATCGCTTGCGGGTGTGTCTCAGGTTCATGCTGCACGAACAGTCCGATGTGGCACACATCGTGGCGATGGCCAGCCGCCGCCAGAGGAGCGTCACTCGAGCGGCGCGAAGCGCGCGCGTGCCTCTGAATAAGCATTCTATTATCAGCAGTATAGACAGATCTCGTTAGTACTGTTACTAGCGACTTTCGCCGTAGCTCGTCGCGACTCCAGATTCTTGGCAGGAAACTGATTGTGGCGATTGCTTTACTGCGTTCATGGGGCTGCTCTACACTGGCTTCGCGACCCATCAACGATGCCTCTGTTAAAATTCAACCTCGCGACCGCGGTCCTCATCGCGCAGTTTTTTTCTGGCAGCCTACTCGCCCAGAATCCGCAGTCGCAGAAGACCCAACCGGCTTCTCGCGATGGCTCTTCCATATCCGCCACGCCCTCCCAAGACGAAACTGCTCCGAATACAGCCACGCCGGATCGTTCCCCCGATTATTCCAATGAGCCATTCGTCATCGAGGAATATTCAACGATTGTTCGATTTGAAAGCGAAGGCACGGGTGAACGCGCTCTCGACGTTCGCGCTCGAGTTCAAAACGACACCGGCGCCAAGCGCTTAAGCGAGCTCGTATTCGGATACAACGCCGCCAACGAAAAAGCCGAAGTGCGATATCTGCGCGTCAAGCACCGCGACGGATTCACAGCCGTAGGAGACGCCGATTCCGTGACGGATGTAACGCCGGAAATTTTGCGCGATGCGCCTGCCTACGCGAATTACAAAGAGAAGCACGTCAAGCTGCCCGCCCTTCTTCCGGGCGACGTCGTCGAATACGGTATCTCCACACGAATCGTTACGCCCTTCGCAAAAGGACAATTCTGGTACGACCATAATTTCATTGACGCCGCCGTGGTTCTCGAAGAGCGCCTGGAAATCAATCTTCCCGCCGGACGAAGAGTGATTCTTCGTTCAGCCGACTCACACTTCACGCAACACGAAACCGGCGGACGAAAAATCTACGAATGGAAGCGGCCAAATCTTTCCGTGCGGGGCGCTGGCGATTCGAATGATTCGGGCGCAACCGCTGCGCCTGCAAAGCCCGGGGCCGGAGGTCCGGATACCCCGGCGATCGAGCTCACTTCGTTTGCAACGTGGGAAGAAGTCGGGAAATGGTATTCGAGCCTCCAACATGACCGGTCCGCCGCCGCGGCAGGAGTGCGCTCCCAGGCTCTCGAATTGACGAACGCGCATGCGAAGCGGTCGGACAAGATTTTGGCGCTTTACGATTTCGTCTCGCAGAAAATCCGATACGTGAATTTGCCGCTCGGCCTCGATGGCTACCAGCCGCGTGCACCCGCTGACGTTCTCAAGGATCAGTACGGCGATTCAAAGGACAAGCACGCGTTGCTCGCCGCCATGCTCGAAGCCATCGGCGTTCATGCAAACGCCGCGTTGATTCCGCTCGCGCGCAAGCCCGATCCCCTCGCTCCATCTCCTTCGCAATTCGATCACGTCATCACTACAATCCCGCAGAGCGCAGGATCCACCGAAGCCATCTGGCTCGACGCAACTTCAGGCATCGCGCCGTTCCGCTATCTCATTCCCAATCTCCGCGGCAAGAAGGCGCTCGTGATCTCCGGCTCAGGAAGCGCAAGCCTCGTGCAGACGCCGAAAAGTCCGCCATTTCTCTCGACTCAGGAAGTCACCGTCGAAGGCCGCGCAAGCGATCTCGGAAAATTGACGGCGAAGATTCACTATCGTCTCCGCGGGGACAATGAATTCGCGTTCCGCAGCGCCCTTCGCCGCGCGCCCGAGAGCCAGTGGAAACAAATCGGACAAACGGTCGCGGTGCTCGACGGCTTCCACGGCGAAGTCTCGAAAATCGCCGCGAGCGACCTGGCTTCGACCGAAAAACCGCTTGAATTGACTCTCGACTACACGCAGAAAAACTTTCTCGATTGGACGGCGCGCTCATCAAAGATTGCGGTGCCGCTGCCCGCGCTGGGAATGCCCGACCTGCCGTCTGGAAAAGGCGCGCCGATATCGCTCGGCACGCCGCTTGCCATTACCCTTCACCTCACGCTGACGTTTCCGAAGGACGACACTATTCACCCGCCCGCTGGCATCGCCGTCACGCGAGACTACGCCGAATATCGCTCCATCTATACTGTCGCTGGCGACGTCATCTCGGTCGAGCGCACCATGCGCTTTAAGATGCGCGAATTGCCCCCTTCGCGCGCGGACGATTACCAGGCCTTCACGCGCGCCGTGCTCGCCGACGGCAGCCAGCAAATCTCCGTCGAAAACCCGAATGCGAGCGCCACGAAGATTCCGGAATCCGCCACGGCGGCGGAGTTGGTGGAGACCGGGACGGCGGCGCTCGACGCGGGAGACGCGCACCTCGCGCTCGCGTTGCTCCGGCGCGCATCCGAACTGGAACCGGACCGCAAGGACGTTTGGAACGGGCTCGGCCTCGCGCACCTGCGCCTCAATGAACTTGACGACGCGATTGCCGCATTCAAAAAGCAAATTGATATCAACCCAAAGGATGACACCGCCTACGACTATCTCGGCGTGACGCTCGTCCAACAGCAGAAACTCGATGAAGCCGCCGCGGCGTTCCACAAACAGGTGGAGATGAAGCCGCTCGATAAATTCGCTCACGCCTCACTCGGCCTGCTGCTCGTCCAGCAAAAAAAATACGAGGAAGCCATCCCCGAACTCGAAAAGGCCGCGGTTCTCGCGCCCGACAACCCGCAATTGCAGCTCACGCTTGCGGACGCATACATAAACGCCGGCCGGAACCAGGACGCCGTCGCCGCGTTCGACAAAGCCGCAAAGATTTCGCCGTCGCCGGCAACCTGGAACAACATCGCCCAGCAATTGGCGCAAAAAGATCTCGATCTCGAAAAAGCCGGGCAATATGCCGGCTCCGCCGTTGACGCGGCAACGGCTTCGTTGAAAATGGCGGACCTCGATCACCTCACCGACGACAATCTCGCGCAGGTCCAGAACATTGGCGCTTTCTGGGACACGCTCGGCTGGATCCGCCTTCTCCGCGGCGATTTCGACGGCGCGGAGCCGTATCTTCGCGCCGCATGGAAGCTCACGCAGAGCGGCGGGACCGGCGATCACCTCGCGCAACTCTACGAAAAGCGCGGCCGCAAGGAATTGGCCGTGCAAACATACTTACTGGCTCTCGCCGCCCCGCATGCTCCCAAAGAAACCGAAGCGCGCCTCGCGGCGCTCGCCGGCGGAGGAATCGCAACCGGCGACAGGTTGAAACAAGCGCGCGCGGATCTCGCTTCCCAACGAATTTATTCCGTCAAGAATTCCGGCGTGGAAGGCGTTGAAGCCGATTTCTGGCTACTGCTCGTTCCTTCGAGCGATGGCGCGCGCGCCGAAGCCGCGAAGTTCATTCACGGCAGCGATTCACTGCGCGACTCGGCCGATCGGCTTCGCGCGATGGATTTCGGCGCGATGTTCCCCAGTGCTTCCCCTGCGAAGCTCGTTCGGCGCGGAACGCTCGCCTGCACGACGAAGGCGGTGGATTGCACGTTCATTCTGAACCGGCCGGAAGAAGTCAGCAGCGTGGAGTAGTTACAGTGCAGTTTCAAGTGTGGCCGCGCCCGGTCCCTGCGGTGAGCGCAGCTGGCAGCTACTTGAATTCCAGAACTTCCTTTTCCTTCGCGGCCGAGAGGTCTTCGATTTTCTTCGTTTCCTGGTGGGTGACTTTCTCAAGCTCTTCCAAGGTCCGCTTCCTGTCGTCTTCGCTGATCTTCTTTTCTTTCTCGAGCTTCTCGACGGCTTCTTTGACGTCCCGGCGGATATTGCGGACGGCCGTGCGGTGATTCTCCAGCACTTTGTGAATGTGCTTCACGAGATCTTTGCGGCGTTCTTCCGTCAGCGACGGGATCGGCACGCGAATCACCTTGCCGTCGCTCGACGGATTCAGCCCGAGATCGGACGTGCGAATCGCCTTGTCGATCATCGCCACGGCGCTCGGATCCCAGGGCGAGATAACAATCACGGTTGGATCCGGAACGGAAAGCGTGCCGAGTTGATTCACCGGCATCGCCGTGCCGTGATAATCCACGCGAATGGAATCGAGAAGCGTCACGTTCGCGCGGCCCGTGCGAATCGTGGCCAGTTCCTTGCGAAAATCCTCGACCGCTTTTTCCATGCGCGTTCTCGCCTGCGCGAGCGCGTCTTTTGTCGTTGCAATCGTCGTCATGGATTTTTCTTCTCCATGTTTCCATCTCTTGCCGGAACGAATTCTCCGGCCCTGCCGCTCACTCCGCCTGAACCAGCGATCCCACTTTTTCGCCGAGCACCACTCGCTTCAGATTCCCCGACACGTTCATGTTGAACACGATAATCGGCATCTTGTTGTCCATGCATAGCGAGATCGCCGTGGAATCCATCACCGAGAGCCCCTTCTGCAGGACGTCGATATACGTGATGCGATCAAACTTCCGCGCGTCCGGAACCAGTTCCGGGTCCGCGTCGTAGACCCCGTCCACCCGCGTCGCTTTCAGAATCACCTGCGCCTTGATTTCCATCGCGCGCAGCGCCGCCGCAGTGTCCGTCGAAAAGTAAGGATTCCCGGTGCCCGCGGCGAAAATGACCACGCGATCTTTTTCGAGGTGTCGCGTCGCGCGCCGGCGGATAAACGGCTCGGCCACCTGATGCATCTCGATGGCGCTCATCAATCGCGTGAAGCATCCCATTTTTTCGAGCGCGTCCTGCAGCGCGAGCCCGTTAATCACCGTCGCGAGCATTCCCATGTAATCGCCTGTCGCGCGGTCAATCCCCAGCGATTTCTGCCGCCCGCCGCGAAAAATGTTCCCGCCGCCCACAACGATTGCCACGCGCACGCCCAGATCGTGAATCTGCTTGATCTCCTTCGCGAGCGCGATCACCGTCTCGGCATGGATTCCCGAATCCATCGGTCCTTGCAGCGATTCGCCGGAAATTTTCAGGACGATCCGCGTGAAAACCGGCTGCCGCTTTTTCTCGCTGGTTTGCTTCGACGCCTGCGCTTTGGCCATGCGGTGTGGGCATTCCCCGTGCCCGCGCGCATTCTAGCAGAGAATCCGGCGGGCGACATCCGTACGCATCAGTTTGTTTTAATTGGTTGTTGTTCGGATGGTCGGAACTCGATATCACTGGTCAATGGAACAAACGGCATCCGGGCAATCGTAGCGCCGGCATCTTGTCGAAGACCCTGAGCCTCGAAGGGCCGGCGATTTTGATTTACGCCGTCGGACGTAAAACCGCCGGCAGGATGCCGGCGCGACGAAATTCATTCCCGCTTTTCGTAGGGCTGGCCGGCAGGCCGGCCGTTTTTACGATTTACGCGCGCGAGCGTCTATTGTTGCGGAGTCGCTTCAGGCAATGCAGGCGCCGCCGGCGCCGCGGTTTGCGCCCCATCCATCTCGCCGACCTTGAATCGTGCGAAGCGCCGGATCGCGATGTTCTCGCCGAGCTTGGCGATCGCCGCGTCCACCAGCTCTTTCACCGTAATACCTTCGTCGCGAATGAAGTGCTGCTCGTAGAGGCAATTCTCTTCGTAGAATTTTTCCATTTTGCCGCTGACGATTTTTTCGATCACGTTGTCGGGCTTTCCCGTGGCGCGTGCCTGCGCCTTATAGATTTCGCGCTCGCGCTCGAGAATTTCAGGCGTCACTTCTTCGCGCCTGAGGAAGCGCGGATCGACGGCCGCGACGTGCATGGCCACATCATGGCAGAGCCGCTGAAAATCGTCCGTCCGAGCCACGAAATCGCTCTCGCAGTTAATTTCGACAAGCACGCCGATTTTTCCGCCCGCGTGAATGTAATGTCCGACCAGCCCCTCCGAGGTCGTTCGCTGCGCCTTCTTCTGCGCGGCCGCCTGGCCCTTTTTCCGGAGAATGTCGATCGCCTGCTCTTTATCGCCCTTCGCTTCGATCAGGGCTTCGCGGCATGCCGCAAAGCCCGCGCCGGTGCGCTCGCGAAGCTCCTTCACGAGCTGCGCGGGAATGTTCGTCTGTCCGGATTGCGTTACCATGAGTTCTTCAATTTCCTTCCCAGTATTTTTGTGCTTCGCCGGTTTCCACGCGGCTCGACGTCGTCACGGGGAAGCGCGGGCCGTTCGAATCGCCTCATTTGTCTGCTGGCGCGCCGGATTCGGCGTTTTTCCGGCCGGTTAGCGGGCCGCTGCCCGGGGAACGTAGGTCAAGAATTTCTTATCGCTTTGCGCCGAGGCCTTCGTCGCCCGAAACAACCGGCGCCGCTTCCGGGGCAGCCGCCTCTTCCGCTGCGACAGGCGCCTCTTCAGGCGTCAGCACTTCGACCGCGAGAACCTCGGTTGGCTCCGCGTCAACGAAGTCGCCTTCCTGCTTCTCGTACTTTTCGTAGGCGCTCGTGTCCACGTAGTCGACCTTGTCGCCGGTATCCACGCCTTCGGTCGTCTTCTGCGCGGCGATCTGCGTCCGCTCGTATTGCTGGCGGCCGGTGATCACGGCATCGGCGATTTTCGAGGTGAACAGGCGAATCGCGCGCAGCGCATCGTCATTTCCGGGAATCACCACGTCCACGATGTCGGGATCGCAATTCGTATCCACGATCGCCACGACGGGCACGCCCATGCGGCGCGCCTCGCGGACGGCGATCTGTTCGTTGTTCGGGTCAATCACGAACATCGCGTCCGGCAGTGTCGCCATGTTCTCGACGCCCGAAAAATTCTGCTGGAGATGCTTGAGCTCGCGATCGAGCCGCGCGGCCTCCTTCTTCGGAAGCTCGGCCATGCGGCCGTCGTCAGTCATAGCTTTCAGCAGCTTCAAGCGCTTGATGGATTTTTGAAGCGTCACCCAGTTCGTCAGCGTCCCGCCGAGCCAGCGATGCTGCACGTAATACATCGAGCAGCGCTTCGCTTCTTCGACGATTGCTTCCTGCGCCTGGCGCTTCGTCCCGAGGAACAAAATTGTGCGGCCCTGCGCGGTCAGCTCCGCCACGTAACGGGCGGCCTCGCGAAACATTTTCAGGGTCTTCTGGAGATCAATGATGTGAATGCCGTTTCGTTCGCCGAAGATGTATTCCTTCATCTTCGGATTCCAGCGTCGCGTCTGGTGGCCGAAATGCACGCCGGCCTCCAGCAACTCCTTCATCGTAATTTCTACCGCCAATGTTCCTCCTCTATGAAAGGGGCGCTTTGACTGCTCGCCCGCTGCGCGAGCAGCAGCGTCCTTTTGTGCCGGCATCTTGCCGGCCGTGAATTTGTCCCGCTTGCGCGGGACATGAAATCAACTACGCCCTACCTACATCTCCAAATGAACAGCGGCACTCGTAGCGCCGGGCTTCAGCCCGGCATCTTCGCGTTTCGTGCCGTCGCTTTTCGCTTCTCCGCCTAACTCGCCAAATTCCAACTACCGCTTGCTGAACTGGAACCGTCGCCGCGCACCCTTCTGCCCGTACTTCTTGCGTTCCTTCATGCGCGAGTCGCGCGTCAGAAAACCATTCTTGCGCAGCGCCGGACGCAGGTCGGGATTCAACAGCGAGAGCGCACGCGAAAGTCCCATGCGCACGGCTCCAGCCTGCCCTCCCACTCCACCGCCCTTCACCGTCGCCCAGACGTCCACCTGCTCGGACATCTGCGTGAATTTCAGCGGCTCGACCGCCGCCGTGTGCCACGCGACGTTCTTGAAATATTCTTCCACCGGACGCCCGTTCACCGTGAACCGCGCCGCGCCCAGCTTCACGAAGACGCGCGCGACCGCTTCCCGCCGGCGGCCCGTGCTATTGATCTTTTTCCCGGCAGCGCCGGACATTGTTGATGTCGAACTCAAATTCGCTCTCCTCCTGCTCAATCAGGACCCTGAGGGCCGGTCAGCCCGAAGAGTCTTTGCTCAATCAGGGCCCCGAGGGCGGGTCAGCCCGAAGGGTCTCCTACAATCAATTCGCGCTGCGCTTTGAAAATCACGCGCGGCGACAACTCTCTCTTCAAACGCTGCGCCGATTCCTGAACGGTTCGAACAGGAGAACGTGGTTAAAGCGCAAACGGTTGGGGCTTCTGTCCAGCGTGGCGCAACAAACCCTTATCACCCGCGTAAATGCGCAACTTGCGGGCGCGGCGTGCCCGCAACTTATTCTTCGGCAGCATCCCGAGCACGGCCTCGCGGATAATCTCCGCGGGTTGTTGCTGCATCTTGCGGCGGAACGGAACTTCCTTCAGCCCGCCCGGATAACCGCTGTGGTGCCGGTAAACTTTTTGGTCGGCCTTATTGCCGGTGGTTCGCACGCGCTCGGCGTTGATCACCACCACGTGATCCCCGCAATCGAGGTACGGCGTAAAATTCGGCTTGTCCTTGCCGATCAGAAGCCGCGCGATCTGCGTGGCCAACCGGCCCAGCACTTGCCCATTCGCATCAATCACTAACCAGTTTTTGCCCTCGGCCAGATCTTCCACTTCCTGGCCCTTTGGCACATACGTCCGCATCTGTCCAGTCACACCTTTCCTATCAGAGACAATCCGCAATCATAAAGCACCCCGCAAATCCTGTCAACGAACTCCGATCCCAGAAATCCGCCGCGCCAGGGCTCCCTGCATTTGCCTTCCTCCCCAAATCAGAACCCCGAGGCTCCCACCTTGGGGGGAACTCACGCGTTCACGGAATTTGAACTGAGAGTGATAAAATCCCGTCACGGTAAACAGCATGATGCTGCGTCACCTTCGAGAACGCTTAACACAGCCCTATTACTTGGGTCTTCGGGATAGTCTCGTTGCTCGAATCGAATCAGGTGAGCTGACCGAAGACACGAAACTAAACATGGTCCTGGATTCCCTGGATATCGTGCAACTCGCGTTGGAGATCGAAGAGATGGATTTTGAGCAAAGCGAGCCAATCAAAACCGTAGGAGATTTGCTCTGGTTGTTAAAAGCGGTCGAATTTCAGCTCGAGCGTAAGAAAAGACCGTAAACCTTCGTGGCGAGTCGTCAGAGCCCAATCAGAAGCATGGCCGTCCAAAAATGGCGCGGCGGGCAACCACGCAGCCCCATGGCCGCGCGCTCGCCCGCCGGATAGCGGTGCTAGGAAATTGAAAATCTACGAAGAAGAGGTCGTGGAGCCCTTCGTCGCGCGAGAGAAGGACTTTTCCGAATCGCTGCTGTCGGAGTCGCCCGACTTCTCGATCTCGATGGAACCTTTGAAGTACGCGCCGTCTTCGATCATGATTCGCGCAGTGGTCAGATCGCCCACCACCGATCCGTCCTTCTTAATCTCGATCCGGTCGCGCGCTTGCAAATTTCCCTTCACGTTTCCGTACACGACCACCTCACGGGCGATCACATCAGCCGTGACCTTCGCGCTCGCTCCAATTACGAGCTTGCGGTCTTCCAGGTGAATCAATCCTTCCACACTGCCGTCCAGGTGAAGGTCCTCGTTGCCGGAGATCTCCCCTTTGAAATGCAGGCTCTGTCCGAGGCGCGCGGTGGCGCCTGAACTCGTGGCTGGATAACTTGTTTCAAGCGGACTCATGGTTCTTGCCTCCACCGGCGACGGTGCGCTCGCCGTGCTTGGTTTGTATAACTCCGGTGTCACCGGCTTAGGCGGCTCCGGAACATTTGAAGTGGGTTTGCCCGGGACTGCCGGTTTCTTCTCTCCCCACATACTTCCTCCTTGGGCCCAACACGAAACGACAGTGACGCTCGCCTTTTTTGAGGCCGGGGAACACAAATCTAGACCTGTGAGCGGCAGTTAGCAATCCCAAAATGGACCATCGGTTTCCAGTGATGCACTGGACAGGGAGGAACCTGTACTTGAGGACAGATTGACGCGAAGGTGAAAGTTGCGCGTCCGTATAACGCAATGAGCAGCGCAAACGCGAAAAGCGAATCAGTATTTGCGCAGGACGCCGATCACACGGCCCTGGATTCTTACGTCCGCGGCCGGCACGACAATCGGCGACATCTGCGAATTCGCGGGCTGCAATCGCACTTTTCCGCCCGGCTCGCGGTAGAAGCGCTTGAGCGTGGCGTCCTGGCCGTCCACAAGCGCGACGACGATCTCGCCCGGATTCACCACCTGCGTTTGCTCGACGACGATGTAGTCGCCGTCCAAAATGTGGTCGTCCCGCATGGATTCGCCCTTCACTTGAAGGACGAAATTATTGTGGCCGCGCGTGAAATCCGCGAGCGAAATCGATTCCTTGTCCTCCACGGCTTCCACGGGTTGTCCCGCGGCGATCCGGCCCATAAGCGGGAGATCGTTCGTGCGCCGCGAGATCACCTGCTCGCTCACCGATTTCGGCAATTGCGTCACTTCGATCGAGCGGCTTTGATTGTAGCCGCGGCGAACAAAGCCCTTCGTCTCGAGCGTCGAGAGATGCTTGTGCACCGTGGCGAGCGAGGTCAGCTTCAGCGCGTGCGCGATCTCTTCAAAGCTCGGCGAGTAGCCGTGCTTGTTCATGAAGCTGACCAGATAATCGAGCACTTCTTTCTGCCGCTTTGTGAGCGCCATGGCTGCACTTCCTTTCTACCAATCGTGCAGCCACATCATGGGCGAATACAAAGCGAAAGTCAAGCGCGGCATAAGTGGATCCTAAGCGAGGCGTAATGTACCCAGGGTCTCTAACGGGGTCGTTCGCGGTATCTCAAACGCCGGCACGCAGGTTCGGGCGTCAATCGTAGCGCCGGCATCTTGCCGGCGATTTTTCTTCGTCGACCATCACGCGCGTCTCAAGAGCTGTAAAGCGCGTCACAGCGCACACCCATATTTGCAAGACGGGGCGAAGCATCTCTCGCCTCGCCCCATCGCGCATACCGCAAGATTCTAATTGGCAGCAGCCGGCATCTGCATCGGCTCGTCGAAACTTCCGCCATAAATGCTCGGAACCTTCGACCCCATCGGCCGCAGATAAGCGGAGAGCTGGCCGCGATGATGGATGGAATGATTATTGGCAAACCCCAGATACGCGGCCGCCGGGAGATTGAACACTCCGAAGGCGTTGATCACCTTTGCCAATTTGTCCGCCGGCAATGCTTTTACCTTAGCGATAGCGGCCGGAAATTCTTTGTCGTAATAGGCCACGATCTCCGCAACGCTTCCAAACTCTTTCGTCTCTTCGCGAGCGAACTCGCCCTTCACAACACCGTTCAAAAACCAAACCTCACTCGTAGCGATATGCGAAGCGAGCGAGAACGCACTCCGGCCGTTGGGGTCTAGACGAAAATCCTTGTTACCCTCCGGCACGGCCGCGAGAATCTTCCTGGTGATCTCATATTCCCTTTCAAGGCCCTGCACATAGAGTTGAGTCAAAAACGCTGCCTGCTCGGGGTTCATAATAATGTTCTCCTTCTGAGCGATCCGGAATTTTCGATTTGGACTTCTAGCTCGCAAATCATACGCCTGCACAGTGCTCGAAACAATCAACCCGGCCGCACGATGCGCGTTCGGACTTTGAGCATTTCTCACTTCGAGTCCCAATTAGGTCAATGGCGCGCCATCGCCTGCCGATTGTCTGTATTGACGCGCTGGCGTAGAATGCACGCGCCATGCCGGATACTTCTCCCATCGTCGGACGCACCATCTCCCACTACGAGGTCCTGGATAAATTGGGCGGCGGAGGCATGGGCGTCGTCTACAAAGCCAAGGACACGCGCCTCGGCCGCAATGTCGCGCTAAAATTTCTGCCCGACGATATCTCCCAGGACCCTCAAGCCGTCGAGCGATTCCGCCGCGAAGCCCGCGCCGCGTCCTCGCTGAATCATCCGAACATCTGCACGATTTACGATATCGGCGAATTCGACGGCCGCCCGTTCATCGCCATGGAGCTGCTCGAAGGTCAAACTCTGAAGCACCGCATCGCAGAGAAGCCCGTCTCGGTATCCGAACTCTTGGACGTCGGCATCCAAATCGCCGACGGTCTCGAAGCCGCCCACGCCAAAGGCATAGTCCATCGCGACATCAAGCCCGCGAATATTTTCCTCGTCAAAAAGGGCCCCGCGAAAATCCTCGATTTCGGCCTGGCCAAGCTCGCCACCCAGCGGCAGCCTACAACGGACTCCGTCAGCGCGACTTCGATGCCCACGCAGGCAAACGTGCCCAACCCCGAGCAACTGACCAGTCCCGGCAGCTCGATGGGCACGGTCGCGTACATGTCGCCCGAACAAGCGCGAGGCGAAGAGCTCGACCCTCGCTCGGATTTGTTTTCGCTCGGCGTCGTGTTGTATGAAATGTCCACCGGCGTCGTTCCCTTCTCCGGCACCAGCGTCGCTTTGATTTTCGATGGCATCCTGCATTCCGCCGCGGCTCCGGCAACGAAATTGAATTCCCGGTTGCCCGCGGCCCTCGAAAATGTTTTCAGCAAAGCGCTTGAGAAGGATGTAGATCTGCGCTATCAGACCGCCGCCGAACTTCGCGCCGATCTAAAACGCATTAAGCGTGATATTGATTCGAGCCGCCAGCCCGCGGCCGAGAAGACTGAAACCTCGGCTGTCCACGCCGCCACTGTCGCGCCCTCGAAGAAGTCAGTTGCGGTCCTCTATTTCGAGAATCAGAGCGGCGCCAAGGAAGACGAGTACCTGCGCGACGGCATCACCGAGGACGTCATCACCGAACTATCAAAAATTCGCGGCCTGAACACTTTCTCCCGCCCCACCGTTCTCGCTTTCCGCGATAAACAGGTGACCCCCGCGCAAATCGGCCAGCAACTTGGCGCCGCCTACGTCCTCACCGGCACCTTGCGCCGCGCCGGCGCCCGCCTGCGCATCAGCGCCCAACTCGTGGATACCCACACCGATTTTCCGCTCTGGTCTGAGCGCTTCGACCGCGAGATGAAAGACGTTTTCGAAGTTCAGGACGAAATGGCCCGCAAGATTGCCGAAGCCCTGCGCGTCACTCTGTCCCCGCAGGAGCTCGAAGCTCTGGCCGACAAGCCCACCGAAAATCTCCAGGCTTACGACCTCTACCTCCGCGGCAAGCGTTACGCCCGTCGCCTGACCCGCCAGGACGTCGAATTCGCTCTGCAGATGTTCGAAAACGCGGTGTCTCTTGACCCCAGCTTCGCTCTGGCCTATGCCGCCAGTGCCAACGCCTGCGCGATGTACTACTCTTTTTTTACCCGCGACCAAATCTGGGTCGAGAGGGCGCGTGAAGCCTCCGGGAAGGCGGTGGCTCTGCGCTGGGATCTTCCTGAAACGCACGTCAGCCAGGCCTGGGTCCTCTACGCCGCTGGTCTCTATGACGAAGCGGTCCGCATGGTCAAGAAAGCCATTGAACGCAAGCGTGATTGCGACGGCGCTTATTACCTGCTTTGCCGCGCCTTGTTCGCCGCGGGCCGCGCTCAGGAAGTTGTGGACGTCGCGGAATCCACCATCGAAGCGAGCGGTGAGGACTACAACGTTTATGTGCCCATCCTGAACGCTCTCGGTGATATGAACAAACAAGAAGCCCAGCTCAAAATGAGCCAAAGGTTTTGCGTGGCGCTGGAAAACCACTTGAAACACGTACCCGAAGATGCGCGGGCGCGCATCCTGCTTGGCGCCAACTACGCCAGATTGGGACGGGAGCAAGACGCGTTGCGCGAACTCAACCTGGCCGTAACGTTGCGCGCCAACGAAGCGTCGATTCTCTACAATGCAGCTTGCGTGTATTGCGGCCTCAACCGAAAAGCCGAAGCCTTGGATACCTTGCGCAAAGCATGGGAAGCGGGCTCCAAAGATGCCGTCTGGGCCCGTCGCGACCCCGACCTCTCCATCCTTCACGGCGATCCCGAGTTCGAGCGCCTCTACCCGGAGAATCCCGCAGCGCCGACCGCCCCCGCTGCCCGCTAGTTCGACTTCCTGCGGAATGCGATCGAGATAATTTGGCAGTACAATATATTTTCCGTAATCCTGACAAGCTTTTGAAGAAACATGCGCAGCCTGAACCTATTTTCGCGCCCCGTGACGCAGCTTCCAGCTAGTTCTTTCCCAGACCGCGCCGATCTGTACATCTGCGACAAATGTGGACGCGACATAACCAAAAATCTTCGCCCCGGTCACGCACATGCTTGGGCGGCGATCGGGCCAGAACGATACGCATGCTCGTGCGGTCAGAATTACCTCACGGGTGCTATCGAATGGGACCACCTCGGCGAATGGAAGAGAAAACGCCGCGTTCAGGACACGTTGGTACTCGGCATTATTTTCTCCGCCATGTCTTCAATACTCGGAGTTCTCGCCTACGTTGTCATGCATTTCGTTTATGACCTTCAAAAGGCGGCGCTCGTAACAGGCTTATTAATAGCCGCCGTTCCATTTGTCCTAATGCAGGTAACATTCTGGCCCAACGTGTTCGCGTCAATGTGGCGCACCCGCGTAGGCGCCAGCGTCACTTCCGATCGGAAATGAGTTGAACTTTTCCTCCCGTCATTACTAGTTGCCCGCAATCGCGCCATGGCAACGGTAGCGCCGCACCAATTTTCGTACGGCACTTTGAACGCGTGGAGTAATTCGACTCAACTTACCGCGCCTTGTCGCTATGAATCCGGACCATCCATTTCCAATTCCTTACATACCCTGTCATTTGATTTGCCGATTCCCGTCTGCTACGGTCGTTCTGGAGCTATCTGAGTTGTGACTCTGTTACTCAAGTGCGAACCAACACAAAGGGCAGCTTGGAGGGCTTCCTCCTCCGCTAGCTCTCGACACACGTTGCGATTGGAAACCGATCTAACTCGTTCAAAACAAACAACCGGTGGGGTAATATCTCGACACAAAATGCGCCCTCGGCCAGATGCGGGTTCCAGGCGAAATCGTCTCGGCATAGCGCGTTCGCGAGCGTCGATGCATCCAAGCAATATGCGCGCCGCAAATACCTCGCGCTCAGAACGACCGCGACAGATCCTGAATTGAACCGTCAAACAAAATGGTCTGCAAAAACGCTGTGCTAAAAACGACGCGCCAGAATACGCTACGAAGGAGATTCACCTTGCTCCGGACACTCCACATCTGCGCGGCCGTTGCCGCCGTAACGATTCTCGCATCCTCGATGTCCGGACAAGAAAAGCCCGCAGGAAGCTCCGACGTTACCAGAGCCACGTTGGACAACGGACTACGAGTCGTTATCATTAGCGATCCGCTCGCCCCCGTGGCCACCGTTGAGCTCAATTATCTCGTGGGCGGGAACGACACACCTGCGGGCTTTCCCGGCATGGCTCACGCGCAAGAGCACATGGCTTTCCGCGGATGCTCCGGCGTCACCGCCGATCAAATTGCCGCGATCTACGCTCAGCTGGGCGGCGTCGGCAATGCCGATACGCAGCAAAACATCACGCAATATTTCAGCACCGTCCCGGCTTCGGATCTCGACATCGCCCTGCGCATCAACGCGGCCTGCATGCAAGATATCGAAGATTCGCAGGCGGAATGGGCCACCGAGAAAGGCGCGATCGAGCAGGAAGTAGCCCGCGATCTCTCGAACCCCACCTACAAGTTCATCACGCGCTTGAATGAAGACATGTTCTCCGGCACCGTCTACAGCCACGACGCGCTGGGAACAAAGGACTCTTTCGACGCGACCACCGGCGAGATGCTCAAGGATTTCTACAAGCGCTGGTACGCTCCCAACAACGCGATCCTGGTCGTAGCGGGAGACGTCGCACCCGCCGCCGTTCTCGCACAGGTCAAAGAATACTTCGGCAAAATCGAAAAGAAATCGCTCCCGGCGCGCCCGGAAATCGTTCTGCCGCCCGTAAAGTCAGAATCCTTCACGCTCGACAGCAATCTTCCCTACCTTCTGGCGTTCGTTTCCTATCGCGTGGCGGGAACCGGCAGCCCGGATTTCGCGGCCTCCCAGATTCTGAGCGATGTTCTGGGCAGCCAGCGCGGAAATTTGTACGCCCTCGTCCCCCAAGGGAAAGCGCTCGAAACTGGCTTCGGCCTTGTGGAAACGTATCCGAAAACGAGCGTGGCTTTTTCCGCTGCTGCTTTGCCCGCCGATGCCGATGCAAAACCGGTTATCGCCGAAATGCGCAAAATCATGTCTGATTACGCCGCCAACGGCGTGCCGGCGGATCTCGTGGAAGCCGCCAAGCGAAAAGAAATCGCCGGCGCGGAGTTTCGCCGCAATTCAATTCCGGGCCTCGCCGAAGCGTGGTCGGCAGCGCTAGCGGCAGAAGGCCGAAATTCGCCCGACGATGACGTCAACGCGATGAAAAACGTGACTCTCGAAGATGTAAACCGAGTCGCGAAAAAGTATCTGGTTGATCAGGAATCAATCGCGGCGGAACTAAAACCGCAGCCCACCGGCGCGCCAGTTTCTTCTCACGGCTTTGGAGGAGGCGAGGAGTTGACATCAGCTCCGACGAAGCCGGTTGAACTGCCCGTCTGGGCTGCGTCGAAACTTCTCGCGCTTGAGAAACCGCCCTCCGAATCGCCCTCCTCCGACGTAACCTTGCCCAACGGCCTGCGCCTGATCGTCCGGACAGAAAAGATTGCGCCGACCGTAACCGTTCTGGGAGCCGTCCGGAACGCTCCGCAATTGGAAGCGCAGCCCGGAAAAGACGGAGTCAGCGACGTCCTCGAAGAACTGTTTTCCTACGGCACCCAAACTTTGGACCGGCTGGCGTTTCAAAAAGCGCTCGATGACATTGCAGCCGAAGAATCGGCCGGCTTCAATTTCTCTCTCGAAGTCTTGAAGGCGGACTTTTCACGAGGCGTGCAACTGCTGGCCGACAACGAATTAAACCCCGCGCTCCCGGATGACGCGTTCAAGGTCATCCAATCGCAGACAGCCCAATACGTCGCAGGCAGGACGAAAAGTCCGGGTTATCAGACCAGCCGGGCACTGAAGACGGCGCTCTATCCGGCGGGCGACCCGTCGCTTCGAGATGCCACAGCTCAGACGGTTTCGTCTCTCAGCCTCGACGATGTAAAGCAGTATTACCGCAGCGCGCTTCGTCCCGATCTCACCACGATTGTAATCATCGGCGATATCACGCCCGCGGAGGCCAGGACAACCGTCGAAAAATGGTTCGGAGGATGGAAGGCGTCCGGTGCCAAGCCCGATGTTGATCTGCC
This sequence comes from uncultured Acidobacteriota bacterium, assembly GCA_963838705.1. GTDB lineage: Bacteria > Acidobacteriota > Terriglobia > Acidiferrales > UBA7541 > Palsa-147. The sequence continues at coordinate 233,995 of CAWIRU010000005.1, read as the reverse complement.
GCGCATCCCTGCCAACAAGCCCTCCGCATCAAACGTTCCTGACCCCAGCCAGCTTCAGGACACGGTGAATCTTTCAGAGACGGTTGGCATCACGCGATTTGATCCCGACTACTATCCGCTTCAGCTGGGAAATCACGTGCTCGGCGGCGGATTCTACGCGACGCGCCTTTATCACGATCTGAGGCAGGTAAACGGCTACGTCTACAACGTGGACGTCGCCATGAACTCGGATAAAACAAGAACCCTGTACTCCGTCACGTATGCCTGCGACCCGGCCAACGTATCGAAAGCAAAAGAACTCGTCCGCCGCGACCTCGCCGCTATGCAGCAGGAAAACGTGACCGATGCGGAACTCCAGCAGGCCAAGGCGCTCCTCTTGCGCCAAATCCCGCTCGCCGAATCGAGCGTAAATGGAGTAGCCGCCGGCTGGCTCGCGCGCGCTCAAATCGGCCTGCCGCTTGACGAACCCTCGAGAGGCGCACAGATCTACATCTCGATGACCGCCGGCCAAATCAAAGCCGCTTTCGCAAAGTGGATTCGTCCCGATGAATTCGTCCAGATCGTCCGCGGCCCGGCGCCGCAATAGCCGCGTGCTGTTCCGAAATCGAAGAAACGCAAACGAAATCACCACGGGCCGTGACGCCCGTCACTGCGGCATTCAGCTATTCATATAAGCTATGAAAACAGAGGACATAAGTCTTGCGGCAACGTGCGGCAAACTTACGCGCGAGCGCCCCACCCTTGTGCTATCTTTACTAAAGGGGATGCAGGTTGGATAGGCCAAAATTTCGCTCGCAATTTGCCGGAATCTTCCTGCCCCTCGGCATTTTTCACGGAGCGTTCCCGCCCCGCACCATGACGCATCGGCAGCATCGAGTCGTGGTTTGCAAGGCGGCAACTTCCCGCGCGGATTGCGCAACTGAAATCATAGAGTCCAGGTGAATCATGGCCACGCTGACCGGAATAACGCTACCCGATTCCAGTAAACGAAAAAAAGAGGTCGTTGACCGCGCGGTTATCCGCTTCTGCGGCGATTCCGGCGACGGAATGCAGATCACCGGTAGCCAGTTCACCAATACTGTCGCGCTCTACGGCAATGACCTCGCGACGTTCCCGGACTACCCCGCCGAGATTCGCGCCCCTGCCGGGACGCTTCCCGGCGTAAGCGGCTTCCAGCTTCAATTCTCTTCCGGCGACGTTTACACGCCCGGCGACGCGGTTGACGCGCTCATCGCCATGAATCCCGCCGCGCTGAAAATGAATCTCGCCGACCTGCGCAAGAACGGCATCCTCATCGTCAACAAAGACAGCTTCGCCGAAGGCGACCTGCGCAAAGCACAAATCGTTTCGAATCCTCTCGAAGATCATTCGCTTGACGGCTATCGCGTCTTTGCGGTCGAGCTCGAACGCCTCACCCGCGCCGCCCTTGCGGAAACCGGCCTCGACGCCAAGGCCATGGACCGCTGCAAGAATTTCTTCGCCCTCGGCATGTGCTACTGGCTCTACAACCGGCCGATGGACGCGACCTATCGCTGGCTCGACGACAAATTCAAGAACAAGCCGCTTCTCGCCGAAGGAAACAAGCTGGCGATGAAGGCTGGCTACTCTTACTGCGAAGCCACCGAGGCGTTTCAGGTCAGCTACGAAATTCCTCCCGCGAAACTTTCACCCGGCACCTACCGGAACCTGAGCGGCAACCAGGCGCTCGCGCTCGGATTTGTGACCGCGGCGGAAAAGGCCGGAATCACGCTGTTCCAGGGCTCGTACCCGATCACTCCGGCTTCGGACATTCTTCACGAACTCTCGATGTACAAGAATTTCGGCGTGATGACGTTCCAGGCCGAAGACGAAATCGCCGCGATCACCTCGGCGATTGGCGCGTCCTACGCCGGCAAACTCGCGATCACCACGACGTCCGGCCCCGGCATGGCGCTGAAAACGGAAGCGCTCGGCCTCGCCGTAGCCGTGGAATTGCCGCTCGTCATCTGCGATATTCAACGCGGCGGCCCTTCCACCGGCTTGCCGACCAAAACCGAGCAGGCCGATTTGCTCCAGGCGCTCTTCGGACGAAATTCCGAAGCGCCGATTCCCGTGCTTGCCGCGGCCACGCCCGCCGATTGCTTCTGGGTCGCGCTCGAGGCGAGCCGTATCGCGCTAAAATACATGGTGCCAGTCATTATTCTTTCAGATGGCTATCTTGCGAACGGCGCCGAACCCTGGCGAATTCCCGAACCAAGCGAGATTCCGGACTTTCCCGTGAAGTTTGCCACCGACCCTGTTGGCTACCAGCCTTACAAACGCGATCCGCAGACCCTCGCGCGGCCCTGGGCGATTCCCGGCACGAAGGGACTCGAGCACCGTCTCGGCGGCCTCGAAAAACAGGACGGCTCGGGCAACATCAATTACGAGCCGCTGAATCACGAAACCATGGTTCGTCTGCGCGCGGCAAAAGTTGAAGCCATCGTCCAGGACGTTCCCGACGCGGTTCCGGCCGGCGATCCCGACGGCGATTTGCTGATCGTCGCCTGGGGCTCGACCTACGGCCCGATCACAGCGGCTCTCGCGGCGCAGCGAAAGCTAGGACGGCGCATCGGCCACGTTCATCTGCGCCATCTCAATCCTCTGCCGAAAAATTTGGGCGAAGTACTTACGCGCTACCGCCGCGTCCTCGTGCCCGAGATGAACATGGGCCAGCTTCTCTGGGTCCTACGCGCGAAATATCTGGTCGAGGCCGAAGGCTTCAACAAGATTCAAGGCCGGCCGTTCAAGCAATCGGAAATCGAAGGCAAGATCGAAGAAGTGCTGGGCTAGGGAGACTCGAACATGGCAACGGCAACGCTTCCACCGCTAACAAAAAAAGATTTTCAAACTGACCAGGAAGTTCGCTGGTGTCCCGGCTGCGGCGACTACGCGATTCTTTCCGCGGTCCAGCAGGTTTTCCCCGAGCTCGGGATTCCGCGCGAAAAATTCGTCGTTGTGTCCGGCATCGGCTGCTCCAGCCGCTTCCCCTATTACATGAACACGTACGGCTTCCACACGATTCACGGCCGCGCGCCCGCGGTTGCGACCGGATTGAAACTCGCGCAGCCGGATTTGGAAGTATGGGTGGCCACGGGCGATGGCGACGCGCTCTCCATCGGCGGCAATCACACGATTCACATGCTGCGCCGCAACGTCGGCCTGAAAGTTCTTCTCTTCAACAACCGCATTTACGGCCTGACGAAGGGACAGTATTCGCCCACGTCGGAATTTGGCAAGAAGACGAAGTCCACTCCGTATGGCTCGGCGGACCGGCCGTTCAATCCGATTTCGCTCGCGATTGGATCGGAGGCGACTTTCGTCGCGCGCTCCGTTGACGTCTTCCAGCAGCATCTGAAGGAAACGTTGAAGCAAGCGGCAGCGCATCGGGGATCAGCGTTCGTCGAAATTTTGCAGAACTGCAACATCTTCAACGACGGCGCCTTCAAAGACCAGACCGAAAAAGACGCCCGTAGCGAAAACGTGATTCAGCTCGAGCACGGCAAGCCCCTCATCTACGGCAAGAATCGCGACAAGGGCCTGCGCCTGAACGGCTTCGATCTCGAGATTGTGCAGCTCGGAAACGGAATCACGGAAAAGGATTTGCTCGTCCATGACGCGCATCATCCCCGCGCGGCGTACGCGTTTCTTTTGGCTCATATGGAGCACAGGCCGGGATTCCCGACGCCGATCGGAGTGCTGCGCTCCTCGGACGAGCTGCCGCGCTATGAAGATGTCGCCAACGATCAGATCCGCGACGTCATCGCGAAAAAAGGCAAAGGCAATCTCGAAAAGCTATTGCACGCCGGCGACACCTGGACCGTGAAATAACGGCCATATGCCTCCGAGGTCCTAAGCGCGCCTCCGGCACGAAAACCACCTCTGGGCACTTGTAGCGCCGGGCTTCACGCCCGGCACTCTTCGCCCAACGCGCCACGGCAATCATCGCAACCGGCAACTCAAACTCTGCCCGGCTAAAGCCGGCCGCTACAATTGCCGCGTCAACACGCACCCCTAATTTCGCAATGACGGTGCCGCGGAGTTCGAAGAAGGGCGGGCAGTCTCGGTCCGCCGTTCTCAATTGCGCCAGGAAAAATCCGCCGCGACGAATTGCACCAAAGAACTAATTTTTGTCGCCGAGCCCGTGCACAAATCCACACTTCTTGCACAGCGTCGGCGTCTCGGTGTTATCCACGCGATGCGCCACCGGTGGAATGGTTTTCAGATACGCAAACTCGTCGGACAAGTCCTGATCCGTCATCCCGCCGTAGATTCTCGTCGGCATGAACACGTTTAGCTTGCGCGCGTGCACCATCCCCGTTCGCATCACTTCGATAAACAATTTCTCGTCGTAGTAGGGAATACCGGTCGGATCGGGCGTGATGTTCGCGCTCGCAACGCTTCCCCACGGTCCCGCCATGACGAACCCTCCCGCGAAATTCATACCGGCAACTGGCTGGCCTTTCTGCTGTGGCGTGTGGCAATCGGAACACGCGCTCATGTTCACGAGATATGCGCCACGGCTAACCGCGGTTGACGAGTCAGGCGGCGGCACCGGAGAAGTGACCGGCTGGGGGACGTCGCGTATCAGGTATTTCACGGGAAAAATAATTTGCGTGGCCGGCAATACGTGCCGCACGGGAGTCAACGTTCGCAGATAAACGATTACTGACGCGAGGTCTTCGTCCGACATCGTTCGGTAATGCTCGAACGGCATCAAACCGAAAAGCGTTCGCCCGTCCTTATCCACACCTTCACGAATGGCGCGCGCGATCTCATCGTCCGTCCAGCGTCCAATGCCGGTATCAGGATCAGGCGTGATATTGGGTACGACCACCTGTCCAGGCAAGCCTTGTAATGGAAAAATCTCGCCCGATCCTTCCGTTCCCGGAAGAATCGGCCAATCTCTACTCGTGTCGTCATGCTGCGAATGGCAGTCCACGCAGCCGGCGGCAGCAGTGAAAAGATACTTCCCGCGCGCGAGCCGCGCCGGCGAGCTTTCAAATTTGCGATCTGTCACCGGCCGCATCCGCGGCCCGATGAACGGCCGCCAGCCGATGGTGAATGTAATCGCCACGGCCAGTAGTAAAACCAAAACAAGCAAAGCAATCCCAAGCTTTTTCATTGACTGCGCCTCCCGAGAACGAAAGGTTTGCCGACAACTTCTCGCATACCCGACCGGAAGTCAATGTTTCACATGAAAATTTGCGGCGGCGGGAAGACTAAGGGCTGGCCGCAGACTTTGCAGAAGGATCGGCGGCCGGATGATTTTCCGCTACAGCCGCTGGAAGCTCGGGAAACAACATCAGCGCGCGATCGCGCGCCGTGGCGAAATCGCTCCACTCGTTTTTCGCAACGGGCTCGGACGGGGGCAACGGCAGCCGCTCGAAATTCAGAAATTCACCGTGGCGCTCGATGCGGAAATCGAGATGCGGCCCGGTGGCGAGGCCCGTCATGCCGACGAGCCCGATGCGCTCGCCCTGCTGCACGTGTTCTCCGGTGTGAACGAGGATGCGCGAGAGATGCATGTAGTAAGTGTCGTACCCATTGCTGTGCTGAATCTCGATCAGATTTCCCGCGCCGCCTTTCATCCCCGCGAAAATCACGCGCCCATCGCCGATCGTTTGCACCGGTGTTCCCGCCGGCGCGCCATAATCGATTCCAAGATGCGGCCGGTATTCTTTCAAAATCGGATGGAAGCGCGCCTGGCTGAAATGCGACGTAATCGGCGCCGCGAATTTCAACGGTGAATGCAGAAACGCTTTCTTCATGGATTTGCCGTCGGGCGTGTAGTACGCGGCGTTGCCGGACGGATCGTGAAATAGAATCGCGCGATACACGCGGCCATGATTGTCGTATTCGGCCGCAAGAATTCGGCCGTACGATGCCAGCTCGCCGTTCAGAAGTTTTTTCTTCTCGACGACGAGGCGGAAAGTATCGCCCGGCCGCGGATCGGTGTAGAAATCCAAATCCCAGCCGAAAATATCGGCGAGCCGGATCGCCAGCTCGGGCTTTTCTCCTGACGCAACGACTCCTTCGAAGAGCGACCCGTGAATTCGGCCGGCGACTCCCGCCGTCTCAGTCGTGGACGGGATCGGATCGATCTCCGCGTGAAAGTCGCTTCCTCGCGGCGCGATGGTGAGCATTCGATCGGGATCGATGCGGTAACGAATTTCGCGAAGTTCGCCGAGAACCGAGCGGCCGATCGCAACCTGATTGCCCGCGCGCACGTGCCGCAAATCGAAAACAGGGCTCACCCGCGCCGTCACGCGCGCCGCGGCATCTGCGCTCAGCCCCAGAGTTTGCAAAAGTCCGGCGAACGACACGCGCGTGGGAACGATGCTCTTCGAGAACAGCACCACTTCAGACTGAATGCGGCGGGCTTCCGCTTGCGCTCGTTGAACTTCGGCGGCGAATACTCGATCGGCTGCCGCGCGCCGCGAGATCGAGTAACCGGCCACGACGGCGCCAACCAGGATCAGACAAACCCAAAACACAATTCGAAATATTTTCAAATTCCCCTCGCCAAGCCCCACGCCTGGCCGACCCCCGAGAGATTTGCAGCATAACTCACGCCGGGGAAATTCCGAAAGAGCTAATGCTTATCCGTTTTCGCTGGAAACAATGCGCGGAGGGGATTGCTGCTGCGCTACTGAGCCGGAAAATTCGGAGGGCTTTGGCGAACGACTGCGGCAACGGCGCTATCGGATTGCTCCGTCTTCGCGAAATAATTCTTTCCGCGCAGTTCGCGATAAATTCTTCCGGCCACATCGGCGGCGTGAGGGCCGCTGACGAGCCGGCTTCCGCCGCGAAGCAAAACGACAAGCACGATTTTCGGGTGCGCCTGATCGGCGTAGGAGACAAACCAGCCCAGCCTGCCGCCGAGGCTTTCATCGTTGCAAGTGCCGGTCTTCCCGAGCGGTTGTTCGCCGTAAGGATCGTTGCTCGAGCGCGCGGTGCCATAGAGAACCGCGGCCAGCATTCCTTCCTGAATATCCGGCAGAATCGGCCCGATATCGAGCTGGCGCTTCACCTGCGGCGCAAAATTCTGGCGCTCCTCAGCCGTGCGAGGATATTGCAGGTAATACATCGTGCCGCCATTCGCGAGCGTGGAAACCAGGGACGCGAGTTGCAGGGGCGTCATGCGGATGCCGCCACCGAAACTCGACATGCGCGCCACACCGCCATAAGCCGGCGGCGCCGCGGGAACATTCCCAGCCTGTTCTTCCGGAATATTCAAGCCCGCGAGTTCGCCCAGGCCCAACTGATGGGCGTAGCGGCTGACGCGCTCGAAGCCGAGTCTTTCGCCCACAGTTTCGAAAAACATGTTGTTGGAGTGCGCCATCGCCTCGGTCAAATCCATGTAGCGGCGGCGGCCGACGTTGATCATCGAATCGCGCGTGATGATGCCCTCTTGCAGCCCAGCCAGCGCAATCACCGGCTTGATCGTCGAACAGGGCTCGAACCCCGACGAGAAAACCATGGACTGATTTACGACCGTAAGGATGCGCCCGGTGGATGGGTCAACCGCTAGAACTGAGCCATTGGAGTTTCCCAGCGCCTGGACCGCAATCTCCCGGACGACGGGATCGTCGTAGTCAGAAACGTCATTCTTGGTCGGATTGGCGTGCGTCGGAACGCCCGAATACGAGTGCCGGACGTGAGCTCTGGGAGCGGCCGCAAAAGCGGAGGACGAAAGCTGAGGCGCAGGCAGGGCCATAGCTACAATGACCAATATGGCGAGGAACGATATCCGCCTCGTTTGACTCTCGCGATTGCGCTTCTTCATGGTATTGCCCATTCTTCCCTGGCCCGTGGCTCGTCACACATCCAGCCGAAACAAATTGTAGGGAAGCGCTGCCGGGAGCGCAACCCCTATCCACTATATTCTGGGACAGCTCTTCTTGGAGTGAAACTGGACGTTCGAACAGTCTTTGGCCCGCTCATCTCTGGTGAAAGGGACAGGTCCACCTAGCCACCTCGAGCCTGCGGATGGGACTTATGACGTCGGGCTTCAGCCCGGCAGGCTTCGCTTATCTTGTGGGCTTGCCTTTGGCGGCGCCGGCTGCGGCTGCGTGGGCCAGCTGCTTCGGAGCTTCGTCGGAGGCTTTCTCAGTGTTCGCTTCCGATGGTTCTACGGGGATCAGGCCAAGCTGTTTGCGCAACTCGGCTTCGATTTTCGCGCGGATATCGGGATTGTCCTTCAGGAACTGGCGGCCGTTTTCGCGGCCCTGGCCGAGGCGCTCGCCCTTGAAGGAAATCCATGTGCCGGATTTTTCGAGCAGACCGCGGGAGACGCCGAGATCGAGCAGATCGCCTTCGCTTGAAATTCCTTCGCCGTAAATGATGTCGAATTCCGCTTCACGGAATGGCGCCGCGACCTTGTTCTTCACCACTTTCGCGCGGGTGCGCGAGCCGACGACGCGGTCGCCTTCCTTGATGGATTGAATCCTGCGAATGTCAATGCGGATGGAAGAATAGAATTTCAGGGCGCGGCCGCCGGTGGTGGTCTCGGGGTTGCCGAACATCACGCCGATTTTTTCGCGTATCTGATTGATGAATACCAGGCACGTTCGCGATTTCGAAACGTAGGCGGTCAGCTTGCGCAGCGCCTGCGACATCAGCCGCGCCTGCATGCCCATGGACGGATCGCCCATCTCGCCTTCGAGTTCGGCTTTCGGAACCAGCGCCGCGACCGAGTCCACAACGATGATATCCACGGCGTTCGTGCGAATCAGCGTTTCGGCAATTTCAAGCGCCTGCTCGCCGTTGTCCGGCTGCGACACGAGAAGGTTGTCCACGTCCACACCGAGTTTTCGCGCGTAGATGGGGTCGAGCGCGTGCTCCGCGTCAATGAATGCCGCCGTGCCGCCGAGCTTTTGCGCTTGCGCGATGACGTGCAGCGTCAGCGTCGTCTTGCCGCCCGACTCCGGGCCATAGATTTCGACCACGCGGCCGCGCGGAATTCCGCCCACGCCGAGCGCCGAATCCAGAGAGATCGAGCCGGTGGGAATCACGCTCACGGGAACGAGTATGTCGCGGTTACCCAGGCGCATGATCGAGCCCTTGCCGTATTGCTTTTCAATCTGCGCGATCGCCGAATCAAGAAGTTTTGATTTTTCGTCTGCCATTTGCCCCTCACAAGAAACTCGTCCGGAACGATTCGAAGGCCCAGAGCTTACCAGAGAGCGATCGGTCCGGCGTCACGGTCACAATAGGCCGAGAATATCATGAGGCGAAGAAAAAGCAAAGACTTTTTGTTGCCTTTTTCGCCCTTCCATGCCGCTAAAATCCGGTAACCGCATCCCTCTCCACACCGTCCAGCGCCTTTGGTAGGCTCACACTATGAAAACCGTATTGCTCCTGATTTGCTCGAACACCTTTATGACCATCGCCTGGTACGGGCATCTCAAGTACCGCAAATCGCCGCTGATCGCCGCGATTCTGATCAGCTGGCTGATCGCCTTCTTCGAGTATTGCTTCCAGGTGCCGGCGAACCGCATCGGCTACGGCGAATTCACGGCGTTCCAGCTGAAAATCATCCAGGAAGTTATCACGCTTTGCGTGTTCGTGGTATTCGCCTACGCGTACCTGGGTGAAAACTTGAAGTGGAACTACGGAGTCTCGTTTCTGTTCATTGTGGGCGCGGTTTTCTTCGCGTTCTGGGGCAAAGTGTGAAACCGGGCAGCGGCTATTCATACTTGTAAAATCCATGGCCTGATTTGCGCCCGAGCCAGCCGGCGGCGACGAGCTTTCGCAGCAAAGGGCACGCGCGGTATTTTGGATCGCCGAAGCCTTTGTAGAGAACATCGAGAACATCCACGCAGACGTCGAGGCCGATGAAATCCGCGAGCTCGAGCGGACCCATCGGATGATTCATTCCCATTTTCATCACGGCGTCCACGGATTCGGCGGTCGCTACGCCTTCCATCACGGCGAAAGCGGCTTCGTTGATCAGCGGCATCAGCACGCGATTCGAGACGAAGCCTGGCGCGTCGTTCACGGCCACGGGTTTCTTGCCGAGCTTTTCGCAAAGCTGCATTGTCAGCGCGAAGGTTTCGTCGCTCGTCTGCAATCCGCGAATCACTTCGACCAGTTGCATCACGGGCACGGGATTCATGAAGTGCATGCCGATGAATTTTTCGGGACGGCTTGTCTGCGCGGCGAGCATTGTGATCGAAATCGAAGACGTGTTGCTTGCAAGCGTGGCGCCCGGACGAAGAACTTCGTCGGCGCTTTTCAGCACGCGAACTTTCAGATCGAGATTTTCGGGCACGGCTTCGACGACGAAGTCAGCTTCCTTTAGCGCGGCGATATCGGTGACGGGCTCGATGCGGGCGAGCGTGGCGGGCTTGTCGGCTTCAGTGATTTTTGCTTTCTTCACTTCGCGATCGAGATTTTTCGTGATCGTTTCAAGCGCGCGATCGAGATATTTCTTTTCAACGTCGCGGAGGATCACGCGGTAACCCGAGCGCGCAAACACGTGTGCGATGCCGTTGCCCATCGTTCCCGCGCCCAGCACCGCGACCGTTTTAATTTCACCCGCGCTCATTGAATCTCCGTTTACTTAAATCTCTGCTCACTCCGGGCCTTTGTTCACTCCGGTAATTTGCCGTCGACGACTTCGCTGACGATCAGCCGCGCGCGTTCTTCTCGATCGGGGAAAACCAGAATGCGAATTCCGCCCGAACCATCCGGCAACTGCGCAAAGCGAATCCCGTCTTCACGAAAGCACATGGCAACGTAATCCGCGATGTCGCTTTCGGTGCCGGTCCAGACTTCGATCGACGGTTGCTCTTCCACGTCTCCGCGCATGTTGCGCGAAGGTTCAGGCTCCTCGACGTCCTCGGCCGGATCGTACGGCTGTTCGGGAATTTCATCTTCCAGAGTTGGATCGGAGTCTTCGCCTCCCGCGGCGTTCGCATCCGGCGCGGAATCCAGATTCGCGAGAATGGCTCGCCGCGCGGAACCTGATCCCGGTACACGGATGATGGAAGGCCCGGGCGGCGGCTCGTCGGGTTCACCAAGGCCGGAATCGGAATGCCCGGGCGGCACATCGTCATCGCCGGCAAGCTGCTTGGCGGTCAGCTTCCGCGCCGCATCGAAATCGGCTTTTTGGACCCAGATTTCGAGAGGATTTCGCATGGACGCATAGAGAAGACGCGCTTCGAGCGGTTCGTCGTTGTAGGCAATGTTGGCATCCTCGAGAGCGGCGCGAATTTCTTCGAGCGTGCCGGTGTGGAAGCCGCTCCAGAGCAGGACGGGCGCGCTGAGGTCGTCGCCGGGCGCCCGATTTCCGGGAGCGTCGAGGGACTCGACTAGGTCCACGCCGCAATCTTCACAGCGCGTGAAACCCGCGCGATATTCCGATTTGCATTTTGGGCAGAACATAAAAACGAAGAAGAGGGGCGCTTCCGAGCGCCCCTCAGAAACTCCCCGATCTTCATCGTTTGCGAAATTTCATTTCGCAATGCTTCTTGGCGCCAGCATTTTATCGCGAACTGGCGGTGGTGGGCTCGCGATTTGCGAAAAGGCGGCTGGTCTTACGACCAGCCCTACGAAAACCGCTACAACCACTGCCGAATTGCAGCTCTCGCGTCAACCGCAATTGAAATGAAATTAGTAGCGCTCGATCGCGAGAGCGACGGCGTTGCCGCCGCCGAGGCAGAGAGCCGCGACGCCGCGCTTCAAATTGCGGCGCTGCAATTCGTAGAGCAGGGTGACGAGAATTCGCGCGCCTGATGCGCCGATGGGATGGCCGATGGCGACGGCGCCGCCGTTCACATTCACCTTTTCCGGATTCAGACGCAGGACTCGCGTGACGGCGATCGCGGCGACCGCGAATGCTTCGTTCAATTCGAAGAGATCAACGTCCTTGTCGCGGTCCCAGCCGGTTTTCTTGAGCAGCTTCTCGACGGCGTCCACCGGCGCCATCATCACCCATTTCGGCTCGACACCGCTCACGGCCTGCGCGACGATGCGCGCCATCGGCGCCTTGCCAAGCTTCGTTGCGTTGCGTTCGCTCGTTACGATCAGCGCCGCCGCGCCGTCGTTTGTGCCGGGTGCGTTCCCTGCCGTCACCGTGCCGTCTTTTTTGAACGCGGGCCGCAGCTTCGCGAGCGCTTCGAGCGACGTATCTTCTCGCGGCGATTCGTCGGTCTTGATAATTACCGGCGCGCCTTTTTTCTGCGGGACTTCAATCGGAAGAATTTGCTCACCGAAGAAACACGATTTAATCGCGCGAACGGCTTTCTGATGGCTTTCAAACGAAAACTTATCCTGCTCCTGGCGGCTGATGTTGTATTTCTCCGCGACGAGTTCGCCGGTCATTCCCATGTGGAAGTCTTCGTAGGCGTCCCAGAGGCCGTCGGTGATCATCGAGTCGAGAATTTCCTGGTTGCCGAGTCGAAATCCGGTGCGCGCGCCTTTGATGAGGTACGGGCAATTGGACATGGACTCCATGCCGCCCGCGGCGACAACTTCCGATTCGCCGAGGGTGACGGCTTGGGCCGCGAGCGCGACAGCCTTGAGGCCGGAGCCGCAAACTTTGTTGATGGTCATCGCCGCGACGCGTGGATTGAGGCCGCCGCGCAATGCCGCCTGGCGCGCCGGATTTTGCCCGAGACCCGCTTGAACGACGTTGCCCATGATGGCTTCGTCCACCAGATCCGGCTCGATGCCCGCGCGGCGCACGGCTTCAGCGATCACTTTCGCGCCAAGTTCCTGGGCTTGAAGCGACGAGAGGCCGCCCATGAATCTTCCGACGGGCGTGCGGACGGCGCTAAGAATTACGGGTTGATCCATGATGGGTTCTCCTTCGAGGCCCCGTGGGAACGATGGGTTCGCGAAGGGACAGTATAGGCGCGGGGTGTGGGGCGGTCAATTTCGCGCGGGGAATGCGAGAAGGCCGAGGGCGATGGCTCCCCCTTCGTCGTCGGGGCGATTACCGCGCCCAAAATCGTATCTGAGCAACCCCCCGATTTGTGCCGCGAAACGGCGCCGCCCGCTGTTTGTTTTGTTCGACTTACGTCCGTTTCTACTAATTCAGTGTGTCGAGTAATGGCAGCGAAGGCAGCGGCTCCCTCCCCTATGTTAATCGCACCGTATATGTACCGTTCAAACATAGCTCCGCAGCCACCGTAGCAGACCGTTGGCGGGAAAGCAAATGGCCTTCCTGTAAGGATCGGGACGAAAAGTGGTTGAGCGGGCGGGGCTGAGGATTACAGGCTGGCCTTCCGACGGGTGCCCGACAGAGCCCAAGGGCCGTTGCCAAGTTATTTTTCCTGAAGTGACTTGATGTAATTCGTCAGGCTCGTAATCCGCAATGTCACTTGCGTCTCACCCAATTGCTCGAGGGTGAAATCGGCACCCCAGATGGGCATATCGGCCGGACCATGGGCTGGCATCACCAGTCCATTCCGCAGCACATCGGATACATAAGAATCAGGGAATTTGCCGCCATGTCGCCGGGCCAGCGTGGTCAAGTCGGGCGGCGTTCTGAACGGATAGGGCGCGGGACTGCCCCCTCTCAAATCATTTCCGTGGCAGTCGGCACAATGTCGTTTGTACAGTTCTGCGCCGGATGGGGAACTCGAAGCTGGAATCGGCTGAATTGTTTCCAAATACTTCACCAGATTCTCCAACCTCACATTTCCATAGTCCACATCCCTTTCGACTTGGTGAAAAACAGGTCCCCAGATTGGCATCTCCCGGGAACCATGTGAGGCCACTACATCGTCGCCCATGATCACTTTACGCACGCGTGCGGCGGGAAATTGGCCCCGATTATTCGCGTCCAAGAGTGTCAGATCGGGGACCTTGACCTTCAGCGCGGACGCCACCGGGCCCGTGCCTTTGGCATCGATCCCGTGGCAGGGGGCGCAATAAGCTCGGAACAGGTCCGGTCCTTCGAGGGAGCGAATCAACGGCGTGAACTGCTCACCCGGAGTTGGCGACGTCTGAGTTTGCTTACCGGCTGCGGGGAGAAAGATGGCGATCAGTGCAAGCGCCAGCGCGAGGTGCGAGACTCTCCTAAATCTGTTGTCCATCGCATTCACCGTCGTCCCTTTCGCCTTCAGTGTCATTCACAGAAACTGAAAGTGCCGGTCCCATGCTCGTCGGGTGATAGTTCAGAGTCAGTAGGACTTTACTCCGGTTCCTAATAATCGGTTAAGGTGAATATTTATTACGGCGTGCTTCTAATCGTCAGGAGCGCGGCTGGCGCCGCATCGCGGATCGAGCGCGGTTATTTCGCGGAGGCGGCGAAGAAAACTTCCTTCATTTCGACGGTTTCTCTTTGGTCAGGCTCGTACTTCCACCGCCACGCGGGAGCGAGCGGCTTCGCGCGCGGATGAGCGGGCCGCCCGCGCCAACGCGATGATCTTGTAGAGGATGCCGGAACGCCGCCGGGTGCGCTGCCTCGCGGCATCGTCTCATGAACACTGGAATGGCGGCTTTGCGTCTCAGCGCGAGATATCAGGCGTGGCAACGTGAGACGGGAGATGCGGCGGCGCCTACTGTGGCGAAACATCTTTCAGCAACGCTTGTATGTCGCCGAGATTCGTGACGCGGCCGCATTTGGGACATGTGATGGAATAGGCCTGGAGGTCGGACGTCGAAATCGGTTGCGAGGAATCGGGCAGATCGCCAAATTTCAATCTCTCTCCGCATTGGCATTTCAGTTGAACCAATCGCACGGACTTTTTGATTTCAGGTTTCGAGGCACCGAACGGCGATTGAGAGACCGAAAAATTCGCCGAGCCGCCGATGCGTAAGCGGCTCCATGTCCATCCCAAAGCGAAGCCAGCGACAAAAACAAGAATTAACTTCGCAAGCGAAACTGAGTAGAGCGTTGCCATATTCGCCTAGAAATGATCGGGAGGCTTGGGCCTCCGGGCTCAGAGGATATATCTTGCAGCGCCCGCCCTCAAGCTGAGCCGGACTCTACTCCGGTCCTTGAAAATCGGCTACGATGAAGAGGCAGCACGAACCTCATGCCGCAATCCTTCGAACTTGAATTGAATCCGCAGCAGCGCGTGGCCGCCGAGCATGGCGACGGGCCGCTCCTTGTGGTGGCGGGAGCGGGCACGGGAAAGACGCGCGTCATTACGGAGCGAATCCGGCTGCTGCTTGAGAGCGATCCAGAGCTTCCGGGCGAAAGCATTCTCGGGCTCACGTTTACCGACAAAGCCGCGAACGAGATGCGCTGGCGGATCGAAAAGCGCCTAGGCGAGCGCGCCAAGGGAGTGTGGCTCGGGACGTTCCATTCCTTCTGCTACGAACAGATCCTTCTTCCCGCGAATCCTGAACTGAAAGTGATCGACGACTTCGACCACTGGATTCTCCTGCGCCGCAACATTCAGAAACTCGAATTGAGCGCTTTCAAGCGGCTCGCCGAGCCGGGCCAATTTCTCAGCGCGTTTGTTAAGTTTTTCTCGCGCTGCCAGGACGAACTTGTGACGCCGGAGGATTACCAACGATACGTCGGCAAACTGAAGGCGGGCTACAAGACCAAGCGCGCGCAGACGGAACCCGAGGCGCAGCACGCACAGGAAGAAGTGATCGCGCAGCAAGAGGAGATCGCTCGCGCTTACCGGACAAGCGAGGAACTGCAGCGTGAGCGAAACGTCGTCACGTTCGGCGCGCAGTTGATGCAGGCCGTGCAAAAGCTGCAAAGCGATCCAGAGCTCCTGGCGCGCACACGCGAGCGCTACCGGTACGTGCTTGTGGACGAATTTCAGGACACGAACATCGCGCAGCTTGAATTGCTCCGGCTGCTGAGCGGCGAGCGGCGGAACATCTTCGTGGTCGGCGATCACAACCAGGCGATTTACCGGTTTCGCGGCGCGTCGTTCGGGAGCTTGAAGACGTTTCTCAAGGATTTCTGCGGCGTGTCGCGCGAGACGCCGGAAGAGAAATGGCCGCGCGTGCATCTGACGCGGAATTACCGTTCGACGAAGCGGATCCTGCGCGTGGCGGGAACGGTGGCGGCGGAGAGCGACGATTCGCGCTACGTCCCTTTCACTCCACTCGACACGGAAAATCCCGAGGGAGAGAAAATTCGCATCGTCGAATTCGGCCGGCCCGAAGAAGAGGCCGAATGGATCGCGGGCGAGATCGAGCAGTTGCACGCGGCGGGCGTGCCGTGGCGCGACTTCGCCGCGCTCTACCGCAAGCACGCGCATCGCGCGCACCTGGTGGAATCGCTGACGCGGCGGCAGATTCCGTTCGTGATCCGGCGGCTATCGATTCTTTCGAGCACGCTCATTCGCGATTTGCTTGCGTATTTGAAATTCATCGCGGTTCCGTCCGACGATGTGGCGTGCGCGCGCGTGCTGGCGATTCCCTACTGGCGGATCGAGCCGAGGGATCTTGTCCGCGTGGCCGAGCGCGCCGAGAAGAGCAAGGGCAAATCGCTGTGGTCAGAATTCGAAGAGTGGGCCGCCGGGAAAAAAGGGCACCCGGGCGCGCCGGCAAAGAATTCGCGGGCGAGCGAGCTGGTTGAGTTCATCGATTCGATGCGCGCGCGGGCGAAGAAAGTGAACGCTCAGGAATTGCTCGCTGAGCTGACAGCAGCAATCGGCCTTGCGCCGCTGCCCGCCGAGAGCGATTCCTACAGCCTCGATCGCTTTAAGACTTTCGTGGAGGAATGGCAAAAGAAGGGCGACGGATGGTCGCTCCATGATTTCATCAGCTACCTCGGATATTTCGACGAGGCGGGCGGCGACATTTTTCTTGAGGCAGAGCCGGCGGATGATGCCGTGCAGCTGATGACCGTGCATTCGGCGAAGGGCCTCGAGTTCCAGCACGTGTTTCTGCTGCGGATTTGCCGGGGGGATTTTCCGGCGCGGCCGCGGCAGCCTGTGTTCGAGTTTCCGCCGGAGCTGATGAAGGAAGAAATGCCGGCGGGCGATTTCCAGAAACAGGAAGAGCGGAGGCTGTTCTACGTCGCGCTGACGCGGGCGCGATGGATGCTGACGCTGAGCACGATCATCAACAAGCGGAAGAAGCGATCTGAATTTTTCGACGATCTGCTTGGCGATGCGAAAATTCAGAAGCACGACGTGAAGCAGCTTGCGCCGAAGGTCATGGTGCCGGATGGCCAACAAGGTGTCGGATCGTCGCCAGCCGACGCTTCGCGACCGGGACTCTTCGGCGAGGCGGCGGGCGCGACGAAGGCTTATTCGCACATCGCGCTCTGGGCGAACGCATTCCACCCGCCGAGGCCCGAGCCGCTGCAATTGAGCGCGTCGGCGATCGAGGCGTATCAAAGCTGCCCGATGAAATATCTGCTCGGCAGCTCGTGGCACTTGCGCGGCGAGCCGAAGGCCATGATGACGTTCGGCAACACGATGCACAAGACGATCAAGGAATTCGTGGCCGAGGCGAAAAAACGCAAGCGCGTGCCGTTCGAGGAAGTGGAGGGGATTTACGATCGCGTGTGGTCGGGCGCGGGCTTCATCGATGATTATCACGAAACGGAATACAAAAAAGCCGGACGGGAGCAGCTTGCGGCGTTTCACAAAACGTACTCCGCCGCGCCGGCCGACGTCTTGATGCAGGAAAAACAATTCGAGCTCGAGCTCGAGAACAACATCACAATACTCGGGCGCATCGACCAGGTGAATCGCATCGCGCGCGACGATGTGGAGGTGGTGGATTACAAGACGGGCAATCCGAAATCGCAGAAAGCCGCGGACGCGAGCTTGCAGTTGAGCGTCTATGCGCTGGCCACGCGCGAGGTGCTCGAGCTCACGCCGAAGCGGCTGACATTTTACAATCTGGTGACGAACGAGGCGGTGGTGACGGAGCGCGACGCGAAGGCGCTTGCCGCGGTGCGCGAGACGATTTCAGAGACCGCGGATTTGATTCGTGCCGGGG
The DNA here is from genome assembly GCA_963838705.1 of uncultured Acidobacteriota bacterium. GTDB lineage: Bacteria > Acidobacteriota > Terriglobia > Acidiferrales > UBA7541 > Palsa-147. The sequence continues at coordinate 216,097 of CAWIRU010000005.1, read as the reverse complement.
AGTTTCCTGCTAAGCCGGGGTTTATTTGCAGGTATTGCGATTTTCAGCCGGTTTGCCCGGCGCATGAACAGTTGGTGACGATTCGGGGGCGAGTGAGTAAGGCGGAGTGAAGTAATTCGGGCCGGGCGCGAAGATTTTTGGCTCGCGCTTCATGAGTTTTTCGTAGCGCCGGCAAGATGCCGGCGCTACGATTGCAATTTTGGCCGTCGCACCAATCGGAGTATCTCGGCCGCTAAAAACAGAACGAGGCGAGCGCTTTCGCGATCGCCTCGTTCGGAGAACCAGTTGAGCGGAGCGACCTCGCCGTCGTTCCGTTCACCACGCGCATCAACTACTTTGCTTTCTCCCCTCGATGCGGCAGCGGAAAAATTTCATCGCGCCACAATCGTTCCCTTCCTTAATACGAGCGCGAGCGAATCCTGTCAAGCAAAAATCTGCGGCGCGCGTTGTCCGATTCGCGCGAAAAAACGTGCGGGCGATCAGCGCGCCGGCTGCGCAATCTTGTAATAACCCTGTCTCGCGTTCACGTGCAGCCCAACGCGCTCGACGCGAACTTCAAGGGCGTGAAATTCGCCGCCCGTGTTGTTCTGCGGCACATAGGCGAGCGTGTATTGGTTCCGCGCTTCTTCGGTGACCGTTGAATACAAGCGCTCGAGATCGCCCTGCTTCGCCGCGAAGTAGGCATCTCCGCCCGTGTCGGTTGCGTAATGGGTCATGCGGCCGGGCTCGTGCTTCGGGAGGAGCGATGATCCAACGGTGATGGTGTACACCGAAATGTCGGATGAAAGAAGAAGCTGGAGCGTCTGATTGAAGGTCCACTTGTTGTGGTGCGAATTCTGGCCGTCGGCAATGAGGAAAATCATTTTCCGGCGGTCGCGCTTGGGATCGCGAGCGCGCAAGAGCTGACCGGCGGCATAGACGGCGTCGTCGAGATCCTTCACCACTTTCTCCTGCTTCATTCCGTAAACCGGAACTTGCGGCAACTGCGATTGATTGTTGGTCTCCGGCCCGGCAGTCATCGGACCGACGTCGTCTCCAGGAAAGCTCTCGCCGAGACGCAAACGGCGGAGCTTGGTGAAGAGAGCGTCGTTGTCCTTCGTGAAATCGAGAACCGGTTCGGGGAATTCATCGAATAGCATCAGCGCCCCCTCGTCGTCCGGGCCAAGCGCCGCGGCGATGCTCTCGAGGCTCTTCTGAACCTGATCGCGCATTTTCATGGACAGGTCGTTATCCAGCAGCACGACGACCGAAAGCGGATAGGGGTCAGTGGAAAAAAAATTGAGTTGCTGCTCGCGCCCGTCCTCGAAAATACGGAATTCGTCGCGGCGAAGATCGCCGACGATCTGACCGGATGAGTTCTTGACGGTGACGGGAACGAGAACCAGCTCGCTGGGGCGGATGAGGATCGGACGCTGCTTATTCGCCTGCGGCGGCGCGGCCTGCTGTCCCGGAGGCTGCGAATGGCCTTCGACCGCTCCGGGGGTCTGAGTCTGATCCGGCGCCTGGGGCTGGGGCTTGGATTGTTGCTGCGATTGCGGCTGGGGTTGATCCTGCGGAATCGCCGCCGCGGGAAAGGCGAAGGCCGCGGCTAGCGTCCAGATGACAATTTGCCTCATAATAATCCGACCCTTTCAGCGCGGACTCGGCGCCCGGTCCGCATCGTCGCAGGCTAGCCGATCGCGATGCAGCCGTGACATCCGTTAGGACGCGGGGCGCATCGTAGTCTCAAGTGAACGTAACCCGGAGAGATTATACAATGCACGTCCCCCAGATTCGCGCAGCACTCGTGATCGTAACCGTCGCAGCCTGCCTGATCTTCGCGTCGGGCGCGCCGGCGCATCGCAGCGGGTTGAACGCGGCGGGCGCAACGGGGATCCAACAGGACCCGCAAGATCAAAAGATCCCGGAATCTCAAAAGCCTCTCAAGGTCTCCACGGAGTTGGTGAATCTTTTCGCGACGGTGCGCGACAAAGACCACGCGATCTTAACCAATCTCAAGCAAGACGACTTCAAGATATTCGAGGATGGCGTCGAGCAAAAAGTTGCATTCTTCTCGAAGGAAGTGAATCTGCCGATCACGCTCGCGATTCTGGTGGACACGAGCGGCAGCCAACAGAACCTTATCCTCGCGGAGCAGGATACGGCTTCGCGTTTCGTGCATCAGGTGCTTCATAAAAACGATGAAGCGATGGTAATGAGTTTCGATACGGATGTGGACATGCTCGCCGACTTTACCGAGGACCCGTCAGTTCTTGAGCGAGCGATTCGCCGGACGGTTGTCGCGGTGGACGCCTCGGGCGCGGGAGGCACGGCTGGAACCGTGGGCGGAGGCGGTGGCGGCGGAACGGCATTCTACGACGCGATTTATCTTGCCGCGCACGACAAGCTCACATCTGAGGCAGGACGCAAGGCCATCATTTGCCTCACTGACGCCGAGGACAACGACAGCAAACTCAGCCTGAAAGACGCGGCGGAGTCAGCGCAACGCGCGGATGCGGTGGTTCATATTTTGCTGATCGCGGAGCCGGAAGGATATTTCATGCAGGGCATGGGCTACGGCGGCGCGAACGCGGCGAAGAGGCTCGCTGACGATACGGGCGGGCGCGTGATTGCAGTGCGCAGCGAGAAGTCGCTCGAAAAAGCGTTCGACGAGCTGACGCAGGAACTTCGGTCGCAATATGTGCTTGGCTACTACCCGACGAACACCAAGCGGGACGGCAATTTCCGCAAGATCAAAGTGGAAGTGACGCGGTCAGATGCGAAAGTGCTCACGCGCCGTGGTTATTACGCGCCTACAGAATAGCAGCGGGCAAGCGGTTACGGCGTCACCCTCAACATAACGACGCCGTGGGCGGCGACGTTTGCTGTGAGCTTCCCTGTAAATTTGCCGAGATCCTTTTTCGCCCACAAATCCCGCACGCTTGCCGACACGTGCGATGGATAGCCGATATCTTCCCAAGCCGCCGAGATTTCAGTGTCCGACTTCCCGCGATTGAATAGTATGACGGCGCGGCCACCATCCTTCATCTGCTTCGCCCAGACTTCCAGATCGCCGCTCTTCCACACGCGCCGCCCTTCCATTCCCAGAGAATCCTGATCCACCGCGATCACTTCCTTGTTTGTCAGAATTTCCTGGATTTCCGGCGCCATGTTCCGGACGTCGTTGCCGGCGATCAGCGGCGCCGCGAGCAGGCACCAGAAGCTGAAGTGCGCGCGGTATTCGTTCACCGTCATTCCGCCGTTGCCGACTTCGAGCATGTCGGGATCGTTCCAATGGCCCGGACCCGCGAAGGATTCCAGTCCGACTTGCTTATCGAGTATGGAAAGCCAGCCGGAGGAATATTGTTCCTTGCAGTCCCAACAGTCCTTGATATCTCCCGTGGTGCGCCAGAGGTTGCCGACGTCTTTCCCCCAAAGCCACGGCTTGTGATCGCCCCACTCGCAAAGGCTGAAGACGATGGGCCGGCCGCTTGATTTGAGAGCGTCGCTCATCGTCGTATAGGCCGCGAGTGCGTCCTCGGTTCCGGTGTTGCACCAATCGTATTTCAGATAATCAACGCCCCAGGCCGCGTATTGCAGCGCGTCCTGATATTCGTGGCCGCGGCTTCCCGGGCGGCCGGCGCAGGTGTTGGTTCCCGCGTCGGAATAGATTCCGAACTTCAGGCCTTTTGAATGGACGTAATCGGCGAGGGATTTGATTCCCGAGGGAAATCGCTCGGGGTCGGCGACGATGTTTCCGGCGCTATCGCGCTTCACTTGCCAGCAATCGTCAATCACGACGTATTGGTAGCCCGCGTCTTTTAGCCCGTTAGACGCTATCGCGTCGGCGACAGATTTGATCAGATTCTCGCTGACGTCGCAGCCGAAGCGGTTCCAACTGTTCCAGCCCATGGGCGGAGTTTGAGCGAGGCCGTTGTCGTTTGGGGCGGCGGTTGCGGGAATAGGAATCGCTGCGCATGCTACGAGCAGCAGCGCGAGGAATCGCCGGGAACGATCTTTCTTCATTGGCGGACTCCTTTCGGGATTTCGCGGCGGCATGAGATTCTTACACGATGAATCGGTAGCACTACGGTGCGTGCGCGGAAAAACGCCGGCAAGATGCCGGCGCTACGAGTGAATTCGCGGCTGAAGGTCGGAGGCCGGATCGTGGCGATCGGCATTCGATTGTGCTGAGGAAGCTGCTATTTCGCCGGAGGACCTAGACCTCCCGGAGTCTGCGTGGCGTAATAGCCTTTGCGCGTTCTGACGGTCAAGCCCTTCCGATCGGCGATATCCACCTGGATTTTGCGGTATTTTCCGTCCGCGGGGACCGAAGGCGCGTAGGCGATGAAATACTGGCTGCGAAGCTCGGCGCCAATGTCCTGAAAGGATTCGGCGAGGTCGTCCACTTTGTACGGGAAAAATACGCGGCCGCCCGTTTGGACAGCGAATTTTTCGAGGATTTCGTCGCCCGGCGTCTTGAACATTTTGTGCGGACGATCCACGGTGGTGACGGCAACCCAGTCCGTGCTCGTGCTGATTGAATAAATGGAAACCTCGCAGCGCTCCGCCATCTCGATGGAGTCACTCAGCGCGCGGTCGCTCAAGTTGTCTTCGCCGTCGCTGAAGACCACGAGCACGCGCCGGACTTCCGGATTCGGGCCATCCGGCATCGGAGCGTTGACAAGCTTCTGCGCGGCCTGAAAGATCGCGTCGTTCAACGAAGTGCCCCCGCCAGCGCGCTGCTTCTCGATGGCTTCCGTCAAGACGCCGACATCCCCCGTGAAATCCTGAATCACTTCGGGCTCATTATCGAACGTCATCAAGAAGGCCTGGTCTTTGTGGCGACGAATCACGTTGTCGAGAAAATCGATCGAGGCGTCTTTTTCGAAGTGCAGGCGCTCGCGAATGCTGTTGGACGTGTCGAGAAGCATGCCGATGCGAAGGGGCAGATCGGTCTGCCGGCCGAAAAATTTGATGTCCTGGAGTTTGCCGTCTTCGAGGATTCGGAAATCTTTCTGCTCGAGGTCGGTGATGAAGTTATTGCGGCGATCCGAGACTGCAGCTACGAGGTGAACGAGGCCGGTCGTAACTTTCAGCGGCGGGGCTTGCTGCGGAGCAGCGGGTGTCTGCTGGGGCGCCGGTTTCGTGTCGCCGTGCTGCGGAGGCGGTGCGGCTGATGCTGGGGGCGGCGTTTGCGAAGGCTGCTGTTGCGATTTGCCAATAACCACAACCACGGAGATGGACAGCAAGACGAGCGAAGTGCGCAACAACAATCGCATCTTCGAATTATAGGTACTCGGCGAGCGCAGCGTCAATCACCGCGGGCGGCGCTCCGAGGGCCTTGCCGAGGTTCTTCAAGTAACCGGCAAGTTCCGGCGGCAAGGGGGCGCGCACGTCGATCGCTTTCCCGGTGCGCGGATGCACGAACCGAATTCTCGCGGCGTGCAAAAAATTCCGGCCGAGCTCCGGCAGCGCGTTCGAGCCGACGCGCTCTTCGCGCGGCGCGCCGTAGAGCGTGTCGCCCACCACGGGACATCCAAGCGCCGAGAAATGCACGCGAAGCTGGTGCGTGCGCCCGGTGTGCAGCCTGGCCTCGACGAGACTGAAAGCGCCCAGAACCAATTTAACTTTCCAGTCCGTTCGCGCGGGCCTGCCTTCGCGGCGCCGCGTGGTCATGCGCGTGCGCCGGTGCAGATCGCGCGCTACGGGCAATTCGATTCGCCCCGACGCCGTACGCAATTTGCCGTGAAGCAAGGCAACGTAAGTCTTCTCGACGTCACGCTCTTGAAATTCCTCGACGAGTTTGCGATGCGCCTCGTCGTTTCGCGCGACGATGAGCGCGCCGGAAGTTCCTTTGTCGAGGCGATGGACGATTCCAGGCCGCAGAGGCCCGCCGACGGCGGAGAGCTTGCCGAAACGGCCGAGAAGCGCGGCGGTCAGCGTACCCGAAACATTTCCGCTTCCCGGATGGACGACCATGCCGGCGGGCTTATTGATCACCGCGAGATCTTCGTCTTCGTAGAGAACCGCGAGAGGGATCGCTTCGGGAAGAACGGCCGCGGGCGGCGCAGGAGGGATTTCGATCTCAACGATTTGGCCGGTTTCGAGGCGGTGAGATGGCTTCGTCGTGATTCCATCCACGCGGACGCGCCCTTCGGAGATCAACGCTTGAAGCCGAGTGCGGCTGAGCTGAGGCGCCTGAACGGCGAGGAAGCGATCGAGGCGCGCGCCTGCGTCTTCGTCTTCCACGACAAAGGTTAAGAATTCGTCAGGAGTTTGCGCCACGGATTCTCTAGGCGCGCCGAGGTGTGGCGCGACTTCGTTTTGTCTTGGTCTTGGGCTTGGCCTTGGGGTTGTCCTCGGGCTTGGGTTCGCCGGTATTTGAAACGGCCGCCATAGCCGGGAGTTGGTGATGCGAGCCGCGCCACCAGAGGAACGAGCCGGTCAGCACGAACGCGACGGCCACGACTTGCATCAACGAAATCGCGCCGTGAAACATCAGAGTGCGGTCGGGATCGCCGCGGACGAACTCGATCAAGCCGCGTTCGACTCCGTATAAAAGCAGATAGGTGCCGAGGAGTTGGCCCCGGAAGCTCTGCCGCTTGCCGAGCCAAACGAGAATCAGGAAATTGCAGAATTCCGCGGCCGCCTCGTAGAGCTGCGTCGGATGCAGAGGAACTTCCATCGGCGTGCCGACGAGCCGCGCGGCAACAGGGTTTGTGAATGTGACGCCCCAGGGAAGGGTGGTCGGTTTGCCGTAGCAGCATCCCGCCATGAAGCAGCCGATCCGGCCGATCGCGTGGCCGAGAGGCAAGCCGGCGGAGTAGCAATCGAGCAGAGCGAGGAGCGGAATCTTCGCGATGCGCGTGTAGATCAGGATCAGCGCAATGGCGCCGAGAACGCCGCCGAAAAACGTTCCGCCGGATTGAATGAGATCGTAGGAGAAAATCTCGCGCGGGTGCTGGATGTAGTAGTGCCAGTAAATTACGACGAGCCACAGCTTGGCTACGACGAGCGCGGTGAGAACGACATAGATGCCGAGGTTCCAGACGGCATCTGGATCGAGGCCCGCGCGAGGAGCCTGCCTGCGCGCGTACCATAATCCCAGCAGAACGCCGGTGGCGACCAGCACGCCGTAGCTGTAAATCGTGAAGCGCCCGTATTCGAAGAGAATTGGATGCACGCCTATGCTTTCTGCTGGCTCGGACTGCGCCAGTCGGCCAGAAGCTCGAGGATCACGAGAGCTGCGCCGACGACAATCGCTGAATCGGCGACGTTGAAAGTGTACCAATGGTGCGCGCCGACGTGAAAATCAATGAAGTCGGTGACGCTGCGGCGCAGCACGCGATCGAGCACATTGCCGGCTGCGCCGCCCAGAATCAGCGCGATCCCGATTTCGCCTAAGCGCCCGCCTGCGCGCCCCGTCGTGAGGAGCCAGACGAGAAAACCAATCACCCCAACCGAAAAAAGGATGAGCACCGGCGAAAGCCAGGGCGAGCTGGATTCCGCGAAGAGGCCGAATGCTACGCCGGGATTCGTCGTGTGGACGAGATTGAGGACGCCGGGAACAAGGACGCGCTGCGAGCCCACCGGCGTGAATTTTTCGACGGCGAATTTGCTCGCCTGGTCCGTCGCCAGCGCGGCCAGAACGATGAGGATATTCCGCCACCAAGGCGCGCGTCGCGACGCCGCAGCCATCACGATCCCGCGACGCCGGCGGTTCGCGCGATTTCATCGAGCGCGGCCGTGCACCGCTCGCAGATCGTCGGGTACTCGGCATCTTCGCCGACGTGCGTCGAATAATTCCAGCAGCGCTCGCACTTCGCGCCATCGGCGCGCTCGACTTTTACGCTGACGCCTTCCACTGTCGAGGGTTCAAGACGCACCTGCGAGACGATGAAAAGAGCAGGAAGACTCCTCAGATAGCTCGCGAGAAGCACGCCGGTATCCCCCGAAGCAGAAATCGTGACCTTGGCTTCCAGCGCGCCGGAGATCAGCTTCGCGACGCGCGCTTGTTCGAGCGCCTTCAAGACTTCTTCCCGCACGGAAAGAAGCTTCTCCCAATTCTTGGCCACTTGTTCGCTCGCCGCGCGCTCGAGCTCCGCGGCTTTCGGAAAGTGCGCCATGTGGACGCTTTCGGGCGCGCCGGCTTCGTGCGGCAAGTGTTTCCAGATTTCCTCGGATGTGTAGACGAGAATGGGCGCGATGAGCCGGAGGAGCGCACTTGCGATGCGATACACGGCCGTCTGCGCCGAGCGGCGGCCGACGCTGCGCGGCGCGAATGTGTATAGGCGGTCCTTTAGCACGTCGAAATAAAACGAGCTCAAATCCACGACAGCAAAATCGTGCGCGGCGTGGAATACGCGGTGAAAATCGAACGACTCGTACCATTCGAGCGATCGCCGGACGAGATCGCCGGTGCGGCGCAACATCCACGCGTCCATTTCCCACAGTTCAGCATCGGGGAGCGCGTCGCGGGAGGGATCGAAATCGGCGAGATTCGAGAGCGCGAATCGAAACGTATTCCGCAGCTTGCGGTACGTCTCCGAGAGCTGCGTCATCGCGGTTTCGGAATAGCGCACGTCGCCAAAATAATCCTGCGACGCCACCCAGAGCCGGACCATGTCCGCGCCCCATTTTTCAGCGACGTCGCGCGGCGAGACGAAATTCCCGCGCGACTTCGACATCGGCTCGCCCTTGGCGTCGAGCGTCCAGCCGTGCGCGACGACTTGCTTGTAAGGCGCGCGATCGCGCGTGCCGACTCCAACGAGCAACGAGCTGTGGAACCAGCCGCGGAACTGGTCGGGACCTTCGAGATAGACGTCGGCGGGCCACGTGCCGTCTTTGAGGCTCAGCACGGCGAGGTGCGTTGAGCCGGAATCGAACCAGACGTCCACAATGTCGTTCTCTTTTTTCCATTTCGCCGCGCCGCATTTCGGGCATTTCGTGCCGGGCGGCAGAAGTTCTTCGGCCGAATGAGTGAACCAGGCGTCCGCGCCTTCTTTTTCGAACCAGGTCAGGACGTGGCGCAGCGCGGCGAAATCGTTCAACTGCGCCTTGCATTCGCCGCACGTGAAGATGATCAACGGCACGCCCCAAAATCGCTGGCGCGAGATGCACCAGTCCGGGCGCTCGGCGATCATTTCGTAGAGGCGATCGTGGCCCCAGCGCGGCGTCCATTTGACTTTGTCGATTTCCTCGAGCGCCCGCTGGCGGAGATTATTCGCTTCCATGCCGATGAACCACTGCTCGGTGGCGCGGAAAATCACGGGATTGTGGCAGCGCCAGCAGTGCGGGTAGCTGTGACGGTACTTGGATGAGGCGACGAGAGCGCCGCGCGCGCGAAGGAGCTCGATGATCGGCTCGTTCGCCTCGAAGACGCTTTTGCCCTTGTACTCGGGCAATCCTTCGACGAAGCGGCCGTCATCGTCAATCGGCGCGTACGTGTCGAGGCCGTAGCGCTGGCCGGTGTAGAAGTCTTCGGCGCCGTGACCCGGCGCCGTGTGAACCACGCCGCTGCCCTGTTCGAGCGTGACGTACGAGGCAAGCACGCCCGGAACTTTCAAATCATTTAGGAAGGGATGCTGGAACAGTATTCCCTCGAGTTCGCTTCCCTTCCCGCGCCAACGAATTTTCGTGGCTTCGAACTTCAATTCCTCGGCCAGCGCCGCGAGCCGCTTCTCGGCGAGGAGGAGTGCGCCAGCCGGCGTTTCCGCAACAACGTAATCGTAATCGGGATGGAACGCGAGCGCGCGATTGGCAGGAAGCGTCCACGGAGTCGTCGTCCAAATCAGCGCGCTGACGTCCGGACCGAGATCCTTCGCGAGCGCTCCAGAGGCGACCGGAAATTTCACCCAGACGGAGTGGCTGGTGTGATCGTGATATTCGACTTCCGCCTCGGCGAGGGCCGTGCGATCCACGAAGCACCAATAGACCGGCTTAAGACCGCGGTAGACGTAACCCTTCTCGAGAAATGTGATGAAAGCTCCGGCGATGGACGCCTCGTGATGCGGGTCCATGGTGAGATACGGCTTGGCCCATTGCCCGAAAATTCCAAGCTGCTTGAAATCGCGCCGGTTCGAGTCCACATACTTCGTCGCATACTCGCGGCAAAGGCGGCGAAATTCGGCGGGGGAAACTCTACCTTTGTGCCCGCCGAGGTCTTCTTTCTCGACTTTGCTCTCGATCGGCAGACCGTGGCAATCCCATCCCGGAATGTAGGGCGAGCGGAAACCGGCCATGGTCTTGGATTTGACGACCATGTCCTTGCAAATCTTGTTCAAGCCGGTGCCCAAATGGATGTCGCCGGTAGGATAGGGAGGGCCGTCGTGGAGCACAAAGAGCGGAGCGCCCTCGCGGGAACCGAGAATGCGCTCGTAGATGCCCATTTTTTCCCATTCCGCCAATTGCAGAGGTTCCCGTTCCGGGAGCTTTGCTTTCATGGGGAAGTCGGTGCGGGGCAGATTCAGCGTGCTCTTCAGGTCAACCGGTTTAGACATGGATTCGGGTCGATACACCTTTCTGTGCGTACGGCATGAACCCCGCGCGACGCGAAGAACCGCTATGTTACAATGAATATGCAGTCAAGTCAGCCGCAGGGGCGCGAGACATCCTTTTTGGGCGTCTCGAATCTAAACAAAAGAGTGTAGTTTGCCCGGCGGGCGACTGAGTTTGGCTATGTCCGGATCAACTCTCCATCTAAACGAAAGACCGACAGATACCACCGCTGTCTATGAGTACGGCACTCGCTTCTCCGTTCAAAGCAGCGACGGGCTAAAGGGCTTTTTCTCGAATCTTCGAGACTTCTTTTTCGAGCGGCCCGTCAAGATTCGCGGTGAAGTTTCGAGCGCGTTTCACCCCTCCAAATTTGGCGCAAGCCTCGGCGATAACCTGAAAGAATGGTTCAGGCCGCTTCCTGCATCGGCGAAGGGGCCTGATAAATCGGGGATGCTCGTTTCGTGGTCGCCGAATTTTGGCTCGTTCTGGAGCAATGTGCGCATGGCGTTCAGCCCTGCGAAATTGCAGAAGGGCGCGCCGGTTCCGGATATCTGGACGAAAGACACGCAGTATTCGCGGGTGCAGGCGCTTTCACTGGCGATTCACGTGGTTGTGCTCGTTTTGATTTTGCTTCCGCTGCTTCCCGGAATTCTGAATCCACGCACGACGCAGGCGGGAGTGATCGGTGTCGTTCCGATTGACGTGAGTTCACCGATTCTTCCGAAGCTGCCTCCGGGCAATAAGAAAGCCGGCGGCGGCGGCGGTGGCGGCGAACACAATCCGATTCCTGCAAGCCGCGGGAAATTGCCGAAGCCATCCTATACGCAGTTGGCGCCGCCCTCGGTGCATCCGCCGATTAATCCGAGGCTTCAGGTGCCTGCGACGATTCTCGCGGTGCCGGATATCAAAATTCCAAGCCCGAATTTGCCGAACTACGGCGATCCGATGGCGAAGTTGATGACGGATTCGAACGGCCCCGGCGGCGGCGGTGGAATCGGCACGGGCCAGGGCACGGGCGTGGGTAGCGGCGATGGCGCCGGCTTCGGCCCGGGCCACGGCTGGAACACCGGTGGTGGGTATCCCCGGGCCGGCGAAAATGGCTATGGCTCGCCGGATTGCATCTACTGCCCGCCTCCGCAGTTTTCCGACGAAGCCGTCAAAGCGAAATACCAGGGAATTGTTACGCTGTTGGTCGTGATCCAGCCGGATGGCCGCGCGACGGACATACATGTGGCGAACGGGCCCGGCCTTGGACTCGAGGAAAAAGCCATTGAGGCTGTTCGCGCGTGGCGCTTCAAGCCGGCTCTTGGACCCGACGGCAAGCCTGCCGCTGTCCGCATGCCTATCGAAGTGACGTTCCGCCTCTACTAAGCTTGCGCGTTTGCAATTCTCAATTGTTCGTGTGCCGGTCGCTTGCGTCGCTTCGCGTGTTACACTCTGCGACCGTCCGCGTCTAACTAGCCTGGAGGAAAATCCATGCCTGTGTCATGCCGTTCTTTCCGCGCGCGCCTGCCGGAAAGCCAACCATCAAAGTTGCCGGTTGTTTCGGCCGTGCTGTGCCTCGCGATTCTGACTTGCGGGAGCGCGTTCGCGCAGCAATTTGATCCGAATGCTTACGGCGGCATGCGATGGCGGCTCATCGGGCCGTACCGGGCGGGACGCGTGACGGCGGTGGCAGGGATATCGAGCGATCCAGCCGTCTATTACATGGGCACACCGGATGGCGGCGTTTGGAAGACGACGGATGGAGGGCACGTCTGGAAGCCGATCTTCGATTCAACCGGCGTGGCGTCCATCGGCGCGCTGGCGCTCGCGCCGTCGAATCCAAGCATCATTTACGTAGGAACGGGAGAGCAATCACCGGGTAACGGCGTCTACAAATCCACCGACGCCGGCGCCACGTGGACGAACGTCGGCCTGCAAAACGCGCGGAGAATTGCGGCGATCCTCGTGGACCCCCGCGACCCCGACATCGTGCTGGTTGCGGCTGCGGGCGATATGTCGCCCACTACGGATCGCGGCGTATTCAAGACCACCGACGGCGGAAAGACTTGGACGAGGACGCTTCACATAGACGACAAGCTGGGCGCGTACGATCTTTGCTTCGAGCCCGGCAATCATCGCAACGTATACGCGACGCTTTGGAGTTTCAGCTTCGCTCTTCCGGGCACGCCCACCGACCCGAAGGCCGTCGAAGCCGGCACCTACAAGTCTACGAACGGCGGCTCGACGTGGACTCCAACTGGAGCCAACGGATTGCCTCCGAAAGACCGCGGGCGAATCGGAATTGCCGTGGCGCCGGGAAATCACGGCCGGCGAATCTACGAAATCATGACGCAAGGCCTTTTCCGCTCCGACGACGGCGGACAAAATTGGCAACAGATCACTCACGACCCTAGAGTGGTCGGCAATTTTTATTTCAGCCGCGTTTTTGTGGACCCGAAGAATGCGGACATCGTTTGGGTGATGCAGACGGCGGTCTATCGCTCGACTGACGGCGGCAAAACATTCGTGGCATTCAAAGGCGCGCCCGGCGGCGACGACTATCACGTGCTCTGGATCGATCCGGAGAACCCGCAACGGATGATTCTCGGCGTGGATCAGGGCGCGACGATCAGCGTGGATGGCGGAAGGACCTGGAGCTTGTGGTACAACCAGCCAACCGGCCAGTTCTATCACGTCTCCGTGGACAATCATTTTCCATATCGCGTGTACGGCGATCAGCAAGATAGCGGGACAGCTGCGGTCCTAAGCCGGAGCAACAACGGAGAAATCACCGCGAGCGATTGGTTCCCCATCGGCGGATTCGAGATCGGCCATATCGCACCTGACCCGCTCGACGCGAATCTTGTCTACTCGATCGGCTGGTATGGCACGGTCCTGCGATTCGATCGCACCACAGGGCAAGTGGCGACGGTTTACGTGCCGGACGAAAGCATGCGCCTATCGGGCGATGCCCCGCTCCAGTTCTCGCCGCTCGACCCGCACACTTTGTATCTTGGCGGGCAGCGCCTGGTGAAGACTTCCGACGCGGGAGTCACGTGGCAATCTGCCAGCCCCGATCTAACGGTGAAGGCGGAAGAGAAGACGGCCGCACCCGATAAGGACAAAGGCGACAAGAAAGAACCCGAACGTCCAAGACGCCCGCAAGGCGCCATTGCGGCGCTCGCGATTTCGACGGCCGCCCCGGGCGAGATGTGGGTTGGGACGACAAACGACATCGTTCAAGTCTCGCGCGATGCCGGCGCCAATTGGAGCGACGTCACGCCGAAAGATCTCCCGCCGAAAACTTCCGTGTGGGATATAGACGCGTCGCCGGAAAAAGCGTGCGAGGCTTATCTCTCTGTGCGCGCGACCAGCGTGATTGACATGTGGATTCTCGGCGGGACGCAAGCCTATCTTTACCGGACGCGGGATTGCGGCGCGAACTGGGAAAAAATCCTGACTGGAATTCCGGCGGATGCGCTGGTTCGTTCCATACGCGCGGACACGGTGCGCCACGGCTTGCTGTTTGCCGGCTCGGAGAACGGAGTGTACGTGTCGTTCGACGACGGCGATCACTGGCAGTCGTTGAATCTCAATCTCCCACCGGCGTCGGTGCGCGGCTTGGCCGTTCACGGCGACGATCTCGTTGCGGCGACGTTTGGACGCAGCCTCTGGATTCTCGACGACCTCACGCCTCTGCGCCAATTGACCGCGGACGTGACGAATGCTTCGGCGCATTTCTTCGCGCCGCAGACCGCGCTGCGCATCCGCTGGGACACGAATCCCGATACTCCCCTCCCTCCCGAGTATCCGGCCGGACAGAATCCGCCCGATGGCGCGATCTTCGACTATTATTTGAAATCCGCGCCGGCAGGCGAGATTACTCTCTCGATTTTCGATCACGACAAGAATCTGGTGCGCAAGTATTCGAGTGTCGCGCCCGCCGCGGACACGCGGCCGCTCAATGTCCCGGATTATTGGTTCGCGCCGCCGGCAACTCTGCCGAAGAGCGCCGGCACGAATCGCTTCGTTTGGGATTTGCGCTACTCGCCTCCGAATGTTTTGCCGTACGGCTATTTCGGCGAAGCGCTCGAGTATGTGGAATTCACCTTGCCGAATGACGCGATTCCCGGCGATACGCCCCGTTTCGAGCCGACCGGAGCGTTGGTGGTGCCCGGCGATTACGAAGCTGTGTTGAATGTTGATGGCAAGGAATACCGGCAGACGCTCAAGGTGGAACTCGATCCGCGCGTGCATGCGACGCACGACGACCTCTCGCACCAGCTTCAATTGGCGCAGTTGATCAATTCCTGGATCGACACGACCTACAACACTCATCGGGATATCGAAGCCGTTCGGAAGTCCCTCGCGGAACGATTGAAAGCGCTCGAGGGCAAGCAGGCGAAGGATGCGACCGACGCCATTGCAGAGCTCGACAAAAAGCTCATGGGCCTCGAGCGCGGCGACGAATCGGGTCGCGGGTTCGGTCCTGAGAATCGCGATCTGACGCGAATCTTTGAAATGGTCGAGAGCGGCGATGCCAATCCGACGAATACCGCGCGAACCGCGGCGCGCGCTGTTTGCGAAGCCATCAATAAAAACCTGGCGACTTGGCGCAAGACAGCGGCCGAAAACATTCCCCAGCTCAATTCGATCCTGCAGAAAAACAGCAGCGATCCAATCGCCGCCCCGCCGAGCGTGCCGGCGGACATTTCGTGCGGCCAGTAGCTTCTGGAAATCTCGCGCGCAAAGGCTGCGCCAGGGCCGGACATTTTGTTACGATGTGCCGGATGAAAAAGAAGCGGGCTTTGCCGATTGCGCTTTTGGGATTCCCCATCCTCGCGCTCGCAGCGCTGTCAATCTCTTCTACGGCGGTCGCGCAGACGGGTTCGATTGAATTCGTCGCGAGGGCCACGCCGTCGAGCGGGATCGCCGAACCGGTTCGCGGCCTGCCATTTTACCTTCTGAGCAAGAGCTACGCTGAAATTTGGAAAGAAGCCGAGCGAAACCAGCCGCTGCCCGACCTGAATGGGTTTATTGACAAACTTGACGTCTCGGACGAACTCAAGGCCTGGATGAAGAAGAACCACACCGTGGCGATTTCGGGGGAGGAATTCGTCAAGAGCCTCACCGTGCCGGACATCATGAACGTGCCGGAATTCTTCAAAGCGTACGTGGATCGCAACGCGGGCGACCAATCCATCAATTTTCCGGACCCGAAGTACAAGCCGAGCGACAAAGTGAAAAATCCCGCGCGCTACGAAAAAATGCGCCAGGAATATCTGGACGCGATCCGCAAATTCATCGCGGCGAATCCCGACAGCACGTCCGGGATGGATCTCAACCTCGACTCGATCGACCCGGGCCCAGCCTGGCGAACTCTTGCCGCCAAGCGCGATCCCGCCGTAAAAAGCCGCGCGCTCGAGCTCGCGCAGACGCATTATCTCGTTGCGAAGACCGAGACTGATCTCGATGGCCGCGGAGCCTTGCGCGGCGTTGCGCCTGGAAATTATTGGCTGGGCACGCTCGAGATTTACGCGACGATCGGGGACGCGCGCTTAAAATGGGACACGCCGGTGCACGTCGTCGCGGAGCGGACGGCGTATCTCGAACTGACGAATTCGAACGCTGCTGGGCCGCCAGGCTCGGCCCACTAGTATCCAGAGTGCGATGTCCGATGCCGGACGATCCCGCCATTTCCAAGCTCGCGTCACCGGATCCGGGCTCCCGAGAGAGCGCCGCTGCTGAAATCTTCGCGCGGGGACGCGAGCTCGTCGAGCCCATTCTCGCCGCGTGGCTCCAGAATTCCGAGATCCGCGCCAATTTCAACGCCGGCGATTCCCGGATGACTGTTGGCGTCGCGACTCTCCCCGGCACCTTCGTCAAGATTCGAGCCACAAATGGAGATCCCCGGCTCGTCAATGTTCCTCCCGATCAAGACGCGCTTGAGTTCGAACTCCACTTCGCAAACGGCGTACAGCTCGACGTCCTCACGACGAAGGAACCCGGCGGCACCGGCGCGGTCGCGCGGTTCCTTGAAAAATTTGGCGAGGGCATTCAGCAGGTTGAGTTCGACGTGAAGAGCGTGGACGAAGCGGCGAAGATCCTGCGGTCGCACTTCAATCTTGCGCCGCTTTATCCCGCAACACGCGCCGGCGCAGATGGGACGCGCGTGAATTTCTTCCTGGCCAGCCGCCCGGACGGCCGGAAGGTCTTGATCGAACTCGTCGAAAAATAGGCCGTTCGGCGCTATTCCCCGCTCTGTTCCAACAGTTTTGCTACAAGCGCGGTCCAACCGGTTTGATGACTCGCGCCGAGGCCGGTCCCGTTGTCGCCGTTAAAATACTCGTAGAACAGAATCAAGTCGCGCCAGTACGGGTCATTCTGAAATTTTTCAATGTTTCCATAGACGGCCCGCCTTCCATCGCGACGCAGAAAAATGCGCGATATCCTGCGGGAAATCTCCTGCGACACGTCCCACAGCGTCATCATTTTGCCCGAGCCCGTCGGGCATTCGACTTTCAATTCTCTTCCGTAATAGTAGTCGTACCGCTGGAGCGCTTCTATCAGCATGAAATTCATCTGCACCCAAATGGGCCCGCGCCAATTTGAATTGCCGCCGAAAAGATTCGACGTGGATTCCGCCGGCTCGTAATCCACCATGTGCTCGGTATCATCCAGCCTCAGCATGTAGGGATTTTTCGCGTGTACTTTGGAGAGCGAGCGGATGCCATAGGGCGACAAAAATTCATTCTCGTCGAGCATGTAGCGCAGCATCCGGACGAGCCGTTCCCGATTCACGAGCGCCATGAGCCGGCGCACCCCGAGTTTCGAGCGTTGGCTCATATCGAAATGCTTCGCGGTTTCCTTGTGGTGATCGAGAAACCACTGCATTCGCTTCAGGAAACCCTTGCGCGCCTCGACGTCTTCGGGCTCGATCGTATCAACGGCAAGAATCGGAATCAGCCCGACCATCGAGCGCGCTTTCATCGTCAGGTGCTCGCCGTTGGGTGCGTGAAGGACGTCGTAATAGAATCCATCCTCCTCGTCCCACAAACCGATTTCCCGGCCGCCAATATTATTCATGGCATCCGCGATGAAAATGCAGTGTTCGAAGAATTTGCTCGCCAGATCTTCGTACGCGGGGTTTTCTTTCGCAAGCTCGAGCGCGATCGTCATCATGCTCAGCGAAAAATTCATCATCCAGCTCGTGCTGTCGGATTGTTCGATGCGAATCCCGCCCGGCAGAGGGCGCGAGCGGTCGAAAACGCCGATGTTGTCCAGTCCTAGAAAACCGCCCTCGAAGACATTCAGTCCGTCCGGGTCCTTGCGATTCACCCACCAGGTGAAACTGAGAAGCAGTTTCTGAAAGACGCGCTCGAGAAAATTGCGGTCCGCCCGGCCGGTGAGTCGCCGCTCGATCTTGTAGACGCGCAATGCGGCGCTCGCGAAAACGGGCGGATTCTCGTCGTCGAACGACCACTCGTAAGCAGGCAGCTTGCCGTTGGGATGCATGTACCATTCGCGAACAAACAAAATCAACTGGGACTTCGCGAACTCGGGATCAATTAGCGCCATCGCCACGCAATGGAATGCGAGGTCCCAGGACGCGTACCACGGATATTCCCACTTGTCCGGCATCGAAATCACGTCGGCGTTGTAGAGATGCTTCCAATCGTGGTTCCGGCCTAAGCGGCGTTCCGGGGCGGGCGGAGGCTGAGTTGGGTCTCCATCCAGCCAGCGAGCAACTTCGTAGTGATAGCTTTGCTTGTTCCATAGCAGCCCTGCGAGCGCTTGCCGCTGAACGTGTTTCGCGTCATCGGACATGGGATGGCGGATCATGCGCGCATAGAATTCATCCGCCTCCTTTTGTCGCAGCACAAATACGTCGTCGAAGCTTTTTCCAAATGCGGCGTCGGGCGTGAGGCCCTTCTCCGGCGGCTGATCCGTCAGCCGGAGTCGGATTTCGAATTTACCGCCCGGTGGAATTTCAGCGGGAATATGCGCGGCGGCTTTCGTACCAAGTTCCTTGGGATTTACGGCGCCCTCGTCGCCGTTCACGACGAAGTTGTGAATGGCGTCTTTCACGAACGGCACGCGATTCGGGGTGCCGTAAAGCCGCTTCGCGTTGGTTTCGTTCTCCGTGAAGAGCAATTCCGGCGTCCCCTGAATCAGAAGCCAACGCTTGCCGTAATCGGGTTGTTCGAGCTCGATCGCCTCAATGCCTTTAAATCCATCGAGCGCTCGCAATTCGGGGCGAGCGTTGCCGGGCATCGTGTCGCCCCAGGCCCACTTGTTCCGGAACCACAGCGTCGGAAGCAGATGCAACTTGGCCGCGTCGGGCCCGCGATTCCACGCCGTGACGCGCACCAGAATATCTTCGGGCGCGGCCTTCGCGTACTCGACGAAAACATCGAAGTAGCGGTTGTCGTTGAAAATCCCCGTGTCGAGCAGCTCGAATTCGGGATCGTTGCGAGTGCGGCGGGCGTTTTCCTCGACCAACTGCTCGTATGGAAATCGTCCCTGCGGATACTTGTAAAGGTACTTGAGGTACGCGCTCGTCGGCGTGGCGTCGAGATAAAAGTAATATTCCTTCACGTCCTCGCCGTGATTGCCCTGCGAGTTAGTCAGCCCGAAGAGACGTTCTTTCAGAATTGGATCGCGCTCGTTCCAGAACGCCATTGCCAGGCAAATGCGCTGGTGCCTGTCGCAAATTCCCGCGATGCCGTCTTCGCCCCAGCGGTAGGTGCGGGAACGCGCGTGATCGTGCGGAAAATAATTCCAGGCGTCGCCGTTCTCGCTGTAATCCTCGCGCACGGTCCCCCACTGGCGTTCGGAAAGGTACGGGCCCCAGCGTTTCCAATGGGCTTTCCGTTCGCGCGATTCCTGCAGCCGCTGTTCTTCTGCCGTCATCCGTCTCTCGAATTATCCCGCCGCCACGCGTTGATGCTTGCTGCCCTGCCCGAACGCGCGCGTTCGCGGCGTTTCACTCTACCGATTTCCAGGCCCACAATTCAAGACGCGCGATCCGGCGCGGCAGGTTGCAGATTGATGATAATTCGGGCGCCCGCGCGACGAAGCGAATCCGCGCGGCTCTGTAGTAGCGCACGCGGCGCTGATTCAGTATCCTCTGCGCCTCGGACATGAGCGACGCGATTTGGTCCAAGAGCTCCGGCAGCCTGCGCGACATCTTCAACCATGAAGTGCACCATCACGACCGCTCGTGGCGCGCGCTGATTTGGATTGCAGCCGCGGCGACGATTGTCATATCACCGCAGTTTTTCCTGGGCAACGCTTCCGGCCACGATATCCAATTCCACCTTGCGTCCTGGATGGAAGTCGTGCAGCAGTGGCACCAGGGAATTTTCTATCCGCGATGGGCCGAGTGGGCGAATTTCGGATTCGGCGAGCCGCGCTTCATTTTCTATCCGCCGGCATCGTGGCTGCTCGGCGCCGTGCTCGGACTGATTTTGCCCTGGCGGATGGTGCCGGGCGCGTTCATTTGGGTGGCGCTGATGATTGCGGGCGCGTCCATGCATCGTTTGGCGCGTGCGTGGCTGCGTCCGCAGGATGCCATCGCCGCCGCGGTGTTATATGCCGTCAATCCCTACCATCTCGTCATAGTTTATTACCGGAGCGATTTCGCGGAGCTGCTCGCGAGCGCATTCTTCCCTCTTCTGATTCTCCAAGCGTTGCTGCTTGCGCGCGAAGGGTGGAGCCGCGTGCCGCGCTTCGCGCTCGCGTTCGCGCTGATTTGGCTTACGAACGCACCGGCGGCCGTGATTGCGACGTATTCGGTCACCGTGATCGTTGCCGCGGAGCTTGTGCTAAGCCGGTCGCTGAAGGCGGTTCTGTACGCCTCGGTAGCAGGAGCCTCGGGCTTTGCCCTCGCCGCTTTCTATACGCTGCCCGCTGTTTTCGAGCAGCGTTGGGTGGAAATTTCGCAGGCGCTCGCGTCTGAGCTCCAGCCGTGGCACAACTTTCTTTTCGTTCATGCTGACGACCCCGAGTTTGTTCTGTTCAACATGAAGGTTTCGGGAGTCGCGCTTCTCGTCGTGGCTGTCTTCGGAATTGCTGCGGTGCTGGCCGCGCGCCGCCGCGAAAGCGCGCCCGAAGTGTTCTGGTCGCTTCTTTCGCTCGGGTCGGCTTCGGTGATCTTGATGTTTCCCTGGACGGTCTGGCTCTGGAGGCATGTTCCCGAACTCGCGTTCGTTCAATTCCCGTGGCGTTGGCTGGTGCCGCTCGACGTCGTCGCCGTATTTTTCTTTTGCGCGGCGATTGCGTCGCTGAAACGCCGATGGATTGCCTGGGGTCTCGCGGCAATCCTTCTCGTGGCACTCGGCACGTGGATGACCACGAACAACTGGTGGGACGATCAGGATGCGCCGTTTGTGGCCGACTCGATCGCTACCGGTGTGGGCTATCAGGGCACCGACGAATACGAGCCCCTCGGCTGCGACCGGTCCGACCTCCCCGATACGCCGCAGCGAGCGATGCTGATTGATCCGAAAACGAAAGCGGCGGCGCCGAGCAACGGCGTTCGCCTGCACGTCGAGGCGTGGACGCCTGAGCGCAAATTGGTCGCAGTAGATTCGCAGCGACCCGTGACGCTCGTGCTCCAGCTCATCGCATATCCCGCATGGCGCGCTACGGTCAACGGCGCGCCCGTCGAAATTCAGCCGCTGCCGGACACGGCGGTCGTTTCGCTGCCTCTGCCCGCTGGATCGAGTAATACTTCACTACGTTTTACGCGCACTCCAGATCGCAGTTTGGGGGGATTTATTTCGCTCGCCGCGGCAATCGGCCTGCTGCTGTCACGACTCGCTCGCACAAGCCGGTTGTGATGCCGTGAATTCGTCTTAAGGATTTTGTCGGTCGCTGCCTGTCTTGCGAAGCACGATTCGGTCGCCTTTTAGCTCGTAACGGCTATCTCGCCACACGGCCTTGGCGGCCGTATAGCTCGCGCACCACACGACGAACCCGAGCAGATCCCGCACTGGGTAGAGCCAGAACGCGCTCCTCGCGACGGGATCGCGGACTACAGTCCATCCAGCCATCCATGCTTCCAGCATACGATTTACCAGCGCAACGCCTAGGAATGCCAGTCCGATTCCAACATGCCCGAGCAACACTGCCGCGACGAATCCAAGAATGCCGTAAGGCATCGCGAAAATCAGGCCGTGACCGAAATGTCCTTTCGGCCGAGAGTAGCGTGTGGATTTTGCCCATCTGAGCTGGTTGTCCCACATGCGGCGAAATGTCTGCTGGCTCACGATGTGATTGATCACGTGGCTGGAGAGCACGACGCGATAGCCGGCCTTCTCGATCAGATTCCCGATCATAAAGTCGTTGGCGAAGTAGTCGCTCAGCACGGTATAGCCGCCGATTTTTTCGAGCGCGTCTCTGCGGACTGCGATCGTCGGGCCCAATCCGAATTTCATTCCTTCAAGCTGATTCGCGACGAGCACCCCCGCCGTCATTTCCACCGACATGCCAATCGCGGTCTGGCCGGACCAGAATCCTGCGAGATTCTTGCCACGATAGACGCACGTAACCATTCCGACTTTAGGATCGAGCAACGGTGCGACGACTTCCCTCAAGTAATTCGGCGAAACTTCAACGTCGCTATCGCTGGTGACGAGAATTTCGTGCGCGGCGACTTGCGACATTCGATGGAAGCAATACGCGGGCGGATTCGGCCACGGCGGCTTGCCCGTGACGAGAATCTGGCAGCGGACGCTCGGATATTTCGCCGCGATTTCCTGGATCACGCCGATCGCCGCGTCGTCAGACTCATCGGCGGCGAATAGAATTTCGTAAGACGGATAATCTTGGCGGAAGAAGCTCTCAATGTTTTCTTTTAAATTTGCTTCGAGACCGTGCACGGGCTTAAGCACCGAGACGGGAGGCAGGCGGTCATTCTCCGGCATCGAGCGGCGTGCTTTCCGCGCATCGGCATGAAAGCGAAGAGTTCCAAGCAGCGCCAAAACAAGGAAGACTGCCGATGCGAGCGTGCCGATCGCGGCAAGGGCGAGCGCGACATGAAGAATCAGACGAATGGATCGAACTCCTTTACGCGATCGCCGCCGATCACACAACGACGCGGCCGGGCCGATGCAGAGCCCGTCCGGCAAGACACTTTATCGCACTTTGGTTCGTGCTGCGGCGGCGGTCCGGCGGGTTGCGGGGCTGGCTTTTCCAACATCGAGGCGAATCTCGCGCTCGCCCTTGGCGCGGGCCGGCTCGAGCGTGTAGCCCGACTTCACGGCGTCGTCGTAGAACATCTTCACGGTTTCGAGTGAGTATTCGCCCAAATCTTTGCCGATGAGCGCGAGCTTCTTCAGTATGTCGTTCGTGACCGTGATGATGTGGCAGCCGATCTCGTCGGCCTGATAAATATTGAGCAGTTCGCGCGGGCTTGCCCAGATCAGTTCAGCTTTCGGATTCGAGCGCATAATCTCGAGCGCTTCGGCCATCATCGGCACGGGATCGCGTCCCGTATCGGCCACGCGTCCGGCAAAAACGGAAATGCAAGAGGCCGCTCCGCCATCGAGAGCGCGCGCAACTTCGAGCACCTGCTCGAGCGCCAGGACCGCCGTGACGTTGATCTGAATGCCATCCGCGCTCAGACGCCGGATCAGTCCGTACATCGAGTCGCGCTTCGTGTTCATCACCGGTATTTTCACGTAGACATTGTCGCCCCAGCTCGCGATTTCGCGCGCCTGCGCTTCCATCGTGCCTTCGTCGTCGGCAAGCACTTCAAACGAAATCGGCCGGTCCGCGACGCGCCCGAGAATTTCGGACGCGAACGCGCGGTAATCCGTGACGCCGGCCTTGCGCATCAACGTCGGATTCGTCGTGAAACCTTTGATGTAAGGCTGGCGATACAACTCGAGGATGCCCGCGACGTCCGCGCCGTCGCCGAATATCTTTACTTTTAGTTCGGAAACCGCCTTCAACGCGCAGCTCCTTTGGACGCGGAATGGATGATCCACGAAGCAGCCTCGCGCAGCGAGCCTACGCGCGCGTCGGGAGCCTGCCAGGATTGCTTCTCATGATAGCCGCCGTCAATCAGAATTGTCTTGCAGCCCGCATTCTTGCCGGCTTCGATATCGCGCCAGCGATCCCCAACAAGAAAACTCACCGAGAGATCAACGCCGTGCTTGCGGGCCGCGTCGAGCAGCATGCCCGGCTTGGGCTTGCGGCAGTCGCAATTGTCCTGGTCGGTGTGGTAGCAGACGATGATGTCGTCGAGGGGCAGAGTGGACGCCAGCTTTCGATTGATGACTTCGACGGCGTCGCGCGTCTGCGTTCCCCGAGCGACATCCGGCTGGTTCGTGATCACGAGCAATTCAAATCCGTGCCCCTTCAATTCGTGCAACGCCTCGGGTACATCCGGAAGTATTTCCAGCTCATCAAGCGTCGCGGGCGGACGCGGCGTGCCATTGCGGACGATCGCGCGGTTGATCACACCATCGCGATCGAGAAACACGGCGCGGCGCGGCTTTTCCGCGGGAGCAGTTGATTCCCACTTCGTCTGCTCGAGCTTGACGGCGGGGTGCGTCACCAGAAGGTGCCAGACCACGGCCTGGAACGCTTCGACATGCGGCGTGATGCGTTCCGCATTCACCGTTGGAATCAGGATGCACGCGTCCGCTACTTGCGCCGTGTAGCCGCCGTCGCGACCGACGATGCCGATGATTTTCGCGCCGACCGATTTCGCGTACTTGAGCGCGGCAATAAGATTCGGGCTCACGTTGAGTTCGAGATTGCCGCCGCCGACCGAGAACACGAGAACGAGATCATTTGAGCTCAGGCGGCTCGTTCGCAACCAACCATCGAACACCGTCGCCCAACCTTCGTCGTTTGTGCGCGCGGTCAACTCGGCGACGTTATCGGTGGGCGCATACGCTTCGATGCCTGCGATCTTGCGAAAATCATTTACAGCGTGTGACGCGTTCGCCGCGCTGCCGCCGACGCCAAGGATGAAGAGGCGTCCTCCCGCGGCGCGCGTTGCGGCGAGCATCGCCGCGGCCTTTTCGATGCTGGCTATTTCCAACCGCGCGATGACTTCAGCGGCTTCCGCGAGAAATTGCTGCGCGAATGTTTTGTCAGCGCTCATCCGCGAACCGTTCCCTGCGCCGCGATGAATCGCGCCGTTTCTTCGAGGCCCGCCGGCGAACCAATTTCGTAAAATCGCTGCGTCACTTCGTATCCTGCGAGCTGCCCGCCCTGCAACAAATCGGCGTAAAGCCGCGCGAGATCGTAAGGCTGCCCGGCCGAAACATCGTCGAAAGCCGCGGCGCGAAGCGCCCCGAGCCCGTAATCAATATAGTGCATGCGAGAATTCTTGTTCGACTTGCTGTAGGCAAGGATCTGCCCATTTTCGAATTCTACGTTGCTGCTATCCCACATGCCGTTATTGCGAAACACCGTCATCAAGGCCAGTTTTCCAGACGAAGAAAAGCTTCGGGCAATAGCGGCGTAATCACAGACGAGATACGAGTCGCCATATAGCACGAAGAAGGCATCGCCCAATTTCGGCAACGCGTTCTTCACCGCCCCCGCAGTACCTAATAGTGAGGCACCATCAAACGCGTAGTCAACTTCGACACCGTACGCGCCGCCATCTTTAAGCACATCGCGAATCATCTCGCCGAGATGCCCGACGCAAAGCACGACGCGTCGCACGCCGTTCGACCGAAGCAGCCGCAATTGGTGCGCGATGAACGGCTCGCCGTTCACATCAAGCAGCGATTTCGGAATCGTATCGGTCAGCGGCCGCAAGCGCGTTGAAAGACCACCGGCCAGAATGGCGACAGGCAGCACAAGCTCTCCTAGGAGTGCGCGACCACTGTCGTTCCACCGAAATCGAACTGGATGCGGACTTCGCGCAAGCCCGCTTGGCGCATGGCCTGGCGCACTCGCGTTTTATCTTCGGTATAGAGCATGAGGAATCCGCCGCCGCCTGCTCCGACGAGCTTGCCGCCGAGAGCACCGTTCGCGCGCGCGAGATCGTAAAGTTCGTCCACGCGGCCGTTGCTCATTCCGGGCGAGCGCTTTTTCTTGTGCTCCCAGTGCGCGTGCATCAACTCCGCAAACTTTCGCAGATCGCCCGCGACGAGGGCGTCGCGGCTCTCGCGGCCCAATTGCTTTGTGAAATGGAGATTTTCGAGCATTTCTTTGCCGCTTTCTTTCGTGCGCTTGTCCTGATCGCGCAGGATTTCGGACGCGGCGCGCGCCGAGCCGGTGAAGAAAAGCAGCAGGTTGTCTTCGAGATTCGCGAGCGCGTCGGCGGGAATCTTGAGCGGCTCGGCGATGACGCGATCGTCAGGCAAAAACTCGAAGCAGGTGATCCCGCCGAACGCCGCGATGTATTGATCCTGCTTGCCGATTGGTTCGTGGAGCAAATCGATTTCGATGTGGCACGCCTGTTCGGCGAGCTCCTGCGGCGGGACAAAATTTCTCTTCAGCGTGTGCAGCGCGCGCAGAAGCGCCGTGGTAAAGCTCCCGGACGAGCCGAGGCCTGTGCCAGCCGGAATGTCGGAGAGGCTCACGATGTCGAGGTACGGCCCGGTCACGCCAGTCAGCCTCATCGCTTCGCGGATGATGGGATGTTGAATCTGGTCAACTGTTTCGACTTCTTCGAGCTTCGAATACTTCAGTCGAATCTGCGGCCAGAAGGCTTCGTTGATGGTGATGTAAACGTATCGCGTGATGGCAGCGGCGACGACGAAGCCCGTGAATTCCCGGTAGTAGGACGGCAAATCGGTGCCGCCGCCGCCGAGAGAGATCCGCATCGGGCTTCGCGTAATGATCATGGCAAGACCACTCTACCGCGAATCGCCCCAAGTCAAAAATGCAGTCTGTAGAAGGATTTACGGGCGCAGGTCTCACGCGAAAGGCGCTCGCCAGCCGGGCGATTCAAGGGAATTAAACGGGAGGTTTCGAAACGCTTCAGTCTGCGAGAGTGGCGATGCCCGCGCCGCAGACCACGCTTACGAGGATCGTGTAGGGATCGCCCATCAGTATTCCCGCAACCGCGATGCAGCCGAGGAACAGGCTGACCTTGCGAGTGGGCGATTTGGAATCAAAGACAGACATGTGTCACGGTCCGCTACTAGATTGATCGACGCGCATTTCCCGGTCAATGGTACGCGCGGACAGGAGGGGCAGGTACTTTCTCGAAATCGCGAAGTCGAGCGGGGCGAGCAATGCTAAGCGCGCACGGCGCGAGCCTGCTCGCGGCGAGCAGCGTTGGTATCAAGAAACGCGAGGACCAGCGGCCACGCTTGCGCCGCGGAGAGCGCGTGGTAGCTTGGCCGCGCATCGCAGAAAAAGCCGTGGTCGGCATCGGCAAATTCGACGCTGACGAAGCTCTTCCCCTCCGCGCGTAACGCATCGGCAACTGCGCGAGACTGTTCGGGCCCGACATGCTTGTCCTTGCCGCCCCAAATGAGAAGCACCGGCGCGCGCAAGTCCTTCGCGCGATTGAGCAAGCCGTTGCTTCGTTCGTTGGGAGCGATTCCGCCGCCATAAAATGAGACGGCGCAATCAACCGGCAAGGTGAGCGCCGCAAGAAACGCGACGCGGCCACCCATGCAAAATCCGATCGCGGACACGGAGAAATTGGGGCCGGTTCCGTTGGCCATGAGGCAATTGTAAGACGCGCGAAGATCCGCTTCGATGCCGCCATCGGTTAGCGCGCGGATGTGCGGCGCCGCACTCGCGAAATCGTCATACTTGCCCTCGAAGTTTTGTGCGGTTCGGTGATAGAGCTCGGGAGCAATAGCAAGAAAACCCAGACGAGCAAATCGCTCGGTAACGTCGCGGATATGAGCGTTCACGCCGAAGGCTTCCTGGCCGACGATCAGTCCGCGCGCGGGTACCGCGCCGAATGGCCGCGCCACGTAGGCGCGCATCGAAGTGCCATCGCTTACCGTCAGCGTGACGAATTCCTTCTTGACGTCCATTCCACATTCCTCCGCAGCTTGGACTTGAATTCGACAGGGCCCGTCTCGAGATCAGGGCGCGACACTGACAGCCGCCGATTTCCGCGAAATTCAATTCTGACCGTGAACGCCGGGCGCAGCTCGCGCGGGACCGAGCGCTCTTCCCGGCAGTGAATCCACCGGCAAATCAATAACATGAAAGGCGTTAACAATCCATAGCCGGCGACTTTCGCCTCCATCTCGCTCGCACCGCGCGTTACAACGAGATGAAACCGGTGTGGATGAAGTAGAGGGATGTGAGCGCGACGGCCGCCCACAGAAGAATGCCTTGCGCGAGCGGGCGCCATCCCACTTCTTTAAGCGCGGATCGCGAAATGCTCGTGCCGATCAGAAAGAGAACCGCGGTCAAGCTAAATCTGCCAAGCGTGAAAAGTGATGTGCTGAGCCGCGAAATGCCTGGAACGTACGTATTGACCACAGCGGCCAAGCAAAAGAAAAGAATGAACCACGGCAGCTTGACGCGGGACTTGCTGTGCTTGACGGCCGCAGTGACTAGCGCCAGCGGCACGATCCACAACGCGCGGGCAAGCTTGACCGTGGTGCCGACGACGAGCGCGGCCGCGCCGTACTTCGAAGCTGCGCCCACGACCGAACTGGTGTCATGAATCGCGAGGGCGGCCCAGAGACCGAACTGCGATTGCGTCAGATGCAGCGCCGCCCCGATCGCGGGAAAAATCAGCAGCGCGACGGAGTTCAGGATAAATATCGTAGCGAGCGAGACAGCCATTTCTTCTTCGTCGGCGTGAATAATCGGCCCCACAGCGGCGATGGCGCTACCTCCGCAAATTGCCGTGCCCGCGCTGATCAGGAACGACGAATTGCCGCGCACCTGCAGGACTCTACCCAGGGCAAGTCCGACGATTAGAGCAAAAGAAATGCCGAGCGCGGTGTAGACGAAGCCGCTGCGCCCGGCCTTCAGCACCTCATGAAGATTCATGCCGAAGCCGAGCGCGACGACGGAGGCCTGGAGCAGAAATCTGGACATGTCTTTGCTATCGGCAGGCAGAGGATGCGCGACCGTGAGGCCAAAGATAATTCCTGCCGTCAGCGCAACGGGAGGCGAAATAAATCCGCTGGCGGAAATGATGACCCCAGCAAAAAAGAGCGTCTTGATGAGTATGGCTTTAAGGTTTTCGCCCGCTGGCGTAGGCACGATTGGAATTATGAACTAATCTGCTTCCAGGACCGAACAGCCAAATCGATTGGTCGTTTCCTAAATTGCGAGCGTTTGTGAATTGAGCAAGAATGCACCGTGCGGTCGGCGTAGGGGCGGGTCTCAGACCCGCCCGGCTTTTCTCCGAATACACCGCAGCGCCCGAGAGCCGGGAGACCCCAGCCTTCCGGAACAGTCCGCGGTTCTTGCGAAGTCAAAGTGAGCCGCCACCAGTCAATTCTTCGGTTTTGTTTCGGAATTTATGGGTTTTCGAAGTTTGGCTTGGCGGCCTGGACTCGAACCAGCTTCCGCGGCAAGCGGAAACGAAAAATGACCAGATCCAGAATCTGCTACGCCTCGTTAGTTTCGATTCTGTGATGAATTGGCTGGGAGGCCTGGACTCGAACCAGCTTCCGCGGCAAGCGGAAACGAACGATGACCAGATTCAGAATCTGCTACGCCTCGTTAGTTTCGATTCTGTGATGAATTGGCTGGGAGGCCTGGACTCGAACCAGGATAATCAGATCCAGAATCTGATGTACTGCCAATTGTACGACCTCCCAACCGCCGCGAGACAGCCGAACGAGAGACAACAAAAAAGGATCGCTGGCGCGACCCTCAAAGAATTTTAGCTGCCGCGCCGGAGTTCGTCAACCGCGCGCGTCACGCGTTCGGAACTAACAGCCGCGCACGCCGGCAGAATGAGCGCGCGGCGTAGTGCATGGTAGAATCCGGCCGTGAAATTCCCATCCTCGCCGTGCGGCCGTTCATGGTTTGAACGTGGCATAGCGTTATTCATTCAGAAAACAACTAGATGAGATACGTTCCGTCCCGGATCGACCTCGCGCTGCTCACGGTGATGGTCGCTCTGATGGCCATCGAGGTGGTGGTATTCGGAGACTTGTTCCGGGCCGCAGCGCGCGGGACGCCCCGCGGTTCGCGCTTGCCGTCTTACATCTATTTGATCGTCTATCAATGGGCCATGACTGCCTCGATCGCGGCGCTGTGGATCGCAACCCGCCGGCCATGGAGCGCGCTGCTGCTGGGAGTCCCTCACCGCTGGGGATTCGGAGCCAGCTTGGCGCTCAGCGTGGCGTTCCTGGTTCTTGCGGCGTTGCAGTGCCGGGCCATCTTCAAGCGTCCGGAGATCTCAGAAACCACTCGCCGCCAGATCTTGGAAATCGAACCGATGGCGCCACACACGCGGCAGGAGCGCCGCGTTTGGACGTTTACGGCCATTACCGCGGGCTGTTGTGAGGAAGTGATGTTCCGTGGATTTCTGCTCGCCCTCTTCGCGAGTTGGGTCGGTCTCATAGCGGCCGTGGCCATCAATGTCGCCGCGTTCGGGATTTTCCACGCATATTACGGCTGGAAAGGGATTCTCAAGACGGGCGCGTTCGGATTGGTTATGGCGCTGCTCGCGCTGTGGTCCGCTTCGCTCATCCCCGTGATCATTCTTCATGCCGGCATCGACCTGAGCAGCGGCGACCTGGCTTATCGCGTGCTTTCGAAATAGACTAAAAGTTGTCTGCCGATGACGCGACACTCAACTCATTACGGCGAATAATCGAAGCGTACCCGCGCGGGCTGTGTTATGATTTCGGTTATTATCACGGAGGGACCCGCCTATGATTCGGCCCGCAATCGGTTCCGCTGTTCTGCTCTGTGTGCTGATTTTCTCGGTTCACACCGTCGCGCAAAGCGACGCTTCGCCCGCACCCGCTGCACGCGAGATCAAGATACCAGGCCGTGACGGCGTCACTTTACCTGAATGCATTTCTTGCCCTTCGCCGCCTTACACAAAGGACGCCACAAAGGCCAAACTCGAAGGAGTCGTGATCCTCGATGTCATCGTCGGCGAAGACGGGACCCCACAAAAAATCAGGATTTCCAAGGGAATCGGGAAGGGCTTGGAGCAATCCGCGATGCTTACGGTGAGAAAATGGCGGTTCAAGCCTGCGGTTGATGCAACCGGAAAACCCGTTGCTGTGAAGATGCCCGTCAGCGTCACATTTCGTCTTCAGTAATTTGATCCGATAAAATATGCCCTGCGGGCCGAGGTCGCGGCTCCGTGAGCGCGCACTTCATCAACCGCGGGCGGGAGGCTCGATTGGAATGAGTTCCTTGCCGCGGATTGCGTATTGCTCGCCGCGCCAGTGAACGTTGCGGGTGAGGAAGCTGACGATGAGGACGAAGAACGCGCACGCATCCTGCACGGGGACCAACCAGAAACGCTTGCGCAGCAACGGATCGCGCAGGCCCCACACGCCGACGGTCCAAGCCATCAGGCCGCAGAGAATCACGTAAGCGCCCGCGTAGGCCCACGCAAGCGCATGCCACGGCGCAACTGCAGCCACGAGCAGCGCCCAGGCCAGGCCGTGGGCGAAGATGAGGCCCAGATAGCCCGAAGGCGTGGCGTTGCGAATGGCAATGCACCAGCGAAGTTGGTGGCGGAAATACTCCTGCACCGAGGTGACGGGATACACGGTGTCCACCGGAAGCGACGCGATCTCGACGCGGTAACCATTCGCGGCGATGCGATGCCCGAGCTCGTGATCGTCGGTGAAATGATCGGCGATGTCTTCGAAGCCGCCAATCTCCGCGAGCCGCGCCTTGGTGGTGGCCATCGTCGCGCCAAGAGCGAAATCCACGGAGTTGAAAAGCCACGCCACGAGCACGCCCGCCGCAAAATCCGCCGAATTCCCGATCGCTTCGAGGACGGAACCGAATGAACGGCTCGGAATGCCGCGATAGAGGCAAGTGACGGCGCCAACCTTGGAATCGCGGAACGGCGCGACGACGGCGCGAAGATAATCGCGGCTCACGCGAATATCGGCGTCGCTGATAACGAGAATATCGTGCCGAGCCTCGCCCGCCATGCGCGAGAGCTTATTGACTTTGTTCGACGTGCCGAGCTGCTCCGCGCCAATCAGCATCCGAATGCTCATCTGTGGAAAATCCCGAATTATTTTTTCGATCACGGGAATGGCCGCATCGCGTTCGTCGGCAACGTTGAAGAGAATTTCGTAGTCGGGATAATCGAGATCGCAGAAGCTCGCGTAATTCGCATAGGACTGCCGATCGAGGCCGCGGACCGGCTTCAAGATGCTGACCGGCGGCGTGAAATCCCGCGGCGGCGGAGTGTGGCCGCGGAAAAAACGCAGCGCCGCGACGATCGCGAGAACGTAGTAGGCCAGCGGGACTGCCGCCGCGATCAGGAGGGCCCATCGCACAGCATGCAAAAACGTGAGCACGATTTTATCCGATGCAAACGAGCATCACGCCGAGGCAAACCAGAAGAACGCCCATCCAGCGCGCCGTCGTGACGCGCTCGCCGAGAAGGTACTTGCCGCCAAACGCGCCCACCGCGTAGCTCATCGCGGTTACAGGAACGACAAAACTGACATTTTCAAACGCCAGCAGCATCAAGAGCGAAAAAAATCCGAGGGCCATCAGCGCGATGCCGATCCACATCCAGCCAACACGGAACGCGCGCAGGATCACGCGCACGAGATTGCGCGGTGAGAAATCGTGGACTTCGCCGATTTCCTTCATCGCGCGCGACACGGCGATTTCGCCGCCCGTCCCGGCGCAGATGATTATGACGAAGCAAAGCACGGCGCGCATGTTCACGCTTCCTCCGTGGTGCGCGGCGGCGTGCGGCTAACAAGGAAGACACCGAGCGAGATGACGATCACGCCGAGCCAGCGAATCGGGCTTATCCCTTCGCCAAGGACGAAGTAGCCGAGCAGCGCCACGACCGCGTACGCGAAAGAAGATGCCGGCTGAACGTAGCTGTAATCGGCGAACGAAAGCACCAGAAGATACGCGATGAAGAACGCCAGGAGCGAGGCGATACCGAGCCAGACGAGCGGCGATTCAAACGCGCGCACGAAAAAAAGTGCGAGTTGTGCCGGACGCATCCCGGGCGTGTTACCGACTTGGCGCATTCCCTTCCCGAGGAAGATGTCGCCCAGCGGCCCGAACGTGATCATCAGGAGCAACAGAAGCCAGGTCTTCAAATGCACGTGTGCGAGGCCCATCATGCGCTGTGCGAACCCACCGGAGAATTTGCTTCGACGGGCGGAACGGAAACCACCGCGGTTTCCTTCATGCCCTTGCGCGCCAGTTTCTGCCGCTGCGCGCGAAGACGCAGGAAATCTACCGCCTCGTGATAGAGGATCTTGCGCGAGTCGGCGTCCCACAATCTATCGCGGACAAAACGCCAGGCCACGCGCGGCCGGAAGTAATACTCGTCGTAGAAGCGATGGACTCCGCTCATGATGTCTTCGCGCGAAAGGCCAGGAAACGCGAGATGGGGTAGCTGGTGGCCGCCGTCATCGGCGATCGCTTCGCCGTGGAGGTAGCCGGCGTTCTGCGCGACGGTGTAAAGCTCGGTTCCAGGATAAGCGTGCGCCATCGAAACCTGGATGGACTCGCAATCGAGTTCCTTCGCGAAATCAATCGTGCGCTGAATGGTTTCGTGAGTCTCGCCCGGCAGGCCGAGAATGAAATCGCCGTGAACGTGGATGCCGACTTTCTTGCAATTCTTCACGAAGGCGCGCGCCATCTCGACGGTCGCGCCCTTCTTGATGTTCTTCAAAATCTGCGGATCGCCCGACTCGAACCCGACGATCAGCAAACGCCCGCCTGCATCAGCCATGGCTTTCAAAGCTTCGTAGTCGCTATGAACGCGCGCGGTGCAGGACCATTGGTGTCCTACCGGCTGGATCTTCTTGCATAGCTCGATGACGCGATCCTTGCGGATATTAAACGTGTCGTCGTCGAAGAAAAATTCCTTGGCTTGGGGGAATCGCTTGGCGGCTTCGGCAAATTCGCGCGCGACGTTGTCTGTGGAACGGACACGCCAGGCATGCCCGGAGAGCGTTTGCGGCCAGAGGCAGAACGTGCAAAGCGCCGGACATCCGCGCGAAGTGTAGAAGGCAACGTACGGGTGCAGCAGAAACGGCACGTTGTAATTCTCAATCTTCAGATTCTTTTCGTAGACCTCGGTGGCGAACGGCAGCGCATCAAGTTCGGCGGTCTGCAGCATCGGCCGGGACGGGTTGTGCACGATCTGGCCGTCCTTCACGTAGCTCGCGTTTGCAATTTCGCTAACCGGCTTGCCTTGCGCGTATTCAACCACGGCGTGATCAAACTCGCCGCGAACGATGAAGTCAAGGTACGGGCTCGAGAGCAAAGTCTCGGCAGGCTTGATTTGAACGTGCGGCCCGACAAAGCAGATTTTCAGGTCCGGCTTCTGTTCCTTCATGGCGCGAGCCATTTTGAGGTCGCTGCCAAAGCCGACGGTTGATGTAAATAGAACGACGAATTCGTAATCCTGCGCGATGCGGACCGTTTCCGCGATGGAGACGTGATGCGGCGGCGCATCAAGCAGCCGGCTGCCTGGGAGCATCCCCGCGGGGTACGACAGCCACACCGGATACCAATAGGACTCGATTTCGCGAGTCGCGGGCCAACGAGAGCTTGCTCCGCCGTCGAACTTCTCAAAGCTCGGCGGATTCAGCAGGAGCGTCTTCATTACTGACGGCATCAACAATGCCTCCTAAAAGCCACGGGGCGCACAGGCCGCGTGGATACTAATCACCCATTCTAACCGATTTAGATGCCTGCCCCAAGCTGCCGGGAGGGATGGTAGTGGGTCAGTTTGGAAATTTGAGACGTTTTGATATACACCAACCAAAACAAAACCTCATCGGATGGCGATGAGTAACCCGCCACTTATGCCGATCGACTGCTCATGCCCTCGCCCGAAGTTGAACTCGTAAGCCGGTTCTAGGTACCAACCGAATTGATGTTTCCCGACGGAAGGCCAGAACATAAAATCTCCCGCGGCCTCCCCGGCGACGGAGTTCGTTGTCACGCCGTATTTCCTTGCATGAACCCACTCCGGGCCGACGCCCGCCATGAATTCCACTTTCCTCGAGAGCGTCCAGGGCTTTTTGAACAGAAGATCGACATCCCATTCTGTCGAGTGACGGGCGAAAAGCGGCGCCACTCCCGCCTCAAGTTCCAGCCAGTTCTCGATCGGCGTAACTTCAACCGCGAGGTCCGGGCCGAAACTCGAACCGCCACCCGTCAGGCTCTGGTTAGCAGCAGCCCCGACCTCGAAAATGGCGATTTCCTTATCGGCCTGGACCGACTGCGCGGCGGCGTTTCCCGCGCAGAGGAGCAAAGACGCTAACACGACCCACGGTGTCGCGTTCACGACCACCTCTCTCGATTCGATGTGATTGTAGTACAGCCTCTCATTTTTGGATTTGGGATTCGAACTCCTGCACGGCTTGTGAACTCAAACTGACCCACTACCGGAGGGACAGGACACTTAACACGCCCTATTGGAATACCTTAGCGAGCTGCCCAGTTGTCTGGAGCAGCGACAATTGCCCCTGTTGCCGGGCGAAATCAGCGTCCAGAAAAGTCACCCACTTTTCGCTTTCGTCCACGCGGACTTGCTCGAGCTCGCGCAGGCTCGCGCGGCCCTGGTCAAAACGATCTTGCGTTTGAGCCAGGCTCTCCTGCGCGAGCTTTAGATCCAGACGCGCGACTTCGCGCGCCGATTCCAGTTCGCGGGCGTCCCGCGCTTTCTGCCGCACTGCGAGCCGGACGTCATTGCGCCGCGCGCCAACGGAAAGCTCGGAGGATTGCAACTCGCTCTTCGCCAGCGCCACCGACGCAGCCGTGCGCGCCGCGAAGAGAGGGATCGTGACTTCGACGCCGACGTTGATGTTGTTGCGCTGAAACGCGTTGAAAAATTTCTGGTAGTTGTTGATCTTGCTCAGCACATCGTATTCGCCGATGAGCTGAACCGTGGGCCAATAGCTTCGCTTGGCGCCCGTGAAGAGATGCTGGCGCGCGCTGCGTTCATTTTCCTGCTCTTTGAGGTCAATGCTGTTTTCGAGGGCGACGTTTTCGAGCGCCGCCGCGGATTCCTCCGCGGTCGAAGGCAAATCTTCCGGCGAGACCTGAATGGCAGCGCCATCGGGATAGCCGATCTGGCTGCGAAGCTGCCCGGTCAGCACTTCGTTGCGATCGCTCAATTGCAAGACGTGATGATTAATTTTGGCCACAGTGAGTTCGCCGCGCGTGACCTCGATGGGCAGCTCGAGGCCCGCGCCGGCGCGCTCTCGCGTGTAATCGAGAATTTTCTGCGCGCTGGCCGCTTCGGCGCCAAGCAATTCGAGCCCGTGACGCACTTTTGCCAGTTCGAGATATGTGGACGCCGTCCGCACAATCACCGAATCGCGAACGCGCTCGATTTCGAGCTGCTTGTTCCTGGCGAAATCTTCGTCAGCGCGCTGCTCTCCCTTAAGTTCGGGGTTGTAGACGTTCTGCGTGTACACGACCTTGAAAACTGAAGGAGCGGAGCCACCGGGCGTCTCGGGAAATCCATTGCTATAAACGCCGCCGGTGCCCGTGAAAACATTCGGCAGAAATGCAGCGTGCGCGAGGCGGGTTTCATTTTGCGCAACGGTGTATTGCACGCGAGAGAGCGCGAGTTCCCTGCTGTTCTTTATTGCCAGCGCGACCGCGTCTTTCAAAGTAAGCGGTTGCGAATCCTGGGCGGAAGCCGGGCGTATCGAACCGATTGAAATCGCGAGTAAAAGCGAGATAGCAAGCGCTAAGCCGCTCGATCGAATACGAGATCGGGCCCGCGATCTCGTCTGCCGGCTATTCATATCGAAGCGATTCCGTCGGCTGGAGTTGAGCAGCCTTGCTCGCGGGCAAATATCCGAAAAGAAGGCCCGTCGAGCAGGATACGACAAACGCGATCACTACCGACACCCATGACACGGGAATGTGGATTTCCGTTGGGATCGGAAAAAAGCGAAGCAATGCCTCCACGAAAAACGGAATCGCGACCGCGATGGCGATCCCGGTGAGCGCGCCCGTCCCGCTGATGATCACCGCTTCCAAAAGAAACTGGTACAGAATCGCGCCGCGCGGCGCGCCAACGGCCTTGCGAATTCCGATCTCGCGCGTGCGCTCGGTGACCGTCACAAGCATGATATTCATGATTCCGATGCCGCTGATGGCGAGCGCAATCAACGCGATAATGATCAGCAGGATGGTCATCGCGAGCGAAATGTGCCGCGCGGTTTCAAGAATCGAACTCAAATTCTGTATGTGGTATTCGACGCCCGCTCGATGGCGGCTCATCAACAAATCACGAGTCTGGCGCGTGACGGCCTCAACATTTTCCGGATGATCGGCCTGAGCGTAAAACGTCTTCACGAATTCCTGGCCCGTGTAATAGCTGATCAAAGAAAACGGAACGAGGATCGAATCGCCCGTGATTTCCGACTGTCCAAACGTCGAGACCCGCTCCCGGAACACGCCGATCACGGTAAAAGTCAGTTCGCCGACGCGAATCTGATTCCCCACCGGATCTTCACCCGGATAGGCGAAAGCGGCGAGCTGCTGCGTAAGCAAGCACACTTTACTGTGAGAGCTCATGTCGTCCTGATCGAAATACCGGCCACGGACGATGACGAGATTGCGAATCTGCTGAAACCCTTCCGTTACGCCCACGACCGGGACCGGACGCACCGAGCCGCGGGCCACGATGGTCTGCAAAATCTCGCGCGTCCCCGCGACCTGTGCGACGTGCGGAACGGCGTCCTTCACCGCTTGCAAATCGGCGAGCGAGATTTCATCGGCCATGCTTGTGGGCGCCGTGCCGCCGGGATGGATCACTTCTCCGTAGACGAGATTCGCGCCGACGGCTTCAATCTGCGAAATGATGTAGCGCTTCCCCGCCAGTGCCACCGTGACAACGAGCACGATGCACGCGCTGCCGATAATCACGCCAAGCATCGTGAGCATGGCGCGTAGCTTATTGGCACGGAGGGCCTCCATCGCGAGACCCCAGGTTTCGGCGAGAACGATGGGCGAATTGGAACGCTGATCCAAGCGGCTGCTTCCGAATCTACCTCAGAGGCGCGTCCAGCGGGTTTCGAGTTTCCAGGAGCGCATCAGGATTAGTTCCCCGACGGGCATTCGTAGCGCCGGGCTTTACGCCCGGCATCTTCGTTTTGCCCCTCGTATTCCCTCAAGTGCGTAAGTCTACGTATCCAACTAGCTTATTGGAGTCTCGAACGGCCGTAAACGATGCTTATTAAATTTCCGAGCGGCGCTTCCCGTTGCCGCGGCGAAATGCGGCGCTCACCGCCGGTTTGACCGCTTGGGAAGCCGGGTGATATAAAGGCTTCAGCCGTTTTTCTCCCCCGGTGGGGCCGTGGCGCAGTTGGGAGCGCGCCTCGATGGCATCGAGGAGGTCGTGGGTTCGAATCCCATCGGCTCCACCAAAAATTTCGGAACATTTACCCAATCCATCCTGCGAAAACCGAGTCTCACCTCGTCTCTGGGTGGGAGCCCCCTGCTTCAGCAGGGGGAAGCTGGACTTTAGTCCAGCAGAACAAAGCCTTGGCTCTCATAACGGGCTTCAGCCCCGGCCCTCCTCCGTATAAGTCCGGATGCTCGCAGGCCAACGCATGAAATAAACTGCCGCTTCCAAATATGCTGCTGGCACCGCAAGACACTCGTACTTTCGTCACCTCGTCAGCGACTTGGGCGAGAAGATCGATCCTACAATCAAATCCTCTCTGCGATCTTCTGCTGGATGTAATTCGCGAAAACCGAGCCAAGCAAAGATTCCAAATTCATGAATTCGTCTTCATGCGAGATCACATTCATCTCATCCTCACGCCCGCCCCGCTCGTGCCGCTCGAGAAAGTAATGCAATTCATCAAGGGAGGATTCTCCTACCGGGCCAAGAAGGAGATGAACTTCAATGGTGAGGTATGGCAGAAGGGATACAACGAGCACAGAATCAGAAGCGCGAACGAATACGCACAACAAGTCGAATATCTATGGATGAATCCCGTCAAAGCAGGCCTTGCGGCGCGGCCGAATGAGTATCCGTACTCTTCAGCGCGGTTAAACGCCGAAGTCGATCCGGCACCGCTTCAATTTCAACGGGCGTCTCGCGCATAAATTCTGGCGCCCCTTTTGCCTTTCAAAGCAGGCCCCTCGCGTGCCTTTCGGAGGGAGCCCTCTGCTTCAGCAGGGGAAGCTGGACTTCAGTCCAGCGAAAGAGCACTCGCTCTTAAAATGGGCTTCGGCCACGGGATTTTTCGAGGCCCAGCGCTAAAGCGCATCATCGCAAGCGCGACTCCTTACGGAGCGCTAAAGCGCTCCTCCCCCGCATGAATGCGGGGGCTCCCACCAAGTTGGCGCGAAAAGTTCTTCGCTCATTGAGACCAGCATCTCGATGCCCTATGGCATCGCGCTGACTACATTGACTTGGCGTTGGGCCCATCCTAAGATGCGCAGCACTACGAGCAGTGCTCCCGATTTTTTGCCGATGCGCTGCGGAGGTCCTGGAAGATGGAATGGCGCGACATTCATGCTGACCGGCTCGAAGAACTGGCGCAGGTCCACCGTTTTTCGATCAAGAAGCGCCAAAACAACAACGAAATCGATTTTCACATCACGGTGAAGGAATTCTCGTCACCGCCGCAGGGGCAGCACTTGCGCTTTTTCGCCGTTGCTGACCGCGAAGTCAACCAGAAGACTGCGCCTTTCCTGCCTTCTGGCTGGGGTGATACCATCGGTCAAGCGCTCAGGGATTGCATCCAACTCATCCGGCAATTCCCGTACGAAGGTCACGAGCAGGAATAGATTCGTGGAACTCAACAAACGAGAAATCGAACCGGGAATCCAGCTGTTTGAACTCTCCGGGAGCATCCATACCGGCCCGGAATGCAAGCGCCTGGACCAGGCCGTTGACGAGCACATGCAGCAGAATCAAACGCGCATCATCTTCGACTTCACGCGCGTCACGCACATTGACAGCTCGGTGATCGGCCTCATTGTCAAGAGCCACTCGCGGCTCAAGAAATCCGGCGGCGAATTGCGGCTCGTTGTCGCGGGCGGAATGGTCGAAAAGGTTTTGAAATTAACGCAGATAAACCGAGTGATCACGCTGTACCCGACGACAGCCGACGCAGTTACGAATTTCCCAGCGCAAAAAACTGCTTCCTAGCGGTCCGCCGCGCGATTGCCCCAGTCTGCTGCGCCTCGATTGAAGCCGCGTCTAATAGCCCAGCGACGTCCCGCTTTTCAGCACGAGCACCAAAATCCGGCCATCCGAATGAAAACTTCCGCCGGTCGCCGTCTTGGCCTCGGTGAGTGGATCGGCAGGTGTTACGTGGCCGCGCCGCGCGACGAACCCTGTGCTCGAAAGCGTGTTGTTGACATATTCCCGCTCGCCATCTACCGCGGGATCAATCTTGTGCGTTACGCCGTTATTCCGCTGGTCACGCTCCAAGCCGATATCGTGTGTCGCAGCAATGCACCAAAGCGGCCGTCCTTCGACCGTGTAAGGCGACTTCCACGCCCGCAAGTGATTCCGTGACATCACCACTTTCACCGGCTCGGCATGAGCGAAGCCGTAGTCCTGCGCGCGATTGAACAGAAACAGCATGCTCATCGGCATCGTCAGGTAATCCTTCTTCTCCAGTGTGGCTTCGAGTCCGGTCATGACGGATTCCTTCGCAGTCTTGTCCACCTGCACCCATCCGGCACTCGTGAAGACGTTGACGACCTCGTCTTGCGTTCCGACGATCAAAATGTTGACCATGTCGCCCGGATCGCCTTGCGGATCGGAGACGCGCCTGGGAATTTTCGCGAGCAGATCGGATGTGATCGCCGGAATGGCCGTTTCGGCCGGCCCGCCAGCCACAGCAGCTTCCGCAGAAGTTGAACCTGCACTGACTACTTCGATGGTTACCTGGAAGCTGCCCTGAGCGGCTTCAGCGTCCCTCATGCTCTGGTTGATCCCGAGTAGCAGCCGGTTTGCGATGGGCGCAACATAATCCTTGCTCGCGCCAATGAGGAACGGCACAGCGACGTCGTCGGGTCCCAGCCGGCCAATTAACGCGCCGTGGCCCGCGTCAGGGACGGCGTACTGGTGAATCAAATCCTTGAAATTGCGCGCGAGGCCAGCAGGGCCAAACGATCCTCCCTTGGGATACGTGATCGTGCCAGTCGCCGTAATATGAATCTTCTCGCCGGGCCGCAGATCGATCTTGGTGTCCACCCATTGCTTCGAAGCGTCCACATCAATCTGATAAGTCATGTTCGCGCCCCTGCCGCTTTGCAGGGCAAGCGCTGCCTGCGGCGCGATTGAGAGGTATCCGACGAGCGTGAGCGTTGAGAGGCGATTTGAGATGCTCAATTTGAGCCTCCGGATGACCGCGACCGGCGGGATTCTAGCACAGCCGCAAAATGAACCTCGCGGCCGAAGTAGCTCCTAGCGACGGCGGCAGAATCCTTCGCGTCGAACTCCGCCAGGGCCACAATTCCTAGTAACTCATAAACAAAACTGGTGGAAATCGTCGCGCCAGGAGGTAGGACTAGTACTATCCTCCAGATACCACCCTCGGGGGGAATTGTGTCGCAAACTTCAGGAAACACCAGGCCGTCTCAAGCGGCGCGGCGAAGCACGCGAATTGATGAAATCATACCGATCACCGTCATAGGCGTTGACTCGGCTCGCGGGCCATATCGAGAACAGGTCTTCACTTCAGCGGTCAGTTTCCACGGTTGCAAGTACGAATCGAAATTCGATGTGCTCAACGATTCCCTCGTGATTCTGGAGTTGGGCGGCGAAGCGGCTGACTCGCCGGCAGTCACTGCGCGCGGGCGCGTGAAATGGGCCAAGCGCCCCGGATTCGGCGGCGGGCCGTATCTCACCGCGATTGAACTCGAAGAGCCGGGCAACATTTGGGGGCTCAATTCCCCGCCGAAGGACTGGCTGGAAATCGCCGAGAGAATCAAATCTGGCGGGGATGGTAGCAAGCCGCAGCCATTTCTCGTCTCTCGGCCCGACCCTTCAGCGTCTATTCCGCTTGAGCATCAGCAGGAGAGGGTAAGCCCCAATCTCGCGATTGATAGAGCGACACGGGAAACGCCAGCCGGCCCGTCTCGGCCCGTAGGCGATCTGATGCGGAATTTTCAAGCCGAGATGGAAAGCATTCTCTCGGAAGCGGCCAGCGCCGCCGTGCGTGAGCGCACCACCGCGACGCTTGAAGACGCGCGAGTGACTCTGCGGGAAGAAGCGAAGCGCGCCCTCGCGGAAACAGCGGCCGCGCAAGCGACCCCTCTTATCGAACAATCGCTTCGCCAATTCAAGCAAGCGAGCCAGGAAACGGCGCTAGCGTTTCAAGTCCAGTGGACGCTGAGGCTGGAAGACGACATGAAGAAAGCGCTCGGGCGAATCGAAGCCCGGCACCTCGAGCTCGACGGCGTGGCTGAAAGCATGGCCGCCAGCGCGATCGAACGCCTCCAGCGTGCGCTCGAAGCTTCGCGCCGGGACGGCATTGACCGCATCATCTCCGGCCTCAAAGAACAATTTACTCCGCTGGTCGAACAGGCCAAAGCCGCCGCGGCGGAATTGAACGCGTGCAAGGTCGAAGCGGCCAAGGTATTCGAGCAGTCGCTCGAAAAATTCTCCGCGAGGACGGAGGAAATCTGCGCGCGAGTGGAGCAGAAATTCGAGGCGGCGCTGAGCGAGCGGCTGGAAGCGGCGCAGGAGGATTTCGATCGTTCCGGCATGATTTCGACCAGTGTGGCTCTCGATAGTCTGCGTCAGGCTTCACTGCAGTATGAGAGCGAGGTACGCATGCGGTTGCAGCGCGAGGTCGCGCCTGTCTCGGAACAGGCGATCATGGCGCTCAAGCGAACCGCCGAAGAGGCCAGGCGCGAATTCGCCGGCGAATTGAACGATCGCACCCGCCGCCATTTCGAAGAAATCAGTGCGTCGATTGCTGAGCTGGGAAGGGGCACGAAGAAGGATCCGGCGAGTTAGACGAGGCCGGTGGGGATCAACATGACGGGGTTAACATGACGACGAGAGCGCAAATCCTACCTTCTGACGCGGAATCCCACGTCGAGGCGCACCGATGCAGTGTGGCACCGTGTGAAGGCGAAGTGGCTGCCGAGCTCGATGCGCGGCCGCTGTGCGTCGAGCACTTTCTCACTGTGTCCATGGGCGAGCTGGAATCGAGAAGCCGCAAGCTGAAGGATGAATCGTTCGAGAGCTCCGAGATAACGGCCTTCCGCGAACTTCTCTCTTCCTGCGCGCAGCAGGCACACCGGCTCTCGGAAGACGAACGCACCGCC
The DNA here is from genome assembly GCA_963838705.1 of uncultured Acidobacteriota bacterium. Lineage (GTDB taxonomy): Bacteria > Acidobacteriota > Terriglobia > Acidiferrales > UBA7541 > Palsa-147. The sequence goes on along the minus strand of CAWIRU010000005.1, from coordinate 173,260 downwards.
GACACACGGACTAAAGCGCGGCTGCTTGATATTCTGCTTCGCGCGTCTCAACTTGGCCAGAGCCTCCGCCGCAGCCCGCGCGTCGAATCAGCCGTTTCAGTTTACGTGCGGCGCGAAGAGTCCGGAAGAATGTGGGAAGAGGAAACGTGGACATCCACGCTCAGCCGCCACGGTGCGGGGCTGGTTTGCCGGCATCTCGTCGAAAAAGGCGGCCTGGTGATCCTATGCCGCAAAGACAAAGGCGAACGAGCGAGGGCGCGCGTCGTCTACTGCCATTATGACGGCCAAGGCCGGCGGCAGATTGGCGTCGAATTCCTGGATCGTCCGGACTTTTGGGATTTCTCGAAAAAGACCGTGCAAACGGAACCCGCGTAGAAATAGCCCGCGACGAATCCTTCCTCTCGATCCGCTCCATCAGATTGCGGAAAAAGTCAGAATCGCGGTCATTCCGAGGAGCGCAGCGACGAGGAATCCCTCTTTTTGCGCGCATTTAATCCAAGAGGGATCCCTCTCCCGCCGCGGCGGACTCGGGACGACGGCGTTCATGCTGTTTTCCGCAATCTGTCCAGGCGGCGCGCTCAGCTTAGTTTTCCGGTCGCCGCCAGTTCGCCGTACCACAATCCCGAATCCTTGATCGTCCGCTTCTGAGTGCGAAAATCCACAAACGTGAAACCGAATCGCTGCGTATAGCCCTCGGCCCACTCGAAATTATCCAGCAGGCTCCATGCGTGATAGCCGCGGATGTTAGCGCCGTCCTTGATCGCGCGCGCGACGCCGCCGAGATAGCCGCGGAAGAAATCGATGCGGCGCTGATCGGGGACGCGGCCATGTTCGTCCGGCGCATCGCCGTAAGAGCAGCCGTTCTCCGTGACTTCAATGATCGGCTTGTCGTAATCGCGCGAAATTCGCATCAGCAATTCGTAGAACCCATCGGGCCAAACTTCCCAGCCAAATTCGGTTCCGGGGCCTTGTCTGCTCCCGGCGTGGCTGAAATTCAAATCCGCGCGGTCGTTGGCATCCGCGATAATCGAGCGATCGTAATAATTAATCCCGAAGTAATCGAGCGGCACCTTGGTGATTTCCATGTCTCCCGGCTGCACGCCGAGCATCTCCGGAGTAATGAGAGACGCCAGCGCCTTCGGATATTCTCCTCGCACGGCCGGCTCGATGAACCACGCATTGCGAAAAGCGTGGTAACGCTCGGCAGCGGCCTTGTCCGCTTCCGACGATGTCTTGGGATCGGAGTAGCTGGTGTTGAACGCGGTTCCCACTTTCGCGTTCGGACGCGCGGCCTTGATCGCGCGGAAAGACTGGCCTTGAGCGAGATTCACAACGTGCGTGGCGCGGAGGAAATCTCCGGCATCCTTGCGACCCGGCGCGTGCTCGCCGGTGAGGTACCCGAGCGACGTAAAAATCCAGGGCTCGTTGAAAATCGCCCAGGTCGAAATGCGGTCGCCGAGCTCCTTTGCGACGATGGATGAATAATCAGCCATGCGCCCGGCCAAATCGCGATTCGGCCATCCGCCTTGGTCTTCGAACGTTTGCGGCAAATCCCAATGATAGAGGGTCGCGAGCGGACGAATATTTGCTTCGTGCAGCGCGTCGAGGAGCCGCTTGTAGTAATCGAGTCCTTGTTGATTCGGCGCTCCTGTTCCCGCCGGCTGAATGCGCGGCCAACTTATCGAGAAGCGATAGCTGTTGAGGTTCATCTGCTTCATGATGGCGATGTCTTCTTTGAAGCGATGATAGGAGTCGCAAGCGATGTCGCCGGTCGCCGCGCCTTTCACGTTCCCTGTGGTGTGAACGAAGCGATCCCAGATCGATTCGCCTTTGCCGCCTTCTTTCCACGCACCTTCAACCTGATACGACGCGGTCGCGCTGCCCCAATGAAATCCCTGCGGAAACTGGAAGGGCTCGGGCGGAACGCCGGGTGTGGTGCCATACGGCACTCTTTGATTCGGCGAGTCGGCAAAACCAAAAAGCGATGATCGCGGTACGAGAGCCGTTCCGGCAATTCCGAGCGTCAGCCACAGAAAGTTGCGGCGATTCAGTCCATCTGCAGGCATCGAGGTTTCTCCCGCAGAGCTTTTAGCACAAAGGAATGACAGTGACGAGTGGCAAGTGACGAGCGCAACTAAATCCGGCCCGGCTGCAGGCGAGCCCTGCGGTTGACCGGAGAATTGCGCTCGAAGGGGTAGTGATTTTGTCTCGATTAGAAATGACTCGTGATGATTGTTTTCTTTGACTTGCGCGCGTTTCTAATAATTTCGAGTCTCGATTAGAAATCGATTCGCGATCGAGTACTGGACTCCGCAAATTTGCGTAGGCCTGTGCGGGCCGCGACTCAACCGCTGCCCATTGTCGGTGGGCACTCGCCGTGTTGTTGTATGTTAACTCTAACATTATCATACTTGTCGGGTAATTATACCACGTACGCCGAAGTGCGAGCAAATCCGCAGCGTGTAAGGATTGGCGGAAGTGCCGGGAAATCAGAGGATTGGGGCGCGAAAAAATTTATGAAATTGTGCTTTTGATTTCAGCGGAAAACGCGATTATGGGCACACGATCCTATTAACGAGTCGGTCCGTAATTGAGTCGGGTGCCCGGAGCCGGGGGCCTCCGGGCTCTGATGGCCAAGATCAAAAAAGCGGGCGCAGCAAGCAGCGTCCCTACGATCGAACCAGCGAACGACACGGCGGTGCGTTGACTTGATTGGACGGCCAGCATAAGATTCGCTTCCATGCCCGATTCATCTCCGCTCTCCGGACGAACGATTTCCCACTTTCGCATCATCGAGAAGTTGGGTGGCGGCGGCATGGGTGTCGTGTACAAGGCCGAGGACACCAAGCTCGACCGCTTCGTGGCTCTCAAGTTTCTGCCGGACGAGGTAGCGAAAGACCCGCAAGCCCTGAGCCGTTTTCAGCGCGAAGCCAAAGCCGCTTCCGCGCTAAATCATCCGAACATCTGCACGATTTACGAGATTGATGAGCATAACGGGCAGGCGTTCATCGCCATGGAATTTCTGGATGGCGTGACGCTGAAACAGCGCATCGCCGGAAAGCCTGTAGAGACGGACGATCTGCTCGGTTTGGCGATTGAGATTGCGGACGCTCTGGATGCGGCCCATGCCGCAGGCATCGTCCACCGTGACATCAAGCCTGCCAACATTTTTATCACCAAGCGCGGCCACGCGAAGGTTCTTGATTTTGGTTTGGCGAAGCTGACTGCGAAAAGCGAAGCAACGCCCTCGGAAGACACCCGGACCGCTGATGCAGTTAGGGGAGTGAGTGCGGAGCAACTGACCAGTCCGGGAACCGCGGTGGGCACTGTCGCGTACATGTCGCCGGAGCAGGTGCGTGGCAAGGAACTGGATGCACGCACCGACCTGTTTTCATTTGGCGTAGTGCTGTATGAGATGGCGACGGGCGCTCTCCCCTTTCGCGGGGACACGTCGAGTATGACAACCGATGCGATTCTGCATGGCGTCCCGGTCGCTCCGGTCCGGTTGAATCCGGATATTCCGGCGAAGCTCGAAGATGTCATCAACCGGGCGCTGGAGAAAGACCGCGACTTGCGTTACCAGCATGCGAACGAGATGCGTGCCGAGCTGCAACGTCTGAAGCGCGACACAGACACGAGCAAGTCGGCATCCTTCGTCCAGCCGGCTTCTGACGATGTCCGCTCGAGTGACAGCAAAATTCTGAGCTCCGCGTCCTCATCGTTATCCGCCGCTGGCGCGAATGTCGGCTCATCGTCTCGCCAGTCTGCGGTTCGGGCACAAAGCAACGCGGGAGTGCAGCAGCAAGGCGAAGCGGCGCATGCCTCCGGTAGTTCTGTCGTGGTTGCTGCGGCTAAGGAGCACAAAGGCGCGCTCATCGGCGGCGTTGTTGTCGCGCTCGTGCTCATTGCCGGCGCGGGTTATGGGCTTTATTCGTTTTTGGGCAAAAAGCCGGCGGCGATTCCGTTCCAAACTTTCGCTGCCTCGCAGGTCACAAATTCCGGGAAAGCTTTGTTCGCGGCGATATCGCCGGATGGGAAATTCGTGGTCAGCGTGATTGACGACAAAGGAAGATCGAGTTTGTGGCTCCGAAATGTCGCTACCGGCAGCGACACACAGATTCTCGCTCCCGATCCTGCCGCTATCCAGAGCCCCGCGTTCTCGGTTGACACGAACTATATCTTTTTTCGAAAGGCCACGGATGCCACACAGACCTCGTGGAATCTTTACCGGATGCCGGTGCTTGGTGGCTCGCCGCAGCGGTTGGCCGGCGACGTTGACCTGGGTCCAACCTTTTCCCCCGACGGCAAGCGCATGGCCTATATGCGGGGCAACGATCCGGAAGTGGGCAAGTACCGGATTCTTTCGGCCAATCTCGACGGTACTGATGAGAAGGTTCTTCTGATCGCTCCGCTTCCGATTCCGGACTCGCTCTCCTGGTCTCCGGACGGGAAGACCATCGCTTACGACTCTTACGCGAATAGCAAAGCGCCGGGACAGATCAGTGTGTTCGACATTGCCAGCAGCAAAGACACTTCCCTCACGGCGTTTCCTGACAGGGCTTTCGTTGCTCTTGCCTGGTCCCCGGACGGCCGCGGCCTCCTCGTGAATTACGCGGACCGTGCGTCGGGCTCGACTAACCGGCAAATCGGTTTCGTGTCGTATCCTGACGGCCGCTTCCAGTCCCTGACAAACGACATCCACGGGTATCGAACGCTGAGCATTTCCGCGGATGGCAAGGTTATGGTTACCATTCAACAACAGCGGTCGGATTCGGTTCACGTGCAGACTTTGGGTGCCAACGGATCGCCGGTTCAAGTTCCCGGCGTTCCGAATCAGGCAACCGTTCGCGGTGTTGATTGGGACCGCGGCGGGAACTTGATTGTCACGACTACGACCTCGATGCTGCGGCTGTCACCGGACGGGAGCCAGCAGACAACTTTGGTCTCTGACCCCAGCGCTACTATGGCGTGGCTGTCCGCGTGCCGAAATGGTGGTCCGATTCTCTTTCAGTGGTATTTGAGGGAAGGGAAGACGACCACAAATATCTGGAGAGTGGACGCCGACGGCTCGCATCCCAAGCAGCTCACGAACGGCAAGGATGAAGAGGTTCCGCTCTGCTCGCCGGACGGAAAGTGGGCCTATTATGTTGATAATGCCACCACCCATATTATGAGAGTCCCCATAGACGGCGGAACTCCCGAGCTAGTGGAGGGCAGTGCAGTTTCAAACGGATTCGCGGAAGGAGGAGTGAACTTTTCCCCGGATGGCAAATGGATGCCGGAGGTCGAGTCTTCAGTTGACTCCGTCACGCAAGCAGTCACAACTAAGGTGGCGCTCATAGATGCGAACGCAAATTCCTCGGCATCCACAAAGTTTCTGACTCCACGTCCCGAGATAGGGCTCCCAATCGCCTTCACTCCCGATGGCAAAGCCGTGGCGTACACCATTGTCGAGAACGGCGTCAGCAACATCTGGGCGCAGCCGCTTGACGGCTCGCCCGGACACCGGCTGACGAACTTCGCTTCCGACCGCATTCGCTTTTTCCAATTTTCGCCCGATGGCAAATCGCTCGCCGTCGCTCAACAGCACATTGTTTCCGACGTCGTTCTCCTACGAGACACCACCGCATCATCCCGCTGACACAGACCGAGGCTCCAGGTCGAATGGGCCGCAGGGAAGCGCGGAAGCGAAGACCAGTTGCGCGCGTGCCAATCCGGCATGGAAGAGTGGTACGGGCGGCGTACGGTCAAGATGCCGTCGCTACGATCGCAACGGCGCCGAAAAGAAGCCGAAGCGTTCGAGGGCGTGTGTCCTTGACTTCCGCGCACTCTTTGGACTACTCTCCGCGCACACAGGGGATCGAATGGCTACGGAAGTTGAGCTCTCTTCCCTCGTGCAACCCATCGAGTAGTCCAATAAAGTTCGCAGCCGAGGAGGCAGAAATCAATGAAAAGAGTTACCTGGGGAATTTTGTGTGCTTGTTTGATGTTGGCGGGGTCGGTTGTCGCGAAGGCCCAAGATAAAGAGATGACGGGGATGCATCACCCGCCGAAAATAATCACTGTCACGCGCGAATGGGTGAAGCCCTACAAGGCTGGCGCGAGTCATGAAAGAACTGAGTCCATGTTCGTTCAGGCGTTTGCCCGCGCGAAGTGGCCGACGAACTATATCGGTATGGAATCTCTCACGGGTAAGTCGCGCGCGCTTTTCTTCACGGGCTACGATTCATTTGCAGCCTGGGAGACGGATCAGGCAAACGTTGCGAAGAACGCGGCGCTTACGGCTGCGCTCACCCGCGCGGGCGATGCGGATGGCGCGTTGCTGGACGGAATCGATGCATCCACGTTCTTCTATCGCGGAGATTTGAGTCTTAAGGATGATGTCGACTTGTCCAAGGCGCGTTACTTCGATATCGGCGTTTTCCACGTCAAACAGGGACGCAGCGGAGAATTTGAGGAGACGGTAAAGACAGTAAAGGCCGCATTTGAGAAGGCGAATCCGGACGCGCACTGGGCCACGTACCAGATTGCGTACGGCCAGCCTGACGGCATGTACCTCTTCATCACGCTCCGGCATTCAGCCTCGGAGATTGATGCCGACTATACTCACTACAAGGATTTCGCAGCGGCATTGGGCGAAGATGGCATGAAGAAGCTCGACGAATCAGCGGCCCGTTCCATCGAATCGAGCGAAAATCAGCTCTTCCAAATCAATCCGAACATGAGCTATGTCAGCGAGGAAATGATCAAGGCCGACCCTTTCTGGAAGCCAAAGATGGGCGCAGCTCCCGCAGCGATGCCGAAGAAGACTGAAGCAAAACCGAGTGGCAACTAGTAGCTGAGAACTTTCTACAACGAAACGGCCGGCGGGACGGAGCATTTACTTCGAACCGCCGGCCTAATTTTTTGCCGCCACAGAATTCTCTGATTAGTGGCGGCGCCAGCCGTGCAGCCACTCGTATCCGACTTCAAACAAGAAGAGCGAGTTGAATCCCGGATTGCGAATGCCGAGGTTTGCATTCGAGATGTGTCCGAAGATGAACTCCGTTTTCACGGCCTGCCCCGGCTTCGTGAAAATGTTGAAGCCAAAGCCGCCCTGAGGCGTGAAATTGAATGCGGAAGTATTGCCCGGCGGAAGTTCGTGATTGCTGATCAGAAAGCCACCGGCGAGCTGCATGAATGGCGCGACTTTGTTCCAATGCACGAGGTTCCAGCGGAGAATGACCGGCTTGATGCTGATGCCGTAAACATTTTCGCTGTTGATCGTGAAAACTTCGTAGACCGGAATGATCTCGCCGCCGAATTCGAAGTTCCCGTGCAAGATTCCGGGAAAGTGATTTCCGGTAAGCACTTTTCCGGCGTGAATGCCGACGAGAAAGAACTGCGTCGTGCTTGACGAGCCGAGCCCCGTGCCGCCGCCTGAGTAGACGCCCGACTCCCACGACCACTCGTGATAGTACATTTCCGACAGGGTCTTGTAGGGCGAGATGTCTATTCCTGAGACGGTATTCGGTTTCGCGGTTTGGCTCTGAGGCGCATCCTGACTTACGGTGCCTTCATCGCCGGCGGATGGACTCGCCGCCAGTGCGTTCCCGGCAGAAACGGCTAGAGGCGCCGTGGACAATTGATATTGAGGATTAATTTGCGCGCGCGCGATACCGCCCAACGACAAAATTAAAAAAAGCCCGCTCGACCAGCGGACGATGCCTCTCAATTGACTCAATTTCGATAGCTGCAATGGAATCCGTGTTCCTTTCTGCGAGATTCGTCGATCAATATTTCCGGGACATATCCGCGCCCGCCGTGGCCACGAATCGAAGAACCGTGGTCGAAGGCCGAACAGCCGGCCGGGCCTTCATCCTTGATTCCCCGGCCGCAAACACAAAGTTTATGAGCGTAAGGCACCGGAACGCGCAGCGTCAAGTGCGCATCTGGACATGCAGCGTAAACGAAACTTGCGGCGCGCGTCTTCAATTGTAGAATACGTCGGCGATACAATACGGCGCTTATGGCGAAAATCACTTTTCTCGGCGCAGCAGGGACCGTCACCGGATCAAAATACCTCGTGGAGGCCGGCGGCAAGCGGCTGCTTGTGGATTGCGGGCTATTTCAAGGCTCCCACGAACTGGAAGATCGCAATTGGCAGAAGCTCCCCATCGATCCGGCGACGATTGATTGGGTGCTTTTGACGCACGCTCATATTGACCATACCGGATATCTTCCGCGGCTCGTGAAGGACGGTTTTCGAGGACCGATCTATTGCAACGCGGCGACGCACGAACTGTGTAATTTGCTCCTCGCGGATTCCGCGCACCTTCAGGAAGAAGAAGCGAAATTCGTACAGCAGAAGGGATATTCGACGCACAAGCCGGCGCTCCCGCTCTACACGGTGGCTGAGGCGCAGACCGCTCTTGCGCAAATCAAAGAAATTCCGAGGTTCGATCCCTTTACAATCAGCCCGCAATTCTCCGTGCTCCCGCATGATGCGGGGCACATCCTCGGCTCTTCCTGGCTTGAATTGACGATCACCGACAACGGCAAAAACACGCTCGTCGTTTTTTCGGGCGATCTCGGCCGTTACGACCAGCCGATCATCAAAGATCCCGCGCCGCCGAGCCGCGCCGATTACCTGCTCTGCGAATCCACATACGGCGACCGCGACCATCCACCGGGCTCGCCGGAACAGCAACTCGGCGACGTCATCAATCGCGTTTCGAAGCGCGGCGGCGTGGTGGTGATCCCGGCGTTTGCCTTGGGTCGGACGCAAACGCTGATGTATTACCTGCACCAGCTCGAAATGAAGCAGCAGATTCCGAAGCTCCCAATTTACGTGGATAGCCCAATGGCCATCAGCGTGACGCAGCTCTACGAGAACCACCGCGAGGATGAGGTCGCCGAGTTTCGCGCGGAGGAGGCATCGGGAAAGGAAGACCCGCTCGACGTCGCGGGGGTCCACATGACGCGCAGCGTGGAGGATTCAAAGCAAATCAACAATGTTGTCTCGCCGTGCGTCATTGTGTCGGCGAGCGGCATGGCTAATGGCGGGCGCATTCTTCACCATCTCGCGCAGCGGTTGCCCGATTCGCGCAGCGCCGTGCTGCTTGTCGGATATCAAGGTGAAGGAACGCGCGGCCGGCAACTGCAAGACGGCGCGAAGTATCTGAAAATTTTTGGAGATATGGTTCCCGTGCGCGCGGAAGTCGTCGAGATCTCTCAGCTCTCGGCCCATGGAGGCCGAAGCGAATTGCTGCGGTGGCTCTCCGGATTCAAATCGGCGCCACGCCAAACTTTTCTCGTCCACGGAGAGCCGCCGGCTCTGCAATCATTCAAGGGCGCGATTGAAACGCAATATAAGTGGCCCGTGACGATCGCGGCGTACGGGCAAACAGTCGAGTTCGTGTAGGAATCAATCGGAAACGTGAATACCTTCGGCGGCCGAATCGTCTACGTGCCGGTCGCGACGGGCTGTCGGACGAACGCGGAAACTTCTTCGAGGCGCAATCCGAACACGAACATCGGATGAGGCGCGACGCGGCCCCAGCGCACCAGGTCCCAGTGGGCGCGGATGAAATTCAATTCCGGCCGCGTGGTCAGATCCAAAATCGCGCGCGTCTCTCCGCGATAAAAACGCTGCGGTATTTTTAGAATCGGTTGCTTGCCGAAGTCCTGTCCATCCGCCGAACCCCAGATGGATACGTCAACGGATTCCTGCTCGATCTGATCGGTGATATCGAGCGTGCAGAGAAATGTCCGCGACTGGCTTCCGCGCACGTCGAACGGATCGCCCTGGCCGTTCGCAGTGACGCGCGTCCCCGGCGAAACCAGATTGAATGCCGTCGCCATTAATGAGCGTTCTTCCCTTCTCGTTCGCGCGGGCGGGATTCTAGCACAGAACGCGGCGGCGTCAGGCCCGGCGTAATTTTGCGAATCGTTCGGCAGCGGCATTCAACGTCTTTTCTGATTTGCAGAACGTGAAACGCAATTGCTTGCTGCCGTCCGCCGGATCGCGATAGAAGCTCGAGCCCGGCACGGCGGCAATGCCGATCTCTTTCACCAAATAGCGCGCGAACGTCACGTCGTCGGAGAATCCGAACTCCGAAATGTCGGTCATGATGTAGTAGGCGCCGCGCGGGCGGAAGCATCGGAATCCGGCGGTCTCGAGAATTCCGAGCATCTTGTCGCGGCGGACGAGATAATCGGCGGAGAGTTTTTCGTAGTAGCTGTCTGGGAATTGCAGCGCGATGGCGCCGGCTTCCTGCAGCGGCGCGGCCGCGCCCACCGTCAGAAAATCGTGGACTTTGCGGATCGCCGAGGTGACTTCGGGCGGCGCGATCGCCCAACCGACGCGCCAACCGGTTACGCTGTACGTCTTCGACAACGCATTGATCGTGATGGTCCGGTCGCGGAGTCCGTCAATCGTCGCCGGCGGAATGTGCACGGCGCCGTCGTAGACCATGTGCTCGTAAATTTCGTCGGTAATGACGTATGCATTCCATTTGTCGCAAAGGTCGCGGATTAATTCGATCTCTGCAAGTTCGAATACCTTGCCTGTCGGATTATTCGGCGTGTTGAGAATGATCGCCTTCGTCGCGGGGCCGAATGCAGCTTTCAATTCGTCCGGATCGAACCGCCAGTCGGGCGGATGGAGCTTTACAAATCGCGGCGTTGCGCCGGAAAGAATCGCATCGGGACCGTAATTCTCGTAGAACGGCTCGAACGCGATCACTTCATCGCCGGGATTGATCAGCGCCATCATCGTCGAAATCATGGCTTCGGTCGCGCCGCAGCAAACCGTGATTTCGGTTTCAGGATCGATGAACATGCCCTGATGCCGCTCGACTTTTTGCGCGATCGCGTTGCGCAGCGATTTCGCGCCCCAGGTGATCGCGTATTGATTGACGTCGGCGGCGATGGCTTCGCGCGCGGCTTCCTTGATTTCAGCCGGAGCGGAAAAATCGGGAAATCCTTGCGAGAGATTGACGGCGTCGTGCGCCAGCGCGAGGCGAGTCATTTCCCGGATGACTGATTCTGTGAATTGGGACGCTTTGATGGAGAGGCGCGCGTTGCCGGCTACCCCTTGGGTTTTTGGCGCGCTCACTGATGGCTTTCCGATGTCTTGGAATTTCCGGCTGGACGCGCTTGACCGTAAAGCGTCCGGTATGTTTCCGCGTTGCGCAGGACGATTTGCACGTATTCGCGCGTCTCGGTGAATGGAATCGAATCCACGAACTCCGCAGGTTCGGCGTAGCTCTGTCCGGAACGCCAGGTTCCCACTCGATCTTCTCCTGCGTTGTAGGCGGCCAGCGCCGCTTCGAAACTTCCCCACATCTTCACTAAGCCTGCCAAATACACCGTGCCGAGTCGGAGATTGTAACCCGGATCAGTCAGTTGCGAACGCGAATAGCCCACGCGGACCTGCCGCGCTAAGAGACGCGCCGTCTTCGGGAGAAGCTGCATCAGGCCATAGGCATTCGCATGCGATACGGCGTTCGTTTCGAACGCCGATTCCTGACGGACCAGGCCCGCGACGATCATTGGATCGAGCCCCGCGCGATTTGCCGAGTCGCGCACCTGCTTCTCGTAGGGCAAGGGATACGCGGCTTTCCATACTTCGCGCGGCACGTCGTCGAAACGGTGAGACTCGAGCGACGGGACGACTTGCCGCGCCGTCGAAATCGCGGTGCCGTAGTGGCCCGCGTCCGCTGCCGCCTCCGAAGCTTCCAGAAGAAGCCGGGGCTCTCCGGTAGCCGCATACGCGGCGCGTAACTCGAGTTCGGCTGAAGAATCGAAAGCGATCGTGCGCAGCGCGTCGGCGCGGCCCTGGCGTTCCGTGGCGGCCGTTGGGATCGGACCTACCGGGCGGGCCGGAGCAAGCGGCGCAATTCTCGAAAGCGCCTCTATCGGATCCGGATCGCCCGGTCCCATGTTCTTCAAGCGCAACACGGCGAGGCCGCCGAAGTAGGTTCTCGGGAAACGGTCAATTAGTTTTTGATAGTAGGCTCGTGCGGCGGGCGCGTTTCCCGCTGTTTCCGATGCGCGCGCAAGCCAATAGAGATCATCGGTGATGAATGATGAGTTCGGGTAGTGCTCGAGATGCAGCTCGAGCAATTGGAGAGTCTCGGGCCGATGCTCGATATACGCTCTCCACGCGGCTCGCCAGTTCGCAGCCGGAGCGTCCGTGCTGCCTGGAAAATTCTGGCCAACCCGCTCGTAGTACGAAGCGGCGCGATCCCGGTCGACCTGCACCCAGAAATAGTTCCCCAACATGAAGAGGCCTTGCTCGGTCCAGCGGCTGGCCGGCGCCCGTGCGGCCGCGGCTTCGACCGCAGCGAGCATGTCCGCTTCTTTCTGTTGCGAGCGATATGCCGACGCAAGCCAATAGAGCCTTTCCGCATCCGCGTCCGGATCGCTCACGCTGAGTCCTGTAAGCGCCGTGAGCGGCGCGCCCAAAGCCACGCGGCACTGCGCGATGCGGACTTGGGCGTGATCGCTATCGGCGCCTGCCAAGCTGCCAAGAAGCTGGATGTAATCCTCGCGGGCCTCGTACCATTCGTGCGACGAATAGAGCGCTTCCGCGCGGGTAATTCGAACATCGAGCGAAGTAACCGGAAAATCCGCGCCCAGCTTGGTATGCAGCAGATCGGCTTTCACTCCAGCCTCATGGGATTGACTGCTCAGCGGGAAATGATAGTAGACCGTCAAATAATCATTGGCCGCCGCATTGAGCTGGCCAAGCGCCTCGCGGGCCTCGCCGCGCGCGAGTATCAGCGCCGGTTTCGTGTCCGTATCGGAATAGGCGCTGAGAACATCGAGGATCGTCTGCGGCTGCGACGCTGCGATTGCAGCATCGCACAGCAATTCGAGCGCCTGTTCAGTCATGACTGAATCGGGAAACTTTTCGCGCAGCTTTTTCACTGTAGCGACCGCGTCAGCATCCCGTTTGAGCGCGTGATCGCTCGCGGCGTTCCAATAGATTGCGTAATCGCCTAACAGCAAATCGCCCGACGCCTTTTCAAGCCACGTCTGCGCTTTGGCGTAGTTCCCTTTCGAAAAGTCGAAGTAGCCGAGGGCTAGAGCTGCGCGCTGGCCGAGTTCGCCCGAGCCGCGGCGCAATGCGAAGGCGCTGAGGCTGGCATACGCGCTGGAGGAATGCTTGTCTCGAAGCGAGCGCGACCATTGCTCGAGCTGCTCCGTGGCCGATGGTTTCGACGCCGCTTGGCTCGGCCTCGCGGAAGCCGGCGCGGCGGCAAACATGATCGTAGCCACAAACACCACGACCAGGACGATCCGCCAACGTTCAGATTTCATCATCTATAGATTAATGCCGCAATACCGGCGAGGGATACGGATATTCACCGAGGGCTTCCGGGTCACCATCAGCCAGAATCACAACCATCGAATCGTGGAAATAATCCACGGGGTGATCCAGAATGGCTTTGAAGCGGCGATCGTATTCCTTCCGAGCTTTGTCCAAGTCGTCCCGTAGGCGCACGCAAATATCTTTATTCTCGCGGGCCACGCGCACATCTTTCGGCCGCAGCATCTTGATGTCTTGCATAGCCACTTTGGCGACTCGCTTGGCGCGACGGTGCAATTCTTGTAATTCCGCGCCGAGGCGTTCGACGTCAAACGCCGGAACTTCCACCGCGACGGGAACGGCATCGGCTTCATGCGCGGCCGCTTCGTCGGGCGCGGGCGCGGGTTCGGGCGCCGCCGGACCCCCTTCGGCCATTTCATCCGAAATTTGCGCTTCATCGGCCGCGGCTTGTTCTTCGGCTTGCGCTTCTTCCGCTTCGGCGGCAACTTCGGTTTCGCCGGCAGCTTCGGCTGCCACCGCCATCGTGAGCATTTCTGCGGCAGCTGCTGCGCCAGCCGAACTCCGATCGCGAGGCTGCAGAGCTATGGTTACGAAATGAGAGAGTACGCCAAGTCCGGCGGTGAGCGACGCCGAAGCCGCTTGCGCGCGAAGCATCGCGGGTAACGCGTTGGCGGCGCGGCTCGAAGCACACGCCGCAGCCAGATCGGCGTACGCGTGCTGCAACTCTTCGAGGGTGCGCTGGAGCGGCGCCAGATTGTCACGCAACGCGCGGGCGACGGCTTCGTCGAGCGAAGGCTCCCGCGCGGCGTGGTGCTGCGGCTTATGGCTCTTTGTCATCGCGAAAAATGTGCCAAAAGCGATTATGAAAACGGGGTCACAGAGTGTCAACTGAGTTTCGGCCGCGGAGTTCCTGAAAATGACGGCTCAGCTCGCGCGAGTGGCGACGAGCAGGTTATTCAGGCCAAATTCAAAGTATCGGTGCACAAATCCCGAGAATCCGATTGCGCGGAGCATCTGGCGGAGCGCTTTGACCGGAATTCGCTTCTGGTGTTCGTGGCTCTCCATTTCGTGACTGATAAGATGCCCGGCACGAAGCACCGCAAGGATCGGATCAACCAAAGACGATGGCCACGTCAGGATTAACGAGCCTCCCGGCGAGAGAATCCTGTGCGCCTCGCGAAGCACAGGTTCAGGCTGCGACAAATGTTCGAGGACGGCGAGCATTACGACGTGATCGAAGGACGAGGCTGGGAGCGGAAGTGGCAGGAGGATATCAGCCTGGATGCGTCGCCATCGGCCGGTCGCCCCGCTGTTCGCCCGGGCGTCCACGCCAACGCCTTCGGAAATTCTGTCGGCGGCGAAATCGAGAAACGCGGACTCGATGCCACAGCCAAGATCGCACACGCGTGAACTGGGGCGGACGTAGCGATAAGCCATTCGAAATCGCCGGCGAGCAATCAGTTTGTCGAGGGCGGTATATGGCATTCGTCAGTTGGAGTCTTCAGGAATTCGACGGCGACGGCGCGCGCTGCACGGAAGTCATGACAGTCGGGATCGATCACGGTGAATCTACTCATCGCGGCGCCTTTCGTAATCTCCAATGTAGGTGTCGCGGCTGATTCCGAGCATGCTGAGAAGAAACGAAGAAAATAATATCTGCACGCCGAGCACGAACCAGAGCGACCAAAACAGCACCGCTCTTTCATCATGAAGCCGCCCAAATCCCTCGGAAACCCAGTCCCAGAAAATCCGAGTGTCGCCAATGAAACCGACGAGCGCCAAACCCGCACCCAGCAATAGACCGTGCTCGAGCTTTAAATGCCGTAGCGCGCGCTTCAGCGAGACAGGATTTCGATCGAAGCGCGCGGCGTAGCTGAACACTTTCGCACAGAATCCAACGGACACGATTTGCGCACCCAGCAATGTGAAAAGCACTCCGAAGATCATCGTGTGAACGTCCAGTTGAATCCCTGGCGTGAGATTTCGCGGGCCTCCGACCAGCCAAAATACGAGAAAGAGTCCCAGGATCATCAGCAGACTGCCCGGCAAAAGAAATAGCCAGTTCGGCGCGTACAACAGCATGAAGCGGAGCGTCCGCCACCCGTCGCTGAAACTCCGCAGATGCGGCGGCCGGCCGCGCTTATCGGGCCAGAGAACGATTGGAATCTCCGTCATTCTGGCTCCAGCCAGCGCGGACTTGATGACGAATTCAGGCGCCCATTCCATCCCCGATGTACGAAGATCCAGCCGGTCGTAAACAGCGCGGGTGAAACCGCGCAGGCCGCAGAGGCAATCGCCAGTGCCGGTGCGAAAAAATACGTTCATCAGCGCCGTTAAGCCAGGGTTGCCGATGTATTTGTGACTCCACGGCATCGCGCCCGGCTTGATTTCGCCGCGAAAGCGATTGCCCATCACCACGTCGTAGCCTTCGCGCCATTTGCGGACAAAATCGGGGACCGTGGAGAAATCGTAGCTATCGTCCGCATCGCCCATGATGATGAACTCACCGAGCGCGGAGGCGATTCCACCCCTTAGAGCCGCCCCATATCCTCGGTCCTTGACCTCGACGACGTGCGCGCCGTGCTCTCGCGCGATTTCGATGGAGCCGTCGGTCGAGCCATTGTCCGCGACGATGACCTCCCCGCGTATTCCGCTCGAAGCGAAGGCATTCCGAGCCTTATCAATGCAGAAGGCGAGCGACTTGGCCTCGTTCAAGCACGGAATGACGACGGAGACTTCTATGTTGTCCAAGCGACTCGACTCGCTGTCTGATCGAGACGAACATAAGGTGCTCGATTCGAGATGTAGCGCCACGCCGTTTTGTGTAGCAGCTTCAGGAGAAAACCTTGCCGGACGAAGCCCGCTCCGGCGCTACAAGAACCGCCTCCGATCGCGTCCGTAGGACCCCGTTTTGTGTCCCGGTTAGAAACGACCTCTGTGTATTGTTTTGTGTAGTTTACGGCGATTTCTAATTGTTTTGGTGTCCCGGTTAGAAATGGCAGAATTCCCGCCTTGGCCGCTCTAGGCGCTACTCCTTGATTGTGTTGCTGTTCCATAGCTCCGCGACGAACGTAGCAGACGGGAATCGGGAAATCAAATGACCTTCCTGTAAGGATTCGGAGCGGCGAGCAATATACAGCGATCGAGGGAAAGACAGTTTCGACGAGCACTAGTCGCGAGTGGGGATCTTACGTCCGTGGCCAACGCCGCGATCGGTAAAACGCATGTCGCACGCCATGCAGCGATATGGTCGAATCGCCAGGATCCGGTAGATCACGTTTTCGACAAAGCCGTGCCGGAGCGAGCGGCGAACGGCCTGGCTACCGCAGCTCGGGCAGGAATGCATCCGATCATCGGACTCTTCTTTCATCGTCGAGATTCTAGCATGGTCTATCGAGGGAAAAATCCTCGCTGTGCCAATGCTATACTTTGCGCGCCCGCGTAGCAAAATGCCGGGATTTCATGAAACGACTCGATCCAGCTGATCAATTTAGTCTCCGGCCAACGACCGATGCGTATAAATCATCACCTCTTTAGTGCAAATTTGAGTGCAACGAGGCGGTTCTGAAGGTGCACATTCAGGGATTGTGAGACGCCTGCCCTTGTCGGTGATTCACGTTCATCCGGTGGCCGCCGGGGCCAGCGGAGAAGGCGATAGAAATCCTGGAAAGTTCCGAGACGATAAAAACTAAGGGAGGAGCGGCTGCAGCCGAGAATGCCGGCGCCCAGCCAGCGTCGGTGCGCGTTTCTCGCGACGCCTATCTCGACCTGCTACGCGCGAGCGCCATTTTGCTGGTGGTCTTCTACCACGTGGTCTGGACGGCTCCGGTCATCTACAAGCGGACAGCGATGGTGGCCGAATACGGCCGGCTCGGCGTGGACGTTTTCTTTGTTCTCAGCGGATGGTTGATCGGAGGACTCTACTGGCGGGAACTTCGGCGGTTCGGCAACGTCGAGCTCCGGTCATTCCTGCCGCGGCGCTGGATTCGCACACTGCCACCGTACTTCGTGGCGTTGCTTATTGCGTGGACGGCCGCGTGGGTCAGCCGGAAACAGCCGTTCGTGCCCAGCTATCTTATCTTCATTCAAAATTATTTCACGGTGATGCCATTTTTTCAGGTGAGCTGGTCGCTGTGCGTGGAGGAGCACTTCTACATCCTGCTGCCGCTTGGGCTGAAATTGTTTTCGCGGATCCGCGTCAGCCCGCACTGGTTTTTTGCGATGCTGCTGATCACATCGCCGATCAGCCGTTGGATTGTCGCTCAGAATGGAATCACGCACATCTGGGGCTACGAGTTTACGGAGACGCATTTGCGGTTCGAAGGGCTGGCGCTGGGATTTTGGGCATCGTATCTTCCTTATATGGCCGCGCAGTGGTGGCTACGGCTTCGCCGATATTCCTGGTGGTTATTCTGGTGCGGATGGTTGCTGCTGATTTCCCTTCCGCTTTATTCGTACATGATGATGTACAAGCTGGGATTTACGGTGGTGGCGGTGGCTGTCACGATGATCCTGGTCCATCTCACGGGCCGCAATCCGGGATGGATCGCGCGAAGCAGCGCGGTGAAGTGGATCGCACTGACGTCGTATAGCGTGTACCTCACGCACACGCTAATGATTCATCTCGCGCTGGGAGCGATGCATCGTGCTCCGTTCCTTCCCATACCAACCTTCTTTCCACTGTCGCTGGCGATGGTCGCAATCGGAGGCGTGCTCTTCTATCTGGCATTCGAGCGCACGTCGCTGATGCTGCGAGCTAGGCTCTCCCCGCGACGCACGAAATAGCGAAGCCAGCGCGCGGGTCGCAATCCGCCGTACAACCGAGAAGAGATCCAATCGGCTCGCCCTGCGCGGCGCGGGCCAAGGAAAGATCCTCACTCGGCCAATGATATACTCTGCGGGACCGCGATATAAAATGTCCGCAAGCCATGAAACTACTTAAATTCGTTCCTCCTCCCTTCAGGCAATTTGTCCGCGACCGGATGACCGTCTACGTTTACACGTACGGCTTCCGCCCTTCATCGGTCATCGAAGAGCAAACGCTGAAGTTCAGGTTTGCCGGGCGCGAGTTGTGCGTGAAAGCGGACTACCGGACAGCGCTCTACGACATGATCACGGAAGTGGTGGATTACGACTGCTACCAATTAAAGAAGTTTGAGTGGGATGCCAGCCGGGAACATTACATCGTGGACATTGGCACAAACGTTGGAGTGACGGCGCTCGTCCTCGCGCAGATTCCCGGGGCCCGCGTCACCTGCTACGAGCCCGATCCGGAGAATTGCGCCTTCGTGCAGCGAAATCTGGAGTTGAATGGAATCACCAACGTTCGCGTCTTCCAGGCCGCGGTGGCCAGCGTCAATGGAACTTTGGAGTTTCAGACGCACGCCGAAAGCACGGGAGGGCACCTTGCTGGCGGCGATTCTGGAAAGGGCGCTCGTACAATCAGCGTGACGGCGGTAAACCTCGATAAAGTTCTCGAACAATCCGGCGGCCGCGAAATTGATTTGATGAAATGCGATTGCGAAGGCGACGAGTATTCGCTGGTCGAGCAGATCACGCCGGAACACGCGGCGCGTATTCGAAGCCTTAGCATCGAGGTTCACGATCTCGATCGAAGGCGCAATCTACAAGCGATCTCCGAGAAACTGACGAGCCTCGGCTACGAATTGTCCGTGATACCGGACATGTGGGAGCGCTCAGCGCTTCATCTTTTACTCGCTCGACGCAAGCGAGAAGGACATCCGTGAGAGACGACGCGGGCGCTGCGCTACGTCGTTTCTGGACGAAGCCAGTGAGTCACCGCCATTGCGGCAAGATCGTTGCCTTCGTCGTGAGCCGCATACTTGCATTCGAAGCATTTAGGCAGAAATCTCATTAGATGGTGGGCCGCGAAGCGATGTGGCATGAAGTATGGGGAAAACACCCGTGAGCGCCGGAGCGCACTCTCCCGAAGACCTTCAGAAGATGTACCAATCACGGTTCGCGGGCAAATCGGCCTACCGTCAGAAAGTCTGGGCTGTACTTTGCTCGTATTTCTCGCGCTGGATTCGGCCGGATGCGAGTGTGCTCGATTTGGGGTGCGGTTGGTGCGAATTCATCAACACCGTAAAATGCGAACAAAAGTATGCAATGGATTTGAACCCCGATGCCGAGCGCTTCGCGCAGCTTGGTGTCCGAGTCCTTCGCCAGGATTGCTCGGCAGCATGGGGCGTCGCGGGAAACTGCCTAGACGTTGTTTTTACGAGTAATTTTCTCGAGCACCTGCCGACGAAGGAAGCGGTAGAACGAACCCTCGAACAAGTCTACCGCGCACTCAAGCCCGGCGGCCGGATCGTCGCCATGGGACCCAACATTAAGTACCTCCCGGGCGCCTACTGGGATTTTTTCGATCACTACGTGCCGCTGACGGAGCTTTCACTGTCGGAGATACTAAGAAAATGCGGATTCAGCGTGGAGTTTTGCAGGGCGCGTTTCTTGCCTTACACAATGTCCGACGGAGTCGAGTATCCGATCTGGTTGCTTCGGCTGTACCTGATGGCGCCAGCACTGTGGCGCATCGGGGGCAAGCAGTTTTTGGTTGTCGCGCGAAAAGGCAACTGAGGAACGAAACTTAAGTTCGTTATTCGTTTAGCCGGGCTTCTTGTAATCGCCACGGCTGAAGTACTTCTCGAGCCAGACGTACAAGCAGATGAACAGGTAGCGGCTGCCCATTTCTCTGACGTGAAGCTTCGCAGCTCCCGTCCTTCGATTCCTCCAGGTTATCGGGATCACCGTCCAGCTATAGCCACGAACTATGGTTTTCAGTGGCAACTCGACCGTCAAATTGAAATGAGGCGGCAGCAGCGGGCGGCAGCCTTGGATCACCGTCGCCCGATAGGCCTTGAATGCGTTGGTGGTGTCGTTCAGCTTTATGCCGAACATCAGCCGAATGAAGAGATTCGCCAGGCGATTCATTCGGAGCTTTATCCAGGGATAGTCGATCACGCCTCCGCCTTTCATGAAACGTGAGCCAAACACAGCATCCCATCCTTCATTCAGGGCTTTCCAATAGCGGACAACGTCCCTGCAATCGTCCGATTCGTCAGCCATCATCACAACTACGGCGTCTCCAGTCATCTGGTCAAGGCCGCAGGCAATTGCCCGGCCGAAACCATTTGATCCTTTATTCTGGAGCGGCCTGAGCGTGGGGACGCGTTGACAAAGTTCCTGCAACTTCAGCCACGTGGAGTCTGTGCTGGCGTCATCCACGACGAGAATTTCGTGAGGAACGCCTTGCAAGCGCAGCTCGACGTAAAGGTGTTCGACGGTTGAAGAGATGCAGCCTTCCTCATTCTGCGCGGGAATGACAACGCTCAGTAATCGAAGTGGAATTGTGCTTGGGTCGCTCGCGCTCCCCCTCGGCTCGTTCAACGCGTCCCCCGGTCCAAATCCACAGGATAGACACGGCGCTGGCCATCCGCGGCGACGACCTGCAGAAAATATTTGTCGTGTACGAGCCGTGACGGCCACCAGTCGGTTATTTCGCCACCGCTTGAGTACAAGAGAAAACGCCAATTCTGCGAGGCAAACACGTCAAATTGGAAGACGTGGAGCGGGGCGCACGTTTGAAGGGCGAGCAACACGTTGTCGAGGGTATCGCTGCCCACGTACGATACGGAAGTCTTGGCGTCGACGATGGCGAACGAACGCCTCGACCATTCTTCCGGCCCATAGTACACAAGCCTAAGGTAGTCCTGCGTATCCGATATCACTACCAGCAGTTCGGGGTAAGGGGCAGCACTCACCAATCCTTCAATGGAAACAGCTGGCGAGGACACGCTTCCAAAATGGTGTCGATTCTCGAGCCAAAACCACGTCTCCTGCGCGACAATCCAGGTGCACAATTCATCAAACCAGAACCGCTTCATCGCGGCGCCAACGATGCTTCTAACGGCGGCGTAGATGACGAGGACTATAAGACCCCGCAAGGCTGGCGTGTCTTCATTGATGCCAAGAAATCGGCCGCCCAAATTCTGCGGACCGTCGGCAATGGTGATGTCGTTCCGCATTGGTGGGCTCAACCATCTCCTAAGTCTGGAGTTCGTGATTGATTGCAACGTACGTGATTTTCGAGCGATGCGTGACCGAGATTAGCACATTTTTTAAGGGCGTCTTCCAGATGGCAATGGGTTCCGAGAGCACGAAGCGGGACAATGCTTTCCAAAATCTGCGGTTTGGGTTCTCGTCCTTTGCACTACTCCGCGCGATCTCAACTCACGAAGCGTGAACCGCCGCGCCGAAGCGTCCGACCGCGCGGGTGCGCTTCGGGAGGCGGTCTGCGTGCACAAATAAGCGTTTCACAGCCTCAGAGATGTATTTTATTATCATGCGGGCCCAATGGGTATTTCCGAAAGAAAACTAGACATCACCTTGTGGTCTGCCGCGCTTCTCGCCGGGGCGTTGCAAGCTTGGGCCGAGCGTTTTTCGATCGAGCCCGACGGCGTCAATTACCTGGATATTAGCTACGCGTACCTTCACCTCGACTGGCACGACGCGGTCAACGCGTATTGGAGTCCTCTCTACTCGTGGCTGCTGGCCCTCGTTCTCGGGCTGACGCACACTTCTCTCTATTGGGAATCGACTGTTCTGCACGCGCTGAATTTCGCCATCTACATTCTTGCCCTGGTGTGCTTCGCGTTCTTCTTTCGAGAATTGACAGAGCTGTGCGGCGAGCGTGCATCAACTACGAATGATCTTTCGCCGCGAGGTTGGGCTTGGAGCGTTCTTGGCTATTCGCTATTTACGTACTCCTCGCTTGAGTTGATCGGGCTGGGGACGGATAAGCCCGACATGTTCGTCTCTGCAATCTTCTTTTTGGCGACGGCGATCCTGATCCGAATCCGGCGAGGCCACACGAGTTGGAGCTTGTATGCGTCGCTCGGAGCGGTGCTCGCGATTGGCTATCTGGCGAAGGCGGTGATGTTCCCAATCACTTTCGTATTTCTCCTTTGCGGCCTGTTCGCATCCGGAAATTGGAAACGCGCCGCGCCGCGCGTGGCGCTTGCGATGGTCGCGTTTCTGGCGATCGGTGGGCCGTGGGCGATTGCACTGTCGCGCGCGAAGGGAAGAGTGACGTTCGGCGATGCCGGGCGGCTGAACTACGTGTATTACGTGGATGGAACGTTGGGACTGCCGCACTGGCACGGCGAAATACCGGGAACGGGATCGCCGATCCACGGGACTCGGCGATTGAATGACGTTCCTTCGGTGGATGAGTTTGCGACGCCAATCGCGGGCACATATCCGCCATGGTATGACGCAACATATTGGTACGAAGGCGTGACGCCACATTTTGACTTGCGCGGGCAATTGCACGCGGTGGCTGTGGGTGCCGGCGACTATTTTCGGCTGCTGTCTGCCGAAAAAGGAATCGCAGTCGGCGTGCTCGTACTCGCGCTTCTTGCAGGACGAGCCGGCGGCTACTTTCGGGGATTGTATTCGTATTGGACTCTTTGGCTGCCGGCGCTCGCAACTTGCGGGCTTTACGCGCTTGTTCATGTGGAGCCACGCTTCCTGGGTGCGCCGATGGTCATTCTGTGGTGCTGCTTATTTGTGGCCGTTCGATTGCCGAGAACTGAGAATTCGTCGCGCGTCTGGAATTGCGTCGCGCTGGCGGTGGCGCTGACGATAGGTATCACAATTGTGAGCCAGGCGGGACAAAACGCTTTCGCCGCAATGAAACGATCGGCAAACCCGGAATGGCAAGTCAGCAGAGATTTGACTCAAATCGGTTTGAGACCTGGAGATGAGGTCGCTGTTCTCGGGCATTCGAATGTGGCAGACTACTGGGCTCATTTGGCTCAAGTTCGAATTGTGGCGGACATTCCCGCGGACGAAGTGCCGGCTTTTTGGGACGCCAGTGAGGAGACAAGGACCCGAATTCTCGCCGCGCTTGCGCGGGCGGGAGCAAAGTTTTTGGTGACACGCTCCCAGCCTCCATACTCCGAGTCGCGAGAATGGAAGCGCCTCGGCGCGACCGGCTTCTACGTGCGGGCTCTGGGTAATGCGAATGAGCGAGAGTCGAGGTCGGCGCGTTAGCGCCCACTCGGCGAACTGCCCGACCGATTTCCCAATAGTCGTCGGTGTCTCCGCAAGCAGTAGATTTCGCAATGTGACGCTAGATTTAGAGGCAGACGATGGGAGCACGTTACGAGCATGGAATTGCTGCTAGCGGAGTTTAGGCACTTCATCATCGCCCTCAGCGTCCTGGTTCCGAGCGCATTGGTGAACGCTTTGCTGTTGCGTTCCTATCATCGGCCGGAGTCAGAGAAAACCTCAGAACAAAAACGGGGATTGATGGCGCGCGGTAATTTCTCGCCACTGGACCTCGGAGGCTTTTCTTATGGGCGACTCGCGCTGGTGAGTGTGCTGAGTCTGTTCCTAGAATTGTTGATGATTAGGTGGGTCTCGTCCGAGGTGCGCGTCTTCGCGTATTTTAAGAATTTCGTTCTCGTCGCATGCTTCTTGGGATTCGGCGTCGGTTGCTATCTTTGCCGGCGCCGTATCAACGTATTTGCTCTCATCGTGCCGCTGCTCTCGCTGGCTGTACTTATCAAATGGCCATGGGAGAGGCTGCGATTCCTGATGACGAGCCTCCCTGTCTACATCGGCGTGCTCTCGGACGTTTACATCTGGGGCGTACCGCACCTCAAGTTAGGCTTCTACTCTATATCCGTGACGGCATTCGCGATAGCGCTTGTCGTCGTATTGTTCGGATTGGTTGCGTTCGTGTTCATTCCGTTCGGCCAGCTAGTCGGCTGGTATCTCGAAAATTCCCCAAATGGAGTCTTCAGTTATTCAGTAAATATCGCAGGAAGTCTCGTCGGAATAGGTCTCTATACGCTTCTTTGCTATCGCGACGAAAGTCCGGATTTTTGGTTTGCGGTGGCCGGAGCGATGCTCGTGGCGTATCTATGGCGCGAGCGAGTGGCGCGATGGACCACTTTCGTTGCCTTCCTGATTTGCATTACCCTCGCGCACCTGGGCCCTCCGCCGCCGAGCAAAACATACTGGTCACCCTATCAAAAGCTGACGTTGACGCCCGACAAGGAGGAGGGCTCAAACGAGATCAGTTCTTACGACCTGAATACGAATGATGCTTGGTACCAAAAGATCATCGACCTCTCGCCCAATTTCGTCGCAGCACATCCGGAGTTATTCGCAAAGGTGCCCGCGGAGTGGAACGCCTACAACCTCCCTTACAAATTCTATCCGGAGCCTAAGCAGGTTCTGGTGCTCGGTGCCGGCATGGGAAATGACGTCGCCGCGGCACTGCGCCATAGCGCAGACGAGGTAGTGGCCGTCGAGATCGATCCACTTATTTTGAAGCTGGGAAGCGAGTTGCATTTCGAAAGGCCATACAGTTCGTCGAAGGTGGTTGTCGTCGTCGATGACGCGAGGAGTTTCCTACAAAACAACCGCCAGTCGTTCGACCTCATTATGTTTTCATTACTCGACTCTCATACGAATACCTCCAACTACTCCAATATCCGCATAGATAATTATGTGTATACGCTGGAGGCAATGAAACTCGCGCGGCGCGCACTTAAACCGGATGGACTGCTTATTGTCAAATTTCAGGTGGATACACCTTGGATTGCTGGAAGGCTTCAGGAGTTGTTGAAGGAGGTATTTCTAATTACGCCGGTGCAGATTCAGTCCGACGCTGGAGGGTATACGACCGAAGGGCGGTTCTTTATTGTTGGATCTCAACAGCGAGTCTCCGAACATCTTGCCGAACCTGCGATAGAGGCGTATTACGCGACGCATCGTAACTTTACGATAGAAAGTGCAATTCCCACGACTGATGATTGGCCGTACTTCTATCAACGCGAGCGCGGAATTCCTGCGGCAGTTGCGATTGTATGCGCAGTGATTCTGCTGTTTGGATTGCTGTTTCTCAGAGAAACTGGCATCTCATACAGATTCTTGAATTGGCATTTCTTCTTTCTCGGTGCGGGATTCATGCTGCTTGAGTCTCAAATCGTCAGCAAGATGGCTTTATTGTTTGGCACAACTTGGATGGTCAACTCGATCGTCATCGCGGGGCTGATGCTGCTGATTATCGCTGCGAATGTGCTTGTGGAGTGGAGTCCGGACGTAAGCGTCGGCATAGCGTACGCAGGTATCTTTGCGTCGATGCTCGTAGCGTATGTGGTCCCTATGCGGAGTTACTTCTTCTCCTTGTTTTGGTTGAAGGCGATGACGGCAACTGCTGTTCTGAGTCTGCCGGTCTTCTTTGCTGGCATCGTCTTTATCCGGAGTTTTGCGTCGGCTGGTTTTCAAGGCACTGCGCTGGGGTCGAATCTTCTCGGTGCGTTGGTGGGTGGTCTGCTGGAATCGCTTTCGTACTGGACTGGTATCCGCTCCTTGCTGGTCGTAGCCGCCCTGCTTTATCTTGCTTCCGTAATCACGCGGTCGTCGAAAGCAAGGGTCACTCCGGCAACAACGTAGCACTGACCCGCACACGGAGGCCTCGTGGTCAGCGATCTTGCAATCGTCAAATCGATGCTGGGGGCAGGGAGCCAGCTCGAAACCAAGTATCAATCCCGCGACCCCAGTCGGCAGCGCCTCGGACATACGGGCTACTACGCGCTGCCGCTTCTCTCTCGTCCGCGTCCCACAGAACCGAAATGAGGCGCGTTTTCGCGCCGGCCGGCCGCGCGTTTCGCGCGGTGGAGACGCTCGGAGCGAAGATCGCGAGCCGGAAGGCGGTCGCGATCGGCGTTGCGGGCATTGCGCCTGTGTTGCTGCGCGTCAGTTTGTTGAAGTGGTTTCCGCTGCCCGTCCCGTCGGTGCATGACGAGTTCAGCTATTTGCTCGCGGCTGACACGTTTGCGCACGGCCGCCTTACGAATCCTCCTCATCCGATGTGGATTTTCTTCGAAACTTTTCATGTGAACATGCAGCCGACGTATATGTCGAAGTACCCGCCCGGGCAGGGCGCGGCGCTCGCGCTGGGTCAACTGCTCGGCCACCCGTGGATTGGGGTGCTGCTGAGCGTGGGCGTGATGTGCGGGGCGATCGTGTGGGCTCTTCAAGGGTGGTTTCCGGCGCGGTGGGCGTTTCTTGGAGGCGTGCTCGCGGCCGTTCAATTCGGGGCGTTCAATTATTGGATTGATTCGTACTGGGGCGGCGCGGTTGCGGGGATCGGGGGCGCGCTTGTCGTGGGCGCGCTGCCGCGAATTTTTCGGCATCAAAGGGCGCGAGATTCGCTGGTGCTCGGCATCGGCGCAGCGATCCTGGCCAATAGCCGGCCGTGGGAGGGCGCACTTTTCTGCGTTGCGGCGGCCATCGCGATCGGAATCTGGATGTTCGGGAAGCGAGCGCCGGGATGGCGCGTTACGCTTCCGCGCGTGGTGGCGCCTGCCGCGCTCGTGCTCGTCGCGACCGGCGCGTTCGTGGCGTATTACAACTGGAGAGTTACTGGGGATTCGCTGCTATTCCCCTACCGGTTGAACGACCGCACCTATGTGACGACGCCTCATTTTGCGTGGCAAAAACTCGGTGCGCCCCGAGAATATAGAAACGCGGAATTCGACAAGTTCTACAACACTTGGGCACGCGCGATGTGGGAAGACAATCACCTCGAGGCGAGCTGGCGCGGAATCAAAAATGGCCTGCCCTCGAAACTCGAGGGCCTGCGCGAATTCTATCTTCCGGTCGAGCTGAGCGCCGTGGTGTTGATCACACTGCCGTGGCTGTTGCGCGACAGAAAAGTCCGAGTGCTCTCGTCGCTTGTGGCCGCCTGCCTGCTTGCAGTCATTGCTGTCGTGTGGTTCGAACCGCATTACGCAGCGCCGATGACGGCGGCGGTCTTCGGCATCGTCGTGCAAGCGATGCGTTACCTGCGGCGCTGGAGATGTAGAGGGCGCGCAATTGGGATTGGCCTCACGCGCGTCGTTGTGATTTTCGCGTTTGGGCTAATCCCCGTGAACGCGTGGATTTCGCGGCACCATCCGCCCGACGCCGATGAAGTGCAGATGGGTTACCGCGCTCGGTTCGCGTCCGAATTAAAGATTGCTCCGGGAGAACAGCTTGTTATCGTCCGATATTCTTCCGACCATGATCCCGGCGATGAATGGGTGTACAACGCGGCGGATATTGACCACGCGAAAATTGTTTGGGCGCGCGAGATTTCGGGCGTAGACGCCAGGCCGTTGCTTGAATATTTTAGGAGTAGGCGCGTTTGGCTGGCGGAGCCCGACGCAGAGCCGCCGCGACTTTCGCCTTATCAGCGCGAGCGATGACGGGACTCGAGCCCGCGTTTTCGCGTACCGCTGAAGCGATCTCAATTCAAAGCGAGCTAACCGGCGACTACCGGCTCTGAAGTTTCGACTGTCTCGACGACGGGTGCAGGCTTTTCCCGGGCGCTGAACGCGGCAAACAGGTAAAACAGCGCCGCCAACAGGAGCAACGCTTTCTGCCCGGTCACGAAGGAAAGATTCTGCGCGATGCCGCCGACAACCGCGCCGACAATGTTGCTTCCGAAAGAGCTCGACTTATTTTCGCAGCGGCGAAACGATTCCGTGAAAATGATGCCCGCAAAAAAGACGGGAAATCCATACGCGGCCGCCAGGAGCATGCCGATTTGCCGGGAGCCGAACGGCAACTGGGTCCACGGAATGACGTAGATCGCGATCAAGCAGGAGATCAGCGCGACGTAGTAAACAGCTAACCGCTTAGGTTTCTGCCACTCGACCCAGAAATTCGCGAGAACCAATGTGATCAGGATTGCCGAGAGCGCGACGCAGTTCACCCACCAGGTTGCGCCGAAGTACAGCGCGAGGCGGCTGACCATCTGAGTCTCGAGCAGCAGGAATCCCGCGCCCAGGAAGAAAAAGTTCCACGTGGACAATTTTGCGACCGCAAATTTCCCGCGCGTAAGGAGCAATGCCATCAGCAGCAAGATAACCGAAACCGTCAGATACGCGCGGGGGATCGAGTGCCAGCGGTGATAGACGTACGGCCAGTCGTCGGTAGCCGGCGGCGGCGGTGCGGCAGTGAGAGAGAATTCGGGAGGATTTGCTGCAATGATCGCTGCGAGCTCCGGCTGTGTGGCCCGTTTCCAGAGATTCGGATCGTTCGAAGCGAGGAACTCGGTTGCGTCCCACAATTCCACCGAATTGACTCGCGGCGCGACGAAGACGACCGGCGGGCGGCCAAAAACGTGATCGAGAGTTGAATAGAAGCGCTCGCCGATCCAAGTCCAGGCGCCGCGCAGCTCAAACTTCAGGACGAGAACGCCGGTCGGCTTCAGCAAAGCCTTCGCGTCGCGAAACGACTCTTCGGTATAGACATAATTATCGAGGCGCATGTTGCTGTAGCTCGATGCCTGAGTGTGGGAATCCAGCAGGCCGAAGATTATGACGTCGTACTTTACGGTGGCCTGGCGCAGGTAGTTGCGCGCGTCGTTCAAGATCACGTGGACCTTCGGCGAATCGTAGGGATGATCCGGGTGGAGCTTTTTGCCCAGCGCATAAATGACGGGGTCAATTTCCACGGCGTCAACCTGGCCCGCTCCATTTCGCAGGGCCGCAGCCGCATCATTGCCCGCGCCTGCGCCGATGATTAGAACGCGGTCGCGGCTCTCGACAAACCGATATGGGATGTCGTAGGAGCTGCGGCGATACTCCTGCTCCGCCGCTGGATGAGCTTCCAAAAACTGAGGCGAGAGGTTGGCGATCGTCATGTAGCCGGAGTTGTTGACGAGAATTTCGTATCGCTGCTCGCCGAAGTCCTCCACTTCGAGTTTCTGATAGGGCGACCAGTAAGTTTTCGCCGGGCCGGAATAGCCATGGTGAAGGAGAAAAAGGCTGGCAGCGAAAAGCAGAACGGCGGCAATGTTCATTCGCTTCGAACGATCGCGAATCAAGAGCAGGAGGAGAAGCGCGACCCCCAGCCAAATCACCGGTGACGCGCGAAGCACGGAGAGTCCGGCAAAAAACCAAATGCCCGCGAGACTCCCAGCAAGATTTGAAGTGTAAGCGCTGACAGGATTTCTTGCGGCGTCGAGATACGTGCCAACCCACTGGCCGAGCGGAATCATTATCGCGACCAACAAGATTATGAAAGCCGTCGCAAACATCGCTGAAACGACGAACAGAGCGAGGACCGAACTGGGCTGCACTTTTCCGAAGGCGGCCCACAATTCGGCGTCGGCTGAATAGGAAAGCCCCGATGAGAGCGCTTCTAGGACCCACTTCCAGTGGGGCACGGGAAATTCCACGAGGATGACAAGAAACGCAACTGCCGCGGCGTCGAAGAGCTGGCGTTTCTTTCCGCTAGCCCGGTAGCAGCCGAGACCGAATCCGAGAAAGCACGCGATTAGAGCAAGATTTTGAAAGAAAGCGAAGACACGGACTTCCGTGCCGATCCACCGAATGAGCAGAATTTCGACATAGAGGGCAGCGAAGCTCACTAGAAACAGCGGCCAAAGAATTCTCTTGCCGGGATCGCCTTCGACTGAAAAGAAATCGAGGAACGCGCGGATGGCTGGCGGGCGCGTTGGGACAGCGGAGTCAGAAGAGGGCGGGGCGTTCAGACGAGGCCTCCTGGTCTCGGTGAATGACTCGTTCGCAGCGCAGAGTTGCCGTGATGCCGATTGTTTGGTTGCTGAATCAGCGTAGCACGGGGCCGCGAATCGCCGAGGGTGCCCGCGACATGCGGACTCCTAACAGTAATTGCGCCGTTTGCGATGCGGGCGGTATACGAAGAAGGCACGCGACGGGACTGAGCGGCTTCTCATCTTGCGCGAAGTCGCCGATAATGGCGGCATATCGGCAGAATTGGGACCGCTTCGTTGGTGTCGTTTGATCTACCGAAAATGCAGCCGCCTACCCCTCAAGCCAGCGCCTCGTGGAGCTCGCGTGTAACTGCCAAGCCCTCCGCCCTCATCGAATATTTGTCGCGGGTTTTCTCCGAACTTTCCGGCCCTGAAGTACCGTGGAATCGCACCACATACATCACGCTCGGGGCGCTGGGAGCGCTGTGGGCCTTGCTGATGTATTCGACCTGGGCTACGTGGGGAGAGCTAACAGTCGATTGCGGACGCGAGATGTACGTGCCGGCGGCGCTTGCCGCAGGGAAAATGCTCTACAGAGATGTTTGGTTTTTGAATGGTCCGGCCGCTCCTTATTTCAATAGTCTGCTGTTCCGTTTGTTCGGCGTGAATTTGAATGTGCTGTATTGGGCCGGATCGCTCTCGGCGCTGGGTTCCGCGTTATTTCTTTACCTCATCGGGATGCGATTGTCTTCGTGGGTAGTCGGCTGGACGGTGGGTGCTGTGGTGTTGCTGCAGGCGTTTCAGCCTGGGCTTTTCTGTTTTCCCATGCCGTATAGCTTCAGTGCGGTTTATGGCTGCCTGACCGCATGCATTTTTTTATGGCTCATTATTAGCGCATGCACTTCGACGAGCAGGCCGTGGATGTTTGGCGCTGGAACAGCCGCGGCCGTCGCACTGTTGCTCAAGTTGGAATACGGGACCGCCTGCTATTCAGCGCTGGCTCTCCTGATCGCGGCGCGCGCGTTTCGGGAGCGAGCTTGGAAATGCATTGCCGCGGATATTCTGGCAATTCTGCCGGGCGCGGTGTTGTGCGTTGGAGTGATAGGGTGGATGGTTTCGATCGCCGGCGTTGAATTCATCACTCAGGAAAATATTCTGAGCTGGCCCACTTCTTACTTTATGAGGACGTACGGCAAGTATTGGCTGGAGTACAGAGGGTTCAGCTTGAACGGCGGAGCTTTCGGCGGAGCCATGCTTCGTACGGCCATTCTCGCGTGCGTCGTGGTTGGATTGTACTGGCTCTTGCGCCGCGCGCGATCCGATAGGAGCGCCATATTCCTGGGGGCCGAGCTCGGCGTGGCGGGGCTTGCGTTTCTCGTCACGTTCCTACCGTGGCAGGCCCAGAGGCTGTTCCGCTGGATCTTCTTCCCCCAAGACATGGTGTTGTACACATCAGTGGCAGCCCTGGCCGCGTGGTGGTACTTCTGGCGGCAACCGTCCGTTGATCGCAGGCTGCAGATCGCCCTGTTGCTGTCGTTTTGTAGCCTGCTTGCGTTTCGAATCTTGCTGCTGATGAACCCGGCCGGATACCCGATCTACTACAACGGGCCGGTAGTGGTCGCGTTTCTGTTGGTGATGTCGCGTTTGATCATCCCGCGTCGCGACCCTTCACGTCTTCTTGTTCTGCAAGCGGAAGTACTTGTGTGCTTTGCGTGTTTGACGGCAGTGGCGCTTCATTCGATCCCGCTTTACGCTCGAGGAATGGAATTCGTGCCGCTGACCACGGAGCGAGGGACGATCCGTGTCGCGAAACAGACGGCAGAAAATTACCAAGCTGCCATCGCGTTCATGAAGGCAGAAGATGCGAAAGGCGAATCGGTTCTCTCCGTCCCCGAGGACACAAGCTTGTATTTTCTCTCGGCGACGCTATGCCCGACCCGAATCTTTGCGTTCGCTCCCGGAGTACTCTCACCGGGGAAGGTGACCGATGAACTGATCCAAGAGATTGAACGGAGACACGTGGGTTCTCTCATTTGGTCCAACTGCGAGTCCCGCGAATACGGTGTAGCGATGTTCGGTACGGATTACGATCAGGCACTGGGAAATTATTTTAGATCGCACTATCGACCCGTGAGGCCGCTGCCAAACGATGGTCCCGGATGGGCCGCGGTGATATGGGAGCGCAATTCCGACGGCGGTTCGCGATGATCCCGACTGCGCCACTTTCGACGAGCCGATCATGGTGATGACGACCAAGACAAAGATCGCGCTCGCCGCGATCGCGTACCGCACCATTGCCACTGGCCGCTCCATCGTTGGCAAGAGCGACGCCGCAATCGTGCGACGCGCCGGTGTACGGTGGTACCTTGATCTCAGCGAGGGAATTGATTTCTCGATTTATTTGCTTGGCGCGTTCGAGCGGTCAACTCATGCCACTCTTCAGAAGCTGGTGAGGCCGGGCGACACCGTTTTTGACATAGGAGCGAACATCGGAGCTCATACTCTCGGACTGGCACAGGGTGTTGGGCCGAGCGGCAAAGTTTACGCGTTCGAGCCGACAGACCTAGCGTTCGAGAAACTGAAGCGGAATCTCGCACTCAACCCCGAACTCGAGATGCGTACATACGCTTATCAAATTTTGCTCGCGGATGACCCAAGCGTCCCGCGAGAGACTGAGATTTACGCGAGTTGGCCGCTCACGGCGGATGACTCGGTACACCCGAAGCACCGCGGAAGGCTCGTGACGACGCTTCACGCTTCCGTCGATACGCTGGACGGCTTTGTCGAACGCGAATCGATTGACCGAGTAAATCTGATAAAGATCGACGTGGACGGCCACGAGTATCCAGTCCTCAAAGGGGCGATCAAAACTCTCACTACGTTTCAGCCGGTTCTGGTGATGGAGCTGTCGCCGTACGTCCACGAAGAAAAAGGGCACGGATTCGATGCGTTCGTCGAACTTTTGCGCGATGCCGGATATTCGCTGCAGGACGCGAGTACTTGGAAGCCGCTTCCGCTCCGAACGGATGAACTCGAGGCGCTGATTCCGGATGGCGCCAGTATTAACGTGATTGCGCGTGCCAAATGATTCCCTCCCCCACAGTGACGCGCGCCACCGAGAATTGGGGCCCCCAAGCTCTGAGTCAAATCCGCGAGGCAAGACGCAAGCAACAGGACGCGATTGCGGAGCGCAGGGGCGAGTGGATTCAGTCCAACCGCTACTATTACGATCGTCTCAAGCGGCTGCTGCGATTCATCGTCGAACCCGGCAAACGCGTGCTCGACGTGCGATGCGAGACCGGCCACCTTCTCGCTTCCGTAATGCCTTCGGACGGTGTAGGAGTGGAAATCGGCGAAGCGATGGTCGCGCAAGCCCGGAAGCAGCATCCGCAATTGCGTTTCATTCAAGCCGACCCCGAGGATCTCAAGCTGAGTGAAAAATTTGATTACATAATTTTCAACCACATTTTTGACACGGTAGACATTCTGCGGGCGTTCGAGCGGGTGCGCCAGCATTGCACGAGTGACACGCGCCTCGTGATCATCAATTACAGCCAGCTTTGGCAGCCAGTTGTCCAATTGGCCGGGAAGATCGGCCTGCGTGCGCCATTCGTCGAGCCGAACTGGGTGAACGAGTATGACGTCCGCGATTTTTTAAAGCTTGCCGGGTTCCGCCCGGTTCGAACGCACCGCCTCCTGCTGTTTCCGAAATGGATTCCGTTGCTGTCGAGCTTTCTCAACGACTTCCTCGCGCGCTTGCCTCTCTTCCGGCGAATGTGCTTGATGCAGATCACCGTTGCCAGGCCGTTGCCCGAGGCAATCGACGAACGAGATGTAACGGTCTCGGTCGTGGTTCCGTGCCGCAATGAGGCAGGCAACATCGAAGCGGCTGCGCAGCGTATTCCCTTCATGGGGAAAAACTCAGAGATACTTTTCTGTGACGACAAGTCCACCGACGGCACCGCGGCCGAGATTCAACGAATGCGGGAACTTCATCCGGACAAAAATATCCGCCTCATCGAGGGTCCGGGGATCTGCAAAGCCGAGAATGTCTGGACGGGCTTTCGAGCCGCTCGCGGCGATGTTTTGATGATTCTCGATGCGGATCTGGCCGTCATGCCTGAAGAATTGCCGATGTTTTTGAGCGCGCTCGCGAGCCGAGAGGGCGAGTTCGTGAACGGCAGCCGCCTCGTGTACCCGGTCCAACGGCACGCGATGAAGTTCACGAACATGACCGGCAACAAATTGTTTGCGCTTGTCTTTTCGTTTTTGCTCGATCAGCGAATCAAGGACACGCTTTGCGGCACCAAGGTTTTGTGGCGCAAGGATTGGATGCGCATGGAGCCGAACCTTGGAAGTTGGGGCATCAAGGATCTTTGGGGCGACTACGAACTGCTTTTTGGCGCCAGCAAGCTGCACCTTGAGATCGTTGAGGTGCCCGTACATTATCAAGAGCGAATCTATGGAGTCACCAAGATGAGCAAGGTTTTCTCGAATGGCCTGCGGATGCTGGGCATTTGCTGGCATGCCTGGCGCCGCGTCGAGGGATAGCTAGGTTGGCCGCCACGCTTCTCCGCCGCCTGTTGGCCCACCCCCTGACGGCGGGCTTGCCGCTGGACGATCCTGCGACCACGGAGCGGCGGAAGCAAATCATCGAATCGAAACCATTTCTGAAGGCGATTTATGATGAGTGGTACAGCCTGTTGGCCGCCGAACTGCCGGCAGGAGAAGGCGCGGTCTTGGAGCTTGGCTCCGGCGCTGGTTACTGCAATCGCTTTATACCAGGACTGATTACTTCCGAACTATGCCTTTTTCCGACGGTGCGGGTTGTCGCCAACGCGGAGCAACTTCCCTTCCGGGATGGTTCTCTACGGGCCATCGTCTTCACTGATGTGATGCATCACATGCCGGACGTCCGCCGGTTCTTTGCTGGAGCCACGAGAGCCCTTCGCCAGGGCGGAAAAATCCTGATGATCGAGCCATGGCTTACTTCGTGGTCACGATTTATCTACCAGCGATTCCATCATGAGCCATTCCGTCCCGAGGCGGGAGATTGGTCGTTCCCGTCCGCCGGCCCGCTTTCCAGCGCCAACGGCGCGATTCCCTGGATCGTGTTTGTAAGGGACCGTCGAATCTTCGAGGGCGAATTCCCTAACTTGGTGGTTGAGCGTATTCGGCCGATGATGCCATTTCGTTATCTGGTCTCCGGAGGGGTTTCGATGCGCAGCTTGATGCCGGGCTTCACCCATTCGTCGTGGAGGCACTTGGAAGGGTTGCTCGAACCACGCATGTCGAGCTTGGCTATGTTCGCGTTCGTCTCAATCCGCAGGCGCTAGAGCATTTCTCGCCAAGAAACCATTTCGGCTCGTGTGCCAGACTTAGTTCTGTTTCATACAGCTCGATCCAGCACGGTGGCAGGGCGGCAGCAGCAGTGCTATTCTTGAATTGTCAAATGGGGGCGACACGGTTTCGACGGAAGCTGTCGCAGCCAGAAGGCATGCCGGGCGCCACCTGCCCGCAATCGGGTGGAAACTTACAACTGCCAATACGCAGTTGGCTCTCGCTGCTTAATTAAAAACTAAGTAGCGCGTCTCCTCAAGTGTCGCCCATGCGCTTGAATCGAGGCGTCACAATGTGGGCTGGCTGGCGCGTTTCGGTCCGTAACGCGACGGCGAGATTATCGGACTAGCCGCCAGCGTTTCTTGCCCGCTCTGAGCGCTGACGGCGAACGCGCGGCACCCGCAAGGGCCGGCCGCGAAATGAACGAGCTAAGCATGTAGGCTTCTGGCCGTAAGGCTTCTCGGACGGGGGTTCGACTCCCCCCGCCTCCACCAATTTTTTTGCCGAATGGATATTGCTCGTAGCAATCTGCAAAGCGAAGCGGCATAACTGGATTTGTTCGACATGGTAGGACACAGACCTTTGTGTGTCTCTTGTGAAGGAATCGTCGCGCCGGAAAAGTGGGCGTGCGCGGATGTTCAGCGGCCAGAGTGATATGGCACCGAGAGATCGGGTGGAACGAACTCAATTGCGACGCATCCGTGCAGACGCTTCTTGGCGGCGCTCCTTATGATAAACGCTTGAAATTCCGCCCTCTGAATCGCCTCTTTCCGGAGTCAGCACGCCTCCCTAATCAATCTACCGACGCAATCGCGCCGACGAGCGGCTGCGATGATCGCCGAATATCCGGCGAATTCGCGGAGTCACGGGCTGATATTTTTCTGGCGCAGGGACGAAAATCGTGTATTAAGCATGTCTGGCGCGTCAAAGGAATTGGAAGGGGCATCGCCATATGACGGTACGTCTTACCGCGGCTCAGGCCACCATTGCTTTCCTCAAGAATCAATATTCCGAACGAGACGGAAAACAATACCGGTTCTTCGAAGGGTGCTTTGGAATTTTTGGGCACGGGAACGTCGCGGGCATCGGTCAAGCGCTCGAGCAGGACGCTGGATTGCGCTACTACCTGTTTCGCAACGAACAGGCAATGGTTCATGCTGCGACGGCGTTTGCGAAAGCAAGCTTTCGAATGAGAGCGATGGCCTGCACATCCTCGATCGGGCCAGGGGCAACGAACATGGTGACCGGAGCGGCGACGGCAACCGTGAACCGATTGCCCGTCCTGTTGCTGCCCGGCGATATTTTTGCGCGTCGCAACGTCGCTCCGGTGTTGCAGCAGCTTGAATCGCCGGCCACCCAGGATATTTCGGTGAACGATTGCTTCAAGCCCGTATCGCGATACTGGGACCGCATTCAGCGCCCGGAGCAATTGTTGACCTCGCTTCCCGAAGCGATGCGCGTGCTGACATCTCCGGCGGACACGGGAGCGGTAACGATCGCCTTCCCCCAGGATGTACAGACGGAAGCTTTCGAATTTCCCGAAGAGTTTTTTGAAAAACGGGTATGGCTGATTCCGCGCAATCGCTGCGATCGAGATCTAGTGCGACGCGCCGCTGAATGGGTTCGAAATGCGAAGAAACCGCTGATTGTGGCCGGCGGAGGCGTCCTTTACTCGCAAGCCTCGGAAGCTCTCGCAAACTTTGCGCATGCGACAGGAATTCCGGTTTGCGAGACGCAAGCAGGGAAGGGCTCGCTGCCGTTCGACCACCCCCAGCAGCTCGGCGCCGTGGGAGTGACGGGCACGCCCGGCGCAAATATCGTCGCGCGGGAAGCGGACCTGATTTTGGGCATCGGCACCCGCTACAGCGACTTCACGAGCGCGTCGAAGACGGCGTTCCAGAACCCGTCGGTGCGCTTCATCAACATAAATGTCGCGGAGTTCGACGCGTACAAACACGCCGCTCTGCCGCTCACGGGCGATGCGCAGACGACGATTGCGGAACTCCACGACGCTCTCGGCAACTACTCGGTCGAGAATCGTTACCGCGGCGAGATCAATGATTTCCGAGTTCAATGGGAAAATGAAGTAGACCGCATATTTGGTTTGCGCAAGAACCCTCCCATCACTCAAGGGGAGGTCATCGGAGTGGTCAACAACTTTACGAAGGCTTCCGACATAGTAGTGTGTGCGGCCGGCAGCTTGCCTGGAGACCTGCACAAACTTTGGCGCACGCGCGAGCGAGGCGGCTACCACATGGAATATGGCTTTTCTTGCATGGGCTACGAAATTGCCGGCGGACTGGGCGCGAAAATGGCCGACCCTGCGCGGGAAGTATATGTCCTCGTCGGTGATGGTTCCTACTTGATGATGGCTCAGGAAATCGTGACCTCGGTCCAGGAGGGGATAAAACTCAACATCGTGCTCCTGGACAACCATGGTTTTTCGAGCATTGGCGGGCTCAGCCGCGCCTGCGGCAACGAAGGGATGGGCACAAACTATCGATACCGCCGCGGCGAAAAGTACGACGGCGAGAATTTGCCGGTTGATTTTGCGGCTAACGCCGCGAGCTTGGGAGCATGGGCTGTGCGGGTTCGCACAGGCGAGGAACTTAAGGCCGCGCTCGATTCGGCGAAGAAACAGTCTCGAACATCCGTAGTTGTTGTCGAGACATCCTACGACGATCGAGTTCCAGGCTACGAATCCTGGTGGGATGTCGCCATCGCGGAGGTCTCCGAGCGAGAATCCGTCAAGGACGCGCGCGAAAAATACGAGCAAGCACGAAAGAAGGAGCGGCAGTTCTTATAGCATTGATACACTTGCGCGCTGACCTGATGCAAATTCCGCATTTGTTTTAAACGACTCAAAGAAAGAGGCACGTTGGAAACGACCTCAGGGAGTGAGCGTACGGGCGCGCCGCCGCAACCCCATCTCAAGCGCGTGCTCAGTCTCTGGGACCTCATCTACTACGGAATCATCCTCACATCTCCCATCGCCGCGGTGCCGCTTTTCGGTGAAGCGCAGGTTCTTTCACACGGGCACGCGGTGACGACGCTGCTTTTGGCAATGGTGGCCATGTCGGTCACGGCGGTGAGCTTCGGCCGCATGGCGTCGGTTTATCCTTCGGCCGGGTCCGTCTATACATACATCAGCCGCGGCCTAAATCCCCACCTGGGATTTGTGATCGGGTGGGCGATGTTTCTCGAATATTCGTTCCAGCCGATTCAGAACGCGCTTTATGCTGTGCTTGCGGTGCAGCGCATGATGCCCCGCGTGCCCTTCGCGGCTCTTGCGGCGCTCGCCGTGGGTTTCATCACCATCATCACCGTTCAAGGAATCAAGTTCACCGCCCGCACCGACGAGGCGCTGCTCGGCTTCATGGTGCTCGTCACCGCGGTGTTTCTCGTTGAGGCTTTCCGTTACATCGTGCTGCACGATCATTTTTCGGGACTGTTCTCGATGCAGCCGGTCTACAACCCGGACACGTTTAGTCTGCGGGCAGTCGCCTCGGGGACATCGCTCGCGGCGTTGGTCTTCATCGGATTCGACGGCGTTTCGATTCTTGCGGAAGAAGTTCACAATCCCAAACGAAACGTTTTACTCGCCTCTGTGCTCGTGTGCGTCTTTACCGGACTTTTCAGCGGCCTGCAAGTCTACCTCGCCCAGCGAGTCTGGCCGGATTACACCACTCTTCAGAATCCGGAGACGGCGTTCATGGACGTGGCGCGCTTGGCGAGCGGACCGCTGCTGTTTGCCGCCTACGGAGTGATGCTGCTTGTTTCGAGCATCGCTTGCGGACTTGCCGGGCACGTCGGCGCGGCGCGGTTGCTCTACAGCATGGGGCGCGACGACGTACTCCCCAAGAAAATCTTCGGTCATCTCAGCATCAAAAAAGGCAATCCGATTTACAACGTGTGGATCGTGGGCGTCCTCGCGTACATTGGCGTGCTCACGATACCGTGGGAGCGCTCCGCGGAAATCGTTACGTTTGGCGCGCTCCTTGCGTTTATGGGCGTTAATATCTCCGCGCTGCGCCACTTCTGGTTTTCTTCGGAAGCCGTTGGGCGCCGAAACTTCTTCCTGGACGCCTTCGTTCCGGGGTTTGGTTTTG
The DNA here is from genome assembly GCA_963838705.1 of uncultured Acidobacteriota bacterium. GTDB lineage: Bacteria > Acidobacteriota > Terriglobia > Acidiferrales > UBA7541 > Palsa-147. The sequence goes on along the minus strand of CAWIRU010000005.1, from coordinate 133,950 downwards.
TGTTTTGCTTCCTCTTGCTTCTCAGTCTGCAAACGTGGACGAAATACGCAGGCGTGGCTTGGCTAGCGGTAGGTGTAGTTTACGGCGCATACAAGTCACGCGGCTTCACACGCCGGCCAAAATTAATTGATTTTAACCAGTCGTAAACGACACTGCGCGGAGTGAAGCAGAAGTGTTCTACAGCTGATCCCGTATGAGGGCTGCGACCGCTTTCAATACGCGACGACGCGAGGGCGCCCTGCTCTCGCGGACTTATAGATGGCGTCAAGAATGATCATGTCCCGATGACCTTGCACGCCATCACATTCCAGGGCCACGTCGCTGTGGATCGCCGCCGCGAATGCGTCCAGTTCTAGGGCGAATTCGTCAATGATCGAGAACGCGCGCTCGATCTTGCGGTTTCCGATTTTTCCTGTCACCCGCCGCACTTCGTCGAAAGGAAAAGCAGGCGTCAACAAGACCCAGCCTTTGGCGCCTTGAACGAATATGAAAGACGACATGGCCGCGCCGTACGACGAGCTGCCTTGCACGACCAGACCGCTTGGAAACTGCAATCGAAACGTCACTCCTTCCTCGACATCGCGGAAAATCTTTTTGTCGCGAGCCCAGGTCTGAGCGCTGACCTCGATAGGATCCTCGTCCACCAGCCATCGAGTGGTATTTACACAATAGACGCCCAAATCCATCAGCGGTCCGCCGCCTGCAAGCTTCGAATCCACGAGCCAAGCCTGCGACACACCCGGCGAATAGAGTTCGCTGAACGCCGTGTGAATCACATCAATTCGCCCGAGTGCTCCGTTTCGAACTAATTGCTTCAGATAAAGCGAGCTGGGATCGAAATACTTGCGGTAGGCGGTCATCAGTAACACGCGGTTTCGGCGGCAAGCCTCTACCATCCGCGCGGATTGCCCGATGGTTGCGGCGAGGGGCTTCTCGCACAAAACATGTTTGCCTGCAGCCGCCGCCTGAATGGTCAGCCCCGCATGTTCGCCGGGCGGAGTCGCGACATAGATCGCGGATACTTCTGGGTTCGCCAAACACTCTGAGTACTCGTCGGTGCTGTAGTACGCGCTCGCGTTGAACTCGCGCGCCACCCTGGCAGCCTTCTTTCTGTCCCGGCTGACAACCGCAACAAGATTCGCTCGCTTACAATTCGCGAAGCCCGGCAGAACGGATCCTCGCGCGATTTTCCCTAGGCCTACGACCGCAAAGCCGACCCTGTTACGCGCGACCATAAATGGGACGTCTCCCCAAACGTCGTGCAGCGAATTCTTCCGATGTCTGCGAGGGCAAAATCGCCGAGTATTATCGCGTTCCCGAAGAACTGAGTCCGCCTAACTTTCGCGGTCCGCGCGGCCCAGCTTCTGATTGCGGATCGCCTTGTGATCCAAGCCGCGTAGTTCTTCGCTGGCTGCCAGCACCTTGTGGATCGCCTCAGCGATCGCCTCGACGTCTGCTGCGCTGCCCACGAAAAGGTGATGAGGGAACCACACGGCTTCATGATAGGCGGCGCGGTCCGCCTCGGGACACGAATACATGTTTCGTAGGTCGAGTGGTTTCTCGCGCCCCCAGCTAAGTGCGGGGTAATCCGTTGGATCCAGCGGGAAAAGCGAGCTCTTGTACACGGGCTCGTAGAAAAGGCCGTCGCAGGGAATGCCTTCCAACTGCAGCGCCGCGACGAACGCGGCGCGCGGAATGCCCTCAGTTTTGTCGGAATAATATTTGAAAACATAACCGTACGGCGCGAGGCGCGTGATTCGCGGATCGGGCTTCAGAAGTCCGATCGCTGGGGTGTTTTGCATTCTCGATTCGAAATGTTTCACATTCTGTTCGCGAACCGCGGCTTGCTTCGGGAGCCGCTCGAGTTGCGGCCCCAGGACGGCGGCCTGAAGTTCACTCAGGCGGTGATTGAATCCGATGATGCGGTGGTGATATTTGTCCGTGAGACTGGCGCGCCCCGCGTTGATGTAACTTTGGACCAGCTCCATGCATTCGAGGTCGTTCGTTATAACTGCTCCCCCTTCTCCCGACGTAATCAGCTTGCTGGACTGGAAGCTGAATGCTCCCAAATTTCCCATCGAACCGGCCCCTTGGCCTTTCCACATCGCGCCGTGCGCGTGCGCGCAATCTTCGATGACTTTCAGATTGTGCTTCTTGGCAATGCGCAGGATCTCGTCCATATCAGCAAAGCGCATACCCAGGTGAACGGGAAGAATGGCCTTCGTTTTCGGAGTAATCGCCTGCTCGATCAGCTTGGCATCCAGACAGTACGTTTCTGGATCCACGTCTACGAATACGGGAACAGCATTGAGGAGGAGGACAGGCCCGACCGTTCCTTCCCACGTATACGCGGGAACGATCACTTCATCTCCGGGGCGGATCCGAATGGCTTTCAGACACGCCTCGATGGCCACTGTCCCAGTGCTCACGCACTGGCCATACTTTGCGGTCTGGAACTCGGCGAATTTTTTTGCGAATGCGTCGGCGTGCTTGCCGGGGAATGGCTGACCTCCCCATTTCAGACTCGTCAAGACGTCTTCGAGCGCGAGCGCTTCTTCCTTCGTCGCGATGGGCCACGGTGTGAAGGGTGTCTTTCGAACGGGTTCACCACCTGTAATCGCCAGTTTCCCCATGTGCGGGCCTCCTGATCCAAATTTGGTTTATGTTTCGTTCCTCTGCGTACGCGAGATCAGGATGACTCCCGTCAGGATGAAGCCTTACAACAAAATCGAGCGAGCACGAACGTGACTTTCCATCTCACTTCGCCACCCTCGCGTCTGCGAGTGCAACTTCAACGGATTTCCCTTGCAGATAGGATTTTTCGGCTGCCACGGCGATGGCCAGCGATTTCAAGCCATCTTCGCCAGTCACCCGTGGCGGACGATCATGCAAAATGTTGTGAACAAAATCCCGGACCTCTGCGAGGTAGGCATCCGCAAACCTGGTCAGGAAATGATCGGCAAGACTCTGCTCGCCGCCTCTGGCCGTAAGAAGCACTGCAGGAGTTTGTCGCAGGCTTCCAACCATAATCGCGCCCTTCGATCCGACGATCTCCGTACGTACGTCATATCCGTAAACCGCCTGCGCGTAGGATTCGATGTTCCCGATTGCGCCCTCTCTGAACTGGAGGTTGACAACGCCGGCGACAATATCTCCATACTTCGCGACTTCCGGCCGGGTCGCGGTAGTCGCGTAAGCGTTCACGCTTGATACTTCATCCTGCATCAGCCAGCGCGCCAGGTCGAAATCGTGAATCGTATTCGCATAGAAAAGCATTCCGTTGATGTTCGCTTGATAAGATGCGAGGGGCGGCTCAAACTGATCCCGCCCAATGGACTTGAAGATGACAGGAACTCCAATTTCACCCGCCTCAATCCGCTTCATGGCACCTGCGTAGGCAGGATCGTAGCGACGCATGAAACCAACCTGCAAACGACGGCCTGATTTGGAAACGGCATCGAGCGCCGCGTGTGCGTCGGCAAGATTCAACGCCAGAGGCTTCTCGCACAACACATCCTTCCCCGCGCGAGCCGATAGCTCCACAGCTTGCGCGTGGAACTTGTCCGGAGTGGCGATCAGAACCGCGTCCACATCTTTCTGCTCGAGCATCGCCTCCAGGTTGCCGTGCCAATTCTCAACCTCGAGCTCGGCTGCAATTTGACGCGCGCATTCGGCTGACGCGTCCGCAATCGCCACCAGCCGAGCTTCCGGAACCTGCCGGCGGAGATTTTCCGCGTGACGCTTACCCATCTCGCCGACGCCCAGAACGCCAACCCCCAGCTTACGCATCCGATCTCCTCAGAGAAATCCGCGTGTGCTCTTACAAAAACGCTTTCAGCGGCTAGCTCGCCCCCGCCGCAACTCCCAAATCCTTCACAACTCCGCGCAAGTATTTCAGGCTTGCCGCAATGCTCTGCGCCGGCGGGATCGGTGTCGCGCCAAATTTTACGTCCTGCTCAACCACCGACCAGCCGGAAAAGCCATTTTTTACGAGCGTGCGGAAAAACGCAGGGAAATCAATATTGCCCTCTCCGATCACGGTAAAGACCTTGTGCTCAATTGCCTCTTCGAATGTCCACTCGTTCCGCCGAGCTTCTTCCAAAACCTTCACGTCGCAGTCCTTGATGTGCACGTATCGCAACTTGCTTTTATATTTCTCCGCCTCTTTTACCGAGTCGCCGTGGCCGTAAACACAGTGTCCCGTATCCAGACACAAGCCAACGTTCGTGTGAGATGTTGCGTCGTAGAAGAGTTCGCATTCCTCCGGCGTCTCGACGTACGTCGCTACGTGCGGATGAAACACCAGGTCCAAGCCAAATTCATTCGCGACCTTTTCCGCATCGGCGACAATTTTCCCGACGTGCTTCCATTGCTCCGCGCTCAACGCCGGACAGCCTTTGTCGTAAGCGCGCCCTGAAAACGCGTTGCGCTCGGGCGATTGATCATCCGCCATGACAAGGAACGGCGCCTTTAAAGCAGCGAGCAGATTTCCGACCTTACGAATTCTCTCAATAACAGCGCGCCCCGCCGCGGGATCGGTCATCTTGACCGGGACAAAGGAAGCCAGTAGTTTCAGCTTTCGCTTTTCGAGCTGCGGCCGAAGAACCTTGGGATCAGTGGGGAAAAAACCGTAGGGTCCCAGTTCTGATCCGGCGTATCCGGCCTCGACCATTTCATCCAACATTTTTTCGTAGGACTGTTCCCAAGAAGGCCCGGGATAATCGAGAACTCCCCAGCTGTCAGGTGCCGAAGCAAATTGAAATCGTTCGCCGATTGCACTCATGCTTTTTCCTCTCCACGCGAATCAAAATTCCCTGCAATTCCGCGAACGGTTATTGCCAGGGTTGCACCACCACTTTCATCGCTTCCGGCTCCATGGATTTCTGCATCGCGGCGTCCACGTCCCGCAACCCGAACCGGTGTGTGACGAATTCCCGCAGCGGATAGTTTTTCATATACCGCGCCATCTGCCTCATGCCCGGCCCGTAGGCTGCAGGTTCCTCGCCGCCCACGCCGAGGATGCGCGCATTCTTCGCGCAGATATGACGGTGAGGGCTTAGCGACGTTTCGCCCAAATCCGAAAAATTTCCCGCTTCCACCAGCATACCGCCGACGCGCAGCATCTCCAGCGCTTCCGGCACCGCTTCCGGCACCCCGGCGCATTCAATTACCACGCCGGCGCCCCGGCCATGAGTCATGTCCCTTACCAGCCGCAGCCGGTCTTCCTTCGACGTGATGCCGGCATTGACCGTACAATCGGCGCCCATCCGCTTGGCATAGGCCAAGCGGAAATCCGATTTATCAACTGCGATGATCGTTCCCGCACCCATCATCCGTGCCTTCATCAGGAAACACATGCCCAACGGCCCAACGCCGAGTACAACGACGGTATCGTCGAACTGAAATGACTCATTCGGAAAAGCAGACATCTGTTTCGCGCGATCCAGTCCAGCGGAAACCGCGAAAATCTCCGTCAAGACCGCGACTTCCAACGGCAGATCGTCCGGCACTTTCACCAGAAAACTTCCGGGAACGACATAAATGTATTGAGACCATCCGCCGAAAAGGTGGGGCGGATTCTTGGCGCTCAAGTTGTTGCCGTAATCTGTCGTGTTCTCGCAGCAATAGTACGGAAAATCGTGCGTGCAGTAGTAGCATCGGCCGCAGGATACGTTGGCGCCGACAACCACGCGATCTCCCACATCCAGTGGGAGTCCTTCGAAGTCGGTCAACCTTCCGTCTCCACCGATCGCCGCGATCGTTCCGACGTTTTCGTGTCCCTGGATAATTGGAAATTCCAGCCTTCGGCCGCCATATTGCACTGTGGAGCCCTGGAAGGTGTGCTTGTCCGTCCCGCAAATGCCAGACATTTCCATTCGGACAAGAACGCAACCAGGAGCGGGTTCCGGCAGAGGATAATCACGAATCTCGTACTTTCCGGGTTTGACCAACGTCGCGGCGAGAACACCTGGGGCCGACATAAATATGTGTCCATCGAAATAGTGCGTTTCGGCGGCGCCCACCAACTCACGCACGCGGAAATCCGTCGGGGAATCGTGACGCTCCCGATTCCCCGACGTATGATGCTATTGCCCGCTAAGCCGGCCCGGTTCTCCGTGCTAGAAGTTCAATTTCAGAGAAAGCTGGCCAATGCGCGGTGACAGCGCGCCCGGGACGTCGCCAAATGAACCGGATGTAGCCGCGCCCGATCCGTTGAAACCCGTAATTCCGCTCGGTGTCAGGAACTGAGTGTGATTGAAGATGTTAAAGAACTCGGCACGAAATTGCAGATTGACGCGCTCCGTGATCAAAGTGTCTTTTAGCAAAGCAAAATCCCAGTTGTTAATTCCCGGCCCATGGAAGAACCGCCGAGCCGAATCGCCTTCCACGCCCAAGGCCGAGGGACCGAATGCAGTAGGGCTGAAATATTGACCGCTACTTGATTTGCGTGGATTGGTGATGTTGAGCGGACCGATCACGTTGGGCGTATCCACGGCGAGAGTGATAGGCCCGCCAAAGGATGTACCAAGCAGCGATTCATCATCCGTTTCGACCAATGTAACGGGAAGGCCCGTGGAGAAGCGCGTGATACCGCTGATGGCCCATCCGTTCGTCAGGCGCTTCGGCCCTCCAAGCAGATCAACGGGCAGCCGATAGCTATAGCTGGCGACAAAATTGTGCGTCGAATCAAACGCGGAGAGGCCGCGGCTGAGTCGCGGGTTGATCGGATTGAACTGCTCGCCGTAACCGGAAGAATCGTCGATGGACTTGCTAAACGTGTATCCGACGAGCGTCTGCAGTCGGCCACTCGTGTGCCGATAGTTGATCTGTGCCGAGTTGTAATTGGATGCTCCCGCGGTGATGAAATAAGAATCATTCCCGAACGGAACAATCGGCGTGCCGTTCGGGAGAACAACACCGGGGAACGTTGGCCGCGTACCGATCACGAGTGTTCCATTCGCGCGAGTGTAGATGTTGTTCTCTCCGCCCGGCCCGCACGTCGAAGTCATCGGAGCAACCTCGCTGGCCTGACTCACGCTCAGGCACAGAGCCGGACTTCCCGGATTCGCAGATTCAGAAGAGAGCAGCCGGTGCCCCTCGGTGCCAACATAGCTCACAGTGAGCAAATCTCTTCCCGTTATCTGGTGTTCGATAGAGAGCTCATAGGTTTCGGCATAGGGTAATCGGTTCTTGTTGTAAAAGGCTGGCGAGCTCCCGATAGTTGAAAAGGCGCCAAAGAAATCCGTCAAATTGTCGTAGGGGAATCCAGTGGCAGGATCCGACGCGGAGGGATGCGCGGGCGGCTGGGGCGCCGGGAATAGTTGACCACCTGGAGTCGGTTGGCCCGTAGCCCGGACCATAAACGGCGCGGCAAAGGTTATAGCGTCCGGGCCAGTATAGTTTCCAAATGGAGCGTCGCCGATTTCATTAAAGTCCGTGGCGCCTTCAAAGCCGGTGTAGAACATCCCAAAACCGAGTCGGATGCTCGTGCTCCCCGCCTTGCCGAGGATCTTCCCGAGCGTGCCTTCGTGGTCGCCAAAGGAGTAAGCCAGTCCCAGTCGAGGTGAGAAATTATCCCACCGAGTCGGAGCGAGCGTGCTCGGGACCCCACGATCTCCGGGAAACAACCATCCGAGTGGTGCGCCAGGGAAAACCACGGACTGTTCCCCGGGGATCATCGTTTGAATCTGGTTGTACTTTTCTTTCCAAGGTGCGCTGACGTCGTACCGCACCCCGTAGTTAAACGTCAAGTTCGGTTTCACGCGCCAGCTATCTTGGGCAAACAAGCCCAAAAAATAGTTGATGCCGTACGAGGGATAAGATTGTCCTTGAACGTAAGAACTCGGCGCACCGAGCAGAAAATCGACAAAGTCGCTGCCCGTTTCGCTCACTCCGCCATTGAAATTCGTCCCGAAGAAGAAGTTGCCGTTCGAGACGTTATCAATGAGATCTTCTTCTAGCTGGTCGTAGTGATACTGCCCCCCGAATTTGATGCTGTGCGTGCCGATGATTTTGCTGTAGTTGTCCACGGCCTGGTAGATATTTTCGATGAGGCCGTTGGGACGGCTCGGAACTCCGATTACGAAATTATTGAAATCAATTTCCGGAACGCCCTCTAACTTGGGTGCCACTGGAAAGATGCCCAACCCCTTGTTCGCACCGGAGGCGAAACCCAGATCGGCAAGGGTTGTGTTTGTTCCGCCAATGGGCTGATTGAAATGGGTGTCCAATCGAAAATATCCGATGCGAAATTCATTTACCGCGGCTGAACTGAAGGTCTTCGTGTCTCCGAGGTTGATGTTGTCGGTCTGTCCCTTACCATCCACGGAGAATCCCGGATACAAGGGCGCGTTGCCTGACCAATAGGGATCAACGCGGTTATATTTGTCGAAATAATAATACGCAGTGAGAAGCCCGAACCTCGAATTGCCGTCCAGGCGGCCGCTAAATTTATTATCAGTCAGATTTGTGGCCTCTGATCCATTCGTATAGGTTCCAGTTCCGTTGGACCCAATCGTCCCGCTGGCCGCCGGCAGAATGTACGGGAGAAGCTTTGCCGCAATTGGATTAAAGGCTGTGGGAGATAGTTGAGCGTTCGGGAAAACACATGCGGACGGCAATGTGCAGCCCACAGTGTAATACGGCTCACCGTTCGTTACGAGTTGTCCCAATTGAGTGGATAGTTGCGACGCCCAATACGAACCGTTCACGGTGGTTCCGAGCAAGCTGTTGGCTATTCCCGAGAGGTCTCCCGACTCAGTGGCCGCGCTGGGCGCCCCGGTGATAACCTGCGTTACGCCCTGAATAACTCGATTGCCCTGATAATCCGCGAAGAAGAAGATCTTGTCGCGCTTGACAGGGCCGCCGAATGTGCCGCCGAATTGGTTCTGATGATAAGCGGAGCGCTGTCCGCCGTTAAAGTAATTCGCAGCGTCGAAATCCGTATTGCGCAGGAATTCGAACACGTTGCCGTGATACTGATTCGTGCCGGATTTAGTTACGACGTTTATTTGACCGCCCGCGTAGTTTCCATATTCAGCGTCGTAGTTATTCGTCAAAATGCGAAACTCGGCGATTGAATCGAGATTGGGAATTGCGCCCGCTCCGGAATATCCCGTCTCCTGCACTAGAATTCCGTTCAAGATGAAGCCGTTTGCCGCTTCGCGCATGCCGTTTACGGAGAGCGCGCCGGAATTCAAATCGCCCGATACTAACGGCGCAGGGAAGCCCGCGGATATGAAGGGCCCTGCGAAGGCCCCGGTCATCTGAGATGTGGTTGAAATGACGCCCGGCTGCAAAGCCAGCAAATCGGTGTAGCTGCGGGTTACCAGCGGGACGTCGGTCATTTCCTTTCCGGTGATCACCTCGCCCATCTGAGTGCTCTCGGTATCCACGTGCAGAGCAGTGCTGGAAACTTCGATCTTCTCTGTCGAAGCACCTACCTGCAATTTCACGTCAACAACCAGGGCCGAGTTCACATCGAGAACAAGTCCGGTTTGGTCGTAAGCCTTGAATCCGCTCTGCTGCACACGAATTGTGTAGTTTCCCAAAGGAAGTGATTGGAATGAATAAAACCCCTGCGCGTTGGTTGACTGCGTGGTGGTCACTCCCGTATCCACATTCGTCGCGGTCACGGTTGCACCGGCGATGACTGCCCCGCTCGGATCAGTGACCGTCCCAGAAATGCTGGCAGTTACGCCGGCCAGGACTTGCTCGCATGTAACAAGAGCTATCGCGAAAACCAGAATGCTCAAATACTTGCTGAGTTTCGTGAGTAACATTCCCACCCCCCAAATTTGTGACCGGTTGTCCAAAACGAATCACGAAAGCCAACATAACTTCGGCGCATCAGGTTGCGGTTCCTGCCCCGGCCTGCCGAACGTTGGCCTCGACATCTTCTAACCGGTTATTACGATTGCGAAGGCTTATAGTGTAGCGTCTATCGTTATGTCAAGATGTTTACGAACATGGGGAAAATTCGAATGACGTGGGATTCGGATCGCCTCGCAAACAGCCTCGAAGAATGGGCGGCACGCAAAGGAATCTTGGCTCATTCATAGCCACGAAATCGTCGCGAGGCCGCTTGAATCCCCAGCGACCTACCCGGCTATCGCCCAACGCTTGTCCGTTCGGCACGACCGACTCGGCGGCCAAACGTCGGCCGATTGGTCTCCGTGACCTCATCAGCGCAGCGGCACCATCAGGTTGGAACTGGTCATCGTATGCAGTGCGCCGGCAGCGCGTATCAAGTCCGCAAATATCCCGCTCATCACGCTGAAAATTCATGCTTTAGGCGGATTTCACTCGATGCGTCACGACGCCGCGCGGCTGGCCAAAGGTGCAGGATTTCGATCGTCCGGAGCGCGATTATCGCCAAATCGCCCGACGCGACAATCTGATGCTTGTAAGTGCGGGACGTATCTACGTTCGTGCGTTTATTGCCGGCACTTGCGATATTCGCGACTCGGCTTATGCCGCGAGCGGATGGAGAGGTCTTCGCGAAGCTACAGCCGTCACGTGTTCCGCCGCTAAGCTTGCGTTCCGCCGCGTGCCGCTGAGCCGTTCTTGCATGCGCGAAAGTTAGACGCCCAGCGCCTTTGAAGCTCGCAATGTTCCTTCGACCCGGCTACGAATCTTCGCGAAGGCAATATCGCGCGACGTGGAAGTATCGTCCGCGAACGGAGAGAAGCCGCAATCGTCGGAGGTCCCGAGCGACTCGATCGGGATGAACTCCGACGCTTCCAATATGCGTTCGGCCACTTCAGCAGGTGTTTCCACCTTCGGATTAACGGGATCCGTCACGCCAACGAATAGGATTTGCCCAGGCTTCAACAGACTTCGGCAAAGCTTCAGCACGCGTTCGCGATCGGGCTCGCTTGCCATTTGCAGATAGAAGCGCCCAACATTTAATCGAAAAAGCGACGGAAGCAGCCCGGCATAATCCACATCCGCACTGTGCGTGGAATCCTTGTCGCCGCCGGGACATGTGTGGACGCCAATCTTTTTCCGCTCATCGGCTGAGAATCGGTCAAGCACCTGATTGTTCAGATCCACGAATGCATTGAGAACGTTTCCCGAGGGATCGAGCTTCAGCGCGAGCCTTCCCTCCGTAAAATCAATCTGGACGTTTGCGGCGCCTGCTTCCAGACTTTCGCGCACGTCCCGTTCGGCTTCGTTTAGCAGATCGCGGACGAACTCTTCGCGCGGATAGCCGGGAATGCCGTCCTGCGGATAGAGCAAGCTCAGCGCCGACGCGGAAATGACCGCCTGCTTCACGGGGCACTTGGCAATTTTCGAGGCGGATCTCAAATAGGAGGCCGCGTGGATTGCATAACGAAACGGCCCCTTGGTGAGCTTTGGAAGCTGACGCGTGTGGCCATCGGCAAAGGGAATGACAACCCCGTCCGGCGCAAGATTTAGGAGACCGGCGATCGGGTATGTCGCAAAACTGGGTTTGGTCTGTTCGCCATCGGTGATGACGGGAGAGCCCGTCTCTTCGAATCGTGAGATGGTGTCGCGCAGGGCGGCGTCTTCGGCCGCGTGCAGCTTCTCCTCTGAAATGTGGCCGGCTGCGCGCTCTTTCATCGCTGCGAGAAGCTCCGCCGGACGGGGAATGCTTCCAATTGGTTCGGTTTGTATCGCCATAGGTCGAAGTATCTCTCCTTGGCCGGGCGTTAAGATCCAGCCGGCACTTTCACGGCGAACCGCAAATATCGCAATAGTGCAAATACATTAGCGACATCAACCTCTGCGCGGTTCTTCCTGGCGAGGGGTGCACCTAAGTCCGTTCCGTGCAATAATCTACCCGTCTTCGCCGACGATTGACGCCGCATTTAGCCCGCTCACAGCGCGCCACACTTCCGCTAATTCGGCGTTCGATCGTTGCGCGGCGACGAACGTCGTTTCTGCAAATCGACAATCGTGCTGCGATTGGGGAACAGACAATGCTCCGATTCAATGCTTCATTGAAAATTGCGTTGCTTCTGGCCGCGGCGGTTACGCTGCTCGCCGTTCACGCGGGAGCGCAGAATGCAGGGCCGACGCAGGCGGATATCGACAAGCGCGTCGAATCAATTCTCAGCAAGATGACGCTCGACGAAAAAATCACTTTCATTAGTGGCGCTACCAACTTTTCGATGCATTCGTTCCCCAAGCTGGGAATTCCATCCCTAATGATGTCCGATGGCCCGATGGGCGTGCATGACTACGGCCCGACGACAGCGTATCCCGCGGGAATTTTGCTTGCCGCATCGTGGGATACGGAGCTCGCGAACCGCTTCGGCAAATTAATGGGCGATGACGCTCGCGCGCGAGGCGTGCACTTTATTCTCGCGCCGGGAATGAATATCTATCGCGCGCCGATGAACGGCAGGAATTTTGAATATTTCGGAGAGGATCCCTTCCTGGCCGGCCGAATCGCTGTCGCGGAAATCAAAGGCATTCAATCCGAAGGCGTGATCGCAACCGCGAAGCACTTCGTCGCGAACAACGCCGAATATGGACGCATGGACGACAGCTCCGATGTGGATGAGCGGACGCTTCGCGAGATTTATCTGCCAGCCTTTGAAGCAGCCGTGAAGGAAGGGAAGGTTGGCGCTGTGATGGACGCCTACAATCTCGTCAACGGCATCTACATGACTGCGAACGGCTATCTCAACAACGAAGTTTTGAAGAAAGAGTGGGGATTCAAAGGCATTCTCATGTCTGATTGGGGTGCGACGCACGACGGCGTCGCGGCCGCGAACGGCGGACTCGATCTGGAAATGCCGTCCGGCTTGTATATGAATGCCGCCACGCTCCTTCCGGCAATCCACGACGGAAAAGTGACGGAGGCGATAATCGACGAAAAAGTGCGAACGATTCTTCGCACGGCGATTCAATTCGGTTTCTTCGATCGCGAACAAACGGACGCGTCAATCCCGCTCTACAACCAGGGAGGGCGCGAACTGGCCCGGAAGGAAGCGGAAGAGGGGATGGTGCTGCTCAAGAACGAAGGCAACATCCTTCCGCTCGACAAAACGAAATTGAAAACGATTGCCGTCGTCGGGCCCGACGCCTATCCGGCGGTAATCGGAGGCGGCGGAAGCTCGCTCGTCGTGCCGTACCATGCCGTGAGTTATCTCGAGGGAATCAGCAATTATCTCGGGCCAAAAGTAAGAGTGCTGACCGCTGACGATTCGGCGCCGCTCGCGGATGTCGTCAAAGCGTCGGTATTCCAAACGACCGCGGCCGGCGGAGAATCTGGCCTGATTGGCGACTATTTCGACAATCAGGACCTCGAAGGGCCGCCGGCACTCACGCGAACGGACCGCCTCGTGGATTTCGACTGGGGCGAAGGCAGCTTTGCGGATGGGCATCCGGTGGATCATTTTTCGGCGCGTTGGACGGGCTACTACGTGCCGAAAACGACGGGCGATTACGCGTTTTATGTATCGGCGGACGACGGGATGCGGGTCTTCCTAAACGACGAACGCATCATCAGGGATTGGACGAAGCATTCAGAGACACTGCACACCACCACGCGACATCTCGAAGCCGGAAAGCCGTACAAGATCAGAGTCGAATACTATGAAGATACCGGCGGCGCGGCGATTCATTTCGGCGTGATGAGGTCGAGTGAGTTCGTCGGGCGAGAAACGAAGGCGCTGGCTGCGAAGGCGGACCTTGTAATCCTCTGCATCGGCTTCGATTCCACTTCCGAGGGCGAAGGCGCAGACCGTCCGTTCCGTCTGCCGAACGCACAGGACGAACTGATCCGCGCAATCGCGAGCGTGAACAAAAACGTGGTCGTCGTTCTCACGGCCGGCGGCAACGTGGACATGACGCGCTGGATTGACCAGGTTCCAGCACTTATTGACGCGTGGTATCCAGGACAAGAAGGCGGCGACGCGCTCGCCTGCGTTCTTTTCGGCGATGTGAATCCTTCCGGCAAACTTCCGGCGTCCTTCGAAAAACGCTGGGAAGACAATCCGACCCACGACAATTACTATCCGGCGCCTGGCACCAAAAGAGTCGCGTACCGCGAAGGAATTTTCCTCGGCTACCGGAATTACGATCGTTCAACGACGAAGCCGATGTTTCCATTCGGCTACGGCCTCTCCTACACCAATTTCGAGTACAGCCGCCTCGCTGTTTCGCCGAAATCCGCCTCCGATCCCGATCAGGTGAAAGTGTCGTTCACGGTAAAGAATATTGGGCGACGCGCCGGCGCCGAGGTTGCAGAGGTCTACGTGGGCGATCCACACTCGAGCGTTCCGCGGCCGGTGAAGGAGCTGAAGGGCTTCGCAAAGGTTTTTCTGCAACCGGGTGAATCGAAGACGGTGACGGTCAATCTCGATCGCCGCTCATTCTCGTTTTACGATGTGAGGAACAAGCAATGGCTGGCGGAGCCGAATGAATTTGAAATCCTTGTCGGCGGCTCGTCCGACCGGATTGCGCTAAAGTCGGCGTTCACTCTAACGCAGGAAGTAACGGGACAATAGATGTCCACCGCTGCGCCCGCGCAATGCGCGACCCGTCGCGCGCGCAGTCCACGCCGCGTTGCACTCGTGCGATCGGCAGTTAGACTTGCATTAATTTTCCTCGGCGCGTTCGCGGCTGCATCCCCGGCAGCTCTGGCCGATCCCGCACTTCCCCATCTCTTCAGCGATCACATGGTTCTCCAGCGCGATCGCGAAATATCGGTCTGGGGATGGGCCGAGGCGGGTGAACACATTGTCGTCACTTTGAACGCCAACGCGCGCGAGGCCGTGGCGAACGCCAAGGGTGAATGGAGCGTCAAGCTGCCAGCGATGCACGCCGGCGGGCCGTTCACGCTGACCGTACAGGGCAAGCGGAAAACCATCGTGATCGCCGATGTGATGATCGGCGAAGTCTGGGTCGCGTCGGGCCAGTCGAACATGACGTTCGCGCTGGAGAGTACGGAAAACGGAGCGAGTGAAGTCGCAAACGCGGACGAGCCTGATATTCGCCTATTCACTGTGCCGCGACGAGTCGCGCTTGACCCGGAGGCGGATACGCTTGCGGCATCGTGGCAAGTGTGCACCCCCGAAACCGCAAAGGATTTTTCCGCCGTTGGATATTTTTTCGCAAAGAAACTCTACGAAAACCTTCACGTTCCGATCGGAATCATCCATAGCGGATGGCCGGGAACGAGCGCCCAAATGTGGACGGACCCTGCGTCGCTGCGGCGCGATCCGATTCTTCAGCCAATCGTCGCGAAATGGGACGCGACGCCCTCCGAGACAAAGGAATTTGCGCGACGAGGCGCTGAAATCGATCTCGAGTTCGACGATTTCGAATTGCTGCCGAAACAGGCCGGCACGGCGGCCCAACCATTCAGCAATTTTGATGACGAAACCGCTCGCACATGGCCCGATGGGGCTTGGGCGTATTACTGGGCCGAAGCTGGTGCGACGGCATTCGAGCTGAAATCTCCAGGGCGTGGATCAACCGGATACGACGCACGTGTCCACGGCACATACGACGGCGCAACACACTCGGCATTGCGCGCGACTTTCCATCGCGACGCAACACCCATCGATCTCACATCCTATTCCGGAATTCGCTTCTGGGCGCGCGGAAATGGTTCGTTCGTCTTCAAGACTCGTCAACCGACGATATGGGACGAAGACAACTATAGGAGCGGTGGATTCAATGCGACCCCGGACTGGCGCCCGATTGAAATTCATTTCGCGGATATGAAGCAGGAAAATTGGGGCATTCCTGAAGATTTCACGCTCAATTCCATTACGAAATTCGAAATCGTCAGCTTGCCCGCCGGCGGCGAGCCTCCGCTGCCTCCGTCGGGGCTCCATGAGGCGATGATTGAGCCACTAATGCCCTTCCGAATTCGCGGCGCGATTTGGTATCAGGGCGAAAGCAATGCTCTTACTGCCTTCCAATATCGATCGCTCCTGCCGGCGATGATCAGAGGCTGGCGCGACGCGTGGGGAGAGGGCGACTTTCCATTTTTAATCGTTCAGTTGCCAAATTTTGGATCGAGCCCCGAGCTTGGAGATTCCGCGTGGGCCGAATTGCGCGAAGCGCAGCTGCTCACAGCGCAACGAGTGGCAAACACAGGTCTCGCGGTTACGATCGATATCGGCGACCCAAAAAATCTTCATCCCCGCGAGAAACGCGGCGTGGGCGAGCGCCTCGCTCTTTGGGCGCTGGGTACAACGTACGGCGAAAAAATCGTTTATTCCGGCCCGCTGTATCAATCGATGAAGATCGAGGGCAGCTCAATTCGCGTGAACTTTACGAACATAGGCTCTGGCCTGGAGGCAAAAGGCAGTGAACCGCTGAAGGGATTTGCGATTGCCGGCTCCGACCGAAAATTTCATTGGGCGGAGGCTCGATTCGAAGGCGGATCAGTGGTCGTGTCGAGCCCGGATGTGCCAAACCCCGTCGCCGTTCGATACGCATGGGCTAACAGTCCGGATTGCAACTTGTACAACAAAGATGGGCTGCCAGCTTCGCCATTCCGCACTGACGATTGGCCCGGTCTCACAAGAGACAATCGCTAGCGCCGCACGCTGGGCCAGGACGCGCAAATCCGAGCGTCAGTAAATGACGATGTAGACTTTCCCGTCTAGCTTTCGCGGATCTTTTTCAGCGGACGTAATTCGAATTTGAAGCTGCTCACCGGATCTCATTGAGGCGTGCCTAATTTCACCCACTGCCCACGACAATCCGCTCCAAATAATTTTATCGTAGTTGATCACGACCGGCACCGGCTTGCCATCCTGGGAAGCGTCAATCACAAAAAACTTCCCCATGTTCTTGCCGTTCGGCGGTCCGCCCTGCCAGCTCCGCTCGATCGTTCCGTGATCGTCGCGTTGCTGCATAACAATCCGCAAATCGCCCGCAGCAGGCGCCATTACGGCAGCCTCAATCGTGTTCTCGCCTGCCGTGGAGAATTTTGCTTCGACGGGCCCGATCGACTTCGGAATCACAACGTCGGCTTGCACGCCCAAATCGAACGCTGCACTCGAATACTTATCGAAGCCAATGAGGGCCAATTGTCCGGGGCCAAGAGTGATCTGGTCGCCATCCAGGTTCGGCACGAAACCAGCATCCCGGAAAAGCACCCGTCCGTGCGCGATTGCAGGCTGGACTCTTGAGAGCTGCGGCAGGCGAAGAGTTTCGATGCTCTGCGCCGGATTCACGACCGCGTAGAGCGAACCGTCGGTGTCGATCGAGCCGAAGCCGTACGCTTGGATGTCGCCGGGGATGCCGCCAAAGGTCTTAGTTCGCCCTTCTGCTTGGATGTGTGAGTACATGCTTTGCGCCTTCGCGAACCACTTTGTTTTTTCATCGTCAATGAATTCCAAGTTGCCGTGCACTGTATTTACCCAGCCTCCGCGCGCCATTTCGAGCAGCAGCGCTCCCTGCCACGCATTCGTCTTGCGATAGTAAATCGTGCCGGTGTTCCCGACCATGAAACCTGTCGAATCAATTCGCTCGAGCGGCACAAAGCTTTGCTCGTACCTGCGGACCATGTGGTCGCTGTAAATATCCATCGAGCGCCAAAAATTCATCTCGGGCACATCCGACGGCCGCGGGTCACCGGAATAGATCGAGTCGAAAACAGCAAGCCAGCGAAGATCCACACTATTCCGGAAAGGGAACGGGCCGCTGGTGGACTCGACATCGCCGCCAAATCCATTGAATGCCACGAGAACAATGTCCGGATTCTTCTTCCGAAAAGCCATCAGAGTGTCGCGAAACGCCGCCTCATTTCGCGACCGGATTTCTTCGGGACTCAAGCGCTTTGTGGTTTCCGATGTAGCCGCGTTGAAATCCACGAAATCAAATTTGTACATCCGAATTCCGCGGTCGTACCAGTATTGCAGCGCGCTCATGAAATCCGGCAGGAAACCGCCTTCGAAGAACGACATCGCGCCGCCGTTTGCCGTGAGCGAATCTTTCCACTTCGGCGAGGCATCAATTTTCACGAGCGTGTTCGTGCTGAACCACAGCCCCGGCTTCAATCCCGCCGCTTGGCACGAGTGAATCCAGCGGTCAGGGCCGTTCGGCCAATCGGGCGCGCGCCAAGTCAGGTAACCTCCGTCCTTCGCGAACCAGAATGCGTCCATCATGTAATAGTCAAAATGCACGCCGGCCCGGCGTAGCCGAAGGATTTCGTCGAGTTCCCTCATCGCCAATTTTTCCGTGAGCGGAATGTTGTCGGAGAGTTCGTCGTACGCGGACCAATCGTTGTAGACCCAGATCGGATCGCGCAGCAAAGGTTCGCCAAGCGCCATCGGTGACCACGCCGCCGGTTTTCCGGCGGACTGCGATGATGCTTTCTGCTGGGCTCGCGCTTTTGACGAACTGACGGCGAACACGAAAATCCAGGCAATTGCGACGGCAGTAAGCGCGATTCTACTGCCTTGAGAACGACTCATAACGATTTGCATAACGATTCGGACCTCCCATCGAAATGATTCCAAGCCCGAGCAAAATTGCGGCTTGGCAACAGACGCCTGTGCCTCGTCACACTTTTCGGACGCGAACTCCCTTTGCGACCAGCGCGGTAAGGTGCTTTTCGTCGGCTTTCCGGTCGGTGATGAGCAGGTCAATGCCTGAGGGTGGGCAGATGAGAGCGGTTCCGATCGCGCCGATCTTGCTGTGGTCGGCCACGGCGATTTTCTGCCGGGCGTGCTTCAACATCGCGTTGTGAATCGCGGCCTGGTCGGGATAATTCGTGGTGAATCCGTGCGCCGGGTGAACACCGTCAACGCCGATTACGGCCTTGTCTACAAAAATCTCTCCGGCGGCGGTAATTGCCGTCGGGCCGACGAGTGCAAACCAATCGCCGCTCAAAAATCCACCTGTCAGCATCACTTTCATTTCTTTGCTGTGGCTCAACTCCATGGCGATGTTGACTGCGTTTGTCAGGATCATGATGTCGCGGCGGTGGCGGAGATTTCGCGCCACTTGAGTCGTGGTCGTTCCCGCGCCAATGGCGATTGTCTCGCCGTCAGCGACGAGCTCGGCCGCGGCTAGGCCGATCAGGCGCTTTTCGACCGCGCGCTGCTGCTCCTGCTCCTGAAACGACGACACGTGCCGGAAAGGCTCGTAAAGAAACGGCTCGATCGGCTCTGCCCCGCCGTGCGTCCGCCGCAGCATGCCTTCGTTTTCGAGTTCCGCGAGATCGCGGCGGATCGTTGAGGATGAAATTTTCAGCTGACGCGAAAGATCGTCGACGAGTAACTTCCCATTGCGCCGCAATTCGCGCAGAATTTGCTCGCGACGATTATCCGAAACGGAATCGTGCCGATTGACCTTCAAACGAATAACTCCTCTTCCGGCAGAAGCGATGTCGCGACGAAATGCCGGTTTGCTTTCACGGCAACTCCGACGGAGGCTTCACTTCTAGGATCGGCGGATCGGCCGGATAAGTGCCCCTTTGCTTCATTTCTTCCTTGTCCGCGCCACCATATTGAGGGTCGCGCCACGTGATTTCTCGCTCGCCGGCGAGAAAACCAGTCGGCCGGTAAACCCGGATTTTTAGCGTCCATGCACGCACGGCCTTCTGCGTAAAGCTCCCTTCGATTTGCGCCGTAGGGCCGATTTCGCCCAGCTCTTTTTCACCGTGCGCGAGCAATTCGTCGTTGGTGTCCCGGAGCTCCCACGCAGCGCGGTAATTGTGAAGCGCGTAAGACGGCATATCATCCGCCGGCCGGCGATCGACTCGAGCGGAAAAACCGCCGGGCGGGTATGGGTATTCCGAGCTCTGATTCCAATCAACGGCGATTCGTACTGGCGAGTTCGCATCCTTCCAAGCGTCGTACGACGGACGCCGCTGCCGATTCTCATCCACTACGCCGTGATCCACGTAGCCGCTCGTCTCTCCCGGCCACAAATTGCGGTGCGAGCGATAATCCTGATAGCACCAGAAAATCGCGCCGGCGATCCAATCGTGTTTCGCGAATTCGGCAAGCTGTTCGCGCAGGATTCGCACTCGCAAACGATCCGCGTCCGCGGAGTTCGAGCCGAATACGCCCGCCGCGCCGAATTCCGAGACGATCACCATTTTGTTCGGGAAAGTCTGATGAATGTGCTCGATGATGCCGGGCAGCCACGCCGCCGCACCGTGCCATGTGCCGAGATATTGGTTCCACATCAGAAAATCGGCATACTGCGACGCGCTACGAGCGGGATCTTGAACCGAGGGCAATAGGTCGTCCGCGAACGTAAAGTACCTGTCCGGGTCGAGCGATTTCTCCCAGTCCCTCATCTGACGCACATATTCAATTCCCGCGGCGCTGTGGATGTCGGATTCGTTCGCGACGCTCCACGCCATGATGCTCGGATGATTGAAATCCTCCTGGATCATCTCGCGCAACATTTGCTTCGCCAGCGCGCGGACGGCCGGATCACCGAGTTGTTTGTGGCTGAATTGCCAAAGAGGAATTTCCGGAACGAGAAGAATTCCGTTCCGATCGCAATAATCGAGGATCGCGGGCAACTGCGGATAATGCACTGGGCGCGTCAGAACGACCTGAAGATTTTTCATGTCGTCGTAGTCGTGACCCCAGGTGCCGCGAGTCTCCGCGAGACCTTCCAGCGGAGAATCCTCGTGCCTCGTCATCCCGGTCAGGCGGACGGGTTCGCCATTCAGATAGAGTTTGTTGTCGCGGATTTCGATCGTGCGCGCGCCGAAATGATCGCTGAGCGTATCGAGCTTCTTGCCATCCGGGGCGGAAAGTTCGACGTCAACGTCATAGAGGTTCGGTTGATCGAAGTGCCAGAGCTTCACCGAGGGAACGACGAGCGAAAGGTCTACTTCCTGCGCCCCGGTCTTCAATGCGAATTTCTGGCTCGTCTGAGCGGCTGGCTCTGCGTTTCCGCCTTCGAGCCGTGCGGAGAGATGAAGCGAAACTTGCGCCGCGCGCCCCGAACCGTTCTCAATGAAAATGTGATCCGAGACGGACGCGTCATTTCCCATAACATGAATATGGAGTTCCTGGCGGCGCAGGAGGATGGAATCGTTCGCGGCGAGCCAGACGTCGCGGACGATGCCGCCGTAATGCCACCAGTCGTACCAGTAATTGCTCGTCGTCTCGAGCCGCATCGCGAGTCCGGGGATGCTCGTCTCGCTAGGACGATTATCGATCGCGACGGCAAGATAGTTCGTCGCAGGCAAGTTGGCAGGGAGGGTGAAGTAGTACGCTGTGTGCCCGCCTTCGTGCGATCCGAGCTCGATTCCATTGAGCCAGACGCGCGCCCGATAGAACGTCGCGCCAAAATGAATTTCGAGATGCTTGCCTCGGAGTCCCTCCGAAATCTCAAACGACTTGAAGTACCAAGCGATCCCTTCGTAGTCTTCGTACTTGCCGATGTTCCAGGTGTTCGGGACTTGAACCGCTTCCGCGCCATCGGGAAACGATTTAAACCAACCTTCCGCGATTCCCTGCCCCTTCGGATCAACGCGAAAGTCCCAATCGCCGTTGAGGCTAATGCGCGTGCCCGCATGCGCCGGAATGGCGAATAGCGCGATCGCGAGCATCATCAACAGATGCCTTGCGCACATCTTGTTGTACGGCCTCATCAACGCGCGCCGAGCAGAATTTCAATCGTTAGCTGGTCGAGCCGTTCATAGGGCAGCCGCTTCGACGCTATGGCTGCGCGATCGAATGTGTAACCAAGCAACTCCTTCGCGCCTTTCTTCGAATAGCGTCCGACCGCGGGAACTCCTTTTTGCGTCTTGCCAAGCTCGCTCAAAATGCTTTGAATTTCACGATCCGCGCAGAATTGAGCTGCTTTTGCCTTCAAAATGAGATACGTGCGCATGCAGCCGCGCGCGAAATCCTTCACGCCTTCATAGTCTTCGGTTCGATATGCGTGCGCGTCGAAATGCCTCGGGCCTTCGTAGCCCGCTTCCTCCAGAAACTTCACGAGAAAGAACGCGCCTTTCGGATTCGCCGCCGCGAATCGAAAATCCTGATCGTAGCGGCCGATCACTTGATCGTTCAGATCAATATGAAAGAGCTTGCCCGCTTCCCAAGCCTGCGCCACAGCGTGCAAGAAATTCAATCCGGCCATCGTTTCGTGAGCGACCTCCGGATTGACTCCGACAATTTCCGGATGATCGAGTGTCGCAATGAATCCCAGATATGCTCCCGTCGTCGCCATGTAGATGTCGCCGCGCGGCTCGTTGGGCTTGGCTTCGAGAGCGAATCGGAAACCGTATTTCTGATCCATCGAATATTCGCAAAGATAATTGACGGCCTCGCGCAGCCGCTTCACCGCTTCGTCGGGCCGCCGGCACGCATCCGTTTCCGTGCCTTCTCGCCCGCCCCAGAGCACAAAAATCTTCGCGCCCAGTTCAGCGCCGAGATCCATTGCACGCAACGTCTTTTGCACCGCATACGCCCGTGCCGCGGGATCGTTCGCCGTAAAAGCACCGTCGCGAAAGACGGGATTCGTGAACAGGTTGACGGTCGTCATCGGAACGCACAGGCCGTGCGCGGCAAGCGCGTTCTTGAAATCGCGGACGATGCGGTCGCGATCGGCCGGCGTGGCGTCAATCGGGACGAGATCGTTGTCGTGGAGATTCACGCCCCACGCGCCCACTTCGCCCAGCAAGCGCGCAAGCTCCGTCGGCGGCAGAATTTGCCGCACGGGTTCGCCGAAGGGATCGCGGCCGGGATTCCCCACGGTCCAAAGGCCGAATGAAAATTTATGTTCCGGCCGGGGTTCAAATTTGTCGATTGCCATAAAGCACCTCACTCTCGATCTTCGTCGCGGCGAAGAGTCATGCGCGTAGTTCGCCAAAAATTTCGCGAAGCGCGGGATAAAGTTTTTGATACGTCGCGTACTGTCGGCTCATTTTTGCGGCGCGGTCTCGATCCGGCTTGACGCGTTCGACGACTTTGACCGCTGCGTCGCACGCCTGATCGACCGATGTCCAGACGCCCACGCCCACTCCGGCAAGCAATCCTGCGCCATATGCAGCGCCTTCTTCGGCCTCGATGATTTCCACTGGCATGCCGTAAATGTCGGCCTGGATCTGTCGCCAGAGCGGCCCGCGCGCGCCTCCGCCACCCAGCCGAATCGATTCCACCGGAATGTTCAATTCATTTAAAATTGAAAACGTGTCGCGAAGGCTGAACGCCACCCCTTCCAGAATCGCTCGAATCATGTGCCCGCGAGTATGTTGCGCTGTAATTCCGACGAGCGCTCCGCGTGCGTACGGATCGGGGTGCGGCGTGCGCTCTCCCATCAGATACGGTGCCCAAAGCAATCCATCGGCGCCTGCGGGAATTTTAGCCGCTTCGGCCGAAAGCCGGTCGTAGGGATCTCCGCCGGCTTCGTTGCCTGCGCCGAATTGATCGCGAAACCATCGCAGCGAAAGTCCCGCCGCTTGCGTCACTCCCATCACGTGCCATCGCCCGGGTACTGCGTGACAAAACGTGTGTATGCGTCCTTTCGGATCGAGCACAGGGCGGCTTGTCGCCGCGAAGACGACTCCGGAAGTCCCAATCGTCGCGCTGACCGCGCCCGGACGCACGATTCCCATGCCGACCGCGCCCGCGGCCTGGTCGCCCGCTCCGGCAACGACCGGAGTTCCCTCGACCAGTCCGGTCGCAGCCGCGCCCTTCTTCGAAACGCGGCCTGAAATTTCCTGCGACTCGAAAACTCGCGGCAAATACGATTCGCTGATCCCGGAGATCTCAAGCATCGGCGCGGACCATTTCCGATTCACAACATCGAACATGAGCGTGCCGGATGCTTCGGCGACATCAATCGCGCGCGTGCCCGTCAATTCGAAGCGTACGTAATCCTTCGGCAGGAGAATCGAGCGCACAAGTGACCAAACCTGCGGCTCGTGTTCGCGCACCCACCACGCTTTCGGCAGCGTGAAATTCGTGAGCGCCGGATTTGCGGTCAATTCAATCAAGCGCGCTGCACCGACACGATTCGTGATTTCCTTGCACTGCTCGTCAGTGCGCTGGTCGCACCAGATGATCGAGGGCCGAAGAACTTTGCCGTCGCCATCGAGCAGCACAAGGCCGTGCATCTGCCCGGTGAGGCCAATGGACGCAATCTCCGTTGCGCTTGTCTTGCCGCGTTCGAGGCACTTGGGAATTGCAAGGCGCGCGGCGCGCCACCAATCGGCAGGCCCCTGCTCGGCCCAGCCGATCTGCGGCGAACTCATCGGCGCGTGCTCCGAGGTGGCAGCGCTCAGGACGCGCCCATCGTCGCCGAGCAGCACGGCGCGTGTCCCGCCAGTGCCGACATCAATTCCGAGAAGTTTCGAAGACATGTACCTCTTCTCGCACTTTCCTCACTACGTCGAGTAGCCGGGCGGATGCCGCTGCCGCCATTCCCACGCCGAGCCGATGATGGAACGGAGATCGGATTTTGCCGGCTCCCAGCCGAGAACTTTCTTCGCCTTCGACGCGTCAGCCACGAGCCGTGGCGGATCGCCTGCGCGCGGAGGCTCCACGCGAATTGCAATTTTGCGCCGCGTAGCTTGGCGCGCGGCTTCGATCACTTCGAGGACCGAGTAGCCGTGCCCGGTCCCCAGATTCAGGAATTCCGAATTCCCGCCGCGGCGCAGATATTCAAGCGCACGAACGTGAGCATCGGCGAGATCTATCACATGAACGTAATCCCGAATCGCCGTTCCGTCCGGCGTGGGATATTTGTCGCCGAATACAGCCACAACAGGAGCATCGCCCGCGGCGGCGCTCAGAATATTGGGAATCAAATGCGATTCGGGCTCGTGGTGCTCGCCAAGCCGCTCGGAAGCGCCCGCGGCATTGAAGTACCGGAGCGCGACGAATTTCATTCCGTACGCGCGATCGTAAGAATCGAGCAGCCTTTCCAAGACAAATTTCGACCAGCCGTATGGATTCACGGGCCATTGCGGGCAATCCTCGGAGATGGGCATCTGCTTCGGCTCGCCGTAAGTCGCGCAGGTGGACGAAAAAACGACGCGGCGAACGCCCGCGCCCAGCAAGTGGTTGAAAAAAACGATTCCTTGCTCGACGTTGTTCTCAAAGTATTTTGCTGGCTCGAGGACCGATTCGCCAACATACGCCAGCGCCGCGAAATGCACGCAGGATTCGATCGAATGCTCAGCCGTAATACGTGCGAGAACATCGCGATCGCCGACCTTGCCATGATAAAACGGCACGCTTGGATCGAGGGCGCCGCGATGGCCGCGGGCGAGATCATCGAGCACGACGATCTGCTCGCCCTTCGCACGCAATAACTCGGCCGTCACACTTCCGATGTACCCCGCGGCGCCCGTAACAAGAATCGCCATTCCTATCGTCCCTTTTCGAAATTTTGTTCAAGCCGCTCAAGCAATCGAACCGCTCTCAAGCTGCCGCGCGAAGACGAAGCGTTCCGAACTCCGCTGCGCCCGGAGACGAGCCCCAAAACTGGTGCGGCCTGTAGCCGGTTTCGCGCTGGTATTCGGCCGCGATGCTCTCAATCGCTTCGCGCGAACCGCGGCCGAGGAATGCTACCGTTCCGCCGCTTCCTCCGCCCGTAATTTTTGCGCCGAAAGCTCCTCGCTCCGGTCCTGCGGCGCGGCACAATCGGACCAGCAGATCCGTTCGCGCCTCGCCGAGGCGGCAGGCGGAATAGCTCGCGTGCGATTCATACATCAATTCGCCGAGCGATTGCATTCTCGCTTCGTTCAACTCGCCCTGCAAAATTTCGGCGAACGCGCGGACACGGAAGTTCTCGTAAATCGGATGCCGTGTGGGAACGCGCACGGCGTATCGCTTCCCGGCACCCACACGCGTGACGGAATCCGTCGTGCCTCCGTAACGCGCGAGGAATTCCTCGCCTTGTATTTCTTCCGGCAGCGCCGGTGCGAACGATTTCTCGAATTCCGATGGCGCGATATTCGCGAGATAGCCGCTCCAGACGGGATCATCTATGCGGAGCGATCCGTCCGCCCGCGTCCCGTGCACTTTCAGCTTCCTCTGCTCTGCGATCATCCGGTAGCCCATGAATGCGCCCGTTCGCACGTCGCCGTAAGCCGCGCCGGTGACCGCGTGTCGCACGCCCGAATCGATTCCCGCGATGACAACTCCATCCGGAATCGCCACGTGACCCTGCAACTCCGCTGGCTGGCACCGCAACGCGAGAAGCCGATTCGCTTTTGCGCATGCCGAGGTCATCTGGTCCATCACGCCGCAGGGCGCGCCGACCACCAGGTTTTCCGCCTGCTGACATAGCAACGCGACATCCCGCGGTTCAATCGCAAGTTTCTTCCACGCAGCAACGGCCGACATGACCGCGACTTCAAGCGCGGCCGAGGAGCTGACGCCCTTTCCCTCTGGCACCTGAGAATCAATCAGTAATCGCGCGCCCTTGGGACATAGAACGCCGCGTTCTCGCATGAGAACCAGAAAAACTCCAACGACGTACGCCGCCCAGTGGTTTGCAGGCTCGCGCGCAAACCTCTCGCGGGCGGCTTCGTAAGTTATCTGAGAACCTCTCGCCTCAAGCTCCGCCAGTGGAATATTGAATGAGCGCGCTTTGCGGCCCTCGCTGTCC
Organism: uncultured Acidobacteriota bacterium; assembly: GCA_963838705.1. Taxonomy (GTDB): domain Bacteria; phylum Acidobacteriota; class Terriglobia; order Acidiferrales; family UBA7541; genus Palsa-147. Next base: position 107,415 of record CAWIRU010000005.1, on the reverse strand, counting down.
CGGCCCAGACTCACGAGCCGCAGCTCGCGGTCTCGGGACTCTTGAATCGCAACAAACGTCGCCTCGCGCGTCGGCAACTGCAATACGAGCGATCCAGAATAGTCGGCGATGCCTCCCATCACGTCGAGCCGGCCCGGCGCACGCGCCACGATGAACTCACTTTTGCCATCGAATAGTTTCCTTGCCGCCTCCGACGCGTGGCCCTCAATCGCGAAAAGCGTCCGGACGAAATCCTCGGCGTCCTTGAGACCTGCTGTGCTGCCTTCAACGATTCGGTACATGTTTCCCTGGGGTATCCTGAGTCGCGCAGACAAGAAAGAACTGTCCGAAATTCGAATCGCTTACGAAGCTCGCGTGCGCTCTTCGAGCAAACCCCGCTTGCGCAGCGCCGATTGAAGCAACGGCTCGATCTGCCTACGGATTGCTTCATTGGCATAGCCGACCCACGCCACATCTGGCTCGACCGAAAGCCGTGCGCGTAGCGGCTCGCCGTACTCATCCGTAATGATCACACCCAACTCGCGCACCGCAAGGGCAGTGCAAACGTCATACGGATGGCAGCAAAGTCCAAGCACTACGCCGCGTTCCTGTAACAAATGGCGCATCAGCGGCCGCAGGTCCGCGTTAAATCGATCGTGCCCGCTCATGAGTTCGTAGAACTGGCCGCCAGTCGAAATGTATTGGTCCTCGAAACACTGCGCTTTTCCTTCGCGCGCATCGCCGAGCGCGCCGCGGATGATTTCCTCATCAATCGCCGCCAATTCCTCGCGAGCGCCGGGGAAAAAGCGCGAGAGCATCGCAAATCCGTGCTCGATCGTTTCCGCACGCGATGGCTGAAGGGTTAGCGGCGTGCGTTCGCCGGTCAGGCGATTCACGCGCTCCGCTTTTACCCCTTGCCCGCGGATGCACCAGACGGCGTCAACCAAGTGCTGCTTCACGAGCGGAATTTCCGTTTGGACGGCGAGTGAAATATCGGCGAGCGACGATTCCGGCCCGAGATTGGGAGCAACGCCGGTAAGAATCCACGCGCTGCGCTTCTGGTACATCCAGCCGCGCGTGCCGTCTATTGGATCCACGATCACGCGCCAGACGGCTTCGCGCTCGGGTGTGCCGCGCGGCAGGACGATCTGGCCGCCCGCGATTCCTTCCGCAATCAGAACGACCGGTGCATGCGGCGCCACTTCGCGCTCAAAAAACTCGATCACCAAATCTTCGCTGACGCAATCGATCGCATAAATCGTGTCGCCCGCGGCGTCGCTTGCGACGCGAGCGAGTTCGGACGCCGTCGTCTTCTCGCCTGCTGCCACCACCGCGCGCCACACATGCTCGTGCAGCCGGCGGATCGGATCGAGCAGCGCCTGAACTTCCGGCGTCACGAATTCCCTTCCTTCGCGTGCCTGTAGTGCACGGTCGGCTGCGCGCGCAATTCCTCCGCCTTGCGCTCGGGCGAAGTGTCGCTCAAGAAATTTCCTCCGCCGATTTCCGGCCCGGCGAGGTACTTGAGCAAATCGGGCTTGCGCAACGGCGGATGAAACTCGATATGAAAATGAAAGCCGCGATAATCTCCGCCGTCGGTCGGCGCCTGATGCAGCGGCATCACGTAAGGAAATGGAATGCCCCAGAGATTATCGAATTTGATGAGCACTTGCTGGAGCAGCTCCGCGAAATCCCGGAGTTCGGCGTCGGAAAGCACCGATAGGCTGGCGTGGGTCTGCTTGGGAGCCACAAAAAGCTCGTACGCGTAGCGCGCGAAGTACGGCACAAACGCGATCGCCGAATTATTCTCGCAAATGATTCGCCGGCCATCTTCCTTCTCGGCCTTCAGAATGTCTTGAAACAGAACTCGCCCGGTTTCCTCAAAATGCCTGCGGCTCACGTTGGCTTCGTTTTCGATTGTTTTGAATACGAAATTCGTCGCGTAGATTTGGCAATGCGGATGCGGATTCGAGACGCCGACAATTTCGCCGCGATTTTCGAAAATCAGCACGTGAGAAATTTCCGGCCGCCTGCCGAGGTCGCAATATTGCTCCTGCCACACGCGCAGGAGCGCAACGATTTCCGGCGCTCCCAGCTCCGCGAGCGACAGATTGTGCTTCGGCGAATAGCAAACGACTCGCGCGATTCCCCGCGCCGGGCGGTTTCGATAGATGCCAACCGGCGATTCGATCCGCTCGGGCGCGTTTAGCGCGACCGATGGATGGTCATTATCGAAAACAAAAGTCTGCGCATAATCGGGATTCCTGGCGCCGCTCACGCGCGTGTTGCCCGGGCACAGATAGCAGTCTTTCGCGTACGCCGGCAAATCCTTGTGCTCGTGTTTGACGGTATCGCCGCTCCACGGGCGATCCTGCCGGTGAGCGGCGATGATCACCCACTCCTCGCGAAGCGGATGCCAGCGCTCCTCCCATACAAGGCCCGCCGCTTCTTTATTCCGCGGGCCAGCGTTCGCACTTTCCTGCCGCGCCGAAGCGCTCATTTCTTCTTGTTGTTCGTTCTTCACGCGCTTGTATGTTTCTTCGATAACAATTCTCTTGCTCTCAGTTCTGAATCGGCTTCACGTCTGTGGGCTTCACTCTTCCGAACATCAGATCGTAGAGGCGCAGATGGGTCTCGCGCGCCGCTTTGACGAGATCCTCGTAGGGCTGATCCACGACGTTCACAAACCCGTAATTGAAATGCTCCTGGTCGCCGCGGCCCGTCGGAAGATCATCAACCAGCTGGAACCAATGCGTGCCGACGATGTACGGGCTCGCCGCGGATTTCTCGACGAAATAGCGATAGGCCGCGCCACGCTCGGCTTGATCGCGGGCCTTGTGCAGTCCGTAAAATACGCCCTGCAAACCGCGCCCCGGGGCGGCGGCCGTGAATTCACCGATCAGCACCGGCCGGCCCGATAGTTCCGAATACTGCTGAATTGTTTTTGGATTCGGCGCGAATTCTTCCGTATAAATATTGACGCTGAAAACATCGAACATGGAACCGATGCGAATCATCGGTTCCGGCGGCCGGCCGGCGAAACGCACTCCCAGAATCAGGTGATTCGGATCGTACTTCCGCACCGCCGCGATAATGATTCCGAGCATTTCCCTGACGCACGTATAGAGAAAATCTTTTTTGATCCGCTCGCTGTCGTCTGGATTTGCGGCGAGAAGTTCCTTGAGCTTCGTTTGAGTCGCGGATGGCTCAGGGTCGCCTAAAACAATATCGGCCCAGGAATGCCGCGGGGTGAAATCGTCTCCCCACACGGGCTCGTTATCGAGAAACCAGCCGATCAGATTCGCATCGTCCTTTAGCGCGCTCACCTGCCCGCGTGCCGCGGCGTCCACATTTTTTTTGAACTCGTCTGAGAAAACGTCCGGAAGGCCATACGGATAGCTGAAATATTTTTTTGTGGTCCATCCGTAAAGAGGAAGCACGTAAGGCATGCCGCTGTGAGGCGCGAAATCCTTATCCGACCAATTGCCAACCGTATTGAAGCCCCAATTGCGGTAGCGCTCGACCATGTGCTGGTTGCCGTGTTCCGTCCAGTCCGCACCGTAACGGCGAAGGAGATTCGCGGCGTAGAAAGAGACAACCTTGTGGCCATGGTCATCCAGCCACGCAGCACCCTGCGGCGGTAGCTCTTCGTACAAATACTCGCGGTCCGCCACGCTGGTCGCGAAACTTGTGTCGGCAACATTGAGGATGTCTATTCCGGCGGAATAAAACGGATGGCCGTGCGGATCGACCAACGCCCAGCGATTGCCGATTTTCTCGGTCCGGAAAAAACCTGTCGCGCGAAGATGCTTCTCGGGATCGCCGCCGAGCGAGCAATAAGGATATTTCACCGGCTGCAAATCCTCTTTCGCCCAATTCGTCTTCAAATCTTCGTCGCTGTAAACCTTGCCGTCCCATTTTTCCGGTATCCACTGGCCGTAGCGATCAATCACCGGATGCCGGTCGAGAATGTCGTTTCCAGGAGTTTCTGGCGTGAGGGCCAGGCCGCACAGCGTCACCTGCGTCGGCTCGGCCGGATTGTGCATGCGAAATGAAATCTCCTCGACGGGAACCGGCACATCGAGCGTGTTCGGCCAAATCTTGTAGCCGAGAGGCTTCTGGCGCGCCGCTCTCTCATTCTCTTGCGGCGTGGGCGATTCGAACGGAATCATGCCCTGAATTCGAAGCCCCTGAAGCGGTTCGATCACAATCTCTTTCTTCGAAGTTCCGTTCGAAAATCTCATGAAGAAAGGCTCGAGGCTCGTCGAACGCAAATCGAACGAAATGGCGCGATAGCTTGACCAATCCGAGGGCGCGCCGATTGCCGCGGCCGGGACGCTCACTTCCGGATCGCCATGAATGTAGTGAAACGTGATCGTCATGCATCCCGCGCGGTCATCCGAATAAACCGTGGCCGAGCTCGCGGCGAACTTGCTCGCTCCTGCAGCGCGCATTCCGGCGAGCAAATCAAAGCTCTTCTCCTGCGCCGGAGCGCCCAGCGCTTGTCCAAGCAGGACGCCATTGAAAAGCAAAATGACGGCTGCGGTCTTCATCGAGCCGGCGCCTCGCGATCCAATCTTTCCGCAGCGAAATTTCGAGTGGCGTCTCGCGCTGATTTTTTCAGCACCGCATACTGAAAGGCTCCGAGCGTCAGCGTTTCAGCGGCAGCGTTGTGCCGCAGCATATCGAAATAGCCCGGGCCCACCTGGGCGGTAACCGCATGATCTTCATGATTCAGAATAAAGAAATAATCCGTTCCGTCTTTCGTGCGGCAGGTAACTTCCAACTGCTTCGGCACGCCGGTCAGTAGCGGCTGCAACGAGTCTTCGACGGCAACATGCTGGAGCAGCGCTCGTGCGGACGAGAGATTCAGAAGCGAGCCGTAATAGATTGCCGAGCCCTTCCCCGCTTTGTTTTCGGTGTAAGCGGGAGCGCCCTCGAGAAAATCCTTGTCCCACGTTCCAAGCACTTTTGCAGTGCCGCTGGGCTTGAGCCCTTCGGCGACAAATTCCGCAGGCAGAATTTCGCCGTTGTCGAGGCGGACTGAATTCCCCGTAGACGGCGCGCTCGGATAGAACTGCGTTTTGTCCACGGTGACGCCGAACAGATCGCTGAGCATCGCGGGCCGATGTTCTTCGATCAGCGCGTGATCGCGATCGAGGATCGCGCTCCGCGCAGCAAGCACAAACGTGCCGCCCTGCCGCACGAAATCGCGGATTTTCCCGACGAGCGCCGGATCGATCATGATCATCCGCGGCGCGAAAATTACGCGATACCTCTTGAAGTCGGCATCCGGACCGATGAAATCAATATTGAATTTCGCTTCTGACGCGGCCTGAAACAAATTTACAAACGCTTCGCTCCCGGGCAGGTTCTTCGCCAAATACTGATTGTCATAAACCCACTCGTCCTCCGAATCGTGCAGCACGGCGATCTGCGAGATGATTTTCGAGCCGAGAATTTCAGGCGCAATCCGGTGAATATCCTGGCTCTCGCGCTTGAACTCTTCATATTTCGCGCCGGGAATATTTTCCTGGTCGAAAACGCCCGACCACAATTCCTCGGCGCCGCGCCGCGCCGTACGCCAGCGAAAATGCAGGACGCCATCCGCGCCATGCGCGATTGTTTGAAACGCCCACAAGCTCATCTCGCCGGGCCGTGGCGCGCGCAGCAAATACGTCTGGCCCGCCGATCCGGTCAGCTCTTCCATCACCATCATCCGGTCGCTGAATCCGCGAACGAGCGTCAGCGATGCGCCGACCGGGTATTGCGGCGCATCAAGAAATGTTGGGTAGTTGTCCTGGGCATACACGTCGAATTGCTTGCCAAATTTGTAGTAGTCAATATTGCGGAAAACGCCGTTCGTGGTGATGAAATCTCGCGGCCGATTCTTTCGAATGATCTCGATCTGCTCGGCCACGTAGGATGAGACCGAATCGGAAATAAACCGTCTGAAATCGAGCATCAGCGCCGGATTTTGCAGTCCCGTCGCCGGAAACGGAAGATCCACCTGATCCCATTTCGTATACCACTGGCTCCAGAATCGCGTGCCCCATCGCTCGTTGAGTGAATCCAGCGCGCCATACTTCGCTTCGAGCCAGATTCGGAATGCCGCGCGGCAATTCTCGCTGAAGCATTCCGGATTCTCATTATTGAATTCGTTGCCGATTTGCCAGCCGATCACATTCGCGCTGTCGCGATAGTGAGTGGCCATCGCTTCGACAATGGCGCGCGAGAATTTCCGGTAAACCGCGCTGTTGTAGCAGTAATGCTGGCGCGTCTGATCGTTCGATTTCCGCCCATCGGGGAAGACGTAAAGGGTCTCTGGAAAATCGTGGCTCAGCCACTTCGGAGGCGTCGCCGTCGGCGTGCCCAGGATCGTCTTGATCCCGTGGCGGCCAAGAGTCGCAATCGCCCGATCGAAAAGAGAAAAATCGAAGCGCCCCTGCTCCGGCTCCATCACCGACCAGCCGAATTCCGCCATGCGCACCGCGTTCACTCCGGCCGCTTCCATTCGCTGCGCATCCTGCTCCCAGTAGCTCTCCGGCCACTGTTCGGGGTAGTAGTCCACGCCGAAAAGAAAAGTTGGAAAGCGATCCGCTGCGGAATTATCCGCGACCGTGACTCGCCCAGATGCCAGCTGCCATAGCGCGAGCAGAGCGATGGCGGCGGAAGCCGCGACGAGAGCAAGACGCTTCGAGATGAGCGTTGGAGAAATCATCGATCGATACGGCTAAAAGCCTTCGAGCGCGCGGCCGGCGCGCTCGCAATCCCTAGCCCTTCCTGCCGATTCGCGCCGGGGCAAACCGCACGCAATACAAAAGTCCAAGGATGAACAGCAGCGCTCCCCACCAAACACCGGCGTGCAAATGAAACAGCACGACCGGATTCTCCGGCGGGCGGAAAATCTCATATATCCCGGCGCCGAGAATCAACACACCGTTGACGAGCAAAGAAATCCCAATGAAGAACCAGATCGAAATCGAATCGTCACGCCGCATCGTTTTCACCAGAAAATAAGATCGAGCACGATAAACACGATCGCCACCACCACCGCCCAGAATGCCGGCCTGTGATAGAGCGGCATGCTTCCTTCCGAAGGAATTTTCGTAGCGCCGTAAACCAAACCTACAAGCTCGCTCTCGGGCTTGGGAGCCGTCATGAGGCTTACGACGACAGTCACCACGACGCAAACGATCCAGGACCACAGTCCGCGATACATATTTTCCGCCATGTCGCGCGCGTGACCGGAGAGCGCCACATAGGCGAGGGCCGAAGGATCGATCTTCACCCACGCCCACATGCCGATGGACGATAGCGTCCCCGCCAGCAAGCCCCAGAAGCCGCCTTTCGGTGTCGCGCGCTTCCATAGCATGCCGAGAATGACGGTGCCGAACAGCGGCGCGATGAAAAAGCTGAAGAGCGCCTGGACATAATCCATGATGCTGAGGAATTGCATCACAAGATACGCCGTGCCGATGCTGATCAGGACGCCGAGAATCGTGCACCAGCGCCCCATTCGAACGTAATCGGCGTCGGCCGCGTCTTTCTTGACGAACGCTTTGTAAATATCGTAGGTCCACACGGTCGAAAACGCGCTGACGTTGCCCGCCATCCCGGACATGAAGCCCGCGATGAGCGCCGTGATGCCGAGACCCAGCAGTCCCGGTCCGCAATATCGAGCGAGCATGAGCGGAAGCACTTCGTTGTAGCTGTGCCCGCCGGTCGCGACCGCCGCGCCTTCTCCCGTCAACTTCATCGGCAGCAGCGCGATGCCCAGCAAGCCCGGCAGAATCACGATGAACGGCACGAACATCTTGAACGCCGCGCCGATAATCGGCGCCATCTTCGCGCTGCGGAGATCTTTCGCCGCAAGCACGCGCTGCACCACCAGGAAATCCGTCGTCCAGTAGCCGAACGAAATCACGAAACCGAGCCCGAAGACAATTCCGGTCCAATGGATGCCCATCGGGTTGCCGGTAAACGTGCCGAGCGTGGACCACATGTGCATATATTCGGCGGACGCATTTTGCGCCACGCGCAACTGCAGTTGATGCCATCCGCCCACTTCGATCAGACCGAGGATTGGTATCAGCAGCGCTCCTGCCCAAATCAAAATAAATTGAAGAACCTCGTTGAAAATCGCGGAGCGCAATCCGCCGAGCGCCACATAGACCGCCACGGTGAGCGAAGAAACCCAGATGCTGAAATGAATGTCCCAGCCGAGCACGACCTTCATCACCAGCGCCATCGAGTACATGTTGATGCCGCTCATCAGCACGGTCATGAACGCGAAAGAAACGGCGGCGAGCGCGCGGCTCGATTCTCCGTACCGCAATTGGAGATAGCCCGGAACCGAATGAGTTTTTGAGATGTAGTAGAACGGCATCATGACGATGCCGAGGAACAGCATCGCGGGAATCGCGCCGATCCAATACCAGTGCGCCGCAAGAATTCCGTACTGGTAGGAAGCCGCCGCCCATCCCATCAATTCGAGCGCGCCAAGATTCGCCGAAAGAAAGCTCAGGCCCGCGATCCACGCCGTCATTTCCCGCCCGGCCAGAAAGAAATCTTCGCCGGTGTTGGACCGCCCGCGCAGATAGAAGCCGATGGCGAGAACCAGAACGAAATAGAAGACGACGATTACAAGATCAACGGGAGAAAGATGCAGCAGCCTGCTGGGCGTGGCCAGCGCAAAAAGAAGAGTCATCTTTTGTGTACCCGACACTCGTCGCGCGTGATTTTCGTCCGCGAAATCGCCGTCAGAATATCAGAACGCCGGCTACTGATGGAGGCACGTCGCTGGAACGCCCGGCGCCCGGAGAACGCATGCATTCAGCTGTTGCGGCCGATCGCGCGGTATTCAACTCGCGCTCTAATCAGAAGATGAACTTGGCTGCAATCTGCAAGATTCGCATGTTCCCGTACGTTCCGGTGATTTGCCCGACGTTTGACGGATTCCCAAAGTCCGAGTTGGGATTGTCATAATGGGGCGAATTGGAAGCGTTGAACGCCTCCAGCCGCGTCTGAAGCTTCCAGGATTCCCTCAATTGAAAATCCTTGAATAGTGAAACGTCGGCATTCACGAAGCCGGAACCATAAAGCAAATTTCGGCCGGCGTCGCCGAGCGCACACGAGTTCCCCATCGGGCCCGTGCTGCCCGCCGGAGCCTGGAACGCCATGGTGTTAAAGAATGTGTTCGGAACCGTCGGCGTGTGGATGTTTGCGCCCGGCACAAGATCGGGACGATCGCCGGCGCAGTTCGTGTTGTAGCTGTTCCAGATTACGTTGTAAGGAATTCCGGACCGAGCTACGAAGATTCCGTTGAGCTGCCAGCCTCCCATGATCAACTCCTGGGCCCTTCCCCAGTTTCCGAACAATCTTTGTCCTCGGCCGATCGGGAGCCGGTAGAGACCGCTGAATGTGAAGTTGTGGCGCACATCGTCGTCGGCCGAAGCCGTTTCCCGGTGCAGGTCATACGGATTCTCCGGCGTGTTATTGCCTATATGCCCGAGGTCGAAGGGAGCGGGACCGTTGTCAATGTTGTGCGCGTACGTGTAGGCAGCCAGAAAGCTCAAATTGCGCGACGCGCGCTTCGTTGCTTTGACCTGGAGCGAGTGGTATACGCCCCAGCCCGCGCTCTCCAATGCCTGAATCTTTCCCACATTCGGGGACACCACGCTTCCCATGTTGCCGACTTGATTGAGATTCCCGACTTCGTAGGAAAGATCGTGGCTGACCGATCCGACATAACCCGCTTCCACGGTGAAGTTCGATCCGAGCTCGCGTTCGAGCGTCAAATTGTAGGATTGGGAGTAACCCGTTTTGATGTTGGGATTCTCGTAGTACACATTCTGCAGCTGTCCGCCCAAAATCGTGTCTACAGCCGGAATGCTGGACGCACCGGGAGGAATCGGCGGCGTCGTGACTCGCGGAATGCCGATACCGGCCTGGTAGAGATACGGCGCGCCGTAGTTGCCCTCATAAAATCCGGGCCAGTTGTTGTACGTGTTGGACGTGGCGAATGGATAGTTCTTCGTCAGAATATCCTCGCGCGCGTCATTTTCGGGAGAATAGAAGAAGCCATAGCCGGCGCGGATCACCGTCTTCGGCGTGAATTGATAAGCCACTCCCAGGCGCGGGCCGAAATCATTCGTTCGCGCGTTGATCAGCGCGGCCGAATTCGTTCCTCGGCCGGCGAGAAGCAAGCTGTCGGTCGTGGGGTCATAGTTGGAATAGTAGTTGTTGGCCTCGACGTAAGGCGCCTGATATTCGTATCGAATGCCGCCGTTCACCGTCAGCTTCGGAGTCACCTTGTACGTATCCTGGAAGTAGTAGTGCATTTCCCAGGCGTGCGTGTGTGGATTCGTGAGCTGAAGGCCGATGTAATCCGCGAAGGGAATTCCCACAAGGAGGTCGGCGATGTCTGATCCGGTATTGGAGCCCGACGGGCCATAGCCGGAAGTCGCTGCGTAATTCTCGCAACAGAAGTAGGGAAAGCCGGTCGGAAAGATCGGAAAATTCGGGTTCGAGTTCAGCCGCCGGAAATCAGCGCCGAATTTGAATTCGTGTTTCCCGACGGAAGTAATCGAGACGTTGTCCGCGCCCTGGTAGTTGCGGTCGAGTTCAAGAAATGGCTTGTACGTCGAACCACCGGTCAGATAGCCGCTTCCGAGATAGATGTAGGGATAGCCCTCCGTCTCCGGCAGTCCCGGCACGAAAACGTTCCCCCAGCCGTATTCCGTCGAATAGTCATGCCCATTCAGAAGACTGAATAGATCCTCTTTCAAGCGCGTGTAGCCGAACCGCGCTTCATTCACGAGGTGAGCGCTAAAGATGTGCGTCTCCGTCACGGAGAGCTCTTGATTCCGCAGAATTTCGTTATTCGCCTGGTCTGCGTCTCCCGCACCCGGGACAACCGTGGCGCCGTGATAGGGATCGGTGGTCAGTTGGTTTGAATCTCCGTAGTGGTAGACAGCCGAGAGATGGTCGGCCGAGGAGAACTCGTGATCCCACCGGGCGTCGCCGAGGTTCCCTGTGGTTCGTACGGGCGAATAGACTGAGAAATTGTCGTACCAGCCGAAGTCTATTCCGGGACGATTCGGCTTGGGAAAAAAATCGAGAAGCGTGTTCAGCCCCGCCGTGCTGACCATCGAAGCGGGTATCACATTGCCCGGAAGCGGAGTGTACGGATTGTACGGACCGAAAATCAGAATCGGATTGCCGTTCGGATCGACAAGTTTTGATAGGTCTACCGAGCCGTCGGGAAGAACATTGATGTACTGCATCGGCGGAGTGGAATCAATATAGGTATAGGCGTTCGTCAACTGGGTGCGTTCGTACGAAATAAAGAAGAATGATTTGCTCTTCCGGATCGGGCCGCCCAGTGTTCCGCCGAAGTTATTCTGCTGCAGCGGCGTGCCGGGCACGGATATAGCGTCAATCGCATAGGGCTTCGCGGCCGTGAAATCCGGGCGCCAAAATTCAAATACGTCTCCATGCAAGCTGTTCGTGCCAGACTTGGTTTGAATCGATACGATTCCACCTGCCGCTCTCCCGTACTCCGCCGAATACGCCGACGTCGTGATCTTGAACTCCTGCGTCGAGTCCACACCCGGTGTCACAGTAATGTCTTGCGTGCGATTGGTCGTCGCTTCGACGCCGTCAATCATGATCGAGTTCGCGAAGCTACGCTGCCCGTTGATGCTGTAGCTGAATGCGCTGACGGAATTGCCGCCGGATTCGACGCCCGCGGATAAGGCGACGAGGTCGAGAAAATTCCGGCCCAGAAGCGGCAGATCGAGAATGTCGTTGGTGGTGATCACATCGCCGGTATTGGTCGTCTGCGTCTGAAGCATTGTGGGAGCGGAGGTAACCGTGACGACCGTATTGACCGCGCCAACGGTCATTTCAAAATCCAGGAGCTGCTTCTGATCAATGGCGATCACGACATCTGAAATGGACGACGTGCTGAATCCGTCCTTGGTGACGGTCACCGTGTACGCGCCCGGCGGCAAAGTCAGAATGGTGTAGTAGCCGAGGCCGTCCGTGGGGGAGGAATACACTACTCCTGTGCTCTGATTCGTCGCGGTAGCTTTCGCGCCGGGGACCGCCGATTTCGAGGTGTCCGTGATATGGCCGTAAATCGAACCCGTGGTTGACTGCGCGGCCGCCACTTGGGCTCCAATCAGAACCACGAACGCCAAACCGCACAGCTGCAACACGCTTCGGAGAAACCGCGTCATGACCACCCTCTCTTTTGCCGTAGGCGTCACACCCCGCCCGGCAGCGTATCGTTGGCAACCCCATCCAATACGCGCAATATTTATGCGCATTTATCATAGATATGAGCATCACGTCAACAATTTCTGTGCCTCACACCGTTTTTTTCGATGGATGCGGCCTCCGCCAAGTCGGCTCTGGCATCCTCTCGGTGAGGGCACGGCAGCCGCCGTTCCGTGTTCTCGCTCGGCGCGTCGTCCTTGACGGAATGGCGTACAATCTCTCCGGCTAGCAAGCTACCGCACGGGTGAATCCCGGCGTCTAACCCCTGCGGTGCAGCAACAGGAGATGAAATGCGAAATTGGACGATTGTAGTCAGTTCGGCGCTTCTTGTGATCCTCGCCGCGGTCGCGACGCATGCTTTCGTGCAAGACAAGACGCAGCGACCGAGCCCGCCGGCCAAGGCGGAATGGAAATTCATCGACGGAAAAAAAATCACCGTGGAGTACTCCAGCCCAAGGATGAAGGGGCGCAAAATTTATGGCAGCCTCGTGCCGTTCGGCGAAGTGTGGCGCGCAGGCGCGAACGAGGCGACGACGTTCGTCACCGACACCAACCTCGAGGTGGGCGGCAAGGCCGTGGCCGCCGGCAACTACACTCTCTTCGTCATCCCGGATGAGCACAAGTGGACGCTGATCGTCAGCAACAAGACGGGCGAATGGGGGATTCCCTATCCCGGGGAATCAAGCGATCTGATGCGGGCGGATATGAAGGTCTCGACGCTGCCTGCTCCCGTGGAAAATTTCACGATTGCGTTCGACAAGGGCGCGACGGGGTGCATCCTTCGCATGGACTGGGAAACCACGCGGGCGTACATTGAAATTTCCAAACAAAAGTAACGGGCGGGCAATCTCAGAATAAAGGACGAGGTGAGAAATGAGAATCACGCAAATTAGGAATGCACGAATCGTAGTGTCCGTTCTCTTCGGAGCGATTCTCTTCGCGATCGCAACTTTTAGAACGCATGCCGACACGGCGCCCCCCGCCGTCGGGACGAAGGCGCCGGAATTTTCGCTGACATCACAGGAAGGAAAACAGTTGAGCCTCGGCGATTTTCGCGGCAAGTGGGTTGTCCTCTATTTTTATCCGAAGGACTTCACGAGCGGCTGCACGATTGAAGCTCACAATTTCCAGCGCGACCTGGCGCAGTACGAGGACAAGAACGCGGTGATCGTCGGCGTCAGCGTGGATACGGCCGATTCGCACAAGCAGTTCTGCGCCAAGGAAGGGCTGAATTTCAAATTGCTCGCCGACACCGATCACAAAGTCTCGACCGAGTACGGTTCGGTGATGGATTACAAGGGAACCACCTACGCCGCGCGCAACACGTTTCTGATCAATCCGAAAGGCTTCATCGTCAAGGAATTCATCGGCGTGGACCCGAGCAAGCACAGCGAGGAAGTGCTCGCGGCGCTGACCGAACTTCAAAAATCCACGAAATAAGACAGCCTCCGCGCGTTGAATCGGCGCGTCCGGGCGGGCAACAACTCGGAGAAGAGCCATGAAGGCACGTCTCGCGATACTTGTATTTTGCGTTGCCGCCGCGCTTCCGTGCACTGCGCAGACGCCGTCCCAGGATACCGTCGCTCCGGGCGATAACCTTGTCGTAAAGGGCATTCCGCCGATTCCGAGGGCGCTTGCGGAAGAAGTGGATCGTTACGGCAATTATCGCTCGGCGGCGATTACAAGCTGGCATCCGGCGAAGCGCGAAATGCTGATCGGCACCCGCTTCGCCGATACGGTTCAGGTTCATTTCGTCAGCGCGCCGGGCGGGGCACGCACCCAGCTCACTTTTTTTCCCGACGCGGCGCGCGCCGGTTCGTTTTCGCCCGCGAATCCCGATTACTTCGTTTTCGCCAAGGATCGCGGCGGCGACGAGTTCTATCAATTCTACCGGTACGATCTCGCGACCGGCGCGATCACCTTGATCACCGACGGCAAATCCAGAAACACGAGCCGCGTGTGGTCGAGTTCGGGCGATCGCATCGCGTATGTCTCAACGCGCCGAAACGGCATGGACGTGGATCTATACGTCGTGAATCCCTCCGATCCAAAAAGCGATCGCCTGGTGGCGAAGCTGACCGGCGGCGGATGGCAGCCGCTGGATTGGTCGCCGGACGATCGCACCATTCTTCTTCTCGAAGAGATTTCGGCGAATGAGAGCTACCTCTGGCTGTGCGACGCGTCGTCCGGTGCGTTGACGGAAGTGACGCTGCGGCCTCCCGCCGGCGAAAAAATAGTCTACGGCACCGGCGGCGGGCAATTTTCGAAAGACGGAAAGGGCATCTACACGAACACGGATAAAGATTCTGAATTCGAGCGGCTCGTTTACATTGATTTGGCGACCAGGGCTCACACCTACCTGACGGAAAATATTTCGTGGGATGTTGACGAACTCCGCTTGTCGAAAGACGGCAAGAAAATCGCGTTTGAAACCAACGAAGACGGATTTAGCGTCGTGCACGTGATGGACACCGCGTCGCGGCACGAAATGAAATTGCCGAAACTCCCTGCAGGCGTGATCAACAATCTTCAGTGGCATAACAACAGCCGCGATCTCGCCTTCGTCGTCAATTCCGCTCGCTCGCCCTCGGACGTCTATTCGCTCGACATCACCACGGGAAATATCGATCGCTGGACGCACAGCGAGACCGGCGGAATCGCCACGGAGTCGCTTGCCGAACCCGAACTCGTCCACTGGAAGAGCTTCGATGGCCGCGCGATTTCGGGCTTTCTGTCATCTCCGCCGGCGAAGTTCACCGGCAAGCGCCCTGTCATAATTGATATCCACGGTGGGCCGGAAAGCCAGTCGCGCCCAGGCTTCCTCGGCGGGCCAAATTATTTGGTGAACGAGCTTGGAATCGCCGTAATCCGGCCGAACGTTCGCGGTTCGACGGGCTACGGCAAATCGTTCCTCGCGCTCGACAATGGTTTTCTCCGCGAAGGCGCGTACAAAGACATCAATGCGCTCCTCGATTGGATCGCCACGCGCCCCGATCTCGATCCGGAGCGAGTCATGGTGATGGGCGGGAGCTACGGCGGGCACATGACGCTCGCGATTTCGACTTTCTACAGCAGCCGGATTCGCTGCTCGCTCGACATCGTCGGCATGTCGAACCTCGTCACGTTTCTCGAACACACGCAGGCGTATCGCCGCGATCTCCGCCGCGTCGAATATGGCGACGAGCGCGATCCGAAGATGCGCGAATTCCTCGAGCGCATCGCGCCGATGAACAACACGCAGCTCATCAAGAGGCCTCTGTTCGTCGTCGCCGGAAAAAATGATCCGCGCGTTCCCGCAAGTGAATCGGAACAGATTGCCGACGCGGTCTCGCAGAATGGAACGCCCGTCTGGTTCCTCATGGCCAACGACGAAGGCCACGGCTACGCCAAGAAAAAGAACAACGACTTCCTCGCCGAGGCCGCCGCCGTTTTCGTCAAGACCTACTTGCTGAACTAAAACTGGGAATCAGTGGAAGCGTTTGGGGTCGTAAGTAAAATCGGCGAGGCCGTCGCGATAATCAAGCTTGATCTCCAGCTGCCAGAGCAGTCTAAATCCCAATATCCCGGAGATTTCAGTCCCGGCGGATTCGCTGATTGGAGTCAGATCGAACGAGATAAGATCTTCGCGGTCCTGCACAAAGTGACCGAACTGGATCTTTGCGCGATCCACGGTATAAACATGTTTCACTTCGCCGCTCAATCCAGTGACGTGAACGTCTTCCTCGCGGCGAACCTTGCTGGTTTCGCGTGCAAATGCCGGAGTCACGGTATTGTCCCAGGCGCCGGTATCAATCAGAAACAGCTTCGTCGGCGAATCATTGAGCGACGTCGGAATCAAGAGCAAATGTCCGAAGCGGAAAAGAGGATAGTACGATTTCATTTCCGGCGCGATAAAGCGATCGTGCCAGACGGCAGTTTCCGTGCGCTGAGACTGGAGTGCCACAGGTGCGGCCGGTACAGATGGGTCCACCGGTAGCTGGCTGAGCCGCAACGTACCGTTCGGAAAATCGAGATCCACCAGGAAGCTTGAAAACACGTCGGTACCGATCAGCCCATCGTCGCCTTGAACTGTACGCTTTCCGTAAACATCGACGTAGCAATCGTGAAATTCCAATCCTCCCACCTGAATGGATTTCACGTAGCCCACATAGCCCGCCACGTCGCCCTTGTCGCCGATTCCTCCCGTTTTCGTATCAACAATGCGCGTCACTCCCGCCTTCTCGGCAACCCTGCGGTCTATAATTATGCCGCCGGACCCCGTGTCGATCATCAGGTGTGACGACTGGCCGTTCAGTTTCACCTCAATCCCGTAGGCGCGCAATCTCTCCGGATCATTCATCAACTGCGCCAGATTCGTTTCCGTTGAATCGGCTTTAGTCGCGAGCGTGCAAGTCTGGAGGGACCGCTTGCTCTCGTCGTCGAGCATCGTGATGTAGCGCGTCATTCCCTCGCGTTCGTCGCGATCAGCATCAATTCTATGAGCTGCCATGAAATCCTGGAGCTCTTTCAATCGCTGCTCTCGCCCAAGCGTGAACGCCCAAGCGCGCCAGATGTCCGGATCGTCGGGATTGAGTTGATGCGCGCGGTCGATACGTGCCTTGGCGCTCTTGAAATTCGAGGTCGCGTGTGAAATCCGATAAAGGCCGTAGTATGCGCGAGCAGTTGCGTGGCCGGAGTTGACAACGGAGACCCACTCCTTCTCCGCCTCGGCCAGCTTGCCTTGACGGAAGTAAACCTCGCCGAGTGCGACGTGGCCATCTGAAAATTTGGGATCGAGCTCGACGGCCTTTGCCGCGGCGGTGTACGCGCCAGAGACGTTCTTTTCTTTCAAGTTCACACGAGCGAGTCCCGCGTAGGCAGCCGGTACATCTGCACCGGACGCGATGATCTTGTTATACGCATCGGCGGCCTCGGTGAACCTGCCATCGCGCAAGAGATCGAGCGCGCCTTCGAGCGGCGACACGCTCACATGCGGGGCTGTCACGCGAGCGGGCGCCGATGGCGGCGGAGGAGTCGCCGGTGCACTTTCAGGCAGCGTCGAAGCATTCGGCGGCGCACCCGTCGGCGGCGCGGCCTGATTCTGGCCGCGCGCTGCAGAAAGCGTGAGAGCGGTGGCGATTCCGAGAAGGAATGTCAATCGCAGGATCGAACGAGACACGCCGCCCTCCAGCAAGATTCCGAGGCGAAAGGTCGAATTCGGCCCGGCGCCGAAACTTTGCTGAGTCTCCCACGCCATTTCCCAGTATGTCAATTGTCAGCGGGTAACGGCGCGAGCACGCGCGACGAACAACCGGAGGGCAATCGCAGGGCTGGCCGTCCCGACCAGACGAGACCCGGTCCGATGTCCGGACTCCGGTGGAGTCCATCGGATTCCCGAACCCGGAGACGCAAGAACCGCGGAGACCGGCCGGTCTCCCTCTGGGATTACCCTCTCGCGGGAAATCGCTCAGCTCGGCTGGCTCGTATGCGCGTGCGAATGAACCGCAAGGCTGTTGTAGAGCACCGCGAGAAGAAGCGAGCCGACCGCTCCGTCAATGAACCCATCGACGGTGCCGATCACAACGCTCCGCACGCCGTGCGCTGCGTGAAACCACGGATATACCGAGCTCGTCATTTGCAGAAAGCTCATTCCGTAGCTCGGCGCGACGAGATTGATCGCTCCGACGATCAAAATCGCACCGCCCCACAGAATGCCTCCCGCAATCGCGAGCGCTCGAATTGATAGCTGCATGATCGTTCCTCCTTTCAAGAAGTCTTCGTAAACCTTGTGGCGCGCGGCCCGGCGATGGCCAAAGTTCTCCCAGCCCTACCGTGCGCCGAACCATGCCGGGCCGCACATCGCTCCCGCTTCCTTAGTTTGAGACCATTCCGGCGTGCATGGATTCGCCGGGCGTCTTCGATTGCGCCGCCAATTCGAGTTTCTTCAGGCTCGGCACGGGCCGTTGCCACAGAATGCGCGCATCGGGGGCGTCGTTTGGAAACGCTTCGGTGGATTGCTCGCCTTTCGGCTCGAGAACGATGTCCACGCGCCGGTTGTACGCGAGCCAGGTGGCCTTCATCCGGTGCGTCATCCATGTTTTGGGTTTTTCAGGGTCCTTCGCTTGCAGGGCCTCCACCTGTCCCTTGGTGAGTTCGTCGCGCTTGCCGTCCGCGCGAATCTGAATTCTGTCGGGCGTGATTCCCTGCGAGATGAGGTAGTTTTTCACGAGCAGTGCGCGCCGCTCGCTGAGTGAAAGATTGTACCGGTTCGGCCCGCGAACATCCGTGTGGCCGACGATTTCAAGGTCCGCCTTTTCGTTGAACGGCTCGTAGCTCTTGAAATGCGCGGCGATGGCCGAGAGAGTTTCCTTCTCACTGGCAACGAGGCCCAATCGCGGATGTTTCGGCGTGGGATACTCCGTCGGGTAGAACAGACTTGCAAGCGTGATGGACGGCGCAGGATCGATCGAGCCTATGACGTGCAGCTTCGCCGTTCGCGTGGTCGTTCCGCCGCATTCGTTCGTGGACGTCAGCGTGTAGGAGACCCATTCGTTGACTGGGCCTGGATTGGACCGTGCCGGCTCCGCAGTGATCGTCTTGCTGCCGGTCAAAGCTTCGCCGCCAAACGGATCAATGGAAACTTCGTCGGCGTTCGCGGTGGACCAATTCAGCGTGGTCATATCATCACGCACCACTTTGTCTCCGATCTTGTGATACCGGACTTCTGGCTGGCTGAGACTCATAGTCACAGTCGGATTCTTGTCCACGTCCACTTTGACCGTCTTCGTGACTTTGCCTCCCGGTCCGACGGCCGTGAGTTCATATGTCATAGGCTGCGTCGGATTCACCGATTCGCTGCCGTCCCGAGAGACTTGTCCGATCCCGCTGATCGAATCGCTCACCGCATCGGTCGAGTTCCAGCTCAGATCGGTTGATTGTCCGCATCCGACTTGTTCCGGTTGGGCAGCGAATGTTGCGGTCACCGGCGCGATGGGAACGGTGGCGCTCGCGATTCCTGCCTGAAAGCGCGGAAGCGGGCCGATCGAGTTGCCCTGCTTCCACGGTTTTGTTTTCATCTTACCGTTCTGATCGAGATAGACCGTTACTTGTTCCCCTGCGTTCGCCATCACGGGACCGGACCAGATCGTGTCTCCGTTTCGCGTGACCGTAAGCTGGTAACTTCCCGGCCTCACGAGCAGACGTTGGTGCCAGATCCAGTTCCAATTGAATTCATCCACGTGACCAACGAAAAAATCAGGCGTCGTGCCGTTTAATAGGACTGCCGCGCGTGGATCGCCTTTAATTTCGATGTCAGCGAAGGGACCGGACACATTCGCTCCGGAGCGTTGAAGCGCGACCTCGAGCCTCGTCGTTTCCTTTCCCGTGATGGTTACGTTCTGCGTTTTAGATTGGTAGCCGTAGTTATAGACGCCGACGCTATGAGATCCGGCGGGCAATTCGATAGTCTGGCTGCCGTCGCGAATGGCTTTCCCATCCACGAACACGTATGCCTGTTTTGGATCAACGTGAATTTTTAGCTTTCCGTTTTCCTGCGACGACTGCGCCATTGCGGGAACCGCGCAAAGAGAGATGACTGCCAACAACAAGAGGGGGCCTTGTGAGAGCGATTTTAATTGCATCTTTCCGATTCTCCTTCCTGGGCGTTCATTTACATCGGATTATTCAGCGGCTCTCTCGAAGACCGCAGCGGACGGGCGGAGGTACAGTCAGACTTGAGCTCCGCCCTACGAACCCCGGCCTTGGCCGGGAGCTAGGCAGTCAAGCGCGAGAGCGGCTTCAATATATCGTGATGCGATACGCTTGGCGGACGGTTGCCTCGCACGAAGTATCGTAGTGCGATATAACTGAGCTTAGCGCCGTCGCGAGAACAACGCCGGCGCGAGGAGCGTCCGGCCGGCAATTGTGGGGTCCGCGGGCGGACGGACCGGCAGTTCAGATTCTTTGTCTTTGCGCAAATCCGTCTCGCCCTGCGCAGTTCCCACGCTTGCGATCTACGCGGTTGCAGGGAAGCGCGTTCGGCCCGACTCGGTTACAATCGGCTGGCCATGGCGGAGAAGGCGGAAATTCGTTTAGGAACTTCGGCGTTCACGGCGGACGGGTGGGAGGGCACGTTCTATCCAGCCGGGCTGAAGCCTGCCGACTATCTCGCGCACTACGCCACGCAATTCGGCACGGTCGAAGTGGACAGCACGTTTTACCGCATCCCGTCGCCCTCGATGGTGAAGCGATGGCACTCGGTGACGCCGAAAGGATTCATTTTCGCGGCGAAGGTGCCGCAGATCATCACGCACGAGAAAATTCTGAAGGAAGCGGCCGATGAATTGAAACAGTTTCTCGGCGTGATGGATCTCCTCGGCGAAAAGCTCGGGCCGCTGCTCTTTCAGTTTCCTTACTTCAATAAAAAAGCTTTCGCCAAGCCGGAAGAATTTCTCGAGCGCCTGATTCCCTTCCTCGACACGCTGCCGGAGGGATATCGCTTCGCCGTCGAAATTCGCAACAAGAATTTCCTGATTCCGGCGTACGTGGACGCGCTGCGCAAGCGGCACATCGCTCTCGCACTGATCGACCATCCGTGGATGCCGTTTATATCCGAACTGTTCCAGAAGTTCGATCCGATCACCGCGGATTTCACTTACATCCGCTGGCTCGGCGACCGCTACGGAATCGAAAAGGTAACGAAGACCTGGGACAAAGTCGTTGTGGATCGCACTCGCGCGTTATCGGAATGGGCGAAAGCCTGCAAGCTGATCCTCCGCCGCGGCGTCAGCATCTTCGCCTATGCCAACAATCACTACGCCGGACACGGCCCCGCCACCATTCGCCAGTTCGAGGAAATCTTCGAGAAGTTGCGGTAAGTCGAACTCGGGCCAGACAGTCTGTCAAATCGCGGGCTATAGATTCACGCGAGGAATCGCGTTATTCTTGCAGCTTCAGGGACGGCGTGTGCGATGAACGGGATCGTATCGTCGTCGCGCCGAAGGAGTACCTCAATGAAGTTCCCCCGCCGGACGCTCGCGATGGCCTTCGCCATCGTGTTTGGCGCCTCGGCCGCCCGCGCACAAAATCCCCCACAGAATCCTCCGCCGCCCGATGCGGCGCCGTCTGATCCAGCATTGCAACATCGCCCGCAGGGTGCGGATCAAGGTGCAGCTAAGGAAAATGAGCAAACAGCCACAGCGAATCAACCTCCCGCGCCGCTAAAAGTCTCGCTACTGGTGCCGAGCGGCACGCCGCTGCGGGTGGCCCTCGTACGCCGCGCTCGCATCAATCATCCGGGCGAACCGGTCGAGGGCGAGGTCGTGGACGCGGTCTACGCATTCGATCAAATCGTGATCCCAGCAGGCAGCGTGGTCACGGGGCATGTTGAGCGCGTCATCCCGATCTCCGCGATGGATCGCACACTCGCCTACGCGAATGGCGACCTCACGCCGTTCCACCAATATCGCGTCACATTTGACGAGTTGGCACTTCCCGGCGGCAAGCGCATTCCGATCTCGACGACGGTTTCGCGCGGCTCGGCGGAAGTCGTTCATCTCGTCAGCGACCCGGCGCGCGCCAAGCAGGAAAAAAGCGCGGCGGCGAAAGCAGCCGAACTCGCCAAACAGGAAGCGAAGGGCAAAATTCAGGAAGCGAAGGACACGGTGCATCAAGCCGTTAACCAGGTGAAGTCGCCCGGAAAGATGCATCGCGTCAAGCAGTATTTGCTCGCGGAGCTCCCCTACCATCGCCAGTACATCGAGACGGGAACGCGATTCAATGCCGAGCTCGATGCGCCACTCGATTTCGGTTCGGCATCGCGTGGCGCTGAACTTTTCGCCACGATCGGCACGCCGCCGCCCGCTGAGAGTTTGCTTCAGGCGCGCCTCGAAGGCGAGGTGACTTCCGCCACGGCGCATCGCGGCACGCCTGTCTCCGCAATCGTCACCGCGCCGCTTTATTCAGCCGACCACAATTTAATCCTGCCCGCAAACAGCCGGCTTGTCGGCGAAGTGCTGCAGGCCAAGCCCGCGGGAAAGCTTCATCACAACGGCGATCTTCGCGTCACGTTCGAGCGAATCGAGCTGCCTGACGGACCCGCGCAGACCGTTCACGGGTCGCTCGAGGGCGCGGAAGTGGATCGCGCCGCGCGGCTGAGCCTCGACACGGAAGGCGGCGCGCACGCGACGGATTCCAAAACGCGCTACCTCTCGACGGGCCTGGCTCTCGCCATTGCCGCCGCTGCTGCTCGGCCTGACGTGGAACACGGCACGGTCGACGCGGAAGGTGATCCCGGCATGCGCACCGTAGCGGGCGGATCGGGAATGCGATTGGTCGGCGCGCTGGTGAGCCTGGCGGCGCAATCGCGAGTCTTCTCCATTGCGTTTGGCGCCTACGGCGCTTCGCGCTCGATCTACTCCAATTTCCTGTCGCGCGGCCATGAAGCCGTCCTGCAAAAAGATACGCCCGTCGAAATCGGTTTCGGCGGGCCGCACACCGCCGCGGGCGCGCGCAAAAACTGATCCGAAACGATTTTGTATGCGCACGATCCTGTTGATTTGGCTTGCTGCAGCTCTGTGCACGGTTGTCGCGGCGCAGAGTGTGCGCGATGACTGGAAGCAGCTGCAAACACCGTTCGATCTCACGGCTCATCTCACCCACTCCCTTGCGGACGCGCACCTCTCGGTCGAAGACCGGACGAAAATTTACCATGCGGTCGACGATGAGATGATTCACGACGCTCTTCCCAAGGGCCAGCGTCGTGACGAGCGAAAGATTGTGATGAGCTCTCGCGTCGGGTCGATCGTTCTCGCCGACGACGGAAGCGAGCAAATTCTAGTGCAAGGGCCTGAGTTAGTCTGCGGCGCGAACGGAAACTGCCTGATGTGGATTTTCGTTCGTCGTCGCGGAGGCTTGCAACTCGCGCTTCGAATGAGCGGCGGCGCCTTGATCGTTCGAGACTCATCCACCAACGGGTTTCATGACGTTACGACGGGGTCGCACCTGAGCGCTGACAAAGAGATATTTGCGGTTTATCGCTGGAATGGCGCGAATTACGATGAAGTAGATTGCTATATCGCGGAATTCGGTCGAGGCGGCACCGCTAAGCCGCCGCTGATTACAGGCTGCGCTAGCACTCCGTGACCGATCGCGGTGAGTGCTGGAGTTGAGCGATCCATTACGCTCGAACCGCGGTTACGCAGAGATGCCAGCCGAAGTGGCGCTCGAGCCAACGGAACATTGGCTGCGGCATGATTCGGAAATACCATTCCTTTACGTAATTGTATTTTTTGTAGTCGGAGATTCGGTAGGGAAAGATGTGCTCGACTGCGATTTCTTGGACTTTCAAACCGTGATCTTCCAGCAGCCGGCGCGCTTCATCGCGCGTGTAGACGTACGTGACGGGGCAGCCGGTTTGCGCTTCGGAATGCCGCGCCACGAGTTCTTTCAAGCGCCAGAATCGGCCCTTTCCGTACGTCAGCAAAATCCAAAATACTTTCCAGCTCCGGCGATGGTAGACCATGATTTTCACTGTCGCGCCCGGCGCTAGATAATTTCGGATCTCCTCGAGGACTCGCTCGGGATGCGGCGTGTGGTGAATCACGCCGAATGAGTAGATCAGGTCGTACGGCTCGACGGGAACGAACGCGGAAAGATTTTCGGCGCTGCATTGATAGAACTGGATGCGATCCTGCAAGCCGAAGACCTGCGCCCTCTGGCGCGCGATTTCGAGAGAGCGCTCCGAGAGATCTACGGCCGTCACGCGAGCGCCGTGCCGCGCGAAATTGATTGTGTCGGTGCCGATTCCGCAGCCGATTTCCAGCACACGCTTGCCCTGCCAGCGCTCGAACTGCGCGAAACTTGGGATGTGCGGTTCGACGAAATATTTTCGCGCTTCCACTTCATCGAAATATTGCCGCGAACCAACCGGGCTCGACGAATGCCGGATGTTGCAGGGCCGCTCGTTCCAATAATCCTGCACGCGCTCAATTTTTACGGCGTCAAAGCTCATGTCGAAGTTCTCGCGCGAATTCAGAATCCGCATCCCGGAATCAACGCACCGGCCGCGTGAACATCTTAACGAAAATCGCGGCGTAAGCTATCATTCCCGCGCGTATGGCAACCATTGAAGATTTTGAGAAATTGGACATTCGAGTGGGCAAGGTGATTCTGGTGGAGGACTTTCCTGAAGCGAGGAAGCCTGCCTACAAATTGACGATTGATTTCGGCGCTGAAGTCGGGATCAAGCGATCTTCCGCGCAGCTCACGCATCTTTACCGGAAAGAAGAATTGCTCGGCAAGCTGGTGCTGGGCGTGGTGAATTTCCCGCCGCGAAAGATTGGGCCATTCGAATCGGAGACGCTGACGCTTGGCGTGCCGGACGCCGAAGGAAGGGTCATCCTGGTGATTCCCGACCGAGAGAACGCCACGATCGGCGGGAGGCTTTTCTAGGAAATCGAACGGTTGGCAATCGAAGGGCGTCGCCGCGGTAAGCGCGCGAAAAGGCGGCTGGTCTCACGACCAGCCCTACAAGTGCCAGCCTTGCGACAGCGGCGGGAAACTACGCTTGAGCCAGCTTAGGCGAGCTACGACGCTTTTTCTTTGGCGTAGGCGAGATATTCCTCGTACGGGCCTTTGAAGTCCTCGATGTGGCCGTCCTTGAAATGCCAGATGCGCGTGGCGACTTCTTCGATCACATCCTGATCGTGCGTGACCAGCAGAACCGTGCCATCGTATTTCTGAAGCGCGATATTGAGCGCGTTGATGGATTCAAGGTCCAGGTGATTGGTCGGTTCGTCGAGGACCAGCACATTCGGCTTCAGCAGCATCAGGCGGCAGAAGATCAGGCGCGCGGATTCGCCGCCGGAAAGAGCGCGGGTCTGCTTCAACGCATCATCGCCGCTGAAAAGCATCTGGCCCATCAGGCCGCGCAATTTTTCCTGCGTCGCGGCGGGATCGAATTCGTGCAGCCATTCGATCGCGGTCACGCCCTTGCGGATCGTCTCAGAATGATCCTGCGCGAAGTAGCCGACGGAAACGTTGTGCCCCCATAGGACCGTGCCGGCGTCGATCGGAAATTCCGTTTCGGCGTGATCGATGTGGCCCGGCGCATTGCGGATGAGCGATTTCAGCAGCGTCGTTTTGCCCGAACCGTTGCGGCCGGTGAGCGCAATTTTTTCTCCGCGCGAGACGCTCGCCGAAAAGCGATGTATCACCTTCACGCCGTCGTACGACTTGACGACGCTCTTGATCTCGAGCGGATGGCGCCCCGAGGCTTGGTCCATCTGAAAGCGGATGAACGGGCGCGCGATATTGGATTTCGCGAGCTCGGATGTTTGCAGCCGCTCGACTTCTTTCTTGCGCGAGGTGGCCTGCGCGGAACGCGTGCCGGCCGAAAAGCGCGCGATGAATTCATTCAACTGCGCGATTTTCTTTTCGCGCTGGGCGTTCTCGGATTCGATGCGCGAGCGGATGGAAGTTTTCGCGACGACCATGTCGTCGTAGCCGCCGTTGTACATGATCACTGTTTGGTAGTCGATGTCGGCGGTGTGCGTACAGACGCTGTTCACGAAGTGGCGATCGTGCGAAATGATGATGGGCACGCCTTCGTAGTCGCAGAGATATTCCTGGAGCCAGTGTACCGAATCGAGATCCAAGTGGTTCGTCGGCTCGTCGAGAAGCAGCACCGGCGGGCTGCCGAAGAGCGCTTGCGCGAGAAGGACGCGGACTTTCTGGCCGCCCTGCAAATCGCCCATCCGGCGTTCGTGGAGCGAGTCGTCCACATCGAGGCCGTCGAGAAGGATGCCAGCATCGGCATCGGCGGTGTAACCATCCTCGTCGCTGACGATCGCCTCAAGCTCGGCGAGGCGCATGCCGTCGTGGTCCGTCATTTTATCGTGCGGCTTGGCGTGCAGCGCTTCGCGCTCTTGCAGGGCTTTCCAGAGCGCGGAATTGCCCATGATGACGGTGTCAATCACGCGAAATTTGTCGAACGCAAATTGATCCTGGCGCAGGATGCCGAGCTTCTTCGGCCGCGTGACCGAGCCGTGCGACGGCTCGAGTTCGCCGGTCATGATTTTCATGAGCGTGGACTTGCCGGCGCCATTCGGGCCGGTGATGGCGTAGCGGCGGCCGTCGAAGAACGTGCATGTGACGTCTTCGAACAGAATTCTGGCGCCGAAGCGCATGGAGATGTTGTTCAGGGTGAGCAAGCACTTCAATTGTAGCGCATGAGTTGCGAACGCGCGAATTGAAGCGCTGGGCGAGGGTTCCCAGAGGCAGGGGCCTCCGGGCTCTGAATGGACAGGGAGACGCGAGTTTTGATGTCGCCCCGAGGCAATTGAGGAAAAAAGCGGCTGGTCTCACGACCAGCCCTACGATTGCTGATCGGCCGGTCGTGGCGCGCCAGTGTTTGTTCAATTTCAGCGCGCGCGAGGTTTCACGCCGAAGGGGCAAAAAATCAGGTCCGGTCGTGCTGTAGAATACGGCGTCTTGACTGCCCGAGCCGAATTCGACCGCCTGCGCGTGGTGCTGGTGAACGCGCGGAATCCGCTCAACATTGGCGCCGCGGCGCGCGTGATGAGCAATTTCGGCTTCCTGCATTTGCGCGTGGTGAATCCTTACAAAGTGGCGTTTCGCGAGGCGCGCTCGGCGGTGGGCGCGTCGGCGCTGCTGGCGAGCGCGGGGGAATTTGAGACGGTTGGCGAGGCTGTGGCGGATTGCGCGCTGGTGATTGGAACCACGGCGGGCGGGCGGCGGCAACTGCAGCACGCGATGCGCGGATTGGAATCAGGCGCGCTCGCGATTCGCAAGCGGCTCGCGTCCGGCCGCGTGGCGCTGCTCTTCGGCTCGGAAAGAATCGGCCTCAGGAATGACGACCTCAGCTACTGCCACTGGCTGATGCGCATCCCGACGCGCGAAGAACACCGCTCGGTGAATCTCGGGCAGGCCGTGGCGATTTGCCTCTACGAACTGGCGCGCGGATCGGTGACTTCGCCGCGGCCGGAGAAGCAAAAGCCCGCCACCGGCGTCGAGCTCGAACGGATTGACGAGGTGATGCTCGAAGCGCTGCGCCTCAGCGGCTTCATCAAGCCGCGCGCGTCGGTCCTCGCCGGCGAAAAAATGCGCCGGCTGATCCGCCGCCTCAAGCTCTCGAGCAGCGACGCGGAAGTGTTGCTCGGCATGTTGCGGCACATTCTCTGGAAGCTGCAGTCCGGAAATTATCCGCCACATTGAGGCAACGCGGCCGGGTATCGGTTCGTGGCGCGGGCATCTTGCCCGCGTCTTCGTAATTCATCCATGTGTTGCTGCGCTCGCACGGCGTGTGATAGCGTTCGCGGTACGTCATGAATCAGGTACGTATCGCCGCCGCGCTTGGACTCCTGCTCTTGCTGCCGGTCTCGCCCGTGCGGGCGCAGGTGGCTCCGCTGTCTGCGGACAATGCCGCGTCCACTTTGCAGAAGTCTCTGGCGGCGACAAATTTAAAAGCGCACGGTGCACAGCCGTATCACCTGGTCGCGACGCTCAAATACAAAGCCGATGGCCCGAGCCTGACGGGACGCTTCGAGATCCTTTTCAGCGCTCCGGATCGCTACCGCTTGAATGTCACCATCGGGAAAATCTCGGAAACGCAGATCGCGCTGGGCGACAAGATTTATATTTCGAGGTCACCAAAGAATTTCAGCGCCGAATCCTGGAGGATTGCCGAGTTTCTGTGGTATCCGGGCGTGGCGTCAACGTCACTCGATGCCATGTTCGGCCGGGCTGCGGCCTCTCCGACGGTGAAAGTCATGGGTGACTGCGCGGAAGAAGATGGCGTCCTGCGAGTTGTCAAGGCGTGCTTCGATCCGGCCACGCAGGGAATGACGTCGCTCGCGATTCAGAACCGCCCGGGGTCGCGCGTCAGCGAAGACACAGTTTCGCTCAGCGACTTCCGCTCGCTCGGCGCGAATCGTTATCCCGGCCATCTCACGAAAAAGTCTGTGTGGGACACGATTGATGCCACGGTGGATTCGTTCACGGGCGAGAGCTCGTTCGATCAAAACACTTTCGTGCCGCCGGCGAATGCGATTGTCCGCGATTGGTGCGCCGCGCCGGAAGTAAGCGCCAACGTGGTGCCGAGGCACTTTGCGGTTGTCGAGTACGCGCTGTATGTGTACTACGTTCTGGTCGGTCCCGATGGACGAGCCAAGAAGTTTGCGTTCGTCAACGATCCGACGCAGGTCGCTCTTCCTCAGGCGCGACAATTCTTCGAAGGCAGGCCGTACCCCATATTTACTTGTTCCGGCAAGCCAATCGAGTACGACTTGGTGGTGGTGACCAATCTCATGTGATCGTGGACCGAGATGGCTGTCGGCCGGCCTGCCAGCCAGCCCTACGGGCGCCTCCGCTCAATCACGGAACGTGATGCCCGCGTTCCGGCCAGCCATACAGCGGCCGCCCGTGCAGTCGTAGCGCCGGCATCTTGCCGGCGATTTTCCGCGCGGTGGCCCGGAACGAGACCGCCGACAGAATGCCCGCGCCACGACGTACGGCGAAGATGCTGGGCTGAAGCCCAGCGCTACAAGTGCCGCCTTCTGGCTCCGCGCTCGCCGAAAAATAGTACGGCGCCCTTATATATGGAGGTAGGTCAGACAGACTTTTGAGTCTCCAAGGAAAACCAGCATTACGGTTCGGGCTGCTCGTTAGACCAATACCGGTACGGATGCCCCGACTTGCCGAGGCCGTTTCGCGACACGCGTCCCTCCGCCATCAGCCGTTTCAACGCCAGACTTACCGGTTCGCGAGCCGCGCGGGTGGCCTCGCGAATCATTTGGCTCGTGACGGCATCCGCCTCGACGGCCGGAAGCACAGCCAGCACCGCGTCTTCAAGACGCCTCGCGCTCACCTCCTTCGCAGAGCCGAGAGCGCGGTAACCACACTTCGTCAGCTCGATAGCCAAGTCTTCGGGCGTATCCGGGAAGCGCGAGATGCATCGCAGGCACCGCACGGCGCTGGAATGATGTCCGACCGCGCGACGCAGTGAAATGACGATGTCCACTGCGCCCGCATAGGCGGAGCTTCCGCGCCCCGAATCGCCCACTTCGCCGCCCATCTTCCTTTCGTGCCGGACGACGATGACGCCGATACCCTCCGACGCCATTTGCTGCAGCGGCTTCATGGCGCGCAGAGCGTCGCCCGCGTTATTCTCGGAATCGCCATCGAGCCCCGCGAACTGGCCGAGTGTATCCACGACGATCAGCCCGGCGCCTCGCCGCTTGGCTTCATCGAGCGCCCGCGCCGCGATCGCCTCCCAGGTCATCCCAACCGTCTCGCTCCACGGCAGCAAGATGAAACTGGCTCTTCCCATGAGGCCGCAGCGTTCCAAAACGGGACGGAACGTCACCGCCGTCTGCTCTGTGAGGTATATAACTGGCACCCGGACGGTCGGTTCACCGAGGAACTCCCTGCCGCCAACCACCGCCGATATGAGATGGGTCACGAAAGTCGTCTTGCCCGCCTGCTTGACCTTCCCGGCTATCTCCGTGATTGCCCCGGCGGCCACCCAGGGCTTGCAGATCCAGGCGGTCTCGGACCGGGGTTCCTGGCAAATTTGGGCGCCCGTCCGGAACTCCAAATGTCTGTCTGCCCGAGCTCCATATATAAGAAGGGCAGACAACTTTTCATTGAGGTACTGGGCCTCCCGCGAGATCTCGTCCTGGCCGGTTTGGCCCGAAAGCAGCAGGTCGAGCATCTTTTGGCAAGCGTAGGCGGCGCGGCGCAGCTCGGCCTTCCGGAGGATGATTCCGGCGTAGTGGCCGACGTTCGAGATGCGCGGCACGCCATCGAGGAGCGAAGCGAGATAGGCCGCCCCGCCCGCATCCTCGAGTTCGCCGCGTTCGTGGAGCGCGTCGGTGAGCGTCACCAGGTCCACGGGCTGCCCGGCCTCCTCCAGCGCGCGAATGCGTGTGAAGATGCGCTGGTTCGGAGGCGCCATGAAGTCCGCGGCGGCAAGAGACGGAGCCGCGCGGCGCGAGTCTTCGCCGAGGAGCAGCGCGCCGAGGAAGCTGCGCTCTGCGTCGAAGTTGTGCGGTATCACGCCAATGCTCTGCATTTCGCCTTTCTGCTCCCCTCCGGCGGGGGGTTGCCCCGCCTGCCTCGTAGCAAAATTGTATCGAAAGAATTCGCAAATTTCATTTCTCACACCCTGTGGATTGGAGGCCAGCACAGCGAGGAGCAAGATCGCGCGGTTGGCAATTGTAGGGCTGGTCGTCCCGATCAGATCGGGACGCAAAAACCGCGTAAGACCAGCCGGTTTTCCTCAAATTTGGCAGCCAGTTTTCTTGGGATCTGCAAGCACTTCCGTGTACAAGACCGGCCCGTCTTCCGACGGGCACTACAGGTGCGGTCTGAGCAATCGCGCTTGCTGAAATGCAAAATGCACGGCCGGCGATTGCACGACGCGCCGGAAGACGCAGCGCTTTTCCTGGTACGTCGCGGAGATATCGCAGAAAACCGGCTGGTCTAACGACCAGCCCTACAATTGCCGACCGTGCGTTCATGGCCGCGGCTGGCACGTTCCTCCCGCGCAAAAATTATTTTCGGAAACGCGCACATTTTTCTTGCACTCAGTTTCAATGCTTGTATTCTGCGTTAGCGAACTTGCTCCACGGACCCGGGCCCAAGGGAGAGCGAGCGTCGCCGCCGGAGGAAATCGAAATAAATTGAACGCGATCTCGCTCGACGCGCGGCTCGGTTCTCGGGCCGTTCCCAATCCCAGAAAAGTTTCCGCGAAATTGACGCTGTGGCCCCTGGTGGCCGCGACGTTCTTCATGGTGTCGGGCGGCACCTACGGCACCGAAGACATCGTTCACGGCGCGGGCTACGGCCGCGGAATCTTGATCCTCCTGCTGACGCCGCTGCTCTGGAGCTTGCCGACCGCTTACATGATCGGCGAACTTTCAAGCTCGATTCCGGCGGAGGGCGGCTACTACGCGTGGGTGCGGCGGGGCCTGGGAAATTTCTGGGGATTTCAGGAAGCGTGGCTCTCGCTGGTGGCGAGCATTTTCGACATGGCGATTTACCCGACGCTGTTCGTCGCGTATCTGACGCGCATGATTCCGTGGTTCAACGTCGGGCATCGCGGGCTGTACGTCGGAATGGCCATCGTCACCGTATGCGCGCTGATGAACATCGCGGGAATTCGCGTGGTGGCAATTTCTTCGCTCTGGCTTTTCTTTCTGCTTTCCGCGCCGTTCGCGCTGATCGTGCTGCTCGCGCCATTCAAGATTGGCGCGCTCGGCGGCGGAGCAACCGCTCCCTCGGCGAGCACCGTTGATTTCATGGGCGGAATTTTGATCGCGATGTGGAATTACATGGGCTGGGACAACGCTTCGACGATCGCTGCTGAAGTCGAGCGGCCGCAGCGGACTTATCCGCGCGCGATGATTCTTGCGGTTGTCGTCGTGTCGCTCACTTATATCGTTCCGGTTGCCGCGATGTGGATCACCGGCGCGCCGGCCGCGTCGTGGGAGACAGGCTCGTGGGCCGATCTCGCCGGGCTTGTCGGCGGGCAGGGATTGCGCGTGGCGCTCGTGCTTGGCGGAATGATGAGCGCGTTTGGAATGTTCAACGCGCTGGTGATGAGTTATTCGCGCTTGCCGCTCGCGATGGCGCAGGATGGAATGCTGCCACAGATTTTCGCGCGCAAGACGAAGAGGTCACATGCACCTTGGGTGTCGATCGTTGCGCTCGCGATCGGCTGGGGCATGTGCCTCGGGCTGAACTTCGAGCACCTCGTCACGCTCGATATTCTTCTTTACGGCACCAGCTTGATGCTGGAATTCATCGCGCTCGTTGCGCTGCGCATAAAGGAACCAACGCTGCGGCGCCCCTTCCGCGTGCCGGGCGGAATGCTGGGAGCCGTGATGCTCGGCGTTTGCCCGCTGCTGCTGCTCGGATTTTCCGTGGTGCGCAGCGAAAATGAAACTGTTCTCGGCATCAGCAGCCTCGCGTTCGGCGTTTTGCTGATCGCCGGCGGCTTCGTCGCCTACGGCATCAAGACGCTCTTTCAGGCGCCGGATTCTCTCGCCGTAGTCGCGCAAAAACCACCCGACGCCGCGTAATATAGCAACCATGCATTCGTAGCGCCGGCATCTTGCCGGCGTTTTTCGTTTGCGCCACCGCGCGCAAAATCGCCGGCAAGATGCCGGCGCTACGATGGCAAATCGTGCGCGCCCGTGGCATTCTTGGCGCGCTGATGCCCAGCTACGATTACATTATTGCCGGCGCGGGTTCCGCGGGTTGCGTCCTCGCGGGACGCCTCACCGAAAATCGCGAAGTCAGCGTTCTGCTTCTCGAAGCGGGCGGTCCCGACAAGCATCGCGAAATTCGCATCCCCGCGGCATTTTCGAAGCTTTTCAAATCCCAAGCCGACTGGAATTACTCGACCGAAGCGCAAACGAATCTTCACGGCCGCGAGCTCTACTGGCCGCGCGGAAAAGTAATCGGCGGCTCGAGCTCGATCAACGCGATGATTTACATTCGCGGCAACCGGCGCGATTACGACGAGTGGGAGCAGCTCGGCAATCCGGGCTGGAGCTACCGCGACGTCCTGCCCTATTTCAAAAAAGCCGAAGACCAGCAGCGCGGCGCTTCGGAATTTCACGGCGTGGGCGGCCCGCTGCGCGTCGAGGATTTGCGCACGGTCAATCCCCTTTCCACCGCGTTCGTCGAAGCCGCCGTCGAATCCGGAATTCCCGCGAACGGCGATTTCAACGGCCGCGAGCAGGAAGGCGCCGGCTGCTATCAAGTGACGCAGAAGCGCGGACGCCGCTGGAGCGCCGCCGACGCGTATCTTCATCCCGCGCGGTCGCGCCCCAACTTGACCGTGCTCCCCTATGCGCACGTGACGCAAATCCTGCTCGCGAATAATCGCGCCACAGGCGTCGAGTATGTCAGCGACGGCCGCGAGCACGCGGTTTACGCCGAACGCGAAGTTCTACTCTGCGGCGGCGCGATCAATTCGCCGCAACTGCTGCTTCTCTCCGGCGCCGGCCCGGCGCGCGATCTCGAGGAACTCGGCATCGGCGTCGTGCTCGATCTTCCCGGCGTCGGCGCGAATTTGCAGGACCACATGTTTCTTCCCGTCGCGTACACGTGCACGCAGCCGATCACGCTTGCGAAAGCGGAGACGCTGCTGAGCTTTCTCAATTACGCGCTTTTTCGCCGCGGGATGCTGACTTCGTGCATTGCTGAGTCCGGCGCGTTCCTGCGCACGCGTCCCGACGCCGATCGCCCGAATCTGCAATATCACTTCGGCCCGGTGTATTACCTCAATCACGGCTTCGATTGTCCGCCCGGCCACGGCTTTTCGATCGGCCCGACGCTGATTCGCCCCGAAAGCCGCGGGCGCATCCGGCTGCGCACGACGTTTCCGATGGACCCGCCCATCATCGAGCCGGATTATCTTTCGCACGATGCCGATGTCGAGACATTTGTCGCAGGCATCGAGCTAGCGCGGCGCATCGCGGCGGCTCATGCGTTCGATGAATTTCGCGGCGACGAATATTTGCCGGGCAAGGACGTGAAATCGCGCGGCGAAATTGCGAACTACGTTCGCGACGCCGCCGAGACCACCTATCATCCCGCCGGCACGTGCAAGATGGGCAGCGACGCGATGGCTGTCGTCGATTCCCATCTGCGCGTGCGAGGCGCGGAAAATCTGCGCGTCATTGACGCGTCCGTGATGCCCACGGTGACAACCGGCAACACCAACGCACCGGTGATCATGATTGCAGAAAAAGCCGCGGACATGATTCGCCGCGGCGAGTGAATGCGAGAGAACGCGCCGCGACGAGATCGACCGGCCGGCAAATGTAGGGCGTCCGCCGCGGCGGACGCCGGTTTTCGTCACGTGTCGAGCTGATTCCGCAAAAAAAGGCGGCTGGTCTTACGCGGTTTTTGCGTCCCGATCTGATCGGGACGACCAGCCCTACATTTGCCTCTAACACGCCGCCAAAAGGTATGCGCGTTCTGCCCGCGGAATTTTGCTATTCTTTCGTGTCGTGCGCCTCGATTCCCGGCACAACTTCGCATCCACACCGCGCCTCGCAATCCTATTTTTCGCCGGCTGCCTGCTCTCCGCCGGGCTCGCGCAATCACAGTCGCCCCCGCCGTTGCAACAGAGTGCGCCGCCTCCGCCTGCAAATAACCCTGCGCCTCCCGTGCAAACTCCGCCGCCGCGCCCGATATTCACCGTCGTTCTCGATCCCGGCCACGGCGGCACCGACGATGGCGCGCGCGGCTCGACCGGCGCCGTCGAAAAAGATTTGACGCTCGCTCTCGCCCGCGCCACGCGCATTCAGCTCCTGCCGCAAGGCGTGCGAGTCCTCATGACGCGCGACGCCGACGTGAATCCCTCTTTCGATGATCGCGCCGCAATCGCCAACGCTCCGCGCGTGGCCATCCTCATCAGCTTCCACGTTTCATCCACTGGCCCGGTCGGCACCGCGCGCGCCTATTCGTATCTTTTCTCGACGAATGTCCCGCCCGCAGCCGCGGCAACTCCGGAAACCGCGGCGCATCCGGCAACGCGCCTGATTCCGTGGGAGACGGCGCAACAAAATTATCTGGACGCGAGCCATCGCTTCGCCGATCTGATTCAGACGAATCTCGCGCAAAAATTTCCAGGCTCGCCCGCAGCGTCCGTAGCTTTTCCGGTCCGCGACCTGCGCTCGGTGGCGGCGCCGGCCGTCGCGGTCGAGCTTTCGAGTGTGACCGTAGAAGATCCGCACACACTCGATCCGATGATCACATCGCTCGCGGAAAGCGTGGCGCGCGCGGTCGCGGCGTTTCGTCCAACTTACGATGCGGGGACGCGATAATGTCGCGCAATCTGAAAATCACGATCGCGTTTCTCTGCGTCGCGGTGATCGCCGGGCTGCTGAGCCTGCGCGGATTGCAGAAGCGCGTGAATCGCCTCGCGGTGGATGGAGCGGCTGAGGAGCGGGCGCGGCGTGAAGTGGTTGCGCCGCCGATCACGTCGCCTTCCGACGTTGCCGCGCGAGCGCTGATCTATTGGGCTTCGGCGTCGTCGCCCGACATGCTCGCGCCCACGCCGATTGATTTGCAGCTCGCGTCGGATCCCACGGTGCGCAGCAAGCAAGTGCTGCAAGCGCTCATCGCCAACGCGCCTGCGCCAGCGCAGCGCACGCTGCCTGCTGATGCAAACCTTCTCGCGCTCTACGTTCTGCCCGACGGCACGGCCATCGCGGATTTTTCCGATGCGCTCACCGCCGACACGCCCTCGGGAATTTTGAGCGAATCGCTGGCCGTGAGTTCCATCGCGCGAACCCTCGAGGCCAACGTGCCGTCGCTGCGCCGCCTGAAAATTTTAATTCACGGCCAGGAAGCGGATACGCTCGCCGGCCACGTGGACTTGACCGGCTACTTCGATCTGCATTCCGTCGCGTCCACCACACCCGCTGCGCCAGCAGCCCCACCGGCGCCAGCCAAGAAACTGTAGGGCTGGTCGTCAGACCAGCCGCTTTTCTTGCGGAATTATCGCGAAATTTAACGAACATCGGTCCGTCTGCCGACGGACCCTACGGGTGCGGTTCGAACGATCACGCCAATCGAGCGAAGGTTTCGTAGGGCTGGTCGTCAGACCAGCCGGTTTTCTTGCGGAATTATCTAGACGTTCCACGAACATCGGTCCGTCTGCCGCGATGTCTGCGTCCCGGCTCGGTCGGGACGACGGACCCTACATTTGCCCGCGCGGAGGTGCGCGATCTCTCCAACGCTACCCGGCAGCGATTCGGAATTTCTTTGCGGCGGCGATCGTGAGCGCGACAAAAACCACCAACACAACAATCTGCGCGATAAAAAATGGCGGCTCAGACTGCGTCGGCACCAGCACATTTAGCGCAGGCACCTTCATGAACAACTGCGCGACCAAGACAAACACATTCAGGTAAAGAGAAATCATCGCGGTGATCACGTAAGTCCGCCGCCAGCCACCGGCCAGATGCCGCCCGTAGCGCGCAAATATCGCAATCGCCAACGCGATCATCGAAATGACGCCGACGCCGTACGATGGCTTAAAGCCATGAAACGGAAAAAAGAATCCGGTCACGCTCGTCAGCACAGTGCTCGCGAGAAATAACGCAGTCCAGCCGTTGAAGCGCCTCGCGGTCAGCAATCCCACCGCCACGACAAGCCCCGAACCAATCCCGATCAAGCTTATAACCACATGCACTAACGTAAACGTGGTCATTCCGAGGATCATGGCTCCTCTCCTTTTCGCACGATTCTTGTAAATTGTGAAGCTGTGCCTCGCGTCGTTCTCTAGCCCGTTTTGCTGCCGCCGCCTCGGATAGGGGAGCTAGAGGTTGAATTGGTTCTTGTTCGTCTTTATGAATGAAAAGAGTTGTCCCGCAATATCCTCTCCGGTCGCTTGGTAGGCCTCATCACATTGGCCAAGGAAGCTGTCGCGTCCAT
This sequence comes from uncultured Acidobacteriota bacterium, assembly GCA_963838705.1. GTDB lineage: Bacteria > Acidobacteriota > Terriglobia > Acidiferrales > UBA7541 > Palsa-147. The sequence continues at coordinate 70,698 of CAWIRU010000005.1, read as the reverse complement.
CGCTGTCCTCAATCATTGCCGTATTGATTGCGGCGGCATCGAGATTTGATAAATCGAGCACGTCTATAGCCTGCTTGCATATCTCGGCCGTTTTGGGACATTCGATGCGAAGCAGCGACTCGACGATGATGGGAGCGAACTCAGGTCTATTCTCGAAGTACTGAGAATACCCGCCGTTATTGACTTCACTTTCCAGCGCCTCAACGGCAAGAACGATTCGCTCCTCGGCCGTCAGGCTCGCATCGCCCTGGCGAGCTGCCTTTTGCCCGATTGCCTGCTCAATCGCGACCACAAGCGAATCGATCCGATATTGCCCTTCTAGCGAGAGCAGCTGATCGATTGTCTCTCCTGAATATGCGTCGAACCATTTGAGTTCGGTCATTTGAGTCTCCGGCGAGCCATTCACATTGATCGGCGTTTATATCACGGTTGTGCTTTAGCCGCGGTCATTGACACGCTTGCGCGCGCCCGGCAAACTGGCTGCACTGAAACCACCAGCATTGGCTTCCACGAGCGGAGAGCTTGAATTGCGAACAGAAGAGCGCGCACCCGAAGATTTGCGGCCCATCAAAATCACGCCGGATTTTATCCCCACGGCCGAAGGCAGCGTCCTGATCGAGGCGGGGCAAACGCGCGTGATCGCCACGGCCACGATCGATGACGGCGTGCCCTCATTTCTGAAAGGATCGGGCAAGGGCTGGGTGACGAGCGAATACGGCATGCTGCCGCGAGCCACCGACCGGCGCACGCCGCGCGAATCAGCCCGCGGCAAACAATCCGGCCGCACGCAGGAAATCCAGCGTCTGATTGGGCGTTCGCTGCGCGCCGTGACCGATCTGAAAGAGCTCGGCGAGCGAACGGTATGGATTGATTGCGACGTGATTCAAGCCGACGGCGGCACGCGCACCGCTTCGATCACCGGCGCTTTCGTAGCGCTCGCGCTCTCGCTCGAGCGCCTTGTAGCCTCGGGCATCCTGCGCGCCGTTCCGCTGAAGGATTCGGTCGCGGCAATCAGCGTCGGAATTGTGAACGACGAGCTGCTCCTCGATCTCAACTACGAAGAAGATTCGCAGGCGCAGGTGGATATGAACGTGGTGATGACGGGCGGCGGAAAATTCGTCGAGGTGCAAGCGACCGCCGAGGGCAGGCCGTACACGAGCCGAGAAATGGAACAGATGATCGAACTCGCCGCGTTGGGAATCGAGCAGCTCACGAAACTTCAGATCGAATTGCTGCACATGAAATTCGGTGGGCAAAATCGTTAAGCTCGAAGCGGCCACTTCGAATCCCGGCAAGCTGCGGGAATATCGCGTTCTCGCCGGCGGCAATCCAATCGAAATCGAGCCGCTTCCGCGCTTCGCGGAATTTCCTCCGTTCGACGAGTCCGCGCCGACCTTCGCCGAAAATTCCGCCGGAAAAGCCATCCATTATTCGCGATTCACCGATCAGCTTCTCATCGCCGATGATTCCGGCCTCGTGGTTCCGTCGCTCGGAGGCGCGCCCGGAGTGCATTCCGCGCGATATGCAGGCCCGAACGCATCCGACGCGGATCGCGTGCGAAAACTGCTCGAAGAAATGCGCGGAAAAAGCGGCGAAGATCGCCGCGCGCGATTCGTCTGCGTCCTGACGCTCGCGCAGGAAGGCCGCGCGCTTGCCGTGTTTTCCGATTCCGTCGAAGGCGTCATCGCCGAGGAGCCGCGCGGCGACGGCGGCTTCGGCTACGATCCCGTTTTTTATTTTCCGCAGTTCGGGCGCACGTACGCGGAAATTTCCCGCGAGGAAAAAAACGAGTACAGCCATCGCGGCCGCGCTTTTCGCAAGCTTCTGCGCTACCTTATTTCCGCCGATTCCCGCGATTTCATCTGAAAAAGAGCAGCGCTTTTTCCACAGCCTTTGCCTGAAACGTTTTCGCTTGCCACGAATCAAATCAGGGGTGTTTAATATGCGCGTTCTTGCCCACCCGAGGTGAATCATGACCGCGCCTGCTCTTCAGCCGGACTATCAGCAGTCGCTGAAAGAAAGAATTGTGGACGCGCGCCGGCGCTCGGACGCGATTTTCGACATGCTCGCTCCCGGCGCGCTTTACGATCGCCCGATCGCGGAACGCCACCGCCTCATTTTTTATCTTGGGCACCTCGAAGCCTTCGATTGGAATCTGCTCGGACGCGGCGCATTCGAACTCGAGCCTGAAAATCCCGCGTTCGATAAATTATTCGCGTTCGGCATTGACCCGACAAACGGCAACCTGCCGAATGATGTTCCGGGTGATTGGCCGTCGCAGCAGGAAGTGCGCGCCTACAATGCCCGCACGCGCGAGCGCATTGACGAAAGCATCGCGCGAGGATTTGCCACGGGCGCAATGAAGCCGGATGTCGCCGACGGCACGCGCCTGCACGTCGCCATCGAGCATCGCCTGATGCACGCCGAAACGCTCGCGTACCTTCTGCACCAGCTTCCTTTCGAAAAGAAAAAAAGGAATGGCGCCTCGCGGCCCGTAACGAACGGCCTCGCGACGCGCCGCATGGCGAGCATTCCGGCGGGTGTCGCGACGCTCGGCCAGCCGCGCAACGCTCGGCGTCCCTCAAACGGCGGGTCCACTGCGCCGCGCGATTCATTTGGATGGGACAACGAATTCGAAACTCTCGCAGTTGATGTTCCCGCGTTTTCAATTGATGCCTACCCTGTCACGAACGGCCAATTCCTCGAATTTTTGAAAGCCGGCGGCTACGACGAGAAAAGTTTTTGGCGCGCCGAAGATTGGGAATGGAAATCCGCGGCGGGAATCACGCATCCTTTCTTCTGGATTCCGCGTGGCGATGCGTGGATGTTCCGCGGCGTGTTCGAAGAAATTCCGCTTCCGATCACGTGGCCTGTCTACGTGAGTCACGCCGAAGCCGCCGTTTACGCGCGCTGGGCCGGCAAAACTCTTCCGACGGAATCGCAGTGGCATCGCGCGGCATACGGTGCGCCGAATGGAACGGAGCGGCCGTATCCCTGGGGCAGCGAATCGCCGGATGCGTGGCGCGGCAATTTTGACTTTGCATCGTGGGAGCCAACGCCCGTCGCGTCGCATCCGCTCGGCGCGAGCGCGTTCGGCGTCTTCGATCTTCTCGGCAACGGCTGGGAATGGACGTCCACGCCGTTTGGGCCGCTTCCCGGCTTCGAACCCTTCTCGTTCTACCGCGGCTATTCGGCCGACTTTTTCGACGGCAAGCATTTCGTGATGAAAGGCGGCTCGCAGCGAACCGCCGCGTCTATGCTGCGCCGCAGTTTCCGCAATTGGTTCCAGCCGCACTATCCATACGTGTACGCGAAGTTTCGTTGCGTGGAGGACTGACATGGCGACAGCCCGACCGAGATTGATCGAGCGCGTGACGGAATCGACTGCCGTTGATTTTGCGGCGGAAGTGCGTGCAGGTCTGTCGAAACCGGCGCAGAAAGAGCTTCCGTCAAAATATCTCTACGACGAAGTAGGCTCGGCGCTCTTCGAAGCGATCTGCCTTCTTCCCGAATATGGGCTGAGCCGGGCGGGAGCGCGTCTTTTGCGGCAGCACTCCGGCGAAATCATCGAGCGGCTTCCTTTGCCCGTGATCGTCGCGGAACTCGGCAGCGGCAGCGGCTCGAAGACGCGCTGGATTCTCGAAGCGCTTGCCACGCGACAACCGGTGCAATATTTTCCGATCGACATTTCGCGCATGGCTTTGTCCCGGTGCTGGCAGGAACTCGGCCATCTCGATTCCGTCAGCGTAGTGGGATTCGAGCGCGCTTACCTCGACGGGCTGCTGGAGGTTGCGGCGCGCCGCGAATCGGGCGAACGCCTCCTAGTGCTTTTTCTCGGAAGCACGATTGGCAATTTCGATCGTCCGGCGGGTGAAGAATTTTTGCGCGCCGTCCGGCGGGTCCTTCTGCCCGGCGACGCGCTGCTTCTCGCCACCGATCTCGAGAAGCCGGTGCCCTTGCTCGTCGAGGCCTACGACGACGGCGCGGGCGTCACCGCCGCGTTCAATTTGAATATCCTCGCGCACATCAATCGCGCGCTTGGCGGCGATTTCGATTTGCGGAGCTTCGAGCACGGCGTGCGATGGAATGACTCGGAGCGGCGAATCGAAATGCATTTGCGTTCGACCGAAGACCAGACCGTAGAATTGTCCGGCGCCGGATTTTCATTCCACTTGCGCGCCGGCGAAACGATTTGGACCGAGAGCAGCCACAAGTACAATTGCGCGGAAGTCGTGGCGATGGGCGAGCGAGCCGGCTACCGATGCGATGCGCAATGGATCGACGCCGAGTGGCCCTTCGCGCAGAGCCTTTTCATCGCCAGCTGAGAGAAAAACCAAGATGCCGGGCTTAAGCCCGGCGCTACAGGTGCATGATGCAGCCGCGGCAATTGTAGCGGCGCGCTTTAGCGCGGCATCTTTTGTCTTTCATTTTCATCTATGGAGTTACATTCATGGCAAAAGCAACATGGAAAGGCGTGGTCCTCGCGGAGAGCGATCGCGGCGTGACCGTGGAAGGCAATGTCTACTTCCCGCCGGAATCGGTTCACTTCGAATATCTGAAGCCGAGCCAAACGCACTCGATCTGTCCATGGAAAGGAACCGCCAGCTATCACGATGTAGTCGTGAACGGCGAGCGAAATCCGGACGCGGCATGGTTTTATCCGGAACCAAAAGCGGCAGCCGCGGAAATTAAGGACCGCATTGCTTTCTGGAAGGGCGTTCGCGTCGAGCCGTGATCGCCGGGCCGTGCTATATTTTCAGCCCACGACCATGGCGAAAAAACCGAAGAAATCTTCGAGCACGAAAAAATCAAAACCAGTCAAGCGGCCAGCAAAGCGCGCCACACTGAAACCGGATCGCGCACGCGCGGCGAAGAGGAAGCGCGCGGCGATTGCGAAGGCGGGCGGCACCGATCCCAAGCGTGTCCGGGCTATCCTCGAAAAGCTCAACGAAGCCTATCCTGATGCGACGTGCGCCCTCGCGCACGACAATCCGTTCCAACTTCTCATTTCAACGATTCTCTCGGCGCAGTGCACCGACGTGCGCGTGAATCAAGTCACGGCGACGCTCTACAAGAAATATCCCTCGCCCGAAGCGTTCGCCTACGCCTCGCCCACCGAGCTCGAGAAGGACATTCGCCCCACGGGATTTTTCCGCAACAAGACGAAATCCATCATCGGAACGAGCAAGAAAATCATCGAGGAATTTCAAGGCAAAGTGCCGCAGACGATGGAGGAACTTCTCGCGCTTCCGGGCGTGGCGCGGAAGACCGCCAACGTCGTCCTGGGCACCGCATTCGGAATCCCTTCCGGAGTCGTCGTGGACACGCACGTCCAGCGGCTTTCGGAGCGCCTCGACCTCACCAGAAACACCGATCCCAAAAAGATCGAGCAGGATTTGATGCAGATCATTCCGCAGGAAAAATGGATTCTCTTCGCGCACCAATTGATCTGGCACGGCCGCCGCGTCTGCCAGGCGCGCAAGCCGCGCTGCATCGAATGCAACCTAGAAAAGATCTGCTATTCGAAGGACAAGACAGTTTAGCGACGCTACCAAGATTCTTACGAAGCTTTCGCGAATCTCATGGCAACTGAATTCATGCAATAGCGCAGGCCCGTCGGCGGTGGCCCATCGTCGAAGACATGTCCGAGATGCGCGTCGCATAACCGGCAAGAAACCGCCGTGCGGATCGTTCCCAGACTCGTGTCCGTAATTTCAACGATGTTTTCTTTGGCTATCGGCGCCCAAAAACTCGGCCAACCCGTGCCGGATTCGAATTTCGTGTTGGAATCGAACAACGCCGTATCGCAGCAGATGCATCGAAACACGCCTTTCGCATGGTTATTCGGATTTTCGTTGGTGTAGGCGCGCTCGGTGCCGGCGTGGCGCGTAACTTCAAAAGACGCGGGCGAGAGTTGCTTCCTCCACTCGTCTTCCGTCTTCGTGATGCGCTCGACGGAAATTTTTGCTTTGCGCACGCCCGAATCCGAAAATTCCACAATCGTCACCATCTTCGGATTTCCCGCGAACAGGCCTTCCGCATATACCGTCTCGCGCTTTTGAAAGTACCAAGAGGCGAGCCCTACGGCTGCGGCGCCGGTGCCAATCAAAAACGACCGGCGCGCAATTCGATTCGCCAACTCTGCATTTTTCTTATTCAACGAATCCATACGGCACCTCCTGTTCCGCGTTCATCCGAACGTAAATGCAAACACCTGCACGCCGGGATCGAGAAATTCAATTTCAAACGTCCGGTCTTCCACTTTGCCCTTTTGCCGGATCAATTGGTACAGCCGGTATTCATTGACGACGCCGGCGCCGTCTCCGCCGGTGTCTGCGCCGTGATCCTCGCCCGGCGCGGTGCCGTCAATCCGCACACGGAAACGGACCGGCTTCCCATTTTTCCCCGGTCCCAAAACAAGATGCAAATCGCGCGCATGAAATCGGAAAATCACCTTGCCCGGTGCGGCGACCAGCGTCGCATGCTCGCCGCTGACATTCCAATTTCCCGAAAGGCCCCATTGATTCACCGTCAAGCGCGATGGCGCCGTGTAGGCTTGCGGCCCATCCTGCCGGATTTCCTGCGGCGAAGCGTAATTCTGCTGCCGGGAATAGCCGACGTAGGTCTCATGTGAAGCGACGTCGCCAAAATCCGGCGCAGCCTGGGCACCGGACGCGGCGACTTGTACCAAACCACCGGTTTTCAGGTGTGAATTTTTCTCGCGCAAAAGTTGCTGGATCACTTGTTCTGATTCGTCGTACTTCCCTTCGCCGAAATGGTGGTAACGAATTTCACCGTTGGCGTCGATAAAGTAGTGCGCGGGCCAGTATTCGTTGTTGAACGCTTTCCAGATCGCGTAGTTGCTGTCAATGGCCACCGGATAGGTAATCTTCAAATCCGTGAGCGCCTTCGCTACATTCGCGGGATCTTTCTCAAACGCGAATTCCGGCGTGTGCACGCCAATCACGACAAGGCCGTCATTCTTATATTTTTCCCACCAGGCTTCCACGTAGGGCACCGAGCGCAAACAATTGATGCAGGAGTAAGTCCAGAAATCGATAAGGACCACCTTCCCTTTCAGCTCCTCGCGCGTAAGCGGCGGAGAGTTCAGCCATTTCACGGCGCCGTCCAGGCTCGGAAACTTTCCTTCGTGCCCCAATTCCACCGTCGCTGGCTGCGCTGCAGTTGTCGTGCTTGCCTTCGCGTAGGCGACCGGCCGGAAACGGTCGATCAACTTTTGCTCGAAGCCGGAAGTGCTCGAGAGCGAAAGTCTCGTGAGAATTCCTGTATCCCAGCCAAACGCAATCGCCGCAACTCCGACTAAAACGGCGACGCCCAGGCCGCGCCGGATCCATTCTTCCGCGCCAAGCGACTTTTTCATGAACGCAAACACTTTGTTACCGGCCAGGAGCGCCGCTGCGAGAGAGCTTGCGGCTCCGGCGGAAAATGCTAGAAGCAACAACGTGGTGTGCGCGCTCGGACCCTGAATCGCCGCTCCGGTCAATATCAATCCCAGAATCGGCCCAGCACACGGGGCCCACAGAAGTCCGGTGGACATTCCAAGCACGAGCGATCGCCCAATACTCGGAGACCCGGCGCTGCTCTGTCCCTGCACCCTTCCGCCGAGGCGAACCAACGGCCGCGTTAGATACTCAGCCAAGCTTGGAAAAAGCAGTGCGAGCCCGAGCACTGCGAAAACCACAATCGCCAGAATTCTGCCGATTTGATTCGCGCGCACCACCCACGCTCCCGCAAACGTAGCAACGCCCGCAACGGCGGCGAACGTCGCTGCCATTCCAATAAGAAGCGGAAGGCCGCTGCGCCGAAACGGCTGGTCGGCGCGCGAAAACACGAACGGCAAAACCGGCAAAATACATGGACTGACGATCGTCAGTACGCCGCCAATGAAAGCTAGAAGGTAGAGAAGCATATTCGCGCCAACCGGTACATTAGAGCCGCTCAACCGCGAAAAGTTACAGAGCCGTTCCGCAGTATTAAGCCATTCCATCTTAGTACGCTACAGCCGCCTCGCCGGATGAAGAATAGTTCCGACCTTCAAATTTGACCGGATGTCTTACCGCGGCTCGAGGACGACTTCAAGCCACGCAATCTCGCGAGAATGATTCCTCTCGAAATAGCCACCGGTGCGTCTTATAATCCTCTTCGTTCGACGTTCCTTTCTCTCGCCCGCGAATGTCATTTAGGGGATCAGGCATGACAAACTTTTTCGTAAATGGAAAGCCCGTTCAGGTGGACGTCGATCCCTCCACTCCGTTGCTTTGGGTCTTGCGAGAGTCGCTGGCACTCACGGGCACGAAATTCGGATGCGGAATGGCTCTTTGCGGCGCTTGCACGGTGCATCTCGACGGCAAAGCGATACGCTCCTGCGTTGCGCCCGTCTCGCGCGCGGAAGGCAAGCACATCACGACGATCGAAGGGCTCTCGGCAAATCTCACGCACCCGCTGCAAAGAGCGTGGATAGAACTCGATGTGCCGCAATGCGGTTATTGCCAGTCCGGGCAGATCATGAGCGCGGCTGTGCTGCTCGCGGAAAATCTGAAACCCAGCGACGAAGATATTGACGAGGCGATGGGCGGAAACATTTGCCGCTGCGGAACGTATCCGAGAATTCGAAAAGCGATTCACCGCGCGGCGGAACTGGCGAGCGAGCGGAGGCCGAAATGAGCGCGCCGGCGACTTTGCTGCGGCGGGAATTTATCAAGGCGGGGGCTGCGCTCGGCGGCGGGCTCTTCGTGAGCCTCTATCTGCCGGTGATTGACGCGGAGGAGGCCGGTGCAGCAGGTGCGGCCGAGCATCAGTTCGCGCTCAATGCCTACGTGCGCATCGGCACGGACGAAAGCGTCACGGTGATCGCAAACCATTCCGAGATGGGCCAGGGAATTTACACTTCCCTTCCGATGCTGCTGAACGAAGAGTTGGAAGCCGACTGGGCGAGAATCAGCGTGGAAGCCGCGCCTGTCGACAAGGTTTACAATCACCCGATTTTCGGCATTCAGATGACGGGTGGCAGCACAACCTCTCCCGCGGAGTGGGAGCATTACCGGAAAATGGGCGCTCTGGCCCGCACGATGCTCGTCCAAGCTGCGGCGAAGCAATGGAATGTGGATCCGTCAAGCTGCCACGTTGAAAAGGGTGTGGTGATTCACGGCGCGACCGGACGGCACGCGAGTTACGGTTCGCTCGCGAGCGCTGCCGCGCAATTGCCCGCTCCGGCCGACGTGCCACTCAAACCCGCCAGCGAATTCACGCAGATCGGCAAACCGACGCGCCGCCTGGACACTCCGTCGAAAACGAACGGCACGGCGCAATTTGGCCTCGATGTAATTTTGCCCGGAATGCTCACGGCGGTGGTTGCGCGCCCACCGGTGTTCGGCGGAAAAGCGGCGAAGATCGATTCCAGGGAAACGTTGAAGATTCCGGGCGTGAAAGCCGTCGAAGAAATTCCGTCCGGCGTCGCCGTGATTGCGAGCGGATTTTGGCCGGCGAAGCTTGGACGCGACAAGCTGGTGGTCGCTTGGGATGCCGGACCAAATGCGGGCCTCTCTTCGGATCAATTGGTGCGCGAATTTTCCGAGACATCGAAGCAGCCCGGTGCGATCGCAAAGAAAGTGGGCGATCCCGCAGCGGCCCTCGCGTCTGCCGCGAAGACGATTACGGCCGAGTACGACGTGCCGTACCTCGCGCACGCGATGATGGAGCCGCTGAATTGTGTCGTGGATTTGCGCGCTGACAGCTGCGAAATCTGGACCGGCACTCAATTTGAAACCGTGGACCGCGCGAACGCGGCGCACGTGGCGGGGCTCGATCCCGAAAAAGTGAAAATTCACACGACGCTGCTCGGCGGCGGCTTCGGCCGGCGCGCGAATCCTGTCTCCGACTTCGTCGTTGAAGCCGTTCACGTGGCCAAAGTGGCGAAGGCGCCGGTGAAAGTCGTCTGGACGCGTGAAGATGACATTCGCGGAGGATGGTACCGGCCGATGTGGCACGACCGCTTCGCCGCGGGCCTCGATGCGAGCGGCAATCCCGTCGCGTGGACGCACACGATCGTGGGCCAATCCATCATGACGGGCACACCATTTGCGGGTTTCGCGATCAAAGAAGGCGTAGACAGCACTTCGGTCGAAGGCGCGGCCGACATTCTCTACGGCATACCGAATTTGCAGGTGGACTTGCATTCCCCGACGATCGGCGTTCCGGTTCAGTGGTGGCGTTCCGTCGGACACTCTCACACCGGCTTCTCCGTTGAAGCGTTCCTCGACGAGGTAGCGCATGCGGGCGGCAAGGATCCCTACGAACTGCGCCGGACGTTGCTCGCAAACCAGCCGCGGATGTTGGCTGTGCTCGATCTCGCCGCGAAAAAAGCGAACTGGGGATCGAAGCTGCCGCCAGGCGTGGGCCGCGGCATCGCCACGCACTTTTCGTTCGACAGTTACGTCGCGCAAGTGGTGGAAGCGTCGGTGGGAAAGGGAGGCGAAGTTCGCGTGCATCGAGTGGTTTGCGCCGTGGATTGCGGCCTGGTGATCAATCCGGACACGGTGAAAGCGCAGATGGAAGGCGGAATTATTTATGGATTGACCGCCGCGCTCAAAACCGAAATCACGCTGAAGGATGGAAGAGTCGAGCAGGGAAATTTCAACGACTATCCGATGTTGCGAATTTTCGAATCGCCGGAAATTGAAGTCCACATCGTGCCGAGCACCGAACACCCGACGGGGGTCGGCGAGCCCGGAGTTCCGCCAGCCGCGCCAGCGCTTGCGAATGCGATCTTCGCGGCCACCGGAAAGCGCATCCGGCGGCTGCCGATTCGTTCGAGCTATCTCGCGTAACACTCTGGAGCGAATTGATGAACTCGCATGAGGAAAATGCAATGACTCCCATCGGGAGATTCATGGCCGTGACGCGATTCGCCGCGGCAATTGTGGCGGCTGCCGGCGCTCTCGCGCTGGTGACGGCTTCGCCGGCGGGCAGCGGTCCCGCCAAGCCCGACGCGGAAGCCTCACGCGCGGCATTCTTGCAGGTCTATCGCGTGTTCACATCGCCGCGGTGCCAGAATTGCCATCCGGCGGGCGACGCTCCGCTGCAAGGAGACGACAGCCATCCGCACATCCAGAATGTGAAGCGCGGCAAAGATGGCCACGGCGTGTACGGCATGCGCTGCGATACGTGCCATCAATCGGCAAATTTACCGGGCGCGCATCTGCCGCCGGGAAATCCGAAGTGGAGCCTTCCTCCGGCCGATCTGAAAATGACCTTCGTCGGGCGGACGCCGGCGGAACTTTGCAAGCAGATCAAAGACCCGAAGCAAAATGGCGGCCGATCGCTCGACCAGCTTCTCCATCACGTTGCGGACGACGATCTCGTCGCGTGGGGCTGGAATCCCGGCGACGGCCGCACGCTCCCTCCACTGACGCGTCCGGAGACGGTCGCTCAAATGAAAATTTGGATTGGCGGCGGAGCGGCGTGCCCCGAGTGAGCATCCGATTTTTGTTCCGGAGCAATCGAAAGCGCGAAGGCTTCGCTGGGGGAAACTTCCTGGAGCCGAAAGCCGAGCCAGCTCGAGAGCGCCGGCTTAGCCTTCAGTGCATCACTGAGTTTGCGACACCGATTTCAAGAAGCTTGACAAATTGCTGGGGAAGCACCGGCCTGCTGAAATAGTATCCCTGCGCTTCGTCACAATCGTGCTCCTGAAGAAACGCCAACTGTTGTTGCGTTTCCACTCCCTCGGCAACGACCCGCAGCTTCAGGCTTCGGCCCATGCTGATCACAGCGGCCACGATGGTCGTCTCGTCGGGAGCGACGGTGATCTGACGCACGAATGACTGGTCAATCTTGAGGGCGTCAATCGGAAGCCTCCGCAGGTAGCTTAGGCTGGAGTAACCTGTGCCGAAGTCATCAACCGCAACTTGTACGCCTCTCTCTCTTAACGTTTTGAGGACGGACTCCGTGGCCTCGGCCCGCTTCATCAAAACGCTTTCGGTCAACTCCAGCTCGAGAACTTTTGGGTCCAAGCCCGTATCGTCGAGGATGGCGAATATATCCGCAAGAAACCTGTCGTCCCGAAACTCCATCGCGGAGATGTTTACCGCCATCGTGCCGAGGGCCAATCCTGCATCCTGCCAGGCCCGGGCTTGCCTGCAAGCTTGACGAAGGGCCCATTTGCCAATCGGCAGAATCAGCCCGCAGTCTTCGGCAACGGGAATAAATTGCGCCGGAGAGACCGCTCCCCGAATCGGATGGGTCCAGCGCAACAACGCTTCCGCACCGGTAATTTCTCCTTTCTTCAGATTGACCTTCGGCTGGTAGTGAAGCGTGAACTCGTCGCGTTCCAGGGCGCGCCGCAAGTTTTCTTCGATGGATTGCCGCTCCACGGCCCGGACGTTCATGGATGGCTTGAAAAATTGATAGCTCTGGCGGCCGTTCTCCTTGGCCTGATACATCGCGGTGTCCGCATTCTTAATCAGCGTTTCCGCATCCAGACCGTCATCGGGATAGACGCTGAGGCCGATGCTTGTCGTCACGTGGAGATCGTGCCCGTCTATGGAATGCGCCTCGGCCACGGCCTGCAGAAGTCTTAACGCCGAAATCGCTGCGTCTTCCGATTGCTCCACTTCGGAAAGCAGCACGACGAATTCATCGCCTCCCTGACGGCTGACCGTGTCCGAGCCGCGAACGCAATCCACCAGTCTCTTCGCGATGGATTGAAGAAGCTTGTCACCGATCGGGTGCCCCAGGGAATCGTTGATGTGTTTGAATCCATCCAGATCCAAAAAGAGCACCGCGACTTTTTTCATGTGGCGCGGCGCCAGAGTGATCGCCTGGCTCACACGGTCGTTCAGCAGCATCCGATTGGGCAAACCGGTGAGAAAATCGTGTTCGGCTGAATGAGCCAACTGCTCCGACATCGCCCGCGCCGCGCTCACATCGCGGAAAACGATGACAGCTCCCGTTGCCAGCCCTTCGCGGTCGTGAATTGGGGCGACGGAATCTTCGATGGGGATCTTGAATCCATCGCGCCGAATGAGGATGCAGTTCGACGGCAGGTTCATGGTCCGGTTGCGGTCAACAGCCAGCGCCATTGGGTTCGGAGTGGTTTCGCGGCTCGTGGCATCCAGAATTTGAAGAACCTCGGCCATGGGATGGCCTGCCGCCTCTTCCCCCGTCCAGCCGATCATTTTTTCGGCGACGAGATTGAGAAAGGTGATATTCCCGGAGATGTCCGTGCAAACAACGGCGTCGCCGATGGAGTTGAGTGTGACTTGAGCGCGCTCTTTTTCCGCGAACAGCGCTTCTTCCGTTATTTTGCGCTCGACGGCGTAGCGCAGGGCTCGAAGGAGACCGCGCGAGTCGATTTGGCCTTTAATGAGATAGTCTTGCGCGCCTTCTTGCAAGGCTTGGGTGGCTAGCGACTCATCATCCAGGCTCGTCAACACCACCAGAGGGACGCTGGGAGCAAGTTCATGCGCCCGCTTCACCGCTCCCAGCCCTTGCGCATCGGGCAATCCGAGGTCGAGCAAGATAATATCAAATACCTGCGCTGCGAGCTGTTTCTCCGCATCGTTCATGCACCCCACGTGCTTCAGCTCGGTTTCGCCCGTGGGCTCCTCTTTCATCATCTCGCGGAGCAAGCGCACATCTCCGGGATTATCTTCAACCAGAAGAAGTATCTTGAGCGATTTCTGGCTCATCTGCTTTACTCCTGCTTTCGCAATTTGAAGTTTGGGATCTGGCGCGGCAAAGCGCGTCGCCAGCGTTGTCCTCGACGAAAAGAATTCTGATGCTTTGTTCGGGCATCACTTCACAACGGTCGGGAGTTTGACAAAGGCCAGCCAGAAATTGTCAATCGTCTTTACGACTTTCAGAAACTGGTCCAGGTCAACAGGCTTGGTGATGTAGCAATTGGCATGAAGCTGGTAACTCCGCATGATGTCCTCTTCAGCCGCCGAGGTGGTGAGGACGACGACAGGAATGCTTTTCAGGTTGGGATCCAGCTTGATTTCCTCCAAAATTTCCCGGCCACTCTTTTTGGGGAGATTCAGATCCAATAGAATAAGATCCGGGCGAGGGGCATTAGCATGCTTCCCTTGCCGCCACAGGAAGGATTTCGCTTCCATCCCGTCCGAAGCGACGTGCAGAGTATTTTGCACCTTGGCGACCCGTAGGGCTTCCTGAGTGAGCCGTACGTCGCCGGGGCTGTCTTCCACCAACAGAATCTCTATGGGTATAACGTCTTCTAATATGCTCATGGTCAATTCATCACCTTTCGGGAAGAGTGAAGTAGAAGGTCGAGCCCTTCCCGAGTTCTGACTCGACCCACATCCGACCGCCATGACGTTCCGCGATCTTCTTGCACACCGTCAAGCCGATTCCGGTGCCGGAAAACTCTTGTCGCCCGTGCAGCCGCTGGAACATGACGAAAATCTTGTCAAAGTACTGAGGGTCGATTCCAAGTCCGTTGTCTTGTATCGAAAAGATCCATTCGTTGCCGCCATTTTTCTTGGCAGAGACGTGGACGCGCGGGAGGTCCGCGCTGCGGTATTTGATGGCGTTGCCAACGACATTCTGAAATAGCTGTACGAGTTGAGCACCATCTGCAACTACGCTGGGCAAGGGATCATGCGTTACCTCTCCTCCGCTCTCCTGGATTGCACCTTGCAAGTTCAAGAGCGCCTGTTCCAATGCGGCTTCACCGGAAACGTCACGCAGCTCCTTTCCTTTTGTCCCGACGCGACAATAGGCCAGGAGATCTCCGATCAAGAGCTGCATGCGATGGGCCCCGTCCACGGCGAAAGCGATGAACTCGTCAGCATCGGAATCCAGGCGTCCCTTGTAGCGGTTGGATAGGAGTTGCGTGTAACTGGCCACCATGCGAAGGGGTTCCTGCAGATCGTGCGCGGCGATGTATGCAAACTGCTGCAGTTCGTCATTCGAGCGCTTCAATTCTGCCGACCTTCGCTCCAATTTCTCCTGTTGTTTCAGAACTTCCTGAGCTTCGTTGCGTGCGGTGACGTCCATCACGATCCCTTGCATATCGACGGCGATTCCTTCGGGATTCCTGTGCGCGCGGCCCTTTGCCGCAATCCAATGCACACTGGAATCAGGCCAAACTGCGCGGTACTCGATATCGTATGGAGTGTCAAGCTCGAGCGTGTTCTTGACGCTCTGATCGAGTCGCTGCCGGTCGTCGGGATGAATCACTTGAAGAATGGCTTGGTAGGTTGAGGTCGCATTAGAAGTCAGGCCAAACAGCGTGCGAAACTTTTCCGACCAACTAATCTCATCCTGCTGAATATCCCAGAACCAGGTCCCGATCCCCGCCGCGTCAACGGCCATCCGAAGCTTCTCTTCGCTGCCGCGCAAAGCTTCCTCGGCCCGGGTGCGCTGGGAGGTCTCGTGTAGCAAGAGATAAAGAGCTGCTCCCAACAGGCCGAGCGCTAAACCGGTGCCGAAGAGTATGGTGAAGATAGCAAGACGCGTCGACGCTTTGGCCTTGGCTACGCGGTTTTGCAGTAGGATACGCTCTGCACGTTCCATTTCGGCGAGCAAGTCGTGAATCTTGTCTCTGAATCTCTTCGCCATCCACGCTCTTGCTGACTTGCAGCGCGGCATTTGAGGGGTTATTGCCCTGCGAATCAATCAGTTGGGCAAGCAGGTGGAATCGACGCGTGACAAGCGTGTCCAGTGCGTCGAGACGCCGCTGCTCTGCGAAGTTATCCACCGTTAGTTGCCGCACGCGCGCTAGATTTGTGTATGCCGCAGCTGACGAGGTTTCATATCTCTTCAGGAATACGCCGTCGCTGGTGATGAAGTATCCTCGACGTGCGCTTTCCGCTTCGGTTTCGGCCGACAGAACATCCGCGAGCGTTGCGAGGACCTCATGCGTATGCGTTACCCACTCTTCGGTCCCCACCTGGTTTGCGTTGTTTCGGTAGGACACAACACCGACGACGAGAAGCAGCGCAAGCGATGAACTGAACGCAAGCCGCACCTTACGACTCAACAGCGTCTTCGTCTTCGTCTTCGTCTTCATCTCACGCCAAGTTGGAAGGGGAAGTTCTGTCCCGGAAACGGCCTAGAAGGCTGAAAGAGGGCAGCCTGTAGCCGCATGCCGGTTTTTCGGAAGGGGATTTAATCGTATATCGGCTTCTGACGCGGTCAAGCTGAGTTTCCATCTAGATGTTCATCGGGCTACGCCCCCTCCGATAACGGATTCTGCGTACCATCAATAAATACACGCCCACTTTACGATCAGATGACCGGAACAGCGTGCCGCATCGGAGAGACTTGCGGCAACGTGTAATAATTGGCTTCCGATTTCGTCAGAG
The DNA here is from genome assembly GCA_963838705.1 of uncultured Acidobacteriota bacterium. GTDB lineage: Bacteria > Acidobacteriota > Terriglobia > Acidiferrales > UBA7541 > Palsa-147. Next base: position 54,355 of record CAWIRU010000005.1, on the reverse strand, counting down.
TTTGCGCCACTCCCGGCGAGTCAAGCGGCCGGGAGAAGAAGTAACCCTGAGCAAAATCACAACCGAGCGATTTCAGCAGGCTCATCTGTTCGGGCGTCTCGACGCCTTCCGCTACAACCTCCATGCCCAGATTGTTTCCGAGACTCAAAATCGTCTTCACAATTTCCCGGCTCTCGCTGTTGGTGAGCATTTCGGAAATGAACGAGCGGTCGATTTTCAGAATATCCAGCGCAAAGCGGCGCAAGTAACTCAACGACGAATATCCGGTGCCGAAGTCATCAATGCAGAGTCGCACGCCGAGAGCTCTCAGTTCGCTCAGAATTCGAGTCGTCCGTTCTTCATCGCGCATGGTCACGCTTTCGGTAAGCTCGAGTTTCAAGTTGTCCGGCGCAAGGCCGGATTCGTGCAGGATTTGCTCGACCTGGCTGACAAGATCGGGCTGAGCAAACTGCTTGGCGGAGATATTTACGGCGACGCTGAACGTCGGTTTGCAGGGAAAATCCCGGTTCCAGAGATACATCTGGCGGCAGGCCTCAAGCAAAACCCAATTCCCAATCCAGAGAATTAGACCGGTCTCTTCCGCCACCGAGATGAATCCGCCCGGCATCACCAGGCCAAATTCCGGCCGCTGCCAGCGCACTAGGGCCTCGAAGCCGATAATGCGGCATTCGCCCAAGGAAACGATGGGCTGGTAGTGGACGCGGAATTCTTTCCGTTCCGTTGCGCGGCGAAGATCTGTTTCCAGTCTGAAGCGGCCCGTGGCAGTGTCGTGCATTGCGGGATCGCACATTTCATAGCGCGCTTTGCCGAGGGACTTGGCGCGGGACATCGCCGTATTGGCGTCACCGAGGACATCTTCGGCCGCGCTGTAACCGCTTCCGCTAAACGCGATGCCAATGCTGGCGGTGGTGAACACGTCTTGCCCGTTGATAGAAAATGGAGCTTGGATGCTCTGTTGAATTCGTTCCGCCACGCGAATTCCCTCACTGGCGTTGTGGATGTCATCGAGCAGAATTGTGAATTTGTCGCCTCCCAGCCTCGCCAGTATGCCGCCCTCCTCAGATTGCCCGGCCATCCCTCCGGTATCCGCGGACCGCAGCATGGCATCATCGCGCCGGATCGAACCGAGCAGCCGGGCCGCGATCTGCACCAGAAGCCAGTCACCGGCGGCGTTGCCCAGGCTGTCGTTCACAATTTTGAAGCGATCCATATCCACTGATAGGACCGCGAATTTGTAGTCCGGGTGTTGCATTCCCCAACTGACGCAGAGTGCCAGCCGCTCCAAAAAGAAAGTGCGGTTCGGGAGTTGGGTAAGCGGATCGTGAAGCGCATCGTGCGTTAATTTGTCTTCCAGTTTCAGGATGCGGTTACCGGCGCGCAATCGCGCCTTCAGCTCCTCGGCGTCGCACGGTTTCGTCAAATAATCGTCCGCGCCTGCTTCAAAGCCGCTGATGATGTCCTCTTTGGCATCTCTGGAGCTGAGCAGAATCACGTAGACGTAGGGATATTCGGAGTGCCGGCGTATCTCGCGGCAAACTTCGAGTCCGTCAATATCCGGCATGAGCCAATCGAGCAGTGCGAGCCGCGGGCCTGTCTTGCTGGAGAGGCGATCCAAGGCGGCGCGTCCGTTCTCGACCGCGACGACTTCGTAGCCGGCGCGCTCCAGCGTTCTTTGCAGCACATTTCGCGTGACCGCATCGTCATCGGCGACAAGGATTCTCATCGCTCCGGGTTTCCGTGCAGACTTCATATCTAGCTGCAGCTGCGGCGTCATGATGATCGTCCCCGGCCGGCGGCGAATTTATGAGAAGCTTCTGGCGGCGCTCGCAGTAGGGCGGCATCGCACGGCTCACCATTGCGCCACATTCCGAACGGATTCGACCGTTCGACGGTCAACAAGAAGCGTACGGACACTCCCTTGTACGAATGTGGCTTGACGACTGAAAGCCGGCCACGATTCTTGTAAATATTCTTCCTCATCTCAGCCTCGCTTGCGAGTCTTGCGAGACTTCGCCAGCCCAAGCGACTGGAAAAGCTGCGGACTCAATTCAAATAGCAAAATGCCGCTTGGTTCCGATGAGCTGAGGTGAGAGGACTCGGCAGCCCGAGAGGGAAATTCTGGAAGGGAGTTCAAGTATCTGGCGGCGTATTCGCGGAGTCAAAGAATTTATCGGGAGACGGTGCGAAGTGAGCACGTGGGTAGCGTCGTCATCATCGCGCGTATGAGCAATTGTCAGATGGTTTCAGCGGAAGCGTCTGCCACGCGTGGCTCGTATTCGTGGAGTCCCGATTGGCGTCGCGGCGATTTTCAAAATGACGCGTTTTGCCATCGAACTCCCGGCACAGACTTCCGGCGTGCGAAGAAGTCTGCACGCAGCCCCCTGTCAATCAAGTTCATCGATCCTCTGATCAAATTCGGCGCCAAATCATTCAAATCGAATCCATGTTGGCGCGGTTCTGGCACACGGGTTTCGGCCGCGGTAGAAGCGGGATTGCAAGTACGCTAGAATCAGAACTCAGCCTTGTCGGGGCGTAGCGCAGCCTGGTAGCGCGCCTGCCTTGGGCGCAGGAGGTCCGCGGTTCAAATCCGCGCGCCCCGACCAAATCTCCAAACAGAATCATTGAGTTAGCGTACTGCCCGTTTCTCTGCCTGCTGCATTGTGGTGCAAGTTGAGAACAGTTGGGAACAAAACCTCGCCCAATCTTGAGACCGCATCGCGTTCAGACTCGGAAACAGGGTGTGTGTAAACGTCCATTGTTGTTGCCGCGCTGGAGTGCCCCAACAAGGATTGTTGAACCCTTATTGGAGTTCCCAGATCGTGGAGCAGAGTGCTGTACGTGTGGCGGAGCGTGTGCCAATCAATCCGGCGTAGCCCTGCCCGCCGACATGCAGAAGCCAAGCGCTTCTTCCGCAAGTTGTCGGCTGATAGCGGTTCGCCGCCACCTTTGGAGAACACCAGCGCGTCAACCGAAGTGTCCATGCACCGCAACCGGTGAGCATCAAGAGCCTGGACAACGACGGGTGCGAGCGGTGCGCCCCTACGGCTAGCCTTGCTTTTCGGAGTACCGAATACCCCCTTGTAGCAGGTTTCCTCGACCTCTAAAGTGCATCGGTCGAGGTGGACTCTGCCCCAGCGAAGGCCAAGTATTTCTCCGATCCGCAAACCGGCCAAGGTTGCAACGAGCGTAATGGTTCGTTCTGGTTCATTCATCTTAGAGAGAAGTATTCGAACCTCCTCAATCGAAAGAGACCTGTGCGGGCGTTTGAGTTTTCGTTCCGGCATCTCCACGCCCAAAACAGGATTGTCTGCAAGGTACCGCCAGTCTTTGGCAGTGCCGAGGACTTTGCTGAGTAGGTGTCGCATGTGACTTGCCGTCTCCCATGCATATCCTTGCTTCAGCTTTTCGAGAATGAACCGCTGAACCTCCGGTGTAGTTATCTCCGCTATGCACTCCTCGCCAAAACGAGGCAACAAGTGTTTGCCGAGCAGAAGCGAGTAGATCTCCCGCGTGGCAAACTTCAATGTTGGAAGAACGAGTGGTCTGAACTCATTTTCCACGAACCGCCTGAAAGTAATGGTAGACCGAGGAATCGTCCTGCCCGTGTTGACGGGACGAAGTCGGTCTTCCAGTAGATTCTGAGCCTCGCGTTTTGAAAGTTCACTCACCGCTCCCAAGACCTCAGAACGGAGAATCGTGCTCATGCTGCCCTGTGAAGTCAGCACTCGCTCCCTCCAGCGTGCGACCCAGACCTTCGGGCGTTTACCGCGAACAAAAAGACATCCAAGCTGATACCTGCGACGAGCCATTTTGTCCTTTCCGTTGGCCCGTCCAGTCTTTCGCGCATCGCCATCGAGTGTAACTTGACATGCAAAACAGTCAAGCGTTTGCGGTCTCGACACGGCGATTCTCCTCGACCCAAACCCTGATGTCCCCGAGTCGAAAACGCCAGTACTTTCCTATCCTGAAACCGGGAATACGGTCTGTAGAGCGGCGTCTAGTGCGTTCGTAGACCCAGGAAGTGGGGACTCGCAAGATTTCGGCTACCTCTTGTACTGTTAGCAGGTCGTCATCGGATGGCATACGGGTGGACTCCACCATGAAAACTTTTGGGCAGCATCGGTAACAATAAGAAATGTCTAGTGCAGGTCAGTCCTGGTCCCCGAATATCTCCGTTGCGCCTGGAGATGCTGTTCAGTAGTTACGCTCGTCTTCGTTCGCTTTTCCATGTTCATCGTCGGATGTGGGGACGGCAGCCGTTTTTCGCTCCAAGTCCGCCTGGGCTTTCGCAACCGTGCGACGAGCGTAATATTCGGGGTTCGGCTTCTCTCCTGTTCGAAAATCGACAATTCTTCGAATCACTTCCTCAACATCATCGCCACGAGAGAGGGCACGTTTGGCGTAGGCCCAATCCTGCTCTGACTGGCTCGTGTGTCCCTGGGGCAGTCTTCGCCCGGATTCGTCCCCCAGATGGCGGGATGTGTCGGGCGAATCCTCCTGAACCATGAAATCGCGGGAGTGATAAACCTGGTTCGATTCGTGGAGGACCTGAACAACGAATTCCTCGTGGTACTTCTTGTTGGCGAAACCCGGCAGCCTCAAAACTCGCGTGGAGTCGGTCGCTGCAGGATCGCCGCCAAACTGATCGGCCATGGTGCGTAGCATTGACTCAGCCTGCTCTTGGTCTAGTCCTTCGACTCTCCAAACGACCTGGTGTTTGTCGGGAGAGGTATCGAGGACGAAGTTTGGTGCGGGAACTTCGGGCGAATTGCGAATGGACTCCACGGCCTCGTGGCCATTCGTGTCGAGGTCGAGATAGAGATGGCGAATTTCCCGGATGTTGCCCTTCGTCCGGTTGTAGGCACCGTCCTTGATTGGGTTCATTCCTATGAAAATGTCCGCGCCAGCAGAGTTCTCCCGTCTCAGCGAGGATTGGAATTCTGGACTTGCCACGGTTTCCGCCGTTGTGATTCGTTGCACCGTTTGGCCAGTCCTGCGATTTCGCAGCAAGACTGCTACATTGTCCGAAGGCTCGAAGAGTGCCAGGGCGTACTCCGAAGCTGACAGGGACTTTGGTGTGAATTGGGAATCTCCGGTCACGTATGCTCTCGCTTTGCCAGGTAGACAGCGCCGAAGTCGTAGAGGTCGGCGTCGGGGTCATAGCCGTTGATTTCGAGGACTTCCGAAATGAACCTGCGTCCCGGTCTTCGTTCGATCTGGATAACCACATTGAGTGATTCGCCGATGTTGGCCTTGATGGCGCGGTAAGGCAGGTCCACTCCGCTCTGTAGAACGCAACTGGTGAACCGGGCCAGTCCTTGCCGAGCCGAGTTCGCATGAATGGTTGAAAGCGTCCCCGAATGGCCCGTGTTCAGGAGTTGCAAAAGGTCGAATGCCTCGCCCCCACGAATCTCGCCGAGAATGATGCGGTCCGGGCGATGCCGGAGGGCCGCTTTCAGGAGGTCGCGGATCGCCACTGCCGGGATACCGTTCTGTGCTTGCCGGGCCTCGAACCGGACAAGGTTCGGCTGGACCATTTGAATCTCAGCCGTGTCCTCAATGAGAAGGATTCGTTCGTCATCCGGGATGAACTTCCCGAGGATGTTCAGAAGTGTGGTCTTGCCCGTTCCTGTTCCCCCGCTGATGAGGATGTTCTTGCGGGCGAGGACATAATCCTCAAGACGGTTGGCGAGCGGGCGGTCGAGCGTGCCGGCATTGATGAGGTCCTGCATCTCGAAATGCCGCGTATTGAACTTGCGGATCGTCAGAGTGACTCCGCTCAAACTGCACGGCGGGATGACCGCAGCGACTCGGCTGCCGTCCGGCAATCGCGAGTCGAGAATAGGCTTCGATTCCGAGATGTCGTCGCCCAGACGCCGGGCGATGTTCTTCACGGCGACCATTAGAGATTTCTCCCCGAGTGAGACACCCTTGACCTGCTGCAGGAAGCCAGCCTTCTCGATGAACACCTGGTCCGGTCCGTTCACCATGACTTCGCTGATGGAGTCGTCGAGGATGAGGTGCTCGATAGGTTTGAGGAAAGGAAGGATCATCTCGAATCCGTTCATCACAGACCTCCTTCCGCGAGCTGCTTGAAGTAAGACTTGTTCGGATCGTTGAAGTAGGGCTTCAGGTAGCAGAACATCGGCGGCATCGGATTCAAGCCGTCGTAGGCAATCGTCACCGATTGCGCGTTGCGCAACTCGGTGAATGTCTTCATGTCGAAGCGGTAGTCGCTCTGCGTGTTGTAGCTCTTCGACGCCGTGATGTTGGCCTTGTGTGAGACGGCCTTCCCGGTGAGCAGACTCACTCTGGCGTCGTGGCCGCTCTCCGAGAGGTTGTAGCTGACCTTGAGCTTGTCTTCCCGTCCGCAAAGCTCGCTCGCAGTGCGAGCGGAGAAATCATCCGAAAGCGCGAGGAAAATCTTCGTGCGGAAAGTTTGCAAGAGCGTGCGCCAGCTATCCCCCGGCAGGGCGGATTTGAGCGAACTGATGCTCTGCGTGGCGATGATGGGGATGCATTTCGGCTGGCGCGAGAGGCTGAAGAATTTCTCGTCGCCTGTGGGGTCGTTTTCGCCCACGGTTGCGAAGTGCTGGTACTCATCGCAGAGGAAGAGGACCTGCCTGAAATGCCGCTCTGGGTGAGCTTCGATTTCAGGAACGCGGTTCAGGACGGCGCGTTCAAAATCGAGCTTCATCATGACGCCGAGAGCCTTCGCGAGTCCTGGGTTCATCCCGATGGGAAAATTGAGGGCGCAAACCTTGCCCTTTTCAACAAGCCAGGAGAATGAAGGAAGGGGCTTGCCATAGATATTGTTGACGTTCTTTGCGGGGTCGTAGCACTCCTTCTTCGGGCAAAAGACTTTCTTCACTTTCGGGTTGTCGTCGAAGAGAGAAAGGAAGACGGAGATCCCCTCGACGATGGAGGTTCGCAGCTTGGGTTCGATGCGTTTCCAGTCGTCATTGAACCAGCGCTTAACGGCTTCCAGTTGTTGGAGGTTTTCGGGGTCGGCTTGCGCGGGGTCGAGGACGCTTCTGGACTCGGAGCCGATTCCCCTGTTTTGTAGCGTCTCGCGGAGTTGCGGAGTGGCCGGGGCGAGATAGCGGTCTGCTTTCGGGTCGTGAACAAATTCAAGGCCCGCGAGGTCCGCCGTGCGCGCTCCGTAGACCTCTGGCTTGAGGGCAATGTAATGGCGGCCCATGACGATTTCTTCGGCCTCGTGAATTCTCTCTTCAAGGATCGTTGGCGAGATGGCGCACTGGTAGACATCGAAGAGCGTGACGTAGTCGTAGGCGACCTTGTGAAGAAGGATGATGAACTTCACGAGGTTCGTGTACGCCTGTTGCCAGAAAGGTTCTTTGCCACGGCCAAACAGGTTGTTCAAAAGGGACGCGATGCTGAAGGCCAGCGCGTAGGCGTCCAGGTCGTTGTGCAGGGGATTGTATCGGTATTCGGAATCGAGGCTGATTTCGATGTAATCCTCGCCCCGTTGGTGGCGGTCGAGAATGCCCTTCACCTTGCGGCAAAAGTCACCTTTGACTTCGAGGATCAGGCCGCCGATTCGCTTCTCTTTGTCGGCGGCTTTGTAGGCGAAAACCTGCTCGGCGAACGGGTACATGCAACAGCTTGTTTTGCCGGTTCCTACCGCACCGAAAATGGCAATCCCGGTGAACAATCCGCGTTCGGGAATGACGAGCCATCGCGGGCTCTCGGAGGGTCCCGGTTTGCGAGGGTTGTGGACCTCGCCGACCACGAGATATAGGTTGTCCCTCGTGCGTGGGTCGGAATACCGAGGAAGACGGCCAGGCGAGATTCGCCGACGGACTCTCAGCGTGAAGATGTAGAGGCCCGAAAGCACGGTAGAAAAGACCATGAAAGGCGTTGTGAACAGGACGATGTTGTAGAGGTACTTGAAGCTCAGGAAGGCATGCGGAGCGCGAATGGCAATAACGCGCAGGAAGATCTGCTCTGCGGGAAAGGGGTGCGTGTAATAGAGGAAGACTCCCGTGCCCATCGCAAGCAGGGCCGAGACAAAGCCGCGCGAATGGAGAATCCGTTGGATCATGTCCTTACCCTTGTGTCCACGGGCTGCGCCTTCTCTGAAGGGGACCGTTCGCTGCGGCGCTGGTCTCTCCACTTCCGGTAGTCCTGGTCGCGCCAGAGCACTTTCTTCAGGACCGCATTGACTACGTGGTCCGGGCTGCTTTCGATGAACCGGGCATAGTCTTCGAGCAGCTCGTTGACGGGTTCTTCCAGCCTTACCTCACGGGTCGTGATTTCAGGTGCTTTCTTGATGATGGACATTTCGTTCCTCCTAAAGTGGTTTGACTTGCTTTCGCGCTTCCCCTGCGGTCGTGGAAAAAACACCCGGTACAGTCACCTGTGCCGGAGGGCGGGAGCGACCCCACGGTTCACTTGGGCGGCTGAAAGCCGAAAAAGTGGGGTCGCTCCCGCCCGATTTGGTGTTTTTTCCACGGCGTCTTTCCTCCTTGCGGCGTTTGTATTGCTCTCTCGGTCAAAGAGTTCGCTGCACCGCAGGGTGCAGAAAGTAGTGAAGAAAAAGGTGCAGCGCATCGTTTCTATCCTCTTCACCCTTTTTCGGTGGGTTCGCCGTCCGCTGCGGCGACCCGTCCAAGGACTTGCACGGCAAAATGCACCGTGTGATGGAGGCCGTCTCCGCCGAACTCCTGACGGATGTTCGCCTCTGTCACTCGCGCGGCCTTCCATCCGCGATACAGGTGCTCGAATCGATCCCCGGCGAACCGCCCCTTGGCGTCATTTCGGAAAATCAGGTCACCTTCGGTCAGGGCGGGGTATTGCTTGAGATCCCAAGCCTTGCGAATCTGGAAGTACCGGAGAATGTCCTTCGCAGCGTCGGATTGGAGCGGAATTGTGACAAGGGACTCGAACAGTTCCTTTGCCTTTTCGAAGTGGGAATCTGTCCGAGCGAGGTACAGGAATCGGAACTCGGAAAGCTGCCGGAAGAGCGGCAGGTAGGCTTCCAGGTGATGAACAAAATCGGTCAGGCTTGCCTCGGCTCCCTGGATGTATGTCAACGTCACCACAGGGGAGGAGGCTTCATTGCCGAGGCACATCGGGAACTTGTCCACGAAATAGCGCACGCTTGGCTGGGAGGTTCGCTGTCCGTGATAGGTTTTCGCGGGCAGAAAGTGATTGGGCACTTTCAGTTGATCGCAGAAATAGCGGACCTTTTCCGGCTCGGTTTCGAGGTACGTTCGGCCTTGATTTGCGAGGACAAAATCGAGGATTGCGATGCGTTGCCGGATGAATTCGATTTCATGTTCGCGGCGGTTGCGAAGGTTCTCTCGTCCGATCTGGCGGTAGAGCTTCCGCGAGAAGAGGTGATAGATGACTCCGCTCTTCGGAAAGCACTCGGTCCGGGCGTGTTTCTTCGTGTGGAGTTTGTCCCAAAAGGTGGTTGTCCGCTTACCCCAATGAGCTTCGGTGAAGGCAAGGAATTGACGCGCCACAAAGTAACCCGAGTGCGTCGCAACAATGTAAAGAAACCGCGCTTCTTCCTCGGTGTAGCCGAAGGCTTTCAAGGCGTCGAGATGGGAAGAAGAGATGTTCATAGCGCAAGGATTCCTGCGGTGAGGTCCTGGTCGTTCAGAATGCGGCGCAGGTGGGATGCGTCTTCGGGGCGGCTGTAGAGGGAGAATCCCGCCTTGGCTTTTGCAGCTAATCCCCGAGGGCGGTAGTGGCGCGTTGCCAGTTCAAGGTCCACGCGGCTGAGTTCACGCTGCGGGGTTTCGTACTCAATGCGGAGATCTGGCACGGGAATCTTGCCATTGACGATACGAAGTCGATGGTTTTCGGCGATCAATTCCTTCGCATCGGGGTCGTCTTTCGCTGGCCCGAGCGCAGCTAGGTCGCGATTGAGGTCCCGCTTCAGTTCATAGTCCAGAATGACGCGCACCGGCCTGCCGCCAGCGCGTTCGATCCGGTCGGCTTCTTTCTGGTAGAGGCGATACAAATCGGCGTCGTGTTTGGCCTCTCGCGGCTTCACCAAACCGTGGTAGATGGACTGGTCTTCGGGGAGCCGGTTGGTCTTCTTGAGAAGCCGCTGCCCCTCCTTGGTCAGGGTGAGGACGCGCAGCGTCTTTTTTTGTGAGGTTTCAAGGGTCTTTTCCGTCAGCAGCGACTGCTCTTTTAGCCGCCTGATGTCCCGCTCCATGCGGGCGCTGTCGTGGGCGTAGCCGTACTTTGCGAGGTCAGGCGGAGCAACAACGCGGAACCGGCCCACTTCGCTGAGTGTATGAGCTTCAGATTCGCGGAGGAGATAGGCACGGTCGCGCACATAGTAAGCGCGAGGGGAATCTTCGCGTTCGGGCTTCAGAACATTCTTCTGGCGTGTTTCCGGGACTTCACGACCATTGTGGGGTGTATCTCCCGATCCTCTGTTTGTCCGCGTTTCAGAGAGATCAGGTTCATGGTGCCTGCGAGGACGGCGAGGACTTGTGTCCCGCGTGTCTTGTGGATCGTAGGGATAGAAATCGCGGGACATCTCAATTCGGCTCCTCGTCGTCGGAGGGAGCGGGCATCTCCGTCTGTCCAACGTTGAACTGTTTGTCGAGGTGCGAGAGTTTGCGTCCTGTGTCTTTAAGGAAGAACCTCCGGTTGATGGCCAGAGCAGCGCCAAAAACGTTCAGGAACAGGACAGCAACCGCAGTCAGAAGCACCGGCCCGTAGGCATGGAAGATGACGGCCTTGTAAGAGGCCATGAACTTCAACTGGTCCATGAGCCAGAAGCCGTATCCGAGCAGAATGGCGATGGTCAGGATCAGAGCATTCGCAATCATGGGGTTTCCTCGCTCGAAGGTGCAGGTGGCATCACTTTCCTGAAAGCATCGGGTGGAAAGATGTCGAGAACGCTCGCGCACAAGACTTGTGAAATGGCATAGGCGAGCGCGAGACTCGGTTTACACGAACCTCTTTCGATGGCGTTCATGGTGCACACGGAGACGCCCACTCGTTCCGCCAATTCTCTTTGGGACCAGCGTTTGGCGATTCGTAAGGCGCGGACGAGGTTTTGCCTCGGGCGGGTTGTTTCGATTGAGGAGATCTCCAGTTCGGATGCCGTTGCCTCTGGCTCCTCCGGTGGGAGAGTCTCCGGTTCGTGGGGGAACACCTCGTCAATCCGCTTTTCGAACGCATCGGCGAAGCGGTAAGCCAGCGCCAAGCTTGGGTCGCGCCTCCAGTGTTCAAAGAGGCTGATCATCATGCGAGTTATCCCGACGCGGTTGGCCAGAGATTGCTGGGTCCATCTCCTTTCCGCACGCAAAAAGCGAATCCTGTTTTTCATTTGAATGCCTCGTCTTCCCTGAAGTAGGTGATCGTCATCCCAAGCGGATTGATGGGGATGAGTGCGTTGGGAACCTGGCTCCTGAAAACGAAGACGAAGTTGGCGGTATAGAGGTCGCGCTTGATCTCGCTATGGTCGGCGGGCGAATAGTAAACCATATAGAAGTCCACGTGGGCCTTGTAGGGAGGCGACTGCATGTCTTCGAGCGCGACTTTCTTCACATCAACGTCGATCTCTGGGGCCGCTGTGTTCGTGAGGAACTTCTTGACGATATCGTCTTTCCGATAGGCGTCGAGAATGCCGTCCGCCAGTTTGCCGTCGAGGAAGTAGAGAGCCTTCGAGAAGTCGTCCTGGATCGTGTAGCGGTTGCGGCGGTAGTAGAGCGCGCAGAACTGAGAGAGAAAATACTTCGCCTCGGCATCCTGGGGTTTGTATTCAAAATTGTGGTAGTTGATCGCCTCCGCGCGGCCCAGGTCATCGATCCGAATTACAAGCGGGCGGAAGTTCTGGAAGGTGCGGATCGTGCGGAGGTCAACGAGGGCCAGACCGATGGCCACAAGAGAGACCAGAACCAGCGCAATCTTGAGATAGGTGTTCGTCACCATGGGATCACCGTACTGTTCGAGATAGAGCCGCTTGGCACTTTGAAAGCTCGCGTCGTTGTTCATCCGAATACCTTTTCCAGAATTGCTGCCGAAGAGCCGCCCGACGTGCCGCTGAAGATGTGGTTGGTGAGCGCGGGAACCTTCAAAAGCGCATAGATCGCAGCCAAGAACGTGATGAAAAGGACCGGAAAAGCCTCGATGAGTTGAACGATTGAAATGGTGCCTGTCGGTTCGAGGTCGAGGATGCCGAGAATGAGGTTCCCAATGACGTACACAACCGCTGCCGCGATGACCTGATAGAAGGCGTACTGGATGAAAGCCTTGAACCATCCCCAGAAGAGCCATTCGAGTTTGGGAACGATGAAAAACGGCACAAAGACCGGCCCCACCAGCACGCACACGGCGGTGGCGATAAATCCGTAGGCGATGACGACAATGGCGATGGCCTGGGCCGCCGCGAGCAGGATGGTAATGACGACGTATTCGGCTGTTCCTAGAATGTCGCCGAAGCCCGGCGAGTCCATGCGAGTTTCAAAGTCCGCAACTCTCTCTTCAACGGTTTGCAATTCCGTCTGATTGATCTTGTTTGCGAGGAATTGGGACTCGTTGGTAATGAGGCTGTGAAAGCTCACGCCGATGCCGGGAATGGGAGTGCTGTAGTAGTTGACCATCCCGAATCCGAAGCTGATCGTCAGCAAGAGGGCCGCGAAGTTGTCGAAATGAAGGAAGTGTTTGCCGCTGGCGGCGGAGAGCGCGGACTTCACGCCGTACCAAACGACGAGAATCGTCGCGAACATCCGAAAAAGGTTCTGCCCCATCGCGTCGAAGAAGCCGAGGTTCTGAGTGAGGAGATTGTTGATCGCCTGAAAGATGAACTGCAGATAGTCGGTTTGCATGGCTGCGGCTCCCTCGACGCGGCTGGGTTGCTTGCTCTACGGCATCTGAAAGCTCTGAAGCGAATTCGTCAGCGTGCTCGTGACCTGGGCCATGTTGCCGGCGAGGTTCGCGCGCCGCTCGATGTCGGCGTTGATGGCGTTAGTCGTGGCCTCGCGCTGCTGCTTGGCGAGGATGGTCTGCTGTTCGAGAAGCGACGCGAGGAGCTTGTTTGAATCCTGGAGCGTGCGAAGCGTCAAGACTCCCGCTGCGTTGATCTTGTTCAGGACGGAAACTTCCGTGTTGAGATTCGGGGTCATTCGAGAACGAGTCTTGTTCGAGGTTTGCGATCTGAGCCTGGACACCTTGGGCGTTGCCACGGATCGAGCCAATGGTGGCCATCGCGTTCATGTTCGCGCCGTCCGCGAGTTCCACGGACGCGTATTGGGACTGCACGCGCTCTAGCTCTCGAAGCATCCATGCCTGAGAGTTGGTTCGTGCTGTACGGGAGCAGTTGAGTTGTGGACCTCTGGTAGCCAGTGTTGATGTTGGGAAGGAGGCCCGAGTTGATGCCGCTGATCCAAGAGCCGGTGTTTCCGAAAGTGTTCAGCGAGGTCACATTTCTCCATTGCGAAAACACAGCGCGGTAACGAGCGGGCATGTTTTGGACGAACCTCGCCATCTGCATAGCGAGGTTGAGCTGGCCCGTGATCTTGGCGTAGCTCTTCTGTAATTGAATGAGGTGCTGCTGCAACTGGTAGTAGCGCAACAGCGCGTTGTGGTAGTTGGTTGGGTCGTACACGATACCGCTCCCGAATTGCGCGGAGGCAGTACCAACGCAGAGAATCAGAACCAAGACAACTGCTGGAATTTTCTTTTTCATTGGATTCCCTCCTTTTTTTGTCGCCTTCAGAGATTTGAAGGCATCTCGTGGTTGTTGTAATCGGGCAATGCAAGATCGCCCGAGAGATACACCTTGACTCGGTGGCCCTCGCGGATCGTGACCGTGGGCATGATGTTCAGGAATTTGTCCAGGATTTGGGCCGAGGACTGTGCCGTGCTCGACGCGAATCCCTGGCGCATGAGGTCGCTGCCGGATGCCGTGAGTGCGCTGCCGGTACCGGCTTGGGCCACTGCACCGAGAGCACCAATGGCAAGGGAAACGCCGAAGATTCGTAGGTAGTGGTTGTTGACTTGGTCGCGAAGACCAGTGTCGCCGATCTGGTCGAGGCCCTTGAACTGGTCGAGGTTCACCGAGTAACCATCCGGCATGATGAGCCGGTGGAAGACAACGGCGAGACGGGTCTGGCCGGAGTTATCAACCTTGCGGGTCTCGCCGAGGAGTTTCGTCCCGGCGGGGATCAGAAGGTGCTGGCGGTCATGTGAATAGACATCGGTCGAGAGCATGCATTCGACAGGACCGGAAAACTGCCCTTCGAGCCGGTTGATAAGAACCGTTTCAAGAACAGTTCCCTCGAATAAAACGTAGGTTTTCCCTGCCGCCGCGTTATGCGTCCCACTTGGCGCGGCGGCAGGGCGTGGGCCTGCCTCCTTTCTGTCGTTATTTGTTTCCGAAGAAACGCTTTGCGTTGGGGTGGAGATGGAAGGAGCGGGTGGCGGTGCCGCCGTTTGCGGAGGGGCAATCGGCTGCAACTCCTTAAGAAGCTGTGCGAGTTGTGTGGCATCTGGACCCTCAGACGGAGAGTTTGCAACTGTGGGGTTCGAGCTTGGTTCTGTCACCGTCGGCGTTGGAGTGCCCGTAGACTTGCGGTAACTCAGGGCGACATTTGACGCGAACAGGGACAGGTACTCACGCTTTTTCCGCTCAGACTGAATGGCGTCTTCGGCGCGTTCCGGTGGTTGATTGCCCGACGCGCTCGATTGCTGGCCAGGCTGGGAGTCCTGGGGCATGGCCCCGAGCAAGCGGGTCTGCTGCGCGAGAGCGCTTTGGGCCACGAGCTGCTGGCGCTGCAATTCCTGGATACGGTTCTGAAGCTCGGTAATCTGGGTCTCGTTGATTTCCAGAGGGGCCTGTGCGGGGGCAGTTTGGTTCGGGGTTTTGATGGCGGACTGCGGCTTCTTTCCGCCTGTGAGCCACATGATGGTGACCATCAAGAGGGCCAGACCGATGAGAAGCCACGATTGAACGTTCTTCGGTACGAGACCGGGTGGCTTGGGTGCCTTTTCCTGGATCGGTTCGTTCATGACTGGCCTCTCAATTCGCGGAAACTTGCCGTGAGAATGTGAGTTTCTTCTTGCCGACAGCCAGATATCCGCTGTCGAGGATTTTCGGGGCGATGTAAACGCCGTTCTCGAATTGGAAGTTGATGAGATTGGGCTTGCCGTCCTTCACTTCATACAGCGTCGGCTTTTCGCGCGCGGCGCACTTGATGTAGGTAAAAGCGTCGTCGTGGTAAATCGCTGAAACCAGGAACGGCGCGCGCGGGGCCTTCGAGTCGAGTGTGTAGTCGAACTGGAGCTTCACTTGGTAATCGGCGCGAAACTTGTTGATCTGTTCGGCGGCCTGCGCCTGCGCGGTGCGGACCTGTTGGTCAGTCTGCGCACGGAGAGCTTCGAGTTCTTTCTTATAGGCTTCGGCCTCGCCCGCGCGGACATAACCATGTAAGCCAGTGTTCCCGGCAATCCCGGATTCGTCCTTCGGCTCGATGAATAGCTTCAGATCCGGCTCGGCATTCGGCTCCTTGCTGATCTCGGTCAGGAGGAACGAGTAGACGTGCCCGCTTGCGGTGATTAGGTTCAGATTGGTGCGGATACCCGCCTGCGCGGGATGCACGTAGCAGAGGTTGTGCGTACCGTTGATGATCCAGAATTCCTTGTCGCCCGTCGTGAAGTCCAGAATCTCTTCGCTCTCGGGAAGGACGATGAGGGTTGAAAAGCGGAGTTTCGCTCGGACGGGAACGATGTCTTCCTTGGAATACTTCACGACGCGCGCCGCATCCGCGCCGGCGCGCGCCGGTGTCAAACCGACGCTTATGAGACAAAGGACCGCCAAAGCGGTGATTTGAATGCGAGCGTGCTTCGTAAGAGCTGAGATTCTGTCTTTCATTGTTCACTCCTGAATTTGGATTTTTCGTTCGCGGAAAGGCGATCTTCCTGGCACATGGTTTCAATTAGAGAATTCCCGGCGATAACTAGGGCCGTCGCAAGCGCTGCCGCTGACAACGGGAGCCAAGACACGAGCAAAGGCTCCAGGCAGACTTGATATTGCAAACGGTGCAGGAGAAACGTGAATCCCGGTTCAAGGAAAGAGAGGACGGCGGCGAGGAGAAGCGGCGCAATCATGCGTGCTCTCCTGCCAGAACTTCGAGTCCCTTCTCGAAGCCATGCGTCTCGAAGGCTTCCCTCCGCTTCCGGTTGTCGTAGGGATCGTTCGTGTAGAGCCAGTAGCTCTTCCGGTCCACGGTGAGGTTGGCAACTTTGCCCAGCCCGGGCGTCTTGATGAGAAACTGCTGCTTCGGGATCAGGTTCGAAATCAGCTCGACTTCGTTGTCGTTCAGGTGGAATTGCCTGCGGTAAAGTTCGCGGTCCATGTCAGGATTGGCGAGGAAGATTTTTGTGGCGCAGCTCTCGATAATCACGTCGAGGATGTCCGAGCGCCGCAGTTCGTCGAGCGACTGCGTCGAGAGCACCATCGCGGCGTTGTGCTTCCTCCAGGTCTTGAGCGCTTCCACAACGTACCGCTGGATGCTCGGGTTCTTCAGGAACACCCAAGCCTCATCGATGAAGAAGGCTTTGAAGACTTGGGTGATCTGCTGGTCGGCGATGACGGCGTTGGCTCGGTGGAGGATATAGAAGAGCAGCGGTTCGAGGATTTCCGGGTACTGGCTCATCCCCTGAAAGTCAAAACACTGGAACTGTGAGAACGAGATCGTGTCTTCCGAATTGTCGAAGAGAAAGCCGAACTGCCCGCCGCGAGTCCATCTGGCCACCCGGTCGGACATTTCATGGCCGAGTGTGTTCGCGAGCACGCCAAGCGTGCGCAGCGCAGGGTCTACGCAATAGAGGTTCTCGATCTGGTGGTAGAGGTCTCGCTCGGTCGCGGGGTCAAGTTCCGCCGTCCCGGAGCCTTGAACCAAGACTTTCAGAAAGAGCGCCAGGAAGTCGAGGTTCTCTTTGGTTGGTGGCAGCGAGAATGGATTGATTTTGAAGTCCTCGGATTCGAGTCCGACACGGACATAGGAGCCGCCGAAGAGGTGCGTAAGGCTTTCAAAGCTTCCGCCCAGATCGAAGATGAACGTATGCGGCGCGTATTTCTGCAGGTTCGTGATCAGAAAGTTCAGCAGGAATGATTTGCCCGCGCCGGTCCGTCCCAGAATCATCGTGTGTGCTACGTCCCGGTAGTGGAGGTTCAGGAAGTACGGGGTGTGGTGATTCGTCTCAAGAACCGCGAGATATTCTTGCCGGAGGTGCTGATTGCGAGGCTCACCACAGTGGAGTGTGAAGAGGAACGAAAAATCCGCGTAGTTCGTGTTGAGCAGGTACAGGTAACGCAGGTTGAAGATGTGATTGCCGGGAACCGCCGCGAGAAATGCGTTCAGCAGGTTGTATTTTTCTTCATAAAGCTGCGCATCGTGAACGCTGAAGACCTTGTAGAACTCGGCGCACGCCCGGTCCACCTTGGCAAGGTCAGGATCGTAGATCACGACAGTGAGTGAGAATTGGCCGAAATAATTTCCGTGAAGCTCGATCTCCTTGATGCCCTCGCCGAGTTCGCGGACCTGCGATTCCTTCGAATCGTCCAGAAGAACATCTTGCGCGGGGGCGTCGTTCAGATTGACCTGGCTGATGAACGAGCGCTTTGTGTTGTGGAAGTGGCGGCGCTTAGCCTGGATGATCCGCCTGGTCTTACCGGAATCTTCCCTCTTCCATTCCGTGACGACATAATAGTTTGCTTCAACTTCAAGCAGCCGCTTGAAGATGAGAGGAAAACTCTGCGCGGACGGCTCCTTGAGTGTGAGGACTTTGACGTAATAATCGTCTAGACGGAGATGCCCACGATGGCATTCGAGATGCGACTCACATAGGTAGTAATCGAGGAAGGTATCGTATTTGAGTTTCGCCAGTTCGAGCTTGTCCGGGGCGAAGTTCAGTGTCTTTTTCAGGATTCGGAAGGCTTCCTGCTTATCGAGCAGCCTGACCGTCAGGAAATCGCTCACCTGCAGAATGAAGCTTTCGGCCTTCTGCAGCAGCGTGGCCTGGGCCTTCGTGATCTCCCGGTCGAGGAAGACAACCTGTTTTCTGGTCGAGAAGTACGTCCAGAGTTCGCCGAGCGCCTTCACTGGCTGCTCCGGAAATTTTGCCAGCGCGCTTCCGATCTTGCGCTTCGGACGTGAACCCTCGAAAAAGATCACGTAGTAGACCGAAAGCGAAAAGAGCGTGTCAGCCTTGGCAGCTAGGTGCGCAATGCGGTTTCTGATGGCGGTGTCTACGACGGGATTGCCGTAGAGTTTGTAGGGAATGGCTTCGTTGTTTCGTTTGAAGATGTACTGATAGACGCGGTAGTTTTCGTCAAAGAGTTTCAGGGCGGATTCCAGCCTCTTCGTGAAGCCGTCAATCGAGGCACCATCGAGGCACTCGTAGTCAACACCGCGCACTTCGAGGATGACGCCGAGTTCTCCTGACTTGGTGAGGAAGACATTGGAATCGATAAACCCGTACAGGTTCACCTGCTCGTTGAATGCGCCCGTCTCCTGGTAATTCTTCAAAATCCTTTGAAGTTTAAGCATCGCTGGTCCTGCGTATCGAAGCCGGGCTGAATTTTGCTGGGTCGTATTGGTTGCGAAGTTTCGCTGCCGAGAGCAGGAACCGCAGAATCTGCGGGTCTGTTTGCGTCGCCCACCGCGCGACGAAGTACAAGAGCAGAAACATCAAGATTCCCCCGAGCAGACTCGCAAGCAGGTTGAAGGTGGCTGCGCCGAGACACATGGCAAAGAAAAAAAGCTTTCGCTCCGCGCCGAGGATCGTCAGTGGTCGGGAAAGCGACCGATGTACCCTGTTAATGCGCCTCGCCTCTGCCATAAGCTGTGCCTCCAGTTCGGGCCGTGATTCAGGAACCGGGAAAAAGCCACGCGAGAAAATTCACCGCCGCGATTGCCATGCCCACGCCGAACAGCACGCCTGCGAGAATGCGTTTCGATCCGCCTTCGCCGAACGCGAAGGTCAGACCCGCCACAACAATCGCGACCAGTGACAGGCCACGTGCGATGGTGCTGGTGAAAGCCGTTTGAAGGACGTTGACTGCGTTTTCCCACGGAGAGGTTCCCTGAGCAAATGCGGGGGCCGCGAGAAGCAAACCCAATGCGGCCGCCACGAGCGTCTGGGGCGCGTACCTAAGCCGGGATGTCGAGTGCCAGAGCGTTTTCATATCTGTTCGTCTCCTTAAGCTGGTTAAGTCCGAGGGAGTTCTCGCCGTGCCCGCGTCTGGTAGGGCCGTATGCGAGCGCGAAAGAAGGGCCGCTGTCCTGGTTTGTTTTGGCCTTGATCTGAGTCAAGGCACACGTGGAGCACACGCTCCGTCCAGAGGGTTTCTACTTTCGCGTCCGGGTCGGGACCTTCAATCAGGACGCTACTGCGCCAGGCGGTTTACCGAAGTGGGACGGCCCCACCAGGCTCACGGGAGAATTCGGTGAGAACTCCCCTCATCTATATAGAGGCGTTTTTTGGGCAAAATCTCTCCAAGAATTTTCCACTCTTGTGCATTGGACTTCCTATGGCTTGGCAGATCTGTGCGCTTTCCGAGTGGAGCCTTTTGCCTTCAGTCGCCGAAGGAAGCGGCTGAAGATCCTGTAACACGGAGAACAAAAGCTAATGTGGTCGAGTACGGTGTCGTCGACGTGTCCAGGATGGAAGGCTAACTCACTCAGTGCTTTGTCTGGGGGGCATCCCTGGCGGCTCGGATTCGGGAAGTCCTCCGCGAAATGCCTTCTTCCCAGTTCAAGAAAGCGCTTGTCGTTGGCGAGGCTGTGTCGAGGTTTCTTTGCTTTAGTCTTTGTAGCTGGCAAGGATGAGAGTCCTCCTCACCCCTTCTGTCTTATTTTCCTTAATGTTCTTCGCGCCTGTTCGAGACACCTCTCGAATCGGAGTTCTGCCGCGTGAGCCGAAATGCCGAACTCTTCACCGATCTCTTTCCACGAAAAACCTTCAAGGCGGCGGAAGGCGATTTCGCGGGCCACTTTACCACAACTTGCCATCACTTCGTCTACAAGCACGGCGGTTTCCAATTTGGCCGCCTCGTTCCACGAAATGTCACTACTGGTGCGGTTTCTGAGGGACTCCTCTAATGCCTCCTCTTTGCGCTTTGCTTTACCGACTATTCTGATGAACGTGCGAAACAGGTATCGGGCCAGGTTCCTAACGGAAGGACTGCCAGCACTCCTTTTCTGTTCAATTGCCTCAGAAACCGTGGCGGCTGCCTGCTCGAAGAAACTCACGGCCAAAGCAGGATCACCAAGCAGCTTTTCTGCGTAAGCGACCGAGCGCGCGCCAATCTCCAGTGCAACAGAAAGTACGGCAGGGTCGATCTTTCTTCCCAGGCGGTCAGCAGAGTTCAGCAAGAACGGTGGACTGGGCCTAGTTTCTCGCTGTGGGGGCATGGGACCCATCTCTTACCCGCCGCAAGACATTTTACAGGTTTGGATGTGACGAGAAGACCGAGGGTTTCCTCTGAACTTATTGATTCTATAGTACTTTCTTACTACCTTCGTACTAGCGCAATTGTCGCCCTTTGGTCTGCCGAAGGAGTCAATGTGTCAAACCCTCTGAAGAATATGGACGACAGCCAGGCAGCTTCTGACAAAACAATAGGGGCCTCGGAAAAACCGAGGCCCCTTCCTGTTAACCCGGTCAGAAGGGGACCTCCTCCGGCTGCGCGTCGGCAGGCGCGGTGTCGGACACCTGGCCCTTCGGCGCGCGGTTGAGCTTGCGGATGGAATCCGCCTTCACCTGCCATGTTTTGAGCGGCACGGTGATCTTGCCCTTGCCTTTGCCGTACTCCTTCTGGTAGGTGCTACTCACCAGCGTGCCCTCGACGTACATGTGGTCGCCTTTGCGCAGCTTGGCCGCTGCGTACTCGCCGAGGCCGTTCCAAGCGACGACGCGATGCCATTCCGTCTTGGAATGCCATTCTTCGTCCGCGCCCTTCCAGGACCGCTGTGTCGCGAGCGAAAGAACCGCATATTTGCGGTCGGACGCTCGAACCGACTTGTGCTCCGGGTTCCTGCCGAGATAACCGATGAGATGAACTCTGTTTTGGTACATTTTGTTTCTCCGTTTCTGCCCTTGTAATTGGGGCACCCGGAAGCGAGTGGATACTGCTCCCAAGGCGAGCGGCTGCTTTTTGGGAGGGACACAAGAAATCTTCGCGGTGGTTCTGAAGATTTGTTGGGAGGAACCGGAAAAGCAGAAGACGCGAAGCTGCCGGGCGCAGGAATTATCCCGAAGCTGTGCCCAACGAAGAGGGCCGGAAATGGAGAGAATGGACCGAAGCTCGAGCATCAGTTTGCGGATGCCGGAGCCAAGGGCACTCGAGAAAGAGCAAGGCGACCAGCGGAGCTTGTGGAGGCACCTCCGCGTCGAACGAATCAGGGCGTGCCAAGAAGCATAGGCGTTAGCAGAATACACCTTGACTCTGGACTATACTCCAGGGTGTAGGTTTGGGAAGGAGCTAAGGTCATGCAGATCGGCACGGTAGCAAAAAAAACTGGTCTCAGTGCTGACGCGATTCGCTTTTACGAGCGTAACTCTTTGCTCTCATCTCCTTTGAGAACTCCGGGTGGTTTCCGTCAATACGCGGAGAGCGACGTGGAGACACTCGGATTTATCCGCTCTGCGCAAGGGTTGGGATTCACACTCAAGGAGATTCGCGAACTCTTGGAGTTGCGGCACAGCCGCGTGCAACCCTGCGCGCCTGTGCGCCGCCAGTTGGAACACAAGCTGTCGGAGGTGCATCAGAAGCTCACCGACATGGAGAAACTAGAACACGAATTGCGGCTGGCGCTGCGGAAGTGCAACGAACAGATGCGCAGGCGCTCGGGTCGTTGCCCGCTCCTGACCAGAAAAGCGAAGCCGAATGGGACGAGGTCTAGTTAAAGGTTAACGTGCCTATTCTGTTCGAGGCATTCGAACCTCAACTTAGCCCTTGACTCTGGACCACACGCGAGGGTGTAGCGTTTAGGAAGTAGAACCGAAGGGAGGTTCAACTCATGACAATAAGGATGGTGAAGGTAGGTTTCTTGGTCGGTTTACTGGCTCTGTTCGTATCCGGGACTTTCTACGCTCAAGAGCACGGTGCCGGGCACAGCAAAATGGACATGTCCAAAATGACCGATACAGCCGGCGCGCCCGCGATATTCTGCCCGATGATGGCCACGGGCCAGCTCTGCCCTGGCAATGCTCAGATGTTCAAACTGAGCGGAGTCCAGAAGGAGCGATATGAAGACGCACTCAGCAATTACAACAAGGCGGTAGCGGCGGCGCAGAAGCAGTTCTTAGCAGATGTCAAGGACAAGGCCGGACTATCGCCGGCAGAGTTGTCCCTTGCGGAAAGCTGGTTCGCTGTCGGACTCAATCCTGAGATCAACAAGATTTTGGCGACGAAATCAGAATCGACGAAATCGAAGTAGAGGCTACGAAACCTAATGCTGATGTCGTACCAAGCACGATTGCGTGCCGCGATCAGGGAGGTAAACAATGAAGATCGAAGTTTTCTATTTTGATGGATGCCCCAATCACTTGCCTGCCGTGGACCTGATTAGGGAGGCGTTGAAGGAAAAAGGTGTTCCGGCAGAAATTGCCGAAGTGAAGGTAGAGGATGAGACAACCGCGCGGGCGCTTGGCTTCTTGGGATCGCCGAGCATCCGTGTTAACGGATTTGATGTGGAGGCGGCTGCGCGATCCTCGAAAGACTTTGGCATGATGTGCCGAACCTACTTAGAAGACGGCAAGCGAGTGGGGTTGCCGTCGCGGGAGATGATCCGGGCTGCTATTCAGGAAGGTGTGCAAGCCCAGTCCGTTCACGATTGTTGCCAACCTCAAGCGGCCATAGTCCAATCCGGCCCGGCCGAGCCGAAGAGGAATTGGATGCTCGGGGCCTCAGTCGCGGCGGCGATTGTGGCATCCCTATGCTGCATCCTTCCCATTCTCACTGCGGTCACGGGATTAGGCGTTCTCGCTGCTGGTGCGAAATTCGAACACCTCCGACCGTATTTTCTCGGTGCAACGGGTCTGTTGTTGGTTGGCGGGTTTCTCCTTGCATTTCGGGACTACAAAAAGGCGTGCAAGCCTGGGAGCGTATGTGCGACCAAGCCTATGAGCCGATGGAACTTTGTCGCGCTCGGGGCAGTAGCCGCTCTGGTTGTGGGGCTCGCGGCATTCCCCTACTACTCGGGCGCTGTGGCGCGTGTATTCGTCGGAAAATCCCTGGCGAGCAATACGGTTGGGGCGGCTTCTCTGACGACTATCACGTTTCGGATTCCCGATATGGACTGCCCGGCTTGTGCAGTCAGTCTCGCAGCTACTTTCCAGAAGCTACCGGGCGTAACGGATGCCAAGCTGGACGTGAATAGTCGCCAAGCCGTTGTGACGTATGATCCAAGCTTGCAGAACGTCGCCGCCCTTGAGAAGGTCATCAGCGACGCTGGCTTTCACGTCGCATCATCATCGCGGTCTTAGTGACGCGCTAGAAATCCTGATTGCTGAGGTGGGCCTCATTCGCTGGGTCGAGTGTCGCGGCGTTTCGACGTTGGCCCATACGTGCCGCAAACCGAGAAGTTTCTAGAACGATTACGCGGATCAGGACATGGATTTTCCCCGTCGGCCTCGAACAATAAGAGAAAGCCATGACGAGAAAATTTGACGTTGTTGTCATTGGAACCGGGGCAGCCGCATCTGCGGTGGCATCGCGGTGCCGGTCTGCTGGATGGCAGGTGGGAGTTATCGATTCGAGGCCGTTCGGCGGTACGTGTGCGCTCCGAGGATGCGACCCGAAAAAGGTTTTCGTCGGTGCCGCAGAAGCCGTGGATTGGCTCCGACGAATGAATACGAAAGGAATTCGGGCCGAGGAGCTTCGGATCGATTGGCAGGAATTGATGCGCTTCAAGCGCTCGTTCACCGATCCCGTTCCCAAAAGACAGGAGGAAGCGTTTGCGAAGGCTGGGATTGTGGCATTCCATGGCCGCGCTCGATTCATTGGCCCGTCCTCCGTTCAAGTCAACGACGATGTGCTGGAAGCCCGGTATGTAGTCATTGCAGCAGGACAAAAACCGGCGGACTTGAAAATTGCGGGGACGGAGCACCTTACGACGAGCGAACAGTTCTTGGAACTGGATGAACTTCCAAAGGCAATTTTGTTTATTGGAGGGGGGTATATTGCGTTTGAATTCGCTCATGTGGCGGAGCGTGCCGGAGCGCAAGTCACTATCGCACATCGCGGACCGCGTCCCCTTCCACGCTTCGACCCGGACCTAGTCGATCAGCTTGTAAAGGGCACTCGCGAGCTTGGGGTTGACGTTCAGCTTGGCACCGAAGTCGTAGGCGTTGAGAAAGGCTCCGGCCAACTAGTCGTTCGAGCCTCCGCTTCTGGTCAGCAGCGAACATTCAAGGCAGACATGGTGGTCCATGCTGCGGGTCGCGTACCGGAAATCGACGATATGAACTTGGATGCCGCCGGAGTCCCTTGGGACGGCAACGGTGTGAAGGTCAATGAGTTCTTGCAAAGCGTGTCCAACCCGGTCGTTTATGCGGCGGGAGACGCTGCTGCGAGCGGAGGCCCCCGCCTTACTCCCGTGGCTAGCTATGAAGGCATCGTCGTAGCGGCGAATTTGCTAAAGGGGAATCACCAAAAGCCGAATTTTCTGGGCATTCCGACCGTCGTTTTTGCGATTCCGCCTCTAGCTGCTGTGGGACTCAGTGAAAGTGAGGCACACAAGCAAGCTCTGAAATTCCAAGTCAAGCAAGAGATGACTTCCAACTGGTATTCATCTCGCCGGATTGCGGAAAAGCATTCCGGGTTTAAGGTTCTCGTCGAAGAAGGCACGGATCGCATCCTGGGAGCACACCTGCTGGGCAACGAGTCGGAAGAGGTAATCAATCTTTTCGGGTTGGCGATGCGCTCAGGGATTCGGGCCGCCGATCTCAAACACATGGTGTATGCCTATCCGACGCGCGGATCGGATGTGCCGTACATGCTGTAGAAACTTCCAAGGAGACGACGATGCGAAATATGAAGACAAAAATAATCCTATTGGGCGGGCTGCTGGCAATCCTCGCGCCCTTATCAGGATTCAGCCAGGGGCCGTCAAGGACTGCACAATCTGGAACAGCCAAGCTACAGGTCACTCAATGCGCGCTGAAGGTCAGCGGCATGACCTGCGGAGGCTGTGCCGGAATGGTGGAGAAAAGCCTGCTCAAGCTGGAAGGTGTGACAACAGCCAAGGTGGATTACAAGACGGGCGAAGCACAAGTCCAATTCGACTCAAAAAAGACCACGCCCGAGAAAATTGTGGGGGCGTTCAACCAAGCCAATTCGGGTTTTCGAGTCGAACAATCGAAGTCTGCTGGAAAGTAGCTGAGAGTTCTGCAGAAGGATGGGGCAAGGAGACACTTATGTCTGACTGCTGTTCTGTAAATCCTAAGAATGGTACCGCGCCAGCGGTGATGCCTTGTCCGGTCAACGGGGCACGTTCCAAACAAGTGGACGTGCTCACCGTGAAAAGTCTTGTTCGTCAGCTACTGCTAGGAATGCCAAACGATCAGTACTACTTCTGCGAAGCGCGTGACTGCGATGTGGTCTATTTCCCCTTCGACGCTCAAGCGCCGGTCTTTCGTCGCGAAGACCTGCTGGTACGGGTTGGTGCTAAAGAGAAGGCGGACCCCATTGCGGTTTGCTACTGCTTTGGCTTCACGCGAAGGGACATTCGGGACGAGATCGCCAACACAGGGCACTCTACTGTGGGAGACCGGATCACAGCGGAAGTGAAGGCGGGCAACTGCGCCTGCGAAGTGAAAAATCCCTCCGGCAAGTGCTGCCTCGGGAACGTCACAAAGGTTGTTCAAGAGTGTATGCGGGCTAAGCAGAGAGACAGGGCTGTCTCCCGTCGATAGTCTTCGGGAGCGGAATTGCGGTGCAAATCCGGTCTCTCGCTATGAAGCTCACGCTGCCCGAGAGCGGAGGCGCTCTTGCGCACACTCATAGTAGCCAGGGTCAAGTTCGATGCCGATGAAGCGGCGGCCTTGTAGCTTTGCCGCCAGCAGCGTCGAGCCGGAGCCGCAGAACGGGTCGAGAACGACATCGCCAGGCCGCGAGAAACACTGAATGAGCGGAGTGAGAACGCAGAGCGGTTTCTGCGTCGGGTGCAATTTGTTGCCGGAATACTTCCATTCGAGCACATCGGGAATCCGTTGCGCTGGTTGCGCCGGATTGCCCTTCGCAAGCAGGTATGCATTCTCGTGGTGGTAGCGCAGAAACCGTTCTGTTGAAGGATACTGCTTCGTGAACGTCAAGTGCCCGGCGAGTCGGAATCCAGCCTCGCGCCACGCTGCGATGAATTTGTCCGCTTGGTGCCAGCCGTAGAAGCTGATGCAGAACGAGTCGCGCCGCAACACGCGGAAGATTTGAGCGAACGCGGGCTTCAACCAAGCGGCATTGCCGTCATTCGCGACCTTTCGACCGTCACGCGAGCAATAGTGTGCGAGATAGGGCGGATCGGTGAGCACGAAATTGACACTGCAACTGCGTAGCTGCCGCATGACTTCGATGCAATCACCTTGCAAGACCGCATTCGCTTGCGGCCCGCTGATAAGTTGTTTGCTCTGTTCAGTAGTCATTTTGGTTCTCTCCTTCGTGTCGGGATTTGGTTCCTTCACCCGAAGATGAGGAACAAATCTCGACACGGAGAGAACTCCGTGCGAAAAGCGTTGCTGGTCTGGGCTGAAGCGGGTGGCAACGCGAGTGACAGGAGCGGTGTTTGCGACTGGCGCGAGAGTTTGCAAGCGGAGGCCCGGCGCGAAGCGTGACACGTCCGTGTCAGAGACCTGCAACGCCGAAGCACGACAGGACAAGAGCAAACGGTCAAAGCGAGAGGCCCAGAGGCGGTTTCTGGCAGGCGGTACTGCGCGGCAACGGATGGCAAGAACCAGCCGTTCTCGGACAACATATCGCATAATAGTTCGGTGCAGAACCTCTTGGTTGTCACGGCTCCCGAGACGCGACGGCGGATTCTCTGGATTCAAACTTTCACGATTACATGGATGGCCGTGGAGGCGGCTGTTGCTCTTGGTTCGGCCTGGAAGGCCCGCAGCCCAGCACTCTTAGGGTTCGGCGGGGACAGCTTGGTTGAGTTGTTGTCGGCGGCAGTCGTGTATTGGCGATTCCGAAGGGAGCGCACAGAGGCGCGCATTGAGGAGCGGGCAGCCCGTATCGCGGGAGGGCTGCTCTTCGCTCTGGCAGGATTCGTGGTTCTTGCTTCAGGTGCAGTGTTGCTGGGTCACAGTGAGGCCCAAACGAGCTTTGTAGGAATCGCACTGCTCTTGACTGCCGCGTTCGTCATGCCTTGGTTGGCAAGACAGAAGCGCCGATTGTCTGCCATAACTTCGAGTGCAGCGTTGAGAGCCGACGCTGCGGAATCCGCCCTTTGCGGCTACATGGCCTGGATTGCATTGGCCGGGCTAGTGGTCAATGCGGCCTGGAAAATAAGATGGGCCGATCCGGTGGCCGCTTTATGCCTCATTCCGATCATTCTTCGTGAGGGCTGGGAAGCCTTACGAGGAAAACCGTGCCAAAACTGTTGAGGGACGCAACCCGCGCTAGGCGGGCGAGGGGGTCGACTCGGTGCTGATCGCAGCGAGTATTTCCGCGCTAGCCCGCTGTACGTGTTCCAGCGATTCTGCCAGAGTCTCCTTGTCGCCGGAATAGAGTTGGATGTAGTCGGCGGAATTCTGTGCTTTAAGGCCGATGGCCTCGCAGACGACAAAAGCAACGGCTTCCGCCTCTGTTTCACGGACACACTTCGTCGTCTCGCTGCGCCGATCCTGGCCGTGAAGGAGTGCGTGTCCCGTCTCATGGGCCAACGTAGCAAATTCCTCTGCCGCACACTGACCGGGCAGCAGCACGATCTTTCCAGGTGAGCATTGGCCCTGCGCGGGATAGATGGCGTCTGAGTATTCAAGTTGAATGCCCCGGCTAGCAATAAATCCCTTTAGCCGTTCCGTGTAGCTGGATGGATCACCCTCAGCGTTTGCAAGTTCGGGAAGCGGCCTGCCGTCAGTGTCGGTCACGTCGAACACATAAACCGCTCGGAACCGCATGGCTGACCTCTCGGTCTGTTCTTCTCGATTGTCTGATTCCGTCTCCTTTCGGAGCACAATCGGCGCGAGGATTAGGATTCCTTTCGTGCCCCTTTTCACGAAACGTCCGAGTTGCTTCCAGGTCTGGAATCCGGCGACGTGGGTAGCGTCCGGCCTCTGGGATGCGATGAGCATAATGTTGTGCAAGCTGTAGCGATGGAACCGCGCCATTGCAGCGAGGTATTCCCTCAGCGTCTCACTGTGGCCCCTTTCCAGGGCCTGACTGAGTTGCTCGATGGCCTTGCTTGCGATCTGTTTTGCTTGTTCGACTTTCATATTCTTTGTCCTCCTGTTTCGGGGAGTCCTTGCTCCCTTCACCCCACAGCGAGGGAGCAAGGACGCGAAACAGGAGACAGAAGCGTAGAGATTGGCGCGTCCAGGTCGGAACGAGCCGCACGTCTGAGTGACACGGGTTTTGGTGGCGCGAAGCGTGCTAGAGGAGACCGGAGGCGGGTGTCTTACACGCCGGGACGCGGCAATCTCGAAGCGACGAGAAGAGGAGCACGAACCAAAGGGTCGCCTGATGGTCAGCCGAAATTTGTTGAGAGATGCTTCGAGCGGAGTTACAGTCGTCTTCCGTGGAGTGGTCGGAGCAAGAAAGTAGGATCAAGATGATTATCGGTGACCGCTTACGTGCTGTACGTGAAGAGAAGAAACTCTCCCAAGGGGACATCGAAAAGCGGACGGGCTTGCTTCGTTGCTATATTTCTCGCGTTGAAAACGGCCACACGGTTCCGGCTATTGAGACCTTGGAGAAGATGGCTCGGGCGTTCGAAGTTCCCCTTTATCAACTGTTCTACGACGGCGAGGAGCCGCCGCCGCTCCCAAATCTTCCGAAGCGGCGGACGGCAGATGACACTGCCTGGGGCAGCTCCGGCAAAGATGCTCGCCTCTTCAACCAACTCCGCCGACAGCTCAGCCGTATGGATGAGGGGGACCGGCGGCTACTCCTCTTCATGGCTCAGAAGATGTCCCGACACGTTGCTGGTCGCCAAGGAGGAAAGCTGTAATGCGGATCTTGTCTAGGAGCGCGGAGGATACGGGCAACCGCGTGCGCAGAGAAGTAATCAGAAGGGGTATAGACCCAGATTGGAATGGGGCAGCAAGGGGTGACAAGATGGACTTGCACTGCCCGAATTGCAATAGCACTGACCTCAAGAAAGTATCTCTGGCTTACCAAGAGGGACTTCAGCGCGTGAGCACGCGCACGCGATTACGCGGCGTCGTGGTCGGGACTGACGGGCCTGATGTGGTTGTGGGCAGAGCGACAACGAAAGGGACACAGCAGACGGAAATCTCGAAAGCGCTGACTCCTCCGAAGAAATGGTCCTATCTAAAGCTTTTTGGTTGGTCGGTCTTAGTGTTCTTATCGGTGGGCTGGATAGTGTTTTATGTGAATACAATTACGAAGAATTCTTCGTCCGTTTCTTCGGTCCCCTTAACGGTCTACACGGTGCTTGCCGGTGGCGTTTTTGTCGCTCTTTTTCTCATCCATTGGAAGCACAACCACTCCAGTTATCCGCAACAATACGCGAAGTGGGATCGCTCTTTCATCTGTGAGCGCTGCGGTGCTGTCAGCCAGCAAGAAACTGGACAGCACTGACATTCCGTTGCAGCATCGTTGACTAGGCTGCCCAATCCTTGCAGAGAAGTTCGGCTTGCTCCAGGACGGTCTGCGTTGCCTTTTCCTGTTTGTCTGGTGGGTAGCCGTATTTTCGGAGGATGCGCTTAACCATGGTGCGCAATTTTGCCCGGACACTTTCCTTCGCAGTCCAGTCAATGGTGAGGTTTCGCCGAACCGTATCCACGAGTTCGCGGGCGATTGTTTTCAGCGTGTCGTCACCAAGAACCTTGACCGCGCTATCGTTCACTTCAAGCGCATCGTAGAATGCCAATTCTTCGTCGCTGAAGCCAAGGTTCTCGCCGCGCTTTTGGGCTTCCCGCATGTCCTTAGCGAGGTCAATCAATTCCTGAATAACCTGTGCGGCCTCAATGGAACGATTTTGGTACTTGATGATTGTGCGCTGAAGCATTTCCGAGAAGACGCGAGACTGAACCAAGTTCTTCTTGGAAATGACCCTCATTTCGTCGGTAAGTAGTTTTTTCAGGACCTCGAAAGCTAGATTCTTGTGTGGAAGTTCCTTTACTTCGGCCAAGAATTCATCGGATAGAATCGAAATATCCGGCTTCTTGAGTCCCGCAGCCGAAAACAAATCAATAACCTGATCCGAGGCAACCGCGCGAGACACAATCTGGCGAACCGCAGAATTCAGCTCTTCTTCGTCTTTGCCGCCGCCGATGGTGGTCTTTGCGAGGCCTGCGCGTACCGTCTGAAAGAATCCTACGTCATCGCGTACTGCGATAGCCTTTTCATGTGGAACAGACAACGCAAACGCCTTCGAAAGCTGAGACGCTGCCTTCATGAAACGGTCCTTGCCGTTTTCTTGCTCCAAGACGTGTTCGATTGCGGACGGAACGATGCCAGTACGTTCCTTCGGGCTTCCAGTCTTGTATTTTGAAAAGTCAAAACCGTGAAATATGCCTGAGCAAACCTCGTACTTTTCAAGCATGGCCTCGACCGCTTCTTCCTGATCGAAGACAGGGTTGCCTTGGCCGCCGCTCTCTGTGTAGTCGGCAAGAGCTTTCCTCAACTGATCGGCAAGGCCTAGATAATCGACAACCAGTCCTCCCGGCTTGTCTTTGAATACTCGGTTTACACGCGCTATGGCCTGCATGAGTCCGTGCCGCTGCATGGGCTTGTCAACGTACATCGTATGTAGGCAAGGCGCATCAAAGCCGGTGAGCCACATGTCGCGAACAATCGCGATCTTCATGGGATCAGCGTCATCCTTGAATCGCTTGGCCAACGCTTCCCGGCGCGGCTTGTTCCGTATGTGAGGTTGCCATTCGAGATTGTCGGCGGCAGAGCCGGTCATGATGATTTTTATTGCACCTTTGTCGTCATCCTCGCTATGCCACTGCGGACGAAGCCTTGTGATCGCATCGTAAAGATCCACGCAGATTCGGCGGCTCATGCAGACAATCATGGCTTTGCCGTCCATGGCGTCGAGGCGACGTTCGAAGTGGTCCACGATGTCCTGGGCGATAAGGCCAAGGCGGTGCTCTGTGCCGACCATCGCTTCCATACGTGCCCACTTGGTCTTGAGCTTCTCCTTTATTGTGACTTCTTCGCCCTCGGTAACCTCCTCAAACTCAGGATCGATCTTCGGCCTCTCCTCCTCTTTGAGTTCAAGTTTTGCTAGGCGGCCCTCGTAGTAAATTCGGACCGTCGCTCCGTCTTCAACTGCGCGCTGAATGTCGTATACGTCGATGTAGTCGCCAAAGACGGCGGGAGTGCTTCGATCCCCTGACTCAAGTGGGGTAGCGGTGAATCCGATGAAGGATGCGCGTGGAAGGGCGTCACGCATGTGCCGAGCAAAGCCTTCAATAAACCCGTACTGGCTGCGATGGGCTTCATCCGCAATTACAACGATATTGTGGCGATCTGAAAGCAGTGGATTTCGGTCGCTATCTCGCTCGGGCAAGAATTTCTGAATCGTAGTGAAAATCACTCCGCCAGAGGATCGTTGCAGGCGGTTTCTCAAATCTTCGCGGCTCTCCGCTTGTTCTGGAGCCTGGCGCAAAAGGTCTTGGCACGAAGCAAAGGTCCCGAAGAGCTGATCGTCCAAGTCGTTTCGGTCTGTCAGCACGATTAGCGTAGGGTTCGTCATCCCCGGCTGCTGGATGATTTTCCCGGCATAGAACGCCATCGTCAGACTCTTGCCGCTTCCTTGCGTATGCCAGACGACGCCCACTCGCCTATTGCCCTTTGGAGAAGCCGCTGTGAGTGTGCATTCGACGGCTTTGTTGACGGCATGAAACTGGTGGTAGCCAGCAATCTTCTTGTTCAGCGAGCGCCCATCATCTTCGAAGACAATGAAATTCCGAACGATGTCGAGAAAGCGGCGTTTGTCGAACACCCCCTTCAGGAGAACTTCCATTTCAAGTGAGCCGCGAGGCGCGACGTCGTCACCTTCGATGGTGCGCCACGGCATAAACCGTTCCCAACCGGATGTGAGCGTGCCGATGCGTGCTTCCAGGCCGTCTGAAATCACCAAGACTTCGTTGTACGGAAACAAGCTCGGGATGTCCCTTTGGTAGGTTTGGAACTGTTTGAAGGCATCTCGGATCGTTGTGTTTTCGTCTGCTAAGTTCTTCAGTTCGATGACACCGAGTGGAATGCCGTTGACGAACAGCACGATATCAGGCCGGCGGTTATTCCGATTCTCGATGATCGTAAACTGGTTTGCAGCGACCCAATCGTTCTTCTCAGGATTGTCAAAATCAAAGAGGCGGACTTGGTCGTGTACAATTCTGCCATCGCCCTGGTACTCAACGCTGATGCCATCAGTCACAAATCGATGAAATCGTCGGTTGTTCTCTACGAGGCTGGGGCTATCCGGGTGAAGAACCTTGCGAATGGCCTCTTCAATCGCTTCGACTGGAATCTTGGGGTTGATCCGGGTCAACGCCTTTCGGAGACGCGCAACTAATACAATGTGCGAATAGTCGCTGCGCTCGGCAAACATTTCGCCGGGTGCAATGTCGGGACCATGAAGGATCGTGTATCCAAGCCCTTGAAAGATTTCGAGGGCGGCTTCCTCCACGGTGGATTCGACGAGTCCACCTTTCATTCTTGCTTCCCCGGCCACTTCATTCGAAGCCGATCAGCATCCTCTTCAATAATCCAGAGTGCGGTCTTGTCGCCTTTTTTCTTGATCCTGGCAATCCGGCTGCCCACAGTTTTCGGGAAACGCGCTTGTATCTCCGTGATTGAGTGCCACTGACCATCAGCAAGGATATTAAAAACCTTTGCGACCGTGCGCTCAGGGTTATAGGGGTTGGCAGGCGCACCTTTCGCTTCCGCGCCGTCAGATGTGAGAGCAGCTACGAGTGTACGTGGGGCGTCTCCACTTTCGTCGTCAGCGGCGAGTTCCTCTTCGGGACCCGTCCAAATTTGGGAGGCCATCTGCGCCAGCCGATGCCCCCTTTCCTCTATTTCCGGTTCAGTCCACTTTTCAATTTTCGCGAGTTCTCGCGTTAGGCTGATCTTGCTTTTCTCATACTCGACACGTTTTTCTGCGAAAGGGTGGTTGTACAATTCTGGGTTATAGGCGGATAGCGTTAGATTGCCGACGGTGTTCAGCCAAGTAGCATAGATACGCTCGGCCTCCGGCCCGAGCTCTTGTTTCCATGCCGCTGATAAGGTTTGAGGCATGATGTGTTCTATCTGGGCTGATGAAAGATCGACTTGTTCTTTATGCGGTTTGCCATCGGTCCCGTAGGGCTGGCCGCGCTCCAAGTATTCCAAAATCGACCGGCCATAACGGCTGTCGTAGACATTGAGGCGTGTCAATTGCTCGATGAATCTTGTGGCGCCTGGGAACCCCTTCGACTGGAGGAAAGACTTCAAATTCAGCAAAGGCGTTTCCCCTAGCTCCTTGCATGCAGAGACGAACCAACGCCCGTATGCTCTCGAGGAATCGCCGCACGCGAAACGACGGAGGATGAAGCCTGCTAGAAGCTCAATGGATTCGGCAAGGTCCGCATTGTTCATGCGGCCTTTCGCCACTCTGTCCATTAGGTTGAGCAACAGGGGGTATGTGGTAGAACTATCTAATTCGCGCAGCTTCTTGAGTGCGGATTCAACCTGCGGGTCCGAGTCAGAGACCAATCCCCGAATGATATCGTAGAACAGGACATGCCCCTTGAGGTCGCACACCAAGTCATTGGGGTTGAACGAGTCCTGTTCGTAGGTGCGCTCGAAGGATTCGAACGTCGCTGCAGGAGCCACGTATTGGCCATTCCGCATGAGATAGTCGCGGAAAAAGCGGGATAACAGTTTCGCATCCAGCTTGCCATCGACTCCTTCAAAGTGATCTTCCATGGGCATCCACGATCTGTCGTCAAAATCGTCCTGTTCGGCGACGGGCACGTGCATGAAGACAAAGTTCCTGATCAAGTCTGCTTCACTGAGATCCATTCCGGTGGAATTTAGGCTGCGAAATATCTTGTACGGATTATCTTCCTTTAAACTGATGTGAACGAACTCCAGGCCGGAGACAAGCTGTTCATAGAAAGCTCTGAGGTTTTCTTCAGGCGCGCTTTGAAAAAGTTCGCCAATACGATCGCGAAAGTAAGTCAGTACCTCACCGGTGTTCCCGGTCGGCGTGTTTTCACCCGTGACTGCCGACAGATAGTCTTGCCGGTCTCTTTGTCGAGGATAGATACGGAAGTGCTCCTCGGAGGTTTTGAACTGGTGAACAAGGTAGGTGCCTTCGATTTCGCTAGCAAGTTTTTCAAAGCCGACGCCCGTTGCTGCGTTCCTCAGGGCACAGAGAAGCAGCGAAAGAGTCACCATTCGCTGTTGGCCATCAATGATGTGGTATACGGGAAGGCGATGTGAAAAATGCTTCTCCGGGACAAACACCAGCGCCCCCATGAAGTGCCGATGGTTGCCTTCAATAGGGTCGATCATCTCAACGATATCGTCCCAGAGCTGCTCCCAATTCGGTTTTCCCCAAGAGTAGTAACGCTGAAAAACAGGCACAACATAGCGGTTCTGCCCTCCAAGGGTCTGTTGCAGCGTCTGCTTTGCTGCTTGCATTCGTGTGCCTCCGTTTCGAGTGTCGCTTGAGGCGACGGCTAACTGCAGACGCGATGATTAGAATCATCCCGCGTCATTGACTATGTGCGAGCCGCATTGAGCACCCAAAGTGCTCGCTCGGTCTCCTCAAGCAGTTCTTCGAACTTCGCCATTACGTCGGCATTCCGCTTCCAAAATTCCATTGAGACGGCGGTCTCAGGGGCAAGAGTTAGCTGAGACAGAACCTCGACCAGTTCGCGGTCTTCGTAATCGAAAGGAACATGTGTTTTTCTTCGTCCGTGCGCAGGCAACAGCGTCAGGCTGCGGGCTTTAATCGTTACGCCGGTCAAATCAGAGAAGAGAGAACGGTCAAATCCCAGCAAGTTGTGGAATGCCCTGTTTCTAGCGCCGTTGATAACGTCTTGATAGCCCTTCAGGGATGCTTTCCCTTTGATTCTTGTCCAAGGGAGCGCGCGGAACGCTTCAGCGAGTTCGAAATGCTGGCCAAGGGTGCACCACAAGACCACACCCTTCAAATCACAAACGCTGACGAGTAACGTCAGAACCTTGATGGCGTCGTCCGCGAAGTTGTACGCGATCCGCAAAACCTCGTTTAGATGGCTCGCTAGGGACGTTTTCGCCCGCTGCGTCTTCCGTAGAGCCTCATCGTAGAGTCTTCGCTGGTCCTTAACGGAGGTGCGGACACGGCCCAGAAAAGACGAGTGCGATTTTGCCGCGTCAGTGGATGGCAAAAGTAACTGTGATTGTGCCTGCTGCTGTAGTTTGTCAAAAGCTGCCGAGAACTCGGTGCGAAAACCTTCAGTGTCATCTCCAAGCTCGGCTTGGACGGTAGCCTGGATTTCTGTCCAGGCTGCCTCTGGGTCAACAAGCTCATTGACGATTAAGCATCTTTGGCCGCTGTCTGTTGTGCTGATGATGGCAATCTTCTTCTGCTTCGGCTCGAATCGCAACAGATGGGCGTAACTGTGGTCGATTGGAACCTCGGAAGCGACATCCTCAATCTCACCAATCAGCACAAAAACAAGCTGCCCGAGACCGGAGAGTTCTGCTTGGAGAGCGGCCTCAAGGGGCTGTGTTTCGGGCATCACCTTGGATGGAGACTTGAAGAATTTGAAATCCGGGTTGAAACTCTGGGGTTTTGCAACCGAGACGGGCTCGGCGCCCACCTTGCCCTCTTTCAGCGAAACGCACAGGTATTGCGTGTTCTTTGTGGTCTTAACCAGGTCGCGATAGATGAAGCTATTGTTAATCGCAACTAGGCCCTCGCCTTTGGCAGCTTCGGCAGAAATCCAACCGGAGAATGCTGTCGCTTTCGTTGTGCCGTCTATGCCTGTTTCGATGAGGCTCTGCACGACGCTGCGAGACTTGTTCACGAGGTCGCCATTTCTGCTGGGTGAGATAACCTAACCCGAATCTCGCCGGAAATAAGTTTAGGAAGCAGCGCGTCACGGATCGCCGAAAGGATGTGAAATTCGAAGATGTTTTGCCGAATCCTTTCGACCAGGTTCCTGGCGACACAGCTAAACGTACTCGCCAAGCGTGAATCGGGCAAAGCGATTTCGTAGCGAGCCATGTCCTGCCAGTTCGTGCGTGGCATCTTCGTCCCCGTGGATGCTGCGTCGGTATAAGCCACAAGCTCCTCACTCGAAGCATGGCCTAACAAGATGCCGTACCATTCCTCAGACCTTGCGGTAATGACCAGAATGTCGGTGGAGCAAACGCCATCCAATGGGGCAACGCCGACCTTGTGGAAGTATGGCCGCAGCTTGCCGAAAAGGATTTCCCCTTGCCGAAACTCGAATTTGTTGCTGGCAACTTCTCCTGAGCGTCCCCAACTTGCGAGAGCGATGCTCTTTCGCGGCATATGTTCGAGGCCGATGTAGGGGGTTTCGTCCGGGGCTTTCTTCGGATGGACACCACGTCGCGGGTTTTCGGCAATTTCGTCGAGTCGGGCCGCCTTCCAGCCTTTGGGAATTTTGCCGAGAGCAGAATCCTCGAAAGAGTCGGGGAAGAGCGCGGCAGTGGCGGTGTTCATACCGAAGGGTTGGCGGCCTTCGGATTTGGCCCGGACAGGGTCGAAGTCCAGAAACCACGATTTGAAAATAGCGCGAGCTATCGCTTCTAGGGTTTCGTTCATTCGCTGGTTCAACTCGATCTTGTCGTCCAGCGCGCCCAAAATATGCGAAATGACGCGTTGCTCGGAGAGCGGCGGGATGAGCAATCGGAAACTTGGAATATCAGCGCACTTGAGACTATCGAAAACCGCTCCGACATTTATAAACTTTCCGATTTGTTCCCACCAACCTGTTCCACGAACAAGCCAGCGAAGAAACGGCGGATATATCTTGGTGCCATCGGCACGCAGAAGGACAAGGTTCTGCCCCAAAGCAAAGTCCAATCCAGGGGGAACGACCGCTGTTTCGCCAGGATTGCATCGTCGTGACAGGACCACATCGTATGGCTGCGGTGCTGCCTTGCGCGTCCACTCGATGAAATGTTCCTGGCTTATCCGTCGTGCGTCTGTGATATCTATGCGGCCATTCTTAATCTGCGGAATGGCGATGTACGGAACGCCGCTCGCAGCCTTTGGCGGAGTCCGATGTTCACAGTCAATTAGAGACACCTTTGCTTCGCGGAGCGAAATGGTATGCCACTCACTCATACCCAAGCTCCCTCAAACTCGCTGTAATTGCTGAGTCAAGCCTCGCGGCTTCATGCTGCTGCTTTCGGATGGCCGCCGTAAGCCTTTTCATTTTCTCCTCAAAAGACTCGTCACCATCCTGAATTTCCTCTGCGCCAACGTAACGGCCAGGGGTGAGGACATAGCCGTGAGTCGCGATCTCTTCGGTCGCGGTGCTCTTTGAAAACCCCGCCACGTCTTCGAACTTGCCAGCGTCTTTCTCGCCGCGCCAAGCGTGGTAGCTGCGAGCAATGTGGGCGATCTCTTCGTCGGACAAGTCACGGTGGACACGATCCACTAAGAAACCCAGCTTGCGGGCATCAATGAAAAGCGTCTGCCGCCGACGATCTCGAAATTTGCCGTTGGATTTATTGCGAACTAGGAACCACAGACAGGCGGGAATCTGTGTGCCGTAGAAAAGCTGACCCGGCAGGGCGATCATGCAGTCCACGAGGTCGGCCTCGACAATGGCGCTGCGTATCTCTCCCTCGCCGGACTGATTTGAGGACATTGAACCGTTCGCCAGAACAAAGCCGGCAGCTCCGCTGGGGGCGAGGTGGTAGATCATGTGCTGGACCCAAGCGAAGTTGGCATTCGGCGCTGGCGGTACACCGTATTTCCAGCGTCCATCCTCGCGGAGGCGCTCACCACCCCAATCGCTCATGTTGAAGGCTGGATTTGCAAGAATGAAATCCGCTTTTAAGTCCTTGTGAAGGTCGTTGTGAAACGTATCGGCATTGTGGGGTCCGATATTCGCTTCGAGGCCACGAATGGCGAGATTCATTTTAGCCAAGCGCCAGGTCGTTGGGTTTGATTCCTGGCCGTAGATGGATATGTCGCCGATCCTTCCGCCGTGACGACGGATGAACTCTTCGCTCTGAACGAACATGCCGCTGGAACCGCAGCATGGGTCGTACACGCGTCCCTTGTACGGTTCGATCATTTCGACGAGCAGTTTGACGACGCATCGCGGTGTGTAAAATTCGCCGCCTTTCTTGCCTTCAGCGCTGGCGAATTGTCCCAAGAAGTATTCA
Source organism: uncultured Acidobacteriota bacterium (assembly GCA_963838705.1). Taxonomy (GTDB): domain Bacteria; phylum Acidobacteriota; class Terriglobia; order Acidiferrales; family UBA7541; genus Palsa-147. The sequence continues at coordinate 15,813 of CAWIRU010000005.1, read as the reverse complement.
TAGACGCGGCCAAGAATATCTTTGGAGCGACTCTCCTTGTCGCCCAGCCCAATCTTCCCGATCAGGTCAATGAGCTCGCCCAATCGATGTTTATCAAGAGAAGGGCGGGCATAGTCTTTCGATAGAACCCCCTTCAATGAAGGGTTTTCCTTCTCGATGGCGACCATCGCGTCATCGATTAGTTTTCCTATCGTGGGCTGCTTCGCATTGTCCTGAAGACGGGGCCATCGGGCCACTTTCGGCACCCAGAAGACATTCTCAGCGGCGTACTCGTCGCGGTCCTCGGGATCAGCGTGCGGCTCTTTCTTGAGGGCTTCGTAACGCTCTTGGAATGCATCTGAGATGTACTTGAGGAAGATCAGACCGAGAACGACGTGCTTGTACTCGGCAGAGTCCATGTGGCCGCGTAGTTTGTCGGCCATCTGCCAAAGCTGTTGCTCGAAGCCAAGATTTGCTCCGTTATTGGTCTTTCTCTTAGCGTCTGTGCCGCGTTTCGCCATCGCTTGGGAAGCTCCCAGGGGTCCGTCGAGAATATATCCGGCCATTACCGAAAAAGGAATTGGAAACAATCTTTGCTAGGGAAACCTCGAACTATAGCGACGCAGGCGTTTTGGGCATCTCAGAGTTTCCCGATCGACAGGGATTGGCTTGTCTTCGGACGAAGATGCGAAAGCGCAAATCAATATCTTGGAGAAGGCATTCCGGGGGCCAGTTACGGCAGCCGTGAAGCGCGAACTGAAAACGGCTGGACCGCCGCAGTCTCGAACTCGAAGAAACCCCCGATCCCAAAGGTAACCTGTAGTGAAGCCCTCACGTGAATGATTGGTCGCCGCAACGTAGAACTAGCAAGCAACCCTTTTGTTAGCTCCACATTGAGTCGGAGTATCTAGGCGCTTGTAAGTACTTGGAGACACAGTAGATATATAGGAATAAAGGGACAGGGCGTGCGGCCTTAAAGTGGAGTTGACATACAACTCAACGTGTGCTAATGTTCTGGACCGGAAAGGCCGGGGAAATCAAATGGCGAGTTTTGGACAGTTGTTAAGAGAAAAGCGGCGAGAGGCAGGTATCAGTCAGCGAGACCTTGCAGCTCAGGCTAGTTTGGACTTTTCGTATATCAGTAAGCTTGAGAATGACAGGATACCTCCGCCCGCAGCAGACACAATTGTTGCGATCTGTAGGATTCTGAAGATCGAACCTGTAGAGCTACTCGCCGCCTCCGGGAAACTGCCAGCTGGCATTCACTCGAGCGTCGGCTCAAGTGCCGCAGCACAGTCTTTTCTGCAGAACGCCAGCAAAATGGGTTTGACGGAACAAGAGTGGAAGGAACTAACGTCCTCACTGCATCGTCTGCGCGAGAGTTGACGAAACGACGACAATGAATGTGCCACTGCAGCAGCGTTTGTCAGACGGCCCCGAGTTTTCAGGAGCTACCGATGAGTATGCTGGACTGAACTGGTCGTACAGCCGTCGAGAATTGGTCGATCAGTGCACTCGCCGATACTTTTTCCAATACTACGCGGGCACATTGGAGGATGCCGAGTTTGGGGCGAGAGTGCAATTTCTGAGAGGCATGAAGAACCGGTATCTACGCACGGGCGAACTGGTGCACCTCGTGATCGGTACGTATTTCAAGAAGCTGAAGCAGGGGAAGACGCTGTCAGCCGATTGGCTAACGAACTGGGCCAAGACTCTCTTTCAGGAAGATCGGAAGTATTCGGCACATATCCGAGCCGGTGGTGCGCCATCGAAGCAGCAGTTTCCTCCTGTGATTCTGGACGAGATTATGAACCACGGGGATGGTCACGACGGACTCTTGTCTCAGTCTGAGGAGCAAATGGTCAGTTCGATTGGGCATTTCTTCGGATCACCAATCTTTTTAGAGTTCCGTGCATTGGGTGCCTCACTTGATAGTTATATCGAGCGCAAACTTTCGCTCCGAGGTTTCCCGGCGCGCGTTTCTGGAAAAGTGGATCTTGCTGCCACCAATGAGTCTGGCGTGACAATCGTCGATTGGAAGATCGGTTCTGCGTCGGATGGAGGCGCGGAGAGTCTGCAACTCGCAACGTACGGCCTTTGGGCAACGGCGGAATTTGGAGTGAGCGAAGGGAAGGTGCGGATCGCCAAGGCGCATCTTGTGAGCCAGGAAGTTGTAGAGTTCAGAGCCGATCAGCAAGCGTTTGCAAATGCGAAGGTCCGAATTTTGCAGGATTTGGAACGGATGGTGATTCTGCATCGCTACGGGAAATCTGGTGTAATCGAGGCATTCACTCCCAACCCGAAGCAGGGTGTTTGTCGTATCTGTCCATTTCGGGATGTCTGCCCAGAAGGGAAGGCTGTCATCAATGCTTGAGACTAACTTGCGAATCGTAGCAGGCGGGATCGGGCTTCACCTGCCGGTTCGGTATGCGAAGGTGGAAACAGCTCACCTCACGAGAGAAGAACTCGAACGAGCGTGCAATCTTCTAGGCTTTCGCAACCAACTGGCAGCCCGGCCGGTTCCGGGGCGTGAAGACGAACTCGTCGTTCTCTCCGAAACGCCGCTGCGTGGCCTAAAGGTGGAAGACGAAAGGGCGACGATGACGATTGAAGACTCGGGAAAGGATGGGTGTGAACTTACCATCGAGGATGCCACGGCAAAGATCGTCGTCCCCGCATTGCTCGAACGGGCTGTTCTCGCGCATCTTCCCAGTTCGACAAACTTGTGGAGGCTGGACAGTCCGCGCAAATGGCTTGAGCGGAACCCATTCGAGCGTAGGGAAGGAATCGAAGCATATCGGAGGTTCGAGGTTTCTTCGTTGTGGGTTGAGGGGGTCGGCGTTGGGATAAGCGTTGACATAAGTACGGCATTCTTAGGGAGCTTCACCCTGGACTATTATTTCGCCAACGGCCTGTCATCCGAGGAGAGCAAGCGTAGGCAAGAAGTGTTTGGTCGACTATCGAGCCGCCAGAAAGGTCAGAAAGGGACCTTGGTGTATCGCGTCGGGTCAACGACGAGTGTCTGCTATTTTGAGAAGGGGAGCGTAGGGCAGACGTGCGGTCGAACGCCGGAACTTAAGATAAGTGGGAAGGCCTATCGGTCGTTGCATGATTACTATGTTCAACGCCATCCTGAAGCGAGGGTGAGTGAGGACGAGCCTGCAGTTCTTGTATCATTCCGGGGAATTGAGCAGCCCGTGTGGGTTGCTGCGCGATTGCTCCGGGTGCGGGTGATGAATGATTCCGTGCCCGATTCGCTTGCCTCTGTTGACAAGATTGCTCCTTCGGATCGGGCACGCATGATCGAGCAGTTCTGGGCGATGCTCGGGGAGACACCATTTGGGACAGCGCGATTTGGTTTGCTAGCAGGGTTTTGGCGTCCTGAAGCTGGACGCATCATTACCATTACTTTCCCCGAACTTGAGTTTGCCGATGGGCAGCTGCTGGTGCCGCCTCCGAGAGCAGAAGCACTGGAGTATAAAAGGCACTATCGGCAGCGCGGAGAAATGCTTGAATCTGCCGGTGTCTACCACGTTCCGCCCGCAACGAATCGTACGATTCATTGTGCGCACCCGAATACTGTTTCGCCGGAAGCGGCGGCACAATTAGCGGGGGACGTTGCCCGCACCATCTCAAAATGGACGAAGGTGCCTTTCAAGACCAACTTGGTCCTCTACAATGCGCTAACCGATGCGACGACGCGCTTGCGTTCGAGCGCCTCGGCAGGGACTGCGCTCTTTGTTTTGGACGAAAACCCGGCAACTTATTATGACAGTGCTTTTCAGTTGGCGGGCTGGCGCGTGAAGCGGGTAACGGAGGCATCGCTGCGCAGGCATTACCAGTACCTCCAAGAAGGCGTGTGGGACAAGAAGAGGAACGAGAGGAACCTGCGCCGCGGAGGGCAGAAATGGGATCAGTACGTGCAGATGAATGCTTTGGACATACTTGTGCAGATGGACGGGATTCCATTCCGTATTCCGGCGATTGGAGAGTTTGAAGCACAGCTGGCGATTGACGTTGGATACGACCGACGGTATGTGGCTATTTCACTGCTTATCGCTCGCGCAAACACCATGAATCCGAGCTTCCGAATCGTTACGGATGTTCACGCCAAGACGGACCATAAGCTGGAAACGATCAATCCGACGATCCTGGCCGACATGATTCTGCAGCTCTTTGGGAAAGTGTTTCGTGGAAAATTCGATACGCTGCGTTCGTTGTTGGTCATTCGAGACGGAGAATTTCGAGGGCAGGAAAAAACAGGCGTCTATCAGGCGCTCCTTCGCCTTAAGGAGAAGGGTTTTCTGAGTCTCGATGCTTCAACATCCCTCGCGGAACTCCATAAGACGAGCCAGAAAAATATCAGACTATGGGAACGCATATCGAATACGACGGTGTTGAATCCGCTCGAATGCCAGGCGGTGCTGCTTTCCCCGAATTTGGCGGCGCTAGTAACGACTGGCGAGGCGACGCTGCACCAGGGAACAGCCGAACCGATGACAATTGCCTGCGACGGAACGGGAGACCTTTTGTCAAAGGTAGTCGAAGCGACTGCTGTGGGTGCCCAGTTGAATTGGGGGAGTCCGGGCGTCGCGCAACGTCTACCGATTGTATTCAAGCGAACCGACGAAGAATTGGACATACGATACGCACAAGAAATCAGAAGGATAGCGTAGACCAGTAAAAGGAAGGAGAAACCATGGACAGCGCCGGCAAGAATGATTGGCTCGTTTCCCAAAGCTTGGAACGGTCACTCGACATCATTTCGGCCATTAACCGGGTGTCCGTCCACTCCAAGCTACATTTGGCAGGAATGGAAGATACCGCCACGCCTGAGGAAATTGATGTGGCGCGAGAAGCGCTCAAAGGTTTTCTTGGGACCCTGAGTGAGTTGATCGAAAAGGCAGAAGGGTCTGAGGATAAGATCGCATTCGGGGCAGACCCTAGGCTGAGCACCTTGGCACGGAAGTTTTTGTCTCGTCCCTCACAAGGGGCGGGCTCCGTCGTTTATCACCCCGAAGATTTGAAGGAGCTAAAGGTGCTTTTGGAGGAGGGAGACGCGGTCCAACATGAGGTACTAGTGGAGCAACTTGCGCATCTGAGATCAGTCTTGGAGCAGCACGCGCAGGCGGATGCCGCAATTGTCTTCAACGAAGTATGAAAACCAGAGATGCGCTGAAGCGTAAGAACCAAGATCTGCGACAAGATCTCCAAAAAATCGTGGAATTGGTGTCGACAACGCAGATTGTTACAGAGCTCGAACCATATCGAGTTGCCTTTCTGGCCAGAACTCGACAGTTGCTTGCCACGTCAGAGCAAAACCTCGCTTGGCTCGATACTGGACAGGATTCACTGGTGCCTGATGTCTTGAGCGAAACATCGACACTTTTGCAGTATGTCCGGTTACTGAAATTTAGATACCTGCGGGGTCTGTACAGGACCAGAGATTGGGATCGGGTGTGTCTCAAGACCATAGCATGGGTTCACAAACAACACCCTCAAACTGCCGATTTCCCCCCTGTGTTTGCGGATGACGACGTATCGATCATTCCTTCGAGGGGCCTACCATTTTATTTCTTCCCGTGTTTAGAACAGCGCGGACTTCGGTTTCAACCACTCTTTTTCCACGAATTCGGACATCTGCTCTACAAATGCCACGAACAGGAATTAGATAGCTTAGTGGGTGAGTTTCAACGGCGTGTCGAATCGGAATTGCTGCCCGCGTCGCAAAGAAATGATCAATATGCACAAGAGCAAGCCAGGGTTCGCCAGTCCGTAGTCGAGACCTGGTACAAATGGGTGCAAGAATTCTTTTGTGATGCGGTTGGTTTGGCGATCGGCGGTCCTTGTTTTCTTAACGCGTTTTCAGAATACATAGGCAAGTTTCAGCCTGCGGATTACTACAGGCAGCCCTCGGATTTGCATGGTAGCTCGCATCCAGTGTCCTGGCTTCGGATAAAACTGCTGGTGGAGAGCGCCGAACGTCATGGATTCGGGAAAGACGCGGGCCGGGTCCGTGAGCATTGGAATGACACTGCCAATTTGTTGCATGTCAGTGAAGATCACCATGGGTTCTACACGGCTTCTCTCAAGTCATTTTTGGTTCAAACTCTGGACGATATGTTGGTGGAAGCGGCGCCGCACCAATGCAGCAATGACGAGGCTGCTGGAAATGGATGGGAGCTTGAGCCTGCGAACTTAGTCGCCCTGCTCAATAAAGTCTGGCTCGAATACTTAGAGCATCCCAGCGAGTTTCAGAAATGGGAAGGTATGCTCCTCGACCAAGTGTACGGTCTTCGTGAAAGGCCCGTATGAGCGATGGTATTGCGAACGTGCCAATTCAGACCGTCTCATGCCAGGGTTCACCCCAGGCTGTTCACCCCATCAGTCTGTGCCAGAACTGTGCCAATCGCAGATCGTCTCAACAAAGTTGGGAACAATTTGGGAACAATAACCGCCGAATACCGCCATAAACCGTGATGCAAGATGCGCGAAAAACATAGACGAGACAACTATATAGCTATTTGGCGTTTACCTTGGGCGCAGGAGGTCCGGCGTTCAAATCGCCGCGCCCCGACCAATCTTCTCAAAGACTTATGAGTTATCGCTGACCCTGCTCTCGTTTTGGCTAAATCTGATAGATCTTAAGGACTTCGTCGCCGTAATGATTGATCACCTTCACGGCGATTTTTCCTGTCTTCGGCGGATCAAAGGGACGGCTCTTGGTGGAATAAAGCGCGGACCACGCTGCCTCATCAATCTCAGCTCGCAAGGCGCGCTTTAGTTTCTCGTATGGCTCGTCGGCGCCTGTGAAATAAGCGCGGCGGACGAAGAAACTTTCGCCGTTGTAGTTTGTGTCTATGAACCAGCAGGCGATGTCGTCGGTGGAGTGGCTGCGGATTTGTCCTGTCGTTGGATCGTACACATCTACGCCCTTGATCTCCGCGGTTAGCTTGCCGTCTTTTGCTTTCTTGATGTCTATATCGGGCTCGCCGAAGATCATGAAGAGGTTTCCGGCGCCGGTTTTCTTCAGCAGCTCATCGCCCATGGATAAATCGGGGTTCATGCGCGTCGTTACGACGTTGAGCTTGCCGTAGCGCTTTGCTTCCTCGGAGGCGTGCGGATCGAAAGCGAAGCCGCAAACCAGAAGAAGATCGAAGCCGACGCCCTGGACGGCTTCCTTGGCCGCTTCCTTCACTTGGTCTGGTCCAACAGTTCCGTGCTCGGGGCCGATCGAAACGGCCACTCGTTTGGTTTTGCCGTTCTCGACGTAAGTGCCTGCGGCATGAACCCAGACGCCCGCATAAGGCTCAAGGCTTTCAAACTTCAACCGCTCGTTCTTGACCGTGTTTTGAACGCCAGCCTTGCGTAGATTTTCAAGAATCATTGTTTCGAATTGGCCGGCCCCGACGGCATCCTGGGAGTCGCGCTCTGACGCAGGCTGGTCGTCGTCGCTCGAAAGCACGCGATGCGGCGAGAGACTCTCGACCGTGAAAGGCCCGCACACCCGCAGGCGGTGGCTGTCCTCATAGGGCTGATCGAAGAGTTGCTCGACGTCTGCGTGGCGGGCAATGGCTCGGTCAATCTCTTCGCGCGTCATGCCGTCTTTGATGTCGGGGTCGTTCGCGATAGATTTGAGCGTGACGTGCGGGACGCGCTTATAGACGAATGCTTTGCGAATGTCGCCTTCCGTCTTGGATTCGGTGGGCGGAATGCCCGTTACTTCCGCTTCCTTTTTTATACCCTCGGGCGAATCGGCCAGCAGGTAGTAGGGATAAGTTGCGGCCATCAATCGGGTGCGCGCGAGAGCGAGCGCTACTTTGCTGGTGTCTGTCGTTATCCAACGTCTCGCCCATTGCTCTGCAACATAGGCAGTGGTTCCGCTACCGCATGTGGGGTCGAAAACCAGGTCGCCGGGATCGGTGGTCATGAGCATGCACCTAGCGACCACGCCCGCGTTGGTTTGCACGACATACAGGCGGTCACTTACTCCCGCGGTGTCGACCCAATTGTTATCCAGCTCAAACGCGGCGAAATCGTCGAGGTAACGAACGTATGAAAGTCTTTGTCCTTGACCAAACAATCTGTTTGCCAATCGGAGGCGTTTCATACCGTCTTGAGTTGTCGACCAACCACGCGCGCCCGGCGGCAAGTAATCTTTGCCGCCGAATTCGACCGGGAAATACATCGCAGAGCCCGGACCTGACGGTCGGCCCTGTCTCTGGGAAGTCACATCACCCAACCTGTAAGGTCGAGCGCCTTCTGGGAGCATTGACGGTTCTGCGATCTCCTCTGTCGCCAGTCGCCTCCTAGAACCATCCGGCATTTCGACGAACTGATACATTTCCGAGCCAGCCCCTCCGAGAGCTTTCTCTACGTGCACCGGCCGGTACTTCAACTCATCGACGTTCTTTGCGTACCAGAGTATGTAGTCGGTTGTAACGGCGAGATGTCTAGCAGTCTGTCCAGAGGTCTTGGTGTAATTGATGATTGCTACATAGTTCTCACTTCCAAAAACCTCATCCATCAAGGAACGGACCAAATGGACATTTTCATCCCCAATCTGAACGAAAACACTTCCGCTTTCTGTAAGGAGTTCACGACCCGCCACAAGTCGATCTCTTAGATAAGCGAGGTATGAATGGATGCCTAATTTCCATGTATCGCGAAATGCTTTTACGACTTCGGGTTCTCGACTCGCATCCTCGACCTTTCCGTCTTTTACGTCGCGCTTGCGAGTCGAAACCTGCCAATTGGAGCCAAACTTGATGCCGTAGGGAGGGTCCATATAGATCATTTGGACCTTGCCCGGAAGTCCCTCTTTCTTAACAAGGGAAGTCATCACAAGGAGTGAATCCCCCAAAATCAATCGATTCGACCAGTTGACCCCTTCCTTATGCGTGTAGAAATCCACGAGGTCCTCGAACTTAATCCCATTGAAGTCGGCGAAGAGCGCGAGGGGCTCGCCCAGGCCGTTCTTCTTTGCCTCCGCGCGAAGATCTTCGATGAGAGCGTGAGGATGGATTTTTTCTTGAATGTAGATGGGCACGGCGGGGACTTCCAATGATTCGCGGTCTTGCTCGTCTTTGCCCTTCCAGACGAGTTGTGGATCGAGCGAGGGATCGCGAGCGTAGAGTAGGCCGGGGAGCGTTACGGTTTTGGGTTTGCGCTCATGTTCGGCTACGAAGTCCCGTAGTTCTTCGGTGGGGATGTTGGTGCGCTTGTCTTTGTGTTTTAGGCTTTCTACGCGGGTTTGCTTGCCCGGCTTTTTGGTGCTTTTCATTGCTCACCTTTCACGCGAAGAAATGCTGCTGGGCTGAAGCCCACCGCTACGAAACCTTAGCCAAGAAGCTGCGGATCGTGTTCTTTGCGTCCCAAGGGTCGGTGATTTCCAGGAAGGCCCACTTGCCGAAAGTCGCTTGGTTGTTGATTGCTGGAACCCAGAGAGTGCGGGCTGTGGCTACCTTCGCTGCTTTTTCTTTTTTTGGCTCGCCGGATACTTCCAGGATTAGGTTCAGCGGCTCGTTTTGGCCGTTGCGGATTCGGACTAGAAAGTCTGGTAGGTAGTTCTTTTCTTCGCCGCTAATGGTGTAGGGGATGGAGAAGTTTAGGCCTTGATTCTTTACGTAGCAGAGGACTTCGTCCATGTCTTCGAGCACCTGAGCCGTTTTTTGTTCCCAGGATTCGGTGTCTGCTACCACGTAGTTGATGTGGCATCGGTCGGGCCGGGTGGTGTAGGTCGGGCGCGTGGTCTCGAATTCGACGTAACGCGTGGAGCCGACGGTGTCGTAATCGCGGAGTCTTGGCTTCAAGACTTTCATGCCTGGCTCTGAAGCTGCGATGGAGAGATAAATTAGGCGCGCGGCCTCGTGGGCCGTTTCGAGGAGGAGAAGCATCTGCGGAAACGTGTTGTCCTTGCAGGTGACGCACTCCGCTAGCCAGCGCTTGGAAATCGCCAACAGCCGGGGAAAGAGCCATTGCTTTAGATTGCCCTGGTCGTCGCGGAAATATTGCTCTAGCACCAGTTTGGCCAGCAGAAAAGCCACTTCCTGTTCGCGGCGATTCTTCAAATCGTCCAAAGTGTGGATGCTGCTTTCGCCGACGATGGGAGCGTTTTCCGTTTTCGTGGGAATATCGGCGGTCGAAAGAGCCAACTGCGAGTCCGGGCCAAAGGATTCGACCAGGGTTTGCGATGTCAGCTCGTATTTGCAAACCAACCACGCGAGGAAATGTGATCTCGCAGGCGATACGGTCTTCCAGGGCTCGCACGCGGGTGGGCGGCGGAGCTGGCTTTGGATCTTTCGCGGAGCCCGCGCTGGGAATGAAGGAGAACGGCACGCCGTAGATTTCGGCGTACTCGGCGTCGAAGGTCTCGATTTCCAGCGGCCTGCCGTTTACCAGAATGGTTTGCTTCGTTGGGACGTAGCTCATGCGGCGAAGGCCGCGGCCGACTACCTGCTCGCAAAGAAGCTGCGTGCCGAATGCTCGAACGCCGAGAATGTGCGTCACGGTGTTTGCGTCCCAGCCTTCTGTGAGCATCGAGACCGACACTACGCACTTGATCTGCTCGCCGAGTTTTTCAGGCTTGCCGACTGTGTTCATTACTTCGCGAAGGATGTCCTCGTCCGTGAGGTTTTCGATATTCGCTCCCGGAAAGCGAGTGCGATATTCATTTTTAAATTCCTCGATTTCGACGGCGGCGATTTTCTTGAATTCGGGGCTCATGGCGCCGCCGGATTCGAGTTGCTCGCTGTCCACCAGGATGGTGTTCGGACGATCAGTCCATCGCGCGTTCTGGACGTTGCTGAAGAGATCGAGCTTTCCAGGGACCGGGACTTCGGTGCCGTCCGGGAGTATTTTCTGCCATCCAGCGACGTAGCGAAAGACGAGGTTAGAGACGTTGGTGTTATTGCAAACTACGATGAAAACTGGCGGCGTGAGTCCGCGCGCCCGAGCTTCTGAATTCTCTTCCCACTTACGATAGTATTTCTCGTAATTGCTATAGAGACTTTGCAGCGCGCCTTCTAGTTCAGCTGGAAGCTTTGGCTCGACGGCGCCCAGGTCCTCGGTGTCGCGGCCTTTCCTTGGCAGATTCTCCCGGATGCGGAGCCACAAATCTCTGTAGGTGGGTTGCGAGCCGGTTACGGAATCGTCTGCGACGGGGACGCGTGGGACTTTGACAATCCCCGATTCGATGGCGTCGATGAGAGAGAAATCGGAGACGACCCAGGGAAAGAGCCAACCCTCCTTGTAGCCAGAGCCTCGCAGAAAAAACGGAGTGGCGGAGAGATCGTACATGGCGCGAATGCCGAGCTTTGCTTGGATGGCCTCAAGGCCTGAAATCCAGATCCTTGCTTCTTCGTCGCGCTTTTCGGCCTCGCGGCGATCGTCGCCAGCCAGCTTTTCTTCGTCGCCGTCCGGCTTGCGGCGATAGCAATGATGAGCTTCGTCGTTCAGGACGACTATGTTTTTCTTGTTGCCGAGGCTCTTGCAGGCACGGTGCACCATTTGATCTGGCGTCTCGGTGAATGCGCCGCTCGATCCTTCGCCCAGGATTTCTTTTGTGACGCGGCCTACTGAAGTGCGTTCGCGAAGCCTGAAGGTGTGAAAATTGGTGATCACCAATTTTGCGCGGCCCATTTCTTCTCGACGGTTGGAAGGGACGATGTCGAGTTGCTGATAATAATTTTCAGGGTCGTTTGGATAGAGGACGCGGAGGCGGTCGCGAATGGTGATGCCCGGAGTGACGATTAGAAATGCATCCGAGAAGCGCGCATCTTGGAGATTGGCGATCTTGTTCAGAGTGTGCCACGCGATGAGCATAGCCATGACAACAGTTTTTCCGCTGCCGGTGGCCATTTTGATGGCCGTGCGGTAAAGGGCTGGATTAGCGGCTTCGTTGGCTTTGCGTAGATCGTTTTCGATCCAGGCGTCGTTGTACTTGCTAGCCACCTCGGTGATGTAGATTGCCGTTTCGAGAGCTTCGAGTTGGCAAAAGAAGAGCCGGCGAGTGCGCTCGGGATTTTTCCAGTACTCAAGCAGGACGCAGTGGTCTTAGTCACTCCGACATAGCCGCCCTGCCTCCACCTCGCGACGCGCTCACGGACTTGGTTGATGAATTTGTTTTCTTCGATGCGTTCCTGAGTCCATTCCGTGTCGAAGACGGCTTGCATCTTGCCGCCTCTCGACTTGGGTTTTGGAATAGGAACGAAATAGGAGCTGACGCGGCGCCCGTCAATAATTTCATTGGTGATGCCTTCGTCGGAGAATCGAAAATGGCGGCGGGGCTCCTCAAAAGGAGAATTCAGGATCGGATTTTCGATTACGACAGGTGGCATCGGTTGATTGACGGCCAAGTAAGCTCAACGAGGCCTTTACTTAAATACAGCATAGCCTGCTCTATGTCGAGTGGGTAAACGCCTGTCCTTTCGATGGGTGGAAATGTGTCACAAGAAAAAAAAGGCGAGTAATCAAGATAGCAGACGGCCGGTGACCTGACCGCTGCCCAAAAACGTCTGTTTCTGGTCAAAGTAATTTGCGAAATTTTGGCGTGCCAAATCTGACACTTACAGATGGCGTCGGAGGAGGGTTTCTGGGCGGCCTTTCTAGACACAGCGGATTGGAGCAGCAGATACCGACCGCAAATCAGTTGGTTCTTGATTACCGAAGCCGCTTCACAGCGATTCAGCCGACTTCCTTTCGGACTGACCGAGCCGCGTTGACTTGCCGTTGGGCGCAGCATAAGATTCGCGCCAATGCCCGAATCTTCTCCACTCTCCGGTCGGACGATTTCCCACTTTCGCATCGTCGAAAAGTTGGGCGGCGGCGGCATGGGGGTCGTCTATAAGGCCGAGGACGTAAAGCTGCCACCGCTTTGTCGCCTTGAAGTTCCTTCCTGACGAGATTGCGAAGGATGCGCAAGCTCTGGCACGCTTCCAACGCGAAGCCGAGGCCGCTTCCGCGCTGAATCATCCCAACATCTGCACAATTCATGAGATCGATGAGCATAACGGGCAAGCATTTATCGCCATGGAGTTTCTGGACGGCGTGACGCTGAAGCATCTTATCGCCGGACAGCCAGTCGAGACGGATGTTCTACTCGGTTTAGCGATTGAGATTGCGGACGCTCTGGACGCCGCTCATGCCCAAGGCATCGTTCATCGCGACATCAAGCCCGCCAATATTTTCGTGACCAAGCGAGGCCACGCAAAGATTCTCGATTTCGGGCTGGCAAAGACGTCGCGGTCCGCATCGGCACTGTCGATGTCGGCGACGCAGGATACCGCCGACGCGGTGTCTCCCGAACACCTGACCAGTCCGGGCAGCACGCTCGGCACGGTCGCTTTATATGTCGCCCGAGCAGGTGCGAGCCAAGGAATTGGACGCTCGAACCGACCTGTTTTCCTTCGGAGCGGTGCGATGGCGACGGGCGCCTTCCCTCCGATGGGGAAAGCTCGGGAGTCATCTTCCGTGAAATTCTGCCGATCGTGATCCGGTTCCCGCAATCAACTCAACCCAGACCTTCCGCCCAAGCTGGAAGCATCATCAACAAGGCATTCGACAAGGACAATCTGCGCTACCAGCACGCCTCCGATTTGCGCGCCAATCTCCAAGGTTGGAAAACGAGGTACGGACTCGGCAGAAACGCAGCATCGGCCATACCAACCCCTGTCCCCGGATCACCCTCAGCGCGAAGACTCCGCGCGTGCGCAATCTTCGGCAAGTGTGCGCGGTTCTTCCTCCGCGACTGCTGTCGTTCCAGGGCAAATTTGCTTCCCCTGCGCCCGACCCCAAGTTCTACGGAAACGCGCGGGCCTGGTTATTTCCGCGGCAACAATCCTGCTCGCTGCGGTGGCAGGTTTCTGTTTCTGCAGTCGGAATGCGCACCCAGGGGATCGCGGCCAGCACAAGGCCGTCGCCGTGCTTTACTCAACGATCCACGATCCATCCCTGAATGGCTCGACACCGGCCTCGCCGACATGCTCACGATCTGGCCCAGGTGAAAGGTCTGGATGTTATTCTCCACCGAGCGAGTACTCAGCGCCGTGAACGGAGCAACCAAATGGCGAGTCCTGGATCCCGCCCAGGCGCAAAAAGCGCCCGCGATGCAGGTGCCGACGCCTACATCACCGGCGCGTCTAAAGGTCGGGCCCACGCAATTGCGCCTCGACGTGCACTGCAGCGCCGCCTTGGTCGAGATCCTATTCTCCGACAAGCTGGAAGGGCAGGATGTCCAGAGCATCTTCGGCATGGTCGACCAGATCCTCAAACATCGCCGGCAGGTTTCTCTACCGCGCATCGGACTTGCCTGCGGACGGAGATCGAGCAGGCTTCCACCTCCAACCTCGAAGCCTACCGCCATTACGAACTGGGTACGGACTATGCCCGGCGTTTTCTCGACGCCGAAGCGATCCGCGAGACGTCGAAGAGGCGATCCGTTTGGACCCGCAATTCGCGCTTGCCTACATGCGTCTCTGACCAGTATTTCCTCCAAGGGGACCAGCGGCGCGTAAACGAAATAACGATCAAAGTCGAACAGATGCAATCGCATCTTCCTCACTCAGCAGTTGTCCTTGGAGGTGCTCAGAGCGACCGCTCGCGCGATTTAGAAGCCGTCGTGCTTGCACTGCAGGGGGTAATCGCCAATTCCTCGAGCCAGCGACGACCGAGCCACTATAGCCGGGATTCTCCCAATCTTGGGTCGAGCGGAAGAAGGACGGCATTGAGGTATGCCGTCAAGGACTCGCGCTGGATCCCAAGAATGAGGATGTGCTCAATGCTGAGTCCTACGACCAGGCTGAGTCAGGCGATTTTAGCGGTGCACTCGCGACCAGCGACCATTACCTGGCCGTGCGCCCCCGGAGATCCCAATCCGGTGGATTCACGCGGGCGATATTCTCTATATGGCGGGTCGAGACGACGAAGCAGCCGCCTCCTACACGATGAGAATATGAAACCGGACTTTAACGATTATGGGGAGTACCTCAAACTCGCCATTGTCTAGCCGATCAGAGAAAGACGGACATGGCCGAAGCTGCCTTCCAGTACGCACCGAGTACCGCGCCGATACGCGCCCGGCCTCGAACCAGAGCTTGCAGGTGCGCGGTGAGTCGAAGGCGCGCTCATCGACTCCGGAAAGCTGTGATTCAACTGGGGCGCGCAAGAACAACGAGGCCGCGCAACGATTCCTTCGCCAATTCGCTGTCTTGTCCGTAATGCTGGGCCAGAGACTCCCCGCGCTTTCCTTCGCCCAACAGCAGAAGCTCGACGAGGAACTGCAAACGGTCGCTTACCTGCAAATCATGACAAGGAACACGTCCGCGGCCGAACAGGGTCTCGGCCGATTCGCCTCTAGCCATCCCTGGGTGTCGCCTCGGGTCATAGAGATCTGAGAATCGCCGAAATGAGTGCAGCACTGGAGCGCAATGATGGGCAAGCGACCTTGGCTCGTGCTCCGCTAACATTCCCCATTCCCGTGAAGTCCTTTTTCTGAAGGGCCGTGCCCATTTGCTGCTCAGGGATGACGCGTCAGCCGAAACCGAATTCCGCAGGGCGTTGTTGGGGGTGCGCCCGCCTGGATAACTTCGTGGATATAACGGAAGGTTTCCCGGCTCTGGGCATTCTTTCTCTCACTACTATCTCGGCCAGATGTACGAGCGCGCAGGCAAGCGTGACCAAGCCGTCAACAAATACCGAGGAATTTCTCTCCCGATTCGAGAATTCCCATACCCGCTTGCCCCAGGTCGCAGAAGCCAGGACGGCTCTCAAGCGACTGATGCAATGAGGAGCTGGAGTCTTCGTCATATATCGCGAGAGGTCAGCATACCGAAGATG
>CAWIRU010000004.1:0-49580 GCA_963838705.1 uncultured Acidobacteriota bacterium | reverse complement strand
TGGCCCTCAGCGCATTTCACACCATCGAGCACCTTACCCAAGCGATTCAAGACATTCTGGATTCTCACCGCGGCGTGGATCGATCGAACGAAAGGCTTGCTCAGGCAGTCTGAAGCGCACGCGAAATTCGCGGGCTCAGCGGGACAGCCGGTTGCGTGTGGCGATCAATCTCGCGTCATTCGAGGCTGCTTCCCTAGCCTGATTTTCCGCGATCGAGAGCTTCGAGGAGCCGCTCTCCTACTGGCGAACCGAGGCCCGTGCAAGCGTTCCACCCAGGGCCCGCACGGTACGCGCCATTCTCTCCGTCTGTGATCGGCCGAAATGTTCCGCCTTCGCGCGGCTGCTTTGCCAGCTTGTACAGCAGAGAATTCAGATGTCCCGATCCCGAGTGTGCGCCGGCCGCGTGATTGAGCCGGGCGATGAGCGCAGCCCACAGCGGGGCCACCGCACTGGTTCCATACGACACGCAATCCACGCCCCCGACGACTATGCGGCAACCCGTATGCGGGTCAGCGACTCCGGCAACATCAGGCACGCCCCGGCCTCCCTGCTTCGATGCGGCATGCGGCACTTCAAAATCCTGCTGCCAGAAAGGCCGCTGGAACTTCTCGCTCACTCCACCGCCCGTGGCGCCCCGCATTCCATCGAAGACGCAATTCCAAACCACCTCCGCTTCAATCTTGCTTCCCGACACTTTGAGCGTCGTTCCGCCACAGCCCAACGCGTTGGGACTGCTTGCCGGAAAATTGACGGACGGCTTGCCGTGCGGCGAGCCGTTATCCGTGCCATTGTCGCCCGACGAAACGCACACCGTCACACCCACGGTCGAGAGATGCTTCAAGACATCGTCAATCAAAGCCATGTGCTTTGGCGACCAGTTCGGCTCCGGCTCGCCCCAACTCAGCGAGAGGACAGTGGGCCGGTGCTTTTTGTCGGCGAGGGCGGTTGTGAGCGCGTGGTAAATGCCCTGCTCGCTGCTCGAAGCGAAATAAACAACGATCTCAGCTCCGGGGGCGAACGCGCCCACGAGCTCGATGTCCATCGTCGTCTCGACTGTGGAAAGCAGCAGGTCCGCCAACGCGCGCGAATCTGAATTGCCTCCCATTGCGGCGTCAATTGCGTTTTTCTTTCCGCTGTTCAGCGCAGTAACAAATTTCTTCAGGCTCGCGAGATCGGCCGGCGAGTTCTTCGTGCCATCCGCGGACACGTCTGTAATCTTCGGCATTGGAATCTTCAATGACGAAAAGAAACTCTCGAGATCGCTCCTGTGATAGCCGCCGCCGAGCTCAATTACTCCGATGCATTGCCCTTTCCCACTCGCTTGGCGAGGGAAACGGTAGAGATCGGCGACATCGTGCGTCGAGAAAGGAGCGCGTGGCGCCTTTTTCGGCGCAGGCGCGGGCATATGCCGTAAGGCGCAGGGACGGTCGTGCAGGCCGAGAACGGTTTCCACTGCGCCGGCGAGTTCCTTTGGAATGTGAATCGGGCCGCTCATTCCGCGGTGCCGCCCACGCTCGTGGTCGTGCTGATTCATTTCGACGCGAAATACCTTGCAGAAATCGCCGGATTTGCCTCGAAGGATTACGCTATGCCGCGCCGCGGAAGCCTCGACGACTTTGAATCCGTGCGCTCGAGCGAAGCTCTCTATCTGAGCCAAGTCGTCTGGATGAGCGCCGTGCCTATCCTCGAATTCTTCGCGAGTAAGATGTCTGCGATCGCGCGGAAGGAGATCGGCAAGCGTCTGGTCGGAATGCAATTCCGGAGCCGCCCGGCGTGGTCGAACCACAACCGTCACCGTAATTTGCTCTTCTGGATCCGCCGGGCCGATGACACTCGAGCCGGCCAGCGGGACGTACTCGCTCCCATGGATCGGAACATGAGAATCGCGAGAGGCCATCGATCTTCCTCCTTCTCGCCCGGGGCAAGGCAGGAGCAATGTTACCACTGGCCGCGCGCTCGCGCCGCGTTGACTTGCCGCCGAGCGCGCCCTAAGATTCTCGCCAGTGCCTGATTCCCGCCCAATTTCTGGCGAGACGATTTCCCACTATCGCGTGCTCGAAATGCTTGGTGGCGGCGGTATGGGTGTCGTCTACAAGGCCGAAGATACGCGCCTCCGCCGTCCCGTCGCGCTGAAATTTCTTCCCGACGATCTCGCGCAGGACGAACACGCTCTCGAGCGTTTCCGTCGCGAGGCCGAAGCCGCTTCCGCGCTCAATCACCCCAACATCTGCACCATCTACGATATTGGCGAGGACAAAGGCCGCGCCTTCATCGCCATGGAATTTCTCGAGGGTCAGACGCTAAAACATCTCATTGATGGTCAGCCCCTCGAGATCGAGAAGCTTCTCGACCTGGCCACGGAAATCACCGACGCACTCGAAGCCGCGCACACAAAAGGCATCATCCATCGCGACATCAAGCCCGCGAACATCTTCGTCACCGAACGCGGCCACGCCAAGGTTCTGGATTTCGGCCTGGCGAAGCAAATGGCGCGCCCCGCCGACGCCGCAAACATTTCTTCGCGCGGAGACGATCCAACTCTAGCGGCAAAACAATTGACCAAACCAGGCATTGCCATCGGCACGCTCTCCTACATGTCTCCCGAGCAGGCTCTCGGCAAGGAACTCGATTCGCGCACCGATCTCTTTTCCTTCGGCGTGGTGCTCTACGAAATGGCGACCGGCAAGCAGCCGTTCCGTGGCGAATCGAACGCGTTTCTTCTCGATTCGATTCTGCACAAGGTCCCGGTCGCGCCCGTGCGCCTCAACCACGATGTTCCCGCCAAACTCGAAGAAGTCATCAACAAAGCCCTGGAGAAAGACCCGCGCCTCCGCTACCAACACGCCGCGGATATGCGTTCCGACCTCCAACGCCTCAAGCGCGACACGGTCGCTATGGGCATCAGCGCAGCCACGGCCGCCGCTCGCGAATTCCCTGCCGTCGAAAGCCCCTCTCCCTTCGGCGCGGCACAACACCGGAAATGGATTCTCCCCGCGGCCGCGGCGCTAGTAGTTGTAGCGGTCTCGGCACTAATCGCTTTCTATCTTCTCCGCGGCCGCAATGCAGCAATCGATTCCCTCGCCATCATGCCTTTCGAGAATGCCAGCGACAATAAAGACGCCGAATACTTGAGCGACGGCCTCACCGAAAGCCTGATCAACAGCGCCTCCGAGCTGCCCAATCTCAAAGTCATCGCTCACAGCTCCGTCTTCCGCTACAAGGGCCGCCCCATTGACCCGCACGTCGTCAGCCGCGAGCTCTCCGCCCGCGCGATTCTCACCGGACGCGTGATCGAGCGCGGCGACACACTAATCGTCAGCGCCGAGCTGATGGACTCAAAAAATGACCGCCACATTTGGGGCGAGCAGTACAACGAGAAGATGTCCGATCTCCTCGCCATCCAGGAAAATATTTCCAAAGAAATTATGGCGAATCTTCGATCCCATCTAGGGGGCGAAGAGGAGAAGCGCGTCTCCAAGCACTACACCGACAACAACGAAGCCTATCAGTTGTACTTGAAAGGCCGCTACAACACGGAGCAGTTCACTCAAGAGGGTGTAAACAAGGGCATCAACTATTTCGAACAAGCCATCGCCAAGGATCCGAACTACGCTCTTGCCTACGCGGGAATCGCCGAAGCCTACTTCGAGGTCTCGAGCCAGTTTGTTCCGCCGGGAGAGGCCATGCCCAAATTGAAAGCGGCTGCCTCGAAGGCCCTGAGCCTCGACGATTCTCTTGCCGAGGCCCACACGTTGATGGGCATCGCCGACGCAGTCTACGACCACGATTATCCCGGCGCCGAGCAGGAATTCAAGCGCGGCACCGAACTCAATCCCGGCTCGCCCTTTGTCCACGAATGGTACGCCTACTACCTGACGGGCATGGGCGCGAACAGCGATGCTCTCGCCGAATTGAAACGCGCGCAGGAGCTCGACCCGCTTTCCGACACGGTCGACATTGTCTACGGCTTGAACTTCATGTACTCGGACCAGTTCGATCGCGCCATCGAGCATTCGCGCAAAATGATCCAGACGGACCCGAACTTCTGGTTCGGCCATTTCTATCTCGGATGGGCTTTGGCCCGCGAGGGAAAATACGACGAGGCGATCAAGTCACTCAACGAAGCCATCCGCCTCGGCGCCAGCCCTTTCGCGCAAGCCTATCTCGGGTACGCTTACGCCTTATCCGGCCAAACCGCCAAAGCCCACGAAGTCGTGCAACAAATGGAGCAAACCTCGAAACAATCCTACGTCCCGATATATCAAATCGCGATCGTCTACGTCGGCCTCGGCGATAAAGATAAAGCGATGCAGTTGCTGGAGAAGTCCTTCGACGACCGCGAAGAAATCATGACCTTCCTAAAAGTGGATTCGACTTGGGCGCCCCTGCGCTCCGATCCTCGCTTCCAATCCCTACTCCACCGCGCCGCGCTGCAATAATTCTCGGCTGCGAACCAATGCGGCTCGTGAACGGCCGCTCCGCGTTTCCGTGCATCGGTAATAGCTCGTTCGAGGATTGGCAAGTTACGCGAGATACGGTAATGTCCAAACTTCGGCGGGCCTCTGAAATGAGGAACCCGCTGGGGTCGAACAGTCGGAAGAGCAACCGAGCGGCGAGCGATTCGAGGAAGTGAACCGATGACCTACGTAGAATCGAACCTGGTTCCCGGCGAAACGGTAATCTACCAGACCCGCCTCCACTGGATCGTGATGCTGGGGCACATTTTTTTCGGATGCTTGCTACTCGGCCTGCCCGGAGTGCTTCTGCTTGACTATGCGTTCACCCAACCCGGACTTGATAGCAGGACTGTGCACGTCATAGAAGGCGGGGGCATTGCATTGCTCGTCGCCGCCGTCGTGGTAATTTTAGTCGGCATGGTGCGCCGCAACGCCACCGAAATGGCGGTAACAAATCGCCGCGTCGTCATCAAGACTGGCCTCGCCAGCCGCAAAACAATCGAAATGCTTCTGAACAAAGTGGAAAGCATCGAAGTCAGCGAAACGGCCACCGGCAGAATGCTCGGCTACGGCACAATCGTGGTAATCGGCACAGGCGGCACTCCCGAGCCATTCCACAAAGTCGCCCACCCTCTGGAATTTCGCAGCCAGGTCCAGCAGCAAATCGAAAAGCTCCCGCACTGACGAGAACGAATCTCATAACCGGCTCTACGAGGTCGCAGGGGATCGAAGCTTCAGCTCCGACATCAAAAAGCCGCCGAATATTTGGCTTAAGTCCCCGAGGACAGGCTGCCCTCGCGCTCACTTCACTCCCGCGACGGAATTTCACACACCGGATGTTTCTTGAACCACCGAGATCGCTCCGCAGCAGATCAAACAGAATCCTCTGAGACAGTTCGGCGCGCGTTGACTTGCCATTGCCGGCGGCCTAACATGCGTCGCTAAGGATTGCTTGCAGCCCATGATTGGCCAGACCATCTCGCACTACCGGATCGTTGAGAAGCTTGGCGGGGGCGGGATGGGTGTCGTCTATGAGGCTGAAGATTTGCGCCTCGGCCGCCACGTCGCTTTGAAATTCCTTCCTGACGAATTGGCCAGAGACGTGAAGGCTCTCGAGAGATTCCAACGCGAAGCCCGCGCCGCCTCCGCGCTGAACCATCCCAACATCTGCATCATCCACGAAATTGACGAGCAGGACGGCCGTTCGTTCATCGTGATGGAGTTGCTCGAAGGCCAAACCCTGCGGCATCGCATTGACAGCAAGCCGATGCCGGTTGACGAGTTGCTTGACATCGCGGTGCAGGCGACCGGCGCTCTCGATGCTGCGCACGCGAAGGGCATCGTTCATCGCGACATCAAGCCCGCCAATATTTTTCTTACGCTGGGCGTTCCCAAGATTTTGGATTTCGGTCTCGCCAAGCCGGCCAATTGGCAGCCCGGCATGGGCGAAACGATAAGCGGCGACTCCGCTCCGACAGCCAGCGTCGGCAGAGAAAGTCTCACAAGTTCCGGCGCTGCGATGGGCACCGTCGCCTACATGTCTCCCGAGCAGGCGCGCGGCGAGGACATGGATGCGCGCAGCGACCTCTTCTCGTTCGGTGTAGTCCTTTATGAAATGGCCACTGGCCGCCCGCCATTCAGCGGCAATACGCCCGCCGTGATTTTCGAGGCGATTCTCAATCGCAGTCCCATCGCGCCGGTCCGCCTAAATCCCATCCTGCCTCCGGAGCTCGACCGGATTATCACCCGCGCGCTCGAAAAAGAGCCGAGGCTGCGCTACCAAAAAGCTTCGGAGATGCGCAGCGACCTTCAGCGTCTGAAGCGCGATTCTGAGTCCGGCCGCACGCCAATAAGCTCCGCCTCCGTGGCCGCAACGCGGACCGCGAAGTCTCTCGCCGTGCTCTATTTCGAAAACCTCAGCGGCGCAAAAGAGGATGAATACTTTCGCGACGGCATGTCGGAAGACATCATCACGGAGTTGCTGAAGATCAAGGGGCTGCATGTCTTTCCCCGTGCGACCGTCCTTCCGTTCCGCGACACTACGTTGACCGCTCCGGAAATCAGCACGCGGCTGAACGCCGACTACGTTCTCGGCGGAAGTCTGCGCCGCGCCGGAAATCGTCTCCGCATCAACGCCCAGCTTGTTGATGCAGGCCGCGATTTTCCGGTGTGGGGCGAGCGCTTCGACCGCGAATTGAAAGATGTCTTCGAGGTGCAGGAAGAGATCGCGCGGAGCATCGCTCAGGCATTGCGCATCAAGCTCTCTCCGCAGGAAGAGCAAATCATCGCTCAAAAACCCACCGAGAATGCCGAAGCGTACGATTACCTGCTGCGGGGCCGGAACTATTCGCGCATGGCGAACCTCGAATTTGCGATGCAGATGTACCAACACGCGATTCGTCTCGATCCGAATTTCGCGCTCGCGTATGCGGGCGTCGCGCACGTCTGCGGATTACTCGTCGAGTTTCAGGGAGGCGACCCTCTCTGGATTAAGAAAGGCATCCTGTCGGCCGAGCGCGCCTCTGCGCTTCAGCCCGATCTGCCGGAGGCGCTCTCAGCCCGTGCTCGAATGCACTGCGTCCAGCAGGAATACGCCCAGGCTGTTCAATTGGCTCGCAGGGCGATTGAACTCAAAGCTGACTGCGAGGACGCCTACCGGGTTCTTGGGCGAGCGTTGTTCGAATCCGATCGGTGGAAAGAGGCTGTCGAACTCATTCATCGCGCGCTGGCTACATCGGGCGACGACTACAACGTTTACCTCCCCTACGCCAATGCGCTCAGAGCCCTGGGTGAGAATGATGCCGCAACGAAGCTTGACGAAAAGTTGATCGTCGTCCTCGAGCGCCAGCTCGAGGTTGTGCCCGAGGACACACGCGCGCGTGTTCTTTTGGCAAACACGTATGCGCGGGCGAACAAAATCAGCGGAGCCATCGCGGAAACCGAAAAGGCCGTCGCCGCGCGTCCCAAAGACTCTCTGATTCTTTACAACGCGGCCTGCACGTACGGCCTCCTAAACATGAAGCCGGAGGCGCTCGCCACTTTCAAGCGGGCAATCGAGGCCGGATACAGGAACCCTGAATGGGCCGCTCGCGATAACGACCTCACCTGCCTCCACAACGATCCCGAGTTTCATCGCCTCATCAAAGAGCACCAGCAAAAGAAATAGGAGCGTTCACCAGCCTGACGGCGCCGGCACCAGCCATCTTGCAATAGCCGAAATCCGACCGGCACACTTTGATAGCGATAGCATCCGCCGTCAGTCCCAGTACTGGAAAGTAACGCGATGTGTTCCGAATTGAACAGTATTTCGGCGGCCTTAGTAGCAGTTTATCTAAATGAGCATAAGGGATCTTACCGTTAAACAATTGTCTTCCGTTTCCTGTCCGACTTGCGGTGTCGGCCCTGGCAAGGTCTGCGTGTTGCATTCAGGTTCTCCGCGCACGGAACCCCATTTGGACCGGAAGCTCTCCGCTCGTGAGGCCATCGAGAGGAAATTGGGCTAACACCCTATTGGCGGGTAAACGGATAAGTCAGCCGAAATGGCCTTGTTTTGTTTCTGGAATTTCCGTCTAGTACCGAGGTCCCCCGGCAATCCTTACGACGACTTTTAGCTTTGATTTAGGCGCCGCCTCGCACCGAGAAATCGGAACACGGTTCACGTAGGAGATTGAAATGGAAAGATCCAAGTTCGGAGTAACAGTTAAAGGCCTCAAACAAGAAGGCGAACGTCACGACTGCCTAATCATGGATCCTCCCTCAAATGAATCGCGTTTATTCGATACGCGCGAAGAAGCTGAGAAATTTACAAAAGATCTCAGGGAAAATACGCCGGATTACCTGCGTGACGCGTTTGCCCTACTCGGCATTCCGGTAAAGTTCGACATCGTTGAACTGGTGCTGTGCCGCAAGAAGTTCGCGAAACAGAGCACAGAAAATGAATTCAGAAAATGAATCGCGGCTCGTGGCGGGAGGAAAATTGAGAAGAAGAACGACCGCGTAGACAAACGATTTAGCAATTCTTCCGTAATTTCCATACAACCAGAAAATCCCAATTGAGGTGCCCCAACCACGTTCCGTTTGATCGTGGCGTCCTTGAGCCCCGGCAAATCTTTTCGGGGTATCTGCGCACCCACCTGCACCGGGCGAGCGGATCGCGACCCTCCTAATCACCACGATTACGGGGTAACCGGGTTATTCGGGGTCCACGCCGAAAGGGCTACTACCGCGTAAGGTTTGCACGTGAGGCGGCGCGTGTCTAACCTATTTCGCAAGAATTCTGGTTTGTATATGGAACAAACCATATGCCTTAGTAGCCATTACAGTCCGTCGGGATAATTTGGCCCCGCACATGCCTTTACCCTATTGGAAAACATCGAATCACGGAGGAAAACGCTATGAGTGAGGAATCGAACCAGAACACCATCCACGAGACGTCAACGCCTCGTTGGATCGGCGTGGCGGTTGGAGTCCTGGGGGCAGTTTCGCTGGTCGCATTGGGAATCGGCTGGACGGCATCATCGCGTTCCGCCGCCAATGAGCACAACCTGGGGACGCAACTGCAAACTACGAAGCAAAATGAAGACGTGCTGAGCCAGCGCCTGACAATGGCCGAAGATCTGAACGCACAGATTCAGGGCGAGTTGAGCGTGGTCGGCGACAAACTCAAGCTCACGCGAGAGGATGCTGCGCACGCCCGGGCACAAGCCAAGATCATTCAACAGAACGACGCGAAACAACTCGCCGACGTGCAGAACAACGTCAACGGGCAACTCGCGACCAAGGCCGACGCTGACGACCTGAACAAAGTCAACGGCGACGTCACCGGCGTCAAGACGGACCTCGAGTTCACGAAGGATAGGCTTGAGTTGACTCGCGGCGAATACGGCACGCTCATCGCCCGCGATCACGACGACATTGACTCTCTCCGCCGCCTTGGCGAACGTGACTACTACGAGTTCACGATCAACAAGCGGGGGGAGCGCCAGAAGGTCGGCGATGTGATGGTCGAACTCCGCGGCACGAACACCAAGAAGAATATGTACTCGGTCGTGCTGTCCGCAGACGACAAGAGCTATGACAAGAAAAACCGCTCGGTGAACGAGCCGATGTACTTCTTCGAGAACGGTTCGCGCAAGCCGGTTGAGTTCGTGGTCAATTCAGTCTCCAAGGACAAGATCACCGGTTACCTGAGCGTTCCGAAGCCGGCACCATCAACAGCACAAAACACTTCGGGCAACTAACGCAAAAAAGTTAGCACAGACGAAGACGAACAGCAGCTTCCTGGCGAAGTAACAGGAAGAAAAAGGGCGGCCGCAAACGCGGCCGCCCTTTTGTTTTTTCAGAAGTTCCTGTATCTCGGTCAACATCCGAAAAATTGCGTAACCCAAGGGATATTTCGATGACGCGACTCAACGCGAGAATCGAATTTGCGCCGACGATTGACTTCAATGGAGTCGTCCGCTAGACTCGATTTGTTCTTGGTAGAGGTGCGGAGACCATGAGTAGCCACGCCGGCAATTCCGAGCAGCTTCGGAGACGTGGTGAAAAGGGCGCTTGCTGTAAACTCCGCCGAAATCGCTGCGGTAGCTGAAATCGCAGCGGTTGGGGGACGGGCCTAAGGCTTGTCCACTGTCATCCGTCACAAACGGATGGAGCGCTATCGAGAGGGTGCGGAGTTCGAGCAGCTTTTCTTCTCGTATCTTCCCTTCTCCTTCCGTTCCATCCAAGCAGGAATCATGGAAAATGTTTTGGCGCTGACACGCGCCCTCGTGGACATCGAGTCCATCAGCGGCAACGAAGCCGGCGTCGCAGCCTACATATTCGATCGCGTCTCGGCGCTCGCTGCGCAGCATCGCGGCCGCGTCGAGCGATGGCCCGTCGAAGGCGAACGCTTCAACGTTTTCGCGTCGTGGGGCGGTCCCGTCGTCACGCTTTCCACGCACATGGACACCGTCCCGCCGTTCTTCCCGAGCCGCGAGGACGACGAATTCCTTTGGGGCCGCGGCGCCTGCGATGCAAAGGGAGCAATCGCCGCGATGATTGGCGCGGCCGACACGCTCCTTGGCGAAGGCACGCGCGGGATCGGACTTCTGTTCGTTGTGGGCGAAGAAATCAACAGCGCTGGCGCGAAAGCCGCCGCGCTCACGCCGCGCGGGTCGCGCTACCTGATCAACGGTGAGCCGACGGAAAGCAAGCTCGCGCTCGGCGCGAAGGGCGCGCTGCGCTACGAAATTCGCGCGACTGGCAAGATGGCCCATTCTGGTTATCCGGAACTGGGCGAATCGGCGATTGATAAATTGCTGGATGCTCTCGAGGCGATTCGCCGCATTCCGCTTCCGCGCGATCCCGTCCTCGGTCCGGGCACGATCAATATCGGCAGGATCGCGGGCGGCCGCGCTCCGAACGTGATCGCCGATCAAGCCCGCGCGGAAATTTTTGTCCGGCTGGTGGGCGATCCCGCTCCGATTCGCAGCGCGATGACAGCCGCGATCGGCGATCGCGCCGAACTTCGAGAAATTGGATTCATTCCTGCCGTGCAATTCGATTCTTTCGATGGCCTTCCCACGACAATCGTGTCGTACACAAGCGACGCTCCGATTTTAAGCGGCGTGTGGGGAAAGCCGCTTTTGATTGGTCCGGGCAGCATCCGCGTGGCGCATACGGAAGCAGAGCGAGTCCCGAAGCGCGAGCTCGAAGCCGCGGTGGGACTGTACGCGGGACTCGTGCGGCAGCTTTTGAAGGACGCGCGATGAATCTCGCGATTGTCGGCTACGGAAAAATGGGCCGCCTGATCGAACGGCTGGCGCCGGAATACGGCTTTGACGTGAAAGTGCGCTTGAACCGCAGAAACAATGGCGAGTTTCAAGCGCTGACGAAGCAGAAGCTCGCCGGCATTGACGTTGCCGTCGAGTTTTCGAATGCCGAGGCCGCCGCCAAGAACATCGGAGGGCTCGCGCGGGCTGGCGTGAATGCGGTCGTCGGCACAACGGGCTGGCTCGCGAAATTGCCGTGCGTGCGCGCCGAGGTTGAACGAGCCGGAACGGGACTTGTTTGGGCGCCGAATTTTTCGGTGGGCGTTTTCGTATTTACGCAGATCGTCACGCAAGCGGCCCAGTTGCTTGCTAACGAATCGGACTACGGTTCGTGGGCGTGGGAAATTCACCATGCCGCTAAGAAAGATGCGCCGTCGGGCACGTTGCTCGCGCTGGCGACGCGAATGAAAGAGAGCGGCTACGAGCGGCCGATTGACCTGAGCAGCAGCCGCGCGGGTTCGCATCCAGGCACGCACGAAATCGGATTCGATTCTCCGGCTGACACGATCACGCTGCGGCATTCGGCGCGCAGCCGCGACGGGTTTGCGCGAGGAGCGTTGCGTGCGGCTCGGTGGGTCGCCGGGAAAAAGGGATTCTTCGAATTTCGAGAAATTATCGGTCAGTTGGGCTGAGAAATCGCGAAGGAGGATATGAAATGTTTACAGGTTGCGGAACAGCGCTGGTAACTCCATTTCGCACGGATCAATCGCTTGACGAAGAAGCGTTGCGGCGGCTCGTCCGTCGACAGGTGGACGCCGGGATCGATTTTCTCGTTCCCTGCGGAACTACCGGCGAATGCCCGACGCTGACGCCGGCCGAGCGCCTGCGCGTCGTCGAGCTC
The DNA here is from genome assembly GCA_963838705.1 of uncultured Acidobacteriota bacterium. Lineage (GTDB taxonomy): Bacteria > Acidobacteriota > Terriglobia > Acidiferrales > UBA7541 > Palsa-147. Next base: position 37,470 of record CAWIRU010000004.1, on the reverse strand, counting down.
ACGCTCGAGGAAGCGCGCGGACATGTGCCGGTCGTAGCGGGCGCGGGCGGATACAACACGGCGGAGGTAATCGAGTCCGTCCGTGAATTCCAATCTATGGGAGTGGATGGAATTCTGTCGGTGACGCCCTATTACAACAAGCCGACTCAAGAAGGCCTATACCAGCACTACAAGGCGATCGCTGCAGCGACAACTCTGCCGATCATCGTCTATAGCGTCGCCGGCCGCACGGGCGTAAACGTCGAGCCGGCCACGGTTCGGCGCCTCGCTGAAATCGAAAACATTGTCGGGATCAAGGAAGCGTCGGGCAATATCGGCCAGATGGCGGCGATCGCGAACGGCCTGCGCGATTCGTTCGCCGTGCTTTCCGGTGATGACGCGATCACTCTGCCGCTTGCCGCTCTCGGAGGCCGCGGTGTGATTTCAGTTGTTTCAAATGAAATTCCGGCGGAGATGTCCCGCTTGACGCACTTGTGCCTGCAAAACAATTTTCCGGCCGCGCGCGAGATTCACCGGCGATTTTTCCGGCTGATGGAAGTCAATTTCGTGGAAACGAATCCAGGTCCGGTGAAGGCGGCGTTAGCCTTCATGGAACTACTCGAGCCTGTGTGGCGGCTGCCGCTCGTTTCGCCGAAGGAGGAAAATCTCGCGCGGATCCGCGGCGTTCTCGAATCGCTCGGACTTCTCCAGCAAACCTATGCTGCAAGCGCAAATTGAGGCGCTCTTCGATCAGCCGCGCGGCGAATTCATCGAGAGGGACCGGCGGCTGTTTCGGAAATTTAAGGAAGCGCTGAACGAGGGAGAAATCCGCGCCGCGGAACCGGACGCGTCCGCGCCTTCGGGTTGGCGCGTGAATGCCTGGGTCAAGAAAGGCATTCTTCTCGGATTCCGCATGGGCGCGATCGTGGACATGTCGGTGGACGCGTCGCTCCAGCCGTTTTTCGACAAGTCGACGTATCCGGTGAAGAGGTTCACCGCGAGTTCCGGCGTGAGAATCGTACCGGGAGGCTCGAGCATTCGCGACGGTTGCTATGTCGGCAAAAATGTCGTCTGCATGCCACCGATGTATATCAACGTCGGCGCGTACGTGAGCGATGGCACGCTCGTGGACTCAAACGCGTTGGTAGGAAGTTGTGCGCAGATCGGACGGAATTGCCACATTTCCGCCGGCGCGCAGATTGGCGGAGTGCTCGAGCCGGTCGGAGCTCTGCCTGTCGTGATTGAAGACGATGTTCTGATCGGGGGAAATAGCGGTGTCTACGAAGGAACTGTGGTGAAGAAGCGCGCCGTGCTCGGCACGGGCACAATTCTAAATCGCTCGACGCCCGTCTACGATCTCGTCACCGACGTGATCCACAAGGCGAGCGAAGACCGGCCTGTCATTATTCCCGAAAATGCGGTCGTGGTTGCGGGCTCGCGGGCGATTCGCGAAGGCCGTGGCAGAGAATGGCATCTGTCGCTCTACACTCCCGTGATCGTCAAATACCGCGACGAGAAGACCGACCAGAAAATCCAACTCGAAGATTTACTCCGCTAGACCGTAAGGTAACATACGCCCGATTCCATGATACGTGCCAACTCACGTGTGTGGCTGCGGTCGGCGGTGATTTTGTGCCTGCTATTTCATTTGCAGCCGTGCTGCCGTGCGGCACTCGCAGACCCGGATATGGGCCGGCTGACAGGCAAAGTTGTTGATCCGGAAGGAGTCGCCGTCGCGGGGGCGCATCTCAAACTCGCGAATCGCGCCGGCAAAGTTATTCGCGAGACAGCGAGCGATCAGCACGGTGCGTTTGATTTCGGCGAGATCGCGCCCGGAACGTACGTCGTGACCGCGGAAATTTCTTCATTTGCGCCGGACAGCTCCAGCGTGACAGTTTTGAAATCAGCCCAAGCTGAAGTGAAATTGCAATTTCAGCGAATCGCCTCGCTCCGCCAGGCCGTAACGGTTGTCGGATCGTCCGCGCCGTCGCTGCTCACTCCCGACCCTTCCGAGCGCGTTGAGGTGCACGATCAAGTGCTCGATGCGAATCCCGGCCGTCCCGGTGCTCCCATTTCTCTGCCAGGTTTGCCGATCGAAACAGCGTCGGGAGGCATCAAGGCGCCGCAGTATTTCGCTCCGGGCGTTGCGGGCGACCACGGCGAACCGATTGCGCAGTTTTATCAAATTGGCGATTTTCTCTATCCGAACAATCTTCCGGCCAATGCGCACGGCAACGGCTACTCCGATCCGAATTTTCTGATTGCGCCGATCATCGAGGCGGTCGCTGTGGATGGCGGCGCGTTCAATGTCCGCGAGGGAAATCATTCGATCGATCTGGCGGCGACCTACGTGCCGCGCGAGCGGCTCGACGATTTTGTCGAGCTCACCGGCGATTACAGAGATGTCGACCTCGTGGCAGGCTGGAGCCCGCGAAATCCGGAGACAAATGGCTTCATCGCCGTCGAGCTTTCATTCGGCAATGGATATCTCGAAAGACTCGAGCATCGGCAGCAATACAAGGTGAATGGGTATCGCGAATTCAAATTCGGGCGGCACGAAATCACCTTGTTCGGCGTCGGCTACTACGGATTCTCGTACGTGCCTGGGCTGATTCCCATCAACGTCTTCGTGCCGGACGACACGGTTGACAGAAGGCAGCTCGATCGCACTCACACGACGATCTTGGTCGCGAGCGATACGTGGCGGCCGAACGACCGCAGTCAACTCACGTACTCCGGCTTCTTTCGAACGTACAGCCTGCAATTGCGATCGAACTTTATGCCCGATTTCACGCAGAGCCTCGAATTCCCCGGCGGCCTCATTCAGCAGAGCGAGTTTCGAACGGTCGCAGGCGGCGGCGCCGTCTATTCCCACACGTTTCGTCCGTGGCTTTCGCTGCTCACGGGATTCGATCTGCGTCGCGACGCGCCGCGAAATCTCGATCTGAAAAGCGCCGATGCCGACGGTGTCTTCCAAAATGTGACGAGCAATAACTTGACGCTTTCCTTCGTCGAGCCATACGCCGCTCTAGACGGCGCCGTAACCAAATATTTTCATTACGACCTCGGCATTCGCCGCGAAGAAGTGTGGATCAATAATCAGGACCTCATCAATCCGCAGAATTCCTTCGACAAGCTCGCCGGCCTCACCCTCCCGAAGGCGACACTCACAATCCTGCCTCCTGAAAGCGCGTTCCTGCCGGCGGTGGCGCTCAGCTACGGCGAGGCCTTTCACACCGAGGATCCTCGAATCGGAACGGGGACGGGCCAGCCGACGCTCCTCGCGCCTTCGCGCGCGTATCAGCTCGTCGCAAGCAAAAGCGTCAAGAAAACCGAGCTGAAATTGACGCTCAAGCACGTCACCAATTCACAAGAGCTCGCAAAGATTGACCCGGACACCGGACTGCAGGAAAACGAGGGCCCTTCCCTGAATCGCGCGATCAGCGTTTCGCTGAAGCAATCTTTTTCGCAGGGCTCGATCACGTTGACGTACGAACAGGCCGACGCGCGAGACCTTACAACGGGCGCGCCCACTCCCGAAGCGCCGCGATTCATCTGGGATACGGTCGCGACGGAAGATCATTTGCCGATCGGACTCCACGGCCGCTGCGAGTTCGAATATGTTCGAGCAAAGCCCGTAGGCGACGGATTCGTCGGGCCAGCCGTTCCGGAATTTCGCGGAGCTTTGTTCAGGCCGTTCATGGATGGACGAGTGATTCTCTCAACGGAACTTCTGATCGCCAGCGGGTATTCTGGCGAGACGACCGAGGTATTCGCGTTCCCTTCCGACCCGACGTACCCGACACCTATCGAGCGAGTCGTAGGCGTGCCGATAAAATCATACGTCACGGTCAGTTGGACCTACCGGTTCAGGCAATCAAGCGATGCGGGACGGAAATAGTTTTATGACGACGCGCGAAGGGAACGCAGCGCCGCAAAGCCCAGCAATCCGGCAGCAATGATGACAGCGATCCAGAGGACGGCGGGATGGCGCTCACTCCACGGCCGGGGATCTTCGTAATCGGTGTTGATTTGCTCGGCACCGAGAGTTGCCGCCGGAAATTTCTGGAACTCCTGCACGCGGATGGTTCGCTCGAGATCGTACTGGGGCGGCTTCGCCTCGCTCTGCCCGTACAGGAGCAAATACTGGCGATTGCGAGCCGATCGAAAGACGAGGCTGCGCGGCGCAAGATACAGCGTCAACTGCGCGCCGGACAGAGGCGCGTTACTGCCGTTCGCGACGCGAACCCGCCAGTGCGATGACCAACTCCCGGCGAAACCAACGCGCAACCATTCCCGCAAGACGTCGTCATGGTGGAACCGGTAAATCTCGCCGGCGCCCGCGTTTGACCAATTTTCGCCGCCGTCACCCGACTCGACTGTAACCGAACGCGAAAATTCGGCTTCATCGGTCTCGAACCGGACTTCGTTGACGGGCAACGCAGATGGCAAGTCCGCGCGCCAAACACTCTCTTGCGGATTCGCGGAGGGCGCCGGAGCGAGTGCTGCAACGGGAAAGCGTTCTTCAGGCGTCGTCACTTCGTAGAGGACGCTCACGCTGGCGAGCGGGAAGCGATGAGCGCCCTCCAGGATGCGCAAGCGGATGTAGCGCGCGTACGTCTCCGAATAGTGAAGCGTCTGGGTTCCTTGCAAGCTTTGCTTGTTGAATCGAAATAGCGGAGCGCGGTCGCAGACGATCCGCCATTGGCGCGCGTCGTCGCTCACCGCCACTTCGGCCCACTCAATGAAGTCGGTTTCCGGAGTGTTGACAAGAACGGCGTTGTGGAATTGGGCGTTCGGGCCGACATCTATCACATATTGGGAAAATTCGCCCGGCGCGAAGCTTTGCTCCTGCATGCGCGCCGCGCGCCGGTCCGTGCGAGTCTGGCCGGAGGGAACGCCCAGAACATAGGGAACTTCCCTGCCCTGATCGTCCACGATGCGCAGATCCGCCAATTGATTCGCGGAGTGCTCGTAGACTTCTTGCGGGAGGACGATGGTGGTGAGCCCAAGGGCGTGCTCGTCAGCAGGGCTGATGGCCCGCGAATAGCGCCAACTTCGCCACGCCTGCGGCCAGAGTCCGGCGTTGCCAGCGCGAAGAGCCGTGCTTCCCGAGACAATCGCGAACGCGATCACGCAGATACAAATAAAAATTGCCAAGAATCGGGATCGGGTCAGGCGCGAATTCATTTTCGGCGGCTCGCTCACAATTTCGACTCCCGCTTCTGAGACGCGAGCTTGCGTTGATAAACGAACGAGACGAGCAGGAGCAGCACGCCCAGAATCAGAAACGAAAGGATGCGGTAGAAGCGCTCGAGAAACGACAAATCGAATAGAAAGACCTTGCAGACGACCAGCCCGAAAAGCGCGAGCGCTTGCCAACGAAGAAGCGCGGACTTCCGAGCCAGGCCGACAGCGATGAGGCCGGTTGCATAACACGTCCAGAGAACGGAAAGGCCCAGCGATTGAGCGAGACCTCGCTCGACGTTGAGCGCTTGGGTCCGGCCTAGCGCATCCCAGACTTCGAGAGAAAGCGCCAGCAATGCAAAACCGTTTGCCGCGACGGCGAGCGCGGTAAATGGAATCTTTTCGCCTTCGCTTAGATCGGCGCCCGCATCGGCAGCGATAAAACAGGCGGCCGAATAACACGCGACGGCGACAGCAAAAGTCGCAAACCGCGCGTTGAATAGAAATGTCGTGGCGGGAATGTCAAACAACAACAGCCGAAACGCCGTGATTCCGAACAGGAGCAGCCCGAATGCGCGGAGATACCAAAGACGCGTCCGGAACCCGCTCCAGATCAGAATCGCGCCCTCGATGGCCAGAGCGATGGTGATCCATTTGCCATCAAGGCGCAGCGGGATCGCCAGCGTGGCGTACATCAGGGACAGCCCGGCGAAAAGGAATCGAGCGGCGGGCGGCTCATTTTTGCGGGGCGCCGGCAGCGCGCGAAGCACGAAAAGCTGAGCGGCTGCGAGCGCGAGCACGGCGAACGTGATCGCCCAGCGATACCCCGGCCAAAGCATTTGATGCAGCGCGAACAAATAAATGAGCGCGTTGGCGGGCACGATCACAACTTCATCGGGCGATAGGCGTCCTTCGTCGCGGCTGCGGATCACGGGCAGCGCCGCGAACGCCACGAAAAACAGGGTCGCAAAAAGCAGCGTGATTCCCAGCTCGTCATCCCGATAAAATTCGCTGAACCATCCCCAGAAATAGATTTGCGTCGATATAAAGGCGAGAGGCGCGAGCCACACCCAGCGCCGCGCGTGCTGCAGAACGAGGAGCCCAAGGACGAGCACGAGAACGTACGTGAAGAGCACGATCTCCGCGTTTTTGCCCGTGCTTAGCAGCAGCGGCGTCAGAAAGCCGCCGGCAAGCGCCATCACTGCGATGCGCTGCGAATTGCGGCCTACGGCGATTGCGATCATCGCAGCTGTGACGACGATCATCGCGGCGAACGCAACGCTTTGGTCGAACAGCCGGTAATAATGCCACCCACCCCACAACGACAGATACAAAACGGCTGCGCCGAGACCCGCGATGCCCTCCGAAAAATATTGATAGCCGCGCCGGAGCAAACGGTCGCTCCACATCAGCAAGCCCGCGCCGATTAAAAGGCCAATTGCGATGCGGCCGTGCGGGCCGACCCAGTTGTTGTCGAACGCATACTTGAGAAAGAACGCGACAGCGCAAAGGACTGCGAGAATTCCGGCGTAGTTGAGCCATCGTCCTGCGATCACGGACTCGAAGTCTGTGGTGCCGGAAGCGCGCGCAGCCGGAAACTGAACTCGGGTGGGATCTGGCGGAGCCGTAATCACAGCTTGGCTCGGCGGCGCGGCAGCAGGTGGTCGAGAGGCCTTCGGAGTTTCAGGCGGAATCGATTTCGGCTCGACTTGTGGGGGCGCCGTCTCGGACATAGGGACTGCTGACTCCGAAGGAGCCTCGCTCAGCTTGGAGGAGAGATGGGAGAGCCGCGTCTCAAGCGCGTAGAGCCGCGCCGTGAGATTTGCCACTTGCTGCTCGATCCGGTTGTCGGGCCGCTGCCGCTCTTCGAGGCGGCGGACACGAGCGAACGCCGAAATCGCGAGAATCGGCACGACAACGAGCGCGAGGATCGCGATCGCAACCGCAAGGTAACCTAACGCTTCACCTGACATTTGCTTGTGATGGCGCGTCCCGAATCGCGCGTATTAGAGCACAGGCGGGAGGCTGAGGCAACGCAACCACCGCCATCGAAACCGTCGCGCCAGCAAATCGATATTTCATTGCTTTTTCTCTCCTCGCGCCTCCATGTGTTTTGTTACAAGAGTTCATTGCGGATCGAATTGACATCTTCGACGATTTGTCCAATGCTTGATCGTTTCGAACGGCTCTAGAGAGGGGCTCGATGGCATCAGTCGGAAAAATTGGAATTCTGACCGGCGGCGGAGACGTTCCCGGCCTAAATTCGGTAATCAAGTCCGTGGTATATCGCGCGATCGAGATGAACCGAGAGGTGATCGGCATTCGCAGGGGCTGGGAAGGACTCACGCATCTTGACTCGTCGCAGGAAACCGATGCGCGCTACATCCGGCCGCTCACGCGCGAGAATACGCGAGCGATCGACCGCAGCGGCGGCACAGTACTGCACACGTCGCGAACGAATCCGTTGCGGGTCTCGAAGAGCCGCTTGCCAGCTCATATGCCGCAGTCGGAGCTCGATAAACTTACGAGCGACGGAAAGACGTACAATTTCACGCCCGTCGTGCTCCGCAACCTCGAGCGGCTCGGCATTGGCTGCCTCATCGTAATCGGCGGCGACGACACGCTCGGTTTCGCGGCCGCTCTCGATAAAACTGGCGTTCCGCTCATAGCCATTCCGAAAACGATGGACAACGACGTCCAGGGCACCGAGTACTGCATCGGCTTCTCGACGGCGATTACGCGCTCGAAGGAATTGATCAACCGGCAGCGGACGACGCTTGGTTCGCACGAGCGCCTCGGAATCTTCCGGATATTTGGAAGGGACGCCGGCTTCACGGCTCTTTATACGGCTTACGTCACTTCGGCGCGCTGCGTGATTCCCGAATATCCCTTCGACATGGATCTCCTCATCAAACTTCTCGTCGAAGACAAACGCAACAATCCGAGCAACTACGCTTTCATCATCGCTTCCGAAGGCGCGGTCTGGACCGGGCAGAAAGCCGAAGATTTCGGCGAAGCCGACGCATACGGCCACCGCAAGAAAGTGGATATCGGCCACGCGCTTGCCGAAATCCTGCGGCAGCGAACCGGCGAAGAGACGATGACGAGCGATCTGACTTACGACTTGCGAAGCGGCGACCCCGATGCCGTGGATCAGGTGGTCGCGACCACGTTCGCAAACGTCGCGCTCGATCTGATCGGCGACAAAGTTTACGGACGGATGACGGCCATTCGTGAAGGCCGATATGCCCATGCTCCGCTTCCTGACCACGCGCTCGGACCGCGCACGGTGGATATCGCGAAGCTCTACAACACGAATCGCTATCGCCCGCATTACACCGGCAAGCTCGGCGCTCCGGTGTTCCTCATCTCGGCGTAACCGCGCCGTACATCCCCACGCCGCTCGGAGGCGGGTTGGGTCATCGGCGCCCTGATTCTCTTTCGTAAACATCAAAATCTGCGCGTGATTGAGAAACCGGCCGAATATTGGTACGGTGGTCCGATGGCAATAGAGTCAACTCCGGACACGAAGTCGGAACGGCGCCGCCGAAGCCAGCGTCTGAAGGCCCGCGTACCGATCGAGGTTCGCGCCCAAATGCTCGAAAAGCACACCGCTTTGGAAAGGACCGAAGCGTTGATCATCAACGCCCACGGCGGCCTTATCCTTTTGTCTATGAAAGTTGCGCCGGATCAACTAGTTACGGTGGTAAATTTGAATACCGGCGACGAGCTTCTATCGCGGGTAACGTCCCTCGGGCCGAGCTTTATGGGGAAGACAGAAGTGGGAGTGGAATTCATCAAGCCGTCGCCGGACTTTTGGGGAGTGAAGTCACTGCCAAAACTGTAGCGAATCGTAATCGGTAAGATTCTAAGCCCCCTCGCCTGAGCCAAAATCCCTCAAAATCCTCGCTTAATCTCACTGAAACGGCGCGACGGAAGTCCGCGGAATCAGCGCGCGCTCACTTTAAGTCAGAATCGGAGTCCAATCTCGAATCGTCTAAGAATGTGGAGTTTGGCGTGGAAGTGTCCTAAGATGATGAGTCTGTCCTCGAGGAGAACCTTCGCTCAGTATGTATCTTTCTCCGCGTAGCCTCACGAAGTTGCAGGTGCGTCCGGCGCCGCGCATGATGCGATCGGCGTTGGTGCGGATCTCCGTGATGGCCGTATCCTGTACGCTCCTCATTATCGGCTGCGTGGGTTGTGGGAAGAAGGACGCTTCCGCGGAAGCATCTCCGCCCGCGATGGCGGTCAAAACTGTCGTCGCCGAAAACGCCACGATTCCCGATGAATCCGAATACCTCGCGACGCTAAAATCGCGCCACTCGGCCACGATCAATCCGCAAGTCGAAGGCTCGATCACAAAGATCTTCGTCAAGTCGGGCGACCGCGTCGAGGCGGGCAAATCGCTGATGGAAATTGATCCGGTGAAGCAGCAGGCAACGCTTCAAAGCCAGGAGGCGGCCCGATCTGCGCAAGAAGCGACTGTGTCTTACGCGAAGGTGCAGCTCGAGCGAGAGCAGAAATTGTTCGACGCGGGCATCGTCGCGAAGCAAGAACTTGACCAGGCACGATCCACGTACGATGCCGCCGAAAAGCAGCTCGAATCGCTGCAGGCGCAGGAACACGAACAGCAGGTCGAGCTTCACTATTACAGCGTCCTGGCGCCGGCAAGCGGAATCATCGGAGATGTTCCGGTGCGTGTGGGAGACCGCGTTACCACGACGACGCTGCTCACGACGGTTGACGAACCTGGGAGTCTCGAAGCCTATATCGCGGTTCCCGTCGAAAACGCGAAGAACTTGAAACTCGGATTGCCAGTTCAGTTGCTCGACCCCGCCGGCGCGGTGATCGGCGAAACGAAAATCGATTTCATCTCGCCGGAGGCCGATCCTTCCACGCAATCGGTGCTGGCGAAGGCGACCGTCAGCAATCCGAAAGATTTATTGCGCACGGCTCAATTCACGCGAGCGCGAATCATCTGGGGGACTCACCAAGGGCCGCTAATCCCGGTGCTCGCGGTGTCGCGAATTAACGGCCAATATTTCGCGTTCGTCGCCGAGAAATCCGGCACCTCGACGGTCGCGAAACAGCGAATGCTGCACGTCGGCGATCTGCTCGGCAATAGCTACGTCGTGCTGGACGGAATCAAACCGGGCGACCATGTGATCGTCGAAGGAACGCAAGTCCTCGGCGACGGCTCTCCTATCTCCGAGTCTCCGGCCGATACTTCTGCCGGGGCTCCGCAACCCTAAGGCCGGGCGAAGCGATTTCATGTTCGTTGACTTCTTTATCAAGCGGCCAATCTTTGCGACGGTATGCGCGCTGCTGATCATTTTGGCCGGCGCCGTTTCGATTCCGACGTTGCCGGTGGCGCAGTTCCCCAACCTTGCCCCTCCACAGGTTAGCGTATCGGCTTTCTATAACGGCGCGAGCGCGCAAACGGTTGAGACGGCCGTCACGATTCCGCTCGAGCAGCAAATCAACGGCGTCGAGGGCATGAAATATATGACTTCGACGAGTGGCAACGACGGCTCGTGCGGGATCACGGTGACGTTCGACGTCTCGCGCAACGTAGACCTTGCGGCCGTGGACGTGCAGAATCGCGTCAATACGGCGCTCGGCCGGATGCCGAACGAGGTCAAGACCACCGGCATCACGATTACGAAGGCGGCAAGTGGATTCGTTATGGGCGCAGGCGTCTACGCCGAGCACGGCGAGTACGACAGTCTGTTTATCAGCAACTACGTGGATATTTACGTCCGTGACGCTCTGAAGCGTGTAAAAGGCGTCGCTGACGTCTTCGATTTCTCGCCGCGCAACTACTCGATGCGCCTTTGGCTCGATCCCTCTCGACTGGCGAGCCGCGGGCTGACGGCCACCGACGTCGTCAGTGCGCTCACCGAGCAGAACGTTCAGGTCGCGGCCGGCCAGGTCGGTCAGCCTCCGTCCATGCCCGGCCAGATGTATCAAATCAGCGTACGCGCCGTCGGGCGGCTCACCGAACCTTCTGAATTCGACAACATCATTCTGAAAACCGGAAATGACGGGACCCTGATTCGCCTGAAGGACGTCGGGCGCGCGGAACTCGGCGCCGAAAGCTATGCGTCCGATCTGCGATACAACGGCCACGACGCGATCGGTTTCGGTGTCACGCAGCTTCCAGGCGCCAACGCGCTCGATGTGGACCGCGAAGTGAAAGCGGAACTATTGCGCCTTTCGAAGCGCTTCCCGCCAGGATTGAAAGCGGCCGTCGCATTCGACTCGACGACGGTGATCGGCGAATCCATCCGGGACGTTCTTTACACACTGCTCGAAGCGATTCTTCTCGTCATCGCGGTGATCTACATTTTCCTTCAGGATTGGCGCACAACGATTATTCCGGCGGTCACCATTCCTGTTTCGCTCGTCGGTACATTTGTGTTCGTGAAGATGCTCGGGTTCTCGATCAATACGCTGACACTGTTCGGGATTACGCTTGCAACCGGCCTCGTCGTTGACGACGCCATCGTCGTGATTGAAAACGTCGAGCGGCACATCGCCGAAGGCGTAGCCGACGCGCACGACGCTGCGTCAGTTGCGATGGATGAAGTTGCCGGTGCCGTTGTGGCGACTTCACTCGTGCTCGTGGCCGTGTTCGTTCCCGTCGCATTCTTCCCAGGGACCACGGGAATTCTCTTTCGCCAATTTGCCCTTACAATTGCATTTTCCGTAACAATATCTGCATTTAACGCCTTGACGCTGACTCCGGCGCTTGCCGCGCTGCTGCTCGGACACGAGCGACGCAAGACCGGCGTAATCTTGACGGCGTTTAATCGCGTTGTAAGCGGTTTGACGCAGACCTACCGCTCGACACTCAATCACATTTTGCGATGGCGGGTTGCCACACTGATCGTGTTTCTGTGCGGACTCGGACTTACATACTTCCTCTACCAAAAAGTTCCGCGCGGCTTCATTCCCGATGAGGATGCAGGCTATTTCATCATCGCCGTGCAAGCGCCGCAAGGCGCGTCGCTCGCGTACACGACGAATATATTGGGACAGGTGGAAGCGGCGCTCGGCAAGATTCCGGAAATAGATGGCGCCTTCAGCATCGCGGGATTCGGCTTCAACGGCGGCGCGCCGAATCTTGGCACCGCGTTCGGGAGCCTCAAGCCTTTTGATCAGCGACAGGGCGAAGAGCATTCAGTGGCTTCGGTCATCGACCGGCTCCGCGAGCCGTTGGGCCACATTTCCGGAGCAATCGTAGTCCCCTTCTCTCCGCCCGCCGTGGAGGGACTCGGAAATTTCGGCGGCTTCCAATTTGTCGTTGAAGACTTGGGCGGAAATACAGTCCAGGCGCTCTCGACGGCAACCAACGAACTGGCCCGCCAGGGAAACGCGAGCAGCGACCTGCGAGGCCTTTTCACAAGCTTCACCGCGAACGATCCTCAATTCGTCGTGACGTTCGATCGCGATAAAGCGAAGGCGCTCGGCGTGCCGCTCAATCAGATCACTGACGCGCTGCAAGTTTACATGGGCTCGATTTACGTCAACGATTTCGACTTCAACAACCGCGCGTATCGCGTCTACATCCAGGCCGATAAGCAATTTCGCTCGACGCCGCAAGACTTACAGCAATACTACGTCCGCGCTGCCTCGGGCGCGATGGTGCCGCTCCAAAGCGTCATTCGCGTCCAGACGGTTGCCTCGCCGCAAGTGATCAGCCATTACAATTTGTTTCGTTCCGCGGAGATTGACGGTTCGGCCGCGCCCGGCAAGAGTTCCGGCGATGCCATCGCGGCGATGGACGCGCTGGCGAATCACGTGCTCCCGCGTGGATTCGGCTACGAATGGACGGGGCTGTCTCTCGAAGAACTGCAATCCGGCAGCACAACGGTGGTCTTGTTCAGCCTCGGGTTGCTCGTCGTGTACCTAACCCTCGCCGCGCAATATGAAAGTTTCTCCCTGCCGCTGATCGTTCTCTTCGCCGTGCCGATGGCGCTACTCGGCGCTTTGGCCGCACAATCGCTCCGGGGCCTCGAAAATGACGTGTACTGCCAAATCGGCCTCGTCATGCTGATCGGGCTTTCGAGCAAAAATGCGATTCTGATTGTCGAGTTCGCGGAACAGTTGCGCCGCAAGTACGGCCTGACCATCCCCGAGGCGGCAATCGAGGCCGCGCGCATCCGCCTGCGTCCGATCCTGATGACTTCGCTTGCGTTTATTTTCGGCGTTCTTCCGCTTGTGCTTGCGCGAGGCGCAGGCCGCGTCGGACGCCAGTCGGTCGGGACGACGGTGTTCGGCGGCATGATCGCGGCGACGTCGCTCAATCTTCTATTTATCCCGTTGCTATACGTGATGATAAAAAGCCTGCAGGAGCGGTTGATGCCGGAGCACCCTCCCGCGCCCACCGCCACACAGCCGGAGCCGGGCGACTAAAATTGTCGCGCCGCCCGTCACGCCTACCGCTAGTGTTTATTAAACGATGCGAGCATCAATTGAGGATGGTAGAATGCGCGGACGCTTACGCCATCTCGATGCGGGGGAGTGAATGCTCAAACCGTCATTGAAACTCGAAGCTCACCTGCACGCCGCGCGGGATGCGTTTCATCGCGCGACCCGCGGGATTTCGAAAAATCTGGCCCCGCTCGCCGCCGCTTTCGCCGTCGCAGCGGTTTCGTCCGGCGCCGCCGTCGCGCAAACGTTCGAGAGCGCGACTCTTCAACTCAAAACTGACTGGCAAATTCAATCCTCGGAACGAATCTACATGGGAGGCGGCAACGCAATTTCTCAACCCGGCTTCCCTGCCCCGGACTGGTATCCGGCAACGGTGCCGACCACAGTTGTCGCCGCGCTTGTGGACGACAAGATTTACCCGGACCCGTACTACAGCTTGAATCTCCGCTCGTTCCCGGGAATGAAATACAAGATCGGCGAGAACTTCTCAATGGAGGAGATGCCGAAGGATAGCCCGTACCGCGTTTCGTGGTGGTATCGAACAGAATTTCAGGTTCCGGCAGACTGGCAAGGCAAGAGCGCCTGGCTGAACTTCCGCGGGATCAATTACCGCGCCAACATCTGGCTGAACGGAAAGCAAATCGCGAAATCCGAGGATGTTGCGGGCGCGTTTCGCCGCTATGAATTTGAAGTCGGCTCGACGCTGCTGCCGGGAAAGTTGAATGTGCTCGCTGTGGAAGTCTTCCCGCCGACGCCGCACGATCTCGCCATTACTTTCGTGGATTGGAATCCGCTGCCGCCGGATAAGGACATGGGCATCTGGGGCGATGTTTTTCTTGTGGCCAGCGGACCGGTGGCCGTTCGGAATCCGCAGGTGGAAACGAAGCTCGATCTGCCGAACCTCGATAACGCGCACTTGACGGTTCGCGCGGAGTTGCGCAATTCGACGACGCAACCTGTGGAAGGAATCCTCCGCGGAAAACTGGGAGACGGCGAATTCGAGCAGGGTGTGAAACTTCTTCCCAATGAAACCAAGGAAATCACCTTCAGGCCCGACCAGTTTCCGCAGTTGAATCTCGCGAACCCGAAGGTGTGGTGGCCGTATGGCATGGGCGGACAGGACCTTTACGACCTCGAGTTGGAATTCGATATCGGACAGGACGCCTCGGACCGGATCGGCCTAAATTTTGGCGTGGACGAAATCACTTCAAGACTCACGAAGGAAGGCCACGCTCAATACACCGTGAATGGAAAGGACGTCCTGATTCGCGGCGGCGGATGGACGCCGGACATGTTGCTTCGCCAGGATCCCAAGCGCTGGGAGGACGATTTCCGCTACGTCCGCGGCATGAACTTGAATACGGTCCGGCTCGAGGGCAAGTTGATGTCCGACGATTTCTTCGATCTCGCGGACCGCTACGGAGTTCTGGTGATGCCGGGCTGGTGCTGCTGCGATCACTGGGAAAAATGGGCCAAGTGGCGGCCGGAAGAGCGCAAGGTGGCCACCGCATCTCTGCGCGATCAAGCCACGCGGCTGCGGAATCATCCTAGCGTATTTGTCTGGCTCGACGGCAGCGACAATCCGCCGCCGGCAGAAATCGAGAAGGCTTACCTCGAGGTTTTGAAGCAAGTGCACTGGCCGAAGCCCGTGCTCTCTTCGGCCTCGGAGAAACGCACGTCTGTGACAGGACCATCCGGCGTGAAGATGACTGGCCCATACGACTACGTTCCGCCGAATTATTGGCTCGAAGACAAAGAACACGGCGGCGCGTTTGGATTCAATACCGAGACAAGCCCCGGCCCCGCGATTCCGCCCGTCGACAGCTTAAAGCGAATGATGCCGGAAAAACAGATATGGCCGATCAACGAATACTGGGATTACCACGCCGGCGGCGGTCAATTCAAGGATGTCGGCCTGTTCAACGAAGCCCTGGACAAGCGCTACGGCCCGGCGAAAAATTTGGCGGATTACGAATGGAAATCGCAGGCGATGGCGTACGAGGGCGAGCGCGCCATGTTCGAGGCGTTCGGAAGAAATAAAGGCTCGGCCACTGGGGTCATCCAGTGGATGTTGAACAATGCATGGCCCTCGATCATTTGGCATCTCTACGACTTCTACATGCGCCCCGGCGGCGGTTACTTCGGAACGAAAAAAGCGTGCGAGCCTCTGCACGTCCAGTATTCCTACGACAATCAGTCCGTCGTCGTGGTCAATGATGAGCTTTCGTCCTTCACGGGTTTAAAGGTCACCGCGAAAGTTTACGACATCAACGCTACCGAGAAATTCACGCACACCGAGACCATTGATTCACCCGCGGGCAGCGTCACCAATACCATGAAGGTGCCCGAAATCCGCGGAATCACGACGACGTATTTTCTGAATCTGACTCTCGAAGATTCCGCCGGGGCCGCGGTGAGCTCGAATTTCTATTGGCTTTCGACCAAGCCGGACGTCCTCGCGTGGGATGGCTATAATTGGTACACCACGCCGCAGCGATCGTTCGCCGATTTGCGCGACCTCGCACGGCTCACTCCAGTGACGCTGAAATATTCTCTTGATACTCAGAACGCCAACGATGAGGGCACGACCAGCGTCCACGTTTCAAATCCGAGCGACCATCTGGCGTTTCTAGTTCACTTGAGGCTCACGCGCGGAATGGGCGGCGACGAGATATTGCCGATTTTATGGGATGACAACTATTTCGAATTGCTGCCGGGCGAAACGCGCGACATCAAAGCGACTTACCGGTTGAAGGATCTTGGCAACGCCGAGCCCGATCTTGAAGTGAGTGGGTGGAACGTTACCAGCGCCGCGCCGAATTGACTTGGTTTCGGCGGCCGTTCCGCGCGACTCTATCCCGCCGCCGTGACGGCGCGGAACGGCCAGGTCGCCGTAATCTTGGCGCGAATCAGAAACACGGCGACGCCGGCGGCCAGCGTGAGCACTCCCACGGAAACATAGCCCCATCCTGAAGTCGTAAACACGAACGCCCATCCAAGAAACGCAATCACGGCCGGCAAAGGATAAAGCCACATCTTGTAGGGTCGAGCCGAGTCCGGAAATTTCTTGCGCAACAGCGGAATGGCAAAGATCTGCCCCATGAATTGCACGAGGATTCGCGTGGTAATCAGCGCGCTGACTACCTGATCGAGCTTGAAGAAGGCCGCGCCGATGGAAACTGCGCCCAGAACGAGCAGCGACACGTACGGATAGTTCTTCGTGGGGTGGAGCGTTGCGAAGATACGAAAGAAATAGCCATCCTTCGCCGCCGCATAGGGTATTCGTGAATATCCCAGAAGGAGCGCGAAGACGGAGCCGAACGCCGTCCAGAGAATCATCACCGTGATCACAATGGCGGCGCGCCTTCCATAAAGCCGTTGCATGAAATCCGAAGCGATGAAATTCGAATTGATCGCTTCCCGCCACGGAACGACACCAATGAACGCAAGGTGAATGAGAACGTATCCGGCGGCGCAGGCCGCTATCGAATACAGGATCGAGCGCGGAATCACCCGCGCGGGATCGCGGACTTCGTCTCCGATGTAGCAAACGTCGTAGTAGCCCATGTAGTTGTACACGGCGACAAGCGTCGCGCCCCCCAACCCGAGGAAAAACCCGCGCTGGAATGCGAATGCCCCGGGCGGAAAATCAAACGCGAGTTTCGCGTTGAAATGGGGAAAACCGATGAGGATCACCGCCGCCATAGTCGCAACCGTCCCGATCCATAGTGTGACCGTGACTTTGCCCAGGAATTGAATCCGGCGGCTTAGCAAGATCACCGCGACGACGCCGACGCCCGCGGCCACAAACTGCTGGCCGCGCATCGTCAGGCCGGGCCATAAATAAGCGGTGTAGTTTCCGAAGCCGATCATCCCAGAGGCGATTTCAAGCGGGCCGCTGATCACAAACTGCCAGATGAAGAGAAATGCCAGCAAACGGCCCCATGTCTCGTGCCCGTATGCTTCGCGCAAGAAGTGGTAGCTGCCGCCCGAACCCGGCAAAGCCGCGCCAAGCTCGCTCCAGATCATGCCGTCCGCCACCACAATCAACGCGCCGGTGATCCAGCCGAGCATCGCCTGCGGGCCATTCATCGTCGCCATCAGGAGGGGGATGGTGATGAACGGGCCGACGCCGACCATATTTGTGATGTTGAGCGCGGTAGCTTGGAGGAGGCCGAAGCCGCGGGTCAGATGCGCGTTGGAGGTGCTGGCCATCTACTAAACTGGAGCGCGACATTGTAGCCGCGACGTGCAGCCGAAGCAACGAAAGAGATGCGCTTGGCGTTTAATAAACGCGAAGGTGTTTCCTGCGGCGATTCTGCGGCAACGGTAGCTCGATCGCGAATGGACGGTTGGACGAATCAGCTCGCGTCGCGATTTGGCGGGATCTCGACTCCGGGCTGCTTTCGAACCAGACGCAGCGGCCTCAGCAGCGACTGCATCGCCGCCGACCACACGCTTCCGTGCGCCGCGGTCCATTCGTCTTCGGCGGGTTGCGTCGCGACCCGCCAGACATATTTCATTCCTTCGACGCGCTGCGGAACCAATCTCCCGCGGAACCACGCGCGTTGCAGCAGGTTCCATTCTTCAGGACGAGCGGAGAGCAGTTTGCGCTCCACTTGCTCCGTGAGAGCGCCCACCGTGCCGTCGCCCTGAATTCTCTCGAATACCGGCACCGGAAGCCGTGTATCGAGCATGTCCTGCGCAAGCGAAAGTCCGAGAAGCAGGATTCGCTCAGCGTTTACCGATTCAGCCGAATCGAACACGAGGTCCCAATTCACGCGGCCCGCCGAACTGATCAATTCGGATAAGTCAGCAACCCACGAGAGCTTTCCCCAGAAATCCTTTGCGCCGTGCACGCAGAGAACAACGAGAGCGTCCTCGGCGCAGAACGTGCGAACGTTCGTCCCGCCAAGGGAAACATTGACGAGCCGTTGCCCAAACGCGTCGAGATCGGCCCGCACCGGGAAATGCCGCATCGTGAATTCGGTGTGCAGCTCGAGCAGGCATTCGCTGTCTTCTCCCCGGTAGGTGTACTCGCCCGGAATGCGCACGAGCGGCATGTCCGACTCGTGAGGCCACGGAAAACGCGCTCGAAAGCCGGATGCTAGGAGCGCCTTGTGGGCGTCGGCCATGCTCTTCTGCGGCACGATGATGTCAATGTCATGAAATTGCCGGTAGGCAAGATCGCCGTACGCCTGCGCCGCAAGGACGGGACCTTTATACGGAATTGCGGGAATTCCTCGGGACTCGAAGAGCTCCAGAACCCGGAGCAGTTCGGTGGTGAGATACAGCGAGCGAGTGGCGTTTGTCCGGAACGCTTTTTCCAGCCGCTCGAGCCAGAGCGGCGGAACGCGGGTTTCGAATTTTTTGAGATGCTCGAAAACCAGCGGCGTTAATCCCATGCGGTCCGCCGCGGCGATGACGGCGGCCCAGTTCAGGTCCGGCCGCACGAGGAGGCGAATCCGGTCAATGTAAGCCGCGCTCAATCGCGTCCGGGCGCAGCAGAGCATGAGCTGAATCTCGGGACGCAAAGTGTCTCGGCGCGTTCCAGTCATCTTCAGCCGGTACGCATCGGAATTACCGCGGTTCGGCGCCAGGACAAACTCGCGCCCGCGCCACCGCGAGATCTGAGAGGTAAAGCCACGCCAGCATATTAAATCAACGACGTGCCGGGAGACTACTGGTGTTCCCGCAGCGGGGAATCAAGCAACAAAGTGCAGTCTTTGCCGATTTGGCGAAAGTGGGACGCTCCGAAGCCGCTTTAATTTTGACCGGAGTGTGGAGGGGTCGAGTCCTGCGCCGTGGCAGACTGTCTCAAAATCCGAGCCACTCTCAAATAGAAAAAGTTCGGCTTCGCGGTGGGCTCTCATGTTGTTCGACCGCCATTCCTCCACGGCTAGCAGGAGCACCGCGGCCCAGAGTCGTCGCTCGGGATCCAGGCCTTGCTCGCGTTCTGAATTCTGATCGTCTATTTGATCGTCGATCTGGCCGTGGGGTTCGATATCCGATGTCGCGCTTCCCATCGCTCTCTCCGCTGGTGCGTCCGCTGGAAACAAACTGCTGCGCGAACTGGAGAAATGCACGATGGAAGCCAACGCGGAAAAGATTTACGAACAGTGCGCGTGCTGTCCCAAGTAGAACATCTACCTAGACTTCGCGAACTTAGCAGCTACTTGAGAGCCGCCTGTGGAAATCTCATCTCGGGAACTATTCCCCGGATGCAAACCTCGATGTTCCACCTTGAAACGAATTGGCATTTGCGCGTGCCTGCGCGGTTTACAAGAGGTCTTACGATTTCACGGATTTCACAGCGAGCGCTTCGCGCAGCTTGTGTGCGAGCGTGCTCATCGTGAATGGTTTCTGAAGAAGCAGGACGTCGGAGGAAATGACTCCATGATGGATCATGGCGTGGTCTGTATAGCCGGACATGTATACGACACGGATTCCCGGCCGCACGGTCGCAATTTTTTGCGCGAGATCGCTCCCGCTCAAGCCCGGCATCACAATGTCCGTCATGATGAGATCGATCGGGCCGGAATGCTTTGAAACGATATCGAGAGCTGAATGGCCGTCTTCGGCAACGAGGACTTTGTAGCCGCAAATTTCGAGATACTCCTTGGCGAGATCGCGGACGCCTTCCTCGTCCTCGACCAGCAGCACTGTTTCGGTTCCGCGTGGAAGCGAAGCGGCGGCCTGCCGAATCTCCTTGGGAGCGTCTTCTTCTTCCACGGACGGGAGATAGATCTTGAACGTCGTGCCTTTGCCGACCTCGCTGTAAACCCAAACGTATCCTCCGCTCTGTTTGACGATCCCGTAGACAGTCGCGAGGCCGAGGCCCGTTCCCTTCCCTTTTTCCTTGGTCGTGTAGAACGGCTCGAAGATGTGCGCCTGGGTGTCGGCATCCATTCCGCAACCGTTGTCGGTGACGGCGAGCATCACATACCGTCCGGGCATCAAAACCATCGGAGCGCGTGAATAGCTATTATCGAACTCGACGTTCGCGGTTTCGATGGTGAGTTTGCCGCCGCGAGGCATGGCGTCGCGCGCGTTGACGGCCAAATTCATGATCACCTGTTCGATCTGGCTTCGATCGGCTTTAACGCGCCAGAGATCGGGTGCGTTCACCGTGGCGAGCTCGACGTCTTCTCCAATTAATCGGCGAAGAATCTTGCCCATGTCGGTCACCACCGCCTGAACGTTTAAGACCACCGGCGCGAGCATCTGCTTGCGGCTGAACGCAAGAAGCTGGCGCGTCAGCGAAGTCGCGCGCTGCGAGGCTTCCTGAATCTGTTCAGCGTTGCGCCGCAAGGACTCGCCCGGCTTCAAGCGATCGGTGAGCAATTCCGCATGGCCTTGAATGACCATAAGAAGATTGTTGAAGTCATGCGCGATTCCGCCTGCCAGGCGCCCCACTGCTTCCATCTTCTGCGCCTGACGGAGTTGTTCCTCGAGTTTCTTGCGGTCGCTCACGTCGAGCGCCATGCAAATCGCGCCTTCGCAGCGTCCGTTCTCGTTGCGCAGAGGTTCAACGTGGCACGCGTACGAACCGCTGCGCCATTCCATGTGAAATGTGTTCGGCTCGCCCATCACGGCGCGGCGGTGCGAAGTCACGGGCAGGATATTGGCGTCGCTGGTTTCGAAGAATTCCTTAAGCGTCTTGCCAACGATTTCATTCGCATGCAAGCCAACGCGCGTGAGCCCCGCTCCCATTGCGGAGGTGAACGCGAGGTTTTTGTCCACAGTCCAAAGAATCGCGGGCAATTGTTCGATGAGGACGCGGAGGCGCGCTTCGCTCTCTCGCAATGCTGCTTCGTGACGTTTCCGCTCGATCGCCAGCGCTATCTGTCCTCCAACCGAAGAGAGAAACTCCATATCGCGCTGCGTGTATGCGTCCGGATCCTGGTAATGCTGCACCACCAAGACGCCAATCGTCGCCGAGGGAGACCGTAGCGGAACGCCAAGCCAGGAAGGCGAAGCCGTGCCGACCAATTCAACCTCTCCCTGTTCCACCAACCGGTCGAACACATGCTGCGGAATCAGCATCGCCCGGCCGGTCCGAAAAACATAGGCCGTGCAACTCCGGCCGACTTTCTGCGGGGGAGGCGCGGTGTCGTATTGATCGGCGAGGAACGGGAAATGGAACATATCCGTCGCGGGCTCGTGCAGCGCGACGAAACAGTTTTCGGCGTACAAGACTTTCTTCAGCGCCAAATGGATACCGCGCAACAGATCATCCAGATTGTCCGTCATGTTGACGCTGCGGATGATTTCCATCGAAGCCTGGCGTTCGGCCTCCGCGCGCTTTCGCTCGGTGATGTCCTCGACCGTCCCTTCGTAGTAGAGCAGTTTGTCCTGTTCGTCCCGAACAGCGTGCGCGTTTTCGTTGATCCAGACCCGCTTTCCATCCCGCCGAATCAGTTCGTATTCGAATCCTTCGACGTGATCCTGCTCTTCCATGATCCGCTTGAATTCTTCGCGCCGCCACGGGTCGGCGTATAGCTGGCTGCCTATGTTTTCAATCGAGCCCATCATTTCCGCGGGCGAGTTGTAACCGAATAGGCGGGCGAGCGCGGGATTCGCGCTCAGGTAGCGGCCTTCGGCGGTCGTCTGAAAAATTCCTTCGATCGCGTTCTCAAAAAGTGTGCGCAGGCGTTCCTCGGCCACCTTCTGCGCGCGCTCCGCGCTCTTCCGCTCCGTTATGTCCTCATACATCCCGATCGTGCCGATCTGGCGATCGTGCATCACGAGCGGCACGCCGATGATCTGCACGTCGAGGAATGCCCCATCACGGCGGCGGCGGCGCGTCGTGGCGCGTACCGTAGATCCGGCGCCGACGCGTCGCGTCAGATTGGTCGCCTCATGCACCAGACTATCCGACGCGATCAAGTGGTCCAGTCCCTGGCCTTTCAATTCACGCTGCGTGTACTGAAACAGCCGCTCGAATGCGGGATTGCACATCTGTACACGGTCCTCGGCGTCGAGAACGACGATCGCGATTGGATTATTTTCGGTAAGTGAGCGAAGGTAAGCGGTCTGAAGATCCTGCGCGCTATCGCTGCTTGCACGCACCGCGGGGTTCTCGTCCGCGCGCGGACGCTCCCGCTCAATCGAATCAACAATAATTCGAGTCGTATCCGCCATGCGAGCGGTCAGCCGCCCAGGGACGTGTGACACCCCGGAGATGGCCCCAGCCGCTTATCATGTATGCTGACCTTAGAGGCGACAATGGTACGTTCGTACCAACGACGAAGAAAACACAGGGGTTATCAACCCGCAACACACTACAAATTTATTTCCGACTTGGCCTTGAACACTTCGCAAAAAATGCAGGCGGACGCGGTTACGGCTTCATGGGCGCGGGTTCGGGGATCGCTTCACCATCTTTTCGCGGATCGGACGCGCCGAAATTAACTCCAGTTCTGAAATCGCGCCGCACCGCCTGGCCCCCGCCGAAATGCGAAGAGAAACCATGCCTCGTGCTGATGGCGTGTCCGCGCGACGCCAAGTCATCGCGAACCGCCTGCGATACGCGGTCTTCCATATCAACGTCGCAGCCTGAGAATGTGTACTTCGTAAACCGCGCCGTCTCCAGCGCCTCTTGTATGTTCATCCCGTGATCCGCGACGTTGGAGACAAACTGCGCGTGTGCTTGCGCTTGATTGAAGCCGCCCATTATCCCGAATGCGATGCGCTCGTCTCCGCGCGTCATGAAGCCCGGGATGATCGTGTGGAGCGGACGCTTGTGTCCCGCGAGCGCGTTTGGCGATGCGGCGTCAAGGCTGAAGAGGCCGCCGCGATTGTGCAGCACGAAGCCAGTGCCGTCGGCGACGACTCCGGACCCAAAGTGACTGTAGTTGCTTTGGATGAGGGAAACCATATTTCCATCGGAATCTACGACGGCGAGATACGTTGTATCTCCGCCTGCGGGCAGCGTGCCCGCCGCGACGTCACAATTCGCGTGTTTCATGTCAATTTGCGCTGCGCGATTCTTGGCGTACTCCACTGAGAGCATGCCCGCAACGGGAATCAAGCTGGATTTCGGGTCGCCGACAAATCGCAGCAGATCAGCATAGGCCAGCTTCTTCGATTCGATCATCACGTGCAGCGCATCCGCAGACAAAGAGCCATACCGCGAAATCGGAAACCGTTCCATCAAATTCAACATTTCGAGCGTGGCGATTCCCTGCCCGTTCGGCGGAATCTCGTAAACCGTCCAATCTCTGTAGGTTGTCGAGATCGGCTCGACCCACTCGCTCGAGTACGCGGCCAGATCGTCAAGCGTCATCGTGCCGCCCGCGCGGCGGGACGTCTCCACAATAGCGCGCCCGATCGGGCCTTTGTAATAAGCGTCGCGGCCTCCCGCGGCTATTTTCCGGAGCGACTCAGCTAGATCCGCGTTCCGAAAAACCTCGCCGAGTCTCGATGGGCGCCCTCCGGGCAGGAAAGTTCTCGCGCCGTTGGCGTCTGTCGCGACCACGCCCCGGGCCTCCTTCCAATCTTCTGCCGTCCGTTCCGGAACCGGGAATCCTTCGCTTGCATAGTGAATCGCAGGCGCAAGGACGTCGGCGAATTTCCTCCGTCCGAAGCGATCGAGCAATTTCGCCCAACCATCCACCACGCCGGGAACAGTGACGGAATTGATCCCCGACTGAGGCATAGCGGAGATCCCGTGCGACTTCAGATAATCAATCGTCAGGCCGGCGGGCGCCCAACCGCTCGCATTGATGCCGTAGAGCTTGCCCGACTTCGCATCGTAAACGATGGCAAATAGGTCGCCGCCGATGCCGTTCATCATCGGCGCGACCACGCCCATCACCGCATTCGTGGCCACGGCCGCATCAATCGCATTTCCGCCATGCGCAAGGATTGTTGCGCCGGCCTGAGCCGCGAGCGGGCTTTCGGCGGACACGATCCCGCCGCGGCTCACAACCATCGAGCGCCCCTGCGTTCGATCTTGGGCGTGGGTTCCAGTCAAACGACTTATCCCCGCGAGCAAAACGAACATCACGCCGAGTGCTGTGGTCTTCATTCGTTCGACTCGGGTTGCAACGTTGCGCCTACGACGGTTTCTTGCGCGATGCCGGAGGCACCATTCCATTGTTGCGGTAGTACACGACCAGTTGGCCGTAGTGCTCACCCATATGCTCGATGTAGCCGGTCCAATAATCGAGATGCTTCAGAATTTCCGCGTCGCCGCTTTGCTGAATTGCGGTCGCGCCATCGGCCACCGATTTCTTGAGGTAGTCCACGATCTGGGCCTTGGTCTTAAACTGGTCTGCCGGCGGATTGTCGCCCTCCACTCCCAATTTTTTCTTCACCGCCAGGTTGACCATCTCATAGTTCGATCCGGCGAGGTGGCGCATCACGTCGGCAAAGCTCCGGACGTCGGGGTTCGGCCGATAGCCGTATTTGTCTTCCGGCCAATCTTCGGCCATGGCCACAAGCCGGTTCCCGATGTCGTTCCAGTTATCGAGGATCGCCGACGTCGGCGTCACCGGCTTTTTCTGCGCACTGTCCTGAGCGCGTGCCGCGCTTCCCGCGATAAAAAATGCGAGAGCGGCCAAGACACTCCCCGCAAGCAAACGTCTCTTCATGAATTTTCTCCTTTGGATATTTACCCCGCCGCGCGCCCCAGGGCGGCCATAAGACTATCCATGTTGCCGCGCCAAGTCCACACGTTAGAGATCGGGAAACGAGTCAATCCGTCGAGATTCTCATCGGCGGGTGGACCAGCCGTTCGACTTTTCCCCGTTGACCGGCTCTCACAGCTGAATGATGTCACTCCAGTTACCTCCGCGCTCAGTGACTGGTCTCGACTTTTCGGATACCCGTCGGTTCGGGCTTTGAAATGGTCAGAGGTTCGGTTATCACTACACTCCACGAGTAGCGAGCCGATTCGCAACAATCCCGCCAGCCGAAGAACGACAAGAGGAACAAGAACTTAGCTGGCCATATCGAAAACGCCGCAACCGATCTGCCGCATGCCGAATTCAAAGAAGAAACGTCAAAGCAACGAACTCTTTGGGGCTAGAATGCTTTGAGTCCATCGCCGTGAACAAAAGGCTGAAACCTGATCTAGAAGCTGCGAGTTTCGTCGGAAAGCATTCCGTCGCATTTCTTCTGCCGGACCAAGGTGCTCCCGGCGGAGTTTGCCTAAGGGCATCAGGCTCTCTGGTTACATTCGATCGTAGGTATTTTGTCTTAACCGCGACTCACGTTTGGGCAGCACTGCGGCGGTCGCAAACTATCAATTGCTCCGCAATTGCGGACATTAGTCACGATTTCAAACTGCCCAGAGAGGCACTTACCCCTTACTCATTGGATGACAGCTTGGAGAAGTAACTTGGGGCTGGAAAAAAACTCGGGGAATTTGAAGCTGACCTCACTCTGTTAGAGCTTCATCCAGTTGATCGTCGGAGGATGGAGACCAGGTCCTCGTTCTATCCGCTGAAGCGGGAGCCAGACGCAGGAATGAATGATTGGGTAGTGATTGGGGCGCCAGGGGTGCTGGCGCACAAGGATGTTAGAGAAATTAACACATTGTCCTTTGAAATCCGCGCTATTTTTGTCGAAACTCTAACGCAGGAAGCAGACCGAAACGGGCTAGATTTTCTTAGGGGACTCCCATATCAAGACCTGACTAGCCCTATCCGAAACTATCAGGGGATGAGCGGTGGCGGGTTGTGGTCGTTATCCTACTACCCCGATAAAGTGGCGGATGAGCGGTACGAGGTCTTTTTGATCGGCGTAATCTTTTGGCAGAAGGACAAAGAAATTAGATGTGTGGGCCGCAAGGCAATCAAGCAATTGATTCGAAAGGTCAGACAGCCTCACTAAAACATTGCGCGAGGAATCTTTCCTTCGAAGCGAGTGGCCTAACCTTTCGCACTTTCCCCGTTGACCGGTGCTCACTGCTGAATGATGTCACTCCAGTTACGCCCGCGCCCATCGACCGGTACTGACTTATCGGATGCCTGACCCTTCAGGCTTCGGAAGGGTCGGCGGTTTGGCGATCACTCCATTCCGTGACTAACGAGCCGGGTCGCGACGATCCCGACAACTGAAGAACAACATGAAGAAGAAAAACAGAGTCGCCTACATCGAAAACATCGCGAACGATTTGCCACAGGTTGGATTCAACGGAGGAACGTCAAGGCTTGCCGATATCACTTTTGGCTACTTTCACTGCTCGGGAAGTCGCCACTCCCCACAGGCAAAGCACTATCGCTAGTCCCAGGATCGTGACTTCTACATTGAGATCGAGAAAGAAAAACGACGCGATGGTTACCACAAAGATGAGGTTACCGACGATCTTAATAACAAGCCAAGTCTTTGCGTCACGCCTTTGGCGATAGATTCTCCACAGGACGAACGTGGCACAGAGGGAAAACCCGAGGACCACCAAGAGTGAGATTACTGGTGATATGTTCATTGAGGCGGGCGGCCTAGCCTTTCTCGTTTTTCCCGTGGACCGTCTCTCGCCGTCTGATGATATCACTTCGGTACGTCTGCGCTCAGTCAGAGGCACTGACTTCTCGGGTGACGGACTCTTTGGGCTTTGGAAGGATCGGAGACTTGGATATCGTTCTATCCCATGCCCGAAAAGCTAACTCGCGGCGACACCTTGAACTGAGGAAGAACAAAAGGAAGAAAAGCGGAACCGCCCACTGCGGGCGCCTCCCGGCCGTAACGACCGAACCCCGCAGACGATTTGGTAGACGGCGCAAGCTTAGCTAGAATGAGTGCCGCTGTTCCAGGTGTGCCGCTTAAGCGCACCTTTTCCCTTGCCCGACAAACGCAAATCCGATGCCGGGGCGCAAGCCGCGCCCGCCCAGGACCTCCTCTCGATCGAGCTCGAAGCGCTCGTTCGCGGCGAACATTCCGATCCGTTCCATATTCTCGGACCGCACTACGAGGAGGTTAAGGGAAAGACCTCGGTTATCGTGCGCGTGTTCCGGCCCCGCGCCGAGTCCGTCAGCTTGCTTTGGACCGGCCTCGCCTCCCCCATTACGGCGACGCGATCCGCCGTGGACGATATTTTCACTGCAACGATTCCCATCGAAGTTCCCGAGCTCGCCGCGGGGCAGAAATTAGGGCCAATCAAACCGACAGCGTATCGTTTGCGAGTAACCTACTTCGACGGCCACGTCGAGGAAGGCTACGACGCCTACGCGTTCCCCCCGGTCCTGACGGAATTCGATCTGCATTTGCTCGGCGAAGGAACGCACTATTTTAACTATGAAAAGCTGGGAGCGCACGTCCGCGAGCAGGAAGGCGTGCGCGGCGTTCATTTCGGCGTGTGGGCTCCGAACGGGCGGCGCGTCAGCGTCGTCGGCGACTTCAACCATTGGGACGGCCGCACGCACCCGATGCTGAGCCGCGGCTTTTCCGGAATCTGGGAGCTCTTCGTTCCCGGACTCGATCACGGCGATCTCTACAAATTCGAAATCCTCTCGCAGGTAGAGCACCAGCTCGCGCTGAAGGCCGATCCCTACGGCTTCTACTCCGAGCTTCGGCCGAAGACGAGCTCGATTGTTTACGATGTGGATCGCTACCAGTGGAACGACGCCGAGTGGCTCGAGCAGCGCAGCAAGCGCGATCTCTTGCGCGCACCGCTATCCATCTACGAAGTGCATCTCGGATCCTGGCGCAAGCACCGCTCCGATGGACGCTGGCTCACCTATCGCGAGCTCGTTGACGAACTGATTCCCTACGTCAAAGAGATGGGCTACACGCATCTCGAGTTGATGCCGGTGATGGAACACCCGTTCGATGGATCTTGGGGCTACCAGACGGTCGGCTATTTCGCGCCGACGAGCCGCTTCGGCGAGCCGGATGATTTCAAGTTCTTCGTGGACCGCTGCCATCAGGCGGGTCTCGGAGTCATCCTCGATTGGACGCCCGCGCATTTTCCGCGCGACGCGCACGGCCTCGCATTCTTCGATGGCACGCATCTCTACGAGCATGCCGACCCGCGCAAGGGCACTCAGCCGGATTGGGGCACTCTCGTCTTCAATTATGGCCGCAACGAAGTGCAAAATTTTTTGGTCTCCAATGCGCTCTTCTGGCTTGAGAAGTATCACGCCGACGGCCTTCGCGTGGACGCCGTCGCTTCGATGCTCTATCTCGACTACTCGCGCAAAGAAGGCGAATGGGTTCCGAACCAGTATGGCGGAAGAGAAAATCTTGAGGCCATCGCGTTTATCAAGAAGCTGAATGAAGTCGTCCACACGCGAAACGCCGGCGTCCTGATGATCGCCGAGGAATCCACGTCCTGGCCTGCGGTTTCGCGGCCAACCTACGTCGGCGGCCTCGGCTTCGATCTAAAGTGGAACATGGGCTGGATGAACGACACCCTGAAATATTTCTCCCAGGATCCCATACACCGGAAATACCACCACAATCAGCTCACGTTCTCGATGATGTACGCCTTCAGCGAGAATTTCGTGCTGCCTCTCTCGCACGACGAGGTTGTGCACGGCAAGCGCTCGCTGCTTTCGAAGATGCCCGGTGACGATTGGCAGCAGTTTGCAAATTTGCGGCTGCTCTTCGCGTATCACTACGCCCATCCGGGCAAGAAACTGCTGTTCATGGGCTCCGAACTCGGAGAGCGCCACGAATGGGCGGAAACCCGAAGTGTTGAGTGGTCACTCGAAGCCTTTCTGCCGCATAAGGGAGTCCAGCGCCTGGTCGCTGACCTGAACCGTCTGCACACGTCGAACGCCGCGTTTCACGAAGTTGACTTCGAGTGGCGCGGCTTCGAATGGCTGGAAGTGAACGATCTCGACGGCAGCACGCTGGCCTTTGTCCGCCGAGGCGCGGATCAGAATCAATTCGCGATCGTCGTCTGTAATTTCACTCCGGTCGTGCGCCGCGATTACCGGGTTGGCGCGCCCGTGGCCGGCTTCTATCAGGAAATTCTCAACTCCGACTCGTCGTATTACGGCGGCGGCGACGTCGGCAATCTCGGCGGCGTCCGTGCGGAGCCGATTCCGTGGAATGGCCAGCAATTCTCCCTGAAAATCACGCTCCCGCCTCTCGCCGTCGTCTACTTCGAACTCCAGCACAAATAACGTCAGGCGAGAAGCAATACGCGCCGCGCTGTTTTCGTCTAGAACCCCGAGGCACGGGCCGGCGGGGTCTGATACGTCATGTTGCCGCGCACCAATAAGTTCATCGGAGCCCGATGGCCGCTCCCTCCGGGACTACTCGCAATTGTCGGTAATCCCGCCCGCGACAAAAATCCCCAATCTCACAGGAACTTTTCGCGAGCCTCCTCCGTATATCCATCCAGCAGTTCGATAGAAAGGAATTCGAAATGAATAAATCGCTGAAGTTGGGTGCTGTCCTTTGTTTATTGGCCGGTGTCGCCCTCATGGGGGCCCTCGCCGTCAAGAGAGCGTCGGCCGCCACGCCGGAAAAGTTCATCCATGTTCGCGTAAACGATTCTTCGAAGGGCGAGATGATCAGCGTCAATGTCCCGCTATCCCTCGCCGAGAAAGTTATCCCCACAATCCACAATGGCAACCTCCACAACGGAAAAGTGACCATCGGAAACATGGAAGCGCATGACGTGGACGTTCGCGCTCTCCTCGCTGCCGTGGCCAATTCTCCCGACAACGAGTTCGTGACCGTAAAGGAAAAAGACCAGGAAGTTCACGTCGCGAAGTCGAAGGGCAACTTCATCATTCATGTCACCGACACGCGCCCGGATTCAGACAAGAAGGACCAAAAGGGCGGCCAGAAAGTGGACATCACGATTCCGATCTCGGTCGTCAACGCGCTCGTCCCGAACGACAAGCAGGAGCTCGACCTTGTTGCCGCGATCCGCGCTCTGAGCGACGCCAGCGAAGCGCTCCTCGTGACCGTGCATGACGGAACTCAGGACGTAAGAATCTGGATCGATTCACAGAACGACGGCTCGAAGTAGCGCCCCGTCTCTGCGCTCGAAAGTGAGGACATCATGATATTGCTCGCCAAACTCGCGCTCGGCACTCTGGGGACGGTGGTGACCGCCGGTGCGCTGATCTCAAGCGAAGGCTTCGTCAGCGTGCGCGTGCACGAAAAGAAGCCCGGTGGAACGCATCTTTCTCTCATCGTGCCGGCCACCTTGCTCGACGGCGGACTGCACTTCGTCCCCAAGGAGCATCTGCAGGAAGCGTCGGAACAGGTCCGGCCGTGGCTCCCGACGATTCACGCGGCGATTGACGCTATGAAGTCCGAGGGCGACACGACGTTCGTGGAAGTCAAAGAAGAGAATCAGCACGTCACGGTCGCGACGCACAACGGCGCCATCGTGGTGGACGTTGACGACGACGGTGAAACGGTGCACGTCTCGACGCCGCTTCGCGCCATCGACAACGCCATTGACCAGATCGCAGCCGCGGGCCCAAAAAATTAGCCCCACCGCGCGGCGCGTTCCAATCCACCGGGCGCCTACGGGCGCCCGAGTGGATCGGCTTCACTTCTCAGGTACCCAATATACTTCGTGTTTTAGCGACGTATTCGCAAATCCCCGGCGCTTCAAGATACCCAACCCCAGCTCGATCATATGAGGATGGCCGCACAGGTATCCGGTCGTATTGGCGCCGGTCAAATTCCATTGATCGGCGTATTTTCGAATCACGTCCTCGGCACGCCCGACTTCGCCTGTCCAGGCCGCGTCTTCCCACGGACGGCTGATCGTCGGGACGTACTTCAGCCACGGCACTTCCGCCGCGATGTGTTCGATCTCCTCGCGATAACCGAATTCCCACGAACGGCTCGCACCGTTGATAAGATAGAAGCGGTGGTCTCCGGGTGTCTCGCCATTCTTCCAGTCTCGATAGAATGTTCGCAGGTAGCTGACGAACGGCGCGATGCCGGTCACGGTGCAGATCAACAGGTGATTTGCGTGTCCGCTCGGGAGGTCAATCGTGAAGCGGCCCTTGGCAATCTTGCGGATCTTGAACTCGGCACCCGGCTTCAAACGGTACAGCAATGGCGTGAGATCGCCCGCGGGTACAAGTTCGAAGAAAAACTCGAGAGTTTCTTCGTACGGTGACGAGACGATCGAATACGCGCGCTCAATCGCCTTTTCGCTTCCCTGAACGCCTAAGGTCGCATATTGCCCGGCGACGAACTTGAACGGTCCGCCCGGATCTATGCGCAACTTCCACAGGTCGTTTGAGACGTCTGTTCGCTCGAGAACACGCGCACGGTAAAACTTGTCCTCCGTAGAAGCCACTTTGGGTCTCCTCGAAGAGTCTTGGGAATCCTACGTGGTGCGCGCCTCGCCTCCAAGCAGAAAATGAAAGAGGCGTCCGGTGGACGCCTCTTGAAAAGCCGGAGATGTCGGCGAATCCGCTTCGGTCTACTGCGGCGGCCTTCCCTGCTGCATCATCCGCATCGGATCGAACGGCACCGGCGTGCCCGTAATTCGATCCTTCGCATCCGTAAGAACTCGTGCGAGAACGATGGTCGAACCATCTTTGGATGTGGATCTGATCAGGCCGAACGGAGGCACTTTCGACGAAATCCAGACGTCGCCGCCATTGCTCGAGTGCCAGTGTTCGCAGACAAAAGTTCCGGCCGGAACCGTGATTGTCTCGCTTCCGACGTTTTGTCCCTGTCCGCGAATGTCGCTGAATTTGCTTGTCTGCCGCCCGCCCATCATCTGTTCGGACATTTCCATCGGGGGCTGGCCCTGCATCTGGAAGATCGTCTTGCTGGTCTGGGTGCCGGTCGCGTCAACGATGGTCAGAGTCTTGACGATTACCGTCCCGCCACGCTGGCCACCTTCCATCGCCATCTCCATCCAATAGGCGTCCTTCCCGCCGGCGCTTTCCTTTCCAGCGATAAAGATGTCCATATGACGAGTCTTACCGTCCGCCGACAGCGTGTCATACGAACCACCTGAGCCGACGACCGGATTCCAGATGCCGGCCATGTCCGGCGTCCGCATCATTCCCATCTGGGCGATGCCTGCGGGCGACAAGCTGACGAGCAGCGATGCAACGATTGCGATACGACAAGCAGCCTTCATGAGTCTCTCCTGTGGACGCGGGGTAACATTCTTATCCAGCTCAATCACAATTGACTTCCCAATATTCATTTGAGAGTTCCTGATTGCGTTCAACTCTGGCGTTCACGACGTCCGCGCTGCGGCGACGCGATTGGCGCCGACAATCCGCTCGACTCGGTAGATCGGTGTTTCGCGTCCCTCGAAATGCGTCCGCATCAATAATTCGCCGATCAATCCCACAGCGAGCACCTGCAGCCCAAACAAGAACAGCATCATACCCAGTACAAGCAGCGGCCCGTGCTCCTGAAACAAATGTGTTCCAAAGAGAATCTTCTCGAAAAACAGGAAAGTCAGAATCCCTCCGCCCCCAAATACAGCCAGGATTCCGGGCGGCCCAAAGAAGTGCAGCGGCCGGGTCATATACCGCAGCAGAAAACGGATGGTCAGAAGATCGAAGAATACCCGAATCGTCCGCGAAATGCCGTAGTGGGATTGCCCGCTAGGCCGGACGATATTTTTGATCGGGACTTCCGTTACCTTCGCGCCGTTCCACGCCGCCAGCGCCGGAATGAACCGGTGCAGCTCGCCGTAAAGCCGTATGTCCTTGATCGTCTCGCGGCGGTAAACCTTGAAGGTCGTGCCGAAATCGTGGATATCGACGCCTGAGAACTTCGCCATCATCCAGTTCGCCACACGCGATGGCAGCCGCCGCAGAAGGAAGTTATCCACGCGTTTTTCGCGCCACCCGCTGACGATGTCGCTGTCCGTCGCCTCGAAGGCATCGAGCATCGCCGGTATGTCAGCGGGATCGTGCTGCAGGTCGCCATCCATCGAAATGATGATTTCGCCCGCGGCGTAGTCGAATCCTGCCGAGAGCGCCACAGTCTGGCCGTAATTCCGTTTCAGCCGGAGCGCCACCACGCGCCGGTCGAGCCCGGCGATCTCAGCTAGAATCAGCGCGGTGCTGTCGTCGCTGTGATCGTCCACAAACACAAATTCGACCGGCTCGAAGTGTCCGGTCATGACATCGCTCAACCGTGCATACAGCTCGCGGATGCTCGACTCCTCGTTGTGGAGTGGCACGACGACTGAGTATTTCGGCGGCATTTGTTCTGATTCTCTCACTGGATCAGCCCAAGTTGTTCAATTTCTCTCAGTTGAGATCCCGGTAAGGTATGAGCCGCACCCCGGATTCGCGAACGGCCGTTCTGACCTCGTCGTCGAGGAGCGCATCGAGTTCGACCTGGCGCTGTTGCTTCAGCCTGGTCGAGCTTTTCTCGAGTTCAGCATCGCAAATCCCGGGATGGCACATGATCTCACTCGTTCCGTCCGGCAATTGCTCGATCAGCCGGCGCAGCGCGCTGCCGCACAAGCTCCCTGTTAACATCACGCCAAAGAAATGATCAGGCGCGCGCAGGTCATAAGCCTTCAGGCCCCTGCGAAAAAACGGCGCAGCCATGCTCGCAACTGAAATCAGGAATCGTTGTGTGAGCGCGCCGCTCGCCTCAGGCACTTTCGACGTGATCTGTGCGTCCTCAAATGGCTTGCGCACCCGCTTGATGCCAAACTCCCGCGCCACGCGGAAAAGCGCTTCCATGACAATCGGATGCGCGTGTGCGTGCTTGTGGCTATCGAGATGAGAAGGCGTGATCCCCGCTGAGATCGCGCGCTTGATTTGCGCCCTGAATTCCCGCTCGATATCTTCGCTCTGAATCAGACCGCTTGAGAGCCGCCCGACCAGCTCGAACAAAGTGTGCGGCAGTTCGCCATTCTTCTTGGCCAGCGACGGGATTTCGTCGGCCGGAGCCACGCAGTTCCCGCCCACCACGACGAAGTGGCATCCGACATCCATCCCCGGATTTTCGCGGACGCGCGCCACGGCGTCGTCGAACGCCGCACCGGTGGCCATCAGCGTGGTGCTCGTGAGAATTCCGTTCCGAAATGCCTGAACGATTCCAGCGTTGACCCCAGCCGTCAAGCCAAAGTCGTCGGCGTTCACAATCAGCGATTTCATGAAATTCGGCGCATCATCGGGCAAAAGAAAATAATATCACGGCCAATCAGCGCGCCAACGCAACCCATCGTGGCGCGAGCATCTTGCCCGCGATTTTCCGAGCACGCAGCCGTGTGACCTCAAATTCAAGCCGCGATCGCCCCCAAGACATCTAATTCCGGCGAAGCCACTCATTCCTTCGTCGCGCCGGCATCCTGCCGGCGTTTTTCCGAGCGCCCAGCTTCGTCGAGGCGATGATTCTTCCACGCTGATCGAATACTCCATATCCTTGAACGTGCGGGCTCTCCAAAAATATTTTCCACTCAGCAATTTCATCGCCGCAACTTTCGATTTCGATTCGCGAAAAATAAATATTCAGAAAAAGTTTTCAACAGTTGTGTTGAAAAGCTTGTGGAAAAGCCGCCCGTCACGCGTAAAACACCCCGCCATTCCAATCCTTTATGCGTTTTGCACCACGACTGTGCAGATGCGGCGTTCCTCGTGAAACATTTTGACGAACGATGTTTTCAAAGGCGTGTGGAAAACTGCGAGCAGTCACGAACGCGGCTTCAGACGAAAGATTTTCTCAGCTACGAACCTAGTACCAGCGCGTGGGCTTATCGAGCCTGATGTTTATTTCTTCCTCGTCCTTCTCGATGTCGTACCACTTGCCATACGTGTGCCAACCCGGCGCGACGATCTGAACCAAAACTTTCCCGCGCGGCACGGCCGGAACTTTCACGCGGCCATCCTGATTCGTCTTGAAATTCATCTCCGCTTCTTTGTCTTTGTGCGTGAAGAAAGTCTTGCCTTCGTCAAACCGGATATACACGCTGGCATTTCCGATGGGTTTCCCCGTCTCGGCAGCAACTACCGTCACTCTCAGTTTTGATTCGGGAGGCTCATCCGACTTTGCGTCTTTCTTCGGTTGCGTGTCGGTCGCCTTCGGAGGAGGCGCGGGCTTCTCTGGCGCCACCGGTTGAGGCGAAGAATCGGAGTGGCCGGTCTGCGCGGAAGGCGACGAAGACTGTGGCGGAGGATTGTCACTCTGTTGCTGCGCTGCCACGGTCGAGCAGGCAGCAAACATCCCAATCAGTGTCCCCAGCGCAACACGACGGAGGGTGAAGCCGCTCAGGTGAGTAAGTCGAACCATTGGCCCGCTTCCATTTGCCGCTCGCGCCTGTAATTTTACCGCCGACTCGCGCCGCTTGGACCTCAATTTGACTGCCCGCGTCGTCTGGGCTAACTTCGACGGGTCAGTTTCGGCGCAACCACCTTGCCGGTTACGATCTCTCAGAACTCCGAAAGGTGTCTCGCCACCGGACGCGCGATCACGCTCGCCAGCCATTGTGCGCAATTTGAGCATGTTTCGCAAGCCGCGCCGGTCGCCGTCTGCAACGATAGAATTAGCTCGAGGAGAACGCTTTATGGGATTTTCGACCGACGCGATTCACGTGGGCCAGGAGCCCGATCCCGCCACGGGATCAATTGTTGCGCCGATCTATCAGACTTCCACCTACGTTCAGGATGCTTTGGGCCAGAACAAGGGATACGACTACGCCAGGACGAATCATCCCAATCGCAAGGCGCTCGAGCGCTGCCTCGCGAAGCTCGAAGGCGGACATTCCTCGTACGTCTTCACCTCCGGCATGGCCGCAATTGACGCCGTTTTCCGCCTCTTGCGCCCCGGCGATCATTGCGTGCTTTCTGAGTCAGTCTATGGCGGTGTTTTTCGCCTGACGACGCAGCTTCTCGTTCAATTTGGCCTCGAATTCAGCTACGTGGATACGTCTTCTGTCGAGAAGATCCACGCGGCGTTGCGGCCGAGCACGAAAATGCTCTACGTCGAGACCCCGACCAATCCGACGATGATTGTCTCCGATCTCGCCGCCTGCGGCCGAATCGCAAAAGAACGCAATCTGACGCTCACGGTGGACAACACTTTTCTCAGCCCTTATCTGCAACAGCCGATCGCTCTTGGCGCTCATGTCGTTGTGCATTCGATGACCAAGTACCTGAACGGCCACAGCGACTGCACCGGAGGCGTTGCTGTCCTCACGCGCCCCGAAGACGCCGAGAAGATCTATTTCATCCAGCGTTCAGCGGGGGCAGGGCTCGCGCCGATGGATTGCTTTCTCGTCTCGCGCGGCGTGAAGACTCTGGCGGTCCGGATGGAACGCCACAATGCCAACGGGATGGCGATCGCAAAATTCCTGCACGGCCATCCGAAAATCGATCGCGTCGTATACCCGGGCTTGCCGTCGCATCCTCAGCACGAAATCGCCAAGCGGCAACAGCGGGGCTTTGGAGCGATGCTTTCATTCGACCTCGGCGGGATCGACGCCGCGCGCAAGCTCCTGAATCACGTGAAACTCTGCTCGCTAGCCGAGAGCTTGGGCGGCGTCGAGACACTGATCTCCCATCCCGCGACGATGACGCACGCGTCCATTCCGCCGGACATCCGTCAACGAATCGGAATCACCGATGGATTGGTGCGGCTATCGGTTGGAATCGAAGACGTCGAAGATTTGATCGCGGATCTCGAACTGGCCCTCGACAAAATCTAGCTCGATGCCGGGAGAGGCTACGCGCGCTCTCGCCCCTCGCGAACCGACTCGCCAAGCCAGCGAAGATAGCCGCGCGAGCCTTCGGTGATCGGCAGCGCGATGATCTCCGGCACATCGTAACTGTGCAACCGTTCGATTTCGCGACACAGTGCGGCAAATCTCTTTCGCGTTGACTTGACCAGAAGCAGAATTTCCCTGGCGCGTTCGACGCGGCCCTTCCAGCGGTAAACGGATTCCACAGGCGAGGTGGAAATATTAACGCAAGCCGCCAGCCGCGCCTCGATCAGCCCGTTTGCCACGCG
>CAWIRU010000003.1:0-48396 GCA_963838705.1 uncultured Acidobacteriota bacterium | reverse complement strand
GACGGTTCGCTCGCAGGGTTGTTCTTCGATGACCTGCAGTTCGAGGGTGGCGACACCGGGGCGATCACCTGGGGTGGCGAGATCGCGGATGAGGTCAAGGCGGACTCTCCGGTCCTCGTCATCGGGTGCGGAATGGCCGGGATCCTCGCCGGCATCCGCCTGAAGCAGGCCGGCCTGCCGTTCACCATCGTGGACAAGAACCCGGGTCCGGGCGGCACGTGGTGGGAGAACCGTCACCCCGGCGCCCGGGTGGACGTCGGCAGCCATCAGTACTGCTATTCCTTCGAGCCCGCCGATCACTGGAGCGAGTTCTACTGCCAGCAGCCTGAGCCGCGTGGCGTACTTCACCTCCACGGTCGACAAATTCGGCCTGCGCCCGCACTGTCGCTTTGACACGACCGTCACCAAGCTGCGCTGGGACGACGAGGGTGCGGAGTGGATCGCCAACCTCGGCGGGCGCGAACGGGACCGAGGAGATCGTCCACGCCCGCTTCGTCATCAGCGCCGTCGGCTCGCTCAACATCCCGAAGCTTCCCGACATCCCAGGCATGGACGTCTTCACGGGACCGTCGTTCCACTCGGCTCGGTGGCCCGAGGGCCTGCCGCTGGCGGGGACCCGGTTCGCTCTGGTCCGCGCCGGTGCAAGCGGTTTCCAAATCGGCCCGGCCATTGCCGACCAGGTAGAGAGACTGACGATCTTCCAGCGCACCGCGCAGTGGATCATTCCCAACCCCCTGTATCACGCGCCAGTGCCGCCGGGAGACATCAGTGGGCCCTCCGGCACCTTCCCTTCTACGGACGCTGGTACCGCTTCATCATGACGTTCGCGGGCATCGCAGCCGGTGTCGAGTTCTACCGGATCGACCCGACACATGAGGACCCGACTGGTCGCTCGGTCAACGCGGTACATGCCAAGCGGGCGAACGCCCTGCTCGGGTGGATGACATCGCTCATCGCGGAACGCCCAGACCTGGCGCCCAAGGTATTGCCCGACTACCCCGCTCTGGGGAAACGCGTCCTGCAGGACGACGGGTCATGGCTGCGGTGCCTGCAACGGCCGAACGTCGAGCTCGTCCACACCGCTATCGACCGGGTCGTCGCCGACGGGATCCTCACGATGGACGGCACCCACTATGCGGCCGACGTGATCTGCTACGCGACGGGGTTCCGCCACAACGACTATCTCGCTTCGATGGACCTCACAGGAAGAAATGGGACGTACCCTGCGCGACCAATGGGGCGACGAACCGACCGCCTACCTCGGCATCACCATCCCCAACTTCCCGAACTTGTTCTGCGCGTACGGCCCCGGAACCAATCCGCGGCCGGCGCCAGTCTCTTCTATCACTTGGAGTTCCAGGTCCACTACGCGATGGAGGCCATCCACGAGACGCTCGTCTCCGGCGCGCGGCGCTGCGAAATCACCCCCGAGGCCCACGCCTCCTACGCCCGGCGATACCAGGACGAGGTCGACCAGCTCGTGTGGTCACACCCATCGATCGCGCACAGCCACTACAAGAACCCCGCCGGCAAAGTCTACACGCTGTCGCCGTGGCCCCTTGACCTCTACTGGGAATGGACCCGTCACGTCGACCGGAACCACTACACCTTCGTGTGAGTCCGTGCCGCTCCGCTCATCGCCGACGTCGCGCCGTGATTCCCAGAGTCGCACCCCCATCAACCGTGATCTCGCTACCAGTGATGTACGCGGAAGCACTCGAGGCGAGGAAGGCCACCACATGAGCCACCTCGTCCACGGCTCCCACCCGTCCAAGCGGCAAGTGGTCGAACGAGATGCCTGCGGGCATGGGCTCGCCGCCCCATGCCATCGGCGAATCGATCGTTCCGGGAAGCACGACGTTGACCCGGATTCCGCTCGGCCCGAGCTCGGCGGCGGCTGTCTTGGTGAGGCCACGGATCGCCCACTTCGAAGCTCCGTAGGAAGCATGGAGCGGGAGGCCGCGGATGACCTGCGATCGACGCGATGTTGATGATGGACCCGCCGCCCGATGCACCTCGGGGCGAGGGCCGCCTTGATTCCCAGGAATGTCCGCGCAGGTTCACTCCCATCAACCGGTCGAAATCCTCAACCGTCTCCTCTTCTATCGATCGAAACCAGTGAACGGCCGCATTGTTGACGAGCACGTCGAGCCTGCCGTGCGCATCCATGACCTTGACCATGAGGTCCCGCCAGGCCGTTGCATTCGAGACGTCGACGTGGCAATAGGACGCTCCGATCTCGGCTGCCACACCTTCGCCCCTCTCGTCCGCGACGTCCGCGACTCAACCCGCGCTCCCGCTTCGGCGAACAGTCGGGCCTCCGCCTCACCTTGACCCTGGGAACCTCCGGTCACGACGACGACCATTCCACTCAGGTCCTCGAACCGAGGCGTGCTCACCCTCGGGCCACTCGCAGCAACGGTCTCTGGTTCACGCCGAGAGCTCCGGCTCATGCACCGTGTAGCGGATAGGGCTCATCGGGCAGGCCCGGCATGGGGTTGGCCCACCAAATCGTCTCCTCCAATCGCCGACCGCGATCCTCCATCCCTCCCGGGTTCGGACCAGTTGGTCGTCGTAGTTGCCTCCCACGGTAAAGAGCCAAGGCTTGCCGGCGATGGTCAACCCGTTCGGGTTGAGAAACCCGCACCGCATCACCCGCTGTCGCCCATGGGGTCGAGTTCGACGACTCGATTGAGAACCAGGTGCTGGGTCCGACGTGAACACCGGGAAGCACCATTGCCAACCATGTCTTGATCTCAGGGTAGGTCCCGCTGATCCCGCCCGCGGACCATAGTCAAGCTCGGCGTCGACGGTGAAGACGCTGTCCAGCAGGTCCCACTCTCGTGAATCGATGGCGACGCGTACCGAGTCAGGAGGTCGTCGATCTCCACCCGATCGCCGAGATAACCGTCGATTCCCTCATGTGCGGGTCTCCGTTTCCGTCTTGGCCCGGCTTCGATCAGCTCATCGGCCACCGCGATGGTGGACACGAGGGAAAGGCTGTGTTCGATGACCTGGCGCCCGTAGTCGG
This sequence comes from uncultured Acidobacteriota bacterium, assembly GCA_963838705.1. Classification (GTDB taxonomy): domain Bacteria; phylum Acidobacteriota; class Terriglobia; order Acidiferrales; family UBA7541; genus Palsa-147. The sequence goes on along the minus strand of CAWIRU010000003.1, from coordinate 45,365 downwards.
CGGGAACGCCCGCCACCGCATCCGCGACCAGCACGACGCGGTCACGAACGGTTCGACCGCGTCGAACACGAGGTTGGGTATGGCGAGGTTGAGCGAGACGCCCATGACGACCAGGCAATCGATGCCTTGATTCCGGAGGAGAGCGTCGAGCGGAGATCCGGTCAGGGGGCTCAGGCCATGGAACCTCGGCAACACGAGGTCCGAGTCGGCCGGACCGAGCGGGGCGACCGGAGCGACCGATGATGAAGCCCGGTCGATTCTCTCACTCCGAGGCGGCGGCCACTCTCGAACAACCGTGCGTTGTGGTTACGCCCGACCTGTCGTAGGTTCTCGGCCGTGCAATGGAACGACCGTGTAGTGTCTCATGCGTAGCTGCCTCGAGGACGGAGGCGGCTCGCTGACGACGTCGGCGGCCCGTACGGACATCCGCAGCGCCGCAGCGCGCTCTGCACCGACGACGCCGTTCGAGCCTCCTGAACGAGCACCGCACTCCGGTCGGGTGTGACGAGATCTGGGGGAAGGGGCAGTCGGCTTGTCACGTATGTCGTGGCTCGACCGACTCGCCATCACAACCTTTCAACGGGCGGACACCCGAGCACCTCCGGACGGACCCTGCCTACCGGGCCCGGCACGATGCGATCGATGATGGACGCCTCCAGCTCCTCAGGATGTGAGTCGAAGGCCCGATGGCCCTCGTCAAGATCCACCACGGTGGCTCCCCCCATGTTCGCGATCATCGTATCGGCGAGGTCGGGTGGGATGACCTTGTCCTTCAGGCAGCGAACGAAGTAGCGGGGCACCTTCGACGAAACCCCGGCCCGAGCTGAACCTCGGCCAACAACGGAGCCGGTGCCTCCAGGCCCATGCGGGGACCGTCCTCGACGATCTCCAACGCCGTTTCGATGGGTGCCTCACCCTCTCTCAGCCCTCCGAGCGTGTGCCTACGTGCGCCGTCGAGCACCTCCTGGTGGTGGTTGATCGCCAGCCGCGCAGGTCCTCCCGGAGGTAGTCGACCGGCCGCCTCCCTTCGGCCGGCACCGTGGCGGCGACGAAGATCAGCGAACGGAGCTTGACGCTGGGGTGCTCACGGAGGCGGGCGGCCACCCCTGGTATGACGTACCCGCCCGAAGATGCCCGACCAGAACGACATCCGTCAGGTCCGTCCCGCCGATGTCGTCACAAACGGACGCCACCCGTCCTCGAGACTGACCGCTGCCAGGTCTGCGGGCTTATAGCGCCGGCCCGGCAGGTCGACGGCCAGCGACGGCGTCTCCATGTGAGAACGAACCGCGTCCCACTGGTCGAAGTGAACGTGCCGCCATGCACGAGAACGGCCACAGGCCGCTGAGCCGTCAACGTGCGCTCGAAATGCGGTCGCGGCCGTCGTAGAGAAGCGGCTCCGTGGAGACCAATTCCCACACGGATCCGAGCATTCGAGGGCCTCGGCCCCGCGAGCTGGCGCACCAGGATCTTCGCCGTTGCGGTCGTCGGGAGGACCGGCCGACGCGTACGAACCGGGGGACCCACTTCGGCCCGAGGTCCGGTTGTCTTGGCAAGAAACCGGCCAAACCCCTTCCCATCGAACTCGGCGCCAGGTCGCAACTGGATGGCCGTCATCACTTGGTCGCCGACCGAAGGGTCTGGGATTGCGTAACGGCAGCCATGACGACGTCGGGATGGCGCTGCAGGATCCTGACGACGAGGGGGCAGCCGCAAAGTTCTCCCGTCGACCCGCAACCGTCGTCCGGCGCGACCGGCGAACCACAGAAAGCCGGCGGCATCCTTGTACGCCAGGTCACCGGTCCAATACCAGCCGTTGCGTAGCTTGCTCTGATCCGCTGCTTCGTTTTCCCAATAACCTTCGAAGTTGGGAGCATCCGTTCGTCGACACGAGTTCGCCGATGGCCGCGTCGGCATCGGCCAGGCGACCCGATCCGTCGAACTCTGCAACGGGACACTCCTGGTCGGTCCCGTCGACCACCCGGATACCGGGCGGAGCCGGGCCTAGCGCGCCCTCCGGGGTTTCTGGCGTTCTGGTGATCGCCACCCCTCCTTCGTGCCTCGACCGTTATTCCCGAGACGTCGCACCCGAAACGTTGGGCAAACCGCTCGACGTCCCCCGGGGCCGCCTCGTTGCCGAATACGAACTTCAGATGGGTTGTCGGCGTCATCGGATTGCTCCGGCGTCGCCAGCACGTACGACAGGGGACGTCCGACATAGTTGAAATAGGTGACGCCGTACCTGCGCACATCCGAGAGGAACCCCGAGGCGGAGAAGCGCCCGCCCGTGGGCAGCGCCATGGTTGCGCCTCCGACGACGGCGGGCGCCCATCCCGCCATGAGCGCGTTGGAATGGAACAGCGGCATGGACAGGTAGCAACAACTGTCAGGACCCAGCGCGTAAGCGCTCAGCGAGCACGGCGCCGACAAGAACCATGCGGCCCTGCGTGCACCGGCACGCTTTTGGCTCCCAGTTGTGCCGGATGTGAAGATGAGATATCCGAGCGCATCGGGGCCGATGTCCTCGAAGTCCGGTGCGACTGCTTCCGGCCAGTCCGGGACCGGGACCGGGACCGGGTCCGCGTCCACGACGACGACACGCGGGGTTGACGGCCGAGGCGATCCCGATGCCTGGACCCAGGTCCAACCCATCGACCAAGTCCAGGTACCGTCGGTCGGTGACGAGCAGTTGACATCTGGTATGGGCAGAGCTCTTCGACGAACGCCGAGCCGCGAGCCTGCGCGGCGTCGGGTTCCCGCCGACGAACACCGATCCCGAGAGTGCGCACGCCCCGAGCCACCGGACGTGTTCGGGTACGTCTCGTCGAGCAGCACGGCGACATGGGGTGGACCGGGCTGGCGCAAACCGGCCCAGAGCCCGGCACGGCGGATGGCCTGGTCGACCACCTCGCTCCAGGACCATTCGAGGTCACCGAACCTCAGGCCCGGGTTCGAATCGCCCGCACGTGCCATCGAGGCCTCGGCCATCGACCTCATCGCACCTCCTCGTCTGCGCGCGGCATGTTGGGCGACGTCCTTCCGAGCCGTTCGCGGAGTTCGGCGAGGGCCTGTTCGAACGCCGGACGACCCATGGACCAGCGCTGAGGCTCGAGCTCACCCGCGACTGCGGCGTCCGGGTCATGGATGGCTGCGGCGGCGTCGAGCGTGCGCTTGACTCTTGCCGTCAGTAGGTCGGCGTCGTGCTGGCCGGCGCCGCCGGGCGACCGCGCGTAGCCTCTCCCGGGAGCTCGTCGCTGCCGTGACAACCCCAGACAAGGCCTCGGCGGGCGGCCTCTTCGCCGTTGAGCACCTCACCGAAGAGGGTCAGTGCAGCGGCACCCTGGCCGCCCAGGAGCTGCCGGAGGCGCCACAGCTGCCCACCACCAGGATGGATCCCCACGTCGAGGAACCGGACGGTCCAATTTCGAGCGGGGCGTGCAGATGGTGATGTCGCAGGCAGCGCCACCGCCGCTGCCGGCTGGCCCGCTCGATCCACTTCCGCCGGCGGCTTTATTTCGGCCGAAGGCTTTATCGGAGGCGCGGGTGTTTCGACGGAGAAGTGTGTGACGATCTGCGGCTTGCGACTGTCGAACAACTGAAAATCGTCCTTCTTGAGATTCGGCACGGGGTGCCCTGCTCCATCGCGAACAACCACACGCACCAGGACCAGGCTTACGGGTACTTTAAACGTGGCGGTTGACTCGTGCGTGCTCATCTCTTGCAGATTCCCACCCGCGTTGGAATCTTGCGGAGCAGGCGCTGGAGACGGTTGCGGCGCGGCGCCGGAATTCCCGGACGGAGGAGGCGAAGTTTGCGGAGTCTGTGCGTGTAAGGGCATCACGATTCCACCACAAAAAAGCCCAATCAGAAAGAAACGGAAAGCTGGGTTGCCGCCGGGGAGACGCCGCACTGTTAACATGCCCATGGGGAACGGCCTGAAAACACAGCCTTTCCTACGAGACCATCCCGCCTAACGAGGTCACGCTCAGGAACTGCGGATGACTTTACTTTGGCGTCACGCTTCTGTCAATCGGCGTGCAATCGCCTACGCCGTCGGCTTATCGGGAATCGGTTGCGTCGCCATAAAGTCATCGCGGAATCGCAACACGTACGATTCGAGCAGTTCCTTCACGCGATCAGCCTTTGGAGACTTCAAGACGAAACCCGCGTGATGGTGCTTCTTTATGCGCAAGTGAATCTCAGGATCCCCGTACGCTGAAGTATCAGGCTCCGCCCGGCGCGCGAGCGATAAAATCACCCCTGCGTAGTCGCGTCTGTACTCTGGAAGAGCATAGGGCTCTTTGCCGCCGCCAATTTCGATGTTGGCCCACTCTCGCCACAGGTTTATGCCGGTAGCCACCTCGACAACATCGGCGATGTATGCGCCGCCAACTCGCGATGCAATCTCAATAAAATAGAATCGTCCATCATCATGAGCGCGGAGGTATTCCGCGTGCGTCACGCCACGCACGAACCCTAAAGCCTCGATCAGCTCCTTGTTGATCTTGAGCAAGGATCTTGACTCGGCCGAACTTCGAGGAAGTGTGCGCGTCGTAAATACTCCGCCAAGGTGCGCCGTTTCAAATGGCGGTTTGCCGTACGCGTGAGCTTCTGCGAACACCACTTTGCGTTCAGAGACGATGCTATCCACGTGAAACACGTCGCCCGGAACGAAATGCTCCAGCAGATAGAAAGATTGTTGATCGCCCAGCTGGTCGAGCCATGGCCAAAGTTCGCCGGCCTTCTCGATTTTCTTCATTCCTATTCCCGAAGCCTGCGAGCGCGGTTTCAGGAGCCATGGCGGCTCTACACGCGAGAGATAGTCTCGAATCGCGTCGTAATTCAGTACGTGCACGAATTCCGGAACGAGAATCCCCGCTTCGTTCGCTCGCGAACGCATCGCGAGCTTGTCTCGAAAATATCGCACCGTCGTGAGGCCCATCCCCGGCACGCGCAGATGTTCGCGCAGCGCCGCCGCATTCTCCATATCGAATTCGTCGAGCGCCACAATTCTGTCAATTGGCCGGCTGCGGGCGATATAGCTCACGGAATAGATCAGGTTCTGGAGAGGAATTTCGCCGGGAGTCAGAAACACCTCTTCGATGGAATCTCGGGGCCAATCGGCATCCTTCAGCTTCTCCACGGTGACGAGCAACACGCGAGCCCCTTGCTCCTTGCAGGCCCGCATGAAATCCTGCCCTTTCTCGTACGAGGTAATACAAAGAATTGTGAGTGGTTTCTTGCCCGGCATCGGGACTCTCCGGCGCAGACGTGGCTCGGTTATTCGGCCGCCGCGTGATTCAGGAAGCGCGGATTATACAGTGGACTCGTGCGCGGGGAACAGGAATTGGAGGAACGGTCCGACGCGCTTCGCCCACGCCGCTTCGTTGTGTTCGCCACCTTCGACCACCTCGAAATGAAGGTCTCTACCAAGAATCCAGCCACGATGAAGGAGGACGTCGCGAAATTTCTCGACGGTCGGGATGAGGCGCGAACCCTCGCGTGTTCCAGCATCCACCCAGATTCGCGGTCGCTGAGCGATGTTGCCGTCTTCGGCGTACCGGTGAATCCACCCGTGGCCCCACCAAATCGAAGGCGAAAGAGCCGCAATTTTTCCGAAAACGTCGGAGAAATGGAGTCCAGCAAACAAAGCAAATAGGCCGCCCAAGGAAGAGCCGCCAATTCCGGTGTGCGCCGGTCCTGCCAGCACGCGGTACTGCGTCTCGATGAATGGCTTCAACTCCTTCAGAATCATCCGAGTATAAAGGTCCGCTCTTCCTCCGCCGAGGCGCAGCATGCGCGTGGGAGTGTACTCACGCAAGCGGCCTTTCCCGATGTTGTAGATGCCGACGATTATCAGTGGCTGAATCGCGCCGGAATGTATCAGGCGATCCGCCGTCTCCCGAACTTGCCAGTGCATGCCGCGAATAAATGATGTCGCGGGATCGAACAGATTTTGACCGTCTTGCATGTACAGAATTGGAAAATGGCGCGTCGGCTGCTCATCGTATCCCGGAGGCAGGTAAACGATGATGTCGCGTTCATTCCGAAGAATTCGCGACCTCATTTTTTCGTGCTTGCGAAGCTGACCGTCGCTCAACGGCGGGAATCTCCCGCGCGAATCCTTCGCAGCACGTTGATATGACGACCTGAGCGCGGCGAGGAAGCGAAATGCGGCGCGAGTTTCAGAAGGGTGTCAATCATCTTTCGGAATTAAGCATATCAAAACTTGCGAACGCTGCCATGAAGCGCTGCTCCGGTATTGGAGCGGCGTCCACCAGGGCAACTCCTCCGCTACGAACGCTTCCCGCCCTCATGCGCGTACTTGATCACTTCCACGTTCGACATAGCGATCAGCCCTTCCGCCACCATTTCGTCGAGAAATGGGAGGAGTTTTTGAATGTTCTCTTCCGAGTCAATGACGCTGACCATGAGCGGAGCGTCATGCGAAAAGGAAAGATGGTGCGGCCGGCGGATGAGCGTGCTGGCGCCATAGCCCTCAATGCCGCGAAAAACGGTCGCGCCGGCGATATCCAGCTCGCGGCATTTCTCGACGATGGCGCGATAGAGCGGCTTGTCCTTCCATTTGTCGTCTTCGCCAAAATGAATTCGCAGCATCTTGGCGGTTCCCTCGAGCTTCATTTCTGCGCCTCCGTGCTTTTCTTCTGACCCGAATAGGAGTGCGTATACTTGATGACATCCACATCGGAGAGAACCACCAGGCCTTGCAATACCATGCTGTCGAGAACAGGAAAGAATGCGCGAAGTTTTTCTTCGCTGTCTACGACGGAAAGCATAATCGGGCGGTCGTGAGAAAGGTTCAGAGTCGTTTCTTTGTGAATGCGGCGATTGGCTCCGTAACCCAGGATGCCCTGGTACACCGTCACGCCGGCTATATCGTTGGCGCGCATGCTTTCAATGAGTGCTCTGTGTAACGGCACGTCGTGCCATCTGTCGTTTTCGCCGACGAAGATCCGCATGAGCTTCGCTTTCCCTTCGCTGCGCAACGATGGCGCTGCGGGTATCGCATCAGCCTTCGCCGATTCTTGGGAAGGTTTTGCAACCGTCGTGTCCTGAATCTCGATCAGGCCGCTTCCTACCAACTCGTACAATTTCGGCAGGAGCTCGTCAACTCTTTCCGTCGATTCGACAAACTCGATTTTGATCGGCAGATTCTCCGTAAGGCGCTCGATGCGCATCGTGTGCAAATGATGATCCGCGCCAAATCCCGCAATGCCTCGAATGACGCTCGCCCCGGAAATGCCTTTATAGAATAGAAAATTGAGAATCGCCGAATAAAGCGACTGCCCGTGATATTGATGGTCTTCACCAACGTACAGAATCACCTTCTTCGCCGGCCCCGCTTTGAGCACGTTTCCTCCTCGTTCGCGATCAAAAGGCGAATCTTACGAAATCGTTCTGCCTGTTATCACGCCTAACCAGACCGAGAAAAAACCAACGACAACACTGAGCAGCACATTCAGCGCGGCCATCAGGATTTCACTATCTTGAAAGCTTCGAAACGTTTCGAGTTCGAAAGCTGAAAACGTCGTGTAGCCGCCGATGAAGCCTATTGGAATAAGATATCTCCAATTCGGACTCCAATGGGTTCTTTCGGCCAGAAGCGTCACGATCAGTCCGATGAGAAACGAACCCGTGCAATTTACGACAAACGTCCCGTACGGAAACCGGACGCCAAACCGATTGCTAATGACTCCTCCGGCCCAGAATCGCAAGATCGACCCCAACGCCCCTCCTACTCCGATCATCAAGTATTTTGTCATTTTTGATGTATCGCTCCCGTTTCGAACCGAGTGACTCATATCACGGTTGCCGCTCGCAAGGCGATCCGCGTGTAAGTTAACCGGCGAACCGGCGACGATTGTGCGTGCGCGTCCCTCGGTTCCGATTTAGTTGTGGATTCGTTGCCGGGGACATGACTCCGCGACAAGATTCCTTGTCAGGAGTCATCATCTGTCCCGGCAAAAAGGGGCAGCGGTTATGGGGCGAACTCCATCGCCTCACCCAATAATATTGTTATCACGGAGGAAGTCAACAACGTGCGGACGTGCGATTCGGGATAATAAACCGAAGTGGCGACGCAACCACGTGCCTGCTCAGCGGTCGAGAAACGCGCGGAGCCGCGAATATCCCGCGCGGCTGACCGGAAGTTGCGCGCCGTTCGGAAGGATCGCTACGTAACTGTCTTTCCCGTACGGCTCAAGCCGCGTCACTCGCTCCAAGTTCACGATGTACGAGCGATGAATGCGCAGAAATCGCGATGGATCGAGCGCCGCTTCGAGGCTCGCGATCGTCTGCTGCTTCAAGTGCTTCTTGCCTTCTGAAGCGAGTGCGACGTAGTCGTCCTGAGCTTCCACATAGTCGAGCTTTGCAACCGGAATGATGAAAACTCGAGCGCCGTCGCGCACCGGAATTCGATCGACGTATTGCGCGGGAGGGCGCGCCGCGGCGGCGAGATCCGATGCACGAAGCGCAGCCTGAGGCTTTTTGCCGCTCAAGCGATCTTTCGCGCGTGTCAGCGCGGCTTCGAAGCGCTCGGCGCCCATGGGCTTCAGCAAATAATCCACGGCATGAACTTCAAACGCGCGAATCGCATGGCTGTCGTAGGCCGTAACGAATATGACTGCGACGTCATTCCCAATCAGCTCGAGCACTTCGAAGCCGTCAAGCTTCGGCATTTGAATATCCAGCAGCAGCAAGTCGGGTTTCAAATCGGCGATGGCTTTGACTGCCTCGAAACCGTTCGCGCATTCGGCAACAATTTCAACTTCAGAGTGCGGCGCGAGGTACTCGCGCAGGATCTGCCGCGCGAGCTCCTCGTCATCCACGATGACGGCGCGAATTTTCTTCGCAGCATCGCTCGTCACGAAGCTAACTCCTCTCGTTGAGCCGGTAACGCGAGTGCCACGCGGAACGAGTCTCCTTGCTGAGTTACATCGAAGCGCGAGAGTTCTCCGTAGCGCGCCGCGAGACGCTGGCGCACGTTCGCGAGGCCCACGCCGTTTCGCCGCCGCCGCGGCGCATCCGGATCAAACGGATTCTCAACCACGATCGAAAGCCTGCCGTCGCGGCAATGCGCATCCAAACGAATTCGGCCGCCCTCAACAAGGTTTGCGATTCCGTGGACGACTGCATTCTCGACCAGCGGCTGAAGAAGGAGCGGTGGCACCCGCACTCCGAGCGCTTCCCTGTCAATGTCCTCTTCGAGACTGACGCGCGCGCCGAATCGAATTTTCTCAACGGCAAGAAACGCGCGAATCAGCGACATCTCTTCGTCCAACGAAATAGACGACTTCTCTCCCAACCCCAATGTTCGGCGAAGAAAGTCGCCCAAGAGAATGCACATCTCGCGGGCTTTTGGCGGATCGGAGCCCGCCAGAGCGCTAATAGAGTTGAGGCTGTTGAACAGAAAGTGAGGGTTCACCTGCGCCTTGAGCGCCCTCAGCTCGGCCTCGCGCGCTAGCGCACTCGCTTCCATCAACCGTGTTTCCGTCTCCTGAGAGGTTTGCACGGCGATCAGCACGTAATAGAAATTCACCGATAACAGATAAAGCAATACGCCCATGCCCATCAGAAGCGGGACTGCGTGGGACATACGGATATCGAGTCCCGGCGAAATTCCGGTCGAGGCAATCACGCGGGCCAATGACTTTGCCGCGGCGATCCAGATGGCGCTGGCAACGATCGCGCCCGCGATGTGCGTCAACACAAGCCGGCCAATTGGAGTGCGGTCAAACGGCGTCGCCCGGCATGAGTATCTCGCCGAAAGGCAAACGCAGGCGTAGATAAGGCAGAGCGGAAAAGACATCCCGAGGGCTTCGCGCACTGTCATTCCCGCGGTCACTGCCATCAGGTAGGCGAGCAGCGCCACCAGCGGGATCCAAACCGCGAAGTACAGCGCGAGGCGCCGAATTGGTGTGAGGATTGGCTGCATGTCTGTCAGTTCTTGATAACCACGCTACCGAACACGGCGCCACCCTTAATTACAAGCCGCTTCACGGGTGTCGCGGTCGACGGCTGCTGGTGCGTGCGATCCTGATACTCTCCGAACACCGCGGCGCCACGCACCGAAACCATCCACTTTTCAGGCACTCGGATTTCGCCCGCGCCGAATACCGCGGTCGCCTCCATTTCAGCGTAGTCACCTTCAATTTCTGCATCGGTAAGATCCACTTTGAACTCGCCAAAGACCGCCGCGAGCTTCCCACCTTTGAAGTTCTGCGAAATGATGCGACGTCGAACGGCGCTGAATACGGTGACGAGATCAACTTCTGGATTCGACGTGTCGGAGCCCATCGCGGAACTGAATCCTTCCGCCCACTTCCCCATCCATACTCCCGTTTTCGTTTGAGGATTTCCTGTCATGGCGTGTCCCATCAGGAATAGTCCCCACAAGATAATGGCGAGTGGCCAGAAGATCGCGAAGTTGATGTGGAAATAACCGTATTTGCTCAAGAGAAGAATAATGCCGGCGAGGGTCATCAACGCGCCCCACATTCGTCCCGGGCCGGTGTGGAAGAGGACGCCTGCGAGGCCGAAATAAAGCAGGATCCCGGGCCAGAAGAGGCTGAAAATGCGATCGGCAGAAGCGATGCCGATCTGGTCGAGCAAGAAAATCACTCCTATCGCAACGATGAAGAGTGGGAAAATAATGCCGGACGGAAAGCGGCGTTTGTCATCCGGCATGGTCTTGTCCTTTCTGATCGACAGGGACTTTACTCAGGCCCATCGTGTTGCCGCGCTTCGTCACCAGCAGCACCCCCATTCCAAAGGCGACGAGAACAAGCGGCCAAAAGCGCGTCAACTGCTGCAGCGCCGGCACATCGAAGTGCGTCGCCACAACATTCCAGACGCCTTCGGTCACCATCGTCGCGAACCAAAAATTCGCGGGGCTGAGGTGACTGTAACCCAACTCGCCCAGTTGGAACATCACTCCAAGTAGGATCAGGAGGCTCGCGACAACCATCGCGAGCATCGAGTTGGAGCCCGTATTTTGCGAGGAAAACCGCCGATTCGTCTTTGCCATTGTCTCTTCTCCGGCATGAACTGTGTCAATGTCCATGCCGCGAGATTAAACGCAGCGTCACGCAGAGTCTCGCGGTAATCGGTGAATGGCGGCTGGCTACCGGCGAACGACGGTAACACGAGCACGAGCGCAACTCTCTCATTCTCAGGGGTTAACTGGCACTCGGTTCTGGGCCTTTGGATAGGTTCGACCGCGCGCCCGCACGGGTGCACTATCTCATGGCGGTACGGGCTTTACGTCATCCATGAGGAAAAATAGCCCTTCCGCTAGCGTGGGATGGATGTACACGGCGCCTTTCAGCAGTGTGTACGGCAAATTCGCCAGCATCAGTGTGTAGAGGATGTGCACGGTCTCGCCGCCGTCGGAAGAGAGAATCGTCGCTCCAAGAATGCGATCGTTGTCTGCGTTCACGATGAGTTTCATCAAGCCTGCGGTCTCGTCACGTTCGATGGCTCGGGAGACACGCGTCATCGGGACGCTGCCAATCTTCAGACGGTATCCTTTTTCGCGGGCTTCCTTTTCCGTCAGGCCGACGGCCCCTAATTCCGGATGGGTGAAAACGCAATATGGAACGATTCGATTTTCAATGGAGAGGTTCTTGCCTTGGATGAGATTCGCGTAAACGATTTGATAGTCGTTGTAAGAAATATGGGTGAACGCCGGACCGCCCTTCACATCGCCCATCGCCCAAACACCCGGTGCGCTTGTCTCGAGCTTGCCGTTAACGTGAATCGATCCGTCTTCGTTGGTCTGAATTCCGGCCTTTTCGAGAGCGAGATCATCCGCATTCGGCCTCCTTCCCGTCGCAACGAGAAGGTGCGACCCCGAAATCGCGCGGCTCCCGCCCTCCTGCTCAAGCGAGATCCGGACGGCTCCGTCTTTTCGCTCGACGTTCGTCGTCCGCGCATTCAGAAAGAATGTGATTCCCTCTGCTTCGAGACATTTTTGCAATTCAGCGGCGACTTCTGCATCCTCTCTCGGCACGATCTGCCCGGCGTTTTGAATCACGCTAACCTGGCTGCCAAACCGCGAAAACATTTGCCCGAATTCCAGACCGACGTAACCGCCGCCGAGAACGATCAGATGCTCGGGCACCGCCGTCAATTCCATGATCGTTTCGTTCGTCAAATAGCCTGAGTTCGCCAGTCCTGGAATGTCCGGAATCGAAGGCCGCGCGCCTGTGTTGATGAAGATCCGTTCGCTCTCGAGCAAATCGTCGCCGACTTTCACTTGGTGAGCGCCCGAAAACTCCGCGTGTCCTCTGTACAAGCGCAGACTCGGAAATTTGGCAATACCTTTCGTCTGGCTGTTCCGGGCATTCTCGACCACTTTGTTTTTCTGCGCGACGATCGTCTCAAGATTCACGCGCACCCCGCTCGTCGAAACTCCCCACCTCTCCGCGTTTCGCGCGTAGTGCGCCACTTGCGCGCGGGCAACCATCGTCTTCGTCGGCGTGCACCCCGTGTTGATGCACGTCCCGCCGATATTTCCCTTCTCCACTATCGCCACCGAGCTGCCGCGGCCCGCCAGCGCAAACGCCAGCGGCAATCCCGCCTGACCGCTTCCGAGAATTATCGCGTCGTATTTCATGGAGTCACGAACCTCCCGCTACCGCTTCGCGAAGCACCTCAGTCCCATTGAGTCGCTTGTAAACTTATCACTCGAATGGTACAAGGGACTACCCCGCTGTTTTTCTGATTCCGCCGCACTGGAGAAGCCTCATGCTGCCGAACTACCATCGCTCATCCGGGGTCTTCGTCCTCGTCTCAATTTTATATTTGGCAGCATGCCCCTTCTGTTACGCTCAGAATCAACCTCCGGCCGCCGACGCGACCGTAAAATCCGATTCTCTCGCCGTTCATTCCTACACCAACGAGACCAGCGACGTTGTCCAAACTTTGAAGAAGGGTGACGCCCTCCTTCTCGGTTTGGAAGTTCAGACTACAGCCGGCAGCTGGTGCAGCGTCCGTTTGCCGGGCCAGACTGCGAGGCTCGGCTACGTTCGTTGCGACGGCCTCGAACGGAAAGCATCCGCGGCAGATTCGACATCCCCGTCCACCAGGCACGAGCCGGGTAGCGCGACCGTGATCGGCGGAAACTCCGCTCGGCCTCCTGTATCGCTTCCGCTTGGCCGCACCGAGGCCGAGTCCACCAGCGAGTACGCTCGGATTGAATCGACTGTTGTTCACAACGGAACTTTGGACGGCCCGAAAATCGCGGAGTACGAACGCGAAGCGCAAAGCGGCTCGTCTGCGGCGATGACTCACGCGGCACTCGCGCACATGGCCGCCGGCAAGTTTGAGCTTGCTCACGGCGACAGCGATCCAGCCATCGAGCAGCTCCGCGCCGCGCTGCCCTTCTCCGCGAAGCAGCCTGTGTTGCGGTTCGGCGTGCTCATGCTTTTGGCGTATATCCATCTCGCGCGCAGCGAGTATTCAACGGCCCTCGATTACTTGAATCAAGCGAGAACGATATCTCCCAATTCAGTTTCTGTCGCGCAACTTTCTGGCGAAGCGTACTACGGCCTGAACCGTGTTGATGATGCGATCAAGCAATGGCAGGCCGCTCAGCGGATCGCTCCGAATCCGAACGTGGCGTTATGGCTCGAAAGAGCGGGACGCGATCAAGCGGCTGAAGCGGGCGCGAGTGAGCGCGAGACCTCCCATTTCGTGTTGCGGTACCAAGGCAACGCAACGCCTCAACTTGCGGCGGACGTACTCCGCACTCTCGAAGAACATTTCAATAGTCTGCGGAGCACGCTGGACTTTACACCCGTCGATCCTATCGGCGTCGTGCTGTATACCCAGCAATCCTTCCGCGACATCACGCTCGCGCCCACATGGGCCAGCGGGTATTACGACGGCCGCATTCGCGTTCCTGTCGAGGGACTAACTTCGGTCACGCCGGAGCTATCGCGCGTTCTTAAGCACGAGCTGACGCACAGCTTCGTGTTTCAGATGTCTCTCGGGCGCTGCCCGACGTGGCTCAATGAAGGACTCGCGCAATGGATGGAAGGTAAGAGAAGCGCCGGAAGCGCGAAGTTTTTGATTCTGGCCTACGATCAAAAGCAGTACGTTCCCCTCGAACGTCTCTCAGGTCCGTGGAATTCGTTCCCCGCCCCGCTCGCCGGATACGCGTACGCGTGGGGGCTCGCGGCCACAGAGTTCCTTATATCGAGATCGGGCCCATGGGGAATCTCGCGCCTTTTCGCCAATTTCAACTCCTCAACATCGTTTGAGACTGCCATGGGGGCAGCACTTCAAATCAACTACGTGGATCTCGAACGCGGTACGGTGAACTATCTGCGCCAAACGTACGGAAACTAGCATCGCGCGGGTCATTTCAGGCAAGCCAACAAACCAGCTCGGCGCGGCGTTTCTGTATCAATCCGACACCAACGGCCCAAATCGGTTCGAACGACGGCAATGCGTTCCGGTAGACTGGCCTCGAGGTTCCCGATGGACTTGCCTGGTCACATTTCGACTACATCCGCGCAACGCCGCGCGCCACGCTTCCAGCTCGTCACCGCTGCGGAGGTCGTAGAGGTTCAAACGGACACGTGCTTCAAAGCTCGCACGTCGGATCTCAGTGTCGTCGGTTGCTACATTGACATGCCGAATCCTCTGCCGGTCGGGACCGAAATCAAGCTGAGTCTCGTGCATCACGACGGCACTTTCACAGCGCGGGGCGTCGTGGCTCAGTCCGAATCGAATCTCGGCATGGGAATCAGCTTCACCGCCGTCGAGGTGGACCAACACGGCGTCCTCGAGCGCTGGATCGCCAGCATCCGCGGCTCCGCCTGATCGCACGTCCCGCGAATAACTCACAGCCTTCCCCAAATTATCGTTGCGGTTGATCTTTTCATTCTCTTACACCCAACCACCCAAGAATTTGAGTTAGGATGCCGCGAATGAAACCACAGCGTCATTCGGCGACTATTCTCCGCACATTTCATTGTGTCGGCATATGCCTTCGTCAAGCGTGCGCGTTGATATTGTGTTTGATCGTTTTCGTCGCATTTACTATCGCGGCATTTGGGCAAGCCGGCGGCTCCCCGGTTCACGGCCTCTGGGTCTGGAAAAGCCCCACCGTTCTCGAAGCCCCTCACGCCGCCGAAAATTTACTGGCATTCTGCAAATCCGAAGCCATCAACGAAGTCTACGTTTCAATTTCCGCGCGAAGTGAAGCCGCCGAGGAAAGCCAACTCGCTCATGTCATCACTCTGCTTCATCATTCCAGTGTTCGCGTCGAAGCGTTGCTATCGAGCGCGGACGCCGACGAAGCGGGCAAGCACAGGAATACTCTGCTCGATCACGTCCGCGGAATCGTCCAGTTCAATCAAAAGCATCCCTCCGATGGTTTCGACGGAATTCACCTCGATGTCGAACCCCAGCAACGCCCCGAAAACAAGGGCGCGGGAAATCTCCGCTTCCTGCCGGGCCTTGCGGATGCCTTTCGCGAAGTGCGCGCGCTCGCGGAGCCGGCAGGGATGACCGTCAACGCCGACATCCAGAACAAACTCCTCAAGGGCGATTTCAGCGAGCGCAAGATGCTTCTCTCTGCCGTGCCGCGCGTCACGTTGATGATGTACGAGCTAAACAGCCCCGGAGACGGCGAGAGCGCCGAACAAAAGGAACAGAAAGCGCAGAAGGCCAGCCAGAAATTCCTCGGCATGGCCTACGACGGATTGACCGACCGGAAGCTCGCGAAGATGGCCATCGCGCTCCGTACGCCCGATTATGGCGGCCTGCTCCCTCAAATGCTGAAAGCTCTCGACGACGCGAATCGCGCAAATCCTCACTATCTTGGGTGGGCGCGGCACTCGTACAACGATTATTTGAACGCGAGTCACTAGCGCTACGCCCGAGCTTTCTCCGCTCCTGCGGTGTCCGGTTCCGAACGCCACTTTCCGCCGCCGGACACTTGACCCTCCGGAAGTTTTTATCAACCCCTTTATTTCGAGCGACATCCAACTTGGTGATACAGTTGCTGCCTGATTCTGGGGCGCTTCGGTCCACGGAGACGCACGATGCGCACGTTTTTTCAAGATCTTCAGTACGCGTTCCGCCAATTTCGCAAGACACCCGGCTCGTTCTTCACCGCTGTGCTCTCGCTCGCCCTCGGAATTGGAGCTACCACAGCCGTCTTCAGTGTCGTGCACGGCGTCCTTCTCGATCCGTACCCCTACAAGGACGCGGATCGAATGGTCCACGTCGAACTGCGCGACGAGACGCCTCACGGTCCTCTTCTGACGGCCACCGGCGCGGAGTTTGACGAACTGCGCCACGTTTCTTCGGTAGACGACGTCTTCTTAATGCAGAATCAAACTCAGACGCTGACCGGCGACCGTATGCCGGTTTCCGTCAGCGTCGGCCAGTATTCACCGAATCTTTTCGAATACATGGGCGTGCCGCCGCTCCTCGGACGCGAGTTCACGCGCGACGACGCCTCGGGCGCGAACGCCTCTCCCGTCGCCGTTCTGAGTTATCTCTTCTGGAAGAAACAATTCGGCGGAAGGCGTGAAGTCCTCGGCAAATCCATCGAGCTCAACCACACTCTCTACACGGTCATCGGCGTCGCGCCGTCTCGATTCACCTGGGGCGATTCGGACGTATATATCCCGCGGGTACCCTCGGCGAATCCCCACGAGTATTCGATGGCGTTTTTGAAGTTGAAGCCCCATACGAACTTCACGGCCGCAGCTGCCGAATTGCAGAATCTCGTCGACGAATTCGCGAAACGAGACCCGCAGAACTTTCCGCAGCACCGCCGCGTCGCGATCGTCACGCTGAATGAGGAAGTCCTCGGCCGCTTTGCCGGAACGCTTGTGCTCCTATTCGCATCGGTGGTGGCGCTTCTCATCATCGGATGCTTCAACGTGTCGATCCTACTTCTCGCGCGCGGAGCGTCGCGGCAGCACGAGCTTGCCGTGCGCGTCTCGGTGGGCGCGAGCCGCGGCCGTCTGATTCGCCAGTTGCTCACGGAATCGGTGCTTCTCTCGTTCGTGGGCGCCGCGCTCGGTGTGATGGCCGCGTACTATGGCGTTGACGCGATTTCCGCCATGCTCCCGCAATATTCGTTCCCGCATGAAGCCGCGATAAAAGTAAACGCGATTGTTCTCGCGTTCAGCGCGGCGGTCGCCATGTTAACCGGCATATTGTTCGGCCTCTCGCCTGCGTGGCAGCTCTCGCGCCCGCAACTTGCCCAACTCATTCAAGCGAACAGCAGCAGGCTGGCCGGAAGCGCGGGCGGAGGAAACATCCACAGACTTCTGATCGCCGGACAAGTTGCGTTGACACTGCTGCTTCTAGCAGGAGCGGGCGCGGCTACGCGTGCATTTCTGGCGCTTGCTCGCACGCCCCTCGGCTTCGATCCGAATCACGTTATCGTCCTTGACGTGTCGCTTCCGAAAGGCGCGAACCCGGCATGGCAGCAGCGGCTGAATGAATTCGAATCCGTGCGCCAGACAATCGAGCAGACTCCCGGAATTGCCTCGGCAAGTGTTTCAGAAGCCTGGTTTCCGGGCTTCGGTGGGTTCTACGCGCCTATCGAAGTGCAAAGCAAGCCAACACTGACAGGCGCGCAAGCTGTACTCTCGCTCGTGAGCGCTCAGGAACTCTCGACGCTTCGCATTCCGTTGCTCGAAGGCAGATTTTTCGGCGACGCCGAAATCATGCGGGGAGCGCATCTCGCGGTCGTCAACCAGGAATTCGTCAAACAATATTTCGCTGACCGCGAACCGATTGGCCAGAGTGTCCGCAGCGCGATGCTGAAGGTCGATCAGCCGGATTTCGAGGTTGCCGACCAGCCTGATGCGTGGGCTGAGGTGATCGGAGTCGTCGGCGATGCCCGCAACAACGGGCTCGACCATCCGACGAGACCCGCGATCTTTTTGCCGTACAGTCTCGTTCTGCCGCCCGATGAGGCCATGCTTGTTCGAGCGAGCGGCGATCCCGACGCGGCCATGCGCGCGATCGAAGACCGGCTGCACAAACTGAACGGCGAAATTGGGATTCCGGAGGATCACACGCTGGTGTGGTGGCTCGATACGCGGGGCTGGGCGCGCGAACGCTTCATCGCGACTCTGTTTTCGCTCTTCGCCTCTCTTGCGCTTATTCTCGCCGCGACAGGTCTCTATAGCGTCGTCTCTTACGGCGTCACGCAACGCACGCAGGAAATGGGCATTCGCGTGGCGCTTGGCGCGCCGCGCGCCAACATTATTCGACTGGTCCTGTCTTCGACGGCGATTGCGCTCGGCGTGGGAACCGCGATCGGCGTCGTGTTGAGCGTCGCGCTCAATCGCGTGATTGTTTCGTGGGCGGGAGGCAGTTCTCGTGATCCGCTGACGTTGCTGACGGTAGTCCTTGTGCTCGCCCTCGTCGCGGTGCTCGCCTGCATCTTGCCTGCGCTCCGCGCCTCGTCAATCGATCCCATGCGAGCACTCCGCTTGGAATAATCCGCGACCGGATCTCGAGCGTCTCAGCGCCGCCTCAGAGCCCCGAGGCTCCGGGTCCGGCGTAGCACGTGAGAGCTATGCCACAACTTCAGAAATCTTCAGCTGGGACGTTCGACCTCGCAACGTCCTCTAAAACAAAACCGTCTGCGACCAGATCTGCAAGCTCGCTCCGTCGCGTGTGTCAGGCCAGGCCGCGTGCACCACACCATCGGGTCCGGACGTCAGTTGATTGAAGTCCGCGAAGAATTCGCATCCGGGAAAGCCAACGCATGGGTTGAACGGAACATCGTTGACGGCCTGTTGAATGTGAAACGTCCGGCCTTCATCAATCGACTTCCCAACGAAGTATTGCAGGTTCGTGTTCGCGGGATCGTTCCGGTCGTCAAACCAGCCCACGTAAACAGCGCCCGCAGGTGTGGCCGTGGCCCAGGCGAAGAAATGGTGCTTCATGTCGTTGAATGGATCGTTGTTCACGCGCGAGACTCTGGACGCTCCGGTGTTCACATTTACGATGGCTAGATAAACGCTCGGCGTCGCCTCGAGATTTCCTCCCGCCACTTGATTCGCCGAGAACGCGCAATACGCGGTGCGGCCGTGGATTCCGCATCCCGGCGCTGCCGCGCCGCTGTCGGGAAACGCCCAGTTGGCATTCGTCAGTCCGTTGTAGACGAAGCTTACCACGGGATTTTTCGACACCGTCCATACGCCGCCGCTCAAGGTTGACTCCCACATGTTGATGACCGGAGCGTTCGTGTAGTCGTTGAAGAAGATGTGCGGCGTGCCGGAGGGATCGACGACCATGTCGGAGAATTGGGTGTTGGTCAGCGAACCGCTTACCAACGCCGGGGCGCTGTAAGGCTCGCCGGGAGCAGGCGAGTGCGACTCCAAGATCGCGGTGCCGGTACTCGGAATCGTAGCCGTGCCGTCGGTACACGTGCCGCCGGACGGAAGATTGCAGTAAAACGCGTAGTACACGTAGTTGGTTCCCTCGTTCGGGCTTCCGCTGTTTGCGTCCGTCGTATTGAGCGGCCGGTTCACCGTTCCATCGCACAAGAAAGGACCGCTGATCATGCCGCTGCAGGATTGATTGTCGATCAGAGTTGGCAGCAGAGAGGTGTAAGTGCCGTGATCGAAGCCCGGCGTCACATCCACTTCGGAATCAATGTTTATGTAATTGTTGGTGAAGTCCACGATCGCATTGCCGCTGAGTGCCGAAAAATAGCTGTTCCCGGCGTCGTCAAACGAAAGTCCCGGAAAAAGTTCGTATGTCAGCGGAATGAATCCGGTGTTGGGATCGGAACCTTCAACCAGCATGTCGTCCGTCCAGGTTTTGCCCCGGGTCGTAGAGACGTGATAAAACATTCGCGGATAGTTGACGCGATAGTCGAGCGCCATCACCAGCCAGCCGGTGGAGTTCGACGAATCCACCGCTGATGCGATATCCGTTTTTGGCCAGGGATTCCGGTCTTGGTTGACTTTCACGTTCCGGTACGAATTCGGCGTCGCCGAGGAGTTGGGAGCCTCGGCTGACTGCGCCTTGACCTGAGCCTCTAGCAGCGCCTTCGCTCCGCCCGGAGGCAACATCGCACCGCTGACGCTGAAGGGCGCCTTGTGGTTCTTCTGCATCCACGCGACGTAGCCTTGAAAGTCTTTGAATGGCGCCGGACCACCCGACTGAGCCCACAGGGGCGCCGCTATCAGCAGTAAGATCGCTCCGCAGAGTGGTTTGGCATAAAGCGTCCTCGTAAATTCGCCCAGTTTCATCCTCGGCTCCTTCTTCCTTCATGGCGGAAAAACGCGTTCAGGAAGGTTTAAATGGTGGCTCGTTGGTGGGCGGATTATTCTCTTCGTCAACCCACTTGTCAATATGCGTTCTAGTACTCGAAACGTGGGAAGTTACGGCGACGGAGGCTAAGGTGAGAGGCGTCGCGTCGAGAGGCGTCGCGACGCCCCAGATTGGCATAGCTCTGAATTGCGCCGCACCACGGCTCGATCAGAAAGTCGAGGGAATGGCCAAAATTCTACCCAGAGCTGGCTCCAGCCCGGCGGGGCTACGCGGGTGACCAGGCGCCTTCCTGAACGAAGCCACTCGCACTACTGTCTCTTCTTGTTCTGCCTGACTACCGCTTACTCACGTTGGTGATTGTAATCGTGCCTTTCACGCCGATCGCGTCTTTGGCGCCCGCTGACTTGCGCTCAGCCGGGGACGAAAGGTTTGGCTCGAACGTGACGACATCGCCGACTTTGACCACGTTTTGGTTAAATGAGTAAGGTCCGTTCGGCCCTTGGTTGCATACCAAGGTGTTGTTCGTCTCTCCCACGAAAACATTGGCCGGAGTGCCGGCCGGGTCCCAGGTCGAGATATTATAGGGACCGTCGTGGCAAACAAATTCAACTTCGCCGTTAATGGCTTGAGATGAATTTACCGGTACGGGCGCGCTGCCAGTTATATTGATTGGAAGGGGCGCTACTGCTTCACGTTTCGCTGGTGCTGGTTCTGCCATTTTTCGTTCTCCTTTTAACGATTCTACTTCTTTCCGCTAGGCCGGAACTTCGGATCGGACAATAAATTATGGAATTCGGGAGTCTCTTTCAGTTCGTCCAAAGAATACCCATTCTGCAATGCTTTCTCGATGTACTCGAGGGCATGGCGGCGGTCGCCGAGATTCTCGTACGTTTCCGCGGCAAGTTCAAGCACATTAGGATTATCGGGCGAGCGAGCCAGCGCCGACTGGATCCTCAGGATCGCTTTTTCGCGGAGTCCTTTTTCCGAATACAGCGCCGCGAGTGACGCTTGCGTGACCGCGTCCTGGGGCTTGAGTTTCACCGATTCTTCCAACAGACTGATCGCGTGATCGCGGGCCACTTCGAGTTTGTCCTTCTGGTTCAGCGCTTGGTAAGCGCCCGCGAGGTTCGCCCAGACCAAGTAATCCTTATTGTTCAGCTGGAGAGCCTTCTCGCTCATGGCCGCCGATTCGGCGTAGCGCTTCTCGCTCAAATATAGAAATGCGAGATTTGCATAAGCGCCATAACTGGGACCGAGTTCGATGGATTTCTTCAAGGCCGCCTCGGCCTGCGGCAAGTCTTTCGCGTCTCCGCGATCGAGATACGCGGCCGCCAGATTGATATAGACAACCGAATTATCCGGCGTCAGTTCGGCCGCGCGTTGTAACTGCGCGAGAGCCTCCGCGTACTTTCCCTGGCGGTTATAAAAGACGCCGAGCGAGTTATACCCATCCCAGTCGTCCGGCCGGAGTTCTGCTGCCTTTTTAAACGCCTCTTCGGCGTCGGCGATGCGGCCCATTCTTTCGTACGTATCCGCTGTCCCCATTAAGGCGTCGGCGTTCTGAGGCTCCAGACGAAGTGCGCGCTGATATTCCTGTAAGGCGAGGTCGAACTTGTCCAGTTTCGTATGGAGTTTTCCCAGCGTAACGTAAGCGGCCGGAAGATGATCGTCAAGCTGCAACGCGTGACTGCAATTGGCGGATGCTTCCTCGATCCACTTTGGATTCGGATCCAAATTATCCTTCAAACGGTAGGCCTCGCCGAGTTCCGCAAATCCCAGCGCAAATTGCGGATCGGTTTTCACGGCGCCGTTCAGCGCGGCAATAGCGAGATCGAGATTGCCCGGCGTATCGTATCGCAGGACGTAGCCGAGAGCCTTCAGGTAAGACTCGTACGCGGCGGGATTGGCGGATCCGCCGGCGGAACGCAGCATGTCCGCCGTAACGTTGACATGCATCAACTTGGCGAGCTCCGCTACCGCCTCGTCCTGCAGCGTTGCGAGGTCGCCGGCGCGGTCTTCGAAACTGGCGGACCCAATCAGACGGAGATCTCTGGTCTCAATGAGATTGACGGTCAGGTGAACGTCCTGGCCGTCGCGCGCGATGCTGCCCTTAACGACCACAGTGGCGCCGAATTCGCGCAACGCAGACGTCGGATCTGCGATCTTGCGATGACGAACTTCGCTCGACGGAACCACCCACAGCGACTTCCCGCCGACATCGAGGTCCGACAATTTCCCCGCGAGGCTATCCATCAATCCTTCCGCCAGCGGCTCGCTCGCCGGGTCGTTCCCGATGTTGTCGAACGGAAGCACGGCGACATGTTCCTCGTTGGCTGAGAGAAGTGTGCGAGCTAGCCGGCTTCGCATTGACGGAATAAGCAGCAGTGCGAATACCGCGAGCGCGACAACGGCGCCCGCGCCAAGCCGCCATCGCCACGCTCGATTCTTCGGCGCCCCAGCAAGCACCCACGCCGATTGCGATGCGTGACTAATGTACTTCTGCAGTTGCGCCGAGCTCGACGACAACGTCGGCGCCTCCGTATCCACCGGGCCCATCGGCATCAGTTTCAAGTGTTCGCGCGCACTCTCGAGATCGGCACGCAGCTCCGTGCAACTCTGATAGCGATTTGCCGGCAGCTTCGAAAGCGCCCGATAAGCAATTTTTTGCAGCTCGACAGGCACTCCCTCCATCGGCAGCGGCGGCTCATTCAATATCGCCACCACCACCTCCGGAATGCTCTCGTGCTTAAACGGGTTGTGCCCCGTAAGCATCTCCGCAAACACCACGCCCAGCGCCCAAATATCCGTCCTCCGATCAACCGGCTTGCCCAGCGACTGCTCGGGCGACATGTACCCCACCGTCCCGGCTCCTGCGCCCGTCTGCGTCATGGTCGGCGAGCTCACCACGCGCGCCAATCCAAAATCCACAATCTTGACCAAGCCCTGCTGCGTCATCAACACATTCGAAGGCTTCACATCGCGATGCACGATATTCCGAGCGTGGGCTGCTTCCAGCCCCTGCGCCATCTGAATCGCGATATCGACAGCCTCGCGCATAGGAATCGGCCCGCGGCGTATCTTCTGCCATAACGATTCGCCTTCGTAAAACGCCATCACAATAAACGCGCGGCCGTCGCTCGTTTCTTCCACGCCGTGAATCACGCCAATATTCGGATGATCGAGCGCCGACGCCGTCCGCGCCTCTTTCAGGAATCGTTCTTTATCTTTTTCGCTGGCGTTTAATTCAGCAGGAAGGAACTTCAATGCCACGGTACGCTCGAGCTTCAAATCGAGCGCCTTGTAAACCACGCCCATGCCCCCGGCCCCGGCCATTGCCAATATCTGGTAATTGCCGACTCGTTCTCCGGCTGTCAGCGGCGAGCTTGTGTCAGGCATGACGTTGTCCTGCGCCCAATCGCACGCGCGGCACGCAGATACGTTAGCACCAGATGAGAGGCCACGGCTTTCCGTTCGTGCTCATAAGCCGCGCCCTGCCACCGTTGCAACAGATTGTACTCGCCGAGGTGATGAGTCGCACTCGAATTTCTCTTGCTGACATTTCGGACGCGTAAAGTACGCGAGCGCAGTGGGATAACTGAGCGAAGCGTGCCGCGCGGAAAATCTTAGCGCGTGGGTGCGGGGCTATCGATTGTCTGGCCCGGTTGCGGTCCAGAGCCCGAGAGGAAATCAAGCACTGTCGGGGCGATGCGATCCATGCACGTTACGACGGCGACATGACCGCAACCGCCGTGCAACGCCATCACTGACTGCGGCGCGGCGCGATGCATCGATTCATTTTCGGCCCGTCTTCATAGCGAAGCGGTGGGATTCTTATTCGTACCGGAGGCAATCAATGGGGTCGAGCTTAGCCGCCACGTTAGCCGGATAATAGCCGAAGAACAATCCCACGCCGACGGAGATCGCGAAACCGATTGACACCCACAGGTAAGACAGCGTCGCGGGGATCGAAGGCACGAGCGTGCGCACCAAAGTGGATATGCCGGCTCCGATCAAAATTCCGATTGTGCCTCCTACGAGAGTCAGGACCACCGCTTCCAGCAGGAACTGCAATCGGATGTCCGCGCGGCGTGCTCCAATAGCCTTGCGCACGCCGATTTCCTGCGTACGCTCCGTCACGGAGATCAGCATGATATTCATCACGCCAATGCCGCCGACCAGCAAGCCGATTGAGCTGATCACGGTCGTTAGGATCACCAGCGCGCCGGTGAGTTGATTCCACAGATTGCTCAAAAAGTCCGGCGAACTTAGCTCGAAATCATCATCCTTATCGGGCGGAAGCCGGCGCAAGCGGCGCATCGCCTGGATCACCTCGCCCTGCGCCAGTTCGATGCTCACATGCTCGGGGACGGTGAATATGATCACCAGCTCTTTGTCCTCCGGGTAGTGCTTTCTGAAGTTGCTCAGCGGAATGATGGCGAAGATGTCCACCCCCGGGCCAAGGAATAAGCCCTGGTCGTGCTCGAACACTCCGACGACCTCGTACTCGCTACTGTTAATGCGCACGGTCTTGCCGATGGCGTCCGTATTGGGGAACAGCGATTCGCTGATCGCGGCGCCCAGCACCACGACGGCGCGCGCGTGCTCCTCGTCGAAGGCGCTTATGAAGCGGCCTCGCCCGACCGAGAACAGAGGAATCGCCTCCGCGTACGCAGGCTCGGCGCCGCGCACGATGACTTTCTCGACGCTGCGATCTCCGCTGGTGATCAGATTGCTGTCCCCGAAGAAAAATCCGCGCGTGCCGACGGTGCTCACGTTCTGCACATCCGGTGCGGCCTGACTAAGGAAGTCGGCATAGCTGTATTCAAAATATCGGCGTGTCCGGATGCGCTCCGGCAAATGTGCAGGGTCAACAGCCGGCGGAAATCGCGTGAGAAAGTAAGTGCGCGAGCCGAGTGACTCCACCTTATCCTGCACGAATTTGTTCAGGCCTTGAATGATCGCCGCCATGGAGATTACCGAAGACACGCCGATGACGATGCCGAGTACGGTCAAGGCCGAGCGCACCTTGGAAGAACGCAGCGTCTCCATCGCGGCAATGAAATTTTCCCGGGTCTGCGCGAGCGTCATGAATGCCATCAGTCAGACCTCAAGGCGACGACCGGATCCAGTTGTGACGCGCGAAACGCAGGGTAAATGCCAAAGAAGAGTCCAACTGCGGAACTCAGGAACACTCCCATCGCCGCCACCCAGATCTTCACGGACGCAGGGAATGGCGTGTACGTTCGCAGCGCCAGCGCGACAACGAACCCAAGCGTGACGCCCGTCAAGCCCCCGGAAATGCATTGCATCACGCTTTCCAGAATGAATTGGCGCAGGATGTCACGCTTGGTGGCGCCCACGGCGCGGCGGACGCCAATCTCTCTTCGTCGCAGGCTCACGCTTACCAGCATGACATTCATGATCACGATGCCGCCGATGACCACGGAAATGGCGCTCACCATAATAAACACGCCGAAAAACGCCGAGCTGATGCTGCGCCACAACGCCATGTAACTCTCCTTGGTACCGATGAAGAAATCATCGTCCATATTGCCCATGAGATGGCGCCGCGAGCGCAAAATCAGATGTGCCTGGTCCTGCGCTATTTCAAAGTTCGGCGTGCTCGTTTTGACGTTAATCGTGATGCTGAAATTCACGCCCTGACTGCGAAGGTATACGGAGAGCGGGACAATGACGAAGTTGTCCTGATCCTGGCCGAGGACGCTGCCGACCTTTTCCATCACTCCTATCACCCTGTATTCGTCATTGCCGACACGAACGGATTTCCCGATCGGGTCCGTGCCGAGAAATAGCTCCCGCACCAGCGTGTCGCCGATCAGGCAAACGCTGGTCTTGTGTTCGGCCTCGGATGGCGTGAAGTAGCGTCCGGCCGCGATTGTTCGTGAATCTATATCCGCCATGCTCGCCGTATAGCCATAGAAATTTACGTCCTGCAGCTCCTTGTCGCCGGATCGCGCACGAACGCTGGCAGCGGCCGTCGCGCCAACCTCATTGCAGGCGGTGCATCGATCGGCGACGGCCTCCATATCCTCAATTTCAATTTTCCTGTACTTCAGCGATTTGATGATGATGGTGAAGTCTGTCACTGCGAACGGCGTGCGCGCGATCTGAAACACGTTTGTACCGAGGTTCGCGATCTTCTGCTCAACATAAAGGTTCGCACCCTGCACGATCGTCATCACTGTGATGAGCGTGGCCACACCCATAGTCAGTCCCAGCATTGTGAGCGAAGCGCGGAGCTTGTGCCCGCGGAGGGCACTGACGCATTGGGCAAGATTGTCTTTGACACCGAGCATGGCGATTGGGAAGGTTCTCCAGTTACCTTACCAAAATCCGGCAAAAGATGGAGCGCTGACTTGGCGAGAATGCTTGAACCAGATCGAGGAGAATACAGATGAAGGGCGGTAGCGATTCATTGACGGTAGGCCGAATCAATCCCTGTGGAACTTTGCAGCGAAATGCGCCGAAAGCTGTTGTTCACACTCCGCTTGGGAGCAAAGTACTGGCCGATAGGTAGGCTAGGTCAATTCCTGCGTCATCGGATCGGAGAGCGCTGGCGAACTGAAGCGAACGATCTGTAGGTCATTGAAGAGAGTGGCGCGCCCGGGGAGACTCGAACTCCCGACCCTCTGCTTAGAAGGCAGACGCTCTATCCAACTGAGCTACGGGCGCGATGACCGCAACCATTTCAATGTACTGTTTTTGAGGCTATTTTCGCAACCGGCAATTAGCAGGGAACATTCTCGTCGCGAACAATCGTGTCACTTCCCGCCGTCGAAATATCTTCAATCTCCTTCTGTCGCACGCGCGGGAAGGAACTCCATTTGTCATTTCCCTTGAAGGCGCGACACAAAGAATTTCAGGAAACGCTCGGAATCAATCCCGACAGCGACATCAACATTCGGCTGAACAGCATTTACGCCAACCGACTCGAGATGATCACCGGCGGGGATCACCTTGTCTACCGTGCCATGCCGGTTTCCGATCGTCTCGCCGCGCGCAAATCTTCCTGCGGTTTCGACATCCACATGCATCGCCTTCGTTTTCAGAATAGATGGATCGATCACCGCCCCCACGGCAAGCGCGTCGTGGATGGCGCCGCCTCCGAATCCCGTTCCCTGGTACAAGCCGATTTGAAATTGCGCCACAGCGGCAGCGAACTTCGCTTCCGGTCCAGCGTTTTTCTGCAACTCGGCGACATCGGCGTTTTTCATGAGCGTGATTTCGGTCACGTCGAGGCCAACCATCGTCACTGGCCAACCCGCATTGAAGACGATATCGGCAGCTTCGGGATCGCAGAAGACGTTGAATTCGCTCGCGCCATTTACGTTTCCGCCTGAAATCGAACCGCCCATCAGGACGACTCCCTTTACCAGCGGAACGATCGAAGGGTCTTTGAGAACCGCAAGAGCAATATTTGTTTCCGGCCCAATGGGAATCAGAGTGATCTCGTGCGGATACTTGTGCACGAGCTCGATGATCAAGTCGGGACCGAAGCGCGAATCGGCTTTGCACCGAGACGCAGGCAACTGGGCGCCTCCGAGTCCGTTCGCGCCATTCCAGAACGGCTCGATGACGAGCTTCCCATGGAGCGGGCCTTGCGCTCCTTTGGCCACAGGCAGATCGCATCGCCCGGCAAGAGAGGTTATTCCCAACGCGTTGTCGAGACCCATCGGCGCGGTGACGTTGCCGGCCACGATGGTTATCGCTTCGACGCGAACTTCCGGCGAATTCAGCGCGAGAAGAATCGCGAGTGCGTCATCCGTGCCGGGATCAGTATCGATGATGACGCGCTTTGGCGCCTGGGCATACGCGGACTGAATGCCCAGACCGCAAAATTGAAATGTGACGGTGGTCAAAAGAATTGCAAGGATTCGCGCTGCGCTTATTTTCGTCGTAAGCATTGAGTTGTCCTCCCCTCCGGAGTCCGAGATGCTACAGCACGTTGTCTCCCGCGACTACTTGAATCGCGATCGCGCAGAAGGTTTTCGCATCGGTTACGATTCACGAAGATTCTCAACTCACCATGAGCTGCACGGCGAAGGTCTGGCATCGCAAGCTTGGTTTAAATCGAAGCACATCGAAAATACTTGACAGGTGGCGAGGGTGCGTTGTATTTAACCCGTAGGTTAAATACAGAAATGTCTGTGGATCACCTCAGCACGACCTTTGCGGCGCTCGCCGATCCCACGCGGCGCGCCATCCTCGCGCGGCTGGTTTCCGGCGGGGCTTCTGTGACGGAGCTCGCCGAGCCATTCGACATGAGCCTGCCTGCAATTTCCAAACACCTCAAGGTGCTCGAGCGCGCGGGCCTGATTGCCCGCGGGCGCGAGGCGCAATGGCGGCCTTGCCGCCTCGAGGCCGGGCCGCTGAAGGACGTCGCCGAGTGGGCGGAGGACTATCGGCGCTTTTGGGAAGAGAGCTTCGACCGCTTGGATGAATATCTTCGCGAATTGAAAAACAAAGAGAGGAAACATGGCCGAAAGCAACGCAAGCAACAAAGCTGAAGCGCACGGAACCGGCATGGAAGTCGCGTTCACGCGCGTGTTCGACGCGCCGAGGCGGCTCGTCTTCAAAGTGTGGACTGATCCAAAGCATGTGGCGCAGTGGTGGGGACCGCATGGATTTACATGTCCGCGGTGTGAATTAGATGTACGCGCCGGCGGCGCCATCCGAATTGACATGCGCGGACCCGACGGCAACATTTATCCGATGACCGGGGCGTTTCAGGAAATCGTCGAACCTGAGCGGATCGTGTTCATCAGTTCGGCCTTGGACGAAGCGGGCAATTCCCTCTTCGATGTGATAAACACCGTCACGTTCGCCGAGACCGGCGGCAAAACGACGCTCACCCTACACGCGCGCGTGGTCAAAGCCACGGCTGCGGCCCCGCAATACCTCAAAGGAATGCAAATCGGCTGGACGCAGAGTTTGGAGCGCCTCGAGGCCTACCTGGCAAAGGCTTCTAAAGGAGAAAAGTCATGACGAGCGCAAAATCCGCTCCTGCCGAAAATCTCGAGGATGCCGAGATCGTGCTTACGCGCGTCTTTGACGCCCCGCGTGAAATGATCTGGGATGCATGGACCGATCCCAAACAAATTGTGCGCTGGTGGGGGCCGCGAGCATTCACGAAGGCGTGTTCGTTCGAGCGCGATGCCGCTGATTGGCCAACAGGGGAGCGCGGAAAGTCTTTGAATTAGCGCGAAGCCGGTCGTTTGTGCTACGTTTCTTCCCTTCGAAAGCCAAAGTAACCTGGAGCGTCTCTCTCGCCGCGAATTGCTGGCGGTCAAATTCCGCGGCCAAGGACAGGACCCGATGCGCAAACGAAAACTCGTCGGATTTTTCGCCCTCCTGTTGTCATTCGGCGCGCACGTTGCGTTCGCGCAGGAAAAAGTTGCGGACCAAACGCTGCGGGTGCGTTGTATCGCCGGCTTGCCGAATATCAAGCACAACGCGGGCGGTAATTTGCTGATTCAGGACGCCGCGCTTCATTTCGACGCGGGCAAGCATCGCGCGGCCGTCCCCATCTCTTCCATCGAGGATATCTTCACGGGCACGGAGACCACCGATGCCGGCGGAATGATTGGTGAAGCCGCCAAGGGTGCCGCCGTTGCCGCGCCGTACGATAGCGGCGCCGCTCTCACTCTGCTCCTGCGGGAAAAGGTTGACGTGTTGACGGTCGCCTATCGCGATTCGAATGGTGGGTTGCACGCCGCGATCTTTGCCTTACCGAAAGACCGAGCCCCGCAGCTTCGCGCAGACCTCGTCGCGCAGGGTGCCCGCACGAACGCTTCCACTGGCACCCCTGCTGGCGCGATGTCTGACCCGCGAACCACAAGCGCCGGTTTGCCGATCGCTCACGCTTCCGGTCCGGGTGTAGACACCTCCAAATCGGCGGTTATTGTCGAACCGGTTGGCGCCGCCGACGTGCGCATCCCGGCGGCATTTCGCATGGCCATCTATGAGGATCTTGTTGAGCGATTCCATCGTAGTGGACTATTCAGCCAGGTTTACCGCAGCGGGGATCGCTCCGCTGGAAGCAATTCGAATGTACTGACGATGCGCGCCGAGGTGGAGAAATTCAAGGAAGGCAGCCAGACGGCGCGCGAACTCACGATTTTTCTCGGTCAAACGAAAATCACATTGGATGTCAAGCTTACGAAAGGCGACGGCACTAACGTCGTGAATCAGAAAGTCGAGGGCAGAGTCCTTTTCTTCGGTGAAAACTTAGGCGTGACTCACGATGTCGGAAAACGTATCGTGAAGATCCTCCGCAAAAATGCGCAAGTGGCTCGTGTCTCTGCGACGGCGTGAACCGCCTTTCGGAGACACGGAAGGATCGTGGAGATCGAAGGGACGAATAACGACTCACTCCTCGCGCATCAGGATTGAAGGATCTATCGCCAGGGCGCGTTGCGCCGGAATCCATGTAGCCAGCAGCCCCACCGACAACATCGCTAGAACAACGCCCGCCAATACCAGCGGATCGCGCGGGCTTGCCTGATACACGATGGAAGCCAGCACGTGGCTCGCCAACATTCCGAGCAGCAATCCCGCCGCGGATCCAAATGCGAGCAGTTTGAATGCGCGTCCCAGCGCTGCCTCCAGCACCTCTTTGCGCTGAGCTCCGAGCGCCATCCGAATTCCCAGTTCCCTCTTCCGCTTGCTGACCGAATACGCAGCCATTCCAAAGATGCCGGTGACAGATAGCATCGCGCCCATCGCACCGAGTACGCCGAGCGTCACCGTCGCCACACGAGACGGAAACAACGCGACATCCAACGCCCCGTTCCACGTCTCGATGGTGAAGGGCAGACCTGAATCCAGATTCCGGAGAGCGCTCTTGATGGCGGCCGCGAGTTGCTGCGGTTCGCGGTTCGAACGCACAACCATGAAAGTTTCATTCGCGGAGGATTGCGGGATCGGTAGAAACATCACCGGCTGTGGATCTTCGTTGATGTTCTTATGTTTTCCGTTTTCGACAATGCCTACCACTTTCACGCGCGTTCCGTCCTGCATTTTGAAATCTCCGCCCATCGCGGTTGTCGCGGAGCCGAAGACTCTGCTGGCAAACTCGCGATTCACGACGGCTACGCGCGGAGAATCTCCGTCGTCTCGCCAGGAGAAAGCCCTCCCCGCCAACAGAGCTGTTTCCGCCGAATGGAAATAATCGGGAGAAATGCTGTAGGAAACCGCTTCAGCGGCGGCATTCGATGGCCGCAGATCTGTGGTCTTGTCGGTAAAGACTGTCGAGTCGTTCCAACCGCCAGCCAACGGCGGCCGATCAATCAATCCCACCGACGTTACGCCCGGAATCGCCTGCAAAGCATCAATCATGCGCCTTTGCATCGGGAGCACTCTCGCGCCGGTGTAACCGGCCATGTTCAGCACGGTATCCACCAGCATCGCGTTCCGAGGTTCAAAGCCGAAATTACTGTGCAGCGAGCGCGCCAGTCCGCGCACTGCAACCAGCGACGAAGTGACCAGCACAGCGCAGATTGCAATTTGCACTGCAAGCAATATGTCCCGGGCAGAAATTCGTCGTCCGGCTGTGACGATCGATCCGGACTTCACGATCTGGTACGGATCCGTGCGCAGGATCTGCCTCACCGGGACTGCGCCAAACAAAAGTCCGCTGACGACCGCGAGCAAGAACGCCACCGCATAAACATTTGCGTCTGGATTCACAGACAGATTCATTGGAAATTGGGGAAAAGGCTGCCACGCGCTTAGCCAGCGGAGCAGCGCTACGCTGCCCCATAGCCCGGCGGCGCCTCCGGCCAGGGAAATCAAAGTAGCCTCGGTAAAAAGTTGCCGCAGAATGCGCGCCCGGCTTGCTCCGAGAGCGAGGCGCAGAGCAAGTTCCCGCGAACGGTCAGCGGCGCGCGCCGCAAACAAGCTGCCCAGATTGGCACAGGCGGCCAGCAGTATTAAGCCCGCCAGGAGCATCATCCCTGTCATGAATGCCCGCACCGGACGCCCCATGTAGTCGCCGTAAAGACTCGGCCGCGCAAGCGAAAACTTCATTCGGCCATCGTCTTTGGGATAGGTTTTTTCGAGAAACGCGCCAATCAAATTCAAATCGGCAACCGCCTGAGCCGGAGTCACTCCATCCTTCAAATGCCCCATCGCCATAAAAACCCAATGATTTCCGCGCGCATTCAAAACGTTCGAGCCCTCGACCTGCTCCTCGTTAACCATCGGCACGAAAAAATCGGGAGAGCCGAACAATAAAGTCCCGCGGAAGCCAGGTGGTGCTACGCCGAGGATGGTAAAAGGATGCTTGTTGACCTGAATAGTTCGCCCCACCGCGCCGCGATCATCCTGAAAACGGGCGTGCCAATACGCATACGTGAGCACTACATAGGGAGCGCCGTTCGCGCCGTGCTCATCGGCGCCATGGAAGAAACGGCCAAGATACGGTTGAATCCCTAAAACGTCGAAGTAGTTCCCGCTCACCTCACAGATCCACGCGCGGGATGGATTATCGCCCGTGTCGAGGCCTGCCTGCGCGATGGAAAAAGCCGCCAGGCCGTCAAAGCTGCGGTTGCGCTCGCACAGATCGAGATAGTCGGGATAGGACTGCGACGGATCGTTCCGAATCATTTCATCGTTGCCGCTGCGTTGGATTGCGTAAAGGCTCTGCGGTTGCGGCACGTTCAGGGGCCGCAGGATAAGCGCGTTCAAGACGCCAAAGACCAGGGCGTTCGCACCGATGCCCAAAGCAAGCGTCAAGACCGCCACCGCAGTGAAGCCGGGAGATTTCCGCAGCATGCGAAGCCCGAAGCGAACATCCTGGATGAAAGACTCGATGAGCGTCCCACCCGCCGCTTCATGACACTCCTCTTTGAACCGTGCATGGCCGCCGAACTCGAGCCGCGCGCGGCGCTCGGCCTCCGCGCGAGAAAGCCCGGAGCGCTCGAGATCGTCGGCACGATGCTCGATATGGGCGCGAAGCTCCTCCTCCATCTCAGCATTCATCTGCGAACGCTGGAAGAGCGTGGCGATGCGGAAGCGAATCGAGTCGACGAGCTTCATGCTTCCTCCGCTCGCGAAGTGAGCGCCGCGCCGATGGCCGTCGCGAGACGATTCCAGCTTTCGGTCTCTTCGCGCAGTCGCTTGCGTCCCGCCGCGGTGAGTTCGTAAAACTTGGCCCGGCGATTGTTCTCCGACTTGCCCCAGTTCGCCTTTAGCAGCCCTTGACGCACCAGCCGGAACAGCCCTGGATAGAGCGCGCCCTGCTCGATCAGCAGCGCATTGCCTGATATTTGTCCGATACGCAGGAGGACGCCGTATCCATGCAGCGGGCCGAGCGAGACTGCCCGCAGGATCAGGAGATCGAGAGTGCCAGGAAGCAGTTGCGCTTGGTCGGCCACGAACCCTCCTAAGAGGATTAGGAGAATACCGCGAACTCTCCTAAGCTGTCAAGGAGTGAATCCCTCGGAACGCGGACTTTCCGCTCGGGGCAGAATGAACTCGCGAAGGTATGGAAAGGAAAAAAGGCTGGTAGGGGCGGTGGGGATCGAACTAAAAGCGACGTTGAAAGCGCGCAACTTATTGATTTCATTAAACAGGAAAAACGCTAAAAACAGCTAATGCGCCCAAGTGAGGTACACGGCGGGTACACGGGACCTAAATGGTGGAAAGGCGTTCTCGAATGGAATTTCAAGAACAGTGACATCGCAATC
Organism: uncultured Acidobacteriota bacterium; assembly: GCA_963838705.1. Taxonomy (GTDB): domain Bacteria; phylum Acidobacteriota; class Terriglobia; order Acidiferrales; family UBA7541; genus Palsa-147. The sequence continues at coordinate 11,367 of CAWIRU010000003.1, read as the reverse complement.
GAGATGAATGTACGGCTTCCCATCCTTCGCGCAAGACGAGAGGAGTCAGAGCAAGAGCAGCGGCAGGGTCAGCCCACGGTTTATTCCAGATGGCGTTTACCACGAGTCCCACAAGAGCAATCCAAGCCATGTAACCACAGAGGGCAGATTCCGCCGCATCGGCCTTCAAAGCTGCGCTGGACGTTACGACTGCCAACTTTCGTTTCTGGCTCGCCAGCCAAGGCATCATAACGGCAGCGGATAGCAGGATTCCGATTCCGACTAGACTACGCTGCGCCTCGCGGTATCCGATAAAATTCAGGATCGAAGTCAGCACGACGAAACCTGCCAATGTGAAAAGCAAGCCTCCTGCGATTCGGGCCGCCCGCGCCTCACTCAACGTGAAGCGAAAACGCCAAAACACTACGGCTGCCGAAAGCAGCTCAATCAAGCTGTCTCCGCCGAAAGCAACCAGCGCAGGACTATGCGAAGTCCAAGCCGTCCCTAAAGAGACGATGGCCTCCAAGCTCATCCAGATGAGTGTGATGACCTGGAGTCGAAGGACTTTCCGCGAAACGTCAGATAACGGAGATGCCGTCGCGGTGGTCATAAGAAAATCAGAAATCATTCTACTCCGTGGTTGCTGGGGATGAAGGCCGATGCCGCGCCTGCTCTCATTGCAGTCTTGAGAACTCATAAGCTCTCGGGAACGGATGATAAAGGCATCGGGATGTCACAGCAATTCCCGGATTTCCTTAAACCTTGCCTGAATCTCTTCCCACGACGGATGCGGGCCATAACAGAGCAACGTGCACTGCGCCTCGTATTCGTCGCCGATTGCCTTGGCTAGTCCCGCCGACGGAAAAAGCGCGTCGCTTTGGGCGAAGCTCATCCCTTCGGGATAGAAATAGCTTTTTTCAAAATGGGTCCGGCTGATCTCGTCGTAATCCTTCTTTATGGCAGCGTACTCGGCGGATTTCAGCATGGCGATGACTTCCGCCTGTCCCGCGAGTTGAAAGAGATCGTAGTAGTGCCTGGCATACGTTCCGAGGGGCGTGTTGTCGCGCTTGAGGAGCTGGACCTTGCCGTGGATGGCAAACATCTTCTCGACAAAGGTTCGCCGGAAATGGAGGAGTCGTAGCGAAAAGGGGCCCTCGTCGTCCACACCGAGTGAGGTTTTTGTTTCCTCGAGGAACTGTCCGAGATAGGAGCGCAGCTTGATAACGCTGGTGGGCTCGCGGCCACTCGCAGTGCCCGCTTCAAGGAGGACCCGGTTGGCGATTTCGCCGGGGCCGCCGAAGCGTTGCGTATAGGAGAAGCGGTCGTTGCGCCCGAATCCGCCTATCGTCTGGCTCTCCGCCGCGACGAAGGTGAGCGCCGGGTGAGCGCCGACGGCATCGCGGAGCCTCTTGAGTTCCCTGTCGATGCCGTTCTTGCCGAGGACTGGCTCGAAGGCTCGGGGATCGAGAAAAATATCGATGTCTTCCGAAAACCGCTGGATCAGGTTCCAGCCTTTCGCCAGGCTTGTGCCGCCCTTGAAGATGATCTTGTCGGGAGCCGCGGCGGCGATGATGCGCAGCGCCTCCGTGACGTAGTAATCCTTCTCGATGATCGCGGGGCGCAATTTCCGCGCGCTAAAATGGTCCACCGCTCGCAGAATCGCCTGTTCGAAATCCTTATGCTCGAAAAGCTTCATGTCAGCCTCGTTCCCTTGCCTGCCAGTTGCGGGCATACGGCAGTCCGGCCAGCAGGCCGAAGTCGAACCGCGAGTAGGGATTTAAGGAATCGCGCAGGCGGCGCAGCGCCGCGCGGTTCTTGCCGAGTTGTTCGCCGATGGCGCCGATCATCGCGCGGACGCGCGGAGGCTCGGAAGGCGCAATCTTAACGAACCGCTCGAAGCGTCCTTCTTCCGACAAAAGCTTGATGGTGCGACGGATGGTTTCTTCCGGTGAGAGTTCGCTTGTCCTTGCGGCGCGGCGCAGGAAATCGAGCAGCGCCGCATCGGTCTGAGAGAGTCTGGTCCATGCTTCCGGCCTGCGCGTATGAATGACGGTGTCGCTGCCGACGAGTTTGCGGGGCAGGCTGAGGGCGCTGGTTGAAATCTCGCTCCGGCTCGCCGTCTGCGTCGTGAATCCCAGAAGATTGGCGGCGGCGATGCCCGAAGGGAAAACGCCCTTGCGCCGGGAGGCAAGCTTCTGGATGGCGGCCGGGTTTGGCCGGCTCTTGCCGAAGGCCGTCTGCCGGGTGCTGTAGTAGACGCCTTTGCTCAGGCGTTCAAGGTGACCCCGGCGCGTAAGGCGAGAAAGGGCCTGCAAGACGGCGCTTGGGGGGAGATCGGCAAAGTCCTGAGGCCGCCAAAGGCGTTCGCCTTCAGATTCGATCCTGCGCGCAATGACCGCCGTGATACGGCCCGAACGTCTTGTCCTAGTTAAGTTCTTTTTCACCATAGAAGTGTGAGTTCTCCGAGACGGAGTGTCAAGTTTTTTTGCAATAAAACATGACACTTGACATTGTCAGTAGAAAACACGTACACTTCTGACATTGGAGCTGGACGATGAGCGACGGCCCCCATCGAAGTTTGCCAATGCGCCGAGGCTGGAAGCGGGTTGCGGAAAGCGCGGACAACCAGACTTTCGGCACCGATGAAATCCGCGATGCAATCCTTCCTGCGTTGGAGGAGGACTGCCGCGGAGAAATCAGCCCGGAATTCTTTGGCAGTCTGCGAAGAGTTTGCGCAGATCAAGAGGCTTCCCTGTTCAAAAACGATGTAACGCCTTCGCTGGAAGGTCTGAGAAACGCGGCCGGCGCCGGGCTTGCGCGCGCGGTTCTGAATTATGCCCTTCAGCAGGCCGCGCTGGGGAATAGCGCAAAAGATATTCCGGAGAGTGCTTTGAAGGACGCTCTGACGGACCGCGCAGCGCGGGGAGCCCGGCAAGTCGAAGAGCATTATTGCCGCGAATCGACGACGCCGCGGGCAAACAGGGTCAGGGAAAGGATCGAACAGGCGATTGGCAGCGCCGACATAGGCGGCGTTGCGCGGCGGATTTTGGACCCGGAAGCAAAGTCGGAAACTCAAGCGCCCAGACGCAAAGGCCTGGATGACGGGGTGAAGTTGTGAGGGTAGAGGAAAAAAGCGAACTTTTCCCGCGTCCATCGCTCAATGTCCATGTGGTGGAGAATGCAGCGCGCGGACGAAAAGGCTGGATGCGATGCCAGGTGGGCCGGAACGTCGAGTTCTCGACCGCACGGCTCGAAACCTATTGCATAGCGAAGTGGGAACCGGTTGTTTATGACGCCATGCTCGTGGCGGCGGCCGTTGAATTCGCGGACAGGGTCCAAAGACGGCCGCAGATGAGCTGGCAAAGAGAGTTGCAGCTCCTCATCCCCGTCCATGATCCCCGCCACTGGAAGAGCAAGCCGGTATCGGACGCGTTGCATGAAGTTCTGAATTTTCTGACCGGCGACCGGTGGACGATCGAATTTTGTAAACGCAAGAAACCGGTGAGCGCGCCGCAGCAGCAGCAATTCAATCTTCCTGCCGACTTGAGCGCCGTCATCCCTTTCAGCGATGGCCTGGATTCACGCTGCGTTGCCGGAATTCTTGGGCGCGAAATGGGCGACAAGCTGATTCGCGTGCGCCTCGGAACAAAAGCCTGCGATGGCCAGGCTTTGTCGCGGATGAGACAACCATTCACGTCGGTGCCGTACCATGTCCGTGCGGGCAAGAAGGAATTCGTTGAGTCGAGCGCGCGGTCGCGGGGATTCAAGTTCGCGTTGATCAGCGGCCTCGTGGCGTATCTCACGAAAGCCGGTCAGGTGATCGTCCCGGAAAGCGGGCAGGGGGCGTTGGGGCCTGCGCTCGTTACCGTGGGGCAAGGCGGCGAGGACTACCGCAGTCACCCGCTTTTCACCGAAAAGATGGAAAGATTTCTGGAGGCATTGCTTCATCACAAAGTGCGCTTCCGCTTCACCCAGCTCTGGCTGACGAAAGCCGAGACGCTGAGGAAGTTCGTTGATGAGTGCAAGGATGGTTCTTCGTGGGCGGGAACGTGGTCGTGCTGGCAGCAAACGCGGCACGTCAGTGTCGCGGGGAAAAAGCGGCAATGCGGGATTTGCGCCGCCTGCCTGTTGCGGCGGCTGAGCGTGCATGGGGCAGGCCTCAGCGAACCAAAAGAGACTTATGTCTGGGAGAATCTTTCAGCGCCAAGTTTCGAAGCGGGGGCGGCCGGAGCGTTTGGCAAGAAGAAAGTAACGACGGCGCTGCGACAATACGCCATTGCGGGAACTCTCCACCTTGACCATCTGGCTCAACTGCGGCAATCGCCGGCGAATTCCGGAATGCTAAGTCTCTGTGCATTTCAGCTAGGCCAGTCTCTCGGCCTTGCGGAATCGGATGTCCGTTCCAAGCTGGACCGGCTGCTGGCTCAACACGAAAAGGAATGGAAGGATTTCATGGATTCTCTCGGACGGACTTCGTTTTTGAGCAATTGGGCCAAGGGGGTGCAGTCATGAATCTCCTCGAACAGATGAGCCCGGAAAATATCGGTGAGCGGTTGCGGGTGGCCCGTGAAAACGCAAAGTTCACGCAAGAAGACGCGGCCAATGCGATAGATGTGGCGCGCACGACGCTGGTCGCGATCGAGCAGGGACAGCGGCGCGCGAGGATGAACGAGCTGCAGAAACTCGCGAGGGCGTACGGAACATCCGTCAATGCGTTGCTGCGCCGCGAAGCAATTCAGGTCGACCTTGCTCCGCGTTTCCGGAAACTGATCGGGAGCAAGGACGCTGCTGCGGCGGATGCCGCCGACTTGATGGCCAATCTGGCGCGGGCGGAAGTCGAGCTGGAAAACCTGCTGGGCGTCAGGCGGGTGCAAAACTATCCGCCGGAACGGCCTATCCTGCGCGGCGACGTGCGGGCGCAAGCCGAGCACGACGCGATGGAGTTGCGGCACAGCCTGGGTCTGGGAAACCGGCCGGTGCCGGACATCGTGACGCTGCTCGAAATGGAACTCGGCGTGCGGGTTTATGTCCGGCGGCTCGACAGCGGAATCTCAGGATTGTTTGCGTATGACGAGGCGCTCGGCCCCTGCATGTTGCTGAATGCGAGCCATCCGCGGGAGCGCCGGACGCAGTCGGCAGGCCACGAGACCGGACATTTTGTTTCGACGCGCCGGAATGCGGAGATTCTGCACCGGCAGGAGAAGGAAGATACCCGCGAGGAGCGTTACGCCAACGCGTTTGGCAGGGCGTTCCTGACGCCGGCCCGCGGCGTGATTCAGAAATTTCATGAGTTGACGGCAGGGTCTGACCGGCTTACGCGCCGGCATGTAATTATCCTCGCGCATTTTTTCGGCGTGTCGCGGGAGGCGATGGTTCGCCGTCTTGAGGAGCTGGGCTTGACCAAAGCCGGCACCTGGGATTGGTTTCAGGCCAACGGCGGAATTACCGATGAACACGCAAAACAGGTTCTGGGTGATCTCGCGGCACCTGACAAGGACAAAGCCGAGGCGGACCAGCCGACGACGCTGCGCCTGAATCTGCTCGCGGCGGAAGCGTACCGGCAAAATCTTCTGAGCGAGGGGCAGCTTGCGCGCCTCTTGCAGCTCGACCGGCTGGAGTTGCGCGAATTATTGGACAGCCAGGAGAGCGAAGGAACCGAGGCCGATGGCATCACTATCGAGTCTAACTGACGCGCAGGCTCTCCTTGTCGCGGACGCGAGCACGATTATAAGCGTCAATGCGACCGGTTGCGCGAGAAGGGTAATCAAGGCTCTTCCCAACCGCGTGGTTGTCGTCGATATTGTGTCTGGTGAGCTGGAAGAGGGAAGGCAGAGGAAGCGGCAGGACGCTGACCTTCTGAAGAAACTTGTCGACGCAGGGCACGTTGAAATCGTGCAGCTCGACGCAAAAGGCGAGGAGTATTTCGAGCAGCTCGTCGTGGGCGCCGCGCAGATGACCCTGGATGACGGTGAGGCGGCAACGATTGCCTATGCCGTCGCTAACAACGGAATCGCCTTGATCGATGAAAAGAAAGCCAACCGGATTTGTGCTGAGCGGTTTCCCGAATTACGGCTCGCGTGCACGGTCGATATTTTCATGCATCCCGATGTCCAGAATGATCTGGGCAAAGACGCGTTGGCGGATACCGTGTTCAATGCGCTTTGCAACGGGCGAATGAGGGTGCTTCCACAACACGTAGAGTGGGTCATTGCGCTGATCGGAGCGGAGCGTGCACGTTTGTGTACGAGCCTTCCGGGGCAGGTTCGCGGGTCACAGAGTGTTGCAAAGGGACAGGCAGCGGGCACCGTGTCGAAAAGAATCTTGCGATGAGCGAGAAGGGGGCATCACACGAAATGCAAAATATAGGGCGTTGTGTCGGTTGACGGCGTCTTGCAGATGTACGCCGGTGATAACTACGATGTTCGAAGCGTAAGATGCGCCGGTTATGACGGCGGAGGGATGTTGACATGATTTTGTGGATCGCTGTCTTATCAGCGGTGCTGGCAGGCGTGGCCGCGCTTTTTGCCCTTCTGACCTTCATCCGCAGCGGACGCAGAAAGCCAGGAAATGAGGTCACTGCGGAGCAGGTATCGCAGCTCCTCCGGAATGAATCTGACCGGATCAGGCAGGCAGGCGACGAGCACGCGCGCGCGTTGAGGCAGGAGCTTGGCGATAATCTGAGAGGTTTTCAGGAGACGACCCTCAAGGTCTTCCGCGAGTTCGGTGATTCTATCGGTGCCGATGTGAAGGAATTTGGCAGCCGCCTTGACAAAGGCGTGCAGGCGATCGATGACCGCGCTGCTGCGATTGGCGCCAAACTAGATCAGGATACTGCCCGGATGGGCGAGGAGGCGACGAAAAACCGGGACGCTCTGAGACAAACGATTGAAGGAAAGCTCGACGATGCGGCCACAAAGCAGACGGCGGCCGCAAAGGGTCTTCGGGAAGAGATGACGGGTAGCTTCCAGGGGTTGGGGCGCATCGTGTCCGAGACTCTGACGCAGCTCGGCGAACAGCAGAAGGAGCGGCTTGAGCATGTGACGACAGCCCTTTCAACGTTGTCCGAGAAACAAGAACGTGCTCAGGAGACGCTGAAGCAAACGGTGGAAGGCCGCCTGGACGCGATCAGGAGTGAGAGCGCAACGAAACTCGAAGAAATGCGCAAGACTGTCGACGAAAAATTGCAATCGACTCTTGAGACGCGTCTCGGCGAGTCATTCAATCGCGTGGTCGAGCAGCTCGAACGGGTCCACAAGGGCATCGGAGAGATGCAGACGCTGGCAGCAGGTGTCGGCGACCTGAAGAAAGTGCTCTCCAATGTCAGGGTTCGGGGCACCTTCGGAGAGGTTCAGCTGGAGATGATCCTGGAGCAGGTTTTGTCTCCAGAACAATTCATAAAAAATGCGCAAGTTAAGGAGGGCAGTCAGGAGCGCGTGGAATTCGCAATTAAATTGCCAGGACGGGGGGCGGACAGTGAAGTTCTTCTTCCTGTTGACGCAAAATTTCCGCAGGAGGATTACGAAAGGCTTCTGGCGGCAGCGGAGTTGGGTAACGGCGAAGCCGTGGCGGAAGCGGCCAAGGAATTGGAGAATCGAATTAAATTGTTCGCGAAAACTATCCGGGACAAATACATCGGGCCGCCGCGAACGACCGACTTTGCAATCCTGTACCTCCCGACTGAAGGCCTCTATGCCGAGATTCTTCGCCGTCCGGGGCTGTTCGAGCAGCTTCAGCGGGAGTTTCACGTTACGCTCACCGGGCCAACGACGTTCACGGCGTTACTGAACGCGCTGCAGATGGGTTTCCGCTCCCTTGCGATTGAAAAGCGCTCAAGTGAGGTCTGGCAAATCCTTGGTGCTGTGAGGGGCGAATTCGGGAAGTACAACGAAGTCGTGGACAGGCTGTCGAAGCAGTTGAGTACCGCCGCCAAATCCGTGGAGAGTCTCGGCATTCGGACTCGCGCTATGGACCGTAAGCTGCGCGATGTTGAGAAACTGCCAGATGCAACGGCGGAAATTCTTCTCGGACCTGCGCTTGCCGAGGTAGAAGGGGAAGAGGCAGAAAAAACAGAAGCCGAAGAAAACGAAGAAGTGCCGCCAGAAGAATAGGTGAGCGCATAGTGTTTACGTTCACCAATCAATCTCAGTTGACCGCTAACTTTGTTTGCGGCGCCGCTTCTTTGGAACCTGCGCGGCCACTACCAATGGCGCACGCTCCCTCTCGTATCTCGCCAGAAGAAATTCGACCCGCTCACGGTCGCTGGCGAAAGGTTCCTTGCGATAGAGCTTATCAACTGCGGCGTCGAGAGCCTGGTGAGCCTTGCGTAAATCGGCGGGCATCGCTGCGGGATCGTAGAGGTCAGCAAGAGTGGAAGCTGCGTGGTTCTTACGGATTGCAAGAACAACTTGAGCAAACTTCTCAACGCGGTCCTGCAGGGTTGAATCGGTAGCGGGCCATGGAAATGGGTTGTAGCAGATGCCGACAGAATACTGATACCGACTTTCTAGCCGTCCTCCCACGTATTTCACCCACGCCATATGCATCCGAGAAGTCAGAATTCCGAATTGGTACGGCGTTGCGTCTGCAAGGAGCCGCAACTTGTTGCTAGGAATGATCGGCGGGGTGAGCCAGACGATGGGGATATACTCCCTTTGTTCGGAACTAACTTCGGGAATGACCATAAACGGCTTTTGGGGAATAACGTTGATGTGAAAACGAGTCGGAGTCTCAGCGAGCTTTTGTGTAGGCTTGCTCCTACTTGCCTTTCGGTAATTGCGGACGGCCGCGATACGTTCCATGACACGCGGCATGGCCCTTATTGAGGCGGGGCTTGCATCGTGGAGTGTCAAAATCCAACGGCTGGACCCATTGACCAGTTCTTCGGTTCCAATAAAAGGCCGAACGAAAGGTTTCGCGGCAGGTTCGGCAGTGAGAAATGCGTCTCTCTCTTCCTCCGTCGAAAAAATGTAGTGTCCGTCATCAATCGGCTTTGACCCGATGATCATGCCCGGACGACCGTCTGCCGGACTCGATAGCTCGTAAACGACAGTTTCTGGATCATGAAGCTGGACTCCATTGAAAAGATAAGGAGATATAACAGGGGCGCGGGTTTCAATAGGAGGACCGTCGTATTCCGCGTAATCGAACAGTCGTTTCTCTTTCGGCGCCTGGCCTTTGAGTGTCAAGCCGATGATGACGACGTGAACATGGGCCTTGCCTCGCGCTTCGCTGCCCCAGGCAAAAGTCCGATGCGCAAAGGAGATTTCGAGATTGTAGCGTTGGAAAAGCAATGGCCACAGCTCAGCGACCTGCTCGCCTTGGGTGATCGAGTTGGTCGCAACGAATCCAATCTTGGCCGTTGTGTTCTGTATGTACGCTCCGGCCTTGATAAACCAGGAGGCCACATAGTCGAGGCTTCCTTTTTTGTTTTTCAGTGCAGCGAGTTTGGTGATCTGGGCTCGTTGAGCGTCAGTCTGGAATTTCGAACCGCCGAAAGGTGGATTGCCTAAAACGTATGTGCACTGCGCAGGGTCGAGCACCGTCGCCCAATCCATTTCAAGAGCGTCGGCGTTCTTGATGGTGGGCGAGGCTTTCAAAGGGAAGCGCGGGAAGTAACCGCCGAGGGCTTCCGAGAGGCGCATGTTCATGATGTGATCCATCATCCAGAGCGCGATCTCGGCGATGCGCACAGGGAATTCCTCGATTTCAATTCCGTAGAACTGATTCACGTCAACCTGGGACAGGTCCATCACGTCGAACGCCCGGTTGCGATTAAGCTCCACGAGCACTTCGGTTTCGAGCACGCGCAGTTCGCGATAGGCGATGACGAGGAAATTGCCGCAACCACAGGCAGGATCGAAGCAACGAATTGCCGCCAGCTTTTTCTGGAATGCTTTGAGGGCGGCGGTCTGGCCGGTGTCGCGCCGGGCTTTCAGACGGTCGAGTTCTGCCCGGAGGTCGTCGAGAAAAAGCGGGTGGATCAGCTTCAGAATGTTTTGCTCGGTCGTATAGTGCGCACCGATCGCGCGGCGCTTTTGTTTGTCCATGACGTTCTGCAAGAGCGCGCCGAAGATTGCGGGGGAAACTGCTGACCAATTAAAAGCGCAGGCGTCCAGGAGCAGCCGCCGCATTGCGCTGTCGAAGTCAGGCATCGGCAATCGTTCAGCGAAGAGGTCGCCGTTGATGTATTCGAATTGCTTCAGGTCCTCATCGAGGGTTTTATGGCGTTTGTCCGCAGGCCGGTTGAGGACTTCAAAAAGCTGACCGAGCAACGGCCCCAGGTCGGAACCATCTTCACTGGTCCGGTCACGGACAAAATCCAAGATCCCTCGACAAAAATGCCGGTGTCGTCTGCGAAGAGGCAGAAAACCAGGCGCACAAGAAAGCGTTCAAGGTCGTGGCCCGCGTAGCCTGAAGCGAGCAGGGCGTCGTGGAGCTTGCCCATCAGTTCCGAGGCTTCGATATTGACGGGGTCCTGGTCTTTGAAAACGCGGGGCGCGCCGCCGAAAATGAAGCTGAAGGCATGGACGTTCTTGTGAAGATCGGCGAGCTTGAACTTAACCTCTTCGCGGGTGTCAAGATCGTAGAGTTCAAAGGATTGGAAATCGCAAACAAGAACGTAGCGGGGGAGTTCGGTGTCTTTGATGCCGGGGAAATATTCGAGCGCCTGCTCCTTGGCTTTTGTCAGGTCGCGTCCGGCGCTTTTCTGCTCGACGAGAAGGGTTCCCTTCCAGAACAGATCGATGAAGCCTGGCGCTTTTGACCCTGCGCGCTTGACCGGCTCTTCGAAAGTCGCAACCTTTCGGCGCTGAATGCCGAAGACCTCGAAAAAGTCGTTGTAGAAAGTTTGCGTCTCGCCCTTTTCGTAGTGGGCGTCTTTCCAATCCTGCGCGAACTTGGTTGCCCGATGCCTGATCTCATTCCACGAAAGGCGAATCTTGCCCTCCACGCCGCAGAAGCGCGCGTGATATAGCTTGTACCACGGGAACCGAATGTTAGGGAGGTTTTGAGCGCGTAAGGTGCCGCGCAGCGGTCATAACAGCGGCTAGAGCGAAGGAAATCGAGGTCTACCTGCTGATGCTGTGGGCCTTCTGCTTGCGTGTGCTCATGCACTTGGTTCCGTGCGGGGGAGGGCTTGATCTCGCGCGCCGAGGATTCGGATTCATGGCTCGGTTCAATCGCAGACCGATGCGAAACGTCGCGCTCAAGTCCCCGCGCAAGCTCGGCTCTGTCGTTCGTGTAGATGTGCGCGTCGTACCGACCACGCGATAGAGCGACGTACGCCAACCGGCGATTCACGAGTTTTTCGCCCGCTTGCTCCGTGTCCACATGCACGAGCACGCGGTCGGCGGTTTGGCCCTGGCTGCTGTGGCTTGTCACCGCGTATCC
>CAWIRU010000002.1:0-5221 GCA_963838705.1 uncultured Acidobacteriota bacterium | reverse complement strand
ATTGATACTTTCCTTAGCGTGCGTCGCGTGGGCGTCGCGTTTTAAGAGCCAAGCCGCGTGGGCAAAACTTGTCCCCGGCTCCGACCGGGGATCGTTCACGCGCGGTGCGCGTTGAGGCCGCTCATGACGGGTGCAAGCAAGGTTCGCGGATCAATTCAGGAATGTACGCCCGAGCAAGGCACAGGGTCAGCTGCTCTCCACGCAAGCTCAGGCGGTCTATCCACTCTGGCGGCATGGCGTTGAAGTCGGTGGGGTAAGAATGGGCCTCTTCCCGGCGTACAAGGTCAGCCGGTGGATTGGGCAACTCCCGATCGAGTTGCCCGAGATAGGGAAGAATGAAGTTTCTTATTTGTCCAAATCGTTGCGCTTCATGCAGTCGGTGAATTGAAGCGTTCTGAGCTCGATCAAACACTGTACTAAAGACACTAAGCATCCGCGCGAAAATAAACTGCGATGGCGGCTCCTGCCGCAGGCCGTAGCCGGCCGAGCAGCAAATAATTGTATCGACGGGAATGACGTTTAGGCTGACATCCGCCGAACGATCCGGCCAGAGGCAGCCGAGGCCCAGGTTGTCGTAGATGCCGCCGTCGGTCAGGATCACACGGGCGTCCTTCAGTTCTCCGTTCTTGTCGAAGGTCAGCGTCTCGTCGAAAGCGGGGAGAAAGAGCGGGTAAGCCGCGGACGCCGCTACCGCATGAGCGACGGAGACGGCGTTGCCACGAAGCTTGCCCCAACGCCAGGAGCCGGACTCCAGGGTGCCGAAGCGGAACGCTGAGCCCGTGCGCAGTTCCGTTGCGTTAACGACCAGATGAGGTTGTCGCGGTAAATCGTTCAGGCACGCCCCTTTGAAAAGCACGTCGTCAAGGGCGGCCTCCAGGAGAGTCGTCCTGCTCGCAAAACGATGAAGCGGCGAGCTGGTGTCGAGCCGTTCCCAATGCCTTGAAAACGACCGGGGCGCAATCAGGCTCAAGCAATTCACTAAAAACTTTATGAGCGCTACCCAGGCCGCAACAAGGCCGACGACGACGAAGGCGGCGATGATCTTGACTCCCAGCATGCCAAAAAATTTGCCGCGCATCGACTTGACGAGGCCTTGGGCGAGTACGTCGCGGATTTTGGCTTCGAATGAAGGAAAGTCTCCTTGGTGGGCGTGGAAGTAAGCGCCGATGACGCTGCCGCCCGATACCGTGGAAAGCACCGCGACGCGGCCGAGAAGCCCGAGCTGGTTGAGCGCGCGGAGGCAGCCAAGATGAAAAGCGATCGCCCGCGCTCCGCCTCCGGATAAGGCCAAGCCGATTTTGCGCTCGCCCCCTCCGCTCATGATATCGTGGTTGTGCTCAGTTCCGTGGCGCCCGGTTGCGTAAGGAGCGACACGCCTCCGCTCATGTTTGTCGAAAAGACGTATTTGGCGACTTGCTTATACACCTTCACCGCCTGCGAATTGGGGTGGCCATATTGGTTATCGACGCCGGCGCTGATCAGCACGGTATGAGGCGTAATCTGGAGCAAGGACGCGGGATGCGTCGCATTTTTCGAGCCGTGGTGAGGCGCAGCGAGAACGTGCGACTTGAGTGCGCCACCGAACAATTTGTTGATCCTCTCCCAACGCGGATTTTCGGTGTCGCCGGTGATTAGGTAGGAAAAACCGCGAGGACCGCGTCCCGACAGCTTGAGCACGATGCTGCAATTGTTCGAGCAATCCATATCCTCGACATGGGGGGAAAACAGTTCGAAATCGAAATGATCCGAAAGACCGGTCAGTTCGCGTTTGGCAAGCTTGTCGACGCGCACCGATATCTTCTTCAGCGGCTTGTCGGTGACCGACCGCGCACTCTCTTCCCCATTGATGAGCGCGAACACGCGCTCGGCTTCCCTGCTGTCCTTGTAGTAGGTCGGGTACATGATCCAATCGGGACGATATTTGCGCAATATTATGGAAGCGCCCGTGATCTCCGAATGATCGTCATCAAATCCGGTGAGTATCAGGCCTTTCACATTGTGGTCTTTCAGGGAAGCCGCCATCAGCTCCTTGATGTAAGCGACGGTGTCATCGCCGGACGGCGGAATGCGCGAGTCGATCAGTATCGCCTCGCCCTGATGCCTGACGATGGCGAGAGCGCCCTGGCCTACGTTGGCGGTGATGATGTTCATGCCGCTATCCCTTCCTTCCCCGGTAAAGGGCCTGATTCAAATCCCGTTCCAGGTGGAGCACGGCGTGCCGCGCGGAGCGGAATTGCCGTTCCCGGTACTGCGCTCGAATCTCGGCTATGACCGGATTCTTGCAGGACGTGGCGATCGAGTAGGAAGGCGCCATGCCGTCTGCATTTTCCATCGCCACGACCTCGGCGTTGGAGCCATCCACCAGCGAGAGCGACCCCTTCCAATAAGGGGCACCGACGCTCTTCGAGAGGAGCGGCTTAAGGTCCGGATAGAACTCGGAGAAAAATTCCCGATCCTTGGTCCGCTCCGGATTTGCGGTGATATGCGGAGCACTCTGTCGCAGAGGGTTGGATGGTTCGGCCGTCTCGCGGTCGCGGGGCCGCAACGCGGGGGTATCGACGAACCGCACGTCCTTAGCCGGTATCTCGTAGATGGCGTCGTCGTTACGCCGAAAAAGGAAATGCTTGGTCGTATATCGAGGGTTCCCGCCACGGTTCTTGCTGACGACGAGCAAGGCGTAGAAAATGTCGGTGTTGTACTTTTCGTGGTTGACGGTTTTGAAGTAGGTCGTCTTGTCGCCTCCGCTCAGCGTTGGATATCCGTTCACGTGGTGCGTGTGCCAACTCCCGAGATGCTCGATCTCGGGATGGGCGGCCTCGATCACGCGGAACAGCCTCTCCTGGTACTCGCCATCCTGAAAAAAGCTAGTCGGGGATCTCGTGGCCTTGGGCCCCGCCGCGAGCACGCCTTTGACGTCGATGTTATAGTGGCCGTTGTATTGGCGGTAGGTGCCGATCAGCCTTCCGCCGGTTTCGTCCACGTCGTAGCGATCGCATTCGTCGAATATAGAATCGAGCGCTCCACGCGCGATCGAAATCGAAACCGCCGGTTTCTTCGATCTAAACCACATGGGCGACGCTCATCGTGGCGCAGACCGCGCAACGTTCCTGCGGGCTCAATTGCATCCGTTGCAGTTGAAAATGCTTCTTGAACGGATGAACCGGCCGGTTGCCCCATACGAGATAGTTCTCGTCGATTAGTTCCAGGTATTTAGGCCGCTCAGGCAGCCCGCGCGCGATGGCGTCGAGGACATAGCGGGTGTGGAACGAGGTAATGAAGGCGATGTCGACGCCGAGCCCAGGGGAATCCTTGATCTCGGCGATCTCCATTCCATAAACCTTCTCGCGCTCCTCCTCCGAAACCAGATCGATCTCGCGCACGCCTTCGCGGAACGGGGTCCGCTGCAAGAACGTTTCGAGGCAGGCGAGACACGCGCCGCTGTGGGGCCGGAAGGCGAATACCTCGCCGCCGATCCCTCTCGTGAAAACTCGTCCGACGACGAACGGGATTTTGTTCTTGACGCAAAGCTCGTTGACGGCGTACCGCGACGGTTCGTTGTCGGTTGCGAGCACCACCACGTCGGATTTCGTGATTTCCGATTCGAGATTCGGACAGACCATGAGGTCCGCGTCAATGGTCGTGACGTTCGCCTTGGGGTTTCGGTCGCGCAGCACTTCGGCAACGGCATCTACTTTTTTCCAGCCGATGAAGCGGCGGCCGCAGACATGCCGGATGACATTCTCGGCGCCGAGGACGTCGTTGTCCATGAGCGTGAAGTTGCGGATGCCCGACATGACGAGCTGAAGCGCGACGCTCGCTCCGCCCGAGCCGCATCCTGCGATGAGAACTCTGACGTCCGCGAACAAAGAGATATCGAAAAGCGACTCAATTCTCTCGAAGGTCCGATCACTCATTGAATATCCGTCCTTTGCGGCCATTCACCGGTCTTGCGCCACTTCGCATATTGTTTGAGCCAAACTCGCGCTAGATCGAGCGCATGGGGAACGTCATGGCTCTTGAAGTTCCATGCCGCCGTCGCGCCAAAGATCGACAGCGAGCCGTCCGGCCATCGCTTTGGAGTGTTGGGCGCTACTGGCGCGGCGTAAATTCGAGGTGCAGAGTTAGGATATCCGTGGGGCAGGACAATACTGATCACAACATTCTCTCCGGCGGCTGTCTCAAGGCAGCTGATTTCCAACTCTTTGCTGTCATTATTGATTGTCAGCTTGTAATTCTCGCGCTTACCATTGAGCTTGTTCAGCTCCTTCGCGATGCGCTCGGGAGGAATATCCGGCAGCAGAAAGGAAACAGGAACGAGACACGCTTTCGGCTGGCCGTTCCTCTCGATGACAAACACCTCTCCGTCCCTCGCCACGCGGTCCAAAACCTCGCCTGGCGAGCTTCTGAGCTCCATCATCTTCAAAGTCTTAAAATCGACTTTCAAAGGTGCCCCCTCAGTGATTGATTGCGGCGCCGGGCCACTTGCCGCCGTTGTTGCGCCAGACTTCGTATTTGTTCAGCCACTTCGCCGCGCGCGCGATGACGAAAGCCAGGTCATGCGCGCCGGGGTTCCACATCGAAGGGTGCAGGAAACAAATGTGCCCGCCCTGATACCGGTGCGGCGCGGTGGTAATCGTCGGCGCGTCGATGAAGACGCGCGGCATCTCGTTCGGGTAGTTGTCCGTAAATTTGACGGAAAGGACGTAGTTCCTGCCGTTCGAAGTCTGCAACGCCGTGCGCGCATAGACCTTGCCGTCGGTCGTCGGGCGAAGCTCGACTAGGGCGAAGGTCCTTTGGGCCTCGGCGAATTCGCGCTGTATCCTGCTGATGTCCATCGCCGCCCTCAATATTCGCCGCCGAGGTTTTCCTTCAGGATCAGCGGCTTTTTGTTGCCCATGTCGGCCGACGTGGCGCCGCCGATTTCCCTGATCTCGCCGTTCGGCAGAATCTGAATCGGCGTGTCCTCCTCACTGTTGAGGAGCTTTTCCAACTCGTCGATCTTCGATTGTGTGCTCATGATTCGCTCCGACGCCATCGATTAATACGATTGCACAGGCCTATGCAGTTGCATAGGGATCAAACGGCGATTCCATCGGTAAAGTCAATAGATGCTAAAGACACTAAATGTAGATAAGAAAGAGCATTGAGATCAGGGTATTAGGCGGGTTGTCGCCCTAAAAGTGACATGCCTTGACACTCGTCACCGTTTCCGTTATATTTG
>CAWIRU010000001.1:0-9179 GCA_963838705.1 uncultured Acidobacteriota bacterium | reverse complement strand
AAGTTCCAGTACCGCGATTCTCATTGCTGCGCACCTCCGCGTCCTGTAAGCTTGTTTACTCCCCAGCTTGCATAGCACATGGCGCAAAAAATCCTTCTAGTTGACGACGAACTCGCACCGCGCAGTGGTCTCGAAATCTTGCTGCGTCGCGAGGGTTTCGAAGTCTGCGCCGCGGCCGACGGCGCGAGCGCCCTCGCGCAGTGCGCGGAGTTCCGGCCGGACCTCGTTCTTCTCGACATCGTGATGCCCGGACTGAGCGGCATCGAAGTTTGCCGCCGCATAAAGGCCGCGCCGGAAACTCGCCTCACTCCCGTCGTTCTGATCACGGGACTTTCCGCAACTGCCGATCGCATTCAGGGCATCAACGCGGGCGCGGACGACTTCCTCAGCAAACCGATCGACTATAACGAACTTCTCGCGCGCACGCGTTCGCTCCTCCGCCTGAAAAATTACACCGACGAACTCGAAAACGCCGAAGCAGTTTTGTTCAGCCTCGCGTTGAGCATCGAGGCGCGCGATCCAACCACTCACGGTCACTGCGGTCGCCTCTCGGAAATTTCAGCGCTTCTCGGCGCGCGCATGGGCCTCGGCGCCGAACAAGTCACCGCGCTACGGCGCGCCGGCGTTGTTCACGACGTCGGAAAAGTCGCGATTCCGGATTCGATTCTCCTGAAGCAAGGTCCATTGACCGCCGAGGAGGAAGCGCTCCTCCGCGAACACCCCGTCGTCGGTGAGCACATCTGCGCGCCGCTCAAGACGTTCCGCCTCGTGCTTCCCATCATTCGCCATCATCACGAGAAGCAGGACGGCACGGGCTATCCCGACGGTTTGCGTGGAGAAGACATTCCGCTGACGGCGCGTATTCTTCAAATCGTTGACGTCTACGACGCGTTGACCACCGAGCGCCCGTATCGCACGGCGCTCGATTCCGCCGCCGCGCTGGATCATCTCGAAGACGAAGCGCAGCGCGGTTGGTGGGACCCAAAGCTGCTAGTCGAATTCCGCAAGATGCTGGCTGAGGATGGCCCGAAAGTTGACGACATCCGCCGCCGCCACGCCCAGAAAAAAAATGGCAACAACGGAAATGGCAACGGCCGCCCTCATCCCTAAGCGACTGTAGCGCCGCACCGGCCTGCCCTGAGCAGCGAAGGGTTTTCGTGCGGCACATTTTCGAGAATCGTGACCGTACTCCTACGCTGCCGTCAAAATAATCCGTTCCTCGCACGAGTAAATCACGAAGCGCTTCCCGCGCAAAAATCCCACGAGCGTGAGATTGAGTTCCCGCGCGAGCTTCACGGCGAGGCTTGACGGCGCCGACACAGACGCAACGATCGGAATTCCCGCCGCGATCGCTTTTTGCGCGATCTCAAAGCCGCAACGTCCGCTCACGACCAGGATATTCTCGGCGAGCGGCACTCGCCCCTCGCGTAGCGCCCAGCCGATCACCTTATCCACGGCGTTGTGCCGCCCGACGTCCTCGCGCGCCACCACAAGTTCTCCGCTCGCCGTGAATAGTCCCGCGGCGTGCAAGCCTCCCGTGCGGCTGAAAATATCTTGCGACGCTCCAAGATTCTCCGGAAGCCGGCAGAGTACTTCAGATTGCAGGCGAATCCTCGAATTCAGCGAGCGAAGGAATCGCGATCGAACCGCTTCAATCGACGCCTTGCCGCAAATGCCGCAGCTCGAATTGGCGAAAAAGTTCCTCTGCGTTTTCTCCGCATCGAGCTCCACGCCGCGCTCGAGCTGCGCCACCACAAGATTGCCGATTTGCGTGACGGTTTGCGTACGATGTGGCGTTCCAGGGTCCGGCTTCGCGATCTCGAGCGAAATAATCTGCTCGCGGCTCTGAATGATCCCCTCGGTGAACAGAAATCCCGCCGCCAATTCAAGATCGTGCCCCGGAGTTCGCATCGTGACCGCAAGCGGATTATCGCCCACGCGAATTTCCAGCGGCTCTTCTCCCGCAAGCGCATCCTGCACGCGGCGCGCGCGCCCATCCGACCATTCCACGACTTGCGTCAAATCAATACTGCGCGGAGCCAAAGTTCATCACCCACATTGGATTCACGAATACGCGCCGCCTCATTCTCGCACAAGTGCGCCACCGAATTCGGTGCCGCGAATGCCGTGGGCAAATGAAAAGGCCCTGGGAGCGAGACTCCCAGGGCCTCTCATCGAACGGATGCCGGACCTTAGCTAACTCTAGCTTGGCAGCCCGTTCTAGAATCGGTCCTCCCGGCCGAATAGGTCGGTCATGATGTTCGTGCTGGAATCACAAGCGTGATTCAAGCACGGCAGTCTGAGCGCCGATTCGACTGACCTCAGCAAGGAAAAGTGCGTGTAGTACTGCGAACTCTGCACGCCGTGATGGCCGTAGTTGGCGTCCACGATCAGCAGAACCTGATTCGTTGTCGGAGAAACGCTGTAATCATTCTCGTCCCACACTGTCACGATTGCGCTGCGCCCATCGAACCACGCCGGCGAATGATGGATCGACGTTATGATCTGCTCCAACGCCGCATCGCCATCGAAGATCAATCCCGGGTTTAGCCCGGTTTGCGTTCCATTGTCGTTTGGATCGTACTCGCAGTCCGGTCCGGCATTGCTCCGTCCGTGCTGGTCGTGGCACTGATTCGGTGCGATAAACGAGTACGTTGGCACGTGTCCCGAGGCCAAGTCCGCAAAGAGACCATTCGGACCCGTGAAGCTGACCATGTTGTTGTAGCCGTTGTTGGGATCGGTGTTGGCCTGAATATTCGCGAAGTACGAGAACGGGTTGTGCTTCGAGGCGTAGAGGCCGATCAGGCTCGTCGTCTCACCCGGCAGTGCCGTAGTTAGGTCCGTGAGGTTCGTAAAGTAGCCGTCTGCAGTGTTCACCAGATCGGGCCCGGTTGGCGGCAGGTCTTCCTGATAGCTCTTCCACGTCAGCCCTGCGGCAACGAGTTGATCGGCAATCGTGATTCCGATCGTGTTCGGATTCGCCGGATAGAAGTGAACTCCATCAATATTGATGTCCCCCGGAGGCCCAGTGGTCTCGTTGGTGTAATCAATGGCCGGCGTCGCCGCGTCCGTGCCGGTGCCGCCGATCGGGCAAACGTTGGGGCTTGGCGGATTATCGGTTGCAACCGTCCCCGAGGCGAGGTTAGTGGTGCAAGTCGCGTCGTGCCAATCCGAAGCGTTGTCTGTTTGTACGCCGAAGTTCGAACCGCCAACGATTTCAAGGTAATTCGTCAAGCTTGGATGCGCGACGGCAAAATAATTCGTCGCATAATTTGCATGCTTGATGTACTGGTTGACAAATGGCGCGGACGGATTGCCTAGAATTTGTCCGTACGCGTGATTTTCCATCATGATGATGTAAACGTGTTCGAGACGCCGCACGCCTTTGGGAACGGCACCCTCTTGAGCAATGGCCGTACTCGCCAAAGCCGCAATGAAGAGACACAACATTCCTGCCTTTTTGATCATGGATTTCACCTTTCAGTTTCGAGATAAGTGTGTGGCCTTATTTCGTGCAATCAGCGGGGTCGAGGCCCGCCAACCTAACAGAACACTAGTTCTTCGTCAATGACAGAAAACCTTGCCTCGCCGGCCGATCGTCCGCGTTACCGGAGGAGTCGGTGATGCCGCAGGATTTTCTGGCGACTGGCGAGTTCTCGGCGTTTAAACCGCAAACCTGCCCGATCGCAAAATGAGAACGTCGTCCACTCACCCAGGTTTGAGCGCGGTGGCGAGGCACGCCAACCTAGTCGCGTTGCATTACGGCTCCATGAGCGAAACATTAAAACTCGATTACACCAGACCTCGTACTAGCCGTTTCATGACGAGAGATTGCACGCCGGGTGCCGCATCCTTTGCAACGCAAAGGGTGGGGCTCTTGAATTTTCTTCGCAGGCCGCTCCTGCCCTAATCGCTCTCTATGAAACCTCGTTACGTCCTTTTCGCCCCCGATTGTCATTCGCGGGTTTTGAATAGTCTTCGTAGGGCCGTCCGCCGCGGTCCGCCGCGGCGGACGCCCTTTTCGCCCATGCCCGCACCGATGAACGCCGTGCTCGAATCGCGCTTATCCCCGCCTCAATCCTCGTGCCCCATCGCCTCGCACGACTAGAATTCAAACCCTGCCCGGCCGACGATGCTGTCATAGCCAACGCGAACTTGGCCGCAGAGAAGATCCTGCGGCAGATTGATTCACACTGGCCAACGTGGGAACACGATAGGAGTCTTTAAAGGAGAGGAGTCACGCGAAACATGCGGCTGGGGATCCCAATTTCGACGTCACTCAGAGCGGACTTTTTCGATAATTCGGTCGGCTAGCTCCGAGGGCGTAATCCTTCTAAGGTCAAGATAACCGACGGTAGGGAGAAGTCCCGGAATCTCAGTGTCATCGAATCTCGCCGGCAATATGTATTCTCTCTTCTCCGTGAACGCTCGCGCCTGTGCACTTTTGCGTTCGTGGTTGGTCCAGAGTTTTGTCGCATAATGCTTTGAAATGAACATGACCATGTATTTCGATCGCGTTCTGTAAATGTCATCGAAGTGGACAAACAGGTCCTTTCCCCAAAGGGTCGTCTTGCTGTGATTGTCATAGAACGTCGAGATGCCTCGGAGTTTGAGAATTCTGGCGGTCTCCTCGACATATTGTCGGTCCTCGCCGGCGAAAGACAGAGCTACTTCATATCGTAGTATTTCCTCGGGCGCTCGTGCATCCGCGCGCGACATGTGAGCGTCAACCGACGGAATCTCTTTCTTCTTCAGGTACGGCTGTGCCTCTATCGGGACTCCGTTCAGACTTGCACCTTCCGGAATAGGGTAAGGACCGGTGAACCAGTCCGCGGGGGGGTGGTGGATTCCCCAAACGTTTCCAGGGGCTTCCAACCTCACGGCGATTCGGAACATCTCGCGAGCGGTTCGTGGCCGCCCCAACCAAATTACGCGAGCGCGAGCCGAACGCGTGGGCATCGTATCTCCCGAACTTGGAATTTCCAGCCTGACGACAACATTTTCTCGAACCGCATGTTTGGATGCGTATTGGCAACCGTGGCAACTGATCGACAAGGTTTCCGTGCTCTCTTCGAAGGGCTGATCCACCGTATCCAAGGCCCTGACGGTTATAGGCATGACCCGTTCGATGCGCGCACTTTGGCGCCTCGTCATATCCTTGATTGACATCGCTCAAGAATGATAACACCGAGATAGATCACGATTCAGCAGTCGGGGCGCTTCACTCGTGCGGCATTGCGAACGCGAACTCCTTCGGGAACTCATTGCAAAGCATTAATCGGGCCAGCACTCTGCAGAGCGGCAACCATTTATTCACTTCTTGAATGTGCTCAATATGGTCAATCGAGATCCGAATTTCCCCAGTTTCCAGTAGAGCGTGCGAGATTCCGGTCCGCAAAGGGTTCAGGAATTTGTTTTTCACGTGGCTAAGATTCCTTCCCCACACGTCACTTGGAAAGAGCTGCTCAATGGACATATCGTCCCAACTCGACCTCCAGGGGTACACTCGCCTCAGAAATTCTGATACGCCGGTCCGGTCGCGAGGGAGACGTTCATCTCTGACTTGAATTGTCTGGCCGGCACGACTTCTCTCCCCGTTCACCCTGTTACGGCGGCGCTCCAAACTTTCGATTACTTTGTAGAAGCACAGAAATCGGTAAAACCTACTATTAGTATTTAGACCTTCACGGTAGAGGCTCGCGTAATGGCAGAAGTCATCGCTGAGTTGGCTAAGTGGACCGGCCCCGAACGCCATGTCGAAATGAGGTGTCACTACCCGCAGCCAGTGAACTTGGGTAGTGACTTCCGTCGTTTGAATCGTCTCAATATGAACCGGGACATCTAGGTGGAGTGACCATGCGCTTAGAAATCGGGCTAAGGCAACGTGCGCCCGATCCTGCGCGTCCCGCGAACTCACGGCCGCCATGCTTTCGACAACTACCTTACCGAGAAATCCTCGGTCGTTGGGCAGACCAACGAACTGGTACGCCTCACCCGCGACTTGCATCAACATTCGGTCGACGTCAGCGGCTCCGCGCTGCACCAAGGGCTTAGCGATCGCGACATATGAATCGCCCATGACGTTATCGATGAACTTGTGCTCTCGCTCTCCGCTTATAGGTTGGCCGGGGCGCGACAGAAGGAATTGAACTTTGTAGTTACCGGGCTTTCCGCCGAGATCCTTCGCGAGGCTTGCAGGATCGGCCTGTTCCCCTTTAAATACCGGCTTCACGCAGAGCATGTGATCTTCACCGGGAAATCCCCAAGGCGACAGCTTCTGTCGCGTCGGAAGTTTGACTTGGTCACCTCGTTCGACGTCACCCACGACGGGACTGGCCTGCGCAGCGCCGTGGCAATTCTTGAATTTCTTGCCACTCCCGCACGAGC
Source organism: uncultured Acidobacteriota bacterium (assembly GCA_963838705.1). GTDB lineage: Bacteria > Acidobacteriota > Terriglobia > Acidiferrales > UBA7541 > Palsa-147. The sequence goes on along the minus strand of CAWIRU010000001.1, from coordinate 2,792 downwards.
ACTTGCTTGTTTGCTTCTGTCGAAAACGTGGAGGTACGTATGACATCAGTTTCACTGAATCATACAACTTTCGAACGCCACGTGAGTACGCGGGAGTGAGTCGCGCCGCGCCAAGACTGGGTGGCCGTTCCGTCCGAGATTCAGGCGCCAAAAGCTTGCCCTCCAAATCCTTACAGAACACCCGTTTGACCACTCGTCGACGATCTGCTACCGTGGTTGCGCAATTATGACTGGAAAAACCATATACGGACCAGTAACACACGCGCCCGCCGCCGCTACCCGCCTCAGCATTTCTCGACACACCGAATTGATAGAAACACCCGTAACCCAAACAAAACAAACAATCGAGCAAACCATTTCGCGGCACAAAACGGGGGAAACCTCAAACGCGATTAGGCCCGCCTACACCCGTTCGAGAACCATCGATTCTAGTAGCCACACCGGATTATTAGAAACGCACCCAACCCAGACAGAACAAACGACAGTCACCATCTCTAGTAGCCACAAATCCGCGAGTCTCTAGGATACGATTAGAGAGTAAATTACATGTTGCTCGGGTCCCCTGCCCTGACGAAGGAAGGGTTAGACCCGAGGCTTTTGACTTACGGCCGGATTCGAGAGGTCCACAAGGAGCATCGCTCGCGTGAACATACGCAAGGCCACCGAAAGCTACGAAAAGTGGAAATCGACGCGAACTCAGCTCATCAAGCCGGACCTCGAGTTCAAGCACCAGGAAATGGCCGTCTCGGCATTCGCTTTCTTTCGCGCCACGTTCTACCGCTGGGTTCAACTTTGGCCGGAAGTATGCCCCGATGAGGCAAAGGCCCCAAACCTCCTGGCGGTCGGCGATCTCCACGTCGAGAACTTCGGCACGTGGCGCGACCTCGAAGGCCGCCTGATCTGGGGCGTCAACGATTTCGATGAAGTCTACCCCATGGCCTACACGATCGATCTCGTGCGCCTGGCCGTCAGCGCTCATCTGGCGGTTGAGGAAGAGCATCTCCAACTCAGCGCCCGCGATGCTTGTGACGCCATTCTCGAAGGCTACCGCCAAGGCCTCGCGGCGCGCGGCAAAGCCTTCGTCCTGGCGGAAGAAAACCGCTGGCTGCGCCTGATCGCGCTCAATCGCCTGCGCGATCCCGTTCGTTTCTGGAAGCGCGCCGAGAATCTTGAGGATTTCCGCGGCAATATCCCCGCCGCGATCAAGGAGAAGCTGGAACTCGATCTGCCGGAAAAAGGTCTTCCGTATTTGAAGAAGCGTCGCGTCGCGGGACTCGGCAGCCTGGGTCATCTTCGCGTCCTCGCTCTGGCTTCGTGGCGCGGCGGCTGGGTCGCGCGAGAGGCCAAGGCTCTCGCGCCTTCCGCGTGCGTTTGGGCGCAAGGCGGCGCGAAATCCGAAAAGATTTTGTATCCGGAAATTCTCGCTCAAGCGGTCCGCGTACCCGATCCGTTCTTGCATGTTTACGGCACTTTTCTCGTTCGACGGCTCGCTCCGGATTGTTCTCGCATCCTTCTGGCCTCTCTGCCCGAAGATCACGACGAGGCCCGCCTTCTCCAGGCCATGGGATTTGAAACCGCAAATATCCACCTCGGCACCCGCGCCGCGATACCCGCGGTCATCCGCGATCTCAAGGACCGCCCGCGCCGCTGGCTGCACCGCGCCAGCAAGAAAATGGTGAAGGCCATCTTCCGCGACTGGAAAAAATGGCGTGGAAAATAATCATCGGAAGTCCCGCAGGCACGGCTCGCGTTTTCCCACAGCGCCCTTTGCCCCTCCCCACCCAAAGGTGTATGCTACGCGCTCCCTTGCCGGAACTTCTGGCTCGCAATTGCTGATCATGGCTTCGAACACGCACCCCATCGCTCCAAGAAAAATCGAAAGAACGGGCCTCGCGCATTTCATGGCTCGCGCGTTGAAGGAATGCGGCCGCACCGCGCGGCGCTTCGACGCCGATTCCGTCCACGACCTTCGCGTGGCGCTCCGGCGCTCCCGGACCATCGCCGACGGGCTGGCGGTCGTAGACCCAGACAAAACTCTTCGCGCCGTGAAAAAGTCATCGCGCGATCTGTTCAAGAGCTTGGGAAATTTGCGCGACATCCAGGTGATGCTGGAATGGGTCCAGAAACTCGCGCCGGACGAGGATCCGCTCAAGCCCCGCATCCGCGAAATTCTCGAGAAAGAACAACTCATCGCGAAATCGGATGCCGCCGCGGCCCTCGGCGAATTCGACACGCGGCGCTGGCGCCGTTGGTCCCGAGTGCTCTCCGAACGATCCCGCCGCGTTTCCGCCGGCAGCCTCGTTTTTCAGCACCTGGCTTTGCAGCGGTGGATCGAAGCGCGGGAGCTGCATCGCCGCGCGATCCGGACTCGTAGCCGGGTCGGATGGCACCGCGTGCGCGTCGCGCTGAAGCGCTTCCGCTACACGGTCGAGAATTTCCTGCCGCGGCATTACGCGGAATGGAGCGAGGATCTCAAATCGGCGCAGGATCTTCTCGGCGCGGTGCACGATCTGGACGTGCTGCGCGAAAAGCTGAGAAGGATCGCGCCGTCCTCCGGCGCAAATCCGGAAGCAACGTGGCTCGCTTGGATAGACGTCGCGCGCGCCGAAAAACTCGCGCAGTATCGCGCCGAGACTTCCGGGAAAAATTCTTTATGGAATGTCTGGCGCGCCGGCCTGCCTGAGGGCGAACGGCTCGAAGCCGCCTCGCTCGCGACTCTCACGACGTGGGCGTCGTTTCTCGATCCTGACGCCGAGCATTCGCGTCGCGTAGCGGCGCTGGCCCTCGAACTC